>JBGAHD010000003.1:0-1093134 GCA_044226395.1 Ahniellaceae bacterium
CCCTGTTCGCTCGCCTCAAGATTCCCACCTCACGCTCAGCGCGGCCCGCGCGGCGAGCCGGGCGCGCTTAACACGCGCAAAATGACTACCCGCCCGCCTGCTCCCCGCAACGGACAACCCGCATCGAGGTCTTGAAGAAGTCGTTCTCGCATCCTGGAAGAGTTGGCAGCGTCGGAGGACCGTCGGACGTCGGCATCGCGAGAGTAATGCCGCAAATGTCAGCGGCAACCCCGCTCCTGCCATCTCAGTTGCGGAGAGTGACAAAGCTACGACGAAAAGCCGCAATCTCGATGAACTTCAAATCTTGATGACGGAGCGGTCAGCCATGAAGAACGTCTCGAACTCCAGTCATTTCGGGAACGGTGACGTTCGACGCGCGCGTTCGGCGGGGGGCACGATGCTCTTTTTCGCCGGCGAGGCTGACAATCGGAGAGGACAGCCGCGGCCCAAAGCTGAGCTTACGCACTCCGAAGACGCAACCTAAACGCACCGCAACGCCATTAAACCGGCAAGCAGCGGCGAATCCCACAGCCTCTACCAGGGAGCCCGCCGCCGGAAAAGAATATCGTGCCCCCCGACGAACGCGCGCGCGCGATCACCCTTCCAGAATAGACCTAAGCATCCAGGCGGTTTTCTCGTGAATATCCAACCGCTGCGTCAGCAAATCCGCAGTGGGTTGATCGTTGGCTTGCTCGGCCAACGGGAACACGCTGCGCGCCGTCTTGGCGACTGCCTCGTGGCCTTTGACCAGGATGCCCACCATTTGCTTGGCGGCGGGTACGCCCGCGGTCTCCTTGATGGAGGACAGTTCGGCGAACTTCGAGTAGGTGCCCGGTGCGGGGAAACCCAGGGCGCGGATGCGTTCGGCGATGGGATCCACGGCATTCCACAGCTCGGTGTACTGCTCCATGAACATGGTGTGCAGGGTGTTGAACATCGGGCCGGTGACGTTCCAGTGGAAATTGTGCGTCTTCAGATACAGCGTGTAGCTGTCGGCGAGTAGGCGTGACAGGCCTTCGGCGATCTGCTTGCGGGCCTTCTTGTTCAGTCCAATGTCGATCTCGGCCATGGCGGGGTTCCTTCGTTGCGGCGTTGGCGCTACCTTAGCGCCCCGGCGCCGCGCGGGGAAATGTGACCGCGCGATCGTCGCCATAGGCCGGGGCTATGAATCGGCCCGCACGACCCCACCTCACCGATCCGCGCGCGTCGCATCCCGCCGTCTTGCCTCGATCCCGATGAACCGCTTGAGCTTGCATGCCGACCAGGTGTTGTCGGTCGACTTCGGTCGATTGCGCGCGCGCCTGCGCGCGCTCGAGCAAGCCGCGGTCGCGCCCGACGACGAACGCTGGCAGCGCCTGCGCGAGGACATCGCCAAGAGCGAAGCCAAGCGCGAAGCTCGCGCCGCCAGCGTGCCCGCGATCGCGCTCGACGACAGCCTGCCGATCACGGCCGAAGCCGAACGCATCGTTGACTTGATCCGCCGTCATCCCGTGGTGGTGATCGCCGGCGAGACGGGCTCGGGCAAGACCACGCAATTGCCCAAGCTGTGCCTGGCGGCCGGGCGTGGCGTCAGTGGCTTGATTGGTTGCACGCAGCCGCGACGCATCGCCGCGCGCTCGGTCGCGCGCCGCGTGGCGCAGGAACTGGCCACCGACATCGGTCGCCTGGTCGGTTTCCAGGTGCGCTTCACCGAGCAGGTCGGCGAGCAGGCGCTGATCAAGTTCATGACCGATGGCATTCTGTTGGCCGAGACTCAAGGCGATGCCCTGCTGTCGCGCTACGACACCTTGATCATCGACGAGGCGCACGAGCGCAGCCTCAACATCGACTTCTTGCTCGGCTATCTCAAGCGTCTCGTCGCCAAGCGTCGCGATCTGAAAGTGATCGTGACTTCGGCGACCATCGATACCGAGCGGTTCGCCCGCCACTTCGGCGACGCGCCGATCGTGCATGTCGAAGGCCGCACCTATCCGGTCGAGGTGCGCTGGCGACCGCCTTCGCCCGATGGTGAGGACGCGCGCGAGGCCAGCGGCGCCGTCGTCGCCGCGATCGACGAGATCACGCGCCAGGACGCGCTCGGCGATGTGCTGATCTTCTTGCCCGGCGAACGCGAGATCCGCGACACGCATCTGGCCTTGGAACGACGCAAGTACCGCGAGACCGAAGTGCTGCCGCTGTATGCGCGCCTGTCCGCGCGCGATCAGGATCGCGTGTTCAACCCCGGCCCGAAGCGACGCCTGGTGCTGGCGACCAATGTCGCCGAGACCTCGCTGACCGTGCCGCGCATTCGTT
This sequence comes from Ahniellaceae bacterium, assembly GCA_044226395.1. Taxonomy (GTDB): domain Bacteria; phylum Pseudomonadota; class Gammaproteobacteria; order Xanthomonadales; family Ahniellaceae; genus JBGAHD01. Next base: position 2,293 of record JBGAHD010000003.1, read on the forward strand.
ACGTGGTCGATCCGGGCGTGGCGCGCGTCAATCGCTTCTCGCATCGGCACAAGGTGCAGCGGCTGCACATCGAACCGATCTCGCAGGCCAGCGCCGATCAGCGCAAGGGCCGCTGCGGTCGCGTCGGTCCGGGCGTGTGCTATCGCCTGTACGACGAAGCCGATTTCGCGCAGCGCGCGCGTTACACCGATCCGGAATTGCTGCGCTCCTCGCTCGCTGGCGTGATCTTGCGCTTGATGAGTCTGCGTCTTGGACCGATCGAGCAGTTTCCCTTTCTCGATCGCCCCAACGAACGCGCCATCGCCGACGGTTATCAGCAATTGATCGAGCTTGGCGCGATCACGATCGATCGCCAGCGCCTGACCGAGATCGGCCGCACGCTGGCGAAGTTGCCGATCGACGTGAAGCTCGGCCGCATCCTGGTCGAAGCGCGCGAGCAGGACGCGCTGCGCGAGCTGACCGTGATCGCCGCCTTCCTCGCCATCCAAGACCCGCGCGAACGCCCGGCCGACGCGCGCGAACTGGCCGACAACGCGCACAAGCACTACGCCGATCCGCGCAGCGATTTCATCGGCGTGCTCAATCTGTGGAACGAGTATCGCGTCGCGCACGAGGAACTGACGCAAGCGAAGCTGCGCGACTGGTGCGCGACGCGGTTTCTCAACTTCCTGCGCCTGCGCGAATGGCGCGAGCTGCATCGGCAATTGCTGCTGCTCGTGGCCGAACTCGGCTGGACGCAGAACGCGGAGCCGGCCAAGTACGAGGCGATTCATCGCGCGCTGCTTTCGGGCTTGCCCGGTCAAGTCGCGCATCGCGACGAAAAGCAGCAATACCTCGGCACGCGCGGGCGCAAGTACACGCCGTTTCCCGGTTCGGCGCTGGCGCGCAAGCCACCGGCGTGGATGATGTCGGCGACCTTGCTCGACACGCAGCGCCTGTACGGCCTGACCAATGCCGAAGTGCAGCCCGAGTGGATCGAGCAACAGGCCGCGCACCTGACCAAGAAGCGGCATTTCGATCCGCACTGGGCGCGCAGTCAAGGTCGCGTGCTCGGGTATGAGTCGGTGAGTCTGTTCGGCCTCGTGCTGGTGGAGCGGCGCCGCGTGGCCTACGGCAACATCGATCCGGTCGGCGCGCGCGCGGTCTTCATTCGCGAAGCCTTGCTGCCCGGCGAGATCGATTGTCGCGCCGCCTTCGTCGCGCGCAATCTGCGCACGCTCGAAGACGCGCGCGCGGAGGAATCCAAGCGTCGTCGCCATGGTCTGGTGCGCGATGACGATGAACTCTGCGCTTGGCTCGACGCGCGCTTGCCGCCCGACATCAGCACTGCCGTCGCGCTCGACGCCTGGTACAAGACGCTCGACAGCGAACGGCGTCATGCGCTGTGCTGGACGCTCGACGATGTGCTTGCGGCCGAGGCCTCTCCCGAGCGCGAGTTCCCCGCGAGCCTGCGCATCGGCGCGCACGAGTTGCGTTTGGACTATCGTTTCGAACCGGGCCATATCGCCGATGGCGTGACCTTGATCCTGCCGCTGGGCCTGCTCAATGCCGTGCCCTCGGCGCGTCTGACCTGGCTGGTGCCGGGCTTGTTGCGCGAACGCGTGGCCGAGCTGATCCGCGCCTTGCCCAAGAGCTTGCGCCGCAATTTCGTGCCCGCGCCCGATTTCGCGCGCGCCTTCGTCGAAGCGGTCGCGCCCGATCGGCGCGCGCTCGATGAAGCGCTGTCGACGTATTTCAGCAAGCTCTCCGGCATCGAGGTCGTGCGCTCGGAATGGCGCGAGACCGAACTGCCCGCGCATCTGCGCTTCAACGTGCGCCTGCTCGACGAGCGCGGCGAGGTGCTGGCGGAATCGCGCGATCTCGAAGCGCTGCGCGCGCAGTTCGGCACCCGCGCGCGCGAGCAATTCGCGCGCGACACCGCCAATGACATCGCGCGCGAAGGCCTAACCCGCTGGGACTTCGACGATCTCGCCGAGACGGTCGCCACCGACACGGGCCTGATGGCGTTTCCAGCCCTGGTCGATCTGGGTGAGGCCGTGGCGATTCGCGTCTACGAGCAGCGCGACGAAGCGCGCGCCGCGCACGCGGCCGGCGTGTTTCGTCTGCTGCGCCTGGCCTTGGCCGAGAAACTCAAGACCGTGCGCCGCCAAGTGCCGTTGTCGCCCAAGGTCGCGATCGCGTACACCGCCATCGCCTCGCCCGAAGCCTTGCGCGAGGACATCGCCGACGCCGTGTTCACTGATCTCGCGCGCGATCGTTGCGTCGACGTGCGCGCGCGCGCCGTGTTCGAAGCGCTGACGCAGGATATCTCCAAGGCGCTCGGCCCGGCCGCGGTCAAGCGCGTCGATCTGGTCGAGGAGATTTTGATCGCTTACGCGGAGTTGGTGCCCAAGCTCACGCCGCCGCTGCTGGGCTTCGCCAAGGCCAATTTCGATGATCTGCGCGAGCAACTCGCGGGCCTGGTGCATCCGGGCTTCGTGCGCGCGCTCGCCGTGGAACGCTTGCGCGAGATCCCGCGTTACCTGCGCGCCATGATCGTGCGCGTGGGTCGCTTGATCAACGATCCGCGCAAGGATCAGGCGCGCATGATCGAAGTGCGTGAGTTCGTCGACGCCTGGCATCGTCTGCGCGCGCACCCGCGCGCGGCCACGGTCGAGGCCGATCTCGATCGCCTGCGCTGGGCGATCGAGGAGTTCCGCGTGCAAGTGTTCGCGCAGGAACTCAAGACCCGCGAAGCCGTGTCCGACAAGCGCCTGCGCGCACTCGCCGAGAATCTCGCCTCGCGTCTGGCCTGAGCCGAGCGCCGGCCCGCGACTGCCGTCGATCGCGCGCTGATATTTCGCCGCCGCTTTTGGCGCATCGGACGGGGACGGGCAAGCGCCCGTCACGCGCGAACCCCGCGCGTCTCAGGGCGCCTCGGCGCCTTCCCATTCGAGGAGGTGGAATGAACGCGCTCGTTCGGTGCGCCGTCGCGCTTTTTTCAGTGATGACTTTGTCCGTGGTTGACGCCGCGACCATCACGATCCGCGCCGACACTTGGTTTCCCTACAACGGCAAGCCCGGCGACACGCGCGAGGGCTACATGATCGACCTCGCGCGCCTCATCGCCGCGCGCGCGGGTCACCAGATCGACTATCGCCAACTGACGTGGAAGGAAGCGCTCGAGCAGACGCGCCAGGGCGCGATTGATTGCGTGGTCGGCGCCTCGCGCGAAGATGCCGAGGGCTTTCGCTTTCCCGACCACGCGTGGGGTCAGTCGGGCGACACGTTCTTTGCCTTCGCCGATCGCGTGTCGCCGGGGCTCACGCTCGAGACCTTGATCGAGCATCGCCTCGCCGTGGTCAAGGACTATGCCTATGGCGAGTCCCTGCAGCACTACGTCGACACCGCGCCGCTGACGCAGTTCGAAATGATCGAAGGCAGTCGCGATCCCTTCGCCGTGGCCTTGATGATGCTCGCCACGCGTCGCGTCGACGTGGTCACCGAGGATCGTGCCGTCGGCGCCGAACGCATTGCTTCGCTGGGGCTGAGTGGGCGCGTGATCGAGGTCGGTCACACCGAGGACGCCGAGCCGATCTACATCGCCTGCACGCCCGCGCGGCCCGAAGGCGAGCAGTACGCGCGCATGTTCGATCAGGGCATGGTCGCGGCGCGCGCCAGCGGCGAGCTGGCGCGCATTCTGCAGCGTTACGGCTTGAACGACTGGCAGTCGCCCCGGCCGGCCGCGCGCTAAAGGCGCGCGCGGGTCGCGCTCAGCGCACGCGCGTGGCGCGCGCGGAGCGGTTGAAGCCTTGCACCTTGATCAGCCACGAGCCGAGCATGGCCGGCTCGATGGTCACGCCCGGCGATTGCATGGCCGGCACGCTGAAGCTGTTGCTGTCGGTGATTTCCCAGGCCTGACCGTTTTCCAGTTCGAGCACGGTGCCGCGGTTCCAGCCCGTGAACTCGCCCTTGACGCGGCTGGTGATCACGCGCGCGTCACCATTGTCGCCGAGCAAACCGCCGGTGGGCTTGAAGCCCGTGCGATCGGCCTGGGCCGTCTGCGGCGCGGTCATGCGCGCACGCAACCAGTCATTGAGTCGCGCCAATTCGTCGGCCGACAGCTTGTCCAGGCCCGCCTCGCGGAATTCCTGCTCGGACATGCGCTCCTCGAGCGAGGAAAACTCCGCCGCCCGGGCCGTGGCGAACACGGTCAGGCCGACGGCCAACAACAGCGAAATCTTCAATGGCCGCATGGAACACCTCGGAGCGCCGTCGGCGCGGGGAGCGCGGATTCTAGCCCACTCGCCACCCCTCGCGCCCGTCGGCCCGCGCCGGGCCGGCCGGCGCCATTCAGGCGTCGTTGACGCGGTAGTTGAGCATCAGGCCCTGATCCTCGTGCTCCAGGTTGTGACAATGCAGCATGTAGGTCTGCGGCCCGCGAAACGGCTGGCTGAAATCGATCGCCACTCGCACCCGCTCGCCCGGCCAGACCAGGACCGTGTCCTGCCAGCCCAGATCGGTCGCGATCAGGCCCGCGCGTTTGACCGCCAGGGCGCGAAACTGCGGCGGGCTGTCGCGCCGCTCGAGCACGCGAAAGCGAAACGCGTGCGTGTGCATGGGGTGAGGCATGGAGCGCGTGTCGTTGGTGAACTCCCAGACCTCGCGCGTGCCCCGCGTCACGTCGAACCGCGGCGCGTCGTGATCGTCGTGATGATTGCGGCCATTGATCAACCAACGGCCATTGTCGATGTGAATGCGAAAGCGCCGATCGACCTTGCCATCGCGCGCCTTCGGCACTTCGCCGCCAAGGCGACGCGGCGGCCGTGGCATCGGTCGCGCCTTGCCTTCGGCGACATCGAAGACCATCACGGTCAAGGCCTCGCCCATTGGCGTGGCGCCGGGATGTTCCAGATGCGGATCGACCGGCGCGGCGCCGTCGTTTTCCATCGGATCGTAGGCCAGGCTCGCCAGCGCCACGCGCGTGCCGGCGGCGAGCGAGGAGAAGTCGATCAGCACGTCGATGCGCTGCGCCGGCGCGAGAAAGACCTCGCGGCAATCGATCGCGCGCTCCAGCAGACCACCATCGGTGCCGATCAACACGAACGGCAGCGAGCGCTCGCCCACGCGAAAGGCCAAGCGATACGGTCGCGCGTTCGAGGCATTCAACAGTCGCAGTCGATAGCCGCGACGTTGCACCACGTGGCGCGGCTCGGGCACCAGGTTCACCAGCACGCGATTGCCGATCCAGTCGTCCTCGCCCGACTCGTACCACAGTTCATTGCGCAGACCGAATTGCTTGTCCTGGATGATCAAGGGCAGTTCCGTCTCGCCCACGCGCAGATCGAAATGCGCGCGCAGCGCGTCGTCGTGCTCGTCCTCGATCAGCAGCGCGCCGGCCATGCCCTTGTGCACCTGATAGCCGGTGCGGTAATGCGGATGCGCGTGATACCAGTACAAGCCGCTGGGATTGTTCGCGACGAAGTCATACGCGTAATCGGCGCGCGGCGGCACGGGGTGCAAACCGGAGCCGTCATTGCGTTCGTCGACATTGAGGCCGTGCCAATGAATCGTGGTCGCTTCCTCAAGGCGATTGCTCAAGCGCACGGTCACGCGTTCGCCACGACGCACGCGCAGGAAAGGGTTGCGCAGCACACGCCCTTCGTGCTCGGTCTCGTAGTGCCACACCAGGGTCGGTGGTCCGTCGAGCAGCGCGATCGGCTGCACCTTGGCGGTGAACTGCATCGCGCGATCCAGGCGCAATTCGGCCATCACGCCATCGGCGCCGGGCAGGCGCAAGGGCTGGGTGAATGGCTCGGTGCGTGGCGGCGGTTGCACGGGTGGTGGAAAGCGCAGACGCTGCGGCGTGGGTTGATCCTGCGCGCGCGAACGCGAGGTCGCGCCGAGCAGCGCGAGAGCCAAGAAACTTCTTCGATCCATGTCAATCCTGTCCGACCGCGAATGAGAATGAGCGCACACTTACTCGGAAAACGCGCGCGAACCGGCTCATGAAAGGTCACGCATATAAGCGATTCTTATCGTGAGTAAGCCGCGCTGACGACCGTGCGTCGCCTCGCGCACAATAACGTGGATTTGCTCTTTCTTTTTGTCACGCAACTCGCCTAATCTTCGCCCCCACGTCAGCGCGTCGGGGTTGAAGAGCGCGCGACGCGAGCAAGGTCGGGGGACAGGGGAGCGCCACTCGGCTGGGGAATGGGATCGTCATCGCGATCCATCGGGGTCGTGGCGTGTGGGCGCCCGGCCGCGTCAATCATCTTTCGATTTCACCTGTGCCAGTCGCGTCGACGGGCGCGTGGGGCGGCTTTCGCTCGCGCGCGGGACGCGCTCGGCCTAAGGGGGTTTCCGTGCGCCAACATCGTTCATGGATGCGAGCTGGCCTCGCGCTGTTGTTGAGTCTGACCGGCGCGAGCGCGATGGCGCAGGGCACCGATCCCGCCGCGGTCGCGGGCGCCAACTGGCTCGCCGGTCGCGTGCAGGCCGATGGCAGCTTGACCGGCGAAGCCGCGTCGCAGGGCCTGCCCGCGCAACAGCGCGCCGAGACGCTCGCCACCCTGGCGCAAGTAATCAACGCCACGCCGGCCGCGCTCGCCGACGCGCAGGCCACGGCGATCAATACCGAAGTCGATCTCGCCACGCGCCAAGCACTCGGCCTTGTCGCCGCGTCGCGACCCGGCGATGCCGTGATCGCGCGCATCAAGGCCGCGCGCAATGCCGACGGCGGCTTCGGCGCCTATCCCGGCGCGCGCAGCGATTCGCTCGACACCGCGCTGGCGCTGCTCGCGCTGCGCGGCGACGCCACGATCGACGCGCAGATTCCCGCCACGGCGCTGGGCTTCCTGCGCGCCAATGCCGCCAGCGATGGCAGTCATGGCTTCTACGCGCAAAGCCGCGTGTATGTGACCGCCTACGTGATGCTCGCCGCCGCCGCGTGGCGCGATCGCTATGAAGTGGGCGCGATCCTCGAACCCGCGACCACCTGGTTGCTGGCGCGTCGCGTCAGTGGTCACTACGCCGAGAGCGCCGACGACGCGCTCGCGCTCATGGCGCTGTCCGCGCAGACCGCCGACGCGCAGGTGCTCGATCCCATCGCCACGGCGCTGCGCGCCGCGCAGAGCGCGCAGGGCGATTGGGGCAACGACAACTTCGTCACCGCGCTCGCCGCGAGCGCGCTGTGGCGTTTGACCCAGGTGCCGCCGGCGCCGACCACAGGCACGATCTCGGGCACGGTGGCGGTGTCGGTCAGCAATGCGCCGTTGGTTGGCGCGACCGTGATCCTGGTCGAACAATCGGCCTTCGCCGCGACCAGCGCCGCCGATGGCAGCTTCGTGCTGGGTTCGGTGCCGCCGGGCACGTACACCGTGCGCGCCAGCGCCGTGGGTTATTCGTCGGCGCAGGCCAGCGTGACCGTGCAGGCCGGTCGCATCGTGCAGGTCGGTCGTCTGTCGCTGACCGCCGCGCCCTTGAGCGCCACGCTCACCGGCGTGGTGCGCAACAGCTCGGGCACGGTGATCGCCGATGTCATCGTGGCCGTGGGCACGGCGACGACCTCGACCAATGCCTCGGGCGCGTACACGCTCACCGGCCTCAACGCCGGCCCGAACACGATCACGATGAGCAAGTCGGGCTTCCAGACGCTGACCACCAATGTCAGCTTCGAAGCCGGTCGCACCTACACCTTCTCGCCGACCTTGCTCGCCACCGGCGCGCCGCCGCCGACCGATGCCTCGGTCAAGGGTCGTCTGCTCGACTCGGTCAGCAATGCCGCGATCAGCGGCGCCACGGTCGTGGTCGGCGCCAAGAGCGCGATCACGGGCGCGGATGGCCGCTTCAACCTGACGGCGCTGCCGATCGGCGCGTTCGACATGAGCGTCACCGCCACGGCCTATGGCACCACGCGCCTGAGTGGCACGCTGGCCGGTGGCGCCAATGACGTGGGTGACATCAAGCTCACGCGCTTGCCGACCTCGAGCAATGTCGGCGGCGTCGTCACCGATCTCGACAGCGGCCTGCCCGTGGCCGGCGCCACCGTGCTGGTGCAGGGCACGGCGCTGCAGTCGATCACCGACGTCAATGGCGCGTATCGCATCGTCGGCATCGCCAACACCAGCTTCCAGTTCCTGGTCACCGCCACCGGCTACAACACCGCCACCTTCGACGTGGCCCTGCCGCAGCATGGCGAGCATCAGGTCAACCTGCGCATCGCGCGCAACGACGGCGGCGGCAACAGCGGCCTGAGTTTCCGCGAAGTGCGCACGAGCAAGCCCGAGTACGGTCCATACGACGAGTTCGAAGTCGAAGCCGAAGCGCAGAACAGCACCGCCACCGACGCCGCCATGGCGGTCGAGGCGCGCGTGCTCGACGCGGGCAACCAGGTCGTGTTCGAGATCAAGGCCAATCCGGTCGGCCTGGGTCAGAACCCGCCGAACCTGCCGATCGCGATTCCGGCCAATGCCATCGTCGAGATCGAGATGGAACGCATCCTGCTGCGTCACCCCGCCGGCACGTACACCGTGCAGGTGCGTGGCTTCGACAGCAATGGCCGCGTGGTGGCGCAAGGCACGACGCAGTTCACGGTGCGCGAGCAGGCGCTGGTCGCTGGCAATGTCGTGATCGATCCGCCGTTGACGCAGGCGGGCACCGGTCAGCCCGTGCACTTCCAGGGCGAGCTGACCAACACCGGCAATCTGCCGATACCGGCGGGCGACTACGACCTCAAGGTCACGCTCGAAGCGGGCGACACGCTGACCTCGACCCAGCCGCGCACCGACATTCGTTCGCTGTTCAACGCCGCGCCGCTCAATCGTCCGCGTGGCGCGACGACCGATGCCGCGGGCAATGTCTACATCGCCAACAACGATGGCAAGATTTTGCGTCTGACGCCGGCCGGCGCGCTCGAAGCCGCGTTCACCGTCGCCACCAATGTGCCGCTGGCCGACGTGGCCGTGCAGTCCGATGGCACCTTGTGGGCGGTCGCGGTCACGGGCAGCCGACTGTTCCGCATCACGCCCGCGGGCACGGTCACCGAGTCGCGCGTCAATGCCCTGAGCACCGCGCGTTCGGTCGCGGTGGCGAGCAATGGCGATCAGTACATCGTCGGTGATTTCACCGGGACCGCGACCGAGTACCGCCTCGTGCGCCGCACGCCGGCGGGCGACGAGACCGTGTTGATCTCCAACGGTCTGGCCGAGCCGCTGGGTCTCGTGCGCGAGGCCAGCGGCAGCTATCTCGTGACCAATCAGCGCGACGGCACGATCTCGCGCGTGAGCAGCGATGGTCGCGTCGAGCCGTATCTGTCGGGCTTCAATCGTCCTTACGGCTTGGCCTTCGACGCCGCCGGCAATCTGTTCGTGGTCAACGGCGGCAACAACACGCTCACGCGCGTGGCCACCGATGGCACGCGCACGGTGTACGCGAGTGGGTTGAATCAACCGAGCGACATCGCCGTCGGCCCCGATGGCGCGGTGTATCTGGTCAATCGCGGCGACAACGCGATCCTGCGCATTCCCAGCGCCGGCGTGGTGCAGGTCTTCGCCAGTGGCCTGGCCTACAACCCGCAGGACATGATCTACGACGCCACCGGCAAGCTGATCATCGCCAATGACGACGGCACGCTGCGTCAGAAGGACGCCAGCGATCACGTGACCGTGATCGCCCAGGGCCTGTCGTCGCCGCGCGGCATGTTGCTCGACACCGACGGCTCGATCCTGATCGCCAACTACGGCAATGGTCAGGTGCGGCGCTACAACGCTGGCACCTTGACCACTTTCGCCACGGGGCTCAATTCGCCTTACGGCGTGGGTCGCGGCAGTCCCGATGGCTTGTTCTACGTCACCGAGAACAACGTCAACCGCATCGCCCAGGTCAATGCCTCGGGCACCATCGTCGGTCGCCTGGAATCGTCGATCTATTACCCGACGGTGATGCGTCCGGATGGCGATGACCGCGTCTTCATCTTGAACAACGGCGGCTCGGTCAGCGTGCGCGACGCCAGCGGCCCGCGCATATTCACGCGCACGCCGGCCTTCGGCGATTTCGCGCCCGATGGCGCTGGCGGCATGATGGCGATATCCAATCGCGACGTGTATCGCGTCGACGCCGCCGGTGTCGGCACGCGCTTGATCACGCTCGCGTTCACGCCCTCGGGCATCGCGCGCCTGCCCGATGGCACGGTGCTGCTGACCAACAACGGCGGCTCGACCGTGCATCGCCTGGATGCGACCAACACCGTCAGCGTCTACTCGACCCTGACCGAACGTCCGCGCGAAATCGTCACCGACGCCACCGGCGTGGCCTATGTGCGCACCGACTCGGCCAAGATCTGGAAGATCGCCACCGACGGCACCGCCACGCAGTTCTTCACCACGCCCAATCTGTACGTGCTGTCGATCGACCCCGATGGTCGCCCGATCGTGTTCATGTACACCAGCGCCAACAGCTATCAAGTGCAGACGCTCGACCCGACCACGGGCGTGGGCACCCTGGTGCAGCGCAATCTGCCTTACATCTACGGCATCGCGGTCAATCGCGCCGGTCGTCTGACCGTGGCCGACTACAGCAACTATCAGCTGCTCGACTACGCCGGCGGCGCGCAGATCGGCAATGTGCCGGGCTACATCAGTCCGCGCGACATCCAGTGGGACGGCAGCAAGTATTTCTTCCACGACCAGTCGTACATGTATTCCTTCGTGCCGGGCGAATACCCCAAGCGCCTGGGCGGCTGGGGCTCGACCTATATCTCGCTGCGCGGCTCGAACATCATCTGCGGCGCCAGCGGCAATCTGTATCGCTGGAACGGGTCGGGCGGCACGATATTCGCCTCGGTCGCCGGCGCCAATGACCTGCGCGGCGTGGCCGTGGCCTCGGACAATTCGTTGGCCGTGGGCAACTTCACCGACAGTCGCGTGATCCTGGTCAGCCCCACCGATCAGATCACGCGCGAGTTCGCCGGCCTGGTCGGACCGCAGGGCCTGACCTTCGCGGCCAATGGCGATCTGTACGTGGGCAACAACACCACGGGCACGGTGCTGCGCTTCCCGGCCGGCACCGAGTCGCCGGAAGTGTTCGCGCGCGGCGCCAGCAGCGTGCGTCATCTCGCCTTCGACGGCACGGGTCGCTTGTGGATCACGCGCTCGACCGTGTTGAGCCGCATCGATCCGATCACGCGCGTGATGACCGATGTCGCCAGCGACGGCACGGCCTCGCTGTGGAGCGTGCTGATTGACGGCTCGCGCGTGCTCGCCGCCGACAGCGCGCGCGCGCAGATTCGCGAACTCAATGGCTCGACCTTGCGCGTGCTGTCGTCGGGCATCACCAGCGCCACCGCCGTGCGCTTGAATGCCACCGACACGCCGTATGTCGCCTCGCGCGCCAATGGCACGGTCAGTCGCCTCAACGCTGGTCGCATGGAAGTGCTGGTGACCAACCTGGTCAATCCGGCCGCCTTCACCTTGCGCAACGACGGCACCTACATCGTGGTGGGCGATCAGGGCGCGGCCTATGACGTCGCGCTCGATGGCACGGCCACCGACATGCGCCTGGCGCCGCTCGTGGCCAGCGCCAACTTCACCGGCATCACGCGTCGCGGTACGGGCTTCGCCTTGTTCGATGGCGCGGGTTCGCTGGGCACGGCCTATGAACTGACCGTCACCGCGCCCGAGCCGCCGCCGCCGGTGGGCACGGTCGTGCACACGGCGCGCGTCGCCGCCGGCGAGTTCCCCGTGGGTGAAGGCCTGCTGGCGATCGACTTCGGTCAATGGGTGCCGCCGTACGGTGGCGACTTCAAGGCCGAAGTCTCGCGCGCGGGCATCGATGGCAAGCCCGCCAACTTCCTGCACGTGGGTCCCTACGCTACGGCCGTGCTCACCACCGACACGCCGACCGTGCCGGCCGGCGATCGCACGATTCCGCTGAAGCTGCGCCTCAATGGCGCCGATTTCACCTCGATCTCGCGCGTCGAATCGGCCGCGTTCCGTCGCCTGGTGAACATCAGCTTCCCGAAGGGCATGATCGCCGACCGCGCGGGCAATCTCTATTACACCGACACCACCGCGCTCTATCGCGTCACGCCCGCGGGCGTGGCCACGCCGATCCTGACCGGTCAGACCGTGCAGTTCGGCTTGACCATCGACAGCCGCGAGAACCTGTACTTCGTCCATCGCAACGGCAGTCGCTACGAGCTGATCCGCGTCGCGCCCGATGGCACGCGCACGGTCGCGGCTGATCTGGGCACGACCGCGGTCAATGGCGTCGCGGTCAACAGCGCCGATCAGATTCTGGTCGGTCGCACCAACGCGTTGCTGCGCGTCGATCCAACCACGGGCTCGATCGCCACGGTCACCACCACGGGCCTGGGCTCGCCGCTCGGCGTCGTGGTCGATGGTCGCGACAACGCCTACGTGCAGAACAGCAATCACGTGGTCACGCAGATCCTGCCCGACGGCCGCACGCGCACGATCTTCTCGCGCGCCGATGGCGTGGTGGAGCCGGTGTTCGAGGGCGATGGCTATCCGACCATCACCGCCGACTGCGCCGATAATTTCTACATCACGGCCTCGCAATGGACGCGCATCAACCAGTCGGGCGAGGAACACATCCTGGCCCAGGTCGTGCCGCGCACCGGTCAAGTGGTGGCGCTGTTCGACGTGACGCGCTTCAACCCGAGCGTGGGCGACATCGATTACTTGTCGTTCGATCGCTTCGGCAACCGCATCCTGATGTGGGATCACAACACCAGTTGGATCTATCAGGTGCCGGTGACCTGCGGCGCGATCGGCGTCGAGGCGCATCTGTTCGCCAAGCGCAACCAGAGCTTCACCGGCTTCGATCTGGCGCCGGCGACCGTGTTGCCGCTGGCCGATGGCCGCACCGAATACGTGTGGAGCCTGCGCGATGTCACCGCCTCGGGCGCGGAGATTTCCTTCGCGACCTTGCTGCGCGGCCTCACGCTGGGCGAGACCCGCACGGTCGCCGACAGCGGCCACATCCTGTTCAAGAACAGCTTCAGCCCGACCGACGTGCGTCTGCCGGTGCTGATCCCGAGCGTGCAGGTCACCAATGCCGTGGGCATCGCGGTGACCACCGATCGCGGTCAGTACCAGGCCAACAGCACGGCGCAGATCACCACGACGCTGACGAACGCCAACACCACCGACTTCATCGGCGATCTCGCGGTCGAGGTCTATGACCTCAACAACGAGCTCGTGGGTCTGGTGCAGCGCGTGCCCGTGGTCATTCCGGCCGGTGGCAATCTGCCGGTGGCCGGTGAGTTCGCCATCGCCGACATCTCGCCGGGCACGTACAAGGCGCGCGCGGTGCTGACCGAGCTGGGCCTGGAGAAGGCGCGCGCCGACGCGAGCTTCGTCGTGCTCGCCGACGATCAGGCCGGCACCGCGACCTCGCGCCTGAGCCTCGATCGCCTGCGCTACGAGCCCAACGATCGCGTCACCATCACCTCGCAAGCGGTGAGCGAATCGGCCAACGTCACGCTCGAGAACCTGACCCTGAACCTGCAGGTCAAGAACGGCAATGGCGATGTGCTGATGACCAAGGTCCACGCGATCGCGCAGCTGTTGCCGCGCGCCACGCAGACCTTCGAGACGCCATATCTGATCAACAACGCGGCGCCGGGCATCTACACCGTGTTCCAGTCGCTCAACGACGCCCAGGGTCACGTGCTGCACACGCGCGTGCAGTCGTACGAGGTGCGCAGCTCCGGCGATACCGGCGCGGGCCTCACCGGCACGCTCGCGGCGCAACCGCACGTGGCCGATGTCGGCACGCCGATCCTGTTGTCGGGCACGCTGACCAATGCCGGCAACGCCGATCTGACCGGCGTGCCCGTGCGCCTGGTCGTGCTCGATGTCGACAACGAGGCCGTGGTCTGGCAGACCACGCTCGCGCTCGACATCGCGCGCGGCGCCACCGTGCCCGTGCAACGCAACTGGCCGACCACCGGCGTGCCGGCGGGTCGCTACACCGTGGCGCTGATGGCCACGATCGGCGGCACCGAGCGGCGTCTGGCCAGCGACGAGATCTCGCTCAACGCGCGCACGATCTCGGTCGAGGCCACGCAGCGCATCGACGCCAGCCCGCGCGTGCTGGTGCTGATCACGTGCAAGGAACCCGACATCAAGGACGAGCCGTGCGAAGTCACGCGCGAGCGCCTGTTGAACGAGTTCTTCACCGAACGTGGCATCGAGCACCTGATCACGTTCAAGGAAGACGAGTTCGACATCGCCTTCTCCAGTGGCGCCTACAACGTCTACTGGCTGGTCGGTCGTCGCGACAAGATCAACCCCGTGCTCGCCGATGAGCTGCGCGAGGCCGTGTTCCGCGGCGAAGGTCTGATCGTCGATGGCGATCACGACACGCGCAATCACGTGCTCGACGAAGTCCTGGGCGTGAAGTACGTCGGCAAGCTGCCGCAGCCCAATCGCGCGGTCAGCATTCCGGCCAGCGCCGTGTATCCGGCCGCCGAGTTCATCGGTCACGATTCGGCGATCAAGTACACGCTGTCCACGGGCACGTCGTATGGCGTGTTCCGCGATACGCCGACCTGGCCCGCGCTGCTGGCCAACACCTACGGCTACGGCAAGTCGGCGACGTTCTCGTTCGACATGGTCGGCACCTTGTTCGCGGCGCCGACGTCGACGTCGATCAAGACCATCATCGACAACACCGTGCGGCTGGTCACGCCGCCGGCGCGCACGATCTGGCATGCCTACGACTACGCGCCGGTGACCACGACCGTGACCAACACGGGTGTCGCGGTCGATCTGGACGTGATCGTCAACGTGCCCACCGGCCTGAGCATCGAGCGCTTCGCGCCCGACACGCCGACCGCCGGCGCGCAGAGCATCACCTGGCGCGTGCATCTGGAGCCGAACGAATCGCGCGATCTCGACGTGGCGCTGCGCCTGGGTAATGTCGCGGGCACCTTCACCACGACCACCGTGGTCAAGGTCGCGGGTTCGAGCGAGACGCTGCGCACCCTGACCCTGCCGATCACCACCGTGACGCGGCAGACCTATGGCAGCGACCTGGTCGCGCTGATCCAGGCGCTGCCGGTCACGGCCTCGGCCGAGGTCAACGCGCGCAATCAAACGGTGACGCGCCTCAACAACGCGCTCACCGCGATCAACAACGGCGATTACTCCGGCGCGTTGAACTACCTGCTGCTGGCGCGCGATCGCTTGAGCAAGATCACCTCGGTCGACACCAAGGCGGCGCGCGCGGGACTCGGCGAAGTCCAGCGCATCAACGGTTGGCTGTGGTACCTGACCCAGATCTGAGGATAGGAAGATGACTGACAAACACATCGGGATCTGGCAACGGCTGACCACGGGCTTCGTGCTCGGCGCCTTCCTGTGCACCTCGTCGCCCGCGGGCGCGGCGGATTACGCGAGCCTCGGCGCCACGCCGCGCGCGCTGATTCCGCTCGAATGGCTCGCGGGCACCGCCTACGCGGCGACGCCGCTGTCGACCGAACGCGATCTGCCCGAGGCCTCGTCGCTGCCCGTGTTGTTGCCGGGTGCGCCGATCGTCGAGCCGACGATCAGCAGCGAATCGATCGCGAAAGCGCTCGAAGACATCGCCGCCACCGTGCGCCGCGCGCGGCCCACGGGCGCGGCGGCGCCGAACGCGGCGCAACTGAGCACGGCCACGGGCGACCGCGACGTGCTCAAGCTCGTCACCGACATCGACACCCAGGTCGAGCAACTTGGCGACTTCGAGTCGACCATCATCGCCGAGTGGAACGACGAGATCATCCAGATGGGCCGTCAAGGCCTGGACAACGTGCTCGCGCAACGTCAGGCCGCCTTGCTGACCGAGTTCCGCAAGCGCGCCAGCGAGTTCCGCGCTTACGTCGCCGCGGTCAAGAGCGCGCGCGCCGCCGGCTCGCGCGCCGACGCGGCCAAGGCCGTGGTCGATCTGTCGGATTGGTTTTCCAAGCAGCAGAACATGCGCGGCTTCGCCGCCATAGACACGACGCGACTGCCGTTCGCGCTGGCGCAAGCCAACACCGCGCCCGAACCCGTGGTGCAAGGCGCCGCCGCCAGCGCCAAGGCGATCAGCGCCGAGTTCGATCCGCCCACCGCCGCCGACAGCGCGCAGAATCTCGAAGTGCAGTTCACGCCCGAAATTCAGGCGCTGGCCGCGCAGCTCGGCAACAACCCGGTGCGCATTCGCAATTGGGTTTACAACAACATTGAGTTCGATCCCACGCACGGCTCGATTCAGGGCGCGGCGCTGACCCTGCTCAACCGTCACGGCAATGCCACCGACATCGCGAGCCTGACCATCGCCATCCTGCGCGCCGCTGGCGTGCCCGCGCGTTACGCCTACGGCACGGCCGAACTGCCGATCGATCAGGTGCGCAACTGGCTGGGCAACATTCCCACCGCCAACATGGCCGTGGACTTGATGCAGAAAGGTCAGATCCCCGCGGTCGGTTTGCTTTCGGGCGGCCAAGTGCGCGCGGTGCGCTTCGAGCACACCTGGGTCGAGGCCTATGTCGACTTCCAACCGTCGCGTGGCGCGGTCAATCGCACGCCGGATCAGTGGATCCCGCTCGACGCCTCGTTCAAGCAGTTCGAATATCAAGCGCCGCTGCCGTGGAAGGCGAGCACCGACGCGGGCCTGCGCTCGGCCGCGGTCAACTTCGCGCAAGGCGTGAGCGTGGGCGCCGATGGCGCGATCAGCGGCTTCAACTACGAAGCGCTGGGGGATTCGCTGCAACAGGTCGCGCGCAGCACCGCGTCGCAGATCGTCGCCAGCACGCCCGATGCCACGCCCGCGCGCATGTTCCAGACGCGCACCATCGTGCCGGTCGAGCGCGTGATGCTCGAAGGCACGCTGCCTTATCCGCTGGTGTCCAACATCACCCGCTTCAGCGAAGTGCCGACCGCGCGCCGTCACGTGCTGCACGTCGCGTTCTACGCGGACGAAACCTCGGTGCGCTATGAGTCGCCCACGCGCGAGATCGACATTCCGCTCGCGCGCATCGGCACGCAACGCCTGTGGGTCGACAACGTGCCCGCCAGCGCCGCCGACGCGCAAGCCATCGCCAATGCCGAGGCCTCGAACGCATCGAGCCTGGCCGTGGGCTCGCTCAACGTCATCCCGACCTTGCGCTTGGGCACGCAGCCCGTGATGCAATCCGACGGCGCGCGCATGGGCACGCAGCAGTTCTGGACCACGGACCTGCGCGACTCGCACGGCAGTCAGACGCGCACCGAAGCGTACAAATTCGCCGCGGGCTCCAACATCGTCTTCCAGGTCAACGCCGCCGGCGTGCTGCCCGATCGCGCCGAGCGCGAAACCGCGAACTTGCCCGATCACGCATATCTGCCGATTCAGGACGCTCTGTACTACGGTGGCCTGATCTTTTGGATGATGCACGACCGCGTCGACCGCGAAGCGGCCGAGTACGTCGGCGGTCGCGCGCTGCGCATGCCCTCGGTCGGCGCCTTCGCCGCGCCGCTGCAAGTGCGCTACTTCTTCGGCTTGCCACGCACCGGTTTCTACAAGGGTCACGTCACCGACGCCAAGGCCGTGCGCCTGGCCGTCGCCACGCCCAACCCCGCCGATGAAAAGAACGTCGCCCTGCACGCGGGCGCGGGTGGCTCGTTGGCCGAAAGCATCTCCTGGAATTTGCTCGCCGGCGCGCCCATCACCAACCCCGGTCTGTCGGCGAGCTCGATCATCTACACCGCCATCGATCAGGGCCAACCGCTGTTCCAGATCGATCAGAACAACTACACCCAGCGCCTGGCGGCGATGCAATTGTCCGCCGACGCCGAATCCGAAATCGCCAACGCCGCCGCCGCGGGCATGATCATCATCGCCCACAAGAGCGAGATCCAAAATCGCGGCTGGAGTGGTTCGGGTTACGTCATCCTCGATCCGAATTCGGGCGCGGCCTTGCATCGCGTCGAGGGTGGGTTGGCGGGTGGTATTGATGTGGGGTGCATTGCCAAGGCCGTCCTGCTGAAAGCCTTGTGCGAGAGCAAGATCGCCAAGAAGGCCATGGCCTTCCTCGCGCGATTGATCGCGCGCACAGGCATCGCGGCCATGGCCGAAGCGGCGATGATCGCGCTGCTGGGTCCGGCCGGCGCGGCCATCGGTGGCGTGATCGCGATCGTCGCGGTGGCGGTGAGCTACGCCATGGCGGTGTACGAGGTCTACACCTGGGTTCGCATGATCATGGATGGCATCGAGACGCTATCCCAGGAAGATCTCGCGGAGCTCGGCATCTCCGCGCTCAACGACGTCGTGTGCTCTTACGCGCCGCCGTGCTTCGGCGGCAGCGGTCCGCCGGGTGGCGGTGGTGGCGGCGACGGTGGTGGCGCGGGCGGCGGTGGCGGTGGTCCCATGATGGGCAACCCGTTCGCGGTCGGCACCGGCGCGAAGTGGCAGACCGAGAACGACTTCGAAGGCATCGGTCCGTTCCCGCTGCGTTTCGAGCGTCAGTATTCGAGCGCGCTGCCGCGCGCGGGCGGTTACGTCGGCGCCAAGTGGTCGGCGACCTATTTCATGCAGCTGCGACTGCCGCCGTCGGTCGAAGGCAATACCTTCCCCGAGACCGAGCGTCCCAATGCCGTGCTGCTCGTTCGTCCGGAGGGCTCCTGGTTCCAGTTCAGCTGGAACGGCAGTAGCTATGTCGGCGATTCCAATCTGCCGGGCAAGCTCACGCGCCTGGTCAGTGGCGACACGACTACCGGTTGGGAATTCCTCAACGTCTATGACGAAAAGGAAACCTACAACGCGCAAGGTCGATTGCTGTCGATCACCAATCGCGCCGGTCTGACTCAAACGCTGAACTACGATCCGCTGGGTCGTCTGACCTCGGTCAGCGACGAATTCGGTCGCTCGCTGACCTTCACCTACGATCCGAGCACGGGCTATCTCGCGACGATGACCGATCCGTTGTCGCGCGTGACCAGCTACACGCACGACTACAACGGCAATCTGGTCGAGGTCGCCTATCCCGATGGTCGCAAGCGCGTCTATCTCTACGAAGATCTGGTCAATCGCTTCCATCTGACCGGCATCACTGACGAGCGCAATGTGCGCGTGTCGACCTGGCGCTACGACGCCAATGGTCGCGTCAAGTACGCCGAGCGCGCCGGTGGCGTGGAGCGCTTCACGCTGTCGTACGACAAGATGATGACCACGGTCACCGATCCGCTGGGCAAGGTTCGTACCTATCGCTACGTGCTCAAGAACGATCGTTCGTACTTGGCCAGCGTCAGCGAGCCCTGCGCCGTGTGCGGTGGCGGCACCGCGTCCGACACGACCTACGACGGCAATGGCTACCTCGCCTCGGTCAAGGACTATCGGGGCTACGTCACCACGTATCAGCGCGATTCGCGCGGCCTCGAGACCTCGCGCACCGAGGCTTTCGGCACGCCCTCGGCGCGCACCACCACCACGACTTGGCACCCGCAGTATCGACTGCCGACCAAGATCGTCGAGCCCATCACCGGCGGCACGCGCACCATCGACTTCACTTATGACGCGCAGGGCAATCTGCGCACGCGCAAGGTGACCGTGGGCGCCAACGTGCGTCTGTGGACCTTCACCTACAACGACGACGGCCAGGTGCTGACCGAGGATGGTCCCCGCACCGACGTCAACGATGTGGTGACCTACACCTACGACGCCGCCGGCAATCGCGAGACGATGACCGACGCGCTCAACCACGTCACCCGCTACACGCAGTATGACGCGGGTGGTCGCTTGATTGCCGAGGTCGATGCCAACGGGCTGGAGACCAGCTACGTCTACGACGAACGCGATCGCGTGACCCAAGTGCGCAAGGGCCGCGAGGGCGGCGCCACGCGCGAGATCATGGAGATGACCTTCGACGAGGCGGGCAATCTCACCCGCGCCACCGAACCCGGTGGTGAGTTCGAGGCCTACACCTTCGATGACGCTGGTCGACAGGTCACGCGTCGCGACATCACCGGTGATCACGAGACCTTGGGTTACGACGATCAAGGCAACCGCACCACGCTCGAGATCGCCAAGTCCGGTGGCGAGGTCGTGCTGCGCAGCGTCGATGACTATGACGATCTGGGGCGTCTGGAAACGACGACCGGCGCGGACGGACAAGTCACCAGTTACGAGTACGATGCCGACGGCAACGAGAAGCGCATCGTCGATCCGCTCCTGCACGATCAACGCGCCGACTACGACGAGCTGTCACGCGTCACGCACTACTACGACGCGGTCAACGGCGACACGTCTTTCCTCTATGACCCGCAAGATCAGGTCACCGAGGTCAAGGACGCGCGTGGCGTGATCACGCGCTATGTCTACACCGGTTTCGGTCAGGTCGAGCAGTTGCAGAGCGCCGACACCGGCACGACCATGCATGTCTATGACGACAACGGCAATCTGCGTCGACGCACCGACGCGCGCAATGCCGTGCTCGACATGACCTATGACGCCGCCGATCGACTGAGCACGGTCACCGGCGCCGACGAACAAGTGACTTATGTCTATGACGAGACGGGCGCGGGAGACGGCGCCAAGGGTCACGTCACGTCGATTCTGTCGGCGGCGCGCGGCGGATCGAGCGAGATCGTCGCCAACGGCGTGAGCTTGACCTACGACATCCATGGTCGCGTGCTCACGCGCACGCAGACCATCGGCGCGACGCCGACAGCGGCGACGACGCGCACGGTGTCGTGGAACTACGCCGACAACGGCCGACTGAATACGCTCACGCTGCCCACGGGTCACGTGCTGAGCTACAGCTATGGCCTCGATGGTCGTGTCAGCGGCATCGGCGTCAATGGTCAGTCGGTGGTGCGGGAAATCACCTATTTCCCGCTGTCGAGCGAAGTGGCGAGTTGGAAGTACGGCAGCGGCGCCGAAGGCTACACACGGACCTACGACCTCGACGGCCAAGTCACGTCCTACACCGCGGCGGGCGTTGCTCGCACGCTGTCCTACGACGATGCCTCGCGCGTGACGGGGTTGGTCGACAATGTCAGTCCGTCGTGGAGCAACTGGACGTTCGGCTACGACGAACTCGATCGCCTGACCGACGCCACCAACGCGGCGACCCTGGGCGCCTCGGCCAACGCTTATCTGCGATGGACCTACGACGCCACGGGCAATCGCAGGACCGAGTTTGCCGGCAGTGGTCAATTGCCCGCCGACCCGACCACGACCTACACGATCGCGCCCACGAGCAATCGCCTGCAGAGCATCGCTGGCGGCGTGGCCGACACGCGTCAGTACGACGCCGCTGGCAATACCACGCGCTGGATCGCGCGCGGTGGTGCCCTGGCCGGCGCCACGCTCGACGGCGTTTACAGCGCGCGCGGTCGCCTGGTGCTGATCCGTCAAGGCGCGACGCCGGTGGCGCGTTTCGCGTACAACGGTGCGGGTGAGCGCATTGGTAAGTGGGTGGGCGCCAACGCGGCGTCGATCACGTCCGCCCCTTCGCGTCAGTTCGTCTACGACAACCAGGGGCATCTGCTGGGCGAGTACGACGGTACCGGAGCGCCGATCGCCGAATATGCTTGGCTCAACGACGTGCCCGTGGCCGTGCTCAAGCCCGTGAGCGCGGGTCTCGGGGGTCAGGTCGCCGGCGCGGCGGAAGTGTTCTTCGTTCAGCCCGATCACCTCGACGCGCCGCGCGCCCTGGTCAACGATCAGGCGCAAGTGGTGTGGCGCTGGGATGCCAAGCCGTTCGGCGATACATCGCCCGACCAGCAGCCGACGGTCGGCCTGCCGAGCTTCGAGTTCAATCTGCGCCTGCCGGGTCAGTACGCCGATGTCGAACTCGGCCAGTACTACAACTACACGCGCGACTACGAGCCGACCACGGGCCGCTATTTGCAGAGCGATTCGATCGGCATCGAGGACGACTACGCGACCTACACCTATGTCGGCGACGATCCGGTCGGCTCGGTCGACCCGACCGGCATGGGCCGTTGTCCGAAGGCCTTGAGAGCCCTAGGTCTGTGCAAGAAACGTCCGCCGAAGCCCAAGCGCCCAGAAATCAAACCGCCCGTGGGTGGCGGCATCTACATCATTCGCGACTGCAAGGACAACATCGTCTACATCGGTCAGACGAACAACTTCGGCAAGCGCATGAACAAGCACTGGGGCTCGGGCGGCCAACTCAGTGGCTTTAACTCGCCTTGCTGTCCGGTGAAGGTGGAGTTCCGAATTGAGCCCGTTGGCCCCGGCCTGGATCGGATGGAGCGCAATCTGATTCGACGACACCGGCCGCCTGGCAACACTCAACACAATCCCAATCCGAAACCGTACACTCCGCCGTGCTGCAAGTGAGGTGAACAATGGGTGCTTGGTCAAGCGATGTACTCGGCAATGATGCCGCGATGGATTTGTGGGACCAATTGATCGACGCCAAAGACGGCAAGGGTGTCGAGAAGCTGCTCGGCAATGTGCTCGAGGCCTACGCCAAATTTGAGGCGGCTGTCGAGCGCGGCGAGAACTTCATCAAAATGAGCGAAGAGGAGCTCGAACAACGCATCGCCACCGCCAAGGCCACGCCGGGCAACGACAATGCGCATTGGGACGAGTATGAGGAGATGATGCGCGAGACCTATGCCGAGCCCATCGAATGGGAGGGCACGCGCGAAGCCGACCAAGTGCTGGCGGCGTCCTTCGTCCTGCACGCGTTGGCGACGCAGGATTTCTCCCATGCGGCTTGGAAGGACAAGGGCGCGAAGAAGCTGCGCGAGTTCGCGCCCTCGGCCAAGTTGATCAAGCACGCGCGCGACACCTTGAAGCGCGTCGCGACCAACCCGGCCAAGCGCAAAGAGACCAAGGGCTGGGCCAAGAAAGTCGCCCAAGCCGGCGAGCTGCTCGACGCGGTGAACGTCGCGGGCTGAACGCGCCCGCGACCGTCGGCAGCACGATGTCGTCATGACCGGCCGGCATGCCCGGCCGGTTGGGCGCGCGCCCACCACGCCGCTAGACTACCGGCGTGAAACCCGCCCCACCCACCACCACGCTTCCCGACTGGCTTGCCCGTCACGCGCATGCGCAAGGCGCGCATGCGGCGCTCGCGGCCGCGGTGGCGGCTTGCGCGCAGAAGTCGGCGCTGGAAGTGGCGCCCGCGATCGAGATGCTGGGCGTGTTGGAGGCGATGGCGGTCGATGACGAGACGCTCGCCGCCGCGTTGATCCACGAGTTCGCCTTGCCCGAGGTCGAGCCGCGCGCGCCTTCGCTCAAGGCGCTGGTCGATGGCCAGGTCGAGGCCGAGCGCGTGTGGAAGCTGCATCGCGAGCGCGCGCCGGGCTCGGGCGCGGAAGGCTTGCGCCGCTTGTTGTTGGCGGTGATTCGCGATCTGCGCGTGGTGTTCATTCTGCTGGCGCGTCATCTGTCGCGCATGCGCGCGATGACGTCGAAAGGCTCCGAGGCGCAGCGCCACGCCATGGCCGAACTCGCCGCCGACATCCACGCGCCGCTGGCCAATCGCCTGGGCATCTGGCAGGTCAAGTGGGAGCTGGAGGATCTGGCGTTTCGGTTCCTCAAGCCCGACATCTACAAGCGCATCGCCAAGCTGCTCGACGAGCGTCGCGGCGATCGCGAGCGTTTCATCAGCACGGCCATGCACGTGTTGAAGCAATCGCTCGCCGCCGCCGGCATAGAGGCCGACGTGGCTGGTCGGCCCAAGCACATCTATTCCATCTGGAAGAAAATGCAGCGCAAGCAGTCCGACTTCGAGCATCTGTACGACATCCGCGCGCTGCGCGTGCTGGTGCGCGACGTGCCGACCTGTTACGCGGCGCTGGGCGTGGTGCACACGCTGTGGCCGCACATTCCCGGCGAGTTCGACGACTACATCGCGCGACCCAAGGGCAACGACTACCAGTCACTGCACACGGCCGTGGTCGGGCCCGAAGGCAAGACGCTCGAGGTGCAGATCCGCACGCACGACATGCACGCGCACGCCGAGCTCGGCGTGGCCGCGCACTGGCGCTACAAGGAAGGCGGTTCGGGCGATGCCGCGTTCGAGCGCAAGATCGCGCGCATGCGTCAGCTGCTCGAGACCCGCGGCGAGCGCGAGGAAGACGGCGCCTTCGCCTCCGACGCGCCGTCCGTGGTCGACGATCGCGTGTATCTGCTCACGCCCCAAGGCAAGGTCATCGACCTGCAGAAGGGCGCGACCGTGCTGGATTTCGCGTATCACGTGCATACCGAGGTCGGTCATCGTTGTCGCGGCGCCAAGGTCAATGGCCGCATCGTGCCGATCACTTACGCGCCGGCTAGTGGCGACACGGTGGAGATTCTCACCGGCAAGGTCGCCGAGCCACGTCGCGACTGGATCGTGGCCGGCGCGGGTTTTCTCAACAGCGCGCGCGCCAAGGAAAAAGTGCGCGCTTGGTTTCGTCACGCTGATCACGAGCGCAATGTCGCCGAGGGTCGCGAGATCCTCGATCGCGAGGTCAAGCGTCTGGCGCTGTCGGCCAAGGCGCTGGAAACACTGCTGCCGCGCTTCGAGTTCAAGACGCTCGACGAGTTGTTCGTGGCGGTCGGCATCGGCGAGGTCACGGCCAGCCAGGTCGCGCGCGCCCTGCACGAGATCGACGCGCCCAAGCCCGCCGGCCGTCCGCTGCAGAGTGCGGAGCCGCCCAAGCAACGGCGCGCGCAGCGCGATGCCGTGGTGATCCAGGGCGTGGGCAATCTGATGCACGTGATCGCGCGCTGTTGTCAGCCCCTGCCGGGCGATCCGGTGGCGGGTTTTCTCACGCGCGGCAAGGGCGTGAGCATTCATCGCAAGGATTGCCCGAGCCTGCAGCAACTCGCCTCGCGCGATCCGGCGCGCGTGGTGCCGGTGGAGTGGGGCAGTCGCGACGCCGCGCACTACGAGGTCAACATCGTCGTGCACGGCTACGATCGCAAGGGCCTGCTCAAGGACGTCTCCGGCGCGATCAGCAATGCCGACATCGACGTGCTCGCCGCCAGCACCCGCACCGACCCCGACGAGGGCACGGCGGAAATGCATTTCGCGCTGCGCGTGCGCGATTTCGGCCAACTCTCGGGCCTGCTGAGCCGCATCCTGGCCCTGCCCAACGTGCTCGACGCGCGCCGCGTCACCGGCGGCGCCGGGCGCTAGCGCGCGAGGGCGCGGGGCCGGGCCGCGGCCGGTTCCGCGACCGTCCCACGAGTTCCGCCTAAGCGCCTGAATTAGCGTGTTATCCTTCGCCCGGGGCAGCGCCTCGACGGCGCCGCGTGGGCGAGACGACGCATACCGTGATCGATATTCCGGGTTACCGCATTCTGCGTCAGCTGGGCCATGGCGGCATGGCCACGGTGTATCTGGCGATCCAGCAGTCCGTGGATCGCGAGGTCGCGCTCAAGGTCATGAGCCCGCATCTGCTGACCGATCCCAATTTCGGCGAGCGCTTCCTGCGCGAGGCGCGCATCGCCGCCAAGTTGCGGCATCGTCACGTGGTGGGCGTGCACGATGTCGGCAAGCACGCCGACTTGCACTACATCGCCATGGAATACCTCACCGGCGGCCCGATCCTGCGCAAGGACGGTCAGCCGCGCGACGTGCCGTTCGCCTTGCGCGTGACGCGCGAGATCGCCACGGCGCTGGCCTACGCGCACTCGAAGGGCTTCATCCATCGCGACGTGAAGCCCGACAACATTCTGCTGCGCGACGATGGTTCGAGCGCGCTGACCGATTTTGGCATCGCGCGCGCCAGCGATTCGGCCACGCGCATGACGCGCACGGGCGCGGTGATCGGCACGCCGCATTACATGAGCCCCGAGCAAGCGCGCGGCAAGCCGGTCGATGGTCGCGCCGATCTGTACAGCCTCGGCGTGGTGCTCTATGAACTGCTGATCGGGCGCGTGCCATTTCAGGCCGAGGACTCGCTGGCGGTGGGCATCATGCACATCACCGAAGCGCCGCCGGCCTTGCCCGAACGTTTGTCCGCGCTGCAGCCGATGCTCGACGTGATGCTGGCCAAGCGCCCCGAGGATCGCTATCAGACCGGCGATGAAATGGCCCAGGCCATTCGCGCCTATGAAGTGGCGATGGCCGAAGGGCAATTGCCGTCGCTGCTGGTGCCCACGCCCGAGCAGCGCGATCAGATTCTGTCGCAGGTGCCGGCGTTCACGCCGCAGCCGCCGCGCGCCACCACCGACGTCAAGCCGATCGCGCCCGAACCGCCGACCGCGCGCAATCCCGCCGTGCCGCGCGACGTCGAACGCGCGCCCGCGCGTCGGCGCGAGGAAATGGGTCCCGCGCCCGGGCGCAACGAACCGAGCTTGGGCGATGTGTCGTCGATGGTCGCGCAAGACGCGCCGCGTCGCGGTCGCGCGCGCGAGCAGTCCAGCGGCTGGGGTTGGGGACGCGTATTCGCGGTGCTGCTCGTGCTCGGTGGCATCGGTGGCGCCGCGTGGCATTACCAGGATCGCATCCGCGCGCTGCTGCCCAACACCGAATTGAATTCGCTGTTGGCGCAAGCCGACGAAGCCTTCAGGCAAGGTCAGCTGGTTGGCACGTCTGGCGTGTCCGCGCTCGAGTTGTATCGCCAGGTGCAAAAGCAAGATGCCGACAACGCCGCCGCGCTCGCCGGCATTCGCGATGTCGGTCATCGCCTCGCGCAAGAAGCGCGCACCGCCGTCGCCGCCGGCGATCTGGTCAAGGCGCGCGAGCGCCTGGGTCACGCGCGCGACATCTTGCAAGGCGGTCAGACCATCGAACAGGTCGAGTTGGAACTGCGCAGCGCCGAAGGCCGCAGCAGCAATGTCACCTTGCTGCTCGAACAAGCCATCGCCGCGAGCGCCGCCGGCAAGTTGCTCGGCACCGAGGATTCGGCCGCGGCCTACTATCAGCGCGTGCTCACCATCGATTCGAGCAATGGCGTCGCCGCCAAGGGGCTGGAAGACATCGTCGCCGGCTTGCAGCAACAGGTGAAGACCGCGATCGCCGCCAAGCAATACGACGCGGCCGAGGCCGCCATCGCCGACATCGAGCGCGTGCGCCCGGGCCATGCCTCGGTGCCGCAGCTGCGCGGGCAAGTGGGCGACGCCAAGCTGGCGCTGGCGCAAAGCATCGAGCAGTGGCTGACGCGCGGCGAAGAACAACTGCGCGCCGGCGATCTGATCGTGCCGCCGGGCAACAACGCCGAGCAATCGTTCCGCAAGGTGCTCAATCTGCAGCCGGGTAATGAGCGCGCGCGCGCGGGGCTTTCGAAGATTGGCGCCGCGCTGCTGGTGCAGATCGATGCCGCGATCGAGCAGAGCGATCTGTCCGCCGCCACGCGCCTGCTCACGCGCGCCACTGGCTTGGGCGCGCCCACCGCGGAAACCAATGCCGCGCGCGTGCGCGTGCGTGAACTGCGCGAGCGGCTGGAGATCGCCGCCAAGGAAACGCCGATCACGCCCGATCAAGCGGTGCGCATCGAAAAATTCCTCGCCGACGCCGACACCGCGCTCGCGCGTGGCGATCTCAACGAACCGCCCGGCGGCAATGCCTACGATCTGTATCGCGCCGCGCTCGCGCTCGACCGCAAGAATGCGCGCGCCAACGCCGGACTCGCCGCCTTGCCCGCGCGCGCGAAGGAACTGTTCGAAAAGGCGCTCGTCGACGCGCGACCAAACACCGCGCGCAGCTATCTCGATGCCTTCCGCGACACGTCGACCGACACCGCGACCAAGGCCGACATGACCACGCGCTTGGCGCGCGCTTTCCTCTCGTTGGGCATCAAGCAAGTCGCCGAAGGTCAGACCGCGCAGGCCAGCAAGTCGCTCATCAAGGCGCGCGAACTCTCGCCCGGCGAGCCCGGCATCGCCGAACTCGCCGCGCGCATTCAGGCCGCGGGGGGCGGATGAGCTCGCATCTTCGGTTTGGTCGGCGAAAGAAATCGTTCGGCCCGGCGCTCGTATTTTGGGCCGTGGCCTTGGGTGGCCTCGCCTGGATCTTCTGGCCCGAAATCGCGCAGTGGTGGAAGCCGCGCGCCGAACCGCGACCCATCACCGCGCGCGGCGATCTGGCGGCGGACGAGCGCAGCAACATCGAGATCTTCGACAAGATCAGTCCCTCGGTGGTCTACATCACCACGCTCGGTCGACAGATCAATGTGTGGACGCGGAGCGTCAGCGAAGTACCGCAAGGCACGGGCTCGGGTTTCGTGTGGGACGAGAAGGGGCATGTCGTCACCAACTTCCATGTGATTCGCGATGCCGATCGCGCCGTGGTGGGCTTGAGCAATGGCAAGACGTATGACGCGGTGCTCGTTGGCGCGAGCGCCGAGCATGATCTCGCCGTGCTGCGCATCGACGCGCCACTCGACGACGCGCCGCCCGTGCCCGTGGGCACGAGCGCGGATTTGAAAGTGGGCCAGAAGGTGTTCGCGATCGGCAACCCGTTTGGGCTCGATCACACGCTCACCACCGGCGTGATCTCCGCGCTCGATCGCACCATCGACGGCGAGGATGGACGCTCCATCGGCAATCTCATTCAGACCGATGCCGCGATCAACCCCGGCAATTCCGGCGGCCCGCTGATCGATTCCGCCGGACGACTGATCGGCGTCAACACCGCGATCTACAGCCCCACGCGCGCCTCGGTCGGCATCGGCTTCGCCGTGCCCGTCGACACGGTCAATCGCGTCGTGCCGCGATTGATCGCCGACGGCCGCATCGTGCATCCCGTCATCGGCATCTTCGCGCGCGATGATCTGTCGCGCATGATTGGCGAGCAGGCGGGCGTGGAAGGCATCGTCATTCTCGACCTCGCCCAAGGTTCGCCCGCGCAACAAGCGGGACTCAAGCCCGCGCTGCGCGGCATCGACGGCCGCATCGTCACCGGCGACGTGATCGAAGCCGTGGATGGCCGCAAAGTCTCGACCCTCGAGGAACTGTCCGAAGTGCTGGAAGGCAAGGCCGTGGGCGACACGGTGGAGCTCAGCGTGTGGCGCGATGGGCAGCGGGGGAAGTTGAGGATTGGGTTGGCGGCGCCTTGAGGGGTGGGGGCGTTGCGGTCGTGGCTGAAGTGGGCTGCGGATCCAAATCGGTTTGGGACACCCACAGATCGCGACCGCCCACGTCCCTCAGATGGGGACACCCAAGAATGACAGGTCGCGAGCGCCCACATCCTCCACATCCTCAGATGGGGACACCCAAGAATTGGTGAGCGAATTCGGTTAGTGGATCTGGGACACCCATGATGTTGAGTGGATCTGGGACACCTATGATGTCGCGCAGATCGGGTCACCAACGCACCGGTGGATCTGGGACACCCATAATCTCGCACAGATCGGTTCGGTTTGGGACACCCCACAGATCGTGAAATCGGGACACCCACGATTCGGCCGGCTTCACCCGAGTTAGGGGCTGGATCTGGGACACCCATGATCTCGCACAGATCAGTTCGGTTTGGGACACCCATAGATCGTGAATTCGGGACACCCACGATTCGGCCGGGTTCACCCGAGTTAGGAACTCGCCTGACCGCAATCACTGAACCCGGAATCGCGGCCTGTCGTTATCGGCGAATGCGTGAGTGCGATCGGGAGTGAGCCCGCGGGCCTGCGCGCCCTGTTCCGGGCGTCCCTGGTTCGAGTCGACTTAAGGTCGATTTGATGGGTGTCCCGAAACGTTGCATGGTTTCGAGGGCAACCCGAATTGATGCCGGTCGAAATGGTGGGTGTCCCGGTTCCTACGAATTGATGGATGTCCCAATTCGTTTCTTCGCGAGTTGATGGCTGTCCCAATTCGTTTCGAGCCCCCAAAGAAAAAGGGCCGTCGCTCTCACGACGGCCCTCCTTCACAAGCACTTCCCTAAGCGACTTACTCGAATCCGTTCAAGAACATCGGATCGGGCAGTTGCACCGAGCAGCTCGTCGGCATGGCGATCTGGATGTCGTCGATCCACGTGCCGTTGCCGGTCGCCGAACTGTCGCTGGCGAAGCGGAAGCGGAACAGCACGGACTTGCCGGCGAAGTCGGTCAGACTGACCGTCGTCTGGGCATAGGCGCTGTTGTTTCCGGACCAGGCCTGACGACCACCGATCGGGCTCGAGAAGCTCGCGCTGATCGTGCGGTTGTAGCCGCCCGCGGTGAAGCGCGCGGCATTGGCCGGCACCGAACCTTGCGCGGCAAGGATGTCGGTCCAAGTCGAGCCGCCGTCGAGCGAGTACTCGAGCACCGTGCCGTCGTAGCCCACAGTCGGGCTGCCGCTGGAGGCTTCGGTGTCGAAGCGCAGCCAGAAGTTGAACGTGCCCGGCGTCGTCGCGTCGACCTGGATCGGGTTGACGAAAGTCAGCTGATGGTCGGACACCGCGGCCGGGTCATCCTTGAACCACGAACGCGTCGGCGAGTGCGCCTGAGTGGTCGCGATCGCGAACGTCGTGCCGGCGCCGGAGCCCGTGACGACGAAGTTGTCCGGACCGTTCTCGACGTCATCAACCGACAGACCGCCCGGCGGGCCGCTGGGCTTGACGTTGCGTTCGACCGTGTTGCTCTCCTGCACGCCGGCGCATACGCCACTGCCAGCCGCGCCGGCATCTTCCGCGCGCACCACGTAGTAATAGCGCGTGCCCGACACCAGCGCCGGATCACCGTCGGTGAGCGTGGTCGTCGTGCCGCACTCGGAGATGCGATTGGCGGCGCCCGGCGTGAAGCCCGTGGTCGTGCTGCGATAGACGTTGTACTTGACGTTGCTGCCCGCGCCGCAGTTGCCCGTTGCCGCCGACCAGCTCAAGTTCACGCCGCACTGCGCGGTGCCCGCGCTTTGCGCCGAGCTCAGACCCGAGAACGTCGGCGGCAAGGCGCAAACGCCCGTGGCCGTCGCGCTTGAGCAGGTGCTCGCCGGCGATTCGCACGGCTGGCCGTCGTCGATGGCGGTGACTGTGTAGCTGTAGGTCGAGCCGCCCGACACCGTGGTGTCGCTGTACGACGTCGTGCTCGAATCACCGATCGCCACCGGGCCCGTGCCCGGGCAGGTGCCGTTGGCGCGATAGATCCGGTAGTGCGTGATGCCACTAACCGCGGTCCAGGTGATATCGACGCGATTGGCGCCA
The DNA here is from genome assembly GCA_044226395.1 of Ahniellaceae bacterium. Classification (GTDB taxonomy): domain Bacteria; phylum Pseudomonadota; class Gammaproteobacteria; order Xanthomonadales; family Ahniellaceae; genus JBGAHD01. The sequence continues at coordinate 33,323 of JBGAHD010000003.1, forward strand.
TTGGGCGTCGCGGTCACGTTGGTCGGCGAAGCCGGCTGCGTGCACTCGGCGCGACCCTCGATGAATTCCGGATTGGTGCCGGCCGGATCGAGATACGGGCGCATGCAGGTCGTCGACAGCGGCGGCGTCGTATTGCACGACGGGCCCACGCCCACGCCTTCCCACGACTTGAACAGACCGCCGTAGAAATCCGACAGGTTCGCGCCGGTGGACCCGCACGCCGACGGACCACCCGACAGCACGCCGATCAGACGCTTTTCGGCGCTGTACAACGGCGAACCCGACGAACCCGGCTCGGTCACGCCATTGACCACCGGCGTCGTCACCGGCGGCGGCAGGTTCGGCAGCACCGGCGGCGAATGACCCGCGCCGGAACCCGCCCAGAAGGCATGCCAATGCGAATTCGTGGCGCTGGAGATATTGCCCAGCTCCAGATTGCGGTCGACGAAGGTGATGCGCTTTTCGTCCACGTTCGGGTGATGAATGGCCGCGCACAGCCCCACCGTGTTGGACGGATCGCCCGCTTGCGGTGGCGACGCGCAATTGGCCGTGGCCGTGGTCGGATCGCGACGATCCCAGCCCGCCCAGTACAGATTCAGACCCGAGGCATTGGGCGGATTGAGTTCGATCAAGGTCCAGTCCGAGCGCGTGTCGCCCGGCGTGCTGCCCGAGAACGGACTATTGGTTGACGCCAGCCAGGCCAGGCCCGAGGACGTCGTGGCCGGCTTCGGAATCGGCGTGCCGCTGGCGGCCGAACCTGGCGTGCGGCAACTCGCGTTCTCGAAGCGCCAGTAGACGAGCACCGAGGCGACATTGCCGCTGGTCACGGTGCAATGCGCGGCGGTCGCGAACAGCATGCGGCGATCGTTGTTGGTGTTGTTCACCAACGAGCCCGTGCACGTGTCGGTGCCGCCGACCGTGTACGCGCCGACCGAGCCACGCGGATTGTTCCAGGTATCGCCGGAACCCAGGCAGGCCACGTCCATATTGCACGAGCCCGACTTGTACCACTTCGACTGATAGCCGAAGCCGCGATAGCCCTGACTGATGCGCGCCAAGCGCATCTCAACCTGGCTTTGCAGGCCATTGGGCACGCTCAGCACCATCACCGCGTCATCGCCGACGAGAATCGGCGTCCACAGCTGCAGGCTCAGCGTCATGTCCTTGTGCGTGTAAGGACCGACCATCTGCTTGCCGTCCGGACGCTGGATCCAGAACTGCGCGCCTTCGGGCAGCTTGAAAAGGCTGAAACCGAAGTTCAGATGCACCGCATCCTTCGCGATGACGCGGAAGCGCCAAGTCCAATTGCCGTCGACGCCCTGAGTCCAGGTGCCCGCATTGGCCGGCGTGAGATCCACATCCGAAGGCACGGCGAAGCGCCAGCCACCGGTGCGGTCCTTGAAATCATTCGCCGAATCTTCCCGTTCGAGTCTGGCGAAATCCAGTCTCTGCATCGTGCGGGAATTGATGTCCTTGAGCTCGTTATCGCCGATTGGCGAAGCCGTGCCCGCGGGCAAATTCGTCGTGGCCGCGAATGTACTCGCCGACCACAGTGCGACGGCCGCCGCGGTACAGCGAACGAAGTGCTTCAACTGCATGTCGTACCCCCTCGAATCAAGATCCGGGCCCAAACGCGGCCCGCCAACGCCCCTGTAGCGAATCCCTTACCCCGGCAAGGGATTTCGCGGCGATGCTCCAACATCACCGCGAAGACCCGAGGCTACACCGGGACCGCGCGCGATGAAATCCCTCGCGAGGTCGAGTGGCTCGAGAACCGAACACGAACTCGCGATGCATAACGCCCGCGATCGCACGCGTGGACCCCGACTTTCGTCGGACAAGCACCGCGTCGCCATCGCGCGACAGTTCCGCTTTCTCCAACAATCGCGCGTAAGTCCGCATTGATGCGAACAAACCGCCGACCGCGGCGGCAGTTCAAACGATTGAACGATTAGACGTCTAATCGCGTCGGCGAGCGGCTGGTGACCGCGAGTTTGGAGCGGGACTTCCTGACGAACGGTCGGGCGGTGGATCTGTTCAGGGAATGAACGGATCGGGGATTGAGGTTTGGTGAGGTTTGGGACACCCACGATTCAACGTGAAGTTCGGGACACCCACGAATCGACGCGCGCGAGATTCGCGAAGCGCGTGAGGTTCGGGACATCCATGTTTTGAGTTCAATTGAAATTCGGGACACCCACGAACCAACGCGCGCGAGATTCGCGAAGAGGCTCGGGCACTGAAGTCAGGACTGAGGTTTGGGACACCCACGATCCGAAGCGCCTGGGCTAGCGCCGAGACCCAAGACGTGACGATTGAGCGCCAAGGTCGACTGGCATCCTGTGATGAGGACACCCACGAATCACACCGTGCCGACCAATACCATTGCACCGGCCCATCAAGACTCAATCTAGGGAAGCTAACGGCAAGTCGACCCCGAGCGCGCCCAGGCAACTAACGATGAGCATCAACTGTGGCGCCAAGTACCGACAAACCAAACGCATCCGCATCGCAACGAACTCACCTCGACCGATCGTGGACCCCAGCCAACGCCCGCGCGGATCCCAGCCCCTTTAGCCAACGCTGTCCCATGGCTTGCGCCTTCGCCAGCAGCGCCTCGACAGCGCCGATGGCGCGATAGTGATCCCGCTCGATGCCCAGCACTCGACGCGACCACTGCGCGGGCTCACCCGTGATTCGTGCTAGATCGCGTGGGGGCATTGGCGAATCCGAGGTTGCATCCAATCGCACTCGATCCGCGGTCCACGACACCAGGGCAAGATAGTCCGCCTCGCGAACGGGCAACGCATCCGCGTGGCCGAGCCCCGCCACCGGCCGCAACGCATCGACCGACTTGGCATGCCGCGAAGACAGCCGACGTTGAATCGAAACATGCGTGCTCTCGTCCACGGTCTTCACCACGCCCGCGCGAACCGGATTGAGATCAACATAAGTCATGCACGCGAGCACGGCCGTCTCGTCGAGCAACGCCTGACTCTTGAAACGACCTTCCCAGAACCTCCCCGTGCAGCCATCCTCGCGATTCGCGCGACGCGCGATCGGTTCGCACAGACACCGCATCAACCAGGACACCGACGCCAGCCGCTCGCGGCACACCGCCACGCGCGCGGGATTCTCAGCCAACGCCTGAGCGCGAAGTTGCGTCGCCAAGACATCCACCTCGCCATCGACCCGAGCGGGAAAGACGCCGACCCACCGACGGGCCACCTCCTCGGGAGACCACGCGTTCGATATCGAGGGATCGATCCGCAGAACCACGTGAACGTGATTGCTCATCACCGCGTAGGCATAGATGCCGATAGCGAACCACTGAGCGAGCTCAAGCAATCGCGACTCCACCCAGGCTTTGCGATGCTCGAAGCTCTGGCCGGTGTAGGCGTCCTCGCCACAGAGAAATGCCCGACGCACGCAGCGCGAGACGCAGTGATAGAAGCCAGCGACAGCAGGATCGACGATCTGACGACGGGGCGTGGTCATGTCGCCAGTCTGCACGGGGTGGATCACCAGCGATGCAGGGAAATGGCGTGAGTGCGTGTCGGAATTGTGAGGGTTGTGGGTGTCCCGGATTTCCGCGAACTTCCGTCAAATAGACCTCCCCAATTCCATGGGTGTCCCGATTTCGCGCGGTTTTTGGGTGTCCCAATCTTCACTCGCGTTGGCCTCCGGAAATTGATGGATGTCCCAAAGTTCATCCCAAAGTTCACGGCTGTGTCTGTGCGATCGATCTCTACGGTTCGACGGGTGTCCCGACTTCGGTCGCCAAACTTCATCATTGTGGATGTCCCAAACTTCGTTGTGGATGTCCCAAACTTCGGGCGCCCCACACTTCATCACTTCACCAACAGCACCCGCCCCAAACTACACTCAGCCACCGCAGCCCTATTCACCGGGCCTGTCAGGAGTCCTGAGTGGGCAAGTCACGAAGAAACCGACCAAAGCGTGCTCCAGAAACCCAGGCCACAACGGCGAAGTGGAATTGGAGCCTTGTCCGCGCCGGTCTGATGCTCGCCGGGCTCCTTGCCCTGGCGGTGCTCAAGATATCTACCCCACGCACCACGGATCGATCCGCCAAGACATCGGAAAGGGAATTGGCCAACGCCGTTCGCATCGTGGTGCCCATTCTCGGCGGGCATCCGGCGTATTCCTTCCGTACCTCGCGCCGTTGGTACGAAGCCAGCGTCGATGCTTCCGATAGACAACTCGAGGAAGCCAGGGCCGCCGTGGAGAAAGCGGGCTGGAGATTCTCGGAGCTCAAGAAAACCGGCCAATTCCAGAGCTACAAATACTGCAGGGGCAGAATCACCTTCCTGTTTGAGCGAGGCGAAAAGGAGGCCCTGACCTATAGCGCACGTTGGGAAACCAACACGCTTTCGTTTGCCTTTTGCCGTTCCACCTAATCGCTAAGAACCAAAAAACGCCCTCACGTCCTCCACCTCCACCGTAATCGGCATCTCCGGCAACGACTCCAAGAACAACCGCCCATAATTCGCGCTCAACAACCGCGGATCACACAGCATCAACACCCCGCGATCATCGACATCGCGAATCAACCGCCCCGCGCCTTGCTTCAAGGCGATCGCGGCGGCCGGAATCTGATACTCCGCGAAGGGATTGCCACCCTCCCGACGAACGGCCTCGAGTCGCGCTTCCAGCACGGGATCGTCCGGCGCCGCGAACGGCAACTTGTCGATAACCACCACGCTCAGCGCTTCACCGCGCACATCGACACCTTCCCAGAAGCTGGCCGCGCCGAGCAGCACGCCATTGCCCGACTCGCGAAATCGCTCGAGCAATTGCGCGCGCGGCGCGGTGCCTTGCACGAACAGGGGATAGGGCAGGTCGACCAACAATTCAGCGGCGCGCTTTAACGCGCGATGCGAAGTGAACAACAGGAACGCTCGCCCGCGCGATGCCTCCAGCACGGGCCGTACCGCGGCGACCACGCGATCGGTGTAGTCCGATGCCGCTGGCGCGGGCAGGCCGCGCGGCAGGTAGCACAGCGCTTGATGCTCGTAGTCGAAGGGACTCGGTAGCAGCAAGGTCCGTGGTTCGTCCAAGCCCATCTGTTTGGCGAAGTGGTCGAAGTGCCCTGCCACTGAAAGCGTGGCCGAGGTGAAAATCCACGCGGCCGGCGTGCGTTCGCGAAATTCCCGCAAGGGCCCGGCGACATCCAGCGGCGTCGACGCCAGCACGAAGCCGCGCTCGCTAGTCTCGTACCACTGCACCCAACCGGTCTCGGCGGGCTGCATCAAGGCACGCAAGCGTCGCTGCAATTCTTCGGCGCGCGCTAGGCACGAATCCAAGCCTTCACTACGTTCCTTCATGCCCGTTAGCGTTTCGCACAACGCGTCGACAGCGCGACCGAGAAAGCTCAACGCCTCGCCCACGCGCGGGATGTCGCGCACGCGCGGCCACGCGCCGCGCTTGGCTTCGCCATTCAAGGCCAGGCGCAAATCGCGCACGGCAAGGTCCATGCTCTTGCCCAGCGCTTCGAGCGCGACCTTGGCGCCGCTGACGGCGGCGGCTTCGCGCAAGGCGTCTTGTTCGAGGTCGAGCAGTTGTCGGCTCGACAAGGCCTCGCTGAAGAACTGGCCCGCGAGCTCGGGAATCTGATGCGCTTCGTCGAGGACGAAGGCATGCGCGCCGGGCAGAATCTCACCGAAGCCTTCGCGCTTGATCGCGAGGTCGGCGAACAACAAATGATGATTGACCACGACGACATCGGCTTCCTGCGCCGCGCGTCGTGCCTTGACCACGAAACAGTCCTGAAAGAACGGACATTCCTGACCCAGGCAATTCTCGGCGGTCGATGTCACTTGCGGCCAGATCGAGGCATCCTCGGACACGGCCGAGAGTTCGGACACGTCACCCGCGGCGGTTTGTCGCGACCATGAGCGCACTTGCGCGAGCGCGGCGATGTCGGTCTTGTTCTGCACGCCTTCCTTGAGCGATTTGTCGAGGCGGTGCAGGCACAGATAATTGGCGCGACCCTTGAGCAGCGCCGTCTTCATGCGCAGACCCAACGTGTCGCGCACGCGCGGCAGGTCGCGGTGATAGAGCTGATCCTGCAAGGTCTTGGTGCCGGTCGACACGATCACGCGCTTGCCCGACATCAAGGCGGGCACCAGATACGCGAACGTCTTGCCCGTACCGGTGCCGGCTTCGACCACCAGTTCGTGATGCTGCTCGATCGCGTCCTCGACGGCGGCGGCCATGGCCTGTTGCACGTCACGCGGCGCGAAGCCTTGACCTTGCGACGCGAAAGGCCCGTCGGCGCCCAAGGCTTCGGCGGCGGCGGAGCGTGGCGCGGTCGGTGTGTTCATGCGTCGACGGCTCCGCGATCCGCGTGCTTAGAAGCGCGTCGGCGCCTGCGCCTGGCACTCGGCGACGCGGGCGCGAGCGTCGGCCGCGCCAACGGCATCGCCGCGTTCGAGGCGCGCGGCGTAGCGCGCGAGCCAGTTGCGTTGACACAGCGCGCCGAGCTTGGGGCCCAAATCATAACTGCGCGAGGCCGAGGCTTCGGCGGCCTCGTATTGCTGGCGCATCAGCTGCGTTTCGGCGAGCGCTTGCAGCAGCGCCGGATCATCGGGCAGCAATTGCAGGGCGTGTTCGAACTCTGCGGCGGCTCCCGAATAGTCCTTGCGCTTGAGCAGCGCCTCGGCGCGCTGACGCAGATCGGTGACGGCGGGGTCGAGCAAGGGCACGACATCGACGGCGGAACGCGCGCCGGCGATTTCACTGTCGATCTCGGCGATCCAGTCGCGCGGCGGCGGCGCGGGCGCGACGAGTTTCTGTTCGGTGGCGCAACCGGCCAGCGCGAGCGTGGCCAGGCACAGCAATTTAGTTGTCGTACTCATCGTCATCGCGTCGGAACCAATTGCGCCAGCGCTGGCGGCGTCTTTCCCGGGCGGCGTCACGCTCGGCCTCGCGTTCGGCTTCGCGTGTTCCGGGATCGGTCGCTTCATCGCCAGTGAAGAAGTCGCGCATCTTATCCCAAGTGCAGGACTCCATCTCGTAAGGTTCGAAGCCCCGCGCGAAGGGCAGTTGTCGCGCGCCGGGGCAGGTCGATTCGGTCTGTCGCTGCGATTGCGGATCGACCCACACGAGCTGCGGATCGTCGTCGAGTTGCACGCGCAGCGGCTCGGTCGGCAGCTTGGCGAACAGACTTGCCCACACGCGCAGCGCGCCGGTCGAGCCGTACAGACCCGTGCCGCGATTGTCATCCGCGCCCAACCACACCACCGCGAGATGCGAGCCTGTGTAACCCGCGAACCACGAATCGCGCTGATCGTTGCTGGTGCCGGTCTTGCCCGCCGCATGCAAACGCTCCAGGCCCAAGCCGACGAGCGAAGCGGCCGTGCCCGTGCGCGCGGTCTCCTGCAGCGCGTAAGTGACCAAGCGCGTGGTCGCGACCAGATCGCCCGCGACCGTTGGCGCCTTGTAGCGCTGCAACGCGCGGCCTTGCGCATCGAACACGCCGTCGAGCGCGTGCGGCGCGGTCGGTCGGCCATCGGCCGCGAGGTACTGATACGCCTGCGCGACTTGATACGGCGATAACTCGGTCGCGCCCAGCAGCAAGGACGGATGCGGCGAGACATCGGCGCCGGGTATCAAGGCTTCGAGCACGCGCTCGACCGTGCGTTGATCGATCTCGAGGCCCAGTCGCACCGTCGCCAGGTTGTACGACCGCGCGAGCGCGTCGATCAGCGGCACCACGCCGTGCTCCACGCCATCGACGTTCGCCGGAGTCCAGCGTCGACCGTTGGCCAAGGGAACACTGATCGCGCGATCTTCCAGCGGCGACATCAGCGAATAGCGTTCGGGTTGCGCCAGCGCGACCAGATACACGAAGGGTTTGACCAACGAGCCGATCGGCCGCGCGGCATTGATCGCGCGATTGAAGCCTTGCGCATCCGCGTCCTTGCCGCCGACCACGGCCTCGACCGCGCCGGTCTTGGCCTGGGTCACCACGGCCGCGGCTTCGAGACGCGCGCCGTTCTTGCCCATGGCCTTGATGCGTTCGGCCACGGCCGCCTCAGCGTACTGCTGCGTGGCGGGCGCGAGCGTGGTCAGAATCACCAAGCCTTCGGAGCGTAAGACGGAATCGGGAAAATCCTTCGCGAGTTCCGCGCGCACCAGATCCAAAAACCCCGGATAGCGATTGCGCGGCAAGGCGCCCGAAGGCGTGACGCCCAGCGCCGCGCGCGAGGCCACGGCGCGATCGGTCGCGTTGATCAGGCCCACGTCTTCCATCATCTTGAGCACGATCTCGCGCCGTTGCTTGGCGCGCTCGGCGTAGCGACGCGGATCGAAATACGACGGGCCTTGAATCAAGCCGATCAACAGCGCCGTTTCCTGCACATTGAGCGAAGGCAGGTCGTGACCGAAGTAAAACTCGCTTGCCGCCGCCACGCCATGCACGGCTTGCGCGCCTTGCTGACCGAGATAGACCTCGTTGAGATAGGCCTCGAGAATGCGCTGCTTGCTGAAACGCGCTTCGATAATAAGCGCGATTGCGGCTTCGTTGAACTTACGCGTGATCGTCTGCGAGCGATCCAAAAACAGATTGCGCACCAACTGCTGCGTCAGCGTCGATCCGCCTTGCACCACTTCGCCGCTGCGCAGGTTCTTCCACGCCGCGCGCAACACGGCCCAGGGATCGACGCCGAGGTGATGCTTGAAGTCGCGATCTTCCACGGCTTGTAGTGTCGCGATCACCAGCGGTGGCACGTCGGCCGCGCGCACGAAGCGGCGTTCGACTTGCTTGGGGCCGTACAAGGTGGCGATGCGCGCGGGGTCGATGAAGGCCTCGCTCAAAACCTGACCCGAATCGGCCGCCTGCACGCGCTTGACCCGGCCGTCGGCCAGCGTCACGAGCAAACGCGTGCGCGGCTGCGTGCCTTGCGCGGCGACGAAGGCGCGCGTGGCGATCTCGAAGGTCGCGCCTTGCTGGCGATAGCTGCCGGGTGTGTAGGCTTGCTCGGATTCGGTGTAGCGCGCCGCGGCCAGTTCGAGTTTCAACGCGGCGGCGTCGAGCGGCACGCCCACGGCCAGACGCAAGGGCCGCGCGTACACGCGCGACGGTTCGGCGAAATCGAGTTCGGCGAAACGCTGCCGCACCAGACGATCGAGATGCACCACATAGGGCCCGCCGAAACCCAGCCCCAGCCCGAAGGCCAGCCAAAACGGACCTCGGACCCAGCTCCAGACCCAGGCAAGACGCGGGAAACGCTCGGCGAACACGCTCAAAGGGGGACGCAACCTTCTGAATTCCAAAGGCTAGTCTAGCCGAGCCGGAGCTGAATCACGGATAATCGCGGACCTCAAAAATTATGGCCTGAGTCTGACGCTTGGGCCCGCGAACGAGCGCGACCGAATTGGCCATCGTTTTTCCCGATCCGCTGCGTTTGGCCGTGTTCGGCGACGCCGCCCGTCGTGCCGCGCTGATCGCGCGCGTGGGACCGGCCTTGCCATGGGTCGAGCTCGAAGCCGGCGATGCGCTCGAGGCCCTGCGCCAGTTCGCGCGCGCGCATGCCAACGATGAGGTAATCCTGGTCGACGCGCGCGCCACGCTGCCTGCGCGCGCGCTCGAGCGTTTGCTCAAGGCCGCGACGGCGTCGTCGGCCGCGGTGATCTCGCCGCTGTGCGATGACGCGCCGGAGTTGTCGCCGCTGCCGATTGGCGCGCCCGCGCGCGCGGTGGTCGTGGCCGATGTCGATGCCGGCGCGTGGTGTTATGGCGCGCGGCGCGTGATCGATACGCGTGCGTGGTCGGGGCGCTTGTCGCTGTGGCGGCGCGAAGCGCTCGCGTGGTTGCTCGCGCATCCGCGCTGGACGGGCGGGCCCTTGCCCGATGGGTTGGCGGGCGCGTGTTGCGATCATCTGTATGTGGGCGCGGAGGGCGCGACGCTGGCCGGTCCGGCTCCCTTGCGAGATCCACGTTATCCGCCGCCCGCTTCCGAACTCGCGAATTTGCGCGCGCGCTTCGCGCCCTTGCCGGCGGCGCGCGCGCCGCTCGCGGGCCTCGATGCGCGGCCCGTGGTGCTGCACATCCTGCACGGCTGGGGCGGTGGCGCCGAGGCCTTCGTGCGCGATCTCGCGCGCGCCGACGAGGCGCATCATCACTTGGTGTTGCAAGCGCGCGGGCAATACTCGCGTCGCGCCTTCGGCGAAGCGTTGGAACTGACCTTGCCGACACTCGAGGCGCCCGCGCTGCGACGTTGGCCGCTCGGCCGACCGATCGCCGCGACCGCGATCGCGCACGAGGAGTATCGCGCCGTGCTCGCCGAAGTGCTGCGCGAGTGGCGCGTCGACGCGGTCATGGTGTCCTCGCTGATCGGCCACAGCCTCGAAGCGCTGGCCACGGGCTTGCCCACGATCGTCGTCGCGCACGATTACTACCCGCTGTGGCCGATCCTGCATCAGGACTTCGGCGACGGCGATCAACGCTACGACCGCGACGCGCTGCGCGTGGCGCTGGCGGCTTGCGGCGACGAACTGCCCTTCGCCGAACGCGATGCCGAAGCGTGGTGGACCTTGCGCGCGGCCTATGTCGACGCGCTGCGCGGCGCGCGCCCGACCTTGGTCGCGCCCTTGCCCGGCGTGCGCGACAACGCGTGCCGCATCGAGCCCGCGCTGCGTGACTTGAGTTGGCGCATCGTGCCGCATGGCTTGCGGCCATTTCCCGAATCGCGGCCCGCGCCGTCACCACCGGCGCGCGCGCGACCGCGCGTGCTCGTGCCCGGCCGCATCGCGGGCGGCAAGGGCGAGCAGTTGCTCGCGCCGGTCATCGAGCGTCTGCGCGGCGAGATGGATTTCTATCTGCTTGGCGCGGGCCCCGCGGCCGAACGCTTCTTCGGCGTGTCGGGCGTGCACATCGAGATGAACTACGCGCGCGATGAACTGCCCGCGCTGATCGCGCGCATCGCGCCCGATGTCGCGCTGCTGCCGGGCACGGTCGCGGAGACCTTCAGCTACACGCTGTCGGAACTGCGCGCCTTGGCGCTGCCCGTGGTCGCCACGCGCCTGGGCAGTTATGTCGAACGCGTCGCCGATGGCGTCGAGGGTTGGCTGACACCGCCTGAAGCCGAGGCCATGGCTGAGACCTTGCGTCGCGTGCTCGCCGATCGCGAAGCGTTGACGCGCGTGCGTGATCGTCTGCGCGCCGAAGCGCCGCGCGACACGCCAGCCATGGCGCGCGACTACGCGGCCGTGTTGTCGTTGCCCAGCGTCAGCGCGGATCGCTATTTTCTGCGCGAACTCGACACGGTCGCGCTCGCGCGCGCCGATGCCGAGCAGCGCGCGGCCCTGCTCGAAGCGGAACACGCGCGCCAAGCGCGTCTGCTGCGCGAGCAACAAACCGAACTCGAAGCACGCGCGGCCTGGGTTGCGCGCGTCGAGCGCGAAGGGCGCGAGCGCCTGGAAGCGCAGCGTCGCGACGCCGACGCGCTCTACGCCGAATGCGAAGCCGATCGCGACGCCGCGCGCGAGGCTCACGCGCAACTCGCGCGCGAGTTCGAGGAACGCTCCGCCTGGGCGCTCGCGCTCGATCGCCGTCGCGCCGAACTCGAGCGCGAGTTTTTCTTTCCGCCCAATCGGGTGTTCCTGAAACTGACGCGCATCCTGCGCAGGCTGGCCAGTCCCTTGTCGCGCATGCTGGATTCGTTGTTGTTCCGCGCGCGTCGCGCGTTGGGCCTGGCGCGTCGCGCCTGGTCGAGTTTGCGCAGCCGCGGATTGCGCGCGACCTGGCAGCGCGCCGTGCGTTATCTGCGCGGCGAACGCGCCGCGCTGGAAGCACCGGACACGCCTGGGCTCGACGTGCCCTTCGCGCCCTTCGTCGTGCCCGGCAGCGACACGCCCGTGGTGTCGATCGTGATCCCGGTCTACAACCATTTCCGTCACACGCTCACGTGCTTGCGCTCGCTGGCCCAGCATCCGGGCACGGTGCCGTTCGAAGTGATCGTGGTCGATGACTGCTCCAGCGACGAAACGCCGACGCGACTGCCGCAGATCAGTGGCATTCGCGCGCATCGCAACGCGGAGAATCTCGGCTTCATCGGCGCCTGCAACGCGGGCGCGGCGCTGGCGCGCGGCGAGTACGTGCTGCTGCTCAACAACGATACGGCCGTGCGGCCCGGTTGGCTGGAAGCGCTCACGCGCACGTTCGCGGAGCGGCCCGATTGCGGTCTGGTCGGCGCGAAGTTGATCTATCCCGATGGTCGCTTGCAGGAAGCCGGTGGCATCGTGTTCGCCGATGCCTCGGGTTGGAACTACGGTCGCTTCGACGATCCCGCCGCGCCGGCCTACAACTTCGTGCGCGAGGCGGATTACTGCTCGGGTGCGGCGATCATGCTCAAGCGCGCGTTGTTCGAGCGCTTCGAAGGTTTCGACACGCGCTACAAGCCGGCGTATTACGAAGACACGGATCTCGCGTTTCGCGTGCGCAAGGCGGGCCTCAAGGTCTACTACCAGCCGGCTGCCGAAGTGGTGCATTTCGAGGGCGTGAGTTCGGGCACGGACGTCACTACCGGCACCAAGCGCTATCAAGTCATCAATCAAGAGAAGTTTCGCGAGCGTTGGGCCGAGGTGCTGCCGCGACAACCCAAGCCCGGCAGCGTCATCGCGCGAGCGCGCGTGCACCGCGCGCGACGCTGGATGCTGATCGCCGATGCCTGTACGCCCACGCCTGATCAGGATTCAGGTTCGGTGCGCATGGTCAATCTGTTGCGGCTGTTGTTGGCGCAGGGCTGGCACGTCGTGTTCTTCAACGAGAACCTGTCGCACGACGGCCGCTATACCGAGGCGCTGCAACAGCTCGGCGTGGAAGTGCTGTATCGACCGCAGGTGCATGACATCGTGGCGTGGCTGGCCGAGCACGGCGCCTTGTTCGATGCGGTGCTGCTGTCGCGACACTACATCGCCGCGCCGTTGTTGCCCTTGGTGCGTCGATACGCGCGACACGCGCGCGTGGCTTTCGACACGGTCGATCTGCACTATCTGCGCGAGGAGCGCGAGGCGCGCCTGGCCAACCGCGCCGATCTGCTGCGCGCCGCGCAGAAGACTAAGTCACAAGAGCTGCGATTGATCCGCGAGTGCGACGTGACCCTCGTCGTCAGCCCGGTCGAGCAAGCGCTGATCCGCGAGGAAGTGCCCGCCGCGCACGTCGAGCTGTTGTCGAACGTGCATGAAGTCGCCGGCGTCGGTCGTCCATTCGGTGAACGACGCGATCTGTTCTTCGTCGGTGGCTTTCAGCATCCGCCCAATGTCGATGCCGTGTGCTGGTTCGTCGCCGAGATCTGGCCCGCGATCGCCGCACGCTTGCCCGAAGCGACTTTCCACATCATCGGCAGCCGTCTGCTCGACGAAGTGCGCGCGCTCGACAGCGAATCCGCGCGCGTGCGCGTGCATGGTTTCGTCGAGGATCTCGCGCCGTTTCTCGACGGTTGTCGCTTGTCGGTGGCGCCGCTGCGCTACGGCGCGGGCGTCAAGGGCAAGGTCAATCAAAGCATGGCGCACGGTCAGCCGGTCGTCGCCACGCCGATGGCCGTCGAAGGCATGCACATTCGCGAAGGCGAGGACGTCATGGTCGCCACCACGCCCGCCGAATTCGCCGACGCCGTGGTGCGCGTGTATCAAGATCAAGTCTTGTGGGAACAACTCTCGCGCAATGGCCTGGCCAATGTCGCGCGGCATTTCAGCTTCGACGCGGCGCTGACGGCGCTGGCGCGGATTTTTCCGGCGTGAGCTGAAATGAAAACGCCCCGCGCGGATCGCGTGGGGCGTGAACCACTTCGCGTGTCGACGCGAACTTACTTCGATTCCAACGGCGGAATGCGCAACACCTGACCCGGATAGATCTTGTCGGGGTGCTTGAGCATCGGTTGGTTCGCTTCGAAGATGGCCTGGTACTTGTTGGCGTTGCCGTACATGGCCTTGGCGATGGCCGAGAGCGTGTCGCCCTTCTTCACCGTGTAAGTCTTCGAGGACCAGCCGCTCGGTTCGCTCGCGGACGCATGCGCGTGCGTGGCCAGGGTGCCGGCGGCCGGCGTGGTTGCCGCGGCCGGCGCGCTCGCGAGCGCCGCGGCGACGGGCGTGGGCGTGCCGACGGTCAGGCGATCGTCGACGCGGCTCACGCCTTCGACATTGCCGACGATCAGGATTACTTTCTCGCGGATCTCTTGCGAGGGCACATTGCCTTCGGCGATCAGCGCGCCGTTTTCGAAGCGAAAGCTCAGGCCCTTGGCGCTGATGCCGTGTTCCTCGACATGCGCGGCCAGGGGCTTATAGACCTCCTTGGCTTCCTCGGGCTTGGCCGCGCCGAACAGCTTGGCGCCGGCGCCGGCGACGAAATCGAAAATGCCCATGCGCTACTCCTCGCGGTGGTGGGGCGACCATTGTGAACCCGCGCGCATCGGCGATGCACGCGCTTCACCACAGTTTTCCTTTGTCCGCGCGCACGCGAACAGCGCCGCTTACTCGAAGCCGTTGGCGAACACGGCCTCGCCGAGCGGCGCGCCCAGCGTGACGTAGTCCGCGCGGAACTTGCGATGCTCGGCGCGCGGCAGGTCCTTGGCGATGATGCCGTCGCCGTAGAACACGGTGTCGCCCTGATCGCTGACCAGGTGCAGCAAGCTCGAGTCCTTCAGCGGCTCGGGCACTTCGACCAGACTCTCGGGATTGAGGCCCCTCAGATCCGCCGAGCGCGCCACCGGCGCATCGCCGGACACACCGCTCCAGGTGAACAGACGGAACTGCCCGGCGCCATCGGCCGAGCCGGCGATGATCACGCAGTCCTGCGCGCCGCAGTCGATCGAGCGAATGCCGTAACCGCCGAGGTCGAGTTCGATCGGTGCGCCAAACACCGGCGTCGCGGCCACGCCGTCGACCAGATCGGCGAAATTGCTGATCGTCACCAGCACCGCCTTGCGTCGCGGCCCATCGACCACGAGCGGCGCGCGAAAACCCACGTACGCGGCTTGCGTCTGTCCCGGCACGAAGCTCAAGCCTTCGATGTTGAAGCCCGCGCCGCCCGCGGCTTCCGGCGGCACGCCGGCGGCGGCCGCGGTGGTGAAGCCGAAATGGTTCGCGCCCAGGCCATGCGCATTGCCCGCGTCCCACGCGAGCAGATCTTCGCGCAGACCATCGTAGTGTTGGCCGAAGGCCATCGTCGTCGGCGTGACGCTGAGCAGATCGACGCTGAAGGCGCGGCGACGATTGGGGCGCAGCGCGCCGCTCGACGAATTGCTGTGCGAGCCCAGGAAATACAGCCGATTGCCCACGCGCGCCGACGCTTCGATGTCGACTTCGCGCGGCACGCCGCCCGAGATGTCGGTCAGCGCCAGATTGCCGGTGACATCGAGTTCCTGCAGCGCCGGGCCAGAACTCGCGCGTTCGTACAAGCGCAGCACTTGGTCTTCGTCATTGGCCACGAGCATGTGTTGACTGTCGATGGCCACGGTCGCCGAAGCATCGGCCGCGCCGATCGGCCAAATCGTCGCCGCGGGATCGGCGGCGGCGGCGGAGATCGCGTAGTCGAGCGTGGCCGTGGTGGTGGCGCCTTGCGCGTCGGTCACGCTGACCGTGATCGGGCTGTAGCCCACCGGCAGCGGCAGCACGCCGGGATCGACGGTCAAGTTGTAGTTGCCGCCGCCGAGCGGAGACAGATGAAGCGCCGTGGCGGGAATCACGGTGGTGTTGCCGCTGACGGCAGTGACCGTGAGTTCTTGGGGCAATGTGGTGTCGTCGATGACCTCCACGTCGAAACCGAATTGCGCGCCATAGTCGCCCGGATCCGCGCGCACGCCGGAGAAAGCCGAAGGCACGCCAGCGATCTGCGGCGCGACGTTCGGCGGCGGCACGGGCGCGAGCGCGACACCACGAAACGCGGTGTTCGCCGAAGCCGACGCCAACAAGCTCGGTGTGCCGGCGAAGGCGCCGTTGTAGCCACTCGCGTCGACCAGCTTCACCAGTTCGCCGCCGCCCGTGGCGGCGGTGCCGCCCTTGCGCGTCGCGAACAAGGTCACCTGGCCCGCATCGACCACGGCGGCGAGGCCGCGATAGTCATCGGCATCGACGCCAATCACGCCATTGCTCGTCCACGTGCCGCCGACCAGCGAGTACTTGCCCAGCGCGCCCGCGGCGTCATCGGCGATGTACAGCGTGTCGACACCGGCGACATCGGTGCTCAGATCCAGCAGCGCGAAACCATACGGCGAACCCGTCGTCGGCACGCCGGCCAACTGCGTCATCGATTGCCCCGCCGTCATCGGCAAGCCGAACCCCACCGTGCCCAGACGCAAGGCGCCCGAGCCCGACGAGAAATACAATTGACCCCCGAAAATCTGCAGTTGTCGGACATTGCTCAACGCGGTGCTGAGCTGGGTCGACGTGGTACTGCCCAGTCCCGTTAGGCGCGCGCCACCGGCGCCGCCGCTGACCCACAACGTGTCGCCATCGGTGCTGACCACCGACCGAATATTGTTGGCATCGGCCGCGTCGGTCAGACGCGTGCTGGTATTGACCACGCCCGCGGCGCTGACACGCGCCACCACGCGCGGCACGGTGGCCGCGCTGGTGCCCGAAATACTGCCGCTGCCACCCAGTTCGCGACCATAGCCGGTGAGCACCAGGAAGTGCTCATCGACGCTGCGCGTGAGTAAGCCTTCGCTCGAGGCGGTGCCACTGGCGATCACGGGGGGCTGGTTGCCGCCGAAAGTCGTCGGCAGGGCGAGCGATTGCACCAGGGTGCCCGAGGGCGTGTACTCGTCGAGAAAAATCGGTGCGCCCGTGTTGACCAAACCCGCCGCGCCATCGCCCACGCGATAGACCACGACATTGCCCGGCTGAAACGCCGCCGCCTGCGCGAGGCCACACAGGCCGGACAAGATCGCCGTGCCGAGCGCGCGCGCCAGAGTGCTTCGGGAAAGTGACGACATGTTCGAACCCTGCGTGAGCCAGCCGGCGAGCGTAGACCGGCAATATTGCCACTTCGCGACGCTCGCGGCTCATTCGAACAATCGTTGGCGATAGCGTTCGGGGTGTTCGAGAAAAGCCTGGGTCAGTCGCACGTGCGCGGTGTCGCGATAGGCGAGCTTGCGCAGTCCCTCGTCCTCGATTCGCCGGTGCGTGGCGCAGCGATCGCGCGTGACGACTTTCCTGGGGTCGCGAGGCGCGATCGCATCGTCGCGCCCGGCCGACATTCGCGAGCCAGGTCGCAGTCTGTGCGGGGCCTGGGGCCGGTACAATCCTCCCTCCACGGCAGGAGCGCCCCCATGAAACGCGTGACCGGCATCGGCGGCATTTTCTTCAAGGCGCAGAATCCCGACGCGTTGGGCGCCTGGTATCGCAAGCACATGGGCTTCGACGTGCAGCCCTGGGGCGGTTCGCAATTCTTCTGGAATCGGCGCGATCGCAAGAACGAGGCGGCCTATACCGTGTGGGGTCCGTTCGCGGGCGACACGCGCTATTTCGAGCCCAGCCAGAAGCAATACATGATCAATCTGCGCGTGGACGATCTAGAGAAAGTGCTCGAAGCCCTGCGCAAGGAAGGCGTGCAGGTACTCGACCGCCGCGAGGATTCCGAGAACGGCCGCTTCGGTTACGTGCTCGATCCCGAGGGCACCTTGATCGAACTGTGGCAGCCCGCGCCCGACGATCCCTCGCTGGGTTCGGCATGAGTCGTCTGCTCGCGATCGAGACCGCCACCGAAGCCTGCTCGGCCGCGCTCGTGGTCGAGGGTCGCGTGCTCGAGCGTTTCGAAGTCGCGCCGCGTCGCCATGCGGATTTGATTCTGCTGATGATCGAGAGTCTTCTGGCCGAAGGCGGCGTGCGTCGCGCGGAACTCGACGCGATCGCGGTCGGTCGCGGCCCGGGCGCGTTCACCGGCGTGCGTCTGGCGATTTCGATCGCGCAGGGCTTGGCCTTGGCGTTGGATCGTCCCGTGTTGCCCGTGTCGACCTTGGCCGCCTTGGCGCTCGAGGGCGCGGCGTTGGATGAAGCGCGCGAGGCCTTGCTGCTCGCCGTGATCGACGCGCGCATGGGCGAGCTTTACGTCGGTGGCTATCGTCGCGACGATCAGGGTCTGGTTCACGCCGTCGTCGATGAAAGCCTGCAACGACCCGAGGCGCTAGCTGTGCCGGAGGCCGTGCGCTACGTCGCCATCGGCAGCGGTGTCTCTGCGCACGGCGAAGCCTTGCGCACGCGCCTCGGCGATAAGTTGATCGCGCAATTGCCCGAGGCGCTGCCGCGCGCGGGCGCGATCGCGCGTTTGGCCGCGCGCGAGTTCGCCGCGCACGGCGGCGTCGATGCCGCCTTGGCGCAGCCGGTGTATCTGCGCGACAAGGTCGCCTTCACCATCGCCGAGCGCGCGGCTGGCGCGCGCTGAGCGCGATCAACGCAACAGCAGCAAGGTGCCCAGGCCGAGAAAGGCCAGAAAGCCCACGCAATCGGTGACCGTGGTCAGCACCACGCCGCCGGCGAGCGCCGGGTCGATGTCCATTCGCCGCAGCGCCACGGGAATCAGCACGCCGGTGAACGCCGCCGCGAACAGATTGATCACCATCGCCGCCGCGATGACGAGACCGATCTTCGGATCGCCGAACCACAGCCACGCGACACTGCCCACGACCAGGGCCCACAACAGGCCATTGAGCACGCCGACCATGATCTCCTTGGCCAGCAGGCGATTGACGTTGCCGCCCGCCACTTGGCCCAGCGCGAGACCGCGCACCATCAAGGTCAGCGTCTGCGTGCCGGCGATGCCGCCCATGCTGGCCACGATCGGCATCAGCACGGCCAGGGCCACGACCTGTTGCAGCGTCGCCTCGAACTGACCGATCACCCACGACGCCAGGAAGGCCGTGAGCAGATTGATGCCCAGCCAGATCGCGCGACGACGCGCGGCGCGGCGCACGGGCGAGAACAGATCCTCGTCCTCGGACAGGCCGGCCATGCTCTTGACCGTGTAGTCGGCCTCTTCGCGAATCACGTCGACGATGTCGTCAACCGTGATGCGGCCGAGCAGGACGTTGTTGTCATCGACCACGGCGGCCGAAATCAGGTCATGGTCCTCGAACTGAATCGCCACGTCCTCCACCGCCATGTCGACCGGGATCGCCCGCACCGAGTCATCGATCAATTCATTGATCGGCGTGTCGGGGTCGATGGTAAGCAAGGTCGCCAGCGGAATGCGGCCCAGGTATTGGTGCCTTCGGCTGACCACGTACAGATGATTGGTGTTGTGCGGCAGCTCCGCGCGCATGCGCAGGTAGCGCAGCACCACGTCGACGCTGACGTCGGCGCGCACGGTCACCACGTCGGGGTTGAGCAGGCGTCCCGCGGTGTCCTCCGGGTAGGACAGCACTTGCTCGAGGCGCTCGCGGTTTTCGCGATCCATCGAGCGCAGCACTTCGTCGACGAGGTTGTCGGGCAGGTCCTCCATCAGGTCGGCGAGGTCGTCGACGTCGAGGGTCTCGGCGGCCGCGACGACTTCCTCGGTATCCATGTCGGCGATCAGTTGCTCGCGCACTTCCTCGCCGACGTGCACCAGCACCTCGCCATCGTCCTCGGGATCGACCAGGCCCCACACGATCAGGCGCTTCTCGGTCGGCAGCGATTCGAGCAGATTGCCGATCTCGGCCGTGGTCAGCGTGTTGACCAGGCGCCGCACCGGGCCCAGGCGGCCGGAGTCGAGGGCCTGCGAAAGCACCTTCAGCTGCCGGGCGGCGCGATCGTAGCGGGTGGTTTCGGCCATGGCGCGGTTCCTCGGTCGGTCGCGCATTATCGCGGCTTCGCGCGGGCGCGCCTACCCGCGCGCGAGCACGTCGCGGGCGGCCACCGGCATCGCGGGCAAGATCAAGGCGTGGCCGTGCGCTCGAGCCAGAGGCTGCCGCCGGCGAAGGCATGGCCCTTGGGGTGGGCCAGCGCGTCGCGCACCGCTTCGGGGAAACGGTAAAACGCGTACGAACAACCGAACACCACGCGAAACGCGGTCGAATACATCAGCAGCGCGCGCAGCAGGTACTGCTCGTTCCAACTGCGGTTCTCGGTCAGCACCCAGTCGCGCGGGTATTCGTGCGGCAGGAAGATGTCATGCACGTGGATGCGCACGCCCGCCGGCAACCGCGGCAGTACCTCGAAGAACAGATAGTTCACGTCGCTGCCGGTCTTGGCCACGTGCGAGGAGTCGATGAACAAGATATCGCCCGGCGCCAGGGTCTCGAAGGTCTCGAGCGGCACCTCTTGGACCTTGCGTTGATCGACACCGGCCAGGCCCGGCACGCCCTTCACCAGAAAAGGCCGCGGATAGGGCTCGATGCAGCGAATCTCGCATTCGCCGCCGAGAAAGCGTTGATTGACGTCGGCCATCAGCAGCGAGGAATAGCCCGAGCCGACCTCGATGATGCGCCGCGGTCGCCAGTGTCGCAGCAGCGCGAACAGCGCGCGCGAGTCGAGCCAGCTGAACTGGCTGTTGCGGGTGTAGAAACGTTCCAGCAACTCGTCGCCGCCTTCATCGTGCTCGGCGTAGTCGTACTCGGGCAGATAGCGCGGCAGCACGTCGCGCAGCAAATGCTGGTGCGAGTCGTCGTTGAAGTCGATGCCGAGGATGCGCGGCTGCGCGGGCCAGAGCTCCGCGACACGCTCGCCGAGCGTGGCCGGATCGACCACGGGTGAATAGAAATGACCCGGCGGGTGCGACGTGATCAGGGGCGTGGTGTCGTCTTCGGTCATGTCGCTTCCTATGCGCGCGTGGTCATGCCACGCGAGGGTTCCGGGTCGCGCGTCGATCGCGCGCCCCGGCCGGCTCGCCCCCACCCCGAGGCGCGCCGGCATGGTAACAGCGTCGTCGATCTCAGTCCGCGCAAGCGCCCAGACGCGCCGCGAACGGCCGATACGAGAATGCAATCACATTGCGCCCCGCGCGCACCGGCACCGCGCGCGCCCAGGGCGCGCGACCGGGCAGGGCGAAGGGCGTGATCGGCGTGGCCACGTCGTTCACGCGCGCGCACCACCCGGGATAGGCCGCTTCGGAAACTACGGCCGTGCCATCGGCGGGCGCCACGATCGAGAACACTTGCTCGTGATCCTCGTAGTGTTCGACGCGCAATTGCAGGGCCTGTTCGATGCGTTCGCCCGGCCAGTCGAGCTGATCGCTCATGAACACGCGCGGTAACCAGCGCGCGCGTTCGTACAAAGTCAGGCCCAGGCGCTCGTCGCGCATCACCACCGGCAGATCGAGCGACGCGCGCGAAACGACCCAGCGGATGTTGAGCAGATCATTCGCGCGCGAGCCTTCCGACCAATCCGCGTCGAGCAGATCGTAGAACGGCTTCCACATCGTCGCGCCGTAACTGCGCCGCGTCTGCACGCGCGCGGTCATGCCGTAGTTGTTGGCCAGGCCCGTGTCGTCCATCACCAGCACGCGATAGCGACCGTAAGCCGGCTGCAGGTACTGCGTGATCGCGCCGGCATCGAGCTGCGCGTCGGCGCGATGCGGCGGCGTGACCTTGAGCGCCACCAGCACGCGAAACGCATGCGCGTGCAACAGCACGCAGGCGATCACCACCGGCGCGACCCACTTCACGCGCGCCCGCGCGTTCGACATCGCGAGCCAGCCCGCGGCGGCGATGGCCGCCTGCCACGCGGCGATGTGGCCCATCAGCGGCTGCTCGACATGCGCGAGCCACGCGAGCTCGATGCCGATCAACACCCAGAGCACGATCGGACCTCGCGGCAATCTCGCGCCCTGCCGCAGCGCCTGCACCGCGAAGGCCACGAGCGCGCATGCCACGAAATGGAACAAGATCGAATAGCGCGCCAACTGCCGCACTTGGCTGACCATCGGCAGCACGCGCAACAGCGACGACACGAAGGTGTAGTGCCCGACCATGGCGACGATCGAGAACACGCCGATGCCGATCAACCACGCGCCATGCACGCGCCACGCCTCGACACTGGCGCGCGCGCGTGGCGCGGTGAACCACCAGATCGCCAGTAGTAGCGGTAGAAAACCAAAATACAGACGATTGTTGTCCGGTGCATCATGCCGCCACGGATCGATCAAGGTCGCCCACGCGTCGGGGTCCATGACATTGGTGCGACCGAAGATCGTGTACGAGATGCGCCGCCCCGGACTCAAGGGATGATCGAGGCCAACCCAGCGATAGGCGTCATGCGCGTACTCGAGCGACAGCAGCAACTGCGCGCCCGCGATCAGGATCAACATCGGCAGGGCCCAGACCGCCGCGCGCGCGAGTTGCTTCGCGAGCGACAGCCAGCCCGGTTCCTTCGACCAGAAGCGCGCGATCCACAACGTCGCCACCAGCAAGGCCGTATGGAACGCCGGTTGAATATGGCCCGACACGATCTGCAAGCCGATCAGCGCGCCCGTGAGCGCCACGTCGCGACCGCGGCCTTCGTCGACATAACGCGTCGCGACCCACATCACCCACGGCAGCCACGCCAGTCCGTAGAAGATGTTCGGCTGCGTCACCGCGCGCA
This sequence comes from Ahniellaceae bacterium, assembly GCA_044226395.1. Lineage (GTDB taxonomy): Bacteria > Pseudomonadota > Gammaproteobacteria > Xanthomonadales > Ahniellaceae > JBGAHD01. Next base: position 55,840 of record JBGAHD010000003.1, read on the forward strand.
GCGCGACCGGCCCGAGCAGCGCGTAACACAACGCGCCCACCGCCACCGCCACCAGGCCCAGGCGCCAGCGCCGCAACAGCAGCCCCATGCCCACGCCGGCAATCGAGAAATGCAGCACCACGAAGTATTCGATCGCCGCGCGCGCGATGCCGCTCGGCGTGGCGAACAACATCGCCCACAGCCAATGCAAGGGATAGAACACGCCGGTCTGGATCTCGCCCGCGAAGGTATGACCACCCTGCGTGTCCGCGTCCCACAGCGGCAGATAGCCCGCGCACCACGCGCGCGCGAATTTCTGCCACCACGCGATGGTTTGCTCCACGTTCTCGTCGAAGAACAGGACACTGCGACTGCCACTGGCGATGGAACCCGCGAACAGCACCCAGGGCACGAGCGCGATCAGCAGCAAGCTCAGGGTCAAGGCCACGCGCGCGCGCGGCGGGTTCGGCGATGGGGCGATCACGGACATCAACGGCCATTCCCAGCAAGGGTGAAACGCGGCGACGACGTCGGACTCATGGCCGCCGCACGCAGAATTCAGGGGTGAGGTGGCGCCAGCAGGTGGGCGTCAGGGTACGGTCGCGCTGCATCACGGCCATCATGTGCGTGGGCTTGATCCGCCCGGCCAGGATTTCCTCGACATCGCGCGCGTGAATGCGGTCGATCAAGGCGCGATCCTCGGCCGAGTCCGCGCTGAAGTGATGCCCGAAGCTGCGATCGACGAAGGGATCGATGACATTGCCGAAGGCGAAGAAGAAGCGAAAGCCAAAACGCTCGATCAGCAACGGCAGAATGTCTTGCGCGCGAATGCCTTCGAAGCCTTCGCCCGAGCAATCCCAGTCGAGAAACTCGGTTTCTTGACGACGCAATTGCACGTTGTAGCGCCGTTCGCGCGGCAGCTCGCGCCAGAATTCGCGGACGATGGTCAGGGCCTCGGGCCAGCGCTGATGGCCGTTGCGACCGATCATGTCCGAGGTCACGAACAGGCCGTGCTCGCCGATGGCGTGATCGATGGCGTCGAACAGGGTCTCGAGTTCGACGACGTGATGCAGGCTCTGATTGGCCATGACCGCGGCGTGATCGGGCATGGGTCGCCAATGATTGAAGTCCAGTCGCGTGGTGCGGACCCACGGGCTTAGACCCTCGGCTTGCGCCAGCGCCTCGGCGCGCGCCAGACAGTCGGCGTTGATGTCCAGGCATTCGATCACGAAGTCGCGATGGCCCGCGTCGAGCAGGCGGCGCGCGATGCGCGCTTCGGTGTCGCCGTTGCCAGCACCGACGCTGGCGATCTTGGCCACGCCGTCGCCGCGACGCGCGATCGCCTCGCCCAGGAAATGCGCGAAGAAACCCTCGGGGTGCGAGAAACCGACTTCCTCGAACATCGGCCGCATATGGCCATCGGACCAATAGTGAAAGATGCCCGGGAGATTGTTGATGTCGACCTGCGACGCGAAGATCGCCTGCTCGGCGCGCAGGCGTTCGGCGTAATCGTTACCGCGCAACGAGGGCGGCAGAACGCGGCGCCAACGCGCGCGCACGCGCGCGGCCATGCGCGCCAGCCAAGGGCCTAGGCTTCCTTGCATGTTCGATTCACGACCAGGGTCGCGCCTTTGCCAAGACAGCGCGCATGCTAACGCATGTCAGTGGGACTGCCCCTGGGACGCGCGAACGCGCTGTGTCGTCGCGCAGGAATCGTCTGGTGATCGTGGCGTGGTCGCGACAGCGTGTCGCGCTCATGCGACGGATCGGCGCAGTCGGCCCCAGATTCGACGCAGCAAGTGATACACGCGGCCGACGAAGCCGCGACGCAGGGCTTCGCGCGCGACTTCGAGTTCCTTCTCTTGGCGCGTGATGTCGCGATAGAGCCGTTGAATGTGGTCGTCGCGGCGGGTGAACAGGATGCGCAGCGTCTCCACGTCAACCGGGCTCAAGGTGTGGCCGGGCACGAGTTGCTCGGGCAGCGGTTGATCGACGTAGATGGTCGAGTGCGTGTCGGCCAATTCCTCGGCCGGACGCGTGTCGGTGTAGAAATACAAAGCAATGGACTTGCGCGACCGCGCCTGCTCGGCCGGCGGCAGATCGATGCGCGAGAAACCGTGCCACGAGATCTCATTGGTCTCGAAGATCACGCAGCGATTGAGCGCTGGCACGATGCGCGTGATTTGATCGTCGGCGGCGCGCGGGTCGGAATGCAATTCCAGATTGCCGCCCCAGCTCGCCTGCCAATCGGCGTTGAGATAGACGATTAAGTTCAAGCGGCGATGCCAGCGCTCGATAGGATGTCGATTGAAATCGACATGCGCGTCGAGATCCTGGCCATGACGGTTTTCGTGCGTGCCGCCGCCGAAATAGTGCGGGTCGTAACGCAGATCGGGAATACCGGTCCAGCGCGACACGAGTTCAAGAAACTCACGCGATTGAATCAGATCATCAAGCGCCGCATAGGCCGGACCGATCGCGCGAATCCGTTCGACCACGGCCTTGCCGCCGACCTGACCGGCCTCGTTGAGCGCGCGGCGCGTGTCGAAGGGCGGAAACTGCGCGAGCAAGGCGTCGAGCGTGGCGGGCGCGAAGAAGTCCTCGATCACGACATGGCGGAACGGCCGCGCGCTGAGAAAGCGCGCGCGGATGGCATCGGCTTCGGCGCGGACGGATTCGGCGATCATGACGCGGTCGGCGAGGGCAGGGCGCGGCATTGTGCGGTGACGCGCCCGCGCGCGGCAAGCGCGCTCAATCGAGGTCGCTGAACAAGGCGCGCGCTTCGTCGCGCGAGCGCGCCGCGAGCAACTTGCGCCGACGCCCGCGCAGGCTCTTGCGTGATAGCTGCGCCGCGCGCTCGCGAATCTCGAGCAGGGCATTGGGATGCATGCTCAGTTCGGTGAAGCCCAGGGCCAGCAACATCGGCAGATGCAGCGGATCGCCCGCCAATTCGCCGCACAAGGTCAGTGGCTTGCGCGCGCGACGCGCGTTGTCGACGCACGTCGCCAACAAACGCAGCACCGCCGGGTGCAAGGGATCGTACAAGCCCGACACCGCCGCGTTGTTGCGATCGGCGGCCAGGGTGTATTGCACGAGGTCATTGCTGCCCAGGGCCAGGAAATCGCATTCGCGCGCCAGCTCCGCGCTGGTCAGCGCGGCCGCCGGCACTTCGATCATTGCGCCCAGGTCGACGTGATCGGCGATCGGCACGCCGGCGCTCTCGAGATCGGCGCGGCACTGCGCGATCAGCGCGCGCGTGCGCCGCACTTCGTCGATCGTGGTGACCATGGGCAGCAAGATGCGCACGGGTCCATGCGCCGAAGCACGCAGCATCGCGCGCAATTGCGCGACGAAGTGATCGTGCCGCGCCAAGGTCAGGCGCAGGCCGCGCAGGCCCAGCGCGGGATTGGCTTCGTGACCGACACCGAGCGATCCGGCGCCGGGTTTGTCCGCGCCCGCGTCGAGCGTGCGCAAGGTCACCGGTCGACCGGCCATGGCATGAACCGCGTCGCGATAGGCGCGGAACTGATGTTCCTCGTCCGGCGGCGCGGCCTGACGCAGGAACAGAAACTCGCTGCGATACAAGCCAATGCCTTCCACGCCCAGGCGTCGCGCGGCGTGAATGTCGGACGGCTGCTCGGCATTGGCCCACAGGTGCAGCACGCCGCCATCGCGCGTGCGCGTGTCGGCGCCGCGCAGATGCGTGCGGCGGCCGGCGGCGCGCGCCGATTCGCGCGTGCGTTCGGCGTGGCGCTTTTGATCGATGGAATCGGGACGCAGCAGCACTTGCCCCGTGTCGCCCGACATCAGCACCGCGTCGCCGTCGTGAATCCGCGCCAGCGCCTCGGCGCAACCGATCACCATCGGCAGTTTGTAGCTGCGCGCCAGAATCGCGCTGTGCGAATACACGCTGCCCTGCGTGGTGATGATGCCGCCCACGCCGTGCTCATGCCAGAAATCCAGTTCCGCCGGCCCGATCGATTCGCACACCAGGATCGATCCGCGACCGATCGCCTCGACCTTGCCGTGCACGCCCGACTCGCCGCGCTTGAGCGCCGCGAACACGCGCGCCACCACTTGATCCAGATCCTCGCGCCGACTGCGCAAATACGGATCATCGATCTGCTCGAAGGCCTGGATCAAATGATCGCGATGCATCTTCAACGCGCTGGTGGCGCGAATCTTGGAGTGGCGGATGTGATCGACGATGCCGTCGCGGAACTCGGGGTCTTCGAGAATCAGCGCGTGCGCCTCGATGAACTCGGCGACTTCGCGCTTGAACGCGCCTTGCAGGCGCTTGCGCAACCGTTCGAGTTCGCCGCGCACGCGCTCGAAGGCTTGCGAGAGGCGACCGACTTCGGCATCGACGTCGCGGCCTTCGACGAACTCGGGCTCGGCGTCGAAGTGCAGCGGATAGATCACCCGCGCATTGCCCGACGCCGTGCCGCGCGCGGCGCCCGTGCCTTGCAGTTCCTCGCGCGCGCGAACGGGCTCGCGACTCACGTTCATTCGCCTTCGCCGAAGCGATCGGCGAACAGCGCGGCGATGGCCTCGACCGCGGCCTGCTCGTCCTCGCCATTGGCGCGCAACAGCACTTCGGAACCGCGCGTGGCGGCCAGCATCATCAGGCCCATGATGCTCTTGGCATTGATCTCGCGACCGCGATGCGACAGCGTCAGGTGCGAACGAAAACCACCGGCCAGTTTCACCAGCTTCGCCGCGGCGCGCGCGTGCAGGCCCAGGCGATTGACGACGGGAATGGCGCGTTCGATCACATCGATCCCTAGGCGGTGTCCACGACCACGCCGGTGCGCGCGCCGCTCGACGCGGTCAGCGCAAGTTCTTCCAGCGACTGCTCGGGATAATTGAGCACGCGCAACAGCATCGGCAGATTGACGCCGGACACGCGACGCAAGGTCACGCCATGCGTGATCAATTGCGCGCCGACATTGCTGGGCGTGGAACCGTACAGATCGACCAGGATCAGCACGCCATCGCCCTCATCGAGCTCGCGCATCTGGCGCGCCGCGCGATAGGAAAACTGCACCGAGTCCTCGCCATTGGTGTATTCGGCCAAGCCGACCTTGAGCGAGAAGGAGCCGACCACGCCGCGCGCCGCGCCGATCAAGGCCTGGCCCAGGCCCGCGTGGGTCAACAGCAGGATGCCGACCGCCATCATTCACTCCAGTTCGCGGTGGAAGGTGACCACGTGCTCGCGCGTGGCGCGAAAGATTTCGGCCAGGCGCTCGGCCAGATACACCGAGCGATGCCGCCCGCCGGTGCAGCCGATGCCGATGGTGACGTAGTTGCGGCTCTCGGCCTCGAAGCGCGGGATCCAGCGCGTGAGGAACTGGCGCAAGTCGTCGAGATAGTTTTCCACTTCGGGATACTTGCCGAAGTACTCGCGAATCGGCGCGTCGCGGCCCGACAGCGGCCGCAGCTTGGCGTCCCAATGCGGATTGGGTAGGCAGCGCGCGTCGAACACGAAGTCGACGTCGGCCGGCACGCCGCGCTTGTAGGCGAAGGATTCGAACAACAGGGTCAGCTCGGCCGTGCCCGCGCCGACTTCGGTCGTGATGACTCGGCGCAGCTGATGCACGTTGAGGTCGCTGGTGTCGATGACCTTGTCGGCGATCGCCATCAAGGGCCGCAGCAGGCGACGTTCCAGCGCGATGGCGTCGTTGAGCGTCAGGCCATCGGCCGTCAAGGGATGACGACGACGCGTGTCGGAGAAGCGCTTGAGCAGCACCTCATCGCGCGTGTCCAGAAACACCAGGTCATAGGCGATGCCGCCATGGCCCAGGCGCGCCAGGATTTCCGGCAGCTTGCCCAGGTCCTCGACGCGATTGCGCACGTCCACGCCCACGGCCAGACGCGGATAGCGACCGGGTTGGTGCGCGGTGACGGCTTCGACGAAGGCCGGCATCAGATCGACCGGCAGATTGTCGACGCAGTAAAAATCCAGGTCTTCGAGCGTGCGCAGCGCCACGGTCTTGCCCGAGCCCGACAGACCACTGACCACGAGCAGCCGCGTGGCCGGCTGACCGGGTTGGCGCGAGGGCGGCGGCGGCGTGTATTGCGGGGGCGAGCTCATGGCCAAAGCTTACAAGAATTCGCGCGACCGTCGCCGTGATGACGGTCGCGCCCGCCCGACCCGCGGCGCGGGTTCAGGGCGACGTGGTGCTCGCCGTCGCCTCTTGCCCCGGACGCGCCGCGCGGCCGCCCGGCAACAGGCGACGCAGGCGCTTGCCCAGGTCGTCGATCACGCCAAAGGCCGCGGGGATGACGATCAGGCTCAGCAGGGTCGAGGTGATCAGACCCCCGATCACCGCGATCGCCATCGGCGCGCGGAAGCTCGAGTCCGAACTCAGGCCCAGCGCGATCGGCATCATGCCCGCGCCCATCGCCAGCGTGGTCATGATCACCGGTCGCGCGCGCTTGCGGCAGGCGTCGACCAGGGCATCGTGCTGACTCATGCCGTGCTCGTGCTGCGCGATCACCGCGTAGTCGACCAGCAGGATCGAGTTCTTGGTCGCCACGCCGATCAGCATCAGCAAGCCAATCAGCGCGGGCAAGGACAGATAGTTCTGCGTGACCAACAGCGCGCCGAAGGCGCCGCCCGCGCACAGCGGCACGGCGGTGAGGATGGTCAGCGGCTGCAGGGCGTGATTGAACAGCAGCACCAGCACCATGTAGATGCAGATCAGGCCCGCGGCCATGGCCAACAAGAAGCCGACGAAGAGTTCGACGAAGACTTCGGCATCGCCGGCATTGAGGAAGCTCACGCCCGGTGGGAGCTTCTTCACGCTGGGCAATTGCTCGACCTGGGCCATCACTTCGCCGAGCGGACGGCCGTTCAATTCCGCCGTCAGCGTGACATTGCGTTGGCGCTGATAACGATCGACCTGGGCCGGACCCGCGTCGAGACGCACCTCGGCCACGGCCGACAGCGGCACCGGGCCGTTCTTGCCGGGCACGCGCAATTGCGCGATCAGGGCTTCGCGCGACAAGGTCTGATCGTCGAAGCCCACGCGGATCGGCACCTGCCGCTCGGGCAGATTCAATTTGGCCAGGCGTTGACGATAATCGCCGGCCGTCGCGATGCGCGCGGCCTCGGCGATGTCGGCGGTCGACACGCCCAAATCCGCGGCGCGCGCGGAATTCGGCACGATCACGACTTCGGGTCGCAACAACGAGGCCGTGGAGCTGATGCTGCCCAGGCCCGGAATCGTGCGCAGCTCGCGCTCGACCGCTTGCGCGGTGTCCGACAGCAACGTCGCGTCATCGCCCGAGAGCACCAGCTGCATCATCTCGCCCGGCTCGCTCGACACGAAACTCACGCGCGCGCCGGCCAGATCCGCCAGACGCTCGCGCACGATGCGCTCCATGTCTTTCTGACTGCGCTTGCGCTCGCTGGCCGGACCCCAGTCGAGCACCAAGGTCGCCTTGCGCGCCTCGCCGATGCCGGTCTTGCCCGGGTCGCCCAAGTCCAGCACGCTGCCGACCGTGGTGTAGACCTGCTGCAGCTCGGGCAGATCCTTGAGCTTGGCGCGCGCGGTCGCGGCCAGCGCGACCGTGTCTTCGAGTGGCGTGCCCGGCGGCAGTTCCAGACTGAGATTGCTGCGGCCCAAATCCGAAGTCGGGATAAAAGTCGCGGGAATCAACGGCACCAAGGCCAGCGACAAAAAGAACAAGCCGGTCGCGATCCACAACGTGCGTCCGCGATGGCGCAGCGCCGCTTCGACCCAGCCGAGATAGCGCTTCATCAGCGGACTGTCGCCTTCGACTTCCGGATGCGGCTTCAATTGATAGGCCGCCATCATCGGCGTGAGCATGCGCGCGACCATCAGCGAGAACAGCACGGCGGTCGCCGCCGTCCAGCCGAACTCGCGGAAGAACTTGCCCGGAATGCCGGGCATGAAGGCCACCGGCACGAACACCGCCGCCAGCGTGAAGGACGTCGCGATCACGGCGATGCCGATCTCATCGGCGGCGTCGCGCGCGGCGTCGATCGGGCTCTTGCCCATGCGCAGATGGCGCACGATGTTCTCGACCTCGACGATGGCGTCATCGACCAGGATGCCCACGACCACCGCCAGGGCCAGCAGCGTGATCAAGTTCAGACTGAAGCCAAACGCGTACATCACCGCGAAGGTCGGAATGATCGACAGCGGCAAGGCCACGGCCGAAATCCAGGTCGCGCGCCAATCGCGCAGGAACAACCAGACCACGAACACCGCGAGCAGCGAGCCTTCCCACAACATCGTCATCGACGATTCGTAGGAGCGCTCGGCTTCCTCGACCATGGAACTGGCCAGCACGAATTCGGTGCCGGGGTTGTCTTTCGACAAGCGCGCCAGGACTTCGCGCACGCGCTGGGCCACGTCGATTTCGCTCGAGCCGCGCGTGCGCGACACGGAAAAACCCACCACGGGCTCTTCGCCCAGGAACGAGGCCTGCGTCGCATCCGCCGCGCCATCGCTGATGCGCGCGATGTCCGACAACCGCACCGAGCGCCCGCCCGACAAGGCGATCGCGACGCTTGCCATGTCGGCGGCCGAACGCACGGTGCCGACCGTGCGCACCACTTGCTCGGCGCCGCCGACTTCGGCCTTGCCGCCGGGTTGTTCGACCTGCACGCGCGCGAGTTGCTGCGATACTTCGCCGGCGGTGATGCCGTAGGCCTGCAGCGCTTGCGGGTCCAGATCGACGCGCACCTCGCGCTCGACGCCACCGGCGCGCGTGACCGAGCCCACGCCCGGCACGCCGTAAAGCGCGCGCATCACGGTGTCGTCGACGTACCAGCTCAGCTCATCGGGCCGCAGGCGCGGATTGCGCACGGCATACGTGAGCAGCGAACCACCGACCAAGGTGACTTTGGAGACGATGGGTTCCTGAATGTCTTGCGGCAAATCGTTACGCGTGCGCGTGACCGCGTCGCGCACTTGATCGAGCGCCACTTCGATATCGGTCTCGAGATAGAACTCGATCTGCGTGGTCGAGGTGCCCTCGTTGACGGTCGAGAGCATGCGCTTCATGCCCTCGATCGTGGCGACCGAGTTTTCGATCTTGCGCGTGACTTCGGTTTCGAGCTGGCTCGGCGCGGCGCCCGGCAGATTGACCGTGACCACGACCATGGGAAACGCGATATCGGGAAAACGCGAAATCGCGAGCTTCTGAAAGCCATACAGCCCGGCCACGCACAGCACGAAGAAGATCATCAGCGAGGGCAGGGGCCGTTTGATGGCCCAGGCGGAGACATTGATCATCTCAGCCTCCGACCACGCGCACCGGATCGCCGTCGCTCAAAAAGGCCGCGCCCTTGCCGATGACGCGCGCGCCGGCGCTCAGGCCCTCGCGCACTTCGACCTCATCGCCGTCGCGATGACCCAGGTCGACGCGCAGACGATGCGCGCGCTGCTGCTCGTCGACGGTGAAGACATAGCTGTAGCCGTCGCGGCGCACCACCGCCGAGGCGGGCACGACCAAGGCCGGTTGCTCGCCCAACAGAATGCGGCCTTCGGCGAACATGCCCGCGCGCAGATCGCCCGGATCGGGCAGGTCGACATAGACGGTGGCCGTGCGCGTGTTGGCATCGAGCCCCGGCGACAGCGTTCGCACGCGACCCACCACTTCGCCGCCCGCGCGCGTGCGCACACGCACTTCGGCGCCCACGGCGACGCCGGGCAGATCGGCTTCGCTCAGTTCCGCGCGCCATTCCAGACGACCCTGACGGATCATGCGCATCAGCTCGGCGCCGGCCATGACCACTTGGCCGGGTTGAACCATGCGTTGCGCGATCACGCCATCGTCGGGCGCGCGCAAGGTGGCGAATTCGACACGCAGCCGCGCGGCATCGCGCTGTGCTTGCGTGGTGGAGACCCGCGCCTGCGCCTGCACCACGGCGGCGCGCAGTTGATCGTGATCGGCCTGGCTCAGGAGCTTGCGCGTCATCAACTCGTCGCCACGACGCAGGTTCGACTGCGCCAGGACCAAACCGGCGCGCGCTTCTTCGTGCGCCGCCTCGGCTTGACGCAGTTCGCTCTCGACCGTGCGCGCGTCGACCGTCAGCAGCACCTGACCTTGCTTGACGTGATCGCCCACTTCGACCGCGACGCGGGCCACGCGCTGGCCGCTCAACTCGACGCCGAGCACCATGTCTTCCCACGCGGCGACCGCGCCGGACACGGTGACGCCGCGCGTGATCGGTTGCTGTCGCGCTTCGACCAGTTGCACCGCCAGCGCGGCGGCATCGTTCTTCGCCGGGGTCGCGGCGGGCGGCGCCTTGGCGTCGGCGGCGCCGGATTTATCGCCGCCGCACGCGGCGAGCAGCAAGGCCGCCACCACGGCGGTCGGGGCCAACACTCTCGAGATCGGGGTCATGGTCGGTCATGGCAATGCTAGAAAGGAAAGCATAGTGGACCCGCGCGCCGCGCACTGCGAACCCGCGCGGGTTCGGCAGGGGTCGCCGCCATGTCCGTGATGAGGAAGTGATGCGGTGGGTTCGCGCGCGATCAAGTACCGTCGGTCGCGCCTCGAGCGGGGCCCAGGGCCGGACGCGCGCCAGCGCACGAACTGCCGACGACGCGATCACCGATGCCCGCGCGGTCAACGGCGCGCGGGCACGGGGAAGCGAGAAGCCGAGGTCGACGCGGGTCATGAACGGCTCGACGGCCGAGAAGGGCGGATATTGTAGACCCCTTCGACCCCTGCAGTGCTCCTGCGAATGAGCACAGGCTCGCTGTGCGCAAACGCCGCATGATCGGGGGTGCGGCACGGGCGCCCGCCACCTACACTGTGGACAAGTCCGGCGCGCGGACGGCGTCGACCCACGGGATCGCGAACGCGACATGACGAGCACCGATGAATCGATCAGGTTGACCACCGCGGCGAGCGGGTTCGCTTGGATTTACACGTCCTCGCGTCGACAACATCGCAACCTAGGGCTTTTGCTGGTTTTCCGTTACGGCTTTCTGCGGTGGGGCATCTATGTGCCGCCCATCACCGACGATGCCATCTACCCTGACTACTGGCGCTGGGACATGCGCATCCACTCGGGATGGGACAATTGGATGGGCTATCACCTGATAGCGACCGACCCAGTTAGCGACCGCTTTTTGCGCGAGTTCTACGCCAAGCATTGCGTCAGCACGGAACCTCCAAATCGCTGAACGCCCCGCGCGCCCGCCGCGCGATGGACGCCCCGCGAGCCCCGTGCTACATCGACACCTGCCGCTCGAAACCCGCACTCGAGGACACCCATGACCCTGGACACCCTCGTGCAAGCCACGACGATCCTGGCCAATCTCTCGGCCTTCGTGGGCATTCCCTTCGCCGTGTGGGTGTTCTTTCACGATCGCCGACGCGCGCAGCAGGAACGCGAACTCGCGACCTTTCAAACTTTGCAAGCCGAATACGGCGAGTTCCTGCGCCTGTGTTTCGATCATCCCGAGTTGCACCTGTATCACTATCAAGACGCCGCCACCGCCAACCTGACGGCCGAGCAGCGCGCGCGTCGCGAGATCGCCTTCGATCTTCTGGTCTCGATCCTCGAAAGCGCGTATTTCCACTATCACCAGGGCCACGACACCGCGTTCAAGCGGCGCCAGTGGACCGGTTGGGAACGGTATCTGCGCGAGTGGGTGAGTCGCGGCGATTTTCGCGCGGCGTGGAAGGCCGATCTGGGATCGCAGTTCGACAGCGAGTTCGTGCGCTACGTCAACGCGGTGACGCGCGATACCGAGCGCGTGGTGCCGCCTTCGGGCGATTGAGGTTCGCGCGGCGCGTTGTGCGGGCGCGAGGCGATGTGTCTGCATTTGTGGGTGAATGTGACTGCGCGTGCGTGGCGTCTCACTGTTGAAGCGCAAACGCCATCGCGCCATGCATCGGGCACGAACACCTCCATCGATCACGACGTGAGCCGCGCGCGCTCGTGCAGTAACCTCCCACCATGGACTCGATGATCGTGGCCGCGGGGCGCGCGTTGGCGGTGGGCGATGTGCTGGGCGCGCTCAAGCGCGTGGCGCTGCGCGACGACCCACCGGCCTTGGCCTTGCGCGGCATCGCGATGGCGCGGCTGGGCGACTACGCGCGGGCGCGCGACTTGCTGCGCGCCGCCGCGCGACGCTTCGGCGCGCGAGAGGCCGTGGCCCGCGCGCGGTGCCACGTGGCGGAAGCCGAAGTGGCGCTGGCCTTGCGCGAACTCGAAGGCTCGCCGCAAGCGCTGGCCCGCGCGACGGCCGTGCTCGAGGCCCGCGGCGATCGCCTCAACGCGCGTCAGGCACGGTTGATCGCGGCGCGTCGGAGCTTGTTGCTTGGTCGCCTCGATCTGGCCGAAGCGGCGATGGCCGGCCTCGGCGAGCTCGATCCGCGCGAAACGCCGCCGACGTTGCAGGCCGTGGCCGCGCTCGTGCGCGCCGAGATCGCCCTGCGCGCGCTTCGCATTGGGCCCGCGCAGACCGCGCTCGATATCGCCACGCAAGCGGCCGAGCGCGCGGGCTTGCCCGACCTCATCGCCGAGATCGCCGACACTCGCGCCGTGCTCGAACGTCCCGCGGCGCGTTGCTGGCGTCTCGGCGAGGAAGGCCTACTGCGGCTCGCCGAAGTCGAAGCCCTGCTCGACGCGCGCACGCTCGTCATCGATGGTTGTCGTCGCGAGCTGCGCGTCGGCACGCAAGCCTTGATGCTCGCGCGGCGACCGATTCTGTTCGCGCTGTTGCGCGAGCTCGCGTTGGGTTGGCCGGGCGATGTCGATCGACAAGACCTGATCGCGCGCGTGTTCCGCGCGCGGCGCATCGATGAAACCTGGCGCGCGCGTTTGCGCGTCGAGATCGGCCGACTGCGCGCGCTGATCGCGCCGATGGCGACGATCGAGGCGAGCGCGCGGGGTTTCGTGCTCACGCCGCGTGAGCATCGTGATGTCGTCGTACTCGCGCCGCCGATCGAAGGCGAGACGGGTGCCGTGCGCGCGCTGCTCGACGATGGCGCGGCGTGGTCGACTTCGGCACTTGCCTTGGCGTTAGGCGCGAGTCAGCGCACGGTGCAGCGCGCGCTCGCGGGCCTAGCCGCCTCGGGGCAGGCGCGCGCGATCGGTCGTGCCCGCGCGCGACGCTGGCTGGCGCCGCCGCTGTCGGGATTCACGACGATCTTGTTACTCCCGGTCGCGCTGGCCACGGACTAGATTGCTCGCCACCCGGCCACCGACGCGCCGAGAAGGAGTAGACATGAACGCGACCTCCACCGCCACCCGCGACACCGTCGCCGCCGCGCCCACGCGCGACGCCGACATCGTGCGCGAATACGGCCCGTTTCCCGGCGCCGAACGCATTCACGGCGTGAGCCACGACGGCCGCCACATCTGGGCCGCGACAGGCGAGCGCATTCTCGCGATCGATCCCGCGAGTGGCGCCGTCGCGCGCTCGCTCGACTGCCCCTCGCACGCGGGCACCGCGTTCGACGGCACGTATCTGTATCAAATCGCGGAAGCCCGCATTCATCGCCTGGACCCGGCCACGGGCAAGATCCTCGATTCGATTCCCGCGCCGGGCGCGGGCGGCGATTCGGGGCTGACCTGGGCCGAGGGCAGTCTGTGGGTCGGCGAATATCGCGCGCGCAAGATTCATCAAATCGATCCGCGCACGGGCGAAGTGTTGCGCACGATCGAATCCAACCGCTTCGTCACCGGCGTAACCTGGGTCGACGGCGAACTCTGGCACGGCACCTTCGAAGGCGAGGACAGCGATCTGCGCCACATCGACCCGCGCAGCGGCGAAGTGCTCGATCGCCTGCGCATGCCGGCGGGCACCATGGTCAGTGGCCTGGAATCCAACGGCGCGGACCTGTTCTATTGCGGCGGTGGTTCCAGCGGCAAGGTGCGGGCGGTGCGCAAGCCCAAGGCGCGCGCGGGGTGAGCGAAGGCTCGCCAAGTTGAATGCGGAAGGCGCGAGTGGGTTGGTGAGAACTGGCCCACGCGCGTTGTTCCAAACGGGACATCGCATCAGAAGGAATCGCTTCTATTCGGCTCAATGTCCGCGTCTTGTCTCGGCATGCGTTGTCGTGAGGGGTGAGCGCGGCGAGCCGTCATCGACGTCGGGATCCTAGGAAGGATCAAGAATCGAGTTTGACCTCGGCGCGCGGAGCACGATAAAGCGCGGTCTCATCGCGCCGCACCGCGTGCCCAACCTCAATGCACCGCCGAGCCCCCATTGACCGCGCGACGTTCGCTTTCGATCATGGCTGTCCGCGAGCGGACACGCGGCGCCGCGATGGCGTGGATTCGGTCCGAAAACAGCGGCTTGCATTCGCGCACGACCATGGCACGAGGCTTGCTGTGCGCTTTTCGTGCGCGCCTCGAAGCGCGAGTCGTTTGGCGCCAAGTCGGGAGCCCGAGTCATGCAGGACCTTCGTTTCGCCCTTCGCCGTCTGTTGCAGCAACCGGGTTTTACGCTGACGGCGCTGCTGACCTTGGCGCTGTGCATGGGCGCCAACCTGACCTTGTTCGCGGTGATCGATGGCGTCTTGCTGCGCGAGCTGCCGTTTCCCAACGCCGATCGCTTGGTGACGACGTTCAACAGTTATCCGCAGGCGGGTGTCGAACGCAGCGGCTCCTCGATTCGCGATTACTTCACGCGACGCGGTCAGATCGATGCCTTCGAGTCCGTCTCCGCCGCGCGCTTCAGCGCCGAGACCGTGGGTGACGCCGGCAGCACCGAGCGCCTGGAAATCGCGCGCGTCACGCCCGAGTTCTTCGACACGCTCGACGTGCCCCTGGCCATGGGCCGCATGTTTGACGATGCCGCGATGACGCCGGGCGCGGATCGCTACGTCGTGCTGACTGATGCCTATTGGCGCGAGCAGTTGAACGCCGATCCCAACGTGCTCGGCCGCTTGATCACCGTCGCCGGCATGCCGCGCACCGTCGTCGGCGTGCTGCCGCCGAACTTCCGCTATCTGTCTTCCGCCGCGCGCTTGTATCTGCCCTTGGCCAGCAACGAAGAACAACGCGGCCTCAACGCGCTGCACGCCGAGCAGACCGAGATGATCGCGCGCCTCAAGCCCGGCGTGACGCCCGAACAGGCGCTGGCGCAAGTGCAAGCACATCACGCCGAGCAATCGCGTGGCTATCCGTGGGCGAAGGAAGTCGCGGCCGCGGGTTTTCATCTGAACCTCGTGCCCTTGCATGCCGATCACGTCGCGGCCGTGCGTCCGGTCTTGTGGTTGCTGCAGGCGGGCGTGGTGATGTTGCTGCTGATCGGCACGGTGAACCTGGTGAATCTGTGCCTGGTGCGCGCCAGCGCGCGCGAACGCGAATTTGGCGTGCGACAGGCCTTGGGCGCGAGCCGCGCGCGCATGTTGCGTCAAGTGTTGTTGGAAACCTTGGTGCTGACCGCGGGCGGCGCGGTGCTCGGTTTGCTCGTCGGTTGGGCGGGCTTGCGCTTGCTCGGTTGGATCGGCGCCGCGCAACTGCCGCTAGCGGGCGAGATCGCAATCAGCGCGCGCATGGTCGTGGTCGCCTTGTTCGGCGCGATCGCGCTCGGCGTGGTGATCGCCATGCCCGTCGTGATCTTCAATGCGCGCTTGCCGCTGGCCGGCGCCTTGCAAAGTCAGACGCGCGGCAGCAGCGCGGGGCAGGCGGCGGGGCGGTGGCGACAGGGCTTCATCGTGGCGCAGATCGCGTTGGCCTTCGTGCTGCTCGTGGGTTCGGCCTTGTTGTTGCGCGGTTTCGAACAGGCGTTGCGCGCATCGCCGGGCTTTCGACCGGACGGCGTGTTCACCGCCGAGATCTCGTTGCCCGGTGCCGACTACGGCAACGACGCGGCGCGCGTCGACGCCGCCTTGCGCCTGACGCAAGCCTTGGCGCGTCAACCCGGCATCGCGCGCGCGGGTCTGTCGACCAATGTGCCCGTGCGCGGCAAGGATGCCTTCAACGATGCCAATGCCATGACCGTGATTGGCTACACGCGACCCGCGGGCGTGTCGCCGTTGCTGCACTATCGCTATGGCGTGACCGGCGACTACTTCGCCGCCATGGGTATCGAACTGCTGCAAGGCCGTGCGATCTCTGAAGACGACGTTCGCCAATCGCGCCGCGTGGCCGTGGTCGATGAAGACTTCGCGCGCTTCTACTGGCCCAATGGCCAAGTGCTCGGCCAGCGCTTCTTCGAAGGACCGGAAGGCGTGGACACGCGCGATGAATCGCGTGCCTTCACCGTCATCGGCGTGACCCGCGCGGTCAAGCAGACCGAGATCACCGCCGACACTGGCAATGGCACCGTCTACTACCCGTACGGCTTCCTGGCCAATCCGATCGTGTACCTGATCGCGCGCGGCCCCGCCGACAGCACGGCCACCGCCGCCGCGATCCGCGCCGCCACGCGCGACGTCGATCCGCGGCTGGCGACCAGCGCCGTGCGCGACATGCCCGCGCGCATCGCCGATACCTTGGTCACGCGTCGCTCGCCCGCGCTGCTCGCCGCGATGTTCTCTCTCGCCGCCTTGCTGTTGTCCGGCGTCGGCACCTTCGGCGTACTGAGCTACGCCGTCGCGCAACGTCGTCGCGAAGTCGGCATGCGCATGGCCCTCGGCGCGCGCCCCGCGCAGATTCGCAATCAATTCCTCGGCATGGCACTGCGACTGCTGGCCTGGGGCGTGGCGATCGGCGTGGTCGGCATCTGGAGCCTCGATGGCGTCGCGCGTCATCTGCAAAGCGATCTGCCCCCGTTGAATGCGTCGACCTTGTTCGCGACGGCGGCAGTGCTGACGATCATGGGCATCGCCGCCAGCCTGTGGCCCGCGTTGCGCGCGATGCACGTGGCGCCGGCGCGGGTGTTGACGGGGGATTGAGTGGTCGGGGATTGGCAGCGTCGCGGACAAACGGAACTTTGCGCGAGGAAGCTTCAAGGACAAGCAGTCGCCTCAATGCCGATGACCCGCTGACGCTACCGGTCGACCACTCTCTTGCGCGTTGCCGCCTTGTAACTCAAGGGTGGGAAAACCACCGCACCTTGCCAACCGCATCGGCTTCTAGGCACCAGCGCCCAGCGCCAGCACGACGCTAGCGTGCGCCCGCGCACAACGACCCCCCGACGAATCGTCTATAGTGCCCGCCACTCGGCGCCCGCTGAGCGTTGCGTGGAATTCGATCATGAGCGATGACGCCGCGCCGACGCTCGCGCAGGCACCGGAGCAGTTGTTCGCGCTGGCTTACCAGGAGCTCAAGCGCCTGGCGCGGCGCGAGCGGCGACGCGCGCCAGGCGCCGATACGCTCGACACCACCGCGCTCGTGCATGAGACTTTTCTCAAGATCCGTCAGCGCGCCGAGATCGGCGAGCGCGACGCGAGCTATTTGCGCGCGCTCGCGGCGCGCGCCATGCGTCAGATCCTGGTCGATCGCGCGCGTCGTCGGCAGGCGGGCAAGCGGGGCGCGGGCGCCGCGCGGGTGACGCTCGAAGGCTTGGAAGTCGACGCGGTCGGCAATTGCTTCGATCTGGTGCAGGTCGATCGTGGACTGACCTTGCTCGAACAGCTCGATGCGCGCTTGGCGCGCGTGGTGGAACTGCATGTCTTCGCGGGCCTCGCCATGGCCGAGGTCGCGCAGGCCTTGGGCGTGAACGAACGCACGGCGTTTCGCGATTGGCGCAAAGCGCGCGCTTTCCTGGTGAGTCAGCTCGATCCCAGCGGCGACTGAGCGTGGACGCGCGTCGCTTCCAACGCGTCGGTGAACTGTTCGACGCGCTGATCGATCTGCCGGAGTCGCGACGCGAAGCGCTACTGCGCGATTGCGTCGATGAGCCCGACGTGCTGCGCGAAGTCCAAGCCTTGCTGCGCGCCGATCGTCGAGGCGACGCGCTCGAGCGTCACGCGATCGCCGATCGCGAGGCCTTGGCGCGCGATGGCGATGAGGAATCCGAAGCACCCGTTGGCGCCTGGCGCATCACGGGCGAACTGGGTCGTGGCGGCATGGGTGTGGTGCACGCGGTCGAACGCGATCTCGACGGCGTGGTGCAACGGGGCGCGCTCAAGCGCGTGTTGCGCGGCGCGCGTTCGGACACGGCGGTCGCGCGCTTCCTGCGCGAGCGGCAGGTGCTGGCGCGGCTCGATCATCCCGGCATCGCGCGCTTGCTCGATGGCGGTCTCGATGGCGAGGGGCGTCCGTACTTCGTGATGGATCGCGTGGTCGGTACCGATGTCATCACTTTCGCGCGAGGCCGCGATTGGCGCGAACGTCTGCGCCTGTTCATCGCGATCTGCGCGGCGGTGGCGTACGCGCATCGCCAGCTGGTCGTGCATCGCGACATCAAGCCATCGAATGTTCTGGTGACGGACGAGGGCGACGTCAAGTTGTTGGACTTCGGCATCGCAAAGCTACTCGACGCCGCGCCGCGCGAAGCCGATGCGACCGCCACGCTCGGCGGTCCGCTAACACCGCGCTATGCCGCGCCCGAGCAGTGGCGCGGCGAGCCCGTGGGCATCGCCACCGATGTGTTCGCCTTGGGTCTGTTGCTGCACGAGATGCTGACCGGTGAGTTGCCGCGCGCGCTCGACGGCTTCGCGCGCGATGTCAGCGCCGCGCCCTTGGCGCGCGCGAGCAGCGTTTGCGCCGATCGCGACCTGGCCGCGCGTCTGCGCGGCGATCTCGACACGATCATCGGCAAGGCGTTGGAGGCCGATTCGCGCTTGCGCTACTTGTCGGTCGAGGCGATGGCCGATGATGTGGCGCGCGTGCTCGATCATCGTCCGATTCAAGCGCGCGCCGCCAGTCGTGTGTATCGCGCGCGCAAGTTCTTGCGTCGGCATCGCGTGGCGGCGACCGCCACCGCGATCATGGTCGTCGGCGTGATCGCGGGCGCGGGCGTGGCGTACTGGCAAGCGCGCGCGGCTCGCGCGGAAGCCGCGCGCGCAGAAGCCGTGACCGCGTTCCTCGTCGACATCTTCGAGCGCAATCGCGCGGGCAGTGTCGATACCGCCGCCGCGCGGCGCACGACGGTGGCGCAACTGCTGCAGATGGCCAACGAGCGCATTCTCGCGGAGCGCGAGTTGCCTCCACGCGCCAAGGCGGAATTGCTCGGCGTGTTGGCCAAGCAATCGGAAGGGCTAGATTTGGACGAAGCCGCGCGTGGTCTGTATCGCAGTCAACTCGAACAACTGCAGCGCGCGGGCGCCAGCGAGGACGAACTCGCCGGCGTGCGCGCGGCCTTGCCGCGCATGGCCTTGGTCTTGGGCGACTACGCGGAAGCTATCGCGCAGGCGAAGGCCCAACGTCGACCGGTGACCGCCGCGATGTCCGACGCGGAGCGGTTCGCGCAAGCGAGCCTGCGCGTCACGCTCGCGACCAGCTTCAATCGCACGGGCGAATACGATGAAGTGCCCGCCGTCGCGAACGAGGCGCTGGCGCTGCTGGATCCGGCGCGCGCGAACGACGTAGTCAGTGTCGATGCGCTGGAACAGATCGGCATTGCGTATCGGGGGTTGGGGCGTATCGAGGAGTCGCTGACGTATCTGCATCGCGCGCAGTCCGCGCTCGGCGCCGGCACCGACTCACGCGTGCTCGAAGCCGCGCGCATTGGCAGCAGCATCGCGCGTCTGTACGCGCGTGATGGTCGCGCCGGCTTGGCCGAAGCCGAAGCGCGTCGCGTCGTCGCCATGGCGAGTCAGGTTCAGGCTGCCGATGATCGCGACCTCGCGTACTACCGCATGGATCTGGCGACTTTCATCGCGAACCAAGGCCGCTATGCCGAGGCGCTGGCGTTGTTCGATTCGGCCATCGCGGATCTGCGGCGACACGTCGAGGGCAGCAATCCCGTGTACCTGGGCACCGCGCTCTACTATCGCTCGGGCGCGTTGGTGGGCCAGGGTCGATTCGAAGACGCGGCGCACGACATGGACGAGGCCGAGCGCATCTGGCGCGACGCGCAGGCGAGCGCGGCGATGGTCGCGTTGTCGCATCGTCGCCAAGCCGCGATCGCGCTCGGGCAAGGCGACTATGCGCGGGCGCGGTCGCTGTTGTTGGCGTTGGTTCCCGAGGGCGAGCGAAAAGCGGGCGACGAAGCGCAAGCTCGCGCCACGCTCGATGTCACGGTGCTGCGTGATCTCGCGGGTGTCGAACTTGCCGCTGGCGATCAAGCCAGCGCGCGCCTCACTCTCGATGCGTTGCGTGCGAAGTCGACGACTGACTCGCCGCGCTCCGACTACAACGGCCCCGGGCTGGAAGAACTCGAAGCGCAGTGGCAATGGCACGCGCGCGATGCGCATGCCGCGCTTGAGACGCTGGTGCCAGTATTGTCGGCGCAGGAATCACTGCCGCACGAGCGCGGCAATGCACCCGCGCGCGTACGTTTGGCGATCTTGCAGGGACGTATGCTTCTGGCCGACGGTGATGCCGCGCGTGCCCTGTCGGTGTTGCGTGCCGCCGATGCCGAACTGGCCGCGATGGTTGGCGATAGCGTGTGGCGATTGCCGGGTCTCGCGGCACTCGCACAAGCGGCTGGGGCCAGTGGCGAGAGCGATGAAGCCCATCGCGCGCTCGCCTTGGCGCGCGCGATTAAGGCGGCTCATCCGACTGTGGCGCCGCATCTGCGCGACCCTTTGATCGAGGCCGAACGCCAACTCGGCGCGAAGTGAATCAGCGCGAGTAGCGCGCCGTACACGAACTCGGCACGAGATGAATCAGTAGGCGAGGCGCCGCCCGCTCGCTTGGGACGAAGTGAGTCGATACGCGAGAGCCGCCGGCCAACCGTCCATCCCTCGCGTCCCATTCGTGCAAAGGGAACTGCCGAAGCGACTCCTCAGACCGCTCCCCTCCCGATGTCATAGTTCGCCAGCTTCCTGCGTGACAGGGTTAATGGAGGACTCCCTGATGCGCAATTCCCTACTGATTCTGGGCTTCATGCTCGCGCTGGCCAATTTGTGGGCATCACCCGCGCGCGCCGACGAGCCTTATCCCTTCGACATCACCTACTCGGGCACCTATGTCACCGAGACGGGGCCCTCGGGCAGTGCGACCGTGTACGGCACCGCGCAGGGCCGTCGCAGCGTGCTCTTGGCCGATGGCAGCAGCGCGACCGTGGGTCTGGTGCGCTATGCCGGGCAGTCGGCGCCGTACTTCAACGTGATGCTGTCGCGGCGCGGGCCGAGCGGCGCCGCGTTGAATTGGCCCGGGGCTTCGACGAGCACGCGCATCTATCCGAGTGCCGCGAGTGGCGACGCCGCGCGCATTCTGACCGTCGACGATGTCGCGATCAGCGATGATCGTTTGTTCGTGCTGACCACGCGGCGCTTCTTCGAGCCCACGCAGGATGACGATGTCGAAGTGCTGGTGTTCGATCTCGATGGCAACAATCTGGCCACGGTCAGTGCGTTGAGTTCGACCTGGTCCGAACACGGCAAGGCCATGTCGGTGACGCGTTCGGCGCTGCAGCCGCAGTCGACGCGCATTGTCGTGGTCGGCGATGTCGCCAGCGCCGATCAACCCGGGCGCACCTTGATCGGCGTGGCCAAGTTGAGGCAACTCGCGACGGGCGGTTTTGAACGCGATCCCGGCTTTGGCGATGGCAGTGGCGGCTTGGGCGCGATGCGCATCGGTGTGCCCGACACGGTGTGTTTGTTGCAGACCGCTTGCACCGGTGAAGCTTCGGCGGTGGGGCGGCCTTATCGCTTTCCCGGTGGCGATGATGCGCCGATCTATGTCGCGGGTTCGGTCAAGGTCGCGGGCGAGGATTGGGATTTTCTGCTGATCAAACTCACGCCGACGGGCGCGTTCGATCCCAATTTTCAATTTGGTGGTCTTGGCACGCAGTCGTTCGACATGCCTGGGAGCTTGCGCACCGATCGCGTGACCGCGCTCGTGGTCGACGCGGTGTCGCCGGGTCGGGATTACGACACCGGCGCGTTGTGGACCATCGGTAATGTCTCGCGTGCTTGCGCCGGCGGCGTAGGCGCGCAGAAGTTGCGTGGCGACGGCGCGACCGATCCGACCTGGGGCAATCTCAGTGGTGGACGCGGCGTGTTTGGCGGTTCGGACGCGCCGCTGTGCGCGGATGATTCGCCGGATATCGCTCTGGGCGCCATCGTTGACGAGGGGCGCTTGTTGATCGCGGGCCAAAGTTTGTTTCGCGATGTCGGCGGTAACTTGCATGGCGATGGTTTGCTGTTCGCCATCAATGCCGGCGGCGGAGCGTTGGTGTCGCGCAATGTGCTGCCGTTTCAGCTCGAGACCGCGCGCTTCGGCGAGTCGGCGTTGTATGGCGTGACGCCGGTCGGTGGCGGCCGCTACTTGGTCAGTGGCGTGGCCGTGTATCCGCCCGCGGGCAATGTCTTCGCGGTCGCGCGCGTGGTGGGTAACACGGGGGTGTTCGCCAATGGCTTCGAGTGATGCGGGTGGCGGGTCGGTGCGCGCGCGTACATCATCCGCGATGAAGCTAGCGCTCCGAGTGCTGTTCGTCGCGTCGTCGCTGGCGATTTCCATCGCGACCTCCGCCGGCACGCCGAGTCGCGGCACGGTGTATCTGAGCAAGCTCAATGGCGTGCTGTATCGCGCGGGCTATGTCTATGACGGCGCGGGTCAGCTGACCGTGCTGCAACCCGCGCTGGTCGCGTTTCTGCCGCGCGGCGGTGGCACGCGCGTGCTGCCCGATGCGCGCGTGGCCGTGGTCGGCGCGGGCACGGTGTCGCTGCTTGACTTCGCGCGTCACAGCGGGCGAACAAGCACCGCCAACGTCAACGCCAACGCGGTGATCGAAGATCCGGTGGCCGACAAGATCTGGTGCGGCTGGAAGGACGCGACCTTGTCGGAAGTGCCGACGCGTCCACTGGCGCCGGGCACGCCACGTGTCTTGATCGGTGATGACACCGTGGCGACAACGCTGGCCTTCGCGCCGAATGGCCGCGTGTTCTACAGCACGGGCGGTGAATTGGAGTCGGGCGCGCTCGGAACGATCGACTTGACGACGTACACCACCACGCGCCTGTACGCCGCAGTCTTCGCCACCAGCGTCTACTACGACGCCTTCAGCGGCACGCTGATCACCGCGGGGCTTGGACGCGCGCGGCAATTTTTGGCGTCACCGCCTTACACCATGTTGAGTCAGCGCGATGACAGCGGCAGCGGCGAGAACTACCTCGGCCTGGTGCCGACCGGCGATGGTCACTACATCGGCACGCGCTCGGGCGGGCAGGCGCGATTGGTGTTGTTGGATATGTCGGCCGGTGGTGGTTTGGATGCGCCGACGACCTTGTTCGCGTCGACGGTGATCGTGGGGTTGGACGATCTGTCCGGCGTGGCCGGCGTCGATGTCGACCTGATGTTCGCCGATCCCTTCGAGGAGCCGATCGAGCCGACGCCCTGAAACCCCGCGGTCGCCGGCGCAAGCCGCGTGAATCCGCGGGGCATCGCCGAGCGACCGACCACGCCAAAACCCGCGCCGCCCGCTAAGCCGCGCGGCCATGTCAGGCCGTCCCGGGAAACCCCGTACTCTGGCCTATGAACATCTCCCGATATGCCGTTTGTCTGCTCCTGGCCGGCCTGCCGTGGTCACCGACGAGTCGCGCCGACGATGCCGTGGTTGGCACCGGCAGCGCCGCGAGTTGCACCGAGGCCGCGCTCAACGCGGCGATCGCGCAACTGGTCCCGGGCAATACCTTTCCCGGCGGCGTGATCACGTTCAATTGCGGGCCTAGCCCGGTCACGATCACCTTGACCGCGCAGAAGGTGCTGCAAGCCGGCAGCACCCTGGATGGTGGCGACAAGGTCACGCTCGATGGCGGCAATGCCACGCGGCTGATCTTCGCGCGCGGGCTGCAAAGTCAGATCACCTTGCGCAGGATCGTGCTGAGCAATGGCCGCGTAGGGAATGATTTCGGTGGCGCGATCTATGTCGAGAACGGCGCGGGTCTGATTCTCGACAACGCGATCGTGCGCTTCAGCCGCGCCAACTTCTCCGGCGGCGCGATCTTCGGCGAAGCGGGCACCACGATCAGTCTGCTCTCGAGCACCTTGATCGCGAATCAGGCCAACTACGGCGGCGGCATCGCCACCAATGGCGCCTTGAATTTGACCGATGGCCTGATTGCCAACAACACCGCGCTGCTCGACGAAGGCGGCGGCGTGCAGATCTACGACGCCGTGACCACGGTCAATGGCACGCGCTTTGAGAACAATGGCGCGGTCAATGGCGGCGGCTTTCTTCAGCGTGGCGGCACGTCGACCTTCACCAACGGCAGCTTCAGCGACAACACGGCGACGCAACGCGGCGGCGGCATCGCGATCTACGGCAATGCGACCTTGCAACTGACCGGCACGACGTTCCTGCGCAATCTGGCCGATCAGGGTGGTGCCGTGAGTGTTTCCGGCGTCGATCAAGGCAGCGGTAGCACGCGCGTACGCGCGAACAAACTGATCGCGAGCAATGTGCGCTTCGAGGCGAATACCGCTATCGAAGGCGGTGGTCTCCATGTCTTTGGCGTGGAGCCACTGCGCAGTGGCCTAGTGGGTGACGCCGTGCTGACCGGATGCACCTTCGTATCGAACACGGCCACGCGCGGCGGCGGTCTTTACACGCAGGGCTATTTCACGGCGACAGGGCTCGTCGTCACCGACAACACCGCCACGCGCGGCGCGGGCGCCTACTTCGCGCCGAATTATCTGCAGACGATCTTCGGTGGCGATACTTCGGGCGAAAGCTCACTGGTCGGCTCGCGCTTCGAGCGCAACATCGCCAGTGGCGCCGGCGGTGGCGCCTTCATGACGCTGGCCGCGCCGGATTTCGCGCGCAGCCAGTTCACCGAGAATCGCGCGGCTGATGGCGGCGGCATGGCTCTGGTCGAGAACTCACTGTCCGTGATCAATGCCGTGTCCTTCGTGCGCAATGTCGCCACGCAGCGCGGCGGCGCGATCTTCATCAACTACGCCTTGCCGGGCGTGATCGTGGCCAACAGTACCTTCAACGCCAATCAGGCTCAGGGCGCGGCCGGCGCGGGTGGCGATGTGTTCGCCTTCACCGATCTGACGGCGTATCCGACGGGACAAACGCAAGTCTCGCTATTCAACGACACGATGATCAACGGCGTGGCGCAGAACGGCAGCACGGTCTTCAGCGGCGATGCCAACGACGTACGACTGCGGAACAGCATCGTGTGGCCCCTAATCGGCGGCGCCTGCTTCGCGAGTGGTGGCACCCTGTCTTCCACTGGCGGCAACGTCGGCATCTCCGCCAGCTGCCCGTTCAACCAAGCGTCGGACCTCACCGTGTCCGACTACGCCAGCCTCAAACTCGGCGCGCTAGCCGACAACGGTGGCGGCATCCTGACGCAACTGCCGCAAGCGGATAGTCCCGTGTTGGAACGACTCAGCTGCGACCCCGGCACCGACTCCCGTGGCCTGCCACGCCCCGTCGACTTCAACAACGACGCGATTCCACTGTGTGACGCGGGCGCCGTGGAGAGGCAGTTGAGCGAGGGTGGGGGTGGTGGTGGGGATGCGGTGTTCGCGAACGGGTTTGAATGAGCGATGTGTCGAACGATTAGTGCGTTCGAGTCGCGATGATCAAGGCGTGTCGAATCGCGATTGCCCCGCGAGTCAGCGCCCCACTCGGGGGCGCTGACTGGCATCGATGTTCGCTTGCAGCCGAAGCGTTGAAGTTCCTCTTCGGCCGCAAGTCATCATCTCAGGTTCTGATCAGTGCCCCGCGTCTTCCATCAAATCCCGCGCGGACTGCAGGCTGAGGTTCAGCGAGGGATCTTCGAAGCCATTCAAGAACACGCCATCGCCGAGGACGAGGTCCGAATCGGTGGCCGTGTTGTTGGCGGTGTTCGGGTCGCCCGGTGATGCTGGTGCCGTGACCGTGACCGACTTGCTGGCCGTATCGCCGGAGACGCCGGTATTGGTCGCCTGCATGCTGAAGCTCAGCGACTGCCCCGAATTCAGCGTCACAGGCGTGTTCAATTCACCCGTGCCCGAAGCCGCTGGGCAGCTGGCGCCGCCAGCGGCGGTGCAAGTCCACGGTCCCGCCGAGAGCAAGGTCGACTGCGTGGCCAGCGTCGCGCCCGTGACATCGAGCGGGCCGGCATTGCTCACGACCACCTGATACGTCGAGCCGCCGCCGGGAGCTTGGATGCCTACGGCATTGTCGACCGCGACTTGAAGATCGGCGGCCTGCAGGGTGCCATCGAGACGAAACGCGGCGGCTTGCGGCGGCGTGCCAGTGCCGCCGTCAACCAAGTTGTTCCACGTCCCCGCGACGTTCTGCAAACCGTTGGCGCCAACGGGACCCGTCACACCGAGGATGGTGGTGGGCACCAGCCAAGGGCCGGAGGCCAACGTGCCGCCCAACTGGAATTCCACCCAGAAAGTGCCGGCTTGCAGCTGACAGTTCAGATCGGTCGAGGTCACCCACATGATCGGTCGCTGCGTATTGCCGGCGGTCGTCTCGGTGACACGATAGATGTTCGAGAACACCGACGTAGCGTATCGCTCCGTGGTCAAGTCACCGCAAACAACGGTACCGCCGCCATTGGGCGCCCCATTCCAAATCCGCACGTGCAGTGAATTGAACGTCGATGTCGTCGTCGATCCGGTCTGGTAGCTCAGCACGGTCAACGTGTCGATATCGGCCGCGGTGGTCAGCGTGAAATCGTCGGCGACACTGTTATTCGCGGAAGTCTGGGCACCGAAACCGATCGTGCTCATGCCCAGGCTAGACGATTGCAGTCGACTCTCGTCGGCCCCGCCGGCACCTGCGCCCGGATGAGTCACGACCTGGGTCTGGTCGATTAGAACAGCCGCGCTTACTGGCAGGGTCAGCGCCATGAGCGCCATCGGAACAACGGAACGAATTAAGTGGGCCATCGGAATGTGCCTCAAGTGGCAAAGGGTCGGGGTCGCCCCGCGAGCGTGGGAGAGATCACGCGATTCGTCAAGAGAATGTCGATCGGTTCTCAGTTCGAATGAGCAAATTTAGGTCGATGCTGGCGAAAACGCGCTGGCGATGATCGTCATGACGCCAACTCATCGAGGCTGGGCGTGGTGTCAAGGCAGGGAGGGCGGCTACCCCCATGACGTTCAATGGTCATGAGAACACCAAGGGCGTCCGTCGAGAGACTGAGCAGGCTTAGCTCAACTCGCGGTTGACTTCGAAGGGTCGAGGTTGCTTCTTCGAGCACGGCCAATCTCGGAACGAACCTCGGATTCGATCGACCCGGAGTCAACTGTGTGCCCCAGTCGCCGCCGCTTGACTGCTAGGACGATTCGGCCTCGTTGAGATTGATGATGAACAGCGAACTGCCGCCATCACGAATAGGCCCTTTGCATCCCACTGATCAATTGAAGTTTCGAGGCGCGACATGAAACTCAAGATTGGCGACAAGGTTCGAAAGAACCCCCGCGTTGGCAAGCCAACGACTTCGATCGTTGGGCGCGCGGCGAAGGCATCGGCGTCGTCCTGGAGCCGCCCTTCCCTTTGCCCGACGATGAGGTCGATGTGCGCTGGCCGAGTGGGCGCTGCTTCGAATCGGTGATCGAGCTCGAACTCGTTCCGTCGGAACCGCCAACGCTTGAATCTGGTAAATAGCGAAGCGTGAGGGAATCGCGCGGGGGAGGTTCGTGCCGTGAAGACTCCACGTCATCACGATTCGGGGCGAGTAGGGGCGGGCGCTACGGAGGGTCCTGAGGAGTCGCGCGGCGTCAACGCCGAATCCTGGAACCGCATCGGCCGCGAAAAGGCAGCGCGTGTCTGCGCCGTCCTGGAAGACATCATCGATCGCGGTGAAAACGCGAACGAGGATTTGCTCGCGCCACGTCCCGGCGTTGGCTTGGACGAAGACCAAGAGTCTTCGGATGACAGCGAAGGTGCTGATCTCGGCGGCACGAGCGATTGCGCGGTGAATGTCGGCAGCTATGACGACATCAAGGCCCGATTTGGCGGACCGCTCGACATCGATGAGTGTCACGCCGCGATCTCGCCCGATGGCCAGTATCTAGCCTACGGTTGGCAAGACGCCTGGGATGGGCACTACGTCGATCGCGTCCCGTCATCGACCATCGAGCCCTTGGGCCGCATCGCCGCGCGCAGTGAATATCCCTACCGGACTTACTTCACTGGCGATTCGAAGTCGGTCGTATCGAACTCGCGTTACGGATTGGGCGGCGTGACCGTTTGCTGCGATATCGCCGCGTTGACCGCCGGCGAAGACCTGTCGGCGACCGACGGCGTGCTGCACGTGATCGATCCGTTCACGGAAGCCGAGCCGGGTCGAGAGCGTGGCTACCATCCGCGACGTGAGTTGTTTCGGTGGGTGTTCTGGGGGTCATTGAATATGCCCACAAAGTGGTAGGAAATTCATCCAGAAGTGCTGCACATCATTGTGGTCACTATGAACAGGCCAGAAACTGATAAATCGCCAGGCCCAGCAATGCTGCAACGCAGGAGCTACTGGGGAAGCAGGAGAATGTGTCCCGCCTCTATACCAACTACTGTCGTCAAGTGAAATCGTATGAGCAATCCCACGTAAACCAAGGCCCGAATCGGTCCAAAAATGCTCCTGATTGCGCCCGAGCTTTGAGGCCTGGTCGCTTGCCCAATAGGGCTGAGGTCGACGGCAGTGCGGAGTTGCCTCGAGAGTGCCTGACAAAGCAGTGGGTCTTAGCAGCGGCAGCATCGCCGCTAGGCAGCGGCGAGCGCAAAATCAATGCCAATTTCAGCTCCCAAGCTCTTGCTCTAGACACTAGGCCGGAGGCGGAGTATGAGTGGTGCCCGAATGATCAGAGATTGGCAGGTCCTGAGCAATACGGACCCTTGTGTGAATCGGTCGAAAACCCTCAGACCCCGTCTATTGCAATGCTGATCAGTCCTGAACGTTGCTAGAAATGCAATCGGACTTGCGTGCCAAAAACTTATGCTGAGGACGAAGCTATGTCGGTCGTAGTTACGGTAATGAATATGAAGGGCGGAGTGGGAAAAACGACCGTAACAGTCCATTTAGCCGCGGCAACGGCGGCATATCGTTGGGGTACGAGTAAGGCCTTTAGGGTTTTAGCAATTGACTATGATCCTCAGTTCAATCTTACTCAGTCGCTAATAAAGCAACCGCGTTACCAAGAGTTAAGCGACAACAATAGAACCATTCTCTCAGTACTTGTAGATTCAAAGAAGGATCTCAATCCGTACGAATTGCAAGTCCCCAACTCCGATGTGCCCCCCAAGGTTCTGGATATCGTCGAGAATGTCCATCGATACAAGAGTGGGGCAGTTCTCGATGTCGTGCCCTCCACAATCGATTTGATGTATGTGGCGCTTGGGCACAGCAATACTGATCCGAAGCCCATCGAGACTCGCTTCAAGAAGTTTATTCTCGAATGTCGAAAGAACTATGATCTTGTGTTAATTGATTGTCATCCGGCTGGGTCTCTATTTACTAAGACTAGTCTAAGAAATTCAGATTATGTCTTGATCCCTGTAATTCCTCAGAACTACGCGGTGCGGGGTATCGGGCTAATGAAATCATTTATTGAGAAGAAGAGTGTTGGTGATTCTTCTCCTACTCCATCAATACTCTTCAATTGCACAGATAGGGTCGGTACGTCGAAGCTTGAGAACGATATCCGAATAGATCCAAAATATTCGAGTCTTTGCATGAATAACACACTTAAAAAATACAAGGCATTTTCTGATCTCGGGGCCGGTGGTGATTTCGTCTGGGATAGCAAGAAGCCATACAGCACGGAGGCGGCGAGAAACCTCGGGGCCGTGTGCAAAGAATTCCTGGAACGTATCAAGTTGGTTGAACCAAAATGAACGATTCCCGAGACAAATTGGTCAGAGTGGTTGTTGGTGCGATCGTCGCTTGCGCATCGAGCGATAGAGAGTTGCGGGATATGCGGAGGGTGATTACGTCCGACCCAGATTTCTTGACTGAGATCGATTTTGCGATCGATGCGTTCAGTAACATCATGCGGAAACTCCCTCGGAAGCTGCCTCAGAAAGAGCTCGTATTTGAGTCTGGGAGCTTCACAAGCTCAAGTCAAAGCCCCGTCTTGAAGGCGGCTTTTCAAGAGATTCAGAAGATATCTCCTAACAAAAAGAAGGTGGTTTCGGCGATATCAGAAATCGAACCCAGCCTTTTGAGTGAGCGAGATATTGCAAAGGCATCAGCGAGCGAGATTCTAAGAAAATTCTTTGCAGCCAGCGATGATCTGGGGGTTCTCACCTTGCTTAACAAGCTTCGTGGCGAAACCGCGCCAGACCCTTTTCTGATGGCAATGCATGGTAGGCGTGAGAAATGACCAAGCTCTTAAAGCAGGAAATCTTGAAGATCGATTGGATCCAGAATCGAGATAGGTTTCTTGCCCAGGCGTCAGATTTGAATGCAATCGACGAGGCGTCGACTATATTTGCTTTCTGGGCGAAGCAAATTGAGACCCTTGAAGGGTCAAATTCAGCGATCGCCTTTCTGCGCTCTGCCCAAGCATCCAACTTCCAAGCAATTGCTACGTGTTCAGTTGGTCTTTATCCCGCCTCTGCAGCTGCGACGAGAGGGATTGTTGAAGGGGTTCTGTACTATTCGTACTTTCGAACTCATCATTCCGAGCTTGCAACGTTGGTTCGCGACAGAAGTTACTACGTTAGTCGGGCGGATGTGATCGAGTACCACAAGCGGCATACGCCAGAATTCAAGAAGTGCGAGCAGTCCCTTGGGTTGCTGTCGCGCCTCGACAACTGGTACGGAGGAATCTCAGCGATCGTGCATGGACAGATACCTGGGAAGTGGGTATCTGGAGCGTCACTTGGGGCAATTACTTCATCTCAGGTGATCTGTTCCGAGGTATGTTCTAGCATTCAGAGCGCGCTTCAGTTGGCGCATGAGCTTCTTCTCGTCACGGTTGGACGTGAGTTTTGGGAGCGGTTTGAGTCGGACACGAAAGTGCACTTGACTAAGGGGCTTGCACAGAATGTCAGGGGAGTTCTCGGGTTTGACAAGGCGTGACGGCGTCAGAATTCGAATTGTTGTCGATACTGGGGTACTTGAGTGCTTGTAGGCTCTTGAGCGTTGATTCCGATGAGCCGCGGCACTTGAGATTTTCAAGATGTTCATTCGTGCGCACTCCACAGGCGACTCGATTGAGGACTGTCCAATTTGCAGACTGGCTAGTTGACCGACTGCTTTCTTTGTTGATTGGAGGGCCGCGTGGGCGTGCGAGGTTCTCGTTAATTGCGGCTCCTAGAATTTGAAACTCCTACGACGCATCCCCCCGCCTCATATGATGCGCCTGCCGATCAATAAACGTCTGCGCGGGATCAATCCCCTTGCTTCGCAGCAGGTGATTGCGCACGGCCGCTTCGACGAGCACCGCCAAGTTGCGACCTGGCGCCACGGGGATGGTGATCTGCGGCACCTGCACGTCGAGGATGTCGCGGGTGGAGGACATGCCGAAGAGGCGGTCGAGGTCGCCGCCGGTGTTGGCGCTGGGGGCGGTGAGGTGCACGATCAGGCGCAGGTATTTGTTGCGCTTGACTGCGGTGTGACCAAACATCTCGCGTACGTTCAAGATGCCGAGGCCGCGAACTTCGAGCAGATCGACGAGCATTTCGGGGCAGGTGCCGTCGAGCATGTCGGGGGCGATCTGGGTGAATTCGGGGGCGTCGTCGGCGATCAAACGGTGGCCGCGGGTGATCAGTTCGAGGGCGAGTTCGCTTTTGCCAGCGCCGGATTCGCCCGTTAGCAGCAGGCCAATCGAATACACCTCCATGAAGGTGCCGTGCAGGGTGATGCGTCGCGCGAGCACGCGCGCGAGGTGGTACTGCACATAGGTCAGCAGTTCGTGGCCGCGATGGGTGCTGATCCATAGCGGCACGCCGACTTCCTCGGCGGCGGCCTTGAGATCGCTGGGCGCGATCTGATCGCGCGTGACGATGATCGCGGCCGGGCGATAGGTCATGATTTTCTCGATGGTCTCCCAGCGTTGCTTGGGGTCGAGTTCATCGAGATAGCGCAGTTCTTCCTTGCCGACGATCTGGATCTTGTTGGGATAGATGATATTGAGATAACCCACGAGCGAGGGCCGCCGTTCGCGGTACTCGCCGGTGTCGATCAACTGATGTTCGCCGCGCTTGCCGGCGACCCAGCGCAGGCCGAAGCGGGCTTGCAGTTCGTCGAAGATCTCGCGCGCGGAGACTTGCCGCCCGCCATTGCCCTCGCGCGAATTCATGCCGCGACGGAGCGGTCCTGGTGACGCAGCAGCACTTCGTGCAGCGCGGCGGAATCGCGCGCGGCGCGCAGTTCCTCGGTGATCTTGCTGTTGGAAAACAGCTCGGCGAGTTCGGCCAGGAACATCAGGTGCTGATCGGTGAAATGCTCCGGCACGATCAGCGCGAATACGAGGTCGACCGGCTGGCCATCGATGGCGCCGAAGTCGATTGGATCGGCCAAGCGCAGAAAGGCGCCAACCGCGCGCGTGCTGCCGGCGCTGCGACCGTGCGGAATGGCCACGCCATGCGCCAGGCCCGTGGAGCCCAAGCGCTCGCGGCGCGTCAGGGCATCGAGGATGGCGCGTTCGGAATCGGGAGTGCCGCGCTCATCGAGGAGCGCGGCGAGTTTTTCGAGAAGACGCTTTTTGCTGGTGACTCGGACATCGGCCACGACGCGCGCGGGTGCCAAGAGGTCGATGATGCGCATGCGAGTGGCCGATTCCGAGCGAGAGGGTCAGAGGGACTGGCGCGCGCGTTGCGCGTCGGCCCGGTGGTGGTCAGTGATTTTTTCTTTGTGCTTTTTCACCTGACGATCGAGCTTGTCGGTGAGCACATCGATGGCCGCGTACATGTCGCTGGCCTCGGCATCGGCGTGAATGGTCTTGTGCGATACCTTGATGGTCGCCTCCGCCTTATGCAGCACGCGTTCGACGCCGAGTATCACGTGCACTTCGATCACCTGATCAAAATGTCGCGTCACGCGTTCGAATTTTTCGTTGACGTAGTTGTCCAGCGCCGGGGTGACGTCCATCTGACGACCGCTAACCAGAATCCTCATGACTTTCCTCCGTTGCCTGCGGGAACCGGCGACTCGCCGGTCCGTTTGCGACTTCAAAACACCAGGATCGTTCGTGTTGCGACTCACTGAGGTGTTCCGTGCACTGTTTCTATGGGGGCGGGTCTCTCCGCGCGTCAAGGGTCGGGATTGAGCAAATGATGTGATCGCGCGGTGAAAACGCGCGCGTGGATTCGAGGCGGCGGGCGACGGATTCGTCATGCCAGGCGGCAGCGCTCGCTCGAGGACGGGATGTTCATGGCTTCACGATACTTCGCCACGGTGCGGCGCGCCACTGCGATGCCGCGACGCTGCAGTTCGGTGGCTATGGCACTGTCGGAAAAGGGTTTTCTGGGGTTCTCCTCGTCCACGAGCTTGCGGATCATGGCGCGGATCGCGGTAGCCGAGGCCTCGCCGCCCTCGGCGGTCGCCAGGCCCACGGAGAAGAAGTGCTTGAATTCGAAGGTGCCGCGCGGCGTGTGCAGGTATTTGCGCGTGGTCACGCGCGACACCGTGGACTCATGCACGCCGATTTCGTCGGCGACTTCGCGCAGGGTCAGCGGGCGCATGGCCTCGGGACCGTAGTCGAGGAAGGCGCCTTGCTGCCGCACGATGCAACCGGCCACGCGCAGCATGGTGTCGCCGCGCGCGCGCAGACTGCGGATCAGCCAGCGCGCTTCCTGCAGGTGACTGCGCAGATAGCTGCCGGTGCCGTCGCGCGATGACGCGGCCATCTGCTCGTAGTGGCGATTGATCGCCAGCGACGGCTGACACGAAGGATTGAGCCGCACGCGCCAGCGCCCGTCGTGCTTGTAGGCGTAGACGTCGGGCATGATGTATTCGGTCGAGGCTTCGCCGTAGTGGCTGCCCGGACGCGGGTTGAGCGTGCGCACCAGGGCGATGGCGGCGTCGAGTTCCTCGATGCTCACGTGCAGGCGCGTGGCGAGCTTGCCGGGATCGCGCGCGAGCGATTCCAGATGCTCGCGCACCAAGGACATGGCGAGTTCGCGCGCGGGAATGTCGGACGGGATTTCCATCAGCTGCGCGGCCAGGCACTCGGACGGCGTGCGCGAGCAGATGCCGACCGGGTCGAAGCGTTGCAGGCGATGGCGCACGGCTTCGATCTCGTCGTCGCCGACGGTGAACTGCGCGGCGATGGTGGCGCGGATGCCGTCGAGCGGTTCGCGCAGATAGCCGTCTTCGTCGACGGCGTCGATCAGGGCTTCGGCGATGGCGCGGTCGCGTTCGGTGATCGGCGTGAGGTTCAACTGCCAGCGCAGGTAGTCGTGCAGCGATTGCGGCGCGGGCGTGCGGTTGGCGAGCGGATCGTTCTCGTCATCGCCCGAGCCGCTGGCGCTGGAGCGTGGCGTGTCGTCCCAGTCGATGTCGCCGGTCTCGGGGTCGTCCCAGTTGTCGTCGGGCGATTCCTCGGCAGCGGCTTTCTCGGGTTCGGTTTCCGGCGCGTTCTCCGCTTCGGGCGTCTCGCCCGCATTGCTGTCGGACGTGTCGGGCGCGCCTTCGACTTCGGCGGTCTCGAGCAGGGGATTGGACTCGAGCGCGTCGCGGATCTCTTGTTCGAGCTCCATCGCCGACAGCTGCAACAAGCGAATCGCCTGACGCAATTGCGGCGTCAGCGTGAGCTGTTGCGAGAACCCGAGTTTGAGCGCTGGCTTCACTGCCACTGACCCCCGGCAACGCCGGTAGCAAAAAGCGTTCCAGGGGCATTCTAGACTCGTGAGCCGCGCCGACAAGTCTTGACACGCGCCGATCGCGTGTCGCCAACCTTGTTCTACATTCGGAACGATTGGCCGAGATAGACCTCGCGCACGCGCGCATTGCCGAGCAAAGCCTCGGGCTTGCCCTCGGCCAACACGCCGCCATCGCTGAGAATATAGGCGCGATCGCAGATGCCCAGGGTCTCGCGCACGTTGTGATCGGTGATCAACACGCCGATCCCGCGCGACTTGAGGTGGGCGACGATTTTCTGGATCTCGTTGACCGAGATCGGATCGACGCCGGCGAAGGGTTCGTCGAGCAGCATGAAGCGCGGCCGCGCGGCCAGCGCGCGCGCGATCTCGACGCGACGACGCTCGCCGCCGGAAAGACTCTCGCCGCTGCTGCGCGCCAGGTGCGAGACCTGCAATTCCTCGAGCAGTTTTTCCAACTCGCGGCGACGCGCGGGGCCGTTGAGGTCGTCGCGCAGTTCCAGGATGGCGAGCACGTTCTCGGCCACGCTCAGGCGCCGAAAGACCGAAGGTTCTTGCGGCAGATAGCCCAGGCCCAGTCGCGCGCGCGCGTGCATGGGTTGCTGGGTGATGTCGCGATCGTCGAGAAAGATGTGACCCTGATCGGCCGCGACCAGGCCCACGATCATGTAAAAGCACGTGGTCTTGCCCGCGCCATTGGGGCCGAGCAGGCCAACCACTTCGCCGGGCTTGAGATCGAACCCGAAATCGCGCACGACCTCGCGCGCGCGATAGCGCTTTTTCAGACCCCGCGCGCGCAGCATCAGCGACCGGGACTCGCCGCCGGCGTGGCCGGCTTGGCTTCGGGCTTCTTTTCCGCGGGCTTGGCCTCGGCGGGCTTGGGCGGTTGCGGGGCCAGGCGCAGATGCACGCGACCGTCGCCGCCTTCGCCACCGCCGCCGGTGAACTTGCCGGTGGTCAGGTCGTAGGTGACCTTCTGACTGCGGATCTCGCCCTTGGGCTGGATGATCACCACGTCGCCGGTGAGCACCACGCTGTTGCCGGCGAGGTTGTAGTCGATGTGCAGGGCCTTGGCGTCGAGCTGGCCGCCGTCGTCGAGATCTTCCTTCAACGTGGCCGGCTTGCCGTCGAACACGGCGCGTTCGACCTGTTGATTTTTGCCCTGGTGCACTTCGGCGCGATCGCTGGTCACCTTCATCGTGCCGCGCGTGATCACCACGCCGCCGGTGAGCAGGGAGACATTGCTGTTGGCGTCGCTTTCGAGATGACCGGCTTGAATGTCGACGGGCTGGCTCGAGTCGCTCTTGAGCGCCCAGGCGGGCGCGCTCAGCGCGCAGCCGAACGCGAGGACCATCATTACGCGCGCATCACGGTTTCTTTTTTCGCTCATAGCGGCCGCGCACCTGATTCTTGAGGATGAAACGGTTGTTCTTGAGGTCGGCCTCGAGGCCGGTGCCGTTGAGTATAGAGCCCGGTTGCGTGATGGTCACCGCGTCGTCGGTGAACAGGCGGTTTTCGTCGAGCAGGCCGCTCAGCGTGGCCGAGCGCAGCGACAGTGGCGTGGTCTTGGCGGTGACGCGGCGGTCGACCTTGACGTCGTCGATCAGGCGCAGCTCGCGCGCGTCCTTGCGCACCCAGGCCTGGCGCGAGGTCGCGTCCCAGTCGGTGCCATTGCCGTCGCGGATCACGAACTGGGGCGCGTCGATGGTGAGCGTGCCCAGAAAAGGATGGCGCGCCAGACGCGGCGATTTGACCGCGAAGGAGAACTCGCCCTTGGCGTCGAGCGTGGTCAGGGTGAAATCGCGCAGCTCGTAGTCCGATCGCGGCGGGCCGACGAACTCATCGACGCCGCCGCCGGCATCGCGCAGCCACAGCAGCCACTGCAAGAACAGCGCGACCAAGGCCAGCATCGCCGCGATGCCGAGCGTGCGCGGCACGCCACTCAAGCGCGTCAACGCGACCCAGCGACTGGGCGGCGCGCTCGCGGCCGGCGGCTTGCGCACGGCTTGCGGTCGACGCGACGACGGCGGTGGCGGCGTGGGTTTGGACGTCGTCATGGCGCGCGATCGAAGCCCGCGATCGCGGCTTCGAGCTTGCCCTGGGCGTGCAGCAGCAGCTCGCACACTTCGCGCGCGGCGCCGCGGCCGCCGTGAGCCATGGTCTGCCAATGCGCGATGGCCGCGATCGGCGCGCGCGCATTGGCCACGGCGATGGCCAGACCCACGGCCTTCATCGCGGACAGATCGGGAAGGTCGTCGCCGACATAGGCGACTTGATCGAGGTCGATCGCCAGCGATTGCGCGATCGCGCGCACGCGCGATAGCTTGTCGCGCTCGCCTTGATGCACGCGGTCCACGCCGAGGTCGCGCATGCGCGCGGCGACGATGGCGCTGTCGCGCGCGGTGACGATGGCAATCGCGATGCCGGCCTGCATCAGCAGTTTCATGCCCAGCCCATCGTGCACGTGAAACGCCTTCAGCGCCTCGCCCTGGGGACCATAGATCAGGCCACCATCGGTGAGCACGCCATCGATGTCGAAGCAGACCAGGCGCACGCGCGCGGCGCGGCCGAGCAGGGCGGCGGAGAATTCGGGAAGCATGCTGACGCCGTGAAAGAAACCGCGCGTACTACACCACGCCGGCGCGCAGCAGATCGTGAATGTTGAGCGCGCCGACCACGCGGGCGTCGGCGTCGACCACGAGCAGGGCGTGAATCTTGTGGTCTTCCATCATGCGCGCGGCCTCGACCGCGAGCTTGTCCGGCGCGATGGTCTTGGCGCGCATGGTCATCACGCGCGTGATCGGCGTGGCGCGCAGATCGAAGCGCGGATCGTCGAGGCAGCGGCGAAGATCGCCGTCGGTGAACACGCCCAGCAATCGCTGCGTGTCGTCGACCACGGCGGCCATGCCCAGGCCCTTGCGCGTCATCTCGACCAAGGTGTCCGACAGCGTGGCATCCGCACTCACGCGCGGAATCTGATCGCCGGTGTGCATCACGTCGGAGATGTGCAGCAGCAGACGACGACCCAACGCGCCAGCCGGATGCGAGCGCGCGAAATCATCCGCCGTGAAGCCGCGCGCCTCGAGCAGCGCGATCGCCAGCGCATCACCCATCACCAAGGTGGCGGTGGTGCTGGCCGTGGGCGCGAGGCCCAGCGGGCAGGCCTCGGCGACCACGCTCACGTCCAGATGCACATCGGCCAGGCGCGCGAGCGAGGAATTGGGGTTGCCCGAGAGCGCGATCAGCGGCACGTTCTGACGCTTGATCAGGGGCACGATGGTCAGCAGCTCGTCGGTTTCGCCGGAGTTGGACAGGGCCAGCACAACGTCGTCGCGCGTGATCATGCCCAGATCGCCGTGACTGGCTTCGCCCGGATGCACGAAGAACGACGGCGTGCCGGTGGAGGCGAGCGTGGCGGCGATCTTGCCGCCGATGTGACCGGACTTGCCCATGCCGCTGACCACGACGCGGCCGCGGCAGGCGAACATCAATTCGCAGGCGCGCAGGAAAGTGTCGTCGATGCGGTCGACCAGCTCGCCGATGGCGCGGGCCTCGATCGTGACCACGTCGCGGGCGACCCGCGCGATGCGCTCGGCGTCGAGTGTTGCGGGTACCGCCGGGGCGACCGGCAAGAGGCGAGCGTTCATGGCGATTTGCGGGCGCTTGTCGTTGTGGGCGCGGCCGGCCGTTTCGCGGCGCCGACGCCATGGATTACCATTCGCGGCGATTCTAACCCCTTCGGCGTGCCCCCGGGCGGTCCGCGGCCGCCGGCCGTCCCGCCCGATCGCGCCGCGCGCGCCCCCAGCCAGAACCATGTCCATGGATGCCGAGACCATCAAGCACCTGATCGAAAAGGGCATTCCCGACGCCCGCGCCGATGTCAGCGGCGCCGATGGCGTGCATTTCGAAGCCCGTGTCGTGGCCGCCGCCTTCGCCGGTAAGTTGCCGCTGGCGCGGCATCGGTTGGTGTACGCGACGCTCGGCGATCTGATGGGCGGGGCCATCCACGCGCTGTCGCTGAAGACCCTCACGCCCGAAGAAGCGGCCAAGACGAACTAGGACACCATGGCAAAGATCGTGATCTCGGGGGGCGAACCCCTCAACGGTGAAGTGTGGATCTCCGGCGCCAAGAACGCCGTGCTGCCCATCCTCGCCGCCACCTTGCTCGCCGACGAGCCGGTGACCATCGGCAATGTGCCGCATCTGCACGACGTCACCACGACCATGGAATTGCTCGGCCAGATGGGCGTGCAGCTGGTCGTCGACGAGCGCATGCGCATTCACGCCGATCCGCGTTCGACCAACAACTTCGTGGCGCCTTATGACCTGGTCAAGACCATGCGCGCGTCGATCCTGGTGCTGGGTCCGCTGATCGCGCGCTACGGTCAGGCCACGGTGTCGCTGCCGGGCGGTTGCGCCATCGGCTCGCGGCCGGTGGACCTGCACATCAAGGGCATGGAGGCACTCGGCGCGAACATCGTCGTCGAGAACGGCTACATCAAGGCCACGGCCAAGCGCCTCAAAGGCGCGCGCGTGATGCTCGACATCGTCACCGTCACCGGCACCGAGAACATCATGATGGCCGCCGTGCTCGCCGAGGGCACGACCATTATCGAAAACGCCGCGCAAGAGCCCGAAGTCGTCGATCTGGCCAATTGCCTCATCGCCATGGGCGCGAAGATCGACGGCCATGGCACCAACACCATCATCGTCGAAGGCGTCGAGCGCCTGCACGGCACCGACTACGACGTGTTGCCCGATCGCATCGAGACCGGCACCTTCCTCGTCGCCGGCGCGATGACGCACGGCCGCGTGCTGGCCAAGCGCTCGCGACCCAAGACGCTCGACGCGGTGTTGTGCAAGCTCGAGGACTCGGGCGCGCACATCAACACCGGCGATGATTTCATCGAACTCGACATGCGTGGCAACCGCCCCAAGGCGGTAAGCCTCACCACCGCGCCGTATCCCGCGTTCCCCACCGACATGCAAGCGCAGTTCACCGCGCTCAACACCGTGGCCGAAGGCGTGGGCGTGATCACCGAGACCGTGTTCGAGAACCGCTTCATGCACGTGCAGGAACTGCGGCGCCTGGGCGCGGACATCCGCGTCGAGGGCAACACCGCCATCGTGCAAGGCGTGCACGAGATGACCGGCGCGCCGCTGATGGCCACCGATCTGCGCGCCTCGGCGTGCCTGGTGCTCGCGGGCCTGGTGGCCAAGGGCGACACCATCGTCGATCGCATCTATCACATCGACCGCGGCTACGAGTGCATCGAGGAAAAGCTCGGCTCGTTGGGCGCGCGGATTCGTCGATTGCCGTCCTGAGCTTGAACGCTTTCGGCATCGCGTGACCTCGCAGCGAGGTCACACGATGCGTCGACGAAGAATCTACTGGCGTGTTTCGCGCAGGCGCATCTCGATGGTCTCGCCATCGGGCTCGCGCTGGACGATGCGCACGGGCATGTAGTTGAGCTTGGCGGCGAGCCAGCTCGTGGTGGTGCGGCCGGGTTTCTCGCGGATGCGTTCCAGGCGCGCGGTGGCGAACTCACCGGCGGGCACGCGCACGGTTTCATCCTCGGCGCGGCGATAGCGTTGCG
Source organism: Ahniellaceae bacterium (assembly GCA_044226395.1). Classification (GTDB taxonomy): domain Bacteria; phylum Pseudomonadota; class Gammaproteobacteria; order Xanthomonadales; family Ahniellaceae; genus JBGAHD01. The sequence goes on from JBGAHD010000003.1 coordinate 96,131, forward strand.
CTTCGACTTTGTCCTTGTCGGCGACTTGATAGACGAAGTCCTCGCGCGCGCCGGCGAGATCGGCCGCCAGCGCCAGCACCACGGTGTGGCGATCCTGCACGCCGGTGTCGAAGCGCAGACGCCAGTCGTGTTCGCCATCGCCGCTGCGGATGAGGTGACGCTCGGGGTCGGCGTCGAGCGCGCGTTGCTTGTGCTTCCACGCGACTTTCTGCGCGTAGCGATAGCTCACCAGTTCCGGTCGGCCTTCGCGCCAGCGGAAACTCGATTGCTCGCGAATGTCGGCGCCGGCCATGGCCGCCAAGCCCTGCGTGCCTTCGGTGTGCGTGACCAGTTCCCACACCTCGCCTTCGACATAATGCAGATCAATCGTGGCGCGGCCCATCGGCTTGCCATTGCGCAGCACTTCGTACTCGCCATGAAACGCGGGCAGCGGTGGCGCGGGCGGACGCGCGGCGATCACCAAGGGCGCGAGCAGCAGCAATGCGAGTGCCATCAACTTAGACCGCATGGCCGTCCGCTCCAATCAAGCGATTGTGTTCGTCCAAGCGCAGCGGCGCTTCGATCAGATGCCCGTCGATGGCAACACCGAAGGGCGTGGCCATCAGCTCGCGCCGACAGGCCAGTTCGACCGTGGCGACGAGCAGACGATGTTCGCGCGGCAGCAAACGTTGCGCGAGGGTTTCGGGCGTGTCGTCGCGCGTGACGTCGATGCGCGTCTGCGCGATGACGGGGCCACCGTCGAGTTCGGGCGTGACGAAGTGCACGCTGGCGCCATGCACGCGATCGCCCGCGCGCAGCACGCGTTCGTGCGTGCGCAGGCCCTGATACGACGGTAATAGCGAGGGATGAATGTTGATCATGCGGCCCACGTAGCGCTCCACCACGTCGGAAGAGATGATGCGCATGTATCCCGCGCAGACGATGAGTGTCGGCTGAAGGGCGTCGATGAGCTCGAACATCGCCTCGTCGAAGGCGAGGCGGTCGTAATAGTCGCGCGCGGCCAGGGCTTGCGCGTCGATGCCGGCGGCGCGCGCGAGGTCGAGCGCGGGCGCGGTGGCCTTGTCGGAGAACACGCCGACGATGCGCGCGCCCAGATGCCCGGCGCTTTGCGCCTCGATCAAGGCGCGAAGATTGCTGCCGCGGCCCGAGACCAGGACCGCGACGCGCTTATCCGATGTGAACACGTTCGTCGCCGCGCGCGCGCTCGACGTGGCCGATTTCCCAGTTCGCGAGTCCCTGCGCGGTGAGCAGGCGCTTGGCCGCGGCGACCTGTTCCGGCGCGACAATCAGCGTGAAGCCGATGCCGCAGTTGAACGTGCGCCACATCTCGGTGTCGGCGACGCGGCCGGCGTCGCGCAGCCACTGGAACACCGGCGGCAACGGCCAGCTGGTCGGATCGAGTGCGATGCCCAGGCCCTGCGGCACCACCCGGATGATGTTCTCGGTCAGGCCACCGCCAGTGATGTGCGCCATGCCATGCACTTCGACTTGCTGGATCAGCGACAGCAGGGGCTTGACGTAGATCGTGGTCGGCGCGATCAGGGCATCGGCCAGGGTGACATCGCCGATGCGTTGATCGAGCGCGGCGCCGCTGACTTCGAGGATCTTGCGCACCAGCGAATAGCCATTCGAGTGCGGGCCGCTGGACGCCACGCCGATGATCACGTCGCCCGCTTGCACGCGCGCTTCGTCGATCAGCTTGTCGCGTTCGACCGCGCCGACGCAAAAGCCCGCGAGATCGTATTCGCCGGGCGGATACATCGCCGGCATCTCGGCGGTCTCGCCGCCGATCAAGGCGCAGCCGGCCAGTTCGCAACCGCGCGCGATGCCGCCGATCACGGCGACCGCGGTGTCGACTTCGAGCTTGCCGGTGGCGAAGTAGTCGAGGAAGAACAGCGGCTCGGCGCCTTGCACCAGGACATCGTTCACGCACATCGCGACCAGGTCGATGCCGATGGTGTCGTGCCTGCCCCATTGCTGGGCCAGCTTGAGCTTGGTGCCCACGCCATCGGTGCCGCTGACCAGCACGGGGTCGCGATAGCGACCGCCGAGCGCGAACAGCGCGCCGAAGCCGCCCAGGCCCGCCATCACTTCCGGTCGGAAGGTGCGCTTGACCAGGGGCTTGATGCGCTCGACGACGGAATTGCCGGCGTCGATGTCGACGCCCGCGTCGCGATAGGTCAGGCCGCCCTGGGCGGCATCAGGCTTCGAGACGGTCACGCTGGGAACCCGGGTTGGAACGGAAGGCCCGCGATGATAGCAGCGCCGACCGCTTGCCCGCGCCCGGCCATGGACGCCCGCGAGCGGTTTGGGCAACATGGGTCGCCGTTTTCGCAGGAATTTCAGTCGTGAAAGAACCGGGAATCTCGCGTCCCGTCGCGCGCCGAACGCGCGCGTGGGGCCTGATCGCCGCCCTGGCCTGGGCCTTCGTGGGCCTGATGCCCGCGGCGCGCGCGGCCGATGCCGACATCTTCACCGGCGAGGCGCCCGTGGCCAATCAGGACGAGGCCGAGCGCACGCGCGCGTTGGCGCCGGCCTTGGTTTCGGCCCTGGTCAAAGCCTCGGGCGACTCGCGCGTGGCCGACGATCCGCGCCTGGCGCAAGTGCTCGATCGCGCGCCGCAGTGGCTGGCCAGCACGAGTTATCGCCAGGATGCCGTGACCGGCATGGATGGTCTTCAGACCACGCGCACCCTGCTCGTCGCCAACTTCATGCCCGCGGGCATTGCCGAAGCGCTTGGCCTGCTCGGTCGCGGCGTGTGGGGCGAGCGTCCGCGCACCTTGGTGTGGCTGGTGATCGATGATGGCAACAACAAGCGCATCGCCAGCGCGCAGCAGGTCGCGGCGCTGACCGCGTTCACCAGCAAGGCGCGCGAGCGCGGCGTGTCCGCAGTATTTCCGCAGATGGACGCCGAGGACCTGGGCCGCATCGACGCCGAGACTCTGTGGAGCGGCAACGCCGAATCCGCGCTCGCCGCCGCGCAGCGGTACGCCAACACCGCGCTGGTGGCGCGGCTGCGGCGCAATGGCGCGGGCTGGACCGGTCAATTCTCGCTGCTCGATGCCGGCCCGCCGGCGCAATGGGCCGCGTCGAACATGGATGCCAGTGCCGTGCTCGCGGCCGCCGCCGCGGGCTTGGCCGATCGCCTGGCCGAGCGCTACACCGTGGCGCCGGGCGATCGCGTGGTCGGCGACTATCGCGTGTGGGTCAGCGAGATCAACGGCGCCAACGATTACGGCGCGGCCCTGGCCTATCTGCAAGGCTTGAGCGTGGTCGATGCCGCCGTGCCCGAGGGCGCGGCCGGCACGCGCATGTTGGTCAAGCTCACGCTCAACGTGCGGCTCGAGCGCATGCGTCAGATCCTTACGCTGGGCAATGTCCTGGCCTACGACGATGCCGCGCCCGCCGACGGCGCGCAGGCGACGTTCCGCTTGTTGCATTGAGCATGCGCGCGCGCCCTTGCCCGTGGGGTGGCCGGTGAATCTGTCATGGATTCCCAATGCCATCACCGTGGCGCGGCTGTGCGCGTCGGCGCCGCTGGCCTGGTTGATCCTGCACGATCATCACGCGTATGCCTTGGCCGTGGCCTTCGCGGCCGGCGTGTCCGACGCGCTCGATGGTCTTCTGGCCAAGCGCTTTAACTGGCAGAGCCGCATGGGCGGCCTGCTCGATCCGATCGCCGACAAGCTGATGCTGTTCGCCGCGTTCCTGGCGCTGACCATTGTCGAGGCCGTGCCGCTGTGGCTGACCTTGCTGGTGATCGCGCGCGACGTGGTGATCGTGCTCGGGGCGGTGGCGTACCACACGCTGATTCGTCCGCTCGAGGCCGCGCCGACGACGTTGTCGAAGGCCAATACCGTCGCGCAGATCCTGCTGGTGCTGGTGCTGCTGGTCGATGGTCTCGCGGGCGTCAGCGTGCCGCAGGTGTGGCGCGAAGGCTTGATCTGGCTCACCGCCGGCATCACCTTGGCCAGCGGACTACACTATGTCGTCTTCTGGGGCATCAAGGCCGTGCGCGAATCGCGCGCGCGCTGAGGCGAGGAAAATCGTGACCGATACGCAAAAGTGGCAATTGCTGGCCCTCACCCTGCTGCTGGGCGCGCTGTTGTATTGGCTGTCGCCCATCCTCACGCCGTTCGCGTTCTCGGCGCTGCTGGCGTATCTGGGCGATCCCATCGTCGATCGCCTTGAGAAGCTGCGCATCTCGCGCACCTTCGCCGTGATCCTGGTATTCACCGGCATGGTGGTGGCGATCGCCGTGGTGCTTCTGCTGGTCGTGCCCATGCTCGAGCGGCAGATCTCACACTTCATCCAGCAATTGCCGGCCTATGTGACGTGGTTTCGCGATCGCGCGCTGCCGTGGATCGCGCAGCGCCTGGGCACCGACATTGGCAGCCTGCAGAGTTTCGAACCGCAGCAGATCATTGCCTTATTGCAAGAGCACTGGCGCGCGGCCGGTGGTTTCGCCGCGACCGTGGTGGCGCGCGTATCCAGTTCGGGCTTCGCGCTGATCGGCTGGGTCGCCAATGCCTTGATGGTGCCGGTGGTGACGTTCTACCTGCTGCGTGATTGGGATTTGCTGGTGGCGCGCGTGCATGAACTGTTGCCGCGTCCGATCGAGCCGACCATCCGACGCCTCGCGCGCGAGGCCGATGAAGTGCTGGGCGCCTTCTTGCGCGGCCAATTGTCAGTGATGCTGGCGCTGGGCACGTTCTACAGCATCGGCCTGTGGGCCGTGGGCATCGACGTGGGCCTGCTGATCGGCATGGTCGCGGGCATGATTAGCTTTGTGCCTTATCTCGGTGCGATCGTCGGTGTGCTGGCCGCGGTGATCGCCGCGCTCGTGCAGCACCACGACGTGCTGCATCTGGTGCTGGTGCTGGGCGTGTTCGCGATCGGTCAGACGCTCGAGGGCATGGTGCTCACGCCCCTGCTCGTGGGCGATCGCATCGGTCTGCATCCGGTGGCGGTGATCTTCGCCGTCCTCGCGGGTGGGCAGTTGTTCGGTTTCCTCGGCATTCTGCTGGCGCTGCCGGTGGCCTCGGTCGTGATGGTGCTGCTGCGCTTCGCGCACGAGCGCTATCGCGCCTCGACGCTCTACGGTCAGCAGGAAGGCGCGGCGCTCGCCGCCGCCGATGCCACGGTCGTCGCCGAAGCCGCGGTCGCCGCGGCCGAAGTTGCGCCCGCCGCGTCGACGGCCACCGCGCCGGCGACGACCGACGCGCCCGCGTCCGAGACACCACCGAGTCGTTGAGCGCGCCCGTGAATTCCCCGCAATTGCCGCTGAGTTTTCGCTATCCCGCGCATCAGCGATTTTCCGAATACATCGCTGGCGACAACGGCGTGGCCGTGGCCGCGGTCGAGCGCCTGGTCGCCGATCACGAAGCGCCGTGGGTCTTTCTCTCCGGCCCCGAAGGCAGCGGCAAGACCCATCTGCTGATCGCCGCGTGTCAGGCCGCGACTACTCGCCACGCGCAGTATCTGCCGTTGCGCGGTCTTGGCGCGCATGCCGAATCGGCCTTGCTCGCCACGCAAGACATCGACCTGCTCGCCATCGACGACGTGCAAGCCATCGCCGGCGATCGTGGCGCCGAGATCGCGCTGTTCGATCTGTTCAATCGCGCGCGCGCCGCCGGCGCGAGTCTGTTGTTCGCCGCACGTCAGGGCCCGGGCTTGTTGCCGGTGAGCTTGCCCGATCTGACCTCGCGCTTGTCCAGCTGCTCGCGCCTGAGCTTGAAGCCGCTCGAAGAGCGCGAACGCCGCGACGTGCTCAAGGCCCGCGCCGCCGCGCGCGGCTTCGAACTCGACGACGAAGTGCTGGATTTCCTCTTCCGCCGCCACGCGCGCGATCTGGGCGCGCTGCTGGAACTGCTCGACAAACTCGACCGCGAAAGCCTGGCCGCGCAACGGCGCGTGACCGTGCCGTTCTTGCGGCGCGTGATGGGTTTGCCCTCGCGCGGACCCTGAAAACACATCGCGGGCCAGTGGCCCGCGATGCTTGCTTCATGACCCGATAGCTCGCGCCGGTCCAATGACCGACGCGCGCGCGAGGCTTACTGCGTCAACACACTCACATCATCGATCAAGAACGATGTCGCCGTGATCGAGCCCTCGACGCCTTCGAAGTAGATGCGCACGGTCTGGCCCTTGTAGGCCGACAGGCTGAAGGACTTCTTCGCGTACGAGGTGCTTTCGTTGAGGTTGGAATAGGTCGCGAGCGTGGTCAGCACGGTGTTGCTGCCGTTACGCACCTGGACCTTGAGCGTGTCGTAGGCCGTGGTCGTGGTGGTCTCGTCGCTGTCGACGCGCAACCAGAACGACAGCGTCGGATTGGCCGCGCTCGAGGGAATGGTGATGGTCTGGTACACGCTGTCGGTGTGCGCCGAGCCATAGCCATTCAACCAGGCCTTGTAGGTGCCGCCATGCGCGGCATAGGTGCTGCTGTTGGTGATGACGCCGCTGGTGGCGGTCCAACTCGACGCGCCCGACTCGTAGCCGCCATTGACGATCAACTCGGCGGCCGTGGCATTGCTGATGCTGAAGTTCACCGTGCTGCTGGTGCCGACATTGTTGGCCGCGTCATAAGCCTTGGCCACCAGCGCGTGCGAGCCATTGGCGAGCGTGGTCGAGTCGAGCGTGATGCTGTAGGGCGAACTGGTGTCCGTGCCCTTGAGCGCGCCGTCGACCAGGAACTCCACGCGGCTCACGCCGACATTGTCCGAGGCCGTTGCCGACAACGTGATCGTGCCGGCGGTGCCCGATTCACTCGCGCTGACCGTGGGCGCGGTGGAGTCGCTCGAGGTCGTCTGATTGACCCACAGCGGCGCCGACCACAACACCTTGCCACCGACTTGCGTGATCTTGGCGTAGTAGAAATGCGCGCCATTGCTGGGCGTGATCGTGGTCGACGCGGTCGAGGCGAGCAAGGTCACGGTGCCATTGCGACCCGGCACGCCTTCGTAGATCTGCACCTGCGACACGGTGGCGCCGCCGCTGCTCGCGAAGTTCGCGGTCAGGGTCAACGCGCCCGAGTTGCTGAAGGTCTCGCCCATCAGATGACCATTGCCGGTGAACACGATCTGGCTGGTCTTGTCCTCGGTGGCGAACATCCGACGCGCGCGCAAGGCATTCAAGAAGTTCGTGCTGTTGAGCGTCGAACCGGTGGGAATGAGCACGCCCGTGCGATTGGTATAGCTCGCGCCCCAGTTGGCGCAATGGTTGTCCTGATCGGTTACCGGCGCCACGTGGAAGCCGCGCTCGAGCAGTTTGTTGAACGCGCCCGAATACGACGAACGACCGGTCTCGGACTCGGTGGTGTTGTTGGAAAACGCCGAGGTATTCATGATCTCGGCCGCCACCATCACCGTGTCGCCCGCGGCGCTGAAGCCCAAGTCCGTGCCGCCGACCGCGAACTGGCCGGTGGAATCGGGATGGTTGAACATGCCGATCCAGCCGCGCGAATTCATCAGCGTGTACAGCGCGGCGTAGTCGCTCTTGGCGGTGAAGGTATTGCCGAGCAATTGCCCGGACCCGTTCGACTCCCACGCCAGCAACTCATTCGAGTTGAAGATGTTGAGATGGCCGCCGTTATTGATCACGCCCCATTCCATGCCGTAGATGGCGAGGAATCCGGGATTGGCGCTGTTGAAGTTCGTCGCCGTCGTCAGACCCGATTGATACAGATTGATCGCCGTGGTCGGACTGGCCGAGCTGTTGGTGCCGCTGGAACCGTCGAAGTAGTGGTTGTGCTCCGAGGTCATCAGGAAATCGAGGCCCTTGCCCTTGGCGTAGACGAAGGCATCGTTGGGCCCGAACGCGCCCGTTTGCGCGGCTTGCGAGCTGTTGCACGTCGACAGATCACCGCCACCGTCGGAGTGATTGGTCTGGCTGTGCAGATTGCCGAAGTACACGGTGTAAGCGAGGCCGCCCGTCGCGGGCGCGGACTTCAACATCGGATCGCTGGCAACGGGCAGCGGCTGAAACGTCGGCATCACCGGGCGCGCGGGCTGGCCAATCTCGATGTCCCATTCCTGCACGCGCACGTCGATCGCGGGCGATTGCGCCAGCACATCGTCGACGCGCTGACGCAGCGAACCGCGCTTGGAACGCATCACCACCGGATCGCCGGCGACGGCGGTCAGGCGCGCGCGATAGTGACCGGTGCCGAGCGCGAGATTCTTCGCGGTGCGGCCATTCCACGGCACATTGACTTCGATCGGTTGGCCGAACATACGCTCCTCGCCATGCCATGCGCGCAGCACTTGATCCTTGCCATCGAGGATCTCCAGGCGCCACGCCACGGTATTGGGATCGAGCGCGTCGGGAAACGCGAAATGCAGCGAGAACTCGCGCGCATCGCCAGCGGCTTGACCCTCGTAGGGCGCCGACAGCATGGCCTCGAACTCGTGATGATCCGGACTCGGAATACTCGCCGCTTGCACCGTGCTCCCCAGCACGAGGCCCAGCGACAGACACAACAGACGCGCTCTCCCGCGCGCAGGAACGAACTTCCGCATGATGACCCCCCACAGGTCGTTGGATTGGTGGCGACGTTGTAGTGCCCCGTCATTGCGTCCTGATGTCGAAACCAGGACGCCCTCCCCAGCGTCGCGTCGACAATGTAGCGGGAAGCGTCGCCGGGGACCACAAGATCTTGGGGTTATGCGGTGTCAATCACGTTTTGCCAGCGCCGCGTCCAGGGCCGCCAGGCGCTCGGGCGTGCCGACGTCGGTCCAGCGGCCCGGATGCACTTCGCCGCTGATCAGACCTCGCCGCGCGTGCGCGAAAAGAATCGGACCGAGCTTGAATCGCGGCGGCACGCGCTCGACGCCGGGCGCATCGCCGATGTGCGCGCGCCAATCGTCGAGGATCTCGCGGCGATACACGCCGATACCGCTGAACGTATGCGCGGGCGCGTTCGGCGACGACGCCTCGAGCGGCGCCAATTGCCCGCGCGCGTCGCGGGTGAAATCGCCGCGCGCGTGATGCGTGGGGTTGTCGACCAGGACCAGGTGCGCGAGCCCGCGCGGTTCGCGCGGCAAACGGGTCAGATCCAGATCGCACCACACATCGCCATTGACCGCGATGAAGCACTCGTCGCGCAGCAAGGGCAGGGCATGGAGCAAGCCGCCGCCGGTTTCCAAAGGTTCGTCGCCTTCATGACTGTAATGCAGGCGCACCGACCAGCGCGCGCCATCGCCGAGCGCGGGTTCGAACTGCGCGGCCAGATGCGCGGTGTTGATCACGATGTCGCGCACGCCGGCGCGCGTTAGCGCTTCGATCTGCCATTCGATCAGGCGCTTGCCGCCGGCCACGAGCAAGGGCTTGGGCGTGTGCGTGGTCAGCGGCGCCATGCGCTCGCCGCGACCGGCGGCGAAGATCAGCGCGTGCATCAGGCCCCCGCGCGCGGCACGGTCAGATCGCGATCGCCGACCTTGCCGCGCAACCACGCGGCGAAGTCGGCCAGTTCCGGATAACGCGCGGCCACGTCGAGCGTGTAGCGCAGCACCAGGGGCAGGTCGCGCAAGTAACCGGCCTTGCCATCGCGATACCACAGCCGGCAGAAGATGCCGAGCACCTTGATGTGGCGCTGCAAGCCCATCCAATCGAACCAGCGCTGCCAGCGCGTTTCGCCGTGGCGCACGATGCCGTGCTCGATCAGTCGCGCGGCGTGCGCTTGCGACCACGCGGCGACGCGCGCCTCGGGCCACGCGATGTAGCAATCGCGCAGCAGCGACACCAGGTCATAGGTCACCGGCCCCAGCACCGCATCCTGAAAATCGATGATGCCGGGATTGGCGCCAGGCACGATCATCAGATTGCGGCTGTGATAATCGCGATGGACGAAGCGCTGCGGCTGCTCGCGCGCCGAATTCGTCAGCTTGCGAAACGTATCCTCGATGATGTCCCAGTGCTCGCACTCGGGCGTCACGCCCAGGTGTCGTTGCAGGAACCACGTCGGCATCAGCTCCATCTCGGTGATCAGGCGATGCTCGCTGTAGTCGGGCAGGCCCTGCGTGTCGACGCGCGTCTGCATCGTCAGCAGCGCTTCGAGCGCATCGCCGTAGAGCGCGTCGACGCTGGTGTCGTTCAAGGCCGGCAGATACGGCTCGGAACCAAGATCGCTCATCAGGATGAACCCGCGCGTCAGATCCTCGGCGATCACCTCGGGCGCGTTGAGGCCGGCCGCGCGCAAGCGCCGACCAATGTCGAGCCAAGGACGCGAGTCCTCTTTCTCGGACGGCGCATTCATCGCGATGTAAGTGCGGCCATCGCGCGTGCCGCGCGCGCGCCAGTAGCTGCGAAAACTCGCGTCGGCGGAAGCGGGTTCGATCGTGATCGTGGTGTCGTTCAAGGCCGTGGCCACGAAGTGGCGCAGGGCGTCGAGCTGTTCGGGGGCGAGACTCATGGCGTGACGCGCGAAAGAAGATGACGCGAGTGTAGCGGCGTGTCCGCGCGCGGCAAGTCGCGGCGAAAGGGCGATTCGCGGGCTGTCGCGACGACCGTGGCCTGGGGTAGTCTCGGAACATGGATGCCGCCAATAGCACGCCCGTCAACAAACCTCGTCTGCCTCGCGAAGTGTGGGTCCTCGGTCTGGTGAGCATGTTCACCGACATGTCGAGCGAGTTCATTCACAGCGTGCTGCCGTTCTTCCTCGCCACCGGTCTGGGCGCGAGCGCACTGTCGATCGGCCTGATCGAAGGCGCGGCCGAGGGTCTGGCGCTCGCGACCAAGGTGTTCTCGGGCTATCTCAGCGACAAGCTGGGCAAGCGCAAGGGCCTGATCATTTTTGGCTACGGCTTGGCGACGCTGACCAAGCCGCTGATCCCGATGGCTTCGAGCGTGACCTGGATTCTCGGTGCACGCTTGCTCGATCGCATTGGCAAGGGCATTCGCGGCGCGCCGCGCGATGCCTTGTTGGCCGACGTGGTCCATGCCGATCAGCGCGGCGCGGCGTATGGACTGCGTCAGTCGCTCGACACCATTGGTGCTTTTCTGGGCCCGGCGATGGCGATCGCGGCCTTGATCTATTTCGCCGGCGATCTGCGCTCGGCGCTGTGGGTCGCGGTGATTCCGGGCATCTTCGCGGTGGCGCTGCTGTTCTTCGGCATCGACGAGCCGAAGAATGTGCCGCGCCGCGAGGTGCGCTTGCCGATCACGCGCGCGGCGCTGTCGGCGCTGGGCGGTTTGTTCTGGCGCATCGTGCTGGTCGGCGCGGTGCTGACCTTCGCACGCTCAACCGAGGCTTTTCTCGTGTTGCGCGCCGCGCAGGTGGGCCTGACCGTGACCTGGCTGCCGCTCGCGCTGGTGGTGATGGCCGCGGTATTCACGATCACGGCCTATCCCGCCGGCGCCTGGGCCGATCGTGGCGATCGCCGCTGGATTCTCGCGGCCGGCATGATCGCGCTGCTCGCGGCGGATTTGGTCTTGGCGGCGGCCGATTCGCGGACGATGTTGTTTATCGGCGTCGGGCTTTGGGGGCTTCACATGGGCCTGACCCAGGGCATCTTCGCGGCCTACATCGCCGATGCCGCGCCGGGCGAATTGCGTGGCACGGCGTTCGGCGTGTTCTATCTGGTGTCGGGCGCGGTCTTGCTGGTGTCGAGCGGCACCAGCGGTTACGTGTGGGATCGCTTCAGTTCGGTCGCCACGTTTGAACTCGGCGCCGCTTGCGCCGCGATCGCCGCGCTGTCCGTGCTCGCCTTGCCGCCTCGACGCAAAGCCTGAGTCCACGCGGCGAGTTCCGCGGTTTGACCCTGCCGCGCGCAATCGGTACCATTTCGGTCCTGATTGATCGGGCCCGTGTCCAGCGGGCCCCGTTGAGCGAGCCCCCGCCATGCTCCGCGTGAGCAAACTGACCGATTACGCCACCGTGGTGATGACCTGCTTGGCCGAAGCGCCCGAGCAGGTGCACGCGGCCGTGGGCTTGTCCGAGCGCGCGCGCCTGGAATTGCCGACGGTCAGCAAGGTGCTGAAGCTGCTCGCGCGCGCCGGCCTGGTCGAATCCTTTCGCGGCAGCGCCGGCGGCTATCGCCTGGCGCGCGCGCCCGAGCGAATCACCATCGCCGACGTGGTCGCCGCCATCGAAGGCCCGATCGGCATGACCGAGTGCAGCGCGCACGACGGCGCTTGCGATCACGAATCGCATTGCGGCGTGCGCGTCAATTGGCGCCGCATCAGCCTCGCGATCGAAACCGCGCTCAAGGGCGTGACGGTCGCCGACATGACGCAAAAACCCGGCAATCGCAAGCGCATTCCGCTGCGTGTCGAACTCCTGACTCACTGAAGGCGCGGAATCCATGGCGACCTCCCCGCAAACGCTCGATGCCCTGGTCAACCGACGCTACGACGCCGGCTTCGTCACCGACATCGACACCGAAGTCGTGCCGCCCGGCCTCAACGAAGACGTAGTGCGCCTGATCAGCGCCAAGAAGCAAGAACCCGAATGGCTGACCGAGTGGCGCCTGAAGGCTTATCGCCATTGGCTGACCATGACGCCGCCGCATTGGGCGCGGCTCGAGATCGCGCCGATTGATTTTCAGGCGATCAGTTATTTCGCCGCGCCCAAGCAGCGGCCGAAGTCGCTCGACGAAGTCGACCCGAAGTTGCTCGAAACCTACGACAAGCTCGGTGTGCCGCTGCACGAGCGCGCGCGTCTGGCGGGCGTGGCGGTCGACGCGGTGTTCGACTCGGTGTCGGTCGGCACCACGTTCAAGGAAGAACTCGCGCGCGTGGGCGTGATCTTCTGTTCCTTCTCCGAGGCCGTGCGCGAGCATCCGGATCTGGTGCGTCAGTATCTGGGCTCGGTCGTGCCGATCGGCGACAACTATTTCGCCGCGCTCAATTCGGCCGTGTTCAGCGATGGCTCCTTCGTGTTCATTCCGAAAGGCGTGCGCTGCCCGATGGAGTTGAGCACCTACTTCCGCATCAATGCGCGCGATACCGGTCAGTTCGAGCGCACCTTGATCGTGGCCGAGGACGGCGCGAGCGTGTCCTATCTCGAAGGCTGCACCGCGCCGATGCGCGACGAGAATCAGCTGCACGCGGCCGTGGTCGAACTGGTCGCGCTCGAGGACGCCAAGATCAAGTACTCGACCGTGCAGAACTGGTATCCGGGCGACGAGAATGGCGTCGGCGGTATTTATAATTTCGTGACCAAGCGCGGCGAGTGTCGCGGCGCGCGCGCCAAGATTTCCTGGACCCAGGTCGAAACCGGTTCGGCCATTACCTGGAAGTATCCGAGTTGCGTCTTGCGCGGCGACGATTCCGTCGGCGAGTTCTATTCGGTCGCGCTGACCCATCATCGTCAGCAGGCCGACACCGGCACCAAGATGATCCATCTGGGCCGGCGCACCAAGAGCAAGATCGTCGCCAAGGGCATTTCCGCCGGGCGCGGACAGAACACGTATCGCGGCCTGGTGCGCGTGGAGAAAACCGCCGAAGGCGCGCGCAACCACACGCAGTGCGACAGCCTGCTGATCGGCAAGCGTTGCGGCGCGCACACGTTTCCCTACATCGAGGTCAAGCATCCCAACGCCGTGGTCGAGCATGAAGCCACGACCTCGAAGATCTCCGAGGATCAGTTGTTCTATTGCCGCGCGCGAGGCATCGGCGAGGAAGACGCCGTGTCGATGATCGTCGACGGCTTCTGCAAGCAAGTGTTCAAGGAACTGCCGATGGAGTTCGCCGTCGAGGCCAAGAAGCTCTTGGAAGTGTCGCTCGAAGGCGCGGTCGGTTGAAGTTCGTGGAAAGCATCAAGCGCGTGACGCGAGCCGTCACGCCGGAGTCAGCATCATGTTGAAGATCGAAGACCTGCACGTGCGCGTGGCGGGCAAGGACATTCTCAAGGGCCTGTCGCTGGAGGTTCGCCCCGGCGAGGTGCATGCGATCATGGGTCCCAATGGCGCGGGCAAGAGCACGCTGGGGCATGTGCTCGCCGGACGCGAGGGCTATGAAGTCACGCAAGGGCGCGTCGAGTATCTCGGTCGCGACCTGTTGGCGCTCGAACCCGAAGAGCGCGCGGCCGAAGGTGTGTTCCTGGCGTTTCAGTATCCGGTCGAGATTCCAGGCGTCAACAACACGTATTTCTTGCGCGCCGCGCTCAATGCCCAGCGCAAGCATCGCGGCGAGGCGGAGTTGGACTCGATGCAGTTTCTCAAGCTCGTGCGCGAGAAGCTGCGCGTGCTGCACATTTCCGATGACTTGCTGCATCGTGCGGTGAACGAGGGCTTTTCCGGCGGCGAGAAGAAGCGCAACGAGATCTTCCAGATGGCCGTGCTCGAGCCGCGCCTGGCGATTCTCGACGAGACCGACTCGGGCCTGGACATCGACGCGCTGCGCCTGGTCGCCGAGGGCGTGAACAAACTGCGCTCGCCCGATCGCGCGTTTTTGGTGATCACGCACTATCAGCGCTTGCTCGACTACATCGTGCCCGATCGCGTGCACGTGCTGGCCGAAGGTCGCATCGTGGAATCCGGCGACAAGGACCTGGCGTTGAAGCTCGAAGAACAAGGCTACGCCTGGTTGCGCGAACGGCGCGCCGAGGAACAGGCGGCGTTCGCGTCATGAGCGAGTTCGTGCGCGCGCACCTGGCGCGCTTCGACGCCGCCGTCGCGGGCTTGCCCGGCGCGCGTCTGGATTGGTTGAGCGAGGCGCGCCGCGCGGCGGTCGAGACCTTCGCGCGCGGCGGCCTGCCCGATGCGCGCGTGGAAGGCTGGAAGTACACGAGCCTGCGCGCGCTAGAAAGCACCGCCTGGCGCGAAGACGACGCGACCGCGGCCACGCGCGCGATCGATCCTTCGCTGCTGGAACTGCCGGGCGTCGACGCGGCGCGGATGGTGTTCGTCAATGGCGTGTTTCGCGCGGATTTGTCCGTGCTCGATGACGCCGAGCGCGCGGTGCTGAGCATTCAGCCGCTGTCGCGCGTGCTCGAGGGCGGTGGCGATGGCCTGTGCCATCCGCTGACGCGACGTTACGAGGAGCCCGCCTCCGCGCTGGCTTCGCTCAACGCGGCGCTGGCGCGCGAGGGCGCGGTGATTCGAGTCGCCGCCGGCGCGACGATCGCGCGGCCCGTGCATCTGCTCGACATCAGCGTGGAGAGCGAAGGTCCGTTGGCCGTGCACGCGCGTCACATCGTGCGTCTGGGCGCGGGCGCCAGCTTGAATCTGATTGAATCGCAGCGCGCCGTCGGCGCGCCCGCGCATTGGCACAACCGCGTGCTGCAGATCGATCTCGCCGACGGCGCGCGCGTTGATCACACGCGCATTCAGGACGCGGGCGAGAAGACACGCTTGGTCGCACGCACCGAAGTCGTCGCCGAAGCTGGCGCGCAATACGATCTGCGCGTGGCCGAGTTGGGCGCGGAGTTGTCGCGTCATGATCTGGTGGTGGATCTGCGTGGCGCGGGCGCGGGCACGACCGTTTTCGGCGTGGCCGCACTACGCGGTCGTCAGCACGCGGATCTGCAATTGCGCGTGACGCACGCGGCGCGCGATACGCGCAGTCGCGTGTCGTGGCGCGGCGTGGCCGATGGTCGCGCGCGCGCCGTGCTCGGCGGCGCCATCGTCGTGGCCGAAGGCGCCGATGGCGCGGACGCGGCGCTGGACAACAAAAACCTGCTGCTGTCGCCGCATGCCGAGATCGACGCCAAGCCCGTGCTCGAAATCCTGGCCGACGAGGTCAAGGCCGCGCATGGCGCGACCGTGGGGCAACTCGATGAGCGCGCCTTGTTCTACCTGCGCTCGCGTGGCTTGCCGGCGGCGGCTGCGCGCAGTCTGCTGACGTTCGCGTTCTGTCGCGGTCAGATCGAAGGCATCGCCGACGTGGCGCTGCGCGAGTTCGTCGCGAATTTGATTTCCGCGCATCTGCCCGCGCGTTCGGAGGCGACATGAGCGCGGTCGAGGCCTTCGATCCCTGGCGCTATCGCGGCGATTTTCCGCAGCTCGAGCGGCGCATCCATGGTCGGCCGCTGGTGTATCTGGACAACGCGAACACCGCGCAGCGACCGGCGTCCGTGATCGCGGCGGTGGATGACTACTATCGTCATCACAACGCCAATGTCGCGCGCGCCGTGCATACGCTGGGCGCCGAAGCCACGGCGCTGTACGAGGGCGCGCGCGACAAGCTGGCGCGCTTCATCAATGCCGGCTCGCGCGACGAGATCGTGTTCACGCGCGGCACCACTGAGAGCATCAACCTGGTCGCTTACAGCTATGCGATGCCGCGGCTGCGACCCGGCGACGCGATCCTGGTCACGACCATGGAGCATCACGCCAATATCGTGCCGTGGCAGCTCGTGGGCGCGCGAACTGGCGCGGTGCTCAAGGTGCTGCCGATCACGCCCGAGGGCGAATTGCGCCTGGAGTTGCTCGATGAGTTGCTCACGCCCGAGGTGAAGCTGGTGGCGATGGCGCATGTGTCGAACGCGCTGGGCACGATCAATCCCGTCGCCGACGTGGTGGCGCGCGCGCATGCGCGGGGCATTCCCGTGCTCGTCGATGGCTCGCAGGCACTGCCGCACATGCCCGTCGACGTGCGCGCGCTGGGCTGCGATTTCTATGCGTTCACCGGCCACAAGATGCTGGGTCCCACGGGCACGGGCGTGCTGTGGGCGCGACGCGAGTTGCTGGCCGAGATGCCGCCGTTCATGGGCGGCGGTGAGATGATCCGCACGGTCAGCTTCGACGGCACGACCTTCGCCGAACCGCCGCATCGTTTCGAGGCCGGCACGCCGAACATCGCCGGCATGATTGGCCTTGGCGCGGCGGTGGATTATCTGCAGGCCGTGGACATGTCGCGCATCGCCGCGTACGAGCGGCAGTTGCTCGACTACGCCACGGCCGCGCTCGAAAGCATCCCGGGTCTGCGCCTGTTCGGGAAATCGCCGAACAAGGCGGCGGTGCTGTCGTTCCTGATCGACGGCGTGCACGCGCACGACCTCGCGACCCTGATCGACGCCGAAGGCGTGGCCGTGCGCTCGGGCCATCACTGCGCGCATCCGCTGATGCAGTTCTACGGCGTCGCCGCGACCGCGCGCGCCTCGCTCGCGTTCTTCAACACGCGCGAAGAGATCGACGCGCTCGTCGCGGCACTGGTTCGCGCGCGCCAGATGCTGGCCTGAAGCGCGCGGTACTACAATCGCGCGACATGAGTATCGCCGAGCTCTACAAGCAGACCGTGCTTGAACACAACCGCGCGCCGCGCAACTTCGGCGCGCTGCCCGGCCACACCCATGCGGGCGAGGGCAGCAACCCGATGTGCGGTGATCACCTGCGCTGCGAGCTGCGCGTGGTCGAGGGGCGCATCGCCGAAGCGAAGTTCGCCGGCGAGGCGTGCGCCATCGCGACGGCGGGGGCTTCGATCCTGAGTGAGTTGGTGCTCGGTCGTGATGAGACCGAAGTGCGGGCCTTACGCGAGCGGTTCGCGGCGTACCTCGAGGCGGCGGCGGGCGAGGATTCGGTGTTGGGTGAGCTAAATGCGCTTTCGGAGTTGCGCCGGTACCCGGCGCGGCGGCGGTGCGCGATGTTGGCGTTCGAGGCGGTGGTGGGGGCGCTGGGGGCGGGGGCGGTTGGGGACACCCATCATTCCTCCATCGACGCGGGGGCGGTTGTGTCGATTCGGGACACCCACGATTCGAAGGAGGCGGATCAGGACACCCACGGATCGCGACCGTCGATTCGGGACACCCACGATCCGAGGGCTGCCATTGGGGACACCCATCATTCCGCCATCGACGCGTCGATTCGGGACACCCACAAATCGAAAGCGGTTGAGGACACCCATCGTCCACCCTCCGGCATCGCGGCATTCAAGGACACCCACCAACCCGGCGCCACCGGATCCACTCAGAACACCCCGACAAATCAGGACACCCACGATCCCCGATTGCCCCCCACGGCCTTCGAGGACACCCATCATTCCCCCACCAGCGCTGCGTCCCCTTCACACCACGCGCCGCCCCGGCCCCCGATCCGAGACACCTCCGCCATGGCCCCACTGACCTTCCGCCTCGCCACCCCCGCCGACATCCCCGCGCTCGTGGCCCTCGTCGAGTCGGCCTATCGTGGTGACTCCAGCCGTCAGGGCTGGACCACCGAAGCCGATCTGTTGCAAGGCCAGCGGACCGATCCCGTCAGCCTCGCGGCCGTGCTCGCCGAACCGGACAGTCGCGTCGTGTTGGCCTTCCGCGGCGACGAGCTTCTCGCCTGCGCCCATCTCGAGAAACACGACGGCGACGCCTGCTACTTCGGCATGTTCTCCGTTCGACCGAACCTGCAAGGCGCCGGCATCGGCCGCCTGGTGATGCACGAATGCGAGCGCCAAGCGCGCGACGAAATGGGCTGCACGAAGATGGACATGACCGTGATCGTGCAGCGTCACGAACTGATCGCCTGGTACGAACGCCGCGGCTTCCGCGCGACCGGGGAGCGCAAGCCTTTTCCCTACGGCGACGAACGTTTCGGCCTGCCGCAACGCGACGACCTCGAGTTCATCGTCCTGGCCAAGCCGCTGTGAGCACCTGGACCCGCGTCTGCGCCACCGCCGAACTGCTGCCCGGCGAACATCGCGTGGTCGATGTCGATGGCGTGATGATCGTCGTGTTCAATCTCGATGGCGAACTCTACGCGCTCGAAGACGTGTGCACGCACGACGGCGGCGAACTCGCCAGTGGCACGGTCCACGGTCACGAGATCGAATGCCCGCGCCACGGCGCGCGCTTCGACATCCGCTCGGGCGAGGTGACGTGTCCGCCGGCTTACGCGCCGACGGCGAAGTTTCCGGTAAAGGTCGAGGCCGGCGCGGTGTTCACGCGCGATGATCGCTGGGACTGAGTCGCCGCTCGTCGGCTGACCCTTGTGACGGACCGGCCGGCCCGCAGACGCCCATGACCGGGCGCCATCGGGCGACGGCTCGAGCGGGGAGGGCGTGGCGTCATGTGGGAATCCTGGGTTGAACTCTTGCAGCGCGGTCTGACCGCGTTGAGCCTGCATGTCGGGCTGTCCGAGGCGATGGCCATCATCGTGTTCACGCTGGCGACGCGGCTGCTGATCGCGCCGGTCTCGCTGGCGGTGAGTTATCGCGGGCAGAAGACGCGCGACACGCTCGAGCGTCTCAAGCCCGAACTCGAAGCCTTGCGCGCGCGCCACGCGGACGATCCGCGCGAACTGGCGCGGCGCACGTTCGATCTCTATCGACGCCACGGCGTGCGCCTGTTCGATCGCTGGAACGTGGCGCATCTGGGCGCGCAGGCGATGCTCGGCCTGGGCACGTTTCGCGCGCTGGGCCATCTGACCTTCGGCTCGCGCTTTCTGTGGATCGCCAATCTGGCCAAGCCCGACGTGGTGCTGACCGCGATCGTGGGTGTCCTGATGTTGGCGGTGGTGGCCTTGATGCCGGGGCTGGGTCCCGAAGCGCCGAAGTTCCTGATCTACGCGCCCGTGCTGGTGAGCGTGGTCGCGGTCGCGGCCTTGCCTTCGGCCATTGGGTTGTATTGGGCGACGACGAATGTCGTGTCGATCGCGCAGCAGCTCGCGTTGCGCGCGTGGATGCGGCACGAGCGTCGACGCGCATGAGGCTTCGGTTCGCGCGCTTGGCGATCGTTTGATGAGCGACGCGCCCGACGCGCCCTTGGTGATCTTCGACGGCGCCTGCAATCTGTGCGCGGGCTCGGTGCGCTTCATCCTCGCGCGCGAGCGCGATCAGCAGCTGCGCTTCGCCGCCGTGCAGTCCGCGCGCGGGCAGGTTGAATTGCGGCGATGGGGGCTCGATCCGACGGCGCCCGCGAGCTTTCTGCTGATCGAAGAAGGCCGCGCCTTGCAGCGTTCGGACGCGGCGCTCGCGCTGGCCCGGCATCTGCGCCTGCCTTGGCGCGCGGTGCGCGTATTGCGCGTGCTGCCGCGAGCATGGCGCGACGCGGTTTACGACTTCATCGCGGCGAGGCGCTATCGCTGGTTCGGCACGCGCGATGTGTGCCTGGTGCCGACGCCGGCCTTGCGCGCGCGATTCTTCGAGGAGTGATGGCGCGGCGACGCGATGCGCGCGTGTCGCGTTAGGGAGCGCCGAGTTCCGGCAAGCCCGTCACTGCATCCTCGCGTGTGAGGCGCGCGAGCACCAACTCGCCGCCACCGCCGATCACGGCGTGACGATCCTCGGGCTCGGGTTCGTGAACGATGAGCGTGTCGCCGGCTTGCAGCGTCGGCGCGTCGTCGACGCGTTGCAGGCTCGCGTGGCCCGACAGCACATGGATGATCCATGACGTGCCCGCTTGCGCGAACAGCACCATCGGACCCACCAAGGGTCGCAGCAACAACTCGTGTCGAAAGCGACCGCGACGCGTGATCACGTTGAAGTCGCGCGCGGGGCCGCCGATCAGTCGGCAATGCGGCGTGTCGTCGCCGGAAAACACCAGCGGCTTGCTGCGTTCGTGCAGCAGCACCGGTTCGTCGCGATCGGCGAAGGTCAGCGACAGGCCTTGACCCGAAAGCAGCAGCAGACTGCGGTCGTAACCGGTGAAGGCGGAGAAATCGCCGTCATTCTCGATGTCGGCCATGCTAACGCGCCAATCGAAGTCGCCCTCGCTCGGATGACGCGCGAGCTCGGTGGTGAGACCACCACCGTTGCGCCAAGGCATGCGGCGATAGTCGGCGCGAGTGAGGCGAGTGGTGCGCATGCGCGCAGTGTAGCGAAGCGCGGTGGGGTCGGCGTCAACGCGGACGGCGCGCGGACCATCCTGTCCGCGCGCCGTTGGAGTGGAAGGGCGCGCCTCCTTGCGCGCCGGATGTCGCGGAACTTACTGGGCCGGCGAAGTGCTCGGCGTGGTCGCGGGCTTGACCGGCTGCGCGACGCCACCCGTGGTCATCGCATCGCGATTCTTCTCCACCGTCTTGAGGCCGATGCCCTGCACCTGGGCGAGTTGGTCGACGGTCTTGAACGGGCCGTGAGCTTCGCGGTAGGCGATGATGGCGCGCGCCTTCGATTCACCGACACCGTTGAGGCCCGAGGCCAGCGTCGCCGCGTCGGCGGTGTTGATGTTGACCGGCTCGGCGGCGAACGCGGCGGACGACAGGGCGAAGCACAGCGACAACAGCAGCGACTTGAACAGATTCATGGCGGACTCCTTGTCCAGTTAGTTGCCGGTCGAGTCGTTCGGCCGGTGTGCAAAGACTAAAGATCGCAAGCGCTTCACCCTATCGCGGGATGTCGCGACGACACGTGCGTGGATGCGGGCGCGGCGTGTCAGACGGGGGATGACGCGGTGTCAGACGCGCGCGGTCAGGCGGCATCGAAAAGACTGGAAAATGCGGGGGATTTGGCGTGGCTCGGTGTAGGAGCGTGAGGTGGGGCGGGGTGTCGATTCGGTGAAACGTTCGGTTTGCTGGGTGTCCTCGTGCACGCTCGCGAACGACTCGCGCGCGTTCAAGCGCCGCTGGCTAGTTCGGGGGAAGTCTTCCACAAGGGGCTTGGATTGTGGTTGTCCTCATCCATCTCAGCCGCTTCGATGAGTCCCTGGAACCCTGGGTGTCCAGAAATCGTGCGCCATTGATGGGTGTCCTGATCGGCACAGACGGCGGCGCGACCGAACGCCGAATCGATGGGTGTCCCGAATCTTCGAAGAATCCGCGGAGCCCTGGATGTCCAGATATCGCGCGTGATTGATGGGTGTCCCGATCCGTGCTGGCCGTGGCGCGAGCGAATAGCGAATCGATGGGTGTCCTCAATCGCTCACTCAATCGCTCACGAGCGAGTAGCGATTCGATGGGTGTCCTCAATCGCTCACGTGTGTGATTGATGGGTGTCCTCGATCTCTGCTGGCCGTGGCGCGAGCGAGAAACGAATCGATGGGTGTCCTCAATCTCCCTTCCCACCGACCACCACCCCCTCCCTCACCCGCCAAACCTCCAACCACTCCCCCGCCTCCGCCAACCCCGCGTCATCAAACGCTTCCCCTCGCATCCTCGCCTTCGCCTCCCGCAACACCAAGGTGTAGGGGTGCCTTCCGCCGAAATCGCGCGTGCGGCGCGCGATCGCTTGATCGAGATCCGCTTCGGCCCGCGCGAGATCGCCCGCGCGCCACGCCAGAATCGCGCGGCCGGCGAGGGCGGTCGCAAGCACGGGATGGCCACCCGGGCGCGTGCCGTCGAGGTCCGCGATGGCGGCGTCGAAGGCGGTGGCCGCTTCGCGCCAGCGCCGGCTCGCGAGCAGGGCGAAGCCCAGGTCCGCGGTCATTTGAGCGGCGTAGCCATGGGTGGCCGAAAAGGTTTGGTGATAGATCGCGATCGAGTCGCTCAGCTCATTCACGGCGCGCTCGTTTTGGCCTTGGCGATAGTGCAGCAACCCCGCATTGCGACGATGCACGGCCGCCAAATAGTGGGAGGCGCCATACTGCTGCAAGGTTTGCCGCAGGCCTTGCTCGATCAGCACCGCGCCCGCGCAGACGTCGCCGCGCAATAGCAGAAAGCGGCCATAGTCGCCGGCCTCCATGCCGTAGAGCACCTTTAAGCCCGGATCGAGCTCGCCCTCCGGGCAGTCGCTCATGGGCGCGTCGACCGGCGCTGACTCGCCGATCGCGTCGAACTCCGGCGGAAGCAGGCGCGCCGCGCTCGAAGTCTGCCACTCGGCGAACTCACGTCGCGAGGCTTCCATCATCATCGCGTAGTGGCGACCGGCCTCGTCAAACAGACCGCTGTCGCGTTCGGTGTCGGCCAGTTCGTGCATCAAGTCGGCGCGCAGGGCGGCTGACTCGACACCGCCCTCGGCTTGCGCGAGCAATTCGGCGCGCGCGCGCGCCAAGTCGCCGCGATGATGCACCAAGCTTGAGACCAGACGTCGGGTGAACACGGCGTCGGCGCTTTCGGGGTCGCGCGCGCGCCGCAGCCGCAGGACTTCGGTGAGCGTGCGCTCGCCATCTTCATAACGGCCCAAGTAGTAATAGGTCAGTCCCAGGCTGTAGAGCGCATCGACGTAGGCCTCGGATTCCTCGCCCTCGCTTTGGCGTTGCTCGACCATGGCGCGTTCGGCCAGGGGCAGGGCCAGGCGCGGTTCGCTGCGCGACAGATACAGCTGCGCCAGCATCGACAGAATCTCCGCGTGCACGCGCGGCTGATGCTTGACCTGCTCGAGCGCGTCGGTCGAGGCATAGGCCAGCATCTCGCTGCCGGAGAGATCGCGTTGCCCCGCGAAGAAGGGATCGACGAGCTTGAACAAGGACACGACGTAATCGCGCACCGCGCGATTGACCTCGGCTTCGCGCGCCAACTCGCGCGAGTGTCGCCACGCCATCGCGCCATAGCCCGCGGCCGCGATGGTGACGACCACGGCGATGCTCAAGGTCAAGGCATGACGCCGCGCGAATCGTCGCAGGCGATAACCCAACCGCGGCGCGCGCGCCGCGAGTGGCCGGTGCTCTTGATGCCGGCGCAAATCGGCCAGCAGATCGTCGACGGTGGCGTACCGATCCTCGGGGCGCTTGGCCAGGGCGCGGCGCGTGATCGCGTCGATGTCGCCGCGCAGTCGTCGCGCCAGCGCGCGCGACGACAAGCCCCGCGCTTGCGCGCGGGTTGGCGCGTCGCCTTCGGCGGTGTCGCGCGTGGCGATCTCGCTGGGGTCTTCGGGCGGTGTTTCCAGCACGCGCCGTTCGTGCTCGCCGATGCTCAGGCCCGCGCGGCGGAACGGGTGATGTCCGGTGACCAGCAGATACAGCAAGAGCCCGAGTTGATAAACATCGGTGGCGACCGTGATTGGCAGATCGCGCAATTGCTCCGGACTTGCGTACTCCAAGGTCAACGCGCGCACGCCGACTTCGGTGGTCGGCGCGGCATGCGGCATGCCGGTGGGGTCGAGCAGCTTGGCGATGCCGAAGTCGAGCAGGCGCACGCGACCTTCAGTATCGACGAGGACGTTCGAGGGCTTGATGTCGCGATGCACGATCAGGCGTCGGTGCGCGCGACTGACCACGGTGGCGATCTCGGCGAACAGCCGCAGTCGGTGCGTGATGTCGAGCCCTTGCTGGTCGCACCAGCTCAACACGTCGCGGCCCTCGACGAATTCCAGCGCGATGAAGGGCAGGCCGTCCTCGACGCCGCCATCGATCAGGCGCGCGATGCCCGGGTCGTCGAGCGAGGCGAGGATCTGGCGCTCTTGCTCGAAGCGCGCGGCCAGGGCCGGCGTGGCCATGCCGCGCGCGAGCTGCTTGATCGCGGCGCGCTGCACGAAGCCGCGCGCCTCGCGCTCGCCCAGCCAGACCTCGGCCATGCCGCCGCTGCCCAGTTCGCCGACGATGCGCCAGTCGCCGATCTGACGCGGCCCCGGTTGCGCGCGCGCGATGTGATCCCAGGCGTCGTCGCGCAGCCGCATCAGTGGTTGATCGACGCGCGTGTGATCGTCCTCGGCCGCGCGCAGCAGACGCAGCAGGCGCGAGGCCAGGCGCGGGTGGGCGACCAGGAAATCGCTCAGCAGTTCGTGACGCGCGGCGCCATCGCATTCGAGCAGGCGCGCGAGCGTGGCGTCGAGCAGGGCGAAGTCGGTGTCTTCGCCCATGGCGCTAGCCGTCGATCCACTCGCTGAGCCAGGCGCGCGCGCGCTTGAGGTCGCGCTGCACGGTGCGTGGCGTCACGCCCTTGAGTTCGGCGATCTCGGTGACTTCGAGTCCGGCGAACCACGCCAGTTCGACGGTCTCGGCCAAGTCCTCGTCGGCCGCCTGGAGGCGCTCGAAGGCCAGGCTCAGCGCCAGGCGCGCGCCCGCGTCGTCATCGTGGCGCGCGTTCGGCGCTTCGTCGGTGGCGGCATCGCCGCGATGGCGCGCGCGCACTTGGCCGGCGCGCGCGTGGTCGATGGCGATCTGGCGCATCACGCGCGCGCACAACGCCATCAAGTGACGGCGGTCGCTGATCTTGGCGCCGGCGCGCGCCAGGCGCAGATAGGCCTCGTGCACCAGGACCGTGGTCGACAAGGTGTCTTGCGAACGATGATGAAAGCGTTGATGGCGGGCCAGGCGCTTGAGCTCGCCATAGACTTCGGGCAGCAGCGGGTCGATGGCGCGTGCCGGGACTTCGCAAGAAGATTCGCTCATGATGATGATTCCTTCACGTCCCTGTTCCGCCTTCGCGTAAAGACTTCGCCCGCGGGTTGCCCTTTCTGACTCATCGATCGCGTTCTCGCGATTTCTGCAAATCGCGTGATCAAACCCGCCCGACCACCGTAGGCGCCGCACCCTTCATGGCGCGTGAATTTTCCGCGCCATCCCCATGCAACGACCACGACCACCCGGATCGAACACCGGAAATTGCCAACTTGCCCGCATTTCCGGCGCCTCGGCTACACTGGCCGCCTACCCCTGGGGTGCCAGAAATGAACACCGACAAGCTCTACGACTTCGTCTCCGACCTGTGGGATCGTCAGATCGTTCCTCAGTTGTGCGAGTACATCAAGATTCCGAACAAATCGCCGGCCTTCGACGCGCAGTGGCAGAACCACGGCTACATGAAGGAAGCGATGGACCTGATCGAAACCTGGGTGCGCGCGCAGCCGATCACCGGCATGACCGTGGAGCGCATCCAGTTGCCCGGGCGCACGCCGCTGTTGTTCATAGACATCCCCGGCAAGGGCGATGACACGATCCTGTTGTACGGCCACATGGACAAGCAGCCCGAGATGATCGGCTGGGCGCCCGACCTGTCGCCGTGGAAGCCGGTGATCGCGGGCGACAAACTCTATGGTCGCGGCGGCGCCGATGACGGCTACGCGACCTTCGCCTCGCTCACGGCGGTGATGGCGCTCAAGGAGCGTGGCGTCGATCACTCGCGCTGCGTGGTGCTGATCGAAGGCTGCGAGGAATCGGGCTCCTACGATCTGCCGTTCTACATCAACTATCTCGCTGATCGCATCGGCAAGCCTTCGCTCGTGGTGTGCCTGGACTCCGGTTGCGGCAACTACGATCAGTTGTGGCTGACCACCAGCCTGCGTGGTCTGGCCGGTGGCACCTTGCGCGTGAAGGTGCTCGAGGAAGGCGTGCACTCGGGCGATGCCGGCGGCGTGGTGCCGAGTTCGTTCCGCGTGCTGCGGCAATTGCTCGATCGCCTCGAGGACCCGATCACCGGCAAGATGCGACCGGAAGTGCTCTATGTCGACATTCCCAGCGAGCGCATCGCGCAGGCGCGCGGCGTCGCCGACGTCTTGGGCGCGCATGTCTACGACAAGTATCCCTTCGTGCCGGGCATGCAGCCCGTGAACAAGGACGTCGCCGAGTTGCTGCTCAATCGCACGTGGCGACCGAGCCTGTCGATCACCGGCGCCGACGGCTTGCCGGCGCTCGAGGACGCGGGCAATGTGCTGCGGCCGCAGACGGCGGTGAAGTTGTCGATCCGTCTGCCGCCCACGCTCGATCCGTTGCTGGCGTCGAGTCGCTTGAAGCAGTTGCTCGAGGCCGAGCCGCCGTATGGCGCCAAGGTCGAATTCGAAGTCGAGAAATCCTCGCAGGGCTGGGCGGCGCCGTCGCTCAAGCATTGGCTGGCCGATTCGATCGACACCGCGTCGAAGGAATACTTCGGTCCCCGCGCGGCCTCGATGGGCGAGGGCGGCACGATTCCCTTCATGGGCATGCTGCAGGAGCGTTTTCCCGAGGCGCAGTTCATGGTCACGGGCCTGCTGGGGCCGAAGTCCAACGCGCACGGTCCGAACGAGTTCCTGCATATTCCGACCGGCAAGAAGCTCACCGCCGCGGTCGCGCGGGTGATTTCCGATCACTACGTCAATCGCGGCGATCCGGGAACATCACACTAACGAGGAGTGCGTCCGATGCGCGGGCTGTTGGCGACGTTCGTGCTGTGGGTGCTGTGGGTGCTGTGCGCGCCGGCGCTGGCGCGCGTGACCGATGTCGAGACCGGCAAACTGGTCTCGGCCGCGATCGAACGTGGCGGTGGCGCGGTGGCGCTGCGCAAGTTTCAAAACCTGTCGTGGACGGGCGAGGCCAAGGTCTACGTGCAAGGCAAGCCGCGCGTGATCGGCGTCGAAACCCAGGTGATGCCCTCGGGCGTGGTGCGCTCCAAGTCCTGGCTCAAGGACAAAGGCCACGCCAGTGATCAAATGATGGAGATGTCGCCCACCAGCGGCCTGCTGACGCGCGAAGGGCTGACCAAGCCCATGCCGCCGGAAATTTTCGAGCACGAGCGCGTGCAATATTCCTTGTATCAGTTGTTGCGGCTGGTGATTCTGCTCGACAAGCCGGTCGAGGTCTCGATGGCGCCAGCCGAGGCTTCCGGACTGCGCGGTCTTCGCGTGGCGCGACCGGGTTTGCCCGAGGCGATCGTGTGGCTCGATGCCACGCATCGTCCCGTGCGCATCGACACGCGCGTGCCCGACCCCGAGGGCGAAGGCATGATCGATCAGCGCATGATGCTGTCGGGCGAGATCGTTTCGCACGGCGTGGCGTGGCCGAAGACGATCCACATCACGTGGGACGGCAAGCCCTATTTCGACCTGGAATTGACGAGCTTCGTGGCCGATCCCTTGTGATCGGCGCTCGGCGTGGAGCGGTCCTCGGTGTGCTCGTTCGCTGATCGATGTCGCGCCGTCGCGCTGATGGTGGCGATGGCGTGCGCGTGGGGTTTCGCGGCGACGTCCGCGAACGCGCTGGAGCCCGTCGAGCAAGCGCCGTTGGAACCGTTGCGCTTGCCTGAAGTGGGCGAGGTGCTCGATCGCGTGCCCGAGGACTTGTCCGCGCGTCTGCGCGTCGAAGTGATCGGCGCGACCGAGCCCGGTGTCGCGCGGCTCAAGCGATTGATCGATTTTCTCGCCACGCCGACGGGCTTGGGCTTGCAGTATCGCGATGACGCCACGTTGTCGGTGGCCGAGGTGTACCGCACGCGCGAGGCCAATTGCCTGTCCTTCACCTTGCTCTTCATCACGCTCGCGCGCGAAGCGGGCATGACGGCCTATGCGCAACAGCCCTCGGCACCGCCGGTGTCGCGGCTCGAAGGCGACACTTTGGTGCGGCTGGGGCACATCAACGCGGTCGTGGTGATTGGTGGGCGGCACTACCTCGTCGACGTGACCGGCGACTACGACGAACACGCCAAATTCGAGCGCGTCAGCGACGCGCAGATGATGGCTGCGTTTTATAACAACGTGGCCGTGCAGCGCATGCTGGAAAACAAGCTCGATCTGGCCGACGCGGTGATGCTCGAAGCATTGCGGTTGGATCCACGGTTCGCGTCAGGGTGGAACAGCGCGGGCGTGATTCGCGCGCGTCGCGGCGACTTGGCGGGCGCGGAGCAAGCGTACTTGTCGGCGCTGAGCGCGGAACCGGGACACTCGGAGGCCTTGATCAATTTGATCGGTCTGTACGATCGACAAGGTCGCACGGCGCAGGCCGATCGCTATCGCGAGCGCTTGTTGCGGATCAAGCGCAAGGATCCGTATCACCAATACCTGTTGGGACTGGGCGCGGCGCGGGCCGGAGACGACTGGGCTGCGGTGAGTTATTTCCGGCGGGCGACGCGGTTGTTCAAGGATGATGCGCGGTTTTACACGGCGCTGGCGGAGGCGTATCGGCGGTTGGGGTATGTGAAGCAGGCGGAGGTGGCGGAGCGGCGGGGGCGGGAGGTGGTGGGGAGGATGGGGCGGAGAGGGTGGGGGTTGAGATCCGATGAGCCTCTCGAATCAGGACACCCATCGAAATCGGGACAACCCTGAATTCGGTCCCCGAGATGGGGACACCCATCTAATCGTCGCGAGATGGGGACACCCATCAAATCGAGGCTTCGGAATCGGGACACCCATGAAGTCGAGAGATCGGGAGAATTCGAGACACCCATGAAGTCGAGCCCGGTTTGGGGTTTCTTCGCGACTCGGTAGCCATTCGCTCCGAGTTAGTGGTCCAACGGCGACCCATCCGTTTGTGGGTGTCCCGAAGATGAGCAATCGCAAGACTCGCCTTGAGGGCCCGAAGATCGCGGCCATCAATCTCAAGTCGATCCCTGTCAATTGACGACACGACATCGCATCAACATCGACTCAAGATCCGCGCGAATGTCCTACATGCCGCGGTCGCGTGGCGGTTCACACTGGCGCGGTGACTCTGCCCCGCCGCCAGATCGTCGATGCCGTCAATCCCGGCTTCTATCACTGCGTCTCGCGCTGCGTCCGCCGTGCGTTCCTGTGCGGCGAGGATCGCTACACGGGACTGAACTTCGATCATCGCAAGCATTGGATCGAAAAGCGGCTGCGTGAGCTCGCCGATAGTTTCGCGATATCGGTCTACGCCTTCGCGATCATGGACAATCATCTGCATCTGGTCGTGCATGTCGATCCCACCGCCGTGTTGCATTGGTCCGCGGAGGAAGTGTGTCGTCGCTGGGTCGCGTTGTTTCCCGCGCGCAAGGACGGCGACATCGATCGGCGTGCCTGCGCGCAACGCGCGCGAACGCTCGCCGAGGATCCCGCGCGATGCGCGATCATCCGCGAACGTCTGTCGAATCTGTCGTGGTTCATGCGCTGTCTTTGCGAGCCGATCGCGCGACGCGCGAATCGCGAGGACGGTTGCACTGGCCGCTTCTGGGAAGGTCGATACAAGTGTCAAGCCTTGTTGGACGATCACGCGATTCTCGCGTGCATGGCCTATGTCGACCTCAATCCGGTGCGCGCGGGCGTGGCGGACAGCGTCGCGAGCGCACGTCATACCTCGGCCCGTCTGCGTTTGTCTCGGGGTGAATCAGGGTCTTCGGGAAGATCTCCGTTGCGTCCGATGTTCGGCGTGTCGAACACCGACGTGCTGACGATCAGCGCGCGCGGCTACCTCGCGCTCGTCGATTGGACGGCGCGTCGCTATCGACCCAGCGATCGAACCGAAACGACTGGTCCACCGCTCGTGCGCACCATCAAGGGCGCAATCACGGCCGAGCAATGGCTGATCAGCGTGCAAGGCATCGAGACGCGCTACTGGCGTGCCGTGGGCGCGGTGGATGCCTTGCTCGCGAAGGCCGCGACGATGGGACAATCGTGGCTCAAGGGCATCGGCACCGCGCGCGCGATGGCGCGAGTCCAACGCGGCCTCTAGCGCACCTTGGTCGATGCGGCATGATCGCCTTTCGAGTGACGCGAGCCGCGTCGATCAGAGCTTGCCGTTAATCACCGCCATCAAATCGCGCGCGGCGAACATCGGGGCGAGGCAGGTCGTTCCGCGGCACACATAAGCGGCACCGCTTTGCAGGCGTCGACGTTCGGCCAGCAGTCCTGGCAGATCGCGCGAAGGCCCTTGAATGACATAGACCGCGATGTCGCGCGCTTTCAGTTCACCGATGACTTGAGCCCAGTCGCCGAGGACTTCGTCATGCGGCGGCCGAATCACGACTTCGATCGGTGGCAGCAAGGCTTCGCGTAGCGCGGCGAGCAGGCTCGCGCTGCCGTGAGGCGCGTCCTTGAGCGCGCCCGCCGCCGCGTCGAACGTGCGTAGCGCGGCAGTCAAATACCGTTGCTCGCCGATCAAGCGCCCCAGTCGCAACAGGCCGCGCGCGGCCAGCGCCGCGCCCGCGGGAATGGCGTCGTCAGTGAAGGGCTTGGGTCGGGCGATCAGGGCTTCGTGGTCATGCGCGGTGAAGAAGAAGCCACCATGTTGGGTGTCCTCGAAATGCGTGAGCAAGGCGTCGGCGAGCGCGATGGCCCAGGCGAGGGTGTCGCGCGAGAAGCGGGAGCGCAGAACTTCGATGCAGGCGTCGAGACAGTAGGCGTAGTCGTCGAGGAAGCCGGGGGTTCGTGGGTGTCCCGATGGGGCTTGATGCGTGGAAGAACTTGCGTCGCGTCCGTCGAGAGGAGAAACGTGGGTGTCCTGAAGATCGCCTTGAAGCTCGCGGCTTGGGGTTGTCGGCCGAGTGATTGAATCGTGGGTGTCCCGAAGTGTCGCGCCCGAAGCGTCGCGGGGCAGATCGTCGTCAAACTCGGGCCGAACACTGGCCTGCAACCGCCCCTCCCGCCACGCGCCACTGCGCAACACGCCCAGCAACGCCTCGGCGCGCGTCTCCAGTCGCGGGTCGTCGAGATAGCGCCCCGCGCGCGCGAAACCGCTCACGAGCAAGGCGTTCCACGCGGTGAGGACTTTGTCATCGGTGCCGGGTCGCGCGCGGCGGTCGCGCGCGGCGAGCAGTTGCGCGCGGGCGCGGCCGATGGTGCGTTCGCATTCGGCTTCGGTGATGCCGATGTCGATGGCGACTTGCGCTTGCGTGCGGACGATGCACGGGTTCCAGAATTCGTCCTCGAAGTTGGGTGGCAGGTCGAAGCCGTAGTGGCGTCGCGCGACTTCCCATTCGGCGCCGCCGAGCAGGCGATTCACTTCGTCGCGGGTCCAGACGTAGTAGCGGCCCTCGACGCCTTCGGAATCGGCATCGAGCGAGGCGTAGTAGCCGCCGCTGGGCGCGCGCATTTCCCGGTCGAGCCAGTCGACGATGCCGCGCGCGGCGTTGGCGAGTCCGCGCTTGCCGTTCCACAGCGCCGCCTGCGCGAACAAGGGCAGGAGCAGGGCGTTGTCGTACAGCATCTTCTCGAAGTGTGGGATGGCCCAGCGTTCGTCGACCGCGTAGCGACAAAAGCCGCCGCCGAGTTGGTCGTGGATGCCGCCCGCGGCCATGGCTTCGAGGGTGAACTCGACCAGATGCCTGCGACGCGCGCGCGTATCGTCGTCGGGTTCTTCGAGCGCGCAGGCATAGATCAAATCCAGATCGCTCGGATGCGGGAACTTGGGCCGCGAGCCGAAGCCGCCGTGGCGAGCATCGAACGTGGTCTCGTAGTGCCGCAGGGCGCGCTCGAGCGGCGCGAGGTCGCGCACTTGGCCCTGACCGCGCGCGGGGTCGTGGAAGTCATCGAGGAAGCGACGCAGCGCTTGATTCTGTTCGCGCAGCTGCTCGGGCTTGTCGTCGTGCCAGGCGCGCACTTGTCGCAGCACGTGCACGAACGGCGGCATGCCGTAACGCGGTTCGCGCGGAAAATACGTGCCGGCGAAGAAGGGCAGTTGATCGTCGGGCGTGAGGAACACGGTCAGCGGCCAGCCACCGCCGCGTTGGGCCAAGGCCTGATGCGCGAGCTGATAGATGCGATCGAGGTCGGGGCGTTCCTCACGATCGACCTTGATGTTGACGAACAGCTCGTTCATCACCCGCGCGGTCTCGGCGTCCTCGAAGCTCTCGTGCGCCATGACGTGGCACCAATGGCAGGCGCTGTAGCCGATCGACAAGAGAATGGGTTTGCGCGTGGCGCGCGCCAGAGCCAGTGCCTCGGGGCCCCAGGGATACCAGTCGACCGGGTTGTCGGCGTGCTGGCGCAGATAGGGGCTGGTGGCGTGGGCTAGGCGATTGGGCATTGCTCGGCCGCGTGTTGAGTCGGGCAAGGGTACTCCGCTACCGTGCCGGGATGCACGACACCATCGACGATTCCGAATCCGTGAGCTACCCGGCCTTGATGCTGCGCAAGGGCGAGGACGCGCGACTGCGCGCCGGCCATGCCTGGGTGTTCTCCAATGAAGTCGACGTCAAGCGCACGCCGTTGACGGGTTTCCAGGGCGGCGAGGTCTGCGTGGTGCTCGACCACGCGGGCAAGCCCCTGGGCGTGGGCTACGTCAGTCCCAATGCGCTGATCTGCGCGCGCCTGGTCACGCGCGGGCTCAAGCACGCGCTCGATCGATCCTTGATCGTGCACCGCTTGAAGGTGGCGTTGGGCTTGCGCGAGCGGCTGCACGAGCGACCGTTCTATCGGCTGGTGTATGGCGAGTCCGATCAGTTGCCAGGTTTGGTCATCGATCGCTTCGACGATGTCTTCGTGGGCCAGATCGCGACCTTGGGCATGGAGCGGCTCAAGGACGAAGTCGTCGCCGCGGTCGAGAAAGTGTTTCGGCCGCGCGCGTTCGTGTGGAAGAACGCGGGTTCGTCACGCTCGCTCGAAGGTCTGCCGGAGTATCACGAGGTGGCGTTGGGCGAGTTGTCGGGCGACGTGATCGTGGAAGAGGGCGGGCTGCGTTTCGCCATCGATCCCGTGCACGGTCAGAAGACGGGCTGGTTTTACGACCAGCGCGCCAATCGCGATCTGCTGGCGCCTTACGTCAAGGGTGCGCGCGTGCTCGATGTCTTCAGCTACGCGGGCGCGTGGGGCTTGCGCGCGGCGGCCTTCGGCGCGAGCGAGGTGACTTGCGTGGACGTGTCGGCGAACGCGGTGGCGCAGATCACCGCCAACGCGGCGCGCAATGGTCTTTCGGAGCGCGTGCGCGCGGTCGAGGCGGATGCTTTCGATTTTCTCAAGGCGCAGCGGCAGGCGCGCGAGCGCTACGACGTGGTGATTCTCGACCCGCCGGCCTTCGTCAAGCGCAAGAAGGATTTCGTCGAGGGGCGCCTGGCGTATCGGCGCATCAACGAGGCGGCGATGCAGTTGCTGGGTCGCGACGGCGTGCTGGTCACGGCGTCGTGTTCGTATCACATGCCGCGCGCGGCGCTGACCGAGGCGGTCAATCAGGGAGCGCGACATCTCGATCGCGCGGTGCAGGTGCTGGCGCAATTGCAACAAGCGCCCGATCACCCGTCGAATCCGGCGATTCCCGAGACCGACTACCTCAAGGGCCTGATCGCGCGCGTGCTGATTCCCTGAGGGGACGTCGATGGCGATGTGGTTGTTTCGAGGCCTGATGCTGGCCGCCCTGGTCGCCTTCCTCTGGGCCTTGTCGATCAAGCACGGTTGGCTGCCGCCGCGGACCGACGAGCAGCGCGAAGCCCTGGCCCTGATCGAAGCACCGAGCACGCCCGCGAACGCCGAGCGCAATGCGTTCGCGGCGGTGTGGTTCCTGGCCTATGACTTGCCCGCAGAACGACTGCCGGCGTTGATCGCTGCGGATGTCGCGCGCGCGGAAGCGATGCGGGCGCGAGGGGAGGACCTGACGGGCTTTGGGCCTGGCGTGCCCGAGGGCGTGGTCGCCGACACGACCTTCGACTCCGATCTCGCGAATGAGGACACCCACGCGAACGAGGACACCCATGATCCGGACATGATCAATCCGGAGGGGCCTGGGGATGCTGCGCTTGGGGACACCCAAGGTTCCGTCGGCTCGCCAAGTGCGAAAGCGCTGGATGGGGACACCCACCAATCGAAACGGGCAGATCCGAGCGCGGCGAATGAGGACACCCACCTTTCGACCTCGGTCGCCGAGGGAGCCAATGAGGACACCCATCGTTCGTCTTCGGTCGCCGAAGCGTCCCTGCGCTCAAACCAGGACACCCACGATTCGCCGCCACCATTGTCCCCCGACGAACAACTCGCGGACCAACTCGTGGACACCCACGAATCGCCGACCCCGCAATCCCGCCAATTCGAGCGGCGCCAATCCGAGGACACCCACCACCTCTGCGGCACCACCCCCCACTGCCTAAACACCCTCACCCCCCACCGCGCCCCACTGCGCGCGCTCCTCACCCAACACGCCCCACTTCTCGCCCGCTACCGCGCCCTGTCCCGCTTCGACGAACTCCGCTCCCCGCTGCCCGCGTCGGTGGCGGTGAACCTGTCGACCTACGACTTCGCCTGGCGCCTCGACACCACCGCGATCGCCCTCGACTTTCTCGACGGCCACCCCGCCGAAGCCCTCGCCGCGCTCTGCCACCAAGCCGGCCTCGTGCGCAATCTCCGCGCGCGCACCGATCTGCTCGTCGCCAGCGCCATCGGCGCGCGTCAGCTCGCGGTCGCCGCCCAGCTCTACGCCGACATGCGCGCGCGCGCCGCGGCCGACCTGCCCTTGCCCGAAGAATGCGCCGCCGCCTTCGCGCCGCTCACCGAGGACGAGTTCGCGCAATGCGATGCCATGAAGCGCGAGTTCGCCGCCCTCGACACGTTGATCGACACCCTGCGCGCCGACACCCGCGCCGACGCCCCCATGCCCCCGTGGCTGCTAAACCGCGACCACGCCCGCGCGCGGCTGGCCACGCGCTTCGCGCCCTGGTGCGCGCCGGCGCACGCGCGCGAGATTTTCGAGCGTCGACCGATGGCCGTCTCGCCACTACCCGCTTGCTCGAGCCTCGAACTTACCTTCGATGCCTACGGCTGCTGGCTCGGTCAACACGCCGTGCCGGACTTCTCGCCGCACTACCATCGCCTGCTCGATCTCGACGCCCTCCTGCGCGCGATCAACATCGCGCAATGGTTGAACGCGCGCGATCCCGCGACTCGCCGCGCCGATTTCCTGGCGCGCCCGATGGCCTGGCGCACCGACCACCACGAGATCACGCTCGCCGCCGACGG
This sequence comes from Ahniellaceae bacterium, assembly GCA_044226395.1. Taxonomy (GTDB): domain Bacteria; phylum Pseudomonadota; class Gammaproteobacteria; order Xanthomonadales; family Ahniellaceae; genus JBGAHD01. The sequence continues at coordinate 131,387 of JBGAHD010000003.1, forward strand.
CGACAGTCTCCATGTCGAACTGCTGACGCCGAGCGCCGTCTTCCCCGATGGCGTCATCGTGCCCCTGCGCCCGCTCGCCGCCACGCCGTGACGCCCCGCCGCCGCCCCCATCATTGACGGGGTTTTGCACTACCCCACGCCGCGCGCAGTATGCTTTCGGCACAGGGCGGGGAGACATCGCGTGGCGGTGGTCGAAGGGCGACGAAGGATCGTGTCGATGCGGGCAGGCATTTTCGGCCTGCTGCTGACGTTTTGCCTGCTCGGCATCGGCGCCGCGCGCGCGGCCGTGCCGCTGCTCACCAGCATCCGGCCCGACGTGCCGACCTATCCGCAGTTCTTCGAGATCACGCAAAGCCGCGATCGGCTGCTCTACGTCGGCGCCACCGATGAAGTGCTGCGCTACGACGGCGTGCGTTGGCGACGCATCGCGCTGACGCGTCCCGGCCCCGTGCGCACCTTGCTCACCGATCGTCGTGGTCGCGTCTGGGTCGGCGGCTTCGGTACCTTCGGTTATCTGCGGCGCGATGCCGATGGCGACGACACCTATGTCGAAGTCTCCTCGCGCTTTCCGCCGCTGCCCGACGAGCGCGGTTTCGCCGACACCTGGCGCGCGATCGAATTCGGCGACGCGATCTACTTCGGCGCGCTGCGCGATGTCTACGTCGTCGATCTCGACGGCCAACCGCTCAAGCGCTGGCATCACGAAGGGCGCTTCGGCGAATTGTTGGGCGCGCGCGAAGGCTTGTACCTGCAATGGCGTGGCGAAGGCCTCAAGCGCCTCGTTGGCGACGAGTTTCAACTCGTGCCCGGCGGCGAGACCTTCGCCGAGAAACTGATCTACAACATCTGGCAGCTGCCCGACGATCGCCTGCTCGTGTATGACGTGTTGCCGCGCCTGATGCTGTCGACCTCGAAGGGCTTTCGGCGCGTGACCACCTTCGATGGCACGACCGAGCTCGATCGACTCGCCGTCGGCATCGCGATGGAGGACGAACGCCTGCTGTTTTCGAGCTCCGATGGCCTGATGCGCGTGATCGACTGGCGCAAGGGCACGAGCGAGCACATTCCGGTCGGCGATGGTTTCGTCACCACGCCGTTTCGCGACGCCGATGGCGCGATCTGGGTCACGTGCGAAGAGTCGCTCTATCGCCTGAGCTGGCCCGTGCAATGGCGCGCTCACGATCGTCGCGACGGCTTGCTCGGTCAGTTGCATCGGCTCGATGTCTTCGGCGATCGCCTGTACGCGTCGAGTACCGCCGGCATCGCCGTGGCGCCGCTGCAAAACCGCGACATCGCCGGTCCCTTCACCGTGCGTCCCTGGACCACGGACGAAGGCTGGGCGATCTGGCCCGACGGCGAAGGCTTCCTGCTCGCCGACGCGCGCTCGCTGCTGTCCGTGCGCGACGACACCGTGCAAGCGATCAGCGGCGATGACTTGTATCCGCGCTTGTTCGTGCCCGCGCTGGGCCGCGACGACGTGATGTGGCTCGGCACCGAGGTGGGCTTGGCGGTGTTGCGGCGCGAACGCGGTCAGTGGCGCTTGGCGCGGCACTTCGACACGCTCGCCGCGCACGTGACGTCCATTGTCGAAGCCTCGCCCGGCGAGCTCTGGCTCGGCACCGACGACAAGAGCCTGCTGCGCGTGCGCATCGACGCCGATGCCCTGACCTTGCTCGAACACACGCCGATCGACGCCAGCTTGGGCGTGGACGCGCCGCCGTTCGGCGAGGCGCACGTGGCGCGCCTCGGCGAGGATCTGATCGTGTCGGTGCCCGGCGCCTTGTTGCGCTTCGATGGCCAACGCTTCGCGCCGACAACGCTCGACGGCCTAGCCGGCGTGATCGGTCCGAACGATGTCGTGAGTCTGTTGACGGGGCCCGATGGCACGCAATGGGCCTACAGTTTTCGCACCGTGTATCGACGCCCGCCGGGTGGCGCGTGGTCCGAGTTGCCGTGGAGCAGCGCGCGCGTGGGCGTGGTCGAAACCTTGGTGCCGCAGGACGAGGGTCGCGCCTTGATCGGCAGCGGCTCGCGCATTCTCGCGTTCACGCCCGCGCCGGCGTCGACGATGCCGGCGAGCGCGACGGTGCCGACGGTGTCGGTCGCGCGGCTGCGTTGGCAGCCGGCCGGCGAAGCGCCGCCGCGCGATCTGTCGCTCGAAGGCGATGCCAGCGCGCTCGCCGGTTCCGGTTCGCTCGTGTTCGATCTCGCCTTCACGGCGTACAGCGGCGCGGGCGCGCCGCGCTTTCGCGCGCGCCTGCGCGGCGTTGAGTCTTCGTTCTCGCCCTGGGCCGAACGCGCGACCTTCGGCTACGGCGCGCTGCCGCCGGGCGAGTACGTGTTCGAGGCGCAAGCGCGCCGCGCCGGTGGCGAGATCTTTCCGGCGCCGCCGCTGCGCGTGCGCATTCTGCCGCGGTGGTATGAGACCGATGGCGTGCGATTGGCGGCGGTCGCGGTCGGCGCCTTGCTGATCGCGGCGCTGTTCTTCGTGGGCTTGCGGCTGCGCACCGCGCATCTGGCGGCGCGCGCGCAGGAACTCGATGGCCTGGTCGCCGAACGCACCAGCGAACTGGCCGAGGCCAACGATCGCCTGCGCGATCTAGCCGAACGCGATGGCCTCACCGGCGTGGCCAATCGACGACGCTTCGATGAGACGCTCTCGCTGGCCTTCGAACGCGCGCGCCTATTGGGCGAAGCACTGAGCCTGCTGCTGATCGACGTCGATCACTTCAAGCGCTTCAACGACACGCACGGGCATCTGGCCGGCGACCAGCAACTGCGCCGTGTCGCCACGATCCTGGCCGCGCACGGCGGCCCGGGTGTGCTGGTGGCGCGCTATGGCGGCGAAGAGTTCGCCGTGATCGCGCGCGAACACGATGCGCAGGCCGCGCCGCGCCTGGCCGAGATCCTGCGTCGCGCGATCGAGACGGAACTGTCGGGCACCACGGTCAGCATCGGCGTGTCGACCTTGCATCTGGCGCGACACGCGTCCACGGCGGCCCTGATCGACGATGCCGATCAGGCGCTTTACCGGGCCAAGCACGACGGTCGCAACCGCGTCGCCGCGGCCTGATCGACGCGCCGCGTCGCGGCCGCGCGCGGCGGACTCGCGACATCGCGACGCGACCCGCATCGTGGCCGGGTCGCGCTGGCATAATGGCGCCTCGCCGACAGCCCCCGGAGTCGCCACGCATGCCGTATCTGCACCAGTTCGATTCCGTGGCCTTGCAATTGGGGCCGCTGGCCCTGCGCTGGTACGGGCTGATGTATCTGGTCGGGTTCGGCATCGGCCTGTGGCTGGGCGCGCGACGCGTGCGCGCCGGCCGTTTGGGCGTCAGCGCCGAGGCGTATTCGGATCTGATGTTCTACGCGATGGTCGGCGTGATCGTCGGCGGGCGCGTAGGGTATCTGGTGTTCTACGGCTTCGCCAATGTCGTGGCCGATCCGCTGTCCGCGTTGCGCGTGTGGGAAGGCGGCATGAGTTTTCATGGCGGCTTGCTGGGCGTGTTGACCGCCGTGGCCTGGTGGTCGCGTCGTCATCGCCTGGCGTTCTGGGATACGGTCGATTTCATCGCGCCCCTGGTGCCGCCGGGCCTGGGCGTGGTGCGCCTGGGCAACTTCATCAATGGCGAACTGTGGGGCAAGCTCACGCAAGGCCCTTGGGGCGTGATCTTTCCGCAATCGCTGCCCAACCCCGAGATGAGTCGCGAGGCCCTGGTCGCGGCGTACCGCGCGGGCGAACTCACGCAGTACGCGCGTCATCCGACGCAGTTGTACGAATTCGCGCTCGAAGGCGTGGTGATGTTCACCTTCCTGTTCTGGTTTTCGGCGAAGCCGCGAGCGCGTTACGCGGTGTCGGGGTGGTTCGCGTTGTTGTACGGCGTGTTCCGCTTCGCCGTGGAATTCGTGCGCGTGCCCGACGCGCAGCTGGGCTACTTGGCGTTTGGTTGGTTGACCATGGGCCAGATTCTGTCGCTGCCCTTGATCGTGATCGGCTTGGTGCTGCTGACCTTGTCGCGTCGCGCGCCGATGGCGCCGATGGGTCCGCCGCTGACCTCGACCGCGCCGGCCGGAGCCTGAGCCATGCGTCAGTATCTGGATCTGCTGCGCCACGTGCTCGAGCACGGCACGGTCAAGACCGATCGCACGGGCACCGGCACGCGCAGCGTGTTCGGCGCGCAATTGCGCTTCGATCTGCGCGCGGGCTTTCCGCTGGTGACCACGAAGAAGCTCTACACGCGCGCCATCGTTCACGAGCTGCTGTGGTTTCTCAAGGGCGACACCAACATCGCTTACTTGCGCGACAACAAAGTCTCGATCTGGGACGAGTGGGCCGATGCCAATGGCGAACTCGGCCCGGTCTACGGCAAGCAATGGCGGTCGTGGGAGACGACCGATGGCCGTGTGGTCGATCAGATCTCGCAAGTCATCGACGATATTCGACGCACGCCCGATTCGCGACGCCTGATCGTCAGCGCCTGGAACGTGGGCGACGTGCCGCGCATGGCGCTGGCGCCGTGTCACACGATGTTCCAGTTCTACGTCGCCGAGGGGCGCTTGTCGTGTCAGCTGTATCAGCGCTCGGCCGACATGTTCCTGGGCGTACCGTTCAACATCGCCTCGTATGCCTTGCTCACGCACATGATCGCGCAGGTGTGCGGCTTGGGCGTTGGCGATTTCGTGCACACCTTTGGCGACGCGCACATCTACGCCAATCACGTCGATCAGGTGCGCGAGCAACTGGCGCGCGAGCCGCTGCCGCTGCCGCGGCTGCGCTTGAACGAGCAGGTGCGCTCGATCTTCGAGTTCCGCTACGAGGACATCGTGATCGAGGATTATCACTCCCACGCCGCGATCCGCGCGCCGGTCGCGGTGTAACGCGGTGACGCGCGAAGTCGCCCTGATCGCCGCGCTCGATCGCGGTCACGCCATCGGCGCGGACAATCGGCTGCCCTGGCATCTGCCTGATGATCTGCGCCGCTTCAAGGCGCTGACCACGGGCAAGACCGTGCTGATGGGCCGCAAGACCGCCGAGTCGCTGGGCCGCGCCCTGCCGGGCCGACGCAATCTGGTGCTGACCCGACGCGAGCGCGCGCCTTACGAGGGCATGGACGTCGTGCCCTCGATCGACGCCGCGCTCGCCGCCGCGCCCGATGAGTTGTGGGTGATCGGCGGCGGCGAGGTCTATGCGCAGACCCTGCCGCTGGCCACGGCCTTGTATTTGACCTGGGTGGCCTGCGATCTGGCCGTGGCCGATGCCTGGTTTCCGCCGATCGATCCGGCGCGCTGGCGCGAGGTGGGGCGCGTCGAGCACGCCGCCGACGAGCGTCACGCACACGCCTTCCGCTTTGTCGATTACCGCTTGCGCTAGGCCCGATGTCGGGCGCGGCGTTCGCTTTTGGCGCCGTCGCACGTTGTTCTCAGGGTCGATCGAGCGCAAGGCCGGGCGGCCTAGTCCGGGCGCCTCGATCGCCCGGGGAGCCCTGCGTGAGTGTTGTCGCTTCGTTGATCCCGCCGGTGTCGGGCTGTGAAAGTCCGTGCCAAGTGGCGCCGCGGCGCGCGCCTTTGCTACCGTGGAAACGGCCGAAGCAGGCCGACAGGGCGACTGTGACCGATCTTTCCTCCACGCAGGAACTGATGAACCGCATTCGCGCCGGCGACACGTCCGCGCGCGATGCGCTGTTGCAGCGCTTCGTGCCCGTGCTGTCGCGCTGGGCGCACGGTCGCCTGCCGCATGCCGCGCGTGATCTGTCGGAGACGCAAGACCTGGTCCAGCTGACCCTGATCAAGGCGCTCAACCATCTCGAAGCCTTCGATGCCTCGCGGCCGGGCTCCTTCCTGGCGTGGTTGCGCACGATCTTTCTCAATGTGCTCAAGGACGAACTGCGGCGTCACGACCGCCGTCCCGCGCACGGCGACGTCGACACGCCCACGCTGCAACCGGTCGAAGGCTTGAGCGGCACGCCGATGAGCGCCGAGGATTTGGCCTCGTACGAATCGGCGCTGGCGCTGCTGCCCGAGGACATGCGCGAGGCCGTGGTGCTGTCGCTGGAATTCGGCTTCAGTCACGAAGAACTGGCCCAGGCCATCGGCGCGCCCACGGCCGAAGCCGCGCGCATGCGCTTGAAGCGCGCGCTGCTCAAGCTCGCCGAGCACATGGAACACTGAGCGGACCGCGCGCCCATGAACGAAGCTCGCCTGGCCGAACTGATCGAAAAACTGCTCGAGAGCGGCAAGGCCATCGACTGGGACGCGGTGTCGGCCAGCGGCTTGTCCGAGGATGAATTGAAGACCCTGCGTCGCCTCGAACGCGTGGCGCGCGCCTTCGGCAATCTGCACACGCCGGTGCCGGCCGCGCCCGATGACGCGCCGACGCGTTTCGGGCGCTTGCAAGTCAAGGAACGTCTGGGCCGCGGCAGCGAAGGCATCGTGATGCGCGCCTATGATCCCGCGCTCGAGCGCGATGTCGCGCTCAAGCTTCGTCGCTCGGCCGCGATCAGCGCCGCCGGTGGCGCTTCGCGCTTGCTGCGCGAGGCGCGGCATCTGGCCAAGATTCGCCATCCACACGTGGTCGCGGTGCACGGCGCCGATGAGTTCGACGGCTGGACCGGTGTCTGGACCGATCTGCTCAACGGCGAAACGCTCGAACAACGGTTGCAGCGCGGTGGGCGCTTCGGCGTGGACGAGGCGCGCCTGGTCGGCATCGCGCTGTGTCAGGCGCTGGCGGCGATTCACGCCGCGGGCCTCACGCACGGCGACATCAAGACCGGCAATGTGATGCGCGAGGAAGGCGGGCGCGTGGTGCTGCTCGATTTCGGCGCGGCGCGGCCGGCGTGGTTGACGGAATTGGCGACGGGTTCGATCTCGGGCTCGCCCTTGTACATGGCGCCGGAGACGCTCGAAGGCGCCGAGCCCTCGTCGCGCTCGGACATCTACGCGCTGGGCGTGACGCTGTATCGCCTGCTCACCGGCGAGTATCCGCTGACCGCGGTCAACATGGCCGATCTGCGCGCCAAGCACGCGCGCGGCGAGCGCGTGCCGCTGCGCGATCGTCGCGCCGATCTGCCGACGTGGCTGGTCAATGCGATCGAAGGCGCGCTCGAGCGCGATCCCGCGCGGCGCATGGCCAGCGCGGGTTTGCTTGAGCGCGCGCTCGAAGGGCCGGCGCGCGCGCAGGCGTCGCGCTGGCGTTTCGCGGCCACGGCCGCGGGCATCGTCGTGATCGCGGGACTCGCGGCGGTGATCGCGTGGCAATGGCGTGGGCCAGTGGCGCTGACCATCGACGCGGCCCTGCATCGCACCGCCGATGGCCTGGTGCTGGGCGATGGCGCGGTGGTGCGCGCGGGCGATTCCCTGCATCTGCAGTTCACCGCCAACGACACGGTGTATCTGTACGTGCTCAACGAAGACAGCGACGGCGTGCTGGCGCGCATGTTCCCGATGGATCGCGTGCCGCCGAGCAACCCGCTCGCCGGCCATCACGAATGGCGCATCCCCGCGGCCGCCGGTGATCGCACCATGGACTGGCGCGTGGGCGAGGGCGGCACGGTCGAGCACGTGCTGATGATCGCCGCGCGCAAGGCACTGACCGATCTCGACGACGTCACGCTCGCCGTCACGCGCGAATTCGCGCCCGCGACAGCGAACGGCGAGGCCCTGGCCTTGCGCGGTCTGTCCCAACTCACGCCCGCGCCCGTGCACGAACCGGGCGAGCGTCTCGACGCGATCGAACGCCAGCTGCGCCAGCGCCACGGCGATGCCGTGTGGCTGCGTCACCTCACCTTGAGCAAGCGCTGAGCGCGATCAATCGCCGCGGATCTGCGGCGGATTGCGATTGCCGTCGACCGCGTGCACGCGCGGCTCCGGCCCGAGTTCGAGCGCGGTGAGCTTGCCGCCCCACACGCAGCCCGTGTCGATGCCGTACACGCCCAGGCCCTGAAACAGGCCCAGCGTCGACCAATGCCCGAACACCACGGGCAGGCCGCGTTCGACGCGACCGGGCACTTCGAACCAGGGATACAGGCCCACGGCCTGCGTGCCTGGCGCGCCTTTTTCGTCGAAGGCGATGCGACCCTTGTTGTCGCAATAGCGCATGCGCGTGAAGACATTGATGATGGTGCGCAGCCGGTCCATGCCCTCGAGCTTGGTGTTCCAGCCCGCGGGGCGATTGCCGTACATGCGTTGCAGGAGCTTGCGTCGGCCGGCGCCGCGCATCTTCGATTCGACTTCGCGCGCGCGCTTCTCGGCGATCTCGATGGTCCACTTCGGCGCCAGCGCGCCGTGCACCATGGCGAAGCCGAGCGCGCGATCGACGTGAATCAGCGGCCGCGCGCGCAGCCAGTCGAGCAACTCGTCGCGATCCTCGGCGAACAGCACGCGCTGCAGGTCGGGGTTGACGCGGCGTTGGTCTTCTTCCTTGCGCTCGGCGATGGCGAGCAAGGACAGATCGTGATTGCCCAGCACGGTCACCGAACGCGTGTCGAGGCTGCGCACCAGGCGCAAGGTTTCCAGCGATTGACCGCCGCGATTGACCAGATCACCGCAGAACCACAGGCGATCGCGCGCGTCGTCGAACTTGATTTTGTCGAGCAGGCGCTGCAGCGGTTCGATGCAGCCTTGCAGATCGCCGATCGCGTAAGTAGCCACGGCGTCAGTGCAGGGTTCGCGGAATCGACAGGGTGAACTCGGCGATGGGCGCGTCGAAATGCGTGCCGTCGTCGGCGATCAGCTGATAGCTGCCGCGCATGGTGCCGACCGCGGTCTCGAGCACGGCGCCCGAGGTGTATTCGAAGTCATCGCCCGGCCGCATCCAGGGTTGCTCGCCGACCACGCCGTCGCCGCGCACTTCCTGCACTTTGCCGTTGGCGTCGGTGATGATCCAGTGACGCGAGATCAGGCGCGCGGGCAGTTCGCCGGCGTTGCGAATGCGCACGGTGTAGGCGAAGACATAGCGGTTGTCGCGCGGGGCCGATTGATCGTCGAGAAAACGCGTGCTGACGCGCACTTCGATGTTCAGGCCGCGATGCTTGGTGGCGGTCATGAGGCGATTGTGGGCAAGCGTGACGGCCGGATCAAGCCGGACGCGCGGCCAGATGATTGGCCAGGCGGATGAAGTCGCTCACCGCCAGGGCCTCGGCGCGCGCGCCTGGATCGATCGCGGCGGCGACGAAGTCGGCATCGCCGGCCACTTGCGACAGCGCGTTGCGTAGGGTCTTGCGTCGCTGCTCGAAGGCCGCGCGCACCACGCGATCGAGCATGGCCGGATCGCGCGCGCCCACCTGCTCGGGCGGCAGCGGCACCAGCCGCACCACGGCCGAGTCGACCTTGGGCGGCGGTCGGAACGCACCGGGCGGCACGTCGAACAAGGGTTCGACCACGCAGCGCGCCTGCAACATCACCGACAAGCGACCATAGGTCTTGCTGCCCGGCTCGGCGGCCATGCGGTCGACGACTTCCTTTTGCAGCATGAAGTGCATGTCGCGCACCACGGCCGCGTGATCGAGCACATGGAACAGCAGCGGCGTGGAGATGTTGTACGGCAGATTGCCGACCAAACGAAGCCGGTGGCCCGCGGCCAGGGCGGTGAGATCGACGCTGAGCGCATCGGCCTCGACGATGCTGAGTTCGCCCACGCCGCGCGCGCGTTCGCGCAGGCGCGGAATCAGATCGCGATCGATCTCGATCGCGGTCAGGCGGCCGTGCTTTTGCAGCAGCGGAAAGGTCAGCGCGCCTTCGCCCGGACCGATCTCGACCAGTTCATCGCCCGGCAGCGGCGCCAGCGCGCGCAGGATGCTGTCGATGTAGTGGCGTTCGTGCAGGAAATGCTGGCCGAAGCGTTTCTTGGTTTGATGGGGCGTGTCGTGCATCTCAGCCTCGTCGCGCGCGCGCGCGGCGACCCAGATCGATGGCCAGGGCCGTGGCCGCGAACAAGCTATCGGGTTCGGCGCGGCCCGAGCCCGCGAGATCGAGCGCCGTGCCGTGATCGACCGAAGTGCGCGGATAGGGCAGACCCAGCGTCACATTGACCGAAGCACCGAAGCCCAGCGCCTTGAGCACGGGCAGGGCCTGATCGTGATACATGGCCAGATACGCATCGAAACGCGCGCGCTGCGCCGGCAGAAACGCGGTGTCGGCGGGCAAGGGACCGGTGAGGTCCAGGCCTTCGGCGCGCAAGCTGTCGAGCACGGGCGTGATGATCTCGATTTCCTCGCGGCCCAAATGACCCGCCTCGCCCGCGTGCGGATTGAGGCCGAGCACGGCGATGCGTGGACGCGTGATCCCGAAAGCGTTGCGCAGCGCGGTGTCGAGTGTCCGCAGATGGCGCCGCACGCCGCGCGCCTCGATGGCCGCGGCGACGCGCGCCAGCGGCAAATGCGTGGTCGCCAGGGCCACGCGCAGATCGCCGGCGGCGAGCAGCATCGTGACCTCGCGCCCGGCGCGTTCGGCGAAAAATTCGGTGTGACCGACGAAGGGCACACCGCCGTCATTGATCACGCTCTTCTGCACGGGCGCGGTGACCACGGCATCGAACTCGCCGGACAGACAGCCCGTGCTCGCGCGCTCGAGACTGGCGACGACGGCCGCGGCATTGCCCGGATCGAGCACGCCGGCGCGCGCGGGACGCGCGAGCGTAATAGCTTCGATCGAGAGCGTGCCAGCTTTAGACCGCGCGCGAGGCGCGGTGCTGGCGACATACGGTTCGAGATCAAGCGCGACGCCGATGGCGCGCGCGCGTTCGCGCAGCAGATCGGGATCACCGAGCACGACCAGCTCGGCTTCATAGTCACGATGGGCGAGTTGGGCGACGAGTTCCGGCCCGATGCCGGCGGGTTCACCCAGGGTGATGGCGATGCGCGGCGTCATGCAAGATCTCCGCCGCGCCGGAGCGCGCCTTCGCGGGCCCGACGTCGGTCGGGCCGCGACGCGGCGCGCGGGCGAGGACTCAGCCCGATTTGCCGCTCTCCTGCGTATCGGTGAGGCGGTTTTCGATATAGGCCTCGGACTTGAGCTGGCGCAGGAAGGTGTCGTATTCCTCTTCGGCCTTGCGCGAACGCAAGGTTTCGCGCGCCTGCTCGCGCAGCTTTTCCTGGGTGCGATCCTGATCGCGCGTGCCCAGACGCTGCATCACGTGCCAGCCGACTTCGCTCTGGAAGGGCTCAGACAGTTCATCGTCTTTCAGCGCGCCGAGAATGTCGCCCACGCGCGTGCCATAGGCGTACTGCTCGAACCAACCCATGTCGCCGCCGAGATTGGCCGAGGTCGAATCCTCGGAGAACTCCTTGGCCAGCGCCGCGAAATCCTCGCCCGCGACGATGCGCGAACGGATATTGCGCACGGCCTTGAGCGCGTCCTCGCTCGACACGACTTCGCTGGCGCGCACCAGGATGTGGCGCGCGTGGAACTCGCGCACGATCTGCTGGCTCTGCTCGCGCTCGTCGACAAGTTTCAAGATATGGAAACCCGAAGGACCGCGCATCGGCTGCGTGACTTCGCCCTTCTTCAGCGTGGCGATCAAATCGACGAAGATGTTCGGCACTTCGTCGTAGCGACGCCAGCCCAGATCGCCGCCTTCGAGGGCCTGCTGGCCGTCGGAATAGCGAATCGCGGCGTCGGCGAATTCGAGACCGTTGTCGATTTCCTTGCGCACGCGCTCGGCTTTCTCGCGCGCGGCCATGATCTGATCGGGCGTGGCGCCATCGGGCACGGACACGAGGATGTGGCCGATGCGCACTTCGCCATGACGGAGATTGCCCGAGGCCAGCAGGATATCGACCTCGGTGTCGGTGACATTGACGCGGCTCTGCGTGAAGCGCTGACGCAGACGCTGCACCAGCAGTTCGTCGCGCAACGTGCGGCGGAATTCCTCGTAGCTGAAACCATCGCGCTCGAGCGAGGCGCGCAGCTGATCGATCGTCGCGCCGTTCTGTTGCGCCAGTCGCGCCACAGCCTGATCGAGCTCGCCGTCGGAAACGCGGATGCCCGTGGCCTCGGCGCGCTGCAATTGCAGGCGGATCAGGATCAGGCGCTCGAGCACCTGACGCTCGATCACGTCGCGCGGCGGCAATTGCGCGCTGCGACCGGCGTAACCGGCGAGCACGTTATTGACGGCGCGATCGAGTTCGCTTTGCAGAATCACGTCCTCGTCGATCACCGCGACGATGCGATCGACCGATTCGTTGTCGATCATCTGAGCTTGCGCGCGGGGCGCGAAGATCGCGAACGCGAACGGCAGCAGGGCCAGCAGAAAGTATTTTTTCATCGGGAAAATAAGGCTTTTTTAACGGCCCGTGGGCCTAGCGGTAGCCGAGAATAGCACGGCGCAGGAAGTCCTCGGTGCGCTGTCCGAAGGCGCCGAGACCTTTCAGCTCCAGTTCAAAATAAAGGCCATTGGAGGACTCGCCCTCGACGTTGCGCACGTAGTGGCGGCCGAGGATTCGGAAGGCATAGCAGCAGCTGTCGAACTCCAGGCCCGCCAGGGCCTCGAGCGTGCGGCTGTCGCGCAGCGAGTAGTTCCAACGACCGATCAAGCGCCAGCGCTCGTTGAGCGGATACGCGGTCGAGGCATCGACCTGCTCGAGCTGATCGCGGCGGAAGCGATACGAGAAATTGGCCACGCCGCCTTCGGCGAATTGCCGCTGCACGCGGATCGCCGAGAGATCGGTGCGATCGTTGTTGGGGTCGTACAGCTGCGACAGCGCCAGGCGCCAGCGACGGTTGAGGCGAAAGTCGAATTCGGCCGCGTAGTCCGAGCCCGAATAATCGGTGCTGACCACGCCGGGCAACTGCACGCGCTGATCGTCGAGATAACGGATCTGACCGAAACTCGCGCGCACGATTTCCTCGCCACTGTCATCGGCCAGCAGGCGCGACGTCACAGCCAAGGTCACGTTGTTCGCGTCCATCTGCCGATCCGCGCCCGAGAAACGATTGGGGCGGAACAACTGCGCGAAGCTGAAAGTCAGTTCCTGCGTATCGAACACCGGCAGATCGCTCTGATCGCGATACGGCACGCGCAGGTAATACAAGCGCGGCTCCAGCGTTTGACGCAGGCGCGAGCCGAACCACGACACGTCGCGATCGAAGTACATGCCCGCGTCGAGCGAGGCGATCGACGTGGTGCGCGTGGGCGAGCGATCGGCGCCGCCATTCAAGTCGTAGCGCGTGTAACGCGTGCCAAGTTCGGGACGAATGAACCACGCCGCGCGCTCGATCGGAAACGCCACGTAAGGATTGAAATCGTAACGACTGCCTTCGATCGCATCGGATTTTTGAAAGCGCACGAGTTCGCTGCGCAAGCCCAGCGCGATCGGTCCGTTGAAGCGACGCTCGGCGTCGAAGGCCAGGCGCGGCAGGCGCTCGTAGGGTTCGGCGCTCGGCGGCAGTTCGGGATCGGTGACTTCGTAGTTGTCGCCACCGAAGGCCAAGGTCCACCATTCGCCGCGGCCATTGAGATAGGCATTGGAGCTGAGCACGCGCGTGGCCGAGGATGACAGACTGTCGCCGAAGTCCTCGAAATAGCGATCGTCCGATACGCGACGAATGTCGGCGTTGACGAAGAAATAGCGGTTGAGCGCGCCCCAGTGCTTGAACTGATACGAGTGTCGGCTGCGATCGGCGTCGCGATCGTTGGGCATGTAGCTGCCGGCGAACTCGCCGCGATGATTCGTGGTGAGGTAGCGGAACTCACCGCCGAGCATCAGGCCACGGTCGCCGATGATGCGCGGCGTGATCGTGGCGTCGTAGTTCGGCGCCAAGTTCAAGTAATAGGGAATCAGCAGATCCAGGCTGCCATTGCTCGAGCCGCCGATCGAGGGATACAGAAAACCGCTGCGACGGCGATCGTCGATCGGAAAACTCGCGTAGGGCAGGGCCAGCAAGGTGTGGTTCTTGAATCGCAGGCGCATGCCGTGCGCCTTGCCTTCGCCGGTCTCGTGATTGAGCTCCATGTCGCGCGCGGTGATTTCCCAGTCGTGCTGACCGGGGTCGCAAGTCGAGAAGCTCACGGTGTCGAGATAAGTCTTGGCCGCGCCCTCGCGACGCGCCTTGTCGGCGTGACCATTGCCGCGCGCGGCGAGCAACTGGTAGTCGACCTGGGTCATCAGCGTCGTGTCCTTGGCCAGATCGACCTCGGCGTGATCGGCGGCGATCAGCACGGTGCTGTCTTGAAAGCGCACCTGGCCCTGGGCCTGGCCTTGCTGACTCTCGGCGTCGTAACGCAGGCTGTCGGCGGCGATGCGCTGATCGGCGCGCGTGACCACGGCGCCGCCTTCGAGCAGATAATCCTTCTTGCCGGTGACGGTGATCGCGTCGGCGTCCATCGCGGTGTCCGCGGTGGCGCGTTCGGCCTCGGTGCCGAGGCCCGGCACGAAGAAGTCGAGCAGGGCGTTCTTGCGACACAGGGCCCAAGTCTCGGGCTCGACCGGTTGCGCCGCGGCGGTGCCGACCAGACCCCCGGTGGCGAGGCCGCTGGTGGCCAGAATCAGAGCAACGACGAGGGGGCGCGGCGGCGGGGCCAGGCGGCGAAAGCTAGCGGGCACGGGCACGGTCCTTACCAACAAGGCGCGTATGATTGCTGGAACCGCCGTTCACGGCAATGCGCCGGCCCGAATCGCCCCCATATCGGGGGGCCAATTCCCCGCGAGTCCGATCATGAACAAAGTCGAAAAGACCGATGCCGAGTGGAAATGCGAACTCAGCCCCGAGCAGTTCGCCGTGTGCCGTTGCTCGGCCACCGAGGCGCCATTCACCGGCAAGTACTACGCGCACAAGGCGCCGGGCACCTATTTGTGCGTGGCGTGCAAGGCGCCGTTGTTCGCCTCGACCACGAAGTACGACTCGGGTTCGGGTTGGCCGAGCTTCTACGCGCCGATCGACAAGGACGCGGTGGCCGAGAACCTCGACGTGACTCATGGCATGCGTCGGGTCGAGACCACCTGCGCCGCGTGCGGCTCGCATCTGGGCCATGTCTTCCCCGATGGGCCGCGGCCGACGGGCCTGCGTTACTGCATCAATTCGCTGGCGTTGGATTTCACGCCGGCCGAATCGGCCTGAGTGGCGAACAGCGCGCGGCAGTGCGCCAGCGTGCTGTCGCGCAGCGCGGTCAGCGAGTAGCCGCCTTCGAGCGTGGACACCACGCGACCGCGCGCGTGGCGTTCGGCCACGGCGATCAGGCGTTCGGTGACCCAGGCGTAGTCCTCGGTGTCGAGGTTGAGATTGGCCAGCGGGTCGAGCCGATGCGCGTCAAAGCCGGCCGAGATCAGCACCAGTTCCGGCGCGAAGCGCTCCAGCGCCGGCAGCACCGTGTGCTCGTAGGCATGACGAAACTGCAATGACCCCGAACCCGGCGGCAGCGGCGCGTTGACGATGTTGCCGCCGCCGCGTTCCTGCGGCGCGCCGGTGCCGGGATAGAGCGGGAACTGATGACTCGACGCGTAGAGCACGCGCGTGTCGTCCCAGAACACGTCTTGCGTGCCATTGCCGTGGTGCACGTCGAAATCGACGATGGCCACGCGCGAGACGCCGTGCGCGGCCAGAGCGTGCGCGGCGCCCACGGCGATGGAATTGAACAGGCAAAAGCCCATGGCCTCGTCGCGCGTGGCGTGATGGCCCGGCGGCCGCACGGCGCAGAACGCGCGTCGCGTGGCGCCGGTCATCACCGCGTCGATCGCGGCGCACACGGCGCCGGCGGCGCGAAGGGCCGCTTCGAGCGAGTGCGGCGACATGGCGGTGTCGGCGTCCAGGCGCGCGCGGCCGTCGTCGGGCGCGTGCATGAAGACTTCCTCGATCTGCGCGGGCGAATGCGCCAGGGCCAGTTGCTCGCGCGTGGCGCGCGGCGCTTCGATGCGCGGCAAGCGCGCGAAGTCGGCGTGGCCGAGCGCGCCGAGTACGGCCTCGAGGCGCTCGCGGCATTCGGGATGGCCCGGGCCGGGATCGTGTTCGAGACAGATGGCGTGAGTCAGGATCATGCGCGCGCGCCGCGATGGCGGGCGCGTAAGGCGTGGACGCGGGCCATCGCGGGCCTCAGTCGCGCTTGCGCCGCTCGTGCTTCCACAGCACTTCGCCATGGCCGTCGGCGCGCGCGAGCACGCGCGCGATCACGAACAACAGATCCGACAGGCGATTGAGATAGCGGATGGCTTCGCCGCGCACGGCGTCCTGATGCGACAGCGTCACCACTTCGCGCTCGGCGCGGCGGCAGATCGTGCGCGCCAAATGACAATGCGCCGCGGCCGGGCCGCCGCCGGGCAGGATGAAATCCTTGAGCGCGGGCAGGTCGGCGTTGAGGGCATCGAGCCGGTGTTCGAGGCGCGTGATGTCGGCCTCGTGAATCATGACGCTGCCGGGAATGCACAGCTCGCCGCCGAGATCGAACAACTCATGCTGGATTTCGGTTAGACCCTCGGCGATCGCCGAGGGCAGCGCTTGCGCGAGCACCAGGCCCAGCGCGCTGTTCAATTCATCGACCGTGCCATAGGCCGCGACGCGCGCGGAATCCTTGGCCACGCGCGTGCCATCGCCCAGGCCCGTCGTGCCGTCGTCGCCGGTGCGCGTGTAGATCTTCGACAGTCGGTTGCCCACGGCGGCGCGGCGCTCAGGGCGTGGCGGGAGGCGAGACGCGGCGCGTCAGCAGGGCGTAGCCGCCGAAAAGAATCAGCGAATACACCATCACGCCCGCGATCTGATTGTGGAAGAACGGAATCGCCGCCACGTAGCAGGCCACGAGGCCCGCGCCCGTGTGCGGATACATCGTGCCCGTGGCCCACACCATGAAATTGGTGACCACGAAGAAGAACACCGCCGCGCCCAAGCCCACGATGGCCACGCGCGCCACGCCGATGCGATTGCGCAGCAGCCAGCCACCGGCGAGCGACATCAGCGCGATGCAGGCATAGACCAGCGGAATGCCGTCATGAAAGCCCAGGAACACATCCGACACCGCCATCGCCAGCAACGGCACGGCGATCGCCAGCCAGCGGCGCGCGAAGGTGGCGCCAGCGAACAGGGCCGTGGCCTCGATCGGACTGAAATTGAACGGATGCGGGACCAGACGCGACAGGGCACAAGCCAGCACGAGTCCGGCGATGAGCGCGAAGCGCGGCGAAAACACGGTGGTGGTGTCCTGCATGGTCGGCGGTCGGTCGGTTGGGCTGACGGGGGCGGTAGTGTAATCGATCCCCGGGGTGGGTGGGTTTGGGGTGGGGTGGGGTTTGGGTGAACACGGGTGGTTCACGTGGTTTGCACGCTTGAGGACATCCATCGTTCGGAGCCCGCTTCACGTGGGGACATCCGCGGACCCGATCGCGCTTCAAATTGGCGCTTCACATCGGGACACCCACGAATTCGATCGGGGTGGCTGCAGGGGATCAGTCGCATCACATGGGGACACCCATGATTTGGATTGGGGGCGGTGGCTGGGAAAGAGGGGTGCGGAGAATTCGGATACCGAAGAAAAATCTGACGGCCTTGTAAGAAGCGTCTGATCCCGAAGTCTTGAGGCGTCCAGCGCCCCCGTCGATCGCTTGCCCGTACCGATCTCCAATCTTCAGGACACCCATCAATTCGACCTTCCATCGCTACGGTCGAGCGCGATCCGTCGCGCGGTCGTGCGGTTCGATGGGTGTCCTCGATTGCTCAAGTTCGACTGCTCGCGCCTTCGAGATCAGCGGCTTGCACGACTTCGGTGGGTTGAAAGAAGCCCGGTTCGCATCGCGAAGTTGATGGGTGTCCTGATTCGGCAAAGCTGATGGTTGTACTGGTTTGGCATGCGGTCGGTTGTTGGGTGTCCTGATCTGGGCGTCCCGATCTCGGCGCCGCCTCGACTCGCCTGCCAAATGATGGGTGTCCCGATCCGAGGTAATTCTCGGCCTTGGATCATGGGTGTCCTGATCTGAATCAATCCTCGCGGCGATCGCGCCCGGCGCCGGCTGCTTCCCCGGTCGGACGCGGCGTATCATTCGCGCATGGAAGAAACGGTGGATGTCCTGATCTGTGGGGGCGGGCTGGTGGGTGACAGTCTGGCCGCGGCCCTCGATGCGGTGGACTTGCGCGTGCTGCAGATCGAGGCCTCGCCGCCGCGCGTGGCGGGCGCGGCGCGATGGGACGAGCGCAACTTCGCGCTGGCGCGGCGCACGGTGCAGTCGTTGGGACGCATCGGTGTGTGGCCGCTGGTGGCGGCGCAGGCGCAGGCGATTCGGTCGGTGCTGGTGACCAGTCGCGGCGATTTCGGCGCGGTGCGGGTCTCGGCCGACGACTATGGCTTCGACAGCGTCGGTCACACCGTGCCGGCGCGCGCGCTGGCGGGCGCGATGCAGGATCGTCTGGCGCAATGCACGCGGCTTCGTCGTTGGGCGCCGGCGCGCTTGTTGGCTTTGGCCGAGGTCGAGGGCGACACGCGCGCCGCGACCATCGAGTACGAAGGCCGCGAGCACGTGATTCACGCGCGCTTGGTGGTCGGCGCCGATGGCATCGAGTCTTTCGTGCGCGAGGCCGTGGGCATCGCCGCCGATCGTCACGATTACGCGCAGACCGCGCTCGTGGCCACGGTCGAGACCGAAGTGCCTGCCGAAGGTCGCGCCTTCGAGCGCCTCACCGAGACCGGTCCCTTCGCGCTGTTGCCGCTCGGCGATCATCGCTGCGGTTTGGTGTGGACGGTCGCGAGCGATGCCATCGAAAGCTTGATGGTGCTGGACGACGAGACCTTGCTGGCGCGCGCGCAAGCACGCTTCGGCGCGCGTCTCGGTCGGCTGCGTCGCATCGGTCAACGCCAGACGTGGCCGCTGCGCTTGATGCGCGCGCATCGCGTCATCGCGCCACGCGCGGTGCTGATCGGCAATGCCGCGCAGAGCATTCATCCCGTCGGCGCGCAGGGCTTCAATCTGGGCCTGCGCGATGCGATGGCGCTCGGCGAGCGCTTGGCCGAGGTCGCGCGTGTCGGCGGCGATCCGGGTCTCGAGGACATCTTGCAGGCGCATGCGCGCGCGCGCGGTCCCGATCGCGAAGCGACGATTCGTCTCAGCGATGGCCTGGTGCGTCTGTTCGCGCGCACGTCCTTGCCGGTGCGTCTCGCCCGCGGCTTGGGTTTTGGCGTGATCGATCGTCTGCCCGGCTTGAAACAGGATCTCGCCTACGCCTTGATGGGCTATCGCGGCGAATCGCCGACGTCGCGCGCGGGAGCCGACCATGCGGCGTGAGCGCATCGATCGCGAAGTCATCGTCGTCGGCGCCGGCGTGGTTGGCGCGGCGCTCGCCTTGGGTCTGTCGCGGCTCGGCGTCGATGTCGCGGTGGTCGAAGGTCGGCCGGCGGAAGCGTTTCGTCCCGACGATGTCGATCTGCGCGTTTACGCGATCTCGCCGGCTTCGCGCGCGCTGCTGCAACACCTTGGCGCGTGGGACGAGATCGCCGTGCTTCGCGTCTCGCCCTACACCGACATGCGCGTGTGGGAAAACGACGCGCGCGATGAGCTGCATTTCCAGGCCGATCTGATCGGCGCCGATGAACTCGGTTGGATCGTCGAGGATCGCTTGCTGCGCGACGTGCTCTGGCGCGCGCTCGAGCGCGCCGGCATTCCGCGTCATTGCCCCGCGCGCGCCACGGCGTGGTCGCCGGGCGAGCAAGCGACCACGCTGACGCTCGATGACGATCAGACCCTGCGCGCGCGCCTGCTCGTCGCCGCCGATGGCCTGTGGTCGCCGTTGCGCGATCTCGCCGGCATCGCCGTCGACGCCACGCCTTACGGCGAACGCGCCCTCGTCGCGCACGTGCGCTGCGAAAAACCGCATCGCGCCACCGCGTGGCAACGCTTCACGCCGCGCGGCCCGCTGGCCTTTCTGCCCTTGATTGATGGGCGCTGCTCGATCGTATGGTCGCTCAAGGACGCGCACGCGCAGCAAGTCTTGAACTTGGACGACGACGCCTTTCGCGCCGCCGTCGGCGACGCTTTCGATCATCGCCTTGGCGCGATCGTCGAGACCAGCGGACGCGTGGCCTTTCCGCTGCGTCTGCAATTGGCGCGCACCTACATCGGTCCGCGACTGGCGCTCGTGGGCGATGCCGCGCATGGCGTGCATCCGCTCGCGGGGCAGGGCTTGAATCTGGGCTTGATCGATGTCGCCGCCTTGCTCGAAATCATCGAGGACGCGCGCGCGCGTCGCGAGGACGTGGGCCTCGATCGCGTGCTGCGCGCCTACGACGGCTGGCGTCGCGGCGATGCCGCGCTCGCCGCGCGCGCGTTCGACACGCTCGATGGTCTGTTCCGCGGCGATCGCCTGGGCTTGCCGTGGTTGCGACGCTGGGGCATGGGCCTGGTCGAGCGCAGTCGGCTGATCAAGCGCGAGCTCGCGCTGCACGCCGCCGGCCAGGCTGGTCGCGTGCCGCGCTGGTCGCGGCACGCGAACTGAGCGATCAAGCGCCGGACTTCTCGCCCGACCGCGCCGACACGATGGCGCACACGATCGCGGCGAAATAAGGCAGCGATTGCGCGGCGAGAATCGCCATCCACAACCGTGCTTCCAGCCACTGCGTGCCGATGTGCTGGATCAGCGCCACGATCAGCAGCATCAGCGTGGTAAACATCAAGGCTTCCTCGCGCACCGCCGACAGCGCGCCCGGGCGCTTGCGCAGGCGTCGGCTCTTGGCCGTGCGCGTGAACGGATGCTCGGCCGTGACCACGCCCTTGAGCACGCCGCGCGCGATCGCATGCGACAGACCCATGCTCGCGATCGCCGCGCCGATCGTGTCGCGCCAACTGCACGGCACGCGCACGCGATACAGGATCAACCCGAACAGCGCCTTGTTGACGAAGAAGCCCAGTACCGGAATCAAGAACAAAGTCAGCGGCAAGCTGAAATCATCCGGCCGATAGACCATGCCGATCGACCACACGATCGCCAGGATCGTGAAGATCAAATGCAGCGCATCGGCGAACCACGAAAACCAGCCGGTCAGGAAATGAAAGCGCTGCCCCGCGTTCAAGCCGCCGGGATGCACCATCCAGCGCCAATGTCGACGCAGGATCTGCATCGCGCCGAAGGCCCAGCGGAAGCGCTGTGATTTGTACGCGGTGAAGTCGGCCGGCGTCAGGCCACGACCCAAGGCTTCATCGACGTATTGCGCGCTGTAGCCCGCGTTGAACAACCGCAAGCCGAGTTCCGCGTCCTCGCAGATGCACCACGGCGCCCAGTTGCCGGTGGCGACCAAGGGCGCGCGTCGGATCAAGGTCATGGTGCCGTGCTGGATGATCGCATCGCGCTCGTTGCGGTGATGCATGCCGATGCGGAAGAAGCCTTCGTATTCCCAGTTGGTCATGCGCCGGAAGGCGTTGTTCTGGAAATCGCGATGCGCTTGCGGCGCCTGCACGATGGCGACTTTCGGATCGTCGAAGTAACCGACCAGGCCCGACAACCAGTCGCGGCGCACCACGTAGTCGGCATCGACCACGCCCACCACGGTCGCGCGTTCGTCGGTCTTTTCCAGCGCGAAATTGAGCGCGCCCGCCTTGAACCCCGGCCACGGCTTGAGATGAAAGAACCGAAAGCGTTCGCCGAGCGCCTTGCAGCGCGCTTCCACCGGCTGCCAGGTCTCGTCCTTCTGGGTGTTGTTGTCGA
This sequence comes from Ahniellaceae bacterium, assembly GCA_044226395.1. Lineage (GTDB taxonomy): Bacteria > Pseudomonadota > Gammaproteobacteria > Xanthomonadales > Ahniellaceae > JBGAHD01. Next base: position 152,990 of record JBGAHD010000003.1, read on the forward strand.
CCACGATCACTTCGAAGTGCGGATAGTCGAGCTCGGCCAGCGAGTCGAGCGTGGCGATGACCATTTCCGGTGGCTCGTTGCAGCAGGCCAGATGGATCGACACGAAAGGCCAGTCGCGACGCTCGGGTTCGTGACGCAGCGGCGCGTGCCGTTGCCAGCGCGGCCGCCACAGCACCTCGGTGAACTCGAAGGCATTGATCAGCAAAATCGCCAGGATCGCGATTTGCGCGGGCAACAAGATCGCGAGCATGGTCCAGTCGAACGCGTCCAGATAAAACGCGAACGGCACGCCGATCGACCACACCAGCAACGACGCCGCCAGGCCCAGCAGCAAGTCGAAGAACAAGCGCCCGCCCCAGCCAAAGCGCGCGAACGCCAGGTTGAACCAGATCATGAAGGGCACCGACAGCAATAAACTCAGCGCCGCCTTGAGCGGCCACTCACTATCTTCCTCCACCGGGCCGCGCAGATCGAACTTGGGTTCGCGATCGGCGTCGAACATGCCCCAGTACGCGCCCACGCGCCCTTCGGCGACTTCTTTCCAGGGCTGATCGAAGGCCTCCATCACGTAGTAGTCGAGGCCTTGTTCCTTGGCGATGTGGAAGAACCGCCGCAGGAACTGCGCCTCGTCGCCCAGCGAGGGCCGCGAATGGCGGAAGCGATCGCCGTTCGAAGGCCAGCCCACTTCGCCGATCACGATCTTCTTGCCGGGGAATGCTTTCTCGATGATGCGATAGCTTTCCATCGCGTGATCCAGCGCCTCGCGCCGCTGCACGCCTTCCCAATACGGCAGCAAATGGATCGTGATGAAGTCGACGTGCTCGGCGAGTTCCGGATACTTCAGCCACACATGCCAGGGCTCGGCGGTCGACACCGGGATGTCGAGTGCGCGCCGGGCGCGATCGAGATACTCGATCAGCTGCGCGGTGGTCAGGTCGGCGCGATACAGGGTTTCATTGCCGACCACGGCGCGATCGATGTTGTCGTAAGCGCGGGTCAGGCCGATCAGGGATTTGATTTCGAGATCGTTGTTGTCCAGGCGCCGGTCGAGCCAGGCGCCGGCGGTGACGCGAAGGCCATAGTGCCGCGCCAGACGCGGAATCGCCGACGACTCGGACGAGGCATACGTGCGGATGCGATCGGTGTAATGCGCCAGCACGCGCAGGTCGTTGCCGAGATCTTTCTCGCTGGGAAAAGTGTTGTCGAACGGACTCTGGTAGCGCTGAAACGCGCTGAACGCGAAGCCGCCGATCTTGCCTTTCCAGTCCGGCACCTGCACCGGCCGATGCGAACCCCACCAGACACCGTGGACGATGGCCGCGGCCACGGCGGCGAGCAGCAGGGCCATCATCCAGGAGGCCGCGCGGGAAGGGGCAGTAGTCGTGTTCATGGGACCTGGGCTTGGGCGGCGCTCGCGGTCGCCACCCGCCAGCGCCGGGGCGCGGCGTGCCCGCGATCGGCTCACCGGAATCGAGCATGGACATCAGTTGGCGCGCGCGCGCCGCTTTGTGCGTCTGAATCCACAGCTCGACGCGGAGTATCCCATGGTCGGACGTTTCTTAGCAGTCATTCTGGCGGTGTCATTGGCCTCGATTGGCCCGGTCCGGGCCGCGACCTGGCCGGGCGCGGCGCCCTGCGATGGCAGTTTGCAGGCCTGCATCGACGCCACCGCCGCCGGTGGCGAAGTCCTGGTGGCGACCTCCGCCGCGATCGACGAGACCCTGTCCGTCAACAAGGCCTTCAGCCTGCGCGCCGCGCCCGGGTTCAAGCCCGTGCTCGTGGCGGGGCGTTCGATCATTGGCAGCATCAATCAGGCCGGTACCTGGGCGCTGACCGTCGAGGGCTTCGAGCTCAAGCGCGGCTTCATCAACATCACCGTCAGCGGCGGCACGCGCGCGGATATCGCCATCCGTCGCAATGCCGTGCGCGCCAACGAGGCTGGCGCGGCCGAGATCTCGCTGTACACCGGCGCCGCGACCAATGTGTACTACGAGATCAGCAATAACGATCTCGACCACGAATGGACCGTCTTCGACGGCGCGCTGCGCGCCGCGCTTCAGGTCCTCGATGGCTACGCCACGCCCTCGGGCTTCATCACCCAGGGCCGCATCGCCGACAATCGCATCACCGCGCGCGGCTCGCAGGCGATCGGCATCCTGGTGGCCACGCGCAATCGCGCGGCACGCACCGACATCCACGGCAATCGCGTGATCGATGGCCACAACGGCTCGATCATGTTGCGCGAGGGCAGTTTCTCGGCCGTCGACGGCGGCACCCTGGATGCCTCGGTGACCAGCAACGTCGTCTCGGGTCTGGTCCCGGGCGGGCGCGGCGCCGACGGCATCGTTGTCGATCTGCTCGACGGCGCGGCCACGCTGAACATCGCCAACAACACGGTCAACGACGCTTTCTATGGCGTCAATGTCTACGCCGACGACACCGTCACCGTCAGCGGCGCGATCGAGCGCAATATCCTCGCCAACCTGTTGACCGCGGGCATCACGCGCACGTTCTCCGCCGGGTCGCTGACAGACAGCCGCAATCTGTTCTATCGCAATGGCAGTCCCTCGACCGGCATCAACGCCAACTCGATCAACGCCGATCCGATGTTCGTCCGGCCCAACGACGATCTGCGCGTGCGCGCCGGTTCGCCCGCGATCGACGTGGAAAACCCCACGGCCTTCGCCACCTTCCTCGACACGCGCGGCGTGCCGGCGCTCGATGCCGACGGCCTGCGCCGCTTCAAGCGCGCCACCGCCGCGAGTGTGATGCTGGATGTGGGCGCCTACGAATTCGGCGATGACACCGTGCTGCAGTTAGTCGACAACAGCCAGCCCGCGCCCGACAGCCTCTCGATCATTGATCATGTGTCGCTCAACAACATCGCCACGGCTTATCCGCAAGTCACCGCGAATTGGAATCCCGACGGCGGCGCCGGCATTTACAACAATCATCCGGTCAGCGTGTCCTACAGCGTGGGCGATTGGTATCTGCGCGACGAGGATCTGGCCGCGTTCACCAATGGCTCGCGCTTCAACGTCTGGGTGCCGGTCGATGGTCCGGGCAAGTACCGACACACGTTGAGCGCGGGCAATACCAGCGGCACCGCGACCACGCTCACGCAATCGGGCTTGAACAATCATCCCGAGGCGATCGTGCTGGTGGCGCGCGATTCCTTCGATGGCACCGTCACGGCCGATTTCACCTCGCCGTTCGGCGTGCGCTATATCGCGCCGAACTGGCAGGTGGTTAATCTGGCGGGCACGTCGATGACGACCTTCGGCGGTTTTCATGTGTATTTTCAGCCGCCCAGCGCCAACGCGTTCCGCCACGTGACCTCGGCGGGCAACAACTCGGGCAATCACAGTTTCATCGATCATCCGCTGCTCGACGGCAATCCTTGCGCGCGCCTGCAAGTGACACGCAGCGCCGATGGCGCGGCCAATGCGCATTCGATCGGCGTGTACTACGCGACCGGGGTCGGGCAATGGGCGATCTTCAATCAGGATCTGGCGGCGATGCCGGTCAACGCGCAGTTTCACGTCGTGGTCGACCCGCGTTACGTGGAATGCGCCTCGGGCGTGTTTGCCAACGGTTTCGAATAAGCCTCAGCGAGGCGCGCCGTCGCGCGCGGCGGCGATCCGCGCGCGACGCGGATCGCGCGCGTCGCCCCGCAGCGCGTAGATGGCGTCAGCCCGCGCGAGCAGCGCGTTCGCGGCATCGACATCACCGGCGCGTCGCGTGGCGCGTGCTTGCGCTTCGAGCACGCGCGCAAGGTTCGGATGCCGTTCGCCGAATCTAAGGCGCGCGTAGTCGGCGGCGGCCTCGAACGCGCTCAACGCGATCGCGCCGGGACTCTCCGCGTCGGCGAGTTCGGCCTGCGCCAGCATCAATTCGAGTTGATTGTCGGACTCAAGCTGACCGTGCGCGCGCGCCGTCTCAGCCGCCTCGGCCAGGGCCACGCGCGCGGTGGCGAGATCGCCTTCGCCGAGCGCGATGCGGGCGAGACCAACGCGGCCCACGCAGCGCACTTCGAGTTCGGGTTTCTGACGCGCATCAAGGCCCGCGAGCGAGGCTTCGAACAGCGCGCGCGCCTCATCCGCGTGACCGTGATCGAGCAGAAAATTGGCGAGCGTCTGACGCTTGCGCCGCATGTTCGGCGAATTCTCGGCATAGCCGCGTTCGAAGTCGGCGAGCGCGGCGCGCAGTTCGGTCTCGGCTTCGCGCGTCTGGCCATGGCCATCGAGCGCCAGTCCCAGGGCCTCGCGATACTGGCCGAGTTCGGGATGATCGCGGCCCATCGCGGTCTCGGCTTGGGTCAGCGCGAGGCGCGCCACGGTCACGGCCTCGGCGTAGTCGCCCGTGCACAGCAGGGCGCGCGCGAGATTGTGCTGATGCGTGGCGTCGGCTTCGCGATCGCGCTGCATGTCGAGATCGGCCGTGCGCCGCAGCGTCGCCACCGCGTCGACGCAACGACCGGCGCGGCGTTGTAGCGTGCCCAGCGTCGACAAGGCGCGCGAGAGATCGCGTTGCTTGGGGTCGCTCTCGCGCTCGGCCATTTTCACCGCGCGTTCGGCCGAGGCCAGGGCTTCATCGAGCCGACCGAGGCCGCGCAAGGCAACGGCGTGATTGAGCAAGGCGACCACGTGCGTCTGCGGCGATTGCTCGGGATGCGCGTCGAGAATCTTCAGCGCGCGCGCGCTCAACTCCGCCGCTTGATCGAGACGCGCCTGGTAGTACACGGACGAGAACAAGGCATCGAGCGTCTGCAACTGCTCGCTCGCCGTGTTGGGCGCGGCGCTGAACCAGGACAGCGCGGCGGTGAGTTCGCGTTCGGCCTCGGTGAAGCGCAGCGCATCGTTGAGCGCGTTACCGAGCGCCTGACGCGCGATCGCGAGGCCGCGCGGATCGTTGCCTTGCGCGACCTTGCCCTCGGCCGCGCGACGCAGCAGTTCGATCGCGCGATCGCTCAGGCCCAGCTTGCGATACACGCGCCCCACGGCGAGATTGAGTTCCGGCGTGGCGCCGGGATCAAGCACGCCGCGATCGAGTTGCGCGGCGGCGTTGTCGACCATCTCGCGCGTGGTCAGCACGGCGTTGCCACGCGCGTCGGTCTGCGCGGCTTCGAATACATCGAGCAGGAACGCCTGCACCGCCGCCGCGCGTTGCGCTTCGCTGCGCGCGGCCTGCGCGCGATTGACCGCGACGGCGGTGATGCCGATCAAACTGACGATGGCCAAGGCCGTCAGCGCGACCGGCGCCGCGTGTCGGCCCATGAACTTGCGCGCGCGATAGGTCACTGAATCGGGCTGCGCGCGCAGCGGCAGACCCGCGAGATAACGCGCGATGTCGTCGTCGAGCTCGGTCGCGCTGCGATAACGTCGCGCGGGCTCGGGCTGCATGGCCTTGAGCACCAAGGTGTCGAGCTCGCCCTTGAGGTGCACGTGCAAGCGCTGACGCTGCAACCGCGTCAACGGCGCCGCGCCGTGGCCGACGGCGTTCTCGGTGATCTCCTGCAAGGCCGCGGTCGACGGCGCGACCATGTTCGCCGTCACGCCGGTGTCGCCTTCGGCCAGCGCGATCATCTCGCTGCGCGGGCGCTGCGGGCGACGACGCGTGAGCAACTCGAACAGCGTCGCGCCCAGGCCGTAGATGTCCGTGGCCGTGCCAATGCCGCGACCGGAAAACTGCTCGGGCGCGGCGTACTCGGGCGTGAGCGCGCGGAAATGCGTCTGCGTGGTGTCGTCGAGTTCGTCCAGGGGCTTGGCGATGCCGAAGTCCAGGAGCTTCGGCGTGCCATCGGCCGTGACGAGTATGTTCGCGGGCTTGAGATCGCGATGCACGATCAGCTTGGCATGCGCGTGCGCGACGGCCTCGATGACTTTGCGGAACAGGCGCAGGCGCGCTTCGACGTCGAGTTGCGCTTGATCGGCGAAGCGCGTGATCGGCAGACCATCGACCAATTCCATCGCGATGAAGGGCACGCCGTTGTCGCCGACGCCGACATCGTACAGGCGCGCGATGTAGGGATGTTCGAGCAAGGCCAGCACGCGTTGCTCGCGCAGGAAGCGTTCGCGCAATCGCGGCGTGGCCAGTCCCGTCTTGAGGCATTTCAACGCGACCGGTCGCGCGATCGAGCCATCGACGCGTTGCGCGCGCCACACCGTGGCCATGCCGCCTTCGCCGATCAGTTCGATCAGGCGATAGCCGCCGAGCGTGGCGCCGGAATGCTCGGATTCGGCGCCGGCCTGCAGCAGACTCGCGGCAAGCGCGCTGGGCGCTTGTTCGAGCGGATCGTCATCGGTGGCGCGCGCGAGCAATTGGCGCAGCAGTTCGCGCAGGGGTTCTTCGAGCTCGAGCGCGTCGACGAAGGCGGCGCGTTCGGCCGCGGGCAGATCCAGCGCGGCGTCGAGATGCGCCTCGACGCGCGCGTAGGTCTCGGCGGTCAGCGGCGCGGCGCTCATCGCGGCGGGCGCGCGGTCACAACAAGGTCTTGAGCAGCAGTCGCGCTTTTTCCCAATCGCGCGACACGCTGCGTTCGCTGCGTCCCAGCGCCACGGCCGTGTCTTCCAATGACAAACCGGCGAAGAATCGCAGCTCCACGACCTTCGCTTGATCGGGCGAGACTTCCGCCAGCTTGTGCAGGGCTTGGTCGATGGCGAAGACGTTCTCGGCGTCGCCGTCGATCGCCACCGACAGGTCGGCGATGTCCAGATGTTCCTGCGCGCCGCCGCGCTTGCCGGCCATGCGCCGTCGCGCGGCGTCGACCAGAAGATTGCGCATCGCGCTCGCGGCATAGGCGAAGAACACGCGGCGATCGCCGGCCGGCCAGGCATTGCGCTCGATGAAGTTGGCGTACAACTCGTGCACCAGGGCCGTGGTGTCGACCGTGCGCGGCGCGTCGCCGTGCAACTGACGGCGCGCGAGTCGCCTTAGCGATTGATAGACGAGCGGCGCCAGCTCGGCCGCCGCTTGCGCGTCGCCCGCTTGCACTCGTCCCAGCAGTTCGGTGATGTCGGCCACGGCGCGATTGTAGCCGGGCGCGCGGCGCGGGCGTAGGAACTCAGGTCGCCGGCGGCGGTGGATCGGACGCAGCGGGCGATTTGCGCAAGCCGAGCAAGGCCGGCAGCAGCGACAGCACCGCGAACGCGATCAAGGGAATCAGAAACCGCGGCTCGGTCAAAATGTCGAGCGAGATCGGGCGCTGTTCGGCCAGGGTCTTGGACACGCCCGCGCCGAAGCTCGTGAAGATGTAGCTGATCGGAATCGCGCCGGCCACGGTCGCGCCCAGGAACAAGGGCAGACGACAGCCGAGCCACGCCAGCGCGACGCTGGCCGGGCCGTAAGGAAACACCGGCACCAGGCGAATGAACAACGCGAAGCTCGTGGGATTGCGCTGAAAACCGCCGCGAATGCGTTCGACCAGGGCCGGCGGCCGCGCGCCCTCGACCATGAAGAAATAGCGCGCCGCGAAATACAGCGCGGTGGCGCCCATCGTATCGCCCATCACCGACATGATCGCGCCGCGCCACGCGCCGAAGAACACGCCCATCGCCAGCACGATCACCACGCCGCCGGGCAGGCCGGTGCTGATGATGCCGGCGAGCGCGATCACCATCGCCAGCGCCGTCATCAAGGGATGCGTGTTGACCCAGCCGGCGATCACCGCGTGGTGATGCGACAGCGTCGCCACGTTGAGTGATTTGTACAGGCCGCTGAAGATCAGCACCGCGCCCAGGCTCACCAGACCAATCAGCGGCAACGCGCGCTTCAAGCGCGCGCGCACGCTCAACTGCACGGCGCGGGCATCGGCGACCAGCGGTTCGATCGCGCGCGCCTCGGCCACGTCGGCGCGAATGGCGCGGCGCAAGCGGCCGGCTTCGTCGTCGTGGGACTCGGGGGATTCGGGGGCGGGCGGGGTCGACGTCATGGCGGAAAAGAAAACGGCCCGCGGTGGCGGGCCGTCGAAGGATAGCGCGCGCCGGGCTGCTTTGTCGCAACCCGGCGCGTGGGGTCTTACTCGAAGCCGTCCTTGAACAGCGCGTCGCCGGTTTCGATGTACATCACGAAACCATCGTGATCGGACGTGCCCACCGCGCCCGTGCCGGTGCTGATCAGCACCGCCGGCGCGTCGGCGTTGGTGCGGCCGTAGCTCATCGAGCGGAAGAAGTTGCGGCCGACGATGTTGACCATGCCGTGATCGATGATCTGGGCATTGCCGACGCGGCGCGGCTCCTGCGCCTGCACGTTGCCGAGGTTCTCGGCGAACATGTACGAATAGCGCTCTTCCAGCGGAATCGTGCTCGAGGCCTGCAGCAGCGGCGGGTTGACGATCTGGCCGCCGGCCAACTGCAGCTCGTTCTTGGCGTTGTCGTACTGACCCGAGATCAAACCCACCACGTCGACGAAGCCGTCGGTCACCTCGAACGCGTTGTAGTCGCCGACCAGGAACAGCGGGATATTGGCCGTGGCCGTGTCGCCGGTCGGCGGCAGGGTCGGCTCCAGTTCCACGCCGGTCTGGAAGCGCTGCACGAACTGCGCGATCGATTCGCCCTGGGCGAAGCGCTTCTCGCGCAGACGCACGGTCTCCGCGCCGGAATCGACGCCACCGCGCGAACGCGTGTGGTTGTTGATCACCGCGAACGGGAGGTTGGCGCCATTGGCCGTGTACGTGCCACGCAGCAACAGCGGCGGACGATCATGCTTGGTGCACGGCGGCGCGGCCGAGCAACCGGTCACCGTGGTGATCTGCTCGTTCTTGCCGAGCTGACGCACGGTGACGTTGGCGATGCGGTCCTGACGCACGAGGAAGCCGACGTCGATGCCGCCGACGTCATTGCCCTCGACCAGATACGCCGTGTAGGTCGGGCCGCCATCGGCGGTGATCTTGGTGGCGAGTTGCTGCAGCAAGGCGATGGTCTCGACTTCCTGCACGCCCATCACGTCCGGCGCGCGCAGCACGGTGCGCACGTATTCGGACAGACGACCGATCTTGGTCGCGATATCGCCCGCGGTCGGCGGATTGGCGGTGCTGGCGCAATTGGCCGTCTCGCACAGACGCAGCATGTTGAACGAGCCGATGGTCATCTGCGTCGTCGTCGCCGCCGGCACGCCGCGCGGCAGCGTGTCGTTGAGCACGGTCAGCTGCGTCGGCCACAGTTCGTGATTGCCGAAGTCGTAGCCAATCACGCCCGTGGCCGAGAACGGCGAGCCACCGACCAACTGCAGGCCGGCATTGGCGGGCAGGAGCTTGTCGGCGTCGAGCTCGAACACTTCCGGATTGCCGTCGAACACCGGAATGCCCGGCGGATTCGCCGGCGGCGTCACGCCGAACAACACGCCTTCCTCGCGACGCGCGCGCGTGCCCACGGCCGTGGCATAGGCCTCGGCCACCGGATCGGTGCCGAAGGTCTGATTGCCCGAATTGATCACGCCCACCGGCACGGTGACCAGCATCGACTCGAAGCACTCGAAGTTGCCCAGCATCTGACCGCACGACAGCGCGGCCGGGTTGCGCGACGGACGATTCTGATCGAACACGACCGCGGTCGGCAGCGCCGCCGTGCCGGTTTCGACCACGGTGAACGGCGTGGTGATCTGAGTGAAGTTGAAGAACTCCATCACCGGACCCTTGACCGAGACCACGTCGCCCACGGCCAACGTCGCCGGCGGCGCGGTGGCGGTGTTCACGTACAGGCCTTGCGAGGTCAGCGGGTCGGCGTCGGCGCGCGCGTTCGGCGTCTGGATCACGAAGCCGTTCGGGCCGATGGCGGTGACGATATTGCCTTCGGTCAACGCGACCGTACCGACGGTGTTGCCCGAGGCCGGCGCCAGCGGCGAGCGCAGGGTGTTGCCCTGGATCGCGTGGATTTCCAGCGGCGCGTTCTCGTCGTCATTGATCGTGCCGGTGGCCGGCGCGCTGATCGAGGTGATGCTGGCATCGCTCGTGGCCAGGGCCACAGTGAAAGTCTCGTTGGCCTCGTCGGTGATGTCGCCGAAGATCGCCACCGGCACCGTCGCCGTGGTTTGACCGGCGGTGATGGTGAAGCTCTGCGCGCTCAGCGTGCCGTAGTCGGCCGGGCTCGCGGCGCCGCCGGTGGCGGTGCCGTTGCTCGTGGACGCGGTGAACGTGAGGTTGCTCGCCAGCGCCGGGTTCAGCGTGACCGTGAAGTTGAGATTGGTCGAGGCGCTGTCGCCTTCGCTGATCGCTGCCGGCGAGGCGATGGTCAGCGACGCATCGTCATTGGTGATCGTGCCTTGCGCGGCCGCGGTGGTGATGGTGTAGCCCGCGCCCGAAGTCAGGGTGACAGTGAAGGTCTCGTTGGCTTCGACCGTGGTGTCGCACGCGACCAGCACCGTGGCCACGCCGCTGGTGCTGCCCGCGGCGATCGTGCCCGTGCCCGCCGGCTGCGCGATGTAGTCGGTGCCGGCCGTGGCCGTGTCGCCGCCCGCGCCCGTGGCGAAGTTGAAGGTCAACGTCGATGCCGGCGCGATGTCCGCTGTCACCGGCAGATTGAACACCGTGTTGACGCAGCCCGGCGAATTGCCTTCGGCCAGACTCAGGCCGGCGATCGAGAGCGCTGGCGCGAAGTCATCGGTGGTGATCGTGCCGGTGGCGCTCGCGGTCGTGCCGCTGGCGAAGACCGCGTTGGCGCTGAGGTTCGACAGCGTCAGCTGGAAGGTCTCGTTCGGCTCGATGTTGGTGTCGCCGTTGACCGACACCAGCATGCTGACCGTGGTCAAGCCCGCGAGAATCGTGCCGCTGCCGCCGCTGATGGCGACGTAGTCATTGTCGGCCGTGGTCGCGGTGCCATCGGCGGTGTTGACGGTGAAGGTCACGTCCGTGGCGATCGGCTGACTCAAGGTCACCGTGAAGGGGATGAACACCGAACCGCTGTTGCCCTCGGTCACCGACGCGTTCGCGATGCTGACCACCGGCAGAACCGCGGCATCGTCGTTGAGGATCGTGCCAGCGGCGGTGGCGCTAGAGCCGCCACCGCTGAAGGTCGCGTTGGCGCTGAGGCCACTGAGGATCACGTCGAAGGTCTCGTCGGCCTCGAACGTGGTGTCGCCATTGATGGTGACCGCGACCGTGGTCGACGTGCTGCCCGCGGTGATCGTGCCGCTGCCGCCGGCGATGGCCACGTAGTCGTTGTTGGCCGTGGTCGCCGTGCCATCGGCGGTGTTGACGTTGAACGTGACATTGGTGGCCGACGTCGTGTCCATGCTGACGGTGAAGTTCAGCAGGCTAGTGCCGCTGTCGCCTTCCGTGATCGAGGCACCGGTGATGCTGACTTGCGGCAGCGCCACGTCGTCGTTGACGATCGTGCCCAGGCCCTGGCCGTCGGTGACATTGGCGCCGGTGACATTGGTAACGTTGACGAAGAAGGTTTCATTGGCTTCGACCGCGGTGTCGCCGTTGACGCTGACATTGAAGGTCGCGCTGGAATTGCCCTGCGCGATCGACAGCGTGGTCGGACCCGGATCGGTGAAGTCGCTCGGCGCAGAAGCGGTGCCCGCGGCCGGTTGAATGTCGAAGTTCACGCCGCCCGCGCCGGCAGGCGAAGACAAGCTCACGGTGAAGGTGAAGTTGCTCGTGCCCGAATCGCCTTCGTTCTGCGAGACGTCGTTGATCGAGAGGTTGGGCGAAGGCACCGCGCCGAGCGCGGTCAGGCTGAAGTCGTCGATGGCGAGGCCGTCGTCGGCGCTGGTGGCGTTGAAGTCATTCCAACGAATCCACACAGTCGCGCCATTGGCGATCGTCAGTGATCCGATGGGGAAGCTGATGGCGGTGCGGAAGGTCGCCGAGTTGCCGTCGCGCGGACCGGCAGTGCCTGTCGTATCGGTCGTGGCGTAGTCGAGGCCGTTGACGTCGGTCCAGGTACCCGTGGTCAGGCTGGTCGCATCGAGGCTGTACTGAAAGTCCAATTGATCCGAGCGCGCGGCCGTGCCCAAGCGCCATTGTTCGCCCGTGTAGGCGATGACCAAAGTGTTGATCGTCGCGCCGGTATTGTTGGTAAAGGCCGCGCCGATGGTCGAGATCAATGAGCCCGATTGGATAGTACCGAACGCGCGTTCCGTGCTGCCTGCCGCGCCAAAGCTATAGGTGTCGCCGCTAGTGCCGCTGCCTGTGTCAACCGCGTACTGCTGATTGAACCGAGCTCCGCTGCCGGTTTCAGTCATTGCCCAGCCGGGAATGGTTAGGGTGTTGGTCGTGGAAGCGGCGACATTGGACAGGGTGTTGAAGTCCTGGGTCACGGGCGTGCCCAGCGACGTGATGCTCACCTGCGCGGACGCGGGCCAGGCCAGAACGGCGGCCAGCGCGAGCGCGCCACTGGCCAAACGGCGAAGAAGCATGGGACCCCCTTGGGTTCTCTGCGAACGGTTGATCGGCGGTTTTGCGTTGGGCCGGGGAGACTACCACCCGTCAGCGGCGCTTTCATGTCGCCCTTGCACATTGGCTGAGAGGATTTGGCAGACGGTTGATTGGATTGGGGATTTTGGGGGTGGGGTGGGGGTTGTGGAGGGCGGGTTCGGGCGAATTGGTGGGTGTCCTGGTTTGGTCGCTTCGTGGCGTGGGTGTGGGATTCATGGGTGTCCCGATGCGTGCGGGTCAGTGCGTGCGGAGTCTTTGGGGAACTCGGCGAGTTGCCCAGGTGCTTGGGTGGGATCGTGGGTGTCCCGAACTTGTGGGTGTCCTGAACTTGTTCCGCCTGGGTGCGGATCGTGGGTGTCCCGAACTTGTTCGCTGGGCTCGATGGAATCGTGGGTGTCCTGAAATCTTGGGTGTCCCGAATGCCGGATCTCTTGCTCGCTGGCGGACACGCCGGCGGTTCGACGCGACGCGCGCCATCGCGTGACGCCGTGCGCATTTCCAGGAAAGTTGACACCCGCCTGAGGAAAAACCCCCAGGATTGGATTGACCCCTCGGGGCTTGGGGCGCGCTAATCGCGCCATGCGCAGAATCCCCTACAAATCCGTGGACACCCACAAGCCCTGGCCGCGTCGCCGTTGGCGCGGTCGGGCGATGTTTTTCCTGGCCGTGGCGGCCCTGGCCTGGTTGATCACTGGCCATACCGCGCACGCGGCCGAGTCGGGCTTGTTGCGCGCGGCGACCGCGCGCACGACCGATGAGTTTGGTTTCGCGAGCGCCGCCGATGGCGCGTTGCTCGCGGTGACCGCGCCGGGCGATACCGACACCAGTGGCGCCGTGCATGTGTTCGATTGCGCGAGCCTGCCGTGTTCGGCGCCGGTGCGCTTAACCGCGCCCGAGCCCGACGAGGGTTCGCGCTTTGGGTACAGCGTCGATGTGTCGGGCAACACCTTGGTCGTGGGTCAGCCCATGCGCGGGCGCGGCGTGGTGTTCGTGTTTGTGCGCACGGGCGGCGTGTGGTCGCTGCAGAGTGAGCTGACGGCGTTCGATGGCGCGAGCAACGATCGCTTCGGCGCCGCGGTGTCGGTCTCGGGCGATCGCTTGATCGTGGGCGCGCCGCACGCGAACCATCGTCAGGGCGTGGCCTATGTCTACACGCGCTCGGGCACGTCGTGGAGTTCGGTGTTGCGTCTCGAAGCCAGCGATGGCGATCGCGAGGATCGTTTCGGCGATGCCGTGGCGATCTCGGGCGACACGGTGATCGTCGGCGCGCCGATGCGCTCGCCGGCAACGACGGGCGCGTTCGGGCAAGGCGCGGCCTATGTCTTCGTGCGCAATGGTTCGGCGTGGGATGCGCAGGCGACCTTGGTGCCGACGTCGATTAGCAATGGCGCGTTGTTCGGCCAGGCCGTCGACGTGCTGGGCGACCGCGCGGCGATTGGCGCGCCGCGCGCGGCGGCGAATGTGGGTCGCGTGCACGTGTTTGATCGCATGGGCTCGACGTGGACCGAGAACGCGAGCTTGACCATCGCCAATGCCACGGTCGGCGCCGAAGTCGGCCGCGCGCTGGCGTTGGGCAGCGATGTGTTGATGGTCGGCGCGCCGTTCGCGGGCAATCAGGACGCGAGTTGTGGTCTCGCGCAGGCGTTTCGATTCAACGGCGCGTCGTGGGCCGTGCAGCCCGGCGCCACGCGCGTGGCCAGCGATCCGCGCGCCTTGGTTGGTTGGTCGGTCACCGCGTCGAGTCAACGTTGGCTGCTCGCCGCGCCGGGTCGTCCGACGCAGAACCTCGCGCGCGCGGGCGCCGCGTATTGGTTCGACACGGTCGGCGGCGTGTTCGCCGATCAGTACGAGGATGTGGGTCCGGGTTGCCTCACGCCTTCAGTCTGAGGCGTCGGGCGCCACACGGCTTCGAAGGCTGGGTCGCCGGTCGGTCGGTGTCCGCTATCGCCGATTCGTGATTGTTGATGCGTGACTCGCGCTGCGTGGAACGCAATGCGCGAAGCGTGACTCGCGAATCCCTCCTCGCGATGCGTAACGCTTGATTCGCGAATCTTGTCTCGTGATGCGTCACGCGTGACTCGCGAACTTGTCTCGCGATGCGTGACGCGCGATGCCATCGCGCTAAGCCGCGACCCGCGACACCCTCAATCCATCAACCGATGCCGCACCGCATAGCGAATCAACTCCGCGGTGTTGCGCGCATCGAGCTTGTGCAGCACGCGCGTGCGGTGATTCTCGGCGGTCTTGGTGCTGGTGCCGAGCTTGCGCGCGATCTCTTTCGTGGTCAGGCCTTCGACCATGAGGTGAAACACTTCGCGCTCGCGCGGCGTGAGGTCGCGATACGGATCTTCGATCTGCGCGCGCGGCTGCTGCACTTGTTGCGCCAATACTTTCGACGCATGACCGCCGAAGTAGCCGCGACCGCCGGCCAGCGCGCGCACGGCCGCGAGCAATTCGCCGCTGGCCGAATCCTTGAGCAGGAAACCCGCCGCGCCAGCGCGCACCACGTGCAGCACGTATTCTTCCTCCGCGTGCATGGTCAGCACGAGGATGCGCACGTCTTCCAGTTCCTTGGTCAAGCGACGCACGACTTCGACGCCATTCAAGCCCGGCATCGAGATGTCGCAGACCACGACGTCGGGCCGCGTCTTCAAGGCCAGCTCGACGGCGGCGGCGCCATCGCCCGCCTGAGCCACGACCTGGCAATCGCCCGAACCATTGAGCAAGGCCACCAGGCCTTCGCGCAGGATGGTGTGATCGTCGGCGACGAGCACGCGGATCGGTTTCATGGCGAAGACTCCCCAGCCGACATCGGAATCACCGCGCGAATCTGCACGCCTTCGCCCGGCGTCGACGACACTTGAAACTGCCCGCCAAACAAACGCACGCGCTCGCGCATGCTCGACAACCCCGTGCTGAGGCCGCGCGTGCCGGCGCTCAGCGCCGCTTCGATGTCGCACCCGCGACCATCGTCGACGATCAGCAAGGTCAGCAAGTTCGCGCGTCGCGCCACGCGCACGATGATGTGCCGCGCCTGCGCGTGCTTGAGCGCGTTGTTGAGCGCCTCTTGCGTGACGCGAAAGATCAGGGTCGACAGATCCGGGTCGAGCGACTCGGGCAGTTGCTCGAGATCGAGTTCGATTTCGCCGGCGAAGGTTTCACCCGCGGAGCGCGTGAGCCAGCGCAACGCGGCGGCCAAGCCCAGGTCATCGAGAATCTGCGGACGCAACAGGCGCGAGAGCGTGCGCGTCTCCTCGAGCGCGCGTTCGCATAATTCCATCGCGCGCGCCAGATCGACATGACCTTCGGGCACGGTGCCGTCGCGCGCGAGACTTTCCAAGCGATGGCGCAAGGCCGTGAGGTTTTGGCCGATGCCGTCGTGCAGCTCGCGCGCGAGGCGTCGACGCTCGTCTTCCTGCACCCGCCATACCGAACGCGCGAGCTGCTTGAAGTGGTGCTCGCCGGCCTGCAGTTGCGAGAACAACCGCTCTTGCTCGGCGCGCAGCCGCGTCAGTTGCGCGTGGATGGCGCGGTCGTCATGACCGTCGTCGGGCGATGGTGGATCGCTTCGTTTCATGGCGTTTCCGCGGCGGGGGCGAGATCGCGCGCGCGCGCGGCTTCGCGCAAGGCGGCGGCTTGCGCTTCGGGCGTGTCGGCGATCACGGTGGCCAGCGCCGAGTTCGCGGCCGCCCGTGCTTCATCGGCGGGCGCGCCACGCAAATACCGCGCGGCCTCGGCGTGGATACGCCAGGCGCGACCGTAGGCCGTGAGCTTGGCCAGACGCGCGCGCGCTTCGCGATAGTCGCCGTCGTTCTGACCGGCATCGATGGCGAGCGCGCTTTCGAGCAGTAGCAATCGCAGCGGCACGCTGGCGAATCGCCCCAGGCCCTGGCGTGACTCGTTCAAGGCACGACGCGCATCCGCAGCGCGGCCGCGTGCTTGCGCGGCGCGCGCCAACCACAGACGCGCGGCCAATTCGTGACCATACCCGTGCGCTTTCGTCGCGACATCCAACGCCGCGCGCGCATCGCGCTCCGCGTCTTCGGGTTTGCCGTCTTCCAGCGCCAGTTCGGCGCGTCGCAGCCACAGCATCGCGACTTGTTCCTGACTGCCGATCTCGGCCTCGTTGAGCGGCGCCAGCGTGGCGCGCGCGCCTTCACGATCACCCAGATCGAGCGCGATGGCCGCGTGCGTTAAGGCGAGTTCGGTGATGCCCCGCGCGTCCTCGCGCGCTTGATACTCGCGCGCGGCTTCGTCGGCGCGCATCAACGCCTGGCGATAGTGACCTTCGAGGCGATCGAGTTCGGCGAGGCTCGCCAGCGCGACGGCTTTCTCGTCGGCCAATTGCAGATCCTCGGCATCGTGCAGGCTGGATTCCAGTGCTTCGCGCGCGGCCTTCCAATCGCCGCGCGCGGTGTGGGTCAGGCCCAGGCTCTGACGCGCGCGTACTTGTCCGGCGCGATCGTCGATGCGCGCGTACTCGTCCTGCGCCTGCTGCCAATAGACCTCCGCGTTGTCGAAATCGCCCAGTTGGTAGTAGGCGAAGCCGACATTGATCAAGCTCTCGCCGATCAAGCGCGCGTCGCCGCCACCACGACGGAAGTTGAGTGCTTCGCGATAGGCCTCGAGCGCGGCGGTGTAATCGCCGCGTTCCTCGGCGAGCACGCCAACGTCGTTGACCACATCCGCCGCCGCGGCCGCGTCGCCCAAGGGCAGCACGATTTCGCGCGCGTGATCGAGCGCTTGCGTCGCGTCGTCGTATCGACCGAGCATGCCCTGCACCGTGGCGAGATTGCGCAAGGACACGGCTTGACCGCGCGCATCGCCCAGCGCGCCGCGTTCGCGCGCGGCTTTCTCGAAGGACTCGGCGGCGGGCTCGAGCCGACCCATCTGGCGATAGCCAATGCCCAGCGCGTTCGTGACTTCGGCCAGCAGCCGCGCATCGCCGAAACGATTGCCCAGCACTTGCGCGCGCACGAGGTAATCACCCACCGCTTGCTGCGCCTCGCCGGCCATCAGCGTGAACTTGCCGAGTTCGAACCATGCGCGCGCATCGCGCGGATCGGCATCGACGACGCGGCGAAGCGCGTCTTGCGCCTGACTGTAGTCACCCAGCGCGGCCCAGGCGCGGGCGTCGAGCCAGCGCACGCGCGCGTCGTCGCCGTGCGTGGCGAGCAGCGTCGTCAAGATCGCGCGCGCGGCATCGTCATCGCCCACCAAGATCTGCGCGAAGCCGCGCGCGAGCTGCGTGCCCTGTTGTGTCGGCGTGTCGGCGCGCGCGAGCACATCGGCGGCGGCGCTTTCGGCATCGGCGGGGCGATTGAGGCGATCGAGCGCGCGCAGCCAGGTCCAGGCGATCAGACCATCGTCGGTCGCGGCGTCAAATCGCGATTTGGCTTGCGTCAGCGCATCGGCATCGCCGTTCGCGACCGCGCCAAGCCAGGACAGCGTGGCGATGTCCGCGATCGTTGAAGTCGGCGCGCGCAGACGCTGCTGATCGAGCCAGCGATCAAGCAAGGTGACGCAGGACTTCGGCAACTGCTCGAGCGTCACGGCGTCCGATTCCGCGCGCCAGCGCGGCTCCGCGGCGCCCGCATCGCGAATCGTCAGGCGCGCGCGCCACGTCTTGTCGCCCGCGGCCTCGATATCCCATTCCGCGAGCGCGCGGGCTTCGACGCTGGTGGCGAGCTTGTCGCGAAAACGTCGCGCCGCGCGTGCATCCAGGCCATTGTCGGCGAGCGCGTGCTCGAGTTGTTCGGCATCGACCACGCGCCAGCCGGGCACGAGACTCGCGCGCCAATTCAACGCGATCGACAGTCCGCGCGCGAGGTTGTCGTCGATGCCCGCGTCGGGCAGCGCGATCACCGGCAACAAGGCGAGATCGCGCTGCGCGCGCGCCGGCACCGCGGTCGTCGCCGCGATATCGCGCGATTGCCACGCGCGCCATGCGGGCCACGCCGCGACCAAGACCAGCAAGAGCGCCACCGCGACAACGCCGCGTCGCCGCCACGTCGCCGCGCTGACCGGCACGCGCCCCGCATCAATCGCGCGCACCACCTCTTCCGCGCTCTGAAAACGCAGTGCCGGACGCAACTCGAGCAATCGCTCGCACACACGCGCCGCGAGCGCCGGCACGTCGCGATTGACCGTGGTCACCGGCGGCGGATTGCGCACGATGCGTTGCGCCAGCATCTCGGCTGGCGTCCCGCCGCTGAAGGGCACCTTGCCGCACAGCATCTCGTACAACATCAGCCCCAGCGCATATAAATCGCTGCGGCCGTCGACGCGTTCGGCGCGGGCTTGCTCGGGCGAGAGGTATTCGGGCGTGCCGATCACCACGCCACTGCCGGTGATGCCGGTGGCGCCGGCCGAGCGCGCCACGCCGAAGTCGGTGATCAGGGCCTCGCCGGCCTCGTTGAGCAGCACGTTGGCGGGTTTGAGATCGCGATGCACCACGCCGCGTTGATGCGCGGCCATCAGACCTTGCGCGAGTTGCCGCGTGATCGTCAGCGCCTGGTCGGCGGGCAGGGTGCCTTTCTGATCGAGCAGGCGCTCGAGCGAGGCGCCGGGCACGTAGTCCATGCTGATCAGCCACACGGCGCCATGCTGCACCAGATCATGGATGCGCACGACGTGCGGGCTCGACACTTGCCGCGCGAGCAGCAATTCCTGACGAAACCGTTCGAAGGCGTCGGGCTTGCTGGCCAGTTCTGGCCGTAACAGTTTTAAGGCCACGTCGACATCAAGCTTGAGGTCGCGCGCCTGATACACCACGCCCATGCCGCCCATGCCGAGCAGGCGTTCGATGCGAAAACGCTCGGCGACCACGTCGCCGCGGTGGAACTCGGTCGCGGCCAGGATGCCCGTGACGGTGGCGCCGCCGGCGTCGGTGCCGAACTCGCGGCCGGGCGCGGTCATGGCGCGGGGGCGCCGGCAAGATCGCGCCACGCGGGCGCGGCGGTGACGCCACGACGCGCGGCATCGTGCAGGCGCGCCTCGACATGGCGCAGCGAATCCTCGAGCTCGATCGCGGCCAGCGCGGTCGCCGCCTGTTGCACGAAAGCTTCGAGCAGTTCGACGTCGAGATCGGTGAAGATTTTGGCGTCGTCGTCGGTGTCGACGTAGACGACCCCGAGCAAGCGACCTTCCGACATCAAGGGCAAGCACGCCAGCGCGCGAATGCCGCGACGCACGACGCTCGCTTGCGCCTTCAACCACGCCGCGTCGCGCCGTTCGGACAGATACACCGCGCGCCGCTCGGTCACCGTGCGTTCGACCGCGCCGCGGCTGCCGGAGAATTCGCGCGTGGCGATCTCTTGCGGGTCCATGTCGTGACACGCGCGCACGCGCAGCGCCTCGCGGCCATCGCCGACGAGCAGAAAACCGCGCCGACACTCGGCCAGTTCGACGATGCCGGTCAGCAGTTCACGCAGTAAGTCCTCGGGCGCGCGTTGCCGCGTCAGGCGCGCGCCGAGCGCGGCCGAGGAATGGCGACGCGCATTGGCTTGCGCGCGCAGGCGTTCGACGCCGGCGGCATCGATGGTTTCGAACTCGCAAAACACATCGCCCAACGCGAACCAATGCACGCGATCGAGATTGGCGCGCTGCACGCGCTGGCCATCGACGCGCACGCCGTTCTTGGACCCGAGATCGGTCAACCACCACGAGCCCTCTTCGCGCGCCAGCCGCGCGTGCGCGCGCGACACCGAACCATGGGCGATGGTCACGTCGACCTCGTCGCCGCGGCCCAGGCTCAGCGTCTCGCCATCGGCCAGCACGCGCGTGGTGGCGGCTTGCTCGGGCACGTGGATGATCAGTTTGGCGGGCATGGGCTACTCGTGGGAGACACGCTCGCGGCGCCCGCCCAGGCGCGCATCGCGCGCCTAGGGATTGCCGTTGAGTCGACCCAGATTGAAACGCAAAGTCGCGACGATGGAAAGAATCTCGCCCGTGTCGTCGACCAGATCGCGCTGCGCCCGCCATTGGTTGGGCACGGCGGTGCCGGCGAGCGAGCGCAAGTGCGTCTCGAACTGATCCAGATACGCGATCGCCTGCGTGTAGTTACCCACATCGTAGGCGGCATTGGCCAGGGCCGCATCGGCTTCGAGCGTGGCCTGCGCGGTGGCGGTCAGGCTGGGACTCTTGATCTCATTGGCCAGATCGTCGAAGTCCTCGAACACGTCACCGTCGTAGTTCTGCGTGCTGGTGAGCACCATCACGAACTCCGAGAAGCCACCGCTAGACCCGCGCGCGCGCACGCTGCCGCTGACCACGGCGCTGGTGATGTCGAAGAACGGTTGCCCCAGCGGCGCCTTGAACAAGCGATACGGCGAGAAGCTCGTGTACGTCAGTTCACCGGTATGCATTTCGACGCGAATCTCGTTGTCGAATGCCAGGCCACACGCGGGCGAGGGCTCCACGGTCACGCGCACGGGAAAGTTCGGATCGATGCTCTGCGTGCCGGGGCTGGGCAGGCGCGACTGGATATTGGCGATCTCGGTCGCGTCGAGCACGTCGGCGGTCAAGCCCAGGCAGGTCTCGCTGAGATTGCGCGGGTTGTCGAATTCGACGGTGAACACCGCGTCGTAAGTGCCACTGGGTGCGGGCAGAGAGATGGTGGCGGTGGCGGTGTCGCCGACGATGCTGACCGTGACTTGCGCGTGCGCCGCTGTCGCGCAGAAGAACAGCAGACACAGCGCGAAGCCGCGCATCGCGCGTCGCGCCGCCCGCCAGGGGCTCGTTTGCTGATTCATCGGCCTGCTCCACGGGCGCAAGTGACGCCCCACCATCCGGTACGCGCACCTTATCGGCTGGACTTGTGAAAGGTCGAGCGTTTCGCGCGCGCGTGGGCATTGCTCCCATGGCGCGCTGAGGGAAAACCCCCAGGCCGCGTCGTCCGTCGACCGGACGCGCGCGGCGTCGCCACCCCGTGGTCGCGCGACGCCGCGCACGCCCGTCGATGCGCCCCGTCATCGCCGCGAGCCCGGAACTCGTTCGGCGATGGCGCGCCAGAATATCGATCGCGTCTCACTTTTCACCGGGGCTGAGTACATCCCCCCGCGCCCCTGAGGGAAACCCCTCATATCGAGGTCGATCACCGATCCCTATCGTGGTCCCCACTGCAAGACCGCAGTGTGCTGGGGCCTCGGGCCCTCGGAGATTCCCCCCATGAAATGCCTCCCCTTTCTCCGTCGCGCCATGCTGTCGTCGGTCATTGCCCTGAGCATGGTCGGCGCCGCGCAAGCCGTGAGCGTGACGCGCGAATTTTCCGCCTCGTGGTTCGACCCCTCGCGTTCGGGCCACGGCTTCAGCCTGGAAGTGATCAGCGACGCCGGCGGCAAATCGCTCGCCGCGTACTGGTTCACCTACGACCAGCAAGGTCGTCAGATGTGGGTGATCGGCAAGGCGCCGATCACGGGCAACACCGTGACCATGACGGGTTACACCACCAGCGGTGGCTCCTTCACCAACCAATTCGATCCGGGTGCCGTGCGCGTCACGCCCTGGGGCACGCTGACCTTCACCTTCAGCGGCTGCGAGTCGGCGAATGTTCGCTATCAGCCGAATGAAACGAGCCTGCCTGGCGGCACGATCACGCTCAATCGCCTCACGAGTCTGTTCAATGCCTCGTGCACCGGCGGCTTGATCGACGATCGCGCGGTCGCCGCGGCCAGCGCCGGCACCGAGATCGTGCAGTTCATGGCCAACACGGGCCTGACCCCCGCGGCCTCGGGCAAGGCGCGCTTCCAGGAAGCGGCCAATCGCACGGACTTCTCGGTCGAAGCCGAAGACCTCGCCGTGGGCGACTACATCGTGCGCGTCGATGGCACGTCGCGCGGCACCTTGAACGTGCACACCGTCCCCGGTGGCACCGAAGGCGAGCTCGAGTTCCGCAGTCCGGTCGAACCGGGCAAGGTGCTGCTCGACTTCGATCCGCGCGGCAAACTGGTCGAGATCGCGCAGGGCACCAGCGTGTACCTGACCACGACGCTCGGCACCGGCGCGGGCGTGACGCCGCCGCCGGGTGGCAATCCGCCGCCAGCCGGCAATGGTCTGTACGAATTGGTGGTCGAGCCGCAAGGCAATGACGGCGCCGAACTGCACGCCAAGCTCGTGCAACGCACCGAGCGCTCGGACTTCTCGGTCGAACTCGAAGACGTGCCTACGGGCAGCTACACCTTGCGCGTCGGCGGCGCCGATCAAGCCACGTTCGACGTGATCACCGTGCCCGGCGGCACCACGGGCGAAGTGGAGTTCCGCAATCCGGTCGAAGCCGGCAAGGAACCGCTGGACTTCGATCCGCGCGGTCAACTCGTCGAAGCGCTGCGCGGCGGCCAGGTCGTGATCTCGGGCCTGTTCCCGAACGCGCCGACCGGCCCGGTCAACGGCGGCGGCAGTGGTGGCGGCAATGACGACAATGGCGATGACAACGGCGACGACCACGGCGGCGGTTCCGGCGGTGGCGACGACGACAACGGCTCCGGCGGTGGCGGTGACGACCACGGCGGCGGCACCGGTGGCGGTGGCGACGACAACGGTGGCGGCTCCGGCGGCGGCGGCGATGACGACAACGGCGGTGGTTCCGGCGGTGGCGGCGATGACGACAACGGCAATCCGGGCGGCACCCCGCCAGTGTCGATCGCGATCACCCTGACATCGACTGGCGCCGACCGCGACGCCAACGGCACCGCGACCTACGAACAGACCGGCGACGAAAAGGAATTCGAAGTCGAGATCCAAGACGTCGACGACGGCTCCTACGATCTCAAGATCGGCGGCACCTCGCGCGGCACCCTGGTCACCTCACGCGGTCGCGCCAAACTGCGCTTCGCCGCGCCGACCCGCAGCGATCGTCTGCCGCTGGACTTCGACCCGCGCGGCCAACGCATCGAAGTCTCGCGTGACGGCACGCTCTACCTCCAAGGCACGTTGCAGTAGTACCCCCCAAGAGCCCCTGCAACGGACCGTCGGCGGTGCCTGGAAACAGGCACCGCCGTTTTCATTGGAGCGATGACGAGAAGGCGAACCTGCGCGTGGCATCAAGGCCACCGAGTAGACAACACAAACTTGTCGACGACGCGACGAGGCCGACAACGAATCAAGGTCGACAACGCATCAAGCTTGTCCCAGCCACCCAGACACAAAAAAAGGCCGCGAACGCGGCCTTTTTTTGTGGGCATTTTCTTTTTCTTTTTTTCTTTTTCTTACCCACCAACCCCCAGTGACGCTTCGACGGCTCGGGGTGCCGCCCCTTGTCGGTGGCAAGCGCACAAGGATGTGCGCCGCGAGGGTTCAGCACACGGAGGTGCTGAATCCCTCGCCCACCGACAAGGGGCGGCACCCCGAGCCAAGCGAAGACGTCACGCCCTCCCGCCCCACAACCCCCACGGGTTCCTCACCGCCAGGTGAGGACCCGGTCTTGATCGCTCTCACCGCCAGGTGAGGACCCGCTCTCCCCGCGCTCATCCGCGCCGAGGCAAAACGACGACCGTAATCTCCTCCCGATCGTGATAGAGCTGACGCGCCCGCACCGTCCACCCCTGCCGAATCGGCGGCAACATCTCGGCCATACCGTCAAGACACAGCCGAGTCTCCTGCCACCGCTTCTTCATCGGCAACTTCAAATTGAACAGCGCCGCGCGCGCATGACCCTCGCGCAGCCACTCCCCCATCAACGAAGCGATACGCGACGGCTGCTCCACCATGTCGCACACCACCCAGTCCACGCGCTTGCGCGGCCGAAAGCGAAAACCGTCCGCGCGCACATGCTCGACCAAACCACTGTCGAGCACATGTTGACGCAACGGCCCATTGTCGACCGCGACCACGCGGATTGACTTGCGCGCCAACTGCCACGTCCAACCGCCCGGCGCCGCGCCGAGATCCACCGCGCTCATGCCCGGCTTCAACCAGTGTTCGCGCTCGTCGTCATCGAGCAAGGTCAACCAGGCCTCTTCGATCTTCAGCGCCGAACGACTGGGCGCCTCGTGCGGCAACTTCAAGCGTGGAATGCCCATGCGCCACGGCGCGGTCGTCGCCGGATCGGCGAGCGCCACCAGCAGATGCGTGCCGGACAGAAAACACAGATGCAAGCGCCGCCGCGCCTTCGCATCGATCAAACCCTGCTTGCGCAAGGCACCGAGCGCGGCGGCTTCGAAGCTGCGACACAGGCCCTTGAGTTCGGCGCCGACGGTGCTGTCGGGCGTCTCCACCCACAGGTCATTGGCGACGATGCCTTGCGCGCGCAGCGTTGCGATGACGGGCGTGAGGCGATCGCGCGGATCGAGGTCGCGCAGTTCCGCGATCTCGACCAAGACCTGACGCGAAAAGATCAGCTCCCGCCACGCCGGCGCCTCGGCTTCACCGCCCTCGAAGGGCGTGAAGCTTGCACGCGCGAAGGCGCTGTCGCGCTCGGCGCGCAGCACCGCCGCGCTGCCGTGGGCACTGGCCCAGTCTTGCAGTTCGGCGGCGCATTCGGGTTCGAAGCCAGGGCGGCAATAGTGCAGGCAGTTCATGTTTCGGCGATCGCGGAGGCAGGGCGCACTATGCCGCAACAAGGCCTTGTCGCCCAGGCGTGATCGCGTTGCCAGCGATCGCGCGATCTCCACGCAACGGCTCTGGAACGGACTCGCGCCCTGGCGCCAGGCCGTGGGGACGATGGCGCGCGCCATCCGGCGTCGACAACGAGACCGCGCTCGCGCGGTCGCTCAGGGAGGAACCACGGGTCGACGCGGGGCGCGGTCGTGCGCCAGTCGCGTCAGGGTGTCGGGCTCTAGCCTCGCCGCCATCGCCGGACCCGTGACGCGCGCGCGTCCGCCGGCCGCCTTCGTCATTTCTCGGGAGATCATCATGAAACTGCCTTCGACCCGCGCCGCGCTGCGCGCGGTGGTCGCGAGCGTGAGCGCGTTGAGTGTCGCCAGCGCCATCGCGGCCAGCCGCATGAGCGACGCGCCAGCGCCCGGCGCGACCAACGCCACCGCCGCGTTACCGCGCGCGCACGTTCGCGACGGTCGCGAAACGCCGCCGACGCGTTCGCGCGACCTGTACATCGTGCGCCTCGCCGAGCCACCGCTCGCGCTCTACACCGGCAGCGCCGAATCGCTGACCACGCCGCCGCGCGACACCGCGGGTCGCCTCGACCCGCATGCGCTGGCGAGCACGCGCTATGTCGCGCATCTGCGGCAAGCGCAACAGACCATCGTGGCCAGCATCGCCGCGCGACTGCAGCGTCAAGTGCTGGTGCGCGCGAGTTTTCAACACGCGCTCAATGCCCTCGTGATGCCGTTGCAGCCGCAGGATGTCGACCTCGTGCGCGCCATGCCTGGCATCGCCGGGGTCGAGGCCCATCGCGAATATCCGCTGCTCACCGATCGCGGACCCACGCTGATCGGCGCGCCCGCGCTTTGGGGCGGCAACTTGGCCGCGAGCGAAACGATCTTCGCCAGCGGCTTCGAAGCCGGTGAACAACGCCCCGCCGCGGGCAATGGCGCGCGCGGCGAGGGCATGGTCGTGGGCATGCTCGACACGGGCATCAACTTCGCCAACCGCGCCTTCGCCGCGGTCGGTGACGATGGCTACACGCACGCCAATCCGCTCGGCGCGGACAACTATCTGGGCACCTGCGCCAAGGGTCAGGTCGATTCGGGGCGCTGCAATGCCAAGGTGTTCGGCGCCTATGACTTCGTGTGCGGCGCGCCCGGCGATGTTTGCCTCGAGGATGGCGTCACCGAAACGCCCGGCGCGGAAGACGACGAAGGCCACGGCTCGCACACCGCCAGCACGGTCGCCGGCAATGCGCGCGTCGGAATGTACCGCGGCAATGCATTCAATCTTTCGGGCGTGGCGCCGCACGCGAACCTCGTCGCGTTCGACGTGTGCTACATCAACCCGTCGACCCAGCGCGGGTCGTGCCCCAGCGTCTCGTTGGTGGCGGCGGTTGATCAGGCGGTCGCCGATGGCGTGGTCGATACGATCAGCTATTCGATCGGCGGCGGTTCGCAGCCGTGGGACGAATCCGTGTCGCTCGCTTTCCTCGGCGCGGCGGAAGCGGGCATCTTCATCGCTGCCGCGGCGGGCAATGATGGTCCCGATCCCGGGTTCGTCGAACACAACGAACCATGGGTGACCACGGTCGGCGCGTCCACGCACGATCGTGGCGGCATCGAGTTCAAGCTCGACGTCACCGGTCCCGGCACGCCGCCGGCGAATGTGCGCGATGTGGTCTTGTCGCTGGGCACGGCGGGTTCCGATTTCACGAGCGCGTTGCCGCCGTCGACGCCCTTGATCGTGAGCCCCGGCTATCTCGCGAATCTCTTGGTCGGCAATGACGGCTGTAATCCGTTTCCCGCGGGTACATTCGCGGGCGGCATCGCGGTACTGCGACGCGGTGCTTGCACCTTCGTGGTCAAGGCCACGAACGCGCGCAATGCCGGCGCGCTCGCCGCGATCATGGTCAACTCCAACACTGCCGGGCTTTCGCCTTCAGGCACGACGGGGCAGCCGGATCTGCCGGTGTTCGGCGTGTCCTCGATCGTGGGCACGGCGCTGCGCGCCTTCGCGCAAGCCAATGGCGGCGCGACCGCGCGCATCGACTATCCCGCGACCATCACGAGTGCGGTCGCCGATGTCGTCGCCGATTTCAGTTCGCGCGGACCGGCCAGTGTCGACGTGATGAAGCCCGACATCACCGCGCCGGGCGTCGACATTCTCGCTGCTGACGCTGGTGACGCCGATGCAGTCGCCTTGCTCGATGGCACCTCGATGGCGACGCCGCATGTCGCGGGCGCGAGCCTGTTGATTCGTCAGCTGCATCCGGACTGGACGCCCGCCGAGATCAAGTCCGCGCTGCTGATGACCGCGAATCACGAGCACCTCGACACCTCGGACGGTCAGCCCGCGACACCGTTCGATCGCGGCAGCGGTCGCGCGCAAGTCGATCGCGCCGCGCGCGCCGGTTTGGTGATGCGCTCGGGCACGCTCGAGTATCTGCAAGGCAATCCCGCATTGACCGGCGCGGCCGCGTCGACGATCAATCTGCCCAGCCTCAAGCGCGACGATTGCACCGCGCGCTGCGTGTTCACGCGGCGCGTGCGCAATCCCGGCACCGAGCCGATCACGTGGCGCGCCGAGGTGGTTGGCTTGAGCGGCGACGTCTCGCCCGCGACGTTCACGCTGGCGCCGGGTCTCACGCGCGCGCTGACGATCTCGGTCGACACGACGACACTCGCAGCCAACACCCACGGCTTCGGCGAAGTCGTGCTGACCGCGCTCGATAGCCGGCACGATCCGCTGCATTGGCCTGTGGCTTTGCGCCGCGCGCCGGCGAGAATCGCGGTTACGCCGCAAGCCTTGCTGCTGACGCAGGCCGCGGACACGGTCGAGACCGTCGATCTGCGCATCGCCAATACCGGCGGTGATCCTCTGCACTGGGATCTGCCGATCTCGGGGTCGCGCGATGTCGTGGTGTTGAACAATCGCTCGACCGATCAGAGCGGTTTCGCGTCGACCTTGTTCCAGGGCCGCGCGCCAGAGCCCACGGGCTTCTACACCGCCGAGGACCTCACGCCGCTGGCGCCCGCGACGGTGACGCGGATTTCGGTGCCCGGTTTCGTGCTTGATGCCTTTGATCTGCAGGACGCGGGCGCGACCAGCGTGACGTTCAAGCTCTATCGCTCGATCGGCGTGCCCGCCGGCAATCCCGAGCAAGGCGACGCGGGCGAGGTGTACAGCTGCACGCGCGAACTCACGGGCGATGGCAGTGGTGGCTTCGTGATCGAAGGCTTTTTCGTGCTGCAAACCTTGACGCTCGATCTGGCCACGGCCGCCGCGACCGGATGCGCCGAACCGCCGCGACTCGAAGCGCAGCCGTATTGGCTGTCGGTGCAGGTCGCGGTCGCGGGCGATACAGATGGGCCCGCGTGGTACCACTTCTTGAGCCTCGATCACGACGGCGCCACCGGCCACTTCATCGCGCCGCGCGATGCTACGCTGGGTCCGTCGATCTGGACGAGTCTCGCGAGCGTGTCGACGCGTCTGGACTTCGCCGCGCGCGTCGAAGGCATCGTCGACTGCGAACTGCCGTCATGGATCGACACCGGCATCACCGCGGGCACCACGGCCTCGGGCGAGAGCACGGTCGTGACCTACGACGTCAACACGCAAGGCTTGAGCGCGGGGCTGCACCGCGCGCATGTGTGCGTGAGCAGCGACGACACGAATCGGCCCAGCTTCGTGGTGCCTATCGAGCTTCTCGTCGAATAGGTTGATGTGTTTCATGACGAGTGGCCCGCGCAAGTGGGCCCCTCGTTTCACCGCCCGATGACCTCGCGTCATTGCGCTGACCGCGTCAGCAACTTTCACACTCCCGGTCGTGCATCGAGCCCGTCGCGCGCGATAGCCTCGGTGGTTCCATCGCGATGCGCTTCAGTCGCCACGCGAGCCCTCAGTCCAGAACCAAATCGCATAAGCCCCCGCGATACAACGCCATATCGTCGTTAGCCAACGCGTCGCCCGCGACCGCGCTGTCAGCGGTGCTCTTCATTTCTGTGTAGGCCACATCAAGGCCCAATCGCACGTGGCCATGCGTGATTCATGCGCGCGGCCATGCATCGCAGCGATGCTGCGCGACAGCAATCAAACGCGCGTTGGCGCGCCCGTCGAGATGATGACCTGCGCCTCATTGCGAGGCGCGCCAACGCTCACTACTATCCGAACGCCCTTGCAGAAGGGCGACCAGACCATCACGAGAACGATCGCGCGGACGGAGGTGCAGACCCGCACGCGCAGCCGATCGTTTCCTCTAGACCCACGTAGGGAGGGGTGTTTCCATGAAATCCGTGCTCAAAAAGCACGCACTGAGCGTCGCCGTCGCCGGCGTCTGTGCGTTGGCTTCGGCCAGTGCCTCCGCAGCCACCCGGCTGACGGTCGCTCATGCGATCAATCACGTCGCGCTCGCAGCGACGGGTGATGTCTCCGAAGTGGGTGGCGTCGTCGACGCCAGCACCCGGCAGATGTACATCATCGGCCTGAAGGAAGCGCCGCTGGCGCTGTACGCGGGTGGCACCAATGGCCTGTCCGCGCCGCCGCGTCGCGCCGATGGCAAGCTCGACGTCAAGTCCGCGGCATCGCTTGCCTACGTGGCGCATCTGCAATCCGCGCAGAATGCCTTCATGGCCAACGTCGGCTCGCTGCTCGGTCGCGAGATCAAGCCGGCGCGTCCGTTCTTCCAGTTCCAGCACGCCTTCAACGGCATGGTGCTCGAGCTGACCGTCGATGAAGCCATGCGCCTGCAGAAGCATCCGCAGGTCGCGCTCGTCGAGGGCTACAAGGAAGAAGTGCAGAACACCGATGCCGGTCCGGCCTGGATCGGCGCGCCGACCATTTGGGACGGTTCCAATGTCCCCGGCTCGCTCGCCTCGCGTGGCGCCGGCGTCGTGGTCGGCATCATCGACAGCGGCATCAACATCGGCAGTCCCTCGTTCGCGACGACCGACATCGATGGCTACACGCACGTCAATCCGCTGGGCACGGGCGTGTTCCTGGGCTGGTGCGATCCGGCCAACCCCAATCACGTGAACGGCCGCGACGAGTGCACCGACAAGTTGATCGGTGGCTGGGACTTCATGGATTCCATCGTCCCCTCCGGCGGCCAGGAAGCGCCGGGCTTCGAGGACGGCAATGGTCACGGCTCGCATACCGCGTCGACCGTGGCGGGCAATCGCCGCAACGCCACCTTCGTCGGCGCCAATGCCGTGATCTCGGGCGTGGCGCCGCGCGCCAATGTCATCGCCTATGACGCGTGCTACACCACGGCCGCGGGTCAGGGCACTTGCCCGAACACGGCGCTGCTGGCCTCGATCAATCAGGTCGTGGCCGATGGCATCGTCGATGTCGTGAACTACTCGATCAGCGGTGGTACGTCGCCGTGGACCGACTCGGTCTCGCAAGGTTTCCTCGCAGCGCAGAACGCGGGCACCTTCGTCGCCGCCTCGGCCGGCAACGGCACGGCGCCGGTGGCCGCGGGTTCGACCAATCACGTCGAGCCCTGGGTCACGACGGTCGCCGCGTCGACGCACAACCGCGCGTTCTTCGGCAATCTCTTCAGCGTGACCGCGCCCGCGTCGCCGCCGGCGAACGCGGTCAACGTGCCGCTGAAGCCCGGCGCGGCGCCGCCGTACATCGCGGCCTCGATTCCGCCGAGCACGCCGTTGATCGAAAGCCCGAACTTCAACAGCGCCACCAATAACGACGGTTGCACCGCGTTCGCGGCCAACACCTTCCAGCGCGCGGGCACGCCCGGCATCGCGCTGATTCACTGGACGGCGGGCACCAGCGCGTGCGGCACCATCGCGCGCGTCAACGCGGCGGCGGCGGGCGGCGCGGCGGCGGTGATCCTGATGGCCGACGTGCCGCTCAACGCGGCCGCTGGCGGCACCGTGCCGGCCTACGTGCTGGAGAACGCGGCGCAGATCAGCGCGATCCGCTCGCATCTGGCCACCAGCCCCGGCACGGCCACGGCGGGGATTCAGTTCCCCGGTCAGGGCTTCCCGGGCACGCCCGATGTGATGGCGGACTTCAGCCTGCTCGGTCCGAGCACGCTCAACCTGCTCAAGCCCGACGTGACCGCGCCCGGCGTGAACATCCTGGCCACGGTCAATCGCTGGCCCTTGCCGGCCGGCCCGGTCAATCCGGCGCTCAATCCGGTGGTGGGCTTGAACAGCGGCACCTCGATGTCCTCGCCGCACGTGGCCGGTTCGGCCGCGCTGCTGCGCGCGATCAATCGCTCGTGGACGCCGACCCAGATCAAGACCGCGCTGGTCAGCACCGGCGTCACGGCGAATGTGTTCAAGCCCAACGGCACCACGCCGTCCGATCCGTTCAACCGCGGTGGCGGTCGCGTGGATCTGACGCGCGCGGCGAAGGTTGGCCTGGTCATGGACGAGACGGGGGCCAACTTCACGGCGGCCAATCCGGCCAATGGCGGCTCGCCGCAGAACTTGAATCTGCCGAGCTTCCAGAACACCGCGTGCGTCGGCACGTGCTCGTTCCCGCGTACCTTGCGCAGCACGCGCACGGCGCCGGTGCAGTGGACGGCCACGGTCACCGGCTTGCCGGCGGGCGCGGGCACGTTGACGCCGTCGACCTTCACCGTGGCGAACTCGGCCACGCAGGCGGTGACGCTCAACATCGACTCGACGCTGTTGACGGCGGGCTCGTTCGCCTTCGGTGAACTGGTGCTCACGCCCAACAACGCGACGATTCCGGTGCAGCGCTTCCCGATTGCCGTGCGTCCCAGCGGCCCCGACATCGCGGTGAGCAATACCGCGGGCATCACCGTCAGCGCCGCGGCGGGCACCACGACCACGTCGACCATCAACGTGTCCAACACCGGCAATCCGACGATCAACTGGTCGCTGGGTTCGGGCGCGCAGGCCGCGCGTCTGCTCGACCAGCCGGTCGCGTTGGGCAACGGCTTCATCTCCGCGCGGTTCGCGGGCGCCACGCCGGCCAACACGGGCACGTACGTCGCCGATGACGTGAATCTGCTCACCTCGGCCACCATCACCTCGGTGTCCGCGGGCGGCTTCATCCTGCCCTCGACCAGCGCGTTGACGGCGGCCACCGCGATCAACGTCAATGTGTTCGCCGACAACGGCGGCGTGCCCGCCGGCGCGCCGGAAGGTTTCGGCGCGGCGCCGGTGTATGCGTTCAGCGCGGCGGCTAACGCCACGGGCATCAGCGTGGCTGGCAACAACATCGCCATTGACCTCGTCGCTGCTGGCGCGCCGGCGTTGAACCTGCCGGCCGGTCGCTTCTGGATCACGGTGTGGCCGAACCTGCCGGGCACCGGCAGTGGCGGCACGGGTAATCCGTTGTGGGCGTGGCGCATCAATGGCGTGGGCACGCCGACCTCGGGCCTAGCACCGCAGATCATCACCCCGGCCGCGGCTTCGCCGGCGTGGGCCGTGCCGACGTTGGCCAGCGCGCCTGGTCCGGGTCCGGCCTCGGGATTCACCGCCATCGTCGGCGGCAGCCCGGTCTGCGGCGCGAGCTACGTTACCGCCGACGTCAACAGCGGCACGCTGGGCGCCACCGCCTCGCAACCCGTGGTGCTGACCTTCGACGCGACGTCGCTCGCCGCCGGCACCTACACGGGCTACGTGTGCGTGCTGTCCAACGGCACCGATCCCGACGAGCCGAACACGCTCGTGCCGTACACCTTCACGGTGACGGCGCCGCTGAGCGAGAACGTGTTCGCCGACGGCTTCGAGGATGCCATCAACTGATCGAACGGCAATCGCGTTCGATGTGAAGGGGAAGGGCGCAGCGATGCGCCCTTTCTCTTTTGCGGGGGTCGGAGAACGTGGCGGTTTGTCTGACTCTGTTTGGAAGTTCCTGGATTCTGCGCGATCAGCGACATTCGAACTAAGGCGCGCGCGTGTATCGAACTCGCGTCTTTCGCTTTGGATCCCCGCGATCAAGCCGTCGTCACGCCGGCGAAAGCCGACGGGCCTCGCCTTTTGTCGCGCCACGACGCAAAACGCTTGCGACCGTACCCGAATCGCTGCTATTTCCACTCGATCGCGAGACATGTCTCCACCCCGAGCTGCGGTCGTACCCAGGTTTCCCGCGAACGACTATTCGGGACTCGTAGCTCTCCCCATTCATCACGGAGCGATGCACCCATGAAATTGCGCATACTGGCCGCCTTCCTCGTGGCGGTGGTCGTGGTAATGCTGGCTTCCCGTTTGGGATGGCTGGGTGGATGGCTGCCCGGCGCGCGTCCGGTATCCCTGTTGGCCTTGGTGCCCGAGGCACCGACCCCGAATGTTGCCAGACGAACGAAGGCACTGTCCGATCTGAAGATCGCGCAAGCGCGCATCGAGGACGCCAAGCTTGCCTTGGCCGCGCTCAACACTCAGGTGACGACGAGCGACTCCGAGGAAGTGCGTAGTCGCGTCAGCGATCACGCGGCGGAGCTTTCCCTGCAGTTGTCGCGTCACTACGCGTGGCTTGGCGTTACGCATCAGATGCTGGGGCAAAACGAGGATGCGCTCGCGGCCTTTCAGGAGGCAACGAATACCGCGCCAGAGAACAAAGCCTTGTGGTTTTCCCTCGGCTCCGCGCTTTCGATGCTTGATCGCGAACAAGAGGCGGAAGATGCCTTCAGAAAGGGCATGGAAGCGCCCAATTCCGATCCCGCGCTCCTGGCGATGGCCGCCGCACACTACTTGCAGTCGGCGAAATACGCGCAAGTCAAACCCTTCATTATTGCCCAGGATGAGAGCGTCCATCCCCTGCATCAAGCCTATGGCGCGATCCGCGGCATCCTCGCGGCCAAGGCGCAAGGTCAGGACGCCAGCGACTACGCCGAAATGATCGTGCGAATCAACGCCGTGCCCCAGCGCTTTTGGCCGCAACCGCTGTTTGATTACGTTCAAGGCAAGGCCACTGAAGCGGAAGTAGCCGAGTCGGTCATCGGCCCCAACGGAAACGCCAACCTCGATCGTCTATGCGAAGCGCTCTATTACATCGGACTAGCGCACGAGATCGATGGCGACTGGGGCACGGCGCTGGCCTACTATCAGGGCGTGTTGGCGACTGGAATCTCGGACTACACGGAATATCATGGCGCGGAGTTGGGATTGCGACGGATCGAGAATCGCGCCAACGCCGACAGAAACTAGTGACCAAGTGACGCTGAGGGTCGGCTCGCCACCTTCGGCGAATTCTGAAAGCGGAGATATGTCTGCTCCGATTCAAGTGCGATCTCGATTCCGCGTTCTTCGCGTCCCTCTTGGCGCGATCCTTCGGACTCGGCCGTATTCGCCCCTTCCGACCAAGTTGCCGCGACCATGACCAGCGTGTTCCAAATCGAGGTCGGCAATCCCTCGGTGATCGAAGGCGCCTCGGGTCACGCGAGTGATCTCAGTGAGGCCATCGAGATGCTGTATTCCATGGAAACCCCGGACGCAAAATTGAACTGGGGTGGCCAGTGGCTGAACATCAACTACAAGTATGACGCCAGCGTTATCGTTCCCGACGTCATCGAGTTGCTGGAACGATGCGTTGCTGGCAAAGATGGACGGCTGCGCGTGTGCTTCGGGTCGAATACCTTTCGAGTGGACTGGGACGTCAACTTTCGAGGTGATCTTGTCTCTGTCATTTCCCTTTGGGAATGCGTATCCGGCGCCAGCGTGGCCATCTTGAACGCGGTCGGCCAGCTGGCTATCGGACGAGAGCGCTTTATGGGCGAATGGCTGAAGCTTCTCGGACGAATCGTCGTTGATCTTGAGTCGACTCCGATAACGCTCTTGGACGATGATCTACTGGTGAGAGCGCGGCGCCTATTGAGCAAGCGAGTGCGGTAATGATCGCCGTGCCGCTGAGGGTGCCGTTCAACACGGGAAACACCAAGCATGGAGCGCGCATCCGGGACAATCCATTTCGCCTTCGGTGATCTCCATTCCACCATCGAAGACGCCGAGGCGCATTGGGAGTTGCTTCTCCATATCAACACGACGTTCGAGCTCCGGGTGGATGGGCAGGTTGTTTTTAGTGAAGTCGAATTCCCCATCGTCGAGTTCGCGTCGCAAGCGGCTCATTGGCTAAGGAGCACGGCAGTCGATTTCAAATACGTCTCGATAGAGTCGGAGTATGAGCCCCTACTGGCGTTCAGCGCGCTGGCAACGGGGAGCTATGACTTCTACTCTGCCACCGAGGTACATGCGAAGGCGCCCCGGCCCCTGTTGCGTGAAGAGCTGCAAGATGCCTTGCGAGATTTGGTGCAGACCCTGGCGGACGAATGTCGAATGTCACTGGGGGTCGATGTCTCGCCAGTGCTGAAGGACCCGCATGTCTAGCCCTGCTATCGCCCAGCGGACGTCGGGTCGACCGCCCGAAGCGGGTGGCGTGGCTCACGCACGCCGCATCGCGCTTCGCAAGCGTAAGCACTAATCGCGCCGCAGCGAGGACTTTGGCGCCGCGTGGTCTTCCCCGCCTTCAATGGAGTCGATTCAATTCACGCTAAGTGCCGAAGAAACCGACGAATGCCCATAAACGTCTCTATTCTGCGAAATCCAAAAATGGAGAATGTAGCGATGGCCTTGCACGTTACCTCGACCTCTGAAGCACTGCGCTGGCGGAAGGTGACGGATGTCGGGCGCGCGCATGCTTCTTTCGAGCTGCTCAGGGGCGAAGAGACGATCCTCGATGTGGGATTCTCCGACGATGCCGAGTTCGAGATTGCGTCTTCTACGGCCATTGGGGGTATGGTCCTTTCATTCGCGACGCTGCAAGCACTGTTGCTAGAAGGTCGGGCTCTTGCCGAAGCGGATCTATAGTAAGGGCATGACGGCGCATCACGCACGCATGCCGACGTGGAAAGATGGATCACGATACCTGGCATCAACGCAAATTAGGGTGAGAAGAAGCATTCAGAGGGGTTGCCCTCATCGACTCCGAGTCCGGAAGTGGACATTCTCTGCGCAGAGTCGCATTGCGCGCGCTAACAACGTCATTGAGCAAGCGCCGAACATGAACAAAGTTGCCGAATGGATGGTGATGCCGGATCGGTTCGAAGCTTTCATGAAGCTGGTCGCGCATTTTCTAACGTGCAGTGCTGAAGATCGTGAGTCGTTGATCGCGCAATGGCCGCTCGGCGTCTAGTGGAAGTATTCGTCGCCTTGGAAGCTGGCGTGGCCTGATGATTCGGGCTATACACCCGAAGAGCGAATGACGACGTCGTTGGTCTGCGATTGTCTCTTCGGTATCGGTCCCGACATTCGAGACATCATTGTTCATTTCGCCATCGTGCACGCTTCCGCGGTTCTCGCGGGCGTCGATGCGAGTGCGTTGTTCGAGCGAGTAATCGCCGTGGCGCCACCTGACATGGCAAAGTCTCTGAGGGACTTCATCAATCGAAAGGACGAAGAGAAGTCCATGAGCGCATTCTGGCTTGAAGTGAAGTATGACAAGGACGGGAGTCCCCGCTTGGCCCAGCGGAACTGGTGAATCGCGAGCGTGATGCTCGTATTGCCGTCACGGCGATATCCCCGTCACGGCGATAAGGTCGTAGAAGGGCATTGCATAGCTTGAAGCCATTGATGGTATGGCCAGCTGAGACGAGGCGCAGATCGGCTTGTTGAATTCCGGGAGGAACGGATTTGAGGCTGGAAGATCTTTTTGACGACTGGCGGGCTCTCGACAATTGCCAGCGGCTTTTCTTGCTCGCGAAGATCGTACACACCATCACCTTGCTCGGACGAAGCACCTATGAGGTCGAAGGCGATTCCGTCGAAAGGCCCGCGACACTGAGGCGACTTGTTGAACTGTGTGACCGTATCTCTGCTGACGTGGCGCGGGAACTCGCCCAACACGTGCACGTGACCGACTCCATGCTGGAGAAGGTCCTGGGGATTGAAATGGCGGAACTGGGCATGCGTGATTCCGATGCTGACACGCTGAAAACACTATTGAGTTCGGGTGGTGTGCTTGGTCTCGGCTCGATGTGAACGTTTCCTTTCAAACAGTTTGTGCTGCAATTGCCTGTATCGAGACACCGATTGATCGCAAAGGGCCATTGGAGGTTGCGCTTACAAGAAGTGTGTGGGTCCATTGACGACCGGCGGGGTTGAAGGGCCGCTCGTACTTCATAAGCGCGAAGGTTTTTGGGCTGCTCGAACGATGAAGACACCATGGGGGGGGCCATGACGTGGCATTGGAAGCCGAATTGAAGAAAGGAATGTCCCTCGATCGTGACGGGCGGATTCACTTTCTTTTCCAGTTGATGGCCGCGATCGCCGTGCTTGCCAGGACGACGTTTCGAGGCGGGAGCGACGAAGTTGGAGATCCAGTTCGCCTGCGGCTACTCAACGAGTCGATTCATCGCGTGGTCTCGAAAGCAATCGCTGATATCTCGGATTCGCCCACGATGAGTGACAAACTACTGCAGGATCATCTTCTGAAATCGTTCACCGCGGTCGGCGCGGCCGATGCCCTGGCCAATGCCGTTAGGTCAATCCCGCGTGTGGGTTCGGGAAGCGGGTAAGACGTTTCGCCAATGCAGTGGCCCTTGAGTTTCCATGGGGCAAGGCGTTCACGTTCTTCAAGGCGCCCAAGAAAGTTTGAGCTGCTGAAGAGGGGATGTCTGCTGCAGCAAAGGGCTACGCGATCATCTTGCAGGACGGTAGACATGTGAGCATCGCGGTGCGCCAAGGTGACATCGTGCTGCCCACAGAACAGATCATTCTCGGCAACGGGTCAACAACCATCGCCAAGCAAACCGGTTCCTCAGGGACGACGGACTCCCTAACCATATCTCTGCTCAACGCGAAAGCGGCCATGGAATATCAGCGCAGCGTTCTTGGTACCAACACCGGTGCAAACAACTTGAGCACCAATGGTTGCCTCACGCATTGTGGTGACGTGTTGCGTGCTGAAGGTGTACCCAACGTTCCATCGACCACGTCTGGCCTGATGCGTTGGCTCCGGAGCTTGAGGGAGTAAGTGATGAGTTCAGCGAATAGCGAGATCGTGTCAAGAATGGTGGTGATAGTCGAAAGACCGGGTCTTGGGCTTCGAGAGACCGCGCTGTGCGGCCTCGTAATCGCTGCCGATGCACGGTTCAATCTTTGGGTTAGTACCGAAGGAAAGGCGACTTGTGGCGATGAGCGCTTGCTCGAACTAGTAGAAGCCTATGAGCGAGTCACAGAGGCTTGCACCGCGGCGACTGTTCGCTTTGAGGAAGGAGCCGATTCGGCGGGCTTGGAGAGGTCGTTGGGCGATGTTCTAGAGCAGTTGAAAGGTTTGATTCGGTAGAAGCCGCAAAAGGCGGGGGCAGGTCAGCACCTCCCCAGACCCTGCTACCTTTACGCCGCGCGCCCGCATCCACCCGGCGCGCCGCTCTCGTACGCCCATCATCGCCTTGCCCGCGTCAGGATGACGCCGGGGATCCACACAGGGAGTCATCTCGTCTCGCCACCGTAATCCGCAATGGGGTGGTGGGGCGTGGGCAGGGATTTCTGCTTGTTCCGGGCCATGTCCAGGGGGACGCATGTGCAAGCACTTTGGTTCTAGCGCGTCGTCTCGCGTCTTGATCGCGCTGCTCGCGATCACGAGCTTTGGTGCGGCGCGCGCGCAATCGGTGACGATCGACAGCGACGCGCTGACGATCGCCGGTGATGACGATTTTTCGGGGCAGTTCTTCGGCGTGCCGTTCACGACTTCGGTGGTCAATGGCATCGCGACGTTTTATGTCGCTGGCGATTTGGTGATTCCCGCGAATGCGGCGATCAGTTTCTCGGGCTCGCGTCCCGCCAGCGTGGTGGTGGCGAATCATTTGTCGCTGTCGTCGGGGGTCAGCTTCAACGCTTCGGGCAGTGGTCGCACGCCGGGCATTGGCGGTGGTCAGGGTTCGGCGGGTGGCGCCGGCGCGGCGGGCGGAAACAACAGCAATGCGGGGTCGACGGGTGGCGCCGGCGGAAGTGGCGGCGGCGGTGGTGGCTCGGGCACGTGTGGATTTTCCGGGGGCGGTGGTGGATCGCCGGGCGGTACGGGTCAGGGGACTTTGACGTCTGCCGCCGGCAATGCCGGTGGGCGTGGTGGTGATGCGGTCGCGGGCAGCGATGGTTTTGGGTCGCCGGGCTCGGGTGGCGCGGGCGGCTTGGGTGGCGCCTCAGGCACCGCGGGCAGCGGCGGCATTGGCGCGGGCGAGACGCCGGGCGCGACCGCGGGTGGTGGGAGTTTCTCGGATGCCAGCAATGGCAATGACGGGCCCAATGGGAAAGTCGGCGGATCGGGTGGCAATGGTGGCGTGGGCGGAAACGGTGGCATTGGCTTGAGTGGTCGCAACACGGGCGTGGGCATCGATTTGTCTGGCGGCGGTGGTGGTGGCGGCGGCGCGGGCGGTGGTGGCGGTGGTGGTGGTCCCGGCGCGGGCGGCGGAGGCGGTGGCGGCGGCGGTGGTGGTGGCGGCACGTCATGCGGCAGCGGTGGTGGCGGTGGGGGCGGGGGTTGGGGTGGTCAAGGCGGTAATGGGGGTCGCGGCGCCAGCAGTTTCAGCGCCAGCCCCGGTGGTGGCGGTGGTGGCGCATTCGAACTCGTCGCCCTGGGCACGCTCACGCTCAATGGCACCTTGAGCGCGAATGGCGGCAATGGCGGCAGCTTGGTCTTTCCAAACAACAATCCCACGCAAGGCAATTTTGGCGGGCAAGCGTGTTGTCGCCAGACGGGCGGCGGCAGCGGTGGCGCGGGGTCGGGCAATGGCGGTTCGGGGGGCTTCGCGCCCGATGGGGCGCGCGGTGGCGATGGCAATGCCGCGGGTATTTCTGGCTCGGGCGGCGGTGGTGGCGGTGGCACGATTCGCGTCATTGGTAGCGAATTGGTCGCCGGCTCCGTGGGCTTGAGCGCCGCGGGTGGCGTCGCCGGCCTCGGTCCCAACGGCGGCGCGGGACGCGTGATCCTGGGCAGCAATCTGCCCTTGCCGACGGCGGGTCTGGGCATCAGCGGCACGCGCATCGACACCAGCGGCAGCCGCGCGCCGAATCTATTCATTCCCGGCACGCCGCCTGTGCCGTACATCGTGGCCTTGGCACCGATCGCGGCGCCTTACGATCTGATGTATGCCGACGTCGATCTCGGTGATCTGTTTAGCGGCTTGCCGTCCACGGCCTTGCTCGCGGTCACGCGCGTCAAGCAAGCCGCGCGGCCGTATGCCGATGTCTATCCAGGTTTCGACTACGTGCTGGTGCGCAATGTCTCGACGCGCTCGCTCGCGTGGCCGCAGATGGGCTTCGTCAATCCGGCGGCCTTGATCAATCTCCAGCGCGGCGGCTGGGTGACCGAAGGGCGCTTCGGCGGCTTTCCGGTGATCATCAATCGCCTGCAGCCTGGCGAAGGCTTCGCGATGCTGGTGCCCAGCACCATGACCGGCGATCTCAACCTCGCCGCGAGCATCGACGGCGGCAAGTGCATCGTGCGCGGTCCGCTGGGCTTGAACACGTCGCTGGTGATGACGCTCGATGGCAATACGTGCGCGTACTTCACCAGCGAACCGGTGCTGTTCGCCGATCAGTTCGAAGGCGGCGACGAAGCGCGCTGAGTCGGATGCCTCCGCGCGCGTCGCGACGATGCGCGCGGACTAGTACGCGGCGCCGCCGGAATCGCGATAGTGCTGCAGCACCGCGCGAGCTTCCGCGCGCTCGATGTCGCGCTTGACGCTGACGCCACGCTTGACCAACTCGCCCACCCAATCGCTGGGCAGGGGGCCTTCGTCGAACTCGGTGAGTTCGTGCACGTCGTCGCTGCGCGCGCCGATCAGCATCTCGTCGATGCCGGCCCAGAAGCTGGCGCCGTAGCACTGACAACACGGTTGCGCGCTCGTGGCCAGCACGTAGCGGCCGCCGTCCTCGTTCAGGCGAAAGCGCTGCAGCCGCTGCTGCGCGGTCATGAAGGCCATCATCTCCGCGTGCGCCACCGAGCAGTTCTGCGGCACCACGCGATTGACGCCGACACTGACCAGCCGACCTTCCGCGTTGAACACGGCGGCGCCGAAGGGCCCGCCGGTGCGACGCTCGACGTTCAAGCGCGACAGGCGAATGGCCAGCGCCATCTTCGACGCGTCGTCGGGAAAGATCGCGGTGGGTTCGATGGCCTGGTGGACCCAGGGCGGCAGGACGAGATGAACTTGGGCGTAGAGCATGGGGCGAAGGATAGGCGATCGGCGCGCGAGGCTCCACCGCGCGATGGGCTCGAACGCGCGAAACGCGTCATGCGCATTCCAGTCAAAGCGCCCGGTCTGCTAGCGTGCGCGAGCCGATGTGACAGGCACGGCGCGCATCGCGCGCATTCGCGCGAGAAGGCCGCATGCCGTCGGCCACCTCAGGACTGTTCGATGAAAACTTCGCGCTGGATCGCGTCGCTGTGCCTGCTGCTGTTCGCCCTCGCCACGGACGTCTCGGCGCAGGACGAGGTCGCCAAGTTGCGCCCGGTCGTGGTCTTGATCAACGCACTGCCGACCGAGATGTCGCTCGGCAATCTCCCGATCACGCGCAAGACGCGCAAGACCCTCGTCGCCGATATGAGCGCCGAACTCTCGCGCCGCATTGAGCGCGAAGCGATCGCGCAGCTCGAGGCCGCGGGCTTCACCGTCGTGCGCGCGGGCTTCAGTGAGAAGCAGGCGAAGGCCTTCCGCCATCGACACTATCGCGACTGGCGTCGCCTCGAACTCACACCCGCGGCCGATCAGATGCTCTTGCTCATCGCCAGCCGCGAACGCGCGCAATGGGTCGCGGTGCTGGCCTCGTTCACCAAGAACATGCAGATCCACGCCTTCGGCGGCTATGACGGCTACGGCGTGATCAAGCGCCATCAGGCGCCGTCGCTCAAGCACGAGTATCTGTATTACAACCTCGACATCGATCTGGTGCATGTCTCCGATTGGCAATTGCGCAATCGGCAGGCCAGTGACACTTGTCTGTTCGAACTGCCCGACGCCGCGCTCCAAGGGCGCGTGACCGAAGTCGGCCAGCGCATCAGCGATCTGCTCATCGTCAGCATCGCCACCCACCTCAAGGCCCAACTCGCCGGCGTGCTGACCTTGCCCTCGGACGCCCAGCGCTGCGCCACGCCGCCGGGCCTCGTCCGCCGCACGCCCTACTACCCGCGCGAGCATCCGGCCCCGTTCTGAGCGCGGGGTCGCCGGAAGGACCCCTTATCCCGAAAGTCATCCCTTTTGCTGGCGACCAGCGCCCCCAGATGCCGGATGGTGTGCGGATCGGGTCGCGAATTCCGTTGATAGAACGCCGGCTTAGGCGTTTCGTGCTCACTACGGGCGCGAAGATGACCTAAACTCGGGAACTGGGGCTGTAAGTGGCAAGGGGAGTGTCTCGTGGGCAGGTTCATGCGCGTGTTGGAGAAGGCGGGTCTGGTCGAGATCGACGAGTCTCGGGTCGAGGACACGCCGCCGCCCGAACCCCAGATGCTCGCGCCCGAACCGGTCGCCGAGCCCGAGCCGGTGGCCCCGGCCGCCGCGATTGATCCTTCCGCGCCGGCCATGGGCGTGCAGGAACAGCGCGCCTTCGAAAGCATCTACGCCGAACTCGGCGTGCCCGCCTCGCCGTTCAGCGCGGAAAAGCTACTGAAGATTCTCGACGGTCTGGGCGCGCTCGAACCCGTCGCGCGCAAGGCCGCCGTGCTCGCGCTCGATGCCGCCGATGACGCGTGGACCATCGACGACGCCCTGCTCGACGCGCAACGCAAGACCAAGGCGCTCGGCGCCGCCAAGACCCAGCTCGAGGATCAGGCACGCGCGGCGCTCGCGCATGCCAAGGCCCAGGTCGAAGAACGCGAGCAGCGCCAGCAGGACGCGGTGACGCGCATCCGCCAGCAGATCGGTGAACTCGAAGCGCTGCTGCAACGCGAAGTCGCGCG
This sequence comes from Ahniellaceae bacterium, assembly GCA_044226395.1. Taxonomy (GTDB): domain Bacteria; phylum Pseudomonadota; class Gammaproteobacteria; order Xanthomonadales; family Ahniellaceae; genus JBGAHD01. The sequence goes on from JBGAHD010000003.1 coordinate 195,795, forward strand.
CGCCACCGAAGAAAAAGCCGCGCTCACCGAGGCCGCGCGCGCCGCCAAGGACGCTTGCCTGCGCGAAACCGCGCGGCTCGACGCCGAAGCCGCTCGCCTCAATCGCATCGCCGACATCTTTGCCGCGGCCGCTCCGGCGGCGCCGCGTCAGTAATACTCTCGCCGTCCCCGTTTCTGTCGAGGAAAGCATATGGCCAAGTTGACGCCGCTCGCCAAAGGTCTGGTCACCCTGATCGTGCTCGGAGGCACCGCCGCCGCGGCGTGGCATCTGGGTCTGAAGGACATGGTCCGCGACTTCCAGGCCAAGTCCACCGACGCTCCGAATTCGCAGCAGGCCAACACGCCACAGCCGCAGCAGAACGCGAACACGCCGTCGAGCAATGGCTCGACCCCGCCGAGCACGCCGGTGAACAACAACCGGGGTGGCGGCGTGCTGGGCTCGGCTGCCAATCCGTTGCGCGTGAGCATCGTGAGCTTTCACGGCTACGCGCCCGCGCTGGTGGCCAATGGCAAATCGCTCACCACGCAAGCCGGGTCGATCTACGACAACCTGGGCGTCAACGTCGAGTTCGTGATCCAGGACGACATTCCCACGCTCGCGACCATCTTCGAATCGAAGACCGCGCACTGCGCGTGGCGCACGTCGGATTTCTGGGCGCAGGAACAACCGAACCTGCGTAACGCCGGGCTCGACGCGCGCGCCGTGATGGTGGTGGACAACACCCAAGGCGGCGACGCGATCATCGCGCGCGATCCCGCGATCCGCAGCGTCGAGGACTTGGCCGACCGCACGGTCGCGCTGCTGCAGTACACGCCGTCGGACGGCATGACCATTGACGCGATCGAGAACTCGTCGTTGTCGGCGCGCAAGAAGGCCTCGGTCAAGTACGTCTACATCAATGCCGAGGAAGGCACGGCCGGCGTGCGCGCCGCGCTGGAGTCGGGCAGCGTCGACGCCGCCGCGCTGTGGGATCCGGATCTGTCGCTGGCGCTGAAGAACGTGCAAGGCGCGCATGTGGTCTATTCGACCAAGACCGCGACCAATCTGATCTACGACGTCATCGTCTGCGACAAGCGCGTGCTCGATGACGCGGCCAACACCAATGCCGTGCAGAACTTCGTCGCCGGCTGGATGAGCGGCGTCGAGGCCGCGCGCAAGTCGCCCGATGAAGCGGTCGATGCGTTGGTGCGCACCGAGGAATTCTTCTCGCTGCTGGCCAAGAGCGAAGGCCGTCCCTTCGTCAAGGGTCTGTTCGCCAACCTGGTGTGGACGGGGCTGGAGGACAACGCGCGCATTCTCGGCATGGTCGGTGGCACCAACCACTACGAGCGCGTATATCGCCGCTTCGATGGCATTTATCGCGCCGCTGGTGCGCTGGCCAATCCGAACTCGCCGGTGATCAATCCGCAGGATTCGATCGACTATCGCTTCATCCGTACCTTGCTTGATCGCAGCCAGGCCGCGCAGCAGGCGGCGGCCAAGCCCGAGTTCACCTTCAGCGAAGCCGAGCGCAAGCAGGCCGTGACGCGCGAGGCCACGGTGACCAAGCCGGTGACCGTCAATTTCGCCACGGGCTCGGCCGAGCTGTCCAAGCGCGCGCAGAAGACCATCGACGACGAGATGGTGCCTTTCATCGAGAACAACGGTTCGGCGTATTTCGAGGTGTCGGGCAATACCGATTCCACGGGCTCGCGCGAGACCAACATGCGTCTGTCGCGCGCGCGCGCCCAGGCCGTGGTCGACTATCTGGTCAAGCAGTGGGAATTCGTGCCCGCGCGCTTCCAGGTCGTGGGCAATGGGCCTGACCGGCCGCTGTGCAATGAAGCGTCGCCGGGCGCGGAAGGGCTCGATCTCGAAGCCTGCCGCGCGGCCAATCGCAGCACGCGCGTCGCCGTGCTCACCCGCTGATCGGTCGAACGATCACGATGGGCGAGCATTTCTGGAACCCCTACGCGCCGCTGCCGGCCAGCCAGCAGCGCGCGTGGGGCATCGGGTCGGTGGCCACGGTGCTGCTGCTGTGGGGCTTGGTCGCGGGCTTGGCCCTGGTCGGGCCGAACAAGCTGCCGGCGCCGTGGGACGTGGCCAAGGCCTTCGCGTATCTGGCGTGGGACGGCGAGAATCATCGCTCGCTGTTGTGGAACGCCACGCTGTGGTCGGTCGGTCGCGTGCTGGCGGGCGCGGTGATGATGTTGATCATCGGCCTGCCGATCGGCGTGATGATGGGCGCCTCGCCCAAGATCAACGCGGCGCTGTCGCCGCTGATCGATCCGTTTCGTTCCGCGCCCGTGGTCGCGTTGCTGCCGATCATGGTGATGTGGTTCGGCATTGGCGAATGGATGAAGGTGATTTTTCTCTTCATCGGCGGCGTGGTGTATTTGATTCCGATGGTGCGTGACGCCATGCAGGCGGTGCCGCAGGCCTATTGGGTCGGCGCGCGCGATCTGGGCGCCACGCCGTGGGAAGCCGTGCGTCACTCCGTGCTGCCGATCGCGATGCCGCGCATCGCCGACGCGGTGATCGTGGCGGTGTCGGTGATGTGGACCTACATCACTGTCGCCGAATACGTGAACGCGCGCGAAGGCCTGGGTCAGCTGATCCAGAACGCGCGTCGCTTCTCGGCCATGGATCAAGTATTCGCCGGCATCATCGTCATCATCGCCTTCGCGCTGCTGAGTTATCAGCTGATGCGCTATCTCAAGGGAAGACTCTATCCGTGGGAGACCAAGCTGTGAGCGCCCAGCCCGCCGCCGATATCTCGGGCGTGAGCCTGGAACTGCGCGAGATCGTGCAGGAATACCCCGACAAGGAAGGCAAGGGCGTCGTGCGCGTGGTCGACAAGGTGTCGATCAAGATGGAGCGCCCCGGCATCGTGATGTTGCTGGGGCCTTCGGGCTGCGGTAAGTCGACCTTGTTGCACATGATGGGCGGCGTGCGGCCGATCGGCGTGACCACGCCGACGTCGGGCGAGGTCTTCATCGACGGCAAGCCTTGCGTCACCGCGCACGAAGACGCGGTGATGGTGTTTCAGCGCTATGCGAATCGCCCCGACCTCAATGTTTACGAAAACGTCGCTTTTCCCTTTCGCCTGAAGATGTGGCGCGATCGCGTGCCCGAGGCGCAATGGCGCGAGCGCGTTAAGCAGACCATCGAAGCCGTGGGCCTGGCCAATCATCAGCGGCACATGCCGGCGCAGTTGTCCGGCGGCCAGAACCAGCGCGTGGCGCTGGCGCGCGCCCTGGCCCTGCGGCCGCGGATTCTGCTGATGGACGAACCCTTCGGCGCGCTCGACGCGCAGACGCGCACCGAGATGCAACAACTGCTGGTCAAGATTCATCAGCAGAACCCGTGCCTGGTGGTGTTCGTGACCCACGACGTGACCGAGGCCCTGGTGCTGGGCGATCGCGTGATCGTGCTGTCGACGCAGCCGGCGCGCGTGGCCGATGATTTTCAGATTCTCGAACCGCGTCCGCGCAGCGCGGCGTGGCAGCGTTCGACCGAGGCGGTGCAGATGGAATCGCGCATCCTCGATCTGCTGCACGCCAAGAGCGGCGGTCGCGGCGAACTGCGCGTGTCGTTCTGAGGCGATCGAACGTGAGCGAGACTTCCGGCTGGCAGGACCAGAACGAACAGCCCTCCTACGTGTGGGAGATGCTGACCAGTCCGCTCAACATCAATCTGGGCTTGACCGCGCTCGCTACGAGCACGGTGTTGTCGATGCCCTATGGTTGGTCCGGCGCCTTGTTGCCGATGCTGTTGTTCGGCGCGGGCGAGATCATCGCCTCGCTGTTCATTCCCTCGTCGGCGACGTTTCGCAACAAGGTCGACCGCGAGTTCGCGCGCAAGCGCCGCGAGGCCGCGGCCGAGCATTTGATTCAAGAGATCACCAAGCGCTGCAGCGCCAAGGATTCGCGTTGGGCGACCTACGATCGTTTGCGGGAACGCGTGGGCTCGCTGCGCGAGATCGCCAAGAGCCGACGCACCGCGATCAGTGAGCGCGATCTGGAACGGCTCGACGACGTGTGCGGTGATTTTCTCGGCCTATGGCTGGCGCAGCTGTCGATGGCCGAACGTCAGAAGGCCGTGAGCGAGCACGAGATCGAAAACCGCATCGCCGAAATCAGCAAGCGCATCGACAACGGCGCCGCCGACAGTCGCAGCCTGCAGAAGGCGCGCGGCGATCTGGAAGAACTGCTGTTGCGTCATCGTCGCCTGGCCAGTCGCAAGGCCGCGGTCGATGCCGCGCTGTTGTCGCTGCCCGACGCGCTCGAGGAGATCTACCACGCCGTCGTCTCCACGCCCGCCTCGGGCGAGAGCGGCGGCCGCCTGCAGGAAGCGATCGAGCGTCTGCGGCTGGAAGAAGAACTCGAAGACAATTTCGGCGCCGAGATCCGCGAGATCGCGCCCGAGGCCATGAAGCGTCCGGCCGTGCCGGTGCGTCCCGTGGCCATCACTGGAGGCAAGAAGTAGATGACCGACGTCACCATCGATGAACTGAAGGGCCTGTGCGATTTTGGCGCGCAGGAAAAACTCGTACGCGACAGCCTGGCCACCGCGCTCGCGCAACCGCTGGCGCGCGTGCGCTTCATGGGCCGCTATACGAGTTGGAATGGCTTCTTCGGCTCGGGCGTGGCGGCACTGGCCGGCAAGATCGGTCGGTCGCGCGGCTTGTTCCTCGATCCCGAGTGGGCCATTCGCGCCCTGGCCGATCGCAGCGTGTACGTGGCGAGCTACTTTTTCGACGCGGCGCGCGATGAATTCGACGATCGCGACACCGTGCATCGTGACACGCATCGTTGTCTGGCGCAGGCCACGCTCAAGGGCATGATCGACATCGAGGCGGCCGCCGGCATCGCCGAGCTGGCTAGCCCCGAGCGCGTCGACGCGCTGCTGGCCGATCCCGATTGGCTGACCGCGCTCAATGCGCGCGTCGCCAAGGGCTATGGCGCGGCGAGCGCCGACACGCTGGACGAAATCTTCACCAGCATCGGCTATCACCTGGGTTCGGAACTGTTGGCCGACAGCGAGTTCTCGATCATCGATTCGACGCTACGCGAACAGGCGCCGGAACTGGTGCAGGCGCTGCTGAAAAAGCGCGTGAACATCGCGGGCCAAGATCACGTGGCCTATCACTGGGTCTCGATTCATTCCGGTCACGGCGGTGGCGCCGAGGCCGATCATTTCGACTGGGCCACGCAAGGCGCGCGACTCGCCTTCCGCTTCGTGCCGACGGCGCGGCACGCGGCCTTGCGTGATGCCTTGCATCGCGGGTTCGTCGCTTTCGCGGCGGATCATCGCGAGTTCTTCCAGCGCGTCAACGCGCCCTGATGTCCTTCCTTTCTTCGCGCCCGACGGAGTTCACACATGGCTAGCATCAATTTCTTCTCGCGACTGGGCAATCTCTGGCGCGGCTTCATTTCGCTGTGGATCGCCGACGTGGAAAAAAATCATCCCGAGATCGCCTACGAAAACGCGATCAACACGATGATCACCAAGTACACCAAGTTGAAGACCGCCACGGCCGCGATCATCCGTCGCCGCGAGGAGATCGACAGCCGCGTGGCCAACGAGCGCAAGGCGCTCGAGCAGGTCTCGCGCGATCTCGAAGCGGCGCTCGCGACCAACCAAGATGACCTGGCCCTGGTGCTGCTGCAAAAGAAGAGCGCGGTCGAAGCCGAGCTCGCCAATCTCGGCAGCGACGCCGAGCAGTCCAAGGCCGATGCCGAAGACGCCAAGAACGCGCTGCTCGCGGTCAAGAGCGAGATCCAGAAGCTCAAGGACGAACGCGATCGCATGCTGGCCAAGATGCAGAGCGCGCAGGCGCGCATCCAGATCAACTCGCAGCTGGAAGGCCTCAGTGTCGATGCCGAAGTGCAGGCGCTCGACAAGGTTCGCGATCACATCAAGACCACGATCGCCGAGGCCAATCTGGGCAAGGAACTGCGCGATTCCGATCTCGACACGCGCCTGAACAAGCTGCGTCAGGAAAGCGGCAGCGCCACCGCGCGCGCGCAGCTCGACGAGCTCAAGCGTCAGCGCGCCGCGCAAGCCGCGAAGCAGATGTAAGGCACGATCATGGCGACGCCCCGCACCGATTCACCCGCGCTGCCGCGCTGGGCCGAGACCATCCGCCGCAAGTATCTCGGTGGCGAGGCGTCGCTGTTCGTGCTGCATCACAATGTCTTCGACGAGATTCTGTACGGCGATCGCTATTACTCGCTGGTGGATTTTCTCGCCGAAGTGCTGTTGCGCGACAACAAGCAGACCATCCTGGTGTTCGATCCGTCCGCCGGCGTGCGCTACGCCAAGCGCGTGGCCAGCACGCCCGCGGAGCCGATGGGCGCCAACAAGCCGCCCGAAGAAGCGCTCGCCCTGATTGAGCAGGAAATCCTGCTGCGCACCTCGGCCGCCCTGATCGTCACTTACGCAAGCACGCTCGCGCCCGCGGGCGATGATCACATGCTCGCTTACGCCGACCGCATGGCCGCGATTCGTCTGCATCGCTGGTCGATGAGTCCGGAACTGGCGACCAAGGACAACGTGGTGTTCTTGATCAGCGAGTCTCTGGTCGAACTCAATCCCAAGATCGTGGCCAATCCGCGCGTGGCGGCGATCGAGATTCCCTTGCCCGATCAAGCCGAGCGCGCCGCCGTGGTGCGCATGTGCGATCCGGGCATCGATGAGAAGCACGTCGAGCGTCTCGCGCAGCACAGCGCCGGCTTGCGCGCGGTGCAGATCGCGCAGCTGCTGACGCCGCGCAAGAACGAAGGCCTGGGCGAGGCCGAGCGCATGAAGTTGATCAAGTCGCTGCTCGGCGACTCGCCCGATGCCGAGGCGCGCGCGACCAAGCTGTCGTCGATCACGCGCGGCATGGACCCGGACGAGATCCGTCACTTGATCAATCCCAAGCATCCGCTGCCCGAAACCGAAACCGGCGATCCCTTCGCCGAGATCATCGAGCTGGTGCACAAGCGCAAGCGCGAGATCATCGAGAAGGAATGCGCGGGTCTGATCGAATTCGTCGACGCGCGCATGGGGCTCGACGCGGTCGGCGGCAACGAGGCGATCAAGGCCGAGCTGATGAGCGTGGCCGACGCCGTGCGCGCCGGCGATCGCAATCGCGTGCCGATGGGCTTGCTCTTCGTCGGGCCCATGGGCTGCGGCAAGACCTTCATCGCCAAGTGCTTCGTCAAGGAATCGGGCCTGACGGCCGTGACCTTGAAGAACTTTCGCTCAAAGTGGGTCGGCTCGACCGAGGGCAATCTCGAGAAAGTGCTCGGCATGGTCAAGGCCCTTGGCCCGATCATCCTGATCATCGACGAAGGCGATCGCAGCTTCGGCGGTGGTTCGGAAGACAGCGACGGTGGCACCTCCTCGCGCGTGATCGCGCGGCTCAAGGAGTTCATGAGCGATCCGGACAATCGCGGCGTGGTCTTGTTCATCTTGATGACTAATCGTCCGGACAAGCTCGACATCGACATCAAGCGCGCGGGGCGCCTGGATCGCAAGATTCCGTTCTTCTATCCCGACACGCCCGAGGACGTGGAAGCCGTGCTCAAGGCGCTGTTCGCGCGCTACAAGCTCGGCAAGGGCATCGAGTGGCCGCGCGATCGCGAGCGCACCTCGGCCAAGCTCGTGGGCTATTCCAACGCCGATCTCGAAGCCGTGTGCCTGCTCGCGCTGAGTCTGGCGGGCGAGGGCGGTGAAGTGACGCCGGAGCTGTTCGTGCGCGCGGTCGACGACTACGTGCCCGCGCGCGACGCCGGCATGCTCGAATACATGGAAATGCAGGCCGTGTTCGAGGCCTCCCGGCGCAGCATGCTGCCGCGCCGCTATCGCGAGATGACGCAGGAGGCCTTCAACATCCGCCTGCGCCAACTCAAGCAAGAATTGCGCATTTGACCGGAGAACCGCATGAACGCCACGCTCTCGCCGCAACTCGACATCCATCACGTCCAGGCCATCGTGCGCGCCATGCATGACCTGGCCAAGAGCGACGGCATCCACGACGCCGAGCGCGTGATGCTGCGCGGGTTCTATGACGCCTGCGCGCAGGATGTCAGTGCGCTGACTAGTTTCGATCAACTGATCTCGGGCCCGTTCGATCTGCGCGACGCGGCCGAATCGTTCAACACGCGCGAGCTCAAGCTCACCTTGCTGCAGTCGTGCCTGTTGTTGGCCTATGCCGATGGTCAGTACACCAAGGGCGAGCAAGCCAAGATCGCCGAGTTCGCGAAGATCCTGTCGGTGCCCGCCAACGAGGTCAAGGCGCTCGAGGACGCGGTGGGCGATCAGTTGATGCAGCAGATCTCGCGCATTCAGAACGTCGACGCGCTGCGCGAAGTCGCGGCCGAGATCGGCAAGCGCTGAAGCCATCGCGCGCCGACGCTTGACGCGTCGCGCGCGCGACCGTTCGCGTGGGGCGGAGGGTCGCGATATCGGGCGAATCATGAGCGGCTTCGAGCAAGGCTGGCGCTGGGGCGAGATTGGGGCCTTCCTGGGCACGGGCGTGCTGGTGTTCTTGCTTGGCTATCTGCCGTATGGCGAGACCATCGTCTATCCGTTGCGCTTGCTCGGCACCTTCGTGCACGAGCTCAGTCATGGCTTCGCGGCGCTGGCCACGGGAGGCGATTTTCAACGCTTCACGGTGAGCGCGGATCTGTCGGGCCTAGCGTGGTCGGCCGGTGGCATTCGCGTGATCGTGTCGAGCGCGGGTTACATCGGCAGCGCGGTGTTCGGTGGTGTGTTGGTGTTGGCCGCGACGCGCGGCGTGCCCGCGCGCGGCTTGCTTGGGGTGCTGGGCGTGGCGCTGGCGGTGTTGTGCTTGTTGTTCGTGCGCAATGGCTTCGGCATCTTCAGCGGTTTGGTGCTGGCGGCGGCCTTGATCGCGGCGGCGTGGCGGCTACGCGCGCCGTGGAGCGATGGCGTGTTGATGGTGATCGCGCTGCAGCTCATTCTGGACGGTTATCAGAATTTGTTTTTTCTGATTCGCATCTCGGGGCGCGAACATGCGCGCACCGATGCGCTGAACATGGCCGAGGCCACGGGCATTCCCGCCGTCGTGTGGGCCGTGGCCTGGGCCTTGATCTCGACCGCGATCCTGGCGCTGGTATTGCGCTGGGCGTTCAAGGGTCGAGGTCGCGGCGCGACGTCAGTGACTTCGCGCGAAGTCGCGCCTTAGTCGCGCTACGCGAAGGCGCGATGCCTTCGCGCTCAGTTCTCGAAACCGTTGTCGAACAGCGGCGCATATTCGAACGCGCCGATATCCACGGATGCGCCTAGCGGGCGCGCGCGGTTGGCCAGGTCGCGCGCGTCCAAGAGACCGGGCGGGGCATTGGTGCCCGCGTCGACCAGGGGCGAGTTCGCGTCCAGTTCAAACGAGATGCACAGAAAGCCGCAATTCTCGAACATCGGATTGACCGAGATATTGCCCGTGCTGCCGGCATCGCTGGCATTGCCCGCGGCGAGGCCGATGTCGTTGTTGTACGACAGGTACGCGGACGCGGCCAGCAAATCCGGCGCGCCGTTGTCGTTGTTGTTCCACAGGATGTTGTTGCTCAAGCTGTAGTGCGCGCTGCCGCCGATGCGCAATCCGCCGGGCGATTGCGCCGAGTCGGAGCTGTTGAGCACGACGGTGTTGTTTAGGAAGTAGACCTCGCCGCCATTGGACGTGATCTCGATCGCGCCATCGACGGCGGCGGAATTCGCGACGAAGAGATTGCCGCTGATGCGCACGGCGCCGCCCGCGGCGACATTGAGCGCGCCCGCGTAGTCATCGGCGCGATTGCCCAGGAAGCGGTTGTAGCGAATTTGGATCACGCCGTTGTCGCTGCGCACGAACAAACCGCCGCCGCGATTATTGGTCGACAGACCCTGAGTGAAGTCGAAGCCTTCGATGCGGATCGTCGCGTTGTTGGCGTAGACGAACAATGGCCTTACCGTGTCCTGGCCGTTGAGTTCGGTGACGCCCGCGACATTCGCGGCGCAGCCCGCCGAGTAGCCGCCAATGATCGAGAGCCCACTGGTGGCCGCGCTCGAGTACGCGAGACCCGAGGTAAGATTGTAGGTGCCGGCCACGACGCGAATGGTGTTCTGCGCGTCGCCGTTGGTTTGCGCCGCGGTCAATGCGTTCTGAAACGCCGTGGCGGTGCTGACGCAGCTGACGGCGGCATGCGCTGGGCCGTTCAGCATGCACGCGAGAAGGGCGGCAAACAGCAGTCGCGACGCGAAGGCGCGGGTCATGGCGAGCTTCCAGGCTAGTCGAGGTCGTCCTCGGGCCTAGAACGCCGAAACCGCGCGTAATCGAATGCTCGCGCGTGGCGATGCGACGAGACCGCGCGGGGTTGCCGCGCGGTGGGGTGTTGAAGCCGCGCGTCGTCGTTGCGCGATGAGGTGTCGAAGCCGCGCGCCGTCGCCGCGCGCGGCTCGGCTTCAGGCTTTCGCCTTGGCGTAGGAATCGCGCAAGGTCACGGTGCGGTTGTACACGGGCTTGCCGGGCGCGTGATCGTGGCGATCGGCGATGAAATAGCCCAGGCGTTCGAACTGGAACGCGGTCTCCGGCGCGACGTCGCCCAAGGAGGCCTCGAGCCAACCGCGCACGATGCGCTTGGACTCGGGATTGAGGTAATCGCGATAGGTCTTGCCGTCGCTGTCGTCGTCGGGATCGGCGACGGTGAACAGTCGCTCGTACAGACGCACTTCGGCGGCGATCGCGTGCCGCGCGCTGACCCAGTGAATCGTGCCCTTGACCTTGCGATCGGCGCCGGGCAGACCGTGGCGCGTGGTGGCGTCGAGCGTGCAGTGCAGTTCCGTGATCGCGCCACTGGCGTCCTTGATCACGGCCTCGCACTTGATGATGCCGACGCCGCGCAGACGCACTTCGCCCCCGGGCACGAGACGATGAAAACCCTTGGGCGGAATCTCGGCGAAGTCCTCGCGCTCGATCCACACCTCGCGCGCGAAGGCGACGGCGCGCGTGCCGGCGGCTTCGTTCTTGGGGTGGTTGGAAAACGTGAGTGTTTCTTCGTGACCTTCCGGCAGATTGGTCAGCACCACGCGCAGCGGATCGACCACGGCCATGCGGCGCGGAGCGTTGGCGTCGAGGTCTTCGCGTACGCAGTTCTCGAGCGAGGAAAACTCGATCGTGGTGACTTGCTTGGTCACGCCCACGCGCTCGGTGAACTCGCGGATCGCCGCCGGCGTGAAGCCGCGACGTCTCACGGCCGACAAGGTTGGCATGCGCGGATCGTCCCAGCCATCGACCAGGCCATCCTGCACGAGCGACAGGAGTTTGCGCTTGCTCATGACCGTGTAGTCAAGATTCAAGCGCGAGAACTCGGTCTGCTGCGGGCGCGAAGTCGGCATGTCGAGGCCGACGCGACGCAGTGGTTCGGTCAGCGAAGGGTCGTTGACCAAGTCGAGCTGGTCGAGGCACCAGTCGTACAACGGACGGTGGTCTTCGAACTCCAATGTGCACAGCGAGTGCGTGATGCCCTCGACCGCGTCGCTGATGCAATGCGCGTAGTCGTACATGGGATAGATGCACCAAGCATCGCCCGTGTTCTGATGCGCGATCTTGCGGATGCGGTACAGCGCGGGATCGCGCAGATTGATGTTGCCCGAGCTCATGTCGATCTTGGCGCGTAGCGTGCGGCTGCCATCGGCGAATTCGCCGGCGCGCATGCGGCGGAACAGATCGAGATTCTCGGCGACCGGACGATCGCGATAAGGACTGGGGCGACCGGGTTCGGTCAGCGTGCCGCGATAGGCGCGCACTTCATCGGCGCTGAGGTCGCAGACGAAAGCCTTGCCGTCGCGAATGAGTTTTTCGGCGCAGAGATAGAACACCTCGAAGTAATCCGAGGCGTGCAGCAAGCGGCTCCACTCGAAACCGAGCCAGCGCACGTCGGCCTTGATCGCCTCGACGTATTCGACGTCTTCCTTGGTCGGATTAGTGTCGTCGAAACGCAGGTTGCAGGTGCCGCCGTTTTCGCGCGCCATGCCGAAATTCAGGCAAATGCTCTTGGCATGACCGATGTGCAGATAGCCGTTGGGCTCGGGCGGAAAGCGCGTGGCGACGCGGCCGCCGTGCTTACCGGCGGCGCGGTCGTCGGCGATGATCTGGCGGATGAAATGATTGGCTGGAGCGATCGGGGTATTCATGGACTTCTTGGGCCGCTGGCGCGGCGATCCGCGCATCGAGCCCGCAAGTCTAGCGAAACCCGCGCGCTTAGCCGATACGCGGCAGTCGCAGGCGCACGCGCACGGGGCCGCGGGCGTCGGCGGGGTGGACCGGGCGGCCGTCTTGAAGCACTTCGATCTGGCCGCGTTCGGCCAGGACTTCGGTGACGTGGCGCACGGGGCGCATCAGATCGCGCCATTCGACGCCCAATTCGGTACCGACTTGGCGGGCGGCCTCGCTGGGGCAGATGGTCGCCGCGCCATGACGCGCGCCGGCCAGCGCGAGCAGGCTGCGTTCGAGACGACGTTCGAGGTCGCCCTCGAAGGTGTCCGAAGTGGCTTGCGTCGCGAAAAGATCGTGGCTGCCGGTCATTGCGCCCAGGTCCCGTGTCGATTGAAAAGAATAACGCAAGTTACGGGAAAGTCCCGTCACGGCGACAGTCGGATTTCCGGCGCGAAAACGGGGTTTACGCCTGGGGCGGGGATGGGCTAGCGTCGGGGCATGAAGGTCGTCTACGAAGCGGAGCATCTGGTCGATGCCCATCTCATCGCGGGCCTGTTGCGGGCCGAGGGCATCGATTCCTTCATCAAGGGCGAATACCTGCTCGGCGCGATCGGCGAACTCCCGGTGGCGAATCTCGTGGCCGTGTGCGTGAGCGAAGAGGCTTGGCCGCGGGCGCGGGCGATGGTCGAGGAGCACGAGCGCTGGCGGGAGGAGGAGGCGCGCGAGGCGGCGGAGCGGGGGGAGGAGCCGGAGGCGGATCCGGCTTGAGGGGTGGGGTTTTGTTCGGGACTGCTTGGGGTGTGGGGTTCTTTTGAGGACATGCCTGGCGAGGGGGCGGGTGTCCTTGCGAGGTGATGGGTGTCCTGAAGTTCGGTCTTGAGCGGGCCGGGGGGCGTGGACTTGCCGGTGGATTGTGGGTGTCCCGAAGTGGTTCGTCTGGCGCGGTGGATTCATGGGTGTCCTGAAGTCGCCTTGCTGCGGCCAGACCATGGGTGTCCTGAAGTCGCTCGAAGCGTGGGTGTCCCCGAATCGTTGTCCCCCGAAGCGTGGGTGTCCCCGAATCGTTGTCCCCAAGTCGCTGCCATATCGCCCGTGAAGTTGCCGATGCGGCGCGTTGAAATCGTGGGTGTCCCGAATTCGGGATCGTGGATGTCCTGAAATTCTTGGGTGTCCTGAAATTCTCAGGCCCGCGTGGTCCCGAATCTCTTTTGCTTTCATGGACCTAGTCCACCTCCATCGCCGCCTCGTCACCATCGCCTGGCGCGACTGACCTCGCCTCCCCGTTTCTCGCATCGATTCCCAAAGCTCGCCCCTCCGCGCTTCCACCGCTTGACCCGAGATTATGCTCAGTCTTAGCATTCCGATCCTCGTAATGCTCGAATCGAGTATATGAAGGACTTCGACGTGACTGTCGCTACGGAATGCTCCGCGCCGATTTCGGTGCTCGAACGTCGCTATGCCGATCGCTACGCGCGCATGGCGGCGCGGGTGACGCCGGTGGAGTGGGCGGCGCATTTGCCCTTGGTCGATGCGATCGAGACGCTCAAGCGCGAGCGTCGCGCGGTGGTGTTGGCGCACAACTATCAGACGCCGGAAATCTTCCACGGCGTGGCCGATCTGGTCGGTGATTCGCTGGCCTTGGCGCAGCAGGCGGCCAGTACTTCGGCCGAGGTGATCGTGATGGCGGGCGTGCACTTCATGGCCGAGACGGCGAAGGTGCTCAATCCGCGCAAGACCGTGCTGATGCCCGATCTCGACGCCGGTTGTTCGCTCGCCGAATCGATCACCGGCGCGGATGTGCGTTTGCTCAAGCAGCGCTATCCGGGCGTGCCGGTGGTGAGTTACGTCAACACCAGCGCCGAGGTGAAGGCCGAGTCGGATGTCTGCTGCACCTCGGCCAATGCCGTGCACGTGGTGGAATCCTTGAACGTGCCGCGCGTGATCTTTCTGCCCGATCGCTATCTGGGCGCCTATGTCGCCAGCCACACGCGCACCGAATTGATCCTGTGGGCCGGCGCCTGCGAGGTGCACGAGCGCTTCAGCGCCGATGATGTGCGCGGCTATCGCGCGCAGCACGAGGGCGTGCATGTGCTGGCGCATCCCGAGTGTCCGCCCGACGTGTTGGCCGAGGCCGATTTCGTGGGTTCCACCGCCGGCATGGTCGCGCATCTGGGCCGCGTCACCGCGCGCCGCGTGGTGCTGATCACCGAGTGCTCGATGAGCGACAACGTCAGCGCGCAGTTCCCACAGCTGGAATTCCTGCGTCCGTGCAATCTGTGTCCGCACATGAAGCGCATCACGCTGAAAGGCATCCATCGCGCGCTGCGTGATCTGACGCATCGCGTCGAGATCGATTCGGCCATCGCCACGCGCGCGCGCGCCGCCGTGCAACGCATGCTCGATATCGGTCGACGCGAGGCCGCGTAATCATGACCGAACGCTTCGATGTGGTGATCGTCGGCGCGGGCATCGCGGCCTTGTCGACGGCCTTGGCCGCGCGCGACGCGCGCGTGGCGGTGATCGCGCCCGAAGCACCGGGCCACGATGGCGCCAGTCCCATGGCGCAAGGCGGCATCGCGGCGGCGCTGGGTCCGGGTGATCAACCCGAACTGCACGCGCGCGACACGCTCGAAGCCGGCCAACATCACAACGATCCGCGCGCGGTCGCGCGATTGACCGAAGGCGCGGCCGCCGCCGTGCAAGGCTTGCGCGAGCTCGGCGTGCCGTTCGATACCGATGGCAGCGGTCGCCTGCTGCTGGGCCGCGAGGCCGCGCACAGTCGCGATCGCATCGTCCATGCCGGCGGCGATGCCAGCGGCGCGGCGGTGATGCGCGCGCTCGGCGCGGCCGTGCGTCGCGCGCCGCACATCACCTGTTTCGAAGGCTGGCGCGCGGAGCATTTGATCACGCGCGGCGCGCGAGTCACCGGCGTGTGGTTACGAGATCAAGACGGCGGCCCGCTCGCGCTCTCGGCGCGTCATGTCGTGTTGGCCACGGGCGGCATCGGCGCGTGGTATCGCTACACGACCAATCCCGATCACGCGCAGGGCGATGGCCTGGTGATGGCCGCCGCCGTGGGCGCGCGCTTGGCGGATCTCGAGTTCGTGCAATTCCATCCCACCGCGTTGCGCGTGCCCGGTCGCAGTGGTCGCTTGCCCTTGCTTACCGAGGCGCTGCGCGGCGCTGGCGCGCTGCTGATCGATCGCCAGGGCCGACGCATCATGAGCGGCGTGCATCCCGATGCCGAGCTCGCGCCGCGCGATGTGGTGGCGCGCGCCGTGTTCGAAGCGAGCCTGCGCGGACCGGTGTTCCTCGACACGCGCGTGACGCCCGGTGCCCATATCGAAACACAATTCCCCACCGTCTTCGCGTCCTGCCTGGCGCACGGCATCGATCCGCGCGCGCAAGCCGTGCCGGTGACGGCCGCGCAGCATTTCCACATGGGCGGCATCGCCGTCGATGAGCTCGGCGCGACATCGGTCGCGGGACTCTATGCCGTGGGCGAAGTCGCGTGCTCGGGCGTGCATGGCGCCAATCGTCTGGCCAGCAATTCCTTGCTCGAGGGCTTGGTGTTCGGTCGCGCGCTGGGCGAAGCGCTGGCGCGTCATCGCATCGGACAGCCTTGGCATTCGGTCGATCAAGCGCCGCCTGACCTGCCGGAAGCCAGCGTCGAAGCGCGCGAGCACATGGCCGACGTGCTCTGGCGCGATGTCGGTCTGCTGCGCGACGGTTCCGGTCTGCGCCGCGCGATCGAAACCTTGCGTGACCTCGCCAGCACGCATGCCGACACGCGCCTCGCAGGACGCGCGCGCATTGCCGAGCAGCTGGCGCAAGCCGCGCTCGCGCGCAGCAGTTCCTTGGGCGCGCACTATCGCCTGGACGACCCCGCGCGCGCCGCTGAATCGACGGCAACGACGGCGGCCCGCGTCGCCTGATCGCGTCAACAGCGCGGCCGCGGCCGCGTTGATCCGGGGCAAAGGGCGGATGACCCGCTCACTCGGAGGCACCATGTACCACTGGCAACGCGCGACGCTGATCGTCGCCATGATCCTGGGCGCCACGCCCGCTTTCGCCGATGTCGACACGCCGCGCGTCGATCATCGCCAGGCCCATCAGGACACGCGCATCGACAGGGGCGTGGCCAGCGGCGCCTTAAACGCGCGCGAGACCGCTCGCCTCGACGCCGAACAGAACCGCATCGATCGCCGCGAATCGCGTTACGAATCCGACGGCGTACTCACCGCCAACGAGCGCGCGCGCTTGAACGCCTCGCAGGCTCGCGCCGATCGCAACATCCGTCGTCAGAAGCACGATCGCCAACACCGCTGAGCGCGATCGCTATCCCGGGTTCGGCCACACGCGCCCGTGCGGATCGAACTCGGGATCGGCGCGCCGCGCCGCGCGCAAACCAAAACCGCACAAGGCGATCGGACTTTGTTCCAGCGGATCGAGGCCCAGCGCGGCCTCGATCTCGCGTTCGTTGACCGCGGCGGTGACCCAGGCGCCAAGGCCCAAGTCCGTGGCCGAAAGATAGTTAGTCATCGACAGATGACCGACATCGAGCACGACCGCCCGATACGCCTTCTGATGATCGCGATACTTCCAGAAACTGCGCGCGAAGCGACACGTCATCACCACGATCGCATGCGCGTCGGCGAAGTACTGCTGCCCGGCGATCCACTGACCCGCTAGCGCACGCAAGCGCTCGCGCGCGATGAGCTCGATCGGCTCCAGCGCGTGATCGATCGGATGGTAGTGATACAGCCCCGGCGCGATGCCCTCGACACGCTGCGCGATCACATAAGCCTCGGTCGGATGCAGACCGCCGCCGGAAGGGCTGTGCTTCTTCATCACCACCGTATCCTCGGTCACCGCGACCGTCGCCTGCGCGGCGCACACGCGCTCGAGCATGCGCGCGAAGCGTTCGGCGTCGAGCAGGCTGTCGCGATCGAAATTGCGGCAAGTGACGCGCCGCGCGAGCATCTCGTCGAGCGCGCGCGGCGCGGGGCGGGCCAGCGCGATGCGTGACGACGCGGGGCCTCGCTCGGCCACGTGTGGCGGTGGCGCGCCGAACTTGTCGCGCAGTTCAACCATCGTGCGATGGCCGGCGCGGGTTTCTTCGTTCTCGGTATCGATGCCGGTCCAGCGCGAGAAGTAGTGGCTCGCGGCGGAAAGCGCGCGCCAGTGCGTGGCGCTCAAGCGCTCATCGCGCGCGCGGATGGCCGCGTGCGCGGGCGCGTCGCTGATCAGCAGACCCAGCTCGAGCAGGCGATCGATGACGCGCGCGCCGAAGCGCTCGGTCTCGGCGGCATACGGTTGCCATTGCGCGGTCGAGACGGCGCCGAGCACGGCCAAGTCCTCGGCGTTGACCACCACTTCGGCGTCGAGGTGACTCGCGAGCACGACCCACTCCCGAGTCGCGCGCAAGCCGTCCCCACCTTCGAGCAGGGACGACATGTCGAACTCGACCGTTTCACGGGGCTCGACGATCAACTGACTGGCGCGACGAATTTGCATGGCGAGGGGCCCCAAGCGTGGAGCGCGCATCCTCGCCGTTCGCGCGCTTTCGCGCAAACCGCCTTGGACGCCGACTGGCAACGGGCTTGCAAGGCGGGGCGCCACGGTTCGATGGACGCAAATTTGTG
Source organism: Ahniellaceae bacterium (assembly GCA_044226395.1). GTDB lineage: Bacteria > Pseudomonadota > Gammaproteobacteria > Xanthomonadales > Ahniellaceae > JBGAHD01. Next base: position 213,622 of record JBGAHD010000003.1, read on the forward strand.
TTGCAGGCCTTCGCGGCCGGTTCGGGCCGCGCGTCGCGAAATTGACGTTTTCCCCGGGGATTTCGCCGTTTTCGGCCGAAGTGTTCGGGCGTTGAACAAAACGGCCCGATCCCTGGCAGCGGCCGTCGCGCTTGTGTACATTGCGCCTGCGCCACGCGGGGGCCGCGTGCGGGGGATTTCATTGGCACTGGGATGTGCGGCGCGCTTCTGGCGGTGCTTCCCCGCCCCTGTCGTCGATAGCGACCGACGACATTTCTCATCATGTTTTACAGGGGTAAAGGCATGGCAACTCAACTCTCCGCGCAGCAGATCGAAACGCTGCTGGGCAAGCTTTCCACCGATGACAACTTCCGCGCCGCGTTCGAGAAGGACGCCGCCAGCGCGCTGACCTCGATCGGTCTGCCGACCGAAATGGCGGCTTGCTGCAAGGGCAAGAAGCTCGCCAGCAAGGAACAACTGTCCGGATCGCGCGACGCGCTGAGCAAGTTCTTCAGCCGTTCGATGGGACAGAACGTCCACGATCTCGTGCAGCGCTGATCGTTCGGGCGTCGGCGGGTCGCCCTGACGGCGACTCGCGATCCCCAAGCTTTGAATGATGTCGATCCGGTGCGTGACGCGCGAAGCGACACGCGCCGTGGCGACTTATTTCGCCGCGGACTCGTCGTCGACCCGAATCGCGGCGATGCGACGGGCCAAAGGCTCATTCTCGGCGAGCTGCGGCCACGACTTCCGCAAGCGCGCCAAGCGTTCGCCGGCGCCCTTCGCGTCACCCAGCGCCAGCGCCAATTCCGCGCCTTGAATCAGGGCGACATTGGTGCCGAGCACATTCATTGGGCGCTGCAGCTGCAAGATGCCCTTTTCGGCATAGGCGCGACCGCGATGCTCGGCGACCCAATCGGCCTCAGTCAGGGCTTCCTCGCGCTGGTCGGCGGCGATCAGCGCGTCGACCAGCAGCATGTGCGTGAGGAACAACTCGGTGCCGTCGATGCGCGCGCGCAAGAGCTTCACCGCGTCTTCCGCCCGCCGTTCGCGTAACGCGATCGCCGCGGCGAGGGCGGCATCGATGGCGGTGAGGTTGGGATAGTCGGCGGCCTTGATCGGGCTGTCGACCGCGGCCGCGCGCCGCGCCAGTTTCACATCGCCGCCACGCGCGGCGAGAAGCCCCGCGAAGCGCAGGATGAAGACGCGCTTGTAGCGATCCTGGGTCGAACCTTCGTCGAGGCGCGGGAGCGTATCGTCGATGAGCTGGGCCAGATCGCGATCGATATCAGCCTCGGGGTCGAGGCCGCGCCGCGTGGCCAACGCCATCAAGCGATAGCTCAGGCCGAAGATCGGATCGATGTCGGCGGCGCTGGTCGCCGCGTCGCGCGCGATGTCGCGTGCCCCGGCGAAGTCGCCACGATCGAGCGCGATCGCGGTCAACGTGATCTCGCGCGAAATGTCGTTGCTGGGCACGCCCGAGGTTCGGAACTCGGCGATGGCCAGATCGACGGCGGCGAAGTCGCGCATCGCGGCGAAAGTCTCCGCCGGAACCAAGCCCAGGCCTTGACCGCCGAGCGCGCGCGCGCGATCGAATTCTTCCGTCGCGCGTGAATACTGATCGAGCGCCAGATACAAGGTGCCCGTCAGATAGTGCGAAGCGCCGCGTCGCGGATTGAATTCCGACAGCGCCTTGTTCGCCGCCGCCAGCGCGTCGCTGTAGCGATTGGTGAGTTCGTAATCGAACAGCGCGTAATTGGCGTAAGCGCCGAAATGATCCGGATACATGGTGCTCAGCAGACGCCATTTCTCCAGCATCTGCGTGGGCGGACCAAAGGTGGCCATGAGCGCGTCGAGATACAGCGACTCGCGATTGGGCAGACGCGCGCGCAGGGCATTGGCGCGCTCGAGCATGGGCAGGACCGTGGTGGTGTCGTCGCTGCTCATCAGCACGCGTGCTTGCCCCAGATAGGCGAGCGCGAAATCGGGATCGAGTTCGGCGGCCTGGCGATACAGCGCCAGGGCCTCGGCGAACTTGCCTTGCGCTTGCTCGCGCACGCCCAGCGAATAGGCGCGCAGGGCATCGAGATTGCTGGTGGTCACCTTGTCCAAGGGCTCCGAGCTCCGCTGCACCGAGGTCAGGGCCTCGCCGAGTTGCCCGCGCAGATTGCGCGCGACCTTGTCCATCGACGCCAGCACGGAGTTGGGGCCGGTGCCTTCCGCGTGCGCGGCGTACACCGTCGCCTGCGTCGCCGGATCGACGACTTCCGCCGTGACCCGCACCGCGCCGTTGACCTCGGCGATGGTGGGAATGATCACCGCGCGCGCGCCTTCGCGCAGCGCGACTTCGCAGCCGACGGCGCGATCGATGCTGGCCTGGCGTTCGAGTTTCATGCGCGCGAGGGCATTGCGCACTTGCAGGTCGGACACGACGTTGACGAAGCGCGATTGCTCGAGTCCCACGCGAAACGCGGTTTCCAATGAATCGTCGTACAAGCGCGAATGCGTGAGGTTCTTCAGATCGCCGACCAAGACCCAATCGCGTTCGGCGAAGGCGAGCGCGGGTTCGGCGTTGAGGTACAGATAGCCCGGCACGCCCACCGCGAGCACCATCGCCATGAAGGCCACCGCGATCGAGATGGGCCGCGCCCACCACGGTGCTTCGCGTTGCGCCTTCTCGGTCGAGGGCGGTGTCTTGAACGGCGCGATACCGACTTCGCCGACTTCAGCCACGACCATGGGCTCGGGCACGCCCTTGAAGTGATAGCGGCCGTGGTTTTGCCAGCGCACGCGTTCGGCGACATCGGCGAGTTCGCGTTCGCCGCGTTGCGCGAGCGTTTGCGCGACACCGGACATCAGGATCTGGCCCGGACGCGCGAGACTCATCAAGCGCGCGGCCACGGGTTTCACTAGGCCTTCGACTTCAATCGGCTTCGCGCCTTGCGCGATGTCGTCCGGTGCGTTCTCCCAAACGAGCACATCGCCGACGTGGATGCCCACGTGCGCGCTCAGGCGCTGGCCTTGGTCGACGCCCAGTCGCAGGAGATTGCGTTGATATTCGACCGCGAAGGCCACGGCCTGGATCGGCCGTTCGAACAAAATCAAAAAGCCATCGGTCTTGTCGATTTCGCGACCGCCGTGGCGATGAATGATGGCGCGCGCCAAACGATCGTGCTTGCGGATGAGTTCGGCCGCGGCCTGATCGCCCATGCGTTGGGCCAGCGACGCGGAATCGGCCAGATCGGCCAAGGCCAAGGTGCGCAGAAGCGCGCTCGAACCGGCGGCCGCGGACAGTGTCTCCAAGGGAATGGCGTGGTTATTCACGGTCCGTGTCGAACGTCACTGTTCTCGTGCCGGGGTTGATTGTGCGTGAAGGCGGCGGCCATGACCAGTGAGCCCGTCGATTCAGTGCGCATCGCGCAGGGGCAGGCGCCCGCGCTGGGGATCGTATTCGACGTGGCGAGCGCTCGCCGCGCGCGGTCCCAGGCCGCACACCAGCAAGGGACCTTCGCTCATGGGATCGAGCGCGAGCGCCTGTTCGATATCGCGTTCGTTGATCGCGGCGGTGACGAAAACGCCCAAATCGCGCGCCGTGGCGCTCAAATACAGGGTCTGCGACAAATGTCCCGCGTCAAGCACGACCACGCGATAAGCCTTGGGATGATTGCGGTACTTCCAGAAATTGCGCGCGAAACGCGCGGTCAGCACCACCAGGGCGTGCGCGTAGGCGAACCAAGCCTGATCGGCGACGAAGCGCGCGGCCAGGGTCATGGCGTCGTCGTCGGCGAGCGCGCGCAGCGGTTCGAGCGTGTGCGCGACGCAGTGATAGTGATAAAGCCCGGGTGAGAGATCGTCGACACTTCGCGCCAGCACATAGGCTTCGACCGGATGCAGCCCGCCGCCCGAGGGCGCGGCTTTCTTGATCGCGGCGGCGCCGGGCGCCATCTCGGCGATGTGGCGCGCGCCAAAGGTCGCGCGCAGGCAGGCGGCGAGATCGTGCAGCGCCAGCGCGCGCGTGGTGTCGAAGTTGCGGCAGGTCGCGCGTCGCGACAACAGCGCCTCGAGCGCATCGTCGGCCGGCGCGGGTGTAGGCATGCGTCGGCGGTTTGCCATAGCGCGCGACCATGTCGCCGACGGTATTGAACTCGGACAGGCGCGGATCGTCGGCCGCGCGCGCCGACATCGAACTCCAACGGCCGTGACGATGCGCGATCGCGCTCAGCGGTCGCCAGAAGTTAGCGCGCACGGTCTCGTCGGCGAGACGATGGGCATTGTCCGGGACATCGCTGATCAACAGGCCCGCGCGCAACAGGCGCTCGAACACCTCGGGCGCGCAAGCGCGTCGCGCGCTGGCTTCCTCGACCCAGAACACTTCGCTCGCGGCCGCGAGCGCGGCCATGTCGTCGGCGTCGACGGGCACGGGGTCGTCCAGATGCGCGGCGAGCGCGAACCAGGCGACCTGACCCGCGAGGCCGGATTCCCCTTGCAGCAATTGATGAAGGTCGAGCGCTAGAGTCTCCCGCGGCTCGATCACCAAGGCGGCGCAACGACGGATCAACATCGGATTTCCCCCACCACGGCTCGCATGATGCCGCAATTTCGCGGGAAGCGGTCAATCGCGCCGAATACGCGAATCGCGCCCACATCGTCGCGATGTTTTGCGCCGTCATCGTTGGCAGGGATTGAGGCCCGGCGTAGCCTTGCTACGCCCATCCGGGGACGGTCACGCTAGGGAGACAGACATGACGCAGTTGATGACGGCCGAAGTCACGCGCAAGCTGATCGACAAGTTGTCGACCGACGATGCGTTTCGCGAGCAAATGCTGGGCGATCCCGTCGCCGCCATGGCCTCGGTTGGCGTGACCGTGGATCCCGCGCAGGTTCCGGCCAAGCGCAGCTTGCCGCCCAAAGCCGTGCTCGCGGCCAATCGCGACGCGATCTGTCAGCGCCTGCAAGGCACGGCGGGCATGGGGTGGTTCTTCATCTAGCCACGCGTTGGGCTTGCGCTCGGTCGCATCTCGACAAGCCATGCCGAGTGTCGTCACGGTTGGCAGGATCACAGGCCCAGCGTAGGCTTGGCACGCCCATCAGGGGGGCGACGACCAACCAGGGAGAGCGACATGACTCAGCTTTTGACGCCCGAAACCACCCGCAAGCTCATCGACAAGCTCGCCACCGACGATGGCTTTCGCGAACAACTGCTCGGCGATCCGGTGGCCGCGATGGCCTCGCTCGGCGTGAGCGTGGATCCCTCGCACGTGGCGGCCAAGCGCACGTTGCCGGCCAAGGCCACGATCGCGGCCAATCGCGACGCGATCTGTCAGCGCCTGCAGGGCACCGCCGGCATGGGCGTGTTTTTCATCTAATTCGGTTTTTCCGCGGGCGGGGCGGCCAGACGGTCGGCCTCGCGCCGCGGCAAGCTGTCACGATCGCCCTGGCCCCAGGCGCTCAGGAAATCCGCCACCAGCGTCGCCGCCCGTTGCGGGCTGTCGCCGCGAATGCGCTCGGCCACGCGCAGCATGGCCAGGTTGCTGGTCAGAATATTGTCCAACTGCGTGGTGAATTCGTAATTCCACTCGGCGAAGGCTTGGCCGCGATGGCCGAGCAGCCATTCCCATTCGGCCAGCGCGCGCGCGGTATCGCCCGTGGCCTCGTAGGCGCGGGCCAGAATCTCGTGCGTGGCGTAAGGTTCGCGACCGTTGAGTGAGCGCTTGAGGCGCTCGATCGCCGTTTGGGAATCGCCCTCGGCCAGTGCCGCTTCAGCCTCGGCCAGATTCAAATAACTCTCGCGGAAGAAAAATTGCGAACCCGCCACGCGCGGACGCGCTGCCTCGAGCAGTTCGCGCGCGAGCGGCTTAAGACCATGGCGACTGGCCAGCATCGACAGCACCAGGGCGTGCTGTTCGGGCAGGTAGTCGAGTTCATCGGGTTTCTCGAGCGCGGTCAGTTCCTCGCGCGCGACCTCGGCGATCAGCTTTTTCGTGGCGTTCTCGTCGTCGAGGCGCTCGCGCAGAAAGATCTCTCTCAGGCGCAGGCGCTGACGACCGCCGGCCATGCGCAGACCTTCGGCTTCGTGCAGACCTTGGCGCACTTGGTCGAGCGCCTCGCTGATCTGGCCCTGGTCAGCGTAAAAGTTGATCCAGCGCGCGCGGTGATAAACCACCCACAGGGGAAAAGTGGAAGTGAGCGGTTTTTCCAGGAATTGTCGTGCCTGGTCGTATTGCCGCGTGTAGCACAGGCCATCGGCCAAGCCCGAAGACAGGGGACTCGCGGCCAAGGAAATGGCCAGGCGGAAATACTTTTCCGATTGCGCCGCGTCGCCCAGGCCCAGATACGACCAGCCCAGCATGTGCGCCGACAAGAATCGCTGCGGACTGCGCCCGGCCACCACTTCCTGGAATGGCGCCAGCGCTTCGGTGAAGCGATTCTGTTCCTGCCACACGACCATGCCGTAGTTGTGCTGGCCGGCGAAAAAATCCGGGAACAGGCTGGCGAGCAGTTTCCACTTCTGCGCGAGGATCTCCGGCGGGCCGCCGAAGGCGAGAATGCCCTCGACATACAAGCGCTCGCGCAAGGCCAGTCGATCTTTCTGCGCGTGCGCGGCGGCGGCCGCGGCGAGCATGTCCTTGCGGTGATTGGTCACATAGTGAATGCCGGCGATCTTGGCGTAGGCGCTGGCGAAGCCGGGGTCGAGTTCGGTCGCGCGCCCGAGCAATTGCAGCGCATTGGCATAGTCGCCGCCGACGAAGGCGCGGATGCCGAGCGAATAAGCCTTGAGCGCCTCGAGATTCTTCGTGGTCACGCGCTCCAGCGGCAAGGAGTCGGTGCCGATGGCGTTGAGCGATTCACCCAGCCGGCCGCGCAGGCGCTTGAGCAATTGATCGGTCGAGGTCAACGCGGACTCCGCGCCCTTGCCATCGACGAAATCGCTGTACACGGTCGCGCCCGAACGCGGATCGATGACCTCGGCGCTCACGCGCACGCGACCGCCGATCTCGGCCACCGAGGGCAGGATCAAGGCGCGCGCGCCTTCGCGCGTGGCGAGTTCGGCGCCGACCACGCGGTCGAGCTTCACGCCGGGCTCGCGCTGCATGCGGATCAGCGCATCGCGCACCTGCAGATCGGGCACCACGTTGACGTAGCGCGATTGCTCCAGGCCGATGCGGAAGGCCGTGTCGAGCGAGGCATCGAACAGACTCTCGCCGGTGAGGTTGTCGAGATCGCCGACCAGGACCCAATCGCGTTCGGCGAAGGCCAGCGCGGGTTCGGCATTGAGGTACAGATAACCCGGCACGCCAATCGCCAACAGCATGGCCAGCGATGCCACCGCGATCGAAATCGGTCGCGCCCACCACGGCGCTTCGCGTTGCGCCTTCTCGGTCGAGGGCGGCGTCTTGAATGGCGCGATACCGACTTCGCCGACTTCAGCCACGACCATCGGCTCGGGCACGCCCTTGAAGTGATAGCGACCGTGGTTCTGCCAGCGCACGCGTTCGGCGACATCGGCGAGTTCACGCTCGCCGCGTTGCGCGAGTGTTTGCGCGACACCGGACATCAGGATCTGGCCGGGACGCGCGAGACTCATCAAGCGCGCGGCCACGGGTTTGACCAAGCCCTCGACTTCGATCGGCTTCGCGCCCTGCGCGATGTCGTCCGGTGCGTTCTCCCAAACGAGCACATCGCCGACATGAATGCCCACGCGCGCGCTCAGACGCTGACCTTGGTCAACGCCGAGTCGCAAGAGATTGCGTTGATATTCAACCGCGAAGGCCACGGCCTGGATCGGCCGCTCGAACAAAATCAAAAAGCCATCGGTCTTGTCGATTTCGCGACCGCCGTGGCGATGGATGATGGCGCGCGCCAGGCGATCGTGCTTGCGGATGAGTTCGGCCGCGGCCTGATCGCCCATGCGTTCGACCAGGGACGTCGAATCGACCAGATCGCACAGGGCGAGGGTGCGCAGAAGCGCGCTCGAACCGGCGGCGGCGGACACGGTCTCCAGGGAAGGGGCGTTCGCGTTCAAATCACCGGTGCTCGAAGCTCCGCGACGCGCGCGGACCACGGGCGATTGTGCGCGAATCGCGGCAACTTGCACCAGGGGGCGGGTTCACGCCCGCATTTTCCAAGGAAACCGAGGATGGCGAGGCCGTAAGCGTCGCTTACATCGGCCCGCGCGGGGACGTTCAGTGATCGATGCGCCAGGCGTCGCCGCCCTGACCCTTGACCTCGTACAGGGTGCAGTCGGCGTTGGAATACCACACCGACCACTCCGCGCCCGGCGGACACAGGTTGCCGCCCACGCTCACGGTCACGCGCAGATTCGGATTGACCGCGGCGAAGCGCAGCGCGCGCACGCCTTGCACGATCTGATTGGCGCGGGCCCGGAGTTCGTCGACGCTGTGCAGCTGCGCCAGCAGGGCGAACTCGTCGCCGCCAAGCCGGCAGGGCAGGTCGGTCGCGGCCGCGGCGTTTTGAATTTCCTGGGCGATGGCCTTGAGCACCTGGTCGCCCATCAAATGACCGCAGTGATCATTGATCTGCTTGAAGCGGTCGAGGTCGATCAGCAGCAGGCCCATGCCGCCGGCGGTCTCGCGCGAGTCGCGCAGGCGCTCGAGGTAGCTGTACAGGCCGCGACGATTGCACAGGCCGGTCAGTTCGTCGGTCTGGATCAGGCGCTCGGCGGTCGACAGCTGGGTCTGGGTCTGGCGCAACGAGTCGAGCGTGACCATCAGGTCTTCGTTGCGACGCTTGAGGCTGGCGATCAGTTGTTGCTCGCTGGCCACCAAGTAGGAAAACGAGCGGCGCATGAAATGGGCGAGCAGGCGCGGCTCGGCCTCGAGCAGGCGCTCGAAGGCGCCATTGTCGACGACGTGCAGCACCGAGGGTTCGACCGCGACCGCGTTGGCCACGCGCGCGTGATTGCCGATGAACAAGGCCAGCTCGCCGAAAAATTCGCGCGCGCCGATGACTTTGTCGGGCAGGCCATTGCCGAATTCCAGCTGGATATGGCCCGATTCGATGATGAACATCGAACGGCCCAGTTCGCCGCGACGGAAGATCACTTCGCGCGGCGCCACCTCGCGGCGGCGACCGGCGCCAATGAAGATGGCGAACTCCTCATCGGAGAGCTGACGCGGCAAGAGCAACGCGCGCGGGCGTTGCGAAGCGAGTTCGATGATCTCGCCGCCGCCTAGACTGGTTGTGGCACTGCCGCCTGCTTGCACGTGGTCGGGTCCCCGGTCTCGGGCGGATCATACCGAAACTCCGCGACAGCGTCGCCAACGAAGTTCGCGCCGGCGAGTATGCTTGGCGCCCCCGAGGAGAAGGGTTTGGGCGTGATGGGTATAGCACTCAGGCGCATGGCCTTGTTGGCCGTCATCGCCTTGACGCCGGCCATGGCCCCGGCGCAGGCCCCGGCGGCCGGCGCCGAGATTCCTTACGCCGCCCTGCACGCGGCGCTGGCCCCGGCGGTGACCGCCGCGGGCAATCCGCGATTGCTGGCGATCAAGGTCGTCGAGAGCAAGCTGGGCGTGCCGCCCGAGCGCATCCGCATCGTGATCAAGGCCCGCGGCGGTGATCGCGTGTTCACGCCGCGACCCGATGGCTCGATGGACTTTCCCTTAGACGAAAGTCTGCTGGCCGAGAATCCCCTGGTCACGACCAATCAACCCAAGGGCACCTTGAGTCTGTCGGTGACCCTGGCCCTGCGGCCGCCCGAAGGCGCGCGCATGGCGCGGGCCGAGATCGAAAAGGCGCTGGCGGACATCGAGTCGGCGCTCGGTCCCGCCGGTCAGGCCGCGCTTGAAGCGCGCATTCGCGGCGTCGAAGTGCGATTCCCGGCCGGCGCCCATGGCTCGCTGACCCTGCGCGACGAGGAAGGCGAGCGCCTGTTCATGGCCGACGCCAGCGGTCGCGTGATCCTGATGCGCGAGACCGACCTGGCCGGCGCGGGCGATGTCGAGTTCAGCCAGCGCCCGATCTTGATCCTGCCTTACCTGGACCGATGAGCCGCGCGGCGACGCGACGGCGGAGAGACCGATGAACACACCCGTGCTCGTGATTGGCAACAAGGCCTATTCCTCGTGGTCGCTGCGGCCCTGGCTGCTGATGCGCCATTTCGGCGTCGACTTCGAGGAAGTGCGGCTGGCGCTGAACACGCCCGACTTCGATCAACGCATCGGCGCGCTGTCGCCGACGCGCCGCGTGCCGGCGCTGAAACATGGCGAAGTGCACGTCTGGGATTCGCTGGCCATCGCCGAATACGTCAACGAGGCCTGGCTCGGCGGCCGTGGCTGGCCGCGCGCCGCGGCCGAGCGCGCCTTGGCGCGCGCGGTCACGGCCGAGATGCATTCGGGCTTCACCGCCTTGCGCGGCGAGTGTCCGATGAACGTGCGTCGGCAATTCACGCCGCGACCGCTCAGTGCCGAAACGCAGCGCGACGTCGCGCGCATCCTCGACCTGTGGCGCGAACTGCGCGCGCGCTTCGCCGGCGCGGGCGATTTTCTGTTCGGCGAGTTCGGCATCGCCGATGCCTTCTACGCGCCGGTGGTCACGCGCTTTCGCACTTACGGCGTGACGCTCGATGGCGCGGCGCGCGACTACGCCGACGCGATCTTCGCGCTGCCGGCAATGCGTCGCTGGCTCGATGAAGCGGCGGCCGAGTCCGAAGTGCTCGCCAAGTACGAACGCGCCGACGCGTGAGCGCCCGCGCTTTCATTCGGCGCGCGCGCGAGGCCAGGGTGCGCGCGCGCTTGACCGAGTCATCGCCTTGAAACATCCCGCCTTGCTCATGGTCGCCGGCGCCATGGTGATCGGCACCAACAGCGTGCTCGTGCGCATCGCCGGCGTCGCGCCGACCTCGGCCGCGTTCTGGCGCATGCTGTTCGGCGGGCTGATGCTGATCGCGCTGCTCAAGCTTTGGGGCAAGCCCTTGGGCTGGTCATGGCGCGCGGCGAAGTGGCTGTTGCTGCCGGCCGCGGCCTTCGCCGCCGATCTGTGGCTGTGGCATCGCGGCATCGAAGGCGTGGGCCCGGGCCTGGCGACCTTGCTCGCCAATCTGCAAGTGTTCTTGATGGCGGCGGCGGGCGTGATGCTGTTCGGCGAACGCCTGAGTTGGCGCTACGGCCTCGGGCTCGCGCTCGCCTTCGCCGGCATCTGGTTGCTGGTCGGTCGCGACTGGAGCCATCTCGATGGCGCGTATCGCTGGGGCCTGCTGTTCGGCGCGCTCACGGGTCTGGCGTATGCGGCCTACATGCTGAGTCTGCGCGATGCGCAGCGCCGCCTGCCCGCGATCGGCCCCGAGCAAGTGCTGTGTCTGTTTTCGCTGATCTGCGCGGCGATGTTGTTGGTCACGGCCGGTGTCGAGCGCACCTCGTTGGCCTTGCCGAATCTGCGCGCGGTCGTGGCCTTGCTGGGGCTGGGCCTCGCCGGGCAGGTGATCGGCTGGGTGCTGATGGCGCGCGCGATCCCGCATCTGCCGGCCTCGCTCACGGGGCTGTTGTTGTTGGCGCAGCCCTTGGTGTCGTTCGTGCTCGACGTGCTGTTGTTCTCGCGCCCGACCGCGTGGCTCGATTGGCTGGGCCTGGGCATTTCCTTGTCGGGCATCTTCCTGGCCAGCGCGCGCGCCAGCGTGCCACGTCCGGAGAAGGGCGAAGAGCCGCAATAGCGACGCTTAGAATCCGCCCCACTCGATCTGCATTTGCTCGGTGTAGGCGACCAGGTTGTCGTGCTTGGCCAGCGCCACGCGCAAGGGATTGTCGAGCGGTGGTCGGAAGTAGATGCCGGCGAGAAAGGCGAACACCGTGGCATCGAGCGAGGTCGGCTTCGCGCCGAGCGCGTAGCGTCGATCGCCCATGAAGCACGCGAGCGCCGCCAGATCGTCGGCAGCGCGTGCGTAAATCTCGGCCGGCGCGTGACGGCCCATGCCCTGGCCGTCGAGCTGGCCGTGAATCTTGCCACGCACGGCGCGGCCGATCAGCCACTTCACCGGCCCCGGCAGCTTGCCGAAGATCAGCTCTCGCGTGACCGGCCACCCCTGCGGATCGATCCAGCGAAAGTAGAGCGTGGCGAAGTACAGATGGTTTTCGCACATGCGCCGTGCCATCAGGGCTTGCGCGCGTTGGTCTTCGCTCAACTCGGCATCGAGCGGGTCGCCGTAGTGCTGCTTGAGATAGGCGATGATGTCCTCCGAATCGCTGATCATCACCTCGTTATCGCTGAGCACCGGCAGCTTGCGCTTGGGCGCGCGGCGCGGGTCGGCGGTGAGGTTGATCTCGTGCGGCACGCCGGCCATGCGCAGATACAGCTCCACTTTCATGCAGAAGGGGCTGAGGTTGAGAATCTCGGGCGTGCGCGCGAACTGATGCAGGATGAGCATGCGAACCTCCGTCGGGCCACCATGGTAACGGGCCACGCGGTCGCGCGAGCGTGCCGTTGGTGATGTCGCCGCTACGGGCTCGCGCGTTCAGTTCACGTCCGCGGGCGGCAACTGCGCGAGCACGGCGTCGACATTGCCGATCGGGCGATAGCCCAACACGCGCTTGGCTTGCTCGATCACGTACACGCGGTCGATGCGCGCCGGCAAGGGCCAGCCGCGCGCGGCGAACGCCTCGACCAGCCGCGGCACGCGCAGCCGCAACACGGTCGGCGCGTCACGCCAGAGCAACTCGCAATCGTCGCGATGAAACGGGGTCGCCGCGCTGACATTGCACACGGCGAAATCATCGCCCAGGCGTCCAATTGACAGCACATGCGCTTGCGCGACATCGCGCGGATCGACGCCGCGATAGCAACGATACAGCGCGAACTCGGGCCAGGGCTCGGGGAAACAACGCGAGAATCGCAACACCGTCACGCGCATGCCGTGGCGCGCGGCTTCGCGACAGAGCTGCTCGGCGGCGAGCTTGGTCTCGTCGTAGATATCGCGCGGGCGCGGCGTCAGCGCCTCGGTCACCCACACGGCGCGATCGGTTGGCACCAGCGCGTGACCATAGATCGACGTCGTACTGGTGTAGACGAACTCGCGCACGCCGGCGGCTCCGGCGAGCTCCAGCAGCTGCCGCGTGCCGGCGACGTTCACGCGTTCGAAGGCCTCGCGACCTTGCTGGTCCATGTCCGGCACATGCAAGGCGGCGACATGCACCACGGCGCGCGCGCCCTGCAAGACCTCGCGCATCGCGCGCGCGTCGGTGAAGTCGGCGATGACCTGGGTCTGCGGCCCGGGCGTCAGATCGACGCCCACCGCGTCGTGACGCGCGGCGATTTCGGCCGCGATCACGCGACCGACGCGCCCCGAGGCGCCGGTGATCACCACGCGCGAGGGCGACGGCTCAGTCATGTTGGCTGCTCGCGCGCATGTGCTTGTGCCGCCCGCGTCGACTTGGGAGACTGCCAGCGTACCGAATTCCCGCGCCCATGCCCGAATTGCCCGACATCGAGGTCTATCGCGACGCGATCGCGCGCCATGCGCGCGGTCAGGCGTTGCGTCGCGCGCGCATGCTCAATCCCTTCGTCTTGCGCACGGCGGTACCGCCGATCGAGCGACTCGAGGGCTTGCATCTCGTCGAAGTGCGGCGCCTGGGCAAGCGCGTGGTGCTGGGTTTCGAGCAGCAGTTGTTCGTGGTGATTCACCTCATGATCGCCGGACGCTTTCGTTGGGCGGCGCCGGGCGCGAAGTTGCCGGGCAAGCTCGCGCTCGCGGCGTTCGACTTCGACACGGGCAGCTTGGTGCTGACCGAAGCGGGCACCAAGCGGCGCGCGTCGATTCATCTGGTCGAAGGCGAAGCGGCGTTGGCGGCGCTCGATCCTGGTGGCATCGAGCCGCTGCGCGTCGATGCCAAGACCTTCGCCACCGCGCTGCGCGCGCACAACCACACGATCAAGCGCGCGCTCACCGATCCTCGGCTGATCAGCGGCATCGGCAACAGTTATTCCGATGAGATCCTGCATCGCGCGCGCTTGTCGCCGTTTCGTCAGACGCAGCAGATGGACGACGAGGAATTCGCGCGTCTGCACGCCGCCGTGCGCGACGTGCTCGGCGCGTGGACCGAGCAACTGCGGCGCGAAGTCGGCGAGGGCTTTCCCGACAAGGTCACGGCCTTCCGGCCCGACATGGCCGTGCACGGTCGCTACGGTCAACCGTGCCCCGTGTGCGGCGCGCCGGTGCAACGCATCGTGCACGCCGACAACGAGATGAACTACTGCGCGCGCTGCCAGACCGGCGATCGCATCCTGGCCGATCGCGCCTTGTCGCGCTTGCTCCATGACAGTTTTCCGCGCCATCTCGACGATCTGGGATGATCGCTCGCGGGTTCGCGCGCCGGGATCGACGCGCGAACCTCGACGTCGCGATCAATCCTCCTCGACGCGCGGTCGATAGGCATCGACCAACTGCTTTTGCACGGGCGCCGGCACGGCCTCGTAGTGGCTGAACTCGATCGAGTAGCGACCTTGGCCGCCGGTGAGCGCCTTGAGCTCGTGCGCGTATTCGCCGATCTCCGCCAGCGGCACTTGCGCCTTGATCACCAACTCGCCGCCGCGCAGCGAATCCGTGCCATTGATGCGCGCGCGCTTGGTCGACAAGCCGCCGGTGACATCGCCCATGTGCTGTTCGGGCACGGCCACGTCGAGATTGACGATGGGTTCGAGGATCAGCGGCCGCGCCTTGGCGATGGCGTCGATGAAGGCCTTCTTGCCGGCCGACACGAAGGCGACTTCCTTGGAATCGACCGGGTGATACTTGCCGTCGTACACGATCACGCGCACGTCCTGCAGTTGATAGCCGGCCACCGCGCCGCCTTCGAGCACCATGCGCACGCCTTTTTCCACCGCGGGCAGAAACTGATTCGGAATCGTGCCGCCCTTGACCTCGTCGACGAACTCGAAGCCCGAGCCGCGCGGCAGCGGTTCAATGCGCAGGAACACCTCGCCGAACTGACCCGCGCCACCGGTCTGCTTCTTGTGGCGATGATGGCCGTCGGCGCGCGCGCTGATGGTTTCGCGATAGGCGATCTTGGGCGGATGCGATTTCACTTCGACCTGATAGCGCTCCTTCATGCGCTCGAGCATCACGCGCAGGTGCAACTCGCCCAGGCCGCGCACCACGAGTTCGTTGAGTTCCTTGTTGTGCTCGATGCGAAAGCACGGATCTTCCTCGGACAATTTGGTCAGGGCGTCGGACAGCTTCTGCTCCTGACCCTTGTGCGCCGGCTCGATCGCCAGGCCCGCCATGGGCTGCGGAAAATCGATGGGTTTTAGATGGATGTGATCCTCGTCGTGACTGTCGTGCAGCACGGCGTCGAAGTGGATGTCCTCGACTTTCGCCACGGCCGCGATGTCGCCGGGAATGGCGTCGTCGATCTCGACATGATCCTTGCCACGCAGTTTGAACAGATGCCCGACCTTGAACGGCTTCTTGCCGTCGTCGATGAACAACTGTGTGTCGCGCCGCACCGTGCCCTGATAGACGCGAAACACCGACAGCTTGCCCACGAAGGGATCGTTGACGATCTTGAATACGTCGGCGACCACGTGCTTGCTGGCATCGGGCTCGGGCGTGAAAGGTTCGGCGTCGGCGCCCGTGCCGCGCATGAACATTGGCGGATTGGCTTCACCGGGATGCGGCATCAAGCGCTCGAACAGTTCCAGCAGTTCCTTGACGCCGGTGCCGGCGCGCGCGCTGACGAAACAGATCGGCACCAGATGACCCTCGCGCAGGCATTGTTCGAAGGCATCGTGCAGTTCCTCGCCCGACAGGCCCGACTCGCCTTGCTCGAGGTAATGGCCCATCACGGTTTCGTTGATCTCGACCACTTGATCGATGATGCGCTGGTGCGCCTCGGCGACCGAGGAAAAATCACTCTCGCCCTTGGGGTTGAAGAAGCAATCGACCACCTTGGCGCGACCCGCGGCCGGCAGGTTGATCGGCAGGCATTCGGGGCCGAAGGCCTCGCGTAGTTGTTCGACGAGCAGTTCCAGATCGGCCTCGGGGTGGTCGATCTTGTTGACGATGATCAGGCGGCACAGGCGTCGCGCCTTGGCGTAATCCATCAGGCGCGTGGTGCTGTGCTCGACGCCGTGCAAGGCGTTGACCACGACCGCGCAGGTTTCCACCGCGGCCAAGGCCGAGAGCGTGGCGCCGCGAAAATCCGGATAGCCCGGCGAGTCGATCAGGTTGACGTGGATGCCGCCGTGATCGATCGAGGCCAAGGCCGACGCGATCGAATGCTGCCGCGCCTTTTCCATGGGATCGAAGTCGGACACGGTCGTGCCCTTTTCGATCGAGCCTGCCGTGGTCAGCGCGCCGCCGGCATGCAGCAGGGCTTCGAAAAGCGTGGTTTTGCCGGCGCCGGAGTGGCCTACCAGGGCCACATTGCGGATCTGTTCTGTGCGATAGGACGGCATGATCGTCTCCCTTGCGTGAGTCCCTGGCAAGGGTGGCACCGGCATGGCGCGTGGCCGACGGCACGGCGCGACCGTGACCGCCGGGCGCGGCGCGCACGCGCGCGTCACCCAACGATCCGCATCATGGTCGGCGGTGAACGCCCCACAGCGATGCGACGAGCGCAACCGCGTCGGTCATGGCGGCGCGGCCGCGCGAGGCGACCGCGGTACATACCTTGTGCCGCTTCCGCGTGGCGGTCAAGGTCGACGATGGATGCGCTGCAACATCCGCGCGTCTTCGGCACAATGGCGCGATGCATGAGCGTGGCGTGGTGATGATTCATGGCGCCGGCGCGGGTGGCTGGCAGTGGCGCGTCTGGCAAGCGCGCTTCGCGGCGCGCGGTCGGTCCGTGGTCGCGCCGGACTTGCGCGCCGTCGGCGCCGGCCTCGCCGCGACGCGGTTCGAGGACTATCAAGCACAGATCGAGAACATCGCGCGCGCCGCGCCCGCGCCCGTGGTCTTGATCGGCGCGAGCCTGGGCGGATTGCTCGCGGCGCGCGTCGCCTCGCGCGCGCCGTGCGCGGCCCTGGTGCTGATCAATCCCATGCCCGCCGCGCCCTGGCACGCGGACGCGCCGACGCGCGCGCCGTATCCGGAGATCAAGCCCTGGGGCAGGGACGCCTCGCACGAGAGCACGCGTCGCGCCTTGCCCGACAGCGATGAAGCGACTTGGGATTTCGCCTGGCGTCGATGGCGCGATGAATCCGGCGCGGTGTTGAACGCGGCGCGTGGCGGCTTGTCGGTGGAGCGTCCGTCATGTCCCGTGCTGTTCGTGCTCGGCGAGGACGATGCCGACGCGCCCGCCGCGATCAATGCGCGCTGGGCCGGCGAGTGGATGGCGAGTGTGTTGCGGTGGCGCGGGGTTTCGCATGTCGGGCCCTTGTTGGGTCGGAAGGCCGTGGTGATTGCCGATGCGGTGTTGGCTTGGCTCGAGGGATTGGATTGAGGGGCACGCGCGGGTGACGCGCGATTTATGGCGAACGCGTGGCGAGAGCTGCGCGTCTTCGCGATTGTTTCAACGCGCGAGTGGCCGCGCCGACTCGCGTCGAACTGGCGCGAATCCGAACTCGACTGCAATCAAAACGCGTCCCGCCAATTCGCCCACCAGCGCTTCGGCTGAGTCGGCAGCAACCGCCACCACGCATCGATCGCCGCGCCTTCGCCGGCGATGAAGCGCGCGCGATGGTCGGCGTCGTCGCCGCGCGTGCCGAGGGCTTGCGCGAGGCGCGGATACAGTTCACCGCGCGCCAATTCGCGATAACGCAGCAGGAGACTCATCAAGGTGTAGCGATCCTCGTCGCGCGCGATCCGGGCGACCTCGCGCGCGGCGGCGTCGATCGCGGCCGCGTCATCGTCGGCGATGGCCTGGTCGAGCGCTTGCACGGCCGCGCGAAAGGCCGGTGTCGCATCGACGCGCAAGGGCGAGCCGATGCGCTCGCGATCAAACGCGATGGCGTGGCCGGCGGGCACCAGCACATCGCGCGCGCCGATCAACTGCTGGACCCAGCCACTGTCGACAATCAACTGACCGCGACCTTGCGCGTCCCGACGCAGCGTGAACGCGCAGCCCAGATCGATCGTGCGTTGCCCTTCGCTGTCGATGCCGAAAACGCCCGGCGGTGCCCAGATGCGCGCGCGCACTTCGCCATGATCCAGCGCGAGACGGTGACGGCCCGCGCGGGTTTCTATCAAACGCAGCGACGTCGAAGGCGCGACATCGACGCGACCGATGCGCGCCACGCGCAGTCGCGCGCGTTCGTCTTCGGCGGTCACGAGCGCCTGGCCCGGCGCGAGTGTCTCGGCATGCGCCGTCGCGTCGCGCGTTTGCCATTGCACGTCCCACGCCCGATCGGTCGGCCAGCTCAGGCGATACTGATAGAAGACCGCAATCAACGCGGCGACACTCGCCGCGACCGCGAACGCCCACGCCGGCGCGCGCCAGCGTCGACGCGCGCGCGGCGCGGGCGGTTGCGCCAGGGTCGGTCGATGACGCGCGCCATAGGGCGCGAGCAGGCGTTCGTACTCGCGCAGTGTGTCGTCGCCGGGTTCGTCGGGATTCCACAGCGGATCGTAAGGCGTGTTCATCTCGGCACCTCGGCCAGCGCGGCGCGCAGCTTGTGCAGGCCGCGATGCAGGTTGACGCGGACGGAGTCGGGATCGAGACCCGTCAGTGCCGCGATCTGCGGACCGCTCAAGCCTTCGATCAATCGCAAAGCCAGGGTCTCGCGATACGCCGGCGGCAGCGCGCGGATCGCGCGCAGCAGCAAGGCTGCTTCCGTGCTGTCTTCCGGGCCCGCGCCGGGATCGATCAGGGGCATCGACTCATCGATGGCTTGCAGCCGCGGCGAATCGCTCGAGCGCAGATGACGCGCGATCGCGCCGATCCACGCGGCGAACTGCGCCGGCTCGCGCAACTGATCGAGTCGCTCGAAGGCGAGCACGAAGCACTCTTGCGTCAGTTCATCGGCGATGGCTGGCCGGTGCCGCGCCATCAACAAGCCATGCACCCAGGGCAGGAAGCGGCGATACAAAGACGCCTGCGCCGCGCGCGAGCCCGCCCGAGCCTCGCGCACGCGCAGGGCGAGATCCTCGTCGGTTTCCGGTGGCGCTCGTTCGCTCATGTCAGGCAGAGACCGCGGACGCCGCGAACGTTAACAGGCCCGCGCGAAATCGTGCGCGGTTAACGGCGGCGACGCCCGGGGCCTCAGTTATCGCGAGCACCGAAGGAGGTAGCCGCCATGAACCGAGTCCTGCTGTTCGCGTTCCTCGTGTTGTCCGCCCTGGCCGTGTCGGCCAAGCCGCTGCATCGTCTCGATGCCTTGCCGGCGTTCGATCCGCTGCATGTCAGTGGCCCTTACGCGGGGCGTCATGGCTGTCCGATGTGCACGCATGGCTACGATGCCGGCGTGATGGTGTTTCTGCCGGGCGACATCGCGCCCGCGGTGGCGCGCGCGTGGCGCGAGGCTTTGGGTGTTGAGCAATTGGCGGTGGACTCGCCGCGTTTTCGGATCTTTGTGATCCTCACGGATCGCGCGCCGTCCGAGGCCACGCTCGCGGCGTTGCAGTCGAACGATTCGCGATGGCATGTCGCCACGCTCGCCGGCCAAGCGCTGACGGACACCGAGGCCGCGTACTTCACCGATCTGTCGAAGGCGCCGCGCGGTTATGTCTTCGCGCAGCGCCGCATCGTGCGCGAATTCGATGGCGCGATCCTGACGGCGGGCGCGAAGCCGCTGGCGACCGATGCGCGCGAAGCCATGGCGCTGCTGGCCGCGCTCTATCCCGTCGCCGTCACGGACGGCGAGCAACCGCAAGGCGAGTTGTGGCTGGCACCGCCGCGCTTGTTCTCCGAGTTCGCGCGCGAAGGCTATGCCCTGGAGAGTCATTGTCTGGGCGAACCACCGCGCTTGGCCGACGCGCTCGTGCACTTGCAAGGCCCGGCCGGCGCGAACGACGCGCACTGGGCGCGCACCGATGAGAAAGGCTGCATGCGCCTGGGTTTGCCAGCCGGCACCTACCACGTGAGGGTCTACCCACGGACGGGCGAGTCGTTCACGCGCGAACTCGTGCTCGGCGCGAACAGCGCGCAAGAAATCATCGTCGGCGGTCCCTGCGAAGGCTGTGAGCTCGTGTTCGCCGGTCGGCCGATGCTGCCCGACAGCGTCGCGCGCATCGCGCCTCGCGAGGAGCCCGGCGAAGCGCTGCGCATCGAAGGTCAGGTGCGCGACGCGCGCGGTCGCCCCGCGCCGGGCATCGAGATCTACGCCTACCACACCGATCGCGCGGGTCACTATCCGCGCGACGCGCACGGCGAACACGGTCGTCTGCGCGGCTGGGCACTGACCGACGAGCAAGGCCACTACGCCTTCGACACGATTCGCCCCGGCGCCTATCCCGGTCGCGGCGTGCCCGCGCATGTGCATGTGCACGTGATCGAGCCGGGCCGCTGCACCTACGTCATCCCCGATCTGTGGTTCGCAGACGATCCCTTGCTCACCTCGGCATCACGGCGGACTGCGACCGCGATCACGGTCGAACCGCGTCGACATGGCGCGGCCTGGCGCGTGACGCGCGACATGGCGCTGGGCCAAGGCATCGCCGACTACGCGCGCTGCGCGCGAATCGCGTCGACCGGTACGTGAATCGGCGACAACGACCCCGGAATATTCAGAACGAGTTAAGCGCCAAAACGCACAATCAGCACCATCAACGACGCGGCATGTGCCGGTCGATTTCGGAGGATGTCATGAAGCGGTTGGCGATGGTGTTGGGTCTCAGCGCTGGTCTGGTGGTGGCGGGTTCCGCCTCGGCCTGGCAGGACGGCTACGACACGGACTACGACTGGGCGCGCGTCGTATCGGTCGATCCGATCATCGATACCTACAACGTGCCGGTCGACCGCGACGTCTGCTACAACCAGCCGGTCGAATACTACGAGCCGCGCTATCAGTATCGCTCCGGCCGTCATCGCGATACCACCGGCGCGACGATCCTCGGCGCCCTGATCGGCGGTGCCCTGGGCAATCAGGTCGGCAAGGGCGACGGCCGCAAGGCCGCCACCATCGCCGGCGCCGTGATTGGCGGTTCGATCGCGCACGACAATGCGCGTCATCGCGGCGAGTACTACGACGCCGGTGGCCGCTATCACCGCTCGAGCGAGCGCGTCTGCGAGACGCGCACCGAATACCGTCAGGACGATCAGGTGATCGGCTATGACGTCGCGTACGAATATCACGGCCGCGTCTACCACACGCGCACCGACTCGCATCCGGGCAGTCGCATCCGGGTCGCGGTGAACGTCGACGCCGTCGAGTAAGGCATGACGCGGTCCCCGCAAGGGAACCCAGTACCGCGCGGAACGGGGCCGAAAGGCCCCGTTTCTTTTTGGGCCGCGGCCTAAGGCCTTCGTGATGATCTCGGCGAAGTCGGGGCCAGGGCGCGAGGCGAGGGCAGTCGCTTCGCGCTCGTCGCGCGAAGCCATGCCTGCTCGACCCGCCACGCGCATCTTCGCGAACTCATTGGCGACCGTGCGAAAAAACATTCCGCGAATCCGAAGTTAACGCGGGATTACGCCAAGCCCCGTTACAACACGTCACATGGCGGACGGGATAGATCTACTTCGGGGGCTCGATCGCAAGGATCGCGAGTTCATGCTCGCGGTTCGCTATCGGCATGACGGCGACGATCGCCGGCTCAAGCGCTTCGTGTGGGGCGCGATCGCGCTGCTGCACGTGGCGATGATGATCGGTCTGTACCTGCTGGCGCGTGATCAGGGTTTGATCGCGGGCAAGCCGCGCGAGACCGTGCTCGAAGTCGTTTTCCTGCCCGAGCCCACGCCGCCGCTCGAAGCGCCGACGCCGGAAGCCACGCCGGAACTCGCGGCACCCGCGGCCTCACCAACGACCCCGCCGCCGACGCCCGCGCGTCGCGCCAAGCCCGGCGAACAGACCATGTCGGTCGAGTTCGGTCCGCCCGCGCCCACGACCACGTCCGCGCCGCCCGTGCGACTGTTCGGCAGCGACGGCCGTCCGCTCGTTTCGCAATCGGTGGTCGATGCCGCCGACGCCAAGCCCGCGCCTGGCTACGTCGACAAGCCGCGCGAGGGCGATCGCTTCATCGGCGATCACGACAACGTGCAGTACCGCTCCACGCGCTTCAATCGCTACTGGCGTCGCGACAAGGAAACGCTCGGCCAGGAAATCGTGCGCAAAGTGCCCTTAGCCGCGATTCTGCTGCAAGGCGTGGAAGGCGATCCCTGTCCGCCGCGCTCCGAGGACCCCGAGTGCGAAGCCCAGGCTCGGCCGCAGAAGCTCGAATCGCCCTTCCCGCAGGACTGGTACGAAGAGTTCTCGCGTCACTGAGTTTCACGCGCCGGCGCTCCCGCGCGCGCGCATACTGACAGTGAATCCGCGCGCGACCCGCATCTAGCGGCATCCAGCGGGGTCACACTCATGAGCGAAACACGATTCGATGCACGTCGTCGCCAACTTCTGGCGACCTTCGCGGCCGCCGGGCTGATCGGTTTCGGTCCGCGCCTGTGGGGCAAGAGCGCGGGCTCGCCGCGCGTCGCGGGCCTGCCGTCGCGGCTGCGACTCGATGGCCTGGCGCCCGGTCGCTTGCGCGGGCCTGATGCCAACGGGCTTCGTCTGCTGCCCGGCTATTCCTCGCGCATCATCGCGCGCGCCGGCGAACCGGTCGCGCCCAGCGGTCATCTCTGGCATGACTTTCCCGACGGCGGCGCCGTCTTCGCCCAGCCCGATGGCGGCTGGATCTATGTGTCGAACGCCGAAGTCAGCGGCGCGCAGGGTGGCGCGAGCGCGCTGCGCTTCGATGCGCAAGGTCGGGTCATCGATGCTTATCCGATTCTCGCCGGTACCTCGCGCAATTGCGCCGGTGGTCGCACGCCGTGGGGCACGTGGCTTTCCGGCGAAGAACACGACGCCGGACTGATTTGGGAATGCCCGGTCACGCGCGGCGGCATCGCGCACGCGGTGCCGGCCATGGGCACCTTCGCGCACGAGGCCGCGGCCTACGATCCGCCTTCGCAATGTTTCTATTTGACCGAAGACAAACCCGACGGTCGCCTCTATCGCTTCAAGCCGCTGGCCACGGGCTCGCTGCAGGCCGGCGTGCTCGAAGCCATGCTCGTGCATCCGGGCGATCCGAATGGCCCGCGCTTCTTCGACTGGGTGCCGGTGTCCAATCCCAATCCCACCGGCACGCAAACGCCGACGCGCTATCAAGTGCCCGACGCGGCAGTGTTCAATGGTGGCGAAGGCATTTGGGCGCACGACGACGCGGTCTACTTCACGACCAAGGGCGACAATCGCGTGTGGCGGTTCCGCACCGGCACACGGCAGATCGAAGTGTTCTACGACGCCGCGTGGTTCGCCAACCCGGTGCTCACGGGCGTCGACAACATCGTCGTCGCCAGCGACGGCACCGCGCTCGTGGCCGAGGATGGCGGCGACATGCAAGTGGTCGCGCTCGATCAACGCGGCGGCGTGTGGCCCTTCCTGCAAGTCGTGGGTCAGGACGGCAGCGAGCTCACCGGCCCCGCGTTCTCGCCCGATGGCACGCGGTTCTATGTCAGCTCGCAGCGGGGCCCTTCGGCGCAGGGCGGCACGCGCGGCGTGACGTACGAGATTCGCCTCGTCGATCCGCTCGACGCGCTGTTCTCCGACGACTTCGAATAGCACGTCGACGCGCCGCGCGCGCCTTGGCGTCGCGTCGCCATCTTCACGCGCTCACGACGGGCCGACCGAGCGAAAGGTCGGCCCGCTTGCATGGGGAGGCCGGGCGAGGGCACAGTGCGGGCCTGCCATCCGGGGGTCGCCATGTTCAAGCTCGCGTTCGCCATTGCCGTGTCCCTGAGTTGCGCGGCGCAAGCCGCCGAACCGACGCTCGTGTCGAACGCGCGCATCATCACCGCCGATGCCACGCGGCCCTTCGCCGAAGCCATGGTCTACGACGCCGACGGGCGCATCCTCGCGCTGGGCGATGGCGAAGCCTTGCGCGCGAAGTATCCGAATCACATCGCGCTCGACGCCAAAGGCCGCGCCATTGTGCCGGGCCTGATCGACGCGCACGGTCACGTGCTCGGCCTCGGGCAAACGTTGAGTCAGGTCAATCTCGTCGATACCGCGAGCAAGACCGAGATTCTCGCGCGTTTGCGCGAGCACGCGGCGACCTTGCCCGCTGACGCGTGGTTGCTCGGTCGCGGCTGGGATCAGAACGACTGGCCCGAGAAAGTCTTTCCGACCGCGGCCGATCTCGACGCCGCGTTTCCCGATCGGCCCGTGTGGCTCGAACGCGTCGACGGTCACGCCGCGTGGGCCAATAGCGCGGCGATGAAGTTCGCGCCGCGCGCGCTCGCGGGCGACTGGCAGCCCGACGGCGGTCGCATCGAGCGCGTCGACGGCAAGGCTACGGGCGTCTTCGTCGACGGTGCGATGGGCCTGATCGAAGGCGCCATTCCCAAGCCGACCAGCGCGATGATCGAGCAAGCCTTGTCCAAGGCCATGACCGAAGCCGCGCGTCACGGCCTCACTGGCGTGCACGATGCCGGCGTGTCGCTCGAGACCTTGCAGGCGTATCAACGCCTGGCCGATCGCGGCGCCATGCCGATTCGCGTCGACGCCATGGCCGATGGCGACGGCGCCGCGCTCGCGATGCTGTGCGACAAAGGTTTGTACGAACACGATGGCGGTCATCTGCGCATGCGCACGGTCAAGCTCTACGCCGACGGCGCGTTGGGCAGTCGTGGCGCGGCTTTGCTCGAGGACTACAGCGACGATCATGGTAATCGCGGCCTGCTGGTGATGAGCGAGGCGCAGTTGCGCACCGCCATCGACAAGGCGCGTCGCTGCGGCGTGCAAGTCGCCACGCACGCCATCGGCGATCGCGCCAATCGACTCGTGATCGATTTGTACGAACGCGCGCTCGGCGCCGATGCCAGCAGTGATCATCGCTGGCGCATCGAACACGCGCAGATCGTTGCGCTGGCCGACATCCCGCGCGTGGCGCGCCTGGGCATCATCGCCTCGATGCAGCCCACGCACGCCACCAGCGACATGCCCTGGGCCGAACAACGCGTCGGCGCCACGCGCATCGTCGGCGGCTATGCCTGGCGCAAGTTCCGCGATGCGGGCGCGCGACTGGCCCTGGGTTCGGATTTTCCGGTCGAAAGCGTCGATCCGTTGCTCGGCCTCTACGCGGCCGAATCGCGGCAGGATAAGCAAGGTCAGCCGTTGACGGGCTGGTTCGCCAACGAACGACTCACGCCGTGGGAAGCGTTGCGCGGCTTCACGCTCGATGCGGCCTACGCTGGCTTCGACGAGCAGCGCGTGGGTTCGCTCGAAGTCGGCAAGCGCGCCGACTTCGTGATCCTCTCGCGCGATCCGTTGACCGTGTCGCCCGCGCACC
Source organism: Ahniellaceae bacterium (assembly GCA_044226395.1). Classification (GTDB taxonomy): domain Bacteria; phylum Pseudomonadota; class Gammaproteobacteria; order Xanthomonadales; family Ahniellaceae; genus JBGAHD01. Next base: position 238,967 of record JBGAHD010000003.1, read on the forward strand.
TGCTCGGCACGCGCGTGATGGCGACCTATGTCGACGGCAAGGCCGTGTACACGGCCGAGCCTTGATCGACGACGCGCGCGCTCACGCGCGCATCGCGGTTACAGTCGGATCGTGCCGTCGATGCAGGTCACGGCGGCGCCACCGATTTCGATGTGGCCTTCGGCGGTGTAACGCACGTGCACCAGGCCATCGCGGCCGACCTCGCGGCCTTGGTTCGCGGTGTAGCCGTCCATGTCTTCGGCCAGCAGTTCGTAGTGACGCAGGAACGCCGCGACCGCGGCATTGCCACTGCCGCACACCGGATCCTCGGCAATGCCGTCGCTCGGCACGAAGGAGCGCACGGCCAGCGCGAACGCGGGCTCGTTCGAGCGACCAAAGACGGTGATGCCCGTCGCGCCGTAGTCGCGCGCGATCTCGTCCATGCGCGCGAGATCGGGCTTGAGCGCGCGCACCGTGGCTTCGTCCTCGAGATCGACCACGATCCACGTCGGACCGACATTGATCGGCAGCGGCGCCGGTTCCTGATTGATCGTCACGCCGCAGGCGCGCGCCAGCGCGACCGACAGCGCCAATTCCGACTCCTGCACGCGCGCCGCCGGCGTGCGCACGAACAGGCGTCGCTCCGGCGGCTCGCCTTCGATCGTGATCGGCAGCAAGCCCGCCGCGCATTCCTGCACCAGACGATGATCGTGCTGGCGCGCGAAGCCGGCCTCGAGCACGGCGTGCGCCGTGCCCACGCTCGGATGACCCGCGAAGGGCAGTTCCTGACGCGGCGTGAAAATGCGCAGGCGATAGTCGGCGCCCGGCTGCGTCGGCGGCAGCACGAAGGTGGTCTCCGACAGATTGGTCCACGCCGCGATCTGCTGCATCTGCGCGCCGCTCAACCCCTCGGCATCGAGAATCACCGCCACGGGATTGCCGCCGTAGGGCTTCTGCGTGAACACATCGACTTGCTTGAACGGTACGATTTGCATGCGAACTCGCGCGACCGGGAAAGACGATGCGCTAGCCTAAGCCAAACGCGCGCGCCTTGGCCAATCGCGCGGGAGAATCTCATGCAAGCCCCCCAGTCCCTCGAAGGCGGTTGCCTGTGCGGCGCGATCCGCTTTCAGTTGCGCGCGCCGCCGTATCAAGTCGGCCTATGCCACTGCACCGCCTGCCGACGCCACACCGGCGCCCCCGTCGCGGCCTTCGCCGATTGCCGACGCGTCGATGTCATTTGGACTCACGGCGAACGTCGACGCTATTCGTCCTCACCCGGCGTAACGCGCGGCTTCTGCCCCACCTGCGGCAGCACTCTGACCTACGAAACCGATCAAGAACCTGACGACATCCACATCCACATCGGCGCGCTCGACACCCCGGAATCATTTCCGCCCACCGTCGCGGCGAGTTCGCCGGAGCGGCGCTTGCCATGGCTTGCATGCCTCGCGAGTGAGCGTGGGTACTAACGCAAAGCGTCCGCGCCAGCGACACGAATCCTGCGCACCGTCCATCCCTCGAGATCGACCGCGGACCGAGTCAAGACTCACGAGTCCCAGCCCAAGCTAGTGGCCGCGAACGAGAACGCCAACACGGACAAGTGTTCACGCGCTGAGCCGATCAAACGCACTTACCAGTTCGCGCACTAGCGCTTGCTTCCGCCCAGGCTCTCGGTATCTCTTCCGCTCTCGCTCTCGCTCTCGCTCTCGCTCTCGCTTCTGCCTTTGCCTTTGCCTTTGCCTTTGCTTTTGCTTTTGCTTTTGCTTTTTTCTTCTTCTTTTCGCTCTACCCCCAACCCCCAGTGACGCTTCGACGGCTCGGGGTGACGGTCCCCTTGTCGGTGGCCAGCGCACAAGGATGTGCGCCTGGTTCAAGAAAGGGATGTCTTGAATCCCTCGCCCACCGACAAGGGGCGGCACCCCGAGCCAAGCGAAGACGTCACGAAAACCACCCCCACAACCCACCACGGGTTCCTCACCGCCAGGTGAGGGCCCGCTCTTCCACCCTTCTCACCGCCAGGTGAGGACCCACTCCCCACGCGCCAATCACGCCCCCAACGATGGCGAAACGCTGACACACCCGCGCTCATAACCACATGGCCTGCCGCATCCCCAACCCCCTTGGTATCTTTGCCCCTTCCCCAACCCCCTGGAGCCCTGGCAACGATGTCCGCCCCGAATCCGGTTTCTCAAACGCCGCGCTGGATCGTCCTCAAGTTCGGAGGAACCAGCGTGTCGACGAAACCGCGCTGGGACAACATCGTCGCCTTGCTCAAATCGCGGCGCGCGGAAGGCGCGCGCGTGGTCGTGGTGGTCTCGGCGTTGTCGGGCGTGACCAACGCCCTGCAAGCCATGATCGACGTCGCCGCGCGCGGCGAAGCGCTCGACGAGCGCGCCGCGCAACTCACGGGCAAGCACATCGACTTCGTGCGCGACCTTGGCCTCGCCGCCGCACCGGGCATGCACGAATGGCTGGCGCGCCTGGCCGCGCTCGTCGTCGACCCGCGCCGCGTCGGCGCGCAACTGTCGTGGCAGGCCGAAATGCTGGCGCTCGGCGAGCTGCTGTCGTCGTCGCTCGGCGCGCATTACCTTTCGCATTGCGGTCTCGACGCCGAATGGCTCGACGCGCGCGAGTGGCTGCGCGCCGAGGAACTGCCGAATCAAAGCGACTGGGCGCGCTGGCTCTCGGTCAACTGCGCGTGTCGGCCGAATACGGAAATGCAATCCGCGCTGTCGCGACGTTCGCCGGTGCTGATCACGCAAGGCTTCATCGCGCGGGGGCCGCGCGGCGATACCGTGATCCTCGGCCGCGGTGGCTCGGATACCTCGGCCTCTTACTTCGGCGCCTTGCTCAAGGCCGAGCGCGTGGAAATCTGGACCGACGTCGCTGGCATGTTCAGCGCCAATCCGCGCCAAGTGCCGAGCGCGCGCTTGCTCAAGCGTCTCGACTACGAAGAGGCCCAAGAAATTGCCACCACTGGCGCCAAGGTCCTGCATCCGCGCTGCCTGACGCCCGTGCGCGAAGCCGAAGTACCGCTGTGGGTCAAGGACACCAATCGTCCCGAACTCGCCGGCACCGAGATCGGCGCGCACGCGGCCTCGGCCTTGCCCAGCGTCAAGGCGATCAGCGCGCGCGCCGGCATCACCTTGGTGTCGATGGAAACCGTCGGCATGTGGCAGCAGGTCGGCTTTCTCGCCGACGTTTTCGCCGCGTTCAAGCGCCATGGCTTGTCGATCGACTTGATCGGTTCGGCCGAGACCAATGTCACTGTCTCGCTCGACCCCAGCGAAAACCTGGTCAATTCCAACGTGCTCGATGCACTTTGCGAAGACCTCGCGGCCTTCTGCCGCGTTAAGGTCATCGCGCCGTGCGCGGCCGTGACCCTGGTCGGTCGCGGCATGCGCTCGCTGCTGCACAAGCTCGCGCCGGTGCTGGCGGAGTTTGGACAGGAGCGCGTGCATCTGATTTCGCAATCGTCGAACAATCTCAATCTCACCTTCGTCGTCGACGAAGCGATTGCCGTGCCGATGATCCCGCGCCTGCATGATCTGCTGGTGCGCGCCGAGGCCCTGCGCCTGGACGACGAAGCCGTGTTCGGCCCGAGTTGGGAGACGCTGTACACCACTACCGCTTCGCGTGTGCGTCCCGTGCCGTGGTGGGCATCGCAGCGCGAGGCGCTGCTCGCGCGCGCCGCCGAAGGCACGCCGGCCTACATCTATGACATCGACGAAGTACGCGGCGCGGCGCGTCGATTGCGTCGCATCGAGGCCGTCGATCGCTGGTTCTATGCGATGAAGGCGAACTGGGAGCCGCACATTCTGCGCGCCTTGGTCGAAGAAGGTTTCGGCATCGAATGCGTGTCGCTGCCCGAGCTCGACGCCGCGCAACGCGCGCTGCCGCGCGCCAAGCCCGACCAGTTTCTGTTCACGCCCAATTTCGCGCCCAAGCACGAATACGCGCATGCGCTGGCGCGCGGCGTGCGCTGCACGCTCGATGCCCTGCATCCGCTGCGCGAATGGCCCGAGTTGTGGCGCGATCGCGAAGTGATGTTGCGCCTTGATCCCGGCCACGGTCGCGGTCATCACGCCAAGGTCGTCACCGGCGGCAAGGGTTCCAAGTTTGGCTTGCCGCTGGCCGATGTCGAGACGTTTCGTCGCCTCGCGCATCAACACGGCTTGCGCGTGATCGGACTGCACGCGCATCTGGGCAGCGGCATTCTCGACGCCACGCATTTTCGCGAGACCTATGCCGAGCTCGCGAGCCTGGCCGATCAGTTTCCCGATTGCGCGCGCATCAACATCGGCGGCGGTCTTGGCGTGCCGTCGCGGCCGGAAGATCAACCGCTCGATCTCGACGCGATCGCGCGCTCCTTGGCCGAGGTCAAGGCCTTGTATCCGCAATATCGCTTGTGGATGGAGCCGGGTCGCTATCTCGTCGCCGATGCCGGCGTGCTGTTGGCGCGCGTGACGCAGATCAAGCACAAGGATGAGCTGGTCTACGTCGGCATCGACGCGGGCATGAACTCGCTGATTCGACCAGCGCTGTACGAGGCGTGGCATGACATCGTCAATCTCTCGCGCCTGGGCGAACGCGCCGACACCGTGTGCCAGATCGTCGGACCGATCTGCGAATCGGCCGACGTGCTGGGCACGCATCGCCGTTTGCCGGCGCCGCGCGAAGGCGATGTACTGCTGATCGCGCAAGGTGGCGCCTATGGCGCGGTGATGGGCAGCCGCTACAACCTGCGCGAACCCGCTCGCGAGGCTTTGCTATGACGCGGTCGCGGCCGGCAAAAAGCCAGCCGTCGCCGCCCCGGCCTGTGGGAGAATGCGCGCCCAGGCGCGCCGTCGGCGCGCGTCGAGTTCGAGTGAAAGGGTCCATGCGGTCGACGATTTTCCACGCGGTGCGCGCATGAGCGAGTTCGATCCGCGCGCCGCGCGCCAATTCCGCTTCGTGCGTCGCCACTATGCCGAGGGCGTGGCCGAGCTGGTCTACGCCTTCGACGATGGTCCCGAGTTGATCGAGCGCATCCGCATGCCCGACGCGCCCGCGGTCGACGCCGCGCGCCAGCCCGCGCTTGAAGCCGCGCTGATGCTGCTGCACGGTGTCGCTGGCGTGAGTTACTACAAGGCCGGCGTGCCGCCCGAGATCGTGGTCGACGGCTCGCCCTTCGATCGCGCCACCGCCGAGGTGCTGCGCGAGACGTATCTCCACGGGCTGGGCGAGTTCGCCTATCAGAATCGACTTACGCTAGACGATCGCATTCGTTTTCCCTTCGCGCAGATCAAGCGCGCGCCCGTGACCGCGTTGGGGTTGCCGCGTCGCGCCTTGGTGCCGATCGGTGGTGGCAAGGATTCCCTGGTCACGGTCGAGACCCTGCGACGCGCGGGCGAGCCCTGCACCGCGACGTGGGTCGGCAATTCCGAATTGATTCGCGCCTGCGCGGCGCGCACGGGTCTGCCGCTGCTCAACATCGGGCGCGAGTTGTCGCCGGTGCTGTTCGAGTTCAATCGCCGCGGCGCCTACAACGGCCACATTCCGGTGACGGCGATCAACTCCGCGATCCTGTTGCTCGCGGCGGTGGTGTATGGCCATGACGCGGTGGTGTTCTCGAACGAGCGCTCGGCGTCGAGCGCCACGCTCGAGGCCGACGGTCGCGCCGTGAATCATCAATGGAGCAAGGGCTGGGATTTCGAGCGCCTGCTCGCGATCTGGGTGCGCGAACAAATCGCGACGGATCTTCAGTATTACTCCTTGTTGCGCCCGTGGTCGGAACTCGCGGTCACGCGCAAGTTCGCGCGCCTGACGCAGTATCACGAGGCGTTTTCGAGCTGTAATCGCAATTTCAAGATTCTCGGCGCGCGGCCGGAATCGCGCTGGTGCGGGCAATGCCCGAAGTGTCATTTCGTGTTCCTGGCGTTGGCGCCGTTCATGCCCAAGCCGCAACTCACCGCGATCTTCGGCCGCAATCTGCTCGACGATGTCGCGCTGGCGCCGGCCTTCGATGCCTTGCTCGAATGGCAGGCGCACAAGCCTTTCGAATGCGTGGGCGAGGGCCGCGAGTCGCGCGCGGCGATGAACGCGCTGGCGCACAGCGCGAGCTGGCGCGAGGACGCACTCGTCGCGCGCTTCGCGCGCGAGATCGCGCCGCGCTTGAACGCGGACGAACTCGCGATCGACCCCCTGCTCAAGGCCGAAGGCGAGCATCACGTGCCCGCGGCCCTGTTGTCGGCCTTCGATGCGCTTTGACGCGCTCGCGGGGCAACGCGTCGCGATCTGGGGCGCTGGGCGCGAAGGTCGCGCCGCGTGGACCGCGCTGCGCGCGCGCTTGCCCGAACAGTCGGTCACTTGGTTGTGTCGCCCCGAAGAGGCCGTCGAGCTGACGCGGCTGGCCGACGCGCGCACGCACGTGCACGCGGGCGAGGTCGATGCCGACACGCTCGCGCGCTTCGACTACGTGATCAAATCGCCCGGCATCAGTCCCTACATCGAGGCGGTGCGCGCGGCGCAGGCGCGCGGCATGCGTCTGACCTCGGGCACGGCCTTGTGGTTTGGCGAACACGTCGGCGCGCGCACGATTGCGGTGACCGGCACCAAGGGCAAGAGCACCACCAGCGCGCTGATCGCGCATCTGTTGCGCGCCGCCGGCAAGCGCGTGGCGCTGTGCGGCAACATCGGTCTGCCCTTGCTGGAAATGCTCGACCCGCCGGTCGCGCCCGAGTGGTGGGTGATCGAGATGTCGAGCTTCCAAACGCGCGAACTCGACGCCTGGCCCGAAATCGCGGTGGTGCTCAATCTTTTTCCCGAGCATCTCGATTGGCATGGCGATCTCGCGCGCTACTACGACGACAAGCTGCGCTTGCTCGGCGATGGCGAGCAACGACCGCGCGTCGCCGTGCTCAATGTCGAACAGCCCGAGTTGCACGGACGCGTGCCCGAAGCGATCACGCGATGGTTTGGCGGCACCGTCGGCTTTCATCTCGAAGGCGCGAGAATCGTTCGCGATCGCGACACGGTGATCGAACTCCATCGCATTCCGCTGCCGGGGCGACACAATGCCGTGAATTTGTGCGCGGCCTTGACCGCGATCGAAGCCGCCGGCCACGACCCCATGGCGCTGGTCGGGCAAGTCGCCCACTTTCGTCCCTTGCCGCATCGACTTCAAGTATTAGGAGAATGCGATGGATTGATTTGGGTCAACGATTCGATCGCGACGACACCGCATGCTTCGCTCGCGGCCTTGGCCCACTTTCGCGCGAACACGGTGACCGTGCTCGTCGGGGGCCATGATCGCGGGCTGAGCTGGCGCGCGTTTCGCGAAGCGCTCGCGGCGCAGCCCATCCATGCGGTGGTGACGATGGGCGCCAATGGCGCGCGCATCGCCGAGGAGCTCAACGCGCTGCCCCGCGAACTCACGCGCGTGGCGAGCACGCGCAACCTCGACGAAGCCGTGGCCGTGGCGCGCGAAGTCACGCCGCCGGGAGGCGTGGTGTTATTGTCGCCGGGCGCGCCGAGCTTCGGCGAGTTTCGCGATTACACGGAACGTGGCCGGCGCTTCGCCGAACTCGCGGGGTTCGATCCCGCATCCATCGCGCATATCGAGGGCATGGGCGTATGAGTCAACAACAAGGTTTCGCGGTGTGGGATTGGCCATTGCGCGTGTTTCATTGGGCGCTGGTGATCCTGATCGCCCTGCAATGGGCCAGCGCCGAGTTCCATTGGATCTCGATGGAATGGCACTACACGCTGGGCTACGTGATTCTGGGCCTGATCGTGTTTCGTCTGGTCTGGGGTTTCGTGGGTTCGACCAGCGCGCGCTTCGCGTATTTCGTGCGCGGGCCCGGCGTGGTCATCGACTATCTGCGCGCGACCATCAAAGGCACGGCCGAACGCGCGGTCTCGCACAATCCACTCGGCGCGCTGTCGGTGCTGGCCTTGATCGGCACGGTCCTGGTGCAGGTGGTCTCGGGCTTGTTCCTGCGCGAGGACGATTTCTACGCGCCGCTGGCGCATCTGGTGACCAAGCAGACGCGGCATTTCGCGCACGAGGTGCACGAGGTCGGTCAACAGGTGCTGTTGATCCTGATCGGGCTGCACATCGTCGCGATCATCTACTACGCGGTGTTCAAGAAAGATCCGCTGGTGCCCGCGATGGTGCATGGGCGCAAGGAACTGCCGCGCGATCCCGCGTTGAACTTCGCGAGCGCGGGCAAGGCCTTGGTGGTGATCGCGCTGTGCGCGGCCGCGACCTGGGCCTTCGTGCGTTACGCCCCGACTTGGTAACGCCAATGACGACGATCCGCGCGCGATGACGCGCGCGGATCGGTTGAATCAAACATATGCTGGGAATGACCGCGCGCGAGGCGCGCGGTGGGGAACTCGCGGCGGAGTTACTCCGAGCGATAGTCCTCGTGACAGGCGCCGCAAGTCTCGCGCACCTTCTGGAACTGGTCCTTGATCGCCGACTCGTCGCCGCCTTGCGCGACTTGCGCCAGCGTCGCGGCTTCGCGCTCGAGGTCGTGCATCTTGGCGCTGAAATCGTCCCAGTTCGCCCAGATCTCGGGCAGGGCATCGGTGACCGCGCCTTCGCCCGAGCCCTTCGGAAAACCTTCGAGCAACTGACGCGACAACCACGCCACGCGCGCCGAACGGTCCTTGAACACCTCGGCATCGAACGTCGCCTGACCGCGCACCATCTTGCCCAGCGGCATGAAGTTCCACAGCAGCATCTTGAACGCGCCCTGGCGATAACTGATCGCCATCTCGGCGGCTTCGTCGGCGACGGCGGGCAGGGTCACGAGGCTGGCGGCCAAGGCCAGGGCGATGGGTCGAAGCTTGCGCATTGCGTGGGTCCTCAATGGGGGCGCGGCGAGTCTAACAGTCGATCGGCGCGGGATTTCACTGACGTTTGACAGGGGCCGCGATCGGGTCGACAGCATACGAACGAGGGTCGGGCGCGGATTCCGTCGCGACAATTGTTCACGTCGTGATCGATCATCGCGCGAGGCGCGCGGCGGGAAGGCGATGATCGCGTGGGGCGTCGACCCGACCTCGGTGGGGTAGGCGCGACTTGTCGTGATCGCGTCAGCGCCAGCGCGAAGTCGCGATGCGCGCGCTCGATTTCAGCGATCGCGCGCGACCGCGTAATCGGCGAGCACGCGCAGCGCCTCGATCGCGGGCGAAGGCGTGAGCGTGTCGAGCGCGGCCATGGCGCTGGCCGCGTAGGCCTTGGCGCGTTCTCGCGCGTAATCGAGCGCGCCGCTGGCGCGGATCGCCGCGACGATTTCGGGCAGCGCGGCGAGTTCGCCGGTTTCGATCGCGTGACGAATACGCGCGGCCTGTTCGGGCTGCGCGGTCTTGAGCGTGCGGATCAGGGGCAGGGTGGCCTTGCCCTCGGCGAGATCGTCGCCGACGTTCTTGCCCAGCGTGTCGGCGTCGGACACGTAGTCGAGCCAATCGTCGGCGATTTGAAACGCCATGCCCAAGTCATGACCGTAGCGCCACATCGCGCGCTCGGCGGCCTCGGGCAGATCGGCGAGGATCGCGCCCAACTGCGTGGCCGCGGCGAACAGCACGGCGGTCTTTCGCTCGATCACGTTGAGATAGGCGGGCTCGTCGGTGTCGGGGTTGTTCAAGTGCATCAACTGCAGCACTTCGCCTTCGGCGATGGCATTGGTGGTATCGGCCATCACGCGCATGATCTTCATGCGGTCGAGTTCGACCATCAGCTGGAACGCGCGCGAGTACAGAAAATCACCGACCAGGATGCTGGCCGAATTGCCCCAGATCGCGTTGGCCGTGCGGCGGCCGCGACGCAGATCGGATTCATCGACCACATCGTCGTGCAGCAAGGTCGCGGTGTGGATGAACTCGACCACGGCCGCGGCCTGCACGTGCTGATCGCCGCGATAGCCCGCGGCATCGGCTGCCAGCAGCACCAGCATCGGGCGCAGACGCTTGCCGCCGCCGCTGACGATGTGCTCGGCGACCTGATTGACCAGGACCACGTCCGAGGACAGGCGTTGACGGATCAAGGCATCGACGCGCTGCATCTGCGGCTTGGCGAGCGCGCGCACGGCGTCGAAATCGAGCGGAGACTCGGCGGCACGTGGCAGGACGGAAGGGGCTGAATTCACGCGTTGAACCTCGGGTCCGCGACTCACCGGACCGAACGCGCGCCAGTATAGGCGATGCGCGCCGTCGACGGGTCGTCAACGCGCGCGCGAACCGGAGCCGGGCAGTCGTCCCGACCTGCGCAGGCGGCCGAGAATGCGGCTCAAGCCCACGGGCGTCAGGCCCAGATAGGCGGCGATGGCGGTTTGCGGCAGGCGTCGCGTCAGGGATTCGTCGCGCGTGAAGAACAGATGCACGCGCGCGGAAGGGGCGAGCATCAGCAGCTCGTGCTCGCGTTGTTCCTTGCGCGCGCCGTGCACGCGCAAGGCCGCCGCATAGGCCGTGAGCCAGGGCAGACGATTGATGCGCGCGAGCCACTGGCGCGCGTCGATGCGTTCGAGCACGCAGGCCTCGAGCGTCTGCGCGCTGAAGCTGGTGATGCCGCGCGGCTCCAACGCCGCGAGGCTGGCGAAGAACTGGCCCTCGGCGAGAAAGGACTTGATGCCCTCGTGGCCGCGTTCATCGACATACGCGAGCTTCACCAGCCCGCGCGCGATCACGTAGAGGTAGGGATGCGCCACGCCTTGCGCGAACACCGTCGCGCGCGGTGGCAGCTCCACGCGACGCAACTCGCGCGCGAATGCGGGCCAGCCGGGAAGGCGACTGCCGGCGAGCGTTTCCAGCCAGTGTCGCGTGGTGTCGAAGGTCTCGCTCATGCGCGATTGATCCGGGTTAATGACGCGCCTGTCGATGCCGCGACAAGCTGCGCGCACATTCGGAGGACGCATGAGACTAGCCCAATCGACGTGGTTGATCACCGGCGCGACATCCGGAATTGGACTCGCGCTGACGCGCGCCTTGGCGCGGCGCGGCGCGCGATTCATCGCGTGGGGACGGGATGAGGCGATGCTCGCGCGACTGCGTGACGATGACGCGTGCGTGGCGGCGCGGCGCGTGGATCTGCGCGATGCGAAAGGATTGCGCGAGGCCGCGGAGGCATTGCTTGAAGTCGCGCCCAACCTCAACGGCGTGCTGCATGGCGCGGGGATTCAGCACGCACGCGCGTTCGACGATGAAGCGCTCGGCGAATCAGCCATCGAAGAGGAACTCACCACCAACCTGCGCGCGCCGATCGTACTGACGCGACTGCTGCTGCCGCGCCTGCGAACGCAACCCGAAGCGGCCGTCGTGTTCATCACCTCGGCTTTGGCCTGGGCACCGAAGCGCGATGCCGCCGTGTATGCCGCGAGCAAGGCGGGGCTACGGCAGTTCGCGGACGCGTTGCGACTGCAGATGCGCGGCGGTTCGTTGCGGGTAATCGAAGCGGTGCCGCCCCTGGTCGATACACCCATGACGGCGGGGCGGGGGAGCGGAAAGATCAGCGCGGAGGCGTGCGCCGAGGCGATCGCGCGGGGAATCGCGGCGGGGCGGGAGCGGATTTGGGTGGGGAAGGTTTGGGTGATGGCGGGGGTGATGCGGGTGGCGCCGGGGGTGGGGCGGTGGGTGATGGGGAGGGGATAAGGGGAGCGGGGAAGATCGGGACACCCATCAAAGGGAGCGGGAAGTTGGGGACACCCATCAAACGGGCGAAGCGCATCCGGCTGGGGAGGGCGAGTTGGGGACACCCATAATCCCCATTCGCTCGCAATCCGCCCGATCTTCGAGGCAATTGAGGACACCCATGATTCGAGCGCAAGTTGGGGACACCCATGAAGTCCCGGCGGCCTGCGAATTGGGGACACCTATCAATCCGAAGAAGGCGGATCGGCCGAATCCGAGCCACTCAACGATTCGGGGACACCCATCATCCGCGCTGGCAATCGACCTCGCCTTCGACCCGACCCGCTGAATTCAGGACACCCACCAACCAGCCCCGCCAGGCTGGTCGCGAGTCCAATCGGCGGTTCCAACGCCATGATCGCAATGCCGATTTCCCAGACGCGAAGGCATGGCGCTTTCAATCCTTGGGTGTCCCGAATCGCCACCGGACTGGCGTCGCCGCACGTTTTCACCCGAGCGGTTCGCCGGCCCACCGGCCGCCCGGACTTGATGGGTGTCCCCAATCCCTCAACTGGCAACCATCCCGACCCACCCGCTAAGCTTGCCCGACCTGTGGGCGCGCTTAGCGACGCCCGCACGCGGATTCGCGCCGATGGCCTACAAGCATCCGGGGCGGATTCGGCTACTCGGTTCGCGTCGCGCGAGCGATGATGCTGCCGAAGTTCTCCCCATCGCACAGGAACCACACGCCATGGCACGAGGCGTCAACAAAGTCATCCTGGTCGGCAATCTCGGCGCCGATCCCGAAACCCGCTACACCGCCAACGGTCAGGCCATCACCTCGATCCGCATCGCCACCAGCGAATCGTGGACTGACAAGCAGACGGGCCAGAAGCAGGAACGCACCGAATGGCATCGCGTCAAATTCTTCGGCCGCCTGGCGGAGATCGCCGGCGAGTATCTGAAGAAAGGACGCCAGGTTTACGTCGAAGGCGCGCTGCGCACCGACAAGTACACCGACAAGGACGGCGTCGAGCGCTACAGCACCGACATCATCGCCAACGAGATGCAAATGCTCGGCGGCACCGCCGGTGAGCGCGGCGGCGACATGGGCGGCGGCTCGGGCGATGAATTCGCCGGCAGTCGCGGTGGCGGCGGCGGCGGTGGCGGCGGTCGCGGCGCTCCCGCTCGCACCGGCGGTGGCGCGCGAGGCCCGAGTGGTGGTGGCGCCAGTGGTGGCGGCGCGCGTCCGCCCGCGCAGCAACAGCAACCCGCGGAAAGTTTCGACGACGACGATATTCCGTTCTGAGGAATCGCGCGTCTCGCGACCAAATTCCCAAAGGGCTTCGAGCGATCGAGGCCCTTTTTGTTGGGCTAACTCGGGACTATCTCTGAACGCGCCGCCTTGTTCTTGGAACGGTGCTCGCTCGAGCGACCTCAGACTTCACCGGGCCGCAGTCGCGCGCGCAGAAAACCCAGCACCTCATCACGAGCCTGCAACGTCGGCTCGCCCGCGCGATCGATCAAATGCGCGGTGAGCACGCTGTGCGGGCACCCCACGATGTGCTTGAAGAAAGGCGGCGGATCGGGATTCGCCGCTTCATCGGGGAGTTCACGCGCGATGAAGCGCGGACCCAGCGCCGCGCGATAGGCGGCGAAGCGTTCGGCGCGGCAATGGCGATCGCCTTGAAAGCGATAGGCGAGCACGGTCAAGTCTTCGCGCTCCAGGCGCGCTCGGATGGACTTCAATTCTTCGTCCGCGATCTCCAACGCGGCGGGATCGTCCAAGGGCAACGAAGGTTGCGACAGCACCGGCGCGAGCGTCGATGACTCCAGCATCATCGTCAACGCGAAGTTGCCGGTGAAGCACATGCCGATCGCGCCGACGCCGGGCCCGCCGCACTCGCGGTGCGCCAACGACGCCAAGGCCCGCAGCCAGCGCGTGACCGGGCTCGAGGCATTCGCGGCGAGCGCGCGAAACTCCGCGCTCACGCAAGCGCGACGCAGTTCCGCCAAGCCCGCTTCCGCCTGAGCCACCGCGCCATCGCGACCGAACAACGAGGGCAGATAGACCGTGAAGCCGGCCTCGCGCACCCAGCGCGCGAAACGCAGCACGTGCGGGCTGATGCCGGGCATCTCGGTCATCACGATCACGCCGGGGCCTTGCCCCGCGACGTGGACGCGCTTGCGGATGCCGTCGAGCTCGATCTCGCGCGGGGTGAAGTCGTCGATCGGGTCGTCCTCGTCCAGGGGTCGGGGAGATGACATGGTGGGTGTCCTTGAAGGGAAAATTCTCTTGGGAAGCGAGGGTGGGGGTGGGCGGCGGTGGGGTGGTGAGCGCTGGGCCGGCTGGATTGGCGAAAGTGTGGGTGTCCTCAAGTTCAGATGCGTGCGCGTCCTTGAACCGATCCCGGGCAAGGTCTGCTTGCCTCGAAGAATCATGGGTGTCCCCAATTGGGGCCGCTGGGCCGGCTGGATTGGCGAAAGCGTGGGTGTCCTCGACCTCATGGGTGTCCTCGACCTCAAAAGCGTGGGTGTCCTCAAATTCGCAACCGTGGGCGTCCTTGAGCCCATGCCGGCCGAGGTCTGCGTGCCTCGCAGAATCATGGGTGTCCCCAATTGCGGTCGCTGAGGCTGGTGTTGGCGGCGAGAAACCATGGGTGTCCTCATTCGGTCCCGAATGCCCTCGGGCTATCGAAGACCTTGGGTGTCCTCAATCAGTCCCATCGAGCGAAACGCCCCAACTCTTGGGTGTCCTAAACCTCACCACTTGGGTGTCCTCAACCTCACCCCAACGCCCCCGCCCAACCCACCCAAATCCTCCGTCGCCCATGCCCCCCGTGCTAGTGTCCTAATCGACACCAAACGTGCGTTTTCCGACATGCCCGATTTCACCCTCCTCGTGCTCGAAGGCGCGCTGCCCAGCGCCGTGGCGGTCAGTCGCGACATCCTGTCGACCGCCGCGCAGCTCGCGCCGCTCATCGGCGTCGCGCGACCGGCATGGGCGGTGTATTCGTGGCGTGGCGGCGCGGTGCGTTTGCAGGATGGCTTTACGGTGGCGACGCAGCGCTTGCCCGCGCGCGGCGGCAGCGATGAATCAGTTTGGATCGTGCCGGGTCTAGGCGTAGCCGATCCCGACGCGCTGTCTAAGCGGCTCGACGAAGCTGACGCCGTCGCCCTCGCCTCGCGCCTCGCCGCGCATGTTCGGCGCGGCGGTAATGTCGCGGCATCGTGTGCTTCGGTCTTCTTACTGGCCCGCGCGGGGCTGTTGTCTCAGCGTCGCGTCACCACGTCGTGGTGGTTGGCTTCGCATCTATCGCGTCTCGCGCCCGACGCCGAGGTGGACGCGCATCATCTGCTGCGCTCGCACGGGCCGATCACGACCGCGGGCGCGGCCTTGGCCCACACGGATCTGATGCTTCATCTGTTGCGCAAGCACTGCGGCACGAGGCTCGCCGATCGCGTGGCGCGCATGCTGCTCATTGATGGTCGCCAGGCGCAGGCGCCTTACATCGTGCCGAAGGTGCTCGCGGGGGGCGATGAGTTGGTCGCGCGGCTGACGGCGCGCGTGGAGGCGGGGTTGCCGGACGCGCCGTCGGTGGCGGCGTTGGCGGCGGAGTTGCACATGTCGGAGAAGACGCTGTCACGCCATGTGATGCGCGCGACGGGCGCGAGTACGCGCAGTTTGCTGCGGCACATTCGCGTGCATCGCGCGCGCGCGCTGCTCGAGAATTCGCGCATGAGCATCGAGGCGATCGCCGCCGCCGTGGGTTATCAGGACGCGACCGCGCTGCGCCGCTTGATGCACCAAGTCGCGGGCGCGAGCCCGAGTCGCTTCCGCCGCGCTACCCTCATCGAACCCGCTCAACGCGGCCCGCGAACGCGCGCGACCCGCGACGCCGCGCGTTCGCGCAAGCACACGCCACAAGGCCGATAGCCCGCCGCGCGCGCATCCGATTCGCTGGCGAAGAACACGCGATGACGCACATAACCCCCACGCGCGATCGCGCGCAGCGCGGCGGGGCAATCGAGTCGTCCATAGATCTTGCCGCGCCGATGACCACCGAGCACGCCGGGTGTCGCGCTCTCATAGGGCCGGCCATCGGCGCCGAGCAGGATGTACTTCGCTTTCATGCGGGCACGACGCCATCGGCGAAGCGAATCTCGACACCGCGCCGCCGCCCGTCGATCACGCGACCAATCCCACGACTCATGCGCGCGCGATAGTCGCCTCGCGTTCCGCTAACCGGTCGATCGCCGCCCGCGAAGATCACCAGATCACCGCGCCGCATTGGCACCACAATGGCCCGCGATTGCCGCCGTGGTCGCTGTTCGACGATCACGAAGTCGCCACCGATGAAGTCTCGCTCCGGTTCATCGAGCAGCACTGCGGCGGCGAAGGGGAATGCGCTCCGCGTTGAAGTCGAGTGAAGCAAGGGAAGGCTCTGCTCCCGATCCAGGGTCGACATCTGCGGCATTTCGAGCACGACGCCACCGCGAGCCAAACCTTCTCGCCAAGTCACGAAGCGCGACGGAAACTCCGTCGCGGCTCGCCACCGGGTTCCCCACGCATTCGCCAAAGGCACCAGCGCCTCGTAAATCGTCTCGCGCAAGACCTCCATCTCCGCGCGCGCCGACGCACCAGTCCATCGCGCGATGTCGCTCGTGGACAGGAATCCCGGCACCAACGCATGGCCCTCTTCATCGACGCGCGCCGCGATCTCGCGCCACATCGCCGCGCGCAGTGTCGATGCCCAATCCTCGCGATGCTCAGCGGGCGTCATGGAAGATCACGCCCAAGGTGTGCCGATGGCCTGAACGCAAGGCACTCACGCCATGCCGCATGGCCACGCGATGAAAGCCGCGCGCGCCGCGCGCCGGCCATTCGCGCACGGTGAAGACAATGGCATCGCCTTGCCGCGCGCGCACCACTTCGGCGGTCGCCGCGTGACCTGAACGCGCGTGCGTGATCACGAACTCGCCGCCGGTGAAGTCCACGCCCGGTCGTGACAACACGATCGCCACCTGCAGCGGAAACACTTCCTCGCCATAGAGATCCTGATGAAGGCAGTTGTAGTCGCCAGCGCCATAGCGCAGCAGCAAGGGCGTCGGTCTCGTTTGCCCCGCGCGATGACAGCGCGCGAGATAGTCGTCGTGTCGATCGGGATAGCGCTCGTCCATTCGCCACGTCGCCAACCAGCGATTGGCGATTGGCGCGAGTCGCGCGTAGAAGGCCTCGCGCAAGGTGGCGATGAGTCCGGGCAGCGGATAGCGAAAGTACTGATACTCGCCGAGCCCGAAGCCATGCCGCCGCATCACGACGCGCGAGCGGAACGCGTCGGCATCGTCGTAGCTCGCCGCGACCGCGGCGCATGCGTCGGCGCCCAGGACGCCCGGCAGCACCGCGTGACCGAAGCGATCGAGCGACGCCGAGACTTCGGTCCAATCCGTCTCGTTGAGACGTTCCGCGACGCGCGCCGATTCATCACGCGCGGGCACCTCGCGAATCTGCGGCGCCAAGGACTGCAACACCGCGCTCACGCCGACGCCTCCCGCATCAACAACTCGCGCTTGCGCTGCACGCCCCAGCGATAACCCGACAAGCCGCCATCGGAGCGCACGACCCGATGGCACGGAATCAACACGGCCAGCACGTTCGCCGCGCAAGCCGAAGCCACCGCGCGCGTGGCCGAAGGCTTGCCGAGGGTTGCCGCCAGTCGCGCGTAACTCACGCGCTCGCCGCGAGGAATCGCCCGCAAGGCTTGCCACACCTCGCGTTGGAAGCGCGAGCCGCCGATGTCCAACGCCGGCATCGCGCTCTCTCCCGGTCGATCGATGCACGCGAGCACGCGCGACAGATCTTCGCGCAAACCCTCGCCATCGGCGATCAAGCTCGCGTGCGGAAACGCCGCGTCGAGCTGATCGACCAGCGCCTCGTCGGAATCGTCGAACAGTACCGCGCGAATGCCGCGCGTCGAACGCGCGACCAAAATCCGCCCGAGAGTATGGTCGGTAATGGCGTAGCGAAGCACTTCGACCTCATGCGCGTGAACACGCGCGCCGTGTGAGTGAAGGGAAGACATCGACATGTCGGTTCTCCTGCGATCAACGATGTGGCGCGCAGTGTGCGCCGACGCGTCTTCGCGGAAACTCCGAATTTTGCGTCGCGCTTTGCGTCACGCCTTCCGCGCTGAACGGGCGATTCTCCCGACCCTCTCGCGGCTCTCCGCCGATGTCAGATCGCCCCGTGCCCACGCGAACTCTTGGGAACGAGGGGGCGTTCCACCATCACCCAGGAGAATCCGTCATGCATGTCATTCCATCCGTGTTCCGATTGGCGGGCTTGAGTGTCGCCATCGGTCTGGCGCTGTCGGCCACCTCGTCGGCGCAAGCGAACGATCCACCGGCGATCGATCCGTGCGAGGGCAGCGCGCCTTGCACTGGCCCGACCGAACCCATCGTCCATCCGCTGCGCGACACCGCGCGCCCCGATGGCAGCGTGCCGGTGCTCGATATCAAGAACGCGCCCAGCGGCAAGCGTTACGCGGTCGATGAAGCCGCGTTGTCGAACGCCGAAGGGCAGCTCACGCGCCGTTCCGGCGTGGTGGAGCTGCGCCAGCGTCGTCCGACGAGCAGCGAGCGAGCCGCGATGCTCAACGCCAAGGTCGCCGCCAACGAGGGCGTGCAACCGCCCTCGGATGAAACGCCGTCGCCCGTCATCGGTCCGGTGCTCGCGGCGCGGATCGCGCAATCACCGGCGGGCAGCGTGTTCCCAGTGCATCTGCGCGTGCGTCGACCGCTCAACCAGGTCAACAGCGTCGATGAGATCGAACGCGGCATCGCGCGCGGCACCGTGCGCACGGTCGGCGATGAGCTGGCCCTGCGGCAGATGTTGCAAGCTCAGCGGCGCGATCGCGTGTCGCAAGCCCTGGCGCCCGTCGTCACCGCGATCGAGCAGATGGGCGGCGTTGTGACCGCGCGCTACAGCTATCTGTACGGTTTGAGCGGCAAGTTGACCGCGCCGCAGATTCAACAGCTGGCGGCCTTGCCGGGCGTCGAGCGCATGGATCTGTCGACGCCGACGACGGACGATGTCGACGGTCAGGACGTGAGCCTCGGCATGCAGGCCGCGCAGTTCATCAACAACGGCTGGGATGGCGAGAACGGCAGTGACACCGACATCACCTTCGCCTTGCTCGAGAACGGCAAGATCAACGACGACCATCTGGGTTTCGTCGACAGCTCCAGCGCCGGCTCGTCGCCGCGCATTCGCGGTCGTTACGATTGCGACAGCAACAGCTGCGACTTCTTCTCCGATTTCGGCAGCCCCGGCGATCACGCGACGGGTGTCGGCGCGATCCTGTTCGGCGATCTGCGCGACGGTCAGGACCCGACCATCACCGATTCGCTCGAGCGCAAGCAGAAGTCCGGTCTCGCGGGCGAAGCGCGCGGTTATGTCTACGCCGCCAACTACACCACCGATGGCCTGCGCGAGGCTTACGATCATCTGCTGGGGCGCACGTACACGCCGCACGTGGTGAATCAATCCAATGGTTCGGAGACCGACGATCCGACCTGCATGGGTGACACGGCGCTGTCGAAGGACGTCAACGATCTCTTCGAGGAAGGCCTCCTGGTGATCAAGGCCGCCGGCAACACGCCGGGCAGTTCGACCAATTGCACCGTGTCATCGCCGGGCTCGGCGATTGGCTCGTTCACAGTTGGCAGTCATGGCGAGACGACCTTCGGCGGCGATAGCAACGACGTCAAGACCGACCCGATTTCGTCGTACTCGGCGATGGGCGGCGTGTCGGCCTCGCAAGGCGTCAATCGCAGCATCATCGACGTGACGGCCTACGGCTGCCGCGAAGATCTGTTCGATACCTCGGGCGGCTACACCTATTCCGGCTGCGGCACCAGTTTCTCGGCGCCCGCGGTTTCCGGCGCCGCGCTCGATCACATCGACCAGTACAAGAACAATACCTCTGATCTGATCGACAACCCGGGCATTCTGTTTAGCCATCTCCTGCTGATGGGCGATCGCGAAGGCCAGTCCGGCAACTTGTCCAGCGGCTACGACAGCCTGTGGGGCGCGGGTCGCTTGAAGATGCGCAAGCTCGACGCCGATGGCATGGACTCGCCCTATGGCTGGGGCACGGGCTATACCTGCGTCGATGATGGCCAGACCGTGGTCATCGACATCAACAACGGGAACGCCATCAGCAGCGACGCCGATGATTTCAAGGCGGTGATCTATTGGTACGACCCGCGTCACGAGGATGGCAAGAGCGTGTCGGACCTCGACTTGCGCCTCAAGACCACGGGCGGCACCACGCTGCGTTCGAGCATCGACTACTACGACAACAAAGAACGCGTGTACTACAGCGCCATCGGCGGCCAGACCGTGCAGCTCGAGATCGACGGCTGGGACGTCAAGACCGACACCACGAGCTGCGGCAGCAATTCGATGAAGGTCTACTACGCTTACTTCTACGAAGACGACGATCGTGACGATGCCGATGGTCCCGGGAGTTTGGTCGATACGGAGTGAGGTTGCGAGTGGCGGCCGCGTGATGCGCCGTCTTCAGCGATTCAAACGACATCGAACAGCGTTCCCACCAGGAAACTCCTCGCGGCCGGCGACCAGAAGCCGGCCGCGAGGTCTTGCCCGAACTACTTCGCGATCAACACCAGCAGCGATCGCCCTTGCAGGCCGTACACGGTCCACTCGCCACCAATCAGCGCTTCGGCTCCGGGCACGACGACGGTGTTGCCGCCTTCGTTCCAGGTCGCGGTGTCGGTGACGCGATACCACTGCTTGCCCGTGCCGGGCCAGGGCAGGGTGAAGTTCACATTGCCCGACCAGCCGTTGTAGGCGACATAGATCGCGCTCGCGCTGTCGCCGAACTCGCTGCCATCGACGCGCCAGGCGATGGCGTGATTGGCGCTGTCGTTGAAGTAGGCCGCGTCGGCCTGCGCGCCATCGGGCTTGAACCAGCGCAATTGCTCCATGACATTGCCGTTGGTGTCGCCGCTGGCATAGAAATTCACCGGCCGCAGCGCCGGATGCGCTTTGCGGAAGGCGATCAAGCGACTAGTGAAGGTCTTGAAGTCGGTGTCGAAGCTGTCGAGTGTCCAGCTCAACCAGTTCGCCGGCGAATCCAAGTTATAGGCATTGTTGTTGCCGAACTGCGTGCGCAGCATTTCGTCGCCGCCGGTGAGCATGGGCACGCCGGCGCTGACCATCATCAGCGCCAGGCCCGTGCGCGCGGCCTTGCGTTGATCGAGCCCCGCGCCGCCTTGATCCCAAGAGTTGTTGTTGTCCTCGCCACCGTCGGAAGGACCATAAGGCCAAGGCTGACTGTTCTGCTTGCTGTTGTAGGCGTACAGATCGGCGTGCGTGAAACCATCGTGGGCGACGATGAAGTTGACCGAATGCCATGGCTTGCGACCATCGTCCTGATACAGATCCGACGAGCCCGCGAAGCGCGTGGCCAGCGTGCCGGTGGTGACCAGTTCCAGGCCCAGCTTGTTCTGCTTCTTGCGCATGTCGTCGCGGAACTTGCCGTTCCATTCCGCCCAACCGCTGGGGAAACCACCGACCTGATACGAATTGCCGCCGATCGCCCAAGGCTCGGCGATCAGATCGAGCCCCGTGCCGCCATTGGCCGGTCGCGGCGGCAGTTCGTTGACGATGCGGTTGAGCGCATTGCCGCCGTCCATCTTGTCGAAGTTGTAGCAACCATGCTCGCAGGTATTGCCCAGCACCGACGCCAGATCGAAGCGAAAGCCATCCACGCCCAAGGTGTCGCGCCAATACGCCAGCGAATCCACGATCAGGTTCTGCGCCGTGGCATTGCGCGTGTTGTAGTTGCCGCCGACGCCGGTGTTGTCCCACGAATACTGCTTGTCGGCGGTGAGCGAGTAGTAAGTCGGGTTATCGAGACCGCGGAAAGATTGAATGTTGTACACGGTCAAGCCATCCGTGCCGCCCCAGGCCCCGCCTTCGCCGGTGTGGTTGTAGACCACGTCGATATAGACCTTGATGCCCTGATCGTGGAAGGCGCGCACCATGTCGCGGAACTCGCGCGTCGGGCCGCCGGCGGTCTTGTCCGACGAATAGCGGCGATCGGGCGCGAAGTAGTTCAGGGTCATGTAGCCCCAGTAGTTGTCGCCGACATCGGAATTGGGATCGACGTCATTGGTGTCGTTCTGCGTTTCCTGCACCGGCAGGAACTCCACCGCGGTCACGCCCAGGCCCGCGAGATACGCGGCCTTGGTCGCGGCGCCGGCATACGTGCCGCGCAGGCCGGCGGCGACGGTCGTGTCGTTCATGGTCAGGCCGCGCGCGTGCACTTCGTACACCACGTCGTCCTTGAACGCGCGCGTGGGCTTGGTGCCGATGCTGTTGGTCGGCGCCGCGAGCACGATGCCCTTGGGCGCGCAGGCGCCCGAATCCTTGTTGCGATGCGTGGCGCCCGAGGCGTAGATCGTGCCGTCGGTGCACGTCGGCGTGTTGGGGTCCTGGCTCATCTCGCGCGCGTACGGGTCGAGCAGGAGCTTGTTGGGATTGAAGCGATTGCCATTGGCATCGACATCGGTCACGAAGCCCGTGCCCGAACCCTTGGTCCACGAACTCGAGTACGTCCAGTTCGGTCCCCAGGCGCGATAGCCGTAGTACACCGCGCCGGTCACGCCATAGGTGTTGCGCAGCGTGGCGACGGACGCGGTCTTGGTCCACACGCTGGTGGCCGCGTTCTTGGTCATCACGTAGCGCACCACTTCCTGCGCGCCCGACGGGGTTTTGTAGATCCACACCTCGATGCGCGTGGCGCGCGAGGAATACACGTTGAAAGTGATGTTGGCCTGCGTCGCGTCATAGCGCGCGCCCAAGGCCAGGGCGTCGACCGCGGCGTTCGCCGACGTCCACGCGCCACACAGCGACACCAGCACGGCCGCGGCCACGCGCCAGCATCGACGCCATTGCAGCATCGAATTCCACATCGTCGATCCCTCCCAGGATGTCCAACCGTTGCGTTGGAACCCAACGCTCGCGCGTCAGGACCACCGGTTCCCGATGGCGTTGGGGACTCTAGCGGCTTTGTTTCAGGCGGAATCGCGAGTGGCCCGCGCTGCAATCGTATTCATCGGCGCCATTCGCGTCCGCCCGGCGGACGCGTCCGCCATTCAAGCGCGACGGGCGTTCACGTATGATCGGCGCGCCTTCGGGGGAACCGCATGATCACGACGCTTCGTCTCGCCGTTTTTTGTCTCGCCACGCTGGGCGCGCCAGCCGCGTCCGCGCAGCACGTGTTTGACCTGCCGTTGACGCCGGCCGATCCGGCCCAGCCCTTGACCGTGGTGGTCGACGATGGCAAGGCCGGCGCCTCGCTGCGACCGAGCGAGGGCACGGGCGCGCGCCTGGCGCTGACGCCGTTCAAGTACGAAGCGGCCAAGGGTCCGATCAATCTGGTGGTCGATCTCGCGGGCGTGAGCACCGGCTCGGGGCGCGGCAGCGTGCTCGTGGAGATCGGCATCGAATGCCCGGAGTCCGGCACGCCCTGCGCGATTCCCATCACCAAGAGCACGGTCGAGTTCCGTCGCGAGTTCATGGCCGAGCAGGTGACGGTCATCGCCGGCGTGCCGACCCCGGCCTTGATCGGGCGCGCGGGTCACGACTATGCCTTCGACGATGAGACCCTGGTCGCGGTCACGCTCGATGTGATCGAAGCCGATGGTCTCGACCCCCGCGCCCTGCGCGCGCGCCTGGTCTATGGCAAGTACAACGATGATCCGCTGCCCGGTCAGGCAACGCGCGGCGGACTTTTGAAAAACATTCTGTTCGTGGTGGGCGGGCTCACGCTGCTGGTCTTAGTATTTCTGCGCAAGCGTTGAGTCGCGGCCGCGCCGCGTGAAATCGGGGGAAAATCTCATGCATCGAATCCTGTTCGTCGTGGCCTTGCTGGCCGCGAGTCTTGTCCAGGAAGCGCGCGCGCAGGCCGCGGGCGCGGCGCGACCCGTCACCCTCACGTCGACGAATGTTTCGCGCGGGCTGCAGTCCTATCTGCCCACGGGCGTGACCATCGGCGACTTGCAGCTGACCGGCAGCAAGGCCGTGTTCTCCGGCACCGCCACGCAGAACGCGCAGTTGTCGCAGTTCATGCGCGCGCTCGACGGCAGTGGTCAGGTCGCCAATCTCGAGTTGCTGGAAATCGCGCAGCGCGGCGCGTCGTACGAGTATCGGATTTCGCTGGTCGTGAATTGCGATCCCAGCGTGCAGCACAAGCCCGGCACGCTGTGCGGCCCGGCCGGCAAGACGCCGAGCGTGTTCAAGTGTCGCGTCAACGGCACGGTGACCTTCCAGGCCAAGCCCTGCGCGCCCGGCCAGGAAGCCTGAGACCCGCCGCGTTCCCGGCGCGCCGCGACGCGCGCGCCCGGGCCTTCGGCGCGCCCCGCCCTGGAGGGTCGGGCGCCATCTGCTAGACTCGCGGGCCTGATTCCTCCCCGCGGGATTTGGCTAACGTGTTGATGAGTATCGAGAAAGTCGTTCCGCGCCGCGCGCTCGCCGCGGTCGTTCCCAGCCCCCGCATGACGTCGAGGGCCTGACATGAAGACGATCCTGGTCACCGGTGGCGCCGGCTTCATCGGCGGCAACTTCGTGCTCGATCTGATGGCGATGGGCGGCTACCGCATCATCAATCTCGACGCGCTGACCTACGCGGGCAATCGCGACACCCTGGCGCCGCTCGCCGGTCGCGACGATCACCACTTCGTGCACGGCGACATCGGCGATCGCGAGACCGTGCGCCGCGTGCTCGCCGAGCATCAGCCCACGGCCATCGTCAACTTCGCGGCCGAGAGTCATGTCGATCGCTCGATCGATGGTCCGTCGGCCTTCGTGCAGACCAATGTCGTGGGCACGTTGAACCTTCTCGAATGCGCGCTCGCGTATTGGAAAGGCTTGCCGCTCGATCGTCAGGACGCGTTTCGGTTCCTGCACGTGTCCACCGACGAGGTCTACGGTTCGCTCGGCCCCCTCGGCAAGTTCACCGAACAAACGCCTTACGCGCCCAATTCGCCGTACTCGGCGTCGAAGGCCGCGTCCGACCATTTGGTGCGCGCCTTCCATCACACGTATGGCTTGCCGACGCTGACCACGAACTGCTCGAACAACTACGGGCCGTTTCAGTTTCCGGAAAAACTCATTCCGCTGATGATCCAGAAAACGCTGCGCGGCGAATCGCTGCCGGTGTATGGCGATGGCCGCAACGTGCGCGATTGGTTGTTCGTGCGCGATCATTGCCGCGCCATCCTGCGCGTGCTCGAGATCGGTCGCGCGGGCGAGGTGTACAACGTCGGTGGCGATGCGGAGCGCGAGAACATTCAAGTCGTGCGCACCATCATCGCCCTGATCGACGAGCGTCGGCCGCTGGCCGGTGGCGCGCGTCGCGATGGCCTGATCACCTACGTCAAGGATCGGCCCGGACACGATCGGCGTTACGCCATCGACGCGTCCAAGATCAAACGCGAACTCGGCTGGCATCCGACCGAGACTTTCGAAAGCGGCCTGGCCAAGACCGTCGACTGGTATCTCGGTAACGAAGCCTGGGTCGCGCGCGTCATGGATGGCAGTTATCGCGGTGAACGACTCGGACAGCGCTAGGCCCGACCCATGACCACGCAAAAAGGCATCATCCTCGCCGGCGGCGCCGGCACGCGGCTGCACCCGTTGACCATCGCGGTGAGCAAGCAATTGCTGCCGGTGTACGACAAGCCGATGATCTACTACCCGCTGAGCACACTGATGCTCGCGGGTATTCGCGACATCCTGGTGATCAACACGCCGCACGAGCAGGCCTTGTTTCAGCGGCTGCTCGGCGATGGGTCGTCGTGGGGCATTTCGATTCGCTACGCGGTGCAGCCTGAGCCCAATGGGCTGGCCGAGGCCTTCATCATTGGTCGCGACTTCGTCGGCGGCAAGCCCTCGTGCCTGATCCTGGGCGACAATATTTTCTACGGCCATGGTTTGACGGACGCGCTGCGCGGCGCCGCCACGCGCGTCGATGGCGCGACCGTATTCGGCTACTGGGTGCGCGATCCCGAGCGTTACGGCGTGGCCGAGTTCGATCGCGATGGCATGGTGATTGGCATCGAGGAAAAACCCGCCAAGCCGAAATCCAACTACGCCGTGACGGGTTTGTATTTCTACGATCAGCGCGCCTGCGATTTCGCGCGCGATCTGCGGCCTTCGCCGCGCGGCGAGTTGGAGATCACCGATCTCAATCGCTGCTATCTGCGCGATGGCAGCCTGCGCGTGGAGAAGCTCGGTCGCGGCTATGCGTGGCTCGATACCGGCACGCATGAATCGCTGCTGCAGGCCTCGAACTTCATCGAGACCATCGAGCAGCGCCAGGGTCTGCGCGTGTGCTGCCCCGAGGAAATCGCCTTCGGCAATGGCTGGATCGATCGCGAGCAATTGCTGCGTCTGGCCAAGCCGCTGGCCAAGAGCGGCTACGGCGCCTATCTCGAACGCGTGGCGCAGAGCGAGCCCGCGACATGAAGGTGCAGCGGCTGCGCATCGACGGCCTGGCGGTGATCGAGCCGGCCGTGTTCGGTGACGCGCGTGGCGCGTTCTTCGAAAGCTGGAATCGGCAGCGCTTCGCCGAGCAGGGCATTCATTTCGAAGTTGCGCAAGCGAATGTGTCGATCTCCTCGCAAGGTGTGCTGCGCGGTTTGCACTATCAGTGGCCGAACCCGCAGGGCAAGCTCGTCAGCGTGCTCGAAGGCGAAGTGTGGGACGTGGCCGTGGACATCCGTCGCGGCTCGCCGACCTTCGGCCAATGGGAAGCGGTGACGCTGACCGCCGATAATCACAAGCATTTCTGGATTCCCGAAGGCTTCGCGCACGGGTTCGTGGTGATTTCCGAACGCGCGACGTTCACCTATCTGTGCACCGCGCCCTATGACAAGGCCGCCGATGCCGCCGTGCGCTGGGATGATCCGCGTCTGGCGATCAATTGGCCCGTCGCCGCGCCGCGTTTGTCGGACAAGGATGCCGCCGCGCCCTTGCTCGACGCCATCGCGCCCGAGCGGCTGCCGCAGATGCCGGCATGAAAATCCTCCTGCTCGGCGCCGATGGTCAGGTCGGCTTCGAACTGCAGCGTGCGCTTGCGCCGTTGGGCGACATCGTGGCCTGCACGCGCAAGGGCGTGTTGCCCGGCGCGGTGCCTTGCGCGCGCGTGGATCTGAATGATTTCGAAGGGCTGACCGCGCTGATTCGCGCCGAGCAGCCGCATTGCATCGTCAATGCCGCGGCGTACACGGCGGTCGATCGCGCCGAGGACGAGGTCGATCTGTCCTTGCGCATCAACGGCACTGCGCTCGGCGTGATCGGGGCGGCCGCGCGCGAACTCAACGCGCGCGTGGTGCACTATTCGACGGACTATGTCTTCGCCGGCGATGGCGCGCGACCGTATCGTGAGGACGATGCCGTGGCGCCGATCAACGCTTACGGTCGCGGCAAGCTCGCCGGCGAACAGGCGCTTCGCGACAGCGGTTGCGCGCATTTGATCTTTCGCACGGCGTGGGTCTATGGCGCGCGCGGGCATAACTTTCTGCGCACGATGTTGCGCTTGGCCGGTGAGCGTGAGCGGTTGACCGTGGTCGCCGATCAGCACGGCGCGCCGACGACGGCGCGCGGTATCGCCGAAGTCACGGCGCACGCCATGAACTATCCCGAGCTCGACGACGGCGTGTATCACCTCGCCGCCGCCGGTCAAACGAGTTGGCACGGCTTCGCCAGCGCCATCATGGAACTCGCGGTGTCCGCGGGCCTGATCGCGCGCGCGCCGGAAGTGGCCGCGATCACCAGCGCCGAATTTCCCACGCGCGCGCGGCGGCCCGCGTATTCCGTGCTCGATACCGGTCTGCTGCGCGAGCGCGCGGGCCTGGCGCTGCCGGATTGGCGACGCGGCCTCGAGGCCGTGATCGGCGAACTGGCGAGCTCGCGTTAAATCCAACTGCTAGGCTGCGCATATGAGTGGCGTCCTCGTTCCCGTGATCCTGTCCGGCGGTGCCGGCACGCGGCTGTGGCCGGTGTCGCGACGCGCCTATCCCAAGCCCTTCATGCGCCTGGCCGACGGCGAGTCGCTGCTGGAGAAGACGCTCAAGCGCGCCATGGCGGTCGCCGACGCGACCAGCCTGCCGCTGACCGTCACCAGTCGCGACTACTACTTCGTCACGCGCGACGAATATCGTCGCGTCGACACCGCCGCCGCGCAGCGCATGCACTATCTGCTGGAACCCTTGGCGCGCAACACCGCGCCCGCCGTGGTGATGGCCGCGCTGCACGCGGTGGCGCGCGTGGGCGAGCACGCTGAGCTGCTGGTGCTGCCGGCCGATCATCTGGTGCGTGATGGCGAGGCGTTCGCGCAGGCCGTTCGCCAAGCTCGCGCGCTCGCGGCGCGCGACTACCTGGTGACTTTCGGCGTGGTGCCAACGCGGCCGGAAACGGGTTACGGCTACATTCGCACGGGCGCGACCTTGGGTCACGAAGGTTTCGAGATCGATCGTTTCGTCGAGAAGCCCGATCTGGCCACGGCTCAAGCCTATGTCGACAGCGGCGAGTATTTGTGGAATTCGGGCATGTTCTGTTTTCGCGCCGCGGCCTTGCTGGCCTCGGCGGAGCAGACCTGTCCCGACGTGGTCGCGGCGGCGCGCGCGTGTTACGACGCGAGCGAGCGCGGCGAGGACATCGTCGAATTCGCGCGCGAGACTTTCGCGCGCATTCCCGAGATTTCGATCGACTACGCCGTGATGGAACGCGCGGCGCGCCGCGCGGTGGTGCCGGCGCGTTTCGATTGGAGCGACATCGGCTCGTGGCTCGCGGTCGCCGAACAGGCCGAGGCCGACGCGCAGGGTAATCGCGCGCAAGGCGACGCGCATTTGATTGATGCGCGCGACACCTTCGTGCAAGCCGGCAGTCGCACCGTCGCGGTCGTGGGCGTGAGCGATCTGGCCGTGATCGAGACGCCCGACGCGGTGCTGGTGGCGCATCGCGATCGCGCGCAAGACGTCAAGCGCGTGGTCGATCGGCTGCGCGAGCAGCGGCATTCCAGCGTCGAGCATCATCTGACCGTGCATCGTCCGTGGGGCAGTTTCACCGTGCTCGAGGATGCGCCCGATTGCAAGGTGAAGCGCTTGACCGTCAAGCCCGGTCAGGTGTTGTCACTGCAGTTGCATCATCGGCGATCGGAACATTGGACCGTGGTGCATGGCACGGCGAAGGTGCGCGTGGGCGAGGCGGAGTTTTTGCTGTCGCGCAATCAATCGACCTTCATTCCGATGAATACGGTGCATCGTTTGGAGAATCCGACCCAGGAGGACATTCACCTGATTGAGGTGCAATGTGGGGATTATTTTGGGGAGGACGATATTGTTCGGTTGGAGGATCGATACGGGCGCGTCAAATAGGCGCGTTCTCGCGATCACGCTAGCTCATTGGCGCTGAGCGCCTCTCTTTTGGACTTTGAGTTGGCTGTCGCCCTGCTGTGAAAAGCGTGTAGTGCGGGTTCCTCACCTGGCGGTGAGGAACCCGTGGGGGTTGTAGGGCGGGAGGTCGTGACGTCTTCGCTTGGCCCGGGGTGCCGCCCCTTGTCGGTGGGCGAGGGATTCAAGACATCCCTGTCTTGAACCCTCGCGGCGCACATCCCTGTGCGCTGGCCACCGACAAGGGGACCGTCACCCCGAGCCGTCGAAGCGTCACTTTGGGGTGATGGGTAAGAAAAAGAGAAAAAGAAAAAGCAGAGCAAAAGCAGAAGAAAGAAAGCAAAAGCAAAAGCAAAAGCAGAAGTAAGAGACCTAGCAAGAGCTAGAGCAAAAGCAAAAAGAGAGAAGCAGAGCGATGCCGAGAGCGAGTGTCGCTGGAGCTAAGGCTGCAGCGGGGTGATCGAAGACTTGCGTCAGAGCAGGTTCAACCGCTGAGGACCGCTCTGTTCCTTCGAGACCCGCGACGCAAGGTCGCGAGTCCGAGTTCTTCCAAGATCAGTTGTTGACTCGATGCGCGGACTACGTGGGCTTGACCACGAGGATCAGGCACGCATTCGCGGTGGCGCAGCTCGACGAGCCCCAGCTGAAGGGTACCCAGTCGAGGGGGCCGCGGCCTTCGTTGGGGTTGGAGCCGGTGGTGCGTGGGGCGTCGGTGCGTTGGTAGCGGTCGGTGCGGGTGAAGCGAGTGCAGTGGTTGGCGCTGTCGCATTCGGTCCATTCGTCGGTGCGTTCGTCACCGGGGCTGGACGAGGCGGGTGGGGTCGGGAGGCTGGCACCATCTTTGGCGGTGCGCGCGTCGAGAGCTTCGATGTGGGCGACGACCGCGGTCTTGTAGGTGATGCGGACGTCCATGGCGTCTTCGCCCATCACCGGGGGGCCGCCGCCTTGACGTTCGGTCGGGGTGGGGCGGGGGAAGGCCGCTTCCGTGGGCACCGGGACGGCGCAGCAGAAGAGCGCGGCAAGTATCCAGAGGGTCAATTTCATCGTTTCGCTTCCTTTTCGCGATGGTTGGCCCCCCCCTGAAATCGACGCTAGCAAGGGGTCTGGACATCGTCCAGACCTTGGCGCGGTTTGAAAGTGACTCTTTTGATGACTTGGTGGCGGCTTGCAGCCCCGCTTCACTTCTGCGGTCCACCCCTTCGAGTAGAATGCCCGCGCGTCGCCGCTGGGCGCGTCCGCTGGATTCATGTGGCGGGGGAACTCAAGTCCGGTCCGGATGACCGGTCTGCACAACGGGGAGTTTATGAATCGCATGACCTTCGCGGGCCTTGTCGGCCTGTTCGCGCTCGCTTTCGGCGCGCGCGCGGCGGTTGCGCCGCCGCAGATTCCGCTCGATGATTTCATCAAGCATCCGCAATTTCTCGACGTGAAGATCTCGCCCACGGGCGAGTACCTGGCCGCCACGGTGATGGCGACCGAGGACACGGGCGCGCTGGTGATCCTGCGTCGCTCCGACATGCAGATGACCGGCAGCTTCCGTCTGCGCGGCAAGACCTTCGTGGGCGATTTCGAATGGGCCAATGACGAGCGCATCGTCTTCTCGGTGGCCGAGAAGGATGGTGCGCTGAGCAATCCGCGCGGCACCGGCGAGCTCTACGCCACCAACTGGGACGGCAAGAAGCAGGAAGTGCTGATCGGCGCCAACGAAACCTTGTCCGCCGCGCGCAAGCGCACGGCCAAGTACGAAGGCGCGAATCTGGTCGACACCTTGTTCGACGACGACAAGCACGTTTTGATCTCGGTATTCACGCGCGGCAATGACGAGGGCACCTATCCCACGCTCGAGCGCTTGAACATCTATACCAAGGCGCGCAGCGTGCTGGCGCGCGCGCCGGTGCTCAATGCGCAGTACGTGGTCGATCAGCGCGGCGAAGTGCGCTTCGCCCTGGGTCAGACCATCGACAATCGCGCCAAGCTGTTCTATCGCGACGGCAATGGCAAGGACTGGCGCCTGGTCAATGACGAGGCGGTGAGCGAACTGAGCATGCAAGCCCTGGGCTTCACCGCCGATGGCAAGCGCGCGTTGATTGAATCGGAAGAACGCACCGGCCCCAATGCCTTGTACGAATGGGATCCGGCCACCAGCGAGCGCAAGCAGATCGCGCGCGATGACAACGTCGACCCCGCGGGCCTGGTGTTCACGCATGACTTCTCGCGCGCCTTCGGCGTGGTGTTCTGGGATGGCACGCCGCGCGCGCAGTTGCTCGATACCGAAGTGCCGGAAGCCAAGTTGTGGAAGTCGCTGTCGGCGAGTTTCCCCGGTCAGTGGGTGAGCTTCCGCAGCTTCACCAAGGATGCGTCGGAAGTGGTCTTCCGCGTCAGCAGCGATCGCAATCCCGGCGAGTTCTATCTGCTGGACAAGAACCACAAGGCGACCTATCTGCTATCCACGCGCAAGTGGATCGATCCCGAGCAGATGGCCGAGATCAAGCCGATCACGTATCAAGCGCGCGATGGCGTGACCATCGAGGGCTTTCTGACCCTGCCCAAGGGTTCGAGCGGCAAGAACCTGCCGCTGATCCTCAACCCGCACGGTGGCCCGATCGGTCCGTTCGACGACTGGTTCTACAACCCGGAAGTGCAGTTGTTCGCCAATCGCGGTTATGCCGTGTTGCAGGTGAACTATCGCGGTTCGGGCAATTACGGTCGCGCGTTCCGTCGCTCCGGCTATCGCGAATGGGGCGGCAAGATGATCGACGACATGACTGATGGCGTGAACCATCTGGTCAAGCAGGGCATCGTCGATCCCAATCGCATGTGCATCTATGGCGCGAGCTATGGCGGTTACGCCTCGGGTCAGGCGATCGTGCGCGAGCCCGACATGTACAAGTGCTCGTTCGGCTATGTCGGCGTGTACGACATGCCGATGATGTACAGCGAAGGCGATATTCCCGATCGCGATTCCGGCGTGAATTACCTCGAGGAAATCCTGGGCACCGATCGCGCCTTCCTGGCCAGCATCTCGCCCTCGCGCAATGCCGAAAAGATCAAGACGCCGATGTTCATCGCCGTTGGCAACGACGACTTCCGCGCCCATCCCAAGCACTCGCGCGCCATGCGCAAGGCGCTCGAGGACGCCGGCAAGGTGGTCAAATGGATGGAGAAGGACTACGAGGGCCACGGCTACTTCAAGGAAGAGAACAAGCGCGATCTGTACACGCAGATGTTGGCGTGGTTCGATCAGTACATCGGCGCGGGCGCGAAGCCGGCGGCGCCGGCTGGGGCACCGTGAGCCTCGCGCGGGCGCGATGACATCATCCGCCCGCGCAACGGTCACCGATGTCGCGAGTCGGTGACTGACTTCGTCTTGCGCGGCGCGCACCGCTCAGCCGGTCGCGCCGCGTCGCCTCTTCCGCG
The DNA here is from genome assembly GCA_044226395.1 of Ahniellaceae bacterium. Lineage (GTDB taxonomy): Bacteria > Pseudomonadota > Gammaproteobacteria > Xanthomonadales > Ahniellaceae > JBGAHD01. The sequence continues at coordinate 271,466 of JBGAHD010000003.1, forward strand.
CGGCAAGCAATCGCGCTAGGGTCACTTGGCCGCGGTAGCCCCGCGCGATCGACCGAACTCGTGGTGTCGTCACGAATGCCGTCGACGCCGTGGCGGGCATCGGCGCGTCAGCTCAGGAAGGGGGAACTCATGCGAACACGGATCGGCGCGTGCGTGCTGATGTTGTCGGGCGTCGCCATGGCCGCGACCGACGAGGCGCGCGTCGCGCCACCGCCACTGGAACACTTCCTCCGACATTCTCAGTATGTCGACGTGAAGATCTCGCCCGGCGGCGAGTATCTCGCGGTCTCGGCCTTGGCGACCGAATCCACGAGTGCGATCGCGATCCTTCGGCGCGCCGATCTGACCGCTGTCGGTGGTACTCGTTTGGGCGATGGTCTGATCGTCAACCGACTCGAATGGGTCGGCGACAAGCGCATCGTGTTTTCGGTCAGCAGCTACGACGACGGTGGCTTCGAGCCCCGACCCTCGGGCATGCTGTTCGCGATGGACTGGAACGGAAAGTCCGTCGACTACCTCACCGAGAGATCCCCGATCCGAAACTTGGTGGGCACGCTCAAGAACGACGACAAGCATGTGCTCGTGACCCTGTTCGGCGACAAGGACAAGCCGGGCGTTTCGGGCAGTCTCGGCAGCCTCAATGTGTTCACCAAGTTCGTCGATGAGTTGACCCAGGCGCCGGTGGCCTCGCCAGTTTTCCTGCTCGATGATCAAGGTCAGCCACGCTTCGCCACTGGCTTCCGCGAAGGGGATGATCAACGCGTCTATTACCGCGGCGAAGGCGAGAAAGCGTGGCGCAAGATCAGTGACGAGACGGCGGGCGATGCTCGTATCCATCCCGTCGGCTTTATGGCCGATGGCGAGCGCGCGCTGATCATGGCCGAGCAAGCCGAGGGCCCCGATGCGCTTCAGGCCTGGGATCCGCGGACCGGAAAGCGAACGCTCGTCGATCGCCATGAGCATGTCGATCCGCGCAGTTTCGTTTACGACCAGGATCGCGCACGCATCGTCGGCGTCGTGTATCTGGATGGCGCGCCGCAGGCGCGCCTGCTCGACGCGAAGTCGCGCATGGCGCGGCGATGGAAGGCGCTGACGGCGAGCTTTCCCGGCCAATGGGTCGATTTTCGAAGTTACACCCGCGACGGGTCGGAACTGATTTTTCGTGTCGTCAGCGACCGTAACCCCGGTGAGTTCTATTTGCTCGACCGCGATGACAAGGCGACTTTCTTGTTCGCGGCGAGAAGCTGGATCGATCCGTCGCGCATGGCCGAGACCAAGCCGATTCATCTCGCGGCTCGCGATGGCCTGACCCTTCATGGCTTCTTGACGCTGCCGCCCGAAAGCAGCGGCGAGCGGTTGCCGATGATCGTCTTCGCGGGCGACAACCGCCCGGACCAATCCGCCCAGTGGTTTCATGATTCGCGGGTTCAGTTGTTGGCCAGCCGAGGCTACGCCGTGCTGCAAGTTAATCCTCGCGGCTCGGGCAACTACGGTCGGTCCTTCGTACGCGCGGGCGATCATCAATGGGGCGGTAAGGTCATCGATGACTTCGCCGATGGCGCGCGTTGGGCGATCGCGCAGGGCACGGCCGATCCTCGCCGCATTTGCATCTATGGCATGGGTGTCGGCGGCTACATCGCCGCGCAGTCCTTGGCGCGCGAGCCGACGTTGTATCGCTGCGGCGTGGGCCAGAATGGCATCTACGATCTGCCCTTGTTGCTGGCCGAGAAGGAGATCGCCGAAAGCGAAAACTCGGTCAAGCAGATCAAGCGAGTATTCGGCGAAGAGTCCGAGACCTTGATCGATGCCTCGCCCGCCCGACACGCCGAGCGAATCAAGTCGCCCTTGTTTTTGTTGTCCGCCGACGACGATCCCCATCACTCCGCGCCACAGGACCAGGCCATGCGCGCGGCGCTGGAAAAGGCCGGCGCGGTAGTCGAGGCGGTGGAGATTGATGTCCCGCATCGAAAGCATCTCACGGACGCGGAATGGCTGGCGGTCTATCCGCGCGTTCTGGCTTGGTTCGATCGCTACATCGGGCCCTCGTCGACGGCAACCGCCGCGAATCATTGACCCCACGCCCGCGCTGATCGCGCGGGCATGTCGCCCCTGACGATCACTGGTCGCGATCGGCCCGCGACCGCTGAGCCCTCGTCATTGCGATTTCCGTGTTTAGCCGTGACCGCATGGCGGACATTCCCGCGCGCGCTCGTCGGGCGCGTTCGTTGACTGGCTTGACGCCTCCCGGTTTCCGGCGGACATTGCGCATCACTCGGCGGGCGACGAGGCAAGGGACGAAGTCGGTGATTTGCCGACGGGAAACGAAATCTGGGAGATTTATGAAGACATTACGGTTCGTTCGCCTTTGGGCGCTGTTGTCATGCGTCGCCGCCACCACCGCCATGGCGGCCGATGCGCCGGCATCGCCGCCGCCGCTCGAGGCCTTCATTCGGCCGGAGCAGTTTCTCGACGTGAAGATCTCGCCCACGGGTGAGTATCTGGCCGCATCGGTGATGATCACCGAGGACACGGGCGGTCTCGCGATTCTTGATCGCGAGACGCAGAAAGTCGTCGGCACGTTTCGTCTGGCCGGGCGCAGTTACGTCAGCGAGTTTCATTGGGTCAATGACGAGCGGGTGGTGCTGACCGCGGCGCGCAAGAATGGCGCGTTGAGCGAGGCCTATCCCACGGGCGAGATCTACGCCACCGATTGGAACGGCAAGAATCAAGACGTGCTGGTGGGTCGCAGTGACGGCGACACCAATTTCAGTCACATCAAGAAGCGTAATGTCGAGGTCGCGTTCGCCTCGATCGTCGACACCTTGCCCGATGACGACAAGTTCATGCTGATCTCGGTGTCACGGCCGACCAGCGACGAGGGTACGTTTCCGACCTTGGAGCGTCTCAACGTCAAGACCGGCTCGCGCTCGATCGTGGCGCGCGCGCCGGTGTTGAATGCGCGTTACGTGCTCGATGGCAAGAGTCAGGTGCGTTTCGCGCAAGGTAACGATCTGCAATCGAATACCAAGCTCTACTACCGCGCCAATGACGACGCCGAGTGGGAGCTGATCAATGATCAGGCCGCGAATGGACGCATTCTCGTCGCGCTGGGCTTTTCCGCCGATGGCGGCACGGCCTATTTGCGAGGCGACGCGGAGACCGGCCCCGACGTGCTCTATGCCTGGGACGTGAAGACGCATGAGCGCAAGCGCGTCGGCGGCAATCCGCGCGTCGATCCAGCGGGACTCGTTTACACGCACGATGGCGTGACGCCGTACGCCGTGTACTACTTCGACGGCAAGCCTTCGCTGCAGTTGCTCGACGGCAATGTCCCCGAGGCCAAGTTGCTGCGCGCGCTGATTCCCAGTTTTCCCGGCGAATGGGTGAGCTTCACCAGCTTCACGGCCGATGGCGCCGAGGCTGTGTTCGAAGTGTCTAGCGATCGCAATCCGGGTCAGTTCTTCCTGCTCGACAAGCAACGCCGCGCGCAGTTGGTGCAAGCGCGTCGGTCGTGGATCGACCCCGAGACCATGGCCGAGATGACGCCGATTGAACTCAAGGCGCGCGATGGCCGATCGCTGTATGGCTATCTCACCTTGCCGCCGGGCAGCAAGGGCAAGAACGTGCCGCTGATCATCCATCCGCACGGCGGTCCGCACGGCGTTCGCGATCATTGGGGTTTCAATGCCGAAGTGCAGTTGTTCGCCAGCCGCGGTTACGCCGTGCTGCAAGTGAACTTCCGCGGCTCCGGTGGCTATGGCAGCGATTTCGAGGCCATCGGCTATCGCCATTGGGGCACGACCATGCAGGATGATTTGACCGACGCCACGCGCTGGGCGATCGATCAAGGCATCGCCGATCCCAAGCGCATCTGCATTTATGGTGCGAGTTACGGCGGCTACGCCGCGGCCATGGGCACGGTGCGCGAGCCCGAGCTCTATCGCTGCGCGGTGGGTTATGTCGGCGTGTACGATCTGCGCGCGATGTATCGCAATCCGGGCGCGTACAACAACGACACCAGCGAGAATCTGCGCAAGCGCTATCTCGGTACCGATCAAAATGATCTCGCCGAACGCTCGCCGGTGAACCACGTCGACAAGATCAAGACGCCGATCCTGATCGCGGCGGGCACGGATGACGAAATCGCGCCGATCGAACATTCGCGCGCCATGCGCGACGGCATCGAAAAGGCCGGCGGCACCGTCGACTGGCTGGTCGGCGAGCGCGAAGGCCACGGCTTCGATCGCCTGGAATCGCGCACCGCGCTGTACACGCGCATGCTGGCCTGGTTCGATCGTTACATCGGCAAGGGTCAGTGACCACGCGCGGGCGTGTCGACGACACGCCCGCCTTCTTTCGTGAAAGGATGACGCGCCAGCGCGAAGCTGGCGCGTGATGTCGTGTCCTCGTCCAAAGTCGGCGAACGCTCGCGCGTCGCGATGACGCGCACCGCAAGAACGCCGAGCGGCCATCCATGGCCGCCGCGACGTGGACGATCGATCAGAACGTGGCGTCGAGGGTCAGGAACAGCTGGCGCGGCGCGCCAGTCAGCAGGGTGTAGTTGAGACCCTGCGGATCGGAGGTCACGAAGCCATTGCTGCCGACCGTGGCGAAGTACGACTTGTCGAGCAGGTTCGAGACATTGAGCTGCGCGCGCAGGGTCTTGGCCACGCCGACCTGGCCGAAGTCATAACCGACCGCGGCATCGACCAGCCAGAAGTCATCAACCTTGGAATCGTTGAGATAGGTGATGTAGCGCTCGTCGGTGTACTTCGCGCCGAGCGTGAAGTCGAAGCCGCCGACGTGGTACTTGGCTTCGCCCGCGAACAGCACTTCCGGCGTGGCGACGACTTGCTTGCCCTTGGCGGGCACCAGATCGGTGCCGTCGAGATAGTCGGAACGGTATTCGGAATCGTTGTACGACAGCGAGCCAAACAGATCGAAGTTCTCGGTCACGCGCCATTGCGCCGCCAACTCAATGCCCGTGGTGCGCACCGCGCCGACGTTGGCGAAGGCGCCGGGACAACCGACGATGCCCGCGCAGCGCGAGATCGCCAGCAGGCGGTCGTCGAAGTCCACCGCGTAGACCGCGGCCGAGGCTTGCAGCGTATCGCCGACCCAGCGCGCGCCCGCTTCGAGCGTGCGCGAGGACTCGGGCTTGAGCGTATCGGCGAACAGATCGAAGCTGGCCTGCGACGTGCCAAACGGGCCGCTGACGCCGGCGCGCAAGGCGCCGAGATTCTCGGCGTAGGATGCGAACAGCTCGCCCTGATCGGTCAGCTTCCAGCGCACGCCGGCCTGGGGCACGAAGTTGTCCTTGGTCTCGAGTTCGCCCTGCGCGCGCGTGCCGATGATGCTGCGCGTGTCGATGTCGACATCGATGGCCTTGAAGCCCAGGTCCACCAACACATCGCCATCGGCCAGGGTCAGACGATCGCTGACATAGAGCTGACGCGTGTCGACGTCGAAGCGCTGACGGAAGACACGCAGATCCGGATCGCGATAGAAGAAACCATCATCGGGCGGATTATCGAGGTTGAGATTGTAGAAATTGCGCTGCAGGCCATGCGTGTTCGACTCGGCCCAGAATCCGGCCTCAACGTGATGCACGCCCAGGTCGAGCGTGAAGCGACCCAGTGCGCCGATGCGCTCGATGTCGTACTCGGTGGTGCGCATTGAGATCGGCAGCGTCGCCGAACTCGGACGATAGGGCGTGGCCCAATGCCCCTGACCTTCGTTGGTGTGGATGTAACCGGTGCCGGTGAACGCGGCGCTGTCGCCGAGAGGCACGTCCAGCGACAGGTAGGCTAGATCGTCGTCGCGCAGGCCGCGCGCGATGTAGTAGGCATCGTCGAGGCTGTTAACGCCGCCGCTGAACTGACCGTTGGCGGCGCGGATCGCGCGTTGCCAGTCACGCGCGTAGTTGTCCCAGTCCCAACCGAGGCGTTGCTGCGATTCCAGCGACAGGTCGGCGTAGTCGGTTTCGTCGCGACGCGAGGTGGCGACGTAGCCGGTCAGGCGCAGGCTGTCGATGTCCCACTGAAACTTGCCGTTGAACTGGCGCTGTTCCTGCGCGCCGAAACCCTTCCACTTGTCGGTGTCGGCGTAGGCCGCGGACAAGTACATGGCGAAACCGTCGTGGATGCCCGTGTCCAACCGCGCAAAGGTGCGGCGCGCGCCATCACTGCCGACGGTCTGCGCCAAGCGCGCGCCGTAGTCGGGCATCGGATCGTCGCTGTAAAACGCGATCGTACCGCCGAGGTTGTTGGTCGAGGCCGCGCCGACCGCACCCGAGCCCTGCGCGATTTCCGCGCGGCCAAGGTTTTCCGAAATCAGCGCGCGGCTGATGTGCAGACCGTTGAAGTTGCCGTACGACATGTCACCCAGCGGAATGTCATCCAGGGTGAAGCCCAATTGATTCTGATTGAAGCCACGGATGCTGATGCGCGCCGACCATTCGTAATTGCCGAAAGGATCGGCGGATTGAAAACTCACGCCGGGCAATTTGGCCAGGACCTTGAGCGGACTGGTGCCGGCCGGCACCGCGCGCAGTTCTTCCTTGGACAGCTTCTGCACCTGGCGAGTCTCGCCTTGACCAACGACGGAGATCGCTTCGAGTTCGTTGGCATCGGTGGACGCGTCGGCGTTGGCGGCCGCGTTGGCGTCGGCGTTGGCACTGGCGTCGGCGGAGTCGGTCGTCGCCACCGACAAGGTCGGTGTCAGCAGAGCGCAGGAGATCGCGAGCGCCAGGGCGCGCGAGGTCGGCTTCATGGGGAGATCCTCTTGTTGATCGGGGTGGACGTGCGCGAACGTCGAAGGCGTCTTGCACGGCGCGAATGCTGGGCGCGCGCAATGACGCGCGCTTGACTCGCCGATGACGCGTGCGTGCGAGTCGCGCGTCACGCGCGTGACAACGCGTCGCGCGGGTTGAACTCGATCAATGCCGATGACCGTGATCGAGATCCAGCAGGTCGAGCGCCTGCAGGCGCTGCACGAAGGGATCGCGCTCGTGATCGCCGAGATCGGCGAAGTCGAGCATGTCGTACCCCGTCGACGACGTCGGCTGCCAGGGCGCGTCGGCGAGCGCATGCATCTCGGTCAGGTCGATGCGCAAGGTCTCGCGAGGGCCGCGTCGTTCCACGCGCAGCGGTAGCGCGACATCGGTGCGCATGCGAATGCGCCACGTCGAATCACCGACCGCGCCGGCGTAGTCGACATAGTCGATGCCGCGCGATCGGCCCCCGCGGATCGCGGTCAATCGGGAAAGCAAATCCGGACTGACGACTTGCGCGCACTGACGCCACGAACTTTGCGCGCCGACCATTTGCAGATCGACCGGCTCGAACTCGATGCCGCGTCGGTCGTCATGGAACAACAAGGTATGAAACAGCGCCGCGCCGTCGCGTTGCCACACTTCCGCGCGGTGCGTCGCGAGCAGCTCGCGCTGCACGCGATCGCCGTCGCGCCACAGACGCCAATCGGAAGTCTCAGTATGACGTTGGCCATCGACTTGCGTCGTCAGCGTCGTGCGAAATTGCGCCGCCACGGGCGCCGCGATCGCGGCTTCGGCGGACACCGCGTCGAGACGTGGCGTCGAGACGCAACCGACGAGACCGACGACCGCGAGCAAGATCGCGGGCATCCCATGAAGCACGGTGTTGAAACGCATCGCTATCGAACTCCCATCACGAGGCGATACGCGGGAGATCGACGATCTCCCGCGCGGCTTGAATCTACAGACCCGCGTCACAGACGCAGGGCGTAGGCCATCACGTGATAGATCAAGTTCTGCTCGACCACGCCGCGGAACAGATACGCGCGCGGACCGGTCGCGTAGATCGCCACGTCCTCGCCGGCATGGGTTTCGGCGCCGGCGGTGGGAATGGCGGCTTCCTGCAGGTAGTTCGGTTGCGTCGTGTCAACCTGGTTGAGGTCCGGACGCAGCGCGCTGCCGGGATAGACGGCGTCGGCATAGCCTTCGCTGCCGCCATTGCTCGGCGTGGCCAACAGTTCGCGACGCTTCATGCCACCGGTCCAGCCACCCGGGCCGTTCTGATAACCGAGCGTGGTGTAGGGCAGGCCCAGCGCATCGAGCGCGTAGGGCGTGGGGCTCGACGCGCCGAGGCCGCTGTCGGTCTTGCCCAGGATCGGGTTGCCGCGCGAGGGATAGCCCGCGATGGTGAAGGTGTGACTGTGATCGGCGGTGACGATGATCAAGGTGTCCTGATCATTGGTCAGGGCCATGGCCTTCTTCACCGCGGCGTCGAGCGCGATGGTGTCGGTCAGCGCGCGATACGCGTTGCCCGCGTGATGCGCGTGATCGATGCGGCCGGCTTCCACCATCAAGTAGAAGCCATTGGGATTGTTGCGCAGGATGCGAATGGCCTTCTCGGTCATCTCGGCGAGCGACGGCTCGCCGGCGGGATCGGCGGCGCGATCGTGTTCGTACTTCATGTGGCCGCGTTCGAACAGGCCGAGCAGTTTCGGATTGGTGCTGGGATTGATCGCGTCGAATTGCGCCTTGTTCCAAACATAGGCGCCGCCCGGACGATTCGCCCATTCATTCGCAAGGTTGCGGCCATCAGTGCGATTGCCCACGCGCGCGGGGTATTCCGGATCGGCCAGCGTGCTCGGCGTGAAGTAGGAACGACCGCCGCCGAGCACCACGTCGACGCCATCGCCGAAGGGGAACTCGATCAGCTGACGCGCGATGTCCTTCACCGTCGCGCCAGCGGGCAGGCTGTTGTTGGCTTCCCAATCGCGATTGCCGATGTGCGCGTAGTTCACCGCCGGCGTGGCGTGCGTCACGCGCGCCGTGGTCACGATGCCGGTGGCGTAGCCGCGCAATTCGGCTTGCTCGAGAATCGTTCTGACGCTGCGCGCGGCCGTCACATCGGCGCTGGGCTCATTACGGTTGATGGCCTGATCGACCGAAATCGCGCCGTCATTGGTCTTGATGCCCGTCACCATCGCGGTCGCGGTGGGCGCGGAGTCGGAAGTCTGCTGATTCGCGCTGGCGGTTACCGACAACGCGACATTGGGAAAGCGCTCGAAGCTCAGGCGATTGAACTCGCCGTCGGCACCGCGACGCTGACCTTCAAGGATGCGCGCGGCGGTCACGGTCGAGATGCCCATGCCATCGCCCACGAACAGAATCACGTTCTTGGCGCGACGCGTGTTGGCCGCGGACTGCGCGTAACGATTGCGCTGCAGTTCCTGTCGGCCATTCTCGAACCAGTCGGCGGCATTGCCTGGCGCGGTCGAGGCATTCGTGGCCTTGCCGATCTCGTGATCGGCGGTGGCGGCGCTGGCCGCGCACAAGGTGCCGGCGGCGAGCAGGAAGGTACTGAGGCGCTTGCGATTCATCGTCACGGCTCCAAGAGCGAGGAAGCCGCTACTGTGCAGAATGCAGATGATGGCTTTGTTGCAATGACGTTCCAGCTTGTCGACAGCGTGACTGTCGAGAGCGATTACAACGCCTTCACGGCCGCCACGCCCGTGGCTGGAAAATCCGTGAACACGCCATCGACGCCAAGGCGCAAGTAGTAGTCGAGCTCGCGCGTCGCGTCGGCGAAACCGAAGCCAACGTCATCATCGCGAAAGGCCCAGGCATGCACGCGCAAACCACGCGCATGCGCGCGCGCGATCACGCCGGTATCGCCAATCACGCGACGATCGGCCGCGGTCAAGCCGAGTTGGCCATCGCGTTCCACGCCATCGGCCACGGTCTTGACGAGATAAGGCTTCCACGGGCCGATGGCGTCGGCATAGGTCTTGATGAAATCGAGGCCGTCGTCGCTCAGCAAGTTGGCGAAGGTGCGGGTGTCGCCTTGTGCGATAAAGTCATAAGGCTGGCGCGAGGGCGCGACCAGGGTCACCGAGCCATCGTCGTTCACGCCGTCGGCATCGATCAGTTGCATGAGCGGCAGGCGGGTCTTGCCGCGCAGATAACGCAAGTTCGAGACCTCGAACGATTGAATGAACACGGGCGCGTCTTTGCGATTGCCGAAGGCGGCGTGCAACGTCGTCAGCAGCAAGTCCTCGAACACGTGCTCGCCCACCAAGCTAGCCATGAAGGTCGAATGCTTGAGTTCCGGATAGATGCCGATGCGCCGCGAACGTCGCTCGCTTTCCTTTCGCGCCAAGGCGATCACTTCGTCGAGCGTGGGAATCTGAAACTGGCCATTGAACGCCTGCGATCGCGCCGGCCGCGCCTGCACCGCGCGCAGGGTTTTGATCTCGGCCAGCGTGAAATCGTTGGCGAAGTACGCCGTGGTGGCCATGCCATCGACCTGCCGCGTGGTCCGGCGACTGGCGGGAAACTTCGTCGCGACATCGGTGGTGCCGTCGAGCATGGGTTCATGACGCGCGATCAGCTGGCGATCGGCGGTCAGCACGAGGTCGGGTTCAATGAAGTCGGCGCCTTGCTCGATCGCGCGACGATAGGCCTCGAGCGTGTGCTCGGGCAGTTGGCCGGAGGCGCCACGATGCGCGATGACGATGGGCGCTTGCCCATCGAGGGTCGCATAGGTGACGCGGGTCGCGGGTTCGCCGGCGGCGAACAGGGCGGCGGTGAGACCAAGCACGAGCAGGGGCGAAGGCATGCGAACGTTCCCACGGGCGGCCACGAAGTCGCCGATGGCGCCATCCTTGATGCCTTCGACGACAGCGCGATGACAGAATCAACGCGCGTGGCGCCAGTCGCGATGGGGGCGCTCGCGCGAACGCTCAGCGACGCGCGAGGGCCATGGCCAAACTCAACGCACGCCGTGCATCAACTTGCGCGTCAGCGGCGCCAACAGCAGCGCCAGCACGCCGCAGATCACGCCCGCCCAGGTCAGCATCCAGAACAAGTCCGAGTACTTGGCGGAGGCTTCGACCAGATTCATGGTCTCGCCCTCGGGCACTTCGATCGAGGCGAGTTTGGCGATCAGCGCGGCCAGGGATTCCGAGAACGCGGTCGCCAGGAACCACGTGCCCATCATCAGGCTTACCACGCGCGGCACTGACAATTGCGTCACGGCCGACAAGCTCACCGGCGCCAGGCACATCTCGCCCAATTCCAGAATGAAGTAGGCGAGCACGATCCACCATACGCTTTGCATTTGACCCGTGAGCCCCACCAGGTCCGCCGAATGCGCGAGCGGCACGAAGGACAGGCCGCCGAAGATCAGGCCCAGCGCGCACTTCACGCCCTTGCCCGGGTCGGCGCCGAAGCGATCGAGAAAGCCCCACAACGCGGTGAATATCGGCGCGAGCACCACGATGAAGAACGCGCCCAGGAAGGTGAGCGTGCCCGCCGTTTGCGGCAGCACGATCAGATCGCGAATCAAACATCCGAACAACAAGGCAATGGTCGCGCCGAAGATCACGCGCGGCCACGGCGAATCGGGACGCCGATCGGACAGAAACGCCGAGATGAAGAACGCAGCCGGCGCCAGGGGCAAGGTGAAGGTCGACCACGGCGCGCGCGCCAGCACCATCATCAGATTGCGCCACGCGCTGTCGGTCCAAACGATGGCCTCGGGCGCATGCACCAGCGCGGGAAAGAAGTCCTTGCCGAGCAAGCGGTCGTTGAACGCGACCCACGAGCCATAAGTCTGCTCGTACAAGGTGAAGAACACGAGCGTCCAGAAGATCAGCATCATCGCCGCGATCATGCGATGACGCTCGATGCGCTCGCAGCGGCGCAGTACGAACCACACGAACCACGCGAGCACGACCAGCAGCACCGCGATCATCAAGGCCAAGGCCAGCGGCACGTCATGCGGCAGGGCGAACGCGCCATTGGCCGCCGACCACATCAGAGCCGCGATCGGCACCAATCCCAAGCACGCGCCCAGATAGATCGCGTGTTCGAGCTTGAGGCCGATCGGCGTGCGTCGCGCGAGTTTCTCCGGGGCGCTCGGTTCGGCGTGGCCGTGCAGATAGCGCTGGCCCCACAAGAACATCGCCAGTCCAAACAACATGCCGATGCCCGCGGCGCCGAAGCCATAGCGCCAGCCCAAGGTCTCGCCCAGATAACCGCACACCAGCGAAGCGAACAGCGCGCCAAGATTGATGCCCGCGTAGAACAGACTGAAGCCTGAGTCGCGGCGCGGGTCGCCTTCCTTGTAGAGCTTGCCGACAATGGTGGAAATATTGGGCTTGAGAAACCCCACGCCGATGATGATTAAGGCCAGCGACAGGTAGAACACGCGCAGCGCGGCTTCATCGCGCGCGACGACGCCGGCTACGTGCGTGGCGCCGTGACCTTCCACCGCCATGCCCAGATGCCCCAGGCACAGCAATACGCCGCCGAAGATCACCGATTTGCGCATGCCCAAATAGCGATCGGCCAGCGCGCCGCCGATTACGGGGATCGCGTACACCAGGCCCGCGTAGGCACCGAGCAAATCAAAACCCGCGTCATCGCCGAACAAGTGATACTTGGTCAGATACAAAAACAGCAGCGCCTTCATGCCGTAGAAGGAAAAGCGCTCCCACATTTCGGTGAAGAAGCAGACGTAGACGCCCTTGGGGTGACCGAAGAATTCATCGGCGCGCGCGGCATCGCGCGGGGCGGCGGGGGCAGTGATCGACATCGGCGCTCCGGATCGGGCGCGGCGGGCGCCGCGCGGGGCTCAGCAACAGCGCGAACGGCCGCGGCCATAGCGCGCGGCCTGACGTTCGCGAAAGAACTCGGCGAAGCTCGGCACGGCGCGCTCGGGATGATGCGCGCGCAGGTGCGCGAGGTAGTGCTCGTAGTCGGGCATGCCAACCGCCAGATGCGCCGCGTCGCGACCGCGACGCAGCCACAGGCGGAGCCGCTGCAGCCAGGCGTTCACGAGCGCGCGCCTTCGAGCGCGAGATAAGGCGATTCCTGCGTGCTCGGCGTCGATTGCGCCCGCGCGCGCCAGGCCGCGCGCGCGCCAAGCACGAACAGCGTCGCCATCACGGTCATGAACAACAGGGCTAAGCTCGCGTTGACGTAGTCGTTGAAAATCACGCGCTGCATCTGCTCGATCGACGTCGCGGGCGCCAGCACTTCACCGCGACCCGCGGCTTCGGAGAAGCGTCGCGCGTGCGCGAGAAAACCGATCTTGGGATCTTCGCCAAAGACTTTCTGCCAGCCCGCGACCGTGTTGCACAGCGTTACCCACAGCGTCGGCACCAAGGCCACCCACAGATAACGCTCGCGCTTCATGCGCACCAGGATCACGCAGCAGAAGATCAGCGCCATGCCCGCGAGCATCTGATTGGCGATGCCGAACAGCGGCCACAGCGTGTTGATGCCGCCCAGCGGATCGACCACGCCTTGATAGAGGAAGTAACCCCAACCGGCGACGCACAACGCGGTCGCGGCGAGATTGGCGCCCCAGGATTCCGTGCGACGCAGCGGCGCATGCACGGCGCCGAGCAGATCTTGAATCATGAAGCGACCCACGCGCGTGCCCGCATCGACCGTGGTCAAGATAAACAACGCCTCGAACAGAATCGCGTAGTGGTACCAAAACGCCGTCATGCCCGGACCACTGAACCAGCTCGACATGATCTGCGCGATGCCCACCGCCAACGTCGGCGCGCCACCGCTGCGCGACAGCAGGGTGTTCTCGCCCACGGCCTTGGCCGCGGCGTCGAGATCGGCGGCGGTGATGACGAATCCCCATTGGCTGATCGTGCTCGCCGCGGCTTCGAGCGTGGTGCCGATCGCGGCGGGCGGGCTGTTCATCGCGAAGTACAGGCCCGGTTGCAGCGCGGCCGCCGCGATCAAGGCCATCATCGCCACGAAGGCTTCGGTCAGCATGCCGCCGTAGCCGATCAGGCGAATGTCGCGCTCGTTGTCGAGCAGCTTCGGCGTGGTGCCCGAGGAGATCAGCGCATGGAAGCCCGACACCGCGCCGCACGCGATGGTGATGAACAAAAATGGGAATAGTGTGCCCGGCCACACCGGTCCGCCACCGTTGGCGAACTGCGACACCGCCGGCAATTTCAATTCCGGCGCGACGAAGACGATGGCCACGGCCAGCATCACCACCGTGCCGATCTTCAGGAAGGTCGACAAGTAGTCGCGCGGTGCGAGCAACATCCACACCGGCAAGGCCGCGGCGATGAAGCCATAGGCGATCAACATCCACGCCAGCGCCTTGGTGTCGAAGGTGAACCACGGCGCCCACTGCGGATCGGCCGCGACCTTGCCGCCGAGCGCGATACTCACCAGCAACAGCACCAGGCCGATCGCGGAGGTCTCGACGATGCGTCCCGGCCGCCAGTAACGCACGTAAAAGCCCATGAACAAGGCGATGGGCAAGGTCATCGCCACGGTGAACAAGCCCCAAGGACTCTGCGCCAGCGCCTTGACCACGACCAGCGCCAGCACCGCCAGCAGAATGATCATGATTAGCAAAATGCCCAGCATCGCCGCGAAGCCGGCGAAGGGCCCGATCTCGGCGCGAATCATGTCGCCCAGCGAGCGACCGTCGCGACGCGTGGAGAAGAACAGCACCAGCATGTCCTGCACGGCGCCGGCCAACACCACGCCGAACAAAATCCACAACATGCCCGGCAAATAACCCATTTGCGCCGCGAGCACGGGCCCGACCAAGGGACCGGCGCCGGCGATCGCCGCGAAGTGATGGCCGAACAGCACGCGCCGATCGGTCGGCACGTAGTCCAGGCCATCGTTGCGCCGATGCGCGGGCGTCGCGCGCGTGGGGTCGATGCCGAGCGCGCGATCGACGATGAAGCGCGCGTAGAAGCGATACGCGATCATCCAAACCGCGAGCGATGCCGCGAGCAACCAGATCGCGTTGATCGACTCGCCCCGATGCAGGGCCACCATGCCCAGAGCCACCGCGCCGGTAACGGCGACCACGGCCCAGCCCAGCCAGCGCCAGAGTTGTCCTTGCATGGCGGCTCCCGTTCCGCGCTCGAATGCGGCAAGAGTGGCCGCGGCGGGCGCGTCGGTCAACGGGCAGCGCGGCATGACGCGACCAGGCCATTGGTCACGATGGCGCGCCGCGCGTCGCGCGGCCGGGTAACATCGGCGTCTTTACGCCCACGAGGACTGCTCATGTTGCGCCGCACCGTGTCGCTGTTGGCTCTGGCCCTGGTCTCCGTCGCGCCCGGCGCGGTCGCGGCGACCAAGCCCTTCGATGTGCGCGATCTGGTGATGCTCGATCGCGTCGCCGATCCGCGCGTCTCGCCCGATGGCAAGGCCGTCGTGTTTTCCCTGCGCGAGACCGATTTCGACGCCAACAAGGGCGTGCAAGGCATCTGGTGGCGCTCGCTCACCGACAACGCGCCGCCGCGCCGGCTGACCACCAAGGGCGTGACCTCGGTCTCGCCGCGCTGGTCGCCCGATGGGCGCAGCGTGTACTTCGCGTCGCCGCGCTCGGGTTCGATGCAGGTGTGGCGTCTGGATCTGGGCGGCGGCGAGGCGCGACAGGTCACTGACTTTCCGCTCGACGTCGGCAGCTTCGCGCTGTCGCCCAATGGCAAGCGCTTGCTGGTGAGCCTGGAAGTGTTTCCCGATTGCCAGGACCTGGCCTGCACCAAGAAGCGTCTCGACGACGAAGCCGCGAGCAAGCCCACGGGTCAGCTCTACGACAAGATCTTCATCCGTCACTGGGATACGTGGGCCAATGGCACGCGCTCGCAGTTGTTCGTGGCCGATCTCGACGGCTACGGCGTCGCCGCCGCCGAGCCCACGCGCCTGACGCGCGGCATCGATGGCGACGTGCCGTCCAAGCCCTTCGGCGATGACAGCGAATACGCCTTCTCGCCCGATGGCGCCAGCGTGGTGTTCTCGGCGCGTATCGCCGGCAAGACCGAACCGTGGTCGACCAATTTCGATTTGTATTCGGTGCCGGCCGATGGCTCGGCCGCGCCGCGCAATCTCACCGCCGCGAATCTGGCCTGGGACACGGGCCCGGTGTTCTCGCGCGACGGCAAGACGCTCTACTACCGCGCGATGAAGCGCCCCGGCTTCGAGGCCGATCGCTTCGGCGTGATGGCGATGACGCTCGCCACCGGCGCCACGCGCGAGATCAACGCCGACTGGGATCGCTCGGCCGACTCCTTGTTGCTGTCGCGCGATGGCAAGTCGCTGTACACGATCGCGCATGACCTCGGCGAAGCCGTGCTGTTTTCGATCGATGCCGCCACGGGCAAGGCCACGCGCGTGGTCGGCGGCGGCACGGTCGGTGGCGCCGATGTCGGCAATGGCGACCTAGTGTTCGTGCGCGATGATCTGAAATCGCCGGCGCAGCTCTATCGCATCGCGGCCAAGGGCGGCGAGGCCAAGGCGCTGACGCAGTTCAACGCCGAACGCATGAGCGGCCTGGCGGTGGGCGATTTCGAGCATTTCTCATTCGCCGGCGCCAATGACGAGGAAGTCTGGGCCTATGTCGTCAAGCCCGCGAACTACGAACCCGGCAAGAAGTATCCGGTCGCGTTCCTGATTCACGGCGGCCCGCAGGGCAGCTTCGGCAATCAGTTCCACTATCGCTGGAATCCGCAGACGTATGCGGGCCAAGGCTTCGCTTCGATCATGATCGACTTCCACGGCTCGACCGGGTACGGCCAGGCGTTCACCGATTCGATCTCCGGCGATTGGGGCGGCAAGCCGTTGGTCGATTTGCAGAAAGGTCTGGCGGCGGCGCTCGCCAAGTACGATTTCCTCGATGGCTCGCGCGTGTGCGCGCTCGGCGGCAGCTACGGCGGCTTCATGGTCAACTGGATCGCCGGTCAGTGGAACGAGCCCTTCAAGTGCCTGGTCTCGCACTCGGGCGTGTTCGACGCGCGCATGATGGGCTATGCCACGGAAGAACTCTGGTTCGACGAATGGGAACGCAAGGGCACGCCCTTCGCCAACCCCGAGAACTACGAGAAGGACAACCCGGTCACCTACGTGTCGAAGTGGTCAAAGCCCATGCTCGTGGTGCACGGCCAGCTCGACTATCGCATTCCGGTGGAGCAAGGCATCGGCGCGTTCACCGCGCTTCAGCGTCGCGACATTCCGAGCCAGTTCCTGTATTTCCCCGACGAAAACCACTGGATCTTGAAGCCGCACAACTCGATCCTGTGGCACGACACGGTCAATGCCTGGTTGAAGCGTTGGGCGGGTCAATAGACGCGCGTCCGCGCGTCGATGCGGCGAAAAGCGCGGCCACGAGCCGCGCTTTTCGTTTCAGAGCCAGCCGGCGCGCTTCAACACGCGGTGCAGCACCACGCACACGGTCACGGTGACGCCGATCAGCACGTAGTAACTGTGAGCGCCGGCGAGTTCGGGCATGTGCTTGAAGTTCATGCCGTACCAACTGGCGATCAAGGTCGGCGCGCCGAGCAGCGCGGCCCAACCGGCCAGGCGCTTGACCACTTCGTTCTGGCCGACCGAGACCATCGCGAGGTTGACGCTCATCGCGGCCGAGAGCATTTCGCTCATGGTGTCGGACGCTTCCTTGGCGCGCACGGCGTGATCGAACACGTCGCGGAAGTACACGCGCACTTCCTCGCGGATCGTGCTTTGGTGAAAGCGCATGAGCTGATTCAAGATGTCCTGCATCGGCGCCAGCGCCAGGCGCAGGGTCACCAGTTCTTTCTTGAGTTCATACAGGCGCTCGATGGTCGAGCGCTTGAAGGTGTGGGCGAAGATCTCGCTCTCGAGCGCTTCGAGTTCGGACTGAAACGCGCGCGTGATCGGCTGGAAGTTGTCGATCACGAAATCGAGCACGGCGTACAGGCCGTAACTCGGGCCATAGGACAACAAGTCCGGCTCGCGCTCGCAACGCGCGCGCGCCTGCGCATAGGACAGCGAGGCGCCGTGACGCACGGTCAGCAAATAACGCGGGCCGAGAAAAATGTGGGTTTCGCCGAAGGCGATGCGGCAATTCACTTCCTGCGCGGTGTGCAGGACGATGAACAGCGAATTGCCATAGGTCTCGATCTTGGGGCGCTGATGCGCCTTGTGCGCGTCCTCGATGGCGAGGTCGTGCAGGCCGAATTCTTCTTGCAGCTTTTCGAGCAAGGCTTCGCTGGGCTCGTGCAGGCCGACCCAGACGAAGGTGTCGGGTTGTTCGAGCACGTCGCTGATTTCGTCGAGCGTGATGTCCGGCAGGCGCTTGCCTTCGGCGGTGTAGGCCACGCAATTGACCACCATGGATTCGGACGAGGTGGCGTTCTGGAATTCATTCATGCGCGGGCATCCCGGTGAACCACGGCGCCGCATGATGCGCTCGCCGGACCCGCGGCCGCAATGGCCGGAGGGCACGCGCGCGAGGGACTCAGACCGTCGTGGCGTTCGCCGCTGGCGCCTGGTCGCGAAGGGCGCGTTGCACGCCGAGGTGGATGGGCGCCCAGAGCATGATCCACGGCGCCAGCGCCTGGCGCGTGACGCCGGTGAAGAACAGCACGATGACGATGCCCAGGCACACGAGAATCGTCCACTGGATCACGCGCGCCCGATCGCCGCCGGGCACGGCGCCGCGCAAGGCGCGCCACGCCACGGGCAACAGACCCAGGCACAGCGGATTGAACAGCAGCACATTGGCATTGCGCCACGACGACCAGTGCTCGGTGCCGAACCACAACGCCAGCATCACCAGGCCGCCGAGGCCCGCGACCAGCCACGTTGCGCCGGCCAACGCGCCGAACACGCGTCGCGCGGCCACGCGCGGATGTCGACCCAGCCCCGCGAGCGCCGCGCCCAAGCCCAGGCCGATCACGGCGAAAGGCAGGCGCCAGTCCGGCGCGGCCGCGGGCGGCGGTGGGACGGTGGCGGCGGCGAGGGTTTCCTCGCGCGCGAGCAAGGGCATGGGCTGTCCTTGCGCGTCGACGTTCTGGACTTCATCCAGATGACGCGCGAGTTCGGCGGGCACGAACATCTCTTCCCAGAACGTCAGCGCGCGATCGGCGCTGGGGCCGAAACCCGCGCCCATGCCGAGCGCGAGCCACAGATCCGGCGACATCAGCCGCAAGGCCTGCATGCGATAAGTCACGCCGCGTGAACGCGATTGCGTGGCGCGCGCGATAGCGCCGTCGAGCACGCGGTCGAGCGCGTCGCGCACCTTGGTCGAGCAGTTCGAGGTGAAATAGTCGTAGCGATAGCGCGCGTTTTCGGGCTGGCGATTCCACGACAGGAAGCGCAGCAACTCGCGCTGTTGCGCGGCCGTGAGGTTGAGCCATTGCAAGGTCACGCCGCGCCCTTCGGCGCGATAGCTGTCGAACTCCCACGTGGGTTCGACGCCGACCATCGCGTAGGTCATGTAGCCGCGGATGAAATTCCAGAAGAAATGCGCTTCTTCAAAATCGAAAATGCCGTAGTGAAACAGCATCTGCTCGCCATTGGCGCGATCGCGGAACAACAGGCCGTTGTGGCCGAAGCGTTCCCAGTAGATCTCGCCCGGCGACACGGTGACGAGCGCGACCTCGAAGGGGCCGCGATCGTCCGTGGTGCTCGCGCTGACGGGCGCGATGGCGTTGGTCTCCGGCGCGGGCGCGTCGGCCTGCGCCCACGCACCACCGGCGAGCATCAGTGCCAGGACGATCAATCCGAACGCGCGCAAGTCGCGCGCGAATCGCGCGACCCGCGGCTTCACGCGACCTCGGCCTGTCGCACGGCGATCTGATGCAGGCGGCGGCTGTCGGCCTTGGTGACCTTGAAGTGCAGCGAACCGATCGTGACCTCTTCGCCCACGCTCGGCAGATGCCCGATGCGCGCGGTCACCAGGCCACCGACGGTGTCGTACTCGTCGTCGGCGAATTGCGTGGCGAAGCGCTCGTTCAAATCCGCGATCGGGGTCAACGCGTGCACGATGAAGCGGCCATCGGCCAGCGCGTGGATGGTCGAGCCGGCCGGCTCGTCGTCGTGTTCATCGGAAATATCGCCGACGATTTCCTCGAGCACGTCCTCGATCGTGATCAGGCCCGAGGTGCCGCCGAACTCATCGACGACCACGGCCATGTGCTGACGGCTGACGCGGAACTGCTTGAGCAGCACGTCGAGGCGTTGTTGCTCGGGCACCATCGACGCCGGTCGCAGCAGCGCGCGGATGTCGCGCGTGCCGGCGCCTTCGACGAAGCACTTGAGCAGGTCCTTGGCCAGGAGCACGCCGAGCACCTCGTCGCGATCTTCGCCGACGACGGGATAACGGGAATGTCCCGATTCGATGACGAGCTTCAAGATGTCCGGCAAGGTCGCGCTGGCGTTGATGCAGGTCATTTGCGCGCGCGGCACCATGACATCGGTCACGCGCTTGTCCGACATCGACGCGGCGCCTTCGATGATGGCCAGGGTGTCCGGACTCATCAGACCCTTGGCTTGGGCCTGACGCAGCTCGTCGAGCATGTCTTGCAGGCTCCGAGGTTCGCCCGAGAACGCCTGGCTCAAACGGTCGAGCCAGGAGCGGGGCGCGGAGCCGCCGGTACTGTGATCCTCACTCATTGCGGGTGTTGCGCAGACGCCCCCGGGGGGCATGGACGAATCAGTGTAGCGCAAGACGCCGCGGCATCCGCGCGCACGATGCCCGATCGCCTACTCGTAGGGATTGGAAATACCAAGCCCATCAAGCAGTTGGATTTCGATCGCCTCCATCGCGCGGGCCGCGCGCGGGCGCGCGTGATCGAGCCCCAGCAGGTGCAGCACGCCGTGAATGACCAGGTGCGCGTAGTGATCGACCGGGCGCTTGCCCTGTTCGCGGGCCTCGCGCGCGATCACCGGCGCGCACAGGGCGAGGTCGCCGAGCAGGCTGTCGTCGAGGCCGGCCACGGCGGGCGTGTAGGGAAAGCTCAGGACATTGGTCGCGTAGTCGCGGCCGCGGAAGCGGCGATTGAGCGCGCGGCCTTCGCGCGCGCCGAGGATGGCGATCTGGACCTGGGTCGGGCCTTCGCGACGACCCGCGAGCGCGGTCGCGACCCAGCGGCGCAACTGCGCCGTGGTGGGCACGTGCGCGCCGTCGTGACGGCGATCGATGGCGAGGGTCAGGCGCTCGGGAGCTGTCGTTGGGCGAGCGCGCGTGCGCGAGGTCGTGGTCTTCTTCGCGATCGATTTCTTGGCCGCTGGCTTTTTCGCGACCGACTTCTTCGCGGCGGCGCGCTTCGCGACCCGCTTCTTCACGGCGGCCTTGGCCGCGACGCCACGCTTCGCGGTCGCTTGTCCCGGCTGTTTCGCTTCGCCACGCGACGTCGTGGGCTCGACCGCGCCCTTGATACGCCAATTCCGTCGCGCGGCCTTGCCCGCGGCGATCGCGCGTCGCGCGATCACGCGGCCTTTCTCTTCCGCGCGACTCATTCGCGTCGGGCCTCGTGTGCCTCGTAAGCCTGCACGATCTTCTGCACCAGGGGATGGCGCACGACGTCCTTGGCGGTGAAGAAGGTGAAGCTGATGCCTTCGGTGCCGCGCAAGACTTCGATCGACTGACGCAGGCCCGAGGTCTGACTGCGCGGCAAATCGATCTGGGTCAAATCGCCCGTGACCACGGCCACCGAGCCGAAGCCGATGCGGGTCAGGAACATCTTCATCTGCTCGACCGAGGTGTTCTGCGCCTCGTCGAGAATCACGAAGGAATCGTTGAGCGTGCGTCCGCGCATGAAGGCCAGCGGCGCGATCTCGATGACATTGCGCTCGACCAGCTTGGCGACTTTCTCGAAGCCAAGCATTTCGTACAACGCGTCATACAGCGGACGAAGATAGGGATCGACCTTCTGGGTCAAATCGCCAGGCAGGAAGCCCAGGCGCTCGCCGGCCTCGACCGCCGGACGCGTGAGCACGATGCGCTGCACGCGATTTTCCTGCAGCGCGTCGACCGCCATGGCCACGGCGAGATAGGTCTTGCCCGTGCCCGCGGGGCCGACGCCGAAGTTGATGTCGTGCGTGGCGATGGCGTGCAGATAGCGCACTTGATTGGGCCCGCGGCCCTTGATCGTGCCGCGCTTGACCTTGACGCTGACCGCGTGCGATTTCTCGGCCTCGCGTTCGGCCAGGGCCTCGACGCCGGAATCCTGCAATTGCAGATTGATCTGATGCGCGTCGAGCGTTTCCTCGGCGGTGGCGTCATACAGCGAGCGCAGCATCTTCTCGGCCAGATCGGCCGCGTGCGCGGTGCCGAGCACGCGAAAGACGTGACCGCGATTGGAGATCTCCACGCCCAGGCGCAGTTCGATCTGCCGTAAATGCTCGTCGAAGGGCCCGAGGAGATTGGCCAGGCGCTCGGCGTCGACGGGCTCGAGCGCGAAGTCGCGTTGAGTGAGTTCGGCGTTCATGGGCGCGAAAGGGTACACCCGGCGTCAAGTCTTGCCCATGCGTCGCGGGCCACGTCGACGCCTTCCCGCGTCCCTGGCTACACTGCGCGCGACGATCTTGCGCGAGTTGTGCCGTGACCGAGGATTCCGCCGGCGTCACCGTGTTGCTGCAACGCTGGCGCGATGGCGATCGCGACGCCCTCGATGGCTTGCTGCCCCTGGTCTACGACGAACTGCGGCGGCTCGCCGCGCACGAATTGCGCGGTCACAAGCATCACGACACCTTGCAACCCACGGCCCTGGTGCACGATGTCTTCGTGCGCCTGCTCGGCGCCGAGCGCGTCGACATTGGCAATCGCAAGCACCTGTTCGCCACCGCCGCCAAGCTGATGCGCCAGGTGTTGGTCGATCGCGCGCGCGCTCACGGTCGCGAAAAGCGCGGCGGCGGCTGGCAGCGCGTGGATTTCATCGAGGCGCTGGCGCTGCCGATCGAGCCGATGACTGACGTGCCGGCCCTGGTCGAAGCGCTAGAAGCTTTGGCCGAACTCGATCCGCGCATGGCCCAGATCGTCGAGCTGCGTTACTTCGTGGGGCTCGAGGTGGTCGAGGTGGCGAACCTGTTCGAGGTCGACGAGCGCACGGTCTATCGCGACTGGGCGATGGCGCGCGCGTGGTTGAAAGATCGGTTGGGCTAAGGACGATGTCAGTTCGCGTCGCGTTCGGCGTATGTCGAGGCGCCCAGGAGGTTCGCGCATGACGCCGGCGGAACGATTCCAGCGCCTGAAGGCCTGGTTCGAGCAATGCATCGATCTCGACGAATCCGCGCGTGACGCGCGCGTGGCCGCGATGGCGGCCGAAGACGCGATCCTCGCCGAGGAACTGCGCGCCTTGCTACGTCGGTTCGATGCCGGCGATCTGCGTCCGCCGGAGCCGGTGTCGGTCGAAGGCCGACGCATCGGGCCCTACCGCCTGCAACGCGCCTTGGGTCGCGGCGGCATGGGCGAGGTGTTCCTGGCCGAGCGGATCGAGGGCGGCTTCGAGCAGCAAGTCGCGCTCAAGCTCGTGCGACATGGTGGGCTGTCGAGCGAACTCACGCGCCGCTTCATGCGCGAGCGTCAGATTCTCGCGCGGCTGACGCACCCGGGCATCGCGCGCCTGATCGATGGCGGCGTCGGCGCCGACGGTCAGCCGTGGCTGGCGATGGAATATGTCGAAGGCCGTCACTTGATCGCGTACGCGCGCGATGAACGGTTGGACTTGCGCTCGCGCTTGCGCCTGTGGCTCGCGGTGGCCGAGGCGGTGAGCTACGCGCATCGGCATCTGATCGTGCATCGCGATCTCAAGCCGGCCAATGTGCTGGTCAATGGCGACGGTCAGGTGAAGCTGCTCGATTTCGGCGTGGCCGCGCTGCTCACGCCCGAGCACGACGCCGCGACCACGACCGCGGCATTCACGCCGCGCTATGCCTCGCCCGAACAGATCGCCGGCGAGGCCGTGACCACGGCCACCGATGTGCATGGACTTGGCCTGTTGTTGTTCGAACTGTTGTCGGGCCGGCCGCCGTTCGAGGCGAGTTCCGACCTCGCGTTGCGACAGGCGATCGTGTCGTCCGATCCGCCGTCGCTGCGCCAGGCGCGCGCGACGCCGCGCGAGGGCGAGGCGATCGCGCGTCTGCCGGTGATCAGCGCGGCCGATTCGCGCCGACTGTTCGGCGGCGAGCTCGACGCGATCATCGGCAAGGCGCTGCGCAAGCCGCCGGCCGAGCGCTACGCCACGGCCAGCGAATTCGCTCAGGACGTGCAGCGCTTTCTGCGCGGCGAAGCGGTGCAAGCGCTGCGCGCCGGTCCGGGCTATCGGCTGCGCAAGTTCGTCGCGCGCCATCGCGCCCTGGTCGCGGCGATCGCGCTGGCCATCGCCGGCTTGAGCGTGGGCCTGCTGCTGGCCTTGCATCAGCGCGGCATCGCCCAGGCCGCGCAGCGGCGCGCGCAAAGCGAGAATGCGCTGCTGGTGGATTTGCTCCAGGGCGCCGACCCCTACAACTTGCGTGGCGCCGATCTGCGCATGGCCGATCTGCTCGACGACGCCGCGCGCGGCATCGCGGCGCGCGCCGACGTCGAGGCCGGCGTGCGCGCGCCCTTGCTCGAATTGATCGGCAATGCCCAGTACGCGCTCACGCGCTACGCGCAGGCCGAGGTCACGTTCGGGCTGGCCCATGAAGCACAGCTCGCCGCGTCACCGCGCGCGCCGGCACGCGTGGCCTTGCTCGAGGCGCGGCAAGTGATGGCGCGCTTCGAGACCGGGCAGCGCGATCTGCCGGCCACGGCGCTCGATCAAGCGATCGCGCTCAGCGACGGGCTCGACCCGGCATCGCGCGTCGATGCTTACTTGCTGCGCGCGCATTATCGTCGCAGCCTGGATCGGCTCGACGAGGCTCTGGCGGACATCGACGCCGCGCGCGCGGCCTGCGGCGCGCGATGCGGCGACGCGCTCGATGCCGACATGCCGATGTCACTGATGCGCCTGGACGTGCTGTCGCGCCTGAAACGCTACGATGAAGCCACGGCCCTGGGCGATGCCCTGTGGCGGCGCGTGGCGGATTTGCCGGAAGCCTTCGATGGGCTTCGGCTGCGCGTGCTGGGCGCGTATGTCAGCGCCTTGTCCTTCGCCGATCGTCTCGATCAGGCCGAGGCCTTGATGGCCACGCAAGGGCCGCTGGCCGAGCGCTTCTATCACGGCACCGGCAATCGTCTGGCCGGCATTGTCTTCGCGCAGGAAGGCATTCATCGGCGACGCGGTCATTTGCGCCTGGCCGCCACCGCGGCGGCGCGCGCCGGCGAGTTGTTCGCGCAGACCTTGCCCGAGTCGGTGTACGTCGCCTATGCCTTGCGTACCCAGGGCACGAGCCTGCGCCAAATCGGCGAGTACGCGGCGGCGGCCGAGGTGCTGACGCGATCGGCGACGATGTACGCCGCGCTGCAAGGCGAGACCAGCACGGAGACCCAATGGGCGCGCATCAATATCGCCGCCAACGCCTTCGAGCGCGATCTCGACGCGCCGAGCTGGCGCGAGTTCCTGCGCGTGGCCGACGCCTATCTCGCCTCCGATGATCACAGCCTGGAACGGTCCGTGCGCCTGCTCATGGCCGAGCTGGCCTTGCGTCGCGGCGATTGGGCGGTGGCGCGCGCGCAGGCCGAGCGCACGCGCGCGGGCGCCAGTGATCCGGTCACCGGCGATCCGATGCGTCAGGCGCTGATCGACTACGAACTGGCGCGCGCGTCCGATGATCCTTCCGCGCGGGCCGCGCGCTGGCGTGAAGTCGAAGCGCTGATCCCGCGCGAAACCATGGCGGTGGCACGGGCCCGCTATGCCGCGATCAAGGCCGACGACGCGCCCGTCGCCGCGCGCGCGGCGGCGTGCGCCGAGGCGAAGGCGGCGTGGGATCGCGTCGATCCGCAAGGGCAGGCTTGGCGCGCGATGTCGCGAACGATCGCGGCATGCCGCGATCCGCGGTGAGTGCTCTGGGTCGACACGCGACACTGCGACAACGGATCCACTGACGACCATTCGCCGCGCCGCGAGCGCGACGCGCGAAGATCTTCGACGTGCGCGCGATCGACGCGTTACGCCGCGTCGCGCGCGATCACGCGACCACGCAGGCTGTTGCTCAGCGCCTCGGTGATGGTCACGTCGATGAACTGACCGATCAGGCGCGGATGGCCGTCGAAATTGACCGTGCGGTGATTCTCGGTGCGGCCGCTCAGCTGCGAGCCGCCTTTCTTGCTCGGACCTTCGACCAGCACGGTCTGCGTGGTGCCGACCATGGCCGCGCTGATCGCGGCGGCGTTGGCGTTGATGCGCGTTTGCAAGCGCATCAGGCGATCTTTCTTTTCCGCTTCGGGCGTGTCGTCGACGAGGCTCGCCGCCGGCGTGCCGGGGCGGCGCGAGTAGACGAAGGAGAAGCTCTGATCGAAGCCGATGTCCTCGATCAGCTTCATCGTCGCTTCGAAATCGCGCTCGGTTTCGCCGGGAAAGCCGACGATGAAATCGGTCGAGATCGAAATGTCCGGACGCACCGCGCGCAGCTTGCGAATCTTCTGCTTGTACTCGAGCACGGTGTGACCGCGCTTCATCGCCGCGAGAATGCGATCCGAACCCGCCTGCACCGGCAAATGCAGATAATTGGCGAGCTTGGGCACGTTGGCATAGGCCTCGATCAAGCGATCGGTGAATTCGACCGGATGCGAGGTGGTGAAGCGAATGCGGCCGATGCCGGGAATCTGCGCGATGTATTCGATCAGCAGCGCCAGATCGGCGAGATCGCCGTCGTGCATGGGACCGCGATAGGCGTTGACGTTCTGGCCGAGCAGATTGACCTCGCGCACGCCCTTGGCGGCGAGTGTGGCGACTTCGGCGATGACGTCGTCGAAGCGGCGGCTGACTTCCTCGCCGCGCGTGTAGGGCACCACGCAGAACGTGCAGTATTTCGAGCAGCCTTCCATGATCGAGACGAAGGCGCTAGGGCCGTCGACGCGCGGCTCGGGCAGGTTGTCGAACTTCTCGACTTCGGGGAAGGAGATGTCGACTTGCGGACGGCGCGACGCGCGCGCGGCTTCGACCATCTGCGGCAAGCGATGCAGGGTTTGCGGGCCGAACACCAAGTCCACGTGCGGAGCGCGATCGACGATAGCCTCGCCTTCCTGACTGGCCACGCAGCCGCCGACGCCAATCACGAGATGCGGCTTGTCTTGCTTGAGTTCTTTCCAGCGACCGAGCTGCGAGAACACCTTCTCTTGCGCCTTCTCGCGGATCGAGCAGGTGTTGATCAAGATGACATCGGCTTCGGCTTCGACGTCGGTCAGGCTCAGGCCATGCGAGGCGGCGAGCACGTCGGCCATCTTGGCCGAGTCGTACTCGTTCATCTGACATCCGTGCGTTTTGATGAACAGTTTTCCGGCCACGATCGCAGGCAAATCAGCAGGTTACGGGGCGCGCAGTGTAGTGCCTCGCGGGATCGCGCGCCACTGCGGGAACTGCAATAGATGCGCGATGGTCTTGCTCGGCACTTGGAACTTTCAAATAGAAACCAGTAACTTAGGGAGGATGAGCATGCCGACATGGAAATCGGGGGCGCGTTGGCGCGTGGTCGCGGGGCTGTTCGTGGCCCTGGCGATGCCTGCGACCGAGGCTCTGGCCGGCGGTGTCTACCGTTGGGTCGACAAGGCGGGCGTGACCCATTATTCGAACGTGCCCGGTGAAGCGCAGCGCGCTTCCGCGCGACCCGTGGACGCGGCGCAGACGCGACCGGCGCGGCCTTCGGTGTTCAAGTATCGCGATGCTTCGGGCGTCACGCATTACACCGATCGACGTCCGATGCACCGCAATTACGTGGTGATCAATGTCTATTGCCCCGCTTGCGATCCGCACTCGAAGGTCAATTGGGGCGCGACGCGCTTGAACCTCACCGCGTTTCAGGACGAGATCCAGACCGCCGCCGCCGCCAATGGCGTCGATCCGGCCCTGGTGCGCGCGATTATTCACGCCGAGTCCTCGTTCAATCCCGGCGCCTTGTCGCGCAAGGGCGCGCAAGGGCTGATGCAGTTGATGCCGGCGGTCGCGAGCGAATACGGCGTGGCCGATGCCTTCAACGCCGGCGAGAACATTCGCGCGGGCGTGGCGCATCTCGCGCAGCTGCTGCGCGATTTCAATGGCGACGTGCGACTGGTCGCGGCCGCGTATAACGCCGGCCCCGGCGCGGTGCGCAAGTACGGTGGCGTGCCGCCGTATGAAGAGACTCAGGTCTACGTCGAACGCGTCGGCGTGCTGCACCGGCGTTATCAGACCGGTTCCTGAGCGACGCGCGGATCAGCGCGCGTTCTGCGCGCGCGGCAATTCCATCAAGGTCACCGACATCGAAAACGGAATGTCGGAGCGCGTGCCTTCCACCACCACGGTGCTGCCGGGCTTGAGCGCGGCCTCGCGGCTGCGCAGATCGCGTTCGTCCTCGATCTCCATGCCGTTGAAGCGCAGCAGCACATCGCCCTGACGTAGCCCCGCTTTCTCGGCCGGACCACCGGCAAGCAGGGCCACGATCTGCACGCCGCGCGTGACGCTGTCGCGCGTGGGCGCGGCGCTGGCGCCGGCGATGGCGTAGTCGGCGCCCATCCAGCCGCGCACCACGTAGCCGTGATCGAGAATCTCCTGCAGCACGCGCTGCGCGGCGCCGGCGGGAATGGCGAAGCCGATGAAGCTCTGCGTCGCCGCCTGCGCGGTATTGATGCCGACCAGTTCGCCTTCGGCATTGACCAGGGCGCCGCCCGAATTTCCGAAATTGATCGCCGCGTCGGTCTGGATGAAATCCTCGAAGCGCGACAAGCTCGGCAAGTCGCGCCCGGTGGCGCTGACGATCCCCAGGGTCACGGTCTGGCCAACATCGAAGGGATTGCCGATCGCCAGCACCACGTCGCCCACTTCCAGCGGCTTGGCGCCACTGGCGAAACGCGCGGACGGAAAATTGCTGCCTTCGACGCGCAGCACCGCCAGGTCGGTGTCGCGATCGGTGCCCACGACCGTGGCCTTGGTCACGCGACCGTCGTACAGGCCCACGTAGATGTCATCGGCGCCGGCCACCACGTGATAGTTGGTCAGCAAATAGCCGTCCTCGCTCACCAGCACGCCCGAACCCAGGGTCTTGTCGAACCGTTGACGCATGAAGGGCACGCCATACGAGCGCTGCATCTGCGGATCGCCGAAGATCCGGTACGCCGGCTCGGTCACCACGCGCAGCGAGAAGATGTTGACCACCGCCGGCGCCGCGCGCTGCACGGCCTGGTGATAACTCGCCACCGGCGTGGGCGCCGCGCCGCCCGTGGCCGGCGCGAGTCCGGGCACCAGACGCGTGAGCACGAAGGCCAGGGCCAGGCCCAGGGTCGCGAATTGCGCCACGAACATCAGCGCGCGGCCGAGCTTTGCCATGTGAAGGTCAGTCCCTGGGTTCGACGCCCGCGATTGTGCCCGCCCGGGGCGGCAAGTCCAAACGGCGCGCGCGGGGGCGTTGTTGTTGTTGAGCCAGAATTAAGGCTTCCGTTACACTTGCGCGGTTTCGGGGCCGGTCCCGGCTCGCGAATTTCCCCTTAAAAGTGTTTTGTTGGAGAGCCGGATGGCTGAGCAAGGCGTCAATAACGGCCGGCGTCGCTTCCTGACCGTCACGACCGCGGTCGTGGGGGCCGGTGGCGTGGCGTTCGCCGCCGTACCGTTCGTGAAATCGTGGCTGCCCAGTGCCAAGGCACTCAATGCGGGCGCGCCGGTCACGGTCGACATCAGCAAGCTCGAGGATGGGCAGATGCTCAAGCTCGGCGCCAACGTGCCGCAGTGGCGCGGACAGCCGATCTGGATCGTCAAGCGCACCCCGCAGATCCTCGAAGCCCTGCCCGCGCAGAACGATCAACTGCGCGACCCCGAATCGAACGTGACCGAGCAACAGCCCGAGTACGCCAAGAACGGGTTCCGCTCGATCAAGCCCGAGATCCTGGTCCTGGTCGGCATCTGCACGCACCTGGGCTGCTCGCCGCTGTTCGAGCCCGAGATCAGGCCGCAGCCGTTCGACGCGAACTGGAAGGGCGGTTTCTTCTGCCCCTGCCACGGCTCGCGCTTCGACATGGCCGGCCGCGTCTATCAGGGCGTCCCGGCGCCGATGAATCTCAAGGTGCCGCCGTACAAGTTCCTCGATGACCGTCACATCGTCATCGGCGTCAATCCCGAAGGAGCGGCGTAATGGCTGCCGTCAAGCCGACTTCGAGCGGAATCGTGGCCACGGTCACGCAGTGGGTCACCGACCGCGCGCCGGGCATGCTGCCGGCGTACCGCAAGCACATGAGCGAGTACTACGCGCCGAAGAATTTCAATCTTTGGTACTACTTCGGCTCGCTCGCCATGCTGGTGCTGGTCAACCAATTGGTGACCGGCATCTGGCTGACCATGCACTACAAGCCCAGCGCCGCCGAGGCCTTCGCCTCGGTCGAATACATCATGCGCGACGTCGAGTGGGGCTGGCTGATTCGTTACATGCACTCCACGGGCGCATCCGCGTTCTTCATCGTGGTGTACCTGCACATGTTCCGCGGCCTGATCTACGGCTCGTATCAGAAGCCGCGCGAGCTGGTCTGGGTGCTGGGCATGTTCATCTTCCTGGCGCTGATGGCCGAGGCGTTCTTCGGCTACGTGTTGCCCTGGGGTCAGATGTCGTACTGGGGCGCGCAGGTGATCACCTCGCTGTTCGGCGCCATTCCCTTCGTGGGCGAGAGCCTGCTGGAATGGATCCGCGGCGACTATCTGATCGCCGACGCGACCTTGAACCGCTTCTTCGCCCTGCACGTGGTGGCCCTGCCGCTGGTGTTGCTGCTGCTGGTGGTGTTGCACCTGGCGGCGCTGCATGAAGTCGGCTCGAACAACCCCGAGGGCGTGGACATCAAGAAGAAGAAGGGCGCCGATGGCGTGCCGCTCGATGGCATCGCCTTCCACCCGTATTACACGATCAAGGATCTGTTCGGCGCGGGCTTCTTCCTGACGCTGTTCGCCTTCATCCTGTTCTACGCGCCGACCTTCGGCGGCTGGTTCCTCGAGCACGACAACTTCGTGCCCGCCAACCCGCTGGTCACGCCCGCGCACAT
This sequence comes from Ahniellaceae bacterium, assembly GCA_044226395.1. GTDB lineage: Bacteria > Pseudomonadota > Gammaproteobacteria > Xanthomonadales > Ahniellaceae > JBGAHD01. The sequence continues at coordinate 302,350 of JBGAHD010000003.1, forward strand.
CAAGCCGGTGTGGTATTTCACGCCGTACTACGCGATGTTGCGCGCGATTCCGGACAAGCTCACCGGCGTCATCGTGATGGGCGCGGCGGTGCTGATCCTGTTCGGCCTGCCGTGGTTCGATCGCGCCAAGGTCAAGTCGATTCGCTATCGCGGCCCGCTGTCGAAGATCCTGCTGGCGATCTTCGTGGTGGCCTTCATTTGGCTGGGCTACATCGGCGCCAACCCGCCGAGCGACACCCTGACCCTGATCGCGCGCCTGTGCACCCTGTATTACTTCGGCTTTTTCTTGTCGATGCCGTTCTGGAGCGCCATCGACAGCACCAAGCCGGTTCCGGAGCGGATCCCCAGCCATGACTAAGTGGATTGCTTTCCTTCTCGCGGCCCTGGTGTCGGGCACGTCGCTGGCCAATACCGAAGGCCCGATGCAGGCCTCCAACGCCAATATCCGTGACCGCGGTTCGCTCTTGCATGGCGCGCAGTTGTTCATGAACTACTGCGTGTCGTGCCATTCGATCGAACTCATGCGCTATTCGCGCATCGCCAAGGACCTCGGCCTGACCGAGGAACAGGTGCAGAAAAACCTCAATCTGACCGGCGGCAAGTTTGGCGAGCCGATCCGCGCCGCCATGCGTCCGGCCGACGCCGAGGCGTTTTTCGGCAAGGCGCCGCCGGATCTGTCGCTGACCGCGCGCGCCAAGCCGGGCAATGCCGACTGGATCTACACCTACCTCAAGTCGTTCTACGTCGACGAGTCGCGACCGGCGGGTTGGAACAACACCGTGCTGGTCGGCGCGTCCATGCCCAATGTGCTGTGGGAACTGCAAGGTCTGCAGCGCCCGGTGTATGGCGAGGCGCACGATGGTGGCGCGGCGCCGGTCGAGCGTCTGGAATTGGCCAGCCCGGGCAAGCTCTCGCCCGAGGAATACGACATCGCCGTGCGCGACATCGCCAACTTCATGCAATACGTCGCCGAACCGGCCGCGTTCCAGCGCACCAGCGTCGGCGTGTGGGTGATTCTGTTCCTGTCGGTGTTCACCTTCCTCGCGTGGTTGCTCAAGACCGAGTACTGGCGCGACGTCCACTGAGGTCGGCGCGCGATCGTGACGCGCTTCTCGTTGCGGTCGCGCCGGCCCGACCGCGGGCCCTTGGTGGCTTCACGCCCGCCGTTATCCCGGTGTAGGCTCTCGGACTGATAGCGCGCGACTTACGGGTCGCGCGCTGCGCTTAGGCCGTGTCACGGGGAGTACGCCGGTGAGCAATCCGCTCGCAAGCTGGGGCAACAAGCGCAAGCCGAGCGCCGCGACACGCACGCGCACGGTGCTGACCCTGTTCTCCGGCCGCGAGGACCTGGCCAGCCATCGCGCGCGTCTGGTGCTGGCGGCCAAGGGCGTGGCCTACGATCTGGTGATCGTCGATCTGGCCAATCCGCCCGAGGACCTGCTCGATCTCAATCCCTATCACTCGGTGCCGACCCTGGTCGATCGCGACCTGGTGCTATACGACGTCAACGTGATTTCCGAGTACCTCGACGAGCGTTATCCCCATCCGCCGCTGATGCCGGTCGATCCGCTGTCGCGGGCGCGCATCCGGCTGGGCGTGGCGCGCATCGAGCGCGACTGGTTTCCCTTCGTCGAGACCATCCGCACCGGCACGAAGAGCACCATCGAGACCGCGCGCAAGCGCTTGCGCGAGAGCATCCTGGCCAGCGTGCCGGTGTTCAAGGCCTCGAAGTTTTTCCTCAATGCCGAAATGAGTCTGGCCGACTGCGCGCTGGCGCCGCTGATCTGGCGTCTGCCATCCTATGGCGTGGTCTTGCCGCGCGAGGCCCAGATCGTGAGCGACTACGGCGAGCGGATTTTTCGAAGCCCCGGCTTCGCCCGTTCCTTGACCGATGAAGAGAAAGCCCTGAGGCCGGAAGTTTGAGCGTGCAAGCGTCCCAATCCAAAATGACCTCGAATCGTCCGTACCTGATTCGAGCCATGTACGACTGGATCAGCGATAACAGCCTGACCCCGTACTTGCTCGTCGACGCGCGCGCGGCCGGCGTGCGCGTGCCCGCGGGCGCGGTCAAGGATGGTCAGATCGTGCTCAATATCGCCGTGCGCGCCGTGTCCGACCTCGAGCTTGGCAACGAGCGCATTCGCTTTCTCGCGCGTTTTTCCGGCGTGAGTCATCAGGTCGAAGTGCCGGTGGCCGCGGTGCTCGCGATCTACGCGCACGAAAACGGCCAGGGCATGATGTTCCCGGCCGAACCGGCGCCACCGCCGCCGGCGACCACGCCGCCCGGCACCACCGACGCCACCGCGCAGCCCAAGGGCCCGCGTTTGCGCGTGGTCAAGTAGTCGCCATCACGGCGCGAGGGTCGGCGCGGGCGCGATCACGTCGGCGCTGACCTCGGTGCCGAGCACGCGCACATGCGCGCGCGACCGCGATTGCCCGTCCGGGCTGTACTCGAACCGATACACCCGTCGCCAGCACAACCAGCCATCGACGCGCGTCACGCCGATGCGCGCGAGGCTCACGGTCTGATCGAGAAACTGAACGCCCGCGGCCGCGCAGGCCTGCTGCGCCGCGGTCACGGCGCGTCGTCGGGCCTGATCGGCGCTGAGCCAGAACAAGACCACGAGCGCGAGCACCGCCAACAGCGTCAAATCGCCCCACACGGAACCCATCTCCAGTGAAAACGGTCACATTCTGGGCTAGCGTTGACCCGTCGCGGCCCTCGGGCTGTGCGCCAAGCCGCTAACGCCTGCGGTCGGGGACCGTTACAATCGCCGGGCCGTGGCCCCGCGCCATGGCACAGGGGGAGTGCGAGTGATACAGATTCCGGGGTACTTCATCAAGCGCGAGGTCGGCACCGGCGGCATGGCCACGGTGTATCTCGCCGTGCAGACTTCGCTCGAGCGCGAGGTCGCCTTGAAGGTCATGACCCCGGCGCTGGTCAATGATCCGAATTTCTCGCGCCGCTTCCTGATGGAGGCGCGCACGCTCGCGTCGCTGTCGCATCCCAACATCGTCGCGGTGTACGACGTCGGCGTGACCGAGGCGCAGCTACATTATTTTTCGATGCAGCATCTGCCGCGCGGTGATTTCGTCGCGCGCATCCGCGATGGCGTGACCGAACCCGAAGTGATGCGCGTGTTGAGTGGCGTCGCGCGCGCGCTCGCGTTCGCGCATCTGCGTGGCTTCGTGCATCGCGACGTGTCGCCGGCGAACATTCTGTTCGACGCGACCGACAACCCCATCCTCACCGACTTCGGCATCGCGCGCGCGGTCACGCGCACCTCGCGATTGACCAATGCCGGCGTGAGCGTGGGCACCAGTCACTACATGAGCCCCGAGCAGGCGCGCGGTGGCGCCATCGACGCGCGCTCCGACATCTACTCGCTCGGCGCGGTCGCGTACGAAGCGTTGACCGGCAAGCCGCCGTACGACGGCGAGGATGGCTTCGCCATCGCCTACGCGCACGTGTTCGAGCCGATTCCGCGCCTGCCCGCGCCGATCGCGCACTGGCAGGAACTGATCGATCGCGCCTTGGCCAAGGACCCGGCCGAGCGTTTTCCCGACATGGACAGCTTCGTCGCCTCGCTCGAGCGCATCGCCGACAAGGTGGGTCTGTCCACGGGCCCGCGTCTGGGCGGCGGCGAAACGCTATCGCGCACGGAAATCCTGCCGGTCATCACCGACACGAGTCAGGCCGCGACCACGCAATTACCGCAAATCTCGCCCGCCGCCGCGGCCGCCGCCGCGCCCGCGAGCGTCGACGCGACCCAGGTCAACACCGCGCCGCGTCCCGTGGCGCCCGCGAGCGTCGCCGCGCCCGCGGCCGCCAAGGCCGAACCGTCCGCGCGACGCTTGCCGCTGGCGTGGCTGGCGATCGGCGCGGGCGTGTTGGGTTTCGCGCTCGCGGCCTTCATCGCTTCGCGCATGAGTGGCGACAAACCGCCCGAGACCGTCGCGTCCAACATCACGCGTAATCCGGGCAACCTGCCCAACGCCGCCGATGTGCCGCCACGCGTCGCGCCGACGCCGACGCCCGCGCCGGAGACGACCGCCACCGCGACCACGCCCGAATTCACCGCGACCGATCCGACCGCGACCGCTCTCGATCCCAATGCCACCGAGACCACCGGCGAGATCATCGACCCTTACGCGCAGGGCGTATCGGCCACGGGTCAGCTGATGCCCGACGGCACCATCGTGCCCGACGCGCCGCAGCCCGTGCCGCTCGATCCCGCCGAAGCCGAAGCGCTGCGCATCGCGGTCGCGACCACCGCGCAAGATCCCTTGCCGCTGCTGCTCGCGATCGCGCGCAATGAAATCGCGCAGAAGCGTTTGGGCAATCCGCCCGGGCGCAATGCCTTCGATCATTTCAAGCTCGCGTTGCAATTGGCCGAGCGCTTCAAGGACACGCAGGCGGCCGCGAAGGCGCGTCAGGGCATCGCCGATGTCGCTGGCGCCTATGTCGAATTGGGCGAGGCGTCGCTCAAGGACGGCAAGACGCAGGAGTTCCTCGATTTCTTGAAGCGCGCCGACGAAATCGCCACGACTCAGCCCGAAGGCGCCGACGTGCTCAAGCGCACGCGCGCGCGCCGCGAGCAATTGCGCGATCAGGCGCTGGCCGAAGGCCGCGTCGCGCTGACCACGTGGAATCGCGACGCCGCGACCAAGGCGTATCAGCGCGCGCTCGTGTTCGATGCGGCTTCGGCCGAGGCGCAGCGTGGGCTCAAGGCGTCCGAGCGCTTGGGCTTGCCGGGCTATGTCTTCCGCGATGGCTTCAAGGCCAATGGTCAGGGGCCGGAGATGGTCGTGGTCGACGTCGGCGGCAAACGCCTGGCCTTCGCGCGCGCCGAGGTCACGCTCGGCGAATTCCGCGCCAGTGGCATCGCCCTGGCTTCGGAGCGCACTTCGTGTCGCGATCGCGAGTCGTTTTTCCGTTCTTCCCGCAAGTACACCTTCGAGAATCCGAATTTCACCCAGACCGCGAATCATCCCGTGGTCTGCGTGACCTTCACCGATGCCGAGAACTACGCCGAGTGGCTGACCGAGAAGACCGGCAAGACCTATCGCCTGCCGACCGCGGCCGAATGGAAAGCGCTGGCCGCGCGTCTGAAGGACGGCGATTGCAAGGCCAATGTCGCCGATCAGAAATACAACGGCAGCTATCGCGAACGCGATGCCTACGCCTGCGACGATGGCTATGCCGAGACCGCGCCCGTGCGCAGTTTTGAAGCCGATTCCAGTGGTGTTTATGATATCGGCGGCAATGTGCGCGAGTGGGTGTCGGATTGCGCGCCGGGTTGCAAGGAGCACGTGGCCCTGGGCCGCGCCTGGCTGACCACGCGCGACAAGGCCGCGCCGACGCAGCAAGAAACCTTCGCCTCGGACGTGGCGGCCAATACCGTCGGTTTTCGAGTCGTGCGTGAAGTGCAGTGACGATGGCGCCAGGCGGCCGCGAGCCGCTCAACGAACATAACTCAAGAAAATAAACTATGAAGCTGCTTTTCCCGAATGGCGAACATGGACCTGTCGAGCTCAAGGAAGGCGTCAATCGCGTCGGCAGCGCCGGCGGGGTCGACATCACCATCGTTGCGCCTGGCGTGGCCGCGCATCATTGCGATATCGAGCTGCGCGGCGAAGCCGCGACGATTCGTCTGAGCGCCGCCACCAACGTGGTGGTGGTCAATGGCAAGCAGGTCGTGGGAGAGGTCAGCGTCAAGCCCGGCGACTTGGTGCTGTTTTCCAAGGTCGGCGCGCGCATCGTCGCGCTGGATCGTCCGGCCAGCGCGGCCGCGCCCGCCGCCGCCGGCAAGAACGAAGACGATGGCCGCACGCGCGTGCGCATGGCCCTGCCCAAGTTCGTGTTGCGCGGCGTGTCCGGCAGCACCTTCGGCAAGAACTATCCCTTGGTCGGCACCATGACCGTGGGCCGCGCCACCGATTGCGATATCTCGATTCCCGGCGACGAAATCTCGCGCCATCACGCCAAGCTGCAGATCATGCCCGATGGCGTGGCGATCGAGGACATGGGCTCGGCCAACGGCACCTTCATCAATGGCAAGCGCGTGCATCAGGGCTTGTTGAAGCCGGGCGAGGAACTGCGCCTGGATACCGTGCGCTTCCTGCTGGTGGCGCCGGGTCTCGAAGCCGCCGCCGCGACCAAGGCCGCGCCCGCGCCGGCCGCCGCCGCCGCGCCCGCGTCGGAACCGAAGTCTTCGGCGGGTTTGTGGATCGGCGTGGCCGTGGTGCTGGTCATCGCCGCCGTCGGCGCGGCGGGTTATTTCCTGATGCGCTGAGCGCGCGCGGCGCGCGGCTCAGATCGCCGCGAGCCGCATCGACAAATCGACGGCGCGCACGTGCTTGGTCAGCGCGCCGATCGAGATGAAGTCGACGCCGGTGCGCGCGATCGCCGCGAGGCGATCGAGATCGACGCCACCGGACACTTCCAGCGCGCAACGACCCGCCGCGCGCTCGACGCCGCGGCGCAAGTCCTCGGGCGAAAAATCATCGAGCATGATGCGATCGGGCCGCGCGGCGAGCGCGGCGTCGAGTTCGTCGAGATTCTCCACTTCCACTTCCACCATCACGCCCGGCGCCAATTCGCGCGCGCGCGCGATCGCCGCGCCGATCGAACCGACCGCGGCGATGTGGTTTTCCTTGATCAGGATCGCGTCGAACAGACCGATGCGGTGATTGCCGCCACCGCCGCAACGCACCGCGTATTTTTGCGCGAGGCGCAGCCCGGGCAAGGTCTTGCGCGTGTCGAGAATCGTCGTGCGCGTGCCGGCGACCGCGGCGACGAAGCGCGCCGTGACCGTGGCCGTGGCCGACAAGGTCTGCAAGAAGTTCAAGGCGCAGCGTTCGGCGCCGAGCAGGGCGCGCGCCTGGCCTTCGATCGTGACCAAGGTGTCGCCGACGACGAAGGCTTCGCCATCGCGACGCGACCAGGTCACGCGCGCGTTCGGATCGAGCGATAGAAAACACGCCTGCGCCCATGGCTGTCCGCACAGCACGCCATCGTCCTTCGCGACGATGGTGGCGCGCGCGCGATGCGATTCGGGCACGAGTTTCGCGGTCAGATCGCCAGCGCCGATGTCCTCGGCCAGCGCGCGCGCGACGTCGGCGGCGATGAGCTCTGGCGGCGGTGGCGCCGGTTGCGGGACGGCCATCGCGTCAGCGCGGGAAGTCGGTTAGTTGCGTCGTGCCGATGCCTTCGTCGGCCAGCATCACCGGAATGCCATCGATGATCGGGTAGATCACCTTATTGTCCTGGCTGATCAGGCCCTCGCGCAGCGCGAGCTTGACCGGCGCGCCATTGACCGACACCACCGCGCCGGCCTCGATCGCGCGGTTGACCGCGTCGATCTGCGTGGCGCTCAATGGCCGCACCGGCAAATGGGACACGGGACAGCACAGATTCTCCAGCAGCCGGCGATCGATACTCATGACCTGGACGGGTTTCCCTTGACGAACTGATGGGCGCGAGGCGCTAAGATAGCGTTTTTGCCGGGTCCGGAACATGAGTGCCAGCAGTCCCGCCGCGCCGCGCATCGGCATCGTGATGGGTTCACGCTCCGATTGGGAGACGATGAAGCTCGCCGCCGAGACGCTCGATCGCCTCGCGATCGCGCACGAAACGCGCGTGGTCTCCGCGCATCGCACGCCCGATCTGTTGTTCCAGTACGCCGAGCAAGCCCCGGCGCGAGGCATTCAAGTGATCATCGCCGGCGCCGGTGGCGCGGCGCATTTGCCTGGCATGCTTGCCGCCAAGACCGCGCTGCCGGTACTCGGCGTGCCGGTGCAATCGAAGGCGCTCAACGGCATGGATTCCCTGTTGTCGATCGTGCAGATGCCCGCCGGCATTCCCGTGGGCACGCTCGCGATTGGCGCCGCGGGCGCGGTCAACGCCGCGTTGTTCGCGGCGTCGGTGCTTGCCTTGAACGATCCCGCCGTGGCGCGGGCGCTGGCCGATTTCCGCCGCTCGCAGACCGAGCAGGTGTTGGCCAAACCCGATCCTCGCGACTGATGCGCGCGCCGGTCGTTGGCATTCTGGGGGGCGGACAGCTCGCGCGCATGCTCGCGATCGCGGGCGCGCCCTTGGGTCTGCGCTTTCGTGTCGTCGACAATGTCGCCGATGCCTGCGCGGGCCAGTTCGCGCCCTTGTTGCACGCCGATTACACGGATCTCGCCGCGCTGGAACAGTTCGCGCGCGAAGTCGACGTGGTCACTTTCGATTTTGAAAACGTGCCCGCGCAGACCGCGCATTGGCTGGCCGAGCGCGTGGCCATGTTTCCCAATCCGCGCGCGCTGGCCGTGGCTCAGGATCGCCTGGCCGAGAAGGACACCTTCCGCAAGCTCGGTCTCGACACGCCGCGCTATCGCGCCGTCGATTCGCGCGAGGAACTGGTCGCCGCCGTCGCCGAGATCGGCGTGCCCAGCATTCTCAAGACGCGACGTCTGGGCTACGACGGCAAGGGTCAGTTTCGCTTGCGTCGCGTCGAAGACATCGACGCGGCCTGGCAAGCGATCGGTGGCGTGCCCTTGATCTTGGAATCCTTCGTGCCGTTCGAGCGCGAAGTGTCGGTGATCGGCGTGCGCGCGCGCGACGGCGAATTCCGCGCGTATCCGCTGACGCAGAACTGGCATGCTGAAGGCATTCTCTCCGCGAGCCTCGCGCCCGCGCCCGAAAGCGCCTCGGTGCAAACGCTCGCGCTCGACGCCGCGCGGGCGGTCGCGCGTGAACTCGAATATGTTGGCGTGTTCGCGCTGGAACTGTTCGTGCGCGAAGGCCGCGTGCTGGTCAACGAAATGGCCCCGCGCGTGCACAACTCCGGCCACTGGACCATCGAAGGCGCCGAAGTCAGCCAATTCGAGAATCACCTGCGTGCCGTCATGGGCCTGCCGCTGGGCGCCACCACCGCGCGCGGTCACGCCGCCATGCTCAACTGGGTCGGCGAACTGCCCGCGCGCGATCCGCTGCTGCGCGAACCCTGCGCGCATTGGCACGACTACGGCAAGTCCCCGCGCGCTGGCCGCAAGGTCGGCCACGCGACCTTGCGTTGCGATTCACCGGCGGAACTGCGCGCGGCGCTCGCACGCGTCGGCGCCGCGCTGAGTCGCGAGGAGCAAGTCGCCGGCGTCGTCGACGCGCTCGCGCCGCGATGAAGTGACGTCGCGCCCTCAACCCTTCGGCGGTTGAAGCGACGACGACGGCGCGCAAGTCCGACACACGAACTCCCGACGCAAGCGCTCGACCATCGCGCGCTGCCGCTCGCGCGCGGCATCGTCGAGCAATGGATCAAGCTTCGTCAGCGACATGCGCATGACGTTGCCGTTGGGGCCGTGGTCGAGTTCGGCGTAGAGCTGCAGATAGGCGGCCTGCAGCGCGACATCGCGATCGAAGACTAGACCTTCGCGATAGGCAGTCGCATAGAGCCCGATTGCGGTGAGGTCACCGCTCGCGAACATCTCGGTCATGTAACGGCGCGAGGTGTCGCGATAGAGATCGAATTCATCGGGGGCCGCGCCGTCGCGCGCAATGCCTTGCGACCAAGCGACGACGTAGGCGCTGCGCGCGTTGACATCGCCGGCTTCCGCCGCCAACCGCCAGATCTCGCGATGGGTTTTCTCGTCGACGGTTTGTCGGTACGGCAGACAGGCCAAATGGTGTTCCGAGATGTTGATGCCGATCTCAGGTGAGTAGTGGCCGGAGCGTCGCGAGATCGCGACCCGATACGCGATTTCATCGGTGCTCTTCGACGCATTCGAACATTGCTCGTCGGCGGTCAAGATGGTTCGCATCGCCTCGCGATCGCCGCCGCGCGCGCGCGAAAGAAGTTCGAACAAGTGATCGACGGCGTAGTGAATCTCGCCGGCTATGGACGCCATGTAGGGGTCCTGCCAGCGATGTGTGTTCGCGACATTCTTGATCGCGGTCGATTGCGGTCTTTCGGCGGTGTCGATTGATTGACTTTGGGAACGCGCGACCATCGACCAGATGATTCCAGAGGCCATGATGAGGCACGAAAACAGTAAGCCATGACCGTGACGACAGGGAGGCATGTGCTCGCTCCTTCTGGTGGATCCGAGGCATGCGGCGATCGGAACTGCGTTCTCGAGACGCATGCGCAGGGATCACCGACTGCCTTCCGATGCATGCGCCGAATGCGTCGAACTGGTGTCGTCGGCTCACGGCGAGGTGACGCCAGGAAGTTGGAAACCGAGCGATCAACCGTGACGGTGACCTAGCCCTTCGGCGGCGCCGCCTCGCACCCGCGGCACACAAACTCTCGCCGCAAGCGCTCGATCTCCGTCGTCACGCGCTCGCGTTCACTCGTATCGAGTCGCGCAAGGCGCGCCGCGAGTTCGCGATCGAGCCAGCTGTCGCCGCGCGCGCCGTTCAGATTCAGATAGTGCTGAAGATAGGCGGCGGCGAGCACGGGATCAGGATCGAAGGCGTAGCCGTCGGTGTACGCGGCTTGATAGAGCCACAGTGCTTGCGGATCGCCTTGATCGAACATCTCGCGCAGATAGATCTGGCTGTTGTGGCGATAGAGCAGCAGTTCCTCGCCGAGCGCGCCGTCCTTGCGAATGCCATCGACCCAGGTGAGCACGTAGGTCGCGCGCGCGTCCGCGCTGCCAGCTTCGGCGGCGCGCGCGAGCAGTTTGCGTTCGAGGGCTTGCGACACGGCTTGTCGATAGGGCGCGCAAATCGCCTGCAGTTCCGCGAGCGCCTTGCCGAACGCTGGCGTGTCGTTGCCAAAGGTTCGCTCGAAGGAAACCCGCGCGGCGACATCGTCGGCATCGATCGGTGCTTCGGCGCAGGCCACGCGCACGCGATCGATCGTCGTCCAGGCATCGAGATCACCGGCGCGCGCGCGACGCACGAGGTCGGGCAAGGTTTTGAGCAGTTCGCGAACGCGGTCGGACAGGGCCGCGTGGTCCGGCGTGGTCCAGGCTCGCGCGCTCGTCGATGCGGATGTCGCCGACCGCGAAGCTTCGAATGGCGAAGTGGCGCGCGCGGTTCCCGTCGCGGTGGTGACAACCGATATCGGCTCGCGAGTGTCGGTCTCTTCGTCGACCCGCGAAGCGTTCGATGACGTCATCGCGCCGGTCGATGTCATCGCCGATTGGCGACCCCACCAGAAAGCACCCATGGCGACGATCAGCGCGCCAATGATCGCGAATGCGAAACCAGTCCTTGGCGAGTCCATGCGTGTCCTCGTTGCCCTGCGGTGTCTGGCGAAATCTTGCGCCATCGCGAGGCGGTGCTCGCGTCCGGGTCGGACGTGAAGCTAGACCAGTCCACGGCCATCTCGCCTTCACGATTTGCAAGCACGAAAAAGCCCGCACTAGGCGGGCTTCTTCAACCACGATCTCGCGTCGGCATCACGCCATTTGCGAGGTCGCGAATTCCCAGTTGACCAGATTCCAGAACGACTCGACGTACTTCGCGCGCGCGTTGCGATAGTCGATGTAGTAGGCGTGTTCCCACACGTCGCAGGTCAGCAGCGGGCGGTCGGCGCCGGTCAGGGGCGTGGCGGCGTTGGAGGTCGACACGATGCCCAGCGAGCCGTCGGGACGCTGCACCAGCCAGGCCCAGCCCGAACCGAAGGTGCTGATGGCGACCTTGGTGAATTCTTCCTTGAATTGCTGGAACGAGCCGAAGGCGCGCTTGATGCCGTCGGCGAGCTTGCCGGTCGGTTCGCCGCCGCCCTTGGGCGACAGCGAGTTCCAATAGAACGTGTGGTTCCAGATCTGCGCGGCGTTGTTGAACATGCCGCCTTGCGAGCGCTTGATGATGTCCTCGAGCGAGAGGTTCTCGAACTCGGTGCCCTTGATCAGGTTGTTGAGGTTGGTGACGTAGGTCTGATGATGCTTGCCGTAGTGAAAGTCGATGGTCTCGGCCGAGATGTGCGGCGCGAGCGCGTCGCGGGCATAGGGCAGGGCGGGCAGTTCGATGGCCATGGTGCTGTTCCCTCTTGCTTGAGGCTGGACGGGCGGAGGCGGAAGTCTATTGAGGCGAACGCGGACAAATCAATGACGCCGGGTTCGCGCTAAAATCCGCGCCATTCGAGATCACTGGGCCCTGGGGCCGGGAGTTTTGCCATGGACGTGATGGCGCGCATTCGCGAGACCATCGAGTCGCATCCGATCGTGCTCTTCATGAAGGGCACGCCGCAGTTTCCCATGTGCGGCTTCTCCAGTCGCGCGGTCGAGGCGCTCAAGGCCTGCGGCGCGCGCTTCGAGCACGTCAATGTGCTCGAGAACCCCGAGATCCGCGCCAATCTGCCGCGCTATTCCAACTGGCCGACGTTCCCGCAGTTGTTCATCAATGGCGAGTTGATCGGTGGCTGCGACATCACGCTGGAGTTGTACGAGCAAGGCGAACTCGCGCGCATGGTCAGCGAACTTCAGCGCGGCACGGCCTGAGCCTGTCGTGCGCACGCTGACGTTTTCCGAAGGCACGACCCTGCCCGAGCAATGCCTGGCCGGGCGCGTGATCCTGATCGTGGGCGCGGCCGGTGGTTTCGGTTCGGCCACGGCGCGCGCCGCCGCGCGCGCGGGCGCGACCGTGGTGCTGCTCGGTCGTCGCGTCGCCGCGCTCGAGCGCGTGTATGACCAAGTGGTCGCGCTCGGCGCGCCGCAGCCGGCGATCTATCCCTTGGATCTTTCCGGCGCCAGTCCGGCCGAATACGAATCCATGGCCGACGCGATCCGCGAGCAATGTGGTCGTCTTGATGGCCTAGTGCATGCCGCGGCGCACTTCGCCGGCCTCGCGCCCTTGCCCTTGACCGGCGCGGAAGAATGGGTGCGTGCCCTGCACGTCAATCTGACCGCGCCCTGGTTGCTCACGCAGGCATGTCTGCCCTTGCTCGAGGCTTCGGGCCAAGGTCAGGTCGTGCATGTGATCGATGACGCGGCGCGGGTCAATCGCGCGTACTGGGGCGGTTATGGCGTGGCCAAGTCGGCCTTGATGGCCTTGTCGGACATGCTCGCGCTGGAGCTCGAGAACAAGCCGATCAGCGTCACCGCGTTGCGACCGGGGCCGATGCGCACCGGGCTTCGCGCGCAGGCCTATATCGGCGAGAACCCGGGAAGCGTGCCCACGCCCGACCTGGCCGCGCGCGCGTGCGTGCATGCCTTGGCCGGGCTCAATGGCGGCAGCGCCATCGTCGAATTGCCGCCCGCGCCGACCGCGGCGGTCAACTGATGCAAGACACGCTCTCCGCCGCGCTGTTGTTGTTCCTGATCATGGACCCGGTGGGCAACGTGCCCCTGTTCTTGTCCTTGTTGAAGGACCTCACGCCGCAGCGGCGGCGCGTCGTGTTGGCGCGTGAGCTGTTGATCGCGCTGGTTACGCTGTTCGTATTCCTGCTCGGCGGTCACGGCATTCTTCATCTGCTGTCGCTGAAGCAGGAAGCGGTGAGCATCGCCGGTGGCATCGTGCTGTTCCTGATGGGCATCCGCATGGTGTTCCCGACGCCCGAAGGCGTGTTCGGCGACACGCCCGAGGGCGAGCCCTTCATCGTGCCGCTGGCGATTCCTTGCGTGGCGGGGCCGTCGACGATGGCGGCGCTGCTCCTGCTCGGTCACGAAAACCCCGCGCGCAATGTCGAGTGGTCGATCGCCCTGGTCCTGGCCTGGCTGGGCACGGCTGTCATCTTGTTTTCGGCCACGGCTTTGTATCGTTGGCTCGGGCACCGGGTGCTGGCGGCGATGGAGCGCCTGATGGGCATGCTCCTGGTGGCTTTGTCCGTGCAGATGTTCCTCAACGGGCTGGCCAGCTATCTCAAGTCGGCGGTCTGACACGGTTTTTCGGGCAATTCGCCCGTGAAAAAGCTGGCGCCGACCATCGGTCGGGTTACAAAAACGTCATGCTTCGCTGTTAAACTCCTGTTAACCCCTCCGTTGCCGGTTCGTCAGGCGCGACAAGGCTTGTCTGACGTGAACGGGGAATCAAAGGCACGGGGGCGTCGACGCGACATGCGCCAGGACGGCGGGGCTCGCGACGACAAGCTGAGAAACCGCGTAGTGGGCGCGGTTCCGGATGAATTCAAAACGTAGACAAGGGTGTAAACCATGTTGAAACGTACTGGAGTGCAACTCGTACTCTGGCTGCTCATGGGCCTGCTCGCCGCTTCGCCGGCGTTCGGTCAGAGCACCTCGGCCGGTCTGTCCGGTCAGATCACCTCCGGCGGCAAGGGTGTGGCCGGCGCGACCGTCACGGTCACGCACGTCGCTTCCGGCACGCGCCGCGAGTTGACGACCGATGAAAATGGTCGCTTCAGTTCCAAGGGCTTCCGCGTCGGCGGTCCCTACACGGTCACGGCCAGCGGCTCGGGCCTGGAAAGCACGACCAAGAACGACGTCTACCTGCTGCTCGACCAAACGACCTCGGTCGAACTCGAGCTGCGTTCCGAGGCCTCGAACCTCGAAGCGGTGGAAGTCGTCGGCACGTCCACCGACACGGTGTTCTCGTACGACAACATGGGCGCGCGCACCAATGTGACGCGCGAGCAGATCGAGGCCTTCCCCTCGATCCGCCGCTCGATCGAAGACTACGTGCGCTTCGACCCGCGCGTGGTGCAGATCGACAAGGAGCGCGGTGGCATCACCGGTGGCGGTCAGAACAACCGCTACAACAACATCAAGATCGACGGCGTGCCGACCAATGACCAGTTCGGTCTGAACGACTCGGGCCTGCCGTCCCTCAACCAGCCGATCTCGATCGACTGGATCGAGGAGTTCAACATCGGCATCTCGAACTACGACGTCACTCAGAAGGACTTCGTGGGCGTGAACATCAATGCCGTGACCAAGAGCGGCGGCAATGAGTTCTCGGGCGCCGTCTACGGCACCTATCGCAACAACGACATGGTCGGCGACGACGAGAACGGCAACGAGTTCAAGGGCTTCGACGACGAGTACACCGCCGGCGCCTACCTCGGTGGCCCGATCATCAAGGACATTCTGTATTTCTTCGTGGGCTACGAGAAGTTCGAGCGCTCCGCGCCGGGCGCCTCGACCTGCGTTCAGGGCGGCGACTGCGTCAACCAGGTCAACGTCTCGCAGGCCGAACTCGACCAGATCCGCACGATCGCCGCCGGCTACGGCCTGAGCGACATCGGCGGTCAGGCGCGCACGGCCGACAACACCGACGACAAGTACTTCGCCAAGTTCGACTGGAACATCAACGAGAACCATCGCGCCTCGTTCCGCTACAACAAGACCGAGGGCTCGATCCTGCGTCTGAACACCTCGACCACCACGCTGCAGTTGGACTCGAACTACTACGAGGACAACATCAGCTTCGAGAACTACGCCCTGCTGCTGTACAGCAACTGGACCGACTCGTTCTCGACCGAGGCCAACATCTCGTACTCGGAGTACGACTCGCTGCCGTCGCCGTTCTCGCTGTTCCCGCAGATCACGGTCAACGTGCGTCCGGGCGCCTCGGTGCTGTTCGGCCGCGAGCGTTCGCGTCACGCCAACATCCTGGGCGTGGACACCAAGACCGCCTATTTCGCCGGTGACTACTTCGCGGGCGACCACACGATCCGTTTCGGCTTCGATTACGAGCAGAACGACGTGTTCAACCTGTTCCTGCAAGACGTGTTCGGCAATTACACCTTCGCCAACATCGCCAACTTCCAGGCCGGTAACTGGAGCAACTACAGCCTGCAGCGTCCGGCCAATGGCGACATCAACTCGGTGGCCGCCAACTTCAAGTTCAATACCCCGGGCTTCTTCCTGCAAGACACCTGGGCGGTGAACTCGAACCTGACCGTGACCTACGGCGCTCGCGTGGACCAGACCAATGTCGACGGCACGCCGCGCTACAACGCCGCCGCCCAGACCGCGTTCGGCTACGACAACACCGACATTCCGGACGGTTCCTACACCGTGCAGCCGCGCTTTGGCTTCAACTACACCTTCGACACCGAGCTGCGCACGCAGCTGCGTGGCGGCGTGGGCCTGTTCCAGGGTTCGGCTCCGGGCGTGTGGATCTCCAACAGCTTCTCCAATCCGGGTGGCTTGGCGATCGCCTACAGCGCGACCAACGGCTCGGGCGTGAACTTCGACCCGAACAACCCGTTCATCCCGACCACGGTCAACGCCGCGCAGCTGGTGAACTTCCTCGATCCGGACTTCGAACAGCCGACCGTGTGGAAGTGGAACCTGGCGTTCGAGAAGGAACTGCCGTGGTGGGGCCTGGTCGCTGGCGCCGAAGCCATTCGCACCGACACGCGTAATGGCGTGGTGTTCAACCACCTCAACCTGGGCGCGCCGGTCGGCGTGCTGCCGGACGGCCGCGAGTACTACTACGCCAACGTCAATCCGGCGAGCTTCAACAACAACGCCTCGCCGGCCAACCGTCAGAACCGCAATCGCGCCTACACCGACGTGATCCTGTTGTCGAACACCGAAAAGGGTGGCGCGACCAACCTGACGCTGTCGTTGGAGAAGCCGTTCGAGAACGACTGGATGGCCAAGATTGGCTACACCTACACCAAGGCCGACGAAGTCAGCCCGGGCACCTCCTCGGTGGCCCTGTCGAACTGGCAGAACCGCGCCGTGTTCAACCCGAACGAAGACGATGCCAACACCTCGAACTACGAGCTGCGCAATCGCTTCACGGGCCTGTTCACCAAGCGCTTCCACTTCTTCGACAATGCCGACACCACGTTGTCGGTGTTCTGGGAAGGCCGCAACGGTCGTCCGTACAGCTACGTGTTCTCCGGTGACGCCAACGGCGACGGTCGTACCTTCAACGACCTGTTCTTCATCCCGATGGGTGACTCCAGCACGCAGTACACGGCCAATTCCTCAACGCAAGACATCGCCGCGTTCCTGGATTACATGCAGAGTCAGGATTACCTCGACGAGCATCGCGGTCAGGTCGCCAAGCGCAATGCCACGCGCGCGCCGTGGTTGAACCAGTTCGACGTGCGTCTGTCGCAGGAGATTCCGTTCTTCGCCGACACCAAGGGCGAGCTGTACCTCGACATCCTCAACATCGGCAATCTGCTGAACAAGGATTGGGGACAGATCGACGAAGGCGCGTTCCCGTACACCATCGGCGTGGCCCGCATGGCTGGCGTGCAGAACGGTGCCTACGTGTACGACGTCTCCAACTTCGTCAACGAGACGACCGGCGCCACCACGGTGCCGCGCCTGCTGCGCAAGGACGTGGCTGGCGAGTCGCGTTGGGCGGTGCAGGTCGGCTTCCGCTTCGAGTTCTAAGCGAAGCTCAAGGCAAGTCAAAAACGGCCGGCTTTCGCCGGCCGTTTTTTTTTGCGTTCCTTTCGCGCGGCGTTCCTTCCGTCGGCGACCGCGACACTTTGTCGCACCCCCGTCCGTCGCGACCCCAGGCGCTAAACTTCGCGCATGGAAGGTCTTCGCGCCATTCAATTGCTGCGCACGCTGGCGCTGATGCGCTGGTTCGCCGTGCTCGGGCAGTTCGTCGTGATCGTGGCCTGCGTGCGCCTGCTCGAGGTGTCCTTGCCATTGGCGCCGCTGCTCGGTGGCGTGGCGGTGCTGGCGCTGGGCAATGCGCTGGCCTGGTGGCATCTGCGCGGACGCGAGGATGCCGGCGCCGGCGCGTTGCTGCTGACCCTATTGTTCGACGTCGCCGTGCTGACTTGGCAGCTGTATTGGAGCGGCGGCCCGACCAATCCCTTCGTCACGCTCTACTTGGTGCCGATCGCCTTGTCGGCCTTCGTCTTGCCGGCGCGCTGGGTGCTGGCGGCGGCCTCGATGTCGGCCGCGGCGTACACCGCCTTGATGGTGCGCTACGAGCCCTTGCCGCATCACCTGGGCACGGACTCAATCTTCAACCTGCATGTGGTGGGCATGTGGGTGAACTTTTTGATCAGCGCGAGCCTGGTGACCTGGTTCGCCACGCGCTTGGCCGCGGTGCTCGCGCGACAGCGCAACGAGGTGGCGCGCGCGCGCGAGCATGCCTTGCGCGTCGAGGGCATTCTCGCCGTGGCCACGCAGGCCGCAGCCACCGCGCATGAGATCAACACGCCGCTGTCGACCATGGCCGTGCTCGTCGATGACCTGCGCGATGCCGCGGGCAGCGGCGCGAACGCCGCCGACCTCGATCTGCTCGCGCGTCAGATCGCGCAGTGCCGCGACGCCGTGCATCGCCTGGTGGTGGAGACCGAACGTCGCGCCGATGCCGCGCCACCGATCGCGATCGCCGATCTGGTCGCGCGCGCGCTCGATCGCTGGCGTCTGATGCGGCCGCAGCATCAGGCGCAGGTGAGCATCGCGCCGGATCTCGACCAGGAGCAGGTGCGCGACGAATCCACGCTCACGCAATTGCTGTTGAACCTGCTCAACAACGCCGCCGATGCCTCGACCACGCGCGGCCATCGCGAGGTGCGCCTGGCGCTGACGCGCGAGGACGACGCGCTGCGCATCGAAGTGGGCGATCGCGGCCCGGGCTTTGAGCGCGCGGAATTGCCGGCGGCTTTCGTCAGCACCAAGCGCGAAGGTCTTGGTCTGGGCCTGGTGTTGTCGCGCGTGATCGCCGAACGCTTCGGCGGCAGCCTGTCGACCGCCAACACGCGCGAAGGCGCCGAGGTCTCGGTGCGATTGCCGATGCCGGCGCTGCGCGCGGGAGCGGGCGCGTGAAGCCGGGCGCGCGAATTCTGGTGATCGACGACGACGCGGTGTTCGCCGGCGTGCTCGCGCGCTCGCTGGAACGCCGAGGCTTCGTCACCGCGACCGCGACTCAGGGCGACGAGGCCCTGGCGCGCGCGGCGAGTTTCGAACCCGAACACGCCGTGCTCGATCTGAAACTCGGCGCCGACAACGGCCTGGTGGTGCTGCGGCAATTGCTCGAGGCGCGGCCGAATCTGCGCGTGCTGCTGATGACCGGCTACGCGAGCCTGGCCACCGCGGTCGAGGCGATCAAGCTCGGCGCGGTGAATTACGTGGCCAAGCCCGTCGATGCGCGCGCCGTCATCGCCGCACTCGATGACGCCGAGGAACCGCCCGAGACCGAGGTCGAACCGCCCGATCGCCCGACGTCGCTGGCGCGCCTGGCCTGGGAGCACATTCAGCGCGTCCTGGCCGAGCACGACGGCAATATCGCCGCCACCGCGCGAGCTCTGGGCATGCATCGACGCACCCTGCAGCGCAAGCTGGCCAAGCGCCCGGTCGCCGAGAAGCGCGCCTAAATCCCGGTTTTTCCTTGACCTGGGCCGGGTCTTTTGGCATTTCTAGCGGTCCTTTCCGGCCCCGGTCCAACCGTTGTCCACGATTACCGCCAACCAGCTTCGCGACCTCGTGCCCATGGCGTCGATGAGTCCGACCGACCGCGCCGAGCTCGCCAAGAAAGCGCGCCTGGGCAACTTCGCGGTGGGGCAGGTGCTGTTCACCCGCGGCGAGCAGGCGCGCACGGCGCTGTACCTGCTGTCGGGAGAGGTCGAGCTGTACAGCGAATCGGGCACGCGCGTGGTCAAGGCCGGCACGCCCGACGCGCGCCATCCGCTGTCGCCCGGCGGCAAGCGCGCGAGCACGGCGACCGTGCTCAAGGCCGCGCAGGTGCTGTTCGTCGACGCCGATCAACTCGACCTGATGCTGACCTGGTCGCAGACCGGTTCGATGGAAGTGGTCGAGATTGACGGCTCCGGCGACGAGGGTCACGACTGGATGTCGGCCTTCCTGCAAAGCGAGGCCTTTCATCGCATCCCGCCGGCCAACATCGCGCAGATCTTCGCGGCGATGAAGCCGGTGGAGTTCAAGGCCGGGCAGTTGGTGATTCGCCAGGGTGATCCGGGCGATTACTACTACGTGATCACGGCCGGCACGTGTCGCATCATCCGACGCGAAACGGACGGCCGCGTGGCCGAGCTCAATCGCATCGGCGTCGGTCAGGGCTTTGGCGAAGAGGCCTTGGTCTCGGGCGATCCGCGCAATGCCTCGGTGCTCGCCGCCACCGACGTGAGCCTGATGCGCATCGCCGCCGAGGATTTCACCCGTTTGTTGAAGACGCCCTTGCTGCGCGAGATCGCGGTCGAGGAAATCGCCGAGTCCGCGAAATTGCTCGACGTGCGTCTGCCCGATGAATTCCGTCGCGGCCGCCTGCCGGGCGCGATCAATCTGCCGCTGTCCAAACTGCGCGAACAAGCGGCGCAACTGCAACCGGGCGTGTGTTACGTCGTCTACTGCGACACCGGACGACGCAGCGCCTCGGCCACCTACCTGCTGTGCGAACGCGGTCACGACGCGCGCCTGCTCGCCGGCGGCGTCGCCGCCGACGAGATGCCCGTGCGCGGCTGAGCGCGCGCCAGCACACCTGGAAAACCTCAAGTCCATGAACCACACCGTCAATCACACCGTCAGCGCCCGCATCTCGCCGACCCGTGGCCTCGACGTGCTCTCGCGTCAGGAAGTCAGTCGCCTGCGCGACGCCACCCAGGGCGGCCTGCATCAGATGCTGCGCCGTTGCGCGCTCGCCGTGCTCACCGGCGGCATGACCAACGACGATCCGCGCGCCATGCTCGAGCGCTTTCCGGATTTCGACATCCGCGTGCAGCAGCAAGATCGCGGCCTCAAGCTCGAATTAATCGGCGCGCCCAGCAGTGCCTTCGTCGATGGCCGCATGATCCGCGGCATCAACGAGCAATTGTTCGCGGTGGTGCGCGACATCATCTACGTCGCCACGCAGTTCCAGGAAGGCCGCTTCGATCTAGCGAGCTCCCAGGGCATCACCAATTCGGTGTTCGAGATCCTGCGCAACGCGCGCCTGCTGCAGCCGCATATCGACCCGAGCCTGGTCGTGTGCTGGGGCGGTCACTCGATCGCGCGTCACGAGTACGAGTACACCAAGTCCGTGGGCTATGAACTCGGCCTGCGCGGCCTGGACATCTGCACGGGCTGCGGCCCGGGCGCGATGAAGGGCCCGATGAAGGGCGCGACCATCGCTCACGCCAAGCAGCGGCGCAAGGGCAATCGCTACATCGGCATCACCGAGCCGGGCATCATCGCGGCGGAATCGCCCAACCCCATCGTCAATCACCTCGTGATCATGCCCGACATCGAGAAGCGCCTGGAGGCCTTCGTTCGCATGTCGCATGCGATCGTGGTGTTCCCCGGCGGCGTCGGCACGGCCGAAGAGATTCTGTATCTGCTCGGCATCCTGCTGCATCCGGACAATGACGGCTTGCCGTTCCCGCTGGTGATGACCGGCCCGCGCGAATCGGCCGAATACTTCGAGCAGATCGATGCCTTCCTGCGCCTGGCGCTGGGCGATGCCGCCGCGCGTCGCTACCGCATCATGATCGACGCGCCGGCCGACGTGGCCCGCACCGTCGCCGCCGGCATCGAGGAAGTGCGCGACTACCGCATTCAGTCGCAGGACGCGTTCTTCTTCAACTGGGGCGTGCGCGTGCAGCACACCTTGCAGGTGCCGTTCGCGCCGACGCACGAAAACATGGCCGGCCTCAATCTCAACCGCGATCGCCCGCCGCATGAACTGGCCGCGGACCTGCGTCGCGCCTTCTCGGGCATCGTCGCCGGCAACGTCAAGGAAGAGGGCGTGCGCGCGATCGAGCGTCACGGCCCCTTCGTGATCAACGGCGATCCGGAGATCATGCGCGCGCTCGACCGGCTTTTGGCCTCGTTCGTCGGCCAGGGACGCATGAAACTGCCGGGCACGGCCTACAAGCCCTGTTACCGCGTCGAAGTGGGCTGAGACAGCGCCGCTTCTCGGCCCTCGTCGGCGGCCGGAAAACCCTGGCCGAATGTGAACTTGCGCACGTTTTCCCTTTCGTCGGAAGACTCCCGCCGCTGACAGCCGCGACACCTTTTTAACGCAGGCGCCTCGGGTAGCATCCCCACCGACACTTAGGGTGGGGTCTTTCCATGATGCGTTCGCGCGGACATTCGTCGGGCTTTTCGATCGTCGAGTTGATGACGGTCCTGGCCATCGTCGGCATCTTCATGGCCTGGGCGCTGCCCAGCTTTCTCGAAACGATTCGGACCAATCGCGTGACCTCGCGCACCAATGACCTGGTGCTGGGCATGTCGCTGGCGCGCAGCGAGGCGATTCGTCGCTCGACCGCGGTGAGCGTGTGCGCGTCGAGCAATCAGACGACCTGTGCCGGCGACTGGGGTGGCGGCTGGCTGGTCTTCGTCGATCCCGACGCCAATGGCGTCGTGGGTGATCCGGCCAATGACATCGTGCGCGTGTCGCAGACCGACCAGAACGTCGACGCCAGCGCCAACAGTAATTTCCGCGTGGTCACCTTCAACGAGCGTGGCCTGACCACCGGCGCGCCGTCGAGCGCCAGCGATCGCGTGATCACGGTCTTCCCGCGCACCGATTGCACCACCGGTCGCGAATACCGTCGCGCGATCTCGCTCAACATCACCGGCCAGACGGCCGTGCGCAAGTTGGCCTGCAGCTGAGTCGGCGCGAGGAGCTCGAAGACATGATCACGCATTCCATGCCTCACGCCGGCCGTCGCCTGTCGCGCGCCAACGGGGGTTTTTCCTTGATCGAAGTGCTGGTCGCGGTGCTGGTGCTGTCGCTGGGCCTGCTTGGCTTCGCCGCGACGCTGGGCGTTTCGGTGCGCAGCAATCAAAGCGCCAACTTCCGCACGCAGGCGACCAATCTCGCCTACGAAATCCTCGATCGCATCCGCGCCAATTCGCCCAATGCCCTGGGCTACGCGATGTCGCCGACCTCGGCCACGACGTCGATCTCGGGCACGTCCCAGGCGCGTCGTGACGTGCAGACGTGGATGGGCAATGTGCGCCGCGCGCTGGGCGATGACGCCACCGCCGAGATCACCGTCGCCGCCGGCGTGGTGACCGTCAATCTGGCGTGGACCGATCAGCGTCAGGAGTCGGCGAGCTCCGCGCAGGTCACTACGTTTACCGTGCAGACCCAACTGTGAGGGCCAAGATGATGATGCGCTCGCGCCTTCTCCGTCAGGTCGGCATGTCGCTGATCGAAGTGATGATCGCCCTGGCCCTGGGCTCGCTCTTGTTGCTGGGCCTGGTGCAGGTGTTCTCGGCGTCCAAGGCCGCGTACTTGTCGAGCGAAGGCTTGTCGCGCGTGCAGGAATCGTCGCGCTTCGCGGTCGATTTTTTGCAGCGCGATCTGCGTCAGGCCGGGCTGATGGGCTGCGGCAATGATCTGTCGCGCAACGTGATGTTCCGTTCCTCGGGCATCGCCGGCGTGTTCACGCGCTTCGCGACCGACGGCAATCCGCGCAATCTGGCGCTGGCGCCGGCGATGGCGCGCTTCGACGTGCCGATCGAGGGCTACGAAGCCACGGGCACCGACTGGGGCAATTCGCTCGATCGTTCGTCTTCCACCAATCCGCCGCTGGCCACGGCCGCGACCAACTGGACGCCGGCGTTGCCCGCGGCCGTGTTCGGCGCGATCAATGGCATCGCCATCGCCGGCAGCGACGTGATCGCCGTGCGCCTGGCCGGTTTCGATGCCGTGCCGGCCGAGTTGGTGAAGGGCGCGGCGCCGGCCGTGCGGTTGTTCAACGTCAGCGTCACGCGGCCGTCGAACTTCCTCACCGGCCACGGCCTGTACATGATTTCCGACTGCAAGAAGTCGAGCTTCCTGCAAGTCACCGGTCCTCTGGTCGTGGCCACGGGCCGCGCGCCGGTGGCGATTGGCGCGGGACTCAATATCGCGCCGTTCGACGCCAACGAAGAGTATTCGGGCGGCTCGTCGCTCTATCGCCTGGAATCCTACGTCTACTTCGTGGGCCTGTCCGATCACGACGGCGACGGCACGCGCGAAACGCCCGCGCTGTTCCGCGTGAACCTGCAATTGAGCAGCGCCGGCGCGCCGACGCTCACGCCCGAGGAACTGGTCGAAGGCGTGGAGAACATGCAGCTGCGCTACAACTGGGACGCGGGCGCCGCCGCGGCCGTGCCCAATCCCGACGGCATTCCCGAGTCGCTCGACAGCGCCGCCAACGTCGTGGCCGGCGCGGCCTCGACCGACGATCGCTGGCGCGCGGTGGGTTCAGTGCGCGTCGGCTTGCTGGTGCGCTCGGAAAATCGCGCGGTCACCGTCGAACGAAATTCCGCGGCGCCCGATGTTGGCGGCACCGCGCTGGGCGCGGCCTATTCGGTCAACGGCCTGCGCTACACGCCACCCAACGATGAGCGCATGCGCCAGACGTACGAGACCACGGTGACGCTGCGCAATCGCCTCAACGGCAACTGACATGAAGCATTCACACGCGAGGCTGACGATGAAACGCTCATCCGCGAAACGACAACAGGGCGCGGTGCTCTTTGTCGGTCTGATGATCCTGATCCTCATGGCCCTGCTCGGCGTCGCCGGCATGCAGGCAACCACGATGCAGGAGAAGATGGCCGGCAACTACCGCAATGCCAACCTCGCGTTCCAGCGGACCGAGGCCGTGCTGCGCGTGCGCGAGCGCCTGATCCGGCAGACCGTGAGTTCGAACGCGTCGACCACGTCGAACATCGAGCAATGCTCGTCCGAGGACGCGTTCGATCGCCTGAGCTGGATCTCCTCGCAGACCAATGTCTCGGCCGTGCACACCGGCGACATCACCGCCTGCACGACCGGCTACGCCGGCATCAGCGTGGGCACCACGCGCAAGAACGAACGTCTGTCACCCATGTTCCGAATCCTGGGCATGGATCACGACCGCGACAGCGACTACACGTCCGCGGCCGTCGTCGAAACCGTATTCATTCCGTGACTCGAGCGACGATCGCGGGGAGATGACCATCATGTTGATGAGCAAGCTACGTAACTCCTTCGTCCTGGCCGCGGCGATGTTGCTCGCCGGTGTCAGCGAGCAGGCGCGCGCCGATCTGGACATCGCGCAAGGCCCCTTGTTCTCGCAGTCGGCGGTGGCCCCGCTGAACCTGCTGGTGATGGGGCGCGACACCAAGCTGTATTTCGAGGCGTACAACGACGCATCGGATCTCAACGGCGATGGTCAGCTCGACGTCGGCTACAAGCCGTCGATCATCACCTACTTCGGCTATTTCAATTCGAACGCCTGCTACAACTACAGTTCGGGCCGCTTCGTGCCGGTGTCGCTCACCGCGACCAAGCGCTGCTCTGGCGCGTGGAGCGGTGACTTTCTGAACTACGTCACGACCTCGCGCATCGACGCGCTGCGCAAGGTGCTCTACGGCGGCAAGCGCTCCAACGACACCAGCACCGACACCACGCTCGAGCGCGCCTATGTGCCGCGCGAAGGCCATTCGTGGGGCAAGGAGTACGAGTCGGTCGCGCGCGATGGCTACAACATCGCCGATTACACCCCGCTGTCCGCGCCGTCGGCCGGCCTGCGCATCTTGTTCGCCAGCACCACCAATTCGCAGGACGGCGAGCCGGTGATGCGCGTGATGACCGAGGCGCCGTGGCGCATCTGGAACTGGCTGTCGATCGAAGGTCCGATCGCGGCCGGCGATTGCTTCACCGAAGCCAACGCGCGCGTGTCGTGCACGGGCACCACGGCCTCGGGCCACCCGGGTCATCCGGCCAATCACGCCGAATACGACACGATGGTCACCAACAACGCGACCGCGGCGCGACTGCAGGGCAGTGGCACAATCGCCAATATCGACTGCACCGCGAACTGTAACCCGTTCGGCGCGCAGGATAATTTCCTCACCGTCATGACGGGTACCATTCACATCAATGCCGGCCGTGGTGGTAACTATCGCTTCTCGATCGATGGCGACGACGCCGTCGAACTGATCTTCAATGGACCTGGCGGGCCGCAGATCGTCGGAGCGTATGGCGGCCATGGCATGTGCAATTGCGATACCAGCACCACCGCCAACATCGCGCTCCTGGCAAACACGGATTACACCTTCACAGTCCGGCATGAGGAAGCCGCCGGTGGCGAAGGTTTTCGGCTGCGCTGGAGTAGAAACGGTGGTGGCTATTCCACCGTGCCGAATATGTCGGCGGGCGCCACGAATGGCGGCATTGCCGCGCCTGGCGTCGCCATCAGCACGTACAGCTTGGGCACGATCACCTCGGGCGCCTCGGGCATCACCGACTACACCGTGCGCGTGCAGGTCTGCGCCAGCGATGCGCTGAAGGAAGACAACTGCCGTCTGTATCCGTCGGGCACGCTCAAGCCGACCGGCCTGCTGCATGACTACGCCGACGACGACTCGATGCTGTTCGGCCTGATCACCGGCACCTATTTCAACAACACCGAAGGCGGCGTGCTCCGTCGCGCGGTGCGCAGTTTCCGCAGCGAGTACGACACCAACTCCGGTATTTTCAATTCCGGCGTCAACGGCATCGTCAAGACGCTGAACGCGCTCAAGGTCGTGGGCTTCCGCTACTCGGGCAACCAATACAGCTTCGACAGCAGTTGCGGCGCCCTGGGCACCCGCGCACTGAACAACGGCGAGTGCTCCGACTGGGGCAACCCGATCGCCGAGATGATGTACGAGGGCGTGCGTTACTTCGCCGGCGCCGCCGCGGCCACGCCGCGCTACGCCACCGGTGGTTCGACCACGGGTCAGACCTACGAGACTAATCTCGGCCTGCCGACCGCGACCTGGACCGACCCGTACAACGTCACCACGGGTTATCCGTCCTGCGCCAAGCCCTTCGAGACCGTGATCTCGGACATCAATCCGAACTATGACGGTGGCCTGCCGGGCAATCCGTTCGGCGAGACCACGCCCGATGGCACCACGCCGTCGGCGCTGTCGAGCTTCAATGCCGCGACCGAAGGCGCGACGATCTGGACTCAGGAATTCGGCGGCGCCAAGGACATCTTCATTGGTCAGTCCGGCGCGACGGCCAACGCCGCGCCCACGGCCAAGAGCGCGTCGAGCTTCGGCAATATTCGCGGCCTGGCGCCGGAAGAACCGTCGAAGGGCGGCACGTTCTACGCCGCGAGCGTGTCGCGCTTCGCGTTCCTCAATGACATCAGCGCGGCCTCGGGCCTGCAGAAGATGCGCACGTATTCGGTGGCCCTGGCCTCGCCGTTGCCGCGCATCGAGTTCCCGATCAATGGTCGCGTCGTGACCCTGGTGCCGTTCGCCAAGACCGTCGGTGGCGCGTTCAGCGTCAGCAATACCGCGGCCTTCCAGCCGACCAACACCATCGTCGACTTCTATGTCGAGCGCATCGTCAATGTGCCCGGCCAGCCGACCGACACCTCGGTCAACGGCGGCCGTCCGTACGCCGTGTTCCGCATCAACTACGAGGACGTGGAGCAGGGCAACGACTTCGACATGGACGCGATCGTGCGTTACTTGATCCAGGCCAATGCCGACAACACCGTCACGGTGACGCTCAACTCCGAGTACGCCGCCGGTGGCGCCATTCAGTACATGGGTTACGTGATGTCGGGCACCACGGCCGACGGCATTTACTTGGAAGTGCGCGACGTCGACACCTCGACCGCCGTCACCTACAAGTTCAACACGCCCACGGGTCGCACGCCGGGCTATTGCGATGTCGGCTCGCCGCCGGCCGATTGCAATGGCCTGCCGACCACGCAGACGCGCACCTTCACGCCTGGCGCCGGCGTGAACGCCGCGAGCCTGCTGCGCGATCCGCTGTACTTCGCCGCCAAGTACGGCGGTTACACCGATGCCAACAGCAACGGCATTCCCGAAGGCGTGGAATGGGACGCCAATGGCAATGGCGAACCGGACAACTACTTCCTGGTGACCAATGCCCTGGGCCTGAAGCAGCAGCTGCGCAATGCTTTCGACGCCATCGTCGCCACCGCGCGCGACACGGGCAGCCTGACCATTTCCGGCGTGCGCGTGGACGGCAATTCGCTGAGCTACATCCCGCGCTTCAACCCCAATGAGTGGACCGGCGATCTGAAGGCCTTCCGCCTCAACAACGACGCCACACTGGGCACGGAAGTGTGGTCGGCCTCGGCGCGCCTGCCGTCGCCGGCGACGCGCAACATCGTCACCATGGTCACGCCGGGCATCAACTCGGCGCGCGTGGCCGAGCCCCTGCGCACGACCTCGTTCGCCAACGACACCGCCGCGCTGGCCGCGATCGGTCTGACCGCGACCGATCTGACCTCGCGCTTCGGTGGTCTGACCACGGCGCAGATCTACGACTATCTGCGCGGCGACGCCGCCAAGGAACGCTCCAACCTCGGTCCGCTGCGCAATCGCACCGACAAGATCGGCGACATCATCGGCTCGCTGCCGATCCTCACCGGTCCGAACGACGACTACGGTTACTCGTCCTTCCCGGGCCCCGGTGGCTCGACGTACGCGAGCTTCGTCGCGGGCAAGGTCTCGCAGACGCCGACCGTGTACGTCAACGCCAACGACGGCATGCTGCACGCCTTCAACGCCACCAACACCACGGCGGGCGGCACCGAAATCTTCGCCTTCATTCCGAGCACGGCGCGCGCCAAGCTGGGTCTGTTGCCGTCGGAGTCGTACAGCCATCAGTACCTCAACGACGGCAAGATCAACATCGGCGATGCCTACTTGAGTTCGGGCTGGAAGACGGTGCTTGTGTCCTCGGTCGGCGCGGGTGGCGCATCGGTCTTCGCGCTGGACGTGACCTCGTCCACGGGCTTCGACAAGACCAAGGCCATGTGGGAAATCACGGGCGCCACCGATGCCGACCTCGGTTACGCCATCGGCCGTCCGGTGATCACCGTGTTGCCGGGCAACCAGTGGGTCGCGATCCACGGCAATGGCTTGAACAGCACCAATGACGACGCCGTGCTGTTCGTCACCGATCTCGCCACCGGCACCGTGCTCCGTCGCATCACCGCCGCCGCCGGCACCGATGCCGATCCCAACGGCATCATCAATGTCTCGGTGGGCGACGTGAATCAGGACGGCTATGCCGATGTCGCCTACGCGGGCGACTACAAGGGCAATGTCTGGAAGTTCGATCTGAGCTCGAGCACGGCGGCCTCGTGGGTCGTCGCCAACAGCGGCGCGGCCTTGTTCACGGCCACCGGCCCGAGCGGCGAGACGCAGCGCATCACCGGTTCGATGGAGCTGTCGCGCGGCCCGAACAATTCGATCCTGGTCTACTTCGGCACGGGTCGTTACTTGCTCACCGGCGACAACGACGTGCCGGCTTCGCCGCCGGTCGACACCTTCTACACGATCCAGGACAACGGCACGCCGATCACGGGCGGCCGCACCGGCCTGCAGCGTCAGACCATCACGCTCAGCGGCACCGATCGTCAGGTCTCGCAGAACGCGGTCAATTACGAGACGCAGCGCGGCTGGTACGTCGACCTGGGCATCACCACGGGCGTCAACGTGGCCGGCGAGGGTGAGCGCTTCTTCGGCGAACCCTTGGTCGTGGCGGGCGAGGTGTTGTTCATCACCTTCCAGCCGCTGGGCAGTCGCTGCAATCCGGGCGGCATCAACCGGCTGTACTTCCTCGACTCGGTCACCGGCGCGCGCAACAGCGGCGGCACCAGTCCGTGCGTGTCCAACGGTTCGTGCGTGCTGGGCGATCCCGCGCAGCCGGCGCAGCCGCCGACCACGCGTCCGCCGGTGGTGATCCCGCAGAACAACTGCTTGCCGGGCGTCGATGCCGGCTGCACGCCGCCCGATCCGCTCACCGATCCCAGCGCCTGCAATCCGGCCTTGGGCAATTGCGAGCTCTCCACGGGTCGATGCCGACTCGCCGCGGTCAACCTGGCGGGCGCGCCGATCGTCCTGCCGCGTCCCTGCGGTAGACAGTCGTGGCGGCAAATCCGCTAGCCGCATAAACTAGGACGGGCGCCCGCGAGGGCGCCCGTGCCGTCAGGGAAGAGCCATTGGCGCCGTCAAACGCAACACATCCGGGGGAAAGGCCATGCGTGGCAAGCATCGCGGTTTTACATTGATCGAATTGATGATGGTGATCGCGATCATCGCGATCCTCGCCGCCATCGCTTATCCGAGCTATCAGGACAGCGTGCGCAAGACGCGCCGCGGCCAGGCCAAGGCCAACCTGGTGGAGATCGCCGACCGGATGGAGAAGTGCCACACGGTCAACAACTCGTACAACAACTGCTTCGGCGGCAC
Organism: Ahniellaceae bacterium; assembly: GCA_044226395.1. Lineage (GTDB taxonomy): Bacteria > Pseudomonadota > Gammaproteobacteria > Xanthomonadales > Ahniellaceae > JBGAHD01. The sequence goes on from JBGAHD010000003.1 coordinate 332,377, forward strand.
CAACACCTTGCCGTCGCCGCTCAACCGCTCGCCGCAAACGGGCTCGGGCATTTTCTACGACGTGTCGCTGGGCACCGTCGCGCAGAACACGTTCACGCTGACGGCCACGCCGCGCGATGATCAGGCGACCGACGTGTGCGGCAACCTCACGCTCAATCATCAGGGCGCGCGGGGCGCCTCGCAGACGGATTGCTGGTAAGTCCGCGCGAGCGAACGACGAAACGAGGCCGGCGCAAGCCGGCCTTTTTCGTTTTGGGAGTTCGCGAACGCGTGAGACTCGTCGCGATCACGCGAGGAACAATCGTCCCTGCGTGAGTTTCGAAAGGCGCGTGGCGACCTCGCGACCTCGCGACCTCGCGCTGGATCTTCATCCCCGCCGCGATGTTGGATCGTTAGGGTGTCGTCGTCTCGATCACATGCGCGGGCCGCAGATCCTCGCTCGCATCCGTGCGCCGACGGATCGCAATTTCGCAGTGCGTGCGTCCGGGCATGGCCTGCGAGGCCAGCACCACCAACTGACCACCCACGCCTTCGACCAGGCCACGGTCATAGGCCATCAAGCGATGGCAGGCGCCGACATCACCCGTGCCGCGCAGCGGGCAGTGCACCGAGATCCGCCCGAACGCCGTCGCGGGCGTGTCCGCGGTCGCGGGTTCGATGCGCGTGAGCGTGGCCGCGCGGCGCGAGGCGAGCAGGCGTTCCCATTCGCGGCCGATGGCCTCGGCCTCGGGCGCGACCACGCGACGACCGCGCACGGTCCGCGTCAGCCACACGTAGAAGGGCGTGAGCACGCGGCCCTCGATCGCGCGCAGGCGCGAACGGGTGAGCGCGGCATTGAGCTTCAGGCCGAAGGCAAAGGTCCAGCGATAGAGCGTGCGCGCGAGCTTCATGCGCGCGATCTCAGCATCGCGTCGTGGGACGCGCCAGGGCCGAATGCGTCGATAGTCGGGCCAGAAGGGCCAACGGCGCGCCCACGGTGCCCTCGAACACGGTTTTCCGCGCGGCGAAGCCAACAAAAAGGCCCTGCGTGTCGCCACGCAAGGCCTTGTTTTGTATGGCTCCCTGGGACGGACTCGAACCGCCGACCCGGTGATTAACAGTCACCTGCTCTACCGACTGAGCTACCAGGGAATTTAGGGCGCGCAACTATCCATGAAAGGCGCCGAGACGTCAAGGCTGGCGTATCCGGTTCGCGCGGTTTTCGACCGGATGAACGCGGCGCGCGCGCTTTTCAACGCGCGTGGCGTGGCCTCAAGTCTCGCAGGTTTGACGCTCCTGACGCACGCGGCCCGCGTTGTTGAGAATCACGACCGCGCCCGCTGGCCCCGCGTCGCGCGCGCAGATCGACACCGACACCGTGCTGCCACTGGCGCGGCCATCGGGCAGGAACGCGATGCGGGCGCGCTGCTGCGAGGCGCGGATGGCGAGCCCGTCCTCGCGCGCGGCCACGAGCAAGCGCGGATCGCGCGCGCCCAGTTCGCGGTCGCTGTCGCGGTCGAGGAACACATGCCAGCCGCGCGACCAGTCGCCATCGGCGGCGCAGGCCTCGCCGTCGCGCGGACACACGACCACGGTGCCCACGCGCAGCACGGCCTGCTGGCGCGCCAGATTGAGCGCCGCGATCAGTTCGCCGGCGCCGGCGCGCACGCGCTCGCGTCGTGCCCAGTCGCCGAGTTGAGGCAAGCCCCAAGCCAGCAGCGTCGCGAGCACGCCTAGCGTGGCGCACAGTTCAATCAAGCTCATTCCCTTCGTGCGTGCGTGCATGACGCCCTCCTTCGCGTTCCGACCGGTGCTCAGTCTCTCCACGACCACGCGACCGCGCCATCCGCGCATGGCGCGCGCATCTGTAGGACAATGCCTCTTTTCACCGCGGAGCCTGGCGCGATGTCCGCCGATCGTTTCGAACTGGTCGCCCCGTATTCGCCCGCCGGCGATCAACCGCAGGCCATCACGCGCCTGATCGATGGCTTCGAGGCGGGTCTGGCGCATCAGACCTTGCTGGGCGTCACGGGCTCGGGCAAGACCTTCACCATCGCCAACGTGATTCAGGCGGTGCAGAAGCCGACCCTGGTGATGGCGCCCAACAAGACGCTCGCGGCGCAGCTCTACGGCGAGTTCAAGGAATACTTTCCGCGCAATGCGGTGGAGTACTTCGTCTCCTACTACGACTACTACCAGCCCGAGGCCTACATTCCCTCGAGCGATACCTTCATCGAAAAGGATTCCTCGATCAACGAACACATCGAGCAGATGCGCCTGTCGGCGACCAAGGCCCTGCTCGAGCGGCGCGACGCGCTGATCGTGGCCACGGTCTCGGCGATCTACGGCCTCGGCGATCCCAACGAATACTTCCGCATGGTCTTGCACCTGGTGCGTGGCGACAAGCTCGACCAGCGCGACTTGCTGCGACGCCTGACCGAACTGCAATACACGCGCGGTGATTTTGAGTTGCGTCGCGGCACGTATCGCGTGCGCGGCGAAGTGGTCGATGTGTTTCCGGCCGAATCCGAAACCGACGCGGTGCGCATCGAACTGTTCGACGGCGAGATCGAGAACATCGCCATCTTCGATCCACTCACCGGCGAAATCCGTCGGCGCACGCCGCGCTTCACGGTTTATCCCAAGACGCATTACGTCAGCACGCGCCGCACCGTGCTCGAGGCGATCGAAACGATCAAGCCGGAATTGCAGGAGCGGCTCGAACAACTTTACGCCGACAACAAGCTGGTCGAAGCGCAACGCCTGAAGCAGCGCACGACCTATGACTTGGAAATGATGCAGGAGATCGGCTACTGCCAGGGCATCGAGAACTACTCGCGCCATCTCACCGGTCGTTCGCCGGGCGAGCCGCCGCCGTGTTTGTTCGACTATTTGCCGCCCGACGCGCTGCTGGTGATCGACGAATCGCACGTCACCGTGCCGCAAGTCGGCGGCATGTATCGCGGCGATCGTTCGCGCAAGGAAACGCTGGTCGAATACGGCTTTCGTCTGCCGTCAGCCTTGGACAATCGGCCGCTGAAGTTCGACGAGTTCGAACGCCGTCAGCCGCGCACGATCTTCGTCTCGGCCACGCCGGGCAACTACGAGCGCCAGCACACGCCCGATCAGATCGTCGAACTGGTGGTGCGCCCCACGGGCCTGATCGATCCGGAAGTCGAAGTGCGTCCGGTCGGTACCCAGGTCGATGACTTGCTCGGCGAGATTCATCTGCGCGTGGCCATGGGCGATCGCGTGCTGGTCACCACGCTGACCAAGCGCATGGCCGAGAACCTCACCGAGTATTTGAACGACCACGGCGTCAAGGTGCGCTATCTGCACTCCGACGTGGAGACGGTCGAGCGCGTCGAGATCATCCGCGACCTGCGCCTGGGCAAGTTCGACGTGCTGGTCGGCATCAACCTGCTGCGCGAGGGCCTGGACATGCCCGAGGTTTCGCTGGTGGCGATCCTCGATGCCGACAAGGAAGGCTTTTTGCGCTCGACCAGTTCCCTGATCCAGACCATCGGTCGCGCCGCGCGCAATCTGCGCGGCAAGGCGATTCTGTACGCCGACAAGATCACCAACTCCATGGCCCAGGCGATGGGAGAAACCAATCGCCGCCGCGCCAAGCAAGCCGAATACAACACCATTCACGGCATCACGCCGCGCTCGGTGCAAAAGCGCGTGGTCGATGTGATGGAAGGCGCGCGCGACGAGGTCGAGGAGTCGAGTGGCCGCGGTCGCGGCGCGCGGCGCGTGGCCGAGCAACGCATCGACTACAGCGTGCTCGATCCGCAGCAGCTCTCGGCCAAGATCAAGAAGCTCGAGGCGCAGATGTACAAGCACGCGCAGAATCTCGAATTCGAGGACGCCGCGCGCGTGCGCGACGAGATTCAGCGGATCAAGGCCGCGGGTCTGGTCGGCGGGCTCTAGGCGCGACGAACGCGCTCAGTCGACGTCGACGGGCAGGCGCTCGGCGTCGTCGTCGGGCGCCTCGGGATCGGCGGCGCGACCGGTGGCGGTGGCGAAGTGGTCGCGCGCGGTTTCGATCTCTCGCACGGCTTGGGCCGCGCGCGCGCTGTCGCCCGCGTTCAAGGCATCGGCGAGCAGGGCGAAGCCCGAGGTTTCGGCCTGCCACAGCATGCCGGCGGCATGCGCGTATTCGACGTATTCGGGCGTGGCCGGTCGTGCTTGCGTCAGCAGATCCAAGGCTTGTCGCAAGGGCGGCAAGCAGTGTTCGCGCAGGCGAGTGACTAGCGCGCGAGGCGCCTCGTTGTCGACAGCCTCGAGCACTTCATCGCAGGCGGCGAGCGCGTGTTCGCGCGTGGATTCCGCGCGCGACAGGGCACCGAGATCGCGCAGGGTGCGTTCCAGTTCGCGATTGGCGCGGTATTGATACTCGAGCTTGGCCACGCGGTCGGCGATCTCGAGGCTCAGTTCCTGATCCTCGGGTCGCGTGTCGCGCAGTTCCTCGATCAGCACGCCCAGCGGACGCACGCAGGCCGCCGCGAAATCCTCGTGACTGCCGCCGGGGTCGACGCGCGCGGCATTGACCGCGGTCTTGCAACGCGCGTCGATCTCGCCGACATCGCGGCGCACGGCCTGCAGACGCTGCACCAGATGCCAGTTGCCGCTCTCGGCGCGCGCCAGCGGCAGCGACCAGACCGCGGCCACGCCCGCGAACAGCAGCGCGGCATAGGCCGCGAGATTCCACGCGCGGCCGTCGTTGCGCTCGAGCGGCGGCGCGATCAAGGCCCCCAGCACCAGACCGCAGCCGAAGCCGGCCACGTGCGCGGAGTTGTTGATCACCACCGAGCGAAAGCCTTCGAACATCTGCCAGCACAGATAACTGCCACCGACGATCAGGATCGCGCGAATCGCGCGCAGCGGCAGTTGCGCGCGTCGACGCACGGCATAAGCGAGCAGGGCGCCGAGCAAACCAAACACGCCACCCGAAGCTCCCACGGCCGCCGAGGTGAAATTGGTCCAGATATCCGCCACGGTGCCCGCCAGGCCCGAGGCAATGAACAAGGCCAGCATGCCCCACGGTCGATACAGTCGCTCGACATAGGGCAGCAGCACCACGATCACGATCAGATTGCCCAGCAGATGCCCGAAGTCGGCATGCAGGAACAGCGAGGTGAGCAAGCGCCACGGTTCGCCTCCCAGCGTGCGCGCGGGCAGATTCGCGCCGAGTTCGGTCAGCGCGCGCGGATCGAACTGCCAGCGCCCCAGATGCAGGCCCTGCCAGACGAACACCGCGATCAAGGCCGCGGCCAGCGCGTAAGTCGCCCAGGCCTGGCGCCGATACGCGCCGAGATTGACCGCGTACCAATGCTGCACCCAGTTGAAGCGCGTGGCCGCGTCCGGCACCCAGGTGACGAGGCGATCGATCAGCTTGGTGTCTTCGGACTCGATCGCGCGCAGATGCTCGATGCCCGGCGCGTCGGGGTCGGCATCGATGCGCAGTTCCAGCTTGTTCGCGCCGTCGCGCAGCGCCTGGCGAATGCGCGCGCGCGGAATGGCCAGGTTCACGGTCGGCACGTCGGGATGCGGCGCCGGTGCTTCGGACAGCCGCAAGGTGTCGCCATCGAAGGCCAGATGACCGTCGCGATCGACGCCGCGCGAGCGATACGCGAAACGCACGCGCGCCAGCACGCCGACGCTGGCGCGCAGCCGGCCGGCGATGCCATCGAGCGTGTTCTGGCTGAAATCCATGCGAGGCTCCGCCCGCGTGTCGCTGGCGCGACGATACGATGTTGCGCGTCGCGGCGCGAGGGGCGGGCGGTCTCAGCGCCGCCGCGCGGTCGCGTTCGACGTCGCCGACGGCGCGCGCAGGCGCGCCACTTCGTCGGCGGCCTCGCGCGTGTCGGCGTGGTCGGCGCCAAACTGATTCGTGCGTCGCATCAGTGATTCCTCGGCCAGGGCCAGGGCGCGTTCGGGCTCGACATGCTGAGCGGTCAGGGTGCGCGACAGCTCCAGCACCGCCGTGCTGATGCGCGTGCCGCGATCGGTCGGATATTGCGGATCGCGATAATGCGCGACCGCGTCTTCCAGCAGTTCGCGCGCGCGATCGAGGTGGCCGAGCTGCCGTTCCGAGCGCGCCAGCAAGGTCTGACCCCAGACCCACTGTCGCTGCTGATCCGGCCAGAACGCTTGCGCCACGCGCAGAGACTCGACGAAATCGGCATGCGCCGCGTCTTGCCGACCCTGACGTTGATAGACCAGCCCGCGCGTGAGCAGGGTGCTGTAGATGCGACCGTTGTTGCCCGCCGCGCGATCGCGCGTGATCAGCTCAGTGAGCGCGCGCTCGGCCTCGTCCAGCATGCCCAGTTCGGCCAGCGTGCCGCCGAGGTTGGCATTGGCCTGCATGGTGCGTTCGTGATCGGCGCCGAGCACCCGCGCCCAGATCGCGTGCGCGCGTTCGAAGTTCTCGCGCGCCGCGGCGTAGTCGCGCTGCTCGTACAGATACACGCCGAAGTTGTTGCACACCAGGGCCACGCGCGCGTGCTCGGCGCCGAAGCGCGCGATGGTGTCGGCCAGCACCGATTCGAAGTTCGCGCGCGTCTGCGGGTCGTGGCTGAGCTGCATGGAAATCGACAGCTCGTCGCGCGAGGTCAGCGTGACCGGATGATCCTTGCCCAGAATCCGCGACTGCGTGGCCACCACGTCGCGAAACACCTTCGTTGCCGCGGGCGCATCGGCGCTGTCGCGCAAGGCGCGCGCCAGTTCGGCCTGCGCGCCGGCCAGTTCCAATTCCCCGGCACCGGCCAGGCGCAATTGCTCCAGGCTCTCGCGCATCGCGGCCAAGCCGTCTTCGCCCCGACGCGCGGCCAGATCGAGACTGCCGCGGGCTTGCAAGGCATTGGCGAGTTCACGCGGTCGCGGCGTGGGTGAGGCGCGCAGTTCGGCGATCAAGGCCTCGATGCGCTCGCGCGCGCGGGGCGCGCGATCGCGCGCCTCGTCGATCTGGGCCAGGCCGATGCGCACTTCGACATCGAGCGTGGGATCGTTCGCGCGCGCGGCGTAGCCGGCGGCGCGCGCATAGGCTGCTTCGGCTTCGTCCAAGCGCGAGAGATCGCTCAGCGCATCGGCCAGGCCCATCTCCAGGCGCGCGGCTTCGCGCGGTTCGATCGCGTCGGGCGTCGTGCCGGCGCGCGCGCGTTCGTAAAGATCGGCCGCGCGGGTCAGTTGACCCAGGCTCGCGTAGACCGCGGCCAAGTCCGACAACAAGGCCACGCGCACGGCCGGTGTCAGTTCGCTATCGCGCTCGACACGCTCGGCGCCGAGATCCAGCACCTCGCGCAGCGTCGGCTCCACGCCGCCATTGACCGTGGGATCGGCCGCGCTGAACAACTGGGTCAAGGTGTCGCGCACCGCGCGCGCGGTCTGCGCCTGACGACGCGCCTCGTAAGTCTGCAACAAGGTCGCGATCACGCCCACGATGCCGACCACCACCACGGCCAACGCCGCCAGCACGGCCAGGCGATGACGGCGCACGAACTTCAACGCGCGTCGCGTCCACGGCACGGGCCGGCTCAGCAGGGGACGGCCCTCGAGCCAGGCGCGCAGGTCCTCGCTCATCGCCGCCGCCGAGCGATAGCGGTCTTCCGGCCGCTTGGCCAGGGCGATGGCGATGATCTGATCGAGTTCTGGATCGAGCGCGGCGCGCAGACGCTGCGACGTCATCGAGCGACGGCCAGCGAGCGCGTCGAGACTCGCCGGCCGCGAATCATTCGCCTCGACCGGCCGCGAGATCGCCTGGCGCAAACGCTCCGGTTCTTCATCGACAATCGCCGCGGCCAAGCGCGCGGGGCTGCTCACGCGACGATAGGGCAGACGCCCCGAGAGCAATTCGAACAGCACCACGCCCAGCGCGTAGATGTCGGTGGCCGTGGTGATGGCCTCGCCCATGATCTGTTCGGGCGCGGCATAGTCGGGCGTGAGCAGGCGCAGATGGCTACCCGTGCGCGCGGCGGCTTCGTCTTCGTCGATAAGCTTGGCGATGCCGAAGTCGAGCAGCTTGATCTCGCCATCGCCCGCGCCCGTCACCAGGATGTTCGACGGCTTGAGGTCGCGATGCACGACCAGGTTGCGATGCGCGTAGTCGACCGCGTCGAGCACTTGCAAGAACAAGCGCGCGCGGGCGCGCGGATCGAGCGCGTGTTCGTCGCACCAGGTCAGCAGCTCGCGGCCCTCGATGTATTCCATCGCGTACCACGGCAGGCCGTCGTCGCTGACGCCGCCGTCGGTCAACCGCGCGATGCGCGGGTGCGCGAGGCGCGCCAGGATCTCGCGCTCGCGACGCAGCCGCGCGATCAACTCGCCATCGAGCATGCCGCCGCGAATCAGTTTGATCGCCACGCGCTGCTCGAACTGCCCATCCGCGCGTCGCGCCAGCAGCACCACGCCCATGCCACCACGCCCGAGCACGCGTTCGGGCACGTAAGGGCCGATGCGTTCGGGCAGTGGCGTGGTGTCGTTGTTGGTCGTCAGCAGATCGCGCGCGCGACCGTCGAGCGCGCCGGCGTCGCTGTCGTGCAGCGTCAGCATTTCCAGCACTTCATCGCGCAGCGCCGCGTCGTCGCCGGCCTCGGCCAGCACGTGGGCGCGGCGTTCCTCGGTCGGCAGATCCAGCGCCGACTGAAACAGTGCCTTGACTCGGGACCAATCGGCGCGCGCGCTCACGGTGCCGGCGATGCTCCCGGGTCGCGCAGCGCGCGCAGCAGCAGCACGCGCGCGGTTTCCCAATCGCGGCGCACCGAACGATCGCTGGTGCCGAGCTCGGCCGCGATCTCCTCGAACGTCAATCCCGCGAAGAAATACGATTCCACGATCGTCACCAACTGCGGATCGCGCGCATGCAGCACATGCATGGCCTGATCGATCGCGATCAAGTCGTGACCGCGCTCGGGCGACTCGCCCAGGTGCTCGGTGATCTCGGTGCGAATCCAGTCACCGCCGCGCTTGTCGGCCACGCGACGCCGCGCGTGATCGACCAGGATCTGGCGCATGGCCTTGGCCGCGAGGCGAAAGAAATGGCGCCGATCGCTGATCTCGCCGCGCGCCGGCAGCAGCTTCAGGCAGGCCTCGTTGACCAGGGCCGTGGCCGACAGCGTCTCGCGCCGCGAACCGGCCAGCGCGCCCAGGGCAATGCGCTTCAACTCGTCATAGATCGACGCGAACGCGGCCTCGCCGGCCTCGCGGTCACCCGCGCGCGAACGATTGATCAGATCGGTGATATCGCCGGCCATCCGGCCCCTCCCCGTGGGCGCGGCCACGAATTTACCAGCCCGCCGCCGGGCTTGCGCCACCTGGGTGGCGCTGGTACATTCTCGCCCCCTTTCGGGCGCGTAGCTCAGCGGTAGAGCACTACCTTGACATGGTAGGGGTCACAGGTTCGATCCCTGTCGCGCCCACCACTCACCGGCGGTTCCCACCCGCGATTCGCGGGGCGAGGTCTGGCCGCCGGTTCCGCGAAGTCCCTTCACCTTCGGCCCCGCGTGGCGATGTCGCGTGACGTGGACTTCGAGCGCTCCGACTCGGCGACCCATCGCGGTCGTGCCCGTCTAACACGCCATTTCGCCCCCGATCGGCACAACTCATGTGACGGAAGACGCCTTTCGACGCTTGTTCACCTGCGCGCGATTGACACTCGTGGGCGTGGGCGATTCACTAGCGCCGCGGCCGACGCGATGGTCCGAGGTCGATCGCGGATGGGCTGCGCCGATGGCGCCGCGTGTGACGGTGTCGATGACGGCGAGTCCGTATCCTGTTCGCGCGCCCGATGCGCGTCGTAGTTCCGAGCGGCCCCGCGTGCCGCCTTCGTTCGAGGTAGCTCATGACCCCATTCTTCCGCGCTCTCGGCCCTTGCTTGGTGTCGTGCGGCTTGCTGGTTTCGGCCGCGCCCGTGTCGGCGCAGATCGCGTCGCGACCGGCGAACGATCCCGCGCTCGGCGCCTTGATCGAACCCCTGGTGCGTCGCGACAGCATCGGTCTGACGGTGGAGAAGCTCGCCGAGGGCGGCGAGAAGGTCGATCTTCAAGGTCGCTATCAGCAAGTCACGCTCGCGCAGCTCGATTCGTCCGGCGAGGTGATGGTCGGTTGCGTGGGCACGATGGACGAGGCCAATCGCTTCTTCGGCCGCGATCTGTTCACCGGCGCGCCCGTGGCGAAGCTCGCGGCGGAGGAATCGATCGAGACGATCGCGCGTCGTCATGGCATGAGCCCGGCCGAGTACCAGTTCTATTCCGATCTCGCGGGTCAAGCGAAGTCGCTGATGCAGGCCAAGGCGTCGTCGATCCTGATCGTCAACAACGACACCACGGCCGAAGGCTTCAATTCCACGGCGCCGCAGATTCTGCCGGCGCCGGGCAATAACACCAACCCCAATCTCGGCGCGCAGCGCTTGGCGTTGTTCAACGCGGCGGCGGCGGTGTGGTCGGCGTTTCTCGACAGCACGGTCACCATTCGCGTGCGCGCGAATTTCGATTCGCTCACGCCTTGTAGCAATGGCGGCGGCGTGCTCGGCGCGGCGGGTTCGATCAGCATCTTCCGCAATTTCTCCAACGCCGGTTTCACCAACACGTTTTATCCCGGCGCGCTGGCCAACAAGCAGGCGGGTCTGGATCTGGACACGGTGTCGCCCGATATCGGCGCGCGCTTCAACAGCGACATCGACACGGGCTGTCTGGGCGCGGGCACGCATTTCTACTATGGCCTGGACAACGCCACGCCCTCGCAGACGGTGAATCTGTTCGTGGTCGTGCTGCATGAACTCGGCCACGGTCTGGGCTCGGCCAGCTTCGCCAATCAAGACGGCACCTACGCGGGCGCCACCGGCACCACGCCCGACATCTGGGCACGCTTCATGTTCGACAACACGCAGAACCTGAGTTGGTTCGACATGGCCGCGTCGCAGCGCGCGGCGTCGGCGCTCAACACGGGGCATTTGTTTTGGGATGGCGCCAATGTGCGCAATGCCTCGGGTGCGCTGACGGCGGGACGCGAGGCCGGCACGGGTCGCGTGGAGTTGTTCGCGCCCAATCCCTATCAGAACGGCTCGTCGGTCTCGCACTACGGCACCGCCGTCACACCGAGCTTGTTGATGGAACCGATCATCGTCGCCGGCATCGCGCTCGATCTCGATCTGACCCGACAGCAGATGCGCGACATCGGGTGGTATCGCGACGCCAATGGCGATCTCGCGGCCGACACCATCACCAATGTCCAGCCGTCCAGCGGCACGCTGACCATCGGCGCCGTGCGCAACATCACGTGGACGAATACGTCGGGCTTCACGCGTAATGTCACCATCGAGCTGTCGACCAATGGCGGCACCACGTATCCGACGGTGATCGCCAGCAACATCGCCAACACCGGCACCTTCGCCTGGACCGTGCCCAACACGCCGACCACCCAGGCGCGCGTGCGCGTGCGCGAGCACGATTTCCTGGCGCCCCTTGGCGCGTCCTCGGCCAACTTCACCATCGGCGCCAACACCGCGCCGACGTTCGCGCCCGCCGCCGCGCTGACGCGACAGCAGGGCAATAATCCGATCCAGGCGACCGTGGGCACGGTCAGCGACACGCAATCGGGCGCGGGCGCGCTCACGGTGACGCAGATCGCGGGCGGCACCGCCACGGGCATCGTCGTGACCAACGTCGTCAACAGCAATGGCACGGTCAGCGCGCAAGTCAGCGCCACGTGCACGGCGACCGCGGGCACGGTGCGTTTTCAGGTGTCCGACGGATCGCTGTTGGGCACGGGCGATCTGGGCGTGCAGGTCACGGCCAATACGCCGCCGACCATCGGCTACACGAGTCAAAGCGTGGTCGGTGGCGGTGGCGCGACCATCAGCACCTCGTCGCCGATCACCGAGAACGGCTTCATCGCCGCGGTCGCGGTGCAAAGTACCGGCACATACACCGGTGGCATCACGGTCACGGCCAATGGCGTGATCACGCTGACCAATGCCGCGCCCGTGGGCACGCACACGATCACGATTCGCGCCACCGACAATTGCAACGTCAGCACCGACGCGAGCTTCTTGCTGCAGGTCACCAACACCGCGCCGAGCTTCACCGCCGGCACCGCCGTGACGCGTCAGCAAGGCAGCGCTGGCGGCGCGGCCGTGACCCTCGGCACCGTCAACGACGCGCAAACGCCGCGCGGCAATCTGACCGTGACGCAGATCGCCGGCGGCACCGCGACGGGCATCACCGCGTCGAACTTCCTCAACACCAATGGCACGATCACGGCCGTGCTCGCGGCCAATTGCTCGGCCGTCGCGGGCACGGTGCGCTTTCAGGTCAGCGACGGCAACATGACCGGCGTGGGCGATCTGACCGTCAACGTCACGGCCAATACGCCGCCGAACTTGGGCGCTTATGTCGGCGACGAGTTGGCCTTGGGCGGTGGCGCGACGTTCTTGCCCAGCATCGCGCCGAGCGACAACGGCACGGTCGACACGCTCGAAGCCAGCCTCACGCCGGCTGGCTTCACCGGCACCGCGAGCACGACGCTCGCCACCGGCGGCGTCACGCTGGCCAATGCCGGGCCCTTGGGCGAGTACACGCTCAATGTCGTCGCCACCGACAACTGCGGCGCCACGCGCACGGCCACCGCGCCCGTGTCGGTGAGCAACGAGCCGATCTTCAACGACGGATTCGAATAACGCGCCGATCGACGCGCGCGTGAAGCGCGCGTCGCGGTTCGCTCAAGCCGCGCCTAGCGCGAACGCCATCTCGGGCGGCGCGCGGTCTTGGCTGACGCGCGGCACCGGCAGCGAAGACAGGACCCAGCGCAGCAGCGGCATCCAGTCCTCGCGCATTTCGCTGTCGAGCAACTCGTGCTCGTCATATAGCGCGCGGCCTTCGCCGATCAGATTGACGTAGTGCATCGAATCGCGAATGCGACCGACGCAGGGGAAGGGCAGTTGCCCGATCTGTTCTTCCAACTCGCGCGCCGCGCGCGAACGCGGCCGCACGCGATTGGCCACCAGGCCCACGCGCAGGCGCTGATCGCGCACTTCGCGCATGCGCGACAACAATTCGGTGAAGGCCTGGGTCGCCGCGAAATCCATCGCCGAGGGCATGACCGGAATCAGCAGCAGATCGGCGCTGCGCAACAGCGCTGAAAGCTCATGGCCTTGAATGGCCGCGGGCGTGTCGACGATCAGGCATTCGGTGCGCGCCGGCACCGCCAGCATCCAACCGGACTTGAGGCCGTGGCCGGGCCGCGTCTGCGGCACGGTGAGGACGCGGGGCAGATTCTCGTGACGACGTTGGCCCCAGCGCACGGCCGAGCGTTGTGGGTCGCAATCAAGCACCGCCACGGCGCGACCATTCTGCGCGAAAAACGCCGCCAGACTCGCCGCCAACGTGCTTTTGCCACATCCCCCTTTCGGGTTGGCCACCACGATGCGCAACATGCTTCGCCCCTGATCCCGCGTGTCGTGAATCCGTGCGAGCCGCGCTGAAAGGTCCATGCTTGTCGCGGACTCGGCTCGCGCCGCGGGCAAGCCCGCGCGCGCCGGCGCATCCGTGCACCGCGGAAACCCCGAGCGAACTCGGTGGATCCTGGGTCCGAGCTTATGCAGGGCTGGCGAGGTAATCGGTGTCGTCGATCACGTTTCAGCGATCATGGCGCCGTCGGCGCCAGGTGCGAGCGTGTCCAGCGCACGATGTCGGCCGCGCCCGAAGCGCCCGAGCGCCGCGCCAGCTCGCGTCCGCGATGAAACAGCACCAGGGTCGGAATACTGCGAATGCCCAGGCGCGCCGCCGTGGCTTGCGCCTGATCGGTATCGACTTTGATCAAGCGCACGCGCGGCTCGAGTTCGGCGGCGGCGCGTTCGAACTCCGGCGCCATCATCTTGCAGGGCGGACACCACGTGGCCCAGAAGTCCACCAGCACGGGCACGTCGTTGCGTTCGATCTGTCGCTGATAGGCCGCCTCGTCGAGCGCGTGCGCGTGACCGGTGAACAAGGGGCGATGACATTGACCGCACGCCGGCGCCTCGCCCAGGCGCTCGCCCGGCACGCGATTGATCGCGCCGCAGGCGGGACAGACCAGGTGCAGGGCATCGGACATGGGCACGCTCATCGACCAGGGACTGACCCCGGCGACAACGCGTCGAGGCCGTCGATGACAATGGTGGCGGACGCGCGGGATTCAATGTCGAAGCGGGCCGGGCGCGGACATAAGCGCCGGTCATATTAGGCCGCGTGCATCTAGGGCGACCGTCCTCGCGCGTCCCTGTTCGAGTTTCCAGCGCGACCGCGCGTCGATTCGACATTTGCGCCAAGTTGAATTTGTGTGTCGCGAATCCATGTCCATGACATCGACGCCGCGCGCGCCCCAAAGATTAGCGGCGCTGTCCAAACGCGCGTTCTAGGTCAATGCCAAGAGGGAGTTAGCGCGCGCCGTCGCGCACGGTTGTCGTGCGCGACACCTGGACAAGTCCTTGAGCGACTGAGCGCGCATCGCGCGTCATGGCGGGTGAACGCGCGTTACTGCGTATGCCGATGGGCGATTTCAAAACTTTTTTTCTCCCGCGAAGACGCGGGGTGACGTATTCTCTCGCGCCGACCGGGATCAACGATTGATGCCGACGACAGATCGGCCGCGACTGACAGGAGTGACACATGGCGAAAGTGCAATCGGCGAAGAACACCACGGCCACGGGCGCGGCCATGAAGGCCCACGCCAACAAAGCCGCGAAACTGCTTCGCGCCATGGGCAACCCGCAACGCCTGCGCGTGTTGTGCCTGCTCACCGAAGATGAAATGTCCGTCGGTCAGATCAACGAGCAAGTCGACCTCAGTCAATCGGCGCTGTCGCAGCATCTCGCCGTGTTGCGCGCCGAGGAACTGGTCGAGACGCGGCGCGAATCGCAGACGATCTACTACTCGCTCGCCGCGGGCCCCGTGCGCGACGTGGTCAAGACCCTGGCCAAGCACTACTGCGCGCCAGCGGCGAAGCGCGCGCGACGCTGATCGCGCGCGTGTCGGCGCGATGAGCGTGGCGACTCGGCGTTCCGATAGGCCTCGACCCCACGTGGGAAAGATTCCGGCCGCGGCTTCGCGGCCAGTGATCTGAACCGCGCGTCTTTCCTCAAGCCATCAGGCCAAGTCGTCCCGCCGGGCGATCGCGTGGCCGCGCCCCAATGGCACTTCACGACACCCGCGTGGCCCCTCTCGCCCGCGTCTTCCGTTCAATGGGCCGATGACCCCGAAGAACGGCGCTCCACGCATGGCGACATCGGTTCGTCCGCCCCGCGTGCGACGCTGTTCTCGGATCGACCCCACGAGGGGCAGCCAACGCGGCGCCCGACGCCGAACGAGGAGAAATCGTGACCACTTCGATACGCCACCGCTGGATCCTGGCGGCCCTGTTGATGCCGATGCTGTCGGCCTGCGCCGACACGCCCGCGGATCTGGCCAAGCGCGTTCAAACCACCTTCGAGGCCGGCGACATGGACGCCGCCACCAAACTCGCCGAGATCGATCAGTCGCCATCGGACCTTCGATTTTTCTACTTCGATCAGGTCAATGACTGCGGCGACCCCAAGATCACCTGCAAGGCCTCGATTGGGCCGCTCGACGACGAGTTCAAACAGCGCTTGACCGAGCAACAGGCCGAAGGACTGCAAGCCGTGGCTCCGCCCGAGGGCCTGGTCCGGATCGAAGTTCACGGCGAGGGCATGAGCGGCAATATGAGCATGCCTTACGGCAAGGTCGGCGGCGCCTACAAGCTCATTGCTTTTCGCTACTCCGATGAAGCGGTCGCGCGTCAGCGCGCGCGCGACTTCAAGTCCTTTCTCGACGAGATGCTGGCCAAAGGCGTCTACGATCCGGAAACGCGCGAGAACGACATGGACTGGCAATCCAAGGCGCAGGCCTTGCCAGCCGATGGCGGCGAAGCTGGCGCCTGGTTTGTCGCGCGTTCCGAAGGCTTGAGCCGCGCCGCGGCCGCGAACGATCCCGATGCCGCCGCCAGCGTGGGCGATCCCTGGGCCGAGATCATCTTCGCCGCGAAAGGTTTTGACGACAAACCCGTCCCGCTGGACTATCGTCAACGCAAATTGCGCGTGCAATCGGCGCGCTTCATCCGCGACGTCAAGGTGCACGGCGGCTATCAACTCGGCGACACGGCGGCCGTGGCCTACGAGGCCATCGATTCGGCGGGCTGGACCCAGCGCGGCGCCGCGCTGCTGATCCGCGAGCGTGGTCAATGGAGTATCGGCGGCACGACCAAAGTCGAGTATCCGCGGTGAGGTGACTGCGCGCGTCGTGGTTCGGCGCGCGCATCGCGAAAGCAAGGAACCGCGTGGATGGTTGTCTAGAGCGCTGGAAGGCGAAAGCCGGGACTCGCGGTGACTCACTAGGGCGCACTCGAAGCCAGCGCTCAAGCCGACTAGCCAGGCGCGAAAAAACCGGGCGCGACTTCACAGCCGCGCCCGGTGGCCCAACCCACGATCCCACGCCGCGTCAACATGCCTGGTCGTGACGAAGCGCGGACTCGTCCGCTCGTGCCTACTGCTCGCACGATGGACGCTTGTCTGCCGTGGCTGCCGAGTGCCACGCCTTCGAAGCGTCGACGTCAGTATGTCGATCGCGTCTTCGCTCGCCCAGGATGAAACCGGGAAGAAATCGTTCGTGTTCGCGGCGCACGCGTGAGTTTCGTCGCGTTCTGGGGTGCTCGCTAACAAGAATCGCAACAGTTGCCTTGGCCTATTGGCGAAGTTCGTCGCGCGTGCCGTCTTGACGCGGCTGTCGTCGACGCGACGCAATCACCAAGCTTTTCGACGCGCCTCGTGCGCGACGTCATGAGCGTGCGAGCTGACTCGCGACACGCGTCGATCGTGGAATGAAGAAAAAACCGGGCGCGCCTCGCGGCAACGCCCGGGGACGAAGCAAGGCGCGCGCGTGCGCGTCCCTATGCCTGGTAGCGACGCCCACACGCGAGCGATGGCTCCGTGCCATCGTCGCGGACCGCATGCCGTCGCCACGCCACAGGCGCGCGAAGACGACGGCATGTGCCCGCCCACTTCACAACTCGCAATCGACGCCGAAAGCGGCTCATGCCCGCGCGAACGCGCCGAACCCCAAGCGCTTGACGCCCGCGACCGCGCCTGTCGACAATGCCGTCATCCACACCGTCCGGGGACGACCCCGCGACGCCAAGTCCGCAGCGGGGACGGCCCCAGGAAGCCCCATGTCGCGCGCGATCCGTTTGTGGCCCTTGCTCACCGGCACCCAACGCTACGAGAAAACCGTGTCCACGCGCGATCGCGGGCACGGTGTCTACATCGACGCGCCGATCCTGGCGTATCTGATCGAAACCCCGAACGGCCGCATTCTCTATGACGTCGGCTGCGACTATCGCAAGCTCGCCACGGCCGAGAACCGCGCGCGCTACTTCGACGCCATGCGCCCGCAGTTCGAGCATCCGCGCATGGACGAGGATCAGCGCATTCCAAGCTATCTCGCGCGCCTGGGCCTGAGCGCGCGCGACATCGATCTGGTCTTCATCGGTCATCTGCATTTCGATCACGCGGGTGGTTTGTGCGATGTCCCCGGTTGCGAGGTGCACGTGCAAGCCGACGAACTCGCGGCCGCGCGCACGCGTGGCGATGAGGGCGTGCTCGATGACGAACTCGCCGACGCCGAACGCTGGATCGTGCGTCAAGGCGAATACACCGTCGCGCCCGGCGTGCACGCCATCGCCACGCCCGGCCACACGGCCGGTCACATGTCGCTGTGGATCGAACTGCCGCAAGGCCCGCCGGTGATTCTGTGCGGCGATGCCGCCGATCTCGAGGAGAACCTGCGCGACGACGTGGCGCCGGGCTATTGCTGGCAGGAGCGCGTGGATCTGGCGCTGGCGAGCATTGGCAAACTCAAATCACTCGCCGCGCGCGAGCGCGCCTGGTTGTGGCCGAATCACGATTTTGAGTTCTATCGGCGATTGCCGGCGTTTCCGGTGGCAGTGAGGTGATCGTCGTCGCGCGTCGGTCGAACGCGCGTAACTCGAACGAGCGCGGTTCTACTTCGACGCGATGCGCTTAAATCGCATCGACGCGCAAGAACTCTTCAGGGCGAGACTTCGATCTGCTTCGCCAACGCGTCAAGTTCCACCAGCCGCGCATCGATCGCGGCCATGGCCTTGTCGCCCAAGGCCCGCGTCGTATTGCCCGGCGGCACGAAGGAACCACCGACACGCCACATCAAGGTACCGAGTTGCCCTTCGAGCGCGGTCGGATGCGCGAGCGAATCGAGGTAGGCGTCGGATTCGAAGTCGTACAACGCGGTGTGCAAGGCGTCGAGTCGCGCCAGCTGACGCTCGGCACGCGTCTTCGTCGCGCGTGAAGCTTGCGGCGCATCGCGCTGCTGCGTGAGCTTCTCGCGCAACGAATTAAAGCGCGACTGCGCCGCGCGCATCGCGCAAGCCTTGCCCGCGAACACGCGCCAGGTCTCCTGACGCGCCTGCAGCCCCGCGCGATCGGTGGTGATGGCGGGATCGGCGACCACGTCGAATTCGCGGCGCCACGATTCATCGCCCCACGTCAGGATCGCGCGATAGCGGCCCGGCATCACTTGCGGGCCCTCGCAGCGCGTATGGCCATCATCGGCGAGCAGCGCCTCGCGCAGATTCCACACGAAGGTATTCATGCCGGGCGTCGTTTGCAGATCTGCGGCGGGCGCGGACGCTTCCTCACTCGGCGCATCAGGATCGCCGCCAGCGTCCGCGGTCGCGGGCGTGTCATCCGGTTTGCCATTGTCGAACGTCGCGAGCGTTCGACCTTCGCCATCCTCGATGCGCAAACTCAACTCGCCCGCGGCCGGGGCGCGCGCCAGATGAAAGAAGATCGGCGCGCCATTCGGTGGATTCTCGCCCGCGCCGAATTCAATCGAACCCGGGCCGCCGCTGCCGCCCGTGAGCAGGGCCGCTTGCGGCGTGTACAGAAACGCCGTCGCCGCTTTCGCGCGGCCGCGCAGTTCGCGCAAGGGCTGCAAGTGATCGAGAATCCAGAAGCCGCGACCGTGCGTGGCCAACGCCAACGCATCGGCCTGCGCGGCGATCGCCATGTCGTGAATCGCGACGGTCGGCAGATTGCCTTGCAAACTGCGCCATGAGGCGCCCGCGTCGTTCGAGAACCACGCGCCGCGCAAGGTCCCGACGAAAAGCAGATTTTCATCACGCGTGTCCCAACGCGCGACGAAACTCGAATCGCCTCGCGGCAGCCCGCTGTCGATGCGCCGCCAATGCGCGCCGAAGTCGCGCGTCACATAGACGTACGGCGCGTAGTCGCCCAAGCGCTCGCGCCGCCCCGCGATCACCGCGGTGCCCGCGTGAAGGCGCGACAGATCGATGCTGCTGATCGTGGTCGCGTCGCGGATGCCCGGCGGCGTGATCTCGCGCCATTTCGCGCCGCCATCGCGCGTGATCCACACGCGCCCGTCGTCGGTGCCGGCCCACAGTTCTTCCGCGACAAAGGGCGATTCGGCGAGCGCGAACACCGTGCCGAAGTACTCGACCGATGTGGCATCGCCCGCGATGGGTCCGCCGGAACGCCGCTGACGCGCCGGATCGTCGTGACTCAGATCAGCGCTGATCGTCTCCCAATCGACGCCGCCATTGCGACTGCGCCACACGTGCTGCGAGCCGGCATACAAGGTGTCAGTCGCAAAGCGCGACACCAGCAAGGGCGGGCACCATTGAAAGCGATGATCGAGATCGTCCGCGCCACGCCCGGTCGTGCCTTCCGGCCAGGGCGCGAAGAAGGCCTTCGTGCCCGCGCGCCGATCCGTGCGTTGAATCATGCCCGCGAAGCCGCCGGTCGCGTACGTGACCCACGGCTGGCCAGGCACCGGCACGGCCGTGCCGCTTTCCCACTGCGCGATGATGCGCCATTGGTCTTCGCCGATGTCGTAGCCCGTAGTGTTGCGACTCGCGATCGCGATCGTCGCGAACTCCTGTTGCGCGCCATAAAGATGAAACGGCACCTGATCGTCCACGGTCACGTGGTAGAACGCGGCCGTGGGTTGGTTGTCCATCGGCGACCAGGTCTCGCCGCCATCGAGCGTGATGGTCGCGCCCATGTCGTTGCCGACCATCATCACGCGCGGCTCGCGCGGATCGATCCACGCGACGTGATTATCGCCACCGCGCGCGCGCTTGAGCTCGAAGGTCTTGCCGCCATCGGTCGAGATCATCAAGGCCTCGGCCACCGGCGCGATCACGCGATCCGCGTTCGTGGGATCGGCGTAGAGGCGATTGAAGTACCACGAGCGCGCGCGCAGCCGCGCGTCGGCATTCACGCGCGTCCACCGTTCGCCACCGTCGTCGGACCGAAACAGTCCTCCGTCATGGGCCTGAATCAGCGCGTACACGCGATCGCGATTCGCCGCCGACAAGGCCACGCCGATCTTGCCCAGCACGCCTGGCGGCAGGCCGGGCTTACGGCTGATGTTGGTCCAGTGCGCGCCGCCATCGCGACTGCGATAGAGGCCACTCGTCGGGCCGCCGCTGGTCAGCGACCACGGTCGACGTTGCACTTCCCACATCGCGGCGTAGAGCACGTTCGGATCGTGCGCATCCATCACCAGATCAACCGCGCCCGCGCGCGGGCCCACGTGCAGAACGCGGCGCCAGTGCGCGCCGCCGTCGCGCGTTTCGTACACGCCGCGATGCGCGTTTTCGATGAAGACATCGCCCAGCGCGGCCACGTAGACATGCTCGGGATCGCGTGGATCGATGACGATGTGCGCGGTCATGCGCGTCTCGGCTAGTCCAATGCTGCGCCAAGTCTTCCCCGCGTCATCGCTGCGCCAAACGCCATTGCCCGTGGCCACGTCACCGCGGGGAAAAGCTTCGCCCGTGCCGGCGTAAACGATGTTGGCATTCGACGGCGCCACGGCCAGCGCGCCAATCGCGCCCGTGGTCAGAAAGCCATCGGTGACATTGCGCCAGTGATGGCCCGCGTCGGTAGTCTTCCACACACCACCGTCGGAACCGCCGAAGTAAAACGTTCGGCCATCGCCGGGAATGCCAACGATGGCATCGGAACGACCGCCGTGGAAAGGCCCGATCTCGCGCCAGCGCAGCGCCTGCAACTCGGGATCGACGCCCGCGTTCGCGGCGCCGATGCCGATCATCAGCACGCCCGCCCACCAGCGCATGGCCCGCACACCGCGCGTGAATCGATTCATGACGCCCGCCCGCCTCGACGATGCGGCGAGTGTAACCCGCGCCTCAGCTCGCGGCGGGGATCTCCGACACGTCGTGGTAAATCGCCTTGCCGTGCGCGCGCGCGATCGCCACCATCTCGTCGGCGCCGGTCGAAGGCCCGCCGATGCGCAAACAACCGTCGCACTTGGCCACCAGTCGCCGCGAGATCGGATGAAAGATCTCGTCGAACGCGGCGTCACCGATGCGCGTCGAGCCCGCGTGCTCGATCAAGGGCAGGGCATACCATTCGCCGAGTACCGGCAAATGGCCCAAGCGAAACAGGCGCAGCGCCATGTCGGTCATGGCCTCGACATTGCGCGCGATCAACACGGGGTCGTCATTCGTGCCGGAACGATACGGACCGGCCACCAGAATCATTTGCACGGGCATCAGGACTTTTCCACCAGAGTTTTGAACATCACGAAGGCGTCGACATAGCCGAGCCGCGCATGCTGAAAGACGCCGGGCAAGCGTCCGACGATGTCGAAGCCGAGCCGCTGCCACAGGCGCACCGCGACTTCATTGCTCGACACGACGCAATTGAATTGCATGGCGCGGAAACCGCGCTCGCGCGCGACCGCTTGCGAGTGCTCGCACATCGCCGCCGCCACGCCACGACCGCGCGCGGCGGGCGACACCACATAGCCGCAATTGCTGACGTGCGCGCCCGGGCCGGCGAAGTTGGCGCGGATGTAATACGTGCCGAGGATCTCGCCTTCGTCCGACACCGCGACAAAGGTCGCCAGAGGCGAGGTGATCCACGTCGCGCGAATCCAGGCCTCATCGGCATCGCGCGGAAAGGCATAGGTATCGCCTTCGGCGAAAGTCGCTTGCAGCATCGGCCATAGCGTTGGCCAATCGGTTTCTTGGAACGGTCGAATCTTCATCGCTACTCCGCCGCGTGGGTCCACATGCGCCGGATCAGGCCCTGCGCGACTTCATAGACCATGGCGATCTCATACGGCTGCTCGCGCACGCCGTGGATGCGTTCGTGATCGATGACCTTGTTGCCGACGACGAGGCGGCCCAGCAATTCCGCGCGCAAGTGGGGCAGTTGAAAGCGTTGCGTAGCATAGAACGTGGTCAGGGCGGGCTTGCCGACGAACACGGGCTCTGGCGCGGGCGGTCGAAAAAGTTCCACTTCGGGATGCAAGGTCGCGGCGAAGCGTTCGAGATCGCGCGCGTTGTAGGCGTCGAATTGCGCTTGAATGACGGACTGCGGCGTGGGCATGCGAGAGGTGGGTGGCTGCGAAGGGTCGAGGCATCTTAGAGTAATCCCGCGCGATGCACTGGCACGAGGTTCCCTTGCAGCCTTGAAACGTTTGACACGTTGCTTATGAACGGCTTGAAGGCGCGCGGGCTCACCGCTCGCGGATCATCAACTGCGCCGGACCATCGGGCGTTTCGACGACCTGCATCGCCAGGAACCCGGCGCGTCGAAACGCGCCGATCGCGCGCGCGTTCTCGGGCGAAGGATCGGCTTGAATCCAAGTGACCGCGGGATTGGCGAATTCACGCTCGACGAAGGCGCGAATCACGCGCCCACCGAGGCCGCGGCCCTGACGTTCCTCATCGGCCAGAAACAAGTCGATGCCGCGCGCGCCCGGATCGGTCTGGCCCGGCCACCAGCCTTCTTCCGAACCCGCGACGTGATAGCACTGCACGAAGCCACCAGGAGCGTCATCGAGCAACACGATGTAACCGCGCTCGCGCGAATCCGGCGCGAGCATCGGTCCGAAGTCCTCGCGTACCGCGTCGAGATCGCCCGGCTCGTGCCACCACTGCGCGACGTGCGGGCGTTGCAGCCACGCGTGGAGCTGGGGCAGGTCTTCCTCGGTCAAGGGGCGGAAGGCGATGCGCGGCAAGGCGGATGAGTTCATGCGATTCGGATAAGTGCGATTTAGAACGGCGGCAACCGACGCTTTACCGGCTGCGATTTGACGATGGCGGTATTGGTCTCGGCCTTGTCGAGCAAGCGATCGAGAATCTGATCGAGGTGCTCGATCGAGCGCAGGTTCAAGCGCGCGATGAAGCAATCCTCGCCCGTGACCTTGTCGCACTCCGAGAACTCGCGCGTGTCGACCAAGACTTTCTGCACGGCCGCGAGCTTGCCCGGCATCGGGCGAATGCGCACGATGGCCTGCAACTCGTAGCCCAGCGCGCGCGGATCGACTTCGACGGTGAAGCCGCGAATCACGCCGCGCTCCTGCAAGCGACGCAAGCGTTCCGAAGTGCTGGGCGAGGACAGATTCACGCGTCGCGCCAGATCCTTCAGCGAGATGCGACTGTCCGCCGCCAGCATCTCCACGAGGCGACGGTCGATGGGGTCGAGGGTCGATTCGGTGCGGCGCGTGGCCATGAGCATGCTCGCGGATGCGGGAAGGCTAGTTATCACGTTCGACGCGCGGGTGACAAGCGCGATTAGGTGCATTCTAGCGTTTGCCTAATTGTCGAAGGTCAGGTGCCGCCACGAGCTTAGTCCTCGCCTGTATCGCCCGCGCGCCAAAGCCTACGCTGTCGTCATCGACGATGGAGGTAGAACACCATGAACGACATTCAACGCGGCACCTGGCAAATGAGCACGGCCATGGTGCTGTCGGGCCTGATCGGCTGGTTCGTGATGCTCTCGGGTCAGCCGGTGACAGCCGTGGTGTTCTGGCGCTGCCTGTTCGGCGCGGCGAGTTTGCTGGTCGTGTGTCTGGCGATGGGCTTGCTGCGGCCGGGCGCGATCACGCGAGGGCAGGCCATGCTCGCGATCGCCGGTGGCGTGGCCTTGGTCGGCAACTGGCTGCTGTTGTTCGCGGCGTATCCGCGCGCGTCCATCGGCATCGCCACGGCCGTGTACAACACGCAGCCCTTCATGCTCGTGGCGTTGGGCGCGGTGTTCTTCGCCGAACGACTGACCGCGTACAAGATCGCGTGGCTGTTGATGGGCTTCACCGGCACTGTCCTCGTGGCGCAAGGCGCGCCGGGCGAAGCGTCGGGCAGCAACTATGTCGGTGGTATCGCCTTGGCGTTAGGCGCGGCGTTTCTCTATGCCGTGGCCGCGATCATCGCCAAGCGCCTCACGGGCGTGCGGCCGCATCTGATTGCGTTGATTCAAGTATCGGTGGGCGCGTTGTTGCTGGCGCCGTTGATGGACTTTTCGTCGCTGCCCACGAGTGGCGTGAGCTGGGCGGCGTTGCTCACGATTGGTCTGGTCAACACGGGGCTGATGTACATCTTGCTTTATGGCGCGATTCAACGCTTGCCCACGCACCTCACGGCGGCGTTGTCCTTCATCTATCCCGTCGTGGCGATCGCGGTCGATGTGATCGTGTTCGATCATCGCTTCGGCGTGTTGCAGGCCGTGGGCTCGGCGGCGATCCTGCTGTCGGCCGCGGCGATGACCGTGGGACCGAGCTTGCTCGCCGCGCGCGCCCGTTACACTGCGCGTCGAGCCGAGTGCGAGGACAAGATCGTATGCGCGAAACCATAGGCTTCATCGGCCTGGGCGTGATGGGTCAGGCCATGGCGCTGAATCTGGCGCGCGCGGGTACGCGTTTGATCGTGTGGAGTCGTCGACGCGAAGTCTGCGCGCCGCTCGAAGCCGCGGGTGCGCGCGTCGCGGACGATGTCGACGCGGTGTTCGCGGCGGCAAAGACCGTGATCGTGATGCTGGCCAACGACAAGGCGCTCGATGAGGTGCTCGGACGCGGAACCTCGGCCTTCGCCGCGCGACTGCACGATCGGCGCTTGGTGCAAATGGGTACGACGTCGGCGTCGTACTCGCGCGCCTTGGGCGAGGACGTTCGCGCCGCGGGAGGACGTTACGTCGAAGCGCCGGTGTCGGGTTCGCGCAAACCCGCCGAGGCCGGGCAATTGATCGGCATGATTGCGGGTGATGCCGAAGATTTCGATGTGGTGCGCGAATTGCTGACACCCATCTGCGCGCGCACCTTCGTGTGCGGGCAGGTGCCGCAAGCCTTGCAGATGAAGCTCGCGGTGAATCTGTTCCTGATCACGCAGGTGACCGGACTCGCGGAGTCCGTGCACTTCGCGCAGAGGCATGGTTTGGACATGACGCAGTACCTGGCCGTACTCGACGCTGGTCCGCTGGCGAGCGCCGTCTCGCGCCTCAAGGCGCCAATGATGGTGGCCGGCGATTTCAACGTGCAGGCGGCTATCGCCGATGTGCTGATGAACAATCGTCTCGTCGCCGAAGCCGCGCGCGAGGCGGGTATTGCCTCGCCGTTGCTCGACGTCTGCCACGCGCTGTTCGCGGAAACCGTGGCGTTGGGCCGCGGCGGCGAGGACATGGCGGCCGTGATCCGCGCGATCGAGGCGCGCTCGGCGCTTCAGATCTCCATGTAATCGTCGACGAGCGATCTTGACTCGATCGGTCGCTTGACAGGCTTTCGATTACGTCTGTAATCTGCGGCAAAGATTACAGGCGTAAACGAATGGCCATCAGCGAAGCCGAATCCGTGGTGATGGAAGTGCTGTGGGAAAGCGCGCCGCGCGCCTCCGACGAGATCATCGCCGCCCTGCAAAGCCGCGTCGATTGGGCCGAGCCCACGATCAAGACCTTGCTCAATCGCCTGCTCAACAAGGGCGCGATTCGCGCGCGCAAGGACGGACGTCGGTATCTGTATTCGCCCGTACTCACGCGCCAGCAGTGGGTGACGGAGCAGAGCACGGGCCTGCTCGATCGCTTGTTCGGTGGCAAGGTCGCGCCCTTAGTCGCGCATTTCAGTCAGCACCGCAAGCTCGGCAAGAACGACATCGCGGAGCTCCGTCGCCTGCTCGAGGATATCGATCGTGGCCGCTGATTTCCTCGCGTGGTTGTTCGAAGCGACGATGGCGCTATCCGCCGCGATCGTGCTCGTCATGATGCTGCGACGGCCGCTGCGCATGGTCTTTGGCGCGCCCGTGGCGTATGCGGCGTGGTTGGCCTTGCCGTTGAGCGTGGTGGCGGTATGTCTGCCCGCGCGGCAAATGCCCGTGGCGCCAACGACCATCGCGCCCGAGGCCGTCGTGTCGATGTCCGAACTATCGACTCGCGTCGTCGCGGAGACGATGGATCGAACCCCGATGATCGTCCTCGCGTGGCTCGTCGGCGCCTTGCTGACGGCGATGATCTTCGCGCGAGCGCAGGCCCGCTTCGTGCGCTCGCTCGGCATCCTGCATCCGCGCGAGGACGGCACCTGGCAAGCCGAGAGCGACGACGGTCTGCCCGCGACCGTGGGCTGGCGGCGTCCGCGCATCGTCTTGCCCGCGAGCTTCGAACAGCGCTACTCGCGCGCGCAACGCGCCTTGATCCTGCTGCACGAGCGCACGCATCTGGCGCGTGGTGATGCCTTCACCAATGCGCTCTTCGTTTTCGCGCGCGTGCTGTTTTGGTTCAACCCGCTGCTACTGATCGCGCACCGGGCATTTCGTCACGATCAGGAATTGGCCTGCGACGCTCGCGTCGTCGCGCGCCATCCCCGCGCGCGTCGGCTGTATGGCGAGGCCATGCTGCGCGCGCTCACCGAAGGGCCCCATCGCAGCGCCGGCGTGCACTGGGGCTTCGCGCATCCACTACGGGAGAGAATTCAGATGTTGAAGCAAATGCCCCCCAGCACCGCGCGTCGGCGCCTGGGCGTGTTCACGGTCGCGGTGGCCAGTCTGACTTGCGCGGTCGCGAGCTGGGCGGCGCAACCGCCGGAAGCCACCGCGAGTGCGCCCAAAGGCGACGAGGACTTCGAAGCGCGCGTCAGTCTGCGCATCGACGATGGCCAACCCAGCGAGTTCGTGATCCGCGATCACTACGGCGAGACCTTCGTCGTGCGCACGCACGAGCCCACGGGTGACTACGAGTGGAAGACACGCATCACGCCGAGTGAGTCCGCTGGCGCCCCCGCGTTCCACCTCGACAGCCAGCTCTATCGCGACGGTGAACTGCGTGGCGAGCCCAAGCTCGTGTTCGCGCCAAATAGCGATGCCGTGATCAAGATGGGCGACGAAGCCGCGGGCGCGTTCAAAGGCATCACCATCGGCATTCGCGTGGCGCCGACGCCATCGACGGCGGCTTCGACGAAGCCGGCGACGAACGCCACGGGCCAAGCGATTCCCGCGAGTTCGGAGTTCATCCTCAAGGGCCGCCTCGTGCCTGCGAGGCTCGAGAGCCCTGCGGTCTACACGCTAGGGAGCCCAGTGTTCGCGCGCGACCTGCGCGCCGAAGAGCCGGGGTGCTGAGACCTCAGCGCGCGCGGCTCAGCTTCTGCTGATGCCGCCGCGCCTTGGCGACATTGCCGCAGGTGGCCATGTCGCACCAGCGTCGACGACCCGCTTTCGAAGTATCGAGAAACATCCAGCCGCAATGGCTGGCCGGGCAGGTGCGCACGCGTTCGGGATCGATCTCGGGCAGCCAGTGCATGGCCGAGAACGCGACCGCGTGCGACACCAGCTTCAAGCCCGAGCGCGCCGCCGTGTGCGCGATCGTCCAATGGCCCTGACGCGCGCCGTACTGCGCGTGATCGAGGGCTTGCTTCCAGTGTGACTTGAGGCTGTCCACCAGTGCCTCGGGCGGCGCGCGATGCTTGAGCGCCAAGTTCACCGCGTCATGCAATTCCTCGCGCAAGGCACGAACTTGCGACAGCGCCTTGCTGGCCTGCGCGGGTTGCGCCTGCGCTTGCGCGCGCAGCGCCTTGAGATCCGTCGCCGCGAACTGCCCGGTCAGTGCCGCCCAATCGAGCAGGGCATCGAAGTCACTCAGCCAATCGCTGGGCTCGGGCTGATCGCGCGCGGTCACCGTGTTCAAGAAATCCAGCACCACGTGACCGCCGATCAGGTCGCTGGGTTCGAAAACGTGCGCGGTTAGGTTCATAACCGGTGATCCTACGTTATCCGGTTGCACCTCGCCAGTAACCGGTATACGCTGAATAGCAGGTTATCGGAGAACGCCATGCCTCCCACGCGTAGAACGCTGTTGAAAGGCGCCGCCATTGGCGCGTTGCTGCCCGCCGTGTCTTGGGCCACGCGAATCGAACGGCGCAATCGCTTGATCCTCGCGCCCAGCAATCTCGGCTTGCGTCCCCTGACGCCAGGGCATGAACCCGGCGCCTGGCGCGCGCCGGCGGCCTTGATGTCCGCCGGGCTCGCGAAGCGCTTGGGCGTGACCGACATCGACGAACTGCCGCGACCGCCGTATAGCTTCAAGGCCCAAGCGGGCACGCGCGTGCGCAATGGGCGGCGCTTGCGCGAACACGGCCTGGCCCTGTCGCGCCTCGTCAGCGCCGCGCTCGAACGCGGCGAGCGCCCCATCGTCATCGGTGGTGATTGCAGCGTGCTGCTGGGTTCACTGCATGGTGCGCGACACGCGGGGCGTTGTGGGCTGGTGCACATCGATGGCCACAACGACTTCTTCCATCCCGGCAACTACGACGCCTCACGCGCGCTCGGCACTGCCGCGGGCATGGACCTCGCGCTGGCCACGGGCCGCGGCGAAGCGTTGCTCACGCACTGGCCTGATGCGGGCGATCGCTTGGTCGACGATGACGACGCGATCCAGATCGGCGATCGCGAACCCGAAGGCGATGACGACTGGATCGAAGGCGCCATCGCGCGGATCGTCGCGCCGCGTGCGTTGAAACTTGGCGTCGAGGGGATTTTGAAAACCGTGAACGCGCACTTCGCGCGTCGCGCACTCACGCGAGTCTGGGTCCACGTCGATCTGGACGTGCTCGACGAAGCCGTGATGCCCGCGGTCGATTCGCCGGGCAGTCCAGGGTTCGACTACGACTTTCTCGCCGCGCTGTTGCGCGGGCTGCTCGCGCAGGAGCGCGTGCTCGGCCTCGACGTGACCATCTTTGATCCGGAACTCGATCCCGAGGGGCGTTACGCGCGTGGGATCGTCGATTGCCTGGCGCGCGCGTTTGGTCGCGACACCGCTGCGGTTTCGGAAGCGCACTGATGCGACCCGACTTCGTGATCGCGCGTTCGGAGTCACGCTGATGTTGTCGATGATCCTCACGGCACTCGCGCTCGCCGCGAACGCGGCCAATGAAGCCCCGCGCGACATCCCACCATCGCGCTCGATCTCACTTCCCGTGCGCTGGACCCCCAGCGCCATCAGCACCGACGACTACGAAAGCACGCCGACCTTCAGCCCCGACGGCAAGACGCTCGTCTACATGCTCGCCGACCCCACGTTCCGTCGCTACACCTTGCGCGAAACCCACTGCATCGACGGCCAATGGACACCACCCGTGGCACCGAGCTTCGCCGCCGATCCCGCGATCGATGATGCCGACCCCGGCTTCACGCCCGATGGCTCGCAACTCTACTTCGTCTCCGCGCGCCATCGCTTCGCCACCGCGGGCAACGACGACCTCGACATCTTCGTCGTCACGCGCGACACCGAAGGCCACTGGGGCACGCCCGAACGCCTGCCCGAACCCGTCAACTCCACCGGCGCCGAACTCCTGCCGCGCGTCGATGAGGAAGGAAACCTCTACTTCGGCTCCGACCGCCCCGGCGGCCTCGGCCAATCCGACATCTACCGCGCGCGCCGCGACGCCGAAGGCCAATGGCAAGTCACGAACCTCGGCACCGACATCAATTCACCGGCGGCCGAGTTCGAAGCGGAAGTCTCGCGCGATGGTCGAACGCTCGTCGTGGTCTCGGGCTTGCTCGGACACTCGCATCTGTTTCGCTATCAGCGAGAGGGTGAGCGGTGGCGCTTCGTCGATCGCATCCCGGCCGATGAAGAGCAACATCAGGTGGGGCCATTGTTGTCTCCGTCCGCGGACCATCTCCTGTTCGCGCAGAAGACGGCAATCTCGTCAGGAGAGATCTTTCTCGCAACCTTGGCCAAGAATGCCCCGCAGTCTTGGCCCTTTCACTGCGGCGATTGAAATCGAGCAACCACCGAACCTTTTCCCCTCTCCCCCGACTAC
The DNA here is from genome assembly GCA_044226395.1 of Ahniellaceae bacterium. GTDB lineage: Bacteria > Pseudomonadota > Gammaproteobacteria > Xanthomonadales > Ahniellaceae > JBGAHD01. Next base: position 362,511 of record JBGAHD010000003.1, read on the forward strand.
CTTAGGCAAACCCCACTCGGGCCCGCGCCATGTCGTCGGAACACCGTCTTTCCCCGCTCGATGAACTGCTCGTCATCCGCTGCCAACTGGGCGAGCGGGCGGCGTTCTCGGCGCTCTACGAACGCTGGGCGACGCCATTGGCGCGGCATCTTGCTCGAGTCACAGGCGAAGGCGCCGCGGTGGACGACCTGTGTCAGGAAGTATGGCTGCGCGTGCTCGGCGGCCTGGGGCGCTTGCGCGAGCCCGCGCGGTTTCGCGGATGGTTCTTCGGCATCGCTCACCGCGTCTTGATGGATCGCTTGCGGTCGCGCTACGCGGCGCCCGTGGACGTGGCGCTAACCGATGTCGAGTTACGCGAGTCCGACGACGTCGATGCGTCCTGGCAAGCAACGCGCGAGCTCGAATCCGGCCTCGCCGCACTGACGCCGATTGAGCGTGGCGTGATCGATCTGTTTTATCTGCAAGAACTCAGTTTGAGCGAGATCGCCGAGACCCTGGGTATTCCCCTGGGTTCGGTGAAGTCCCGCTTGTTCCGCGCGCGGGCGCAATTGCGTCGCGTGCTCCAGCCCTCAGGAGAAAGCCATGTCGGATAAGTCCCCGGAATTCGCGAGCCTGTTCGCTCGCTTCGAATCGCTCGTCGAGGAATCGCTGTCGCGGCGCGCGCGCTTGGGTCATGTGGCGCTGTTGCTCGGTGCCTCGGCGATGAGCGCGGTGCTGATCGCCTTGTTGATCGGCGAACGCGGCTTGCCGACGCGCACCGTCATCGCCTTCGGCGTGATGCTGTTGATGGCCCTGACCTGGATCGGCTACGCCGGCTGGGTCTTGCAACGGCGATGGACCTTGCTGCCCGTGCATCGCGTGGTGGCCTCGCGCATCGCCACGGCGTTCTCGGCGATCTTCACGGTCGGCGCGCTGGCGGTCGCGGTGGGCGCCAACAAACCCGCGCTCTACATCGCGGCCATGACCGGCGCGGTCGGCATCGGCGTCGCGCAATGGATGAGTGCGCGGTCGCACAGTCACGTGTCACGGTTGCGTGAACGGCGCGCGGTGTTGGAGCGTGAGCTCGGCTTGGCGCCGTGAAACAGGCGTCATGATCGTCGGGACGCCTGCGTCACCCTGGACGCGCCGCGGCAATCGGTCCATCATCGGGCTCCGCGCCGGTGGGTGCTTACGCCCACCGGCACGCGAGTCGCATGAGCAGTCGAGCACCGAGCCGCGCGTCATCCTCGGAGCGCGCGATCACCGCTGCCTCACGGCACTCGCGTCGACATTCAACCCGGCGTCAACGCCGATCCAGGAGTCCCAATGAAAACCAAAGCCTTTGGCGCCCACGCCGCCGATCGTCCGCTGGAGTTCATGGATATCGAACGGCGCAAGCCCGGTCCGCGCGATGTGCAGATCGAGATCGCGTTTTGCGGCATCTGTCATTCCGACTTGCACACGGTGCGTTCGGAATGGGCGGGCACGCGCTATCCCTGCGTGCCGGGGCACGAGATCGTCGGTCACGTCAGCGCGGTCGGCAACGCGGTGAGCAAGTTCAAGGTCGGCGATACCGTAGGCGTCGGTTGCCTGGTCGGTAGCTGTCAAACGTGCGCGGCGTGTGGCGAAGGGCTCGAGCAGTATTGCGAGAAGGGCTTCATCGGCACCTACAACGGGCCGACGGCGGATCCGCCGGGTCACACGTTGGGCGGCTATGCCCAGCGCATCGTGGTCGACGAGAAGTTCGTGCTCGCGATCCGTCATCCCAAGGAAAAACTCGCCGCCGTCGCGCCGCTGCTGTGCGCGGGCATCACCACGTATTCGCCGCTGCGGCATTGGCAGGCGGGTCCGGGCAAGAAGGTGGGCATCGTGGGCATCGGCGGTTTGGGCCACATGGGCGTCAAACTCTCGCATGCGATGGGCGCGCACACCGTGGCCTTCACCAGCAGCGAAGGCAAGCGTCAGGCCGCATTCGATTTGGGCGCGAACGAAGTCGTGGTGTCGAAGGACGCCAAGGCCATGGCCGCGCACACGGGCAGTTTCGATCTGATCATCAACACGGTCGCGGCCAGCCACAACCTCGATGCCTACACGCGCTTGCTCAAGCGCGATGGCGTGCTGTGCCTAGTGGGCGTGCCCGAGCATCCACATCCTTCGCCCAACATCGGCGCGCTGATCTTCGGTCGCAAGGCCATCACGGGTTCGCTGATCGGTGGCTTGCCGGAAACGCAGGAAATGCTCGATTTCTGCGCCGAACGCGGCATCGTGTCCGATATCGAAGTGATTCCGGCCCAGCAGATCAACGAAGCTTATGAGCGCATGTTGCGCAGCGATGTGAAGTATCGCTTCGTGATTGATGGCGCGACGATGACGGCGTAAGCCGCTTGTCGCAGCGCGAGCGCGAGCGCGGGCCCGGGTGGGTAGCGCTGATCGAGTCACGACGATCTCCTTTGAAGGGGGGCATGGTGGGATTGGCGGGTTCTTGGTCCGCGGGCCATCTCACTTTCCTGTGCGCAAGGCGACGAACACCGTCGCGCGAGTGCGCCGCCATCGCCGACCGCGTCGGACGAAGACGCGGGGCGGCGAGGCGGGCGAGATCGCTGCGCGGCAGGTTCTCGTGGACGCGCAGCAAGCGCGTCAGCGTAGTAGCTGACCCGTCGCGTGCCCATGTGGCGAAATGTCACGCCTCGGCGTAACGGCGCCGCGTGCCGAGATTTCCGGTAAGCACTGTTCGCGCAGTCTTATCGCCAAGAATCCGCGCTACACTGTCCCGACCAAACGGACTTGGGAGCGCGATCATGTTTCAGATCCGTATTGCTGGTTTGCTGCTTTTGGTGCTGATGGCGGGAAGTCAGGTCTGTGCCCAGACGATTCCCAATGCCGAAGCGCTCAACGAGCCATGCAAGAAGTATTGCGGGTATGACGGGGCGGATTCTTGCTCCAACAAGCCCTTCGAGCCCACGGAATGCAAGACCACGCCTTGTGGGCCGGCGCGCGCCAATGTGGTGTTCGGCGCGAGCGCCTTGCAGTCGACCAATATGCTCTATTGCCCTGGGGGCACCGCGGACAAGCCGCAGCCTTACGCGCTTTGCTTTTTCTCCGGCCCCACCACGCCCACCGGAAACCCGCCGCCAAACGGTCCGCCGAACAACACGCTCACTTGCACGCCCGACTACGAGCTCGGCGTGGCGAATTGCCAGTGTCAGGTCTACAACCAGGGCGCTTATTACGTCGACATCAATTCGATCTTGAACCAAGGCGCGTTTTGGGAGACGCACAAGGCTTGCGGCAAGGACGGTTCCTTGTGCAAGAACCTTGCGGCTTGCGATGCCAACGGCCATCAAAAGACGGACTGCGGTCCAGGACAAACGTGTCCGAAGTGTCCGGTCAAGATCGCGCCGGTTTGCGACTACGTGGCGGCTCAGCCGTTCGACAAGGACAAGGCGCTCTATCCCAAATCACCCCATGCCCCGGAATCGCGTGTTGATTTGATTTCGACGTTTAGCTTCGCGATGGGAACAACCACGCCGGGTGCCGGACCTTACACCCTGGGCTCGGTCTCGTGCGATGAGGGCGTGTATGCCGGTTGCATGACCGCGCCGTGTGCCTACGTGGGCGACAAGAGCGCGGGCAGTATCGTCAATTGCGCGTGTCCGATGTGGAAAGGTAAATACCAAATTGGACAACCCCCAGGCGACGTTCCGATGCTGCCATCAGGGAACAAGTGTCCCGCCGACGCGGGCTGGGTGTGGTCGGCGGCCAACAATGTCGGAAGTGCGGCTGACTGCAAATAGCTGCTGTACTACGCGAATCTCATCGTAACGCGCGCGGCGGGAAGTGTTGGCGCGGGGCATCTTGGCGACCAAAGGCCGCGCTGTAACGCGCGGCCGCGTGCTTCACGATTCCAGCGAGAGAAATCAAAGCTTCTAGCCAAGTCATCCTCGGCCGGCGCGGCGTGACTCAAGCGAGTAGACGCGTGCCGAGATACTGATACACGCCGGCGTCGCTCCACGCGTGCACATGCACGGTCTGGCCCAGCGAGAAGCTGGGAATCACGCGTCGAGTCACCACCTGCGTGTCCGCGTAAGACTCGATCGGCTGCACGTTGAACTGCGTCGATGCGCCATAGTTCGCGGCATTGGTGAACACCACGCGCGCGCGGGATTCATCGGCGTAGACCAGATCCATGTTCACCGTTACCGCTGGGCTGCCGTCGAGGCCATTGATCGCGGTGAGAAACCACGTCGGTAGCTGCGGCGAGGCCGACGTCAAATACGGCCGCTGATCCCAGTTCAAAACGGGAACACCATCGACCGTCGCGCGCGTGACGGAATCGGCGTTGTTGACCGTGCCCGAGTAGTGTTCGAATTCGTAGAACATCCAACGGTCGAGATCGTAGATCGCCTCGGCGTTAGCCGCGACGGCGTTGTGCTCCGACCATGAGGTGATGCCGTTGGAATTGACGATCTCGCCACCGAAGCTGCTGGGCAAAGTGCCTTGCGCCGTCCACGCCTCGCCCGCGTGTGGCAGGCCGCCGTAAACCGCGCCGGCGCCGATGCGCCCTTGCTTCCACACATGGCTGCCGACGGTCGAGCCCGTGTAGTGCAAATGGCAACAAAAGTAGAAGCGGGGCCGCGTACCGCTGAGATCCAAATAATTCTTGGGGAAATCGTTCGCGGAATACAGATTCTCGAGCGAACGCGTGCCCTCGAACGCGCGCGTGGTCGAGATCGTCTGCCCCACGGCGTTCGATAGTTGAATGCGACCGACGGGCGAGACCGCCGGGCCGGGCGCGAAGCTTTCGAAATCCTCGAAGTAGGGCAGCGATGTCTTGCTACCGAAGCCGGTGACGACGAAGGTATCGAGCACCGTCGTCGGGTCCTCGAAGCCATCGGCAAACGCGCGGGCCACTGGTGAGCGCGAGAGCAAGACGCCGCCAGCGCAGGCGGCGCCGAAGGAACGTCCGATGGAAGCGATGAATTGGCGGCGTTTCATGGTCGACAACCTCGAGACAGGACCGCGATCGTAGTGAGCAGCGAGCCGGGTGAGTGTGGACTGGGCCGCGATTCATCGCATCAATTGCGCTGCCGCATACGTCGGCATTCCTTGGCGTGGCACCGGCAACGGGCGCTGGTTCCGGTAGCGAGCTCTCTCAGGCCACTAACCGACCAATCGTCAAGGAGGACGGACCACGCCGCCATCGCCTATCATCCGATCACTAGCTGGCATCAATGCCAGACAAGCGCATCATGCAAGGAGAGCCCGATGGCGAAGTTGATCGTCTCCCACTCGCAGTCCATCGACGGCTTCGTCGATCACGACCGGATGGAACCCGAGCCCGCGCTCTTTCGCCACTTCATCGAAAGCACGCGCGCCTTGAGCGGTGGCATCTATGGGCGGGTGATCTACGACCTCATGCGCTATTGGGATCACGACGATCCCGCGTGGTCGGACGATCTTCGCGAGTTCGCCGACGTCTGGCGACGCCTGCCGAAGTGGATCGTCTCCCGCACGCTCACCTCGGTCGGCTCCGACGCCACCTTGATCCAAGGCGATCTGGCCACCGCGGTCCGCGAAATCAAATCAAGTCATGAAGGCGAGTTCGGCGTCGGCGGCCCCCAACTCGCCGGCGCACTCACCGCGTTCGGCTTGATCGACGAGTATCGAATCTATGTGCGGCCGTATGTGCTCGGCACCGGCGTGCCATATTTCGCGGGGCCCGTGCCGGCACTGCGATTGCTGGATTCGGAGCGGATTGGGGAGGGGACAGTGCGGCTGCGGTATGTGCCCGCGTGAGTGCGCCCCGTGACAGGAAGGTCGCATCATGAAAGTCCCGTGCCCATCCCGTGATTCCCGGTTTTCATTTACTGTCGAGAGCGAATCGGTGACCTAGGTAGAACTTGCGCGTGATGAAGCACTGGCTCCGCGCACTGCGAAAGAAGTGTCGTATCGAAGTCTAAGTCCATTCGCGAAGTACCTCGTTAAGAATCCAAGCACCACTATGTGCCGATGTTGACTTCGTAGTCTCGGGCCGTTGACAGCCCGAACGCCACGCGCCTAGTTTCGCTCAGTCGTTGCGGCTGAGATGCGACTCATGAAGCGATGGTCGATCGCGATCGGAATCGTAGCGCTACTGGTCATTCTCGTGCTCATCGTAAGTCGCGAGCCGGTCCGGCGTGACGTGGCCAGCGATGCAGCACTTTCGGCGACGCGCGCTCAAGCTGCTCCATCCTCTCAATCGCAATCCGCTTCAACGGACACGATGACATGGCGTTCGCCGGTGAGCGCGGAGTTGCGGTCATCGGTGCTCGATCCGACACCACCGCATCTTCAAGCGAATGGATTTCGACATCCGGGCGCGATTCGGGGGTTGGAGCACTCGCAACGGATTCCGGACATCCCGATTGATCAACTGATCGCTCAGAATCGCGAGCGCGCGCTGGCGGGTGACGCGGAAGCGGCATTTCAAATCGCCGTGGGGCTTTGGCAGTGCAGTCGTTTCAACGCGCGAGAGCGTGATATCGCTTCGCAGTCCCCTTCGAGTCCGTTCTATGCCTCCACCTTGAGCAGTGCCGAGCATTGGCTGGAACGCTGCGAACACATCGGCGCCGGCGATCTCGCGGAGATGGTGCCTTGGATCGAACTGGCGGCGAACCAAGGCAGCATCCCCGCCATGGGGCTGTACCGCATCGCGACGCTCGACGAGATGACCGCGACGGACATGATTACCAATCCGCAGGCGCTGATCGAGTACAAGCGAAAGACCGTCCAGTATTTGTTCGCTGCCGCCAACAGCGGCTCGATTGGCGCGTACCGAACGTTGGCGACGGACTACGCGAACGGCATTGTCTTGCCGAAGAACCCGACGTTAGCCTATGCCTACGAACTCGTTTACTACGAAACAGGCGACAAGTCGGCGCTGGCTCTGCACCTGCTGAACATGCGTGGCGAAGGACTCAGCCCAGTCCAGAAGTTGGAAGCGCAACGGGTCGCGCGGCAGATGCTATCGAGATGCCGCGGCTAGTCAGGGTGCCGTGTCTGACTCGCGGGCACGGGTGATCGCCGCTTCGATCTCGAAGGCAGTGCGCCGCGCAAGGTTCGCCCAAACTCACCAGCCCACCTACTCAAACCCATTCCGAAACACATCCTCCGTCGGCACCGTCGCGCCCACTTCCACCGCGCCGATGTCGCACACGGCGTCGGCACGCAGGAAGTGACGTTGGTCGGTGGGCGTGCAATAGGATTCCCGCCCCTGATTGATGGCGATGCTGCCGGGGCCCGGCAGTCGAGTGAGTGTCGGGCCACCATTGTCGGCCAGCGGCCCCAACGCAATCTGCGCGCTACTGACAGCCGTCTGGTTCTGCGCGCTGACCGTTGCCGTGCCGAAGCGACAACTTGCTGTTGGCGACTCGATATTGTTGTAGGCCACGGTTAGCTGACGGTCGAGATTGGGGAAGGTGCACGTGCCGCTGATGATGCTGTTGGCCACCACAAGGGCGTTGCTGGCTTCATTGTCGAGGATGCGCATCACCGTGGCGGCACGTCCGGGAATGCCGCTGCTGTTGGCGACCAAGGTGCTGCCGTACAACTGCATCCTTCCGCCATCCAGGGAAATCGCGCCACCCCGAAAGGCGTCGTTTCCCGAGAATGTCGATCGCTTGATGCTCATGAGATTGTCGTAACCGCTAAAGAGGATGGCGCCGCCGCCAAAATCGTTCGAGTCCGTACTCGAGACGCTATTGGCGTTGAATGTTGAGTGCTCCACAACCAGGTCGGCTTCACCCCACACGGCACCACCGCCGCGCGACGCGGAATTGTTGAAGAAGTGGCAATCGATGAGTCGGGTAGGCCCGGTGATGCTAGCTAGCGCTCCACCAACGGCGCCGCTATTGGACGAGAATGTGGTGCGCAGCACGTCCGCCGACTGGATCTCGAAGAAGGAGATCGCGCCCGAGCTAAACGGTCCTCCGCCAGTGGTGACATTTGCCTCAAAAAGACTGTCTTCGATCAGCAGTTCGTAGGTCGAACTGGTGGCGAGAATCGCCGCGCCACCCTGTGTGCCGCTGCTTGTATTGTTGCTGAAATGGCTGCGGCGAATGATTACGCCGCCACCGGGGTCATTGGGATTTCCATTCAATGAGATGGCGCCGCCACCGCCCTCGGCTTGGTTGCCGATGAACTCACAATCCTCGATCAACACAAACGGGGCGTCATTGAAGTTGCTTACCGCGGAGAGCGCCCCACCGTTGCCACTACCGTCGTTGTTCTCGAATCGGACACGACGCAACACCAGCCGATGCTCGGCAATCGATGGCGCGATCATTCCCGTGTAGAGGATGGCCCCGCCAGAGATCGTGGCTCCATTGCCTACGAAGGCCACATCTTCGATGGTCACCAGCGACGTGGTGCTCAATCCACCGCCATAGGAGGCGTTTCCGCCTTGGATGGTCATGCCCCGCAGCACGAGGCGTTGATCGACGTCCATGAAGGTCTCGAGAACGCGATCCGCCGCGGTTTGCACGAGGGTGGTGGTGTTAACCCCGGTGCCGATGATTTCCAGATCATCTAGCACATCGAGATCGCCACTGGCATTGGCGTTGTCCGAGCCGCCCGGGATCGTCAGCTGCAACGGTACGTTCGGCGTCGCCGGCAGAAAGATTCTATCGGGGCCGGCCAGGTTGTTCGCCAACGACACCGCCTCGCGCAATGAGCAGCTACCGGGAGTACAGCCATTCGGAACGGGGTCGCCGAGAAGGTTGACCGTGATGTCGATGGCCTTTGCCGGCAGGGACGCCACAATCAGCAGCGAGAAGGCGACGAGACCACGCAACCCTATGTCACGGGCGCGCAGTGGAGACCTTTGGGAACATGACATGAGCACGGTCCTGAATTCGTACACGACCTACTAAACGAGGAAACGACGCGGCGGGGGCCACGATGGGAAAACCATGCCCAGTTGCCGGGTCCAAATGGAAAAAGTGGCGCGTTCAGGGGGCGAGCTCTCGGCGACTGTTGCCCGAGGGTCACCTTCGATAGCCCTCATCGAGCGATGCCTGGGTCGGCGCGATGCACATGTGTCATCGGCACAGGAAAGTCGTTTCGCAATCGCGGGGTCAAGCAACCAGGGCTCAACATTGGCCTACGCCTACGTGCTCGTCTACCACGCACAAGGCGGCAAGTCCGCGTTGGGGCTGTTGCTACTGAATTCGCGCTGCGGCGGACTCCGCGAAGACCAAAATTCGGAAGCTCAACCGGTCGCGCGGCAAATGCTTTCGCGATGCCGCGGCAAGTGATGGAACCCAGGTGTCATCCCTGAATCGCGCGCTGGTTGATCGCTGAGGCCATCGCGAGTGAAGTGCGCCGCGCGAGCTGCTCCGGGCTTCGTTACCGAACTACTCAAACCCATTCCCAAACAAACTCCCCGTCGGCACCGTCGCGCCCACTTCCACCGCGCCGACATCGCACGAGGCATCGGCGCGCTGCAGCTTTCGTTGATCGAGCGGTGTGCAATAGGACTCTCGACCCTGATTGATGGCGATGCTGCCGGCGCCCGGCAAGCGCGTGAGCGTCGGGCCGCCGTTGTTGGCCAGCGGACCCAGCGCGATTAGCGAGGCGCTCACGGCCGTCTGGTTCTGCGCGTTGACGGCCGCCGTGTCGAAGCGACAACTGGCGTTCGGCGCTTCGATGTTGTTGTAGGCCACCGCCAACTGGCGTCCGGCGCTGGGGAAGCTGCATGTGCCGTTGATGATGGTGTTCGCCACCGCCAGGGCGTTGCCGGCCGTGTCGTCGAGAATGCGCACCGCGGTGGCGAGTCGTCCGGCCATGCCGAACGCGCTCGCGACCACGGTGCTTCCGTACAGCTGCATCTGGCCGGTCTCCAGCGAGATCGCGCCGCCACGGAACGCGTCGTTTCCCGAGAATGTCGATCGTTGAATGCCCACGGCGCCGCCCGAGAATGCGATCGCGCCACCACCGGGATCGGACGACATCGTGCTGCTGACCTGATTGGACTGGAAGGTAGAACGCTCCACAAGCAACTCATCGTGCGCCCATACCGCGCCGCCGCCGCGCGTGGCGGTGTTGTTGAAGAAGTGGCTTTCGATCACTTGGGTATTTCGGCCAGTTCGGATGGCGCCGCCAAGAACGCCGCTGTTGGACGAGAACGTCGAGCGCAGGAACTGCGCCGTGAGGAAGGAACCGAAGTAAATCGCGCCGCCGTGAGCCGATGACGTGCCTGTCGTGACATTGGCGTCGAATTGGCTGTCCTCGATCTGCAGCTCGAAGCTCGAGTAATCGGCAAAAATCGCGCCGCCACCTAGTCCGTCGCTGCTATTGCCGCTGAACTGGCTGCGACGCACCACCACAGTGCCGCCCCCGGAGTTGACGCTTCCGGTGAGCAAGATAGCGCCGCCAGCGCTCTTGGCCTGATTGCCGATGAACTCGCAGTCTTCGATCAGCACGAAGGGCACGCCAACGATGAAGCTTGTCAAATGAAGCGCGCCACCGTACGCATTGGTGGCTTGTGTCGCGATGTTGTTCTCGAATCGCACGCGGCGCAGCACCAGCCGGGTTTCGGTGATCGATGGCATGAAGCTGGCGGTGTAGGCGATGGCGCCGCCCTCGAGGGTGACCTCATTGCCGATGAAGGCCACGTCCTCGATGGTGACCAATGACCGCGAGTTCAACGCACCGCCGCTGACGCCGCGTCCGCCTTGAATGGTGAGGCCGCGCAGCACCAAGCGCTGGTCGAAGTTCATCGTCGTGTGCAGCACGCGATCCGCCGCGGTTTGCACGAGGGTGGTGGTGTTCACCCCGGTGCCGATGATTTCCAGATCATCCAGCACATCGATATCGCCCGTCGCGTTGACGTTTTCGGAGTCACCCGGGATTGTCAGTTGCAGCGGCAAGGTCGGCGTCGCCGGCAGGAAAATCCGATCGGGGCCAGACAGGCTGTTCGCCAGCGTCACCGCCTCGCGCAATGAACAATTGCCGGGACTGCAGCCATTGGGCACGGGATCAGTGAGGATATCGACCGTGATATCGAGGGCCTGCGCCGGCATGGTCGCCACCAGCAGCAACGCGAACGCGCGGCCGAGGATCGTCGCGCCACGGCCATGCGAATGAGGGTGTCGAGCGTGCGACATGAGCGCCGTCCTTCAAGCCTAGACGACCTCATGAACGAGGAAACGGCGCCGCAGGGGCCACGACCGGGAATCCGTGCCCAGTGGTTTGGTCCAGCAGGAAAAGTTCGCGCGCTCAGGGCGCCTTGTCGTCGCGGATGGCGTGCCGCTTAGGGCGCGCCATCGTCTTCGAACCCATCCCCGAAAACCCGCCCCGGCTGGAACATCAACACGCGCGTCGTAGGCGCCGACGTTTCGCCGTGCACGCCCGCATAGGTGGTCGGTTCGACCACGACCCAACTGCGTTCGATGCTGACGAGTTCGCTCTTGGTCTGGCGCATTTGCAGACCCGGCTGTTGATACACGGGCGCGCCGAGCGTGTTGGACAACAACGGGATCAGACTCAACTGATTGTCACCGCCTGGCAGCGGTTCGTTGGCCCACAGCCAGATGCTGCTCGGTTCCGAGCTGACGACCATGGCGCCGACGCGGCCGCCACCGGGCGTGTCCGTGCAACCCAGCAGCGCGCCATCGGCGGCGTTGAGTCGGCACACGCGCAGCGGCAACTGATCGGGCCCCGCGTTCGGGGGAAAGGCCACCTGCACGACGCCCTGGCCATCGGTGTCGGCCACCGTGAAGGTTTGTCCAGCGGCAAAGGGACGCAGTGGTTGATCGATGCGGCGCTGCCAGAGTCGCGTGCCCGCGCTGTCGAATGCCGCCACCAGCAGGGCATTGGGTCGAATGGCGGCGGCGTTGGCGAGCACCGGCGCAGTCACCAGGTTGATCGCGCGGCGCGTCACAGCATCGACGCGCACGAACTCGCCGGTGCCGAGCGGCTCGAAAACCCAGGTCACGCCACCAGGCATCGTGGTGCCGTTCGCGTTAATGGCGATTAGCGTCACGCCGGTGCTGCTGACGTCGGTGGCATTGAGCACGCGCAGGAAGACGCGCGTGCCCAGCACGTGAGAAATGGTCACGTCGAGGGATGTGGGGACTTGGGTCAGCACGGTATCGACCTGCGTCGTGCCCGCCGCGTCGTAGCAGCGCCACTTCGGGGCCTGCCACGGTCCGCCGTTGCGTTGCGCGAAGCCCAAGCCGCACAGCAGCAAGTTGCCGCTGGTAAAACTCGTCACACGCGCAATTTGCTTGAAGGGCTCATCGAGCGTGCGCTCCCAGGCGATTTGTCCCTGCGCATCCAATGCCCACAGGCGATGCGCCGATGCCAAGGGCCCGCGCGAAGAGGCCGCCACGTAGAGCACGCCATTGACGAAAGCCAACTGCGCATCCGAGATGTCGAAGCGCGGCACTTCCAGAACACGGCGCCAACGCACCTGGCCTCGCTCGGACAAGCGCGTGACTTCGAGCAGTTCTTTCTCGCCATTGCTGACGGAACGCGCGTGCGCGAGATCGAACGTGCTGGCATCGAGAACCACGGCAGGCGACGTCTCGCGCAGCCGCGCATAGGTCGGAAAGTCGAATGCCGTGCCTGGCGGGCCTGCCAGCGCGGTTCCATCGGTCGACTCGAAAACGCGCACGTCCATGGTGCTGCTGAAGGAGACACCGAACGGCGCGCAAGCTTGATTGAGGCAAGTGCTCGTATCGCGCAGCCAGGTGGCTTCGGGCTCGCCGCTGCTGATGCTCAACTGCCGCGTCGCGCCCAAGGGACCCGCCGCGAGACCTCCCAACGTGAACTCAGTGCCGACCTGCAGATCGCCGCTGGTCAGATCCACCGTGAACACCTCGCCGTCGCCGTCGTCGAGCCGCGATGCCAACAGACGAGCCTTGCCCCCCAGCACGCGCCACTCACCGAGACCAGACGAGGTCGAAGCCCGCGTCACCCGCCAACGCTCCACGCCGTCGGGACTCAGGCGTCGCACATCGGCGATGTCACTGGTCGCGAGCAAGGCATCGCCATCGGCCAACCACGCGTGCACATCGAGCCCGATGGCGTCGGCGATCTGCGTTCGCGCGGCGCCATCGATGCCGATCACGCGCAGCGCGCCCGAGCCATCGTGCAGCCACGAATCGCCCGTCGCGGAAAGCGCGAAGCCTTCACCACCGGAAAGCGCGGCATCAATCTGCCAGCGATCAATACCGCCCAGGCGCAAGCGCGTATCCTGCCAGGGCAAGGTCGGGCTGTTGGCGGGGCGCGTCAGCATCAAAAAGCCGGCACCCGGCCAAAAATCAAAGACGAGGTGATCCCGGCCCGTCGGCGCCTCCACCATCTCCACGAGTTGGCCGCTGGCATCCAGCGCGCACGCGCGAGCCGGCAAACCATTGCCCGCGAAGATCGTCACCACGAAGTGCCCATCGGCCGAAAGCCATGCGCGTTCGATCGAAGGAAACAAATTGCTGGGGTAGCACGCGGAAGGCAGCTCGCTGGTACTGACGCGTTGCGCGTTACCCGCGGCATCAAGGAACAGCGCGCCGCCATCGCCCACGCGAATCGCGAGACCACCCGAAGGCGTCAGACGAGCCTCATTGAGTTCCGTCGCGAATACCGAAACGAAGTCATTCGACGCGCCGCCAAAATTCCAAAAGCGCTTCCAAACGACCTGCCCGGAAAGATCCAGGCGAACAATCTGAAAACCTCTCAGCCGCTGCCAGGAAGGATTGAGCACGAAACCCAGCTCCGCGCCACGACTGATGCCGTTGACGGGCAGTACTACGTAGGCGCCATCTTCCCGCGGCACCACGGCGTGCGACGAAAAGCTCGGGTCCTCGAAGGCATAGGGGAACGGATATCCAAACAACGTCGCGCGCGGGCCCGCCGATTGCGGAACGGGGTCCGCATGCTCCCAGGCGATGCCTTGGGCCAAGACCTGCGGCACTCCCGAGATGGCCAACAGCGTGCAGAGCAACCAGCGCGAAAACGACATGTGAACTCCTGTACGAACAACGGTCGCCCTTTCGAGGCGCTTTCTCAGGCCTTCCTGGGTAGCAAAAGCAGCGCGTGACGAGCCCCGCCACAACCCGCGATCCAGTTCTTCTACAACCGGCAAGGCATTCGCTGCCCCCAAGTTCGAGGACCTCGATTTCTAGAATCGTAGACCACCGAATTATCGGATCAGCCTGCCGCGCGACTCTAGCGGAAGGTGCCGGGGAGTGCCCTCCCAGTTCGCCTAGCCTGGGCTGGGTATTTTGCGTGGTTGAGGGCTACTTGCTCCTCAAGAAGCCTAAGCCGACCACCACCCAAAGCCCCGCGAAGATTGCTGTCGGCAGCCACGGCACATCTAAGCCCATCGCGGTCCCGACTGTCGAAATCAAAATCTGTCCCACGCTCAACCCGAACATCACCCATGCCAGTCCCCGCGCGCGAAATCGGACTGCCATCGCGGCCACCGCGCCTACCACGAGCATGCCTGGAAATACGAAGTTCACGGCATCACGTTCGCTACCGATGAAGCCAACGGCCAGCGTCGCCCAAATGAGCAGGAACGCAGTCAACACCGCTAGCGCGCTGGCGAGGCGATAGGCGAGATTCGCGGACAGGCGCATTGCCAGTTCGAACGCGCCGCAAGCCACTAGCAACATCGTCCCGAGGACGATGAAATCGATCGCGCTCCATTTCACCTCATCGGTGAACTGCATGGCGATCCAAGGCAGGAGCAGTAGCGCCGCGGCGCCGCCCCAGGCGAGGGGGCGGAGGAAGTTGCCGCGGGCTTTGGGCGTCGAGTTCGGTTGTGCGTCGGAGTGCACGGTAGTTGTCCTCTCTCGCCAGAGTTCCGCCATTCGAAGCTACTTCAGTCGCCGTTGTCAGGAGGTGCAGGGATTCGTCGTCGCACCTTTGACTCAGCTTATCTCTAGGTTGTGTGGAAGATGATCTGTATGCCTATGTCGCCGAGGGAAATGGGAGGTATCATCTTGGCCGTTTAGGCCCAGCACTAGGAAACCGCTGAATGTCCGACAAGGCCTCTCAGCTTTTCATCGTTGACAATTCAAACAACGACTGGAAGGTCAAGTCGTACCTGTCCGAATGGTGCGAACTATCTCAATCCATCGACATCGCAACCGGTTACTTCGAGATCGGCGCGCTGCTGACGCTGAAGGAGGGCTGGCAGAAGGTCGACAAAATCCGCCTGTTGATGGGGGACGAGGTGTCGATGCGCACGGCCCAGGCTTTCGACAAGGGCCTGAGGCGCGTGATGGGGCGGCTGGATGGCTCTCTGGACGCGGAGAAGGTTAAGAACGACTTTCTCGACGGTGTGCCGGCGATCGTGGATGGCATTCGCAGTGGCAAGCTGGAGTGCCGGGTCTATCGCAAAGACAAGTTCCACGCGAAGGCGTACATCACCCATGGCCGTTCGGCGGTGGTGGGTTCGTTCGCGCTTGTTGGATCCTCCAACTTCACGGTACCTGGCCTGACGGAAAACATCGAACTAAACGTTCAGGTCCGCGGCGCGGATGTGGGTCTGCTACAGGACTGGTACGAGCGTCACTGGGAAGAGGCCCAGGACGTTAGCGCGGACGTGCTGAAGATAATCGAGAAACACACCGTCCTGCGTTCGCCATACGAAATATGGGTCAAGGCGCTGCACGAGTTGTTCCATGGTGAGGCGCTCACGCCAGATGTCTGGGACCGCACACTGTCCAAGCTGTTTCCAGAGCTTGACCGCTACCAACAAGACGCCTATCGCAACCTGCTCAGTATCGCCAAGACTTACGGCTTGGCCTTTCTTTGTGACGGTGTTGGTCTGGGCAAGACCTTCGCCGGGCTGATGCTGATCGAGCGTTTCGTGGTCCACGAAGGCAAGCGCGTCGTTCTGTTCGCTCCCAAGGCCGCTCGCGAGGATGTCTGGGAGGTGAAAGTCGCCAAGTATCTCGACGATCTCAACAGCGGATTCGTCAATTTCAAGTCGTTCAATCACACTGATCTGCAGCGCGGGGGGAAGATCCAGAAGGAGATCGAGCTGACGATGCGGGACGCGGACATCGTCATCATCGACGAGGCGCACAATTTCCGGAATCCAGGAGGCCGCGGTACCGGCCGCATGCAGGAGTCGCGTTATCGGAGGCTTCAGCGTTACGTCTCCAGCGGGTCGAACAGGAAGCAGGTATTCATGCTCACGGCTACGCCTGTCAACAACTCGATCCACGATTTCCGCCACATGATCGAGATCTTCACCGGCGAAGATATGAAGTACTTCCAGCCGACGCTCGGCATTTCCAGTCTGCGCAGGCACTTCATCGATCTGGAGAAGAAGCTGCAGGGGAAAGGGCGGGAAGGTGATCTCTTCGACATCGAGACGGCGGAGGACGAGGACAAGGCCGAACTCGCATTGGCAATGGACCGCATCTTCCATGCGCTTGTGGTTCAACGGAGTCGGGCCTACGTGCGGGAGAGCCAGATCCAGGTCGCTGGCGACAAGGCGTTGTTCCCGGAGCGCCTGCCCCCGGTCGTGGCCGAGTACGGTTTGAAGAAAACGTACGGCAAGCTTCTGGCCGAGCTAGAGAAAGCGTTCAACAAACAGAACCCATTATTCGTGCTTGGCGTATACAACCCCTTGGCCTACTTCAAGGGCGCACGTGAGAGCACGGATGCCGCCAATCTGGAAGAAGGGCGCCAGAAGCAGGTCGTCACCCTCATCCGTACGCAATTCCTGAAGCGATTCGAGAGCTCGGCGGCGGCATTCGAAATGTCTTGCCTGCGGCTGCTCAAGAAGCTGTTCGCCTGGGCCGAGGTCCACGCCGAAGGGCATGAAAAGAAGCGCTTGGACCGCTTCAAGAGCAAGCATGCCGTGCTAATCGACTACGTCGAAGCACATCAGAACGACCTGTTCTCCGATGAGGCGGACGACGATGAGGTGGAACCCTTCCTCACCGAGGAGATGCTTGCCGACGTAGAGAGGCTTGACCGAGATGAGTATGAAGTCGGGGATCTGATCGACGACTGCATCGACGACATGGAGCAATTGGCCGTGTTCTTGGGCATGGTCAAGGACGTCACGCCGAAGAAGGACGACAAGCTGCAGGCGCTGATCAAGCTGCTGAAGACTGACAAGGTACTGAAGAACCAGAAGCTGATCCTATTCACAGAGTTCGCCGACACCGCGCGCTACTTGGAGAATGAGCTGAAGTCGGCCGGCATCGCAGGCATTGAGCGCATCGATGGCAAGAGTACGCAGAAGCGTCGGAGCCAGGTGATCCGCCGCTTCTCGCCTTACTACAACGACACGAGCCGGGCTGGCCTCAAGAGCGATGGTCTGGAGGAGATCCGGGTACTCATCGCAACGGACGTGCTGTCCGAAGGCCTGAACCTGCAGGACGCCACGCGCTTGATCAACTACGACCTCCACTGGAATCCCGTGCGCCTAATGCAACGCATTGGCCGCACAGACCGTCGCCTCGACCCGAAAGTTGAGAAAGCGATTCTTCGCGACGACCCGGACCAGAAGGCAGTCCGGGGCACGACGCAGTTCTGGAACTTCCTCCCGCCGGATGAACTGAACGAATTGTTGAGCCTGTTCAACCGTGTGACGCAGAAGACCGTGGTGATCTCTCGAAGCTTCGGCATCGAGGGCAGGAAGCTGCTGAGTCCCGACGACGACTTCGATCCTGTGAAGGAAATGAACGAGCGCTTCGACGGTGTGATGTCCGAGGTCGAGAAGCTGCGGCTGGAGTACGACCAGTTGCGCGACGAACATCCCGAGCTGATCGAGGCGGCGGCGACGATACCTTCCAAAGCATTCAGTGGTCGAAAGTCAGTGGACAGTCACGCTCGAGTGTTCTTCTGCTACCGCATTCCGAGACCGGATCCGAGCTTGATCGTGCTGGAGCCCGGTCAGCCTCGTTGGTCGCTGGCCGCCGGTTACACGGTCTGGATTGAGGTCGCCCTGGATCCGGAGGCATCCACCAACGACGCGGGCACCATCGCGCTTCATATCCGCTGTGAGGCGGGCGAGAAGCGTGTAACCAAGCTAGCCCAGAGCAAGCTCAAAGCCCTTCGCGAGCAAGTGGAGAAGGATCTGGTAAAGCTACATCTGCGCCCGTTGCAGGCGCCGGTCGGCGTATCGCCGTCGCTGCTGTGCTGGATGGAACAAGCGAACTGAGGGGAAGTCATGGCTGCTCGTGGAGAGGACCTGCGCCAGATCGGCGATTTCGAAGCGCTGTGCCGCTATTTGGAAGACACGCTGGGCTGGCCACTGGGCGAGTACGATTTTGATGCGCTGACCTTCCAGTACGAGCCGGAAGAGCTGGGTCTGCTAGACCAGTATGCCGACGCCATCGAAAGCATCCACCAGCTGCGGCCGGTCGTGGACGGCCAGCCTTGGGGCATCTTCTTCGTCCGCTTCAGGAAGAAAAAGTTGCCGGTCGGCGTGCTGCGCCGCATCCTCAGCCAGCTCGTGCTGAAGAAGCGGGCATCGGCCAACCAGGCCGAGCGCGCCGCCTGGCGAGCCGACGATCTGCTGTTCGTCTCGGCTTTCGGCGAGGAGGCGGGCAGGAACCGCGAGATCGCCTTCGCTCACTTCCACCGGCATGGGAGCGACCTGCCGACCCTGCGGGTGATCGGATGGGACGGCAACGACACGCCGTTGAAGCTTGAGTATCTGCAGGGCGTGGTCGCCGACAAGCTGCGGTGGCCGAGCGAACCCACAGATGCGGACGCGTGGCGAAAGCTTTGGCGCAGTCCGTTCCGGCACCGGCCGGGCCACGTCATCCGCAAGTCCGACGAGCTGGCGCAGGAGCTGGCCAAGCTGGCGCGTGCCATCCGCGATCGCGCGCAGGCGGTGATGAAGGCCGAAAGTGCCAAGGGTCCGCTGACGCAACTGTACGACGCCTTCAAGAAGTCGCTGATCCATGATCTCACCCCAGAAGGCTTTGCCGATACTTACGCGCAGACCATCACTTACGGTCTGCTGACCGCGGCGATTTCGCGCACCGAAATGTCGGAAGGTCGCCATGGCACCGCGCTGCTAGCGTCCGACCTCGCGGACATGGTGCCGGTCACCAACCCCTTTCTGAAGGAGATGCTGCAGACCTTCCTCGAAGTCGGTGGCCGCAAGGGTGGCGTCGATTTCGACGAGCTAGGTGTGCAAGACGTGGTCGAGTTGCTGCGCGGCGAAGACACCGATCTGCCGGCGATCTTGCGCGACTTCGGCAACAAGACGCGGGGCGAGGACCCGGTCATCCACTTCTACGAGCATTTCCTCAAGGCCTACAACAAGCAGCTCAAGATCCAGCGCGGCGTCTTCTACACCCCGCAGCCCGTTGTCTCCTACATCGTCCGTAGCGTCCACGAACTCCTGCAAACCGAGTTCGGCCTCGCCGACGGTCTCGCCGACACCACCACCTGGGGCGAGATGCTGAAAAAGCATCCCGGCCTGAAGCTCCCGCCGCTCACCGACGAGCCGGGAGAGAAGCGCACCATCTCGTCGGACGAATCCTTCGTCCAAATCCTCGACCCCGCGACCGGCACTGCCACCTTCCTCGTCGAAGTCATCGACGTCATCCACCGCACCCTCGCGGCGAAGTGGCAGCAGCAGCGCCTCACCGACGCCCAGCAGCGCGCCGCGTGGAACGACTACGTGTCGAGGCACCTCCTCCCGCGCCTCCATGCCTTCGAGCTGATGATGGCCCCCTACGCCATCGCCCACATGAAAATCGGCCTAAAGCTCGCCGAGACCGGCTACCGCTTCGGCACCGAGGAGCGCGCCCGCATTTACCTCACCAACGCCCTCGAACCGTGGGTGAAACAGCTCCCGCTCATCGGCTTCGAAGCCCTCGCCCACGAAGCCGCCGCGGTGAACGAAATCAAACGCCACAAGCGCTTTACCGTCGTACTCGGAAACCCGCCGTATGCGCGACACTCTTCAAACCCGAGTAGGGACTCGGATGGCAAAATGACCTTCATCGGGCAACTAATGGAGAGCTATAAGGAGGGGTGCCCTGAATTGAGAAAGCCAGCGCAGGCAAAATACCTCCAAGATGACTACGTGAAGTTTATTCGACTCGCGGAGGCCGTTCTCAGAACTACGGGAAGCGGAGCGTGGGGATTCATAACCAACCACAGCTTCTTGGACAACCCGACGTTCCGCGGAATGCGCCGTCACCTGAAGGACTCGTTCTCCAAACTTTGGTTTCTCGATCTCCACGGCAGCAGCAAGAAGAAGGAGGTCGCACCTGATGGTGGCAATGAAGAGAATGTCTTCGACATCCAACAAGGGGTAGCCGTTGGTCTCGGTGTTGCAACCGCCAAAGTCGGAGACGAAACCGAAGTGAGCCACGGCGATTTATGGGGAATTCGGAAGGGAAAATACGCCACGCTCAGTTCATTGGACGTCGGAAGTTCTAGGTGGGTAAGTCTGCCATCGTCAGAGCCGATGAACTTGTTCGTCCCGCAGAATGAACTGCTAAAGCTCGAGTATGAGCAGTTTCCGAAGTTACCTGAAATCTTCGACCAGAACGGAGACCCTGCTCCTGGAGTTGTCACGACGCACGATGAATTCGCGATTGCCTTTACGCGCGCTGAGATTGCCGAACATGTGGAGAAACTTCTCGCGACCAGAACCGAAGCCGAGGCGAGAGAGATATTCCGCCTTTGCACACAAGACCAGTGGAATTATGACGCGGCAAAGCGCGAGTTGAAGCTTGGATTGTGGGAGAACGAAGTCGGAAAGATCCTCTATCGACCGTTCGACATTCGATGGACGATCTACGATCGGAACGTCGCAGTCCACCGACGCGAACGGGTAACTCGCCACATGCTCAAATTGAAGAATCTGAGCCTCGTGTCGGCACGAGCAAATCGTTCGCCTTCAATGGATCACTTCTTTTGTTCCCGCTTCCCAAGCGAAACAAAGTGCGGTGAATCCACAATCCAGTCCTACTTCTTCCCGCTCTTCTTGGCGGGTGATGGCGACGATGAACATCAAGGGGCGCTCGGATTGGATAGCGGCGCTCGTTGCAATATCGGGCAACCATTCATCAGAAGGGTTGAGGCTTTGACTCGAACGTCAAAGGACCGTCTGACGCCCGCAGACATCTTCCACTACGCCTACGCGGTGTTTCACAGTCCCGGTTACCGGAGACGCTACGCGGAGTTTCTGAAGATAGATTTCCCGCGTCTGCCGTTGACCAGAAGCCTGGATCTGTTCCGCGCGCTGGCCCGGATCGGCGGCGAACTCACCGCCCTGCACCTGCTGGAATCGCCCCGGCTCGCCCAGCCCATCACCGAGTTCATTGGCAGTCGGAATCCCGAGGTCGAAAAAGTCTCGTGGTCGCGCGACACCGTTTGGGTGGACAAGGCGCAGACCATCGGCTTCCGCGGCGTGCGCGAGCCCGTGTGGAACTTCCACATCGGCGGCTATCAGGTCTGCGAGAAGTGGCTTAAGGACCGTGGGCCGAAGCTGGGCCAGCCCGGCCGCAAACTCTCGAAGGACGACATCGCCCACTACCAGAAGATCATCGTCGCGCTCTCCGAAACCATCCGCCTGATGGCCGAGATCGACCGAACCATCGACCACCACGGCGGCTGGCCCGGCGCGTTCGTATCTTCGACAGCGGTTGAAGATGACGGGGCCGGACCGGAACCGCGAGCCCAAGCATTACGCTTGGAAGCGGAGCGCGCCCCGAAGTAGGAGCGTACTTCCTACGACCTCTTCGCCGGAGCCACGCAGTCGCAAGTACCCGGTGAACAAAAGGCCGCCGCGGAAGAGCCGCGTATCGATGTCAACGACACGGGCGCGCTTTGCGCCGCGATTCGGCAATACCTGGGTGACGGCGCAATTCGGACCCGCGACGACGCCATCACGACGCTGGCACGCGCATTTGGTTACCCAGTGCACGGGTAGCGCCATCCGTGCGGCCCTGGACAACGCTATCCGCACCGCCGTATGGCGCGGCATCCTGCAGAACAAGGGTGGCGGACTCAGTCTCCGCTACCGCACCCTGGAGCAATATGCCGAAGACGACCGCGATGGCCTGGAAATCCAGTTACTAGCCGCGCTCGACGGCCGCATCTGGGTCGGACGGGAGGATGCCACTACTGCTTCTGCGCGCTGGACGGGCTTCCGGCGCACGGGTTCCAAGATTGAAGAGGTCGCAGACTCGTTGATCAACGGCCTTCTGCGCGAGGAGCGCTTGGATAAGGATGGCACTCGGATCTGACGAGTCGGCTACCCGAATGCGCCGGCTTCTTTAGGTGCTATCGCGGATCACCCAGTGTGCCGACACAGTGCCGACGCCACCGGCCCACGTAATAACTGTGTTCCCCAAGCAACGAGTTCATTCCGGAGGAAACGGCTTTGTTCCTTACCTACACACTCTGCGGGACAGTGATGCAGGCTACTCCACCGTCACCGACTTCGCCAAATTCCTCGGCTGATCCACATCCGTGCCCTTCAACACCGCGACGTGATACGCCAGCAACTGCAACGGAATCGTAAACGCTGCTGGCGCGACGAAGTTGCCGCCGGATTCGATGGTGATTAGGGCGCCGCGTTCGCCGATTTGGGCGATGCCGGATTCGTGGTCGGCGAAGACGAAGAGTTCACCGCCGCGGGCGCGTACTTCTTCGAGATTGGATTTGAGTTTCTCGAGGAGTTGATTGTTGGGCGCGACGGTGATGACGGGCATGTCTTCGTCGACGAGGGCGAGCGGGCCGTGCTTGAGTTCGCCGGCCGGATACGCCTCAGCGTGGATGTAGGAGATTTCCTTGAGCTTGAGCGAGCCTTCGAGCGCGATGGGGTATTGCGCGCCACGGCCGAGGAACAAGGCGTGGTGCTTGTTGACGAACTTCTCGGCGAGTTGGGCGATGACCGGGTCGAGCTTCAGCGCTTCGGCGACGATGCGCGGCAGCGCGGCGAGTTGGTTGACCAGGCGCTTGTACTTGTCGGCGGGCATCTTGTTGACGCGGCCGAGTTCGAGCGTGAACAGGGCCAGCGCCACGAGTTGCGTGGTGAAGGCCTTGGTCGAGGCGACGCCGATCTCGGGGCCGGCGCGGGTCATCAGCACCAAATCAGACTCGCGCACTAGCGATGACTCGGGCACATTGCAGATGGCGAGCTTGCCGATGTAACCGCGATCGGCGCCGCTGCGCAGCGCGGCCAAGGTGTCGGCGGTTTCGCCGGATTGCGAGACGGCCAGGAACAAGGTGCCTGGCGGCACGACGACTTGGCGATAGCGATATTCGCTCGCCACTTCGACATTGCAGGGAATGCCGGCGAGGCTTTCGATCCAATAGCGCGCGACCAGGCCGGCGTGATAGCTGGTGCCGCAGGCGACGATGTGGATTTGCTTGACCTTGCCCAGCAGTTCATCGGCGTCGACGCCAAGAATGTTGGGCAGCACGCGGTCATCGGCGATGCGGCCTTCGAGCGTGCGCGCCACGGCTTCGGGTTGCTCGTGGATTTCCTTGAGCATGTAGTGACGATACTCGCCGCGTTCCACCGCGTCGGCGCTGAGGTCGGTGACTTTGACGTCGCGCTCGGCGGGCTTGCCTTCGGCATTCCAGATGCGATAGCTGTCGCGCGTGATTTCGGCGATGTCGCCTTCGTTCAAATAGACGAAGCGGTTGGTGACGCGCAGAAGTGCTTGCACATCGGAACCGAGAAAATGCTCGCCGATGCCGATGCCCAGCACCAACGGACTGCCGCGACGCGCGCCCACGGCGTGGCCGGGGTTGTTGCGATCGATCACGGCGATGGAATAGGCGCCATGCAGGCGCTGGGTGACAGCGATGACGGCCTCGGCCAGCGATTTGCCGGCGCGCAGGGTGTCGTCGATCATGTGAGCGATGACTTCAGTATCGGTCTCGGAGGTAAACGCATATCCCTTCTTCTCGAGTTCGGCGCGAAGTTCCGCGTGGTTCTCGATGATGCCGTTGTGGACCACGGCCACGGTGTCGGACGACAGCATGGGATGCGCGTTGCGTTCGCTCGGCACGCCATGCGTGGCCCAGCGCGTGTGCGCGATGCCGGTGTGGCCTTGCACGGGTTCGCGTTCCTGCAGATTCTCCAGTTCGCGCACCTTGCCCTTGGTGCGCAAGCGACGCAGCGCGCCGTCATGAATGACCGAGATACCCGCCGAGTCGTAGCCGCGATATTCCAGCGCCTTCAATCCCGCGATCAGGATGGGCACGACATCGCGTTGAGCGGTAGCAGCGACAATTCCACACATTGCAAGAACTCCTCGGTACGTCAGCGCGGTTGGCGAGTCTGCGCGGACCTTGTGTCGACCACGGGGATGATTCGGGCCAAAATCAGGGCAACTACCGCGCCGACCAGATCGCGCAAGGCGTCGGCCAGATCAGCGTAGCGGCCAGGGATGAATTGTTGCAGCCCCTCGGAGCCCGCGGCCAGTGCCAGCAGCACGCCGAGCGTGGCCGCGTCGGCGGCCCACGGACCAAGGCCCGCGCGGCTGAAGCTGTGACGCCAGATCAGGCCCAGCAGCGCGAACGTGGGCACATGCAAGAAGTTGACGAAGGCCTGATAGCGCTCCGGCAAGGGATTGGGCACCAGCATCAGCACGGCCAGCGCCGCCGTGGCGGCCACGGCGGCGAGCCAGGGGCGGGTCAGGCGTTCGAGGGCGTGACGCGCCAGGCTCAAGCCGCGCGCCCCGCGAGCTTGCGCTCCCAGGCCAGCGCCGTGCGCGCGATGACGTCCAGATCGTCGTGGCGTGGCTGCCAGCCCAGCACTTGGCGAATGCGCGCGCATTCGGCGATGAGTTCGGGCGGGTCGCCGGCGCGGCGCGGCTCTTCGATGACCTTGATCGGCGCGCCATGCGCGCGCGTCACGGCGTCGATCACTTCGCGCACGGTGTAGCCGTGGCCGTAGCCGCAATTGAGGATCTGCGAATCGCCACTGTCGCGCAGATAGGCCAGCGCGCGCACGTGCGCGTCGGCCAGATCGACGACATGAATGTAGTCGCGCACGCCCGTGCCATCGCGCGTGGCGTAGTCCGTGCCATAGATCGACACATGCGGGCGCTTGCCGACCGCGGCTTCGCACACGACCTTGGTCAGCAAGGTCGCGCGCGCGGTCGATTGGCCGACGCGGCCTTCGAGATCGCAGCCGGCCACGTTGAAATAGCGCAGTGCGACGTAGCGCAGCGCGCTCGCGGCGGACAGATCGCGCAGCATCCATTCGCTCATGAGTTTTGACGTGCCGTAAGGATTGATTGGCGCGAGCGGCGAGTCCTCGGCCGCGCGACCGCCCGGGGGCATGCCGTACACGGCGGCGGTGGACGAAAACACGAAATGCTTCACGCCCGAATCGCGGCACACTTCCAAGAGATTGCGTGTGGCGCAGGTGTTGTTGGCGTAGTAATGCAGCGGATCGGATACCGATTCGGGCACGATGGTTCGCGCGGCGAAGTGCAGCACGGTGTCGATGCCGTGGTCGCGCATCAGGCGCGAAAGCAACTCGCGATCGCCGACTTCGCCGATCACGAGTTCGGCGCCGAGTACGGCCTCGCGAAAACCCGTACTGAGGTTATCGAGCACGATCACGCGCTCGCCGGCTTCAACCAAACGCAGCACGACATGACTGCCGATGTAGCCGGCGCCACCGGTGACGAGAAGGGGTTTGCTCATCGCGAGAGTCCTGAATGACGTTGCCTACGGGGCGCGGTGAAAGTCGAATGCATAATCGGTTCAAGCTCTGGATTTGCGCGGTGACATGGTGCCTTCGGCCTCGGCCTGCGCGCGTTCGAGCGCGGCGCGCAGCCGCGCGCCAAGCTCGGGTTCTTCCACGAACATCTCGTGGCGACCGGGCATGCGAATGATCTCCACGCCGTGTTCGGCGATGGCGCCCCAGCCGAGCGCGGGGTCGGCATCGGGTGCCCAGTGATGGTATTCGGCGCGGAACAGCACGATGCGGCCATCGTATGACGTGGCGCGGTATCGCATGATCGCGCGGCGATTGGCTTGCTCCACCGCGAGATAGCGAATGTCGTGCGAAAGCTCCGTCGCCTGACGACGGCGCCACCACACGCGCAAGCCCGTGGTCAGTCGATGCCAGCGCCAGCGCAAGCCGTGACGCAGCATGTCCCAGCGTTCGGTCGCGCTCAGTCGCCACGCGCGGCCCATGCGTTCGCGCCACAACAGCGCGTTGCGTTCGACTACGCCGGTGCGCTCGCGAAGTTCCGCCAAATGATTGGGCGTAAACGTATCGAACATGGCGAGCAGGCCGACGTGCTCGCCTTGCGAGCGCAGCAACTGCGCGATCGCGAGCGCGATCGATCCACCCATAGAACCGCCGCTAAAATAGTACGGACCGCGCGGTTGCAGCTTGCGAATCTCGGCGGCATAGACATAGGCCATGTCCTCGACACGTTCGAGTGGCGGCGTGCGGCCGTCTAGACCGACCGATTGCAAACCATAACTCGGTTGATCGGGCCCAAGCGCACGCGCCAGCGGCATGTAATTGAGCACATTGCCGCCGATGGCGTGGATGAAGAACATTGGCGGCTTGTTGCCTTTGGGCTGGATCGGCACGAGCGGCGACCAGGCGCTGTCGGGTTCGATCCGTTGCAGCAAGGCCGCTTCGCGCGCATTCGACAAGCGCGCGCCGGCTTGCGCGAAGCGTTGCGCCATCGCGCGAATGGTCGGGGCGCGGAACAAGGTGGCCAGCGGTAGATCGACGCCAGTCACTTGCTCGGCGCGATGGAACAAGCGCACGGCCAGCAGTGAGTGGCCACCCAGATCGAAGAAGTTGTCGAGCGCGCCGATCTCGTCGCGCTTGAGCAGCTCGCGCCAGATGTCGGCGAGCGCGCGTTCCAGCGGCGTCTGCGGGGCTTCGAGCATTTCGACGGGCGTGCTCGGCTCGCTCACGCGCGGCGCGGGCAGGGCCTTGCGATCGATCTTGCCATTGGGCAGCAGCGGGATGCGTTCGAGTGGGACCCAGTGCTGCGGCACCATGTAGTCGGGCAGGTGCTTGCGCAGCGATTCGCGCAGCGCCGCGGCATCGAACGCGGTACCCGCGCGCGGCACGACGTAGGCGACGAGACGCGGATCGTCCGCCGCGTCCTCGCGCACGATCACGACGGCGCGCGAGACATTGGCGTGTTGCGCGAGGCGCGTTTCGATCTCGCCCAGTTCGATGCGGAAACCGCGCAGTTTGACCTGGAAGTCCAAGCGACCCAGATGCTCGATCGTGCCATCGGGCAGCCAGCGGCCGCGATCGCCGGTGCGATAGAGCTTGGCGCCGGGCACGTCGCTGTAGGGATCGTCGACGAAGCGTTCGGCCGTGAGCGCGGGACGGTTCCAATAGCCCAGCGTCACGCCATCGCCGCCGATCCAAATCTCGCCCGGCACGCCGATGGCTTGCAACGCGCCGTGCTCATTGCGAATCCAAACACTGGTGTTGGCGATCGGCTTGCCGATGACGATGCGGGTCGCGTCGCGCGTGATGCGCTGCGCGGTGGACCACACCGTGGTCTCGGTCGGACCGTAGAGATTCCACAACTCGCCCGTGCGCGCGAGCAGGCGCTGCGCCAACTCTTCGGGCAGCGCTTCGCCGCCACACAGCGCGCGGAACTGCTCGCCCCCCGACCAGCCGGTGTCGAGCAGCATGCGCCAGGTCGCCGGCGTCGCTTGCATGATCGTCGCGCGCGAGCGATCGAGCAGATCGCGCAGCGCGCGGCCATCGAGCGCGGTCTCGCGCGGGGCCAGCACGCATTGCGCGCCTACGGTCAGTGGCAACAGCAATTCAAGCACGGCAATGTCGAACGAGAGCGTGGTGACGGCGACCAGTACGTCCTCAGCGCGCAACCCCGGTTGCTCGCGCATCGAGTGCAGGAAATTGACGACCGCGCCGTGCGGCACGACCACGCCCTTCGGTTGGCCGGTCGAGCCCGACGTGTAGATGACATAGGCCGGATCGCGTGGAGCGATCGCCTCCACATCGGCAAGCGCGGTTGCGGATTGTGCGTCAATCTCTGCGGCGTCACGGTCGAGCAGCAAGGTCGCGGGCGCGGATTGAACGAAGGGTTCGATCAGCGCTGACGTGCCGAGGAGCACGCGGAGCCCCGCATCTTCGGCCATGTAGCGCAGGCGTTCTTGCGGAAACGCGGGATCAAGCGGCACGTAAGCGGCGCCGGTCTTGAGCACGGCAAGCAGACTCGTCACGAGATCGGGCGTGCGTTCGAGCATCAGACCGACGCGCATGTCGCGCGTCGCGCCCCGCGCGCGAAGGGCGTGCGCGAGGCGATTGGCACTAGCGTCGAGTTGCGCGTAGGTCAGCACGCTGTCGCCTTGACGGATGGCGACACGATCGGGCGTGGCGCGTGCTTGCGCGGCGATCAGCGCGGGCACGCCGCCTTCGCGCGGATAGTCGCGACGCGTGTCATTCCAGGCTTGCAACTGCGCGCGTTCCGATGCGGGCACATCATCAAGCATCGCGATTGCCGTGTCGGGTGCGGCGAAGGCCGCGTGCAGCAAGCCGCGATAACGCGTGATCAGTCGCTGCGCCGTGCTGGCATCAAGAATATCGGTGTTGTAAGTCAAACCACCGGCCAGACCATTGTCGTCCTCGACGAACCACAGGCCAACATCGTCCGACGCGCCACGCTGGAACAACGCCAGGCGTTCGTGAAACAGATTGCCCCAATACACCGGTCGCGCGCGCACGTCCTGATAGGAGAACAAAGCCTGATGCAGCGGTGAGCGGCTTTCATCGCGCGGCAGATTCAGCGCCTGCACCAAATGTTCGAAAGGCACGTCGGGATAGCTGAAGGCATCGATCACCGCCGCGCGCACGGCGCGCAGCAGCGCGGTGAAGCCTTGCTCGGGATCGATGCTCACCCGCAGCGGCAGCGCGTTGACGAAGAAGCCCATGATGGGTTCGAGCGCGCTGTCGTCGCGACCGCGCACGGGCGTGCCGACCACGAGGTCGCGCGAACCGGTGCTTCGATGCAGCAAGAGGAAATAGGTCGCGAGCAAGACCATGAACGGCGTCGCCTCGTGCGACTGGCCCCACGCGCGCACGCGATCGGCTTGCTCGCGATCGAGCTTGATCCACTCGGTATGGCCGGCGCCGCTCATGCGCGCGGGGCGCGGACGATCGCCGGGCAATTCGAGAGGATCGGGTGGCGGGCTCAGGCGCTCGCGCCAGTGCGCGAGTTGCGCGGCCAGTTCCTCGCCCTGCATCCAGCGCAGATGCCATTGCGCGAAATCGCCATAATCGACCGCGAGCGGCGGCAGCGGATCGCCACGACCCTGGCGGAAAGCGTCGTAGAGCGCGGCGATCTCCTGATACAGCAGATCAAATGACCAGCCGTCCCAAATGATGTGATGCGGCATGAAGAACAAGACATGCCGAGTTGCTTCGAGGCGATAAAGCGTGGCGCGAAACAGCGGCAGTTCGTCGAGATGAAACGGCACGTCGACCTGGGCTTGCATGCGCTTCAACAGCTCGGCCTGACGCGCGTCCGCTGGCACGTGGCTCAAGTCGACCACGGGCAAGAGCGTGAACGTCAGTCGCTCGTGAATGCGTTGCCACGCTTCGTCGCCTTCGGTGGCGATCGTGGTGCGCAGCGCAGGTTGACGTTCGATCATGCGCTGGAAGGCGCGATCGAAAGCGGGCAGATCGATGTCGCCGACCAATACGTGCGCCGACGGCGTGTTGTACGTCACGCGGCCCGGATCGAGCTGTTCGAGAAACCACAGCCGCTGCTGCATCAAGGACAGCGGCGCGCGATCGCGACGGGCGCGCGGTTGAACCGAATGGCGCGCGCGCTGTTGATGCGTATGATCCTGACGCTGCGCGCGGATGACCTCGGCCAGTCGCGCGGCAGTTGGTGCTTCGAACAGGGTGCGCAGCGGCAGCGCGAGTTGCATCTCGCGATTGAGTCGAGCGGTCAGCTGCGCGGCGAGGAGGGAATGGCCGCCGCGTTCGAAGAAGTCCTGATCGAGCGTGAGCGTCTCGCTGCCGAGCGTGGCGCGCAGCGCGGCGAGTACGTCGCGTTCCAGTGCATCACGCGGTTCGCGCGTGTGTGCCGCGTCGTCACGGTCGAGTTCACCGGGCGCGGGCAGGGCCTTGCGATCGATCTTGCCATTGGGCAGCAGCGGGATCGCGGGCAGGGCGATCAAGTGCTGCGGCAGCATGTAGTCGGGCAGGACGCGTCGCAGGGCTTCGCGCAAGCGCGGTTCGTCCAGACGCGCGCCATCACGCGCGACGAGGTAGGCGACAAGGCGCGCATCGCCAGCGCGATCTTCGCGCACGATCACTACGGCGCGCGCGATCTCGGGTTGCGCGGCGAGTTGGGTCTCGATCTCGCCGAGTTCGATGCGGAAGCCGCGTACCTTGACTTGGAAATCCAAACGCCCCAGATGCTCGATCGTGCCGTCGGCGCGCCAGCGGCCGCGATCGCCGGTGCGATACAGACGCGCGCCGGGCGTGTCGCTGAAGGGATCGGCGACGAAGCGTTCGGCCGTCAGTGCGGGTTGACCGAGATAGCCGTCGGTCACGCCGGCGCCGCCAATCCAAATTTCGCCGGGCACGCCGAGGGGCGCCAATTCACCGCGCGCATCGCGAATCCACACGGTGGTATTGGCGACCGGCGCGCCGATCACGATGCCGCGTCGCGGTTCGCGCACGCGCCACATCGTCGAATAGACCGTGGTTTCGGTGGGGCCGTAGCCATTCCATACGGCGCCGCAGCGCGCGAGCAAGGCCTCGGCTAAGTCGAGCGCAAGCGGCTCGCCGCCGGACACCGCGGTAAAACTCGCATGGCCTTGCCATCCCGCTTCGATCAGCAAGCGCCAACCGGCGGGCGTGGCTTGCAAGTACGTCGCGAGCGAGCGTTCGACGAGCGCGCGCAGTGCCGCGCCATCGCGTTGTTCGTCACGACTGGCGATCACGAGACGCGCGCCGACGGACAGCGGCAACATCATCTCCATGAAGGCGATGTCGAACGACAAGGTGGTTACGGCCACCAAGACATCATCGGTGCGCATGCCTGGCGCGATCTGCATCGCGGTGATGAAGTTCGCCGTGGTCCGATGCGGCACGACCACGCCCTTCGGCTTGCCGGTCGAGCCCGAGGTGTAGATGACATAGGCCGGCGTGTCGGGCGTAGCGGCCTGATCGTCGCGCGGCAGGCGCGAGGCGTCGAGACGTGCGAGTTCCTCGTCCAACGTGTCGAGTGCGAGCACGGGACGGCCGCGCAGATCGAAGGCGTCGAGATACGGCGATTGCGTAATCAGCGCGGCGAGGCCGGCGTCGCTCGCCATGTAGCGCAGGCGCTCGGCGGGAAACGCGGGATCGAGCGGCACGTAGCCGGCGCCGGCTTTGAGCGTGCCCAGCACGGTGGCGAGCATGTCGATGCCACGATCAAGTGCCAAGCCCACGAGCGCGCCGCGATGGATGCCCCGCGTGCGCAGCAGTCGCGCGATGCGATTGGCGCGCGCGTCGAGTTCGGCATGGGTCAGCGAACGATCGCCGGCGCTGACCGCGGGGCGATCGGGCGTGAGCGTGACTTGCGCTTCAAACCATTCGTGCGCGAGACGACTCGCGTCGAAGGGCACGGGCTTGGGTTGCAGCTCGGCCAGTTGTTCGCGCGCGGTGACATCGACGAGCGGCAGTTCGCCCAGCGCTGCTTCAGGCCGCGCGACCGCGCCGCGCAGGAAACTCTCGAACGCGGCCAGCCAGCGACGAATCGTCGCCGGATCAAACAGGGCCGTGTTGTACTGCGTCTCAAGGCGCAACTCACCGCGCACCTGCGCGGCATTGACGAACAGTTCAAAGTTCTCGTGCGTCCGCGCGTTCGCCGCGAATTCGAGTGTCAGGCCCGGGAAGTTCGCCGCGGCGCCATCCAGCGCCTGATCGATATTGAACAGCACGCTGACCAGCGGCACGCGGCTGGGATCGCGGGGCACGCGCAGCTTCTGCAGCAAGGTGCCGAAGGTGTAGCGCTGATGCTCGTAGGCATCGAGCAGATCGGCCTGCGTGCGCGCTAGCAGTTGCGCGAAGCGCGTGTCGCCTTCGACCGCGCAACGCAGCGGCAGCAGATTCACGGCATGGCCGACCAAGTCGTCATGGCCATCGACCGATTGCCCGGCGGCGGGGATGCCGATGACCACGTCGTCTTGACCGGTGAGTCGCCCGAGCAGTCCCGCGAAAGCACCGAGCAGGGTCGCGAACAAGCTGGCGCCACGACGTCCACCCAGACGCTTCAACGCGCCGACGAGCTCGGCATCGAGCACACGATCGATGCGCTCGGACGCGAAGCTTCGACGCGCGGGGCGCGGACGATCGGTCGGCAGCTCCAGCACGGGCGCGCCATCGGTGAATCGGGCGAGCCAATATTTCTCGTCGCGCAAGCGCTCGAGCGATGGCGCGCGCGTGGCTTCGGCCAGTGCATAGTCGGCGAAGGTGGGCGGCGTGTCGCTCGGCGGCGCGGCCACGCCGAGCCTCGCGGCGTAGAGGCCGGCGAGTTCGCGCACGAGCACCCACCACGACCAGCCGTCGCAGACCAGATGATGCGCGGTGAGCACGAGCACGTGATCGTGTTCATCGAGACGCAACAGGTCGCCGCGGAACAGCGGTGCGGTGTCGAGCGCGAACGGCGTATCGACCGCGTCGCGCAAGGCCTGGGCGAGTCGTTGGTCGCGCGTCGCGGTGTCGAGCGTCGAGCGGTCAATAAGCGGCAGTTGGAAGTCAACGCTTGCGGCGACGCAAAACGTCTCGCCGTCAGGCCCAAAGCTCGCGCGCAGCGCATCGTGGCGCGCGATCATCGCGCGCAAGGCCTCGGTCAGCGCGTCGACATCGAGCGCACCGCGCAGGCGCAGCGACACCGACTCGTTGTACGCCAGCGAGGCTTCGGTGCCCAAGCGATCGACCAGCCACAACTCGCGCTGTGGTTCCGTGCTCGGCGCGACGCGCGCGAGCTCGCCGCGCGCGAAGGGATCGTAATCGACCGGCGTGAGGCGCGCCTGACGCGTCATCGCTCAGCCACCGACCTTGAGGAACTGACCCGGTTGATCGGGATGCGGCACATACCAGGCGGGACGGCCATCGGGTTCGCGTCCCAAGCGCGCGCCGGGCACGGGCGGTTGCGTGGCATCCATGACCGTGCGCGCATTGGCCGCGCTGCGCGGCAGAAAGCCAGCGTCCTGCAGCGCCAGCACCGATTCCTGGAACGCGGTTTCGATGGCGACGAAATCTTCCTCCGCGTGGGCGGTAGTGAAGAAGCACGGGAAGTTGTCGAGGATGTGGATGCCGCGCAGACGCATCATGGCGAACAGCAAATCCTGCAGCGGATGATCCTCGGTGAACTGCGTCTTCCACACGGACGCGAAATGCTTGACGGCGATCGGCGCGCCGACGTCGGCGCAGAAGGTGTTGAGCGTGTCGGCCAGACGCGCGGTGCGCGCGTTCAGACGTTCCTGCAAGCCTGGACCTTCGGCCTTCATGTGCAGCAGCACGGCTTTGGCCGCGGCCAAGGCGAGTGGGTGACGCACGAAGGTGCCCGCGAAGTAAGTGACACCGACCGTGGGCACGGAGTCATCGCCGAACCGCCAATGGCCGCCGTCGAGCGCGTCCATGTACTCCCGCTTGCCCGCGATCACGCCGATCGGAAAGCCACCGCCGACCACTTTGCCGTAAGACGCCAGATCCACGTCGATGTCGAACACCGCCTGCGCGCCGCGCGGATGCGCGCGGAAACCCGTGACCACTTCGTCGAACACGAACAAAGTGCCAGCTTCGCGCGTGATGCGTCGGACTTCGTGCAGGAACTCGCGCGGCTGAAAATCGGGGCGACGACTCTGCACGGGTTCGATCAGCACGGCCGCGAGTTCGTGCGCATGCTCGCGGATCCAGGCCAGCGATTCCGGTGTGCCGTAGTCGAGCACGACCACGTTCTCGGCGGTATTGCGCATGATGCCCGGCGCGGCCGGCACGGCGCGCAGTTTCTTGGTGCCGCGCACGATCACTTCGTCGAAGATGCCGTGATAAGCGCCACTGAAGATGGCAATGCGCTCGCGACCGGTGACGGTGCGCGCGATGCGCAGACAGCCCATCACCGCTTCCGAGCCGGTGTTGCACAGACCCGCGCGGTCGTGACCGGTGAGTTCGCACACGAGTTCGGCCACTTCGCCCGCCAGCGGATGCTGCGGGCCAATCTCGTAACCGAGATCGAGTTGGTTGCGCACGGCTTCAAGCACAAACGGCGGCTGCCAACCAAACAAGCTCATGCCGAAGCCATTGAGGGCATCGACGTAACGATGGCCGTCGAGATCCCACAGATGCGCGCCGCGCGAACGCTCGATCACGATCTGGTAGATGATTTCCTTCAGCAGCGGTCGAAAGCCATTGACCACGCGCGGGTCGGCCAGGCGATCGCGATGCTGCGTGGTGTAGTCCTTGGACTTGCGCGTGCGCGCGACGTACTGCGTAATGAAGGTGTCGAGCTTGTCGCGCTGACGCGCGTCGAGTTCCAGCGCGCCGCTGTGAATGCGCGCGATCGCGCCGAAGGCCTTCTTGACGTCGTAGCGCGTGTGGGCGAGGGATTCTTCTTCGGTGCTCGTTGGTGTTGGCGTGGCAGTCGTCGCGACCGGCGTGGGCGCCGGGACTGTCGACGCGGCAACCGGAGTCATCGCGGGCATCGCGGCCGCTTGGCCACCAAGCAAGGCCAGTTGCTGCGCCATGATCTGCATCTGCTGCTGGATCACTTGCTGCACGTAGTTCGCGGGCGCGGCGCTCGCGATCGGCGCGAACGTCATCGGCGCGGGCATGGCGATCGGCGCAGGCGCGGCAACGGGCGCGGATTCCGCTGGCAGACTGGCATCGAGATGCGTCACGAGCTTGTCGAGGCTCGCGAAGTCGACCATCAACTGACGAAACGTCACCGGCGTGCCGAACTGCTTGTGCACCTGGGTCGCGACTTGCGTGAGCATCAAGCTATCGAGACCGAGTTCGAGAAAGCTCGCGGCAGGATCGGCATCGCCCAGATCGACGCCGGTCACGTCCTCGAACACGCTCTTGAGTTGCGCGAGCAGGCGTGGCTGGCGAGAGGTGACGGCTGGCGGCATGACGATCTCCGGTACGGCGGAACTCAACGCGGTGGCGATGGGGGCGGTGGGCGTCGCGGCGACGCGCGCTTCCAACCAATGTCGCTGGCGTTCGAAGGGATAGGTGGGCAGACACAAGCGCGCGCGGCGCGCGCGACGATCGAGCGAAGCCGGACGCACTGGCAAGCCGCGACACCAGAGTTGGCCGAAGGCGCCGCGCAGCGCGGTGACTTCCTTCGTGGCGTCGTCCGCGAGCGACGCGACGCAGGCCACTTGCGCGGCTTGCGCGCCCAGGTGCTGACGCGCGAGCGTGGTCAGCGTCGCGCGCGGACCGACTTCGAGCAAGGTGCGCGCGGGTGCATCGAGCAGATGGCGCAGCGCGGTCGAGAAGCGCACGGGCTCGCGCAGATGACTTGCCCAGTAGTCGGGCGAAGTCGCACGCGCTTCGTCGAGCCAGTCACCGGTGGCGGTGGAAACGATGGGGATGCGAGGCGCGCGCAAGGTCACGCGCGCGACGGCTGCACGGAACGGCGCGATGACGGGGTCCATCATCGACGAATGGAAGGCGTGCGAGGTTCGCAGCGTGCGACAGGCAATGCCTTCGCTCTCGAGCGCGCGCTGCCAGTCGGTGATGGCCTCGATGGGACCGGCGACGACGCACGCGCCGGGTGCATTCTCCGCCGCGAGCGACAAGGTGTCGGGCAGTCGCGCCAACACGGCCTCGGTTGGCAAGCGCACTGACAGCATCGCGCCCGCGGGCATTGCTTGCATCAAGCGACCGCGCAGGGCGACGAGGCGCGCGGCGTCGGTGACTTCGAACACACCGGCCAGTGTGGCCGCGACGAATTCGCCGACGCTGTGACCGATCAATGCGGCGGGCGTCACACCTTGCGCTTGCCACCAACGCGCAAGCGCGTATTCGAGGGCGAAGGTGGCCGGTTGCATGCGCGCGGTGGGCAGCAGCGCTTCGGGCGATTCGTCGAACAGCGCGTGACGCAAGTCGAGGTCGGTGTCGCTAGCAATCGCATCGAAGACTTCGTCAAGCGCGCCGCGGAAGACGGGTTCCTCGCGATAGAGCGCGCGGCCCATCGCGGGATAGGTCGCGCCTTGGCCGGGGAACATCATCACGAGGTCGCCGCCGCGCGCCGGTCGCGTGCGCGCGGCGCTGGCTTGGGCTTCACGCAACGCCGTGACAGCGGACTGCGGCGTGTCGGCCACGACGCTGAGGCGATGCGCGAAGGCCTTGCGGCCGATCGCGAGCGTCCACGCGACGTCGTCGAGCGAGATGTCGGCCTGCGCCTCGAGATGATCGGCCAAACGCTCGGTCGCTTGCGCCAAGGCTTCAGGCGTACGCGCGGACAGCGTGAGCACCCGCGGCGAATGACTTCGCTCGGTGGGCGCCTCGAGCGGCGCTTCCTCGACGATCACATGCGCATTGGTGCCGCCGACGCCGAACGCGCTCACGCCCGCGCGACGCGGCTGCGCGCCGCGCGGCCACGGCGTCAGCCGATCGTTGACGACGAAGGGCGAGCGCGCGAAATCGATGGCGTCATTGGCGCGCTCGAAATGCAAACTTGCCGGAATACGCTCATCGCGCAAACTCAGCGCGGTCTTGATCAAACCCGTCGCGCCCGCCGCGATCACGAGGTGTCCGACATTGCTCTTGACCGAGCCAATGCGGCAGAAGCCAGTGTCGCGCGTGTGCTGTTGGAAGGCTTGCGTCAGGCCTTCGATCTCGATCGGATCGCCAACCGGCGTCGCCGTGCCATGCGCTTCGATGTAGCTGATCGAGCGCGCATCGACGCCCGCCGCGCGCTGCGCCATCGCAATGACCGCCGCTTGGCCCGCGCTGCTCGGCGCTGTGAAGCTGGCCTTAATGCCGCCATCGTTGTTGACCGCACCGCCGCGAATCAGCGCGATCAGCGGATTGCCGTCGCGTCGCGCGTCGCTCAGTCGCTTGAGCACCAGCACCGCCGCGCCATCGCTGAACACCGTGCCGCCCGCGGCCGCGTCGAAAGATCGCGTATGACCATCGGGCGAGAGCATCGCGCCTTCTTGATACAGATAGCCACTGCGCGGCGGACAGGTCACGGATGCGCCACCGGCGAGTGCCATGTCGCAGCGACCGGCGCGCAAGGCATCAACGGCCTGACACACGGCGACCAGCGAGGTCGAACACGCCGTGTGCACGCTGATCGCGGGGCCCGTGAGGTTGAGCTTGTGCGCGACGCGCGTGGCGATGTAGTCCTTCTCGTTGCCAAGCATCACTTGAAACGCGCCGAGTTTGTCGATGAGTTCGGGATAAGCCTGCACGTGCCGTTGGAAATACGTGCCGTTGTACATGCCGGCGAAGATGCCAATGGGCACTTCGGCGGCGTCGGGCACATGGCCCGCGCGTTCCAGCGCTTCCCAGCACAGTTCGAGGAAGATGCGTTGCTGCGGATCGATCAGCTCGGCTTCGCGCGGACTGATGCCGAAGAAGCTCGCATCGAATGTCTCGACGCCGTCGATTACGCCGCGCGCGCGCACGTAGCGCGGATCGTCGCGCTCGGTCGTGGGAATCGAAGGATCGATCTCCTCGGGCGCGAAGCGCGTGATGCTGTCGACGCCCTCGCAGAGGTTGCGCCAGAACGTCTCGACGTCGCTGGCACCAGGAAAACGCCCGGCCATCGCGACAATGGCGATGGGCTCGTGCTCGTCGGCGCGCGCGAGCGGCTGGGCCAGACGTGAAGCTTCGAGCGCCGACGCTTCGCCTTGGCTAAGCAGCTGCGCCAGCGCGGCCGGCGTCGGATCGCGATAGAAGCGCGTGGCGGTGATCGCGACGAGTCCTTCTCGATTCGCGATGGCGATCAGACGCAGGGCCAGCAGCGAGTTGCCGCCGAGCGCGAAGAAGCTGTCCTCGCGGCCGACGCGATCGATTTCGAGCACGCGCGCGAACAGGGCGCACAGACGTTCCTCGTCCGGCGATTTCGCGGGCGCAAAGGCCACGGCGAGTTCGGGACGCGTGCGTGATGGCGTTGGCAAGGCGCGTCGGTCGAGCTTGCCATTGGCCGTGACCGGCAGCGCGTCGAGGCGCACGTAGACGTGCGGCACCATGAACTCGGGCAGCGCTTGCGCGAGATGTTCGCGCAGATCGGCCATTGCGACATCGCGCGCGAGCACGCAGTACGCGGCCAGATACTTGCCGCCCGGTCGATCGTCGCGCGCGATCACGGCGCAGGCGCGCACGGCGGGATGGCGGGCGAGGGCGTTTTCGATCTCGCCGGTCTCGATGCGATAGCCGCGAATCTTCACTTGCGTGTCGGCGCGGCCGAGGAAATCGATCGTGCCATCGGCGAGCCAGCGCACGCGGTCGCCAGTGCGATAGCAGCGCTCGAGGCGGCCATCGATCGTGACGTCGACGAACCGTTCGGCGGTCAGCGCGGCTTGACCGAGATAGCCGAGCGCCAGGCCTTCGCCAGCAACGTACAACTCGCCGACGGCGCCGATCGGCAGCAGCTCGCGGCGGGCATTGAGCACGAACACGCGCGTATCAGCGATGGGCTTGCCGATCGGAATGCTGGTGGCGTCATCGGGCACGGTCGCGATGCGATGCGTGCAGGTGAACGTGGTGCACTCGGTCGGGCCGTAGCCATTGATCAAAGCAGTGTCGGGCAGCGCGGCGCGGGCGCGACGGATGTGTTCGACCGACAGCGCTTCGCCGCCCGTGAGCAGCTCGCGCAGACCCGCGAGATGTCGCGGTTCCTGTTCGACGATGGCATTGAACAGCGCCGCCGTGAGCCACGCCGTGGTGACGCCATGCGCGCTGATCGTGCGCGTGAGGCCTTGGCCCGAAGGCAGGGTCTCTTCATGCACGACCACGGTGCCGCCGTTGAGCAGGGCGCCCCAGATCTCCAAGGTCGATGCGTCGAAGCCCAGCGGCGCGGCATGCAGCAGTCGCGTGTCGCGATCGAGCGTGACGTAGTCGACGTCGCGCACCAGTCGAATGATGGCGCGATCGGGAATGCACACGCCTTTGGGCGTGCCCGTCGATCCCGAGGTGTACATGACATAGGCCAGCGACGCGCCGTCGCGCGCGAGCGCTCTCGGCGAGCTGTCTTGTGTCGTGGCGAGCAAGATCGCGCGACGCTTGCCTGGCAATGCCGCCACGGCATCCGTCGAGGCCGCGATGGCACGCGTGACGCGCGCGTCATCGAGCATGAAGCTCAAGCGCTCGCGTGGGAAGCTGGCGTCGAGCGGCAGATACGCGCCGCCCGCCTTGAGGATGCCCAGCAGCGCGATGACGGCGTCGGCGCTACGCGGCAGGAGAACACCGACGAGTTCGCCGGCTTGCAAGCCGTCATCGAGCAGCGCGTTGGCGAGTGCGTTGGAGGCGCGATCCAATTCGCCGTAGCTGAGCCGTTGCGTGCCATCGATCACCGCGATCGACTCGGGATGTCGCTGCGCGATCGCGGCGAACAGAGCAGGCACCGAGTCTTCCGCGCGTCGAGGCCGCGCGGTGTCGTTCCATTCGCGCAGTTGCAGGGTGCGCGAACGTTGATCGAGCAGTGAGAGCTTCGCGAGGTCGTCGCACTGTTCGTCGGCGAGGCCGACCAGCACTTCGCGCAGCGCCGCTTCGATCACGGCGAAGGCGGCGCGCGGCAGCGTCTCGGGCGCGCGCAAGACGATCGCATGGTCGCCACGCCAGGCCAGATGCAGGCGCCATGGGGAGTTCGTGATCTCGCGATCCTGGATGTCGACGATCCAGTCGTTGCTGGTCGCTGCTTCGACAGTCGATGCAATCGCGCGCTTGGCCCAATCGTCTAGCTTCGCGGCATCTGACACTTCAAGATTCAGCGCGCCGCGTCGCTCACTCGCCGCCGTCACCGACGGCACGCCCGTCAAACGCGCGCCAACAAAGGCCATCGCCAGCAACAGCACATCGTCAAGTTCAACGCCGAGCCGTTTGGCCACGACGCGAGCATCACCCTCGACAGGCACCGAATGCTCGCGCGCCATCGCGCCGGCGGCGGGCAGGGCATCGAACAGGGTGAGAGCGGCGTCGTCGGTAGTCATCGCGATCAGGTCAGATTCGCCGCGGCATAACGCGCCGTATCGGGATGCAGCGGCCGCCCCATAAGGCGGCGCGCGAAGCGACGCGAGCCCACGATCGTGCGGCCCGCGAGATACGTCATGCCGTCATGCAGCGAACTGGCGCCCACGGGCGGTGGCGACAAGCGCGCGCGCCGCAACAGATCGTGCATCTTGTGCAGCAACGCATCGCGACGCGTCGCATGGGTGTAATAGGTGAAGCTCATCGTGATCGAAGGCTCGTCGCCGTTCTCGACCATGTGCGGGCTGGTCGAGGGCATGTAAGCGCCCATGCCCGGTTCCAGATCGAAAACCTGCGCGCGCGCGCGGAACTCGTCGCGCCACTGGATCAAGTCGCGCGCGTGGTGATAGTGAAAGCGATCGCGCGCGAGTTCGCTGACCACGACCGTGTCGCGGTGATCCCACACGTAGACGCGCTTCTTGCCGCGCATCTGCAAAATGAAATTGTGTTCCTTGTCGATGTGGAACGGCGTGACCGTGTTCGGCGAGGTCACGAAGATCCAGCCGCCGCGATAGCTCATGCCGGGATCGATCGACCCGATGCGCGGCTCGACTTCATCGAGCACCTCGTCGACGAGACCACGATAGATGTCGTCGGTCTGCACATTGAGCAGGGACATCCAGGCCTTGGCGTCGCGAATGTGTTCGAGCGTGCTGGCCGCGCCCGCGCCATTGGGGTGCAGTCGCGGCGCGTCGTTGAACGGCGTCCCGGCGCTGGCCTGGTTGCTGTGCGTGCGCACGCGGCCGACGGCGTCGAGGCGCTTGCCCAGTTCAATCAACGCCTCGGGCTGCAGCAGCGGATGCGCGCACAGCGCGTGCCGCACGGGCTGAATGCGCCACGGGTCGAAGCGGCTCCAGTCGAGCAGCAGACGCGGTTCGCGGTCGGCATTCATGGCGTGAGATCCCAGTTCAATGTCGACCCATCGCGCGATGCGCCTTGGCGTCGCCGCGCGCGCCATGCCACTATCGCGACCCTGCGCGCGGGCCGCGCGTTCCGGGAATGCCTCACGTGAGCACCGTCGCCAGTATTCGTCGCGCCATGATCGAACTCGCCGAGTTGCCGGTGCTGAACTGGTTCATGCGGCCGGTGTATCGGAGCATGTTCCTGCGC
The DNA here is from genome assembly GCA_044226395.1 of Ahniellaceae bacterium. Taxonomy (GTDB): domain Bacteria; phylum Pseudomonadota; class Gammaproteobacteria; order Xanthomonadales; family Ahniellaceae; genus JBGAHD01. The sequence goes on from JBGAHD010000003.1 coordinate 403,762, forward strand.
AACCGGTGGTTGAACTTGTACAGCGGCGTGTTCGACAGCTTCGCCGCCGCCCAGGCCAGCGCGCCACCGGCGCGCGCCGTCGGCTACGACAACGCCGCGTCGGCGGGGTTGTATCGCGAGCGCATTCGCGCGTTGCGCGCCAGTGATTTTCCCAGTCTGTTCTGGATGCAGCGCCTGATTCAGGGCGGCGCGCGTCGCGTGTTCGATCTGGGCGGTCACTTCGGCATCAGCTACTACGCCTTGGCGTTGCGCAGCGAATTGCCGAGTGATCTGGACTGGTGCGTGTACGACGTGCCCGCGGTCGTGACCTCGGGTCGCGAGTACGCGGCGCAGCACGACGCCGACGGCCGCCTGCGCTTCACCGGCGATCGTCAGGGCGCCGATGGCGCCGACGTGCTGTTGGCCAGCGGCGCGCTGCAGTACCTCGACTACTCCTTGGCCGAGTTGCTGCGTACGCTGTCGCGGCCGCCGCGTGAGTTGGTGATTTGTCAGACGCCCCTGCATCCGTCGCTGTCCTTTTTCACCCTGCAAAGCATGGGTACCGCGTTCTGTCCTTACCGCGTGAGCGCGGAGCCGCGCTTCGTCGCCGAACTCGCCGAGCTCGGCTATCACGTGGTCGATCGTTGGGAGAGTCTGGAAAAGCGTTGTCGCATTCCCTTCCGCCCCGGCTATTCGCTCGATCGCTACACGGGCCTGGTGTTGCGGCGCGCGGTTGGCGACTGAGCCCCCTGCTCGCGACCACGCCCCCGCGTGGCCGCGTGTGTTTACCTACACGCGATAAAAGTCGCGATACCAGCTCACGAAGCGCGCCACGCCGACTTCGATCGGCGTATTGGGCGAATAGCCCGTGTCGCGAATCAGTTCCTCGACGTCGGCGCGCGTGTCCGGCACATCGCCGGGCTGCAGCGGCAGCAAATTCTTGAGCGCGCGCTTGCCCACGGTCTGCTCGATCACTTCGATGTAGCGCTCGAGCATGACGGGCTGGTTATTGCCGATGTTGTACACGCGATACGGCGCGCGCGAGGTGGCCGGCGTCGGATCGTCGGGATTGAAATCGGGATCGGGCGCGGCGACGCGATCGAGCGTGCGGATCACGCCTTCGACGATGTCGTCGATGTAGGTGAAATCGCGCGTGTGCTTGCCGTGGTTGAACACATCGATCGGCTCGCCCGCGAGAATCTTGCGCGTGAACAGGAACAGCGCCATGTCCGGCCGGCCCCACGGCCCATAGACCGTGAAGAAGCGCAGACCCGTGGTCGGCAGACGGAACAGATGGCTGTAGGTGTGCGCCATCAATTCATTGGCCTTCTTGCTGGCCGCGTACAAACTCACCGGATGATCGACGCTATCGCGCACCGAGAACGGCAGGCGCGTGTTGGCGCCGTACACCGAACTCGACGAGGCATAGACCAGATGCTCGACATTGTTATGCCGAGATGCTTCGAGAATATTGATGAAACCGACGATATTGGCGTCGATGTAGGCGCGCGGATTTTCCAGCGAATAACGCACGCCAGCCTGCGCGGCCAGATTGACCACGCGCTCGGGCTTGAACTCGGCGAAGACGCGACGCACGGCGGCATCGTCTTCCAGTGACGCGGTCTCGTGGCGATAGCCTTCGCGAACGGTCAGCCGATCGAGGCGCGCACGCTTGAGGTTGACGTCGTAGTAATCGTTGAGATTGTCGAAGCCCTGCACCTCGTCGCCGCGATCGAGCAAGCGGTGGGCGAGGGCGGAACCAATGAAGCCGGCGCTGCCGGTAACCAAAACGCGCATCGCGAACTCCCTTTACAGACGCCCGTCGACCGCGTCGCGCGGCAGGGCGTGCTTGACGTCGTACAACACCGCGCCGGGCTTGCCCAGGGCGCGGATCGCGGCCGCGCCCATCGCGGCGAATTGCTTGTGAGCCACGGCGAGGATCACCGCGTCGTAACGACCCGGTTCGAGCTTGGCCACGAGATCGAGGCCGTACTCGTGCCGCGCTTCGTTGGCATCGACCCAAGGGTCGTACACGTCGACATTGGCGTGATAGTTGCGGAACTCGGCAATCACGTCGATGACGCGCGTGTTGCGCAGGTCCGGACAGTTTTCCTTGAATGCGAGGCCCAACACCAGCACGTTAGCGTTAACGGTGTGAATCTTGCGCTGGATCATCAGCTTGATCACTTCGCGCGCGACATAGCCGCCCATCTCGTCGTTGATGCGGCGACCGGCCAAAATCATCTCGGGGTGATAGCCGATCTGCTGGGCCTTGTGCGTGAGGTAGTACGGATCGACGCCGATGCAGTGACCGCCGACCAGGCCGGGACGGAACGGCAGGAAATTCCACTTGGTGCCAGCGGCCGCGAGCACTTCCGAAGTGTCGATGCCCAGGCGCGCGAAGATCAGCGCCAGCTCATTGATCAGGGCGATGTTGACGTCGCGCTGGGTGTTCTCGATCACCTTCGCGGCCTCGGCCACGCGGATGCTCGACGCTTTGTGCGTGCCGGCGGTGACCACGCGGCGATACAACTGATCGACATATTCGGCGACTTCCGGCGTGGAACCCGAAGTGACCTTGACGATGCTCGGCAGGCGATGCTGCTTGTCGCCGGGATTGATGCGTTCGGGGCTGTAGCCGGCGAAAAAATCGACGTTGTATTTCAAACCCGATTCGCGCTCGATGATCGGCACGCACACCTCTTCGGTGGCGCCGGGATAGACCGTGGATTCGAAAATTACCACGTCGCCGCGGCCAATCGCGCGGCCGACGGCGCGGCTCGCGGACTCCAGCGGACTGAGGTCGGGGCGCTTGAATTCATCGATCGGCGTGGGCACGGTGACGATGTAGGTATTGCACGCGGCGAGATCCTCGGCGCGATCTGACAACGTGAGACACGTCGCCGAGCGCAGCTCGTCTTCGCTCACTTCCAGCGTGTGATCGCGAAATGCTTGCAGTTCGGCGATGCGCGCGCGATTGATGTCGAAGCCCAACGTCGACAAAGTTTTGCCGAACTCCACGGCCAGCGGCAGGCCCACGTATCCGAGGCCGATGATCGCCAGACGCGTTTCGCTGACGCTGCGGGAAAACGTGGCCGTCATGGCGTTTTCATTCCGATCGAGTATGAAGGGGCGCGAATACTAGCAGGGATTTTTTTTCGTCCGTCGCGTTCATGCATGCATTCCACGCGCGCAGTCGTAAGCAATGCTTATTTCCAGCGACTTGCGTTGTCGATGACGCGCAGGCATTCTTCGCGCCCTTCCGAACGCTGCGAGCTCCGGGGGTGCTTGCATGCGCACGCTAGCCGATGCGTTACATCCTTCACGACGTCGACTGTTGATGTTGGCCATGGTCGAGTTCCTGGTGCTGATGGGCGCCTTGTATCTCGCGGCGCAGTTGCGTTTTCAGGGCAGCGTGAGTCTGATCCGGGTGGAGATCGGCGCGGTGTTTCCGCGCGCCTTCATCTTCGCCGCGGTGATCACCTTGTCGATGGCGGCACTGGGTCTGTATCAGTCGCAGTGGCGCGGTGGCTTGCGCGCGCAACTGGCGCGCGCGGCATTGGCCTTCGTGTTTGGCGGCGTGGTGCTGATGGCGGCGTACTACGCGCTGCCGGGCAGCTACATCGGCCGTGGCGTGTTGTTGCTGGCGCTGGCGCTGGGCATCGCGCTGGTCACCATCGTGCGCTTGGCTTCGCTGCGCTTGCTCAGCGCGGACCTGCTCAAGCGTCGCGTGTTGATCGTGGGCGCGGGCCGCAAGGCCGCGGAGATCGATCAGCGCCTGCGTCGCAGCGCCGATCGCAAGCATTTCGCCATTGTCGGCTTTCTGCCGATGCCGGGCGATGAAGTGCACGTGCCGGCGAACTATCGCCTGGCCGAGGGCCGCAGCATCAGCGAGCTGGCCGAGGAACTGGGCGTCGACGAAATCGTGGTCGGCCCCGACAATCAGCGCGGCACGCTGCCGATGGCCGAGTTGCTGCAGTGTCGCGTGCGCGGGATCACGGTCGTCGATCTGCCGACCTTCTTCGAGCGCGAGACCGGCAAGGTCAAGGTCAACCTGCTCAATCCCTCGTGGCTGGTGTTCGGCGACGGTTTCGATCAAGGCCTGTGGCGCGGCGCGACCAAGCGTTTGTTCGACGTGTGCGTGTCCGTCGGCATGCTGCTGGCGACCGCGCCGATCATGCTGATCACCGTGATCCTGATCAAATGGGAATCGCGCTGGCGCGGGCCCGTGCTGTATCGGCAAGAGCGCGTGGGCGAGCACGGCGCGTGCTTCAACGTGTGGAAGTTCCGCTCGATGCGCACCGATGCCGAGAAAGACGGCGTGGCGCGCTGGGCCACCAGCAACGACGATCGCGTGACCCGCGTCGGTCGCGTGATCCGCAAGACGCGCATCGACGAACTGCCGCAGATCCTCAACGTGCTGCGCGGCGAGATGAGCTTCGTCGGCCCGCGTCCGGAGCGACCGACTTTCGTCGACGAACTCACGCGGCAGATTCCGTACTACGGCCTGCGTCATTGCGTGAAACCGGGGCTGACCGGTTGGGCGCAGCTGCGCTATCCCTACGGCGCTTCGGTCGACGACGCGCAGGAAAAGCTCAAGTACGACCTGTACTACGTCAAGAATCACAGCCTGTTGTTCGATGCCCTGATCCTGCTGCAGACCGTGGAAGTGGTGGTCTTCGGCAAGGGCGCGCGCTGACGTCGACCTCATCGCGGTTCGCCCGCCTCGTCGACGCGCAGCGGCTTCAAGGGCGAGCTGTACCAACTCACCACGCGGCCATGATCGAAATTCACGTGCGAAGGGCCGTATTCCCACACGGTATCGCTTTGCAGGATCGGCGCGCCGAGCAGGGCGCGCACGCGGGCCTTGCTGTCGCCGGCGCGAAGACCGCGCGCATGGGGTTTGTCACCGGTGTCGATGAGCGCCGCGGCGTCGGTCGCGTGGGCATCGTTCGCGCCTGCGTCGCGCGGAAAGCCGCTGTCGAAACGCGGCGCCACGATCAAGGCGCCGAGCGCGAGCAGACCCAGCAGCACGGGCGCGTGTCGTCCGGTGCGGGCACGTGGCTGCGGCACGACGACGGCATCATCGCCGCGCGCGCCTGGCGCGGCGCTGGCCAAGCGCTGACCGGGCAAGCGACCGCGCGCGCGATGAAAGTCGAGCAGGCGACGGTAGCTGGCGGTCAAGCGCGCGGCGCGTTCGCTGGCGGCGGCATTGGGCGCGCGCTGACGATCGGGATGCGCCTGCTGCATGGCGCGGCGATAGCGGTCCTTGAGCATGGCCAGATCGCAACCCGGGGCCAGGCCCAGGGCGGCAAGATCGGCCAGAAGGTCGGTGGGGTCGCTGCCGCTCATGGCATAAAAGATAATGAGTGCTCACGCCCCGATCGCGCCCCGCGCGCGCTCGAAAGTGTGAACTGTTTCACAGTTTTCGTCCGTACCTTATCATTTCGGCGTTTTCTTGTGGGGGTCGACATGCGTCTCGCGACAATCGGCTGGGGGCTGGGCTTGCTGCTGGCGGGGTTCTGCGCGCTCGCGCGCGCCGAGGATCAGGCGCCGGCCGCGCCCACGGTCTTCGATCCGGCCACGGGCTTCACCGAGATCTATCGCATCGGCGTCGACGACATCGTGCAGGTCTCGGTGTGGCGCAATGCCGAGTTGAGCGTGACGGTGCCCGTGCGTCCCGACGGTCGCATCTCCGTGCCCTTGATCGGCGATGTGCTCGCGGGCGGCCGCGCGCCGGAAGAGGTCGCGCGCGATATCGAAGGCAAGCTCGCGACCTATGTGCGCGATCCCAAGGTCGCGGTGATCCTGACCGATCTGCGCAGTCATGAGTTTCTGTCGCGCGTGCGCGTGACGGGCGCGGTGCGCAATCCAATCTCGATTCCCTTTCGTCAGGGCATGACCGTGCTCGACGCGGTGCTGCAGGCCGGTGGCGTGACCGAGTTCGCGGCCGGCGATCGCACGCGCTTGTATCGACGCGAGAAGGACGGCACGCAGGCCGCGCCGCGCGAGATTCGCCTCAAGGCCATTCTCGACAAGGGTGAGTTGTCGACCAATCTGCCGGTGCAGCCGGGCGATGTGATCACGGTGCCGGAGCGCGCCCTGTGAACTTGCCGGTGTCCGCGCCGCGCGAGGAATCCGCGCAGATCCTGCGGCAATTGCCCTTGCTGGCCAAGGAAGCGCGCCGTCACGCGGTGAGTCTGGCCGTGGGCTTCGCCGTGGTGGCCTTGGTCGGACTCGTGCTGGGCTTGGCGTGGCCGCGCAAGTACGTGGCCTCGACCACGATCTTCGTCAACGAAGAGAACATCATCAAGCCGCTGATGGAAGGCCGCGCGGCCACCACCAGCGTGGTCGACCGCGCGCGCATCGCCAGCGAAGTGGTGTTCAGTCGCCGCATTCTGTCGGCCGTGCTGCAGGAAGGCGGCTGGTTGAATGACAAGGTCACGCCGCTCGAGGAAGAGCGCATGGCCGAGCAAGTGCGCGCGCGCACCACGGTCGCCAGCGCCGGGCCGAACCTGATCGAGATCAGCTACAACGACAAGGACCCCGAGCGCACCTTCAAGGTGGCGCGCAAGTTCGCGGAGTTGTTCATCCAGGAAAGTCTTGACGCCAAGGAGCGCGAGAGCCGCGAGGCCTATGAGTTCATCGCCGCGCGCGTGGACGAATATCACCGCAAGCTCACCGACGCCGAGGATCGCTTGAAGGCCTTTCGCGCCGAGAATCAGGAAGCGCGCCCCGGCACCGAGGCCGACGTCAACGCGCGCGTGGCGCAATTGCGTGGCCGCATCGAGCAGGCGCGCACGGAACTCGCCGAACTCGCCATGCGCGAGCGCGCGCTGGCCAGTCAGATCTCGGGCGAGGCGGAAGTGACCGACGCGCAGACGCGCGAATCGCAATACCGCACGCGCTTGGCCGAATTGCAGGCCGATCTCGATCGCCTGCTATTGAGTTACACCGATGAATATCCCGACGTGATTCGCGTTCGGCATCAGATCGAGGATCTGCGCGCGGAGCTCAGCGAAGAGATGGCGCGTCGCGCGCGTCGACGCGAGGCGGGCACGACGGCCAACGAGGCCGAGGCCGAAGCGGTCGCCGCCAATCCCGTCTATCAAGCGCTGCGCGGTGATCTCAACAAGGTGCGTTCCGACATGGCCGCGCTGCAAGCACGCGTGAGCGAGAACGAAGCGCTGCTCGGCGATGAACTCGAGCGCGGCCGACGCGTGGCCGATTCCGAGGCGACCCTGGCCGAGCTCACGCGTGACTACGAGGTCAATCGCGACATCTATCAGGATCTGCTCAAGCGCCGCGAGAACGCGCGCGTGTCGATGAACCTCGACGCCGAGCATCGCGGTTTGACCTTGCGCATCCAGGAACCCGCGGCGCTGCCCTTGCAGCCTTCGGGGCTGCGCTTTCTGCATTTCGCCGCGGGTGGCCTGGGCTTGGGTTTTCTGTTGCCCCTGGGCGTGTTGTTCGCGCTGATTCGCTTCGATCCGCGCGTGCGCGCCGCCGCGACCTTGGTCGGTGAACTGACCGTGCCGCTGCTCGGCGTGATTCCCGAATATCTCACCCGCGCCGAACAGCGTCGTGGCCTGGCGCGCTTGGCGCTGGCCGCGTCGATCTGTCTGGCCGTGTTGCTGACCTATGCCGTGGTCGGCTGGATGCGTTACACGAGGATGGCATGAGCACCGCCGACGACGCCGACAAGGTCGCGACCGCGCAGGCGATCGCTCCCACCACGGGTGATGCGTTGCCCGCGCAGGCGCGCTCGCGCCAGATGATCGCGCGCATGCGCGAGCCGACGCCGCGCGAGGCGCGCGATCTCGATGCGCGCGCCATCGTCCGTCACGACATGCCCGATCGGCGTCATGCCGACAGCTTCCGCGACGTGCGCACGCAGTTGCTCGCCGCCGCGCGCGGTCACAACTTCGTCAGCATGGTGGCGGCGGTGTCTAGCGGTGGCGGCGCCAGTTTCGTCGCGACCAACCTGGCGGCGGCCTTCGCCTTCGATGAAAGCAAGACCGCGCTGCTGATCGACTGCAATCTGCGCGAACCCAGCCTGTCGCAACGCTTGGGCGTGCGCGCCGAGCGCGGTGGCCTGATCGATTATCTCGACGAATCGGGCCCGGGCATCGAGGACATCATCTATCCCACCGGCATCGCGCGCTTGCGGCTGATCCCGGCCGGCGCGCGGCGCGAGGCGAGCGGCGAGTATCTGGCGTCGTTCCGCATGCGTGGTCTCATCGACAGCTTGCGCGCGCGCTATCCTGATCGCTACATCATTCTCGACGCGCCGGCGATCACGGCCGCGCCCGATGCGCGCATTCTGTGCGAGCTGGCCGATACCGTGATCGTGGTGGCGTCTTATGGTCGCGACTCGACCGCCGCGGTTCGCGAGGCCACGGCCGTGCTCGATCCGACGCGCGTGGCTGGCGTCGTCTTCAACCGTGTGCCCTGATCGCATGACCGCGAACGCCCGCCCTTTCGCCACGACCTCGCCGCGCACGCGGCTGCTGTGCATGGCGGTGCTGTGCGCGCTGTCGAGTGGCGCGCAGGCGTGGCGACTCGACTATCGCCTGGGTCTGCGTGGCGAGGCCAGCGACAATGTCCCGCGCGCCGCCACGGACGCGCGCGACGATCAGATCATCGTGCCTTCGGCGGCGTTCACCTTGGTCGAGGAAGGCGAGCGTTACGCGGTCGCGGCCGCGGGCGCCACGCAGTTTCGTCACTACCTCGGCGACAGCTTCGACGATGAGTGGCGCACGGAGTTGGGACTACGCGCGCATTGGCGTATCGCGCCCGAGCGGCTGGAATGGGTGGCGGAGGAATACGCGGGCGAGCAACCGATCGATGTCTTCACCGTCGACCGTCCCGACAATCTGCAGCGGACGCAAGTCTTTCTGACCGGGCCGACCTTGAGCGCACGCCTGAGCGCGGCGACGCGCTTGAGCGGCGAGCTGCGCTACGTCAACGCCAATGCCGAGCGCACGCGCGAGTTCAATCATGATCGCGTGATCGCGGCCTTGCGCGGCCTGCATCGCGTGAATGAACGCGTGACCGTGTCGGGCAATCTCGAAACGCAGGACGTGCGCTTCGATCGCGACGGTCAGGACTATCGTCGCTATGACGCCTATGGCCGCTACGACGCGCAAGGGGCACGCACGCGCTGGCGCGTGGATCTGGGCTATAGCGATCTCGACTACGCGCGCCGCGACGATCGCGATGGCGTGCTGGCGCGCATCGACGGCACCTGGGAATGGCGCGACAACGCGAGCCTGGGCCTGAGCGTGGCGCGACAGTTCAGCGATGCCGCGCAGGATCTGATCGGTGCGGCGCCGACGGTCGAGGCCTTCGCCGCGTCGACCGCCGTGCCGGCGCTCGGCACGGTGACGGTATCGCCCGATGTGTTCGCGGAGGATCGCGTGGAGCTGAGTCTCGCGCGCGAGGGCCGTCGCGATACGCTGCGTTTGGCGCTGTTCGGCCGACAGCAACGCTTCGAGGCCGGCGACGCGCTCGATCAGGACGGCCGCGGCGTGGCGCTGGATTGGTCGCTACGCATTAGCCCTACCGAAGCGGTGAGCGTGTACGCGGTGGAAGAACGCCGCGATTTCGTCAACGTCGGGCGCGATGATCGCGAGCGCGGCTACGGCTTGCGCTGGCGCTGGCAGTGGTTGCGCAATGTCGCGCTCGATGCCGAACTCGGACACGGCGAACGTCGCAGCACGGCGGCGGAGCAACGTTATGACGAGAACCACGTGTTCTTCGGCCTGACCTATCAACGGAACTGAGCATGGAAAGCGAAGGCACTCTCGCCCTGATGTATCACGCGATCGCCGCGCGCGATGGCGCGCTCGCGCATGCCGACGCGCATTACGCGCTGGGCGTGGCGCAGTTCGCGGTGCATCTTGAGTCGATCCTCGCGGCGCGGCGCGTCGGCGTGTCCGCGCGTGACGTGCTGGAAGGTCGCGCGCCGCGTGGTGCGGTGGCGATCACCTTCGACGATGGCCATGTCAGCAATCACGATCTGGCCTGGGAAGAACTGCTCGCGCGCGGCATGCGCGCGGATTTCTTCGTCAATCCCGCGCGCGTGGGCACCACGGGTTACTGCAATTGGGCGCAGTTGCGCGCGATGGCGGAGTCGGGGCAGTCGATTCAATCGCACGGCATGACGCACCGGTACTTCACCGCGCTCGATGGCGCGGCCTTGCGCGCGGAGTTGGTGGATTCGCGCGCGATGATCGAGGACCGCATCGGTCAGGCCGTGTGCCTGCTCGCGCCGCCCGGGGGTCGCGTGCCGCGTGGCCTGTGGCGTCTCGCGCAGGAGTGTGGTTATCGCGCGGTGCTGGGTTCGGCGCCGGGGCGTTGGCCGCGTGGCGACACCTCGCGCATCTTGCCGCGCGTGGCGATCACGCGAGGCACGACGGCGGAACACTTGCGCGGTTGGCTCGAAGGCGGCGACGCGGCGCTGCGTCCCTTGCGATGGCGCTATGTGCTGCTCGATACCGCCAAGCGCGTGCTCGGCGACGCGCGATACGAGCGCGTGCGCGCCAGCCTGCTCGCGCGGCGCGCGGCGGGGGCGACATGATCGCGACGATCTTCTGGCTGGCGCTCGCCTTGATCGCGCTGACCTTCGTGGGTTACCCGTTGATCATGGCGGCGTGGGCGCGCTGGCGACCGCGCGGCTATCTGCCCAGCGACTGGCTACCGAGCGTGAGCGTGGTGATGACCGTGCACAATGGCGCGGCCGATCTGGCGCGCAAGCTCGAGCAACTGCTCGCGCACGACTATCCGAGCGAGCGGCTCGACGTGGTCGTGGTCTCCGATGGCTCGACCGATGCGACCGACGACATTCTGCGTCGCTTCGAAGGCCCGCGCGTGCGCGTGCTGTATGCGACGACGCGACGCGGCAAGTCGGCATGTCTTTCCGATGCGATTGGTCTGGCGCGCAGCGATGTGCTTGTGTTCACCGATGTGCGTCAGCGTTTGGACGAGGGCGCGATCCGCGCGCTGGTCGCGCCACTGGGCGACGCGCATATCGGTGCGGTCAGCGGCGAGTTGGTGTTCGAACAGGTTGAAGGCTACGCGGCCGCGGTCGATGCGTATTGGCGCTACGAGAAATGGATTCGCCGCAACGAGGCGCAGTCGGGTTCGGTGATGGGCGTCACGGGCGCGCTGTATGCCGTGCGTCGCGCCGACATGCCGCGACCGCCGCCGGGCTTGGTGCTCGATGATTTGTGGGTGCCGCTGCAATTGATCGCGCGTGGCCTGCGCGTGATCTTCAGCGAGGACGCGCGCGTCTTCGATCGCCCGTCGAGCGATGCGCGCGCCGAATCCACGCGCAAGCGCCGGACCTTGGCGGGCAACTGGCAACTCATCGCCATGTGGCCGGGGCTGGTGATTCCTGGCGCCAGCCCCGCGTGGTGGCGATTGATCGGCCACAAATTCCTGCGGCTGATCGTGCCGATGCTGCTGCTGATCGCGTTCGCGACCAATGCGCACTTGGCGCGCGACAGCACGTTCTACGCGGTGCTGGCCTTGGCGCAAGTGATGGCCTATGTGATCGCTGGCCTCGGTGTCGCAATGCCTGGCTTGCGGCGCTGGTTGCCGGTGCGGCTGGTGTCGGCGTTCGCCGAGATGAATGTCTACGCGGTGCTGGGTTTCGTCGATTTTCTGCGTCAGCGCGCGCCGCATTTGTGGCAGGCCTCTACGGCGGGAGTGGCGCGATGAGCGAGTCGACTCAGTCGCTGCGCGTGCTCTACGTGGTGTCGCTGTTTCCGTGCTGGTCGGAAACTTTCATCGTGCGCGAGATCGAGCAATTGATCGCGCGCGGCGTCGACGTGCGGATTCTTTCACTGAAGGCGCCGTCGGAGCGCATGGTGCAATCGCGCGCCGAGGCCTTGTTGCCGCGAACGATGCATCCCGCGTCGACGGCTCAAACCGTGCTGCGCGTGCTGGCCGAATGCGCGCGTCATCCGCTGGTGATGTTGTCGGTGTTCCTACGCACGCTGGGCCTGTGGCGTCAGCCCGTGGTGCTGGCCAAGACCTGGGTAGCGCTGGCGCGCGCCATCGGCAGGCTCGACGAGGTGCGCGCCTTCGCGCCGAACTATGTGCACGCGCATTGGGCCACGTATCCGTCGACGGTGGCGTGGTGTCTGGGGCGTTTGTTGCGCAAGCCTTATGGTTTTACTTGCCACGCGCACGACATCTTCGTCGACGATCAATTGCTGCGGCTGAAGCTGGCGACGGCGCGACTGGCGGTGACGATTTCGCAGTTCAATGTGCGTCATCTGCGACCGTGGGCGAGCCCGGGCGCGCGCGAGCCCGTGGTGATTCATTGCGGCGTCGATCTGGACGAGATGCCGTTCACGCCCGAAGGGCGCGTCGCGGACGAACTGCTCGCGGTCGGTCGCCTCGATCCGATCAAGGGCTTCGCGGTCCTGATTCGCGCCATGGCGCGCGTGAAAGCCGCCGGCGTGCCCGCGCGCTTGACCGTGATCGGCGAAGGCCCCGAGCGCGCCGCCTTGGAAGAGTTGGTGCGCGCCTGTGACGTGGCCGATCGCGTGAGCTTGCCCGGCGCGCGACCGCAAGAAGGCGTTCGCGCTGCGATGCGCTCGGCCAATCTGTTCGTGCTTCCGAGCGTGGTCACGCCCGATGGCAATCGCGACGGCATTCCCGTGGCGCTGATGGAAGCCATGGCCTGTGGCACGCCCGTGTTGAGCACCACGGTGTCGGGCATTCCGGAATTGATCGCCGATGGTGTCGAAGGCCGTCTGGTCGCGCCGGACAACGACGAGGCGCTCGCGCACGCAATCATCGAGATGCTCGCCGACGCGCCCGCGCGCGAGCGTTGGACCCGCGCGGCGCGCGCGCGAATCACGCGCGAGTTCGATGCGCGTCTCGAAGCCGGACGCCTGCTCGGCGAGATTCAGGCGCGCTGCCATGACTGAAGCGCATCGCATCCTGGTCGTGACCGACGAGATGGAAGTCGGCGGCAGTCAGCGTCAGATCGTGCATTTGTTGCTGGGGCTGGCGGGGCAAGATCGCGCGCCGGAGCTGCTGTATTTCCGCAAGCCTTCGTTCCTGGTCGATCAGGTGCGCGCGGCGGGCGTTAAGGTGCATCGCATTGAGAAACGCGGACGCTTGGATCTGCGCTTCTTTCGCGCCTTGATCGCGCGCTTGCGCGAAGGGCGCTATGACGTGGTGCATTGTTTCTCGATCACCGCCGAGATTTGGGTGTGGCTGGCGCTGCGTTTCGCGCCCGGCGCGCGGCTGGTGAGTTCGGTGCGCGGGCTGTGCCTGGGTTATTCGCCGTTGTTGTGGCGCTTGAAGGCGGCGGTCAGTCGCGCCTCGAGCGCGATCATCGCCAACAGTCGCGCGGGTGCCGACGAGACCGCGCAGCGCGCCGGCGTGGCGCGCGGCCGCATCGACGTGGTGCCCAATGGCGTGACCTTGACGCCGGTCGCGGCCGAGGTCGATCGCGCACTCGCGCGCGCCGCGTGGCTGCAAGGCGCGCGGCGCTTGCTGCTACTGTTCGTCGGTCGGCTGGTGGTTGAGAAGAACGTCGAAGTCTTGATCCGCGCCTTGGCCCGCCTGCCCGCCGAGCTGCGTCCGATCACGCTGATCGCGGGCGATGGGCCCTTGCGCGGCGCGCTGGAAAGCGCCAGTCGCTCGGCGGATCTGGAAGACACGGTGCGCTTTCTCGGTGAACGCGACGACGTCTCGCAATTGATGCAGGCGGCCGATCTGTTCGTGCTGCCCTCTCGTGAAGAAGGACTTTCCAACGTGATTCTCGAAGCCATGGGCGCCGGCCTGCCGGTCATCGCCTCGGCGGTAGGTGGCAACCCCGAACTCGTCGACGATGGTCGCAGCGGTTTGCTGTTCGCCAATGACGATGACGCGGCGCTCGCGGGCGCACTGGCGCGCGCCTTGCGCGATGAAGGTCTGCGTCAGCGCTTAGGTCGCGAGGCCCGCGCACGCGCGGAGCGCGACTACAGCACCACCGCCATGGTCGCGCGCACCGTCGCGATCTACGACCGTTGTCTGGAGGCGCGATGAGCCGCGATCAGGCCACGGCCTTGACTCAAATCACCGCGGCGATCACGACGCCGCGCGAGGCCGGACGCGGCGTGGTCGGCGATTTTCTCGTCGGCGCGGGAGACACGCGCGCACTGATCGATGCCGCGACTTGGCCGACACGCGAGACTACGCGCGACTTCGCGCAGGAAGGCCTGAGCATCCGTGCGAGCGGCGCCATCGTTACCGCAGGCAGCACGGCGGTGGGCTTGTGTGATCTTGTCGCGGGACGTTTCGACGACGCGGTCGGCGCGCAAGCCGAGCCGTGGCGTCATTGGCGCGGCCGCTTCGCATTGGTGCGCGATGAAGGGCGCGGTGCCTTGTTCGCGGCCACCGATCACTTTGGCACCTTGCCGCTGTACTACACCTTCGATGCCGAGCGCGTGCTGGTCGCGACCGATCTGCGCCTGCTGCTGCACGCGCCGTGGTTGCGACGCGAAGCCGATCCGACCGCGATCTTTCATTATTTGAATTTTTCCTACGTGCCGGCGCCGCTGACTTTGGTCGACGGCATACATCGCTTGCCGCCAGGCAGTGTGCTGCGCTGGCGCACGGGGCGGGCCGAGGTCAAGCGCTATTGGCGACCGGCGTATGCCGAGGATCTCGATGGCAGCGAGGAGGATCTGGCGCGGCAATTGCGCGATCGCCTTGTCGCCGGCGTGCAGCGCTATCGGCCCGAGGACGATGCGCCGTGGGGATGCTTCCTTAGTGGCGGCACGGATTCGTCGAGCATCACGAGTATTTTGGCGCGACAGCATGCGGATCGGCGCGTGCACAGTTTTTCGATAGGCTTCGCCGAAGCGGGCTATGACGAGCTGGGTTTCGCCGAGATCGCCGCGAAGGCCTGCGGCGCCGAGCCGCATCTGGGCACGATCGACGAAACCGAGACGCTCGATGTGCTGCCGCGCTTGGCCGAGTTGTACGACCAGCCTTTTGGCAATGCCTCGGCCGTGCCCACGCGCGCTTGCGCGGCGCTGGCGGCGCGTGGCGGCTTCTCGACCTTGATCGCGGGCGATGGCGGCGACGAGATCTTCGGCGGCAACGAGCGTTACGCCAAGGATCAGATCATGCAGCGCTTTTATCGCTTGCCGCGGCCGTTCAAGGCCACGGTGCGCGGCGTGGCGGGTTTGTTGGGCGGTGGTTCGGTGCGCTTCTTCAATCGCGTCGACAATTTCGCGCGGCGCGCGTCGCTGCCGAATCCCGATCGCTTTTACACCGACGATTCGTTTGGTTCCGATCATTATCGCGATCTGCTGACGCCGGCGTTCGCCGCGCGCGTGCCCTCGACCGCGTCGCTCGAATTCATGCGGGGCGTGTATGGCGAATCGGGCGCGCGCTCGGAACTGCATCGGATCATGGCGCTGGATCTGGCTCTGGCGATCGCGCAGAACGATCTGGTGAAGGTGCATCGCGCTTGTCGCGATGCCGGCATTAGCGCGCGCTTCCCCTTGCTCGATCCGGACTTGGTCGATTTCACCGGTCGCCTCGGCGCG
Organism: Ahniellaceae bacterium; assembly: GCA_044226395.1. Lineage (GTDB taxonomy): Bacteria > Pseudomonadota > Gammaproteobacteria > Xanthomonadales > Ahniellaceae > JBGAHD01. The sequence goes on from JBGAHD010000003.1 coordinate 419,304, forward strand.
CGCTGGAAAGTGCGCGGCACGGAGAAGCGCTATCTGTTCAAGCGCGCGGTCGCGGAAATCTTGCCGGCGTCGATCCTGAGCAAGCCCAAGCAGGGGTTTGGCTTGCCCATCAGCGTGTGGATGGCCGAGCGCCCGGCGTTTCGCGATTGGATTCGCGATGTGCTGTTGTCGTCGCGCGCGCGTCAACGCGGCTGGTTCGACGCGACCTGCATCGAACGCCTGCTCGATGCGCACACGCGCCGGGCGTGGGACTATTCGGCGGGGCTGTGGCAGCTCGTCGTGCTGGAACTGTGGCTGAGGCGCTATCTCGATGCGTGATGCTTCGCGGCTGCGGGTCTTGATGGTGCTCGAAAGCCGCTTCCCGTCGCCGTACGGTGGCGGCGCGGAGAGCCAGGTGCGCACCTTGGGCCGAGCCTTGCGCGAGCAAGGTCACGGCGTCACCGTGCTCACGCCGCGTTTCGTCGATGGCGACACGCGCGGCGTGGCGCGGCACGCGGGTCTGGCCGTGTGTCGCTTGGCGTATCCGAATTGGCGGGGCATCGGCGCGTTCGTGCTGTATCTGCGCCTGGCGCTGCTGCTGCGGTCGCGACGCGACTGCTATGACGTGATCCACGTGCACATCGCCCACAAGATGGGCGCGATCGCGAGTTGGCTCGGCCGCGCGATGGGTCTGCGCGTGGTGGTGAAGTTCTCCGGTTGGTGGGAAGTCGAGCATGGCGTGTTGCGCGCCGGCGGCGGACCCGTGGCGCGCGCGGCACGCGCGATGTTGCGCCGCGCGAGCGCGTATCAGGCCATCAGCACGCGCTTGGCGCGCGCGCTGGTCGAGCGCGGCTTCGCGCCATCGCGCATTCATTGCGTGCCCAATGCTGTGGACATCGCGCGCTTTCGACCGCGACCGCCGGTGACGCGCGACACGCGCGCGTTGCGAGCGGTCTTCGTCGGTCGCTTGGTCGTGGAGAAGGGCGTCGATGGCCTGCTGCGCGCATGGGCCGCGGCATTCGGTCCGAATGGCACGCATCAACTCGTGCTGGTCGGCAATGGTCATTTGCGCGAGAGCTTGGCGCGACAAGCCGAAGAACTTGGCATTGCGTCGCAGATCGTCTTCGCGGGGCATGCGGAGAATGTCGAGGCGTTTCTCGCGGAGGCGGACTTTGGCGTTCTGCCTTCGCACATCGAAGGGTTGTCCAATACCTTGCTGGAATTCATGGCCTGTGGCTTGCCGGTGCTGGCTTCGCGCGTGAGCGGCAGCGAGGATTTCGTCGACGACGGTCGCAACGGTTGGTTGTTCGAGCCCGGCGATGAAGCGGCGCTGCGCGCTTGCCTCGAACGCATCGGCCGGCTCGATCGCGCCGCGTTGAATGACGCCGGCGCGGCCGCGCGCCACACCGTGCAGACGCGCGCTGGCACGCGCCAAGTCGTGGCGCGCTTGCTGGCGTTGTATCGCGGCGAATCCGCGGTCGACCCCGTCGATACGGCACCCGCCGTGGGAGAGGACTGAACATGTGCGGCATCATTGGCGCGGTCAGCGCTGGACGTCTGCCCTCGCGCGGCGAAGCGCAGGCGCGTGCGATGAACGCGGCGATTCGCCATCGCGGCCCGGATGACGAGGGTGTGTATCGCGACGCGCGCGCCATGATCGGCATGCGTCGACTCGCGATCATCGACGTCGGCGGCGGCCATCAGCCGGTGCACAACGAGGACGGCGGCATCCAGGCCGTGTTCAATGGCGAGATCTACAACTATCGCGCGTTGCGCGCCGAACTCGAGCGCGCCGGGCATCAGTTCTACACGCAGTCCGATTCCGAAGTGATCGTGCATGCCTACGAAGCCTGGGGCGAGCGTTGCTTCACGCGCCTGGAAGGCATGTTCGCGATCGCGATCTGGGACGTGCGTCAACAGCGCTTGTTGCTGGCGCGCGATCGCCTGGGCAAGAAGCCTCTGTTTCTGTGGCAGCGGGACGACGAGCTGGTGTTCGCCAGCGAATTGAAGTCCTTGCTGGCGCTGCCCGAATTCGAGCGCAGCGTCGATCTATCCGTGCTCGATGCCTACGTCGCCTTCGGCTATGTGCCGACGCCGCACAGCATCTTCCGCGACGTGCGCAAGCTCAAGCCGGGACACTTCGCCGTGTACGAGGGCGGGCGTCTGCGCGAGCAGGCGTACTGGCGTCTCGAGTTCGGCCCGACCTTCGTCGGCGATGAAGCGCGGGCAACCGAAGAACTGGCGTCGCTGCTCGAACGCGCGGTCGACGATCGTCTCGTGTCGGACGTGCCATTCGGTGCATTCCTCAGCGGCGGTCTCGATTCTTCGGTCGTGGTCGCGCTGATGGCGCGGCGCATGAAGCAGCCGGTGAAGACCTTCTCGATCGGCTTTCGCGAAGCGCGTTACAACGAACTCTCCGACGCGCGTCGCGTCGCCGAACACCTGGGCACCGAGCATCACGAACTGGTGGTCGAGCCCGATGCCGTGGAGTTGATGGAAAAGCTCGTCTGGCATTTGGACGAACCCTTCGCCGATGCTTCGGCCGTGCCGACGTTCCTCGTCTCGGAACTCGCCGGCCGTCACGTGAAGATGGTGCTCTCGGGTGATGGCGGCGATGAAGCCTTCGGCGGCTACGATCGCTATCTGCGGTTTCTGCGCCTGGAATCGCTCGGGGCGTTCAAGCCGCTGATGGCCGTCGGCTTGCGCGGCGCGGCCGTGTTGGCCGGTGGCGCGCGCGCGTTCCGGTGGCGACGCATCGCCGAGCGCTTGCGGCTGTCGTTTCCCGACAGCTATCTCAGTGGCGTGGCCTTGAGTCGCCCGGAGTTCGTGCGCGAATTGCTGGGTAGCCGCGCGCGCGAACAGCCGTATCGCGCGCTCGATCACGCGATGACGCTCGGCGCCGACGCGAACTGGCTCGACCGCGTGGTCGACATCGACATCGGCAGTTATCTGCTCGACGACATTCTGGTGAAGCTCGATCGCATGAGCATGGCCGCGTCGATCGAAGGGCGCGCGCCCTTGCTCGATCATCGCCTGGTCGAATTCGCCGTGCGCTTGCCCGCGTCGATGCGCGTGCGCGATGGCCGGGGCAAGCATCTGCTGCGTCGCGTGGCTTCGCGCTGGTTGCCGCCGGCGGTGCTGGACAAACCGAAGCAGGGTTTCGGCATTCCCTTGCCGGAATGGTTTCGCGGTCCGCTGCGCGAGCTGGCGGCGGACGTGCTCGGCAGTCGCGCGTTTCGCGAGCGCGGTTGGTTGTCGCCGGCGGTCGCGCAGCGTTGCTTGCACGATCACGCGCGCGGCGCGGCCGATCTGAGCGAGCCGCTGTGGTTGATGCTGTGCCTGGAACTGTGGGCGCGGCGCTTCATCGATCGCGATGCGTCGGCGACGCGCACCACGCGTGTGGCCGTGGATGCCTGAGCCGTGCTGACCCTGCTGTTCGCCGCGATCTTGGTGTACACGCCCAATCAGATCCACTTTCCCTCGGATCTGGGCGTGAAAGGTCTCAACGTGGCGAACGTGCTGTTTCTGCTGGCGCTCGCGGCGATGTATGTGCGGCCACGCGGCGAACCCATGCGCGCGCGCCTGCAAACGCCGATCCTGATTTTTCTCGGGACGCTGGCGATGGCCCTGGTGATGGCGCTGGTGCGCGCGCCGATCAACATGGGCGAGGACATCACCTACCTGAAGACGGCGATCTTCTATCCGCTGTTCTATTTTCTGTTTCTGCACGCCAATACGGATACGCGCACGATCCGGCGCTTGATGATCTTGTTGCTCGCGGTGGCGGCGGTGGCGGGGCTCGAGGCCGTGCGCGAGGCGCTCGACTACGGCATCGGCGATTATCAAGACAACCATCGCGCCGCCGGGCCCTTCGGCGTGGACTTTCGTTCGGCCAATCGCGCGGGCGTGTTCTACGCGAGCTTCCTGCCGATGTTCGTGGCCCTGGCCTTGTTCTATCGCGGCAATCGTTGGTTGCGGCTCGCGGCCATCGGCGCGGTCGGTGTGATGGCGGCGGCGATCCTGTTCACGTATTCGCGGCAGTCCTATTTCATCTCGATCCTGGGCATCGCGTTGCTGACCGTGCGTCGCAGCGGCGCGATGGCGGTGGTGCTGGGTCTGGCGTTTCTGATCTCGATTCCGTATTTGCCCAAGAGCGTGACGCAGCGCGTGCAAGAGACGCATCAGACCGGCGACGCGGGCGAGGACGAATACGACGAGAGCACGGCCAGTCGCTGGGAGATCTGGACCGGCGCGGGCGCGATGTGGGCTTCAAATCCGCTGGGCGTGGGGCTCAATCGCTTCAAATCCGAAATCGGCAACTATTCGAAGTATCAGAACAAGGACGCGCACAATTTCTATGTGCTGACCTTGGCCGAGACGGGCATTCAAGGCTTGCTGGCCTTGTTGTTCCTGGTCGCTTCGATTCTGGGCCTGGGCAGTTGGTGTCGACGCATGGCCTTCGATGCCGAGGGTCGCGCGCTGGCGCTCGGCTTTTCCGTCGCGGGATTGTGCATGGCGCTCGGCAATATCTACGGCAGTCCCTTCCTCGAAGGCGCGGTGATGGGCAACTTCTGGGCGATGTGTGGCCTGCTCGAGCGCTATTTCACCTTGCGCCAGCTCGAGCGTCATGCGGCCGCGCCAAGCCCCGCGACCGCAGCGCCCGAGCGGCCGCGCGTGATGATTCGACTGCCGTCATGAGCGCGCATCCGGGCCATTCGCGCGGCAAGGCGCTGGCCGTGTCGGTGCTGAACTTGTTCGGCAAGTGCCTGGCGATCGCCAAGACCATGATGATCGCGGCGATGTTCGGCGCGAGCGCGACGCTCGATGCGTTCTGGGTCGCGTACTCCTTGCCGGTGATGTTGCCGGCGATCCTCACGAGCGTGGTGACCGTGGCCTTCGTGCCGCGCTTCATGGCGAGTCTCGAAGGTCGCACTGGCCCCGAGGCGTGGCGCGGCGCCAACACGTTGTTCACCGTGATCCTGTTGCTGTCCTTGGTCAGCGCGGCCTTGTGCTACGTGTTCACCGATGCCTTGGTGCGCGCGCTCGCGCCGGGTCTCGCGCCGGACACGCACGCGCAAGCCGTGCGTTTGTCGCGCTGGCTATTGCCTTGCGTGCCACTGCTGACCTTGTCGGCCTTGCTCTCGGCGCTGAGTTTCGCGCGCGAGCGCTTTTGGTTGCCCAGTCTCGATGGCGTGGTCAGCAATGTGCTGGTGATCGCGAGCGCGGCGTTGTTGAGCGCGCGTCTGGGTGTGGGTGCCTTGACGCTGGGCGTGCTCGCGGGGTTTCTGGTGCAGGCGGGTTTGTTGATCTGGGGCAATCGCGACGATCTGCGCGCGAGTTTGCGGCCGGCGTGGGCGCCGCGGCATCGTGACTTCGTCGAGCCCTTGAAGCATTTGTTGCCGCTGCTGATCGGCACGCTCGGCGCGATGGCGGTGAATCTGGTGGGGCAGTTCTTTCTGTCGCGGCTCGATGCCGGGTCGATCTCGGCCTTGAACTACGCGTCGATGATTGCCTTCCTGCCGATCGAGGTGTTCGCGCAAGCGGTGATCACGGCGTACTACCCGGCGATGGGGCGCTGCTTCGCGCGCAATGATGTCGATGGGCTCGCGCGTGTCTATGCCGATGGCGCGCGTTTCGTGATGTTGCTGACGATGGGCGCGGCTGTGCTGTTGGCCTTGTTGGCCGAGCCGATCGTGATCGTCCTGCTCGAGCGTGGTCGCTTCGACGCGACCGCGAGCGCGACCACGGCGAGCGTCTTGTTCGTGCTGACCCTGGGGCTCGCGTTTCGCGGTCTCGCTTATTTCAACTATCGCGTTCTGCACGCGGCCTTGCGGCCGTGGTTGCAGGTGAGCATCGGCTTGCTCGGCGTGGCCACGCAGATCGGCTTGAACCTATGGTGGGTCGACAGTCTCGGCATTCGCGGCATCGCGCTGTCGCTGTCGCTGGCGACCTTGCAGTCGGCGCTGCTGTCGAGTCTGGCCGTGCAGATGCTGCTCGGTCGTGGCGCATGGCGGACTTTCCTCGGCGATCTCGGTCGCGTGATCCTGATGGCGCTGGCGCTGTGGGCCTGCGCGCGCGGCTTGAGTCATCTGCTTCAAGGGTTCAGCGCCGAGTGGCCGCGGCTGGTGTTCGCGCTGGCGACGATGGCCGTGTGTGGACTGGCGACCGTTGTCGCCGTGGGCGTTGGCGTGTGGCTGCGTCAGCCCGATCTGCTGGGCCTGTGGCAGGGCGCGCGCGAACGGCTGTCGCGGGTCGCGCGTCGGGGTGCCGAGGGGGCGTGAGAACTCTCACTCGGACACACAAGTTTCCCGCGCAAGCCGCTGTATGTCAGGAAAATTCTGATCCGCCGTCGATTGAGTTGCGACACCGTTCGCAACCGTCGATGACCTCGATCCGTAGGGTATCGCTCACGTGAGTGGTATCGACAGGGGCGTCATCATGGCGGCGGCAAGGATCGGCGGCTTGATCAGTCTGGGACTGAGCGGGCTTTTGGGATGTTCGTTAATGGTGCAGACCGGACGCGCCGGCGCCGAGAACGCCACCGTCAATGATGACAACGCGCGGGTTCAACGCGTCGAAGCGGCCGCCGCGCCGGATACGACCTTCACTGGCAGCTTCGAAAGCGGCGAGCTGCCCGCTTGCCAGGGTTTCTATTCCGGCGCGTTCACGCCAGTCACCGGTCAGGTGACCGTGAACGAGCCGAACTTGCCGCGGCCGAGCAAGGGCTCGGAGCTGAGCGATTCGAATTTTCATACCTGCGTGGTGCGCGCCACCGATTGGGCGGCCGAACCACCGGAAGGTTTCGCGCGCAATGACTATTCGCGTCGTCAGGCCTTCAATGCCGATTCGAGCAAGTTCCTGGTCTATTCCTTGAACGGTTTTTGGCATTTGTATGACGCCGCCACGCTGCGTTACGTCAAGGTGCTGCCAGGCCTGGCCGGCGATGCCGAGCCGCAGTGGCACTCGAGCGATCCCAACTTGCTCTATTACGTGGCGACCAATGGCGGCACCAAGCTGCTGCAATTGAACGTGAGCACGGGCGTGACCACGACGGCCGCGGATTTCGCCGGTCGTCTTCCGTGGTCCGGCGTGGCGCACGTGTGGACCAAGAGCGAAGGCTCGCCGTCGGCCGATGGTCGCTATTGGTGCTTCATGGCCGAGAACTCGGGCTTCACCACGCTCGGTGTGTTCGCCTATGACCTGCAGACCAACACGATTCTGGGCAGCAAGGCGATGACCAATCGCCCCGACCACGTGAGCATGTCACCCTCGGGTCGTTGGTGCGTGGTGTCACACATCGGTGGTCTCGGCGGCACGGTGGCGTGGAATACGACGTTCACGCAGTCGCGGCAGTTGCACTTGCAGTCGGAGCATTCCGACATCGCGCTGGGCGCGGGCGGTCACGATGTCTATGTCGCCATCGACTATCAGAGCAACAACGGCGATATGTTCATGGTCGATATCGATACTGGCACGCGCACGACCTTGTTCCCGACTTATGTCTCGGGCAATGCCACCGCGTATCACATCTCGGGCAAGGCCTTCGCCAAGCCCGGCTGGATCGTGGTGTCGACGTATCTGCCGGACAACACCAATACCCAGTGGTATCACCAGAAAATCATGGCGGTGAGCCTTTCGGCCAATCCCACGATCTACAACCTGGCTCAGCATCACGTGCGCTACAACGGCTATTGGACCGAGCCGCATGCCTCGGTCAATCGCGATTTCACGCGCGTGCTGTTCAATTCCAACTGGGGCACGAGCAGCGACCTCGATGTCGACGCTTATCTGATCGCGCTGCCGCCGACCGCGGTGCAATGACACTCGACCCCGGTCGCGCGCTCGGCCGGGGCCGTTGAAGGCGGGGCGGCGCCCATGCCACACTAGCGACAGTCAACGGGAACGACAGGTGGCCCGCGAGTAATCGCCGGTCGAGTGTGCGACATGTCCACGCGAACTTTCCGCTAGATCCAGGCCGCCACCAAGTCGCCACGAAAGGGCGCTTGGCGCCCTTTTTTATTGGTCCCGACGCGCCCCGAGGCGCGCGATTCCCGAGTGAACCACGTCCGCCGACCGCGTTCGGTGGAGGAGACATCCCATGATTCAAGTGAAACTGCCCGACGGCTCGGTCCGTCCCTTCGAAGCCGCGCCGACGGTGGGCGAGGTCGCCGCCAGCATCGGCGCCGGCCTGGCCAAGGCCGCGCTCGCCGGCAAGGTCGATGGCAAGCTGGTTGATCTTTCGCATCGCATCGAGCGTGACGTCGCGCTCGAGATCGTCACCGAGAAACATCCCGACGCGCTCGAGATCATTCGTCATTCGACCGCGCATCTGTTGGCGCAGGCGACGCAGCGTCTGTTCCCCGATACCCAGGTCACCATCGGCCCGGTGATCGACAACGGCTTCTACTACGACTTCGCGCGCGCCACGCCGTTCACGCCCGAGGATCTCGCCCGCATCGAGGACGAGATGAAGAAGATCGCGGCCGAGAACCTGGCCGTGTCGCGCTCGCTGATGAGCCGCGACGACGCGGTCAAGTTCTTCCTCGACAAGGGCGAGAAGTACAAGGCCGAGATCATCCAGTCGATTCCCGCCAACGAGGATTTGTCGCTGTACTCGCAAGGCGAGTTCATCGACCTGTGCCGCGGCCCGCACGTGCCGGCCACGAGCAAGCTCAAGGCGTTCAAGCTGATGAAGGTCGCGGGCGCGTACTGGCGTGGCGATTCCAAGAACGAGATGCTTCAACGCGTCTACGGCACGGCCTTTCTCAATGAAAAGGATCTCAAGGCTTATCTCGACATGCTCGAGGAAGCCGAGAAGCGCGATCACCGCAAGCTTGGTCGCGCGCTGGATCTGTTCCACATGCAGGACGAGGCGCCGGGTCTGGTGTTCTGGCATCCCAAGGGCTGGTCGATCTGGCAGGTGATCGAGCAGTACATGCGCCGCGTGTATCGCAAGTCCGGTTATCAGGAGGTGCGCGGGCCGCAGATTCTCGATCGCTCGCTGTGGGAGAAGTCGGGCCATTGGGCCAACTTCAAGGACAATATGTTCACCACGGCCTCGGAGAATCGCGATTACGCGATCAAGCCGATGAATTGCCCGGGCCACATCCAGATTTATAACCACGGCCTGCACAGCTATCGCGAACTGCCGATCCGTTACGGCGAGTTCGGCTCGTGCCATCGCAATGAACCGTCCGGCGCCCTGCACGGCATCATGCGCGTGCGCGGCTTCACCCAGGACGACGGTCATATCTTCTGCACCGAGGATCAGATCCAGGGCGAGGTCTCGGATTTCATCGACGTGCTGCGCGAGGTCTACGCCGACTTCGGCTTCTCCGACATCATCTATCGCCTGTCGACGCGGCCGGAAAAGCGCGTGGGCTCGGACGAGGTCTGGGACAAGGCCGAGGCGGCGCTGGCCGACGCGCTCAAGTCCAAGGGCATCGAGTTTGGGTTGAACCCGGGCGAGGGCGCGTTCTATGGTCCGAAGATCGAGTTCTCGCTCAAGGACTCGATCGGCCGCGTCTGGCAGTGCGGCACCATGCAGGTCGATTTTTCCATGCCCGGACGCCTGGGCGCGGAGTACGTGGCCGAGGATTCCAGCCGGCGCACGCCGGTGATGCTGCATCGCGCGATCCTGGGTTCGCTCGAGCGTTTCATCGGCATCCTGATCGAAAATCACGCCGGATTGCTGCCGCCTTGGCTGGCGCCGGTGCAGGCCGTGACCCTCAATATCACCGATAATCAGGCTGATTATGCGGCTGAATTGACGAAAACCCTTGTGAATCAAGGATTCCGGGTCCAGTCCGATTTGCGCAATGAAAAAATCGGCTATAAAATCCGCGAGCACACCCTACAGAAAGTGCCTTACCTGCTCGTGATCGGCGATCGCGAGAAGGAAAACGGCACCGTGGCGGTGCGCACGCGTTCTGGGGAGGACCTCGGCGTCATGACGCCGGTCCAATTCATCGACAAACTGCGTGCGGAAACGGTGAAGGGCTGAGGCTGGGAGCTTCAACCCTTTGAATATTAAGGCTTTAGGAGGATGTTCGAATCAGTACGGAACTCAAGCTGACCCGGAAGAACCATGACATCCGGGTCCCGCGCGTGCGTGTGATTGATGCCGAAGGTAATCAGGTCGGCGTCATTACCCGCGACGAGGCGCTGCGCATGGCCCAGGAAAGCGAACTGGATTTGGTCGAGATCGTGCCCAATGCCGATCCGCCGGTCTGCCGGATCATGGATTTCGGCAAGTACAAGTTCGAGCTCCAGAAGAAGGCTCACGCCGCCAAGCGCAAGCAGAAGCAGGTCGAGATCAAGGAGTTGAAGTTCCGTCCGACCACGGACGACGGCGACTACTCGATCAAGCTGCGCAATCTGCGCCGGTTCATCGCCGAGGGCGACAAGGTCAAGATCACGATCCGGTTCAAGGGCCGCGAAATGGCTCACACCGAACTGGGTCTGCAAATGGCCAAGCGCATTGAGGCGGACATCCAGGAAGAAGTCACCATCGAACAGATGCCGCGGATGGAAGGCCGCCAGCTGTTCATGATGGTGGCGCCGAAGAAGAAATAAGCGATCGCGAGATCGCCGACGCGCTGGTCGAAAGACCGCGCGCCGAGCGAAGGTGGCGACACCTTCGCGCGCCAAGCACCGCGTCACCGCGGTGAGCAATGGGATGGCAAAACAAGCCGATTCGAGCAGGACGGAAAGTGCAGCGCTCGCTGCCGCTCGCGTCAGTCACTAACAGTACGATTTGGAGTATTCGCAATGCCCAAGATCAAGACCAATCGGGCCGCGGCCAAGCGGTTCCGCAAGACGGCGTCCGGCAAATTCAAGGCCGGTCATGCCTTCAAGAGCCACATCCTGACCAAGAAGTCGACCAAGCGTAAGCGTGGTCTGCGTGGCACCAATTATGTTCGCGCGGAAGACGCTGGTCGCGTCGCCCGCATGATGCCGTACGCGTAAGGGAGAACGACCATGGCTCGAGTTAAGCGTGGTGTCATCGCCCGTCGTCGGCACAAGAAGATCCTTTCCAAGGCCAAGGGCTACTTCAACGCGCGTCGCAAGGTTTTCCGCGTCGCCAAGCAGGCCGTCACCAAGGCCGCCCAGTACGCCTATATCGGTCGCAAGCAGCGTAAGCGCCAGTTCCGCGCGTTGTGGATCACGCGTATCAACGCCGCCGCGCGTCAGTTCGGTCTGAGCTACAGCCGCCTGATCAACGGTCTGAAGAAAGCCAACATCACCATGGACCGCAAGGTCCTGGCGGATCTCGCGGTGCACGACATCGCGGCTTTCGGCAAGATCGCGGAGAAGGCCAAGGCCAGCCTGGCCGCGTAAAGACCGCGATCGACGCCGCAGGGCGTCGTTCAATGCAATGTCTTCGCGTGGGGAAGGGGCCCGGCCTCTTCCCCACGCGCGTTTGTGGGCCATGAATTCCTGAGCGAACGCCGATGTCATCCGAATTCCCTGTCGAGCACACCCTGACGAGCATCGCCCAAGCCGAGAGCATCGACGCGCTCGAAGCCTTGCGCGTGAGCCTGCTGGGCAAGAGCGGCGCGATCACCGAGCAGTTGAAGGCCCTGGGCAAGCTGCCGCCGGAAGAGCGCAAGATTCGCGGTGGCGAAGTCAACGCGCTGCGCGATCAGTTGCAGGACGCGCTCGCGCGTCGTCGCGCGACGCTCGAGGACATGGCGTTTTCCGCGCGCCTGGCCACCGAGCGCGTGGACGTAACCATGCCCGGTCGCGAGGGCGATCTGGGCACGGTGCATCCGGTCTCGCGCACGATCGAGCGCATCGCCGCGATTTTTTCGCGCCTGGGCTACGAGATGGCCGATGGTCCGGAGATCGAGGACGACTATCACAACTTCGAGGCGCTGAATTTTCCGCCGCATCATCCGGCGCGCGCCATGCATGACACGTTTTATTTCCCCGATGGTCGCCTGCTGCGCACGCATACCTCGCCGGTGCAGATCCGCGCGGCCAAGGGTCGCGTGCCGCCGATTCGCGTGATCGCGGCGGGCAAGGTCTATCGCAGCGATTCCGATCAGACGCATTCGCCGATGTTCCATCAGATCGAAGGCATGCTGGTGGCCGAGGGCGTGAGCTTCGCCGATCTCAAGGGCACGCTCGCGCAATTCGTCGCGGCGTTCTTCGAGCGCGACTTCGAGATGCGCTTCCGGCCGTCGTATTTCCCGTTCACCGAGCCGTCGGCCGAAGTCGACATTCGCTGGGAACGCGCCGATGGTTCCAGTGCCTGGTTGGAAGTGCTCGGCTGCGGCATGGTGCATCCGAACGTGCTGCGCGAATGCGGCATCGATCCGGAGCGCTACACGGGCTTCGCCTTCGGCATGGGCGTGGAGCGCTTCGCGATGTTGCGCTATGGCGTGACCGATTTGCGCGCGTTCTTCGACAACGATCTGCGTTTCCTGCGGCAATTCGCCTGAGCGCGGCCACGGCCGCGCCCTTCGCTCAACGTTTCGGGCACTCCTGATGAAATTCTCCGAGAACTGGTTGCGTTCCCTGGTCGATCCCCGCGCCGATCGCGCCGAGCTGGTGCGTCGTCTGACGATGGCCGGCCTCGAAGTCGAGTCGCTCGAAGCGCTGGGCGAAGGCCTCGATGGCGTGGTCGTGGGCGAGATCGTCGCCTGCGAGAAACACCCCAATGCCGACAAGTTGCGCGTGTGCCAAGTCGCGATCGGTCGCGACGCGCCGCTGCAGATCGTCTGCGGCGCGCCGAACGCGCGCCTGGGTCTGAAGGCGCCGCTCGCGACGATCGGCGCGACGCTGCCCAATGGCGTGAGCATCAAGCAAGCGGCGCTGCGCGGCGTCGACTCGCACGGCATGTTGTGCTCGGCCAAGGAACTCGCGTTGGGCGAGGGCACGGCGGGCTTGCTGGAACTGCCGGCCGATGCGCCGGTGGGCGAGTCGCTGGCGAAGTATCTCGACCTGCCCGATGCCACGATCGAATTGAAGCTCACGCCCAATCGCCCCGATTGCCTGGGCCTGCGCGGTCTCGCCTCGGAAGTGGCGACGCTGTTCGCGGTCGACAAGCGCGACGTCGCGATCGACGCGGTGCCCGTCACTTCGAAAGCCACGCGTGACGTCGTGCTCGATGCATCGGCCGATTGCCCGCGTTATCTCGGTCGCGTGATCGAAGGCGTGAATGCCCGCGCGCCGACGCCGTTGTGGATGGTTGAACGTCTGCGTCGCGCCGGCTTGCGCTCGATCAGCGCGGTGGTCGATTGCTCGAACTACGTGTTGTTGGAACTGGGTCAGCCCACGCATGCCTTCGACAATGCGCGCTTGCAGGGCGGTGTTGTCGCGCGTCGCGCGCGCGCGGGCGAAGTGCTGAAGCTTCTCGACGAGCGCGAGGTCAAGCTCGATGGCGAGTTCCTGGTCATCGCCGATCAAGCGGGCGCGCAAGCGGTCGCGGGCGTGATGGGCGGATTCGAGTCGCGCGTCACCGATGACACGCGCGATCTGTTTCTAGAAGCGGCGCACTTCACGCCGGCGAGCATTGTCGGTCGCGCGCGTCGCTTGGGTTTGCATACCGATGCCTCGCATCGTTTCGAGCGTGGCGTCGATCCGGAATTGCCGCGCCTGGCGCTCGAGCGCCTCACGCGCTTGATCATCGACATCGCCGGCGGCCAAGCGGGCCCCGTGATCGAGTCCGAGACGCGCGCCGCGCTGCCCAAGCCCGTCGAAGTGAGTCTGCGCGCCGATCGACTGCTGCGCGTGCTGGGCATGCCGGTGCCGCGCGAACGCGTCGGCGCGATCCTGCGCGGCCTCGACATGCAGGTGACCGAAACGGCTGAAGGCTGGCGCGTGATCGCGCCGAGCCGACGCTTCGACATCGCGATCGAGGAAGATCTTATCGAGGAAGTCACGCGCGTGTTCGGCTATGACGCCGTGCCGACGAAATCGCCCGGTGGCTTGTTGCAAGTCACGCCAGAACGCGAAGGGCAGGTGAGCGAAGCGCATCTGCGCCGCGCGATGATTGCGCGTGGTTATAGCGAGGCGGTGAATTTCGCCTTCGTTTCGGCCGCGCAAGCGCAAGCGTGGACGCCGGCCGATCAGACCATCGCGCTGGCCAATCCGCTGTCGGCCGATCTGTCGACGATGCGCGGCAGTCTGCTGCCCGGCTTGATCGAGGCGCTCAAGCGCAATCTCGCGCGACAGCAGACGCGCGTGCGTTTGTTCGAACTGGGTCGCGTGATTCATCGCGTCAACGACGCGCCGATGGAAACACCGCGCTTGGCCGGCGTGATCTGCGGCACCGCGCAGGCCGAGCAGTGGGGCGTCGCGCCCTCGCGCGCGGTGGATTACTTCGACATCAAGGGCGATCTCGAACTGGTGCTCGCCCTGGGTTCGGGTGCGGCTTCGTTCGAGTTCGCGCCCGGCGTCGACGCGCAATGGCATCCCGGTCGTTCGGCCGAGATTCGCCGCGACGGTCGTCGGGTCGGCGTGATCGGCGCGCTGCATCCGCGGCTGGCCAAGGACTTGGATCTGGCGACCGACGTCTACGCCTTCGAGCTGGACCTGGCGCCGGTGCTGGCGCGCGGCGTGCCGCGGGCCGCCGAGCAGTCGCGCTTCCCCTTGGTCCGCCGGGACATCGCCGTGGTCCTGGACGCGTCCGTGCCCTTCGCCGCCATCCGGGCGACCGTGGCGGCCGCCGTTGGTCCGCAATTGCGCGATTTCGTCCTTTTCGACCAGTATGCCGGTAAAGGCTTGATCGAAGGCACACGAAGTCTCGCTATGGGCTTGATTTTGCAGGATCATTCCCGCACTCTTACCGACCAGGACGCCGACCAAGCCGTGGCTTCGTCGGTGGCCGCGTTGGCGCGCGAGTTTGGCGCCCGGCTGCGGTCCTGAAGGGGATTTGCCGAGTCGCTTCGCAGCACTGACGTTTGGGGAAACAAGGAATTCCGATGGCGCTAACCAAAGCGGAGATGGCCGAGCGTTTGTTCGAAAACGTCGGCCTGAACAAGCGCGAGGCCAAGGAATTCGTCGACGCCTTCTTCGAGGTCGTACGCGAGGCGCTGGAGCACGGCGAGCAGGTCAAGCTCTCGGGCTTCGGCAATTTCGATTTGCGCCAAAAGAATCAACGACCGGGTCGTAACCCCAAGACCGGCGAGGAGATTCCCATCTCCGCCCGTCGCGTGGTGACGTTTCGACCGGGTCAAAAGCTCAAGATTAGGGTAGAAGCGTATTCGGGACCTCGTTCCGAGGGTTGAGCGGCTGGGGATTCAGGGGCAACGGATAAGCGCAGATGCTCGACCAGGGGAGTAACAACGAGCTGCCGGCGATACCCGCCAAGCGCTACTTCACCATTGGTGAGGTCAGCGACTTGTGTGGCGTGAAGCCGCACGTGCTGCGTTACTGGGAACAGGAATTTCCCAACCTCAAGCCGGTCAAGCGTCGCGGCAACCGTCGCTACTATCAGCGCCACGACGTGCTGATGATTCGTCAGATCCGCAGCTTGCTGTACGAACAGGGCTTCACCATCGGCGGCGCGCGTCAGCGCCTCGAGGGCGAACAAGGACGACTGGAGGCCAGCATCAGCGGCCAAATCGTGCGTCAGGTTCGACTGGAACTGGAAGAAGTCCTGCAAATTCTCCGTCGCTAATTCCAGCGACCTTCGTTACAATCTCCCGCTTTCCGCGCCGTCGGGGCGTAGCGCAGCCTGGTAGCGCACCACAATGGGGTTGTGGGGGTCGCGAGTTCGAATCTCGCCGCCCCGACCAATCGCGGAAACGAATCGGGCCGAATATCCCAGCGGCCCCGGGTGATCTCAGCGATTACCCCACGGATCGATCGACCCAGGAACGGACGATCCGAATCCCCTTCGACAGCGAGCTGAAGCGGTCCTGATCGGATCGTCGTCTTCGGCGCGTTTTCTCGGAGCCTGCCCCGGCAGTTCTCTCGACGCTTGCCGCGGGCGCGGAATTTCCGCAAGCCCAGGCTTTCAACGAGCCACGATCGGCCTGGAGCAAGGGCCGCACCTGAGGCCTCGCAAGCCCCTCGGCAAGCCCCGAAACTGGCCTCCGAGGCGTGAACGCAGTTTCGGCAACGCCTCGCCGTTTCTTCGGAACGGGCCTGAAAATCACCTTAACGCGTTGATTTATTAGGACCTCGTCGTTTCCTCGGGACGGTCCTCGGCGTTTCCTCGGCGCTTTTTCACTATGGACTCGGGATGTTCAGAACGCCGTTGCCTAGCTTGCGACCCACGTCGAGTGGAGGACAGGCATGAATATCCGGCGGTGGGTGGTCAGTAACGGGGAAGTCGCCAGCTTTCGCGATGAAGCGGATTACCGCGCTCGCGCCGGCGAGGATGCCCTCATCCTGCTGTCGGAAGGACGCCCGAGTCTGGCCTGGAGTGCCTGGGTCCCCGCCTCCCTTTGGTTGCCGCTGCGCGGTCAGGCCCGGTTGACCGGCCATGACTTGCGCGTGGACCTCACCGGCGATCAGATCTACGTCGCCGACTTCGGAGCTCGACTGACGGTGCACGCCACTCAGGCGCAGTCGTCGAGCCTGGTGGGCGTGCTCCTCCCCCCCGAGCGCGTGCGCCAGCTTGCCCAACGCGAGTTCGGCGATGCCGGCGAGGAACCGGTGGTCTTCCCCGAGATCATCAGCGGCGACCCCTCCCTGCAACTGCCGCTGCTGCGCCTGGCGCACGCGGCCCTGCGCGAGGACGGCTACGACGCCTCGACCCCGCGCCTGCTCGATGACCTGATCCTGCGCCTGCTGCGCCGCCAGGCCGAGTACTCGCCCTTGGTCGACCGTTGCCCGGGCCGATCGGCGCGCTATCGCCGCCAGGTGTTCGCGCGTCTGCTGCGCACGCGCACCCACATCGAAACCGCCAATGGCCAGACCGATACCTCGCTGACGCGGCTGGCGGCCGTGGCGCGCATGTCGCCGACGCACTTCCTGCGTCTGTATCGCGACTGCTTCGGCCAGACCCCGCACAAGCACGTGGTGCAGATTCGCCTGGCCGCCGCGCGCGACTTGCTGTTGACGACCGAACTCGGCGTGGCCGAGATCTGCCGCACGCTGGGCTTCGAAAACCGTTGCGCCTTCGCGCGCGTGTTCAAGCAGCACTTCGGCCATTCGCCCACGGCCACGCGCGACATGATGCGAGCCTCGCACGCCACCGTCGCGGCCAACGCCTTGAGCTTGCCGCTGACCGACCTCGAGTTGGACCCGCGCGAGTTCTGAGCGACACCTCGAAGTCCGGCGCGACGGCCAGTCTTACTCGCGCCCATCATCAGCACACTCGCGCGCGACATCAGAAGCGCGCCTTCGCGCATCCCCGCGGCGATACGGTTCTTTGTGGCGAAGTCGCGCCTCGCTGTCTTCTTGTCGGATCAAAAATGACCGGGACCGCAAGATCGCGGCGTGCTCCGCGATCTCGCGTGCGATGACGATGGCGATATCCTCAAATGCGATCAAATTCGCCTGGATTCACGGCCTCATGCGAGTAGCGGACTTCGCAAGAACGGCAAGCTCACAAAATGACCATGCTTGCGATATCACAGCGAGCGCGTGACGTATCCACATCTTTTCCTTCGCGAGTATTTGCAAATATTCCGACTAGCGCCCGCGACATTCGATAGTCGCGCGTGAGCGTCGCGATTTCTCGCGAGGTTCACCCGCGCGGATGCGCGGAACGCTGTCTGAAATAGGCGACGTGACGACGTGATTTAACGACTTCGTAACGCGCAATTTCAGCATGAAGGCCACGCAGTTTCCGCAACCAGCCTCGCGGGGTGCTCGCTCACCATCGCGACGTTGGAGTGGCCTGACCATTTGGGTTGGGGGCGCTCTGGCATTTTTTGCAAGCCATGCCAGTTCGAGGAGGCAACTAGAATGAGCAATCAACTGCTCCGCAACGCCATCAACGCCGCGTTGTACAGCGGCGCGGCGGTCGCGCTGCTCAGCACCGGTCAAGTCCAGGCGCAAGACCAGGACGACGCCGAGAAGCTGGAGACGATCACCGTCACCGGTTCGCGCATTAAGCGCACCGACATCGAGACGTCGCAGCCGGTCTTCGTGATCGGTCGCGAAGAGCTGCAACGCACGGGTCTGCAGTCGGTCGGCGACATCCTGCAGGAACTCACCACCAACGGCGCCGCGCTCAACACGGTGTTCAACAACGGTGGTAACGGCGCGACCCAGGTCTCGCTGCGCAATCTCGGCGCCAACCAGACCCTGATCCTGGTCAATGGTCGTCGCTGGGTGACCGACCTGTTCAGCACGGTCGATCTCAACACCATCCCGGTGTCGGTGATCGAACGCATCGAAGTGCTGAAGGACGGCGCTTCGGCGATCTACGGTTCCGACGCGACCGCGGGCGTGATCAACATCACCACGCGCGACAGCTATGACGGCGCCGAGGCCTCGGCCTATCTTGGCGAGAACGAGGAAGGCGACGGTCGCACCCAGGCCTACGACTTCACCATCGGCTCGTCGACCGACCGCGCCAGCGTGGTCATCAATGCGTCGTACACCAAGCAAGAGCCGATCCTCGCGGGCGATCGCGAGATTTCGCGCAAGCCTCTGTTTGGTTTCGGCGCCAACAACGTGCTGGCGGGCGCGTCGGGCACGACCCCGTTCGGTCAGTTCGGTTTCGGCTCCGCGGGCCGTCTGCCCAATGGCGCGACCGGTACGCTGACCCTTATCCCGGGTCGCACCGGCACGGCGGCGGGCGATTTCCGAACCTTCGACGCCAACACCGATGGCTTCAACTTCGCGCCGGACAACTATCTGTTGACCCCGCAGGAGCGCACCTCGGTTTACGCGCAAGGTCGCTATCGCATCACCGACAACATCAGCTTCAACACCACGATGTTGTACAACGAGCGTCGTTCCGAGCAGCAGCTGGCCGCGATTCCGTTCACCTTCGGCCTGAGTGGTTCGGGCCTGGGTCGCTTCACGATTCCGGCGAGCGCGCTGTACAACCCGTTCGGTCAGGACGTGACGCGCGCGGTGTATCGCAACACCACGCAGTTGCGCAGCTTCAATCAGGACGTCGACACGTTCTACTTCGGCGCGGGCCTCGACGGCGCCTTCGATCTGGCCGACCGTTCGTTCTCGTGGGACGTCAACTACGTCTATTCCGACAATGAGCGTCGCGACCTGACCTTCGGTCAGTTCGATCTCAACCGTCTGCGCACGGGCCTGGGTCCGTCGTTCCGCGACGCCGGTGGCGTGGCGCGTTGCGGCACCCCGACCGCGATCATCGCCGGTTGCGTGCCGATCAACATCTTCGGTGGCCCCGAGGGCTTCACCCGCGAGATGGCGGACTATGCCTCGTTCACCGAGCAGAGCACGCGCTACAAGAAGCTGGTCAACTACACCGGCAACATCACCGGTGATCTGTTCGAGCTGCCGGCCGGTCCGCTGAGCTTCGCCGCGGGTTACGAGTACCGTCGCGAATCCGGCTATGACAATCCCGACGCGCTGACCGCCTCGGGCGCCTCGACCGGCAATATCCGCCAGCCCACCGGCGGTGGTTTCTCGCTCGACGAGTACTACGCTGAGTTCAACATTCCGGTGCTCAAGGACATGGCCTTCGCCGAAGTGCTGGAGTTCTCGGTGGCCGGTCGCTATTCCGACTACTCGAACTTCGGCGACACCACCAATCCGAAATTTGGTTTCCGTTGGAAGCCGTATTCGGACCTGTTGGTGCGCGGCAACTACTCGGAAGGCTTCCGCGCCCCGTCGGTGGCGGAACTGTTCCTGGGCAAGAGCGACAGCTTCCAGAACGTCGTCGATCCGTGCTCGGCGTCGTCCCTGCCGACCGGCGCCGTGCTCGAGCGCTGCCGCAATGGTTTTGGTGGCGTCAGCGGCACGCCGGTGGGTTATGAGCAGACCAATCGTCAGATTCGCGTGACGGTGGGCGGCAATCAGAACCTCGATCCGGAGTCGACCCGCACCAAGACCCTGGGCCTGGTGTACAGCCCGAGCTATCTGGAAGGTCTCGATCTGTATCTGGATTGGTACAACATCCAGATCACCAACGTGATCGGCGCGCCGACCGGCCAGTTCGTCATCAACAACTGCTATCTGTTGGGCGTGGCGTCCTCGTGCGCCCTGATCACGCGTCAGGCCAGCGGCGACGTCGGCGATTTGTTCGCGGGCACCCAGAACAACCCGGGCACGCAGGGCACCGAAGTGGAAGGCTATGACTTCACGGCCAGCTACCGCTTCGATACCTCGTTCGGCAAGTTCAACATCAACTGGGACAATGCCTACATGTCCTACCTGGGTTCGATCGGGCAGGGCACGGGCAACAACACGGTCGGTACCTTGAATGGCGCCGCGCGTTTCCCGGTGTGGCGTCTGCGTTCGAACATCGCCACCAACTGGCAGTACGGCGACTACGGCGCGACCTTGACGGCGCGTTACGTCTCGGGTCTGTCCGAGTCGTGCAACACCCCGCTGATCGCGGCCACGCGTCTGGGCAATCTGGACTTGGTCAAGTGCTCGGGCTCGATCACGGAGATCGATCCGCAGTTCGGCACGATCACCAACGAGCTCGACGACACGTGGTACTTCGATCTGCAGGGCACCTGGGACGCGCCGTGGAACGCGCGTGTCACCGCGGGTATTCGCAACCTGTTGGACAAGGATCCGCCGATTGCTTACTCGGCGTTCGCCAACTCGTTCGATCCCGCGTATGACGTGCCGGGTCGCTTCTGGTACGTGCAGTACACCCAGCGCTTCTGATCGCTGGCGCGCCCGCGCTTCGGCGCGGGCGCGAGCACCAAGGCAATGGCGCGGCTCGTCCGCGCCATTTGCTTTTTCGCGGCATGGCCACGTTACCATTCGGCCATCGACCAGCGACGAGAACACCATGAGCCAGCGGCGCGAGCTGTATCCGGCGATCGAGGCCTTCGATGCCGGATTCCTGCAAGTTTCACCCCTGCATCGGATCTATTTCGAACAAAGCGGCAATCCGCGCGGACAAGCCGTGATCTGCCTGCATGGCGGGCCGGGCAGTGGCTCGAGTCCGAAGCTGCGGCGCTTCTTCGACCCGGCGCACTATCGCGTGGTGCAGATCGATCAACGCGGCAGCGGCCGATCGACGCCGCACGCGGAGTTGCGCGAGAACACGACGTGGGACCTCGTCGCCGACATCGAAGCCGTGCGCCAGCATCTGGGCATCGACCGCTGGCTGGTGTTCGGCGGTTCGTGGGGCTCGACCCTGGGCCTGGCCTACGCGCAGAGCCATCCTTCGGTGGTGCGCGGGTTGATTCTGCGCGGCATCTTCATGCTGCGTCGCTTCGAGCTGACGTGGTTTTATCAGCAAGGCGCGAGTTGGTTGTTCCCCGATGCCTTCGAGGATTACATCGCGCCGATTCCCCTGGGCGAACGCGGCGATCTGATGAGCGCCTACTATCGCCGCTTGACCGGCGATGACTCGGCCACGCGTCTGGCCTGCGCGCGCGCGTGGTCGGTGTGGGAAGCGCGTCTGAGTTTCATGACCGAGAACGCCGACTATGTCGGTGGTTTCGATGCCGACGAGCGCGCGCTGTCGTTCGCGCGCATCGAGTGCCACTACTTCGTGCATGGCGGTTTTTTCCGGCGTGACGATCAGCTGCTGGCCGACATGGATCGCATTCGTCATCTGCCGGGCGTCATCGTCCATGGTCGTTATGACGTGGTGTGCCCGCCGGTCAATGCCTGGGATCTGCACCGCGCATGGCCCAATTCCGAGCTGAAGTTCGTTTCCGATGCGGGGCACTCGGGTTTCGAGCCCGGGATTGCCCACGAACTCGTGTCGGCCACGGATCGGTTTCGCGACCTGCGTTGACCGCGCCGCGAGTGACGCGGAGCGGCAGTTGCGCTTCTATACGAAGCGTGGTGTAGTTGCCGTGCCGCGAACATGTTTCCGATCCCACCGAAATGGCGGGCCGGCGACTGTTTTCGGAAACACCTTGGGATACGATCGAAGCCAGCCCGCGAGCAGGGAACCCGCGACTCCGCATGAATGCCAGTGTCCAATTCCTCCGTCGCTCGACCGAGGTGCGCTACGCGCGCCTGGCCGGCTGGCACATCGACGTGCCGGCCAATCGCGTGCAGCGCGACGAGGTGGAAATTCGGCTCACGCCCAAGGCCATGGCGGTGCTGCGCGAGTTGATCCAGCGCCAGGGCGTGGTGGTGCGGCGCGACGATCTGCTGGGCATTGTCTGGCGCGATGGCTTTCCCACCGATGACGTGCTCACGCACGCCATCACCGAACTGCGTCGCGCGCTGGAAGAAGATCCCAAGTCGCCGCGCCTGATTGAAACCATTCCGAAGGTCGGCTATCGCTTGGTCGCGACGGTGGAAATCCTGCCGCACGCCTCCGATGCCAGCGACACGCCGATCGCCGAACCCGCCGCGTCGCGCGAAATCGAACCGATGCGCCGCGCGCAGCGGCCGTTTCTGCTGGTCGCGACGGTCGCCGTGCTCACGCTGCTGACGCTGGCCTTTCCGGCCGTGCGCGGGCGTCTCGATCGCAACGCGATCGCGCCGATGTCGGCCGATACCCTGACGCGCCGCGAGACCATGAACACGCTCGCGCTCACCGCCGATCCCACGCGCGATGAGTTTCCCAATCTTTCGCCCGATGGCGGCACGGTCGCCTACGTCGCTGGCGTCGACGCGCCCGAGCCGCGCAGTCAGATCTATCTCAAGAGCGTCGATCCCGCCGCCGTGCCCGTGCCCTTGCTGCGCGACATCGACGGCAACGATCTCTATCCCGTGTGGTCGCCCGACGGCAAGCAGATCGCCTTCCTGCACATGCAAGACGGTGGCTGCAGCATTCGCGTGGTGCCGGCGTTGGGCGGTCAGGCGCGCTCGGTCGGCGAGTGCTCGACGGTCAACATCGACTACATCGACTGGAGCGCGGATGGCCGCTCGCTCCTGGTCACGCGTCGCGATGCCTCGCCCGAGGCGCCGACGCCGCAAGCGATGATCGCGCGCTTGAATCTCGCCAGCGGCGAAGTCGAGCGCATCGACTACACGCCGGTGCCGCGCGGTCGCGACGATCTGCAGCCCAAGTCCTCGCCCGATGGCCGCTGGATCGCGTTTCGCCGCGGCGCGCTGCCGTATTCCGATTTGTACGTGATGGCGGCCGAGGGCGGCGAGGCGCGTCGCCTGACCACGCTGCATTCCAAGTTGCGCGGTTTCGCCTGGATGCCCGACAGCGAGCGTCTGGTGTTTTCGTCCGATCACGAAGGCAGCCAGCAGTTGTTTTTGCTCGGCATCAACGATGGTGGCGTGGTCGCGCTGGGTGGCGATGACGCCGAGTTTCCCGCGGTTGCGCGCCACGCGCCGGTGCTGGTTTATCAGCAGACGCGCGCGCTCACGCATCTGGCCGAGTTCGCGATCAATGCCAATGGCGACTTGCGAGATCCGCGCTACATCGCGCCATCCACGCGTTCGGATTTGATGCCCTCGCTGTCGGCGACCGGACGTTATCTTGCCTTCGTGTCCAACCGCACGGGCAGTTGGGAAGTGTGGATTCACGATTACCGATTGGCCTCGACGTTTCCGGCCACGCGGCTCAATCGCGATGAATTGACCTCACCCGAGTGGTCGCCCGACGAACGCCGCATCGTCTTCGTGGCGCGCGATGGTGGGCGCAGCGAATTGGTGCAGGTCGACATCGATTCCGGTCGCGTGGAGACTTTGTCCACGCGCAACGAGCGCGTGCGCTTCGGCAGTTTTTCGCAGGACGGTCGGTGGATTTATTTCTCGACCGATCGCTCGGGCGATTGGCAGGTCTGGCGCATGCGCGCCGATCGCAGCGAGGCCGAGCAGCTCACGCGCGAAGGCGGTTTCGATCCGCGTGACTATGGCGATGCCGATGGCGTGTACTACGCCAAGGAAACCTCGCGCGGTCTGTTCCGATTCGATCTTGCCACGCGCGCCGAGCAGCGCGTGTCGTGGCAGGCCAATTACTTCAACATGGATACGGCCTACGTTCGCGACGGCAAGCTGTTCTACATCGACGGTTACGACGAGAACGGTCGCGCCAGTCTGGTCAGCACGCCGCTGGCCTTCGATGGCGATCTGTCCAAGGTCGAGAATTCGATCGAGACGCTCGGCAGCTTCGCCGCGACGGGCCTGTTGCCCGACGCGAGTCTCGCGCCCGATCTGATGCGCATCGTCGTCACCCAGGTGCAGCGCGACGACACCGATCTGATGACCGCCACGCTCGACGACGTGCCGACGCGGCGCTGAGCGCGATCACGCCAGTGGCGTGTCCTCGCCACTCATCACCACTTCTTCCAGACCGAGCAGGGCGTTGAGCTCGACCACGGTCGCGCGCAGCGGCTCTTGCAGCGCGGTCGCGAACAACCGCGGCCGATCGACGCGTTCCATCCAGCCATACAGGCAATGGCGCAGCTGATCCTCGGTGCGCACCTGATGCATCAGGTCGGTGACGATTCTCTGAAACTCGGACGGCGTGGGCGTGGAGCCCAAGGCTTCGAACAAGCGCGCCAGGCACTCAAACAAAGGTCGCGCGTCCTGACCCAGGCCAACATCCTCGGGACGAAACTCGAACGGGCCACCACCGGCATCGGTCCACACGCGATAGCTCACGCGCGCGAGCGAGTGATACAGCGGCGCTTCCGAGATCATCATCACCAACAGATTCGGCGCGTGCGCCTTGACCACGCCCTGCGCCAGCGGCCATTCGTGCTGGACGATGAACTGCTGCAGGCGCAGTTGTTCCTGAAAGGGCGCGGTCTGCATCTGGTCGAGAATCAGCACCGCGCGCGCGGCCTCGCTGTAGGCGCAGGTTTCGACGATGGCGCGCTCGAAGCGCGACAACGGCGGTTCGGCGGGCTCGGGGTTTTCTTGATCCTCGATGCTGACGAACACCGGCTGCGGCGGCGGCTCGGGCACGGAGAAGTCGTGATAGATCACGTGCGGGTATTCGAGCGCGCGCGCGAGGGCATTGGCGAAGGCGGTCTTGCGTCGACCGGACTCACCGGTGATCTGCAGGCAACGCAAATGATCGACGCGCGCGCCGAGTAGGGCGCGAACCTGGAACTCGTAATCGTCGTTGGATTCGAAGCCGAAATCGGCCATGCGCCGACGTAGATTCATGCGCTTTCCCGCGAATGCGGCGCGGCCTCGCGCGCCGGACGGGTCGATGCTAGCACCGCGCGCGTGGCGCGCGGTCGAGCGGGGTCGCGGGACGCGCGACCCCGCCGGGTCGTCAGGCCGCGGCCTGCTTCATGGTCGACGCGTCGGTCTTGCGCGGGCCCTTGAGCAGAGCCTGACGCACGCCATCGACGACCAGATCGATCTCGGCGCTGGTGATGTTGAACGGCGGCGTGAAGCGCAGCGAATTGACGCCGCCATGGATCACGCCGAAGCCGTGCAGGCGCATGTATTCCTCGGTGCTGCCGGCGCCGTAGCACTTGAAATCGCTCGACAACTCGCACGAGACCAGCAGCCCCGTGCCCTGCACGCGCGTGATCAGGCCCGGCAGTTCCTTGGCCAGTTGCTCGAGCTTGGCCACGAACTCGGCGCCGCGCGCGCGGATGTTGTCGCGCAAGGCCGGCGTCAGTTGCGCCAGCACCGACACGGCCACGTCCATGGCGCGCGGGTTGGTGGTCATGGTGTTGCCGTACACGCCCTTCTTGTACAGGTCGGCGGCCTTTTGATTGACCGCGAGCACCGACAGCGGGTACTGGCCGGCGTTGATCGCCTTGGAATAGGTTTCCATGTCCGGCGCTTCCAGGCCTTCGAAGCCCGGATAGTCGACGATCGACAGCACGCCCTGCGCGCGCATGCCGGCCTGGATCGAATCGATCAGCAGCAACGCGCCGTGCGCGCGCGTCAGTTCGCGCGCGGCGGCGTAGTACGCCGGCGGCACCGAACGGCCGGGGTTGCCTTCGCCCATCACGGGCTCGAGGAACATTGCCTCGATGTGCACGTGATCGCGCGCGGCGTCCTCGAAGGCGCGACGCAGTTGTTCGATGTCGTAGGGATCGACCACGATCACGTGCTGTTCGGCGTGACGGTAGCTCGCCAGATGCTGCGCGTAGGTCTTGCGCGAGGAATCCGAATACAGCGCCGGCATTTCCGTGCGGCCATGGAAACTGCCACGCACGGCGATGCGCTTGATCCGCCAACCGGCGTGGGCGCCGCCCTCGTCGGTCATCTGCTTGCTGTGAATGTCGGCGATGCGCGCGGCCAGCGACACCGATTCCGAACCCGAATTCAGGCACAGGAAGCGCGCGTACGGACATTGACCGCGCGTGTGACCAATCTCCTGACGCAGCGCGCGCACGAAGCGCAGCTGGCTGACGTTGGGCGTCATGACATTGGCCATGACGTGCGGCTGGTTCATCGCCTCGAGCACCGCGTCGGGCGCGTGGCCGAAGCCGAGCATGCCGTAGCCGCCCGAGTCATGAATCACCGCGCCCTTGGCGGTGATCACCCACGGGCCGCGCGCGGCCAGGGCCAGATACGGATTGACCGCGTCTTCTTGATAAAAATTGAGCAAGCCTTCTTGGGCGCGACGGGTCTGATCGATCTCGTCGGCGGCCAGCAGTTCGGGAAATTCGGTGGCGAGGCGGGTGAAGGCTTCATGCGCCGCCGTGATCGCCGCGCCCAGGCGCGGATCGCTGGCGAGGAAGCGCGCGATCTCGGCGTCGCTCAATCCCACGGTCTGACGCTTGCCGCCGGACTGGCGCAGCGCGTTGAGTTTTTCCATGGCCTGCATGACTACCCCCTCCACACCTTCCGGCCGGTGGCCAAGAAAGCTTTAAAAACAATCGGTTAAAGGAATTGCGGCAGAATACCACAGGGGGTTGCGCGGCGGTACCCCGCGCCATGACGAACGTCACGCGCGGCCGATGATGCGTGGGGCTGGCAAGGCGCGTGCGAAGGCTTAGCATGCGGGCATGAATTCGGAGCGACCGCCTCTCGTGTTTTCGCAATGGGCCGAGCGCCTGTCCGACTGGCGCGCGCGCCTCAACGGTTGGGTGCTGCCGCCCGTGCTCGAACCCGGGGCCATGCCCTGGAGTTCGTTGTTCTATCTGATCTTCCCCTTCGTCCTGCCGCTGGCCCTGCCCAAGTTTCCGCAGCCGGATTGGCCGCTGACGATCGCTGGCGGCATGTTGTTCCTGCCGCTGTACTTCTTGTTCTACTGGGTGCGTGGCTGGCGCCGCGAGGGTGTGTTGTTCGCCATGTCGGGCATCGCCATCGCCTTGCTGCCGGCGAACTTCTTCGCCAATACCTTCTTGGTGTACTCGAACGTGCTGGCGGCGTTTCTGCCGCTGCGGCGTATGTTCATCGTCATCGCCAGCACGCAGTTGTTCGCCGCGATCGCGATCAACTGGACCGAGATGGCGAGCGCGCGCGACATCTTCCTGATCACCAATCTCTCGACCAGCCTGATCGCCGCGATTTGCTCGCGCGTGTGGTTGTCGTACTCGGCCAAGAATCAGGCGCTGCGCTTGTCGCAAGACGAGATTCGTCGATTGGCCCAGGTCGCCGAGCGCGAGCGCATCGGGCGCGATCTGCATGATTTGCTCGGCCACACGCTGTCGGTGGTGGCGATCAAATCCGAACTCGCGGCCAAGCTCTTCGCGCGCGATCCGGCCGCGGCGCAACGCGAGATCGCCGACGTCGAGCGCATCGCGCGCGAGGCCCTTGGCCAAGTGCGCCGCGCCGTCACCGGCATGCGCGCGATGGGCCTTCGCGCGGAGTTCGCGAGCGCGCGGCTGGCCTTGGCCTCGGCCTCGGTGGATTTCGAATATCAAGGCGATGATCTGAATCTTCACGCCGAGGACGAGACCGTGCTCGCGCTGTCGCTGCGCGAGGCCACGACCAATGTCATCCGTCACTCGGGCGCGCTGCGCTGTCGCGCGCGTCTGGCGCGCGAAGGCGAACTGGTGCTGCTCAACATCGTCGACGACGGCCATGGCGGCGTGCGCGAGGACGGCAATGGCCTCAAGGGCATGCGCGAACGCGCCGAGGCCCTCGGCGGACGCCTCTTGATCCGTTCGGCGGCGGGCGAGGGCACGGAACTGACCGTGATCCTGCCCTATCGCGAGCCGCCGAAAGAAACCGCGCCGCCGCGCGATCAACGGCCGCGCCTGGCCGTGGTGCGCTGATCCAAACCCCGGGGCTGCGCGGCCCTTTGTGTTAACGTGCGGCCCGGTTTCCTGGGGCATGGACGATGATTCGCGTGTTGCTGGCGGAGGATCAGGCGATGGTGCGCGGCGCCCTGGCGGCCCTGCTGCGCCTGGAGCCCGACATCGACGTCATCGCCTGCGTCGGCGATGGCGCCGAAGCCTTGGGCGAATGCCGCCGCTTGCGTCCCGACGTGCTGGTCACCGACATCGAGATGCCCGCGATGACCGGCCTCGAACTCGCGCAAGCCGTGCGCGACGACGGTCTGGACTGCAAGATCGTGATCCTGACGACCTTCGCGCGCCCCGGTTATCTGCGTCGCGCGCTCGATGCCGGCGCCAGTGGCTATCTGCTCAAGGACGCGCCGGCCGATCGTCTGGCCGAGGCGCTGCGCAAGGTGCATCGCGGCGGTCGCGCGGTCGATCCCGAACTCGCGGTCGAGGCCTGGTCGGAAGCCGATCCGCTCAACGATCGCGAGCGTCAGGTGCTGCGCATGGCCGGCGAAGGTCTGTCGGCGCAGGAGATCGCCGAGCAATTGCATCTGTCCCAGGGCACGGTGCGAAACTATTTGTCCGAGGCCATCGGCAAGCTCGGCGTGGGCAATCGCATCGAGGCCTATCGCCTGGCGCGTCAGAAGGGCTGGCTGTAAGGTCGCGCGCCGCCGCGCGCGGCGCCGACGTGTTCCGTTCGATCCCGTGAAGAAATCCGACTTTCAATTCGACCTGCCGCCCGAGCTGATCGCGCAGGCGCCCTTGCCCGAACGCGCGGCCAGCCGCCTGCTCGTGCTCGACGCGCGCGCCGAGCGTCTCGAGGATCGCCGCATTCGCGATCTGCCGAGTTTGATCGTGCCCGGCGATCTGCTGGTGTTCAACGACACGCGCGTGCTGCCCGCGCGCCTGTTCGGGCGCAAGGACAGCGGCGGCGAAGTCGAGATCCTGCTCGAACGCGTGCTCGGCGCGCACGAGGCGCGCGCGCAGGCGCGGGCCTCGAAGCCGCTCAAGGCCGGACGCGCCATCGTGCTCGACGACGGCACGCGCGTGCGCGTGCTCGATCGCGAGGGCGAGTTTTATCGACTGCGCTTCGACACCGAGGAACCGCTGTCGAGTTTGCTGCCGCGTCTGGGTCACATGCCGCTGCCGCCCTACATTCGGCGCGCCGACGACGCCAACGATCAGTCGCGCTATCAGACCGTGTTCGCGCGCGCGCCCGGCGCCGTCGCCGCGCCGACGGCGGGCCTGCACTTCGACGAGGCCCTGCTTGAGGCCGTGCGCGAACGCGGCGCGCAAATCGGTCACGTCACCTTGCACGTCGCCGCCGGCACGTTCCAGCCCGTGCGCGTCGAGGATCTGCATCACCACGTGATGCACGCCGAATGGCTGGAAGTGACGCCGACCCTGGTCGAGCAGGTTGCGCGCACGCGCGCCGCCGGAAAGCGCGTGATCGCGATTGGCACCACGGTCGTGCGCGCGCTGGAGACGGCATCGCAAGGCGGCGCGCTCGCGCCGTATTGCGGTGACACGCAGATCTTCATTTTTCCGGGCTATCGCTTTCGCAGCGTCGATGCCTTGCTGACCAATTTCCATCTGCCGGAATCGACCTTGCTGATGCTGGTCTCGGCCTTCGCCGGACGCGAGCGCGTGCTGGCGGCGTATCGTCACGCGGTGGCCGAGCGCTATCGCTTCTTTTCCTATGGCGACGCGATGTTCATCGTGCCGCCCGCGGCCGTGGATCCTTCGCGATGAAATTCGAACTGCTCGCCACCGAAGGCCGCGCGCGTCGCGGCCGCCTGCATTTTTCACGCGGCACCGTGGAAACGCCGGCCTTCATGCCGGTAGGAACCTACGGCTCGGTCAAGGCGATGACGCCGGCGCAGCTCAAGGAGATCGGCGCCGAGATCATTCTGGGCAATACCTTTCATCTGTTCTTGCGACCGGGCACCGACGTCATCGCCGCGCACGGTGGCCTGCACGGCTTCGCCGGTTGGGACCGGCCGATCCTCACCGATTCCGGTGGCTTTCAAGTGTGGTCCTTGGCCGAGCGGCGCAAGATCACGCCCGAGGGCGTGACGTTCGCCTCGCCGGTCGATGGCTCGAAGGTGTTTCTCAGTCCCGAAGTCTCGATGCGCATCCAGCGCGCGCTCGATTCCGACATCGTGATGATCTTCGACGAGTGCACGCCCTATCCCGCGACGGAGTCCCAGGCGCGCGAGTCGATGGAACTGTCCCTGGCCTGGGCCGAGCGCAGCAAGCGCGCGCACGAAGGCAATGCCAACGCCCTGTTCGGCATCGTCCAGGGCGGCATGTACGAGGCCTTGCGCGCGCGTTCGGCGCGCGCCTTGATCGACATTGGCTTCGACGGCTACGCGATCGGTGGCCTGTCGGTGGGCGAGCCCGCCGCCGAGCGCGAACACATGCTCGACGTTACCGTGCCGCACCTGCCCACCGATCGGCCGCGCTATCTTATGGGCGTGGGCCGGCCCGAGGACTTGGTCGAAGGCGTGCGTCGCGGCGTCGACATGTTCGACTGCGTCATGCCCACGCGCAACGCGCGCAATGGTCACTACTTCACGCGCTTCGGCGCCGTGCGCGTGCGCAACGCCAAGTACGAGCGCGACACGCGGCCGATCGACGAGGCCTGCGCCTGCTACACCTGCCGCTCGGGTTTCAGCCGCGCCTATCTGCGTCATCTGGACCGCTGCAACGAGATTCTGGGCTCGGTCCTGGGCACGATTCACAACCTGCACTACTACCAGGAACTCATGCGCGGCCTGCGCGAGGCGATCGCGGCCGGGCGCCTGGATGCCTTCGTGGCCGCGTTCTACGCCGAGCGCGAACGCGTCGACGAGGCCTGAGCCCGCCAATCCGCGGCCCGGCAGGAACTTCGCGCGGGTCCCGGCGGTCCCCATCCGGCCGACGGGGCTTGCTGCGGCGCACCGCCAGCCCGCCCTGACGGCGCGCCCGGCGCGTGGCATAATCCGCCCCCTTTTGGGTACGCGGGCCGCCCGGTTCGCGGGTCAAATTCGGATTCGTCAACGGGAAACACCATGGATTTTCTGATTTCCACGGCTCAGGCGCAGGCCGCGGGCGCGGCGCCCGGCCAACCGGGCATGCTGTCGCCGCTGCTGCTGATGGTCGGCTTCGTCATCTTCTTCTGGTTCATCGTCATTCGCCCGCAGACCAAGCGCGCGAAGGAACATCGTTCCATGATCGACGCGCTCAAGAAGGGCGACGAGGTCGTGTGCGCCGGTGGCCTGATGGGGCAGGTGGAAGACATCACCGACCATTGGGTGCGCATCGAAATCGCCAGTGGCGTGTCGATTCGCGTGCAGAAGCACGCGGTCACCGCCGTCCTGCCCAAGGGCACTTTGAAGTCCGAATGATCTCGGCGTGCCGGCCCGGGAAGGGGCGGCACCAGGAACGCTGCCATGCATGAATATCCCCGCTGGAAATACGTCCTCATCGCGTTGACGCTGTTGCTGGGCGTGATCTACGTCCTGCCCAACGCGTTTCCGCAGGACCCCTCGGTGCAAGTCTCGGGCGGTCGCACGACCATCGTCGACGCGGCGCTCAAGGAGCGCGTGCAAGGCGTGCTCGAAGCCGAGAAGCTGCCATTCAAGTCGATCGAGCTCAACGAGACCGAGAAGCGCCTGCTGGTCCGCCTCAATTCCAGCGAGGATCAGGAAAAGGCCCAGGCCAAGATCGATGAGGCCCTCGAGGACGGCTACAACGTCGCCTTGAACATGGCCAACACCGTGCCCGGCTGGCTTACCGCGATTCACGCGCGTCCGATGACCCTGGGTCTGGACTTGCAGGGCGGCGTGCACTTTCTGATGGAAGTCGATCAGAAGACCACCGAGGCCGCCCTGCGCGATCGCCTGCGCGACGACGTGGCGACCTTGCTGCGCGAGAACTCGATCGGCAATCGCCTCGAGCCCACCGCCACCGGCATGATGATCTTCTTGCGCAGCGAGGCCGATCGCGACAACGTCTTCGGCCGCATCTCGCGCGACGTGCCGCAGCTGGAAGTGAAGGACGGCCCGGTGTCCGAAGGCTCGTGGGGCCTGATCGCCGACATCAAGCCGACCGAAGTGCGCGCGGCCATGACCGCGGCGGTGGAAAAGAACACCACCACCCTGCGCAATCGCTTGAACGCCATGGGCACGTCCGAGCCCTCGATCCAGCGTCAGGGCGAGTCGCGCATCGTGGTGCAGCTGCCCGGTCTGCAAGACAGCGCGCTGGCCAAGCGTCGCCTGGGTTCGACCGCCACGCTCGAATATCGCGCGGTCAACGAAAACGCCACCAATGCCTACGCCGCCACGCAACGCGTGCCGCCGGATTCCAAGCTCTACACCGTGCGCGAGACGCAACAGCCGATCGTGCTGCTGAAGAAAGTCATCGCCTCGGGTTCCGAACTCGACAACGCCGTCACCGGCTTCGACCAGCGCACCGGTGAGCCGATCGTGTCGGTCACGCTCAATGCCACTGGCGGTCGTCGCATGGCCGATTTCACCGCCGACAATGTCGGCCGTCGCATGGCCGTGGTCTATCGCGAGAGCGAGCCGGTGGTGACCGAGGTCGACGGCAAGAAGGTCGTCAACTTCAAGGTCAAGGAAGACGTGATCAGCGCGGCCACGATTCAAGGCCACTTCGGCAAGAACTTCCAGACCTCGGGTCTGGGCCGCGAGGAAGCCAGCGAACTGGCCCTGCTGCTCAAGTCCGGTTCGCTCGCCGCGCCGGTCGCGGTGGTCGAGGAACGCACTGTCGGTCCGAGCCTGGGCAAGGAGAACATCGCCGCCGGTCTCAAGGCCACGATCGCGGGCTTCACCTTCGTGCTTGTGTTCATGGGCATTTACTACCGCGTGTTCGGCTTGATCGCGGGCTTCGCCCTGATCGCCAACACGGTGTTGCTGGGCGCCGCGCTGTCGGTGTTCGGCGCCACGCTGACCATGCCGGGCATCGCCGCGTTGCTGCTGACGGTGGGCATGGCGGTCGACGCGAACGTGCTGATCTGCGAACGCGTGCGCGAAGAACTGCGCCTGGGCAATACGCCGCTGGCCTCGATCCACGCGGGCTATGACAAGGCCTGGCACACCATCGTCGACGCCAACGTGACGCACTTGCTCGCCGGTATCGCGTTGCTGGCCTTCGGTTCGGGTCCGATTCGCGGCTTCGCCTTCGTGCTGGTGGCCGGCATCCTCACGTCCATGTTCACGGCCGTGACCGTGTCCCAGGGCGTGACCTTCCTGATCTACGGCGGCCGCCGCAAACTCAAGACGCTGTCGGTCTGAGGCAGGGGACACATCATCATGTTTGAGATCTTCAATCCCAACTCGAATATTCCTTTCGTGCGCTGGGGCCGCGTGACCGTGGTCGCCGCCTTCGCGCTGATGCTGTTGTCGATCGTGCTGTTGTTCAAGCCGGGTCTGAACCTGGCGCTGGACTTCACCGGCGGCACTCTGGTCGAACTCAAGTTCGATCAGCCGCGCAAACTCGACGAAGTGCGCAAGGCACTGGCCGACAATGGCTACCCTTCGGCCATGGTGCAGGCCTACGGCGCGGGCGGCGAGTCCGTGCTGGTGCGTCTGTCGCCGCATGACGTCGAAGCCGCGCTCGCGCGCGAGCACGCCAAGGACAAGCCGGCCGAAACCGAAGCGGCCACCGGCGCCGGCGTTGGCGCCGAAGAGCGTCGCGCCAGCGACCTCGGCGCCTTGGTGCACGACACGCTGCAGACCGCGGGCTTTCCGTCGACCCTGGTGCGCAACGAATTCGTGGGTCCGCAGGTCGGCAAGGAGCTATCGGAGAACGGCGTGGTCGCGATCACGGTCGTGCTCGTCGGCATCCTGCTCTACATCGCGATGCGTTTTCAGTTCAAGTTTGGCCTCGCGGCGATTGTTGGCGAGGTGCACGACGTGCTGGTGACGGCGGCGATCTACGTGCTGCTGCAGAAGGAATGCGATATCACGGTGCTCGCGGGCTTTTTGTCGGTGGCGGGTTATTCGATCAACGACAAGGTCGTGGTGTTCGACCGTATTCGCGAAATGTTCCGCTCCAATACGCGCGCGGAACCGGCCGAGATCATCAATCGTTCGATCAACACCACGTTGTCGCGCACCATCATCACGTCGCTGACGACGGCGCTGGCGATGGTGGGTTTGTATCTGTTCGGTGGTCCGAGCGTGGAGAACTTCGCGCTGGTGATGCTGATCGGCATCGTGGTCGGCACGCTGTCGTCGATCATGTTCTCGGCGCAGCTGCTGCTGTGGATGGATGTGACGAAGCGCGATCTGATGCCCAAGGCCAAGGACAGTTCGGAGTTGGCTCGGCGTCCCTGATCGGGTTTGCGAGTTGCTTTGCGAGAAGGGCGTCCTTTGGGGCGCCTTTTTTGTTTTGGGTGGTGCCTCGCTGGGGGGCTAAGAGCGGGGCTGGGGGTCCTCACCTGGCGGTGAGGAACCCGTGTGGGGTTGTGGTTGGGTTTGCGTGACGTTGTCGCTTGGCTCGGGGTGCCGCCCCTTGTCGGTGGGCGAGGGATTCAGCACCTCCGTGTGCTGAACCCTCGCGGCGCACATCCATGTGCGCTTGCCACCGACAAGGGGACCGTCACCCCGAGCCGTCGAAGCGTCACTGGGTGGTGGGGGGAGAGCGAAAAGAAAAAGAAAAAGAAAAAGCAAAAGCAAAAGAAGAAAAGCAAAAGCTAAAGCAAGGGCAGGAGCTCAAGCGAAAGCAAGGGCAAAAGCTCATGCAGAAGCTCAAGCGAAAGCTGAAGCAAAGGCGGCGAGAGCGGCGGCGAGAACTGCGGCGCGCGTTGTTGATGGAGCGAGCACGTTGGCGCGCGACTTGGGTCGCAGGCGCGGTCGCGGTCGTGTTGAGCGTGGCGATGGGGGCGGTTGTGGTGCGATGGCGTGTGCGCTGCAGCACGCCGGGGCTTGGTCCGGTGGCGGGTGATTCTCGCGGGATTTCAAGCTATCGCGTGGCGTGGGGGCGCTGTTAGCATGCGCGCCACATTCGTTTTCGAGGTCCGCATGGCTGTTCATCAGAGCGTTCTCGAACTCATCGGCAATACGCCGATGGTCAAGGTGCAGCACCTCGATACGGGGCTGTGCGAGTTGTTTCTCAAGCTTGAGGCGGCCAATCCCGGAGGTTCGATCAAGGATCGCATTGGCTTGTCGATGATCGAGGCGGCCGAGCGCGAGGGCAAGATCAAGCCCGGCGCGACCTTGGTCGAAGGCACGGCGGGCAATACCGGTATTGGTCTGGCGCTGGTCGCGCAGCAGAAGGGCTACAAGCTCATTCTCGTGGTGCCGGACAAGATGAGCCGCGAGAAGATCTTCAACCTCAAGGCCATGGGCGCGGAAGTGGTGCTCACGCGTTCGGACGTGGGCAAGGGGCATCCGCAGTACTACCAGGATCTCGCCGCGCAGATCGCGAAGGACACGCCCAACGCGTACTTCATCAATCAGTTCGGCAATCCCAACAATCCGCGCGCGCACGAGGAAGTGACGGGCCCGGAGATCTTCGCGCAGATGGATCGCGACATGGACGCGATCGTCTTCGGTTGCGGCTCCTCGGGCACGATGACGGGGCTGAGCCGCTACTTCGCGCGCGAGGCGCCGCACGTCGAATTGATCCTGGCCGATCCGGTCGGTTCGATCCTCACGCAGTACATCAACGAAGGCGTGCTCTCGACCAAGTCGGGCACGTGGATGGTCGAAGGCATCGGCGAGGATTTCCTGCCGAGCATCAGCGATTTCTCGCGGGTGAAGAAGGCCTACGCGATCACCGACAAGGAAAGTTTTCTCGCCGGTCGCGAGTTGCTGGCGAAGGAAGGCGTGCTCGGCGGTTCGTCGAGTGGCACCTTGCTGGCCGCCGCGCTCAAGTACTGCCGCGAGCAGAAGACCAAGAAGCGCGTTGTGGTGTTCGTCTGCGACACGGGCAACAAGTACCTGTCGAAGATGTACAACGACTACTGGATGCTCGATAACGGCTTCTTGCAGCGCGATACCTTCGGCGATCTGCGCGATCTGATCCTGCGACCCTATGCGCATCGCGACACCGTGGTGATCGGGCCCAACGATCCGCTGACCATGGCGTATCAGCGCATGAAGCTCTACGACGTGTCGCAGTTGCCGGTGATGGAAGGCGACCACATCGTCGGCATCGTCGATGAGTCCGACGTGCTGCTGCACGTCTACGGCGACGAAGCGCGCTTCCGCGATCCGGTGTCCACGGCGATGGTGACCAAGCTTGAGAAGCTCGACGTAAAGTCGCCGATCGAGGCCTTGTTGCCGGTGTTCGACGGCGGCCACGTGGCCATCGTGGTCGATGGCGAGCGCTTTCTCGGCTTGATCACGCGCATCGACTTGCTCAACTACCTGCGTCGACGCGTGCAGTGAGCCCGCGCGACGGGCGTCGCGCGGGGTGAAGTTAATACCGCGCGATTACTCTTCGCGCAGCGGGTAAGTGCTGGCCGCTTCCGCCTCGGGCGCGACTTCGCGTTCGAGCGGTTGGGGCGCGGTGGTGTCGATGGGCTCGGGCGCGTCTTCGGTCATCGCGGCGGCTTCGGCGCGACGCAGGCGTTCGCGCAACATCGCGTAGGACGTGCGGTACTCGGCGAAGCCGCTGGGCGCGCCCATCATCATGCGCAATTGCCGATCGCTTAGACCGGCGTCGCGCGCCAGGCGCTGGATGTCGCTGGGTTCGGCCAGCGCGGGGCCCGTCAGGGCCAGGGCCAACAGGAAAAACATCACGCGTTGCATCGTCAACCTCCCGCGCCGGAGCGCGACCGTGGACGCATGGACTGTGCGCCGGTTCAGGCTAACACACGGTGAATCCAGCCCCGCGCGCGCCGCGAAGTTTGACGCGGGAGGGCGGGCCGGGCGATTCGCGCCGGCGTGTCGCGACGCATCACAAGCGCGCCACCCACGCGCCGCCACGGCGCGCGAACGCCGCTACAATCGCCGCACTTCGACTCCTCTGAAACCGATCCTCCCCATGACGAGCTCCCCGACGCAAGGCCTCGGCACGCGCGCGATTCACGCCGGCCAGGAACCCGATCCCAGCACCGGCGCGGTGATGACGCCGATCTACGCCACCAGCACCTACGTGCAACAAAGCCCGGGCGTGCACAAGGGCTTCGAGTATTCGCGCTCGCACAATCCCACGCGCTTCGCCTGGGAACGCTGCATCGCCGATCTGGAAGGCGGCAAGCGCGGCTATGCGTTCGCCTCGGGTCTAGCGGCCACGGCCACCGTGCTCGACATGCTCGACTCCGGCAGTCACGTCATTTGCATGGACGATGTCTACGGCGGCACTTATCGCTTGTTCGAGCGCGTGCGTCGGCGTTCGGCGGGTTTGGATTTCACCTTCCTCGACCTCAACGATTTCGCCGCGCTCGAGGCCGCCGTGCGGCCCACCACGCGCCTGATCTGGGCCGAGACGCCGACCAACCCCATGCTCAAGATCGTCGATCTCGCGCGGCTGGGCGAGTTCGCGCGCCGCAAGGGCCTGATCCTGGTGGTGGACAACACCTTCTGCTCGCCCATGGTGCAGCGCCCGCTCGAACACGGCGCGACCCTGGTCATGCATTCGGCGACGAAGTACCTCAACGGCCATTCCGACATGGTCGGTGGCGTCATCGTCGCCGGCGACAACGCCGAAGTGATCGAGAGAATGACCTTCCTGCAAAACGCCGTCGGCGGCGTGCAGGGACCGTTCGACTCCTTCCTGGCGCTGCGCGGCGTCAAGACCCTGCACCTGCGCATGAAGCAACATTGCGCCTCGGCCCTGGCCCTGGCCGAGTGGCTGGAGAAAGACCCGCGCGTCGAGCGCGTGATCTATCCCGGCCTCAAGAGCCACGCGCAGCACGCGCTCGCCGCGCGCCAGATGCACGGCTTCGGTGGCATCGTCAGCGTCTACATCAAGGGCGGCCTGGCCGAAACGCGCCGCATGATGGAACGCTGCCAGTTGTTCGGCCTGGCCGAATCGCTCGGCGGCGTCGAGAGCCTGATCAACCATCCCGCGATCATGACCCACGCCTCCGTGCCACCGGAAAATCGCGCGCGCCTGGGCATTCACGACAACCTCGTGCGCCTGTCCGTGGGCGTGGAAGATCTCGACGATCTGCGCGCGGAGCTCGATCACGCGCTGGGTTGAGCGCCAGCACGGCCGTTGTCCGGGCGCGAGCCGCCACGCTCGCGGAAAACCGCCTATAATTCGCGGCTCGGACAACCAACCGGTCGGACGCCATGAGCATCGAACAGCTGCACGACATCGCCAAGGCCATGGTGGCCCCTGGCAAGGGCATCATCGCCATCGATGAGTCCAACAACACGATCAAGAAGCGCTTCGATGCCGTGGGCATCGAGTGCACCGAGGAAAATCGCCGCGCGTATCGCGAGCTGCTGCTGACCGCGCCCAAGCTCAACGAGCACATTTCCGGCGCGATTCTGTACGACGAAACGATCCGTCAGTCCACGCGCGCGGGCGTGCCGTTCACCAAGTTCATGCTCGATAACGGCATCCTGCCGGGCATCAAGGTCGACAAGGGCCCCGTGGCCCTGGCCGGTTTTCCGGGCGAAGTCGTGACCGAAGGTCTCGATGGCATCCGTCAGCGCCTGGAGGAATACGCCAAGCTCGGCGCCAAGTTCGCCAAGTGGCGCGCGGTGATCACCATCGCCGACGACACGCCGACCTCGGCCTGCATCGAAGCCAATGTGCACGCGCTCGCGCGTTACGCCGCGGCCTGCCAAGAGCAGGGCATCGTGCCCATGGTCGAGCCCGAAGTGCTGATGGACGGCAGCCATGACATCGAAGTCTGCTACGAAGTGACCGAGGCCACGCTGCGCTCGTTGTTCGGCGCCATGTACGAGCAGAACGTCGTGCTGGAAGGGTCCATCCTCAAGGCCTCGATGGTGATCTCGGGCAAGGATTGCGAGGATCAGGCCGACGTCGAGGAAGTCGCCACGGAAACCGTGCGCTGCCTCAAGTCCGCCGTGCCGGCGGTGTTGCCGGGCATCGTGTTCCTGTCGGGTGGTCAGTCCGACGAGGCCGCGACCGCGCACCTCGACGCGATGAATCGCATGGGCCCGCACCCGTGGCCGCTGTCGTTCTCCTACGGCCGCGCCATGCAGCAGGCCGCGCTCAAGTTGTGGTCGCAGAACCGCGATGCCAACTTCGCCGCGGCGCAGAAGATCGTCGCCCAGCGCGCCAAGGAAAACGGTCTGGCCGCGCTCGGTCGCTGGACCCGCGCCGCCTGAGCGCGCGCGGCCCTCGGGTCGCCCGCGAGTCAACAAGAGCGACCGCCGCGCAAGTGGCGGTCGCTTTTTTTGTGGGCGCGATTGCTTGCCGAAGGCGTGACCGCGCGCTTCACGCGACGCGCGTCGATTTCTCGTCGCGAACCCAAGTCACGCGATGCTCACGCTTCTCCGCGCGGATGCAAGGCCGTGCCGCGCGCGCCGCCCGGTGTCTGCGCGTGCAGCGCATGGGTCAGCCGATCCTCCAGCCGCAGACCGATCACCTCGGCCACGATCTTGAGCGCGCCGAACAGCACGATCGCCGCCGCGTCGCCGCCGAGCATCGTGCCCAGCACGATCACCAGATGCATCGGCACCACGCGCAGATAGGGCAGGGTCATGATCGCCGGCAGCGCTGGCGGGTCCTCGCGGTCGCGCGCGATTTGTCGGCGCGCGATCAAATACTGACTGCCCGCGAACACCGCGGCGCTCACCAGCACCCAGAACGCGCTCGCGCCGTGCGCGCCATCGCGGGCCGTCGTCGCGTACACGAAAAACAGATACACCACGTGCGCCAGGCCAAAATGCAGCACGAAAAATCCCGCGATCAGCCACGCCATCACGCGCACCGCGCCCGGCTGCATCGGCTGATCGGGCAGTTTCAGGCCCGCGCGCGAGACATCGCGCAGCCGGGTCATGCGCCACACCGTGAACGCGCCCACCAGCACGCCTTGCAGCCAGTACGGCCACAGCAACGTCGACAGCGACCAGCCCAAGCGCAGCGCCAGGCCCAGCGTGACGGCATTGGCGATGATCACGCCCCAGGCGTCGAGACCTTCGGGCCAGCGGAACATGCGCGCGAGTTCGTCGCGCAACAGGCCGGAGAAGCTCATGCGCGTGTTCGAGGTGGTGTCGGTCATGCGTTTACAGTCGGCGCCGCGGCGAATGCGCGCAAGCTTGCGCGATCGCGCGCGCACTGACAACCGCCGAGCGCGCGTGCCGGTTGGTGCGCGAAAAATGGCCGGAAACAGGGTGTTTTCGACGCGTCGACGGCGCGCGCGCGTCGCGCGCGGGTCCGCGCGAGCCCTATTTCCAGGCGTTTTTCGCCCGCCGCGCGCCGAGAAATCATTTTTTTCGCGAAAAAATGCCAAAAAATTCGCTTTTTTCGGCGCGAGACCATCCCGCTGCGCGCGCAAATGTATTAAGGTTGCTTGCCCTTAGGGCCGTTCGACGACAACACGCTCGAGCGAACCTCAGAATTAGAGAGATCAACCATGGCCAAAGCCAAGAAAGCTGCAAAGAAGGCAACCAAGGCTGCCGCTCCGGCCGCCGCGAAGCCGCTGAAGGAAGTGCTGTCGAAGTCCGAGCTCGCGCGTCACCTCGCCGAAGCCGCGGGCGTCGAGCCGAAGGCGGTCAAGGCCGTCATCGCCGCGCTGGAAGCGACCATGATCGGCGCCGTCAGCAAGAAGGGCGCGGGTCTGTTCGTGCTGCCGGGCCTGCTGAAGGTCACCGCGCAAGCCGTGCCGGCCAAGAAGAAGCGCTTCGGCAAGGACCCGTTCACCGGTCAGGAGCGTTGGTTCCCGGCCAAGCCCGCTTCCGTGCGCATCAAGGCTCGCGCGCTCAAGAAGCTCAAGGACGCCGCGCTGTAATCGCATTCGGTCCGCCGGTCCTGCGACCGGCATGACCCACGCAGGCGCGGTGCACGACCGCGCCTGCTTTTGAAATCTCCCGCACTTCGGCACGGATCGCGATCGCTTCCGCCGCTCCCTTCGCCCATCGAGCCACGCTCGAACTCCCCAAGACCACATTCGCCACGCGCCCGTTGACCGACGCGTGATGGGCTTCGCGCTTTCGCGCGCGCGAATGCCGTGCAACATCCTTTGCAATCGTATTCACCGCGCTCAGCGTCGAAATCGCGGTTCCCGCGCGCGATGCGCTGCCTATACTCCTCGCGCGCCGCGCCCACGGCGCTCATCGGGGAGGATGAACATGAGCATGGAAATCGCGAGCCGCGCGCGCGGCTGGCGCGTCTGGCTGTGCCTGGCTTTCTTGTGCGCGGTCACCGCGCGCGCCCAGGACGCCGCGCCCGACAGCGTCACGATCGCTGGCAGTCTGCAAACCGCGCTCGGTTGCGCCGACAATTGGTCGCCGCCGTGCACGAATTCGCGCCTACAGCGCGACGCCGACGACGACATCTGGCAAGCCAGCTTCGCGCTGCCCGCCGGCAACTACGAATACAAGGCCGCGCTCAACGGCGCCTGGACCGAGAA
The DNA here is from genome assembly GCA_044226395.1 of Ahniellaceae bacterium. GTDB lineage: Bacteria > Pseudomonadota > Gammaproteobacteria > Xanthomonadales > Ahniellaceae > JBGAHD01. The sequence goes on from JBGAHD010000003.1 coordinate 460,929, forward strand.
CTACGGCGCGAACGCGCAGCCCGGTGGCGCCGACATCGCCCTGAATCTCGGCGATGCGCGCACGGTGAAGTTCTACTACAGCCACGCCACGCATTGGGTCGCCGATGACGTCAATCACGCCATCGCCGTCGCCGCCGGCAATTTCCAGAGCGAACTCGGCTGCGCCAACGATTGGGACCCGGCGTGCTTGCGCTCGTGGCTGCAAGATCCCGATGGCGATGGCGTCTATCGCGCGCGCTTGACGCTGCCCGCCGGCAACTACGAAGTGAAAGTCGCCCTGCGCGAATCCTGGGCCGAGAACTACGGCGCCAACGGCGTGCCCGGTGGCGACAACATCGCTTTCACCGTATCGGGCGATTGTGTCGAGACCGAGTTCGCCTTCGACTATCTGACCAAGCAACTGACCATCGGTCCGGCCGCGCCGCCAGCGCAGCCCGCATCGGTGACGCTCGCGGGCAGCTTGCAGAGCGAACTCGGCTGCGGCGGCGACTGGCAGGCCGATTGCGCCGCCACGCATTTGACCTTCGACGCTGGCGACGGCGTGTGGCAACGCGCATTCACCGTGCCCGCCGGAAGCTACGAATACAAGGCGCCGATCAACGACGCCTGGAGCGAGAACTACGGCGCCAACGCCACGCGCGACGGCGCCAACATCGGCTTGAACGTGGCGACATCGCGCGACGTGAAGTTCTACTACTCGCACGCCACGCACTGGATCGTCGACAACCTCAACAAGCCCATCGCCGTGGCGGCAGGCAGCTTTCAGAGTGAACTCGGTTGCACGGGCGATTGGGATCCGTCGTGCTTGCGCTCCTGGCTGCAAGATCCCGACGGCGATGGCAACTACTCGCTAACCTTGCGCCTGCCCGCGGGCGACTACGAAACCAAGACCGCCATCGCCGAATCCTGGGCCGAGAACTACGGTCAAGGCGGCGCGCCCGGTGGCGCCAACATCGCCTTTACCGTGCCGCAGTCGTGCCGTGCGACGTACTTCAACTACGACGCCGTCACGCACGCACTGACCATCGGCGCGGAACCCGGCGGACCGCGCGGCGATTTGCGCTTGGCGAAGGCGCACTGGCTCGATCGCACGACGTTAGCTTGGAACGCGGGCACGGCGAGCAGCGTCTATCGTCTGCACTACAGCGCGACCGGTGGCTTGAGCTTGAACGAGACCGGCGTGATCGGTGGCGCCAGCCTCACCCTCACACGCGACCCCAATGGCCTCAGCGCGGCGCAACGCGCGAAGTTTCCGCATCTCGCGGGCTTCACCGCGCTCAAGCTCGGTGCCACCGATGCCGCCACGCTGGCGACCGTGCTCAAGGGCCAGATCGCGATCTCGGCCGTCGACACCAGCGGTCGACCGATCGATGCCAGCGGCGTGCAGATTCCTGGTGTACTCGACGATCTGTACACCTACACCGGCACGCTGGGCCCAAGCTATCAGTCCGGCGTACCGACACTGCGCGTGTGGGCACCCACCGCGCAGCGCGTGAATTTACTGCTGTTCGATGACGCCAATCCCGCCACCGCGCCCAACAGCGTGCCGATGACGGCCGATGCCGCGACCGGAACGTGGAGCGTGCGCGGCACCTCGGCGTGGAATCGCAAGTACTACTTGTACGAAGTGCAGGTCTACGTACCCGCGACCGGCCGCGTCGAAATCAATCGCGTCACCGATCCTTACTCGCTGAGCTTGGCCACCGACAGCGCGCGCAGTCAGATCGTCAACCTCGACGACAATGATCTCGAAACCTTCGCATGGCGCTTCACGCCCAAGCCGCGCCTGGACGCGCCCGAAGACGCGGTGATCTACGAGCTGCACGTGCGCGACTTCAGCATCAACGACACCAGCGTGCCCGCCGCGCAACGCGGCACCTTCGCCGCGTTCACGCAGGCGCTGAGCGATGGCATGCGGCATCTGCGCTCGCTTGCGATCGCGGGCGTCACGCACGTGCATCTGTTGCCGGCCTTCGACTTCGCCAGCACGCCCGAGCGTCGCGCCGATCAGGCCACGCTCGATCCGGCGAGCGTGAATGGTCTGCCGCCCGATTCCACGCAACAACAAGCGGCGGTCGCCGCGATCCAAAACCGCGATGGCTTTAATTGGGGCTATGACCCGTGGCACTACACCGTGCCCGAGGGCAGCTACGCCACCAATCCGGAAGGCGTGACGCGCATCCGCGAGTTCCGCGGCATGGTGCAGGCGCTCAACCTCAACGGCCTGCGCGTGGTGATGGACGTGGTGTACAACCACACCACGGCGTCCGGACAGAACGACAAGTCCGTGCTCGATCGCATCGTGCCCGGTTACTACCATCGCTTGAATCTCGAAGGGGGCATCGAGAACAGCTCGTGCTGCGCAAACACCGCCAGCGAGCACGCGATGATGGAAAAGCTCATGGTCGACTCGCTCGTGACCTGGGCGCGCGCGTACAAGGTCGATGGCTTCCGCTTTGACTTGATGGGCCATCATGCCAAGGCCAATCTGCTGCGCATCCGCGCCGCGCTGGATCAACTGACCGTGGCGCGCGATGGCGTCGATGGTCGCGCGATCTATCTCTACGGCGAAGGCTGGAACTTCGGCGAAGTCGCCAACGACGCGCGCTTCGTGCAAGCCACGCAGGCCAACATGGCGGGCACCGGCATCGGCACCTTCAGCGATCGCTTGCGCGATGGCGTGCGCGGCGGCAGCCCGTTCAGCGATGCGCGCGAGCAAGGCTTCATCAACGGCCTGGGCACCGATCCTTCCGCCTTCGAACAGGCGCAAGGCGATGGCACGGCGGAGCTGTTGCACATCAGCGATTGGATTCGCATCGGCATGGCTGGCGCGGTGGCGGACTATCGCTTCACCGATGCCAGTGGCCAGAACGTGCGCGCCGATCAAATCGACTACTTCGGCCAGCACGCCGGCTACACGGCCGATCCGCAGGAACACATCGCCTACATCGAAGCGCACGACAACCAGACGCTGTTCGACGTCGATCAACTGAAACTGCCCGGCGCCACCAGCATGGCCGATCGCGTGCGCGTGCAGAACCTCGGCGCGAGCGTGCTGCTGCTGGGCGAGGGCATTCCCTTCATCCACGCGGGTCAAGAGATCCTGCGCTCCAAATCCATGGATCGCGATTCCTACAATTCGGGCGACTGGTTCAACGCCATCGACTGGCGTTTGCAAACCACGACCTGGGGCCGCGGCCTGCCGATCGCGGAAAAGAATCAGGATCAATGGCCCCTGATGCGGCCCCTACTCGCGGATCCCGCGCTCAAGCCCACGACCGCGGCGATGCGTCGCGCGCTCGATCACGTGCGCGAGATGACCCAAGTGCGCAAGAGCACGACCCTGCTGCGGCTGCGTACCGGCGCGCAAGTGCGCGAGCGCGTGCGCTTCCTCAATGTGGGCCCGAGTCAGATTCCGGGCCTGATCGTGATGAGCGTGGACGACCCGGCCGGCGCCATCGATCGACGCACCACGCGCGTCGTGAGCTTGATCAATGCGCGCCCCGGCGCGGTGCAGTTCAACGCCAGCGATGCCGTGGGTAGCAGCTTGCATCTGCATCCTGTCCTCGCGCAATCGAGCGACGCCATCGTGCGCACGGCGCGCTTCGATCGCGCGACGGGTCGCTTCGACGTGCCCGGGCGCACCAGCGCCGTGTTCCTCGCGCGTCGACCCGTGACGGAACAAGTGAGTCTGCTCGATGCCGATGTGCGTCGACTGGCGGCGCAAGGCGCGCTGTCGGCCTCTCGCATGGCGAGTCTGATCGAGCGTTTGGACGCGGCGCGCGCCGCGCTTAGCAACGGACGCAGCGCGGAAGCGGCCGTGCATCTGGCCGCCTTCGCGGCGCAGGTCACGACCTACGTGTTGCTCGGTGGTTTGTCTTCGACGGATGCGCGCGTGTTGCTCGATGCCGTGGAAGCGGCCTTGGCCAGCATCGCGCAGCCGGATTGAGGTAGGCCACACGAAGAACGGGCGGCGCTGCCCCGTGGCGCGCCGCCCGGCTTACCGCGCAGTCGCGGGATGCGCGGCCTGCCAGGCCTTCACCTGATCGCGCAGCCATCGGCGTTGACCGGGCTGCTTGATCCAGTCGAAGTAGGCGCGCACGCCGCGCGAGGGCAGCTCCGCGCGCACCGTCTCGGGCAGCACGTCCTTGAACGGCGTCAATTCGAAATCGCTCAACAGAAAAAACGCCAGATCGCCTCGCACGAAGCCATCGACGCGCGTCGGCTCCTCGCGCGGGTCGGGCATCGGCGTCTCGTCGACGATCAATTCCGCCAGACACTCGCGCAGGATGCGGCGCGTGTTGAATAGCGCGTCGTACTGACGATCGCCGCTGGGCACGCCCGGCTTCGCCGGCACATGCGTGACATCGCGCACGGGATAGCACGGGTCCACGCCCATCGCGTAAGGCGGGTTGCGCGTGGGGGTCTGCGCCCACGCCGGCGCGGCGACGAGCGCCGCGAGCATCGCGATCATCAACGGTCGCGTCGACATCTCAACCATCCCACTGGGATTCCAACGGCACGGCCGGACACATCCGCACCGGCGTGATGGTCTGGCTCTTGTTCTCGTCGCTCACCATCTCCCAGCAATCGTCGAGCACCGAACAGAAGCACGCCCGCATCACTAGCTTGAAGCGCTCGCGATTGAGCGCCTGCCACACGGCCTCGGGATTGCTGGCCTTGACGAAACGCAGAAAGTCGACTGACTCTCCCGCCTTGATTACGCGGCCGCGCACGCTGGACGTAATTGTCGACAACACCGTGCCCGGCTCCGCGCAGCACCGACGAATCAAATCGCCCGCATCCGCCACGGGTTTGTCTTTGTAAAGCATCTGAAAGCTCTGAATCCGCGCCGGACCCACGCCCGGATTGCCCAGGCTGACATTGATCACGTCACTGCCATCGTCCGCGCGATTGCCCGTGCCCACATCCAGCGTTGGCCACACACTCGCCGCCAGCATGCGCTCCTGCGTCTTGTTCGAACTCCACGTCACCGCCAACGACAGAATCGATACCAGCACCGCGCAAGCACTGGCGATGAACTCGAAGCGGGTCATGCGTTGCCGCGCCGTGGGCGCCGCGGGGGAAGGTTTGTCTTCGGCTTGCATCCTGAGCTCCGGTCTCGGATGGCGCGGAGAGTAGCATTGGGGCGATGAGTCGGGGCAGCCCGAAACGGACGACATACGCCTCCAGCTCGCTTGGCCGCGCCAGCGAGTATCGAGCGTCATGTCGTATGGGCCCGGGCGTCTTCGCCAACGAAAGGCACGCCTACCTTCCAGGTTGCGGAGTTCCTTCATCGCTTGCCATGTCAGCTGCGCTCGTAGGAGGGCAGGAGCGCGAGCATTCCGCATCAGTCCACGCAATCGGGTGGCCCTACTGGGACGTTTCGCGGAACCACTCAAGCTGATCTTCCAGCGGAATCCGCTTGCCCGCTAATTCGAGGCTAACGCTCAACATCAGGAACTCGATACTGCGGTTGCCATCGACGCCAAGACTAGAGAAGTACTGGGTCATGGGCGAGGGGGCGGCATCTGCGCGAAGCGACCGCGAGAACCAATCCGATATATCGGCAAAAGTGACGTTTTGGACAATCTCCGGGTCGCCGCAGTGAGCGTTGCCCAAGGCGCGTGGCGTCAACTCAAGGAAGGCGAGCACGAACGCGGTAGAGAAGTCATCTTGGCTACGAATCCCAAGGGGCATTTCACCGGCTAGGGTAGGCCAAGCTCGATTGAGGGCGCGAACCAGAATGCTCCGCAACTCGACGGGAACTGAGCGTGCCAGCGCAGTCACATCCGAAGGCTTGAGCGTCGAGTGCCCGGAGATATTGAAAGGCGAACCCTCTGTAGCGAACTGAATCGATTGCGGCATGCTGGCAAGCACGCAATCCGTCGTTCGCAGGAACTCGTCCTCGTCCGTGCGAGAGCCGTTCCCATCGCGCCGGCAGTTTGCCGTGCATCCGACCAGTAGTGCCGTCAGCAACGACGCGGTTAGAACTCTGGCGACTAGCATCCGATCCTCACCGCGAACTCCGGTCGCATTGCGATCTCGACAAACCTCGGCCAGCATAGCTGCCGCGACGCGAAAACGCTGGCGAACCTCTTTGGGGCTCTGAGCTCAGTTCGGGCCCAAGAGTTGGTGGAGCCGATCCACATCGACCTTCCGATTGCCCTCACTGATCAAGTTCTTCGCTCGCCGGCCATCGCTGGCGGCGATGTTGGGATCGGCGCCAGCGGCCAGAAGGGCTTCGACAATGTTCGGTCTCGTCCAGATCGTCGCCTCCATCAGCGGTGTCGAGTGCCAATAGATCTTGTTCGGGTCCGCGCCGTGCTTGATGGCGATGGCGACGAATGCCGCGTCGTCCGGGCCTTTGGGTCCGGCGATGAAGTGCAAGAGGGGTATGCCCAGACTCTTCTCGACCGATGCAAGACCATCCCTCTCCAGCCTGTGCTCAAGACCTTGCGCGTCACGCAGGGCGATGAGTTTCACCGGCGTGGCTTCGCGGCTGGCCACGAAGAGGACAAAGCCGCATGCGAGCAGCGCAACGATGACAATCGAGACACGCATCACCTTCATAACCTGGATCCGAGTTGGCACGAGGCAGCGAGTTGGCAGTCGGTGATGCGATCAGTGAACCGAGTGTTCAAGATGGCTTGCACTTGCACGCGCCCTCAGCCGAGGCGATCTCGTCGTATTGTTAGCCGTCTACCCGCGATGACTCAGGTTTCGCCGGCTTCGCGTTAGGGTGAGGGCGTGGTGGATTTCGAGGGTCGACGCGCACCTGCACGCCTCGACTCTCCAGTAGCGTGCCCGCCGCTTGACTGCCCAAAGGCCGCATCAACGCTTTGAACCGACCCACGACCGTTATCAGCTTGCCATCAAGTGACGCGGGATCGGCCACGGTCTTCTTGACCTCCGCGTACGGAACCAAGATGGATTGCACGTCATCCAGAATCTCCCGGCCCTCGCGTGACTGATAGATCGCCACGTACTCGCGCTCGGCCGGCGAAAGATTGGCGATGCCCGTCACCCACACCAGATAGCCGTCATACTGCTCCGGCGACGCGGTAACCGCCGTCATTGGCACGCGACACAACGTCTCGCCGTTCCAGCCACTGCTTTCCTCGCAGCGCTTGTCGGCGGGTGGATTGCCGAGCGAAAGGGGTGATGCAACGAGACCAGCGAACAGCGCCGCGATGGTGAGCGCGCGATTCCACTGAAGCATGATGGCAACCTCCACGGGCATCGGACCGAACTCGAAACTATCGCATGTGTGACGTCAATCATCGGCTGCGAAGACTGCGCGGAGTCGAACCCACGTCACCGTCGGCTTAGACCACCATCGGTCGGTCATCAGTTCTTGGCTGCGCCAAACCCCGGCATTTTCGTCAAGATGTACTCAACGACGACATCCTTGTTCGAGGCGTTAATCTGATCGATCGCCAACAGGCCATGCTCGGTCGAGTAGAGATAGGCCCAGCGCTCACCGAGCGCATCGCTGGCGACAATCCGATAGGCCTTCGTCCTGATGCCCAAGGCTTCGAAAGAGAGTTGACGAAGCACCTCGAAGTTCAATTCGCCCAGGCGCCACGTGTCGCCTTGTCGCAATCGATTCTTCGGCGCCGCGAACGAGAACACGGGGCTCGTAACGCAAACCATCGAGTCATCGGACTGGCAGAATGTGGCCTTGTGAAAGTCACTGCCTGCTCCCACGAAGGGCGCCATATTGGTTGGCTTCTCGCCGATCATGATGAAGAGTGGATCGCCAAATCGCTCTGCTTGGATCCCGGATGCGCGGTACTCAAAGATCTGGGGATCGACGGCTCGGCTGCTCTGGGACGATCCTGGATCGCCGAGAAGGGGAAGCAGGGCAGCCATTGCAATGACGTCGATCACGTTTTGATTCCTTCTGCCCATTTCAAGCTCATGTCACCGAAAAGCTGCGACAAAGAAGGTAGGGGATCGTTGTGCCGATGTCGCGCTTCATTCGCATCGAAGATCGACCGTGCAATTGTGGATGCGTTCCCTGGCCGTCCAGCGCTTCGCTGGCAGCGCTTTGCTAGTCCCGCCCCAGGCACATCACGCCCACGCGTTGCCCGCGAGGGCGATCGAGTGTGGACCGTAGGAAGTTCTCACGATTGTCGCCGACGAGGAAGGTGTACATCGTTCCTCGCGTATCCGTGATGTAGAGCGCGGAGATGGTGTTGTCCTCGTGCAAGGACACCCGTGCCTCGGCATGATCCGTAAAACCAATCTCGGACGGGTCGAACCCCAGCGGCAACGAGTACACGCCGATCCCGGGAAATCGGTTGCTTCGCGGCAGCGTCGTGCGATCGAGCGATTTGGGGAGACTGTCGAACCACGCCTCAAGCCGTTCCTGGACGGCGGGCTTGCTCAGCCAATCGCTGTATCTTCGACAGGTGGACGTTCGGGATTCCACCGACGTACCGCCACTTGAAGTGGAATTGACTTGGGGCGGATCCTTGGATTGAGCCAGCGCGATTGAAGTAGCGAATGCCGAGGCTAGGAGAATCCCCACTGCGCACGCCGTCGGCCAGCGAGCAAAGGTCCCCGAGGGGCGTGCATCGAAGATCATGGCGATCGTCCGAAGATGTCGGAATGAAACAAACGACGACGATTCAAACCGCGCCCACGCCGCGCGCCAGGATTCCACATTTGGCGCGTGATCAGCACAAGTCTCAAGACTGCGATAGCTTCTCGATCGCTCGTCGAAGTTCCGTCACCCTGTCGTCTTCGCCGTAGTCCGTCGGGTTGGTGTCGTCGTTCTCGCTCTCATTTGGCGCCTCGGCGCTCTCCATGACCCAGTCGGGATCGATCTGCCGCCGGGCTTCGTCGAGTTCCGCTTGGTGCGCATCGATCTCCGCTTGAATCTCCTGGAAACTGCCCGCCAGTTCGGCCAGCACGCCGCCGTGGAGGTTGGCCATGGCCGCCGCCAACGCGGGATCGTTCCCGGCGTTTACCATGTCTTGTTCCAACCGGTCACGGACCACGTCGATCGCGCCGGGCTCATTGAGCGCGGGCATTTCTTCGGAATCGGGCTCGCTCGTCCACTGGTTCAGCGCGATTCGCAGACCGGGTAGAAAGCGCCTCGCGGTCTCCGGCTTGATCAGCTCGGTCAGCGCCACGATGCTCTGGACTTCAACCGTTTCGATCTCGTTGCCGCTGACGTAGTCGTTCCACCAGGACAACCACGCAGGCGCCGCCAGTTCCGCACGCGGTCCTGTCGAAAGCAACCACTGAGCGCAAGTAGCATGGGGTACGCCATCATGACCGGCGAAGTTGCCAATGCACGCGGATGCGGCCGCGCGCAGCAAGTCATCCGGAGCGTCCGTTCGCTCCATGGCGCCTTGGCACAGTCGCGCACGAACATAGGGCGATGGATCCTGCAGCAAGCGTTCGAGCAAGGGCAGATCCGAAGACGTTCCATGTCTACCGAGAAACTCCGCCGCGCCGCAACGCAGAGACTCGTCGTCGCGGGTGGCTAGCTGGCGAATCGTCTCGAGGTCCTCGTGCTTGGCGCCAACAACCGCGCAGATGGCCGCGAAGGCTTGCAGCACTTGATCATGATCTTGAGGTTTCCAGGCGAGTCCCATTCGCGTCGACAAATGATTGTAGGCCGCCACCGCGGCGTCGCCCGTCAAGTACCTCAGCGCTCCCGCTCGGGCGCGAACGCGTGCTTCAGGCGCGTCAGGCGCCATCCCATCGAGTAGCAATTGAAGACGCGCGCCATTCGCGTGCCTGGCCAAGCCCTTGGACCGCTCGACCCAGGCGTGGTCCCAGCCCAGGCGATCGGCGACCGCCAGCAGTCGCGCAAAAGTGTCATCCGAAAGGGAATCCGCGCGCGCCAACGCGGCGGTGGCGGCGTCGATCAGAGTCGACTCGTCATGCTCCAGGCAAGCGACCAGTTCCTTCTCCACCAGGGAGGCCGCGCTGCCGATCTTCTCGATGAACTGCCAGACCCATATGGCGTTCATGCCCGCGAACTTGATCTTGGACAGTTCAGGCGAGATCGGAAATAGGTCGAAACGCGGATCTCCGACGCCTTGAACCGGCTTCCGCGACTTCGATCCTCCAAAGAGCCCTTGCCGCTCCAACGCGGCGACTAGGCTCCAGAAACCGATGAGCGCCGAAAGAAACGTGCGCGGATCGGGCTTCAATTCCCGAAGCTGCGTCTGGAGGGGGTCCTGCAAAGATCCGTCGCTCCCCATCGCAATCGCTAACATCAAGCGGTTGGCCGTCTGCGCGCGGGTGGACCACGTCGGTGCCAACAAGTCTTGAACGTTGAATTCTTCCATGGTCCCCTGTCCCTCGTGCGCGTAGCGTCAGATGGCTGCTGTCGAGCGCGATCGGACTACGGAAGGGAATGCCTCGTCAAGGCGTGAACTGGGACTATCCGATGGGCGCGATGTCGGCGCGTTCGGACAGGGTCACGAAGGCGACGTCGATTCTTGCTGTCGATCTCAGGGATCAATGGCAGGGCTCTTGCGGACCTCCTCAGGAACACCGTTGCCGGAGGTCGTCTACTCCCGCTTCTCGCACCAAGCGTCGATCACGTCAGCTCCTTGGCTTCGGCTTTCTCTCGTAACGAAGCAGCGAGTCAGCGGGCCAATCTCTCGAGAGATCCGCGCCCACTTGCGCCCATTGATGTACTTGCAAGTGACCCAAAGGCTTCTCTCGCCGCCAAATCGATAGATGAACTCCTCTCGCCGCGAGGGTTCGATCTCTCGGAACTCGTCATATCGCAGAATCATCTTCTCCCTGGGATGTCCATAGGAAAAGACGACATCGCCCAGCCGGGTCTCCGGATTCGCCGCGATGTCGGTGAGCACCCACTCCTTGTCCAGGAGGTGCAAGGCCTCGGCGCGTGTCATGTCGGGGCAGAGGCCCTCGCGAGCCACGGCAGAACATGCACAGGCGCATAGAGCGAATCCAAACGCTGCCTGTCTGATCATCGAGGTCCCGACAGAAGAGCTGCGCTGCAGCGTCCATCGGACTATACGACAAGTCGCGATTGACTCATTCCCTGAGGCGGGCCCCCTTGAGTCTTCGTCTGGCGCGACCGCGCCTCGCGATCAAAACCGATACCTAACCTTCACCAAGAACTGATCCGCATCGCGCAGGTTTGTCGCGTCGAAGAACAGGTCGCTCGCGCCCTCATCCTGCGGGGATTGGAAGGCGAGGCCACCGCGGCTGTAGACGACGTAAAGGTCGGACTGCGGGCGGAAGGTCCAGCGATAGCGCAGTTGCAGGCCGAAGTTTTGTACGCCGAAGGGGTCGATGATGTCGTTGCTTTCGCGCATGACATCGTCGGGGCCGACGCGGTAGGCGCGGGGGTTGTCGGCGTCGATGGCGAGCCATTCGAGTTTGGCGCGCAGTTCGTGCGCGGGCGCGGGCAGCCAGTTGATGTTGATGCCGGCGCCGATGGCTTCGCGTTGGTAGCGGCCGAGGAGGTTCTCGCGTTCCCAAATCAGCCAGTCGCGGCTCCAGGTTGGTTCGAACGAGGCGCCGATGGAGAGCGTGTCGCTGGCGGCGTAGGTGCCTTCGAGGCTGAGCGAGTAGGCCCAGTCGTGCAGGCCTTCCTTGTACGTTCGGCTTTCCAGTTCAAAATTCCATCGGCCCATGCGCGGGGTTACGACGCCGATCACGTATTCGGGACGCGGCGCCAGACGCACATCGCCGTTGCCGCGCAAGATCGTGTCTTGCGTGCCGGAGAAGCGATAGGCCGAGGTCAGCGTGACCGAAGTGCCTTGGCGCAGATTGCTGATGTGTTCGAGGATTAGGACGTTGGCCAGTCGATCGCCTCCGTCGTTGTAGCGAATCTGCGGCTCGAAGGACCACGTCATCGACCGAAACGGTGACTCGGCCCCGAAGTCGCTGTCGGTGTACGAGGACTGCCATTCCAATTCGTTGTAGCTGGCTTGGGGCAAATAGCCCAGATCGTTGAAATCGAGATCTCGCCCGAAATGCGTCACTTCCAGTTGATGCGCCCACGCGGCCGACGGCGTCAAGTCCAGGCGGAACCATTCGCCAGTGTCGTTGCGCGAGGTGTCGCTTACGTCAATCTGGGTGCCCAGTACTTGGCCGACCAACTGCACGGTGTCATTGGGCCGCCATTGGAAGTCGAACGCATTGACCATGGCCGTGCGATCGAGCGCGGGACGATCAACGAAGGTGCCGAGATAACCGATGGTGAAACGATCGAAGCCATAGGTCACGCGTTGCGCGTAGAAGGCGCGGCCGAGATCATCGGCGTGGTCGGATTCCAGCGCGGCCAGCACGCCATAGTCGAAATTGCCTTGCGCGCCGATCACTTTCACGGCGGCGTCGATGTCGGCCACGCCGCCGTCGACATCATTGGGGCCGCCGATGCGGCGCGTGTAGATCAACAGGCCCGTGTTGGGCGTGCGGAGGTCGAAGAAGCCCTGGTTCTCGGTGAAGAAGGGGCGGCGATCGGACAGAAACGTCTCGATCGCGTCGAAATTGACCACCAGCTCATCGGCCTCGACCTGACCAAAATCTGGATTGAGCGCGGCGGCGAGCTGGAAATCGCCCGAGGGTTTCCAGAACAGATCGAGCCCGGCCTTGAACTCATGGTCGCCATCAATGTTGTCGGTCAACGCCGAGACATAGGGAAACACATCGAGTGATGTCGTGGCGTACTGATCGATCTCGACGCGCGCGAAGTTGGAGACATAGCGCGCGCGCTCGAAACTCTCCGCCGGCCACGCGCTGCGCTCGCTGGTGGCGCCGAACACGCGATCGAACAGCACGGCCACGGTGCGTCGGGGCGTGCTGGTGTCGCGCATGCGCGCGATGGTCCAGGGGATGAGAATCTCGACGTTCCAGCTGTCGGCCTCTTCGTGCACGGCCGAAAACCACTCGCCATCCCAATCGGGCGAATAGTTGTTCTCGTTGACCAGGGTCGCGTCCTGCACCGAGCCCGAAAGCGCCACGCAGAAGTCGTACGCGACCACGCCATCGGCGTTGAAATCCAGATACACATTGATGCGATCGCCCGGCGGGTCGACGTCGCGCGCGGTGCGCTCGCGCTGGCGCGGTTCCTGCGCCGGATGAGTCACGCGAAAACCGATCGCGATGCCCTCGGGCGTGCCCACGATCATGGCGCGCGTGGGGTGACGCGGCGTGGCCAGCGAGTAGGGCTGGGTCACCTTGAAGTCGTCGATGACTTGCGCGCGCGACCAAATGGCCTCGTCGAAGCGACCGTCGACGGTCATCTTGTCGGTGCTCGCGGTTTGCGCGCGCGCGGATGAGGCGGCGGCGAGGCAGGCGAGCATCGCGACGGCAAGGGTTCGATTCATGGCCACTCCCAAAACGGACCGCGATGCTAGCGGCCGACGCACGACGGCGACCATGCCGGAGGTCAGGCGCAATCGTGGCGATTTGCTGACGCGATACGCCGCCGCGCGCGGGGCACGACGAGACGACACCTCGGCGCGACGAGTCGAATTCGCCCCGCGCGCCACCGATCGCGACGCGGCCGCGCGCGAAACGATCGTTCGAACGCGCGTCCCCGCTTGCGCGATTGGCGCGCGTCTTGTATTCGATAGTGAACCCCGCCCCGGGGCACGGCGACGAGGGAACGCATGGAGGGTTTCGACACCTTGATTCTGTTGTTGGCGATCCTGACCATCGTCGCCATCGTCAGTTCCTTGGTGTCGTTCCGTGCCGGCGCGCCGATTCTGCTGGGCGTGCTCGCGGTGGGCATGCTCGCGGGCGAAGACGGCCTAGGCATCGTGTTCAACGACGCGCGCAGCGCCTATCAGATTGGCGCGCTGGCGCTGGCCTTGATTCTGTTCGACTCGGGCTTTGGCACACCCAAGGCGATTCTGCGCATGGCCGCGGCGCCCGCGTTGTCGTTGGCGACGGTCGGCGTGGTGATCACGGCCGGACTGGTCGCGGCGGCCGCGCACTATCTGTTCAACTGGGCTTGGCCGCAGGCGCTGTTGCTGGGTGCGTTCTTGAGTTCGACGGACGCGGCGGCGGTGTTCTTCTTGTTGCGCGCCGGCGGCATTCATTTGCGCGAGCGCGTGCGCTCAGTGCTGGAAGTGGAATCGGCCAGCAATGATCCGATGGCGATCTTCCTGACCATGTTGCTGGTCGGTTGGGTCGCGCACGGGGGCGATGGCTCGGGCGCGCTGCTCGAGTTCGTGCGTCAGTTCGGCGTGGCGATTCCGGCGGGCGTGGCCGGCGGCTGGTTGATCGCGGCCGGCGTCAATCGGCTGGAGCTCGATTCGGGCATGTATCCGGTGCTCGTCGCGGCCGCGGCGCTGGCGGTGTTCGCGGTCACGAATTTGATTGGTGGCTCGGGCTTTCTCGCGGTGTATCTGGCGGGCTTGGTCGCGGGCAACATGCAGTTGCGCCGCGTGCGCGAGTTGCGACGTTTCCAGCAAGGGCTGACGTGGTTGGCGCAGATCGCGATGTTTCTCGCGCTGGGCTTGCTTGCCACGCCGCGCGAGTTCGGCGGACTACTCGGCCAGGGCATCGTGCTGGGCTTGATCTTGGCATTGTTGGCGCGACCGGTCGCGGTGTACGTGTGCCTGGCGCCGTTTCGCTTGAGCGCGGCGGAGCTGAGCTTCATCGCCTTGATCGGGTTGCGCGGCGCGGTGTCGATCCTGCTCGCGATTTTGCCGATCCTCGCCGGCATCGATGACGCGCGACCGATGTTCAACATCGTGTTTCTGGTCGTGCTGGTGTCACTGGTGCTGCAAGGCTGGGGCTTGAAGCCACTGGCGCAGTGGCTGGGCCTGGTCGTGCCCACGCGGCACGGACCGGTCGATCGTATTCATCTGGAATTGCCGGGCGACAGCGCGCACGAACTCGTCGCCTATCGCTTGCAAGCCGACAGTCCTTTGATCGCCGAGCGGCGCATGCCGCGCTGGATGCGCCCGGCGCTCGTGGTGCGCGATGGCCGATCGATTCGCACCGTGCGCGTGGATCGCTTGCAGGCGGGCGACACGATCTATGTCTTCGTGCGGCCGCATCGCATCGCGCTGCTCGATCGTCTGGTCGGTTCCCCGCGCGTGCCGGACAAGAACGATCGCGAGTTCTTCGGCGATTTCAGCCTGGGCCCGGAAACGCCGATGGCCGAGCTCGCGGAGTTCTACAACGCTTCGGTCAAGCCCGGCCTGATGACGCTGAGCGTCGCCCATTTTCTCGAGCGCGAATTCGGCGCCGGCATCGAGGTCGGCGATCGCGTGTCGCTGGGTTCGCTGGAACTGATCGTGCGCGATCTCGACGTGAATCGTCACGTCAGCGAAGCGGGCATCAGCCTGCTCAAGCCCTCGAACGGCTGACTCAGCCCTGCCAAGGCTCGATCGAGGTCACGTCGATCGAATACGCCGAAGAGCCGAGATCACTCTTGGTGCGCTCGATCTTGATCGTGCCCGTGACCCAGTACGCGCCCCACATGTCGGGCATGGCCACGGGCTTGGCCAGCTTGGCGTGCACGATCTGATTCGGCGGCGGCGGCGGCACGTGAATGCAGGCGCCGAAGAACGGCACGACGAAGAACTCGGTGAGTTCGCCCTCGGCGGTTTGATCGATCGGCACGATGTAGCCCGCGATGCGACCACTCACGCCATCCATTGCGGCGACGGTATTGAAGCGCAGGACCTGCTGCGCGGCGAGGTCGCGCGTGTGATCGACGGGCGGCGCGTTGCGCATCAGGGCCACGTCCTCGGGCGGTAGCAGCTGCATCCAGTCGATCTCGCGCGGCGGGTCGGCGGCGAAGGTCGCGCCACAACACAAGATCAGCCCAGCCCACCACGCGCGTTTCATGTGCAGTCCTCAGATTCGCAAAATCAGGCCATCGGCGAGCGAGCGTCGATAGGCCAACCAGGCCGGCAGCATGCCGGCGACGAGGCCGCTCGCCAAGACCCCGGCGAGCAGTAGCCATTCGGTCGCGCTGGGCCAGCTCAACGCGATCCACACGCCATAGCGCGTCGCGAGCCAGGGACCCGCGAGCGCGATCAGCGCGTACGTCAACATCAAACCCAAGACCGATCCCACGAATGCGAGCGCGCCCGCTTCGGTGACGAGCAGCGCGAAGATCGTGCCCGGACCCGCGCCGACCGCGCGCAAGATCGCCATCTCGCGCCGACGTTCGTTGAGCGTGGCGAGCAGGGCCGTGAGCATACCGAGCAAACCCGCCAGCACCACGCAACTCGCGGTCAGCAGCAGCGCGCGTTCGACCATGCCGAGCACGCGCCACAGTTCCTGCAAGGCCACGGCGGGCATGATCGCGCTCAGTGCCTCGTCGCGATCCTCGTTGATCTGGCGTTGCAGGCCGAAGCTCATGACCTTTTGCTTCACGCCCACGAAGAAGGCGGAGATCACGGTTGGCGACAAATCGAGACTCGATAGTTCGTCCTTGCTTGGCGCATCACCAATGCGCGTGCCGCTGCGCCAGTGCACGTGCAGCGCCTCGATCGCGGTCAGACTCACGTGCACGGTTTGATCGATCGGCGTGCCCGTGGGCGCGAGGATGCCGATCACGGTGAACGGCTGATCGTCGTGCGAGTGCAGATTGAACTCGGCCGTGCCGTGCGCGAGCGTGATCGATTGACCCAGCGAGTAGCCCAGCGCGCGCGCGACGTCGGCGCCGAGCACGGTCTCGTACACGCCGTTGAACACGCGGCCTTGCGCCAGCCGCAGCGACTCGCCGCCCGCGTAGCGCAGACGTTCGAAGTACGCCGGCGTGGTGCCCAACACGCGATAGCCGCGATGCGAATCGCCGAGCGCGATCGGCACGGTCCACGCCACGCGCGGATCGCTCGCATAGCGCTGATACGTGCCCCACGACACGCTCTGCGTGACGTCGCCGACGCGAAACACGCTCGCCAGCAGCAATTGAATCGAACCGGTTCGCGCGCCGACCACCAGATCGACGCCCGAAACGGAGCGCAAGAACGAAGTCCGCGCCTGCGCGCGCACGCGCTCCACGCCCAGCAGCAACATCACGCTGACCGCGATCGTCGCCAGACTCAGCAGCGCGGTGAATCGGCGATTGCGCAGACTGCGCCAGGCCAGGCCAAACAAGGCGCTCATGCCGCGCGCTCCGCCGTCAGGTGCAACTGGCGCGGAAAATACTCGGCCAGGCTGGCGTCGTGACTGACCAGCAAGAGAGCCGATTCGGCGGCCGCGCATTCGGCGAACAACAAATCGAGGAATCGCCGACGCGCGTCGTCATCGAGCGCCGAGGTCGGCTCATCGGCCAGGATCAATTCCGGCGCGCCGATCAGCGCGCGCGCCGCCGCCACGCGCTGCTGTTGACCGACCGAGAGCGCGCTCACGTCGCGTCCGCGCAGGGCTGGGGCCAGATCGAGCGCATCGAGCAGGCGTGTCGCCGCCGCGGTCAGGTCCGGATCGCGCGCCAGGGCGCGCGCGCGGCGTCGCGCCGAGAAGCGGCAAGGCAGCAGCACGTTGTCCAGCACCGACAGATAGGGCAGCAGATTGAATTGCTGAAAGATCAGGCCGATATGATCGGCGCGCGTCCGATCGCGGGCCCGGGCCCCGAGCGCGCTGATCGCCTGTCCGGCTACCGTGATGTGGCCCGCGCGCGGCACCAGGCCACCGGCGATCAGATGCAGCAGGGTGCTCTTGCCGCTGCCGCTGGCGCCACGCAGGAACAGGCGCTCGCCGCGGCCCAACTGGAAATCGGGAAAGTCCGGCAGGCGCGAGCCATCGGGCCAGACATGCCGCACGCCCTGGCAGGCGAGCACGACGTCGCCGCTCGCGCTCATCGGGCGAATCGCTTGACGAACCAGGAGATCATGCCCTCGGAAGACCCTCGCGACGGAACCGGGCCCGCGCCACGTTAAACATCCGGGCTCACGACGCCGCCTCCACGGACCCAGCGTAGAATGACACAGCCCGCCCAGGAGCGCTCATGACGGACCATCCCGCGCAACGACCGCAGCCGATGGCGATCGCCGTGCAGGCGGGCAAGACCTACTGGTGGTGCGCTTGTGGCCGCTCGCGCTCGCAACCGTTTTGCGACGGCAGCCACAAGGGCACGCCGCACGCGCCAGTGGAGTTCCGGGCCACTCGTGACGAATGGCTCTGGTTCTGCGTCTGCAAACGCACCCGTAATGCGCCGCTGTGCGATGGCGCGCACAAGAACTCAACCGAATAACGTCGAAGGAAGGTCCCGCTTGTCCGCTTGCCGTATTGCCCGCGCCGCCGTCGCGCTGATGCTCACCCTCACCCTGGCTGCTTGTGGACGCGACGCCGATGCCGGCCGCGGTCCGCCGCCGCCCGTGCAAGTGGTGGCCGTGCCGGTCGAGCGCGGCACCTGGGCCGATGTGATCGAAGCCCTGGGCACGGCGCGCGCCAACGAATCGGTGGACGTCACCGCCAAGGTCACCGAGACCGTCGGCAAGGTCAATTTCCAAGACGGCGATCTGGTCGACGCCGGCCAGGTCCTGGTCGAACTGACCGGCCGCGCCGAAGTGGCCCAGCTCGAAGAGGCGCGCGCGGCCTGGAAGGAAGCGCAGCAGCAGTACGACCGTCAGGTCGATCTGGTCAAGCAAGGCACGATCGCGCGCTCGCAGCTCGATGCCCAGGTCGCGCTGCGCGATGCCGCCAAGGCGCGCATGGAAGCCATTCGCGCGCGCCTGTCCGACCGCGTGATCACCGCGCCTTTCGCCGGCGTGCTCGGGTTTCGTCGCGTCAGCGAAGGCACCTTGGTCACTCCGGGCACCGAGATCGCCACGCTCGACGACATCAGCACCATCAAAGTCGATTTCTCCGTGCCCGAGGTCAACCTCAGCGCGATCAAGCGCGGCCTCGCGGTCAGCGCGACGTCGGCGGCGTATCCGGGCCGCGTGTTCAAGGGCGAAGTCGTTTCGATCGATTCGCGCATCGACCCGGTCACGCGCGCGATCACCGTGCGCGCGGCCATTCCCAACCCCGATGCCGCGCTCAAGCCCGGCATGCTGCTGGCAGTGCAGATGGCCTCGTCCGAACGCGATGCCCTGATCCTGCCCGAGATCGCGGTGTTCGGCATCGGCTCGAGTCATTTCGTGTACGCGGTCGACCAAGGCGTGGCGCGTCAGGTCGAAGTGGGCATCGGCGCGCGTCGCGAAGGTCGCGTGGAAATCACCACCGGCCTCAGCGAAGGCCAGAACGTTGTCACCGACGGCATCGTCAAGCTGCGCGATGGCGCCAAGATCGCGCTCAAGCCCAGCGTCGACGCGGCCGCCACCACCGCCGCGACCGCGCCGGCAAAGGGCTGACACCATGTTGCTCTCCGACATCTCGGTCAAGCGCCCGGTCTTCGCGACCGTGCTGTCGTTGTTGCTGGTGGTGCTGGGCCTGATCGCGTTCACGCGCTTGCCGCTGCGCGAGCTGCCCGACATCGATCCGCCCGTGGTCTCGGTCGAAACCGCGTATCGCGGCGCCTCGGCCGCCATCGTCGAATCGCGCATCACGCAGCCGATCGAGGACGCGATCAGCGGCATCGAAGGCATCGAGTCGGTGCAGTCGTCGAGTCAGAACGGACGCTCGTCGATCAGCATCGAGTTCTCGCTGTCGCGCGAGATCGAAGGCGCCGCCAATGACGTGCGCGACGCGGTCAATCGCGTCGTCGGCAACTTGCCGACCGAAGCCGACCCGCCGCAGGTTGCCAAGGTCGACGCCGATTCCGACGTGATCATGTGGCTCAACCTCTCGGCCACCGATCGCGACATGCTGGCGCTGACCGATTACGCCGAGCGTTACATGGTCGATCGCCTGTCCTCGATCGATGGCGTGGCGCGCGTGATGCTGGCCGGCGGTCAGCGCTACGCCATGCGCATCTGGCTCGATCGCGAGCAGTTGAACGCGCGCGGTCTCACCGTCAACGACGTCACCAACGCGCTGCGTCGCGAGAACGTCGAACTGCCCGGCGGCCGCCTCGAATCCAACACGCGCGATTTCACCGTGCGCGTGGCGCGTGGTTATCGCGAGGCCGAGGACTTCGCGCAACTGACCGTGGCCAAGGGCGAGGACGGACATCTGATCCGGCTGGGCGAAGTGGCCGAGGTCAAGCTCGATTCGATCGAACGTCGCGCGGTGTTCCGCGGCAATGGCGTGCCGCAGTTGGGCCTGGGCATCATCAAGACCTCCACGGCCAACGCGCTGGCGGTGTCGCGCGCGGTGTCCGAGGAAGTCGATCGCATGGCCGCGAATCTGCCCGAGGGCATGAAGTTCCTGGTCGCCTTCGACAACTCGGTGTTCATCGACGCGGCGGTGAAGGAGGTCTACAAGACACTCGCCGAGGCCGTGATCCTGGTCGTGGCGGTGATCTATCTGTTCCTGGGCAGCTGGCGCGCGGCGCTGATTCCGGCGGTGACGGTGCCCGTGTGCGTGATCGGCGCTTTCATCGCGTTGTCGGCGTTTGGTTTCACCATCAATCTGCTGACCTTGCTGGCGCTGGTGCTGTCAATCGGTCTGGTGGTCGACGATGCCATCGTTGTATTGGAGAACTGCCAACGACGCGTCGACATGGGCGAGCCGCGCCTGGTCGCGGCGTATCGCGGCGCGCGTCAGGTCGCGTTCGCGGTGCTGGCGACGACGGCGGTGCTGGTGGCGGTGTTCCTGCCAATTGCCTTCATGGAAGGCAATCTGGGTCGCTTGTTCCGCGAACTCGCGGTGGCCATAGCCGCTGCGGTGGCGATCTCGGCCTTCGTGGCGTTGAGTCTGTCGCCGATGATGTGCTCGCGCCTGCTCACGCCGCACGTGGCCGAGCGCGGCCTCGCGGTGTTCGTCGATCGGCTGTTCGAGCGCGTGTCGACGAGCTATCGCCGCGGCCTGCAGAGCGCGTTGGCGCATCCGGTGGTATTCGGCGGCGTCATGCTCGCGGCGGTGGCGATCTCGGGACTGCTCGCGTGGCACGTGCCCAAGGAGCTGGCGCCGCCGGAAGATCGTGGCGCGTTCTTCGTGATCGTCACGGGCCCCGAGGGCGCGGGCTTCGACTACACGCTCACGCAAATGAAGCAGGTCGAATCGCGCTTGCTCGATTTCGTGCAGAACGGTCAGGCCATGCGCGTCAACACGCGCGCGCCGCGCGGCATGGGCGGCGTGCAGTCCGAGGAGATGCACACCGGCCAGGCGATCGTGATCATGAAGCCCTGGAACGAGCGCTCGCTCGACACGGCCGCGGTGATGGAGCAAGCGCGCCGCAAGCTCGACGAAATTCCCGGCGTGCGCGTCGCGCCGCAAATGCGCCAAGGCCTGTCGCGCGGGTTTGGTCAGCCGCTGCAATTCGTCATCGGCGGACCGAGCTACGAGCAATTGGTCGACTGGCGCGATGTGATGCTCAAGGCCATCGCCAATAATCCGCGCTTGATCGCGGTGGACACCGACTACAAGGAAACGCGCCCGCAGCTGCGCGTCGACATCGATCGCGCGCGCGCCGCGGATCTGGGCGTGTCCGTCGATGAAATCGGCACCACGCTCGAGACCATGATGGGCGGCCGCCGCGTGACCACGTTCACGCAGGATGGCGAGGAATACGACGTCATCGTCCAAGGCCGCACCGAAAACCGCCGCACGCCGGCCGACATGGCCAATCTCTACGTGCGTTCGCAACGTTCGGGCGAGTTGGTGCCGCTGGCCAATCTGGTCAAGCTGTCCGAACTCGCCGAGCCCGGCTCGCTCAATCGCTTCAACCGCCTGCGCGCGATCACCATCAGCGCGGCGCTGGCGCCCGGCTACACGCTGGGCGAAGCGCTCGACTACATGGAAACCACGGCGCGCGCCGAACTGCCGCGCACCGCGCAGATCGACTACAAGGGCGACGCGCGCGAACTGCGCAAGCAAGGCGCGGGCATCGCGTTTACCTTCCTGATGGCGCTGCTGGTCGTGTACTTGGTGCTGGCCGCGCAGTTCGAGAGTTTCATCCATCCGTTCACGATCATGCTCACGGTGCCTTTGGCGGTGTTGGGTGCCTTGATCGGGCTGGCGGTCTGGGGCATGTCGCTGAACTTGTTCAGTCAGGTTGGCATCGTGATGCTCGTGGGCTTGGCGGCGAAGAACGGCATTCTGATCGTGGAGTTCGCCAATCAGCTGCGCGATGCCGGCCAGAACGCGCGCGACGCGGTACTCGAAGCCGCGGCCGTGCGCCTGCGTCCGATCGTGATGACCTCGATCGCGACCGTGGTCGGCGCGCTGCCGCTGCTGCTGGCCAGCGGCGCGGGCGCGTCGAGTCGCGTGGCGATCGGCGTGACCGTGGTGTTCGGCGTGGCGGTGTCGACCTTCCTGTCGTTGTTCGTGGTGCCGGCGTTCTACCTGCGCCTGGCGCGCTTCACCGATTCGCCCGAGGCGGTGACGCGCGAACTCGAGCGCCTGGACGCGGCCAACCCGCAAGCGGCGCACTGAGCCGCGCCGCGGGCCTCGCGCGCCGCGCCGGTTCCGGCCGCGCGCGGCGCTCGCTATGCTCTCGCCATGAGCGACGTGCCCACCCTCATCGATGGCGAGCTGTGCCTGCGCCCCTGGCGCGCGGATGACGCGCCGGCGCTGGCGCGCATCGCGAATGACGAGCGCGTCTCGCGCGGGCTACGCGATCGCTTTCCATTTCCGTACACGCTTGATGACGCCAAGGCCTTTCTCGAATCCTGCGTCGCGCTCGACGGTGAATGGCGTTTCGCGATGACGGCGGACGAGGCCTTGATCGGCGGCCTGGGCGTGCATCGCGGCGTCGACATCTACGCGCGCAGCGCCGAGCTCGGCTACTGGATGACGCCTAGTCATTGGGGCCGTGGCCTGATGGCGCGCGCCGTGCGCTTGGTCGTGCCGGTGGCGATGCGCGCCTTCGGCCTGTATCGCGTGTACGCCAGCGCCTTCGCCAACAATCCCGCCTCGATGCGCGTGCTGGAAAAAGCCGGCTTCGCGCGCGAAGGCACGCAGGCATGCGCCGTGGTCAAGCGCGGCGAACTGCTCGACACCGTGACCTATGCCCTGACTCGACGGAGCCTCGATGCCGCCCTCTGACCGTGACCGACCGCCGCGTGGCGGACGTGGCGATTCGCCCTGGGGCGCGCTGCCGCCGCGCAAGGACAAGCGCGAACGCGCGCGCGATGACACGCGACCCGCGCGGCCGCGCGACGACGATGCGCGCCCCCCGCGCGCCCGCGATGACGACCCGCGCGCCGCGCGTCCGCGTCGCGACGAAGCCCCACGCGATCGCGGTCGTGGCGACGCACGCCCGGCATTCGGCGATCGCCCGCGTCACGAGCGTCCGTCGCGCGAGGAGCGACCCACGCGCGACGACCGTCCGCGTCACGACACGCGTCCATCGCGTGACGAACGCCCGCGTCCCGCGCGCGAACCGCGCGTGACGCCACCGCAAGACGAGATGCTGGACGACGAATTCGACACCGCCAGCGACGACGGCGCGCCGCGTCGTCCGCGTCAACGCGACATTGAACTGCGTCTCTTCGGCCTCAACGCGTGCCTGGCCGTGTTCGAACGTCGCCCCGCCGCGATTCGCAAGGTCTATCTGCTCGAAAGCCGCATGCCGCGTCTGAAAGCCGTGCTGGCGTGGTGCGCGCGCGAACGCATCGGCTATCGGCTGGTGGGCGAGGAAGATCTGTACAAGCTCACGCGCTCGGAACATCACGAAGGCGTGTGCTTCGAAGTGCTGCGCGCGCCGCCGCTGAGCGTGGCCGAGTGGTTGCAAGGTCACGCCGATCGCGCGCGGCCGGCGCTGGCCTTGTTGCTCGATGGCGTGGGCAATCCGCACAACTTCGGCGCGGTGTTGCGCAGCGCCGCGCATTTCGGCGTGGACGCGGTGATTTTGCCGCCCGGCTCAAGCCTCGCCTTGTCGGGCGCGGCCTGTCGCGTGGCCGAAGGCGGCGCCGAGCAGATCACCCTGGTGGCCATGTCCGATCTCGTCGATGACCTCGCCGCGCTCGAACGCGCGCGCTTCGAATTCGCCGCGACCGTGGTGCGCGAGGGCAGCGACATCTACGCCGAGCCCATGCCGAAACGCCTCGTGCTGGTGTTCGGCGCCGAGGGCGGCGGCGTGTCGGCCAGTCTGCTCCGACGCATCGAGCGGCAGTGGCGCATCCCCGGGTCGGGCTCGGTCGAGAGCCTCAACATCGCGGCCGCGGTGGCCGTGGTGCTGGCGGAATTCTGGCGTCAGCATCGGCGCTGAATGCCAAGCGCCGGGCGCGTCGCGCGTCCCGGCGCGCCGCGATATGCTTCGCGCCCCGAAATCGCGGAATTCGTCCATGTTTGCTCGCTTCGCGGCCCTGCTGGCCTTGCTTTGCGCGACCACGCTGCACGCCGCGCCGAATCCGGACAAGATCTATCACATCGCCTACACGATCGAGTTCGAGCCCAAGACCGACAGCGCGCGCGTCACCATTCGCCTCGACAACTCGGGTCTCGTGAAGCGCTTGAACTTCGCGGTGCCGCCGGCGCGTTATCACGACATTCGCGCCGATGGCGAGCTGAGTGTCGAAGGCGGTCGCGCGATTTGGAATGTGCCGCCGGGTGGCGGCGCGCTGTCGCTCGTGGCCAAGGTCAGTCATCAACGCTCCGACGGCGCTTATGACGCGCGCATGACGCGCGATTTCGTGATCGTGCGCGGCGATGACCTGGTGCCCTCGGCGCGCGTGCTCGCGATCAAGGGCGCGACTTCGCGCGCGCGCTTGCGCTTCAAGTTTCCGCCAGGCTGGACGCACGTCGACACCGGCTTCATCAAGGAAAGCGATGGCAGCTTCGCCGTCGACAATCCGCGTCGCTCGTTTGATCGCCCCGTGGGTTGGATGATCGCCGGCCGCATCGGCACGCGACGCGAGACCATCGGCGACAGCGAGATCGCGGTCGGCGCGCCCGTGGGCAGCGCGCTGCGGCGCATGGACGCCTTGACCTTCATCGGCTCCAACTGGGCCGAGGCCGAGCACGCCTTCGGCAAGATGCCGCGCAAGCTCCTGGTCGTGGGCGATGGCGATCCGATGTGGCGTGGCGGTCTGTCCTCGCCCAACAGCATGTTCCTGCACGCCGATCGGCCGCTGGTGAGCGAGAACGGCACGAGTTCGGTACTGCACGAACTCACCCACGTGGTCACGCGCATTCGCGGTCAGCGCAACGACGACTGGATCGCCGAGGGCCTGGCCGAGTTCTATTCGATCGAACTCATGCACCGCTCGGGCCTGACCACGGACGATCGCTACGAGCGCACGCGCGATTGGCTCAAGCGCTGGAGCGCGAGCGTCACGAAGCTGCGCGTGCCGCAATCGAAGGCGCGCACGACGGGACGCGCGGTGCTGTTGTTGATGGATCTCGATCGCGAGATTCGCAAGCGTTCCGGCGGCAAGCGCGACATCGATGACGTGACGCGCGGCCTGATGCACATTCGCAAAGTCTCGCTCGACGACTTGCGCAAGGTCAGCGAGAAACTGGTCGGTGGCCCGTTGAAGACCTTGGATTCGCCGTTGTTGAAGTGATCGGCGCGGGGGCCTCATCGCGAGGTGAGGGCCCGAGGTTGTGTCGCGATGTGAGTGTTCCTCACGTCGTCGACAAAGCAGCGCGGCAACTCGCGCGACCGCCGCCAACAAAAACGCCGCGACTAGCGCGGCGTTTTTGTTTTTAGCGTTAAATCCGAAGATCAGCGATGCGGCGGCGCCGCATCACCCGGCGGCGTCTGCGGCGCCGAGCCGAAATCACCGTCGGCTTGCAGCGCGATCCAACTCATCACGGCATAGACCGCGACGTTCTGATCGAGATCGGCGGCGTCGATCTTGTCCAGCGTGTCGTTGGCGGTGTGGTGAATGTCGAAGTAGGTGCTGCCGTCCTGCTGCAGGCCGAAGATCGCCATGCCGGCCGCGCGCATGCCGCTGATGTCGGCGCCGCCGAACGCGTAGGGCAGGCCGCGCGACACGCCGATCGGCGCGAGAATCTGCATGATCTGATCCACCGCGGGCAGCGCTTCGGGTTTCACCGCGCTGTCCAGGCGCCAGATCCGGCCCGAACCAAAATCCGATTCCGCGCCGACAATGTGCTGCGCCACTTGCGCCTGATGCGCCGCGGTGTACGCGCGACCGCCGTAGACGCCCTGTTCTTCATTCGCGAAGGCAACCACGCGCAGCGTGCGCTTGGGCTTGAAGCCGAGCTTCTTGATCAAATGGCCCACGCCCATGGTGATGGCCACGCCCGCGCCGTCGTCGATCGCGCCCGTGCCCAGATCCCACGAATCAAGGTGACCGCCGATCAGCACCACTTCGTCGGGACGCTCGCTGCCGGTGATCTCGCCGATGACATTGGCCGAGGTGTATTCCTTGCCGGTCATGCCGACGTCGAGCGTCAGGCGCAGTTTCACCGGCAGGCTGCGCTCGAGCACGCGCGACAGCAGATCCGCGTCGGGATTGCTCAGCGCGGCGGCGGGGATGGGCGTGGACACGACCGGCAAGCCCGATTTGGTGCGCGGCCATTTCGGATCGAGGCCGGCCTCGGTCACCGAGTAAGCGATGCCCGTGTGCGGCAGGCGATTGTTGTCCGTGCCGATCGAACGGATGAGCAGTGCGCGCGCGCCGAGCTTGGCCGCGGCGGCGGCGCCCAGGGTGCGCGCGGCGACCGCGGGGCCATAACCCGCGCCATCGCGCGCGCGGCCCATGCGGTTGCCGATGAAGACGATTTTGCCCTTCACGTCCTCGGGCCGCGCCTGTTGCAGGGCCGCCAGGGTCGAGAACTCCACGACCTCGGCCTCGATCGGCTTGCGACCGGTGCCGGCGCTGCCGCCGAGCGCGGTCAGCGTGAGGCGATGCGGGAAGGGCGCGATGATCTCGGCCGATTCCGCGCGACGCTCCCACACCGGAAACGTCACTGGCTCGGTGTAGACCTTGTCGTAGCCGAGCTCCTTGAACTTGCCCACGGCCCAGGCCACGGCGCGCGCGTCATTGGCCGAACCGGCGAGGCGCTGACCCACTTCGGTGGTCAGCGACTCGACGATCATGTAGGCCTCGGAATGCTCCATGGCCTTGTCGCGCAAGGCCACGGCCTGATCCAGCGCGACTTGATCGGCGCGCGTCACATCGGCCGCGCCCGCCGCGGGGGCGAGGGCGGCCAGGAAGGTCAACAACCACAGGCGGCGAGTGTTCATGCCGGCGCTACTCGTGTGCGGGGAAGCCGACAGTTTGACAGAACCGCCGCGCCGCTCGTGTTCCGAGAACACCAACCCATGGCACATGCCGCCCGCGCGGCGGCGTGTCTAGGCCTGCTTTTGCTTGAGCAGATCGCGGATTTCGGTCAGCAGGGCGATGTCGGCCGGCGGCGCGGCGGGCGCGGCCTCGGCTTCCTTCTTCTTCATCCGGTTCATCAGCTTCACTACCAGGAAGATCACGAAGGCGACGATGATGAAATCGATGATCGACTGGATGAAGGCGCCATAGCCGATCGACACCAGCTGCTCCTTGCCATCGGCGCCCGTGATGCCGGTGGCGATGACCTTGGCCTTCTCCGCGAAATTCTGTCCCGAGGTCAGAAAGCCCACGATCGGCATGATGATCTTCTCCACCATGGCCGTGACGATCTTGCCGAAGGCCGCGCCGATGACCACGCCCACGGCCAGGTCGACGACATTGCCGCGCATGGCAAACTGTTTGAATTCGCTAAAGAAACTCATGACTGGCCTCCCGGTTGAGTGACATCGCCCGGACCCCTCCGGACGCGTGCGCACTATAGCGGCGCCGGGGCGCGTTGGATTCGGACCCAATGGGCGTTTTGACTTCGAACCGGCCCGCGCGCGGTGAACAGAAGTGACACGCGTGGCCCGTAGGCTGACTACTCGTTGACGATTTTTGCGTAATCGCTAACGAGACGGTTTGTATACTGATTCGACGAAACATTAGGGGGTCATCACATGCGTGTGTCGAAGTTTCTGCGTCGGTCGCTGACGGCGGTCGCGGCCATGACCTTGCCGGCGATCGCGCTGGCGGGTCCCGGGGTGTGGACCAGCAATGGGCCGTACGGTGGCTTCACCTATCGCCTGGTGGTGAACCCGACCACGCCCTCGACGCTGTACTCGACGGGTCGCGGCGGCGTGTTCAAGTCGGTCGATGGTGGCGCGAGCTGGCAGCGCGCGCAAAACGGCATCGTCGGCTCGGTCGTGTACTACTACGGCCTGATGCTGGACCGCGAAGCGCCCGACACCCTGCTGACCGTCGACGCGCAAGGTCGCGTCGTGCGCACGACCGACGGCGCCAACAACTGGGCGCTGACCGGTTTCGCCTTCGCCACCACCGAAGTGATCACGACCTTCGCCGATGCGCCTGGCGGCGCCGGCACGTACTACGCCGTGACCTCGGGCAATTCCTTCTCGAACGTCGGACGGGTGCTCAAGTCCACCGACGGCGGCACCACCTTCACCGCGCTCGGCGGCGGCCTGCCGGCCAATCAGCCGTTCACCAGCATCGCGGTCGACCCGACCAATGCCAATCGCATTCTCGTGGGCACCGACTACGCCAACGTCGATGTCAGCGATCCCACGCCCCCGGCCTTGTGGCGCAGCACCGATGGTGGCGCGACCTGGACCTCGGTCTACGGCCTCGGCGGCCTCGGCAATGCCAGTCTGGTCGAGTCGATCAGTTGGGGCGCGGGCACGATGGTCTACGCCATCGTCGATGGCCAGCTGATGCGCTCGAGCGATGATGGCGCCACGTGGCAGGCGCTGAGCATCCCGACAATCTTCTCCACCGTCACCGCGCATCCGACCCTGCCGGGCACGGTCTATCTGGGCGGGCCCGCGGGCTACTACGTCAGCACCAATGCCGACGCGGTGACGCCGACCTACACCGGTCCCAATCAAACCCTCTCGGCCAATCCGAGTTACACCGACACCACGGCGCGCATCGTGCAGGCCAGGGTGACCGCGATCGTGCCCGATCCGAATTTTCCGACCGCGGGAACGCCGCTGTACGCGGTGACCGAGGCCTCGGGTCTGTTCAAGAGTCTCGACGGCGGCACCACGTGGAGCAGCACCGACATGAATCAAGGCATGTCGGCGGTCAACGTGCGCGCCTTGGCGGTGCATCCCAATCCCGCGTTCACGTTGTCGCAGCGTCGCATCTACGCGGGCTTCGGCGATGCCTTCTCGGGTTCGGCGCCGATCTATCGCTCGCCGGATGGTGGCAACACGTGGCCGACTGCGGTCACGGGCTTGCGCGGCGTGCAGATTCGCGCCATCACGCTCGACCCCACCACGACGGGCACGACGGCTGGCGCGCTGGGCACGACCGTGGTCTACGCGACGGGCCGTTCCGCGCAAACGGGCTTGCCCGGCAATCTCAATCAATCGCCGGCGGTGAGCATCCGCAATGGCGGCATCTATCGCAGCCTCAACGGCGGCGCGACGTGGAGCGTGCTCGACGCCGGCTTGCCGCGTCGCAATGCGCCGCCGAATGACTATGCCTTCCTGAGCACCGTGCGCAGCGTCATCGTCGATCCGCGCTCGTGCGGCAGCGATCCGACGCCGGTCACCGGCCCCGCGTGCACCACGGGTCCGCTGAAGAAGGTGTTCTTCACGTCGACGGGTTTCAACGGTTCGGACACCATGACGACGCCGCCCACGCCGACCGTCAGTCATCGCATTGGCTACACGCTGACCGCCAACAACACCGATCCGGCGCTGGTCACCTGGATCAATCGCGAAAGTGGTTTGCCGCAGCCTGTCTTCGTCACCGTCGATCCTGATGGTGGCGGCCCGGGCGCGCCGTTCAATCAGATTCGCGAGACCGCCACGCCCGTGCCGATCGTGATGGATCCGAGCAATTCCGATGTGCTCTACGTCGGCACGTTCACCACGGTCGATCGCACGACCACGCCGGTGCCTTCGATCGCCAGCGGCGTGTTCAAATCCACCAACGGCGGCGCCACGTGGACGATCGCGAGCAATGGCCTGCCGTTCTACACCGGCTCCGCGACCACGCATCTCGATGTGCTCTCGCTCGCGATCAGCCCGACCGCGCCGGGCACCTTGTGGGCATCGGTCGCCAACATCGGCACCAGCAATCCGCCGACGGTGCCGTTCGTGACGGGCTTGTACAAGACCACCGATGGCGGCGCGACGTGGACTTCGTCCTCGGCCGGCATTCCGCCGGGTCTCGACATTCGCGCGATCTTCGTCGATCCCACCGATGCCAACCGCGTCTATGCCGCGGGCTCGGGCACCGAGTCCAATCCCGGCGCCGTGTATCGCAGTACTGACGGTGGTGCGAACTGGTCGTCGATCAGCGTCGGTCTGCCGGCCGATTCTGCGCTCGCGCTCGCCGTCGATCCGTTCAACACTCAGCAATTGCACGCCGGTACGAATCTTGGCGTGTGGAGCATGGAGCAAGTGCCCGATGCCGATGGCGATGGCTCGCCGGATTCGAACGAAAGCAACGCGCCCAACGGCGGCGATGGCAATGGCGACGGCACGCTCGACGGCACGCAAGCCGACGTGGGTTCCAACGTGACCTCGTTCACCGCGATCGAACGCGCCGCGGGCTTGGTGGGTCGCGGCACGCTCGCCGCCGCGCAGGGCGTGAGCGGCTTCTTCACCACCGACATTCAAGGCACGGCTTGCCCGAAAGCCACCGACGTGCAAGGCACGCTGGCCGCGCGCAACGGTCGCGACCCGATCCCTGGCCAACCCAATCGCTATTACAGCTATCCGCGCGATCTGGTGCGTTTTGAAATTCCCAATTGCGCGCACGCGGTGGTTGATATCACCTTCCACAATTTGAACGTGGGCGGCCTGCCGAACTTCACCGATCCGTTCTGGAGCTTCCGCATCTACGGCCCGCAAACGCCGGGCGTGGATTCGAGCATGGGTTGGTACGACCTGGGCTCGCGCGCGCAAGTGGTGGGTCCGAATAAGTGGCGCATTACTTTGGATGCCAACCAATTCGGCAGCTACCGTCCGGTGGCGAACAGCATCTTGTTCGTCGGCGGACCGGCCTACAACGACGAACGCACGTTCGCGAACGGTTTCGAGTAAGCGACACGTTTGAAGGGCCGCGATGCCGAAGGGCGTCGCGGCCCTTTTTCGTTTGCGGATCAAACAACGCGAAGGCGTGTTTTTATCGGAGTCAAAGATCGCAAGAGAGCCATTGGGATCAAACCCGATGATCCTTCGTTGCGCGGCGGTAAGATCCCAGCGGAGCGAGACGATTGCGTCAAAAACGGACCAAATGCACTCATAAATTGCCAGACCGCCCGTTACGACGACAGTAACGGCCGATCGCCTGGTGAATCCGCGCCGTCTCCGCGTTAAGTTCGCCGCTGTCAGGACGCACTGGGGAATTGCATGGGGATGTCGACGTATTCGCGCCGGGTTTTGACGGCGCTGCTAGTGATGGGCGTGCCGTCGTTCGCCATGGCGGGAGCGGGGATTTGGACGGGCAGTGGTCCTTATGGCGGGATCATTGGGAGCTTGGTGATCAACCCGGTCACGCCAACGATCCTCTATACCGCTACCGGCGGCGGTGTTTTCAAATCCGTCGATGGCGGCGTCAGTTGGCGGCGCGCGCAGAACGGCATTCCTGATGCGTTGTCGACCGCGTGGGAATTGGTGATGGATGCCGATGCGCCCGACACGCTCCTTGCGTTTGATTCGTCCGGGCGCTTGATGCGCACCAGCGATGCCGCCGTCAGCTGGCGCCATACGGGATTCACGCTCGCCAACGGCGACTACTGGGGTGGCTTTTCCGACGTGCCCGGCGTCACCAACACCTTTTTCCTTGCCTTGACCAGCGCGGGTTCCTCGCCCGGAGGTCGCATCCTCAAGACCACCGACAATGGCGCGACCTTCACCGCGCTCGCGGGAGGATTGCCGGCCAATCAACCCTTCAACGTGGTTACCGTCGATCCCAGTGACCCCAATCGCGTGCTCGCTGGCACGGCCATCACAACACCGGGACCGAGCGATCCCACGGTGCCCGCGATTTGGCGAAGTCTCGATGGTGGCGCGACTTGGGCGCCCGTGTTCTCGTCCGGTGGCCTGGGCGGCGCCAACGCCGTGAACAGCATCAGCTGGGGCCAAGGTTCGATGGTGTACGCGAACGTCGATCGAACGCTGATGCGATCCAATGACGATGGCGCGACGTGGACCACCACGGGCTATACCAACGACATCGCCACCGTGACTGCGCATCCCACGATGCCCGGCACGGTCTATGTCGGTACGCGGTCGGGGTACTACGTCAGCTTGAATGCATCCAGCGGCGTGGCGACGTTCGCGGGTCCCCACGCGGGTCTCGCGCCCAATCCGACGTACACGGATGCCGCTTCGCGACCGGTGCAGTCCTTGGTCAGGCGCATCGTGCTCGATCCGCGATACCCCGTTTTGGGCGCGCCCATGTACGTGGTCACCGAGACCGCGGGCTTGTACAAGAGCGTCGACAGCGGCGCGACATGGAGCAATGCCAACGTCAACAATGGCGTGGCTGCGGTCAATGTGCGCGGGATCCTGGTGCATCCCAATCCGGCGCTCGGCACCGGGCTTTCGCAACGACGAGTCTTCGCGAGTTTCTCGGATGGCGGCTGGTCCACGGCGCCGCTGTTCATGAGCGCCGACGGTGGCGGTACGTGGGCCACCACGGTGAACGGGTTGCGTGGCGCGCAGCTCCGAGGTCTTGCATTCGACCCAACGACTACCGGCACCACGGTCGGTACCCTCGACACCACGGTCATCTACGCCACTGGCCGCGCGGCCCTCAGTGGCCTGCCGGGCAGTCTCACGACCTTGCCGGCCGTGTCCATTCGCAATGGCGGCATCTATCGCAGCACCACGGGTGGCGCGTCGTGGACGGTGATCGATACGGGTCTCGCCCGCAACGGCAATCCACCTAATGACTTCGCCAATGTGGGGTTCGTGCGATCCATCATCATCGATCCCCGGTCGTGTGGTTCGGTGCCGACGCCTGTCACGGGACCAGTCTGCACGACCGGGCCCTTGGGCAAGGCGTTTTTCACCGCAATGGGCTCCATGAAATCCAACACCGCAGTCTCGCCTTCCGTGCCGACAATCAGCCATCGCATCGGTTACACCACTACGGCGAATAACAGCGATCCGGCCTTGGTCACTTGGATCAACCGTGAAAACGGTCTGCCCCAACAGGCGTACGTCACCGTCGATCCTGATGGCGCCGGGCCCTTGCCGCCGCGCAATGAAGTGCGCGAAACCGTCTCACCCATCCCGATCGTGATGGATCCGAGCAATTCCGACGTGCTCTACGTCGGTACTTGGAATCAGTTCGACAACGCTCTCACGCCCGTGCCCACGAGCCCCAACGGCGTGTTCAAGACCATCGATGGCGGCGCCACGTGGACCTTGGCGAGCAATGGTTTGCCCCTCTACGCGGGATCCACCAACACGCATCTCGACGTCGTCGCACTCGCAATCAGTCCGGCCTCGCCTGGCACCCTTTGGGCCTCGGTCATCAGCAATGCGGTCGGCCCTTTACCGGACCTTCAACGCGTGACGGGGCTGTTCAAGACGATCGACGGTGGCGCCACATGGACTTCGTCCTCGTCGGGTATTCCCAGTGGTCTGGATGTGCACGCGATCGAGGTCGACCCGACCGACGCCAACCGTCTCTACGCTTCGGCCATGGGATTCGCGGCCCATCCCGGCGCCGTCTATCGCAGCAAGGATGGCGGCGCGACGTGGACTGTCGTCGGCGCCGACTTGCCGGTCCATTCCGTGCTGACTCTGTCGATTGATCCGCTCGATCCCCAGCGGTTGTTCGCCGGCAGCAGGCGCGGAGTGTGGACGCTGGATCAGGTGCCCGATGCCGAAGACGATGGCGCGTCCGACGCCATCGAAAATCTCGCGCCCAATGGGGGCGATGGCAATGGCGACGGCGTGCCCGATGCCACGCAGGCCGATGTTGCTTCGACTGTCGTGGTGATCAATGCCGCCGATCGCGACGCCGGCATGGCTGGCCGAGGCACACTGGCCACCGCGCAAGGCTCGAACGGCTACTTCACCACCGACATTCAAGGCACCGACTGTCCAAAAGCGTCCGGCGTGCACGGCACGCTCGCCGCGCGCAATGGTCGCGCCCCAATTCCTGGCCAACCCAACCGCTATTACAGCTATCCGCGCGATTTGGTGCATTTTGAAATTCCAAATTGCGCGCACGCGGTGGTCGACATCACCTTCCACAACTTGAATGCGGGTGGGCTGCCGAACTTCACCGATCCGTTCTGGAGTTTCCGCACCTATGCCCCGCAAACGCCGGGCGTGGACGCCACCTTGGACTGGTTCGATCTGGGCTCGCGCGCGCAAGTGATCGGCCCGAATCGATGGCGAATCACCTTGGACGCCAATCAATTCGGCAGCTATCGTCCGAACAACGACAACATTCTGTTCGTGGGCGGTCCGGCGTACAACGACGAGCGCGTCTTCGCGAACGGGTTCGAGTAAGCGACACGATTGAAGGGTCGCGATGCCTTTGGCGTCGCGGCCATTTTGCTTGTGCGATTGACGCGTCACGGCGTCTTCCTTCGCGCGTGCCCTCTCGTGCCGCGGCGTCGATCGAATGGTTCCGTCGCGAACATGATGTCGTGACGTGGCGGACAGCAACCATCGCGAGTCGCCTCATTCTGAACTGCGTCGTTGGCGCTAGTACCGCCGATCCAGCTTTCCGCCAACCTCACTCGACCCGACCAGCGGTTGCCATCGCGCCTTGCGAGTTCAAAGGCCGTCCTTAGATGACCTAACGAGCGGCGATGAAACGCATCGCTACCCGATTGAATTCGCAAATCAATCCAGCGCGCGCTCGCGCCGATGAGCCGTAGCGGACGCTTTTTGCGAGTCTGGTATCGGCACCGCGATGGCCCACATCCCTTCGCGGATCGATGTTGGCGGCGAGTCGAATGCTCGCCAGGAGAACGACAATGCGTCTCGCGAATCGAATGACTTGGCGGAGTCTGGCGGCGGCCATCAGCTTCTCCGTTGCTTCGTATGTCACGGCCGCGCCAGGTCGCGACGGCGTGATCGACACGACCTTCGGTGTCGATGGCGTGATCGATGTGCGTCAACTTTCGCCGGCCGTGAGCGAGTGGACGACGACACGCCAGATCGTCGAGCTGCCGGACGGCAAGCTCTTGCTCGTGGGCAGTGCCAAGCCGCTGAGCGCCACGTTGTCCTACCCCGCCGCGATGCGTTTGCAGCCGTCCGGCGCGCTCGATATGAGTTTCGGCGCGATGGGCGTGGCAATGCTGCCCACTTCCGCGGTCAGCATGCCCAATGGCGCCGAGGCGAGTTCAGTGGCGCGGCTCAGCGACGGTCGTCTGGTGTTCGCGGGCTCGCTTCGTCTCGGGCCTGCCGTTGAAGAAGCCACGGAATGTCGCCTCGTTTTCGCCACGGATAGCGATGGCGCGGTGGTATCGACTTACGGACCTGCCCCTGGGCCCGCGTGCAGCTACTTTGGGACCCCTTGGACTTTCCTGGGCCCAAGACCCCTGCCTCAGGGTGTCGTCGTCGCCGATGGCAGCGATCGCGCCTTCTTCACGATCCAACGAAGACGCGATGACAACATGATTGTTTCCGCGGTCGCGCGACTGAGCAATCCCGGGCAAGTCGATGTCGGCTATGGCGTCGATGGCTTCGCCGCGGCGCAAGCGGGCCTCAACTTCTCGCTGCGCCCGCAAGGCACGCTCATCGACGACACCGGCACGTTGACCTTGCTCGCCTCGTCGACGCTGGACAACACCTTCCCGCTGGGGCTGATGCGTGTATTGCCCAACGGTACGATCGATGCGACGTTTGATGGCGACGGCTTCGCGATCGCGAACTTCGGCACCAGCGATCGCGACGGCAGAACGGGCACCGCCATCTTTCGCGATGAACTCGATCGCATCTATCTGACCGCCCATCTCCAGGAAGGCGCGCAAGTCGTCTGCGATTTCTGCGTCGCGCGATTGCTGCCTAACGGCAGTTTGGATACGACCTTCAACGCGACCGGCCAGCAACTCGGCGTGCCGGGCACCGCGCGGTTGCTGACATCGAACCAAGTCACGGGATACCAGGTGCAAGTGCTGCCGGGCGTCGATGGCGGCGTCAAGCTCGCGGGCAGCG
Source organism: Ahniellaceae bacterium (assembly GCA_044226395.1). GTDB lineage: Bacteria > Pseudomonadota > Gammaproteobacteria > Xanthomonadales > Ahniellaceae > JBGAHD01. The sequence continues at coordinate 497,017 of JBGAHD010000003.1, forward strand.
CGGTGCCCGCGAGCAATCCGAATGGCGTGTTGGGATTCGCGATCTTCTCGCTGCGTGGCGATGGCAGTTTCGATCCGCGCTTTGGCGATCTCGCCAGCCCGGGCCGTTTGTCCCTGAACCTCAGCGCCGAACCCAACGGCGCCGCCCGCATGACCGCGGCGACGAGCACTTCATCGGGGCGCATTCTGTTGGCGGGCAATGAGACCACGCGCCGAATCGTCGTGCGGCTGCTCGACGACGCCCTCTTCGACGACTCGTTCGAGAATTAGACGTTCAATTCGCTCATCCCGCCGGATCGCTGCCGCGACAGGAATTGCGGCCTCGACTCGGCATCGTGTCGGCGGGATGGGCTTCTCGGCATTTAGTCTTTCAAACCAAACCAAACTACGGCGAGTCGCGCTTGCTTCGACATGTCTTTCGACCGGCTCCGCGACCATCAGCTCCCGTAGTTGAGCTTTCTCAGTGCTCGACGTTTCCTTCCTCAAGGTCATGAGGCCGGCCAAGGCCAATCGTTGATGCCACTCGAGGACCATTCGGCGACGAGCCAGCGCCGCGACAGTTTGCTGTAGCATCGCGATCGCGAGCCCTCGCCATATCCCCGTGAGTCGCAACTGTGCGCATCGCCATGCTTTCGCGAGTCGTGATCCTAGCGTTGCTTTCCATGGCGGCCCTGCCGGCACACGCCTTCTACCTGCCGCTGCGCTTCGATCCCTCCACGCCGTCCGACGGCCAAAGCGCGCTGTTGGAAATACGCGTCGGCGACTGCGACACCGTGCATGTCCTCAACGAGAACGATCGTCAGATCGAGACGAATGGGAACGTGATTCGCGTGACCATCGATGGTCAGACCGCGGAGCTTCCAAGCGATTGCGATGCGGAACAGGTGTCGACCCGCGTTCGCTTGCCCGCCTTGTCGGCCGGGACCTATCGCGTCGAACTTTATCGACGACCGATGGTGCCGTTAAACGCGGCCCCCGCGCTGATGCAGTCGGCGACTCTTACCGTCGCGGGCGCCAGCACGAGTGTTCCCGCGTTGTCCACGACGGGGCTGCTGGGTCTCGCGCTCGTGCTGCTGATGGCGGGGCGCCGCCCGGGTGCCGCTCGGCCTAACTGATCGCCCCCACCAAATCCGGCACCCCGACAAAACTCGCGCGAAACTTATCGCCCTTCACCAAGGGCCCCACGCCCGAGGGTGTGCCGGTGAAGATCAGATCGCCGGCGGCCAGTTCGTAGAGCTTGGACAGTTCGCCGATGATTTCGGGGATGTTGAAGATCATGTCGGCGATGTCGGTGCGCTGGCGCACTTCGCCGTTGATCTCGAGCTTCAACTCGCCGCTCGTGAGGTGACCCAGGCGCGTGGCCGGCACGATGGCCGAGATCGGCGCGGAGCGGTCGAAGCCCTTGGCGATGTCCCAGGGCAGGCCTTTGGCCTTCATCGCGGCTTGCAGGTCGCGGCGGGTCAGGTCCAGGCCGACGGCGTAGCCGAACACGTGTTTCCAGGCGTCGGCCGTGGCGATGTGGGCGCCGCCGCTGTGCAGGGCGACGACCAGTTCGACCTCGTGATGCAGATTGCTCGTCGCCGACGGGTAGGGTAATGGCGTGGCGCCCGTCCACACGGCGTCGGCGGGTTTCATGAAGAAGGTCGGCTGCTCGCGATTGACCTCCGCGCCCATTTCACGCGCGTGCTCGGCATAATTGCGGCCCACGCAGTAGATGCGGTGGACGGGAAACGCGCGGCTGTCGCCATCGACGGGCACTTGGGCTTGTGGCGGCGTGACGATGACGTGCATGGCGCTCTCCGATGGCGGACGCAGTGAGGATGGTGCAAGGATAGCGGGGCGGGCGCGACGCGTCCGTATGACTTCTGTCAACTTGCCGGATTGACGAAGCGGCCTTACGGTGGCGGCCCCGTGCTGGCAACCTGGGCGCCAGTCAACGCCGGCCTTCGCAAAGACTTCAGGATACCCTCGTGGAAAAGACCGATTTGCTCGGCCAGCTTCGCATCGATCGCGGCCAGGAAGAGACCAGCTCCTCGCGTGGCCTGTGGGTCGGCTTGATTATCGCCGTGCTCGTGATCGTCGCCGGCGCCGGTGGCTGGTGGTTGACGCGCGGCACCGTCGCCGCGGTACAGGTCGCCTCGGCGGTGACGCTGGGCTCGACGCCCGCGTCGGCCTCGGTGCTCGATGCCTCGGGCTATGTCACCGCGCGCCGTCAGGCCACGGTTTCGTCCAAGATCACCGGCAAAGTGCGCGAGGTTATGATCGAGGAAGGTCAGACCGTCACCGCCGGTGAAGTGCTGGCCACGCTCGATGACACCGAGGCGCGCGCCAATCTGTCGCTGACGCAGGCGCAACTCGAATCCGCGCGCGCGCAATTGGGCGAGACCCGCACGCAGTTGGCCAATGCCGAACGCGAATACACGCGTCAGCAAGGCCTGGCCGATCGCAAGCTCGTCAGCGTGCAAGCGCTCGACAGCGCCAAGACGCAAGTCGATGCCTTGCGCGCGCGGCTCAATGCCTCGCAGCGCGCGGCGGTGGTGGCCGAGGAAAGCCTCAAGGTCGCGCAGGTGTCGGTGGACAACACCATCGTGCGCGCGCCGTTCGATGGCGTGGTCACGGTCAAGGCCGCGCAGCCGGGCGAGATGATCTCGCCGATCTCGGCCGGCGGTGGCTTCACGCGCACGGGCATCGGCACCATCGTCGACATGAACTCGCTGGAGATCCAGGTCGACGTGAGCGAGTCCTTCATCAATCGCGTCAAGCCCGGTCAGCCGGTCGAAGCGACGTTGAACTCGTATCCCGATTGGAAAATTCCGGCCGAAGTGATCGCGGTCATTCCCACGGCCGATCGCACCAAGGCCACGGTCAAAGTGCGCATCGGCTTCAAGCAGCGCGACGCGCGCATCCTGCCCGACATGGGCATTCGCGTGGCCTTTCTCGAGGACAAGCCGGCGGCCAATGCGCCGGTCGCCGCCAAGCCGATCGGCGTGCTCGTGCCACAGGCGGCGGTGCGCGACGACGCGGGCAAGGCTTACGTGTTGGTGATGAGCGAGGATCGCGCCGAACGCCGCGTGGTCGAGCTGGGCGAGACGCGCGGTGATTCGCGCGTGATCGTGGCCGGCGTGCGCGGCGGCGAGCGCGTGATCGTGTCCGGGCCCGAAGGGCTCAAGGCCGGCGACAAGGTTCGACTCGCCGATAGCGAATGACATCAGGACTACAGGCCGGCTCGCCGGCGCGACGCCGCCCGTCTCGGGCGACGGTGGCATGACAGAGGAACGACGACACATGAGCACGCTAGTCAAGATTCGCGGCGTCACCAAGGTCTACTCGCGCGGCAAGCAGCGGGTGGAAGTGCTGCACGGCATCGATCTGGACATCGAGCGCGGCGATTTCGTCGCCCTGATGGGGCCCTCGGGTTCGGGCAAGACGACCTTGCTCAACCTCATCGGTGGCCTCGATCGCCCCAGTGGCGGCACCATCGAAATCGACGACAAGCGCATTGATCAGTACAGCGCGGGGCAGTTGTCGCGCTGGCGCTCGAACAACGTCGGCTTCGTGTTTCAGTTCTATAACCTGCTGCCGGTGCTGACCGCGCAGAAGAACGTCGAACTGCCCTTGCTGCTGACCAAGCTCAATGGCGCGCAGCGCGCCAAGAACGCGAGCGTGGCGCTGCAGCTCGTGGGCCTGGGCGATCGCACCAAGCACAAGCCGAAGGAACTCTCCGGTGGTCAAGAACAGCGCGTGGCCATCGCGCGCGCGATTGTGTCCGACCCCATGCTGCTGGTGTGCGACGAGCCCACGGGCGACCTCGACCGCAAGACCGCCGACGAAATCCTGACCCTGCTGCAGACCCTCAATCGCGAGCATGGCAAGACCATCGTCATGGTCACGCACGATCCCAAGGCAGCGGAATTCGCCAAGCGCACCTTGCATCTGGACAAGGGCACCCTGGTCCGCGAAGCGGCGGCCTGAAGGCTAGCGCGGCGCGCGTGAACCTCGCGAGCCGCCGGGAGTAAGGCAATGAAGTATTTGCATCTGGTCTGGGCCAGCCTGTTCCGCAAGAAAGTGCGGACCGTGCTGACCTTGTTGTCGGTGATGGTGTCGTTCCTGCTTTACGGACTGTTGCAGACCGTGGGCGATGCGTTTGATCGTGGCGCCGATTCGGCGCAGGCCGATCGCCTGATCACCAATTCGCGTTACTCGATCATCGAGATGCTGCCGATCTCGTTCGCCAATCAAATCGCCGCGGTGCCGGGCGTGAAGAATGTGGCGGCGGTGAGCTGGTTCGGCGGGTCATACAAGGATCGTCCGGCGCAGTTCGCGGTGTTTCCGGTCGAGCCCGAGCCTTATCGCATCGCCGCGTCCGAACTGAAATTCGAAGACGCTCAGTTCGACGATTGGAAGAACACGCGCGACGGCGCCGCCGTCGGCGCGAGCCTGGCCAAGCGCATGGGCTGGAAGCTCGGCGATCGCGTGACTCTGGTGCCCGACATTTGGCCGCGCGCTGATGGCGGCAACTGGGATTTTCAGATCAAGGCGCTCTACACCGCGGCCGACAATCCGCAGAACGAAGGCGCGCTGTTGTTCAACTACACCTACTTCGACGAAGGTCGCGCGCGCGGCAAGGGCACGGTCGGCTGGTTCCTGGTCAAGGTCGCCGACCCCAAGCAGGCCGACAGCATCGCCAAGCAGATCGACGCGATGTTCGACAACTCGTCCAACGAGACCAAGACGCAAAGCGAAAAGGCCTTCGCGCAAGGCTTCGCCAAGCAGTTCGGCGATATCGGTTTCATCATGACGTCGGTGCTGGCGGCGGTGTTTTTCACCATCCTCGTGCTGACCGGCAACACGATGGCGCAGGCCGTGCGCGAGCGTATTCCAGAGTTGGCGGTATTGAAGACGCTGGGCTTCTCCGATGTCGCCGTGCTGGCGCTGGTGCTGGGCGAGTCCTTGCTGTTGACCGTGCTTGGCGGGTTGCTCGGCATCGGCCTGTCGGCCGTGATGCTGGCGGCGATCAAATCGTATCTGGCCGGCCTAGGCATCGCGGGTATGCCCATGCGCGTGTTCGTGCTGGGCATTGCCATCATGGTGATCATGGGCGTGATCGTGGGTCTGTTCCCGGCGCTGCGCGCGATGCGGTTGCGCATCGTCGATGCGCTCGGTGGCCATCAGTGAGCGCGGGAGACAACACATGAGCTTCTTCAAGCAAGTCTTCTCCGTCAGCGCGATGAACCTGCGCAACGTGCCGCAACGCTGGAGCACGTCGCTGGTGATCGTGATCGGCATCGCCGGCGTGGTCGGCGTGTTCACTTCGATCCTGGCGATGGGCGTGGGCTTTCGCGAAACACTTGGCAAGGCCGGTCGCGAAGATCGCGCCTTCGTCATGCGCGAAGGCGCCACCTCGGAACTGACCAGCGGCTTCTCGCGCGAACAAGTCGATCTGATCAAGGGCGGCAAGGGCGTGGCGCGCGATGCCGATGGCAAGCCGCTGGCCTCGGCCGAGCTGCTGGTCATCGCCGATCTGCCCAAGCGCGTGAGCAATACGCTCGCCAACGCGCCGATTCGCGGCGTGCAGCCCGAAGGCATCAAGCTGCGCCCCGAGATCAAGATCATCGAAGGCCGCATGTTCACGGCCGGTCCCCGCGAGCTCATCGTCGGCAAGGGCGCGGCCAGCCAGTTCGCCAATGTCGGCGTGGGCGCCAAGTTGGAGTTCCGCGATTCCGACTGGACCGTGGTTGGCATCTTCGAAGCCGATGGCTCGGTGCACGAATCGGAATTCTGGGGCGACGCCGACACCGTGATGTCGGCCTACCGTCGCAACGGCTTCCAATCCGTCACCGCGCAATTGGAATCCAAAGACGCTCTCACGATGTTCGGCGAATCGCTCAAGGGCGACCCGCGCCTGACGCTGAAAGTGCAGTCGCTCAAGGAGTACTACGCCAGCCAGTCGAAACAGCTGAGCATGCTGATCAACATCCTCGGCACCGTCATCGGCGTAATCATGGCCATCGGCGCCATCTTCGGCGCGCTCAACACCATGTACTCGGCGGTATCCACGCGCTCGCGCGAAATCGCCACGCTACGCGCCATCGGTTTTGGCGGCGGCGCGATGGTGATCTCGGTCATGGTCGAGGCTCTTGCACTGTCCTTGATCGGCGGCGCGCTCGGCGGCGCACTCGCCTGGCTGTTCTTCAACGGCTACACCGTCTCGACCCTGGGCCAGAACTTCAGCCAAGTCGCGTTCTCCTTCCGCGTGACGCCGGGACTGCTGGTCACCGGCATGATCATTTCGATCTTGATCGGCCTGGTCGGTGGCTTCCTGCCCGCGATCCGCGCGGCGCGGATGGAAGTGACGACGGCGTTGCGGGCGCTTTGAGTCTGGCAATGAAGGGCGATGGCCGCGAGGGCGGCCATCGCTTGATGGCGTATCGGCGAGAGCGGTGTTTTGCGTTCTCTCAAGCGTCAGGACTTTCGAGTAGCCTTGAGATCGATATCGGCTAGTCGGTCCTGAGGGAATCGAGACTTTCGTTTCCCAATCGACCTGCCGCAGCTGACTGAATGAACTCAGGGGCCAAGCGCATATGGGCGATCACCGCGACTTCGACAAATTGCTGGCGTATCTCAGGCGCGTGCCCGCCATCTCGTCCAAAGCGATTGGCGTGGGCAAGGACGACGATGGCAATTGGTGGGTCAAGTTCTCGCTGGACATCGCCCATCCCCTGGCGTGGCATGTCGTGCAAGAGTTCGGGTGTGTTCTCAACTACCTCTCCCTCAACGAGAGACTGCCGACGGTATTCATGCCCGTGTCTCCGGCGCCCTATCTCAATGGCGGGCCGGAAGATTTCCTGTCATGGGTGATCGAGTCCAAGGACCCCAAGTTCAAACCCGGCACGGTCGCGGAATGGCTTGAAGGACGATTGCCAAGGCCCGTCGATGACCTGTCACAATGGCAGTTGGACGACGAGGACTAAACTGAGTCTTCACTTGGGATCGCGAGAGGTGCGACGCCAAGGCCGCAGTCAACGTCGAAGTTGAAACGGAATTCCGGGGCGACGGTGATGGATCCAACGAAGGTGCTGCTCAGCGGCGTCGATCTGCTTAAGCCACTGCTCGGCGAAGCGGGATTCGCCTTTTCGATGGTAAGCGAAGGAACGAGCTCCGGCGGAAAGTTCGCGCGGGGCGAGTTCAAGAAGGCCGACCGAATCCTCTCCCTCAGCTATCGATATTCACTGGGGGGAGTGACGTACTCCGTTCGAGGCGACACGTTATCCCACGAAGATTACCTGTGGGCCAATGGAGTCACCGGAAACTATCCGGGGTTCTCGAGCGAAGCACTAACACCGTTCGAGCACCTCAGAGCGGACTTCATTTTGGCGGGGAGCGTCTTTCTGACTGAGCCCGATGACGCGTTCGCGCGGCTGGTCGAGAAGTGCAAGGCAAGGCCAGCGAGACGCGGATTTACTGCTTTGGGAGAAAGCAGATGAATTTCATTCCTTCAAGCACGCGCGCCTTTGTCAGTGACGGCATGGCGTTCTTCTAGGGCCGCAACATGACGTCTGCCAATTCAAGCAATCGACGCGCTTGAGCTTTCGCGAGAGCGGGCCTACAGTCGGAATCTAAAGGGCCCCAACACTTAGGCCCATTTCCAAGTGGGCCCTCCATGATCACGGCTCTCGCGCTTTCCACGGCGCTCCTGACGGCGACCGACCACGCCACCATTCCGGATGACGTCGCGAAAGCGGCTCTAACGCGGCTGCTTCGCCAGCCGCCGAGCGAGAGTGACCCTGCGCTTTGTCTGCTCATAGACGACCGAGATCCGTCTGAAGCCGTGCGAGCATTTGTGAAGCAACACTCGCCGCGCGTCTTGCTCGGCAGCGAATGCCACCTTGAGGAAGTCGAACCAAGGCGCTGGCGGGTTAGAGACAAGGATGGGAACCCCGCCGAATTTCTAAAACTCGATGGATACAAGGTCACAAGTGCCCAGGGTGTCTCGATCGAGTACACGTTCTGGGCGGGAACTTTGAACGGACATGGGTCAAGCCTAGAGCTGGAGAACAGTGAGGGGCAATGGCGTCTCCTGCCTCCAGGCCAGTACCACTGGGTCGAGTAGGCCCACGTTGTTTGAGTTGGACCTGCCAAGTTCGCGCGTCTCCTTCAGTTGCGCCTTGGGGTCGCGATAGACGAAGTTCCACACGCTTCCAGATTCGAATCCACGATGAAAGACAGCCACGCCTACTCACCAGAAGAGTTGCTCAACGCGTCTGGTCTCCCGGAGAAGGGCGAGCTCTGTCATCACTGCGGTGTTCGGGTTCCACAGTTCGAGCAGATGGACGAAGCGCTTCACTACCGAATCGTCCATTTGATTGATCGTCAGCAGCAAGCACTCGCCACGAAGGAACTGATCGCGGCGGTGAAGTGCCCACTAACATTTGCGAAGATCTGGGTGACTCATCGCGGAAGAGCTAAGCCCGTGTTTCCAGGTCCAGCCTGTCCGCATTGTGGCAAGCCACTTCGTACCTCGCGCGCGAGGCAGTGTCCGCACTGCTTTCGCGCTTGGCATCATGAGGAACTACCGGAGCGAGAACGCGCGATATACACGGACGTCATTGCCGCCGTTGCCGCCGTGAAAGGGTATGCCTGCGATCTGGGCGACTTCCAGTTGGCCCTCGCCGATTCGTTGCAGGATCCGATGGGCGCGAACTTGGCGATCATTCTCGACGCCGTTCTCGAGAAGGGCTGGAGCACGGATGGGTACCAACAAATGGATGGCTATCGCATCTATCGGTACAAGGCAGATTGAGGCGGTGAGTCGCGTGTTTCAGTCTGCCCTTGTGGCGTTGTTGTCCGCGCGCTTCCAACGTGAAAACTAGAAATCACTACACAGCCAATGTCCAACTACGCCGAATACGCTCAGCCCCCATGGAACTACCCCAACCGCGTTGAGCATGCGATAGATAGCGTGCGGAACGCCAACTCTGAGGCTAGTGCGTACGCCGCATACCATGAAGTCCTCTACGCAGTTGGAAACAATCACGCCGGAACTTACTGTTCTGTTGCCGTGCCCGTAGTCGCCGAGCTGCTCAGAACGCTCACTGGCAGCAAACCATGGGCCCAATTCGCCGCTATCGAAGCAATGATCGATCTGACGGGCTCTTTCAAGCACGAGATCAGCGGTTTCCTGATCAGCTTTCCAAAGGGCAGCGCGGCAATCCCAATAGAACAGGCGCTAGTTGAGCAAGTTGCTTCTTCGGCTCAAGCATTGGCGGCCATCGCTGCATCGGGCGGACTGGCGGCCGAAAGTGCGAAGTCTCTGCTCGAGGTGCTCGGGTGATGTGTAGTCATTCGTTCGAAAAGACCTGCGATGCTTTGGAACGTTCAAGGGGCGCGATGGGACTGCCACGAAAACTATTCGATGTTCCCAAGTGACGCTGTAAGACTTGGCTTGGCTATCGACTGAGTCGATCGATTCCATGATGAGTAGTTCGTGGATAACGCGTTTGAGGTTGATTTCGAGTCGGCCAGCATTCGTAAGCCGAATGGCTTGACCAATACGGCCAGGAACATGTCGAGGTACGGGCGATGCACCCTACGATTACAGCAACAGAGCTGGATCTTCTAACCTTCTTTGAGTCAGAGCCGGATAGGTTGGACCCCAATGATCCGTGGCACTTGAATGACAGTGTGTATTGCTACTCGGACGGCAAGCTTCAGATCTCTTTTGCGTTGGCGCCCACGTACAAGGACGTCAGAATCGTCCTCTCGGAAGGCGGTCGTAAGGTATATGAGCTGCAAGCAATGGGCGTGAGAGACGTCGCGTACCTTTCAGAAGGAAGGGGCAGAAACGAGTCGATTGTCGTCACGCTCCATGCGTTCGACACACTGACCATTCGGCTCAAACCGAACATCGAGATTGCGCATGCGTACTCTTCTGGCGATCGCTAGATCGGGAAGCAGGCAGTCGCTTTCATCTGGGCGAGCACTCCATTTCTAAGAGGCGGCAGCAATTGGCGGCCGCTGATATCGACTCAGCCGAATTGACAGGTAACCACAACCCATGGGTGTTGAACTGCACATCACTAGAGCCGAGCACTGGGTCGAGAACGACGGCGCGCAGATCTCGGAAGATGAATGGCTTACTTACGTCTCATCTGACCCAGAGCTACGCATCACGGGTGAGAACGGCAAGTGCTTTGCGATCTGGAGCGGCCCTTCAAAGTACGGCGAGCCTTGGCTCGATTGGTCTCGCGGAAATATCTCCACTAAGTGGCCTGATGCCGCTCTCTTCCAGAAGATGCTCCGAATCGCCGAGGCACTGGGCGCCACGGTTCAAGACGACGAGGGCAACGAGTATTCCAAGCCGGGCGATTGGACCTTCGATCCAGCGCAAGAGACCCTGTCGTCTCCAATTCCTACAAAGCTGAAATGGTGGCAAAAGCTACTTGGTCGGTAGAAACGACAGGTACGCCTTTCGAGTCAACTAGCATCAGTACTGTGCTTGGCTAGCGGTACGACCAATGTCATGTTCCGCCAGGCAGGTCAGTTACTACGCTGGTGCGCCCACTTGGCAAAGAAGCCAGTTCCCTCAATACCCACGTCAATCGACGTTACGGCCGTGGAAGATCTGCAAGTGGGGTGCCCCAAAGTAGTTGAAGGCGCCGCGCTACTCGCGCCGCCTGAGGCTGCTTTCGGCGGCATGCACGTCGTGCGCGTCTCGTGTGAGTGCCGATCAGGTACAGTGAGATCGGGATAGTCGCAATCAGATTCATTGCTGGATTCGCCATGGCGTTCGTCGCCAACGGGCGACGTGCCCTTGTGTCGCTCGGCTGTGGACACTCCTTGCGTACTCATGGTGTCCTGCCCAGCCTCTCGCTTGAAGATGGCCGCAATGGTCATTCGTGGGCCCGCCACGATAGCCGCGTCTTTCATCTATCCAACAAGCTCGGCGCTTCGGTATCTTTGACCTCGCCTCACATCGAAACCTAGCCGCCATGTCTCACATCGTAACCTTGGAATACACAGAGACCCTCTTGCGAGAGGCCGTGTTCGCCTTCTGGAAGCGAACGGTGGGGGTCGGCTTTTTCGTTGCTCTTGCGCTCGTGCTGGGTTCGCTCGCTTTCCTGGTCTGGCGCGGCGATCGATCGTGCGTGGTCGGCGCGCTCGGCGCGATAGCGGTCCTGGGGCTTGGGTTCGCCTTCGTCCTCTACTGGGCCCATCTGCGTAATACGATGGCGAAGTTTCGAGGTATAGGCGCGCCTGTTGCCACGTTGACGCTTGATGACGAAAGGTTCGGTGTTTCCTCTGGCCTTGGGACCGCCTCGATGCCGTGGTCGTCGGTCATCGAGGTCTGGCGGTTTCCAACGTTTTGGCTACTGATGCTATCCAAGGCTCAGTTCGTCACGATTCCGCTTGGCACGGTCTCTTCGGAGATGCAAGCATTCATCATCAGTCGCGTCTGCGCGGCCGGTGGCAAAGTGGTCGGCTAGTTCATCGCTTTACCTGAGGTTCGCCAGTGAGGTTCGTTGTCTGGCGAGTGCAAGTTGGCTTCAAATTTTGGCGCCACGGTCAGAGAGCATCATGCCCTTCGAATCCCTGCTTCTTTTCATCCCTGCTTGCTTCGCTCTGAACATGGCGCCAGGACCGAACAACTTGCTGTCGGTGTCGAATGGGACCCGCTACGGCTTCTTGGTGGCGTCGGTGGCCGGCATCGGTAGGCTCGTCGCCTTCGTAGGCATGATTGCCATTGCTGCTGCCGGCCTCTCAACGGTGCTTCAGACGTCGATGCTTCTCTTCTATGGGATCAAGACCATTGGGGCCGCGTACCTTTTCTACCTGGCAATTCAGTTGTGGCGCGCCGCGCCAACCCGGGAAGGAACGCAGAGCACCGCAGCGACGCGCAGTACGTTTGCTCTCGCGCGCCAAGAGTTTCTTGTCGCCGCCGGCAACCCGAAGGCCATCCTGATATTCACCGCCTTTCTGCCGCAGTTCGTGGATGTGACAAAGTCGGCGCCGCCGCAGTTCGCGATCCTTGGGCTGATCTTTCTCTGCTTGGAGTGGCTAGCCATTGCAGCGTACGCTGGCATCGGCAGCCATCTGCGGAATTGGTTCTCGGTGCCTCGTCGGCAACAGGTGTTCAATCGAATCTGTGCTTCGCTGCTCGGGGCGGCTGGCGTCGGCCTCATTGCGGCTCGACGTTCGGTCGGCGGGACGCAATCCTTCTGACGATCGGTGCTTGAAGGCTGCTCAGTCATTATTCGCCACCAACGTCTCATTCTACTAAGCATTGCTGTCCGGAGAACTCCATGCCTCAGCGAACCGGAAGTTGCCTTTGCGGCAGCGTTCGTTACCAGGTCAGCGGTGACCCCTTGATCGCGCGAATCTGCTGGTGTCGAACGTGCCAGAAGATTTCAGGCAACGGCACCGCCAATGTCATCTTTCCGAGTGCTGGCATTGAGGTACTCGGCCCACTGAGTTGCTACACGAGCAAGGCCGACAGCGGAAACGAGATCTCGCGTCACTTTTGCCCGACGTGCGGGTGCCACCTGTTCGCAAGTTCATCCGCAAGTCCGCAGTTTCGCGTCGTGCGCCTCGGGACGCTGGACGATCCGTCCTCAATCAGGCCGCAGATCAATATGTGGACATCAAGTGCGCCGAGTTGGGCTTGCTTGGATCCGTCTCTGAAGGACGAAGCACGGCAGCCTGTGCCGCTAACCAAGCCGCAATCGCCAGCGAGTGCGGACTAGCTACTTGGTCGAGGCGAAGCCTAACCCGAAAATGGATTCGGAGGGCTTCTGCAAGCTTCCCCTGCTGCGCTATGCCGCCTCACAGAAGATGCTCAGAATCGACCCGGCACTCGGCGCCAAGGTTCAATTCGATGACGGAGGCGAATACTCGAAGCCCGGCGATTGGACCTTTGCTACTGCGCAAGAGACTGCGTCATCTCTAGCGCCTGCGAGGCTCGAATGGTGGCAAAAGTAGCTTAGCAGGCAGTAACGCCTGGTACGAATTCCGAATGAACGGGCGTCAGCATTGCGCTCGGCCAGCACTAGGGCCAATATCGGCTTCCTTCGGGAAGTTAGTTGCCGCACTGGCGCGGCTCACTCTGCTCAGAAACCAGGTCGCTCAATACACCATGCCAATCGCCATCACCGCAGTTGAAGAGTTGCACGTGGGTAACCCCGTCGTGATTGAAAGCGCCGCGCCGCACTCGCGCTTTGCGGCAGTTTTCGAGGATGACGGAGAAACGGGCCACTTCTACGCGCTTGACAACAGTCAATCTGATCAGCCGATCCAGGATGCGATGCACATCTACGACGTAGAGGAGATCAGCGACCGAGACACGCCATCGCACGTCAAGATTGCCTGGTCCACCGATAGTATGAAAGTCGAGCTTCTCATCAACGGCCATCCACACGCTGTCTTCGATTTCTCCGCCAAGCGAGGCTATTGCCGTTCGGGGTTCCCACCGCCCCCTGCCAGTAGTGGATGGACGGGGCATCAGTGGTCCGATGAAGCGTTGCGGTTGTTCCCATAATTTAGCCAGATCGCTGCGGAAGCGAGCCTCCAACGGCCGGGTGGTTGGCTCGCGAGCCACCGACCGGCGGGGCCGCTTGTCGTGGGGAAAACGGTCATCACTCTTTGACGAGGAAGCTCTGCGCTAAGCCCCATGGAAAATCCTTACGCCTCTCCCACCAGAGCGATTGCGTCCGAGGAACTTCGACCCTTTAGTTGGAAACGGGTTGTCGCGTGGGCAGCAGCGATTTACGGTTCGACAGTGCTGATCAGTCTCGCCAGCGGATTCGCCGAGAGCCTCTACGTTTCTCCCGGAGGCAACATCGAGAAGGCCATCGAGAATATGCGTCTAGCCCGTGAAGTCGTGATCGCCTTCGTTAGCACGGTCTTCTACTGGCGATCGGCCGCGCGGGTTCGACAGCGTGTACTTCAAGTGGCTGCGACGTTCGTCCTTTCGCTTTTCATCCGCATCGTCATCGCATTTCTCGTTTTCCGAGCTCCAGCTATCGCGCTGCTCGACCTCTGGACATTCGGGCACGATCTGTTGGCCGCAGCCTTGGGCTTGGGGCTCGCGAGTGTGATCTCCAAGAGCCAATCCGGACCCAAGTCGCCCAACGGCACCACATGATCCAACCCAATGGACTCGAATCTAATTTCACTCTTGCAGCAACTCGCCCTACGTGCGACCGTCGCGCTCTGCGCCATCGCTTTCTCTATCACAGCCAATTCCGCGCCCATGTTCAACGAATCCAGCTTCGCCCAGATCAAGTTTCTCGAAGGCCGATGGAAGGGTCTTGGCCCAGACGGCAAAGAGTTCTTCGAGGAATATGTTCTCGCGGGCCCCGGGGAGTTTCGTTCTCTTCGCCATGCGGACTCCACGTTTTCGAAAGCAACCGATGGCAGCACCGTGGTGCTGAAGGACGGCGAGGTGGTCTCGACCTGGGGCGACTTCACTTGGCGAGCCGTGTCGCTGAGCAGCACGAAGGCCTGCTTCGAACCGATAAATGCGCCCAGCTCCTTTTGCTGGGAACAGCTCAGCGAGAACGAAGTCAGCGTGACGCAGCGCTGGAAAGATGCCGAGGGCAAGGATCAGTCGTTCGTGCTCAAGCTCAATCGGATAGTCCAGTGACGTTTGGTCTTCTGGGGCGGTGCTCGCTGGCGAGCGCCAGTCCCAGTTCAATACTGACCCGATAAGGGACGCCGCATGGACATGGTTCGCGGCGCTTATCGTTTCAATGCGAAACGCATTCGTTCTGCGCGTTTTCGCGGGTGAGCTTGGCGCTAGAGTTGGTCCGCACAGCCACACTTACTCGGAGGCTCGCATGCCATCGGTAAAGCGAATGCAGTTCACCGCAACCATCAAGGCCTCGCCGGCCACGGTCTGGCATCACGTCACCGACCCCGAGAGCTACAAGCGCTGGACGTCAGCCTTCGCCGAAGGCTCTCACTTTCAAGGCGCGTGGGAGCCGGGCGCGAAGATTCGGTTCTTGGCACCCAACGGCGACGGCATGGTCTCCGAGATCGCCGAGAGTCGACCGAACAGTTTCATCTCAATCCGACATCTGGGCACGATCGCGAAGGGCGTCGAAGACACCACAAGCGAAGCGGTTCGCGCCTGGGCGCCGGCCTATGAGAACTACACCTTCGTGCCCACGCCCGAGGGCACGATGATGGTCATCGACCAAGACATCGCCGTGGAATGGGAGGAGCACATTAGCAAGGCTTGGCCGAAGGCCCTTGCGATTCTGAAGGCGCTTTGCGAGAACTCCAGTGCGGTATGAGGGCCTTTCAATCCCGGCGGTAACGGATGGACACCTTGCGTGCCGGAAGCGAACTGCCGCTACTCTAGGTGAGGCCACCATTGTTCTTGAGAAGACCAAGCGACGAGATGTCCGAGACTCCGGTACGGCCTGAGGCTCACAGGAGTCCATAGGCAACTCACCGCATTCGACGATCGTCAGCAGTCGGCTCGCATCCCAGCTAAACGGAGGTTCCATGCGCATATCGGTCTTGGCAGCGGTGATCTTGACGGGATGTGCTTCCGTGCAGCCACCCGAAGCACCGATCCCGGAAAGCACGTGGACGAATCAGTGCTATGCCAACTTCGATCGGGATGTGAGGGAGATTGCTGGGCCTTCCGCTCGAGACTGTGGCTTTGTGCCCCGTGGTGCAGCGCCCGAGGCACCATCCGCCGCGAAGGCATGTGCCCAGAAAGCAATGGCAAGCAGCGAGCCGTTCAAGATTGGCTACGAAGGCTTCGGGATCGATTCGGCGTTCTGCCACGCAGCGATACGACGCGCCGATGGGCAGCTGGTGTCGGTCAAGTACGACTTTGACGTGACCGGCAGAAATAGAAGAGATGGAAGACACGACAAGGTCAGCACTTCAACGTGCGCGGGCATGGAGTTCGAGCCGTACACGATGGGGCGTGGGGCGTTCTTTACCGTGCAGGATTGCGCTAAGGCCGAAGACATTCTCGATGGCCTGTCCAGTCGCCGGTGAGGCGCTGCGTTTCAATGTAGATGTCGTGCCTGATCTTCCTGGGCGGGGCTTTCCGCCGGCGAATCGCGCATTGAAGGTGAAAATTGAGCCTAACATGGGCCAGGGCGGTACCGTTGTGTGCCGCCGTGTAGAAATCGCCAGTATTATTCCGTGCGACTCGAAGGGCGTGCGCACTCGGTCCTAAGAGCTCGCCAAAGGCGACCCCACATCGTGGCGTCGACCAAGTGCCTGCGCTACGCTAACGTGCGCCCGCCGCCCCTGCTGCGCGGCGGCCAAAGTCCGGCGATAAGCTGCAGAAGGAACGTCATCATGCCTCCAGCGCTGATGGACGACCCGAGGGTCAAGAGACTCGGTTCGATTTGCGCGCAGCTGCTTGAGGTTGAAATCCGCGATCACGGAGACTTCATCGACTATCGCGTTCGTGGCAAGTTGTTCGCGTATTTTCTCAGTGGCCACGATCCAGATGGCATCGTGGCTATCTGCGTCAAGTCCCAACTTGGAGAGAACGTCGATCGCGCCAGCTCCCAGCCTGATCGATATTATCTGCCTCGCTACATTGGAAAGAAGGGTTGGTTCGGAGTTCGTGTTGATCGCAAACCAATCGACTGGCGAGATATCGAGTTGGCAGTGCTGCAAAGCTATCGACTGGCAGCGCCGAAGAGTCTGGTCAATGGCGCGGGCGAGAAACCGCGTGTTCGTCGCTCGCGCCACTAAGTCGTCATTCGCGCGCGCGATCCTTTCCGGTCGGATCAAAGCGACAATGGCGATGCGCCCGTCGTAGGCGAAGAGTCGCCGTGAATGCTGCGCGCGGGTCACGGCCTCCTTGGTTCGCGAGGGATAGCAAGCAAGTCGCGTCCCACCTCAACGACTCAACAACTCAACATACCGCCGATAGCTGTAAAGCCGGTTCTTCTTCTGCCCCGTGATTTCCTCGACGATGCCTAGGGCCTCCAACGTCCGAATCGCGGCGCTCGCGGTGGGAAACGTCGTGTCGAACTGCTGCTTGACGTACTCGACTGTGAAGCGCGGCGCCAACGGCAATCGTTCGAACAGGCGATAACTCAAAGGGCTCGCTTTCGGCGCTTGCAAGAGTCGCTGTCGATCGCTCGCGATCAGGCTCGCGATGGCGATGATGTCGCGCTCGGCGCGTTCCGCGGCGGCGGCGATGCCTTCAAGGAAGAACGACACCCAGCGCTCCCAATCACCATCGACGCGGATCGCCGACAGGCATCGGTAGTATTCCATCTGATGCTGCTTCAAATAGCCGCTGAGATAGAGCATGGGTTCCTGCAGCAGTTGCCAATGCTCGAGCAATAGACCGATCAACAGGCGCCCGATGCGGCCGTTGCCGTCGAGGAACGGGTGGATGGTTTCGAACTGCGCATGCACCAGCGCCACGCGCACGAGTGGCGGCAGCGTGGGTTTTGCGGCGTGGATGAAATCCTCGAGATCCTTGAGCAGCGCCGCGACTTTCTCCGGCGGCGGCGGTACGAAGACCGCGCGACCCGGACGGGTGCCGCCGATCCAGTTCTGCGTGCGGCGCAGTTCGCCCGGTGACTTGCTGGCGCCCCGCGCGCCGTCGAGCAGTCGTCGATGGGCTTCGCGCAGCAGCCTCACGCTGATGGGCAGCCCGCGCGGGTCGCGCAATTGCTTGCGCGCCCAGCGAAAGGCTTCGAGATAGTTGGTGACTTCCTCGATGTCGTCCGTGTTCTCGAGTGCCAGTCCGGCTTCGTCGTCGAACAAGTCGATCAAGGTCGCCTGAGTGCCTTCGATCTGCGAGGTCAACAGCGCTTCGCGCCGAATCGCGCCATACAGCAGCCACTCGACCGAGGGTACCAAGCCGGAAACGCCGGCGAGGCGCGCCAGCGCGAACTCCGCGGCGCGATTGAGTTCGACATAGCTCTCGGGCGCGAGGACGGGCCGGCTCGGCGGCAAGGCATGCGGCACGAAGGCGCGGACGGTCTCGCCCATCGTGGTCGTGATGACATAGGTGCCAGTCGAACGGGGCATGTAAAGCGCCCTTTAATGGCGTCGATTCAAATTAAAGCATGCTTTAATTTGATTTGCCAGCGAGTTCGGCCGACGGCGCCTCGTTTGGCTAGCGCTTCTGCGCCAAAATAATCACCACCCCCGCCAAGATCACGCACATCGCCGCCGCATCGAGCCATCCGAACGGCTCGTGCAGGAACATCACGCCCAGCAGCACGGCGATCGGTGGATTGACGTATGCATAGCTCGTCGCCAGCGCGGGGCGTACGTGATGCAGCAGGTAGACGTAAGCCGTCAAGCCAACGATCGAGCCGAAGATGCCGAGGTAGATCACTGCGCCGATGGCGATCGCCGTCGGTTGGTGGGGCAGGGGTTCGCCGAGCGCGGCGGAGATCAGCAGCATCACCGCGCCGCCGATCAGCATCTGGCAGGCGGTGCTCATGAAGGGGTCGGGCATGTCTTGATGACGGCTCCAGACGGAGCCAAAGGCCCAGGCCAGCGGCGCGATGAGCAGCGCCAGCGCGCCCGCGGGGCTGCCCGTCATTTGCGAGCCGAGGTTGAGCAGGATCACGCCGGAGAAGCCGACGCCCAATCCCAACCAATCGCGACCATGCGGCCATTTGCCGTAGAGCCCGGCGATGATCGCCGCGAACAGCGGCATGCCGGCCACGGCGACGGCGGTCAGGCCCGAAGAGACGGTTTGTTCGGCATAGGCGACAAGGCCATTGCCCAGCGGCAACAGCAGCGAACCGGTGATGGCGACATTGCGCCATTGCCGCGCACTCGGCATCGGCGCGCCGCGCGCGAAGCGCAGCCACGCGAGCATCAGTACGCCCGCCGCGACGAAGCGCATGCCGCCCATTTGGAACGGCGCGAAGCTTTCCAGCGCGTAGCGAATCGCCAAATACGTGGAGCCCCAGACCAGATACACCGAGACCAGGGCGATGACGATCAACCAGGTCTCGCGCGCGCTGCGCGTGGGGGCGGGTGAAGCGGTGACTGCACTCATCGAACTCTCGGGTGATGATGCCGACGCGGCGTCGGCGCGGATGCGGCGTGGCGCGCGCGCGGACGCCGCCACCATGCAAGCTTAGCCGAGCGCGGCGCGACCGCCAGCGCCATTGCCGACGCGACGGCGGGTGCCATTGTCCGATGCGGCCACGCGCGCGCCTTCGCGCGCGAGGATGGCGAGCTTGCGCGGCAGGCCCCAACGATAACCGCCGGGCGTGCCGTCATCGCGGATCACGCGGTGACAGGGCACGATCAAGGCCAGCTTGTTCGAGGCGCACGCCCGCGCCACCGCGCGCGCGGCCGTGGGCTTGCCGATCTCGCGCGCGATCTCGCTGTAGGAACGCGTTTGTCCGGCCGGAATGCGCATCAGCGCCTGCCACACTTGCCATTGAAACGCGGTGGCCCGCAGATCGGCGGGCACGCCGCTGAGCGCGGAACGGCCGCGTTCCAGACCCAGTTGTCGCGACACGCGCCGGATCACGGCGGCGATCCACTCGTCCGCGCCCGCGTCCACGCGTTCGAGCGCGGCGCGTGGAAATTCCGCGCGCAGGCCTGCGATTAAGGCGCGCTCGCTGTCGCCCAAGGTCACCGCGCAGATGCCGCGATCGGTGGTGGCCACGAGCAGACGCCCCATCGGCGTGTCGACGAGCGTGTAGCGAATCGCCACGTCGGGCGCGCCGCGACGATAGTGTCCCGGCGTCATGCCCAGATGACGATCGACGTTCTCATACACGCGCGACGACGATCCGAAGCCCGCCGCGTACACCGCGTCGGTGACTTCGGCGCCTTGCTTGAGCGCGCGCTTGAACTGATCGATCTTGATTGACTGCGCGTACTCGCGCGGCGACAGGCCATAGCGTTGACGAAACGCGCGCAGCAATTGCGATTCGCTCAGGCCCGCGATGCGCGACAGTTCGCTCAATCGCGGCGTTTCCTCGGCCTGCGCGATGCGCGCGCGCACGGCGTCGAGCTTGCGCGCGTAGGTTTCGGAATCGACGGCGTGGCGAGCGCGCGCGGGACGTGGCGAGGCGGTGCGTGTCATGGTCGACACGTTACCGTCGCGCGTCTGGCGCGGCTATCCGAATCTTGCGTGGGTGCGGCGACCGTGGTCGCCGCGAACGATCAGCCGTGGCCGCGATCGATGACGACGAACTCGCCTTCGATCACGCGTGGCGCGCTGGCGCCAGGGGCGGTGACACCCGCGCTCGCGCGCGGCGCGCGTTGCGCGCGGAACACCGAAATCAGGGCATGCAGCACGGCACCGGCCGCGAGCACGGCCAAGCCAATGACGGCGCCGACCATGGCCACCGCGATCACCGCGGTCAGGGCCAGCACCAACAACAGGCCGCGGCCGAAGCCGAGCCAACGATTACCGCCGTAGCGAAAGAGCGTCATGTCCATCAACCTCGATGGCACAATGGGGCTGACACTATCCGTAAACAATCCCGGGCGTGCAAGTGCCCGGCGCGCGCGAGGTCATTCGTGAGAAAAGCGTTAATTCGAGTGGACGAGATTCCCGAAGGCGGCGCCACCGCGGTGCAAGTGGAGACCGCCACGGGCGGTTTTTCCTTGATCCTCACGCGCGTCGACGGCGTGGTGCACGCGTTTCACAACGAATGTCCGCACGCGGGTCGACGACTCGATTGGTCGCCGGGAAAATTTCTGATCGAAGGTCGCTTGTTGATTTGCGCCGTGCATGGCGCGACCTTCGGCTTGGCCAGTGGCGATGGCGTCGCGGGGCCGTGTCGCGGCACCGGGCTCAAGCCCGTGCCGGTGACGATCGACAATGGCGAAGTGTGTCTCGGTTGAGACGATGCTCGCGAGAATATTCGGAAGCCCACGATGAAGATTCAACTCAACGGCGAAGACCGCGAAGTGGCCGAGGCGCTCACCATCGCGGCCCTGCTCGAAGACACGGGCCACGCGCAACGCCGCGTGGCGGTGGAAGTCAACCAACAAATCGTGCCGCGCAGCCAGCACGCCACGCGCGCGCTGGCGCCGGGCGACCGCGTCGAGATCGTGCACGCCTTGGGCGGCGGCTGAGCAACCCGGCTACACTATTGCCCGGGCCGCGCGGCCCGGGCGGATGTGATCCGCCGCGCGTCGCGGCCACGCAGGCACGCTTCGCACTTCCGCACCATTGGCAGATTCTTCGATGAGCAAAACCCCGGTTCCTTTCCTCGGCGACTACTCGGTCGAGCGCGATCCCTTGATCATCGCCGGCAAGACCTATCGCTCGCGCCTGCTCACCGGCACGGGCAAGTTCGTCGACCTCGACGAAACGCGCCGCGCCACCGAGGCCGCTGGCGCCGAGATCGTCACCGTCGCCATCCGTCGCACCAACATCGGTCAGGACAAGGGCCAGCCCAATCTGCTCGACGTGCTGCCGCCGTCGCGCTACACGATTCTGCCCAACACCGCCGGCTGCTACAGCGCCGATGACGCCGTGCGTACTTGCCGCCTGGCGCGCGAGCTGCTCGACGGTCACGATCTGATCAAGCTCGAAGTGCTGGCCGATCAGCGCACGCTGTTTCCCAACATGCTCGAAACCCTGCGCGCGGCCGAGACCCTGGTCGCGGAAAAATTCCAGGTGATGGTCTATTGCAGCGACGATCCGCTGCTGGCCAAGCGCCTGGAAGAGATCGGCTGCGTCGCGGTGATGCCGCTGGCCGCGCCGATCGGCTCGGGCCTGGGCGTGCAGAACCGCTACAACCTGATCGAGATCGTCGAGCAGGCGCGCGTGCCGATCATCGTCGATGCCGGCGTCGGCACGGCCTCGGACGCGGCCATCGCCATGGAACTCGGCTGCGATGGCGTGCTGATGAACACCGCCATCGCCGGCGCGCGCAACCCCGTGCTGATGGCCAGCGCCATGCGCAAGGCCATCGAGGCCGGGCGCGAGGCCTATCTGGCCGGTCGCATTCCGCGCAAGCGCTTCGCCTCGGCCTCGAGCCCAATCGACGGCACCATCGGCTGACACCGGCCACGCCGATGAGCGAGGACGCTTATCCCGAACGCCGCGTGCGCAGCTTCGTGCGCCGCCAAGGGCGCATCACCGCCTCGCAGAGCCGCGCGCTCAGCGAGGCCTGGCCGCGCTTCGGCCTCGAGTACGACGGCCAGCCGCGCGACCTCGCCGCGGCCTTCGGCCGGGCCGCGCCCGTGGTGCTGGAAATCGGCTTCGGCAATGGCGAGCAGCTGCATCACTCGACGCTCAACGACCCCGAGCACAACTACCTGGGCATCGAGGTCCATCGTCCCGGCGTCGGGCGCTTGCTGCACGATCTCGACCGCGACGGCGCGCGCCACGCACGCGTCTATTGCCATGACGCGGTCGAGGTGCTGACCCACGAGATCGCCGACGGCGCGCTCGATCAGATCCGCGTCTACTTTCCCGACCCCTGGCCCAAGACCCGCCAGCGCAAGCGCCGGCTGATCCAGCCCGAGTTCGTGGACTTGCTGGCGCGACGCCTGCGCGTGGGCGGCCTCTTGCATCTGGCCACCGACTGGCAGGACTATGCCGTGCAGATGCTGAGCGTGGTCGACGCCTGTCCCGCGCTCCGCAACACCGCTGGCCGCGGACACTACGTCGCGCGACCATCGTGGCGCATCGAGACCCATTTCGAACGTCGCGGCCGGCGCCTGGGGCACGAGGTCTGGGATTTGATGCATGAGCGCGTATAGCCGCACGCAAGCCGGGAGTCGTTGAGGCGCATGGACGGCGGCCTGAACCTCACCACGGAGATGATGCTCGTGCTCGGGCTGATCGTCTTCACGGTGACGATGTTCACGCTGGAGTGGATCCGCGCCGACATCGTCGCGCTACTCGTGCTGGTGTTCCTGGGCGTGACCAACCTGGTCGCGGTCGATCAGTTGTTCACCGGTTTCGCCGGCGACGCGGTGATCGCGATCATGGCGACCATGATCCTGGGCGCGGGGCTTGATCGCACGGGCGTGTTGTCGCGCGCGGCCTCGTTTATTTTGCGGTTGTCCAATGGCATGGAACGGCGCCTCTTGCTGGTGCTGTGCGGTCTTACCGGCGGCATGAGCGCCTTCATGCAGAACCCGGCGTTGACCGCGCTGTTCTTGCCGGTAGTGTCGCGCATTTCCTCGCGCACGGGTTTGCCGCTGTCGCGTCTGCTGTTGCCGATGGCCTGCTGCATCATTCTCGGCGGCACGCTGACCATGGTCGGTAACTCGCCGACGATTTTGTTGAACGACCTCATCGCCTCGGTCAATCGCAACCTGCCGCCGGGCGCCGACACCATCGACCCCATGTCGATGTTCTCGATCACGCCGATCGGTCTGGTGCTGGTGGTCGCGGGCTTGGCCTACTTTGGTCTGTGGTGGGAGAAGCTCCTGCCGCTGCGCGAAGATCGCCAAGGCGTCACGCCATCCAAGACCGAAACCTATTTCGCCTCGACCTATGGCATCGACGGCGAAGTGATCGAAGTGCTGGTCACCGCCGACAGCCCGCTCGTGGGCCTGTCGATCGGCGAACTGGAATCGCAAGTCGGCACGCCGCTGATCCTCGCGATCAAGACTGGCGAAGAAGCGCGCCTGGCGCCACCGGCCGATCAGATGATCTGGGTCGGCACGGTGCTCGGCGTGCTCGGTCAGCGCGAGGCCGTGGCCACGTGGGCGGGGCACAACGAAATGCGCGTGCTCTCGCGCCTGCGCAACTTCGGCGAAATGTTCAACCCCGGCCGCGCCGGCATCGCCGAAGCCGTGGTGCCGCCGAACTCGCGCTACATCGGCCAATCGCTGGCCGATCTACGGCTGCGCAAGCGGCACAATATCTCGGTGCTGGCGGTTAATCGCGGCGACAAGATCTTTCGCGAGGACATTCGCGCGGTGCAGATTCGCCAGGGCGATACCTTGGTCTTTCACGGCTTCTGGCGCGATCTTGCGCAAGCGGCGGAGATTCGCGACTTCGTCGTCGTCACCGACTATCCCAAGGAAGAAGAACGCCCGCACAAGATCTGGAACGCGATGATCTTCTTCGCGCTCGCGATCGGCCTGGCGCTGTTCTCCGACCTCAAACTGCCGATCGCCATGATGACCGGCGCCGTGGGCATGTTGCTCACCGGCGTGCTGAGCATGGACGAGGCCTATCAGGCCGTGAACTGGAAGACCATCTTCCTGATGGCGTGCTTGATTCCACTCGGCTGGGCCGTCGATGCCACGGGCGCCGCCGCGTGGGTGGCGCAGGAACTGCTGCGCGTGCTCGGCAAGGTGCATCCGTGGATGCTGCAGTTCGCGATCGCCTTGCTGACCTCGTTCTTCACCGTGGTCATGTCCAACGTCGGCGCGACCGTAGTGATGGTGCCGCTGGCGATCAACGTGGCGCTGGCCGCCAATGGCAACCCCACGGCGTTCGCGCTGATCGTGGCGATGTCGGCGTCGAACAGTTTCACCTCGATCTCAAATCCGGTGATGGCCATCATCAGCGGCCCCGGCGGGTATCGCGCGCAGGACTTGTGGCGCGTGGGCGCGCCGCTGTCGTTGGCGTATATCGTGATCGTGCTGGTGATGGTGAATCTGTTGTTTTGATCGCGCGCGCAATCGAGCCGTGACGCTGTTTGAATCCCCGCGAGGTCTCACCGCATGCGCATCCTGATCACCGGCAGCGCCGGACATCTGGGCGAGGCCTTGATGCGCACCTTACGCGCGCGGGGCGAAGACGCGCATGGCATCGACATCGTGCCTTCGGCGTTCACCGACATCGTGGGTTCGATCGTTGATCGCGAGGTGGTGGCGAGTGCGATGGTCGACGTCGGCGCCGTCATCCACGCCGCAACCCTGCACAAGCCGCACGTGGCCACGCATGCGCGTCAGGCATTCGTTGACACCAATCTCACGGGCACGTTGAATCTGCTTGAAGCCGCCGCGCAAGCCGGCGTGCGCGCCTTCGTCTTCACCAGCACCACGAGCGTCTTCGGCGACGCGCTGGTGCCGCCGCCGGGCGCGCCCGCCGCGTGGATCGACGAGGACGTGACGCCCGTGGCGAAGAACATCTACGGCGCCACCAAGGTCGCGGCCGAGGATCTGTGTCGCGTGATATGGCGCAAGCACGCGTTGCCATGCGTGATTCTGCGCACGTCGCGATTCTTTCTTGAACCCGACGACGATGTCGCGCGTCGCGCCGCCTTCGATGACGACAACCTCAAGGTCAACGAATTGCTGTATCGGCGCGTGGACATTGACGATGTCGCGCAGGCGCATCTGTTGGCGTTGGCGCACGCGCCTGCACTCGGTTTCGCGCGCTACGTGATCAGCGCCACGACGCCATTCATGCGCGAGGATCTGCCTGATCTGCGCGAGCGTCTGCCCGAAGTCGTCGCGCGCCGCGTACCTGAGATGGTCGAGGCTTACGCGCAACGCGGATGGCGCTTGCCCGTGGGCATCGATCGTGTGTACGTGAATGCCCGCGCGCGCGAGGAACTCGGTTGGCGTCCGCGATACGACTTCGCGAATGCGATCGCCTGCCTGCGCGACGATCGCGACTACCTCAGCCCGCTCGCGCGCACCATTGGCATCAAGGGCTATCACCAAGGCGCGCATGCCGACGGGTTGTATCCCGTCGACCTGTAGTTCGCGCGCGGTCGAAGTTTCAAGTCGCGGGCTTGGCGCCCGCTTTCACGCCCAAATGCGCGCGCAGCGCTTCGATAGTGAACACGTAGGAGTCGTTCGCGCGCGCCTTGTGACAGCCCAGGCACATCGCGTAGTTCACGGTCTCCACGCGCGCATGCTTGGCGTCGAACAGGCCATAGCCCCAATCGCCATTGCGCAGCAGTTCGGGCGTGTCGCGGCCTTGGCCTTCGACCGCGGCCATCACGGAGAAGAACGATTCGGGTTCGGTCTGATAGTGGCCGTCATCGCCCTTGATCGGCGTCTTGTCCTCGCCACGCTTCATGCGCGCGGTGGCGACGACGATGGTCGAGCCCACCGGCATGGCCTTGCCCGCGCGCACGGCCGCGACCGCGGTCGGGCTGGCGTAGCTGCGCGACACCGTGCCGGCGGCCGGGTCTTCGCTCTGCGCGTAAACCACGTAGTCCTTCGGAAAATCAGCGGGAAAGTTCAACGTTGATCGACGCAAAGGCGAGGGCGTGGCGCCGGCATGCGCGTCAATCGCGGGCAAGCTTGACCAAAACGCGGCGAGGTTGTCGATCTCATCCGCTTGCAGCTGGCCCGCGATCGCATTCATCACGTCATGCTTGCGCTCGCCCGCTTTGAACGCGGACAGCTGCGCGACGAGATAAGGCGCCTTCTGACCCGCGAGGTTGGGCACTTCGGCATCGAGACTCACGCCATTCGGGCCATGGCAAGCTTGGCAGGCGACGCTGCGTTCGCGGCCGGCGGCCGGGTCGGGCGTGTGAGTCGGCGTCGCGCCCCACGTGGCGATCGACAGCATCAACAGCAAGGCATTCATCGCGACGGTCTCCAAAGATGTCGCCGGTCGCGACGAAGGTCGCGACATTCGGAATTCCGGAGACTACGCAAATCGAGCGTGCGGCAATTGCGTTTCACGCGTGCCGACGATTGCTTTCACCCACCAAAGTCAGGGATCGGTGGCGCGATCGACCGTGCGCGGCGGTGATACGACACTCACTGCGCAGTCCAACCGCCCTCGATCGGCAGCACCGCGCCCGTGATCGACGCCGCATCCTCCTGACACAGAAAGTGCACCAGACCCGCGACCTGTTCGACCGTGACGAAACGCTTGGTCGGTTGCGCGTGCAGCAGCACATCGGTGATGACCTGTTGCTCGGTCAGACCGCGGGCGCGCGCGGTATCGGGGATCTGCTTCTCCACGAGTGGCGTCAGCACATAACCGGGGCACACGGCATTGACCGTGATGCCGTGCGTGGCCACTTCCAGCGCGACGGTTTTGGTGAGACCCGCGATACCGTGCTTGGCCGCGACGTACGCGCTCTTGAACGGACTCGCCACCAGCGCATGCGCCGAAGCGACATTGATCACACGGCCCCAGCCGCGCGCCTTCATCGTCGGCACGGCCAGGCGCGTGGTGTGAAAAGCGGCGGTGAGGTTGATCGCGATGATCGCTTGCCACTTCTCGACCGGAAACTCCTCGATCGGCGCGACGTGTTGAATGCCCGCGTTGTTGACCAGCACATCGATGCCACCAAACTCGCGACGCGCGCTATCGAACAAGCGCTCGATCTCCTCGGCATTCGACATGTCCGCGCCATCATGACGCACTTTCACGCCGAACTCGCGCGCCAAGGTTTCGCGCGTGGCTTCGATCGCCGCGGCCTCGCCAAAACCATTGAGGATGATGTTGGCGCCCGCGGCCGCCAAGCGCCGCGCGATGCCCAAGCCAATACCCGAGGTCGAGCCGGTGATCAGGGCGGTCTTTCCTTGCAACATGTCGCGACCCTCGTGATGGTCATGCCCGAGCGGGCTACGGCGCACATGACCCGGAGTGGGGCAGTGATCTTTCACGGCCGCGCCGAACACGGACGTTGGAGCACGAACCCGCGCGCGCGACCGGCTCTCGGGCCATTCCATTACATGCAAGAACGAATATATAAATCCCGCGAAATGTGAAAGCTTTCCTCACCGCCACGGGTCTTTGCCCCACGAAGTCGACGCGGGAGACGTCGACACCGGGAGACCCTCATGTCCAGTACTTCCCATCCGCGGCGCGCCAGCGTCGCCGAGGCGAGCCAGCGTGCCGCCAGCGCGCAACCCGCGACCTTGCCCGGCCAGCACGTGCTGGTGCTGCAAGGCGGTGGCGCCTTGGGCGCGTATCAAGTTGGCGTGTATCAGGCCCTGCATGAAGCCGGCCTCGAACCCGATTGGGTGATCGGCACCTCGATCGGCGCAATCAATGCCGCGATCATCGCCGGCAATGCGCCGAGCGATCGTCTGTCGCGGCTGCATGATTTCTGGGATCAAGTCGAGCAACGTGGTCTGCACGGCGCCTTGAATCTGTTCGGCGCGGCGTACGGTAACTTGATGACGATCACGCAAGGTATCGCCGCCTTCTTCAAGCCCGAGCCTTTGGCCTGGCTGTCGCCGCATCTGCCATTGGGCGTCGACAAGGCTGCGTACTACACCACGCGCCCCTTGCTCGAGACCTTGAGCCGTCTCGTCGACATCGATCGCCTCAACGCGCGCGCGCCGCGTCTGACCGTAGGCGCGGTGAACGTGCGCACGGGCCGCATGCGGTACTTCGACAGTCGTGATGAGCGCGTGGCGCTGGAGCACGTGCTGGCGTCTGGCGCGCTGCCGCCCGCATTCCCGGCCGTGCGCATCGATGGCGAGCCGTACTGGGACGGCGGCTTGTACTCGAACACGCCGATCGAGGCGGTGCTCGAGGATCGTCAGCGGCGCAGTTCGGTGATCTTCGCCGTCAACGTTTGGCAGACGGAAGCCGCCGAGCCCAACTCGATCTGGCAGGTGCTCAATCGTCAGAAGGAAATTCAGTACGCGAGCCGCGCCGAGCATCATATCGATCAGCAGCGGCAGATCCATCATCTGCGTCACGTGATCCGCGAGCTCTCGAGCCGCCTGCCCGAAGACCTGGCGCAACGCCCCGACGTGCGCGAACTGAGCGAATGGGGTTGTGGCACGACGATGCACGTGGTGCCCCTGCTCGCGCCCGCGCTGGCGCACGAGGATCACACCAAGGACATCGATTTCAGCGCGGCAGGCATTCGCGCGCGCTGGCTCGCCGGGTGCGATCACATGCGCGGCGTTATTGCCGCGGCACCGTGGACCAAGCCCGTCGATCCGATGGCGGGCGTGATTCTGCACTGAGTTCCAGCGACGCGCGGCGGTTGGCGCGCGTCGCGATTCGCGACACCTCTCTTTCAAACCACTGGAGCACAACATGAAGCATGTTCTTCAGGCGCGCGCGCGCGCCCTCATCGTCACCACCACCTTCGTCACCTTGCTCGGCCTCGGCGCCGCGGCGCAGGCTGGCGAATGCCCGGCCGACAAGGTCGGCGCCAATCCGCTCGACAAGGCGCCGACCGCGCCCGTGGGCGTGACCGACACCGAGCTTGCCGCCGTCGATTTGTCGAAGGAAAACGTCAAGCTCAACGAACGCCGTCTGCGCATGCGCCACATGACCATCGCCCCCGGTGGCGTGGTGCCGCTGCACGATCATGCCGATCGTCCCGCACTGATCATGGTCACCGCCGGCACCGTCGTCGAGCACAGCAGCAAGTGCCTCGTGCCGTTGGTGCACAAGGTCGGTGATGTCTCGCGCGAGTTCCTCGGTACGCGTCACTGGTGGCGCAACGAAGGCACGGTGCCGGTGGAACTGACCATCGCCGACCTCGTCAATGACCACAAGCCGGAGACCATGCCCGAGCACATGTAAGCGGTCGCCAACCCCGGGCGCACCGTGTGTGTCGCGGCGCGCGACTGCGGTTTGAGTCGCGCGTCGCGCTTTTGTTGAGTTTGGATTTGGGTGCCCGGTCGTTGAGACGATCGATCCTGAGTTGCGACCCTTGAGTGCGTTGATGTGTTCGGTGGAGACCAGGAGTCTTCCGTGTCGATAGCGATCCCAATCATCGAACTTCTGCTCGCGGGCATCATGGGCTTCGCGATTCAGCGGGGCGCCACTTGCCTGGTCGTCGCGGTCGATCAGCTCGTGCGCGAACGTCGTGCGCGGCGACTTCGACACATCGCCGAGGCGTCGTTGTGGGTCATGTTGGGTTTGTTGCTGGCGCATGCTGCTGGCGTACCGATGGTGTTGCCGCACGGTTACGTCGTTGGACTGCCGACCGTTGTTGGTGGCACGGTGTTGGGACTCGGCGCCTACATCAATCGCGGTTGCGTCTTCGGCGCGATCGCGCGCTTGGGTTCGGGAGAGTGGGTGTACTTGCTGACGCCGGTGGGCTTCTTTGTTGGTTGCTGGGTGATCGCGCCCTGGTTGCCGACACTCACGCCGCGAAGCGTGGCGCCGATCGTGCCGTCGATGCGCGTGGCCTTGGCCTTGGGCGCGATCTTGTCCATGGCCTTGCTGTGGCGAGTCGCCGTGGTGGCGCGCGGATCAGCCACGAACACGTCCGAGCCTTCTCAAGCGTGGCATCGCCGCGCCTGGCAACCGGGCGCGGCCACGGTCGTGATCGGCATCAGCTTCTTAGGGTTGTTCTTGCTCGCGGGGTCATGGGCCTACACCGACGTGCTGGCAGAACTCGCGCGAGGTCAGTCATCCAACCTGGCAATGCGCGCGGCCTTGATGGGCGCATTGATCGCGGGTGCCATTGTCGGCGGTTGGACGGCGGGTCGCTGGCACTCAGTAAAACCAACGGCACTCAGCGTCACGCGATGCTTGATCGGCAGCGCGGCGATGGGTGTGGGCGGCATGCTGATCCCCGGAGGCAACGATGGCCTGTTGCTGGTAGGGATGCCGCTGTTGTGGCCCTACGCGTGGTTGGCGGTCGGCGTGATGATTGCGACGATTGCCGGGGCGCAGATGCTCTCGACGCCGCTTCTAAGCAAATCAGGATAGCGCGCGGCGCTGGCGATCAAACCGCAAATCTCTGCTCTGCTAGCCAATCCGTGACTCGACTTCAATCGTCGGCATCAATCCGAGCCAACCGACCGACGCGCCACCGTCGACGCCGCCTTGCCGATCGTCTTGAGCTTGTCCTCGTCGGACATGGCATTGAACTGCTTCTCGACCGCGCCAATCCGCTTCCTAAAAACCACGATCGGCAGAATGATCAGCGCCATGAGCGCCAGCACCGACCATTCGATCGGCTGCTGATTCATCAGCATCAAGCCCACGTAGGCCGCCGGCAGCAGCAACAAGCCGAGGATGTAGAGCCAAGCCTTCATGAGTCGAACTCCTTCCGCGATGAGTTCGCACCGTTGCAAAGCGCGAAGTGCAGAGCAAGTTGCACCGGTTTACAGACAAACATGGGCTAAGCGCTCGGCGGTGTAGTCGGGGTCTTACCAATCGTAGAATGGACGCGTCAAAACCAATAGTCCGCCACGCACTTGCCATCCCTCGGCAGGTCTTCAAACGTATCCAAGCCATCGAAATGATCGATCGGAATCTTGGCGACATCCTGTGGCTCAGACAGCCGCACATTCACCGCCATCCGACGCCGGCCGTCCTCGTCGACGCGTTGCGCGCGCCAGTGCGAGACGCACCCGCACGTTGGGCAGAAGTGAAACTCGATGGCCTTGCCGCGAATGTAATGATTCGTCGGGCCAGAGACGCGAACGCCTTCGTTCTCGAAGTCGTAGATCCACAGCACGCCGTAGCGACGGCAAACCGTGCAGTTGCAGGCCGTGGCCCCTTCGGGCACGGGATCGAATTGCCAGGTTACAGCGCCGCAGTGGCAAGAGCCTTTGAGCATGTCAAATTTCCTAAGTTGTGAGTGCCGGCCTTGCCCAAGCAATTCGGATCGGCCAGGCTGCCGCCTCGTCGAGCCCAGCATCCAACTGACTTTGCTCGCTGTTCTCGAAGCCCAGATCGAAGCATCTAAACGTCTGGCTGCCGGCATTCCAGCTCAGGCGTTAGTCGGTTCATCGGTAGGGTTGACGGGTGTCGGCAACATCAACTGATAAAAGCTCAAATCCAAAACTGATAAAAGCTCAAATCCAACCAACGCCCAAACTTGAACCCCGCCTGCGCGATCGTACCGCAGTGCTGGAAGCCCAGCGATCGGTGCAGCTCGATACTGCCCGCGTTGGCGGCATCGATGCCCGCGATCAAGGTGTGATATTGGTGATTCGTCGCTTCCGCGATCAGGGCTTGCATCAACCGCCGCCCAAGACCCTTGCCGCGATGATCCCGGTGCACGTACACGGAGTGCTCGACGGAATACTTGTAGGCCGGCCACGCGCGAAAGTGGCCGTAACTGGCGAATCCCATCAGCTGACCGTCGTCTGACTCAACGCCGATCACGGGAAACCTGCCGGCCTCCTTGGCCTTGAACCAGCCCGCCATGGCCTCGAGCGGTCGAGGTTGGTAGTCGAACAGCGCGGTGGAGCTGACGATGGCCTCGTTGAGAATCTCGAGAATTGGCGCCGCGTGACGCTCGTGGGTGCAGGGGACGAGGTTCATGTCACGGCGGCACGCGCAGAAAGATTGCGCTGAGTGTGCTCAACCGGCAACGACGCATCAAGGGGTGAACGAGTTCCCCTCCGGTGGTGCAACGACTAGCCGGAGGGCGTGGGCGAATACGTCAGGGGCGCTTCGGCCTTGGTGCGCGCCTCTTCGAGCAATTGCCGAAGACAGGCTGAGGTCAGCGCATCATGCGATTCCCGTAGTGACTTCTTGAGGCGCCTGACGCCCGCGTCGTTCCACAACCTCTGCGACGCCTCCCACCGGGCTTGGCGAAACCAATGCGACACTTCTTCCGGATCCGAATTGCCCAGTTCGGCCTCATGGCCAGGCGCAAGTGCCTTGCACATCTCGACCGCGTGGGCGATGACCTCCGAATAGGACGAGGCTTGTCCCTTGGGTGCGACGACAAGAAGGGCGGCGAGCGCGAGGAGCGGCAACGCTCCACCAAGCTTCCAACGAAGTTGAAAACTCAGTGATGCAGTCGCGCTCATGGTCTTCTTGAATAACAGGCCAGTGCTTTGCGTTGGTTATACTTCGAAGATGGGCTCGCGCGCGAGTCCGGCATCACATCGAAACCTGGGTCTGAAGTCGCGCCAAGTCACTTCTCGGCAAATACACCCGCTCCGATGGCGTGCAGAGTCTTGCTTGATCTGGCGTGCCAACACAGCCGCGCTGTGCTTCGACAAATGGGCTCAGGTCGATTACCTCCAACAACTCGTCACCCGCAAGTTTCCGCAAGGCGTTTCCGCGAAGTCCCAATTGGATTGCCCGGCGTTCGAGCTTGCTCCCGGTCGGTGAATGATCGGGGTCCCATTGCAGCCTGACGTTGGACTCGCTGAGCTTCGATCGCCATGCGTCGTGCGAGTGGTAGACCTGTTCGTCGAAGGTCGAGGCCACGGCTTGTTCCAGCAAGGACTCGAAGAAGGTCAGCTTGATTCGCAGGCCCAAGGTGAATTCCTGGTCGGGCTTGGTTCCCCAGCCGGATCGATACATCATCCATAGGAAATTGGGCTTTATCCAACTCATGCGGCTAAAGCTGAACTCCGGACCACCCAGGCGCTGATGCTCGACGGCATAGCGACCAATCGAGGGGCGATAGGCTTGGTAGACGACGATGGACTCGTCGTCGTAATGCGCCAAGATATGCGCGCCGGAAGTGGGCCACGAGCGCGACTGTTCGAGGTAGTTTGTTGTCGAAAGCTTCATGTCGTCGTTGATTGTGCCGTCGTATTTATGTCGTGCCGGTTGTTGAAAGACAGGTGGGGTTGAGTTAACGCCCGAGTGACCTCAAACCGGCCGCAACTGATCCGCCAGGCTCCGCGTCTTCTCCGTGACCACATCGCCGGTATGCAGGGTCGACTTGCGTTCGATCAGCATCAGGTGACATTCCTGCTCGGCGATCGGGTTGTGCTTCACGCCCTTGGGCACGACGAAGGCTTCGCCTTCCCGCAAGACGACGGTTCGATCTTCCATCTCGATGGTCAGCGACCCTTTGAGAATGAAGAACAACTCATCCTCGAGCTCGTGGCTGTGCCAGGCGAGCGTGCCCTTGACCTTGGCGACCTTGACGAAGGAGTCGTCGAGTTCCGCGACGACGCGGGGCGACCAGAACTCGGTAAGACTGGCGGCGATGGCCTTTGGTGATACGACGTCATTTGGCATGGGGACCTCTGATTGAACTGAATTGCGATGCGACGTTGTAGGCAGTTCGACGAACGGAAGGTTGATTGCCAAGCGCCTTTGGGACTTCGCGAGCGATGGCGATACCTCGGCTAAGTGGCTATCGACAAAACATGGCGTCCGCTTCGGCCGCGGTGCTTACGCGCCATATTCCTCCGCCGGCACGCCGTGGACTACGAAGGAACACTTCGCGCCTGCCAGTGATTCTCCAGCATGCAGCGCCCGATTGACGCTGTCTGCCGTGGCACTTTGGGTTGCCATTTTCGCGAAGACATCGCGAGGACCCTGGTGGTACATCTGAAAGGCAAGCCGCAATCCATGCGCGAAAATGGGCTCCTCTGACAATCGAATCTTGGTCCATTTGCCCTTCGCATTGCGCACCGAGAATTTTCTCGACCATTTAACTTTCAAACCATCTTTCATGTGCGATACCAGCACAATGGCGAATGTCTCTGGCAGGATGCCGATGAGTCGATTGACAAGAATCCTGTCCCCAGCCAAATCGATGAGTTGCGCATCAACTTCGCTGGGGCTTAGAAGCGAGTTCCCAAGAATGCCGACGGCCCGTTCCACGAACTCTGGTGTGATGTCTGGGAGCCCTGGACGCGGCGATCTTGTCGGCTGAGGGTTGCCCCGGCGGCCCAGCGTCACGCTTCGCAACAGCCGAGAGCCAAGGCGACGCGCCCGAACGAAGAGGTCTTGAATGGCGCTCATAGTCGTCCTCGTCACGCGGCGGTTGGCGACGCGCTCTCGGACAACAGGGCGGAAAGCTTGAGCACGGTCGCCCAGTTCCTCGTGGTCACGGTTCGCCCCACCTTGCCCAACAGCGCCTCGCCTGCCTTGCTCTCTAGGATGCCGCCCGCGCAATGCAGGTAAGCGGCATGCTCCGTGACGACGAAGCGTTCGCCGGGCTTGAGCAAAGTGGTAATCGAACTCAACGCCTGCAGCTTGGCGCCATCGCTCGCGAAGACGACCAGGAATCGCGAATGCTCCGACTCGGGCGTCGGCAGGGGATTGCCTTGGACGATGGCCTCGATCTCCGCGCTCGATTTGACGATGACGGGCGTGGCGACGTTGAAGCGCTCTTGCACGGCCTTGGCGATGCCATCGGCAAGCTTGCTAGTGCTCCGGCTCGACGACGAGAAGACGGCATTGCCGCTGTTGAGCAGGGTTCGCACCGAACGATGGCCCAGATCTTCGAGCGCGGCACGGAACTCCGCCATAGGCACGCGATTGCCCTTTCCGACGTTGACACCGCGAAGGAGTACCGCGAAGCGTCCCATGGTGCTAATTGATTCCAAAGCAGAAAGGCGATTGTGATGTCTGATCGATCGTCGAGGAAGACAATGATCTTTGACGGTCCAACGCAGACTGACGATGACCCAATCCTACACGCGCAGCATCCCCCTGAACCCCCGCGCGGCGTAATACGACTCCGCGCCATTGTGATACACGAACACCTTGCCGTATCGACGGTCGCAGAACAGTGCGCCGCCGAGTTGGCGCACATCGCTGGGCGTCGCGATCCAGCTGGAAGTCTTAAGGTCGAATTCGCCGAGGGATTGGAGGTCGCGGTACTGCGCTTCGGTGAGCAGCTCGATGCCGATGTCCGCGGCGGCTTCCATCGCACTGCCCTTGGGCTTGTTCTCCTTGCGCGAGCGCAGAGCCTTGTCGTCGAAGCATAGGCTGCGTCGACCGGTGGGGCTTTCGGGCGAGCAATCGCAGAACAGGAATTCGTTCGCGGCTTTGTCGACACCGATCACGTCGGGTTCGCCCCCCGTGCTTTCCATCTGGGCGAGCGCCTTGAGTGCCTTGGCATTGCCTTCGAGTTTGGTTTGAATCGCGTCCCAGCTCAGACCCGAGTGGCGATTGGGGTGCTTCTCGAAGCGTTGCTTCAAGGTCTGGAGCAAGGCACTGCGTTCTTGGGCTTTCATGGCAATCCACGCGCGGAGAAAGGTCGAGACCATTCGAACTTGGCCGAGTCTACCCGCACGCGCGTCTCCAGTGCTCAAACGGCGAAGTGCCCGCAAGAATGGAATGACTCGAAGCGCGAATCGCACGATGTTGACCGGCAATCGACGCGCCGAGCGCGCTCGTGCCGCGAAGCACGACGGTATTCGCCGGCTTCAGTTCGAGTAGGAGTCTGCGCCGATTGAGTTGCGGGCCACGCGACATCGATCAATGCTGGCGTTTGGAAAGCCTTATCGCATCGAGTGCAGGCCGACCGTGTTGCCTTCCGTGTCGATGAAGTGCGCGAAGTAGCCGAAGTTGTTGCCGATCTCGGTCTTCGGCACGACCACGGTGCCGCCAAACTGCGCGACGCGGGCGAGCATCGGCGCCAGGTCGTCCTTGCCATTGAGGTAGACGAGCGTGCCAAGCTTGGAAGGTATCGCGCCCTCGCCATGAACGATGGCGCCGCCGACGCCCGTCGGGTCCTTGGAGAGCATGCCCATGGTTTGGGGACCCATTTCCAAAGGCTCGATCGTGATCTCGAGCACCTTCTCGTAAAAGGCCTTGGCGCGCGCGAAATCGGCGACGGGGATCTCAAACCAGTTCAGCGTATTGGCCATGACAAGCTCCTTTCATCCTTGCATCGTAAGTGCGGTACCGAGACATCTCGGTGACGGCGGTCTGGCGAGTTCATTGCCTGCGCGCGAGATGCTACCTCGGCGAATCTCGAGCCATCAGGCGCGAATGGCGAACGCCCGAGTTTAGTCCGGGCGGTGCCGCCGGCCAACCGCATCGCCATCAGTCCCCGCTATGGCGGGCGTTAGTCAACATCCTTCGCGGCGCGGTGAGCAAGCACCAGATACTTGGCGAGCTGCTTGGTCTCGATGTCCTTGACCGATCGCAGCTTGAGATGACGTCGGCCCTTGCCGCTTCCCTCAAGTAACCCGAACGGATCGTCGATCGCAGCGCCCTGGCTGAATTCGACGGAGACGTGCGCGGTATAAGCGAAGACGCCGCCGAACTGAACACCATCGCCGGAGAACAGGATCCCGCCGTACTTCACTTCCTCGGCGTGCGTCTTGAAGTGCGCCTTGACCAAGGACAGCACTTCGCGAGCGATCACATAGCGCTCTTCGCTCAAGGATCGAACGTCATCGAGAAGGGCTTGGACGGACTTGGTGGCCATCAGGACTCCGATGCGGCGGAATGCCGCCCGTGGTGAATGCCGCGAATCAGACTGCTTCCGTGATCCCCGGCGGGACGGCAGTATTGGCGAGAACCCAGTGTCACGGACGGAATTCAGGAACTCACTGCTGACTCGCCAAGAGTGCGCCCATGAACTGATGAATGAGATTGACCGCCTTCAATGGTCGGATCATGACCTTGAACTCGACAATCTGCTCGTCGGAATTCCAGGTGATGATGTCGACGCCATTGATCGTGATGCCTTCGACCACGGTCTCGAACTCGAGCACCGCCGTTCTACCTTGCACGACCTCTTTCGTGTAGCGAAAGCTCTCGTTGCCCAGCGCGCGCAGGGCCGCGGTCAGGTAGCCCTTCGTCAGCGCCTTGCCGACCTGAGGCGTATGCACGACGGGCGAATGGAACACGACGTCATTGGCCAGCAGTTGATCCAAGGGTGCGGCGGAGCGCTGCTTGACGCAGTCGTGCCAGAGTTCGAGGGCAGTGGGTTTCAT
Organism: Ahniellaceae bacterium; assembly: GCA_044226395.1. GTDB lineage: Bacteria > Pseudomonadota > Gammaproteobacteria > Xanthomonadales > Ahniellaceae > JBGAHD01. Next base: position 534,411 of record JBGAHD010000003.1, read on the forward strand.
GGGACTCCTCAACGATCAACCGCCACGAAGACCAGCACGCGCTGCCCGCACAGATCCGGAATCGTGCGCTGATACTCGAACCCAAGCTCCCGGGCGAAGGCGATGAAGTAGTCGGCCTTGACCGCGGTGCGATGCTCGTCGCCCTCGTACTTCACATGGTCGCCCTGTGTGTCGTGAATCGATACGACGAGTTGTCCGCCCGTTTGCAGCGCGCGACGGGACTCTTGCACGTATCGCCGCGCATCCGGCTCGTTCAAATGCGTGAACAACGAGGCGCCGAACACCAGGGTCATGCTGCCATCGGCCACGGGGAACACCACTTGCGCGCCGGCGACCTTGCCGTTGGGGTTGTAGCGCTCGCTATGCACGTCGACATGGTGAAAGTGAAAGCGCCCGCCCGTGAGCGGACTCAGGTGCTCGTTGCACCAGGCTGGATAGGCGCGCACGACGTCGAAGCCGACGTACTCAGCGATATGCGGGTGATGCAGCACCGTCCGCGCGGTGCGGCCACAGCCACAACCGATGTCCAGCACGCGCGTGTTGGGCGTCGCCAGATGACTGATCAACTGCCCCCACGCGTCGCCGACCACCAGAAAGTTCTCGACCGACGCCGCGCCAACATGAAGCATCAAGCGCGGATGCGGCAACGGCGCGACGCCTTGCCATCGCGCGTAGCCGGGATGAGTCAGCAGCGACTCATCGTCATTCGGCATGCGGAGATCGTTGGGGTCGAGGAAGGGGGCGTGCAAGTGCGACATGCGGGGCTCGTGGCCAGCTGCGGAGGCGGTGATGATAGAGAGCGCTACCCTGCGCGACAACCGCCTCTGACCTTGGCGACTACGAGAGTTCAGACCTACTCAAGAGGTTTCGTAGACCATCTCTCTCAGGCCGACGGGTGTATCGGCTGAGGCAAGAAGTTGGGTTACGACGAATACGGTTGGGCGTGGGGCTAGTTCGAGGCGCCTCCGCCCTCGGACGAGAACTGAGCTCGAGACGCGTGGGTCATTCTGGTCAGACGCGCGAAGATGTCACCTGTCAGAGTCTAGCGCAGTGCTCATAGCAGCATCAGCGAGAAACTCTGGGAAGAAGGTATCGAGGTGGTCTCTGGATCGAACGCCAATCGCAACAGCAAGTCGGGCCAAATGCGACAGTGACGCAAGAGATTCGCCAACAAGACTAGCGTATCTCTCGGTTGCGCTGACTACACTTCGTTTGCTTAGAAGTAACTCGAGAGAACGAGTCGTCCGACAATTGAGCCGTTGGAGTACCAGAACCATGCGCTGCTCGATACCTGGCGGAAATGGTTCTGGCTTTTCCGAAGTTCCGCGAAAGCGAACTCCTTCTGCGTATCGAAGTTCCAGCAATGCGAGCATCGCTGGCACATCGAGCGATAGTGGATTCCGTCTGTCACTCTCGATCTGCTCTCGGGCTCGATCTACGAGTGCGTTTTTCTCTTGACTAACTGAAGAGAACTCGCGCTCAAGCATTTCAAGGACCGCTGCCAGTGACGCAAAGCGTCTCTTAAGCTCGGACGGAAGCTCCGCGCCAGACTTGTAGGCGACAGAATGCTCAATCTCCGCCCAGACGTGCTCAAGAATACTCCTGACTTGGATCTCGAAGGTTCGGGCCCCGATCGGTCGCAAATCCAATGTTGATCTGAGCTCTGGCTTGATCTGGCATATCAAATGGTATGACCTATACCCAAATTCCCGAAGGCCTAGAGAACGACGTTTATCAATTGAGTCCTTTTCTCTTACTGACAGATTTCGACGAAGAATGTCGGCAACGTAGTCCACTTCGTCGCCCCTGTACAAAATGACTCTCGCCCCGATCGCGTCTGTCAGTTCCTTCGCCGGGTTTCGATACTCCTTGCGAAGCAGCTTTCCGCGGAAAGAATCTACTTCCTTTACGCGAATTGAAACCATGTGAGGTGAGACGTTTGAGTCTGAAAGGACGCGATCAAGATATCCGCCTAGCGCTGAGGCCGCTCCTTGAAGAGCTGGCCTTTCACGTTCGTATTCGGACAGAAAGTCGCGTATTGACGCAAGCGAGCGTCGCTCAATCATGGCGTCCGAGTATCACTGTTTTGAGAATGTCGGTGCGTGTGGTACGCGGTCCGATGTTGTCAGTCTGCCTGCTTGCAGCTGCCAGATACTGAAGTGCAAGTTTGCTGGGATCTTTTCTCGCCAAGTCTCTCTCGAAGTCAGCAAGTCGCTTTCCACAGACGCTTGGCTTAAGTGATGCAGAATGGCGACGGACTGAGGCCAGCTGATCGATGGCAGTGATAAGTGAGTAAAGGTCTACGGGTCTACGAAAACGTGACGCTGCAAGATTTGGCAGCGCTGACGAAATCAAAGATAGGTGATTCACTAGTCTTGAGCGAATGTACTTTCCTTCGACGAACGTCTTTTGATACTTTCCGTAATACAGATCGATTGAGCCCTTCTTATCCTGCGGGCCTTCAATCAAGAGAATCGCTAGCTCTGCAGAGAATTCTGAGAGTCTCATTCGGTTGATCTGCGATTTTGAGAAGATGTTCTTTTCTCGCCAAAACGGAAGGCGCGACAGTTCAATGACAAAATCGTAGAATGCGCCGCTTTCTCGGGCATGTCGAAGTTCTTGAGGAGAGAGTTTTACGACGTATTTGTTCATTCGAACAAATATATCCCTTACCTCTTTTTCGTCATATCCGGACAACTCTTCTATGTTCAAATCGTAGTTGAGGATTCTGTCCTGCATCTCGGGCGATAGTTTGGAGAACGTCTTTCCGGCCAAAGATGTGCTTTTTGATTGCGAGAGAGTAAATCTATCGTCGAGGAATTCAAAGATCGACCGCAGTCGTTGTTGTCCGTCTACAACTGAGTAGACCGGCTTTCCAGTTTGCGCTGACCTGCCCCGTTGAAAGAAGAAAAGAGGCATAGGGCGTTCGTGAAGAATGGTGTCGATTAGATATGCCTTCGCCGCAGCTGGCCACACAGCATTTCTCTGGAACTCGGGGGCTAGTTGCAACTGGCCATCTTTCAGCAATTGGCGCAGAAGTGCGACATCTTTTGTGGTCGTAGATCTCTTGCCCATCGAAATTCCTCTATTAGATTTGGTTATAAGTGGGCCAACTCCGATTCCTAGCGGTAGCTCGTGTTCACTTTGCCGTTAGCCCAATCAAAATTTGTCAGGAACGGCCGCAGACCGCGTTTGCAGTCGAACGTCTTTCTTGGCTGGTTGGCGTGCGAGCTCTGCTTCCTACTCCGAGACCTCGGCGGTTGATTCTTCGATCAATATTCGTTGGGGCTATTGTGAGTCAATGTCGCGCAGAACAGTTGTTAGAAAAGTCCTCGGCTTCTGTTTCGTAGTCGGAGGCGTGAAGTTGGAGTTGTCACTAAGGAGAACTGGAGTTGACACTGCGCAATTGATTCTGGTTACCTCGACCACCAAGCCCCCGGATAATAAACCCCCGGCGCCGGTCTCTCTCGGAATACCTCACGCCTAAACCGAAACAATTCCGCCGGCCGCCCGCGACCCGTGTGTTCGGATCTTCCGGTGCCTTCGACCAAGCCCGCGCCTTCCACCAGTCGGCGGAAGTTCTGTTTGTGCAGTCGGCTGCCGGCGAGTGCTTCCATCACGCGTTGCAAGCGCAGCAGCGTGAATTCTTCGGGCACCAATTCGAACACGACGGGGCGATAGCGAATCTTGCCGCGCAGTCTTCCCAGGGCTTGGGCGAGCATGCGGCGATGGTCCAGGGCCATGGGTCGGCCGAAAACGGCTTCCAATCTACGGTCGGGGCGTTCTTGGCGGGCGAAGCCTTCGGCGTCGGCGCGTTCGCGTTGGGCTTCGGCGACGAGGCCGGCTTCCCACAGCAGTTCGTAGCGTTCGAGCGTGCGTTCGGCTTCCCACGGGGCGCCGTCGAGGCCGAAGGTGAGGGCCATGCGTTCGCGCCGTTGCGCGTGATCGCCGGCCCAGGCGAGGAGTTTGGGTTTGATCGCGCCGTCGATCAGGGCCGGTCGGCCGGCGCGCCAGTCTTCCCAGGGCAGGTAGTCGTACCACGCGCGAAAGGCGACGCCACCGTGTTGGGCAAGCATTTGCTCGCGCACCAGCGCAAGGTAAGCGGCCGAGATGACGCGCGGACCGCCGCCGCGTTCGCGCGGATCGCGAAATTGATCGCCGAAGGTGTAGAGCTGTTCGACATAGCCCAAGGTGATGCCGGTCTGGCGCTCGACCCAGTCGCGCAAGCCGCGTTCGAGGGTCTGGTGGCGATCGATATCCAGCGGGCCGGAGGGCAGGGCTTCGAGGCCGTCGCTGGTATTGATCAACAACACGCGCGGATGGTCGCCGGTGACGGCGACGATGACGGCATCGAGGGCGAAGAGGACTTCCGTCGGATTGGCGCGGCTCATGTTGGGAGCGTAGCCAAGGCTCGCGCGCGCGGCAATGTCCTTCGCGCACTCCGCCACGGCGTGCATGCCATGGCGCGAGCCTTCGCGACTACGGGCGTGGCCGCGTCAGTCCAGGCGCTTTCGAAACCGCATCATCGCGAAGATCAAGGCGATGGTGGCGAACAACCACAAGGCGCCGACGTCGCGCCACAGTTCGATCAGGGCCGCGTCGCGCAGCAGCACGCCGCGCACCAGACGGATGAAATGCGTCAGCGGCAGGATCTCCGCGATCCATTGCGCCAACCACGGCATGCCCGCGAAGGGGAACATGAAACCCGAGAGCAGGATCTGCGGCAAGAAGGTGAAGAACGCGATCTGCATCGCCTGGAATTGTGTCGAGGCCAAGGTCGACACGAACACGCCCAGCGACAGCGCGGCCACGATATACGTCAGCGCCGCGCCGTACAGATCGATCAGCGAGCCCCGCACGGGCACGTGAAAGATCAGCACGCCCAAGGCCAGCACGATGGTCACCTGCACCAGGCCGATGAAGATGAAGGGCACGACCTTGCCCAGGATCAGCTCGATCGACCGCACAGGTGTGGTGATCAGCATCTCCAGATTGCCGCGTTCGCGTTCGCGCACGATGGCGACGGCGGTGAACAGCACCATGGTCATGGTCAGGATCACGCCGATCAAACCGGGTACGGTGTTGATGGCGGAGCGGCGTTCGGGGTTGTAGAGGTTCAGCACTTCGACGCGGCGCTTGGGGCTGTCGCTTAGCGGGATCGAGGCGAGTTGCTGCGCGGCCTGCAAGATCACGGGGTCGGAGCCGTCGACGATCAGTTGCAGCGCCGCCGCGTCGCCGCGCGCCAGGCGCCGTTCGTAGTCGGGCGGCACGATCACGGCCACGCTGATCTGACCGCGGCGCAACAGTTCATGCACCGCGTTGGGCTCGCGCGGGCGATAGCGCACGTCGACTACTTGCGAATGCGCGAGTTCATCGACCAGTTGCCGCGACAACGCGGTATCGGCCTGATCGACCACGGCCGTGGCGAGATTGCGCACATCGTTGTTGATGGCGAAGCCGAACATCAGCAGCTGCAGCGTGGGAATGCCGACGATCATGCCGAAGGTCAGGCGATCGCGGCGCAGTTGCATCAGTTCCTTGAAGACGATGGCGAGGAAGCGTCGCAGGCCGTTCATGTCTGTGCTCCGGCGCTGGCGCGCGTGGCGGCGACGAAGACATCCTCGAGATTGGGTTCGACGGGTTCGGCCGTGGCTTCCAGTCCTGCTTCGCCCAAGGCGCGTATCACGCCGGTTTGATCAACGTCGCGGGCCAGCAGCACGCGCAGAGAATTGCCGATCTGTGCCACGCCGCCGACATCGTCCCGCCGACGCAGCAGGTCTTGCGCGGCGCGCGGGCGATCGGCCTCGACGCGGATCACGCGATAAGGCAGGTCGCGCGTGAGGTCGCGCGGGCTGCCGTCGGCAACCAAGCGCCCGCGGTCGAGAATGGCGATGCGATGGCAGCGTTCGGCTTCGTCCATGAAGTGACTCGAGACCAACAAGGTGGTGCCGGCGTCGGCGAGTTCGAAAATGTGATCCCAGAATTCGCGGCGCGATTCGGGATCGACTTGGCTGGTGGGTTCGTCGAGGAACAACAGCTCCGGGCGATGCAGCACCGCGCCCGCGAGCGCCAAGCGTTGCCGCTGACCGCCCGACAAGGTGCCCGCCAGTTGCGAGCGTCGCTGATCGAGACGATAGGTCGACAGCACGTGCTCCACGCGCTCGCGCGCGGTGCGGACATCGAGCCCGCGCACGGCGGCGAGAAAGCGCAGGTTCTCGATGACGCTCAAGTCTTCGTACAAGGAGAAGCGCTGCGTCATGTAACCGATGCGGCGCTTGAGCGCCTCGGCCTGCGCGGGAATGGCCAGGCCCAGCACTTCGATGTCGCCACCGCTGGGCGTGAGCAAACCGCAGAGCATGCGGATCGTGGTCGACTTGCCCGAGCCATTGGGCCCGAGAAAGCCATACACGGCCGCGCGCGGCACGGTCAGGTCGAGCGCGTCGACGGCGACGAGTTCGCCGAAACGCCGCGTCAACGCGCGCGTGCGGATCGCGGTCTTGGGGTCGAGACTCATCGCATCACCGCGGCGCGGCGAGCGCGACGGCCAGCGGCAAGCCCGCGGGCAATTCGTCGGTGCCCGGGCCGAGCAGATCGAACTCGGCGAGATAGGACAGGCGACTGGCGTCATCGCCATGGAGCGCGTAGTAGGGCGTGAAGCTGGGCTCGGCGCGCACGTAGCGCAGATGCGCGTCGAAGGCGCGCGTGTCGTTGACGAGGGTCACGCGAAAATCGGCCTTCGCGTTCAAGCCCACGCGGAGCCGCTCGGGCACGAACACGCGCGCGTAGGGCGCTTCGCCCACGAGCAGGCTGATCAGCGGCGCGCCGCGCGTGACTTGATCGCCCACCTCGACCGGGATGGCGTCGACGCGGCCGTCGCGCGGCGCGCGCACGGTCAGGCGTTCGAGCGTCAGCGCCAGCACATCGCGACGCGCGTGTTGCGCGGCGAGCGCGGCTTCGGTCTGTTGAGTCTGTTCGGGGCGCGTGCCGTTGGTGAGCAATTGCAGCGCGGCGGCGGCGGCGCGCGTCTCGGCATCGGCGGCGCGGCTGCTGGCGAGCGCGCGGTCGAGATCGGCGGGTGAGTTCAGGCGTTTTTCGCGCAGGCCACGCGCGCGTTCGAGTTCTTGCGCGGCATTGGTCGCGAGCGTGCGCGCGCGGTTGAGGCGCGCGCTGGCTTCGGCCACGGATTCGGCGCGCGCGCCGTTGCGTTGTTCGGCGAGGACGGCGTCGAGGCGCGCGATCTCGGCGTCGATGGCGGCCACGTCGCCCGCGGCGCGGCGCGCGTCGAGTTGCAGCAGCACATCGCCCGTGCGCACGCGCTGGCCTTCGCGCACGCTGATCACGGTGACGGGTTCGCCGGCTTCGGCGAGCAGTTCGACGCGATCCCATTCGAGCGTGCCGAGCAAGGGTTGTTCGGTGTGGCGCGCGCAGGCGCCCAGGCACAACGCGGCGAGGAACATCCATGAATTACGCATGCGGGGCCTCCAGACCGCGCATCAGCACGGCGGTGGTGTGTCGAGTGAGGGTGTCGGCGAACGTGGGTTCGACGGGCATGGCCAGGGCCTGTCGCCACACGGGCATGGCGACGATGGGAAAGACGAGCAGCGAGATCATCGACAAGGCCATCAGGCGCGGATCGAGGTCGTCGCGCAGACGCGCTTGCCGTTGTTCGCGCTGAAACAGCGCGGGCAAGGCACCGGCCATCGGCCCGGCGAAGCCGCGCACGAAGCGGTCGCGCAGCACGCCGCCTTCGCACACGACCTCGCGCGCGAGGATCGGCGGCAGCCACGGGTGTTCGAGCATGGTCTGGGTGTAGACGCGCACCATCTCGCCCAGATCGACGCCGCCGCGCGATTGCGCGGCCATCAGAGGTTCGGCGATGCCGCGAAAGACAGGCGCGATGCGCTCTTCGACCAAGGCATCGAGCAGACGCGCCTTGCCGCCGAAGTAGTAGTGCACGAGCGCGGGCGTGACGCGCGCGGCGGTGGCCAGTTCGCGCAAGGTCATGGCCGCGTAGCCGCGCCGCGCGATCAGGCGCGCGGCGTGGTCGAGCAATTGCCCGCGCAGATCGGCGGCGGAGTCGGCGGGGCGTCCGGGGCGGCGCTTGCGGGTGCGGGTGGTGGCCATGGGGCGCAAAAGTAATTAATCGGGCAATTAATTACAAGTCCGGGCCATGGCCGGGGTTTTTCCGAACGCGGCGCGACGCGGCTAGATGACCCGTCGGGCGCGTGTTAACGTCGCCCGGCATCCGCGCGATCGCCACGCGGAATTCTTGATGAGGCCCCCTGACCGCGATGCCCCTGGCCGTGACGGCTCCCGCTGCGCTCGTCGTCGCCTGCCTGTTGGCGCTGGGCTTTCATCGCAACCGCGCGGTGCAGGTGCTGGGCGTGCTGGCGATCATGGCGGCGGCGTTCGCGACCGGCGGCGCGCGCGCGATCGAAGGCGCGCTGCGCTTCGGGCCGTGGCTCGCGCTGGCGGCGGTGATCTTGCCCGAGCCGCGTCTGCTGTCGCGGCGCAATGGCTTGTGGCTGCTCGCGGGATTGATCCTGGCGGCGATCAGTTTGCATGCGCCCGAGCATGTGTTTCGCGGCTTGGCATCGGCTTCGGCGTGGTTGAGTTTCAAGTTTGATGCGGCGCGCGCCGCGGCGGCGGTGCTGTTGCTCGCGGCGTTGTTGAGCCTGTTGCGCTGGACGTTCACCGCGCGGCCGATGGAACTGGGACTATGCGTCGTGATCTTCATCGCGGCCGCCGCCTGCGCGCAGACACAGCGGCAACATCAACTGCTGGCCTTCACTGGCGCCGGCGCGTTCGCCGCGCTGGCGGTGCTCTACGCCAGTTATCGTATGGCCTTCATCGATGGCCTGACCGGCCTCCCCAATCGGCGCGCGCTGGACGAGGCCTTGATGCGCGTCGGTGGTGGTTATGCCCTGGCCATGGTCGACATCGATCATTTCAAGCAATTTAATGACACCTATGGCCATGGCGCCGGGGACGTGGTTCTGCGTACAGTGGCGCGGACGCTTCGCCGGCATGTCGGCGGGCAGACGTTTCGCTATGGCGGCGAGGAGTTTTGCGTGATCTTCGAGGGTCGCCGCGCGGGTCTGGCCGCCGAAGGGTGCGAGCGGGCGCGGGAGGCGGTGCAACAACATCGCATCGACATCCCAACCGCCATGCTAAAGGGCAAGCGCGACGCCGCGCGCGGCAAGGCCTTGCAGGTGTCGGTGACGATCAGTGTCGGTTGCGCCGAGCGCGCGGCCGAACGAAAGACCGCCGCCGACGTGCTAAAGGCCGCCGATCAGGCGTTGTACAAGGCCAAGGCCAAGGGTCGTAACCGCGTGATCAAGGCATGAGCGCGCGCAGGCAGGAGGGGCACATGACAATTCGGATCATGGTCCGCTGGACAATGCTGATCGCGCTCGCGTGCGCCGCAAGCGCGCAGGCGGGTCCGGCCGTGTGGCCGACGCTCGAGACCGACAATCGCATGGAACTGCGCGTGGACGACGTGCGCGCCTATCACGCCGCCATTCAAGCCGCCATGCTCGCGGGCCTGTTCGACGAGATCACGCCGCAGCAGCGCGCGCACGCGCGCGAGGAACTGGCCAAGGCCGCGAAGATTCTCGGCCGCCGCCGGACGTGGCTCGATTTCGCGCCGGCGCAGATGGCGTCCCTGGTCGAGCATCACAACAAGGTCGTGGCCATGCTGGGCTTGAACGCCAGCGATCATCTGGCCTGCATCAAGACGCCGCTGGTGGGCACGCGCATTCCCGGCGCGGTGTGCGCGGCGGTGACGCTGGACCGCGCGCGCAACGGCTCCTGACCGACGCGGCCCGCGCCGCGTGAATCGACTACTTCGCTGCCAACAGTTGCTGGATCGCGCCGACAAAGGCGGGATCGAGCTCGCCCAGTTTGTCGCTGCGCGCGACGATGCGGCCTTCGGCGTCGATCAACACCAGGGCGCTGGCGTGGTTGAACTCGCCGTTGTCGAGCGCGCGGTATTGAATGTCGAGCAGCGCCGCGAGCTTGCGCACGTTCGCCGGGTCGGTGCGCGCGAGCGTCCAGTGGTCGCGATCGCGCTCGAGCTTGCGTTGCGAGAAGACTTCGCGCAGGCGCTCGGGCGTGTCGCGCGTCGGATCGAAACTGACCATCAGCACATCGAGTTGCTTCTGCTCGTCCTTCGTCAACGCATGCCGCGTGCGCTTGACCGCCTCGATGATCAGCGGGCAGGCGTACTGGCACGAGCTGTAGAACATGCTGACCAATTGCACGCGGCCGCGTCGCGCGGCGAGCGCGGTGTCGTGGCCGTCTTGATCGGTCAGCGGCAAATCGAGTTGATAGATCGAATCGGACGGCGGCGGCGCTTTGTCGGCCGCGGCGCGCGTGGGCGCGGCCATCGCGGCCAGGAGCAGCAGCCCGATCAGGGCTTGCACGAGACGAATCATGGCGAAGAAGTCTCCAAAGTTCTGGCGCAACGAAAGCCCAGACGGTTGGTGGTGTCGGCGGCCTTGAGCGCGCTCAACATCGCCACGCGCATCAGCACGGCGTAGTTGTCGCGGTCGCGCAGGTTCATCGCGCCGGCGCCGCAGAATTTCAGGCGATCGGGATCGTTCTGATCGCGACTGTCGCTGGCCACGAGCAGGGCGTTGAAGTCATCGACCCATTCCCACACGAGGCCATGCATGTCGCGCGCGCCGTAAAAGTTTGGCTCGCCGCCGACATCGGCCAGCGAGTCGCTGGCCGGTCGCGCGTACCAGTTGAGAATGCGTTCGCGCCATGCCGGGTCGGGACGCGCGTCGGCGCGCGTTTCATCGGCGGCGGCGGTGAACTCCCACTCGTTCCACGTCGGCAGGCGCGCGTGCTCGGCTTCGCAAAAGGCTTGCGCGGCGAACCAGCTGACGTGGGTCACGGGTTGTTGGGGCGAGGCATCGGGACCCAGCGCATCGGCCGAGGACCAGTGCTGCAGATAGCGCGCCTCGGCCATCACGCGCGGCACGCGATCGCGCCGCCACTCGGCATGCGCGGTGACGAAGGCCAGAAACTCGGCATTCGTCACCGGCGTGGCGCGCAGTTCGAAGGGCGTCACGCGCGCGTCGGCGGCCTTGTCATCGGCCGGCAGCACGCTCGCGAAGGTGCCGCCCGCGATCGTCACGTAGTCGGCGCCCAGCGCGAGGGTCGACAGCAGACCCCAGCTCAGACCGCAGGCCCATCGCGTGATCGCGCGCGGCATCATGGTCATGCCCTCAATGCGCCGCCGCGGGCGCGGCGGCCTTGGACAATTCGTCGCGAATGGCCTTGACGTCCTTGGCCTCGATGCGACCGCCCGGATTGCCCCAACTGTTGAGCACGAAGGTCAGGATGTTCGCGACCTCGTCATCGTTGAGCTGCGTCATCGGCGGCATCACCGAGGTGTAGTCCTGACCATTGACCGTGACCTTGCCCGTGAGACCCTGCAACACCACGCGCACGGCGCGCTTGGAATCAGCGGCGAGGAAATCGCTCTTGGCCAGCGGCGGGAACACGCCCGGCAAGCCTTCGCCATTGGCCTGGTGACACACCGAGCACGTGCCCGCGAACAACTGCTGGCCGGCCTTGACCTGATCCTCGCGCGTCAGCGTGCCGCTGGCCGCGGCTTGGGTGGCTTGCGACACGGCCGCCAGGTTGTCGTTGGCGCGATCGCCCAGATACACCGAGTCGACTTCCTTGCCCGAATAAATCGCCTTGTTCTCCGGACCATCGACTTTCAAAATCGCCAGCGCGCCCTTGTTGAACGCGCGGAAGATCGAGTGATCGACCAGCACGTAGCTGCCCGGCACGTCGGTGCGGAATTCGACGATGGCCGCGCCGCCGGCGGGAATCAGCGTGGTTTGCACATTCTCTTGCGCGTGCGTGCCACCTTCTTGCTGCACGCGATCGAAGATCTCGCCGATCACGTGGAAGCTCGACACCAGGTTGGGACCGCCGTTACCGACGAAGATGCGCACGGTCTCGTTGGTCTTGGCCGTGAGCGCGCGCTCGCCGGTCAACGCGCCTTCGGCGCCATTGAACAGCACATAGGTCGGACGCTCGTCGATGGCCTTTTCCATGTCGAAAGGTTGATGGCCTTTCTCGCGATACTTGCCCGTGGTGTAGAAATCGCCTTGCATCACGTAGTACTCGTGATCGACCGGCGGCAGGCCTTCGGGCGGCTCGACCAGGATCAGGCCATACATGCCGTTGGCGACATGCATGCCGACCGGCGCGGTGGCGCAGTGATAGACGTAGATGCCTTCGTTGAGCGCGGTGAAGGTGAATTGCGATTCATGGCCGGGCGCGGTGAACGTCGACGCCGCGCCGCCACCCGGGCCGGTCACGCCGTGCAGATCGATGTTGTGCGGCATCTTGCTGCTGGGGTGATTGCGCAGATGAAACTCCACCACATCGCCCTTGCGCACGCGGATGAACTTGCCCGGCACGGTGCCGCCGTAAGTCCAAAAGGTGTAAGTCACGCCTTCGGAGATTTGCAGTTCCTTTTCGATCACTTCGAGTTCGACGATCACCTTCGCCGGCGCCTTGCGGCCCGTGGCCGTGGGCACCATCGGCGGTGACGTCAGTTGCGCGTGGACGGGAGCGCCGGTGGGCGCGGCGGGCATGTCGGCCGCGGCGCGGTCGACGAGCGTCAAGGCCATCAGTCCAGCGATGGCGAGGCTCAGTGCTTTCATGGTCATCCTCCGGCAGTGAACGTGCATGCGATGCAAGCAGTCTGCGCCCGTGGTCGGGCGAATCGCTCTGATCCAGGTCAAGCGTCCCGCGATTGCCCGGGATCAACGCAGCCCGAACGCGAGCCAGCCCAAGGGATGATGGGCGCGCGCCACGCTGACGATCGTCAGCAACACGGCGAGCGCGGCGAAAAAACAAATCACGCGCGTTCGCTTCGTCTTTCCCCGACGCAATGCGTATACGCCGAGAACGATGTAGACGACAAGCAGCACGACCTTCACTGTGAGCCAATCGTGCAAAATGGGATATTGGTGCAAGACCGAAACCAGCATCAGCGCCGCGGTCAGCAAGGTCGTGTCGATCGCGTACGAGAGCATGCGCAAGGCGACATGATTGGCCCACCGCGATTCGGCCATCATCAACAGGCCGCGAAGCGCGAACAGACTGCCCGACAGGATCACGCACAGCACGTGCACGTATTTGATCTGCGGGTAGAACTCGATCATGCGGGAATGCTCAGCCGGGCTGTCCGTCGGCGCGTGGCGTGAGATAGATAAAGGCCGAGCGCGCGACCCAGGGTAGGAAAGCCGCCAGCCAACCGCAAGCCGCGATCACCAGCCACAGCGGCGTGTCGTGCGCGACTTCGGCGGTGATGCGCGTGAGCGCCACGACTTGCAGCAAGGCATATGTCAGCCACGCGACCGCGCCCATTTGCAGCGGCCGGCCTGAGTGGCCCTGCGTGACGCGCGTGACCATGGCCACGAGCATCGAGCCGAAATAGCCGACGGTGAGCGCATGCACCGGCGCGCGGCCGAGAAGGAAGTCACCGGTCAGCCACAACACCATGCTCTGCAGCGAAAACAGCGCGAACGCGATCGGCAGCCACGCGAAAGCGAGATACAGCACCGTGAGCAAGCCCGGGCGCAGGCAACGCCACGGCTGCCACGCCAGCCATTGGCCGAGCAACACCGTGGTCATTGGCACATCGACGAACCACAGCCATTCGTAGCGATGCGTCAGTTCCAGGCCCAAGTGCGCGAGCACGAGAATCCAAATCGCCCACAGACTCCACGTCGGTCGATAGACCGTGTACGTCGGCCCGACGATATTGGCGCTGAAAAAGGGCATCATGCGGTGGCACACGGTGAAGTACATCGGCACCAGCAGACCGAAGGTGCCGAGCTTGATCGCCACCGTCGACAACCACCACGGGCCGCCCAGCACCAGCGCGGCGAAGGCGATCATGCCGCACCAGCCCAGCAGCAAGGCCGCGTAGCACGACACCGCGTGACGCTCGATCACGCGATGTCGCCACAGAAAGCGCCCCAGCACCATCACGCCGAAGGTCCAGCCGGCGAGCATCATCGCCGTGCCCGCGATTAGCAGCGGGCGCGCGTTCAACAGACCCGCGTGCGTGAGCAGATAACCACCGAACACGCCGAGGAACACGGGCACGTAGTGGCGCTGGCTAAAACCGGGCAAGGACATCCAGCGCGGAAACACCGTCAGCAAGAAGCCAAAGATGAACATCGACAGCATGCCGTACTGCGTGAGCACAGCATGCGCCCAGCCGGCGGGAATCGGCGACTCAGGAAACGAAAGACCAAATCGCCCCGCCACCAGAAACGCCGCCCACCACGTCATCGACGCCATCACCGCCATCGCGCCGGCGAAGAACATCAGTCGATGCGGCGCCGCCGCGAGCAGCTTGGGCAGATCCGCGAGCGACAGGCCTTGATCACCCGTCGCGCGGTTCGCGCGCGACGGGGCCGCGACAGCGGCGATATGGCGAGGCGTGATGGCGTTCATGACCCGATCTCGCTTACGCCGCGGTGGACTCGACGCGCGGCGCCAACCACACCCGCGCCACGAACCACGCGATCGTCAACGCGCCGAGCGCGAAGATCGTGTCGCCCGGCACGCGCATCCACACCAGCAGATGGATCAGCGGCCGGCTCATGAACTCGGCCGAGCGCGCGTACCAATAGCCGTGCTCGAGCACCGCGTTGAGCTGCAGCACGCCCAGCGGCAAGAGCGTCAACAAACCCATCAGCGCCAGACCGATGTTGAGCGCCCAGAACGCGCCGCGCAGCTGGCCATCGCTCCACGCGGCTTTCGGCTTGAGGCCGCGCAGGCAGAACAACATCAGGCCCAGGCCCAGCATGCCGTACACGCCGAACAACGCGGTGTGGCCGTGCAGCGGGGTCAGGTTGATGCCTTGCATGTAGTACAGCGCGATCGGCGTGTTGATGAGAAAGCCAAACAAACCCGCGCCGACCAGATTCCAGAACGACACCGCCAGGAAGAACACGATCGGCCAGCGATAGCGTGCCATCCACGGCGTGGCGCGGCTGTGCGTCCAGGTCTCGAAGGCTTCCATGCCGACCAGCGCGAGCGGCACCACTTCCAGCGCCGAGAACGACGCGCCGAGCGCGATCACCGCCGTCGTCGTGCCGGTGAAGTACAGATGATGGAACGTGCCCAACACGCCACCGGCCATGAACACGAAGGTCGCGAACAACACATTGATCGTCGCCGTGCGCGCGCGCACCAGGCCCAGTTTGACGAACAGGAAGCTGATCACCGCCACGGCGAAGACTTCGAAGAAGCCTTCCACCCACAGATGCACCACCCACCAGCGCCAGTATTCGACCATCGACAGCGACGTGCGCTCGCCCCACATCAGGCCCGCGCCATAGAAGAACGCAATCGCGACCGTCGACAGAAACAACAGGCCCACGATCGACGCCAGATCATCGCGACGACGCAAGGCCGGCCACAGCGCGCGGCCCATCAGCACCAACCACAACAGCAAGCCAATAAACAGGAAGTACTGCCAGAAGCGGCCCAGATCGACGTACTCCCAACCTTGATGGCCGAACCAGAAATTGCGCGCGAGGCCGAGCTTTTGCATCACAGCGAACCACTGGCCCGCGAACGCGCCGACCACGATGATCAGCAAGCACGCGAACAGCACGTTCACGCCCAATCGCTGGAAGCGCGGTTCGAATCCCGACACGGCCGGCGCGATGTACAGACCCGTGGCCAACCATGCGGTCGCGATCCACAGCACCGCCAACTCGGTATGCCAGCTGCGCGTCAGCGAATAGGGAATGACGCTGGAAATATCGACACCGTAGAAGTGCTGACCCTCGACCTGATAGTGCGCGGTCAGCGCGCCCAACGCGATCTGCGTGACGAACAGCGCCAGCACGATCCAGAAATACTTGGCCGTGGCCTTCATCGATGGCGTGATTTGCAGATCGAGCAAAGGATCGCGCGCCGGCGGCGTCAGCGGCGTTTCGTGCCGTTGCCATGCCGCGTAGTGCCACGCCAGCAAACCGATGCCGGCGATCATGAACAGCACGCTGAACACGCTCCACAGGAACGTGCCCGGCGTCGAGGTGTTGCCCACCAGCGGTTCGTACGGCCAGTTGTTGGTATAGCTGGCCGTCGCGCCGGGACGCTCGGTGACCGCGGCCCAGGCGGTCCAGAAGAAGAACGCGCCCAACTGATCGCGATGCTCGACCGTGTCGACCGAGTTGTCGCGCATGGCATAGGCCTCGCGCAGTTTCTGCGTGGCCGGATCATTGCCGAACAAACTCAAGTAATGACTGGCGACATTGGCCACGGCGATGGCGCGATCGTTGGAGATCGTGATCACGCCGGTGTCGGCGTCATAGGTGTTCTTGCGCAGTTCCTCGCGCAGGCGCGCTTTCAGGCGTTCCTGCTCGCCAACGTCGAGCGCGCTGAACTCTGCGCCGCGTTCGGTGCGCGCCCACAGGTCCAGCAGGGCCGTGGCTTCGCGATGCAACCAGTCCGCGCTCCAGTCCGGCGCGACCAGGGCGCCATGGCCCCAGACGCTGCCCAACTGCTGACCACCGATCGATTGCCACACGATGCGGCCTTGCTCGATGGTCTCGCGCGTGAACACGGTCTGGCCACCGGTGGTGACGACCTGCGCTGGCATCGGTGGCGCGGATCTATGGATCTCGCCTCCCATCCACAGCAAGACCGAGAACGTCGCGCCGAGCAAGACGGCTAGCGCGATCCAAAGACGACGACTGGTGGACATGACAGACTCCCGCAATAGCGACGAGTCATCCTATTGAGCGCGCCCCCGCGCTGGCGCTGATCCAGGTCAAGCGAACCTGGAATCGTCGATTCAGGCGCGCAGCACGTTTCGCGCGAGATGGCGCAGCGCGACGGCGTCGATCAACTGCACCTCGCGGCCATCGACCGCGATCAGGCCTTGATCTTGAAATCGCCGCAGCACGCGGCTGACGGTTTCCGCCGCCAGGCGCAGGTAATTCGCCACATCCGAGCGCGCCATCGTCATGCGAAACGCTTTCGACGAAAAGCCGCGCGCTGCGTAGCGATCGGCGAGGCCGAGCAGGAATGCGGCCAGACGTTCGTCGGCCGAATGATCGCCCGCGAGTTGCGTGGCCTTGCCGATGTCGGCGCTGAGCATGCGGAACAACTGCTGCTGCACCTGCGGAATGCGCAGCGCCAGCGTCGCCAGCGCCGGAAAGGAAAAGCGACACACGTGCACGGTTTCCAGCGCGATCGCGTCGCAGGGATATTTCTCGGGATGAATGGCGTTGAGGCCGATCATCTCGCCCGGCAAATGGAAACCCAGCACTTGCTCATGACCGCCATCGTCGATCTGGCGCGTGAGCACCGTGCCGCTGCGCACCGCGTAGATCGCCGCGAAAGGATCGCCCGTGCGAAAGATCGCGTCGCCGTGATGGAAGGGACCGGTGTGTTCGACCAGCATGTGCAGATCGCGCAGCGCGTGCTTGTCGACGCCATGCGGCAGGCACACCGAGCCGAAGGCGCAGGTCGTGCAAAAGCGCAGGGCATCGCCATCGTCCGGGCTGGGGTCGAAGGCCGGCACGCGGCCGGCGGGTGTCTCGAGTCTGGTCATGGTTCGTTCCGCCCCCGCGGAACGCCGATCACAAAGTCCGCGAGTAGCGTACTTCCGGCTGGGCCGCGCGCGCCAGATGCGCGTCGAAGGCCATGGCGATCACGCGCAAGGCAAAACGCCCGCGCGGGGTCACGAGCAAGCGTTCGGGCGAGACCTCGATCAGGCCATCGCGGGCCAGTTCGCGCAGGCGCGCGATCTCGGCTTCGAAGTACACGCCGAATCGCAGACGATGCCGCGCCTCGATCTCGGCGATGTCGAGCACGCCATGGCACATCAGCTGCTGGATCACGTCGGCGCGGATCAAATCGTCGTCGTCCAGCGCGATGCCGCGCACGGTCGGCAAGCGGCCGGCGTCGAGCATGGCGTAGTAACCCACCAGGTCGCGCGCGTTCTGACTGAAGGTCTGACCGACGTGCGAGATCGAACTCATGCCCAGACCAATCAGATCGCACTCGACATGCGTCGAGTAACCCTGAAAATTGCGTTGCAAGGTGCCCGAATCCTGCGCGCGCGCCAGATCGTCGCCCGGCCGCGCGAAGTGATCCATGCCGATGTAGCGATAGCCGGCCGTGGTGAGTTTGGCCACGGTGAGTTCGAGCAGGCTCAAGCGCGTGGCCGCATCGGGCAGGGTGCCCGCGTCGATGCGCCGTTGCGCCTTGAAACGCTCGGGCAGATGCGCATAGGAATAGCTGGCGATGCGATCGGGCGCCAAGGCGATCACGGTGTCGAGCGTGCGCGCGAACTTCTCCGTGGTCTGCAGCGGCAAGCCGTGGATCAGGTCGACGCTGACCGAGCGGAAGCCCGACTGGCGCGCGGTCTCCAGCACATCGCGCGTCTGTTCGACGCTTTGGATGCGATTGACCGCGCGCTGCACGTCCGGGTCGAAATCCTGCACGCCCACTGACAGGCGATTGAAGCCCTGCTCGCCGAGAATGCGCACGTAGTCCGGCGAGCAATAGCGCGGATCGATCTCGATGCCGAAATCGCGCGCCGGGTCGCGGCACAGGGTGAAGTGCTGGCCGAGCGAATCGAGCAATTCGGCCATTTGCTCGGCATTGAAGAAGTTGGGCGTGCCGCCGCCGAAATGCAGTTGCACCACGCGACGGTCGCGATCGAACAGCGGCGCCACGAGTTCGATCTCGCGATACAGCCGCTGCAGATACAGCGCGGCCTTGCCGTGTTCGCGCGTGATGATGCGCGTGCAGCCGCAGTAGAAGCAGGGGCTGAAGCAGAACGGCACGTGCACGTACAGCGACAATTGGCGCGGGATCGGGTCCTCGTTCGAGGCGCGCGCCGCCGTGCGGAACTGCGCTTCGCCGAAGCCCGCGTGAAAGGCCGGCGCGGTCGGGTAGGACGTGTAACGCGGTCCCGTCAGGTCGTAGCGGGCCACGAGGTCGCGATCGAATTGGGCGGGGGCGATTTTCATGGCCGCAGTGTGGGCGCGCGGGCGCGGGCGCACGCTGATCCAAGTCAAGTGCGCGCGAGGTTTTCCAAAACGCGCGGCGCCGACGCTTGCCCGACGCCACGCGCATCGCGCGAAATGCCCGCGACCTCTGGCCTATACTGGCCCGCCAACCTCGTCGCGAATGATGGACAAGCAGGCGCACTGGCAAACGGTCTACCTTCGCCGTCCCGCCGATGCGGTGAGTTGGTATCGGCCGCATCGGGAGACCTCGCTCGCGTGGATCGAGTCGGTGGCGCGCGCCAGGGGCCACTCGTCGACATTCCCTGACGGAGAACGATCATGCATTTCTGGCTCGTGTGCCTGGTGATGATGCTGGCATCACCCATGTCGATCACGTTCGCGGCCGATCCCGCGCGCCAAGCCGAAGTGCGCGAACGCGGCGGCGACGTCATGCCGTTCTCGATCGCCGATACCTTGCATGTGTTCGACAAGACCGATGACGGCGGCCTGCAGCGCGTGATCGCGCGGCCGGGACATGCCGAGCAAGTGCCGATGATCCGCGCGCATCTGCGCGAGATCGCCGAGGCCTTCGCGCGGCGCGACTTCTCCGGGCCCGAGCGTATTCACGGCGCGGACATGCCGGGTCTCGCCGAACTCCGCGAGGCGCCGGCCGAGGCATTGCGCATCGACTACCGCGACATCGACGACGGCGCCGAAGTGACGTATCACGGCCGCACGCCCGAGCTCATCGACGCGCTGCACCGCTGGTTCGACGCTCAACTGGGCGATCACGGGCACGACGCCACCACGCACGCGCATCATCACGGCGGTTGAGCGCGTCGCCATCGCAAGCGGCCCCGCGCTTCAGTGCCGCGCTTGCGTTGTATACGCCTAGCGTTATATAACGTCGGCGCGGCATTGAGCCGACATCAAGCAGGGGTTGACGATGCAGATCGATATCGGCAAGGCGCTCGGCGCCGTCACACGCACCGTGCGCGCGTTCGACAAGGACGGTCAGCCCGCGAGCACGGTCGTGCTGGCGCGCTATTACGACACCGATATCGATGATCTGTGGGACGCGCTGACCAATCCCGCGCGTCTGCCGCGCTGGTTCCTGCCGATCGAGGGCGAGTTGAAGCTCGGCGGTCGCTATCAGCTGAAGGGTAATGCCGGGGGCACGGTCACGGCGTGCGATCCGCCGCGGCATTTCGCGGCGACGTGGGAATTCATGGATAAAGTCACCTGGATCGATGTCCGTCTCGCGCGCGAAGGCGGCAAGACGCATTTCACGCTCGAGCACACGGCCTTGCACGAAGAGCATTGGGATCAGTTCGGTCCGGGTGCCGTTGGCATTGGCTGGGATCTCGCGGTCGCGGGTTTGGAGGGTTTTCTCAAGACGAAGCAAGCCGTGCGGCACGACGAGGCCGAGGCCTGGATGATGTCCGCCGACGGCAAGGCCTTCATGGGCCTGAGCGGCGATGCATGGTGCGCCGCGCACATCGCCAGCGGCGTGAGCGCGGACTATGCGACGCCACGGTCGCAACGCACCATCGCATTCTTCCGCGGCGAATTGCCGCCGGAATGCGCGCATCCCGGGACGGGCAGCTGATGCACGCCTTCGAGGTGCTTTCCGATCCGGTGCGTCGCCGCATTCTGGAACTGCTGCGTCGACGCGAGATGGCCTCGGGCGAAGTGGTCGAGGTGATCCAGAAGGAATTCGGCATCACGCAGGCGGGCGTGTCGCGTCACCTCAAGGTGCTGCGCGAGAACGGCTTCGCGCAAGTGCGCGGCGATGCGCAACGGCGCTTGTATTCGATGGACACGGCGGGCTTGCAGCAGATCGATCGCTGGGTCGCGCCCTTCCGCGACTCTTGGGAACCCAAGCTCGACGCGCTCGCCACCGAAATCGCGCGCGGCAAGCGCGATCGCCGCGCGGCGCCGAGCATGCGGCGTGGCGGCAAGCGCGCTTGAGTTCCAACCGCGCGAGGCGCGTGCGACGAAGACGCGAATCCGCGTTTCGGCGGTAATCGGGGCGCAAATGCGCGGGGCAGACGCTAGACGTTGCCCCGCGCGAACCTTGCCTCAGATCAAGCCCGCGTTCCGCAAGCCCACGAATAGCGCCGTGCCACCGGCGGCCGCGCCGAGGAACCAGCCCAGCCATCCATACACCCGTTCGCGTCGATGACGCGCGGCGGCCGCGGGGTCGTCGCGCAGTTGGGCCGCGCGCGTCTCGCGCAGAATCTTCGGCAGCAAATACAGGTACAGCACCGCCAGGCCCGAAATCAGCGTCACGAAACCGAACACCGGCAACTGCCAGCCTTGCACCCAAGGGTTGGGGCCGAACAAGGACGCGGTCACGATCATCAACACGATCGCGGCCGCGCGCAGTCGACGCAGGTCGCGATGCGTGCGCTCGTCGCGCGCTTCGCGAAAGTGGCGGCGTAAGCCCAGAATCACCGAACCCACGCCGAAGCCGACACCGATGAAGGCCGCGCCAATCCCCGCCGCGAGCTTGGCCAAGACGCTCTTGCCCGCGCCCGCGGCAATCGACATTGACGCGGCCGCTGCTGCCGGCTGACTCGCGGTGCCTAGCGCCGTGAGCACGAGCGCGGTGAACGCCACGCCCGGCGTCGACGCGCGCGCGGCATCGGCGAAGCGCGCGAGCAGGTCAACGCGGATTTGTTCGCGCGCGCGGGACAGGCGCTTCCGCACCGTCGCCTCGCGCAGGCCCAGCAGGTTGGCGACGTGTCGCGTCGACTCGCCTTCGCGGTAGTAGAGCGTGATGACTTCGCGCGATTCGTCGTTGAGCGCGTCGATCACTTCGGCGAGCGCGCGGTCGTGCTCGGTGCGGGACAGATGCTCATCGATGCCCGGCGCGGCATCGACCGCGGCGGCGATCTGCGCGTCGGCATCGTCGACGCGATGGCGCTGCTCGGCGCTGCGCCATTGCGAGTGCGCCAGATTGCGCGTGGTTTGACGCAGATAGGGCAGGAAACTCGACGGATTGCGCAGCCGCGGCAGATTGCGCCAAGCGGCCAGAAAGACTTCCTGCGCGATGTCTTCGCTCGTGGCCACGTCGCGCGTGGTCGCCAGCGCGATCGCGCACACGGCGCCGCGGCTGGCGTCGACCAGGCGCGCGAAGGCCTGCCGATCACCGCGCGCGGCGGCGATCACGTCGGGCTGCAATTGCTGTTCGAGGGTCAGCGTGCTCATGGCGGCGACACCAGTCTAGCGGGACGCGTCGCGCAGAAAGCGCGCGAGCGTTTGCTGAAAGAAACTCGGGTCGTCGAGCATCACGAAATGACGCGCCTTGTCCGCCATCACGAACTCGTGACGCGGCACGGTCGCGATCTGCGCTTTGTAGGCCGCGGTCACTTGCGCGATTGCCGAAGGCGGCAGCGCACCACCGGCGCCGATCAGCAGCACGGGTTGTTCGATACGCGAGAGCTTCGGGCGAAGATCGGTCGTCATCACTTCGTAGATGGCCTGGCCCTCGGCCGCGGGGTCGGTCAGGCGCGCGGTCGCGAAGACGCGCTCGACATCGGCCGGCGCGGTGATCATCGCTTGCAGGCTCGCGCGCATCTGCGCTTCAAACGCTTCGTCGTTCGATTTCGCCAACATCTCGCGAAGCGTGTTGGCCTGCGCTTCTGCGCTCTCGACGGTCGCCTGGGGATTCATCAGCGCTGGGAGAAAGGGCACGCCATCGACCGCGACGATTGGGCCGAACAGATCCGGCTCGTTCGACGACAACCAAAACGCCATGAAACCGCCGAGACTGTGCCCGATCACCACGGGTCGATCGAGCTTGTGCTCGCGCACGTAGCGCACGATGTCGTCATGCACGCGCGGCAGGAACGGCTCGCCAATCGCCGGTTGCCCCGCGAAGCCCGCGAGCGTGAGCACGTGCAGTTCGTACTGGTCGGACAACGCCTTGACCGTGTCATTCCATACCGCGCCCGAGCAGCCGAGTCCGGGAATCAGGATCACCGGTCGGCCGTGCCCCGAGACTTTCACGTCGAAGGCCCACGGCGCGCGCGTGGGTGCGGTTTCCGCGACCGCGGTCGAGCCCGATCCCGCCAGGGTCGTGCTCGAGGTCAATCCTTGAAGGGTCAGCGCGGACGCGATCAGGACCAGGGAAATCAAGGGATTCATCGAATTTCTCCAAACGCCGAAAGGGGGCGCTTGGTACTTAGTCGCGGCAGGGCGGAAAGTGTGACCGAGCGCGTGGGACCGGGCGATGAGTCGGGGCCCGCTCCTCGGGCGGCGGTGGTTTGGCGCGTCGCGTGCGCGCTGCCGCGGAAGGTCCGCGATAACTAGAATGCGGACCATGAGTCACCGCCCACTGCTGATCCTGGATTTGGACGAAACGCTGGTGCATGCGACCGAGCAAGCGCTCGATCGCCCCGGCGATCATCAGGTCGGACCGTATGCGGTCTATCTGCGGCCTGGCCTGCGCGAGTTTCTCGCCGACACGCGTCGCCACTACGACCTGGCCGTGTGGACCTCGTCCTCGCCACCTTACGCGGCGGAGGTGACGGGCCTGATCTTTCCCGAGCCTGAAGTGCTGCGCTTCGTCTGGGCCAGCACGCGCTGCACCTTGCGCCGCGATCTGAATTCCGACCAGTGGGTGCACCGCAAGCACCTCGCGAAGGTCAAACGGCAAGGCTACGACCTCGACCGCGTGCTCGTGGTCGACGACAGTCCGGAGAAGCACGAAAGCAACTACGGCAATCTCGTGCAAGTGGCCGCGTTCACCGGCGATCCGCGCGATGATGAGCTGAGCGTGCTGGCCGAATACCTCGCGCATCTGGCCGGGGAGAGCGATCTGCGACGAATCGAGAAACGGCGGTGGCGGTCGCGGTGGGAGCGAAGGCGGGTGATGCAATCTTGATTGAACGGTGCGGCGTGCGCGCGTTTCAGAAGACGCCGCATTGTCAATGCGCAACTACGATGTCGGAAGTCGCGCTGGGTCGTCAGGCGCGCAGTGTCTCGCCTAGCGTTGCGCTGATGCTCGTCAGCGCATCGAGTGAGAAACGCGAGAGACGCCCGCGCAAGATGTCGGTCACGCTTGCCTCGGTCAAGCCGCAGTGCTTCGCGGCTGCCGCGAGGTTCCAGTGGTTACTTTCGATGACCCCGGCGATCTTCCGCATGAGTTCGGTTCGCGCCTTGAGGTTGCTGGCCTCTTCGGCGGAGCCGGCGAGGGCATCCCAGACGTTGTCGAATCGTTGGGTTTCTCGGGTATCCATGGTGCTCTCCGAACTCACTACGCAAGTTGTCACTTCACGCGGCACGAAACTCCGACAGCTTTCGCGACGGACCATTCTGCCGTGCTTCGAGATCATGCCGATTCCGCGTGCTTGACGGCAAGTCGGCATCGGTTATCGTCCACGCCATCGCGACCATCACCGGTCGACGAATTTGGGGTTCCCCATGTTGCGCTTGCCAGCCACTGAAGTTCCTCTCCTGCGATGGACGATTGTTGTCTTGGTCGCCACATGCGTGGCAATCACCGCGTTGGCCATCGCCTACGCTCAACCATGGCATCAACAGCGCGCCGTGATCGCCGTGGTTCTGTTCGGCACCGTAGCTTGGGGGCTTTGGCGCTTGAATGTGGTGGCCCGATGGGCGGCCGTCGTGATCCTTTGGCTGTGGATCTTTCTTGTAGTGGGGTACTACTTCGATCCCTTCGCGGCGATGGAAGACTATGGCATTACGCCGCCGCCAACCTGGCAAATCTTCCTTCATGACGTACCGGGCTTGGTGTTCTGTCTCTTTGCGTTGCATGTGCTGGGAAAATACAAGCGCGAGTTTGGGCGATCGCGGCGCGACGCAGTACCGACAGAACCGCCCATGCCAGGGCCTTCGCGGAATGAAGTCGACTGAGCTCGCCCGCAAGCAGGCGCCTCGCGACGTGTTCGGTTAACACCAGTCGACTTCACCCGAGGCGCACGCTTTCGAACACCCCTTGTTCAAAAGCGATCACCTCGAGCCGCAATCAACGGCTTGGTGAGCGATTTCGATCGAATCACAGGCTGGCACGAGCCATGCTTCGCGGAGGCCGACCCGGGCCCTGGCGGCTCACCGAATCGACTTCTTCGAGGACAGGCCCATGGCGTTGAGCGTTTGGCTTTCGGAACTGCGCTACGCCTGGCGCGCATTGCGGCGCACGCCCGGCTTCCTCGCCACCGCGATCGCCATGCTCGGCTTGGCGCTGGGCGTGGGTGCCGGAATCTTCGGCGTGGTCAATGCCGTGTTGTTGAAGCCGCTGCCGTTCTTCGAGCCCGATCGCTTGGTCTTGATCTCCTCGTCGGCGCCGGGCTCGGACTATCCCGAGCGATTCGCCGTCTCCCGCGAGATGTACGTGCATTTTGGCGAGCAAGCCAAGCACCTCGAGGCGCTGGGCACGATCAACGCGTTCACCAACACGGTGCGCTTTGGCGCGCGCACCGAGCGGCTGCGCATGTCGGCGCCGACCAGCAGCGTGTTCGCCACCTTGGGCGCGGCGCCGATTCTCGGGCGCTGGCCGACGACGGCCGAGAGCGATTCCGTCGTGGTGATCAGCGAGACCTTGTGGGATTCGTGGTTCGCGCGCGATCCAAACGTCATCGGCAAATCGCTGGAATTCGTCAACGGCGTCAATCGCACGATCGTGGGCGTGATGGACGCGTCGTTTCGCGTGCCGGACAACGATACGTTGCTATGGATCGGCGGCAAGATCGAATTGGCCGATCTCGCTGAACCCGGTCGCTTTGGCGCCACCTTTCTCATCGGTCGCTTGGCCAAGGGCGCCACGCCCGAGAGTCTGGCGGCCGAGTTGACCACGCTTGGCCATGCCTTGCCCCAGCGATTCGGCGGCACGCCGGCGTACGCGCGATTGATGTCGCAATACCGCGCGGTGGTCGAGCCCTTGTCGAAAGCCTATACCCGCGACGTGGCGCAGCCGTTGTGGATATTGTTGAGCGCCGCACTGCTGGTGTTCTTGATCGCCTGCGCGAATGTCGCCAATTTGTTCCTGGTGCGCACCGAACACCGGCAACGCGAGATGGCGGTACGCAGCGCGCTGGGCGCCGCGCGCGCCAGCTTGCTGCGCCTGTTGATGTGGGAATCGGCGATCGTGGCCGTCTGCACCGCGGCGGTGGCGCTGGCGTTGGCGCATTTGGCGCTGCCGGCCTTGCTCAACGCGGCGCCGGCGGAGCTGCCGAGATTGAACGTCGCACGCATCGATGGCGCCACCTGGGGCTTCATCGTCGGGCTTTCTATCCTGGCGGCGTTGATCTGCGGCTTGTATCCGGCGCTGCGCGGGTCATCGACGAGCTTGCACCGTCTGCGCGAGAGCGGACGCGGTCTATTGGGCGAGCGCAATGGTCTGCGCCAGGCCCTGGTCGCGGGCCAAACCGCGTTGGCCCTGGTGCTGCTGATTGGCGCGGGCCTGCTGTTGCGGAGTCTGTACACGCTGGCGCATGTCGACCCGGGCTACGACCCGCGGGGCGTGTTCACGTTTCAGATCGCGCCGGAGCGCGCGTCGCTGCGGGACGCGACGTCATATGCGCGCTTCGATTTGGAATTCCTCGCGCGCTTGCAACGCCTGCCCGGCGTGACTTCCGCCGGCATCGTCGAGAACGTGCCGATCAACGAAGGCACGATCAGCATGCGCATGCGCACCGCGACGTCGACCGCGGAGGTTGGCGAGGGCGTGCCGATGAACTTCACGTACACCGCCGGCGACTATTTCACCACGATGGCTATCCGCGTTCTTGCTGGACGCGCGTTCGCCGAGAGCGATCACCTGACCACGCTGGGCAATGTCATCGTTAGCCGATCGGCGGCCGAGCTCCTGTGGCCCGGTCGCGATCCCATCGGCCAGCGCTTGCAGCGCGAAGGGCAAACGGCCTGGGAGACCGTGGTCGGCGTGGTCGAGGATGTTTACCAAGAAGGCATCACCCAAGGTCCGCAAGCCGTGGTGTACTTTCCGTTGTTGGGACCCGATCCCGCATCGAGCGTGCCGATCAACTCGCCGGCGTACGTGGTCAAGACCTCGCGCATGGATACGATCGCCAACGACATTCGCGCGCTTGTTCGCGAAGTCGCGCCGGAAGCGCCCATGTATCGCGAGTACACCATGGAAGGCTTGGTGCGCGAGTCCATGGTGCAAGTGACGTTTCTGCTGATGATGCTGGCCATCGCGGCCTCGATGGCCTTGATCCTCGGTAGTGTCGGTCTGTACGGCGTGCTCAGTTACATGGTGGCCCAACGCACGCAAGAAATTGGCCTGCGCATGGCGCTGGGCGCGCGCGCCGCGCAGGTGCGCCAGATGGTTGTGGCGCAAGGCGCGCGCATGGTGGGCCTGGGCATTGTGCTGGGCTTGATCGCCGCGCTGGCGACCACGCGCGTGCTCGCCAGCCTCTTGTTTGGCGTCGCCACCCTCGATGCACCGACCTTCGTTGGCATGGCGTTCGTCCTGTTGGCCGTGGGGCTGCTGGCGAGCTATCTGCCCGCGCGACGCGCGGCGCGCGTGGCGCCGATGGAGTCGCTGCGTCGCGAGTGATGCCTTGTCGTGGGGTCCGGCGACGCTGCTACGATTCCGGCCGCAGTGAACGGCGCGCAATGGCGCTCCACGGAAGCTGACAGTCGCGGGAGCATCGATGGCCTTCAGCGAAGCGCTCGCCTCGAGAATTCGATTGGCGCTGGCGAACTCGACCGGCATCACCGAACGTCGCATGTTCGGTGGTATCGCTTTCCTCAAGCACGGCCACATGTTCGTCGGCGTGGCCGGCGACGAGTTGATGGCGCGCGTGGGCAAGGCGGCGCATGCCGCATCGCTCGCCAAGCCGCACGTGCGGGCGATGGATTTCACCGGCAAGCCCATGCAGGGTTACGTCTTCGTCGGACCCGATGGGCTGACCAAGGACAGCGCGCTGGCGTTTTGGGTGCAGCATTGCGAGGGGGTGGTGGGCGCGATGCCGCCGAAGTTGGTTGTCAAGAAGGCGGCGGTGAAGACGTCTCGGCGCGCGAAGTAACCAATTCGACCTCGGGCGCCACCGAGACAGAATCAGCTGGATTGCTGGATCATCTCGACGGTGATGTCATCACTTTGGGCGCGTTGGCTTGCTAGAACGGCCGAGTCGGAACGTCGGCTTGTCGAGGTTCAATCTGCCCGTTCGAATCATTTGGTCCCGTGCAGACCTCGTGTCTCTACCCTGGTCGGGTTCGGGGCCTTGGTCATCCGCGCGCCTCGTGACTGAGTATTCGAAGCCTCGCCCGCGTCAACCGCCGCCTCAGCCACTACAATCCGCCCCATGCCGTCCCCCACCCGCACCCTCTGCGTCGCCCCCATGATGGACTGGACCGACCGTCACTGTCGGTACTTCCATCGGCTGTTGTCGCCGCATGCCTTGCTGTACACCGAGATGGTGCATGCGCACGCGGTGGTGCGGGGCGATCGCGAGCATTTGTTGGGTTATGACGCGTTCGAGCATCCGGTGGCCTTGCAGTTAGGCGGCAGCGAGCCCGCGGCTTTGGCGAATGCGGCGCGGGTTGGCGAGGAATTCGGTTACGACGAGATCAATCTCAACGTCGGTTGCCCGAGCGATCGCGTGCAGGCGGGGCGATTCGGGGCTTGCCTGATGCGCGAGCCGTCGCTGGTGGCCGATTGCGTGGCGGCGATGCGCGCGGCCGTGCGCGTGCCGGTGACGGTGAAGTGCCGCATCGGCGTGGATGAGCAGGACGAGGACGCGCATTTTCGCGAGTTCATCGATACCGTCGCGTCCGCGGGCTGCGAGATCTTTCTGGTGCATGCGCGCAAGGCGTGGTTGTCGGGCTTGTCGCCGAAGGAGAATCGCGAGGTGCCGCCGCTGAACTATCAGCGCGTGTTCGACCTCAAGCGCGAGCGGCCGGAGCTGACCGTGGTCTTGAATGGCGGCATCACCAAGGTCGACGAGGCGCGGGCGCATTTGACGCGCGTCGATGGCGTGATGCTGGGGCGCGCGGCGTATCACGAACCGTATTTGCTGGCCGAACTCGAGCAGGCCCTGTTCGCACCGAATTCTGAGTTGCCTTCGCGCGAATCGGTACTCGATCGACTGAAGCCCTACGCGCAAGCGATGCTCGCGCGCGAGGAGCGGTTGAGTTACCTGACGCGCCATATCGTGGGCTTGTTTCAGCATCTGCCCGGCGCGCGCGCGTTCCGTCGCGTGTTGAGCGAGCAGGCGCATCAGCCGCGCGCGGATTGGTCCGTGATCGAACAGGCCCTGGCGGCGATGCGCGAGCATGCGGGTCAGCGCGCGGCATGAAGGATCGAGATGTCCGTGATCGTCGATGATGTTTCCGCGTTCGTGACGGCCGCGAAGTCGCGCGGCGTCGACGCGCGTCATGCGGTCACCGCGCGCGCGGTGATGCTGGTGTCGCCCGAAGGTTTCAGCCTCGCGCCGCAATCGGCCAGCGACAATGCATACATGGATCTGGCGCAAGGCGTCGATCCGCAGCGCGCGCTCGCGCAGCATCGCGCGCTGGCCGGGGCCATCGCGCGTCATGCGCGACTGCCGGTGAAGGTGTTCGCCGGCAATGCCGAGACGCCCGACGCGGTGTTCCCGAACAATGTCTTCGCCACCGCGCCGGGCAAGTTGGTGATCGGCGCGATGCGCCACGACGTGCGTCGACGTGAGGCCGCGCGCGCGGACATCGCTGCGTGGTTTGCCCAGGAGCAGCGCTATACGGTCGAACGTCTCGATGTCGATAGCGGCGTGATCTGCGAACTGACCGGGCCGCTGATCATCGATCACGCGCGCGGCATCGGTTATCACGGTTTGACCGAGCGGCTCAATCGCGCGGGTGTCGAGGCGTCGCAACGCGCGTTGGGTCTCGATCTTGGGTTCGCCTTCGCCTTGCAGCCGAGCGAGTACCACACGAATGTCGTGATGTCGGTGCTCGCGGGACGCGCGCTCGTGGTGCATGCGCCGTCCTTCGTCGATCCCGAGGTGCCGCGCGCCATTGCCCAGGTGTACGGCGAACACGTGATCTGGCTCGACGATGCCGAGAAGGCCGCCTTCGTCGGCAACTGCATCGCGCTCACGCCCGACACGGTGTGGATGAGCGCCACGGCCGAGCGCGCGCTGAGCGGGGCGCATCGTCGCGCCTTGCGCGCGGCGGGCTTCGAGGTGGTCAGCGTCGAGATCGACGAAATCGAGAAGGCCGGCGGTTCGCTGCGGTGCTGCGTGGCCGAGATCTTTTGAGGTTCGAGCCCCGGCGAAAGGATCGCCAAAGCGCATAAGCGCGTTTTCGCGCTTGACAGCGCGGGTCCCGCTAGGGTGAACTCGGGCACATGTCCCGAGCGTCCGCCCACCGCCATGCCATTTCGATCGCCACCGCGCGAGGCGTAGGCCTGGGCACGACCATTACGACGACCTCGACCACTACCCGGTCGCGGGCGCCGTGGGGATGAGCATCCACTAACCACAACGGCCCCGCCAGCGAACACCGCGCGGGGCTCCCCGCGAGGCGAACGGCGAGGCCCCTGACCCGGGGAACGCTTCGTGAGTCCTTCTTCAACTCAAGCCGCCGATCGCGATCGTTGCGTGGCGCACAAGTTCGGTGGCACCAGCGTCGCCGACGCCGCTTGCATGCGTCGCGTCGCGCAGATTCTGTTGGCGCGACCCGAGGCGCGACAGGCCGTGGTGGTGTCGGCGATGAAGGGCGTGACCGACGCCTTGATCCGCGTCGCGCAGGCCGCCGCGCGGCGCGAGCCCAACTGGACCGAGACCTGCGCCGAGATCGAACGCCGTCACATCGACGCCGCGCGCGATCTGCTGGGCGCCAAGGCGCAAAAGACCGA
Organism: Ahniellaceae bacterium; assembly: GCA_044226395.1. Classification (GTDB taxonomy): domain Bacteria; phylum Pseudomonadota; class Gammaproteobacteria; order Xanthomonadales; family Ahniellaceae; genus JBGAHD01. The sequence continues at coordinate 565,260 of JBGAHD010000003.1, forward strand.
GGAAGCGCTCGAGCACGGTTTCGCCGAATTGCGTGATCTGCTGCACGCGCTGTCCCTGCTCGGCGCGCCGTCGAGCGACGCGCTGCTCTACGTGCAAGGCCTGGGCGAAGTGTTCTCGGCGATGCTGCTCGCCGCGCATTTCAAGGCGCTGGGTCAGCCCGGTACTTTCCTCGATGCGCGCGAAGTGCTGGTCGTTCGTCATGATGATCTGGGCGCGAGCGTGGACTGGTCCACGTCCGAACAACGCTTGGCCGAGTGGCGCAAGGCGAATCCGGATACGCGCTACGTGATCACGGGCTTTGTGGCGCGCGAGGTCGATGGCCGCGCCACCACGCTCGGACGCAATGGCAGCGACTATTCCGGCGCGATCTTCGGCGCCTTGTTCGGCGCGGCCGAGATCGAGATCTGGACCGATGTCGACGGCGTGTTGAGCGCCGATCCGCGCCTGGTGCCCGAGGCCGTGCTGGTGCCCGAGCTCACGTACGCCGAAGCCTGCGAATTGGCGTATTTCGGCGCGAAGGTGATTCATCCGCAGACCATGCAGCCGGCGATCGCGCGGCGCATCCCCATCCGCATCCGCAATACCTTCAATGCCGCGCATCCGGGCAGTTTGATCGCGGCCGACGCGGCCACCGATCCGCCGGTGAAGGGCATCACGGCCATTGGCCAACTGGCGATGATCAATGTCGAAGGCGCGGGCATGATCGGCGTGCCGGGCACGGCCGAGCGCGTGTTCTCGGCGCTGCATCGCGCGTCGATTTCGGTGGTGATGATTTCGCAAGGCTCGTCCGAGCATTCGATCTGCTGCGTGGTCGAGGCGCGTCACGCCGAGCGCGCGGTGCGCGAGGTGTCCGAGGCCTTCGCGCGCGAACTCGATCGCGGTCAGATTCAAAAGATCGTGGCCGAACCCGAGATCAGCGTGCTCGCGGTCGTGGGCGAAGGCATGGCCGGCACGCCGGGCATCGCGGCGCGCTTGTTCGACGCGCTGGCGCGCAGCCGCATCAATGTGCGCGCGATCGCGCAGGGCGCTTCGGAGCGCAATATCTCGGTGGCCATTACCTCGGCCGACGCCGCGCGTGCTTTGCGCGCGGTGCACGCGGGCTTCTATTTGTCGGCGCAGACCTTGTCGATTGGCGTGATTGGTCCGGGACAAGTCGGTCGCGCCTTGATCGGTCAGCTCGCAGCGGCGCGCGGGCGTTTGAACGACAGCCACAAGCTCGACCTGCGCGTGCGCGCGATCGCCGATTCCAAGCACCTGCTCAGCGATGAACAAGCCTTGGCACTCGACGGCTGGGCCGAGCGCTTGAAGGCGTCGACGCAGGCGCTCGATCTCGACCGGTTCGCCGCGCACGTGGGCGCGCCGCATTTGCCGCACGCGGTGATCGTCGATTGCTCGGCGTCGAGCGCGATCGCGGATCAGTATCCGAAGTGGCTGGCGCAAGGCATCCATGTGATCACGCCCAACAAGCAGGCGGGCGCGGGGCCGATGACGCGGTATCGCGCGATTCGCGAGGCTTGCGCCGAGCACGGCACGCGCTTTCGATACGAGGCCACGGTCGGCGCGGGCTTGCCGATCATCGGCACGCTGCGCGATTTGCTCGATACGGGCGATGAGATTCACGCGATCGAAGGCATCTTCTCGGGCACGTTGGCGTGGTTGTTCAATCGCTACGACGGCAGCGAGACGTTTTCGAAACTGGTCGGCGAAGCGCGCGCGGCCGGCTACACCGAACCCGATCCGCGCGATGACCTGTCGGGCATGGACGTGGCGCGCAAGCTGGTGATCCTCGCGCGCGAGATGGGCTTGCCGCTGGAACTGGCCGACGTGCGCGTGGAAAGTCTGGTGCCCGAGGAATTGAGCAACGACACGCCCGAACAATTCATGCGCCGCTTGCCGCTGCTCGATCCGCCGATGCAATTGCGCTTGAGCGCGGCGCGCACGCGCGGCGCGGTGCTGCGCTACGTGGCGCGGCTCGATCAGCACGGCGCGGCGAGCGTCGGTCTGGTAGAACTGCCGCCGTCGCATCCCTTCGCGCACATTCGGCTGACCGACAACATCGTCCAGTTCACCACGCGCCGCTATCGCGACAATCCGCTGGTCGTGCAGGGGCCGGGCGCCGGGCCGGAGGTGACGGCCGCTGGCGTGTTCGCCGATTTGTTGCGCGTGGCGGCGGGCTTGGGAGCCAAGGTATGAGTCGCGAGGCGACGGCGTTCTCGCCCGCGTCGGTGGGCAATGTCGGCGTGGGCTTCGACATTCTGGGGCACGCGATCGCGGGCGCGGGCGATCGCGTCACCGCGCGTCGCATCGCGACCGACGAAGTGCGCGTGCGTTCGATCGAAGGCGTGATCGTCGATCTGCCGCGCGACGTCGAACGCAACACGGGCGCGCGCGCGGTGGCGGCGTGGCGGCGCGCGATCGGCGCGACGTTCGGCGTCGAACTCGACATCGTCAAGGGCATCGCGCTGGGCTCGGGCATGGGAGGCTCGGCCGCGTCGGCGGTGGCCGCGCTGGTGGCGGCGAATGCCTTGCTCGAACAGCCGCTCGCGATCGAAGCCTTGTATCCCTTCGCGCTCGAAGGCGAGTCCGCCGCGTCGGGCAGCGCGCACGGCGACAACGTGGGGCCGCAGTTGTTGGGCGGCCTGGTGCTGGCCACGCACGATCGCTTGGTGCGCGTGCCTGTGCCAAAAGGGCTGACGTGTGTGTTGTTTCATCCCGATCAGATATTGGAAACCCGCCGCGCGCGCGAAGCCCTGCGCGGTGCCTATGCGATTGGCGACTTCGTGCCGCAAAGCGCGAATCTGGCGCTAGTTCTGGCCGGGTGTTATCGCGGGGAGCTGGAGTTGATTCGGCAAGGCTTGTCCGATGTCTTGGTCGAGCCGCGACGCGCGCCCTTGATTCCCGGCTTCGCGCAGTGGAAACAAGCCGCGCTTGATGCGGGCGCGCTGGGCGCGAGTATTTCCGGCGCGGGGCCAAGTCTGTTCGCGTGGTGCGCCGACGAGATCGTCGCGCGCGCGGTGCAAGCCGCGATCGAGGCCAGCTATGCCCGCACCGCGCCGGGCGCGCGGGCGGAGTCGTGGATTTCACCGGTCGATGCGCCGGGCGCGAGGGTCGAAGCATGCATTTCGTAAGCACGCGCGGCGGTGTCGCGCCGACCGCGCTCGAGGACGCGATTCTCGCGGGCCTCGCGCCCGATGGTGGTTTGTACGTGCCCGAGACGCTGCCGCAGGCCGCGCCCATCGACGATGGCCCGAGCGATATCCGCTCGGCGGCGCTGCGCGTGTTGCGGCCGTTTTTCGTGGGCTCGCCGCTGGCTTCGCAACTGGATGACATCGTCGCCGAAGCCTTCACCTTCGATGCGCCGCTCAAGCGCACGCCGGAAGGCTTGCAAGTGCTCGAGCTCTTTCATGGCCCGACCGCGGCGTTCAAGGATTTCGGCGCGCGCTTCTTGGCGGCGATGTTGCGACGACTGCGTTCGGGCGCTGGGACTTTGACGGTGCTCGTGGCGACTTCGGGTGACACGGGCAGCGCCGTGGCCGCGGCGTTTCATCGCATGCCGGGCGTGCGCGTGGTGATTCTGTATCCCGATGGCCGCGTGTCGCCGCGTCAGGCGCATCAGCTCGGGTGCTTGGGCGACAACGTGACGGCCTTGCGCGTCGATGGCAGCTTCGACGATTGCCAGCGGCTGGTGAAGGCCGCGTTCGCCGATGTCGAGTTGCGCGCGCGTTGCCCGTTGGCGTCGGCCAACAGCATCAGCCTGGGACGCTTGTTGCCGCAGATGGCGTATTACGCGCTGGCGGCCGCGCGTTCACGCGCGACGGGCAAGGGCGCGCTCAATGTCATCGTGCCCACGGGCAATCTCGGTAATGCCTTCGCGGCGCTGCTGGCGCGCGCGATCGGCGTGGAGATCGGCCAGATCGTGTTGGCGACCAATGCCAATCGCGTGCTGCCGGAGTTTCTCGCGCGCGGTGATTACCTCGCGCAGCCGAGCGTGGCGACGATCGCCAACGCCATGGACGTGGGCAATCCTTCCAACGTCGAGCGGCTGCGCTGGTTGCTGCCGCGCATCGAGGCTCTGCGTGCCGCGGTCAGCGCCGATTGGGTCGACGATCCGACCATTCGCGCGCGCATTCGTGATGGTCGCGCGCGTTATGGGGAGGTCTGGTGTCCGCACACGGCGTGCGCGGTCGAGGTGTACGAGCGCTTGGGCCGTCGCGGTGACACGCGCACGTGGACGGTCGCGGCCACCGCGCATCCGGCCAAGTTCGAGACCGTGGTCGAACCCCTGATCGGCGCGCCAGTGGAACTGCCCGCGCCATTGGCGGCGATGCTGGCGCGACCGGCCAGCGCCGAGCCTCTGGCCGCGACCGAGGCGGCGCTGCGCGCGCGCTTGCTCGCCACTGACTAAGGTCGTGGCGGTCGCGCCACGGGTGTCGCGAATGTCACTACGACCGCGCCGCGATCCCGCGCGCGCGGTCGTGATGGGCCGACGAAGCGCATCGCGAACGGTCGATTCGTTCGCGAATCGTCAATTCAATGGTCCCCGCGCGAACGAGTTCAGGGCGAATTAACGCGCCGCGCGCTTGGCTATGCACGCGGCCACGCTGTGGCCGCGCCCCGGCCTGGACTATGATTCGGAGCGAGATGAGTCTTCGCGCGCGCACCATCGCCTGCCTTGTCGCCGCGTTCGCCCTGGCGAGCGTGGCGCCGGCGCGCGCGCAGCAGGCGGTCAACTCGCTGCAAGAGGCGATCGATCGGGTGCAACGTGAGAACGGGGGCAAGATTCTTTCCGCCGAAACCGTCAATATGGGTCGTGGCAAGGTCTATCGGGTGAAGGTCCTCACGCCCGGGGGCCAGGTTCGCACCCTGCAAGTCACGGCGGCGACGCCGCCAGCGGCGAGCAAGGCGCGGCCCGCGCCGCGCGCGCCGGAACCTCGCGCCGAACCCGCGATCGAAACACCCGCCACCGATGGCCCCGGGCCGTCGAATGATTGAACACTTTAGGGAGAAGCACATGCGCATCATGCTGGTCGAAGACGAAGCGCCCTTGCGCGAGACCCTGGCCGCGCGCCTCAAGCGCGAGGGCTATGCCGTCGATGCCGCCAGCGATGGCGAGGAAGGTCTGTACCTGGGGCGCGAAGTGCCCTTCGACGTGGCCGTGATCGATCTGGGCCTGCCCAAGATGAGCGGCCTGGACTTGGTCAAGCGCCTGCGCGAGGAAGGCCGCAAGTTTCCGATCCTGATCCTGACCGCGCGCACCAGCTGGCAGGACAAGGTCGAAGGCTTGAAGACCGGCGCCGACGACTACCTGGTCAAGCCCTTTCACGTCGAGGAACTGCTCGCGCGCTTGAACGCGCTGATGCGTCGCGCCACCGGCTGGACCAAGCCCGTGCTCGAATGCGGCCCGGTGACGCTCGATACCACGGCGCAGACCGTGTCGGTCAACGGTCAAACCGTGGATCTGACGAGCTACGAATACAAGGTGCTCGAATACCTGATGCTGCACGCGGGCGAGCTGGTGTCCAAGGCCGATCTTACCGAACACATCTATCAGCAGGATTTCGATCGCGATTCCAACGTGCTCGAAGTCTTCATCGGTCGCCTGCGCAAGAAGCTTGATCCCGAAGGCGGCATGAAGCCGATCGAGACCGTGCGCGGTCGCGGCTATCGCTTCGCAATCGCCCGGTCGAACTGAGACGAAGTCGCCGTCGCGCATGCGTCCGCTGTCGATCACCGGTCGCTCGCTGCTGGCGGCGAGCTTGGCCTTGGCGGGCTTTTTGGGCCTGGCCGGTTTCGCGCTCGATCAGGCGTATTACAACTCCGCGCTGGAAGGCGTGCGCTCGCGCTTGCAGGGGTATGTCTGGGCCTATCTCGCCACGTCCGACGTCGGCGTGAAGGGCAAGCTGATCATGACCGAGTTTCCGCCCGATCCGCGCTTCGATCGACCGCGGTCGGGCTTGTACGCGGGCGTGGTCGGCGATGGCATCAACTGGTTGTCGAACTCCGCGCTCGGGCGCGATCTGCCGTTCAACGAACAACTCGCGCCCAATGAGCAGCGCTTCAGTGGGCCGGTGATCACCAAGGTCGGTGGCGTGTTCTTGTACAGCCTGGGCGTGGACTACGCGTATGGCGATCAGTCCAAGGGCGTGAAGCTCACCTTCCACGTGGCCGAGCACGAGTCCACGCTCAATCGCCAGATCGCGATCTTCCGCCGCACGCTGTGGACCTGGCTCGCGGTGCTGGGCGTGGTGCTGCTGGTCGCGCAGGTGCTGGTGTTGCGTTGGAGTCTGACGCCGCTGCGCAAGGTCGCGCGCGATCTGTCGCGCGTGGAGCGCGGCGAGGTCGATCATCTGCCCGGCGTCTATCCGGGCGAACTCGAGCGCTTGACCACCAGCCTCAACGAATTCATCGAGAGCGAGCGCGATCAGCGCGGTCGCTATCGCAATACGCTGTCGGACCTCGCGCATTCACTCAAGACGCCGCTGGCCGTGATGCGCAACGAACTCGAAAACGACGGCGACCGCGGCCTGCGCGAAGTGGTCGAGGAACAAGTCGCGCGCATGAATGACATCGTGGCCTATCAGTTGTCGCGCGCGGCCACTTCGGGCCATAAGACCTTCGCGCAGGCGATCGAGCTCGACGATCCCGCCGAAGAGATCGTGCGCGGCCTGGAGAAGGTCTACATCGACAAGCACATCCTGTGCGAGTTCGACATCGACCCGACCTCGCGCTTCTTCGGCGAGCAGGGCGATTTGATGGAACTGCTGGGCAACCTGCTCGAGAACGCGTTCAAATGGGCGGGGCATCGCGTGTTTCTTACCGCGCGTCGCGTCGGCCCGGCGCATGCGCGGCGACCGGGCTTGGAGATCATCGTCGAGGACGATGGTCCGGGCATTCCCGAGGATCAGGTCGATCGTCTGCTCCAGCGCGGCGTGCGCGGCGACGAGCGCGTGCAGGGCCATGGCATCGGCCTGTCGATCGTGCAGGACATCGTGCGCGCGCATCGCGGTGAGTTGATCGTGGATCGCTCGCCGGAGTTGAACGGGGCGCGCTTCACGCTGCGCTTCGCCCCGCAATGATCGCGTGACGGCGCGACGACGCGCCGTGGTTCAGCGAGCCGCGATCGGCGTCACGCCCATGCGCCGCGCGGCTTCGATATCGATGATCTGATACTCGGGCTCGTCCTCGCGGTTGAAGCGCGCGCCAGCCTTGCGCACCGTGGCCAGGCCGCGCGCGACGGCGGTCTCGAAACTCGCCATGGACTCGCGCTCGCCGATGCTGCGACGGCCGCGATCGAGGCCCGCGAGCGTTGGCGGCGACTTGCCCGCGTCGCGGCCGAGCAGGGTCGTCTCGACATAGGCGCGATCATCGCCCTGCGCGTCGAGGTCGAAACCCAACAACATGTGCCCGGGCACCAGCACCAGCGAAGGATTGATGTCGATCTTGCGCAGGATCGAGGCCAGCAGCACCGAGCCATCGACGCAATTGGCCTGCGAGTTGCGCCACGACTCATCAAGAAAACGCACGTGCTGCGACAACACCGCGTCGCTCGCCGCCGACGTGCGCGCGATCGAGGAATAGCGAATGCCGCGCCGCTTGAGCACATGCCAGATCGCGAACACCTGACGATAGACCTGCTCGGGGTCGCCGCTCTGATAGCCATCGAAGGCATCGACGATGCCCGTGGCCAGGGCCTCATTGAGGATCTGCTGCACCAGCGGATGATCCTCGTTGACGTAGGCCGCGAACATCCAGTTGAGGTCGGCCGTGCCGCCGGCGCCATCGACGTAGTACGGCGCGACATTGATCGATTGCACGCGCACGCGCTCGACCGCGCTGCCGGCCTTGCGACCATCGACCTCGAGCGCGAACTCGATGCTGTCGGGACGCGCCGCGTGTTGGGCGCGCAGCTTGTCGAAGTCCCACAGGATGGTCGGGTAGAGCTCGTAACGACCGCCCTTGCGCGGCAGCACCGCTTCGAGCGTGGACTCGCGCGCCAGGGTCGGCATGCTCACGCGCAGCTTCACGCGTTGACGATCGCGCGTGGCCGTGACCGTGGCGCCGATCACGCCATTGGGATCGCCCAGCACGCCGGAGTCGGCGTCGATGTCGGCGCGACGCATCGTCGCCGTGGCGATGAGCAAAGACGGAAACAGCAAGCCTTGCGGCGTGACGCGCGGCTTCCACGTCGGCGCCGAAGCGACCGCGGACGTGCCCGAGTCAGCGCCCGCCAGCGCGACCACGCCAAGCCCCATCGCCATCGCCAATGCCCACGCCGCGAAACGCCGGCGCGCGCGCCAAGCCCCCATGACCATCATCCGATCCCGTCACTCATGGCGCGGATTCTAGGCAAGGCAAGATGAATCACCGGGCACCACCACCGCGCGCGCATTGTGAACTTGTGTCTTGTCCTGGAGCCCAAGCCCCGCTAAGTTAAGCGCCGCGCGGGTGTAGTTCAATGGTAGAACTGCAGCTTCCCAAGCTGCTAACGTGGGTTCGATTCCCATCACCCGCTCCACCCCTTGCCCGATGCGCGCGGGTTCCTTGTTGATACGCAAGGGGCTTCGCGAAGTTGTCGTGAGTCTCGTTCTCGAGAGAGCCCGACCGCGCTCGCGGTCGGGCGGAATAGCTCAGTTCTTCTTCGGATCGCCGACGGTCACCGTGCCGGTGCAGGTCCAGCAATCGATGTTGCCCCAGCGCGGGTCGGGAGCCGGGCCTCCCGATGTGGGGTTGCCGCCAGGCGCTGGGCCCTCACCTCCGCCTACGGGAGTGATCGTTGTGCGATTGCCGCCGTCCCAATTGCTGTCATCGTTCATCTCGTAGGTGACACATTCGGTGTCGTTGCAAACCGTAACGCTATCACCAGGAACTAGGCCATTGGCCGCCTGCGTGTCGCTAAGAATGTTTTCTGTCGCCTTGTCCACAATTGGCGTGCGGAGGATGCAGTCGGGGCAATAGGTTGGGCCAAACTTCCGCGTGCCTGGTTCGCGACTGGTCGAATGTAACGAGAAGAAGCCCAACAAGGTCAGTGGGGCCACGAGGGCGAACAGCATCAATAGATCTCTTACTTTGCTCCTACTTTTCACGATGAACTCCCTTCTTTGAATGGCAACGCGGTTCATCGGCAGCATCTGTCCAATATCTCCCCCGACAGCACCGTGACGCGTCGATTTTCGTCATCGCTCAAGAAACTGGTGTACCTCTGAAGCACTGACTGCCCAGCACGATCGTGTGGCGAGAGCAAGACATAGGCCTTCTGATAGGCCGCCGCGCGCACGAGGTCGCGCTGGGTCATGATGCCGAAGTAGTAGCGATTGGCCGCGCTCAGTAGCGCCGACTGACTGCCACGATCGATGGCTTGATGCAGGTAACGCATCGTCCTCTCGCGCAGTTCGATCACGGCTTGCGGGTCGCGCAACATGTCGGTCTTGCTCATGCTCTTGGTGACGACAGTGCCGTAGATGAGCATGGCGTCAATTTGACCGGCATCGGCAGCCCTTCGAAGCCACTCGATGCGCGAAGCCAAGGCCACGTTGTCGATCTTCGCGCACAGATCGAGTGTCTTGCTCAGTTGTTGTCGCTGGCTGGCGTGCAGCGCCTTGTGGAAATCGTCATCCGTTGGCGCACTCTCTTCCGGCGAATCATTGAAGGCGTCGAAACAGTCGTCCAAGGCCATGGCGATGACATAGGCCGCGACCGGGTCGCCGGCCTGCGCGCGAGGCATGAGGTCCGCGACGATTCGGTCGCGAGGGATATCCGGGAAGCCCGCGAGTAGTGGCGTGTCGTCGATCACTCGGCGCGCGGTTGCCGCAGGGGTCGGCGTGTTCTGGGGTTGGTCGACGGGACGACTCGTCGATGGCCCGACGCTTCCATCGCTGACGGGACGGTCTGACGATGACGGAAATGCTTGCGTGTCGATATCGGTCGATCGAGTGTTTGCTTGCGCGGAAAGCTCGTCCGCACTGGAAGCGAAAAGCAGATACGCGAACAGAGTCACGACAGCGATGAGGCAGCTTGCGAGGAACGTCGAAACCTTAGAGAGTCCTGCATGTCGCTTCTCTTCAGCTCGCGGTGAGTGGGGCGAAATCCCGCCGATATTCATGGGTGTCCTCCAAGCGTGCCGCGGCAGACGCGAACGAACAGCCGCTCAGTCAACATCGTTCCTGTATCCGTGCGAATCGTGGATTCTTGCTCGAAGCGTTGCTCGCTAAGCGGTGCATCTCGAGAGATGGCATGCGCGCTTCGACGAGGGCGATCAACCCATGGGCGATCGCGAACCGGAGGGGAAAGACCCGACGACGTGGGGGCGCAATCGTCGGTGTTGCGTGCGCTGTTCGTCGTGGCGGAAGACGTTGCCATGATCATCGACGTCCCTGACATGCTCTGGCATGGCCGCGAGCGTAAGCACGCGAGTAACGTCGATTCAAGGGGGTTCGCTTACGAAGTCAACATCCGCACAATAGGTGTACCGATGTTGCTCGCTGGTGGCGCTGGCGCGCTCTCAAGCGCGGATTTCAAGCGCTTGAGGCGAAGTTGCTCAGGGTTGACGCCTTGCGCGCAACCATCAGAAAGACAATGACGCCAATCCATGACGTGAGGATCGTGACCACGGTGAATCGAAGCTTCAGACGCGTGGTGCCGCGCTTGCTCGACCACAAGACCGCGAGCGGCAGTGCGATGTAGAGCAGCACTGCCCAGAAGATCATCGAGGCATTCAAGTTCATCTCGCGGTCCTTGCGCTGGAGCTTCGTATTTGAAGGCAAATGGTCGCTGGCTTCAAGCACGAATCGCGATGAGATCAATCGCGATCGATTTCGCCGATCTCGCTCACGCGAGCGATCAACGCGTCGCGATCGAGCGATTGCCACGGCAGCGCGAGGAATCGCTCGATCCGCCGCTTCATGCGCTCGAAGGCCAGCGCGAACGCGTCGAGGCGCTGCGCTTCGGTGCCTGTCGCGGCGGCCGGGTCGTCGATGCCCCAATGCGCGCGGATCGGATGGCCGGGCCAGATGGGGCAAGTTTCACCGGCGGCGTTGTCGCAGACGGTGACGATGATGTCCATGCTGGGCGCGTCGGCGGGTTCGAACTCGTCCCAGCTCTTCGAGCGTAGGCCATCGAGGGGAAAGCCGTGTGCTTGCAAGGTGCGAAGCGCCAGCGGATGCACTTCGCCCTTGGGTTGCGATCCGGCGGAATAGGCTTTGAAGCGTCCGATGCCGAGACGATTCAACAGGCTTTCGGCGAGGATGCTGCGCGCCGAGTTGCCGGTGCACAGAAACAGAACGGTGACGGGCGTGTTCATCAGGACTCCGTGAATCAGGACTGCGACGTGTGGTGACGCTGGCCGAGCGCGGCGATCATCGCGGCGACCACGGCGGCGCCGACGAGTTGCGCGAGGATGAAGCCCGCGACATCGTCGGGACGAATGCCGGCGAAGGTCGCGGTAGCAGAGCGCGCGATGGTCACCGCGGGATTGGCGAAGGACGTCGACGCGGTGAACCAGTACGCCGCGACGATGTAAGCGGCGACCAGCGCCGGCGTGGCGCGCGCATGTTCGCGCGAAGCGAGCACGATGGTCGCGAGAAGACCCGCGCTGGCCACGGCTTCGCTGATCCACTGGCCCGCGCCGGTGCGCACCTTGATGCCAGTCTCGAGGATCGGCAGGCCGAACATCGCGTGCGCGAGCCACACGCCGACAAGGGCGCCGACAATCTGCGCGCCGACGTAGCCGAAGAAGGTCGGCGCGCGACACACGCCATGCCACCACATCAAGCCCGAGACCAGCGGATTGAAGTGCGCTCCGGAAATCGGCCCGAGCACGGTGATCAGCACGTACAGCCCTGCGCCGGTCGCCAAGGCATTCGCGAGCAGCGCGATACCATCATTGCCCTGCGCCAAGCGCTCGCCCATGATGCCTGAGCCCACGACGACCGCGAGCAAGGTGGCGGTGCCGAGACTTTCGGCGAGCATGCTCGCGGTGTTGAGTTTCATGTCGGTGAGGTTCTCAAGGTCGGGATTTGGTTCGGGCGATCAGGCGAGTCATGCGCACGACTTTCGCGCGCGCGTGGAGCCAACGCGCCCCGGCGCGCATTGCGAGGGATCGCCACCGCAACAGTTCTTGGTCAAGAAGCCGATGAGATCATTCATCGTGTCGAAGTTCGCGGCATACCAAATGAAGCGGCCGTCCTGACGCGCCGTGAGCAAGCGCGCTTGCGTCAGTTCCTTCAGATGAAACGACAAGGTCGCGGCCGGCAACTTGAGGCGTTCGCCGATCGCGCCGACCGGAGAGCCTTCGGGGCCTTTCTCGACGAGATGTCGAAACACGGCGAGGCGGCTTTCCTGAGCAAGCGCGGCCAAGGCGGCGAGGGCGACTGGGGTTTTCATAGTTCCAAGAATATCGAACTAATGTTGCAGCTCAAAGTGCGTCCGCCGCGGCTGGACCTCGCTATTCGAAACCGTTCTTGAAGACATCGCCGCAGAACTGATACCACGGCGTCTGCCCGGTGGCCGCGTCCCACGTGGCATTGGCCACGAAGTGAACGTTCGCCAGATTGTTCGGGCACAGTATCGAGCCGCCCGCGACCAGCGCGGAAGGACTAGGCGGCGCCGGCAACGGACCGGTCAGTTGATTCACGCCGATCTGGTACTGCGTCAACGCGGTCAATCCCGTCAGCGCCGGAATACTACCCGTCAGGCGATTGTTCGCGACCTGGAACACGATCAGATTCGTCAGCCCCGAAAGCGAGGGCAGGCTGCCGGTGAGCTGGTTGTTGTTGAGGTTGATATAGGTGAGTTGCGTCAAGCCGCTAAGGCTCGGAATGCCGCCCGTGAGCGCATTGCCATCGAGCGACAAGGCGCGAAACGACGTCAATCCCGAGAGCGATGGAATGCCGCCGCTGAGCGCATTGCGATCGGCGCTGAAGTTCTCGAGATTGGGCGTGCTGGCGAAGCTGGGGATGGTGCCGGTCAACACGTTGTCGCTCAGGTTGACGCGAAGCAGGGCATTGAGGCCTGCCAGCGAAGGCAAGCTACCTGTCAGCGCGTTGTTACTGGCGCTGAAGTTCTCCAGAACGGTCAGTCCGGCGAGCGATGGCACCGCGCCCTGCAGCTGATTCTCGCTGGCATCGAAGAACTGCAGCGCGGTCGCCGCGCCGAGCGATGGAATCGAGCCCGTGAGTTGGTTGTAGCCGACGCTATAGGTATTGAGCTGAGGCACATTGGTCAACGCGGGGATCGACCCCGTGAGTTGATTGCGCGCGGCGGCGAAGAACTGCAATTGGCTCAGGCCCGAGATCGTCGGGAGACTGCCCGTGAGCTGATTGAGGCTGACCTCGAAGCTCGCGAGCTGATTGAGCGAAGCGATCGGGGGAATGCTGCCGCTGAGCGCATTGCCGTAGAAATCGACAATGCGCAATTGCGGCAGATTGGCCAAGGCCGGCAAGGGTCCCGTGAGTCCGTTCTGACTCAGCTGCAAACTCGTCACGTGCGTGCCACCGACATCGCATTGCACGCCGTAGGAACTGCAATTCGGCCCGGGCGCCGTCCAACCCGTGCGATCGATCCAGGTCGTCGCGCCTTGCGTGCCGTTGTACAGATCGACGAGCACCTGACGCTCGGCCGCCGCGAGCTGCGCGTGGGCCATACTCGCGTTCAGCGCGAGATACATCACCAGTCCTAGGCCGATGAAGCAGTGAATGAACTTGGCGGCACGCATGCGCGAATCCCTTCGCCGCGCGGACGCGCGGCACGGGGTCAAGCTAGTGGCAAGGGCTCTTGGGAATCGCGATGCAGGTCACGGCCTCGTGATTCCGTCTAAGCGAGAGCGCCTGCCGCACGCTTGCCGCGATCGAATGGCTTGGAGCGCGCGAGGATGCGTCGTGCGTCTATCGACAGCATTGACCGAGGATTTGCCGTGACATCTCGCCGGCGCGTCGCAACTCGTCGTCGCTCAAGTTCTCGGCGTACCGGTCGCCAGTGACTTTCGCGACGTCGTTGAAGGGTTCGAGGTGTATCAGCGCCAACTGATAGGCCAACGCTTTCACCCGATCACGCGCGGTCATGATGCCCACGTCGTGACGATTCGCGGCCTCGCGCAGCGCGGCGTGGCTGCCACGCGCAACTGCCCGATCGAGGTAAGCCATGGTGCGAGCGCGCAGATCGATGACGGCTTGGGGATCGCGAAGCATGTCGCTGGGGCTCATGCTTTGCGCGGCGATGGTGCCGTACAGCAGCATCGCGTCGATCTGTCCCGCGTCGGCGGCGCGGCGGAGCCACGCGACGTGCGTGGCCAGCATGCGCGCGTCGATGCCTTCGCACAGGTCGAGTCGATGCGTCACCGTTTCTCGGCTCGTTGCGTCGAACTGGGCAAGATTCGGCGTGCCCGCGGGCAAGCCCGATTCCGGCGAGAGATTGTAGGCCTCGACGCAATCGATCAGCGCCAGCGCCAGTTCGTAGGCTGCCTCCGCATCACCGGCCTCCGCGCGCGGTTTCAGAAGGGAGATTAACTCGACGCGCGGCACATCAGGCAGAACCCGATGGCTGGGCTCGGTGATGCTAAGCCACTTGGGCGCGTTGGCCGCGGGCGTGACGTGTCGCGCGCTCGATTCAATGGTTCTTGCCAACGACGCATTCGATGGGACGTCGTCCGCGATTTCGAGCTCGTGATCGATCGGTTGCACGATCCGATCCTCGCGCGTACTTTGAGCGTTGCGCGAATCGCCGTGGTGAAGATCAACTAGCAGCCACAGCAGCGCGCCGATCAAGCCCGTGGCGATCACGACGATCACGACTGCGAGCGATCGCAATCCTTCCGCGCGACTCGCTTCTTCGGCGCTCGAAGGCAACTCACCATCGGCGGGAATGTGCGACCTTGCCACGGCGATCTCCTCGAATCGCGACGAAGGCCATCGGGCTCGCTTCGTTTCGCGTTCTCTCGGGAGTTCAGGCTAGGTCGGGCGCGCGAGCGCCGACAAGGTTTCAAACGCCGATAGTCAACTTCGGCGCAAGGCAAATGGGTCGAACACTTAAGTGAAGCCGACTAAGCAACGAGGCACGGAACGTCTCAGTCCCGTGCCTCGCGTTATCGCGATCAGGCGCTCTTCGCCGCCGTGCGATACAACAGCCATCCGACAATGCCGAGCACGATCAAGCCCGCCATCTGGCCGAAATGCCATGCGGTCGGCAGGGCCAGCACGTCCGCGCGGCTCGAGACCACGATCGGCACGGCGATGGCGATGCCCATCAGCGCTTCACCAGTGATCAGGCCCGCCGAGAACAAGGTGCCCGGGCGATGAATGCGATCGCGTTCGGCTTCGTCGTGCGGCGCGATCTTGTGGCGACGTTCGACCAAGTACGTGAGCACGCCGCCCAGGAAGATCGGCACCATCAGTTCCAGCGGCAGATAGATGCCGATGGCGGCGGCGAGCACGGGCACGCGGAAGGTCGAGTTGCGCGACTTCAGCCAACTGTCGAAGGCGATGATCAGCGCGCCGATGACGCCACCAGCGGCGATCATGTCCCACGGCAGATGGCCGCCGAACAGACCGCGCGCGACCGAAGCCATCAACATGGCTTGCGGCGCGTTGAGCGAGTTCGGATGTTCCGGCGTGGCCGGGCCGATGCCATAGGCCGTGGCCAGCAGGTTCAACACCGGCGCCATCACCAGCGCGCACGAGAACGCGCCGATGGCGAGCATGAGCTGTTGCTTCCACGGCGTGGCGCCGACGATGTAACCGGCCTTGAGGTCTTGCAGATTGTCGCCACCGACCGCGGCCGCGCAGCACACGACCGCGCCGATCATGATCGCGGCCACGGCGCCGATCGGCGAATCGCGACCGAGCAGGAACAACAGCACGACCGAGGCGAACAGAATCGTGGCGATGGTGATGCCCGACACCGGATTGTTCGACGAGCCCACCAGACCGGCCAGATACGCCGACACCGAGACAAACAGAAATCCCGCGACGATCATGATGACGGTCATCGGCACGCTCACCATCCATTGACCGACGATGGCCTGATACAGCAGCAGCAGCGGCAGCACGAAGATCACCAGCGCGATCAACATCCACTTCATCGGCAGATCGCGTTCGGTCTCGGCGACTTGATCGCCGCTGCCCTTGCGCGCGGCGGCGATGCCGCTCTTGATGCCCGACAGCAGCGACTTGCGCAGCGAGAACAAGGTCCAGATGCCACCGACCAGCATCGCGCCCACGCCGAGGTAACGAATCTTCTCGGCGCGCAACAGACCCGCCGCATCCGCCGCGCTCATGCCCACGAGTTTCGCGGCGAGCGCCGGATCCGTGTGCTGCAAAAAGGCGTGATAGAACGGAATGGCGATGTTGTACGACAGGATCGAGCCCGACACGACCACGATGCCGATGTTCAAGCCGACGATATAGCCCACGCCCAGCAGCGCCGGCGACAGGCCCGTGCCCATGTAGCCGAGATACTTGCCGAAGAAGCTCGCGCCCGCGGCATTGTCGGGGATCATGCGCATGCCGCTTTCGGCCATCAGCTTGACCACCGCGCCGATCAGGCCCGACAGCGCCAGGATGCGAATGCCCGGGCCGGGATTTTCGCCCGCCTTGAGCACTTCCGCCGCGGCCTTGCCTTCGGGGAAGGGCAGGGGCTCTTCGACGATCATCGAGCGGCGCAGCGGCACCGAGAACAACACGCCCAGCAAACCACCCAGGCCCGCGATCGCCAGCACCCAGGAATAACGAAAGTCCTGCCAGTAGCCCAGGATCACCAGCGCGGGAATGGTGAAGATCACGCCAGCCGCGATCGACGAACCCGCCGAGGCGCCCGTCTGCACGATGTTGTTCTCGAGGATGGTGCCACCGCCGAGCACGCGCAGCACCGCCATCGACACCACCGCGGCGGGAATCGCCGTGGCGATGGTCAGGCCCGCGAACAGACCGAGATAGGTATTGGCGGCGGCGAGCACCATCGCCAGCACCACCGACAGGATGATGGCGCGGGCGGAAAGTTGTCGTTGCGGCACGGGGACGCTCATGCGGACTCCGAAAGACTTTGGAATGGAGGGTAATCGCCGGGCCGCGCCCGGGCGGCGCCAAGCATAACCGTTCGCGCGCCGAAGCCGCTGCCCGCGCCGCAGCATGAAGGCCGCGCCGCCCGCCGCGATCACGTCCACGGGCCGAGGTCAACAGCGCTACACTTTCATGCCGCATCGCCTGGATCGCGCCGTGGATCAACGCACCGACCAAGACGGCTCCTTGCTCATCGGCTGGCGCGAATGGCTGGCCCTGCCCGAGCTCGGGGTGATCTCGGTCAAGGCCAAGATCGATACCGGCGCGCGGTCGTCCTCGCTGCACGTCGAGCATCAAGAAGAGTTCATCCGCGACGGTCGTCGCTGGGTGCGCTTCGAGTTGCTGCCGACCTCGCGCCGACGCAAGCACCCGTTGATTTGCGAAGCGCCGGTGGTCGACGAGCGCGCGGTCACCGACTCGGGCGGCTCCACCGCGATGCGCTTGTTCATACGCACCCTGCTCGCCATGGGCGGGCAGACTTGGCCGATTGAAATCAATCTGACCAACCGCCGTTCCATGATGTTTCCGATGCTGCTCGGACGCACCGCGATGCGCGGGCGCGTGCGCGTCGATCCCAGTCTGTCGTTTGTCCTGGGGCGCGCGCGGCGTCGTCGAGTCGTGAAGAAGGATTTGCCCGGATGAAGATCGCGCTGCTGTCGCGCAACGCCAAATTGTTTTCCACCCAGCGCCTGGTCGAGGCGGCGCGCAAGCGCGGTCATCGCGTGCGCGTGCTCGATCCGCTGCGCTGTTACATGCGCATCGACTCGGCGGAGCTGCGCATTCATTACAAGGGCAAGGAACTGGCCGATTTCGACGCGGTGATTCCGCGCATCGGCGCCTCGGTCACGTTCTATGGCACGGCGGTGCTGCGCCAGTTCGAGATGATGGGCGTGTTCGTGCTCAACAAATCCGACGCCATCTTGCGCGCGCGCGACAAGTTGCGTTGCCTGCAATTGCTCGCGCAGCAGGGCATTGGTCTGCCGCGCACGGTGTTCGGCGATAACCCGGACGACACCGCGGATCTGCTCAACGTTATCGGTCCCGCGCCGCACGTGATCAAACTGGTGGAAGGCTCGCAGGGCACGGGCGTGGTGCTGGCCGATAAGCCGGCGGCGTCGCGTTCGGTGATCGAAGCGTTCCGCGGCCTCTACGCCAATTTTCTGGTGCAGGAATTCGTCAAGGAAGCGAAGGGCGCCGACGTGCGCGCTTTCGTGATCGGCGGCAAGGTGGTGGCGGCGATGAAGCGTCAGGCGCGCGCCGGCGAGTTTCGCTCGAACCTGCATCGCGGCGGCCACGCCGAAGCCGTGCGTCTGTCCCCGGCCGAGAACGACACCGCCGTGCGCGCGGCCGCGGTGATGGGCCTGGCGGTGGCGGGCGTGGACATGTTGCGGTCCAAGCGCGGACCGCTGGTGCTTGAGGTCAATTCTTCGCCCGGCCTCGAGGGCATCGAAGGCGCGACCCAGGCCGACGTGGCCGGCGCCGTGATCGAGTACATTGAATCGCGGGTCAAGCGGCGCAAGGCGATTCGCGCGCGCAAGAGCAACGGCAAGGCCTGACGCATTCCTTGCGGGTTCGACGATCGACGCGCGCGCGCCGTTGAACTACGAAAGTGTTCGTGATTATCTACGAACCGCGTCGTAGCTGACGCCGCGCGCGACACCCACGCGCGTCGAAGCCCAGCAAAGAGGTCATCGCCATGCGTGCCATCGCCTATGCGGCGCTGTTGCTTTGCGCCGGTGTCGTGTTCGCCAATGACGGCTATATCACCGCGCGCAAGATCGAGCCCGCGCGTCTGCCCGAACTGGCGCGAATTCTCGATCAGGAAATGCAGGTCGGCGGCCGTTTCGCCTTCGTCACCGTGCGCGAGCGCGAGCAAGTGGAGGCCGCGCTGGCCGACATGGCCACGATCCTGCGCGACAAGCAAAGCACTACGGATTTGACCGACGACGAGCGCGTGCGACTGCTCAATGCTCAGGAGCGCGCCAACGCCATCCTGACCCGTCGCGACGGCGAGCGTCTGATCTGCGAACGCCGCACGCGCGTGGGCACGCATCATCGCGACACCGTGTGCGAAACCTATGCCGAGCGCATGAAGCGCCTGGATCAAACCCAGGAGGCCGCGCGTCGCGCCAACACGCCGCGGGGGTGCATCGACGGCAATCCCGGCTGCGTCAACTCGCAAGGCAAGGCGCAGATCCTAGGGTCGGGCGGCGGCTAGTTCAGTCAGACATCGACGGCTTGCGACGAAAGCCGTCGACGGTCCGTCTCTCCAGGTAAGGCGTCGCACAGCCGGTCGCGTCCCCCAAGTCCCCATCTCCCTACGCACCGGCTGTCGTCGGGGCGGCCGGGCAGGAAGCCCGCCGCCCCGGACGCTGGCTTGGCCCGGGGGGACTAGTACGACGGCCTTCGTCATGTTTTGATACGCGCTGCTTGCGCCGGTGGCGGGGATCGGACGGTCCGGTTCCGCCGCCAGGCCTAGCCCCGAGGGGGCCATACCCATGATGACGAAGCGGCGCGATCAAGAACTGCCCAAGCCCACCGAGGCAGAGCTCGACATACTCAATGTGCTCTGGCACCGCGGTCCCAGCACCGTGCGTGAAGTGCACGAGGCTCTGTATCGCGACGAGGGCGCGGGCTACACCACCGCGTTGAAACTCTTGCAGGTGATGCACGGCAAGGGCTTGGTCGAGCGCGATGACTCGCAGCGCGCGCATGTGTATCGCTCGACCCTGAGCAAGGAAATCACGCAGCGGCGCTTTCTCAGTGATCTGGTGCAGCGCGTGTTCGACGGCTCGGCTTCGCAGCTGGTGATGCACGCGTTGGGCAACAACCCGCGCGCCTCGCGCGAGGAGCTGGCCGAGATCCGCGCCCTGCTGCATCGCCTCGAGGGCAAGAAATCATGACTGCGTTTCGCGACCCCGAGGTGCTGACCTGGATCTACGCGCTCGGCTGGACCTTGCTGCACGTGCTGTGGCAAGGCGCCTTGGTCGGCGCGGCATATGCTTTCGCGCGCTGGCTGGTCGGACCTTCGCGCGCGCAATGGCGTTACGGCCTGGGCCTGGGCGCCTTGGCCACGCTGGCGGTGTTGCCGGTGCTGACGTTCTTGAGATTACTGCCCGCGATGCGCGACAGCCTGGCGTCGAGCAGCACGACCACCGCGCTGGCGCCGATGACGGTCAGCGCCGATGGCGGCGTGGCCGCGGTCGCGGCGCCGACCACGCTCGCGCTCGAACCCTGGCTGCCGTGGATCGTGGCCTTGTGGTCGCTGGGCGTGGCGGTGTTCAGTCTGCGCACCGTGTGGGAGTACTGGCGTTTGCGCACGCTCGTTCAGCGCGAAGCGCGACCGCTGCCGGAATGGGACGCGCGTCTGCGCGAGCTCGCGCGCCGCTTCGGCGTGTCGCGTCCGGTGCGTCTGGTGCAAAGCGCGATCGTGCGCACGCCGAGCCTGATCGGCTGGATCGCGCCCGTGATTCTGTTGCCCTCGAGCGTGCTCGTGGGTCTGAGCCCGCAACAGATCGAACTGGTGCTGGCGCACGAGCTCGGTCACATTCGCCGTTGGGATTACGCGGTCAATCTGCTGCAGATCGCGCTCGAGGCCGTGTTGTTCTATCACCCGGTGGTGCATTGGATCTCGCGCGAAGTGCGCAACGATCGCGAAGCGTGCTGCGATGATCTGGTGTTGCGCCTGGGCGCCGATCCAATGGACTACGCGTCCACGCTCGCGAGCCTGGAAGAATTGCGCGGCATGACCCACGCGCCCGTGCTCGCCGCTTCGGGTGGCGTGCTGGTGGGCCGTATTCGTCGCATCGTCGGTGTCGAGGCGCATTTTCCGACGCCGCTCACCGGCGGTCAGAGCGTGCTGGTGTTGGCGCTCGCCTTGGCCGTGTTGATGGCGGCGCAGCCGATCACGCGCGGCGTGTTCGGCGGCTTGCTCGAAAGCGAGAGCGCGGCCACGTCGGTGATCAGCGAACGCACGCCGACCTTGGCCAACGCCGCCGCCGTGTCAGTGGAGAAACTCTGGAGTGCCATGCGCGCGCCGGTTGCGTCGCCGCGTCCGGCCGACATCGCGCCGCCGCCAGCGCCGGTGGTCGAGCCCGCGCGACTCGAAGCGCCGCGCATCGCGTTCAAGCTCGAGACCGCCGCGCCCGCCTTGGTCGCGCCCGCGCTGGCCGCCGCCGATCTGCCGACCTCGCTCATGCCGACCACCTTGCCCGAAGCACCGGTGCTCGACGCGCCCGCCGGCTTGAAGGCCGTGCGTACCGCGCCGCCCGCGTATCCGCGCCGCGCCGCGATCGAAGGCTTGGAAGGGTCGGTGACCCTGAGCTTCGCCATCGATGGTTCGGGTCGCGCGCGGGACATCGAAGTGATCGGCGCCACCGAGCCGGGCGTGTTCGAGGCCGCCGCGATCACGGCGCTGCGCGAATGGCGCTTCTCCGCCGACGTCGACAGCGATCGTCGTTACAGCCAGTCGTTCGAATTCACGCTCGCCCAACGCGGCAAGCCCGTGGCGGACGAATGCCTGACGCCGCTGGGCACGCGCATCTGCCGTCGTTCGACCAATGAGCTTGGCGTGTCCAGTCGCGTGATCATCGAGGATCCCGCCGAGCGCTGGCGCGCGGCGCAAATGCGTCCGCGCGGCACGGGCTGAGCCCGCATCGCGCGAGTCGCCCGAAAGCGATTCGCGCGTTGACGCCTTAACGCTTCCGTGCCCGGCCCTTAACCAAGATTTAATCCGCGCGCCCCTAGCATCACCGTCATCGTAAGTCCTGCTGCACTCCTAACGTCAGGTTTGGTGGTTTTGGCGGATTACGGTAATCGGGGCAGTAGCTTCGGCCCAAGGTTGGCGCGTTCCCCCAATGGCGCCTCCTTGGGCCTTTTTATTGCGCCCCCGCCCGATCCGGTCGACCAATGTGACGGCCGCCCCCCGAACCTTTATCCTGTGGCGCATGCGCATCCTCGTCATCGAAGACAATTCCGATATCGCGGCCAACATCGGCGATTACCTCGCCGACCGCGGCCACATCGTCGATTTCGCCGGTGACGGCGTGACCGGACTGCATCTGGCCGTGGTCGAGGACTTCGAAGCCATCGTGCTCGATCTCACCTTGCCGGGCATCGATGGTCTCGAAGTCTGCCGCAAGCTTCGTCAGGAAGCGCGCAAGCAGACGCCGGTGCTCATGCTCACCGCGCGCGACGCGCTGGAGCAAAAGCTCACCGGCTTCGAGTCCGGCGCCGACGACTACATGGTCAAGCCCTTTGCCCTGCAGGAACTCGAAGCACGCTTGACCGTGCTCGCGCGCCGCAATCGCGGGCCGCAGACGCGGTTGCTCAAGGTCGCCGATCTCGAATACAACCTCGACACCCTGGTGGTGGTGCGCGCCGGCAAGGTGCTGCAACTCAACCCCACGGGCTTGAAGCTCCTGCAATGCCTGATGGAGTCCTCGCCCTCGGTGGTCACGCGCCGTGAATTGGAAATGCGCGTGTGGGGCGAGGAACTGCCCGATTCCGACTCGCTGCGCGTGCACATCCATGGCCTGCGTCAGGCCATCGACAAGCCCTTCGGCAAGCCGCTGATTCACACGCGCCATGGCATTGGCTACTGCCTCGTCGATCCGGATGCAGTACCGACGTCGGCTTAGAACCCGCATCATCCTGTCGTTCCTGCTGTTCGGCACGGGGCTCACGGCCCTGTTCGCCGGCATCACCTTGGTGATGCGCGAATGGCTGGAAGAGGAACTGATCGAATCGACCCTGCAGCGCGAGATCGATCACGGCGTCGAGGCTTCGCGCACCGATCCGGAGATCCTCGATCGCGGCATGCCCTTCACCGGCATCAACGGCGACATCAAGGGCTCGAACCGCTTCGCGGAGATGCCGTTCAATCGTCGCCTCGACACCGGCGTCTACGACATCGAGGAACTCAACAACAAGGGCGAGATGCGCACCTACAAGCTGGCCGTGCGCAAGACCGCCGATCGTTGGGGTTTTCTGACCTATGACATCACCGAGCAACGACGCACGCGCAATGTGCTGATGGTCGCGCTGTTCGGCGCGGTCGGCGTGTTCTCGGCGCTGAGTCTTCTGATCGCGGTGTGGTTGTCCTCGCGCGTGCTGCAGCCGGTGACCGATCTGGTCGCGCGCGTGTCGCGCTTCGAGCGCAACAAGGACCCCGAGGCGTTGGCGCCGCATTTTCTCGATGATGAAGTGGGTCAGCTCGCCGCTTCGCTCGATGACTACGCCAAGCAGCTCACCGCCCTGGTCACGCGCGATCGCGAGTTCAACGCCGACGTCAGCCACGAATTGCGCACGCCACTGGCCGTGATTCGCGGCGCGACCGAATTGATGCTGGCGCAGGAAGGCCTGAGCGACAAGATGCGCGAGCGCGTGAAGCGCGTTGATCGCGCCGCGCGGCAATGCACCGAACTCACGCAGGCCTTGCTGCTGTTGTCGCGCAGCGAGCGCTCGGCGCCGACCGATGGCGAGACTTCCGACGTGGCGCATGTGGTCGAGCAAGTGATCGACACGCATCGTCAGCAGATCGGGCAGAAGCCCGTGGAAATCGTCGTCGACAAGCGCGCCGACGCGCGCGTGGCCGCGCCCTCGTCGGTGCTGGCCGTGGCATTGGGCAATCTAATCGGCAATGCCTTCAAGTACACGGCCGAAGGGCGCGTGACCGTGATCATCGAGGACGATCGCGTGATCGTCGAGGACACGGGTCCGGGCCTTGGCGCCGAGGAAGGCGAGAAACTCTTCGCGCGCGGCTATCGCGGCCAAGGCGCCACCGGCAAGGGCGCGGGCCTCGGGCTCGCGATCGTGCGCCGTCTGTGCGATCTCTACGACTGGCGCGTGAGCCTGGCCCCGCGCGACGAGCGCGGCGCCGTGGCGACCCTGCGTTTCAACCACGACCGACCGACATGACCACGCTGATCGATACGCGCGAGCCGCGCTTGAAACTTCGTCCCGCCACCATCGATGACGTGGGCCTGATTCGTCGACTGATTCGCGAACTCGCGATCTTCGAGCGGCTCGAACACGAAGCCGTGGCCACCGATGACTTATTGCGCGAGCATCTGTTCGGCGCCACGCCGCGCGCCAAGGTCGTGTTCGCGTGCTGGGACGGCGAGGAAGTGGGCTTCGCGCTGTACTTCCACAACTTCTCGACCTTCACCGGCCGGCCGGGGTTGTATCTGGAAGATCTGTACGTGCGCGAGGACCAGCGCGGTCGTGGCATCGGCCGCGTGCTAATGAGTTATCTCGCCAACGTCGCGGTGACGATGGGCTGCGGCCGTTTCGAATGGGCCGTGCTCGATTGGAACGAGCCCGCGATCAAGTTCTATCGCGCGATTGGCGCCGTCGGCATGGACGACTGGCGCGTGCAACGCATGACCGGCGAACCGCTGCGCGCGCTCGCCGAGACCTTCGCCGCGCGCGACTGAGCGCGCGGCGAAGCGCCGCTTAGACCGGTTCCAGCCAGCCGTGGCGATCCGGCGTCTTGCCGCTGAACAGGCCGAAGAATAGATCCTGCATGCGTTGCGTCACCGGGCCGGGCTTGCCCGCGCCGACGGGCTTGCCATCGACCGAACGGATCGGCGTGATCTCGGCGGCGGTGCCGCACATGAACACTTCATCGGCGAAGTACAAATACTCGCGCGGCATTTGCCGCTCGACGACGCTGATGCCGTTGTCGCGCGCCAGGGTCATGATCGAATTTCGCGTGATGCCGTGCAGGATCGCCGAGCTCACCGGCGTGGTGTGCAACTCGCCGTTGAAGACCAGGAACAGATTCTCACCAGCGCCTTCGCTGATCAGGCCTTGCGCGTCGAGCGCGATGCCTTCGCCAAAACCGAGGCGACGCGCCTCGCGCGCGATCAACTGACCGGAAAGATAATTGCCGCCGGCCTTCGCGCCCGCGGGAATGGTGTTGGGCGCGAAGCGCTGCCAACTCGACACGCAGGCATCGATGCCGCGTTCGAGCACGTCGGCGCCGAGATACGCGCCCATGGCCCACGAGGCCACGGCGACATCGATCGGCGTCTCCGCCGACAGGCCAAAACCGCCGAGCCCGCGATACGCGACCGGGCGCAGATACGCCTTGGTCAGGCCATTGGCTTTGATCACTTCGCGGCAGGCGGCGTTGATCTGCTCGAGCGAGTAGGGCAGCACCATGTCGTAGACCTTGGCCGACATGAATAGCCGTCGGTTGTGGTCGCTCAAGCGAAAGATCGCGGCGCCGTTGGGCGTTTCGTAGGCGCGAATGCCTTCGAACACGGAAGAGCCGTAGTGCAGGGCATGCGCCATCACATGCACGGTGGCTTCGGCCCAGGGCTTGATCTTGCCGTTGTGCCAGACGAATTGCGGGTAGTTCTGCGACATGGATCGACTTCACCGGGAGGTGGCGTGAGGCGCGTATGGTGCCTGAGGGGGGCCGAAGTCACCAAGGTCTATTTCGGGGTGGTGGTTTTTTTCCCCTTCGGGGAGGGGGATTGGGGGTGGGTCCTCACCTGGCGGTGAGAAGTGCTGAAGGGTGGTTCCCCACCTGTCGGTGGGGAACCCGTGTGGGGTTGTGGGTTGGGTGGTGGTGACGTTGTCGCTTGGCTCGGGGTGCCGCCCCTTGTCGGTGGGCGAGGGATTCAGCACATCCCTGTGCTGAACCCTCGCGGCGCACATCCATGTGCGCTTGCCACCGACAAGGGGACCGTCACCCCGAGCCGTCGAAACGTCACTGGTGTTCGGTGGGTTAGAAGAAAAAGCGAAGCGCGCTTCGCGCGCCGCGTGCGCGGCGCGCGAAGCGAGCCGTTTGTTTTTGAAGAAGCCCGCTTGCGGGCTTCTTCAGCGAGAGTTGAGGTGTTGCGGGTGATTGGACGACGACCGCGAAGGTATGAACAGCGCTTTCTTGATGAGCAAGATGCGGTGACTTTCGGTGTCGACATGCGCGCGATCGCTGGCTGAGGGCAAGATCGCGACGCCGTGATTTTGGTCAGTCGGAAATCTGGTGCGGAGCGAGTACTCGCAGATCCTGCACCACATTCTGGACTGTCCCTTTCTCGCCCTCGACATTCTGTCTCCGACACTTGATCGTGTTCGCTCCGACAAGAACAGACGAAGCGAATTGACCATCAAGAAGGTCGTGCTCGTGTTTCCGCGCAAACCTTTGAGCATCCGCGGCACTTCATCCCGCGCGGAAGAAGCCCGCGAACGCGGGCTTCTCTCAAAAACACTGGCACTTGCTTCCGCGCCGCGCCGCGACGACCCGCGAAGCGCGCTTTTCTTCTTTTTCTTCCAACCCACCGAACACCAGTGACGTTTCGACGGCTCGGGGTGACGGTCCCCTTGTCGGTGGCAAGCGCACAGGGATGTGCGCCGCGAGGGTTCAGCACAGGGATGTGCTGAATCCCTCGCCCACCGACAAGGGGCGGCACCCCGAGCCAAGCGACAACGTCACCACCACCCCACCCACAACCCCACACGGGTTCCCCACCGCCAGGTGGGGACCCATCACTCACGCTCTTCACCGCCCGGTGGGGACCCCAGTCCCGCCTCTCACCGCCAGGCGAAAACCCCATCAACCCACCAATCAAAGAACAACAAACCCAAAAAACAAACCCCAAAAAACGAAAAAACCCGCGGCCTCGCGACCGCGGGTTCTCCCCCACCTTCGTGGTCCGCCGGGTACGGACCCGTCAGCGGGTCAACACCTCATCGGAACGAAGTCACCGTCGCCGCCGTCGCGTTCAACACGCGTTGATTGTGACTGCGCGTGGTCGTGCCCATCGGCACGCCGTTGTAAGTCTTGTTCGGGTTCGACCAGTAGTTCAAGCGCGTGCAACTCGTCGTGCAGGCATAGGCCATGATCGTGCGCCAGCCGCCGGACGCGTATTGATAGCCGTGGCCATACGCGTAGGGCGTGTTGGTCGGATCGTTGGCTGGATCATGACGCGCCGACTGCAGATGACCGATCTCATGCGCGAACGAGTAGTAGCCCGTCGCGCAGTCCCAATACACCTCGGCGAACGCCGTGGTCGCGGTCGAGCCGATGCCCGAGGCCAGGCCGCAATAGGCGTTGTTGGTCACGATCAGCACGCCCACGTCGGCCGTCGAGCTGTTGCGCGTGGTGTGGATCGAGTCCATGTAGCCGTCGCTGGTGCCGCGATAGCGATTGAGGTCGGTGGTGAAGTTGCCGGTCTCCGTGTACGAGACCTGCGACTTGTTGGCCAGCACCATCGAGATGTCCACGCCGGAGTTGGCGTACCCCTGATTGCTCTCGGCGACCGCCAGCGAGATCAGGCCGTTGATGTCGCCCGACTGACTGGCCGCGGCCGCGGTGTAGTTGACCATCACGCGCAAGGTGTAAGTCGCCGCGAGCGCGTTCTGCTCCGAGCTCGAGTCCGTCTTCATCGGCACCACCGGCGCCTTGAGGAATTCCGGCGGGTGATCCGGCGGCAGCTTGCTGCCGTCGCTCTTGACGATGGCGTGACCGCCACTGGTGAGCGGCCGCACCTTGATCAAGGTGCCGTCGACCCAGAGGTTGGCGGTGATCTTGTCGCCATTGCGCACCAGGGTCACCGAGTTCAACGGATCGTCGATGATCTCCGACGCGCCGTAGTAGTTCGGCGGCCGCGGCAGCATCTTGGCCGAGGTGCTTTCGATGATGCCCGACCACACCAGGTTGCCGGACTCATCGGTGTAACTGTTGAGGCGGAACGCCGACAGGTCGACGCCATCGACGTTGAAATCCAGGCTCGTGGCGTCGGCGCGGATCGCCGAGGCCTTGGCCTGCACCAATTGTAGCGAAGCCGTGGACGGATTCTTGGCCAGGGCCAGATACGAGGCGTCCTGACTCAGTGCCTTGGCTTGCGTCGTCATCGGCGTGAACAGGCCTTCCCCCGCCTGGACATCCGTCGCGATCAAGGTCAAGGCGCCCACG
Source organism: Ahniellaceae bacterium (assembly GCA_044226395.1). Taxonomy (GTDB): domain Bacteria; phylum Pseudomonadota; class Gammaproteobacteria; order Xanthomonadales; family Ahniellaceae; genus JBGAHD01. The sequence goes on from JBGAHD010000003.1 coordinate 593,230, forward strand.
GCGCAGCACAGCGTGAAGTTACGCATGTTCGCTTGCTCTCCCATTGAACGGCGCAACGCGAGGCTCGGCGACACATGGCGCCGTGAACGTGTGGACGTCGCATGAGCGAGCACCGAGCTTCCCCCCGGAAGTTCGGTATGCGCGCTAGAGCCCCATCTCCCCGTCGCGGAGCCTACGTCATTCGCCCGCGCGTCGGGAACAACCTTTACTCATGACGCGACGAGCGCGCGCTCGAACGACCGATCTAAATTTGCGTTCGCAGCACGGTCGTTTCTTGGCCGAATGTGAAACCGTGTCGATGCCGCGCCGGGCATCCTGCGCGACGCGCGCCGCGAACCGCGTCCGCGCGCGCTCTCGCGCGAACGCGCGTAAGCGCGGCTTACAGCGCCGCTGAGCGGTTCGAGCAACACTCATCATGAATTCGTTAATTCAACCGTGTAAAGTTGTGAACTAGTTCGTGTTTGGGGATCGATCACATGAGTAAGTGGACCGCCTTGCGCGCCGTCTTCGCGGCGCTGTTGACGCTTGCCACCGGGACGGCGTTCGCTCAAGCCACATTTTCCACTTACGCCGACACCGATAACGATCCCACCACGGGATGCACCGTCACCCTGCCGGGTGGCACCTTCCAGGGCGCGGAACTGCGCGTGCAGGTCACCGCGACCACCGGCGGCGCGCCCGCGGTCACCGGCGTCGCGCAAGCCAATTGCGCCGCCGGCGTGTTCGGCGCCAACACCACGATCGGCGGCGGTTCGCCGGTCGGCTTGAATCTGGGCACGAGCGGCGCCGACGTCGTCGAGTTCGCCGTGCCACTGACCAGTTTCTTCGGCCCGGGCGGCGGCACCGCGCGCGTGGGCTTCGCCGGCGAGAACGCGGGCGGTTCGGATGTGATGTTCACCAGCACCGGCGCGCAAGGCGGCTCGCCGATGTTGCTCGGCAGCGCGCCGTTGGCGATTCCGTTGTTCGGCATTGGCGGCATGGCCTTGCTGGCCGCGGTGCTGATGGTCGTGGGCATGCGCGCTTCGCGCGCGCGGCTGCGTCGCGTGATGCAGATGTCGGCAGTGAGCCTGCTGCTGGTGTGCGGCGTGGCGCTGGCGGCGAACTTCGTAGTCGATGGTCAGATCGGCGATTGGGCCGGCGAGACCGTGCGCGGCAATGACCCGGCCGCCGACAGCACCAATGCCTCGGCCGCGATCGATCTGCGCGCCGCGTATTACGGCGTGGAAGGCGCGCGCGCGTTCTTCCGCCTCGACGTCACCGACATGCAGAACCAGCCGCCGGTCGTGCCCGACATCACGGCCACGGTCAACGAAGACGGCACCGTCACGCTCAATCTCGCTGGCACCGATCCGGAAGGCCAGCCGCTGACCTTCGCCATCGCCACGCCGCCGACCAATGGCGCGCTGGGCGCCGTGACCCAAGTGCCGCCGACCTCGGCGACCGTGGTCTACACGCCCAATGCCAACTACTTCGGCCCGGACAGCTTCACCTTCACCGCCACCGATGGCCAGGCGACTTCGGCGCCGGCCACGGCGACCATCACCGTGGTGTCGATCAATGACGCGCCGAGCTTCACCGGCGGCGCCGCGCAGACCGTGCTCGAGGATGCCGGCGCGCAGACCGTGACCGGCTTCGCCACGGCGATCAGCGTGGGCCCGGCCAATGAGTCGGCGCAGTCGTTCACCTTCGAGATCACCAACAACACCAATGCCGCGTTGTTCAGCACGGCGCCGGCGATCAGTCCGACTGGCACGCTGACCTACACGCCGGCGGCCAATGCCAACGGCACGGCCACGATCACCTATCAGCTGCGCGACAACGGCGGCACCGCCAACGGCGGCATCGATGTGTCGCCGACGCAGACCGTGGTGATCACGGTCACCGCGGTCAATGACGCGCCGGGCTTCACCGTCGGCGCCAACCAGACCGTGCTCGAAGACGCCGGCGCGCAGACCGTGGCCAACTGGGCCACCGCGATCAGCGCGGGCCCGGCCGATGAAGCCGCGCAGACGCTGACCTTCAACATCACCAACAACACGAATGCCGCGCTGTTCAGCGTGGCGCCGGCGGTGAGCGCCACCGGCACGCTGACCTACACGCCCGCGGCCAACGCCGCCGGCACGGCGACGATCACGCTCGCGCTGCAGGACAACGGCGGCACCGCCAATGGCGGCGTCGACACCTCGCCGACGCAGACCTTCACCATCACGGTGACCGGCATCAACGACGCGCCGAGCTTCACCGGTGGTCCCGCGCAGACGACGAATGAAGACGCGGGCGCGCAGACCGTCGCCGGTTTCGCCACCGCGATCAGCGCTGGCCCGCCGGATGAAGCGGCGCAGACGCTGACCTTCGAGATCACCAACAACACCAATCCCGCGCTGTTCAGCGCCGCGCCGGCGATCAGTGCCGCCGGCACGCTGACCTACACCGCGGCGGCCAACGCCAACGGCACGTCCACGATCACCTATCGTCTGCGCGACAACGGCGGCACCGCCAATGGCGGCATCGATGTCTCGCCGACGCAGACGGTGGTGATCACGATCAACGCGGTCAACGACGCGCCGAGCTTCACCGTCGGCGCGAACCAGACCAGCAACGAAGACGCCGGCGCGCAGACCGTCGTCGGTTGGGCCACGGCGATCAGCCCCGGCCCGGCCGATGAAGCCGCGCAGACGCTGACCTTCAATGTCACCGGGAATACCAACACCGCGCTGTTCAGCGCCGCGCCGACGGTGAGCCCGACGGGCACGCTGACCTACACGGCCGCCGCCAATCAAAGCGGCTTCGCGACGATCACGCTCGCGCTGCAAGACAACGGCGGCACCGCCAACGGCGGCATCGACACCTCGGCGACGCAGACCTTCACCATCACGGTCAACGGCACCAACGATCCGCCGGTGAACACCGTGCCGGGCGCGCAGGCGACGGCCGACACGACGGCGCTGGTGTTCTCGACCGGCAATGGCAATGCCATCAGCGTGGCCGATCCGGATGCGGGCGTGTCCAACATCCAGACCGCGTTGACCATCGGCTCGGGCACCTTGACCCTGCCCAGCACGGTCGGCGTGACCGCGGTCGGCAATGGCACCGGCAATCTGCAGATCACCGGCCCGCAGGCCGCGATCAACACCGTGTTGAATGGCCTGATCTATCAGCCGCAGGTCGGCACCTCGGCCACGCTGACGTTGACCGTCGCCACGAGCGACCTGGGCAACACCGGCGCTGGTGGCCCGCTGACCGACACCGATTTGATCGCGATCAATGTCGACGCCGCGCCGACGGTGCTGAGTGTGACGCCGGCCAACGGCGCCGCGGGCGTCGCGGCCAATGCCAACATCGTGGTGACCTTCAGCGAACCGGTCACGCCGACCGGCTCGTGGTTCGCCTTGACCTGCGGCCTCAGCGGCACGCGCTCCACGGCCAACAGCGTCGTGACCGGCGGCCCGACCGTCTTCACGATCAATCCCAACGTCGACTTCTCCAGCACGGGCGAAGCGTGCGGGCTGGGCATCGTCGCCGCGCAGATCACCGACAACGACGTGATCGATCCGCCCGACGCCATGGCGGCGAACTTCAACTCGGCCTTCACCACCGATGCCGCGCCCACCGTGACTTCGACCACGCCGGCCAATGGCGCGGCCAATGTCGCGGCCAACGTGCCGTTGACCATCAACTTCTCCGAGAACGTCAACGTGACCGCGGGTGGCGTCACCTTGGCCTGTAACGCCTTCCCCGTGGCCTTGGCCGGCCTGCCGGCGACGAACGTCAACTCGATCTCGCTCACGCATGCCGATCTGACGCCGGGTGCCCTCTGCAACGTGACCGTGGTCGCCGCCTCGGTGACCGACGTCGATGCCAGTGATCCGCCGGACAATCTCGCCGCGGACTTCGCGTGGACCTTCACTGTCGACGCCGCGCCCGCGGTGACCACGGTGTCGCCGGCCAATGGCGCGACCCAGGTCGCGACCACCGCGCCGCTGACGATCAACTTCAGCGAGAACGTCGATCTGACCGGCACCGCCGTGACCTTGAACTGCGGCGGCGCGATCGCGCTCACCGGCTTGCCGGCGACCAACACCAACTCGGTCACGCTCACGCACGCCGCGCTGCCCACGGCCACGGCGTGCACCGCGACGGTCGTCGCCGCGCAGACCAGCGACACCGACGCCAACGATCCGCCGAACAACCTTGTCTCCGACTTCGTGTGGACCTTCACCACCGATGCCGCGCCCGCGGTCACGGGCACCACGCCCGCCAATGCCGCGACCGGCGTCTCGCCGACCGCGAACCTGGTGGTGACGTTCTCCGAGCCGGTCAACTTCACGCTCGCCGACTTCAGCCTGACCTGCAATTCCACGGCGCAGACCTTCACGGTCGCCGGCACCACCACGGCCACGGCCACGCTCACGCCGTCGGGCGCGGGCCTCACGCCGGGCGCGAACTGCGTGCTGACGGTGCTCGGCGCCGCGATCAGCGACGTCGATGCCGGCGATCCGCCGGATGTGGTCGGCGCCAACACCACGGTGAACTTCGTCACCGCGGCCGTGGCCAATGACGACACCTATGCCGCCACGCCGCACCTGACGCTGGGTATCAATGGCGCGGTGCAAGGCGGTGGCGTGCTGGTCAATGACTTGATCGGCGCGGCCGTGATCACCGGCTACGGCGCTGGCCCCGCGCCGGGCACCTGCAACACGCAGGTGACCGGCACCCCGGGCGCGACCGCGCTGGGCGGACGCATCGTGCTGGCGAGCGACGGCAGCTTCACCTACTTCCCGCCGCCGACCTCGCGTGGCGTGGCCGACAGCTTCTGCTACACGATCACCGGTGGCGATACCGCGACCGTGACCTTCAACATCGCCAACACGGCGCTCGTGTGGTTTGTCGACACGACCTATGCCGGCGCCAATGGCGCGGCCAATGGCACTCAGGGTCGTCCGTTCGCGCAACTGGTCGGCGCCGGCGGCTTCGAGCCGACCGCGGCCGATGGCGTGGGTGACTTCATCTTCGTCGCGGACGGCAACTACACCTGCGGCTTGACCTTGTTGTCGGGTCAGAGCCTGATCGGCGATGGCGCCACGGGCACGCTCAATGCACGCACCGCCATCACGCCGGTCGCGGGCTCGGCCTTCGCCGCGTTCAGTGGCACGGATCCGGTGCTCACTTCCGGCGCGGGCATCGACTGCGTGACCTTGTCGGCCAATGCCGGCACCAAGACCGTCGTCGGTCTGACCATCGGCGACAGCGGTGGCGCGGCGGGCAATGCCAGCGACATCGCCGGCACGAACTTCGGCACGGCGCAGATCGGCGATATCACCTTGAACGGCACCGGCCGCGCGCTCAATCTCTCGAACGGCGCGCTGGGCATGGTCGACAGCGGCATCAACGATCTCGACGTGACCGCAGGCACCAACGCGGGCGTGACCCTCAATGCGGTCTCCGGCACGTTGACCGTGGGTGGAGCGTCGAGCATCGCCGGCGTCGCCGGCGTGGGCGTCGACATTCAAGCGGGTTCGGTCACGACCACGTTCGCCAACCTCACCGTCAACAAGGCCGCGGCGGGCGCGGCGGTCAATCTCGTCAACCTCACGGGCACGCAGACGTTCAACGCGCTCAGCCTGACGACCGCAGCGGGTCCCGGCCTGGTCACCAATACCGTGACCACGCTGGCGATCAACGGCGTGACCAACACCATCAGCGCCACGGGTGGCGCCGCGATGGATATGACCTCGACCGACACGGCGATAAACGTGTTCACCGCCAGCTCGACGAATAGCGCGACCACGGGCTTGTCATTGACCAATCTCACCGGTTCGACCGTGGTGCTTGGCGGCGCCATCTCGGGCGCCACCGGCACGGCGGTCAATGCGCTCGGTACCTTGGGCACCACGACCTACGCGGGCAGTATCACCAAGGCCAATGCCGGCAAGGCCGTGGTTGTGGGCGCGGGCGCGTCGGGCACTTTGACCCTCGGCGGCGCGATCACCTGCAACAGCGCATGCACCGGCATCGATGTGGTCAATCGCACGGGCGGCACGATCAACTTCTCCGGCGCGTCGAAGGTCGTCAACACCGGCGCCAATCCGGCGGTGACGATCACCGGCAACACCACGGCGACCCAGGTCAACTTCACCAGTGGTGGTCTGGACATCGACACCACCTCGGGCACGGGCTACAACGCCACGGGCGCGGGCACCCTGACCGTGACCGGCACCGGCAACTCGATCACCTCGGGCACCGGTACCGCGCTCAACGTGGGCACGGGCGTCACGTTCGGCGCGGGCGGCCTGACCTTCCAGTCGATCGCGGCCAATGGCGCCGCCAATGCCATCAACCTCACCGGCGTGCTCGGCACGGGTGCGTTGAGCGTGACGGGCACGGGCGCGGTCGCCGGCACGGGCGGCACGCTGCAGAATCTCACGGGTTCGGGCCTCAACGTGACCACGGCACCGGCGATCAACTTGTCCAATATGGTGATCACCGCCACCGGCTCGCACGGCATCGCCGCCACCGGTTATGCCAGCACGCTGACCTTGACCAACACGCAGATCACCAACGCGGGCAATGGCGACAACGAGCACGGCATCAACTGGAGCAATGGCGCGGGCACGCTGACGCTGTCGGGCACGACCATTTCCAATCCGGCCGAGAACGGCGTGAACATCGACAACAACGCCGGCACCATGAACTTCAACATGAGCAGTGCCTCGGCCATCTCGTTCCCGGCTTCCCTGGGCGCGTTCTCGGGCAATGGCATCCTGGCCACGATGCACAACGCCGCGGCGATGAACGTGAACATCGCCAACAGCACCTTCACCAACGTGCCGTTGAACGCGATCAACCTCGGTGGCGACGCGACCTCGTCCGGCACGCAGAGCTACACGGTCACCAACAACACCTTCAGCACCACGATCACGGGCCGCGCCAACAACCTCAACGCGCAGTTCCGCAATACTCAGGTGATCACGGCGGCGGATTTCCTGAGCAACACCTTCACCGGCGTGGGCGGCGGTCCGATCAACATCGGCGGCGACGAGTCCTCGCTGGCCGACACGGTGCACGCCAACAACAACAACATCAGCAATTCGCCGAGCGTGGGCTTGGTGGCCGGCAATGACAACAACAGTCAGATGCGCATCGAGACCGACTCCAACACCATCAACAACGTCGCGGCCGACGGTATCGAGATCAGCAATTTCGGCGGCACCGGTACCAGCGAAACCGATACGCAGGTGACCAACAACATCATCACCAACCACAGCCAGAACACCGCGGTGGCGTTCGTTGGCGGCATCGCGCTCTTCAGCTTCGAGGAAAGCACTTGCAACAAGGTGCTCAACAACAACGTCAGCGGCACGCCGACGCCGGGCGTGTATTTCGACTATTACTTGCAAGAACTGGGCGGCACGATGGTGCACGAGGAAGTGCCCAACGGCGCCGGCACGTCGCTCAGTCAGGCGTTCATTTCGGCGACCAACACGGGCGCGGCTGGCGCGGCCGGTGTCTTCGCCGACGGCGCGATCGACCTGTCGAACGGCGTGACTTGCGACCCCGCCTTGTGATCATCATTGGTTTACGATTGCCGCCGCGCGGCCGCCCTCCGGGGTGGCCGTCGGCGGGGTAATATCCGGTAGCGGGGCGAACGGGGGATCGATCGCCTTACCGCGCGAGTGCCCGGCAATGCGACAACCGATCGCGGCGGCGCCAGCGCGCGCGATCCCGAATCGAGGGGAAAAGCGTGTCGACACCATTTTTGAGCGAAATCAGGGTTGTTTCCTTCAGCTTCGCGCCGCGCGGCTGGGCCCTGTGCAATGGTCAGCTGCTGCCGATCAATCAGAATCAGGCGCTGTTCTCGCTGCTGGGCACGACCTATGGCGGCAACGGTCAGACCAACTTCGCGCTTCCGGACCTTCGCGGTCGCGTGCCCATTCACATGGGTGGCGGTTTCTCGCTGGGTCAGCGCGCGGGTGAAGAGTTTCATACGCTGATCGTGCCCGAGTTGCCGCAGCACACGCACTTCGCGCAGGCCTCATCGAAGGCCGCCGATCAGCCGACGCCGGGTGGCAATCTCTTCGGCACGGTCGATCTGACCACGTTCACGACCAATCTCTACGGGCCGGCCGCCTCGCTCACGCCGATGGCGCCCTCGGCGGTGAGCAATGTCGGCGGCAGTCAGCCGCATGAGAATCGGCAGCCGTTCCTGGTGCTGAGTTTCATCATCGCCCTGCAGGGCATCTTCCCGTCGCAGAATTGAGGAGAGCACCATGGGGCAACCTTACGTGGGTGAGATTCGCATCTTCGCCGGGAACTTCGCGCCGGCGGGCTGGATGCTGTGCCAAGGCCAGCTGATTCCGATCTCCGAATACGAAACGCTGTTCAACCTGATCGGCACGACGTATGGCGGCGATGGTCAGGAAACCTTCGCGCTGCCCGATCTGTCCAGCCGCGCGCCAGTGCACCAGGGTCAGGGGCCCGGGATATCGCAGAACTATGTCATCGGCAGCAACGGCGGCGTCGAGACCGTGACCCTGACTACGCCGCAGATGCCTTCGCACTCGCACACCTGCTTCGCGTCGTCCGCCAACGCGGGCGCGGTCAATCCGACCAACAACATCCTGGCCACGACCAATGTCACCAAGCGAACCTATGCCGCCGGCAATTCACCGCCCTCGGGCATGGCGCCCAATTCCATGGTGATCACGGGTGGCTCGCAGCCGCACGAGAACATGCAGCCCTATCTGTGCTTGAACTTCATCATTTCCTTGTTCGGCATCTTTCCGTCGCCGACGTGAGGGCTAGTCATGACTGATCAATTCGTCGCCGAGATCCGCATTTTCCCGTTCAATTTCCCGCCCACCGGCTGGGCCTTCTGCAACGGGCAGATCCTGCCGCTGTCGCAGAACACGGCGTTGTTCTCGCTGCTAGGCACGACCTATGGCGGCAACGGCATGTCGAACTTCGCGCTGCCCAATCTGCAAGCGAGCGTGCCCGTGCAGGCTGGCCAGGGGCCAGGCCTGAGCCTGCGCGATCTGGGCGAGCAGGGCGGGGTGGAAAGCGTCACCCTGATCCAATCCGAGATGCCCGCGCATGCGCACGTGACCCAAGGCACGGCGGGCGTGTCCAATCTCAACAACCCCGACGGCGCCCTCATCGGCCGACCCTTCGGTGGTGGTTCCGATTTCGTGGCGCCGGCGGGCGCGCCCATCGTGCAGATGGATCCAACCATGATCGCCCCCAACGGTGGCAATCTGCCGCACAACAACATGATGCCGTACCTCACGCTCAACTTCTGTATCGCGCTGCAAGGCATTTTCCCGCCGCGTACTTGAAGCTTCCGAAGCGATCTTTCCAGATCGGCAGGGAGCCGAAATCGTCAGCAGGGGAATACCTCGACATGAACCACCAACACTCCGACAACTTGCGTTACACGCGCCGCGGCATGCTCAAGCTCGGCGCCGTCGCCACCGCCTCGGCGATCGGCGGCGGCGCGGTCGCGCGTTCGATCTCGGGCGGCGCGCTGGCGCCGCGCGCGGCCATCGGCTTCTGGTCGGGCAGCGATCTGCTCGGCAATGTCATGCAAGTCAGCGCCGCGAGCCTGGGCAAGTGCGCCGGTGACGGCTGCAAGGCCAGGACCGACGATCGCGTGCTCGATGTCGCGCAGCTGCCTTCCGCCTCGGGCACGTATCGCCTGCGCGTGATCGGCGGCACCGCGCTCAACGCGATCGGCGGCTTTCGCCTCGACGCCGAGATCGGTGGCGCCAGCGCCGGCCTGTGGAGCGCTTGGCGTCGCGGCAAGCAACTGTTCGCGGCTTCGCCCGTGCGCGCCAAGTGGGCGTCGACGCGCGGCAGCCAGCTGCGTTTGAGCGTCAACTTCGACGACGGCCGCGCCGACGTCGTGGTGATGCCCGCGCAGCGTGGCGTCTACGTGCTGGCCCTGGCCGATGCCGCCACCGGCAGCTTGCCGGACTGGTCGACCCTGGCCGTGCGCGCGCCCGATGCCTCGCGTCCGCTCGCGGTGGAACTGGTTCGTCGCGACTTCAACGTGGCCGTGCCGCACGTGCTGATCGCGGTCGAGGCTCTGGCCGGCAAGGCGTGAGCGAGTTATCGGCGCCGGTCCGGCGCAGCTTCATCGAACCGCCGGACCTGCGCATCGCGGGCGCGAGCTTTCGCCCGATCACCGAAGCCGACATGCCGTTCCTGCGCGCGCTCTACGCGCAGGTCCGTCGCGATGAACTGGCGGCCGTGCCTTGGCCCGATGAAGTCAAGCAAGCCTTCCTGAATTCACAGTTCCAGCTGCAGCACGCGCACTATCACCAGCACTATGTCGACGCCGACTTTCTGGTGATCGAGCGCGACGGCGCGCCAATCGGGCGCATCTACGTGCATCGCGCGCCGGGGGATATTCGCGTGATGGAAGTGTCCTTGCTGGAATCCGAGCGTGGCCGCGGCCTGGGCACCGCGTTGTTCGCCGAGCTCTTCGCCGAGGCGCGCGCGACGCGATCCAAGGTGAGTCTCCACGTCGAGCCGCACAACCCCGCGATGCGCCTGTATCAGCGACTAGGCTTCAAGATCATCGAACGCGGTGGCGTGTACTGGTACCTCGAGTGCGCGCTCGAGGATCAGTTGAAGATCACTTCGTAGTTGGTGCCTTCCGCGTCGGGCGTGATCGGCACGACGAACAGCTCCAGCGTGCCCACGCCGGGCACGTCCAGGGCGTAGATGCCCTGCGGTCCGTTCCAGCGCTCGCGCGAACGCAAGGTCAAGCTGAAGGGCTTAACCGGACGCGGAGAATTACTGGGCAGATCGCCGACCGAGGCCACTTCCAGATCGGTCGCGCCATCGCGCCAAGACATGCGCAGGCGTTGCCCGGTCAGGGCGCTGAACACCGAGGATTCGATCTTGTCGAGCATGCGGCCTCCGTCGTCGGGGATTGCGCGCAGTGTAGTGCGTCCGCCTCGCGCGCGCATGCCCGCGTCGACGTCGCCACGCGCGGGCCTCGAGTGGGCGGCCTCGCGTACTACATGCAGGGACGCTAATTCACGCCGCGACGCGCGTGGCCCTTACTTCAAGCGCTCGAGCACCGCCAGGGTCGGCTTGGCGCGATTGAGCGTGTAGAAATGAAAGCCCGGCGCGCCGCCGGCGATCAGGCGCTTGCACAGCTCGGCCACCACATCGGCTGCGTACTCGCGAATCGTCTCGGCGTCATCGCCCCAGGCGGCCATGCGCCGCGACAGCCAGCGCGGAATCTCCGCGCCGCATTGCTCGGAAAAACGCTTGAGCTGTGTGAAATTCACGATCGGCATGATGCCCGCCACGATCGGCACGTTCACGCCCAGGCCGCGCGCGTCCTCGACGAAACGAAAATACGCATCGGCGTTATAAAAGTACTGCGTGATCGCGCCATTGGCGCCGGCATCGACCTTGCGCTGAAAATTCAGCAGATCGCGCCGCGCGTCCTCGGCCTGCGGATGAAACTCCGGATAGCACGCGACCTGGATGTTGAACCAATCGCCGAACTGCGCGCGAATGAAGGCCACCAGTTCGTTCGCGTAACGAAAATCGCCGGCCGACGCCATGCCCGACGGCAAATCGCCGCGCAAGGCCACCAGACGTCGACACCCCATGTCGCGATAGCGCGTAAGCAGGGCCAGGATCTCGTGCCGCGTGCCACCCATGCACGACAGATGCGGCGCCGCGTCCAGACCATGCGCGTCGCGCAGGCGTTGCACGGTCTCGGGCGTGTACGACAAGGTCGAGCCGCCCGCGCCGAAGGTCACGCTGACATAGTCTGGGCCCGTCTGCTTGAGTCGCGGCGCGGCGCGCTCGAGCTGCTCGCGCTGTTCGTCGGTCTTGGGCGGAAAGAACTCGAAGCTGATCGGTGTCATGGGCGCGTCCCTGAGGATGGCGCGAGTATATCTCTGTGTCGCGATAAAGAGATATGAGAAAACGCGGACATCGCGTTCCCTTGTCGTTCGTGGGGGTCGCTAGCGAAGCGACGCCGAACGAACACGCCCATGAGGCTTCTCGCGGCGATAGATCCAAGGCTGTTCGCCCTGATCTTGTCTGCCGGCACTCGTCGGCTACCCGACCATCACGAGCTCGGACTCAGCGCTGCCCCGCCTCGACCTGCCGAAACTGCACGACATTGCCCTCCGGATCCCAGCCGTCGAGCACTAGGCAGCCGCGCCATCGCCACGTCATCTCGCGTGGCTTGAGGTGGCCACCGTAGAGACTCGCCTCGGCGCGCGTGGCTTCCAGATCATCGACGAGAAAGGCCGGCTTGATCGCCGCGTCCTCGCGCACGCGCGGCGGTTGCGTGACGCGCACTTCGACCGCGTGCTCCGGCGGCAGCGCGTGAATCACCAGCTCCACATCGTCGCCACGCAGCAGAACGTGATGCGCGTCCTCGGCGGCCACGTTCAGGCGCAGCACGCGCCGATAAAACTCGGCCAGACGCGGCGCGTCCTTGGCGAAGATCACGAGCGCGGGATTGCCGCCGTCGAATGCACTCATCGTCATGCTCCTACGCGAAGGCGTCGTGTCTCGCGCGTGAAAGTTCGCGTGCCCGCGCTCAACCGCGCAGATCGAACGAGGCCAATTCCAAATATCGCTGTTCGCGGATCATGCCCACGGACAGTCCCCAGACCGTGCCCTCGACATCGACGCCGCGCGCGTTGAGCTCGTCGCACACTTGCTTGGCGCGGCGTGCGTTGCTCAAGGCGCCGATGCCGATGTTCGGCGTGAATGGCAGGTCGGTGCGCAAGTAACGTTCCAGCGAACCGCTGTACAAGCGATCGTGCAAGAGACTCATCGCCGCGTAGCCTTCTTCCGGCACCAAGCCGACCGAGGACAACTCGCGCTCGGCATCGAAGCCCAGCATCGCGTAGCGGCAGCGAAACACCACCGGCTTGCAAGCCGCCGCGATCGCGGCGATATGCGCGAGGTACACCTCTTGCGGCAGGGCATCGCAGCCCGCGACCAGCACGAAATGCGCGGGCAGAGTCGCGGCGCGCGGGCCGTCGTGTTGCTTGCGCAGGTGTTCGATCGCTTCGCGCGGCGCCAGGCCGATCTCGGGAAACGCCACCGTGTAGAGCATGCTCATGCCAGTCCTCCCCGTGAAGCTGGCGCGTCGCGTCTTCGCGCCGACGGCATGATACGCCCAAGCGCGCGCGCCGATCACGGCGCGGTCGGGCTCAGTCGCGCGTCAAGCGTCGTTGCGCGGCGCGCATCAGGCTCACCGAATACCAGCGATGAAAGCCCAGCAAAGCATGAAACAACCACCCCATGCGTGGCGGCCCCGCCGCGCCATCGGCCTTGCCCACCACGACCGATCCGAAGTACAGCCGCGTGCCGCCCGCGACCGCCTCGCGCATCAACCACGACCGCGTGCCGCCATTGAGATCGCGCAGCAGCAGCTGATCCGGCTCGCGCGCTTCGACCGTCCACGCGGAGAAGGCATCGATCTCGCCGAGACCTAGCGCGCGCGCCTGCGCATCGGTCGACGGCTTGCGCACGACCAGGCCCAGGATCGCGCGTTCGAGCTTGAACAAGCGCGTCGTGTAGAACGCTTCGACGAAAGTCGCGAGACTGACCTCGCGATCAATCGTCATGGCATAGGCGTCGGTGAAGAATCCCTTCGCGTGATAGCGCTGGGTCAAGGCTTGCGTGGGCGGGTCGATGGCTTCGATCGCGGTGCTCATGGCGTGCTCATCTCGAAAACACGAATCACGGTCGTCGCCGTGATGAGCCACTCGACGCCACGATTGGTGACATCGACCGAGGCGCTCACGGTGGACGCCTCTCGTCGCGCGTCATCCTAAAGGGAATCCGTGCGCCGAGGTGAGGTGTTCGCGTCGGCTGCGCCCAGCCACCCGCGACATGCTCGCGGGAAACCCATTCACGCCTGCCGCACTCCAACCGACCACAACATCAGCCCCGCCAAGACCAATAGGAACGAGGCCGCCGCGAGCGCCAGCAGCGCGTTTGCCAGCAGGTCGTAGCCCTTGGCGCCTTCGTGCATCAAGGCGTTGATCACGTTGACGAGGTTCGCGTCGTCGAGCGTCGCCACGTACACATCGCCGCGCCTGCGCAGCACTGAGCCCATGTGATCGCTGTTGAAAAACAGCCAGCATGCGAACATCAGGCCGGAGAACCCGGCCAACAGATTGAACAAGGCGAGCAGCATTCTGAACATGGCGACTCCGCGAACTCGCGCGGCGTCGCTCGATCCATCGCCTCGAACGCACGCTCACGCATCGCGTTGAGAGTCAGCCCTTCGCGCGAAGTTCCCGCGCGACGCACTCAGTCTGCCGCGGCCATGGCCCGCGTGAATGCGACCAGCTTGTCCTCATCCAACACGCCATCGCTACGCACGCCACTGCACAAATCCAATCCAAACGGCCGCACGCGCGCGATCGCTTCGCCGACATTCTCGGCGCGCAAACCGCCGGCGAGATACACGGGCTTGCCCGCGCGCTCGACGATATAGCGGCTCACGTCCCAGTCGTGCACGCGGCCCGTGCCGCCGAGTTCCTTCACCGCGAGCTTGGGATTGCCCGAATCCAGCAGCAGCGCATCGACGTGCGTGGCGACATCAAGCGCTTCACCCACCGCCTCGTGACCCATCACGTGGATCACTTGCACGAGGGCGATGCCGGGCAGGGCGCGGCGCAATTTCGCGTAGGTGTTGATCGGCACCGCGTCGACCAGTTGCAGCGTGTTGGCGCGACAGCGGCGTTGCTGATCGATGATGGCGTCGGCATCGGTCAGCGCGGTAAGCAGAAAGGTCGCCACGCCCGGCGGCACGCCGCGCGCGATCTCGGCTATCGCGGCCTCGCCGATGGTGCCCGGGCCGCTCGGCATGGCCGAGACCAGACCCAAGGCCGAGGCGCCATGACGCACGGCGATTTCGGCTTCGAGCGGCGAGCTGATGCAACAGACTTTCAGGCGCGGCTTCATGCGTTACCCCCGAAACGAAGCGGCCGCGAAGTTCGCGGCCGCCGTGTCACGTGTCACATCGATCAATAGCGATAATGCTCGGGCTTGTACGGGCCGTCGACATCGACGCCCAGGTACGCGGCCTGATCCGCCGTCAAACGCGTGAGCTTGACGCCGATCTTTTCCAGATGCAGGCGCGCCACTTCCTCGTCGAGCTTCTTCGGCAGGCGATAGACAGTCTTTTCGTACTTGTCCTTGTTCGCCCACAGATCGATCTGCGCCAAGGTCTGATTGGAGAACGAGTTCGACATCACGAAGCTCGGATGGCCCGTGGCGCAACCCAGGTTCACCAGGCGGCCCTCGGCCAGCAGATAGATCTCGTGCTTGCCGAAGCTGTACTTGTCGACCTGCGGCTTGATATTGGTGCGGCTCACGCCGGCGGCCTTGCTCAAGCGCTCGACCTGGATCTCGTTGTCGAAATGGCCGATGTTGCAGACGATGGCCTGATTCTTCATCTGGGCCATGTGCTCGAGCGTGATCACGTCCTTGTTGCCGGTCGTGGTCACGTAGATGTCGGCGATGCCGAGCGTCTCTTCGATCGTGGTGACCTGGAAGCCTTCCATCGCCGCCTGCAGCGCGTTGATGGGGTCGATCTCGGTCACGATCACGCGCGCGCCGAAGCCGCGCAGCGAATGCGCCGAGCCCTTGCCCACGTCGCCGTAACCGCACACCACCGCGACCTTGCCCGCGACCATCACGTCCATCGCGCGCTTCAGGCCATCGGCCAGCGATTCGCGGCAGCCGTAGAGATTGTCGAACTTCGACTTGGTCACCGAGTCATTGACGTTGATCGCCGGCACCAGGAGCTTGCCGGCTTCGGCCAGCTGATACAGACGATGCACGCCGGTGGTGGTCTCTTCCGAGACGCCGCGCCAATCCTTGACGACATTGGCCCAGAAACCCGGGCGTTCCTTGTGCACGCGCTTGAGCAGATTCTTGATGATCTGCTCTTCTTCCGAGCCCGAGGGCGTGTTGACCCAATCCGAGCCCTGCTCCAGTTCATAGCCCTTGTGGATCAGCAGGGTCACGTCGCCGCCGTCGTCGACGACGAGTTCCGGACCCTTGCCGCCGGGATGGGCCACGGCGTCGAAGGTGCAGTCCCAGTATTCCTCCAGCGTCTCGCCCTTCCAGGCGAACACCGGCACGCCGGACTTGGCGATGGCGGCGGCGGCCTGATCCTGGGTCGAGAAGATATTGCAGCTGGCCCAGCGCACGGAGGCGCCGAGATCGGCCAGGGTCTCGATCAGCACGGCGGTCTGGATGGTCATGTGCAGCGAGCCCGTCACGCGCACGCCCTTGAGCGGCTTGGACTGGGCGTACTTGCGACGGATGGCCATCAGGCCCGGCATTTCGTGCTCGGCGATCTGGATTTCCTTGCGGCCCCAGTCGGCGAGTTCGATGTTGGCGACTTTGTAGTCTTGGGCGAGGTTCTTCACCACGGCGTTCATGCGTACTCCATTCGGTCGAATGAATGGGCGCCCTTGCTTCTAGGAAGCGCCTGCTGAGCGTGGCCCCGGTCGCGCGTGGACTCGGCGTGAAGGGGTCGCAGCGCCCCTCAGCAGGGAGCGGGCGGCGCCAGGCGGCGCCGGGCCGGCATTATATATCCTTGCTTCGCGATGGAAAGATGAATCACCGTCAATGCCTGTCCACGACCGTGCGGGACGCATCCCCGGTCGCGCGGGATTGGGTTACAGTGACGCCCGCAGGGGCCGGTCCCGTCATGGGACGTGGTGGCTTGGGGGCGTGATGACGGTGAGCAAATCCACGGCGGAGCTGGCGCGCGACGAGCGCGATCTGCCGCATTTTGACCCGGCCTGGCGGGCCATGCTCGAAGCCATTCCCGACCCGGTTTTCATCAAGGATCGGCGCCACCGCTGGGTGTTGTTCAACGACGCCTTCGCCGAGTTGTTGGGCCGCCCGCGCGAGTGGATGCAGGGTCGCTCCGATTTCGATAGCTCGCCGGCCGACGAGGCGCGCGTGTTCTGGGCCAAGGACGACGAAGTCTTCGAGACCGGTCGGGCCAATACCAATCTCGAGGCGCACACCGACACCAATGGCCGTCGGCGCGTGATCGAAACCAAGAAGACCTTGTTCATCGGCCCCGATGGCCAGGCCTATCTCGTCGGCGTGATCCGCGATCTGACCGATGCCGTGCGTACCCAGGCCGAACTCGAGCGCGCCAATGGCGAGCTGCGTCGCTTGGTCGCCGAACGCGAAGCCGAGCTCAAGGTCAGTCACGCGCAGTTGGAAAGCTTCGCCTATTACGACCCGCTGACCGGCTTGCCCAATCGACGCTTGTTGTTCGGCAAGCTGGAAAAACGCTTGCAGCAAGGCGCGCTGGTCGCGTTCCTGGTCGATATCGACAATTTCAAATGGCTCAACGATTCCAAGGGCCAGTCGTTCGGCGATGAAGTGCTGCGCGCGCTGGCCGATCGGCTGCGCGCCACGGTCGAGCACGCGTTGATCGCGCGCATGAGCGCCGATGAATTCATCGTCGTGCTGGCCGAGCCCGAGCATCGCGATGAAGCCTGGGCCGCGGGCATGGCCGAGAATCTGCTCGCCACCTGCTCGCAACCGGTGCAGGTGCATGGCGAGGAGATCGCGGTCAGCGTCTCGATCGGCGTGGCCATGGCGCCGCGCGATGCCGACAACGCCGCGCAATTGATCCAGCGCGCCGACACGGCCATGCACAAGGCCAAGGATCGCGGGCGCAATCAATACGCCTTTTTCGACCCCAAGTACGGCAATCGCGCCGACGAGTTCGTGGCGCTGGAAACTGGCCTTCGCGCTGCCTTGCGCGGCCACGCGCTGGGCGTGGCGCTGCAGCCGATCGTGTCGGCGCGAACGCGTCAGGTGTTGGGTTACGAGGCCTTGGCGCGCTGGCATGACGCGCGCCTGGGCGAAGTCAGCCCCGCGCGCTTCGTGCCCATGGCCGAGAACACCGGCATGGTGCACGAGCTCGGCATGCAAGTGCTGCGCAAGGCCACGCTGTCGGCCAAGCGCTTGCCGCCGGACAGTCGTCTCGCGGTCAATCTGTCGGTGCGTCAGCTCACGCGCGCGTCGTTGCTGACCGATGTCACGACCGTGCTCAAGGAAACCGGCTTTGATCCGCGCCGGCTGGAGTTCGAGATCACCGAGAGTTTCGCCGCCAATATCTCCGCGCGCGCGCTCAATGCCATCGATGGCTTGCGCCAGATCGGCGTGTCGTTCGCGCTGGATGATTTCGGCACGGGCTATTCGGCCCTGGTGCAATTGCAGCGGCTGCCGATCGATCGCATCAAGATCGATCGGGGCTTCGTGGCCGAACTGCCCGGCGATCCGCGCAGCGCCGCCCTGGTCGAGGCCATGGTGCGCATGGCCCACGCGCTCAATCTGCGCGTGGTCGCCGAGGGCGTGGAGCGCGAGGAACAGTGGGCCTTCCTGTCGGCCCTGGGCGTGGACGAAGTGCAGGGTTTCCTGTTCGCGCGCCCGCAGCCGGCGCCTTGATAGACTAGGGCCATGAGCGACCCGTTGACGCCCATCTCCAGCGAGTCCGATCGCGCCGACGTGACGCGCCTGCTGCGCGCCTGGCAAGGCGGCGACGCGGTCGCGCGCGAATCGCTGATGGAGCTGGTCTACGCCAAGGTCCGCGCCATCGCCGCGCAGTCGCTGCGGCGCGCGCCGGGCGCCTCGCTCACGCCGACCGAACTCGCACACGAAGCCCTGATGCGGCTGCTCGACGCCGAGGCCAGTTGGGAAGACCGCAAGCATTTCTTCCACGTCATCGCCCAGGCCACGCGCCAGGTGCTGGTGGACGCCGCGCGCCGACGCTTGGCCGACAAGCGCGGCGGCGGCATCGATCCGGTCAGTCTCGAACACGCCAACGTGGTGCCGGCCACCGGCAATGACGGCGATATTCTGCGCGTGAGCGAAGCGCTGGATGAACTCGCCGCGTCCGATCCGCGCCGCGCGCGCGTGATCGAGCTGACGTATTTTGGCGGCTTCGATCGCACCGAAGTCGCGGCCGCGCTCGATGTCTCCGTGCCCACGGTCGATCGCGACCTGCGCTTCGCGCGCGCCTGGCTCAAGGACGCGCTGCGCGCATGAGCGAGACCCTCGACCATCTGGCCGAGTGGTTCGATCAACTGTTGTCGCTGCCACCGGCCGAACGCGAGGCCGCGCTGGCGGCCCTGCCCATCGGTGAGAACACGCGCGCCAAACTCGCGCGCATGCTCGCGGCCGATGACGATCCCGGCGATCCCCTGGCCAGCGCGATTTCCGACGCAGCGAGTCTGGTCGAAGGCTCGGTCGATGCCGGTCAGCGCATCGGCGCCTATCGCATCTTGCGCGAACTCGGTTCTGGCGGCATGGGCACGGTGTTCCTGGCCGAGCGCGCCGAGGCTGGCTTCGAGCAGCGCGTCGCGATCAAGCTGATGCGCGGCTTTCCCACCGAGGAAGGCCGCGCGCGTTTGCGTCAGGAGCGACGCATCCTGGCCGAACTCGATCATCCGCACATCGCGCGCCTGCTCGATGGTGGCGAGACGCCCGGCGGTCAGCCCTACATCGTCATGGAATACGTGCCGGGCGTGTACATCACCGATTTCTTCGCGCAGCGCCGGCTCGATTTGCGCGCGCGTCTGGCCTTGTTCGACGAAGTGCTCGACGCCGTGGCGCACGCGCACAGTCATCTGGTGATTCATCGCGACCTCAAGCCCGGCAATGTGCTGGTGCGCGAGGACGGCGTGCCGAAGCTTCTGGATTTCGGCGTGGCCAAGCTCGTCGATCTCAGTCAAGGCACGACGGGCGATACCTCCACGCGCGTGTGGACGCCGGGGTATGCCAGCCCCGAACAACGCGCCGGGCGCGGCGTCACCACCGCGACCGATGTCTTCAGTCTCGGTGTCTTGCTGCGCGAACTGCTCACCGGCGAGCGCGACGCGGCGCTGCCACCGCTGCCGGCCGATCGGCGCGCGCCGCCGTTGCTGCTCGATGCCGATATGCGCGGCATCATCGCCATGGCCACCAGCGCCGACGCGCAGCGGCGCTATGCCACGGTCGAAGCGTTGCGCGACGATCTGCGTCGCTATCGCGAAGGCAAGCCCGTGCGCGCGGCGCGCGACACCAATTGGTATCGCGCGCGCAAATTCGTCGCGCGTCATCGCGTGGGCGTGGGCCTGACCTTGTTGGCGCTGCTTGGCGTGATCGCCTTCGGCTGGCGCCTGAATACCGAACGCGAACGCGCGCTGGCCGCCGAGCACGCGGCGCTGGTCGCGGGTGAACAGGCGCGCCAGGACGCGCAAACCGCGCGCAAGGCGATGGATTTCCTCGTGGGCGTGTTCTCCGAGGCCGATCCCGAACAAGCGCGCGGTCGCGCGCTGACGCCGCGCGAACTGGTCGATCGCGGCGTCGAACGCGCGCAGCATGATGCCGCGCTCGATCCGCTGATGCGCCGGGCCCTGCAGCGCCTATTCGGCGCGCTGTACTACAACATGGGCGAAGCCCAGCCCGCGGTCGACCAGCTCACCGCCGGTCTCGCCGGCGATCCCCCGACCGAGCGCGCGGCCGCGTTCGAATGGGCCGAGCTCGCCGACATGCTAGGCCAAGCACACATCCGCCTGTTTCAATTCGATCGCGCGCGCGCCATCGCCGCGCGCGCCGACGAAGTGCGCCGCCAGGTCGCGCCCGACGATCCGCGCACACGCTTTCTGCGGTTGAGCCAAGCGGGTTTCATCGACTATCGCGAAGGACTCAACGAGAAAGCCATTCCGCAGCTCGCCGAAGCGGTGAAGATTGGCGATGGTCTGCCGGGCCTCGCGACCGTGGATTTTCTCGATGCGCTTCGCGTGCTCGCGCATTCGCAACAACGCGCTGGGCATTTCGAAGAAGCCTACGCGCTGTCGAGCGATTTGATCCGGCGCGTGCAGGCGCAAGGGTCGGATCAAGGCGTGGCCATGGCCGCCGCGCTGCACGTGCACGCGGTCGCCGCGCACAACCTCGGCAAGTTCGACGAAGCCCTGACCAGCTTCGATCGCGCGCTGACCTTGCGCCGCGCGATGGACCCGACCGGTGCGACCTTCTCGAGCCTGCTCAATGACTACGCCATCTTGCTCAACGATCTCAGCCGGTATCGCGAATCACTGGCCATGCTCGACGAAGCCGAGCGCGTCACGCGCGCAATGACCGGCGTGCGCGTCGACGATCCGGAGATCGTCGGCAACATCGCATCGGTCAGCGAGAGCGCCGGCGACTACGACCGCGCCGAGCGCATGACCCGCGAGGCCATGATCCTGATCGCGAAAGCGCGTCCCGACGACGCCGACGGCATGCGTCGCCTGCGCAGCAATCTCGGGCGCGTACTGGCGTTTCGCGGTCGCTACGACGAAGCGCGCGCGCTGCTGGAAGCCACGCGGCGCGAGGTCGAACCCTTGGGGCCCGAGAGCTTCGACTACGCCTTCGAGACGTTTCGCTTGGCCACGGCCGAGCGTCTCGCTGGTCGCTTCGCGCGCGCCTCGGCCCTGATCGATGAAGCCGAGCGCGGGTTCAAGGCGCAGGTGCCCGAGGGTCATCCGGTGCTTGCGCACGTGCTGCGCTCGCGCGGCTACATCGCCGCCGCGCAGGGACGATTCGAAGACGCCACGCGCGAACTCGACGCCGCGCGCGCCATCCTCGTGGCCGCCTTCGACGAGGACAATCTCGACGTGCGCATCGTTGATGTCGAACGCGCCGCCGTGCTTGCCGCGCGCGGCGAGAACGATCAGGCGCGCGCGCTGCTGACCGTGGCCCTGCCGACCTTGCGCCGCGCCTTGCTACCGACCGAGGTCAATCGCGCGCGCGCCGAGGCGTTGGCGCGCAAGCTCGGCGGCATTCCGGAAGCCTGAGTTCGCGCGGCGCGCGGGGAGTTATCGCGCGTCAAGCGAGGAGTCATCGCGCGCCAAGCGTTACGATTTGCCTCCCGATGCTGGCGCGGTCGTATCGATCGAGCACTTGCCGATGGGTGGGCTCGCGGCTTTCGATGTCGAGGCGTCTGGTGAATCTGTCGCGGGCGCGGCCCGGGTCGCGGGTTGCGCGGCCGAGGTCGCGGCGTCAGTGTCTTCGCTTTCGCCGAGACCGCGCGCAACGTCACTGGCCTCGCGCCAATGGCCGTAGTAGGGGCGATAGGTCTTTTCCTGCGCCAGCTGCACGCCGAGGAAGCGCGCTTCGTAACGCACGGTCACGCGCTCGCCGTCGCGCGCCAATTCCGAAATGCGCACGCTGCGCAGGGCATCGTCGGGATCGAGGCCATAAGCCTCCGTCGCCACGCGCGCCACGCGCAGCAGACCATCGCCGTGCGCGATCGCGCGATCAAAGGGCAGCAGCTTCAAGTCTTCGATCGTTTGCGCACCCGTGGCGCGCGCTTCGGTCGCCATGGCCTGCACCACGCGTCGCAATGGCGTGGGGTTGCTGAGGTCCGTGCGATTGGCCCAGGCTTGCACCGCCAGCAGTAGCGCGCGTTGCTGCGCTTGTTCCTCGGGCGTCAGATCGCGGTCATCGGCGAGCGCATTCATCATGGCCGCTAGACCAATGTTGAACTGAATCACGCTCGATTGCGCGGATTCAGCGATTTTCGGTTGCCACTCGCGGATCAGGGTTTCGACGCCTTCGTCGGTTTGCAGCAGTGTCCATGCGGTCTCGAATTCATCGGGCTCGGTCGGTTCATCCACGAGACCAGGGGCCTTCGACGTCGACTTCTGCGCGCGACGTTCCTTGATCTCGGCACGCTCGCGCGCCCAGTCATCCGACATGCGCCGATACACTTCGGGCCCGCCGGTGGCCAGCACCAAATCGGCGAAGTTGTTCTCGCGCAGCGCCGTCAGCACGGCGAGTTGCTCATCGGCGGGCGAAGGCCACGCGGGTTTGGCGTCGCGGCGGGGGAAGTTCGCTTCTTCGGAGTTGCTCGTATCGATGGGCGAACTCGCGGCATCACTCGCTGGCGTCGCCGCGAGCGGTTCCACAGCCAGCGCCGCCAGCGGCATCACCGCCAAGGCGGTCCACAGCACCCCGCGAAAAATCCCTGAACGCACGCGCATGACCGCTCTCCTGGCTGGTGTCGACCCCAGCATGGCGGCAGGCTCGGACGAATTCCAGGCCCGTGGCGGGACGCGCGCTGGCGATTTGCTGACAACGTGCGTGCGCTCGTTCAAAACGCTGTTTTTATGATGTTGAATCGCCGCGCGGCGACACCAGACGCATGCCCACCGACGACTACCCGGCGCGCCAATGCCCGGCGCGCGCGGCGCACGATCTCGTTGGGCCAAGACTTCGCTAGTCGTTGTTCTCGATTTCGAGTCCGATCTCCTCGAGCGTGGGGCCTTCGACCCAATGGCCATCCTCGGGTCGAAACTCGCTCTCCCAGGCGACAGGCACGCCGAACAACCGCGCATCGAAGCGCACGGTCACGCGCTCGCCTTCACGGCTGATCTCGCGCGCATCGAGGCTGGCGATGACGTCGTCCATGTCGATGTCATAGGCGGCCAACGCGCCGCGCGCGGCACGGAACAGCCGGTCGCCATGGTCGACCGCATCGTCGAACGACAGGTCAAGCAAGGCCTCGACCGTGTCGATACCGGTCGCGCGCGCCTCGATCGCCAGGGCCATTAGCGCGCGACGAAAACGCGCCGGGTCACCGAAGTCGGTGCGCGCGCGCCAGTCCTCGATCGCGCGGAGCAACGCCTGCAAGCGCTCGATCTCCTCGTCGGTCAGCGATTCATCGGCGCGCGCTTGCGCCAGGCGTTGTTTGAACGCCGCGACGAAAGCGTCGACGCGCGCGTTCGCGATCTCGACGAATTCGGGCTGCCATTGGCGCACCAACTCGTCCACGCCGTCATCGCTGCGCAAATCGCGCCAGACGGTCTCGCGCGTCGCGGGCAGGCTCAGATCGTGGGCATCACCGGGCTCGGTCTTGAACTTGCGATGACGCGCCCGGGCCTGTTCCCATCGAAACGCGTAGATGTCGTGCGCGTCCGAACCAGCACTTGCCTCAAGCAGCGCGCGCAACTGGCCCGCGCGTAACGCCGCGTGCATGGCGCAATATTCATCGGCGGGCGAATCCCATCGCGGGCGCGGTTCGGCCGCGGGTGCCGTCGGCGCCATGGGGTCCGCGGGCGCGGGTGCCGTCAGCGCGGCCGTGGACAAGATCAGCACTAGGCTCAAGCCGCCCAGGCTCAGACACCAGTTCATCGGTCCCGCCCTCCAGGTTGCCGGGAAAAGCATGGCATAAAGCGCGGCACGCGTCTGCGCGACGGTGAACGGCGTGCCGCGAGCGGCGTTCACGGGTGCCGGGCTGCGCGAACGCGCGATTCGTCCTACGCTAGGCCAAGATCTTCACCAATCGCCATGACTCGCGAAATCTGCATTCTCATCTACGACGGCGCGCAATCGCTCGACATCAGCGGGCCGCTCGAAGTGTTCTCGCTCGCCAGTCGACAGACGCGCGACGAGGATCCCGCGCGAGCCCCGCTGTATCGCAATCGCACGATCGCGGCGAATGCCGGGCCGGTGACCTTGGCTTCGGGCATGCGGGTGCTGCCGGATCTGACGTGCGCGACGTTTCCCGAAGGCGTCGACACGTTGCTCGTCAGTGGCGGCATGGGCGACGCGGTGAAGCACGCGCGCGACGATGCGGCCGTGGTGGCCTGGTTGCGTCAGGCGGCGACACGCGTTCGACGCATCGCCTCGGTGTGCAGCGGTGCGTTATTGCTGGCCGAGGCGGGCCTGCTCGATGGTCGCGAGGCCACGACGCATTGGCTTGATGTCGACGAACTGCGGCGTCGCCATCCGCGCGTGCGCGTGGTGGCCGATGCGATCTACACGCACGATGGCGCGACCTGGACCTCGGCCGGCATCACCGCCGGCATGGACATGACGTTGGCCATGGTCGCGGCTGATCATGGTCAGGCGCTGGCGTTGAAAGTGGCCAAGCGCATGGTCATGGCCAGTCGGCGTTCCGGCGGGCAGAGTCAGTTCAGCACGCAGTTGCAGGCGCTCGACGTGCCCGATCAGTTCGCGCAATTGGCCGAGTGGATCGGCGAGCATCTGCGCACCGATCTCGACGTGACGCGTCTGGCCGCGCGCGTGCACATGAGCACGCGGCAGTTCAATCGGCGCTTTCGCGCGACCTTCGGCGTGACGCCGCAGAAATACATCGAGCAGGCGCGCATCGAAGCGGCCAAGCCCTTGCTCGAAACCACGCGCAAGGATCTCAAGCGCATCGCCACCGAGTGCGGGTTCTCGTCCGACGAGCACATGCGTCGCGCCTTCCAACGTCACCTCGGCGTGCGGCCAAGTCAGTATCGCGAGCGATTCGGCGCGGCTTGAACGACGCGGGGCTTTGCCGACGCACGGATGTCCGCGTCCGCAGCCGCGATGTCCCACCGTGCGGCTTGGGCTGGGGCAGGATGCGGGCACCTTCCCTGGTGCGAGCAGAACATGAAATTGCCGAACTCTCGTTTACTGTCGTCGTGGTTGTTGGCCGTCGCCGCGGCATTCGGCGCTTCTGGCGCCATGGCGGCGCATGCGCCGCATTCCGAGCCCGTGATCAATGTGGGCATCGTGCTGTTCGATGGCGTGGAGATCATCGATTTCGCCGGCCCTTACGAGGTGTTCGGCAATGCCGGGTTTGGCGTGACCACGGTTACGAGCGATGGCGCGCCGGTGACCACGGCGATGGGCCTCAAGGTCACGCCCGATACGAGTTTCGCGAACGCGCCAGCGTTCGATGTGCTCCTGGTGCCGGGCGGTGGCGTGGCGGATGCCGAACGCGATGCCGCCACGCTCGAGTTCATTCGCGCGCGCACGCCGGCCGCGAAGCACGTGATGTCGGTCTGCACGGGCGCGCGCATTCTGGCCGCGACGGGCTTGCTCGATGGGCGCGAGGCGACGACGTTTCATCGCGCGCTCGATCGCATGGCCGCGGACTATCCCAAGGTCGTGGTGGTGCGAGATCGGCGTTGGGCCGACAGCGGCAAGTTCATCACGTCGGCGGGACTGAGTTCGGGCATCGACGCGGCCTTGCATCTGGTCGAGCAATTGCGCGATGCCGATACGGCGCGCGGCGTGGCCTTGCATTTGGAATACGACTGGAAGCGTGGCGAAGGCTTCGTGCGCACACGCATGGCCGATCGCTATTTGCCGAAGGGTTTGGATAAGACGGTGCAGTGGCCGGAGGACATGCAGTTCACGCAGTTGCGATCGTTAGGTGATGAGCGGTCGTGGGTTGATCGGAATCGAATTGAGACGGCGATGCCGGCGAAAGATCTGCTCGGGCGCATCGCGGTGGCGGTTGATGCGTTGGGGGTGTGGAAGCGCGAGGGCGAGGCGACTCGGTGGAGTCGGGTGGATGAGGGGCGGCGAGTGCGACTCGTGATGTCGACTTCCCCGTTGTCGGGGGAGAAGGGTTTTGTGCTTGAGGCCGTTGTGACCGTGGAATAGGTAGGGGTTTCCTCACCTAGCGGTCAAAAGGGGGACTGCCGGTCCCCACCTGGCGGTGAGGACGACCGGTGGTGTGTGGGGTGGGTTTGCGTGACGTTGTCGCTTGGCTCGGGGTGCCGCCCCTTGTCGGTGGGCGAGGGATTCAGCACATCCCTGTGCTGAACCCTCGCGGCGCACATCCGTGTGCGCTGGCCACCGACAAGGGGACCGTCACCCCGAGCCGTCGAAACGTCACTGGGTTCGTTGGGGTTAGAAGAAAAAGAAGAGAAGCGCGCTTCGCGCGCCGCGTTCGCGGCGCGCGAAGCAAGAGCCAGTTGTTTTTGAAGCATGAAAAGCAAAAGGGCCGCGTTTCCGCGGCCCTTCTGTCTTTGCTTTGTTGCTTTGGACTTAGCCTTTGAGGCCGGCGTCCTTGCGCAGGGCTTCGGCCTTGTCGGTTTGTTCCCACGAGAAGGCGGTGAAGGTGCTGCCGTTGGCGTGCTTGATCTTGACCGGCGCGCGGCCGAAGTGGCCGTAGCTGGCGGTGGCCTGATACATGGGATGGATCAGGTCCAGCATCTGGATGATGCCGTAGGGGCGCAGGTCGAAGTGACGACGGATCAGTTTTTCGATCTTGTCATCGCCGATCTTGCCGGTGCCGAAGGTCGTGACCGAGATCGAGGTCGGCTGAGCCACGCCGATGGCGTAGGACACCTGGACTTCGCACTTGTCGGCAAGGCCGGCGGCGACGATGTTCTTGGCGACGTAGCGCGCGGCATAGGCCGCGGAGCGGTCGACTTTCGACGGGTCCTTGCCCGAGAAGGCGCCGCCGCCGTGACGGGCCATGCCACCGTAGCTGTCGACGATGATCTTGCGGCCGGTCAGGCCGCAATCGCCCACGGGCCCGCCGATGACGAACTTGCCGGTCGGGTTGATGTGGAACTTGGTCTTCTTGTCGATCAGCTTCTTCGGCAGCACGGGCTTGATGATGTATTCCATCACGCCTTCGACCAGGTCCTTGTGCTTGACGCTGGGGTCGTGCTGCGTCGACAGCACGATGGCGTCGATGCCGGCGATGGCGTTGCCGTCATAGCGCAGGGTCACCTGACTCTTGGCGTCCGGGCGCAGCCACGGCAGCTTGGAGTTCTTGGCCTTGCGGATCTTGGCCTGCTGCTCGACCAGACGGTGCGAGTAGTAAATCGGCGCGGGCATGAACTCCGGCGCTTCGTTGCAGGCGTAGCCGAACATCAGGCCTTGGTCGCCAGCGCCCTGTTCCTCGGGCTTCTTGCGATCCACGCCTTGATTGATGTCGGGCGACTGCTTGCCGATCATGTTGATGATCGCGCAGGTGTGGCCGTCGAAGCCGACGTCGGAATTGCTGTAGCCGATGTCGTTGATGACCTTGCGCGCGAGCGATTCGATGTCGACCCAGGCGTTGGTGGTGATCTCGCCGGCGACGATGGCGGCGCCCGTCTTGCACAACGTTTCGCAGGCCACGCGGGCACGCTTGTCCTGGGCCAGGATGGCATCCAGCACCGCATCGGAGATCTGATCGCAGATCTTGTCCGGATGACCTTCGGACACCGATTCGGAGGTGAAGAGGTAGCTGCTCATCGCTCGATTTATCCTTTGATTCGGATGAAAGGATGGAAGGGGCGCGAATGATACACGCGCCAGCCCGCAATTGCAGCACAACCGGGCCTGGCGCGGGGCGCCGCCAGTCGCGCGGGCGCCCGGCCGTGGGCGCTGCAAGAAAACCGTAGCGCGGCAGCCACGCGGTTTTCGCCGAAACGCCATGGATTCGTAGCCGCGCGAGCCTAGTCTGGGCGCCCGACACCAGGGGTGCCGGGATCGCCATGATCGATTTGCAGCAAGCGTTGGGCGCGCGGTTTCCGCGCTGGTTCGAAGGGCCGCGCAAGGCCCTGAGCGTGCCGTTGGTGCGCGGGTTGTCGCGACTGTCGCGGGTCGATCGGATCAATGAATTCCTGGCCAGCCACGGGCATTTGCGCGGGCTGGCCTTCGTCGACGCGGCGATGGCTTTCCTGCGCTGCCGTTACCTGGTCGATCACGTCGAGCGCGAACGCATTCCCGAACGGGGCCGCGTGCTGATCGTGGCCAATCACCCGATGGGCGCGATCGACGCCCTGGCCTTGTTGAAGCTCGTCGGCGATGTGCGACGCGATGTGCGCGTGCTGGCCAACGATTTGCTCGCCACTTTGCCGGGTCTTTCCGATTTGATCATTCCGCTGCGCGTGCTTGGCGGGCGACCAAGCGCGGAGAGCTTGCGTCTGGTCGATGAAGCCTTGGCGCGCGAGGAAGCCGTGGTGATCTTTCCCGCCGGGGAAGTGTCGCGACTGACGCCATTCGGCGTGCGGGACGGCCGCTGGCGGCCGGGTTTCCTGCGCTTTGCCGAACGCTCGGGCGCGCCGGTGCTGCCGGTGCGCATCGGCGGACGAAATTCCGCGTGGTTCTATGCCTGGTCGGCGATGTACAAACCGCTGGGCACGGCCTTGCTGCCGCGCGAGATGTTCGCGCGCGATGGGCGACGCGTCGAACTGCGCGTGGGTCACGCGCGTGGCATCGACGACTACGTCACCGAGCGCGGTCGGCGTCAGCAAGCGCTGGCCGCCGTGCGCCGCGCGTTGCAGCACATCGGCACACGCGCCGAGGCGCAGCCCACGCAGCAACCGATCGCGCACTCGGGCAATGTCCGCGACTTGCTGAGCGAACTGGCGCGGCTCGAGCGCGTTGGCGAGACCAGTGATGGCATGCGCATCTTCGTCGGGCGCCTGGCTTCCGACTCGGCGCTGATGCGCGAGATCGCGCGTTTGCGCGAACTGACTTTCCGTGCCGTCGGCGAAGGCACGGGCAAGCGCTTGGACACTGACCGCTACGACACCTGGTACGACCACATCATCGTGTGGGACGCCGAGGCCGGCGAGATCGCCGGTGCCTATCGCGCCGCGCGGGGCGCCGACGTGCTGGCCGCGCGCGGCATGACCGGTCTGTACACGAACAGTCTGTTCGAATACGACCCGAACATGCGCCCGATGATCGAGCAGGGCATGGAGCTCGGCCGCAGCTTCGTGCAGCCCAAGTACTGGGGCACGCGCAGTCTCGACTATCTGTGGTTCGGCATTGGCGCCTATCTGCGGCGCTATCCCGAGGTGCGTTATCTGTTCGGGCCCGTGTCGATCAGCGCCGCGTTGCCGCTGGCGGCGCGCGAGCATCTGGTCGGTTACTACCAGCATTTCTACGGCGAGGCGCAAGGGTTGGCGCGCTCGCGTCATCCGTTTCGCTTCGCCGACGCCGCACCGAATTTCGCCGAGGCCGATCCCGAGGCCAGCTTCCGCGCGCTCAAGCTCAAGCTCGACGCGCTCGGCGCGCGCGTGCCGACGCTGTACAAGCAGTACACGGAACTGTGCGAGCCCGGCGGCGCGCGCTTTCTGAGTTTCGGCGTCGATCCCGATTTCGCGGGCAGCATCGATGGCCTGATCCTGGTCGACCTCGCGCGAGTCAAGCCGAAGAAACGCGCGCGTTATCTCGACGCGCCCACGCCGCGCGCGCTCGGAGCCACGCCGTGAACGCGCCGCTGCGACTGCCGTTGGGGACGGGCCTGCGCAGCGTGTTCATCTCCGATCTGCATCTCGGCTCGAAGAACTGTCACGCCGATGCGCTCGCGGATTTTCTGGCGGCGACGCACTGCGAGCACTTGTACCTGGTCGGCGACATCGTCGATCTGTGGTGGCTGTCGGAACGACGCGCCGCCTGGGGCGCGGCGCATCATCGCGTCATCGAAGCGCTGCACGCGATGGCGCGCGCGGGCACGCGCCTGACCTATATTCCCGGCAATCACGATCGCCCGGTCCGTCGCTTCACAGGCTTGATCCTGCCGCGTCTGCGCGTGCGTCGTCGCGCGATTCACGACACGGCCGATGGTCGACGCTTGCTGGTGACGCACGGCGATGAGTTCGACGCGATCACGCACTTCGGCGGTTTTCAGGAGTGGCTGGGCGACAAACTCTATGAAGCCATTCTCGCCGGCAATCGCCTGACCAATCGCGCGCGTCGCGCGCTGGGCCTGCGCTATTGGTCGCTGGCGGAATTCTTGAAGCGCCAAAGCGGCGCGGCCGAGCGCTACATCGCGCGCTATGTCGATGCCGCGCTGGCGTCGGCGCGCGCCCGTGGCCTCGATGGCATCGTCTGCGGCCACATTCATCGACCCGCGCTGTTCGAACGCGCGGGCCTGATCTACGCCAACGATGGCGACTGGGTCGAAAGCCTCACCGCGCTGACCGAGGACGCCTGCGGTCGTCTGTCATTGGTGCGCTGGGATGGTCGCGCGATCGTGATGCAACACCTCGAATCGCGCGCGCCTTCGCTCGCTTCGGTCTGGCCCGAGGCGGCGTGATCAGCCTTCCGCGCGCGCGGGCGGATTGAGCGCGATCTCGGCGCGATCAATCAAGGGCAAGTACTCACGCTCGGCATCGAGCAACAACCAGATCGACAGCGTGATCGTGCGCGGCGTCGGATCGGTGCTGGGCGCGAAGCGCCATTCCGCGCGCAGATCGACCTGACCCGGATCTTGCGCCCACGCCTGCGCGCGCGTCGCCAGGTCCGCCGCTTCGGCGCGTGACGCTTCGTTCAATTGCAGGATCACGCGACGCGTGTCGTCGGCAATGGCCGGCGCCTTGATCACCGTGTCCTCGGTCGGCGTCAATGCCCAATCAAAGCGCGTGGGCGTGCCCGCGGCATCGGTGAAGGTCACGACCAGCCGCACGGACTCCGGATCGATCGGCTGCGAGGCGCTGACATCGGCGATCACGCGCAGACGCTTCGCGTCGATGTCGCGCAGATCATCGGCGCCGAAGCGCGACAATCGCCACATCGTTCCGACCGGCATCGATGCGCAGCCACCCAGCAGCGCGACCAGACCCAAGGCCAGAACGACGTTCTTGAAGACGGTATGCATGGCAAGCCCTCCGTGGAATTACCGAGCATACGCGCGAGAGGGGCCAAAACGACATCGACCGGTCCATCGCGCAGGGGGCGATTCAGCCCCGATGCGCGACTAGCGGCGGCGGCGATCTCGGTGCGTTCACGCGCACGGATGGCGCGCCACGAACCACCAACGACGAGCCCGATCGTTGGTGGCGACAACCCAACCCCCGTTGGGCCTTATGGCGTGGTGATCACGCGCTTGCCATGGCTGGGCAAGGCGCCGCCGTAACTGGCGAGCACGCCCGGCTGGGCGTTGGCATTGACCACGCGCAGCACCGAGTAACTGAGCACCGGCAGTCCGAAGTAGCTGCGACCACTGCCCGGCGCCACCAACACATGCTCCGTGGCGATGTTGGCGAAACTGCGCAGATCGAACTCCGCCGTGCCTTCGATCAGCGGCGTGCCGGCATCCGTGCGTAACGACACGTCATTGCCGATGCCCTTGTGACCCAGAATGCTGGTCGCGGCCGGCGTGCCTTGATTGAACGACACCACATTGACCGTGCCGCACAAGCTCGGCGGCGGCGGCGGCGTGCCGGCGAACTCTTCGGGAATGTGACCGTCACGCACGCCGGATCGATCGGTGTAGCTGACCTTGAACGCATCGTACGATTTGCCATCGTCGCGGAAGGCGTTGGTGAAGGGCGCGGTGACCTGATTGTCTTGAGCGACGTCGGTGTAGTACTGCTTGGTCGGGAACGTCACAATCCACTCAGTGGCCGCGCCGATCGTCGGATCGGTGTTGAACTCATTGCCGATGCTCGCGCGCATCAGCGCCAGCGACACGCCATTGGCCGTGGCCGGGAATCGCGGCAACACTTCCGACAGCGGCCCCGAGTCATTGGTCATCGGCAGATCCACGCGCACCACGCCATCGCCGCTGTCGGCCGAGGTCAGGTTCGGCAGATCGCCGCTCGGCAAGTTCGCGTGCAGCGCGCCGGGCGCTTGCGCATTGGTGTAGAACTGCGCGATCGCGGTCGCCGGATAGGCGAACATCGTGCCGTCGGCTACGTCGATCACCGCCGCCGAACCATACAGACCGCCTTGCGGCAGATCGATGTTCAAGCCGGCATTCACCGACCAGGCGCCATTGGGCGGTGACCACGCGGCGGTCAGGGCAGCGCAGTTCTGTGGCGTGCCGTTGGGGCCGGGCGTGGCCTCTTCCGCCAATTGCGTGGCGCCGGCGCCAGCTTGCAACTCGCCCAGTTCGATGATTTCGATCAGGCCTTCGTGCGTGCGCGACGGTGCGCCGAGCGTGGCGTCTTGGCTCGCCGGGTGATCGCTGCTGGTGCCGGTGAAGGCATAGTTGCGCAGGTCGAGCGGCGAGGTGACGCGTGCCACGGTGCACGACGTGTCGTTGTGCACGAGCTTCGCGGCGCCTTCGGCGGTTGGCGCGACGATCGCCGCGGACCACGTGTCATGCGCGGCGAGATACAGATTGAACACCATCACCGGTCGCGAATTGCGGCTTTCGCGCAATCGCACGCGCAGCGCCTTGACGCGATCGGTGCCATTGCTGACCGAGAACAGCGTCTGATTGCCCGCGTCCGCGGTGTAGTAGGGATACAGCAGCACTTGTCCGGTGCCGTCGGCGCTCACGCCGAGGGCGTGAACGGGTGCCGCGAACGCCGCGGCGATCGCTGCGGTCAAGGCCAGATGTTTTGCTTGCTTCATCATGTCGCTCCAGTGATGCGTCCGGCCGGCGCGCAAGCGCAGGGGGCGGACGCGACTCGTACAGAATCGACCGGTTCCCGCGGGCGTGATGTCGTCTGGAAATGGCGACGTGGCGGCCTCGTTCATCGCGGACGCGCGTCAACCCGGAAAGGGTTTCGCGAATCGGCGACGCCGCGATCACGCGTGATCGCGGGCACGGATGGCCGCATCGCACGCGCATCACCGCGGCCCGTTCGCGGACGCGAAGGGACATCGCCTCGCGCGCGCGAGGGGGGAAGTCATCGTCACTCACTCCAAACCACAACGCGCGCCGGATGGTCGATTCGCCATCGCTTTTACGCGGCGGAGATCGCTCTCCGCTGTCGACATCTCGGGTAGATGCCCAAGCCGAAGTTCATCGGCGACCCGATACTAACCCTCCGTGCGATTTGCGAACACCCTGTCTAAAGTGAGGGTTGACGACGCGAATGACGGCGCTCGTGAAGCCGACTCGCGTGCTCGTTGACTTCGACATCGCGCCTGTCGACATCGGGCAATCGCGCGACGCGAGGTGATATCGAACACGTCGAACCACGCGCTTCGCATCGCGCGCGATGGAAATCTCGCGCGCGATGCGAGGCGCGATCAACGTCCCTCGCATCAGGGCGACAACCGACGCACCGCGCCGCGATGGCGATACGCGCCACCATAGCTCGCGAGAATGCCCGGCTGCGCGTTGGCATTGATCGCGCGGATCACGCTCATGCCCAACACCGGCAGTCCCGCGTAGACGCGCGCGCTAGAGGGCGCGATCAAGCGATGATCGTCCTGCGCGGTCAGCGGATCGTCGAAAATCAGAATGCCGTGGCCATCCGAGGGCAATTCACCGGTGATCAAGCGAACGTCGGCATTGGTGGCCTGGCGCGCGCCGAGAATGCTCGTGGTGTCCACCGTCTCGTCGGTGCCTTGATTGAACGCGATGACGTTGACCACGTCGCACAGGGTCGGCGCGAAGGGTCCCCCGTCAGGCGGCGGCGGATCGATGATGGCCGAGCCGTAGTCGCGCGGACTCAGGCGCTCCTCGCGATCGAAGTACAGCGGCTGATATTCCTCGCAAGCCTTGCCATCGTCGCGGAAAGCGTCGGTGAAGGGCGCGCGCACGCTGGCCGAGACATTGACGTCGGCGTAGTAGCCCTTGGTCGGAAAGCTCACCACCCATTCGGTCGCGCCGCCAATCGATGGATCGATGGTGTATTCATTCATCACTTCGCGACGAAGCAAGACCAGGGACACCGCGTCGGGCGTGGGCGCGTCGGTGACGAAGGCCTCGAGCGCGGCGCCGCCGATGTCGTCGGGCGGAATGTCGACGAGGATCTGACTATTGCCATTGTCGGCCGAGCGCAAATTCGGCAGATCGCTCGTGGGCGCTTCGCGATGCAAGGCGCCGGGCTGCTGCGCATTGGTGAAAAAGCGCGCGAGCGCCGTGGCCTCGTACGCGAACATCGTGCCCTCGGCGACATCGACCACGGAGGCCGTGCCATACAGGCCGCCCGTGGGCAGATCGATGTCGGTGGAGCCGTCGAGCATCCACGCGCCCTCGGGCGCCCATGCCGCGAGCACGGCATTGCAATCGCGCGGCACGCCGCTGATCAAATGCGTGACCTCCTCGGCCAGCTGCGTCGGCGCATCGCCGATCCGCAAGTTGCCGAGTTCGATCACCTCGATCAGGCCCTCGCGCGTGCGCGCGGGTGAGCTGAGCGTGGCATCTAGCGAAGCGGGATGATCGCTCGCGGCGCCCGTGTAGCTCGTGCTGCTGAAGGACGCGAAGGTGTCCTGGTCGATCGCGGGCACCGTGCAGGAGCGATCCCGGGTGATCAGGCGCGTTGGTCCGTCCGCGTCGGCTGCGTACAGCGCCGCCGTCCACGCATCGTACGGCGAAAGATAGACATTGAACGTCATCACCGCGCGCGCGTTGCGTCCTTCACGAAAACGCACGCGCACGGCCTTGGCCTTGCCGGTGGTGTTGGCGATCGAGATTAAGGTCTGATTGCCGCCATTGACCGTGTAGTACGGAAACAGCAGCACCTGGCCAACCCCTTGCGGGCTGACGCTCAAGGCCATGCACGGCGAAGACAAGCCCACGCCCAGGGCGAGCGCGAGCGCGGTGACGCGAGTGCGGGCGAGCATGACGCACCTCCAGTTCCAGCGACGGTCGGGGTCCGCACTCCAAAGCATGCCGAATGCCAAGCGCGACAGGAAGCGATTCGCGCGCGATTTCCACTCCGCCAGAAGCCAGCGGCTCATGCGAGTTGCGATCACCGATCGAGCATCGACCCTGCGACTTGCCATGGAGTTTAGGGGTCGAAGGACGTGCGTACGGCGCGATTGAGATAGGCGCCGCCATAGCTCGCCAGCACGCCAGGTTGAGCATTCGCATTGGTGACACGGATCACGGTCAACGCGATCGCGGGCAGGCCGATGTGGCGACGCTGGCTGGTCGGGGCGATGAGTTCATGCTCCGCGGCTGGTGTCAGATAGTCATCGAAGGTCAGATCGACCATGCCGGTGACGCCAACGCTTCCGAAGTACGACACGTACGGAAAATCCCGGGCGGCTCGCGCGCCCAGAATGGCGGTCGTGGTCGCGTTGGGCTGTCCAAAGCTCAGCACGTTGACCGTGCCACACAGCGTCGGCAAGGGCGCTTGCGGTGGCGGCAGACCAATGTCGGTGTCGCGACTGTCGGAAGGATCTCGCAGTCGCAAGCCGTTGCGGTTCTGCATGTCGACATAGAATTCCTCGCACGCCGCGCCATCGTCGCGAAAGCGATCGGTGAATGGCGGGCGCACGACCACGGCGCCATCGACGTCCGTGTAGTGACTCTTGGTGGGGAAGCTCACGATCCATTCGGTGTTGGCGCCGATCGTGGCGTCAAAGTTGAACTCTCCCTGCGTGCTCGACTGCATCAGCGCGAGCGACACGGCATCGGGCGTGGGTAGGCCCACTGGAAAGGTCTCGACGAGCGCATCGCGATCGCCCCGCTCGGGCAGACTGACCCGCACGCTGTTCGCGCCATTGTCGGCGGACGTCAGATTGGTCGCGTCGCTGAACAGACTCGTTCGATGCAATTCGCCGGGCAAGCTGGCGTTGGTGTAGAAGCGCTCGATCGCGACCGCGTTGTACGCGAACATGGTGCCATCGGCGACATCGACGATCGAAGCCGCGCCATAGAGTCCGCCCGTCGGCAGGTCGATGTTGGTCTGGCCCGCGGTGGTCCACGGACCGGGCGGCGAGGGCGACCATGCCGACAACAGGGACGCGCAATTGCTCGGGATGCCTTGTGAGTTCGGTCGGACCTCTTCGGCCAGCTGTGTCGGGCCCGTGCCGTTCTGCAGTTCACCCAGTTCGATGATTTCGATATGACCTTCGCGCGTGCGATCGAGGGAACTCAGCTGCGCCGCGCTCGACTGGGGGTGGTCGCGAAAGGCGCCGGTGTAGGCGTAGTTCCGAAATGACGGCGAAGTCTGGCGCACGTCCGGCACGGTGCAAGAGGGGTCATTGCTATACAAAGTCGCCGGCCCGGCCTCCGCCGTCGCGGCGATTGCCGCGGTCCACGCGTCGTAAGGCGCCAGATAAAGATTGAACTTGAGTACTTCGCGCGAATTGCGGCCTTCGCGAAAGCGCACCATCAGTGCCTTGGTGCGCGGCGTGGAATTGACGACGTACAGCACGGTTTGATTGCCGCCGTTGACCGTGTAGTACGGATACAGCAGCACCTGTCCCGAGCCGTCGGCGCTCACCGAGAGCGCGTGCGCCGATGGTGTCAGTGCCAGCGCGGTGGCGATGGCCAGGGTCGAACGCGTGATCGAATTCATGTGCAGTCTCTCCGCGTGGACGAATTGGTCGAGGGCGGCGAAACGCGATGCGCGATGAAGCCCGCGCTCGTTCCCGCCCGGCGGCGCGAGAGTTCCGTCTGGTTACGACCGATGCCGCGAGCGCGAACCGGGTCATCGCGGAGCGCGACTCGAATGACGCCAACGACTCGAGGGAAAGGGCCGGTAGCAGCCCGAAGTCGTGCGTCCACGAGGGCTGTCACGCGCTGTGATCGCGCGGGCGTCGTCGCGGGGATGCGCGCGCTGCCGGCTTGAACCCGTAGGGGATCCACCAAGCCAAGCGGCAACGCGCGCGCGCGTTGCATGGTCATCGTCACTCACTCCAGAAACGGATCTCGCGCCGCCGGACGATCTGCCGTCGCCATCTGGGCGCGTTCGGGCAAGACCCGAACGTGTCCACAGTAGCGCTGCTCCACGCCGGAAGCCAAGACTTCAAAACATCGCGAGGCGGTATTGCGCGCCTCCTCGGACGTTTAGCGTCGTTTCCCGAGAAATTGCGACATTGACCTCGCCACCGACGAGCTTCCGCGCGCGCCACCCGAGGCTCGATGGCCACGCGAGGTTCGCGTCCTGGGTACGAAGCGCCGCTGTGACGACCGTCCCCGCGCGACGGCACGGCGTGCGACTTCGCTATGGCGACAGTCGCCGCACCGCGCCGCGATGGCGATAAGCGCCACCGTAACTGGCGAGGATGCCCGGCTGCGCCGATAGGTTGATCACGCGCAACACACTGAAGCCGAGCACGGGAAGGCCGGCGTAGACATGCCCGCTCGAAGGCGCGACGAGACGATGATCGGTGACCGCGGACAGCGGATCGTCGAACTTGAGTAGCGTCTGTCCATATTGATAAATCTCGCCCGAGACCGTCATCGTCTGGACGTTGTTGGCCTTGCGCGCACCGAGAATGGTTGACTCGGCCACGCTCAGTTCCGAGCCTTGGTTGTAGGCCAGTACATTCACCACGCGACAGAACTTGGGCGGCAGGAAGGGCGTTTCGTCCAAGGGCGGTGGATCGATGTCGATGACGCCATAGCCGTAGCCGCGTACGCGCTCCTCGCGATCGAAATAGACCGGCTCGAACTCCTCGCATGCCGCGCCGTCATCTTGAAACGCGTTGGTGAACGGCGCGCCGACGGCCGCGTTGCTGGCGACATCGGTGTAGAACGCCTTGGTTGGAAAAGTCACAACCCACTCCGTCGCGGAGCCCAGCGTCGGTTCGGTGTTGTACTCATTGAGCGCGGAGTAGCTCAACAAGGCGAGCGTGACCGGATCGGGCGTGGCCGCTGGCACGGCGAAGGTCTCGGCCAGCGCGGGACCCGTGTCATCGGCGGGAAGATCCACCACGACCTGAGAATTGCCATTGTCGGCCGATCGCAGATCCGGCGCGTTGTCCGTGGGCGCCGTGCGATGCAGTGCCCCGGGCGCTTGCGCGTTGGTATAGAAGCGCGTCAAGGCCGTGGCCTCGTACGCGAACATCGTGCCCGCGGCTACGTCGATCACCGATAGGGTGCCATGAAGTCCGCCCGTGGGCAGATCGATGCCGGACGTCCCGTCTTGCGCCCAAACGCCGCCCGCCGCCCACGCCGCGACCACGGCGTTGCAGTCGCGGGGCGTGCCGTTCGCCAGATGCGTGACCTCTTCGGCCAACTGACCCGGTTCAACGCCGGTCTGCAGATTGCCCAGTTCGATCACCTCCAATTGCCCCTCGCGCGTGCGCGCGGGCGAGCCCAGCGTGGCATCGAGGCTGGCGGGATGATCGCTGGCCACGCCCGTGTAGCTGGCGCTGCTGAACACTACCGGCGTGACGAGTTGAATGCGTGGCGCGGTGCAGGAGCGATCGCTGGTGATCAGGCGCGCGGCGCCTTCCGCATCCATCGCGTACAGCGCGGCCGTCCACACGTCGAACGGCGACAGATAGACATTGAACGCCAAGACGGGACGCGCGTTGTGGCTTTCGCGAAAGCGCACGCGCACCGCCTTGGCCTTGGCCGTGGTGTTGACGATCGTGATCGCGGTCTGATTGCCGCCGTTGACCGTGTAGTAGGGAAACAGCAGCACCTGGCCGACGCCCTGCGGGCTGACATTCAACGCCAGGCTCGAGAAGGGCAACATGACGCCAAGGACGAAAGCGATGGCGATGACGCGAGCGCGGGTCAGCATCTTGGACCTCCTTTTCAAGTCGCGGTTGGCATTCGCCAACCGATTCACGGGCAATGCCATTGCCAGGCCGAGCATGCGCGAGCCAACGGAATGCTTATGGATCGAGGGGCGTACGTATCGGACGATGGCGATACGCGCCGCCGTAGCTCGCCAAAATGCCGGGACGCGCCTGGGAATTCTCGAAGCGCAACACCGTCAAGCCGATCGCGGGCAGACCGGCATAGCCGTGAAACGTCCCTGGCGCGATCCAGCGATTATCAGGCGCTGTCGTGTCCGGGTTGTCGAAGATCAATTCCGCGAATCCCGCGGACGAAAATCCAAAGTAGGGAAAGTAGGTGGGAAAGACATATTCGACGCGCGCACCGAGAATCGCGCTGGTCGATGAGTATCGGGCCCACTGCCCGAAACTGATGACATTCACCGTGCCGCACACCATCGGGTTCGGAGGCGCGGGCGGCGGCGTGCCGCCGACAGTCTCGAACGGATCACGTTGACGAAGACCATTGCGGTCGTTGAACTGCAAGTAGATGGTTTCGCAGGCCGCGCCATCGTCTTGAAAGACGCTGGTGAAAGGTGCCTTGACGTTTTCCGTTGTCGTGAAGTCCGTGTAGTAGCTCTTGGTCGGAAAGCTCACGATCCACTCGGTGGCGGCGCCGAGAGTCTCGTCGAAGGTGTACTCCCCGATCGAGCTCGACTGCATCAAGGTCAGTGACACGGCGTCGGGCGTGCGCAGTGCCGTGGACAGCACTTCTTCGACCGCCTCGTGGCTCTGTTGTTCGGGCAAGCGAACCTTGACGATGCCCGCGCCGTTGTCGGCCGACATCAGGTTGGTGTCGTCGTCCAGCACGCTCGTGCGATGCAACTCACCGGGGCGAGCCGCGTTGGTGTAGAAGCGCTCCAGCGCCACCGCGTCGTAGGCGAGCATCGTACCGTCGGCGACGTCGACGATCGAGGCGGAACCGTACAGGCCGCCAGTGGGCAGGTTGATATTCAATTGACCTGCGTTGGCCCAAGCGCCGGGTAGCGCCGGATTCCACGCCGCCACCACGGTCGCGCAGTTCGTCGGCAATCCATGCAAATGCAATGCGAC
Organism: Ahniellaceae bacterium; assembly: GCA_044226395.1. GTDB lineage: Bacteria > Pseudomonadota > Gammaproteobacteria > Xanthomonadales > Ahniellaceae > JBGAHD01. Next base: position 633,445 of record JBGAHD010000003.1, read on the forward strand.
TTCATCGGCGAGTTGCGTCGGCAGGTTTCCGGCTTGCAACTCGCCGAGCTCGATGACTTCAAGATGGCCCTCGCGCGTGCGCTCGATTGCGTCTAGACGCGCCACGGCGCTGGGATGGTCGCGATGTGCGCCCGTGTACTTGTCAGCGCGAAACGGCACACCAGCCCGCGGCAGCGCCGGTACAGTGCAAGACGAGTCCGTGCTGTACAACGTCGCTGGCCCGGCGTCGCCCATCGCCACGATCGCTCCGGTCCATGCGTCGTAACTTGACAAATAGAGATTGAACTTCAGCACCTCGCGCGAGTTTCGCCCTTCTCGAAAACGTACCAATACCGCTTTGGTGCGTGGCGTTGTGTTGACCACGGACAGAACAGTCTGATTGCCGCCGTTAGCCGTGTAGTAGGGATACAGCAGCACTTGGCCAACGTTGTCCTCGCTGACGCTCAGGCCCAGGCAAGGGGGGGCGATCACGATGCCCATCGTGAGTGCCAACGGCGTGATGCCGCAGTGCAATTTCATGGCGATGGCCTCCTGCATCACGGATCGATCGACTCGCGCTTCGGCCGATTGACATACGCGGCGCCGTAGCTTGCCAATACGCCAGGTCGAGCGTTGGCGTTGGCGACGCGGATGACGCTCAACGCGATCACGGGCAGGCCTATGTAGCGTCGACCGCTACCAGGCGCGGTCAGGACATGATCAGTCGCCACTGTAAAGTAGTCGTCAAACGTCAGATCAATCGCGCCTGAGGGGACAGTGGCTACGTAGCCTTCGATCCCCAAGTTCGGTCCATTGACCGCGCCCAGAATCTGGCTCGCTTCGCCGCCAGACTGAACAAACCGAATCACATTGACCGTGTCGCACGTCGTGGGCAAATCATCCTGGGGCGGCGGAAGGATGGCCCAGTCGCGCCTGTCTTCCGGAATTCGAAACGACAGGCCATTGCGCGCGCGCAAATCGATGTAGAACTCTTCGCACGCGCCGCCATCGTCACGGAAGGGATTGGTGAACGGTGAACGCACGGCCTCGGTCGTTCCGACATCCGTGTAGAAGCTCTTGGTGGGAAAACTCAAAATCCACTCAGTGGCGCCACCAATCGCGGGGTCGACGTTGTATTCGCCCCACGACCCGGACTGCATCAGTGCCAGGGAGATGGCGTCAGGTGTCATCGTGTTGGCGGGAAGCGTCTCCACCAGCGCTTCCCGATTCTGGGTTTCGGGCAGGCTCACGCGCACGATGCCGCCGCCGTTGTCGGCGGAAGCTAGGTTGGTCGCGTCGCTTAACAGACTCGTTCGATGCAATTCGCCGGGCAAACTGGCATTCGTGTAAAAGCGATCGATCGCGACGGCGTTATACGCGAACATGGTGCCATCGGCGACATCGACGATGGATGCCGCGCCATAGAGTCCGCCCGTCGGCAGGTCGATGTTGGCCTGTCCCGCGGTGGTCCACGGACCGGGCGGCAAACGCGACCATGCCGACAACACTGACGCGCAATTGCTCGGAACGCCTTGTGAATTCGGTCGGACCTCTTCGGCCAGCTGTGTCGGGCCCGCGCCGTTCTGCAGCTCACCCAGTTCGATGATCTCGATATGACCTTCGCGCGTGCGTTCGAGGGAGCCCAACTGCGCCGCGCTCGACTCAGGGTGGTCGCGAAAGGCGCCGGAGGCGCCGGAGTAGAGGTAGTTGCGAAATGACCGCGAGATCTGGCGCAAGTCCGGCACGGTGCAGGATTCGTCGTTGCTGTACAAGGTCGCGGCACCGGTTTCAGACGTCGCGGCGATCGCCGCGGTCCACGCGTCGTATGGCGCCAGATAGAGATTGAATTTCATCACCTCACGAGAATTGCGGCCTTCTCGAAAACGCACCAGGACAGCCTTGGTGCGCGGCGTCGAGTTGACGACGTACAGCACGGTCTGATTGCCGCCGTTGACCGTGTAGTACGGATACAGCAGCACTTGGCCGATGCCATTGGCACTCACCGACAGTGCTTGGGCGGGTGATGTCAAACCCATGGCAATGGCAGCGGACAAAGCCAGGCGCGCGCGCGTCCTCATGCGTGCTGTCCTTTTTGGAAAGTGGGTGAACTGTTGGGTTGGCGCGGGATTTTCCGCGCGAATTCGACAAGACGCGTCGTGGGGCTTGGCTCGCCATTCGCCCGGCGGCGCGAGAGTTCCGTCGGGATACGAACGATGCCGCGAGCGCGAACCGGGTCATCGCGGAGCACGACTCGAATGACATCGACGACTCGAGGGGCAGGGCCGGGGGCGGCCCGGAGTCGTCGTGCTTCGAGGGCTGTCACGCGCTGTGATCGCGCGGGCGTCGTCGCGGGGATGCGCGCGCTGCCGGCTTGAACCCGTAGGGGATCCACCAAGCCAAGCGGCAACGCACGCGCGCGTTGCATGGTCATCGTCACTCACTCCATAAACGGATCTCGCGCCGCCGGACGATCTAACGCCGCCATCTGGACGCATTCGGGCAAACCCGAATGCGTCCACAGTAGCGCTGCTTCGCGTCGGATGCCAGGGGTTTCGCGCCGCGCGTCACCGCGAATCGGGCCCCTTGGCGTCAGGAACGCGGCGTCCGCGGGAAATGGAACAGGGCCGCGGGGTGCATTCGCCGCGGTCGCGCCGTCATCGTGGTTTTGTGGCTACACTTCGCGACAGTTTTTCGCGGTAAAAACCACACGCATGGATTCCTTCACGCACCTCGTACTCGGCGGCTCCTTCGCCGCCTTGGCCGCGCCGCCGGCGCGTCGTCGACTGGCCTTGATCGCTGGCGCGGTCATCGCGACCTTGCCCGATCTTGATGTCTTTCTGCCGCACGCCGATCCGGTGGCGGCGTTCACCGAGCATCGCGGCTTCACGCATTCGATCTTGGTTCTGCCCGGCGTTGTGATGCTGCTATGGGCGCTCGGTCAATGGCTTTACGCGCCGATGCGCGCGGAACGCGGACGCTGGTTGCTGGCGATCGCGCTGGCCTTGCTCACGCATCCCGTGGTCGATGCCTTCACCGTCTATGGCACGCAGTTATTCTGGCCGCTCGAGCAACCGCCGGTGATGTTGTCGTCGATCTTCATCATCGATCCCTTGTTCACGCTGCCGCTGCTCGTGGGGTGGATCGCGGCGTGGCGCTTGAAGGACAAGCCGCGCGCGAACTTTTGGTTGGCCGTGGGCTTGATGGCGTCGAGTTTCTATCTGACCTGGTCGTGGGTGGCCAAGCAGCAGATCGAACAAGGCTTGCGCGCGTCGCTGGCCGCGCGCGGCATGGATAGCGCGCAAGTGCTGACCGTGCCCACGCCGTTCAACACCATTGCGTGGCGCTTGGTGGTGATGAGTCCCGACGGCGACTACTACGAGGGCTACTATTCTTTCCTGGCGCCGCCAGGCAATGTGAATCTCGATCACTACCCTGGTTTTCGCGGTTTGCTGGAAGGCTTGGAAGAGCACCCGCCCGTCGCGCGGTTGCAGTGGTTCACGCGCGGCTTCTACGCGGCCAGCGAAGTCGAGGGCAAGGTGCGCATCAAGGATCTGCGCATGGGCGCGGAGCCGGACTACTTCTTCGCCTTCGATGTGGCGCGACGCGTCGATGGCAAGAACGAACCGATCACGCCCGAAGCCGTGCCGCGCCCGGAGATCACGTGGGCGCGCTTGAAGGCCTTGTGGCAACGCGCGCAGAACACGACGCCGGATTTCACGGTGCCGAGCGCGACGTCCGCGCCGATGTCGCCCGCGGCCTCGTCGCCGTTGTCACCCGCGACGCCGCCGTACTTGAGCTCGCCCGTGCTCGGCGGCGCGCAATCGCCGATCACGAACAGCACGCCCGCGCCCAGCACGCCCGCGGCTGACCCCGAGCCGGCGACGCCTACCTCCGAAAACAAGGAATGACGATGGCGTTGCTGCAGACACCGCAAGTCAGCCTCGGCGCGCCCGCGCCGGATTTTGATCTGCCGGGCACCGACGGTCGACGCCACACGCGCGACGCTAGTCGTGGCGCGCGCGGCTTGCTGGTGATGTTCATCTGCAATCATTGCCCCTACGTCAAGGCGATTCGCGAGCGTCTGACGACGGATGCCGCCGAACTCATCGCCGCCGGCATCGGCGTGGTCGCGATCAGCAGCAACGACGCCGCGGCGTATCCGGAAGATTCGTTCGAGTGCATGAAGACGCTGTCGACCGAATTGCGCTGGCCGTTTCCCTATCTTTACGACGAAGCGCAGACGGTCGCGCGCGCGTACGGCGCGGTCTGCACGCCCGATTTCTTCGGCTACGACGCCAAATTGAATCTGCGCTACCGCGGCCGTCTCGATGACGCGCAACAGCGGCCGCGCAACGCCAACACGCGCCGCGAGTTGGTGACGGCGATGCTCGACATCGCCAAGAGTGGCACGACGACGATCGAACAGGTGCCGAGCATGGGGTGTTCGATTAAGTATCGGAGATAGCGCGCGGCCCGATTGGTCGGGCGAGGACAGGGAGGGGGTATGGACGCGAATTTGCTGCTCAACTTCGTCACGTTGCTGTTTGGCTCGGCGCCTAGGGATCGGGCGCTTCTGCGGAAGGTCACCGATCTACTGACCACCGGCACGGAGATCGATTCCAAGTTACTCGAGCCCGTGATGTGCATGGAGACTCCTGGCGGATTGATCGCGGGATCCGCCGTCGCCGTCGCGGAGCACTGGGCGATGAGCGCGGCGCATTGTTTCCGTCAAGAGATGACCGGATTGCGCCTGAGAAATCCCGACGACACCCGCGCCGCCACGGTCGAGGCCATTCATTGGCGCGATGGCGATAGCTTCGAGTTCGGCAAGTCCACGATCTGGCCCGTCTCCGCGAGGAGCAAGGGAGGACGTCGCGATGAGCTCGTGCTGTTGCGGACGAGGGAGCCCATCGCCGATGCCAAGGTGAGCGCGCTGATCGATTGGCAAACCATGTCGCCCAAGGAAGCGCCGCTACTCGCGGGCTTCGGCGAAGATGATCAGGGCAACTACCCCAGGCGCGGCACGGTCATCCTGCTCGAATACTTTGCCGACACGCGCGAGCGCCGCGGCGCGTTGCGCCGAGTCCCAGGCATTGACGATCTGATCGCGGCGATGACTCTCGACGCAAAGAAAACCGATCCGCCGAAGACCCATCCCCTGATGTTCAACCTGCCGTATCAAGACTACAGCGGTGGTCCGGTCCTTCAAGGCGTGGCGAGTATTAGCGAACTGCGACTCCGTGGCATCCACGTGTCACGCGCGCGCGCGGGTGAAGTGGCGCCCTTTGAATCCCAAGAGCCTATGGAGCAAGTGGCGTGTTTTCTGCCGTTGTTGCCGGGAGATCGTCCTTGGTTCGATCGGCTGGTACTGGCCCGAAGCAATATCGGAAATTCTCCCGCGCGACTAGTCGATCGATTCACTTTGCGCGATCGCTACCTCTGCAAGACGCTCGGCAGTGCCATGGACATCGGTGGTACCTGGCGCTTGCACGATGTCAGCGGCAAGGCGAAGTTTCTCGGACTGTGTGGCACGGTCGTGGTAATGCCCTCCGCCACGGGGGACTCCGCGCGTGTCGAGATCGCCGACAAGTCCGGGATCAATCGCGTGGCCTTCAATGTCACGCCGGCCTATGTCGACGGCGTCGGTCTGGTTGCATTCGCCGGCGTTCACAAGGCGAGCGCGCAGTCGCCCGCGTTCTATCTGTTCCTGGAGAACTCCGGGGAGATCGACGGCAAGGAAGTCCGGCGCATTCGAATCGAAGTGTTCGTGAAAGGCACGACCGAGCGAAAGCCCAGCAAGAAAAATATCAAGGCCAACTGGGACGACCCCAACGCCAAGCCGATGACGATCACGCACGTGTGCAAGAGCAACTCGACAGCGCACGTCCCGCTGCTCGATCCCGAACCGCCGGAACTGGGTGACGACGACGACGACCAGGACGAAGAGGGTGACGGTTACGAGGAAAATTGACTCGCGGACTCTAGTCCACGAGCTATCGCGCCGCCATGCACACGCGTACTCGACGAGCTCATAGTGTGGCCACGCGCGTCCTCGCGTCGCTCGGTCTCGGCATCGCGGCAATAGCGTTCTGGCCGTCGGCATCGTCGGCCACTGAACCCATCCGTTGCGGCGATCCACCAAGCTCGATCACGCTTTCGCGCCAAGGCGTGACGGTCGTTCGCGTGGCGGCACCGCCCTCCTCAGCGCTGATGGTTATCGAAGAACAAGGGCGCGATCTCGAGCTAAGCGTCGATGGCGCGCCCTTCGTGGGTTTCGACGCGGGGCCCATGCGGATGGGCATCGGGGCCTTGGCCATCGCGGGTGATCGCATGGTGGGCTTGCGACCGCGCGCGGACAACGGCATCGAGTCTCGTCGCGAGATCACCGCGCGGGTGAGTCTCGAATGCCCCGAGGCGCCCGCGCATGCCGATTTGCTCGACTGCTTGCCCGCGGTCTCGGCGATGGCTGCTGATCGTGCGACGACGTTCGATGAGTCTCGCGCGACGCCACTGTGCGCGGCCTTGATCGCGCACGCGCGCGGCGCGCTCGCTTCAAAGCAAGGTCGTAACGCCGACGCCGCGGCGCAGTACGCAGTAGCCGCGCGACAATGGCGCGTGCTGGGCGATGAGACGCGCGCGGCGATTGCGGATTTCGCGCGACTGGAAACTTGGTTTCGTACGGGCCAGTCCGAGGCGTCGATCGCGCGGGCGAGCGAGATCAGCGCGCGTCTCGAGACCTTGCATCACCCCTTTTTCGCCGCCCGCGCGCGCATGGTCGGTTGCCTGGCGCAGGCGCGCACGGGCCGCTTCGACGCAGCGCGCGATTGCATGATCGAAGTCGCCGAGGCGCAGGCGCGGCTGGGCGAATGGAGCGCGGCGGGCAATGTCTGGGTCGCGCTGTGCACCATGTTGGCCACGCAGGGGCGCGACGCGGAACTGCGCGCGACGCTCGCGCGCGTCGAAGCCTTGGGCGAGGCGCGCTTCGGGCCGCTCGCTTCGGGTCGTCTGGCGAATCTGCGTGCTGATATGGCCTTGAGCGAAGGCCGCGTGGGCGAGGCCTTGGCGCAGATCGATCTGGCGTACGCGCGCTTCGAGCAGGAGCGCAATGTGCGCGAGCAAATGAACTCCGCCTTGCGCGGCGCGCGCATCCTGCTTGATCTAGGCGCGCTGACGCAGGCGCGACTCGCGGTCGATCGCGCCTTGGCGCTGGCCGACTACACGCAACTCGCGCCGCGCGTCGGCGCGGCCTTGGTCTTGCGCGCGAACATCGAACTGGAATCAGGTCGACTGGAATCCGCTTGGGTGGCCGCGCGCGAAGCGGGGCGCGCGTTCACCACGGCCTCGATGCCCGCGGCGCTGTTGGAGGCGCGCGCGCTGGAGACGCAGATCGCGGTCGCCTTGGCATTGCCGGTCCCTTCGGATTCTACGAACTTGCCCAAGGACGCCGGCACCTTGCCCACGTCCGCGCGGGTGGCCATGCGCATCATCGCGGCGATGCGCGCGGTGTCGACGGCGAAGTCCAATGAGGCCGTGCGCGAGTTACGCGCCGCGCTCGACGAGCCGCTGGACTTGCGTGATCGCGTGCGCGTGACGCGGCTGCTGGCCGAACACCTCGCGCGCGCGGGTCGCGCCCCCGAGGCGATGCAGTTGCTCGAACCCGCGCTCGTCGGCGTTCGTCGACTCACGGAACGCGCGCGACCCTTGGCCTTGCGCTATCTGCTCGCGCAACGCGCTGCGGCGCTGCTGCGCACCTGGGTCGATGTCTACGCGCAGTTGCCCGAAGGCGAGCGACCTGCTCCCGACGTGGTGTGGCAAACGGTGCTCACGTCGCGCGATTGGCGATGGTCAGCGGCGGTACTCGACGAGCCGACAACGCCGGCTATCACCTCGTCACGCGCCAGCGCCGCCGAATTCGACGAGGCCGTGTCGCGAATGCTCTTGCCCGCCGAAGGCGACGCGCCCGACGCGCGCGCCTTCGCGGCGGAGCGACGCCTACTGGCGTACCTCGGCGCGGCAGGTCAAGGGCAAGAGGCCGCGCCAACGCCATCGCCAGCGCCGACATTGCCGACCGCGAATGCCGATGAGTTGACCATGATGTACGTCATCGGCGACACGCACGCATTCCTGCTGACGCGTTCGCCAGCGGGCACGCAGGTCTTCGAGTTATCGTCGCCGCCACGTATCGATGCCGCGCGGCGCGCGATGCTTTCGGCTTTGCGTGGGCCTGAAGTGCCGATGGCGGAAGTGCAGGCCGCGGCGCGCGAGTTGTCCACCGTCCTGTTGCCGGAAGCAGCACGCATCGACGCGAAGCGCGTCAACATCCTCGCCGACGAGGCGCTGCAAGACGTGCCTTTCGCGCTCTTGGCCTGGCCCAGTCAATCGACCACCTTGGGCGACGCCGCCGCCTTGAGCATGATCGATGCGCCGTCAGCCTCCGCGAGCCCGCTTACTTCAAGCGGCGATCTTGCGGTGCTGCTGGCCGACATGCCGAACGTGAGCGATCCGCGCTTGCCGCGTCTGCAAGCCTTGCGTGGCGAAGCCGAGCGCATCGCCGCGTCTTTGCCGACGCGACGCGTGCGCACGATCAGTGATTCGTCGTTGACGCGCGCGGCGCTGGGCGATGCCTTGCGCGCTTCCGATCAGTGGCTGCATCTTGCCGCGCATGGCGTCAATCTGCCGCGGATGCAGGGCTATGCCGGCGTGTGGTTGCCGCCGACGGCGGGCACGACGACGCCGCGCTTCGTCAGTTGGATGGAATTGGTCGAGCAACCGCTGCATGCGGAGCTGGCCGTGCTCAACGCCTGTGACTTGGCCGCCGCGCCGATCGATGCGGCGGGCGGCGCAGCGAGTTTCGCACAGGCCTTGTCGGCGGCCGGCGTGCGGCACGTGGTCGCGGCGCTGTGGCCGGTGAGCGATGCCGCGACCTTTGTGTGGGTGCCGGCCTTCTACGCCGAGCTCGACCGCGCGCGCGATCCGGCGATGGCCTTGCAAGCGGCGCGCGCCGCGCTGGAGCGCAGTCGCCGCTTTCGGCATCCGTACTATTGGGCGTCGCTGACGTACTACGCGCGTGGTGACGCGCGCTGACGTTCAGCGTCGGCCGAACAGCGTGCCCAGCAGGTTCGCGCCTTGGGCGAGATCGGCGAAGTCGACATCGCCGTCGCCATCGCGATCGAGCACCGCGCCGAGCAAGCCGCTCGCGGCGCCATGACTTTGCATGCGCTGCATGTCGTGGCCAAGCACCTGACTGAGGCCACCGGCATCGAGGCCGCGTTGGCGCGTCTGATTGCCCAGCACGCTCATCACCAGCGGCGCGAGCATCTGCAACAGCTGCGCGGATTGCTGCATGTTCAGACCCGAAGCGGCGCCCAGACCCTGTTGCACGCGCGTCTGACGATCGCCGAACAGATGACCGAGAATCGCGGCGCCCGCGCCGAGATCAAGGCCGCCGCCACCGCCGCCCGTGTTGCCGCCCAGCAGGCCACCGAGCAAGTCGCCAAGGCCGCCACCGCCGCCGCTCGCGCCACCGCCAAGGCCCCCGAGCATCTGACCGAGCACGGCCATCGGATCGCTGTTGGCGTGATCGCGCTCCAACGCGCGATGCAGCGCCTGCGCGCCTTGCGCGGTGCTGGCGTTGCGGCCCAGGCCGCCAATCAGCAGCGGCAGCGCCGCTTCGATCGCGCCCTGCGCTTGTTGCGGCGAGGTGCCGAGTTGGCGCGCGGCGGCGTGAATGGTGTTCTGATCGATGGCGCCGACGACGGCGTCGAGAATCGAGCTCATGGTGGTCCCTCCCCGAAGTGGATCGACAGCATGACACCATCGTCGCGCCGGCGTGATCGGCTCGACCGCGATCGGCGTCACATCTGGTTACGGACGGAGCTTTCTCAGGCGGCGCGCGTCAGCGGGTCTTGCAGCCCATCGAAGTAGTCGCGCGTCAGGCGCACTTGGTCGGCGGCGCTTTCGGCGCGATTGACCACGGCGCGAAAGGCCGCGTTCTCGGGCCGATCCTTGCTGTACCAGCCCAGATGCTTGCGCGCGATCCGAACGCCCTGGGCTTCGCCGTAAAAGGCGTGCAGGTTTTCCAAATGCTCTAGCAGAATGTCGCGCACTTCGGCGGGCGTTGGCGCCGGCAGATGCTCGCCAGTGGCGAGGAAGTGCGCGATCTCGCGGAAGATCCACGGCCGGCCTTGCGCCGCGCGACCGATCAGCACGGCGTCGGCGCCGGTGCGCGCGAGCACGTCACGTGCTTTCTCGGGCGAATCGATGTCGCCGTTGGCGAACACGGGAATCGTCGCGGCGGCCTTGATCGTGGCGATGGTGTCGTACTCGGCTTCGCCTTCGTACATGTCCTCGCGCGTGCGGCCGTGGATGGCGAGCGCGGCGATGCCGGCCTCTTCCGCGATGCGGGCGATGGTCGGCGCGTTCTTTTGAGCGCGTGCGTAGCCGGTGCGAATTTTCAAAGTCACGGGCACGTCGACCGCGCGCACCACGGCGTCGAGAATGCGCGCGACCAGGGCCTCGTCGCGCATCAGCGCGGAGCCGGCGAAGACATTGCATACCTTCTTCGCGGGGCAGCCCATGTTGATGTCGATGATCTGCGCGCCATGATCGACGTTGTAGCGCGCGGCGTCGGCGAGCATCGCCGGGTCATAGCCCGCGATCTGGACGCTGATTGGCGCGGGTTCGCCGTCGTGATCCATGCGCTGACGCGATTTACGCGTGCCCCACAGGCGCGGATCGGAAATCGTCATCTCCGACACCGCCAAGCCCGCGCCCAGCCGCTTGCACAGCTGACGGAACGGCTTGTCCGTCACGCCCGCCATGGGCGCGAGGATCAGGGGCGGTTCGATGTGATGCGGTCCGATGCGCATGGCGCGGCATTGTAGTGGCAGTTGGGGCGGGGTGCTTGGAGGGCATGCGCCGTGGTCCGGCCCTCGGTCGCGACGCGCGCTCTCGATGCCTGCCAGCGCGAGCGCGTGACCAAGCCCTCGAGCGTCGGTTGACGAACCGTCAACCGACGGGCGGCGCACTTGACGAGGTCGGGATGTTGCCGTCGACGTCCTGTCACGACACTGCGCCTCGGTGTCGGTCCGCACTCGCGCGGCACACCAACCGACAGTCAAGCAGGGAGACGGACGATGAAGACGATGCGTGTGAAAGCGATCTTGCTGGGGGCGGCGATCTGGCTGACCTTCGGCACGGCCCATGCGGTGGACCAGGACTACGACGGCTTGTCGAGCATCCGCGAATTCGAGCTGGGATTGAACGACGAGGACCGCGACAGCAATGACGATGGCCTGATCGATGGCCTGGCGTTCGGTGGCACGGCGCTGCTCTCGGTCAACCTCCAGAATCCCATCGCGGCTCCTGGTCACTCGAAGGCGCCCGCGATCACGGCCGATGGCGCGCGCGTGTTCTACGAGTCGAATCGCGGCGATTTGGTCGCGAGCGATCGCAATGGGGAATCCGACATCTTCGCCGTCGATATCGTCACGGGTCACACGCAGATCGTCAGCACGAACGTCGCCGGCGTGCAGTGCGATCACGGCGCGTGGAATCCCTCGACGACCGGCAACGGGGTGCAGATCGTGTTTCAGGCGGTCTGCAGCAACTTGGTGACCACGCCCGTCCCTTCGCCGTACACGCAGGTCTACCTCAAGGATCTGCTAACGGGCGCCGTGGAACTGATCAGCAAGCGCCCCGATGGCGTGTCCGGCATCGGCCCCAGCAGCGCCGCGATGATTTCGCGCGATGGTCGCTACGTGGTGTTCAGTTCCTTCGCGAATGAACTCGTGCCGACGCCGACGGGGCCGAGTCGTTCGGACATCTACCTCTACGATCGCATGACGGCGCAGATGCGCCTGGTCAGCAAGGCCGTCAACGGCACGCGCGCCAACGGCAATTCCTACAATCCGGTGTTTTCCAAGGACGGTGAGTTCGTCGCCTTTGATTCGCTGGCGAGCAACTTGGTGACCAACGACACCAACAGCAGTCGCGATGTCTTTGTCTACGCGATCGCGACCGGCGTGCTGCAACGCGTGAGCGTCGACAGCAACGGCGTGCAGCGTTCGGGGCATTCGACGTACCCGCGGCTTTCCGCCGACGGTCGCTATGTCGCGTTCACGAGTTGGGCCGCGTTCTCGCCGCCCGACACCAACCAGAAACTCGACACGTATTTCTATGACCGCGTCACGCGAAAGATCGAACTCGTCAGCCTGGATCGCTTCGGCCGTTCGATCGAGCAGCACAGCATCGGTGGGCATGTGTCGGACAACGGCCGTTACGTGGTGATTCGCTCGCAGGTGCGCAGCATGACCGCCGATATTTTGCCGCCGAGCCGATATCCGCCGACGCCGTCGTCCATTCCGACCGATGTGGATTTCTTCGCTTACGTGCGGGATCGACTCACTGGCCAGGTCACGCTGATCGCCAAGCCTTTCAATATGACGGGGCGAGATCACTTCATCGAGGATCTGGATGTCTCCGACGAAGGCGGGGTCGCTTTCCATGCTTCGGGCACGCTCGATGCTTGGGTCGAAGGCGAGTATTCCACGGGCGTCGACATCTACGTGGCCAAGACGCCGTTCGCCGATCCGAAGTGATCGCGCGGTGGTGATGCGAAATTCATGATATGGCGCGCGCTTGAGTGATCAAGCGCGCGGCACTACGAAGGACAGCCAGTGAGTAGCGGTGTCTCGTGATGGTGATGCGCGCCTCGACCTCGTTCGCGGCCATTCCGCGGAACAGATGTCATGCTTCGTGTGTGGCGGCCGCGGTGGAACGCCGTCGTTCCGACCGCGCCAACAGCGGTCGCTCGATGAACCAATATGCCGGCAAGGCACACGCCAGCGTAGCCAGCCCGCCATAGAGCACGACCTCGCGCCAGGGGCGGTGCTGCGATTGCAGCCAGTAGAACCACGGCAAATGCCACAAATACAGCGTGTAGGACGCGCGCCCGATCGCGCGTAGAGGCGCGATCGCCAGCAGGCTCGCGAAGGCGCCGCGCGGATACGCGATCAAACAGATCAGCAGCGTCGCGGTGGTGACTTCGGTCACCAGCAAGGCGCGCGCGAGTGCATGGACTTCGGTGCCGTTCGCGTGATGGCCGAGCCAGACGAGGATCATCAAGCACAAGCCGGCGAGCCAACCGAGAGCGAAGCGCAGCGCGGGTCGTGTCAGGGCCTGATGGATGGCTTCGTCGTTCCACGCGAACGCGGCGAGCGCGCCGAGCATGAGCCCGAACGCGCGCGTGTCGGTGCCGTAGTAGACGCGTTCCGCGCTGTCGTGCGCGGCGACGGCGATGCCATTCGCGACGACGTGGCGCCAGACCAGCGCGATCGCGGTGATGACGACCATGGCCACCAATGCGCGTCGAGGTTTCCTCGCGCGAAGCAGGGGCCAGATCAGGATCGGCCACAGCAGATAGAACTGTTCCTCGACCGCCAGCGACCACGTGTGATCGAACCACTGCGGCGCGTGCAGCGTCAGATAGGTCCAGTTGCTGACATAGGTCAGCGCGAAGAAGGCGTCGTACCAGAACGCGATGCGATCGCCGTTGGGCGCGAGCAGGGGATGCAATAACAGGAACGCGGCAAGCATGCACAGCAAGGGCGGTAGCAAGCGCCGCGCGCGCCGGGTGTAAAAGGCCGCGAGGTCGATGCGGCCGGCGCGCGCATGTTCGATGAGCAGGAGCTGCGTGATCAGGAAACCGCTGAGCACGAAGAACACGCTCACGCCAATGAACCCGCCCCACAGACCCGGGGTGAAGGCGTTGATGCCCATGACCAGCGCGATCGCGAGAGCACGCACGCCGTCGAACGCGGGTTGGTGATGGAACTCGCGCACGGCGGGCGGCGCGGGGCGTTCGCTCATGGGTCGCGCGGCGCGATCTCGCGCGATGTCACGCCGAGGCGGGCGCGTCGAACCGCGCGCGGACATCATCGCGCGAGGGCATCGAGGGTGCGGCGCCGGGCTTTTCCGTCGACAGGCCCGCGACGCGATTGGCGTGTTCGACCGCGCGGCGGAACGGTTGGCTGTAGTGGTAGTGAATCATGCCGGCGGCGAGCCCACCGGTGAATGCGTCGCCTGCGCCGACGGTATCGAGGGGTTTCACTGCCTCGGGGCCGATGCGGTAGTGCGCGTCGATGTCTTTGCGGCGTTTGGCGTCGATATGCGACACGAAGCAGCCCTTGTCGCCCAAGGTCAGCACCACGGTCGGTACCTCGGTGGCGCGACACAGTTGATGCAGCATCGGGTCGGGCAGGTCCCAGTAGTTGGGCGCCACGTCCATGCCGTAGACGTGCTTGAGCAGGAAGGCGAACTCGGTTTCGTTGGGCGTGAGGATGTCGGCGAGCGCGAGCAAGGCGCGCGACGTGCCCTCATTGATCGGCGCTGGATTGAGCAAGGTCAAGGTGCTGTTTGCGCGCGCGATTTCCAGGGCCACTCGCGTGGCGTCGAGGTTGTTCTCGAGCTGACAGACGAGGATCTTCGCGTCGGCGATGAGTTGGCCGTGGCTGTGGACGAAGTCAGTGCTCATCGCCGCGTTGGCGCCCAGGCCGACGCAGATCATGTTGCTGCCCTGGGCGTCGACGACAATGCCGGCGGCGCCGGTGGTCGTGGTGTCGTGCAGCTCCCATTGCGCCGCCAGGGCAAAATCACGCGCGGTGCGCTGCGCGATATCGCCCAGGGGATCGCGGCCGATCGCGCCGAGAAAGCACGTCTTGGCGCCTTGCATGTGGCAGGCAACGGCTTGATTGAAGCCTTTGCCGCCCGGCGCGAGCGAGAAGCTGCCAATGCGCGTTTCGCCGGCGCGTGGCAATTCCTTCGTGCGCCAGGCGTGGTCCTGCATGTAGGACCCGAGCACGACGACGTCGATCGGCACCATCGCTGCGCGCGCTCAGTGCGAGAACTGACTCAACACGCCGGCGATGGTCGCCGTCATGAACGTCGCCAGCGAACCGCCAAGCACCGCGCGCATGCCAAAGCGCGCCAGATCGTGGCGACGTTCCGGCGCCAGCGAGCCGATGCCACCGATCTGAATCGCGATCGAGGAGAAATTGGCGAAGCCGCACAAGGCATAGGTCAGGATCAGCTTGGTGTGCGGCGCGATCGCCGCCGCGCCTTCGCCCACGGGCACGGTCGCGAGCTGACTGTAGGCGATGAATTCGTTGAGCACGATCTTCTGGCCGATCAGACCGCCGGCGATGATGCAGTCTTCCCACGGCACGCCAATCAACCAGGCGATCGGCGACAGGATCACGCCGAGAATGCTGCCCAGGTTCACGGCGATCGGCACTTCGCGACCGGCGTTGAGCCACGCGGTGAAGTGGGTGAAGTCGCCGACCCAGGCGATGATCGCGTTGAGCAGGGCGATCAAGGCGGTGAAGGCCAGCAGCATCGCGGCGATGTTGAGCGCGAGCTTCAAGCCATCGGCCGCGCCGGCGGCGGCGGCGTCGATGATATTGGTGGTGGTCTTTTCCACGTGCATCTTGACGCTGCCGCGGGTCAGCGGCTCGCCGGTTTCCGGCACCAGGATCTTGGCGATCAGCAGCGTCGCCGGCGCGGCCATGATCGAGGCCGCGAGAAAATGCTTGGCGTACAGCGCCTGCAGCGCTTCATCGGGACCGCCGAGCATCTGGATATAAGTCGCCATCACGCCACCGGCGATGTGCGCCATGCCGCCGATCATCATGGTCAGCAGTTCCGATTCGGTCATCTTCGGAATGTAGGGGCGCACGGTGAGTGGCGCCTCGGTCTGACCGATGAAGACGCTGGCGCACACGGACGTGGTTTCCGCGCCCGACACGCGCATGATCTTGGTGATGGCCAGCGCCATCACCTGCACGATCTTCTGCATCACGCCGACGTGATAGAGCACCGCCATGAACGCGGCGAAGAAGATGATCGTGGGCAACACCTGGAAGGCGAAGATGAAGCCGAACTTCGAGGCATTGGTCAGATCGCCGAAGATCAGGCGCGCGCCCTCGAAGGTGAAGTTCGACAACTTGACGAAGCCCTTCGCCAAGGTATCGAAGATCATCTCGCCATACGGCGTGAGCAGGACGAAGGCCGCGAACAGGATCTGCAAGACCACGCCGGTGCCCACCAGCTTCCAATCAACCGCCTTCTTGTTGGCGGAGAAGGCCCAGGCGATGCCGAGCAGGCATGCGAGACCGAAAAACCCGAATAGGACCTGCGACACGCGACTTCTCCCCAAGGTGCAAGCCCGGGGAGCCTACGGGATAGCGCGGCCACGCGGCAAGGCGCGGCGCGCCACGATGCGCGTGGCGCGTCGACGCGGGTGTCGCGATCAAGCGGTTTGGAAGTAAGGCGACGCGATTACCCAGATGCCCAGCAGCGCGAACAACACCGCCGCCGCGATGCGCGCGGCGCGCATCGGAATACGTTCGGCGAGCTTGGCGCCGAGCACGATCACCGGCACATTGGCCGCGAGCATGCCGAGCGTCGTGCCCGCGACCACTTGCCACAGCGGCGAATACTGCGCGGCCAGCACCACGGTCGCGATCTGCGTCTTGTCGCCCATCTCGGCGATGAAAAAGGCCACGACCGTGGCGGCGAAGGCGCCCAGTCCCTGACCGCGCTTGGCCTCGTCATCGTCGACTTTGTCCGGCACCAGGGCCCAGGCCGCGACCGCGAAAAACGAGATCGCCACGCACCAGCGCAACACCTGCGCCGACGCGAACGAGGACACCCACGATCCCAACCAGCCCGCGGCCGCGTGATTGAGCACGGTCGCCACCAGGATGCCGGCCACGATCGGCCAGGGCCTGCGATAGCGCGCGGCCAACATCAGCGACAGCAACTGCGTCTTGTCGCCGATCTCCGCCACCGCGACCGCCAAGGTCGAAATCCACAACGCTGAGAACATAGTCACCACCGAGCCATCATCGGACACTGAAACTTAACACACTCAGGGGCTTGCCAAACAAATGCGAATCGCTATCATTTGCCGACACCCCGGGAGAGCGGCCATGAATCCTAGCCCAGTCATCACCAGCCCACGTCACGACCCGCAGGCCGAAACCAGTGCGCGCCTGCCCGCCAACCCCAGCACGCCGGCGATCGACAGCCGCGCGCTGTTCGGCGCGCGCAATGTGCTGTTGATCCGTCACGCCGAGCAGGACTACACCTTGCGCATCACGCGCAACGGCAAGTTGATTCTGACCAAGTAAGCCAAGACCCCTCGCCAGCAGCGCGCGACGCGCGCGGCCAGCCATCGAGCCTTCGATGCGGAGCACGCGATGGATGTCGAACGCGGCCAGTTGGCCTCGAGCTCTTACGAGCTCGCCGATGATGAACTCAAGCACTCGTTTGCGCCGCGCGCCGGGTTGCCCGCGGCGGCGCGCGAGGCTTTGATCGCCCTGGGACCCACCCTGCTGTTGCGGCCGCCGACGCGCGCCGCGCTCGATGACGATCTCGCGCGATGTCTGCGCGGCGTGCTGTTCGAAGGCACGCCGACGGCGATGGCGCGTGTCGAGCCCGAGGGCGTGCTCGAGATGCTGACGTGGTGTCGCGCCGAGGGGCCGATCGTGTTGGTGCGTTTGCCTGATACCGATTTCGCGGCGTGGGAGCGCTTGTGCGCGGGTGCGATGCGCACGCCGCGCGAGGCGATGCCAATGGCGCGGGCGCGGTGGTCGCATTGCGGGTCGCTAAGTCACGGCGCGCGCGAGGCGCGGGCGTGGTGGGCGACGCCGGTGCGGTTCGTGGTCGATGAAGGCGTGGTTGGCGCGGCGATTCGGGTGTCGATGCGGGGGAGTGTGTTGGCTTGGCGGGTGTGGGAGTTGGTTCGGGGGCAATTTGAATTGGAATTTAGGGTGTGTGATGGGATTGCGCGTGTTCGCGCGTGAAGATTCGATTTTCCTCGCGGTTGAAGCGGTGGGGAATGGGTCCTCACCTGGCGGTGAGGACGACCGGGGTGGTGTGGGTTGGGTTTGTGTGACGTTGTCGCTTGGCTCGGGGTGCCGCCCCTTGTCGGTGGGCGAGGGATTCAGCACATCCCTGTGCTGAACCCTCGCGGCGCACATCCTTGTGCGCTTGCCACCGACAAGGGGACCGTCACCCCGAGCCGTCGAAACGTCACTTTTGTTCGTTGGGTTAGAAGAAAAAAGAAGAAGAGCGCGCTTCGCGCTCCGCATTCGCGGCGCGCGAAGCAAGGGCCGGTTATTTGAATGAAAAAGGCCGCGTTAGCGGCCTTTTTCACGTCGGAGGGTGTTGGCTTGTTGCTTAGGTCGTGGGGGGCGCGGAGGTGTAATCGCGCTTTTCGCGTTCGGCGGTGGGTTGGGTGCCGTTGACGACGAACCAGATGTTCTCGGCGATGTTGGTGGCGTGGTCGCCGATGCGTTCGAGGTTCTTGGCGATGAACAGGACATGGATCGAGGCCGAGATGCTGCGCGGGTCTTCGGCCATGTAGGTCAGCAGTTCGCGAAACAGCGCGGTGTAGAGCGTGTCGAGCTCGGCATCGCGCGCGCGCACGGTCATGGCGCGCTCGGCGTCGCGGTCGCGGTAGGCCGAAAGGACTTCGCGCATGAGCTCGTTGGCGATGCGCGCGAGCGCGGAGAGGCCGGGCGCGGCGGCGTTGGGTGGGGATTGCGACAGCGAGATCGAGCGCTTGGCGACATTGGCCGCGTAGTCGCCCACGCGTTCGATGTCGGAGGCGATGCGTAGCGCCGCCAGCACTTCGCGCAGGTCGCGCGCGACGGGTTGGCGCAAGGCGAGGAGGTTCACCACGTCGCGGCCGACTTCTTGCTCGAGCGCGTCGATGGCGGTGTCGTTGGCGATCACGCGTTCGGCGGCGCGGGCGTCGCGGCGTTCGAGAACGTCCATGGCGGCGGTCAATTGCGCGGTGGCGATTTCGCCCATGCGCACGATTTCGCCGGTCAGGCGATCGAGCTCGGTGTCGTACTGCTTGACGATGTGTTCGGTCGACATGACGCGTCCTTAGCCGAAACGGCCGGTGATGTAGTCTTCGGTCTGTTGCTTGGTCGGTCGCGTGAACATATTCGCCGTGGCGCCGTGTTCGATCAACTCACCCAGGTACATGAAGGCGGTGAAGTCCGAGCAGCGCGCCGCCTGCTGCATGTTGTGGGTCACGATCACGATGGTGTAGTCGCGCTTGAGTTCGGCGATCAGTTGTTCGATCTTGCCGGTGGCGATGGGGTCGAGCGCCGAGGTCGGTTCGTCGAGCAAAATCACTTGCGGACGCAGCGCGATGGCGCGCGCGATGCACAGGCGCTGCTGCTGACCGCCGGAAAGACCCAGCGCGCTGCGCTTGAGCTTGTCCTTGACCTCGGTCCACAGCGCCGCTTGCGTCAGCGCCGCTTCGACGCGCGCGTCCATCTCGGCGCGGCTCAGGCGCTCGTGATGACGGATCGCGTAGGCCACGTTTTCGTAGATCGACATCGGAAACGGCACGGGTTTTTGGAACACCATGCCGACCTTGCTGCGCAGGCGGCTCAGCGGATAGCGCGCGTCGAGGATGTTCTCGCCGTCGAGCATCACCTCGCCTTCGGCGACTTGCTTGGGATAGATCGCGTAGATGCGATTGAACACGCGCAGCAAGGTCGATTTGCCGCAACCCGAAGGGCCGATCAGCGCGGTAACGCGGCGCTCGGGCACTTCCAGGTTGATGTTGCGCAGCGTCTGGGTATCGCCGTAGCGAAACGCCAGATTGCGCGCGACCAGCTTGATCGGCGCCGCGCCGCCGGTGGCGGGCGCTGGCGCTTCGGTCCTTACCGCGAGGCGAAGATCATTCATGGGGCACCCGATTGCGAAGCAGGATCGCGCGCGCGCCGAGGCTCAGCAGCAGCACGAAAGCGGTCAACACGAAGGCACCGGCCCAGGCCAGCGCCTGCCACGATTCATAAGGACTCGCGGCGTACTGAAAGATCACCACCGGCACATTGGCCATGGGCTGGGTCATGTCGGTCGACCAGTATTGACTGGAAAACGCGGTGAACAGCAGCGGCGCGGTTTCGCCGCTGATGCGCGCCAGCGCCAGCAGCACGCCGGTGACGATGCCGCCCATGGCCGAGCGATAGAGCACTTGCAAGGTCACCTTCCACTGCGGCACGCCCAGCGACAGCGCGGCTTCGCGCATCTGACTGGGCACGAGGCGCAGCATGTCGTCGGTGGTGCGCACGATCACCGGCAGCGCGATGAAGGCCAACGTGATCGAGCCCGCGAACGCCGAGAAGTGGCCGACATTGGCCACCACGACCGCGTACACGAACAAGCCCAGCACGATCGATGGCGCCGACAACAGAATGTCGTTGACGAAGCGGATTACGTGACCGATGCGCCGATACGCGGCGTATTCGGAAAGATACGTGCCGGCGAGCACGCCAATCGGCGCGCCAATCAAGATCGCCAGCAAACACATCATCGCGCTGCCGGCGAAGGCATTGGCTAGGCCACCGGCCGTGTCCGGCGGCGGCGTCATTTGCGTGAACAAGGCCCAGTTGATCGCGCTCAGGCCGCGCTGCAGCGTGGTCCACAGAATCCACGTCAGCCAGAACAGGCCGAACACGGCGGCGAGCAAGCCGAGCGTCAACGCGATCGCGTTCTTGGTCGCGCGCCAGCCTTGCAGGGTGAACAGAGTCATGTCTTGCCCTCGCTGCGCGCCAGGCGGCGCAACATCAGGCGCGCCGCGGCCAGCACCACGAACGTGATCATGAACAGTACGAAGCCCAGCGCCAGCAAGGACGAACGATGCAGAGGATCGACCGCCTCGGCGAACTCATTCGCGATCGACGAGGCGATCGACGTGCCCGGTTCGAGCAGCGACGTCGAGATGTTGTAGGCATTGCCGATGACAAACGTCACCGCCATCGTCTCGCCCAGCGCGCGACCCAGGCCCAGGAAGATGCCGCCGATCACGGCCGAGCGCGTGTAGGGCAACACGATGTCCCACATCACTTCCCACGTGGTCGAGCCCAGCGCGTAGGCCGATTCCTTCAAACGCACGGGCACGGTCAAGAAGACTTCGCGCATCACCGAGGAAATGAAGGGAATCACCATCACCGCCAGCACCAGGCTCGCGGTCAACAGGCCGATGCCAAGCGGCGGGCCTTGAAACAGAAAACCAATGCCCGGAATGCCGCCCAGGTGATCATTGATCCACGGATAGATGTGCTCGCTCAAATACGGCGCGAGCACGAACAAGCCCCACATGCCGTAAATGATCGAGGGAATGCCGGCGAGCAATTCGATCGCCGAAGCCACCGGGCCGCGCATCCAGTTCGGCGCGACTTCGGTGAGAAAAATGGCGATGCCGAAACTCACCGGCACCGCGATGATCAAGGCCAGCGTGGCCGTGACCACGGTGCCGAAAATGGCGACGAGGGCGCCGAACTGGCCCGCGCCCACGTCCCAGGTGCTCGACGTGAAGAAGCTCCAGCCGAACGTCGACAGGGCTTCGCGTCCGCCCCACAGCATCGAGGCCGCGGCGCCGAGCAAAGCGATGAGCACGAACCAGCCCGCGGCGGTGACCACGACACGAAACATCGCGTCGGCGCGCGCGCCTGCCGCTGCGCGGCGCGTGGCCGCTTCGATCGCATCCGCCGCGTTCGCGGAGGAAATGTTGGAGTTCAAGAGCGTTTCCTCCGCGCCTTGCGGGTGTCGATCGGGCGGTCACGCGCCGCCCGGGCGACTGCGTCGCGGGGTCGCGGATCGTCGTCGACGATCGCGCGGCCCGGAACGACGCCGTCGCTCGGCTTACCTCAGAACTTGAAATTCGCGGCCCAGTAAGCCTCAATCTGCTTGACCAGATCCGGCGGCAGCGGCACGTAGTGCAGCGCTTCGGCCTGGCTGCGACCCGAGGTGTAGACCCAGCTGAAGAAATCCTTCACGGCCTTGGCGCGCTCGGCATTCTTCGGCTGCTTGTACATCAGGATGAAGTTGGTCGCGGCGATCGGCCACGCCTGGTCGCCCGGCGCGTCGGTCATCACCAGGTAGAAGTCCTTGGCGTTGGCCCAGTCGGCGCTGGCGGCGGCGGCGGAGAAGCTCTCGGCATTGGGCTGCACCCAGTTGCCGGCCTTGTTCTGCATGCTCACGTAGGACATCTTGCTCTGCAGCGCGTACGACAGCTCGACATAGCCGATGCCGCCCTTGATCTGCTTCACGTACGCGGCCACGCCTTCATTGCCCTTGCCGCCCACGCCGGTCGGCCACACGACCGTGGTGCCTTCGCCGGGCTTGGCCTTCCACTCGGGGCTGACCTTGGACAGATAGTTGACGAAGTTGAACGTGGTGCCCGAACCGTCCGAGCGATGCACGATGGTGATACGCATGTCCGGCAGCGTCACGCCGGCGTTCAACGCGGCGATCGCGGGATCATTCCACTTGGCGACCTTGCCCAGGAAGATGTCGGCCAGCAGCGGACCGGTGAGGCGCAGCTTGCCCGCTTCGATGCCCGGCACGTTGATCACCGGCACCACGCCGCCGATCGCCGAGGGGAACTGACCCAGGCCCGCTTGCGCGAGTTCTTCGGGCGACAAGGGCGCGTCGGACGAACCGAAGTCCACGGTCGCGGCCTTGATCTGCGCGATGCCGCCGCCGGAACCGATCGACTGATAGTTCACTTGGTTGCCGGTCGCGGCCTTGTAGTCGGCCGACCACTTGGTCATCACCGGGAAGATGAAAGAGGCGCCGGCGCCGGTGACGTCGGTGGCGACGGCGGTGCCGCCGACCATCATCGCCAGGCCCAGGGCCGCGATGCGCGATTTGAAGTGCTTCAACATGGGGAAACTCCTTGGATGCGTGGGGAGCATGCGATGGCGCGCGGCGATCGGCCGCCGCGCGCGGGCGCGGCGGCCACGGCGCTTACCAGTAGAACTGCGCGCGAGCCTCGATGATGTTCGGGTCGTCGTTGAGGTCGGCGCGCAGCGCGGTGTTGTACTTCTCGCTGTTGACCTTCACGTAGTTGAGCGAGAACTTGAAGTTGGCGCGCCAGTACCAGTTCACGCCGAGCGTGATGTTGTGCTCTTCGCCGCCGAGCACGTTGTCGTCGGTCAGATCGGCCGCGTCGTAACGCACGCCGACTTGCCACATGCCGGTGCCCGGCGCGTCGGGGTAGGGCGTCACGGGCGTGCCGGCCTTGTAGGTCCAGGTCTCGCCAGTGATGTTCCACACGCCGTAGAGGTACCAAGAGTCGCCGACGAAGTCCTCGCCGCTCTGGCCCGGCGCGTCGTAGCGCTTGACCTGCGAGCGCATGTATTCGCCCTGCACCTTGAACGGACCGCGCACCCACGCGCCTTCGACGCCGAGCGTCATCTGCGAATCGGTGTTGCGCAGGTTGTTGGTGTCGATCAGGCGCGCGGTGGCGAAGTCGGCGTCGGGACGCACGCGCAGGCGCAGCTGATCGGTGTCGGTGTCGTAGTTGAGCGCCGACACGCCCAGGTGCAACAGATTGCCGGTGTCATTGATCGGCGCCCAATAAGCGCGCGCGCCGTAACCATTGCCCTTGGCGAGGTTGCGGGTGAGCTCGCGACCGAAGGCGCTGACCTGGTAGCCCCAGCTGGCCTCTTCCACGCCGTAGGCGACGCCGAAGCGACGCGCCACGCCGAACAGATTCGTGGTCATGGCCTTGGAGATGAAATCGTTGTGGCGCGTGCTGGTGAGTTCTTCCAGGCTGTTGGGCTGCTTGTACTGACCCACCTGCAGATAGGCCGCGCCCATCTTGTAGCGAATGTTGGCGTCGAGGAACTTGTCGGCGCGGGCGTCGTAGCCGACCACCCAGTCGAAGCGAGCGCCCTTGCCCTTGAGGATCACCTCAGAGCGGCGCAGCGAGAACTCCTGGTCCTTGCCGTCGTTGGTATCGGTGCCATTGAGGTCGACGACGTCGTTGTTGAAGATGTTGACGTCGCCCTGGAACAGTCCCTCTAGGGACACTTCCGAGCCGTTGATGACGTCGATGGCGATTTCGGCGCGCGCGCCGGGGGCGAACAACGCCGCGAAAACGGCGCAGGCAAGAACACGGGGCTTGGTGATCACGGGGCAGTCCTACGGTGGGAACTTGCGGGCGCAAGCTACCGGGACTCGGTTACAGAATTGCTACAACCTCGCCGTGATTTGCATCGCTTGTGACAGTGCGATGGCAGGGCGGCGGGCGACATGCCCGACTTTTCAAGTGCTTGGGTCGGGTGTGGTTGTGCGGCGGCGTTGAAAAGGTGTGAGGGGCGGGGGCGTGGGTGTCCCCGAAGCGTGGGTGTCCCGAAACGTGGGTGTCCCGAAAGCGTGCGAAAGCGTGGGCGTCCCGAAAGCGTGGGTGTCCCGAAAGCCCGCGCGGCCCGGAGGCCGCGCGGTGGGGATTGCGGGTTGGCGCGGACGCGCCGGGTTGGGGTCAGAGCAACACGTGGCGCCGGTCGGGCCGGGTCGCTTCGGCCTTGGCGCTGCGCGGGTGCGGGGCGGCGGCGGGTTGCGGGGGTTGAGGCGGCGCGGGCGCGGCGGGCGGGGTCGGGGGCAGGGGAGCGTCGCGCCAGAGCACGTCGAACTTGCCTTGATCGGGCGCGGTGATGGTCACGACTTCGCGGCGCTTGTCGCGCATGACTTGGACATTGATCGCGTCGCCGGCGCGCGCGCTGCCCAGGGCGCGCATCACGCCCGAGACTGATTGCGCGCGCTCGCCGCCGACGGCCAGGATCACGTCGCCGCGCTTGAGTTCGGCGAACTCCTCGCCCTTGTCGAGCACGAGCACGCCTTCGTCGGCGCCGAAGTAGCGGCCGAGTTCGGGGTTGACCTCGGCGAGTTTCAGGTCGAACAGGCCGCCGCTGCGGAACACCATCATGCGGCTGAGTTCGCGGGTCATGCCTTCGGCGGCCCTGACTTCGCCGTGCGCGATCTTCGCGGCGTCGCGGGCCACGTCGGCGGCATCGGCGGCGCGGCGCGCGATGATTTCGATGTGACGTTCGCCCGGCACTTCGCTGCCGCGCAGGTCGATGGTCAGCGGCTCGAGGCCACGCAGCGCGCCGAGTTGGCTGTTGAGCATGGGCCAGTTCCAGGACTCGCGGCGTTCGGCGGCGACCTTGGCGTTGGCGCGCTTGCCGTCGCGTTCGTAAGTAATGTCGACGCTTTGGCCTGGCTGCAATTCACCGATCAAACTGCGCGCGGCCTCGACTTGGTTCTCGCCCTGGATCGCGCGCGAGACCGCGCCCGGCGCGCTCTTGGCCGACGCGATCACGTCCTTGCCATTGATCGCGACGATACGATCGCCCGCGCGCAGACCGGCCTTGTCGGCGGGGCCGCCGGGCGTGACCGCGGACAGCGTCACCACGTCGCCTTCGCTGCCGAGCACCACGCCGAGCATGGCGCGTCGCGGATTGACCAGATACTGAAACGCATAGGCGCGATCGGCGTCGGCGGCGCCGAGCTTGGCCGATAGCTCCGCGATGCGTCGCGTGACCTCGCGCAATTGTTCCTGCGCTTGGCGCAGTTCGGCGCGGCGTTGCTCGGTGGTGGCGTCGTCAGGCGCGTCGGCGGCGAAGGCTGGCGCGATGAAGGCCGCGCACAGCGCGGCGGTGAAGAGGGTCTTGCGAAGAGTCATGATGGTGCTCCGAAAGAGGTTCGATCAGTCGATGAGGTAGTTCGCGGGCAGGACGGCGCTGTCCGCGAGCGACACGGCATCGCCGAGTCCCTCGTCGCGCACCGAGGCGAGTTGTTCGATCAAGGTCAGGCGCTGCGACCACAAGTCGGCGCGCGCGTTGATGTCGGTGTTGGCGCTGATTTGCAGGTCGACCATGGCGATTAGATCTTCCAGTTCCGCCGACGCCATCGCGGCGCGACCGCTGAATGCGCCGGGTCGCGCGTCGACGCGACGCAGCGCGCGTTCCCAGGCTTGGTTCTCGGCGATCAAGCGCTGCACTTTGGCGTCGCTCGTTTCTTCAACGTTCGCGAACGTGCCCGGCGCCGTGTCCGGCGGCGGCGCGCGTAACAGGCTCACGCCCAGCCCCAAGGCCAGCATCGCCGCCGCGGCGACGCCGGTCCAGCGCCAGCGACGCGCGCGTTCGGCGCGGCGTCGCGCGATGGTGTCGGCCAGGCGCGACCATTCCGATCGCGTCGGCGTCGGCTGGGGCAGCGCGCGCAGCGCCTCCGCGAGGGATTGCGGCGCGGGGCTGAATTCATCCTCACGCATAAGCCATCGACTCCTTGCCCGAATGCAACAGGTCGCGCAGTTTCTCGGTGCCGCGCGACACCTGGGTCTTGGAAAAACTCACGGTCTTGTCGAAGGCGCGCGCGATCTCGTCATGCGTATAGCCTTCGACGAAGTACAACCACAGCACGCTGCGCGTCAGTGGCGACAACTCGGTCAGCGCGCGCTCCAGATCGATGCCGCCGACCGAGACATCGAGCGCGCGCAGCACATGCTCGGGCTCGGGCAACTCATCGACGTAGTCGAGCTTGCGCTTGCGCAATCGCATCAGGACCTCGTTGACCGCGATCTGCCGCAACCAACCCCAGAAGGGCGAGTCGCCGCGGAACTGACCGATCTTGTCGAACACCTGTAGCAGCGCGTCGTGCAGGACCTCGCGCGCCTCGTCGGCATCGCCGAGCATGCGCGCGGCGAGCGCGTACACCGGCCGCTCGAACAGGCGATAGACCTGCTCGAGCGCCTGCATGTCGGCCGCGCGCAGGCGCTTGATCAGGCTCTGCGGCACATCGATGGCGAAAGACGAGGCACTCACATCGAACAGGATGCGCGCGCGCGCCGAAAGGTCGCAAGGCCGCGTCCGCGCCACCTGTCCGCTCGCCCGGGCGGACGGACGCGGGCCTTGTCCGCGGCCGCGCGGACAGGCCGCGCGCTGGCCCACTCGCGCGATAAAGTTCATCGCGATCAGTGGTTTGCGTTCGCGATCGCGGTTGGCACATGGGTTGCTAAGGACACCTCGAACCTGACCGACGAGCCGACCATGATCCGCGATACCTCCGCCCAAGACCGTGTCATCCAATCCTCCGGCCCGAGCCGTGCCCGACTGGTCAAGCTGGGCGTGGGCGCCGCGGCGGTGGTGGTGTTGCTCGGTTTCGCCGTCCCGTCGATGTCGCGTTGGATGAGTGGCTCGCGCTCGATCAATCTCGAACGCCTGCGCGTGGCCGAAGTCCATCGCGGCACCTTGGTGCGCGACGTGCAGGTGCCCGGCCGCGTCGTCGCCGCCGTGAGTCCGACCTTGTACGCCCCGGCCGCGGGCACGATCTCGCTGATCGCCAAGGCCGGTGATCAAGTGAAGGCCGGCGCCGAACTCGCGCGCATCGACAGCCCGGAGCTGGCCAATCAGCTCAAGCAGGAAGAGGCCGCGATGAACAGCCTCGATGTCGACGTGCGCCGTGGTCGCATCGACGTGCGCAAGCAGCAATTGGCCGCGCAGCGCGTCGAGGACGATGCCCTGATCGCGCTCAACGCCGCCAAGCGCGAAGTCGAGCGCGCGGAACTGGCGTGGTCCAAGCAAGCGATCTCGCAAGTCGATTATCTGCGCGCCAAGGATGCGCTGCAGACCGCCGAGATCGGCTACACCCACGCGCAACAGGAAAAGAAGCTGGTCAACGACAGCCTGCGCTTCGAACAGGAAACGCGCGAGCTGACCTTCCAGCGCCAGGAACTCAAAGTCACGGATCTGCGCCGCATCGTCGATGGCCTGACCGTGCGCGCGCCGGTCGACGGCATGGTCGGCTCGGTCGCCGTGGTCGACAAGGCCAATGTCGCGATCAACGCGCCGCTGATCACCGTGGTCGATTTGAGCCGTCTCGAAATCGAGATGCAGATTCCCGAGAACTACGCCGACGATCTGGGCATTGGCATGGGCGCCGACGTGCGTTTCGGCACCGACAGCGCCAAGGGCGAAGTCTCGGCGGTGTCGCCGGAAATCGTCGCGGGTCAGGTCACCGGCCGCGTGCGCTTCACCGATGCTCAGCCCGCGGCCCTGCGTCAGAACCAGCGCGTGACCGTGCGCGTGGTGATCGAGGAAAAGCCCGACACCTTGATGGTGACGCGCGGCGCCTTCCTCGATTCCGGCGCGGGCCGCAGCGCCTATGTGCTGCGCGACGGCCTGGCCGAGCGCACCGCGATCCAGATCGGCGCGACCAGCGTCAGCGACGTCGAGATCGTCTCGGGCCTGACCGTGGGCGACAAGGTCATCGTGTCGTCGACCGAAGAGTTCAAGGGCGCCGACAAAATCATCGTCAACGATTGAGCCGCGTGGCGCGATCGCGAATTCCCTCACACCCCCACATCGAATCACCGCACCAGGAGAGCGTCATGCTGCAGATGCGCAACCTTGCCAAGGTCTACCGCACCCATTTGATCGAGACGCACGCGCTGCGCGATTTCAACATCCACGTGCGCGAAGGGGAGTTCGTCGCGGTGACCGGGCCCTCGGGCTCGGGCAAGACGACCTTTCTCAACATCGCGGGCTTGCTTGAGGAGCACACCGGCGGCGCCTATCTGCTCGATGGCATCGATGTCACGGGCTTTTCCGATCGCGATCGTTCGCGCCTGCGCAACGAGAAGCTCGGCTTCATCTTCCAGAGCTTCAACCTGATCCCCGACCTGAGCCTGTTCGACAATGTCGACGTGCCGCTGCGCTATCGCGGCTTCAACAGCGCCGAGCGCCGCCGTCGCATCGAGCACGCGCTGTCGCGCGTGGGCCTGGGCTCGCGCATGAAGCACTATCCGTCGGAACTCTCCGGCGGCCAGCAACAGCGCGTGGCGATCGCGCGCGCGCTGGCCGGCGAGCCGCGCTTGCTGCTCGCCGATGAGCCCACGGGCAATCTCGACTCGCTGATGGCGCGCGGCGTGATGGAACTGCTCGAGGAAATCAACGGTCAGGGCACGACCATCATCATGGTCACGCACGATCCTGAGCTGGCCGCGCGCGCGCAACGCAACGTGCACATCATCGACGGCCAGATCACCGACCTCGACGACGAGCCGCGCCTACGCGCGCCCACGACCGCGCCACTCGCCACCGCCACGGCCGGTTGAGGACACGATCATGTTCCGTTACTACGCCTGGCTCGCGCTGCGCAGCTTTCGACGCAACAAGATCCTGACCGCGCTGATGGTGTTGGCGATCGGCCTGGGCATCGGCATCTCGATGACCTCGATCACGATCTTCCACCTGATGTCGTCCGATCCCATTCCCGGCAAGAGCGACAAGTTGTTCGCCGTGCAGCTCGACAACTGGTCGCCCGACGAGCCCTATGGCCTCAACGACAACGATCTGCCCGATCAGTTGACCTACACCGATTCGCGCTATCTCGCCGAAGCGGCGCCGGGCACGCTCAAGACCGCGATGTTCCGCGCGGTGTTCGCGGTGCAGCCGGAGAATCGCGAGGTCAAGCCCTACATGGCGGTCTCGCGCATGGTGTACGCGGACTTCTTTCCGATGTTCGAACTGCCGTTCAAGTACGGCTCGGGCTGGACGCGCGATCAGGACACCAACCGCGCGCGCGTGGTCGTGCTGTCCAAGGCCACCAATGAACGTCTGTTCGGCGGCCAGGACAGCACCGGCAAGTCCGTGCGCCTGGGCGAGAACGAATACACCGTGGTCGGCGTGCTCGACGAGTATCAACCGCGACCGCGCTACTACGACCTGACCACGGGCGCGTTCGAGGACACGGAAGATTTCTATCTGCCGCTGCGCCTCAACGATGAACTGAAACTGCGTGGCGCGGGCAACAACTCCTGCTGGCGTCGTCCGGCCGAGGAGACCTACGAGTCCTACCTCGCCTCCGAATGCGTGTGGACGCAGTTCTGGGTGCAACTCGACACCGCCGCGCAGCGCGATGAGTACAAGACCTTCATCGACGCCTATGTCGGCGAGCAGAAGAAGCTCGGTCGCTTCCCGCGGCCGCTGATGACGCGCCTGAGCGACGTCAATCAATGGCTGGAACTGCAGCGCGTGGTCGGCAGCGACGTGAAGATTCAGGTGTGGATTGGTCTGGCCTTTCTGTTGGTGTGCCTGATCAACACGGTTGGTCTGTTGCTGGCGAAGTTCCTGGGTCGCGCCAACGAGACCGGTCTGCGACGCGCGCTGGGCGCGAGCCGCGGCGAGATCTTCGCGCAGCATCTGATCGAATCCGGCGCGATCGGCGTGGCCGGCAGCGTGGTCGGCGTGGTGCTCGCCTGGGCGGGCCTGTGGTGGGTGCGCGCGATCTATCAGGAAGTGGCCAAGCTCAGCTCGCTCGACGCCACGATGGTGCTCACCGCGATCGCCATGTCGGTGGGCGCGAGTTTGATCGCCGGTTTCTATCCCACCTGGCGCGCGTGTCAGATCGCGCCGGCCCGTCAGCTGAAGTCCAACTGAGGTCGCCATCATGGAAATCCGTCCGATTCTGTCCACCCTGATGCGCAACAAGGTCGGTCCCTTGCTGATTGGCCTGCAGGTCGCGCTGACCTTGGCGATCGTGGTCAATGCGCTGTACATCATCAACGACCGCCTTGATCGCGTGGGTCGTCCCAGCGGCTTGGTGGAGAGCGATATTTTTCAAATCTCCTCGCTGTGGTTCACGCCCGAAACGAACTACCGTCTCGCGGTCGAGGAAGACCTGCGTTTCATCCGCACCATTCCCGGCGTGCGCAACGTGATCAACTCCAACACCTTGCCGATGACCAATGGCGGCTGGAGCACGGGCCTGAAGTCCTCGTCCGATCCCAAGGGTCAGACTTCGGGCACCGCGATCTATTTCGGCGAGGAGAACTCGCTCGATACCTACGGCGCCAAGCTGATCGCCGGCCGCAACTTCACCCAAGCCGAGCAGCAGTGGCTGGAGCCCAATCAAGAGCTTTTCCCGCAAGTGGTGTTGATCACCGCGGCCCTAGCCAAGCGCATCTTTCCCGACGTGCCGCCCGAGAGCGTGGTCGGCAAGCGCGTGTATCTGGGTGAAACGGCCGAGGACACCGGCGCCCTGGTGATTGGCGTGATCGAGCGTCTGCAGGCGCCGTGGGTGAGTTGGGACGAGATGCTGGAAAGCTCGACCATCGTGCCCTTCCGCAGCGATCCCAATGGCAAGAGCGCCTACTACGTGATTCGCACCGAGCCCGGCGAGCGCGACGCGGTGATGAAAGTGATCGAGCAGCGCATGGCCGAGCACGATCCCTCGCGCATCATTCGCAGCCTGCGCAGCCTCGAGGACATCCGCAAGGAAGGCTATGCCGGCGACAACGCCATGGCCAAGACCCTGATCGCGATCATCGCCGCGCTGTTGACCATCACGGGTCTGGGCATCATCGGCATGGCGAGTTTCTGGGTGACCAGCCGCACCAAGCAGATCGGCACGCGCCGCGCGCTGGGCGCCACGCGCGCCAACATCGTGCGCTATTTCTTGGTGGAGAATTTCTTGATCACGGGCTTGGGTCTGATCGTGGGCTGCGTGCTGGCGATTGGGTTGAACATCTATCTGGTCAAGACGCTCGAAGTGGCCAAGCTGCCCTGGCACTACGTGCCGATCGGCGCGGCCGTGATGTGGGTGCTGGGTCAGCTCGCGGCCCTGGGTCCGGCCACGCGCGCCTCGCGCGTGTCGCCCGCGACCGCCACGCGCAGCGTGTAAAGTACGCGACCGCGCGCGGCCTGGCGCCGCGCGCGGTCGATCCCCGACACGAGGAATCCACGGACGATGCGAACCGTCTTGGTCGTCGACGACAATCCCGCCGTGGGCACCGCCCTCGAGGTGTTGTTCGATCTGCATGAAATCCGCACGCTGACCGCGACCACGCCCGAGCAGGGCCTGGCGATCCTGGCGCGCGAGGCCATCGACCTGGTCGTGCAGGACATGAACTTCACGCAGGACACGACCTCGGGCGACGAGGGCGTGGCCTTGTTCCGCGAGATTCGCGCGCGCCATCCGGATATGCCAGTGATCCTGCTCACCGCGTGGACGCGCCTGGAGACCGCGGTGGAACTGGTCAAAGCCGGCGCCGCCGACTATTTGGCCAAGCCCTGGGACGATCGCAAGCTGCTCGCGGCGGTGGAGAACCTGCTCGAGCTGTCGCAGGCGCGGCAGGAATCGGCCGCGCTCAAGCGCACGCATCGCAAGGCGCTGACCGAGTTGCGCGAGCGCTTTCGTCTGCGCGGTTACATCTTCGAATCGCCGGCGATGGAACGCGTGGTCGGCGTGGCCTGTCAGGTCGCGCGCGCGGCCGTGCCGGTGTTGATCACCGGCCCCAATGGCGCGGGCAAGGAAGGCATCGCGCGCATCGTGCATGACAATTCCGCCGTCGCCGAAGGTCCCTTCATCGCGGTCAATTGCGGCGCGCTGCCGGGCGATCTGATCGAGGCCGAGTTGTTCGGCGCCGAGGCTGGCGCTTACACCGGCGCCAACAAGGCGCGCGAAGGTCGCTTCGAGGCCGCCGATGGCGGCACCTTGTTTCTCGACGAGATCGGCAATCTGCCCTTGAACGGTCAGATCAAATTGCTGCGCGTGCTCGAGACCGGCCAGTTCGAGCGCCTGGGGTCCAACAAGACGCGCACGGTCAAGGTGCGCGTGGTCAGCGCCACCAATGCCGATCTGCGCGCGATGATCCGCGCCGGCGCGTTCCGCGAGGATTTGTATTACCGGCTCAACGTGATCGAGTTGTCCGTGCCGCCGCTGGCCGAGCGACGCGAGGACGTGCTGCCACTGGCCGAGTCCTTCCTGCAAGGCCGCGCCGCGCTCTCGCCCGCGGCGCGCGAGGCGCTGATGCACTACGACTGGCCCGGCAATGTGCGCGAACTCAAGAACGCGGTCGAACGCGCCGTGCTGCTGTGTCGCGAACACCGCATCGAACCGGGCGATTTGAACTTGCCCGGCAACGCGCCGACACCCACGCCACGACGCGAGGCCGATGTCGAACCCGATCGCGCCGAGATCGAGGCCGCGCTCAAGCGCGCGCAGGGCGTGATCAGTCAGGCCGCGGCCGAACTCGGCCTGTCGCGCCAGGCACTGTACCGCCGCATGGAAAAAATGGGTTTATCCTCGGGTTGATGCCCGAGGTCCGTTCGCATGCGCAAGCACTCGCTGGAAGGCAAGCTCGCGGGGTTGTTCCTGCTCATCGGCTCGGTGGCCGTGGGTCTGAGCCTGGCGTTGCATCACTGGTTGGGCGAGCAGCCGCTGTTGATTGCCTTGTTCGCCTTGCTCGTGCTGGTGCCCGCTTCGTTGTGGCTGGCGCGCGCCTTCGCGCGGCCGATCACCGGCTTGATGCGCGCGGTGTCGGGCGCGGTGGCGAGTTTTCGCGACGGTGATTTCAGCTTTTCAATTCACACCGGCCGGCGCGACGAAGTCGGCGATCTGGTCGAGGCGCACAACGAACTGGGCACGGTGCTGCGCAACGAGCGCCAGAATCTGTTCCAACGCGAGCTGCTGCTGCACACCGTGGTGCAGAACACGCCGACCGCCTTGCTGCTGGCCGATGGCGGCGAGCACGTGGTCTACGCCAACACCGCCGCGCGGCAGTTGCTCAACAACGGTCGCAAGCTCGAGGGCCTGAGCTTCGAGACCATGCTCGCCGATTGCCCGCCGAGCATGCGCGACGCGGTCGCGTCCGGGCAGGACCGCATCTTCTCGGTGCTGATCGATGGTCAGGACGAGTCCTTTCACATCGCCCAGCGCCAGTTTCAGCTCAACGGTCAGCCGCATCGCTTGTTCTTGATCCGCCGGCTCACGCGCGAACTCAGTCGTCAGGAAGTGGCGACGTGGAAGAAGGTGATCCGCGTGATCAGTCACGAGCTCAACAATTCGCTCGCGCCGATTTCCTCGCTGGCGCATTCCGGTCGCGAACTGGCCGCGCGCGGCGACACCGAGCGCCTGCAACGCGTGTTCGCCACGATCGAGGACCGCACGCGTCACCTGGACAATTTCATTCGCGGTTACGCCGCATTCGCCAAGCTGCCGTCGCCGCGCGTCGAAAGCGTGGCCTGGGCCGATTTCGTCGCGAGTCTGTCGGGCCAGTACGCGTTCAATCTGGTGGGACGCTTGCCCGAGACGCCGGGGCGCTTCGATGCCGCGCAACTGGGCCAGGTGCTGATCAATCTGCTCAAGAACGCGCATGAATCCGGCGGCGCCGCCGACACGGTGGAACTCGAGATCGCCGCGCATGGCGCCGATTGGCGCATCAGCGTGCGCGATCGCGGCACCGGCATGAGCGACGCGGTGATGGCCAATGCCCTGGTGCCGTTCTATTCGACCAAGCGCAGCGGCACGGGCATCGGCCTGGCGCTGGCGCGCGAGATCATCGAAGCGCACGGCGGCCGCATTGGCCTGGGCAATCGCCAGGGCGGTGGCCTGGCCGTGGATTTGTATTTGCCGCGCGTGGATCAGCGCGCGGACAGCCAATCCGACAAGCCGTAACGCGCCATCAGGCGATCGATCTCGCCGTTGTCGCGCAGGCGGCGCACGCCATCGCTGAACATCGATGCCAGCGCGCGGCCACGGTCGTTATCGGTGCAGGCCAGATAGAGCTCGGCCTGCACTTCGCTGTTGCCGGCCACGCGGATGCGGCCACTCAGAGACATCGCGGCGATCGCCGCCTGGCCGACCAGGCGTTCCTCGATCACCACGTCAAGCCGCCCACCAAGCAGGCGCGAATACAGATTCGACAGCGCGCGCGGGCTGCCGCTCACCGCGTACACCTGCGCGGCGACTTCGGGTCGGGCGAGGTAGGGGCCCACTTCGGGGCCATAGTCGTAGCCGGCGACGATGCCGATGCGGCGACCGGCCAGATCGTCCAGACCGCGATAGCGCCAGGTCGAGTCCTGGGTCACGAAGAAGCCGTTGACGCTGCGACCGATGCTTTGCGTGGTGAAGGCCATGCCCTGGGCTTCTTGCGGCGAGGCGCCGATCACGCAATCGGCCTGGCCTTCGCGCGCCTGGCGCAAGGCCTCATCCCAATTGAGGACGCGGTAGCTGAGCTCGCGGCCATCCTCGGCGGCGATCTGGCGCGCCAGATCGACCACATAGCCTTCTCGGGACGCGCCCGGCCGGCCGTTGTAGGGAAACCACTCGTCGGCCACCAGGGTGATGGTGTCGGCCGCGACGGCCCTGGCGCCGAACAGCATGGCCAGGGCCCACAAGGTCGGTCGCGCTAGGCGCATGCGCGGGTCGCGTCGAAGGTCAGGAAGCGACCATCCTAGCGCAAGGTTCCACCGACGGGGCGCGTGGCGCTGGTCAGTGGCGTCGACCATGCTTTATTCTGGCGATCGACGGCCGACCCTGCGAGTCCATGAGCGTTTCCTCGACCACGATCCCCGGCTACGAACTGGTCCGCGAGCTGGGCGCCGGCGGCATGGCCAACGTGTATCTGGCGATCCAGCGTTCGCTGGACCGCAAGATCGCGCTCAAGGTCATGAAGCGCAACATCGAGGATCTCGAGAAATTCGAGAAGCGGTTCCTGATCGAAGGCCGCACGATGGCGAAGCTTCCGCATCGCAACATCGTGGCCGTCTACGACATCGTCAAGAGCGACGACG
Organism: Ahniellaceae bacterium; assembly: GCA_044226395.1. Taxonomy (GTDB): domain Bacteria; phylum Pseudomonadota; class Gammaproteobacteria; order Xanthomonadales; family Ahniellaceae; genus JBGAHD01. The sequence continues at coordinate 668,868 of JBGAHD010000003.1, forward strand.
CGACCTACATCGCGATGGAATACCTCGAGGGCGGCACGCTCTCGCAGAAGATGAAGGAAGGGCTGTCCCTGGCCGAAGCGATTTCGGTCGTGGTGCAGATCGCCCAGGCCCTGCAGTTCGCGCACGAGCACAGCATCGTGCATCGCGATCTGAAGCCGGCCAACATCATGTTCCGCGATCCGGCCACGCCGGTGCTGACCGACTTCGGCATCGCCAAGCAGCAGGATGCGCAATCCACGCGCCTGACCCAGACCGGCATGCTGGTCGGCACGCCCACCTACATGAGCCCCGAGCAGATCAACGCGCTCGAGGTCGACGGCCGCTCCGATCTGTACAGCCTGGGCGTGCTGTTCTACGAAATGCTGACCGGCACGCCGCCGTTCGTGGCCGACACGCCGATCGCCGTGCTGATGGCGCATCTGACCGCGCCGCCGCCGCCGCTGCCGCCGCAGTTCGCCGATTTCCAGCCCGTGATCGATCGGATGCTGGCCAAGAATCGCGACGAGCGCTTTGGCAATCTCAAGGACCTGGTGCGCTCGCTCAAGGGCGCGGTGGTCAACAATCAGAATCTCTGGGCGCGGCTGCAGGCCGATCCCAATCAGTCGTCGTCCGAGCAACTGCGCGCGCTGGGCTTTTCGATCAGCGGCGGCGAAAACCTGCAGGTGCCAATCACCGGCCAAGTGCGCCTGCCGCCTTCGGGCCGCGCGCAACCGCGCACGCCGACGCCCGCGCCATCGCCGGCGCCGCGCGGACCGAGCGATGACATCGCCACCGAAGCGCGCTTGCGCCCGCCACCGCGCGGTAAACCTTGGGCCTTGATTGGCGGCGGCGCCGCGGCGTTGATCGCGATCGTGGTGATCGCCGTGCTGATGTGGCCGCGTGGCGAACTCGATCCCAGCACCAAGAAGCTCGTCGACAATGCCTTGGCCACGGTGCAGACCGAAATCAAGAAGGGCAATCTCGATCAGGCGCGTGAGTTGTTGATCTCGGCCGCCGACAGCGCGCCGAAGTATTCCGGCACGCTGGCCGTGACCCAGGAATTGCTTGGCGCGTATCGCGCGCAGATCGAGCAGGCGCTCGGCAAGAAGGACTTCACCACCGCCACGGCCCTGCTGCTGTCGGCGCGTTTGATCGACGACAAGAACGACGAGCTCAACAAACTGCTCGATCGCGTCGACGCCGAACGCAAGAACGCCGAGCAGGCCGCGCAACTGGCCGAGCTGTTCAAGCGTGCCGACGATGCCGCGCGCGCCGGCCGCGAGCTGGGCCCGGGCTCGGCCTACGATCTGTTGTCGCAGGCGCGCGCGCAGATGCCCGACAACGCCGAAATCAAAACGCGCTTGACCGCGCTGCTCGCGCGCGTGCTCAAGCCCGCGCGCGATGCGCTGGCGCGCAACGACGTGGTCGCCGCGCAGACCGTGGTGCGCGACACCGAGACCTTGCTCGCCAACGAGCCCGAGTGGCAGACGCTGAAGTCGCAAGTCGAAACCGCGCAGCAGCAGGCCGAAGCGCGCGCGCGTCTGGCCACGGTGCTGGCCACGATCGATCGGCAATTGCAGTCGGGCCGCCTGGTCGAACCCGCCGGCGACAACGCGCAGGAAACGCTGACGCAAGCGCAAGCGATCGACGCGCGCAACCCCGACATCGTGCGCCGCCAGACCGCGCTCGCGCAGGCGTTGACCGCGCGCGCGCAGGCCAGCCTCAACGCCGGCAAGATCGAACTGGCCCTGCAAGACGCCAACTTCGCGCTCAACGTGCAGGCGGGTTATCCGCAGGCGCTCGCGCTCAAGAGCAATGCCGAAGGGCGCCTGGGCGAAAACCGCGCGCGCGTGATCGACGCGCTCGGCGCCGCCAAGCAGGCCCTGCTCGAAGGTCGCTACCTCGCGCCCGCGGGCCGCAACGCCAAGGAATCGCTGGAAACGGTGTTGAAGCTCGACGCCGCCAACACCGAAGCGCGACAACTGCTCGACGACTTGCCGCGTCGCGTTGCCGAAGCCGTGCGCGCGCGTCTGGCCGAGAACGATCTCGACGACGCCAAGAGCCTGCTCGCCGATGGTCGTCGCCTGTATCCCGCCGATGCCGCGCTGACCGCGATCGCCGGCGAACTCGATCAGAAGATGCTCGCGGCCAAGGCGCAGGAAGAACGCGCCCACCAGTTCGAGCGCATCACGCAATTGATCGCCGCGCGCCCGCTCAAGGCCGACAACGTCGGCGCCGCCGCGCGCGACATCGGCGCCTTGCTCGCCGCCAACCCGCGCGACGTCGACGCCGCCACCGCCAAGCAGCGCCTGCTGACCACGCTCGGCGAATCGCTGACCGCCGCCACCAGCACCAGCGAACTCGACGTGATCGACCAAGCCATCGGCCGCGCGCGCGCCAGCTTCGCCGGCGAAGCCACGCTCGATCGCCTCGCCACCGACCTGACCAGCGCGCGCCAGAAGATCGCGGCCGACGAGCAAGCGCGCCTCGCCGCGCTGTCGGGCGAGCTGATCATCAATGCCTATCCGTGGGCGACAGTGGAATCGGTCGTCGACGCCAATCGCCGCCCCGTCGCGCTGCCCACCGACGCGACCACGCCGCTGCGCCTGAGCCTGCCGGCCGGCGTGTACACCATCACCTATCGTCACCCGCAAGTCGGACGCGCGGCCACGCAAGTGGCCCAAGTCGAGTCGCGCAAGGCGGTCACGGCGAATGCTTCCTTCGCGGGCGCGGTCGGCGCCAAGGACTATCTCAAGCGTGCTGGCTTCTAACCTCCGCGCTCGACGCCTGGTGCTGGCCCTGACGCTGCTCGCGGCGGCGCTGTCCGCGCGCGCCGATTTCAAGCAGACCTACGCGCGCGGCCTGGAAGCGGCCTCCGACGGCAAGTGGTCCGAAGTCGAAGCGCGCATGCGCGAAGCCCTGGCCGAAGAAAGCACGCCCGCCGCGAAGATGAAGATCTACGGCATGCGCTTCGAGCCGTACATCCCGAAGTATTACCTCGGCCTCGCCGCGTACCGCCAAGGCAATTGCCGCGTCGCCACCGACAACTGGTCCGACGGCGCCACGCGCGCGATCATCGCCGGCGATTCCAAACTCAGCGGCGTCATCAGCGCCGGCCTCAACGACTGCGAAGCCAAACTCGCCGCGACCAACAAACCGCCGGTGACGCCGCCAGTCGCGCCGACCAACGCGCAAACCGTCGCGCAACAATCCCCACCGACCAAACCGCCCGTCACGCCTCCCGTGACGCCCCCGGTCAACAAACCACCACCGCAAACACCGCCCACCACGCCCCCGGTCGCCAGCACCGCGCCCGCCGCCCTGGTGAACGCGCTCGATGCCTACGTGGCCGGTCGCTACGAACAAGCGTCGAACCTCGACGTCGCCCAATTCGCCGACACTCGAGCGCGCTTTCACGCCTTGCTAGTCCGCTCCGCCGCGCGCCATGTGCTGGCGCAATTGCGCGGCGAAGCCGGCGCCGCATTGCTGGCCCAAGCGCAAGCCGACATCCGCGCGGCGAAGGGACTCAATCCCTCCGCGCAACCGGATTCCGCCTTGTACTCGCCGCGCTATAGGCAGCTGTATTCCGCCACGCGATAAGCACGCTGGCGTCGAAGCCGAAACCACGATTCAAGCATCGCGCCACCCACGCTCCCGATCGCGACGCAAGAAATCCAATGCGCAAACTCGCTCCGAGAATCGCGCCGCCAACGATGTGGATCGTGACGCAAGAAATCCCATCCACCTCCAACATCGCGAAATGAAAAGGCCCGCAAAAGCGGGCCTTTTCATCCAAAAAACAAACCGGCACTTGCTTCGCGCGCCGCGCCCGCGGCGCGCGAAGCGCGCTTTTCTTCTTTTTCTTCTAACCCACCAAACACCAGTGACGTTTCGACGGATCGGGAAGTCGTCGCAGGGTGTGGCCAGCGCACAGGGATGTGCGCCGCGAGGGTTCAGTACAGGGATGTACTGAATCCCTCGCCCAACACCCTGCGGCGACTTCCCGAGCCAAGCGACAACGTCACCAACACCCAACCCACACCCCCCACGGGTTCCCCACCGCCAGGTGGGGACCCCAGTCCCGCTTCTCACCGCACCGCGAGGACCAAACGAATCAGTGGCGATGCGTCACGCCAGACTTCGGGCAATGGCAAGGCGCCGTCGGCCCATACTCAACCCCAAAAGTCCGCCCATCCCGATGCATCTGCCAATAGAACGTCGGCACCGGCGCCCCTCGTCCACCGACCTCGGCCATATTCGCATCCACATCAAACAGACGCCCATTGACCATCACAAAGCGCGTATCGATCGTCGCCCGAATGTTGTCCAAGGGATTGCTGTTGAGCACCACCAGATCCGCGCGCTTGCCCGCCGTGATCGAACCGATCTGATCCGACATGCCCAGATAGTCCGCGCCATCGATCGTCGCCGCGCGCAGCGCCTCGAAGTTGCTCATGCCGCCTTGCGTCAGCATCCAGATTTCCCAGTTCGGCGACAGACCCTGCAACTGGCCGTGGCCACCGATCTGAATCTTGATGCCGTTGTCGCGCAGCGTCTTGACCGCCTTCGACACTTCGATGTGGTAGTAGTCCCAATCCGGCGCCGTCTCGCGACGGATCGAGCGCGCGTCGAGCGTCTCGCGCGGGAAGAAGCGATTGAGCTTGGGGTCTTCCCACACGTTATCGCGCGCGTACCACCAGTACTCGCCTGACAGACCGCCGTAGCTCACGACGAGCGTCGGCGTGTTGCGCACGTCAGTGGCCTTCCACAGTTCGATCACGTCGCGATACAGCGGCGCGACCGGGATGTTGTGCTCCACGCCCGTGGCGCCGTCGACGATCATCGGCAAGTTGAAGTTCAGCGTGCTGCCGCCTTCCTCGACCACCAGCATGTTGAGCTCGCGCGCCGCCTGGTTGATCTGCTGATGCTGCTCGCGACGCGGCTGGTTGTAGCTCTTCACGCTGAAGGCGCCATTGGCCTTCATGCGGCGCAAATGCGCGCGCGCGTCGTCGAGCGATTTCACTTCGGCCTTGAAGTCGCCGTCGGCGCCGTAGAGGATCGTGCCCGTGGAGAACACGCGCGGGCCGACCAGATCGCCCGCGAGCGCGAGTTCGGATTGACTGAACACGGTCTCGGTGGTCGCCGACGGGTCGTGCATCGTGGTGATGCCGAAGGCGAGGTTGGTGTAATAGGCCCAGTTGTTCTGCGCCACCACGCCGGTGCTGAAGTGATTGGCGTGCGCGTGCACGTCGACATAGCCGGGCAGGATGGTCTTGCCCGTGGCGTCGATCACGCGCGCGCCGGCGGGCACGGCGATGTCGGTGCCCGCGGCCTTGATGCTGTCGCCTTCGACCAGCACCGTCGCGTTTTCGAGCACTTCGCTGGTCTTATCGGCGTCGTTCATCGTGATCACGCGCGCGTGCGTGAACGCGACGAGGCCACTCGGCGCCGCCACCGGCACGTTCAAGCCCACGGCGATGCCTTGCAGATCGGCGGGCTTGGGCAGTTCCTTCGGCGCGCCGGGGACGAAAGCGAACGCATCCTTGATCGCGCGCGAGAAATAGCGATCGCCCACCATCCAGTGCAGCGACTTCGAATCGGCCGACCAATGCAGATATGAACCGACATCGGCGCTCACGCGCGTCACCGGCACCGCCGTGGTGTCGCGCGACAGTTCGATCGAGCCGCCGGTCTGCGGCATCGGCGCGACGTAGGCATTGAACAACTCGGTGAACGCGACCCAGCGACCGTCGGGGCTGATGCTGACGTTGTTGACGTACTTGAGATTGAGCACTTCGCGCGGCAATTCGCCGTTGATGCCCACGCTCATGAGCTTCTTCGACAGGCCACCGCCCGTGAGGTAATACACGCGATCACCCGCGGCATTGAACTCCGGATCGGCGCCTTCCGTCGCGATGCGACGCGCCACGCCGCCGAGCGGCTGGTAGTAGATGCCAGTCTCGCCACTGTTCAAGCTGCCGGTGAGCGAAGTGCCGGATTGCTTCGACCACAGCACGGCCTTGCCGTCGGCCGAGAACCGCGGTGAGTAGTAGAAGCCCGGTTGCGCGGTGATCACGCGATCGGCGCCGCTGGCCAGATCACGCAGATGGATCGCGCCTTGCTCGGCGTCGTTCCAGGTCGTGTACAGCAGTTGCTTGCCGTCGGCGCTGTAGCTCGGCTGGTATTCGAAGCGCGTGTCGTCGTTGGTCAAACGGCGCGGCTTGCCCGAGGGCAGATCGCGCGTCCACAGATGGCCCACGGCATGGAACACCATCGCGCGACCGTTAGGGCTGGTGGCGACGTCGCGAATCATCTTCGGCGCGAACTCGCCGCGCGGAATCTGCTGATGGAAGCGCAGTGCCTGCGCGACGGTGAGATCGACATCGGCCTGGAACGGAATATTGCTCGCCTGGCCATCGCTCATGTTCACGCGCCACAGTTTGCCGCGCGCCCAGATCACCACGGCCTTGCCGTCGGGCATCCAGTCGTATTGCGCGTTGGGGCCGAACACGGCCCAGGCTTCCTGCTGATCGTGGCTCAGGCCATCCCACACGGGACGGATCGCGCCGGTGTCGAGATCGAGCACGTGCAGCACGGTCTTGTCGCGCACGCGCTTGACGAAGGCGAGGTGGTGGCCATCGGGCGAGGGCTGCGGGCGAATGGCGCCGCCGGGCGTGTCGACGAGCGTCGTGATCTCGCCGGTCTCGCGATCGAGACGACGGATCGCGTAGATCACGTCATGCACGTTCTTGTTGTACTGGAACTGCGGACCGGGGCTGACGTCCTCGGAAAAATACACGTAGCGGCCGTCAGGGCTGACCGCAGGTTCGCCCAAGTCTTGCTGATCGTTCTTGCGCTTGGTCAGTTGCAGGCCGGCGCCGCCGCTGACGTGATACATCCACAACTCGCCCGCGCCGAGCGAGCGTTCCGACGTGAAGTGCTTGCGACCGATGATGTACTGGCCGTCGGGCGTCCACGCCGGCTGATTGAGCAGACGGAAATCTTCCTTGCTGACCTGAGTCGCGTCCTTGCCGTCGACGCCGATGCGCCAGAGATTGTTGCCGCCGGCGCGATCGGAGACATACGCGATCTCGCGACCATCGGGCGAGAAGCGCGGCTGCACGTCCCACGCCGCGCCCGAGGTCAGGCGCGTGGCCTTGCCGCCATCGATCGGCAGCAGATACAGATCGCCCAGGAGATTGAACACCAGGCGCTTGCCGTCGGGACTGACATCGACATCGATCCAGGTGCCTTCGTCGACGCTGAAGCGCACGTCGCGCGTGGGACCGTGCGCGGCGTTGACGTCCCACGCCGGGGATTCTTTCGACGCGGACGCGGCGTCCTTGGCGAGGGCCGCGAGCGGCACGATTGACAGGCAAAGCGCGAGGGCAGGGGCGATACGCCGCATGGTGTGGCCTCCGTGAGGGAAGCCGCGAGTGTAGCCGTGGCGGCGGCCCGCGATCTGTGCCGCTAGTTAGGGTCGACCGTGGCGCGCGACGGTCGATGGCTGTCGCGCGGGTTCGTGGTGAAGCGGTGAACGCGCTCGCGCGCTCAGTGCGCGGTGGTCGTGATCACCGGATCGTCGCCCTCGGGACGACAAGCGCCGATCTCGCCGCGATGCGCGTCGATATCCGATTGCAGGGCATCGAGCGGCACGCCGGTCGGGGCTTCGCCTTCGCCATAGGCGCGCGCGAGTGTCAGCGCCTTGGCCGCGCACGGCCAGTTGCCCAGGCGCGCGTGCGCGCTGGCCAGGCGACCGTAAGGCAAGTAATCGGTGTACCACTGGCCGTACATGCGCTTTTCCGGATTCGGCTCGGGATTGAGTTCGACCGCGTGCGCCAGATAACCGACCGCGCGGCGCGCGTCGCCGGCATCGAGCAGGCGTCGCCCGAATTCGAAATGGAAGTACCAGGGCAGGGCCTCGGTGGGCTTGTCGCGCAGACCGCATTGCACCAGCACTTGCTCGCGCAGGTGCTTCAACGCCTCGGGCGTGAGCGAGACATTGGTCGGCGCGGTCGCGGACGGCGCGAGGTCGCGCGCGTCGCCGGCGGCCAGGGTCGACGGGGCCGGCAGGGCCACGCACAAGATCACGGTGAGCAGACCAATCGCGCTTCGCATGACACCCCCTCCGACGCCCGCGCGTGATGCGCGCCCTGACTATCTTACGTATTGCCAGGCCAGGAGACATCGCTGTCGCGCGCCTTGGGCGTGCGGTCGCCGGCCCGGTCCACGTTGACGATGGTGTTGGATCGGTGTTGCAATGCCTCAGTATTCAACGAGTTTTTAATGGTTCGGCGCCTGCGGGGGCGCGTGCCGCGTTCACTTTGTTTTTCATTGGGGAGTCGTTATGACTGCTAACCGTCGAGTTCTTTGGCTGGCGATCACGCTGGCCTCGCTGTGGTCCGCGGGCGCCGCGGCGCAACAGCGTCCGCCGCAAAATTCCTGCCTGCCCGGGCCCGATCTGCAATTGCCGGCGCAGTGCAACCAGGTCGCCTTGACCGTGCCCTTCGACACCTTGCCGCCCGGCGCGCGCGCGCTGGGTCTGGGTGGCGCCTTCGCGGCGGTGGCCGACGACGCCACGGCGGCGGAAGCCAATCCCGCCGGTCAGATCATCCTCACGCGGCCGGAAGTGTCGATCCACGGTCGTCACGCCGATTACAACGTGCCCTTCGTCAACCCTGATCTGCTCGAGGGCGCGCCGTTCGGCGCCTCGGTCGGCAATGGCTTCTCGGAATACGAAGACGCCAACTCCACCGTGTCGTTCGCGAGCTTCGTCTATCCGTTCGAGCACTTCGTGTTGTCGGGCTACTACCACAACGCGGGCAAGCTCGATGTCGGCACCAGCGACGCGCTGTTCGACCCGGGCTTCATCGACACCTACGTGGCCAGCACCTTGATCGACGTCGAGCAGGATTCGGCGGGTTTGTCGGGCGCGTTCCGCGTCAACGACATGCTGTCGATCGGCGCCAGCGTCAAATACGCGCGCCTGGATCTGACCTATGCCGCGCAGTCGGCGCTGCTCGATTTCCGCGATCAGGAAAACGGTTCGCTGGCCAATGCCGCCACGATCACCGACCTGCAGTCGCTGACCACGGCCGCCGCCGGCGATGATTCCGACATCACCTGGAACGTGGGCCTGCTGCTCAATCCCAATGGCAAGGTCTCCGCGGGCCTGGTCTATAAGGAAGGCGGCAGCTTCAAGTTCGACACCGCGCTGCGCTTCGTCAGTCAGTTCAACTGCAATGGCGCGGCCGGTTGCACCGGCAATCCGGTGGACGTGTCGCGCGACTTCGGCTTCGGCAAGACGCGCGTGGATCTGCCCGATGTGCTGAGCCTGGGCATCGCCGCGCGTCCGTCCGACACGTGGTTGCTGTCGCTGCAGTTCGATCGCATCGACTACTCGGATCTGCCGGCGCCGCGCGCCAGCAGTCTGATCTTCGCCGTGCCGACCGCGCCGGAGACGATCGACGCCGCCATCACCACGCACTTCGGCGTGGAGAAGACCTTCCTGTTCGACGCGCCGGTGCTGGGCATGAGCCTGTTGTCGGTGCGCGGCGGCGCGTTCAACGATCGCGATCACGACGGCTTCGCCGCGCTCAAGACCAACGACACGCACTACACCTTCGGCGTGGGCACGGTGTTCTTCGACGATCTGCAGATCGACGTGGGCGCGGAGTGGTCGGACAAGATCGACGACATCGTGCTGTCCGCGGTGTACCGCTTCTGATCGACCTCCGCTGATGGCCCGGCGCGGCGCTTCGACGGCGCGCGCCGGCACCACGGAAACCTACGACGCCCGGCCCATGCCGGGCGTCGTCGTTTCGCGCGATCGCGCGGCGCCGTGGCCGACGCGCGCGAGTCCCGCGCGCCGACGACCGGGACTTCCTACACCTTGAGTCCGCGCCGGTCACCTATACTTGGCGGAAGAGTTCACCACTGCCGAGGGGAAGGTCATGGGCGTTCTGGGTTGGATTGTCGTCGGCTTCATCGTGGTCACGTTGTTCCGCGGCGTGCGTTTCGTGCCGCAAGGCTTCGAGTACACGATCGAGCGCTTCGGCCGCTACACGCGCACGGCGCCGCCGGGCCTGGTGATCTTCGTGCCCTGGATCTACGGCGTGGGCCGCAAGATGAACATGATGGAGCAGGTGCTTGATGTGCCCTCGCAAGAGGTCATCACCAAGGACAACGCCGTGGTGCGTGTCGACGGCGTGGTGTTCTTCCAGGTGCTCGACGCCGCCAAGGCGGCCTATGAGGTCTCCGACCTGCAGCAGGCGATGATCGCCCTGGTCATGACCAATATCCGCACCGCGATCGGCTCGATGGATCTCGACGAATCGCTGTCCAAGCGCGATGAGATCAACCACAAGCTGTTGCGCGTGGTCGACGAGGCCACGCATCCGTGGGGCATCAAGGTCAATCGCATCGAGTTGAAGGACATCCAGCCGCCGCGCGACCTGGTCGATTCGATGGCGCGTCAGATGAAGGCCGAGCGCGAGAAGCGCGCGCAAATCCTCGAGGCCGAGGGCGCGCGTCAGTCCGAGATCCTGCGCGCCGAAGGCGAGAAGCAAGCCGCCGTGCTCGAGGCCGAGGGCCGTCGCGAAGCCGCGTTCCGCGACGCCGAGGCGCGCGAGCGTCTGGCCGAAGCCGAGGCGCGCGCCACGACCATGGTGTCCGAGGCCATCGCCAAGGGCGACGTGCAGGCGATCAACTACTTCGTCGCCGACAAGTACGTGCAGGCGCTCAAGGCCCTGGCCGCGTCGAACAATCAAAAGGTGCTGATGATGCCGATGGAGGTGTCGGGCATTCTCGGCTCCATCGCCGGCATCGCCGAGTTGACCAAGAGCGGCATCGAGGCGCGTCAATTGCCGCCGAAGGCGCCGAATCAATAACGTCGAGGAGCAACCATGAGCAACAACGTCTACTTCTGGTGGGGGTTGGCGCTGATCCTGATGGCGGCCGAAGCCTTCATGCCCGGCGCCTTCCTGCTGTGGCTGGGTTTCGCCGGCGCCGCGATGGGCGTGCTGGTGTGGCTGGCGCCGTCGTTGCCGGGCGTGTGGCAGGCGGCGGCGTTCGCGTTGTTCGCGGTGATCAGCGTGGAGATCTATCGCCGCTTCGTGAAGCCGCGCGAGCCGCGCAGCGACAAGCCGCTGCTCAACCAGCGCGCCGCGCAACTGGTCGGTCGCAGTCTCGTGCTCAAGGACGCCATCAACGGCGGTCGCGGCAAGGAGCAGATCGGCGACGCGCTGTGGTCGCTCACCGGCCCCGATCTGCCGGCGGGCACGCGCGTGGTGGTCACCGGCTTCGACGGCATGGTGCTCATCGTCGCGGAGCCGACATGAAAACGGCGATCCGCGCGGCGCGATGCCGCGCGGATTGCTCCGCGACGCTCAACGCCTGATAAAATCCGCTCCCTCCCGCAGCCGCCATCGCACGAGTAGGCCATGAACGAGATTCCCGGCGATCTGAAGTTCCTCAAGTCCCACGAATGGGCCCGCGTCGAGGACGACGGCACGGTCACCATCGGCATTTCCGATCACGCCCAAGGACAGTTGGGCGATCTGGTGTACGTCGAGTTGCCCTCGATCGGCGACGACATCGAAGCAGGTGGTTCCTGCGCGGTGGTGGAGTCGGTGAAGGCCGCTTCCGACGTTTACAGTCCCGTCTCCGGACGCGTGGTGCGCGTCAACGAAGCACTGTCCGACAAGCCCGAGACGATCAACGAAGACGCGTTCGGCGATGGCTGGATCTTCGCGATCAAGCCGTCGAATCTGGCCGAGCTCGAAGAGCTGCTCTCGCCCGACGAATAACGGCCGCGCGAGCGGCCGTTTTTTTTCGTCCGCGACGACGTCGACGAACACGCTCGCGACGCGCGCGCGCGAATGGAAAATCGCGAAAAAACGCTTGCTGCACGCAAATTTCTCGCGATCGATCGCGCGCGACGAAGCGCGCGACGCGCGCGCGCTCGTCGCCGCCGCGTGACGCGCGACACACTTCGACACCAGTCCGCGAGCAAAAAAAATGTTGACAGTCAAGCCGCGCGGGTTTAGTTTTTCGCCAGCGCGATAGCCATGCCTCCGACAAATGGGTGAGAGATTCCTCGACGAAACGTTCGACACCAGCGGACTCCGTGCCGCGGTCAAGTCGTCGCTTACCGTCGCCGATACGATGATCTCCACCTCCGTCACTCGCCTCGATGGCACCCTTTCCTTTTCGATCGTCGGCCGGATGCCGTGCATCTGGGTCGCGTGCAAGCACGCACGCGGCATCTGACCGCGACGAGTTTCACCGGGCAATCAAGCAACACCAACCAACACAACTGAAAAAACAACGAGGAGCATTCCTATGAAAGCAGCACCCAAGAGCACGAAGCGCACCGTGAAAGCCGCGGCCAAGAAGCCTGCCAAGAAGGCTGCCAAGAAGGCCGCCAAGAAGGCCCCGAAGAAGGCTGCCAAGAAGGCTGCCAAGAAGCCTGCGAAGAAGGCTGCCAAGAAGGCCGCGAAGAAGAAGTAATCCCCTTAATCGGGTCTCGAAACCATCGCGCGGCTGCCCGGCGCGCGATGGTTTGTTTCCAGGCCCGACGCGACACCCGCTCCGCCCGCAACGCCCCTCGCGACACCCCGCCCGCTCCACCTCTCCCGCGTCACCCCCTCCGCCGATCGAAGTCTCGCGCCGAAGCGCGTCGTCTTCGCGCATCGTCGCGTCGTGTCGTGTCGTGTCGTCGTGGCCGTCGTTCGCGTGATCGACAGTCCGTGGCGCGGGCGTATGATCGGCGCGGGGCGGGTCTCAACCGGAGGAGAGCGTCATGAAGTTTCTCAAGCGTGCCTTGGTCGTCCTGGTGATTCTGTTGCTGATGATTCCGGCCGTGGCGATGTTCCTGCCCGACCACGCGCACATACAGCGCGAAGTGGTGATCGCGCGCACGCCCGCGCATGTGTATGCCGTGATCGAGGACATGCGTCGGTTCAACGCTTGGTCGCCGTGGTTCGACATCGATCCCGCCACGCAATACACGTATGAAGGTCCGCGTCGCGGCATCGGCGCCAAGTTGGCGTGGTCGAGTCAGCATCCCGATGTCGGTGTCGGTTCGCAGATCATCACCGTCGCCGAACCGGGTCGCGCGCTCGGCACGCATCTGGATTTCGGCGAGATGGGTCAGGCCGACGCCAAGCTCACGCTCGAGGCGGTCGATGGCGGCACGCGCGTGACCTGGGGTTTCGACAGCGATCTACCGCTGAACCTCGACGGCAAGTTTCTCTTCAATGTCGTCGGTCGCTTCATGGGCTTGTCCTTCGACAGTATGTTGGGTCCGTACTACGAGCGCGGGTTGGGCAAGCTCAAGACCGTGGTCGAAGCACTGCCGGCCGATGACTGGACTGGGCTCGCCATCGACGCGATCGATCGTCCCGCCGCCAAGGCCTATGTCGTGTCCGCGACCAGCGCCACCGACGCCGCCGCGTCCGAGACCGCGCTCACCGCCGCTTATGCTGAAATCGACACGTTTCTCGCCGCGAATGGCCTAGTGGACAACGGCCCGCCCTTCGCCGTGATCACCGCGCACGAGGACAACACCTGGTCCTTCGACGCCGGCCGACCCACGCAAAATGCATCGGCGGCGCCGGTCGAGCCGGTGCGCCTGATCGACATGCCCGCCGGGCCGGCCGTGCGCGCGCTGCACGTGGGCGGTTACGACGCGCTGGGGGACACGCACCGCAAGCTCAATGCCTACCTGGCCGCGCACGCCATGAAAGAGCGCGACCGGCGCATGGAAATCTATCTCGACGAAACGGCCGACACCCCGAACGAGAAGCTTCGCACCGAGATCGTGCAAGGTATCGAGGCCGACGACACTCGGTGACAAAGCTGAATCTCGGACTGGCGGGTTTGCGCGAGTGCCAAGGAATGTCATCGAAGGACTCGCCAGATTCTGCTTCCTACCTATAATGAGATCGCCGCCACACTTCTGGGCGAGAGGAAGTGGGCGGTGCCAAGGGCGAGCGCATGGCCGGACTTGCGCGCGCAACAGGAAGCCATAGGGGAACTGAAACCATGTCTGTTCGCTCCGATAGGGATACGCGATTGTCTTCGCGCCCGCGCAAGTTCATGCGCGATGGCGTGCGATTTTTCTTGGTCAGCCTGGCGTTGACGCTGGCCGCGTGCGGTGGCGATCAACCGCCGGCGCAAACCGCGGCGCCCGCCGCGCAGCCCGGCGCGCAGCCGGCGCAAGCCACCGCGCCCGCCGGCACGACCGTGCCGGTCGCTTCGGTGGAAGACCTGCTCAAGAGCGCGCGCGCTGCGGTCAACGAGCAACGCCTCGTGGCGCCGCCGGGTAACAACGCCATTGAGTTCTACGTGGCGGTGTTGAAGCAGGAACAAAACAACGTCCAGGCCACCCAGGCTCTGGTCGACATCTTCCCGCTGGGCGCGGGCATCGCCGAGCGCGCGATCGCGCAGAAGGAACTTGACGAAGCCGATCGCATCATCGCGCTGCTCGATCAGGCCAGTCCGAATTCGTACACCGTCTCGACGCTGCGCACCAAGCTCGATACCGCGCGCACCGCGGCCGAGCGCGAAGAGCAGCGCCTGGCCGCGCAACAGCAGGCCCAGCAGCAAGCCCAGCAACAGGCCGCCGCCGAACCCGCGACGCCAGCGCCGACGCAAGCACCGCCGCCCACCGCGCCGGCCACGGCCGCGCGCAATCCGCCGACGCAACCGGCGAACACGCCGGCCACCGCGCCGAGCACGCCGGCCGAACCCGCCACGCCCGCGCCGGTCGCTTCGGCGCCGTCGCAGGCATCGGGTGAGACGCGTGACGCGCGCGTCGTGCGTCAGGTGCAGCCGTCCTATCCCGTCGACGCGGCGCGCAAGCGCCTCAAGGGTTGGGTGGAACTCGAGTTCACCATCGGCACCGACGGTCGCGTGCGCGATGTCGCGGTGATGCGCGCGCAGCCGTCGCGCGTGTTCGATCGCGAGGCCATCCGCGCCCTGCAGCAATGGACCTTCGAGCCCGCGATGGAAAAGGGTCAGGCGGTCGAAGTGCGCAGTCGCCGTCGTCTGGAATTCCAGCTGTAAGTCATCGCATCGAGACGGGGCGATGTCCTGAGGACATCGCCCCGTTTTTTTTTGCGGCGCGCGCGGCGGTGGAACGCGCGGCTCGCGCGTGGGCTCGGCGATGCAATCCGGCGCGGTCGACTCAGCCTTCGCCGTGCGCGATCAGCTCGTCGATCTGACGCTCGAGAAACTCGAAGTACCCGGCGAGATAACTGCCGCCGTGACCCTGATCGAGCAGGAAGGGATGCATCAGGGTGTGACGCAGCACCACGATGCGATCGCCATCGCCATCCTCTTCGTCATGGTCCAGGGCATCGGGCGCGAAGCCGAGTGCGTCGAGCACGCGTCGCGTTTCGGTCGGGCCCAGCGCGTCGGGCTTTAACGTGGTGACGGAGCCGAAGTACTCGCCCAATTGCAGCGGCTTGTCGGGATCGGCGCTCAAGCGGCGATGCAGCTGACGCATGAAGCGGCTCATGACGCGCGGATCGGTGTTGCCGCGCGGATTGATCGCCAGGCACACGAGGTTGCTGTCCGGCGCGAAGGGCACGAGCACGCGCGCCTTTTCGGCGCAGCGATCCACGAAGGCTTGCGCCTCGGCGAGAAAAGCCTCGGTCGAGCGGATGCTCTGCGCCTGCAAGCGACCGAAGTGCGCGAAGTCCAAGGGCAAGGTGCGATGCACCACGTACACCGCCGCCGCGTTGGCGCCGGGCTTGGACCCTTCGGGCACGTAACGGCCCAATTGCCGATGCCGCGCGAGGAAATCGCCCTCGTCGCCTTCGGTGAACACGTAGTCGGCCGATTCCGACAGCAAGGCGATCGCGCGCTGATCGCGACACACGAAAGCGCCCGAGCCATAGGGCAGATAGCCGAGCTTGTGCGGATCGATGGTCACCGAATCCATGCGCTGCAAGGCCGCGATCGCGGCGTGCACGGCCGGCGTGGGAAAGCGGGCGAACTCGCGACCGACCGTGTCGGCATCACGCAGATTCCCTTCGGGCGTGCGAAACAACGTGCACAGATAACCACCCCACGCCGCGTCGGCGTGCAGCGCGAAGCCGAGTCCGCGCGACTGCATCCGCGCGCGCAAGTCGGCTAGTTGATCGAGCGGATCGATGGTGCCGAACTCGGTGCTGCCGAGCACGCCCACGGCCATCAGCACGGATTGCCGACGTTGCCGACAGTCGTCGAGCGCGGCTTCGAGCGCGTCGATGTCCAGGCGCATGGCGCGACCGGGGATCAAGCGCAGTTGCTCGCGGCCGAGGCCAAGCAACTTCACGCCCTTGCTCCACGAGTAATGCGCGGTCGAAGGCGCGAACACCAGCGGCGGCGTCAGGCTCGGGTGACGCGCGAGAAAGCCGTGCAGGCCGAGCGATTCCACGCGCTCGTGCTCGACGCGTTCGCGCCAACGCGCTCGCTCGGCCGGCGGCAGGTCGCGCAGGCCAGCGCGCCAGCGTTCGAGCAGGGCGATGATCTCCGTCTGCGCCAGATTGAACGCGGCGTCGTCGCTGTCGGGCAGCGCGTCGATCGGCGCGCCGGCGGCGCGCAGCGCGACCGGAAACGCCTTCATCGCCAGCGCGAGGCGCAAGCCCTGCACATTGGCCAGCGTGCCGCCCGAGGTGAGATGACCAAAGGCGCAATCGGCGCGCGTGGGATCGGCGACATAGCCAATCATCGCGGCCAGTTGCAGACCGACCTTGAGTTCCAGATCGATCGTCACCGGCGCGGCTTCGGCCGAAACATTGTTGGGGTTGTACGGCAGCGCCAACATTTGCGCGGCCAGGCCGGGAATCAGCAGATCGCTGACCATGTGCCCGATGTAGCGCGGGCTATGAAACGGCACGCTGCGCTTCAACGCGGCCGAGAGTTGATGCAGTTCCTTGCGCAGGCGCGATTCGAAGGCGATGTAGTCGGGCTGGCGATTGGCGCCGGTGGGAATGACGGGCGCGTCTTCGGGATGCAAGTTTCGGCGCCAGTAGACGTGATCGCGCAGAAAACCCACGACCAGCGATTCGAGCAAGTCGTCGTTCTCGGCATAGGGTCCGAGAAAGCAGGGATAGAGCGCGGGATCGTTCATGCGCGCCCGCGCGCGATGGCGCTCGAACGGGGAATCGCGAAGGGCGTGGCAAGCACGGGCATGGCCGCGGAAGGGGTAGTCGCGTTGGCGACATCCTGACGGTTTCCTCCGGCGACGGACATGACCTGGATCAGGTCAGGCGCGGTCCCGGGTTCGATGCGCGATGCGCGCGGTCTGGCGCCATCGATCGGCGCGCGACCTGCTCGTGCTCAGGCCAGACTCATCGGCAGCGCGAACAGCAGACGCAGTTTGTCGTCGTGCGGGGCGCCGGCGATTTCGGCCAGGCGCTTGCGCGTGGCGGAGAGTTCTTCCGGCGTCGAGCGCGCGGCGAGCACGCCGCTGGCGTCGGCCAGCACGGCCAGACCGATCGCGGTGTGCGAAGGCGCTTGGCCGCGCGTGACCGTGCGCAGCGCATCGAACACTTCGCGCAGCGATTGCATCGAGCGCAGCGGATTGCGCTGAAAGAAGAACGCCTGACGATGGTGATGCAGGATGTCGCGCGCGACCAGGGCCGAGATCAGCCGCTTGGTCGAATTGCCCAGCGTGCGTCGGACCATCTCCACCGCGTCGCCCAACGGCACGCGGCCGCCCGCCGCGATCAAGCGATTGGCGGCGGCATCGAGTTGCGGGTTGAAATCGGGCAGCGAGGTGGTGGCGGTGACGCCCTTCTCATCGCCTTGAAGACGACCATGCAGGGCGAGTTCGAACAACACGGCGCCAGCGATGGCGCGGCGCAAGCGACCGACATCGACACCGCGGGCGAACACGCCGCGTTCGGGATCGAGGGCGAGCATCACCAGTTGTTCGGCCAGCGTCATGAGAGGGCTCGGGCGCTTGGGGGGCGATTAGCTTCGCGAAATCGCTGGCGCGAAGCAAACGCCATTGGGCATGGGTCCGGCCGCCGCGGCCGGGCCGCGAGGCGGTTCAGCGGCCGGCGCTGACGCGTTGACGATGCGCGGCGGGCTTGCGCGAGGCGATCAAGGGCCGCGGCTGGAACGCCGAAAGGCGCAGCCAATCGTAGGCCGGCAAGCCCAGATAGCGATCGAGCAAGGTCGGCAGCAGGCCCGAAGGCACGGCGCTTTCACAATTCCACAACATCACCACGCCGAAATCGTGATCAGGCAGCAAGGCGATGATGCCGCGATAGCCCTGCACCGCGCCGGCATGAAACACCAAGCGCTGACCGGCGTAGTCGTACACGCGCCAGCCCAGGCCGTATTGCGCCAGCGACACGCGCGCGCGTCGCCAGGGCGAGCCGCGTTCTTCGCCGGGGGTGATCACGCGCGGCTGCTGAATCTCGTTGAGCAGGTCGGCGGGCAACACGTCCGGTCGATGGCCGAGCTGCGCGTTGGCCCACAGCGCCATGTCGGCGATCGACGCGTTGACGCCGGCCGCCGGCGTGACGCGGTAATAGTTTTCCTTCGGCCGCAGCGCCACCCAGCGCCGCCCCTGACGCACGTGCGGGCGCGCCCAGTCCGCGCTCGATTCCAGCGCGTCACGACCATAGGTCGCCTGATTCATGCCCAGCGGGTGAAACAAACGCCGCTCGACTTCGTAACTGAAGAACTGCCCCGTGGCGGCGAAGGTCGCGTCGCCGATCAGGCTGAAGGCGACGTTTTGATAGGCGTAGCAATCGCCCACCGAGCAGGTCATCGGCAATTCGCGCAGGCGATAAACCAGCATCGGGTAGGGCTCGTCGCGCTCGAGCTCGCGATCGAAGGCGTTGTGCGGCAGGCCGACGCGATGACTGAGCAGATCACCGATGGTCAGCCGCTGCGTCTCGCGGCTTTGGCTGAGTTCGACCATGGGCACGAGATCCTGCACCGGATCGTCCCAGTCGAGATAGCCGTCGCGCACCAGCAGCGCGGTGGTGGTCGACGCGAAAGCCTTCGACAGCGAGGCCAAGCGAAACGGACTGTCCGTGCGCACCGGCACGCCGCTGCCGATGTCGGTGGTGCCCAGGCCACGCACGCTTAGCACCTGACCCTTGCCAACGACGGCCACGCCCATGCCCACGACCTGACCGGTGTTCATCACCTGATCGGTGATCTGCTCGAACTCGGCGACGATGCGCGCGAGTTCGATCGGGTCGTCGCCGATCACGCGCGGCACGGTGATCGGGGCTTCGGCGACGGTCGCGTCGGCCGCCGTCGCGATGGCGGGCGCGGTCGTCGCGGGGGCCGGGGTCGGCGCGGTCGGCGAGGCGGCGCCGACGGCGCCGGCGAACAAGCTCAGCAACACCACGGCGGTGGCGCGGGCGGAACGCATCGATGTCGGGCACCGCGAAAGCAGCATGTTATGCTCGAAGCTCGAAACAAGCTGCATTTTACGCATGCCCGTGGCTTCTAGGCGAGGGAGTTTTCACCATGATTGCACTGATTTTCGTTGCGGTGGTGGTCGTGCTGGCGATGTGGGCCATCGGCATCTACAACGGTCTGATCGTTTCGCGTAACGGCTACAAGAACGCCTTCGCCCAGATCGACGTGCAGCTGACGCGGCGCTACGACCTGATCCCCAACCTGGTCGAGACCGCCAAGGGCTACATGAAGCACGAGCGCGAGACGCTCGAGGCCGTGATCGCCGCCCGCAACGTCGCCGTCAGCGGCCTGCGCGCGGCCAACGCCAATCCCGGCGACGCCGCCGCGATGCAGCAACTGGCCACGGCCGAGGGCCAGCTCGGCGGCACCCTGGGCCGCTTGTTCGCGCTGTCCGAGGCCTATCCCGACCTCAAGGCCAACCAGAACATGATGCAGCTGTCCGAAGAGCTGACCTCGACCGAGAACAAGGTCGCCTTCGCGCGTCAGGCCTTCAACGACGCGGTGATGAACTACAACAACCGACGCGAGATCTTTCCATCCAGCCTGATCGCCGGCATCTTCAATTTCGCCGCCGCGGCCCTGCTCGAGATCGACAACGCGGTCAAGCGCGAAGCGCCGCAAGTCAAATTCTGATCCGCGTCGGGCGGGGTCGGGTCGCCGATGGATTTCTTCGCATACCAGGCCAAGGCGCGAAGTCAGTCGCGCCGGCTGCTGATCTGGTTCGGGCTGGCCGTGGTCGGCGTGGTGCTGGCCATCGACGCGGTGATTCTGGTCGTGCTGATCAGCGCCAACCGCTCGGGCAAGGGCGAGGCGCCGATCTCGGGCTCGCCGATCGCCGATCATCTGGGCGGCCTGATGGCCACGAGCCTAGTCGTGCTGACCGTGATCCTCATCGCCAGCATGGTCAAGATCGCGATGCTGCGCTCGGGCGGTTCGGCCGTGGCGCGCAAGCTCGGCGCGGTGCGCGTCAACACGGGCGGCAATGACCTGGCCTTGCGTCGACTGCGCAACGTGGTCGAAGAGATCGCCATCGCCTCGGGCGTGCCCGTGCCCGAGATCTATGTGCTCGAGCAGGAAGAATCGATCAATGCCTTCGCCGCCGGCTTCTCGCCGGCCGATGCCGCCGTGTGCGTGACGCGCGGGTGTTTGGAAAAGCTCAACCGCGACGAACTGCAAGGCGTGATCGCGCACGAGTTCAGTCACGTGCTCAATGGCGACATGCGCCTGAACATCCGCATGATGGGTCTGCTGTTCGGGATCCTTGTGATCGGCATCGCCGGGCGCGAGATGCTGCGCATCCGCAGTGGCGACAAGGAAGGCATGGCCCTGATGCTGATCGCCCTGGCGGTGATGATCGTAGGCTACGCGGGGCTGTTCTTCGGTCGCATCATCAAGGCCAGCGTGTCGCGTCAGCGCGAGTACCTGGCCGACGCCTCGGCCGTGCAGTTCACGCGTCAGACCGTGGGTATTTCCGGCGCGTTGAAGAAGATCGCGGCGCTGCCGGCGGGGTCGCGCCTGAGCGCGGGCGATGGCGAGGAAGTCAGCCACATGCTGTTCGGCGATGGCATGGGCTTCTCGGCCCTGTTCGCCACGCATCCGCCGGTGCTCGAGCGCATTCAGCGCCTCGATCCGCGCTTCAAGGAATCGGAACTGATCGATCTGTCCAAACGCTGGTCGCGCGTGACCACGGCCTTGGCCGACGACGATTCGACGGGCACGCCCTTGGCGTCGTTCGCAGGCATCGAAGTCACGCCGCCCGCGACCTCCGCCGCCGCGCCGAAGGTAGCGGCCGCGCCACCGCGTTCCGCGCCGCCCGCGACGATGCCGGCGGCCGGCAGCAGCGTCAGCGTCGATCCGCATCGCGTCGCGCGTCAGGTCGGCAATCCGTCATCGGACGATTACGCCGCGGCCGGTTCGATTCATCAGAACTTGCCCGAGGCGCTGGCCGAATTCGCCTACATGCAGGAGCAAGCGCCGGCGCTGGTGCTCGCGCTAGCGCTCGATCGTGAGGCGGGTCTGCGCGAACGACAGCTGCAGATCATCACGGATGCGCTCGGTCACGATCTCGCGCAGCGCGCGCGGGCGATCGTGCCGAGCCTCGTCGATCTTCATCCCTTGCATCGGCTGCCGCTGGCCTCGCTCGCGTTTCCGACGCTGCGTCGCCGTCCGCGCCCGTATTTGGAAAACCTCGTGCGCGCGCTCGATGGCGTGATTCGCGCCGATGGTCACGTGCAACTCGGCGAGTATTGCCTCGCGCGCCTGCTCGGCGTGCAGGTGATGGATGCGCTCGATCCCTCGCGTTCCGCGCCGCTGGGCAGCAAGCGCTTGGTCGACGTGCGCGCCGCCGTGGTCGATCTGTTCGCGGTGCTGGCCCAGCAAGGCCATGCCGATGCCGATCAGGCGCGACGCGCCTTCATCGCCGGCACGCATCTGGTGTTGGGCACCGACGTGCCGACGTATCAACCTTCGGGCGATTGGCAGCAGGCGCTCGATCGCGCTTTCGCGCAATTGAATCGGCTCAATCCGGCCGGCAAGCAATTGCTGGTGGAAGGCCTCACGCGCACGTTGAGCCTGGACAATCGCGTGACCCTGGAAGAAGCCGAGCTGCTGCGCACGATCTGCGCCGCGCTGCACTGCCCGTTGCCGCCGATCTTGAGCGTGTGATGCCCTAGGCCGCGAGAATCAGATCGCTGGCGCGCTCGGCGATCATCACGGTCGGGGCATTGGTGTTGCCGCCGATCAAGCGCGGCATCACCGAGGCATCGACCACGCGCAATTGCGCCACGCCGCGCACGCGCAAATGCGGATCGACCACCGCCTCGTCGTTCACGCCCATGCGGCAGGTGCCCACGGGGTGATAGATGGTCTCGGCCTTGCGGCGAACGAACTCGGCGAGCGCGGCATCGTCCTGCGCCTGCGGGCCGGGGAACATTTCCACGCCGCGATACGCCGCCAGCGGCGCCGCGCCGAGAATGCGCCGCGAAAGCTTGACCGCTTCGACCAGCGTGCGCAGATCGAAGTGTTCCGGATCGGAAAGATAGTTCGCGAAGATCCGCGGTTTCGCCGCGGGATCACTCGAAGCCAGCTCGATGTGACCGCGACTGCGTGGCCGCAGCGCGCAGGCATGCAAGGTGAAGCCATCGCCCGGCAGTCGATTGCGACCGTGATCGTCGAGCATGGCCGGCACGAAGTGGAATTGCAGATCGGGCCGTTCGTCCTCGGCCAGTTCGGAGCGCGCGAAGCCGCCGCTCTCGGCGATGTTCGAGGTGCCCGCGCCCGCGCGCATTAGGTAATAGCGCAAGGCCGTGAGCACTTCACTGGAGCGGTCGTAGGTGATCGGCTGCGTGCAGCGATACATCGTGCAGGCATCGAGATGATCGTGAAGATTGCGGCCCACACCAGACAGATCGGCCGCGACCGTGATGCCGTGCGCGCGCAGCGCGTCGCCCGCGCCGATGCCCGAGAGCATCAGCAATTGCGGCGAGTTGATCGCGCCGCCGCTCAGGATCACCTCGCGCTCGGCCTCGGCGAACTTCTCCTCGCCACCGACGCTGTAGTACACGCCGACCGCGCGACCCTGCTCGATGCGCACGCGATGCACCAGCGCGCGCGTGACCACGCGCAGATTGCTTCGCTCGCGCGCGGCATTGAGGTAACCCGCGGCCGTGCTCCAGCGCGCGCCGTTCTTCTGCGTGACTTGGTAGTAGCCGAAGCCTTCCTGACGCGCGCCGTTGAAATCCTCATTGGCTTCGAAGCCGGTTTCGCGCGCCGCGGCGAGAAACACATCCGACAAGGGATTGTGATAACGCAGATCGCTGACGTTGAGCGGACCACCAACATCGTGAAACGCCGAAGGCCCGCGCTCCTGATGCTGCGAGCGCTTGAAGTAGGGCAGCACCTCGTGCCAACCCCAGCCTTGCGCGCCGAGCGTCACCCATTCGTCGTAATCGCGCGCATTGCCGCGCACGTAGCACATGGCATTGATCGAGCTCGAACCACCGAGCACCTTGCCGCGTGGCCACCACAGGCGACGCGCGTGCAAGTGCGATTCGGGTTCGGTGTTGAAATCCCAGTTCACGCCCTTGCTGTTGACCAGCTTGGAAATGCCCGCGGGCATGTGGATGAAGGGATGCCAGTCGCGCGGTCCGGCCTCGAGCAAGAGCACGCGGTGCCGCGGATTCGCGCTGAGTCGATTGGCCAGCACGCAACCCGCCGAACCCGCGCCAACGATGATGTAGTCGTACACGATCAGGCCAGGAAAAAAAGGGCCAGCGCAAGTTAGGCGCCGTGCCTAGAGCAAGTACTCCAGGACTTCGACCGAATCACCCACGCGCACGCGTGCATTGTTGCGTGGCAGCAGATTCTGTCCGAAGGTGATGCCGCTCTCGCCACGACGATACGTCTTGAGCGTGTTCAGCGGTTCGTTGCGCGCATCCAAAAGGCCCGTGTCGGGATCGACCGTGGTGAATACGCAGCGCGTGCAGGGCTTGACCACGTCGAACACGACTTCGCCAACGCGGATCACGCGCCACGAATCCTCGGCATGCGCCTCGACACCCGTGACGACGAGATTGGGCCGAAAGCGTCGCATCGTGATCGGCTGCGCCATGCGCGCGTTGAGTCCATCGAGACTGCCCTGACCGATCAGCAGCAGTGGAAAGCCGTCGGCGAAACTCACTTCCTCGCCGGCGCGCGCGTACTTGGGATCGACTTTTCGATGCGCCGCAGCATCCATATAGACCAGTTCGAGCGCTTGCCCGAATCGCGCGCCGAGCCAGGCGCCGATCGCCGCGTCGGCGACCAAGGCCTGCACGGTGTCGCGCCACACGGTCACTTCGCGACGCGGACCATCGGGGCGCGGCAGGGCGACATCGCGCGCGTCGCCATCGTCGAACGACAGGCGAAGCCCGTGCGCGTGCGGCAGCGCGCGCAGGCGCACGAGCGCGCCCAGTTGGCGGCCGGTGATGAACTTGCCGTTGGCGTCGACCAGCAACCAGCGGCGATCGTCGCGCAGGCCGCGCGGCTCGACTTCGGCCGCGTCGTGATCGAGGGGCATGCAGGACTTGATGGGATAGGTGTGGATCGACAGCAGCGTCGGTGTCATGACCACGTCATCGCGGAGACGAGTCGCTAGTATGCCTCGCGGCCGACACGCGCGCTTTCGCCCCTGGCGCTTCGGGTGCCGGCCCGGTAAGGTCGCGCGGTCCGGAAGGGAACGCGGTTTCGTGCAGTCGACTAACTCCGAACGACCCAACGCGCTGACCAGATTGCTCGGCGCCGCGACCGGCGAGGGCGCGGCCCTGGGCTGGTCGTTTCTGTATTTCTTCTCGCTGCTCGCGGCCTATTACGTGCTGCGTCCGGTGCGCGATGCCCTGGGCACGCCCTATCCCTTGCAGTGGCTGTTCCTGTGCACCTTCGTGGTGATGTTGTGCCTGGTGCCGGCTTACGGCCATCTGGTGGCGCGCATTCCGCGTCGACGCTTGCTGCCGACGATCTATCTGATCTTCATCGCGTGTCTGGTGTTCTTCTTTGGCCTGATGAGTTCCGGGCATGGCGGCGTGCTGCGCGACGCCGGGTTCTTCGTGTGGGTGGCGGTGTTCAATCTGTTCGCGGTGTCGGTGTTCTGGAGCTTCATGTCCGACATCTTCGACAACGATCAGGCCAAGCGCCTGTTCGGCGCGATCGGTGCCGGCGGCACGGCGGGCACGCTCGTCGGCTCGACTCTGACCATCACCCTGGTCAAGTACATCGGCGTGCCGAACATGTTGCTGGTGTCGGCCGCGCTCCTGGGCTTGAGCCTGGTGTGCATCTTCAATCTGATTCCCTGGGCCGTGCGGCAAGAGAAGCGACGCGGCTGGCGCTCGGGCGAGGACGCGATCGGCGGCTCGATCTTCGGTGGCGCCATGTTGATCGGGCGCTCGCGCTTTCTGATCGCGTGCTGCTGCCTGATGTTCTTCGGCGTGGCCGTGGGCACCTTGCTGTACAACCAGCAGCAGGCTTACGCGCGCCTGGCGATTCCCGATCGCGACGAACGCGCGCATTACTTCGCCATTCTCGATTTCGCCATCAACACCCTGGTGCTGTTGATGCAGCTCAGCATCACGCGCCTGTTGATGACGCGCTTCGGCGTGGGGCCGATGCTGATCTTCCCGGCCGTGCTGGTCGGCACGGGGTTCGCCTTGCTCACGGCCAGTCCCTTGCCCTTGCTGATGAGCGTGGTGCAAGTGATCACGCGCGCGGGCAACTTCGCGCTGATCCAGCCGGCGCGCGAGAGTCTGTTCACGCGCGTCGATCGCGAGAGCCGCTACAAGTCGAAGAACTTCATCGACACCGTGGTCTATCGCGGCGGCGATCTGACTTTCGCGTGGGTGCACACGGGGCTGACGCAGGTGCTGGGCTTTGGTCTCGCCGGCGTGGCCCTGGTCGGCATCGCCATGGCGACCTGCATGGGCCTGGCCTCGGCCTGGGTCGTGCGCGAATCGCGGCGCTTGCCCGCGAAGGCGCCCGAGCGCGACACTGGCGCCGACGACGCGGAAAACCCCGGATGACGGCGAGTTTGTTCCAACGATTGCTGATCCTGATCGCGCTTGCGCTGGTATCGACCGGCGTCGCGGCGCAATCGCGCGCGGACGACACGTGGTTCGTCGGCGCGCGCGGCGGCATCATGGTCACCGATCAGAACTTCAACAACGACGGTTCGATCTACGCGCTCAATGTCGGCCGCACGTTTGGGCCCAAGTACGCGGTGGAGATGGAGCTCACCGCCGACGATCTCGATTTCGGCATCGACTACGGCCTGCGTCATCGCGGCATCGG
Source organism: Ahniellaceae bacterium (assembly GCA_044226395.1). Taxonomy (GTDB): domain Bacteria; phylum Pseudomonadota; class Gammaproteobacteria; order Xanthomonadales; family Ahniellaceae; genus JBGAHD01. The sequence goes on from JBGAHD010000003.1 coordinate 695,103, forward strand.
CTTCAATCATCTGACGATCAATCGCGAGCCGCTGTGGGACCCGTATTTCCTGATCGGCGTGGGTTATTTGCGTTTCGATGGTCCAGAAGCGCTGCCGCGCGACACGGGCGGCGATTTCATGTTCAACCTCGGCGTGGGCGGACAGTGGGAACTGGTCGTGCCCGAACGCGTGCTGCTGCGCGCGGATTTTCGCCTGCGCTATGACTTGAACGATACGCGTCAGCCGGGTCAGAACGGCTTCGGCGATGGCGTGTTCACGCTGGGCTTGACCGTGCCGTTCGGCGCGGGCGGCGACTAAGTAATCTCGCTCGAAACCCTTACGCGCTCTTGCGCGGCGACACCCACATGGCGATATCGGCGTCGAATACGGTCTCGCCTTCGGCGTCGCGCACGATCACGTTCGCGTGCAGTTCCTGCGCGATGGCGGGATCGGTCACGGCCGGGATGGTCGCGGTCGCGCGCATCGTGCCCATGGCCTTGCGCAGATAGCGCACGGTCATGCCCTTGGGAATCCAGCGCATGCTGTCGGGAATGCTCGCGTCGGTGCCCAGGCCCGCCGTGAGTTCGGCGAGATTGCACAAGGCGATCGCGTGCACCGTGCCGATGTGGTTCTGCACGGCGCGGCGATGCGCGATGCGTGCCTCGCAACGACCGGGCTCCAGCACCTCGATCAGCGGCTTGATGCTGGCGAAGTAGGGCGCGCGCCAGCACACGGCGCGCGAAAAAATCCAGCGCCCGAAGGCGCTGGATCCGAGTTTGCGGAATTGTCGAAGCGCCTCGGAGGCCATCTCACGCCGCCGGACGCAGGCTGCTCGGCTTGGCCTGCGGCGTGGCCGCGGCGAGTTCGGCGCTGTCGAAGTCATCGACCGAGATGATCTCGAGCGTCAGCGCGCGCGCCTCGGCCAGCAGATCGCGCTCGGCGACGGTGAGAATGCCGGCCTTCACCGCGTCCTCGAGCTGTTGCCCCGCGTCGTGCGCGGTGATGCCACCGGCCTTGATCGCCTTGGCCAGCTTGCGCTCCACCGGCTCGGCCGCGATCACGCGCGGCAGCGCGCGTTGCAGCAGACCCACGACATTCTGCTGCGCGTGACCGTAGTAGATGCCTTCGGCCAGACGATCGCGCGCTTCCGACGGCGCCAGCAACAGACTCGCCACGCGATGACCCAGGCGATCGCCCGGCGCCTTCTCGCGCAAACCGATCGGGAACACCAGCGCGCGCAGCACCCAGGCCACCGGACGCACGGGGAAGTTGCGCAGCACGCCATCGAGCGCGGACTGAATCTTGTAGATCGCGTCGTGCATGGCCCACGCGAGCAGCGGCTGATCGGCGCCCGGACGACCTTCGTCCTCGTAGCGCTTCAACATGGCCGAGCCGATGTAGAGCTGCGACAGCACATCGCCCAGGCGCGCGGAGAGCTTTTCCTTCTGCTTGAGCTTGCCACCGAGCGTGAGCATGGCGGTGTCGGCGACCAGGGCCAGCGCGGCGCTGTAGCGACCGAGCTTGCGATAGAACTTGCGCGTGTAAGCCTCGCCCGGCACCGCGCCGAGCTTGCCGTGCACCAGACCCAGCACGAAGGAACGCACGGCATTGGAGATGGCGAAGCCGACGTGCTGGAACAACACGCGATCGAAGGCGCTCAGGCGCTTGGCGCGATCGGGTTCGGTCGCGGCCTGCATTTCCTTGAGCACGTAGGGATGGCAGCGCACCGCGCCCTGACCGAAGATGATCATGCTGCGCGTGAGAATGTTCGCGCCCTCGACCGTGATCGAGATCGGCGCGCCTTGCCAGGCGCGACCGACGTAGTTGCGCGGGCCGAGGATCACGCCCTTGCCGCCGTGGACGTCCATGGCGTCGCGCACTACTTCGCGACCGGCTTCGGTGGCGTGGTACTTGGCGATGGCCGAGGGCACGGCCGGCTTCTCGCCCAGATCGACGGCGTTGGCGGTCATGCGCGACAGCGAACTGATCGCATACGTGTAGCCGCCGATGCGCGCGAGCGCTTCCTCGACGCCTTCGAAGCGACCGATCGGCATCTGGAATTGCTTGCGGATGCGCGCATAGGCGCCCGTGCCGGCGGCGAGCATCTTCACGCCGCCCGTGGCATTGGACGGCAGCGAGATCGCGCGGCCCACCGACAAGCATTCGACCAGCATGCGCCAGCCGTGACCGACGTATTGTTCGCCGCCGATCAGATAACTCATCGGCACGAACACGTCCTTGCCACGCAGCGGACCGTTCTGGAACGGCATGTTCAAGGGCAGATGTCGGCGGCCGATTTCCAGGCCCGGCGTGTTGCGCGGAATCAGCGCGAGCGTGATGCCGCGATCGCTCACCGGCGACAACAGGTGATCCGGATCATGCAGACGGAAGGCCAGGCCCACCACGGTCGCGACCGGCGCCAGCGTGATGTAGCGCTTGTCGAAGTTCAGGCGAATGCCGATCACTTCCTCGCCATTGTGCATGCCCTTGCAGACGATGCCGTAATCGGGAATCGAGGTCGCGTCCGAGCCGGCCCAGGGGCTGGTCAGCGCGAAGCAGGGAATTTCCTCGCCGCGCGCCAGGCGCGGCAGGTAGTAGTTCTTCTGCTCTTCGGTGCCGTAATGCAGCAGCAGTTCCGCCGGACCGAGCGAGTTCGGCACGGCGATGGTCGAACCCAGCGTGCCCGACACGCTCGCGGCCTTGATCAGCACGCGATGATGCGCGTAGGCCGAGAAACCCAGACCACCGTACTCGCGCGGAATGATCATGCCGAAGAAGCGATGGCGCTTGAGATAGTCCCACGTCTCCGGCGACAGATCGCCACGCACGTGGCTGACTTCCCAATCGTTGACCAGGGCGCAGACTTCTTCGCACGGGCCATCGAGGAAGGCTTGCTCGTCGGCGCTGAGTTGCGGCGCGCGCTGCTTCATCAGCACGTCCCAGTTCGGGCGGCCGCTGAACAACTCGCCTTCCCAGCCGACCGTGCCGGCCTCGAGCGCGACGCGCTCGGTCTCCGACAACTGCGGCGTCATCGTTTGATAGAACTTCAGCGCCGGCGCGCTCAACATCTGACGACGCACGCTCGTCAGATTCAACGGCACCGCAACCAGCGCGAACACGGCCGCGGGAATGACCCAGGCGAGCCAGGGTTGCGGCCCGACCACGACGGCCGCGGCCACGAGGGCGATGGCGGTGGCGATGGTCCATGCGCGAAGACCCGTGCGAAGAAAGGCGCAGGTCAACGAGACGACGATCAGGGCGAGGGTGGGAAGCGCTGCGATCATGACGTGCTCCTCAAGCGGCTGGGCGCCGGGCGTCGCGGCCCGGGCGTTCCAGGTATTCGGCAATGGCGGAAGTGAAGGCGTCGTTGGCATCGCCGACCAGGGTGTGCGTGGCGTCGTCGATGCGGCGGTGTTCGGCGTGGGGCGCGTAGCTTAGAAACTCGGCGACCGTGTGTTCGGAGACCACGTCGCTGCGGCCGCCGCTGATCAGCAGCACGGGCACGCGCAGGCGGCGCGCGGCATCGGCCAGGCGCTCGCTCCAGGCCTGCGATTCGCGCGCGACGGTGTCGAGCAATTTCGGATCCCAATGCCAGCGCAAGCGACCGTTGTCCATGCGCACGAGATGTTTTTCCAGACGCTCGGGCGTCTTGTCGTTGACGCGATGGGGCAGGTATTCGCGCACGGCGGCGTGCGCGTCGTCGATCGAGGCGAAGCCCTCGGGCCGCGCGCGCATGAACTGCATGATGCGATCGACGCCGGCTTGTTCCCAACGCGGCGTGATGTCGACCAGGACCAAGGCCGAGAACAACGATTCGGGCGTCGACTCGGCCTGCGCCATCATGCCGATCAAGCCACCCATCGAGGCGCCGACCCACACGGGCCGCTCGCCGACATGTCGCGTGATCAAGCGCGCGTCATCGATGAACTGCGCCAGTTGATAGTCGCGATCGCTCAGCCAACCGCTCAAGCCATGGCCGCGCCCGTCGGGGCTGACGCAGCGATGGCCGCGCGCCGCGAGTGCCGCGGCCGACTCGGTCCACGACAGCCGCGACTGGCCAAAGCCATGGGCGAAGATCAAGGGCGGGCCCTCCGCGGGACCGCGGATCTCCAGATGCAGATCGATCCCGTCGCCGGTGCGCAGGCGAACGGACTCGACTTCAGTGGGGGTGGGGGCCTTGACCATACGGCCGAGTATGGTTCGCTTTGTTTTGAGGTGTCAATACGCTACCGTATGGCCATGCCGATTCCCCGGGGGACGGGCGAGGTTCGAATGACGATTGCCACCGCGAAAATCGAGCGGCCGCGCCTGTCGGCCGCGGATTGGGAACAGGCCGCGCTCGACCAGATCGCCGAGCAGGGCGTGGCCTCGGTGGCGGTCGAAGTGCTGGCGCGGCGCCTCGGCGTGACCAAGGGCAGCTTCTACTGGCATTTCGAAACGCGCGACGCCTTGCTCGACGCCGCGCTCAAGCGCTGGGAACAGACCGATGTCGAAGGCCTGATCCAGCAACTCGATCCGATCGCCGATCCGCGCGAGCGCTTGCTCGCGCTGTTTCGCCGCACCAGTCGCGAGATCCGCACGCACGTGATCTATTCTGCGCTGCTGCAAGCCATCGATCATCCGGCCGTGCGTCCGGTGATGCAGCGCGTGTCGCAGCGACGCGTGCAGTATCTGGCATTGGCCTACAAGGGCTTGGGCATGTCGCGGCGCGACGCGATGGATCGCGGACGCCTGGCCTACAGCGCCTACGTGGGTTTTCTGCAATTGATGATGCTGGGCCTGCCGCGCATGTCGGCGCAAGAACTCGAGGCCTATGTCGAGCACGTCGCGGCGGTGTTGATTCCGCCGGCGCGTTGACGACGCGCGACGCCGACGGTCGCGCGTCATCGCGCGCCTTCAGTCGCCCTGATACAGCACGTCCTCGCCTTGCTCGTCGAGCACGCGTTCGCGTTCGATCCAGTGCTGATCGCGCGCGAAGCGCAGGATCGCGCGCACCGTCACCACCGCGTAATGGCCCGACAGACGCGCGCCCACCGAGTGATCGGTGAACACGGTATTGGCCGAGAACAATCCGCCGAGCACGCGTTGCGAGTAGGGAATGTCGATGATGTCGGGCTGAAAGCCGCGCGTCTTCATCGCTTGATGCGCCACGCCGCGCGTCACCCGGGCGTTGGGCATCGAGGCCGCGATCAATTGTTCCAGCGCCCAGGCCGTGCTGTTCTGATACGTCTTGGAATCGTAGCGCGCGATCACGTTGTAGCGTGGCTCGAACTGCGTGCGTCCACCGTCGTTGCGCAGATGCGCGGCCAGCGCGCGCGCGAACTCGGGTTCGAAGTAGACGATCTTGGCCTCGTAGCTGATCAAATCATCGGCGAAAAAATTCACCAGGCCCTGCGCATAAAGCCCCGCGCGCGGCGAGCCGCATTGATTGAGCAGATGCACCACCGTCCACGGACCGTCCTCGTGTTCGCGCACGGCGAAGCCGACGTGGCTGTAGTGCAGACCGTATTCAGACAGATCGGTGCCGACGCGCGCGATCATGGCCACGGGCGCATCGCTGGCATCGAGCGCCTGACGCACGTGCATCGCCGTGGTGGTGGCGCGCTGCAGTTGCTCGGGCGTGATCGCGTGCGTGTTGCAGGCGGTGCCGGCGATCGCCGTTGGCGCGAGGCAGGCCAGGATCAGCGCCAAGCTCAGCGTTCGTAAAAAGCGCGTCAGCTGAGTCATCGCGCGAACTCGCGGTGATGGATCATCTCGCGCGCGACTTCGTCGGGCACGAAGGCGACCATGCGTCCGGCCGCGCTGAGCACATAGCCGCCGGTGGTCGCCGTGGTCACCACGGCCGTGCCGACCGCGATCGCGCCATCGCGCAGCAAATGCGCCGCGATCTCGAACGTGGCCGAGGCGCCCGTGCCCACGGCCTCGATGGTCACGCGCGCGACCTTGCCGACGATCTGCACGCCACGCACGACCAGATGCGTGCCCGCCTCGAGACCCGCGTGCGCGAGTTCCGCCGCGATCAAGGAGGGCGCGACACTCACCATCGAGACTTGCGAGAGATCGGAATGCTGAGCCGAGGCCGTGGCGGACACGCCGAGGCTCATCGCTAGCATCAACATCGACAGTTTGCGCATGACGGATTCTCCTCCGGGGCGCTCAGGCTCCGCGCGGTGTCGGGGGCGGTTCAAGATTCTTGTACGATGGCGCGTCGCCGGCGCTCGCCGGTCTCGAAAAGCGCTACCGTCCATGAGCCTGACCCTGGAACTCGTTACCGCGTTGAAGCGCCTGCTCAAGGCGCAAGGCCTGACCTATGCCCAGCTCGCCAAGCAACTCAAGTTGAGCGAGGCCACGGTCAAGCGCATGTTCTCGCGCCAGTCCTTGAACGTACGCCGACTCGAGCAGATTTGCGAGGTCCTGGGCATCGGTCTGATCGAATTGGCCGAACACGCGCGCGCGCACGCCGAACCCTTGACCGAACTCAAGGCCGAGCAAGAGGAAATGCTGCTCAAGGAACCGGGTTTGTTGCTCGCGCTGTATTTGTCGTTGAACAACTGGCGCGAGGAGGAAGTGCTCGAGCGTTACAAGTTCTCGCGCCCCGAATGGACGCGCTTGCTCGCGCGCCTGGATCGCATGGGCATTCTCGACCTGCTGCCGGGCAATCGCGTGCGACTGCGCACCGCGCGTAATTTCCGTTGGCGCGCCGATGGTCCGGTGCAGTTGTTCTTCGAACGCAAGTTGCTGCCAGATTTCTTCGCCAAGGGTTTTCGCGACAAGCACGCGCAAGTGCGCTTGCTCACCGGCATGATGGCGCCGCATTCGATCGAGACGCTGCAAAAGCGTCTGGCGGATTTCACGCGCGAGTTCGACATGCTGCTCGCGCACGACGCCAATCTGCCGGTGGCGCAACGCGAGGGCGTGAGCTTCGTGCTCGCTTCGCGGCCGTGGGAAATCGGTGTCTTCGATTCCTGGCGCAAACCTTCCGAAGGCGTGCGCGGCACCGGCCTATAGTGGCTCGCGACACGGCGCGTCAAGCCGTTGCAATGCGGGCCCGCGCGCCGCTAACGTGGCTGAATTCGCGCATTTTGCTGCGCCCTGCCGCGTTTTGGGGCTCCCGCCATGTCGAGTCAATTAGCCGCTCTGAATCAATGGGTTGATCAAGTCGCGCGTCTCACGCAAGCCGATCGCGTGCAGTGGTGCGATGGCTCGGCGCAAGAAAACGACGCGCTGCTGCGCTTGATGACGCATCGCGGCGATTTGATATCGCTCAACCCGGAAACGTTTCCAGACTGCTATCTGCATCGCTCACATCCGTCGGACGTGGCGCGCGTCGAACATTTGACCTTCGTGTGCACGGCATCGCGCGAAGACGCCGGTCCCAACAATCATTGGATGGATCCGGCCGAGGCGAACGCCTTGATGGATAAGCTCTACGACGGCTGCATGCGCGGGCGCGTGATGTACGTCGTGCCGTATTGCATGGGCCCGATCGATTCGCCGATCGCGCGCTGCGGCGTGGAAATCACCGACAGCCCCTACGTCGTCGCCAACATGCGGATCATGACCCGCATGGGCACGGCAGCGCTGTCACGCATCGAACGCGAGGGTCGCTTCGTCAAGGGACTGCATTCGATCGGCGAGCTCGATCCCGATCGTCGCTACATCATGCATTTCCCGGAGTCGTTGACGATCAAGTCTTTTGGCTCGGGTTACGGCGGCAATGCGCTGCTCGGCAAGAAGTGTCATGCGCTGCGCATCGCGTCGTGGCAGGCGCGACAGGAAGGCTGGCTGGCCGAGCACATGCTCATCGTCGGCATTCAAAATCCCGCGGGGCAGACGCATTACGTCGCCGCGGCGTTTCCTTCCGCCTGCGGCAAGACCAATCTCGCCATGCTCATTCCGCCCGAGCGTTATCGCGAGCGCGGCTGGAAAGTGTGGACCGTGGGCGATGACATTTGCTGGATGCAGCCCGGCGCCGATGGTCGCTTGTGGGCGATCAATCCGGAGGCGGGTTTCTTCGGCGTCGCGCCCGGCACCAGCGCGAAGACCAATGCCAACGCGCTCGCCATGCTCGATCGCGAGGCGGTCTTCACCAACGTCGCGCTGACCGCCGACGGTCAACCGTGGTGGGAAGGGCTCGATGATCGCGTGCCCGCCTTCGATTGGCAGGGTCGTCCGTACGATCGCGCCAATGGTCCGGCGGCGCATCCGAACTCGCGCTTCACCGTGTCGGCGCGTCGTTGCCCAAGTTGGACCGAGCACGCGGAAGATCCGCAAGGCGTGCCGATCTCGGCGATCATCTTCGGTGGTCGTCGCGAGTCGCTGGTGCCGCTGGTGTTCGAGGCGCGCGATTGGCGCCATGGCGTGCTGGTCGGCGCGGCGATGGCGTCGGAGACGACCGCCGCGGCCACGGGCGCGGTCGGCGTGGTGCGGCGCGATTCGATGGCGATGAAGCCGTTCTGCGGCTACAACTTCGCGGACTACTTCGCGCATTGGTTGTCGTTTGGCGCTCGCGCCAGCGCGCTGCCGCGCGTCTTCCACGTCAATTGGTTCCGCAAGGGCAGCAATGGCAAGTTTCTGTGGCCGGGCTTCGGCGACAACATGCGCGTGCTCGAGTGGATTCTCGCGCGCTGCGCGGGCGAAGTGGGCGTGCAGGACACGCCCATCGGTGGCCTGCCGCGGTCGGGCGAGTTGAATCTCGACGGTCTTGATCTGGGCCCGGCGGCGCAAGAACTCTTCCACGTCGATCACGACGCGTGGCGCGCGGAGTATCGCGCCATCGGCGAGTATCTCGACTCCTTCGGCGCGCGCCTGCCCGAGGACTTGCGCGCCGAGCACGCGCGCGTTAGCGAAGCCCTGTCGCGCGCGCCACAGGCGCAAGCCGCTCTCGCCTGAGCGCGCGGCCGCGCGTTCACACGATCAGCGGTTTCCAGTCCTTGGGCGCAAGCGCCACGGGCGCGATGGCCTGATCGGCCCACGAGAGCGCCGCCTGCACCAGGGGCGCGTAGCGCGCTTGCAGCGCGGCCTTTTCGCGTTCGCGCTGCTCGGGGCTGTAGGTCTTGTCGGTGTGCTTGGCGTCGCGCGCGAAATTCGCGCGCACGCGTTCGGGCAGGTGTTCGAGCGCGCCGTCGAGGTGAAGATGCGTTGCGCTCGCGCGCACCGTGGCTCCGGGCGCGCGCATGAGTACGCGCATGTCGAGCGTGCGCAGACGATCGCCCGTGTCGGCGGCGAGGGCCTGGGCATAGCGCTCGATCTGCGCGTACCAGGTCAGCACGCAGGATTCGACGAAGTCGAAGGCATGTCGCGGCGATACGCCCAGCGCCGGCGCCAGCGCGCCACCGATCAACAGATGCTGCGCCATCCAGCGAATGCGCGTCTCGGCCTCCGGCAGTTTCTTGCAGCACGACAGCAGGAATTCCTCGAGACTCGAGTACAACAACACGGCGCGCGTATTGGGGCGCAGCCGCAAGATCGCGGGCAGCAATCGATTGACCTGGTTGGTCGGCTTGATCAGCACCGCGCCATCGGCGCGCCAGGGCCGGCCGAGCAGATCGAGCGCGAGGCTCAAGCGTTCGTCGAAGGCGGCGGTTTCCTCGACGCGCAGATCGAGCGAGCGTTGCGAAAGGCCGAGCAGCGCCTTCGGTTCCTTCAATGCCACCACGCCCGGTGGCGCATGCAGCGCGCGCGCGAGCAGGGTCGAGCCGCAGAACGCCGTGTGAAACACGAACGCGGGCGTGCGCGTGGGAAGCGTCGGCACGTCGCGCGGCGCGACGGGCGACAAGGCGTCCCAGCGCAGCGGCGCGCGCTGATCGAGAAAACTCGATTCCCCCAGCACCTCGGCCGTGGCTTTCTGAAACAAGAACACATCGGCGGCGCCGTCGTAGTCGGCCGGATAGCACAAGGGGTCGTCGAAGTTCACGCTGGGGCGCATGCGGCGAGGCTGGGTCTGACGGGGCGCGGGCCTTATGCTAACGCAGGCCCGTGGTCGCCTGGTTCGCGATGAAGGTTTTCTACTGCCATCACTTCGTGTTGCCCTTGCCGGAAGGTCATCGGTTTCCGATGGCCAAGTACGCGCGTCTGCACGAGCGCGTGGCCGAATGCGCCGAGCGTTGGGGCATCACGATGCACGTGCCCGAGGCGGCGGGCATCGAGGATTTGCTGCGCGCTCACGCGCCCGATTACGTCGCGCGCGTGATCGAAGGGCGCCTCGACGCGACGGCCTTGCGACGCATTGGCTTTCCGTGGTCTCCGGAGATGGTCGAGCGCTCGCGGCGATCGTCCGGTGCGACCATGGCGGCCTTGCGCGACGCGATCGCGGGCGGTGGCATCGCGATCAATCTGGCCGGCGGCACGCATCACGCCTTCGCCGATCGTGGCGGCGGCTATTGCGTTTTCAACGATACGGTGGTGGCCGCGCGCTACGTCCAGGCCTTGGGCTTGGCGCGACGCGTGCTGGTGATCGACCTCGACGTGCATCACGGCGATGGCACGGCCGCGATCTGCCGCGACGATCCGAGTATCTTCACCTTCTCCATGCATGCCGCCCGAAACTATCCCGCGATCAAGCCCGAAGGCGATCTCGACGTGCCGCTGCCCGATGGCACCGACGATGCCGCCTATCTGGACGCGCTCGCCGCCCATCTGCCGCGCGCGATGTCGCGAGCGCGCGCCGATGCCGTGATCTATCTGGCTGGCGCCGATCCCTACGCGGGCGATCGCCTGGGCTTGCTGGCGTTGAGCAAGGCCGGGCTCGCCGAACGCGATCGCCACGTGCTGCGCGCGTGCCGGGAAGCTGGCTTGCCAGTGGCCGTGACCATGGCCGGCGGCTACGCGCCGGAGGTCGACGACATCGTCGACATTCATTGGCAGACCGTGCGCGTGGCCGTGGCGCGGCTGGCCGAAGAGGCGCGCGCGCATGCGGCCGGCTAAACCTTTGCGGGTCCCGGCGCATCCAAATGCGCGTGATGAGAACTTCGCTCGCCCTGGTTGGAATTGGCATGCAAGCGCCCACGCGCGATGACGTCGACAGCGACGAGGTGCGTCGCGCGGCCGGCGGCGACATGCGCGCCTTCGAGGCCTTGTATCGCCGCCACGTCGGGCGCGTGCATGGCGCGATCTGGCGCCTGTGCGGCGGCGTCGAGGCGCGCGCCCAGGAGCTGACCCAGGAAGCCTTCGTGCGCGCCTGGCAGAAACTCGACAGTTTTCGTCACGAGAGCGCGTTCGGCACCTGGCTGTATCGCTTGGCGATGAACGTGGCCCTGATGGATCTGCGCGGCCGCGCCGGCGCCGAGGATCAGGAACTGGGCATCGAGACCGACGAGATTTTCGCCGCGCCCGAGCGGTCGATGTCGCGCGATACGCGCATCGACCTCGAGCGATTGATCGGGCAGCTGCCGCCTCGCGCCCGCGCGGTGCTGGTGCTGCACGACATCGAAGGCTGGAAGCACGAGGAAATCGCCAACGAGTTGGGCATGGCGGTGGGCTCGAGCAAGGCACAGTTGCATCGCGCGCGGAATCTGCTGCGCCGCGCGCTGGGAGAGGAACATGAGCGAGTTTGAGCTGCGTCGCCATCTGCAGAATCTGGCCCGGGAGCGCGAGCCTTCGCGCGATCTGTGGCCGGGCATCGCCGCGCGCTTGAGTCCCGCGGCCCCGGCGCCGCGCGTCACGCGCTTTCGCGCCTGGCCCGAAGCGCTGGCGGCGAGTCTGGTGGTCGCGCTCGGCCTGGGCCTGCTGAACTTCGGGGGCTTCGGCGCCGCGCCGCGAACCAGCGACCGCGTGGCCGAGACGCCGCGCCCGTCCGAGAACTGGGCGCGGCGCGAGGCCGAGGTGCTCGACGCCTCCTATCGCGCCGCCATCGCCGAGGCGCGCGGTGGCCGCGACGCGCCGCTGCCGCCGGCGATCCGCGACGCGGTGGCCGAACTCGATGCCGCGCAGAACGATCTGGAAAGCGCGCTCGAACGCAGTCCCGGTTCCACGCATTTGTTGAACTTGTTGCGCCACACTCACGAACAGAAGCTGCGCCTGACGCTGCGTGCGTCGACGGTGAGCTGAGGTCAGCCGGAGAATCCGTCATGAAGATGTCCACCAATGCGATCGCCGGCGCCGTGCTGCTGGCCCTGATCGGCAGCATCGACCCGGCGCGCGCGGCCAGCGCGATCGACGAGAAGCGTCAGGTCGACGCCGAGGCGAGTATCGACATCAACAACGTGCGCGGCCGCATCGCCGTCACCGCTTGGGATCGCGAGGAAGTAGTGATCGGCGGCACGCTCGGCGAGGGCGCCAAGCTCGATGTCGCCGGTGGCGGCCATCAGCTGAGCATCCGCGTGCAGTCGGCCAATGGCGCGGGCTGGTCGTGGTGGGGCGGCTCGGGGCCGTCCTCGGACACGGTGCTCGAGATCAAGGTGCCGGTGCGCGCCAAGCTCGACATCACGGCGGTCAGCGCCGATGTCGAGGTGCGCGGCATCGATGGCGCGCGCGATCTGCTGGTGGAAAGCGTCTCGGGCTCGCAGCGCATCGACGCGCGCGCGCAGCACTGGGAACTGTCGAGCGTCAGCGGCGACATCGACGCGCGCGGCGCGGCCAGTGGCGGCTCGCTCGAGACCGTCAGCGGCGATGTGACCGCGACCGGCTTGTCGGGCGATGTGTCGTTCGAGACCGTGTCGGGTCGTGGTCGGCTCGAGGCCGCGAAACTGGTGCGCCTCAATGCCAACACGGTGTCGGGTGATCTCGATTTCACGGTCGATCCCGCGCAGGGCGGACGCATCGACGTGGAGAGCATGAGTGGCGACGTGTCGATCTTCGTGCCCGAGGGCATTTCGTCGCGAATCGAAGCCGAGTCCTTCAGCGGCCGCATCAGCAGCGATTTCGGCAAGGTGGTCGAGGAAGATCACGGCCCCGGTTCGAAGCTGCGCGCCACGGTTGGCGCGGGCGACGCCACGATCAACCTCGAGTCCTTCAGCGGCGACCTCAATGTTCGTCGCCGCTAGTTCGAACGCTTACGCCGCGGCACCGTTGTTGCGGCGAACGAAGTAGCGCGAGAAGCGCAGATAGTCATGCTCCAGGCCCGCCAGGGCCACGGCGCGACCGGCGCGACGGCCGGTCTGCAGGCAGGGCAGCGGAAACGGTCCGTTGGGATTGATCACGTAGAAGCGTGGAAAGCGCTGCGCGTGCGGTTTCAGGATTTCCGGTCCGCAACGCACGCCTTGATACTCGTCGAAGCCGAAGCGCGGATCGCCGATGTCGAAGTCATCGATCAGGATCACGCCGCGCTCGATCGCCTCGAGCTCGCGCGTCAGCGGCCAGGCGTCATACCAATGCGCGTCGAGATAGTAGAGCGGGCAACGAAACTGTCCGCGCACTTTCTGTAGCAGCTCCGGCGAATCGCATTGATCGATCGCGACGTTGTGGTGATCGGCCAGACGCTTGCGCACGAAGTCGACGTACTGCGGCACGATGTCGCAACTGAGCACGACGCGATCGGGGTAGGCCTCGGCCAGATACTGCGTGGTGTCGCCGCGATTGCAGCCGGTCTCGATGATGGCGTCGCAGTCGTAACGCGTGATCAGGTAATCGACCGCGAGCGCGGTGTGAATGTCGAAGCCGAACGGCCCGCCGCCATCGGACAACTCGGCGGCCGACAGTCGCGGGATGCGGTAGAAGGTCGAGAGCAGTTGTTCGGGTGTCACGGGGGCGCTCGTGGTTTGGAGCGCGCAACGCTAGTGGATTTGAATCAGGGGCGCCAGGGTTGATTGAGGATCGACTGGTGGTTGGGGGTTCCCCACCTGACGGGGAGAAGCGGGACTGGGTGGGGGTCCCCACCTGGCGGTGAGGACGACCTGGGCGGTGTGGGTTGGGTTGGCGTGACGTTGTCGCTTGGCTCGGGGTGCCGCCCCTTGTCGGTGGGCGAGGGATTCAGCACATCCCTGTGCTGAACCCTCGCGGCGCACGTCCCTGTGCGCTGGCCACCGACAAGGGGACCGTCACCCCGAGCCGTCGAAACGTCACTGGTGTTCGTTGGGTAGATCAAAAGAAAAAAGCAAAAGCGCGCTTCGCGCGCCGCGGGTGCGGCGCGCGAAGCAAGAGTCAGTTGTTTTTGTAGAAGCCCGCTCGGTGGCTTCCGGGGCCAGATTTAAAGGCCGTGGATTCGGTCGATGATTCGCGCTGATTTTGGGGGCAATCGGAAGCAGCAGGAATTCAGCGAATCTCGGTGCTGAACTGCTGCCCGACGTTTCGTGGTGATTGCCTGATCCGGGCGACAGCGTCGCGAAGATCTTTCCCGCGCCGCGCATCGAGGTTGTCACTGTGAGGTGAGAACCCATTGCCGTGGCATTCCGCGGTCATGCCGCGCGTTGCCCACGATTGATCAAGCGATCGATGCGCTCCGTGATCGCGATCGGCTTCCCGCGCAAAAGTCTTGCCCAAAAAAAAACCGCGGCCCCGTTTCCGGGGCCGCGGCCAGATCGTGTTGCTTGGAGCGGATCGAAATCCGCCGACAACTTAGAACTTCTGGGTGTACTGCACGTACCAGAAGCGACCCGGGACTTCATACGACGGGTCGAAGCTGTTGGCGAAGTTCGAGTACGACTCCGGCGGATCCTCATCGAACAGATTGCGGATACCGGCGGACACGCGGCCGTTCCACGGCGCGTCCCAGGTGCCCTGCAGGTCGAAGTACCACACGTCATCGAGGTGGTTGGTGGGGGCGCCACCGAACTGCGGATCCTCGACGTCGGGGCTCGAGCACAGGCCCGGGTTACCGAACAGCACCGGCAGGGTGCAATCTTCATCCACGCCCGACAGGTAACGGGTCGTCAGGGTCGCGCCCCAATCGCCGTACTGCCAGTTGGTGGTGATGTTCGACTTGATGCGGTTGAAGATCGAGCCGCGATCGAACAGCACGCCGGCCACGTTCGAGCCGTCCGGCTGACCCACGTCACCGTAGTACGACACATAGGCCGTATCCCAGTTGATGCGGAACTTGCCGAACGAGGTGTCGAACTTGTAGTCGACCGTCAGATCGTAGCCTTCCGTCTCCGTGCCGAGCGGCAGGTTCTGGGTGCCCGCGAACAGGTCGAGCACGTCGCCGTTGGCCTGGCGCGTGATGAAGGCGCACGAGGTCAGCGTCGCGTTGCGGTAGCAGTCATTGAGGATGAACTGCGCCGAACGGGTGCCGATCGCGTCGGTCACTTCGATGTTGTACCAATCCAGGCTGACGTCCAGACCTTCGACCCAGCTCGGGCTGTAGACCAAGCCCAGGGTCTTCGAACGCGCTTGCTCCGGGAACAGCTGGGCGTTACCACCCACCGTGATGCGGATCTGCGAATTGGTCTGCTCGTAGCCGGCCGGCGTGCCGGTGACGCCACCGATGCCGTTGCGGCAACGGCTGAGCACGTCGCCCGCGGGCTGCGCGCTGGCCGAGCACGGATCGAGCACGGTCGGGAAGTTGTCCGAGGCGCCCAGGAACAGTTCCGTGATCGCCGGGGCGCGGAAGCCTTCGGCGTAGTTACCACGGACCAGCAGATCGGCGTACGGCTTCCAACGGAAACCGAACTTCGGATTGGTCGTGTCGCCGAAGTTCGAGTAGTCGGAGTAACGCGCGGCAACCGAGAACTCAAGGATTTCGGCGCCCGGCAGGTCCTTGAGGACCGGCACGTTGAACTCGACGTAGAACTCATCCAGCGAGAAACCACCCGAGGTCGGCTGACGGATGTTGCCCGTCGAGGCGCCCGAGGCGATCAGCGCGTCCGGCTGGTCGTAGGCGAACTCACGGCGATACTCGTATCCCGCGGCGAAGCCCAGGGGGCCGGCCGGCAGTTCGAACAGATCGCCGGTGATGTTGCCGGTGTAGTTGTAGAGCTTCTTGTAGGTGTTGTCCTGCGCCGTGAACGAGGCGTAGTCCACCATCTCGCGCGTGAAGCCGGTCGGGCCGCCGAAGATGTTCAGCGGCACGCAACCCGCGATGACCGCGGTCGGGGTGCCGCAACGCGCCACGCCAGCGGCGTCGCGGAACGACGGGCCGAGGCCAGTGCGCAGACGGTTGAGGTCGAACAGACCGTAGGTCAGGTCGTGCTCTTCGTTGTCGGTGTAGATGTAGTTCACATCCCACGAGAACGAACGATCAGCCAGGTCGAAGCCGCCGTTGAGGCCGCCCGCGAAGTAGAACGTGTCCACGTCCTGGTTGAAGCTACGCAGCTGCTCGGTGTTGCGGTACTGCGCGCGCGTCACGTCTTCGCCGAACGGGTTGTACAGCGCCGTCGCCGGGATGGTGAAGCGAGCCAAGCCGGAACCGGCCGTGCCGAACACGAACGGCATCGCGGCGAGCTGCTGCTCGGAACGACGCTCGTTGTACAGGATGGTCGAGCTGAACGCGATGTTGTCCGTGATCTGGTAACGACCCTGGACGAACACCGAGGTGCGCTCTTGCGGGGTCAACAGATAGTTGTCCGGCGCGAAGTTGTAGCCATCCGTCGCGCCGCTGAAGGGCTTGAAGTCACCCGCGGCGGTACCCGCGCGACCCGGGATCAGGGTCAGGGTGCCCGGCGCGCCGTTCGGCAGACGACCGCCGTTGGCGCTGAAGCCGAAGCGGCCGAACGGGGTGGTCGACGAAGCGCCGACGCCCGTGTTGTTGCCGCCGAAGCCAAACAGCGGAACCTTCGAGATATCACGGTCGCCCGCGAAGATCGGTTCCTGCTTCACGTAAGCGGCGTTCAACAGCACGCTGGCGCGGTCGGTCGAGGAGCCGACGGTGAAGTCATACGCTTCCGTACGACCGTCGCCTTCCTCGTTCTCGCCCAAGTACGCCGACGCTTCGGCGCCGTCGTAGTTGTCGCGCAAGGTGATGTTGATCACGCCCGCGATCGCGTCGGAACCGTAGATCGCCGAGGCGCCGTCCTTCAGGACTTCGACGCGCTCGATCGCCGAGACCGGGATCGTGTTGAGGTCGACCGAGCCACCGAGGTTGCTCACCCAACGACGGCCGTTGACCAGCACCAGGGTGCGGTTCGAGCCGAGGTTGCGCAAGTCGATCTGGGTCGAACCGTCGCCACCGTTGTTGAACACGGTGTTGATGGTCGCGCCATTGGTGGTGAGTTCCTGCAGGATGTCGCCGACCGAAGTCAGGCCGGTCTTCTGCAGATCTTCACGGCCGACGACAAAAATCGGCTGCGAGGTTTCAAGGTCAGTGCGCTTGATGCGCGAGCCGACCACTTGGATGGTTTCGAGCTTTTCGGCGTCGTCCTGGTCCTGCGCAAACGCGTTCGGCGCGGCCACTGCGGAGGCAGCGGCGCCAAACGTCAATGCGAGACGAACGGCCTTTTGCAGCTCGTTGCTATTCAGTCTCATTGACTCTCTCCAACGTCAGAGTTGTGACTAGTTCGGGACAAGTGCTTTCCATCCATGGAACGGCCACATGTGGCCCACCAATACCCTCGGCAGCGGCCGATGGTAGCAACATTTGTATAACGAGGGAATCCTCTGTGGCTTTTGCGCAACAGGAGGGAATGTGCGTCGCACCAAGGACTTGCCGCATTTTGCAGGCGTCGGCTCCAAGTCGACTTACAAGCCGCTAACGTTTTTTCGCGGCCGAAGCACCTGCGAGCCCTGCGATTCTTGCGGATGACGGGGTGTGAAACGGGTCACGATCGGGGCCATAAAGCGGCATGCGCGACACGGCGAAATCCGTGCGTCGAACGAACGATCGCAATTTCAGCAACAAGAATTTCGAGGAAGGCCCGCGCGACGAACGCGGAGCGACGCGACGAAGTTACAGATCCTGCCGGTATCGCACGTAGGGCGTGCGCGCGGCGGACTCGTCGGTATTGCCCGTCGGCGGCGAGGGCAGGAGATTGGTGTTGCCACGGCCGAGCAGATTCTCGGCGCCGAAGCTGATCTCGGCCGACCACGGCGTGCGCCAGGAGATCCCCAGATCGAGGCCCGACCAGTTGGTCGCCGCCGCGTCGCCATCGCCACGCACCACGCGACCGGTGATCGCGCCGGAAATCGCGCCGCGACGAACACCCAGGCGCACGGCCGATTGATCGAGCGTGCCCAGGCGCCTAGCATTGTTCTGCGTCGGCTGCGATTGCGCGTAGCCCGCGGCCAACAGCAGATCACCCCAATCGCCCAGATGAAACGTGCTGGCGAGCGTGAGATCACGCGATGCCGGACGGCCACCCGCCATCGGCAGCGAGAAAGGAATCGAACCACCTTGCGCGCTGGCGCCGACTTCGCTCGGGGCCAGCGACCACTCGTGACCTTCGGGATTACGCGTGTCGCCGTAAGTCACGCGGATATTGCCCGGCCCCAGCGCGTAGCCCAAGCTCAATTGCGTGCGCGCGATGCGCGGCAGCGCTTCGTGCGCGGCGTGCGGCGCGATGCATTCGTCGGTCATGCCGGCCGCGCTCATCAAGGCGGTGATACCACCGCACCACAGCGGCGCCGCGCTCGCCGTCGGCGCGCCTAGCGACACGACCATGCCGCGTTCGGCGGTGGCGTAGATCTGGCCGGTGCCGATGTCGATCAAGCCCGCGACCGCCAAGCCGCCCGCGCCTTCGATCTGCGGTTGCATCGGCGCCAGCAGGAAAGCGCTTGGCGTCTGCGTGCCCTCGACGGGTTTGACCGCCGCGATCCAATCGCCGTCGGCGATCAGGCGCAGGGCATAACCTTCTTGCGACGCGGGCGCGGCCGTGCCTTGGGCGAGCGTCAGGCCCGGCACCAGCAACAGCGGCAGTAGCAGTCTTCGAAGGTTCACGCGTTTCGACTCGGGTCTTGTCTGGCCGCTTCGACAGCGGCCGGCCTGTGGGGTTCCGGGGCAAGTGAAGGCCGCGAAGAACACCTTACATTCCGCAGCTTGCCCGACTTTTCTCCCCCAAGATGTTAACCAAATCACGAGCGACTAACAAAGTCCGCCGGGGGAAGGCGCGACAACTCGTCACTGTCGGGATTCCGGCGCGGCGTGACCGGGCTGTTCGGCGAAGATCTGGCCCACGTCGACCGCGTCGAAAACATAGCGTTGATCGCAGAATTCGCAATGCACTTCGACTTCGCCGCGCTCGGCCAGGGTCTGCTCGATCTCGACACGTCCCAAGGCCAGCAATACCTGGGCCACGCGCTCGCGCGAACAGCGGCAGCCGAAGCTCAAGGCCTGACGCGGATGCAGGCGCACGGTTTCTTCGTGAAACAGCCGATGCAGCACGGTTTCGGGCGGCAGTTCCAGCAGTTCTGAATCCTTGAGCGTGTCGAACAGCGCGGTCACGCGCTCGAAATCCGCGCCGGCCGTGCCGCGCTGCACGCCGCCGACTTCGGCGACCTGCTGCACCAACATGCCCACGCAACGATCGGGCGTGGCGATCAGGTGCATGCGCGTGGGCAGTTGCTCCGATTGCGCGAAATAGGCCTCGAAAGCCTGCGCCAGCGTTTCGCCCTCGAGCGGCACCAGGCCCTGGCGGCGCACATTGCGTTCGCGCCATTCCATGGTGATGGCGAGCAGGGCGTCGGTGCCGAACTCGGACACGCGCCGCGGCACTTCGCCTTCGCCGCCCAGGCGCGCGATGCCGCGCACGCGACCGGTTTCGCTGCATTCGGCATGCACCGTGCGCAGCGCCGTGCTGGAGCGCAATTGCACCGACAGACTCGCGGCCAGCTTGACGTCGCCGGCGAACAGCGCGGCCGCGATCAGGCATTGCCCGAGCACGCTTTCCACGCCCTCGCCATGCGCGCCGTGCGCGCGCACTTGCTGCCAGGACTGCTCAAGCCGCACGATCACGCCGCGCGAGTTGGCCGATTCCATGTGGAAGGACTGGATGAAATCATTGGTGGCGGAGGACGACATGCGGATCGATGCTTCCCGGCAAGCAAGACATTCCCGAAGGGCGACCCATGGTGGGGGCGATCACGGTCGCCCGCAAGGGCGCGCGGGTCACGGGGCATGAGGCGCAAGACACCGAGCGCCAGCGTCGTGGCAAAGCCGTCACCGTGGTGGCGAAGAATCCTGCGTTGGTTGACGCGCGGCGTCGCCGTGTTCGTCGTCGTCACCGTGGCGCTGGTCGTCTTGCTGCGCTTCGTGCCGGTGCCGACCACGGCCTTCATGATCGATCGTCGTCTGGACGCGAGACTCGCTGGACAATCCGCGTTCACGCTCGACTATCGCTGGGTGCCGATGACGCGCATCGCGCCCGTGGCCGCGCTCGCGGTGGTGGCGTCGGAGGATCAGCGCTTTCCCACGCATCGCGGTTTTGATTTCGATTCCATCGCCAACGCCTGGAGCGAGCGCAACGCGGGCAAGCGCGTGCGTGGCGCCAGCACGATCTCGCAGCAAGTCGCCAAGAACTTGTTCCTGTGGTCGGGCCGCAGTTGGGTGCGCAAGGGCGCCGAGGTCTACTTCACCGTGTTGATCGAAACGTGCTGGTCGAAGCGCCGCATTCTCGAGGTGTATCTCAACGTCGCCGAGTTCGGCGATGGCGTGTATGGCGTCGAGGCCGCGTCGCGTCGCTACTTCAACAAGTCGGCATCGCAATTGCGCGCCGAAGAAGCCGCGCGCCTGGTCACCGTGCTGCCCGACCCCAAGCGCATGAAGGTCAACGGCGGTTCGCGTTACGTGCGCTCGCGTTCGGCCTGGGTCGCGCGGCAAATGAACCAACTGGGTGGCCCGGCCTATCTCGATGAAGTGCTGAAATAGGCCGAAAGTCCTGGTATCCCCACAATCCGTTCTAACTCGCGACGGAGACGGCTATAGTCCGGACGTCTGATCGGGGGATCATCATTATGAAGTCGACAACGGCTTGGGGCATGGGTGTGCTCGTCGTGGGCGTCACGACGTTCGCGACACTCGCATGGGTCAACGAAAAGGACGTCGGGGCCGAGCCCTGGTGGCAACAGGCGCCGAGTCAGCATCGCTCGCCCTCGCCGGGTTTGTTGCGCGCCTTGTCGCTGACGTATCCGACGGGCGATTTCCAACCCGCGTGGGTGGCGCAGTCCGCGGTCGCCGAGCGCAAGATGCCGGTGGGACGACCGCTCGGCATCGGACACGCGAAATCGGTGGTCAGTCCGCTCGCGCTCGATCCCGTGTCGTTCACGCCGCTAGGTCCGCGCCCGCTGGGTTCGGGCAACACGGCCAACGCCGGTCGCGTCAACGACATCGTGGTCGATCCGACCAATGACACCATTGCCTACTTCGCCTCCGATGGCGGTGGCGTGTGGAAGACGACCAACTGCTGCTCGTCGGCCACGACGTGGCAGGTCAAGACCGACTTCCCCGAAATCGCCAGCATGGCGATCGGTGATCTGACGATCGATCCCAGCAATCCCAACGTAATCTACGCGGGCACCGGCGATCTGCGCTTCGGCTCGTTCTCGTTCGGCGCCGCGGGCCTTTTGCGCAGCGCCGACAAGGGCGAGACCTGGACCTTGCTCGGCACCGATGTCTTCAATCCTTTGTACGCGCCCTCGATCGGCGGCTATCCGCAATATCAGGCGATTGGTCAGGTCGCGGTCGATCCGAATAACTCGGCCAATCTCATCGTTGGCACTAAGACCGGCCTGTATTTCTCGTACGACACGGGCGCCAACTGGACCGGCCCGTGCTACACGAACAGCTTCAGCACGCAGCGGCAGGACATCACGGGCCTGCTCGCCATCGATCAAGGCAGCACGACCAAGTTGATCGCCGCGGTCGGCACGCGTGGCCTGCCCACGCCGGTGCAGCCGGATCTGGTCAACAACGGCGCCAATGGCGTGTACACCGTGAACTTGCCGGCCTCGGGTTGTCCGGTGGCGTGGACGACGAGTTCGCGCGCCGACAACGGCTTCGTCGCCAGCGGTTTCGTCGATGCCATCGCCGATGGCGTGCCCGACACGACCTTCGGCCGCATCGAACTGGCCGTGGCGCCGAGCGACGCCAACGTCATCTACGCGCTCGTGGCCAATTCCGCCGCGCGCAATGTGCTTGGCGTGTGGCGCTCGCTAGATGCCGGCACCACCTGGACGCAGCGCGCGACCGCGGCGACCGTCTCGGCCGTCAGTCCCGGCGGCACGACTTGCGCCAACGCCGCCTCGGGCGGTTCGCAGATGTGGTACGACGCGGGCCTGACCGTGCATCCGACCAATGCCGACATCGTCTACATGAGCGCGGTGGATCTGTTCCGCTCGAGCGACGGCGGCGCCAACTTCAACGATCTGACCTGCGGCTACAGCACGGGCAACGTGCACGTGGATCATCACGCGCGCGCTTTCGTGGCGTCGGATCCCTCGCGTCTGTTGCTCGGTTCCGACGGCGGCATGTGGTACAGCAGCAATGCCACCGCGACCACGCCGAGCTTCATTCCGCTCAACAGTTCGGTCAACACGATCGAGTTCTACTCGGGCGACATCACCGCCAACTTCGCCACGTCGGCGACGCCGGGCATCAATGGCGGCGCGCAGGACAACGGCTGCTCGTGGGCGACGTGGTCGGGCAACCCCGGGCCGACGTCGTGGACCAAGCAGACCTTCTGCGGCGACGGCATCTTCACGCGCATCGAGCCCGTGCTCGCGCAGCGTTGGTACTACTCGAGTCAGAACGGCGTGGTGCGCGCGACCAGCGCGGGTCCCGGCGGCGCCACGAGTTCGATCGTGCCGACCACGGGCGGCAGCTGGGGTGGCGATCGCCTGAGCTTCGTGATGCCGTTCGAGATCTATCGCTACGGCGTGACCGATGCCTCGGGCAGCGGCTGCACCGCGGCCTCGGGCTGCACGCGCATGATCGCGGGCACGTATCGCGTGTGGGAGACGCTGGCCGGTGGCTTCCCGTCGTCGTCGTGGTACATCAACAGTCCGGACCTGACCAAGAACAACCTGATCGTCGGCAGCGACAATCGCTCCTTTATCAACCAGCTCACGCACGCGGTGAGCACGCCGAGCATGGGCATGGTCGGCACCAATGACGGCAATGTCTGGATGGGCTTCAATCTCGGCGCGGGTACGGCGAATTCCGCGACCTGGGTCAATCTGACGCAAGGCAATGCCGTGCTGCCCAATCGTCCGATCATGGACGTCACGCACGATCCGGTGAACGCGCTCGTGGGCTACGCCGCCGTCGGTGGTTTCGATCAGAACACGGCGGCGACGCCGGGCCATGTGTTCCAGGTCACCTGCACGGCGCAGTGCGCGAGCTTCACCTGGGCCAACAAGACCGGCAATTTGCCCAATATTCCGGTCAACACCATCCTGGCCAATCCCAATATTCCGCGTCAGGTCTTCGTCGGCACGGATTGGGGTCTGTACTACACCGACGACATCACCGTGGCCTCGCCCGTGTGGTCTCGCCACGAAGGTCTGCCGCACGTGATGGTGTGGGACATGTCGATCGATCGCGGCTTCACCACGCTCGCGGTGTCGACACTTGGCGGCGCGATCGACCGGAGTAAGATCCCGACCACGATCCGCGCGATTTCCCCAGCAACCCTGGAGGCACGCATGGCCAAGGTCAGCGAATTGCTCGCCGGCAAGGGCGAGCAGGTCTACGCGATCGGTCCCGACGAGCCGGTGCTCGCCGCGATCCAGATGATGGCCGACCGCTCGGTCGGCGCCCTGCTGGTGATGCGCGAGGGCAAGCTCCTGGGCATCTGTTCCGAGCGCGACTACGCGCGCAAGGTCGTGCTCAGGGGCCGTTCCTCGGCCGAGACCGCGGTGTGGGAAATCATGACCTCGCCCGTGTTCACCGTCTCGCCCGACGACACGGTGAACATCTGCATGACCTTGATGACCCAGCGCAAGATTCGCCATCTGCCCGTGCTGCGCGGCGAACGCGTGGTCGGCGTGCTCTCGATCGGCGACTTGGTCAAGTCGGTGATCGAGGAGCAGGAGCGCGAGATCTCGCAGTTGCAGCGCTACATCGCCAGCTAGGCGTAGGCGTCAATCCACCGCTTGCGCCGTCGCGTGCTCGCGCGTGGCGGCGAAGCGCACGGCGGGTGAACGTTCCTGGGTCAGCTGCAGGTTCACGCGCGTCGGCGCCAGATAGACGAGTTCGCCCGCGGCATCGAGCGCGAGATTGCTCGCGTTCTTGTCGCGAAACTCCTCGAGCTTCTTCTCGTCGTCGCAATGCACCCAGCGCGCCGTGGTCACGCTGACTTGCTCGAACACGCAGTCGACGCCGTATTCGTCCTTCAGGCGATAGGCCACCACGTCGAACTGCAGCGTGCCGACCGCGCCCAGGATCAGATCATTCGACATCAGCGGCCGGAAGAACTGCGTCGCGCCTTCCTCGCTCAACTGCGCCAGGCCCTTGGCCAGCTGCTTCATCTTCAGCGGATCGCGCAGGCGCGCGCGGCGGAACAGTTCCGGCGCGAAATTGGGAATGCCGGTGAACGACAGCGCCTCGCCCTCGGTGAAGGTGTCGCCGATCGAAATCGTGCCATGGTTGTGGATGCCGATCACGTCGCCCGGATAGGCGCGTTCGACGATCTCGCGATCGGAGGCCATGAAGGTCAGGGCATTGGCGATCTTGACGTCCTTGCCCAGGCGCACGTGGCGCGCCTTCATGCCGGCCTCGAAGGTGCCCGAGCACACGCGCATGAAGGCCACGCGATCGCGATGCTGCGGGTCCATGTTCGCCTGGATCTTGAACACGAAGCCCGTCATCGTCGCCTCGGTCGGCTCGACCGCGCGCGAGGTGGTGGCGCGCGCGCGCGGCGACGGCGCGTGCGCGACGAAGAAGTCGAGCAGCGGCTGCACGCCGAAGTTGTTCACCGCCGAACCAAAGAACACCGGCGTCTGCTTGCCCGCCAGATACGCTTCGAGGTCGAACGGATGCGAAGCGCCCTGCACCAGTTCCAATTCATCGCGCAGTTCGCGCAGCATGTCGGCTCCCACGCGCTCGACCAGGGCCGGATCGTCGAGGCCCTTGAAGATGGTCGAGTCTTGCCGCGTGAAGTTGCGGCCTTGCTCGTAGATATGCACCTCGTCGTCGATCAGGTGATACACGCCCTTGAGGCGCGAACCCATGCCGATCGGCCAGGTCACCGGCGCGCATTGGATCTTGAGCACCGACTCGACTTCGTCGAGCAGCTCGATCGGCGAGCGGCCCTCGCGATCGAGCTTGTTGATGAAGGCCATGATCGGCGTGTCGCGCAGGCGGCACACGTCCATCAGCTTGATCGTGCGTTCTTCCACGCCCTTGGCGCAGTCGATCACCATCAGCGCCGAGTCGACCGCGGTCAACACGCGATACGTGTCTTCGGAAAAGTCGGCGTGACCGGGCGTGTCGAGCAGATTGACGATGCGATCCTCGTACGGGAACTGCATCACCGAACTGGTGACCGAGATGCCGCGTTCTTTTTCCAGCGCCATCCAGTCCGAAGTCGCGTGCTTGGCCGCCTTGCGCGATTTCACCGAGCCCGCCATCTGGATGGCGCCGCCGAACAGCAGCAGCTTTTCGGTGAGCGTGGTCTTGCCCGCGTCGGGATGCGAGATGATCGCGAACGTGCGCCGCCGCGAGGTTTCGGTCTGCTGTTGATTCATTCGGAGTATCGCCGTGCGGCGCGGAGCGCCTGGGCGGGTATATGACCTTTGGTCATTCATTATAGGCCACGCCCCGCGGGCCCTGCACCCCCGCGGGCGATTGCTGCACAATCGAACGCATGGCCGATACCCGCGAATCCGAGTTCGTCGACACCGATATCCCGCTGCGCGAAGACGTCAACCGCCTGGGCAACCTGGTCGGCGAGGTCCTGGTCGATCAGGTCGGCCCCTGGCTGCTCGAGGCCGTCGAGCGCACGCGCCAGGCCGCGATCCGCCGGCGCGAGGACGGCGTGGCGTTGGACGAACTGGCGCAATCGATCCGCGGCCTGCCGCTGGATGTCGCCGAATCCCTAGTGCGCGCGTTCTCGAGCTATTTCCAGTTCGTGAACCTGGCCGAGCGCATCCACCGCGTGCGTCGTCGCCGCGAGCATCAGCGCGCCGAAGCCTCGCCGCAACCGGGTGGCCTGCACGCGACCTTGCTCGAACTCAAGGCCGCCGGCGTGGGCCTGGACGAATTGCTGAGCCTGTTCGAGCGCATGTCGCTCGAACCGGTGTTCACCGCGCACCCGACCGAGGCCGTGCGTCGCTCGCTGCTGGAGAAAGAACACCTGATCGCGCGATGCCTGATCGACGACCTCGACCGCACGCGCACGCCGCCCGAGCGGCAACTCGACGAAGCGCGCATGCGCATGGCCATCACCAGCGCCTGGCAGACCGCCGAGACCGCGGCCGTGCGACCGAGCGTGGCCGACGAAGTCGATCACGTGAGTTTCTATCTGGTCGACGTGCTTTATCGCGCCATTCCCGTGCTGTACGAGGAATTCGAGCGCGTGATCGCCGAGGTCTACGGCCGCGCGGTCAATCTGCCGGTGCTCGTGCGCTTCGGAAGTTGGGTCGGTGGCGACATGGATGGCAATCCCAATGTCGGCGCGGGAACCTATGCCGAGTCGTTGGCCAGTCATCGCGAGCTGATCGTCGGTCGCTACATCTCCGAGGTCAGTCATCTGTCGCGCATGCTCAGTCAATCGATCGAGCGCGTCGCGGTCGACGATGCCGTGCAAGTGCGGCTGGCGCGCTATCGCGCGCTGCTGCCCGAAAACGCGGCGAAGCTGCGCCCGCGCCATCAGGACATGCCGTATCGCTTGTTGCTGCAACTGATCTGCGTGCGCCTGCGCGAGACCGCGCGCAATCATCCCGAGCGCGGTTACGCGTCGGCGAGCGAGTTGCTCGATGATCTGACCTTGATCGACCGAAGCCTGCTGCAGCATCGCGGTCAGCATGCCGGCCACGCGCCGTTGCGACGGCTGATCCGGCGCGTGGAGACGTTCGGCTTTCATCTGGCCGCGCTCGACGCGCGCCAGGATTCGCGCGTGCATGCACGCGTGGTCGAGCGGCTTAGTGGCGATGCGTCGTGGTCGACGTCCGATGAAGTCACGCGCCGCGCCGTGTTGTCGCGTTTGCCGGGCAAGGATGGCGTGCGGCTGGGCGAGGACGATCAACAAGCGCGCGACGTGCTCGCCGTTTTCGCCGCCATGGCCGAGGCGCGTCGTCGTCACGGCGAGCGCGCGGTGGGCGTGTACATCATCAGCATGACGCGCGCGGCCAGCGACGTGCAGGCCGTGCTCGCGCTCGCGCGCGCCGCGGGTCTGGTCGATGGCGAAGGTCGCGTGCCGCTCGACGTGGCGCCGCTGTTCGAGACCATCGAGGACTTGCGCGGCGCGCCCGCGATCATCGGCGCGCTGCTCGACGACGCCGACTATCGCGCGCATCTCGGCGCGCGGGGTCGGCAAATGGTGATGCTGGGCTATTCCGATTCGTGCAAGGACGGCGGTTTGCTCGCCTCGCGCTGGGCTTTGCAGCGCGCGCAGGTCGAGCTGACCGAATTGGCGCGCGCGCGCGGCATCGCGCTCGCGTTCTTCCACGGTCGTGGCGGTTCGATCAGCCGCGGCGGCGGCAAGACCGAGCGCGCGGTGATGGCCGCGCCGCGCGGTTCCATCGATGGACGCCTGCGCCTGACCGAACAGGGCGAAGTGATTCATCGCAACTACGGCATGCGCGCGATCGCCTTGCGCAGCCTCGAGCAGACTGCGGCCGCGGTCGTGCGCGCGACCTTGCGTCCACGTCCACCCGAGCCCCGCGAGGCGCGCTGGCGCGAAGCGATGAGCGTCATCGCCAGCGCCGGCGAAGAGCGCTATCGCGACCTGATCTATCGCGCCGAGGGCTTTGTCGAGTATTTCCGCCGCGCCACGCCGATCGACGTGATCGAGCGCATGCGCATGGGCTCGCGACCGCCGAAGCGTCAGGCCGGCGTCGGTGGCATCGATTCCTTGCGCGCGATTCCCTGGGTCTTCGCGTGGTCGCAGACGCGCTGCAATCTGTCGGCGTGGTATGGCGTTGGCGCGGGCCTCGAGGCCGGCATCGCGCGTTTCGGCGCGCCGCTGTTGCGCGAGATGGCCAGCGACTGGCCGTTCTTTCGCACCTTGCTCGACGATGTCGAGATGGTGCTGGCCAAGTCCGATCTCGCGATCGCGCGCGCGTATTCGCGCCTGGCCGGTGACTTGCACGAACGCTTCTTCCCGATGATCGAAGACGAATTCGCGCGCACCGAACGCCTGATCCTGCAATTGAAGGGCGCCGATCGCGTGCTCGCCGGCGATCGCCGACTCCGCTTGTCGATTCGCCTGCGCAATCCCTATGTCGATCCGATCAGCCTGATCCAGGCCGATCTGCTCGAACGCTGGCGCGCCAGTGGCGCGGCCGAGGACGATCGCTTTCGCACCTTGGTGTCGACCGTCAACGGGATTTCCGCCGGTCTGCAAAACACGGGTTGAGCGCGACGGCTCAGTGCGCCGCGCGCTCGTCGACGCCGTCCATGTCGAAGACGATGGATTCGAGCTTCATGCCGGCATTGCGCTGCACGGCGAAGTGCAGGTGCGGCCCGGTCGAAAAGCCGCTGTTGCCCGACAAGCCCAGCGGCGTGCCAACGTCGACGCGTTGACCCAGCTTGACCAAGGCGCCGCGCGGCGCCAGATGCGCGTAGATCGCCATCGTGCCGTCGTCGTGCAGCACGCGCACCACATTGGAGCGCTCGGCGAATTCGGCGCGCGCCTGACCGTTGATCTCGAAATCATCGCGCACATGCATCACCACGCCCGCGCGCGCGGCGAGCACGGGCGTGCCTTCCTCGACGGCGAAGTCGAGCGCGTAGCGCGATTGCACGTCCTGATGACTGTGCGTGCCCTCGAAGCCTTGGTCGAGCGTCCACGCCTGATCCGCCGCGAAGGGCACGACGTAGCGCGCCGCGGCGGACGACGTGGCGCCGGGACGCCCCGGCACGGCCTCGCCGATGATGGCGAAATCGCCTTCGCTCGCGCCCGCCGCGATGCGCACGTCGACCACGCGCTGTTCGGCCAGTGCCGGCACTACCACGCGCAAGGGCAAGGTCGGATCGGCTTGAACGCCCACGGCGCGATCGAAGCGCAGTTCGAATTGCAGCGGGCCGGCGATGAGATTGCGCACGTAGTGGCGCTTGCCGTTGTCGATGTCCTCGACGCGCACGCGATAGAAATCCTGATCGACTGGCGCCAGCGGTCCGCTCACTTGCGCCGTCGCCGTGGGCGCCATGCCGCCACCGCCCGCGCGCGTGTACCAGACCACGCCGATCGCGAGCGCCGCGCCCAACCAGACGTAAGCGCGGGCGCGATTCATGAGCGAGGCGCGTCCGGGCTCAGCATTCGATGACGTTGACCGCGAGGCCGCCGCGCGAGGTTTCCTTGTACTTGTCCTGCATGTCGCGGCCGGTGTCGCGCATGGTGCGGATCACTTTGTCCAGCGACACGCGATGCTTGCCATCGCCGCGCATCGCCATGCGCTGGGCATTGATCGCCTTGACCGCGCCCATCGCATTGCGCTCGATGCAGGGAATCTGCACCAGGCCGCCGATCGGATCGCAAGTCAGACCGAGGTTATGTTCCATGCCGATCTCGGCGGCGTTCTCAACCTGATAGATCGTGCCGCCGATCGCGGCGGTCAAACCGCCGGCGGCCATCGAACAGGCCACGCCGACCTCACCTTGGCAACCGACTTCGGCGCCCGAGATCGAAGCATTTTCCTTGTACAGAATGCCGATCGCGCCGGCCGTGAGCAGAAAATCGATGATGCCCTGCTCGTTGGCGCCGGGCACGAAGCGATCGTAGTAATGCATCACCGCCGGGATGATGCCGGCCGCGCCATTGGTCGGCGCGGTCACCACGCGTCCGCCAGCGGCGTTTTCTTCGTTGACCGCGAGCGCGTAGAGATTGACCCAGTCGAGAATGGTCAACGGATCTTTCAAGGCCGCTTCCGGGCGACCGGACAATTCCGCCGCCATGCCCGGCGCGCGACGCTGCACGTTCAAGCCACCCGGCAAGGTGCCGGCCTCGCGCGTGCCTCGCGCGACGCACGATTGCATGGCCTGCCAGATCGTGAGCAAGCCCGCGCGGATCTCGGCGTCGCTACGCCAGGCGCGTTCATTGGCCATCATCACCTGCGCGATGCTCAGGCGATGTTCCTCGCACAAGCGCAGCAGTTCGTCGCCGGTGGTGAAGTGATGGGGCAGGGGCGTGGTGTCGGCGACGATGCGATCCTCGGCCGCTTCGTCCTGATTGACCACGAAGCCACCGCCGACCGAGTAGTAGTCGCGCGTGGCCAGCACCTGATCGCCCTCGCCATACGCGGTGAAGCGCATGCCGTTGGAGTGATAGGGCAGCTTCTGACGCTTGTTGAACACCAGATCGCTCTTCTCGTCGAAGGCGATCTCGTGACGGCCGAGCAGACGGATGGTCTTGTCCTGACGCACGCGCGCCAGACGCGTGGGAATGCCATCGGGGTCGATGCGATCGGGCCATTCGCCTTCCAGGCCCAGGATCACGGCCTTGTCGGTGCCGTGGCCGCGACCGGTGTGCGCGAGCGAGCCGTACAGCTCGGCGCGCACGCGCTTGGCCTGCGTCAGGGTGCCGCGCTCATCGAGCCAGCGGCCGACGAAGCGCGCGGCCGCGCGCATCGGGCCCACGGTGTGCGAGCTGGAAGGGCCAATGCCGATCTTGAACAGGTCGAAGACGCTGACAGCCATGGTCGTCGCAAGCCGCCGAAAAGGTGTGGCATTGTAGCCGCAGACTCGACCGGGCTCGCACGATGCGCCTCATTCTTTATCGACGCAGCAGTTGTCACTTGTGCGAATTGGCCGAGCAGGCGTTGCTGGCGGCCGGGGCCGACACATTCGAGCGCGTGGAGATCGGCTGGGAAGGCGAGTTATCCGAAATCTACGGCTGGCGCATCCCCGTGCTGCGCGTGGAGCCCGACGGTCGCGAACTCGACTGGCCGTTCGACAGTTTCAGCGCGCGGCGATTCCTCGACGCGCGCGAAGCCTGAAGTCTTGCGTGCTCACGCCTTGGGCTTGAGCGTCAATGCGACCTTGACCGTGACCGCGTGGCCGATCACCGTTTCGTCGGCCCAGTCGCCGCCGCCGACGTCGAAGGCGGTGCGGTCGAGCGAGACGTTGGCCACGAGCTTGGCGCCAGCGCCCTCGGCGCTCCACGTGAACGGAAACTTCAACGCCACGGTCTTATCGCGAATGGTCAGCTTGGCCTCGCAGACATAACCGCCTTTCGCAGCATCGGCCGCACACGACTCCGTCACGAACCGCGCCGTCTTGAATTTCTCCGTCCAGAAAAAGTCCGACGTGCCCAAGGTCGAATCGCGCTCGGCGTTCTGCGTGTCGGCCGAGGTCATGTCGATGCTGACGTCGAAACTCGTCTTGGCCGGATCGGCGGCGTCGAAAGCGATCTTGGCGTCGAAGCGCTTGAACGCGCCGGTGAAGGCTTCGCCTTGATAGCTGCCTTCGAAGCTCAAGGTGCTGCCGGTATCGACGGTCCAGTCGGCGGCGCGCGTCGACAGGGGCGCGAGGGCAAGCAGGCACAGCAGGGCACGCGAGGTCATGCGGGCATCTCCGAAGATCAGGGTTTCGTGGGATCAATGGGCGTCGGCGCGGGCGCGGCGGTGTCGAGCGGCGTCGGCGCGGTGATGGTCAGACTGGCGGGCAAGGGCGCGGGTGCCTTCGCGGGCGAAGGCGCGCGACCGCGTCCCAGCAGCATGCGCGACAGCGTATCGTCGCGATCGACCAGATGATGCTTGATCGCCGCTGCCGCATGCACCAGCACCACGGCGGCGATGAGCCACGCCATCCAGTAATGCGCCGCGCCGGCCAGCGCCTTGAGCGCGGGATCGGGACCACTCAGGCTCGGCAGGGTCACGAGGTTGAACCACTTCAGCGGAAAATTCGCGGCCGAGTTGAACAACCAGCCCGACAGCGGCATCGCGATCAACAGCGCATACAAAGCCAAATGCAATGCATGCGCCGCGGCCTTCTGCCAGCCCGGCATGTTGTCCGGCATCGGCGGTCGGCGGCCGTCGAAGAACAAGCGCCAGATCAGCCGGATCAGCATCAGCGCGAGCACGGTCAGACCGAAGGACTTGTGCAGCAGATAGACCTTGAACTTGTCGGGCGTGTTGGCCATCGAGGTCATCACCGCGCCGACGATCAACAGCGTGATCACGCTGATCGAGATCAGCCAGTGCAGGGCGCGCGTCACGCCGCCCCAGGCTTGGTCATTGCTGCGCCAGCTCATGTCACGTCCCCTCGTCGTTGTCTTTCTTGGCGCGATTGCCCTCGATTTCCAGGCGAATCTCGACCTCGTCGCCCACCGCCGGCAACAAGCGCGTCATGCCGAACTCGGAGCGCTTGAGCGTTAGCGTGGCCGAAAAACCGGCCGTATACAAAAACGAAAACGTATGCCGACCGATGCGATTCAAGGTCACGTCGAAGGCGATTGGGCGCGTGACGCCATGCAAGGTCAACTGGCCTTCGAGACGACCGCGATGCGCGTCGATCGGGGTCAGCTTGTCGCTGACGAAATGCATGGTGGGAAAGCGCTCGGCGTCGAACAGATCACGGCGCACTTTCTTTTCCCACTCGGCATCGCCCATGTACAGCGAGTCGACGGCGATGGTCGCGTCGACGCGCGCGGTCGACCAATCGTCGGGGTCGAACACGAACTCGCCGCTGACGCCAGGAAAACGCCCGAGCGAATGCGTGAAGCCCAGGTGGCTGGCGAAGAACAGCACCTGCGTGTGCACGGTATCGAACTGAAACGTCGTCGGCTTGGCCTGCGCGCCTCCGGCGAACAGACACAGCACCGCGACCAACCACGCTCTCATGTCCCGCCTCCTGGCTAAAACCGCACCTTGCACCCGGCTACGTTAGCGCGGCGTCGAGGTCGCGGCTATGCTCGCGCGGTCCGCAGCCCGCGCAAGCGCCGCTTGCGCGGATGCATGCGACGCCGCGGGAGGCGGTGACGATGCGCGCGATCATGGGCATCCTGGCTGGGTTGTGGGCCGGCGCGTCGGTCGCGCTAGCGCCCACGCCCCTGGTCGAATCGATTGGCTTGGCCGAAGGCCTGCCCTCGAGTTCCGTGCAGGCCCTGGCCCAGGATCGCGATGGCTATCTTTGGGCGGGCACGCGCGATGGTCTGGCGCGCTACGACGGCGCGGAGTTCCAGGTCTATCGGCACGATCCGCGCGACAGCAATTCGATCGCCGGCAACGACGTGCAGATGCTGCTGGTCGATCGCGACAATCGCCTGTGGCTGGGCACGGACGCGGGCCTGTCGATGCTCGACGCCGAGCGCCGCACGTTTCGCCATTGGCGCGGCGCCACGGCCGACACCGATCCCTTCGGCGGCAACGATGTCTGGGCGATCGAGCAAGATGGCGCCGGCACCTTGTGGGTCGGCGTCTACGCGGGCGGTCTGTTTCGCCTGAGTCATTCGGGCGAGGTGATGCTGAACTTGCGTCATCGCGACGACGATGCCGCGGGCAGCCTTCCTTCCGATCACGTGGTCGCGCTCAAAACCGATACGAAGGGTCGACTGTGGGTCGGCACGTTCTCGGGCCTGAGCGTGCTCGAGCCTGGCGCGCCGGGCGATACGCCGAAGATCCTTGCGCAATTTTTGCCGGGCGAAGGCATTGCATCGCTGCGCACCGATCGCTCGGGCACGATCTGGGTCGGCACGCGGACGGGCGTGTATCGACGCACGGTCGACACGCCGCTCGATCAACCGTTCGCGCTGTTTCCCATGGTCGCGCCCGCCGCCGTCGCACGCGGCATGGCCACCGACAACGAAGGTCGACCGTGGATCGGTACCCAGCGCGGCATCGTCTACGCGCCGGACGAGGCCACGCGCGTGTCGCTGCTGCGCGATGACATGTTTCGCTACTCGATCGGTGGCAACGTCGTGTTCGACGTGCTCAACGATCGCGAGGGCGGCTTGTGGTTCGCCCTGGTGCCCGGGGGTCTGGGTTACATCAAGCCGAACTGGGCCAACTTCGCGGTGCTGCGGCCGCCGCGCGATCCGGCCGCGATCGCCGCCGATCCCGCGCCGCGTTCGCTGGCCTTGTGCGCCGATGGCGGCGTGCTCGCCAGCGGTGATCAGTTCACCGCCGTGCGCTTCGACCCCGAGACTGGCGCCGCCGTGCGCCTGCGCCCGCCGTGGACGCGCGGCGAGCGGCCGCTGGCCGTGTTCGGCGTCGGTTGCACGCGCGATGGTTCGGTGTGGTTGAGTCATCGCAATGGCGTGCTGCGCTATGTCACCGCCAACGCGCGCACGCAGTTGTTCGATGTCGGCGATGGCGACGGCGCGATCGCGCCGGGGCTGATCGATCTGATGGTCGAGGACGCGCGCGGTGATCTGTGGTTGTCCTCGCGCGGCGGTGGGCTGCAACGCTTGACGCCCGATACCGGCAAGGTGCGTCGCTACGCGCAAGGCAAGGACGGACCGGCGAGCGTCGAGCTCGAAGTGCTCGCCTTCGACACGCGCGGCACGCTCTGGGCCGCGGGCGAGGCCGGCATCGCGCGCTACGACGCCAGCGCCGATCGCTTCGTCGATCTGCAAGGCCTGGGCGAGGGTACGGTCGATGGTCTGGCCTGGGCCGGCGCCGATACCCTGTGGTTTCACCAGAACGGTCAGCTGATGCAGGCGCGCTACGCCGACGATCGCCTGACCGTGGCCAATGTCGTCGACGCCGACGCGGGCTTGCCGGCTTCGGGCGTGGGCGGCATGGCGCTGGATTCGCGCGGCTCGATCTGGCTCGCGGGTCCGCGCGGCTTGTGGCGCGTCGATCCGATCACGCGCGTCGTGCGCGCCTTCGGTCGCGCCGATGCCTTGTACGCGAGCGAGTTCTCCGACGCGCCCTTCGTGCGCGCGCCCGATGGTCGATTCTTTCTCGGCAGTCCGCTGGGCGTGATCGCGTTCGAGCCCACGCGCCTGCGCGACAATCCGGTCGCGCCGCCGGTGGTGCTGCGCGATTTCAGCGTATGGCGCGATGACGCGCGCCTGACGCTCGATCCCAAGACCGAGATCACGCTGGCGCACGACGATCGTGATCTGCGCGTGGCGCTGCGCGCCTTGTCGATGGCCGAGCCGCGTCAAAACCGCTATCAATTCTGGCTCGAAGGCTTCGACAACGATTGGGTCGACGCCGCCAATGGCGAGCGCGTGTTCTCGCAATTGCCCGAGGGCCACTACAGCTTGCGCGCGCGCGCCGCCAACGCCAGCGGCGTGTGGACCACGGCGCCATTCACGCTGCGCATCCAGGCCGCGCCGCCACCGTGGCGCACGGGCTGGGCCTATACGACTTATCTGCTGATCGCGGTGATCCTGGTCGCGTGGTGGGTGCGCGCGTATCGCTTGCGCCTGGAACGACGTCACGCGCTAGCGCTGGCCGAAGAACGCCAACGCGCGGCCGAGGCGCAGAATCAAGCCAAGAGCGATTTTCTCGCCGATGTCGGTCACGAAATCCGCACGCCCATGACCGGCCTGCTCGGCATGAGCGAATTGCTGCTGCGCACGCCACTCGACGAACGTCAGCAAGGTTATGCCGCGACCGTGCGCCGCTCCGGCGAGCATCTGCTGAAGCTGATCAACGATCTGCTGGATCTCTCGCGCATCGAGGCCGGCAAGTTGTCGCTCGATGCCGTGCCCGTGGATCTGTGGACCTTGCTCGATGACGTGATCGCCTTGGAACGCCCGCTCGCGCAGGAGCGTCATCTCACGCTCGATTCGCAAGTCGTCGCCGAAGCGCCGCGCTATGTGCTGGGCGATCCGGTGCGGCTGCGCGAGATTCTGTTCAATCTGATCAACAACGCGCTCAAGTTCACCGAGCGCGGCCGCGTCGACGTGCGCCTGGAGCGCGAGCGCGAAGGCGAGGGCGTGGTCATCGAGGTTGCCGACACGGGCCCCGGCATGTCCGAGGAAACGCGCGCGCGCTTGTTCTCGCGTTACGAGCAAGGCGCGGCGGGACGGCGTCGCGGCGGCAGTGGCCTGGGCCTGGCGATCTCGCATCGGCTCGCGCAATTGATGGGCGGCCGCATCGTGGTGGAAAGCGCGACCGGCAAGG
This sequence comes from Ahniellaceae bacterium, assembly GCA_044226395.1. Taxonomy (GTDB): domain Bacteria; phylum Pseudomonadota; class Gammaproteobacteria; order Xanthomonadales; family Ahniellaceae; genus JBGAHD01. The sequence goes on from JBGAHD010000003.1 coordinate 731,062, forward strand.
GCAGCGTGTTCCGCGTGCACTTGCCCTTGCCGACGACCACGGAAACGCGCGAATCGCCGTTGTCCGTGGCGAATGCGATCGCACCCGTGCCGGCCGATCAGGCGCTGGCCTTGCTGGTGGTCGAGGACGATCCAGTGATTCGTCAGGTCATCGCCGAACTCGCCGCCGATCTCGGCCATCGCGTGCAGACCGGCGCGAATGGTTTGGATGCGTTGCGACTGATGGCCGAGTCGCCGTTCGACATGGTGTTGTTCGATCTCGATCTGCCTGGCGTCGATGGGTTGAAGCTGATCAAGCTCGTGCGTCAGCGCGAGAAAGCCGATGGGCCCCGCGTGCGCGCGATCGCGGTCACCGCCAATTCCACGCAAGGCATCGAGGCGCGCGCGGCCGAGGCCGGTTTCGATGCCTTCTTGCGCAAGCCGGTCACCGCCGAGTTGTTGCAACAGGCGATCGCGGTCGCGTGGCGGCGGACGTGAGCGCGCGATGCGCGGCGAAGCGATGAGGGAAACATGAATTACTGGCGCGGCCTCTGGCGTTACCCCGGCTACACCATCATCGCGACGGTCTTGATCTCGCTGGCCGTCGGCCTCAATGCCGCCGTCGCCGGGGCCTTGTGGGCGTTGAGCGGCAAGGCCTTGCCGTATCGCGAGGACGGGCGCCTGGTGGAGCTGCGTCTGGTCCTGCCCAAGATCGATTTTCGCGTTGATCTGTCGCGCGCGCTCTACGCGCAGGTGCGTGGCGCGACTGACACTTTCGTCGGCGCGATCGGCAGCGTGGCCAAGCCCGCTGCGAAACGCGACGAGGTCGATCGGCCGTGGGTCGTGCATCGCGTCACGCGGGATTTCGCGAGTCAGCTCGGCGTGGCGCCGATGCTCGGTCGCGCCTTCGCGGAGCATGAACCCGCGAACACGCTCGTGCTCTCCGATCGCGCGTGGCGCGCGTATTTCGATGCCAGTCCCGATGCATTGGGGCGAGAGCTGCGCATCGCCGGTGCGAGTTATCAAGTGATCGGCGTGATGCCGCGCGGCTTTGCTTATCCCGACGCACAAGCCGATGCCTGGATGGCCGATGTCGAAACCGCGGCCGAACGCGAACGCGGTGGCTTCGGCGATTACACGGTGGCGGCGCGACTGGCGCCGGGCGTCAGCGTGGCGCAAGCGCAGGCGCGCTTCGAGGCGCTGCTGGCGCAAGCCGATCTTCCGATGCTGCGCAGCGGCCCCGAGAACGTGCGCGCCGAGGCGCGACCCTGGCGCGAGCGTTTCAGTGGCCGCTATTTACGACCCCTGACCTTGCTGCAATACGGCGCCTTGCTGCTGCTGGTCGTGGTCTGCATGAGTCTGTTGATGCTCGCGCTGCATCGCTTGCAGGCGCGCGCGGCGGAGTTCGCGATTCGGCGCACGCTGGGCGCGGGCACGCGCGAGGTGTTCGCGGCGATGCTCGGCGAACTGTGGCCCGCGGCGGTGCTGGGACTGGTGCTGGGCTTGGTCTTCGTCGCGCCCGCCCTCGGCGCATTGACGTCGTTGGGCTTGCTGCCGATCGAACTGCCGGTCGCGGTGGGTGGTGATGCGATGACTTGGGGCGTTGGCATGGCCACTGTGATCATCGCAATGTCGGGCGTGCTCGTTGGCGCCCTCGTCATCGCGCGTGCGAGCGCGCGCACTGGCATGAGCCATCTGCGCGGTCGACAAACACGCCAGGGCCGCGGGCCCGCGCTGCTCGTCCTGACCCAGATCGCCTTGACCACGGCCTTGATGGGCGGCGCGGGCCTGTTGTTGCGCAGCGCCACGCAGTTGTGGAATGAACCGCGCGGCTTCGAGGCCGAGGGCCTGGTGCTGACGCAATACGACATGGTCAACGATGCCATTCCGGAAAGCACGCGTGACGCCTTGGCCAATCGCTTGCGCGATGCCATCGCGACGCTCCCCGGCGCGCGCGCCGTGGCCACGGGCGAGATGCCGCCGTTCGCGAACGCCGCCTTCATCGCGCACGCGCGTCTGCCGGGCGAAGCGGAAACGCGCGAGACGCGCGGCAACGGCGTCAGCGCGAACTATTTTCAGACGCTCGCCACGCCTTTGCTGCGCGGTCGCGCATTCGAGGCCGGCGATGAGGCCAGCGCCGCGCCCGTGGCCGTGATCGACGAGACCTTTCGCGCCGCGTGGTTCGGCGAGCGCGATCCGGTCGGCGCGGCCATTGAGGTCGTCGACGAAGACGGCAAGGTGCGCGCGCTGCGCGTGATCGGCGTCGTCGCCAGCGTCAAGCAGAACGCGCTCGATGAAGGCACGGCGCAGCCGATGCTGTACGAGTATCGTCCCGGCGCGAGTGCCTTTGGTTTCGTGATCACGCGTGTCGACGGCGATGTCGGCGCGATGGCCGAAGCGATTCGCAAGCAGGTGGCGCAGGTGTCGCCCGATGTCGGTCTGGCGTTTCATCGGCCGATGGCCGAGATCATCGCGCAGACGCTGCAAGAGCGTCGCGCGTTGTTGGCGGCGATGATGCTGTTCGCCGTCGCCGCCCTAGTGCTCGCGGCCGTGGGCCTGTATGGCGTGATCGGCGTGGCCACGCGCGCGCGTCTGCCCGAATTCGGCGTGCGCATGGCGCTGGGCGCGACGGCCGGGCGCATTCTGCGTCTGGTGCTCGGGTCGGGCGCGCGCTTGATCGTGGCGGGCGTGGTCGTGGGTCTGATCGCGGGCGTGCCGCTCGCGCGGTTGCTCGTGGCGCAGATGTATGGCTTGTCGAGCAGCGATCCGCTGACGTGGCTCGGCGCTTCAGCGCTCGTGGGCGGGGTGGCCTTGCTGGCGTGCGCGTTGCCGGCGCGACGCGCGGCCAGACTCAATCCACGCGAAGCGATCGATCAGTTGGGCTTGTCGTAACGCGCGGTGGAAGTCCGCGCGTCAGTGACCCGCCGCTCGCTTCGAGCGGTGGGTCTCGCGCGGTTTACTTCGCGTGATACGGCCGCGACAAGTCGTGCACGGCTTCGATCAGCGCGCCCGCGGTCTCGGGCTTCACGTCCGGCGTGATGCCATGGCCGAGGTTGAACACATGGCCCGGCCCCGCGCCGTATTCGGCGAGCACGCGCGCCACTTCGCGACGCACGGCTTCGGGGCTGGCATACAAGGCCACGGGATCGAGATTGCCTTGCAGCGCCACGCGCGCGCCGACGCGGCGACGCGCTTCGCCCAAGTCTTGCGTCCAGTCGATGCCCAGCGCGTCGCAGCCGATGTCGGCCATGGCTTCGAGCTGATGCACGCCCTTGGCGAACACGATCAGCGGCACGCGCGCCGCGCCTTCGCCGCGCGGCAATTCGGCCGCGATGCGCGCGAGATAGCGAAGGGAAAACTCGCGGAACTGCGCGGGCGAGAGCACGCCGCCCCAGGTGTCGAAGATCATCAGCGCCTGCGCGCCGGCTTGCAGCTGCGCGTGCAGATACGCGGTCACCGCGCGCGCGTTGATCTCGAGGATGCGATGCAGCAGCGCCGGTTCGTCCAGCGCCATCGCCTTGATGCGCTCGAAGCGTTCGCTGCCGCCGCCTTCGACCATGTAGCAGGCGAGCGTCCACGGGCTGCCGCTGAACCCGATCAGGGGCACTCGACCGCGCAGCTCGCGTCGAATCAAACTCACCGCGTCGGTGACATAGCGCAGCTCGCGATCAATGTCGGGCACGGCGAGCGCGGCGACATCGGCGGCCGTGCGCAAGGGGCGTTCAAAGCGCGGGCCTTCGCCATCGGCGAAGTACAGGCCCAGGCCCATGGCGTCGGGCACGGTGAGAATGTCGGAAAACAAAATCGCCGCGTCCAAGGGAAAGCGATCAAGCGGCTGCAAGGTCACTTCGCAGGCGAGCTCGGGCGTCTTGGCCAGCGCGAGAAAACTGCCGGCGCGCGCGCGCGTGGCGCGATATTCCGGCAGATAGCGGCCGGCCTGGCGCATCAACCACACGGGCGTGACATCGACCGGTTCGCGGCGCAGCGCGCGCAGCAGACGATCGTTTTGCAGCGGGGCGTACGAGGTCAAGGGCGTTTCTTCGGTAGGAGCGATCAACGCGCGCCGCCGACGCGGCGCACTTCCTGTTGCAGTGGGCCGATGCGACGCGGATAGGCGCCGCCGAGGCCGCTTTGTCGCGTCAATGCATCGAGCGCGGTCTTGGCGGCCTGCGCGTCGGGGAAATCCGACCACAGCAACAACCACCAGGTCTGGTCGCCGGCCGCGATCGGCACGGCATACGTCGACTCGGGCGCTAGTCCTAAGGCCAGCGCTTGATTGGCGAATTGCGAGGAATCGCTCGCGCGCGCCAGCTGCGCGGTGAAGCGGCGCGCGTCGAGCTGCAGGAAAGGACCTTCGCCGAGTGGCGCGGAGTCGCTCGCGATCGGCGCGGCGGGCGCGCTGGCTTCGACCGGCGTGGGCTCGCTGACCGGCGCGGCGTAAGCCGGATCGAGCGGCGCGGGTTCGGGCGATGGCGCGACCGGTTCGATCGGCGCGGGGGCTTCGGCCACGGGTTCGGTGGTGGCCGCGGGCTCGCTGGACTCGACGGGCTCGCTCGAAGCGACCGGCTCGCTCGACGCGGGTTCGGTCGGTGCTTCGCTCGGCGTCGCGTCGGTCTCGGCCGTCACTTCACCGGGTCGCTCGACCTCGGGGAATTCATCGCGACGCGGCGGCGCCGGGGCTTCGGCCGCGGGCGCGGTCTCGACCGGTTGCGCCGCGGGTTGTTCCGGCTCGGCGCTGATTTGCACGTCCGGATTGGCGAGGAAGAACGGCGGCGGCGCCGAACTCGGCGCGACCTCGCTGGTTTGTTCGGTGGGCAGACCGCGTTCCGGCGGCGGATGATCGGCCGTGCCGCATTCCCAGGATTCGCCGTCCTCGCTGGGCACGCAGATGCGCTTGACGTTGGGCGGCGGTTGCTCGCTTTCGGCCGCGCTGGCGACGGCGAACGCGCTCAACATCAGGGTCAGGATCAGCGCGCGCGCGGTTTCAATCACCATAGCGCACGCCCAGCGGCGCATCGGCGCCTTGCGCGAACATGATGTGGAAGCCGCGCTTGATCTGCTGATCGCGCGCGGCGGTGAACGCGTCCTCGGCCGCGGCGCGGTCGAGAAAGACCTCGCGCTTGGCGCTGGCGCGGCCGCCCTGGCTGCCCCATTCGCGGATCAGGGTCCAGCCGCCGAGCAGATCCTGCTGCAGGATCAGGTGGAAGTACTTCGGCGCTTCCTGGGCAGTGGCCGGCTGGTTTTGCATGAAGATGCGCATGGCGCGAGTTTAGCCGGGAAGGGGCGGCGCCGTCTTCGCGGGCGCGGCGCGCGGGCCGATTCAGCGCGCGCCGGCCTCGCGCAGGGTCGTCAAGACCTCGGCTTCGGCCACGTCCGGCACGATCTCGGCGCGACCCAGGCCACGCCACAGAATCAGGCGCAAACGGCCGCTGGCGGCCTTTTTGTCCAGACGCATCAGGTCGACCAGTGCCTGGGCATCGAGGCCCGCGGGCAAGCGGGTCGGCAGGGCGAAGCGTTCGAGCAAGGCGCGCAGCCGCTCGCCATCGGCGCCGGGCGCCAGGCCCAGGCGTTGGGACAAGCGCGCCGCCAGCACCATGCCGATGGCCACGGCCTCGCCGTGACGCAGGGCGTCGTAGCCGGTGGCGGCCTCGATGGCGTGCGCGAAGGTGTGGCCGAGGTTGAGCAGCGCGCGTTCGCCGGTCTCGCGCTCATCGCGCGCGACGATGCCGGCCTTGTGCTGGCAACTGATGGCGATGGCGTCGGTCAGGGCCGCGGGGTCGCGCGCGTTGAGCGCGTCGACACGGGCCTCGAGCCAGTCGATGAAGCTCGCGTCGCCGAGCGCGCCGTACTTCACGACTTCGGCCAGGCCCGCGGCGAGTTCGCGTGGCGGCAAGGTCGCGAGCGTGTCGGTGTCGGCGATCACGCCGGCGGGTTGATGAAAGGCGCCGACCAAGTTCTTGCCCTGCGCCAGATCGATCGCGGTCTTGCCACCGACCGAAGAATCGACCATGGCCAACAAGGTCGTGGGCAGTTGCACGAAGGCGATGCCGCGCATCCAGCACGCGGCCGCGAAACCCGCCAGATCGCCAACGACGCCGCCGCCAAGCGCCAGCACCGTCGCATCGCGCGAGGCCTTGAGCTCGGCCAGCGCATCGAACACCCGTGCCAACGTGGTCAGCGTCTTGTGCGCTTCGCCCGCGGCAATGTCGAGCCGCGCGACCGCGTGCGTCGGCGCGATGCTCGCGCGCACGCGCTCGGCATAGAGCGGCGCGACGGTGGTGTCACTGACGATCAACACGTGGCGGCCGCGCAGCAGCGGCGCCAGCAGATCGCCGCGCGCGAGCAGACCCGGGCCGATGTGGATGTCGTAGGCGCGCTCGCCCAGCGCCACCGCGACGCGACGCGCGCTCATGCCGCGCTGCCCGCCTGGTCGGGACGTTGCCAGTAGCGTTCGACCTCGGCGGCCAGACGCGTGGCGACGATGCTCACGTGTTGCTCGGAACCGGGCATGGTCAGGTCGGCCACTTCCCGATACAGCGGCTCGCGCTCGCGCGCCAGGGTTTGCAGACGTTCGCGTCGGTCGGTGGCGCGCAGCAGCGGGCGCTTGGTATCGCGGGCCAGTCGGCGCAGTTGCTGATCGACGCTCACTTGCAGGTAGATCACGAAGCCATGGGCGCGCAGCAACTCGCGATTGCTCGCGCGCAGCACCGCGCCGCCACCGGTGGCCAGCACGATGCCCTGGCGATCGCACAGCGCGCGCAGGGATTGTTGCTCGCGTTCGCGGAACCCGGCCTCGCCTTCGACGTCGAAGATCCAGGTCACGCTGGCCCCGGTGCGATGCTCGATGTCTTCGTCCAGATCAATGAACTCCAGTGCGAAATGCTGGGCCAGGCGGCGACCGATCGAGGTCTTGCCGGCCCCCATCGGGCCCACCAGGAACAGATTCGACGCCGGATTCATGGGGCGATGCTAGCATTCGACCCCGGTCAGGGGCGTATCGGCCACTTCACGGAATAGCGCTAAGACATGCTTCGTTTCGCCAGTTTATTCATCCTCTACATCGTCATTCTGTTTCCGGCCTATCTGCTGCGCCCGGTCGAGCAGTACGTGGTCGATCCCTTCACCTCGGGCGTGGCCCACGTCAGCACGGCGATCATCGATGTGTTCGACGACGACGCCATCGCCACCGGCAAGGAGATTCACAGCAAGACCACGGGCTTCGCGGTCAGCATCGAGCGCGGCTGCAATGGCCTGGAGGCGGTGATCATCCTGTTCGCGGCGCTGTTCGCGTATCCGGCCTCGTGGTGGCATCGGATGATCGGGTTCGCGATTGGTTTCGTGGCGATCCAGGGACTGAACCTGGTGCGCATCATCAGCCTGTTCTATCTGGGCGATTGGGAAACCTCGAAGTGCGTGCCCGGCGAAGTCTGCGAGCGCGTCTGGTTCGACTGGTTTCATCTGTATCTGTGGCAGGCGCTGATCATCATCGATGCCCTGGTCGTGTGGCTGGTGTGGCTGCGCTATCTGCCTTACGAGCAGCCGAAGCCGCCGACTGACGCGCAGACGCCCGGCGCTGGTGGCGCGCAACCGGCGTGAGTACCCTGATCGCCGGTTGCGGCGATCTGGGCACGCGCGTCGCGCGCCTGCTGCACGCGCGCGGTGAAGCGGTCGCGGCGCTCAGCCGCAGCGGTCGCGCTCCCGAAGGCGCGACCGCGATCCGCGCCGATCTGACCCGACCCGAGACCCTGACCGCGCTCGCCGGTCGCTTCGATACGCTGATCTATGCCGTCGCGCCCGATGCGCGCGACGAGGCGACGTATCGCCGCGTGTATGTGGAAGGCCTGATTCACGTCATCGACGCGATCGGGTCGAGTCTGCGTCGCGGCCTGTTCGTGTCGAGCACGGCCGTGTACGGCGATCTCGCCGGCGCCTGGGCCGACGAGACCACGCCGACCGCGCCCGAACGCTTCAACGGGCGCGTGCTGCTCGAGGCCGAACAAGCACTCGCGCGGCGCGTGACCGAAGCCGTGAGCCTGCGCCTGGGCGGCATCTACGGCCCCGGTCGCGAATACTTGGTCGATCGCGTGCGCGCGGGCCTGGCGCGCTGCACGCCGGGGCAATGGACCAATCGCATTCACGTCGACGATGCCGCGCGCGCCATCGTGCACGCGCGCCATCTGGCGGCGCCCGCGCCGGTGTATCTGGTGGTCGATCCCACGCCGGCGCTGGAATGCGAAGTCCACGCTTGGCTTGCCGACGCGCTGGGCGTGCCGCGCGTCGCGCCCGGGGGCGGCGAGGGCGATGGCGCGAGTCGCGGCATCGGCAATCGGCGCTTGTCGAGCGCCTTGCTGGCATCGAGCGGCTTTACCTGGCGCTATCCGGACTATCGCGCCGGTTACGCGACCCTGATCGGCCGTCCGTAGCGCCCGGGCGCGCTTTGCTAGACTCCACCGAGCCCGCCTGGGCTTAGCCGGAGATCGTGAACATGGCCAGCGTCGCGAAAGTGATTGAAGTCAGTTCGGCGTCGAGCAAGGGCTTCGACGATGCGGTGCAATCGGGATTGAAGAAGGTCGCCAAGACCGTCAAGGGCATCACCGGTGCCTGGGTCAACGAGATGAAGGTCGTGACCAATCCGGATGGCAAGGTCACCGAGTGGCGCGTCAACATGAAGATCTCCTTCATCGTCGACTAAGCGCCGACCGCGCGGTCGCGGCGCCTCGCGCGGGCGCCGCGCCTCGCCAAGCATCGTCATCGCGGCCTCCGCAAGACCGCGACGCATCGTGATCGCGGCCCCCGCGTGGCCGCAGAACTGGGGTGGAATTCGTGTCGCAAGCGATCTTGGGGTCCGGGGACCTGACCATCGGCGTGGTCGAGGATGACGCCGATCAGCGCGAGCTGTTTCTGGCCTGGTTGCGCGAGGCGGGTTACGAGACCCGCGGCTTCGCCAACGCCACCGATTTTCGCCGTCGGCTGGGCGCCGAATCGATCGATCTGCTGATCGTCGACTGGATGCTGCCCGACATGCCCGGCATCGAGATCCTCGAACAATTGCGTCATTCCGCGCAGTCGACCTTGCCCGTGGTGATGCTGACCGCGCGCGCCAGCGAGGCCGACATCGTCGCCGGGCTCAAGGCCGGCGCGGATGACTACGTGGTCAAGCCGCCGCGTCGCGATGAACTGCTGGCGCGCCTGGAAGCCGTGTTGCGCCGTGCCGGCGCCAACCCGGCCGGCGATGGCGTGCTGCGCGACGCGCCGCCGTACGAGATCGACACGCACAAGCGCCGCGCCAGTGTCGGCGGCGAAGAGATCGACCTCACCGATCGCGAGTTCGATCTGGCCGCCTTCGTCTTTCGTCGCGCCGGCCGCATCGTCAGTCGCGAAGTGCTGCTGACCCAGGTCTGGAACATGGCCGGCGCCGTCACCACGCGCACGGTCGACACGCACATGAGCCGCCTGCGCAAGAAGCTGCGCTTGTCGGGCGAGCACGGCTGGCAGCTCACCGCGGTCTATCAGCACGGCTATCGACTCGAGCGCGCGGGCTGAGCGCGGGCGATAGCCGTTCGCTTCGCGTGAAGAATGGGGCATCGACATTCGCGACGAGTGTCGAGGCGAGCAGACCGGGCATCCGGGGCACTCCGCCTCCCAGGCGATGCGCGCAGTCCCGCGAGGGTCGAGCGAGGCCCGTGGACGGAATCCAGCGCCGCCCCCTTATCCCCGCTCGGGCATCCGGGTAATCTGCCTGTCTGAGCAGCGACCACCACGGCCGCCCGCGGGGAAAATCATGCCGACATCCCAGCGACGCAAATCCGCGCCGTCGCGCGCCAAGCCCGCGCGTCGCGACGCGCCGCCCGCGCGTGCCCGCGCCAGCGCCGCCACGCGCGCGGCGCCCAGTCAAACGATGAGGAAGCCAGCCATGTCCGACAAGAAAACCCCCGGCGGCGATGGCGCCGATCGCAATGTCGACCAGATTCGCGACATTCTCTTCGGCGGCCAGATGCGCGACTACGAACGTCGCTTCCAGGAACTGGCCGGCAAGCTCGAACAGGAATCGGCGCGCATGCGCGCCGACTTCGACAAGCGCGTCGCCGCGCTGGAAAAGCGCCTCGACGAACAAGTCGAGAAAATCGGCAAGTCCCTGCGCCAGGAAGTCAGCGATCGTGGCAAGGCGGTCGACGATGTCGAGGCGCGCACGCTGCAGGCCGCGCGCACGCTGCGCAATGAATTGAACGGCGCGATCGAGCACCTGGCGGCCGATCTCGGCAAGGCCGAGGAACGCGCGCGCGACGCGCAGGAAGACCTGGCCGCCGCGATCAAGCGCGCCGCCGCCGACGCCGAGGCCGCGCTTTCCGGCGCGCGCGGCGAATTGCGCGCCGAGAAAGTCGGCCGCGACGACATGGCGGCCCTGCTCACCGAAATGGCCCTGCGCCTGCGCGGCGAGTTCGATCTGCCGGCCGGCAAGAAGTAAGGCTCGCCGCGGAGGCGACCTTGTCCGATTTCGACCGGCTTCGCGAGCTGCTGCTCGGCGACGAACGCGCCGAGCTGGCGCGTCATCGTCAGCGCCTGGACGAGGTCGAGCGCGCGCGCGCCGACTTGCCCGCCGAACTGCCGGGCGTCATCGAGCAGGCCAATCGCGCGCAACCGCGACAGCTCTCTCGCGCGCTGTCCGAACCCGTGGCCGACGCGCTCGCCGATACGGTGCGCGCGCGGCCGCAGATGATCGTCGACGCGATTTTTCCGATCATCGGCCCGGCCATTCGTCGCGCCATGGCCGAATTCCTGCGCGGCTTCGTCGAGAGCATGAACGCGGCGATGGAAGCGAGCCTGACGCCGCGCGGCTTGCGTTGGCGTTTGGAGAGCTGGCGCACGGGCGTGCCCTATCCGCAAGTCGTGCTCAAGCACACGCTGCGGTATCGCATCGATCATCTGTTTTTGATCGAGCACGGCACGGGTCTGGTGATTCATCGCGAATCGGCGCCGGAATTGCCCGATCTCGATTCCGATGCGATTGCCGGCATGCTCACCGCGATCGGCGATTTCGTGCGCGACTCGGTGCGTTCGGAAACCGGCACGCTGGGTGCGGCGACGGTCGGCGAAAATTTGTTGTGGGTCATCGATGGCCCGCGCGCCAACCTGGCCTGTTTCATTCGCGGCGTGCCGTCGCCGGCCTTGCGCGCGGTGCTGCAAGAACGCCTCGAGCGCGTGCACGCGCGCTTCGCCGATCCCATGGCGAGTCTGCGCGCGGGCAGCGCCGATCTGGGCCTGGCCCTGGCCGAGGAACTGGGCATCGCCGGCGTCGACGCGCAGGCGCGCGCGGCCGACGACGTGCCCGATCCGCGCGCCAAGACCTCGCGCGCGCCCTTGATCTTGCTCGTGCTGGTGGCGTTGGGTGTGTTGTCGTGGTGGTGGTATCGCGATTTCGTGTGGAATGCGCGCATGGATGCCGTGCGCGCCCGGCTGGCCCATTGGCCGGGCCTGCATGTCGATCGCGTGCGCTCCGATCCGCACGACTGGGTCGCGGTCGATGCCTTGATTGATCCGCTGGCCGATTCGCCCGAGCCGTGGATTCGCGAACTGTTGCCGCCCGAGGTCGCGCTGCGCTGGAACGCGCGCGGCTACATCGCCAGCGATGACGCCATCGTCGAGCGGCGCGCGCGCAAGGTGCTGGCGCCGCGCGAAGCGGTGACGATGAATGTGACCGAAGGCGTGCTGCGCCTGGTCGGTCGCGCCACCGACGCCGAACTCGCGCGCCTGCGCGATCGCGCCACGACCGTGCCTGGCGTGCAGCGCGTCGACGCGAGCGCCGTGGTCATCGATCGCGGTCCCGAACTGCAAGCGCTGCACGATGCGGCGGATGCCGCGGCGCGCGTCGAGATCACGTTCGACAAGCCCGGCGAAGATGCCTCAGCCAGCGCGACGCCCGATGAAGTCGCGCGCACCGTCGACGCGCTGTGGCTGCAAGCGAGCGCGCTCGGTCGTGGGCTCGAAGTGCGCGCCTTCGGCCTGACCGATGAATCGGGCAGCGCCACCACCAATGCCGCGCTGCGCGAACGTCGCGCGCGTTGGCTCGCCGATGCCTTGCGCGCGCGTCTGCCCTTGCGCGAAGGTCTGAGCATCGGCACCCTCAGCCTCGATGCCGACGACCCGCGCGCTCTGCCGCGTCGTCGCGCCGTGGGCATCGAGATCCAGATTCGCGAACCGGGGACACCCTGATGACAGAGATCGCGCGCAAGGTGTGTCTGCTGGGCGACTTCGGCGTGGGCAAGACCAGCCTGGTCTCGCGCTTCGTGCACGAAACCTTCTCGGACAAATACCTGACCACGGTCGGCGTCAAAGTCGATTCGCGCGTGGTCGAACTGCCCGCGCGTCAGGTCAAACTGGTGTTGTGGGACATCGCCGGCAAGAACTCGCTCGATGCGCTCAATCAGAATTATCTGCGCGGCGCCTCGGGCTTGATCCTGGTGTGCGATGGCACGCGCGAACCAACACTGCGTTCGGCGTTGTACCTGCTGCTGCAAGCGCGCAGCGCGCTCGGCGAAGTGCCGGCGCTGATGCTGATCAACAAACTCGACCTGGTCGATCGCTGGGAACTCGCGCCGAACACGGTCGCCGAACTGCGCCGCAGCATGCCGGTGTTCGAAACCAGCGCGCGCACGGGCGATGGCGTCGAGGCCGCGTTTCGCGCGCTGGCCGAGCAGGTGCCCGCGTGATCGCGGGCCTGCCGCCGCTGGCCGCGGCGTATCTGCACGATGTGCTGGTGCAGGCGGCGGCGCCCCTGGTGCTGAGTTTCGATGGCGATTGGAACCTGCGCGGCGCGCAGGGCGATGCGTCGCGCTTCAATCTGGACGTGGCGCGCGCCGCCAGTGTGCTGCGCGATCTGTTCCTGGGCGTGCCGACACGCGAGCCGCAAGCGTTTCCTTTCGTCGAACTCGGCGCGGGTCGTCATGTGCACGCGCATCTGGTGCCCGATGGCGAGGGCTTTCACATCATCCTGCTCGACGCCACCACCGAGACCGCGCGCACGCGCGCCGCGCAACAGTTGGGGCACGACGCCGAACTCGCCAGTCACGAGAAATCGCGCGCGCTCAAGCGCCTCAAGCGCGTGCGCGATGAGCTGGAGCAGCGCAACACCGCGCTCAACGAGGCCCATGCGCTCAAGGACGCGCTCATGGCCACGCTCTCGCACGAATTCCGCACGCCGCTGACATCGATCTTCGGCTATCTGCATTTGCTCGAGAAAAACAAATTCAGCGAAGAAGGCCGACTCAAGGCGCTGCGCACCTTGCGTCGCGCGGCCACGCATTTGTACGCGTTGAGCGAGAACTTGCTCGAGTTCGCGCGCGAAGGCCAGGCGGGCAGTCTGGTCGAACGTCAGCGTGTCGACCCGGCCGCGCTGGCCGAGGATCTACGCGCCTTGTTCGAGCCCATCGCGCAGGAACAAAACCTGACGCTGACCGTCGACGCACGCGTCGAGGGCAAGGAATGGCCGCTCACCGATCCGACCAAGCTGCGTCAGATCGCGATCAATCTGATGTCCAACGCGTTGCGCTACACGAGCCAGGGCGAGGTGCGCGTGGACATCGCCTGGGATGGCACGACGCTCGCGCTCACCGTCGCCGACACCGGCCCGGGCATCGCGGTCGAACAGCAAGCGAAGATCTTCGAGCCCTTTCATCGCGGCGGTCAGCGCGGCGGTCGTGGCGCGGGTCTCGGGCTCGCCATCGTCAAGCGTCTGGTCGAGCAATTGCAGGGTGCGATCGAAGTCCATTCGGCGCCAGGGCAGGGCAGCCGCTTCATCGCGCGCTTGCCGTCCCTGCCGCCGGAAACCGACACCGCGCCGCCCGCCTTCGTCGAAGTGGCCTTGCCGCGCCTGGGCGGCGACGCCGTGGTCGCCGATGACGATGAAGACGTGCGCGGCCTGATCAAGCTCTTGCTCGTGGAGATGGGCTTTCACGTGCACGAAGTCGGCACGGCCAACGACGCCTACGAGCGCGTGCTCGCCGTGCGTCCGCCGCTGGCCGTGATCGACGCGCAGATGCCGGGCCTGTCGGGCAATGCCGCGATTCATCGGCTGCGCAGCGGCGGCTATGCCGGTCGCATCATCGCGCTATCGGCCAACCCGACCGTGGAAGCGCGCGAAGCCGCGTTGCGCGCGGGCGCGAATCTGTTCCTCACGAAGCCACTCGATCCGGCCGCGTTCGCGCGCGCCGTGGCGCACGGGCGTTAGCGTTCGACGCGTCGAAGGGCGCGCGAGGCATCCAAGGGCAGCACGATGTCGGCCTGGCGCGGCAAGGTCGCCAGCGCGTGGCGCGTGAGGCGTTCGAAGTAGCGCACGAACTCATCGACCTTTCGACGCGTCATGCCGCCCTTGCCTTCGGCTTGATGGCGCCAGGTCGCGACCACGTCGAAATCGGGCGCGAGCAGCGCGATCAAGGCGTCGATCTCGGCGAAGACTTCGGCGTAGACGCCCTTGAGCTGTTCATTGACCGCGCGACGCCACGCGCGCTTGGGATCGTGCTCGGCCTCGAGCGCGTTGACCGGTGGGCGCAGCTTGGCTTCGCTTTGCGGCTTCATGCCCAGGCACCAGCCTTCGAGAATGATCAGGCTCGGCGCGACGCGCACGCGTTGGCCGCGCGCGGCGGGCAGGCGCGTGTCGCGCGTCTTGTCGAAGCGCGGCAGCGACACGGGCATGCGGCCCTTACGCAGGGCCTTGAGCGCGCCGAGCAATGCGGCGGCATCGTGCGTGCCGGGCACGCCGCGGGTTTCGAACAAGGGATGGATCTCGCGCGCGAGGCGCTGACGCGCCGCGCGGCCGAGATAGAAATCATCGAGCGAGATCACCACCGCGTCGAGGTCGATCGCGCGCGCGCTTTCGGCCAGTTGCGCCGCGAGCGTGCTCTTGCCCGCGCCTTGCGCGCCACTGATGCCAATCACCCACGGCGCGCCGCGCCGCTTGGTCGCCACGCCGAGCGCGCGCGCCAGCAGGCTGTCGACCATCGAGGCCGGAAAACGGTCGGGCTTGCCTTTGCGCTTGATCGAAGTCATGCGCGCACACGATAGCCGCACGCGGCGCTTGGCGCGAGGGGGGCGAGCGCGCACAATGCGCGCCTGCACGTTGGGAAGCCTGCCCGTGAAACTCGCCACCGCCATCGTCGCCACCTTCAAGCAACTGATCGCCGACGCCGGCGCGGCCGGCGAGCCCGAACCCACGGCGATGACCCTGGCGACCTGCGCCGCCGATGGCACGGTCAGCGCGCGCACGGTGCTGCTCAAGGCGGTCGACGAGCGCGGCTTCGTGTTCTACACCAATACCGAAAGCCTCAAGGGCCGTCAGCTCGGCGAGCACGCGCGCGCGGCGCTGCTGTTTCATTGGAAGCATCTGCGCGATGGCGTGCAGGTGCGCATCGAAGGTGCAGTCGAAGCGGTGAGCGCGGCCGAGGCCGATGCCTATTTCGCCACGCGACCGCGCGAGAGTCAGATCGGTGCCTGGGCCTCGATTCAATCCGCGCCGCTGGCCTCGCGCGAGGTCTTCGAGGAGCGCATCGCGCGCTTCGAGGCGCAGTTCGCCGGCCGTGACGTGCCACGCCCGCCGCACTGGTCGGGGTATCGCGTACGGCCGCAGCGCGTCGAGTTCTGGTACGGCGTGCGTTATCGCCTGCACGATCGCCATCTGCATGAGTGGCGCGATGGGGCGTGGCAGCACACGTTGTTGTTCCCGTGACGGGGTTGGGGCGCGCCGGGCTTCGCGTGAGCGAAGCTTCGCGCTGAGACCTCAGTCGCGCGGGGTTCGCTTCTTCTTTCGACCCGCGCGCTTCGGGCGCGGATCATCAAACAGATTCAACGTACCGATCGAGACCAACTCGGTCGTCTGCTTGTCGGCATTGGCCACGCAGTGTTTCTGGCGACCGTCGAAATGCAGGGAATCGCCCGCGCGCAATTCGAAGTGCCGCTCGCCGAGCGTGTAGCGCGCCTTGCCGCGCAACACATAGACGAACTCATCGCCCGCGTGCGCGACGAACTCCGAGCAATAGCCCACGGGCAAAGTCATCTTCACCGCGTTGAGCACGCTGCCGGGGAAACTCGTCGACAGGCGCTCGTAACTCTGGCCGCGATCCTTCAGCCGATAGCGCGCGCGCTGGCCGCGGTGCGTGTCGGCGCCGCCGGCCGGCGGTTGATCGACCAGTTCGCGCAGCGGCACGGCCAGCACGCGCGCGAGATTGGCCAGTGAACTCAGCGACACGCCGGTGAGATCGCGCTCGGCCTGGGACACGAAGCCCACCGACAAGCCGGCGGCCTCGGCCACCTCGCGCAAGGTCTTGCCACGCAGCCGGCGCGCGCGGCGCAGGCGCTGGCCGAGGCTGTCGACGATCGAGGGAGTTGCCTTCATGGCGCGATTGTACGCGCGCCGCGCCGGCGCCAACAAAACCGGGTTTTGCCCGGAGTAAACGCCATTGACACGGATTTTAGTGCCACTTAAATTGCCGCCACGACACAACGGAAGGCGAGCGACATGACCCTGGGCGTCGGTGGTGTTTCGCGCGAGGCCGCCCTGGCCTCGTTGAACGACATGATGGCGGGCGTCACGCCGATCGACCTGGCCGAGTATCATGCCCGCGTCGCGCGCGCCCAGGCGCTGATGCGCGAGCGAAACATCGCCGCAATCTATGTCCACGCCGGCACCGACCTGTACTACTTCACCGGCACGCGCTGGAAACCGAGCGAGCGTCTGGTCGGCGCGATCATTCCCGCGCGCGGCGAACCGCGCTATTTGGCGCCGTATTTCGAAGAAGGCTCGCTGCGCGACTTCTGGCTGACCACCGGTCCGATTCACACCTGGCACGAACACGAGAGTCCCTATCGCCTGTTCGTCGACGTACTCGCCGCGATGGGCATCGCGCCGAGCGCGCGCATAGCACTGAGTGAATCAACGCCGTTCTTCGTCTACGACGGCTTGCGCGCGCTCGATCGAGGCTTCGATTTCATCAACGCCGCGCCCGTCACCGCGCCATGCCGCATGCGCAAGTCGCCAGCCGAGATCGCGCTGATCCAGCGCGCGCACGACATGACGCTCGCCGTGCATCGCGCGACCGCGTCCATGCTGCACGCGGGCATCAGCACCACGGACGTGGTCGCCTTCGTCGATGCCGCGCATCGGCGCGTGGGCGCGGCCGGGTCGTACTTCTGCATCGCGCTGTTCGGCGAGGCCACGGCCTACCCGCACGGCGTCAAGCACGCGCAGATCCTGCGCGAGGGCGACATGGTGTTGATCGACACGGGTTGCCTGGTCGAAGGCTATATGTCCGACATCACGCGCAGCTATGTCTTCGGCACGCCCAACGCGCGACAACGCGCCGTGTGGGACGCCGAGCAACGCGCGCAAGCCCAAGCCTTCGCCGCCGCGCGCTTGGGCGCGCCGTGCGAAAGCGTCGACGCGGCCGCGCGCGCCAGTCTCGCCGCCAGCGGCTTCGGTCCCGACTACGCACTGCCCGGCCTGCCGCATCGCACGGGTCATGGCATCGGGCTCGACATTCACGAATGGCCTTATCTTGTCGGCGGCGATACCACGCCGCTCGATGTCGGCATGTGCTTTAGCAATGAACCCATGATCTGCGTGCCCGGCGAATTCGGCGTGCGTCACGAGGATCATTTCCACATGACGGCCGAGGGCCCGCGCTGGTTCACCCTGCCCGCACGGTCGGTCGACGATCCGTTCGGGCTCGCCGCCTGACGCCACGCGCGCGCCGCGCGCATACAATCGGCGCATGAGCGATCACTACCCGCGCCGCATCGTCTGCCTGACCGAGGAACCCACCGAGACGCTGTACGCGCTCGGTGAACACGATCGCATCGTCGGCATCTCGGGCTTCACCGTGCGACCGCCGCGCGCGCGCAAGGAGAAGCCCAAGGTCTCGGCGTTTCTTTCGGCCAAGATCGACGAGATCCTGAAACTCGAGCCCGATCTCGCGATTGGGTTTTCCGATATCCAGGCCGATATCGCGCAAGCCCTGATTCGTCGCGGCGTCGAGGTGTGGATCAGCAATCACCGCTCGGTCGAGGGCATCGTGGCCTATGTGCGTCGGCTTGGCGCGATGGTCGGCGCGTTCGAGCGGGCCGAGCACTACGCGCGCGAACTCGAGGCCAACATCGCGCGCGTTCGCGCCGCCGCGGCCACGTTGCCCCGTCGCCCGCGCGTGTATTTCGAGGAATGGGACGAGCCGATGATTTCGGGCATCCGCTGGGTCTCGGAACTGGTCGCGATCGCCGGTGGCGACGATATCTTCCCCGAGCGCGCGGCCGCGTCGCTGGCGCGCGATCGCATCATCGCCGATCCCAACGAAGTGATCGCGCGCGCGCCGGATCTGATCCTGGGCTCGTGGTGCGGTAAGAAGTTTCGCCCCGAACGCGTGGCCGCGCGCGCGGGCTGGTCTGCCATTCCGGCCGTGCGCGATGGCGAGCTGCACGAGATCAAGTCGCCGATCATTCTGCAGCCGGGACCGGCCGCATTGACCGATGGCCTGGATGCGCTGCACGCGCGCATCGCGCGCTGGTCGCGCGGCGCGTGAGGCGAAACGCTATTTTCCGGCAGCTCTCAAACGCGCCACGTAATCGCGCACCGGCGCGGGCGTCTTGAAGCCGGTCTTGTCGGTGTAGTGACGCTTGGCCTGGCCGTCGACCACGTCGATGGCTTCGACTTCGCCCCGCGCGTCGATAATCAAGGCCGCGCCATCGCGCGCACCCTCGGCGACGTTGGCGAGCAAATAGTAGCGATCGTCATCGGTCTGCAAAGTCGCGTTGCCCCAATCGCGCGTGGCGAAGCGATCGTAGTCGCGACCGAGCAGGCCTTGCAGCCACCATTGCATGGCGCGATCGTTCCACAGACTCGCCGTGCCTTCCTCGCGCCAGCGCTTGAGCGCTTCCGGCGCGATCGCGGGCGCGGGACCGCAGCCCATCATCGTGGCGCGGATCGCGGGCGCGGCCGTGGTCAGATCGAAACGCGCGTCAAGCGTCAGCGAGGGCTCGGCCAAGGAGCGCACCGACCACTTGAGGCCCGTGCTGGTCGGGCCAATCGCGTCGGCGAGCAAGGCGGCCCGACTGGAATCGAGCGACAGCGCGCTGAACTCGAAGGCGAAGATCTTGTTCTCGGCCCAGAAGCCGGTTTGTTCCGTATCGAACTGCGTGGCGATGAGCCCGCCTTCGAGCGCGAGGTGCGATTGCTTCTTGTCGTTGGCCGGCGCGTCCGGTCCTTCGAAATCGTCGAGACCAAACCGCGCGAAACGATCGGCGTCGATCACGCCCAGTTGCCACGACAGCGAGCCGTCGCGACCGGGGCCACAGGTCAGCGTCAAGCGCGCGGGCAGCAGATCATCGCCCAATCGCGCCTCGCCCATGCCCACGGCGGTGCGCACGCCGTATTCGCTGATCGAGGCGGTCCAGGTGCCGCCGGTCTCTTCGGCTTGCGCCGACAACGACATCATCGCGGCGGCGAACAGGGCGTATCGGGAAATCGTCATCGGTGACTCCGGGCATGCCCCGCGCGCGCGGGGCATGCCATCGATCGGCGCTAGCCTCAGTGCATCTGCGCGTTCTGATGCACGACGATGCCGCGGTCGGTGAACAGCACTTCGGAATCCAGGCGCTTGAACATCTCGCCGTAGACCTTGCGCATCAACTCGGCCGCGCGCTCGCCTTCGGCGCGTTTTTGTTCATCGGTCTCGGCGGCGGCGGCCATCTTCACGGTGTCGCTCATCGCGGCCAGCACCGCGCCGGAATAACCCACGCTCAGCAGCGGACGCTGGTCACCGGCCGGCGCATTGATGAACTCGACGAGCGAGGTTTCCTCGCCCGCGCCCAGCGACACGCCCAGGGCCTTCTCGGCCAGGGCGATGTGCGCCGGCGGCAGGGTGGGCGGTGCCATTTCCGGCGGCAGCGGCACGGGCGCGCCGCCCGGCGTCAGGTTCAGCTGATTCAACTGCGGCACGCCATTGCCCATCAACTGGATCAGCGCCTTGGGGTTGTCCGAGGCTACGACAATCTTGCCCGCGAACTTCGGCGCGGCCATGTCGCTCATGTTGAAATCGCTGAGCTGCACGTACACGCCCTTGAGCACCGGCGCCATCGCGAACACCATCGGATTGCCGACCTGCTTGCGCATTTCGGCGAAGCCCTCGTTGAGCTCGGTCAGCGATTCGCACTTGTAAGGCGCCGCCGCCACGGCCGCGGCCTTGGCCTCGACGAACTTGCTGAGCTTGTCCAGATCGACGCTCACGCCAAACTGCATCGCGGCTTCGCTGGCCTTGCCGAGATTGGGCACGGGCGCGGTCAGGCCTTTCAGTTCACCGGCGAGCGCGGCGTCGGTCTCGACACTCATCGACCAGCTCATGCGTTGGGCGTCGTACTGGTCATAACCCATCGACAGCAGCGGAAAGTGCGCGGCGATCGAAAGATATTCCTCGCGGCATTCCGGCGTGGTCGGCTTGCTCTCGACGTCGAGCGCGGCCAGGAATTCCTTCTCGATGCCGGTCTTGTCGTCGAGGATGGCCGTGGTCAGGCGCGTCACGTCGACGAAGCCCGAGCCATAGGGCAGGAAGCCGCGCGTCTTGTTGAAGCTCGCGAGATTGGCGGCGTCATAGCGCTCGGCCGGCGCGTCCAGGCCCAGGAGTTGGCGCAGCAGCGGCTCGCTGGGATTGGTCGGCGTCACCGTGTAGATGACTTGCTTGCCCTGCACGGCGAAGATGATCTCGAGCTTGCCGTCATCGCCATGCACGCGGTAGTAACTCTGTTCGCCGACCTTGCCGCGATCGAGTTGTTTGCCCACGCGGGTCTCGACGCGGCCGATGAAGGCCTCGAACGCGGCAGCGTCCTTGAGCTCGGCGCGCATCACCGGCACCAGGCCGATGCCGTAGGCGGCGAAGCGCGGCGTCGGGTTGACGCTGAAGCCGATGCTTTCCAGGCCCGCGGTGTTGAACTTGCCCTTCATTTCTTCCATCAGCGCGAGCATCACCTTGGTTTCGGTGGCGTCGGGTTTTTCAGCGCTGAGCTTGCTGGCGGCGTCGTTGAGGATCTCGGTGTACAGATCGCCGATCGACTCGAAGCGCTTCATCCAGGCTTCGGTCACATCGCCCGGCATGGGCTCGAGATTGGCGAACAGATACGGCGTGTTCGCCGGCACGAAACCCAGGGGCGAATCCGGCGCGGCGGCTTGGTCCTTGCCGCACGCGGCCAGGACGAGGGCGGCCGCGATACCCAGGCACAACTGACGCACACCACGCATGGTCTTTTCCTCTCTCTGAAGGCGCGCGATCTTAGCAGTCGCGCGGGCGGTTCCGTTGAACGCGCGCGGAAGGCCGCGTTCAGGGGCATCTAAGGGCGGCGCGCGGCCGCGCAAGGGCCGGTCCACGCTAGGTCGTCAGCGCGGCGCCGGCTTCGGCGACCAGGCGCGCCATGCGACCCACGGCCAGGGCCGATTCGTGCGAGGCATTGCCTTGCTGCGCGCGCTTGTACACGCCTTGGGCAATCGCCGCGAGCCGGAAAAAATTGAACGCCAGATAGAACGGCCAATCCGCCGGTGGCGCGCCGCCCGCGAGTCGGGCATAGCGGGCCAGGATCTCGGCTTCGTCGGGAATGCCCAGCGCCGCGCGATCCATGCCCGCGAGACCTGGCAACTGCGGATTGCGCGGCAGGCGCAGCGCCATGCAGTAGTACGCCAGGTCGGCGACCGGGTGACCCAGCGTCGACAGTTCCCAGTCGACCACGGCCAGCACGCGCGGCTCGCTGGGATGAAAGATCAGATTGTCGAGCCGGTAGTCGCCATGGACCAAGGCCACGCGGCCGTCATCGGCGGGACAGTGCGCGGGCAGCCAGGCGATCAGATGATCCATCGCCGCCATCGCTTCGGTTTCGCTGGCGCGGTATTGCTCGGTCCAGCGCGCGATCTGGCGCGCGAAGTAGTTGCCGGGCTTGCCGAAGTCCGACAGCCCCACCGCGTTGACGTCGATCGCGTGAATCGCGGCGAGCACGCGCACGATCTCCTGGTAATAGCCATCGCGCGCGTCGCGGTCGATCTCGGGCAGGGACGGATCCCAGAACACACGGCCCTCGATGTGCGACATCACGTAGAACATCGAGCCGATCACCGACTCGTCCACGCACAGATGAATCGGTTCGGCCACCGGCACGGCGCCGCCATGCAAGGCGCGCAGCACGCGAAACTCGCGATCGACCGCGTGCGCCGAGGCCAACAACTTGCCCGGCGGCTTGCGTCGCAGCACATAGGTGCCCGAGGCCGCGTCGAGGCGATACGTCGGATTCGACTGCCCGCCCTTGAACTTGCGCGCGGTCAGCGGCCCGCGAAAGCCGGGCACGTGCGCTTGCAGATAATCCGCGAGCGCTTGCTCGGGCAGCGCGAGCGCGTCGGTGGTCATGCGCGCGTCCCGGTGGCGATGCGCGCGCGGTCAGTCTTCGTCGTCGTCATCGTCGTCGCCTCCGTCCTGATCGACCAGGGCCATCCAGATCTTGCCATCGCTCTCGCGCGCGCGAATGAGCGCGGCATGGGCGTCGGTGTCGTCGCGAAGATAAAGCACGGCATCGCCCATCGTGATCAATTGATCGTGCAGGGCGTAGGCGAAGGCGCGGTGATAGCTCATGCAGCGCAATTCGCCGACGATGTCGTCCTCGTAGTCGATCAAGGCCATGAAGGGGTTGTCGCCCGGCTCGATCGTCACCAACGTGTAGTCGGATTCCGGAAAGAGCAGGGGCGCCTCGCCCTGGCCGCAGTGACCCTTCGCGGAAAGCACGGTGGGTTCGTCGAGCGAGAAGACTTCCAGCACGACGTCGCGCGCGGCGTCGGGAAAGCGCTTGCCGGCGCGCGCGCGGGCCTCGGCCACTTCATCGGGCTCGCTGCCGTTGTCGCGCAATTCGTCGGCGGCGTAGTCGGCCACGGTGCGCAGCTCATCGGGCGCGAGCACGGCGCCGGCCAGATAGTCGCCGTTGTGAATGCGGAACGCGCCGACTTCGGTGACCAGGCGCTTGTAGCCTTCGGGCAAGGTGACCTTGAGGCGCTTCTCGGCGTCGGCGATCGCGGCCGCGTCGGCGCGATGCGTCGGGCCGGGTTCGAGCACGCGCAGATCCTCGGCGGGCGCGAACGGACGCAGTTCGTCGACTAGCGCGCGATAGGCGTTGAACGCTTCAGTCGCGCTGTTCGGCGCTTCGGCGATCTGGTCCATGCGCGCGCGCGTCACGATCAGACCCGCGCCGGCGATGACGACGCGCTGGCCGGCATCATCGATGGCCTCGCCTTCGAGACGATAGCGGTGCGAGGCGCCGGGCGTCGGCAACTCGACCGCGGCTTCAGGCTGTTTCTCGTCGACGCGCAGCGTGATCGGCTGGCCGTCGTCGATGATGATCCGCAGCGTCTCGCTGCGTTGATCGTGCCCGAGCACGTTGTGCAAGGTGAGCGCGCGCGCTGGCGCCGCCCCGGCGATCAAGCCGGCGACGACGAGCGGGAAAAGAACGCGTGTCGACATTCCGTTTCTTCCTCAGCGCGCCATCTGCTTGGCGAGCGTCATGATGTGCACTTCATCCGGGCCATCGGCGAGACGCAGGGCGCGCGCGCCGGCATAGGCCTGGGCCAGGAAATGATCCTCGGACAAACCGCCGCCGCCGTGAATCTGGATCGCGCGATCGATCACGGTGCACGCCATGCGCGGCGCGACGATCTTGATCATGCCGATGGCATCGCGCGCGCCCTTGTTGCCGTGGCGATCGAGCGCCGCGGCGGCGGCGAGCGTGAGCAAGCGCGCCTGTTCGATCTCGCAGCGCGACAGCGCGATGGCTTCTTGCGCCATGCCTTGCGCGATCAGCGGCTTGCCAAAGGCGATGCGCGTGGTCGCGCGCTTGACCATGGTCTCGAGCGCGCGTTGCGCCAGACCAATCAGCCGCATGCAGTGATGAATCCGACCCGGGCCCAGTCGGCCTTGCGCGATCTCGAAGCCGCGACCTTCGCCCAGGATCAGATTCTCCACGGGCACGCGCACGTTTTCGAAATGCACTTCGGCGTGACCGCCGGGCGCGTCGTCGTAGCCGAACACGGTCAGCGGACGCGCCACGCGCACGCCGGGCGCGTCGCGCGGCACCAGGATCATGGCGTGACGCGCGTGCGCGGGCGCCTCGGGACTGGTCACGCCCATCACGATGAAGACCTGGCAGCGCGGATCGGTCGCGCCCGTGGTCCACCATTTGCGCGCGTTGACGACGTAGTGGTCGCC
Organism: Ahniellaceae bacterium; assembly: GCA_044226395.1. GTDB lineage: Bacteria > Pseudomonadota > Gammaproteobacteria > Xanthomonadales > Ahniellaceae > JBGAHD01. The sequence goes on from JBGAHD010000003.1 coordinate 755,300, forward strand.
ATCACGCGTGATCGTGGCGGCGATATTGGTCGCGTCGCTCGACGCCACCGCCGGCTCGGTCATGGCGAAGGCCGAGCGGATCTCGCCGGCGAGCAGCGGCTTGAGCCAACGCTCCTGTTGCGCGGGCGAGCCGAAATGCGCGAGCACTTCCATGTTGCCCGTGTCCGGCGCATTGCAGTTGAACACTTCCGGCGCGATCAGCGAGCGGCCCATCAGCTCGGCCAGCGGCGCGTACTCGAGATTGCTCAAGCCCGCGCCGTGATGCGGGTCGGGCAGGAACAGATTCCACAGGCCCGCCTGGCGCGCTTGGCGCTTCATCGCTTCCATGATCGGCGGCACGGTGAAGCGCTGGCCGGGTTGGGCGATGTGCGCGTGATACTCGGCCTCGGCGGGAAAGATCACCTCGTCCATGAAGCGCGCGACGGCTTCGCGCAGCGCCTGGGCGCGATCGGACAGGGGAAAGAGGTCGAGCATGGTCGTCTCCGAGGCGATCGCGCGCGCGGCGCGGCTCAATAGAAGGTCCAAAGCGGCCGATGCTCGGCCGATGCGAGATGCGGCAGGATGTTCCAAGCCGACAGGCTCAGGCGTTCGCCCTGCACGTGCAGCTGCGCCATCGCGCTGTTGCGGATGCTCAGGTTCAAATCGACCGTGGCCTCGGGGTCGAGCTTGAGCACCTGCGCGACCGCGTGCGCCATCACGCCGCCCGAGGTCACGATCAAGATCCGCCTGGCGCCGGCGTTGCGAGCGACGGTGTCAATTAAAGCTTCGCGCACGCGCGCGCCGAAACCGCTCCAGGATTCGGGCACGTGGTCGTCGAGCTTGCCCGCGGCCCACGACGCGAAGCCCGCCCGCAGGAAACGCAGCATCAGTTCGGGCTTGCGCGCGTTTTCGCCGGCGATGGCGCGCACGGCCTCGTGATGCTCGTGCGTGTGCGAGAAGGCGCGAAACACCGCCTCGTGATCGAACTCGTTGAAGCCGCGATGCACCACCGGCGCGGGCAAGGCGCGCGCGCCGGCGGCGAAGTGTTCGCTCACGGGCGCATAGGTGTCGCGATGACGCACGTGCTCGCCGTGCGCGACGTGATCGAAGCCGTCGTAGTGAGCGCCCAGCCAATGGGCCAGCAGTCGCGCTTGCTCGCGACCGCGCTCGGACAACACATCGTAGTTGGCTTGACCGAACGAGGCCTGCCCGTGACGCACCAGCAAGACCTCGGTCATGATCAGTCGGCCACCAATTCCTGATTGAAGCGCAGCGAGAATTCACGACCGCCATCGGTGGGCTTGATCGTCGCGCTGAAGCGATACGTGTCCGTGCCCGAGATGGCGAAGTCGCCGAGGTAATACAACGCGCCAGGCTCGCGGATCGCACGCGGCACGATGGCTTGTTTCTGACCGAGCAGGTTTTCCACCGACATCACCACCGTTGCCTCGACCGGCGCGAACGTGCCATCGGGCTGCCGCTTGAGCACCGAGATGTTCACCAGGCCCAGCTTGGTCGAGCGCGTGAGGTTGTTGGCGCGCGCGACCTCGGCGGTGATGAAGTCGGAACGAAACGCGTTGTAGTGCGCTTGATAGTCGCCGCTGACGACGAATTGCTCGGCGCGCGCCGGGTGGGCGAGCAGCGCGCCGGTCAGGGTCAACGCCAGGAGGGGAAAGATGGCGCGCATGGACGAGTCCTCAGAGGAAAGGAATGCCGGGCAGACCGAGGTAACGCAAGGTGTAGTTGAGAATGGCCAGCGACAGGCCCGCCCACATCGGCGCCAGGCTCAGGCCTTCGAGTCGCGGCGGGAAATTGCGGAACAGCCACAATGGCGGGCCCATCACGCCGCGCAGCACTTCGACCGCGGGGCTGTTGGGATTGGGCGCGAAAAAACTCAGCAGGGCGTAGAACAGAATGCCCCAGAAATACAGACCAATCGTCGCGTAGATCGCCGTGCCGAATCCCGCGAGCAGGGCGTACGCCGGATCAAAGCGGCCCGTGCTGATCAGCATTAGCGCGACGAAGGCCAGCGAGCAGAACAGCCACAAGACCAAGGCCGCCGCCACGCAAAAGCGCCGATAGTTCGGCACGATGCGCATCAAGGGCCCGACCACGGGATTGGTGGCCTTGTAGACCATCTGGCAGACGGGGTTGGAGAACCGCACGCGGGTCATCGGCAGAATCACGCGCAGCAGCAAGATCAAGGAGATCAAGCCGACGATCGTCTGCACGATCATTAAGATGACATTGGAAAAGTAGCCCATCCCGATCTCCGTGTGGCCGACGCGCGCGATCCGCGTCGGTCAGATGGTGGCGAATTCAGTCTTGTCCAAGGGCACGCGAGAGTTCCCCGCCGCGTTCGGTCGCGCGCGCGATGGCGCGGTCGACCAGGGCGCGCAGTCCACCCTGTTCGAAAACTTCCAGCGCGGCCTGCGTGGTGCCGCCGGGCGAGGTCACGCGTTCGCGCAGCGTCGATGCGGGTTCGCCGCTCTCGCGCGCCATGCGCGCCGCGCCCACGGCCGTGGCCAGCACCAGATCGCGCGCGACGGTTTCGGGCAGGCCCTGACGGACGGCCGCGGCTTGCAGCGCCTCGATCAACAGAAAGAAGTACGCCGGTCCGCTGCCCGAGACGGCGGTGACCGCGTCCATCAGGGACTCATCGGGAATCCACACGGCTTCGCCGGCGGCGCGCGCGATGCGTTCGGCCTCGTCGCGCTGACTCGCGCCGACCCGGGCATTGCCGATCAAGCCGCTGATGCCGGCGCCGATCAGGGCCGGCGTGTTGGGCATGGCGCGCACGATTGGCAGATGCGCGCCCAGCCACTGCTCGAACTGCGCGATGCGCACGCCCGCCGCGATCGACAGAATCAGCGGCGCGCGACCCGCCAAGGTCGGCGCCAGCGCCTGACACACGGTCTTGAGCACTTGCGGCTTGGTCGCCATCACCAGCACGTCGGCGCGCGCGGCGACCTCGGCGTTGTCGGCGCTGACGCCGATGCCGAAGTCGCGCGCCAGGGCCTCGCGCGACGCGGCCTGCGGTTCGGACGCGAGCAGGCGCGTGGCCAGATGGCCGCGCTGAATCAGACCGCCGATGAGGCTGCGCGCCATGTTGCCGCCGCCGATGAAGCCAATCAGGGATGTGGTCATGGTCGATCGATGTCCGCGAGGCCGTCAGTGTAAGCCATGACCCGCGGCCGCGGGCCGCGCAGAAGGGCTTCCTTCGCGCGCCGACGTGCCTAATTTGACGCGCGGTCGCGCGATGGTGCGCTTATTCGGCGCGCGGTCGCGCGACAGCGTGCTTATTTGGCGCTGGGTCGCGCGCCGAAGAGCGCCGAGCCCACGCGCACCATCGTCGCGCCTTCGGCGATGGCCAGGTCGAAGTCCTCGCTCATGCCCATCGACAGCGTGTCGATGTCGGGATGTTCGCGGCGTAGGGCCTCGAACAGGGCGCGCATGCGCGCGAAACTCTCACGTCGCCGCGCCATCTCCGGAAACGGCGCGCCGATCGACATCAGTCCGCGCAGTCGCAGCCGCGGCTGCGCCGCGACCGCTTGCGCCAATGCCGTCACATCGGCCGGATCGGCGCCGGACTTGGCCGCCTCGCCGTCGATGTTGACCTGAACGAGCACGTTCAACGGCGCCTTGTCGGCGGGCCGATGGCGCGCCAGCGGTTCGATCAATTTGGCGCGATCGAGGCTTTGCAGCCAGTCGAAATGCTGGGCGACCTCGCGGCATTTGTTCGATTGCAGCGGACCGATCAAATGCCAGGTGAGAGACGCCTCGGTGGTTTGCCGCATCTTGTCCAGCGCTTCCTGCACGTAGTTCTCGCCGAAATCACGCTGGCCCTGGGTGGCCAGGGCCAGCACCGCGGCGGCCGGTTGCGTCTTGCTCACGGCCAGCAGGGTCGGCGTCGGCGCGCCGACCGGCGTGGCCGCGTGAATTCGGGCCGCGATGGCGGCGAGTGTCGGAGATTGTGAAGACATGCACGGAACTTCGCTTAACAGAACGAATAAGGGCGCTATACTCGGTCGCGGCAGAGGGTCGATGATAGCCGCTGAAGGGGCGGATTCACGTATGGATATCGCTGAGCTTCTCGCGTTCTCGGTCAAGAACAAGGCATCCGACCTTCACTTGTCGGCGGGCCTGCCCCCGATGATTCGCGTCGATGGCGACGTGCGGCGCATCAACATCCCCGCGCTCGATCACAAGCAGGTGCATTCGCTGGTCTACGACATCATGTCGGACAAGCAGCGCCGCGACTACGAAGAGTTCCTCGAAGTCGACTTCTCGTTCGAAATTCCCGGCCTGGCGCGCTTTCGCGTCAACGCCTTCAACCAGAACCGCGGCGCCGGCGCCGTGTTCCGGACGATTCCCACCGAGATCTGGACGCTGGAAGACTTGGCCTGTCCCAAGATCTTCAAGGAACTGATCCAGCAGCCGCAGGGCCTGATCCTGGTCACCGGCCCCACGGGCTCGGGCAAATCGACCACGCTCGCGGCGATGGTCGATCACGTCAACAAGAACGAGTACGCGCACATCCTCACCATCGAGGACCCGATCGAGTTCGTGCACACCTCGCAAAAGTGCCTGGTCAACCAGCGCGAAGTGCATCGCGACACGCACGGCTTCAACGAAGCCCTGCGCTCGGCGCTGCGCGAAGACCCCGACTATGTGCTGGTGGGCGAGTTGCGCGACCTCGAGACCATCCGTCTGGCGCTGACCGCCGCCGAGACCGGTCACTTGGTGTTCGGCACCTTGCATACCTCGTCGGCGGCCAAGACCGTCGACCGCATCATCGACGTGTTCCCCGCCGGCGAAAAGCCGATGGTGCGTTCGATGTTGTCCGAGTCGCTGCGCGCGGTGATCTCGCAGTCGCTGCTCAAGAAAGTCGGCGGCGGCCGCATCGCGGCGCACGAGATCATGGTCGGCATTCCCGCGATTCGTAACCTGATTCGCGAGGACAAAGTCGCGCAAATGTATTCCTCGATCCAGACCGGTCAGCAGTACGGCATGCAGACGCTCGATCAGTGCCTGCAGGATCTGGTGCGCCGCGGCCTGGTGACGCGTCAGCAGGCCTGGAGCTACGCCAAGGACAAGAAGATCTTCGAGTAACCGCGGCGCCTGGGCGGGCGACGCCGGGCCACGGTTTCCGCCAGCAGGCCGGCGCATTCGGCGCCGGCCCGGCACATCCGAATGCATCGGCCCGGGGCCGATGGGAGCAGGTGTATGAGCAGCGTGGATTTTTCCTCCTTCCTCAAGCTGATGGTCCACAAAAAGGCCTCGGACTTGTTCATCACCGCCGGCATTCCGCCCTCGATGAAGGTCAACGGCCGCATCCAGCCGATCACCCAGTCCGCGCTGACGCCGCAGCAATCGCGCGACATGGTGCTCAACGTGATGACGCCGACCCAGCGCGAAGAGTTCGAAAAGACGCACGAGTGCAACTTCGCCATCTCGATGCAGGGCGTCGGTCGCTTCCGCGTGAGCTGCTTCTACCAGCGCAATCAGGTCGGCATGGTGCTGCGTCGCATCGAGACGCGCATCCCGACCGTGGACGAGTTGAATCTGCCGGCGATCATCAAGTCGCTGGCCATGACCAAGCGCGGCGTGATCATCTTCGTCGGCGCCACCGGTACCGGTAAGTCGACGTCGCTCGCGGCAATGATCGGCTATCGCAACCAGAACTCCACCGGTCACATCATCACCATCGAGGACCCGATCGAATTCGTGCACAAGCACGAGGGCTGCGTGGTCACGCAACGCGAGGTCGGCATCGACACCGATTCGTGGGAAAACGCGCTCAAGAACACCCTGCGCCAGGCGCCCGACGTGATCATGATCGGCGAAGTGCGCACGCGCGAGACCATGGAACACGCCATCGCCTTCGCCGAAACCGGTCACTTGGTGTTGTGCACCTTGCACGCCAACAACGCCAACCAGGCGCTCGATCGCATCTTGCACTTCTTCCCGGAAGATCGTCGCCCGCAGTTGCTGATGGACCTGTCGCTCAACCTCAAGGGCGTGGTCGCGCAGCAGCTGATTCCCACGCCCGACGGCAAGGCCCGACGCGTGGCGATGGAAGTCCTGATCGGCACGCCGCTGGTGCAGGACTACATCCGCGAGGGCGAGATCCACAAGCTCAAGGAACTGATGAAGGAGTCGACCAACCTCGGCATGAAGACCTTCGATCAGAGCCTGTTCGAGCTGTACCAGGCCGGCGAGATCAGCTACGAGGACGCCCTGCGTCACGCCGACTCGGCCAACGAAGTGCGTCTGCGCATCAAGCTCTCGCAAGGTGGCGACGCGCATACCTTGTCGCAGGGTCTCGATGGCGTGGAGCTGCTCGAGCAGTAAGCGCGCGTCGAACGTCGCGTGAACCCCGCATCCGGCCGCGTGCGCGCCTTGATGGCCCGCGCGGAGGCCCTGGTCGCCGAGCGTCGCGTCGACGAGGCCCTGGCGCAGTTGCGCGAAGCCGCGCAGGCGCCCGAGGCCACGGCCGAGGAACTGGAGAAAATCGCCAACGCCTGCTGGCACCTTGGCGTGCCGGCGGCGGCGTTGAGCGTGCATCAACGGCTGTCGACCTTGCGCCCGCGCGATCCGCGACCCTGGCGCGCGATGGCGGCGTGTCTGCGTCGCCTCGGCGCGGACGCCGAGCAAGTGTTCACCTTGCGCGTCGCGGCCGCCAATCTCGACGCCACGGCGCGCGCCTTCGTCGAACTGGGCATGACCTGCTGGCGCGAGGATGATCTGCCGCGCGCGCGTCGCGCCTTTGATCAGGCTTTGACCGTCGACCGCGACTATCTGCCCGCGCACTGGGCGCGCATGCAATTGCCGCGCGAAGTGATCTACGCCGACGAGGCCGAGGGCGAACGCTTCGTCGCCGAATGGCGCGCGGGACTCGCCGCGTTCGAGGCGCGCGATTTCATCGGCGCGCCGCGCGATCAGTTGCTGTCCTGCGTGGGCATGGCGACGAATTTTTTCCTGCATTATCACGGTCAGGATTTTCTCGACGAGCAGCGCCGGCACGCGCGCGTGGTCGCGCGGATGCTCGAGGCCGCGTTGCCGCCCGAACGCGCGCCGCGCGCGCCGCGCGCGCCGCGCGCTTCAGGGCGATTGCGCGTGGGCTTTTGCTCGGCGCATCTGCGTCATCACACGGTGTTGAAACTGTTCGGGCGGTTGATCACGAACTTGCCGCGTGATCGCTTCGAGGTGCTGGCCTTTCACACCGCGACCTTGCGCGATGCCGACACCGAGGCGCTGTCGCGCGCGGTCGATCGTTTCGACACCGGCGATCGCGACATCGAAGGCTGGCTGACGACCTTGCGCGCGGCCGAGCTCGACGTGCTGGTCTATCCCGACATCGGCATGCAGCCGATCACGCAGGCGCTGAGTGCGCGACGCCTGGCGCCGGTGCAAGTCGCGCTGTGGGGTCATCCCGTCACCACGGGCGCGCCGACGATCGATGCCTTCATCAGCAGCGCCGCGATGGAACCTGACGATGGCACGCGACATTACAGCGAGTCGCTGATCGCCTTGCCCGGTCTCGGCATCGACTTCGCCACGCCCGCGCGGCCCTTCGACACTTTGCGCGAACCGCCGCGCGTGGCCGAGGACGGCGTGCGTTACTTCGTCGCGCAGCAAGCCTACAAACTGATGCCGGCCTTCGATCGCGTGCTCGCGCGACTGGCGGCCGCGCTGCCGGCGAGCCGGCTACATTTCACGCCGCATCCGGCCGCGAACGTGCGCGCGGCGCTGCGCGCGCGACTCGAGGCCAGTTTCCACCGCGAAGGCGTCGATGCCGCGCGTCACATCGCGCATTTCGAACACGTCAACGAAGCGGGCTTCATGAGCCTCGCCGCGCGCATGGACGTGAATCTCGATTCGCTGGGCTGGTCGGGCGGCAACACCACGCTCGAGATTCTCTGGCACGACGTGCCGACCGTGACCTGTCCCGGGCCCTTGATGCGTCAGCGGCACACGGCGGCGATCTTGCGCTTGCTGGATCTAACGGAACTCATCGCCAGCGATGTCGAGGACTATCTGCGCATCGCGGTCGAACTGGGCCGTTCGCGCGACTGGCGCGAGGACCTGCGCGGGCGCATTCGCGAACGCAAGCATCGGCTTTACGACGATGCGACAGCGGTCGCCGCCTTCGCCGACGCGATCACGACCCTGGTCGAAAAAAAACGGCGCGAGTGACGGTCGCGCCGTTCGAGAGGGCGGGGTCGCCGCCCGGATGGGGTGCTTGAAACGCTATTCACGCGAGCGCTGAGGCCGAGGGTTCGACTCGACCTCATCACGCCCGCACAGCATTGCGCGAGTCGCGTTGCGAGACTGTCAACGCCGCGCTCAGGCGCCGAACGGCGCCGCGCCCATCAGCCGCGCCATGACGGCCATGCGCACCACCAGGCCGTTGGACACCTGTTCGAGGATCACCGATTGCGGGCCGTCGGCCAAGTCGGACGCGATCTCGACGCCGCGATTCATCGGCCCCGGATGCATCACGATGGCATCGGGCCGCGCCAGCGCCAGACGCTCGGCGGTGAGGCCGTACAAGCGGAAGTATTCCGGTTCGGACGGAATCATCGCCTGCTGCATGCGTTCCTTCTGCAGGCGCAACATCATCACCACGTCGACGCCGATCAGGGCCTGATCGAGCTGATGGAACACGCGCACGCGCGCGTTGTCGAGATCGGGCGGCAACAGTGCTTCGGGCGCGCAGACGCGAATCTCGCCCACGCCCAGCGTTTGCAGGGCATGCAGGTCCGAGCGCGCCACGCGCGAGTGCAGGATGTCGCCGACGATCAGCACGCACAGTCGCCCGAAGTCGGCGCCCTTGTGTCGGCGGATCGTGTACATGTCGAGCAGGCCCTGCGTCGGATGCGCGTTGTTGCCATCGCCGGCGTTGATCACCGCGACGCCGGGCTTCACGTGCTGGGCCAGGTAATGCGGCGTGCCGTTCTCGCGATGGCGCACCACGAACAGATCGCAGTGCATGGCCTCGAGCGTGCGCAGCGTGTCGAGCACGCTCTCGCCCTTGCTGGTCGAGGAATTGGCCACGTCGAAATTCACCACGTCGGCCGACAGGCGCGTGGCGGCGAGTTCGAAGCTGGTGCGCGTGCGCGTGCTCGCCTCGAAGAACAGATTCACCACCGTGCGCCCGCGCAGCACGGGGAGCTTTTTCACCTTGCCGCCGGTCGCCGCGTCGATCGCGGCGGCGACGTCGAGCACGTCGATCAAGGTCTCGCGCGGCAGGCCGTCGAGGGTGAGGAGATGGCGCAACTGGCCATCGGCGTCGCGTTGCAGGTCGCCCATGCGGGATCGCTCACTCGGTCTGAATCAGTTCCAGGCGCAGCGGCTCCGGGCCGCGCAGCTTCAAGTGCTGGCCGCGCGCGAGCACGACCTCGGCGCCGACCGCGTCGGCCTGGATCGGCAGCTCGCGACCGTCGCGCGAAATCAGCGCGGCGAAGGTCACGGAATTCGGCCGACCCCAGTCGAAGATCTCGTTGAGCGCGGCGCGCACCGTGCGTCCGGTGTACAGCACGTCGTCGATCAGGATCAGATCCCGACCGTTGACGTCCCATGGCAAGCGCGAGGGCTTGACGTTGGGATTGAGTCCGGCGCGACCGAAGTCGTCGCGATGAAAACTGATGTCGAGCGTGCCCAGCGGCGTGGCGATGTCGAGCATCCGGCGCACGCGCTCGGCCACCCACACGCCACCGCTTTGCACGCCGATGAGGTGCGGCGCGGCGATGCCGCGGCGGGCGAGGCGGGCGCGCAGGCTTTCGCTCAGTTGCGCGAGCAGTTGTTCGACGGGCGCGATCTGCATGATGTCTTCAACCCAGGGCTTGAAAGTAACTTTCCACGATCACGCGCGCGGCCAGCGAGTCGAGCTTGTCGGCATCGCGCGCGCGCGCCTGACCGGCGCCGCGACTGGCGGCGAAGCGGCGCGCGGCCTCGCGCGAACTCGAGCGTTCGTCATGCAGCGCCACGGGCAGCGCGTAACGCTCGCGCAATTGCTCGGCGAAGCGGCGCGCGGCCTTGAGATTGGGCTGACTGCCGCCGTCGAGCGTCAGCGGCAGACCGACCAGCAGACCGGTCGGTTGCCACTCGCGAATCGCGGCCTCGATCGTGGGCCAGTGCGGACCATTGTCGCCATTGCCGACCACCGCGAGCGCCTGCGCCGTGCCCAACAAGCGTTGTCCCACGGCCATGCCGATGCGTCTGGATCCGTAGTCGAAGCCCAGCACGCGTTCGGCCGGGTCAGGCATGCCCGGCATATCCGGACAAATGCGCGGGGTCGATGCCGACCAGGCGCGCCGCGGCTTCCCAGCGTTGTTCGATCGGCGTGTCGAAGATCAGACCCGCGCGCGCCTCGGCGGTGAGCCAGGCGTTGTCGAGCATTTCCTGATCGAGCTGACCGGCCGACCAGCCCGCGTAGCCCAAAGCCACGAGCGCGCGGCTCGGGCCTTCGCCCCGCGCCATCGCGGCGAGGATGTCGCGTGAAGTCGTGACGGCGAGTTCCGGTGTGACCGCGAAGCTCGAATCCCAGGCGCGTCCGGCCTCGTGCAGCACGAAACCGCGATCGGTCTGCACCGGACCGCCGAAGAACACCGGCGCGGCCGCCACGTCCTCGCGCGCGTCGGTGATGTTCATCTGCGCGAAGACATCGGCTAGGCGCAAGTCGAGCGCGCGATTGATCATCAAGCCCATCGCGCCGTCTTCGTTGTGCTGACACAGAAAGGTGACGCCGCGCGCGAAATGCGGGTCGGCCAATGCCGGCATCGCGATCAGGAACTGGTTGGTGAGAAAGGGGCCAGCCATGGCGCGATTGTAGCGGGCCGCGCGCCCGCTAGCGCGTGTCGAGGGTGCCGCCGGGCATGAATTGCCAGGTGCGCGTGATGTGCAGCACGTCGATCTGGTCGGCATTGCGCGGAATCGGCGCGAACGGCTCGGACAGCTTCACGATGCGGATCGCGGCTTCGTCGAGCACGGTGTTGCCACTGGGCTGAATGATGTCGACGCGTTCCACCGAGCCATCGCGACGCACGGCCACGGTCAGCACCAGGGCGCCGGACCATTTGCGCGCGCGCGCCTCGTCGGGATAGTTCAGATTGCCGATGCGCTCGACCCGCGCCACCCAGGCGCGCATGTAGGCCGCGTATTCGTATTCCTGCGTGTTGGCCGAGATGAACTTGCGACGCGGGCGCTTGGCGTAGGCCTCGGACTGACGATCGATTTCGGCCGCGAGGCGCGCCATTTCCATGCTGCGCTCGATCAGTTCGCGACCGGTGAGCTCGGGCAGCTTGGGCGATTCGGCGCGCGGATCGGCCTGCTGCACCTTGAAGTCCGAGGTCTGCGTGCGCACCACGGGCGTCGGCGATTTCGGCGCGGGCGGCGGCGCCTGACGCGGCAGCGGCACGGGGGCGATGCCCGGCTGAGGCTTGGGCACGGGGCTCGACACCGGTTGGCGCGGACGTCGCGATTCGTCGTGCTCGCCACCGCCGCGCTGATTGGCATTGGCCAGGAAATCGGCCTTGTCGGGGCTCTGCTCGGTGCGCGCCTCGACCAGGATCACGTCGAGCGACGGCGTGCTCGCTTGCGGGTCTTCGTAGGTGAAGGTCACGCCCAGCACCACCACCGCGTGCAGTAGCACGGAAAACAGCATCGTCACCCGCACGCGCTCGCGCGGGCCGATGCTCGGAGGATGCGGCGAATGCGCGTCGGCCGACGTCATGCGGGGCGGTGTACCAAGTCTTCGAGATGATCCATGAGGTCCGAGGCGATGTGCAGGCCACACTGCGCGTCCAATTCTCGGATGCCGGTGGGGCTGGTGACGTTGATCTCGGTCAGAAAATCGCCGATCACATCGAGCCCGACGAAGACCATGCCGCGCCGACGCAGTTCCGGCGCGACGATGGCGGCGATCTCGCGATCGCGATCCGACAGCGGCTTGGCCACGGCCTTGCCGCCGCGCGCCATGTTGCCGCGAAAGTCGATGCCCTGCGGGATGCGCGCCAGGGCGAAGGGCACGGGCTTGCCGTCGATCAGCAGAATGCGTTTGTCGCCGTCGACGATCTCGCGCACGTATTTCTGCGCCATCGCGAACTGGGTGCCGTCGCCTGTCAGGGTTTCCAGGATCACCACGAGGTTGGGATCGGTGGCGAAGGTGCGGAAGATGCCGCGACCGGCCATGCCGTCGAGCGGCTTGACCACGGCCTCGCCGACCTCCTCGACGAAGGCGCGCAGCCCCGCGATGTCGCGCGACACCAGGGTCGGCGGACAGCATTCGGGAAAATGCTGGGCGTAGAGTTTCTCGTTGGCGTCGCGCAGGCCCTGCGGTCGGTTGTAGACCGGCACGCCCTCGCGCTCGGCCAAGTCCAGGACCAGGGTGTCGTGCAGGAAAGCCGTGTCGAACGGCGGGTCCTTGCGCGCCAGGACCAGGTCGAAGCGCGTCAGCGGGCCGAATTCGGCCGGTTCGGCTTCGAACCAGTGCTCGGGGTCGTCGCGCACGCGCAGCCCGGTCGAACGGGCCAGGGCGCGACCGTCGCGAACGCTCAGGTCGCCCTGGACGATCTGGGCGATCCGGTGCCCGCGCCGCTGGGCTTCGAGCAGCATGGCGAAGGTCGAGTCCTTTTTCGGCTTGATCCCGTCGATGGGATCCATCAGCACGGCCAGGCTCAGCGGCATGAGTCACTCCAGGGAGGGCGCGCGGCCCCTTTTTGCGTATTCGGTCGTGGCGGCGATGCTACCGCAAGCCGCGGACCTGGAACGACACGAAATTTTCAGGCCGATCAAGACTGTTGCAATGTTTACTTGACTTGGATTCCGACCTTAGCTAAACAACCTTCAAACGAGCTTCACGTGACTTGCGCGCCAGGCGGCCGAAAAGGTCCAGCCTGGGCGCGGGCATTGTGAGGCCGGGTTTCCAACGGTGACCACAGTGGATGAAATTCAAAAGGAAGGCGCGCTCGCCGGGCTCAAGGTCATGGTCATCGACGACTCGAAGACCATCCGTCGCACCGCCGAGACGCTCCTGAAGAAAGAAGGCTGCGACGTGGTCACGGCCACCGACGGTTTCGAGGCCTTGGCCAAGATCACCGATCAGCAGCCGCAGATCATTTTCGTCGACATCATGATGCCGCGCCTGGACGGTTATCAGACCTGCGCCTTGATCAAGAACAATCAAATGTTCAAGGCCACGCCGGTGATCATGTTGTCGTCCAAGGATGGCATCTTCGACAAAGCCAAGGGGCGAATCGTCGGTGCGGAGCAGTATCTGACCAAGCCCTTCACGCGCGAGGAACTGCTGGGCGCGATCCGCAAGCACGTCGAACTCAAGACATGACCGAGAACGGCGCGGACTGCCAGCAGGGGGAAAGGGCATGGCGCACATACTGATCGTTGACGACTCGCCAACCGACGTGAAAGTCCTCTCCAGCATGCTGGAGCGGGCGGGTCACCGCGTGACCACGGCGGCGAGCGCGGAGTCGGGCATCGATCTCGCCAAATCGCAGCAACCGGACTTGATCTTGATGGACGTGATCATGCCGGGCATGAACGGGTTCCAGGCCACGCGCAGTCTCAGTCGCGACCCGGAGACCTCGGACATTCCCGTGATCATCGTCACCACCAAGGGCATGGAGACCGATCGCGTGTGGGGTCTGCGTCAGGGCGCCAAGGATTTCCTGGTCAAGCCCGTCAACGAACAAGACCTGATCGCGCGCATCGAGAGTCTGTTGCCGTAGTGAGCACGACATGAGCGACGTATTGGCCAATCCCTTCGACATCCTGCTCGACTTCGAGCGTCGCGCGCAGGCGCACGTCGCCGGCGCGGCCGAACAGGTCGAGGCGCCGGGCCTGTGGCGCGGCATCGGTTTCCGCATCGGCCAGCAGTTGATGGTCAGCGCCATCGCCGAGGTCAACGAAATCCTGACCATGCCGGCGATGACCGTGATCCCCGGCACCAAGCCGTGGCTGCTGGGCGTGGCCAACATCCGCGGTAATTTGATCGCGATCATCGATCTGCGCGCCTTCGTCGAGGGCGGACGCTCGGTGATCAACGACCGCTCGCGCGTCCTGGTGGCGCGTCAGCAGGGCGGCGCGGTTGGATTGCTGGTCGACGAAGTGCTCGGACAGCGTAATCTGACCGACGAGAATCTACCGCTGGTCGAACCCGCGGGTGACGAGCGCTACGGACGCTATATCAGCCGCCGGTACGATTTCGGCGGGCAATCCTGGGGGGTCTTCAACATGGCAAGCTTGGTGAAGACACCGGAATTTCAGCAGGCCGCCGCCTGAGGATTCGGGCGGCAAGCATTGGGGCGAGGTGAGGTATGAGTACGACTTCTGGCGCAGTGAGAACCGGCTCCGGCCTGCGCAACTGGGCGGTCCTGGCCGTGTTGTGCCTGGTCGGTCTTCTGGCGAACGCGCTCTACGGCGGCCGCTTGAACGATCAGGATAGAACGGCCATCACCAAGGCCACGAGCGTGCAGGTGCTGTCGCAGCAGATCGCGACCTTCGCGCGCGAAGCCGCGGGCGGTCAGCCCGAAGCCTTCAGCGAGCTCAAGGACACGCGCGACAAGATCGACGCCAACATCAGTCAGCTCGAATCCGGCAGCGCCGCCACCGACGGCATGCCCGCCTATGGCACCCAGCCGGGCGTGGCCGACCAGATCAAGAAACTGCGCGACACCTGGAACCCGATCCGCAACAACGCCGACACCATCCTCGGCCGCCAGGACCTGGTCCTGGACATGACCGACACCGCCGCCGACTTCAACAACAAGATCCCGCTGTTGACCGCGCGCATGGAGGAAATCACCAACGTGCTGCGTAATCGCGGCGCGCCCGGCGACCAGATCTACATGGCCACGCGTCAGATGTTGCTGGCCGATCGTATGTTGCGTCGCGTGTCGGACATCTTGAAGGGCGGCGACCTCGCCGTCTCGGCCGCCGACCAGTTCGTGCGCGACGCCGCCATGTACGGCCGCGTGCTCGATGGCCTGGCCAATGGCAACTCCGAACTCAACATCCGTCAGATCACTGACCCGCAGGCCGCGGAAATCCTCAAGGAGATGTACAACATCTTCAGTCAGGTCGGCGGCAACGTGGAAAAGATTCAGAACGCCTCGACCGAGCTGTACGAAGTGACCGAGGCCGCCAACCTCATCGTCGACGACGCCAAGGGCCTGCTGTCGCAATCCGAGACCGTGTCGACCGCGATCGCCGCCCTGCCGGGCAAGCGCGTGCTGGGTTCGAACTGGTTGAACATTCCGCTCGGCGTCGCCGCGGTGTTCTTCCTCGCGCTCGCGCTGATGTCGTACAACGCCGGCCAGCGCCGCCAGATGCAAGCCACCGCCGACCTCAACCAACGTAACCAGGAAGCTATTTTGCGCCTCCTGGACGAAATGGGCAGCTTGGCCGAAGGCGATTTGACGGTGAAGGCGACGGTGACCGAGGACATCACCGGCGCGATCGCGGACTCGATTAACTTCGCCGTGGAAGCCTTGCGCTCCCTGGTGACCACGATTAACGAGACCGCCGTGCAGGTGGCCGCCGCCGCCCAGGAAACGCAGGCCACCGCCATGCACCTCGCGGAAGCCGCCGAACATCAGGCGCAACAGATCACCTCGGCTTCGGCCGCGATCAACGAAATCGCGGTCTCGATCGACGAAGTGTCCAAGAACTCGGCCGAGAGCGCCGACGTGGCGCAACGATCGGTGCAAATCGCGTCCAAGGGCGCGGCGGTCGTGCGTCAGACGATTCAAGGCATGGACTCGATTCGCGATCAGATCCAAGAGACCTCGAAGCGAATCAAGCGACTGGGCGAATCCTCGCAAGAAATCGGCTCGATCGTGGAACTGATTAACGACATCGCCGAGCAGACCAACATTCTCGCGCTCAACGCCGCCATTCAGGCCGCGTCCGCCGGCGAGGCGGGTCGCGGTTTCGCGGTGGTCGCGGACGAAGTGCAGCGACTGGCCGAACGCGCCTCGGGCGCCACCAAGCGAATCGAAACCCTGGTGCAGACGATTCAGTCCGACACCAACGAAGCGGTGAGTTCGATGGAACAGACCACCGCGGAAGTGGTGGCCGGTGCCCGACTCGCCGAGGACGCGGGCCTGGCCCTGGGCGAAATCGAAAAGGTGTCGAACGACTTGGCGGATTTGATTCAAAACATTTCCGAGGCCGCGCGCCAGCAGTCGGCCGCCGCGACCAACATCTCGGCGACGATGAACGTGATTCAGGAAATCACCACGCAAACCTCGGTCGGCGCCAGCCAGACGGCGGAGTCGATCGGAAACCTCGCCCAGCTCGCCGCCGACCTGCGCCGGTCGGTGGCCGACTTCAAGCTGCCGGGCTGAGGTAGGGACTCGGACGCAGTACGCCTAACATGACCAGCGCCGCGGCCAATTGGGGCTCGGGGAACGTCGCGGTCCCGAACATGGACGACTCCGAGTTCCTGCGCTGGGTGGATTTGCTCGAGCGCAGGACGGGTGTGGTCGTGCCACCGGGGCGCAAGTCGTTCTTGGTCACGGGCGTGCGTTCGCGCATGCGCGAGACTGGTCACGCGACGTTCGCCTCGTACTTCGAGGATCTGTTGGCGGGCGCGCGCGGCGCGATCGAGTGGGCGACCCTGGTCGACCGACTCACCGTGCACCAAACGCACTTTTTTCGTCACCCGCCGTCGCTGGATCTGATCGCCAAGGAGTGGTTGCCGCAGTATTTGCGCGTGTTCGACGGTGGCGCGATTCATGCTTGGAGCGTGGGTTGTTCGACCGGCGAGGAGGCCTACACCCTGGCCATGGTGCTCGATTCGGCGCTGACGCGGTTGTCGGGAAAGCTGTATTTCGGCATCACCGCGACCGACATCAGCACCGCGGCGCTCGCGGTGGGACGCGGTGCGCAGTACCCGTTGGCCAAGTTGGAGGAAATTCCGGCGCAATACCGCGGCGCGTATTGCGAGGTCAGTGGCGACGATACATTCGCGATGCGCGACACCCTGCAAAAGCGCGTGGGTTTCGTGCAGTTCAATTTGATGGACGTGGCGCGCGCGCCGCTCAAGCGCCTGGACTTGATCTACTGCCAGAACGTGCTGATCTATTTCGCGCGCGAACGTCGCGCGGGTCTGCTCGATGCCCTGGCGGGCTTGCTCAAGCCGGGCGGATTGTTGGTATTGGGGCCGGGCGAAATCCTGGGATTTGGAAATTCTTCACTGACTCGCCTGGGTGGTCCGCAGACGCTGGCCTTCCGGCGAAACGCCAACGCCTGATCAGGTTGGGGCGCCGGAACGCGAGCGACGACGAGCACGACGATGCGACTTCAAGACGATCTCGACTTCACCACCCTTAACTGGGTCAAGCAGGAGCTCGACGAGACCCTCAAGCAGGCTCGTCAGGCCCTCGAGGCCTATGTCGAGGACCCGCAAGACTCGAGCTTGATGCGCTTTTGCGCCACCTACCTGCACCAGGTGCAGGGCACGCTGCGCATGGTCGAGCTCTACGGCGCGGCCATGGTGGTGGAAGAAATGGAGCGCGTGGCCAACGCGCTGCTCGACACGCAGATTCGCCAGCGCGAGGAAGCGTATTCGGTGCTGATGCGCGGCATCGTGCAGCTGCCCGACTACCTCGAACGCCTGCAGAGCGGTCACAAGGACATTCCCATCGTCCTGTTGCCGCTGCTCAACGATCTACGCGCTTGCCGCGGCGAGAAACTGCTGTCGGAAAGCGTGCTGTTCTCGCCCGATCTCGGCGCGGCCTTGCCGCGCAGCGCCGCCGGTCCCGATCGGCCGGTGCCCGAGCTCGAGCTCAAGGCGCAAGTCGCGCGCCTGCGCGCGAATTTCCAGACCGGCCTGCTGCATTGGTTCCGCGGCACGCAGAACGCGGGCTCGACCACGGCCCTGATCGGCACGCTCGATCGCTTGCGCGCGCTCACCGCCAATGACGAAGCGCGTCGCCTGTGGTGGATCGCGGCCGGCGTGCTCGAATCCGTGCAAGGTGGCGCGGTCGATGCCAGCGCCGCGCTGAAAGTGCTGTTCGGTCGCGTCGATCGCGAGATCAAGCGCCTGGCCGATTCGGGCGAGGGCAGTTTCCGCGTCGATCCGCCGCGCGAACTGACCAAGAGCCTGTTGTATTACATCGCGCACGCGCCGCAGACCGGCGAGCGCGGCCAGGAAATCAAGCACACCTACAAGCTCGAGCAACTGTTGCCCACGCAGCAGGAACTCGAACACGCCAAGGGCAGCCTCGCGGGCAAGAACCGCGCGCTGCTCGACACCGTGTCCGCGGCGATCAAGGAAGACCTGATGCGCGTCAAGGACGCGCTCGATTTGTACTTGCGCACCGCCGACGCCAAGCCCGCCGATCTCTCGGCGCAGACCGAAGTGCTCGACCGCGTCGCCGACACGCTCGGCATGCTGGGTCTTGGCGTGCCGCGTCGCGTGGTGCAGGAACAGCGCGCGGCGCTGACCGACATCGCCTCGGGCGCGCGCAAGGCCGATGAAGGCGCGCTGCTCGACATCGCCGGCGCCTTGCTCTACGTCGAAGCCTCGCTCGACGACAACATCGAAAGTCTCGGCGCCGGCGCGGAAACCGAAACCGCCCCGGGCGCGAGCACCGAACTCGAACTGCCCCAGGCCGAGGTCAAGAAGATCCTCGACGCCTTGATGAAGGAAGCCTCGACCAATCTCGCGCAAGCGAAGCAGGACATGGTCGCCTTCGTCGAATCGCCCTGGGATCACGCCAAGGTCACGCAGATCCCGCGTCTGCTCGAGGAAATCGGCGGCGCGCTGCGCATGCTGCACCTCGACGAGCCGTCGCATCTGCTCAACGCGCTCATTCGCTTCGTCGAAGTCGAATTGATTCGCCTCAAGCGCGTGCCCACGCCCGAGCAGATGGATCGCCTGGCCGATTCGCTGGCCTCGATTGAGTACTACCTCGAGGCCGCGCGCGATCAGCGCGGCGGTCGCGAGCGCATTCTCGACGTGACGCGTCGCAGCCTCGAATCGCTGGGCTATTGGCCCATCCCCGAGGGCGAGCCGCCCGCGCCCGAACTCGACGAGATCGCCGGCGTCGCGCTGGAACAAGCGCCCGCGCCGAGCATCTCGCCGGCGCCGCCCAAGCCGACCGCGCCGGAAGTCGACGTGCATACGATTTCCTTCGCGACGCCCACGGTTTCGGGCGCCGAAGGCTTGCGCACCGAACTCGACGACGCCGCGCCGCATGGCGACCTGCCGTCGATCGATCTGCCGAGCGAGAGCATCGACGATTTCATCGCGCGCATGGATCGCGGCGAGACCGCGCCGGCCGTGGTCGAGACCGCGCCCGCGCCCGCGCCGACGACGGCGGAGTTGAGCGTCGCCGTCGACATCCATCCGGGTCGCGACATGGCCGATCTGGTCGTGGGCGAGTCCGCGCGCGCCGCCGTGGCGCCGCCGCCGCCCGCGCAGGACGTGGGTGGTCTGCGCTTCGCCGAAACCGTGCCGACGCAATCGCTGTCGGCCGCCGATGACGACGACGCCGATCAAGAACCCGAATTCGATTGGGTCGAGATCGAGGAAGAAGTCGAAGAGGAAGTCGAAGTCGAGGCGCCCGCCGCCGCGGCGCCGGCCGAGACCTCGTTCCAGGCCGTGCCTTCCGACGACATCGACGACGAGATTCGCGAAGTCTTCGTCGAGGAAGTGCAGGACGAGATCGACAACCTGCATCGTCAACTGCCCAACTGGAAATCCGACGTCAACGACCTCGAGCGCTTGAAGCCCGTGCGTCGTTCCTTCCACACGCTCAAGGGTTCGGGCCGCCTGGTCGGCGCCATGGCCCTGGGCGAGTTCAGCTGGAAGGTCGAGAACATGTTGAACCGCGTGCTCGACAAGACCATCCCCGCCTCGCCGGCGGTGTTGGCCCTGCTCGATCACGCCGTCGCGGCGCTGCCGTCGATGCTGTCGGCCCTGCGTGGCGAAGGTGCGCCCGCCGCCGACATCGCCGGCATCATGGGCGTGGCCGAGAAAATTGCCGGTGGCGAGGAAGCGTGGCTCACGCCGACTCAAGCCGCGCGCACCACGACCAAGGTCAAGGTCAAGGTCATGCGCAAGCGCATGGTCCAGGTGCCGCGTCCGCGTCCGGTCAAGCCGCCGCGCGTGGAGAAGCCGGTCGAACTCACGCGCACGCTCGACGTGACGCGGGCCCTCGAGCCCGCGGTCGAACTGCCGCGCGCGCATGAAGCCGCGCCCGTGTCGATTCCCGGCGCGATGGCGCACGCCAGCGCCGGCGGCACGGTCATGCCGACGCTCGACCCGATGCTGCTCGACATCCTGCGCAGCGAAGTCGAAGGTCACTTGAGCGTGTTGCGCGATTATCTGGCGCAGTGCGAGCGTTCCGGTCCGCAACCGATCGGCGAAAACGTCTTGCGCGCGGTGCACACCATGCACGGCGCCGTGTCGATGGCCGACGTGCCGGTGATCAACGATCTCGTCGGCCCGCTCGAAGGCTTCGTCAAGCGCGTGCGCGCCAGCAATCTCGCGCCGACGCGCGAGGGCATGGCCGCGCTGGCCGATGCCACCTCGATCTTCACCCAAGTCGTGTCCTTGCTCGATCAACCGGGCGCGCCGCTGCCCGATCCGGGCAATCTCGCCGCACGCCTGGAAGCGCTGCGCGCCAGCCTGCCCGAGCCCGAGAGCGCCTTCTCGGTGTTCGACATGGCGCTCGAGGAAGACGCCAAGTCCGAACCCGCGCCGGCCGTGCTGGCCGATGTGCCGCACGATGTCGAACTGACCGAGACTTCGCTCACCGGCGACGATCAGGCCCTGCTCGACGAACTGCGTCCGGCCGATGCCTTGGTCGGCGCCGAATTCCTGCACGAAGAACCCGCCGGCGCGCTCGCGCAGCCGGGCACCATGAGCATCGAGCCGGAATCGGTCGAGTTGTTCGATATCGACGCCGCCGCGTTCGACGCCGATGCCATGGCCGATCTGGCGACAACGCCGGCCGCCGCGCCGACGATCGAGAACATCGAACTGATCGAAACGCCGGCTACGATCGACGACACCACGTCGCTCGAGGACTTCGTGTTCGAAAGCGCCGAGCTCGCTGGCGAATCGATCACGCTCGAAGCCGCCGAGACGCCGATCGCGCTCACCGACGAGCACGGTCTTGATCTGATCACGGCCGTGCCCGACGCGCTCGCCGGCGAACTCGCCGATGTCGAGAGCATCTCGCTGGTCGAAGAAACCACCGCGTGGTCCGCGCCGACGACCGAGTCGATCACGCTCGAGGACCAAGCCGCGTTCGACTCCACCGAGTCGGCCTTCGGCGCCGCCGCGCCGGCGCCCGCGCCGATGCCGCAAGCCGCGGTGGTCGCGCCCAAGCCGGTCGCGGCCGCGAACGAGTCGGGCGACATCCCGGCGATCGCCGACGACGTCGATCCCGAAGGCGTGCTGCATCTACCGGACCTGGACGAGGATCTGCTCGAGATCTTCGTCGAGGAAGGCAACGACATTCTCGACAAGACCGACGCCCTGGTCGCGCAGCTGCGCGAACGGCCGACCGAGCACGAGGCCATCATCGGCCTGCAACGTCATTTGCACACGCTCAAGGGCAATGCCCGCGCCGTGGGTCTGGCCGGCATCGGCGACTTGTGTCACTCGATGGAATCCCTGCTTGAAGCCGTGGTCGGCGAACACGCGGTGCTGAGCCGCGCCGGCGTCGACGCGCTCGAGCGCGCCTTCGATCGCCTGCATCACATGGTCGGGCGCGTCGCGCGCCGTCAGGCCGTGGGCATGCCGCTCAACACCATGGCGCGTTTCGAGGAACTGGTCGCCAACAACGGCCAGCTCGCGCAGACCACGCCGGTGGTCGCGCCCGCGCCGGCCGCGCCGATCATGGTCGAACCCACGCCCGTGGTGGCGCCGCCGCCGAGCGTGGCCGAGCCGCCCGCCCGCGCGCCGACGCCGGCGCGCGCTCCGGTCGAAACGCTAGAGGACGAACCGATCGCGCGCGCGCCGCAGGAAATGATCCGCGTGCGCTCCGATCTGCTCGATGCGCTGGTCAATTTCGCCGGCGAAGTCTCGATCTACCGTTCGCGCCTGGAACAGCAGATCGGTACCTTCCGCTTCAACCTGGTTGAACTCGATCAAACCACCGCGCGTCTGCGCGAACAGCTGCGCAAGCTCGAAATCGAAACCGAAGCCCAGATCATCGCGCGCTATCAGCGCGAGGCCCAGGCCGGCGGCGGCGAGACCACCTTCGACCCGCTGGAACTCGATCGCTTCTCGACCCTGCAGCAGCTCTCGCGCGCGCTGGCCGAATCGGTGTCGGACTTGCAGTCCTTGCAGAACGTGCTCGACGACTTGACCCGTCAGGCCGAAACCCTGCTGCTGCAACAGTCGCGCGTGAGTTCGGAACTGCAAGAAGGCCTCATGCGCACGCGCATGGTGCCGTTCGATTCCATCGTGCCCTTCCTGCGCCGCCTGATCCGTCAGACCGCCGACGAACTGGGCAAGCGCGCGTCGCTGCGCATCGAAGGCGCCCAGGGTGAAATGGATCGCAACCTGCTCGAGCGCATGAAAGCGCCGTTCGAGCACATGCTGCGCAATGCGCTCGCGCACGGCATCGAAACGCCGGAAACGCGCCGCTCCGCCGGCAAGCCCGAGGAAGGCACGGTGCGCATCGCGGTGAGTCGCGAAGCGACGGAAGTCGTGATCCGCGTCATCGACGATGGCCGCGGCATGGATCGCGATGCGATCCGGCGCAAGGCCATCGAGCGTGGACTGATGCGTCCCGACGCGCAGTTGTCCGATCGCGATCTGTTCGGCTTCATTCTCGAGACCGGTTTCTCCACGGCCGAGACCGTGACCAAGATCGCCGGCCGCGGCGTCGGCATGGACGTGGTCGCAAGCGAAATCAAGCAGCTCGGCGGCTCGCTGGCGATCGACTCGACGCGCGGCAAGGGTTCCGAGTTCATCGTGCGTCTGCCGTTCACCCTCGCGGTGACGCAGGCGATCTTGGTGCGCCTGGGCGATCAGACCTTCGCCGTGCCCATGTCCTCGGTGCAGGGCGTGGCGCGCATCACGCGCGATGAACTGGACAAGCGCCTGGCCATGGCGCACCCGGCGTTCAACTACGCCGGCGAGGAATACGTGATCCACGAGCTCAACACCCTGCTCGGCCTGCCCTCGCATCGCGCCACCGACGAAGCGCAGTTGCCGCTGCTGTTGGCGCGCACGGGCGATCAGCGCGCCGCGATTCGCGTCGACGCCGTGCTCGGCAGCCGCGAAATCGTGGTCAAGTCGGTCGGTCCGCAGGTCAGCTCGGTGCCGGGCATCTTCGGCGCCACCATCATGGGCGATGGCTCGGTGGTGGTGATTCTCGATCTGGCCCCGGTGGTGCGCCGTTCGGCCGCGCTGCGCGAGGAAAGCGCGATCGAAAGCGCGCTCGACGAAGCCACGCCCGGTGTCGCTCAGCCGGTCACGCCGGCCATCGAGAAGCGCCGCCAGCCCCTGGTCATGGTGGTCGACGACTCGATCACCATGCGCAAGGTCACCGGCCGCGTGCTCGAGCGTCACGACATGGAAGTGGTCACGGCGAAGGACGGCCTCGACGCCGTCGAGAAGCTGCAAGACCGCGTTCCGGATCTGGTCCTGCTCGACATCGAAATGCCGCGCATGGACGGTTACGAATTGGCGACCTACATGCGCAACGATCCGCGCCTGCGCACGGTACCGATCATCATGATCACCTCGCGTACCGGCGAAAAGCATCGCCAGCGCGCGTTCGAAATCGGCGTCGACCGTTATCTGGGCAAGCCGTACCAAGAAGCCGACCTGCTGCGCAATGTCGAAGAGACCTTGCGCCTGAGCCGAGCGGCGCACTGAGTCGGCGGGCGCGGAGGAGGGCGAGACCATGCAAGCACACGTCAGCCAGCGCGATGTCTCGATCGCCCTGCTGTATCAGGCCCAGGCCCTGCACGAGCATCTCAAGCAGGCCCTGACCGAATTGGGGGCGAGCGTGGTCTACGACTCGCCCGCGGCCAATTTCGATCGCGCCGCGCTGTCGCGTTCCGGCGCGCGCGTGGTCGTGGTCAACCTCGATCCCGAGGTCGGCGACGACATTGATCAACTCGACGAACTGCTCGCCGACGATGATCTGCGCGTGATCTTCAACGACGGCGAAGTGTCCTCGCGCCTGGAAGGCTGGGATCAGGCGCGCTGGGCGCGTCATCTCGCGGCCAAGATCCTGGGCGTCGATGACACCAATCCGCCGCGTCCGCAAGGCGCCGAAGCGATTCCAGTGCGCGTGAAGTCCAGCGCGCCGGCGCCCGCGCCCGACGATTTCACGCCCGCGGGTTTGTCCTTCGAACTCGAAGGCGACGAACTTGACCGCGCGCTCAACGCCGATACCGGCGAGGCGATCACGCGCACGCGCGCGGCCTTGGTCACCAAGGACGAACCGATCGCCGTGCAACTGGTCGATCCGCACGCGCGCAAGGCCGATGCCTCGGCCGCGCCGAATCTCGATCTGGAACCGATCGACGCGCCCGCGAACGATCCGCGCGCCACCGTGGTGTTGCCGCGCGTGAAGATGGAAGACGCGGTGCGCTTGGCCCAGGCCGACGCGGCGCAGGCGCGTGGCGAATTCATTCGCAGCGACGAGCGTCCGACGCTCGAACTCGATATCGCTGATCTGCAGGCCGCCACGCCGGTGGCGACCCCGGCGGCCGCCGACAACTTCGACGAACTCTCGCTCGACTTCGATCTGGGCGACGCGCCCACGATCGACGCCGGCGCCAGCACGCTCGAGGACATCAGCCTCGAAGGCGAGGCGGTGGCCGGTACCGACGATGGCCTTAGCCTCGCGGACGATGGCACGCTGGAACTGTCCACGGCCGAGGCCGCGGTCAACGCCACGCCCGAGCAGGCCGCCAACGATCTCGACGACGCGCTGCGCGATTTCGGGTTTCTCGACGAGCCCGCGGCCGCGCCCAGCGCGCCCGAGGCCGCGCCGATGACGGCGGCCAGCGATGACTTCTCGCTCGATTTCGACGGTGGTGGCGAGCTCGTGCTCGACAGCACGCTCGACGCGCCAACCGCCAACCTCAACGCCGACGTCGGCGAAATCGCCCTGACCGAGGATTTCGACATCGCGCTCGGCGCGCTCAATCTCGAGCCGATCGAGGACGAACCCTCGGCACCGCAACGCGACGCCGCGCCGCCGCCGGGTCTCGACGAGTTGCTGATGAACGCGCAGCTCGGCGGTCGCCCCGAGGACGACAAGCTCGCCAGCAAGCCGGCCGGCGGTCGACCCGCGCAAGCCAAGATCACCACGCCCGCGGCAGCCAAGCCCGCCGCGCCCGTGACCGCAAAGCCCGTCGCCACGCCGGCGAAACCCGCCGCCGCGCCGAGCGCGGAAGCGGCCAAGCCCGCGCAGCGTTCGCTGTCGGATTTCAATCTCTCGCATCTGTCGCTCGCGCCCGTCGAAGACGGCGAGGCGCCAGCGCCCGCCGCCGACGGTCGCGCCAAGTTCGCCGTGGGCGATACGCCCGCGCCGGCCAAGCCCGCGGCCAAGCCGGCCGCGCCGCCACCGCCGACCGTGCCCGATGACAGCGGCTTCTCGCTCGAGGCCATGGACTTCGAACTCGAAGCCGACGCCAAGCCCGTGGTCACGCGCGGTGGCGCCGAGTCGATGGTCACGCCGGAAGTCGGCGGCGAAAACGATCTGATGGCCGAACTCGACGCGCTCTCGGCCAAGGCCGAAGTCGCGGCCTCGGCCGAAGGCGGCGTGTTGCAGCGCGTGTGGGTGCTCGGCGCTTCGATCGGGGGTCCCGAGGCCGTGCGCGAATTCCTCGGCGCCATTCCGGCCAATGCGCCCGTGTTGTTCCTGCTGGCCCAGCACATGGGCGCGGATTTTCTCGATCTGATGATTCAGCAGTTGTCGCGCGCCACGCCGCTGACCGTGCGTTCGGTCGCCAACGGCGAGACCGTGCGGCATGGCGAGGTCGTGGTGGTGCCGCTCGGCGAGCGCCTGCTGATCGATCCCAACGGCGGCGTGCGCGTCACCGCGCTCGATCAGCCCAGCGCCTACAGTCCGTCGATCGATCAAGTCATGTGCGATGTCGCCGACCGCTTCGGCGATCGCGCCGGCGCGATCATCTTCAGCGGCATGGCGCACGACGCCATCGATGGCGCGCAATACTTGCACGAGCGTGGCGGCAAGGTCTGGGTGCAAGACCCCGCCACCTGCGTGATCAGTTCCATGGTCGACGGCGCGCGCGAGGCGGGCGTGGTCAGTCAGGAAGGCGCGCCGGCGGAATTGGCGCGTCAGTTCGTCAAGCAAATCCTGCGCGGCTGAGCGCCGACGCCCAGCGCGCCGAGGAGAGAACCACCGTGAGCGAAGTCCGCGAAATTCGAGGCTTGATGATCACCGTGACCAATGGTCGCGTGCTCCTGCCCAACACCAATGTGTCGGAGATCATCACCGCCGCCACGCCGGAAAAAGTCGACAACGCGCCGGCCTGGTTGCTCGGTCGCGTGCGCTGGCGCGGTTGGCGCGTGCCGCTGTTTTCGTATTCCATCCTCACGGGTCTGGCGCGCAGCGAAGGCGCGATCAATGCCAAGGTGACCGTGCTGAAATCGCTGGGCACCAACACCCGCATGCCCTTCATCGCCATGCTGTGCCTGGGCTTTCCGCGCCTGACCACGATCACGCCGGAAATCCTGGTGCCGACCTCGGAAGCCAGCGGCGGCGTTTCCGGCGTGCGTCAGCACGTGCTGGTGCGCGACGAGCCGGCGGTGATTCCCGACCTGCCCGAGATCGAGGGCATGATCGCCGAGGCCCTGGGCCTGGGCGTCGCCGCGGCCTAAGCCCGCCCGGAAATCGCGGTCCAACGGCCGCGATTCCTGCTGCATTCGAATTCGCTAATTCAAATCGCCGAAGCGCGATTGCAACACGGCCAAGGCCGTCAGTCCCGCCGTTTCCGTGCGCAGCACGCGCGGGCCCAGACGCAGGCGCGTGAAGCCGGCTTGCGCCAACGCATCGAGATCGCGATCGGAAAAACCGCCCTCGGGACCGACGGCGAGGATCACGCCCTCGCTCGGGATCTCGAGTTCCGCCACGCCGCGCGCGCGCGGATCGGGATGCAGCGCCAACTTCAGGCGCGGATCGTCGCGCAGCCGCTCGGCCAGCGCGGCGATGCCCAGCGGTGACTCCACGATCGGCACCACGGCGCGACCGCTTTGCTCGCAAGCGCTGATCACCACGCGTTGCCAGTGCTCGACGCGCCGCTCGGCGCGATCCTCGTCCAGCCGCACTTCGGTGCGCTCGCTCACCAGCGGCGCGATCTCGGCCACGCCGAGTTCGGTGGCTTTCTGCAGAATCAAATCCATCTTCTCGCCACGCGCGATTGCTTGCGCCAGGGTGATCGCGAGCGGTGATTCCTCGGCCGCCGGCCGCGGCTCGCCCAATCGCGCGACCACGCCATGCTTGCCCACGCGCTCGAGGCGCGCCGGCCAGTCCTGGCCATCACCGTTGAAGCACACCAGGGCCGCGCCCTCGTTCAGACGCAGCACGCGCGTGACGTGATTGGCGGCGGCCTCGGGCAGATCGACCGCGGTACCCGCGTTCAAGGTTTCGGCGATGAAGATTCGGGGAATGCGCATGTCTCAATCCGTTTGCGTGGCGCGCGCGATGCCCTCGCGCGCGATCTCGATCAACTGATCGATCTGTTCCGGCGTGATCACGTAAGGCGGCATGAAATACACCGTATTGCCCAAGGGCCGCAGCAACGCGCCAGATTCGAGCGCATGGCGATACACGCGCAGGCCGCGACGTTCCTGCCAGGCATAGGGCGTGGCGCCATCGCGCGCCAGATCGATGGCCGCGATCATGCCGCACTGACGCGCGTGCGCCGTGTTCGGCGACTCGGCCAAGCGCGCGAGGCCGCGCGCCAGATGCGCGGACAGTTCGCGATTGCGCGCGAGCACTGGCTCGTCGCGAAACAGATCCAACGTCGCCAACGCCGCGCTGCACGCCAAGGCGTTGCCCGTGTAGCTGTGCGAATGCAAGAACGCCTTCAGCGTGGCGTATTCGGCGTAGAAGGCCTCGTACACGTCCTGCGTGGTCAGCACCGCCGACAAGGGCAGATAGCCACCCGTCAGTCCTTTCGACAGGCACAGAAAATCGGGGCGGATGCCGGCCTGCTCGCACGCGAACATCGTGCCCGTGCGGCCGAAGCCCACGGCGATTTCGTCCGCGATCAGATGCACGCCATGACGATCGCAGATCGCGCGCGCGCGACGCAGATACTCGGGATCGTGCATGGCCATGCCACCGGCGCATTGCACGAGCGGTTCGAGCACCAGCGCGCAGATCTCGTCGGCATGTTGCGCGATCAGGGCTTCGAGCGCGTCGGCGGCGCGCAGCGCCACGTCGCGCGCGGACTCGCCATCGCGCGCGCCGCGCGTGTCGGGCGAGGGCGCGAACAGCGGTTGCATCAGCAGCGGCGCGTAGGTGTCGCGATACAAGGCGACGTCGGTCACGCCGAGCGCGCCCAGGGTTTCGCCGTGATAGCCGCCGGCCACGGCGACGAAGCGACGCTTGTTCGCGCGGCCGTGGTTGCGCCAGTAGTGAAAGCTCATCTTCAGCGCGACTTCGATCGCGGCCGAACCGTTGTCGGCGTAGAACACGCGCGCCAGGCCCGGCGGCCCCAGCGCGAGCAAGCGCTCGGCCAGGGCCACGGCCGGTTCGTGCGTGAAGCCGGCCAGGATCACGTGCTCGAGCCGCTCGGTCTGCTCGCGCAGCGCCGCGTTAATGCGCGGATGGCTGTGGCCGAACAGATTCACCCACCACGAACTGATCGCGTCGATGTAGCGCTTGCCGGCGAAGTCCTCCAGCCACACGCCCTCGCCGCGGCGAATGGGAACCATGGGCAGCCACTCGTGGTCCTGCATCTGCGTGCAGGGGTGCCACAGCACCGCCAGGTCGCGTCGGATCAGTTCGGAATCAGGCATGGTCGGGCAGGTCGGAGCACGTTTGCTATGATCGAGGCGTTCGTCCCTTCGCACAAGGCTGCACGCATGCGCGCCACCCGGAATGTTCGTCGGGCCCACGCGGGCTTTTCGCTGATCGAGATCATGGTCGCCGTGGCGATCATGGCCATCCTCGCCGCGCTGATCGTGCCGCGCGTGATCGGTCGTCTCGACGATGCCGCCGTGGCCAAGGCCAAGAGCGACGTGCAGGCCCTGGTCACGGCATTGAATCTGTACAAGCTCGATAACTTCAATTATCCGAGCACGGATCAGGGTCTCGACGCCCTGATCAGCAAGCCCGGCGGTCAACCCGAGGCGGCCAACTGGAAAGCCGGCGGCTACCTCGAGCAACTGCCCAAGGATCCCTGGGGCCGCGAGTATCAGTACCTGTCGCCGGGCCAGCATGGCGAAGTCGATGTCTACACGCTCGGTCGCGACGGCAAGGTCGGCGGCGAAGGCGCCGACGCCGACTTCGGCAACTGGTCGTCCTGATTCGGCAGCGCGTCGCCGCGGGCCGACCGCACATGATCACGCGCGCGCGCGGCCTGAGCCTGATCGAAATCCTCGTGGTGATCGCGATCATCTCGGTGGTCGCGCTCATCGCCGTGCTCGGCGTCGGTCTGGCCGGGCCCGAGCGCACGGTGCAGCGCGAGGCCGAGCGCCTGGGCGCCCTGATTGAACTGGCCTGCGAGCGCGCGCAGATGAGCGGCCGCGAGACCGGCCTGCACTTCGCGCGGGGCCACTACGTCTTCAGCTATTTCTACGACAAGAAATGGCGCGTGGAGACCGACGGCGAATTGCGTCGCCGCGATCTGCCCAAGGGCCTTGACCTGTCGCTCACGCGCAATGACGAGCGCTTGGAAGTGAAGAACGACGCGCCTGAGAACCCGCAGAGCGTGTGCTATCCCTCGGGCGAACTCGAACCCTTCACCGCCACGCTGAGTCTGGGCGGTCGCGCGCTGTACGAAGTCAGCGGCGATGTCGACGGCCGCGTGCGCGCGAAGTCGCTGGCCACGTCATGATGCTCGCGCGCCACGTTTCGCCACGACGACGCGCGCGCGGCTTCTCGCTGCTCGAAGTCCTGATCGCTCTCGTCATCGTCGCGCTGGCGCTGTTCGCGCTCGTGCAATCCGCCGGCGTGTCGGCGGTGGCGATCGAACGCGAGCGCGACGTCACCTTCGCGACCTGGGTCGCGGCCAATGTCATGGCCGACACGCGTCTCGGCTCGTCGCCTGGACTAGGTCGACGCACCGGCAGCATGCGCATGGGGCCGCGCGAGTGGTATTGGGAAATGGTGGTGCAGGGCACCGAGGAGCCGAGCATTCGACGCCTCGACGTGCGTGTCTACGCCGACGAACAGCACACCGCGCCCGCGGCCTCGCTCACCGGCTTCTCGGGGCAACGATGACATCGCGCGCGCGCCACGGCGGTTACGCCTTGCTGGAACTGGTGATCGCGGTGATGATCTTCGTCGTGCTCGCGGCCATGGCCTATGGCGGGCTCGATGCCGCGACGCGCGCGCGCGCCGAAGTCTCGCGTCACGCCGAGCGCCTGCGCGACATTCAATTGGCCGTCACCGTGCTCGATCGCGATCTGCGCGAAACCCTCGCGCGTCCCGCGCGCGGCGGTTACGGCCAACGCCTGCCCGCGCTCGCGGGCGAGGCGGGCACGCTGGAGTTCACCCATGCCTCGGGCTTGCGCGTGAGCAACTCCGCCAGCAGTTTGCTCGAACGCGTGCGTTACGGTTTGCTCGACACGGCGCTCGCGCGCTGGCGCTATCCCGTGCTCGACCGCGCGGTCGAACAACCGCCGCCTTCGCGCGAATTGCTCAGCGGCGTGCGCGAGTTTCATCTGAGCTATCTCGACGGCGGTGGTCAGTGGCGCGATACCTGGCCGCCACGCGATGGCCCGGGCGCGGGCGTCGAGGGTCTGCCGCGCGCCGTGCAATATCGCCTCGTGCTCGACGATCTGGGCGAGATCACGCGCCGCGTCGTGCTGATCGATGGCGCGGTCGATCCCACGCTGGGGCCGCCATGAAACGTCACGCGCGCCAACGCGGCGTGGCCTTGATCACCGCCGTGCTGGTGGTGGCGATCGCGACCTTGTTGATCGCGGGCCTGCTCGATCGCGGCGACGTGGCCTTGGCGCGCACGCGCAACCTCACGCGCGGCGCGCAGGCCGATGCCTTGGCCATGGGCGTCGAGGATTGGGCCCTGGCGGCGTTGCGCCAGGATGCGATCACGGGCGATGGCCGCGACACGCGCGACGACAGTTGGGCGCAGGCCCTGCCGCCCACGCCCGTGCCCGGCGGCGTGATCAGCGGCTTGATGCGCGATCTCAATGGGTGTTTGAACCTCAACAACCTCGTGCGCGGCGATGGCGCCGATGAGATCGAACTCGCGCGCTTCACGCGTCTGCTCGAGATCCTCAAACTCGATCCCGCGCTCGCGCCCGCCGTGGTCGACTGGCTCGATCCGAATCTTTTGCCCGAGACGCGCGGCGCCGAGGATCAAGCCTACGCCGCGGCGCGACCGCCGTACCGCGCGGCCAATCGCTTCATGAGTCACATCAGCGAGCTGCGCCTGGTGCGCGGCGTCGACGACAAGGTCTATCAAGCCTTGCTGCCGCATGTATGCGCCACGCCGCCGGGATCGCCGATCAATCTCAACACCGCGAGTCTCGAAGTGATCCGCGCGCTGTCGCCGAACATGGACGAGACCAGCGCGCGGCAACTGTCGGCCTCGGGGGCCAGTTACGGCTCGGTGGTCGAATTTCAGGAGCGGCTGCAGAAGCTCGCCCTGGCGCCCGTGCCGGATCTGCATCTGGACGTGAAGAGCACCGTGTTTCGCGCGCAGGCGAACATCGAACTCGATGGCATTCCCATCGTCGCGGTAAGTCTGCTGCAACGCGATCGCGGTCGGCTGCGCGTGATCGCGCGCGGTCGCGGCGAGTTCTGAGCGCGCGCCACCGGTAGTCGCGCCGCGCGTGCTCGGCGACAATGCGCGCATGAGCGCGCTCGACATCGCCATCATCGGTTATGGCACCGCGGGGCAAGCCGCGGCCTTGGCGCTGTCGCGCGACGGCCATCGCGTGCGCGTGTTCGAGCGCGCCGCGGAACCGGGCCCCGTGGGCGCGGGGTTTCTGTTGCAACCGACGGGGCTCGCCGCGTTGTGGCAATTGGGCCTGCTCGAGGCCGCGATGGCGCACGGTCGCCCCGTGCATCGCCTGTACGGCGACACGCCCGAAGGGCGCGGCGTCATGGACATGCGCTACGACGGTCTCGACGCGCGCTGGTTCGGCCTGGGGCTGCAGCGTGGCGCCTTGTTCGAAATCCTGCGCGCGGCCTGGCCGGGCGCGAACACGATCGCGGCGGGGCGCTGCATCGTCGAGGTCGATGTCGATGCCGGCACGCTGCGCGATGAAGCTGGTGCCATCGAGGGCCCGTTCGATCTGATCATCGCCGCCGATGGTTCGGCATCGCGGTTGCGCGGACGTCTGCCGCGCGTCGCGCTCGATCGGCCTTATCCCTGGGGCGCGTTGTGGTGTCTGTTGCCCGCGGGCGAGTGGCCGTGGCCCGATGAATTGCGTCAACGTTATCGCCGCGCGCGACGCATGATCGGCGTGCTGCCCGTGGGCACGCGGCCGGGCGACGCGGTGCCGCGCGTGAGTTTTTTCTGGAGCCTGCCCGTGGCCGAGTTCGCGACCTGGCGCGCGCGACGGCTCAACGAGTGGCGCGACGAAGTGATCGCGCTGTGGCCCGAGATCGCGCCCCTGCTCGCGCCGCTCGATCGCGCGGAACTGCTGGCGCAGGCGAGCTATCGCGATGTGCGTCTGAGTCGCGACTGGCATCGCGGGCGCTTGGTGCTGATCGGCGATGCCGCGCACGCGA
This sequence comes from Ahniellaceae bacterium, assembly GCA_044226395.1. Taxonomy (GTDB): domain Bacteria; phylum Pseudomonadota; class Gammaproteobacteria; order Xanthomonadales; family Ahniellaceae; genus JBGAHD01. The sequence goes on from JBGAHD010000003.1 coordinate 788,185, forward strand.
TGAGTCCGCAACTGGGGCAGGGCGTGAACATGGCCCTGCTCGATGTGCTGGCGCTGCGCGATGCTTTGCGCGCGCGTGACACGCGGGTTCACGCACTCGAATGGACCTTGCGCGACTTCGCGCGCGAGCGTCGCCGGCACGTCGCGATCTATCAATTCTGGAGCCGCTGGCTCACGCCCTTGTTCCAGTCCACGCGCGATGGCGCGGCGTGGCTGCGCGATGCAAGCTTTCTGCCGATGGGTCGCGTGCCGATCGGCCGCGGCAACATGCTGCGCGTGCTCACCGGCACGCGTCGCGGCTGGTTCGGTCGCTATCCCTTGCCCGAGGGGTTCGATCAAGCCCTGGTCGAGGCCGCGCGACGGTCGCGCTGAGTGAAATTTTCGCGTTAGGCTTAATCATGGCCTCGAACAGAACCGGCAAGAGCACCGACCCGCACACGTATTTCCGCACGCCGCAGGAACTGCGCCGCTGGTTCGAACGCCATCACGCCAGCGCCGAGGCCTTGCTCGTGGGCTTTCACAAACTCGGCACGAGCGAGGCCAGCATTACCTGGCCACAATCGGTCGACGAAGCCTTGTGCGTGGGCTGGATCGACGGCGTGCGTCGACGCATCGACGACACGCGTTACGGCATTCGCTTCACGCCGCGCAAGCGCGGCAGCACGTGGAGCGCGGTCAATATCCGACGCGTCGAAGTGCTGATCGCGGAAGGGCGCATGCTGCCCGCGGGCCTGGCGGCGTTTGCCGCGCGCAGCGAGCGCAAGTCGGGCAACTATTCCTACGAACAGAAGGCCGAGGCGATCGATCCCACGGTGCTCGATCCGGTCAAGAAACACCGCAAGGCCTGGGCCTTCCTGGAGAAAACCGCGCCGAGCTATCGCAAGCGCATCTGCTGGTGGCTGATGGGCGCGAAGAAGGCCGAGACCCGACAGGCGCGCCTGACGAAGTTGATCGAGGCCTGCGCGGCCGGCAAGCTCCTGTGACATCGCCGCGCCACGACCGGTGTCGGTTAATGGCCCTCCTTGACGTATAACCCTGCAGGCCCGCGCGAGGGCATCGAGTGGGGTGGGGAGAAGAGCATGAGCAAGTTTGGGATCGCGGTGCTGGTGTCCGCCGTGCTGGCCGCGCCGATGGCGCGCGCGAAGGCCGAAGATCACGCGGGCGTCGGCGCGCGCGCGACGGTGGCTGTGGCGGCCAGCGACAACCCGCCGACGCAACCGACCATCGCTTACGTCACCGAGAACCGCAGCCTGGTGTCCGGCGGCATCACGCGCAATTTCCTGCTGGCGCGACCGGCCACGATCACGCCGGGCGTGGCCATGCCGATCATCTTTTCCCTGCATGGCGACGGCGGCACGGGCGCCGGCATGCGCAACGCGCTGGCGCTCGAGGCGCAGTCGACGCGCGACACCCTGTTCGTCTATCCCACCGCGCCGGGCAATACCTTCGAGTACTACACCTACGACGGCCGCACGCGCGAGGCGGCCTTCGTCAGCGCGGTGATCGTGGCGCTGGCGGTGGACTTCAATGTCGACACGGATCTGGTGTTCATCGCCGGCTTCAGTGGCGGCGCGACCATGGCCAATGCGCTGGGCTGCCGACTCGGCGCGGGCGTGATTCGCGGCCTGGGCATTCACTCGGGTTCGCTGTATCCGATCGACGACGGCAATGGCGTGCCCGACTTCACCTACACCAATAATGGCGGCGTGAGTTGCGATCTGCCGGCGACGATCTTCGTCTGGGGACGCAACGACAACACCGCCGGCGTGTCCTTCGCCACCGGTCAGGCCGTGCGCGACAACTACCTGGCCACGCAGGATTGCGCCAGCACCACCACGGTCTCGCCGATCGCGCCCTGCGGCAGTTACGACGCCTGCGCGCGCGCCGTGGCCTGGTGCCCGATCGATAACATGGGCCACAGCATCTGGACCGGCGCCGGGACGCAGAATCCGGGCTCGGCCGCGGCCGCGATGTGGCAGTTCTTCCTCGCGGCCATGGGCGGCGGCACGGGCGGCGATGGGGTCTTCGCCTCGGGTTTCGAAAGCCCCTGACGGCGCGCCGCGACCGGGCCGCGCGCCCGAATCGTGACGGGGTGCGCCACGATGCGGGCGAGCTGACATAGAATCGCCCGATGAACTTCCGTGTCGCCCGCCGGCCATGCCCGCCCGCCTGCTGATTCACTACCGAGGCCCCGACGCCGCGCTGACCTATGTCGCGCTCGACGACCGCGGCCGCGCGCTGCAGGCGCCGCAACGCGCGCACGCGCCGCCCTCGAACCTCGCGACCGGCGCCGAGATCGTGGTGATCGTGCCCGGCGAGGACGTGATGCTGGCCCACGCCGACGTGGCTTCGCGCGATCGCGAGCAACTCGCGCGCGCCGTGCCCTTCGCGCTGGAAGAACAATTCGCCGAAGCGGTCGAGCATCTGCACGTGGCCTTCGTCGCCGCCGCCGGTGGCGGTCAGGACGTGGCCGCCGTGCGTCGCGACACCTTGCGCGCCTGGCTCGATGATCTGAGCGCGCGCGGCCTGCGTCCCGATCATTTGCTGCCCGAGACCCTGGCCATGCCGCTCGCGCCCGGCGCGGCGCGCGTGCTCGTCGGTGAAGGCCGCGGCATCGTGCGTCTGGGCGCGGTCGCGGGTTTCGTCGCGCCGGTCGATGCCTTGGTCGATTTGCTGCGCCTGGCCGAGATCCCGCGCGACGCGAGCGGCCGCATTCCCTTGCAGCTGGCGCAAGTCGACGGCGAGACCGCCGACTTCGATCCCGTGTTTGCCATCGAACCCTGGCGCGAGATCGCGCAGCCGATCGACGCCTTCATCGCCACCACGGCCGGCGCGACGCTGCGCACCTTGCCCAACCTCGCCACGGGCGCCTTCATGCCGAGTCATCGCGGCGAGCCGGCCTTGCGCTGGTGGCGCGTCGCGGGGTGGATGGCGGCGGCTTCGCTGGTGCTCGCGTTCGCGTTCGCCGTGGTCGATCGCTGGGTGCTCGCGCGTCGCGTCGAGGCGCTCAACGTCGCGATGGAGCAGGTGTATCGCGAGGTTTATCCCGAGGGCCGCATGGTGCCCGATCCCGCTGGTCGCATGCGCGCCGAGCTCGGTCAGATCAAAGCCGGCGCGGTGGCGCAGGGCGCCATGGGCTTGCTCGCCAAAGTCGCGCCGGTGCTCGCGCAGGACGCGCACTTGGTCGTGCGCGGGCTTGAGTACCGCGCTGGCGCGCTCGATATCAACCTGCTCGCGCAGGACGTGCAATCGCTCGACGGCGTGCGCGAACGCGCCGCCGCCGTGCCCGGCCTGAGCGCGCGTCTGGAATCGGCCAGCACCAGCGAACGCGGCGCCGAAGGGCGTCTGCGCGTGGCGCAGGCGGGGGCGCGATGAAGGCCTGGCTCGCGCGTCAGAGTGAACGCGATCGCCGCGTGCTGGGCATCGGCGCGGTGATCGTGGGACTGGCCTTGTTCTGGGCCTTCGCGTGGGACCCGATCGCGCAATCGCGACGATCGCTGGCCGAACAAGCCGCGCGCGCGGAATCCGATCTGATCTGGATGCGCGGCGTCGCCGGTGAGATGCGGTCCCTGCGCGCGCGCGGTCAGGCCGGTGGTCTCGATCGCGCTGGCGCGTCGTTGCTCGCGTTGGCCGATCGCAGCGCGCGCGAAACCAATCTCGGACCCGTGTTGAAGCGCGTCGAGCCCGCGGGCGATGGGCGCGTCAACGTCTGGTTCGAGGGCGCGGGCTTTGATCAGATCGCCGACTGGATCGAAGGCCTGGCGCGTCGCTACGGCGTCGGCGTGGATGAATTCGCGATCGACCGCGCCGCGGTCGACGGCACGGTCAACGCGCGCGTGACCTTGCTCGACGCGCCGTCGCGCTGAGGCTGGCATGCGTCTGATCAAGATTCTTCTCGTGGTGGTGCTGGCGCTCGTCGTGGTCGCCGGCGCCCTGGTGTGGACCGCGCCGGCGCAACTGGCCTATCGCTGGTTCGCGCCGCGCTTGCAGCCGTTTTCGCTCAACGGCATCACGGGCAGCGTGTGGCAAGGTTCGGCGCGTGATTTGATCGCGATGGGCGTGACGCTCGGTCCAATCGACTGGCGCTTTGATCGCGGCGCGGCGTTGGCCGGTCGCGTCGAAGGCGGGATCGCGCTCAAGGGCGAGCAGGTGCGCGGCAACGCGAACGTGCGCGAGACCGGCGCGGGCGTGATCGAGATTCAACAAGCGCGGCTGCGTTTTCCCGCGACCTTGCTGGGTCCGGCCGTGGACATTCCAGCGCTGCGTTTTCTCGGCACCATCGACATCGACGCGCCGCGCGCCGAAGTGCGCGACGGCCTGCTGGTCAGCGCCACGGGCCGCGCGCGCTGGACCGAGATCGGCGTGGTCGGCGCCGCGCAGGCGCGGCTGCCCGGCATCGTGATGGATTTCGCGCCGACGACCGACGGCGCGCTCGCGGCCAACATCACCGATCTCGGCGGACCGCTGGAGATCAAGGGCCAGACCCTGCTGCGCGACGGGCACTTTCTCACCGAAGTGCGCCTGCATCTGCGCGAACCCAATTCGCAACTCGAAGAACTCCTGAAATTCGTGGGTCAGCGCCTGCCCGATGGCGGCTCTTACCTGCGCGTGGAAGGCGATATGACTCCCTTGTCCCGGTGAACCGATGAATCTCGACGATGCCTGGCTCGATGCCGCCCTGACGCAAGCGCGTGACGCCGCCGCCGCCGCGGCCGACGTGATCGCGCGCTACTACCGCCGCGGCGTGAAAGTCGAAGCCAAGGCCGACGCCACGCCCGTGACCATCGCCGATCGCGAGGCCGAACTCGAGATCAAGCGCGTGCTCAAGGCCAAGTTTCCCGAGCACGGCTACTACGGCGAGGAACACGGCATCGAGCGCGGCGACAACGCGTTTCTGTGGCTGATCGATCCGATCGATGGCACCAAGAGTTTCGTGCGCGATCAGCCGTTCTTCTCGACCCAGATCGCGCTGATGCATCGGGGCGAACTGGTGCTGGGCGTGTCCTCGGCCTCGGCCTTTGGCGAGACCGCGTGGGCGCGCCACGGCGGCGGCGCGTTTCTCAACGGCGAACGCATCGGCGTGAGCCTTTGCGCGGGCATCGACGCGGCGTCGATCTCGTACGGCAATCTCAAGACGCTGGCGGGTTCCGAACGCTGGCTGCGCATGGCGAGCCTGGTGCGTCACGCCAATCGCACGCGCGGTTATGGCGATTTCTATCACTACCATCTGCTCGCGCGCGGCAGCCTCGACGCGGTGATCGAGTCGGACGTGAACATCCTCGACATCGCCGCGCTCACCGTGATCGTGCGCGAGGCCGGCGGCGTGTTCACCGACCTCGACGGCGCGCCCGTGGGCCTGAAGACGACCTCGGTCCTGGCCACCGCGCCGGGTCTGTACGACGCGCTGCGCGCGACCTTCAACGATTGACGACGGGTCGCGCGCGCGCCGCGACCCGGCCCGCGCGCGACCACGCGAAACTGGCTATTTTTCAGGGGTTTTGGCGCGATTGTCGAACCCCGTCACGGTTCGCAAATTCTCGCGCCGAGCACTCGCGAGGTCTCGCCCCGAGCACACCGGGCGCGCGTCGGCGCGCGTACAATCGGGGCATGAAATTACCCATCATTCACGACCGGCGACTGGTCGGCGAGGGCACGCGTTTCGCCGTCGAACAGATCGATCTGGAATTTTCCAACGGCGAGCGCCGCACCTACGAACGCATGCCCGGCTCGGGCCGCGGCGCGGTGATCGTGGTGCCGCTGATCGATGACGACACCGTGCTGCTGATCCGCGAATACGCGGCCGGCCTGCACACCTACGAGATCGGCCTGCCCAAGGGCCGGCTCGAGCGCGACGAGGACGTGATCGAAGGCGCCAACCGCGAGCTCAAGGAAGAAGTCGGCTACGGCGCGCGCGATCTGCGCATCATCCATCGCCTGTCCCTGGCCCCGACCTACATGAGTCACCAGACCCATGTCGTGCTCGCGCGCGATCTCTACCCCGAGCGCCTGCCCGGCGACGAGCCGGAAGAACTCGAAGTGTTGCCCTGGAAACTCGATCGCCTGCACGAACTCGTGGTGCGCGAGGACGTGACCGAAGGCCGATCGATCGCCGCCCTGTTCATCGCGCGCGAACTGCTGCGGAACGGCCAGGCGTGAGCCCGGCCGAGCGCGAGGCCCTGCGCGCGCCGCTGATCGCGCTGGCGCGGCGCGCGGGCGAGGCGATCATGGCGATCTACGCCTCGGACTTCGCGGTCGAGCACAAGGACGATCGCTCGCCCCTGACCGCGGCCGATCTGGCCGCGCATCGTCTCATCGTCGAAGGCCTGCAAGCGCTCACGCCGAATCTGCCCGTGCTGTCGGAAGAATCCGCCGACATCCCCGCGGCCGAGCGCCGCGCGTGGACCACGTACTGGCTGGTCGATCCGCTCGATGGCACGCGCGAGTTCGTCAAGCGCAATGGCGAGTTCACCGTCAACATCGCCTTGATCGAGAATGGCCAACCCACCATCGGCGTGGTCTACGCGCCGGCCCTGGACTATCTCGCGCACGCCGCGCGCGGTGGCCAGGCGATCGAAGTCGATCGCGACGTGACGCGCGAGTTGCGCGCGACGCCGCGGGCGGGCGACACCTGGCGCATCGCCGGCAGCCGCTCGCATGGCGATCCGCGCAGCGAAGCGTTTGTGCGCAAGCTCGGCGCGCACGAGATGATTCCGCTGGGCTCCTCGCTCAAGTTCTGTCGCGTCGCCGGTGGCCGTGCCGATGTCTATCTGCGCATGGGCCCGACGTCGGAATGGGACACGGCCGCTGGCCAGTGCGTGCTCGAAGTCGCCGGTGGCGCAGTGACCACGCTCGCGCTGGTACCGCTGGTCTACAATCAGCGCGACTCGCTGCTCAATCCGGATTTCATCGCCGTGGCCGATCCCACCGTGAACTGGCGTCAGTACCTGTGAGCCACGATCAGGACGTGCGTCGCCTGCTCGAGATCATGGCGCGCTTGCGCGACCCCGAGCGCGGTTGTCCCTGGGACGTGCAACAGACCTTCGCCACCATCGCGCCGTACACCATCGAAGAGGCCTACGAAGTGGCCGACGCGATCGAGCGTCGCGACTACGCCGACCTGGTCGACGAACTTGGCGATCTGCTGTTGCAAGTGGTCTTTCACTCACGCATGGCCGAAGAGGCGGGCTTGTTCGCCTTCGGCGACGTGGTGCGCGCGATCTGCGACAAGATGATCCGTCGTCATCCGCACGTGTTTGGCGATGCCAAGGTCGCCGATGCCGAGGAACAAACCGCCAACTGGGAAGCGCTCAAGCGCGCCGAGCGCGGCAACGACGCGCAAGCCAGCGCGCTCGATGGCGTCGCCGCCGGCCTGCCCGAATGGCTGCGTGCGACCAAGCTGCAAAAGCGCGCGGCCACGGTCGGCTTCGACTGGCCTTCGGTCGATCCGGTGTTCGACAAGCTGCACGAAGAACTCGATGAAGTGCGCGCCGAACTCACGCGCGAGCCGCGCGATCAGGCCGCGTTGAGCGACGAGATCGGCGACGTGTTGTTCGTGTGCGTCAATCTGGCGAGGCATGCCAAGGTCGATGTCGGCGCGGCGCTCCGTGGCGCCAATGCCAAGTTCGAGCGACGCTTCCGCCGCATGGAAGCCTTCGCGCGTGAAGAAGGTCGCGACCTGGCGCAAATGCCATTGGCCGCGCAGGACGCCTACTGGGATCGCGCCAAGTCCGAGGAGTGACCGTGCCCGGCGAACGCGACGCCGCCCAAGGGGTTGGGGGGTCGAGGCGGCGTCTGGGAGCTTCACTGACGCAGGCGCGCCAGATTCTCATCGAGGTTGGCGCGCAGGGCCGCGAGCGCGGCGCGCGCGTCGTCATCGCGCATTTCCAAACGCGCGATGCGGTAATGCGCGAAATTGCGCACCAGCGGATCCTGCGTGCGCGTCAACACGTCGCGATAGATCGCCAGCACCTCGTCGGGCTTGCCGTCGCGACGCGTCGCGCGTTCGAGCGCGCGCAGATTGATCACGGTCGCCATCGCGGGGTCCTGCGCGATCACGCGGGCCAGCGCGCCGCGTCGCGCCATGGCGCCACGGCGATGGCCGACATCGCGCGCCGCGGGCGTGGCGTTGACGCGTGCCGATGGCGTCGGCGCGGACGTGTCCGCGGCCGTGGCCATGGCGGCGAGGCTCAGACTCAGGCCGGCGCCCAGCGCGACGGCGGATATCACGACGTGCAGCGGTTTCATGCGATCACCCTGTTTGGCGAAAGGCCTTTTCAGGCCGGCCAGCAAGACAACGCTCCGGCCCCGGCGCGGTTGACTTGAGTCCGCGCGCCGTCGGGCGCACCATGTCGGCACTGGAGGGCCCATGAACACACCCACCGTTCCCAGCGAGCCGCGCCGCTTCGCCAGCTTTCGCGAGTTCTATCCCTATTACTTGAGCGAGCACGCCGATCTGACCTGTCGACGCCTGCATTATCTCGGCAGCACGCTCGGTTTGATTTGCCTGGGACTGGCCGTCTTCACGCGCAATCCCTGGTGGCTGCTGACCGCGCTGATCGCGGGCTATGCCTGCGCGTGGATCGGACATTTCTTCTTCGAGAAAAATCGCCCGGCCACGTTTCTCTATCCCTTCTACAGCTTCGCCGGCGATTGGGTGATGTACGCCGACATGTTGCGCGGGCGCATCCGCTTCTGACGGGACTCGCGCGCGGCGAGCGATTGCTTTCGCCGCGCGCAGTCGTCGTCACTCGAAGTTGTCGCGAAACACCTCATCCGGCGGCGCGATGTACACGCGTCGACGTTCGATGCCGCCGGTGACTTCGTAGCCGCCGCCCGACATCACCACCGCTGGACCGGTCGCGGCGATGGTCGTGAATGCGGTGAAGTTGCCGCCGTTGATCGTGCCGCCGCCCGCCGCGACATCGGGCGCGAACATGCCAAACGAGCCGGCGCTGGCCGTGGCCGTGGTGATCGCGGTCGCGAGCATCAGCGCGCGCGCGCTCAAGCGTGGAAGAGTCATGGTCGTCGCGCCTCAATTGACGTCGGCGCAGATGGCGTAGACCGTCAGCGTCGCCGGATTGGTGGCGCAGCCATAATTGGACGGCTTGACCACGGTGGCCCACCACCCCGAGGTCGGGTTGACGTTGCGTGGATAGCTCGATGTGATGAACGCGCCATAGCAACCGGCGTCGGCGCCACCGCCGATCGCGACCTTGCCGATCGGGCAGCGGGCCTCGACTTCGCCGGTGCCGGTGCCATTGGTGCCGCCGTAGAACGTATCCGTGGCGGTGACCAGTTGATAGTTGCGCACGACTCCGGCCGGGGCCGTGTCGTCGGCTTCGCAAGTGACCGTGCCATCGGCGGCGATTGCGCGAATCGAAGAGCCCACATCGCACGTGGCCGACACACGTCGCTGAATCTGCTGCGTATCCACCGACACGATCACCGAGCCCGAAAGGCCGCCGCCGGCCATGCCCGTGCCGGGCAGCACCGAAGTGATGTCGCCGCCCGAGTTGTCGTCAGTCTCGCACGTCACCGTGCCGTCCGCCGCGATCTCGCGGATCGCGCTGCCCACGGCGCAAGTGGCGGCCACGCGCCGTTGCACGGCGGCGGTGTTGATCTGCTCGGCGCCGACGCTGCCGGCCTTCACGCTCAGCGCGTGCAAGGCATAGGGCGAGGCGGTGATCGATTGTCGCGGCGATAGGTATATGTAGCCGCCGGTGTCGGCGCCATCGCGCACGCGCAGCGCCAGCCAGTATTGCTGTCCGGCTTCGAACGGCACGCTGGTGAAATCCAGCGGCAGCGAGAACAGGCCCTCGGTCACGGCGGTGTCGTCGACCGTGACCGTCGCGAGCGGGCTGCCGCCCACTTCGGCGTCGTAAAGCTCAACTTCGAAATCGTAAAGGGCATTCGCGGGCACGCCCGAGGCGCGCAGCTCGCCCTGGTAAGTGAACGTCGAACCCACGGGCGCGGCCGCGGCGCCGGTGGCGGCCAACAGCGCGGCGACGAGCAGCGCCAACGTATGGCGCCGAGCGGTGGGGCGACGAGATTGCGTGAGCATGGACATGACGTTCTCCGGGCAGACAAGGGGCGGGGGCGGGCGTAAGATGGCGCGGTCGTCCAGCGACACTGACCGATGCCTGCGCGATACCCCCTCGACCGAAGTAATCGCAACCCGGACGCGTCGTCCCTCATGCGTTCGCGCGAGCGCGCGCCATGAGCACGACCGCCGCGATGACCGATCTGCCGCGCTTGTGGCGCGATGTCGATTCACCCACGCGCGCCGCGCTCGACGCCGAGGTCTACGCCACGCTCAAGCGCATGGCGCGCGGACGACTCGCCGGCGGCGGTCCGGCGACCTTGAATCCCACGGCCCTCGTGCACGAAGCGGTGGCGCGTCTGCTCGGCGGTGGCGCCGATGCCAGTTCGCGCGCGCACTTCTACGCGCTCGCGGCCTTGCAGATGCGCGCGGTGCTGGTCGATCACGCGCGACGCCGTCATGCCGACAAGCGCGGCGGCGGCGCGGTGCAAGTGACGCTCGATGACGAGGCTCTGGTCGGCGCCACGGGCGGCGAGGATTTTCTCGATCTGCACGAGGCGCTCGACGTGCTCGCGCGCGAGGACGCGCGTTGCGCGCGCGCGGTCGAGCTGACCTATTTCGGCGGACTCAACGCGCAAGAGCTCGCCGCCGTGCTCGAGGTCTCCGTGGCCACGGTCGAGCGCGATCTGAATTTCGGCCGCGCCTGGTTGCGTCGGAACCTGGGCCGGTGAGCTTCGCGCGGCTGCGGGCCTTGTTCGAGCGCGCGCAAGGCCTCGATCGGGCCGCGCGCGAGGCCCTGTTCGCTCAAGAGAACGTCGACGCCAGTCTGCGCGCCGAACTCGAAGCCCTGCTCGCCGTCACCGACGAATCGCGCGACACCGCCGATCCGATCGCCGCGCGCATTCAACGCGCCGCGGTCGAAGCCGTCGGTCACGTCGGGCCCGAGCGCTTCGGTCCGTATCGCATTCTCGGCACGCTCGGCGAAGGCGGCATGGGCACGGTGCTGCTGGGCGAGCGCGCCGACGGCGAATTCGAGATGAAGGTCGCGATCAAGTTGATCCGCGGCCACGCCAGCGCGCAGGCGCGCGAACGCTTTCGGCGCGAACGGCAACTGCTCGCCGCGCTCGATCACCCGCACATCGCCGCGTTGATCGACGGTGGCACCACCGAGACCGGCGAGCCGTATCTGGTGATGCCCTATGTCGAGGGCGAAACCTTGCCCGCGTGGCTCGAGCGCGCCGCGCCGCGCTTGACCGAACGCCTGGATCTGTTCGTCGCGCTGTGCGACGCGGTCGCGCACGCGCATCAGCATTTGATCGTGCATCGCGATTTGAAACCTTCCAATATCATGGTGCGTCGCGATGGCGTGCCGGTGCTGCTGGACTTCGGCATCGCGAAGTTGCTCGATCCCGTCGCGGGCGAAGCCGAAACCGGTTCGCGCGTGATGACGCCGGCTTATGCCAGCCCCGAGCAACTACTCGGTCGACCCGTCACCACAGCGACCGATGTCTTCGGTCTCGGCTTGATCCTTTACGAACTCGTCGCCGGCACCGTGCCCGAGCGCGGCGACGTCGCGCGCGCCTCGACCGTCGAACTGCCGCCACCGTCGAAGATCGCCGCCACCGCGCAACTGCCCGCGGTGCGCGCGGAAGCGCGACGCCTGCGCGGCGATCTCGATCAGATCGTGCGACGCGCCGTGCGCACCGATCCGGCCGCGCGCTATCCGTCGGCGCTCGCGCTCGCGGCCGATGTGCAGGCCTGGCTCGCGGGTCGACCAGTGCAGGCCGCGGGCACGCATGCGTGGTACGTGTTCTCGCGCTTCGTGCGTCGTCATCGCTACGCGGCGGCGGCGTTGACCTTGGCGCTGGCGGCAGCGGTCGCGTTCGCCATCGGCCTGGCGCGTCAGCGCGATCGCGCGCTGGCGGCCGAGGCGCGCGCCACGCGCGAGGCGGCGGTGGCCAACGAGACCACGGGCTTTCTCGTCGATCTGTTTTCCGAACTCGATCCGGAATTGCATCCAGGCCGCAGCCTCAGCGCGCGCGAGTTGCTCGACAGCGGTCGCGAGCGCCTGGCCAAGCTCAATACCAGCGTCGACGTGCGCGCGCGTCTGGAACGCAGCCTCGGCTGGATCTACGCCAACGCTGGCGAGCCGACGCCCGCCATCGATCTGCTCGAATCGGCACGCGCGCTCGATCGCGACAGCGGCCCCGCCGACGATCGCGTGCGCGCCGACACCGCGCTGTCGCGCGTCTACTATCAGCTCAAGCGCCTGCCCGAAGCTCTCGACGCCGCCAAGCGCGCGGTCGCCCTGGCCGAAAGCGCGAACCCACCCGACGACGCGCAGATCGGCCGCGCCTTGTTGAATCGCGGCGTGGCCGAACAATCGCTCGCGCAATTCGACGCCGCCGCCGCCACCTTCGCGCGCGCGCAGACCTTGTTCGAACGCGCTGGCGCCACGCTCGAATTGACCTCGGTGATCCACAACCTCGGCTGGCTGGCCGAGGAGCGCGGCGACGACGCGGCTTCGCTCGCGTTCTACGAGGACGCCTATCGTCGCAAGCTCGCGCTGCTCGGCCCCGACCATCCCAAGACGCTGGCCTCGCTGCACGGACGCAGCAAGGCGCTGGCGAGCCTGGGTCGACAGGCCGAAGCGATCGCCGTGCTGCGCGAACTGCTCGAGCGCAGCATCCGCGTGCATGGCGCCGAAACCTTGGTGGTGGAGAACGCGCTCAACGATCTCGGTTCGGCGCTGCAAGATTTTGGCGCCTACGACGAAGCGCAATCGTTCTACGAACGCGCCCTGGTCGTCGCGCGCAAGCTCGAAGCCGAAACGGGCGGCGGCCTCGAGGCCAATGTCGTCAACAACCTCGCGACCTTGCTCGAGGATCGCGGCGATCTGGTCGCCGCCGAGCGTCACTATCGCCGCTCGCGCGAGGTACGCCAGCAGGTGTTTCCGGCCGGTCATCCCAGTCGCGCCGTGCCCGCGCACAATCTCGCGCGACTGCTGATCGGCCTGGGTCGCCTCGACGAAGCACAAGTCTTTGCCGAGGAAGCGCACGCGCTGCGCAGCACCGCGTTGCGACCCAATCACGCGCTGACCTTGAACACCGAGATCGTGCTCGCGCAGTTGGCGCTGGCGCGCGATGACGAAGCGGGCGCGCTGCGCTGGTTGACGCCGATCGAAGCCGCGATCGCTCGCGACACCACCTTGCCCGCGACGCTGCGCGCCGCCGCGCACGAACTGCGCGCGCGCCTGGCGCAGCGGCACGGCCAGACCGACGCGCGCATCGCCGAATGGCGCCACGTCGAAACCGATCTGCTTCAGATGTTTCCCACCGCGCATCCGCGGATGGCGCAAGCGCGGCTGGGCTTGGCCGAGGCCTTGCTCGCGGCCGGCGATCGCGCCGGCGCGACTGATCTCGCGCAAGGCGCCGCGCCAATCCTGCGCGCGCAACTCGTGCCGCAATCACCGACCCTCGCGCGCCTGGCCGCGCTCGAGCGCGCGTTGCGCGCCGGTCGCTAGTCACCTCAACGCGCGGGGCGGTCGTCGTCGTCGCGGTGGCGTCGGTCGTCGTCCCGGCGTGAGTGACCTTCGTCGTCCTCGCGCGGATGCCTGTCGTAATCGTCCTCGCGCGCATGCCAGCGCGCATGCCAGCGCTCGCGCCAACCCGGATGGTGGTGCCAATGCCGCGCGTGCGCGCCGCGACCGAAACCGCCGAACAGAATGCGCGACAACAGCAACAAGCCCAGCGCCTGCCAATAGCCAATCGCGCGCGCGCCGTCGAACAGCGCCGGCATCAACCAATTCCATAACCACATCACGATGGCGCCGAACACCGCCAGACCGATGATCACCAGCGGCAACAGGAACAGAAACTTCCCGCGCCGACGTCGAAACCCGTGATGATGTCCAAACGAACCGCGATGCATGCGCCACCTCACGAAGAAGACTCGTCCAAGAACCCACGCAGCCGCTCGCGCAGCCGCAACACCGCGTAACGCTTGCGCGCGAGCAGGGTATTCACGCCCACGCCTTGCTGCTCGGCCAGCGCCTTGATGCTCAGGCCTTGCAACTCGTGACCGACGAAGGCGTCGCGTTGCTCGGCCGGCAAGGTCTCGAGCGCCTCGCGCAAGGCATCGATCAAACGGTCGCGCGTGTACACCGACTCCGGCACGCCCTCGACCTCGACCAACCACTGCGCCAAGCCGCGCGTCGCATCGCCCTCGTCATCGGCGAAGGCATCGCCGAGCAAGGTTTCCTTCTTCTTGCGATGACGATCGATCAGCCGATGCCGCGCCACGCGCAACAACCACGCGCCGGCTTGCTCGATCGGCTCGGGCAGACGACAGGCCTCGACGAAATCGCCGAGCACGTCCTGCACCAAATCCTCGGCTTCGTCCCAATCACTGAGCCAACGCCGCGCGAACCGCCGCAAGCGATCCCGCTCCCGGCCCACCACCCGCGCGATGCCCTGATTGCTCTCGCTCATCTGCCCGCGCGTGTCCAGTGCGATGTCCATGACCCGAAAGACGGATCAACCCCACAAATATTGTAGACCCCCAAAAATAAATCCAACCCCCTCCTCCAGTGCGCGCGCGCGCGTAGCGTGGCGCGCGCAGCGCGCTTTTCTTCTTTTTCTTCTACCCCAACGAACACCAGTGACGTTTCGACGGCTCGGGGTGACGGTCCCCTTGTAGGTGGCCAGCGCACAGGGACCGTGCGCCGCGAGGGCTCAAGACAGGGATGTCTTGAGTCCCTCGCCCACCTACAAGGGGCGGCACCCCGAGCCAAGCGACAACGTCACGCAAACCAACCCCACGCCGCCCAGGTCGTCCTCACCGCCAGGTGAGGACCACTCCCACGCTCTCCACCACCAGACGCGAACCCACCCCCACCCCAACCAAAACAAAAACCCCAAAAAACAAAAACCAAAAAAAAAGGGCCCCAGCCAAAGCCAGGGCCCCCATCAACACAAAAGCTCTCAGCAACTAACCCTTAGAACGTAACGCTCCAAGAATTGAGCTTGCCCGTATCCCCCGGAGCCACATCCTGCACCCGCAGCTTCCACGCCCCATTGAGCGCTTCCGACGACAGATTGACCGTATAGGTCGCGATCACATTGTCGGCGCTGTCCGAGGAGTTCGACGCCTTGAGCGCATAGACCGAGCCATCCGGCGCCAGCAGATCGATCTTCAGATCGCCGCGATACGTGTGCGTGATGTTGACGCTTACCGAAGCATTGGTCGGCGCGTTGCCCGTGCGACCTGAAACGGTGATCGTGCTGGTGATCGTCGACAGATCGCCAATGTTGGTCACGGTGCTGTTGGTGTAGGTCTGCGTGCCGCCACCACCACCGCCGCCAGTCGTGTAGCTGCCGGTCAGCGAGACGCCGGTGAAGCTCGAATAGGCCTTCAGACGCACGTAGTACGTGCCGGCTTGCGCGGTCGCGATGGTGCAGGTTTCCGCGTTGCCCGGCTGGTATGGACGGCAGTCATACGTCGTGTCGGTCGGCGCCGCGCCAAACTTCACGTACAGGTCGGCATCGCCCGTGCCGCCGGACATCACGAACTTCAGACCCGTCGCGCCCGAGGGCACCACCAAGGTGTAGTTCACCGAATTGCCCGTGGTCTGGTTGATGCCGGTCACCGCCACGCCATTGGTCAGCGGGCCGCCGGTCGAACCACCACCACCGCCGCCGCCGGTGCAGCTCACGCCGACCGAAGCGAACGCGGCCGTGACATCGGCCTTGGTGAAGCCCAGATCCTGCGCCGCCGTCTCGACGCCGCAGGCGCCACTGACGAAGGTGCTCGACGGGGTCCAGTACAGGCTATTGGCGCGCGCGAAGGCCTTGAACGCGTTCGGCGTGTTCCAGCCCGGCTTGGTCGCCAGCAAGTAGAACGCCTTGTTGTACACGCCCGAGGAGTAGTGCACGTCGAGGCTGCTGGTGTAGTTCGCGGCATTGTCGATCGAGCGACCGTCCTGCGGCGGGTTGTTCATGTAGCGCAGCGCGCCGGAGGCCTTGAAGATTTCCGGGCCCACCAGGAAGTCGTTGGTGCCCTTCCAGTAGTACTCGGTGGCTTCGCCGCCCATGTCGGAGAAGGCTTCGTTCATGCCACCCGACTGGCCCGAGTAGGTCAGGTTGGAGTGCTGCTCGGTGAATCCGTGCGAGACCTCGTGACCGGCCACGTCGACCGACACCAGCGGATAGAACGTAGTCGCGCCATCGCCGAAGCTCATGGTCGTGCCGTCCCAGAACGCGTTCTCGTAGCTCGAGCTGTAGTGCGTGCGCATCACCAGCTGGAAGGTCAGGGCCTTCACGCCGATGTAGCTTTGATACATGTTCTGAATCACGCCACCGAAGTAGTGCGCGTCGTTGATCGGCGAGTAGGCGCCGTTGATGGCCTTGAACGTGTTGTTCGGGCAGGTGTACGAGAACGCCGTGGTGCCCGAGGTGCCGCCGTTCAAGTTCACGGACTTCACGTCGGTGTTGTTCATCGAGCACGTGGTGCCGCTCTGGGTCACGTCCAGGAAGCCGTACTTGCCGCCCGAGCCCCACTGGTACTGACCGGTCTTGCTGTTGCCGCCGGGGCCGGTGCCGATCGCGGCGGTGGTCAGGCCATCCCATTGCTTGAGGATCTGACCCGACTGCGCGTCGACGATCACGAACGGACGCTGCGGCTGACCGCCCTTGGCGGTGTCGGCGAACATCGACACGACATAGGCCAGCGAAGCGTGGCCGTCGTCATCGATGTAGATCATCTGCTCCGATTGCTCGCGCTGCGTCACCATCGACGACACGCGACGACCGAAGGCGGCGTTCTTGGCCGTCTCCAGCGCGGTCTTCGACGCGACGGCGGCGGGCGCGGACGTCAGCTCGGCGCCCAGGTCCGGCACCATGCGGCCGAACAGATTGGTGACGAGGCCGTTCTTGTCTTCCGACACGATCACGTGCTCGCCCCACACCGGGATGCCGCGGAAATACTGCTGATAGCGATAGTGCGTGACGCCGGACTCGACCACCTTGCCGATGGTCTTGAGCGAGGACTGGGCGTCGAGATTCAAGAACTCGGCGTGACGCTGCGCGTTGTCGCTGGGCGCGCCGATGTTGAGCGTGGCGGCCTGATACGCGGCGTTGAGACGCGACACGCTCAGGTCATGCAGATCGACGCGCGTCGCGGCGTGCGCCGAAAAACCATACATCCCCAAAAGCAATGGCGAAAGCGCCAAGAAACGCTTGGTGGACTTGCTCACTAGTTGATTCCCCATTGAGATGTTGAACAGGCCGCCCCCTACACGCGGCCACCGGTATCACGTTCGGGGGGAACGGCGCGCAATCTCCCCATGGCATCGACCGGCGACGCCACCTGCTTGCGCGTTCGAACACGAGATCCCCGAATCGCGCGGCGAGACCCCTCCCACCGTGCGACGAGCGAACGTAACAAACGCGAGACGTGAATGTCGAGCGACTTCGTCGCCGCGTTGCACAAGCGCGAGTCGCGTTTCACACCTTATGTAGTGCGAGCCTCGATGCCGCTCGGTCCGAAGACGGAGTCGGTCGATTTCTAAACTACATTTCATCTTCGCCGCGCGCCCAAAACGCGATCGACAGCGCGAGACATGGACCCCGTCGACCTCAGCGGAGACAATGCCCGCGCGCTTCGCACTTCCCTTCACGCGGTGATCCCATGCATCCGATCCTGACCAGCACTGGCCTGCTCATCATCAGCAATGTCTTCATGACCTTCGCGTGGTACGCGCACTTGAAGGAACTGCGCGCCAAGCCGTGGATCATCGCCGCGCTGGTGAGCTGGGGCATCGCGCTGTTCGAATACCTGCTGCAAGTGCCGGCCAATCGCATCGGCTACACCGTGATGTCGGTGGGTCAGCTCAAGATCCTGCAGGAGATCATCACGCTGTCGGTGTTCGTGCCCTTCGCGGTGCTGTACCTGAAGGAACCGATCAAGACGGATTATTTGTGGGCGGGGCTGTGCATGTTGGGCGCGGCGTACTTCGTGTTCCGCGACAAACTGTGAGGAGCGCGATCGCGCTCACCGCACGCCGTTGTTCTCGAGAAAGCGCGCTTCGTACAGCAGCGCCGTGATGCGGTCTTCCTGGCCGGAGACGAACTCCACGCCCAGGTTGTCCTCGGTGACGCGCACGATCTTGCCGGAGACCGCGACCACGGTCTCCTGATCGAACATGAAATACACCTTGACCGGGCGGATCGAAGGTTCGGCGTTCCAGCGTTTGGGTCGGCCCAGGCGCGCGCCGCCCTGGGACAGATCCCACACCTCGGACAGATAGCCGTGTTCGCCGAGCGCGACCAAGGCCGCGATGTACACGTCCTTGCGCGGGTGTCGGCGTTTTTCGTCGAAATTCATCGCAAATCAAACGGATTCAGAGGCGGGAACGATAGCCCGCGCGCGCCGGGGCAACAAGCGGCCTGGTTCACGACTTCGCGCACGCGTTGCTCAGCCGTGCTGAAGTCGCCGATAAATCGTGGGTGTAATGCCCACGACGGCGCGAAATTGACGCGTGAAGGCGCTCTGGTCGGCATAGCCGCAGGCATGGGCGACCTCGGCCACGCGGCGGTCGCCGGCGAGCAGGGCCATGGCCGCGTCGATGCGCACCTTCACCAGCAAGCGCCGCGGCGTGAGGCCGAACACGCGCTTGCAGTGACGCTCGAGCTGGGCCACGGAGAGCTTGGCGGAACGCGCGAGCGCCGCGATGCTCACGGCCGAGTCGTAGTGCCGATGCAGATGCTCGACCGCGCGATGCAACCGCGAATAGACCGGATGCGCCGGATCGGGCGCGCCCAGATCGCGCGAAATGCCGATCAGTCCGACGATGCGACCGGCCTCGCGGATCGGCCATTTGTGCGTCAGGCACCAGCCGGGCGCGCGGTTGGGAAACAGATGCAGTTCCAACTCGTCGTGCAAGGCCTGGCCGCGCGCGATCACGCGCTGATCCTGGGCGGCGAAGGTGGCGCCCAGCGGCTCGGGAAAGACCTCGGCCGCGGTGCGTCCGAGCAAGGCGCGCTTGTGCGCGAAACCGCAGCGACGGGTCAAAGTCTCGTTGACCCGCAAATAGCGCCCGCGTTCGTCCTTGACGAAGAAAACCACGTCGGGCAAGGCGTCGAACAGCGCCTCGAGCATGTCCACGTCGATTCGCATGACGGCGCCATTGTGCCGAATTCGGCATGCGCGCGCGATGATTGCGTGCAAGACTGACCGCCCCGTTTCCGGCAAGGTGAGCGCGTGAACCAGACTAGTTACGGCGTGATCGAGGTCATCGACTCCCACACCGGCGGCGAACCCACGCGGGTCGTGCTCGCCGGTGGACCCGATCTGGGCAATGGCCACCTCCCCGGGCGCGTGCGTCGATTCCGCGAGGAACACGATGCCTTGCGCTCGGCCATTGCCTGCGAGCCACGCGGCTCCGACCCGATGGTCGGCGCCTTGCTGACGCCAGTCACCGATCCGTCGTGCGTGGCCGGCGTGATCTTCTTCAACAACGTCGGTTACCTGGGCATGTGCGGTCACGGCACGATCGGCCTGGTCGCCACCCTGGCGTATCTCGGCCGCATCGGCCCGGGCCAGCATCGCATCGAAACGCCCGTGGGCGTGGTCGGCGTGGAATTGCACGCCGACGGGCGCGTCAGCGTCGACAATGTGCCGAGCTATCGCCACGCGCGCGCGGTCGCTGTCGACGTGCCGGGTCTTGGCTGCGTCAGCGGCGACGTGGCCTGGGGCGGAAATTGGTTTTATCTGTGCGCCGACCATGGTCAAGCGTTGGAGATCGCGCGCATCCCGCGCCTGATCGACGTGACCACGCGCATCCGTGAAGCGCTGACGGCGGCCGGCATCACCGGCGCCGACGGCGCCGAGATCGATCACATCGAATTGTTCGCCGACGCGCCGGACGGCCGCGCCGACAGTCGCAACTTCGTGCTGTGTCCGGGCCTGGCCTACGACCGTTCGCCGTGCGGCACGGGCACCAGCGCCAAGCTCGCGTGCCTGGCGGCCGAGGGCGAACTCGCCGAAGGCGAAGTGTGGCGGCAGGAAAGCATCATCGGCAGCGTGTTCGAGGCTTCGTATCGGCGCGTCGACAATGGCATCGCGCCGCGCATCACGGGCACGGCGCACATTTGCGCCAAGGCGAGCTTGTTGCTCGATCCCGCCGATCCGTTTTGTCACGGCATTCGCGCCACGCCGTGAGCGCGCGGGTGTTCGATCTGATCGTGGCCGGCGCCGGCATGGTCGGAGCCGCGACGGCGCTGGTCGCCGCGCGCGAAGGCTGGAAAGTCGCGCTGATCGAAGCCGATCTGCCCGGCGGCGGCGCCACCGCCGTGGCCATGGGGCATCTGACCGTGCTCGACGAAGATCCGGTTGAGTTGGCCTTGTCGCGCTATTCGCTGCGGCTGTGGCGCGAGTGGTACGCGCATCGCGAGGTCGAGCATTCGCCGTGCGGCACCTTGTGGCTGGCGACCGACGATGAAGAAGCGCAAGCGGCGCGCGACAAGGCGAAACGTCTCGCGGCCGCGGGCGTGCGTCACGAATGGTTGGATGAGATCGCCTTGCGCGAAGCCGAACCCGCGCTCGCGACCGGCGTGCTCGGCGCGCTGCGCGTGCCCGACGACGCCATCGTTTATCCGCCGGGCGCGGCGCGCTTGGCGTGCGCGCAGTTCACGGCCCTGGGTGGCGAGATCATCGCCGCGCGCGTGACGCGCGCGGCGGGCGGCGAAGTGACGCTCGAACATGGCGGCACCTGTTCGGCCGCGCACGTGGTCTTGGCGTGCGGCTTGGCGACGCGCCGACTCGCGCCCACGCTGGATTTGATTCCGCGCAAGGGCCATCTCGCGATCACCGATCGCTATCCGCGCCTGATCTCGCATCAGTTGATCGAGCTGGGCTACATCAAGGCCGCGCACGGGCTGGTCGATGATGCCGTGGCGTTCAATCTGCAGCCACGGCCGACGGGGCAATTGCTGATTGGCTCTTCGCGTCAGCAGGATGTCGACACGCGCGACGTCGAACCCGAGATGCTCGCGCGCGTGACGCGCCGCGCGCTGCGTTTCGTGCCGGCGTTGGCCGAGTGCCGAATCATTCGCGCATGGACGGGTTTGCGACCGACGTCGCGCGACGGTAGGCCTTACATCGGTCCGCTGGTCGATGATGCGCGCACCTGGGTTGCGGCCGGGCATGAAGGCCTGGGCATCACCACGGCGCTGGGCACTGCGCGGCTGATCGTCGATCAACTCGCGGGGCGTGATTGCGCGATCGATCCGCGACCTTATTGGCCCTCGCGAGGCGCGGCATGAGCGCGACGGTGACGATCCACATCAACGACCGCGCGATCGCCGTGCGCGAAGGCACCAGCGTGGCCGCGGCCCTGGCGCAGATCGATGCGACGCCGCGTCGCTCGGTGCGCGGCGAGCGTCGCTTCGCGGTGTGCGGCATGGGTGTGTGCGCCGAATGTCGCGTGCGCATCGATGGCGTGGCGCACCGTCTGGCGTGTCAGACCTTCGTGCGCGAAGGCATGCGGATCGTGTGCGATGACTGAGACCATGCCGCTCACGCGCGCCATCGAGACCGACGTGCTGGTGATTGGCGCCGGTCCCGCGGGACTTGCCGCCGCCGTCAGCGCGGCCGAGCGTGGCGCGCGCGTTGACGTGATCGATGAGAACCCGCGCGTCGGCGGCCAGATCTGGCGCGCCGCGCGCGATCTGCCCGCGCCCGCGCCCGTGCGTGATTGGCTGCGGCGCGCGCGGGCTTGCCCGAATCTTCGATGGCATGTCGGGCATCGCGCGATCGCCGCTTCGGGCGAACACGTGTTGGATTTCGAATCGGCCGAGGGCGCCTTGCGCGTGCGTTATCGCCACGTGGTGCTCGCCACCGGCGCGCGCGAACTGGTGTTGCCCTTTCCCGGTTGGACCTTGCCCGGCGTCACCGGCGCGGGCGGGCTGCAAGCACTCGCGAAAGCGGGACTGCCCGTCGCGGATCGTCGCATGGTGATCGCGGGCACGGGGCCGTTGTTGCTGGCGTCCGCGAACACCTTGCGTGCGCTCGGCGCGCGCGTGCCGATGATCGCCGAGGCCGCGCGTGGCGCCACGTTGAGGCGCTTCGTCGCGCAGTTGATTCGCCATCCGCGCAAACTTGCGCAGGCCGCGCGGTTGCGCGTAAGTCTGTTCGCGACGCGCTATCGCGCCGACGCGCGCGTGCTGCGCGCCGAAGGGCACGATCGCGTCGAGGCCGTCGTGCTGTCGATCCGTGGTCGCGAAGTTCGCGTCGCTTGCGATTGGCTCGGCGTCGGATACGGCCTGGTGCCGAATGTCGAACTCGCGGCGATGCTCGGCTGCGCGCTCGACGCGAGCACCGCGCAAGCACGCGTCGCCGTCGATCAATGGCAGCGCACCTCGCAACGAGCCGTGTGGTGCGCGGGCGAGGGTACGGGCATCGGTGGCGTCGACAAGGCCCTCGTCGAAGGCGAGATCGCCGGTCTGTGCGCGGCGGGTCATGGCGAGCAAGCCGCGCGCTTGTTCGAGCGACGCGCGCGCGCTTATGCCTTCGCGGCCCTGATCGACGAAAGCTTCGCGCCGCCGCGCGACCACGCGAACGTGCTGCGCGATGACACCATCGTGTGCCGTTGCGAGGACGCGTGCTGGGGCGATTTGAAATCGCACGGCTGTGCCCGCGCCGCGAAACTTTTCACGCGCGCCGGCATGGGCGCCTGTCAGGGCCGCGTGTGCGGCGCCGCGATGGCGCACTTGCTCGGCTGGTCGCGCGAAACGCCGCGACCGCCGCTCGTGCCCGCGCGCGTCGCGACGTTCGCCGCCGAATACCCCACCATTCCCCCGGGAGAGTCCACATGAAGGTCAATTGGTCCGGCGTCATTCCCGCCATCACCACGCCGTTTCGCGAAGACGGCAGCGTCGATCTGGCATTCCTGGTTGAACACGCGCGCTGGATGATCGACGCGGGTTGCGTGGGCATCGTACCGTTGGGTTCGCTGGGCGAGGGCGGTTGCCTGAGCTTCGAGGAAAAGCGCGCGGTGCTCGAAGCCTTGGTCAAGGGCCTGCCGGGCACGCCGATCATTCCCGGCGTCGCCGCCTTGTCGACCGACGAAGCAGTACGCATCGCGCGGCTCGCGCGCGAAGTCGGTTGCGCGGGTCTGATGGTGTTGCCGCCTTACGTTTACAGCAGCGATTGGCGCGAGATGAAGGCGCATGTCGCGGCCGTGATCGCGGCGACCGATCTGCCGTGCATGCTCTATAACAATCCCGTGGCTTATCGCACGGACTTCAGCGCGGCGCAGATGGCCGAACTCGCGGCCGAGCACGCCAATCTGGTCGCGGTGAAGGAATCGAGCACCGACGTGCGCCGCATCACCGCGATCAAGGCTGAGTTGGGCGATCGGCTGCGCATCCTCGTGGGCGTCGATGATCTGATCGTCGAAGGCATCGCCGCCGGCGCTGAAGGCTGGATCGCGGGGCTGGTCAATGCCATGCCGGTGGAGTCAGTGAAGATCTTCGAGCACGCGCGCCGCGGCGAGGCCGACAAGATCATGGCGCTGTATCACTGGTTCCTGCCGCTGCTGCGCATGGACACCGTGCCCAAGTTCGTGCAACTGATCAAACTGGTGCAAGCGCGCGTGGGCAAGGGCTCCGAGCGCGTGCGCGCGCCGCGATTGGTGTTGAGCGGCGCCGAGCGCGATGTCGCCGAGGCGCAGATCGCGCACGCGCTCAAACATCGTCCCGGAGGTTGAGATGGAGACGATCTGGCTGGCTGGCGAATGGCGCTTGCCCGAAGCGGTGCGCGCGTTTCGCGCGGAGGATCCCTCGACGGGTCAGATCATCGGGCCCGAGTTCGGCGTGAGTGGCGGGGCCGACATCGCGCGTGCGCTCGAGGCCGCAGGCTTGGCCGCGACGCGTCTGCGCGAAGTGTCGTCGGCGACGATCGCGAATTTTCTCGAGGACTACGCCGCGCGCATCGAAGCAGACGCGGCGACCTTGGTCGCGCTCGCGCATGCCGAGACCGGCTTGCCGAACGAACCGCGCCTGGCCAAGGTCGAACTGCCGCGCACGGTCGACCAACTGCGCCAAGCCGCGCGTTGCGCGCGCCAACCGGATTGGACCGAGCCGCGCATCGACACGCGCGCGAACATTCGCGCGTGCTTCGCGTCGCTGGAAAAGCCCGTCGTGATTTTCGGGCCGAACAATTTTCCGCTGGCCTTCAATGCCGTGGCCGGCAGCGATTTCTGCAGCGCGATCGTCGCGCGTAATCCGGTCATCGCGAAGGGACATCCGAGTCATCCCGCGACCACGCGACGTCTCGCGGAACTGATGGCCGCCGCGCTCGCGCACGCCGGCTTGCCGTTGGCGACGGTGCAAGTGTTCGCGCACATCGACGAGGCCGCGGGCTTGCGATTGGTCGCCGACTCGCGAGTCGGCGCGGTGGCATTCACCGGTTCGCGCGCGGGTGGTCTGGCCTTGAAGGTCGCCGCCGATCAGGCCGGCGTGCCGATCTATCTGGAGTTGTCGAGCGTCAATCCCGTGTTCGTGCTGCCAGGCGCCTTGGCCGAGCGCGGAGACGCGCTGGTCGCGGAGTTCGCGGGTTCGTGCCTGGCGGGCGCGGGCCAGTTCTGCACGAACCCGGGCGTGATCGTGCTGGTTGACGACCCGGCGTCGCGCGAGTTCATCGCGGGACTGCGCGCGCAATTCGTCGGCGGCGCGGTGGCGCCCTTGCTCAATCGCGGCGTGCTCGAGCATTTGGAAAAACATCTCGACGTGCTGCGCCTTGCGGGCGCGCGAGCCCTCTGCGGCGGCGCGCGCGCGACCACCGACGGCTATCGCTTCACCAACACCTTGCTGGAAGTCGACGGCGAGCGCTTCCTGCGCGAACCGCGTGCCTTGCAAACCGAAGTCTTCGGCCCCGTCACCTTGATCGTGGTCGCCAGCGACATCGAGCAAGCACATCGGATCGCCGCGACCATCGAACCGCAACTCACCGCCTGCGTCTACAGCGCCCGCGATGGTCGCGACGATCCACACTACGACGCCATCGCCAACAGGCTGCGCGCGCGCGTCGGTCGACTGCTCAACGACAAACTGCCCACCGGCGTGGCCGTGAGCCCCGCGATGAATCACGGCGGCCCTTATCCCGCCACGGGGCATCCGGGCTTCACCGCCGTCGGTTTGCCTGGCGCGATTCGGCGATTCACTCAACTGCAGTGCTACGACAACGTGCGCGAGGCGCGATTGCCGGGGGTGTTGCGGGATGGCAATCCGGACGGCGTATGGCGGTGGGTGGATGGAGCGTGGACGCGGGGGGCGGTTGGCGAGGGGTAAAGACGGATGCGAAATCCACGAAATCGCTGGGTGCCCGGTTTGCTCGGCGTTCGGGGCAAGGTTTGGGACACCCACCGTGTTCGTGAGTTGGCCCCCGTCGCCATGTGGGTTCAGAACGCGACAGTTCGAATCAGGACACCCATGAATTGAAGGCAGAGGGAATTAGTTCGAATCAGGACACCCATGAATCGAAGGCAGAGGGAATCGCGCGTGTTTCCTGGTGGATGGAGGTAAGAATAATTCAGTAATGTCAATGAGTTAATTCGATTCCGGTGTGCTGTGCCCTTGTCCGCCTTTGGCGCGACCGAGCCAGATCAAGAGGGATAGTGGCTGTCCCGATCTGCTCGAAAATGGTGGGTGTCCCGAACCGGAGACCGCCGCTTTACGATGATGGATGTCCACAATTTCCCCCTCGTCCAAATCATGGGTGTCCCCATTCACACCCACATCACGCCCCTCAAGGTCCAATCTTCACGCATGTGAAATCACCGCCGCCCCCGCGGCTCGGAGCCGGACATGAAAGCCCGTGAAGATGCCAATGGCATGATCTTGTTGATCGAGGACAACCGCGGCATCGCCGAGATGGTCGGCGAGTTTCTGGAACGTCGCGGCTACGGCGTCGACTACGCGGCTGATGGCGTCACCGGTTTGCGGCTGGCGATGCAGAACAGCTACGACGTGATCGTGCTCGATCTGATGCTGCCCGGGCTCGATGGTCTGGAGTTGTGCCGCCGTCTGCGCCTGGAAGCCAAGCGCTCGACGCCGGTGTTGATGCTGACCGCGCGCGACACGCTCGAGGACAAGCTCAGCGGTCTCGATGCCGGCGCCGACGACTATCTGGTTAAGCCCTTCGAGATTCGCGAGCTGGAAGCGCGCGTGCGCGCGCTGATTCGTCGCGATCGTCGTCAGGTCAGCGCCGAGACGCTGCGCGTGGGCGATCTGGTGCTCGACACCGCTTCGCTGCGCCTGAGTCGCGGCGGCAAGGAGCTGATGCTCTCCCCGATCGGTTTGAAGTTGCTGACGATCCTGATGCGTGAATCGCCGCGCGTGGTCAGTCGTCGCGACATTGAGCGCGAAGTCTGGGGCGATCTGCTGCCCGATTCCGACACGCTGCGCAGTCATCTGTACAACCTGCGTCGCGTCATCGACAAGCCGTTCGAGAAGCCGCTGCTGCACACGATCCACAGCGCCGGTTATCGCTTGGCCGATCTCGACGAGGATCTGCCCGGCGCGCGCGCGCGGACCGGCTGATCGCGCCGCCGCATGAGTGAGTTACCCCTGCGCCGTCGGCGCGAGCAACCCCAGGGCTTGCGTGGCAAGCTCTGGATTGCGTTCGTGCTGCAACTGGCCGCGATCAGCGTCGCGACCTTGTTGTCGGTGTATGGCGCATGGATCGTGCTGCGCGATGTGCTGATCAATCGCGCGCTGCAGGACGAGTCCTCGCACTACTGGGAACGCGCCGCGCGCGATCCCGGCGCGCAGGTGCCCGATACCTACAACATGAGCGGCTACCTCGCGCGCGGCGGCGACACCAGCACCGTGCCCGAGGTGTTGCGGCCGCTGCCGCTCGGCTATCACGCCGTGCATTTGGATCGGCGCGAAACTCTGGTCAATGTCTCCGATGCGCCGCGTGGCAAGGATCGCCTGTACCTTGTCTTTGAGCAGGAGCAGGTCGATCGCCTCGCGTTCTGGTTCGGCTTCGTGCCCTTGACCGTGGTGCTGGCGATCATCTACATCACCACGTGGTTGACGTATCGCGTATCGCGGCGCGCGGTGTCGCCGGTGATCTGGCTCGCCAATCAAGTGCGAAGCCTCGATCCGAAACACCCCAAGCTCGACAAGCTCGATCCCGCCAATCTGCCGGCCGATGCCGAGGGCGAAGTGGCCGTGCTCGCCGGCGCGATTCGCGGTTTCGCCTCGCGCCTGGAAGAGTTCGTCGAGCGCGAACGCAATTTCACCCGCGACGCCTCGCATGAACTGCGCAGCCCGCTGACCGTGATCAAGGTCGCCGCCGATGTGCTGCTATCGGAAGTTGAACTCGACCAGTTCGGCGAGCGCTCCGTGCAGCGCATCCGCCGCGCCACGCGCGACATGGAGTCGCTGATCGAAGCCTTCCTGATCCTCGCGCGCGAAGCCGACGTCGGCTTGCCCGAAGAGGACTTCGTCGTCAACGAACTCGTCGCCGAGGAAAAGGACAAGGCCCAGGCCTTCATCAGCGGCAAGGACGTGAGCGTGGAACTGGTCGAGTCCGGCCACTTCGCCCTGCACGCGCCGCCGCGCGTGGTCTCGGTGATGGTGTCGAACCTGCTGCGCAATGCTTGCCTGTACACCGAGCATGGCCGCGTGACCGTGACCGTCGGCAACGACTTCATCCGCGTCGACGACACTGGCGTGGGCATGAGCGAGGAAGACCTCGCGCACGCGTTCCAGCCCTTCTATCGCGCGTCGGGCAATCATCGCGGCGGTCACGGCGTGGGCCTGACCATCGTGCGCCGCCTGTCCGATCGCTTCGGCTGGCCAGTGGAACTGACCAGTCGTCTGGGCGAGGGCACCTCGGCCACGATCCGCTTTCCGCATCCCTTGCCGGTGAATACCGTGCCGCGCGATTGACCGCGCGCTCGCTTGCGGCAACACTCGTTCGCCGCTACCGCGAGGAATCGACATGCGCCTGCGTACCCTGTTCTTGATCGCCATCCTGTCTTGGATGCCCACGGCCTTCGCCGCGCGTTACGTGCTGGCGGTGCATGGCGGCGCCGGTGCGCTCGCGCGCGAGGAGCTCAGCGCCGAGAAGGAAGCCGCGATCCGCGCCGACATCGAACGCGCGTTGCGCGCCGGTTACGCGGTGCTTCAACGCGATGGCAGCTCGCTTGACGCGGTCAGCAGCGCCGTGGTCATCCTCGAGGACTCGCCGCACTTCAACGCGGGCAAGGGCGCGGTGTTCAATGCCGCCGGCGTCAATGAACTTGATGCCTCGATCATGGATGGCGCCACGCGCAACGCCGGCGCGGTCGCGGGCTTGCATCGCATCAAGAATCCCATTCAACTCGCGCGCGCGGTGATGGAGAAATCCCCGCACGTGATGATGATCGGCGATGGCGCCGAAGCCTTCGCCAAGAGCATCGGCTTCGACTTCGTCGATCCGGCCTACTTCCGCACCGAAGAGCGCTGGCAGCAACTGCAGAAAGCGCAGGAAGAAGAGCGCAAGCAGCCGCAAGCGAAGCTGCCGTCGACGACGTACTACGGCACGGTCGGCGCGGTCGCGATTGACCACAACGGTCACCTGGCGGCGGCGACGTCGACCGGTGGCATGACCAACAAGCGCTGGGGCCGCGTCGGCGATTCGCCGATCATCGGCGCCGGCACCTATGCGAACGATCAGTGCGCCGTGTCCGCGACGGGCTGGGGCGAGTTCTTCATCCGTCTGGCCGTGGCGCACGAAATCTGCGCGCGCGTGGCCTATCGCGGCGACAGCATCGCGCGCGCCGCGGGCGATGTGATCTTCAAGGACATCGCCAAGGCCGGCGCCGATGGCGGCGTGATCGCCATGGATGCCAAGGGCCGCGTGGCCATGCCGTTCAACTCGCTGGGCATGTATCGCGGCACGATCGACGCCGACGGCAAAGTCGAGATCGCCATCTATAAGGACTGAACGCGCGATCTGGCGACGCGCCGTCGCCTTTCAAGGATGACGGCCGTCACTGGATTTCGCGGTTCGCGCACGCTGGAATTCGGCCATGACCACTAGTGATCCACTCCCGCCATCGCCGTCCGGCGCGCCAGGCGAAGCGCGGCCAACGAAGTCCGCCGAAACACCCGTCGCGGCGGTGACGGGTGAGGTCGTCGTGGCCGCCGCGGACTCGCCGTCCTTTCCCGAGTCGCCCGTGTCGTCGACCGCGCCTGCTGGCGCGATCCAAGTCCACGACGGCCCGCGCGAGTTTCCGCTGCATCCCCAGCATGCGCGTCTGTGGTTTTGGCAATCGGTACTCACGGCAGCGGTGATCGCGCTGCCGAGCCTGATCGCGTTGAGCGTGCTGTTCCGCTGGAAGGGCAGTCTGCTCGCGATCGCGTTCGCCCTCCTGGTCGCGCGCTTGATGATCGCCTACGGTCACGCCTACGCGCGACGCTTTCGCTGCGCCTTGCTCGACGATGGCCTGCTGATCGAACAGGGGGTGTTCTGGCGTCGTCAGACCTTCGTGCCGCGCGCGCGCGTGCAGCACACGGACGTCGATCAAGGGCCGCTGGAACGCGCGCTCGGCATGGCCACGCTGAAAGTCTTCACCGCGGGCACGCACGAAGTGAAACTGCAGGTCGAAGGCATCGGTCGCGACAGCGCGCTGCAGTTGCGCGATGCCTTGCTGGCGCGTCACGGTCATGACGGTGTCTGAGCCCAGCCTCACGCCCACGCCGGGACCCACGCCCGATGGCGACCGACGCCTGCACCCATGGTCGTGGCTGTTCGTGCTGCTCACGCGCATTCGGCCGTTCCTGTTGCCGGCGCTGCTGTTCTTGTTCCTGCGGCGGGGCAACAGTTGGGAACTGTGGGGCGCGGTCGGCGCGCTGGGTTTCGCGGTTTATTCGCTGATCTACAGTCTGGGTTTTCGCTACCGCATCGCGCGCGATGAGTTGATCGTGCGCGAAGGCCTGATCTCGCGCACCGAGCGCCACATTCCCTTCGCGCGCATCCAGAACATCGTGCAGAAGCGCAATGTGCTGCACCGCTGGTTCGGTGTCACCGAGTTGCGTTTGGAATCGGCCGGTGGCAGCAAGCCCGAGGCGGTGATGAGCGTGATTCGTCACGACGAGGCCGAGCGGCTGGAAGCGGTATTGCGCGGTCATGTAGCGCCGGAGGCCGCGTCGATCGAAGGCGAAGCAACGCCCGCCACGCCGCGCGCGCGCGGCGAAACCTTGCTCACGCTCGACAACGCGGAATTGCTGCGCCTGGGCCTGCAATCGAACCGCGGCATGCTGCTGGTCGGCGCGGCGATGGCCTTCGTGGCGCAGCAGCAGCAAACCGACAAGTACATGTACTCCGAGATGTTCAAGCTCGCGCGGGTCGCCATGAGCTTCATCGATCATGCGCTGGCGGGTGTGTCCTCGGTGGCGCTCAGCGCGATGCTGCTGATCGGCACGGGAATGGTGCTGCTCAAGATCGCCTCGATCGTGATGACCTTCGTGAGCTATCACGGCTTTCGTCTTAGCCGCGATGGCGAGCGCGTGGCGACCGAGCAAGGTCTGTTCACGCGCACCCTGGCCAGCGCGCGCCGCGACAAGATTCAGCGCCTGATCGTCACCGAGTCGATGTTCGCGCGCTGGCTTGGTCGCCGCTCGCTCACCTGCGAGATCGCCGCTGGACGCGCGAATGGCAACGAAGAACGTTCCGCCAAGCTCTCGGCCCTCGTGCCCATCGGCACGCCGACCTTGGTCGAATCAGTGATGCGTGATGTCTCGCCCTCGCTCGGTCTCGAAGGCCAGGCGTGGCGGCCGCTGCACCCGCGCGCGGCGGGGCGCGTGTTCAAGCCCATCGCCCTCGTCGCGTTCGTGCTTCTGCTGGCCTTCGCCAAGGTCACGACCTGGTGGGCGCTGAGCCTCGTGCCCTTGGTGCTGCTCTACTTGCATCGTTACGCGATCGGTTGGGCGCGCTTCGCGCGCTACGCCTACGACGGCCGCGTGCTCGCCTTCCGCGCCGGCTGGATTCGCTATCAATGGACCGTCGTCGCGCTCGGCAAGGGCCAGAACGTGATCTGGAATCAATCGCCCTTCGATCGTCGTCGCGGCATGGCCAGCGTGATCCTCGACACCGCGGGCGCGCAGAACGGCTTCAAGATGGAAATTCCGTATCTGCCCGAGGCGGAAGCGCGCGAGCTCTTCGCGCGCTTGTCGCGCGAGTTGAGCGTGGAGACGCAGTCGGGCAACGCGGGACTTTCGCGCGGAGTCGCCGTGGCCTGATCGCGCGCCTGGCGGCGCGTCCAGGGGCTGGCTTTCCGCGCTTCGACACGAGACTTGAACTATATCGGATGACGATATATCGTCTGCCGAAATAGCGGCCTGGCGTCGCGTCGGAGAAGCCCATGGCGTTGTCGTCGAAGCAGCCCGCGCCCGCGCCGCTGAGCCCCGCCGCCCATCACATTCTGCTGGCCTTGCTCGATGGGCCGGCGCACGGCTATGCGCTAATGCAGCAGGTCGCGGAGATTTCCGGCGGTTCGGTGCGTCTCGGCCCGGCCACGCTCTATGGCGCGATCAAGCGCTTGCTTGCCGATGGTCTGATCGAGGAGGTCGACGGCCCTGCCGATGAGGTCACCGACGAGCGCCGTCGCTACTACCGCACGACGCGCGACGGCGTGCGCGTGGTGCGCGAGGAACTGGCGCGCATGGAAAGGCTGGTGCGCTTCGTGCGCGCGCGGACTTGAGGGCTCGACCATGAATCACGAACGCTGGCCATGGTGGTTGCGCCTCGTCGACGCGTTGTACGCGGCAATGCTGCTGGTGTATCCCCGCGAGTTTCGTCGCGAGTTCGGCGAGGAGATGCGGCGCACCTTGCGCGAGCAGTGTCGCGACTTGGCCCGTGCCTCGTGGCGAGTCCGAACGCTCGCGCTGATCGACACCCTCGGTGACTGGGGGCGCGGCATCGGGAACGAGCATTGGCTGGCGTGGCGCGAGCGGGGATTTTCGCGACTTTCGTTGTTGTGGTTGTTCCTGTTCATGACCGGCGCGATGTGGTTTCTGCGCGCGCCGGTGCAACTGGCGATCGAGGACTACGTGCGAGCCGCGCCGGAACGGAAGATCGCGCGGGACATGGCGTCATACCTCGACAGCGAGCGCCGAGCGGCCGCGCGCCTCGTGGCGCGTGGGGATCCGACTTCCCACGTGCTTGCGGGGCTGTTCTATCGCGATGTCGCTACCGATGAGTCGCACCGATTTTCCCGTGCCGGCATGCATCCTCCCGGCGATGCGGCGCAGTTGCTGGCGCAAGCCGACGCGTCATTCGAGCATGCTTGGCACGCCAGGGAACTCAATTCGGCGACGCTTTGGTTCATGGCGACACGCTGCGACCCCGGTTCGGCTTGCGATCCTGTCCGTGCCTTGCGTGTGCTCGCATCGCGTGAACCGGGCAATGCGGCGGTCCTGCGGCTTGTACTCGCGACCGCGCTGAGGGCTGGCGATGAGTCACTGGCGCGACAGACACTGGCCGAGATGGCGCGAGCAACTCGCGCGAATTCGTTCCCGGGAATGCGCTTGGGCTTGTTCGCCGATCGCATGGATGTTCTGGCGGATCGCGATCTTCGTCAATCGATGAGCGATTGGTCTGGCATGGACGCGGCCGCGCGGCCGCGATCGCTCGAACGCACCATGGCAATGTGGTTCTCGCAGGGCTTTGGCGTGGCCTTGGACGTGGAGTCCACGTCGACCTACTGCCGGCCAGAATCGCCGGGATCTACTTCGCGCCGGGAGGACTGTCTGGCAATGGCGCGCGTGTTCGCCGAGCGGGGCTCCCGCTTCACCGAGCGCACCTTCGGCTGCTACTTGCAACTGTTGTGGCTCGCCGGCACGCCCGACGCGGTTCGACCGCTGGCGCAATTGAGGTACTTGATGTGGCTGTCCGGGGCACGCGATCGTGTGTTCAAGGACAAATCGCTCGATGTCGCGCGGGTCGAGGTGCTTACCGGCGTGTGGGTTGCCGCGCTGCGCGAGTCCGACAATGAGATCGACGCCGCCGAAGCGCTTCTGCGCGCCGCGGGACGCTCACTCGATCCGTCTGTGGATGATGACGGCGGGTGGCCGACGAATTCATCGACGCTCTAACGACAACGGCGGGCCGAAGCCCGCCGCCATAGTCACTCACGAAGAATTCGTCGCGCTTAGAACCCGCGATCCCCGCTGAGAATGCCGCCCAGCCCACCGAGCACCGAGCCTTCTTCCTTGCCACCGCCGCGCTGATACGCCGCCGCGAACATGCGGCCGGCCATGCGCGAGAAGGGCAGGGATTGCAGCCAGACGTGGCCGGGGCCGGTGAGTTCGGCCAGGAACAGGCCTTCGCCGCCGAATAGCACGCTCTTGACGCCGCCGACGGGCTTGACGTCGAAGCTCACGTCCTGGGTCAGCGCGACCACGCAGCCGGTGTCGACTTGCAGTTTCTCGCCGGCGGCGAGTTGTTTCTCGACGATGGTGCCGCCGGCGTGCACGAACACCAGGCCGTCGCCTTCGAGCTTTTGCATGATGAAGCCTTCGCCGCCGAACAGTGCGGTGAGGATTTTCTTCTGGAAATACAGGCCGATCTGCACGCCGCGCGCGGCGCACAGGAACGAATCCTTCTGGCAGATGATGCGGCCGCCGTAGTTGGTCAGCGACAGCGGGATGATGGTGCCCGGATACGGCGCGGCGAAGGCGACCTTGGCCTTGCCGGCGGTGCCCGTGTGCGTGAACACGGTGGTGAACAGACTTTCGCCCGTGATCACGCGCTTGCCCGCGCCGACCAGCTTGTCGAAGAAGCTGCCGCCTTGGCCCGAGTGCGAGCCATCGCCGAAGATGGTTTCGAGCTGGACAGTGTTTTCCTTGTACATCATCGCGCCGGCTTCGGCGACGACGCTTTCGGACGGATCGAGTTCGACTTCGACGAACTGCATGTCTTCGCCGAAGATCTGATAGTCGATCACGTCGGCGCTGCGCATGCTCTGCGGCGGCGGACCCACGGTCGCGGGCACGCCGGCGCCGTTGAGTTCGGCGCAATGCGCGATCTGCACCCATTCGGCGAAGCCCGCGCGCCAGCAAAAGCCATTGGGATTTTGCTTGGCCTGCGCTTGCGCGGCGGCCAGATCGAGCGGGCCGACTTGCTGACCGTTGTAACTCAGATACCACTGATGCATGGCGTGACTCCTGAAGGGTGGCGTGGCGGGGCTCAGGCCATGCCGAGCTGCTGGTGAATGTTCTGGCGCGTGGCGTCGTCGATGCCCAGCGCCGCCGCGAGACGGCCAAGATAGCGCTGTTCGGCCTCGGTGTCGGGGCTGATCGCGATCAGCGAGGCCGCGTACAGATCGGGCGCGAGTTCGGGGCGCGATTGGCCGATGATGTACTCGAGCCGGCGCGGCGCGGCGAGTTCGCGTTCGAGGAAGGCGCGCGATTCGGCGTCGAGGCCGGCCTCGTCGGCGCGGCGCAGGATGTTGCCGCGCTCGATCTCGTCGATCTGGCCGTCGGCGGCGGCCGCGGCGATCATGGCCTGCACCATTAGCACCATGTCGGCCTGACGTTGGTCGGTCGGCGGCGCGGCGGTCGATGTCGCCGCGGGCGGCGGCGGTGGCGGCGCGGCGCGCGTGGCCATCGGCGGCGGAGGCGGCGGTGGCATGGTCGCGGTGCCCGTCGCGGGCGCGGCGGTGTTCTTGTTGCCGGCGTAGTGTTCGTACGCGGCGATGGCGATGCCGATCAAGCCGACGCCGAGTTGCGCCTTGCCGGCGATGTCGCCGGTGGCGAAGACCGAGTTCTCGCGTCGACGCCGACGACTGCCGCCACCACCGAGCGCGCCACCCAGGGCGCCGCCGATCATCTTGCCGAGTAGCTGTTCGGGGTCGAACATGGGTCCCTCTCGCCGTAGGCGGCCGGGCTGGCCGCGCAGGGCGAGCGTATGGACCCTAGCGCTTCAATTTCAAGGTCGGGTCGCCCAGGAGGTTGACGCCCAGGATCAGATCGCGTCGCGCCGGGTAGATCTGGGCGAAATCGCGACGCGCGCCGTCGATGGCATCGCCCAGTCGCGCCGTGCCGTCGGCCGCGCGCGCCAGGAACTGCTGCACGAAGATCTCGTGCTGCGTCGTGCCCACCAGATTGCCCGCGCCGATCACCGCCGCGGCGCCGCCGTCGGCGTCGAGCAGGAAGCGATGCGCCATCGAGTTGTAACGCGGCGAAACGAAGTAGCTCGACCAGCAGCCCCATTGCGCGACCACGGTCGGCTTGCTGGCATTGGTCAGCAAGCCATCGACATTGGCGCCCAGCAGCAGCGGATCGAAGGTCCAGCGATCGACCGAGGAATGGCCGACGAAGTTGGTGAAGGCGCGCCCCTGATTGAGCGCGTCGATCAGCGCGGTGCGCGCGGAATCCGCGCTGCTGCCGTCGATATTGACCTGACTGGTGCTCCAGCCGTGCGCGCTCAGATTGCCCGACAGATCGGTCGACAGCGCGGTGAAATTCAGATCGGCATCGGAACCGCCCGAAGCGAACACCGCCGTGCCCGCGTGATCGGCCGTGGCATAGGCGAGCGTCTTGGCGATGATCGCCGACAGATCCGCTTGCGTGCGCACGGGCCAGCGACCGACCGCGATGTCGGCGCGGCCATCGCCAGTGATGTCGCCGAGCAAGGTGTCCGACGGCGCGAAGCGCACGATCTCATCCGTCGTCGTGTAACGCGTGGGTACGAAGCTCTGCGCGCCCAGGCCCAGGTTGTCGTTGTAGTCGTAAGTATCGCCACCGACCAGCAGCGCGTAGCGCGCGCCGAGCGCGTAAGCATCGCGCAGCGCGGCGGTGATTGCCTCGGGATCGGCCAGGCCGCGGCTGTAACGCGCGTAGATCGACGCGGTGTCGACCACGCGCACGCGCAGGCCCTCGGCCTGGCGCGCGCTCACGAAGGTATCGAGCGAACCGGCGAAGTCGGGATGCGCGACGATCAGGAAATCGATCGCGCTGACGCCCAGGTCGACCGGATCGGCGCCCGCGCGCACCGTCGCCACGGGCAGCACGTCAGGCTGCACGAGCAGGCGCGAATCATTGGCCAGCGGCGCGACCACGCGCAGCCCCGTGCCCGCGGTCGCGGGATCGCTCAGGTGATACAGCGAACCATCGGCCGCGCTGACAAAGACGCGACTTGTCGTGGCCGACGCGCCGCTGACCGTGATCGCGGCGCAGGTGCCGGTGGCGCAGGCTTGCGGCGTGTCGCCCAGGCTGTCGCGGAACAGCGTGTCGCCGTTGACGCTGTCATCGCCTTGCGGCCCGATGGCGGCATCGATCGCGCCGGCATTGGCGGCGAAGGCGCGCGCGTAGCGCAGCGCGACGCTGTCGACATCGATCAGATCGTAGTCGACGCCTTGTTGCGTCGGCAGTGTCAGGCTTACTTGCTGCGTGCCATCGGCGATGGCGACGCCGACCGGCAAGCTCAGCAATTGTCGCGTCAAACCCGGGAAGGCGTGCGCGCCGAGGCTCGCGCCATTGAGCGCGACATCGACCACATGATCGTCATCGATCGCGGCGAAATCGGTGCCGCCCCACACATCGAGCGTCAAGGTCGGCGGTTCGCCCGCGGCGACGTGATCGATGGGCAAATTGAAACTCGCCTGCGCCGGTTGCGTGGGGTAACCCAGCAAGGCCGTGTCGAACCACGGATCGCTGCTCGGGCTCGCGAAGCTGTACTCGCGATCGCGCGCGATCTTGCTCTCGGCGCGATAGCTGTCGAGCGTCTCGGGCCAGGGCAGGGCATTGCCGATCAAGGTCACGGCGCGACGCGCGTTCGCGGGGTCGCGGCTCAAGGTGTAGACATTGGTCTTGCCGTACAGACTGTCGCGCGCGCGACCGTAGAACTCGATCTGCGCATTGGCGCCGAAGCTCGCGCCGCTGGCGCCGATCAGACGAAACGCCACGGGGCCGGTGCTGTCGGCGAGCGCGAGTTCGTCGGCCGGCACCGCGCCAAAGTCGACGCCGGCGGCGAGCAGATCGCTCGCGCGCACGCGCCACAAGCCATCGCTGGCGACCAGAATTTCGGCGCGCGTGGCGGCGGCGCGCGGGCTCGATTGTCGAATCGTGGCGGCATTGGCGCTCTCGGCGCGCACCGCGGCCCAGTCGATGCGCGTGTCCACGGCGCGCTCGCCGACGTGACCGCCGACGCGCACTTCAGGATGGCGCTTGCGCGCGCCATCGAAGGCGATTTCCTCGAGCGCGATGGCCTCGATTTCCGCGCCGGCGTTGACCGTCGCGCGATAGTCGTGACGCTCGGCCGTGGCGCCCTTGGCGCCGGTGATCGGCTTGCCGTTCAATTTCTTCCATTGACCGCCGGCATCGCGACCGAGAATGTCGAAACCGACGTGGCGATATTCGCTGTCCGTGGTCCAGTCGACGGTGAGCGACTGACCCGCGCGCGTGGCCGCGACATAGGAAAGTGTCACCGGCGTCGGCGTCGGCGCGGTCGTGGCCACGTACAGCGGACACAGGCCACCAAACGAGGTGATGCCATTGCCGGGATTGGCCACGGTGCTATTGCCCGTCTCATCGACGTAGTCGGCGCGCGTGCCCAGCGTGTCGCCATTGGTCGTGCCATTGCCGCTGCCGGTGATGCGGATCGTGCCGGCGGCCGAGGGCGTGACGCGAATCTGATACGCCATCTCCGCGGTCGCGCCCGCGGCGACCACGCCCGGGTTCCACTGCACGGTGACATTGCGCGAGTTGTTGGCGGGGTTATTGACGATGGTGCCTTGGTTCACCGTCAACGAGGGATTGACGTAGGCGAGCTGCGCGTTGTTGGGCAAGTACGCCTGCACCAGGCGCGTTCCCGAGAACGTGATTGCCTGCGGCGTGGGATTGTTCATCTCCACGCGCACGGTGAAGATCGATGTGTTGCCCACCGTCGGCGGATTCGGGCCCGAATTCCACAACACCTGCTGCGTGAGATAGGGCTTGACCGGTCGCGCGCCGCTGTCTTGCGCGAAGTAGTAGCGGAAGGTGTTGGCCTGCGGCTGCGCGGTTGGCGGCGTGGTCGCGTCGGTGTCGTTGCTCAGGTACAGCACGGTCATGTTGGTGGCCGTGCCCGTGGTTTCGTTGGTGCGCACGGTGGATGTCCAGATGCCCATGCCGTCGCGCAGACTGTTGGTGCCCGAAGGGCCCGTGCCCGGCGCGGCCGTGCCGATGGCATTGGTCACCCACACATCGTTGTTCGACAGATTGGCATTGGCCACGGTCTGCGAAAACGTCGTGGCCGAGCCCGTGCGATTGGCGAAGGTCATCGACTGCGGCAGACCGCCGACGGTCAGGGCCGTGCCCGAGTCGTAGTCGAAATCCTTTTCGTTGACGAAGCAGCCCGAGGTCACGTACGGATAGATGGTGAACAGGCTGGTCAGATCAGTCGTGGTCGAGGCATTGGCGCCCAGCGGCACGTACGAGAACGCGTAGAGGTTGAGCTCGGTGCCGCCCGCGCCGGCATTGCCGTCGTGCGCGCGAATCGCGATGGCATTGCGATCGTCGCCGGTGGAATTGGAAGGATCCATGCGCACTTCCCAACGGCCCGCCGCCGGATTGTTGCGCGTGTAGAAATTCAACCAGGCATTGTCCGAACCCGCCGGCAGCGTGCCCGAGCCGGTGTCGAACTGCAGGGCCGGCGTCGA
This sequence comes from Ahniellaceae bacterium, assembly GCA_044226395.1. Classification (GTDB taxonomy): domain Bacteria; phylum Pseudomonadota; class Gammaproteobacteria; order Xanthomonadales; family Ahniellaceae; genus JBGAHD01. The sequence goes on from JBGAHD010000003.1 coordinate 826,916, forward strand.
CGCGGTGGTGATGACATTGCCGGCCGGATCGATCAGCGAATACGTGGTCGTGCTGTTGGCCGCGCCGAACACCACGTCGCGATTGACCTCGCCCTCGGCCGTGCCGCCGATGCCGAAGTCGGCGTCGAAGATATCGATCACCAGCTGCCCCGTGGCCGGCGGCACTTCGATAAAGAAGCTGTGGTAGGTGTCCAGGCCCGCCGGCGCCACCGCGCTGTCGCGCGTGACGTAGTCGCCGATCGAGCGCGCCGCGCCGCCGGCGTTGAAGCGCAGCAGGTCGGTCGACGAGGTCGAGCCCGCCAGCGCCGTGCCCGCGACCAGGGCCGCGATCACGCCCGCCAGGGCCACGCTCACCCCGCGACGTCGCGGGTTCGAGTTGCTGGCCTGGGCCATGTTCGGGTCGATCGATGCGCGCATATCAGTGTGGCCGCCCTTGCTGAGTGCTGGTGTATGTCATTGTCCCTCGGCCACAATCCCACTAACCTTGAGTGCGATCGGCCGGCCTCGCGGGCGCGTTGCGTCCACGGGCTTGGCGGTCGTCGTCCGATGTCCGCCCCGGGGAATACGCCGCGAGGCGCGAGTGCGATTCGAACCCGATCCTGGGTTCGCGCGCCCGCGCGCGAAGCGCATTGTGTGGCATTTTGCCGCCCGCCGGGCCCGGGCCCGGGTAGAAAGACCGAAATTTGCATTTGGCGGCGGCCCCGCTAAGCGCGTGGAATCAACGGGATGACGCCGAAAAGCCGTCAATCCGTCGAGCCGCGCGCCTTGAAGACGCGACAACGGACCGCAGACCCCAGGACAATCGGCAAAGGCGAAGGCGATGGCCGACGGCAAGCAAACCTATGCACCCCGCGGCCCCTTGCAAGTGTGGCGGGCCTTGAACTGGTCGTTGCGCGGCCTGCGCATCGCCTTCCAGGTCGAAAGTTCGGTGCGGCTGGAGGTTTATCTGCTGCTCGTGCTCGGACCGCTGGCGCTGTGGCTGGGTCAGACGCCGCTCGAGCGCGTGGTGCTGTTCGGCGTGTTGTTGCCGGTGTTGGGGGCGGAACTGCTCAATTCCTCGGTCGAGGCCGTGGTCGACAAGGTCAGCCCCGAGTTCAATGAGCTCGCCGGTCGGGCCAAGGACATGGGCTCGGCGGCGGTGTTTGTGCTGATGGTCAATGTGGTGGTGTGCTGGGCCGTGGTGCTTTGGCCCCGCTTGAGTGCTTGAACCGCGCGGACGCGCGCGTCGGGAGTTCGTGGCTTGGATTGGATATTCAGTACCGAGATCTGGATCGCTCTGTTCACGTTGTCCGCGCTGGAGATCGTGCTCGGCGTGGACAACCTGGTGTTCATCTCGATCGCGGTGAGTCGCCTGCCGGCCGAGCGCCGGTCCTCGGCGCGTCGTTTCGGCCTGGCGCTGGCCTGCATCACCCGCATCCTTCTGCTGCTGAGCCTCGTGTGGCTGGCGCGCATGAGCGATCCGTTGTTCATGCTCTACGGCCAGTCGCTGTCGATCCGCGATTTGGTGTTGATCGTCGGCGGTTTGTTTCTGCTGATCAAGGGCACGATGGAAATCCACGAGGCGGTCGAGGGCGATGACGGCGATCAAGCCTCGGGCAAGGCCTCGAAGACCTTCGGCTTCGTCATCGTCCAGATCGCGCTGATCGACATCGTGTTCTCGCTCGATTCGGTGATCACGGCCGTGGGCCTGGTCGACAATCGCGCGGTGATGGTCGCGGCGATCATCCTGGCGGTGCTGGTGATGATCCTGGCCTCGGACCCGATCGGCGAGTTCATCGAGCGTCATCCCACGATCAAGATGCTGGCGCTGAGTTTCCTGATCCTGGTCGGCGTGGCCTTGATCGCCGATGGCCTGGATTTCCACATTCCGCGCGCGTATCTGTACTTCGCGATGGCGTTCTCGGGCGGCGTCGAGGGCTTGAACCTCGTCGCGCGTCGACGTCAGGCGCGCAAGCGCCGCGAGCGGGAACGCGAGCGCGAACGCCTGGCCGAGGAAGCGCGCGAGGACTGATCCCGCGCGTCAGCCGCGCGTCGCGCCCAGCGCGATCGCCAGCATCAAGCGTCCAATCCGGATCATCAGCCACAGAAACAACAGCGGCAGGATCACGGTCTGGGCGACGAAGACCACGATCAGGTTGATCACCTGTCGACTGACTTCGGTGGCCGTGGCCTCGAGCGCGGCGATGCGGCTGTCGATGTCCAGGCGCGCGGCCTGTTGCCCCAGCCATTGCTGCGCTTGTTCGTACCAGCTCGCGTCGGCCGGCAGTTGTGGTTTCAGCGCGCGCGCGTCGATGCTCATGCTCAGCCGTGCTTGCTCGATCGCGGCGCTCGAGCGCGTGTATTCGGGTTCCAGGAACAGGCGATAGCAACCCTCGCTCGCCAGCGCCGACACTGGCACCGCGAAGCGCAGGATCAAGAGCAACGTCGCCAGCCGCGCCACGCGCGGCGGCCACGGCGAGCGATGAAAACGCCCCGCGCGCGCCAGCAACAGGCCCAGCATCGCGGCGGTGAGCAGCAGCTTCAGCGGCCACCACGACGAAATGCCCAGCAGCAGTTTCTGCAAGCCCAACGAGGCCGCGGCGAACAGCATCACGCTGGAGAAACTCTCGACGAGATCATTGATTGGATCGAGCAGTTCGCCGGGATGCAGACTGACGCCGATGCCCGCCGGTTCGATCGCGAGTTCGGCGCTCTGCGCCACCGAGATCACGCCATCGAGCCCGCGCGCCAGCGCGAACGCCACCAGCGCGCGCGTCAGCGCCGCATCGACTTGCTCGCCGGCGAAGCGATCGATCGCCGGCCACCACGTGCTCGTAAGCACCGCCACGGTCAGCGCCACCGGCCACAGCCAGCGACGCCACACGGGCGCGGTGGCGCTCATGCGCGACTCACGCGCCCGCGGCCAGGCCGTGACGCCAGGCGTAGATCGCCGCTTGCGTGCGATCGGCGACCTCGAGCTTGGCCAGCAGATTGCTCACGTGCGTCTTGACGGTCTTCTCGCCGATGCCCAGGGCTTCGGCGATGGCGAGGTTGCTCTGGCCTTGCGCGATCAGCGACAGCACGTCGCGCTCGCGTTGACTGAGCGTCGAGATGCGACTGGCCGCGCTGCCATCGGCGCGCAGCACATTGGCCAGGCGCGCGGCCACGCGCGGGTGAATCACGGCCTCGCCGCGCGCGGCGCGCCGCACGGTGTCGGCGAGCGCGCTGGCGGGAATGTCCTTCAACACGTACGACAGCGCGCCGGCCTGGATCGCCGCGAGAATCTGCTGATCGTCCTCGAACGAGGTCAGGATCACGACTTGCGTGTCGGGCAGACTGGCCTTGATCCGGCGCGTGGCCTCGACGCCGCCGCCGGGCATGACCAGATCGATCAGGGCCACGTCGGGCTTGAGCGCGCCGCAGCGCGCGGTGGCGTCGTTGCCGTCGGCGGCCTCGCCGACCACGGCCAGATCGGGCTGGGTCGCGAAGAAAGCGCGGATGCCGTCGCGCACGATCTGATGATCGTCGGCGATCAGAACACGGATGGCGTTGGACTGAGTCATGCGAAGTTCTCCGGATCCTGGCGAAAGCTTACCGTGATCGTCACGCCCGTGCCCGGCGCGCTGTCGATGCGAAAATCACCGTCTCGCAAGGATTGCGCGCGCGATCGCATGTTGCCAAGCCCCATGCCCTCCGAGGCCGCCGCCAGCACGCCGCGACCATCGTCGCCGATGCGCAGCACCAGGCGCTGTTGCTCCCTCGCGAAGCGGATGTTGACCTCCGTCGCGCCGCTGTGGCGCAGCACATTGGCCAGCGCCTCGTCGACGATCCTCAGCAGCTCGTCGCGCGCGGGTTGAAAGACATCGTCATTGGTGGCGATGTCGACGTGCGTGCGCACGTGCGCCATGCGCGCCCAATCGTCGACGCGACTGCGCAGCGCGAGCGCGAAGTCCATGCGCGGTTGTCGGTCATCGCGCAAGTCGTCGAGCGTCAGCGCCAGTTCGCGTTGGATCTCGGTGGTCAGGCGTTGCGCCTCGGCCAGTCGTTCGGTCGCCGGCGATGAAGTCGATGACTGCATCAACGCGCTCGCCGTGGCCAGTTGCAGATTCAGCGCGAAGGCTTTCTGCTTGACCGTGTCGTGGAGATCGCGCGCCAAGCGCTGGCGTTCGTTGACCGAGGCCAGCTCGGTGCGCGCGCGCATCAATTCCTTCAGATCATCGGCCATGCGATCCAGCAGGCGCGACAAGCGACCCAGTTCATCGCCCGAGGTATCGCCAATCACCTGGGTGAAGTCGCCGCGTCGCCACGCGCTGGCCGCGGCGGCGATGCGGTTGAGTCGCCGCGTCACGTACCAGCCCACGAACAGCGCCGAGCCGACCGCGAAGATCACCAGATACGCCAGCAGCACCGGCCACTCGAAGCTCAGATCGACCATGAGCTTGCGCCAGGGCGCGTTGATGCGCAGCTCCAGCACCAGGGTGCCGATGCGTTCGCGCTCGGGCGAATAGATCGGCGCGGCGAACTTGCGCATCGATTCGGTGCCGTCGATCGAATCGATCAGCAGCGCGCGATCGTCGGCGAACACGGGCGATGCGATCGTCGAGGTGTGCCACTCGGGTTCGTGCGGCGCGATCGCGAGCACGCGGCCTTCGGCGTTGATCACCATCGCCGAGAACGGTTGCGCGGAGAGCTCGAGCAAGATCATCGAATGCGCTTCGCCGAGCGCGCCGTGCGGGCGTTCCAGGCGCAGCAGCCACGATTCCAGATCGCGTTGCAGGGCGAGCGTGCTGTCGTGATAGCCCTCTTGCCATTCGCGGCCGAGCGCGCGCGATTCGCGCTCGATTTCCTCGGCCATCTCGCCGCGATCGACGCCGTCGAGAAACTCGCGGTACTCGAAGTACATCAAGGTCGATTCGACCAGCAACAACACGGGCAGGGCCAGGACCAGGAAAAACCCGGCCAGCTGCACGATCAATCCACGCCATTGCGGCTTGAGTTCGCTCATGACGCATTGTGCCCGCAGCGGTCGACGGACGTCATATCCGCCTTGCGACGGAACAGCGCTACGCCTCTAGGCCGTTCTACCGATCGGCTCGCGCGCGTAGCCTTCGCCCGCGTCGTTAACTTTTTGTAAATGAGGACCTCCATGCAACGCAACCCCAGCATCAAGCCAGGCGCGTTCTGGGTGCTCGCCCTGGGCATGACCGCCACCAGCGCGATCGCCGCTCCCGGTGACACCCGTCTGCGCGAAGTCGAGATCACCAGCTCGAAGCTCGCCACCGACGTCAACAAGGCTTCGGCCACGGTCGACGTGATCACCGGCGATGAACTGCGCGCCCGTGGCGCTACCGATCTGCGCACCGCGCTGGCCCTGGTCGCCGGCGTCGAAGCCAGTCCCGGCGGCGACGGTGGTCCCGCGTCCTCGGTGCCGGCCCTGTGGGGTCTGCGCGAGTTCGACGCCTTCCTGCTGCTGGTCGATGGCGTGCCGTGGGGCGGCGCCTTCATTCCGGCGCTGTCGACGATCGATCTGACCAATGTCGAGCGCATCGAGGTGCAAAAGGGTGGCGCGCCGGTGAGCTATGGCGCGACGTCGTTCGTGGGCGTGATCCACGTGATCCATTACGCCGCGGGCGAAGGCCCGTCGCGGTGGACCGCGAGCGTCGGCAGTCGCGGCAGTCAGCGCGCGGCGTTCTACGCGCCGTTCGGTGACTTCGGCGATCTCAAGCAGAGCATCACGCTCGATGGCGAGAACGTCGAGCTGTCGAACGATCGCGCCGGCTATGACCGCGCGCACGCGCTGTATCGCTTGGCCACGCCGCTGGCCGGTGGCGCGCTCGAAGTCGACGCCGATCTGTCGGTGGTCAACCAAGATCCGCTCACCCCGCATCCGCGCGAAGGCCGGGTGCTGAGCCCGCGCGTGCCGGTCGACGCCAATCACAATCCTTCCGACGCGCGCATCGATCAGGATCGCTTCCAGCTGTCGGGTCACTTCCGCACCGACACGGGCCTGGGCGCGTGGGACACGCGACTGGCCTACGCGCATGCGCAGGACGATCTGACGCGTGGCTTTCTGCGCGAAGACTTCGCCACCGACGGCGTGACCATCAATGCCGATGGCTATCGTCAGGATCGCGAGTTCAATGATGTCTATTTCGACAGCCATCTCGAGACCGCGATCGGCGACGCCGGCTCCTTCCTGTGGGGCGTCGATTGGCTGTACGGCAAGGGCGAGCAGGACAGCGATAACTTCGAGTACGCCGTGCGTGGCGATGGCCGCGGCGCGCCGTCCTCGCGTTCGCGCAACATCGACGAGTCGACCGAGGCCGAGGACGAGCGCAACTTCGGCGGTCTGTACGGCGAGTTCCGCTACGCCGTCACCGAGGACTGGCAGTTCGACGCCGGCCTGCGCGTGAACTACACGCACGAGACGCGCGACACCGGCGCGGTCGCCGACGATGGCGAGGAAATCGAAGGCGGCAGCGACTCGCGCAACGACACGCGCGTGACCGGCGCGATCGGCTCGAGCTATCGCGTGTGGAATGACGGCAGTGATTTCGTCACGGCCTACGCCAACTACAAGGACACCTTCAAGCCGGCGGTGATCGACTTCGGCCCCGAGGCCGAGCCCGAAATCCTCGACGCCGAGGAAGCCACCAGCGGCGAAATCGGCCTGCGCGGCACCTCGTTCGATGGCACGCTGACCTGGGACGCGGCCGCGTTCTACATCGACTTCCAGAACCTCGTCGTGCCGCAGACCGTCGACGGTCTGCCGGGCCTGGCCAATGCCGGCAATCAGCATCACAAGGGTCTGGAACTCGAGGCCACGTGGCATGCGACGACCGATCTCGCGGTCAGCGGCAACTGGGCCTATCACCAGGCGCGCTTCGGCGACTACGTGCGTTTGTTCGGCAGCACGCCGACGCAGTTGCAGGGCAAGCAGATGGAACTCTCGCCCGACCATCTGGCCGCGATTGGTCTGCTGTGGACGCCGGCGCAAGGCTTCAATGCCTACCTCACCGGCAACTACGTCGGCGATCGCTACTTGAACAAGCGCAACACCGCGCCGGCCAATGGCTATGCCACGCTCGACGCGGGCTTGGGCTACAAGTGGGGTCAGTGGGGCGTGCGCGTGGACGGTTACAACCTGACCGACCGCCGCGACGCCACCGCCGAGAGCGAACTCGGCGACGGCCAGTATTACCGCATGCCCGCGCGCTCGGCGTGGCTGACGGTGAGCTACGAGATCGCGGAGTAATTTTTTTGCGATCGAATATCGACAACGGCGGCCACGTGCCGCCGTTGTCGTTTGTGGATTTCCCTCGCGCTCATGGCGTGTCCGCGCCGCACCAGAACGCGGGCGTGACGCGCGACAGCTCGATCGTGCCTTGACGGGTTTGTCCTTCGAGGGTGATGTCGTAGAGCACCTGACTCGAGGCGCAACTCGTCGCCGTCCAGCGCAGCGCGCCGACCGCGCGCGTGGTCGGCGCGCCGGCGCTGTCGAAGCCGCCGCCGACGGTTTGATACAGCGTCAGCGTGGCGCCGTCGTTGTCGATCGCGCCATCGCCCGTCAGCCACAGCGGCGAATGATCGCCCGCCGCGCCATCGGCGAAATCGAAGGTGTACCAACTGACGAGCACGCGCCCTTGTTCGGGCAGCACTTCGAACACGAAGCCCTGGCCCGGACGCGCGGCGTCGTTCCAACTCCCGCCGTGGCCGTACGACAGCGAGCGCGGGGTTGGTGGCGCGGGAATCAACGAGCGCGCGCCATCGCCTTGCGCTCGAAACTTCTCGCAAGCGACATCGGGCGAGACGCGCGACACGGTCTGCGTGCCCGTGAGTTCTCGGCCATCGAGGGTCACGCGATAACTCATGCGCGCGCTCGTGCACGACTCGAACGACCAGCTCAGACTGCCCGCGGCTTCGATCGGTTGCGTGGCCGCGCCGACGAAGGGCCCGCCGCGCACGCGATACAGATTCACCTCGGCGCGTTCGCCATCGAGCGCGCCGGCGCCGACCAGCCACAGTTGTCGCGTGCGCGTCGGCGTCGCGGTGTCGGGCGCGTACGTGTACCAGCCGACGCTGAGCAGGCCATTGGCCGGATTGGCCTCGAGCTGAAAACCCTGACCGAGCTTGCTCGTGTCGGCCCACGCGCCACTCCAGCCGGGATTGACCGGCACGCGCGTGATGTCGGCGAGCGGCGCGTAAAACGCGCCACGGCCATAGGTGAACGCATAGACCAGGCGCCCCTGCGCCGTGTCGCGCACTTCCAAGTGTTCGACCAGGACATTGCCCAGGCCCGAGGCATCGGCGTACCAGCGTTCGCCGCCATCGAGACTGATGAACAGACCAATGTCGGTGCCGAGCAGCAGGCGATCGCTGTTGGCCGGATCGACCAGCAGAATGTGCGCGGGCACATCGGGCAAGGTGTAGCCCGGCACCGAACCCGTGCGCGGCGACCACGTCTGGCCGCCGTCATCCGAACGCAGCACGTGCGTGGCGCCGAAGGCAGAATTGGTCGCGTACACGCGCTGCGGTCGCGAGGGATCGAAGGCGATCGAGGAAATCCAGCCCGGGCCATCGAGACTCAGACGAAAACTCGGACTGCCCGCCATGGCATTGCTCGAAGCCAGCACCTTGCCGTTGTTGAAACCCACGAACACGACATTGGCATTGCCCGGCATCACGCCGATCGCGCTGCCCTGACCGGTGCCCGTGAGCGCGGTGGTGCTCACCGCCGACCAGGTGTTGCCGCGATCGTTCGAGCGAATGATCTTGCGTCCGGCCATCCACACCGTGTCTGGCGCGGACGGCGCGAGCGCCAGCGGCGCGATGAAGATGAAGCTGGTCTCGGCCGCTCGAATCGCGTCACCGAGATTGGTGAAGGTGCGGCCGCCGTTCTCGCTGCGTTGCGCGTTGCCGTTCTGCGACGAGGCATAGAGGCGCTGCGTCGTGCGCGGATCGATCGCGGAATAGGCGCCGTCGCCGCCGAGCACCGAGCGCCACGATTCGAGTTCGCCCGTGGTGCCCAGATGCGTGCCATTGTCCTGCGCGCCGGCGAGCATCAGGCTGCCGTCGGTGCTAACGGCACCGTGATAGAACTGCGTCACGCGATAGCCGCTCACGCGGTGTTGCCAGCGAATCTGCGTAATCGGTTGGGTGCCGCCGCACACGTCGACGCCCGTCGCGGCGTTGGCATTGGTCGTTTCGAAAATGCCGCCGTCGTTGCTCACGTACAGGCGTTGATTGCCGGCGCCGTCGTAGTCGGGATGAAAGTAGATGCCGTGCTGATCGGCATGGACGTAGTCGGACTGGTAGTCATCGGCCCACCAGCGCGAGGCCAGTCGAAAATTGCGCCCGCCATTGTCCGATCGAAACAGATCGATGCCACCCACCCACACGCGATCGGGATTGACCGGATCCACGGCCACGGCGTTGTCGTACCAGCCTTGACCACCGTAAGGCTCGACCACGCGCGTGCAGTTGTCGTTGACCTGGCCGATGGGATTGGACAGCAGCAGCGACGTCGTGAGATCGGCCGCGCCGCGCCGCGCGCGAATGTCCCACGTTTGACCGCCATCGTCGGAACGCGCGAATTGACTCAAGGCATAGTCGCTCGGATGCGCCGACAGCGCGTAGACGATGCGCGGATTCGACGGCGCCACGGCCAGCCGCGTGCGACCGATCGTGGCCTCGCCTATCACGCGTGACCACGTGGCGCCGCGATCGCTGGTGGCATACACGCCGCCGGCCTGATGCACGCCGCAGGACACCAGCAGGCGATGATCGGGCGTGACGTAGGCGAAATCGGTGCAATCGCGCACCATGTCGGGCGTCGTGATCTCGTGCCAGGTCGCGCCGCGATTCTCGCTCAGCCACACGCCCGAGGGCGTGGCCGCGAACAAGCGTCCGGCCTCGTCGAAGATCAGATCGTTGACGTAGGCGAATTCGGCGCGGCCCGTGGTCGACGGCAGCGCCTTCCAACTGGCGCCGGCATCGCGACTGACATAGATGCCATTGCCGCGCACGCCGCGACTGCGCGTCACCGGTCGATTGACGTACACGCCTTCGCCTGTGCCGGCGTAGAGCGTGTTCGGGTCGGCGGGATCGAAGACCAAGGCCACGACCGCGAGCGTGGCCATGGCGTCGCCGGTCGATTGCCACTGCTGGCCACCGTCGAGACTCTTCCACACGCCGCCACTCACGCCCGCTGCGAACATCACGTCGGGCGCGCCGGGCGTGAACAGCAGGCGTCGCGTGCGACCGCCAACTTGATTCGGTCCCGCCGCGCGCCATCGCGCCGCGCCGACCTTCGCATCGCGCGTGGCGATCACGTCGAGGCGCCGCATCTTCGCCTGCCAAGCGCGTGCCTGGTCGTAGCGACGCGGATCGAGTTCGTGCTCGCCCGGCGCCGCGCGCGAATCGACGTAGTAGGCCAGGGCCTGATCGGGTTGATCAAAAGCCGTGTGTTCCTCGTCGCGCTCGCGTTCGAGCGCGGCGTGGCGATCGCCGACGCTGGACGACATCGCCAGTTCGCGATCGCGCGTGACCGTGCACGCGGTCAGGATCAGCGCGGCCGTCAGGGCCGCCGTTTTCTTGCCTTGCGAAAGCCGCATGTCGGCTCCTTTGGGTAGTGCGTCACGATTTCGGGCGCGCGGGGCCCGGGCTCTGACAGTTCCGATCCGCGCGGGGCGCAACTAGGCATCAACGTGTGACCGACCCCTCGGCGCCATTCATTGATCCGGATACTATGACCGCCATGCGCAAACTCCTCCTATCCAGCCTTTGCCTGCTCGGCGTCGCCGTGGCCCTGCCCTCGACCGCCGCCGTGCATCAGTGTCGCGGCGCCGACGGCAAGGTCTCGTACACGGACCGTCAATGCCCCAAGGGCGCCGAGACCACGGCGCTCAAACTGCCCGGCGATACTGCCCCGAAAGAACCCGTCGGGCCGCGCATGACGCGCGAATGCATCAATACGGCAAAGTCCATGTGGACCCTGCAGGCGCGCGAGCCCAGCGGTCAACTGTCCGAGGATTCCCTGCGCGTGCTCAATGCCGCGCGTTCGGAGCTGCAAGCCTGCGGTTTCCGATTGGCGCCCAGCCAATTGGCCTTCAATTGCGAGGCCAAGCTGCGTGAACTCAGCCAAGCCACGGCGGCGGCGGCCAATCCCGCCATGACCGAGGGCCTGATGCGCGTGCAAGGCGAGTACAACCAACTGTGTTCCGACGCCGCGGCCGAGGCCGACATCCGCGCCCATATGCGGCCGTTCACGCCCTGAGTTCAAGCGCCGAGCAAGCCCTCGGCCGCGAACTGACGAATCTGCGCCACGGCTTGAATGTCGGCGTCGCGATAGGCCGAGCGGCGAAAGGCATCGGCCTGCGGATCGACCGGCTCGTCGCCCGCCACCGTGTGATAGCAAAAGCGCAGGAACAGCGCGCCGGGCTCGGGTTCCTCGATGGTCACGCGCAATTCGCTGCCGGCATGAGGCCCGGCGGCGTCGCTGACATAGCGCACGCGCGCGCCCGGTTCGAAATGCACGTGATCGACGAACACGTGCCGACCGAAATGCAATTCGCGCTTGAGATAGTTCTCGCCCGTGGTCAGCAGCACGCAGCGATCGAGCCCGACCGTGAACGGCTCGGGATGCCGCGCGCGCAGCACCAGGCCTTGCCACAGTTGCTCGCGGCTCAAGCGCTCGATCAGCGGATTGCCGGCGGCGTTGATTTGAATGATGTGCTCGAAATCCATGCGCGCTCCCGTTCGGACCGATCGTAGCGGGTCGCGCGCGCGGCGCAATGGTCGAAGGCGTTCTCAGCCCGTCACGTGATCGAGCCAGCGCGCGAAGGTGATCGAGAAGCGCGTGTCGGCATGCGCGTCGTTGTGCCCGGCGCCCGGCACGATCAACAGGACCTTGCGCTCGGGCGGCAGGTTCGCGCTGCCGTAGAGGCGACGCGTGAGCGCGGCGGGCGTCGTGGTATCACGCTCACCGACGACGAAGAACACCGGTTCGTCGAGCGCGGCCATCAAGGACAGATTGCCGCGTTCGGCCAGATCGGGATCGATCTCGATGCGGCTCAACAGGCTCACGCCCGTGTTCATCGCTTGCATCCATTCGCGGCCGTTGGTGACCGAGCTTTCGAGAATCAGGCCATCGAGGCGGCGCTGGCGCGCCACTTCGCCGGCCATGAAGCTGCCCAGTGATTGGCCATGCACGAGCAAGGGCTTGCCCGCGAGCGCGGGCAGGGCGCGTACTTGATCGTAGACCGCGACCGCGTCGGCAAGCAGGGCCGCGATGGTCGGCACGCCCGCATTGGGACCGTAGCCGCGATGATCGACCATCACCACGTTCACCGGCGAACCGCGATAACTCGACAGCGTGTCGCGCCAGAACGCCGCCACGCGATAGCCATTGCCGCCGAAGTACAGCACGGTGGCGCGCGCGTCGTCGCGCGTGAAGAGTACGCCCTGCAAGACCGTGCCATCGGCGCCGGTCAGGCGCAGCGGCGCGACCGCGTGCGTGGGCCATTGCGCGCGGGTCGCGGCCAGATCGAGCGCTGGTCCGGGATGCGGCGTGACCAGGGCCGATTCGTCGACGACATGCGTGCACGCGCACAGCGAGCCCAGGGCCGCGAATGCCAGCAGTCCCGCGCGGATGAACGCCATGATGCCCGGCCTCTCGATGCGAATGCCCACCCGAGCTTGCCATCGCGTCCCGCCAATGCCAATCGCGCGCGGCCCGGCTACAATGCCGGGCTTGGCCACCTCGACATCGACCATGAGCACACCGCGCAGCCGCATCGTTCAACGTCGTTCGCCCATCCACGGCAATGGCGTGTTCGCCGTGACCAAGCTCAAGAAGGGCGAGGAACTGGTCGAGTATCGCGGTCGCGTGATCACGCACGCGCAGGCCGATCGCCGCTACGGCGGCACGGTCGAATCGGGCCATACCTTCCTGTTCACGCTCAATGAGAAGTACCTGATCGACGGCAACGACGGCGGCAATGTCGCGCGCTGGATCAATCATTCCTGCGCGCCGAACTGCAAGGCCTATGTGCACGAAAGCGATGACGGCGATCTCCGCAAGGAGCGCGTGATCATCGAAGCCCTGCGCGACATCGCGCCGGGCGAAGAGCTGACCTACGACTACGGCATCACGCTCGAAGAACGCCACACCCCGCGCCTGAAAGCCATCTGGGCCTGCAAGTGTGGCGCGCGCAACTGCACCGGCACGATGCTCAAGCCCAAGCGCTGAGCATCGCTCTCAGTGGCCGCCGCGCGCGCGCGGATCGGCCGCGAACCTGGCCTTGCGCTCGGCGGTGAAATCCCACCACGGCCGCGACGGCCCGCCTTCCATGAAGCGCACGGCGGCGATGAAGACATCGGCCACGCAGGGATCTTGCGTGACCCCGGTCAGGCGACTGAGTCGTCGATAGAGCTCATACGGATCGCGCCCGATCAACTGACGCGGCTCGGCGATGCCCAGGCCACGCAGATCGTCGGCGATCGAGGGCCCGATGTTGGGGATGTCGGTGAGCTTGATCGCGTCGTCGGCGCGCGTGGCCTTGCTGGGACGGCGCGAACTGGATTTGCGGGTGCGCGGCGCGGTTTTCATCGCTTGCTCACCTTCAGCGGAATGCCGGTCAGTCGCTCGAGCGTCAGCGGCCACAGGCCCAGCGGTTCGAGCGAGCGCAGCACGGTGTCGGGATCCTCGCCCAGCACCTTCACGGCATAAGCCGCGTACAAGGTGCCGGCGCGCGCGCCGCTGGCGCAATGCAGCAGCACTTTGCCGTCGCCGCTGTCGAGCGCGCGCGTGAAGGCGTCGAGCACCTCCGGTTGAAAACTCGCGGGCGAGCTCAGGGGATGTTGCTCGTAGCGCATGCCCAAGGCCGCCACGGTCGCCGACTCGTCGAAGTCGACTTGCGCGCGGTTGGCCATTTCCTCGGGCGTGCGCACATTGAACACGGCGGTGACGCCTTGGGCGCGCAAAGCTTCGAGATCGGCCGCGCCAGGCTGCCCCGCGATCAAGATGCGTCCGCGCTCGAGCGTCTTGAGCGGCGCGCGCGCGGCGGGCGCGGTCGATGCGGTCGATGCGGGGCTCGCCGCCGTGGCCTGGGCCGCGGGTTCGCGCGGCGCGGACGTGGCGCAGGCGGCGAGGGCGCCGAGCAGGGCGATCAAGGGCAGATGACGAAGCAGGGTCATGACGTTCTCTCCAAGCCGTGGCGTGCGCTAGCCTGTGCGTGGCGCGTTGTTTCCGTCGAGGCCCGCGCGCCGGGGCGAGGGCGAGGCGCGACAACCCGTCCGCCCGACCCATGATGCCGCAAGCTGGAGTAAGCCGCATGAGCGAGAAACTGCGATTCCGGATCGAGCGGGGCGACCTGGGTCAGGCCGAGATCGGCGTGATCGAAGTGCTCGACCCCGCCGTGCTGGGCAAGCGCGCGACGATCACGTTCGAGGCCTTTGGCGAGGTCAAGCGCAGTCGCGGCATCGATGTCGCGCGCGAGCTGGGCAAGAGCACGGTCACGCTGGCGCAAGTCACGCGCGTGCCGCTGCCCGACGCGGTGAGCCGCGCCTATGACTACGCGGGCCGCGATCTGCACATCAGTTTTCGCGTGAAGGCGCGCATCGACGACGGTCTGCTGTTCAAGACCGAGGAAACCTTCACCGTGTCCAATCCCTGGCATCGCGGCACGGGCTCGCGTCAGAGCGATGTCGAGGCGCAGGTCGAACCGGCCGACAAGTTTGATTTCTGGCGCAATTTCCAGGCCCTGCCGCACATCGCGCGGATCAAGGTGCTGGCCCTGGGCGCGGCCGCCTTGATCGTGGCCGGCGGCAATATGCTCGTGGGCGCGCACGATCAGTTCGTGCCGGAATCGCGCGGCTGGTTCTATGACCAGACCGGCTCGAAGGGCAAGAGCGAAAGCCCCTTGATGAAGGCCCTGCTTGGCTCGGGCACGGTGGGTGGCATCCTGTGGTTCGCGATCCGTCGGCAATTGCGTCGCTACATGACCCTGGAACTGCGCGCGCCGAGCCGCATCGACCCGCACACGCGCCTGCGTGCGCGCGATCTGATCCGCGGCGTGCCGCACGTGGCGATCACGCACGCGCGCGTGCGCGTGGTCGCCTACAACCGCGAGCGCGGCCGCTATCGCGAGCGCTCGGGCAAGAACGACACGACCAAGTCCTTCGCCCATCCGGTGCGCTCGTTGGTGTTGTACGAGGCCGAGATCCATCACGCGCCGCCGCGACGGCCGATCGAGGAACAATTGTTCGACGACATCGATTTCGCCGGCGTTTTCGAGCATCTGCTGCCGCCACTGGAGCTCGACACCAGCACCGGCATCGATCTGCACTGGGAACTGCAGTTCCTGCACGCGGACTTCGTCGATCAGGAAATCGTCGGCCCGTCGGCGGTTTTCGACATCGATGCGTTCTATCGTCGCGTCGAGCCCACGAGCTGAACCTGCGTCTCGTTCATTCAGTTTGGCGAGCGCGCGCGCGGAAATCGTGACCGCGCGCACGCGTTGCAACGAAACGCCAACTCGTTCGGAACACGCCGTTAACGCCGCGACGTTTCAACTAAGGCGCCCTCGTCGCACCCGGGGGCGCCGGATCGCGGGATGCAGGGCCACGGCGGTGGCTGGTTCGGTGGTGGCTTCATGGTCCGGGCTCGTCCAGGAAGGACGGGTCCGGATCTTGCAGTGAGTTTTGTTGTCGAGAGTGCTCAACCATGGCGCGCAGAATGTCGTCTTCCCTTTCGCCATCGGTGATCCGTCAGGCGCGGTCCTTCCCCGAACGGCCGCGCCACGCGCGTCGCCGTCGGACCTATGTGTTGTTGATCCTGGGCTTGGGCCTGATCGCGGCCGCGCTGTACGCGGCGCGCGCGCGCGCGGCGAGCCTGCAGATCAATCTCGGCGTGGCCGGCGTGGTCAATTGCTCGGCCGAGCGCGCCGATTTTCAGTTGACCAGTCCGGTGCGCTTCGTCTGGCGCTGCGCGGGCGGCACGGTCGATCACATCTGTCCCTTGCTGACCAATGCCAGCTTCGCCGTCGATTCGGGCGTGCTGACCGTGACTTGCCTGGGCTTCACCGAATTGCCGATTGGCGCGCCGCCGGCGGACCTGGTGTTCGCTTCCGGTGTCGAGGCGCTGTGATCGCCGCATTGATCACGCGGCCATGAGCCCCATCTTGCAAGGATTCGCCCGCCGCGTCGGTCAGTGGGGCAGGAGGATCCTCATGTTCGGACTAGCCAGCAAGACCCGCATGCCCACTCGCGAAGAAGCCCTGCCGGGCCGCGATGACGCCATGCCCCTGATCAATCGACACTTCGTGCTCGGTCGCCCGATGAAGGGCGAGTTCCCGGGCGCCGAACGCGTACTGTTCGGCATGGGCTGTTTCTGGGGCGCGGAACGCAAGTTCTGGGGTCTGCCCGGCATCGTCACCACGGCCGTGGGCTACGCCGCCGGCTACACGCCCAACCCCACGTATCGCGAAGTGTGCAGCGGTCAGACCGGGCACAACGAAGTGGTGCTGGTGGTGTACGACCCCAAGCTCCTGTCGTTCGAACAGCTGCTGCGCGCATTCTGGGAAAACCACGATCCGACCCAGGGCATGCGCCAGGGCAATGACGTGGGCACGCAGTATCGTTCGGGCATCTACTGCGAATCCGACGAGCAACTGCGCCAAGCGCAAGCGAGCCGCGACTTGTATCAAACCACGCTCGCCGCGGCGCGCTTCGGCCGCATCACCACCGAGATCGAAAAGATGCCGCCGTTCTACTACGCCGAGGATTATCACCAGCAATACCTGGCGAAGAATCCCGACGGCTATTGCGGCATCGGCGGCACGGGCGTCGCTTGTCCGATCGGTTTGCGCGCCTGAGTCGGGCGCGCAGACCTCACGCTCACTCGAACGAGTTGGCGAAGATCACGCCTTGATCGTCGCGCCAGCGCGCGAGCATTTCGCGAAACGCGATCGCCACGTTCTGCGCCGCGCCCTGGTTGGCCTGGTTGGCCTGATTGACGCCATGACAGCCGTCGCAAGCGCGCACTTCGCCCGGTTGCGCGGTGATCCAGTAGCGCTCGCGCACCACGGGTGAACCGTCGGGCGCGGTCAGCTGCCAGGTCAGCGCGCGGCGCGTGGGCACGAAGAAGGCCACCGAGCCATCGCTCTTGACCGCCGCGCTGGCGGGCGGGCCGCCGGCATTGGCGACGTTGTGGCTCATGGCGTTGGTGTCGTGCATGACTTGCGCGATCACGCGCCGACCCGGACGTGGGTCCTCGGTGCCACCGATGCCGCGAATCTGATCGCCCTGGAAAAACTGCAAATGCGCCACGTCGTACAGCGTGCCCGCGCCGCCGACCGTGCTCACGCCACCGGGCACGCGCAGATTGAACGGCTGCTGCTTGTCGACCTTGTCGCGGCTGGTGACGTTGCGCATCACGAACACCGCGAGATTGTTTTGCGTCAGCCAATTCTTGAATTGCTCGGGATTGACGCCTTCGAGCGCGTAGGCCTGTTGCTCGGGCGTGGCGATGCTCGACGCGGTATCGGGCGGCGCGGTGCGCGCCATCACTTCCACCGGCGAGAGTTCCCACATCGGGCCGTTGTAGCTGACTTGCACATCGGGGTCCCAGAACTGAATGTTGCGCGTGATCGCGCTGCCGAGCAGGGCACTGCCGGGACCATTCAAGCCACCGCCGATGGGCGTGAGGAATTTGATTCGGAAGTTGTAGCGCGGCACTGGCGCTTCGCGCGAACCGTCATTGCCGGCGCCGCCTTGATACGTGGTGTGCGCGACCAGGATGCCGCCATTGCTCAGCACGATCGGATTGCGATAGTGGCCCGTGTGATTGGCCGAGGCCGTGGTGCCGAAGGTATCGCGGTGCGTCAGGTATTCGATCTGAAAATTCGCCGGGTTCAACGACGGCGGCGCCACGAAGCGAATGACTTGGCCCGAGGCATAGGTCGTGAATTCGGGCGAATCGATCGCGATGTAGCGGCCAGCTTGCGTCGGGTCTTCGCGCAGGAACAGCGTGTTGAGGATCGAATTCTGATTCGGCCGACTGCCCGGATTGAACTCGACCAGGTTCGCGTCGTTGTTGAAGGTGCGGTTGAAGTAACTGTGCAGTTCGTGGCGACCGACGTGATTGATCGTCTCTTCGCCGGTGCCGTCCTGATTGAGTTGCCAGGGAAAGAACTGATTGATGGTGAAGCCTTCGGTGGTCGAGCCCTGCGCGGCGATGCGCGGTTCGGGATAGACCTCGCTGCGATCGGGCGTGATGGTCGAATTGACCGCCTCGGAACTGTAGTTGAAGGTGCCGTAGGCATTGGCGACGCCGTCGTTTTGCTGGTCGCGCTGCATGTGATCCCAGCGCGTGAACAGCACGCGGCCGAAGCTGTCGACCGTGGGATTGAACGAGCCCGAGGGCGAGTGCTGCAGCAGACTCAATTCACCAGTGGCCTTGAGCTTCCAAAGGCCCGTGGGCGTGGCGGTGGATTCGTACTCGTCGTGCTGCGGATACAGATGCCGTTCGCCGCTGCGCGGTCGATCGGAGACGAAGATGATCGAGCCGTCCGAGGCATAGGTCGGCTGTACGTTGTTGTAGTCGGCCGGTTGATTGGCGACCTTGGTGATGACCACGGTCTGGCCTTGGCCAAGTCCCGTCACTTCGTACATCTGCCAGTAGTAGTCGGCGATCTGGTACTGCGCGGTGGGCGCGCCGATCACCATCGAGAAGATCGCCTTGGTGCCCGACCAGTGCACGGCCGGATCGCGCACGGCGATGGCGTTGGCGCCCTGAAAGGTCGCGCTGGTGCCATAGCCCGCTTCGGCGGTGAGATTGCGCAGCGCGCCGTTGGGATAGCGGATGTAGAGATCGCCACCGCGGCCCGTCAGGGAAATGTCGCCGCGATGATTGGCGAAGACCGAACCGATCGCGGCGAAGTCGCTGGTGATTGGATACTGCGTGACGAACAGCACCGGATTGGGCGCGGTCTGCGCCGACGCGGCGCCGGAAAGGGCGCACAGAATGAGGACCAGCCGAGCTTTCACGTGAACCCCCGAAGACATGCTGTGGA
Source organism: Ahniellaceae bacterium (assembly GCA_044226395.1). GTDB lineage: Bacteria > Pseudomonadota > Gammaproteobacteria > Xanthomonadales > Ahniellaceae > JBGAHD01. Next base: position 845,968 of record JBGAHD010000003.1, read on the forward strand.
CGCTTGCCGCGCCGCGACGTTGCAGGCTAGTGCCGACCGCGCGCGCGCGACTGTGACCGTGGCCCCACAACCCGTGACCGCCCTTCGCACGGTCGCGGCGCGGGTTGTTAGAGCGCGCGATTCCCCGATCAAGAACGTGGTGACGCGCGCGATTCGAACGCCTCGGGTCGCGCCCTGCGTTCGGCGGCACGATTGACAGCGAAAGGCAGGCGGAGGATGGTGCGCGTCCGACCGAACCGAACACGCCGATGTCCTCGTTCGCCGACGCGCTGATCGCCGAGCTGAAACTGATGCCTCATCCCGAGGGCGGGCATTTTCGGCGCGTGTACACCTCGATGAGGGCGACCGCCGAAGGCCGTCCGGTGCTCAGCGCCATTCACTACTTGCTGCGCGCCGGCGAATGCAGTCGCTGGCATCGCGTCGATGCCGATGAGTTGTGGGCGCATCACGCGGGCGACGCGGTGGAACTGTTCGATTTCGATCCCGTCAGCGAGACTGTCACGCGACACGTGCTCGGCGCGCCCGAGTCCGACGCGCGGGCAACCTGGGTCGCCGCGATCCCCGCGCATCACTGGCAAGCGGCGCGTCCCTTGGGCGCGTTCGCGCTGATGTCATGCGCGGTGGCGCCGGGATTCGACTACGCGGGATTTGTCTTGCTCGATGCCGACGCGGCCGTGGCTTCGCGGCTGTCGCGCGCGCATCCCGATCTGGCGAGTTTGATCTGAGCCGTGCGTTTGTCACGGCTCGCACCGTTGGATGCACGAGACGCGGCCGGGGCCGCGTGGGAGACGAGGCGATGAAATCTTGGATCGGCATGGTGCTGTTTTCGGGCGTGACACCCTTGGCCCTCGCGGCCACGGACGATCGCGCGCAGGCGTGGCGCGATATCTTCACCGGCCTGTGGTTCTTCGGCGTGATGTTCGCGGGCGTGATCGTGCTGGGCATCCTGCGCTTGCGCGACAATCGCCTGGGACTGTCGCGCGAGGAAATTCAGGCCCGCGCGCGCAAGCGCATGCCCTATGCCCTGATGACCCTGGTCGCGGCGGTGACCCCGCTGCTGTTCAATCTCTAACGAGGACGCGATGGCGACGTACACGGCGGAAGTGCTCTGGGCGCGCGGCGAGCAGCCGTTTCTTGATCAGCGCTACAGCCGCGTGCATCGCCTGCGCTTCGATGGCGGCGTGGAAGTGCCGGGCTCGGCCTCGCCGCACGTGGTGCGCGCGCCGATGTCGGACGCGGCGGCGGTTGATCCGGAAGAATCCTTCGTCGCTTCGCTGTCGGCCTGTCACATGCTGTGGTTCTTGTCGATCGCGGCGCGGCACGGCTATCGCGTCGACACCTATCACGACACCGCCGAAGGCACGATGGCGCGCAATGCCGCGGGCAAGCTGGCCATGACCGCCGTGGTGCTGCGCCCGCGCGTGACCTTCTCCGGCGAGCGCCTGCCCGACGCGGCCACGCTCGCCGCCCTGCATCACGAAGCGCACGAGGAATGCTTCATCGCCAATTCGGTCCTGACCGCCGTGAGCGTGGCGCCGGTGGTCTGAGCGGCCCTTGAGTCCGGCCGCATCGCCCCCAAGACCAAGCGGCCCGCCGACGCGCGCGGCGTGGTCATGATCCGGGCGAAGGGAGTAGACGATGGACGGCAAGGTCTTGTGGGGCATCATCATCGCGCACGTGCTGCTGGCGGCGTTCGTGGTCTGGCGCGTGCAGCGCGGCGATGACTACACGCGGGATCAAAAGACCCTGCAAAGCCTGCTGGCTTGCCTGCTGCCGTTCTTCGGCAGTTTGATGATCCTCTACGCGCTGCGTCAGGATTCGATCACGCACGTGCCGCCCACGCGCGGCGGTTTTCACGATCCGGAGTGAGGCGATCGGGGCCTTGCGCGGCCCCGACCGTGAAGCGACGGCGCGTGACGCCGTCTAGGGTTGTCCTTCGAAGCCGTTCTTGAACACGGCATCGGCCGCGACCAGATCGCCCGACAGGCGCGTGATCGCGAAATCATTGTCCTCGACGCCACTGAAGCGCTGCCACAGGCGATAGCCCGACAGCACCAGGCGCTGCGTGTCATCCAGCACCACGGCGCGCAGGCGCGTCTCGAGCGGCGTGCCCGCGCCGAAGTTCGGAAATGAGATGAGCTGCGTCGCGCTGGGATTGCCCGCGCTCGTGGTGAAGCCCGTGTCGAGCGTCGGCGTGGCCGTGAGATAACTCGCGAAGCCTTGGGTCGTGGTGCCCGTGGTCGTGTTGCCGGCCACGATCCAGTGATCGTCCAATCCGCGATGAATCACATCGACGGCCTCGGTGCTCGCGCCCAGATCGAGAAGCGCGCGACCGGTGTTGATGCTGGCGTCATCGGGGATTACACCTTGCGCATTCATCACCGCGATCGCCGCGCGCCGCTTGCCCGTGGCCACGACCGTGGAGCTGCCCACCACGGCCACGCGACCGCTGCCATCGCTCGCGATCGCGATGGCGCTGGCTTCGTCGGACACCGCGCCCGACGCGCGATCGAAGCTCAGCGTGCGCGCGCCACCGCCCGCGATCGTCGAACCCTGCGCGCCACTCGCGCACGCCTGCGCCGCGCAGAACGCGCCATCAAGCGCGCCGGTGGCGACGTTGAACGACGCGACCACGACGCGATGCTGCGCGGCGTCGCTCTCGTCATGGCCCGCCAGATAAACGTGGCTATCGTCGAAGTCGCTGATCGCGGTGACATGGGTCTTGCCCGTGCCGATGCGCAGCGTGACCTTGCCATCGCCGGAGAACGCGCGCTCGAGCGCGCCGGTGCTGTCGAGCTTGATCAGACCGAAATCACGCGCGCCGGCGGGGCCATCGACATCGCCGGCCACCAGGGCTTCGCCCGAGGGCGAGACCGTGATCGCCACGGGCACGTCGTTGTTGGCGCCGCCGGCATCGAAGCTGATCGTGGCCATGCCGAACAGGCCGTAATCGGAATCAAGCTCGCCCGTGGGCAGGAAGCGCAGCACGGCGAACTCGGTGTCGCCATTGACGGTGTCGCGCGCGGCGCCCGTGACATAGATGCGGCCCGACGTATCGCTGTCGGCATCGACGAGGGTGGCGAGATAGGTTTCGGTGATGAACTTGCCGTTCATGGCGAAGTTCGGGTCGAGCTGGCCGTTGCCATCGACGCGCGCGAACGCCAGGTAACGATTGCCCGACGTGGTCAGCGGCGTGACCGTGCCCAGCAGCAATGTGTTCGGACCTTCGGGAATGGCGGCGATCACGCGATCGTCGAAGGTGCCCGCGGCGATGTTGAAGGCGACGGTCGCGCGACCGCCCGCGCCGAAACTCGTGTCCAGGTCGCCAGGGCCGGCGACACTCGCGATTGAAAACGTCAGCAGCGCGCTCGCGATCAGCGCGCGGTCGAGGGAGATGTTCATCAAGGCATCCTGTGAGTGACGCAAGGCACGTCGCTCACTGATGCGCAAAATCACCGGGTCACTATCGCGCGCGGCTCACCACGACGGCATCTCCCGTCGACTGAGACGCGAAATGTCGACTAGCGCACGCTTCGGCCGCGCGCGGCCGGTTGCCAGCTGACGTAGCCGATGGCGTCGAAGGCGCTGACGACTTCGTAGACTTCGGCCACGCTGGTCGAACTCGCCGTGGCGATTTCGGCGAGTCGCCGCGGCGGGCCTTGCATCGCCTGGGCGATGCGATGCGCGCGCGGATGATCGCTGGCCAGATCGAGCGTGCGCGACAGCTGATACGTGCCGCCGGGGTCGAGCCGCGCCGCGAGCTTGCCCTGCGCGCCGCGCAGGGTCACGTACCAGATCAACAGATCGAACGGCCGCGCCGGCACTTCGCGGCGCGTGGCGACGAGCAAGGGCGGCGTCATCGCCATCCAGTCCGTGCGCGACAGCAGTTCGTTGAAATAGGGTTCGAGCGCGCGCAGATCACCAATCGCGTGAAAGACCTTGTTGATCGGATCGAGCACGATCTGCGGCGCATTGGCCAGCGCGATGCGCGACGGCACGCCAATCAAGCCCTGTCGCACGTAGTCGAGCAGCGGATAGCGCGCGCGCTCGGCGGCGCTGGGCTTGGCGACAACGGGCTCGGGAGCTTTCGCGGGCGTCGGTGCTGGCGCCGGCGCCACTGGCGCGACCGCGGGCGTCGCGGCCTTGATCGCGGGCTCGGGCGCCTTGGCCACGGGGCTCGCGGGCGTCGCGGTCACGGGCGCGGGCTTGGCCTGTGGCGGTTCGGCGCGCGCGCCACCGGCGCGATCCGCGGGCGAATTCACCGCCGAAGGAATGGCCGCGGCGAAAGCCGCGAGCGTGTTCGGCGCGGGCGTCTCGGTGACCGCCGCGACATTGCGCAGCAACTCGGCCGCGCGCGCTTCGGCGCGGGCCACGACATCCTTGATCGCGCTCGGCTCGTCGTCCGACACGCCCACTTGCGCGGCCACTTCGCTCGGGCGCGCGTCGGGAATCTGATCGAGGAAACTGGAATCGGCGAAGTCATTGACCGTCATCGACGAGTAGTCGAGATCGCCGAAGAAATCGCCCACGCCCTTGGAAAACCCCGCGGGCAGGCCCGACAGTCGACCGCCGGCCTCTTGCAACATGCGCACGACGTCGCCCAGGCGGAAATCGCGCGGCACCACGAAGCGCTCGTCGAAGCTGGCCTCGGCCTCGTCGAGCACGGCCACCAAGCGACCGCGCGCGATGGCGGAGCTCATCGCGTTGATGCCTTCTTCGGTGCTGATGTCGCAAATCACGAAGTCGGCGTCGTCGGCATCGGTCCAGCGCCAGGCTTGCGCCATGCGCGCGGCGGCCTGACGCACCATCAGGCGCAGACGCGCGCCTTCCTCGTCGCTGGTGCCGATGCAGGCCAGGGAGCGGTCGCGGCTTTCGAACATGGGACGGCTTTCACAATCGGGACGTAGGAAATACCACGATCGGATGACACTCGTGAAGATGCCCCGTGATCGCGCGCGGGCCGTCCTTGGCGAGGCCCGCGCGCGCTTGTCGCGCGACAAATCTTTGTAAATCAAGCACTGGTCATTCAAAGCCGTTGGCGAACACGGCGTCGGCGCCGGTGCTGGCCGATAGTCGAACAATTGCAAAATCATTGTCCTCGACGCCGGAGGAGCGGTTCCACAGCCGCCAACCGGCCATGACGATGCGCTGCTGGGCATCGATCGCGACCGAGCTCATCACCGTTTCGATCGGCACCGCGTCGGCGTTGCGCGGGAATTCGATCAGCTGAAACGCCGAGGGCTGCGGGCCGCCGCCGAAGTCGATCTGAGTGAAGCCCGTGTCCACCGCCGGCAGCGAATTGATGTACAGCGCGAAGCCATAGCGCGTGGGCGAATTGCCCATGGTGCCGGTGAGGATCCAATGATCGTCGGCATTTCGATGGATCACGCCCAGCGCATACGTCGGATCGAGCGGACCAAACAGCACGCGACCGAAGTTGTTGCTGCCCTCGGGCGCGGCGCCGCGCTGAAACGTCGCCGGCATCTGGCCATTGGAATTGACCAGGGCGAAGGCCGCGCGCGGACTCGGCGTGCCGGTGAACATCGAACTGATGCCGGCGATGCCCAGACGCCCCGAGGCATCGGAAGCCAGCGCGGCGCCGGTGACCAGATCATCGGTGGCGCCCGACAGCGTGTCGAAACGCAAGGTGCGCCGACCCGGCCCCGTCACCAGCGATTGCTGAGCGCCCACGCAGGAATTGCTCGAGCAGAACGCGGGCGTCAGCGCGCCATTGCTGGTGATGAACGAAGCGACCGCGACCACGCGCGAACCATCGGCGCGACGCGCGGTGCCCACCACGCGCATGGTGTTGGGATCGTAAGTGCTCAGGGCCGTGGCTTCGTCGGCGGCGAGACCATCGACGTCGAACGAGACCGTGGTCTTGCCATCACTCGAGAACGCCGTGTCGAGCTGACCGTCGACGGTGAAGCGCGCGATGCCGAAGTCGGTGTCGGCGGGCGTGGTGAATTGCACGCTGCCGGCGACGATCACCGCGCCGCTGGCCGACACCGCGATCGCGCGCGGCACATCGGCATTGCTGCCGCCTTGATCGAAGGCGGCCACGGTCAGGCCGAACAGGCCGTAGCCGAGATCGGGCTGACCATTGGCCAGATAGCGCTGCACGCCGAATTCGGCGTCGCCGTTCTGCGCGTCGAAGTACGTGCCGGCGATGTAGATGCGGCCGCTGTTGTCCATGCCCGCGCCGACGATCGTGCTCAGCGAGGTCTCCGACGAGACTCGGCCCTGAGTGCCGAAGGTCGAATCGAGCACGCCATTGGCCTGCACGCGCATGAAGCCCACGCGCGCCGCGCCATTGGCGGCATCGGGCTTAATCAGGCCGATCATCATGATCGTGGTGGCGCCCGGGATCACCGTATAGGCGCGATCGTCCTTGGTGCCGCCGGCGAGGTCGAAACCGTAGGCGGCCTTGCCGCTGTTGAGCAAGGTGGTGTCGAAATCACCCGGGCCCGCGTGGGCGGCGAACGGCAACAAGGTGATCAGCACCGCGGCGAGGCGGGAAGTGCGCAGCATGTCGAGGCTCCAGGCGCGGTCGCCATTGACCGCTCACCTCGACCAACGCAATCACGGGCTAAAACCGGCGCGCCTCAACCGCCGGTCGTGGTCGACAGCGATTCGACCCAGATCACTTCGCAAGCGCCGCCGCCGGTATCGGTGCGGCTGAGCGAGCTGGTCAGGCGATAGCCATCGTCGCGCCGGGCCTCGACCAGATAGCCGTGGATGCGCACCAGATCGCCCTCGCGCACGGCGTCGAGCGCGGCGCGCGCGGCGTCATTGGCTGGGATCAGGTGCATGTTGGCGGCGGAGCGATTGATCTCGGCCTGCGGCACGGGCAGGTCCGACGTGGTCCAGCTCCACCAGCGATAGCTCTGCGTGATGGTCAGCTCATCAAGCACCGCGCTGTCGGACATCGGGCCCCAGCCCAGGGCGAGATCGGTGGGCACCAGGTCGGCGATTTCGTCGTTGTCGTAGTCGGCGCGCGACAACACGCGCGCGTTCAGATCGAAACTCGCCAGCGCCTTGATGCTGTAGCGACCGTGCTGAAAGCGCGGCGCGTCGTTGTTATCGAGGTCGTGCTGCGTCGGTGCCTCGCGCACCAGCACGCCCGGCGGATGCCGCGCCGCGCCGCCCTGGGCCCACCACCACAGCAGCACCAGGGCGCCGACGAAGATCAGCAGTCGCTGCATCGGCGCGTGTCGCTCAGGCCAGATCGCGGATCAAGGATTGACGATGCGCGTCGCTCAGCACGATCGCGTGCGGATAGCGCGTGTCGTCGACGCCGAGCGTGAGGCTGGCGCCGCCGCGCAACGCCGCGATCTGCGCGCCGCTGAGTTCGAAGCGCAGAAAGTGCACGGCCGAGGTCTTGTGCTCGTCGCTGCGATCGAGATCTTCATCGGCAATGGCGAAGCTCGGCGCCAACTCGCCCACGCGCGCGAACACGCGGTCCTCGATGCCCTTGAGGCGAATCAGCTCGAGCGCGCGCTGGGTCGGCTCGGGAAACTCGATCATCAGGGTCGCCTTGAGATTGGCGCCATCGGGGATCAGGGGATTGTAGGCCTCGAGTTCCTCCTCGATGGCCTCGGCTTCGAAGATGCGCTCGATGCGCAGCATTTCCTGAATCTGATACTGGATCGTCAAGCGATCCTCGAAGATCAAAGTGATGTTGGGACCGATGCCGACCGTGCGGTGCTTCTTGTGCGCGATCACGCGACTGCGGAAGCTCGGTCGCTCCTGCGAGTAGCGCTCCAGGGTCATCAGGTCTTCGCGTTGCAGCTTCTGCATGGGGCCTCCTTCGCTCACAGCCCGTAGGCGCGGCGCAACAAACTGATCGGGTGCGTGGCCGCCGGCTTGCCCGGCACGCCATGCGCGATGTGCGCCGCCGCCATCGGACAGTCACTGGTGAAATGCTGGGCCTGCGCGCGCTCGACGCGATCGCACACGGGCTTGGCGATCTTGCGCGCGAAGGCATAGGTCTCGCTCTTCACGCCATAAGTGCCGTCATGACCCGAGCAACGCTCGATCATGTCGAATTCGGTGCCGGGCACCAGCTTCAACACATCGCGCGTCTTCGGGCCGATGTTCTGCACGCGCTGATGGCAGGGCACGTGATAGGCGATCTTGCCCAGCGCCTGCGGGAAGTTGGTGTTCAACAGGCCCGCTTGGTGACGGATCATCAAGTACTCGAACGGATCGAACAATTGCTGACGCACCTCGCGCAGTGGCGCGTCGTCGGGGAACATCAGCGGCAATTCCTGCTTGAACATCAGCACGCACGAGGGAATGGGCGCGAGGATGTCCCAGCCTTCGCTCACCGCGTGATGCAGCACCGGCAGATTGGCGGCCTTGTACTGCGCCACGGTGTCGAGATCACCAAGCTCGAGCTTGGGCATGCCGCAACAGGCGCGCTGTTCGAGCAGCTTCACCTCGATGCCGTTGTGACGCAGCACCACGGCCAAGTCCTCGACCACTTCGGGCATATTGTACTCGCCATAGCACGTGGCGAAGATCGCCACGCGACCGCGCGTGCGGCCGGCGACCTTGACCTCGGCGGCGCGACCGTCGAAGCGCTTCAAGCGCTTGCTGGCGGTCTTGCTGTGATACTTCGGCACCACGGCGTCGGGATGCACGCCGAGCGTTTTGTCCAGGAGCTTGCGCAGCGGCTTGGCCGCGTTGGCGGCGTTCACCGCCTCGACCACGATCGGAATGCTCGCGAGCTTGCCCACGCGCGTGGTCGACGACAGCACCTTGGCCTTGAGCTTGGTCTCGCCCTTGCGATGACGAATCGCCTTGGCGCGCAGCATCAAGTGCGGAAAATCCACGTTCCATTCGTGCGGCGGCACGTAGGGACACTTGGTCTGGTAGCACAGGTCGCACAGATAGCACTGGTCGACGACCTTGGCGTAGTCGCTCTTGGCGACACCGTCGACTTCCATCGTGCTCGATTCATCGACGAGATCGAACAAGGTCGGAAACGACTGACACAGACTCACGCAACGGCGGCAGCCGTGGCAGATGTCGAAGACGCGCTCGAGCTCTTTTTCCAGCGCGGACTCGTCCCAGAACTCGGGCTTTTCCCAGCCCAGCGGATGACGGGTCGGTGCTTGGAGACTGCCCTCGCGGGCAGGGGTCGGTGGGGTGCTCACGCGGCCTCCGGCGCTTGCGTGACATTGACGCGGGGCGATCCGACGTCGCGCCCTCGCGGGCGCGACGCTGCGAATCGTGACGAAACGAATACGGCGATCAGCCGATTTCGTTCAAGGCCTTCTGGAAGCGATTGGCGTGCGAGCGCTCGGCCTTGGCCAGGGTCTCGAACCAATCGGCGATTTCGTCGAACTTCTCGTCGCGCGCGGTCTTGGCCATGCCCGGGTACATGTCCGAGTACTCGTGCGTTTCGCCGGCGATCGCGGTCTTGAGATTGTTCTTGGTATCGCCGAACGGCAGGCCCGTGGCCGGATCGCCGCAGGACTCGAGGTATTCGAGATGACCGTGCGCGTGACCGGTCTCGCCCTCGGCGGTGGAGCGGAACACCGCGGCCACGTCGTTGTAGCCCTCGACGTCAGCCTTCTGAGCGAAATAGAGATAGCGGCGGTTGGCCTGCGATTCGCCGGCGAACGCGGCCTTTAGGTTGGCTTCGGTCTTGGATCCCTTCAGAGTGGACATGGCTGTCTCCTGGCTGTTCGTGACACTGGCTGGGAATGGCGGGCGCGCCGATCCTCGGTCGCGCCGCGTCCCTGTTGCGGACAGGGTGCCCCGAATTTATCGCGCGCGCGCGTCGGTAGGAAATACATGGTTTCGATGTGTTCGATAGGCGCCGTCGATGGTGCGTCGCGTCAGGCGCGGCCGCCGCGGGCTCGCTTGGTCGGCGCGGCCTTGCGCGGACGCGCGCCCTCGGCGCGCAGATCGAGCAATTCATCGGGCAGCTGCCGCATGATCTCGGCGATGTGCGTGAGCAGCGGCGCCATCGCCGAGGACTTGCGCCACACCAGGGCGATGCGTCGGCTCGGTGTGGCATCGCGGAAGGGCAACAGGCGCACGTGACTCGAGCGCGGCACCGGCGGCTGCACGGCGAGCGCGGGCAGCAGGGTCATGCCGACATTGGCCGCGACCATCTGCCGAAGCGTCTCGAGACTCGTGGCGCGAAAGCCGACCTTCTCGCCCGCGCCCGACAGATGACACACGTCCAGCGCCTGATCGCGCAGGCAATGACCGTCTTCGAGCAACAGCAAGCTCTCGCCGGCGATGTCGGCCAGGCGCAGCGCGCCGCGGCGGGTGAGGGGATGCTGGTCGTGCACGGCCAAGACGAAAGGTTCCTCGAACAGAAACTCCGCGTGCAGTTGCTCGTCGTGAATCGGCAGCGCCAACGCGGCGGCGTCGAGCTTGCCGTCGTGCAGTTGATCGAGCAGCAAGGGCGTCTTTTCTTCGACCAGCAGCAGCTCCAAGCGCGGGAAGCGCTGACGCAGCGCCGGCACGATGTGCGGCAACAGATACGGCCCGAGCGTCGGGAAGAACCCCAAGCGCACCGAGCCCGATTCCGGGTCCTTGGTGCGACTGGCGATGGCCTTGATCTGATCGACTTCGCGCAGCACGTCGCGCGCGCGCTCGGCCACGGCGCGACCGGTCTCGGTCAGCAGCACCTTGCGCGGCCAGCGTTCGACCAGGGCCACGCCGAGTTCGTCCTCGAGCTTCTTGATCTGGGTCGACAGCGTCGGCTGGCTGACGAAGCTCGCTTCGGCGGCGCGGCCGAAATGCTTGTGATCGGCCAGCGCCACCAGATATCGCAGATCGCGCAGATTCATGGCTGAGCCTCCTGGGCTTGGCTATGACAATGAGGTCTTCGATAGGCGTTATCAATCAATCGAATTCAAAATATCGATTAGACCTATCAATCGATGGTGTCTAGAGTGCGCTCCGTCGGCGGTGACCGCAAGTCCCGCCTCCCACATCCCCATCGCTACTCGCAGGAGCACGACATGCTGACCATCGGCGACCAATTCCCCCGCTTCAACCTCAAGGCCGTCGTTTCGACCGATCCGGCCAACGCCTTCGTCGACGTCACCAACGACACCTACAAGGGCAAGTGGCTGTGCGTGTTCTTCTATCCGAAGGACTTCACCTTCGTGTGCCCGACCGAGATCAAGGGTTTCGGCGACATGGACACGCAGTTCAAGGACCGCGATTGCCAGATCGTCACCGCTTCGATCGACTCCGAGTTCGTGCACTTGGCGTGGCGCCGCGATCACAAGGATCTGCAGAAGCTGCCGATCCCGATGCTGTCGGACATCAAGCGCGAACTGAGCACGGCGCTGGGCATCTTGGACAAGGACGCCGGCGTGGCGCAGCGCGCGACCTTCCTGGTCGATCCCAACGGCGTGATCCGCTTCGTCTACGTGACCGACCTGTCGGTCGGCCGCAGCCCGGCCGAAGTGCTGCGCGTGCTCGACGCGCTGCAGACCGACGAGCTGTGCCCGTGCAACTGGAGCAAGGGCGAGGAAACGCTCAAGGCCGCTTGAGCCTCGCCCTGCGCGGCGATCGCCTGACCGCGATCGCCGCTTGAAAAGTCCCGCAATACCCGCGTCCTTCCTCCCCCCTCTCCCCGGTGGACGCGGTGCCCCCGGCGGGCATCGTCCCCGCGATGACCCGCCAACTTATTCGATGCGCGCGTGCCAAACGGCGCGCGCGCGAGGAGCCCACGATGAATCTCGCCGAACTTCGCCAGCAATTGCCCGAGTACGCCAAGGATCTGCGCCTGAATCTCGAGTCGGTGTTGACCGAGCAAGGCGCGCCGGGCTTGAACCCCACGCACATCGCCATGGTCGCCGTGGCCAGCGCCATCGCCGCGCGTCACGAACCGCTGACGAGCGCGATCAGCACCTGGGCCGCCGGGCAACTCAGCGCCGCCGATCAGCAAGGCGCGCGCGCCGCCGCGGCGATCATGAGCATGACCAATGTCTACTATCGCTTCACGCACCTGATCGAGGATCCGGAATACCAGACCTTGCGCGCCGGTTTGCGCATGAATGTGATGGCCAATCCCGGTTGCGATCGCATCGGCTTCGAGCTGGCCTCGCTCGCGGTGTCGGCGATCAACGGCTGCGGCAAGTGCATGGACTCGCACGAGAAGGTGCTGCGCAAGCACGAACTCGGCGCGCAAGCCGTGCAGAGCGCCGCGCGCATCGCGGCGGTGATTCACGCGGTGGCGGTGACCTTGGAACAAGCGCGCGCGGCGGCGGTGGAGCCGGCGGCTGAAGCGGCGTGATGCGCTGAATTAGTGTGCTATTCGAGATGTAGCGACAAGGCCCGCTTAGGCGGGCCTTGTCGTTTCCGCGTTTAGCGCGTGACCTTCGCGCCGATGCGCGCGATCGCCAGTCGCGATTCGTGTACGCCAACGCGTCGCGTCAGGCGTGGCGACTCTGGCGCGGCTGCGCGAGCGAATTAGCGCGCGGCACAGGTCAAGTTCCCTCGCGCTTCTCGCGCGACATCGATCTTGGTTGCCAGTCGCCAACTCGCGGGTCTAAAGTCGCGCACCATTCGGAGGGACCATGGCGACGACGACGGAACGTAAGGCAACAGCGGACGAACTTGCCGCGTGGCGCGATGAGTGCGAAGTGCTGGTGGAGATGGGAGCCGACTCGGGGTTCGCGCGACGCCTTGCGGCCCTGAGAGTCGCGCCAATGACCTTCGTCGTGAGCGTGATGCTGTGGGCCGTCGGCAAGCGAATGCCGTTCGCACTCTTGGCGGCGATGCAGATCGCCATTCTTGGCGCGGGCGTGGCGTGGTTTCTGCGCTTGCTGCGTCAGTCACGCCAGCACTGGCGAGCTCAGGTCGAAGCCTTGCGCGCCGACATCGAAGACGGTCGCGTGCGCGAGACGCGCCACGAGATTCGCGAGGCGCTCGTGGTCGCCCATCCCGGGCAGCCCGAGGCACGCCATTTGTTCGTGCTCTCGTCGGACGACATGATCGTCCACTTTCCGCCGGACCCCGGCGCGCCCGAGTTGAGCGAGCCACGTCGCACGCTGGTGGAAGTGACTCGCTGGGTGTCGGACGACTTGATAAATCAGCTGTTCGAAGGCGAACGCATCGACCCTGGCCCCGTGCGCGAATTCCAGCCGGGCCATGGCCAGTGGGTTTCGGGCGACGAGCCTTATACGGGAACCTGGGCCGCGCTTCAGGCGATGCTCGCGCCCACGCGTTGACTCACCCGCGACCACGAAGAACGCCGGCGAGGCGATCGATGCCACCCAGGGCGCGACTACAACATCGGCGCCACGGCGGATTCGATCGACCGCGGATCCGACTCAGCGTGAGCCCATCGAAGTCGTGACGGCGGAGGTACTATCCTCGACGGCCATGGATCACTCGGGCGATCGCGCGCATGTCACGCACCCTCACGTTTCGGCATTTGCCGGAAGACCAGATCACGATCGAGCGAATCCGCAAGCACATGGGGCGCCGGCGAGGCGCCGCGCTGCTGGTGTTTCGACTCACCAACGTGGCGAATCTCCTGTTTTGGACGGTTGCCGGCGCCTCGGTGGGCTTCACCGTGATCACGTTGACGCGGCAGGTTTCCACCGCGACGCGAGTGAGCGTGTTCATCGCGGTCCTCGTGTTGGGGATCCTGCCGCCGTTCCTCTCCGAATACGGCACTCGTTTGTGGCGCAAGGCGCAAAAGGCCACGATCACGAGCGAGTTCGGTTCGGCGCCGATCGAATACGAGATCGCGATGAGCGATGAGGGACTGGCGAACGCCACTGAGCACCGCAGAAGCTTCTGGCAGTGGCCGGCGATCGAAGGCGTCTCCCATCATCCGGGCGGATTCGCGATCGTGATACGGCCGCTGAGTTTCCTGTGGATTCCGCGTCATGCCTTCGTCAGCGACGAGGACATGCAGGCCTTCGCGCGTGAGGTCGAAGCAAACATCGCGCGCCATGGACGCGATGCGGCAGTGGGCGCTTAGCGCGGGGCGGTGCTCGGTTCACGCGCGAAAGCGACTAAACCACGCCGCGTCGGCGCACGTCTCGGAAAGCGCGGCTCATCGCCATCGTCGCGATGAGCCGCCAGTTTCGGCGACGCGTCAGGGCGTGGCGCGCGGTGTCAGCTTGAGCCCTTCGAGGATGCGCGTCGCGCCGCCGTTGCCCTGATCGTCGCGGACCGCGCAACCGGTGTGGTAGTCGTACAGCGACCATTCGAACCCCGCGCGTTCGAAGGCGGCGCGCGTCGCGGCGATGAAAGCGCGTGCCGAAGCATCGTCGGCCGAACGATAGACGCCGAACTGCCCGATGTGCAGCGTCCGTCCGGGCGCTACGCGGCGCGCCGCGTCGGCGACTTCGGCGATGCGCGCCTCGAGCGTGGCGACATTGATCTCGGTATTGGATTGTGCCAGCAGCGGATCGCCGGCATCGAGGTACTCACGCATGTCGGGAATGCGCCCGGGGAAGGTGATGCGCGGCACGCGCTCGTCGATCTGAAAGGTGAACAGCTCCGGGTCCCAGAATGAAATCGTTGGCGCCACGCGTTCATCGAGCAACTCGATATCGTCGAGGTGGCCGAACGTGCCATTGCGCGATGTCAGATACACCCAGCGCGTCGGGTTGGTGCGCCGCACGGCCTCGAGTGTCTCGCGGTTGAACGCGCGAATGGAAGCCGCGTCGGGGGCGTCGGGGTTATTGATCAGTTCCAGGCGCAGTTGCTCGCCGACATCGGCGTAGCGGCGCGCGACCAGCCACCACAGATACGCCGCATCGCCGCGCGTGTCCTCGTCGGTGAACGGCGAGCTCACGTCGGTGGGCGCCGCGCCGCCGCGAATGTGGGCGCGATAGCCGGGCAGGCTGTCCATCGCCAGCACCACGCCGAGTCCACGCGCGCGCGTCCATTGCAACAGGCGGTCGAAAGGCGCGAGCTTGTCGGCGTCGAGATCGCCTTTCGCGGTGATCCAGACATGACCAGCGACGCGCACGCGAATGTGGTCGAAACCTTGCGCGGCGATCCAGTCGACATCGTCGGCGCCGAACCAGGCATTGCCGTAGTCGGCATTGGCGAGCATCGAAGGATCGAGGTTGTCGCCGATCCAGTGATTGACGGTGAGGCCGCGCTCGAAGGTATAGCGTCGCGGATCGGCCGCGGGAAGTTGGTCTTCCGGCGCCAGATCCACCGCGTCCACGGCGAAGCAATAGAAACCGCCGGCGCCGCTCGTGTCCGTCAGGCGCTTGGCGTCGCAGCCCGTGGTCGCGTGCTCGGCATTCCACGAGCCCTGCCAGCGGTGAAAGCGCTTGTTGCCCCACGAGTCGGCATCGAAGCGATCATCGTGACCGATCATGGCCACGCCGTCGCCATCGGCGGTCCAGTCATCGCAGGTCGCGGGCTTGCCGTCGATCAGGGCCAGGCGGCCTTGAGCATCGCTGCCGGTCAGCACGTCGTGCGGGGCTCTCGCCACGCGCGCGCCGAGGTGGTCCAGCGCGCTGAAGCGATCGATGTCATGACGATCGCTGTGCAGTTCATCGAGATCGCGCGCGATCAGATGACCGCGGGCGTTGTACCAGGGCCCGTGGCCGATGCGATCGCGCGCGTCGACCGCCGGCTGGCCCTCGCGTCCCGAAGTGCTCAGGTACGCGCGCCATTGCCGATTGCCCGCGCCGACACTGTCGGCCAACGCCTGGCAGCGCGCGTCGGCGCCGGCGAGTCCGCCGAGATTGGCGCTGCCGTTCACGCCATGCGTGGCGACGAAGAAGCTCAAGCGCGGATCGACCTTGTCGGCCGCGAAGACCGCGCCCGACAGCGTGCACATCCACAAGACGATCGCGATGCGAATTCGAGACGATGACATCGATGCATTCCTCCTGCCGATTCATTCCCTCGCGCGAGTAGATTCGCGATCGGGATAGTCACCGTCGGCGACCGGCGCGGGTCGCGACAAGGCCGCTGTGACGAAACCGTCGCGTCGTGGGACGAAATCGCGCTTCGGGCGTGGACAGCGCGGGCCACCGCCGGCATGCTCACTGGCGACGCTCGAACGGGAAGCGCCGGATCACGACACATCGGGAGCGCGCGTGCGACAGCTATTTCGCGACTTGCCCAGATGGCTGATCGTCCTGGTGGCCATGTTCTGGGCCGCTTCCGTGCTGACCGAGGCGGCGACCACCGCGCTCGATCCGGTGAATGCGCAATGGCGCCCGTCGTGGCCGCACTTCTTTCTCAAGCGTGGCAGCCTGGCCGTGTTCTGGACCGGCATCACGCTCGCGGCCCTGATCTGGTATCGCGATCATCCCTTCACCGCCGAACGCGCGTGGCGAGGCGTCCTGATCACGGCCACGCTCGCGGCGCTGGCCTGCGTGTTGTATGGCGCCTACTTCGGTGGCGTGTTGGTGCTGCTGTCCGCGGGGCAACGCGGATGGTGGCAAGGCGCGCGCATGGCGTGGACGGTGGAGATGATCTACGTCTACGTCATGGTGTGGCAGATCGCGCTCGCGGCCAATGCCTATCACTATTACCGACGCGCGGTGGCCCGGCAGCGGGAAGCCGAGCGCTTGCGGCACGAACTCGGGCGCATGGAGCTGAGTCTGCTGCGCGCTCAATTGGAACCCCATTTCTTGTTCAACGCGCTCAACTCCATTGCCTCGCTCGTGCGCCTGGGGCGCGACGAGGCCGCGGTCGAGGCGCTCAATCAATTGGGCGCCTTGCTGCGCGGCGTACTCGAGGTCGGTCATCGCCAGGTCATGCCATGGCAGTGGGAGCGGGAATTCACGCGCATGTACGTGGCCTTGCAGCGGCTGCGCTTCGGCGAACGCCTGGACGTGCGGCTCGACGCCGATGATTTGCCCGCCGACACGGCCTTTCCGATCCTGCTGCTCCAGCCCCTGATCGAGAACGCCATCGCGCACGGTTCGCTCAACGAGGCCCGCGCCTGTCGCGTCGAGATCGCGCTGTGGCGCGCGCAAGGTCGCGTGCACGTGCGCGTGAGCAATGATGTCGGCGCCATCGCCGGGCCCGCGGGGCACGGCGTGGGTCAGGGCAATATCGTCGCGCGACTGCGCGCCATCCATGGCGAGCGCGTCGAGTTTCGGGCCGCGCGCGAGGACGGGCGCTATGTCGTCACGATCGCGTTTCCCGAAGTGAGCGCGCCGGTCGCGGAGACGCCGGCGTGAACCTCGCGCCGATGACGGTCTACATCGCCGAGGACGAACCGCTGGCGCGCGAGGCCTTGTTGTCGATGTGCGCGGCCGCGCCGCGGTGGCGCGTGCTCGGCGCGGCTGACAACGGACGTCGCGCGCTCGACGAGTGCCTGGCGCGGATGCCCGATCTGCTATTGACCGACATCCGCATGCCCTTGCTCGATGGCCTGGAACTGGCCCTGGCGCTGCGCGCGTCGTCGACGCGGCTGCAAGTCGCCTTCGTCACCGCGTTCGATCAGCACGCGGTCGCGGCCTTCCGGCTGGCGGCGGTGGACTATCTGCTCAAGCCGGTGACGGACGCGGATTTTCGCGCCTGTCTGGCGCGCGTCGAGCAGCGCTTGCTTGGCGAGCAGGCGGTCGCGCGTTGGGGCGCCTCCTTGCAGGCGTTGGCTCGCGAACGCCGCGATAGCCTGCGTCATTTGATCGTTCGTTCCGTCGGGCGCATCGACCTCGTGCCGATCGATGACGTGCTGGCGCTGCGCGCCGATGGCAACTATGTCGACGTGATCACCGCCGCGCGCGCCTGGGCGCATCGCGAAACGCTGAAATCACTCGGCGAGCGCCTCGACCCCGCGCGCTTCGTGCAGGTGCACCGCTCCGTGATCATCGCCATCGACCAGGTGCGTCGCCTCGAGCGGGGCGATGCGTCCTTGCGCGTGGTCATGAGCAACGACGCCAGCTTTCCCGTGGGCGCGAACTTCGTCACGGCCTTGGAACAGGCCTTGGGCATGCGCGAGGGTTGAGCGCGGCGCGATCTTCCCGACGCTAGCCGCGCGCGGTCGCCGCGGCCAAGGTCATTCCCCGTCGCGCGGGTACTCGCGCACGTAGGTCACGAGATCCCGCAACGTCGGCGCCCAACTCGGAAAGCGCAGCGCGCTGAGAATCTTGACGTGGCCGACGCCGGGATAGGTGATCAGTCGCGCGGGCTCTTGCGCGTCGCGCAGGTGTTTCGCGAGGCTCGTGCTGTTGCGCAGCCACACGCGCTTGTCGCGTTCGCCGTGCAGGATCAGGAAGGGCGGTTCGTCGCCGTCGACGTGATTGACCGGTTGCGAGTCTGGCCAGGTCGATTCCGGACCGAAGATGGCCTGCAGTTTGCGATCGACCAGGGGCAGGAAGTCGTAAGGGCCGGCGATGCCGATGACGCCCGCGAGATCGCGCGGGCGCAGGCCGACGGCGGCGAGATAACGCGCGTCGGTGCCGAGCAGGGCGGCAATGTGGGCGCCGGCGGAATGGCCGGCGAGGAAAATGCGATTCGGGTCGCCGCCCCATTCGGCCGCGTGGGCGCGCGCGAAGGCGACGGCGCGCGCCGCGTCTTCGACGAAAACGGGATAACGCACCGCGGGATAGACGCGATAGTCGGGCACCACCGCGATCAGGCCTTCGCGCGCCAGCGCGCGGCCGGCGAAGGCGTACCAGTCGCGTCGACCTTCCTGCCAGGCGCCGCCGTAGAAGAACACCACGATCGGCGCGGCGGCGGGGCTCGCGGCGGGACGATAGGTATCGAGCGCGAGGCCGTGCTCGGCGTCAAAGATCAGGGTCTGCTCGCCGCCGGCGGCTCGAGGCTGCACATTGATCGCCCGGAAGTACGTGGCCGAGCAGCCGGCGAGCCCAAAGAGGAAGGACAACAGCAGCAGCGCGCGAATTCGGGGCATCGGCATCGATCGAGGCGGGGACGGCAGTCAAGGTACGACATTCCAGCCCCGCAGGATGCGTCGGCCGCCGTGGCCTTGGCGTGAGGGCGTGATTGCATCGCGCATCGTCGCGTTCCTATGATGGCGGCATCCAGGCCCCGAGTCCGTCATGACCCCACCGCAGCAAGAGCCCGGCGCGCACGAGTTCCAGCAAGTGCCCGAGCGCAATACCGGGGACAATCTGCTGCGCACCGCGCAGCAGCATCACGTGCAGTTGTCGGTGATGGCCGACATCAAGGCCAACATCATCATCACCGTGTCCTCGATCGTGCTGACCATGACCCTGGGTCGGGTCAACGATCCGGATCTGCGCGTGTCGGCGCTGACCTTGCTGGTGTTCACCCTGTTGGCCTTGCTGTTGGCGATCCTGGCGGTGCTGCCCAAGTACCGGCCGCTGCGCCTGACGTCGGAGCAGTTGCCGCCGCAGTTCAATCTGCTGTTCTTCGGCCATTTCGCCGAGCTGTCGCGCGAGCGCTTTCTGCGCGAGATCGCCACGGTGATGTCGCCCGACGGCAAGGTCTACGACACCATGGCGCGCGATTTGTATAGCCTCGGCTACTACCTCGCCCACTACAAGTATCGCTTTCTGCGCTGGTCCTACCTGTTCTTCCTGACCGGTTTCGTGCTGGCTAGCATCGAGCAGGTCTGGCGGTACGCGCGCGTCTGGCTGTAGGCATCGACGATTCCAGCGGTTAACCCCGCCGCGCGCGGTTGCGCGTTTCATGCCGCGATCTCGTTTTGTATCAATGGCTGCGTGATCGACAGTTCGAGCCGGGAGAAGCTTATGCGCTGGTGGCGTCCGTGGGTGTTGGGGGTTCTGATCGCGTTCTCGTCCGTCGTCGAGGCCGCGCCGCCGCGCGTCGAAGACCTGCCGGCGGCCTTGCGCGACTGGGTCGCCTGGGTTCGCTTCGAGCATCCCGACAGCCAGTGTCCGCTGATCGCCGGCGCCGAGGGCGAGGACGGCGAGGGCGCGCGCGATTGCGCCTGGCCCGGCCAGTTGTCGATCACGGCCAATGATCAGGGCGCGCGCTTTCGTCAGCGTTGGACCTTGTACGCGCGCGGCGCGGTGATGCTGCCGGGCTCCGACACGTATTGGCCGCAGGACACGCGCGCCAACGGTCAGCCGCTGGCCGTGGTCGCCGACGAGAACGGCAATCCCGTCGCCTGGCTCGAGCCGGGCTCGTACGACATCGAAGGCGCGCTGCATTGGTCGCGCCGGCCCGAGTCGATTCCGGTGTCCGACGCGGTGGCCCTGGTGCGTCTCGAACTCGATGGCGCCAATGTGTTTCCCTTGCAGCGCGAGAACGGCGCCCTGTGGCTGGGCGCGGCCGAGACGACGGAGAAAGAGGCCGACAGTCTCGATCTGCAAGTCTTTCGCCATCTCGCCGACGCCGTGCCCGCGGTGCTGACCACGCGCCTGATCATCGATATCTCTGGCGCCGGTCGCGAGGAAGTGCTGGGCAAGCCGTTGCCGGCCGACTGGCAGCCCACGGCCCTGAGCAGCGATCTGCCCGCGCGCCTCGATCCCGATGGCGCGCTGCGCATTCAAGCGCGGCCGGGTCACTACGAGATCACCCTCGTCGCGCGCGCGACCAAGCCCTTGTTCAAGAACGAGCGCCCCAAGCGGCAGGCGCCTTGGCCCGAGCAGGAAATCTGGAGTTATCAGGCCAATCCCGCGCTGCGCGTGACCGTGGCCGAAGGCGCTTCCGCGATGGATCCGGCGCAAGCCGGCGTGCCGGAGGCCTGGTCGGCGCTGCCGGCGTTCCTGATGGAACAAGACAGCTCGCTCGACATCACTGAACGTTCGCGCGGCTTGTCGGAGCAGGATCAGAATCGCCTGAGTTTGCAGCGCACGCTGTGGCTCGATTTCGATGGCGGCGGTTTCACCGGACGCGATCAGATCTCCGGCACCATGGTGCGCGACTGGCGCCTGGACATGGACCCGCCCTTTGAACTGATGCGCGCCGAATCCGCGGGCGAGGGCCTGCTGGTGACCACCGGCGCCAAGAGCGGCTCCACCGGCGTGGAATTGCGCGAACGCGCACTGTCGATGACGGCCGGCGTGCAACTGCGCGGCGATGATCATCATCTGCCGGTGACCGGCTGGATGCAGAACTTCGAATCGGTCAACACGACGCTGCAATTGCCGCCGGGCTACAAGCTCTACGCCGCGTTCGGCGTGGATCAGGCGCCGCAATCCTGGCTCGCGCGCTGGGACTTGCTCGATGTGTTCCTGGTCGCCTTCGTCTGTCTGTTGGCGTTCTGGTTGTTGCGCTGGCCGCTGGTGGCGCTGATGTCGGTGTATCTGGTGCTCGGTTATCACGAGACGGGCGCGCCCGTGATCGGCGTGGCCTGCATCCTGGCCCTGACCTTGTTCACCAAGGTCGTGCCCGCCGGCACCTTCGCCAAGGTCGTCGCCGTCACGCGCTGGGTGGTGGTGCTGGTGGTCGCGCTGTACTCGCTGCCGTTCGTGTACAACCAAGTGCGCTATGGGCTGCATCCGCAACTCGAGAGGGGATCGACCTACGACTACGGCATCTATGCCGGCGCCGTGCCGCAAGAGCCGCAGTACCAGGCCATGAACGAGAACATGGCCGCGCCGATGCCGGCCGCGCCCGTCGCCGAGGCGGCGCCGGAAGAACAATCGCAGGAACTCGACGCGATCACGGTCACGGGCTCCCGCGTCGGCGGCGGCGCGATGTCGAAGTCGCAGAATGTCGTGCAGGCGCTGGGGCGCTCGGTCGCCAAGCGCTACGCCAACAATGCCTCGATCCAGGCCGGTGGCGGCGAGCCGACGTGGAGCTGGTCGGGCTATCAACTGATCTGGAGCGGCCCGGTGCTGGCCGATCAGACCATGCGTCTGGTGATTTCGCCGCCGTGGCTCACGCGCTTGCTGCGGTTTCTTCTGGTGGCCGTGTTCTTCTGGATGATGATGGCGGTGGCGACCACCAAGTTCGCCACCAAGCCCTTGCGTCGCGCCGCCGCCATTGCCTTGCTCGCGAGCGCGGGCACCTTGGGCTTGCCCGCGACTTCGCGCGCGGCCGAAGTGCCGACGCCGGAACTGCTCGAGCAACTCGGCGAGCGCCTCGCGCAAGCGCCCGATTGCGCGCCCGGCTGCGCGCATCTGGCGCGCGCCGATGTCTCGGCGATCAAGGCCGAGATTCGCGTGGTGATCGAAGCGCACGCGGCCACGCAAGTCGCCGTGCCCTTGCCCAATGACGAGCGTCTCGTCGCCGTGGAGCGGCTGACGGTCGATGGTCGCGGCGATGTCGGCGTATTGCGTCGCGACGGCGGCGAGGCCTGGATCGTGCTCGATCGCGGCGTGCATCGCATCGAGCTGCAATTGCGCGCGGCCGACGCCGACAAGATCGCGCTCGCGTTTCCGCTGCGTCCGGCCGAAGTGCATGTCACGGGCGATGGGTGGGAGTTCAATGGCCTGCGCCAAGCGACCTTGCTGACCGACACGCTGGAACTGGTGCGCGTGCGCGAAGGCACGAGCGCGGCCACGGCGACCGTGGCGCAACAGTTCCCGGCCTTCGTGGTCGTGCATCGCTATTTCGATCTCGATCTCGACTGGTCGCTGCGCTCGGTGGCCATGCGCTTGGCGCCGGCCGAGGCGGGCTTTTCGGTCAACGTGCCCTTGGTGGCGGGCGAGCGCGTGCTCAGTTCCGAGCTCAAGGTGGAGGGCGGTCGCGTCGTGGTGCCGATTCAAGCGGGGCAGGCGTCGGCCGAATGGTTGTCGCAATTGCCGCGCACCGACACGATCACGCTCGAAGCGCCCACGCTCAACAGTCACGCCGAGATCTGGTACGTGCGCGCGAGTCCGACCTGGAACCTGCAATTCGCCGGCGTGCCGGTGGTGCAATCGGGCGCGGTCGAAGAAGGTTACTTGCACGAGTTCCATCCCTTGCCGGGCGAGAAGCTGCTGCTGACCGTCGGCCGTCCCGATGCCTTGCCGGGCAACACCGTGGCGATCGACGGCGCGCGCCTGGATACGCGCATGGGACAACGCGCGACCGAATACACGCTGAGCCTCGATCTGCGCGCGACCCAAGGCGGCCAGCACGTGATCCGCATTCCGGCCGAAGGCGAGGTGCTGTCGGTCACGCTCGATGGTCAGGCGCTCAACGTCCGTCCCGAAGGTGGCAAGCTGAGTCTGCCCCTGCATCCGGGCTCGCAGAAAGCCACCGTGCAATGGCGCTCGGCGCAGGAGATTCCGGTGTTCGCCAGCACGCCGGAAGTGGCGCTGGGCGCGCCGGCGTCGAATCTGACGCTTGACGTGCAGCTGCCGGAGAATCGCTGGGTCCTGCTCACCGAAGGGCCGCGTATCGGGCCGGCCGTGCTGTATTGGGGCGAATTGGTGGTGATGATTCTGATCGCGTTGCTGCTCGCCAAGACCAAGCGCACGGTGCTGCGATTCCGCGACTGGTTGTTGCTGGGCTTGGGCTTCTCGACGTTCAACTGGTACGCGCTGGCGCTATTCGTGGGTTGGCTGTTCGCACTCGACGCGCGCGCGCGGTGGGCCAAGACCGAGAGACACCTCGCCTTCGTGCTCGGTCAGATCGTGCTCGCGGGTTTGACCGTCTTCGCGCTGGGGGTGTTGATCGTCACGATCGGTGAAGGCCTGGTCGGCAAGCCAGACATGCACGTCGAGGGCAACAACTCGTACGCGTATTCCCTGCATTGGTTCCAGGACAAGACCAACGATCTGATGCCCGTGGCCACGGTCACGACCTTGTCGATCTATTGGTACAAGGCCGCGATGCTGGCGTGGGCCCTGTGGTTGGCGACGGCGTTGACGCGTTGGTTGCGCTGGGGTTGGGACTGTTACTCGACCGGTGGTCTGTGGCGCGCGCTGGCCAAGCCCAAGCCCGCCGTCGCGACCGCCACGACGACGGCCGCCGCGACGCCCGCGCCCACGGCGACGCCCGCGCCGAAAGCGCCCGATGCCTGAGTCGCGATCCTCGTCGATTCGCGATCTGACGCGCGCGGCCGTGGCCACCCTGGCCACGGCCGACGCGCGCGCCGAAGTGGATTTGCTGCTCGGGCACGTGCTCGGTCGAGATCGCGCGTGGTTGTTCGCGCATGACGATGTCGTGCCCAGCGAGGATCAGGCCGCGCGCTTTCGCGAACTCGTGATCGCGCGCGCCGGCGGCACGCCGATCGCGTACTTGCTGGGCACGCGCGATTTCTGGACCTTGTCTTTGAACGTGTCGCCGGCCGTGTTGATTCCGCGCCCGGAGACTGAGTTGCTGGTGGAACTCGCGATCGCGCGCGCCGATGCGCCCGAGCAGTGTCGCGTGCTCGATCTCGGCACCGGCTCCGGCGCGATCGCCTTGGCCATCGCCACGCAGCGGCCGCGCTGGTCGGTGACGGCGACCGACGCCTCGGACGAGGCGCTGACCGTCGCGCGCGCCAACGCGGCGAGCGCGGGGCTCGAGCATGTGCGCTTCGTCGCCGGTGATTGGTACGCGGCGGTGAAGGACGCGCGCTTTGATCTGATCGTCAGCAATCCGCCTTACATCCGCGCCGATGATCATCATCTGCGCGAGGGCGATCTGCGTTTCGAGCCGATGCATGCCTTGGCCTCGGGGCCCGATGGCCTGGACGATCTGAGGCGCATCGTCGCCGGCGCGCCCGCGCATCTGGCCTCGCGCGGCTGGCTCGGGGTCGAGCATGGTCATGATCAGGGCGCGGACGTGCGCGCTTTGTTCGACGCCGCCGGTTTTCGCGCGGTCGTCAGCGCGCGCGATCTGGCCGGGCATGAACGCGTGACGCACGGCGAGTGGCGCGCGTGATGTCGCGCGCGCGAAGCCGCCGCTAGCTTCACGCATGCCGTGTTTGGCAGGATGAGCGCATGTCGTCGCCGTCCCGTTTGATCGCCACGTATCTCGTCGCCGCCGCGCCGGGCGAGATCGCGCGCATCGCGCGCTTCATCGCTTACGAGCAGACGGTGGAGCTGCCCGAGTCCCTCGTGCGCGATCCGCGCTTGCTGGCCGAAGTCGTGGGCGAGGTGCTCGACATCGTCGACGATGCCGTGCCCGGCCGCTATCACGTGCGCGTGGCCTATCGCATCGAACTGGCCTCGCGGCAATTGAGTCAGCTGTTGAATCTGCTCTACGGCAATGTCTCGATGCACGCCGACATTCGCCTGCTCGAGGTGCAATGGCCGGATGAGTTGCTCGCGCAGTTTCGCGGCCCGCGCTACGGCATCGACGGCTTGCGCGAGCTGCTGGGCGTGCACGGTCGGCCCTTGCTCGCGACGGCGGCGAAACCGCG
Organism: Ahniellaceae bacterium; assembly: GCA_044226395.1. Taxonomy (GTDB): domain Bacteria; phylum Pseudomonadota; class Gammaproteobacteria; order Xanthomonadales; family Ahniellaceae; genus JBGAHD01. Next base: position 871,121 of record JBGAHD010000003.1, read on the forward strand.
CGGCATCGGCGATGACGCGCTGGCCGCGATCGTGCGTGAGTTCGCGTTGGGCGGTGGCGACATCGTCAAGGACGATCAGAACTTGGTCTCGCCCGATTTCGTCACGTTCAAGGCGCGCATCGAGGCCTGCGCCAACGCGGTCGATGAAGCCAACGCGCGCACGGGCCGTCGGTGTTTGTATCTGCCGCATCTCGCCGCGCCGCATGGCGAGCTCGACCGTTACGCCGAATTCATCTCGCGTCGCGGCCTGCGTGGCGTGCTGATGTGTCCGATGGTGATGGGGCCCGACACCGCGCGCGATCTCGCCGAGCGTCATGGGCTGCTGTACATGGCGCACCCGACCATGACCGGCACCTTCACCAACAGCGCCACGCAGGGCATCAGTCACGGCTTGTTGCTGGGCACCTTCCTGCGCTTGGGTGGCGCGGATATCTCGGTGTTCGTCGCGCCGGGCGGACGCTTCGCCTACACGCAGGCGCAGTGCGATGAGATCGCGCATGGCATGCGTTCACCGCTGGGGTCGATTCGGCCGGGCTGGCCTTCGCCGGGCGGCGGCATGCGCTTCGACTTGCTCGCGACGCTGTGCGCGCTCTATGGGCCCGACACGGTGTTTTTGGTCGGTGGCGATCTGCTGGGGCGCTCGCCGGATCTCGCGCGCAACACGCGGGAGTTTCTCGACGAAATTCGCGCGCACTCGCGCGAGCGCTTGGTGGCGCCCGCGACGTGATGTGTTGAGTCGTTGAACGAACGGTGACGCGACTTTAGGCCGCGTCACCCGCGTGGCGCGGACGCGCGCCGATCAGATCCGGCCAGCGACGCGCGATCGCGGCGCGAATGCCGGCCACGTCGAGACCGCAGGCCGCGAGCAACTGTTCGCGCGAGGCATGCTCGAGGAATTCATCGGGCAGACCCAGATGCAGGATCGAGGTCTCCACGCCTTGCGCGGCGAGCAACTCCGCCACCGCGCTGCCGGCGCCGCCTTGCACGGCGTTGTCTTCGACCGTGACCAGCGCCGCGTGCGTGCGCGCGAGCTCCAGCACCAGGTTGGCGTCAAGCGGCTTGATGAAGCGCATGTTGACCACGGTCGCGCCGAGTTCGCGCGCCACCGCCTCGGCCGGCGCGACCATCGCGCCGAACGCGAGCAGGGCCAAGCGATCACCGCGCGCGCGCACTTCGGCCTTGCCGATGGGCAGCACGGTCAGCGCCGGATCGATCTTCACGCCAGGGCCGGAACCGCGCGGATAACGCACGGCCGCGGGGCCGGCGTGACGAAAGCCGGTGGTGAGCATCTGGCGGCATTCGTTCTCGTCGGCCGGCGCCATCACCACCATGTTGGGGATGCAGCGCAGATAACTCAGATCGAAGGTGCCCGCGTGCGTGGCGCCATCGGGACCGACCACGCCGCCGCGATCGATCGCGAACAGCACGTCGAGATTCTGCAGCGCCACGTCATGGATCAACTGATCGTAAGCGCGCTGCAGGAACGTGGAATAGATCGCCACCACGGGTTTCGCGCCTTCGCAAGCCATGCCGGCGGCGAGCGTGACGCTGTGCTGCTCGGCGATGCCGACATCGAAATAGCGCTGCGGGAATTCCTGCGAGAAGCGCACCAGGCCCGAGCCCTCGCGCATGGCCGGCGTGATGCCGAGCAGGCGATCGTCGTCGCGCGCCATGTCGCACAGCCAATCGCTGAACACTTGCGTGTACGTGGGCTTGCCCGAGCCGGGCTTCTTGAGCACGCCGACCTTGGGATCGAAGGGGCCGACCGCGTGATACTCGATCTGATCGCGCTCGGCGCGCTCGTAGCCCTTGCCCTTGGTAGTGATCACGTGCAACAGCTGCGGGCCGTTGAAGTTCTTCAGCGTGCGCAGCGCCTGCACCAGTTGCGGCAAGTCGTGGCCATCGATCGGGCCGGTGTAGCGGAAGCCGAATTCCTCGAACAAGGTGCTGGGCACGAACATGCCCTTCCAGTGTTCTTCCCAGCGGCGCATGAAGCGCCACGCGAACGAGCCACGCTTGAGCAGGCGCTTGCCGCGTTCGCGCATCTGGTTGAGCGTGTCCGAGGTCATCATGCGCGCCAGCATCTTGGTCAGGCCGCCGACGTTCTCGGAGATCGACATGCGATTGTCGTTGAGGATCACCAGCAGGTTCGGCTCGGGCTCGATGTCGCCGCCGTGATTGAGCGCCTCGAAGGCCATGCCGGCGGTCATCGCGCCATCGCCGATCACGGCGACGATGCGACGCGGATCGTTCTTGCGCTGCGCGGCGATGGCCATGCCCAGGGCGGCGCCGATCGACGTCGACGAATGGCCGACGCCGAACGTGTCGTATTCGCTCTCGTGACGGGTCGGAAACGGCGCCAGACCGTCCTTTTGCTTGATCGATTCGATCCGATCGCGACGACCGGTGAGAATCTTGTGCGGATAGCACTGATGACCCACGTCCCAGACCAGCCGATCCTCGGGCGTGTCGTACAGATAATGCAGGGCCACGGTGAGCTCGACCACGCCCAGGCCCGCCGCGAAATGCCCGCCCGAGCGCGACACCGATTCGATCAGGTATTCGCGCAATTCGCGGGCGATCTCGGGCAGTTCGGCCTCGGCGAAGCCGCGCAGGTCGCGCGGCGATTCGATGCGGGCGAGCCGCGGGTAGCGTTGGGCGTCGATCATGTCCTTTCCTTGGCCGCTATTGTCGGACAGCGGCCGGCCGGGGACAAGGCAGGGCGATGGCCGAACGCGGGCGCGATTCAGCCCGACAGGCGCTGCCAGGCCGCGCGAAACGCCTGCGCGCCCGCGCGCGGACCGTGGTCGTGCTCGTCCACGGCCGAGGCCACGATCAACATGAAATCGCCGTCACCGCACAGGGAAACGTAGTCGCCCAGTTCCTCGGCGCGCTTGCCGCCGGCGAGCACCGGCAAGCAGGGACGAATGCCGCCCCAAGGCGCGCGCAGCGCGTCGAGGCAGGCGCGCGTGAGCGTGGCGTCACAGCTGGCGGTGGCGAATTCACCGGGCAACAACGCCAGATCGGCGCCGGCCAGGCGCGCCAGCCGCAACCACAGCGGCGCGGCGATGCCCAGGCGCGGCGCGCGCGTGAGCGCGTCGGCGCCGGTGTTGTGCGCGAGCGCGGCCAGATCGCGCGTGCCGGTGAGACGGCGCAGCGCGGTGAATCCTTGCAAACCGGGCGCGATCAGGCCGCCGAGCGCCTCGGCGCGCGCGGCGATCTCGGCCAGCACGCCGGGATCCTCGTCGCCTTGATCGATCAGACTCACGAAGAAGCCCTTGCGCTCGCCGGTCTCCGCGCCGAGCGCGCGCGTGAGTTCGGCGAACGCGCGCCAGCGCTCGCGCACGGGCGAGGGCGCGTGGTGCGGCGTCAGCTCATCGTCCTTGATCAGGTCGAAACCCCCGCGCAGCACTTCGGCGCTGATCGCGAGCATCGACGCGGTGTCGAGCCCCAAGGCCGGTCGCGTCGAACGACACAGCAGCGGACGATGCGCCACCGCGGCGCGCGCGCGCAGACCGGCGATGCCCATGGCCGGGCCGCGATAGCGCGCGAGCAAGGTCTCGGGCAGTTCCAAGGTTTCCAGTCGCACGGCGCGCAGAAAGCCCAGGCGCGGCAATTCGCCGTAGACGTGATTGAGCAGCGCATCGACGCCGCGACCGAGATTGTCGATGGCGAAGGCGATCGTCACTTCCGCGCGCAGGGCGCTGCCATCGGCGTCGACATAAATCGGCGTGCGCAACGAATACTCGGGCAACAGCGCCTCGCCAGCCGCGCCAAGTACGCGCACATCGACCACGCGCGCGGTGCGCGCCGACAGATCGGGCGCGCCGGTGGCGAGTCTCGTCGTGCACACGCTTTGCTCGCGCGCCATGCCCAGCGCCGCCAGGTCGGGCGGCGCGGCGGTTTCGATGGTGTAGCGGGCGAACGCGTAACGGTCGCGATCAAGGCCGTCGTGCCAGCGGAACATCGCGGCGTCGTGGGCGTGCAGGTTTTCCGAACTCATGGTGTTTCTTCCTGATCGATCATCGGCGCGATGACCTGGCGCGCGATCGCCCAATCCAGGGCGTGGGTGATCTTGATGTTGCGCGACTCGCCGGGCACGGCCGCGAATGTCACTCCATTACGCAATCCGGCCTGCCAAAGTGTCTGCGCCGCGAGCAAATCGTCGGCGGCGAACACGCGCGCGGCCAGATCGCGCCGCAAGACCTGCGGCAATTGCGGTAGGCGATAGTCGTCCGCGGCCAGTTGCGCGTCGACCGCGCCCACGCCGGGCAGGGCCGCGGGCACGTCGGCGGAAAGAAAGGCGCCGGCCGCGCCGTGCTCCCGCGCGGCCGCGAGCACGGCGCGCGCGAGCCGTTCGCTGACGAAGGGCCGCGTGACGTCGAGCACCATCAGCCAATCGCCACTCGCGTGCGCGAACGCGCGCGCGAGCGAAGCATTGCGATGCGCGGCGCCGGCGATCACCGTGACGCCGTCGCCAACGAGCGAGCGACAGGCTTCGAGATGGTTTGGTGGCGCGGCGACCACGATCTCGTCGCATACGCGTCGGGCCAGCGCGACCACGCGCTCGAGCAAGCTGCGATCGCCCAGGCGCAGCAAGGCCTTGGGACCCAGGCCCAGACGAGTGCCTTCGCCGGCGGCGGCGATCAGCGCGCTCACGCGCGAGGCGGCGCTCACGCGCGATCCAACGACAGCACATGACGCGCGACCCGCTCGGCCGCGCCGCCATCAAAGGTATCGCCGAGCAAGCGACGCGCGTATTCGCGTCGAATCGACGAACGCGCGTGCGGTTCGTCGAGGCCGCGACGCACGGCCGCGATCAGACCCTCGACCGAATCGATTTCCTCGCCGAGATCACGCCAGCGCCATTCGATCGCGTCGGGGTCGTAACGTTCCGGGTTGTCGGCGCGACGCGGGTGCGTGTACAGCACCACTGGCCGATCGAGCGCGAGGAAGTAGAACATCACGCTCGAGGCATCGGTGAACAGCACGTCGACATCGGCGAGCAGCGGATAGATGTCGACGTCGTCGCCTTCGATCAGACGCAAGGCCTCGTCGCGCTCGGTCAGCGCGCGCAGGCGCGCGATGCTCAGCGGATCGCGCTCGATGCTGTGCGGATGCGGCTTGAAGGTGATGCGAAGCTCGGGCAAGGCCTCGCGCAAGCGCAGCGGCCAATCGCGCGGCAGCGCGCGCAGCGAGCTCAGATTTTCGTTGTGCGTCGGCGCGTAAAGCAGATGCGGCCGTGGATCGCGACGCGGCTCGCGCGCGCGGTCATACAAGGCATCCATCGGCACGAAGCCGGTGATCCAACTGGCCTTGCGCGGCGCCCAGCCGCGTTCAGCATAGGCCTCGCGCGACCACTCGCTCGACAGACACGCGTAGTCGCAATGGCGCAGCGATTCGGCGACGTAATTCTTGCCGGCGAGACCATGACGGGTCCACACGATTTCGGCATCGGGAATCAGCGCGCGCAGGTGATCGCGAAAATGTTCGGCCAGCACGACCACGTCGGGCGCGAAGCGCGTCAGCGTCTCGGGATCATCCGTGCGCAGGCAAGTCGCTTGGGTTTCGACGCGACGCTGCACCGGGTTGAGCATGGCCTGATGAAACGGACTGCTGTGATAAAAGCCAACGCGCACGACGACCCGCCCCCGAAACGAGGCGCGTATGTAATCACGTCGAAGGGGTCGCGGTCACGGACTCGCATGATCGCGTGTCCGTGGCGAGGGCCGGCGCGCGCTCGGTGCGCGGCTCAGAGCATGCGGCGATTCTTGGGCAGATGACCGCGCAGGAATTCCATCTGATCCGAAAGAATATTGCGATTGGACAGGATCAGATGCTCGACCCAACTCGGCCGATACGGCACGGCCAGCAAGGGCATGCCCGCCATTTGCGGCGTGCGTCCGCCTTTCTTGACGTTGCAGGCCAGACAAGCCGTGACCACGTTTTCCCAGCAATCACGGCCGCCGCGCGACAGCGGCACCACGTGGTCGCGGGTCAGGCCACCGCGCGCGAAGTGATTGCCGCAGTACAGGCACAGATTGCGGTCGCGCGCGAACAGGGCGACATTGGTCAGCGCCGGCGCGGGCACCATCAGGCCCGGGCGCGCATGACCGCGGCTGGCGACGATGGGATGCAGCTGCAGGATGCTTTGCTGACCGCTCAGGCGATTGTGACCGCCGTGAATCGTCAGGCAGGGATCGCCGATGGTCCAGGCCACGGCATCGCGCACGTACAGGCAAACCGCTTCCTGCCAGCTCATCCAGTCGAGGATGCGTCCGTTCGAATCCAGCGACAGCACGCGGGTGGCGTGAATATCGCCGACGGACTTCGCTACGACCTGCATCAGGAACCTCCCAATGGCGCTGCGCAACTTGCCCGAGCATATCGGAAAAGCATGACAACGGCGCAAGCACTAGGGGGGACGAGTGGTCGTCCAAAAGCGAACGGCCGGCGAAGGCCGGCCGTTCGAACCGCGTGACGCGCGCGATCGTGGCGATCGCGCGAGGCGGGATCAGCCGCCGCCGGCGCCGCAGTTGCCGTCGCAAGTGTTGGGCGCCAGACGCATGGTCTTGGCCGCGTCGCGCGCGTTGCGGCGCTCGGCGACCGTGGTGCACACCAACTCCGGACGATGCGAGCCGACTTTCTTGCGACGCTCGCAAATGGTGCGGTTGTCCTCGGCGTCATCCCACAGCGCGACCACGCGCTCATGGGCATTGAACACGCGCAGGCGCGCGGCGTCGTCGAGTTCCTTGATGTCGGTATGACCGTTGAGGGTCTCGCGAATCTCGGCCTGGGCCTTGGCGATCGCTTCGCGATCGGCGTTGGACACGTGGTTGTAGTCGCGCGTGTCGAGTTTCTTATCGAGCGTGTTGTGGAAGGCGAGGAATTCCTGCACCGACATGTTTTGCAGCACCGGCGCGACCTTGCCGTCGGAACTGGAATCGGCGAATGCCGCGGACGTGGCGAACAAAAGCACCAAAGAAAGCGCGAGAGAACGCATGTGGGATTACTCCTGACTGGTTACGGGGGCCGGCCCCCTGCTGCCGCGATTCGTGGGGGGAATCGCTACGCCGGCTCGGCGTGGCCGAGACTACGCAAATCTTCGTACGAGCGCAACTCTAGACTTGCCGGAAGTTGCGCGTTTGACAGCGCGCCTGCGAGCGGGTGACCGACGCGCTGTGACATCGCGCGGCCACCGTGAAAAACGCGCGGTGGCCGCTGACGCGTTCGGCAGTATCACGCGGCCCTTCGCGGGCCGCATCGGTCTTCGGTCACGGCCCCGCGATCATCGACGATTGTTCACGCCGAGAATTGGGTTTCCGCGATGTCGAGCAAGCTCGCCGCGCCCGCGCGAATGGCCGCGGCATGGCTGAGCGTGCGCGGCAGCAGGCGCTGGAAATAGAACCGCGCGGTGGCGCGCTTGCCCTCGGCGAAATCCTGGCCGTGACGCGCGTCGAGCGTGGCGATCTGTCGCGCCCAGAAATACGCCAGCGTGATGTAGCCCGAATAGAACAAGTAATCGACCGCGGCCGCGCCCATTTCCTCGGCGTTCTGCAGGCCGCGCATCGCGATCTCCTGCGTCAGCGTCTGCCACTGACGCGCGTGCTCGGCCAACGGGCCGATGAACTCGGCCAAATCCGCGCGCGCCGAATGCGTCTGACAGAACGCGCCGATTTCGGTGAGGAAATGACGCAGGCCCGCGCCTTGCTGCTGCATGATCTTGCGGCCGAGCAGGTCGATCGCCTGGATCTGGGTCGTGCCTTCATAGAGCGTGGTGATGCGCGCGTCGCGCGCGAACTGCTCCATGCCCCATTCCTTGATGTAGCCGTGACCGCCGAAAATCTGCAGCGCGTGATAAGTGCATTCCACGCCCAGTTCGGTCAGCAGACCTTTCACGATGGGCGTGAGGAAGGACACCAGTTCATCCGCGCGCTGACGCTCCGCCGCGTCGGGCGAGCGCGATTGCAGGTCGATCAACAGATACGCGTAGGCGGTGAGCGTGCGACCGGCTTCGGTGATCGCCTTCTGCGTGAGCAGCATGCGTCGCACGTCCGGGTGCACGATGATCGGATCGGCGGGTTTGTCCGGCCGCTTGGGGCCACTGAGCGAACGCATCTGCAAGCGATCGCGCGCGTACGCCAGCGAGTTCTGATACGCGCGCTCGGCCAGACCCAGGCCTTGAATGCCCACGGCCAGGCGCGCGGTATTCATCATAATGAACATCGCATTGAGGCCCTTGTGCGGCTGGCCGATCAAATAACCCTCGGCGCCATCGAAGTTCATCACGCACGTGGCCGAGGCCTTGATGCCCATCTTGTGCTCGATCGAGCCGCAAGCCAGCGCGTTGCGCGCGCCGACCGTGCCATCGCGCGCGACGCGGAACTTCGGCACGATGAACAAGGAAATGCCCTTGGTGCCCGTCGGCGCATCGGGCAGGCGCGCGAGCACCAGGTGCACGATGTTGTCGGTCAGATCATGCTCGCCGCCGGTGATGAAGATCTTGGTGCCAGTCACGCGATACGTGCCATCGGCCTGCGGCTCGGCCTTGGTCTTCAAAAGACCCAGATCGGTGCCGCAATGCGGCTCGGTCAGGCACATCGTGCCGGTCCAACGGCCGTCGACGATGGGCTTCAAGAACACTTCGCGCTGCCATTCCTCGGCGACATGCTCGAGCGCCACGGTCGCGCCATGCGACAGCAACGGATAGTTGCCCCACGACAGATTGGCCGAATCGAGCATCTCCTTGACCACGGCGCCAACCGACTCGGGCAGACCTTGGCCGCCGTAGGCGGGATCCGCGACCAGTCCACTCCAACCGCCGGCGACGAATTGCGTGTACGCCTCCTTGAAACCCTTCGGCGTGCGCACGTTACCGTTGTCGAAGTGACAGCCTTCGTCATCGGCCGATTTGTTCAAGGGCGCGAGCACTTGCTCGTTGAACTTGGCCGCTTCCTCGAGCACGGCGTCGACCAGTTCGCGCGTGGCGCCTTCGAGTCCGGGCAGGCGCGCGTACAGCGCATCGGCGCCGAGCACGTCGAACAGGGAAAAGCGCATGTCGCGCAGCGGCGCTTGATACTTGCTCATGATCGCGAACCTTTGGCTATCAGCGGAATTCGTTGGGCTTGCCCGGCACCGGGTTCAATACGCTGTCGTGGGTGAAGGGGAAGTCCTCGTCGGGCTCCTCGGTCACGATGCGGCCTTCGAGGTGATAGGCCACGGCTTCGTGGCGACCCAGGCGCGCGCGAGTGGCCTCGCGCGCGGCGCCTTCGGGCAACAGCGCGGCGCTGACCACGTCGGCGGCTTGGCCGGGAATCTCGATGCCGGGCTTGATCGCCAATCGGCCGACGGCGGTGCCGCCGATTTCGACCGTCGTGTCGATGCTGACGAAGCGCATCGGTACCGTCGAAAAGTTTTGCACGCGCAATTCAAAGGTCAGGGCGCCGCTGTCTTCCAGCACCATGCGCTGCACGCTCGCGCCGGGCGGGTTGATCCGGCGCACCGGGCCGCCGGTCATGCAGGCGGTCAGGCTCAGACAAACGAGGGCGCAAAGCAAAAAAAGACGACGCATGGTGGCCTTCCAGGCAGTTCAAGCAAGCGTTTGACTCTATCCCTTAGGCCGTTCGTCGGGAAGTCTCCTAAAGGATCGGAATCGCGCAATGGCTTGAAATTCGGGCGGAAAGCGACTGAATTGACGGCAGAATCGCGGCCATTTCGCGACCGCGCCGCAGCCCGGCGACGGCCGGTCTTCACAAAAATCAAGAAATTCGGGGTAGCAAGTCGGCCGACCTGCCGCTAAGGTGCGCGCCGGTTTTGACCGCCCCGGACCCCAGGGGGCCGCAATACGGGCAGACGTGCCGGAACAGTCCGGACACGAGGAGCGAGGACTCGCTCGGCCCGCACAGATACAAGCGCATGTCGCGCCAGCCGGCACCCGCCTTGCAGCCCCGGCCCTGTGTCACGCACCGCTGAGCGCGGTTCGCCAAACCTACCCACGCCGGTCGCCGGCACAGCCTTCGTTCAGTCGCGCGCGGTGATTCTGCGCACGCCTTCGACGGTTGCGCGCGGGCAAGCGGCGTCGAGGAGAACGACGAATGAAACTTGGTTGGTTGTTTTATCTGGCCTCGATGTTTCCCACCCACGTGCAGGAGCAAACCTGCCTGGCGGCCACGGTCTATCTGGAAGCGCGCGATCAATCGCAGCGTGGTCAGGAAGCCGTCGCCGAAGTCGCCCTGCGTCGCCGCGAGAGCCGTCGCTGGGGCAACAATGTCTGCGACGTGGTGCTCAAGCGCCATCAATTCGCGCCTTCGTTCACCTCGAGCGAATTTCAGATCATCAGTCAGCGGGCGTGGGATCGCGCGTGGAAGATCGCCGGCGATACCTTGCGCATGTGGTCGTTGCCGCCGTCGCAGCGCTTGTTCGTAGTGCCCGGCGCCGATCATTTCGTCGCGCTCGATCACGCCCAGCCCGAATGGGCGCAGGGCGTGCCGGTGGCCACGATCGGTGATCACACGTTCTATCGCGTGGGGCTCTAAATCCGCTTGATTGGTGAACTTGCGCGGCGAGTTCGCCGCGCGGGCTCAGCGATGTTCGGGCAGCTCCATGGCGAAAATCGCGCCGCCATTGGGGCGATCCTCGTACCACAGATGGCCGCGCATCTGCGCCACGTCCTGCTTGGCCAGGGCCAGGCCCAAGCCGGTCGATGATTCCTGTCCCGTTGGCTGCGTCGACAGCCGCGCGTAACGTTGAAAGAGTTTCTGCTGATCGGCGCGGCTGATGCCCGGGCCGCGATCGAGCACGTCCACGCGCACGCGACCGCCGAGCGCGCGACCGCAGCGCACTAGGACCTCGCCACCCGCGGGCGAGAACTTGATCGCGTTCGACACCAGATTCTCCAGCACCTGCGTCAGCGCCAGCGCGTCGACCGAAGCAGTGACGTCCTCGTCGAGTTCCAGCCGCAGTTCGATGCGCTTGGCTTGCGTCGGCGCGGTGAAGCGCTCGGCGACGCGCCGGACCATGGGCGCGAGCACCACGGCCTCCGGCCGGAAGTCGCGCATCAGTTCGCCCTCGGCGCGACGTTCCAGATAATGATGGATGTAGTTGAGCGCGCGATCGGCCGAATCCTCGATCAATTGCGCGAGCTGGGTCGTGCGCGCGTCCGGCTCGTCCTTGCGCGCGAGCAATTGCGCGGTGAAGCGGATGCTCGACAGTGGGTTCTTGAGATCGTGCGCGACGATCGCGGCGAGTTCCTCGCGCTCCTGCGCGACCAGGCGCAGGTGATCGCGCATGAGCTTGAGCTCGACGTGCGTGCGCACGCGCGCCAGCAGTTCCTCGGCGACGAAGGGCTTGGTCACGAAATCGACCGCGCCGTTGTCGAAGGCGCGCAGCAATTGCGCGTGTTCGTGCGTGGCGGTGAGAAAGATCACCGGCACGTGCGCGGTGCTGGCCTCGTCGCGCAGGCGATGCGCGACTTCGACGCCATCCATGCCCGGCATCATCAGATCCAGCAGCACCAGATCTGGCGGCGAGGCGAGCGCACGGCTCAGCGCCTGCTCGCCGGTCATCGCCGGCACGACGTTGAAGCCGGCCTGGCTCAGCATGGTGCCGACCAGGCGCACGTTGGGCTCCTGGTCGTCGACCAGAAGGATCACCGCCTCGCGATTGAGGAGCGCGGCCGCGCTCTTGTTCATGCCGGGTATTCCCTGTGCCGCCCGACGCGATTATGCGCCAAGCGCGCCCGCGCGAAGGTGGCGTGGGTCATCGCCACCCTCGCGGGGTCTCGTCCTTGCCCGCGTCGCGCGCGTCTTCAGCGCAGGCCGTAGGCCTTGCGCTTGCGATAGAGCGTCGACGCGTCGATGCCCAGTGTCTTCGATGCCGCGTCCAGCGTCGGCGTGGACTTGAGCACCTGCTCGATGTGCAGACGCTCGAGTTCCTCGAGCGAAATCGAAGTGCCCACGCGCGTGCGCGCGTCCGACACTTGCTGCGGCCCCAGCGCCAGATGCTGGGCCTCGATCTCGTTGCCCTGACACAGAATCGCGGCGCGCTCGATCACGTTCTGCAGCTCGCGCACGTTGCCCGGCCACGCGTAGGCGCGGATCTGCGCCATCGCCGCGGTCGAGAACGCGCGCGCCGGCCGGTGATACGCCGAGGCGTAGCGCGTCAGGAAATGCTCGGCCAGGCGCTGCACGTCCTCGCCGCGCGCGCGCAGCGGCGGAATGTGCAGACTGATGACATTGAGGCGATACAACAGATCGCGACGGAACTGGCCATTGCTCGCCATCTCGTCGACATCGCGATTGGTCGCCGAGACGATGCGCACGTCGGCGCGCCGCGTCACCGGATCGCCCACGCGCTCGTATTCCTTGTCCTGGATGAAGCGCAGGAGCTTGGGCTGCAGCGACAGCGGAAAATCGCCGATCTCGTCGAGGAACAACGTACCGGCATCGGCCTGCGACACGCGGCCCGCGGTGTTGTGACTGGCGCCGGTGAACGAACCGCGCGCGTGGCCGAACAACTCGCTCTCCAGCAAATCCGCCGACAACGAGGGGCAGTTGATCGTGATGAACTCGCCACTGGCGCGCGCGCTCCAGCCATGGATGGCGCGCGCGAGCACGCCCTTGCCGGTGCCGCTCTCGCCAAGGATCAGGACATTGGCATCGGTGCCGGCGACATCGCGCGCGGTGCGCAGCACTTGCTGCATGGCCGGGCTTTCCGATTCCAGTTGTTCGTCGACGCTCGGCAGCTCGCGCTCCAGTGCCTCGACGCGCGCGGCCAGGCGCTTGGCCTCGATGTGGCGCATGCAGGCGATCTTGATCTGATCGGGCGAGCAGGGCTTCACGAGGTAATCGTCGGCGCCGGCGCCGAGTGCTTCCATCGCGCTGTCGACCGCGCCATGCGCGGTGATCATCACCACGCGCAGGTCGGGCGCGAGTTGCTTGAACTTGGGCAGGGCCTCGACGCCCGACTCCGCGCCGATGGCGCGATCGAGCAGACACACATCGAAGGGCTGACGCGCGGCCAGGCGCAGGGCTTCGCCGACGTTGTCGGCGATCGCGACATAGTGGCCGGCGTCGGTCAGGCAAGTCTTGAAGCTGGCGAGCAGGGCGCGGTCGTCATCGACGACCAGGATGCGTCCGGTGGCGAGGGTACGTGCGGGGCTCATGGGCGACTCCTCGAGGATTGTGGTCCTCGTCTATCAAGCACCGTGCCAAGTGCCGGGAAGCCCGGTGCCATGCGGTTTTCGGGATTTCAGACCCGCGGGCATCGTGCAGGATGAGTGGCTTGCACGATGCCGACTGGGCAAATGGCACGATGCCCGACCCCGGCGCGCAACGCGCCGGGGCCTGGCGATCAGCCGCTGGTGGCTTCGTTCGACGCCGACGCGTCCGCCTCGGGCGCGCGCTCGGCGAAGTCGCCGGCGAGTGCCTTATACAGAGCCGCGAGCGAGGTCGCTTGCTGCGTGCGCGCCTGCGCGAGACGGTTCTCGAAATCGATCAGGCTGCGCTCGGCGTCGAGCACGGCGAGGTAATCGCTCGCGCCCGCGTCGAAGCGCAGACGCGCCAGTTCCGCCGACCGCGCGCTCTCGCGCACGGCCTCATCGAGCGCGGCCGCCGTGCGATTGCTGGCGCGATAGGCGGCGAGCGCGTTCTCGGTTTCTTCCAGCGCGCGCAGCACGGTTTCCTGATAGGCCGCGATGGCGCCATCGGAACGCGCTTGCGCCGCCTTCGCGCGCTGACGCACGCGACCGAAGTCGAGGAAGCTCCAGCTCAACGACGGGCCCCAGCGCCAGCGCTCGGTGTCGCCACCGCCGAGATCGCCGAAGGTCTGCGCGGTGTAGCCGAAGCCGCCGAGCAGATTGAGCTTGGGAAAGTACTCGGCGATCTGCACGCCCACGCGCGCCGACGCGGCGGCCGCGCGACGTTCGGCCGCGCGCACGTCGGGACGACGCGCGAGCCATTCCTCGGGCGTGCCCAAGGCCTGCAGCGCGGGCAACGCGGGCATCGGCGCGGGCGGACCGAGTTGTTCGCGGAGCGTGTCGATGGTCTGCGCGGTGAGCACGGCCAGGCGTTGCTCCTGACGCGAGACATCGGCCTCGATGCCGGGAATCTGCGCGGCCACGCCCAGGCCCAAGGCGCGGGCGCGCGCCAGATCGAGTTCGGTGCCGCGACCGGCGTCGAGCTGCGCTTGCAGCAGATCCACGTTCTCTTGCAGGTTTTTCAGATTGCGCTGCTGCAAGGCCAATTGCGCCTGTGTGCCGCGCAACGCGAAGTAAGCCTGCGCGGTCTCGGCGACGATGGCGCGACGCACGTCGGCGAGCGCGGCCTCTTCGGCCTCGACATCGCGACGGATCGCCTGGTTCTGCCGACGCAGACTGCCGAACAGATCAATCTCCCAACTGGCGTCGAAGCCGGCCTTATAGGTCGTGGTCGTGCCTTGATCGCTGGGCACGAAGGGATCGCGACCGCTGGGCTTGCTGCGCTCGCCATCGGCGCCAGCGGTGACCGTCGGAAACCAACTGAAGGTCGACAGGCCGCGCAGCGCGCGCTGCTCGTCCAGTCGCGCGATCGCCTGCGCCACCGTGGTGTTGGCGGCGTTGGCGCGCGCGATCAGGGCTTGCAGCGTGGCGTCATCGAAGGCCGACCACAGCGGTGTCGCCGCGCCCGCGCCTTGCGCGTCGCCGCCTTCGGCGAAGCGCTGGGGCAGGGGCACGTCGGGACGCGTGTAGTTCGGCCCGACGGTGCAGGCGCTGATCGCGGCGCAGAGCAAAATCACGGCGAACTTACGCATGGCTGACACCCTCCGTGCCCGCGGCGAGCCGCGCGCGTCGTTGCTCGCGGTCCTTCACGAAGCCGCGGATCACCACATAGAACACCGGCGTCAGGAACAGGCCGAAGAAGGTCACGCCAAGCATGCCGCAGAACACGGTCACGCCCATCACGTGGCGAATCTCCGAACCCGCGCCGTGCGCGAACACCAGCGGCACCACGCCCATGATGAAGGCGAAGCTCGTCATCAGGATCGGGCGCAGTCGCAGGCGACAGGCTTCGATCGCGGCCTCGAACACGCCGCGGCCGTGATGCTCGAGCTCGCGCGCGAACTCCACGATCAGGATCGCGTTCTTGCACGCCAGGCCCATCAGCACCACCAGACCCACCTGGGTGAAGATGTTGTTGTCGAGGAACGACGGCGGCCCGTTCGGCGGGAACGCGATCAGCGACAAGCCGTGCACGAAGTTCACCACCCAGATGCCGCCGATCGCCGCGAGCAGCGCCATCGGCACGATCAGGATCACCGCCAGCGGCAGTGACCAGCTCTCGTACAACGCCGACAACACCAGGAACACCAGCAGCACGCACAGCGGGAACACGAACAGCGAGGCATTGCCCTGCGTGGTCTGCTGATAGGTCAGGCCCGTCCATTCGTAACTCATGCCATTGGGCAGCATCTGTTCGGCCATCTCGCCGGCCTTGGCCACGGCCTGATTGCTACTCATCTGCGCGGCATTGGCGCCACCGGTGAGATCGGCCGCCGGATAGCCGTTGTAGCGGATCACCGGATCGGGGCCGAAGCTCTGATGCACGTCGACCACGCTGGCGATCGGTACCATCTCGCCGAGCGCGTTACGCGTCTTCAACTTGCCGATGTCGTCGGCCGAATTGCGGTAGCCCGAATCGGCCTGCGCGTAGACGCTATACGTGCGACCGAACAAATTGAAGTCATTGACGTAGGCCGAGCCCAGATACACCTGCAAGGTTTCGAACAGATCGGTCAGCGCGATGCCCTGTTGCTTGGCCTTGACCCGGTCGACGCGCGCGTCGAGCTGGGGCACGTTGGACTGGAAGAACGAGGCCACCGACATCGGATCGAAGCCCGGCGTCTGACGCAAGGTGCCCGCCAGCTGCTGCACCTGATTGTTCAACTCGCCATAACCCAGGCCCGCGCGATCCTGCACATACATCTCGAAGCCCGCGGAATTGCCCAGGCCCAGCACCGGCGGCGGCATCAAGGCGAAGCCCAGGCCTTCCTGGATGCCACCGAACTGCATCGACAACATGCCGGCGATTTCCTGCGCGGTCTCCTTGCGCTCGCCCTGCGGCTTGAGGCCGAAGAAAATCGTGCCCGAGTTCGGCGTATTGGTGAAATGCACGCCATTCAAACCCGGGAACGCCACCGCGTCGGCCACGCCCGGCGTGTTGAGCGCGATCTCGCTCATGCGCTCGACGACCTTTTCGGTGCGATCGAGCGAAGCGCCCTCGGGCAACACGGTCACGCCGAACAGATACTGTTTGTCCTGCACCGGAATGAAGCCGCCCGGCACCGCGCGGAACGCCAGCACCGTGATCACCAGCAGGCCCGCGTACAGCGCCAGCGACACGCCGCGACGACTGATCGTGCCCTTGATCGTGCGGCCGTAACGCTCCGACGACCGCTTGAAGAAGCGGTTGAACGGCGCGAAGAACCAACCCAGCAGGCGATCGATCAAGCGCGCGAACGCATCCTTGGGCGCGCCATGCGGCTTGAGCAGCGCCGCGGCCAGCGCCGGCGACAAGGTCAGCGAGTTGATCGCCGAGATCACCGTCGAGATCGCGATGGTCACTGCGAACTGACGATAAAACTGGCCGGTCACGCCGCCGAGAAACGCGATCGGCACGAACACCGCGGTCAGCACCAGGGCGATCGCGATGATCGGACCCGAGACTTCGCTCATCGCCTTGTGCGCGGCGGCCAGCGGCGATAGACCTTCTTCGATGTTGCGCTCAACGTTTTCGACCACGACGATCGCGTCATCGACCACGATGCCGATCGCCAGCACCAGGCCGAACAAGGTCAGCACATTGATCGAAAAGCCCAGCACCCACAGCACCGCGAAGGTACCCACGATCGACACCGGCACCGCGAGCAGCGGAATGATCGACGCGCGCCAGGTCTGCAAGAACACGATCACCACCAGCACCACCAAGGCCACGGCCTCGAGCAAGGTCTGGATCACGGCGCTGATCGATTCACGCACGAACACGGTCGGGTCGTAGACCACCGACCACTTCACGCCCTCGGGGAAGGCCTTGGCGAGCTTCTTCATTTTCGCGCGCACGGCGTCCGACAGCGCGATGGAATTGGCGCCGGGGGCCTCGAAGATGACGATCGCCGCCGCCTGCTTGTTGTTGAGCAGTGAACGCAGCGCGTATTGCGAGGCGCCCAGTTCGATCCGCGCCACGTCACGCAGGCGCGTGATCTCGCCACGCTCGCCGGTCTTGAGCACGATGTCGCCGAACTCCTCGGGCGTGGTCAGACGACCACGCGCGTTGACCGACAACTGCACGTCGACCGCGTTCTCCTGCGGCGGCGCGCCGATGGTGCCGGCCGAGACCTGCACGTTCTGCTCGCGCATGGCGCGCAGCACGTCGCCGGCGGTGAGGCCGCGCGCGGCGACTTCATCGGGCTTGAGCCACACGCGCATGGCGTAGTCGCCCGCGCCGAAGATGATCGCCTGACCGACGCCAGGCAGACGCGCGATTTCATCGCGCAGGCGCAGTGTCGCGTAGTTGCGCAGGTACAGCGCGTCGTAGCGCGCGTCGGGCGAGGTCAGATGCACGACCATGGTCAGCGTCGGCGATTGCTTGGTCGTGGTCACGCCGAGCTGGCGCACGGTCTCGGGCAGACGCGGCTGCGCTTGCGCGACGCGGTTCTGCACCTGCACCTGGGCCAGGTCGATGTCGGTGCCGATCTTGAACGTGACATCGAGCTGCATCACGCCATCGGAGCCGGCGACCGACTTCATGTAGATCATGTTCTCGACACCGTTGATCGCTTCCTCGAGCGGCGCGGCGACGGTTTCGGAGATCGTGGTCGGATCGGCGCCCGGATAGAGCGCGCGCACTTGCACCGAGGGCGGCACGACCTCGGGGTATTCACTGACGGGAATATTGGGAAGAGCCAGCAATCCCGATACGAATATCAGGATCGACAGCACCGCCGCGAAGATCGGGCGGTCGACAAAAAATCTGGATGCGTCCATGGGGGTTCCTTCGGCTACGCGCAGCGTGTGTCGGTCAAGTCCGAGCGCACGCTCACTGCGCCGCCGCCTGGCCCTGGGCGGGCGCGGGCGGGGTGAATTCGGGTTGATCCATCGGCACCGTGACCGGCGCCACCGGCATGCCGGGGAAGAAGATCTTGCGCACGCCGTTGATCACGACCTGATCGCCGGCCGCGAGGCCCGACTCGACCACGCGCAGGCCGTCGACCATCGGACCCAACACCACGTCCTTGCGCAGCGCCGCGTTCTTGGGGCCGATCACGAAGACGTACTTGCGATCCTGGTCGGTCATCACCGCGCGATCGTGAATCAGCATCGCCTCGTGCTCGGCGCCGCCGAGCAACTGCACGCGCGCGAACAGGCCAGGCGTGAACACGCGATCGGGATTGGGCAGCAGGGCCTTGGCGCGAATCGTGCCGGTGGCCGGATCGATCTGGTTGTCGACGAAGACCATCTCGCCTTGATGCGGATAGCCGTCTTCATCGGTCAGGCCCACGCGCACGGGATTGCGTGAATCGCGCGAGCTCGGACGCTCGCCCTTGCGCGCCAGGCTCTGATACTTCAGATACACGCGCTCGTCGCCTTCGAAGGTGACGTAGACCGGATCGATCGACACCACCGTGGTCAGCAACGACGTGCCCGGATTGAGCAAGTTGCCCGGACGAATCAGCGCCTGACCGACGCGACCATCGATGGGCGATGTGATGCGCGTGAACTCGAGGTTCAAGCGCGTCTGCACCAGCGCGGCTTCCATGGCCTTGCGATCGGCCTCGGCCTGACGCAATTCGCCGCGACGGGTTTCGAGTTCCTCGATCGACATGGCCTTGACCGCGGCGAGCTTCTCGGCGCGCGCGAGTTCCTGATGCGCCACGTCCACGCGCGTCGCCGCGCGCGCGACATTGGCCTGGGCGCTGTCGACGGCGGCGCGATATTCGCGATCGTCGATGGTGAACAGCAGATCGCCACGCGCCACTTCCGCGCCTTCGCGAAAATGCACGCCGGCCAGATAGCCGCCCACGCGCGGACGGATCTCGATCGAATCCACCGCTTCGACGCGGCCGGAAAATTCATCCCATTCGGTGATGGGCTTTTGCACCACCGCGGCGACATTGACCGACGGCGGGGGCATCTGCGGACCGCCGCCACCGCCGCCACAAGCGGACAGCACGGCCAGGCTCAGCGCGAGCCAGGTCAGGCGGAAGATGGACTGCGCATTCATGCGGGTTTCTCCTGGTTATTCTCGGTATTCGGGTGTTCTTGAAGAGTCTTGCCACAGCCGCCCGCGCGCGGACCGCGCAGATGCACGATGGGCGTGCGCGAAGCGGGGTTGTCGATCAGATCGATGACGGCGCGGCCCACGTCCTCGGGCAGCATCCAGTCGGGGCAGGCGTGGCTGGTGTTCTTGGGCGTGCGCACCAGCGACCACAGCATCAGCATCTGCACGCGCACGGGCAGGTGCGCGCATTCGTCGGCGAGCGCTTCGATCAGCATGCGTTGCGCGGCCGCGCACACCGACACGTGACCATAGCCCGCCCAGGGAAACTGCGCCGCCGCGCTGCCGATCGACAGCAGCAAGCGATCGGGCGCGGCCTCGGCGAGCAGCGGAATCAGCGCCTTCGCCGCGTGAAAGTGCGGCAGCACTTGCGTGGCGAACTGATCGGCGAGGAACACGCCATCGCGATCGAGCAAGGCGCCGCCGACCTTGGGCGCGCCGACGGCGATCACCGCGGCTTCGGGACGCACGCGCAAGGTGCGCAGCGCGCGCACGAGTTGCGTGGCCTCGGCTTCGCTGGCGACTGAACCGGGCAACAGCGTCAAGCGCGGATCGCGCGAAAAATCCTCATGCAAACGCGCCAGGCCACCGCCATCGCGCGCGATCGCCACCACGCCGCGGCCCGTGGCCAGCAGCGCGCCGACGATGCCCGCGCCAACACCGCCACTGGCGCCGATCACCAGGGTCGCGGTCTTGGTCTGCGAGCGGAACGGTTTGACGAAAGGCGCGGGCATCGGGGGTTGGCTGGCGCTGTCAGGGGGCGCCAACGATAGGGGCGGTGCCGGGCTTTGATAACCCCCGCGACTGGGATTGATTGTTTCACTGGTGGAACAATCAGGCGCTATGATGGGGCCGAGCCAGGACCGGGGTGTCGAGAATGCCACGCGATCTCAATGAAACTGTCATGTTTGTCAAGGTAGTAGAGAAGGGCTCGTTCACCCAGGCCAGCCTGTTGTTGGGTGTCCCCAAAGCGACCTTGTCTCGAAAAATGCAGGAATTGGAACAACGCTTGGGGACACCCTTGATGCGCCGGAGCACGCGCAAGCTCGCCCTGACCGAGGCCGGGCAGCTGTATTTCGACCATTGCGCGCGCATCGTGCGCGAGCTCGACGACGCCGAAAGCGCCATCAACCAGCTGCGCGGCGCCCCGCGCGGGTGGATCCGCATCACCGCCCCGTATTCCATGGGCACGCAGACGCTCGCGCCCCTGCTGCCCGAGTTCATGACGCGCTATCCCGACGTGCGCATCGACATGGTTCTGACCAACGAAGTGCTCGACATCATCGGCGCCGATATCGACGTGGCGCTGCGCGTGGGGAGCCTGGGCGATTCCAGTCTGCACGCGCGTTTGCTCGCGCGACTTTCGGGCTGCGTCTTCGCCAGTCCCGAGTATCTCAGTCGCTATGGCGAACCCTTGCGCCCCGAGGATCTGATTCACCATCGCGCCATCACCATGGCCATGCAGCGCCGCAATCAACGCGTGTCCTGGCCGCTGGGCGATGGCGTGACCCAGGGCGAGTATCCGGTCAATCCGGTGATGGTCAGCAATGAACCCGACAGCTTGCGTCGCATCGCCGAAGCGGGCGTCGGCCTGGTATTCCTGCCGGAGAAACTCGGCGAGGCCTCGGTGCAGACCGGTCGATTGATCCGCGTGCTCGGCGCGTGGCGCTCGCCGCCTTTTGATCTCAACGCCGTGTTTCCGCGCGGTGGCGTGCTGGCGCCGAAGGTGCGCGCCTTTGTCGATTTCCTCGTGGAAAAGACCGCGGACCTGCTCGAGCTCACGCCCGAGGCCGCGCGTTAGACGGGACGCGCGTCGATCACTCGATCAAGGGCGCGATCAAGGGCCGCCACACCGCGTAGCCGCGCGCGTTCATGTGCAGGGCATCGGGACCGAAGAGCTCGGCGCGCGGCGCGTGCCTCGCGTCGAGCATCGGCGAGGCGATGTCGACGAAGAAAGTCTCGCGTCGCGCCGCCGCGAGCGCGCGCAGTTCCGCGTTGACCTCGTTCTGCGCGCCCAACAAACCCTCGCGCGCGGGGCTCGGTTTGATCGCGACCACGATCACGCGAGCGTCGGGCAGCGCGTCATCGATGCGCGCGAACAAACGTCGCCAGTCGCTGATCACGGCCTCGGGCGTCATCGCCATCGACAGATCGTTGTCGCCGAAGTACAGCACCAGGGTGCGCGGGCGCAGCGGCATCACGATGCGATCGAACATCGCCACGCCGACGGCCGTGGTCGAACCGCCGAAACCGCGATTGCGGGCGCGCGTCGGCGCGAACGCGTCCTCGAGACCCGGCCATAAGCGAAACGACGAGCTGCCATAGAACACGATCTCGTGTTCGCCAGGCGGATGCGCCTGTTCATCGGCGGCGAAGCGCGTCAGGTCCTCGGTCCAGGTTTCGGGCGGTGCTTGCGCGCCGCACCATGACGCGAATATTAGAAAAACGGCGAATACCGCGGCGCGCGCGCGCGAGTCCCAGCGCATGGCGATTTCCGTGCTGCGTCGCACTAGTGCCATTCCTGCGTCTCCGTGATCGCCGCCCCGAATCCTCTCCGAAGCGGGTGCCACGCCGCCACGGCTTGCGCTATTCTCGCATGTAATCGTTTCCACGAAGGCCGGGGCCGAGCACCCTCATGCCGCCGGTCACGCGCAGGGTCAAGTCCCGCGGGAGGAATGAATTCGTATGCATTGGGTTGAACGGGCCCCGCGCGCCGGCCACCCTTGGCAGTCGCCCCGCGACTGACTTGGAGTGACGTGACGATGCATTCGACCCTGATTCTGTTCGGCGCGACCGGCGACCTGGCGCTGCGCTATTTGTTTCCCTCGCTCGCGCATCTGCTGCGTGATCGACTGTTGCCAGCCGACTTCCGCGTCGTCGCCGTCGCCTTGCAGCCGTACGACGAAACGAGCTTCCGCGCCTGGTTGATCGAACGCTTGTCGGCCACGCAGACGCCGCGCGAGCTGAGTCAGGCCGATCTGCGCGCGCTGGCCGAGCGCGTGCACTACGTCGCCACCGATTTGTCCGACCCCGACAGCATTCCGCGCGCGCTCGGCGCCCTGTGTCCGCGCGAACGCGCGCACGTGAGTTATCTCGCCACGCCGCCAGCCTTGTTCACGCCGATCGCGCGTGGTCTGCGCGCGGCGGGTCTGCTGGATGCGCCGTCGAGATTGGTGCTGGAAAAACCCATCGGTCGCGATCTCGCCTCGGCGCGCGCGATCAATGGCGCGATTCACGAGCTCATCGCCGAGGATCGCGTTTATCGCATCGATCATTATCTGGGCAAGGCGACGGTACAGAACCTCATCGCGCTGCGCTTCGGCAATACCTTGCTCGAGGCGGTGTGGAATCACCG
This sequence comes from Ahniellaceae bacterium, assembly GCA_044226395.1. GTDB lineage: Bacteria > Pseudomonadota > Gammaproteobacteria > Xanthomonadales > Ahniellaceae > JBGAHD01. The sequence continues at coordinate 893,783 of JBGAHD010000003.1, forward strand.
CTTCATCGAATCGGTCGATATCCTGATCGCCGAGACCGGCGGCGTCGATGGCCGCGATGCCTATTACGGCACGTCCGGCGCGCTGCGCGACATGGTGCAGAACCACATGCTGCAACTGCTCGCGCTCACCGCGATGGAGCCGCCGGGCTCGCTCAACGCCGACACGCTGCGCGATGAGAAGGTCAAGGTCCTACGCGCCCTGCGGCCCTTCGATGCCGAACACGTCGCGCGCGACAGCGTGCGCGGCTGCTATCAGGCCGGCGTGGTCGCCGGTCAACCGGTACCCGGTTACGCGCCAGCGCAAGGCGAGATCGAAACCTTCGTGGGCCTGGTCGCACACATCGACAACTGGCGTTGGGCCGGCGTGCCGTTTCGCTTGTGCACGGGCAAGCGCCTGGCCGAGCGCAGCACGCAGATCGTGGTGCGCTTTCGTCCGGTCTCGCATTGGTTGTTCGAAAAACCCGCGCGCGATGACGCCGCGCCTAATCGCCTGGTGATGCGCTTGCAGCCCGAAGAGAATATCTCGCTGGAACTGATGAGCAGCCTCGCCGGCCCCGAGTGGGGCGCGCTCGAGTTGCAACCGCTGGCGCTGGATCTGTCCATGCGCGCGCACACCGCGCGTCGACGCATCGCCTACGAGCGCTTGATGCTCGACGCGCTGCACGGCAATCCCACCTTGTTCGTGCGCGGCGATGAAGTCGAGGCCGCGTGGTCATGGATCGACGGCGTGCTCGCGGCCTGGGCCGCGCGCGCGCAACCGGTGCTGCCCTACATGGCCGGCTCCTGGGGGCCGGCGGGCAGCGAGTCATTCCTGCCTGACACGCTGCGCGCGACGCGGCGCAAGGTTTCCGCATGACGACCCCCGCGGCCGCGCCGACCCTGATCGCCGATGTCGGCGGCACCAATATTCGCCTGGCGCTGGCCGATCCGGCGCGCGACGTGCCGCTGCTCGACGATTCGGTGCGTCGCTACCGCGTCGCCGAATTCGATTCGCTGGCCGCCGCCGCCACGAGTTATCTGCGCGAAGTCGACACGCAGCCGCGCCGCGCCGTGTTCGCCGTGGCCGGTCCCGTGGTCGGCGATGCCGTGCGCATCACCAATCATCCTTGGGACATCTCGATCGTCAGCACGCAGCGCGCGCTTGGGCTCGATCAACTGCAAGTGGTCAACGACTTCGCGGCCATGGCCATGAGCCTGCCCTTGCTTCGGCCGGCCGACGTGCGCGTGATCGGGCCGCAGCACGCGCCCGCGACGCGCGCGTCGCGCACCTTCGCCGTGCTGGGTCCCGGCACGGGGCTGGGCGTGGGTGCGTTGCTGATGCGCGAGGATCGTCCGATCGTGCTCGAAACCGAAGGCGGTCACGTCAGCTTCGCGCCGGTCGGCGAGGAAGAACACGCGATCCTGCGTCATCTCGCCGCGCGCTTCGGGCGCGTGTCGAACGAACGACTGATCTGCGGTCGCGGCTTGAGCAATATCTACGAAGCGCTGTGCGACATTCACGGTCAGACCTCGCTGCCGCTGCGGCCCGAGGAAGTCAGCGACCGCGCCGCGCGCGGCGACGATCCCGCGTGCCGACGCGCGGTCGAAGTGTTCTGCGAAGTCTTCGGTTCGATCGCGGGCGATGCCGCCCTGATGTTCGGCGCCTGGTCGGGCGTGTATCTTTCCGGCGGCTTGATCGAGCCGCTGTGGCCGTGGTTGCAAGGCGGTGGCTTCCGTCGCCGCTTCGAGGACAAGGGCCGTTTCGCCCAAACCTTGGCGCAAGTGCCCACCATGGCCGTGACTCACGCGCAGCCGGGCTTGCTTGGCGCCGCCGGGTTCGCAAAACTCGATCGTCCCTTGAACGCTTGAGCTGACAGGAGTCGACCATGGATCAGATTCCGCCCGCGCGCGTGATCGCGGCGCGTCGTCACGCGCCCCTGGTGCTGCTCGAACACGCCAACGAACAAGCGCTCGTCGCCGCCTGCGCGCAACAGATCGCGCGGCAACTGGCCACCGATCTCGCCGATCACTCGCGCGTGCTGCTGGCCTTGTCCGGCGGGACAACGCCGGGACCGGTGTATCGCGCCTTGTCCGGCGCGACGCTCGACTGGACACGCGTGGTCGCGACCCCGGTCGACGAACGCTGGGTCGCCAGCGACGATCCGGGCTCGAACGCGCGCTTGCTGCGCGAGACCTTGCTCGCCGGCCACGCCGCGCGCGCGACCTTCTGGCCGCTGGCGATCGATGGCGCCTCGGCCGCCGACGCCGTGGCCCTGGCCAATCGCCGCTGGCGCGAATCGGTGCTGCCGTTGTCAGTGCTGGTGCTGGGCATGGGCGATGACGGACATACCGCTTCGCTATTTCCCGGCGCGACCGATCTGCCCGCAGCATTGGCGGCGACCGTTCCCTATGCCACGCTCGACGCCACGGGCTGTCCCGGCGCGGGCGCGTGGTCGCAGCGGCTCACGCTCACGCCGCTGGCCTTGGCCGCCGCGCATTTGCGCGTGCTGATCATCAAGGGCGCGGCCAAGCGCGCCGTGCTGCAACGCGCCCTCGCGGGCGAGGACGTCAACGAATTGCCCGTGCGCGTGGCCATCGCGCAGGGCCTGCAAGTGCATTGGTGCCCGTGAGCACCTCGGAGTCGACATGAGTCTGGATCCCCGCGTCGCGGCCATCACCGCCCGCATCGTCGAGCGCAGTCGCGAATCGCGGCGGCGTTATCTCGAATTCATCGCCGCCTCGGCGCAGCGCACGCCGACGCGCGGACGCTTGAGTTGCGGCAACCTCGCGCACGGCTTCGCCGCGTGCGAGCCGCACGACAAGCAAGCGCTCAAGGGCGGCGCCGGTCCCAACATCGGCATCGTCACCGCGTTCAACGACATGCTCTCGGCGCATCAGCCGTTCGAGCACTATCCCGAGCAGATCAAGCGCGCCGCGCGCGCGATCGGCGCCACGGCGCAAGTCGCCGGCGGCGTGCCCGCGATGTGCGATGGCGTGACCCAAGGTCGACCGGGCATGGAGCTGTCGCTGTTCTCGCGCGACGCGATCGCGCAAGGCACGGCCATCGCGTTGTGTCACGACATGTTCGACGCCGCCCTGTGCCTGGGCGTGTGCGACAAGATCGTGCCGGGCCTGTTGATCGGCGCGCTGGCGCTGGGTCATCTGCCGACGATCTTCGTGCCCGCCGGGCCCATGCCCTCGGGCCTGCCGAACAAGCGCAAGGCCGAAGTGCGCGAGCGTTACGCCGCCGGCCAGGCCACGCGCGAGGAACTGCTCGAAGCCGAATCCGCCTCGTATCACGCGCCAGGCACGTGCACGTTCTACGGCACGGCCAATTCCAATCAAGTCCTGCTCGAAGCGATGGGCCTGCAATTGCCGGGCACGTCCTTCGTGCCGCCGGGCACGCCGCTGCGCGATGCCTTCACGCGCGCGGCCACCGAGCGCGCCGCGCGCATCACCGCGCTGGGCGATGACTATCGACCGATCGGCCAACTCGTCGACGAGCGCGCCATCGTCAATGCCTTCGCGGCGCTGCTGGCCACGGGCGGTTCGACCAATCACACCATTCACTTCGTCGCCGTGGCGCGCGCCGCCGGCATCGTGGTCGACTGGACCGACATCGATGAACTCGCCGCCGCCGTGCCGCTGATCGCGCGTGTCTATCCCAATGGCGAGGCCGACGTGAATCGTTTCGCCGCCGCCGGTGGCGTGGCCTATGTGCTGCGCGAGCTGATCGAGTCCGGCTTGATTCACGCCGACATCACGACCGTGGTCGACGGCGGCCTGCGCGCCTATGCCGCTGAGCCGCGCCTCGATGGCGAGCGCGTGAGCTACGTGCCCGCGGCCACGCAACCGGGCGACGAGCAGGTGCTGCGTCCCGTCGCGCGCCCATTCGAGGCGCATGGCGGCATTCGCCTGCTCAGCGGTGAGCTCGGTCGTGCGCTGATCAAGCTCTCGGCGATCAAGGACGAGCATCGTCGCATCGAGGCGCCGGCCGTGGTGGTTGACGATCCGGCCGAGCTCAAGCGCCTCAACGCGAAGCAGGCTCTGCCGCGCGATTTCATCGCCGTCGTGCGTTTTCAAGGACCGCGCGCCAACGGCATGCCCGAGATGCACAGCCTCACGCCCTTGCTCGGCATGCTGCAGAATCAGGGACGGCGCGTGGCGCTGGTGACGGACGGTCGTTTGTCCGGCGCCTCGGGCAAGGTACCCTCGGCCATTCACGTCACGCCCGAGGCGGCGCTCGGTGGGCCATTGGCCAAAGTGCGCAGTGGCGATATCTTGCGCCTCGACGGCGAGAGCGGCGAACTGCGCGTGCTGGTCGACGCGGACACGTGGCGCGCGCGCGCCAACGATCCGATGCCGCGCGCCGCCGCGCAGGATTTGGGTCGAGCCTTGTTCGCGGGCAATCGCGCCGTGGTAGGTTCGGCCGAAACCGGCGCCTTGAGCATCGCATGCGGCGTGGACGGCTGGACCGGCGAGGGGAATGCATGACTAAGAAGAGCAATGGCGAGGCACGACCCCACAGCGGCAAGCAGTTGCTGCGCGCGGTCGGCATTCTGCCGGTGGTGACCGTGCACAACGTCGACGCGGCCGTGTCGATCGGCGCGGCGCTGCTCGAGGGCGGTCTCGACACCATCGAGATCACCCTGCGCACCAAGATGGCGCTCGACGCCATCGCCATGTTGAAAAGCGAGCTTCCGGCACTGCGCGTCGGCGCGGGCACGGTGACCAGCCTCGATCTGCTGGAGTCGGCGGTCGATGCCGGCGCCGATTTCATCGTCACGCCCGGCACGCCGGCGGAACTCGCGCGCGCGCTCGCCACGGCCAGCATTCCGGCCGTGCCCGGCGCGGCCACGGCGACCGAGATCATGGCGCTGGCGGCGCTGGGTTTCGACGCGGTGAAGTTGTTCCCCGCCGCCGCCGTCGGTGGTCTGCCCCTGGTGCGCTCGTTGCGCGGGCCCTTGCCCGACATCGGCCTGTGCCCCACCGGCGGCATCGTCGAGGCCGAAGCGGGCGCGTATCTGCGCGAAGCCAATGTCGTCGCCGTCGGCGGCTCGTGGATGGTGCGCGAGGACTGGGTTCGCGAATCGCGCTTCGACGACATCGCCGAATCGGCGGCCAAGGCCCGCAAGCTCGTCGAGCACGCGCGCGCGGGGTGATGCGGCGTCGCGCGCGAGCGCGCGCGGCGCTTGGTCTATCGCGAGAAATCGGTTGTCGCTTGGCTTGCGTGCCGAGCGTCTCCTGTTCGCTCAACGCGAATAATGAATCTCTCGCGTCATCACGCGCGTTTCGCGTCGATCGAATCGACCACGCGCGCCCGCTCGACGAGCGACGTCAACTCACGCGATCGCCGCGTCCCGCGCTCGCGGGCGCCCCGATATCGCCACCGCAGGACGCGCGCACCACGAGTTCGGGCTTGAGCAACTGCGCCTGCCGACTCGATTCGTCATTGCCCGCGATCGCTTGAATCAAGCGCTGCGTCGCGCGCGTGCCCAGATCGGCGATGCGCACGCGCACCGTGGTCAGCGGCGGCGTGACGAAGCGCGCGATCGGAATATCGTCGAAGCCGACCAAGGCAATATCGCGCGGCACCTGCACGCCGGCCTCGTTGAACGCGAACAGCGCGCCGATGGCCATCATGTCGTTGCTGGCGAACACCGCGTCGGGCCGTTGCGCCAACGCGAGAATTCGATGACCGGCTTGATAGCCCGATTCCTCGCTGAACTCGCCTTCGATGATCAGCTCGGGCGTGCCGGGCAAAAGCTTGGCCATGGCCTCGCGATACCCGCGCAAGCGTTCCTGCGCGTCGAAGTTGCGCTTGGGGCCGGTGATCAGCGCGATGTGGCGATGACCGCGCGACACCAGGTGCCGCATCATCGCCGTGGCGCCGGCATGATTGTCGATCACGAAGGCGGGCACCGACGCGCCTTCGACGCGCGTGTTGACCAGCACGGTCGGATGCGCGCTCGGCAGATTCTCGGCCAGCACCGCCGCGTCCACGTGCGGCGACATGATCAGCAGGCCATCGACGCGGCCGCGCATGTTGCGCAGCGCCGCGGCCGCTTCCTCGGCGTCGTCGTGCGAACTCGACACGAGAATGTGCCAACCCTCGCGCCGCGCCGCTTGATCGATGCCGCGGATCAGTTCCGAAAAGAACTCGCCATGCAGGTCGGGCAAGAGCACGCCCAGCGTTTGCGTGCGTCGCGTGATCAGACTGCGCGCGGCGCTGTGCGGCACGTAGCCGAGCTTGCGCGCCACTTCGACCACGACGCGGCGCGTCTCGGGCGTCACGTTTTCGTGCCCGTTCAAGGCGCGAGACACGGAGGCCACCGAAACCTTGGCGGCGCGGGCAACGTCCTTGATGGTTACCGACATGACGCTTACCTGCACCACGGGAAGGAAGGAGATCGCGCGCGATCGCATCGGGCCGCGAATCGCGGGGGCGCGTCGTCGCGCGGGCCCGGCGAAGGGCAAGAATGTAAGCGTTTGCAGTTCGCGTTGTCTATGTGCTTTGCAGCAGCCGCGCCCGTGGCATCCGTGTCGCGCGCGCTGTTTGCGGCGATTTTGGCCTTGAATTCAAGGTCAAAGTCGCAGGCAAGGCAACGGCGCGCGGAGGCGCGCCGAGACCCGACGTCTCGCGATGTCTCGGCGACATCTCGCGCGCGCGATCGCGTCTCGGGTCGTGCGCGATGACGACCGGGCATGCCCGGCCGCGCTCAACGCGCGGACGTGGTCGCGCCGAACAGCGCCCGTCGCGCCTCTTCGCTCAAGGGCGCGCGGCCCTTGGCATAAGGATCTTCCACGCCGACATAAGCGCGCTGCGTCGCCGGTCGCGCGGCGATGGCCGCGAACCAGCGCGCGAGATCAGGAAACTCCGCGAGCCGCTGTCCATGGCCGACATGCGAGACGATCCACGGATAGCAGGCCAAGTCGGCGATCGAGTATTCGCCAGCAATGAACTCGCGCCCGCGCAGGCGCGCGTCGAGCACACCGTACAGGCGCGTCAGTTCGCGCGTGTAGCGTTCGATCGCATACGGCACGGGCTCGGGCGCATGCGCGAGAAAATGCCCGGCCTGTCCCGCCATCGGCCCCAGCCCGGACACTTGCCAGAACAACCACGTCAGCACGTCCATGCGGCCATGCGGGTCCGCCGGCAGAAACTTTCCGGATTTCTCCGCCAGGTACATCAGGATCGCGCCCGACTCGAACAGCTTCAGCGGCCCGCCCTCGGCTTCGGGATCAACCAAGGCCGGAATCTTGTGATTGGGCGAGATCGCGACGAACTCGGGACGATGCTGCTCGCCCTGCGACAGACGCACGGAGATCACGCGATGCGGCAGACCGGTTTCCTCGAAGAACAAGCGCAGTTTCTGGCCATTGGGCGTGGCGGCGGTGTAGAGCTCGAGCATGGGGCCTCCTGTGGCGATATCAGGCTAGCGCGCGCCTCGCGTTCGAGCGGTGCCGCTTTCAGTCAGAGTCGGGGAACCAGTTGTCGATCGGCGCGCCGCGTTCACGCACGGGTGCGTCGATGACGCGTGACCTCTCATGACCCAGCGTGCCTTGCGACGATGATCGCGGTCATTCGCGTGCAACCTGCGCGCGCTGTCATGAACAAATGGTCGCGAATTCACCGCGGATGCGTTGGCATTTTGCATCGCGCGCGCGCTCAGCGCGAAAGTTCATTGCCTCGCCGTGCGATTCGGCGGAGTATTGTCGTTTGAGGAGAGGGCGAAGGATTCGCCGCTTCCGGGCAAGGCATCGCGCGCGTCGCTTTCGCGCCGCGCGTCACTCGATCGATCGCATGGAACGCTCAGTGATGTCAGCCTACACGCACAACCTGGTGGCCGGAGACGACAGCATTCGCGCGGTGCTCGACTACGCGCGCAAGGTCGCCGCCACCGAATGCACGACCTTGCTCACCGGCGAGACCGGTACTGGCAAGGAAGCCGTGGCCGAGTTCATTCACGCCCACAGCGCGCGCCGCGCGCGACCCTTCGTCAGCATCAACTGCGCGGCCTTGCCCGAAGGCTTGTTCGAGAGCGAGCTGTTCGGCTTCGAGCGCGGCGCCTTCACCGGCGCGGTGCGCGCGTACCCGGGCAAGCTCAAGCTCGCGCAAGGCGGCACGGTGCTGCTCGATGAAATCGGCGAGTTGCCGCTGCCCGCGCAAGCCAAGCTGCTGCGCGCGATCGAGGCGCGCGAGGTCTCGCGCCTGGGCGGTCGTCAGTCCGAGCCGATCGACGTGCGCTTCGTCGCCGCCACCAATCAGGACCTGGAAAGTCTGGTCGCGCAACAGCGCTTCCGCGCCGATCTGTTCTTTCGCTTGAACGTGGCGCGCATTCATCTGCCGCCACTGCGTCAACGTCCGCGCGATATTCCGGCCTTGTTCGCGCACTACTGGCGCGCCTTCGCGCCCGAACACGCGGCGCGGCCGCTGGCCGATTCGGCCCTGGCCTGTCTGCTGCGCTATCACTGGCCCGGCAATGTGCGCGAACTGCGCAATGTGGTCGAGGCCTTGTTGATCGATCCGCCCACGGGGCCGATCGAGTCGCGTCATCTGCCCGCGACGCTCACCGGCGCGGTCGAGCCCTCGGCGGATGGCGACGAGCGTCAGCGAATTCTCGCCGCCTTGTTCGCCACGCGCTGGAACAAGTGCCGCGCGGCCCAGGAACTGCATTGGTCGCGCATGACCCTGTACCGCAAGATGAGCAAATACTGCATCACTCGCAGCAACTAGTCCAAGCGGTCTCGACGCATCACGATCGCCCACGCCAATCGCGCCACGCGTACTCGTCGAGCGCGTCGTGTCATCGCGATGAGCTGCTTCTCGCAGCCAGCACGAGTTTGTTTCTTGCGCGCGCGAAGACGCTCGATAAGCCTCGCGTTCGGCGAATTCGTGCGCGATGCACGACATCGGGTTCGTGCGCGCGAGCGGCTGGCAAGCACGCCGGCCACACTCTGCTTTATCAAAGGAGAAAGACATGAAAGGAAACACGAAGATCACCTTCGCGCTGGCCCTGCTCGGCGGCCTCGCTGCCCCGGCGTGGGCGGCATCGAACGATGAGGTATCGGCGCAGGAACTGAAGATGCTCGGCGCGCTGGCACCAAACGCGACCAGCTGGTCGAAACTGAGCGACGGCGTCTTTCTCGACGCGCGACCGGGCGGCGAAGCGATGAAGGTATATGCCGGCGAAGCGGGCGCGCGCGCCTATTTGGCCGTGCTGCGTGACGAACTGACCCGCTCGATCGTGGCCGAGTCGGTCGGCGGCGCCAAGGCGCGCGCCAATGCGGTGGCGACCAGCGGAAAGCTCGCCACCGAGATCGCGCGTCTCGAAGCGGGGCAGGGCGGTGTCGGCACGCTCGGCAAGGCCAACTACACGCGCGTGTACACCACCAACTCGCCGCAGGCCTGCAGCGTGTTCTACGGGCTGGATTCGACGTTCACCGCCAACACGCAGAGTGTTGTCGATACGCCTACCGCGGTCGCGCATTCGTATGTGTCCAGCGTGGGCTTCGGGCCGTACCCGCCGGGTCCCTACAATGTCTATCGCTCGGTGTACGCGCAAGTGGGGCCGAACGCGCAGTTCGCGTCGACGCAGGGCTACTTCGATGACTTCTCGGCGCAGTCGGTCGACCTGGTCTTCTCGGGCTACTGCGACATGGAGACCCGTCATGTCGTCGATGCGTTCTGCGGCTCATCGCCGGTGTTCGAGACGTTCTTCGCGATCACGCGCACGCAAACTTGCGCAGGCGTGATCAACAACTCGCCGCCGGGCACCACGATCGAGCAGTTCTCCGGCATGGTCCAGTAAGCGAGACTCCCGCCCGCGGCCTTGGCGCGGGCGGACTTGCGTGGTTGGCGCGACGAGGTGTCGCGCCAACTTCACGCCTCGGGCGCCTCGTCTTCCGTGGACAGACGGCCTTGTTCCATGCGCCAAACTGAATCGGCCAGATAGTCGATCTCGGCGCGCGCAGGGGTGACATAGATCATCGGAATGCGCGCTTCTTCTTCTACTCGGCGCAGGAGCTGCAGGGTCCGCTGTCTCAAGCGTTCATCGGGCGAGGGCAAGGGGTCGTCGAGCAGAAGCACGCGCGGCGAGTACAGCAAGACGCGCCACGGAGCCACGCAATGACGCTCGACGCCGGACAACAGGGCCTGGCGCCGACCAACACACCACGCGCGTCGTCGAACAAGACGTCGTCGCCCAGGCGCAAGTGACCGCGATCGGGCCGCGACAAGCCCGCGATCAAGCCCGGCGTGTTCGTCTGGTTGGTACTCGTGAGAAATTGAAACGTGGCGCGCATTCAATGGTCGCCGCGGCGCCAACGATGTGCCGCACGCCTTGTCTGGCAACTCGGACGCCATGGTCGACGTCGCCGAGCGCCAAGGCAACTTCGCTGCCTTCTTCGACGCGCTCTGGGGCAAATGTCACGCCACGCGGGAACTGCAATGGTCGCGGATAGCGCCCTATCTCAAGATGACCAAGTACCAGATCGCACTCGGCCATGGCGACTATCGCGGCACGGCGTCGACCAAGTCGACGCGCGTGACCTGACGCACGCCGCGGCCGCCGCGTTTTTCATCGCCGACCACGAGGCGAAACGGCCCTTCCTTCGCGTCGAGCGGCGCGTTGTCGCGCATATCGACCAGATACACCGGCGCGTGGCCGAAACCTTCGTCGAGTTCGGCCAGCGAGAACACCGCGCGATAGCCATCGGCGGCGGTCACCAGCAGAAACTTCGTCAAGTGCGGACCGCGCAGGTCCTCGTCGAGCGGCGCGCCCGCGCGACGCAGGAACTCGAGCAGACGCACGCCTTCGAAGCGCGCGAGCTTGCCGTGAACGGGCACCGTGATTAATTCATGCGGCAATGCCGCTAGTTCCGACGCCGTCAACGTGAAGGGTTTATCGAAGCCGCCCCCGAAGATCACGCTATTCGACGCGGTCGTGTCATCGGCCGAATGCGCTGGCGCGGCGACGAGACAGGTGATCAACAAAACGAGGGTGGAGAGCAAACGCATCAGGGACTCCGATTCGGCGCGGTCGCCGATGCCAATGGGGTGGCCGCGTCGGCGGCCGTGCTTTCCGGCGTGAGCAACTCGCCGTGCTCGATGCGCCACACGGTATCGGCCAGATAGTCGATCTCGGCGCGCGCGTGACTGACATAGAGCATGGGCAAGCGCGTTTCATCCTTCACGCGGCGCAGAAAGGGCAGGATCTGTTGCTTCAAGCGCTCGTCGAGCGAGGACAATGGCTCGTCGAGCATCAGCACGCGCGGTGAGTACAACAAGGCACGACCCAAGGCCACGCGTTGACGCTCGCCACCCGACAGTAGCGTCGGGCGACGATCGAGCAGATGGCCGATCTCGAGCAGTTCCAGGACCGCGTCGAGTTCGAAGCGCCGCTCCTCCGGCCGCAATTGCCGATGACCGTAGAGCAGATTCGCGCGCACGCTCAGATGCGGAAACAACTGCCCGTCCTGAAACACCAGACCCAGATGCCGTCGCCACGCCGGCACGAACACGCCGCGCGCGTGATCGAACAAGACATCATCGCCGAGTTTCAACTCGCCACCATCGGGGCGCAACAGCCCCGCGAGCAAGGCCAGCAGGGTGCTCTTGCCCGCGCCCGAAGGCCCGACGATGCCGGTCACGCCCGGACGCATGCGCGCGCGGGCCCGCAAGGTGAAGTCGCCACGCGTGTAGTGCAAGGACAAATCAAACACGATCGTGCCGATGATCGCGCAGGCCGAGCGTGCGCTCGGCGCGTCGCCCGAAGGCATGACAAGCAAACAGCGCCGCCACCGCCAGCGCGATCGACAACACGCTCAGCCGCAAGGCCGCGGCTTCGCCATCGGGCACTTGCGTGAGGCTGTAGATCGCCAGCGGCAAGGTGCGCGTCTGACCGGGAATATTGCCGACGAAGGCCATGGTCGCGCCGAATTCGCCGAGACTGCGCGAGAAGCACATCACGGCGCCCGCGAGAATGCCCGGCAGCGCCAGCGGCAACGAGATCGTCATGAACACGCGCCATGGCGGCGCGCCGAGCGTGGTCGCGGCCTTCTCGATGCGCGCGTCGATCAAGCGAAACGCGAGACGGATCGGCTGCACCAGCAAGGGAAACGCCATCACCGCCGAAGCCACGACCGCGCCTTTCCAATCAAAGGCGAGCACCAGACCAAAATGCGCCTCGAGCCACGCGCCGATCGGTCCACGCCGACCCAAGAGCAGCAAGAGCACATAGCCCGGCACCACGGGCGGCAAGACCATGGGCAATTGCACCAGCACGTCGACGAGAAACTTGCCGCGAAACTCATGCCGCTCCAACCACCATGCCAAAGCAATGCCCAAAGGCAAACTCGTCAGCGCCGCGCACGTCGCGACGCGCGCCGACAGCGCCAAGGCTTGCCATTCCTCGGGCGTGAGCCAGGCCATCAGGGTTGCGGCGTGGTGAAGCCGTGGCGCGCGAAGATCGCGCGCGCTTCGTCGCCGCGCAGAAACTCGAGAAACGCGCGCGCCTCGGACCGGGCCTCGCGCGTCAGCGCGAAGGGATAGACGATGGCGCGATGCGTGCGCGCGGGAAACTCGCCCAGCACCTCGACCCGCGTGCTGACGCGCGCGTCGGTCGCATAGACAATCCCCGCCGCGCATTCGCCGCGCTCGACGAAGGCCAGCGCGGCCCGCACGTCTTCCGTGCCGACAATCCGCGCTTCGATCGCGGGCCACCAGCCGAGCGCGGTCAGCGCTTGCTGGGCATAGATGCCCACGGGCACCACGCCGGGTTCGCCCGTGCACAGCTTGCCGTCAAACGCCTTCGCGAAATCGAAGTCGGGCGCGAAGGTCACCGGAAAGGCCGCGCGCTTCGGCGCGATCAAGACCAGGGCATTGCCGAGCAGATCGATGCGGGTTTCGGTGGCGATGCGGTCGCGCTGTTCGAGATAGTCCATCCACGTGCCATCGGCCGAGGCGAAGACATCGACCGGCGCACCGGCCTCGATCTGACGCGCCAGCGCCGAGGACCCGCCATAGGCGATCACCGGTTGCGGATGCCCGTGCGTTTGCCATTGACTCGCCACGTCGTCGAGCGCGGTGGTGAGACTCGCGGCCGCGAACACGCGCGTGGGTTCCTCGGCGCGCGCCGCGCCGAAGATCATCAGGCATCCCAGGCCTATCACTATGAACTTCGCGCGCATCCGCGTTCCCACCCATCGCGCCATTGTCGAGGGCTGTCGTTTTACCACGCGCGTGGTGAAGCGACGGCGCTCAGCGCTTAGGCTCGGGCATGCGCACGAGGGCGTACAACGTGATCGACGCCGCGACCACGAGGTAATAGCCCACCGCGTCCAGACCGTAGCGACCCGCCAACCATGTCGCGATATAGGGCGCGAGCGAGGCCCCGAAAATCCCGGCCAGATTGAACGCGACCGAGGCGCCCGTGTAACGCACGGCCGTGGGAAACATCTCTGACAACAAGGTGCCCAGCGGCGCGTAAGTCACGCCCATCAACGCCAGGCCCAGACCCAGGCCCAGCATCACGCCCCAATCGCTGCCCGAACCAATCAAGGCGCCGAAGAACACACCGAACACGATGATCGAGATCGTCGCGACCTGCAGCACGCGGATGCGACCCGAAGCATCGGACAGATGCGCCGACATGGGAATGGTCAGGCCGAAGAACAGCACGCCGAGCATCTGCATGCTCAAGAAGCGTTCGCGCGAGTAGCCCAGTTGCGTCGTGCCCCAGCTCAGCGTGAACACCGTCATCAGATAGAACAGCACGAAGGTCGCCAAGGCAACGGCCGTGCCCAGCATCAAGGACTGTCGATGCTCCTTGAACACGGTGATCATCGGCAGGCGCACGCGTTCGGCGCGCGCCACCGTGGCGACGAAGGCGGGCGTTTCCTGGATGCGCAAGCGCACCCACAACCCGACCAGCACCAGCACCGCGCTCGCGAGAAACGGCAAGCGCCAGCCCCAGGCGAGGAACTGCGCGTCATCGAGAAAGTGAGTCAGCAACAGAAAACTGCCGGTCGAGGCGATGAAGCCCAGCGGCGCGCCCAGTTGCGGGAACATGCCGTACCACGCGCGGCGATGCGGCGGCGCGTTCTCGATCGCCAGCAAGACCGCGCCGCCCCATTCACCGCCCAGGCCCAGGCCCTGACCGAGTCGGCACAGGGCCAAGGCGATCGGCGCCGCGATGCCGATCGATGCATACGTGGGCAACAGACCGATCATCACGGTCGAGATGCCCATGGTCAGCAAGGATGCGACCAGGGTCGCCTTACGGCCGATGCGATCGCCGAAGTGACCGAACACGGCCGAACCGATCGGTCGCGCGAAGAAGGCCAGCGCGAAGGTCGCCAACGATTGCAGGGTCGCCGTGCCGGGATTGCCGACGGGAAAGAACAGCTTCGGAAACACCAGGACGGCGGCCGTCGCGTAGATGTAGAAATCGAAGAACTCGATCGTGGTGCCGATCAAGCTGGCGAACAGGATGCGAGTCGGTGACGGCGGCCGCTGCTTTTTGCTGGACATCGAAGGATTCCCGGCGAATTCGCTCGATTCTGCCAGTGTCGCGCGGGTATCGGTAATAGCCGCGCGCTATTCGAAGCCGTTGGCGAAGGCGATGTCGGTGTTGTCGAGCTCGTAACTGCCGCGATCGACCGCGCCTACGCGCGCCACGCCGCGCGCGTCGGTGGTGGGCACTTCGGTCGCGCTCACGCCGGTGTTGATCGCGGGCGAACCCGCGCTCAAGGCCAAGGTCGGCACCAAGCCGCCATGATTGCCCGCGGCCGCCGGCAATTGCGGATCGGCGAAGGTACTGCCGGCCGCGACCGCGATCTCGGTACCGCCACCCATGGGACGCGTCATCGGCCACTGAAGATTACCGCCGCCATCGGCCGCGGCCGTGTTCTGGATGTTCCAGTTCACGAAGCGATTGCCGCCGGTGTTGTTGGCGAACACGGTGTTGGTCAGACGCAGTTGATTGGGCGTGCCGATCGAAATCCCCGCAGCGAAGGCGGCGGTCGAGACATTGTTGGCGATCGTGGTGTTGATCACATTGATCGGCACGGCGTTGCTCAAGGCCATGGCCGCGCCCAGACCCGCGCGCGCGACATTGCCCGAGAACGTGCCATTGCGGATCGTGCCCGGCGCATTGCCGGCGACGAACAAACCGCCGAAGCCATTGGCCTCGTTGTTGAGAAAACTCACGCGCTCCATCGCCCACGGCCCGTCCTGAATGTACGCGCCGCCGGTGTGTTCCGCGTTCGACAACTGGCGATTGCCGTCGAACACCACGTCCTCGAAGCGCGTGCGACTGGTCTGGTCGTACATCACGCTGAAGAAACCACCGCCGAAGGCATTCGAATCATTGCCGACGAAGCGCGTGCGACAGATATCGACCAAGCGATCGGCGCCATCCACGCCCAACGCGCCGGCATTGCCGCCATTGCCCGGATTGCCGCCCGTGCCGATGGCGTGATTGCCCTGAAACACGCTGTCGACGATGTTCACGCGCAAACTGCCCAGCGAATACGCCGCGCCGCCATTGCTGCCCGAGTTGTTCTGGAACTGGCAATTGCCGATGTCGATGCGGTTCAACAGCTCGCCGTAGAAGGCCCCGCCGCCATCGTCCTGGGAACTGGCATCGAGCGGCGCGTTGCTGGCATCGATGCGGCAATTGACCAGCTTCAACTGCACCTTGTGCGGAAACTCGCTGGCGTGCTGCTTGTAGATCGCGCCGCCGCGGCCCTCGGTCGTGCGGCCCTGGGTCAGCGCGATGTTCTGCAAGGTCACGCGAAAGATCGGCGCGTTCTGCGCCGGATTGGGGTTGACGATCCGCAGGATGCGCCGCGCGTTGCCGCCCGAAAGCGTGATCAAGCCACCGCCGTCGAGCACCGTGGCCTTGCTGGCGGTCAAGGTTTGCGTGACCACGATCGTGCTCGGGCTCGCGCCTTGATCGAGTCGGATCACGCCGCCCACATCGAGCGCCGCCTGCAATTGCGCCGTGTTGATGCTGCCGGGCGTGCCATTGCCGAGCACCGTCGCGCCGGTCAGCGGTTCCACGGTGACGGGCTCGCAGAAACTCTGCGCGCGCGCGGCGAACGCGGGCAGCAGGGCCAGCAGCGCGATCGCGCCGGGCTTCAAACAACGGTCGAACACGGTCGCGGGCTTCATGCGCCGCAGTCTAGCCCCGCGGTCCTTCGATGCAAGCGCGGCGCGCGCGATCCGTGACCGCGGCCTCGTCTACGCCGATGCTTGCGCCAACCACGCGCGCGGCGATTGCCCGCACAGCGCACTGAACGCGCGCGACAGCGCCGCCGTGCTGCCATAGCCCACCGCGCCGGCCACGAACTTCAGCGCCTGACCTTCGCGCAACAAAGTCTGCGCCACGCAGATGCGATAGCGCGCCAGATAGTCGCCCGGCGTCGCGCCCACGGCCTCGTGAAAACACGCGGCGAAATGACTGCGCGACATGCCCGCGCGCTCGCCCAGGCTTTCGAGCGTCCATGGCGATTGCGGTGATTCGTGCATCGCGACGAGGGCTTTCGCCAGGCGCGGATGCGCCATGCCCGCGAGCAGACCGTGCTCGACCGCGCCGGTGTTCATCAGATGCCGCAGCAGATACACGATCACCACCTCGAACAAGCGATCGACCACGCGTTGTCGGCCGCAGCGTTGCGCGAAGGCTTCGGCGAACAGCAGATCGAGCAGGCTCGCGGCCTCGCCCAGTTCGCTCAAGGGCAGCACCACCATCTCGGGCAAGGCGCTCGCGAGCGGATTGATGCGGGCCGCGACGAAACGCACGTGCGCGCAGGCCATGTCGGCGCCGCGCGCGGCGTCGGTGATGAAGCGATGCGCTTTCGGGCGCGGATAAAAGATCAAGGTCGGTCCTTCGACCGTGCGCCGCTGACCGCGTCGCGGTCCGTGCACGACGTCCACTTCGCCGCGCTTGATCAGATGCAGCTGACCGGCGTCGGGCAACAGCGGCAGATCGTTCACGCCACACAAGGCGCCGGAGTGAAACAGCTCGGCGCTGACCGAAAAGCGGTGGAGCAGGGCACTGAGGCGATCCATGGCGAAATCAGACGATGAGTGATGTTTCAAATACTAACCGTGATCCATCGTCCGGGAACAGGGCCTAGAGTGTGTCCCACAGCGCGAGCTGCTCGCGGCCCCGGCCGAACGGCCGGCAAGGGCAGACGCGGATCGTCGTTCCTCACTCATCGTCATCTATAAGGAGTCAGTCATGTCCCACGTGCCCCTCATCGTCGCCGCGCAGGCGCAAGGTCAGTCCAAGGTGTTGCTCGATCAGATCGTCAAGGCGTTCGGCGTCGCGCCGAACATGTTCCGCGCCACGGCCAATTCGCCCGCCGCGCTGGGCAGCATGTGGGGCGCGTTCGGCGCGCTCGGCGGCGGCAAGCTGCCGGCGGCCTTGACCGAGCAACTGGCCGTCGCGATCGCCGATCGCAATGGCTGCGAGTACTGCCTCGCCGCGCACACCGCGCTCGGGCGCAAGGCCGGCGTCAGCGGCGAGCAATTGAGCGAAGCGCAAGCCGGTCGCAGTGCGGATGCCAAGACCGCCGCCGCGTTGACCTTCGCGCTCAAGATCGTCGAGCAGCGCGCGCACATCGATGCCGCCGACATTTCAGCCGTGCGCCAGGCCGGTTTCGATGACGAAGCCATCGTCGAGATCATCGCCCATGTCGCGCTGAATCTGTTCACCAACTACATCAATGTCGCGCTGAATGTGCCGGTGGATTTTCCGGCGGTGAAGTTGCGTCGCGCGGCGTGATTGCTCGCGAGTGATGCGCGGGACGACGCGTGGATGCGCGTCGTCCCTCATTCGCGCGTGTGTGTCGCGCGCGATGTTCGTTACTGTTGATTGATCGCGAGGTGTTGGTGTCGCGCGTGACGCGTGACTCGACATCTCGCGCCGCGACTCGTCGTCGACAAGTCGCTTTCGAGTCTCACGCGCTCGCGATGCGCGACGCCAATTCCTCTCGCGCGCATCATCGCCATTGGGCGCTCGACGCGCCCTCGCGCGAACGCCCATCGACCGCGCGCCGACCCCGTCGGTCATGTTGCAGCGCGGCTTTACAGATTTTTCTGGAAACGTTTACATTGCGCCCGCAACGGGGAAAATGACCCGGTTGCGGCATGGCGTGGCGCGCGCGCAATCGTTCGCGCGCGCGGCCGTGGTCGTCATGTCCGCGCGGGTCGCGGCATGCGCGAAACGCTCGACCGGGATGTCGGGCGTCGGGGTCTCGTCGGGTCGATGGACGCGCGCGCGTGAATTCGCGCGCCGCCCTCGCGATGCGCGTCGTCGGGATGGCGCGCGGACGGCACTCCACGGATTTGGGCGACACCGATTCGACGGCAGTGAGTGGCTGGCGGCAGCGGCCGAGGACGCGCGGCGACGCGCGTCGAGACAACAACGCGATTCCACATCACAAGAGTTTCTGGAGGACACAGATGCACGGTCACCCCATTCGCAAGCCCGGCGCGCGCCGGCTCGCCAACGCCCGCCGAAACATCCTGGCCTGCGCGCTGGCCGGCAGCCTCGCGCTGTTGGCGCAAGGCGCGCAAGCGCAAAGCGCCGCGGCGTCGTTGCGCGGTTCGGTCACCACCAGCGGTGGTCCCGCCGCCAATGAAGACGTCGTCGCGACCAATCTCGCCACCGGCAAGGTGCGACGCACCAAGACCTCGGCCGATGGCTCGTATTCCATCGTCGGTCTGGAGCCGGGCACGTACAAGGTCGAATCGGCCTCGGGTTCGCGCACGGTCACCTTGACCGTGGCCACGACCTCCACCGTCGATCTGCAAGACGCCACCGCGCTCGAAGCCGTGGCCGTCTACGGCGAAGCCTTGCCCGAAGTGCGCAAGAGCGAAGTCGGCGCGGTGATCTCGCAACGTCAGATCGAAACCGTGCCGCAAGTCTCGCGCAACTTCCTCGAGTTCGCCGACACCGTGCCCGGCATGATCTTCAATGTCGACGCGCGCGGTCACACGTCGCTGCGTGGCGGCGCGCAGAACGCGTCGAGCACCAATGTCTACATCGATGGCATCGGTCAGAAGAGTTACGTCAAGGAAGGCGGCGTCTCCGGCCAGTTCTTCAGCCAGGGCAATCCCTTCCCGCAGTTGGGCATCGGTGAGTACAAGGTCATCACCTCCAACTACAAGGCCGAATACGGTCAGATCTCCAGCGCCGCGGTCACCGCCGTGACCAAGTCGGGCACCAATGAGTTCGAAGGCGAAGTCTTCTACCGCTACACCGACGACGGCTATCGCGCCAAGCGGCCCGATGAAATCGCCGATGGCGAGAAGGTCGAGTCGCAGGAGAAGGAATACGGCTTCGCCCTCGGCGGCCCGATCGTCGAGGATCGCCTGCATTTCTTCGTGACCTACGAAGCCAAGCGCTTCGACACGCCGGTCACCGTCATCGCCGATCCGGCCGCCGCGCCGGGCGTGCCCTTCCTGCCGTCGGGCGTGGCTTCGGCGTTCGGCCCGGCGAGTTTGGCGTTCGAGGAAGACCTGTACTTCGGCAAGCTCGACTGGCAGCTCACTGATTACGACCACATGGCGTTAACCGCGCAGGTGCGCGACGAGACTCAGCTCGACAACATCGGCGGTTCCAACGCCGCCTCGCATGGCGTCGACGTGCTCAACAAGGACAAGCGTTACAGCCTGCGTTGGGAACACGCCGCCGACAACTGGTTCAACGAAGTGCTGCTCGCGCACGAGGATTCGTACAACAATCCCTATCCGCGCGGCATCGGCAATGGCTTGATCTACACTTGGCGCCTGCAGGCCAATGAGCCGGTGATCATCGCCACGGGCCCCGCCGGCGCGGGCGCGGCGCAGCGCAAGGGTCAGAAAGGCACCTCGATCGAGGACAACCTGACCTTCGACAACTTCGACTGGCACGGCGGCCACGTCATCAAGATGGGCGCGCGCTACAAGAAGATCGATCTGTTCGCGCAAGACTCCTCGGACATCAATCCGCAATTCTTCTATCTGGTCGACACCGACGGCACCGATGCCACGCCATTCCGCGCCTCGTTCACCAAGCCGGTGGCTGGCCTGGGTCTGTCGCCTTATGTCGAGACCAATGCCAAGCAGATCGGCCTGTACATCCAGGACGATTGGGAAGTGAACGATCACCTGCTGCTCAACCTCGGCGTGCGCTGGGACTACGAGTCCAATCCCGCGTACGAGGATTTCATCACGCCCGCGAACGTCGTGGCGGCGCTCAACGCGCAGCATCCTGGCGGCCCCACGGGTCAAACCTACGCGCAGTCGCTGGCCAATGGCGGCATCGACATCAACGACTACATCGGCACGGGCAACAACCGCGATGCGTTCAAGGACGCGTTCCAGCCGCGCCTGGGCTTCTCGTATGACTTGAACGCCGACGAGCAGCACGTGATTCACGGTGGCGCCGGTCGCGCCTACGATCGCAATCTGTATGACTACCTGCAGCTCGAAGTGACCAAGGCCGCGTTGCCGGGCTTCACGGTCAACTTCCGCGATCCGGCCACGGGCCAGTGCTATCAGAACCGCACGCCGTGCTTCGACTGGAACCCGAGCTACCTCGACAGCATCACCGGCCTGCAAGGCCTGGTCGCGGCGGCCAGCAATGCCGGCGGCGAAGTCGATCTGCTCAACAACGATCTCAAGGTGCCGTACTCGGATCAGTTCAGCCTGGGCATGAGCAATCAGATCGGCGATTGGGTCACCGACGCCACGATCTCGCGCGTGCTGAGCTACGACGGCTTCGTGTTCACCCTGGGCAACCGCTATCCCAATGGCGATTTCTTCCAGAACGGCAGCCAGCCCTGGGGTCATCCGGTGCCGGGCTTCGGCGCGCTGATCCTGGGCGACAACGGCATCGCCACGCGCAGCACGCAGTTGCTGTTGTCGGCGCAAAAGCCCTACAGCACGGAATCGGGCTGGAGCGCTTCGGTCGCCTACACCTACACGCGCGCCTCGCAGAACCGCGACATCAACGAGCACTATTCCTTCGACGGCGCCACGATCGACGACTATCCCTTCGTCATCTCCAACGCCGCGCCCAAGCACCGCATCGTCGCGGCCGGTTCGCTCGATGGTCCGTGGGGCATCGTCTTCGGCGCCAAGCTGACCCTGGCCACGCCGACGCCAATCAATGCCGTGGCCTGTTATGGCGCGACCTTCGACAACGGCGCCGGTTGCCGGCCCGTGGGCGTCGAGCCCGGAGGCTTTGGCAAGTTCATCCTGGGCGGCAAGATCTGGGGTTATCGCGACATCGATCTGCAGGCCTCGAAGGAGTTCAAGCTCGGTCACGACGTCGCGCTGACCGCGCGCATCGATCTGCTGAACATCTTCAACTGGCGCAACTACACCAGTTACTCGTACGACTTCGGCTCCGGTGGCGTGTTCAATTCGGACTGGGCGTCGGTCAATCGCAACGGCGACATCAGCTTCGTGCCGCGCACCCTCAAGCTGGAGGTAGGCGCGACCTTCTGATCGTCGCATCGGTGAGGTTCACGTGGTCGGCGGGGCGCCAGCCCCGCCGGCTCACTCGCGGTGGCACTATCCCTTCGCAAGGCTTTTGCAGGTCTGCCCGCCGTGCTCCAATCCGGCGTGAGTTCCCCGCCCGGTCCCGTTCACGCGAGGCAGACGCATGACTGAGTCCCGCATCCGCAGCATCGTCATCGTCGGAGGTGGCACCGCCGGCTGGATGGCGGCCGCGGCCATGGCCAAGGTGCTGGGCAATGACTACGCCATCACCCTGATCGAGTCCGAGCAGATCGGTACCGTCGGCGTGGGCGAAGCCACGGTGCCGCACATCAAGCTGTTCAATAATCTCCTGCAGCTCAACGAAGTCGACTTCGTGCGCCAGACCCAGGGCACGTTCAAGCTTGGCATCGAGTTCGTCGATTGGGGACGGTTGGGCGATCGTTACGTGCACGGCTTCGGCGCCGAGATCGGTCGGCCGTTGGGCCTGCTGCCGTTTCATCAGTTCTGGATCAAGGCGCGCCAGCAGGGCAAGGCGGGCGAGATCGGCGACTACACGCTCAACACCCTGGCGGCGCCGCGCGGCAAGTTCATGGTCTCGGCCAGCGACGCGCCGCCGAATTCGCCGCTGGCGAGCATCGCCTACGCCTATCACTTCGACGCCAATCTCTACGCGCGATTCTTGCGCACGTATTCCGAAGCGCGCGGCGTGCGTCGCGTCGAGGGCATGGTCGACGAGGTCACGCTCGATCCCGAATCGGGTCACGTGCGTTCGGTGCGCCTGCAATCCGGCGAAGTGATCGCGGGCGATCTGTTCGTCGACTGCTCGGGCTTTCGCGGCCTGCTGATCGAGCAGGCCCTGCACACGGGCTATCTGGATTTCACCCACTGGCTGCCCTGTGATCGTGCGCTGGCCGTGCCCTGCGAGAACGCCGGTCCGCCCACGCCGTACACGCGCGCCACCGCGCGCGCGGCGGGCTGGCAATGGCGCATTCCGTTGCAGCACCGCATGGGCAATGGCTATGTCTATTCCTCGGCGCACATCAGTGACGACGAAGCCGCCGCGACCTTGATGGCGAATCTCGAGGGCCGTCCCTTGGCCGAGCCGCGCGTGCTGCGTTTCGTTACCGGTCGACGCAAGCGTTTCTGGCATCGCAATGTCGTGGCGCTGGGCTTGGCCAGCGGTTTCATGGAGCCGCTGGAATCAACCAGCATCCATCTGATCCAGTCGGGCATCACCAAGCTGCTGAACCTGTTTCCGCGCGAAGGCTTCAGTCCGGTGCTGATCGATCGCTACAACGCGCAGCTGCACTTCGAGTTCGACCGCATCCGCGATTTCCTGGTGCTGCACTATCACGCCACCACGCGCGATGACACGCCGTTCTGGCGGCAATGTCGCGACATGAGCATCCCGACCGAATTGGCCGACACCATCGCGTTGTTCCGCGACTCCGGACGCTTCTTCCGCAATGGCGAGGAAATGTTCTCGGAAGTCAGCTGGGTCGAGGTGCTGCTCGGTCAGCACATCATGCCGCGCGGCTATCACCCCCTGGTCGATCAAGTGCCCGACGCGGATCTTCATCGCTTCATCGATAGCGTGGGCGGCACCTTGGCGCGTTGCGTCGAGGTGATGCCGTCGCATCAGGATTTCATTCACCGTTACTGCCGCGCGACACCGCCCCAGTGAACGCGCGCGCGCCGTGACCGAGTTGCCCTGGAGTAAGTTATGTTTCGCATGAAGCGTGTCCGATGGCTTGCCCTTCCGATCCTGATGGCCGCGCTGTTCGCGCCGATCGCCACGGTCCCCGCCGCCGACGCGCCTCGCGGCCCCGCGCGCGCGCGCGACACCTTGCCGCGCCCGCTGCCGCCCTTGTTCGACGACATCGAGCGCCGCACCTTCGACTTCTTCTGGGAGACGACCAATCCGGCCAATGGCCTCACGCCCGATCGCTATCCCTCGCGGCCGTTCGCGTCGATCGCGGGCGTGGGCTTCGCGTTGACGGCGTATCCGATCGGCGTGGAGCGCGGGTGGATCACGCGCAAGCAAGCGATCGAACGTACGTTGACTACGTTCAAGACCTTTCGCGACATCAGCAGCGGCCCCGAGCCCACGGGACGCGGCGGCTATCGTGGCTTGTTCTATCACTTCCTCGACATGGACAAGGCCACGCGCAAGTCGTCATGGGTCGAGTTGTCGAGCGTCGACACGGGCTTGTTGATGATGGGCGTGCTGTTCGCGCAGTCGTACTACACGGGCGACAACGACGACGAGCGCGCCATTCGCGATCAGGCCGAGGCGCTGTATCGCGCGGTCGACTGGACTTATCTGCAAGTGCGTCCGCCACTCATCGGCATGGGCTGGATGCCCGACAAGGCCGAGGCCGACGGCTTCATCCCGCACGACTGGATGGGCTACAACGAGGCGATGTTCCTGTACGTATTGGCGCTCGCTTCGCCGACGCATCCGATTCCCGGTGATGCGTGGCAAGCGTGGACGCGCAGCTACGATCGCTCGTGGGGCGAGTTCCAGGGGCAGCAGTATCTGGGCTTCGGCCCGTTGTTCGGTCATCAGTACAGTCATGTGTGGATCGACTTCCGCGACATTCGCGATGACTACATGCGCCGTCGCGACCTCGACTACTTCGAGAACAGCCGTCGCGCCACGCTCGCGCAGCGCGCCTATGCCATCGACAATCCGATGGGCTGGAAAGGCTACGGCGCGAACGTTTGGGGTCTAACCGCTTCCGATGGACCAGTGAAGACCGTGCGCGAGGTCGACGGCAAGCCGCGCCAGTTTCTCGCGTATTCGGCGCGCGGCGCGGGCACGGTCGATGTCTTCGATGATGGCACCTTGGCGCCGACGGCGGCTTTGGGGTCGTTGCCCTTCGCGCCGGAGATCGTGATCCCCGCCGCCGAGATGATGCACAAGCAACATGGCGCGCAGATCTATGCGCGTTATGGGTTCCTGGACGCCTTCAATCCCAGTTTCACCTGGGACGTGCCGCTGTGGACCGGTCGCGTGGTGCCGGAGAAGGGTTGGGTGGCGAGCGATTATCTCGCCATCGATCAAGGCCCGATCCTGACCATGATCGCCAACTATCGCGATGACTTCGTGTGGAAGGTGATGAAGCGCAATCCGCACATTCGCGCGGGCCTGGAGCGCGCGGGCTTTCGCGGCGGCTGGCTCGACGCCGCGCCGCGCGAGGTCAAGGCGCCGGCGCAACCATGAGGGTCGTGCTCGCTCGCGTGTCGCGGTGGTTGATGCTGGCGGGCTTGGCGCTCGCGAGCGTTCCCGCGTCCGCGGACGACACGTCGGCCACGCGCGAGATCACGTTCTGGGCCATGGGCCGCGAGGCCGAATCCGTCGAGAAGCTGCTGCCCGAGTTTCATCGTCGCCACCCCGACATCCGCGTGCGGCTGCAACAGCTGCCGTGGAAGGGCGCGCACGCGAAGTTGCTGACGGCTTTCGCCTCCGATTCCTTGCCCGATCTGTTGCAGCTGGGCAATACCTGGGTGCCGGAGCTGGTGTCGCTCGACGCGCTGGCGCCGCTCGACGCGCGCGTGACGCATTCGGCGGTGGTGACGCGCGACGACTACTTCGCCGGCATCTGGGACACGAATGTGATTCGCGGCGAGTTGTACGGCGTGCCGTGGTATGTCGACACGCGCTTGTTGTTCTATCGCGCCGATCTGCTGCGTCGCGCTGGTTTCGACGCGCCACCACGCACCTGGGACGAGTGGTTACAACAGCAAGCGGCGATCAAGGCCCGCGCCGCACCGCATGAATTCGCGAGTCTGCTGCCACTCAACGAATTTGAACCCTTGCTCGTCCTGCTGCTGCAACGCGATGCGCCGATTCTTCGCGACGGCATGCGCTACGGCAATTTCCGCGCGGAGGATCATCAGCGCACGCTGGCCTATTACGCCGAGATTTTCCAGCGCGGCTATGCGCCCGCGATCACCGATGCGCAAGTGTCCAACCCGTGGAGCGAGATCGGTCGTGGCGTCTACACGTTCTACATCTCCGGGCCCTGGAACATCGCCGAGTTCAAGAAGCGCCTCGGGCCTGAAGTGCAATCGGCGTGGATGACGGCGTCCATGCCGGGGCCGAACGGTCCGGGCGCGTCGAGCGCGGGCGGCTCGAGCCTGGTGATCTCGCGCGACGCGCGCGATCCCGACGCCGCTTGGGCCTTGATCGAATACCTGAGCGAGCCCGCGATTCAAATTCAGTTTCACGGCTTGATCGGCGACATGCCGCCGCGACGATCGAGTTGGGCCGGCAGCGAATTGGCAAACGACGTTTATGCGCGCGCCTTCCGCGAACAACTCGAACGCGCCAAGCCCACGCCGAAGATTCCCGAATGGGAGCAGATCACGAATCAGATCAAACTCGTCGGCGAGCGCCTGGCGCATGGCGAGCTCACGGTCGCGCAAGCCGCCGAGGCACTCGACGCGCGCACCGATCGCATTCTGGAGAAGCGCCGCTGGATTCTGGCGCGCGACCCCAACGCCAAGCTCGACACCGGAGCCACGCCATGAACGGCACGCGCGCCGCCTGGTTATTCATCACGCCGGCATTGGCCGTGATCGGCGTGTTCTTCTTGTTGCCCGCGCTAGCCTCGTTCGTGTTGAGCCTGACCGATTTCGACCTTTACGCCGTGGCCGACATCGGCAATCTGCGTTGGGTCGGTTGGGGCAACTATGTCGAGCTGCTGCATCGGCCGGAGTTCTGGCAAGCCTTGGGCAACACGCTGTACTTCGTGGTGGTCGGCGTGCCTTTATCGCTCGCCATGTCCTTGGGATGCGCCTTGTTGTTGAACTCGTCGGCCGCGCGCTTCGTGGGCTTGTTTCGCACCGCGTTGTTCGCGCCGGTGGTGACGACCATCGTCGCGGTGGCCGTGATCTGGCGATATTTGTTTCACACGCGCTATGGCCTGGTCAACGCGGGCCTCGATCTGATCGGCATCGGACCGATCGATTGGCTGGGCGATCCGCGCCTGGCCATGCCGACCATCATCTTGTTCGCGGTGTGGAAGAACTTCGGCTACAACATGATCATTCTGCTCGCGGGTCTGCAGGCGATTCCCGCCGATCTGTACGAGGCCGCGCGCCTCGACGGCGCCAGTCGCTGGCAGCAACTGCGCCACATCACCATTCCCTCGCTGATGCCGATCCTGATGATGGTGACCATCCTCACCGTCGCAGGCTATTTCCAAATCTTCGCCGAGCCCTATGTCATCACCGAAGGCGGGCCGCTGCAGAGCACGATGAGCGTGCTGTATCTGATGTTCGACGATGGCTTCAAATGGTGGAACCTGGGCATGGCTTCGGCCGTGGCCTTCGCCTTGTTCCTGCTGATGCTGGCCGCGACCTTCATGCTGGTGCGCGTGGGCCGGCGGAGCGCCGCGCTGTGAGCGCGCCGGGTCTGCGCCGACCGGCGATGACGCTGGCGGTCAACGGCATCCTGCTGGTGATCGCGCTGCTGTCGATCGCGCCCTTGCTGTGGATGCTCTCGGTGTCGCTGATGCCGGCGGGCGAAGCGAGCGCCTTGCCGCCGCCCTTGCTGCCCAGTACACCGACACTCGCCAACTACGATGAGTTGTTCCAGCGCATCGGCATCGGGCGCTATCTGATCAACAGTTTCTGGCTGGCGATCTTGATCACGCTGAGCTCGGTGCTGTTCAACACCATGGCCGGGTATGCCTTCGCGAAGCTCCGCTTTCGCGGGCGCGAGCGCTTGTTTCAGTGGCTGCTCGGCGTGCTGGTCGTGCCTGCGCAGATCGCGATGATGCCGCTGTTCCTGATGCTGCGCGAGATGCATCTGGTCAACACCACGGCCGGCGTGGTGCTGCCAGCCATGGCGAATGTCTTCGGCATTTTCCTGGTGCGTCAGTACGCGCGTGGCGTGCCCGATGAGTTGATCGAGGCCGCGCGCATGGACGGTGCTGGCGAGGCGCGCATCTTCGCGCAGATCGTATTGCCCTTGCTCAAGCCCATTCTCGTGACGCTGGCGACGTTCGCGTTCCTCGCGAGCTGGAACGATTTCATGTGGCCCTTGATCGTGCTCAATGATGCCGATCTGCATACCTTGCCCGTGGCCTTGAGCAATCTCTCGCGCGAGCACGTGCAGGACAATGAAATGATGATGGCGGGTTCGGTGTTGACCGTGTTGCCGGTGCTGGTGTTGTTCCTCGCCTTGCAGCGCTACTACATCCAGGGCTTGCTGCTCGGGAGCGTGAAGGGATGATCGTGCGCGTTGGGCTCGCGAGCCTAGGCTTGTTGGCTGTGTTCGTTCTGCCGTCGGTGCATGCGCAAGCGCCCACGCAAGTGCTCGCGAACTTCGAGCCAGAGGAAGGCTGGCGCGCCATGGCCTCGAATCAGGTCAGTGGCGCCTTGCGCGCGGTCCCGGGTGAGCAGGGCGGCGCGATGTGTCTGGACTACGGCTATCACGGCGTGTCCGGTCACGCGAGTCTCGAGCGCGATTTGCCGCTGGAGTTTCCCGAGAACTATCGCCTCGATCTGCACCTGCGCGGCAATGCGCCGGCCAACGAGTTCCAGTTCAAGTTCATCGATGCCAGCGGCGATAGCGTGTGGTGGGTGCAGCGACAGCACTACGCCGTGCCGCGCGAGTGGACGACGGTGAGTTTCCAGCGGCGGCATGTGTCGCGCGCTTGGGGTCCGGACCCAAGTCCTTTTCCCCAGCACACGGCGCGACTGCAATTCACGATTTACAACAACGTCGGCGGCAAGGGCTCGGTCTGCTTCGATCAGCTCACGCTCACGCCACTTCCGCCGGTCGACAACTCACCGCTCGTGGCGAAGGCGAATGCGAACGCGGTGATGCGCGATGGCGCGGCCGAGTTGGCCGTCGATGATGATCTCACCACGGCGTGGCGAGCAAAGCGGGCGAGGCGTTTGCCCGAACTCGTGCTTGATCTGGGCAAGCCGCGTGACTTCGGTGGGCTCGTGCTCGATTGGGCCGAGGACGGCGCGGCTTCGCGCTATGCCATCGAGCTTGCCGACGACGCGCGACATTGGCGTCTCGCGCGTACGTTTGAAACCGGCCGCGGCGGTCGCGCCTGGATCGCGCTGCCGGAATCTTCCGCGCGCTATCTGCGCTTGCGTGTGCTCGAGATGGGCGGCGAAGCAGTCGAGCTGCGCGAAGCCCGCATTCAGCCGCTCGACTTCGCGGCCACCCCCAATGACTTCGTCGCCTCAGTCGCGCGCGACTTGCCGCGAGGCGTGTTGCCGCGCGGTTTCCTGCGCGAGCAGAACTACTGGACGCTGATCGGCATCGACGGCGGCACCGAGCAGGGCCTGATCGGCGAGGGCGGCGCGCTGGAAGTGGCGCGCGGTGGCTTCACGCTGGAACCCTTCGTGCGCGATGGCGACACGCTGATCTCCTGGGCTAACGCCGCGCCGACGCAGAGCCTGCTCGACGGCTATCTGCCGATCCCGTCCGTGCAGTGGACTCACGAGGACGTGGCGCTAGCCATCACCGCGTTCGCGCAAGGTACGCCTGAACGTTCGCAACTCGTTGCGCGCTATCGCCTGAGCAATCGCGGGTCGGTTGCGAAGTCGCTGCGGTTCGTGCTCGCGGTGCGGCCGTTTCAAGTCAATCCGATGACGCAGTTCCTGACCACGCCCGGCGGTGTCAGTCGCATCACGCGACTGAAGTTCGAGGGTGAGCGCGCCCTCGTCGATGGTCGTCCGCGCGTGCAGGCGCTGCAATCGGGTGCGATGACGTTTGCCACGCGCTTTGACGAAGGTCTCGAAGTCACGCGTCTTGATGACAAGAACGCGCGCGATGACAGCGGCGACGATCCGACGGGACTCGCTTCCGGCGCCTTCGTGCAAAGCGTGAGTTTGGCGCCTGGCGAGACCCGAGAGTTCAGCTATCTCGTGCCGATGACCGGAGACTTTCCGGAGTTCTCGCCCACGTGCGATGCGCGGAACATGCAAGACACCGTCGCCGCGCTTTGGCGCGACAAGCTCGGGCAGCTGAGCCTTCGCGTACCGGCCGAAGGTCAGCCCGTGGTCGACACATTGCGCACCGCGACCGCGCACCTGCTGATCTCGCGCATCGGCCCGCGCTTGCAACCGGGCACGCGTTCGTACGCGCGCAGCTGGATTCGCGATGGCGCAATGATCGCCGAAGGCCTGTTGCGCATGGGTCGGCCCGAAGTCGTGCGCGACTACATCGCCTACTTCGCGCCATACCAGTTCAAGGACGGCATGGTGCCGTGCTGCGTCGATGATCGCGGTAGTGATCCGGTGCCGGAGAATGACTCGCACGGAGAATTGATCTTCGCTATCGCGGAGTACTGGCGTTATACACGTGACGAAGTCTTCCTTCGCGAATACTGGCCGCACGTCGTCGCCGCTTTCGATTACATGGAGAAGCTCCGCGCCAGTGAACGCACCGAAGCCAATCGCGCGCGCGATCCGGCCTTCTACGGCATGATGCCGGTGTCGATCAGTCACGAGGGCTATTCGTCCAAGCCCGTGCATTCGTACTGGGACAACTTCTGGGCGCTGCGCGGGTACAAGGACGCGGCCGAGTTGGCCGAGGTACTGGGCGATGATAAGCAGATCGCTCGCATGCGCGCGGCGCGCGATGAGTTTCGCGCGGATCTCGCGGCATCGCTGCGCGCCGCGGTCAAGCAACACAACATCGACTATCTGCCCGGCTCGGCCGAACTCGGCGATTTCGATCCGACCTCGACCACGATCGCGCTGGCGCCCACGGGCGAACAACACACCTTGCCGCAAGACTTGCTGCGCAATACCTTCGAGAAGTACTGGCGTCACTTCGTCACGCGCCGCGATGGGCCGCAGACGTGGAAGGACTACACGCCTTACGAGTGGCGCAATGTCGGCGCCTTGACGCGGCTCGGCTGGCGCGAGCGCGCTTACGAGGTGCTGCAGTATTTCTTCGATGACCGCGCGCCGCCCGCGTGGAATCAGTGGGCCGAGGTCGTGTCGCGCGAGCCGCGCAAGCCCTTCTTCGTCGGCGATCTGCCGCACGCGTGGGTGGCTTCGGATTTCCTGCGCTCGACGCTGGACATGTTCGCCTATTCGCGCGATGAGGACGACGCGCTCGTGCTCGCCGCCGGCGTGCCGACGCGCTGGTTCGAAGGCGAGGGCATCGCGCTCGCCGGTCTGCGCACGCCGAGCGGCGAACTGAGCTATTCGCTGCGTCGTGACGCTCGCCAACTTGGTTTGACGATCGAGCAAGGCACGCGCCTGCCCAGCGGCGGCGCGGTCTTGCCTTGGCCCTACTCGAACAACGCGCCCGGCAAGACCACGATCAACGGCCGTGTCGCGCGCTGGCGCGACGGCGAGTTGCGGATCGACGTCGTGCCGGCCACAGTCATCATCGCGGTGCCCTGAACGCTATCGCACGGGAGTGTCCATGCCTGCTTCGAGAGTCATGAGTGTCGCGCGCGCCTTCCTGTGCATGGCCGTGTTGTTCGGCGCGCGCGCCATCGTCGCGAAGGATGAAGGCCTGCCCCCGCGCGCGGAATGGCGCGCCAGTGCTTCATCGATCGAAACACCGGCCATGGCCACGGCCTTCGGCATCGATGGCGATCGCGCCACGCGCTGGGGCGGTGGCTTCTCGGCCGGGCATTGGTATCGCATCGATTTTGGTCGCGCGGTGAGTCTGGGCGGCGCGATGATCGCGTGGGACAGCGGCTTCGCGCGCGCGTTTTCGCTGCAGATGTCCGATGACGGCGAGACTTGGCGCACCGTGTACGAAACGCGCGACGGCCTCGGTGGCACCGAATATCACTTCTTCCCCGAATCGCGCGGCCGCTATCTGCGCATCGTCGCGCCCGAGCGCACGGCGGATTGGGGCGTGTCGATCTTCGAGTTCGATCCGATTGCCGCGCGAGAGGCGCCGCGCATGGCGGGCTTGATGGGCCGTGGCGATGCCGCGACGGTGTGGCAATCTTCACCCGCGCGTCCGCTGTTGCCGGGCAAGACGCGGGGCACACGCGAACTGCGCGTGGATCTGCCACGCGCGCTTCAAGGCGCGGGGCTCGAAGTGTTCTGGTCGCAAGCACCCGCGCAGGCGCAACTCTACGGTCGCGATGCCAAGGGCGAGTGGATTCTGCTGCGGGATGATCGTGGCGAACTCGGCGCGAGTTCCTATCTCGCCGCCGACACCGCGCGCGACCTCAGCGCGTTGCGCGTTGTCGCCGTCGATGTTCCCGGCAAGGCCACCGCGATCACGCGCCTGCGCCTGCTCGGCCCCACGCGCGTGATGACGCCGATGAAGCGCTACGAGATCGCCGCGACGCGCGCAAATGCCGCGTTGTTTCCCAATTCGCTGCGCGCCAATCAGGTGTATTGGACCACGGTCGGCATTCCCGGCGGTCGCCAGAAGTCCGTGTTCGATGAGTACGGCAATCTCGAAGCGTTCAAGACCGCGCCGCTGGTGCAACCGATCTGGCGCGATGCTTCGGGTGTCGCGGTCGCGGCCTTCGACGCCACGCTCACGCATCGCTTGCGCGAAGGCTGGATGCCGATGCCCGCCGTCGCGTGGTCGCCCATGCCCGGTCTCACGCTCACCAGTGAAGCGATCGCGATTGAACAACGCGGCGCGCCGGTGACCCTGGTGCGTCATCGCCTGAGCAATACCAGCGATCGCGAGATCGTGGGCAGTCTGTCGTTGGTCACGCGTCCCATGCAGATCAGTCCGCCGTGGCAAAACGGCGGCCCTTCGCCGATTCGCGACATCGCCATCGATCACGAGATCGATGACACCGCCGTGCGCGTCAACGGTCGCGTGCTGTTTCATTCACTCACCGCGCCGACCGCGGCCGGCGCCGCGCCCTTCGGCGAGTTCGGCGAACACGAGATCACCGCGCACGCCGCCGCCGGCACCGCGCCGGAAGCGTTGACCGCGCACGATGAGGCCGGTCTCGCGGCCGCGTTGCTGCGCTACGACGTCAAGCTCGCGCCCGGCGCGCAGCGCGACATCGTGATCGCCTTCGCGCTGGGCGATGCGCGCTTCGATCCGAACGCGCGACGCTTGCCGCCTTCGCCCGCGCTCGATCGCGCGGGCCTCGGGCGCATCGAAGGTGATCCGGGCAAGACCTTCGACGTGCTCGCCGATGAACTGGCCACGCAATGGCGCGCGCGTCTCGGCGGCTTCGGCTTGAATCTGCCCGATCGCTCCCTCGTCGACATGCTGCGCGCGCAAGGCGCCTACATGCTGATCAACCAAAGCGGCCCGGCCATGCAGCCCGGACCGCGCAACTACAACCGCTCTTTCATTCGCGACGGTTCGGCCACCGCCGCCGTGCTCGCGCGCATGGGCATGGCGAGCACCGCGCGCGATTATTTGAAGTGGTATGCGGCGCATGCGGTGCACGACAACGGTCTGGTCTCGCCCATCCTCAACGACGATGGCAGCGTCAACACGGGTTTCGGTTCCGACATCGAGCACGATTCGCAAGGCCAGTTCATCTGGCTCGTGGCCGAGATCGCGCGGCTCGATGGCGGCGCCAAGCGCGTGCGCGAGTACGAGCCGCAGGTCAAGCGCGCGATGAAGTTCCTGCAAGAACTGCGTGAACGAACGCTCGTGCCGGGCTATCAAGCCGATCGCGAAGCGCCGGAACGTTTCCGCGGCTTGCTCGCGCCCTCGATCAGTCACGAAGGCTATTCGACGCCGACGCACAGCTATTGGGACGACTACTGGGGCCTGCGCGGCTGGCGCGACGGCGCCTGGCTCGCGGAGCAGTGGGGCGATCGCGAGACCGCGAGCTGGGCCCGCGAACAGTACGCGGCGCTGCGCGACTCACTCGCCGCCTCGATCAAGGCCACGATTGCCTGGCAAGGCGGCAAGGGCACCATGCCCGCGTCGGCCGATCTCGGCGATGGCGATCCGACCAGCGTCTCGATCGGCCTCGATCCGGGTTTGCAACAGGACATCATGCCGCCCGAGGTGCTCGCCCGCTCCTTCGAGAAATACCTGAACGATGTGCGCCGTCGCGATCAGCCCGACGCGCTCTACGCCTACACGCCGTACGAGATGCGCAATGTGCTCACGTATGTGCACCTCGACCAGCCGCGCGAGGCCGAGGAGCTGCTGATGAACCTCGTGCGCCATCGTCGTCCGCCGGAATGGCAGGTGCTCGCCGAAGTCGTCTACTCCGACCTGCGCCACGCGATCTATCTCGGCGACATGCCCCACACCTGGATCGGCGCCGAGTACGCGCGCGCCATCTTCGGCATGCTGATGTTCGAAGCCGACGATCATCTGTCCCTGCTGCCCGGCACGCCGCCGTCGTGGGTCGCCGGCGAAGGCCTGCGCGTCGACAAACTGCCCACGGCCTTCGGACCGTTGACGATCAGCGCGCGCGAAACCGACAACATACTTCGCGTCGAACTCGACCGCGGCCTGCGCGCCGTGCCGATCACCGTCGCGTGGCCGCGACGCGAAGCACCTCGCTCGGTCCTCGTCGATGGTCGCGAAGTGAAGGACTTCGACGCCAAGGGCATTGCCCTGAAGAAACCCTTCCGGATGCTGATCGCGCGGTGGTAGCGTGTCGCCGCGCGGCCACGGGTCGCGCGACCCGACACTTCAACGCCGAGCCGCACGCCGATGATCGTCTTCGTGGATGTGGATGACACCTTGGTCCGCTCTTTCGGCACCAAGCGCATGCCGATGACCAGCGTCATCGCGAAAGTCCGCGCGCTCCATCGCGAGGGCCACACGCTTTACTTGTGGAGCACCGGTGGCGCTGACTACGCGCGGGCTTCGGCGCGCGAGCTGGGCTTGGAAGACTGCTTCATCTCTTTCCTGCCCAAGCCGCAGGTGATCATCGACGATCAGCCGCCGGCCGAGTGGCGCGAGTGTCGGCATGAGTATCCGTTGTAGCGTAGGCATTGGTCGTGACGTCGAGGCCTTCGCTGGGTCGCGCGTGCCTTCGCGATCACGCGCAGCTTGTTACCGCGAACCATCTCCCAATCCAATGCGAATCCAGCGCGCTAGCCCGCGGTCCGAATCCAGCACGCGAAGCGCGGCGCCATCGCCCCTGACAGTGCTTCGCTGAAATCACCGCAAGGACTCTCTGAGCCGAACGACGCATGGGGTGTCGATCGGCCTTATCCGGGCTCGTGATTCCGCCTTGGCGCGGATCGCCCGGAGGTTGCCAGGGAGATCACGGTCATGGATGCAAGTCGGGGCTTCGCGCCCGCCGTTCGAAATAGCACACGTCTGCCGCGATTCGCGGAATCCCGCTTCGCCGACACCGGCTTCCGACGAGAAGCTCCTAGCGTCTTCAATGCGTTCGTCGCGCGACGCCCCGCGAGGCCGTCGCGATGAATCGGTGGAGTCTGCTTCTGATGACCTTGCTCGGCGCGGCGCTGGGGATGATCTTGCTGCGGCCGTGGCAGCCGAGTCAGTCTTCGGCGAATGGCCGGGCCTTGGCCGTGTCCGCGGCGGACGTGGCGTCCGCGCCGATCCTCGGCGTCAGTTCGGCGGCCGATGTGTCGACGTCATGGGTGAACACGGAAGTCGCGTCGTCTTCCGCGTTGCCTCCGACCGTGCCGACGTCAGCCACCAAGGAACTCGACGAATGGTGGGCTCGCGCCGAGGCCGGCGAGGCGCGCGCATGGCATGCGCTCGAGCGCATCTATCGACGGTGCTTGTCGTTTCGCGGTGAGCCTCGGATCACGCCGCGCGTGACCGCGATGCCGGGGACGCCCGAGTCGCTCGTGCAAGCGAGTGTGATCGACTTCGGCAAGCAGTACTGCGCCGATGCGCGACTGGGTCGCGCGCTTGAGTTTCTGCGCCGCTACGACGATCAACTGCCCGCGCTGGCCCGTCGCGGCGATGATCTAGCGCGCATCCGACTCCTCGCGGCGAATCGATCCGAACTGCCCGAACAAGACCAGGCGGCGCTGGCGCAGCGCATCTTCGAGCACGGTCACGATCCCGTGGCCGTCGAGGAAGCGCTGAAGTTCTTGATCGCCACGCCCACGTCGACGGCGCCGCTGTCTCGTCTTGGCGTGGCGTTGTGGAGCAACGCCACGCTGTTCGTCGACGAGTCAGCGCGCGTGCGCGAGCTTGGCGCGATGTGGCTGGGATGCGAGTTGGGCGCGCCATGCGAAGCGTGGGGACCGTGGCAGCAAGCCTGGTGCCTCGAACAGATGAACTGCGCGCCGCAACTCGATCTGCGCGCCTTCATCCAACAGCGCCTGCTCTCGGCCGATCAGTTCGAGAAGATGCAGCGCTATGTCGCCCTGCTGCGCGCGCAACGCCAAGCGGTCGCGTCATCATGACCGGCAAGTCCGCGCTGTCGTCGCCGCGACGAAACGGCCCCACGACCTGGTTGGCGATGCACGAGGGCAGGCCATACAAAGTCGGATTCGTGCCGCGGCTGCGCGAAGGCCTGGCGCAGTTTCGTCAACGCGATGCCGACTTCGCGGCGCTGGCGGCGGAAGTTCAAGCCGAGGCGCCATCACCGACGGTGATGGACGAGATCTACGAGACGCTGTCGAGCCGACGCTGGCTCTGGGCCGAGTTCGCGCCCAGCATCGAGCAGGCCAGCGACGCGCTGCACGTCCTGTCGGACCCCAAGCCGGGCGTGCGCGCGTTGTTCGAGGCGCATCGCCTGCTCACCGGACATGCCGATCCGCTGCGTCAGGGCCCTGCGTGGGTGGACGCCGCGCATCCCGCCGAGGCGTGGTACGTCGCGCCGCCGGCCGATGATGTTCTGCCCGCGCTCGCGGACCTGGCGGCCTTCCTCGACGATCGATCGCTATCGCCGACCTTGCGCGCGCTCGTTGGCATGAAGCAGCTCGTGATGATCCGACCGTTCAAAGTGGGCAATACTCGAATCGCGCGCTGTCTCGCGGCGGCGCGCTTGCGTCACGCGAATCGGTTGAGCGAACGCGGCTTCACCATCGTTCGTCAATTGAGCGAGCATCGGGACACCGCCTTTCGCGAGAGCAGCATCGCCATTCGGGATCGCGGCGATTGGGGGCCGTTCTTGACGTGCGCGTTGATGACCTGGAATTCGTGAGTCACGCGCCGCATCGCTGATCTTCGGCGCGCGCTTCCGTGCTTCGAAGTTCACAGGCACGATGCCGAACGCCGCCGAGGCGGAAAGTGAACCGGCGCGTCGCGCCGCCTAGGGACACGTCAATCCCAGCGGCATCGTCAGCCGCACCAGGGGCAGCGATCCGTTGCCATACCCCGGCGCCACCGCGGTCCATCGCACTTCGCCCGCATCGCAGCCGCTGAACTGGAATTCGAGCGTGCCCCAAGGTTGCGGATGCACTTGCGCGCTATTGAATCGCGGCGGGAATCGCCCACCCGGCCCGACTTGCTGGAAGCCTTGCACGATGGCTGTGTCGCCGCTGATCGGGCCGGTGCCGATGATCCAGGTCGGTTGGCCGTCGGGGGTGAAGACGAACCATTCGACCAGCAATTGATTCCCGGGCAAGACTTGGATTTCGAAGCCATGGCCACTCTGCGCCGGCGAGTACCAGTTGCCCGTCATGCCGGCGCCGATGGCGAACGTCGACGACACGAGTTGCGGTCGAAACGTGGCGATCAAGGCGTGCATGCGCGTGGCTTGCAGCGGCGTGAATTGGTCCGTGCACGCATCGTCGCTGTAGTTCATGAAGTTGGTCACGGGATCGACGCCAGGCGCCGCGCACGTGTCGCGACCGATGGCGCAGCCGTAGGCGGGCGCCGCTTCCGCGGGCGTATCGTCGACGTCATCACCGGGCGGTTCGCATCCGCCTTGGAACGTGTGCAGCAGCCCCAGGTAATGACCCATCTCGTGCACGAGCGTGTGTCCCAAGTTCAGCGGCGCGGGGCCGCCGGGCAGGGTGCGGTAGTCGATGATGATGCCGTGCTGGTGATCGTCTTGCGGAAACTCATTGGGAAACGTCGCGCGCCCTGCCAGGCCTTCGGGAATCTTGCAGAGATAGATGTTGACGAACTTCGCGGGGTCCACGGCGAGCTCCGCTTTCATCCGGATGCCCGACGCCGTGGTCGGATAGCAGGCGCCCGCGAAGAACTCGGAGTCTCGATATCGACGTGTTTCGGCCAACGTGAAGTGAAGGCCCGATGCGCGGAACGCCTCATTGAGCACGGTCACTTGTTGGGCGATCGTCGCGTCGGGCACGTCGCCTTCGAAGGCGGCGCCGCTGTGGACGTGCACGATCAGTCGGATCTCGGCAGGATTTGCGCTGTCGATCGCCGCGGCCTTTGATCGCACCACGGCTTGCTTCAACGCACCAGCGAAGCGCTCGGGCGGGCTGGTGTCTTCGATCGAACGGGGACTCGCCACCGCGATGCCCGCAGCCAAAAGCGTGGACAGCGCAATCGCGACGCGCTGGATTCGCCTCGCGATGCGAAGGGTGGGGCGCAATGCGGTGCCGCGGTGTTCGCTCATGGGTCTTCCTTTCCCTACCAACAGCCACAACGGACTGTGGCCGTCGTTCACGCCATGCGGACCCACCCGAGTTCGAATTCAGGGGTTGCCCAACACCGGGCTCATCGCGAAGGACGTTCGGGAAGCGAACTTGGTCGCGGGCCATCGGGTTTGAGGCGCGCGATCACGCCAGGGACAAGAGGCTTGTCCCTGGCGACGAAGGAAGTGTTGCGACCTAGCCGCGCCCCGCGACGCGGGGCACGCGGCGAGCACGCTCACTCGTCCAGCAACTTTCCGTTGCTGGCGATGATCTTCGAATACAGACGCGCGCTGTCTTTCGGCGTGCGTTCCTGCGTTTCGAAGTTGACGTGCACGATGCCGAAGCGCTTGGAGAAGCCCAACGACCATTCGAGATTGTCCATCAGCGACCACGCGTAGTAGCCGCGCACGTCCACGCCCTGCGCGATGGCGGCGCGAATAGCGTTGAGGTGCTTCTTCAAGTAATCGACGCGCAGCGGGTCTTCGATGCGGCCGTGCTGCGCCTTGGGCGGATCGTAGAAAGCGGAGCCGTTCTCGGTGATGTAGATCGGCAGATCGCCGTAGTGTTGTTTCATCCACACCAGGGTGTCGGTGAGGCCCTGCGGAAAAACTTCCCAGCCGGTTTCGGTGTAAGTCGATTGCGTCTGCTTGACCGGCGAAGCCTTGAGCGGCCACGAGCCTTCGTCATGACGCACGACATTGCGCGTGTAGTAGTTGAGACCCAGGAAATCGAGCGGCTGCTTGATCGTGGCGAAATCCTCGGCCGGCCAATTCGGCCAGGCTTCGCCGAAGATTTCTTTCAGTTCCTCGGGATAGCGGCCGTGAATCGCGGGCTCGAGGTACTGACGATTCATATAGGCCTCGGCGCGGCGCGTGGCGGCGAGGTCGGCGGGCGACGGCGAGGCCGGATACTTCGGCTCGATGTTCACCACCAGGCCGATCTGATGCTTGCCGATGGCGCGATAGGCCTGCACGGCCTTGCCGTGCGCGCGCATCAACTGATGCGAGGCGATCGGCGCCTCGAAGCGCGAGCGATGACCCGGCGCGAGCGCGCCATGCAGATAACCGCCGTCGGTGACGACCCAGGGTTCGTTCAAGGTCGCCCACATCTTCACGCGGCCATCGAGGCGGCGGTACATGACGCTGGCGTACTCGGCGAACCAATCGGCGATGTCGGGGTTGAGCCAGCCGCCACGATCGTCCAGCGCCGCGGGCAGATCCCAATGAAACAGCGTGGCATTGGGTTCGATGCCGTGCTTGAGCAGCTCGTCGACCAGGCGTTCGTAGAAACCGAGCCCGCCTTCGTTCACGCGTCCCTTGCCTTCCGGCAGGATGCGGCTCCAGGCGATGCTGAAGCGATAGGCCTTCAGGCCCAGGTCGCGCATCATCGCCACGTCTTCGCGGAAGCGCTTGTAGTGATCGCAGGCGACGTCGCCGGTATCGCCGTCGCGCATCATATTGGGGGTGTGGGCGAAACGCTGCCAGATGCTGGGGCCGGCCCCGTCGGCCAGCGGCGATCCTTCGATCTGATACGCGGACGTGGCCGCGCCCCACAAAAAGCCTCGCGGGAAAGGTGGCAACTGACTCATCGGAACATCGCGCCCTGTGCTGGCCTGGAAACGTTTACATGGCAGAATAGCGCGGCCGCGCGCGCATTGCAGCTGTCATCGATGTTGCGATGCGCCATAGGGCCGCGCGACCCGCCACCAATAATAGGCGGGGCGCGTCGCCCTCGGCCGACACCACGACCCCACGAAGGAAGAACCATGGCCCAAGTGCGCCTGGACAACGTGCAAAAGCGCTACGACAACGGCCACGTGGCCGTGCACGGCGCCAGTTTCGAAGTCGCCGACGGCGAGTTGTTGGTCCTGGTCGGGCCTTCGGGCTGCGGCAAGTCAACTTTGCTGCGCATGATCGCGGGGCTGGAGTCGATCAGCGCCGGCACCTTGGCCATCGACGGTCGCGTGGTCAACGAGGTCGAGCCCAAGGAACGCGACATCGCGATGGTGTTTCAAAACTACGCCTTGTATCCGCACATGACCGTGGCCGAGAACCTGGGCTTCGCGTTGAAGCTCCGCGGCGAGTCGCCCGAACGCGCGCGAGCGCGCATCGAAGAGGCCGCGCGCATGCTCGAACTCGGCGACTTGCTCGAGCGTCTGCCCAAGCAGTTGTCGGGCGGCCAACGTCAGCGCGTCGCGCTCGGTCGCGCGCTGGTGCGCGACCCCAAGGTGTTCCTGCTCGACGAGCCCTTGTCCAATCTCGACGCCAAGCTGCGCCTGTCGATGCGCACTGAGATCGCGCGCCTGCATCGCGCGCTGCGCGCGACCATGATCTACGTGACCCACGATCAGATCGAGGCCATGACCCTGGGCCAGCGCATCGTGGTGTTGAAGGACGGCGTGATCCAGCAGCTGGACACGCCGATGAAGCTTTACGAACAACCCGCGAATGTCTTCGTCGCGGGGTTTCTCGGCAGCCCCGCGATGAATTTTCTGCGCGGTCGCCTGGGCGAGGACGGCGTGTTTCGCGGCGATGTCGGCGAGATCGCCTTGGGCCAAGCGGTCGCGAGTCTGCCGGCGGCGGCGCGCGATGGTCGCGAGCTGGTGCTGGGTCTGCGGCCGGAGCACTTGTTGCTCGACGCACCGGCCGGGCACGCGCGCCTGGACGCCACGCTAGAGAACGTCGAGCCTCTCGGCAACGAGATCTTCCTGCACCTGCGCGCCGGCGCGACAACCTTGGTCGCACGCGTGGCGCCGATGACCGTGCCCGAACGCGGCGCGGCGCTGAGACTGCATTTCGCGGCCACGCGACTGCACGCGTTCGACGCCGCGAGTGGTCAACGCTTGAGCTGATCCGCGCCCCGGGGCCGCGCGCTCTTGCGCGCGCGTGGCCCGACCCCATACGTTCGCCATTCAACCGGGGACGGAGAACACGCATGGGCGCCACCACGATCAGCGATTTCATCAAGGCCAACGCGCAGCGCGACGCCAGCGCGGAGATGTTCGAGCTCGAAAGCCCGCACATGCTCGAGATCAAACTCGACGGCCGCGTGTGGGCCAAGGCCGGCGCCATGGTCGCCTATCACGGCGCGGTCAAGTTCCGCCGCGAAGGCGTGATGGAGCAAGGCCTGGGCAATCTGCTCAAGAAGGCGATCAGCGGCGAAGGCATGCGTTTGATGAAGGCCGAGGGCACGGGTCGTGTCTACTTCGCCGATGCCGGCAAGCGCATCACTTTGCTACGGCTGGCCAACGAAGCCGTGTTCGTTAACGGCAACGACGTGCTGGCCTTCGAGGACGGCATCGAGCATCAGATCACGATGATGCGTCGCGTCGCCGGCATGATGGCCGGTGGCTTGTTCAATATTCGTCTCGCGGGTACTGGCGTCATCGCCATCACCACGCACTATCAACCGCTGGTGCTGCAGGTCAAACCCGGGCAGCCGGTGTTCACCGATCCCAATGCCACGGTGGCGTGGTCGTCGAGCCTGACGCCGGATTTCTCCACCGACATCCAACTCGGCACCTTGTTCGGGCGTGGCTCGGGCGAGTCGATCCAGCTCAAGTTTCAAGGCGCGGGCTGGGTGGTGGTGCAGCCGTATGAAGAGGTCTACGCGGCGGCGCAAGGCTGAGGACGAATCGCATCGCGGGCGACAGGCCCGCGATGCCTTAGTCGCGCGCGTGAGTCGTGGTGCGCGGGTGATCAGCGCAGGCGCGACGTCGCTTGTTCGCGTCGATGCGCGCTCGCGGATCGATCACGGTCTTCGGCGGCATCATCAACATCGCCTTTCTCCTGAAAGATGTGACAGGGTTCGCGCGATGCGCTTCTGGTGCGCGCGTGCTCAACTGATCGCGCGCCGCTTCTCGTCGCGACAAACGTAACGAATTGTCTTCACGACGCGCCCGCGTGCGATGCGAATCACTCGCGCTTGATCGCTCCGTCGTGTGATCGCGATCACGATTTTCGTTAGCCTTCCGTTGAAGTTTCGTTGCGCGATCGTCAATCGTCGCGCGCACTCATTCTCATTCGCGGTCCATCGATCAGCGTGAGCGCGAGCGCGCGCTTCATCGCGTCGTATATTAAATTTCTTTCATGTGACCTCGACGCGAAACGCGAGTTATAAGAAGCGCCATCGCGCCCACGCGCGTCATCGGGGCACATCATCATGATCGACACGCCGCAAGCCGCGAACGCCATCGCCGCTTCGGATTCGCGCGCCTATGTCTGGCCCTTGGGCATGCGCGTCGTGCATTGGCTCACCGTGGCTTTCCTGATCGTCGGCGTCACGGCCGTGCTGGTGACCGATCTGGTCGAAGGCCGCGATGCGCGCAACCTGCTGATGGACACGCATCGCCAAGCGGGTTTGTTGATCCTGCTGCTCGTGATCATTCGTGTCGGCACGCGTCTGCGCGTCGACGGCCCGCGGTGGCTGCAATCGACGCCGGTGAAGTTCGCGGCGACGGCCACGCATGTGGCGATGTACCTGCTGATGTTCGCGTTGCCCGTGCTCGGTTGGCTATTGACTGATGCGCGTGGCAAGCCGGTGACCCTGCTCGGCATTCCGTTGCCGACGCTGATCGCGCGCGATCGCGATGTGGCCGAGTCCATCGAGTCCTGGCACTCGCTCGCGGGCTGGACCTTGTTGGTCCTGGTCGGCCTGCATGCGCTGGTGGCGCTGTGGCATCACTTCGGCGCCAAGGACGATGTGCTGCGCGCGATGCTCGGCCGAGCGCGCGTCGCGCCTTCCGCCGCCATTCCGGCTTCCGCTCCCGCTCAAGTTCCCACTCCCATTCTCCCGACACCCGACGAGGTATCCGAATGA
Organism: Ahniellaceae bacterium; assembly: GCA_044226395.1. Taxonomy (GTDB): domain Bacteria; phylum Pseudomonadota; class Gammaproteobacteria; order Xanthomonadales; family Ahniellaceae; genus JBGAHD01. The sequence continues at coordinate 936,519 of JBGAHD010000003.1, forward strand.
GTCGATTCACGCTTCCAGGCTCGCGCGTGCTCGCGCGCGTGGCCGCCGTTCTGGCCTTGCCGCTGGCGCTGCTGTCTTCGCTCGACGCGCACGCCGTGCCGAGTTATTCGCGCCAGACGGGCGAGGAATGCGCCGCTTGCCACGTCGGTGGCTTCGGGCCGCAACTCACGCCGCACGGCATGCGCTTCAAGATCGGTGGCTACACCGATTCCGATGGCAATGGCGGTCATGTGCCGCTGTCGGCCATGGCGATTGGCTCGGTCAGTCGCACGACCGATGAAGGCGATAGCGGCAAGTCCACGCACGCCGATCTGGGCGAGGCCTCGGTCTTTCTCGCCGGCAAGATCACCGATCACTTGGGCAGCTTCGCGCAGGTGACTTACGACGGCGTGGAGCACCATACCGCGCTCGATCTCGCCGACATCCGCGCCACCACCACGCGATCGATCCAAGGCAAGGACACCGTGTTCGGCGTGTCGATCAACAACGCGCCAACGCTCACCGATCCCTTCAACACGTTGCCGGCCTGGGGCTTTCCGTACACGGAGGCGCCGCGTGGCGCGGGCCCAGGAGGCGCGGAGTTGCGTGGCATCGGCGGTCTCGAAGGGAATGTGCTCGGCGCTTCGGGCTACATGTTCTGGAACGATCATCTGTACGCGGAGCTGGGCTTCTATCGCTCGCTGTCGCTGTCCGCGCTTGACAGTATTGGCTTGGGCGGCGATGAGCCCGACCGCGTGACCAATTCCAACTACTGGCGCTTGGCGTGGCTGGGCGATCAGCACAAGCAAGCCTGGACCGTGGGCGTGTTCGGCAATCACGCGGGGTTGGCGGAACGCGGAACAGGCCTGACCAACGGTGATGTGCAGGATCTTGGCATCGACGGTTCGTACCAGTTCCTGGGGACGCGCGAACACGTGGGCACGCTCAACGCGGCCTATATTCGCGAGAAGGATGATTTCACCGGCGAGACCACGCGCGAGACCAAGCTCAACGCCTCGTACTACTACAACAACACCTGGGGCGCGTCCGCCGGCTTGTTCGACGCGCGCGGCGACGGCAACGTGAATTCCAATCGCGGCTACATCCTGCAAGCCGACTGGACGCCCTGGGGCAAGGAAGATTCCTGGAAAGCGCCCTGGGCCAATGTCCGTCTGGGCGTGCAGTACATCGGCTTCAATCGCTTCTACGACGACGCGGGCGAGCGCTTGAGCGCCAGCGCCAACAACACGCTCAACTTCTTCGTCTGGGTGGCGTTCTGACATGATCGACATCAAGCTTTCGATGGCGTCGGCCTTGGCCTTCGCCGCCTTGCTCATGGGCTTGCCGATGCGTATCGCTCATGCCGCCGATGCCGCGGCCGGTGGCGATGTCTTCGACGAAGAGTGCGCCGAGTGCCACAGCCTCAAGCCGGGCAAGCACAAGAAAGGGCCTTCGCTGTTCGGCGTCGTCGGTCGTCATGCCGGCGGCGAGAGCGGCTATGCCTATTCCGATCCGATGCGCGCCAGTGGCATCGACTGGTCGGCGGAGCGCTTGCAGGCCTACGTTCGCGCGCCGAAGACGGTCGTGCCGGGTGGCAAGATGAAGTACGACGGTGGCGCGCTCAGTGACGCGGATCTCGCGGATCTGATCGAGTTTCTGTCGAGCAATCACTGAGCGCGTGGCGAGTAACGAGTACTGGAACCCGTGGGCTCGCGCCGACGGGTTCCATGCCTCGGTCGAGGTAGGCGCGAACCATCGATCGCGCATCGGTCGTCGCGCGCAGCCGCATCGATAGTCGACGCCAAGAAAAAAGGCCGCGCATTCGCGCGGCCTTTGCGTATCGGTACCGGTACTTCAGAACATCACGGCGCGCTGGCCACCCGAAACGCCCACTCATCCTGGCCGAAGGTATCGCGCACCACGAGGTCGGCTGATTCGAGAAAGCTGTCCTGCAAACCACGACGCGCTTCGGCCAAGGTGCAGACCTGACCGGGGCAGATCGGCGCGCCCCAGACATCGCGACCCAGGCCGCCGTTGTCAACGACGATCCAGCCGTCGATCACCAGACTCACGTGACCGACGTCGCTGAAAGGCTTCTTGCCATACAACCACTGCAGACGATTCGTCGAGATGCCCTGCGCGAGGGCGAGGGACTTGGCCTCGGCGGCGGCTTCCGTGCAGACCGAGCGCGTGGACCGCAGTTCCAGCGCCCAGGCCGGCGCGGACTTAATCAGGCCCTGGCCACTGGCGCAAGCGCCGAGCTGAGCCACCACGAACACCAGGAAAAACAGGCGCGACGAAGCGCGCGCGATAGCGCGGAAAGCCGACATGCGAGACCCACCCCTTCAAGAAGTGCCGGCCTTGGCCGGGTGACGGGCAGATCCCGTCACGCCCACAGATGCGCGGCGCGGGGGGCGGAACTGTCAGCGACTGTCAAAACCCGGGCGTTGCGTCGCCCGGGTCGCGTCGGCTCACGGGTGACTCAGCACCACTTCGCCGATCTGGATGATCGGCGTGATCGAGGTGTAGCGCGGAATATCGCCCTGCAATTCGGCCGCATGCGGCGCGAAGGCGGTCATGAAATCCGCGAGCGAGTCGAACAGAAAATGACAGGTCGCGACATAGGCCGGCCCCGTTTGCGGCGGCGGCGGTTGCTGGCCGCGCTCGACCGAGGTGCCGCGATAGCCGGGATACTGACTCAGCAGCGCGATCGCTCGCGGCATGTGCGTGGCCAGGTAGTAGTCGAAGTCGAAGCGCGCGTCGGCCGCGTGCGGATACAGAATGCTGATTCGGATCATCGATGGGGCACCGCGCCGTCGCGAGTCGGCGCACTCGGAGAACCATCCCGGCCTCGCGCGGATCGGGGCCGGGATGATGCGCGCTCGGCGCGCGCTTGTCGATGCGCGGTCGCGCGCTATTCGAAGCTGTTCTTGAACAGCGTATCGAGATCGCCGAGCGACAAGCGCCACAGTTCCGCGCCCGTGACGCCGTCATCGGCGCGAAAGAACACGTCGTTGCCCGCGGCTCTAAACAACTGCGGCGCGCTGCCCGTCGGGCCGGACGCGATGTCGCCGCCCGTCACGGCGACGAGATTGCCGTTGAACAACACGCGCGGCTCTTCGCCATCGGCCGCATTCCACGCGCCGAACACCACGGCGCCATTGTCGGTGATGACGAATTCCTGCACGGGCCCCAGCGCGACGCTGGCCGCGTTGTACGCGCAATGCGTGCCGGCGGCCGTGCCATCGGAGACGAACAGCGCGCAGCCGGGTTCAGTCGAACTGGTCGCGCGAAAATAGACGCGGCCATTAGCGGCCGTCATGCGCGCATCGTAATTGCCGAACGCGCCACCGACGCCCGCGAACAGATCGGTCACGCGCCGCGTGCCGGCGATGGTGCCATCAGTCACGTAAAGTTCGCGACCGACGGCCGGGTCAAGCGCGGTGAAGAAGATCCGACCGCCCTCGCGCGCGAAATCGCGCGGGTCGCTGTTGCCGGCGCCTGTGTTCAAATCAGTCAACCGCGTCGTGCCTTGGGCCGTACCCGTGCTGGTCCACAACTCGGTGCCGAACACGCCATCGTCGGCATCGAAGACAATGCGGTCGTCGAGCGCGACGATGTCGTCGATGCTCGCGCCAACGGCGCCGGGGCGAATGTCGGCGACCAGGACCGCCTGATCATTGGCATCGAGCGTGTGCAGCTCGCGTCCGGTCGCCGTCGTCGAGGCCGACACGAAGATTCGATCGCCCAGGCCCGCGAACTGATGCAAGGTGCGAAAGCAGACATTGAGAATGCCTGCGGTGCTGCTGTCGGAAAAATTGGTCACGGCCTGCGTGCCGGCCTCGGTGCCATCGCTGCGGAAGATCTCCACGTCCGTGGAATTCGACGGCGTGGTGCCGAGAAAATACGCCGCGCCCAGGCGCTCGACCACGCATTCGGGGCCATTGATCTCGGGACGCACGGCGGTATTGATCGTCGTGCCCGCGGCCGTGCCGTCAGTCATCACCAGGCCGTTGAACCCGCCAAACCACGTGCGTCCGAAATGCGTGCCGGAATCGAGTTCGTTGAAATTGCCCAGATCCTGGCGCGCGCCCGCGCCGGTGAGCGGCAGGCTCATGACATTGGTCGTCTGCCCGGGCGCGAAGGCGCTGAAGACCACGCGTTGACCGTACACGCCATAGGGCGTGACCTCGCTGTCGCCGACATCATTGACCAGATTACCCAAGGCCGTCGTCGATGCCGCGGTGCCGCGGTTGTAGAACGGCTCGCCGCCGAAGGCGTTGCCGGCGGCGAATGAGATCAAGCTCTCCACTCCGGTCGTGGCCATGACGGCGAGGATCGATCCCGTGCCCTGGATGGCCGAGCCCGAGATCTCGATCGTGCCGGCGCTGCTGCCATCGCTGATCCACAGTTGATCGGCGAAGCCCAGCAGATAGCGCGTGCCGTTGGCGCTTGTGGTCGCGACGGCCCCCGCGATGCCGCCAGTGCCCGACACCAATTCCTTGAGCAGCACCGTGCCCGCGCTGGTGCCATCGCTGATGAACAACTCGCGGCCGTTCGACGCGGTGTTGCCGGTGAACAGCAACCGGTTGCCGACGCTGGCGAGGTTGGCCGGATCGAGCGTCGTCGCGCCCAGCGCGAGGGTGCCGGCCAGCGTGCCGTCCGTGACAAAGAGCTGCGTGGTGCTCGAAGGACGCGCGGTGAAGAACGCGCGCGCCAAGGCGACATTGAAGGTGATCGCGCCGATCGACGTGGCGGTGCGCAACTTGATCGCGGTGGCATTGGTGCCTTGCATCACCCACAGTTCACTGCTGCTCACGCCGGTTTCGAGCACGGTCAGATAGGTATTGCTGCCCAGGGTGCGCAGTTCATCGCCGGCGCGACGCGAGGCCGACGTGCCGAAGGCGGTGAACACCGTGGTGCCACTGGCCGGCGCCGTGGTCGAGGTGTAGTCGAGTGTCATCACTTCGCGCGTGGCGTTCGTGGTCGTGGCGGTCAAGCCCACTTGCAAGGTGTTCAAGATCTCCATGCCGCGCGGATCGGACGACGTCGGGCCGGGCAGGATGTCGCGTTCCAGCGCGACCGTCGGCGAGGTGCCGGCATTGAGTCGCCACAACTCGCGACCCTCGGCCGCGCGCGTGGCACTGAAGAAGGTGCGCGTGACCGTCGTGCCATTGATTCGAAAGCCGATGCGCTCGAAACGCGCCGGCGTCGACCCCGGCTGACCGGGATTGATGTCGATCAGGAATGTCGGCGTCGCCGCGCCCGTGCTCACGCGCCACAGTTCGTTGCCGTGCACGCCATCGTCGGCGGAAAAGTACAGATCCGTGCCTTCGATGTAGAACGATTGCGGGTTGCTGGCGCAGCGGCCGGGACAGATGTCGGCGAACAGCCGCGTGTTGGGCGCCGTGCCATCAGTGACCCATAACTCGGCGCCGGTCTCGGGCGTGGTGGCGACGAAGAAAGTGCGGTTGTCGAAGAACACCGAGGTCGACGACATGCTGCCTTGAACGCTGCCGTTCGGGCCGGTGTTGAGATCGGCGAAGGGGGTGACCGTGACTTGGGCTTGCGCGATCGTCGCGAAGCACAGCAGGCACAGGGCGCGCATCCACGCGCGGGGAAGATCGAAATTCATTGCGGGCCTCCGGTGGCCATCACGGGCATCGCGCGCGTTGATCAACGCGCGTCATTTCCCGATTCCAAACAAGACGACGCGCGCGCCACCGTCTTCTGGTCGCGCGCGACACGCCATCACTCGAAGCTGTTCTTGAACACGGTGTCGAGATCGCCCAGGGACAGTCGCCACAGTTCCGAGCCGGTGGCGCCATCGTTGGCGCGAAAGAAGACGTCATTGCCCGCGACCAGGATGCTCTGCGGCGCGCTGCTGGCCGGTCCCGGCGCCACGTCGCCACCGGTCAGCGTGGCCAGCACGCCGTTGAACAGCACGCGGATCTCTTCGCCATCGCTGGCGCGCCAGGCGCTGAAGATCACGGCGCCGTTGTCGGCGACTTCGATCCGCGCGGGCGGTCCCAGGACAACACTGGCCGAGTTGTACGCGCAACGCGTGCCCGCGGCCGTGCCATCGGACTCGAACAGACTGCAACCGGGATCGGCACTGCCGATGGCGCGGAAGTAGACCTTGCCGTTCGCGGCCGTGATTTCCGCGTCGTACCCGCCGAAGGCGCTGCCCGTGCCCGTGAACAGATCGGTCACGCGCCGCGTGCCGGCGATCGTGCCGTCGGTGACGTAAAGCTCGCGACCGGTGGTGGGCTCTTCCGCGGTGAAGAACAGGCGATTGCCCTCGCGCGTGAAATCCCGAGGCGCGCTCGCGGCGACGCCGGGGTTGATGTCGGCCAGTCGAAACGTGCCCTGGCCCGAGCCATCGGAGACCCAGACCTCGCGCCCGAAAATGCCGTCATCGGCATCGAAGATCACGCGCGATCCGATCGTCACCAGATCGCCCGGGTCCGACGACGCCGGGCCGCTGCGAATGTCGGCGACCAGAGTGACATCGTCATTGGCATCGAGGAACGACAGCTCCGAGCCCACCGTGGTGTTGAAGCTGACAAAGGCGATGCCGCTGCCCGCGGCCGCGAATTGGTGAAAGCCCGGGAAGCAATCGTCGATCATGCCGCGCGACGAACTGGTCGACAGATCCGTCACCGGCGCCGTGCCAACCGTGGTGCCATCGGTGCGATAGATCTCCACGTCGGCGGACGAACTGGGATCGAACCCGACGAAATACGCCGCGCCATTGCGCTCGAACACGCATTCCGGGCCGCGCGTCTCCGGCCGCACGCCTTCGATCAAGGTGGTGCCGAGCGCCGTGCCATCGGTCAGCGCGATGGACGAAAAATTGCGAAACCACAACCGACCAAAGTGCACGCCCGAATCGGTGTTGGAAAAATCGCCGATGTCCTCGCGCGCGCCCGCGCCCGTCAGCGGCAGACTCATGGCATTGGTGGTTTGCCCGGGAAACTGGGCACCGAAGATCAGGCGCTGGTTGATGATCTGGAATGGCGTCGGAAAGCTGTCGCCGACATCGGGCCGCAGATTGCCCAGCGCCACGGTCGACACCGCCGTGCCGCGGTTATAGAACGGCTCGCCGCCCGAACTCGTGCCGGCCGCGAAGGACAACACGCTCTCCAGACCCGTGGTCGGCACGATGGCATTGATCGTGCCCGTGCCTTGGATGGCGGCGCCCGAGATCTCGATCGTGCCGGCGCTGGTGCCATCGCTGATCCACAACTGATCAAGCGTGCCCAGCAGCAGGCGCGCGCCATTGGCCGTGAGCTTGGCCACCGCGTTGGTCTGCACGCCGCCCGTGCCCGTCACCAATTCCTTGAGCAGCACGGTGCCCCCGCTGGTGCCGTCGCTGATGAAGAGCTCACGGCCATTGGCGGGGGTGACGCCGGTGAACAGCAGACGATTGCCGAGGCTGGTCATGTGCAGCGGATCGATCGTGTTCGCGCCCAGCGCCACCGTGCCCGCGACCGTGCCATCGGTCACCATCAAGCGTCGCAGCGTGCTTTCGCGCGTGGCGAAGAACGTCCGGAACAGCGTCACATTGGGCGTGATCGACACGATGCCGCCGGCGCTGAACAGCTTCACCGCCGTGGCATTGGTGCCCTGCATGACCCACAGTTCGTCCAGGCTCGACGTGGAATCGCGCAAGGTCAGATAAGTATTGGAGCCCAGCGTCACCAACTCATCATTGGCGCGACGCTGCGCGCCCGTGGTGAACGCCGTGAACACCGTGGTGCCGCTGGCCGGCGCCGTGGTCGAGGTGTAGTCGAGCGCCATGACCTCGCGAATACCGACACTGGTCTGCGCGGTCAGGCCCACTTGCAGCGTGTTCATGATCTCGAATCCGCGCGGCTCCGAGGAATCCGGTCCGGGCAGGATGTCGCGCTCGAGCGCCACCGTCGGCGACGTGCCGGCATTGAGCCGCCACAGCTCGCGCCCCTCGGCTGCGCGCGTCGCGGAGAAGAACGTGCGCGTGATCGTGGTCGCGTTGATGCGGAACTGGATGCGCTCGAAGCGCGCCGGCAACGAACCGGCGCTGCCGGGATTGATGTCGATCAGAAACGTCGGCGCGCTCGCGCCCGCGCTGATGCGCCACAGTTCGCTGCCGCGCTTGCCATCGTCGGCCGCGAAATATAGATCGCCGCCCTCGATATAGAACGACTGCGGATTGCTCGAGCAACTGCCCGGGCAGATGTCGGCGAACAGCCGCGTGTTGAGCGCCGTGCCGTCCGTGACCCACAGCTCCGCGCCTTCGCTATCGGTGAAGTAGACGAAGAAGCTGCGATTGTCGAAAAACACGCCCGTGCTGCTCATGCCGCCTTGCGGCGTCGGGTTGGGCCCGGTGTTGAAATCGGAAAAGCGCGTCACCGCGCCTTGGGCGAGCGCGATCGTGGTGAACGACAACAAGCACAGCACGCGCGCCAGCGCGCGCCAGGGTCGAATCTTCATGCGAGGCCTCCGGTCAGCCGTCCGGGCGGTGGCGCGTGGATCGAGTGACCCGCGCGCCGCACCCTTGCCTGTAGAAACACGAAGCCCGCGCCAACCCCGCCACGCGTGACACTGTCACGGCCCCTGTGACACCGGGTGTGACACCCGTGCGCCGCGTTGGAGCGCGGTTTGTGCTCATCGACTGCCTCGAACGCCCTGTTACACCGGGCATGCGAGAGCGGCTGACGACCGCGGAGTCCACGGCACAAATCGTCGAGGAATGAACCGCTTGCGCGCGATCAACACGCGCGTCGGGAAGCTGGCACGCCGTCTGCAAACCCTGTCGCTGTTCACGCCGACCACGCCCGGTCGGAACACGACAGGGAGCGCTCATGAGCCAGGACGGCGATCGCGAGGAACACACCGTGCCCCCCGCGGTCGGGCGCTACGCCAACTACTTCAAGGTCGGCTGCAATGCCTTCGAAGTGGTGCTGGAGTTCGGCGAGCGTTTCTCCGACGAAGCCGCGCGGCTGCACACGCGCATCGTCACCAATCCCTTGTACGCGCGTGCGCTGTTGGCCACGCTCGACGATTCGCTGCGCAAGCAAGCCGAGAGCTGGCCCACGGACTTGGCCGACGCCATCGCGCCGCCGCGCGAGGACCGCCCATGAGCGCGCGCGAACGCGACGTCGCGCCGAGCGGCGCGACCCTGGCCAATCGTCTGTGGCGCGATGCACTCGATACATTGCAAGCGCGCCTCATCGATGCGCGCGATCTCGCCGACCTCGCTGGCGCCGCCATCGGCCTGGCCGCGCCCTTGCTCGATGAGCCGCGCTTCGCGTGGCTGGTGGAAACCTTCGAGCTCGACGCGCGCGATCAGGATCTGCTCCTCATCGCCGCCGCGCCGCAAATCGATCCGCGCCTGGCCGACCTCTACGCCCGCTGGCAAGGTCATGTCACCGCCGACCGCGCGAGCGAAGCCTTCGCGCTGCATCTGCTGTGCGCCGAAGCCGACGCGCGCCTGGCGCTTCGCGCGCGTCTTTCGCCGCAGCACGTGCTGTGTCAGCAGCGTCTGCTCGACCTCGCGACTACGCGCGCGGCCAATGGCGAACCGCGCGGACCGCGCGCGCTGCGCGTCGATCCGCAAATTCTGCGCACGCTGTTCTACGAAGGCGGCATCGATCCGCGCCTGCACGCGTATTGCCGCTTGATCGAACCGGGCGAGGACACACGCGCGCTAGCCTTGCCGCGCGAGACGTGGCGGATCCTGCATGCCTGGGCCACGCAGGCTTGGCAGGAACGCTCGCCATTGCGATTGCATTGGCGCGGCGCCGTGGGCAGTGGTCGACGCCAGACCGCGCAAGCGCTGGCGCAATCGCTCGGAGCGCGGCTGCTGCTGGCCGATCTGCGCTTGCTCGGCGAAGGCCTGCAAGCCATCGACGCCTTGCTGCCATTGCTACGCGAAGCCTGGCTCGGCGATGCCGTGCTCTACATCGAAGGCATCGAGGCCTTGCCCGCCGCTGGCATGCAAGTCGAACTCGAACGCCTGCTCGAGGCCATCGATCAGGACGCGGGCGTGGTGATCATCGCCACGTCGCCCGCGTGGTCGCTGCCTTCGCATCGCCTCACCGATGCGCGCGTGATCGACTTCGTACTGCCCGATGCCGCGCAACGCCGCGCGCTGTGGCAGCGCGAGCTGGCCGCGCGCGGTCTGCGTCTGGACGAGCAGTCGCTGCGCGCGCTGGCCAACCGTTTTCGCATGAATCCGCTACAAATCGCGCGTTCGGTGCGCGCGGCCGAGATCGCCGCGCGCGGTCGCGACGCCGATGCCGCGCCCGATGCCGACAGTCTGTTCTCCGCCGCGCGCGCGCAGGCGCCGCAGGATCTCTCGCAACTCGCGCGCAAGGTCGTGCCGGCGGCGCGCTGGTCGGATCTGGTCCTGCCCGAAGACGCGCGCGAGCAATTGCGCGAACTCTGTCAGCGCGTCGAACACGCCGAACGCGTGCTCGATCAGTGGGGCTTCGGCGGCCGTCTGAACTTAGGCAAGGGCACCAGTGCCTTGTTCGCCGGTCCCTCGGGCACGGGCAAGACCATGGGCGCCGAAGTGATCGCGGGCGAACTGCGTCTGGATCTGTACAAGATCGATCTCGCCACGATCGTGAGCAAATACATCGGTGAGACCGAGAAGAACCTCGATCGCGTCTTCACCGCCGCGCGCAATGCCAATGCGATCTTGTTGTTCGACGAGGCCGACGCGATCTTCGGCAAGCGTTCCGAGGTGCGTGACTCGCACGATCGCTACGCCAATCTCGAAATCGCCTATCTGCTGCAGAAGATGGAGGAATACGACGGGCTGTCGATCCTCGCGACCAATCTCAAGCAGAACATGGACGATGCCTTTCTGCGTCGACTGACGTACACGGTGCTGTTTCCGTTCCCGGATGCCGCCGATCGCGAGCGCATCTGGCGCAAGATCTGGCCCGAGCGCGTGCCCGTGTCGCCGGCCATCGACTTCGCGCGCATCGCACAGCACTTCAAGCTCTCGGGCGGCCAGATCAAGAACGCCGCGCTCGCCGCCGCGTACTTCGCGTCCGCCGATGTGCGCGAAGTACAAGCGCGTCATGTCGTGCACGGCATTCGTCGCGAGCTGCAAAAGCAAGGCAAGTCCATGGTCGAGTTCGAGGCCGTGCTCGCCAGTTGTCTTGAGCCGCTGGTCGATGCCCAGGCTTCGCGCGAGGTCGCGCATGGCTAATGTCCGCGCGCGCGCGCAGACACCGGGCAAGGCCGGTCGGCAGCGACGACGCGGCGAATCGCGCCCGCGCGCCACCGCCATCGCGCCCGTGCCGGTGCCCGCGCACTTGCGCTCGCAACTGCCGCCGGGCGGTCAACCGCTCGACGCGCGCACCGCCGCGCGCATGCAGGCGCGCTTCGGCGAGGATTTCAGCCAGGTACGCATTCACACCGGTCCCGCCGCGCAAGCGCTGACCGAAGCGCGCGACGTCAACGCCTTCGCGTTGGGCGAGCATCTGGTGTTCGGCGACGCGCGCTTCGCGCCGCAAACGCCCGAAGGCCAGCGCCTGATCGCGCACGAACTCGCGCACGTCGTGCAGCAACGCCACGGTGGCCTGGGCACGGCCGCGCCCGCGCCCGAACTCGCGGAGAAGCAAGCCGATCGCGCCGCCGAGGCCGTGACCGCCGGCTACGCCGTGCACGTGCAAGGCGCGGTCGCGCCGGCGGTGATGGGCGATGACAAGCATCGGCGCAAGCCGCGTCGCGACGACGAGGACGATGACTTCGACGACGCTGACGCCGCGCGCCAGGAAGATCGCGCCCGCGACAAGCAACGCACCCAGCAGCGCCAGCAAGATCGCAAGACCGCCGGCAAGGACGAGGATCAGATCGCCGAGGAGATGGCCGAGGAAGCGCTGCGCAAGATTGAAAAGCGCGCGGCCAAGCCCGGCGCCAAGCGTCGATCCTTGAGCCGCAAGGAGCGTGACCTCGATCGCTTCGAGCGCCATATCGACGCGATCCAGGCGCCGCAGGACGTCAAGAACACGCGCAAGGGCAATCTCGACGAAGCGCATCGCACGCCGAGCAAGACCTCGGGCAAGCCGCAGGACGAATACGTCGCGGGCTCGATCCTGCTGCCGGGTCAGGAAGTGCGTGGCCCCAATGGCCGACGCCTCGCTTCGCACACGCGGCCGGATTTCTCGGTGCTGCGTCGGAACAAGCAAGGCCAGATCGAGCGCGTGCACTTCAATCTGAAGTCGCACAAGCTCGATCGGATGTCGGAGGCGCAGGCCCGCGCCGCCGCGCGGGAAATCCTCTACCAGGCCGTGGGCAACAAGTTTCATCTGCCCACTGGCGAGAAGCTGGTGATCAGCTTCGCGCGCACGCCCTCGAAGAAGGTCCAGGAAGAGATCAAGAAGGTTCTGTTCTGCGAGCGCTCGCCCATCGACGAGATCAAGTTCGGCACGATCACGTATCGCGAGTCGGAACATCCCAAGGAAGGGCGCGAGCCGCTGGACACGGACGCGAAATCGCGTCGACGTCGCGTGGCCGAGGAAAAGAAGGCCAAGGACAAGGCCCAACGTAAGGCCGACGCCGCCGCCAAGAAGGCGCAGCGCGAGTCCGATGCCGCGGCCAAGAAGGCCAAGCGCGAGTCGGACGCCGCCGCGAGAAAGGCCAAGCGTGATGCCGATGCCGCCGCGAAGAAGGCGCAACGCGAAGTCGATGCCGCGGCGAAGAAGGCTCAGCGCGAAGCCGACGCGGCCGCGAAGAAAGCGCAGCGTCAAGCCGACGCCGCCAAGAAGAAAGCCGAGCGCGATGCCGACCCCGCCAAGAAGCCGCGCAAGTCGCGCCGCGATGCCAAGCCGGACGCCACGGCGACTCACGACGACGATGTGATCGTGGTGCCGAAGGCCAGTCGACCACGCGCGCGCAAGAAGGACGCGACGGTCGATGCCGCGCCGAAAGCCGAAGGCGCGAAGTCGCGTCGACGCGGCAAGAACCCCGCGAATGCCGCCGCGCCCGCGAACACGCCAGCGCGCGAGGCAAAGGCCGACCCCGCGCCCGAGGTCAACAAACCGCGTTCCGCTTCGCGCAAGCGCGACAAGGTCAAGGCCACGCCACTGCCGGATTCGGCGCGCAAATCGACGCCATCGGCGCAGCGTCAGCGGAAATCCAAGGGCGCCACCGCGAACGCGGCGCCCGTCACGGCGACGCCAGCGCCATCCGCGCACGCGTCACCCACGCCGCAGTCGTCGAGCCAGTCCGCGACGGGTCACGCACCGCAGGCACAGCCCGCGACGGGGCACGCATCTCCGCAGCAAGGCGCCACGGGTCATGCCTCGCCCCAACAAGGCGCGACCGGTCACCCGGCACCCGTGCAAGCGCAGCCCGCGCCGGCGCCCGCGCAGAAACAAACGCCGTCGCGCGTGCCGTCACCCGCGCCGACGCCAGGGCAGGCGCCCGCCAAGCGCGGACCTTCGCGTCGCGCGGCGCCGCCGAACAAGGCCGCGCCCCCGCATTCAACGCCGTCGCCTTCACCGCCGACGCCGACGCGCAAGCCTTCGGGCCCGGGCGCGCAGAGTCAGAAGCGCGGCGCCACGCCGCGTTCGCGCGGCAGTGCGTTCTCCGCGCCCGCGAGCAGTCAGCGTCACAGTTACTACGGTGATCAAGTGCAGATCACGGTGCTCGAGAAAGTCGGCGCGCATGACAAACCGTTCCTGGTCACCACGCGCGTGACCGTGCACGGCGGCGCTTCGATCGGCGGCGCGGTCGGCGAGCACACCAGTGGCTCGGGCCATGTCGGCGTGTCGGGCAGCGCGAGTATCGCCTTCACCGATCCGATGACCGAGGCGGAGAAGAACGACTATCTCGCCGCCGTCACCGGTGGCCGTGGCGGCTCGCGACCGCAATTGACCGTGATCGAACTGATCGCGCGCGGTCAAGGCAACGCGGCGGCGAAGTTGATCGAGAAGATGCGCGGCAGCGGCGACGCGCGCCGCGACTTCGATCAGCGCGACGACGGCAGCGAGCGCGAGCTCTCCGTCGAAGGCGATGTCAGCGCCGGTGTCGGCGGGCAGCGCTCGGTCGGCAAGGGTGGCAGCGTCGGCCTGCAGTTCGACGTGTCGAAAGGCGAAGGCATCCGCCGCATCAGCACCAAGCGCGGCGATCGCGAGGCGATCACGGTCATCATCAGCCAGCGCTCGGCGCGTACGTTGGGCGGCAACGCGGGCTACGGCGTCGCGTCGATGGGCTATTCGGATTCGCGCGATCGCCTCGAAACGCGAAGCATCACGTTCCTGCTCGATCCGGGCGCGGGCGACTACGCCAGTCTGCGCGCGCAGATTCTTCGCGCCGAATCGCTGGACGCGCTCGAAGCCATCGCTGCCGCGCATCATGGCCTGGCCACGGGGCGTGGCCGCGAAACCGAGCAAGGGCAGGGCGGCACGACCTCGGCCGGCGTGTTCGTGTTCGGCATCGAACTCGATCAAGGCGGTTTCTACGGCGAAGGCGAGCACACCGAGGACGGCGAGCGCGTGCGCACGGTCAATGGCGGCGCGTCGATGGGCGGTTCGTTCACCGTGCTTGGTCGTCGCGTCGATCCGAGCAGTCGCACGGATTCGTTTCATGGCTGGGCCGATGACCACAATGTCGGCGGCGGCGAAACGCGCTCGGACAATCGCGAAGTCGATTGGACCCGCACGCTCTCGCGGGTCTTCGACAGCGACACGCCGGCCGCCACGGCCTTGGCCGCGAGCCAGCAGGACAAGGGCTTCTTGCAGGAGAAGGTCGATACGTCCGGCAAGATCTTGCTCGACGATTCCTACACGCGCATCGCCGAGGCCGCCAAGGACCACAACACCTGGATGCGCGCCTGGGGCTTCAAGGGCGTCAATCGCGGTTGGGCGCAGGAATGGGCGGCGGTGCGCCTCGAAGTGCTCGCCGCCAACGGCGATCGCCACAAGATTCAGCAAGCCATGGCGAAGTGGCAGCAGGGCGACTCCGGCCGCAGCGGCGAAGTGCAGCGCCTGGTCGGCGACACCGGCATCGCGTTCGAATTCCCCGATGCCATCGCCGACAAGAAGCCGCTGTACGACGCCTTGATCGCCGCCGATCCGACCGGCCGCGCGCAGGAACTCGCCGCCGAAGGGCGCATCGACGAAGCGGTGGCCGAGCTCAACGCGATCGTGCAGCAACTGCAATCGCTGTTGCAGGCGATCCAAATGCATCAGCATGAAATCGACGAGCCCGACAAGTTCGCCGAAATGCAGCGACGCATCAATCTGCGCAAGCAGCAGATTCGCGAACGCATCGCCAAGCTCAAGCCCGCGCGCAAGCCGGCGCCGCCGGGCCAGCCCGCCGCGCCCGCGGTGGTGGCGCCGCCGGCGGACTTCGTCGGCCCGCTCACGGTCGATCAGCAACAAGCGCGCGCCGACGAGTCGGCCGCGACGCGCGCCGAGGCGCGCGAGCGCGTGTTCGAGCTGGTCGGCGAATGCCTGAGCAATCGCGCGCACGAAGACAAGGTCTTCGGCGAAGTGCTCGCCGAATTCGACAGCTGGTTCCTGAGCCGCGCCAAGATCTTCCAACTGCTCAACAGCCTCAACCCGATGTACTCGCGTTGGGACGCGGCGATTCAAGAACTGCGCAAGCAGTACCCGAATCAAGGCGACTCGCCCGATCGCGCCAATCAATTCCTGCCCAATCGCGCGCGCTGGCAGGAACTCAATCAAAGGGCGCTCAAATGAGCAGCCACGGCCACGATCCTCGGCAGCAGCGCTTGGCCGATCGCGCGCGCGCGACGCGCGCCAACGAATCGCCGTCGCCATCGATGTCGCCCGCGCTCGCGCATTCACCGCGCGCGCTGCCGCCACCGGGTCGCGAGTCCTTGCCGCCGGGCCAGGGCCGCGCCTTGCCGGCGAACCTGCGCGCGGAGTTCTCCACGCGCATGGGGCAGGATCTTTCCGGCGTGCGTCTGCATGAAGGCGCCAGCGCCAACGACGCCGCGCTAGCTCAAGAAGCCAAGGCCTTCACGCTCGGCGATGACGTGGTGCTGGGTAAGGACGTCGCGCCGCTGGACACGCAGGCCGGTCGTCAGACCTTGGCGCACGAACTCGCGCACGTGGTGCAGCAACGGCGTGGCGGTCCGCCACCGGCGATTGCGACTGACGCCGCGCACGAAGTCAGCGCCGATCGCGCGGCCTCGGCGGCGGTGTCGGGCAGCGGCGCGATCGCGGTTAGCGGCGGCACCGGTGTTGGCGTCGCGCGCCAGCCCATGGATCCGCGTCACGCGCGCGGCTATTCCGGCGAGCAAGGCATGGGCTTCGAGCTGTATCCCAGCTCGGAAGGTTGGGTCTTCGTCGAAGGGCCCAGTGGCGCGGCCGGTCACAACGCCACCGCGCCCGGCTTCGATGGCGTGGCCTACAACACCAAGACCGGCGAGCTGCACATCATCGACAACAAGTCGTTCAAGCGCAGCGGCAATGTGCAATCGGCCACCGCGATCACCAAGAACCTGTCGAAGAATCTCAATGACCTCATCGCCAAGGTCTCGGCGATGTCGAAGAAGAGTTTTCCTTATCGCGACAAGGTGCTCTCGCAATTGAAAGGCGCGCGCGACGCGCTGGCCAAGGGCCAGAGCATTCCGGCGAAAACCAAATTGATCGTGACCAATTCTGGCGGTCGTTCCACCGGCGTGTCGCAGCGGCTGAAGAATCTCGGCGTGGAATTTCGCGACGCGAACGCGCCGCAAGCCAAGCCGCCCGCGGGTAACAATTCAAAGGCCGCGAGCACGCCTGGCAAGAAAGCGTCGCCGAAGGCGCAATCGCAAAAAGCCACGGGCAAGAGTCAGGCGAAGGCGAAGCAGCCGCAAGGCAAGAGCACCACGGCGAAATCGACCACGGGCAAGAATGGCGCGCCACAGTCCACCGCCGCCAAGGGCAAGGCGACGAAATCAGTCGCGCCTAAGGGCACGGCCGGCAAGCAACCGCCACCGAAGAACGCGACGCCGAAGTCGCCCGCGAGCAAAGGCGCGGGCAATGCCGGCAAGACACCACCGGCGAAGGCCGCGCCGAAATCGCCCGCGAAGGGCAAGGCCAGCGCGCCGAAGGCACCCGCGAACAAGGCCGCGCCTTCGAAAGGCGCGTCATCGAAAGCGGCACCCGCGAAACCCGCCGCGCCAGCGCCGAAGAAACCCACAAAAGGCGCCGCGCCCAAGCAAGCGCCTGGCAAATCACCACCGGCACCGAAGGGCGCGACGAAGAAAGGCGCGACACCCGATGCCACCGCGCCCAAGCAAGTCGCCAAACCCAAACCGGGCGCGAAAGGCGGCGCGGGCGCGAAGGGCGGCAAGTCCGGCGCTGGCGCGAAGAAAGGTGGCGCGAAATCCGCGCCATCGAAAGGCGGCGCCGGCAAAGGCGCTTCCGCGAAATCGCCCGCGCCAAAGGCTGGCGCCGGCAAGGCGCCACCGCCGAAGTCGTCGTCATCGGGCACGCGCGCGGGCGCGAAAACCGGCGCGAAGCCGCCGCCGAAATCGAAAGGCGCGGGCGCGCCCTCGCGCGCGAAAGCCAGCGCGCCGAAATCACCGCCCGCCGCGCCCAAGGGCGCGACGCCGGAACCTGTCGCGCCGAAATCACCCGCGGCCAAACCCGCGATCGAACCCGTTGCACCGAAGGGTGGTGCCAAGCCCGCGATCGAACCGGTCGCGCCGAAGGGTGGTGCCAAGCCCGCGATCGAACCCGTTGTGCCCAAGGGCGGCGTCAAGCCGACGATCGAACCCGTGGTGCCGAAGGGCGGTGTGCCCGAGCCGGGCATGCCCGCGCCGAAAGGCGGCGGTGGCAAGCCTTCGGTTGGTGGTGGCATCGCTTCGGTCGCGCTGCCGATTATCGCGGGCTTGATTCACAACAAGGCCGTGGAAAAGCGCGTCGAAAAGCAAGCGGGCGAAGAAGGTTTCGTGCCGCATAACGCGCCCAGTGGTGAAGGTCTCGCCTATGACCTCGGCGCGTGGTTGCTCGATCCCATGCGTGATGCCGAGAAGAACGTCGACAACGAGAAGCGCTTCAAGGTCTCGCCCTGGCGTCAGAAAGTTCGCAATCTGGCCAACTCCACGCCGGCGGGCGAGACCTTCGATTTCACTTGGGAAGATCCCACGTGTGGGACCGATCTGTTCGGCCATCCCGAGGTGCACTACGACTACCGCAAGGTCACGTACAAGAAGGGCGCGGATGGTCGCCTGACCGTGGAATCGGGCGACGCCTCGGGCACGCTCGATCTCAATGACGTGATCGACGATCGCATCTCCGACGAAGAGATCGATCGTCGCATTCCCCGAAGCACCTGCGGCGACTACCTGGGGGAAGCATGAGCATCCGCTTGTTCACGCGCCTCGCAGTCCATCGCGCGCCCGCATGCGCCTTGCGCGCATCCGCCCGTCGGAGCCAATGATGATCCATCACTTCGACCATGTTCTGCGCCAACGCCTGATCGATCGCATCGACGAGATCGTCGACGACTCGCAAGTGCGCTTTCAGCCGCCCGACAACGACTGGCGCACCTATGTGAGCACGCTCACCGTGCTCGGTCAGCCGGCCAACGCGCTCAATGTGTATCTGGTCGATTTGCGCGACAACCGCAAGCTGCGCTCGAACGAACGCGTGCGCGTGCCGGTGCCGGGCGCCGATGGCATCGTGCGCGAGATTCCTGCGCCGCGGCGCGTGGATTGCCATTACCTGATTTCGGCGTGGAGCCCGGCGACCGTCACGCCTGCGGTCGAGCCCACGCTCGACGAGCACGCGTTGCTGGCCAAAGTCGTGGCCGCGCTCAACGAGGCCGATCCGCTGGTGCCGCGACAAGTGTTCGCGCCCGCGCCGTTGCCGCCGGGATTTCCCGCCGCGCTCGCCGATGAGGAACTGCCGCTGACGCTGTTGCCGGTCGAAGGCTACGGCAAGCTCGCCGAGTTCTGGGGCGCGATGGGCGAGAACAATCGCTTTCGTCCCGCCGTGTATGTGATCGCGACCTTGCCCGTGCTGTACGAGCCGCAGCCCATGGGTGGCATGGTCACGACGCTGCTCGCGCGACATGGCGTGCGCGCGGGCACCGGCACGCCAGAGACCTGGGTGCAGATCGGAGGTCAGGTGCTCGACAGCACGCATCCGTTGCCCAGTGGCGAACCCAGTCCCGTGGTCGGCGCCTGGGTCGCGATCGAAACCCCACCACCCGCCAGCACGCGGCTGCAGATCACGCGCAGCGATGCCCAGGGACGATTCCTCTTCGCGCCGCTGCGCGAAGCCGATTACCGCGTGCGCGCGTCCGCGGTGTCGCTGGGCGAGATCGCGCGCGACATCCACGTGCCGTCGCCCAGCGGCGAATACGACCTGCGTTTCTAACCGACGCGGCGCGCAGCGCCGCCAGTAGCGAGGAGAGCCCGAATGGCCGTGCAAGTGTCTTACCCCGGCGTCTACATCGATGAATTCGCCCCCGGCGCGCCGATCCAGGGCGTGAGCACCAATATCGCTTGCCTGATCGGCATCAGCGCGCGCGGCGATCTGGACACGCCCACGCGCGTGACCAGCTGGGATCAGTTCAAGCGCACCTTCGGCGACGAGCCGCGCGCGGGCTTCTACCTGTGGTACGCGGCGCGCGGGTTCTTTGAAAACGGCGGCAACGTCGCCTACATCGTGCGCGCGAGTAACGGCGCCTACGATCGCGTGGCCTTCGATGATCGCGGCGCGGCCATGGTGCCCGCGCAACCGCCGCAGCGCGTGTTCACCGCGCGCGCGCGTCAGCCGGGCGTGAGTGGCATCACCATCGACGTGGTCGCGCGTCACTTGATGCCGTCGGCTTCGAACGCGCTCTATCAACCCACGGGCGCGTTGGCCGCGATCGCCGGTCGCGCGGTGACGCTGGCGGCCAATCAGGCTTGGCAATTCCGGCCGGGCGACGAGATCACCATCGCCGCCGCCGGCGAGCGTCGACAAGTCGTGCGCGTCAACGGCAACACGCTGCAAGTGGCGACGCCATTCAACAATGCTTATGCCGCGGCCGATGTCGTGCGCCTGGCCAACCTCAACACCGATGCGCGCACCTTGCGCGTGGTGTCGGGCGCGGGCGTGGCGCTTCCCAATGGCGTGCTGGTGCCGGGCACCATGCTCACGATTACCCAGGCCGCGACCGTGGTCGCTGGCGTCGTCGACGCCGTGCAACCCGAGTTCATGTACGACGCCGCCAATGCCTCGCACGTGAGCTATCGCGTCACCTTCCGCGCGCCCTTGGGCGCGGCGCTGGCGATGACGGCGGCGGCGACCGTGCAATCGGAGGAGTTCCGCATCGTCGTGCATCAGGGCGGCGCGACGATCTATGACGACCTCGCGATCGACTCGGCGCATCCCAACTATTACGTGCGCGTGATCAACGACGATCCCAGCGCCCTGATCACGATCGAACGCGCCGATCCGCCGCCGACGCATCCGGCGCCGTTCAACATTCCGGTGGCCGTTGCGGGCGCGGTCATGGCCGGTGGCGTGGCCGAGAACCTCGCCACGCTCAACGACAACGATTTCATCCAGGCGCTGGAAACCACGCGCGCCATCGATGAGATCAGCCTCGTCGCCATTCCCGATCGACGCACCGCGGTGATCCAGGCGGCCCTGATCGCGCATTGCGAGCAGACGATGGATCGCTTCGCGGTGCTGGATTCGCAATACAACTTCGCCAACGAATTGCATACGGACGTGGAGAATCAGCGGGCGGCTTCGACGTCGACCCGCGGCTACGCCGCGTTGTATTACCCGTGGCTCCGCGTCGCGCCGATCGGCTCGGGCGATCCGGTGTTGAGTCCGCCGTCGGGCCATGTCTGCGGCATCATCGCGCGCAGCGATGCGTTCAAGGGCGTGCACAAGGCGCCGGCGAACGAGATCGTCAACGGCGCGCTCGGCGTCGAGCGGCGCTTGAACAAGATCGATCATGGGCTTTTGAATCTCGCCGGCATCAATGTCGTCGAGCAATCCGGCGTCGGCCGGCCCGTGCTGATGGGCGCGCGCACCACGGCCAGTGATCTCAACTGGCTGCATGTCAGCACGCGACGGTTGTTCCTCTACCTCGAGGAGTCGATCCAGGAAGGCATCGGCTGGGCCGTGTTCGAGCCCAACAATCTGCAGCTGTGGCAGAAGCTCAGGCGTTCGATTGGCGACTTTCTCACCACCGAGTGGCGCAACGGTGCTTTGTTCGGAAAGACC
The DNA here is from genome assembly GCA_044226395.1 of Ahniellaceae bacterium. GTDB lineage: Bacteria > Pseudomonadota > Gammaproteobacteria > Xanthomonadales > Ahniellaceae > JBGAHD01. The sequence goes on from JBGAHD010000003.1 coordinate 957,689, forward strand.
GCCGAAGAGGCCTTCTACGTGCGCATCGACGAGAGCCTCAATCCCTTCTCCGAACAACAACTGGGTCGACTGCACATCGAGATCGGCGTGCGTCCGACTTATCCCGCCGAATTCATCGTGGTCCGCATCGGCATCTGGGCCGGCGGCGCCGCCATCACCGAAGGTTGAGGAGAACGATCATGGCTGACCGCAAAGATCCCTATGCCAGTTTCAACTTTCTCGTCGAGATCGACGGCATCGCGCGCGCGGCGTTTCATGAGGCCAGCGGCTTCGATTCCTCGATCGACGTGGTCGAGCACCGCGAAGGCGGCGAGAACATCACCATGCGCAAGCTCCCGGGCATGGTGAAGTTTTCCAACATCGTCTTGAAGTGGGGCATCACCGACGATCTGGATCTGTACAACTGGCATCGCCAGTGGGCCAAGGGCGACCCCGCGGCCAAGCGCAAGAGCGGCTCGGTGGTGCTGCTCGATCGCCAGGGTCAGGAGAAGCGCCGCTGGAACTTCGTCAACGCCTGGCCGGCCAAGTGGACGGGCCCGACGTTTAACGCCGAGACCAATGACGTCGCCATCGAGTCGCTGGAGCTCGCGCACGAAGGCCTCGAGGCCGCGTGAGGGCACGATCATGAACCCCAGTCTGTTCCAAACCGAATTCGAATTCGTGCTGCCCTGTGGTTATCTCGACGAAGACGGCAGTCTCCATCGCGAAGGCACGATGCGCCGCGCCACCGCGGCCGACGAGATTCTGCCGCTGCGCGATCCGCGCGTGGTCAAGAACCCCGCCTACCTGGTGGTGATCCTGCTCTCGCGCGTGCTCACGCGCCTGGGCGGCGTGGCGCAGATCAATCCGCGCGTGATCGAAAACCTGTACGCGACGGATCTGGCGTTTCTGCAAAACCTTTACAACACGGTCAATCGTTTGGACGAGGCGCCGGCGCAGATCTGTCCGCAGTGCCAGCACGCGTTCACGCCGGAGGCCGTCGCCGCGGGGGGATCCTGAGCTACCCCCCGGACGAGCTCCACCGGGAGGTAGCGTTCGTGGCTTACCACTTCCACTGGGCTCATGAACAAGTGATGGCGATGGAACACCGCGATCGCCGTCGCTGGGTCACCGAGATTTCCAGCATCAACCGCGCCATCAACGAGAACGCCGCATGATCGACGTGAGACTCCAAGCTCCAGGCAAGCCAGGCACGCGACCGGTGACGTCGCTGGCCTTGGCGCATGCCGAGCGCGTGGCGCCCTTGCGCTCGCCGACGCAGGCCTTCGCCGAGGGCGTGCGATCGCGTTGGAGTCCGGGCACGGCGCTCGCGCGGCCCGTGGATGCCGCGTTCGCGCGGCAAGCCTTGCCATTGACGACCGCGCAGGCGCATCACTGGCATCTGGACATTTCGCCGCGGCTGAATCTGCGCGTCGCCAGTCTGGAGCGCAGCGTGGCGCGCGTGGTCGAGCGCACGCGCGAGGTGCCGACGGAACGCATCGCGCAGATGCCGCCGGTGACGCCGGTCACGGTCCAGCGGCTGCTCGAGCGCGAGCAGCGCTGGCATTCGCTCGATCGCGAAGTCGCGCGCGAGGTCGTGGCGCGTGAAGGCCGCGCCGGTGACGACGCGCGGGAAAGCTTGTCAGCCGCCGCATCGATGGCGCACGCGTTCTCGCCCCTGGCCGTAACCCGCGTGTTCCGCCGGGGCGCGGCGTCGACCACCGACATCGCGCGCGAAACCGCGCGAACCGCGAACGACGCCACGACCGCCTCGCGCGAACCGCGTGCCACGTCCACCGCCGATCGCGAGTCGCCGAACGCCCGCCCGCCGAGTCCCTTCGACGTCGACCAACTCGCCGATCGCGTCGTGCGCGTGATCGACCGGCGCTTGACCGCGCAGCGCGAACGTTTCGGGAAGATCTGACATGGCCCTGGAAAAAGCGCTCATCACCAATACCGTCTCGGGCGAGAGCATTCCGGTGCTCTACAACCCCGAGGAGTACACGCTCAATCGCGATATCAACTTCGCGCAGGCGGCCATTCCCGGCCTGTCGGCGCCGATCCTGCAGTTCGTCAACGGCAATCTGCAGACGCTGGACATGGAGCTGTTCCTCGACACCTACGAGGAACACAAGGCCGGCAACAAGGTGCTCAATCAAAAGTTCCAGGACGTGCGCGAACTCACGCGCCGCGTCACGGACCTGATGAACATCATGCCCGAGACGCACGCGCCGCCGGTGCTGTTGTTCACGTGGGCGTCGTTGAGCTTCACCTGCGTGCTGTCGAAAGTCTCGCAGAAGTTCGTGATGTTCCTGCCCGAAGGCACGCCGGTGCGCGCGCGCCTGACGGTGAGTTTCAGCGAATACCGCAACATCGATCTCGAGGCGAAAGAGGTCAAGCGCGAGACCGCCGACTACACCAAGCGCTACATCGTCGGCGAAGGCGAAACGCTGTCGGCGATCGCCGGTCGCTTGTACGGCGACGCGCGCCTGTGGCGGCCGCTGGCCCTGGCCAATCGCATCGAGAATCCGCGCGTGCTGCCCGTGGGCCTGGCCTTGCGCGTGCCGCAATTGCCGTATCGCGATCCGGATTCCGGCCGCCTGCACGCGCAGGAGCAGCGCCGATGAGCCAGCGCTACGTGCCCGAATATCGGCTGTGGATCGACGGCTCGGTGGTGCCGAGTGATCTGCGCGCCTCGATCATGAGTGTCCAGCACACCAGTGGTCTCGAAGGCGCCGATCGCGTCGAAATCGCCTTGGCCAACGAAGGCCTGCGCTGGCTCGATCACGAGCTGCTGCGCATCGATCGCGAACTCAAGCTCGAGATCGGTTACGCGGACGAGGGCCTGACCCAAGTCTTCGTGGGCGAAGTGGTGGCGATCGAGGCGAACTTTCCCGGCGGCTCGATGCCGACCGCGACGATCGTGGCGCAGGATCGTCGTCATCGAATGTCCCAGGGCACCAAGGTGCGTTGGTTCGCGATTCCGATTCCTTCGGTCGGCAATTTCGGCGTGCCCGATCCGGTGACCGCGATGGCGGTGAGTCTCGAGAACGGCATGATCCCGGTGATCGATCCTGTGGGCGCGGCCATCGCCGTGCTGCTTGGTGGCGTCGATGCGGTGGTCTCGATCGCCGATCCGGGCAGCGCGCAGAAGTTCATCCGCAAGCAAGCCAACGAGAGCGACTACGACTTTCTGTCGAAGATCGCGCACGAAAATGGTTGGGAGATGCAAGTCGAGCATGGCGGCGACATGGGCGGGCGCATGCTGCGCTTCTCCTCGCCGCTGGATCATCTCGAACCCGATGTGAGCCTGCGTTATGGCGGGTCGCTGCTCGATTTTTCGCCGCGCATCAGCATGGTCGGGCAAGTGTTCTCGATCAGCGGCTATGTCTGGGTGCCGCAGATCAAGCTCGTGTTCGTGGTGACCCTGGGTTGGGATTGGGATCGCATGCAGCTGACGCTGTCGGTGTATCCGGGCGTGATTCCGATCGGCCAGAGCGCGTCCAATCATCTGATCCAGGAGCCGCTGTCGGCGCTGTCGGCACCGCGCAAGATCTTGTCGGAAATCATTCCGCGTTTGAACAAGCGCTTGACGTCTACTGGCACGTGCCTGGGCGATCCGCAAATCCAGGCCGGCCGCGTCGTGCGCGTGCAGGGCGTGGGCGAGCAATTCGGCGGGCTCTATCGCGTGACGCAAGCCACGCACAGTCTCGATCAATCGGGTTTCCGCACGCAGTTCGAGGCGCGCAAGGAAATCTGGTTCGGTTCCATTCCTTCGTCGGAACAGGGCGCGGTGCGCGTCAATGTTCCTTTTGCCGCGTGAGGTGAGTCATGGGCATGAGCTTTGAACTCGGCGATCTGGGCCTGGGCGCTCCCGAACCGGATGATCGGCGCATCAATGGCGTGTGTCCGGCCTTGGTGATCAGCAACACGGATCTCCTGACCGAAGGTCGCATCCAGATCCAGGTGCCGTGGTTGCCAGGCTTCTATCTGTGGGCGCGCGTGTCGGTGCCGATGGCCGGCATGATGCGCGGCACCTTCTTCATTCCGCAGGTCGGCGATGAAGTGCTGGTCGCGTTCGCGCAAGGCGATGTGCGCGAGGCCTATGTGCTGGGCAGTTTGTGGAGCACCACCGATCGCCCGCCCGCGACCACGCCGATCGATCCCACGGTCAAGCGCGTCATCCGCACGCCGCTGGGCAATGAGCTGGCCTTCGACGAGAAGGATCAGTCGATCACGCTGCGCAATATTCTCCAGCACGAGGTCAAGATCGGCCCCGAGGGCATCGAGCTCAAGACCGTTGGCGGTCTGGCCTCGATCAAGCTCGGCATCGATGGTTCGGTCGATATCTTCGCGACCAAGTCGTTGTCGCTGACCGGCATGCAGGTGTCGGTGGTGGCGGGCACGGACGCGCAAGTCACGGGTTCGTCGTTGTCACTGATCGGCACCGGCGATTGCACCATCGTCGGCGGCAAGGTCTCGATCAACTGAGGCCCGCCATGTCCTTCGCCGCCCGCATTGGTGACCCGACCACGCATCCCGGCGCGCTCGCCGGCGTGGGCGCCGCGAACGTGCTGATCGAAGGCAAGCCCGCCGCGCGCGTGGGCGATCAACACGTGTGCGCGTTTCCGCCCCCCGCCGGGCCGCATCCGGCCAATGCCGTGGCCAAGGGCAGCTTGACCGTGACCATCAATGGTCAGCCCGCCGCGCGCGTGGGTGATGCCTGCGCGTGCGGCGCGCAGATCGTGATGGGCGCGTTGACCGTGAGGATCGGAGGTTGAGCATGGATACCCCGCTGCCGAAAGCCTTCCTGGGACGTGGTCTCGCATTTCCGGTCGCGCTCGAAGGCGCGGCCATGAGTCTGGCCGAATACGAAGAGGACGTGCGTCAGGCGATCCTGATCATCCTGCGCGGCAATCATCACGAGCGCGTGATGCGCCCGGATTTCGGCGCGAATCTGCGCGCCCTGGTGTTCGCGCCGCTCAATACGACGACCTTGTCGCTGGCGCGGCATCAGGTCGAGCAGGCTTTGATTCTGTGGGAACCGCGCATCGACAGCATCACGGTCAAGGCCACGGCCGCGCCGATGCAGTCGCGCATGGACATCGAGGTGACTTATCGCCTGCGTCGCACCAACACCTTCTATAACCTCGTCTATCCCTTCTACGTGAACGAAGGGCGCGAGGAGCCGCGGCGATGAGCAAGCCCGTGCCCGTGCTCGATCCGCGCGACACCGCGGCCATCGCCTCGCAATTGATCGCGCGCGTGCCTGGCTATCTGCCGCGCTGGACCGGTGTCGCCACCGGCACGGATGCGCCGGGCGACGCCGTGCTGGAAGTGTTGTCGCGTTATCGCGCGATCTTCGCCGAAGGACTCAACGGCGCGCCCGCGCGGCAGGAGTTGGCTTTTCTCGAAACGCTGGGCAATGCCTTGCTCGCGGGTCAGCCCGCGCGCGTGCCCCTAGTGTTCGAATTGTTTTCGACCAGCCCGCAGGATGTGTTCCTGCCAGCGCGCAGTCAGGTCGCGGCCAAATTGCCGCCGCCGCCGGCCGCGGTCGAAAGCGAGATCGAAGCCAGCGCCGCCACGCGCGAAGCGCCGCGCTTTTTCACCACGCGCACCGTGGCGCTCAGTCGCGGCCGTGTGGCGGCGCTGTACAGCACCGATCCGCGCGTGGACGCCTACGCCGATCATCTGGCCGACAAGAGCACGGGCTTCGTCGTGTTCGAGAACCTGCGCGCCGCGCCGCACGAGATGTATTTCGGTCAGGACGAGCTGTTCGCGCTGGCCGGCGCCGCCGAGATCGCGCTGAGCTTCGACATGGCCGGCGGCGATTTCAACGATCGCTTGTTGATGCTCGAGTGGGAATACCTCAGCACCGACGGCTGGCTGCCGCTCGATGTCGAGGAAGACACGACGCGTCGCCTGACCGTCGACGGCCGCGTGCTGCTGCGCAAGCGCTGCGGCCCCGATGCCAAGCGCGACAAGGTCAACGGCATCGAGAGTTTCTGGATTCGCGCGCGCGCCGCCGAAGGTCCGGCACGCGCGCGCGTGGTCGATGTGCTGACGCAAGGCGTCTTGCTCGATCGCGCTGGCGCCTTGCAACCCGGCGATTGGGTGACGATCGATGGCGAGCGCAAGGAGCGCGTGATCTCGGCGCGCAATCGCACGATCACCTTCGAACGTCCGCTGACCGAGCTTGAAGCCGACGCGGTGATTCGCGTGGTCGACATCACGCCGCCCCTGGGCGCGGCGACCGAGGAGAAGCTCGGTCAGCCGACCCTCGTGGACATGATTCGCGCGCGCGTGGGTTTTTCCAAGACCGAGCTCAAGCCCGATCGCGCCTTCGCCGATCGGGTCACGCTCGATCTCGACAATGTCTTCTTTCCCTTCAGCCAGCAGCCCGAGCGCTACACCACGTTCTATCTGGCCTGCGACGAAGCGTTCTCGCGCGCGGGCGCGGCGGTGGTGCTCGACGTCAAGCTCAAAACCGCGGGCACGGTCGATGCCGGCACGGTGCTGGCGTTCGAGTACTACGACGGCACGAGCTGGCATGAGCTGTCGACGTCCTTACCCACGCGCCTGGTCGATGGCACGGACATGTTTCAGCACTCGGGCACGATTGCTTTCACCGCGCCCGACGATTGGGCTGCCGTTGCGGTGCATGGTCAGAAGCAATTCTGGATGCGCGTGCGCATCGATGCCGGCGGTTACGGCGCGCCCTTGAGCTTGTCGGTGGTCAATGATTCCAGCGGCAATCCGCAGGTCTCGGCCGCGCCCTCGACCTTGAAGCCACCGGGCATCGCTTCGCTGCGCGCGGCCTATACGTATTCCACGCAATCGCGCTTGCTCGATCGGTGCCTGGCCTACAACAACTTCGTGTTCCGCGATCACAGCGAGGATTGTCGCTGGACGCGTCGGCCGTTCGCGCCGATGACGCACAATGTCGAGCGCGAGCCGGCCGTGCATCTGGGCTTCGATCAGAAACTGCCGCCGGGCTTGATCAGTTTGTTCGTCGATGTCGATGACAGTGGCGATGCCGATGACGAGGGCGCGACGTCGCCCTTCATCTGGGAGTACCGCACGGCCGAAGGCTGGGCCGAACTGACCGTGCTCGACGAGACCGCGGGGCTGCGTCGTCAGGGCATGATCCAGTTCATCGGGCCTTCCGACGCCGAGGCCATCGAGGGTCTGGGCGGCAAGCTCTATCGCATCCGCGCGCGCTTGAAGAGTGGCGAGCGCTTGCGCGCCGCGCGCGTGCGCTCGCTGTGGTCGAACGCGGTGTGGGGCACGCAGGGCGAGGCGGTAACGCGCGAGATCGTCGGGCGCTCCGATGGCAACCCCGATCAAGTGCTCAGCGTGCCGGCGCAACGCGTGCCGGTGCTCGCGGGTGAACTGGTCGAAGTGCGCGAGTGGTCGGGACGCGGCGAGAGCTGGCGCACGGCGGTCGAGGGCGTGCCCGAGGCCGATCTGCGCTTCGATCGCGATCCGGTGACGCAAGCACCGCGCGCGGTGTGGGTGCGGTGGCAGGCGCGCGAGCACTTGCTCGAGTCCGGACCCGATGATCGTCACTACGCGCTGGAACGCACGCGCGGTCGCCTGCAGTTCGGCGACGACACGCACGCGCGCATTCCGCCGGCCGGCGCGCCGGTGGCGCTGTCGTTCACCACCGGCATCGGCGAGAGCGGCAATGTGCCCGCGCGCACCATCACCGAACTGCGCACCGGCGCGGCCTATGTGCAAGGCGTGAACAATCCCATCGCCGCCGATGGCGGCGCCGCGCCCGAAGCGACGAACGCCGTGGTCGATCGCGCCACGTTTCGCCTGCGTCATCGCCAACGCGCGATCGCGCCCGATGACTATGAGTGGCTGGCGCACGAAGCCTCGCCCGCCGTCGCGCGCGCGCGCAGCCTGCGCGTGTGCGGCGAGCACGGCCGCAAGATGCCGGGCGCGGTGACCGTGGTAATCGTGCCGCGCGGCGGCACGCGTCATCCGCAGCCGAGTCCCGAACTGCGCCGGCAAGTGCGCGATCACCTCGCGCGCTTCTGTCCGCCCACGGTCGCGCGGCAATTGCGCGTGATCGGGCCGAGCTATGTCGAAGTGGGCGTGGTCGCGCACGTGGTGCTGGCCGAGGTCGAGGCCGTGACCACGGTCGAGGCCGCGCTGCGTCGTCGCCTCGATGCGTGGCTGCATCCGGTCACCGGCGGCGATGACGGTCGCGGCTGGCCGTTCGGCGCGAGCCTGTGTCTGTCGACGGTGGCGAGTCTGATCGAGACCTTACCCGGCCTCGATCACGCCACGCGCGTGGCCTTTCGCGCCGATGGCGCCAATGCCGGCGACGTGCTGCGTCTGCCGCCCGATGCGTTGCCCGCCGCGGGATCGCACGAAGTGAAGATCGAGCTGCTCGCGCGCTGAGGAAACCCCATGCCCCTGCCGAAACCGACACTCGACAATCGCACCTTCGACCAACTGGTCGAGGAAGGCCGCGCGCTGATTCCGCGCTTGGCGCCGTCGTGGACCGATCACAACACCTCCGATCCGGGCATCACCCTGATCGAGTTGTTCGCGTGGTTGACCGAGATGGATCTCTACCGTCTCGACCGCGTCACCGATGAACAACTGCGCGGTTTCTTGCGTTTGGTCGGCGCGACGCCGCGCGCGGCCAGTGTCGCGGACACCGTGTTGTTGCTGCGGCCACCGAGTGAATTGCTCCTGGCCGCGGGTCTGCAACTGGGCGATGCCGCGCGCGCGATCGACTTCGAAACGACCGAGGGGCTGACGCTGTCGACCGCGCGCCTCGACGCCGTGATCACCGCCGCTGGCGAAGACGTGACCGCGGCCAATGCGAGCGCGCGCGGCTACGCGCCCTTCGCGATGGTGCCGGACGACGATGACGCGTTCTATCTCGGCTTCGACACCGCGCTCGCCACGCCCGACGCCGAACTGCAGCTGTGGCTGTGGACCATGACGCCCGCCGCCGATCGCGACACGCGCGAACGGTTGATCGCCGAATGGACCGAAGCGCGCGCCTTGCAAGCGGCGTGGTGTCCGCCGGGGCTCGCCGATCTGCCGCCGTGGTGGCGACATCACGACGCGCGTCTGCGTTGGGAGTATCACGCCGGCGGCGATGCCTGGAAGCCCTTGTCGGTGATCGCCGATGAAACGCGCGCGTTGACGCTGAGCGGCCCGATTCGCTTCCGCGCGCCGATGGCGCATGTGCCCGGCGGCGGACCCGATGCCACGCGCTATTGGTTGCGCGCGCGCTGGCTTGGTGGTCGCTACGACGACACGCCGCGCGTACGTCGCGTGGGCTTCAACGCCGTGCGCGCGGCGCATGCGGCGGCGCGCGGACCGGCCACGCTCGACGTGAGCCTGGGTCGCGCGCGCGCCTGGCATGCGTTCTCGAAGCAAGCCGTCGTGGCGGGCAGCACGCGCTTCGAGGCGATGCTCGGGACCGATGTGCTTGGGCCCTGGCAAGAAGTGCCGAACTTTGATTTGACCGGTCCGCACGATCGTCACTACGTGCTCGATGCCGAGCGCGCGCGCGTGAGCTTCGGCGATGGTCGTCGCGGTCGCGTGGTGCCCGCGGGCGCGACGCAGCAGCTGTGGTGGCGCGAAGGCGGCGGCGAAGCGGGCACGGTCGCCGCGCATGTGCTCGAACACTGGCGCGACAACGCGCACAACGCCGCCGTGATGCCGGGTTGGGCGGCGATCGCGCCGGTGCTCGCGATCGAGCAGCCGTTCGCGGCGCTCGGTGGCGCGGCGGCCGAGACGCTCAAGGCCGCGACCGCGCGCGCGATTCGCGCGCTTCGCGCGCCGCTCAAGGCCGTGACGCTCGAGGATTTCGAAACGCTCGCGCTCGCCGTGCCCGGCGTGCCCGTGGCGCGCGCCCGCGCGCTGGCCGATCGGCATCCGGATTTTCCGTGCTATCGCGCCGCTGGTTGCGTGACCGTGGTCGTGGTGCCCGAGGCTTCGGGTCAGCGGCCCACGCCGTCGCGCGGGATGCGCGAGGCCGTGCTTCGCTTCCTCGATCGCCGTCGCGTGCCGACCACCGAGGTCTACGTGATCGAACCGCTGTATCAGCGCGCGCGCGTGGTCGCTTCGGTGCAGGCGCTCGCGGGCTTCGATCCGACGCGCGTGCGCGCGGCCATCGTCGCGGCCATCGATGCCTACTTTCATCCGCTGCGCGGTGGCCCCGAGGGCTTGGGCTGGCCGATCGGTCGCGACATCTATCGCAGCGAAATGCTGACGCTTATCGCGGCCGTGCCCGGCGTGGCCTGCGTCAGCGAACTCGGTCTGCAGGGCGAGGGCGACAGCGGCCCGCGCTGCGGCAATTTATCGATCTGCGACGAGGGCCTGGTGGCCCCCGGCGCGCATGCCATCGAAGTCGCGGGCGCACCGCCGCTTCGCATCGTCGACAGGAGCCAGGGACATGACTGCTAACTTCTTCTTCTTCGCCACGCCGCTGGAGCGCTTGAACTACTACAACGCGCAGCGACTGGAAGCGGCGGACTTCCGGCTCGAGCAGCAGTATCACTTGCGCGTGCGGCGCATGCTCAACAAGGCGCTGTATTCGGCGGGCATCGCCAAGGGACTGGAGGTGCGGCCGCACGACACCGACAAGCACAAGGTCGTGGTCACCGCCGGCCTCGCGCTCGATGCCGAAGGCCGCGAGATCATTCTGCTGACCGACACGATCTTTCCCGTCTGCGGCACGCCGCGCACGCCCGAGGGCGTGCAGTTCGGCAATTACCTGGTGATCTCGTATCGCGAGCAGAAGGTCGCGCCGCAGGTCGATGGCTGCCGCGTCGGTGGCGAGACTTCGGGCAGCGCCGGCGACTGCGGCTGCGGCGGTAAGTCAAAGAGCGGTGGCGATTGCGGTTGCGGCGGCAAATCGAAAGGTGGCGGCGGTTGCGGTTGCGGCGGTAGCGGCGGCGGTGGTTGTGGCTGCGGCGGGTCGAGCGCGAGTCAGTCGCTCAGCCGCTCGGTCGATCTGAGCTGGGGCGCGCCTTCGCGCATTCGCGCCGAGCCCGTGCTGCAGATCCAGGATCAATGGCCGAGCGAATCGTCCGGCAAGGTGCTGCTCGCGCAGATCGTGCTCGACGCGCAGTGCCGCGTCGAGGAGATCAAGTCCGGCATGCGCCGTCAGGTCACGCCGACGCGGCCGCCGAACACGATTCCGATCAGCCTCGAAGGCGAGAAGGACATCGACAAGGACAACTCCAAGATCCTGACCTTTCACATCGAAGGCGGTTTTCCCGACAGCGCCACCTTGTATCTGCAAGGCGCCAAGTTCTCGAGCCTCTATTACACCGAGATGGGGCATCACAATCATGATCTGACGGTGACGATGGATCCGGCGGCCGCGGCCGGCGCGCACAAGCACACGCTCGATGGCGTGCAAACTTCGGAACAGCCGGGTCATCGCCACACCATCGATGCCGACACCGAGGATTCCGGCGGCGCATTGGAACTCGACGATCCCGATCAGCGCAGCACGCTCAACACCCAGGTCAGCCTGGTCGTGAGCGAGGAAGGCAAGCATCGCCACACCTTCGACCCGGGCACGCAGACCGGCGAGGCCGGTGGCCTGGGCGCGCATTCGCACACGCTGCACGTCGACATCAAGGCCGCGGGCGTGACCAATGTCAACGCGCGCATGAATCAGTCCGCGCTGACCTGGCCCAACAACGTGCGCGTGATCTTCGACAACCTGACCGACATCACGGCGCAGATCATCGCGCAGCTGCAAGCGCGCGATCCGACGTGGACGCAACTCGGCAATGGCAATGCCAATCACGAGTTCGTGCTCAATGGCACGGGCCCGATCGATCTGCGCCAGTTGGGTTTGGACCTGACGCCGGGCAAGCACACGCTCGAGTTCCGCGTGGGCTCGGGCGGCGGTCAGGTGCATTACAACCTCTACGTGAGCTGAGGCCATGTATCCGACCTTGCATGCCTTGCTGCGCGATCGTCGCCAGTGGCAGGCCTCGCTGAAGGGCCTGGTCGCCGACGAGGACGGCGTGCTCGCCCCCGCGAGCGTGCCCGCGCTCGCCGAGGCAGTGAGCTTGCCCGGACCGTTCGCGGTCGCGCCCTCGGGCCTCGCGGCGGCGGCGTGCTGCGGCTTGTTCGTGGCCGATGCGCGCGCGCGCGTCGTGTGGTATCGCGATGGCTTCTGCCAATCGACCGCGCGCTTGCCCGGCGGCGATTGCGCCGATGCGCCGACCTTCGTCGCGCCCGCGGGCCTGGCGCTCGATCGTCATCATCTGGCCGTGGCTGATCCGGGCGCGAAGCGCGTGTTGCTGTTCGCGCTGCCGGATCTGCGTCTTGCGCGTATCGTCAATCCGGGTCTTCAGTCGCCGGTCGCCGTCGCCTTCGATTCAAAAGGTCGTCTGCTCGTGCTCGATCGGGGCCTGCATCGCATGCTGCGCTTCGATGCGCGCGGCGCGATCGATGGCGCGTTCACCGCCTTGATCGCGGCCAGTGGCATCGACCCGCGCGGTTTCGCGGTCGAGGCCGATGACGGTGTGCTGGTCACCGATGCCGCGAGCGAGGACGTGTTGCGCTTCGACGAGACCGGCGCGCTGCAAGGTCCGGCACTCAATGCGACCTCGCCATGGCAACCCGATGCGATCGCGCGTTCGGGCACGCGCGTCTTCGTCGCCGATCGCCTGAGCGGCGCGATCCGCGTGTTCGACGACGGTATCGACATCGGCACGGTCGGCGGTTACATCGGGCCGGTGTCGGCCTTGGCCGTGGGCGAAGAGGGCACGCTCTACATCAAGCCCGCCGATGACGAGACGGTGTTCACCACGTGCGCGACGCTCGGTCATGCCACGCAGGCCGAACTGCTCGCCGGTCCGCTCGACGCGGGCGAGCGCGATGGCTGGGAGCGGCTCGCGATCGCGGTGACGATGCCGGGCGCGTCGCGCGTCGAACTCGCGGCCTACTTCGCCGACACCGACACGCCGCCCGCGCCGAACGACTGGTTGCCCGCGCCGGCGCACGATGCGCTGCTGATCCACTATCTGTCGCCGTCATTGCCCGTGCCCCTGCCGCCGCAGCGGCGCTATCTGTGGGTGCGCGTGCGTCTTCAGGTGAATGGCGCGGACGTGCCGACGCTGGCGCAAGTGCACGCGGTCACCGCCGACGAGGACTATCGCGAGCATTTGCCCGCGCTTTACGCCGAGAGCGACGCCGACGACACACTCAAGCATTTGCTCGCGCTCGCGCGCAGCGAGATCGGCGATGGCGAAGCCGCGCTCGGCGCGCTGCCGCAAAGTCTGTCGCCGCCCTTCGCGCGCGCCGACATGCTGCCGTGGCTGGCGCGCTGGCTCGCCTTCGATCTGCCCGAAGGGCTCGACATCGATGCGCGGCGCGATGTGCTGGCGCGCGTGTGGGATTTGTATCGCCGTCGCGGCACGGTCGCGGGCTTGATCGAGTTCATTCACCTCTACACCGGCATCAAGACGCGCGTGGTCGAGTGGTTTCGCCAACGTCACGTGTGGTCGCTCGGCGGCGCGCCGCTGGGTTTCGCCACGGCGCTGCCGATGGCCGCGGCCGATGGCATGGTCGTGCCGGATTCGACCATTCTCGAGAAAAGCGATCCGGCCTGGGGCTGCGCCGTGCCCGGTCGCGTGGTCGCGGGTCATGTGGTCGTGGGCGTGGATCGGCCGCTGGCGCGCGGTGATCTGGGCTCGGTGCTATTCGACGACGACGCGCATCGGCTGAGCATTCTCGTGCCCGCCGGCGCCGCGCGCGATGCCGCGTTGCGCGCGCGGCTGCGCGAGATCGTCGAGGCCGAAGCGCCCGCGCATGTCTTGATCGAAATCTGTTTCATCGAACCGCGCCTGCGCCTGGGCGTGCAATCGCGCATCGGCATCGACGCCGTGGTCGCCGGCCCCACGGGGCCGATGCGACTGGGCGACGCGGCGCTGAACGCGGACTCGCGACTGAGCGGCGACACGCCGCGCGGCGCGGGCATCGGGCAGGGCGTCCGCATTGGACGAGATTTGGTACTGGGCTAGGAGACCGCCATGAGTTGCTGTCAGCCGCAAACGACATACGCCACCGCGACCGGCCAGCTGAGCAAGCTGGAAGGGCCGCGCTTCGACGCGCCCAAGCGCAATCACTATTACTTCAGCAAGATGATGGACGTGCTCCAGTTCGAGATGGAGCAGTCGTATCTCAACGACAAGCGCTGGCTGCTCAATCGGCTGTCGCTGGGCGAGGGCGTGCTGTGCGGCCTCAAAGTGTTCGAGCGCGACGGCAAGCTGTGCATCGCGCCGGGCGTGGCGATCGACAGCTTCGGTCACGAGGTGATCGTGCCCGGTCAGTACTGTCTCGATCCCTGGTTGCTGCCCGATGCCTGCGGCAAGCCGCGGAAAGAACTGCCGCGCGACAAGGCGCATCGCGTCACGATTTGCCTGGGCTATCGCGAATGCCTGGCCGATCAAGCGCCCGTCCTGGTCACCGATTGCCGCGCCGAATCCTTGTGCGAAGCCGGCAGCGTGGTCGAGTCCTTCGATATCTGGGTGCGCGAAGGTTGGCCGAAGACGCGCAAGACGCTGTGCGAGGCGCTCGAACGCCAAGTGCAGGGCAAGACCGGCGGCTATGAAGTCATCGCCACCATCGACGCCGGCGGCAAGCCGATCGGCGTGGCCGTGGCGCACGACGGTCGACGCGCGCTGGTGATCAACGCCACCGAAGCGCCGAAGCTGCAAGTGATCGACGTGGCCACCAACACCATCGTGCACGAACTGAGCGAACCGCTGCGGCCTTCGCTCGGTGGCGTCAGCGTCGCGCCGGAAGGCGGTCTGGCCTTCGTCACGCATGGCGATGGGCTGTTGTCGGTCGATCTGTCGGCGGCCACGCCGGTGGCTCAGTCCGTGGTCAAGGATCGCGCCTATGGCGCCGTGGTCGCGGCGAGCGACGGTCATCATGTGTTCGCGATCAATACGCAAAGCAAACTGGTCGAGGCGATCCAGGTGTCCGATGGCGCGATCAAGCCGCTGAAGTTCATCAAGCAGCCGATTGATCTGGCGATTTCGTCCGACAGCGCCGTGCTCTTCGTCGCCGACAACGCGGCCAAGACGCTGTACGCGGTCAACGCGCAGACCTTGAAGGAACTGTGGAACAGCCCGCTCGAGGACGCGCTGACCACGCTCGCCGCCACCGGCGCCGATGCCGCGATCGAAGCCTGGGCCGCGCGCGTCGACAAGGGTCAGCGCTTCGTCGACGACGGTTCGTCGACCACGGTCACGTTCAAAGCCGGTCCCACGGATTCCGCGTTCAACAGCCAAGGCGAGCGCCTGCATCTGGCCAGCAGCGCCGAGATCGTCGGCGGCGCGTCAGCGGGTCCGGACGAAGTGGTGATTCTCCAACGCGATGACACCACCGAGATCGCGCGGTTGCCCGTCGGTCGCGGCGCCAATGGCGTGGCCGTGGTGCCGTCGCGCGCGCGTGCCTATATCACCGCCGCCGACGGCACGGTGACCGTGATCGACGTGCCGAGCTTGCGCGAACGCCTGTGTCGCTTGCTGCAAGGGCCGTGCCCGGGCATCGATCCGAAACCCTGCGTGGAATTGGCCACGATCGAACTGCTGCCCGGCGGCAAGATCGGCAAGATCGACACCTGCACGCATCGCACCACGCTGCTGTCGAACGAGAAGCTGCTGGAACTGATCCTGTGCCTGGCCGATCGCCTCGATCGGTGCTGCGATGGCCACGCGCCGCCGCCGCCGCCCGACGATCCGCCCGATCCGCCGCCGACCGAGGTCGAACTGCTCAAGATCACGGGCGTGAGCTTCATCGATGGCGCGGGCAATATCGCCTTGTCGATGGATCAGCCCAATCAGCTGGCGGTGTTCAAGGCCTCGCGCAAGGTCGATCGCATTCGCGTCACGCTCAATCGCGCCTATGCGCCGGGCACGGTGACCACGGTCGGACCCAATGACGATCCCAAGAAAGCCAGCGTGCTCATCACCAGCGAGCGCTCCACGCGTCCGCTCGGCGCGGTGGTCGGCAGCCTGCAGTTCGATTCGCCGACGAGCTTCGTGTTCAAGCTCGGGCCCGATGCCGACATCTTCACGCGCGACAGCTATCGCATGACCCTGTTCGGCGATGTCGATGTCTCCGGCGCGCGACCGGCCATCACCGGCACCAATGGCGCGCGCCTGGACGGCGAGCCCGCGGCGTTTCCCTCGGGCAATGGCGCGCAGGGCGGCGATTTCATCATCAAGTTCGAAGCGCAATAAGGCGCGGGAGAAGCACCATGTCAGCGAGTTCCTGCAAACCTGGACTGTTCGGCCTCGAGCGCGTGCGCTATTTCCCGCGCCAGTTGATCACCGCCGACGACATGACCGCCGAGCAGACGTACTTCCGTCAGCGCGATCGTCGGCACAATCGATTCCTGCACGGCTGGGGCGTGGTCTGCGGCCTTTCGGTCGAGGCGATCGACGACAAGGATCATCCGTGGCGCGTGCGCGTGTGCCCGGGCTATGCGATCAGCCCGCAG
Organism: Ahniellaceae bacterium; assembly: GCA_044226395.1. Classification (GTDB taxonomy): domain Bacteria; phylum Pseudomonadota; class Gammaproteobacteria; order Xanthomonadales; family Ahniellaceae; genus JBGAHD01. Next base: position 974,181 of record JBGAHD010000003.1, read on the forward strand.
GGCGATGAGATCTCGGTGCCCGATCCGGTGCTGTTCGACATCGACACCGGCGCGAGCAACTGCGAACCTTGCCAACCCTGGCCGTGCCCGCCGAGCTTCAACGTCAACGACAGCACGCGTCGCAATGGCGAGGTGTATCTGGCGATTCGTCACGCCGAGTGCGATTCGCGCCCCGTGCGCGTGCACGCCATGGGCTGCGGCTGCGACGAGATGCTGTGCGAGTACTCGCGCGTGCGCGATGATTTCGAACTGCGCGTGCTGCGCGAACTGCCGGCCTCGCACAAGGAGGCCATGCAGGACGATCTGCAATGGCAGAACGTGTTTCGCGACTGGGTCAAGGGCACGGGCGAGGATCGCCTGCGCGCGCCGCCGGCGCCGCCGTGCCCGCGTTGTCCGGAAGAACCGTGGGTCGTGCTCGCGCGCATCCGTCTGCCGGCGAAGCCCGACGTCGCGATCACCGCGGCCGATATCGACACCTTCGGCCGTCGCGTGCTGTACAGCGTCAGCGCGGTGCAGCACATGATTCTGGCGATGATCTAGCGGTGGGTCTGGTGTCGACGCGCGCTATCACGCGCGTCGATGCGAGGCATCGAAGTCGATGGCCGCCGCGACTCACCGAGTCGCGGACGCCTCGACCGCTTGCTGGGCCGCTTGCGCCTTCTCTTTCGCCAAGCGCTCCAGCACCTCTTCGCCAAACGTGTTCTCGGGAAGCGCCAGGAGCACGTCGGGCAGCATGCGCGCGCCGAAGGGCACGGTGATGGTGGAATCCTTGAAGTCATTGCCGATGGGTTCCACGCGACCGTACAGGCAAGTGCCCAGAAAGGCCTCGGTCACCGCATTGAACGACAAGCGGTTCGGCGGTCGCGCGAAGCCGTGGCCTTCGTCGGGATAAAGCACGTAGATCACCGGGATCTCGCGTTCCTGCATGGCTTTGACGATCTGGTCGGACTCGGCCTGATTGACGCGCGGATCATTGGCGCCCTGACCGATCAGCAGCGGTCGCTCGATGTGTTCGACATAGGTGAGCGGCGAACGATCATGCAGCAGGCGGCGACCGTCCTCGGTCTGGTCATCGCCCACGCGCGCGGTGAAGGTGCGCTTGAGCGGCGTCCAGTACGGCGGGATCGACGCGAGCAAGGTACGCAGGTTCGAGGGGCCGACGATGTCGACACCACACGCGAAGAAGGTCGGCGTCAGCGTCAGGCCAATCAAGGTGGCGTAGCCGCCGTAGCTTGCGCCCATGATCGCGACCTTGTCGGATTCGGTGATGGCTTTCTCGCGCGCCCACTTGCCGGCGTCGACCAGATCGTCATGCATGGCGCTGGCCCACTGCAGATCGCCGCGATTGACGTGCTCCTTGCCAAACCCCGTCGAACCGCGAAAGTTCACCGAAAGCACCGCGTAACCGCGATTGGCCAGCCACTGGTGCGTGGGATTGAGGCCGAAGACATCGCGCGACCACGGTCCGCCATGGACCAGCAGCACCATCGGCACGGGCATGTCGGGAATGGCATCGCCATTCTTGTCCGAACCCGGGGGCAGCGAGTAATAGCTCACCATTTTCAAACCATCGCGGCTTTCGATCACCACCGGATGCATCGGCACCAGGGGCTTGCCGTTGAGCGCCGGCCGCGTGTCGAACCAGGGTTCGAGTCGGGCCGTCACGCGGTCATAGATCAAATAACGCGAACTCGCGTCGGACGGGGAATAGGCGATTATCCAGCGATCGTCACTGGTGGTGCGTCCGACGATGCTCACCTCGCCATCGCCCAGGCCGCGCAGGACTTGAATGTCCTTGGTCACGCGCGGATCGAGCGAATGCCACTCGGTGCGCAGATAGTTGACGGTCGCGGCCTGGATTTCGCCGGTGGTGGGATGGGTGAAGATCTCGGCCACGTCGGCGCGACGATCTTGCAGCAGCAGTTCGGCCTTCTTGGTGGTCGCGTCGATGGCGTAGAGCCCGCCAGTGTTGCGATTGCGGCTGTCGATCAAATAGTAAGTCCCGCCATCGGCGCTCATGCCGGCCACGCGCGTGATCAGCGCGTCGTCGCGACCCGCCGTGAACCAGGTTCGCCATTCGCCGTCGATGCGTTCGAGATACTCGCGACCGCCCGTCTCGGTCAAGCGCCACGCGTAGCGCGGGCGAAAGTCGTCGTCCAGATTGATCTCGGCGAACGAGGTGTTTTCCAGCAGCCGCTCGGCCGCGCCCGTGCGCAGATTCACGCGCACCGGATCAAAATACGTCTTGTCGCGATCATTGATGTTGAGCACGACCTCGTCGGGATGTCGCGGACTGAGCAAGGCGATGGTGGCGCGCGCGCCGCGCGGCGACAGCGCCTTCTCGGTGCCTTGTTCGAGATCGACGGCGAACACCTGATAGTTCTCATCGCCGCCTTGATCCCGCGCGTACAGCACGTGCCGGCTGGTCTGCGCGAAGCGAAAGGCGCGGATGCCACGACCGGTATCGTGCGTGATGGCCTTGGCTTGCTCGCGATCATCGACCGGGCTGACGAAGACATTGAGCACGCCATTGAGCGGCGCCACATAGCCCAACCAGCGCCCATCGGGACTGATTTGACCCGCGCTGCGCTCGGGATTGCCGAAGAGCAAGGCGCGCGGCAACAGTTCCGCCGTGGGCAGGGGCGCGCGGGCGATCAAGGGCGCTTTCCGACCGACGCCCTCGCGGTGCTCGGGCTCGCAGGCACCGAGGGTCATGGCGACGAGGGCCACGAGCGCGGCCCGCGCGCACCTCGAGAAAGCTCGGTTCATTTCCTGTCCCTCCTGGACCCGATCCGCAGTCTAGCGCTCCGACGCGCGCGTCGAACGGATCGAGTCTCGCGGGCAGGCGCGATCAGGGCTCGCGCATCGCCGGGCGATCGCTCGCCAGGCCCAGTTCGCGCAGCCACGCCGTGATGTCGGGCTCGCGGCCGAGGAAGCGACGCAGCAGCGCGTCGGGCTCGATTTCGCCGCCGGGCGCGAGCACTTGTTCACGAAACCGTCGACCGACCTCGGGCGAATCCAGGCCTTCGCGCGCGAACACATCGAAGACATCGGCGGCATAGACGCGTGACCACAGATAGCCGTAGTAACCCGCGTCATAGCCGCCCATCACCGGCATGAAGCTCGCCACGGGATGCGCGTCGGCGATCATCGGCAAGGGCGTGTAGCGCGGCGCGAGGCGATACCACAGCGCGTCGGGCGCGAGGCGCGCGCGCTGGTGCAAGGCCAGGTCAAACGCGGCGAGAAAGGTCTGCCGCGTCCAGAACACGCCATCGGCCGCATGGCGTGCGGCCAGCATGGCCTTGATCTGGTCGTCGTTGAGCGGCGCGCCGGTGTCGACGTGATGCGAGATCGCGCGCAGCACGCTGGGCTGCCACAACCAGTTTTCGAACATCTGCGACGGCATCTCGACGAAATCCACGCGAACGCGCGTGCCGTGCAAGCTCGCGTACCGCGCGCGCGACAGCGAGGCATGCATCAAATGCCCGAACTCATGGAAGAACTCGACGGCGTCGCGATGCGTGAACAAGGCCGGCGTATCGGCGGTCGCGGCCGGACCACTGCCCTGGATCAGCGCGATCGGTAATTGATAACCGCCATCGGGCAACGCGCGTCCTGAGCGCAAGGCACCACTCGCGGGACGCAACGCCTTTTCGGCGCGCGGCGCGATGTCGATCACGCACCAGGCCAGGGCCTCGTCGTTGCGCGCGTCGCGCAGTAGATAGAGACGTGCTTCTGGGTCCCACAGGCGCACGTCGGCTTGCGCCTCAAAGCGCACGTCGAAAATGCGTTCGTACCAGCGCATCGTCGCCGCGATCATCGGCGCGCTGGGGAAGTAGCGCGCGATCGCTTGCGCGTCGACCGCGAAGTGCTCGCGCTCATAGCGCTGTTGATAAAACGCGTAGTCCCACGCCGCGAACGGGCGCGGGTCGCCGTCGGCGCGCTTCATCGCCGCCAGACGCGCCAGTTCCTGTTCGGCGCGCGGACGCAACGCGGTCGACAAGCGATCGACCAGCGCCTGCGCGCGCGCGGGGGTCCCGGCCATGCGCGCGGCCAATTGCTGTTCGGCCCAGTCGCGATGGCCGAGCAGGCGCGCGATCTCGTCGCGCGCGCGCGCCGCCTGCGCCACGCGCTCGCTATTGGCCTTGCCACCGATCTCGAAATAAGCGCGCATGAAGCGCTCGCGCAACGCGCCATCGGCGACATTGCGCATGAAGGGCTCGTAGTTGCGCATCGCCACCGGCAGCACGCGATGGCGACCCTCGACGCGCGTCTGCTCGCGCAACACCGGCGGCAGGGCATCGACCTCGTCGGCGGTGAGCGAAATCTCCGAGCGATCGGCGCCGAGCGCCTGTTGAAACGCTTCTTCCAGCGACTGCACGCGGGCGAGGGCCTTGGCCAAGCGCGCGCGCTTTGTGCGCGAGAGCGGCGCGCCAGTGCGCTCGCCGGCTTCGATATAGACTCGCGCCAATTGCTGGTCGATGGGGTCCTTGGCCTGCTCGCGGGCATCGCGCGCGATGCGCCACGCGTCGGGCGACAGATCCACCTCGCGATGAAACTGCGCGAGCCCCGAGCGACACGCGCGCGCGGCGGCATGGATCGCCTCGACCGCCTGGGCGTCGTCGTTGTCGATATAAACATCGGCGAGCATGACGTGCATGCTCAATCGGGCATCGAGCCCGGCGTTGGCGCTTTCGATCGCGCGCAACCGCGCGAGTGCATCGTCCTTGCCGGCCGCCATCGCGGCGGCGAGTTCCTGGCGGGCCTGCGTCAAGCCTCGTTCGCATTCGCGTTGGAGTCGTGCGGCATCCATGCGCCAATCGACATCCCAGCGCGGTGTATCCGCCGCGGCGAGGACAAATTCGGGCGTCATGCCCGCGATCAGCAACAACACGCGCGCGAATCGTGCGAATCGCGCGCGGCGAGCGCGATCGGCCTCGATGGTCCAATGATTGCAGCGAAGCATCGACGAACTCCGGGCGGACGGCGGCGATCACTATAGAGCGTTGGCGTCCGATCGGGGCTCGTTTTGGATCGCGAAGGGTCGCGATCATCGATCCCCGAGGCTTCGCCCGTGTTCGAATCCGCGACAACGTCCACCGCCCTGCCGCCCGCGATCGCCGCGGGCGATGACGCGCGTCGCGCAGACGCGTGGCGCGCGCGCTGGCCGTGGTTGGTGCTCTTGCTCGCGGGCTGGCTCGTGGTCGTGGCGATCGCGATCGGCGTGTCGTGGCGATTCATGATCACGCCGGGGCGCGTTGGGCCACATCCCGAATTCTGGCCGACGGCGACGACGCTCGCGCGCGCGGCCGAAGGTCCAACGCTGGTGGTGTTTCTGCACCCGCGTTGCGCGTGTTCATTCGCGACCGTGCATGAACTCACGCGCCTGATTGAGCGCGTGCCAAAGACGCCGCGCGTCGATGTGGTCTTTCTCGGCAATGCCGCGGCCGAACCGCCGGCGACTCGCGGTGAGTTGTGGTCCGCGGCGGCGAGCGTGCCGGGCGCGATGCTGAGCACCGATGACCAAGGCCGCGAGGCGCGCCGCTTCGGCGCCTTCACCTCGGGCCAAACCTTGTTGTACGACGCCGACGGTCGCCTGCGCTACGCCGGCGGCCTGACCCTGGCGCGCGGTCACGAAGGCGACAACATGGGTCGTCGCCGCGTCGCCGCGCTGCTCGCCGGCACCGCCGCGCCCTCCGGACCCGAGGCGGTTTACGGCTGTCCCCTGGTCGGCGATGAAGTGGCTGACGCCGACACGCTTTCGATCAAGGAAGACTCGCCATGACCATCGATGATCGCGTGCAAGCCATCTTTCGCGCGCAACTGCAACGCGGGCGCGAACAGACCGACACGCTCTTCGTCTGGCTGCTGCTGGTGCAATGGGTCGGCGCGATCGTGCTGGCCCTGACTCTGACGCCCTACACCTGGGTCGGCAGCATGCGCGCCATCCATCCGCACGTGTGGCAGGCGATCGTCGCGGGCGGTCTGCTGAATCTGGTGCCGATCTCGATGATCTATGTCGCGCCCGGTTCGACGATGACGCGTCACACGGTCGCCGTCGCGCAAATGTGCTGGTCGGCGTTGCTGATCACCTTGAGTGGCGGACGCATCGAAACGCATTTCCACATTTTCGGCTCGTTGGCGTTTCTGGCCTTCTATCGCGATTGGCGCGTGGTGCTCACCGCCAGCGTCGTGACCGCGCTCGATCATTTGCTGCGCGGGCTGTACTGGCCCGAGTCGATCTACGGCACGCTCAATCCCGAATGGTGGCGCTTCGCCGAACACGCCGGCTGGGTGGTGTTCGAGGACGTGGTGCTGATCATGAGTTGTCAGCGCGGCTTGAGCGAGCTGCGCGCGATCGCGCTGCGCGGCGCGCATCTGGAAGCACTCAATCAATCGATCGAACGCCAGGTCGTGGCCAAGACCGAGGAACTGTCGACCAGTGTCGAGCGCTATCGCGCCTTGATCGAATGCACCAGCGCCGTGCCGTGGGAAATCGATCCGCGCACGATGTGCCTGACCTACGTGGCGCCGCAAAGCGAGAAAGTGTTCGGCATTCCGGCCGCGAGCGTGGTCGGCGATCCGCGCGCGTTCCGACGCGTGCTGCCCGAGGACCGCGCCAAGATTCTCGAGACCGTCAATGCGCTGCGCGGCAAGCCACTGGGCACCGAGGCGCAGATCGAATATCAGGTGCGCAACGATGTCGGCGAAGTACGCCATGTGCGCTCGAGCGTGACCTTCACCCGCGCCAGCGCCAGCGAATCGGTGCACCTTTTCGGCATTGCGGTTGACGTGACCGCGCAAAAGCAGCTCGAGCTGGAGCTGCGCCAGGCGCAAAAACTCGAGTCGGTCGGTCGCCTCGCCGCCGGCGTGGCGCACGAAATCAACACGCCCATTCAATACGTCAGCGACAATGTCGAATTCCTGCGTACCGCCACCGGGCGCTTGTTCGGCTTGCTCGACCGACATCGCGAAGTGGCCCGTCGCGCCATCACGCGCGAGGACGATGGCGCCGTGGCCGCGCTGGAGGAAGCCGAGCGCAAGGCGCGCTTGCCGTATCTGTCCGAGAACGTGCCGGCCGCGATCGACGCGGCGCTCGAAGGCCTGCAACGCGTGTCCGAGATCGTGCGCTCGATGAAGGCCTTCGCCCATCCCGATCAAGGCGAGATGGCCGCGATCGATCTCAATCAAGCCATCCGCAACACGCTGACCGTGGCGCGCAACGAATACAAATACGTGGCCGATCTGGACCTCGATCTGGGCGATCTTCCGCCGGTGACCTGTCTGTCGGGTGAGATCAACCAGGTCGTGCTGAATCTGGTCGTCAACGCCGCGCATGCGATCGGCGATGTCGTGGGCGACAGCGGTAACCGCGGCACCATTACCGTGCGAACGCGGGTCGAGGGCGATCACGTGATCATCACGATCGGCGATACCGGCGGTGGCATTCCGGAAGCGATCCGGCATCGTCTGTTCGACCCGTTCTTCACCACCAAGGCGGTGGGCAAGGGCACGGGCCAGGGCCTGGCGATCGCGCGCGCGGTGGTGGTGGACAAGCATGGCGGTCGGCTCAGCTTTGAGACTGACGTCGGCAAGGGCACGACCTTCTTCGTCGCCTTGCCGACGGCCGGCGTGCCCCAGGCGGTGGTCGAAGCGGCGGCATGATCTCACCCGCGCGGCGTCCGGCCGCGCGGCGCAGCGATGGCGCGACTTCCCCGTCGCCCGGGTTTGCGCGATAGTCGGTCCCGGACGGTCGTGTCGGCCAGGGGGGATGGCTGATTCATGGACAGCATCAATCCGATTGCGCAATGGCGGCGATCGAGCGCGGTGGCGCTGTCGCTGTTCGCGCTCGCGATCGTGCTGGTGCCGCTGTTCGGCGAGGAATACGCCGCCCGCGGCACGCGCGCGGCCATCGACAATGCCTCGCGCGAGGCCGAGTTGATGCGCGAGGTCTATGACTTCGGCTTCGCCTTCCGCAGTCTCCAGGTCAATGCCCAGAACATCATCCTGGTCGGCGACACCCCCGAGTTGGTCGAGCGCTACGAGACCTCCAAGCGCCTGACCAGCGAAGGCGTCACCCATCTCGCGCCCGTGCCGCAGTTGTGGACCTCGCCCGATGAGCCCGCGCAGTTGCGCGCGGCACTCGACAAAAAGACCGCCCTGCTCGACGAGGCCATCGCCGCCTATCGCGAGGGCGACGAACTGCGCTCGCGCCGACGCCTGACCGAGAGCGCGGCGGACTTCGGCAGCCGCCGCATCTTCTTCAACATGATGATGGCCCAGCGCACGCGCGTCGACGCGGCCAATGATCACGCGGCTGGCTCGCATCGCACCACGCGCTACTACGCCTGGGGCGGCGCGGCGCTGCAGTTGCTGTTGATCGCGGCCGCGGCCTGGACGATCTGGCGCGAGTCCGCGCGCCGCGCCCACAGCGAGCGCGCGATCGCCGATCTGGCCGGTCGCCTGGAAGAGAAAGTCACCGCGCTGTCGGCCGCCAACGAAGAACTGCAGGCCTTCAGCTATCACGTCGCCCACGATCTGCGCGCGCCGCTGCGCCACATCGCGGTGCAATTGAGTCGCCTCGACGACGTGGTCACCCGTCATGGCGATGACACCGAGAAGCGCGCGCACGGCGGCATCAGCCGCAGCGTCGAGCGCATGGGCAAGCTGATCGATGGCCTGCTCGAATACGCGCGCCTGGGACGCGCGCAGGTGCAGTACGGCAGCGTCGATACCGGCGCCCTGGTCGCGGCCATGATCGCGCAGGAACGCGCGGTCAACACCGGTCGCCAAGTCGAATACAAATTGGTGCGCTTGCCCATTGTTCCGGGCGACCAGATTCTTTTGCAAAGCGTTTTTCAAAATCTGCTCGAGAATGCGCTTAAATTCACCAGCACGCGCGGCCGCGCCACGATCACGGTCGCGGCCGAGCCGATCGACGACGGCGCGGCCTATCGATTCGAGGTCGCCGACAATGGCGTCGGCTTTCGCCAGCAGGACGCCTCGCAATTGTTCGGCGTGTTCCGGCAGCTGCATGGTCGCGGCGAGTTCCCCGGCAGTGGTGTCGGCCTGGCCATGGTTCGTCGTATAGTGGAACGGCATGGAGGCAGGGTATGGGCCGAAGGCGTGCCTGACGAAGGCGCGCGTTTTTACTTCACCTTACCCACCAAGGCCCCGCGTGGCGGGGCGAGCGAGGAGGCGCAGTGATCAGCGGCAGCGGCAACCAACCCATCGTGATCGTCGACGATGACGATCTCGACGCGGAGCAAACCATCGAGGCCCTGCGCGACGGCGGCATCGCCCGACCGATCGTGCGGCTCAACGATGGCGTCGAGGCCATCGATTACCTGCGGCGGCTGGGCGAGGCCGGCAATCAAGAAGCCACGCCCGCGTTCGTGCTGCTCGATCTGAAGATGCCACGCCAGGACGGCCTGGACGTGCTGCGCTTTCGACGCGGCCGCGTGCAGCTGCACCACGTGCCAGTGATCATGTTCACCTCGTCAGCGCACGAGCGCGACATCGAGGACTCCGCCGATCTCGGCGCCAATGCCTACGTGGTCAAGCCGGTCAATCCGCGCGCCTATGTCGACGCGGTCAAGGCCACGGGCCGTTTCTGGTGCGATTACCACCGCGCGGTCACGCAGGGCTGACGCGCGCGCGATTCCTCTCGTTCCTCGCGATGCTGAATAACATCGGCATCTTCGCCCGGACCATTGCTGCGTGTTGAAGCTTCCGCGTCGCGTCGCTGGCAGCATCGCGCCGTCCCCATCGCAACGTGCTGCGGGGTGCGTTCTCGAAACGCGCCGCCGCGCGTCGCGCGTCGCGCCGCGCCACGTGGGCGAGGGAGCGGCGAGTCATGGTCAGACCGGAAAGGCTTCGCATCGCGATCCTGTTGTGGGGCGCGATGGCCTTCAATGCGAGTCACGCCAGCGATAGGGACGATCACGCGCTCGACCTCTGGGCACGACATGTCTACGCGCGCTCGATCCTGGGTTCGATCGAGGTCCGGGAGCGATTGGGTTTGTCGCTACGGCCGGGTGATGCCGCGATCGATGTTACGCCAGCGCGGGCGCTCGAACGGTCGATCGATCAAAGCTTCTCCGCAACCAATCTCGTAGGGCCCGGACCGACCGGCGAATCTTCGCTCAGCGATGCCTTCTGGGTTGGCGCGACCCGCAGGCGTGCCGATGCGCCCGACAACGCAAAGCTCAACGATCTGCTGTTGTGCGCGCTTGCCGATGGTGCGGGCGCGTTCGATGCTTCGGCGAGGACGTGGGCATGGCGACGTGATCGATGCTGGCTTGACCTCGTCACCGCGCTGGGCATGCGCGCGATTGAACAGGCCGAGCGTGCGCGGTCCGTGCCTTCGCCATCGACATCGGTCGAGTGGGCGACAGTCGCGCCGCGATGGCCGCTCGACGTTTGGCGTCGGGGTCTGGTCGATGATGTGCCAGCACATGAGTCGCCGGCGTTCTCCGGCGCGGTTGCGGCTGGCGTCGGTGAATTCGATAGGCCATTTCGCGAGGCGCTGCGATTGCGCGCGCCGGCCGATGGCGTGTTCGCGGCGCTCGATCACGCCGTGCCGCATGCGGTGGATGCGCGCGGCTATCCGCGTCGACGCGATGATGGCGCGATCTTCGGCTTCACGCGTGTGCGGGTGAATGTGCTCGAAGGCGGCTCATCGGTCGGTGAAACCACCAAAGCATCGGACGAGACGTGGATCGCGCTCGCACGCTATCACCGCAATCCCTGCTATCGCGCCGATCTCTCGGGTGAGGCCCAACGCGATGTCAAAGGCCAGTCGCACTTACCAGTCGATTGCGCCGACAACGCGCGTTCGAACTTCGAAGAAGTCTCTTTATCGCGGCCGCTTGTCGTCCCCCATCAAGACGGCGAACGCGCCTTGGCCTTCGATTTCTCCGCGCAGCCCGTGCCGATCAATGCGACGGATCTGGTCGTGCAAGTCATCCGTCGCGATGCGAAGGGCGACCCGCTCGCCATCGGCCTGATCGATGTGCGCGAGCCGACTTATCTGCTCGCGGCCAATCACAGCGACATCGCGCGATGCGACGGGGCGTGGAGCACGTCGGAAGACTTACCGCGCGCCTGCCGCGATCAAGGCCCGGCCGGGACCGTGTCGGTGCTTTCGCTGCGACTTTGCGTCGGGGGGCAATTGCTGTTCGAACATTTGCGCGCGCCGCATGGAGCGCTGGGGCCGGGCGATTTCGTGCGCGTGGCGGTGCTGCTCGATGGCGCGCCGCGACGCGCGCGGGCTCGCTTCGTGCTCGATGGGCCGTGGCCGGCGCAAATACGTGATCAGCGCATCACTGGTCGAGTTGTTCAGGCCGACACCGACGACATTGGAACAACACTCGGCGGGAACCTAGAACCCCTGTGGCGCTGGCGTGGGCTCGCTGCCAGCACCTTCGGCCTGTCGTATCACGTCGACGATCGTCGCGAGGCCTTGTCCTTCGACGCCACGCCGCCGCGAGCCGCGCGTCGATGGGATATCGCGCGCGCATCGATCAACACGCCTTCACCGGGCGAACTGATCTTTCCCGACACCGCGGTCAACAGCTATGCCTGCTCGCGCGCCAACGATGCCCTGACGAGCGATCGCGCGTTGGCCGGTGATCGCGACTAGCTCAGCTCGCCGGCGCGTGCAGGCAGTCCGGACTGCGACCGCCATTCTTGCGCAGGAACTCGACGTAGTAGCCGGCGTAGGCGCGCGCGATGTCGCGTGACTTGGCGTCGCTCAGGAACTCCTCGATACCGCTGGCCCAGCCGGCGGCGCAGGTTTCGCCCGGCGCGTCGGTGCCGACGCAATCGATGAAGCTTCCGAACGCGGCGCGATAGCGATCGAAGCGCTCGCGCGTCATTGGCTCGCCATGGCCCGGAATGGCGATCTCGAAAGGCGTCGCCCACACCTCGTCCAGCGCCGTGCGCCATTGCGCGGGACACGCCGTTTCGAAGAAGGGCGCGGGGAAGGTCACCAGATCACCGAGCACGGCCACGCGCGTCGACGCGTCGTAGAGCCACACGTCGGCGTCGGTCACGGCGCCGTCGGTGACGCGCACGTCGAAGTTTCGACCGCCGATCTGGCGTTCGCCGGATTTCGTGAACGTGATGTCAGGCCGCAGCGCGTCGGCGTGCTCCAGCGTGGCGATGGCGTGTTCGAGTTCCTCGCGACCGATGGCATCGAGCTTGTCATCGGCGGCCGCGGTCTTGGCGCTCTCCAACTCGCGCGCGAGGAAGCCGCCAGCCGCCAGCGCGCGATTGATCGCCGCCGTCGTGAACACGCGCGCCTTCGGAAAGGCCGCCTTGATCCGCGCATTGCCGCTGGCGTGATCCAGATGCCAGTGCGTGTTGATGATGGCGACGATGTCGCGATGATGCTCGCGCGCGTAGGCGATGATGGCATCGGCATGCCAATCGTGTCGGCCCGTGTCGACCACCACGAGACCCTTCGGCGTGTCGAACACGATCGTGTTGCCGTCCGGTCCGCGTCGCGGAACGATGGCGCCGGCGATCAGATGCACGCCATTGTCGATCTCGCGCGCGGGCGGCGTGACGGGCGCGGGCTTGTCTTCGGCGCGCGCGACGACGGTGAACAGACTCAGCACACAGGACACGGCGATCAGACGCATGGCGGCTCCCTCGACGAGGTCAGGCACGCAAGGACGCGCGAATCAGTCTCGCGGCCCGGCGCGCGCGCCTCATGGGCCAGGAGTAACGACCCGCGCGGCGCGATGTTGCCGAAACCGCGAGTCGAGCATGGGCTCGCTTCCTCGGTCGATGGCGAAGCGCGTCGAGTCACCGCTGTATTGTTGCGAATCGTGCGTGTCTTAAGCGGATTGCCGGCCACGCCATCGGATCTCGACGTCGAGCGCACGATGTGATGGCGTGATTGCGGGTCAAGCCTCGTTCTAGAACAACGAGGTCGAGCCTGCGTACTCCCATGGACCCCCGGAGACACCCCCGCGCAGGCTCGACCTCCACGAATTTGATCGCGGCGACACCAAGTTTTTTCGCATGCGCTTGCGTGCCGCGCATCGATGGCGACAGCGTGGATCGCGAGAGCGCGAGGCGTTCTGGCGCGTTATCAAGAGGGCAGGGATGCGAGACATCGGCGCTGTCCGCGAAGCGTCGCCTCGCCACGCGCAACATCGCCTCCGCGACAGGCGCTAGTTCTTCTTCGGCCCACCCACGCGTCGATACAAGGTGCTGCGACTCACGCCCAGCAAGCGCGCCGCTTGCGAGACATTGCCACCGCTGGCGCGCAGGGCGCTCTTCATCGCGTCTTCCTCGATCTCGCGCAGGGCGCCGCTCTCCGTCGAGGCAGGCGCCACACGCGATTCGCGAATCTCCGCCGGCAAGCGATCGACATCCACCGGCACGCCCGGACTGCGCAACACGATTAAGGCGCGCAACGCGCCGATGAGCTGGCGGAAGTTGCCCGGCCACTCGTGCGCGCACAAGCGCGCCAGCGCTTCGGGCGTGATGTCGCGCGGCTCGGCGCCGAGGTCTTGCCACAGACGCGTGATCAGCGCTTCGCGCGCGGGATGTTCGCGCAAGGCCGGCAGACGAAGCGTCGTTTGCGCGATGCGATAGTACAGATCGGCTCGGAAACGCCCGGCGCGCACGTCGCTTTCCAGTTCACGATGCGTGGCCGCGATCACCGCGAAATCCACGCGCACCGCGCCGCCGCCGCCCAGCGGCGCCACTTCGCGTTCTTGCAGGACGCGTAGCAGACGGCTCTGCAGAGGCAGGGGCATGTCGCCGATTTCATCGAGGAACAGCACGCCGCCATCGGCTTCGCGCAAGAGTCCGCGCGCGCCTTCGCGCCGCGCGCCGGTGAAGGCGCCGCCGCGATAGCCGAACAACTCGGCTTCGATCAGGCTTTCGGGAAATGCCGCGCAATTGATCGCGACGAAGGGGCCTTCGGCCCGCGCGCTGCGGCGATGCAGCTCGCGCGCGGCCACTTCCTTGCCGGTGCCGGTCTCGCCTTGCAGCAGCACGGGAATGTCGGCATCCAGCAGGCGCGCGCCGCGTTCGAGTTCCAGATCCAACGCCGCGCCGAACACCGGCGCGAGTTCGCGCGGCGGCGGCGCGGTCTTGACCGGCTCGCGGCGCGCACGCACCAGGGGCGAGGCCACGACATCGCGCCGCGCCTGAAACTCGTGGCCATCGTGCGCGCGCAACGGCTGCGCCAATGAACCGCCCGGCCGCGCGGAGGCGAACAGCGCGTCGTAACGACAGCGTCCGATCTCGTCCCAATCGAGGCCCAGCATCTCCAGCGCGTAGCGATTGGCCGCGACCAGCCGATGGTCTTCGAACACCAGCACGCCTTCGCGATGCGTGCCCAACATCGCGGCATCGGTGTGCAGGCGAATCACTTCGCGGCCCGTGAGCTCGCGTTCCAGCAAGCGCCGCTCGATCTGATCGACCGCGAAGCGCACCATGCCCAGCGCGTAAACGTGATGCACGCGCGCCTCGCCCGACAGATCGAGCACGCCGACCGTGCGTCCGCGGCCGTCGAGAATCGGCGAGGCCGAGCACGACAAGACCTGATGCGCGCCGAAGTAATGTTCCGCGCCACGCACCTCGACCGCGCGACGATCCTTGATTGCCGTGCCGATGGCATTGGTGCCGGCGTGTTCCTCGGCCCAGCTCACGCCGGGTCGCAGCGCCACGCGCGCGGCCTTGTCGAGAAACTCCGTATTACCCAGCGCATCGAGGATCAAACCCGTGGGCGCGGTGAGAATGATCACGCCACCCGTGGTCTTGGCATCGGTGTACAGCGCTTCAATCTCGGGCCGACACAGCCGATGCAGATCCTCGTACTGATGCTTGAGCGCGGTGAATGCCGCGCGCTCGATGGGGCCGAGATCAAAACCGCGGCCCACTTCCAGACCGGAACGGCGGCAACGCTGCCACGATTCCAAAATCGTGTTGGACACCAGGCCATGCGGCACGCGGCCTTTTTCGAAGAACAGCTGACGCGCCGAGCGCAGCGTGTCGAGAGAACCGGGGCCGGGCATGCGTCGTCTCGCTTGTCGCATTTTGCGACAGTGCCAACAGAGGTGTTCCGGCATGAGACATCGCGCCGCGCGCGTTTTCAAGCCGACCTTTGGCGAGGCGTGTTGCCCTGCAAGGTGATGGCGAAAACCCGCCATCAAATGGCCGGTCGCGCGCATGACGCGATGCACAAGCCGCGAAGGCGCACGCCGCTGGCACGGCCAATGCTGAGCACTGGCCACTCACAACGGCCGTGGAGGGCATGGGTCATGACCAAACTCGAACAACAACACCTCGCCGCGCAGGTGCCATTCAAGTCGCGCTACGCCAATTTCATCGGGGGCCGCTGGATCGAGCCGACCGCCGGCAAGTATTTCGAGAACATCACGCCGATCACGGGCAAGCCGTTTTGCGAGATCCCGCGGTCGGACAAGGACGACATCGAACTCGCGCTCGACGCCGCGCACGCGGCGCGCAAGGCCTGGGGTCGCGCTTCGCCGGCCGATCGCGCCAATGTGCTCAACCGCATCGCCGATCGCATGGAGGCCAATCTCGATCTGCTCGCGCACGCCGAGACCTGGGACAACGGCAAGCCCCTGCGCGAAACACGCGCGGCCGATATTCCGCTGGCCATCGATCACTTTCGCTACTTCGCGGGCTGCGTGCGCGCGCAGGAAGGCTCGATCGGCCAGATCGACCACGACACCGTGGCTTATCATTTTCACGAACCGCTGGGCGTGGTCGGTCAGATCATTCCCTGGAACTTCCCGTTGTTGATGGCCGCGTGGAAACTCGCGCCTGCGCTCGCGGCGGGTAATTGCGTGGTGTTGAAGCCCGCGGAACAGACGCCGGTCGGCATCTTGGTGTGGGCCGAATTGATCGGCGATCTGTTGCCGCCGGGCGTGCTCAACATCGTCAATGGCTTTGGCCTGGAAGCCGGCAAGCCCCTGGCCTCGAGTCATCGCATCGCCAAGATCGCATTCACCGGCGAGACCACGACCGGTCGCTTGATCATGCAGTACGCGTCGCAGAACCTCATTCCGGTGACGCTGGAGCTGGGCGGCAAGTCGCCCAACATCTTCTTCGACGACGTGCTGGCGCGCGATGACGAGTTCTTCGACAAGGCGATCGAGGGCTTCGTGATGTTCGCGCTCAATCAGGGCGAGGTCTGCACTTGCCCCAGTCGCGCGTTGATTCAGGAGTCGATCTACGACCGCTTCATGGAACGCGCCCTCAAGCGCGTGGCCGCGGTGAAGATGGGCAATCCTCTCGATCCGAGCACGATGATCGGCGCGCAGGCCTCGAGCGAACAACTGGAGAAGATCCTGTCCTACATCGACATCGGCAAGCAGGAAGGCGCCAAGGTCCTGGCCGGTGGCGAGCGAAACATCCTGCCGGGCGAGCTCAAGGACGGCTATTACGTCAAACCGACCGTATTCCGCGGTCACAACAAGATGCGCGTGTTCCAGGAAGAGATCTTCGGCCCCGTGGTCTCGGTCACCACATTCAAGGACGAAGACGAAGCCCTGGCCATCGCCAATGACACCCTGTACGGCCTGGGCGCTGGCGTGTGGAGCCGCGATGCCAACCGTTGCTATCGCTTCGGTCGCGAGATCGAGGCCGGCCGCGTCTGGACCAATTGCTATCACGCCTATCCCGCGCACGCGGCGTTTGGCGGCTACAAGCAATCGGGCATCGGTCGCGAGACGCACAAGATGATGCTCGATCACTACCAGCAGACCAAGAACATGCTGGTGAGCTATTCGCCCAAGGCCTTGGGTTTCTTCTGATGCGTCAGGCACCGCCCCAGGTGCTGGCCACGGCGAAGGCGGTCGAGTTGATCGACCGCCTTCGCGCGCGCCATGGGCCCGTGCTCTTTCATCAATCGGGCGGGTGCTGCGATGGCTCCTCGCCCATGTGTTACCCCGTGGGCGATTTCATCGTGGGCGATCGCGACGTGCGCCTGGGCGAGATCGCGGGCGCGGCCTTCTACATCAGCCCCTCGCAGTTCGAATACTGGAAGCACACCCAGCTGATCATCGACGTGGTCGAGGGGCGCGGCGGCATGTTCTCGCTCGAGAACGGCGAGGGCCTGCGCTTTCTCACGCGCTCGCGGCTGTTCGACGACGATGAGGTCGAGGCGTTGAAACAAGCGGGCCGTTTCGGCGCGGGATCATGAGGGAAGCGGCTCGGCGTGCCGCGATGTCCACGCCGCGCCGCACACCGTCCGCTTCGTTCCCACATCGTCCCGGGCACGGACGGGAATCGACTCTAGGCTGATCACGCCACCGATCCGCCGGGAAGTCGCTGGTCGCGGACGATCGCGTGATCGTCCCCGCTGTCCCGGTACTAGCCCGAGAAATCACGCATGCGTTTCAAGTCACTGAGCCTGCTGGCCGGGATTGGCCTGCTGTTGTCCTTGTCCGAAGTCCGCGCCGACGATCTGCGCCGCGACTGCCCCGAGCCGGCGAAGCTCGGCACCGCCGGCAATGTCGCGATACCGCCCGGCGCCACCGATGTCGAAGGACCGAGCGATGTCGATGAAGACCTGGGCCAAGTGGCCACGCTCTATCCCGACGTCGACACCAGCACCGACGCCATGTACCCCTTGCCCTGCGATCCCTCGATCGGCGGCGAACTGCCGCCCGAGGCCGAGGACGAAGAGACCGACGAAGAGCTCGCCATCGATGAACAGGTCGACGCTTTCGAGAAGGACGGCCTGCCCGACCTGCTCGACGCGCTGGAGCCAATCGAACTGCCCAAGTTGCCGCACGCCAACAAGCCCGTGTGCTACTACAAGGGCGAGCCCAAGCCCTGCGACAGCCCGCTGTTCCTGCGCGACGATCAGCCGTTCGCGGGCCGCGACATCATTCTGCTGCACGGCTTCTCGCTGAGTCACATCGAGGACAATGCCGCGGGCAATGTCGGCGCCCACCAGAAGTGGCCGGACGATCCGCAAGCGTTCGAGCCGGGCGGTTATTTCTATCAAAAGGCCTGGAACTACTGGATCCCGCACGCGCGCGAGCATCTGTGGGACATCTCGAACCCCAACAACACGACCGCCGGTTACCAATGGCTCGCCAGTCAATCAAGCCCGAGCTATGTGCCCAAGAACAATCGCATTCTGATCGTTCCGTGGGCGACCACGCAGCGCATGGAATACGCGCAGCATGTGTTTCTGACGCACGCGATCCGCGCCATGAACACCGGGCAGAACGTGCTCACGCCGCCCAACTACCCGACCACGATCCAGATGCCCTTCTGCGCCAATGGCTGCATCGTGATCTCGCATTCGACCGGTGGCGAGATCATGACCAGCGCCATGGGTCGCCTGCAGGCCGGTGACTATGGCGACGATCAGATCCCGCTGACCAAGCGCTTCCGTGGCCACATCGCGTACTCGTCGGCATTGCGCGGCAGTCAGCTCGCGTCGGCCGCGATCCTGGCCTCGACCCTGACCAACATCACCGACCCCTTGTGCGGTCTCGTCTCCGACGCCTTCGGCGGCAATGGCCTTTGCGGCTGGGGCGTGGCGCGCGCGCTGAGCAGCATCCTCGTCGATCTGTCGCCGCCTTATGCGCACGCGCACTGGATGCCGGTGATCGAGCAATCGCCCGTGATCACGCTCACCGTGTCGGGCGCGCACACGGTGGGCAACTATCACTGGTCGGGCTTGGGCACCAAGCTGCTGTTGCCGGGCGTGGACGACGGCGTGGTGACGATGAACAGTTCCTGCGGCAACCCGCACTTGGTGCTCAAGCACATCACGCCGCCGAGCGGCTTCACCGTGACCAGTTTGATCAAGGCTTATGACATGGGTCAGCCGCTGTTGCGCGGCATCGGCCTGTTCCGCGATCAGCGCCGCCTCAAGGCACCAGCACCGGCATTTCGCTACATGAGCGCCATGTGCGTGCCCTGGCTCAGCGCCGCCGGCATGGTGATGCCGATCAGCTACGACTTCGCCGGCACGCCGCTCGACGCGCATCGTCGCCTGCACAATATCTATTCCTTCGTGCAAGGCGCGATCGATCACTCCAACACCGGCGGCACGGATGACAACAATCCGTATCCCTCGTCCTTCGGCGGCGCCGCGTCCGAGCCGCGCCTGTACCGCAACGACCTGTTCGGCAACCGCGAGCGCGAGGAAAGCAGCGCCGTTACCAGCAGCGACGTCTACATTCCGGGCGCCGATGGCGTCTATCCCGTCCATCCCACTTTCGCCCTGGAAACGCACGAGCACCAGCGCGGCCGCAAGATCAAGTTCAAGTTCTTCGGCAAGACCTACACCTGGTGGATCTGGCGCCGCACCTACCACCTGCTCAACCACTGGGAACACAAGGCGGCGCCGCACTTCGTGTATCAGTACGCGTTCCGTCGATGAGTTCCGCGCGCGCGCCGAGGGGTTCGGCGCGCGCGTTCTTCGTCGAGATGAGTTTTCGCGCGGGATCGTGTCAAGGCACTGGGACAAACCTCGTTCTTGAATGGCGAGGCCGGGCCCGCGTCCACTCTATCCCGGAGAGTGACCCCCCACGAGCGCGGGCTCGGCCTCATCTTCCTCGCGTGGTGAAGCGTACGAGTCGCGATCTGTTCGCGAAGGTCCTCGCTGCCGATCGGACTGTCTAGTTGGAATCTGGCGCGGTGTTGACCAGCGCGATGTCGTGCTGGCGAATCTCATCCTCGCGCGGCGCTTCCCACAAACGGCTGGTCATTTCGAACACGGCTCGCGAGACGAAGGGGCTCGCCGTCGCCATGCCCTCGTCGTTGCGTTGCGCGATGCGCTGCCAGCGCACTTCATACGGCGCATCGAGCACATGAACGCGCAAGCTCACGCCATCCGCTTGCGCGCGCCGATAGAAATCGAGCCGAGCCTGACGCTGAAACAAGCCCAGCTCCAGGATCGGACTCTGATCGACCGCGGCCAGTCGCAACGATTGCGTCCAGATGAAATCGATCAGCCGCTCGCGATGGCGCAGGTACCACCGGTCGATGTCTTGGTTTGGACGTTCCGGACAGAACAGAGCGACGAACCATTCGTCGAGTTCGAAGTGCACGCCCGCCACGCAAGGCGCGAGGCGGCGCGCGAAGGTCGACTTGCCCGCGCCCACGGGGCCTTCGATCAGATAGATGGGGACCATGAGCGTTTCCTCGGAATCGACGCGGGGGCGCGGTTGGCGCGACTGGCTCGCGCGTCGTCGGCGAACGCATGAGCCTTCGAGAGATGACGGCGCGGGGCCAAGGACCCCGCGCCACTTTCGGCGGTGAATCAGTTCTCGAAGCCGCTCGTGAACAGGGCGTCGGTGAACTGACGGTCGGGACGCTCGTAGGCGCCGGCGTCGCGCGGAATCACATTGTTCGGCGCGCCGAGATTCCTGGTGCGGGGACGGCCTTCCAGATCGACGCCGTTGTCAACGTCGTTGTCGCGGAACGGCGCATAGTCGATGGCGGTCGAGGCGTTGGCCAAACGATAGTCGCCGTTGACGCGATCCATGAACATCGGATCGGCCGTGCTGTTGGTGAAATCGCCACGGAACGAACCGGTCTCGGGCACGAAGTTGTATTGCCCATCGAGGCGCGCGGGATCGCCGCTGAACGTGTTCTGCGGTTGCGCCACGATCGAGTACTTGAGGCTGGCCGTGCGCGATCCACCGACCGACAGCACGTGGTCGGTGCCGATGGCGTTGTCGGCGATGGTGCAGCTGTCGAATTCCAGATACGCCGCGTCGACGGAGCGAGCCACGTCCAGCAGCACATCATTGCCGTCGATCAGGTTACTGCGCGAGACGATGCTGCCTTCGTCGGCCACGACACTGAAAACGCGCCCCACGGCATTGCCACTGAAGCGCGCGGCGTAAGTGATGATGGTCGATGACACCGAGGTGAGCAGCGCGCCCTCCGTGCGACTGAACACGCCGTCAGCGCCAAACGTGCCGACAAAGTTGCCGTCGATTCGATTGCAGGTGGTGTTGCGCGGGCAGCGCGTGCTGGGCAGAAGTTCGACCCGGCTGCCATCGTGGACGCCGAGAAATGAATCGCGATCGGCGAAGACCACCGCGCCATCGGCCGCCACGTTGCTGCGAAAATAGAAATCGCGCGCAATGAAGGAAGCGTCGCTGGCCGCCGACGCGTCGTTGGCCGGGCGCAGATAGACCGCGCCGCCGACATTGGTGGCGATATTGTTTTGAAACTCGACGGGATACACGCCGTATTCGGAGCGGGCGACCGCGCGACCATCGTCGCCGCCCACGCCACGAATG
Source organism: Ahniellaceae bacterium (assembly GCA_044226395.1). Classification (GTDB taxonomy): domain Bacteria; phylum Pseudomonadota; class Gammaproteobacteria; order Xanthomonadales; family Ahniellaceae; genus JBGAHD01. The sequence goes on from JBGAHD010000003.1 coordinate 995,453, forward strand.
GCCAGTGCGCCGCCATTGGTGGCCCGGTTGGCATAGAACATCGGCGCGCCGCCGAAGGGCCGATAGCCGGCCGAGCCCAGCGTGGCGAAGGCCGGACCGCGCACGTCGAGAGCGCCGCCCCAGCCCGTGGCGACATTGCCGTAGAAACTGATCTGATCTTCGACCGCCAGCAATCGCGTGCGTCCGGCGATGCGCATGCCGCCACCGTCATTGGTCGTCGCTTGATTGTCTTGCAGCAACACGTTGGCATGCAGGATCAAGTCCGCGTCTCGCGCGGTGTGCTCGGCGAAGTCGGCATTGATGCCGCCGCCAAATTTGGCCGAATTCGCGAGTATCGCGGTGTTGTAGATGTCCACGGCGACCTTGCCGCCCAAATTGATCGCGCCACCATAGGGCGCGCTGTTGAGCGCCAACTGCGCGCCGTTGATCTGCAGCACGGTTGGCTCCGCCGCGTTCGGCGATCCGTAAAGATAGATGCCGCCGCCCGAGTTCGAAGCGCTGTTACCGTTGATTCGCACATTGTCGATTTGCAGGCCGCACAGTTGATTCGGACAGTTGCCGGTCGACATGTAGATGCCGCCACCATCGCGCGGATTGCGGGCGCCGGTGATCACGAGATTGCGCAGCACCAGCAAGGTCGTATCGCCAGCCACCGAGATCGCGGAGTTACCCGCGTCGCCGATCGCGCCATCAATGATGCTCGGGTTGTTGCCCAGATCGGTGCTGGGCACCTCATCATCGCAGTTCGCGAAGCCGCCGACGATCATCACGAAGTGCACGCGGCTGGGCACGGTCACGCGCGAGGAGCGCATGCCCTTCTGCACCTTGATGTAGTCGTAGTCGCCATTGACTGCGTCCATCGCGGCCTGGACGTTGCGGAACTGACAGTTGGCGTCATCGCCGACAGTCAAGGGAAAACTATCCGCCTGGGCGGTGGGGCAAAAGTTGCCGCAGGCCAGGACAAGAATCATCGAAACAATCGCTTCGCGCATTCGCATGGTGAGTATCTCGCTCATGCCCCGGAGAGGGCGTGCACTAACGAACGAGATGCGGCGGGTCACCTTGACATGCGATATCGCGGATACGTCGGCGACGCGGGCCGAAAAGCGGCCCGCGCGCCATCACGACATTCGCGTCACTCGAAGCCGTGCTTGAACAAATCGTCCACTGGCGCGGCATCCTGGCGCTCGTAGGCGCCGGCATCGCGCGGATTCAAATTGCTGGGCGCGCCGAGGTTCTTGGTGCGCGGCGCGCGATCCAGGTCGAGGCCATTGTCGATCGGATTGTCGCGAAAGGGCGCGAAGTCGATGCCCGGCGAGCCCCAGGCCAGGCGATAGTTGCCGCCGAGCCGATCGATGAACACGGGCGCGTCCACGGTGTTGCCGCTGTCGCCACCGAAGGTCGTGAGCTCGGGCACCACGCTGTAGTTGACGTCGATGCGGTTGGGGTCGCCGCTGTAGGTGTTCTGCGTCTGCGCCACGATCGAGTAGCTCAGCAACGCCGTGGCCGAGGCGGCGACCGAGAGCACGTGGTCGGTGCCGATCGCGTTGTCGGCGATGGTGCAACCGTCCAGCGCGAACTGGGCTGAGTCGCTGGCACGAGCGACGTCGACAAGAACATCATTGCCGTCGATCAAAAGATTGTTGGCTTGCACCCGACCGTGTTCTTCGGCCAGCACGCTCACGACGCGACCCACGAGATTGCTCGCGATCCGCGTGCCATCGATCGTGATCACGCTGCCCACCGCGGTGAGCAGGGCGCCATCCGTGCGCGAGAAAACGCCGCCCGAGTCGTAACCGCCGACGAAGTTGCCGAACATCACATTGCAGTCGGGGTTGATGCGACAAGATTCGCGACGCGTGAAGGCCACGCGCGAATCCACGTCGGAGCCACCGAAGTTGGTCTCATGATCGCCGAAAACGACCGCGCCATCGCGCGCCACATTGCTGCGAAAATAGAAATCATGGGCGGTGAAATACGCGGGAATCTCATTGCTGGGCCGGACATACACCGCGCCACCCGCATTGCGCGCGACATTGTTCTGAAACTCCACCGGATAGTTGCCGTAGCGCGAATAAGCCGATACGAATCCTTCGTCCGCGCCCACCGTGCGCACGGCGATGGCGCCCCCGTTGTAGGCCTGATTGGCGTAGAACATCGGCGCGCCGCCGAAGGCGCGATAGCCAGACGAACCGAGTTGGGCCCGCGCGGGCCCGCGCACATCGAGCGCGCCGCCCCAGCTCTCGGCGCTGTTGCCATAGAAGCTGATCCGATCTTCCTCGGCGAGCAGGCGCGTCTTGCCGGCGATGCGCATGCCGCCGCCGTCATTGGTCGTCGCTCGGTTGTCCTGAAGCAGCACATTGGCGTGCAGTACCAGATCGGCATCGCCGGCAGTCTGCGCGCTGAAATCCGCGTTGATGCCGCCACCGAAGTGCGCGGTGTTGGCGATGATCGCCGTGTTGGAGATTTCCGCCGCGACCTTGCCGCCCAGATTGATCGCGCCACCGTAGATCGCATTGTTGAGCGACAGTTGCGAGCCGTTGAGTTGCAGCACGGTCGGCTCGTCCGCGTTCGGCGAACCATACAAATAGATGCCGCCGCCAGTGTTGGACACGGTATTGCCGGTGATGCGCACATTGTCGATTTGCAGACCGCACAGTTGATTCGGGCAGGCGCCAGTGGACATGTAGACGCCGCCGCCATCGCGCGGATTGTTGGCCCCGGTGATGACGAGATTGCGCAGCACCAACAAGGTGGTGTCGCCCGCCACCGAGATGGCGGAATGGCCGGGATCGCCGGCCGACGCGTCGATGATGCTCGGATTGTCGCCCAGATCCGTGCTGGGCACGTCATCGGCGCAGTCGGCGAAGCCGCCAACGATCATCACGAAATGCACGCGGCTGGGCACGGTGACGCGCGGCGAGCGCGTGCCCTGCTTGACCTTGATGTAGTCGAAGTCGCCACCCACCGCATCCATCGCCGCCTGCACGGTGCGGTACTGGCAGTTGGCGTCGTCGCCGACCGTGAGCGGGAAGCTGTCCGCCCGAGCGGTGGCACCCGCGGTGATGGCGCCAAGAAGGAAAATCATTCGAGTAAGCGCGGTTCGCATTCGCATGTTCAGGGTCCCGTTGAGTCGCCAAGAGGCGCAAGACCCACAAACGAGGGAAGCGAGTGGAGTTTGACAGCGTCGCGCGAAGACTTCGGCGCGCCGCGAGTCGGAAGATCCTTATCGGACGCGCAAGGCTTCCGCGTCGATCGCCCCGACGTAGGCCGACGGGACGTGTAACGCCGCGGCTTGCGTGGATGCTTGGCGCGCCGCGACGCGATCGCCGCGCGCTGACGCAATGCGCGCCTGCAGCGCCAGCAAACGCAGCCGCTGGACCGCGGCGTCGGGTCGTTGCGCGATCAAGGTCGAGAGGGCGGTCTTGGCCGCCGCATCGGCTTCATCGGGATGGCCGAGCGCAAGCCAAGCGAGCGCGCGCGTGCGCTGCGCGGCGACCACGACATCGGTGCAGGGCAGGGTGGAAAGACGCACCGCGTCGAGCGCTTGATCGACCAGACGCAACGCTTCGCCGGTCTCATCGTGCTGGCGCAGGCGTTCGGCGTTCAAGGCCAATGCTCTCGCGATATCAGGATTGGCCGCGCCGAGATCGTGTTCCAGCGTCGGTGACAGCAGGGCCATCTGCGCATCGGCGTCGGCGAGCTTGCCTTGCGCCAGTAGAATCTCGATCAAGCGTAGCCGCGCCAAGGCGCGATCGCGCAGCAGCGTGCCACCACTGGCGGTGGCGTCATAGCGCTGCACGGCCGCGCTCGAAGCAGCCTGCGCGGCGATGTCATTGCCGCGCGCGTGTTCGAGCAGCGCGCGCGCGTCGTAGACCGAGGCGGTGTACGCGCTTTGCTCGCCGACCACTTGGCGATCGATCGCCAAGGCCTCGGTCAACAGCGCATCCGCCTCGTCGAAGCGATCCTGCCGCGCGAGGAAGACTCCCTTTTGCGCGAGCAGTGCCGCCAAGCGGTCGTGCGGCTTGTCGTAGATCTGTCGCGACAGGGCAATCGATTCGTCCAGCAGCGCTTCGGCCTGATCGATGTGGCCGACCTGCTCCTTGGCCACGCCCAGATGGGCGAGCACGCGCGCGAAGTGCTCATCGCGCGGCAAGGCCAGGCGTCGCCACGTCGCCACGGCGGCATCGAGTTGCGTCTCGGCCTCGCGTTGACGATGCAGATGCTGGGCGAGTTCGCCGACAAAGGTCAGCGTCTGCATGTAGTCGATGGTGTCGAGACCCGACACGCCTTCGGCCTTGGTCAGGGCCAGCTGGCCGAAAGCGAGCGCGCCTTCGACGTCGCTGCGATCGGCGTGCGTGGCGGCCAGCAGCGCCAAGCCCGACACTGCGGCATCGACGTTGCGTTCGCGTAACGCGGGTAGCACGGCTTCGAGCAGACGCTCCGCCTCGCGCGAACGATTGGTTCGACGCAGCAGGTCGGCGTATTCGACATTGGCGTACAACCATTGCTCGGTATCCGTGGCGATGCCGGCGCGATGCGCGCGATCGAGCGCTTCGGCGAGCAGACTCTCCGCGTGCGCGTATTCGGCATCGCTCAACGCCACGCGTCCCAAGGTCGCGAGGATCTGCGCGCGCACGGGTTCGGCCATGCTCGTGTCATCGCGCGCCTTCTTCGCCGCTTGCTCGATGAGCTGCTGCGGCGTCGGGCGTTCTTGTTTCGGCAAGGTCGCGCTGGCGGTTTCCAACAAATCGACCATGAAGTCGGAGGTCGCGGCGGCGCGCGTGGCTTCGTCCTTGGCCACGCGCGTTTGCTCGCGCGCGACCGAGGCCTGCTGCAAGGCGAAGCCAAGCGCGGCCACCAGGGCCACCAGCATCACGCTGGCCGTCGCGATCGCCACGCGATGTCGCGCCACGAACTTGCGCGCCGGATACCACCGCGGCAAGCCCGCCAACGTGATCGGCTCATTGGCGAGCAATCGCTTGAGGTCTTCCGCCAGGCGCGCGGCGGATGGATAGCGCAGCGCGGGATCTTCCGCGACGGCTGTGCGCAGCAACATGCGCAGATCGCGATCGAGGCCGTCCCAGCGTTGACGCGCCTCACTCAGGCCCTTGTCTTGCGTTGGCCAGCGCAGATCGGGTTCGAAGCGCACGCCCACCAGCAACTCGCCCAGAATCACGCCCAACGCGTAAACATCCACCGCGACGGTCACCGCGCCCGGGCGATACTGTTCCGGCGCGGCATACCCCGGCGTCAATGAAATGTGCTGCGTGCGCGTGATCGGATCGACGCCGTCCATCAACTTGCCGATGCCGAAGTCCAACACCTTGATCTGACCTTCGCGCGTCACCAGCACATTCGTCGGCTTGAGGTCGCGATGCACCACTAGGGCGCGATGCGCCGCGTCGACCGCGCTGCACAGTTGCATCATCAGGCGCAAGCGCGCCTCGTTTGAAAGCGATTGGGTCGTGGCGTAGTCGAGCAAGGACTGACCGTCGACGAACTCCATCGCGATATAGGGCGTGCCCGAATCGCTGATGCCCGCGTCAACCAGATGCGCGATGTTGGGGTGCGAGAGCTGCGTCAGGATGCGCTGCTCGTTCTGAAAGCGACGACGCGCTTCCGGCGAGTGCATGTCGCGGTACATCAGCTTCAAGGCGACGGCTTGCACCGCGCCACCCAGCGAACGTTCCGCGCGATACACCACCGCGCTGCCGCCATGGCCGAGGCACGACGTCACGCGGAAAGGACCAATCGTTTGACCGATCAGCGCGGATTCTTCGTCTGGGCCCGGTTCCATGCGTCGTGCCCAATCCGCCGCCGGCAGGCGAAAGAAGGGTTGCTCGCGGTGCTCGTCGGCCGCGAGCATCTGAATCAGGCGCGCGCGTTCCGCATCGCTGAGCTCAAAGGCATCCAGCGCGGTCGCGCGCGCGGCCGGTTCGAGTTCGATCAGTTGATCGAAGTACTCGCGCAAGCGGCGCGGCGCCAAGGGGGCGACGGGGCGGCGTTCGGATTCGGGCGACATGAACGAACCAAACGAAGTTCGATCCGCCGTTGCGACATCACTGCATGTGGCTGCTCAAAAAGGCCCGCGCGAAGCGCCAATCACGGTCCACCGTGCGGCGCGAGAAGCCAAACAACTCCGCGATCGTCTCCAACGGCAGACCCGCGAAGAAGTGCAGCTCCACCACCTTCGCCGCGCGCTCATCTTCCTGAGCCAAGTGATTGAGCGCCGCATCGAGTTCCAGCGCCAGATCCGGCAACTGCGCAGCCAAGTCCACCGCCGGATCCGTCAACGGCACATGCACGCCGCCGCCACCGACCTTGATCCGCACGCGACGATACGCGCGATCGATCAGGATATGGCGCATCGCCACCGCCGCGTAGCCGAAGAACTGCGCGGGATTGGTGAAGTGCGGCTCCTTGCCACTGCTGAGCTTGAGATACAACTCGTGCACCAAGGCCGTGGTGTTGAGCGTATTGCCGGAAGCCCGATGCAACTCCCGCCGCGCCATGCCCTTGAGCTGCGAGTACAGATCATCGAACAGCGCATTCATGCCCAGCGCCGGTTCCGAAAGCGTTTCACTGATGTGCGACACGACCCTGCTCCGAACCGCCGCGCCATCGACCCGCGCCACGAGCAGTGCTCAACGGCGAGGCGAAAAACTACGCAGCCTTAGATGACGATGCGGAGCGCGAATGACTCCGTGCCGCGAATTGCAGCAGGGTCTGACGGCGCGCGCAACATGCCGGAGGGCTTATAAACGCAAGGATTTACGCGATACGAAAGCGCGTGGCGCAATGGCATGGCGTATTACGTTTCTCGGTCCGGGAAGTCCACGCGTGGAGCCAATAGCGCGGGGATTGGTGGGTTCATTCTTCAACTGACCCACTGCTTGATAAGCCGGACTTCCCGTCCTCGACCAAACGCATGGTCGCAGTGCTCGAAGTCGCGACCTCGTGCCGGTAGAACTCCTCCGCGGCCGGCGGCGCGCGATGGCAGGACTCGCCATCCTCGGCATACACGGCATGCACTTTGTCATGCTGCCGCAGAAACCTCTCGCACGCCCGATTGAGCCGCCCGGTGTCCAGCGCGCCCCCAATTGGGTACATGCCGAAGACGTTGCACCCATCCTCATCGGGCCGCAACGCCCACTCAATCAAGAACCGCCTCTGTTACTTCGAAACCGGTAGACCCTGCACGTCGTCCCGAGTCATGGTGTCACGTCCAGCTGAGCGCCTGCAGGGAGGCAATGGGGTGTGTGTTGCATGGCCGCGACGCGGAGGGTCTGCGCGTTGGCAATCTCACGTCCGAGGTTGTGCCACCTTCGGCGAAGATCGCGTGTTGGGTCGGCTTGGGTTTGTTGAATGCAAGGTTCGCAGACGTGCTCATGGCATATTGAGCTTGGCACTCGAACAAGTTCTATTCCTTACCGCCGGCCGCCGATTCTTCTCCTGATCTTTCAAACACATCAACAAAGGCTCTTGCCTGGTCAAGGGATTCTCAAATCGAAGTGCAGGAAGCCAAGCCCCGACTGTGCGCAGCGAGCACGGTAGATTGACTGCCGAGGGTCGTAGCGCCATTGAATCGCCGTAGAGATTGCCGCCTGTCTCCTAGGCTAGGGGAATTGCCCACCTTCAGGGTTGGGGGCACGCTGCCGCGATGTTTAACTCGGATTGCATTTGCCGCTTCACTTGCGATGACCACAACCTAATCCCAGGGAGGACCGCTCCATCTTGCCGCCCAATCGCCATGGGTGAATGCGGGAGGCACGCGGCCAGAGAGAGATCCCTCAGAACTCTAGGGTGCGGAGACATAGAAATCAGCGGAGTTGGTCTCCCGCACACTCTGATATCGCTGTCACCAACCACATCGAGCGACCCCTATACCCAAGAATGAGCTTTTTGACACACGGTTGGGAGGACGGTACTCGCACCTGTCAAGCCGCTTGCGGTGCCGGAGACCAACTCAGACCCCTCTTTGCGCCAAACTGGTGAGATATTAGCGACTCTTGCGGCACTCCCTACGCTTGGCAAACTAAGGGGAAAGGCATGTGGTCCGATGTTGAAGCCTCTATTGACTATTTGAACTTTGGAGAGGTCGCCGAGCTAATGGCGGGCCTGCTCGCGGATCCGACACTTAGACCAATTTCGATCGGGCTCTTCGGAGGTTGGGGTTCCGGCAAATCGACTTTGCTGGAGCTAGTAAAGCAGCGGGTCGAGAAGCCGGGCGGTGAAGGTCCAATTGTTGTCAACTTTGATGCTTGGCTCTACCAAGGATTCGATGATGCTCGCACTGCGCTTCTTGATGAGATCACATCCGCACTCAAGTCCGCAGCCGAAAAGAAGAAGGGGGTTTTAGAGAGGATTGGAAGCCTCTACGAAAGAATTGACAAGCTTCGGGCATTGGCGCTTGTGGCTGAGGGTGCGCTCACGGTAGCCACGGGTGTACCGACATTCGGTCGCGCTGCCGAAGTCGTTGAACGAATGCTCGGAGGACGAGCCACCGAAGAAGATGTTGAAGCGGCTAAGGCTGTGGCGAAGAAGGCTGCCAAATCCGCGAGGTCGCTCGCCAAAGTGGGAGTGGGAAATGAGTCGCCGTCTCAGCAGATAGCAGCTATTCGGCGAGAGCTTTCGACCTTACTTCGCGAGATAGACAGGCCTCTGTTGGTCTTTATCGACAATCTTGATAGATGTGTCCCGAAATCCGCAATTAAGACACTTGAGGCGGTTCGACTGTTCCTCTTCATGCCTGAGACCGGGTTCGTGATCGCTGCAGACGACGACATGATTAGGCACGCCATTCGGGAACACTATGAGTTTTCTAGCAATGCGGAGAAGCATGTTACAGACTACTTAGACAAGCTCGTGCAGATGCGCGTAGCAGTGCCTCGATTAGGAGAGCAGGAGGTTCGGGCCTATCTGTTCATGCTCGTGGCGTCAATATCGCAATGCGACAAAAAATCCGTGGAGGCCTTGAGAGCCGAGCTTGATGCGAGCCTTTCTATTGCCTGGAGCAACAGCTCACTTCCTATAGAGAGGGTATTGGAGATCCTCCGAGTAGACCAAGGAAGTGATCTCGCCCTTTCCTTGATAGCAGCGGAGCAAGCTTCAAATCTTCTAGCAACTGCATCCGCTGTGGCTGGAAACCCTCGCACGATCAAACGATTGATGAATAGTGTGCGCATGCGGGCAAGGCTTGCGAAGAGGCGAAAGCTCAATGTAACTGACATGCTGTTGCTAAAACTCGCTATTCTGGAGCGATGCGTCGGTGGCGACGCTACGGCCGAGTTCGGCAGACTCGTCTCTAAGGCCGGGGGAAAGCCAAAGGAAATCGGCTCATGGGAGAGCGCCGCAAAGGCACGGTCAATGGATGCATCAGTGTTGCCAGAGTTCCTCAAGAACCACGCTTCCTTCTTGAGTGAATGGCTGACTCTTGAACCAACGCTTGCGGATGTTGATCTACGGCCTGCCATGCACTTGAGTCGCGATCTTTTTGCTGCAACAGCTTCTCGCCTGACCCTTTCAAAAGTAGCGCTCGATGCTCTCAATGCGCTTCTCGAACTGCCAACGGCCTCCTCCCAAGTAGGTTTAGATTTGGTGAGAAGAGTGCCAGCTACTGAGCATGTGCCTCTTATGGAAGAATTAGTTGCTCGACTCGCAAAAGTGTCTGATTGGACTGGCATGCCAAGGGCGTTGAACGGAGCCAGGCTTCTTGCAAGTAACGCGCCATCGACTAGACCATTGCTTAGTCGCTTTCTTACAAGCATTGTGGGCAAGCAGAGGCATCCTTGGCTCGTCGCACAAGTAAAACAGCTCAATGAATCCAAGGATGGGGGTGAATGAGATGGGGACTTCCGCGTCGAGTAAGGGCGGTGGGCCGCGATCTCCGATGGTTCCTCCATGGGCCGATGCAAGTCCGCAAATGGGATTGCCGGAGCCCGTTCCGCGTCGCCACTTTGACTTCAGGCACAACTACAAGAAGAGCATTGAAAGCGGTAGTCCGGACGATGCGCGTCGTGCGCTTCGGGGTTTTGCACGTGGTTCTTTAGGCGGGGCATCTGTTGGAACTCGACGTTTCGGGTCGATAGCAGATGCCGGTTCGGCGCTATACGGAGCCTTTTCGGAACTGGCCGATGGCGGTACTGGTGCCGAGTATGCCGGAGGCCGCGATCTGTCGAAGCTCAGTGGTCAGCCGATTGAGGTTGCCATCGATGCCATTGCCGATGCGTTGACTCCGTCCAACGGAGATCGTGACAAGATTCACTCATCACTCAAATGTGCACTCCTAAACGGACTCCAGCAGGCAGGTCCCACGTTTGATACTGCGGACATCACTGCGGATCTTATTCTGGCAACGCTCGAGGCTTATCTTGTAGAAGCAGTATTTTTGGAAACGCAGTGGGTTCTAGGCGATGCCGCGCAGGTAAGTGCGGACGCCATTAGAAAGGCGTGTATTGCGGAGACGAATCTTCACGAGCTAATAAGAGCAGATGTGTCAATAGCCGTTCAGAAACATACAACAGCGGGCGAGGGTTTGACGGCGAGGTCTGCCAAGCAACTTCAGTTAAGGATTATAAATCAGGTTCTTTCTGACTGGGAGGGATCGAAGTGAGTACCCTCGTATTTTGCAGTACTGATGCGTCAATCCTCCCCAAGCGATCGTCGAATACGATTCCAGTGCTGCTATATGATCGAGCAACTGACGGAGATTGCGGTCACATCGGTGCTGACGTTTGGAGTTCACTTCGCCATTTCGATCCTTCTCCTTCTACGGAAGCACTTGACTTTCTCTCACTGGCTCTGGCCGTAACTGCAGCAGATACGTTTGTCAACAGAAGCGAGGCTGCAGACGGGTGGTGTCGCGAAATTTGTGTTGATGTTGGTGTCTCCGCAGTGAATGTGTGGCATTCGGCCCGATCCGATCTTGAGAGATTGTTCGGTTTTCTCACTGGAGATCAATGGACATTGAGATTCCGTGAGGGAGGCCCGAGCGCTGTTAGCGTTGCTGCGCGGAACCGCGTTAGCCTGGCCGACCGCAATTCGACGATTCTGTTTTCTGCTGGGCTCGATAGCACGGTAGGTGTTATCGATCATCTCGCCGGTGGCGCGAGCCCCGTACTGGTTAGTCATGCCTACACCAAGGACCGTGAAAAGCAGGACGTCGTGGCGCCAAGGATTGCTGCTGGTCAAACTCGGTTTGCAGCGAACGCATCACCAAAGCTTCCAGGTCACCCTGGGTACGACACGACCATGCGGTCTCGAAGTTTGAATTTCATTGCGTTTGGTGTTGCGATGGCTACCTCGATTGGGCGGGCCACAGGGTTGACCCAGGTGCCTCTTATTGTCCCAGAGAATGGTTTTATCGCCTTGAACCCACCGCTTACTCCACGTCGGATTGGTTCGCATAGCACTAGGACCACTCATCCACACTTCCTCGAGGGGCTACAGGCAGTCTTTGATAAATGTCGGATCAGTGTTGCGTTGAGCAATCCATATCTTTTCCGCACGAAGGGTGAAATTCTCTCTAGGTGCCGTGAGCCCGATTTGTTGAGAGGTGTAGTGTCAAAGACGATCTCTTGCGGCAGATGGAAGCGCAGCGGAAAACACTGCGGTCGCTGCGTTCCTTGTCTCATTCGTCGAGCTGCTTGCGAAGCTGCTGGCTTTCCGGAGCCGCGCAAGTTCTATCGGTTCTCAAGTCTTCAGAGTGTCCTCGCGGACGTGAAGAACAGAGATGATCTTTTCGCATTGATGGAGGCAATTACGTTGAAGCGAGGGGATCAAGGGTTTGCCTGGGTGTCACAGTCAGGTCCGCTCTTGACACGTTGGGGTCCGATCAGTGATTGCGTTGACGTTGCGCGCAGAGGGCTCTTGGAGGTGGAGAGACTTCTCAAGCAGAAAAGAGTGCTCAAGTGATTGACTTACATTGTCATCTAGACCTCTATCCAGACCCTATAAAGGTTCTCGACGAGGTCGTTTCCTCGGGGATGTTTGTGCTCGCTGTTACGACTACGCCGAGCGCGTTCTCTGGGGATGTCGCGAGATTCGGAGGCGCATCTCGTGTCCGCGTGGCCATTGGCCTTCACCCGGAATTGGCTCACAGTCGAATGAGTGAGCTACCGCTACTTGAGCACTACATATCTCTCACCAGTTATGTTGGTGAGGTTGGCTTGGATGGCTCTCCGGACTTTGCAAGGTTTTCCAAAGAACAGCGGAAGGCGTTCGACCTCGCCCTAAGATCTTCGGCACTGAGGGGCGGGAGGCTGATCTCAATTCACAGTCGGGGAGCGGCTGCGGAGGTTCTAGAATCACTGGAGGCGCATCCCGAGGCGGGTGTGCCGATACTGCACTGGTTCTCTGGTCGCGTGAGCGACTTGAAGAGGGCTATCGACCGAGGCTGCTGGTTCTCGTTTGGTCCTGCGGCGTTTCGATCTGCAAGCACGCGCAGCATGGTGGCAAGGATTCCACGCTCACGAGTTCTCACTGAGACCGATGGGCCATTTGCGATGAATCGCGATGTTCCACTTCGTCCCACAGATGTTGCGCTCGCTGAAGCCGCGCTTGCCAAAATCTGGTCCGCGCCGGCGTCAGAGGTAAGATCGCAGCTCGTCGAAAACTTCCGTGATCTAGTAGGTAACGTCAAAAGCGGCCACGCACATGACAAGTCGGGTAGATCGTACTTTGACCACTAGAGATGGGAAACTTAGTCTAGGTGCGCTACTTGGAGAACTGGCACTTAGGCTCGCTTTAGTGGCACCGGGCAAGGCTACAGGCCCAGCGTCGCCAAAATGGGGCTCAAGTCGCGCCTGAGCAACAGGTCGTGTTGAGTTTTCGTATGCTGGATTCTGCGGTGCGCGCAAGACTCTTGCACCCAATTGGCATCACTCAAGCATGACTCGTGGGCATCAGAGTTCAGCGTTGTCCAGTCGCTGACATGCACAGACGTCACAGCTAGCTGACTCAAACGATTTAGTGGTGGCCAGGGACGGAATCGAACCGCCGACACGGGGATTTTCAGTCCCCTGCTCTACCAACTGAGCTACCTGGCCATGAGGCGGGGCTGGCGTGAATGCCGGCCCGAAGAGGGCGCGTATTAAAGCGGTGTGGGGGCGATCCGTCAAGCTTGGCCAGGGGTTACGCGGGTTTGCGCGGGGTTTCGGCGCCGGTTGGGCGAAAAATGACCGTGGCTTAACCGCTTCTGGCGCAAGCTTGCCCCGGGTCCGTGGCCGCGCGACGCTATCGGCGGCGCGGGCGTCCTCACGGGTAGGCCTTCGGATGGGAGCTGACATGAACCTCGGATTCTGGCGGACGGTGAGCCTGGTCGTGGCGCTGATGCTGGCGGGCGCCGCGAACGCGGAGACCTTGTCGAAGATGGAGCGCAATTACGCGCGCTTCGAACGCTTCGCCGGCGCGCCGGTGGAGCAGGTGCGTAATTTCCAGCTGCAGCGCTGGCAGCCGCTGGGCAAGTACTCGTTGGCGGTGTGGATCCACGTCAACACGGTGTACCTGATCGATGTGGACCAGCACTGCTACGGCTTGGACTTCGCGCATGCGATTGGCTTCACCACGTCGGTGAGCACCTTGTATCGGCGCTTCGATTCGGTGGTATTCGATAAGCAGACCTGCCGCATCGAGCGCATTCGGCCGGTGGACTACAAGGCCTATCGCGCGGCCTGGCGCGAGGAGCGCGAGCAAGAGAAGCGCGAGAAGGGCAACGGCTGATGGCGTGGGCGCATCGACGCGCGTCTCGCGCGATTTCGGCTTGATGTAGCGTCGATGGGTTTCGATCCGCGCAAGATCGTGGTGTTGTCGGGTTCGGGCGTCAGCGCGGAGAGCGGGCTGCCGACCTTTCGCGATGCCAATGGTCTGTGGCGTCAGCATTCGTGGATGCAACTCGCCAGTCTCGACGGCTGGCGGGCGCGGCCCGAGGTCGTGCTCGAGTTCTACAACGAGCGTCGCGCGCAGGCGTGGCGCGCCGAGCCCAATGCCGCGCATGTCGCCATCGCGCGGCTTCAGCAGCACTACCACGTGGTGGTGATCACGCAGAACGTCGATGCGTTGCATGAGCGCGCGGGTTCCCGGCACGTGGTGCATCTGCATGGCGAGTTGGCGTACGCGCGCAGCTCGCGCAATCCTTCGCTGCGCTATCGCTTGGACGACAAGCCCATCGCGATGGGGCAGTTGTGCGATGAGGGCAGTCAGTTGCGGCCGGACATCGTGTGGTTCGGCGAGTCGGTCGATCGCATTGACGAAGCGCGCGCCGAGATCGCGGACGCGGGCAAGGTGCTGGTGGTGGGCACGTCGTTGGCGGTGTATCCGGCGGCGTCGCTGGTCGATGTGGCGCATCCCCGCGCGGAGCGCGTACTGGTCGCCTTCGATGTGGAGCAGGAGCCGCGCGGCTACGAATTCCTTCGCGGCAAGGCCACCGAGCACGTGCCGCGGCTGGCTGCTCGCTGGCTCGCGGCGGCGGACGAAGGCGCGGCGCAGCGCGCTTGAGCTTTCCCCCGGCGCCAACAAAGCGCTGATTCCCTGACGTTTTTCTATCCGTGACTTCCGGCCTGTTGCGGCTGGCGAGTCCATCTTCTACAACTGTAGTACGACACTTGTAGAAGAAACCGATGAGCGACAAGTCCCTCGATGCGAGCTTGAGCGATCTGCAGATCGCGGTGATGCGCGTGCTTTGGGCGCGCGGGGAGTGCACCACGGCCGAGGTGGCCGAAGGCCTGGACCGCGACCTCGCGCACACGACGGTGGCGACCTTGCTGACGCGGCTGGAAAAGCGCGGCGTGGTCGACGCGCGTCGCGATGGCCGTCAGATTGTTTACCGCGCGCGCGTGGCCGAGGCCGACGTGAAGCGCACCATGGTCGCGGATTTGCTCGGCACTTTGTTCGGCGGCGATGCCAAGGCGCTGGTCGCGCATCTGGTGCGCGAGGAAGAAATCGCGCCCGGCGATCTGGACAAGGTGCGTCGCCTGTTGGCCAAGTCGGAGACGCGCGATGAATGAGCTCGGTCTGTGGTTGGCCGCGTACGTCGGCACGGCATGGCTGCACGGCGTGATGGCGTTCGCCGCGGTGTGGATGGCGATCCGCGCGCGGGTGCTGGTGGCACCTTCGTCGCGCGAAGCCGCGTGGCGCGTGGTGGTGATCGCGCCCTTGCTGACGGCGGCGTTGCAGTTGGCGATTGGCGAGGCTTCGCTGGCGCCGAGATTTGCGTTGTCGACTTCGCCCGCCGATGCATCGATTGCACCCGAACCGGTGAGTTCCGCGCCAGCGAATGCGCGTGACGACGGTGGAGTGTCGCGACGCGGTTCGGTGCGTGTGTACGACTTGATGCCGCTGCGTGGGGATCGTCATGAGGCGCGAGTCGAAGACGTCGTGGCGCGCGATCTGCCGCGTGCGACCGTCGTGCCCTTGGTTGATGAAACGACGCACGAAATTCCGGTGGCGCGACTTCAAGACGCGAGTTTGCGCGGTGATGTTGCTCGGCCGTCGACATTGTCTTCGCGCGAGGCGGTGGGTGCTGCTTCAAGGTTCAATCGCGGCGAAGACTTGCTCCGCCTCGCCATCATGATCGGCGGTTGGCTCTGGATCGCGCTCGCGGCCGGCATCAGCGCGCGCGTGCTGGGTCGTTGGGTGATGGCGCGACGTCGCGCGCGTGAATTGCCGCGCATCGACGATGCGGCGACGCGCGACATGGCCGCGCGCCTGGCGCGCCGTCTGCGTCTGCGCATGCCCGCGTTGTTGCGCGATGACGCGCTCGACGGCCCCGTGGCGCTGGCGCCCGATCGCGTGTGCGTGCCGGGCTGGATGCTGGCGCGTCTGGCGCCCGCGCAGCGCGAAGCCATGCTGGCGCACGAACTCGCGCATCTGGCGCGCGGCGATGTGTGGTGGCGCGTGGCGCTGACGCTCGCCGCCAACGTGGTGCCGGCGCGGGGCACGCATTACGCGTGTCGCGAGCTCGACGCGCTGGCCGAACATGCTTGTGATGCTTTCGCCGCGCGGCAGGGTTCCGACCCGCGCGCGCTCGCCGAATGTCTAGCGTTGTGCGCCGAACGTGGCGCGCCGCGCAAGGGTCCCGATTTCGCGGTGGCGATGGCCTCGGCGCCTTCGTCGCTGATCGAGCGGGTGCAACGACTGATCGAGGACAGACCCATGCGATTTGAAAAACTGGGCCGCGCGCGCGGCCTATTGTTGGCGGCCAGTGTGTTGGGCGCGGCGGTGCTGCTGCCCGGCATGGCGCCACGCGTGCTCGCGGATGCGGGCGATGCCGGCGTGGTGAGCGCCGCGATTGCTGGCGCGCAAGTTTCGCCGGCGCCGGAAGCTTCGACTTCGAGCGATGCGATGAGTGCCGACGCCTATGCGCCGACGCCGGAAGCTTCGGCATCGAGCGAGCCTGTCGTGGCCGAAGCTTACGCACCGACGCCAATGCCCACGGCGTCGAGCGAAGCCTATGCCGAAGCCAGCGCGCCCACGCCGCGACCGATGATCGCGCCGCGCGCCGAAGCATCGACGTCGCGTCCCACCGCTGACGCCACGGCATCGGCACCGCGCGCGAATGCCGCGCCCACGCCGCGCCCCACCGCGATCGCTCCGATCGCGCCCGTTGCTCCGATCGGCCACGCCATTCCCGCGATCGCGCCGACGCCCGTCGCCGATGCCGCCGCGCCGAGCGCGCGCGGCGTGACCGCGCCGCGAGCCGTGTTGGCGCGCAGCGCTTCCGCGTCGCGCGGCGCCGATATGCAGGATCCGCCGTCGCCGCCGGAACAGCCCGCGCAGCCGGAACAACCCGCGCCGCCGCCGCCCGCCGATGAGATGGCGCCCGCGAATGCGCCGCCGCCGCCGTCGCGGCCCACGCCGCCGGGCGTGCCCGCGCGCCATCGTGATGGTGTCCCCACGCCGCCGCCGCCGCCGGCCAAGGCACCGGAAGCTCCGCCTTCGCCGCCCGCGCCGCCTTCGCAGCCGGCGCCGCAGGCACCGCCTTCGCCGCCCGAGCCGCCGACTCCGCCGAAAGGCAAGCACGGGTCCGACAATGTCGCCACCAGCATCAGCATCACGGATTGGATCTTCGGCAAGCATCTGAGCGTGCAACATCGTCGCCCGGGCCTGATGTTGAATGTCGAAGCCGATGGCGATTTCAGTTTCAACACGCAAGAGAATGACGTAGCGACCTTGAGCGATGAGATGACCATCGAGGAACAACGCGATGGCGTCACGCGCCAGATCCATTTCACCTTCACCGATGGTCGCATCGCGCGCGAGTTCAGCGTTGATGGCGAGACGCGTCCCTTCGACGATCAAGCGCGGCAATGGCTGGCGCAGGTCGTGCCGGCGGTGATGCGAGAGAGCGGTTACGACGCCGAGGCGCGCGTCGATCGCATCCTCGCGCGCGGCGGCGCCAATGCCGTGATCGACGAGATCGGTCTCATCGGCGCGGAATCGGTGCGCGCGAACTATCTGGGCCTGCTGTTTGGCAAGCAGACGCTCGATGCCGCGCAGCTCGATCGCGCGGTGGCCCTGGCCAGCGAGATCGATTCCAACTACGCGTTGCGCGAGGCGCTGACCGAGGCCTACGACCATCAGACCCTGCCGCCCGCGACGCAGATGGCGACCCTCAAGATCGCCGCGCGCTTTGATTCCGACTATGAACGTCGCGAACTGCTGACCACGATCGTCGAGCACATGGCCGATGACGAGCAGCTGCGCGCCGCGTGGTTCGATGCCGCGGACCAGGTCGAGTCGTCCTACGAGCATCGCGTCGCGATCACGGAGTTCCTGGACCATGCGCGCGCCAGCGAGGCGAGCGTGATCCGCGCCATCGCGTCGGCGCGCGGCATCGAGTCGAACTACGAGCGTCGCGAAGCGCTGAGCGCGATCGCGCCGGCGGTGGCGCGTTCGGAACGTGCGGCGATCGACTACGCCAATGCCGTCGCGGAGATTTCTTCCAGTTACGAAGCGCGCGTGGCGCTGAGCGAGCTGGTCGAAAACGCCGACCTCTCGCCCGCGGCGGCGATGGCGGTGTTGCGCGCGTCGCGCGTGATCACGTCCGACTACGAGCGCCGCGAAGCCATGGTCGCCTTGGCCGAGCGCATGCCCAACGACGCGGGTTTGATCAATGAGTACCGCGCTTCGGCGCGCGAGCTTGGCAACTACGAACGCGGCGAGGCCGAGCGCGCCCTCGATCGTTTCGCGCAGTGAACCGTGGCGGACGCGCTCGATTCGCGTCCACCCTCATTCGGTGGGCGGCACGTAGCCGACGGGTTTGTCGGCGCCGCCGCCGAAGAGGAATTTTTCCATCTCGGCTTCGAGAAACTTGCGCGTCTTCGGATCGAGCGGCGAAAGACGGTTTTCGTTGATCAGCATGGTCTGGTGCGCCAGCCACTCGGCCCACGCGGGCTTGGAGATCTGCGCGTAGACGCGCTTGCCCAGTTCGCCGGGCCAGGGCGCGAAGTCCAGGCCTTCGGCGTCGCGACCCAGGCGCGCGCAGTGAACGACTCGGCTCATTTCAGTCTCCCAAGGTGTCTAGCAACTCGCGCACGGGTCGAGGCAGGCCGACGGCGTCGAGTTGCGTGAGGTCGAGCCAGCGCAGCGCGTCATCGTCGCGCGCGCGCGTGGACGGCGCGGCGAGCGGGTAGACCTCGGGCTGGATCTCGAGCTTGAAGTGCGAAAACACGTGCGTGAACGGCGCAAGCGCGCGCGGCGCGTCGACCTTCAATCCATAACGTTCCGCGAATACGGCGCGCGCGTCTTCGCCCTCGTCGATCTGCGGCAACGAGAACAAACCACCCCAGATGCCCGTGGGCGGCCGACGTTCGACGAGCACGCGACCTTGCGCATCGCGCGCGATCAGCATGCGCGTGCGTCGCGTCGGCACGGCGCGCGTGGCGCGCTTGCCGGGCAATTGCTCGACGATGTCGCGCGCCAGGGCCACGCAATCATCGCGAACCGGACAGCGCGCGCAAGCGGGACGTCGACGCGTGCACAGCGTCGCGCCGAGATCCATCATCGCTTGCGTGTAGTCGGCCAGTCGCGACGTCGGCAAGCGATCTTCGGCCAATTGCCATAGCGCGCGTTGCACCGAGGTTTGTTCGACCGCGCCTTCGATGCCGGCATGACGCGCGAGCACGCGCCGCGCATTGCCATCGAGAATCGCATGCCGATCGCCGTGCGCCTGCGCCAGGATTGCGCCAGCGGTGGAGCGGCCGATGCCGGGCAGATCTGCGAGCGCGATGATGTCGCGCGGCAACTCGCCGTCGTGACGTTCGACGCAAGCCTGCGCGGCACGATGCAGATTGCGCGCGCGGGTGTAGTAACCCAAGCCCGCCCAGAGCGCGAGCACATCGTCGAGCGGCGCTTCGGCCAAATCACGCAGACGCGGAAAGCGCGCCATGAAGCGATCGAAATAGCCAATCACGGTCGCGACTTGGGTCTGCTGCAACATGATTTCGCTGACCCACACGCGGTACGCGTGACGATCACGCTGCCAGGGCAGATCCTTGCGACCTTCGCGGTCGTACCACGCGAGCAGACGGTCCGCGAAGGTGGGCGTGGTCGTGTCGAGCGCGGCGTTCATGGCGTGACGGCGTGAATCCGTTCGATCACGGCTTGGCGCTCGGCGCTTCGCCGGCTTCGATACGCAAGCCTTCGACGCGCGTGCCGCCGATGTTCAACAAGGGCAGTTCGGCTTGACCGCGCCATTGCCGCGAGATCTCGTCGATGACTTCGGGCAGTGGCCGCGAGGCATCGGGCAGGGCCGCGCCGACAAGGCTCGCGCGCATCGGCACGCCACCGAGCGTGCCATCGGCGACGAGCGCGAACGCCGCCGCGCCACCACGCACCACGCGCAGCGCGAGTTCGCTGCGCGAATCGGGCGCGCCGGTTTCGGGCAGCGGTGGTAACCACGCGGGCCACACGTCCGCGCGCACCGTTACTTCGGCCGACCAGGCGGCGGCGGAGTCGAAGGCGAGGCGGCCGGTGAAATCGAGTGGCATGGCGCGTTGTTCGAGGGTGAGCGTGCGCGGATCAGTTTTTGTCGCGGGTGCGGTGTTGGTGGTCGGCGTGTCCGCGGCGCTCGTGACCAAAGTCGGCGTCGTCGCGGTGCTCGGTGGCTTGGCCGTGCTCGCGGGCGACGTCGTCGCGGCTTTCGTATTCGCCGCGACGCCACTCGACGCACCAACCACCGCATTCACCGGCGCCGAAACCTCATCCGCCACATCATCCACGGTGCAACGCGCCTGAAGTTCATCCAGGGCGATGCCACCTTCGGTGTTCCGCGGCGTGGCGTTCAACTGCAGGCGATAGGTGATGCCATCGCGGCGCCAGCGCACCGTCGGCGCGAAGGCTTCGTCGACGGCCAGGCGCGGAAAGCTCACGCTCAACGGGCCTTGCGTGGGCGCGTCTTCGGTCGCGATCCAGCGCAGATTGCGCAGCGTCATCTGGCTGCCGATGGTCGGCCAGCGCAAGGGCAGGGGCGGGCCGTCATCGACGCTGACGCGCTTGCCCCACCATTGCTCGACACGCGACAGATGCAGCAGCGGTTGTTCGATGCGGATGGCTTCGATGCGAATCTCGCGCGACCACAGCGCGCTCCACGGCACGCTGACGGTGAGGCGTCGCGCTTCGATCAAGGGTTCCGTGGCGCCGGCGGCGCTGGCGCGCACGTTCTCGGCTTGCATCGCCAGGCGCGGCCAGAACTCGAAGCGCGCCGGCGCGCCGAGCGCGATCTCAAGACCCAATTCGGCGCGCGCGCGTTCGATCAAAAAATTCGTCAGGCGCGAACGATCCAGCGCCACGCGCCAGAAAATGAATCCGCCCAGGCCCAGCGCGATCAGCAGCACCCAGGGCCAGCGACGCCGTCGTCGTGGCGCGGCCGCGTTCATGCGTTGGTGCCGATCTGCTCCGGCAACAAGCCGTCGACGTAGGCCTCGGGGTCGAACACGCGCAGATCGTCGAGCGATTCGCCGACGCCGACGAAGCGGATCGGAATGCCGATCTCGCGCGCCAGGGCGAAGATCACGCCGCCCTTGGCCGTGCCATCGAGCTTGGTCACCGCCAGGCCCGTCACGCCCACGGCCTTGTCGAACTGACGCACTTGATTGAGCGCGTTCTGACCGGTGGTGCCATCGATCACTTGCAGCACTTCGTGCGGCGCTTCGCTGTCGAGCTTGCTCAGCACGCGGCGAATCTTCGACAACTCATCCATCAAGCCGAGCTGCGTGTGCAGACGACCCGCGGTGTCGGCGATCAAGACATCGATGTCGCGCGACTGCGCGGACTTGAGCGCATCGAAGATCACCGACGCCGAATCCGAGCCCGACGATTGCGCGACCACGTGCACATTGTTGCGTTCACCCCAAGTCTTGAGCTGCTCGACCGCGGCGGCGCGGAAAGTATCGCCAGCGGCGAGCATCACGCGCGCGCCCTCGCGTTGCAGATGCTGGGCGAGCTTGCCGATGGTCGTGGTCTTGCCCACGCCATTGACGCCGACCACCATCAGCACGAAGGGCCGGCGATGCTCGTCGATCTCCAGCGGCTTGGACACCGGACGCAGCATGCGCACCAGGTCGGCGCGCAACGAGGTCAGCAGTTGTCGCGCGTCGGCGAACTCGCGCGCTTGCATGCGCTTGCGCAGGTCATCGATGACGACCTTGGTCGCGGCGACGCCGAGGTCGGCGGTCAGCAGCACGGTCTCGAGTTCGTCGAGCAGATCGTCGTCCAGGCGCGGATTGCCCGAGAACAGGGCCGAGACCGCGCGTCCGAGCGCATTGCCGCGCAGGCGCTCGCGCCAGGTCGCGGGCTTGGGCGCCTCTGCGGGTTTTTCTTGCGGTTCGGTGGCCGGCGGCGGGCTCGCCTCGGCGGACTTTCGCTTCCAGAACTTGAACATCGGGGCCAGGCTTGGGCTTAATCGCGCGCATGCTAACACTCGCCGAGCTCCCCCCGTCGTGAAACGCGCGCCCAGCAAGGCCCCGGGCAGCGTGCGCATTGTCGCCGGCCGGCTGCGCGGTTCGAAGCTGCCCGTGCCCGAAGCGCCCGGCTTGCGCCCGACCTCCGATCGCGTGCGCGAAACCTTGTTCAACTGGCTGATGCCGGTGATCGAGGGCAGTCGTTGCCTGGACCTGTTCGCCGGCACGGGCGCGCTGGGCATCGAGGCCGCCTCGCGCGGCGCGCGCGAGGTCGTGCTGGTCGAGCACGACGCCCGCCTGGCGCGCGCGCTCGAAGCGCAGCTCGAACGCCTGCGCGTGCCCGAGGCGCGCGTGGTCTCGGGCGCGGCCGAAGGATTTTTGCGCGGCGCGGCGACGCCGTTCGATATCGTTTTCATCGATCCGCCATTCGCGCGCGATCTGTGGGGCTTGGTCGCCGAGGCGCTGGAGCAGGGCGGCTGGTTGCGCGCGAACGCCATGATCTACGTGGAATCGCCGCGCGATCAGGCCTTGAACCTGCCCGCGTGCTGGCAGCCGTGGCGCGAAGGCGCGGCCGGCGAAGTGCGTTACGCCCTGTATCGCCGCGCGCCCTGACCGGGCCGCGGACCGCGCGCGGGTTCGCGCCCGGCTATCGGCTGGCCGCGAGGCTCGGTTAAGCTAGGCGGGTCGCCGCAGACCCCGTCAGCCGTGAATCGAGCCCGCATCGCCATCTATCCGGGAACCTTCGACCCGATCACCAACGGTCACGTCGATTTGGTCACGCGTGCCGCGGCGCTGTTCGGGCGCGTGGTCGTGGCCATCGCCGAGAGTCCGTCCAAGGGCCCGGCGCTGCCGCTGGCCGAGCGCATCGAACTCGCGCGCGAAGCGCTGGCCGAGGTTCGCAATATCGAGGTGATGGGTTTTGATTCGCTGCTGGCGAACTTTGTGCGCGAGATCGGCGCCGGCGTGATCGTGCGCGGGCTGCGCGCGGTGTCGGACTTCGAATACGAGTTTCAGCTCGCCAGCATGAACCGGCATTTGATTCCCGAGGTCGAGACCCTATTCCTGACCCCGGCCGAACAATACAGTTTCATTTCCTCGACCCTGGTGCGCGAGATCGCGCGCCTGGGCGGCGATGTCTCGGGTTTCGTCCATCCCTCGGTGCAACGCGCCTTGCGCGCGCGTTACGTCAAGGCCTAGTCGATAACGGGCGCCTCGCGTGGGCGTTCGTGCAAAGCGTCATCCATCAAGGACTCAACTATGAAAGCCATCCGTCATCTCTCGCTCGTCCTGGTCGCGCTGCTGTCGGTCGCGGCCTGCTCGAAGAAGGAAGAGGCCGCCAAGCCCGCCGCGCCCGTGGTCGTGCTCACGGCGCCGACCAACAACGACTCCGAGTCCTGGAAGGCTTATTTCCGTCAGGAACTGGGCCCCTACGTCGATCGTCGCTATCGTCGTCCGTTCACCTACTTCGTGCCCTCGGTCGACACCGCGGCGCCGGACGCGGCCGATCAGCAGGGTCTGTATGACCGTCAGCTCGAGAACGTGCAGAACGCGGTCGCGCGCGGCATTCAGGCCGGTTCAATGATCGCCTTCGGTGGCCCGGACTCGGCGCGCACCGGCGACATGATCACCGAGAGCTTCAAGCTCGCCGGTCCGAAGTCGCTCAAGGGCGTGCGCGTGGTGGTGATCGCCAGCGCCGACCAGCGCGCGCGCATCGAAGCGGCGGTGACGCCGACCGAGGCGGACTTCGTCTACCTCGAGCCCAAGCTGTAAGCGATATCAAACCCGTCATTCGTGTTACGGCGGGAGCGCGCGCTCCCGCCGCGCGGCGCGAGTAGCCAGCATCATGGCGCTACTGATCACCGATCAATGCATCAACTGCGATGTCTGCGAGCCCGAGTGCCCCAATAAGGCGATCGCGCAAGGCCCCGACATCTACATCATCGATCCCAAGCGGTGCACCGAATGCGTGGGCCACTTCGACGTGCCGCAGTGCGTCGAGGTCTGTCCGGTCGAGTGCATCTTCGTCGATACCGAACATCCCGAGTCGCGCGAGGCGCTCGAGGCCAAGTACGCCCGCCTGACTGGAGGTTCCTCGTGATGAACATCGCCATGCGCTGGTTCGTGTTGTCTTTCCTGTGGCTGTCGGTCGCCGCCAGCGCGCGCGACGAAGCGGTCAAGGGTCCGCCCAGCGTGGCCGTGGCCAGCGCCAATGCCTACGCGACCGACGCGGGGCTCGAGATCCTGGCGCAAGGCGGCAATGCCTTCGACGCCGCGGTCGCGGTGAGCGCGACGCTGGGCTTGGTTGAGCCCGAGAGTTCGGGCCTCGGCGGCGGCGGTTTCATCCTGCTGCATCTGGCCGATGGGCGCGAAGTGTTCATCGACGCGCGCGAGAAGGCGCCCGGCGCCGCCACGCGCGACATGTATCTCAATGCCGCGGGCGAGGCCGATCGTTCGCGTTCGGTCAATGGCGCGTTGGCGTCCGCGATTCCGGGTCTGCCGGCGGGGCTGGTGCATCTGGCCAGCAAGTACGGTCGCCTGCCGCTGGAGAAATCCTTCGCGCCCGCGATTCGTCTGGCCGAAAAAGGCTGGCGCCTGGGCGCGAAGAATCTCGCCATGATGGGCGCGCGCAAGGACGTGTTGAAGACCAACCCCGCAGCCGCCGCGTTGTTCATGCGCGATGGCGAAGTGCCGCCGGCCGGCACCGTGATCGTCAATCGCGATTACGCGCGCGTGTTGCGCCTGATCGCGGCCAAGGGCGCGGCGGGCTACTACCAGGGCGAGTTCGCCAAGCAACTGGTCGATGGCGTGCGCGCCGGCGGCGGCATCTGGACGCTGGACGATCTCGCGAACTATCGCGTGGTCGAGCGCGAACCGCTGCGCTTCACGTACCGCGATTGGCAGTTGGTGACCTTGCCGCCGCCGTCGTCCGGTGGCGCGGCGCTGGCGGAAATCTTCCACGTGCTCGAAGGCTATGATCTGGCCAAGATGTCGCGCGTGGCGCGCGTGCACGTGCTGGTGGAAGCGATGCGGCGCGCGTATCGCGATCGCGCGATCTATCTGGGCGATCCGGATTTCGTGAAAGTGCCGCTGGACCTGATCACGAGTCGCGAATACGCGGCGGGCCTGCGCGCCTCGATCAATCCGGCGCGCGCCACGCCGTCGGACATGCTGCCGGGCATCAGCGCCGAGGGCGAGCGGCCGGAGACCACGCATTTTTCGATCATGGATCGTCAGGGCAATATCGCCGCGGTCACGCAGACGGTGAATCTGCCGTATGGCAATGCCTTCATGGTCGCGGGCACGGGCTTCATGCTCAACAATCAGATGGATGATTTTTCGGTCAAGCCGGGCGTGCCCAACGCGTTTGGTTTGGTCGGCGAGGACGCCAATGCCATCGCGCCGGGCAAGCGCCCGCTGTCGTCGATGACGCCGACCCTGTTGTTCGGCCGCGATCGCGTGGCCGTGGTCGGCACGCCGGGTGGCAGTCGCATCATCACCATGGTGCTGCTGGGCTTGATGCAGTTGATGGACGGTGGCAGCGCGCAATCGGCGGTGAGTCTGCCGCGCTTTCATCATCAGTATCTGCCGGATGTGATTTCGGCCGAGGCTGGCGCGTTCAACGCCGACGAGATCGCCGAGCTGCAAAAGCGCGGTTTCACCGTGTCGGCCGGCGAGCGCGCGTGGGGCAATATGCAGGTCGTGCTGTGGGACAAGACGCGCGGCACGGTCGAAGCCGCGTCCGATCCGCGCTGGGCCGGCGTGGGCAAGGGTGGCACGGGCGAAGGCTCGATCTTCCGCTGAGGGAAAGCGCATGCGCATCTGGTCGATACTCGGCAATTCCCAAGCGCTCGATGGCGGCGCGATGTTCGGCAATGCGCCCAAGGCCGTGTGGTCGAAGTGGCTGCCGGCCGATGACGGCAATCGCGTGCCGCTGGCGTGTCGCGCGATGCTGGTCGATGGCGTGGCGGGCGGCAAGCGCGTGTTGTTCGAGACCGGCATCGGCGCGTTTTTCGAGCCCAAGATGCGCGAACGTTACGGCGTGATTGAAGACGAGCACGTGCTGCTGAACTCGCTGGCCAAGGCGGGTTTCGGTCACGAGGACATCGATGCCGTGGTGCTGTCGCACCTGCATTTTGATCACGCGGGTGGTTTGCTGGCGCCGTGGCGCGAAGGCGAGCCGCCGCGGCTGTTGTTTCCGAAGGCGCGCTTCATCATCGGACGCGAAGCGTTTGAGCGCGCGCGCTCGCCGCATGCGCGTGATCGCGCGTCGTTCATTCCGGAATTGCCCGAGTTGCTGCTCGCTTCGGGCCGATTGGAACTGGTCGATGGCGAGCACACGCCGTTTCTTGGCCAGGACGTGCGCTTTGAATTCAGTCACGGCCACACGCCAGGATTGATGTTGGCGGAAGTCGGCGGCGTGGTGTTCTGCGCCGATCTGATTCCCGGCCGACCGTGGGTGCACGTGCCCATCACCATGGGCTATGACCGCTTTCCCGAGATGCTGGTCGACGAGAAGAAGCGTTTTCTCGACGACAAGCTGGCGCGCGGCGTGCGGCTGTTCTTCACCCACGACGCGTCTTGCGCCCTGGCGACCCTGACCCAGGACAAGGGCCGTTTCGCCACGCGCGACGATCTGGCGGAAGTCGCCGCGCTGCCGCTGGCGGCCTGAGCGCAGCGCCAAAAGCGCCGCGCGCGTCGGTTTTGGCCACGACGATTCGTCGCGCGCTACGCGCCGGGCGCGGTTTTCGCTAGCATCGGCCCCTTGTTCGACCGCGAATACGGGTGAGCGATGCGTATCTGGCTGGCCGTCCTGGCCTTGGTGGTGGGGTTCGCCGTCGAGGCGAAGTATGCGGGTCGTGTCTACGGCGGGCAGATGCCCAGCGAGACCATCGCCGTGCCGCTGGCCGAGGCCGTGGCCGATGCCGCGCGCTATGGCGACCGTCCGCGCATCTTCGCCGGCACGATCAAGCAGGTCTGTCAGAAAGAAGGCTGCTGGATGGTGATCACCGATGGCGATGTTTACGCGCGCGTGCTCACCGGCCACAAATTCAAGATTCCCAAGGGCTCGACCGGGCAGACCCTGGTCTACGGCACCTTGAGCGCCGCCGATCTCGACGCCAAGACCGCCGAGCACTACGCCAAGGAATCCAGCGACGCCCAGGCCGACGCTAAACCGCGTCAGGAATGGCGCATCGAAGCCACCGCCGTCAGCGTGGAGGAATGACACCGTGAACGACGTCTTTCGCGAAGTCACCAACGAGGGTTACTTCTCCAAGATCAAGAACGCCATCGTCGGCGTGGGCATGGGTTTGCTGTTCGTGGTCCTGGCGTTTCCGCTGCAATGGTGGAACGAAGGTCGCGCGATCAAGCAAACGCGCAGTCTGGAGGAAGGCGCGAGCGCCGTGATCAGCGTCGGCATCGATCGCGTCGATCCGGCCAACGAAGGCAAGCTCGTGCACTTGAGCGGCTTGGTCACCGCGCCGGGCGAACTCGCCGATCCGGAGTTTGGCCTCAGCGTGAAAGCGCTCGGTCTTCGTCGCACCGTCGAGATGTATCAATGGCGCGAGAAGAAAGAGAGCAAGGAACGCAAGAAGATCGGCGGCGGTACCGAGACCGTCACCGAATATCGCTACGTGAAGGACTGGGACAATGACGTGATCGATTCCAGTCGCTTCCGCGATCCGAGCGGTCACGACAATCCGGGGTCGATGCCGATCAGCAGCACGCGCTCGGTGGCCTCGGTCGCGCGCTTGGGCGAGTACTCGCTCGATGGCGACATCGTTTCGCAATTGACCGATTGGAGCGGCTACGCCGCGCCCGCCGATGCGCAGACCAGCGTGCCGGGCTTTCGTCCGTCCAATGGCGGCTTTTATCTCGGCGCCAATCCCTCGAGCCCCGACATCGGTGACGTCCGCGTGCGCTTTTCCTACGTGCCGGAAGGGCAGTACAGCTTCGTCGGCGCGCAGCGCGGCAGCGGCATGACCTCGTACGAGACGCACGCGGGCAATTCGATCTTGCTGATCGAATCGGGCACCAAGACCGCCGAGGCCATGTTCGACACGGCCAAGCGCAACAACACCATTCTCACGTGGTTGCTGCGCGGCGGTGGTTTCGTGTTGATGTGGATTGGTTTTGGCATGGTGTTCCGCCCCTTGGCGGTGATCTTCGACGTGATTCCGCTGCTGGGCAATGTCGCGGCGAAGGGCGTGGGTTTCGTCGCGGGCATTCTGGCGTTTGGTCTGTCGCTCATCACGATTTCGATGGCGTGGATCTGGTTCCGGCCGGTGTTGGGTATTTCCTTGCTGGTGCTGGCCGTGGGTGGCTTCTTCATGCTGCGTCGTCGCGGTCAGTCGACGCCGGCGATGGCGGGCGGCGCGATGCCGCCACCACCGCCGCCGAGCGCGCCACCACCGCCGCCGCGCTGAGCCCATCATGCGTTCGAAGGATTTCGATGCCGCGCGTCGCGGCTGGTTGACGCGCGCCGCGATCATCGCCGGCGGCGCGGCGCTGTCGACGCATGCGCGTCTGTTGATGGCCGCGGGCGATCGCGCGCGCGAAGCCGCGCCGGGTTTCGGTCCGCTCAAGCCGGTGAAGGATCTCGCCACGGGTTTGCCGCTGCTGGAGCTGCCCGAAGGCTTCAGCTATCGCACGCTCGGCTGGGCTGGCGAGGCGCTCGCCGATGGCACGCCCACGCCGAACGCGCACGATGGCATGGGCGTGGTCGCCGCGCGTGGTCACGTGCTGACCCTGGTGCGCAATCAAGAAGTGGTCAATGACCTGGGCCACTTTGGTCCGGCGAAGCTCGCTTACGATCCGGCCGCGGGTGGCGGCACGGTGACGCTGGAGATCGATGCGCGCGATGGCACGCTGATTCGCGCGTGGCCGTCGTTGTCGGGCACGCTGCAGAACTGCGCCGGTGGCGTCACGCCCTGGGGCACGTGGTTGAGCTGCGAGGAATTCGTGTTCGAGCACGAAGACCTGGCCGGTCGCGATGCGAGCAAGCCGGACGTGCGCATTCGCGAGGAACACGGCTTCGTGTTCGAAGTCGATCCCAGCGGCAAGCGCATGGCGCGCAAGCTCGAAGGCCTGGGCCAGTTTCGTCATGAAGCCGCGGCCGTGCACGCGCCCACGGGCGTGGTGTATCTGACCGAGGATCGCGAGCCGCACGCGGGCTTCTATCGCTTCTTGCCGAAGACGCCGGGCGATCTCGCCGCGGGCGGCAGTCTGCAGATGCTCGCGGCCGTCGATGCGCCCGATCTGCGGCGCGGTCTGCACGCGGGTCAGACTTGGGCCACGCGTTGGGTCGACATCGCCGATCCCGGCAAGGGCAACGCGCGTCCGCGAGATGGCATGGGCGTGGTCGAGCAGGGGCTCGCGGCCGGTGGCAGCAAGTTCACGCGGCTCGAAGGCTGCTTTCCCACGCGCGACGCGATCTATTTCACCGCGACCAATGGCGGCGATGCATCGAGCGGTCAGGTTTTCGCGTACTACCCCAAGGGTGGGCGACTGAAGTTGCTGTTCGAATCGACGGGACTCGATTCGGTGAACTATCCCGACAACATCTGCTTCTCGCCGCGCGGTGGCTTGGTGTTGTGCGAGGACGGCAATCGCAAGGGCCAGTACCTGCATGGCTTGACCGCGGACGGGCGATCGTTTCCCTTCGCGCGCAATGCCGTGGTGCTGGAAAAAGCGGTCAAGGGTTTCACCGGCGACTTCCGCGGCTCGGAATGGGCCGGCGCCTGTTTTTCACCGGACGGCCGCTGGCTGTTCGCCAATGTTTATTCGCCGGGCTTCACGGTCGCGATCACCGGTCCGTGGCGCCAAGGCCTGATCTGATCACGAGGAACACGCATGCCACCGACCATTACCGCGCTCTACACCGGGCTGCTAGCCATCGTGATCATCGTGCTCGGCGCGCGCGTCGCGTGGCGACGCAATGTCGCGCGCATCGGCATCGGCGTGCGCGAGGACACGATCCTGCTGCATCGCACGCGCGTGCACGGCAATGCCATCGAGAACATTCCGCTGGCCTTGCTGATGTTGTTGCTGCTGGAACTGCTCGGCACCACGCCCAATGTTTTGCATGGGCTGGGCATCTTGCTGGTGCTGTCGCGCGTGGCGCATGCCGTCGGCTTGTCGAACAACCCCGGGCGCAGCTTCGGGCGCATCTTCGGCATGGCCGGTACGTGGGGCGCGATCATGGTCATGGCGATCATGCTGATCGCGCGTTTCTTCGGTTGGGTGCATTGAGCGCGCGCGCTCAATCCCAGGGGCGACCCTCGGCGTCGCGATCGAGAAAGTACAAGCCGGCGTAGAGTTTCGGATCGAGCGAGTAGCCCTCGCGCGCTTTCTTCGCCAGCCACGCCGCGCACTCGGCGCGCGGCACGTGATGCACGATGATGTTCTCGGTCTCGTCGCCACCGCCTTCGCCGACGCGCGTGAGTTCGGTGGCGCGCACGAAGGTCACTTCCTCGGTGCTCATGCCGGCCGATGAGGGTCCGGCCATGACGTAGCGAATGCGTTCGGCGCGATAGCCGGTTTCTTCCTCGAGTTCGCGCGCGGCCGATTCGATCGCGCTCTCGTGCGCGGATTCGGCCAGATCGCCGATCAGGCCGGCGGGCAATTCGATGGTCTTGCGCTCGATCGGCACGCGGTATTGCTCGACGAACAGCACCTGGTCCTCGGCCGTGGTGGCGACGATGATCACCGCGCCGCCGGCATTGACGCGCTCGGCGAATTCCCAGGTGCCACGCTGGCGGATGCGCAGCCAACGGCCGTTGAAAAGCGTCTGCGTTTGCGTCATTGTGCGCGCCCTCCTGACTGGGCCGCGAGCATAGCCGCTGGCGCCCGGCCCGCGGAAACTTTCGCCCACCCCGGCGGTCAGAGCCCCGGTTTGCACGGGAACTGTCGATGAATTCGCGTCTTTTTGCCTCGCTTTCGGCCCTGATCATGGTCCTGGCGCTCGCCGCGCCGCACGCGCGCGCGCAGGCGCTGCTGACGCCGCCGCCGCCGCCCAAGTCCGAACTCGAGCGCAAGCTCGACGCCATCCAGTCCGTGCCACAGATCCTGGCCATGGGCGCCAAGTTCGCGTCCGAGGACAAGTGGCGCGAATACGCCTTCGCGATGAAGCGCATCCTCGACCTGCGTCCGCAAGCAGCCAACATCCGCCTGGAACTGGCCGCCGCCTACGCCATGCAGGACATGAAGAGCGAGTGCTACGACATCCTGGTGCGCATGCAGTCGGCCGGCTTCGGCTACGACATCGGCGCCGACGAGCGCTTCGAGAAAGTGCATGGCACGGGCGTGTGGGATTACCTGGTCGAGGGCTTCAAGACCAATGCCAAGGCCACGGGCGATGGCAAGGTCGCCTTCACCACGCCGGCGCAGGATCTGTTGATCGAGTCGGTCGCGTTCGACAAAGCGCGCGGCAAGTTCCTGGTCGGTTCCGTGCGCACGGGCGAAGTGATGATCGCCGATGGCCAGGGCGCGCTCACGCCCTTCATCGCGCCGAACGCGGAGAATGGCTTGCTCGGCGTGTTCGATTTGGCGGTCGATGCGCCGCATGACGCGCTGTGGATTGCCAGCGCCGGCATTCCGCACGTCAAGCACGCCAAGGCCGCCGACTACGGACGCGGTGGTCTTTGGAAGTTCAAGCTCTCGACCGGCGCCTTCCAGGGCAAATGGCTGGTCGATACCGATGGCCGCAATCATCTGCCGGCCAGCGTCACGGTCAATCCACAGGGTCAGGTGTTCATCGCCGATCACGTCACGGGTCAGATCTGGACCACGGCCGGCGACAAGCTGCGCGTGGTGGTGCAGAACCCCAAGCTCACCAGCGTGCGCGCGATCGCGGCGTCGGACGATGGCAAGTATCTGTACTTCGCCGAATACGAACTCGGTTTGTTTGGTCTGGATTTGAAGACCGGTCGCGCCTTCGACGTGCTGGTTGATCCGCGCGCTTCGGTGTTCGGTCTGGAAAGTCTGTATTGGTACAAGGGCGGCCTGGCCGGCGTGCAGACCGGCATCGTGCCGCGTCGCTCGGTGCGTCTGCTGTTGAGCGAGGACGGCCGCATGGTGCGTCGCGCGCAACCGCTCGACGCCAATCGTCCGGACTTCGGTTCGCCCACGCGTGGCGCGCTCGTCGGCGACACGCTGTACTTCGTGGCCAATTCGCAGAAGGGCGGTTACGACGGTTACGGCGTGCCGCGCGATGCATCCAAGCTGCAAGGCGCGCGCGTGTTCGCGTCCAACCTCAAGGTGGGCGACGACTCGGCCACCGGCGGCGTGGTGCGCAAATTGGAAAAGGCCGACGGCGGCCCGTGATATCGGCGCGGGCGCTTAGCCGCGCGCGGCGATGTACTCGTTCACGCGACGACGGGTCAGCGGCCCGAAGCGCAACTTGTCCAGCAAGCGTTCCAATTCGGCCGCGTCGGGTTTGCCCGGTCGCGTCTGATCGGGATGATCGAACACCGGCGCGTCGAGCGCGATGCCGGTGAGGCGACGGGCGAGCAGGGCGTCCTCGCGATGCGCGCGCAGTTTCGACGCCACGCTGGCGGCGCCGCGCAGGCCACTCAGAAACGGAATCTCCTCGACGCGCGCGAGTACCGCGTCGAGCGTGTCGAAATGCGCCAGCAGCGCCGACGCGGTCTTGGGCCCGATGCCGGGCACGCCGGGAATATTGTCGACCGCGTCGCCGGTGAGCGCGAGATAGTCGGCCACTTGTTCGGGACGCACGCCCAGGCGCGACTTCACGCCCTCGTGGCCGTAGCGTTCACGGCGCGCGTAGTCCCAGATCAGATCGCCGTCGGCGAGCAACTGACTCAGGTCCTTGTCGCCGCTGACGATCACGCCGCGAAAGCCGTGTTGTCGCGCGCGCGCCAGCACCGAGCCGATCAGATCATCGGCTTCGTACTCGCCGTGCGAGAGGTTAGCGAGGCCCAACGCCGCGGTCAGTGCCTTGCAATAAGCGAACTGCTGATCGAGATCGGGCGGCGGGAGCTCGCGATTAGCCTTGTACTGCGGATAGATCGCGTTGCGAAACGACGTGGTGAGCGATTCGTCGAAGGCCACCGCGAGATGCGTGGGCTTGGCTTCGCCGAGCAGATTCATCAAAAAACCGAGATAGCCGTGCACGGCATGCACGGGGCGCTTCTCGTCGTCGAAGAACTCCGGTGCCACCGAGAAATACGCGCGAAACACGTACATGCTCGCGTCGATCAGATGCACGGTGGGCGCGCCATTCATGGCTTAGAGCTCCAGATCGCTGAGCAAGCTCATCGGTTCGGGACGCGGTCGCTCGGGCATGGTCTCGCGCGGCGTGCCGATGTGGACGAAGGCGATGATTTTTTCCTGCGCGCTCAAGCCAAACCACTTGCCCACGGCCGTGTCGTACGCGGGCCAGCCCGTGAGCCATTGCGCGCCGAAGCCCAGGGCTTGCGCCGCGAGCATCAGGTTGTACGTGGCCAGGCCCGCCGACAGTAACTGCTCCTGCTCGGGCACTTTGTGCATGGGCGTCAGGCGCGCGATCACGGCGATGATCAGCGGCGCGTGCGCGAAGCGATTGCGATCTTTGTCGAGCGCGGCGGGGTCGGCATTGTCGTCGCGCGCTTGAGTCAAGCGCGCCAGGCGTTCGCCCAGCGCCGCGCGCGTGTCGCCGGCTATGCGCACGAAGCGCCAGGGCTGTAGCTTGCCGTGATCGGGCACGCGCACGGCGGCGGCCAGGATCTGGCGCAGTTGCTCTTCGTCGGGGCCGGGCTCGCCGAGCAGTTTCGAGGCGGTGGATTTGCGTTGCGCGAGAAATTCCGCGGGACTCACGTTGTGATCCTCGTGCGATGAGGGCCGAAGTCTAGCAGCCCGCGCGCGCGCGCCTCACCAGGGATCGACGCGCAGATAACCCAGGATGCGACCATCGTCGCGCGCGATCACCACGGCCCAGTCGCCAGCGCGCGTCACGAACGGCAGATAGCCCGCGTCGCGCGCTGACGCGTGATCGGCGATGAAAGCCTCGACCACCGCGCGATCTTCCGCCGAGCGCGCGGCCAGTTCGCTCAGCGGCTTGGCGTGCGCGATCGCCTTGGCCGCGTGCGTGGCATAGGCCTCGTAGTAGCGCGGCAGACGCTCGACATCCTTGCCCGCGAGCGCGGACAGCAACAGTTCGTTTGCCTGCGCCGGATCGCTGGGCGGCAGCGCCGCGACCAGCACCGGCCCCGACCACGAACGCCGCGCGAAGGCCGCGGGCGCGGCGGCCAGATCGGCGTCATCAAGCGCGTTGGCATTGACCACCACGAGGCGATCGACCGCGTAGACCAGATACACCGGACGCCCGTGCGCGAGCACGTGCACCGCGAAGGCCAGCGCCAGCGCCTGACAAATGCCGATGAACCACAGGTCGAAGGCCATGCCCCATTTGCCCGCGCGGAACACGATCAAGGTCAACATCGGCCCGGCCAGCAGATAGACGCCCACCTGGATCAAGGCCGGCCGACTGCCGCCGAGGGCGACGAAGCCGGGCGCGGGATACCACAGGCCATGCACCACGGCGCCGATGACCAGGCCCACGAGCAGGCTGATCGCCAGATGCAATCCGGCCGCGCGCCAGCGGCTCATGGGCGGCTTGGGGGTGTCGGTGGCGTTCAAGATCGGGCGCTGCGCGGGCGTAATGCGGTGCCGCACAGATATCGCCCGCGCGCGGGGCCGTCAAGCGCAAGACTCAGGACCGTGCAATCGTGGCGAGGCTTCCGGTAGCATCGAGCGAATACGCATGGCACCGTCGCTTGGGGAGAGCATATGCCGGTCACCATCGGGATCATTCGGGAAACCGCGCCGCGCGAACAACGCGTCGCCCTGGTGCCGGATCTGGTCAAGAAACTGCGCGCGCTCGGCGCCCGCATCGTCATGCAGACCGGCGCCGGCGATCCGACCTTCCTGCCCGACGCGTCGTACGGCGACGTCGAGCGCGCCGACAGCGCCGCCGCGGTGCTGGGCCAAAGCGACCTGGTGTTCAAGGTGCAGCCGCCCACGCTCGAGGAAATCGCGGCGATGAAGGAAGGCGCGGTGCTGCTGTCGATGCTCGCGCCACACGCCAGCGCCGAACGCACGCGCGCGCTGCGCGATCGCAAGCTCACCAGCTTCGCCATGGAACTGCTGCCGCGCACCACGCGCGCGCAGGCCATGGACGTGTTGTCCTCGCAAGCGGGCATGGCCGGTTACAAGGCCGTGTTGATCGCGGCGCAGGCCAGTCCAAAGTTCTTTCCGATGCTCACCACCGCCGCCGGCACGATTCGTCCGAGCAAGGTGCTGATCGTCGGCGCGGGCGTCGCGGGCTTGCAGGCCATCGCCACCGCGCGACGCTTGGGCGCGCAGGTCGAAGGCTTCGACGTGCGGCCGGAAGTGAAGGAACAGATCGAATCGCTGGGCGCGAAGTTTCTCGACCTCGGCGTGCAGGCCTCGGGCAGCGGCGGTTACGCGCGCGAGCTTTCGGCCGAGGAACGCGCCGAGCAGCAGCGTCGCCTGGGCGAGCACCTGCGCAACATCGACGTGATCGTGACCACCGCCGCCGTGCCCGGCCGACCCGCGCCCAAGATCATCACCAAGACCATGATCGAGGGAATGAAGGCCGGCGCCGTGCTCGTCGACCTGGCCGCCGAGACCGGCGGCAATTGCGAACTCACGCGCGCCGGCGAAACCGTGGTGCACAACGCGGTCACCATCATCGGCCCGGTCAACCTGCCCAGTCAGGGCGCGATCCACGCCAGCGACATGTACGCGCGCAATCTGTTCAATTTCGCCGCGCTGATGTTGAAGGACGGCGCGCTCACGCTCGATTGGGACGACGAGCTCATCGCCAAGACCTGCCTCACGCACGCCGGCGAGATCCGGCACGAGCCGACCAAGAAATTGGTCGACGGCGCGTGAGCGTCACGCCCAGCACAAGCACGCAATCGGGGAGCGCACCATGATCGACGGCTTCGTGGCCTTGTATATCTTCATGCTCGCGGCCTTCACCGGCCACGAGATCATCTCGCGCGTGCCGGTGATCCTGCACACGCCGCTGATGTCGGGATCGAACTTCGTGCACGGCATCGTGCTGGTCGGCGCGATGGCGGTGCTGGCGCACGCCGACACCAATCTCGAGCGCGTGATCGGCGCGCTCGCGGTGGCACTGGGGGCCGGCAATGCCGCCGGCGGTTACGTGGTGACCGAGCGCATGCTGGAGATGTTCAAGTCCGGCAAGGACGCCAAGAAGGCCTGAGCGCGCACGCGCCGGCTCAACCTCGACCCCAGGGGATCTCATGGACACGCAGGAAATCCTGAAAATTGGCGCGCACGCGGCTTATTTCGTCGCCGCGGTGCTGTTCATCCTAGGCATCAAGCGCATGAGCTCGCCGGTGACGGCGAAAAAGGGCATCGTGCAAGCCGGCTTCGGCATGGTGCTGGCGACCGTGGCGACGTTCGGCATCACCGGCACGCACAATCTGGCGTGGATGCTCGCGGCGCTCGCCGTCGGCATCGTGCCCGCCTGGTTGAAGGCGCGCTCGGTGGCGATGACCGCGATGCCGCAGCAAGTCGCGCTGTACAACGGCATGGGCGGTGGCTCGGCGGCCGCGATCGGCGCGGTGGAGCTGCTGAATTTTTCCAGTCACGGCGGCGCACCCTCGAAAGTGGCGCTGGGCATGGCCTTGATCGGCGCCTTGATCGGTTCAATCTCGCTCACCGGTTCGATCATCGCCTGGGCCAAGCTCGATGGCGTGATGGACAAGCGCTTCACCTTCGGCGGTCAGCAGTTCGTCAACTTAATCGTGTTCCTGGCCGCGGTCGGCCTGGGCGTGAGTTTGTTCTTCGTCGGTCTCGATCCGCGAGTGATCGTCGCGTTCTTCGTGGTGTCGCTGATCGTGGGTTTCATGATGACCCTGCCGATCGGCGGCGCCGACATGCCGGTGGTGATTTCGCTGTACAACGCGTTCACCGGTCTGGCCGTGGCGTTCGAAGGTTATGTGCTGGGCAATCAGGCCCTGATCATCGCCGGCATGGTGGTGGGCGCGGCCGGCATGCTGCTGACCCAGCTCATGGCCAAGGCGATGAATCGCCCGATCAGCAATGTGCTGTTCTCCAACTTCGGTGGCGGCGGTGGCGGTCAGGAGATCAAGGGCTCGATGAAGGCGATCGAGCCTTCGGACGCGGCCTCGCTGCTGTACATGGCCGAGAAAGTCATCATCGTGCCCGGCTACGGCATGGCCGTGGCGCAAGCGCAGCACAAGATCTGGGAACTGACCCAGCAGTTGAAGAAGCGCGACAAGGAAGTGAAGTTCGCCATCCATCCGGTCGCGGGCCGCATGCCCGGGCACATGAACGTGCTGCTGGCGGAAGCGGGCGTCACTTACGATCTGATCGCCGACATGGACGACATCAATCCCGAATTCGCCACCTGCGACGTGGCGATCGTGATCGGCGCCAATGACGTGGTCAATCCGGTCGCGCGCACCGACAAGTCCTCGCCGATCTACGGCATGCCGATTCTCGACGTGATCAACGCGCGTCAGGTGATCGTGATCAAGCGCGGCAAGGGCACGGGTTTCGCCGGCATCGAGAACGCGCTGTTCTACGCAGACAACTGCAAGATGCTCTACGCCGATGGCGCCGAGGCCGCGAACAAGCTCATCGCCGAATTGAAGGCGATTGATTCGGGCGGCGGTCACTGATCGCCACGCGCGCGCCAACGGCGCGCGCGGTCACGGCGTCGCGACCGGCGGCGCCTTCAGCGGCAGGCGCACGATGAAGGTCGAGCCCTTGCCGTCCTCGGTGTCGAAGCCGATTTGCCCGCCGTGCTTTTCCACCACGATGTTGTAGGCGATCGCCAGACCCTGGCCCGTGCCCTTGCCCACGCCTTTGGTGGTGAAGAAGGGATCGAACACGCGATTGCGGATGTGCTCGGGAATGCCCGTGCCGGAATCGCGCACGCGCACCTCGGCGAAATCGCCGGCGCGATGCGTGCTGACCACGATCTTGCCCAAGGTCGACGGGTGCGCCTTGTTGGCCTCGACGATGGCGTGCGCGGCATTGACGACGAGGTTCAAGATCACCTGACCGATCTCGTCGCGCAGGCACGGCACTTCGGGCAGATCGGGCGCGAATTCGGTTTCCAGTTCGGCGATGTATTTCCATTCATTGCGCGCGACCGTAATCGACACGCTGATGATGTCGGCCAGTGAGGCCAATTCCTTTTCGCCCTGCGAGGAGTGCGAGAAGTCCTTCATCGCGCGCACGATCGTGGTGATGCGTTGGAGGCCTTCGAGCGATTGTTCGAGGGCCGAGGGCACGTTCTCGGCGATGTAGTCCAGGCGCGCGCGCTTGATCCGTTCTTCCATGCGCGTGGCCTGCTCGGCGTCGAGCTCGCCGGCGGCGCCGGCGCGCGCGTAATCGACCAGCACGTCGATCAAGCCCAGCATCTGTGGGAATACGCGCTTGAGAAAGGTGACGTTGTCGGAGACATATTGCGTGGGCGTGTTGATCTCGTGCGCGATGCCGGCGGCCAGTTGGCCGATCGATTGCATCTTCTCGGCCTGCATCAGGCGCGATTGCGTGTTCTTGAGTTCGTCGAGCGCGGTGCTCAACTGCGCGCGCTCGGTCTCGAGCTCGCGGGTCTTGCGCGTGACCACTTCTTCCAGCGCGACCGTGCGTTGCATCACCACGAAGGCGCCGCCGAGATCGGTCCCCCGCGCGTCGACCCTATCGATCAGGCTGGCGATCGTCTCGTCGCGCGCGGCGAGCAGGCGCTCCAGGCGCGCCAGGCGTTCCTGGCTGGTTTCGGGGCTCGGCGCGGAATCGGCGTCGGTGACGAGTCGCGTGGCGTTCATGGCGGCACGGAGCACGCGGACACGTCGGATCGACGACATTCCGACGTTGGCGCCGGGTTGCTGTCGTCGGGCGGTGGGGGTCTTCGGCGCGACCACTCACCACGATCGGGGCTGGGTCCGGGCGCGAACCGGGGCTTGGCGCACATGCGGGCGTCCTGTCGCTCCGCGACCGCGCGGAGTCCTGACTCCCTTTAGCGAATTCCGTGCCACGACGGAAACCCGCCACGCGCCGCGCGCCCGCGCTCGGCGCGATCAATCGATCAAGGCGAACAGCCCGACCACCAGCACGGGTTGTTGGTGATGAAATTCATCAGCGCCTGATGCTTGGGCACATTGGGCGTGTCGATGTACTCCGCCGCGCCCCACGAACCGAACTTGCCGTAGCCGCCCGACGCGGTGAACACCACGAACAATTCGCCGCCATTGGCCTTCCAGAAGTTCAGATGATCGGTGTAGGCCGTGCCCATGCGCGCGTCGCGATTGGCGCCAGTGAACAATGCCGTGATCGCGGTGTTGTTCTCCACGCCCAGGATGCCGGCCAGATGCTGGCCGCCTTCGTAGGTAATCAAATGCAAACCGCGCGCGTTGGCCGCGGTCTTGTGCGAAGTGATCCACGCGTGCACTTCGTTGAGCGCGCCGCCCGAAGGGCCGCCGGGATAGACGCCGCCCGTGTTGAACTCGGTGAACAAGTCGTTCAAGGTCCAGCTCTGCACCGTCGACTCGCCTGAAGGTCCGCCGAGATAACCGCCGAAGTAGGGCGCGATCGCGACCGCGTCGATGCCATGACCCGAGCACGGCCGGCCCGCGACCCACATTGGACAATCGGCCGCTTGGGTTTGCGTGTAGGCATTGGCCGCCTGCGCGCCGAGCACGCACACAACGCGCGAGGCTTGCGCGCCGAACGCGCCTTTCCATAGATCGCACATCTGCGCCGTGCGCTTGGCGTGCCAGTTCAGTCGACGATCGAAGCCCGAGCCCTGCGCGCCGAATTCGATCCCGCCTTGTTGTTCGACAAAGGTGCCTTGCTGGAACTGCCCGTTCCAAACTTCGTTCGAGTATTCGACATAGACCTTCAGATCCGCGCGCAATTGCGACTTCACCAGATTGGCGAACTGGGTCATGTAGTCATCGCTGGCGCGATGCGGCATGTTGAACCACGGATCGGCCGAAAGCCGGTTGGCCAGGGCGATCATGGTCTCGGCCGGCACGCCGCGTTCGGTCCAGCGCAGATTCGATTGACGCGGACGATCGGCGAATTCCTGCTGCGCGGAGTTGTTGGTGTTCATCCAGTCCATGAAGCGCAGCACTTTGTAGCGCTCGATCAGGCGGAGGAAATCCGGGTGGAAGATTTGCGCCGGCCCCGTGGTTTCGTCGAAGCCCGGCATCCACACGTGAATGTCGCGGATCGGATTAGCCGTGTTGATGGCATTGATGCGCAGCATGAAGCCGCCATTGGCGGCATTGACATCGAGCACGTCGCGCCCCGGCGTGGACAAACCGGCGTTGCGCGTGGCGGCGAAGTGATAGCTGATATTGCCTTCGCCTTGATACGTGACGATGTAGCGGCCCGACGGATAGTGA
This sequence comes from Ahniellaceae bacterium, assembly GCA_044226395.1. GTDB lineage: Bacteria > Pseudomonadota > Gammaproteobacteria > Xanthomonadales > Ahniellaceae > JBGAHD01. Next base: position 1,035,786 of record JBGAHD010000003.1, read on the forward strand.
TTGGCGTTGTCGCCGAAGAAAAACAACGTCGCGACCGCGTTGTAGTTGGGCGTGGAGCAGCCCGGTTGCGATGTCTGCGGCGTCAGCGAGCGCACATTGCCGTCGGCATCGAGATCCAGGCACGCCGCGTCATCGGTGTCGAAGATGCCATTGCCCGTGGTGTTGGGCGTGATCCACGAGCGCGATTGCTTCATCACGTCGACGAAGTTGTAGCTGGTCGAATAATCGACTACGCCATCGAGATTGGCGCCCAGCGGCGAACCGGCGTTGGCCGCTTGCCCGGTCTCGCCGGTTTCGAAGCCGCTGCGCAAGACAAGATCCTGCGCGGCCGCGGGCAGGGCGAGACTCAGGGCCAGCGCGGCGAGCGCGCGACGATGGACGTGATGCGACATGATGATCTCCCCAGTTCGTGCGGTGCGCAGGGCGCGCAACCTCGCGGACGCCACGCGCGGCGCATTCAACCCGAGTTGGCGGCGCTCGAATGTGAACTCGCGCGGGTTTCGCGTGGCGTCTTGGGATGAAAACCCGAAAGCGCGACGAAGTCCGCCAAACGCGCCGCGGTCGATCCGCTTCGCGTCAACCGCCGCGCGCGCGGCGCGTTTCGATCAGGTTGACCGCGGCTTGAAGCGTACGCGCGGCGCGCAGACGCTCGCCAAAGCGCACGCGCGCGTCCCACATGGCTTGTCGCGCGATGCGCTGATAGCGCGTGTCGTCGAGCGCGAGCACGTCGCGCAGCACGCGTCGCCACGCGGCCGGATCGGACTCGGGCACCAGGAAACCATTCTCGCCGTGACGCAGGTACACGCGCGAACCGATCGAATCGGTCGCGACCACGATCTTGCCGTAGGCCATGGCATTGAGAATGGTCTGATCGGCCGTGCAGCGGCCCAGGCCCGGCGTGATCGGCATGGCCAGCACGCCGCACGCGGCCTGTTGCGCGATGAACTGCGCGTTGCTCCAGTCGTCGTGCACGCCCGCGTTGGCGATGTCTTGGGCCAATCGCGCCGTCTCGCGCGCCACTTCGCTGCGCGCGGGAATGCCCAGGCGAAGTTCGTAGGGCTCGCCCTTGACGGCTTCGAGCAGGGTCGCGTAGTCGCGAAAGGAATAGCCGCCCGACAGCACGTAGTCACCGCGCGAAGGATGCGCGACGTGACCGGTGAGCGAGGTGCTCCACGGAATCGGCCGAATGATCTCGCGCGCGTAGCCGAAGCGTTCGTGATAGATCGCGATCTCTTCGTCGGAGTGCGGTTGCACTTCGCGCACCACGCGCGCGGCCGAGCGATGGATGAGCTTTTGCACGAGACGCGACAGCGGTCGGCGCCGGCGCTCCCAATGCGCGTCGGCGAAAATATGCGGCGCGCGGATCCAGGGCAGGGCGCCGACCAGCAAGCCGTAGATCAGATCAGGCCGCTCGCCGCCGGTGAGGATCACCGCGTCGGCGCCGCGCGCGGCGCGCAACATGCGGCCGATGATGAAGACATCGGGAATATCGAAGCGACGCGTGAAGCGGTTGAGCGCGTTGGCGCGCGGCGTCAGCACCTCGACCGCGTCGCGCCAGAAGTCGAAGGCGTCCAAGGGCATGGTCGAGACGATGCGATAACGCCGCGCGTGCGCCGAGACCGCGGCGAAGGCGCGTTCCTGTTCGGCCAGCGCGGCCGCGATGGCGTGTTCGAGGGCGTCCCAGGAATCGGTGTCCGGCACGGGGCCGGGCGTCGGAATCAGATCGATCAAAGCGGTGGTGCTCGACAAATGGCGCGTCAAGGGTGGGCGAGCGCGCGCGTCGGGTCAACCCAGCGCGCGGCCCGGGACGTTTTGCCCGCGCCGTTTTGCCGCTAATCTTGGTGCGCAGCCAGCCGCGCGACGGCCAGCCAACCGAACCACCCCGGTCCCGCCACGTTCGCGCGGGCCGCTGGAGACCCAACATGTTGCAAGTGATCGCCGGCATGGCCCTGGCCACGGCTCTGGGCATCGCGCCCACGTCGGAAGCGCCCACGCCCTCCGAAACCCAGGCGCAAGTCCAGGCCTTGCGCCAGGAAGTGGCCGCTCTCAAGCGCCAGCTCCAGGAACTGCAACGCCACGCCGTGCCCGAACTCGGCCAACAGATGCTGGAACTGCAGATCCGCCACGCGCGCCTGTGGTTCGCCGGCACTGGTGGCGATTGGACCTTGGCCGCGTTTCAGCTGGCGGAGTTTCGCGAGGCGCTCGACGCCATCGTCGAGACCAATCCCGACCACGACACGATTCAACCCGATCGCCTGGCCGACGTGTTGCCGGCGATGATGAAGCCCTCGATCGCGAGCCTGCAGGCCGCCATCGACAAGCGCGACGCGAAGCAATTCGCCCAGGGCTACGATCAATTGACCGCGGCCTGCAATGCGTGCCACACCGCGCATAGCTTCGGCTTCAATCAATTCCAGCGGCCGACCACGCCCTTCCTGGACAATCAGCGCTACACGCCGCCGAAGCCGGCCAAGCCCTGAGCCACGCGCGGCGGCGAATCGCTCCCGCACTTCGCTAGACTGCGCGCATGGACGCCAAGCCGCACAGTCGCAACGCCACCGGACCCGAGCTGATCTGGCTCGGCGAGCAAGCCCTCGAAGTGCGCTTCGGCGCGCGCATCGCCGTGGACATCAACGCGCGCGCGCAACGCGCCGCGCGCGTGTTGTCGGCGGCGCGCCTGACCGGCGTGGTCGACGTGGTGCCGACCTATGCCGGCGTGGGCCTGGTGCTGCACGATCGCAGCCGCTTGTCCTATGACGAAATGGAACGCCGCGTGCGCGAGTTGTTGGCCGACGATCGCGACGTCGATGCCATGCCCGTGCGCGTGGTGCGCATTCCCGTCGCTTATGGCGGTGAAGAAGGCACGGATCTGACCGAAGCCGCGCAGGCTTGCGGCATCAGCGAGCAGGAACTTATCGCGCGACATACGGCCGCGCAATACACCGTGGCCATGCTGGGGTTTCAGCCGGGCTTTCCGTATCTGATCGGCCTCGACGCCGGCCTGCATCTGCCGCGACGCGCGACGCCGCGACCGCGCGTGCCCGCGGGTTCGGTCGCGATCGGTGGCGCGCAGACAGGCATTTATCCTTCGGCGTCGCCGGGCGGTTGGCATGTGATCGGACGCACGTCGGCGCGCTTGTTCGACCCCACGCGCGATCCACCGGCCTTGCTGGCGCCGGGCGATGTCGTGCGGTTTTTCGCGGTCGGCGCGGGCGAATTGGCGCGCGCGCGCGTGGAGGTGAACGATGCTTGAGGTGCTAGCGCCGGGCATGCTGACCACGGTGCAGGATCTCGGTCGCTCGGGCTATCGCCATCTCGGCGTGACCGGTGGCGGCGCGGCGGATCGCGATGCGCTGGCCGTGGCCAATCGACTCGTGGGCAATTCGCCGAGCGCGGCGGGGTTGGAAGCGACGTTGTCGGGTCCAACGCTGCGCATGCGCGCGCCAGGTCTGCTCGCGGTGACGGGCGCCGTGTGCGAGGTCACGTGCAATGGCCGACCGCTGCCGATGTGGCGAGCGCTCGCGGTCGATCGCGGCGCCGAAATCGTGATCGGTCGCGCCACGCGTGGCGCGCGTATCTACGTCGCGGTGTCGGGTGGTGTCGACGTGCCGGAGATTCTCGGCAGTCGCAGCACCGATCTGCGTGGTGGCTTCGGGGGCTTGCAAGGCCGAGCATTGCGCGCGGGCGATCGTCTGCGTGTCGGCAAGGCCGATCCGCGCGCGGCGCGCGAATTGCTTGAGGCCGTGATCAGCGGTCGCCAGGTCGCGCGACCTGCGCCGTGGTACGTCACGCCCACCGAAGACTTGCGCGGCGAGATCGCGCTGCTGCACCTGCTGTTCGGGCCCGAGGCGATCATGCTCGATCCGCGCGCGCTTCGCATTCTGCGCGATGGCACCTGGATCATGGGCGCCGACAGCGATCGCATGGGCCTGCGCTTCGATGGCCCCAAGCTGCCGCTGGCTTCGCGGCGCGAACTGGTGTCGAGCATCGTGTTGCCCGGCACGGTGCAATTGCCGCCCGATGGTCAGCCCGTGTTGCTGGGTGTCGACGCGCAGACGGTCGGTGGTTACATGCGCATCGCGCAAGTGATGCGCGCCGACATGGGTCGCGCGATGCAATTGCGGCCCGGCGAATGCGTGCGCCCCGTGCTCGTGACGCAAGATGCCGCCGACAGCGCGCGGCGCATGCGTCGGCAGGAGTTGGCGCGCATGGCCGAGGCGATTCGCTATCGCCTCGGCACGGGTTAGACGCGAGTTCATCGCGCGCGACGCGGCTTGACGCCGCGCGCTTCACGCGTCGAACGTCACCTGCAAGCCTTCGTCCGCGAGTGAAGTCAGAAACTCGCGCGCCGGCAAGGCTTCGCCCGCGGCCAGCGCACCCAGGCCTTTAACGCGACAGTCGAGCACGCGTGTCATCGCGGCCACGATCAAGGGCGCGGTGATGGCGTAGATGTCGCGACCTTCGGCGCGCGCTCGACGCTCCTCGCCACCGCGACGTGCGCGGGCTTCGATCACGAAACGTTGCGCGGAACGGCCATGTTCATCGACCGCGACTGGCGCGGGCGTGGCTTCATCGCGGATATCGCGCAGCGGCGCGAGATTCATGTACGACGCCACACGCGCGCAGCGCAGATGGCGCGCGATCAGCACGATCTCCGAGAGATTGACCATCACCGCCTCGCGCGCGCCTAGCCACTCGGGGAAGCGCCAGCCGCGCGTGGGCGCGGGATCGAGCTGCACGCGTGGCGCGCCATCGTCGATGTACCAGCGACGCCAGTGATTGCGGCGACCTGTTTTGCGCGTGCCCTCCGTCGGATGCCAGCTATCGAGGCCGACCGCGAGATCGATCGCATCGGCGTGCAGCCAATCGGCCATCGCCGCGGTCGCCAGCAGATCGCCAAGCGCGCCATAGAACGCGATCGCGGGCAGGGCAATGATGCCGGCGTCGCGCGCGCGATCGCCCAGACGATCGAACACGGCGAAGGCCGCGCGTTGTTCCGCCGCCGTGTCGAGATACGCGATGCGCGCGCGGATCGCGGCCGACATCACCGCCATCGCCGTGTCGAGGAATGGCCCGGCCGCGTTGATCACGGCGCGCGTGCCGGCGAGTGCGCGATCGAGTGAGGCCGCGTCGTCGATGGTGGCGACGCGTGTTTCGAGCCCGGGCCAGGTTTGCGTCAGCGCATGCAGACGCGTGGCGTCACGTCCACAGGCGATGGGCGTCCAGCCTTCGCGCAGCAGTTGCGCGAGGATGAAGCGTCCCGTGTGGCCGTAAGCGCCATACACCGCGATCGAACCGCGCTCGCTCATCGCGTCACCGCCTTCGCATGGTCGTCGCGCGTGGGCGTGTCGAGACGCGCGCCGGCATCGCCGACGGCTTGCCAATGCGCGCGCAGTTCGCGATTGAACTCGGCCGCGCGTTCCTCGGGGAAGAACAGGCGCGCGCCTTCGAAGTCCACGCGTCGCGTCGTGCCCGGAATGGTCCGCGCCAGCCAGCGCGACCATTCCAGCGGAAAGTAGACATCGTCCGTGCCCCAGGCGATCAAGGTCGGCACGCGCAGGTGCCGCAGCGCGTCGTCGATCGCCAGCGTGTGGCGGCAATCGAAGGCGTTGACGAAGTGTTCGAGCTCGGCCAAGCGCTGCGGCGATTCGATGAAAGGCCGCAAGTAGGTCGCTATGGTCGCGTCGCTGACCGCCTCAGGTTTCTCGTAGGCGGGCGCGAGCGCGGCACGGTACACGGTCTTGTCGTCCCACATCGCGCGCAAGGTCTTGCCCAGGCCGCCGGCCGCGACCATCGCGACGAAACCGGCGAAGGCCTCGGGCGGCCAATTGTCGTGCGTATCGCAGTTGGTCAGGGTGAGGCTGCGCAGATACTGCGGATAAAGCGCGGCGAAGATCTGGCAGATGCCGCCGCCGGAATCGTTGCCGACCAGATCGATGCGTTCGATCCCGAGCGCGTCGAGAAACTGCGCGAGCATGCGCGCGTTGTCGGTGACCGTGTGCGTGCTGTCGGCGGCCGCTTGCGTGTGGCCGTGCGCGAGCAGGTCGATGGCGATGCAGCGGCGCGTGCCGCCGAGTTCGGCCAATTGCTGGCGCCACAGAAAGCCATTGAGCAAAACGCCATGCACGAACAGCGCGACCGGCCCGTCGCCGTGCTCGACATAAGCGATGCGGCCCGAGGGCGTGTCGACGAACTGGGGATGGGCGAAGGCGTGCTGGGGGTCGAAGGGTCGCGCGGGCATGGTGGGTGTCCTGAAAATTGCGGGGTCTCGCCGATCGCGAGGGACGGGATCAGACCATCGCGGCCCGGGCGGTGGCTTTCGGATTCTTTAGCGACTGGCGCCGGCGCGCCGCGCGACCACGACCGTCGCGACCCATGCCCAAGGCGCGCGCCTGGCGCTACAGTAGGCGCATGCACGCGCGCGCCATCGACCTCAATTGCGACATGGGCGAATCCTTCGGCGCCTGGACGATGGGCCAGGACGAAGCGGTGATGCCCCTGATCAGCTCGGCCAACATTGCCTGCGGTTTTCATGCGGGCGACCCCGAAGTGATGCGCCGCAGCGCGCGACTGGCCAAGGCGCACGGCGTGGCGATCGGCGCGCATGTTTCGCTGCCGGATTTGCAAGGCTTCGGACGCCGCGAGATGCGCGTCACGCCGTCCGAGGCCTATGCCTTCACGCTGTATCAGCTCGGTGCCTTGATCGCGATCGCGCGCGCGGAGGGCCTGCGCGTGCATCACCTCAAGCCGCATGGCGCCTTGTACAACATGGCCGCGCGCGATGACGCGCTGTCGGAAGCCATCGCGCATGCCACGCGCGATGTCGACGCCGACATCGTGCTCTATGGCCTGGCCGGCAGCGCCTTGCCGCGCGCGGGGCTGGCCGCGGGTCTGCGCGTCGCGCATGAGGCCTTCGCCGATCGTCGTTACGAATCGGATGGCTCGCTCACGCCGCGTCGCGAAGCCGATGCCGTGATTCATCACCCCGAGGTCGCGGCGCGGCAAGTGCTCGATCTGCTGGCCACGGGCGAAGTCGTGTCGCGTCAGGGCGAACGCTTGCGCGTGCCTTGCGACACGGTGTGCTTGCACGGCGATCGCGCCGATGCCGCCGATTTCGCGCGCGTGCTGCGCGCGCGCATCGAGGCCGCGGGCATCGTCGTTCGCGCGGTGACGGGGGATCGCGGTTGAATCTCTGGCCCTTGCTCGGCGTCGTGGTGATCGTGCTCGGCTTCGCCGCGCGTTTGAACGCGGTGCTGGTCGTGGTGACCGCGGGCATCGTCACGGGGCTCGTGGTGAACATGCCCTTGCTCAAGATTCTCGAAGTGATGGGCGCGGCGCTCATCAACAGTCGCCTCATCTTGATCATCTTGCTGACCTTGCCAGTGATCGGCTTGCTGGAACGGCATGGGCTGCGCGAGCAGGCGCGTCTGTGGGTGTCGCGCCTGCATGACTTGAGCACGCCACGTTTGTTGATGGCTTATCAGGCCTTGCGTCAACTCGCGGCCATGATCGGGCTGACGAGTCTCGGTGGTCATCCGCAAACCGTGCGGCCCTTGCTGGTGCCGATGGCCGAGGCCACGGCCGAGCGCACGCACGGGCGTTTGCCCGAAGCCGTGCGTCAGCGTCTGGCGGCCCTGTGCGCGGCGACGGACAACGTTGGTTTGTTCTTTGGCGAGGACGTGTTCTTCGCGTTCGGCGCGGTGCTTTTGATGCAGGTGTTTCTCGCGGGGCAGGGCATCACGGTCGATACCTGGGCGATCGCGTTGTGGGGCTTGCCCACGGCGTTGTGCGCGTACGTGATTCACGCGGCGCGCGTGTCGCGGCTCGATCGGCGCATGGCCGCGGAAATCGCGGCGATGGCGGCGCGGGCGAAGTCGTCGACATGACCGCGTTGACGCCGATCTATATCGTCGTCGGGCTGATGCCCCTGGCCCTGGCCTGGCGCGCGGCGCGCGATCCGGCGCGGCCGCGTCCCTTCGCGGCGGCGAGTTTCTGGGGATTGCTGGCGACGATCTTCATCGCCGGCGATTGGCTGCCGCCCGTGCTCGTGGGCGCGATGGTGGTCGTCATGGCCTTGCTCGCCGGCTTCGGCGGCGTGGTGCGACCGGCGGCGCGCGACGAGCGCGCGGCGCAGCGCGAGGCCGATGCATGGCGCCTGGGCAATGCCTTGTTCGTGCCGGCCTTGTGCATTCCGCTGGTGACCGTGGTGTTCGTGATCGGGTTCAAGACGTGCGCGATGTTCGGATGGCCGCTGGTCGCCGAAAATCAGGTCACGCAGATTTCGCTCGCCGTGGGTTGCCTCGCGGGTTTGATCCTGGCGCTGAGCTACACGCGCGCCACGCCGCTGCACGCGCTCAACGCCAGCGGCGATCTGCTCGACGCCATCGGCTGGGCGGTGGTGCTGCCGATCGTGCTCGCGGCGCTGGGCGCGGTGTTCACCGCCGCCGGCGCGGGCGAGGCCATCGCCGAGATCGTGTCGAAGCTCGTGCCCACCGACAATCGCCTGGCCTGCGTGCTCGCCTACGCGCTGGGCATGGCCGCGTTCACCATGGTCATGGGCAATGCCTTCGCCGCGTTTCCGGTGATGACGGCGGGCATTGGTCTGCCCTTGCTGGTGGGACGTCATGGCGCGGACCCGGCCTCGATGTCGGCGCTGGGCATGCTGTCGGGCTACTGCGGCACCTTGATGACGCCGATGGCGGCGAACTTCAACATCGTGCCCGCCGCGCTGTTGGAATTGCGCGATCAGAACGCGGTGATCAAGGCTCAGGTGCCGACGGCACTGATGCTGTTGGCGTGCAATGTCGTGTTGATGTACTTCATCGTGTTTCGTTGAGCCCATGAACAAACCCCGCGCGCGTCGCCAGCCACCGACGATCCTGATCACGGGTTTCGATCCTTTTGGCGGCGATACGCTCAATCCGTCGTGGGAAGCGGCGCGGCGTTTGCGTGGCGAGCGCATCGCGGGTCATCGCGTGAGCAGCGTGCTCGTGCCCACGCGCTTCGCCGATTGCGCCGAGGTGCTCTCGCGCGCGATTCGTCGGCACAAGCCCGAGGTCGTGTTGTGCGTGGGGCAGGCGGGCGGGCGCGCGTGCATCTCGATCGAGCGCGTGGCGATCAATGTCATCGACGCGCGCATCGCCGACAACGCCGGCCTGCAACCAATCGACACGCCCGTGATCGCGGGCGCGCCGGCCGCGCACTTCACCACGCTGCCGATCAAGGCCATGGCGATGGCCCTGCGCGAGGCGAGCATTCCGGCCGAGATTTCCAACAGCGCCGGCACCTTCGTGTGCAATGCGCTGGCGTTTCATTTGGGCGAGATCATCGCGCGCGAGCGGCCGACGCTGCGCGGCGGCTTCATCCACATTCCCTATGTGCCGAGTCAGGTCACGGCCAAGCCGGGTCTGCCGAGCATGGCGCTCGACACCATCGTCGACGCCCTGCGCTTGTGCGCGAGAGTGGCCTTGACCCGCCGCGAGGACGACGCGCGCAGCGAAGGCCGCACGCACTAGCTTTGCGCGAACGCTAGGCGCGCGTCACGCCGCGATGCCCGCGTCGCGCGGACACCACCACCGCGACCGTCGCCGCGAGCACTAGCCACCACCATGCGCCGTGCTCCAGCCGCAATCGGCCCATGATCAAGGCGAGTTCCGGGCCCATCATCACCAGGGCATCGCCAAAGCGCATGCCCATGCTCATCGCGATCACCGTGCCCGAATAAAGAATGCACGCGTAGACGGTGGCCATCGCCAACAGGGCCAAGGTCAACGCCGCGCGCATCGCCGGATGCGCCAGGCCGCACCAGTCGGTCGCGACCACGGCCACGCCCGCCACCGGCAAGGCCATCCACAAGGCCACGCCGCCGGTGAGCAAGGCCACCACCGACCACAGCGCGCCCGCGCACAACACCAGGAGAATGCCGCCAATGACGCCGAGCGTCGTCGAAACCAAGGTCGCCTTCATCCGCCGATTGTCGCCCAGGCCACCGACAATTGCGATGTGGCGGGGACGAACGCGGCGCGCGCGCCGGTGTTCGGCGCCACGGATCGACGGGGCGCGATGAGGTCAGGCGATCGGTGGGCGAAGCATCAGCGCGACGTCGCGCGTCGCGTTGGTCGTTGTGTAGCCAACGCGATGGCGACGATGCGTTAGCGTTGGAACGCGCGCGTCGCGGTCGATCAACTCGACGCGCGAGCGGCCACGTAATCCGGCACGGCGATCCCCGCGGGCAAATCCTCCGCCGGCACCGGCGCCGCGTAAGTCACGGCCATCGGCAGCACGCCGGCCCAGGCGCGCGAGCTCAGATCATCGGGATGATCCTTCGGTCCGCCGTCGCGGCGCTTGGCGCTGATGTCCTCGATCGCGAGGCGCAGCAGGCTCGTCGCCGCCATCTCCTGCGCGTCGGCGGCGCGCGTGTCGGCCGCGCGGCCGGGAATGATGCTGTCGACGAAGCGATGAAACGCCGCCGCTTTCTCGACCGGATCGTCGACCACGGTCGCGGTGCCGAACACCACCACCGAGCGATAGTTCACCGAGTGATGAAAGTGCGAGCGCGCCAGCACGATGCCGTCGACATGCGTCACCGTCACGCAGCACGGCACGCCGGCGCCGAGCGTGGTCATCAGGCGACTGGCGATCGAGCCGTGCAGCAGCAAGGTATCGCCTTCGCGCGCGTACAGCATGGGAATGACGAAGGGCTGGCCGTCGACCGCGAAGCCCACGTGCGCCATCCAGGCCGCGTCGAGCATCGCGTAGGCATCGGCGCGATCGTAGCTCGCGCGATCGGCGACGCGACGCACCTCGTGGCGGGCGCGAATCTTGGCCATGGCGTTTTCCTGACGAAGGGGACCGCGAGCAGCCTAGCGCCGACCATGGCCCCCTCCGAGTACCGCTTTCTGCGACAATTCCGGGGCCATTGCGGAGCCGCCATGCATCTGGATCTGGACGGACAAGGGCCGCTGCACGCGCAACTCACACGCGCCTTGAAGCAGGCCATCCTCGGGCGCCGCTTGCGCGCGGGCCTGCGGTTGCCGGCCACGCGCGATCTGGCGCGGCAACTGGGCTTGTCGCGCAACACCGTGCTGTCCGCGTACGAGCAACTCAGCGCCGAAGGCTTCATCGAAGGTCGCGTCGGCTCCGGCAGTTTCGTCGCGGCCGTGCCCGGGCTCGCGCCCGCGCCGGCGACCGCGAGCACGCGCGCCGCGCGCGCGCGTCTGAGTCGCTACGCCGAGGCCGCCACCGCGCAGTCGCCGCATCATCCGCCGGGGCGACGTCGCCTGGCGCTGCGCTACTCGCTCGAATACGGTTTGCCTTTGGTGCCGCCGTCGCTGCACGTGGCGTGGCGACGCGCGCTGGGTCGCGCGGCCAATGACACTGGCTTCGACTATCCGCCGTCCGAAGGCTTGCCGGCGCTGCGCGCGGCGGTGGCGCGTTATCTCGGCGTGCGCCGCGGCATCGCGGTCGAGGCCGAGGACGTGCTGATCGTCGGCGGCACGCAGCAGGCGATTGATCTGGTCGGTCGCGCGCTGCTCGATCACGGCGATCGCGTGTTGGTGGAAGATCCTTGCTATCAAGGCATGCGTCAGGTGCTGAGCGCGCTGGGCGCGAAGCTGTCGGCCGTGCCTTGCGATGACGAAGGCTTGCGCGTGGATCGATTGCCGAAAGCGCGCGCGCGCTTGTTGTGCGTCACGCCTTCGCATCAGTTTCCCAGCGGCGCGATTTTGTCGCTGCCGCGACGCGTGGCCTTGCTCGATTGGGCGCGACGCAGTCAGGCCTATGTGCTCGAGGACGACTACGACGGCGAGTTCCGCCACGACGGTCGGCCGCTGGCCGCGCTGAAATCGCTCGATGTCGACGGCCGCGTGTTCTACATCGGCTCGTTCTCGAAAGTGCTGTTCCCCGCCTTGCGCCTGGGTTATCTGGTCGTGCCACCGGCGCTGCGCGAAACCTTTCGCGCGCTCAAGTGGCTGGCCGATCGCGGTTGCGGCGCGGTCGAGCAGCAGGCGCTGGCGAGCCTGATCGACTCGGGTCAGTTCGAGCGCCAACTGCGCCGCACCGGCAAGTTGCTCGGCGAGCGCCGCCGCGCGCTGCTCGATGCCCTGCGCCGGCATTGCGCGCGTTGGATCGAACCACTCGGCGCGAGTTCGGGCATGCATCTGCTGGCGCGCCTGACCGAGCATGGCCACGATCAGGTCGCGGCCATCGTCGACGCGGCCGAGGCGCGCGCGGTTTGCGTGTTCGCCGCCGCGCCGTACTACGTCAAACCGCCGGCGCGGCCGGGTTTGCTGTTGGGATTTTCAGGCCTGTCGCCGCGCGACCTCCACGAGGCCGCGCGCCGGTTGGGCGAGGCCTTGGCCGCGATCGCGCCCCGGCCCTGAGCGGTCGCGCAAAACGCCACGCGCGCCATCGATGCGCGCTTCACCCCTTTTGAGGCATCATTCGCGGCCCCACATCGGCATCCCCGCCCGCGGCCTCGATCTCATGGGTTATTCCAGCTCCAGCGAACCGGTTCGATTCGAGCGCGACGTGGCCGCCGTCATGGTGCCGCAAGGCGAGACCGTGACTTTGCCCGCCGGCCAGGCCGGCTACATCACGCAGGCGCTGGGCGGCAGCTTCACGGTGTACGTGGACGGCAATCTGTTCCGCATCCGCAACGAAGACGCCGACGCCTTGGGCAAAGAGCCCTTTGCGCTGCCGGAACTGCCGGCCAATGCCGATGACGCCGAAGTCGAGAAGCTCGTCTGGTCGCAGTTGCGCACCTGCTTCGACCCCGAGATTCCGATCAATATCGTCGAGCTGGGCCTGGTCTACGAGTGCAAGCTCGAACGCGTCGACGACGCGCGCAAGGTCTCGGTCAAGATGACCCTCACCGCGCCCGGTTGCGGCATGGGCGACATTCTCGTCGAGGACGTGCGCAGCAAGCTCGAGTTGATTCCCACGATCGCCGAGGCCGATGTCGAACTGGTGTTCGATCCGCCCTGGAATCAAAGCATGATGTCGGAAGCCGCGCGTTTGGAAACCGGCATGCTGTGAGCGCGTCGCGCGCTCACCAGATCGGACGGTTGAAGTCGAACTCGGGCTCGGCCACCGCGCGGCCCAGCCCATCGCCCACGCCATAGTCGATGCCCAGGCGCAGCAGCACGTGCGCGCGATCGATCGATTCGACCGTGGGCGCGATCACCATCGCGCCCAATTGATGGGCCTTGCGCACCAGCGCCAACAAGGTACTGCTCACCGCCTTGTCGCTGGTCGTGTTCTCGACGAGCTCGGGATCCAGGCGCAAAAAATCCAGTGGCAAGGCGTTGAGCAGATGCACCGCCGCCCAGTCGCGCCCGAAATCGGAAAGGCCCAGGCGCACGCCAGCCTGACGCAGGCGCTTGATCGGCTCGGCCAGCACGGCGCGACGATCGACGAGATCGCGGCTCGACAGCTCCAGCGTGAGGCCGGTGCCGGAGAGCTTGCGCGCCTTCAATTCTTCCAGCAGCCAATCGATCAGCGGCGCGTCGAGCAGGGTGTCGGCGAGCGCGGGCAGGAACAAGCGAATCTGTCGGCCCAGGCGCAGGCGCGATTCGCGCGCTTCCAGCGCGATGGCCAGGCGTCGACGATCGAGATCATGCAGCGCGCCCATCTCGGCCGCGACCGGCGCGTAGATGCCGTAATCGGCGCGCGCGCCGGGGTCTTGCGTGCTGACCAGCGCGAAGACCAAATCGAATTGGCCACCGAGCTTGCCCGTCAACGGCACCATCGGCCGGAATTCGACGCGCGCGTTGGCGTCGTTCCACGGCCGCGACAGCACCGCGCGCACCGCGAGTTGCGGGTCGGGACGCACGAGCGTGTATTCGCTCGGTTCGTACCACAGCACGCGATTGCCGCCGACGCGCGAAGCCGCCATCGACGCGGCTTCGGCGCGCGCCACGCGCGCGTCGGCGCCGGGCTCGGATTCGTCGAGCAGGGTGATGCCGATGCTCGCGGTGATCGGCACCGCGTCCTCGCCACCGCCAGCGCGACGCTCGGCGAGCTTGAAGCGCAGGCGCTCGGCCAGTTCGGTCACTTGATCGCGATGTTCGCGCGAGGCGATCACCGCGTAGACGAAATCGCGCAGCGGCGCGGCTTGATCGCCGGTGGCCAGGGCTTCGCGCATGGCTTGCGCGATCTCGGTTTCGAGATGCGCGAGGCCGGTCAGGCCCACGGCCTCGCGCACACGATCGGCGCGATCGAGCGCGACCAGCAGCAGCGCCGTGCCGCGCGGCAAGCGCGCGTCGCCGATGCGATCGATCAGATGCTCGCGCAACCACAGGCCCGTGCGCGGATTGCGCCCGGCCGCGTGCGAGGCCTGACCGCGCAGCCATTGCGCGCGCTGCACGCGCGAGCGAATGACCGAGGTCAGATGGCGCGGCTTGAGCGGCTTGGTCAGCACTTCGTCGGCGCCGGCGGCGATGGCGTCGAAGCGCTGCGCGTCATCGGCCTCGTCGGCGTAGAGCACGATCGGCACGGTGGCGAATTCGGCTTGTTGATGCATCACCTGCGCGAGCTCGTAACCGCGCGCGTCGGGCAGGGTGTAGTCGACCAGCACGATGTCGGGGCGAAATTCGCCGAGCGCCGCGAGGCCGGTTTCGCCATCGAAGGCCAGGCGCGCGGTCATGCCTTGCTCGACCAGCCAGCGACCGCAGGTCGCGGCATGCTCGCGATCGGCGTCGACGATGAGCACGCGAAACGGCGTGGCCTCGACGCGGCCAAGCAGTTCCTCGATGCGCTGCACGACGCGGTAGCTGTCGAGCGGCGCGCCGAAGAACGCGGTGGCGCCGGTGCGCATGGCCAACAGACGATGCGTGACATCGCGCGAGCCCGACAGCACGACCAGGGCCGGTCCGAGCGGACTGCCCGGCGCGCCTTCGCCGAGCTTCTGCGCCAGGCGCGGCACCGCGCGTAAACGTGGCGCCTCGAGCACCAGCACGCCAGGGCGCGTGCCGACGAGCCAGGTCTCGAGATCATCGATCTCGCTGAAATGACGCACCTGGAAACCGCGCTCGGTCAGGGAATCGAGCAGGCCCGGCGCCAGGGATTCGGTGACGCCGAGCATGCACACGGTGTTGCGCGCCTCGACCGGGCGCGTGGGCGCGGCCGGCGGGGTCAGCGCGGCGACGTTGCTTTCGAAGGGACCGTGGGCGACTTGCGCGTCCTCGGTCGAGAACAGCGCATTGGCCAGCACGTTCAAGCGCGACAATTGACCGCGATTGGGAATCAGCGAGCCATCGGCGAACGCGGCCAAATACGCCACCATGTCCGCGGCGCGTTCGCCGAGGGCATCGGTGTGCGTTTCGATCAGATCGTCTAGCGTCGTGGAGAAATCACGGGCCACGTCCACGTCCCATTGGGACGCCAAATGCGACCAGCGTTCCTTGAGCGCTTCGAGCATATCCGAGCTACCGTCGAATGGCCGAGCGTTTGCGTGACTCATCAAATCCCCTGTGGGCCGCCGCGCCAAGCGTGACGACACGCCCGGAGCTTGGCACGCCCACCCCCTCGGTGACGTGCGGCCCCTCACAGAATTATGCGCCTGGTCGCGCCGTTTGCCTTGTGGATGTGACGCGCTTCGCGCAAACTTCGCCGACAGGCTACACGCCCGGAAGCTGCGCATGACCCAGGCCCTAGAACGTATCCGTCTGCATCACCTCGAAGGCCCAAGGGCCGGGCAGATCGACGAATTTTGTCAACCCAGCGTGGTCGTCGGCCGGGCCGCCGATTGCCATCTGGTGTTCGCGACCGAGCGTGGCGTGTCGGGCCACCACTGTGAAATCAGACAGGCCAATGGCGCGTTCGAGCTGGTCGACAGCAACAGCACCAATGGCACCTTCGTCGGCGACGATCGCATCGGCACGCGCGTGCTCAAGAATGGCGATCAGGTGCGCTTTGGTTACATGGGTCCGCTGGTGCGGGTCGAGATCGAAGTGCTCGCGCAGCCGATGCACGCCGATTCCGACGCCGGCGCCAGTTCGACCATGATGTTCTCGGCGCGCCGGATCAACGAAGCCGCCAGCGCCGCGCCGCCGGAAGTGACCTTGCCGCCACCGTCGCGCGCGCCCGCGCCGCCGCCGGTGGCGCCGACGCCGCCGTCCAATCCCATGCCCGCCGCGCAACCCGCGCGCGCCGCGGCGCCCGTGGCGCCGCCGCGTCCGGCCGCGCCGGCGGCCAAGGCAGCGCCCACGCCTGCCGCCGCGCCTGGCGCCAAGAAGGGCGGCTCGCGCGCCGTGCTGTGGATCATCACCTTGATCGTGATTCTCGGTCTGGCCGGTGGCGCCGCCGTGCTCGCGCGCTTGATGGTTCCGCACTGACATGGCCCGCCCGCGCAGCAGCGCCTGGCATTACCTGAGCTTGTTCGCGCTGCTCGTTTCGTTTCTCGTCAACACCGTCGCGTATGGCGCGCTGGCGCGCGTGCCGGTGGTGGGGCAGGGCGCGCGCGAAGCCGCGCACACGTCGTCGCCGCTGGCAAATTTCTACATCTGGCTCGGCGAGTACGTGGCCCAGGTGCCGGTGCTCGCGGGCATGGGCGAATCGCTGGTGCAATCGGCGTGGTCGCCGTTATTTGACCGCGCGCGCGAGGCGCCGGCGTTGACGCTGGATCTGGTGCGCGGCGAAAGTCAAAACTTCACCCAGACCCTGTTGAACTTCAACTACTGGGCCACGCCGGTCTTGGTGCTGGTCTGGGGTTATTTCTGGATGCAGCGGCCGCGCAGCGTGCATCTGGTCAAGAGTTCGCGGCGCTGAGCGCGCCGCGACGTTTGCAACTTCCCAAGTCTTGATCGCGCCGCATCCGGCGTCGCGCGCGTCATTGATTTCTTCTATCGATTGGCGATGACCGCGGGCCTTGGGTCTTTCGCGCGACCGTGCGCGCGACGTCACGTCGACGCGCCATCGCCACCCTCGCGCTGCAACCGCACGCAGTTCACCCTCGCGGGAATTCGCACGGCCATGCCGACTGGATCGATCCATAAAGCGTCTCGTCATATCTGTCCGGACAGGTTTGCTGCAACGCGGGCAGGATCGTCCAGACATCAAGCAGTTGAGCGTGTCGAACCCGTTGACGAGTGGTGCACCGCTGGCTATGGTGATGCCCGCGTTTTGCTCGGGGTGAGCAGAACGCTACCGATCGAGTCGTGCACGATGACGCAGGGAAGGGCGGCCTCCTGACACGACACTCTGCATGCGAAGAGGGCGCGTGTGGTCAGTCCGACACGGCGTGGAGAAAGTTTTTTTTTCCGCGTCTGGGAATGGATCGGTGGCAGTTGCGATACGGGGGCCGCGACGCTCGCGGCACGCAATCCAACTCGGTGGGGACCAATCACGTGAGTAAGTCATCCAGCCACACGCTTCGCTTCAACGCGTTGAGCCTCGCGCTCGCCGGTGCCCTGGGCCTGGGCCTGTCGATGCAGGCGCAAGCGCAGTCCGTCCGTCCTGGTGCTGGCGCCGCCGCGCCGACGATCAACCTCGACGCGCTGAAGACACAACCCGATTTCACCCAATTCATCGTCAAGTATCGTGATGCCGACACCTCGACGCTGTCGTTGAACACGCGTCAGTCGAGCATCGCGCGCGCCGCCGCCTCGGCCGGGATTGGCCTGGCGTATCAACGTCAACTCGCCACCGGCGCCGATCTGGTCGCCGTCGATGGCGGCAAGCCGATCAATGCCACCGACGCCGCGCGCGTGATGGAAGCGCTGGCCAAGTCGGGCAATGTCGAATACGTCGAGCCGGATCTGCGCATGTTCGCGCTGCTCACGCCCAACGACACGCGTTACGGCGAGCAATGGGATTACTCCAACCCGACTGGCGGCATGAACCTGCCCGCGGCCTGGGACATCGGCACGGGCACGGGCGTGGTGGTCGCGGTGATCGACACCGGCATCACCCCGCACAGCGATCTGTCGGCGAACATCGTCGCCGGCTACGACTTCATCACCAGCACCTTCACCTCGCGCGACGGCAACGGCCGCGACTCGAATCCCAATGACGAGGGCGATTGGTCGCCGACCGCGGGTGAGTGCTACACCGGTTCGCCGGTGAGCAATTCGTCGTGGCACGGCACGCATGTCGCCGGCACGATCGCGGCGGTGACCAACAACTCGCTCGGCGTGGCGGGCGTGGCCTTCGGCGCCAAGGTGCAGCCGGTGCGCGTGCTCGGCCGTTGCGGCGGCACGCTGTCGGACATCGCCGATGCCATCGTGTGGGCCTCGGGCGGCACGGTCAGCGGCATTCCCGCCAACCCGACGCCGGCCAAGGTGATCAACATGTCGCTCGGCGGCAGTGGCACCTGCGCGGCGACGTATCAGAACGCGATCACGTCCGCGGTCGGTCGCGGCACGGTGGTCGTGGTGGCGGCGGGTAATTCCAACGCCAATGCCGCGAACTTCCAGCCGGCGAGCTGCAACAACGTGATCAATGTCGCCGCGCTGGATCGCAATGGCAGTCGCGCGTATTACTCGAACTTCGGCACCAGCATCGACGTGGCCGCGCCCGGTGGCGATGTGCGCTCGTCGTCGTCCAACGGCATTCTGTCGACGCTCAACACCGGCACGACCACGCAAGGCAGCGCCACGTACGCCTTCTATCAGGGCACGTCGATGGCCTCGCCGCACGTGGCGGGCTTGGCCGCGTTGATCCTGTCGAAGAACGCCGCGCTGACGCCGGCCCAGGTCGAGACCTTCATTAAGAACAACACGCGCGCGCTGCCGGGCACCTGCACCGGTGGTTGCGGCACGGGTTTGGTCGATGCCTTGAAGACGCTGCAGGCGGTGACCGGCACGGGCGGTGGCGGCGGCGCGTCGTTCACCAACACGACCGATTTCACGATCGCCGACAACGCCACGGTCGAATCGCCAATCACGGTCTCGGGCGTGACCGGCAATGCGCCGTCGACGCTCAAGGTCTCGGTCGACATCAAGCACACCTATATCGGCGATCTGAAAGTCGATCTGGTGGCGCCCGATGGCTCGGTCTATGTCCTGCACAATCGCGCGGGCGGCAGCGCGGACAACATCCTGACCACGTACACGGTCAATGCTTCGTCCGAAGTCGCCAACGGCACGTGGAAGCTGCGCGTGAACGACAACGCGACGGCCGACACGGGTTACATCGATTCGTGGGGTCTGCAGTTCTGAGGTGATGCTTCGCCACGACGCGCGGGCCCGCGCGTCGTGGCGTCGTTGCGACCCCGGGATCGGTGGGGACCTGTGCCGGGGTCGCTGGTAAGTGGGGGAAGTGGAAGTGGGAGTGGGGAGAGAGCCCCGGGGAAACCCGGGGTTTCTTTTTTTGGGCGCCAGGATTGGCTTGGGGAAGGGCGCTGAGGCGTGGGTCCTCACCTGACGGTGAGGAACCCGTGGGGGTTGTGGGGGTTGGATTTCGTGACGTCTTCGCTGGGCTCGGGGTGCCGCCCCTTGTCGGTGGGCGAGGGATTCAAGACATCCCTGTCTTGAACCCTCGCGGCGCACATCCTTGTGCGCTGGCCACCGACAAGGGGACCGTCACCCCGAGCCGTCGAAGCGTCACTGGGGGTTGGGGGTAGAGCGAAAAGAAAAAGAAAAAAGCAAAAGCAAAAGCAAGAGCAAAGGGAAAAAGCAAAAGCGAAAGCAAAGAGAAAGAGCAAAAGCAAAAGCAAAAGCGAAAAGAAAGGGCAGAACGAAAAGCAGTAGCGCAAGCGAAAGAGCAGAAGAAGAAAGCGAAGCGTGGAAGAAGAAAGCGAGAAGCGAAAAGAGGCGTGTCAGCGCAATGACGATTTCAGTTGGCGCCGCGCCGCGCCGCGCGGCGATTGGTGCGCTTAGCGTGTGATGGGCTCATCGGTGCGATGAGCGAGAGCCGCGCGAAGTGTTCGAGGCGATTCGAATTCGCGACAGCGACGTTCGGTTCAACCAAATTCGACGCGCACGGGTTCCGACACTAGCTTCTTGATCAGCCAGCCAGACAGCAGGAACACCGCGAGGTACTTCAGCACCGCCAGGAACATACCGACGGTGTTCATGGCGTTGAGGAAGCCGCGCATGTTCTCGGGGACTTCTTGCGGGAGTTCGGTGGGGGCGGTGATGGTGGTGTGGATGTCGAGGCCGAGCAGGGCGATGCCGGCGACGAAGGTCAGGGCCAGTACGAGGATGGTGGCGATGCGGCCCCAGTCTTTGCGCTTGAGCAGGCCGATGCTGGCGGTCAGGGTGATCAGGCAGAAGACGCAGGCGACGAGCGCGAATTCGATCATGTGGCTGATCAAGAAGCGCGCGAACATCGGCACTTCCGCGAACTCGGCGTCGCTTTCGATCATGCCTTCGATGGAAACGCGTTGGTCGATGAACCAGAACACGCTCGCCATGGCAAGGTTGCCGAACAGGCTCAGGACGCTAAGGCCGAGCAGGGCCCAGCCCAGCACGGTGATGAAGGTGGAGCGCGGCGCGATGGGCGCGATGTCGTTCATGGCTTGATCCCTGGGCGCGAGGGGGCGCCTTACAAGGATTCAAAACGATTGGCGGCGACGTTTTTGCGCACGTGGCGGGGATCCCACACGCGGCCGTTCATGGCGATGTACACGCCTGGCGGCAGCGATTGCACGGCGCCGACGGCGGTGCCGATGTTGAAGACCGCGTCCGAGCCCTGAAAGCGCGCGGGGTTGAGCGCGCCGGTGAGCACGATCACTTTGTCGTCGATGGCCTGCAGCACCTTGGCGGTGTCGACCATGGTGTCGGTGCCGTGGGTCACGAGCACGTGGCGGGCGGGCTGGGCCTCGATGGTGCGGCGGACGAGGTCGCGGTCTTCGTCGGTCAGGTGCAGCGAGTCCTTGCGCATGAGCGCGATCACGTCGATGCGAAACGGCACGCCGATGGCGTTGAGAATCTCGCCGATCTGCGGCGCGCCGATCTGAAAGGTCGACTTGTCGTCGAAGTAGACCTTGTCGATGGTGCCGCCGGTGGTGACGATGCACAGGTGATCCATGATGAGCCTTCCGCGCGCGCCGATTCGCGGCGCGATTCTGCCTGAGTCGCGGCGCGAATGCGCGTGCTGATTCAGGCGTAGATGTCGGAGGCGAGCATGCGCGTGTCGCCATTGCCCGGTTCGATCAGGCGCGTCAGGCCCAGTCGCGCGTAGCGACGCGCGCTCGCGGCCGGGCGCGGATCGCCCTCGACGCGCAGCGACCAGTCGGCGTGCCGCGCGAGCAGGGCCAGCGACAGGGTGCGGCCCAAAGTCAGGGCCAGGCCGCGCGCGCCGGCGGCCAAGGCTTCGCGCGATTTCGAGTGCTGCACCAGCCAGTCGGCGACGCGCGTGGCGGTGTCGCGCACCAGGCGCGCCACGGGTTCGAGTTCGGGCGCGGTGATTTGCGCGGTCAGCGCGCGCAAGGCCGTGAGCCAGGGCTGCACGCCCGTGCCCTGGCCGATCACGCGCAGCACGTCGAGCGCGAGCACATTGGTCGTGCCTTCCCAGATCGGCAGCACTTGCGCGTCGCGCAGCAGGGTCGGTATGCCCGTGTCCTCGATGTAGCCGGCGCCGCCGAAGGCTTCGCACACTTCCGACAGTCCGGCCACGGCCTGTTTGGCGGTGAGCAGCTTCACGATCGGCGTGATCAGGCGCAGCAATTGCGCGTGCACCTCGTCGGCTTGGCTGTGCTCGACGCGGCCCAAGAGTTCGGCGACGAAGAAGGTCAGATGCGTCGCGGCCTCGAGCTCGGCTTGCAGATCGGCGAGCGTTTCCTGATGCAGTGGCTGATCGATCAGCGGCATGCCGAAGACCACGCGTCGCGTCGCGTAGTCGCGCGCCAAGGCCACGCCCTGACGGAACAGCGAGATCGCCGCGACCGCGTTCCACAGTCGCGTGATGTTGAGCATGGGCGCGATCGCGCGCACGCCGTGGCGCGGTTCGCCGACCAGTTCGGCGGGCGTGCCTTGCAGAAAAATCTCGGCCGTGGGCAATTTGCGCGTGCCGAGTTTGGGTTTGAGCCGGCCCACTTCGATGTGTCGCATGCGGCCGTCGGCCTTGCGCGGTTCGACGTAGAACAGCGCCAGACCATCGCCGCCCGCGCCGGCGCCATCGGGCCGCGCTAGCGTGAGCGCCATGTCGGCGACCACGGCCGAGGTGAACCACTTGCGTCCGTACAGACGCCAGCGACCGTGTTCGTCCTGACGCGCAATGGTCTCGGTGCCGCCGACGTCGGAACCGCCCGTGGTCTCGGTCATCCATTGCCCCGAGGTCCAGAACTGCGCCGGATCTCGACTGAGCAAGTGCGGCAGCGCGCGTTCCTTCAGCAGCGTATTGCCCGAATCGAGCAGACAGCGCGTGGCGCCATCGGTCATCGCCAGTGGGCAGAGATAGATCTCGGTCGAGGCCGCGAACAGATAAGCGAGCGTGAATTGATGCAGACGCGCGAACTGCGCGAAGGTCTTGTCGTAGCCCGCGGCGATCAGACCCAGACGCGCGGCGAGTTCGGGCCCTCGTTGCCAGATCGGCGTGAGTTCGATGCGATCGATGCGCTGGCCCCAGGCGTCGAAGGGCACGTGCACCGGTTCGCGCGCGTGATCGCGCAGGCTCTGCGGATAGAGGTCTTCGGCGACCAGTTGGCCCAGCGCGGTCAGATCGCCATCGATCGCGGCCAGCATTTCGGCCGGCAAGGCGCGACGCAGTAGCGAGCGCAGCACGCGGTCGCTCGTGTACGGATTGGCCAGCACCGGTGCTTGTTGGATGAAGGGCATGACGCGCTCCGCGAACGTGGCGGCACTAAGCCACAGGCGCGCGACGCGAACAAGTAGACGATGGGGCGGGCGAGGGATTGAACCGGTCGGGCGGCGCGTTCACGCCGCGTCGACGGCGGCGCGGCGTTGGCGCTTGTCGATGATCGCGGCGGCGCCGAGGCTCAGGATGGTCACCAGCGCAAGCACGATTTCGATCAGGGCCGGCACGCGCGCCGCGGCGCTGGCCCACGCTTCCATCACGCCGTGCGTGAAGTACAGCAGGCACGCGATCGAGCCCCACAGGCGCGCGCGTTGCGGATCGCGAAAGGCGTTCCAGGCGCTGGGCGCTAACGGTAACAAGGCCAAAGCCAGCGCGAGCCAGGGCGAAATCACGCGCGGCGGATTCCACCACAGGTACCACGCCGCCTGCAGCGCGGCGAGCGCGATCAGGGCCAGGCTCGCGGCGTGACGCAGGCGCGCGATCATGCGCGCAGTCGCCGCGCGATGTCGGCGAGCCGTCGGCCCAACGCGCGCGCGAGGTCGCGCTCGTCCTCGCTGAGGGGGGCGCCGCCCTTGAGGCCCGCGACGTGACTCGCGCCATACGGCGTGCCGCCACCGCGCGTGGTGTTGAGCGCCTGCTCGGTGAAGGGAATGCCCACGATCACCATGCCGTGATGCATCAGCGGCAACATCATCGACAGCAGGGTGCTCTCTTGTCCGCCATGCTGCGTCGAGGTCGAGGTGAACACGGCCGCGGGCTTGCCCGCGAGCGCGCCCGACAGCCACTGCGCGCTGGTGCCGTCGAGAAAGAACTTCAATGGCGCGGCCATGTTGCCAAAGCGCGTGGGGCTGCCCAGGGCCAGGCCCGCGCACGCTTGCAGATCGTCGGCGGTGGCGTAGGGCGGGCCATCGTCGGGCACGGCGGCGAGCACCTCGGAATCGGTGGCCGCGCGCAGCGGCGGCACGGTGCGAATGCGCGCGCGCATGCCGTCGACCTCGTCGACGCCGCGCGCGACGTGACGCGCCAGTTCCGCCGTGGCGCCGTGGCGGCTGTAGTAGAGCACCAGGATTTCGCTCATGACTTAACCCCGTTTATCGCATCCTGTACGCTGTCGCGCATGGTGATCGCGACCAGCCGACTTCGACAATTCCTCGCGCGCCACGAGCGCTGGTTCGCCTTCGGCCGCCTGATCTGGCGGCGCTTCGTCGACGACAAGTGCTTCGAGGCGGCCGGCGCCTTGTCCTACACCACGCTGTTCGCGCTGGTGCCCTTGACCACGGTGGTGTTCGCCGTGATCTCGGCCTTTCCCGATTTTCGTCAGTGGTCGGATCAGCTCACCGATTTCATCTTCGCCAACTTCGTGCCCGAGACGGGCCGCGCCGTGCAGGCCTATCTGCGCGAGTTCGCCGGCAAGGCCTCGGCCCTGACCAGCGCCGGCCTGATCGCCTTGCTGGTCAGCGCGGTGCTGATGATCACCAGCGTCGAGGATACCTTCAATCGCATCTGGCGCGCGCCACGACGACAACGTCGCATGGCGCGACTGGTCATGTACTGGACCGTGCTCACGCTCGGACCGATGTTGATCATCGCGGGCCTGGCGGTGAGCTCGTATCTGTTCACCTTGCCCCTGGTCGGCGGCGCCGAGCGCGACTATCAATTGACCGCGCGGCTGTTGTCGATCGCGCCGCCCGTGGTGACCTTCGTGGCCTTGGGCCTGGCGTATCTGGTGGTGCCGAACTCGCACGTGCGCGCGCGTCACGCGGCGATCGGCGCGGCCTTCGCCACGATTTTGTTCGAGGCGGCCAAGCACGGCTTCACCACCTATCTGGCACACGCCAGCTTCGGCAGCATCTACGGGCCGGTGGCCGTGGTGCCGGTGTTTCTGTTGTGGGTTTATGTGTCGTGGTCGGTGGTGCTGCTCGGCGCCTCGCTGGCCGCGAGCCTGGCGGCGGTGAATATCCGCGCGCGCATCTGGCAAGTGACCGCGGGTTTGGAATTCGCGGTGCTGCTGCGCGTGCTGCGTCGGATCATCGAAGCCGCGCGCGCCGGCGCGCCGCTGCGTCGCGAGCAATTGCACGCGGTCGAGCCAGAGGCCAGCGATGCCCAGCTCGACCGATGCCTGACGCAATTGCGCGATGCCCGGCTGATCCAGCGTGGCGAACTGGGCGACTGGCTGCTGGCGCGCGATCCCGAGCGCATCAGCATGGCGGTGCTGTTTCAGCGCGGAGGCTATCGCTGGCCCGACGAGGCGGAACTCGCGCGCTTCGCCGCGGTCTGCGAGCCCGAGGACGAGCGCCTGCTGGCCTGGTTGCGCGCCGCCAGCGAGGATCAAGCCCGTCATCTGCAACAACCCTTGACCCACGTGCTCGGTGCCCGATCGGCCGCGGGCGAAGGTCAGGGCAGCTAGCATGCATGCCATCGAAAGCGGACCGCGCCGGTCCAAGACCTTGCGGCGCGCGTGGCGCGGCCGGGGATTACTGACTTTGGGAGTCGCTATGTTCGATCACACCTTGCGCCGCGTGGCGCGTTCGCTGTTCGTCGTCGCCGCCTTCACCGTGGGCGCCGCCGGCGCGGCCGAAACGGCCAAGCCCGCCGACATCGTCAAGCCCAGTCTGTCGGTGAAGACCGTCGATGGTCAGACCTTCGACCTGGCCCAACATCGCGGCCATTGGGTCGTGGTCAACTTCTGGGCGACGTGGTGCGCGCCGTGCTTGAAGGAAATTCCGGATCTCTCCGCCTTCGATCAGGCGCGCGAGGACGTGACCGTGATCGGTCTGGCCTATGACGAGATCGAGCTGATCGATCTGAAACTGTTCTTGCAGCAGCATCCGGCCTCGTATCCGATCGCGCTGATCGATGTCTACGATCCGCCGAAGGATTTCGAAACCCCGCGCGGTTTGCCCATGACCTATCTGCTCTCGCCCGAGGGCACGGTGGCGCGCAAATTCCTGGGCCCGGTGACGAGCAAGGAACTCGAAGCCGCGATCGCGGCCGCCACGCCCAAGCCCGATTCGGCTAAGCCCGACTCGACTAAGCCTGAGCCGGCCAAGTCGCCAGGCTGAGCATGAGCGAAATCGCCGCGCGCTTCTTGATTCGCGGACGCGTGCAGGGCGTGTCGTTTCGCGCGTACACGCGGGCCGAGGCGCAACGCCTGGGTCTGCGCGGTCACGCGCGCAATCTCGCCGATGGCCGCGTCGAAGTGATCGCGGCCGGGGCCGCGGCGGCGATCGATGCGTTGGAGACTTGGCTCTCTCGCGGCTCGCCGCTGGCGCGCGTTGATGGCGTCGAACGCGAAACCACATCGCCGCCTAGCGCGCGCGATTTCGATATCGCTTGAGCCGCCGCGTGCGCGCCGCGCGACCGACCTCGTCGCCCTGGCGCTGGCTCGCGTGGCTCGCTTGTCTGGGCTTCGGCGTCGCGCATGCCGAAGTGTTTCGCGACGTGCGTTATCAAGACACGCTGCCGGTGCCGGCCGAGCGTCAGAGCGTCGATGTCTTCGTGCCCGCGCGTCCCGGTCCTCATGCGGTGGTGCTGTATCTGGGCGATTCCGGCGACAAGGCGCGCGCGGCGCTGGCGCCGCAAGGGTTCGTGTCGCGCGATCAGGTCTTGATGGTCGCGGGCTTTCGCGATGAAGCCGCGGGCAAGGCCGATGTCGCCGCCGCGCTGGCCTGGGCGCTGCGTCAGTCCGCGGTCTATGGCGGCGATCCCAAGCGCGTGTTCGTATGGGCGCGGGGCGGTGGCGCGCAGCAGTTGCTCGCGCTCGCGCGTGACGCGCGTGCCCTGCGCGAAGCGGGCCTGGCCGACGTCGCGCCGCGCGGCCTGGTCCTGATCGACGCGCCCGCGACCGGCGACGAGGCCGCGCTCGACGCGCCGCGCTTGCACCTGGTCGCGCAACTCGATGACCAAACCATGCGCGCCACCACGACGGGCGCGGAGCATCTTCGCGCGCGCGGCATCGACGTGCAGGTCGTGCCCGTGGCGCGCCGCGCCTTGCTCGGCGCGGCCGGCGACGACATCGGCGCCAGCGGCTTCGCGTGGATGGAGGCGCATCAGATCGACCGACTGCAACGCGCCGAGAATTTGCGCGTGAGCGTCTATCCCCTCGATACGCGCGAGCCACCGCCGCGCTTCACCCGCTCGGCCAGCGCCGAACGCGCCGTGTTCGCCGCCACCACCGTGCCCGCGCGCGTGTTTCGCCTGTGCGATGGCGATACGAGCTGGCAACTCGATCGCGCGTTCACGTCGTGGCAGGCGCTGCTCGATCTGCGCAACACCGAATCCGCGCCGAATGTCGGCGATGGCGTGCTGCTGGCGCTGGGTCGCGAAGGCGAACGCGCGCGGTTGCGCGCGCGATTCGATGACACCTGGACCGCCGTGCGCTTGCCCGAGACCGCGCGCGCCGACGACGACACGCGTTTGCTGGTCGCCCGCGCGCGCGCCGGTCGCGACGCGGCCGTGATCATCGCCTTCGATCGCGAGGTCTATGCCTTGACGCGCGCGCAGCAGCGCTGGCGCGCGAGCGCGCGACCGGCCTTGCCCGGACGCATCACGGGCCTGGCCTTCTGGCAAGGCAAGTTGCATGCGACCGTAGCCACCGGCGCGGGCGAACCGGGCGGCGTGTTTCAACTCGACGGCGAGACGAGTTGGCGACGCGTGAACACGCCCGCGTCGCTCGGCGCCAACGGCATGCTCGAAGGCTTGTGGACCGTGCCCGCGCCCGACGACAACGCGCGCGAAACCCTGATGAGCCTCGATGGCGATCGCGTGCTGCGCTTCGATCCCGGTCAGCCGGGGCCGGCGCGCGTCGAGTTGGAAGCCGGCGTGACGTTTCGCAATCTCTGGCGCGGCCTCGGCGGCGGTGGTTCGCGACTTCGCGCGCGCGACGTGCTGCGTTTCGCGCAACCCGAGAGCGGCGCGCCACTGTGGTTGCTGCCGGTCGAACTGCGTCATCCGGATACGGCGCGCGCCAATGCCTGGTACTTGGTGCGACGCGCGGATGCGCGCTATGCCTACGGCTCGGTCGACGTCGATCAACGCAGCGGCGCCAGCCTGCCGCAGGTGTCGCCCTTCATCATGGACGCGGGGCAGGCCTTGTTGTTCTTTGGCGCCGATGGCGCGCTGCTGCAGGCGCGCTTTCATCGCGCCGCGCCGCGCGTCGGCGTGTGGGGCTTGCCCGGTGAATCGCGGCGCGGCTTATTGCTCGCGCGCGCGGGCGACAGTGGCTTCGCGTATTGGTTCGATGTCGATGCCGAGGGCGCGCCGCGTTGGTCGCTCGCGGTCGGGCAACTTGGCGCGAATGGCTTCGATCCGGATCTGCACGGCCTGGCGACGTATCGACGCGCCGCCGGCGAAGGTGGCAAGCCGCGTCGCGACGAGGCCGCGCAACGGCCGATGCAATTGCACTTCGGCCGCGAGGCGGACGAATGCGCCGCCGATCCCAGCCCAGCCCAAGCACACGCGGCCCTGACTTTGGGCGAGGGCGAGGACATTCATCATCTCTGCCTGCGTCCCTTGTCGCCCGAGACTTCGCCCAGCGTCGCGCATGCCGCGGGCCTGTGGTACGGCGGCGCGCTCGATGGCGGGTGGTCCTTGGCGATCGCGCCCGACGGTGGCAATGGACGCGCGCGCGTGCTGTTGTTCTTCTTCGACGCGGCGGGCGAGCCGCGTTGGGTCGAAGGTCGAGGCGAGTTGATCAATGGCCGTGGCGGCATGGCGCTAACCTGGCCGCCGAGCTGCGACGGTTGTCCCGCGCGCGCGGCCGGTGGCGTGCAGATTCGCGTCGACGGGCAATGCGACGAGATCGACGCGCACGTCGAGATCAGCGTCTACGATCGCCAGGGCCGCGCCTTGCTCGATCGCCCCGACGCGCGCATGGAACGCGCCGCCGGTGGCGCATGCTATTGATCGCCGCGATCAAGCGAGCGCGCGGCACGACGAAGCGAAGCCGCGCCCTCGGCGCCACCCCGCGGGGAAAGCTAGGATGACCGACGTGAATCCCGCCAACGCCACCATCGATCGCGCCGAGAGCGCGCGCCTGTTCTGGGCCCTGCATACGGGCGGCTGGTTCGCGTATTCGGCCTTCAGCTATTTGATTTCGCTGGCGTATGGCAAGCCGCCGTCGTATTGGAAGGTGGCGGTGTTCACCGGCATCGTCGGCTTCGTGTGCACGTTGGGCATGCGCTATCTGTTTCGCGCGTTCCTGCGCTTGTCGCCGCTGAAGTTCTTCGCCGCCGCGGCGATTCCGGTGACTCTGGTGTCGTTGCTGATGGGCCTGGTGTACGGACGAGTGATCGTCGAATGGTGCGGCGAGTGCCGACCCTCATCGCTGCTGGGCTACGTGGCCTACATGTCGTCCTTCGTCTACATCGTGCTGAGCTGGACGGGCCTGTACTACGGCATCAAGAACTATCAGAAGTCCCAGATCGACAGCGCCACGGCGCTGCGCGCCACGGCCATGGCGCATCAGGCGCAGTTGAAGATGCTGCGTTATCAGTTGAACCCGCACTTTCTGTTCAACACGCTCAACGCCATCTCGACCTTGATCCTGGATCAGGACAATGGCACGGCCAATCGCATGGTCACGAGTCTGTCGGCTTTCCTGCGGCATTCGCTCGACGCCGATCCCATGCAGCGCGTCACGCTCAAGCAGGAACTCGACGCGCTGCAGTTGTACCTGGGCATCGAGAAACTGCGCTTCGCCGAACGCCTGCGCCTGGTCGTCGACATCGAGCCGAGCGCGTATCAGGCCCTGTTGCCCAGCCTCTTGCTGCAACCGCTGATCGAGAACGCGATCAAGCACGCCGTGGCCAAGCGAGTCGAAGGCGGCGAACTCGTGATCGCGGCGCAACGCCGTGGCGAGCGGCTGTGGATCAGTGTCAGCGACGACGGCCCCGGCTTTTGTCAGTTCGAGGCCGATGGCTTGCCGGCCGGCCGCGGCGTCGGTCTACGCAACACGCGCGAGCGGCTGCGCGTGCTCTATGGCGAGCAGCAACGCTTCGACCTGCGCGCGCGCGAACCGCGCGGCGCCGAGATCATCATCGAATTGCCCTTCGAGACCGGCGGAGGTCAGAGCGCGTGAGCACCGTGGCCCAGAAACTGCGCACCATCCTGGTCGACGACGAGCCCTTGGCGCGGCGTGGTCTGGAGATTCGACTGGCGAACGAACTCGACATCGAGATCGTCGCGCAATGCGGCAATGGCGAGGAAGCGTTGCAAGCGGTCACGCGGCTACGACCCGACTTGATGTTCCTCGACGTGCAAATGCCCGGCCTCGATGGCTTCGGCACCTTGCGCGCGCTGCCGGCCTCGCAGATGCCGCTGGTGGTCTTCGCCACCGCCTACGATCACTACGCGTTGCGCGCCTTCGAGGCCAGCGCCGTCGATTACGTGTTGAAGCCCATCGATGACGCGCGCCTGCAACAGGCCTTGTTCCGCGTGCGTCAGCAACATCGCGAACGTCAGGCCGAGGCGCATTGCGCGCGGTTGCTGAGCCTGCTCGGCGAAGTGTCCGGGCAACCGCAACTAACCTTGGAGCAGGCGCTCGAGGGCGAGGTATCGACGCCAGGCGCGCGTCGATTGGTGCTCAAGGACGGTCAGCGCACGGTGCGCGTGGAGCCGCGCGCGATCCGCTGGGTCGACGCGGCCGGCGATTACATGTGCGTGCATACCGATGACGAAACCCTGATCGTGCGCGCGACCTTGCGCGAGATCGAATCCCAGCTCGATCCGCGTCGTTTCGCGCGCGTGCATCGCTCGACCATCGTCAATGTCGAGCGCGTGCGCGAGATGCGCGCGCACATCAATGGCGAGTACTTCCTGGTGCTCGATTCGGGCAACGAGCTCAAGCTGTCGCGCTCGTACAAGGACAAGGTCGCCTTGCTGCGCTCCTGAGGCGCGGCTCGCGAACATGACTTTCGGCCTGGTTTCCGGGCCTTTCGCGCTTGCCGAACTTGCGAATGACGCGCGCCTCCCGCCGATGATCTTCGGCTGAGCGACGCGCGCCAACACTTCATCGCAGCGCGCAAAACTTTCTTGGTCGTCGGCGCATCCTATCGCCGTGAGCGCGCAACGCGTCGCGCCGATCGGAGCATGGGATGGACATCGTCAAGGCCTCGTTGCGCAACCCCGCGGCCATCGTCGCCACCGTGGCGGTGATCGCCGTGTTCGGCGCGCTGGCGGTGATGGCCTTGCCGTTGCAACTGTTCCCCGACATCGACGAGCCGCAGATGAGCATCGTCACGAACTGGCGCGCGGCCTCGCCGACCGAGATCGAATCGGAACTGGTCGAACCGCAGGAAGACGTGCTGCAGGGCTTGCCCGGTCTCGAAGCGATGGACGCCAACGCCAATCCCGGCGCGAGCTTCATTAATCTGACCTTCGCCGTCGGCACCGACATGCGCGCCACCGTGGTCGACGTGCTCGGCCGCCTCAATCGGTTGCCGCCATTGCCGGCCGATGCCGATCCGCCCGTCGTGCAGATGAACGCGCAGAACGCGAACGACACGTTGACTTGGTTCTTCGTGCAATTGCTGCCGGGCACGCCGGGCCAGATCGAGGATTACGAGGCGTTCGTGCGCGACACCGTGCGTCCGCGCCTGGAATCGGTGCCGGGCGTGGCCTCGGTCGACGTCAATGGCAGCGAGCCCGAGGAAGTGCTGATCTCGCTCGATCCCGGTCGCGCGGCGCAACTGGGCGTGAGCATTCCGATGATCGCGTCGATGGCGGGCAGCGGGCGCGATGTGTCGGGCGGCTTCAAGAGCGTCGGTCGTCGTCAATACACCTTGCGCATGGCCGGTCGCTATTCGCCGGAGGATTTGAAGGCGATGATCCTCGCGTGGCGCGATGGTCGGCCGGTGAAGCTCGGCGATGTCGCCGAGATCACGATCGCGCGCCCCGAGCGTCAATTCGCCGCGTGGCAGAACGGCAATCCGGCATTGGGTCTGCGCATCGCGCGCGAATCGGGCGCGAACGTGCTGGCCACGCTCGACGCGGTGAAGATCGTGATCGCCGAGTTGCGCGAGGGGCCGTTGAAGTCGCGCGGGCTGGGCATCGAGCAGAGTTTCGACTCGGGCCTGTTCATCAATCGCGCGGTGAGTCTGCTGTCGGGCAATCTCTTCGTCGGCACGCTCCTGGCCGTCGGGTGTCTGTGGTGGTTCCTGCGCGACACGCGCGCGACGCTGTTGATCGCGAGCGCGATTCCGGTGTCCTTGCTGGCGACCTTCATCGTCTTGCAGCTCAGCGGCCGCAGCCTCAATGTGATCTCGCTCGCGGGCCTCGCCTTCGCGGTGGGCATGGTGATGGACGCGGCCGTGGTCGTGGCCGAGAACATCCTGCGACTGAAGGAAGCGGGGCGCATGCCGCATGAAGCGGCGGAGCTCGGCAGCAAGGAAGTGGTCGGCGCGTTGTTCGCCTCGACCATTACAACGATCGCGGTGTTCGTGCCGGTGTTGTTCCTGCGCGATGTCGAGGGTCAGTTGTTCTCGGATCTCGCGCTGACTATCGCGATCGCCGTGGCGATTTCACTGCTGGTGGCGATCACCGTGTTGCCGGCCGCGGCGGGAGGTTGGCTGCAGGCGAAGCGACTGAGCCTGGAAGGTCAGGGCTACCCGCGCATCACGCAGTGGATTCTCACGCAGACCTCGACGCGACCGCGACAGATCGCGTGGTCCGTGGGACTGATCGTGGCGCCTATCCTGCTGTCGTGGTGGTGGATGCCCTCGCTCGACTATCTGCCGCCGGTCAAGCGCGCGGCGGTCGATGCCATCTTCAGTTTTCCGCCGGGCATGAGCGTGGAAACCGTCGATCGCGAAATCGGCACGGTGCTGCGCGAACGCATGGCGCCCTACATGAAGGGCGAGCGCGAGCCGCGCCTGAAGAATTGGTACATCAATCTGTGGCCTGGCGGCGGCACCATCGGCGCGCGCGTGGTCGATGAGTCGCGCATCGGCGAACTGGAGAAGATCATGCGCGAGCAGATCATCGTCGGTCTGCCCGATACGCGTGCCTTCGCCGCCGAGGGTGAGTTGTTCGGTGGCTTTGGCGGTTCGGCGCGCGCGATCCAGATTCATCTGCAGAGCGCCGATCTGGCCGCGACCGCGCGCGGCGCGGAAGCCGGTCGTCGCTTGCTCGAACAAGTCTTCCCCGGCGCCAACGTGCAGGCGTTTCCCGATACCTCGCCGACCGCGCCGGAACTGCGCCTGACCGCCGACGACGCGCGCCTGGCCGAAGTCGGTTGGACGCGCGGCGAACTGGGCACCGTGCTGCGCGCGCTCGGCGATGGCGCGTGGCTGGGCGAGTACAGCGATGGCGAGCGGCGTCGCGATGTGATTTTGCGCGCCAATCAATGGCAGACACCGGAAGCGCTGGCCGCCGTGCCGCTCGCGACCGCGAATGGTCAGGTGTTGCCGCTGGGCGAACTGGCGCGCGTCGACACGGCATTTGCGCCGGGGCAGTTGCGGCGTCTCGATGGTCGACGCACGGTGACGCTCACGGTCGATCCGCCACCGTCGATGTCGCTGGAAGCCGCGGTCGCGCGCGTCGAACACGACGTGGTGCCCGGCATTCGCGCCGCGCTTCCCGACGACGCCAGCGTGCGCGTCGCCGGCAGCGCGGACAAATTGCAGG
Source organism: Ahniellaceae bacterium (assembly GCA_044226395.1). Taxonomy (GTDB): domain Bacteria; phylum Pseudomonadota; class Gammaproteobacteria; order Xanthomonadales; family Ahniellaceae; genus JBGAHD01. The sequence continues at coordinate 1,069,107 of JBGAHD010000003.1, forward strand.
GCCTCGTCGGCACGATGGCGCGCAACTTCGCGCTCGCCTTGCTGGTGCTGTGGGTCTTGATGGCGGCGATGTTCAAGTCCGCGCGCGACAGCGCCTTGGTGATGTTGAGCTTGCCGCTGGCGGTGATCGGTGGCGTGATCGGTCTGCGCGTGCTCGGTTGGTTCGCGTTCCAGCCGCTGGACCTGTTGTCGATGATCGGTTTCATCATGCTGCTGGGCATGGTGATCAACAACGCGATTCTGTTGGTGTCGCAGACGCGCGCCGCGCAGGCGCAGGGCGAGACCTTGCAGGCGGCGCTGCGTCAGGCGCTCGATCAGCGCCTGCGTCCGATCCTGATCGGCGCGCTCACCGGCGTGGTCGGTGCGCTGCCGATGGCGATCAATCCCGGGCCGGGCGCGGTGATTTATCGCGGTCTCGCGGCGGTGACGGTCGGTGGCGTGAGCGTGTCGTTGGTGTTCACCGCCGTGCTGGTGCCGGCCCTGATGCAATGGCTCGCCGCGCCGCGCGCGCAAGCCCTACGCGCGCGCGATGACGCGACCGTCGACGACGGTCTGTCGCGCGCGGCTTGATTCGAGACTTGGGAGGACTTCATGCGCAAGATCATCTTCATGCTGGCCGCCGCGATGGCCGTGGTGGCGTTCGTCGCCGATCGCAGCACGCCCGCGGCGGCGCAGGAAAAACTCAAGGCGCCGCCGCCGGCCACGGTCGAATTGGCCGTGGCGGAGCGCCAGACGATCGCGCCGTCGCAATGGGTGCCGGGCACGGTGTTGAGCCGCCAGGACGCGCGCGTGGCGAGCGAACTCGCGGGTCGCGTGCTCTCGGCCACCGAGGTCGGCACGCGTGTCGCGCGGGGTGGCGAGCTGGCGCGGCTCGACGATGAAGCGCTGCGCTTGCAAGCACGGCAGGACAGCGCCGCCGTCGCGCGCATCGAAGCGCAGCTCGACTTCGCCGAGCGTCAAGTCGAGCGCCTGCAAGCCCTGGCCGGTCAATCGAGCATCGCTGCGACGCAACTTGATCAGGCACGTTCCGAACGCGACATGCAGCGCGCCGATCTCGCCCGCGCGCGCGCCACGCGGGAAGACACCGAACGCCGCATTCGCGCCGCCGTGGTGCGCGCGCCTTTCGCCGGCATCGTCGCCGAGCGTCTGGCGCAGGCGGGCGAGACCGTGGCCGCCGGCGGCGCGATCGTGCGCCTGGTCGATGTCGACGCGGTCGAGATCGAAGCGCAAGCTCCGGCCATCGTCGCGCGCGCCGTCACCGTCGGCGGCGAAGTCGAGGTGCGCGATCGCGACAGCCAAGGTCATGCGACCGTGCGCGCGGTCGTGCCAGTGGGCGATCTGAACTCGCGGCAATTCGCGGTGCGTCTGGCGCTCGATGCCACGCGGTGGCCCGTGGGTTCGGCCGTTGAAGTCGCGCTACCGCTGGCCGCTGGTCAGCAACAAATCGCGGTGCCGCGTGATGCACTGATCCTGCGCTCGGGCGCGAGCTATGTGTTTCGCATCGACGAGCGCAATCAGGCCCATCGCATCGATGTCACCTTGGGCGCGGCGCAAGGCGATTGGGTCGCGGTCAGTGGCGCGGTCGAGGCGGGCGATCGCCTCGTGGTGCGCGGCGCCGAGCGCTTGGAAGAAGGTCAGACCGTGGCGCCGCGCGAGGCCGGTTGAGCCTCGCGCGCCGCGTCGTGCTCACTTCGCGAGTTCGTAGAACTCCACGTTGTCGGGCGTCGCGTCGAACAGGATCAGCACGCGGCCATCGGCCAGGCCATACGCGCGGCCGGCGCTGTCGCTGTCGGGCGCGGCGCCGCCGGGCAGACCGCTGTAGCGATTGACCACGTCGTCGTTGACGGAGAAACCCGCGAGCATCACGAAGGTCTCGCCTTCGGTGAACAACCAGCCGCTGCGGCGCTGCGAGCCCGTGAGCTTCTCGAAATACAGGCCTTCGCCGCGCCGCTGGATGCGGCATTTGAAAAAGGGATACGCGAACACACCCAGTTCGCCCGCCTGAATCGAACGGCAGCGCCAGTCGCGAATCAAGTCATCGCGACTCAAGGGACGGCGCTTGGCGTCGAGCAAGGCGCGCGCGCGTTGGCGATCGGGCTGGCCATAGGCATCGGCGGGCACGGCGTCGAGCGCGGTGGCGGCCAGGGCCTCGGATTCCTCGAGCGCCTCGATGTGTTCGCTTCTGGCATAGGCGCGCCAGTCGCCGGTCAAGTCGAGCGGATCGTCGCCGGCATTGACCGTGCCGGCGAAGGCGAATAGTCCCAGCGCCAGCACGCGCGTGATCGAACGGAGGTCATTGAACATGCGAAAACCCTAATGGAATGAATCGGATGCCTCAGTAGCGCGCCGGCACCTTGTTGGCCGGGCCGCGCACGCGCTCGACGCCGAATTTCTTCTGCTTGAGCGGGGCGAGCGTGAGTTTTTCCTGCGGCACCCTGCGGTCGGGCAGTTGCTCGAGCAGGTGCGCGACCATGTTCAGGCGCGCGCTACGCTGGTCGTTGGCGTCGACGATGTACCAGGGCGAGGTCTCGGTGTGCGTGGCGCGCAGCATGGCGTCGCGGGCCTTGCCGTAGTCCTCGTACTTCTCGCGCGCGGCGATGTCGATGGGCGAGATCTTCCAGCGCTTGACCGGGTCCTTCACGCGTTCGGCGAAGCGTTCTTCCTGCAGCTTCTGATCGACCGCGAACCAGTACTTGAACAGCAAGATCCCATCGCGAATCAACAAGTCCTCGAATACCGGGCAATCGAGCAAAAAGCGTTTGTACTCGGCCTCGCTGCAAAAGCCCATCACGTGCTCGACGCCGGCGCGGTTGTACCAGCTGCGATCAAACAGAGTGATCTCGCCGGCGGCCGGCAAATGTTCGATGTAGCGCTGGAAATACCACTGCGAGCGCTCGCGATCGGAAGGCTTGGGTAGGGCCGCGACGCGGCAGAAACGCGGGTTGAGCACCTGGGTGAAGCAATTGATCGCGCCGCCCTTGCCGGCGGTGTCGCGGCCCTCGAACAGAATCACCAGGCGTTTGCCGGTGGACTGCAACCAGCGGTGCATCTCGCACAACTGCACTTGCAGCTTGTCCATGGCCTCCAGATAGGCCTTCTTCTTGAGCTTGCTCATCGTCGTCCCCGCGGCTCGGATGGGACGATGGTAGCTGGCCCTAGCGTTCGTTCAAGCGCGGCTTGAGCGTGGCCAGGTTGCAAGGCCGCGTGCGCGCGTCCAGCTGGGCGCGGATCAGTTGCTCCCAGGCGGTGCGGCACGCCGACGTGGAGCCCGGCAGGCAGAACACGAAGGTGCCATTGGCCAGGCCCGCGAAGGCGCGCGATTGCAGGGTCGAGGTGCCGATTTCCTGATAGGACAGGGCGCGGAACATCTCGCCGAAACCGGGCATGAGCTTGTCGAGCAAGGGCTCGATCGCCTCGGGCGTGCTGTCGCGGCCGGTGAAGCCGGTGCCGCCGGTGACCAGGATGCCGTCGATCGCGGCGTCGGCGATCCAGGCGGAGACGATCGCGCGAATGCGGTAGCGATCGTCGCGGGCGAGATCGCGCGCGGCCAGATGATGACCTTCCTGGGTCAGAGCGTCGACCAGGTACTGACCAGAGCTGTCATCGGCCAGGGTGCGCGTGTCCGAGATCGTCAGCACGGCCAGGCGAAGCGGCAGGAAATCGCGTTGCGCGGTCATGGCGTCCTCAACTGGCGGCGAGATCGACATCGGCCGGCGCCAGGCCCTTGCGCGCGCGGCCAACCATGTGCGCGATGGCGCGCGCGAAATCGATGGCGAGCCGATCCATGTCGAACAACGGCGAACTGGCGCGTTGCGCGGCGACGCGCTCGCGCAGCGCGGCCAGCGCGCGCGTGTCGCGGCCCCAGCCGGTGGCGCGCGCGACATAAGTGTCGACGTCGTCGGCGATCAACTCCTCGAGCCCCATCGTCTTGAGCAACGAACCCGCCACGCGCGACGCGAACGTTTCGCCAGGCAAGGTCAGCACCGGCGCGCCGGCCCACAGCGCATCGCTCGCGGTGGTATGAGCGTTGTAAGGCCATGTGTCCAGGAACAGGTCTACGTGCGCGTACAAGGCCAGGTATTCGTCATGCGCGAGCTTGCGCTGAAAGATCAGGCGATCCGGCGCCACGCCCGCGGCGCCCGCGGCCGCGCGCAGATTCGCGCGCACGTGATCTTCGTCCTTGCCCAGCAGCAGCCACAGCACGCTGCCATCGACGTCGCGCAAGCAGCGCATCCACGCGCCAAAAGTCTCGGGCGAAATCTTGTACGAGTTGTTGAAGCTCGCGAACACCGTGCCTTTCGCCGGCAAGCCCAGCGACTCGCGCGACGGCGCCGCGCCGATGCGACGCGCGGTGTCGCTCGGTTGGAAGGCATGCGGCAGACGCACCAGAGATTCGCTGTAGCGCGCGCGTTGCGCCGGTGGCACCACGAAGGCATCGGCGATCAGGTAATCGATGAAGCTCGCGCCCGAAGTGCCCGGATAGGCGAGCCAATTCACCTGCAAGGGCGCCGGACGCAGCGCGAAGACTTCCGTCACCGCGCCGCCGCCATACCCGCGCAGATCGACCAGCACATCGATGCGCTGATCGTAGATGCGTCCGGCCATGGCCTCGTGGGGCAGGCCGTGCAGTTCATGGAACTCATCGAAGGCGCCGCGCAGACGCTGACGCATCGCGCCGCCATCGTCGGGCGTGGTGGCGAAGGCGATCGGCACGATCTCGCGATGATGCGCCAGTCGTTCGATCAATCGCGCGATCAACAGCGCGGTCGGATGATTGTTGAATCCCGACGACACGAAGCCCACGCGCGGCGCGCCGCCACTGAAGCCGCGCGGCGCCAGGGTCGAGCGACGACGCGCGGCCTCGGTGCGCGCGAGCTTGGCGCGCGCCCAACTGCTGGCGCAGCGCAGTTGCTCGGCGGGCGAGGCGGGTTCGGCGAGGAAGGAGAACGGCGTGATGCCTTCGGCATCGGCGCCGACGGCTTCGCGCAGGCGTTGCGACAAGGCGTCGAGGCCTTGCCATTCGCACAGTCGTCGCTTGAGAAAGACGAGTTGCGCCAGCGCGTCGTGAAGATGCGGCGCCAGCGCCACGGCTTGCTCGCAGGCGTGCGCGGCGCCGTGCCAGTCGCCGATGTCGTCGAGCGCAATGGCGCGGTTGTACAGCGCCTCGGCGCGATCGGGCCCTTCGGCCGCGCGCGCGAAAGCTTCGGCGGCTTCGGCGTGACGACCGCGCGCGGCGAGCACATCGCCCAGCACGAAGGCGGTATGCACGTCGTCGGGCGCGGCGGCGACGGCGGCGTCGATCGCGCGCTGCGCGTCGTCGATCAGTCCGGCCGAGAGCATGATCGCGGCGATCTGACGCTCGGTGCGCGCGACATCGGCGCCGGCTTGCAAGGCCTGGCGCAAGGCGCCGACCGCTTCGTCATGGCGTCCGAGATTGTCGAAGGCCACGCCGAGCCCGATCCACGATTCGGTCGCGCGATCGTCGACCGTCAGCGCGCGTCGATAGGCTTGAACCGCGTGTTCCGATTGCCCGAGCGCGATGTAAAGCCGCCCCAGATCCTCCCACGCCGCGACCGAGCGACCGTCCAGCGACAGCGCGCGCATCAATCGCTTGAGCGCGGGCTCGAACTCGCCGCGCAACAAGGCCACGCGGCCGGCCAGTTGCCATGCCGGCGAAAACGGCGGCTCGCTCGCGAGCCATTGCTGCGCGGCTTGTTCGGCGCGAGCCAATTCGCCGCGCGCGATCCACTCGCGCAGGCGTTCGGCGGTGTCGGTGTCACTCATCAGGCGTTGTCCGTCAGAACCTTGAGCTGATCGGCCTGATATTCGCGGATCAGCGGATCGATCACGGGATCGAGCTGGCCCTCGAGCACGGTGTCGAGCGAGTACAAGGTGAGATTGATGCGATGGTCGGTGACCCGGCCTTGCGGAAAATTGTACGTGCGAATGCGTTCGGAGCGATCGCCCGAGCCCACTTGCAAGCGACGCTCTTGCGCGGTCGCGGCTTCGGCCTTGATCCGTTGCTGCTCGGACAATTCGGCCTTGAGGCGCTTCATCGCCTTGTCGCGATTGGCGTGCTGCGAGCGTTCGGTCTGACACTCGACCACGAAGCCCGTGGGCAAGTGCGTGATGCGGATCGCCGACTCGGTCTTGTTGACGTGCTGACCGCCCGCGCCGGAGGACCGGAACGTGTCGACCTTCAGATCGGCGGGATTGATCTCGATTTCGTCGAGATCGTCGGCTTCGGCGAGGATCGCAACCGTGCAGGCCGAGGTGTGAATGCGACCTTGCGCCTCGGTCTCGGGCACGCGCTGCACGCGATGCGCGCCGGATTCGAATTTCAAGCGCGAATACGCGCCTTGACCTTCGATGCGCGCGACCACTTTCTTGTAGCCGCCGTGCTCGCCAGCACTGGCGTCGAGCAATTCCACGCGCCAGCCGTGGTTCTCGGCATAACGCGAATACATGCGAAACAGATCGCCGGCGAAGATCGCGGCTTCGTCGCCGCCGGTGCCGGCGCGCACTTCGAGAAAGATGTTGGCGTCGTCGCGCGGATCGCGCGGCAGCAGCAGCACTTGCAGTTGCGCGTCGAGGTCGGCGCGGCGCTGGTCGAGTTCGTCGATCTCGCTCTGGGCCAGCGCCTTCATCTCGGCATCCGCTTCGCCGAGCATGGCGCGCGCCGATTCGCGCGCGACGCCGGCCTCGTCATAGGCCTTGAGCGCGCGCGCCAGCGGCTCGAGCTGCGCGAATTCCTTCGACAGATTGCGAAAGCGCGTGTTGTCGGCGAGCACGCCGGGGTCGGCCAGGAGCAAGGCGACTTCCTGCTGACGCTCGACCAGAGCGTCCAGTTTGCGGCGAATCGAAGGGGTCATGCGTCGTGGTCGTCGTCGCGCGCGGCGCCATCGCGATACAGGCGCGCGGCGGCTTGCAACAGATCGTGATCGCCGCGCAGCGCGGCGGCGCGCAGATTGACCGAAGGCGCGTGCAGCAGTTTGTTGGTGAGTGTGTTGGCGAGGTAATTCAGGGCCTCGTCGGCGGGCTTGCCGGCGGCGAGCATCTGACGCGCGCGCTCGAGCACGCGGTCGCGCTCGGTCTCGGCCGAATGACGCAGCTGACGCAAGGCGCCATGGCCGTTGAGCCCGCGCCACCAGGCCATGAAGTGCTCGACCTGCAGATCGATGATGGCCTCGGCCTCGCGCGCGGCCTCGCGGCGCGAGCGCAGGTTTTCCTCGATGACGCTGGCGAGATTGTCGACGGTGTAGAGAAACACATCGTCGAGTTCGGCCACGGCGGCTTCGACATCGCGCGGCACGGCCAGGTCGAGAAACAGCATGGGCTTGCGCTTGCGCGCCGTGATCGCGGCTTTCACATGCGCGGCGGTGACGATGGGATCGCGGCTCGCGGTCGAGGCGATGACGACGTCGGCATCGGCCAATCGACGCGGCAGGTCGGACAGTGGCAAGGCCTGGCCGCCGAAGCGCTCGGCCAGATTCTGCGCGTTTTCCAGCGTGCGATTGGCCACCATCAGGCGCCCGCAGCCGTGATCGGCCAGATGCCGCGCGACCAGTTCGATGGTGTCGCCCGCGCCGATCAGCAGCACGCTGTGCCGGCGCAGTTCGCCGAAGACTTGATTGGCCAGACGCACGGCGGCGAAGGCGACCGAGACCGGATTGGCGCCGATGCGCGTGTCGGTGCGCACGCGCTTGGCCACGGCGAAGGTGTTCTGGAACAGCCGCTCGAGTTGCGCGCTCAAGGTGCCGCGCTCGCGCGCCAGGTGATAGGCCTCCTTGACCTGGCCCAGGATCTGCGGCTCGCCCAGGATCATCGAGTCCAGCCCGGTGGCGACGCGGAACAGATGCCGCACCACGCCTTCGCCTTCGTGCCGATAGAGGAACTCATCGAGCTTGTTCGCGCTCAGACCCTGGCTGGCATGGAGCCAACGGGCCGGGACGTCCTCGGCGCCGCTATCGACATGGCAATACAGCTCGGTGCGATTGCAGGTGGACACCAGCGCGGCTTCGCGCACCCCGGGCATCGCGCGCAGCTGATCGAGCGCCTCGAGTATGCCCTCGCGCGAAAAGGCCACCCGTTCGCGCAGGGCGACGGGGGCGGTCTGGTGATTCAAGCCGATGGCGAGCAGCGTCATGACGGTAGGCGGAAATGCCGCTAGATTGTGCGGCCCCGGTCCCGGCTAATCAAGGAAGGCCTTGGTTTTCGCCCGGAACGACTACGAGGAAGGCAAGACATGTTCGAGCTGCGAATGAGCCTGATCGCCCTGAGCCTAGTCCTGGCCGGTTGCGCCGCGACCCCGGCGCGTCAACCCGCCGCCGCGGCCCCCGGCGCCGAGGCCGCGCCCGAGGTCGTGCCCGGCGATCACGGCATGCCCGCGGCCAACGAGGAGGTGATGAGCGCGCTCATGGCCGCCGAATTCGCCTGGCAGGACGGTCGCGCCGAATCCTCGGCCAAGCATTACGCCCGCGCCGCCGCGATCAGTCAGGACGCGCGCGTCGCCGAGCAGGCCACGCGCGTGGCCATCGTCGCGCAACGCTGGGATCTGGCTCAGGCCGGCGTCAAGCGCTGGCGCGAACTCGACGCCAAGACGCGCGCCACCACCCAGGCCGACGCGGCCATCGCCCTGGGTCAGGGCAAGATCGACGAGGCGTATCGCCTGATCGTCGATCTGCTCGGCGACGATAACGAAGACACTCGCAAGCTCGGCGCCCAGGCCCTGCTGACCACGCGTCAACCCGAAGCCGCCGCGCAGGTGCTGCAGCGACTGATCGAGGCGCCGGTGGCCAATCGCGATGTCGATACCTTGATCCTGCTGTCGCAGATCGCTCAGCAGCAGAAACTCGACGCGCTTGCGCGCCAGCTCGCCGATCGCGGCATCAAGCGCTATCCCGATTCGGCCGACGCGCATGTGTGGCTCGGTCACGTGCTGCTGCGCGCCGAGGACAAGGCCGGCGCGCGCGCGGAAATGGAAAAGGCCACGCGCCTGGCGCCCGAGGACAAGGACATTCGCCTGACCTATGCCGCCGTGCTCAACGACGCCGGCGAGGCCGCCGCCGCCGCGCGCAGTCTGGCCGAGTTCAAGCCCGACGACGATGTGCTGAGCGCGCGCGCCGCCTATGCCGCGCGCACCGAGGACAAGGCCCTGATGCTCGAGGCCTACGAGGCCCTGCGCGCGATGCCCGAGCCGCATCCCGAGGCGCGCCTGGAACTGCTCGGCCAGATGGCCGAACTCACCGATCGCAAGGACGAGGCGCGTCAGTGGTACGCGCTGGTGCCGCGCGGCGAGCGCTATGTCGATTCGCAGATGCGCATCGCCGTGCTGCTCGACGACGCCGGCAAGCCCGACGCCGCGCGCGCGCAATTGCAGGCGCTGCGCGCCGAAGGCATCGAGGACGACAGCAAGCTCGCCGACACCTTCCTGCTCGAAGCCGAACTCGCCACGCGCGCGAAGAACGACAAGGCCGCGCTCGCGGCCTATGACGCGGGCCTCAAGGTCCTGCCCGACGAACGCCGCATGCTGTACGGACGCGCGCTGCTGCACGAGCAGGCCGATCGCATCGTCGAATCCGAGCGCGACCTGCGTCGCATCGTCGAACTCGATCCCGAGGACGCCGACGCGCTCAACGCCCTGGGTTACACCATCGTCGATCGCACCGATCGCTACGAGGAAGGTCGCGCCCTTATCGAGAAAGCCTTCGCCAAGAAGCCCGACGAGCCGGCGATCATCGACTCGATGGGCTGGGTGCACTATCGCCTGGGCAACTTCGACGAAGCGATCAAGCACCTCAAGCGCGCCTATGAATTGCAGCCCGACGCCGAGATCGCCGCGCACTATGGCGAGGTGTTGTGGAAGGCCGGGCGCAAGGACGAAGCGCGCGCGCTGTTCGATGCGGCGCTCAAGAAAGAGCCCGACAACGACACGCTCAAGCGCACGCTCGAGCGCATCAAGCCGTGAGCTTTCGTCGCGCGCGCGCGCTGATCGTGCTGGGCTTGGTCGCGGGGCTTGGCGCATGCGCGGGCACGCGGCCGGTCGCGCGAGTCGACGCGCCCCTGCCGGCCGATCCGCGCGATGCCGCGCGCGTGGCCGCGGTCGCGGCCGACGCGCGCTGGCGCTTCGACGGTCGCATCGCGGTGTCGGATGGCCAGGACAGTGGCAGTGGCCGCATTCGCTGGGATCAAGATGGCGCGTTCTATCTGATCGAAGTGCGCGCGCCGATCAGCAATGACACGTGGCGCTTGTCGGGCGATGACGCGCAGGCGCAGCTCGATGGCGTCGGCGCGCAGCCGCTGCGCGATCGCGATCCGCAGGCCCTGCTCGAGCGCGAGCTCGGCTGGCATCTGCCCGTGTTGGCCGCGCGCGATTGGGTGCGTGGGCTGGCGCATGATCGTCTCGGCGCGCGCATCGAATACGACGACGACGGTCTTCCGCGCCGCATGACCGAACTCGGCTGGACCGTCGAGTATCGCGGCTGGTACGAACCGGTCGCCGGCGCGCCGGCCTTGCCCAAGCGCGTGTTCGCCACGCGCTCGCCGTATCAGGTTCGCTTGGCGATTGCCGCCTGGGCCGAAGATGACGCGCGATGAGGCGTTCACCGAGTGGCCCGCGCCGGCCAAGGTGAATCTGTTCCTGCAAGTGATCGGTCGTCGCGATGATGGCTATCACTGGCTCGAGACCGTGTTTCAACTGCTCGACTGGGGCGACACCGTGCGTCTGCGCGCGCGCGCCGACGGCGTGATCGCGCGCGTGAGCGATGATCCGCGCATTCCCGCCGACAGCGATCTGGTCGTGCGCGCCGCGCGCCTGTTGCGTGATCACTCCGGCACGCCGCTCGGCGCCGACATCGCCGTCGACAAGCGCATTCCGCTCGGCGGTGGCCTGGGCGGCGGCAGTTCGGACGCGGCCACGACCCTGGTCGGGCTGAACTTGATCTGGGGCCTGGGCCTGTCGCGAGAAGCGCTGGCGACGCTCGGCCTGCGCCTGGGCGCGGACGTGCCGGTGTTCGTGGCCGGGCACTCGGCGTTCGCCGAAGGCGTGGGTGAACGGCTCACGCCGATCAACCTGCCCGAACGCTGGTTTGTCGTTGTTGATCCGGGGGTTGCGGTCAGCACCGCGGCCATATTCCAAGACCCGGATTTGACAAGGAATTCGAGTCCCACCACAATTTCGCGCTTCCTTGCGGGGCAATGGCCTGGCAACGATCTTCAGCCCGTGGTTTGCGCGCGTCACCTCGAGGTGGCTCGCGCGCTGGCCTGGCTGGCTCGTTGCGGCAACGCGCGGATGAGCGGAAGCGGAGCCTGCGTGTTCGCGGTCTTCGACGATGTCGACGCGGCCAACGCCATTGCCTTGAGTTGTCCTTCGCCATGGCGCGCTTTCGTCGCGCGCGGCGTGGACAAATCGCCGCTGGAATTTCGTGCCAGGCAATGGCACGACCGGGCGAGTGGCGCGGCTACGTGACGCGCGCCCGGCGCAAGATCGCTAACGCTTCACAGCTGGGTCGTCGCCAAGTCGGTAAGGCACGGGATTTTGATTCCCGCATTCGTAGGTTCGAGTCCTACCGACCCAGCCATTTCCTTGGGCCGTAGTGTGAGCCGGGCAACGCCGGCGCGGGACCGAAGCCGTGAACAACGAAGGCATTCTTGTTTTTGCCGGCAACGCCAATCGACCGCTGGCCCAGGCCATCTGTCGCGAGTTGAACGCGCCGCTGGGCAAGGCCCTGGTCGGTCGCTTCAGCGACGGCGAGGTGCAAGTCGAGATCGAGGAGAACGTGCGGCGGCAGGAGGTCTTCGTGATCCAGCCGACCAGCGCGCCCACGGCCGACAATTTCATGGAACTGCTGGTGCTGATCGACGCGCTCAAGCGCGCCTCGGCGGCCTCGGTGACCGCGGTGATGCCGTACTTCGGCTACGCCCGCCAGGATCGTCGCCCGCGCTCTGCGCGCGTGCCGATCACGGCCAAGGTGGCGGCGAAGATGATCAGCGCGGTCGGCACCGATCGCGTGCTCACGGTCGATCTGCACGCCGATCAGATTCAGGGCTTTTTCGATATTCCGCTCGATAACGTCTATGCCTCGCCGGTGCTGCTGGCCGACATCTGGCGTTATCAGGGCACCAAGGATTTGCTCGTGGTTTCGCCCGACGTGGGCGGCGTGGTGCGCGCGCGCGCCATCGCCAAGCGCCTCGATGACGCCGATCTGGCGATCATCGACAAGCGCCGTCCGCGCCCGAACGAGGCCACGGTGATGAACATCATCGGCGACGTGACCGACAAGGTCTGCGTGCTGGTGGACGATATCGTCGACACCGCGGGCACGCTGTGCGCGGCGGCCGCGGCGTTGAAGCGCAATGGCGCGCGACGCGTGGTCGCCTACTGCACGCATCCGGTGCTCTCGGGCGCGGCGATCAGCAATCTCAACGGTTCCCAGCTCGACGAGCTGGTGGTCACCGACACCATCGCCTTGTCGGAAGCGGCGCGTGCTTGCAGTCGCATTCGGCAGTTGAGCGTGGCGGAGTTGCTGGCCGAGACGATGCGCCGCATCGCCTTCGGCGAGTCGGTGAGTTCGTTGTACGTGGATTGAAAACCATCGCGGCCGATCGGCGATATCGATCTGGTCGCGATGGCGCTAGCCACTCTCCTGGTCGCGGGAGAGTCATCCGCCGCGAGGCGGTTATTTCATCAATGAGGCAATCAACATGGCAGTCAAACACGAAATCAAGGCGGAACTCCGCAAGGACGAAGGCAAAGGTGCGAGCCGCCGCCTGCGTCTGGCGGGCAAGGTCCCGGCCATTGTCTATGGCGCGAGTCAGGACCCCACGAGCATCCAGCTCGAGCATCAGCAAGTCGAACAGCACGCCAAGCACGAGTGGTTCTACTCGGCGATCATGGAAATGAGCATCGGCACCGGCTCCCAGAAGGTGCTGCTGCGCGACATGCAGCGTCATCCGTTCAAGCCGCTGATCATGCACTTGGACTTCCAGCGCATTTCCGAGAACGAAGTGATCCGCGTGCGCGTGCCGCTGCACTTCCTCAATCAGGAAAAGTCGACGGCCGGCAAGACCTCGGGCGTGGTCATCACGCACGAACTCAACGACGTCGAAATCGCCTGCTTGCCGCGCGATCTGCCGGAGTACATCGAAGTCGACCTGTCCGGCCTGGACAAGGGCGACACCGTGCACTTGTCGGCGCTCAAGCTCCCCAACGGCGTGTCGATTCCGGAACTGCGCCTGGGCAAGGAGCATGACGTGGCCGTGGTCGTGGCGCGCGAGATGAAGGAAGAGGCCGAAGCCGCCGCCGCTGCCGATGCCGCCGCCGCCCCCGCCGCGGGCGCCGCGCCCGCCGCCAAGGGTGGCGCCGCCGCTCCGGCCGCCGCTGGCAAGGCAGCTCCCGCCGCCAAGTCCGCGCCGGCCAAGGACGACAAGAAGAAGTAATCGGCCCAGGCTCGCCACGCGCGCGGAGCGGACACGCCGCGCCACGCGCGTCGCGAACAGGCACGAGACATGTCGTCCATGCGCTTGATCGTCGGCCTGGGCAATCCCGGCGCCGAATATCTCAGAACCCGGCACAACGCCGGGTTCTGGTTTTTGGATGCCTTGGCGGAGCGGTGGGGCGCGCGCTTGTCGCGCGACGCCAAGCTGCACGCCGAGACCGGCAAGGCCAATGTCGATGGCGCCGCCGTGTGGCTGGCCAAGCCCACGACCTTCATGAATCGCTCGGGCCTGTCGATCAATGCGTTGTTGTCGTATTACAAGATCGAACCCGAAGAAATGCTCGTCGCCCACGACGATCTGGATCTGCCCGCGGGCACGGCGCGCCTGAAGTTCGATGGCGGCCATGGCGGACAGAACGGCCTGCGCGACATCCTCGCGCATCTGGGCCACGGTAAGTTTCATCGCTTGCGCCTGGGCATCGGTCATCCCGGCGACAAGCATCAGGTCACCAACTGGGTGCTCGGTCGCGCGAGCAAGATCGACGAGGACGCGATCATCGACGCGGTGAGCGACGCGTTGCGGGTCATGCCGCTGGTGATGGAAGACAAGCTCAACGACGCGATGAAACAGCTGCACACGGCCAAGCCCGAGAGGCGTAAGGATTGACGAGCGTGCTCGTCAATCCTTACTCCTGACCCGGACAACGCCATGGGCATCAAATGCGGCATCGTCGGACTTCCCAATGTGGGCAAGTCGACGCTCTTCAATGCGCTGACCAAGGCCGGCATTCCCGCGGCCAATTTTCCATTCTGCACGATCGATCCCAATGTCGGCGTGGTGCCGGTGCCCGATCCGCGCCTCGAGGCGCTGTCGTCGATCGCCAAGCCGCTGAAGATCATTCCGACCACGATCGAGTTCGTCGACATCGCGGGTCTAGTCGCCGGCGCCTCGCAAGGCGAGGGCCTGGGCAACAAGTTCCTCGCGCACATTCGCGAGGTCGACGCGATCACGCACGTGGTGCGTTGCTTCGAGCACGGCGACATCGTGCACGTCTCGGGCAAGGTCGATCCGATCGCCGACATCGAGACCATCGACACCGAACTGGCGCTGGCCGATCTCGATTCCGTCGAGCGCGCCCTGCAACGCGCCGAGCGCTCGGCCAAGGCCGGCGAGAAGGACGCGGCCGCGCGTCGCGACATCCTGGCGCGCATGCGCGCCGAGCTCAACGAAGGCCGGCCCGCGCGTGGCGTCGAGATGACGCCGGAAGAACGCGTCCTGTTGCGCGAAATGTTCCTGCTGACCATGAAGCCCGTGCTCTACGTCGCCAACGTGCGCGAGGACGGCTTCACCGACAACCCGCATCTCGAACGCGTACGCGAACGCGCCCGCAAGGAAGGCGCGCAAGTGGTGCCGGTGTGCGCGGCGATCGAGGAAGAACTCGCGCAGATGGACGATGCCGACAAGGTCGATTTCCTGAAGGACATGGGTTTGGAAGAACCCGGCCTCAATCGCCTGATTCGCGCCGCCTATAGCCTTTTGGGCCTGCAGACCTATTTCACCGCCGGCGAGAAGGAAGTGCGCGCCTGGACCGTGAAGGTCGGCGCCACCGCGCCGCAAGCGGCCGGTGTGATTCACACCGATTTCGAGCGCGGCTTCATTCGCGCCGAAACGATCGCTTACGACGACTACATTCGTTACAAGGGCGAGGCTGGTGCGCGCGAAGCGGGTCGTCTGCGTTTGGAAGGCAAGGACTACATCGTCAAGGAAGGCGATGTGCTGCACTTCCGCTTCAACGTCTGATCGCGCGATCGCGTGAACGGCGCGCGTCCGCGACGCGCGCCGCCTACCAGGGCAGGCGCTGCCCGTCGTAGGCCCAGAAGCCGCCGCTGTCGGCGGCATCGATGCCATCTAGCACGTCGAGCATTTCCGCCGCCGCGATCGCCGGCGGTCGCGGCGCGTGCATGGCGTTGAACGGCGCCGACAAGGGCGAGGCCACCGTGCCCGGATGCAGTGCCGCGATCACCGCGCGCCGATGCGTGCGCGCCAGTTCGATCGATGCGGTCTTGACGATCATGTTGAGCGCGGCCTTCGACGCGCGATAGCTGTACCAGCCGCCCAGTCGATTGTCGCCGATGCTGCCGACCTTGGCCGAGAGCACGCCAAACAGTGCGCGTTCGTCGCGCGCGAGCAAGGGCGCAAAGCGCGCCAGCACCATCGCGGGCCCCAGGGTGTTGATCGTGAAGTTGGCGAGCAGGCGCGCGTAGCTGAGTTCGCCCAGGCGCTTCTCGGGCCAGGCATCGCCACCGTGCAGCACGCCGGTGGCGACGAGCACCAGATGCAGCGGACCTTGCGCGCGCACGTGATCGGCGGCTTGCGCGATCGAATCCTCGTTCTGGAAATCGATCGCGGGCGTGGTCGAACGACTCAGCGTCAACACCTCGCCGCAGCGAGCGTCCGCGCGCAAGTGCTCGACGAAGGCCGAACCTATCGCGCCGGTGGCGCCGATGACCATGGCGCGGTAGTCCTGGGGCAGGGATTGCACGGTCGGGTTTCCGTTCGGCGATTTAGAGGGTTTCGAGGTTGGCGCGCAATTCGGCGGCGCGCGCGCGCAAGGCCTCGAGCGCGGGGCCTTTCATCTTCTCGAGTTGGCGATAGGTCATGCCGATGCGCGGATTGTCGGCGAGCGTTGGTGCATGGCGCGCGAAGAAATCCCAATACAGCGCGTTGAACGGGCAGGCGCGCGCGCCGGTCTTGTCCTTCACGTCGTAGTGGCAGCCTTGGCAATAGTCGCTCATGCGCAGAATGTAGGCGCCACTGCTGACATAGGGCTTGGTCGCGATCAGGCCACCGTCGGCCCATTGGCTCATGCCGAGCGTATTGGGCAGCTCGACCCATTCGAAGGCATCGATGTAGATGCCCAGATACCACTCGTGCAGCGCGCGCGGATCGAGCCCCGCGAGCAGCGCAAAGTTGCCGATCACCATCAGTCGCTGAATGTGATGCGCGTGCGCCGTGCGCAGTGATTGGCCGATCGCGTTCGCGACGCAGCGCATGCGCGTCCGCCCGGTCCAGAACCACGAGGGTAGCGGGAGATCGTGACCGAGCGCGTTGCGTTCGTCATAACCCGGCATCTGCGACCAATAGATGCCGCGCACGTACTCGCGCCAGCCGATGATCTGGCGAATGAACCCTTCGGCCGCGGCCAAGGGCGCGTGGCCTTCACGATACGCCGTCTCGACGCGGCGCACGACTTCGAGCGGATGCAGCATCTTGACGTTGAGCGCGAACGACAGCAGCGAATGGAACAGCCGCTGATGCGTGCTGCTCATCGCGTCCTCGAAATCGCCGAAGTGCGGCAGGCTGTCGCGAATGAAGGCTTCGAGGCATCGCAACGCTTCTTCGCGATTGAGCGGCCAACGGAAGTGGTCGGCCTGGGCCTCGCCGAAACTCTTGACCTCGCGCGCGACGATCATCGCCCACAGGTCGCGATGATCATGCACGGGACGCGCATCGACCGGTTCGGCCGGTTGGCCGCGCCACGGCTTGCGATTGTCGTGATCGAAGTTCCACTGGCCGCCTTCGGGCTTGCCCTTGGCGTCGAGCAAGAGGCCATGACGCCGACGCATGTGGCGATAGAAGTTTTCCATCAGCCATTGCTGGCGGCCGGCGAAGAACTCGGCCATTTCGTGGCGGTTCGTCAGAAAATGCTCGGTGTCGACCTCGCGCATCGTCCACGGTTGTTGCGCGGCCCAGTCGCGTAGGCACTGATCCAAACGCCATTCGTCGGGCGATTGCCATTCGATGCATTCAACCTGGAACTGGCGCGCCAGCGCGGCCAGATTCTCGGTCACGCTCTGACGATTGCTCGGATCATCGAGCGCGACATAGCGCACGCGATGGCCCGCCGCGCGCAAGCGGCGCGCGAAGTCGCGCATGCCGGCGAAGATCGCGATGATCTTCTGCGCGTGATGCAGCACGTAGTCCGTTTCCTGCCGGACTTCCATCAACACGTGCATCACGCCGGGATCGACCGTTCGGAACCACGAGTGTTCCGGATTGAGCTGATCGCCCAGGATCAGACGCAGGGTGTGGCAAGGCGCGGTCATGGCGCGCGATCGCCGCGCTTGCGTTCGCGACGGCAACGGCCGGAACAGAACTTCACCTCGTCCCAGACGCGCGCCCACTTCTTGCGCCAGGCGAAGGGACGTCCGCAGTGTTGGCAGGGTTTCTCGGGCAGATGGGGCTTGCGGTGCACGGCTAGAAATCCAACTCGTGTTGCGCGGGTTCGCGTTTGCGCGACGCGGCACGGGCGCGTGCGCCCCGGCGGAGGCGCGAGCCGTGCTTCTCGACGATGGCGGCCTTGGCCGCGCGCACATCCGAACGCGCGCGCAGCGCGTGGATGCGCGCCTTCGCGGCGCGCGTCGCGGAGTCGAGATCGACCAGGGGCAGGGCGATGTCCTCGCCGACGCGCACACCGCAACGCGCTTGCACATCGGCCGGCATGCGCCAGGGTTGTAGCAACCAGGCATCGGGCACGCGCCGCAACGCCGGCAGCCAGCGACGCACGAATTGACCTTGCGGATCGTGGTCCTGCGCTTGCTTGATCGGGTTGTACACGCGCGTGGTGTTGATGCCGGTGGTGCCAGCTTGCATCTGCATCTGGCTCCAGTGAATGCCGGGTTCGTAGTCGAGGAACTGTCGCGCCAACCACAGGCCGACTTCGCGCCAATGCAGCCACAACGGATACGAAGCCACCGACACCAGCATCGCGCGCATGCGGAAGTTGATCCAGCCGGTCTCGCGAAGCAGGGCCACGCAGGCGTCGACCATCGGCCATCCCGTGCGACCGGCGGTGAGCGCGGCGAAGCGCGCGTTGTCCCATTCGGATTCGCGCAGGCCGTCATAGCCACGATGGAGATTTTGGAACTCCATCGCCGGCTCGGATTCGAGTTTCTGGATGAAGTGGCAGTGCCAATGCAGACGGCTGGAGAAGGCCGCGAGGCCTTGTCGTCGCCACTTCGCTTCCGGCGTCGGATCGTCCTCGAGCGCGAGCGCGCGGTCCTCGGTCGCGCGCACGACCTCGCGCATGCTCAAGCAACCCATCGCCAGATACGGCGACAAGCGCGAACACGCGCCCGGCGCGCTCAGCGGCGAGGACATGCCGCCGCGATAGTGCCGGCAGCGCTCGTCGAGGAAATCCGCGAAGACGCGCGTGGCGCGCCGACGTCCGCCGCGTTGACGCTTGGGCGGTTCCTCATGCGATAAGCCCAACTCGCTGGCGGTCGGCAAGGTCATGGGCGACCAGGGCAGGGCACGACCCTCCAGGCTCGAAGGCGTGCTCTCCATCGGCGCATGCATGTGTTCATGCCAGCGCGCGTTCCATTGATCGCGCGAGGGCAATCGGCGCACGACGCCGTGTTGCGGCCACTCTCGCCACGCGACACCGCGCTCGCGACACCAGCGCGCCACCGCGCGATCGCGCGCGAAGGTGTGGCCATTGCCGGTCTCTTCATGCGAATGCAGATGATCGAACGGCGCCTGGGCATGCAGGCGCGACAGCACGTCGACGACTTCGCCCACGGTGACTTGCAGTTCGGCGCCTCGCTGTCGAAGACGCGGCGCGAGATCATCAAGGCACTCGCGCAAGAATTCGTAGTGCTGACGCGCGCTATCGGGCTGTGCCCACAGGCTCGGCTCGATCACGTACAGACACAAGACGGGCCCACGCCGCGCCGCCTGCGCCAAGGGCGCGTGATCCTGGACGCGCAGATCGCGTTTGAACCAGACGACGGTGTAGCTCATCCCGTCGGCTCAGACGCCCGGATCGTCGCGCTCATGCGTCACCCAGATCAGGGCGCCGTCATTGATGCCGAGTTCGCGCACGCGCGCGATGAGCATCTCGCGTGTGGCCGCATCGACCTGCTTGTCGCGCGCGAGGATCCAGCAATAGTCGCGATCGGGGCCGACCACGATCGCCCAGCGATAGTCGGGGTCGAGGGCGGCCACGTTGTAGCCGCCGTAGAAGGGGCCGAAGAACGAGACCTTGAGCGCGCCGGTCGTCGACGGTCCGGTGAATACAGCCTTGCCCTCGGCTTCGCGCCAACGCTGATCCTCGGCGTCGTAACCGCGATTGATCACGCGCACGCCGCCATCGGGCTTGAGGCTGTAGTGCGCCGAGACGTCGGTGAGACCGCGTTCGAAGCGATGGTCGAGTCGCGCCAGTTCGTACCAACGGCCCTGATAGCGTTCGGCATCGAAGGGCGACACGGCGACGATGCCCGGTGGCGGCGCGGTGCCGCCGCAGGCCGCGAGCAGGCCGAGCAATGCGAGCAGGCAAACGCGAGCGACGAACGCGCTTGTCCTCCACGCGCGGCGTGAACTTGATGGGACGGCGGCGCGCTCGGTCGTCATGGCGGGGCGTTTCCTCAGTGTTGGTCAAGCGCGTCGTCGGGAACGCGGCATGCGGTCAGGGCGCCGAAGGGCGACGGTTCGCGCGCGCGGCCCGCTCCTCGATCGGCGACGCGAAGCTTAGTCATCGAAGTGTCTAGGCCAGATAAACGCCGCGCTCGCGCGCCGCTGGACATGGGCGCGATGTGACCGCAATATCTCAGCGCCTTCCGATCGCGCGCGAATCCTCGCACCGCAATCGTTTTCATCGTTCGCCAGCACGGCTAATCGGCGTCGAACAGTCACGCTGAATTCTTTTCGCGCGAGCGGGCGCGAATGCGCGACAAGCGTTCGGGCGATGCGCGCGGACGGTCGTATAGTCGAGACTCGCCGACTTCCGGATCGTCGAATGCTGCAATCGATCGAGGTGCTGCAGGCCCTGCCGCGGTGCGAATCGCCGGAGCAACTGCGCGCCGACGTCGACGCCCTGACGCATCGCCTGGGCATCGGCCATTGGATCTACGCGCTCGATCTGCCGGTGGTGCAGGAGCGGCGCGAGCAGTTCATGCTCGGCGGTTATCCGCCCGCGTGGGTCGAGCATTATTTTCATCACGACTACCTGCGCATCGATCCGGTGATCGCGCATTGTCAGAGTCACACCACGCCCTTGATCTGGTCCGACGCGCTGCCGCGTCCGCGCGTGGCGGATCCGCGCACGCAGGCGACGTGGCGCTTGTTCGCCGAGGCCGGCGAGTTCGGTCTGCGTCGCGGCGTGACCGTGCCCTTGCATGGGCCGGGCGCGAGTTGGGGCCTGGTGTCCTTCGCCAGCGATCAACTCGACGACGCGCAGATGCGCGAAGCCTTGCCGAGCCTGCATCTGTTCGCGCATTTTCTTCACGAGGCGGCTCACCGCTTCGCCACCACGCGCGCGCTGCCGCGCGTGCCGGAGCTGACGCCGCGCGAGCGCGAATGCCTGCATTGGGCGGCGGCGGGCAAGACCAGTTGGGAAATCGGCAAGCTCCTGCGCGTGAGCGAGCGCACGGCCGTGTTCCATCTTCAGAATGCCTCGCGCAAGCTCGGCGTCAGCAGTCGTCAGGCGGCGGTCGCGCGCGCCGTGGCGCTGGGGCTGATCTCGCCCTAGCGTCGTTATTACATTAGCCGCCGTCCATATAGCGCCACGATACCGCGGCGCGTGGCGAGCGCATCAAGTCGCGCGAGCGCCAGTGCCGGAGCGCCCGATCCTATAACTCCTTGCAGCTGTCGAGACTGACAGGCCGCGCGTTTAGCTTTGCCTCCGCACTTCCGCGGAGGAGAACACCATGTTGAGGATCACCATCGCTCGCGCGGGGCAGGCCGCCCTGCGTCATTCCTTGTTGGAAAGCATGTATCGGCTGCGTCACGCGGTCTTTCACGATCGGCTCGGATGGGATGTGCGCAGCGAGCACGGTCGCGAACACGATTGGTTCGACGCCATCGGTCCGCACTACGTCGTCGCCCACCCAACGCAGGGCGAGCCGCGCGCGCTCGGCTGCTGTCGACTACTGCCGACCACCGGGCCGAACATGCTGCGCGATGTCTTTCCGCAGCTGCTCGATGGCGGCGCGATGCCCGAGCACGCGCGCGTGTGGGAGATCAGTCGTTTCGCGGTCGCCGATGATCACACCGGCGGTGGCTTTGGCTTCAGCACCGTGCCGAGCGCCTTGCTGCTGGCGGCGGTGCGCTTCGCCGAGCAACGTGGGCTCGATGCCTTCGTCGGCGTGACCAGTGCGCCGATCGAACGCATGCTGCGGCGTCTGGGTTTCACGGTCGAGCGCCTGGGCGAGCCACGGCGGATCGGCCAGGTGATGAGCCTGGCCTTCCGCTTGCCGATGGATGCGCGATCGCGCGCGCAAGTGCGCGAGATCGCGGCGTTGCAGGCGACCGCGTTGACGCGGGCGGCCTGAGGAAAAGGGCGACGCGCTGGAAGTCAGTGGATCACGGCAGGGCCAAGGCTTCGGCGGCGTGCACCGCCGGGGCCTCGCGCTCTCGCAGCAGTTGCAGCGTCCCATCCCAGAGTCGCCGCCGTGCCTGCAAACTTTCCAGCGCCGCCTGACGCGCGTACTGAAGCCGTTCCGGATGGCGTTCGAGTTCCGCGGCGATCAGGCGAGCGGCAGCCGGTCCATGGCTGTCGCCGTCGAGTTCAATGTGTCGGTCGAGGTAATACGTGAATCGCGGCGCCTGCTCGCGCGCCACGCCCCAGCGGGACAGCAGTCCGCGAAACATGCCGGGGATCACGTTCTCTCGTCCGTAGAAAAAGCTCGCCAGCACCTGCAGGGTGTCGCCCCCCAGCGCGGTGGTTAGCGTGTTGTTGACGAAATCGCGGACGAATCGCGGCGCGCCGCAAGCCTCCAGCGCCTCCGGCGCGGGCGTGCCGCGACGCATGCGCGCCATGAAGTCGTCGAAAATCGTGGTCGGCGCGTCGACTTCCTTCATCGCCGATAGGTACAACTCCAAATGACTGGCCGCCTCGCCCTCGGGGTCGACGTCGCTTTCCTCGCCGAGCACGATCT
The DNA here is from genome assembly GCA_044226395.1 of Ahniellaceae bacterium. GTDB lineage: Bacteria > Pseudomonadota > Gammaproteobacteria > Xanthomonadales > Ahniellaceae > JBGAHD01. The sequence continues at coordinate 1,091,479 of JBGAHD010000003.1, forward strand.
CGTTGATCAATCGCGCGGCGGTGGCGTTGGCCGGTGGCATCCAGGGAAGTTCCACGCAGGTCATGTCCCGTTGCAGCCGCTTGGCCAGCGACATGAAGTCCCACACCGCGAAGACATGCACTTGCATGAAGCGGCGCAGCGAAGCTTGGTCGACGATGGCCTTGAATACACGGTGGGTCTCGAGATCATGACGCAGGCGTTGGATTTCGGTGGTTTGCACCGGATCGTGGTCGTGTTTCATACGCTTCCATCCTTAGTGGCGTGTGGCGCGACCGTTTCTGCCCCGGTCGCTATGAGGGCTCGTACAAGGGATAGAGGCTGCTTTCCTCGCGTTCGATGCGATGGGTGAGCAGGCCGCCGACCGCGCGGTAGTCGGCCAGGAAGGCATTGCGCGTGGGCTCGTCGAAGTTGACGCGCTGATACTTCTTGACGAAGTCGACCACCCCGCGCGCGATCGCGTTCATCTCGCGACGGAAGCTTCGGATCAGGGCGATGTTCTCGTCGTCGCCGCGCAGGCTGTGCTCGACGTAGTTGTAAAAGCGCACGTTCTCGGCGAGCAGGTGGCTCTCCAGACGCGTCTTGAACGACACGAGCATGGTCGGGATTTCGTGGAAGCGCCGTTGATCGACCACCATGCCGATCTGTTGGAACAGATGGACCAATTCCTTGTGGTCGTGCTTGAGGTTCTCGATCAGGCGCGAGTCGTACGTCGGCCCCCGGTTGGCCGGCGGCGTTACCACGACTCGGTACGCGGGCAGCCTTTCCTCGGTCTGCTCGGGCTTGAGGATGCGCTTGAGTAGGTCAAGCATGGCCGTTCCCCTGGTTCGCGCGAAAAGGCGCGTTCCACCGGACACTACCGAGCACGGTTCGGGACGAATACCTGACAGGCTTTACAGTCCCGGCGCGATGAGCCGGGTGAGGTGCGCTGGGGCGGGCGGGTGGTGCGATCGGCTTTGGTCGGACCGCGCTAGGTCGACGGCGGCCGGTTGTTCTCGAGCCTGCGAGCCCCCACCCTGAGGGGCCGAGAGCGCCAAAAAGGGTGTCCGCCAGCAAAAAGTCCGGCCAAAATGCGGGACTCGCCACCCGCCTGGATACTTTTCAGCCAAAAACATTCTTGACGCTGAAAAGTTGGTCCGACAGAATAGCGGGCTCGTTTGCTGGAGGGATACCCAAGCGGCCAACGGGGGCAGACTGTAAATCTGCTGGCTTACGCCTTCGGTGGTTCGAATCCACCTCCCTCCACCACAAACAACGGAAAATACGCCCGGTGCGGGAGTAGTTCAATGGTAGAACTTCGGCCTTCCAAGCCGATAGTGCGGGTTCGATTCCCGTCTCCCGCTCCATTGAACGAAGCACGCCGGGCAGCAGTAACACAAAACGCTCACTTAGCTCAGTCGGTAGAGCACTTCCTTGGTAAGGAAGAGGTCGCTGGTTCGATTCCAGTAGTGAGCACCAGACATTGAGAACGCACGCCGCCTTTACGGCTCAACCTACTGAATAGCAAGGGTTTTCGGACATGGCCAAGGAAAAATTCGAACGCAAGAAGCCGCACGTGAACGTGGGGACGATTGGTCACGTGGACCATGGCAAGACGACGCTGACGGCGGCGTTGACGAAGGTGGGCGCGGAGCGTTTTGGCGGCGAGTTCAAGGCGTA
>JBGAHD010000006.1:0-216355 GCA_044226395.1 Ahniellaceae bacterium
CGCCAGGTGAGGACCCACCCCCCACGCCCTTAGCCCAAAGGCGAGAACTCACTCGCCCGTCGCCCGCGACCACCGACCCAATTCAACCCCGCCGAAGGCGAACACCCCCCGCGACCAAACGGAGCCCCTCCCAAAAGAGAAGGGCCCGCCTAAGCGAGCCCTTCCTCCCCATCCATCGCGACCGAAGTCGCTCCCCGCCCCCGTCAGTGCGCGGTCTCGCGCTGATCGAACAAATGAGTCAACTTGTCCTTGGCCCAGAGCTTTTCCTTCTTCAACCGCACCAGGGTCAAATCGTCGAGCGGCAGCACCCCGAGCTCCGCATCGAGCACCTGCTTGTCCAGTTCACGATGGCGCAGGTAGAGGGCGCGAAACTCCGCGCTCTTGGCCATGAGTTGCTCCACTTCGCTTTGCTTGTTCTCGAACATGGGGACCGGGCTCCTTTCTTGCTGGCTTGCGAAAACGAAAACGCCCCGCCACGGGGTCACCGTTGGCGAGGCGTCGAGGTAATGGGTGTCGAGTGCCGATCGATAACGCGAACACCCGGACTGATCTGCCGCCGACCCGCGAACCTGCGCGAGACGACGGCGAAACGATTTGTGGGTGTCACGCTCATGCGCCGGCGTTCTCCACGGGGCCGTAAAAAGCGACCCTCGTGGCCGACACTACGCCGATTTTTCTGGAGCGGCAACACGATCCGACAGGCGTAATGGGCCTGGCGATATTCCCTTTTCTTCTCAGCGATTTAGCCCGTGAAGAAAGACGAAAACCAAGGGAAAACCCCGGTCAAAATGCCGGTTTTCACGATGCCGATGGCGCAGCGCAGCACGCCGCGCCCACCATGGTCTCAATGCGCTTCGAGAATGACCTCCACGCGGCGGTTGCGCGCGCGTCCTTCGGCGCTGTCATTGGGCGCGATCGGCACCGAGGCGCCCATGCCGACGGCGGTGATGCGCGCGCCGTCGACGCCACGCTCCACCAGCGCGTCGCGCACCGCTTCGGCGCGCTTCTGACTGAGCACCTGGTTGAGATTGCTGCCGCCGCGATTGTCGGTGTGACCTTCGATGCGCACGCGTCGCTGCGTGTTCTCGTTGACGAAGCCCACGAGCGTGTCGAGGTTGGCCAAGGCTTCCGGCTGCAAGCTCGACTTGCCCGGCGGAAACACCGACTCACCGAGTGTCATCACCTGACCGCGCGAATCCTGACGCGACTTCAAGTTCTGCATCTGGATGCGCAAGCTGTCGGCGGCGGCCATGGCGAGTTCGGCCTCGCGCTTGGCGAGCGAGGCTTCTTGTGCTTGCGCTTGCGCGAGACGCTTGGCCTGTTCGGCGGCTTCGCGCGCGCTCTGCGCTTGTTGCGCGCTGAGTTCGCTTTGCTCGAGCGCGGCGGCGGCTTGCTCGCGCGCGCGATCGGCTTCTTCGACGCGGGCGAGGTTTTGCATGCGCAGGCGCTCGGCTTCCTCGCGCGCGGCTTGCGCGTCGCGACGGCTGGCCTCGACCAGGATCTGAGCGCGCTCGCCTTCGAGTTGGTCGAGCGCGTCGGTGTCGCGCGCGGCTCGCGCGGCGGCGGCGGCCACGTCGACGCGACGTTCGGCGATGTAGGCGAGGTTCGCGCGCGTGGCGGCATTGGCGCCGCCGGCGGCTTGCAGATCACGCAGCGCATCGCGCGCGCGGGCGATCTCGGCCGGCGCGCGCGGCGCGAGGTCGGCATCGCGCTCGAGTTGTTGCAGGGTCGCGGCGATGCGCTCCACTTCGAGATCGCGCTTGGGCGCGGTGGCGCACGACGACAGCGCCAGCATCACCGCCACGGCGAGGCCGGGGAACCGCAAAACTTCGTTGCGCCTCATGGCGAATCTCCTTCGCCGAGCAGATCATGTCGCAGTCGCGCGTTCTCCTCGCGCTGGGCCCGGGCGGCTTCGCGCGCGCGAACTTCCTGCGTCTTGGCGATGGCGAACTCGGCATCGACCGCGGCCTGTTGGGCCAAGGTGGTGGCGAGCTTGTAGTCGCGGGCATCGGCGGCCGAGCGCGCGCGACTCAACTTGTCCTCGGCGAAGCGCAGCTCGACGGGCGCGTGGCGAGCGGCGTCGGCCGAGCGCGCGCGCGCGGTCAAGGCTTGCGCGTCATCGAGCAAGGTCAAGGGGGCGGTGGTGGTCGCGCAGGCGCCTAGCGTCAATGCCAGCACGGGCGCGGCCCAATGGATTTTTCGCTGAGTTGGTGTCATAAACTTCGCTCGGAACAGGCGGGTGGACGCGGTCGCTCAAGTGATTTGTGTGAAGCCGTTTGCGGCATTGAAGCACACAACACGATAGGACTGTGCGTCGGGTAGGGAGGCAAGCATGGATATCGGGTATTTCCTCAAGCTCATGACCGAAAAGGGCGCGTCGGACATGTTCCTGACGACGGGCGCGCCGGTGCACATCAAGGTCGAGGGCAAGCTCTATCCGCTGGGCAATACGGGCCTGCCGGGGGGCATGGTCAAGAAGATCGCCTACTCGCTGATGGACGAAGGCCAGGTGCCGCAGTTCGAGAAGCATCTCGAATTGAACATGGCCATCGCGGTCAAGGACGCCGGACGCTTCCGCATCAACGTGTTCAAGCAACGCGGCGAAGTGGGCATGGTGATCCGCGCGATCAAGAGCGAGATCCCGAGCTTCGAGGCCTTAAAGCTTCCGCCCGTGCTGCAAACCCTGATCCTGGAACCGCGCGGCCTGATCCTGGTGGTCGGCGCGACCGGCTCGGGCAAGTCGACCTCGCTGGCGGCGATGATCGATTACCGCAATTCACACACCTCGGGTCACATCCTCACCATCGAGGACCCGATCGAATTCCTGCACAAGCACAAGCGCTCCATCGTCAATCAGCGCGAAGTGGGCCTGGACACGCACAGCTATCACGAGGCCCTGAAGAACGCGATGCGCGAGGCGCCCGACGTGATCCTGATCGGCGAAATTCGCGACGTCGAGACCATGGAAGCGGCGATCTCGTTCTCGGAAACCGGTCATTTGTGCTTGGCGACCCTGCACTCGAACAATGCCGACCAGACCCTGGAACGCATCCTCAACTTCTTCCCCGAATCGGCGCATAAGAACATTCTGATGAACCTGGCCTTGAACCTGAAGGCCGTGGTCTCGCAGCGCCTGGTGATCGGCAAGGACGGCAAGCGCCTGCCGGCGGTGGAAATCCTGATCAACACGCCATTGATCCGCGACCTGATGCGTCGCGGCCAGGTGCACGAGATCAAGGAAGCCATGGACCGCTCGCTGGAAGAAGGCATGCAAACCTTCGACCAGGCGCTGTACCGGCTATATAAGGAAGGCAAGATTGAACTCGAAGAGGCCTTGAACAAGGCCGATTCGCGCGACGGCCTGGCCTTGAAGATCCGCCTCGCGGAAGGCGGCGGCGGTGGCGATTCGAGCCTCGCCGACCCCTTCGACACCAGTCACTTCTAAGCCGCGAAGGCGCGCGACCCGCGCGCCGTGCTGCAAACAATCGCAAAAGACATGACCACGCTGTGACAGCGTTGGTCGTTGTCATGCCCTTGTGCCTTACAGTGCGTGAACAGGCGGTCCACGCCGCCTTCGGCCTGTGGGGGGCTACGATGAAGCTTCGCGTTTTCACGATCCTGGGCGCCGTGGCCATGCTGGCCCTGCCCGTCGCCGCGTTCGCGCAAGCGGCCAGTGTCGAAGTGAACCTGCACACGGTGTGGGTGGCGTGCTGCGCCGGCATGGTGCTGATGATGCAGCCTGGCTTCGCCTTCCTGGAAAGCGGCCTGGCGCGCGCCAAGAACGCGGTCAATGTGCTGATGAAGAACTTCACCGACTGCGCCATCGCCTCGCTGGGCTATTGGTTGGTCGGTTACGGCCTGATGTTCGGCGCCAACTCGACGGGCTTCATCGGCACTTCGGACTTCATGCCCGAAAGCGGCGATGGCGCGTATCTGGTCAACGTGCTGTATCAAACCTTCTTCGCCGCCACCGCGGCCACGATCATCAGTGGCGCGGTGGCCGAACGCATTCGCTACATCCCGTACCTGGTCGGCACCTTCTTCGTGGTGGTGTTGATCTATCCGATCTACGGCGGCTGGATCTGGGGTGGCACGGCCGAGATGCCGGGTTGGCTGCGCGGCATGGGCTTTCTCGACACGGCCGGCGGCGCCGGCGTGCACACGATCGGCGGCTTCGCCGCGCTCGCGGCGGTGATGGTGCTGGGTCCGCGCTTCGGTCGCTTCGGTCGCGATGGCGCGCCGCGCGATATCCCCGGCCACAATCTGCCGCTGGCGGCGCTGGGCACGTTTTTGTTGTGGATCGGCTGGCTGGGCTTCAACGGCGGCGCGGTCAACTCGGATTTCTCCGATCTTGGTCGCATCGTCATCAACACGCATCTGGCCGCAGCGGCGGGCATCGTCGGCACCATCGCCCTGCTGGCGCTGACGCGTCAGCCGATTCTGATGACGGCGGTGTTGAACGGCGCGCTGGGCGGCATGGTCGCCATCACCGCGGGCGCCAAGTACGTGCAGCCGGGTTCGGCCGTGATCGTGGGCCTGCTCGCGGGCCCGATCCTGATTGGCGCCAATCGCTTGCTGCTGCGACTGCGCATCGACGACGTGGTCGATGCCGTGCCCGTGCACGGGTGCTGTGGTTTGTTCGGCGTGATCATGACCGGCGTTTTGTATGACGGCGACATGTTCAACATGAGCCGCATCGGCGTGCAGGCGATGGGCGGCGTGATCGGCGCGGCGTGGGCCTTCGTGATCGGCCTGGTGGTGTTCAAGGGCATCGACATCGTGTTGGGCCTGCGCGCGCCGACCGAGCACGAGCAGAGCGGCCTGGACTACACCGAGCACTATGAGCTGGGCTACGCCGAGTTCATGAGCGCGCGCACGCATCGCGGCACGCAGGGCTGAGGCGAGCGCGCGGGTCATGAGCGACAACAACACTCAACAACGCGGTCTTCATCAGCGACGACGCGCGGTCTACACCGCGCTGTCGAAAGTGCTGCAGAACGACGAGCGACGCGCCTTCCAGATGTTCGCGCTGTGGGAGCACAACTACGCCAATCAGCCGCACTTCCTGGTGACGCGCTATGTCGGCGATGGCGTGCACGTCGCGAATCTGAGCGACTCGGAACGCTTGGCCCTATCACGCGCGATCTTCGTCGCGCTGTCGCAACCCTACGATCAGTTGCAGCCTTATCCCGAAGCCTGGCTCGATGCGCCAGCGCCCGCGATCGAGCGGCGCGCGCCCAGCGCGCCGGGCGTGCCGGCGACGCGCACCGAACCAGCGCCCGCGCCCGCGGCGGTCAATGGCGCCGCCACGCCGATGGACGCGCCGGCGGCCGTGATGGGCCACGTCGCGCGCTTGATGCTCAAGCCCATCGGCGAGGCCACGCGCAGCAAGACCGGCTTGCTCGCCGAGATCATCGCCGACGCGGTCGCGCACGCGAAGTTGCGTCAAGGCTTGTCGCAACGCGCGTCGGTGTGGCTGCAAGCGGGCGCGGTCGATGATTCGCTGGGCCGTGGCCTCGACGTGGCCGATCTGCGCGCGATTGTGCACGCGGTGTATCTGTGCGCCTGCGATGCGTTGGGTCCGGTGGCGGCCGATCAGCTGCTGGCGCAAAGCATCATGCGCACGCAGATGATTCCGGCGGCGGGCGAGTTCGCGCCCGATCAGTTGCTGTCGTGAGTGCTCAGGCCGCCGGCCCCACGCCGCGCGCGCCGAGCACCCAGCCCAGCGACAAGACGTAGCGCGTGCCTTCCTCGATGCGCGTGACTTCGTGCGTTTCCAGATCGGGTCGGAAGAACTTGATGCGACGGCTGACGTAGATCGGTCGCGCGCACACGAACTCGCCGCCGCGTCGCGCCGCGCGCAGAATCAGATTCAAGCGATAGTGCCGACCGCGTTCGACGCGATCGCGATGCGGTGGCACCACGGTGCCGGCGCGAAAACGCAGCAGATACAGATCGCACGGGATCGGCCACGGCAGGGCCAGCAGCAGACACTTCTCGTACCCCGTGGCCTGTCGCCCGCCGCGCCAGCGCCACAAATCGGCGAGGAACTGGCGCGCATTCATGGTCACGGACGCGTCAGGCGGTGGGCGCGTCGGGCTGTCGCTCGGGACGCGCGCGATCAAACGCCGTCAGGGCCAAGCAAGCATCGTTGATGCGCCGGATCGTCGGAAAATTCGCCAGATCCATGGCGAAGCGCTGCGCGTTGTAGACCTGCGGCACCAGACAGATGTCGGCGACCGAAGGCGTGTCGCCTTCGCAATATTCACCGGTGGACGGATTGGTCGAGAGCATCTCTTCGAGCGCGGTGAAACCGAGCTCGATCCAGTGACGCACCCAACGCTCGCGCTCGACCTGGGGCGTGTTGAACTCGCGTTCCAGATAGCGCAGCACGCGCAGATTGTTCAGCGGATGCACGTCGCAGGCGATCATCTGCGCCAGGCCACGGGCGCGCGCGCGTTCGCGCGCGGTCACCGGCAACAGGCGCGGACCGGGAAAAGTTTCATCGAGGTATTCGCAAATCGCCAGCGACTGGCGCACCACGCGCTCGCCGTCGATCAGCACGGGCACGAGTTCCTGCGGATTGATGGCGTGATAGGCGTCGTCGTGCTGTTCGCCGCCGTTCTTGGCCAGATTGACCGGGATCAGCTCGTAGGGCAGCCCTTTCAAATTCAATGCGATTCGCACGCGATACGACGCGCTCGATCGCCAATAGCTGTACAGCTTGATCCCCTCCGACGCCATGCCACCCTACCCCTGTTTTTCTGTCGATGCGAAGGCGCGGACCTTCCCAGGCGCGCCAGCGCTGCAATCTAGTCGCATCCGGGGCGCGCAACAAGCGTCGCCACCGTCACCTGTCGAAAGGCAGGTTCGCGCGGGCTAACTGTCAAACAATGTCTATTGTCGCGGCGGTGCTTGGGCCACGATGTTCTGCTCGATGGCACCGAAAATCGAGCGTCCCGCGCGATCGAACATCTCGACGCGGATGCTGTCGCCGAAGCGCAGAAACGGCGTGCTGGGCTTGCCGTTGGCGATGGTTTCGAGCGTGCGCCGCTCGGCCAGGCAGGAGGCGCCGCGCGACTCGTCCTGATTGGCGACCGTGCCCGAACCGACCAGGGTGCCGGCCGACAAGGGCCGCGTCTTGGCCGCGTGCGCGATCAATTGCGCGAAGTTGAACTGCATGTCCTCGCCCGCCTCGGGCGCGCCGAACCAAGCGCCGTTGATGTAGCTGGTCAGCGCCAGATGCACCTTGCTGTCGCGCCAGGCATCGCCCAATTCATCGGGCGTGACGAACACCGGCGACAAGGCCGAGCGCGGCTTGGATTGCAAAAAGCCGAAGCCCTTGGCCAATTCCTCGGGAATCAGATTGCGCAGACTCACGTCATTGATCAGGCCGATCAGTTGAATGTGGCGCGCCGCTTGCGCCGGCGTCACCGCCATCGGCACGTCGTCGGTGACGACCACGACTTCGGCCTCGAGATCGATACCGTAGTCCTCGCTCACCACCGCGACCGAATCGCGCGGGCCAAGAAAGCCAGCACTCGTCGCCTGATACATCAGCGGATCGCTGTAGAAACTCGCCGGCACTTCCGCGCCGCGCGCGCGACGCACGCGCTCGACGTGCGGCAGATAGGCGCTGCCATCGACGAATTCATACGCGCGCGGCAAGGGCGCGGCCAACGCGGCCGGATCGAGCGCGAAGGCGCCCGCGGCGCGACCGGCGGCGAGATCCTCGGCGAGCGCATTGAGGCGCGGCGCCGCGTGATCCCAATGTTCAAGCGCGTACTGCAAGGTCGGCGCGATGGCGGAGGCGGCGACGGCCTTGTCCAGATCGCGCGCGACCACGATCAGGCTGCCGTCACGGCCGCCGGCTTTGAGACTGGCGAGTTTCATCGAGAGGTTTCCGCGAAAAATGCGCGCCTAGCCTGCCGTGAACGGCAGGCCGGCGCAATCTCAAGGACGTTCGGGGTTGAAGTGCTTGCGCAGGCCTTGCCAGCAGGCAATGTAATCGCGCTGCAGACCCGGCGAGGTCAGGGCTTCGCGCACCGGATGAATCACGGCGCGCGATTCGAACATGAAGGCCATGGTCTCGGTCAGTTGATCGGGCTTGCTCGTATCGGCCGCGCTGGCCTTTTCGAACGTCGCCGCGTCGGGGCCGTGACCGCTCATGCAATTGTGCAGACTCGCGCCGCCGGGCACGAAGCCGCCGACCTTGGCGTCGTACACGCCATGGATCAGGCCCATGAACTCACTGGCGACATTGCGGTGAAACCACGGCGGACGGAACGTATCCGTGCCCACCAACCAGCGCGGCGGAAAGATCACGAAATCCAGATTGGCCACGCCCGGCGTGTCCGTGGGCGAAGTCAGCACGGTGAAGATCGACGGATCGGGATGGTCGTAGCTGATCGAACCGATGGTGTTGAAGCGACGCAGATCGTATTTGTACGGCGTGAAGTTGCCGTGCCAGCCGACCACGTCCAGCGGCGAGTGACCCATCGACGCGCGCCACAGATGACCATCGAACTTGGCGATCAATTCGAAATCGCCTTCGACGTCTTCATACGCCGCCACCGGCGCCAGGAAATCGCGCGCGTTGGCGAGACCGTTCGACCCGATCGGACCGAGTTCCGGCAGCCGCAGGGCCACGCCGAAATTCTCCAGCGCGTAACCGCGCGCCTGACCGTCGGGCAAGTCGACGCGAAAACGAATGCCGCGCGGAATCACCGCGATCTCTTGCGGCTCGACCTCGACCACGCCGAGTTCGGTCGCCACGCGCAGGCGCCCTTGTTGCGGGACCAGAAGCATCTCGGCATCGGCGTTGTAGAAAAAGCGTCCGCGCATGTCGTGATTCGCGGCATAGCGCGCGATGCCGATGCCCGAGCCCGCGGAAGGTCCGCCATTGCCGGCGATGCTGACCATGCCGCCGATGAAATCCGTCGGCGCGCTCGGCGCCGGCAGCGGATCCCAGCGCAATTGATTGGGCGACGTCGGCGCCTCGCCGTAACGGTTGTGCCACGCGCCCGCGGGCAGGGCCGCGAATTCGCCGTGCATCGAACCGGGACGGATGCGATACATCCACGTGCGCCGATTGGCATGACGCGGCGCGGTGAAGGCCGTGCCGGAGATCTGCTCGGCATACAGGCCATAGGCCACGCGCTGCGGCGAATTACGGCCTTCCGGCAGCACGCCGGGCAGGCACTCGCTGGTGAACTCGTTGCCGAAGCCCGAGTGATAGGCCTGACTGGCGCGCGCCTCGACCTCGGAACGACTGAGCGTGTTCATCGCGCCGCCCTCACAGCACGCCGCGACGCATCTGCTCGCGCTCGATCGACTCGAACAAGGCCTGGAAATTACCTTCGCCGAAACCCTCGTTGCCCTTGCGCTGGATGATCTCGAAAAAGATCGGGCCGACATTGGTCTCGGTGAAAATCTGCAGCAGCAGCTTCTTTTTGGTCTCGGCGTCGGCGTCGATGAGGATCTTGTTCTTGCGCATGCGCGCCACGTCCTCGCCGTGATTGGGCACGCGCTCGTCGATCACTTCGTAATAGGCGTCGGGCGTGTGCAGGAAGCTCACGCCGTTGGCGCGCATCGCTTCCACCGTCTCGTAGATATTGTCGGTGAAGCAGGCGATGTGCTGAATGCCCTCGCCCTTGTACTGATCCAGATACTCGTTGATCTGACTCTTGGGATCGGCCGATTCGTTGAGCGGAATGCGCACCACGCCATCGGGCGCGGTCATGGCCTTGGACACTAGACCGGTTTTCGCGCCCTTGATGTCGAAATAGCGAATCTCGCGAAAACCAAACAAGCGCTCGTAGTAGTCCGACCACCGCGCCATGTTGCCGAAGTACAGATTGTGCGTGAGGTGGTCGATGAAGGTCAGACCAAAACCCTTCGGCTGCTGATCGACGCCGGGCAGCGCGTCGTAGTCTTCGTACGAGGGATCGCCGTCGGTGAGCAGGTACAGCATGCAATCGCCGATACCATGGATCGCCGGCGCGCTGACCGCGCGCGTGTCGAACTTGCCCACGATCGGCTCGGCGCCGCGCTGGCAGGTCTGGGCGAAGGTGTCATTGGCGTCGCGCACGCGGATCGCGAACCCGCACGCCGAGGGGCCGTGCTTGGCGGCGAAGTCGGCGGCGAAGGAATCGGGCTCTTCGTTGACCAGGAAGTTCACGCCACCCTGGCGATAGAGCGTGATCTTGCGCCGACGATGGCGCTTGATCGCGGTGAAGCCCATCTGCCGGAACAGCGCGTGCAATTGCTCGGGCTGGGGCGCGGCGAATTCGACGAACTCGAATCCGTTGATGCCCATCGGGTTGTTCATCGACGCGGTCGAGCTGGTGCTGACGTGCGGCTGCGCGGCCATTGCATCCCCTCCTGGTGGGGCCGTGACGGGCGCGCGAATCGAGGCGCTGGCGCCGGCGACGGCGAGATGTATGCTTGGATCGCGACTTTATAGTTTCACCTGAAACCATTTGCAAGCGGCAACGCACCATGAGCGATCAACAAGCGCTGGAATTGGAACGTTTTCTCCCCTATCGGCTGTCGGTGTTGTCCAACACTATTTCGCAGGCGATCGCGCGCGAGTACGCGGAACGGCACGACCTCTCGGTGACCGAGTGGCGCGTGATCGCGGTCCTGGGCCGCTATCCCGGCATTTCCGCCAACGAGGTGGCCGAGCGCACGGCCATGGACAAGGTCGCGGTCAGTCGCGCGGTCAATCGCTTGCTAGGCGCTGGCCGGATCAAGCGCGACACGCATGGCGACGACCGTCGGCGCTCGGTGCTGGCGCTGTCGGCCGCGGGCCGACGCGTGTACGAACAGGTCGTGCCCCTGGCGCGCGCCTACGAACGGCAACTGCTCGCGGTGCTCGACACCGAGGAACGCGCCTGGCTGCACCGCATCCTCGACAAGCTTTCCGGCGAAGGTCTGCGCGCGCTGACCGAGCGTTGAGTGTCGCTCCGAGGCTATCCCGGTTCGACGCGATCAAGCAAGAAACACGAAATTCGCGGGACTTCGTGCGAATTGCGTTCTAAGCTGGGAGGATGACGCAACTTGCACGGCTATTGCATCGCGTACGGGCGGCCCTGGAACGGGGTGATTTCGTCGAGGCGGAGAGCCTGTGTCGCGCCGTGCTCGAACTCGCGCCGCATCACGAAGAGGCCCTGAGCTTTCTGGCGCTGCGCATGCTGTCGCGCGGTGAACCCGGGAAAGCGCGCGACCTGCTCGAAGCCACGGCGCGCGAATCCGACGCCAGTGGCCTGGTGCTCTACCACTACGGCCGCGCGCTCGCCGATCTGGGCGATCATCGCGCGGCGCGCGCGACTTTCGATCGCGCGCATCGCGCCGAGCCGTCGATGGTGATGTCGCTGTTCCTGCGCGGCGAGCAAGAACAGGCCTTGGGCGATGAGGCATCGGCGCTGCGCTCGCAATCGTTGGCGCTCGATCAGGCGCGCGTCAGTGGCCTGCTCACCGATGTCGCGCAATTGCCGCCCGACATGGGCCGCAGCATTCGCGATGCGCATGCGCACGTGACGCGCGCGCGGGCCGATGCTTTCGGTCTGGCGCTGGCGCCGTTGATCGAGCGACACGGCGAAGCCAAGCTGCGGCGCGTGCTCGACGCGCTAGAAATTCAATCGGGCCAGCGTCCCGCGCCAAAAGCCAAGCCACATCAACATCCGTGCTTTTTGCTGATCCCCGACCTCGATGCTTCGCCGTGGCACGCGCGCGAGCGCTTTCCGGAACTCGCCGCGATCGAGGCGCGCACCGACGAGATTCGCGCCGAAGTGGTCGAGTTGCTGCGCGACGAAGGCGCGCTCACGCCCTATGTCGACATGCCCGAGGACGCGCAGGCCGCGCCGATCTGGCGCACGCTCAATCGCTCGCCGCGCTGGTCGGGTTTTCACTTTTATCGCGATGGCGAGGTCGTGAGCGATCACGCCACGCGCTGTCCGCGCACCTTCGCCGCGCTCGAGGCCCTGCCCTTGATGCGCGTGCCCGGACATGCGCCCGAGGCCTTGTTCTCGGTGCTGGCGCCACGCACGCGCATTCCCTCGCACACGGGCGTGATGAACGGGCGACTGACCGTGCATCTACCCTTGATCGTGCCACCGAACTGCGGCGGTCTGCGCTGCGGCGAGATCGAGCACGAATGGGTCGAAGGTCGCAGCATGGTCTTCGATGATTCGTTGCGGCATTCGGCGCGCAATGATTCCGATCACACGCGCGTGGTGTTGATCTTCGATCTGTGGCATCCCGATCTCGATCCCATCGAGCGCGACGGCGTGACGACCTTGATTGCCGCCATCGCCGCGTTCAATCAGCGCTACGGACGCGACATCGCCGGTTGATCGCGGCTGTCGGCGCGCGTGAGGACCCAGTAGACGCTCACGTCGGCGCGCGGACTGTCGCGCGCCAAGGCTTCGCCATCGTCCACGCGCACGGTCGCGGGTGGCGACGCGATGACCTGGGCGACGCGCAGGCGCAATTCGGCGTGCGCTGAAGATTCCGGTGTCGCCCACAGGCTAAGGCCCAGCGCGAGCACGCCCGCGCTGGCGCCAGCAAGAACGAAACCGAGAGGCCCAGCCCGCGCTTGCTCCGCATCGTCGAGCGCGCGACGCAAGCGCCGCGCGCCTCCGGGTGGCGGGTCAATCGCGGGCAACCAGCGGGATAGCTCAGAGGTCATCGTCGTCTCCCAAAAGTACGCGCAAGCGCGCCATCGCCACGTGCTTGCGCGAGGCCACGGTGCCGGCGGGAATGGCGAGCACGGTGGCGATCTCGGTAGTGTTCATGCCGGCGCATTCGGACAGCAGCACCACGTCGCGGTGCTCGTGGCTGAGTTGGTCGAGCGCGTCGCGCAGACGTCGTTCGCGACAGGCGCGAGTGGCGAACTGCTCGGGGTTCTCGCCGTCGTCGGCGGCGTCGGGATCGGGCGCGAACCAGCGCCACAGACCGCGCCAGCGCAGTTTGTTGCGCGCGAGATTGAGCGCGGTGGTGTAGATCAGCGCGTCGATGCGCGCGGCATCGACCCGCGCGCGCGCGTCCCACACGCGCATGAAGGCATCGTGGAGCAGGTCCTGGCACTCGCCGGCATCCCACAGCCAGCGATAAAGCACATTGTGCAGCGGCCGCTCGAGGCGCGCGTAGGCGGCCTCGAGGTCGGCGCGTTCGATGCTCACGCGCGCGCGGTCCCGATCTCAGCCCCCATTCGCCGGATCGAGACGCACGATGTACAGGCGAATGCGTTCGTCGGCCTTGTCCGGCGAGAGCATCTGCGCGAGCACGACCACTTGGCCAGTCTGCAGCAACGTCGTGGTGCGCAGCGAGGCATCGGGGCCGCGAACGCCGATGTCGACGCTGGTGCCGGTCTCGCCCGCGCGCAGTTGCGCGTTGACGTGGCTTTGGCGCGGACTTTCGATCTCGGCCATGTCGCCATTGGGCAGCGCGGTCAGCGCGGTGGCGTCGCGCAGCGCGAAGCGCACGTCGCCCAGACTCGCGCGCGTTGCCTGCAAGGCGGCATCGATCGGCGCGAGCGCGGGATCATCGGCGCCCGTGCCGGGCAGGGCGTCGACCATCCACAGACTCAGGCGCATCGCGGTGATGGCATTCGTGGTCACGGGCGCCGTGCCGACCAGTTGTTTCACGGCTTCGGCGATCGTGTCCTGCGTTTCGCGCGGCGCGAGCACGACCAGCTGCCCACCGCTGAGCATGGCGCGGCCGAGCGACGCGCCTTTCTCGTGCGTGGCGCTTAGCAACACGTCGAGCGCGTCGCGAATCTCGTGCGCCCGATCGCCGGGAACGGCGTAGACGCGCAGGCTGGGCGGTTCGCCCAAGGGCATGACGTGGCGCGGGGCCTCGAAACGGCGCACCACGCCGAAGGCGAGCGCGGCGAGGATCAGGATCATCAGGGCGGCGAGGCCGGCGAGGACGTAGGAGGCTAGCGGTTTCATGGGGTTCTCCAGGGGGACAGGGCCCGTGTGAAAAGGACTACAGGCGGGCGGGGGAAATTCTTCATTTTGAATTTGGGTGTCCCGAAATCATGGGTGTCCCGAAATCATGGGTGTCCCGAAATCATGGGTGTCCCGAAATCATGGGTGTCCCGAAATCATGGGTGTCCCGAAATCATGGGTGTCCCGAAATCATGGGTGTCCCGAAATCATGGGTGTCCCGAATCCTCGGCTGGGCTGTCCCCAGAAACAAAAAAGCCGCGCGTGTCGCCACGCGCGGCTTCTTGCGGGACGTCGTCGGACTTACTTGACGCCGTGCATCAGTTTGTTGATCAGGGGGCCGAGCACCCACAGGATCACGCCGCCGATGATCAGGGTCCAGAAGCTGAAGGTGAAGCCCTTTAGCGCGAGTTCGACGTTGATGCCGGTCTCGCCCGAGATCCACTCCGCCACCAGGCCCGAGAAGTTGTTGCCGTTGGCGGTCGACAGGAACCAGCCACCCATGGCCAGGCCGACCATGCGCGGCGGCGCGAGCTTGGTCACCATCGACAGGCCGATGGGCGACAGGCACAGCTCGCCGATGGTCTGGAACACGTAGCACGCGGCCAGGGTCCAGAACGGAATCAGGTTCGAACCCGGCGCGACCAGATGCGTCAACGCATACATCAGCACCGCAAAACCCACGGCGTTGAACGCCAGGCCCAGCGCGAACTTGCGCGGGATCGACGGCTCGGCGTTGCGCAGCGCCAAAAAGCCCCAGACCATCGCCACGATCGGCGCCATCACCACCAGCGCGCCGGGGTTGACCGATTGGAACCAACCCACCGGGAAGATCCAGCCGAACATTTCGCGATCGACCATGTTCTGGGCCAGGAAGTTGAAGGAACTGCCGGCCTGTTCGAAGAAGCACCAGAACATGACGTTGAACGCGAACAACAGCAGCATCGCGTACACGCGCTGGATCGAGACCTTGTCGCCCTTGGTCGCGCCCATCACCAGGCTCGCGCCGACGCCGATGAACATCACCAGCAGCACCACGGCCAAGCCCTTGGCGCCGAGATAAGCCATCAGCGCGTAAACGAGCGGAATGCCCAGCACCACGCCACCGAGCACTAGGCCCATGGCCTTGCCCGCGGGTTGTTCTGGCGGCGGCAGGCCGATGCCCTTCAATTGCGCGCGGCCGAAATAAAACCAGATCAAGCTGACCAACATGCCCGCGCCGGTGGCGTAGAACACGATCTTGTAGTTCTGCTGCACGGGCGTGCCGTTGATGTGCGAGGCCAGCCAGCCGGTGAGCAGCGGCGCGATCAAGGCGCCGGCGTTGATGCCCATGTAGAAAATGGTGAAGGCGCGATCGCGTCGCTCATCGCCCTGGGCGTAGAGCTGACCGACCATCGCCGAGATGTTGGGCTTGAACAGACCATTGCCCATGATCACCACGGCCAGACCCAGCAGGAAAATTTCCTTGTTGGGAATCGTGATCATGAAAAGGCCAATCGCCATCACCACGGCGCCGACCAGGATCGAGCGCTGATAGCCAATCAATTTGTCGGCCGCGTAACCGCCGAAAATCGCCGAGGCATAGACCAGGGCCAGATACGCGCCATAGGTCGCGCTGGCGTAACCCTGGCCCGACTGATTGCCTTGGAAGAATTCGGCGACGATGTACAGGGTCAAGGCCCAGCGCATGCCGTAAAAGGCGAAGCGCTCCCAGAACTCGGACATGAACAACATCCACAACGGGCGTGGATGGCCGAGCAGCTGCGGATACTCGGGCAGCTTGCGCGCCTCGGTGGCGGCCACGGGTGCACTCATCGGTCGGATCTCCCCTCAATCTGGTGATGAACTGGTGGTCACGCGCGCTGGCGCCCGGACCCGGGCCAACGCGAAAACCGCCATGATGTAGCCGGAACCGCGCCGCGCCGTCAAACCTTTTGTGCGTTGTTGCGCCGCGCCAGGGGCAATTTCGCGGTCATGGCCGGGGGACACGCAGGATTGGCAAGCCCGCGACGACGCGCGCCGCGGCGCGCGCTCACGACCATTTCACGCGACGCTCATGTACCGAGGACGGTGCGCACTTCCAGCAGTTCCGGAAAGAAGGTCAGGTCCAGCGCGCGCTTGAGAAAGCCCACGCCCGACGAGCCGCCCGTGCCGCGGCGATACCCAATCACGCGCTCGACGGTTTTCATGTGGCGGAAGCGCCAGAGCTGAAAACTCTCCTCGACGTCGATCAGCTGCTCGCACATGTGGTAAGCGTCCCAGTGCTTGTCCGTGTCCTCGTAGATGCGCTTGAACACGGGCACCAGGTCGGGGTGACGCTGATACGGCAAGGACCAGTCGCGATCGACGCAGGCCTGCGGAACGGCATGGCCACGCCGCGCGAGATAGCGCAGGAATTCATCGTACAGACTCGGCGCGTGCAGCACGGCTTCCAGGCGCTCGCGCATTACCGGATCGTAGTTGAACACCTTCACCAGATCGGCGTTCTTATTGCCCAGCAGGAACTCGATCGTGCGGTATTGATGCGACTGAAACCCCGACGCCGGCCCCAGCACGTGGCGAAACTCCATGTACTCGGACGGCGTGAGCGTTTCCAGCACGGCCCATTGCTCGAACAACTGCCGCTGGATCTGCTTCACGCGCGCCAAAATCTTCTGACACGGACCAAGATCATCATCGGCCAGATGACGCAAGGCCGCGCGCAACTCGTGGATGATCAGCTTCATCCACAGTTCCGAGGTCTGATGCTGGATGATGAACAGCATCTCGTCGTGATGCTCGGGCCGCGACAACGGCCGCTGCGCGCTGAGCAGCGTCGGCAGATCGAGATAGCCGCCGTAAGTCAGCCGATCGCGCAGATCGGTGTGGATCTCGGCTTCCAGTTCGCGCTTGTTGGTGTCGGTGCTCATCGCGGCTCCCAAGAGTTGCCGCGCACCTTAGATCAAAATCGCGGGTCGTGGTGTCGCTTAAAAACCATAGCGCGATGATCTCGCCACTCAGCCACGCGCCGCGAGTCCGCGAATCGACAAGCGCAGCAGTTCCTGCGTCGCGTCGTCGAGATCAATCTCGACCGCGTCGCCCGACTGGCGCAGCGTCGGCCACGCGCCTTGCCAACGCGGCGTGCGCAGCACGGGCTTCCAGCCATCCGCGGTGCGCGCGTAGACATCGAGCGCGCAAGCCGCGCGCGCCGACGCGCCCTGCGCCCGTCGCGTGATCGCGATGGCGGCATGCGCATGCGTGAACACTTCGAGCACGCCATCGTTGTCGGGCCGCGCGACCCATCGCGCGAGCGCCGCGAGGGACGCGAAGTCCGGAGATTCGGTGCCGCCGAATTCGCGATGACTGGCGTTGTCGTTGGCCGGAACGCGCGCGTTCGGCGGCAGGCTCGCGACCAGGGCGTGCTTGCCCACCGCGAAGGTCACCAGGGCTTCGCGCGCGGCGGCGTCGGGCGCGCGCAGGCACAGCACGGTGAAACCGCGATCGGCGGTCACGCTCATCGACTCGGTGAAGGCCGACGCATGAAACAGCACATGACCTTCGGCGTCGATCACGTCCTCGGCGCGCGCGGGTTCGGGCCCCGGGCCCAGGCATCGCAGGCCATCGGCGTCGATCAGGGTGATTGGCACGGTGCCGCTGGCGCGCGAAGAATCGAAGTGCACGAGCAGGCCGGTCGCGCCGGCGCGTTCGCTGGACACGATCACGCCGCTGTCGCGCGCGATGCGCGCGCAGGCATCGTCTTGCGCCGTCGGGCAGCTCGGCGTCGCCGCGACGGCGCTACCGCACAACAGGCTCATGGCCAGTGCGATTTCGAGATGTCGTTGCATGGTGGGTCCCTCCCGGTCGTTGCGCGCCGTGTTCGCAGACCCAGCGCTCGCGCCGAAGTTCCTTCGCCACGCATCACACCGCACTGCCGCTTGCCTTTGTTCCCGGGCGCCTGCTATCAAGCCCGCCTCTCCTGATTCGGGGTCGCGACGCCGTGAGCACCGCCGCCACATTCGAAGTCGAATACGTGCAGTTTCTCGACGCCGAGGGCAAGCTCGTGCGTCAGGATCTGCCCGAGTTCGCGCGCGACACCGCGCGCCTGGTCGATCTGTATCAGCGCATGAGCTTCGTGCGCGTGTTCGACGGCAAGGCGGTCAATCTGCAGCGCACGGGCAAGCTCGGCACGTATGCGTCTTGCCTGGGTCACGAAGCCGCGCACGTCGCGATCGGCACGGCGATGGCGCACGACGATGTCTTCGCGCCCATGTATCGCGAATACGGCGTGCAGTTCCAGCGCGGGGTCAAGCCGCGCGAGGTGCTGATGTATTGGGGCGGCGATGAACGCGGCAACGATTTCTCCGGTCCCGCGCACGACTTCGCCTGGTGCGTGCCCATCGCCACGCAGTGCCTGCATGCGGCGGGCGCCGCGCTCGCGTTCAAGATTCGCCAGGAACCGCGGGTGGCCGTGTCGGTGGTCGGCGATGGCGGCACCAGCAAGGCCGATTTTTATTCCGCGATCAATGCCGCCGGCGCGTGGACGCTGCCGATGGTGTCGGTGATCGTCAACAACCAGTACGCGATCTCGGTGCCGCGACGGATGCAGACCGGCGCCAAGACCCTGGCCCAGAAAGGCATCGCCGCGGGCCTGGACTGCGTTCAAGTCGATGGCAATGACATCATCGCCATGCGCGCGGTGCTCGATCACGCGATGATGCGCGCGCGCAATGGCCATGGCGGCACCGTGATCGAGGCGGTGACTTATCGCCTGAGCGATCACACCACCGCCGACGATGCGCGCCGCTATCGCGCCGATGATGAAGTGAAGGCCGCCTGGACGCGCGATCCTTTGGCGCGGCTGAGAAAGTATTTGGTCGCGCGCAAGGCCTGGGACGACGCGCGCGAGGAAGCCTACAAGCGCGAATGCACCACGATCGTCGACGCCGAGATCAACGCCTATCTCGAGACCAAGCCGCAGCCGGTCGAGGCCATGTTCGATTATCTCTACGGCGACATGCCGCCCGACGTCGCCCAGCAACGCGCGGCGGCGATGCAATGGGACAAGCGCGGTTGACCTAGCGCCCGACGCCGCGCGCGTCGGGACGGAGCAAGCAATGGCACAGATCACTCTGATCGAAGCGATCACCCAGGCCCTGGCGCACGAAATGGCGCGCGACCCGACCGTGGTCGTGCTGGGCGAGGACGTGGGTCTCAATGGCGGCGTGTTCCGCGCCACCGTCGGCCTGCAAGAAAAATTCGGCCCGATGCGCGTGCTCGACACGCCGCTCGACGAAACCACGATCGCCGGCGTCAGCGTCGGCATGGCCGCGCAGGGCATGAAGCCGGTGGCCGAGGCGCAGTTCGATGGCTTCGTCTATCCGATGGTCGATCACATCGTCTGTCACGCCGCGCGCCTGCGCTATCGCACGCGCGGTCGCATGACGTGTCCGATGGTGTTGCGCGTGCCCTGGGGCGGCGGCATTCGCGCGCCCGAGCATCATTCCGAAGCCAACGAGGCGATCTTCACCAATGTGCCGGGCTTGCGCGTGGTCATGCCTTCGTCGCCGGCGCGCGCGTATGGCTTGCTGCTCGCGGCGATTCGCGATCCGGATCCGGTGATCTATTTCGAGCCCAAGCGCATCTACCGCCAATACAAGGAAGAAGTGCCCGACGACGGCGAGGCCTTGCCGCTGGACGTGTGCTTCGTGCTGCGCGATGGCACCGACGTGACCCTGGTGACCTGGGGCGCGCAGGTCAAGGAAACGCTCGAGGCCGCCGACGAACTGGCGCGCCAGGGCGTCAGCGCCGAAGTGATCGACGTGGCCACGTTGAAGCCGCTCGACTTCGCCACGATCCACGAATCGGTGAAGAAGACCGGCCGCTGCGTGATCGTGCACGAAGCGCCGCGCACCGCGGGCTTTGGCGCCGAAATCGCCGCGCGACTGGCCGAGGAGGCCATGTACGATCTGCAAGCGCCGGTGGAACGCGTGACCGGTTATGACACGCACATTCCGCTGTTCCGTCTCGAGATGAAATACCTGCCGAGCGTCGCGCGGATCGTCGCGGCGGTGCAACGAACCCTGGCGGTGTCCTGACATGGCGACGAAGACGTTTCATCTGCCCGACCTGGGCGAAGGCCTGCCCGATGCCGAGATCGTCGAGTGGCTGGTGCGCGAGGGCGACAAGGTCGCGCTCGATCAGCCCCTGGTGTCGATGGAAACCGCCAAGGCCGTGGTCGAAGTGCCCTCGCCCTATTCCGGCACCATCACGAAGTTGCATGGCAAGGCCGGCGATGTGATCGACACCGGCGCGCCGCTGGCGAGCTTCGAGCTCGACATGAACGCGCCGCAGCGCGCGGAAGCGGAATCCACCGGCCATCATCACGCGCCCAAGGCCGCCGCGCCTGCTCCCGCCGCCGCGCCCGCCGCGATCGCGGCCGCGCTCGATGCCGCCGCCGATCAAGTCGCCGCGAAGGCGCCCGCCGCGCGCGCCGATGCCGGCACCGTGGTTGGCGCGATGGAAAGTTCCGATCGCGTGGTCACCGAACACGTCAGCGAAGTCGGTGGCGTCAAGGCCGTGCCGGCGGTGCGCGCGCTCGCGCGCAAGCTCGGCGTCGATCTCGCGCGCGTCACGCCCAGCGGCACCGGTGGCGTGGTGACGATGCAAGACGTGAAGTACGCCGCCGCCATGGGCACGGCCAAGCCGCAAGCCACGTCGGCGCCAGCAGCCGCGCGCGCGCCCGCCGCGCCGGTCGCCGCCGCCGCGCCCGCGCCGGTGGTGCGAACGACGCCGCCCGCCGTCGCCGCGCCCGCGACCTCGCTCGCCGGCAAGCCCATGCGCACCGTGCCGCACGAGGTCGCCGCGCTGGGCCAACCCGAACAACTCAAGGGCGTGCGCCGCAACATGGCGCGCGTCATGGCCGACGCGCACGCCAAGGTCGTGCCCACCACCATCGTCGACGACGCCGATCTGCACGCGTGGACGCCGGGCAATGACATCACCGTGCGTTTGGTGCGCGCGCTGGTCGCCGCATGCAAGGCCGTGCCCGCGCTCAACGCCTGGTTCGATGGCGAGGCCGGCACGCGCACGCTGCATCAGCGCGTCGACGTGGGCATCGCGGTCGATACCGAGGAAGGCTTGTTCGTGCCGGCGCTGCGCAATGCCGACGTGCTCGACGCCGCCGGCGTGCGCGCGGCGATCAATCGCATCCGCGATCAAGTGCGCGATCGCTCGATTCCCGCCGAGGAACTGCGCGGCTACACCATCAGTCTGTCGAACTTCGGCGTTTTCGCCGGCCGTTACGCCACGCCGATCGTGGTGCCGCCGTGCGTGGCCATCGTCGCGGCCGGCAAGCTCCGTCACGAACTGGTGCCGGTGATGGGAGGCGTCGAGACGCATCGCATGATGCCGCTGTCGCTGACCTTCGATCACCGCGCGGCCACGGGCGGCGAGGCGGCGCGGTTCCTCAAGGCCATGCTCGACGACTTGGCGCGCGCGAACTGAGCGCGCGCCACTCGCAAGCCCGCGTCGCGAATGAAACATTTCGGCCTAACCCGGCGCGCCTGACGAATGTCAGATGCGCGCGACCTCGCGCGCGACTACGCTCACGTCTCCTCGCGAATCGCGCGAGGGGAGCGACGGCGTGAACATCGACAACCTGCCCTTCGGCACCACCGACTGGAACGCGATCGCGCGCACCGAACACGCGGGCGAACGCGGCACCGCCTGGTGGCGCACTCGCCAGTTCGGCGCGATCCGCGTGCGCATGGTCGAGTACAGCCCCGACTATCTGGCCGATCACTGGTGCAGCAAGGGTCACGTGCTGCTGTGCCTGAGCGGCGAGCTGCACACCGAACTCGAAGACGGCCGTCGCTTCGTGCTGACGCCGGGCATGAGTTACCAAGTGGCCGACAACGCCGAACCGCATCGTTCGTCGACGCCCACGGGCGCGACCTTGTTCATCGTCGACTGAGGAGAACGCATCATGTCGGGTCTGCTGCAACAGGTGCGCAAGCATTGCGATAACCGCAACACGGTCTTCGTTCTGATGCTGGCCGCGGGCGTGGCGCTGGGCGTGGCCTTCGACCAACTCGCCCTCGGCGCCGCGCTGGGCGCGGGTCTCGGCGCGGCCTTGAACGGGGTCGTGCGCGGCTGAAGGTCGGGCACAAGGCGGGCGACGCGCGCCGACACCTTGTCGACGCGCGCCGGCCTGGGCACCATCGTCGTCCCGCGACGAATGCCGGAGTGCCCATGCGCCTGATCCCGCTGCTCCTGCTGTCCCTGCTCGGCATCGCCGACGCGCGCGCCGAGTCACTGCCCCAGGACGCGCGCGATTTCGTCGAGCGCCGGGACCTGTGCGATCACTTTCGCGGCGAAGAGCCCTACGACGCCGAACGCGCCGCCTTCCTGCGCGATGCGACTCGGAAACATTGCACGGGCACCGATCGCGAACTCGCAGCCCTGCGCCACAAATACGCGGACGACGCGACCGTGACCGCCGCGCTCGCCGACTACGAAACGACCATCGAACCCTCACCGCTGCCGTGACCACGACGTTCGACTTGCGCGACGCCACGGCGCGGGACCTCGACGCCATCCGCGAGCTGTTTCGCGAATACGTCGCGGGGCTCGGCGTCGACCTCGCCTTCCAAGGTTTCGAGGACGAACTCGCCACCCTGCCCGGCAAGTACGCGCCGCCCGGCGGCGCCTTGCTGATCGCGCGGACCGACGATGGCGCCGCCGCCGGTTGCGTGGCCTTGCGCCCGCACGCGCCGGGCATCTGCGAGATGAAACGCCTGTACGTGCGCGACGCTTGGCGCGGCCACGGCCTGGGCGAGCGACTAGCGCGCGCGATCCTCGAACGCGCTCACGCGCTGGGGTATCGCGCCATGCGCCTGGACACGCTCGATACGCTCACCGCCGCGGTCAAGGTGTACGAACGCCTGGGATTCCGGCACATTGACGCCTACTACGATAATCCGCTGCCCGGCGTTATCTACTGGGAGCGCGCGCTGCCTTGAGGATGTTCCCGCGATGAACCGACCGCCCAGCTTCAGCATGATCCGCAGTTTTCATCTGGCGGACTGGTTCACGCTCGGCAATGCCTTCTGCGGCATGGCCGCCATCCTCGCGGCCATGGACTCGCTGCGCGCGCCGGCCGAGCACAGCGCACTGCTGGCCGCGGCCTTCATTCCCTTCGCGCTGCTGTTCGACGTACTCGACGGCCGCATCGCGCGTTGGCGACAGAGCGCCTCGGTGCTCGGTCGCGAACTCGATTCGCTGGCCGATGTGATTTCCTTCGGCGCCGCGCCGGCCGCGATCGCCTTCGCCGTCGGCATGAATGGCGGCTGGGATTGCGTGGTGCTGCTGTACTTCGTCGCCTGCGGCGTGAGCCGACTGGCGCGCTACAACGTCACCGCCGAATCGCTGTCGCAGTCCACCGGCAAAGTCACGCATTTCGAAGGCACGCCGATTCCGACGAGCGCGCTGCTCGTACTGGTGCTCGCCATCGCCACTTGGCAAGGGCGCGTCGGCGAGGCCATCTACCTCGGCGTCGTCGAACTCGGTCCGTGGCGTCTGCATCCGTTGGTGTTGATGTATGCGTTGTCGGGCAGCCTGATGATCAGCACCATCCGCATTCCCAAGCCCTGAGGCGCTCATGGCCACCGTCACGCTCTATCGCCCGGTCGGGCCGCAGGAACTTGCCTTGATCGAAGCCTCCGGCTGGCGCGCGTTTCCGCCGCGCCTGGTCGATCAACCGATCTTCTATCCCGTGCTCAACGAAGCCTACGCCACCCAGATCGCGCGCGACTGGAACGTGCCGGCAAGTGGCGCCGGCTTCGTCACGCGCTTCGCCGTCGACGCCGATTTCGTGCAGCGCTATCCGCCCAAGATCGTCGGCGCGCGCATGCACGAAGAACTCTGGGTCCCTGCCGAGGAACTCGACGAGTTCAATCGCCACATCGTCGGACCGATCGAAGTCATCGCCGAATTCCGCGCGTGATCGCGACGCCGCGCCCGTGAGAATCGCGCTCGTCTCCGACATCCACGGCAACCTGCTGGCCCTGCTCGCCGTGGTCGCCGACATTGAACGCCGCGGCATCGATCGAGTGATCAACCTCGGCGATTCCCTCTCCGGCCCACTGCTGCCGCTCGAAACCGCGAACTACCTGCGCGCGACGAACTGGATTCACCTCGCCGGCAATCACGAACGCCAACTGCTGACCCTGCCGCCCGAGCGACGTGGCCCCTCGGATGCCTACGCGCACGCGCAACTCGACGCGCCAACCTTCGCCTGGATCGCCAGCCTCAACCACTCCCAACCACTCGACGACGACGTCTTCCTCTGCCACGGCACGCCCGACAGCGACGTGCAGTACCTGATGGAGAGCGTCGACGCCCAAGGCCTGCGCGCCGCGACCGCGCGCGAAATCGACGCGCGCGTCGGCACCTGCACCCACCCCGTCATCGCCTGCGGCCACACGCACATTCCGCGCGTGATGCGCACCTCGCGCGGCCAACTGCTCGTGAACCCCGGCAGCGTCGGCCTGCCCGCCTACGATGACGAACATCCGTTTCCCCATCGCGTGGAAACGGGCTCGCCTGATGCGCGCTACGCCGTGATCGAACGTCGCGAAGGCTGCTGGCGAGCGGAATTGATCGCGATCCCCTACGACCATGCGCCGATGGCGTCCCTGGCGGCCGCGCGAGGACGTGAGGATTGGGCTTGCGCGCTGGTGACGGGATTCCTGCGGTAAAGCGCGCACTCCTGGCATTCGCGAAGGGCGTGTCGAAGATGGGCAACACATTGCCCGGCCATCACAGCCATGACATGCTGAATTCACGATAAGACAAGGATCGCCACCATGGGATTGACGATGCTCTTGCTCAGCCTGATGGCGTCAGCGGCGGAGCCGCCAATCTGCTTGCACTACGGTCCCGTCACGCTCGTCGGCACCGTGAAAGTGACGCTAGCATCCGAGTCGACGAATGGCGCGAGCGTGGCGCCAAGGGGTGTGTTCTTGGTCGAGCTATCCGAACCCAGGTGCGTTACCAGCGAGGGCGCAACCTCCAAGCACGATGTGGCGATCGATCGCCTGACCACGGTGCGACTCGATGCATTGACGCCGGGCATCGAGGATCGACTGCGGCACAGGGTGGGCAGCATAGTCCGCTGCAAAGGTGAACTCGCCGGCGATTGGCGCGAGCGCCCGCAGACGTCCACCACCTTGAGCGTGCGCCGCTGCAAGGACGATCGCGCGGAACCCTTGAGTGATCGAGCCGAAAGGGCCATGCGCGACAGCGTATTGCGCGATGCTCGCGCCGCTTTGCGCAAGTCGTCCTGGGTTACCTTGATCTCGCTCGATCTCCACTTCGAGTACGAGCACTTCAGCGTCTCGCGAGAGAGCTGCGACAAAGGCAGTTTCTGCTTCTACGAGAAACCGGTACTGGGCTCCTACCACGCTCAAACGAAGACCGATCTCGAAGTCATCAAACGCGTCTTCGACAGTTGGTTGGCCGCGCCCGAACCAGAAGCATTACCCATGTGCTATGCCCCGAGGCATGGCATCCGCTTCGAAACCGACGGCCACGTCTACGACGCCGAACTGTGTTTCGAATGCGGCTACGGCTATCTGTACAAAGACTTCGACGAGGAGCCGATTGCCACGATCTACGCGGACGAGCCCTCGAACGCCTGGAATGATTTGCTGACCGACAAAGGCGTGCCCCTCTCCAAGGCAGCGAGACGAGGCGACCGAAGTCCCAGTACCGCGAAACCCTGAGTCTGGCGGACCGACGTCGCGTCCCGGCGTCGCAACATTAGTCTCGCCAACCGCGCACTCCTAGCACGTCACGCTTGCGCCGAACGAAGGCTTCCCGCTTTTGATGCCGCCTCTTGTGCCTCGCGTCTCCCCACGCCTTTTGCTTTTGCTTTTGCTTTTTTCTTTTTCTTTTTCTTTTCGCTCTCCCCCCCACCCCAAAGTGACGCTTCGACGGCTCGGGGTGACGGTCCCCTTGTCGGTGGCAAGCGCACAAGGACGTGCGCCGCGAGGGTTCAGCACAGGGATGTGCTGAATCCCTCGCCCACCGACAAGGGGCGGCACCCCGAGCCAAGCGAAGCCGTCACGACCTCCCGCCCTACAACCTCCCACGGGCTCCTCACCGCCAGGTGAGGACCCGCTCTTCAACGCATCTCACCGCCAGGTGAGGACCCGCTCTTCAACCCATCTCACCGTCAGGTGAGGACCCACCCCTCAACCGCTCTAACCGTCAGGTGGGGAACCCCATTACCGCTGGCGCGCGACGACCCCAAGCGCCAGCTGTCTGGACATGTATATACAACCATGCGAGCATGCCTCCCTCGACCGGGAATGGCCATGTCGCAAGCGCATCCGCAGCCCGAGTACCTGAAGCTGAAGCGCCACATCCTCGGCCGCATCGCCGCCGGCGAGTGGGCGCCGCACGATCGCATTCCCAGCGAAGGCGAACTCACGCGCGAATTCGGCCTGTCCCGCATGACCGTCAATCGCGCCCTGCGCGAACTCGCCGCCTCCGGCGCCATCACGCGCGTGCAGGGCGTGGGTTCCTTCGTCGCTGGCGCCAAGGCCGAATCGACGGTGGTCGAAGTGCGCGGCATTCGCGATGAAATTGAAAGTCGCGGCCAAGCCCATCGCGCGCGCGTGCTGAGCCTGCGCAAGACCACGGCCGACACGGAACTGGCCGAAGCCTTCGGCATTCGCCGTGGCGCGTCCCTGTACTACTCGCGTCTGCTGCATTGGGCCGATGACGTGATCGTGCAGCTCGAAGAGCGCCACGTGCTGCCCGCCGCCGCGCCGGACTATCTCGCGCAGGATTTCACGCGTACCACGCCGCATCATTACCTCTCGCGCGAGGCACCGCTCGAGCAAGCCGAGCACGTGATCGAAGCGGCCCTGGCCGATGCCGAGATCGCGCGTCGCCTCGCGCTCGATCTGCCCGCGGCGCTGCTGATCCTGCGTCGTCGCACTTGGTCGCACGGCCGCGTCGTCAGCGTGGCCAAGCTCATTCATCCCGCTCAGCATTTTCGCTTGAGCGGCCAGTTTTCCTTCGCGCAACCGCGCCCGATCTAGAGGAACGATCATGACCACGTCCGGCCCGCGCCCCGTGCGCGCCCCGCGAGGCTCGCAATTGCACTGCAAGAACTGGTTGATCGAAGCGGCCTACCGCATGATTCAGAACAACCTCGATCCGGACGTGGCCGAGCGCCCCGAGGATCTGGTCGTGTACGGCGGCATCGGCAAGGCCGCGCGCAATTGGGAGAGTTTCGACGCCATCCTCGCGGCCCTGCGTCGCCTCGATCCCGATCAGACGCTGCTGGTGCAATCGGGCAAGCCCGTGGCGGTGTTCAAGACGCACGCGGACGCGCCGCGCGTGTTGCTGGCCAATTCCAACCTCGTGCCCAAGTGGGCGACGTGGGAACACTTCAACGAGCTCGATCGCAAGGGCCTGATGATGTATGGCCAGATGACGGCGGGTTCGTGGATCTACATCGGCTCGCAAGGCATCGTGCAGGGCACGCACGAAACCTTCGTCGAACTCGGCCGTCAGCACTATCACGGCGACTGGTCCAACAAGTGGATTCTCACCGCGGGCCTGGGCGGCATGGGCGGCGCGCAGCCGCTGGCCGCGGTGCTGGCGGGCGCGCACTGCGTGGTGATCGAATGCCAGGAGTCGCGCATCGATTTTCGTCTGCGCACGCGCTATGTCGATCACAAGGCGCGCAGCATCGAAGAAGCGATGAACTTGCTCAAGAACGCCACGCGCCCGATTTCGATCGGATTGCTTGGCAATGCCGCGGACCTGCTGCCGCGCTTCGTCGAACTCGCGCGCAACGGCGGCCCGCGTCCCGACGCGGTGACCGATCAGACCTCCGCGCATGATCTGATCAATGGCTATCTGCCGCTGGGCTGGACGGTCGAGCAATGGGCCGCCGCGCGCCAAGGCAGCGAGGCCGATCGCAAGCGCCTGCGCGATGAAGCGCAGCGCTCCTGCGCGGTGCACGTGCGCGCCATGCTCGATTTTCATCGCATGGGCGTGCCGACGATCGACTATGGCAACAACATTCGCCAGGTCGCGCTCGATGAAGGCGTCAAGGATGCGTTCGCGTTTCCGGGCTTCGTGCCGGCGTGCATCCGTCCGCTGTTTTGCGAAGGCAAGGGGCCGTTCCGCTGGGTGGCCTTGTCGGGCGATCCGGAAGACATCTATCGCACCGACGCCAAGGTCAAGGAGCTGTTTCCCGACAACAAGCCACTGCATCGCTGGCTCGATCAGGCGCGTGAGCGTATTGCTTTCCAGGGCTTGCCGGCGCGCATCTGCTGGCTGGGCCTGGGCGATCGTCATCGCGCCGCGCTGGCGTTCAACGAGATGGTGCGCGCGGGTGAGCTGAAAGCGCCGATCGTGATCGGTCGCGATCATCTGGATTGCGGTTCGGTGGCGAGCCCCAATCGCGAGACCGAAGCGATGCGCGACGGCTCCGACGCGGTCAGCGACTGGCCGCTGCTCAATGCGTTGAGCGCCACGGCCGGTGGCGCGACGTGGGTGAGCTTCCATCACGGCGGCGGCGTCGGCATGGGTTACTCGCAGCATTCGGGCGTGGTGATCGTGTGCGATGGCACGGCCGAGGCCGACGCGCGACTGGCGCGCGTACTGTGGAACGACCCCGCGATCGGCGTGATCCGTCACGCCGACGCCGGCTATGAACTGGCGCTCGAAACCGCGCGTCGTCATGGGCTGGACACGCCCGCCATCACCCTGTGAGCACGCCCATGCGCATGATCAAGCCCGGACACCTTTCTCTGGCGCAGTTGCGCGCGCTGGCTGGCCCCTTTGAACCGATCGCCCTCGATCCCGAGTGTCACGCCGGCATCGAAGCCAGCGCGGCCACGGTGCAGCAGATCGTGGCGCGCGGCGCGCCGGCGTACGGCATCAACACGGGCTTCGGCAAGCTCGCGCGCGTGCAGGTGCCCGAGCATCAGCTCGCGCTGTTGCAGGCCAATCTGGTGCGCTCGCATGCTGTGGGCGTGGGCGAGTTGCTGAGCGACGAAGCCGTGCGTCTGATCCTGGCGTTGAAGATCGCTTCGCTGGCGCGCGGCTATTCCGGCGTGCGTCCGCACGTGATCGACACCGCGATCGCGATGTACAACGCGCAGATCTGGCCGTGCATTCCCGCGCAGGGATCGGTCGGCGCTTCGGGCGATCTCGCGCCGCTGGCGCATCTGACCTTGCCGCTGATGGGCGAAGGTGAAGTGCGCGTCGACGGTCGCGTGATGCCGGCGCGTCAGGCGCTCGATGCCGCGGGCATCGCGCCGATTACTTTAGCGGCGAAGGAAGGCTTGGCCTTGCTCAATGGCACGCAGGTGTCGACGGGCATCGCGCTGATCGGTCTGTTCCGCGCCGAGCAGGCGTTCGCCGCGGCGGTGGTGGCGGGCGCGTTGAGCGTGGACGCGGCCAAGGGCTCGGATGCGCCGTTCGACGATCGCATTCACGCGGTGCGTGGTCACGCGGGTCAAAGTGATGTCGCACGGCTGTATCGTCGACTGCTCGATGGCAGTGCGATTCGCGCCTCGCATCGCGAAGGCGACGATCGCGTGCAGGATCCGTATTCGCTGCGCTGCCAGCCACAGGTCATGGGCGCGTGTCTCGAGGTGATTCGCAATGCCGCGCGCACGCTGGTCGTCGAAGCGAATGCGGTGTCGGACAATCCGTTGGTGTTCGCCGATTCCGGTGAAGTGCTGTCGGGCGGCAACTTCCACGCCGAGCCCGTGGCCTTCGCGGCCGACACGCTGGCGCTGGCCATCGCCGAAGTGGGCGCGTTGTCGGAACGTCGCATCGCGCTGTTGATCGATGCCAGCATCTCGGGGCTGCCACCGTTTCTGGTGAAGGAGCCGGGCCTCAACTCGGGCTTCATGATCGCGCACGTGACCGCGGCGGCGCTGGCGAGTGAGAACAAGACGCTCGCGCACCCGGCCAGCGTTGACTCCTTGCCGACCTCGGCCAATCAGGAGGACCATGTCTCCATGGCCACCTTCGCCGCTCGCAAGCTCGCCGACCTCGCGCTGAATGTGCGACACATCGTCGCGATCGAATTGCTGGCGGCCGCGCAGGGCATTGAGTTTCACCGCCCGCTGCGCAGTTCCGAAACGCTCGAGCACGTGTTCGACGCGATCCGCGCGCGCGTGGCCAACTACGCGCACGACCGCTACTTCGCGCCCGACATCCACGCCATCGAGCGCTTGGTCGAGTCCGATGCGTTGACCTTGCACGCGCGCGAAGTGCTGCCCTCCTGGACCCAGCCATGAACGAAGCCTTCGACGCGATCTGGAGCGGCCGCGTCGACGCGCGCGATGGCGAGGGCGGTCTGCGCTGGCATCAACTGGCGCGACCGTGGACCGCCGACGCGGCAACCGGCGTGACCTTACTCGGCCTCGCCAGCGATGAAGGCGTGCGTCGCAATCAAGGCCGCGTTGGCGCCGCTGCCGGGCCGCGCGCGTTGCGTCGCACCTTGGCCAATCTGCCCGCGCCGACACGATTCGCGCTGCACGACGCGGGCGATGTCGCTTGTCTCGATGGCGATCTGGAAGCGGCGCAAGCGCAGTATGCCGAGATGGGCGCGGTGATTCTGCGCGCGGGTCATTTGCTGGTGGGCCTGGGTGGCGGCCATGAAATCGGCTGGGCGGGCTATCGCGCCTTCATCGACACGCCGCTCGCGCGCGCGCCGGGCGCGCGCTTGGGCATCTTGAATCTCGACGCTCATTTTGATTTGCGCGAGGACGAGCGCGCCACGTCCGGCACGCCCTTCCTGCAGGCGCTCGATCACGCCGAGTCGCACGGCATCGATCTGCGCTATCGCTGCCTGGGCATCAGCGAGACCGCGAACACGCGCGTGCTGTTCGAACGCGCCGCCGCGCGCGGCGTGAGCTGGCGACGCGATGACGAGCTGACGCTCGCCACACTCGACGAGCGCGCGCGCGAACTCTCGGCGTGGCTGGCCGAGCTCGATCATCTGTACCTGACCATGTGCATGGACGTGTTGCCCGCCGCCGTGGCGCCGGGCGTCAGCGCGCCAGCGGCGCGCGGTGTCAATCTCGACGTGCTCGAGCCCTTGATCCGGCTCGTTGCCGCCAGCGGCAAGCTGCGACTGGCCGACGTGGCCGAGCTCGCGCCCAATCACGACATCGACCAGCGCACCGCGCGCACGGCCGCGCGCTTGATCTGGCTGATCGTGCGTCATCACGCGCGGCACGCGGAGTAAGGCGTGCGCGCCGACCTGCTGATTCGTCACGCGAACCTGGCCACGCTCGCCGAGGCGCAAGGCTTCGGTGAGTGCCTCGACGGCGCGGTCGTGGTCGCGAAAGGGCGCATCGCCTGGATCGGCGCCGATCGCGATTTGCCCGCGACGATGCAAGCTGATCGCGAACTCGACGCGCAAGGCGCCTGGCTGACGCCCGCGCTGATCGATTGCCACACGCATTTGATCTGGGCCGGTAGCCGCACCAATGAATTCGAGCAGCGCCTGCACGGCGCGAGCTATCAGGACATCGCGCGCGCCGGCGGCGGCATTGCGTCGAGCGTTCGCGCCACGCGCGCGGCGGACGAGGTCGAGCTCGTGCGCTTGGCCTTGCCCCGCGCGAAGGCCTTGCGCGCCGAAGGCGTGACCACGCTCGAGATCAAATCCGGCTATGGGTTGGAACGCGACACCGAGCTGCGCATGCTGCGCGCCGCGCGCGCGCTAGGTCAGATGCTCGATCTGCACATTAAGACCACGCTACTCGCCGCGCATGCGCTACCGCCCGAATACGCAGGCCGCGCCGATGATTACGTAACCTTGATCTGCGAGGACATTCTGCCGGCCGCGCACGCGGCGGGCCTCGTCGACGCGGTCGATGCGTTCTGCGAAGGCATTGGCTTCTCGCCCGCGCAGACGCGTCGCGTGTTCGAAGCCGCGCGCGCGCTGAGCCTGCCGGTGAAGTTGCATGCCGATCAATTGTCCGATCTCGGTGGCGCCGCGCTCGCGGCGGAGTTCGGCGGTCTGTCGGCGGATCATGTCGAATACACCTCGGACGCGTCGATCGCCGCGATGGCGCGCGCGGGCACCGTGGCGGTGTTGTTGCCCGGCGCGTTCTATTGCCTGCGCGAAACGCGCGTGCCGCCGATCGAGGGCTTTCGCGCGCACGGCGTGCCGATGGCCTTGTCGACCGATTGCAATCCGGGCACGAGCCCGTGCACCTCGCTGCTGCTAATGCTGCACATGGCCTGCACGTTCTTTCGACTGACGCCGGCCGAAGCGCTCGCGGGCGTGACGCGGCACGCCGCGCGCGCGTTGGGGCTGCAAGGCGAGTTGGGACAGCTTCGCGTGGGCTTTCAGGCGGATCTCGCGTTGTGGGCGATCGAGCATCCGCGCGATCTCGCGGCGTGTTTCGGGCGCAATCCCTTGCTGCGCGCGTGGCGCGAGGGGCGCGAGCGGGGTTGATTCGCGCGCGATCGGCTTCTCGATCGCGTCACGGCGTTCGCTCAGGCGCGCGCTGATCCACGAAAGCGCAGCGCGATGATCACGGCGAACACCGCTTCGATCGCGGAACCGACCGCCGCGCCAGTGACGACGTTCGCGCGCAGACTCACCACCGCATACGCCGCCAGCGCCAGCGCGCCGCCGCACGCCCAGTAGGCGCGTTCGCCGAACATCGTGGCGAAGGTCAGATAGCGACCGCCGATGATCATCATCATCGCCGGGAAAAACCACGCCAGGCGCACGGTCGACACGACATAGGCCAGCGGCAGGCACAGGATCATCCAGAACGTGCTCGCCAGCGCGAGCGTGGCCAGCGCGTTGCCCGGCGTGTGACTCGCCGAACGGCCCATCACGCGCAAGACCGCGAGCGACAGCGGATGAATCAGCATGCCGCCGATGAACAAGGCCCACACCGCGTGGTTCGGCGACACGCGCCACGCCACCAACGCCGCGATCAGCCACACGAAAGCGGAAACCATCATGCCCGGCGCGCCACCGTAATAGGCCTGGCGCATGTCGTGCTGCGCCGCGTGCAAGCTCAAGGGACTGGCGGACATGGAACGACTCCGGGACGAGGGTGGGTGGTCGTCAGTCTGCGCAATGCCGCGCGATTTCGAAAGCAACTTGCGTCAAGCCGCGCGCATGACAAGCATCACGCGGGCGTAGAAGCCCTAGATCTGCACGCGTCCCGCCGAGGGCACGCGCCGCGATTCCTCGGCCAGAATAGTGGCGATGGCCACGATGACCGCGGTGTAGTGATCGTCGCCCGTGCCCGATTCGAACCAGGCGTGGAGATCCCCGAAGTCGATGGGCACGAAGGCGGCGGCGCCGCGCCACGCGCCGCGATAGAAGGTCAGTCGCGCGTAGAAACCCTGCGAGCCATATTGCGGCACGTTGGCGTTGAAGTGGCTGGCGGCTTGTTCGGGATGTTCGAGTTGCCAGGTCACGGCGTGCGCGATCGCGAAACTGGCCGAGCCATCGGCGGCGATGCGCGCGGGATCGAAGGCGGGCCAGTTGACCGCGGGAAAATCGTAACGCAGCGCATCGATGCGTTCGAGAATGCGCAATGACAGCGCGCGGTAATCGATGGCCTCGGCCTCGGCGCGCGCGCGCCACGGCGACATCGACACCAGCAGCCCGAGACCCATGAAACTTCGTCGCGTGAGGCCCATCCTTGCGCTCCCTGTCGGCGATCGACCGCTCGATACTACCCGCGTTCGCGCGGGTCGCGCATGTCGCGCCGCCGCGTGCCCGGTGGCGCGCGGGGACTGCGCGATTTCTCCTCAATCTCTTCGCCGCGCGTGCGGGATCGGCGCGCGCGGGCTGCCTAGACTGGCCTTGCCCTCCATGGAGACCCGCCATGACTCGCAACGCCATCGCCGTGCCCGTCACCGCTTCGACCGCGACCGCGCCCTTGTTCAGCCGTCGGCGCATGCTGGGCTTGTTGGGCGCGCTGGGCGCGGGTGGCGTGGTCGCGGGTGGCCTGCGCGATCTGTGGCAACAGCCCGCGCGCGCGGCCACGAGCGCCGCGCCCGACATCAATCAACAAGGCCTCACCGGCGCGTGGTACGACGTGTCGACCGAAGGCCAGGGTTTCTTCATCGAGATCTATCCCGATTTGCTGGGTGCAGGCCAAGGATTTCTGTTCGGCGGCTGGTACACCTATGACGTCGTCGCCGGTGGCGCGGAATCGCAGCGCTGGTACACCTTCAGCGGCGCCTTGAACGCGGGCGGCGACAGCGCCACCGTGAGCATTCATCAAAACACTGCGGGCAATTTCGCCGCGGCGCCGACGACCGTGGCCACGCCGGTGGGCAGCGCGCTGATTCGCTTCGATTCGTGCACGCACGCGCAATTCACCTTCAGCTTGACCGATGGCCGCGCGGGCGATCTGTCCCTGACGCGACTGCTGCCCAACATCGCCTGCGCCACGCCCGACACGACGGTCGCGGCCGATGCCGACTTTCCCTTCTCCGGCAGTTGGTACAACCCCGATACCTCGGGTCAGGGCGTGATGATCGAGATCAACCCGACGCTGGGCGCGGCGGTGATGGCCTGGTACACCTACGCGGCCAATGGCGCCACGAGTTCGGGCAATAGTCTTCGCTGGTTCACGAGCCAGGCGCCCTACACCGCTGGCGCGCGCACCTTGTCCTTGACCGTGTACGAAACCGTGGGCGGCGTGTTCAATCAAGCCAGTACCACGACGACGACGGCCGTGGGCACGGCGACGGTGACCTTCACCGGTTGCGAAAGCGCGGTGCTGTCGTATCAATTCACCGGTGGCGCACTGAGCGGACGCAGCGGTTCGATCGCCTTGTCGCGCGCGGGCTATGCGCCTTCGGCCTGTTCGTTCGGCGGCAGTTGCGCGCTGATTCCCAGCGAGACGGCGGGGCCGTATCCACTGTCGTCGGTGCTGTCGACCACGGGCATCATTCGACGCGACATCACCGAAGGTCGCGCGGGCGTTCCGCTGCGCGTGGTGTTGAAGCTGGTCAACGTCAACAACCGCTGCGCGCCGGTGAGCAATGCCGCCGTGTACTTGTGGCATTGCGATAAGGACGGCGTGTATTCCGGTTATGCCAATCAGACGGGCGGCGTCAACGCCACGGGCCAGATCTTCATGCGCGGCGTGCAAGTGGCCGATACGACCGGACAAGTGATCTTCGACACGATCTATCCCGGTTGGTACAACGGCCGGATCACGCACATCCACTTTCAGGTGTATCTCAACAACGCGCTCGGCGGTCAGGCGACGGCGACTTCGCAGATCGCGTTTCCGCCAGCGATCACGACCGCGGTCTATGCC
Source organism: Ahniellaceae bacterium (assembly GCA_044226395.1). Lineage (GTDB taxonomy): Bacteria > Pseudomonadota > Gammaproteobacteria > Xanthomonadales > Ahniellaceae > JBGAHD01. The sequence goes on from JBGAHD010000006.1 coordinate 35,288, forward strand.
TCGAGTCTGTATTCGGGACGCGGTCAGAACACCTCGGTGACGAGCTTCGCCGCCGATAACATCTTCGCCGATGGCACGGCGTATCAGCTCGCAACGGTCACGGGCAGCGTGACGTCGGGCTATGTCGCGACCTTGACCGTGGGCATCGCGGCGTGAAGCGCGCGCGCCTCGCTCAGGCGATGCGCGCGAGGATCCAGCCCGTCGCGAAAGCGAGATTGGCGAGCGCGATGCCTATCAATGGGATGCGAAACCAATAGCGCACGGCGAGCACCAGGTAGGTGAGCAAGGTGGCCTGTCCGAGCAGCATCAAGAACGCATCGTCCAGCAGCACCTCGCGCCGGCACCACGCCAAGTAGCCATAGACACCGGCGAACAAGATCGCGCCCAGACTATGGCTAGCGTTGAAGCCCAGCCACGCGCGCCAGAACGTGGTCTGGCGCGTCACCACCAGGTGCTCGCGGCGCAGCACCTCGACCATGGCGCGATTGCGCGGATACAGGCGTTCGCCCCGATACGTGATGATCAGGTGCAACACACCCAGCACGCCGATGATCGCGGCCGCGACCAGCACCAGGACGGAAGCCAGCATCGATTCGCCCGAACCGGGACAAGGGCCGGCAGTATGCGCCGCGCCCGACGGCCGGCTCAAGCGCATGAACCCCGGCCCAAGGCGTGACCCGGTCACCCGACGCGCGCGCGCCAAGACGGGTACCATGGCGCCGGGAGGGTCGACCATGCGCCAGTTTCGCTGCTTGTCGCTGTTCGTGCTGCTCGTGGCCTTGTCCGCGAATGCGGTCGCGGCCGCGCCGTCGGTCGATGCCGAGGTCGCCGCGGTGCGCGTGCTGATCACCGGTGGCAAGAACGACCAGGCCGAGAAGGACGCGCGCGCCTTGCTCGCGCGCGTCGAACAGCAGCACGGCCCCGAGGACACGCGCGTCGCCACCGTACTCGAGGTGCTGATCGAGGCCCTGATCGGCAATGGCAAGGGCGCCGCCGATGACGCCGTGGCCCTGGCCACGCGCGCGCAGACGATCCGCGACAAGGCCACGCCCGAAGGCGATCCCAGTCGCGCTTACGCGCTCGATGCCTGGGTCAAGTTGCGCGTCGATCGCGGGGAATACGACCAGGCCCTGGCGCCGGCCGAGCAGGCCTTGAAGCTGCGCGAGGACGCGCGCGTCGACGAGGCCCTGATCGCGCGCAGCCTGTCTTCCGTGGGGCTGGCGCGTTTCTATCGTCAGGAATTTGATCAGGCCACGATCGTCGATGCGCGCGCGCTGGAGATTCTCGAACGCCTGCATGGCCCCGAGCATCCCGACACTTTGAACGCGCTCAACGCGCTGGCCACCGACGAAATGCGCACGGGCTTGCTGCAACGCGCGCGCGAGCATTTGGAGCGCCTGGTCGCGACCAATACCAAGCTCTACGGCCCGGAACACCTCAAGACCGGCGCGGCGCTGACCAATCTCGCGATCGTGCACAAGGACATGGGCGACTATGTCAGCGCGCGACCGCTGTTCATGCGCGCGATCGCGATCAAGGAAAAGACGCTCGGGCCCGAGCATCGGCGTCTGGTGATCGATCTGCAGAATCTCGCCGTGCTCGAACGCGAACTGGGCAATGATCGCGCGGCGCAGCCGATTCTCGAGCGTTGCCTGCGCCTGCTGGAAAAAGCCTACGGCGAGAATCATCCCGACGTCGCCAACATCCACGCCGATCTGTCGATCACCGCGCGCCGCCTGGGCGATCGCAAGACCGCGCGCGTGCATGCCGAAAAAGCCGTGGCCATCGATCGCGCCACGGGCGATGAGCACAGTCCCGACTACGGCGCCGATCTGATCACGCTCGGTTCCCTGGAATTGGTCGAGGGACGCCTGGAGCAAGCGCGCGCTCTGTTCGAGCAGGCCCTGCCGATCATGTCGGCGCGCATGGGCGACGAGCATCCCTACACCATCGTCAATCTGATCAATCTCGCTCAGGTCAATCATGGGCTGCGCGACTATGCGCGCGCCGCGCCCTATGTCGAGCGCGTGTGGCGCATCGCGAGCACGCGCCTGGTGGTGTATGACCCGTGGTATCTCGACGCGTTGTTGCTGCGCGCCGAGCACGCGGCGGGCCTGCGTCGATACGCCGAAGCCGCGGAGATCGCGCTGCAAGCGACCACGCTCGCGCGCGAACAGATGCTGCTGAACCTGCGCACCTTGCCCGAATCCGACGCGCTACGTTACGTCAACTCGCGCCCCAGCGGCGCGACGGCGCCGATGGGTCTGCCAGGATCGGTGATCGATACGCGCGCGACGGCCTTCTGGGAAGCGGCGCTGCAATCGCGCGCGCTGGTGTTGAACGAATTGTTCGCGCGTCGCGAGGCCGCGCACGCCGATCCCGAGGCCGCGAAAGCGCATGCCGCCTGGGTCGCGGCGAATCAGGCCTACGCGCGTCAACTGGTCGTGGGGTATCGCGACCCGGAGCAGCGACGCGCGCTCGATGACGCGCGCGCCACGCTCGATCGCGCCGAGACGAGCCTGGCCGAAGCCAGCGCCGAATTCCGCGCCGCGCGCCATCGCGAGGCCACGCGCGTCGACGATATCGCCAAGGCCCTGCCCGAACGCACGGCGCTGGTCGCGTATTGGCGCATGGACACGACGCGCAGCGAGCTGCGCGATGGTCGCGGTCGCAGTTATCGCTTGGGCGCCTTCGTGTTGGTCGATCGCGCGGCGCGGCCGCGCTTCGTCGATCTGGGCGATGCCGCCACGCTCGATGCGCTGGCCGACACCTGGCGCAAGGCCGTGATGGCCGAAGCCACGGGCGGCGACGCCAAGGCCACGCGCGCGGCGGGCGAAACCTTGCGCGTGAAGTTGTGGGACCCGGTCGCGCGCCTGCTGCGCGATCCCGCGCGCGTGTTGATCGTGCCCGATGGCGCGGCGCTGCAGATCAGCTTCGCGGCGCTGCCTAGCGAAGACGGTTTCCTGGTCGAGCATTCGCCGCCCTTGCACTTGATCGATGACGAGCGCGATCTGTTGACGACGCGTGGCGCGCGCGGCGAAGGGCTGCTCGCGCTCGGCGGTCCGGACTTCGATCTCGGTGGCGGCGGAGAGCCCGGCGCGCGCGCGCTGTTGCGCGATGGGCCGTGTCGTTCGTTGGGCCATGCGAGCTTCGCGCCGCTGCCGCAAGCGGCCGTCGAAGCGCGCGACGTGGCGGCGGTGTGGCAGGACTCGGGTCGCGCGCAGGCCATCGTGCTCACCGGCGGCGACGCGACCGAAGAAGCTTTCAAGCAAGCCGCAGCCGGCAAACGCGTGCTGCATCTGGCCACGCACGGCATCGTCACCGACACCTGCGCGCCCGAAGCTGGCGCGACGCGGGGCTTGAGCGTGAGCAACGGCGATGCGTCCTCGAAACTCGACGACGACGCCGCGCCGCTTTCTCTCTACGGCCTCGCGCTAGCTGGCGCCAACGCACGCGCGACACGCGAGAACCAGGACGACGGCGTGCTCACCGCCGAAGAAATCGCCGCGCTCGATCTACGCGCGGCCGAATGGGTGGTGTTGTCGAGCTGCGACTCCGCGCGCGGCGCCATCGCGAGCGGCGAAGGCATGCTGGGCCTGCGCCGCGCCGTGCGCGTGGCTGGCGCCGGCACCAGCATCATGAGTCTGTGGCCAGTCGAGGACAACGCCACGCGCGCGTGGATGGAAGACCTCTACCAGGCCCGCTTGCGCGATGGCCGCGACACCGCCGACGCGATGTGGCAAGCGCATCGCGCGTTTCTCGCCGCGCGACGGAAAGCCGGTGAAAGCACGGCGCCGTTCTTCTGGGGCGCGTTTGTCGCCAGTGGCGACTGGCACTGAACGCGCGTCACCGCGGACGCGCGTGAGCGCGCATCGACGCCGCGCTCAGCCCTCGGCTTGCGCGGCGCGCAAGGCGACCAGTTCGGCGACCGCGGCGAGCAAGCGCGTCAGGCCTTCGCGACTGGCGTCCTCGGTCGCGAACACGGCGCCTTGGCCCAGGGCTTCATCGCCGGGCAGCAGGATCTCGTAGCGGAAGCCGCCCGCGTGCGGCGCGGCGGCGAGCGCGTCGCGTTCGAGCGCGCGCGGATCGGCGTCGAGCAAGCGGTCTTGATCGCGGCGCGCGTCCTGCGGGTTGGCGTAGCCGCGCGAGAGCAACAACTCGGTGCCATCGGCCGCGACCAGTTTGAAATGGAACTGGCCGGTCTTTTCACGAAAGGTCTTCAATTGCGGCGCGGCGGCGGACGCCTTGCGCTCGCTTTTCGCGCTCGTGCCTTTCGCGGCGACCAACGGACGCAAGCCCACGGCGTGACGCACGGTGTCGAGAAACGCGCCGGATTTGATCCGCGCCTTGCGCGCGCCCGCGACGAGAATCTCTTCCAGCCGCTCGGGATGCGCGATCAGTTCCTCGTAGCGCGCGCGCGCCGGCGCCAGTTCGCGATCGATGCGTTCGAACAACGCCTGCTTGGCATCGCCCCAGGCGATGCCGTCGGCGAAGGCGCGGCGGAACGCGGCGGTTTCGTCGGCGCTGGCGAAGGCCTGGTAGATGGTGAAGATGTGCGATTGCTCGGTATCCTTGGCCTCACCCGGCGCCTGCGAATTGGTGACGATGCCCAGGATCGCGCGACGCAGATCCTTCTGCGGCAACCACAGCGGAATGGTGTTGTTGTAGCTCTTGGACATCTTGCGGCCATCGAGGCCGGGCAGCACGGCGGTGGTTTCCTCGACGCGCGCTTCGGGCAGCGTGAACAACTCGCCGTAAAGATGATTGAAGCGCTGCGCCCAATCGCGCGCCATTTCGATGTGCTGCACCTGATCCTTGCCCACCGGCACTTCGTGCGCGTTGAACACGAGAATATCGGCGGCCATCAGGACCGGATACATGTAAAGACCACCAGTGATGCCGGCATCGGGGTCTTGCTGCGCTTGCAGGTTCTGATCGACCGCGGCCTTGTACGCGTGCGCGCGATTGAGCAGGCCCTTGGCGGCGACGCAGGTCAGATACCAGGTGAGCTCGGGAATCTCGCGGATGTCGCTCTGGCGATAGAAGTACACCTTCTCGTGATCGAGCCCGAGCGCGAGCCAACTCGCGGCGATCTCGAGCGTGGACTGCTGCACGCGCGCGGGGTCATCGCATTTGACCAGGGCGTGCAGGTCGGCGAGGAAGTAATACGACTCGATGCCCGGCGTGCGGCTGGCCGCGATCGCCGGCCGAATGGCGCCGACGTAATTGCCGATGTGGGGCGAGCCCGTGGTGGTGATACCGGTGAGCGAACGTCTGGTCATGATCCGATCTCGATTGCGCTCAATAGGTTAGGGCAAGCCTGAACCTCGGGCAACGAATCCGGACGGCTTTCGGCGGGCTCAACCCCGTTTCAGGTGGGCGGGCGTTAGATAGATCGCAACCAACGAGGAGGCTGCCATGAAACGCTTGATGTTCGCCGCGGTGCTGGGTCTGGCTTCGATCACCACGGCGCAGGCCGGTCGCCTGGTCGACGTCAGTGTGCGCGATCGCGATACCGGCGAGAACCTGGACCTGTATCGCCAATCCGGCCGCTACTTCGTCGCCGGCGATCCCGGTCACCGCTATGCCGTGACCTTGCGCAACAACACGCCCGAGCGCGTGATGGTGGTGCTGTCGGTCGACGGCGTGAACGCGATCAGCGGTCAGACCGCGGGCGCGCAGCAGTCGGGCTATGTGCTGGCGCCGTGGCAGCAGACCGAAGTGCGCGGCTGGCGCAAGAATCTGCGCGAGACCGCCGAGTTCTACTTCACCGCCCTGCCCGACAGCTATGCCGCGCGCACGGGCCGCCCGGACAATGTTGGCGTGATCGGCGTGGCGGTGTTCCGCGAGCGCGTGTATCAGGCGCCGCGTCCGTGGGACGAAGCGCGCATCGGTCGCGATGAAGATCGTCGCGCGAATGAACCCGCGCCGCGCTATCGCGACAAGTCCGCCGCGGGCGCGCCGCCGCCGCCGGTGGCTTCCGCCCCGAGCGCCGCCGATGGCGCGACGCGCGAGAGCAAGTCGCGTGGTCTGGGCCTGGGTGGTCAGCAGGAACTGGGCACGGGTCACGGCGACCGTCAGTACGATCCGGCCAGCTACACGCGCTTCGAGCGTCGCGGCGACTCGCCGGATGAAGTGATCGCGATCTGGTACGACGGTTACGAGGCCCTGGTCGATCGCGGCGTGATTCCGCGCCCGCACCGCCACGCGCGTCGCGAAGCCGATCCGTTCCCGAACGGTTTCGCGCCCGACCCGTATCGTTAAGACGCGACACGCAACACACGACGCCCCGATCACTCGATCGGGGCGTTGTCGTTTCGAACCTCAGAGATAAGCCGCGCGATGATTCAAGCGGCGCGCGCCGATGACCAGGCACAGCGCGCCGACACCGAGCAGCACCGCGAGCGCGGGCACCATCTCGACGAAGGAAAAGTCGCGCCACAAGGCGCCTTCGAGCGCAAGACTGGCCCAATGCATCGGACTGAAATTGCCGACCGCGCTCATCCACGCCGGCATCGCGAACGACGGCACCATGCCGCCACCGAACAACATCAAGGGCAGCAAAGCCGCCCAACCCGCGCCGGACACGGCCTGCGGCGAACGGCCGAGCCCCGCGATCAGCATCATCATGCCGGTGAATGCGAACGCGCACGCCAGCAAGGCGAGCCCGAGCAAGGGCCACGACGTCGGCCGCACGCCAAACACCACCACGGCGAGCCCCATCATCAACACGCCGAGCACCGCGATGGCGATGAAGCACGCCAAGCCCTTGCCCAGCAGGATCATGCCGGGGCTCATCGGACTCGCGTACAAGCGCAGCAAGGTGCCCTGCATGCGCTCGAGCACCAGCGAGGTGGCGAAGCTCATCAGGCAGCCGATCATGCCCCACAACAAGCCTTGCGGAAACGTCAGCGCGAAGCTGTTCTTGGGGCCGGCGCGTTGACGCTCGACGGATTGGAATTCGACGCGCATCGGCGACCAACTCGCCGACGCTTCGTCCTGGCCCGATGCACCCGAGTTGCCGGGAGCAATCCGCGATAGATCCGGCACGGCCTCGAGCGAATCGAACAAACGCGTCAGCGATTCGCGCTCGTCCCCGGGCAGACCGTTGACCTGCTCGCGCGCGCGCGCCAACCAAGCGCTGCCGCGCGGCGCGCTCATCATGCCGACCATGCGCTCGCCGGCCAGGCGTTGCAGCATGCCGCTCAACATCGCCTGCTCGGCCTTGCGACTGGGATCGACGACGACTTGCACGCTGGCCGTCTCGCCGAAAAACAAATTGCCCGACAACTGACCGAAGCCCGCGGGAATCACCACCACGGCCGTGCGCTTGCCAGTGCGCACGAGTTCGCGCCCGGCCTGCGCGTCGGTGGCGACATCGACGTCGAGTTCGGTCAGGGCCTGCAAGCGCCGCTGAAAATCGCGCGAGGCCTCGCTCGCGTCTTGATCGACCACGGCCACGCGCGGCTTGGAATTGCCACCGCCACCGCCGCCGAACACGAGACCGAACAGCACGGCCACGATCAAAGGCCAGCCGAGCACGAAGAACAGCCCGCCGCGATCGCGCGCGAGCAGACGCAGATCCTTGATGGCGAGCGCGGTGACGGCGGACATGGCTCAATCCCTCAGCGAACGACCGGTCAGATGCAGGAACACCTGCTCCAACCGCGGTCGAATCAGTTGGAATTCCTCGATCGGCGCCTCGCGCGCGGCGCCGTTGAGCGCGCCGATCGCATCATCGGTCTCGATGCGTCGCTCGGCGCCGTGCTGACGCACGATCAAAGTCGAGGCACCGCCATGCGCGGCGATCAGGCGCGGCGGCGTGTCGACGGCGAGCAAGAGACCGCGATCGACGATGCCGACGCGATCGCACAGACGCTCGGCTTCTTCCATGTAGTGGGTGGTGTAGACGACCGTCTTGCCGCGCGCGCGCAAGGCTTCGACATTGTCGAAGATGGCATTGCGCGATTGCGGATCGACGCCGACGGTGGGCTCGTCGAGCAAGATCAGATCCGGATCGTGCACGATGGCGCAAGCGATGTTCAGACGCCGCTGCATGCCGCCGGAAAAACCGCTGACGCGATCGTGCTGACGATCGTTGAGGCGCACGAAGTCGAGCGCGGCGTCGACGCGCGATTCGCGTTCGGCCTTGGCGACGCCGTAAACCTCGGCGTAGAAGCGAAGGTTCTCGCGCGCGGTGAGTTCCAGATACAAGGCCAGACTCTGCGGCGCGATGCCGATACGCGCGCGCACGCGCCGCTCCGTGGGCGTGCCGTCGAGCACGCGCACCTCGCCGCGATCGGGCGTGACCAGACCGATCAGGCAATTCATCGTGGTCGACTTGCCCGCGCCATTGGGCCCGAGCAGACCGAAGACTTCGCCGGCGCGGACCTCGAGATCGAGGCCATCGAGCGCGACGACCTCGCCGAAACGCTTGTACAGCTGGCGGACGCTGATCATGCGCGCAGCATCGAGCCGCGCGCGGTCACGGGCAAGTGACAGTAGTCACCAAATACGCGAACGGGCGCGCGGAAACGCGAGCATCAGTCGCGCATCAAGGTCGATTTGCCGAACAGACTCTCGACCAGGTCGACCGCCAGCGCGGCGGTTTTGTTGCGCACGTCGAAGGCGGGATTGAGTTCGACGATGTCGAGCGAGCCCATGGCGCCAGTGTCGGCGATCATTTCCATCACCAGCTGCGCTTCGCGATAGTTGGGTCCGCCAGGCACTGTGGTGCCGACGCCGGGCGCGATCTCGGGATCGAGAAAATCGACGTCGAAGCTCACGTGCACGTGGGTATTGGCGTCGACGTCGGCGAGCGCTTCCTCGATCGCGCGCTTCATGCCGATCTCGTCGATGTAGCGCATGTCGTAGATGTCGAGGTTTTGCTCGCGCACCAAGCGCTTCTCGCCCGGATCGACCGAGCGAATGCCGATCTGCCGCACTTCGCTCGAGCGCAGCACCGGCGACCAGCCGCCCAGGTGCGTCAGCGCCTGCGGACCGATGCCACACAGGCACGCGACCGGCATGCCGTGGATGTTGCCCGAGGGCGTGATCGCGCTGGTATTGAAATCGGCGTGCGCGTCGAGCCACAGCACGAGCAGACGCTTGCCGCGCTCGCGACACCAGGTCGCGGCCGCGGTGATCGAACCGATGCCCAGACTATGATCGCCGCCGAGCATGATCGGCAGGCGCCCGGCCGAGAGTTCGCCGTACACGGCATTGAGCACGGCGCGATTCCACGCCGCCACTTCGGAAAGATGCCGATAGCCTTCGGTCGGCGGCAGCCAGGGATTCATCGGGCCCGAGAGATTGCCGCGATCGAGCACGTCGAGGCCACGTTCGCGCAGCGCGTTGACCAGGCCCGCGACGCGCAGGGCTTCGGGGCCCATCGAGGCGCCGCGATGACCGGCGCCAATGTCGGTGGGCACGCCGATGAGTGTGACGGCACGGGCGGTGTTCATGCGGACCTCGTCGCGGTGTTCCGATGCCGTCGCCGGCCGGGGGCGCAAGGATAACGGCTGCGCCGTGGCGCGCGTAGCCTCAACGCCGATGCTGCGCGGTGGCGACGATCTGACGCAGCACTTCGGCCAGATCGGCCGGCGCGATCGATTTGCGCAGCACCGCGGCGAAGCCCGCGTCCATCGCGGTCTGGCGCGGCACGGGTCCGCCGTCGACGGTGAGGCAAACCTTTGGAATGCCGGCGAACTCGGGCACATCGCGCAGCAGTCGGCTCAATTCGACGCCGGTGTGCGGCTCCAGCCAGAAATCGATCAGCAGCACGTCGGGCAGTTCCAGCACGAGTTCCGACTGCAGGGCATGGCGATCGGAGACCGTGCGCACGCGCAGGCCTTCGCGCGCCAGGGCCTCGCGCCAGCTCGCGGCCTGTTCGGGATCGTCCTCGACGTAGAGCACGTACAGCGTGCGATCGGGCACGGGCGTGGGCAGTTCGGCGGAGACATCGCCCGCGCGCGCGTCGCGACAGGCGCGGCGCAGCGCGCGCAGCAGCAGTTCGGTGCCGGGCGCGACGGTGATGTTGAGTTGCGCCAACGGTTCGCGCAGGGCTTCGATCTCGGCGTCCCAGCGCAGCAGGAACTCGTCGACGCCTTGCGCGTGCTGCGCGATGTCGCTCAAGCCATAGGCGCCGGCCGAGCCGGCGAGGCGATGAATCAGGGCGTGAAACTCGGCCTTGGCCTGCGTGTCCGAGGGTCGCGCCAGCCATTGCTCCCAGGCCAGGGACAAAGCGCTCAACTTGTCCGGCAATGACGCCGCGTAGCGATTGAGCAGGGCGTTGGACGATAGCTCGCGATCGTTCATGGGGCGACTGCGCCTCCGGACGACGCAGAAAACGGTGGTGCTGGCAGTCAGACTCGAACTGACGGCCTGCCGCTTACAAGGCGGCTGCTCTACCAACTGAGCTATGCCAGCAGTGCGTCGATTCTAGCCACGTTGGCGCATCGGCGTAAAAAATTAGAAGCAGGTGATGACGCGTTCGCCGATGTCGTACATGTCCGGCAGCTTGTCGTGCCAGTTGAAGGTCGAGTCGGGGCCGACGGCGAAGTCGATCCAATACACCGGCAGTTGTTCCGTGCGCTCGGTGATCGCGGGCGTGAAGCCCAGGGCCGCGATCTCGGCGCGTCGGCGCTCGGCGTTGTTGCGATCCTTGAACACGCCCAGCGAAATGGTGTTCTGCTGCGCGCCAGCGGTGACCACGTAGTAGTCGCGCACGCCGCGGCCGTAGAGTTGCCGGGCGATGCCGAGCGCTTCCTCGCGCGTGGCCGGTGCGGGCAAAAACACCAGCCAGCCGCGCGATTGCCGGGTCTGCGCTTCGCGCGATTGCAGGCGCTTGACCGAGGGCGTGAGCGCGTTGGTGGCGCGACGCACGTCGCTTTGCGAGGGAAACGGGCCGATGCTGACGCACTTGTCGCGGCCGGCCTCGGCGGTGGACTCGGGCGCCTCGGCCATCTCGGCCACGGCGTCGGCGGGCGCGTCGCGCTCGGCCAGCAGGACCAGGGGCGCCACGCCCGGGTCGGTCGCGGGCAGGGTCGGTCCGGCCTGTCGCGGCGTCACCGCGATCCAGGCCGCGACGCCGACATTGGCCGCGAGCACCAGCAGGAAGAGCAATCTCAAAAACATCGGGGGATGGCGACTTGTCCCGGCGCGGTCGGCGCCCGTGCGCGCAGTTTATCAGGCCCGCGCCGTCGTCCCCGACATCAGGGCCGCGTAGCGCGCCAGGCCGTCGAGCACGAGTTCGGGCCGCGTCTCGCAGGGTCGACGCAACAGATCCGCGAGCACCGGCGCGTCGCCGCCGTGCAGGACGATCTTCGGGGGCGAACCGTGGGTGTCCCCAAGTCGGTCGTGCACGCGCTCGACCAGGCCCGCGAGCGCCTGCCAGCAGCCCGACCACAAGGCCTCTTCCGTGCCGCGGCCGAGTTCGACCAGCTCGGGCTGCGCGCGCCAGGCGACGCGCGCGGTGGTGGCGAGCACGGCATCGCGCATGGGCACGGCGGTCGGTGCGATCAGGCCACCGAGATGCTGACCGTCGGCGTCCATGGCATCGAGCGCGAGCGCGGTGCCGACGCCGACGCTCAACACGGCCTCGGCGCGCTCGCGCAGCGCCACGAGCGCGAGAAAGCGATCGACGCCCATGCGCGCGGGTTCGTGATACGCCACGCGCACGCCGCAGCCCTCGCTCGGCGTGAGCAGACGATGCTGGCGCAGATCCGGCCAAAGGCCCGCGAGTCGTTGCTGCAACAGATCGGCCAGCTCGATCGAACCGACCGCGGCCAGCCACAAGGCGGTCGGGCGCGGCGTGTCCGCGAGCGCGGCGAGCAGTTGTTCGGGCGCGCGCGGATCGGCATGCGCGATGGCGCCACCGGGATGGCGTCCGCGCGCGTCGGACCAAGCCCATTTGAAGCGCGTATTGCCCAGATCGATTAGCAGATTCACGAACGGTCCCCGGCGCGCACGCTGACTTCGGCGCTGGCGAGCGCATGTTCGCGACCTTCGTCGTCGCGCACGCGCAGTCTACCGAGTTCATCGATGCCGATGGCATGGCCACGCCAGTGCGTGGTGGGTTCGATCACGTCGACCAGACGACCCGCGAGGGCATCGTGTTGCGCGAATTCGGCGAGGGTGGCCGCGGCGCCTTCGCGCTCGAAGCGCGTGAGTTCGCCAACCAAGGCATCGAGTAAGCGACCCGCGATGAGCGAACGTTCGGGCAAGTCTTCGGCCATCACGGTCGCGAGATCGCACCACGGTTGATCAATTTGCTCACCCACCGCGGATGGCATGCGCAGATTGAGCCCCACGCCGATCACCGCGTGACAAGGCCCATTCCACTCGCCACCGACTTCGACCAGGATGCCGGCGAGCTTGCGTCCAGCCACGACGAGATCATTGGGCCACTTCACCGCGACATCGGTCGCGCCGAGTTCGCGCAGCCGACGCGAAAGCGCGATGCCGACGATCAAGCTCAAGCCGGCGAGCGCGCTAAGGCCCGTGTCGAAACGCCACAGCAGCGAGAAATACAGATTCGCGCCCAACGGCGATTGCCACGCGCGACCGCGTCGACCACGCCCCGCGCTCTGGCGTTCGGCGAAGCAGACTTGTCCGCCCGGTTCGCCGCGCGCGGCGCGACGCAGCAGCTCGCTGCTGGTCGAATCGATTTCGAAGGCGACGTCGAGCGTGGCGAGACGCCGCGCGCGCGAGGGCGTCATCGCGGCGCGGATCGCGCCCGCGTCGAGCAATTGCACGGGCTCGCGCAATCGATAGCCGGCGCCGGCGGCGGCATCGATCGCGACGCCGAGTCCGCGCAGTCGCGTGATCTGCTTCCACACGGCCGCGCGCGTCACGCCCAGTTGTTCGGCCAAGGCCTGACCGGAAATTTCGCGCGCGCGCGTAAGCGCGGCCAGCACCTCGCGCGTGCTCACGGCCGCGCGCCGCGCGCGCCGAACCAGCGCGCGAACACCCGCGCGCGCTCGAAGCGCAGTTCCTCGCCGCGCCACAAGCGCCGCAGATTGAGCCGATGCGTGAACACGATCAGCACGGCCACGGCGAGGGCAAACGCGAGCATCGGCCAGCGCGTCGCATCATCGGCGAGCCACCACGCCAGTGGGGGCAACAACAGTCCCGCGACCACGGTGCTCAAGCCGACATAGCCCGTGCTGATCAGCACCAGCACCCAGGCCACGAACAAGGGCGGCACCGCGCCAATCATCAGCACACCCACCGCGCCCACCAACACGGCCGCGCCCTTGCCGCCGCGAAAACCAAAGAACACCGGATAGATGTGACCGAGCGCACACGCGTACGCGCAAACCAAACCCTGCACCACCGGCGCGAGCCCTTCGATCGTCGGTGGACACCAGCCCAGCGCGGCGCCGAGCACGCCCTTGCCGACATCAATCAGCACCACGCCCAGCGCGAACTTCCAGCCTTGCGTGCGAAAGGCATTGGTGCCGCCGGCATTGCCGCTGCCGAGCTGGCGAATGTCGACGCCACGAAAGCGGCCTAGCAACAAACTGCCCGACAGCGACCCCAGCAAGTAAGCGACGAGCGCCTTGGCCACGAGCAACGCCCAGATCACGGCGTCAACTCCAACGGCACCACTTCCTGCAGGCCCACGATCAAGGACCCCGGCCCCGCGTGCGCGCCAATGCCGCTGCCGGCATCGATCAACCAGTGCGCGTCGATGTTGTTGGCGCGCGCGCGCAGCGTGGCGAGCGCGGTCGCGCCGGCCTCGGCGCAATCGCAGTGGCACAGCAGTACGCGATAGCGCTTGGCCGGATCGAGCTTGCGCGCGACGAAGGCGCCGAAATGCTCGGCGAAATGCTCGCGGCCCCACAAGGCGCCACCGAGACCGAGCTTGCCGTTGTTCTTGACGCGGATCACCACGTGCATGCCGAGCAGCCTCGACAGCGGCAACGCGAAGCGCGGCGCGCGACCGCCGCGCACGCCATAACTCAAATCGCGAATCGCGCCGAACAACTGCGTGCGCGGAATCATGCGGCGCACGCGCGCGGCGATGGCTTCGGCATTGAAGCCGGCGGCCGCGGCCGCGGCGGCGTCCATCGCGAGCAGGCCTTGAGCGGCGGCGCCGAGGCGCGAATCGATCACCCACGCGCGATCCGTGCTGACGCGCGCGGCGGCGGATTCGCCCGATTGCAGCGTCCCCGACAACGCGCGCGACAGCCCCACGTAGATCAAGCGCTCGTGATGCGACAACAGAAATTCGAACAGCCGACGAAAATCCCCCGGCGGCGGCTGCGAGGTGCGCGGCGGCACGGGCGAATCGCGCAATTCCGCGAAGAACTCGCGCGAGGACAGCGAAACCTTGTCGAGAAAATCGCGCGCGCCGATGCTCACGCGCACCGGCACCAGATGGATATTGAGCCGCTCCATCTCCTCGACCGGCAGATCTGCGCCGGAATCGGTGACGATGGCCACGCGTGCGCGCGACTGCGCGGCGGATTCGGCCTGCGCGATCATGTCGTCGGCCTTGGCACTGGAGACGCGACCAAAGCGCCCGCAGACTTCGAACAACTGCCCCGGATCATCCGTATGCGCGTGCACGCGCACCTTGTCGCGCGTGCCGGCGAGCACGAGGCTGGTCAAGGGAATCGCCAGCAAGGCGCCCTTGAGCGCGAGGCGATCGACCGGATCGGCGTTGACCATGCACTCGGTGCAATAGCGATGCGTCTCGGCCGTGCCGTGCAGGATCTGCGCGTCGACGCCGGGAATATGCGCGGGCGCGGTGACTTTCTCGCGCAACGCCGCGCGACCGCGGCGAATGAACTCATCGATGCCCTCGAGCAGATCGACGAAGCCCATCGCGCCGGCATCGACCACGCCGGCCGCGCGCAACACGGCCAGTTGCTGTGGCGTTTCGCGCAGCGCCACGCGCGCGCGTTCGACCGCCGCCTCGAAGCTGCGGCGCAGATCGCGCACGCCGCTTTCGACCTGCGTTCGCCATTCGGCGGCGAAGGCCTGGATCACCGACAGGATGGTGCCCTCGCGCGGCTCGGCCAGCGCTTCGCGCGCGAGGCGCGAACCGATGCCAGCGGCGTCGGCCAAGGCCTGGGCGCTGACCCGGCGTCGGGACAGCAGACCTTCGCTGACGCCTTGCAGAAATTGCGCGAGTATGGCGCCCGAGTTACCGCGCGCGCCGTCGATGGCCTCGGAGGCCGCGCGCCGCATCAACTCGCCCGCATGCCCCTGGCGCGCCGGTTGCACGGCGCCGAGCACGGCCGAGAGCGTGAACGCGAGATTGGTCCCCGTGTCGCCATCGGGCACCGGAAAGACATTGATTCGATTCAATTCGTCGCGCCGCGCCAGGACGCGGGCGATGCCGGCCAGGAGGGCGCGGCGCAAGCCATAACCCGAAAGCTCCTGCATCTCAACGTGAACCGTGTACTGCCCCTGTGGCCTGGCAGTGTAGCCAATGGTCCGCGCCGGCATTGCTGCGACGCAGCGCGTCATGATCAGTCACACGCGCTCGACGGAGGCCTCTGCTAGGCTTGCGCGCTCTGGTTTCGCGTCTGGCCGTGGCGGGAGCGCCCGGCGAGGTCGCGCGTGCCTGGCACGCGTGGTCCCGCGAACCCTCGGCGCGAAGTGGGAGACGTCCATGCGCTCGTCCTGGTTGCTTGCTTCGACAGTGGTGCTGGCCTTGGTGGCGCCCGCGGCGTCGGCGTTCGACTTGGGCGTGGGCCGCTTGATGCCCAATTTCAGTGGTCTGATCAGCCTGGCCACGCCGTGGACCGAAGGCAGCAATCCTGCCGCGTCCTCGTCAACGCCCGCGTCGCGCGCGACGGACGTGGTCGCGCCGACCACGCCCGCGCCTTCCGCTGGAACGACCACGATCGATGCGGCCGTGCCGCGCGTCGACGACGGCGACAGCGCCGCGAGCGAAGCGGCGATGCGACCCGGCGGCAACGCAAACACGCGCCACCCGCGTCGCGCCCGACCCTCGGGTTGGCGCGGTCTTCTGCCCGGCGGCATTCACTGAGCTGATGCGCCGCGCGCGGCTTGCAATGCCGCGCGTCGAACCCAGATGCTGTGGCCATGTGGCGCTGGTTGAGAAACCTGCGCGCGCCTCGGCGCGCGCCCATTGATGATCTGGCCTGGCAATCCGCCGTGGGCCGCTTGCGTCTGCTCGACGCGCGCGCGCCCGACGATATCGCGCGCCTGCGCGAACGCGTCGGCGAGTTCCTCGCGCGCCGCCGCATCACGGCCACGCATGATTTGGAATTGAGCGAGGAACAACGCCTGATCATCGCGATGCAGGCCTGTCTGCCCTTCGTGCATCTGCCGCTGGACTGGTTGGGCCATTGGCACGAAGTGATCGTCTACCCCGGACAGTTTCGCGTGCGTCGTCGCGATCACGACGAGGACACCGAAGTCGTCACCGAGTGGGACGACGACTTGGCCGGCGAAGCCTGGGAACAAGGCCCGATCATTTTGTCGTGGGCTGACATCGAGCAGGATCTGGCCGAGCCCTTCGAAGGCTTCAACGTGGTGCTGCACGAGATCGCGCACAAGATCGACATGGCCGATGGCGCCAGCGACGGCATGCCACCACTGCGCGATCGCGCGCGACGCGCGCGTTGGCGCGAGGTGATGCAGGCCTGCTTCGATCGCTTGAACGCGCAGATCGAAGCCGGCGAAGAGACCGTGCTCGACCCTTACGCGGGCGAAGCACCGGAAGAATTCTTCGCCGTGGTCACCGAGTACTACTTCAGCGCGCCCGACGTGCTCGCCGAGCACTACCCCGACGTGCACGCCGAATTTCGCGCCTTCTACGGCGAGGTGCCGGCGCCGCGCGTGAACTGAGTCGCGCGCGCGCTCAGCCGAGCACGCGCCGCGCCGCCGCGACCACGTGGTCGACGGTGAAGCCGAAGTGCGTGAACAACTGCTCGGCCGGCGCCGAGGCACCGAAGCCGTCGATGCCGATGACTTCGCCTTCCAGGCCCACGTACTTGCGCCAGAAATCGCTGACGCCGGCCTCGATCGCCACGCGCGCGCGGCACCAGCCCGGCAATACCGATTCGCGATATTCCAGCGGTTGATGATCGAACACGCGCGTGCACGGCATGGACACGACGCGCGCCGCGATGCCTTCGCCTTCGAGCACGCGCATGGCCTTCATCGCGAGTTCGACCTCGGAGCCCGTCGCGATCAGGATCACGCGCGGACGCGCGTTGGCCGGTTCCGACAGCACGTAGCCGCCGCGCGCGATCGCCGCGACTTGCTCGGCCGAACGCTGCTGATGCTGCAAGTTCTGACGCGAGAAGATCAAGCAACTCGGACCATCGTGACGCTCGATCGCGCGCACCCAGGCGCTGGCGCTTTCGACCGCGTCGCAGGGACGCCAGACGTGATTGTTGGGAATGTAGCGCAGGCTCGCCAGGTGCTCGATCGGCTGATGCGTGGGGCCGTCCTCGCCCAGGCCGATGGAATCGTGCGTGTACACGTGCACCACGCGCGCCGGCAACAGCGCGCCCATGCGCACGGCGTTGCGCGCGTAATCGGAGAACACCAGGAAGGTCGCGTCATACGGCACGAAACCGCCGTGCAGCGCGAGACCATTGGCGATCGCGCTCATGCCGAATTCGCGCACGCCGTAGTAGACGTAGTTGCCGGCGGGGTCGCCGGAATTGACGTCCTTGCTGCCCTTCCACAACGTGAGATTGGAATGCGCCAGATCGGCCGAGCCGCCGATCAGTTCCGGCAGGTGCGGCGCCAGCGCGTCGATGGCCATCTGCGAGGCTTTGCGCGAGGCCACGGTCGGGCCTTCGTGCTGGAGCTTGTCGATGTAGGCGCGCGAGAGCTCGGTCCAGTTGGCCGGCAGTTCGCCGCGCATACGGCGCTCGAACTCGGCGGCGAGTTCCGGATGCGCGGTGCGATAACGCGCGAACAGCGCTTGCCACTGCGACTCGGCGGCTTCGCCGCGCGCGCGCGCGTTCCAGCCTTCGTAATGCTCGGCGGGAATGACGAAGGGCGCGTGTGGCCAGTTCAGCGCCTGACGCGCGCCCGCGATTTCGTCCTTGCCCAGAGGCGCACCGTGCGAGCTCTCGCTGCCGGCCTTGGTCGGCGCGCCGAAGCCGATGACGGTGCGCGCGCAGATCAGGGTCGGTTTGTCGCTACCGCGCGCGCTGGCGATGGCGGCCTTGATCGCCTCGGCGTCGTGACCATCGACCGCGGGCACGACGCGCCAGCCATAGGCTTCGAAGCGACGCACGGTGTCGTCGGTGAACCAGCCCTTGACCTTGCCGTCGATCGAGATCGCGTTGTCGTCGTAGATCGCGACGAGCTTGCCGAGCTTCATCGTGCCGGCGAGCGAGGCGACTTCGTGAGAGATGCCTTCCATCAAGCAACCATCGCCGAGGAAGACATAGGTGTGATGGTCGACGATGTTCAGACCATCGCGATTGAAGCGTTGCGCGAGCACCTTCTCCGCCAGCGCCATGCCCACGGCATTGGCCAGGCCTTGGCCGAGCGGGCCGGTGGTGGTTTCCACGGCCGGATGTTCGCTGCGCTCGGGGTGACCCGGCGTCTTGGAATGCAGTTGGCGAAAGCGCTTGAGTTCCTCGATCGGCAAGTCGTAGCCGGTCAGGTGCAGCAGCGCGTAGAGCAGCATCGAGCCGTGGCCATTGGACAGCACGAAGCGATCGCGATTGACCCAGCGCGGATTGGCCGGGTTGTGACTCAGGAAATCGTTCCACAAGACTTCGGCGATGTCGGCCATGCCCATGGGCATGCCCGGATGACCGGAATTGGCTTGCTGCACGGCGTCCATCGCGAGCGCACGGATGGCGTTGGCGAGTTCTCTACGGCTCGGCATGAGGATTCTCGTTGAGGAGTGGTGCCGAGCGCGCCGCCCGGCGAGGCGGGCGCGAATTGTCGCCCAGCATCGCCAGCCCCGCAACCGGCGGGGCTGGCGCGGCGATCAATGCCCGCGCGATTCGGGCAGGTTGTCGGGCACTTCCGCTTCGCCGCTGCGCTTGGCCACGACCACGGCCGTGGCCAGATCGCCGGTGACGTTGAGCGAAGTGCGGCACATGTCGAGGAAACGATCGACGCCGAGGATGATGCCGATGCCTTCCGGCGGCACGCCGATGACGCCGCAGATCATCGCGATCACCGGCAACGAACCCGCCGGCACGCCGGCCGTGCCGATGCCGCCCATGATGCAAAGTCCGAGCACCATCAGCTGATCGGTCAAAGTCAACGGCACGCCGAAGGCCTGCGCCAGGAACAACACCGTCACGCCTTCGAACAAGGCCGTGCCGTGATGGTTGGCGCTGGCGCCGATGGTCAAGGTGAAGCGCGCGACTTTCTGCGGCAGCTTCAAGTTCTGCTCGGCCACGCGCAACGTGATCGGCAAGGTCGCGGTCGACGAGGCGGTGGCGAAGGCGGTGAGCATCGCCTCTTCGCTACCCTTGAAGAAGGCCGCGGGCTTCATGCCGCCCATGAAGCGCACCCACAGCGGCAGCACGATGAACATGTGTATGGCCAAGGCGCCGATCACGGTGAGCGCGAACTTGCCGAGGGTCAGCAGCAACTCCCAGCCGAACTCCGCCGTGAGCGCGAACATCATCAAGGTCACGGCGTAAGGCGCCAGGCGGATGATCAGCCCGATCAGCTTCATCGTGATCTCGAACAGGCCCTGCAAGGCTTCCTTGAAGCGTTGCGTCGCCGGCGAAGGCGTAAGCACCAGGCCGATGCCGATCATCAGCGCGAAGAACATCACGCCGAGCTTCTGCTTGTCGTCGGTGGCGGCGAGCACCACGTTCTTCGGCACGATGTTGTAGAGCAATTGCAATGCGGAGAGGGATTCACCGGTGCTCTTGATTTCGGCGGCCTTGCTCGCGCCCGTCGACATCGCCGACTTGAGCACGGCCGGATCGATGTTGGCGCCCGGTTGAATCAGATTGACCATGATCAGGCCGATGGTCACCGCGATCGCGGTGACCGCGCCGGTGTAGATCAAGGTGCGCAGACCGATGCGGCCGAGACTCGCGATGTCGCCGAGTTCCGCCACGCCCAGCACCAGGGCCGAGAACATCAGCGGCAGCACCAGCATGAACAGCAGGTTCAAGAAGATCGTGCGCACGGGCACGGCGACGTAGGCGATGAACTGCGTGACCCACTCGGCGTTGCCGGCGGTCCAGTGCACGATCAGTCCCGCCACGGTGCCGAGCGCGAAGCCCAGCAGCATCTTCACATGCAAAGGCATGCCCTTGGCGGGCGCGGCGGACGGTGAGGCGTCATGGGCCATGTCTGAGTTCCTGGCTGCGTGGAGTGCGGCCGTCGCACCGCACGCGGGCGCCACGGATCGAACGGCCGCGGCGAGTGTAGCAGTGTGCCCGGCGGCCGCTAATGGGCCGCGGTCAGGGCCGGTCGACGCATGAAATCGACCACGTCGCCGCGCGCCATGGGCTTGCCGATCAGATAGCCCTGCGCGTAGCGCGCGCCCATCTGATCGAGGGCATCGAGTTGGTCGTAGGTCTCCACGCCTTCGGCGACCAGGTCGGCGTCGAGCGCATCGACCATGCGCACGATCGCGCGCACGATCGCCAGGCAGCGCGGCGCCGACAACATCTGACGCACGAAGCCCTGATCGAGCTTGACCGTGTCGAAACGCAGCTTGTGCAGATGGCCGAGATTGGAAAAGCCCGTGCCGAAATCATCGAGCGCGACCTTCATGCCCAACTCGTGGCAGCGACCGATCAAGCGGCCGACGCGTTCGACATCGAGCGTGAGGCTCTCGGTGATCTCGATCTTGATCGCCTCCAACGGAATGCCATTGGCGGCGACGATCTTCTGCACGTGCTCGAGCAGATCTTCCTGTTCGAGCTGACGCGAGGACACATTGATCGCGACGAAGGGCAAGGGCGAGATGCCGGCGCGCTGCAATTCGGCCAAGGCGCTCGCGACTTGCTCGAAGACGTAGATGCCCACGGGCACGATCAGCGAGGTTTCCTCGGCGAGGCGAATGAATTCGGCTGGCGAGATCGCGCCGCGCTCGGCGTGATTCCAGCGGATCAGGGCTTCGAAGCCGGCGATGTGATCGGAAGCGATTTCGAGGATGGGCTGGAAGCGCACTTCCAGCGCGTGACGCTCGAGCGCTTCCTTCAACTGCGCTTCGAGGCGAATCTTGTCCATGGCGCCGGCGTGGGCGTCGAGCTCAGCCGGCGTGTCGAGGCCGCGATCGGCGTCGACGTCGCCGCGCAGCGTCGCCAGCGCGGAGCGATAGCGCTGCAGTTGCCCGCGCAGCAGCGCGCGCACGATAGGATCGGCGTTGTCGATGCGTTCCTGCAGTTGCCCGCGGCCGATGGCGGTGAGCGTGCAGGCGGTGAGCGCGCGCGCGGTCGCGGTGCGTGGCGAGGCGTCGATGATCGCCATCTCGCCCAGCAGATCGCCTTCGCCGAGGCGACCGAGCACGATGGTTTCGCCCTCGCCGCCTTGCGCCAGGATCTCGATCGTGCCGCGTTCGATGATGAAGGCCGAGGTCGGCGGGTCGCCCTCGCGGAAGAGCTCTTCGCCCGCTCGCAGTTCGATGCGCGAACTCGCCATGAGCCCCCCTCGCCGGACATATCCCGGGGCCGCTGCGACCCCTCGACGAACATCCTAGCGTGGCGCGACCCGGCCGGGGTACTCGCTAACGGCGGTGGCGTGGCGGGGAACGGTGCCCCAAAAAAGCGAACGCCCCGTTTCCGGGGCGTTCGTGGATCTTGCTGGCGAGGCCCTTTCGAGCGTCGCCGGGGTGTTGCTTAGCAGCCCGGCGGCGGCGGACTCGGCGCCGGGTTCGGGCAGGTGCCGAAGTTGAACGGCACCGTGACCGTGGCCGTGCCGGCGGTGTAGACGCACTGACCCGTGCGGCCGGCGGCGAAGTCGGCGAAGTTGACCGCCGAGAAGGTGATGCCGCTGGCATTGGTCAGACCGATGCCTTCGGCGACCAGGGTCGGCGGACCCGCGGCCGTGCAGGTCACGCCGATCGCGACGCCCGGGATGCCCACCGAGTTGCCGTCGACCAGACGCAGCTGGATCACCGCCACGCCCGTGCCCGTGGTGCTCACCACCACGTTGCTCGGATTGGCGATCAGCAGACCCGCGCCGCCGCTGTTGACCGTGGTGGTCGCGGTGACGTCGTCGACCTTCCAGGTGATGGTGCCGTTGCCGCCGGTCACGCCTTGCGAGGTGAACAGCACATCGACGCAACCCGTGGCGTCGGTCAGATGACCGACCGAGCCCGACGACGACGGACTGCCATCGACGGTGAAGTTGGTCACGCCACCGACGGAGTAGCCGATCAGGATGCTCTGCAGCGGCGCGTTGGTGGCGTCGACCACGCACACGCGGATCGTCTCGGAGCGATTGGCCAGCACCGCCGACGGGGCGATGATCTTCAACGGGCCCGCGCCTTGGAAGCGCGCGTACTCGACATCAGCCACCTGCTCGGGCGAGTTGGTGCCCGCCGGCTGATCAGCATTGGCCTGCGCCCAGATGATCATGCGCTTGCCAACCTTGCCGCGCGGATAGCTCAACAGCGCCGTGGCCACGCCGAACGAATCGGTCTGGCCGACCGCGGAAATCGCGGCGTCGGTGGCGCGGCCGATCACGTAGTCGACGGTGTTGAGGCTGTCGACCGAGGTGCCGGTCACGTCGTTGAGGTTGAAGCGCTGCGCCACGGTGAGGCTGGTGCCGGACTGGATCGACGCGATCGGACGCGCGGCCTCGGTGTCGCGGTTGGCGTCGTCGTCGCCATCCTCGCTGAACAGCACGAGGGTGTCGCCAGGACCGGCGCCGCCAGCGGCGGTGGTGAACTGACCCGTGGGCGCAGTGAACTGCGTGCCGCCTTCCTGCGGATTACCGTCGGTGCCCGCGATGCGGAAGGTGCCACCGACCTGCGGCTCGTCGATCAGACCGAAGCGGATTTCGCCGCCGGCCGGCACCGCGGTGCCGAAACGGTCGACCGCCTTGGCGCGCACCACGACCACATAACCCTGGTCGCTCTCGTCGGCCGTGCCACCGTTGTTGTCGGTGACGCCGCCGTTGGTGGCGCGCGTGCCCGGATTCTGGATGTCGATGGCGAAGATGCGGCCATCGGACACCGTGATCTGACGGGTCGAGGTGATCGGATCGGAGATGCCGTTGTCGATGTTGTTGTCGGAACGGTCGGTCGTGGCGCGCAAAGTCAGCGCGCGCGACACCGTGCCCGCCTCGAACGTCGCGTTGGCGATGCCGATGGCCGAGCGCAGCGTGATCGAATCACCCTGCACCACCGCGCCGGCGCCATTGACGCCGCGCAAACGCTCGCCACCTTGGGAGCCGTTGACGATCTCCAAGCGCACGTTGTTGACGCCCGGCGCCGGATTCGGCACCACGGTGCCGCCGCCGTCGTAGACGAACACTTCGACTTGCTTGGCATGCGCGCCATTGACGCCGGTGATGTACAGCGGCGAGTTGTTGGCCGAGATCACGATCGAGCCCGGCAACTGCGGCGCGCCGTTGGTGATGTTGAAGGTTTGCAGGGCCTGCAGCGTTTCGTTGGTCTGCGGATCCTGCGCGGTCACGGTCAGCTGCGAGCTGCCCTGGGTATCCAGCGCGACCACGTAGAACACCGAGCGACCCGAGTTCACGCCCAGCGAGATCGAGCGGCAAACGCGCGCGACGGTGGTCGTGGTGCCATCGGGATTGCTGATCTCTTCGATGCCTTCGGCCGGCAGCCACAGCGCCGCCGAGTTCAGGCCCGAACCGATCGCCGCGGCGGCACCCGTGCCGCCATTGCAGAACTGACTGCCTTCGGCCGAACCGCCGGTGGCGCCACTGACCAGGGTGCCATCGAGGCGACGCTGGGTCAGGGTGACTTCACTGACGTAGGGCGAGCCGACGTACACCGAGGAGATCCCCGGCGGCGGCAGCGGAATCGTCGCCGATTGCACGGCGATGCTGATGCGCGGATCGGTCGGCGCGCCGGCGTTGATCGCGACGTTGGCATTGCCGGTCACGGTCTGGCCTTGCTGATCGGGGTTGACCACCGAAGCAGTCAGCGACGCAGTACCCACGGCGCGCGTATGCAGACGGAAGTTGACGGCGCCGCCGGACAGCGTGCCGGTGACCGACTCCGCCACCACGACTTGCGTGTTGGGGCCGGCGTTTTGCGCCGACGACACCAGGGCGACGCCAGCGGGCGACACGCGCAGCGTCACGGTCGTGCCATCAGGCAGGGCCGCGCCGCTTTCGCGACGCACGGTCACGGTGACAGGCACCAGGGACAACGGGGTCGACGTGTTCGCGGACGGGTTCACCGTGACGCTGAAGCCGCTGGGCGTGAAGGCCTGGCCTCCGCCACCACCACCGCCGCAGCTTACAAGCAGTGCCGTGGCGGCGAGGGCCACGAGCATTTTGGTCAGCGCTCTCATGTTGGGTCTCCGATTTCCTTCAATTCGGTTCACAGTGTCGCCGCTCAGCGGCTATGTTGCGGGATGATCTTGGGGGTTACGAAGATCAACAATTCTGCCTTGTCGATCGTCTGTCCCTTGCGTTTGAAAAGATTGCCAACGGCGGGGATATCGCCAAGGAAAGGCACCTTGGAAAGATCCTGCGCGCTACGGAAATCGTAGACGCCACCCAAGACAACCGTCTGACCGTTCTCCACCAGCACAGCGGTACTGACCTCACGCTTGGTCAGGCTCGGCACGCTGCCCCCATTCGACGTCGCTGTAAATCCGGAGATCTCGTCCTTCTTGACGTTGAGC
The DNA here is from genome assembly GCA_044226395.1 of Ahniellaceae bacterium. GTDB lineage: Bacteria > Pseudomonadota > Gammaproteobacteria > Xanthomonadales > Ahniellaceae > JBGAHD01. The sequence goes on from JBGAHD010000006.1 coordinate 60,049, forward strand.
GTCAGATACACCCGTTCGTCCTGGGTGATCGTCGGAGTCACCTTCAATTCCAGCAGAGCCTCCTTGAAGTTGACCGTCTCCGTGGCAACTCCATTGGCCACGGACACTGTCACATAACCCACTTCCTCGCCTTGCTTGATGTTGGCCTCGCGCTGGTTCGCGGTGATCACGCGCGGGCTGGACACCACTTCGCCGCGACCCTCTTCGTGCAGGGCCGACAGTTCCAAGTCGAGCAGATAGTCCTGGGCCAGCACGCTCACGGCGAAACGGCCGGAGTTGGTCGCGGTGGGCAGGTTCACGTTCAAGCGCTGGATCAGCGAAGGCACCAGGATGCCGCCGCCGGGCGGATTGGACACGCCCACCGGCAAGCCGGTGCCGCGACCGATCTGGGTGCGGTTGCGAATGACTTCGTTGAGCATGTTGTCGGTGCCGGTGATCGAACCACCGGTGCTGATAACATTGCCGTGCTTGTCTTCGTAGGCGCCCGAGATACCGAAGCGCGCGCCGATTTCCTTGCCGAAGCTTTCATCGGCCACGACCACGCGGGCCTCGATCAGCACCTGGTCGACCGGACGGTCGAGCAGCTGGATCAGGTCGCGCACTTCCTGGATCTTCTGCGCGGTGTCGTTGAGCAGCAGCGTGTTCGTGCGCGCGTCATACGTGACCGAACCGCGCGACGACAGGAAACCCGAGGGTCGCTGCGACGCCGCGCCCTGAGCGCCCGCGCCGCCCTGCGCGCGCAGCGCGTCGGAGGTCAGCAGTTCCGCGACATCCTTGGCCGAGCCGTAGTTGATGGCGATGTATTCGCTCACCAGCGGGGCGCGATCCTCGAGCGCGATGCGGGCATCCTCGAGCGCCTGTTCGCGCTGGGCGATTTCGGCGGTCGGGGCGATCCAGATCACGTTGCCGCGACGGCGCTTGTCCAGGCCCTTCGACTGCAGAATGATGTCCAGCGCCTGATCCCACGGCACATTGTCCAGACGCAACGTCAGGCTGCCCTGCACGCTGTCGGCCACGACCACGTTGAGGCCGGAGACGTCGGCGATCAGCTGCAGCACCGAGCGCACGGGAATGTCCTGGAAGTTGAAGGTCACGCGCTCGCCGGTGTATTCGGGTTCCTTGAGGCGCTTGGCCGCTTCGGACTCTTCCTTGATCGGCGCGACTTCAACCACGTATTCGTTGCCGCTCTGATAGGCCAGCGGCTCGAAGTTGCCCGACGCGCGAATCTCCATGCGCGCGCCGGTCGGCGTGGCCTTGGCCTCGACCGATTCGACGGGCGTGGCGAAGTCGGTCACGTCCAGGCGCTGGGCTTGGCCTTGCGGCACGCCGACGCCGGGCATCTCGACCACGATCTTCGAGCCTTCGCGACGAAGATCCGCGGCGGCGCCGGAGCCACTGAAGGTGACGATGACGCGGCCTTCGCCGGCCTTGCCGCGACGGAAGTCGAGGTTGGCCAGTTCCGGACGCGGACCGCCGGTGCTCTTGGTCGGATCGCCCGAGGCGACCACCGAACCGAGCGCGCCGGTGGCGCCACCGCCCACGGTCAGGATCAGGTTATTGCCGTCCATGCGCGTGGTGTAGCTCGCCGAGCGAATCAGCTCGATGACCACGCGCGTGCGACCGGCGGCCTCGACCGCGGAGATCGCGGTGGCGGCGCCGATGCCGACGTCGATGCGACGCTGCGACAACGCGCTGCGCGTGTTGTCGAAGTCGACCGCGATGCGCGGCGGCGTGTCGGTGGTGAACAGTTTCGGGTCCGAAGGTGGCTCCGAGAGCTTCATGATCACGTCGACCTGACCACCGGAACCGGGGTTGTAGGTCACGGATTCAAGAACGTTCTCCGCCCAGGCGGGCGAGACCATCGCCGCGAGGCCCAACGCCAACAACCAGCCCATCGGGCCCATTGTGAGCGAGCGCCGGGCTGCCACTCGCTGGCTAGCTGAAACGATAGCGTGTGTGCTGAACATGCCGGTTACTCCCCAATGGGTCATTGATCGTCGAGCGCGATGGAAGCGGGGCGTTCGATCCAGCCGCCCACGCCGTTGGGTATCAACTCGACGAGCTCGATATGGTCGTCATAAATGGCCGTGATGCGGCCGAAGTTCTGTCCCATATAGTTCTCCGGTCGCACCTGATGGATCACGCCGTCGGGGTCCTTGACCAGACCCGTGACGTCGCCGCCCAGCCCAAGCGTGCCGACCATGTCGAGCGCGTCGAGCGGATAGTTTTCGAGTTCTTCTTTCGGACGCGACTCGTCGGGGCGCGGGCCCTGGGCCTCGGCGGCATCCGGCAGCGGTGGGCTGAACGGATCACGCATGGTCTGGGCGTTGTATTCAAAGGTTTCGAAGGTCTGCAGCACGGGCAGCGGGTCGAGCGGCGCGCCCTTGCGCGACTTGATCTCGTCGATCTTCGCCTGCAGGTCGCTGGTGCCTCGCGTGCAGCCCGACAGCGCCGCGACGCACGCGAGCGCTAGCACCGCGGCGAGACGGCGAACCGGGACGGTGGTGTGTGGCTTGACCATTACTTAGGTCCCCCCGGCGGGTTGTTGCTGCGCGTCGGCTTGAGCGGCCTGCTCTTCCTCGTCGACGTAGCGATACGTCTTGACCGTGCCTTCGAGCACGAGCAGGCCTTCGGGCGCGGGTCCGGCCTTGGGATCCGGCGCGTTCTGCGGCTTGAGCGAAATGTCGTGCATGGTCAGGATCACCACGCGCGGCAGCGAGGCCACGCCCGACACGAACGACCCGAACTGGTGATACGTGCCCACCATGCGCAGGTTGATCGGCTTCTCGGCGTAGAACTCCTTGACGGTCTCGGGGCCCGGCTCGAACTTCTGATTGTCGATGCCGGTCGACAGCGCGGTCTGCGAGACGTCGACCAGCAGGTCGGGCATCTCGGTCTTCGACGGCAGCTGACGCACCATCTGACGCAGGATTTCCTTCATCTCGTCGAGCTGCTTGCGATAGGCCTCGAGATTGACGACCTTGGCCTGCTTGAACTCGAACGTCTGCAGCAGTTCCGCTTCCTTGCCCTCGAGGCCACGCAGCGCGTTGCGCTTGTCCTCGACGTACAGATACCAGCCCAGGCCCACGATGATCACGAAGATCAAGCCCGCGAACACGGCCTTGACCGGCGTGGGCCATCCGCCCATGCGCTGGAAATCGAGATTATTGAGATCGAATTCCGACATCTTCATGACGTGGCCCCCTGCGCGGCCGTGGCGGCGTTGGGATCGGTGGTCGCGCCGTCGCCCTCGGTCTTGGGTTTCTTCAGATTGACGCGCAGCGTGAAGCTGTAACGGCTGCGCTTGTTGGCGCCGTCCTTCGCTTCGACGATCTGCAGGTCGGGCTCGCCGACCCACTTGGAGGTTTCGAAGTTGCGCATGTATTCCGACACGCGCGCGTTCGATTCGGCCTGACCCTCGAGCGTGAGCTGCTCGCCGGTCTGCTTGATCGTGTTCAGACGCACGCCCTCGGGCAGGGTCCGCACCAGGTCATCGAACAGATGCACCATCAACGAACGGCTGGCCTGCAATTCCTCGATCACGCGCTTGCGGTTGAGGAGCTTGGTCTTGGTCTTGTCGAGCTCCTCGATCTCCTTGATCTTTAGATCGACCGCGGCGATCTCGCGCTCGAGCAGCTGATTGCGCCCGGTCTGATCGGCGATCGCGCGATTGAACTGCGTGACCACCAGGAACACCGCCAGCACGGCGGCCAGGGCAGCCGCCGCCAGGATGACCTGGGTCTCCTGGTTGCGTTGCTTGCGGCGCTCGTCGCGCCAGGGAAGTAGGTTGATTCTGGCCATTAGTCGAAGCTCCTCAGGGCCAGTCCGCAGGCAATCATCAAGGCGGGCGCGTCCTGTTGCAGGGTCTGCGCCTGGACTCGCGACGACAGCGCCATGCCCGCGAGCGGGTTGGCCACGATCGCCGGCACGCCGAGCTGTTCCTCGACCATGTCGCTGATGCCGGTGATCGAGGCGCAGCCGCCGGCCAGCACGACCTGGTCGACCTTGCTGAACTCGCTACCGGCGAAGAAGAACTGCAGCAGACGGCTGATCTGCTGGACCATCGCTTCCTTGAACGGCTCGAGCACTTCGATCTCGTAGGATTCCGGCAGGCCGCCCTGACGCTTGGCCAGGCCCGCTTCCTCGTACGACAGACCGTAGCGGCGCATCACCTCGTCGGTGAGCTGCTTGCCGCCGAAGACCTGCTCGCGCGTGTAGATCGTGCGCTGGTTCTTGAGCACGATCAGGGTGGTCATGGTCGCGCCGATGTCGACCACGGCGACCGTGGCGTCCTTGGGCACGGACAGCTGATCGGCGATCAGCTTGTACGCGTTCTCCATGGCGAACGCCTCGACATCGACCACCTTGCCGGTGAGCCCGCCGATATCGAGCGCGGCGACGCGCACGTCGACGTTCTCGGTCCGCGAGGCGGCCAGCAGGACGTTCATCATGTCCGGGTTGTCCTTGACCGGACCGAGGACTTCGAAGTCGAGACTGACTTCCTCGAGCGGGTAAGGGATGTATTGGTTCGCCTCGGCCTGGATCTGCCCTTCGAGGTCATCCTCGGACAGATCAGCCGGCATCGGGATCACCTTGGTGATCACGGCGGAGCCAGCCACGGCGGCGGCGGCGAACTTGGTCTTGGCGCCCGAGCGCGCTACTGCGCGCTTGATCGCCTCGCCGACGGCCTCGACCTCGACGATGTTTTTCTCCACGACCGCATTGGGCGGCAGCGGCTCAACCGCGTAGTGCTCAACCCGGTAGCGGCCACCGGAATGGCTGAGCTGAAGGAGCTTGACGGCGGTCGAGCTGATGTCCACCCCAATCAGCGGAGGCGTCTTTGCACTGAACAGGCCCACACTTTTTCCCCTTCCCACGCGCTCTTACGAGCGAAAGATGCGCAGCTACATTAAATCCAAAAGTTAACCGATTATCAACCTGGGAGTTTCCAGGACCCCTCCGAGGGCGACTTCACAGCACATTTTTCACTTTCCGATGGCCGATCGGGGGTCCGTGACCCCCTCGGCAGCCCCCCGGGCCCCGTCCTGGGGACCCATCCGGGTTCGATTCCGGCCGACAGGTTCGCGCCCTTGGCGCCTTCGCGCGCCCGGGATTCGCCACCTGCTGGCGGACGGTGACGATCTATACTCTTGACCGCATATGAGTTTCCATGACTGTCCTCACAAACTGCTGAAAGAGTCTCGATGATCTGGTTGAGAAGGCTGCTGCGCTGGTTCCTGATTCTTGGCGTGCTCGGCGTGGTGCTGGCGGCGGCCGCGATCGGCATCGCCTACTGGCTGGTGGCGCCGCGCCTGCCCAACGTGGCCGAGATCCGGGACATCAAGCTGCAGGTGCCGCTGCGCGTGCTGTCGTCCGACGGCAAGCTGCTGGCCGTGTTCGGCGAGACGCGCCGCACGCCGATCAAGATCGACGCCATTCCCGATCGCCTCAAGCAGGCCTTCATCGCGATCGAGGACGCGCGCTTTTACGAGCATCCCGGCATCGACGTGGTCGGCATCGCCCGCGCCGGCTGGTTGCTGGCGACGTCCAACCGCGATCGCGTGCCCGGCGGCAGCACCATCACGCAGCAGGTCGCGCGCGGGTTTTTCCTGAGCAACGAATACTCCTACACGCGCAAGCTCACCGAGATTTTTCTCGCGCTGCGCATGGAAAAAGAGCTCAGCAAGGACGAGATCCTGGAGCTGTACCTCAACAAGATTTTCTTCGGTTATCGCGCTTACGGCGTGGTCGCGGCGGCGGATTTCTACTACGGCAAGTCGCTCGATCAGCTGAGTCTGGCCGAGTGCGCCATGCTGGCGTCGATTCCGAAGTTTCCCTCCAGCGGCAACCCGCTCAACAATCCCGAACGCGCCTTGTTGCGGCGTAATTACGTGCTCGAGCGCATGCTCGAGAACGGCTTCATCGATCAAGCGCAGTACGAGGCCGCGGTCGCCGAGACCGATCAGGCCCATCCGCACGAGCCGCCGGTCGAAGTCGACGCGCCCTACATCGCCGAGATGGTGCGCCTGGAAGCGATCCAGCGCCTGGGCAATGACGCGATGACCGCGGGCTTCGTGATCCGCACCACGATCGATTCACGCCTGCAGGACGGCGCCAACGCGTCCCTGCGCAAGGGCCTGGTCACCTACGACACGCGTCATGGCTGGCGCGGCGCCGAGGGCCATGTGGAGCTGGGCGAGAACGACGAACCCGCGACCTTGCAGGCGCAGCTGGCCGCGTTCCGACCGATCGCGGGCCTCACGCCCGGCGTGGTCACGCACGTCGACAAGGACGGCGCGGAGCTCTTCCTGCCTGATGGCCAGACCGTCGTGCTGCCGTTCGAGGCGGTGAGCTGGGCGCGGCCGTATCTGAGCGAAAGCTCGCGTGGCCCGGCGCCCAAGCAAGTCGGCGATGTGCTCAAGCGCGGCGACATCGTGCGCGTGTCGCGCAACGACAAGGGCGACTGGCGCCTGACCCAGATACCGAAGGCGCAATCGGCCCTGGTCGCGCTCGAGCCCGAGAACGGTGCCATTCGCGCGCTGGTCGGCGGTTTCAGCTTCGGTCTGTCGAAGTTCAATCGCGCCGTGCAGTCCAATCGTCAGCCCGGTTCGAGCTTCAAGCCCTTCGTGTATTCGGCCGCGTTCGAGCGTGGCTTCACGCCGGCGTCGATCATCAACGACGCGCCGCTGGTGTTCGCCGATCCCTCGCAGCCCGATGGCTTGTGGAAGCCGCAGAACGACAACGAGAAGTTCTACGGCCCGATGCGTCTGCGCGAGGCCATGGTGCAGTCGCGCAACCTCGTGTCGGTGCGCATTCTCGACGCCATCGGCGTGCGTTTCGCGCGCGAATACATCACGCGTTTTGGCTTTCCGATCGAGGCGCTGCCGGAAAATCTCTCGCTGGCGCTGGGCTCGACTTCGGTGCCGCCGCTGGCGATGGCGCGCGGCTACGCGGTGATCGCCAATGGCGGTTATCTGGTCGATCCGTATTTTCTCGATCGCATCGAGAACGATCGCGGCGAAGTGGTGTATCAAGCCAATCCCGTGCGCGTGTGCCGCGAATGTCCCGAGCGCAAGGAAGGCTCGGCCGAGACCATCGCCGCCGCCACCGGCGGCACGGCCGAGGACCTCGGCGCCTTGCTCGGCACCATGGGCCCGACCAACAAGCCCGAAGACGCGACGACAACGCCCCCGGTCGCCACGACGATGCCGGTCGAAGGCGTTCGCTTGGCGCCGCGCGTGGCCGACGCGCGCAACATCTACCTGCTGAGCTCGATCATGCGCGACGTGATCAAGCGCGGCACCGGCCGCGGCGCGATGGAACTGGGCCGCAATGATCTGGCGGGCAAGACCGGCACCACCAACGAGCATCGCGACGCGTGGTTCTCGGGCTTCAATCACGCCATGGTGACCACGGTGTGGATCGGCTTCGACGATTTCACCTCGCTCGGTCGCGGCGAATTCGCCTCGCTGGCGGCGCTGCCGATCTGGACCGACTTCATGCGCGTGGCGCTCGACGGCGTGCCCGAACTCGATCTGACGCCACCGGCCGGCATCACCACGGCGCGCATCGATCCCGCGTCGGGCCTGCTCAGCGACGCGCCGGACGCGATCGTGGAGGTCTTCCGTACCGACGACGTGCAACGCCTGGCCACCCTGGGCGCCGCCCACGCCGAGGAAAAGGACGGCGAACAGCAGTCCTACGAGATTTTCTGAAGCCGCCGCGTCACTACGCGCGTTCGTCATGAATCGCGACCACGGCCGCCGTCATCACGAGCAGCGCTTGCGCGAAGTGCGTCTGCGCGTGGCCCACGAGGCCGCGCGCATTCTGGCCGAGTCGGGTGGCGGTGATTTCAATCTGGCGCGGCGCAAGGCGGCCGAGCGCTTGGCCGTCGTCGACGAAGCCAGCCTGCCGCGCAACAGCGAAATCGAAGCGGCGCTGCGCGAATATCAGCGCATTTTCCGTGGCGACTCCCAGCCCGGCGCACTGCGCGCGCGGCGCGAAGCGGCGATCGAGGCCATGCGCTTTTTCTCGGCCTTCGAACCGCGCCTCGTCGGTGCCGTGCTCGATGGCACGGCCGACGAGCACTCGCCCGTGATCCTGCACATCTTCAGCGACGACGCCCTGGCCGTGCGTCACTTCCTGGCCGAGCAACGCATCGCCTTCGACGAACGCGAGCAGCGCGTGCGCCTGGATCGCGAACGCGTGGCGGCGATGCCGATGTACGCCTTCGACGCCGATGGCATCGCGATGCAACTCGTGGTGTTCGCGCGCGACGATCTGCGCCAGGCGCCGCTCGATCGCGACGAGCAACCGATGACGCGCGCCACGCGCGCGGCCGTGGCCGCCCTGCTCGATTCGACGCCCTGAAACGACGAAGCCGCCTTTCGGCGGCTTCGCGCGCGTGACGCGAAACGCGTCGCCTTACTTGCCGCGACGATCGATCGGCAGGTACTCGCGCTTGTCCGAGCCCACGTAGACCTGACGCGGACGACCGATCTTGGCGTCGGGCGTGACGTTCTGCTCGAGCCAATGCGCCATCCAGCCAGCGGTGCGGGCGATGGCGAACATCACCGTGAACATCTCGGTGGGGATTCGCAGCGCCTTGTAGATCAGGCCCGAATAGAAATCGACGTTGGGATACAGCTTGCGCTCGACGAAGTACGGGTCCTTGAGCGCGGCTTCCTCGAGCTTGAGCGCGACGTCGAGGAGCGGATCCTGCACGCCGAGATCGGCCAGCACCTTGTGCGTCATCTCGCGGATGATCGCCGCGCGCGGATCGTAGTTCTTGTACACGCGATGGCCGAAGCCCATCAGGCGAAAGCCCGAGTTCTTGTCCTTGGCCTTGTCCACGGCCTTGGACACCTGATCGGCGGTGCCGATCTCCTCGAGCATCTTCAGCACCGCCTCGTTGGCGCCGCCATGCGCGGGCCCCCACAGCGCGGCGATGCCGGCGGCGGCGCACGCATAGGGATTGGCGCCGGTCGAACCGACCAGGCGCACGGTCGAGGTGCTGGCGTTCTGCTCGTGATCGGCGTGCAGGATGAACAGCAGGTCGAGGGCCTTGGCCGCGACCGGCGGCAGATCCAGCGGCTCCGAGGGCACTTCGAACATCATGTGCAGGAAGCGCGTGCAGTATTCGAGATTATTGCGCGGGAAGCGGATCGGCCAGCCGATGGAATAGCGATAGCAAGCGGCGGCGATGGTCGGCATCTTCGCGATCAAGCGCACGGCCGCGAGGTGGCGCTGCTTGGGATCGTCGATGTCGAGCGAGTCGTGATAGAAGGCCGCGAGCGAGCCGACCACCGCGCACAGCATCGCCATCGGATGCGCGTCGTAGTGGAAGCCGTTCAAGAACTGACGCAGCGACTCGCGCATCATCGTGTGGTGAGTGACTTCGTGCTCGAAGCCCGACATCTCCTGCGCCGTCGGCAGCTCGCCGTTGATCAGCAGGTAGGCCACTTCCAGGAAATTGGAATGCTTGGCCAGTTGTTCGATGGGATAACCGCGATACATCAGCACGCCGGCATCGCCATCAATGTAAGTGATCGCGCTCTTGCACGCGGCGGTGGACATGAAACCCGGGTCGTAGGTGAAAAGTCCGGTTTCCTTCGCGAGCTTGCCGATGTCGACGGCGGCCGGGCCGACCGAGCCGGTGACCACTGGCAGCGTGGTGGCCTTGTTCTGGGTATCGGTGATGACGACGCTGTTGCTCACGGCTTGCTCCTTGTCGCTTGGATCGCGGTTCGTCGCGCGTGGCGCATGCGTGTGTCGCGACGATGGGCTCAAGGCACCGTGCTTGGCCGGCGCCCCCTGCGGGACGGAAATTATCGCATAAGGCGTAGCGGCCACGTCATCGCGCGCGCGCCGCGCGCGGGCGCGCGCTTTGCAAAAGAAAAACGCCGCGACCTTGCGGACGCGGCGTTTTCGGCCCTTGCCCTCGGTCCCTGCGCGAACCGACGGCGGAGTGTTGCTCGCTTACTTGGCGTAGCGACGACGGAACTTGTCGACGCGGCCGCCGGTGTCGACGATCTTCTGCTTGCCCGTGTAGAACGGATGCGAAGCGGACGAGATTTCGACCTTGATCACCGGGTATTCGTTGCCGTCTTCCCACTTGATCTTGTCCTTGCTCGTCATCGTCGAACGAGTAAGAAACTTGAAGTCGGCGGAGAGATCGTGGAACACCACGGGCTGGTATTTCGGATGGGTATCGGCCTTCATGGCGGGTTCCGGCTCGGAGAAAAGGGCGGCATCTTAGCCGCAGATCGTCGGGGCGCGCAAGTCCGGGGCGCTCAGACGCCCAATCCCTGGGCCATCAGGGCCTCGAAACGGGCCTGATCCACGCGCATCGCGATGCGCGCCCGATCGGGCTGGCCGCCGCGGCGCGCCCAGTCGACGACGGTCATGCCGCGGGTCAGCCGACCGTCGAGTTCGACCGCGATCGGCCGCGCCTGCCATTCCAGCACGCGCTCGGGTTCGAGCGCCACGGCCATCGCCAGGGCATCGGCCGCGTGCCAGGTGTCGGGGTGACGCGTGCGGCGCATGAACTCGCGGGTCTTGCCCGAGATCGCCTCGTAGAAGCGCGCGCGACCATCGCCGCGCGCGAACCAATCGGCCACGGTGGCGAAGGCGAAGCCGTGGGCCATGGTCGCTTCCCAGTCGACGAGATCGAATTGCGCGAACGCCTCGAACACCAGATGCGCGGCCTCGGGATCGAAGCCAATGTTGAACTCCACCGGGATGCGCGCGACGTTGCCGCGGCCCGTGACCGCGCCGCCCATGATCACCAGGCGCTTGACCCGCGACGGCAAGCTCGGATCGAGCTTGAGCGCGAGCGCGAGATTGGTCAGCGGCCCGAGCATCACGAAGGTCAGCTCGCCGGGCCGCTCGCGCGTCAGGCGCAGCATCGCGGCGGCGGCGTGCTCGTCGGCGGCGCGGCGCGACAGCAGGGGCCATTCGATGTCGCCGAAGCCGTTCTTGCCGTGCACGAAGGCGGCATCGGCCTCGGCGTGCACCAGCGGCGCCGGCGCGCCCGGATACACCGGCACGTCGACGCCCGCGACATCGACGAGCTTGAGCGCGTTCGCGACCGTGCACTCGAGCCCGACATTGCCCGCCGCGATGGTGAGCGCCGCCACGCGCGCGTGCGGATGGGCGAAGGCCATGAGGATGGCCAGGGCATCGTCCACGCCCGGGTCGGTGTCGATCAGCAGATGGTGCATCGAAGTCTCCATGACGGGTTCAGGCATCTGCGAAGCGCTGCGCGTGGCCGATCCAGCGCGAGATCAGACGCTCGACATGCGCGGGCGCCTCGGCCAGCAAAGTGTCGGCGGCTTCGCCGACGCGGGGCAACAGGGCGGCATCGCGCGCGAGGTCGGCGACGCGAAAACCGATCTGCCCCGCTTGACGCGTGCCCAGCAATTCGCCGGGGCCGCGCAGTTCAAGATCTTTCTCGGCGATGCGAAAGCCATCGCTGGTCTCGCGCATCACTTCCAGTCGCTGACGCGCCGCGATCGACAGCGGCGCTTGATACAACAGCACGCAAGTCGACGCCACGGCGCCGCGACCCACGCGCCCGCGCAACTGATGCAATTGCGACAGGCCCAGGCGCTCGGCGTTCTCGATCACCATCAGGCTGGCGTTGGGCACGTCGACGCCCACTTCGATTACGGTCGTCGCGACCAGGAGCTTGGTCTCGCCGGCGGCGAAGGCATCCATCGCGGCCTTCTTCTCGTCGGGCTTGAGGCGACCGTGCACCAGGCCCACGCGCAGGCCGGGCAAGGCTTGGCTCAGCTGCGTGTGCGCGTCTTGCGCGGCTTGAGCCTCGAGCTTGTCGGACTCTTCGATCAGGGTGCAGACCCAATACACCTGTCGTCCTTCGGCGCAGGCGGCGCGAATGCGCTCGACCACGTCGTCGCGACGCGTGGCCGCGATCACCACGGTCTTGATCGGCGTGCGGCCGGGCGGCAACTCGTCGATGGCCGAGGCATCGAGGTCGGCGTACGCGGTCATCGCCAGCGTGCGAGGGATCGGCGTCGCGGTCATCACCAGTTGATGCGGCACCAGCTGACCATCGGGCCCCTTGTCGCGCAGCGACAGGCGTTGATGCACGCCGAAGCGATGCTGCTCGTCGACGATGGCCAGGCCTAACCGCCGATAGCGCACGCCGTCCTGCACCAGCGCATGCGTGCCCACGACGACATCGGCATCGCTGGCCACGGCGTCGAGCGCCTCGCGTCGCGCGCGGCCCTTCACCTTACCCGCGAGCCACACCACGCGCAGTCCCAAGGGTTCGAGCCAGCGCGAGAAGTGACGATAGTGCTGCTCCGCCAGGATTTCCGTCGGCGCCATCACCGCCGCCTGCCAGCCCGCGTCGACCGCGGCCAAGGCGGCGAGCGCGGCGACCACGGTCTTGCCCGAGCCGACATCACCCTGCACCAGACGCAGCATCGGCACGCCGGCGCCAAGATCACGATCGATGTCCGACAACACACGCGCCTGCGCGCCCGTGAGCGTGAACGGCAACGCGCGCAGAAACGCCCCGCGTCGCGCGCCCGGCGTGGCGATCGCGGGACCCGGTTGCGCGCGCACGCTCAAGCGCGTGCGCTTGAGGCTCAGATTGTGCGCCAGCAATTCGTCGAAGGCCAGGCGCTGCTGCGCGGGATGTCGACCCTCGAGCAAGGCGCGCACGTCGATGCGCGGCGGCGGTCGGTGCATCACGTTCAAGGCGTCGCGCAGCGACGACAGCTCATGGCGACGCCGCAACGCGGGCGGCACGCACTCGAGCACCTCGTCGGCCGGCAATCGCGCCAGCGCCAGGCGAATCAGCTTGAGCAAGCGCGCCTGGCCCACGCCCTCGCCCGCGGGATAGACCGGCGTGAGTGAATCCTCCAGCGGCGCGTCGAAGCTCAAGCGCTGATAGCTCGGATGCACGATCTCCAAACCCTGCGCGCCGAGCCGCACTTCGCCATAGGCGCGAATGCGCGCGCCGGGCGCGAACTGCTCGGCCTGCGCCGCGCGGAAATGAAAGAACCGCAGCAAGAGCGTGGACTGGCTCGTGTCGGAAATCGCCACGCGCAATTGCGGGCGAAAGCGAAAGCCGCGTTCGCAGGCATCGACCACGCCCTCGACCTGCGCCGGCTCGCCGGGCACCAGATCGGCGATGCGCGTCAGGCGCGTGCGATCCTCGTAACGCAACGGCAAGTGAAACCACAGATCCTGCACGCGACTCACGCCGATGCCGGCGAGTGCTTCGCGCAGACTCGGACCCACGCCCGGCAGCGTCTCCACACTCGCCAGGCCCGGATCCTCGGGCGGCGTCTCGCGCGCGTTGGCCATCGCGCCGATGCGCGCCGCTTACTCGAGCACCACGATCGCGTCCATCTCGACCTGCGCGCCCTTGGGCAGGGCCGCCACGCCGATCGCCGCGCGCGCTGGATACGGCGCCTGGAAATACTCGCTCATGATCTGATTGACCGCGGCGAAGTTGCTCAAGTCGGTGAGAAACACATTGAGCTTGGCGATGTCCTTCAGATCACCGCCCGCGGCGCGCGCCAGCGCGCGCAGATTGTCGAACACGCGTCGGATGTGCGCCTCGATCGGCCCCGCGACCATCTGACCCGTGGCCGGATCGAGCGGAATCTGTCCCGACAGATACACGGTCTTGCCGCACTTCACCGCTTGCGAATACGTGCCGATGGCGGCGGGCGCCTGGTCGGTGTGAATGATCTCGCGGGACATGAGCGATCCTCTGGGCAAAACGCGATTGTAGGCCGACGCGCGCGCGCCGCCAAAGCACTTCGCGGGGTTCAGCCCTGGGTGCGATGCACGGCGTGGACCACGCCGGAACGGCGCACGCGCCGCATCACGTCGGCCAGATGCTTGCGATCGCGCACTTCAATCGTGAAATGCAGGGCCGCGGCGCGCAGATCGCGCTCCTTGTACTCGACGTTCTCGATGTTGGAACTGCACTCGGCGATCGCCGCCGCCACCGTCGCCAGCACGCCGGGACGATTCTCGACCACGACCTTGAGCACGACCTTGAAGTCGCCCTCGACGCTGTGATCCCAGCCGATCGCCACGCAGCGCTCGGGCTGCTTACGAAACTCGGCGACGTTGGGGCATTCGAGCTGATGCACGACGATGCCCTTGCCCGCCGACAGAAAACCCATGATGTCGTCGCCGGGAATCGGATGACAGCAGGCGCCGAAGGTCACCACGCCGCGCTCGGCGCCCGAGATCAAGATCTTCTCGCCTCGACGCGGCGAGGTACCCAGGCCCAGTCGCGCTTGACCACGCGCCAATTGCTCGGCGACCTGCTGCGGCATGCGATTGCCGAGCGCGATGTCGGCGAGCAAGTCCTCGAGGCGACGCAGGCGGTTGTCGGTGAGATAGGTTTCCAGCGCTGCTGGCGCGATCGAATCGAGCGAGGAGTCGAGTGCGTCAAGCGCGCGATCGAGCATGCGATGACCCAGTTCAATCGCGTCTTCGTGCTGCAGACGCTTCAGATAGTGGCGAATCGCCGTGCGCGCCTTGGCGCTGACCACGAACTCCAGCCAGTTCGGCGACGGCGTGGCCGAAGGCGCGGTGATGATTTCCACGCTCTGCCCGCTCGACAAGCGCGTGCGCAGCGGCACCAGCTTCTTGTCGACGCGCGCGGCCACCGCGTGATCGCCGACGTCGGTATGCACCGAGTAGGCGAAATCCAGCGCCGTGGCATTGCGCGGCAAGGCCATGATGTCGCCCTTGGGCGTGAACAGATACACGTCGTCGGGAAACAGATCGATCTTGACGTTGTCGATGAACTCCAACGGTGAGGTCGCGTTGGCCTGCGTGGCCAGCAAGCCCGTGAGCCACTCGCGCGCGCGCGTTTGCGCGTTGTTGGCGGGCTGCGAATCGGTCTTGTAAGTCCAGTGCGCGGCGACGCCGCGCTCGGCCAGCATGTCCATGTCCTCGGTGCGGATCTGCACTTCGATCGGCGTGCCGCTGGGCCCGAACAAGGTCGTGTGCAGGGACTGGTAGCCGTTCGCTTTCGGAATGGCGATGAAATCCTTGAAGCGACCATCGAGCGGCTTGTACAGCGCGTGCACGGCGCCCAGCGCCATGTAGCACTGCATCACTTCGGGCACGACCACGCGCACGCCGTAGACATCGAGCACCTGCGAGAAGCTCTTATGCTCGGCGCGCATCTTGGTGAAGATGCTGTACGGCGACTTGACCCGGCTGACGATGCGCGCGGGGATGAACATCGAATCCAGGCGCTGTTCGATCGCGGTCTCGATGCGCGCGATCGGATCGCGGCGCGTGCCATAGGCCTGCTTGATGCGATTGACCAGGACGCGGTGACGCAGCGGATACAGCGCCTTGAAGCCGTGATCCTGCAGCTCCGACTTGACCTTGTTCATGCCCAGGCGTTGAGCGATGGGCGCGTAGATTTCCAGTGTTTCCAGCGCGATGCGGCGACGCGACTCGGTGCTCATGGCATCGAGCGTGCGCATGTTGTGCAGGCGATCGGCGAGCTTGATCAGGATCACGCGCAGATCGCGCGACATCGCCAGCAGCATCTTGCGGAAGCTCTCGGCGTTGGCTTCCTGACGCGACTGGAACTGGACCTTATCGAGCTTGGTCACGCCATCGACGAGCTCGGCCACGTCGGCGCCGAACTTCAGTTCGATGTCGGGCCGCTTGAGCGGCGTGTCCTCGATGGTGTCATGCAAGATCGCGGCGATGATGGCATCGACGTCCAGGCGCATCTCGGCCAGGATGCCGGCCACCGCGATCGGATGGGTGATGTAGGGTTCGCCGCTCTTGCGCGTCTGCGCGCCATGCGCGGCGGCGCCGATGCGATAGGCCTCGACCACGCGCGCCACCTGCTCGGCCGGCAGATAGGCGCGAATCTTATCGACGAGCGAAACCACGAACTCCGGCAGGTCGTTCGGTGCGGTCGTGGGCACGTGTTGGCTCGCCGCTTCCATGACCTGGGAATCCGGGTCAGGCCATCATGCCGTGTCGCCTGCTCGTCGCCATGCGATGTCGACGATCAGAGATCGTCGCCACCCTTGGTCAGATCGTCTTCGGCGACTTCGGCGGCGGCCCATTCCAGGGCCTCGCGCTCGGCCTTCTCGCGCTCTTGGCGCTCGATCTCGGCGAGCAGTTCCGGCGTGACCTTGCGGTCGGCGATTTCGCGCAGCGCCAGCACGGTGGGCTTGTCATTGGCGGAGTCGACCAGCGGGTCGGCGCCCTTGGAAAGCTGACGGGCGCGCTTGGTCGCCATCAGCACGAGTTCGAAGCGGTTGTCGACCACTTCCAGGCAATCTTCGACAGTAATTCGAGCCATGATGAGATTCCCGCAGGAAATCAAAAACTTGGGAGGGCCGTGTAGGTTACCAGCGCACCCACGTGGCCGCAAACGTCGCACGCGATCGGGCCTGGGGCAGCGCCCGCCCAAGGCGACAAGAGCCCGCGCGGTCAAGGACTTGCGCGGTTCGCGCGGCTCAGGCGATCAAGCGCTCGACCAGGGCCGCCACGGCCTCGCCCTGCACCGCGAAGCGCAGGCGCTGACCGCGGACCAGGGCGCGCAGGTCCTCGAGCGCGCGCTCGAATTCGTCGTTGACGATGACGTAGTCGAACTCGCGCGCGTGGCGAATCTCCTCGCGCGAATTGGTCAGGCGACGCTGGATCACGACCTCGCTGTCCTGCGCGCGCAGGCGCAGGCGACGCTCGAGTTCCTCGCGCGAGGGCGGCAGGATGAACACGCTCACGGTCGCGTCGATCTGCTCGCGCACGCGGCGCGCGCCTTGCCAATCGATCTCGAGCAAGACGTCATGGCCTTGATCGAGCAAGGGCTGCACGGCGGCGCGCGAGGTCGCGTAGCAATTGCCGTGCACTTCGGCGTGTTCGATGAACGCGCCTTCGTCAACCAGCGCGAAGAACTGCTCGCGCGTGACGAAGTGATAGTGCGTGCCGTCGATCTCGCCCGGTCGCGGTGGCCGCGTGGTGTGCGACACCGACAGGCGAATGCGCGGCTCGCTTTCGAGCAGGGCCTTGACCAAGGAGGTCTTGCCCGCGCCCGAGGGCGCCGCGACGATGAACAGACTGCCTTTCATGAGGACTTCGGGCCCTTGCCGCGCGGCGTCGATTATTCGAGGTTCTGAACCTGTTCGCGCAATTGCTCGATCAGGACCTTGAGTTCGACCGCGGCCTGGCTGGTGCGCTGATCAACCGATTTCGAGCCCAGGGTATTGGCCTCGCGATTGAATTCCTGCAGCAGAAAATCCAGGCGCCGGCCCGCGGGCTCGGGCCGATCGAGAATGCGGCGCGCCTCGGCCACGTGGGCGGTGAGGCGGTCGAGTTCCTCGTCGACGTCGATCTTTTGCAGGTTCAACACCACTTCTTGTTCCAGCCGGCCCGGATCGAGCGGCAGTTTCAGATCGGCCAGGCGCAGTTCCAATTTCTGACGCAGGCCGACACGGATCTCGGGCAGCCACTGGCGCACCTGCGCGACCAACTGCGCGACGGTGTCGAGGCGCTCGATCATGAATACGCGCAGGCGCTGGCCCTCGCGGCCGCGCGTGTCGACGAAGTCATCGAGCGCGAGTTCGAACGCGGCCAGCACGGCCTCGTGTTGCGCGGCTTGGTCGGCATCGGGCTCGACGATCATGCCCGGCCACGCCAGGGCTTCCATGCGCGTGCCGGCGGCCAGATCGGGCGCGATCGCGCCGAGCTCGCGCGCCAGACGCGCCAGTTCGCGGGCGAGGCCATCGTTCAACTTCAGGCCTTGACTGGTCTGCGTGGCGCCGCGCACGCGCAGGCCGACATCGATCTTGCCGCGCGACACGCGCGCGGCGGTGCGCTCGCGCAGACGGCCTTCGAGCGCGCGGAATTCCTCGGGCAGGCGCAGGCTCAATTCCAGATAGCGGTGGTTGACCGAACGCATCTCCCACACCAGTCGTCCCCAAGGCGTGGTCTCTTCGCGCACGGCGAAGGCGGTCATACTGCGAATCAAGGCGCGCTCCCGGTTGGGTCGGATGCCGATGGTAAACTCGCGCGCCCAAAACCCCAAGCGAGTCCCCATGCCGATCCAGCGTCCCAGCGGCCGCGCGCCCGACGCCCTGCGTCCCATCACCCTGCAGCGCCGCTTCACCCGACACGCCGAAGGCTCGGTGCTGGTGTCGTTCGGCCAGACCCAGGTGCTGTGCAATGCCAGCGTCGAGGACAAGGTGCCCGGCTTCCTGCGCGGCAAGGGCGAAGGTTGGGTCACGGCCGAGTACGGCATGCTGCCGCGCGCCACGCACGAGCGAAACTCGCGCGAGGCCGCCAGCGGCAAGCAAGGCGGACGCACGCTCGAGATTCAACGCTTGATCGGCCGCGCGCTGCGCGCGGTGGTCGACCGTCGCGCCCTGGGTGAGCGCACCATCACCCTCGATTGCGACGTGATCCAGGCCGATGGCGGCACGCGTACGGCCGCGATCACCGGCGCCTATGTCGCCCTGGTCGACGCGGTGCGCTGGCTGATGAAGAAGAACGCGCTCACGCGCGACCCCGTGCACGGCGCCGTGGCGGCCGTGTCGGTCGGCATCTGGCGCGACACGCCGGTGCTCGATCTCGACTACGCCGAGGATTCGAGCTGCGAGACCGACATGAACATCGTCATGAACGATGCGTTTGGCTTCATCGAGCTGCAGGGCACGGCCGAAGGGCATGCGTTGCGCCGCGATGAACTCGAACGCCTGCTCGATCTCGCGCGCCACGGCGTGGCCCAATTGATCGAGATCCAGCGTCAGGCGCTGGCGTCGGACTGACCATGCGACGCGTGGTCGTGGCCAGCGGCAATCGCGGCAAGCTCGCGGAGTTTCGCGAGTTGTTCGCGCATCTGCCGATCGAGCTGGTGGCGCAAGACACGCTCGGCATCGCGCCAGCGGACGAGACCGCCACGACCTTCGTCGAGAACGCGCTGCTCAAGGCGCGCCAGGCCGCGCGTCACAGCGGCCTGGCCGCGATCGCGGATGATTCGGGCTTGATCGTCGATGCGCTCGACGGCGCGCCGGGTCTGTATTCGGCGCGCTTCGCGGGCGTGGGCGCGAGCGATGACGCCAATATCGACAAGCTGCTCGATGAACTCGCGCGTCGTCCCGAGGCGCCGCGCACCGCGCGCTTCTATTCGCTGGTCGTGTATCTGCGTCATGTCGACGATCCCGCGCCAATCATCTGCGAAGGCACCTGGGCGGGCGAAATCCTCACCGAACGTCGCGGCACGCGCGGCTTCGGCTACGACCCGGTGTTCTTCGACGCCGCGCGCGGTCTGGCCGCGGGCGAGCTCGACACCGAGTTCAAGAATCTGATCAGTCACCGCGGCCAGGCGCTGGCGCAGTTGAAAGCGCGTCTGTTCGCGCCGTGAGCACGACGCGCCCCGAGGCGTCGGCGATTCCGCTGGCGCTGTACATCCACATTCCCTGGTGCGTGCGCAAATGCCCGTACTGCGATTTCAATTCGCACAACGCGCCGCAACGCATTCCGCAGGACGAGTACGTCGACGCGTTGCTCGCCGATCTGCGTCAGGACCTGCCGATCGCGGGCGATCGACGCGTGCAAAGCGTGTTCTTTGGTGGCGGCACGCCGAGCTTGTTCTCGCCCGAAGCCATCGGCCGCATTCTCGAGGGCGCCGATCGCTTGCTGCCGTTCGCGCGCGACGCCGAGATCACGCTCGAAACCAATCCCGGCACGGTCGAGCACGGTCGCTTCGACGGCTATCGCGCGGCCGGGGCCAATCGCATTTCTTTCGGCATCCAGAGTTTCGATGACGATGCGCTCAAGCGCATCGGCCGCATCCACGATGCCGCCGAGGCCGAGCAAGCCGTGCGACTGGCGCGCGCGGCGGGCTTCGACAACTTCAATCTCGATTTGATGTACGCCCTGCCCGACCAGACCCTGGCCGGCGCGCTCGCCGACATCGATCGCGCGCTGGCGCTGACGCCGACGCATGTCTCGCACTATCAGCTCACGCTCGAACCCAACACCTTGTTCGCCGCGCATCCGCCGCCGCTGCCCGATGACGACGCCGCGTGGGACATGCAGGAAGCCTGTCAGGCGCGATTGGCCGAGGCCGGTTATGCGCAATACGAAGTCTCGGCCTACGCGCGCGAGGGACGACGCGCGCGGCACAACGTCAACTACTGGCGCTTTGGCGACTACGTCGGCATCGGCGCTGGCGCGCACGGCAAGTTGACCGGCGCCGATGGCGTGATGCGGCGCGCGTGGAAGCTCAAGCATCCGCGCAGTTATCTCGATGCCGCGCACTCGGCCGCGCGCGTGGGCGGCGATGCGCCGATTCCGGCGGAACATCTCGCCTTCGAGTTCATGCTCAACGCGTTGCGCCTGCGCGAAGGATTCACGTGGCGGCTGCTGACCGAACGCACGGGCCTGACGCGCGACGACATCCACGCGACACTCGATGCCTGCCTCGCGCGCGGTTGGCTCGACGTGGACGATGAAGGCGCGCGCGCCAGCGAACTCGGCTGGCGGTTTCTCAACGACGTGATCGAAGCGTTTCTGCCCGAGCGCGCGGGCTAGACGCGCGACACGTCATGACGCGCGCCGCGAGTTCTATTCCTCGGGCTCGCCCGCCAGCTCCGCGAGCATGGTCGCGCGCTTCGACGTGAAGTGCTCGCGCCACGCGTCGGCCGAGACCTTCGGATAGCGCGTCGCGCCGAAACTCACCCAGGCATCGCGATACGGCAGCCAGGCGCGTTCGACATCGCGAATGCCCTCGGGCGTGATCGTGCCGAGCATACTGAACTCCTCGCCTTCGGCCTTGGCGGCCTTGCGCGCGCGGGCGTATTGCGCGTTCAACTCGGCATCGGCGCGCGCGAATGAATCGGCATTGCCTTCGGGCAGCACGCCTTGCTCGAAGTGTTGCAGGTCTTGAAGGAAATCTTCCTCAAGCGTGGCGCGTTCGCTGATCATCATCGCGCCGCGCGCGGTGCCGCTTTGATCGACTTCGAGATCCGAGCGCACATCAAAAAAGGCATTGGCGCGTTCACGCAGCTTGGCGAAGGCCTCGCGATGCGCGGCCGGCCACGCGGCCAGCAGCGCTTCGAGTTCGGCCGCGCGCGCGACTTGCCGTTGCCGCTCGCCGAGATCGCTGCACATGCCCATCATGAAGCCGCTGGTGATGTCATCGCAGATATCGAAAGGCGTCTTCGCGTCGGGCGTGTAGTCCTTGAGATGAGCGAGACGACCTTCGATCTCCGCCGGCGCGCCTTCCACTTCGCAAGCGAAGCGCAAGGCGAGATCGCGATTCGCCGTCACGCCCTGGCCATTGGCGTAAATCATCATCAGGATCGCCGCGCCGCTGAAGACTTGGCCATTGGCCTTGTCGTCGCGTTCGAGATAGGCGCACTGGCGCGCGCGCGTGAAGTCGGGGCTTTGGCCGAAGCCGTAATACAACTGCTCGGACGCGCAACCCGCGAGCGACTTCGCGGTCGCCTCGTCGGGACGATCATCGGCGGGAATCTCGATCTTCGACAGCGATTCGCACTCGCTGCCCGCGGGCCACTCGTCCTGCGCGAACCCGGGCGCGCTCGCGAACAAACCAAGGACGGCGACGATGAAAAAGCGGGACGACATGCGTGAGACTCCGGGCGCGACGAGGGGTGATGCGACATTGTGCTACACATCCGCGCCGCTCGCAGTCGGTCGGGCGATATGACGATGCGCCACGACGCGCGCCTTGCGCCGGCCGCGAGGCGCCGGTAGTCTGCGCGACCTCTTCAGGTGCCCCATCCGGGGTGAAACGGGAAGCCGGTGAGATGCCGGCACTGCCCCCGCAACGGTAAGTCGGAAAAACGCTGGATGTGATGCCACTGCGCGGTTCGCGCGGGAAGGCTCAGCGAAGGCCCCAGGCCACCGACGAGTCCGGAGACCGGCCTGTCGATGGATCGGGCGTTCCCGCCCCGATCCTGCCTTGGACCATCGCGGTGGGCGATGCGGGCCGATCCCGCGCGTCCGCGTGGGTGCCGTCCGTCTTGCCACCGCCCGGCCCGGGCAACCGCGGGTGTGCGTGCAACGGAGTTCCCCCATGTCCCTGATCCTTGGCGCGGCCATCGCCGCCGCTTTCGCGACACCGCTTTCCACCGACGAACCGACGCGACAACCCGAGACCGTGGTCACCGCCACGCGTCGCGCGCAGACCGTCGACGAGACCCTGACCACGGTCAACGTGATCACGCGCGCCGACATCGAGCGCGTGCAGGCGGTCGAACTGATCGACGTGCTGCGCGCCGTGCCCGGCGTCGACATCGCGCGCACCGGCGGCGACGGATCGTCGACCAGCGTGTTCGTGCGCGGCGCCAATTCCAATCACGTGCTGGTGCTGATCGATGGCGTGCGCGTGGCCTCGAGCAACACCGGCGCTTATGCCTGGGAACATCTGCCGGTCGATCAGATCGAGCGCGTGGAAGTGGTGCGCGGTCCGCGCGCGAGCTACTACGGCTCGGACGCGATCGGTGGCGTCATTCAGATCTTCACGCGTCGACCGGTGGGCGCCCATGTCGATGCGCGCGTGGGTCGTTATCAACGCGTCGGTGGCACGGCGGCGTATGGCGTGGCTGGCGAACGCGGCGGCTTCGGCGTGGCCCTGGGTGGCGAAAGCAGCGATGGGTTTTCCGCGCAGTTGCCCTCGGGGTTTTCGTACGACCCCGATCGCGACGGCTACATCAATCGCAACCTCAGCGTGAATGGCGCGCTGACGCTCGGCGCGCATGAACTGAGCGCGCGCGGTCTTGGCACGCGCGCCGATGTCGAGTTCGATCAAGGCCGCACGCGCCTGGCCAATCACAGCATCGGCGTCGGCGCGCGCGGGCCGATCAGCGACACGCTGACTTACTCGGTGCTCGCGGGCACGGCGCGCGAGGACTTGATGACGCCGGCAAACTTCACGCGCTTTTTGACCCGTCGCGAGAACGTCGATGCCTTCGTCGACTGGAATCTCGTCGATGCGCAGCATCTGGTCGCGGGCGTGAACTATCAGCACGAGCGTGGCGCCTCGATCGATTTGTTCAGCGGCGCGCCGAGCTATCGCGAGTCGCGCGACAACCGCGCGGCCTTCGTCAGTTGGCAAGGCAATCGCGACGCCTTTGATTGGGAAGCGGCCGCGCGCGTCGATGACAACTCCGCGTTCGGCGGCACCGGCACCGGACAATTGGCCGGTGGTTGGCGCTACGGCGACGCGGGTCGCGTGTTCGCGAGCATCGGTCAGGGCTTTCGCGCGCCGAATCTCAACGAGCTTTACTCGCCGGGCTTCGGCGGTTTGTTCGCGGGCAATCCCGATCTGGACCCCGAGCGTTCGCACAGCGTCGAGGTCGGCATCGATCATCGCGTGGGCGCACAGCGCATCGGCGTGCGCGCATTTCGCACTAAAGTCGAAGACTTGATCGCGTTCCAGGGCGGCCAGACTTTCCAAGCCGTCAACGTCAATCGCGTCGACATCGATGGCCTGGAACTGACCTGGGGCACGCAATGGCGCGCGTGGACACTCGACGCCAACGCGACCTGGCAACGCGCCGAGGATGTCGCCACCGGCGAGCTGCTGCTGCGCCGTCCGCGCCGCAAATACGGCCTGAGCCTGGACCGCGACTTCGACGGCGGCGCGCAGGCCGGCGCGAGCGCGCGCTATGTCTCGCGTCGTCGCGATTTCGGCGGCGATCTCGGCGGCTACACCACCTTCGAAGCCCACGCGACCTGGCCGCTGACCGCCGGCTGGCGCCTGGGCGCGCGCTTGGAGAACGCCAGCGATCACGACTATCAACTGGTACGCGACTTCGCCACGCCGGGTCGCAGCCTGATCGTCACGCTGTCGTGGGATCAGTCGCGCTGAGTGCCCTCAGCCCCGCGCGGTCATCGCCGCGCGGGGTTTGTTGACCTTCCATGGGCATACATTTGCAACCGGTAACAACTTGGCTGGTCAATGGTTTGCCTCGATGGCTACAATCGGGTCAAGTCGGAACTGGGACTAGTCATGCATATCAAGGATCCTGGCCGTCCTGGGGGGCCGGGAACTGAAGAAGCCCTGACGAACCTCAAGCAGGCCAAGCTGCCGCAGCGCCCCCTCGCGGTGCTCGAGGCGGTGCTGGCCGCGGCCAGTCAGGTGATCGAGCAAGGCATCAGCGGCGCGCTCAACGAAGTCGAGCAGCAGTTGTTCAAGCTCGCCGAGCAAGCCAAGTCCAACGAAGCGCAGCAACGCTGCTTCGAATCCTTGCGCGAGATCCGTCGCGGTCGCTCCGACGTGGTGCCGCGTTTCGTGGTGCGTCTGGAATCGGCGCTGGCGCAGATCGGTCGCGCCGCCGACAGCCCGGGCTTCGCGCGCGTCACGCGCAAGAATCGCGATGAGTTCTCGCTCGTCGACGAAAAAGAATTCGAAGAATCCCTGGCCCTGCAGGAAGTCGCGAGCAAGGCCGAAATCCGTCACAGCCAGGCGCTGTTCGTGCTCGGCCAGCGCTTCGGCGTGCTGGCCGGCAGCAAGGCCTTCGAGTCCGATGAACTGCCCGTCGGTCCGCATCGACTGACCGAATGCTTCAGCCGCGCCGTGCAGGCGCTGGACGTGCCGCTGGAGCATCGCGTGCTGTTGTTCCGCGCCTTTGATCGCGTGGCATTCTCGCAATTGGCTGGTCTGTACGAGCAGATCAATCAGCTGTGCGTCGAGATGAAGGTGCTGCCGAATCTGCAGCTGGCGACGCCACGCGGTCGCCGCGTCGACGCGCCCGCCGCGGCGACGCCCGCGCCGCGCGCCAAACCGGCGACGCCCACCGACAAGCCCGCCGACAAACCGGCCGAAGCCGCGACACCGCCGCAAGCGGGACAGCCGCCGATGCCGCAAGCGCAACCCGGCATGCCGGGACCGGCGAATCTCGGCGCCGGCATGCCCGCGGGCGCGATGAATCCTGGCGCCTTCGATCCCGGTCAGATGGCCGGTGGTCTGCAGTCGCCGCTCGACCCGGCCGCGCTCGCGCGCAGCCTGGCGCAAATGGCCGCCGCGGGCGCCGCGCCAGGCGCGCCGCAGATGCCCATGCCCGGCGCGGCCATGCCGCAGATGCCGGGGCTTTCACCGACTTCGGGCCTGCCATCCATGCCGGCCTCGGGCATGCCGTCGATGCCGCAGATGCCGCCCATGGGTGGCGCGCGCGGTGGCATGGCGCGCGATCCCTTGTCCGGCGGCACCTTCGCCAACGAATTGGCCGATCTCAATGCCGGGCCCGATGTCTCCGACATTCCCGGCGCCAGTGGCCTGCGCAATCCGCTGATGGGCTGGCCCGGCGGCAATGGCTCGCCGCCGCCGGCCACGCCGGCGATGGAGATGGGTGGCGCCGATCCGCGCGACATGGAGCTGTTCGAGACCATGCGCGATCTGCTGGCCGGGCGCCGTCACGCGCTTGGCATCGGTGGTCAGGGCGGCGAGAACGTGCATTCGATCCGCACCGATGACGTGCAGTCGGTGCTCGCGGCGCTGCAGGCCAAGCCGGTACCGAACGTGCGCATCGGCGGCAAGAACGTCACGCGCAGCGTCAGCCATCTCAAGCAAGACCTGATCAATCAACTGCGTCAGCTCACGCCGGAAGGCAAGCAGCCGACGCTCGAGCAAGTCGACAACGACACCATCGATCTGGTGGGCATGTTGTTCGATCACTTGCTCAAGGACACCAAGACCGCGAGCCCGGTGCAAGATTTCCTCACGCGGCTGCAGATTCCGCTGCTGCGCGTGGCCTTGCGCGACAAGTCCTTCTTCACCCGCCGCTCGCATCCGGCGCGCCAGCTGCTGAACTCGATCACCGAGGCCGGCCTGTTCTGGTTCGACGACGAGGGCGATGATCGCCAGTTGCTCGAAAAGATGCGCCTGGTGGTCGACCGCGTCACCGCGGAATACGACGACAACCTCGATGTGTTCGAGGACTTGCTCAGCGATCTGTCGAAGCATCTGTCGACCGTGGCGCGCAAGTCCGAAGTGGCCGAGCGCCGTCACGTCGACGCCGCGCGCGGTCGCGAGCGCTTGGATCTGGCGCGACAAGCCGCTTCGCAGGCGATCAACGAGCGGCTGTCCAAGCGCAACGTGCCGGCGCTCGTGAAGACCTTGCTCGAGCAAGCCTGGACCGACGTACTGGCGCTGACCATCCTGCGTCAGGGCGAGAACAGCGAAAGTTACCAGCGCCGCTTGCACGTGGCCGACCAATTGCTGGAAGTGCGCGATGCCGCCGGCGGCAAGGCGCATGTCGACGAGAAGATCGTCAAATCGCTCAAGCAGGAAGTCGAAGCGGGCCTGAGCCAGGTCGGCTATCACGTCGACGACGTGCAGGCCGTGGTGCAGCGTTTGTTCGGCGGCGAGCAACAAGCCGCGAACGACGACACCGCTTCGCTGACCGAACTCGCGATCAAACTCAAATCGAAATCGCGTCTGGGCGGCGAAGCCGAGCCCGAGCCCGCGGCCAAGCCAGCGGTCAAACCCGCGGCCGCGCCGCTGAGCGACGAGGAACGCCGCGTCATGGAGCGCCTGCGCACCGTGCCCTTCGGCACCTGGTTCGAATTCGTGGTCAATCAGCAAGGCGATTCGCAGCGCCGCAAGCTCAGCTGGTTCAGCACGGTCACGGGCCGCTGCCTGTTCGTCAATCAACGCGGCGCGCGCACCGAGGAACGCACCATCGAGCAACTCGCGCGCGAAATCGTGCGGGGCACCGCGCGGGTGATGGAAGCGGCGAAGGATTCCCTGGTCGATCGCGCCATCACCTCGATCATGGACACCTTGCGCAGCTTCGTCGGCAAAGCGCAGATCCTGAAGCCGGCTTGAGCGCGAGGAGCACGCCATGGGCAGCGAACAACGACGTTCCAAGCGCAAATCGGCCGAAGGCCTGATCCAGGTCACCAATGCCATGACCGGCGAAGTGGTCGGACGCGTGGGCAATCTGTCGATCGACGGCATGATGATCATCGCGCAGACCGAACTGGCCGAGGACGGTCTGTACCAATTCTCCTTCCACTTGCCTGACGGTCAGGGTCGCGCGGTCACGCTTGAAGTCGGCGTGCACGAGCAATGGCAGGATCCGGCGAGCACGCCGGGACAATACTGGTCGGGCTTTCGCATCATCGACATCGCGCCGCGCGATCTCGAAGCCCTGGAACGCTGGATCGGTCCCGGTCACGAGTGATGCGCGCGTCGCGTCGGCGCGTGTTGGCGCTGACGGTCTTCCTCGTCGTGGTTGGCGCGCTGCTGTTGCGGCCCCGGGTAGCGATCGAGCGCGCGCAATGGCTGGTGTTCGGTTCGCTGGCGAGCGTGGAAATGCGCGGCGTCGATTCGGCGCGCGCGCGCGAACAGTTCAGCGCCTTGCAAGCACTGACGACCGAACGCGAACGGCAATGGCATCCGTGGCGCGAGTCCAATCTGACCCAACTCAATGCCGCGCTGGCCGAAGGACGAGCCTTCGACGCGCCGCCTTCGCTGATCAATTTGATCGACGCGTCGATGCCCCTGGTCGAACGCAGTCACGGCTGCTTCGATCCCGGCGCGGGCGGATTGATCGCGGCCTGGGGTTTTCACACCAGCGACTGGCCCGCGCGCACGGCGCCCCCCGATGCGGCGTGGCTGCGCGCGTGGCGCGAGGATCATCCGAGTCTGCGTGATCTGGCGCGCGATGGCTCGCGTGTCCGTTCAACGCGACGCGATTTGAATTTGGATTTCAACGCCATCGCCGAAGGCGTGATGGCGCGCGAACTGGCGGCGCATTTGCGCGCGGCTGGCGTGCGAGAGGCCTTGATCGACCTGGGCGGCGATGTCTACGCGCTCGGCACGGGCGGCGAGCGCGGTTGGCGCGTCGGCATTCGCGATCCGCGCGGTGGCGCCTTGGGCGACGTGATGCTGGGCGATGGCGAAGCGCTGTTCGTGTCCGGCGCTTACGCGAAGTATCGCGAGGACGCGGGCCACCCGCGCGCGCACGTGGTCGATCCGCGCGACGGCCAACCGGTCGAGGACAGCCTGACCACCGCCGTGATCACGCGCGATCCGGCGCTGGCCGATGCCGCGGCGACCGCGCTTCTCGTCGCCGGCGCGGACGAATGGCGCGCGGTGGCGCGCGATCTCGGCATCGATGACGCCTTGTTGCTCACGCGCGAAGGCGAGTTGCTGGTGACGCCGTCGCTGGCGCGTCGCTTGCGGCTGACGGCGGACTTGCCCTATCGCGTGCGGGAAGTGGCGCTGCGCGACGACGCGTCCACGGCGACGCGTTGAACGCGTAGCGGCGCGGCGCGCGACTCGATCGATCGCGGCGTCATTGCGCGCGATTCACCGCTCGGGCATCACCATCCGCGCCAAATGCCGCGCGAAGCGCGCGCCGGCGCCCGCATCCTGCGCCAGGAACAACTGCGGTTCGATCAATTCCAGTTCCATGATCATCAAGCGCCCCGCGCGCGCCACGCCGTCGACGCGCGCGTAGGCAAGCCGCGGCAGCGACAGCGCGTCGAGGCGTGCAAGCGCCGCGTGCGCGTCGGCAATCAAGGCATCGGGCGGCGTGGCCGCGCCGAAGGAACCGCCGTGTTTTTCCTGCACGCGAAAATCGCCGCCGCGCGGTTGCTTGAGCACGGCGTGGCTGAATTCGCCGCCGAAGAAGAGGAAGGACCATTCGCCCTCGCTCGTGATCTCGGGCACGAAGGGCTGGACGAGAAATGTCGCGTCGCGCGGCAGTTCCCCGAAGCGCGCGAGAAAAGCCGGATCATCGACACGCCCGCGCAAGGTGTGCCACGCGCCCGCGCTCACCGCCGGCTTGACCACCACGTCGTCCCATCCCAAGGTCGGCACGATCGCGGTCAGATCTTCCGGCGCGAGCACGCGCGTGGGAATGATCGACAGCCCGAGCCGTTCGAGATCGATCAGATAACGCTTGTCCGCGTTCCAGCGCAGCACGGCGATGGGATTGAACACCGGCACGCCCGCCGTTTCCAAGCGCGATAACCAGGCCAAGTAGCGCGCGTGATGCTTGTAGTAATCCCAGATCGTGCGCACCAGCACGGCGTCGTGGTCGGCCCAGTTCACCGTCGGGTCGTCCCACACGCGAAGTACCGGCGCGATGCCGTGCGATGACAAGGCGGCGAACAGACTGGCGTCGTCGGGATGACCCGCGGCGTGTTCGCGCGAGGTGGCGATGGCGAGCTTGAGCATGCGTGACGTTTCCGAATCGCGCGGCGATGGGGCACAATCGAGCGCGTAGTTTCGCACAGGACAGGGCCATGACCGATCTCGATCCGCTGTATGCACGCCATCTGCAAGCGGTCACGCGCGCGGCCGATCGCGCGCTGACGCTCGGTCAATGCGATCACTTGCTGATCGCCGCGGGCACGGAGCGCTACAAGCTCTACGACGACCAGCACTATCCGTTCACCGCCAACCCGCACTTCAAGCACTGGTTGCCGCTGACCGCGCATCCGCATTGCTGGATCAGCTACACGCCAGGCGCCAAGCCCGTGCTGATCTATCACCAGCCCGCCGACTATTGGCATCTGCCGCCGCAGGACCCGCGCGGTTATTGGGTCGAGCATTTCGACATCCGCGTGATCCGCGAACCGGCCGAGGCGCGCGCGCACCTGCCGCGCGAACTGACGCGCGCGGCGATTCTGGGCGAACCGGAATGGGCGGTCGGCGACGCGCGACCCAACAACCCCGCGCGCGTGCTCATCGGCCTGGATCTGGCGCGCACGCGCAAATCGCCCTACGAGCTTGCATGCATGCGCTTGGCCTCGCTGCACGGCGCGCGCGCGCATCGCGCGGCGGCGGCGGCGTTTCGCGAGCGCCACAGCGAGTTCGAGATCCACCTCGCCTATTGCCAGGCCGCCGGCCACAGCGAGGCGGAGCTGCCGTATCACAACATCGTCGCCTTGAACGAGCACGGCGCGACCTTGCATTACCAGCACTACGACCGTCAGCGTCCGCGCGACCATCGCTCGCTGCTGATCGATGCCGGCGCGCAAGTGCACGGCTACGCGTCCGACATCACGCGCACCTTCGGCAATGGCGACGCGACCTTCAGCGAATTGCTGGAGCTGACCAATCGCGAGCAACTGGCCCTGTGCGCGCGCGTGCGCGCCGGCGTCGACTGGCGGCAATTGCATTTGGACACGCACGTGGCCGTGGGTCGCGTGCTGCGTCAACTCGACGTGGTGCGCCTCGAGCCCGAGGCCCAGGTCGAGGCCGGCATCACGCGCGTGTTCTTCCCGCATGGCCTGGGCCATTTCATCGGCCTGCAGGTGCATGACGTCGCGGGCTTTCTCAAGGACGAATCGGGCGAGACCTTGCCCAAGCCCGAAGGTCATCCGTACTTGCGCTGCACGCGCACGCTCGAGGCCGGCAATGTGATCACGGTCGAACCGGGCATCTATTTCATCGACATGCTGCTGGCCGGCTTGCGCCAGGGTCCGCACGCGGGCGCGGTGAACTGGGCCAAGGTCGAGCATCTGCACGGCTTCGGCGGCGTGCGCATCGAAGACGACGTGGTGGTCACCGAGGGCGATCCCGAGAACCTCACGCGCGATGCCTTTCGCGCGCTCGCGGGCTGAGCCGCGAATGACAAAGGGGCAGGACGCGATGTCCCGTCGCGCCTGCCCCGAACCAGTCACAAGCAGTCGTTGGAGGAGACTGCGGCGCCTTTGTAGCGCGAACGTGTTTCAGTGGGTGTGCGGCGATTGCGCGTGCGCGCATCGCGCTTCGAGTCAGCAATCACTGCAACCGAAAATCGCGTCCAGCGGCCGCGCGCCGACGATTTGCCTAGGCCGGAAGTCAGGGCTTCAGGCCGACGCCATCAGACGCTCGATCGCGTCGGGGTCCTTGGGCACGGCGGCGGTGAGCACGATCGGCGCGCCGCGCGTGATCGCGACATCGTCCTCGATGCGCACGCCAATGCCTCGAAAACGCTTGTCGACGCCACGCGCGTCGCGCGGAATGTAGATGCCCGGCTCGACCGTGAGCACCATGTTGGGCTCGAGCTCGCGGTACTCGCCCTCGATGCGATAGTCGCCGACGTCATGCACGTCCAGGCCGAGCCAATGCCCGGTCTTGTGCATGTAGAAGGCCTTGTAGGTTTCGCCGCGCAGATTGTGCTCGAGGCTGCCTTCGAGCAGACCGAGCTTGATCAGACCCTTGGTGATCACGCGCACCGCCGCATCGTGCGGCGCGATCCAGGAGTTGCCGGCGCGCGCTTCGGAAATGGCGGCGTCTTGCGCGGCCAGCACGATGTCGTAGATCACGCGCTGTTCCGGCGTGTAGCGGCCATTGATCGGCAAGGTGCGGGTGATGTCGGCGGCGTAGCAATCGACTTCGGCGCCAGCGTCGACGAGCAGCAGATCGCCATCCTTGAGCGGCCCGTTGTTGGCGCGATAGTGCAGCACGCAGGCATTGTCGCCGGCGCCACAGATCGGCTGATAAGCGGGCACGGCGTGTTCGCTGTGAAAGGCGTGCAGCAGTTCGGCCTCGACCAGGGCCTCGCTCAAGCCCGGCTTGATCGCGCGCATCACGCGCAGATGCGCGCGCGCCGAGATGTCGGCCGCGCGCTGCATCACGCGAAGTTCGGCGCGCGATTTGTACAGGCGCATGTCGTGCAGCAAATGGCCGAGCGCCACGAATTCGTGCGGCGCCTCGGCGCCGGCGCGCGCCTGGGCGCGCACGCGATTGACCCAGCCCATCAGCTTGAGATCGAAATCGGTGTCGCGCCCGAAGTGGTAGTACACGCGCTCGCGGCCTTCGATCATGCCGGGAAGGATGTCGTCGATGTCGTCGATCGGAAAGGCATCGTCGACGCCGAGCGCGCCGATCGCCGCCTCGCAACCCAAGCGCGGGCCATCCCAACGCTCGCGCTCGGGATCGCGCTCGCGGCAAAACAGAATCGACTCGCCATGCTCGCGTCCGGGAATCAGGGCGAGCACGGCCTCGGCCTCGCCGAAACCCGTCAGATAATGAAAATCGCTGTCCTGACGATAGGGATAGTGCGCGTCATTGTTGCGGATGCGCTCGGGCGCGGCGGCGACGATCACAATCGACTCGCGACCAGTCATGCGCATGAGCTGCTTGCGTCGACGCTGGAATTCGCTGGCCGCGATCACCGGCGGGATCCCCGGGCTGAAGCGCCGCGCGCGCGGCGGACGGACGGACAGTGTCGGAGAGCGCGCGGGCGAAGGAGCGCGCCGGCCATGCTCAGTGCCGCGTCGCCTGGCGCGCCTGCTGCGCGCCGAGTTCGTTGTGCAGCAACAGCACGCCCACGCGCACGTATTCGACCACTTCGGCGTAGGCCTCTTCGTCGTCCTCGGCCGAGTCGCCCTCGTCGAAACGCGTGGCGGCGATGCGCGAGAGATCGCGCAGGATCTCGTCGCTGTCGCCAGACAGGCCGGTCTGCAGATCGGCGCCGGCGAGGCCAATGCCGCCGAGAAAACCTCGACACCAATCGACCAGGGCGACGGCGCGCTCCTCGATCGGGCTGGCATCGCCGGGCAACATCGGCGCGAAACTCAGATCGGGATCGTCGAGTTCCTCGGCGCAACCGACGAAGAACCGGTCGAAGACCTCGCGATCGGGCTTGCCGCTCAGGGCGTCGTCGACTTCGTTCAGAGCCAGGGTCTGCAACCACGTGGCGGTCTGCGCCATGCCGCCGGCGCACAGATAGCCCGTGAGCGAGCCGTGCAGCTCGGCCGCGCCGATGCCCAGGTGCAAGTCGGACAAGGTCCGGCTCAATTCATCGAAATTGGTGGCGTGGGACGCGCTCATGTAGCGCATTTTAACAAGCTCGGCGCCCGTGTGCGGGTTCCGGCGGGCCCGGGCTGGCGTATGCTTGTCCTCCAGGCGCCCGGCGCGCCCATTTCGGGGTCGATCGGTCCATCGTGACGCTGTCAGGCGACATCGCTGTGCGCGCGGAACGTCCGTCGTCGGCCGGGGTTGGCCGACTGCGCGGCGTCGTGCTGCTCGCGGGCTTGATCTGGGCCGTGGTGGCCGGCGCGACCGAGCGTCCCTACTACTTCGAGCGCGTCACGCGCGAGGAAGATCTCGCGCAGAACACCGTCAACACCTTGCTGCAGGACAGTCGCGGCCTGATGTGGGTCGGCACGCAGGGTGGTCTGCACCGGTATGACGGTTATCGCTTCAACCTATACCAGCACAATCCCGAGGACGCGGGCAGCCTGCCCGATTCCTTCATCACCGCGCTGACCGAAGACGAGCGTGGCCGCCTGTGGGTCGGCACCAATGGCGCGGGCGTGGCGATGTACGACGCGGTCAACGATCGCTTCATCGCCGAGGATCCGGGCAACGCGCTCGGCGCGCCCAAGCGCAATGCCGTGGGCGCGCTGCTGTACGACTCGGCGCATGGCCTGTGGGTCGGTTCGCGCCTGGGCCTGGAGCTGATCGGTCCCGACGGCAAGCATCGCGACGTGCTGGTGTTCGACGCCGACCGCGAACGTCCCGACGAAGTGCGCGATCTCGCCTTGGGCAGCGACGGCACGATCTGGGCCGCGACCACGGCGGGCCTGTATCGCATCGACGGCAAATCCCTCGCCGTGCGCCGCGAGACCTTGGCCGAGGACCTCACGCCCGCGACCTTGCTCGCCGATCCGCAAGGCGCGCTGTGGCTGGGCACCAACAAGGGCCTGCTTCGTCGCGACGCCGAGGGCCGCTACGCGTCGATGTGGCCGCGCGCGGGCGAAAACTTCGCGCGCACCACGGTGATGGACATCGCGCGCCTGCCCGATGGTCGTCTGTGGTTGGCGGTGTATGCCACGGGCTTGATCGTGTTCGATCCCGAGAACGGTCAGACCGAATGGCTGCATCACGATCGCGAGATCGCCGGCACCCTGCCCGAGGATTCGGTGCGCACCTTGATGGTCGACGATTCGGGGCTGCTGTGGATCGGCGGCGACGTCTACGGCGTGACGCGCGTCGATCCGAAAGGCGCCAAGTTCAATCTGCTGGTCGACGACACGCCCGATCGCGCCTTCGTCGACACCAACAACATCCGCAGCTTGCTCGAGGACGCCACGGGCCAGCTGTGGATCGGCACCGCTGGCGATGGCCTCAAGCGCTACGACCCGCGCACGGGCCGCTTCGATTACTTCACCGAGTCACTGCGCGCCGCGCTGCCGCCCGAACAGCGCCGCATCGATCTGCGCGTGTGGGGCCTGGCCGACTCGGGCGACGGCAAGGTGTGGGTCGTGTCCAACGGCGGCGCCATGCTGCTCGACCCCGCGACACGACGCGCCACCGCGCTGCCGGTCGATCACACGCGCGCCGATGCCCTGCCCGATCAGACCGTGCGCAGTCTTCTGGTGGCGCGCGATGGCAGCGTGTGGCTGGGCACCTTCAGCGGTGGCCTGGTGCGCTATCAACCCAAGCTCGCGCGCTGGACGCATTTCCGCTCCGCGCCGGCCGATACCTCGAGCCTGTGGCACAACGCCGTGCTGACGCTCAGCGAAGATCGCACCGGCCGCATCTGGATCGGCACGCTCGATGGCTTGAATCTGTTCGACCCGGCCAATGACGTGATGCGGCGCTTGCCGCGTTCGGGCCCGGCGCGCGATTCGCTGGCCGGCAACATCGTGCGCGTGATCCACGAATCAGCCGAAGGCACGATCTGGATCGGCAGCCACAATGGTCTGTCGCGACTGGACGAACTCACGCCGACCTCGGCGCGCTTCACGCGCTTTCTGGCCGAGGACGGCCTGCCCGGCTCGGCCGTGTACGGCATTCTCGAGGACAAGGAAGGCCAGCTGTGGTTGTCGACCAACCGCGGCATCGCGCGCTTCAATCCGGGCGGTCGCGAGTTCCGTCGCTTCACGCTCGAGGATGGTCTGCAGGGCCTGGAATTCAACGGCGTCGCGCAATTGAAACTGCGCGATGGGCGTTTGGCGTTTGGCGGCTCGCATGGCTTGAACTGGTTCCAGCCCGAGCGCGTGGCCGTGAGCGACTACGAGCCGCGCCTGATCTTCACCGCCTACACCATCGGCGACAAGCGTCACGAAGTCACCGCGCCCACGCGCTTCACGCGCCTGGATATCGCGAGCCGCGATCGCCTGGTCGGCTTCGAGGTCTCGGCCCTGGATTTCGGCGCGCCCTCGCACAATCTCTACGAATACCGCCTCGATGGCTTCGACGACGCCTGGCTGGCGCTGGGCACGCGCCGCGAGATCGTGTTCACCAATCTCGACGCGGGCAGCTACACCTTGCGCGTGCGCGGCTCCAACCGAGATCAGCGCTGGAGTTCACGCGAGCTACGCCTGGAACTCCATGTCTCGCCGCCATGGTGGGCGAGCAAGCCCGCGTACGCGCTTTACGCGCTGTTGCTGCTGGGATTGATCGGCCTGCCGGTGCTCGCGCATCGTCGCCGCCTCGAGCGCGATCGCCAGCACACGCGCGAACTGCGCGAGCGCGAGGAGCGCCTGCGCGTGGCGATCTGGGGCTCGGGCGACGAGTTCTGGGACTGGGACATCCGCGACGGCAAGCTGTTCCGCGTCGGCGCCGATGCCTTGCTGGGCTATCAGCACGAGCATCAGGTCACCGGCGACGAATGGCGCCGGCGCTCGGTGCATCCGGACGATTTGCCGCGCGTCGAGCAGATCCTGGCCAGTCACGTCTCGGGCGATCGCGAGTTCTTCGAATCCGAGCACCGCGTGCTCAACGCGCGCGGCGAATGGGTGTGGGTGCTGTCGCGCGGCAAGATCGTCGAGCGCGACGAGAACGGCCAGCCCATGCGCATCGCCGGCACCGCGCGCGACATCACCCACAGCCGCGAGATCGAACGCGACAAGCGCATCGCCGAGGAAGTGATTCGCTCGATGAGCGAGGCGGTGGTGGTGACCGACCTCGAGTTCCGCTTCAACTCGATCAACCCCGCGTTCACGCGCATGACGGGTTATTCCGAGGACGAGGTACGCGGCGAGTCGACCAGCATCCTCGACTGCGAGCAGCACACGCCGGAGTTCCATCAGGCGCTGCGCAACACCCTGGTCAAGACCGGTCACTGGAGCGGCGAGATCTGGCAGCGACGCAAGGACGGCGAGGAATTCCTGTGCTGGCTCGAACTGTCGGAAGTGACCGACCGTCACGGCCTGCGCACGCACTGGGTCGGCGTGCTCACCGACATCACCGATCGCAAGCGCGCCGAGCAGGAACTGCGTTATCTCGCCAACTACGACACGCTGACGGGCCTGCCCAATCGTTCACTGCTGGGCGAGCGCCTGGCGCATGCGCTGATCCGCGCGCGTCGTCATGGCAGCCGCGTCGGCGTGCTGTTCATCGACCTCGATCGCTTCAAGCACGTCAACGATTCCATGGGCCATGCCGCCGGCGATCGCCTGCTCAAGGCCGCCGCCGCGCGCATTCAAGCCAGCGTGCGCGAGTCCGACACGGTCGCGCGCCTAGGCGGCGACGAGTTCACCGTGATCATCGAGGACCTGACCGATCAGGCCCAGGCCGAACGCGTGGCGCAGAAGCTGATCGAATCCTTCGTGCTGCCGCTGGATATCGATGGCCGCACCGAGGTCGTGATCTCGCCTTCGATCGGCATTTCGATTTACCCCGATCACGGTCAGGTGCCGACGGATCTGCTCAAGTTCGCCGACACCGCGATGTATCAGGCCAAGGATCGCGGGCGTAACACCTTTCAGACCTACACCGAAGCGATGGACGCGCACGCGCGCATGCGCGCGTCGATGGTCAGCCATCTGCACAAGGCGGTGGAGCGCGGCGAGTTCTCGCTGGTGTATCAGCCCAAGATGTCGCTCAGCGATGGCCGCATCACCGGCGTCGAGGCGCTGCTGCGCTGGCGCAATCCGGACCTGGGCACGGTCTCGCCCGCGACCTTCATTCCGCTGGCCGAGGAAACCGGCCTGATCGTGCCGATCGGCGAATGGGTGTTGCGCGAAGCCTGCGTGCAAGTGCAACGCTGGATGCGCGCGGGCCTGAGCGCCACGACCATGGCGGTCAATGTCTCGATGCTGCAATTGCTGCGCGGCGAGTTGTACACGCTGCTGCGCCAGATGCTCGAGGATTTCCGCATTCCCGCGCATCGGCTCGAGTTGGAACTGACCGAGAGCATGGTCATGGCCAATGCCGAGCAATCGATCAGCACGCTCACGCAGATCAAGTCGCTGGGCGTCAATGTCGCGATCGATGACTTTGGCACGGGCTATTCGTCGCTGGCCTATCTCAAGCGCCTGCCGATCGACACGCTCAAGATCGACAAGGAGTTCGTCGGCGACATCACCACCGACCCCGACGACGAGGCGATCACCGCCACGGTCATCACCATGGCCCACTCCCTGGGACTGGACGTGGTCGCCGAAGGCGTGGAGACCTCGGAACAGTTCGACTATCTGCGTGAACAGGGCTGCGACGAGGCGCAGGGCAATCTGATTTCGGTGCCGCTCGATCCCGAGCGGTGCCTGAAATTCCTGCTCGACCGCCGCGCCCAGTCCGAGGGCAAGGGCGACGTGCGCGAATTCCCCTCGAGTGGCAAGCGCTGAGCGGTTCGCCCCGGGCGTTTCGCGTCCCGGGTCGCCGCGGACGCGGGCGCCGCGCTGCTCGGCGATCGCGCAATTTGACGCAAGCCCGTGTCTTGCCTTACGTTTTGGCTCATGAGTGACCGTCCCCAGGCCCGCAGCCAACTGCGCGATATCTCCGCGCAGATCGATCAATTGATCGGCTTGTGCCAGCGTCTGATGGACGAAAACCGCAGCCTGCGTCAAAGCCAGGAGCAGTTGATGAGCGAACGCGCCAACTTGCTGGCCAAGAACGAGCAGGCGCGCTCGCGCGTCGAGGCCATGATCAATCGCCTCAAGTCGCTGGAGCACAACGGATGAACGCGCCCGCCACGCCGCAGCCGGTGGCCGTGAGCATTCTCGATCGCGAGTATCTGATCGCCTGCACGCCGGAAGAACGCCCTGGCCTGATCGCGGCCGCGGCCTTCATCGACGCGCGCATGCGCGAGATCCGCAATGGCGCGCGCAATGCCACGCTCGATCGCATCGCCGTGCTCGCCGCGCTCAATGTCAGTCACGAATTGCTGGCGCTCAAGCAAAGCGCGCAGCAAAGCGACGGCGCGCTCAACGAGGACATTCGTTTGCTCAAGACGCGCCTCGAAGGCGCGATGGATGGCCTGGGCCTGGGCGCGCGCTGAGCGCGCATTCGTGCAGGATCGGGCAAATTTTGGCCCGCGTCGTTAACACTTCCACGACAAGCCGCTGCTACACTCGATCGCGAGGCACCCTACTGTCTTGTGCGATAGCGTCACGCGCATATTGCCTTGACCCTATTTATTCGACCTCGGGATTGCAGTGCTGAGTCGCGGTGTGCATGTCCGCCACGTGCGGAAAGCCTAAAGCCTCGCGAGCTTTCCCACCTGATCCTCGGGATCAAGGTCGCTGCGTGGCGCAACGGCTTGACGGTGGGTGCCTCATTTTTCTTCCTCGCCTCGCCGGGATCGGCCCGACATGACCACGCGTGCGGCACTGCGCGACGCCATGCGCCAACGGCGCCAAACCTTGCCCATCGCCACGCGCATGGCCGCGGCCACGGCGGTCGCGGCGCAACTCGAACAACTGCCCGAGTTCCTGGTTGATCAGACCGTCGCCGGCTATTGGGCGGTGCGCGGCGAATTGCCCTTGCATGAAGTCGTCGGCGCCTTGCGTCGACGCGAGCAGACGTATTTGTTGCCGGTGCTCGATGGCGCGGCCTTGCGCTTCGCGCCGTTCGTGATGGGCGCGGCGCTCAACACCAATCGCTTCGGCATTCCCGAACCCGCGGTCGAGGCACAACGCCTGCTCGCGCCGGAAGCGGTGGAGCTGGTGCTCGTGCCCTTGCTCGCCTTCGATCGACGCGGCAATCGCCTGGGCGCGGGCGCGGGTTTCTACGATCGCAGTTTTTCGTTTCTGCGCGCGGGCGAGCGGCCGCGACCGCCGGTGCTGGTGGGCGTGGCCTATGCATTTCAAGAGACCGAGGCGCTGCCCGCCGAGGACTGGGACGTGCGCCTGGATTTCATCGTCACCGAGCGCGAGCTGATCGACTGCGATCCGCGTCCGAAGTAAACCTTTCCGCCACGCCCTCGCGGCTGCGACAATGACGCCTTCGCCCGCGGAGCCTGGCCATGCGTTGCTGGCTGATGAAGACCGAACCCGACGAGTTCTCGATCGACGATCTGCGTGATCGCGGCAAGGAACCGTGGTCGGGCGTGCGCAATTATCAGGCGCGCAATTTCATGCGCGATCAGATGAAGGTCGGCGACGACGTGCTGCTCTATCACTCCAGTTGCGACGTGCCCGGCGTCTACGGTCTGGGAAAGATCGCCTCGCCCGCGTATCCCGACCCCACGCAGTTCGACGCCAAGAGCGATTACCACGACCCCAAGAGCACGCGCGAGCAACCGCGCTGGCTGATGGTCGACGTGGCCTTCGCGCGCCGTTTCCGCGCGCCGGTGACGCTGGACATGTTGCGCGCCGACGCCGCGCTCGAAGGCCTGCTGGCCCTGCAGCGCGGCAATCGTCTGTCGATCACGCCGGTGGAACGCAAGCACTTCGATCGCATTCTCAAGCTGGAGCCCAAGTCATGAGCAAGGATCTGGAAAAACAGCGCGCCGCCGAGCGCGCCCTGGCCTTCGTCGAGGACGGCATGATCGTCGGCGTCGGCACCGGGTCGACGGTGGCGTACTTCATCGAGGGCCTGGCGAAGTGGCGCGATCGCATCGAGGGCGCGGTGTCGAGTTCGGAGCAGAGCACCAAGCTCCTCAAGGAGCGCGGCATCCGCGTGCTCGATCTCAACGCCACTGGTGACCTGTCGTTGTACGTCGATGGCGCCGATGAGTGCGATGGCCACAAGCGCCTGATCAAGGGCGGTGGCGCCGCGCTGACGCGCGAGAAGATCATCGCCGCCGCCAGTCGCAAGTTCGTGTGCATCATCGATCGGGCCAAGCGCGTCGATGTGCTGGGCAAGTTTCCGCTGCCGATCGAAGTCGTGCCGATGGCGCGCAGCTATGTCGGTCGTCAGATCATCAAGCGCGGCGGCCTGCCGGTGTGGCGCGAATCGGTGACCACCGACAACGGCAATGTCGTGATCGACGTGCACAACCTCAGCATCGTCGACCCCGTGGGCCTGGAGCGCGAGCTCAATCAGATCGCGGGCGTCGTCACCGTGGGCCTGTTCGCGCAACGACCGGCCGATGTGGTCTTGATCGGCGACAGCGACACGCTCTAATGCGGTCGCGCGCGGCGGCCGCGCCAACGAAATTCTCACGCAACGATCAGCGCCGCTGTTCACGCCGTTGCCTGCGCGCAACGATCGTGTGGACTGTTGCCGAGATACCACGAAACCCCGGGTTTTCCGTTGCCCGGGCGCAACCCCGTCGCGCGCGCGGCCACCTATGCTGGTCGTGTTCGCGTGCACCGAGACATCGGAAAGATGCCGACGCGCGAACTTGGGGTTTTCCTTTAGAACGGAGTCCAACCATGCACCACTCTCAGCCGATGGGAGCGGTCGACGTCACGCGCCTCGCGCGTGACGTCTCCGCCGCCGATCGACCGCGACGAGTCCATCGACCCTCGCGCCCCTCAAGCCTCCCGACCCACCCCGCCGAATGCCGGCGCGCCCGCGGCCACAACCCGTGCCGCAACATCGCGCGCCACCGACCGTGAACACCGATTTCGAACGGACGTGACGTGGTGCGTGTCCACGTCGCGCGCGGGTCGCGTCGTCATCGTCTCGGCGCGATCGCGTGGTTTCGCTAGCCCGCAGGGCTTCCGTCGCGAACTCCGTGTTCGCGACGGTTTTTTAGACGGGACTCAGCCCGCCGGCTTGTCGCCCTTGTCGGATTTCTCGGCGACCTGACGCTCGAGCAGGCGAATCATCGCCGACAATCCCCCTTGCAAGGCGAACACCGGCACGCCCATCTTCGACAGGATGAAGGCCGCGGCGGCGCTGCGCTCGCCGGTATTGCAGTACACCACCATCTTGCGACCGCGCTCGAATTCGGCGGCTTTCTCGCGCAGTTGATACAGCGGCACATTGATCGCGCCCTTGACCGCGCGTTCGTTGAACTCCTCGGGCAGGCGCACGTCGAGCACGGCCGCGCCCTGACGCACCAGGATCGAGGCCTGACCCGGCGTCACCCAGTCCACCACCGGTGGCTTCATGACCTCGGCGAAATCCTTCGACGACAAGCGCATGAGCTTGCCGGCGGTCTTCATCGTCACCGTGGCATTGCGCGTGGAATTGGTCAGCAGGGCGTCCTCGCCGAAGGTGTCGCCACGCACCAGATACGCGACCACGGCCTCGCCGGCGTCGGTGTGCTTGGACACCGCGCACGTGCCTTCCTTGATCACGTAGAAGAAATCGGCGGCATCGCCCTCGCGCACGATCACGTCGCCGGCGGCGACGGGCACTTCCTCGAAGCGCTGGAACATGCGCTCGATGTTGCCCGTGGGCATCTTGTGTAAGGCGCGGTTCTGCAGCAGGCGGAAGACCCAGCGATTGGCGCCGGCCTCGCCGTCGTAATGCTTGAAGTTCTCCGAGCGCGACAGCTGATCCCAGGTCAGCACTTTCTCGACGAAACGACGATCGAGGCGCGCCACCGAGGCCACGACCGAGTCGACGATCGCGGTGAAGCGTCGCGGCTGCAGATCGCCCAGGGCATAACGACCCTGGATCGAACCGCCGTCGGTGGTCTTGACCTTGCCGTCGGGATATTCGCCGCGCACCTGGCCCGCGAGCAGATAGACCGTGACGTCATCGGTGTCGCCGGCCTTGAACAGCACGCTGCCGCGCCCGACTTCCTCGACAACGGCTTCCTTGGCGACCTGCTCGAGATTCTCCGGCCGCAGGGAATCCAGCGGATAGAGCCGGGCCAGGTCGCTGGGATTGACGCTCATGAGCCTTCCCCCGTGATTCGAGCCCGCAGTTTATCGCCCGTGGGGCGCGGCTGACGAGGGCGGCGGCTTTGAACGCGGCCGCGCCCA
This sequence comes from Ahniellaceae bacterium, assembly GCA_044226395.1. Lineage (GTDB taxonomy): Bacteria > Pseudomonadota > Gammaproteobacteria > Xanthomonadales > Ahniellaceae > JBGAHD01. The sequence continues at coordinate 102,052 of JBGAHD010000006.1, forward strand.
GGCTTTACACTGCCGCCGAATTGGACTTCGAGGAGCGGGCATGATCAAAGTCAGCGCGTTGTATCCCCACCGCGAGGGCGGGCGCTTCGACTTCGACTACTACGTGCACCGCCACACGCCCATGGTGATGGGCCTGCTCGGCTCGGCCGTGCGCGGTTTCAGCATCGAGCGCGGCGTGGCCTCGATCCAGCCAGGCATGCCCGCGCCCTACGTGGCCAGCGCGCATTTTCTGTTCGACTCGCTGCCGGCGTTTCAGTCCGCCTTCGGCGTTCACGCCGAGCGGATTCTCGCGGACTTGCCCCACTACACGAATTTGCAGCCGGTGATCTACATCAGCGAAGTCGTCGGCTGAGCCAAGGCCTCGCGCGATCGGGCTATCGCGGCCACGCACGCGTTTCGCGCACCCCGAAAAAACAAAACCCCCTGATCGCTCAGGGGGTTTCGATGTGGCTGGGGGACTAGGGTTCGAACCTAGATTGACGGAGTCAGAGTCCGTAGTCCTACCGTTAGACGATCCCCCAAGAATTCCAGCCTGGATACCGAGCTCTGACCTCGGGCGAGCATCCGATGAAGGACGCTCGCGGGGGTATAGGACTTGTCGCTTAGCGCTTGGAGTACTGCGTGGCGCGGCGGGCCTTATGCAGACCGACCTTCTTGCGCTCCACTTCGCGCGCGTCGCGCGTCATGAAACCAGCCTTGCGCAGCGGGCTCTTGAGCGTTTCGTCGTATTCGACGAGCGCGCGCGAGATGCCCAGACGGATGGCGCCGGCCTGACCGGTAATGCCGCCGCCTTCGACCGTCACGTTGACGTCGAACTTGTCCTGAAGCTTGGTCAGCTCCAACGGCTGGCGCACGATCATGCGCGCGGTCTCGCGACCGAAGAACACGTCGAGCGGACGCTCGTTGACGGTGATCTCGCCCTTGCCGTTCTTGATGAACACGCGAGCGGCGGAGGACTTGCGACGGCCGGTGCCGTAGTACTGGGTGCTTGCCATGATGCGTTCCTGGTTCAGGCCTTCACATCCAGCACTTCAGGCTGTTGCGCCGCGTGCGGATGGTTGGGGCCCTTGTAGACCTTGAGCTTCTTGAACATCGCGCGACCGAGCGGGTTCTTCGGCAGCATGCCCTTGACCGCGAACTCGATCACGCGCTCGGGATGCGAGGCCAGCACATCGCGCAGGGAATCCGTGCGCATGTTGCCGACGTAGCCGGTGACCCGGTGGTACATCTTGTCCTGAAGCTTGTTGCCAGTCACCGCGATCTTTTCCGCGTTGACCACGATGAGGAAGTCGCCCGTGTCCACGTGCGGCGTGAAGATGGGCTTGTGCTTGCCGCGCAGACGACGCGCAAGTTCGGTGGCCAGGCGACCCAGCGTCTTGTTCGACGCGTCCACCACATACCAACCGCGCTTGACGGTCTCAGCCTTGGCGCTGACCGTTTTCATGAAATCGTGCTCCCTGGAGGGGGTCAAAGCGAAAGGCGCGAGAGGATAGCGGGGATACCGGGCCCTGACAAGCCCCGACCCCGACCGGACGGTATCGTCCCCAACCTTCGCGACCGGCGCGCACCATACACGGAAGTGGGCTCGGGCGATAGAGCGGTCGGGCGAAAACAGCAGGGGCGCCGGCTTTCCGGCGGCCCGTTTCGACCCGAAAGGGCCACGACGCGGACGCCCGACCGCCCCGTGCGGAGCGTGAAAGATCGCGTGCTAGCATCGCCGCGCACGACCGACACGCCATCGCCATGCCCGAACTCTACGACGACCGCCGCCAGGAACCGCGCTTTCGCACCGCCGGCAGCGCCACCATCGACACCGGCGGCGAGCAGCACCGCGCCCTGGTGCTGGACCTGTCCTTGAATGGACTCAAACTCACTCGCCCGGACAAGCTCGAAGCGCGCCACAACGCGCGCTTTCGCATCACCTTGTCGATCGGCGACGCCGATCCTTTCATCGCCGAGGTCAAGCTGGTGCACACCGAGCCGACCTTGCTGGGGCTGGAATTCTTCGACATGCCGCCGCGCGATTTCGCGGTGCTGGCGGGCATCATTGAGACCTTCGAGCGGCTGCGCCGCCTGGGAACCAAATGACTTCGACCCGTCTCGCGCGCGCCGTGCTCGGCGCGCTGTTGCTCAGCGGTTGCGCCTCGGCGGTGGAACCGGTGGTGGTCCTGCGCGATCAGCGCTACACCGTCGAGATCGCCGATCAGCCCGAGGAACAGATCCGCGGTCTGATGTTCCGACGCGAACTCGCGCCCGATCGCGGCATGCTGTTCACCTATGATCGCGCGCAGCCGCAGTCGTTCTGGATGCACAACTGCTACATCCCGCTCGACATTCTGTATTTCGACGAGCACGCGCGTTTCATCAACGGCCACTACAACGTGCCGCCGTGCAATGGCGATCGCTGCCCGACCTACGCGGCGGACGCGCCGGCGCGATACGTGCTCGAACTCGGCGCCGGCGTTGGCCAGGCGTTGGGGCTCGCGCCGGGCGACGAACTCACGCTGCCGCGCTGAGATCGTCGGCGGCGCGTTCTGGCGGATTCGCCCCCGTCGACGGCGTGTTCACGCGCTCGACGGCGATATCCGCCGGCAACAAGGGCAGACCGCAGCGATACGGCACCAGCACCATCTGACGCAAGGCCTCGATGTCGGTGCATTCATCGGGCATGGGCACGAACACTTTCATGACGGGCGACCTCCTGATCGCCAGCCGATTGCAGCAGAGTGTGTCGACAACGACATGTCCGACGAATGGCGCTTTGCTGGCAGCGCGCCGGACTTGATCTTTGCGACGCTTGCACCTAAGAAGTGAGGCGTGAACGCATTCCCCGCACGCCCCACCAATCAGGCCGAGGCATGGGCCTTCCTGGGCCAAGCCAAGGACGAGGACATTCCCCTGGTTTGGGCCGCGCTGACCATCGCGCGCGACGAATATCCCGACCTCGATGTCGCCGCCTACGAAGCGCAGCTCGATGAGTACGGCCAGCGCGCGCGCGCGCAGACCGTCGATGCCGAGGGCGCGGTCGGTCAGGTGCGCGCGATCAACAATCTGATGTTCGACGAGCTCGGCTTCAGCGGTAATCAGCAGGATTACTACGACCCGCGCAACAGCTATCTCAACGACGTGCTCGATCGCAAGCTGGGCATTCCGATCAGCCTGGCCGTGCTGCAGCTCGACATCGCGCAGCGCGCGGGCGTGCCGATGCAGGGCATCTCGTTTCCGGGCCATTTCCTCGTGAGCCTGCCGGTCGATGGCGGCCTGCTGGTGCTCGATCCTTTCCATCGCGGCCGTTCGGTCGACGCCGATGAACTGAAGCTGCGCGCCAAGCCGCACCTGGGCGACGCCGATCTGCGCGACGAACAACTGTCGGAACTGCTGGTGCCGGCGAGCAATCGCGCCATCCTCACGCGCATGCTGCGCAATCTCAAGACGCTCTACGTCGAGCGCGAGGATTGGGAACGCGCCCTGCGCTGCACCGCGCGCCTGTTGACCGTGGATGCCAATCAACCCGGCGAGGTGCGCGATCGCGGCCTGCTGTACTTGCGCATCGGCCACGCCGAGGCGGCGCGCGAGGACCTCAAGCACTATCTGGCCCTGCGCCCGCAGGCCGACGACATCGATCAGGTGCGCGAAGCCCTGATCCGTTGCAGCCGCGAGCGCGCGCGCGTCAACTGATGAGCGCGCGCGTCGCCGCTCAGACCTCGATCATCTCGAAGTCGGACTTGGACACGCCGCAATCGGGGCAGGTCCACACCTCGGGCACGTCTTCCCAGCGCGTGCCGGGCGCGATGCCATCCTGCGGCCAGCCTTCGACTTCCTTGTAGATATAGCCGCAAACGACGCACATGAAAGTGCGCCAGGGCCGACCATCCGGCCCGACCGAGGGTGTGCTCATGGGTCGTCTCAAGAAATACCGGCGCGCATTGTCGCATTGTCGTCCGACGGACAAAAGCGTGGCGGCCGCGGGATTACAATGGCCGCCTTCCGAACCGTAGCCACGCGCATCCTTGCCCATGCTTCGTCGCGGCCTCTATCTGATCACGCGCGAAAGCGCCGACACGCGCGCGCTGGCGCGCACCGTCGCGGCGGCGCTCGATGGCGGCGCGGTGATGGTGCAGTATCGCGACAAATCCACCGACGCCGCGCGCCGCCTGGAACAGGCCGAAACCTTGTCGGCCCTGTGCATCGCGCACGGCGTGCCCCTGATCATCAATGACGACGTGAAACTGGCGCGCGCCTGCGGCGCGCGTGGCGTGCATCTGGGCGAACACGATGGCGAGATCGCGACCGCGCGCGCGCAACTGGGCCTCGAGGCCTTGATCGGCGTGTCGTGCTACGACGATCTCGAACGCGCCCACGCCGCCGCGCGTCAGGGCGCGAGCTACATCGCCTTCGGCAGCTTTTTCTCGTCGCCGACCAAGCCCGGCGCGCGCCGCGCGCATCGGGATCTGCTGCGCGACAGCGCCACGCTGGGCTTGCCGCGAGTGGCGATCGGCGGCATTACCGTCGACAATGCGCCGGCCTTGATCGCGGCCGGCGCCGACATGCTGGCCGTGATCAGCGCCATCTTCGATGCCCCCGATCCCCGTCGCGCGACGCAGGCCTTCGCGCGCCTCTACGAACAGGTCTTTCATGCATGACCAGCAATCATGAGTTGTTCGCGGCCGCCCGCGAAATCATTCCCGGCGGCGTCAATTCACCGGTGCGCGCCTTCAAGTCGGTCGGCGGCGAACCGTTCTTCAGCGCGCGCGCGCAAGGCGCGTATCTGTGGGATGTCGAAGGCAAGCGCTACATCGACTACATCGGTTCCTGGGGCCCGATGATCGCCGGCCACGCGCACCCGCGCGTGCTCGAGGCGGTGCAGGCGGCGGCGCGCGATGGCTTGTCGTTCGGCACGCCCAATGCGCTCGAGGTGACGATGGCGCGCACGCTAACGAGGCTCGTGCCCGGCCTCGAGATGGTGCGCATGGTCAACTCCGGCACCGAGGCCACGATGGCGGCGATTCGCGTCGCGCGCGGCTTCACCGGCCGCACGAAGATCGTCAAGTTCGAAGGCTGCTATCACGGCCATGCCGACAGCTTTCTGGTCAAGGCCGGTTCCGGCGCGCTGACCTTGGGCCTGCCCGATTCGCCCGGCGTGCCCAAGGCCCTGGCCGATCTGACCATGACCTTGCCGTTCAACGATTTCGACGCGGCGGAAAAACTCTTCGCCGAAGTCGGCGGCGAGATCGCGGGCTTGATCGTCGAGCCCATCGTCGGCAATGCCAACTTGATCCTGCCGCGCGCGGGTTATCTGGAACATTTGCGCGCGCTGTGCACGCGTCATGGCGCGCTGTTGATCTTCGACGAAGTGATGACCGGCTTTCGCGTCGCCGCCGGCGGCGCGCAAGCGCTGTACGGCATTCGCGCGGATCTGGCGACCTTCGGCAAGGTCATCGGTGGTGGCATGCCGGTGGGTGCGTATGGTGGCCGTCGCGACGTGATGAGTCAGGTCGCGCCGGCCGGGCCGATCTATCAAGCGGGCACGCTGTCGGGCAATCCCGTGGCGATGGCCGCGGGCCTGGCGACCTTGTCGCTGATCGAGCAGCCGGGTTTTCACGCTGATCTGGAACGTCGCACGCACGCGCTGTGTGATGGCTTGGAAGCCGCGGCGCGTCGCCACGGCGTGCCATTCACCACCAATCGCGTGTGCGGCATGTTTGGCTTGTTTTTCCGCGAAGGACGCGTCGAGACCTTCGCCGATGCCAAGGCCAGCGACAGCGCCATGTTCTCGCGCTTCTTCCACGCCATGCTCGAGCGCGGCGTGTATCTGGCGCCGTCGGCGTTCGAGGCCGGCTTCATGTCCGCGGCGCATTCCGAATACGACATCGCCGACACCATCGCCGCCGCCGAGGAATCGTTCGGCGTGGCCAAGTCCCGCTGAGGTTCCCATGAGCAACGACTCCGCGCGCAAACTCGAAACGCTGTGCGTCCACGCCGGCGCCGAACCCGATCCGGCCACGGGCGCGGTGGCGCCGCCGATCCATCTGGCCACGACGTTTCGTCACGGTCCCGCGGGCGAGCGCGAGGCGGGCTTCGAATACGTGCGCGAGTCCAACCCCACGCAGGATCGCCTGGAAACCGCGCTCGCCGCGCTCGAAGGCGGCGAGGCCGCGCTCGCCTTCGGCTCGGGCATGGCGGCGGCGCACGCGATCCTGGGCGCGTTGCCGCCGGACAGTCACGTGCTGATTCCGCTGGACGTGTATCAAGGCATTCGCGTGCTCGCGGGCGAGTTCCTGGTCGAGAAGGGCATCACCGCCGATAGCGTCGACATGAGCGATCTCGACGCGGTGCGCGCGGCGCTGCGTCCGCAGACCAAGTGTCTGTGGCTGGAAACCCCATCGAACCCGCAGCTGCGCATCACCGACATCGCCGCGCTGGCTACAATCGCGCGCGAACACGGCGCGCTCAGCGTGTGCGACAACACCTTCGCCACGCCCTTGCTGCAGCGGCCGCTGATGCTCGGCGCCGACGTGGTGATGCACTCGACCACGAAGTATTTCGGCGGCCACAGCGACGTGATGGGCGGCGCGCTGATCTTCGCGCGTCGCGAAGGCCTGGCCGAGACCTTGAATCATCGACGTCACGTGCTGGGCCCGGTGATGAGTCCGTTCAACGCGTGGCTGACCCTGCGCGGCCTGCGCTCGCTCGGGCCACGCATGGCCTGGCATTGCCGCAATGCGCTGGCGTGCGCGGAATTTCTCGCCGCGCATCCCGCGATCGAAATCGTGCATTACCCGGGCTTGAGCGATCATCCGGGCCATCTGATCGCACGCGAACAGATGCGCGATTTCGGCGGCATGCTCAGCGCGCGTTTGCGCGGTGGGCGCGAAGCGGCGTTGCGCATGGCGTCGCGCCTGCGCTTGTTCACCAATGCCACGAGTCTGGGCGGTTGCGAATCGCTGGTCGAGCATCGCGCCTCGGTCGAAGGCGCGCGGCCGGTGTCGCCGCAGAATCTGCTGCGTTTCTCGGTGGGTCTGGAGAACGCCGACGATCTGGTCGCGGATTTGCGTCAGGCGCTCAACTGAGCGCTCACACCGGACGCTTGCGCACGTACCACTGATTGGGCGCGGTGCCGGCGAATTCGAACCAACGCGGCAATTCCGACACCAATCGCGACGGACCGACCCACGCCGGCACGTCGTCGAACACCACCACGCCCCGCGGCGCCACGTGCGGAGCCCAGTGCTCGAAATCCGCGCGCACATCGGCGTAACTATGACCGGCGTCGATGTGCAGCAGGCCAATCGTCGGGCCCAGCGACCAGCGCCGCGCGGCCTCGATCGTGGTCATGCGCCAGGGTTCGACCACGTCGGAAAGTCCCAACGCGGCGATGTTGCCGCGAAACTCCTCGAACAACTGATCGGGCCCGTAGTTGGCGAGCATGTCGGCGTGGTGCGGCTCGTCCGCCGTGCCGGCCCAGGTGTCGACCGCGATCACGCGCGCGCCCTCGCCGCGATCGGTCGCGGCGAAGCCGAGCCACGCGGTCGATCGGCCTTTCCACGAGCCCAGCTCCACGCACAGCCCCGTCGGCGTGCCCAGGCGCGCGGTCTGATAGAGCACGCCGCCCGCATGGGGATCGAGCCAACCCTGGATCGCGTCGATGCGCGGTCCGATCTCGGCCAGTCGCTGAATGATGATGTCGCGGTCGATGACGCTCATGCCGTTTCCTTCGTGGTCGAGCGCGCCCCCTTTCGCCTCGACGTCGTTGTGATTGCGTGACTAGCGGCCCGCTTGGCGGCGGCCGCGGCCTTCGTTGTCTTCCCAATGCAGGATCTTGCGCGCGATCACGATGTACACGCGCTTGCCCGTCGCCTGCCACAGGCGCGCCACCCAGGAGCGTCGCGCGAGCACGCGCCGCTCGGTCGGGGTGAGGCGCTCGGGGCAATACGTGCGCTTGTGCTTGAGGTAATGACGCAAGTCCTCGCGGCACAGCAGGCGAAACCACGACGTGCGTCGCGCGCGACACACGGCCAGCTGAAAATCGACCACCGCGGGCGCGCCGTCGGCGCGCACCAGCCAGTTGGCTTCCTTGGCCAGATCGTTGTGCGCGACACCGGCGCGATGAAGATCACGCAACAACGCGCGAGCTCGCGCGAAGTAGCGCGGATCTTGTGGACGCGCCTGATTCATCACCGCGCCCTCGAGATACTGACGATCGAGCACGCGACCGTCGAAGGCGAGCAGTCGCGGCACGCCATCGACTTCGGTCAGCCGCGTCAGCGCGCGCGCCTCGCGCGCGGCCACGCGACGCGCGATCCAGCGCAGGCCGAAGCTGGCCTCGCGCGTATCGCGCCGAATCAAGCGCCGGCCTTGCTCGTCGACGATGCTGATCGAGCCGAAGTGATCGCGCTTGAGCGGCTCGACGCGCGCCGTCATCAGAATTTTTCGCCGATCAGGCGCGCGGCGCGCTCGGCGCGCGCGCGTTCGACGCGATGGAACACCAGCAGCAGCACGCGCTCGCCGCGACGGATCACGATCTGCGGCGGCTCCTCGGTGTCGGCGCCGAAGCCCATCAACGCGGCCTCGTCGCCAAGACCCGTGAGCATCACCGGCGCGTCCTTGAAGGTGTATTCCAGGCCGGTGAGCACGCTGCGGAAATACGCCGCGCCGAATTCCTTACCGCCGCCGCGCGTCAGCGAGTCGCGCGTGAACAGCATGGCCACGATCTCCGGCCCGCGCGGGCCCGAACTCCACGTGCACGAGGCCGCGGCCGGCACGTCGGCGCCCGCGCCGACTTCGCGCGCGACCAGATCGCCCGCGCCGAGCACCGCGCCCAGGCGCGACTCCGTGGCCATGGCGCAAACATCCGGACGCTCGCGCACGGGCAGTTCGACCGGCATGGTGCCGGTGGGCCGCGCGCGATCGTGCAGAAACGCCGGCAGGTAACGCCACGTCAGCCAGGCCGCAGCCGCGAGGATAAGCAGCGCGATCAAGGTGCGAAACGGAAATCGGGAACGACGTCGACGGGCCATGAATCACCGGTTGCGAATCGCGCCCATTATGCGGGCGCGACGCGCGGCGCGCGAGGTTGACGCGCGCAAGGCCTGCATTCGGTCACATATTCGTCGTCGGCGCGGCCGACAGATGACGCACGGCGGCGGCCGCGTTCTCCCAATCGCGCCCGTCATAGGGCGAGATCTCGAGTCGCTCGATCGTCTCGGCGTCCAGGCAACGCGCGTTCACGTCGACGCCGTCGGGATTGGAGCGCGGAATGTAGAAACTCTTGATCCCGCACACGCGGCAGAACAGATGCTTGGCGACGCCGGTGTTGAACGTGTACGTGGTCAGATCGTCCTCGCCCGACAGCAGGCGAAAGCGCGCGCGCGGCACGATCAGGTGCAGAAACCCCGTCTTGGCGCAGATCGAACAATTGCAGTCGAGCGCCGCGATCACGGCGGGCGCGTCGACCTCGAAGCGCACGCGGCCGCAGTGACACCCGCCGCGATGGGTCACTAGGTCCGTCGACATCCTTGATTCTCCCGGTCGCGCATCCACCTGCGAGGGAAGACTAGCCCGAATCGAGGGGAGCGCGCGCGGCATGGCGATCGAGTGGTGGTACGTGATTTCGGGCCTGATCATCGTGGTCGGCATCGCGGGCACGGTATTGCCGGCGCTGCCGGGGATTCCGCTCGTGTTCGGCGGCATGCTGCTGGCGGCCTGGGCGGGCGATTTCCGCGAGATCGGCGTGTGGACCGTGGTCGTGCTCGGCCTGCTCGCGGCGATCGCGTGGCTGGCCGACTTCGTCGCCAGCGCGCTGGGCACCAAGCTCGCCGGCGCCTCGGGCTGGGCTTTCGCCGGCGCCACGGTCGGCGCGATCGTGGGCTTGTTCATGGGCTTCGTCGGCATTCTGGTGATGCCCTTCGTCGGCGCCGTGATCGGCGAGTACATCGCGACCCAGGACCTGCGCCGCGCCACCGGCGCGGGCGTGGGCGCGACCTTGGGCCTGGCCGTCGGCGTGGCGGCGAAGCTCGCGATCTGCTTCACCATGCTGGGCGTGTTCGCCACCGCCATCGTGTTCTGAGCCACGCGCCGCGCGCGACTGGTCAGCGGCGCGGCGCGCGGACTACCATCGAGGCCTCCCGTCACGAGGCCAAGCTCATGCGCATTGTTCTTGCCGCGCTGGTGTCGATCGTTTTGTGCGGCGTGCCCGCGCCCACGCGCGCGGTCACGGCCCTGGTCGGTGGCACCTTGATCGATGGCTTCGGCGGCGCGCCGATCACGGATTCGGTGGTGCTGATCGACGGCGAGCGCATCGTCGCCGTGGGCCGTGTCGGCCAACTGGCCGTGCCCGAGGGCGCCGAGGTCATCTCGACCGAGGGCATGAGCGTGCTGCCCGGTCTGTGGGACATGCACGTGCACCTGATGATCGACGGCCACGCCGACTACGATCATTGGGACAAGACTTATCCGCCGCGCTTCCGCAAGGAAATCATGCCGGCTTCGGCCCTGCAGTTGCTGCACGCGGGCGTGACCAGCGCGCGCGATCTGGGCGGTCCGCTGGACGATTCCCTGGCCGTGCGCGACGCGATCCGTCGCGGTGAACTGCCCGGGCCCACGCTCTATGTCTCGGGTCCCTTCATCCAGAAAAAACCTTATCCCGGTACCGAGCAGTTTCGCTGGGGTGTCGATGGCGTGGCCGACGCGCGCGCCAAGGTCGGCAAGCTCTGCGACGCGGGCGTCGACGTGATCAAGCTCATCGATCAGGACCAGATGACGCTCGAGGAAGCCAAGGCCGTGGTCGCCACCGCGCATGCCTGCGGCAAGATGGTCGTGGCGCACGCGCATCGTCCGGCCGAGATTCGTCGTGGCCTCGAGATCGGCGTCGATGATTTCGAGCACACGGGCCTGGCCGGCGCGCCGGAATATCCCGCCGACATCATGGCCGCGCTGCACGAACGCACCGCGCAGATGGCCCTGGGACCGTTTTGGTGGACGCCAACCATCGAAGGCCTGTGGAACTACGAATACGTGCGCGATCACCACGAGTTCCTCGACGACGATTCCTGGCACGAAGGCCTGGCGCCCGACACCATCGCCGACATTCGCCAATCGATCGCCCAGCCCGGCCAACTGCCCTATTTCCAGATCAATCCGCTGCGCAAGCCCACGCTCAAGCGCAAGTTCGAGCAATTGCGCGGCTCGGGCGCGGTGCTGCTGATCGGCACGGATTCGGGCATTCCGATGAAGTTTCACAGCCAGAGCACCTGGAACGAGCTCGACATCTGGGTGCGCGAACTCGGCGTGCCGGCGATGGACGCGATCCGCGCCGCGACCTATTGGCCGGCGGTGGCGATGAAGGTCGATCGCGACTATGGCTCGCTGACACCGGGCAAGTACGCCGACGTGATCGCCGTGCGCGGCGATGTGTTGCGCTACATCAACCTGCTCGGTCGCGTGGACATGGTGATCAAGCACGGCAAGCGCGTGCGCTGAGGCGGCCGCCAGGGTAGGCAGGTCGCGCGCGAGCGCCTAGAATGATCGCGCGCCGACAGGGGTTTGCGCGCCGCGGTCGAAACGGGAGCTTACGTGAATCTCTACCCTGTCCTGCTGATTTCCGGTTTGTTGGCCCTGGCGGGCGCGGCCCTGCTGATGGCCCTGGGCAAGAGCAAGCGCGTCGCGCGCGAGACCGAGGCCGGCCTCGAAGTGCTGCGCTCGCTGCGCTGGAAGGAATTCGCCGGCTTCGCCACGCAGTTGCTCGCCGATCGCGGGTTCAAGGTTTCCGAGACGCAACGCACGCCCGGTGATGGCAGCGCCGATTTCACCGTCGAGAAACTCGGCATTCCGCATCTGCTGCAGGTCAAGCATGGCGGCGCGTATCACGTCAGCGAAGGCGCGGTGCGTACGTTGATCACGATGCTCGCGGCGCACGGCGCCAAGGGCGGCATCCTGGTCACCTCGGGCCGCTTCGACGCCGCCGCGCACCAGGCCGCGCGCGGCCACAGCGTGGCCCTGATCGATGGCGGCGAACTGTGGACGCAGTTGCGCGAGCGACTGCCAGTGCAATTGCGCGCGGAAGCGTCCGAGCGCGCCGACGATGTCGAGAAAGCCGATCGCAAGCGCAGCCTCCTGGTCGGCCTCGCTGGCGTGGCGATGATTGGCCTCGGCGCGGCAATGTGGTGGATGGACGATTCGATCGCCGACTCCGCCGATGCCACCACGACCACCACTTCGACTGCCGCCGCGCCCGCGCCAGCGCGCAAGCCCGTGCCACCGCCGCAGGCACCGCTGACCAATGCCGAACCCATGGCGGCCGAACCCACGCCAGAAACCGCCTCGTCACCGCCGGCATCGACGCCCGCCGCGAGCACGCCGAGCACGGCGCCCGCGACCAGTCCCGCGCCCAGCAGTCCCGCGTCGCCCGCGCCCGCGCCGAACAGCGGCCGCAATGTCGAACCCACCGAATCCGAACTCGCCGTGCAACGCGAACTCGCCGCCGCCGAAGTGGTGCTGGTCGATGGCGTGGCCTCGGCCAGTTGGCCTTCGCGCTCGACCTTGCTGATCACGCTGCGTCAGGCCGATCCACCCAATCGCGCCGAGATCCTCGACGCGATCTGCAGCAAGGTCACCGCGCGCGATGGCCTGCGCTACACGCGCATGCAGGTCACTTCGTTCGGCAAAGCGCCCAACGATGCCTCGGCGGTGCGCTGGTATCAGTGTCGCTAGGGGCGTGAAGTTTCTTTAGCCCAGGGCCGCGCGCAAGCGCTCGGCCAGGGCGTCGAGCGTCTCGCGTGGCGCGGGTGTCGGTACCTCGCCCGGATACACGCGCAACAGACCATCATCGGCCTCGCGCGGCGACAGATGCAGATGCACGTGCGGCACTTCCTGGAACGCGTCCGGGCCGTTGGACTGCCACATCGAATAGCTGCGCATGTTCACCGTGTCGATCAAGGCGCGCGCCAGCGTGACGGCGGCGGCGCCGAGCGTGCCGGCCTCCTCGGCCGTCAACTCGTGCCAGCGCGACACGTGACGACGCGGCACGATCAACACATGGCCCGGATGCGGCTGACGCAGATCGAGAAACGCCACCGCGCGCGCATGACGCCAGACGATGCTGGCCGGCACCTCGCCCGCGAGAATGCGGCAGAACACGCAGGGTTCCGCCGTGTCGTGATCGCCATCGATCAGCACGCTCATGCGTCTTCCCGAAGTGTGGTGGGTGGCGAATTCGACTTCATGCGCGTGCTCGCGATGACGAGGATGGCCGCAGTGTAACCCCGCGTCGCGGTCGCGCCAGTGGCTCCCTCCAAACCGCCCGAACTGGCGCTTTCGCGGACCACGGTCGGCGCTAGCATGATCGCCGTCATCGGGGAGAACACCATGTCCGAAGCCATCGCCATGTCCGCCACCACGAGCCTCGTTTACGCGATCGAACCCAAACTCACCGTCGCCGAATTCATCGACGTGTTGCATCGTTCCACCCTGGCCGAGCGGCGTCCGGTCGATGATCCCGATCGCATCGCGCGCATGCTCGCGCACGGCAATTTGATGGTGACCGCGCGCGATGCCGCGCGTGGTGGTCTGCTGATCGGCGTGTCGCGTTGCCTTACCGATTTCGCGTTCTGCTGCTATTGCTCGGATCTCGCCGTCGACGAGGCCTATCAACGCCAGGGCATTGGTCGCGAGCTGCTGCGTCGCAGTCGCGAGGCGGCGGGTTCGGGCGCGGTGTTCTTGCTGTTGGCGGCGCCCAAGGCGATGGCGTATTACCCGCACATCGGCATGAGTCATCTCGACAACGCCTTCGCCTGGGCGCGCGCGAGCTGAGTCGCGTCAGGACTTCGGGCAAAGATTGGGCAGGCGCAGTTCGGAGGCGTCGCGAAGTTCCAGCATGGCGTACTTGCGCTTGAGGTTCTGCTCGATCGCGGGGTCGATCTCGTAACGCTCCGGCGCGCGCGCGTAATCGCCGCAGAACGTCAGAAACCGCGCGCGCATGTGCTTGTACAACAGTCGATCGAAATCGCTGATGTTCAGCGCCTCGTCCCAATAGGGATTGACGTGATCGGCCCAGGCGAAGGGCCGCTGCACGTCATAGCGCGTGCCGTTCCAGTGCAGGATCGCGGGCTTGTCACCGGTGATGCCGTCTTCGAACAAGCTGCGATAGAAGCGATGGCCTTCGTAGTTGGCCACCAGATCGGCGTTGGAATAGTCGCCCGTGGTGATCTGACCGAAGATCGCGCGCTCGGTGAAGGCCGAATGCCGCGCGGCCTGCGCCTCGTCCTGACTGCGCAGCCAGCGACGATAGAACTTGCGGCCTTGCGAGAAGAAGTGACCGAGTTTGTCCGAGCCGATCAACACGCCTGACACCTGAAAACTCGCGCCCACGCCGAACAAACCCGTGACGCGCGTGGCCCAGATCGGATGATGGGCGTAGATCGACTGAAAGCGCGGCGTGATGAGCTTGTCGACTTCGGGCGATTTCGCCGCCCACTTTTCGATGTGATCGACCCAGTGCAGGCCGCCGAGGCGGTGATAGACCGCGTTGACGAAGCGCCAGTCATCGCGCGGGCCGCGCCAGCGGCGCGCGATGTCGGTGAGCGCGCGATTGACCTCGCGGTCGAGCACCGGCGCGGAATCGCGCAGCGGCATCAGTCGATTGTGGAACTGATCGGTCTCGTACGCGGCCACGCGCGCGCCGCCGAGCAAGCTCAGCAGCAGCGCGAGGCAACACCCGATCGCGAACCCGTGGCGCATGGTGTCGCGGCGATCGCGCGATCGCCGCGTGGCGTCTTCAGTCGAAGCGCAGGGTCACGTTGAGCAAGGTGGTCTGGCGATCGCCGCCACCGAGTTCCAGCGTGGTCTCGAGCGCCGGGGTCATTTGATAGTGCACGCCGGCCGAGTAGTTGAACTTGTCGCTCGACTGCAGCGAGACATCGAAGGGCACGCTGCCCAGGCCCGGCAGCGCGATCGCGCCTTGATGATCTTCCTCGGCGTCGATGTAGTAACCGCCGACGAAGAAAGCCCACGGCCCGGTCAGATAGCCCACGCGCGGCTGCCAGGTGAGCGAGCGCACCTTGGAATCGAAATCGCCATCGAGACTGCTGCGCGTGTAGGTACCGGTGAGGCTGGCGAACCAATGCTCGCCGCCGACCACCGCGGTGGCGCCGGCGCCGTAGACGCGGCCATCGTATTCGATGCCGAGCTTGCCGAGATTGCCGCCGGGCACCTGCGGCAGCGGCACGGCCGACAGATCCACCGTGGTATCGCCCTCGATGTGGCCGAGCACGGCGAAGACATTGAGGAAGGGCAGCAACCAGGCGTCGAACTTGATGTCCGATTCCCAGATCTTGTTGTCGACGTCGATCACGCTCGGGTCGGACAGACTCACGCCCGGCAGGGTGAACGACAGACGATCGATGTCATAGGTCTGATCCAGGGTGAAGAAGTCCACGCCCACGCCGTAAGGCCGCGGCAGTTCGTGATCACCGGCGAGATCGCGCATGAACGGCAGCGGCGAATCGGCGCGCGCGGCCATCGGAGACAGAGCCAGGATCATCGCCAGCGGGACGAGACGCTTCATTGGAGCTTCCCCATACGGACCAGAAGTGGCCCGAGTATAGGCAAGCCTAACGATTTTGTAACGATCGTGACACACGCCGACGAGCGCGCTCGCCGGCGTGTCGGATCAGCGCGCGACGACCGTGGCGGGCATCGGCGCGGGCGCGGCGACCAAGCGTCGGATCGCCCAGATCAGACCGACCAAGAATAGGATCGGCAGCAACAGCGGCAGCATCAACACGCAGGCGAAGGCCACGAACACCGCGCCCACGCCCAGCGACACGATGCCGCCCAGGATCGTGCCGATCAGCCCGAACACGAAGCCAATCGCGCCGAAGAACACCTGAAAGATCGCGCCGATGAGCTTGAACACCAAGGTCAGCACGCCGAACACCAGGCCCAAGGCCAAGGCCACGAAGCCCAACACCAGCACCGCGAACATCGTCATCATCGCCGACCTCCTCCAGCTCGACATGAAAACGTAGATGCGGGCGTGACCCTAAGGGTTTAAAGCCCCTCGCGGCGAGTGCTTGAAGTCACCGGCCGCCGCGCTCGGCGACCTCGTCGAAGTCGATGGCCTCGGTTTCCATCAGCCGATGCTGCATGGCCCATGGCGCCCAGAAGGCGAAGATCTCGGTCACCACCAGGCACAGCCAGACCAGTTGCGCGCGCATCGCGCCGTCGAAGCCCAGGAAGATCCACGGACCCCACAGCGTCAGCAACAGCCCGCGCAAACCCAGGCTTCGCAGGGCCGGCGCCAGTTCCACGCGCGGGCGACGCCACACGGCGTAGCCGACGACGCCGGCCAGAATCATCGCCACCACGAGCGCGCTGACGAGGCCGCGCGCGGTCAATTCGTCGAACGCGGCGCCCAGGCCGCCGAGCGCGGCCAGCCGAAAAGGCTCGTCGGCATTGAGCGCCAGCACCAGTTGCGACAACAGCAGACCCGCGACCGCCACCATGCACAGGCGCAGCAGCGTCACCAGACTACCGGCCGACGCGGCCTCGCGACCGCCGCGGAACGCCAGCAGCAAACCGATCAGACTCAAACTCGCCACCGCCTCGATCAGCAAGGGCAAGAGCAACTGCGCGCCACTGGCCTCATGCGCATGCAGCGCGCGCCACGTGAACGCCGCGATCAGCACCACGCCGAGCAGACGCACGGCCGGGAACGCGGGCACGCCGACGCCGACCACTTCGCGCGTGCGCGCGGGTTCGGCGGGAATGCGTCGACTGGTTGGGGCAAGTTCGCTGGGCAACACGCTCATCTGCTCTGGCTCCGCCGACTAGGCACTACGCAATCCACGCGGCGGGCGCATCAGGCGCCTACCGAAACAAAACGCTGATCGGGGCCCGATTCCGCCACGAACAGTCCTCGCCACGCCGCCACGGGCGCCTGGCGAACAACGCCAGCCACCCTAGGCACCCACGACGCCGCGCGCGACCGCGCATCGACACCGTTCCTGCGAACTTGCCGTTGGCCATGACGGAGTTGACGCGCTTTTGACGTATTGAGGCATGGGACCGGTTCTTGCCCTGCTGTTTAGGGCGAAATACCGACCCGCGCGTGCGGTCCGTGGGCGCTGGCCCGTTTACTGCTGCAAGCGCTTTGCCAAGGGCGTGTTCGCATCACGCACGCGCCCGTCCAAGCAGGCGTGGCGCGCGCATCACTCGCTGCATTCCTCGAATCCGCAAGCGGTTGCCTGGTGGACACCCCGCCGCCGGCTCCGCGTTCCGGTGGAACGGGGCCGATTCCCGGAATCGGCCCCGTTTCTTTTTCCGACCTTTTTTCCGACGCCACGCGCGCGCACTCGACGACTCTCTGTCGCGCGACGACGAGGCGTTGACGTCGCGCGCGCTTTCTTGATGCGTCATCGACCAACTCGCGCGCCACTCGCCTCCGCGTTTCGCGCGCGTGAGAGAACTGGGGAATCGGACACAGCCACACGCAGGTCCTCGCGGCAGGCTCATGCATTGCAGGGAGCGCCGACGAACTTCAGGAGAATGCGTGATGCGAGTGATGCGATTCACACGGATGTTGGCGGCGATCGTGGCGTTGTGCGGCATGCACGCGACCGCGCACGCGGGCGCTTACAGTTTCGACACGCCGCATACGGCGGGCGCGCCCGGTGGCGCGTTGTGGCCGACGGTGAGCGTGCGCTTCGCGGGCGATGGCGAGACCATCGACGCGCAAGTCGACTACTTCTTCGATGGCGCGCGCTTCACCGCGACCACGGTCGCGCGCAATGGCGCGCTGTGCACGGTGTTGAACGGCAATCAGCTGCGCGTGATCTCGCCCGCGGGCGGCGGACCGCTGACCACGAATACGGTCGAGTGGTGTCGCGTTACTTTCAGCGCGAAACCTGGCACCGCGAACGGCACCTATGGCCTGACCATCAATGACGGCGATCCGCAGTGCTATGGCGCGGTCGACGTGGTCTCGCCCTGCACCGCGCCCGATGGCGCGGGCTTGCTGATCGTGGGGCCGAACACGCCCGCGCCGAGCATCGCCTTCGATGCCGTGCCCGCGAGCACGATCACGCTCACCGATGGCGCCAGCGCGATTCATGGTCTCTACGTGCTTGGCGGCACGGGTGGCACGATCGGCGTCGACAACTGCACGCTCTCGCCCACGAGCAACTTCGCCACGCCGGTGCTGACGCCGGCGCCGACGCGCTTCATCAGCACCTTCGCGGGCGAGATGATGATCGCGCTCGCCTGCACCTCGGGTCAGACGCAAACCAACGCGACCCTGAGCTGCGATCACACGCTCAATGGCGCGACCAGCGTGCCGCTGACCTGGAACGTGGTCTGCCCGGCCCTGCCTTCGCCGCTGTATTTCTTCGACGACTTCGAAAGTCCGCTGTGATGCATCGGGCCGGCGCCGCGTGATCGCGGCGTCGGCTCAGACTTGTCCGCACTCGTCGGCGCGCGACAGCACGTTGAGCAATTCCGCCAGCAAGGCGCTCGCGCCGATGCGAAAGCGTCGCGGATCGACCGCATCGGCGCCGAGCACCGACGCGACCAGATCGGCATAAGCCATCGCATCGGCCAAGGTACGCACGCCACCGGACACCTTGATGCCGCAGTCGGCGCCCGTGGCGACAATCGCGTCGAGCATCACGCGCACGGCCGCCGGCGTGGCGCCGGGCGGACCCTTGCCGGTGGACGTCTTGAGAAAATCCGCGCCGGATTCGATCGCCAGCATCGCCGCGCGCGCGATCGAATCGGGCAGTGCCAGCGCGCCGGTCTCGAGAATCACCTTCAACACAACGCCTTCGCCGCAGGCGCGACGACATTCGCCGACCACGCGCGTCACCGCCGCGCAATCGCCGTCGAGCAGCGCGCCATAGGGCAGCACCAAGTCGATTTCGTTCGCGCCGACCGCGAGCGCGCGACGCGTCTCGCGCGCGACGCGTTGCGCGTCGGTCGAGCCATCGGGAAAGTTCACCACCGTCGCCACGGCCACTTGTTGGAGCTCGTGCTCGTCCAGGCGCGCGCGCACCACGTGCACGAATTCCGGATACACGCACAACGCCGCCGGCTCACCATACGGCGTGACCGCGGTGTCGGCGAAGGCGAGCATGCGCGCGATCGAGTCGTTCTCGTCCAGGCGCGTCAGGTCGAGGCAGGCGAGCACGCGGCGGGCCTGCGCGGCGCGATGATCCAGGTCGCGGTCGATGGCTTTCATGGGCGCAAGATACGACATCGAGGCGGCCTTGCCCTGACCTCGATCAATTCCGCGCAGGAGCCCGCGCGCGGCGGCGACGCCGGGACCCACCACGCTCGCCGGCGCGATCGCATGGCGAACGTGGCTCCCGCGCCGTCGAGTAGGGCCCGGTCCGCGACCGCGCCGAGGACTCGCCCTTATTCGAAACCGTCGACGAACGGGCTGACCTCGGCGAACCTGACCGCGTCCACCTGCCCGACGAAGCTCCCGCCCGCCGGATCCTTCTCGATGGAGAGCGTGACGCCGACGTAACCGGCTGGCGTGAGCATGTTCTCGACGATCATTTCGGTTCGCTGCCACGAGGCGGAAACCGGAATGAAGTAGCCGCCGCCAGAGACGAAACCACCGGTGCAGGTGCTCGCGACGTAGAGGGTCGCGTTCACCACCAGACGACCGTCGACGCTCTGTGGCGGCGCCCAACCCGCGACGTTCAAGCGATAGCGACCGGGCCCGATCGCGAAACATTGGTAAAGCACCGCGTGTCGATTGCCCGCCTCCGCGTCGTCGTTGATCAGTCGCGCCGATCCCGAGGTCGCGAGACCATCGACATCCATCGACAGCCACGTCGCCGCCGGCGGCTCGGGATTGATCCAGCCGCTCACGTCATGATCGAACTCGCCATTGGCCAGCAGATTCTGCGCGAGCGCCGTGGGGCTCGCGCAGGCGAGCATCGCGATCAGCGCCTTCGCGGCGCTCGGCTCACGGCGCATCGCCATTCTCGAAGCCATCCATGAACAAGGGATCGGCGCTGACATAGTCCAGGCGCACATTGTCGATGCGCGCGAAGATCTGGCTCTGCGGCGCCGGATCACCGGGGCCTTGCTCGGCGACCAACTGGATTTCCAGCGAGGTCTGGAAATTCCACAGCGAAGCGGGAATGGGAATGTTCATCGGCGCGATCGGACTGTTCCAACCGAGATTGAACGGCAGAATCAGATCGCCTTCGGCATTCGCGGGACCCGTGCACTGCGGACTCGAGTAGCGCAGGGCCCAATGAATCACCGCGCGATCGGGGTACAGATAGGTGTTGTCCGGTCGCGTGTTGCCGGTCGCCGACAAGCGATAGTTGCCCGGCCACGGCGTTTCGAAACACTGCTTGGGGCCCCCGACGCTGGCGAATTGAATGCCACCGGGTTCGCCGATTTGATTGGCGGGAATGAATAACTCCACCGAGCCCGAACCATTGGCCGGACCGTCATTGATCGCGACCCAGCGACTGAACTGCGCATCGCCATTGGGCCACTGCCACAGCTGATTGTCGAAACTCCCGTTGATCAGATACGGATCGTCGGATTGACGTTCCAACGCACCCGCATCGCGGATTTCATTGCCAGGCGGTCCGGGCCGCACTTGCTGATCGCGCGGTCGACCATCGATACCGCGGTCGTCGCCCCCGACGACGAGCGAGAAATCGATCGCGGGCGAGTTGACGCGCAAACCATAGTTCGACACCGACGGATCGATGAAGCGCGGATCGGTCTGACGGTTGTAGGGACCTTGCGGCAAGGTGCTGGCGTCGCTGACGATGTTGTAGCGGACGAGGTCTTGCGGCAGGTTCTGACCACCGCCGGGATAGAGCAAGGTGAGCTTGCCGGGCTGCCAGAGAATATTGTTGCGCAGATTGAGAACTCGGTACGACGAGTCGACCCGGATCTGATGCGTGGCGCCACCGTTGACGTTGTTGGCGATGGTGGAGTCGGTCACTTCCAGGCGTGGCTCCGAGCCGTTGAGCTGGATCGTATCGCCGGAAAGCGAGTTGCCGACCAGAAGATCGGTGCGAAGCGTCACGTCATTGGTGGAGTTCGCGCCACGAATCGCATTGCCACCGACATTGCCGATCATGACGATTCGGTCCATTTCCACGCCGCCCGACTTGCCGAGGTAGATGATGGCGCCGCCCGTCTCGACACCCGTGTTCGTGACGGCGCGATTGTTGGCGATGAAGTTGCAGCTGTTGGGGCCCGTCACGCAAGGAATGCGGCCAAGAGCCTCGGTGGGTTCAGGAAACACAGTGCCCCTGCAGGTCGTGCTTCCCGATTCACCGAAGTTGATCGAGACGTCCGACGAGGCCGCTTCGCCAATCGCGTTCTCGGTGCTATTGACGTCGATGGCGGCGCCTTGCGGCGCGCTGTTGCCATCGATCAACATGTCAAAGCCACAGAGAGTGGCGTGTCTGAGATTGAACAAGCCATCCTTCCAAGACTCATTCCAGATCGCGCCTCCCGCATCGCTGGCGCGGTTGCCATGCAGTCGCACGGGGATGCCGGGCGTCGTGCTGAACATGCGCGCTCTCACCGTGTCGTCGGCCGTGGCCAGTAGCGCCAGACCGCCGCCGCGTCGCGCACTGTTGCCATCGATCGCGCCGAAGTTCGCGTACCCGGGCGAAGCGATATCGGCGAGCGCGGGCCCGACGACGACGATGCCGCCGCCGTAGTCGCCAGCGGTGTTGTTCGCCACCGTCGTGCGATCGCGCAGCATGAACAAGCGCGCGCTACCACCCAGATAGATGCCGCCGCCCGAGTCACGCGCCGTGTTGTTCAAGACCACGGTGCTGGTTTCCAAGGTCAGGATCGCGGGCGAGCCATTGCCCGCGAAATAGATCCCGCCACCGCAAGCCGCGCGATTGTTCGACGCGCTGATATTGCGCAGGATCAAATCGCCGCTGCCGAAGAATTGAATACCGCCGCCGCAGGTATCGCCCGAGGGATCGCCGTTGCGCACGGCGAGATTGCGCAGATCGCGCACACCACCGCCGCTGATGCGCAGCACCGGCTGGGCCGCGCCGCCCGCGCCATCGAGCACGGTAATACCCGCCGTCGGCAAGGCGTCGATGGGCAATGCCGCGGTGCAGCTCGCGTAGCCGCCGGTGATCGTCAGATCTTGTCCACCGATCGTGAGCGCCTGTTGCGTGTAGCTGGTATTGCTGGCCACGCGAATGGCATCCTCGCCGGGGTGGCTCGCGGCTGCGTCGATCGCGGCCTGCAGCGTGGCGTAGTCGCAAGCGCCGTCGGCGCCGACGAGGAAAGTCAACGGCGCCGCCCTCGAGCTCAAGGGCCAAGCCAAGATGGACAGGACCATCGCCGCCAGGAGCATCGGTATCGTTTTGCGGGGCGCGTGCATGGTCATGGTTTTTCCTCGACGAGCCGTCGATGGGACGGCGGGCAATCGAGGAACGCCGTCGACGGCGGAAATAAGACACGCCGGAAACCATCGACCTTGATGGCGCCCACGAAGCGATAACCGCCGCGCATTTGCGACGCCAGCGCCTTGCAATTGCGTTGAAGCCGCCACCTAATGGGCATCCGAGCGATGAGTGGGTGGCGATGACATGTCCGAGTCTGCCGAGCCGGCGCTTCCGACCACGGTCGATGCGCTGTTTCAGGACGTTTACGATCGACTCAAGGCCATGGCGGGCCGACAGCGCGCGCGCGGTGGCGCGGCGCAGACCCTGGGCACCACGGAACTGGTGCACGAGTTGTATTTACGCATGGGACGCGGCGAGGACTTGCGCTTCGCCAGCGCCGCGCAGTTCTTCGCCTATGCCGCGCGCGCGATGCGGCACGTGTTGAGCGATCGCGCGCGCGATCACTTGCGCATTCGCGCCGGCGGCGGCTGGGTGCGCATCACCTTGAGCGACGACGCGCAGCAGCTCGCGCTCGACAGCGCCGAGCAGACGCTGAGCCTCGACGCCGCGCTGCGCAAGCTCGAAACCACCGATGCCCGCGCCGCGCGCGTGGTCGAACTGCATTTCTTCGCCGGCCTCACGATCGAACAGATCGCGCAGTCCTTCGGCCTGACCCATCGCACGGTGACGCGCGATTGGGAATTCGCGCGCGCCTTCCTGCGCAGCGAGATGCACTGAGCCCGCGCGACATGTCGAGCAGCACGCCAAGCGACGCTTCGAAACCGACCGACGCCACCGACACCGCGCCCGCGCCCGAGGCCTCGGCCAGTCCCCTGCGACGCTTATTCGAAGCAGCCGCCGCGCTGCCCACGCCGGACCGCCGGGCCTTTCTTGACGCGCACTGCGCCGACGCCGACATGCGTGAGCGCTTGCGCTTGATGCTCGTCAGTCACGATGAAGACGCGCCGAGCCTCGGCATTCACGGGGCCTCGGCGCTCGCCGCCGCGCTCGATCATGTCGACGCCGCGACGGTTCTGCCGATCGGCGCGCGCGTGGGTTCGTTCGAACTGCTGGAGATTTTGGGCGAAGGCGGCACGGCGACGGTCTATCGCGCGCGACGCGAGCGCCAGGGCGTGACGCAGTACGTTGCGCTGAAGCTCTTGCACGGCAGCCTGCACAGCACCGTGCGCCGTCAACAGTTCGATCGCGAACGTCAGGCGCTGTCGCAACTGCAACACCCCAACATCGCGCGCTTGATCGAAGGCGATGTCAGCGCGCAGGGCCAGGCTTTCATCGCGCTCGAACTGGTCGAAGGCAGCCGCATCGGCGACTACGTGCGCGCGCATCGCCTTGGCATGGCACCGCGCTTGCGCTTGTTCGCGCAAGTCTGCCGCGCGGTCGAAACCGCGCATCACGCCCTTATCGTGCATCGCGATCTGAAGCCGCAGAACGTGATGGTGACCGCCGATGGTCAGGTGAAGGTGCTCGACTTCGGCATCGCCAAATTGCTTGACGCCGAAGCCGACGATCGCACGCAGACGGCGCTGCGCGTGTTGACGCCGGCTTACGCCGCGCCGGAACAATTTCACGGCGGACCGATCACCACGGCGACCGATGTCTATGCGCTGGGCATGCTGCTCGGCGAGATCCTGACCGGGCAACGTCCGACCATCGAAGGCCCGCCACCTTCCGCGCAGGTCGCCACGGGCCCCTTGGCCGATGGCCTGCCGTTGACCGCCGCGAAATGGCGCAAGCTGATGCGCGGCGATCTGGACAATCTGATTCTCAAGGCGATCGCTCCGAATTCGCGCGATCGCTATGTCTCCGCGGGCGCGCTGGCCGACGACATCGATCGTTTGCTCGACGGTCGTCCAGTCGTGGCCCATCCGCCGTCGCGCGCGTATCGCTTAGGCAAGTTCATCAAGCGTCATCGCGTGGCGGTGTTCACTGGTGGCTCGCTCGCGTTGGCGCTGCTCGCCGCGTTCGCCGGTTCGATGTGGCAGTCATCAGTCGCTCGACGGGAAGCGACGCGCGCCAATGCCTTGCGCGAGTTCCTCGTCACCGCCTTTGCCCAGGCGGAACCGAGCACGCCTCGCGCGGGCCCGCCGCGCATCACTGAAGTCGTAGCCGACGCGGTGAAGCGCGCGCGCAATGATCCACGCATGGACGCCGGCACGCGCATCGACTTGTTGAACGAACTCGGCGCGGTGCAACGCGAGCAAGGCGACTTGAGCCAAGCCAGCGCCACCCTGGAAGCCAACTACGCCGACGCGATCGCGCGGCTCGGCGAAGACGATGAACTCAGCATTCGCGCCCTGCGGGAACTGGCGACCACGCTCACCCTCGTCGGCGACTACCCGCGTGCCCGCGCGTTGATCGACCGCCAGTTGCCCCTGATCGCGACCACGCACGCCGCGGAACGCGCCAAGCTGTTGATGGTCTCGTCCCTGCTGTGGACCAAGCAGCGTGATCTGGCGCGCGCCGCGGCCGACGGCGAAAAGGGCCTGGCGCTGACGCGCGCGCTCGGTGACGGTCACGCACTCGGCGAAGCCTTGAGTCAGATCAGCAATGTGCAATTTAGCTCTGGCGACGCCACGGCCGCGATCACGACGCTGCAAGAACTCCTCGCTATCCGCGAACGCGAACTCGGACCTCGGCACCTGGGCGTGGCGACCCTGCACGCCAATCTTTCGCGCGTGTATTGCGCGGTGAATCGGATCGAGGACGGCGAGCGGGAGATTCGCGCGGCGCTAGCCATCGACGCGCAAGTGCTGGACAAGAACGATTGGCGCCGGGGGCTTCATCTGAACGCGTTGATCATGGTGCTCAACGCTCGGCGCGATTTCGCGGGCGCCCTCGACGCCGCGGAGGAAGCTCTGCGCATCGATCGCGCCGCCCTCGGCGATGAGCATCCTTATGTCGCGAACGATCTCAATTCCGTGGGCATGCTGCATTTGCGCCTGGAACACGCGGCCGAGGCCGTGGATTGGCTGGCGCGTGCCCTGGCGGCCAGCGTGTCGGTCCATGGCGCCGAGCATCTGGACACGGCGATCCAGCACGCGAACTATGGCATGGCGCTGCATCTCGCGGGCCGTTCGCAAGACGGCGAAAGCGAGTTGACGCGCGCCATCGCGATCGCGAGCCGACAGCAACCGCTACCTCTGGACACACTG
This sequence comes from Ahniellaceae bacterium, assembly GCA_044226395.1. GTDB lineage: Bacteria > Pseudomonadota > Gammaproteobacteria > Xanthomonadales > Ahniellaceae > JBGAHD01. The sequence goes on from JBGAHD010000006.1 coordinate 127,616, forward strand.
GCTGACTTTTATCGACGGCTCGTCCGCCTCGAGATTGATAGAGGCAACACGGAACAGGCGATGCACTGGCTCGCGCGCGTCGATGCCCTGCCCGCGTTCGCCGATGCGACGTCGCCCGCGGCGCAAGCCGAACTCGCGACATTACGCGCGGCGGCCTTCGTCTCGGGCGAACGGTGGCGCGAAGCGCGCGAGGCCAGCGAGGTGGCGACCGCGGCCATCGCGCGCGTCACCACGCCCGATGCCGCCGTGAGCACCGAACTGGCGCTGCTGCGCGCCACGATCGCGACACGACTCGATGAAGCTTCGCTCGCGCAAGCGTCGATCAATGAAGCGCTCGCGCGATTCGAGCGGTTGGCGAATCCGCCGGGGCGATCGCGCGCGATGGCGCAAGCGCTTCGAGGCCGCTGATTTTCGACGGCGCTTCAGGCCATCGATGGGCGCCGCGCGGGAACGCGTCGCAGCGTCCACAAGCCAATGCTCAGCAAGCCGAGCAGCATCAGCGACAAGCCTCCGATTGAGCGCGCGGGTACCGCCACGGGCGCTTGCGCGACCGTGACGCGAATCTCTCGCGTGGCGGTGAAGCCGTTGGCATCGGTCACGCGCACTTCGAACACGTATGCACCGAGTTGCGTGGGCGTGCCTGACAGCAGGCCCTGGCCACTTAGCGTGACGCCGGGTGGCAGCGTTCCCGATGCCAAGGTGAACGCATAGGGCGTGGCACCGCCACTCGCCGTGAGCTGCACGGTAAACGGTTGGCTCAACGTCAAAGGATCCGGCACGGCGCCGATGATCGGCAGCGTTGGCGCCAGCACATCGAGCGTGCAGGTCCGCATCGCGCTACCGGCGATGCCCGGCGTGCTGTCGACCACGGCAAGAACGAAGGTGAAGCTGCCCGCGGCCGTGGGCACGCCGCTGACCAATCCGTTCGCGGTCACGGTCAGACCCGGCGGCAGCGCGCCGGAATCGAGCGAGAAAACGTAGGGCGCGGTGCCGCCCATCGCCGTGACTTGCGCGCTGTAGGCCGCGCTGCCCGTGGCGGTAGGCAAGGTCGCTGGTTGCAGCATCAACGTCGGCGCGGCCACCGAAATCGTGTAGGTGCCGCTGGCGAAGCGCGCGAGCGAATCGCTCGCCGTGATCGTGAATCCGAAGATGCCGGACGTGGTCGGCGTGCCTGTCAGCGCGCCCGCCGGAGACAACGAAAGACCCGGCGGGAGCGCGCCCGAAGTCACGGCGAATCCGTAAGGCGCGACGCCATTGGTCGCGGTGAGCGTTTCGTTGTAGGCAACGCCGACCGCCGCGCTGGGCAGCGTCGAAGGATTGATCTGTATCGTGCTGGCACTCGTGAACGTGCACGCGATGTTGGCGCCCGCGGCTGTCGCTGCGGCATCCAGCGTGAGCGTGTCGCCAGCGAGCGTCGCGGTGCCACCGGCGCCGAGGCCCGTGCATGTCGCGCCGACGAGCGCGAAGCCTGGCGTTGCGGCGGCAGTAATCGTGGTCGCCACGCCCGTGCTGGCGAGCGTCTGCGTCGCGCCTGCCGCGCCAACACCGGGTGTCGTGGTGGTGATGGCCTGCGATGCCCAACCATTCGTGCCGGTGAAGGTGAAGGTGCCGATCCCGCCATTGCTGATCTGCGTGAGCGTCAGCGTCGGTAGTCGCGTGCTCGTGAACGTGCACGCGATGTTGGCGCCCGCGGCGGTCGCCGCCGCATCAAGCGTGAGTGTGGTGCCAGCGAGCGTCGCGGTGCCACCGGCGCCCATGCCCGCGCATGACGCGCCCACCAGCACGAAGCCCGGCGGTGGTGCCGAGGTGATCGCAGTGATGACGCCCGCGCCGCTCAGCGTCTGCGTCGCGCCCGTCACGCCAACACCGGGCGTCGTCGTGGTGATGGCTTGCGACACCCAGCCATTCGTGCCGGTGAAGGTGAAGGTCCCAATGCCACCATTGCTGATCTGCGTGAGCGTCAGCGAGGGCGGTCCCGCGCTGGTGAACGTGCACGCGATGTTGGCGCCCGCGGCGGTCGCCGCCGCATCGAGCGTGAGCGTGTTGCCGCTGAGCGTCGCGGTGCCGCCAGCCCCCATGCCCGTGCAAGACGCGCCCACCACCACGAAGCCAGGCGGCGCGGTCGTGGTGATCGCGGTTACCGCGCCCGCGCTGGTGAGCGTTTGCGTCGCGCCCGTCACGCCAACACCCGGCGTCGTCGTCGTGATCGCCTGCGACACCCAACCATTCGTGCCGGTGAACGTGAAGGTGCCGATGCCACCATTGCTGATCTGCGTGAGCGTTAGCGTCGGCAGGCGCGCGTTGGTGAACGTGCATTGGATGTTGGCGCCCAGCGCGGTCGCTGACGCATCGAGCGTGAGCGTGTTCCCGCTAAGCGTCGCGGTGCCCCCCGAACCCAGACCGGTGCATGACGCTCCGATCAACACGAAGCCCGGCGGCGCGACCGATGTGATCGTGGTCAACACCGCCGGGCTCGCGAGCGTTTGCGTCGCGCCCGCAACGCCCACGCCAGGCGTCGTCGTCGCGATCGCCTGCGACACCCAGCCATTCGTGCCGGTGAACGTGAAAGTGCCGGTGCCACCAGTGCTGATCTGCGTCAGCGTCAACGTCGGCAGTCGCGAGCTGGTGAACGTGCATTGGATGTTGGCGCCCGCCGCGGTCGCCGCCGGATTCAGCGTGATCGTGTTGCCGCCTAGCGTGGCAACGCCCCCGGAACCCAGGCCCGTGCAGGTCACGCCGTCCAACACGAAGTCGGGCGGCGCGACCAAGGTGATTGACGTCGCCACGCCCGCGCTTGCGAGAGTCTGCGTCGCGCCTGACACGCCAACACCAGGTGTCGTCGTGGTGATCGCCTGCGTCACCCAACCGTTCGTGCCACTGAACGTGAAAGTCCCGACACCGCCGTTGCTGACCTGCGTGATCGTTAGCGTCGCGAGTTGCGAACTGGTGAAGGTGCACTGGATGTTCGCGCCCGCCGCGGTGGCTGATGCATCGAGCGTGAGCGTGTTGCCGGCGAGGAACGCGGTGCCGCCGGAACCCATGCCGGTGCATGTCGAGCCAACCAGGGTGAATCCGGGCGGCGCTGCCGCGTTGATCGTGGTCGCCACGCCCGCGCTGAACAAGGTTTGCGTGATGCCGGTTACGCCCACGCCAGGCGTCGTCGTGGTGATGGCCTGCGACGCCCAACCATTCGTGCCCGTGAAGGTGAAGGTGCCGACGCCGCCATTGCTGACTTGCGTGAGCGTCAGCGTCGGCAGTCGTGCGCTGAAGAACGTGCACGCGACATCCGCGCCGGCCGCCATCGCGGCGGCGCTCAGTACGAGCGTGTTGCCGCTGAGCACCGCGGTGCCACCGGAGCCCATGCCCGTGCACGTCGCGCCGGTCAGCAAGAAACCTAGCGGCGCGATCTCGGTGATCGCCGTCGACACGCCTGGCGCGCTCAACGTTTGCGTGGCGCCCGAAACGCCCACGCCCGAGGTGACCGTAGTGATGACCTGCGAAGCCCAGCCATTCGTGCCCGAGAAGGTGAACGCGCCGACGCCGCCATTGCTGATCTTGGTGAGGGTCAGACTCGGTAGCCGGGCGCTGATGAAGGTGCACGCGATGTTCGCGCCCGACGCGGTCGCGGCCGCGTTCAAGGTCAGCGAGTTGCCCGCGAGCGTCGCGGTACCGCCAGCGCCCATGCCGGAACAGAATGCGCCGGTCAACAGAAAACCTGGCGGCGCGGCCGTCGCGATCGTGGTCGCCACGCCCGGCGAGGCCAGCGTCTGCGTCGCGCCCGAGACGCCCACGCCCGGCGCGGTAGTGGTGATGACCTGCGACACCCAGCCGTTGTTGCCGGTGAAGGTGAACGAGCCCACGGCGCCATTGCTGACTTGGGTCAGCGTCAATGTCGGCAGCCGCGCGCTGACGAAGGTGCAAGCGATGTTGGCGCCCGCCGCGGTCGCCGCCGCGTTCAAGGTCAGGGTGTTGCCTACGAGCGTCGCGGTGCCGCCAGCGCCCATGCCCGTGCACGACGCGCTCTGCAGCAGGAAGCCCGGCGGCTCGTTCGCGGTGATCGAGGTCGCCACGCCGGACGCGGCCAAGGTCTGCGTCGCGCCAGTCACGCCGATGCCGGGCGTCGTCGTCGTGATCGACTGCGTCGTCCAGCCATTGGTGCCGATAAAGGTGAAAACACCGACGCCACCATTGCTGACTTGAGTGAGCGTCAGCGTCGTCGGCAGCGTTCCCTCGGGGCGCGAGGTGTCGAACCTCGCGGTCTGAGTCGCGGCGCGCGCCTCGTCGAACGTCAGGCTTCCCAACACCAAGAAGGACCACGCCAGAACGACGAACCACAAGAACACTCGCGACTGGCGCGGTCCGGCGTCGATGCAATGCGGCATGCCTTGTTCCCCTGCGGCCTCTCGCGAGACCCGAACGATCGATGTGGCACTTGAGCGGGCGTCGAGCGCCGCCAGTCCCGGAAGTGGCCCGCCGCGCGCGACGGCCCACGGGCCCTGTCTAGCCTCACCGAATTCAAGCAGGTTCGACGGCCGCGAGGAATCCCCCGACCCTCGGCGACATTGGCGGCCAGCGTGCCCCCGCTCGGCGACGTTGTCTTTGATGGTTCGAATTTCGAGGGCCATGACGCGCGGTGGCTTCGGATCACGCGTCGGGAAGGTCGCGCGCGGCGCGACTTCTCACCGACGCGCCAGGCCAGCAACGCGGCGATCAGGAACTCGGCGTGCCCGCGCTCGCGCGCCACGCGAGCCACTGGCGGTTGAGTCGTTGCCCAATGGGCCATTCTTCCATGCTTCGAAGCAGCGGCTCGAAGTGCGTGGCCACGGTCTCGGGATCGGTACCTTGCGCGCGCGCCTGAGCAAGTTCCGCTTCGACGCGCGATGGCGACTCAGCGTTGGCATCGATCGTGTTCATCAGACCCAACAAGTGACCCGCGACCGCGCGCGTCAACGCCGGGTCGTCGAGTTCAACCGCCAGTCTCAGCGCTTGGAGGAGATAGGTCAGTTGTCGCCCGGGGCCCGCGCGTCGCGAGACCACTTCATCGACGCTGGCGGCGTCGATCGGCGCGCGCGTCGCCGCAGCCCCGCCAGACGCCAAGCGCGCGCGGGCGGAAATCAAGTCGGCCGTTTCGACGATGAGCAAGCGGTTTCCGGGCGGGCAACTCATCGCGCCGGTCCGTGCGCTGGCGGCGTCGCGCAGCGCGGCATCGGACTGCGCCAACTCGATCCGAGCGATCGCGCTATACAACATCGTGCTCGCGATGGCGCAGGCGCCGGTCGTTTGATCCCGAGGTCGGTCGACAATCTCGCTCAGCAGCTGCAGCGCCTGGGCATGATCGCCCTTCGCGATAAGCACCTCGGCGAGTTGCTGCTGCGCGGCTTGCAAGGGCGTACGGACGCTGTCGCCCAGACTTCGCTGCAAGCTCATCGACTCGCGCGCGAAGGCTTCGGCCGGATCGAGATCGCCTTGGAAGCCGTGGATCAGCGACAGTCCGAAGATCGAATCGGCGATGCTCGGCAAGTGCACGCGAGCCGCGCGCTTACTCGACAACGATGCTTGCAGCAGCGCGCGCGCCGGGGTCAGACGCGAGGCGCCGACGAGAGTCATGCCGTAGTCGAATTGCGCGTAGCCCAACTCGTCGCAGGCAATGCCGCGCGCGCAGTCGCGTTCATAGGCGGCGATCATTTCGGACCCCAGTCGCAAGGCGTCCTCGGTCTTTCCGGCACTCGCATCGATGGCCATGGCGAGCTTCAAGAGCGTGGCGCGCCGCGCCTCGGGCGGAAGCCGTCGCTCGGGCAATGTCAGCCAGGGCAGCAAGAGAGCTCGAGCCTCTTCGTGGCGCGAGAGCTTGTTCAAGGTTCGCGCCATGCCGACGTCGGCTTCGAGCCGGAGACGGTCATCGATGCCCGCGACATCGAGGTCCGCGCGCGCGAGTCGCAGCAGTCCCTCCGATCGCCGCGGATCGTTCATGTTGCGAAGCACATTGCCGAGCGTGACGAGCAGTTCCGCGCGGACCAAGGGCTGATCGCGCAGCGCGGTGGGCAGTTTGGCCGCGGCCTCGTAGACCAGCGCGGGCACGTCCGGTCGCTCGCTTGCCGGCCCGGAGGGCGCGGTCTGGCGCAAGAGGTCGACGACGAAGTCGCGCACCGAGTCAGCGCGCGCGGCTTGTTGGCGCGCGACGTGCGCTTGCCACAGGGCCGACGCCAAGCTCACCAGCACCGCGATGCCGAGCACGAAGCCCACCGTGACACCGCCGCGATGACGGTCGACGAACTTGGTGGCGCGATACCACCGCGATGGTGGGTGCGCGAGCACGGGCTGGCCGCCCAGGTAACGTTCGATGTCCTCCGCCAGCGCTCGCGCGCCGCTGTAACGACGCGCGGGATCCGCATCGAGTGCCTTGAGCACGATGTTGTCGAGATCGCCGCGCAGCGTGCGTCGGCTCAGCAAGGGTCTGTCCGAGGTCGCGCGATCCGGGAGAAGATCCGAAGGTCGCGTGCCGACCGCGCGTCCCGGGCGCGTGCCGGTCAACAACTCGTGCAGGAGCACGCCCAGCGCGTACGTGTCGGTCGCCGTGGTGACCGTGCCGCCGATGAACTGCTCGGGCGCGGCGTACTCCGGCGTGAGCGCCCCCAAGCCCGTGCGCGTGAGCTCGCCGTGCTCGTCGTCGAGCATCTTGGCGATGCCGAAATCCAGCAGCTTCACCACGCCATCGCCGGTGACCAGGATGTTGGACGGTTTGATGTCGCGATGCACGATCAACGCGCGATGCGCGGCGTCAACGGCGCGGCACACGGTGAGGAACAGCCCGAGTCGCGTGCGCAAGCAAGCGCGTCGATCCTCGCAATAGTGGGTGATTGTTTCGCCATCGACCAGTTCCATGACCAGGAACGGCGTGCCTTCATCGGTCACGCCACCGTCGATCAGGCGCGCGATGTTCGGATGCTCGAGGCTGGCCAGAGCTTGCTGCTCGCGTTTGAACGAGCGTTGTTCGTACTCGGAAAAAGCGGCGCGCTTGAGCAACTTCACCGCGACGCGTTGATCGAAATCGGCGCCCTCGCGCGTCGCGTCGAACACCGCGGCCATGCCGCCTTCGCCGATGAGGGAGCGCAGACGGAACGATCCGATTCGCCGACCCGCCCAGTTGGACGCGACGCGCGCGGGCGAGGTTTCCGGGTCCAGCGCCGCCAGGCGATCGGCGGCGGGGCGATCGAGAGGGCTGGTGGACTCCGGCCGGAACTGAAGCAGGGCGAACACCTTGGCGCGCAAGTCGGCATCGGGACAGCGCAGCATCAACCACTCGGTGCGAGCCTCGGGCGCGATCTCGGCGGCGGCTTCATAGAGGCGGCGTAGTTCAGACATGGTCGCCGTGTTCCGTGGGGTGACGATCGGATAGGCGTCGCCAGGCGCGCCTTCGCGACGTCAATCAGGCAGAAGGGTATGCAGGAACGCGCGCGCGAACTGCAGATCGCGATCGACGGTGCGGCGAGTAACGTCGAGCATCTGCGCGATCTCCTCCACGCCGAGGCCGCAGAAGTAGTGGAGCGCCACCACCTGCGCGGCGCGCGCGTCCTCGGCTTCGAGCGCGTGCAGGCTTTGATCCAAGGCCAGCGCGTCCAGCGCGTCGACGGAATCGACGATGCCGTGCTGGTCGTCGATGTCGACGTGCTCGGCGCCGCTGCCGCGCTTCTCCCGCAAGCGCCGTCGCGCGCGGTCGACAAGCAAATGTCGCATGGCTCGCGCGGCGTAGACGTAGAACTGCTTGCGTTCCTGGAACGACGGCGTTCCGCCTCGCGCCAGCCGAAGATACAGCTCGTGCACCAGCGCGGTGGTGTCGAGCGTGTCGCCGGGGCCACGTTCGCGCCGCGCAATGCGACGCAGATCGTCGTAGACGGTTTCGAACATGTGCTGCCCGGGATCGCTGCCGTTGCGTGCCGTCATGGGTCCCCACGCTCACCGCATGGCGCGTCGCGTTCCAAGCTGCCGGTCGGCAAGCCGCCATCCCCTGCGCGCGCATCTGAAGTGCAAACGCCCTTCATTGCGAGTCTGCCGGGTCGATTGGGGTCGCGCAAGCGTTGATTCGCGCGAGAACTTCTTGCTGCGGGGACAAGGAAACGTGGGGTCAAGCCACCGCGTTGTCGTCTTCCGACGAGCCGGGTTCGACGTCGTTCGATCGCGATCGGCGCGCTGGCATCGCGTCGGCCACAAAAAGCGAAGCCCCGCGCGAGGCGGGGCTTCGGGTGTCGCGTTGTCGCGTTGAACGACTGGATTAGAAATCCATGCCGCCCATGCCACCGCCGTGATCGTGACCGCCGTGACCACCGGCGGCCGCTTCCTTCTTCGGCAGCTCGGCGACCATGGCTTCGGTCGTGATCATCAGGCCGGCGATCGAGGCCGCGTTCTGCAGCGCCGTGCGCGTGACCTTGGTCGGGTCCAGGATGCCCAGCTCGACCATGTCGCCGTACTGGCCAGTCGCGGCGTTGTAGCCGTAGTTGCCCTTGCCTTCGGCGACCTTGTTCAGCACCACGCTCGGCTCTTCGCCGGCGTTCGCCACGATTTCGCGCAGCGGGGCTTCCATCGCGCGCTTGGCGATCTGGATGCCGTGGTTCTGATCTTCGTTGTCACCCTTGAGCTTGGACACCGCCGCGAGACCGCGGATCAGCGCCACGCCACCACCGGGCACCACGCCTTCTTCCACCGCAGCGCGGGTCGCGTGCAGGGCGTCTTCGACGCGCGCCTTCTTTTCCTTCATTTCCACTTCGGTCGCGGCGCCGACCTTGATCACCGCCACGCCGCCGGCCAGCTTGGCCACGCGCTCTTGCAGCTTCTCGCGGTCGTAGTCGGACGAGGTCTCTTCGATCTGCGCCTTGATCTGTTCGATGCGCGCCTTGATCGCCTTGGCATCGCCAGCGCCGTCGATGATCGTGCTGTTCTCCTTGGAGACGACGATCTTCTTCGCGGTGCCGAGATCCTTGATCGTGGCCTTTTCCAACTGCAGGCCCACTTCCTCGGAGATCACGGTGCCGCCGGTCAGCACGGCCATGTCTTCCAGCATCGCCTTGCGACGATCGCCGAAGCCCGGGGCCTTGACCGCGCACACCTTGACGATGCCACGGATGGTGTTGACCACCAGGGTCGCCAGCGCTTCGCCTTCGACTTCTTCCGCCACGATCAGCAGCGGCTTGCCAGCCTTGGCCACGCCTTCGAGCACGGGCAGCAGCTCGCGCACGTTGGAGATCTTCTTGTCGTGCAGCAGGATGTAGGGGTTGTCGAGCTCGGCCGACATCGACTGCTGGTTGTTGATGAAGTACGGCGACAGGTAGCCGCGGTCGAACTGCATGCCCTCGACGACGTCGAGTTCATTGTCCAGGCCCGAGCCTTCCTCGACCGTGATCACGCCTTCCTTGCCGACCTTGTCCATCGCCTTGGCGATCAGGTCGCCGATGTTGGCGTCGGAGTTGGCCGAGATCGAACCGACCTGGGCGATTTCCTTCGAGGTCGAGCACGGCTTGGACAGCTTCTTGAGCTCGGACACGGCCTCGGTCACGGCCTTGTCGATGCCGCGCTTGAGGTCCATCGGGTTCATGCCGGCGGCGACCGCCTTCATGCCTTCGCGGATCAGCGCCTGCGCCAGCACGGTGGCGGTGGTGGTGCCGTCGCCGGCGACGTCGGAGGTCTTGGAAGCAACTTCCTTGACCATCTGCGCGCCCATGTTCTCGAACTTGTCGGACAGCTCGATCTCCTTGGCGACGGACACGCCGTCCTTGGTGATCGTCGGGGCGCCGAAGCTCTTCTCGAGCACGACGTTACGGCCCTTCGGGCCCAGGGTGGCCTTGACCGCATTGGCCAGGACGTTCACGCCGCGCACCATGCGCGCGCGGGCGTCTTCGGAAAAACGAATTTCTTTGGCAGCCATTGGAATGTCCTCGGATCTGGATGGCGGCGCGTCACGCGCGCGCCGTTCGACTGACTGGAATGGGGCTTAGTTGATCACGGCGAAGATGTCTTCTTCGCGGATCACCAGGTACTCGGTACCGTTGTGCTTGATCTCGGTGCCGCTGTACTTGCCGAACAGGACCTTGTCGCCCTTCTTGACCTTGAGCGCGCGCACCTGGCCGTTGTCCAGGGGCTTGCCTTCGCCCACGGCGACGATCTCGCCCTTGATCGGCTTCTCGGTCGCGGTATCGGGAATCACGATGCCGCCGGCCGACAGGCGCTCTTCTTCCATGCGCTTGATCACGACGCGATCGTAGAGAGGCTGGATATTCATGACAACCCTCATAAACTGTTGATTGTGAAAGGAAACGGGGAATTTTGTTAGCACTCTTCCCCGATGAGTGCCAATTTTAACCGACAACGCGTCCTCGGCAAGAGGCGGTCATCGACGCCGAGCGAAGTGAGGCTGGCTTCGGCGCTTTCAAGGGCCCGTCGTGGTGCGGCGCGTCTTTTTCGGTCAAATGATGTCGCTACACTGCGCGGCCCGCGAGAAGACTCGATCGAAGGCCGGCGGGGGGGCTCGCCGGCGAACAGGAGGAATCATGCGTTTGACGTTCCGGCTCGCCGTCATGGCGAGTGTCGCGCTGTGCGCGTTTGCTTCGCCGCTGTCGGCGGCCGTATTCATCAACGAAATCCACTACGACGATTCGACCGGCACGGGTGATGTCGGCGAACGCGTCGAAGTGATCGCGACCGAAGGCGAGAATCTCGCCAACTACACGCTCACGCTCTACAACGGCAGTGGCGGCGCGCCTTACACCGCGACCGGCGCGGCCGTGACCGCGCCGGCCTCGATCACCTGCGGATCGGGCACGGCCAGCGTTGTCGTGTTCACCGAACCGGGCCTGCAAAACGGCGCGCCTGATGGCATCGCGCTAGTTGGCCCGAGCAATGCCGTGGTGCAGTTCCTCAGCTACGAAGGCAGCTTCACGGCCTCGGGCGGTCCGGCCAATGGCATGACCTCGACCGACATCGGCGTCGCCGAGACCAACAGCACCGCGCCCGGCACCTCGCTGCAACTGACCGGCAACGGCAACGCCTACGCGCAATTTACCTGGGCCAACAGCGGCACCGACAACTTCGGCGCGTGCAACACGGGCCAGACGTTCACGCCGACGGTCGACGTGCCGCCGACCGTGTCCTCGACCACGCCCGCCAATGGCGCGACCGGCGTGTCGACCGTGGCCAATGTGCTGGTGAATTTCTCCGAGCCGGTCACCGCCTCGGGCGCTTGGTTCACGCTCACTTGCGCGACCAGTGGCGCGCACACCGCGACCGTCAGCGGCGGCCCGGCCAACTACACGCTCAATCCCGACACCGACTTCGCTTCGGGCGAGAGCTGCACCGTGACCCTCGTCGCCGCGCAGATCGCGGACCAAGACGGCACGGCCGACAACTTGGCCGCCAACTACGTGTTTTCATTCCAGACCGCGCCCGACACCGCGCCCGCGGTGGCGAGCACGACGCCGGCGAACAATGCCTCGAACGTGCCGGTGACCGGCAACATCGCGATCAACTTCAATGAAGCCGTGACCGCGAGCGGTACGTGGGCCACCGTGAGCTGCGGCACCACGGGCGCGCATCCGGTGGGCTTCAGCGGCACGGGCGCCAACTACGTGCTCGATCCGACCACGGACTTCGGCTTCAGCGAAACCTGCACCGTGACCGTGCTGGCGGCGCAGATCGCCGATCAGGATGGCGTCGCCGACAACATGGCCGCCAACTACGTGTTCACCTTCACCACGGCCGTGGGCACGGGCGATTACTACGCTTCGGTCGACGCCACAAACGCGAACACGCTGCGCACGACGCTGCACAACTTGATCAAGGATCATGTGTCGTATCCGTACTCAGGTTCGGGCACGGACACGTGGACCATTCTCGAAGCGGCCGATCAGGATCCGAGCAATCCCTCGCGCATCCTCGACGTGTACAAGAACGCGGTCTTCCCCAAGGCCGGCGGCGGCAACACCAACTACAACCGCGAGCACACGTGGCCGAACTCCTTGGGCTTCCCCAACACCGACGCCAACGGCCTGCCGAATCCGCCGTACACCGATTGCCACATGCTGTATCTGTCGCACATCGGTTACAACTCCGATCGCGGCAACAAGCCCTACGCCAATTGCAGCGGCTGCACCGAGCGCGCGACCGACGCCAATAGTGGTTTCGGCGGCGGCAGCGGCACGTATCCGGGCAATTCCAATTGGTTCCAGGGCCCCGATGGCAATGGCGGTTCGTTCGAGGCGTGGAATCATCGCAAGGGCGATGTCGCGCGCGCGGTGATGTACATGGTCGTGCGCTATGAAGGCGGCACCAATGCCGCGGGCCAGCTCGAGCCCGATCTGGAACTGACCGACACGCGCAGCCAGATCACCATCGTCAACGCGCAGATCACCGGCGGCGTGGCCTACATGGGCTTGAAGAGCACGCTCATCGCCTGGCACGAGCAAGACCCGCCCGACGCGCAGGAAGTGCTGCGCAACGATGTGGTGCAGAGCTTCCAGCAAAACCGCAATCCCTTCGTTGATCATCCGGAATGGGTGGCGTGCTTGTTCGGCAATGTCTGCACCAACACGCCGACGGAAGCCGTGTTCCAGAACGGTTTCGAATAAGACGCGACGCGCGATAATGCGGCGACTCGTCGTGGAGCTCGCCGCATGTCCGTCCTGCTGGTGCTGTGCACCTGTCCCAACGATCAGGTCGCCGCGGAGATCGCGGCCGACCTGGTCGAGTTGAATCTGGCCGCTTGCGTCAATCGTATCCCCGGCGTGGTTTCGACCTATCGCTGGGCGGGCAAGCTGCACGTGGACCACGAGGTGCTGCTGCTGATCAAGACGACGCCTACGCGCTACGAAGCGCTGGAGCAGCGCCTGCGTCAACGCCATCCCTACGAACTTCCCGAGATAATGGCGGTCAAGGTCGATTCGGGTTGGGCGCCGTATTTGCAATGGGTCGAGGCGGCAACCGCCGGTTGAGCGGCGGGAAATGAGCTGGCCGCGATGCCGGTCATGTCGACGAGAACGAAACTCGGGAGTGCGCTGGTGATGGGGTTTGTCGGACGCGGTTTGGCGGTGATTCTGGGACTGGGCCTGGCCCTGGTCGCGCGCGCGGGCGAAGAGGACTTGTTGCCCGTCGAGCAGGCCTTCGCGCTCAAGGCCGAAGCCGTGTCGCGCGATCGCGTGAGCCTGCATTGGACCATCGCCGACGGTTATTACCTCTATCGCGAACGCATCAAGATCAAGAAAGCCGACGAGGCCGACACTAGCTTCACGCTCGGCACGCCGGAGTTTCAGTCAGGCGAAACCAAGCACGATGAGTTCTTCGGCGACGTCGAGGTCTATCACCACGAAGCCACGGTTGGCCTGCCGCTGACCGCGGGCGCGGACGTCACGCGCGTCGCGATCAATGTCGGCGTGCAGGGCTGTCACGAGGAAGAGCCGAAGATCTGCTATCCGCCGTTTCGTCAGACGGTGACGATCGATCTGCCGGTGGCGACCGTCGAGTCTTCGCCCGCGATCACCGCGAGTGACGCGAGTCCGTTGAGTGCCAGCCCATCGAATCCGCTGAGCACGAACGCCTCGCTCGGTGGCGTGCTGGGTAGCGCGCCGGCATCGAGCCCGCTCGGCGGCGCGCCCGCGACCGGTCTCGTCGACGAAGCGCCGCTGCCGGAAGACCGCGCCTTCGTATTCGAGGCGATCAGCACTGATGGCGATGGCATCCTGGCGCGCTTCACCATGCCGCCGGGCTACTACCTGTATCGCGACAAGACCGAGTTCACCGTCAGCGCCACGCCCGCGATCGCGATCGGCGCGCCGCGCTGGCCGGCGAGCACGCCGCACACGGACGAGCACTTCGGTCAGGTCCAAGTGTTCTTCAACACCGCCGAGATTCCGTTGCCGATCACCGCGGCGGCACGGCCCGATACGCCGCGTCAGGTCACCTTGCGCGCGCAGTTCCAGGGCTGCCAGGAGAACGGCATCTGCTATCCGCCGATGACGCGCGAGGTCACCTTCGATCTGCCCGCGCCATCGACGATGACCGCGACGCGCAACGTGCCCAGCGAAGTGCCGCTGATGAGCGAAACGACGGCGCCGCTGTCCGAGCAAGATAAATTCGCCGACTCGCTCAAGCGCGGCAACAAGCTGTGGACCGTGCTGTTGTTCTTCGCCGTGGGCGTGGGCCTGGCGTTCACGCCGTGCGTGCTGCCGATGGTGCCGATCCTGTCGGGCATCATTGCCGGCGCGGGCGAGCTGACCACGCGTCGCGCGCTGTGGTTGTCGACCATCTATGTGCTGGCGTCGGCCGTGGTGTTCACGGTGGCCGGCGTGATCGCGGGCCTGGCGGGTCAGAATCTGCAGGCGATCTTGCAAAAGCCCGCGGTGCTTGGCGCATTCGCTGGCGTGTTCGTGGTGCTGGCCTTGTCGATGTTCGGCTTCTACGAATTGCAGATGCCGAGCTGGCTGCAAAATCGCGTCAACAATATTTCCAACCAGCAGAAAGGCGGCTCAACGCTCGGCGTGGCCATCATGGGTCTGCTGTCGGCGCTTCTGGTCGGACCTTGCGTGGCGCCGCCGCTCGCCGGCGCGGTGCTCTACATCAGTCAGCAACGCGATCCGGTGTTCGGTGGCGTGGCCTTGTTCGCGATGGCGCTGGGGATGGGCGCGCCGCTCGTGGCGTTCGGCGTCAGCGCGGGTCGCTTGATGCCGCGCGCGGGCGCGTGGATGGACACGGTCAAGGCCGTGTTCGGCGTGATCTTTCTGTGGCTCGCGCTGTGGATGCTCGAACGCGTGCTCGATCCGGTGTGGATCATGCTGGCCGCGGGCATGCTGCTGGTGATCAGCGGCGTGCACTTGGGCGCGCTCGAACGCTTGCCGGATGGCGCCAGCGGCTGGCAGCGCACGTGGAAGGCGCTGGGCTTCGCGATGCTGGCCCTGGGCGTGATTCAGTTCATTGGCGTGATGTCGGGCGCGCGCGATCCGCTGCGCCCGCTGGGCGCGCTGCGCATGGCCGCGGGCGCGAGCGAAGGTGCCGAGGCGCCTTCGCTGTTCAAGAAGGTCGCCAATGCCGCCGAACTCGACAGCGCCATCGCCAGCGCGGGCGGCAAGCCCGTGCTGTTCGACTTCTATGCCGACTGGTGCGTCGAGTGCAAGCGCATGGAGAAGTACACCTTCACCGAGCCCGCGGTGCGCCAGCGCATGGGCGATTTCGTCACGCTTAAGATCGACGTGACCGATCAGACCGAGGCCGACCGCGCGCTGCAACAGCGTTTCGGCATCGTCGGACCGCCGGCGACCCTGGTGTTCGACTGCAAGGGCCAGGAGAAGCGGCCATTGCGCTTGGTCGGCTTCGAGGAAGGCGCCGAGTTCGTCAAGCGCCTGGAGCGCGCGGCCGGCTGTTAGGGCCCCGGACGCGCGACCGTCCGTCGCAAGACTGATGACGACTCATCCGTAAGAGAGCGAGACTCGATCTGCTCTCTGGGAAGAGAGTAAAGTCATCCGCTTGTTTCAGATCGGTCAAAGGGCCGGGGGGTTCATTAATGTCCATGCGTTCAGCCAAGTGGCTGCTTGCCGCAGCCACCGGTGGCGTCGTTGCTACCGCAGGTGCTGCCGGTCCTGGCAGCCATCTCACCCTCAAGAATGGGGTCGCGGTCACCGCCTACCCTGAAATGATCGAGGCCGCGAACTATCGCAGCGCCGGTCGCCACAAGATCCTCGTCGATGCGATTCGCGCCGCGACCACCAAGGCGGTGCCCGCGAGCCAACGCATCGATTACGGCGCGTTCCAGATGCTCGAAGTCGACGAAGCCACGGCGCGTCGATTGATCGCGCAAGGCGTCGCCGACTCGGCTGATTCGCAAAACCTCATTCTGCTCAACGCCGGCGTGATCGACACCACGACCGACGAAGCCAAGGCCGCCGCGCGCGCCGCCAAGATCAATGGCAAGGGCATGTCGCTGGTGCATTTCACCGGCCCCATCCGACCCGAGTGGTACGCGCAGTTGCAAGCCACCGGCGCGACCATCGTCACCGCGATTCCGAACAATGCGTTCTTGGTCTACGGCACGGCCGAAGCGCTGCAGAACGTCTCGCGCCTGTCGGTGCAACCGGCGGTGCAGTTGGTGCTGCCGTATCAGGGCAAGCATCGCATCGACCCGGCGATTCGCGTCAATGAAGCCGGCAAGGTCACCGTGCAGTTGATCAACGACCCGACCGAGAACGCCGCGACCGAGCAGTTGATCGCCTCGCTGTCGGCGGGCGGTCAGGTACGTCGTTGGGAGAGCCTCAACTACGTCAACATCGAGGCCAACGTGGCCGCGGGTTCGGTGCTGCAAATCGCCGACCGTCCCGACGTCGTGTCGCTGCAGCCCTTTGTCGAGCCGCAGCTGTACGACGAACGTCAGGACCGCATCATCACCGGCAACATCGCGGGCAATGACCCGACGCCCGGCGACCATCTCGCGTGGCTTGCCTCGAAGGGCTTCACGCAATCGCAATTCGATACCAGCGGCTTCGTGGTCGACGTGACCGACTCCGGCATCGACGCCGGCGCGTTCACGCCGCCGGCGACGCAAAACACCACGCACTTCGGCTTGCGCGTGGGCGGCGTGTCGAGCGCGGCTAGTCGCGTGACTTACGCGCGTCTCGAAGGCACGCCGCACTCGCCCTCGGTGACCGCGGGCAAGGACGGTCACGGCACGCTCAATGCGCACATCATCGGCGGCTATGTGCCGGGCGGTGGCAACTTCGCTGCGTCTCCGCATGCCGATGCGCAAGGCTTCCGCTATGGCTTGGGCGTGGCGCCGTTCGTGCGCGTGGGTTCGTCGGTGATCTTTGATCCCGATACGTTCACTTCGCCGAACATTCCCAACTTGGCCGCGCGCGCGTATCAAGACAATGCGCGCATCAGCTCCAATTCCTGGGGCGCCAACACGGGCGGCGGTTACAACGCCAACGCCCAGGCTTACGACGGCGTGGTGCGTGACGCGCAACAAGCGACGTCGGCCGTGCCGGTCGCCGGCAACCAGGAACTGGTCGTGATCTTCGCGGCGGGCAATGCTGGTCCGGGTGCCTCGACCGTGGGCGCGCCGGGTTCGGCGAAGAATGTGCTGACCGCGGGCGCTTCCGAAAACGTGCATCCCTTCGGCGGCGCCGATGCCTGCGCCATCGGCGATACCGGCGCGGACAGCGCCAATGACATCATCAGTTTCTCCAGCCGCGGTCCCGTGGCGGGCGGTCGCAAGAAGCCCGACCTGATGGCGCCGGGCACGCACGTCACCGGTGGCTTGTGGCAGGCGTCGGTGGTCGATCCGACGGGCAGCCCCGCGCCGATCGGCGTCGCCTCGCCGACCTTCGCCGGCGACGGCGTTTGCGCCGGCGTGGATCCGAATCTGTTCTTCCCGACCACGAGTCCGCAGCAACAGTGGTACACGGCGTCCTCGGGCACCAGTCACTCGACGCCCGCGATCGCGGGTGGCGCGGCCTTGTTGCGTCAGTTCTTCATCAACAACAGCCTGACACCGCCGAGCCCGGCGATGACCAAGGCGTTCTTGATGAGCAGCGCGCGCTACATGACCGGCGTCAGCGCCAACGACACCCTGTTCTCGAACAACCAGGGCATGGGCCTGATGGATCTGGGCCGCAGCTTCGACGGCATCGCGCGCGTGCTGCGTGATCAGGTCGCGGGTGACATCTTCACGGCCTCGGGTCAGGATCGCACCGTCACCGCGCAAGTGGTCGATGCGGCGCAACCGGTTCGCATCACGCTGGCCTGGACCGATGCACCGGGTCCGACCACGGGCGCGCCGCAGTTGAACAACCTCGACCTCGAGGTGACCGTCGGCGGCCAGACCTATCGCGGCAACAATTTCACCGGCGCGAACTCCTCGCCGGGTGGCAGCTTCGACCCGAACAACAACGTCGAAAGCGTCTTCCTGCCCCCGCAAGCGGCCAACACGCCGATGGTGATTCGCGTGATCGGCGCCAACATCACCGCCGATGGCGTGCCCAATGTCGGCGGCGTGCTCGATCAGGACTTCGCCCTGGTGGTGTACAACGCCGTTGCCGGCAGCTTCCCGGTGGTGGCGCGCGATTCGCTGGCGCAGACCGCCGAGAACTTCGTGCCCATCAACAACGTCCCCGATCCGGGCGAGCAAGTGTCGTTCTCGATGGGCCTGCGCAACGTGGGTTCGGCCGATGCGACCAACGTGACCGCGACCTTGCAGGCGACGGGCGGCGTGACCTTGCCCAGCGCTCCGGTGAACTACGGCACGCTCAATGCTGGTGGCTCCGCGACGACGGGTAGCTTCGACTACACCGTCGACCCGGCACTCTCCTGCGGCGCGCCGGTGACGATGACGTGGAATCTCACCAGTGGCGCCACGAGCTTGGGCAGCGTCTCGCAGTCGGTGCTGACGGGCCAGCCTACCGTGGGCCTGACGCAGAACTTCGATGGCGTCTCGGCACCGGCGTTGCCGGCGGGTTGGACGGCGAACACGGTCAGCGGCACGCCGTGGGCTTCGGTTACGACGCAAGCGAACTCGGCGCCGAACTCGGTGTTCGCGGATGACCCCGCATCCATCACCGACAAGTCGATTGAATCGCCGGCCTTCCCGGTGAGCGTCCCCGACGCCGAAGTGCGCTTCTTCCACCGCTTCGCGCTGGAGAACACCTTCGATGGCGCGGTGCTCGAGGTCAAGATTGGCGCGGCCGACTTCGCCGATCTCGTGTCCGCGGGCGGCAGCTTCGTGCAGGGTGGCTACAACGCCACCATCAGCACGCAGTGGCAGAGCCCAATTGCTGGACGCGCGGCGTGGAGCGGTTCGTTCAATTCCGCGTGGCAAGAAGTGATCGCGCGCCTGCCTGCCTCCGCGGCGGGTCAGAACGTGCAACTGCGTTGGCGCGTGGCTTCGGATACGTCGGTGGCATCGACGGGCTACTTCCTTGACGACGTGCGCGTCGTCAATGGTCGCGCCTGCGCGATCCCGGCCGGCCCCACCGCCGACCTGGGCATTACGGCGACCAATGGCCTCGGCACGCTCTTGGCTTCGCAAGCGGTGAGCTACACCATCACCGTCACCAACGCGGGTCCGAGCAATGTCACCGGCGCGATCTTGAACGTGCCTGTGCCGGCGGGCCTGGGCAACATCACCTGGACCTGCGCCACCACGGGCACGGCCAGCTGCAATGGCGCCAGCGGCACCGGCGCGATCGCGGGCAAGACCATCGACCTCAACAGCGGCGCCTCGGCGACCATCACCTACAACGCCACGGTCGATGCCGGCGCCACCGGCAGCATCAACCTCACCGCCACGATCGCCGCGCCCTCGGGCACCACCGATTTGGCGACTGGCAACAACAGCGCTTCGGATAGCGATCCTGTCGTGACCGAAGGCGTGTTCTCGCATGGCTTCGAGAATCCGATCGCGAATTAACGCGTTCGCGGTGCGATGAAAATGAAACGGGCGGCCCTTGGGCCGCCCGTTTTGTTTTCGTCGACTTCAAATTGCCGAGCTAGCTGCTCAACCGGGACACGTTCTACTAAGGAACGCTCAAAACCAGGACTCTACGAAGAAGCGGGTGGCCCTTGGAATGAGGGCAGGTCACCGGCCCCGCAATGATTGTGGCTGTTACCGTTCGCAGGCTCTGCCTCTTCGCAACATTTCAATTCATGGTTGCTATCAAGCCATGTCTTGGAGCAGCACGACAAGCAAAAAAAGCGCCGTGAGCACGACAGGAATAAGGAGTACCGTCAGAACTGGACGAGTGAACTGCCGCAGGGAACCATCTGCCCGATAAAGGACATTCCGCAGAGGGTCCACACGCCCCCCGCGCCACATCCAGTCAGGGCCCGCCTTGTTCTTAACTTTTCGGCTGTACAAGGCAACGAGCAAGCCTACGGCCAAGCATGCCGTCAACAGCATGACCACCGCGAACAATATAGTTCCGTTGCTCATCAGAATTTGCTCAGACCAGGGTTTCGTAGACACTCGCAAGCCGCTCAGAAAACTCTTCTCAAACCGTATCAGCGACAGGCCTCCAGCGGAACCGTGGCGCCGTTTCGGGTTGCAGGACATCTCGATATAGTCGAAGACGTCCGCGCGTGCTTCGTCGTGGTCGATTTAGATACGCCGTTTGATGCGTTCGCGCTTGAGCAACTCGAAGAAGCTCTCGGCGACGGCATTGTCATTGCAGTTGCCTCGATGGAACTGTCGGTATTTCCGTGTGCGAGGACATCGGACCATTCCCGCATCCCTTAGCGAGGGCATTCAGCCGGTCTCGATTCGCCAAAGGCCAGCTGAATTCAATCGAGATCCAATCATCGCCATTCAATCCCTGGACTTGCGAGATCTCGACCCGATTCTCGAAGACCTTGTTCAAGGTGCCATGCCTGTTTCCGACAGCTTGATTCAATCGAACCCAGACATACTCTCCGCCTGCCTGGTAATCATGCGTCGCAGAAAAGCAAGCCGCGCCAAATCCGCTGCCAGCCTCAACCTTGAGAAGGAACATTTCACTGTAGTCATACGTCACCAGCCCAGTCGTTGGCACCTTGGCTTTCGAAGGACGAATCCGAAGCCAAATGAAGTGACTAAGATTGTTCCAAGGATTCTACTGATCACAGCCGTACCCTTTGAGGTCCACATGACCTGCCCCCATTCCTAGGGCCACCCGCTACTTCGTAGACTCCTAGTTCGCGAGCATATCGCTCGCGGGTTTGGTTGCAATGGTGCCGTGTGCTCGGAGAGTCGTTCTTCTCCTTGTTGTTGATTCGCTTCGGCCCCCAAGGGCTCTATACCTTCGATGAACCAGAAGCAGCACTGTCGCCGACACGGCAGGTCGCGATGATTGCGCGACTGCACCAACTGACGCAGTCGCGCTCTCAATTCATCATCGCCACGCACTCACCGATCTTGATGGCCTATCCGCATGCGCGGATCTATCAGATCAGCGGCTCAAGCCTCGATGTCGTTCGATACGAGCAAACCGAGCACTATCTCGTCGCTCGCTCGTTCCTCAACCACCCAAAGCGCTACCTCGACACCATCATGAACTGAGGTCGGGATTTCGGCCTGGAACATACAAGCCCGCAGGAGCGAGCTGCGGATGCGCCTGATAGAGCGGGTTCACCACGTCCAGCAACAGCGCGCCAAGCACGTTCCCGACCGCCCGCTTGAACTGGAACCTCTCCGCCTCGGAACACCGCTCACATACCAGCAATACAGCCTCGCTGAGAAGGCGGTTCACCTCGAGAACGCGCCAACTCACCTCCGATGCGACTTCATGATCAGCGATCATTGTCCTTTCCACCCACTGGCAAGCCTGTTCAGTCACGAGAACTTTATAGCAAGTAGATTCCGACAAACGCGATCACGCCTAGCAGAACCAGAATTGCAGTGAAACGCACTTGCCAGCCTACGAATGTCGCCGAATGGACTCCGCCCCGCCCGCGAAGGACAAATCTCCCCGTAATGAGCGCATAGACTGCATAGAGGGCTGCCCACGTTAGGGCAACTATCCCTACGATTTGGTGGAACATACGACGATCTCCAACACCGGACTCGTCACGCATCTTCGCACGCAAGGCGTCGTAGGAGACCACCGAGTAACCTCGTTCATGCGCGCACAACTTGCGCTACTTCACTTCCGATAGAACCGAGTGGGTCATCTCACTGATTGTCGTCGGCGACACGTCGACAGCGTGAATCTACCGAATGACGGGCGAGGTATCGCACCCAGATTCTCCGGCATCAGCGGGCCGGTCACTAGCTGGTCAACCACTCCCGGCGGCGCGGCGGTGGCGCGACTGAATCGACAACGACTTGGTGCAACTTCTTCTTGCGTGGCATCTGGGACTCCTCTTGCCCATGACATGCCTCGCACATAGAAGCTCAGACAGGACCCGGTTCGTGGATTCTTTCCGTCATTGAGGGCAAAGTCCCCCCGTGATCAATGGCAGCAACAGGCGAAACGGCGATGGGAACCAGTAGAGCCTCGGACAACGGCCCAGTCGTCGTGCACGCCGCGGCCGCCCTTCGACCGATTCATTCGAGCCACGAATCTCGCCTGTACACCGGGAGATGTCCACATAGGAGGCTCCCCAGCATTCACGATGCTGCTGAGGCGGCCGGCATTCTGACTTGCGCCCCCCGTATCAAAGCACTTGGAGAACAAGAAGCTGTTTATCAGCACCGGCCATTGTCTCGACGTCCCCTAGCGAAGCTGGTAGCTCCGCCAAGATCTCTGAAGCGATGTCAAAGTCTTCAGGCGCATGCGCCTGCATTACGGAAGCCTTTGGCCACACAATAACGATTCTGCTTTCTAGCAAGCTATCCAAGCCCGCGCAGAGCGAGTCAGCAAGCGCATCCCAACTTCGATTGCTTTGCAGAGGTGGATCAAGTGGCAACGTGTCGCGCACTCCCTCGAAGAAGCCAGCCTTTGAGGATATGTTCGCTGGCAGCCAGAATATGCGCCAGCCTTGCCGCACGCGCTCCGCGATGTGTCTCTCGGCTTCCGAAGCATTGATCGTAAAGTAGCCCGTCGCACTGAGCATGATTAGTCACCTGATCTACGCGAATGCTGGTTTGCCTCTGTCGCCGTGGCGTGCCCGCGCGCGGGCTTAACTGAAGAACAGCCTTTAGTCGCCTTGTTGCATCGTTACTATGGACCTATCAGGCCCTCCCTCACGTCACAAGCGAGGAATCGCCCGTCAGGTGAAAGACGCGCATTGACGAGTGCCACTCGCTCCACCAATCCGTTGTCTTCGAGATGGATCTTCGCCCTCAACGTGCCGCTGTCGGCATCGCTGTACGCATCGCCACCCATCGATTGAATCTCGCGTATGGCGGCATTGGCATCTGGAGACGCACAGAGGCGTAGTTTCAGGGCTTCGATGGATACCCCGGGTGCGGCTGGACTACAGCCCAAGCAGAGCGAGAAGAAGGCGACACAAAGCGATATCAAGCTCATTCTGGGATTCATGACTTGCTCCCAACTGCTTTACCCTTCGTTGCCGACGATGCGGAGATTCAGATGTCACCGCCGATTGAAGACTGACCCATCTAGCCGACTTCCAAGAGTCCCGTGCTGATTCTTCACGCGTGGCGATGCGAATGCTTCGCCAGCGTCTCGATCGTGCGGGCGAACGGTCCAGTGAGTAGTCGCGATCGAGTCCGAAGTATCGGAGTCATTGTGAACTTCTGGTCCGCAGAACACGCACACGCACGGTCACAAACGGCGCATGCGATGGCACGAGGAAATTGGCGGCCTGGGCGACGATGCAGGCATCGAGCAGTTCTTCCGTCGAAGACCCTCGCTCCCGCCGCAGAAAACCCTTCCCCATGTCATAGGCCGAGAAGAACCCATCGATATCACAAGCGTCGTAGCGCTCAATGGAAATCGCGCCAACGGCGATGCTGAACTCTTCGGGCATCGAGGAATCGCCGCGATCAGGCAGAGACTTCGCGACCAGACCGAACGCCGCCAGTTCAGCGATCACTGCGGGGATCTTGGATTGACGCACGATCTCGTTCAATCGCTCCAACTCGCTCTCCGAATCGACCTGGATCAGTTGGAACGAGTTCTCCTTGAAGCCAGCTGACAACGCCGACTGATACGCCATCTCCTGGCGTGGCCAAACCAGTGCATCGGCAGAGACGACCCCCTCATCAGGTGCCTGCCTGATGTCGAATCCCAATCGAACGAACTCAACCATGATGTCGCTCCCAACAGAAATCTCTTCCAACAGGGGCGCGCCGCAGACGCCCAGCTACGAGAGACCTCGCGATGTCACCACTAACACCCGCACGCAGCGAAAGACGTTGCGGTTCTCAAATACCATGTCTCGTAGAGAGGTCGAAATTGAACGCAGGTCTTTCGAGGCTCACGTGCCATGCGGAACTTGAAGGAGACAGCTCGCCTCTTGCCCAGAAACGCCCAGAAGGTATGCACTGCCTTTGGGAGTTCGACTCCAAGCATCACTCCTTCTTCCTGCTTCACGGGTACGCGGCGGCCTTCGTCGACTTGGACTTCGTAGTCTCGCGGAATCGCTTTTCCGAAGCCTTCTTTTCCCGGAGCTGGTAGAACAATGCCACGGTCGCCGTCATTGGGTTCTACCGGACCAACGCAGATCTCTGCGGCAAGACCAGTCGCATGCGACGTCAGACCCATAAATACCAATAGCGAGCGCATCGCTGCCTTGGCCGGGTACGCGTGGGTTGACTTCATGGTGCATGGACGACGGGTGGCATTGGACGAATCTGTCGGAAGCCAATTCCCGCACCAAGGCAAAAGGTGAAAGCCGAGAGCATTCCCATCGCCGCCCCGAACATCGCCGAGCTCAAGGTTGAAGGCTGTGCCGTCCACTGTGCAAAGTCTTGACTGTGCACACCCCACTGCAGAGCCAGCAGATAGTTGAACGCCGTCATCAAGACCGCCCCCGCGACTAGACCAGCGAGACACAGTGGAAGTGCGGTTAGGCGACCCTTCGATCTCAACCACAGTGCCAGGGGAATGCCAATCCCGAGATCTGCAATGACGCAAACAGGGAAGACAATTATCAGGGCCGACAGCGCTGGGATCGCGATACTTTTGAGCAAGATCGTGAGTAGAGCGGCCATGATCAATGCAGGCGCCAGCGCTCCAAGAAAGACGCCTGACATCAGCGGGCGCGAATGCTGCGAGTGTTTCAAGGCAACTCCTTCTTGACTAGCCGTTGGCGAGCGCCAGCAACCTCTCGCCCGATTCGCTGAGCACTCGACCATATCCCTGTCGTTGATCCGCCAAGGCCGTCTCGTAACAACCAGAGAGCGCCTGACGCGCCAATGCCGCCAAGCGCGTCCTGGCCATGAATCTCGACCAGCGGGGCCACGCCGCGCGAACCACATGCCAGTGGACATCTACGAGGCAATTCACCACGCGACGACCGAGTGAGGCGACCCATTGAGCGACTTTACACCCTCGCCTGATGAGCAAGACTCCGTATTGTCCAGCCAATCGGACAAGTTCGTGCGCCTTTGGTTGATCATCGTGAGGATCATTGCTGGCGCAATCCGTCTTGCGTCCATCATGAGACGGTTCCAGTCATCGCTTTGGCACGCTTTGGGTTCTGGCGGAATTCTCGTCGTGGCGCTAGGTGCTGCCATTTCAGCGCCGCCCCGTGTTCGAAGCGCGCTCGCAAGTCAGCCGGCATGGCCCTGGTCATAGCGCGCAAGCTTGATCCCGTTCGTGACGCCGTGCGCTTGATTCGCACTACTTGCCGAGCCTCAAAGTAGCACTGGACCGCAGATCGATGGGCGTTTGATTGCGCCGTGCGTTAGCGTTGAAGCGTGGCTACCACCACTCATCAGCTGGCGAGCTTGATCTTCAAGAGGTAAAAAGCTGCGACCAATCGCACCATCAACGTCTGTCGTGGTCGTCGAATGACCGAGGCCAGCGTATCCGTGCCTCGCTGACCATAGTGATTCAAGGCTTCCAGCGCCTGCAATTGGAGCAACTCGTCCCTTGAGTCGACGGCGAGTTTTCGCACCAAGGCCTCTGTATCGGCAGCGAAAGAATCGATTCTGAGAATCGCCTTGAGGGCGAAGCTTCTGGTCATGCCAGATTCGTCTGAATCCGAACTCGCCAAAAGCCTGAAGAGTGTGGGCAGCTGGTTGGCGTAGGACGGGTCAAGGTCGTCGGCCATATCGAAGGCGTCGTCACAAGCAAACCCGTCGTCGCTGTAGCGGAGAATCGCAATCAGCCGATCGATGTCGATTCGCTCTTCGCTGCTCATAGCACGTAGCCTACAAGGCGATTCTCTTTGCGCATCTTAGCTGCGACTAGAAGGGTTGGCCGACATAGAAGCTCGCCATCAGCCGCTGCCTCGGGAGAACATCGATGACGGATGTCCAAAGGAAAACTCGGGTTTCCGCGGAATTCACATCGCTTCGGTGACGTGTCCTGTGACCACGCTCGAAGTCGCCGATCGTCGCGTCTGGATGCCTGGCGACCCCGCCCCAGCCAGTGCCCATGCCACGCGCGGTTGCACGCACTTTCGACTCACGCCGAAGCTCGCACGCTTTCACGGCCGTTTGAACTCCCACGCCCGACACTCTAGCCTTGTCGGCCTTTCCAGATCACGCGCGGCCGCCTCCCTTCGGCGCCCGCATCACGACACATGCTCAATCGCACGAATCTCTTGATCCTCCTCGTGGCCTTTATTGGCGGCGGCGGTGGCTTTCTGGTGGGACAACGTTTCTTGGCGCCGCCACCACCGCCGAAGAGCACCAGCCAGGCATCGGTGCCCGGCTACGACGTCGGTGATTCCGTCAGCGCGGTCGTGTTGCGCACCCTCGACGGTCGCGAGATCCGTCTCGATGCGTTCCAGGGCCATCTCGTGGTGTTGAACTTCTGGGCAACGTGGTGCCCGCCCTGCATCGAGGAGATGCCGGCGCTCGAGGACTTTCACCTGACGCAAGGCGAGCAAGGCACGCGCGTGATTGGCGTCGCGCTCGACGAGCCGGAGGCGATCTCGGCCTTTCTCCAGAAAGTCCCGGTGACTTATCCGATCGCGGTCGAGGCGCCCGGTGCGACGGATCTTTCCGTGCGCATGGGCAATGCGCGCGGGGTGCTTCCCTTCAGCGTGTTGATCGGTCGCGACGGCCGGGTGCTTGATCGACACGCCGGCAAACTCGACGCGGAAAGTCTCGCGGCTTGGATCGATCGTCAGTCGCGCTAATGGGCGTGGTGCTGGCGCGCTGACGCGCGCGTTATCGCCCGAGACACGTTCGAGCGCCTCGTTCACGTCGCTTTAGACGTTCGACTACCGCCACCGTTTCGTTGGCAAGCAACTGATTTCCCGGTGATTCGCCAGCCGTTCGCGCAGGTGGCGGCCCATTCACTTTGTCTATCTAAATTTGTGCGCCCTCCGCAAGGCGTAATGCACGCCCGTCTCGATGTCCATCCGACCTCCGTCTTGAGGTTGACTCATGCCTAGGCCTGCCATAGTGTCGGGGCTCGGTCCGGGGTAGGGGTCTGCCCTGGACTCAACCGGTATTGGCGGCCGCGACGCCGCTCTAGTGGGGGTCCAACATGTCTATCAAGCGTCATGCGCCATTGGCGCTGGCCGTTGCTGCGGCTAGTTTCCTGGCGTCTTTCTCGTATTCCGAACCCGCGAAGGCGGCCTCGCCGCCCGAACTGTTCAAGCCGACCTTTATCAGTCGGCAGGCGGCCAAGGTCGCCGTGTCTGCTCCGGTGAGCAGCTTGAACATGGCCGAGCCGATCCTCGACGTGTCGAACCTGCCGACCAGTGGTCCGCGCAACCCGTCGATGCCGAAGGCCGAACGCATCAAGAACCAGCTGCCGTACGGCGAAGGTCCCGATGGCGCGATCTCGGCGCAGCCGTTCGCGCCCGCCGCGATGCCGCCGACGATCGTGAACTTCGAGGGCATCAACAACACCTCGAATGGTTCGCTGTTTGGCTTCACCGTGTCGCCGCCCGATACCAATGGCGACGTCGGTCGTTCGCACTATGTGCAGACGGTCAATCTGGCCATGCAGGTCTTCCGTCTGGATGGCACGCCGCTGACCGGCGTGTTCAAGATGAGCGATCTGTTCGCGGCCCTGGGCACGACCAATGCCTGCGCCAACGGCGACGACGATGGCGACCCGATCGTGCTCTACGATCATCTGGCCGATCGCTGGATGCTGTCGCAGTTCGCGACGGAAGGTCCGCCGACTCACCAGTGCATCGCGATCTCGCAGACGGGCGACCCGACGGGCGCTTACTACGTCTACGACTTCGTCATGCCCAATGACAAGTTCAACGACTATCCGCATTTCGGCGTGTGGCCCGACGGCTACTACATGACCGACAACCAGTTCACCGGTAACACCTTCTCCGGTGGCGGCGCGTTCGCGTTCAACCGCGCGAAGATGCTGGTGGGCGATCCGACGGCGAACTTCGTTTACTTCGACTTCGCCAATGTCGACGTGAATCTGGGCGGCATGCTGCCGACCGATCTCGACGGTCCGCCGAGCGCGACGCCGCGTCCGGCGATGATCGCCATGTTCACGGCGACCGAATTCGGCGATCCGGGTGGAGACGGTATCCGTCTGTGGGAATTCACGCCCAACTACACCACGCCGGCGTCGTCGACGATGGTCGAGATCACCACGGAAGCGGCGCCGATCGCGGTCGCGCCGTTTGATCCGGTCACGCCCTCGGGTCGCACCGATGTGCCGCAGCCCGGCACCACGGCGCGCCTGGATACGATCGCCGATCGTCTGATGCATCGCGTGCAGTACCGCAAGTTCCCGACCTTCGAGACCCTGGTGCTGTCGCACACGGTCGACGTGTCGGGCGACACCACGGCCGCGGTGTTCCGCGGTGGCGTGCGTTACTACGAGTTGCGCAAGCCCACGGCGGGCGCTTGGGCCGTCAACGAGCAAGCCTCGCTGGCCGGCGCGCCGGGCGACACGCTCAACCGCTGGATGCCTTCGGCGGCGATGGACGGTCAAGGCAATATCGCGGTGGGCTACAGCGTGTCCTCGGGCACGGTGTTCCCGGGCGTGAGCTACGCGGGCCGTTTGGCCAGCGATCCGCCGGGTGGCCTGGCGCAGGGCGAAGCGTCGATCATCGCGGGCTCGCGTTCGCAGACGAGCACCGGCGCGCGTTGGGGCGACTATGCCTCGATGTCGGTCGATCCAGTCGACGATTGCACGTTCTGGTTCACCACCGAGTACTACGGCACGGCTCCGCCCGCTTGCGGCGCGGCCACGCAGTGCTGGCAGACGCGCATCGCGTCGTTCCGTTTCCCCAGCTGCCCGGCGGCGCCGCTCAACGGCCGCATCCAGGGCACCGTGCGTGACTCGGTGACGAATGCGCCAGTCGGTGGCGTGACCGTTCTCGCGGGTAATGGCTACGCGGGTTCGACCGATGCCGCTGGCGTCTACTCGATCTCGGTGCCGGCCAGCACGGTCGACATGAGCGCGACCAAGACCGGCTATTCGAATGGCACGGCCAGCGGCGTTGCCGTGCCGGCCGGTGGTTTCGTCACGCGCAACTTCTCCATCGTCGGCGTGCCGACGCTGACGGCGCCGACGCGCACGTTCACCGACGCGGTTGTCGGCGGCAACGGCAATGGCGTGATCGACATCGACGAGTGCCCAGTGCTGACGATTCCCGCCGTGAACACCGGCGCGGGCGCCGCCACCAACACGCAGGGCGTGTTGAGCACGAGCACGCCGAATGTGACCATCACCGCCGCCAATGCCAGCTACGGCACCGTGGCGCCAGGTGGCACGGCCAATAACACGCCGGGCTACATCATCCAGACGGGCACGACGTATTCGGTTGGCCAGCCGATCGACTTCAGTTTGAACCTGACGTCGACGGAAGGCTCGTGGACGCAAGCCTTCAGCTTGCCCACGGGTTCGCCGGCGGGTGCGCCGGTCGACTTTCCGACCACGCCGGCTTCGCCGGTGGCGATCCCCGACAACACGCCAGCAGGCGCCGACCTCGCGCTGCCAGTCGCGGGTTTGACCAGCAATGTATCGAACGTGACGGTGTCGGTGCGCATCACCCACACCTGGGTCGGTGACTTGATCCTGCGCCTGACGGCACCGAACGGTGGTCCGACCGTGGTTCTCGCGGCCAATCCGGGCGGCGGCAACGCCAACTCCGACAACCTCGGCGTGGATTGCCCGGCAAGCAGCAACGACTTGATCTTCACGGACACCGCGTCGATCACGCTCGACACCTTGGCCAGTAACCTGACCAATGTCGCGGGCAGCTTCCGTCCGAACCAGCCACTGTCGACCTTCCGAGGCCTGCCGGCGGCGACGGCGAACGGCAACTGGACGTTCAACGCGGCGGACAGCGCGTCGATCGACACCGGCGCCATCGTCTGCGTGACGCTGACCATCGATGGCTTTACCTCCACCGCGGGCAACTGCTCGGTGCCGCCGACGGAGGGTGTGTTCCTGAATGGCTTCGAGGATCCGATCCTGCACTGATCGGGCGACGACTCGAAGTGATCCACGGGGCGGCCTTCGGGCCGCCCCTTTTTTTTGGCTTGGGTCTGCCGCGGAAACGCGGTTGAGGACACCCACCCATTGCCCCCTCGACACGCGAAGTCGAGGACACCCATCAACTTCGTTCCGAAGATCGCGGACTCCAAAACGGGGACACCCACGAACCGCCGCGAATGGGGACATCCACAAACCGTCCCCTCGCAAACCACCCCCTCGAACGCACCACAACCGCGCCAATCCAGGACACCCACCCTTCCTCAACGCCCCAGGATCGCGCATTCCGCGCCCCCGCCCGCGCGCCTTCGCGCAAACGAATGTATGAAATCCGCGTTTAACCTCCCGGCAATTTCGGCGATCTAGACAAGAACTCACCCTGCACGCACACTAGCGCCCCCGCGAGGAGCCGCCGTGCCCGCCATTCTCGTTCTCAACGGACCGAATCTTAATTTGCTGGGCTCGCGCGAACCCGCCGTGTATGGCTACACGACTCTGGCGGAGATCGAGGGCGGCCTGCGCGAACGTGCCGCGCGAGCGGGCGTGAGCCTGGATTGTCTGCAATCCAACAGCGAACTGGCCTTGATCGAGCGCGTGCACCGCGCGCGCACGGACGGCACGCGCTTCATCGTGATCAACCCCGGCGCGTTCACGCACACCAGCGTGGCGTTGCGCGACGCGCTGGCGGCGGCGGCCGTGCCGTTCGTCGAGGTGCATCTGTCCAACGTGCACGCGCGCGAGGCCTTTCGCCGGCATTCGTACTTCTCCGATCTCGCCGTGGGCGTGATCGCGGGGTTCGGGCCGGCGGGCTACGCGATGGCGCTGGACGCGGTGCTCGACCGACTGCCCCGGGGCGAAGAGGGCGGCGGCGAGATTCAAACCGGGATCTGAATTTTCTGGCGCGGCGCCTGGCGTCGCGCGATCGGGAGGCTAGAGATGGACTTGCGAAAAATCAAAAAACTGATCGACCTGCTCGAAGAGTCGAATCTGGCGGAACTGGAAATCCACGAAGGCGAGGAAACCATTCGCCTGTCGCGCATGCCCAAGAACATGCCGATGACCATGGCCATGGCGCCCGCCGCCCCGCCGGTCACGCACGTGCATGTCGAACAACGCCCCACCGGCGGCGGTCAGCATCACGTCGACGGCGATGTCGGCGGCAAGGATCTGCCCGATGGCCACGTGGTGCGCTCGCCCATGGTCGGCACGTTCTACGCCTCGCCTAATCCCGACGCGCCCGCGTTCGTGAAGCTCGGTCAGCAGGTCAAGGCCGGCGAGACCCTGGGCATCATCGAAGCGATGAAGATGTTCAACCAGATCGAGGCCGATGTTTCCGGCACGGTCGCCGCCATCCTGGTCGGCAACGGCCAGCCGGTCGAGTTCGACGAACCGCTGTTCGTCATTTCCTGAGCGCGACGTCCATGCTCGACAAAGTCGTCATCGCCAATCGCGGCGAGATCGCGCTGCGCGTGCTGCGCGCCTGCCACGCGCTGGGCATCAAGACGGTCGCGGTGCATTCCACGGTCGATCGAAATCTCAAGCACGTCGGCATGGCCGATGAGTCGGTGTGCATCGGCGCCGCGCCGGCGGCCGAGAGTTACCTCAACGTGCCGGCGATCATTGCCGCCGCCGAGGTCACCGATGCGCAGGCGATTCATCCCGGCTACGGCTTTTTGTCGGAGAACGCCGACTTCGCCGAGCGCGTGGAGAAATCCGGCTTCATCTTCATCGGCCCCACCGCCGACGTGATTCGCCTGATGGGCGACAAGGTTGAAGCGATCAAGGCGATGAAAGCCGCGGGCGTGCCCTGCGTGCCGGGTTCGGGCGGCCCCTTGGGCGACGACGCGGTCGAGAACGCGCGCATCGCGCGCGAGATTGGCTTTCCCGTGATCATCAAGGCCGCCGGTGGTGGCGGTGGTCGCGGCATGCGCGTGGTGCATGCCGAAGCAGCGCTGGCCAACGCGATCAGCATGACCAAGACCGAGGCCAAGGCCGCCTTCGGCAACGACATGGTGTACATGGAGAAATTCCTGGAGAACCCACGCCATGTGGAAATCCAGGTTCTCGCCGAC
This sequence comes from Ahniellaceae bacterium, assembly GCA_044226395.1. GTDB lineage: Bacteria > Pseudomonadota > Gammaproteobacteria > Xanthomonadales > Ahniellaceae > JBGAHD01. The sequence goes on from JBGAHD010000006.1 coordinate 159,690, forward strand.
GGTCAAGGCAACGCCATTCACCTGGGCGAACGCGATTGCTCGATGCAGCGTCGCCATCAGAAGGTCGTCGAGGAAGCGCCCGCGCCCGGCATCACCGACGAGATGCGCGCGGAGATCGGCAAGGTCTGCGTGGATGCCTGCTTGCGCATCGGCTATCGCGGCGCGGGCACGTTCGAGTTCCTGTTCCAGGATGGGCGCTTCTACTTCATCGAGATGAACACGCGCATCCAGGTCGAGCATCCGGTGACCGAACTCGTCACCGGCATCGATCTGGTGCGCGAGCAGTTGCTGATCGCCGCGGGTGAGAAGCTCTCGATCCGTCAGGATCAGATCGTGCTGCGCGGTCACGCGATCGAGTGCCGCATCAATGCCGAAGACCCCGACACCTTCATGCCCTCGCCCGGCCTGATCAAGCGTTTTCATCCGGCCGGTGGCCCGGGCGTGCGCCTGGACACGCACATCTACGACGGCTACCGCATTCCGCCGAATTACGATTCGATGATCGGCAAGCTGATCGTGCATGCGCCCGATCGCGCCACCGCCGTGGCTCGCATGCGCATCGCGCTGGCGGAACTGGTCGTCGATGGCATCAAGACCAACATTCCGCTGCAGCAACGTATCATGACCGATGCCGGCTTTCAGGCCGGTGGCCAGAACATTCACTATCTGGAAAAGCGCATCGCCGAGCGCAAGGACAAGGCCATCGCGCTGTAGTTGCCGATGGCTTCGGCGCGAGAGGCCTTCGCCTCTCGCGCCGTGCGTTCACGCTCAAAACGCGTGATCGAAGGCCACTTCGCCGCTCACGCCCACTTGGTACGCCGCCACGCGGCGCTCGAAAAAGTTGGTCAGTTCCGGCACGTCCTGCAGCTCGATGAAGTCGAAGGGATTGCGCGCGCCGTAGCGCGCGGGCATGCCGAGCTGGGCCAGGCGCTGATCGGCCGTGTACTCGAGATAGGCGCGCATGTCGCGCGCCGACAGCCCCGCGACGCCGAGCGACAGCACGTCATCGGCGAACTGACATTCGCAGGCGATGGCTTCGTCGAGCATCTCGCGCACGTGCGCTTGCAGCGCGTCGTCGAACAACTCGGGCTCTTCCTCGCGCGCCACGCGAATCACCTCGAAGGCGAAAGCCATGTGCGCGGATTCGTCGCGGAACACCCAATTCGTGCCCGCCGCCAAGCCCGGCAACAAGCCGCGCGAACGCAGAAACCACACATAAGCGAACGCGGCGAAGAAGAACAAGCCTTCGATGCAGCACGCGAAACAGATCAGATTGAGCAGGAACCGTCGACGATCCTCGCGCGTGCGCACCTGATCGAGCTCGGCGATCGAATCCATCCAACGCGCGGCGAAGCGCGCCTTGGCCGCGATCGACGGAATGTTCTCGACCGCCGCGAAGGCCTCGGCGCGCCGTCGCGGATCGGGCACATAGCTGTCGAGCAGCGTGAGATAAAACTGCACGTGCAGCGCTTCTTCGTAGAGTTGCCGCGACAGATACATGCGCGCCTCGGGCGCATTGATGTGGCGATAGAGGTTGATCACCAGATTGTTGGCCACGATCGAATCGCCCGTGGCGAAGAAGGCGACGAGACGTTCGATCAGATGCCGCTCCGGCGCGCCGAGCTTGTGGTGCAGGTCAGCCACGTCGGAGGTGAATTCGATCTCCTCCACGGTCCACGTATTGCGGATGGCCTTGCGATACATCTCGAAGAACTGCGGATACGCCATCGGACGCAGCGTCAGCTGAAAGCCCGGATCGAGCAAACGACGAGACGCGGTCATTGGCAGGCCTCGCACACGCCGGGGTTCTCGAGCGAGCAGACCACGGCCGCCGTGGGCGTAGCCGCGACCGTCGCCTTGGCGATACGCGTGGCGGGGCGCGAACGTAAGTAATACGTGGTCTTCAGGCCTGCTTTCCACGCGTACATGTACATGCTCGACACTTGTCCAATCGTCGGGCTCTCCAGAAACAGATTCAACGACTGACTCTGATCGATGAAGGGCAAGCGCGCGGCGGCCAGATCGATCAGGGCTTTCTGTGGCAGTTCCCACGCCGTGCGATAGACACGCTTCAGCACTTCGGGAATACCCTCGATCGCTTGAATCGAGCCCTCGCCGCGCTTGAGTTCCGCGCGCGTGGCCTCGGTCCACAAGCCCAGGCGCTTGAGTTCATCGACGAGATAGCGATTGACCTGCAGGAAATCACCCGACAACGTCTCGCGCTTGAACAGATTCGAGACCTGCGGCTCGATGCATTCGTAACAGCCCGCGATCGAGGCAATGGTCGCCGTCGGCGCGATCGCGACGAGCAGACTGTTACGCAAGCCATGCGTGGCGATGTCCTGCTCGAGCGTCTTCCAAGGCAAGCCGTAGTCGACATCGCCACGACCCGCGAGCTGATGATGCAACGCGCCCTGCGCCGCGCGCGTCTCCGACCACGCGGGATGCGGCGCGCTCTCACGCGCGATCGCCACGCTGGTCGACAAAGCATGGAACCACAACTGCGCGGCAATGCGTGTCGACAACGCGCGCGCCTCCTCGCCATCGAAGGGCAGGCGCAGCGCGAAGAACACATCCTGCAAGCCCATCACGCCCAGGCCCACGGGGCGCCAGCGCAGATTGGACTGGCGCGCGGAATCGATCGGGTAGTAGTTCAGATCGATCACGCGATCGAGACCGCGCACGGCCAGACGCACGGTCTCGGCGAGCTTGTCGAAATCGAAGCCATGCTCGCCCAAATGCCGCGCGAGATTGATCGAACCGAGATTGCACACGGCCGTCTCGTCACCGCTCGTGATCTCGACGATCTCGGTGCACAGGTTCGAGCCATGCACCACCGCGCCGGCGCGCGCAGTTTGATTGCACAGCGCATTGCAGCGGTCCTTGAAGGTCATCCAGCCGTTGCCGGTCTCGGCCAGCGTGCGCATCAGGCGCGCGTAGAGTTCGCGCGCGGGCAGCACGCGACGCGCGAGGCCGCGGGTTTCGGCCTGTTCGTAGGCTTGTTCGAACGCGGGACCGAAGCGATCGACGAGTTCCGGCACCTCGTGCGGATCGAACAGCGACCACGACTCGCCGCGCTCGACGCGCCGCATGAAGATGTCCGGAATCCAATTGGCGAGATTGAGGTTGTGCGCGCGTCGACCTTCGTCGCCGGTGTTGTCGCGCAGTTCCAGAAATTCCTCGATGTCGACGTGCCACGTCTCCAGATACACGCAGGCCGCGCCCTTGCGCTTGCCGCCTTGATTGACCGCGGCGACGGAAGAGTCGAGCGTCTTGAGCCACGGCACCAGGCCATTCGACCGCCCATTGGTCGAGCGAATCAACGCGCCCTTGCCGCGCACGCGATGAAACGGCACGCCGATGCCACCGGAAAATTTCGACAGCCGCGCGATCTCGTGATAGCGGCGATAGATGCCATCGAGTGAGTCGTCGGGCGAATCGAGCAGATAGCAGCTCGACAACTGCTCGTGCGCGGTGCCGGCGTTGAACAAGGTCGGCGAGCTGGGCAGATAGTCGAGTTGAGCGAATGCGCGGTAGAGCTCGAGCGTGGTCGCCACGTCGTCGCCACCGAGCGCGCAGGCCACGCGCAGGAAGAAGTATTGCGCGATCTCGATCACCTCGCGCGTATGCGGATGCCGCAGCAGATAGCGATCATGCAAGGTGCGCAGGCCGAAGTACTCGAAGCGCAGATCGTGCTCGCGCGCCACCGCATCGTTGAGCTTGCGCGCGTGTCGCTGCACGAAGCCGGCCACGCGCGCGTTGATCAAACCCAGCTCGTGGCCGCGCGCGATCGCTTGCGAGAAGGAATGAATCTCCTGATTGGCCACTTCCTTGTCGATGTAGGCCGACAGCAAGCGCGCGGCGAGGCGCGAGTACTCGGGTTCCTCGGCGGTCAGCGCGGCGGCGGTCTGGATCGACAACTCGTCGAGCGCGCGCGTGGTGGCGCCGTCGAACAGACCGCTGATGGTCTTGACCGCGACCCGCATGGGATCGACCTCGTGCAGGTCGCGCGCGGCGCGCGTGACCGCGCGCACGATCTTGTTGACGTCGATGGGTTCGCGACGCCCATCGCGCTTGATCACCGACATGCTGGTCGGCTGATGCGGCGCGGTGAGTTCGAGACGAGGCTGCGCGAGGTGGGCGATGGGTGAATCGATGACGGTGGACATGGGCGCTCCGAAGGGGCAACGCACCGCGCTTCGTTCCCGCGAACGAGGCGCCGACAATCACCCACGGAACGACGACGCGCGTTGGCGCCGACCCAGGAAGTCGCGACGACGCGCGCGAGACGGCGCGTCATCGGCCCCCACCCGCCCGAGAGGTGGCTTGCCGGTGACCGCGCCGTGGTGCTTGGACGCGGCTGTCGGCAGGTCTTCGGGCTCGAGGACGAGCGAGCCGGAGCTCGCGCCTAGTGCTCGCCGCTTCCCAAGGCACGGGGCCTCAGTGCTGTGTGGCGAGGGTCGTTTCCTCATACCGCTGCGGGGCAGCGCCGGAGTCTCACCGGCTTCCCTTTTCAGTGCCCGGCCAGCCGACCGCGCACACCGACGGGCGCAAGATATAGGGTGAAGTCACTATCGGCAACACCACATCTCGTGATCCACGCCCGGGAAATCGGCCAAGTCATTGAGTTGCGCGGGCGCCGTGCAGTATGTTGCAGCCTCTTCGTTGGGTGGTCGGAAGCATGGCCTGGCTTGAGTTGTCGATTCGCACGCGGCGCAAGGAATGGCGCTTCCTCGAACCCGCGCTGGATGAACTGGGCGCGCTCGCGGTCACGCTCACCGACGCCGCCGACACGCCCATCCTCGAACCCGCGCCCGGCGACACGCCCTTGTGGCCGGACTTGATGGCCAACGCGCTGTTCGACGGCGACACCGATCAACGCGGTCTGCTGGCGACGCTGCAGGAACTCGTCTACACGCTCGAGGAATCGCGCACGACCTTTCGCGTGGTCGAAGACGCCGACTGGACGCGCGCGTGGATGGATCAGTACCAGCCCATGCGTTTCGGCGAGCGGTTGTGGATCTATCCCTCGACGATGGAGCCGCCCGCGAATGACGATCAAGTCGTGGTGCGTCTCGACCCGGGCCTCGCCTTTGGCTCGGGCACGCATCAGACCACGGCCTTGTGCCTGCAATGGCTCGAAAGCCTCGATCTCGCCGGCAAGACCGTGCTCGACTACGGCTGCGGCTCGGGCGTGCTGGCGATCGCCGCGCTCAAGCTCGGCGCGGCGCGCGCCATCGGCGTGGACAATGATCCGCAAGCCTTGATCGCCACGCGCGACAACGCCGAGCGCAATGGCGTGGCCGCCAATCTGATCTGCGTCGAACCCGGCGATGCCGCGATCGAGCCGGCCGACGTGGTGGTGGCGAACATTCTCGCCGGCGCCTTGATCGACCTCGCGCCGACCCTGATCGCGGCCGCGCGGCCGGGCGCGGCGATTGCCCTGTCGGGCGTGCTCGAAGCGCAGTGCGCGGAAGTGGCCGCGGCCTATGACGCGGACTGCGGTCCGATGGACATCACCTTGCGCGACGAGTGGGCGCGCATCGCGGGGCGTCGCCATGGGGCATAATTCGCCCCATGTTCGCGCAATGTCCCGAATGCCTGACGATTTACAAGATCCGCGCCGAAGCCCTAGTGCAAGGTCGCGGCAAAGCGCGTTGCGGCACCTGCGGGGCTGAGTTCGATCTGTTGGCCACGCTCGCCGACGATCTGCCCACCGAACCCTTCAACACCCTCAAGCGTCGCGCGCCGGCGGTGGGCTTGCCCAGCCTCACGGTGCCGGCGGCGCGTCCGCAGTCGGAACAGCGCGAGTTGTTCGTGCAATTCGATCCGACCTTGCGCGCGCAACGCGAGGAAGCGCCGAGTTTCGTGCGTGGCGCGCGCGCGGCGCGAAGCGGTGGTCGTCGCGCGCCGCTGTCGTGGGGCTGGATCATCGGCACAGTGGCGATGAGTCTGCTGCTGGCCGCGCAATTGGCCTTCGTGTATCGCGAACCCTTGCTCGCGCGGCCGCGCATCCATGCCTGGGTCGAAGCGGCCTGCACGCGCCTGCACTGCCGCGTGCCGGCGATCACCGATCGCGCGCGCATTCGTCTGCTCGCGCACAATGTCGAGCCGCATCCGTCCGCGCCGCACGCATTGATGATCAGCGCGACCCTGATCAACGACGCGCCGTTCGCGCAGACCTTTCCCGTCGTGCAAATCACGCTCTCGGACGTCAACGAGCATCGCATCGCGATGCGCCGCTTTCAGCCCGAGGAATACTTGAGCGATCTGCGCTCGCTCGACCGTGGCATGGCGTCGGAAGCGGCGGTGACGTTGTCGTTCGAAGTCGAGGATCCGGGCCGCGACGCGGTCGCCTACGAGTTTCAATTCCTCTGACCGGGGGGACAATCGTGCTTGCTTTTGGGCTTAGCTTTCGGGCTTGGCTTGACGCCTTCCGCCGGGCGCCGCTATAAGGCCCGACCACCGCCAGGGCTCTCGCCCCCCCGCCCCATGCCGCCCCGCCACCGCCCGATTCCGCAGTTCGTGGTCCGCGCGCATGATCCGCGTCGCGCCTGGCTGGCCGCGGGCCTGCTGGCGGTCGCGTGGTTGATGTCGCTGGCCCTGATCTGGCGCATCGCCTCGGGCACGGTCGGCGAAGGCGAGCTGCAGGAGCTGCGCGAACGCCACGCCACGACCGAAAAGACGCTCGACGAGAAGCGTCACGAAATCGAGGTGCTCAAGGAACAAGTGGTGATCAGCGAACGCGCCGATCAGGTCAGCCGCACGGCCAACGAGGCCTTGCAGCAAACCTTGCGCGAGCGCGAGGAAGAAATCGCCGCGCTGCGCGCCGACGCCGCGTTCTATCAACGCCTGGTTGGTGGCCAGGGCGAACGTCGCGGCCTCACCGTGCATGAGTTCGGCCTGCATCCGATCGGCGACTCGCGCGGCTTCGGCTACACCCTGACCTTGACCCAGAATCTCAAGAAAGGCGCGGTCAGCGAAGGCGACATCGACCTGCAAATCGAGGGCGTGCGCGATCAACAATTGGTCACGCTGGCGTGGAAGGATGTCGCGGCCGGCGACGACACCGCGCCACTGCGCTTCAATTTCAAGTATTTTCAGCGGCTGGAAGGCAATTTGATGTTGCCCGCGGGGTTCACGCCCAATCGCGTGGTGATTCGGGCCTCGGCCAAGAGCGGTGAGCGCGCGGAGCAGGCATTCGCCTGGTCGGATGCCTTGGCGCAAGCGGAGAACAATTATGTTCGGCAGTGACAAGAAGAATGGACGCCCGACTTCGGCGGTGGATTCGCTGATCGGTTCGCGCACGACGATTCGCGGCGATCTCAGCTTCGCCGGCGGCCTGCACGTGGATGGTCGCGTGGTCGGCACGATCGTGGCCGACGAGGACGCCACCGACGCCGTGCTGATGGTGTCGGCCAAGGGCCGCATCGAAGGCGAGGTCCGCGCGCCGCACGTGGTGATTCACGGCGAGATGCACGGCGACATCATCGCCAGCGAACGCGTGGAGCTGGGCGCGCACGCGCGCGTGACTGGCAATATTCACTACAAATTGCTGGAGATGTCGGCCGGCGCCCAGGTCAACGGCAAGATCGTGCGCGAGGAAGAGCCGCGCAAGCGCCTGGCCGGTCCAGAGCGCGGCGAGACCGCCGAAGCCGCGGCCGACGCTTGAAGCGCGGCGCGTCCGCCCCCAAGATGAGCGCCTGCCCTTCTCGAGCGCCGTCATGACCGAGGCTCCCAGCTATCGCGATGCCCTGTCCCGACCCTTGTCGGTGACGCACGCCGCGGCCGCGAAAGTGCGCGAACTGATCGCCGACGAAGGCAATCCGCAGCTCAAGCTGCGCGTGTACATCACCGGTGGCGGCTGTTCGGGCTTTCAGTACGGCTTTTCCTTCGACGAGCAAAGCGCCGAGGACGATCTGGCCGTGGAGACCGACGGCACCACGGTCGTGGTCGATCCGCTGAGCTTGCAGTACTTGATGGGCGCCGAGATCGACTACAGCGAATCGCTGTCGGGCGCGCAGTTCGTGATCCGTAATCCCAACGCCAAGACCACCTGCGGCTGCGGTTCCTCGTTCACCGTGTGAGCACGCCGTCGGGCCCTTCGCCGTTCGCCTTCGTCGCCGCGGAACTCGATCGGCGCGCGCATTGGCGCGCGCAGGATGACACGCTCGATCAGGCCTGGGCCGCGAATGGCGGCATCGTCGTTTTGCGTCCCGATGGTCGCGTGCTGTGTCGCGTCGACGAGGCGGGCTTGCTGTTGTTGTCGCGCGAGCATGTCGAGACTTCGCGCGAGCAGAGCAATTTTCTGGGTGTGCGCGAGGAAACCTCTCTGTTCGCCGTGGTCATCGACGAGGATCGTGGCGGCGCCCTGGCCGAACGTCACGGCGGAAGGTTTCTCGATTTGCGCGCCGCCGCGAGCGAGCTGAGCGCATCCGAGGCCGTGATCGCGGCCTATGCGCGCGCGCTGGCGCACTGGCAATCGCGCAAGCGGTTTTGCGGTCGCTGCGGCGCGCCGACGCGTTTTCTCAGCGCCGGTCATCGCGCGGTCTGCACCGACGCGGCCTGCGCGCAGGAATACTTTCCGCGCACTGATCCGGCGATCATCGTGCTGGTCACCGACGGTCGACGCTGCTTGCTCGGCACGCAGCCCGGGTGGCCGGCGAAACGCTATTCGACGCTCGCGGGTTTCGTCGAGCCGGGCGAGACCCTCGAGCAAGCCGTCGCGCGCGAAGTGGCCGAGGAATCCGGCGTGCGCGTGGCCGCATCGCAGTACGTGGCCTCGCAGCCGTGGCCGTTTCCGGCGTCGCTGATGCTGGGCTTCGAGGCGCAGGCCGCCGATCCGACCATCACCGTCGGCGAGGAACTGGCCGACGCGCGCTGGTTCGATGCCGATGCCATGCACGCGCAGATCGACGCGGGCGAGCTGGCGTTGCCGCCGCCGCTGTCGATCTCGTATCACTTGATCGCGCGCTGGTGCGAACGCCTGACCGGCCGCGCGCCGACGCCGGGCCCGATGATCCGCGGCCGCTGAACGCGCGATCGCCACGGTCAGTCGCTACAATCCTCGTCGACCCGTCCTGACCGGTATCGCATGGCCACCGCATTGCTCGCCGCCGTGATCGCCCTCGTCGTCGGCCATACCGTGCCGGAACTCGCGCGGGCGCGCGATTTCAGTTGGTTCGCGCACTGGCGACGCGCGGCCGCGGGCGCGTTCGGCGCCAGCGCCTGGTGGCGCGGCGGCATCGGCGCGGCGATGGTGCTGGGCGCGCCGACCTTGGCCTTGCTAGCGGTGCAGTGGTTGCTCGCGGGGCGGATCTTCGGTCTGGCCCTGCTCGCGCTGAGTACCGTGGTGTTGTTTTACTGCTGGGGCCCGCGCGATCTGGATCTGGATGTCGACGCCGTCGCCACCGCGCCCGATGCCGAGCGGCGCAAGGCCGCGATCGCCGCGTTGTCGACGCCGGCCGCCGATTCGGCGCTATCGGGCACGACCTTGATCGACGCCGTGTTTCGCGCGGCGCTGGCGCGCTGGTTCGGCGTCTTGCTGTGGTTCGTGTTGCTCGGCCCCGCGGGGGCTTTGCTCTATCGTCTCGCGCAACTGGCCGCGCGCCGCGACACGTCGATCGACGATCACGATGATCCGCAGCGCGACATCTTCGAACGCGTACTCGGCGTGCTCGATTGGCCGGCGGCGCAATTGATGACCTTGGCCTTGGCCGTGGCCGCGGATTTCGACGCGGTGCTAACCGCGTGGCGCGATTTCCATGCCGCGCGCGGCCGCTGGTTCACGCGCGATCCGGGTTTTCTGATCGCGGCGGCGCGCGCCAGCGTCGAAGCCGACATGGATGGCGGCGACAGTTACGTCGAGGACGCGCGCGGTCCGCTCGCGGAGATGGCGGACGCCATGGCCCTGATCTGGCGCATCCTGCTGGTGTGGGGCGTGGTCTTCGCCCTGTTCGTGTTGGCCGGCAAGATCGGCTAGCGCGGACGCGTCGCCGAGCGGCGACGCGTCACGGTCTCAACGTCGCATCAGAAGCGCCACTCGGCGCCCAGCAACACGTTGCGGCCCGGCGAATCCAGGCCCGAGCCATGCTCGCGATAGGCCTTGTCGGTGAGATTCTCCAGACGCGCGCGCAAGGTCACGTCCTCGCGCACGTCCCAGCGCGCGCCGACATTGAGCGTGGCCCAACCGGCCGTGCCCTCGGGGTTGATGCGCGGATCGACGAGATCGCGCGGGCTCAGGCGATCCTGACGCGTGGCGAACAACACGTCGGCATCGACGCTCAGATCATCGCGCAAGTTCCACGCCGCGCCGACCCGACCCGCGAACGGCGGAATGCGATCGGCCGGATCGCGTTGACCTTCCAGCGTTTCGTCGCCGCGCGTCCACGTGGCGGTGCCCGTCAGCGCCAGTTGATCGCTGAACTGATAGCGCGCGCCCAGTTCGACGCCGTGCAACTTCTGCTCGGTGACATTGCGATTGATCACGATCAGACGACCGCTCGAGGTCGTCTCGCCGGTGAGCACGGCCGTGATCTTGTCGGTGTAGTCGGAACGAAACGCCACGGCCTCGCCCGACCACGCGCCATTGTCGAACTTCACGCCGAGGTCGTAGGTGAGCACGGTCTCGGGCTTGAGGTCGGGATTGGGCACGGAGAAGCGATTGCTCGGACGATCGCCGAACACGCCCAGATCGAACACGTTCGGCGCGCGGAAACCGCGGCCGACGTTGGCGACCACGCGCAGGGCATCGGTGATCGCGAAGTTCACGCCGACGTTGCCGCCAACATCATCGTTGTCCAGATCCACGCCGATGCCACCGATCACCGGCGGCAGGAAGGTGTTGACGCGGCTGTAGCGCAGGCCCGCGTCGAGCAGCCAGCGTTCGTCGATCTGCCACTGATCAGTGATGAACAGACCGAGTTGACGCATGGTCGAGCCATCCGGGAAACGGCTGGGTCGCGCCGACACCGCGCCGCTGTTGATGTTGGTGCGGATGCGGCTCGAGGCCACCTTGTCGCGATACCACTGCGCGCCGAGCGTCAGATCATGATCGTCGCCGATCGCGCGCGAGGCTTGCCAGGTCAGGCCATCGGTGTCGACCGTGTTGCGTTCGGAATCGCGGTTGCTGCCACCGAAATCGCGATTGGCGCGATCGTCGCGAATGGTCTGGCGACCGGCATGGAACTCCATGTGCTCGAAGCCGGCGAAGCCACTGTCGATGGTGTAGCGCGCGTGCGAGAAGCGACGCACCTGCGGCTCGAAGCGAAACTCGGCGGAGGTGGGATTGGTCTGGCCGAAGCCGGGCACCAGCTCATCGAAGCGGGGCGTGTTGGGCTGCTCGTAGTATTGCGTGGCGAGCAGCAACTCATGCCCTTCGATCGGGTGATAGCGCAGCGCGACATTGCCCGCGCGCGCGGTGAAACTGGTGAACGGCAGCTCGCGACCGCCGCCGACGCGACGCTCGTCGGTGTCCTGATACGTGCCACCGACCGCGAGCGACCAGCGCTCATTGCCCAGGGCCGCGTCCGCGTGACCGCTTAGGCGATCGTCGGCGCTGCCGTAGGTCACGCCGACGCGACCTTCGTGCGCCAGTTCCTGGCCCTGGAAGCGCGGCTGCCAACTGATCATGTGCACCACGCCACCCATGGCGTCGCCGCCGTAGAGCGTGGCCATCGGTCCGCGCACCACTTCGATGCGCTCGAGCGATTCGCCGTCGACCAAGGCCATGTACTGATTGGGCGAATTGCGGAAGATCGCGTTGTTGAGGCGAAAGCCATCGACCATCTGCAGCACTTCCGAGCCCTTGAGTCCACGCACGATGACGATGGACTGGCCCGGCGTGGTCTGTTGCACGAAGACGCCGGTTTCGCCGCGCAGGGCTTCCATCGGCGTGGGCGCCATGCGCGCCTCGAGCGTGTCGCGATCGACGATGGTGATCGGTTGCGGCACATCCAGCGCGGGGGCGGCCGTGCCGGTGGCCGTGACTTGCACCTGACTCAGGCGCTTCGACTTGCCCGATGCCTTGCCATTGGCGGCAGTGCCGCCCGCGGTTTCGGCCAATTCCACTTCGGTCAGCGCTTCCGGCGCCGCCGTCACTTGGCCCGCGAAGGCGCCGCACGCGGCCGCCAGGATCAAACGCACTTTCATTCCCCACCTCCGGTCGATCGGAGGAAGGAAGATAAGGTCCGAGGGCGTGGAATGAATCCGCCTTAAGGCGGACTGGTCGCGGCGACGCGCTTGGAATGTCGGGTCAGGTGCAGCTCGTTGCAGCCTTGCACGTAGCGATGCGAGAACTCATCCATCATCTCGCGCACGAGGTGCACGCCGAGGCCGCCGATCGCGCGCGCATCGACCGGCGCGTCGGTGTCCGGACGCGGTTGGCGGGTCGGATCGTAGGCGCTTGCGCGATAGCGAATCGTGGCGCTGACATCGCCGGAGTGCCGGCGCAACAGCACGTCGATGGGCTCCTCGGACGGACCATCGGCGTGCGCGACGACATTGGTCAGCAGTTCGTCGAAGGCGACCTGGAAGGCGCGCAAGGTGTCGGTGTCGACGTAGTCCGGCGGCAAGCGCTTTTCGATGAAGGCGCAGAAGCCCGAGATCGCCGAGCGCGAGCGCGGAATACGGAAAAGCCAGGAATTGGCCGTGCTGTCGAACGCCACAGCGATGGGCGCGGCACCGGTCTCTTCGGCCGACACCACCCTGGCCTTGCGGAAGATCTTGGTGAACCAGCCGCTCATGCGCCGCCTCCTGTCCTCATGGTGTACCAAGCCCGGCGACGAAGCAAACCGGGGCAGGCAGGGTCCTCATCGCGGCTTGGGCTGACCGGTCGGCTTGAGCACCGGCGGCGCCAGCAGCGGATGGCCCGGCGGCCAAGGCGTGGTGACCGCGTGGCCGGCCTTGAAGGCATCCAGCCAGGGCTTGCGCCGCGCCACGGTGATCTGGTCCTGGTCCTTGATCGCCTCGAACATGGCCTGGGCCTGATAGTCGACCGCGTCCTTGGCGCGGCCGGTCGCCGCCAGCGCCATGGCCAGTGCCTCGGCGTGATCGCCATTGGGCAATTGCTTGTACAGCGTCTGCGCGTAGTCGGCGGCCATGCGACGCTCCTCGGGCTTGGCGCCCGGACAAGTCGCGGCCAGACGCACGAACAGCTGCATCAGACCGCCGTCGCGCGGGCGCGATTTCAATTGCGTGTTGACGTCGGCGATGGCCTGCACGCATTGCCCGGCCAGGGTCTGCGCCGCGGCCAGATGCGCGGGCGCGTTGGCGGCGACGGCATCGATCATCACCAGGGCGCGATACTGCTCGGCCGCCTGGGCATATTGCTTGCGTCGCACGAGGGCATTGCCCAGGAACAGACGCGCCTCGCCCAGACGCGGGTCTTTCTGCGCGGCCTTTTGATACAGGGCCACGGCTTGCGGCTCTTGGCCGGCGAGTTCGAGCACCATGCCCGAAGCCAGCAAGGCCACCGCGGCATCGGGCTTGGCCTTGAGCGCGGCATCGACGCGCGCGCGGGCGGCGACCAGATTGCCGGCATCGCCTTCGACGCGCGCATAGGTCGCGAGCAGATCGACGTCGCCGGGCCGATCGATCAGGGCCGCGTCGAGGAGCTTGCGCGCCTCGTCGTAGCGCTGCTGCGTGGCCAGGCCCAGCGCGGCATTGATCGGATCGGCGGCGGCCGCGTCATAGACATTGGCCACGAGCGGATCGGCGAACGCGGGCTCGCCCGCGCCAAGCTTGGCGCGCATCGCGGCCGCGCCCTGGGTGTCGCCCTGCGCTTGCAGCGCCTCGGCCAAGGGGCCATAGAGCGACGTCGCGGTGGGATCGATCTTGAGCGCTTCGCGCAGCGCGGTCGTGGCTTCGGCGTACTTTTTCTCGCGCAGCGCGATGCGCCCGAGCAGCGCGTACGGCGGCGCCAGATCCTTGCGCTTGGCGATGACATCGTTCAAGGCCGCGCGCGCCTCGGCCACATCGCCCGAGACCAGCCCGACTTCGGCCAGGCGATAGCGGATCGGCAGATAGGTCTTGTCCAGGGCATAGGCGCGCTTGAGATGCACGAGAGCATTGGCGACATCGCCACCGCGCGCCTCGAACACGCCGAGCAAGTAGTAGTAGCGACCGTCGTCGGGTGCCAGGGACAGAGCATTGCCCATGGCCTGGCGCGCGGCCACGGTGAGGCCGAAGCGCGCGTACATCGCGCCCAGGCGCGCGTAGCCATCGGCGAGGCCCTGACCGACCAGGCTCACCTGCGCCTCGTCGAAGGCGCGGCGATAGGTCAGCACTTGTTCGCGCGCGGCGGCCGGCAGCGCCGACAGATCCGGCGGCGGCACGGGCTTGACCAGGGCATCGGCGCCAACGGCCGACGCCAATGCGAGCGACAGCAGGGCCAGGGCGAAACGAGACGACAGCGAGTTGAAGGTCATGCGCGATCCGGAACGAGTGGGGGCCAGGCGTCCACGAACGGGCGCGCCGCGAACCGGGCGCCGCGAGGTCGCGGGCCGGCTTAGCCGGGGACCGGCATTGTAGCGATCCTCGCTACCGATCGTGGCGAGGCGGGCGCGCGCGACGGGCTTTGTTAAGCTTCGCCCGACTTCAGCGCGGGGATGGTCATGTCGGGTCACAACCAGTTCGAGCTGCTCAAGCAGCGTCGCTTCCTGCCGTTCTTCCTGACCCAGGCCCTGGGCGCGTTCAACGACAATGTGTTCAAGAACGCCTTGGTGGTGCTGGTGTCGTTCGGCGCGGCGGGCATGGTCCAGGCCGAAAGCGTGAAGCTGACCAATCTCGCGGCGGGCTTGTTCATCCTGCCGTTCTTTCTGTTCTCCGCCACCAGCGGTCAGCTCTCGGAGAAATACGACAAGGCCGTGCTCGCGCGCCTGGTCAAGTTGCTCGAAGTGCTGATCATGGTGGTGGCCGCGTACGGCTTCATCCATCACTCGATCCCGATCCTGATGGCGATGTTGTTCATGATGGGCACGCACTCGACCTTGTTCGGGCCCTTGAAGTACTCGATCCTGCCGCAGGTGCTGCGCAACGAGGAACTGGTCGGTGGCAATGGCCTGGTCGAGATGGGCACCTTCGTCGCGATTCTCGCTGGCACCATCCTGGGCTCGTCGCTGATCAACATTCCCGGCGATGGGCCCTGGATCATCGGCGTGACCACCATCGCGCTGGCGGCGATCGGTCTGGCCACGGCCTTCGCGATGCCGAGCGCGCCGCCAAGCGAGCGCGACCTGAAGATCAACCCCAATCTGATCGGCGAGACCTGGAAGACTTTGTCCTACATCCGCGGCAATCGCGCGGTACTGTTGTCGTGCATGGGCATCAGCTGGTTCTGGTTCTACGGCTCGGTCTATTTCACGCAATTGCCCAATTACACCAAGCACGTGCTCGGTGGCGCGCAGCCGGTGTACACGACCTTGCTGACCGTATTCACCATCGGCATCGCGATTGGCTCGATCCTGTGCGAGCGTTTGTCGGGACGCAAGGTCGAGATCGGCTTGGTGCCGTTCGGCTCGATCGGCATGACCGTGTTTGGCGCGGATTTGTATTTCGCGCACCCGCAGGTTCTGGGCGAGCACGACTTCGGCCTTGCCGCGGTGATGGCGGAACCGGGCATGTGGCGCGTGATGTTCGACCTGTCGATGATGGCGATCTTCTCGGGCTTCTTCATCGTGCCGCTGTTCGCCCTGGTGCAAAGCCGCACCGAGCGCGACAAGGTCTCGCGCGTGATCGCGGCCAACAATATTCTCAACGCGGCGTTCATGGTGGTGGCCGCCGGTTTGTCGGTGCTGCTGCTCAACGTGGCCAAGCTCACCATTCCGCAATTGCTGCTTGCCACCGCGCTGATGAACGCGGTGGTGGCGATCTACATCTACTCGCTGGTGCCCGAATTCCTGATGCGCTTCTTAACCTGGATCGGGGTCAACACGCTCTATCGCCTGCGCGTGGAAGGACTCGATCGCATTCCCGAGCAAGGCCCCGCGCTGATCGTGGCCAACCATGTGAGCTTCATGGACCCGCTGATCATTGGCGGCACCGTGCGTCGTCCGGTGCGCTTCGTGATGTATTACAAGATCTTCCAGATTCCGGTGTTGAACTGGATTTTCCGCACCGCGCGCGCGATTCCCATCGCCGGCAAGAAGGAAAACGAGCAGATGATGGAACGCGCCTTCGCCGAAGTGGATCGCGAACTGGCCGAGGGCAATGTCGTGGTGATCTTCCCCGAGGGCGGCTTGACCCGCACGGGCGAAGTCGAAACGTTCCGCGCCGGCGTCGAGCGCATTCTCGCCGCGCGACCGGTGCCGGTGGTGCCGATCGCGCTGCGCGGTCTGTGGGGTTCGCTGTTCAGTCGCCGCGATTCGATGATGGGCCGCTCGCGTCTGCCACGCCGCTTCTGGTCGCGCATCGCGATGGTCGTGGGCGAACCGATGGCGCCCGAGGCGAGCAGCGCCGCCGCGCTGGAACAACGCGTGCGCGAATTGCGCGGCGACTGGGCTTGAGTCTCGACGCGAACCGATTGATCGCGGCCTAGCCACGATTGGGCGCGTCGGTTGATCGATCGCGGCCTAGCCGCGTTTGGGGTCGTATCTTGATCGATCGCGGCCTAGCCGCGATCGATGGCGCGATGACCGATGTCGTGGCGCCAGAAGGCGCCTTGGATATTCACGGTCTTGAGCGCCTCGTAAGCACGCTCGCGCGCGGCGGCGATGTCATGTCCGAGCGCGCACACGGTCAACACGCGACCGCCGGCGGTGACCACGCGCTCGCCTTCGACGCGCGTGCCGGCGTGAAAGACCTTGCTGTCGGCCGGCAAGGTCGCATCGAGTCCGTCGATTGGATCGTTCATGCGCACCGTGCCCGGATAGCCCGCGGCCGCGACCACCACGCCCAAGGCCGGACGCGGGTCCCAATCCGCCTGAACTTGATCGAGACGACCATCGATCGCGGCTTCGATCAGTTCCACCAGATCAGATTGCAGACGCATCATGATCGGTTGTGTTTCGGGGTCGCCGAAGCGCACGTTGAACTCGAGCACGCGCGGCGTGCCCAGGCGATCGATCATCAGGCCCGCGTAAAGGAATCCGGTGAACGGCGCGCCATCGCTGGTCATGCCGGCGAGCGTGGGCTCGATCACTTCGCGCAGCACGCGCTGCTCGATCTCGGGCGTGACCACGGGCGCGGGCGAGTACGCGCCCATGCCGCCAGTGTTGGGGCCGAGATCGCGATCATCGCGGCGCTTGTGATCCTGACTCGTGGCCAAGGGCAGCGCGTGCTGGCCATCGCACATCACGATGTAGCTCGCCTCCTCGCCCACGAGAAATTGCTCGACCACGACGCGACGGCCGGCGTCACCGAGCCAGCCGCCGCCCAACATGTCGTGCAGCGCCTGCTCGGCTTCGGCCAGCGTGGTCGCCACGACCACGCCCTTGCCCGCGGCCAGGCCATCGGCCTTGATCACGATCGGCGCGCCCTCGGCGCGCACGTAGGCCAGCGCGGGATTGAGTTCGGTGAACACCTGATAGCGCGCGGTCGGAATGCGATGACGCGCGAGAAAACTCTTGGCGTAGGCCTTCGAGCCTTCCAACTGCGCGGCCAATTGCGAAGGGCCGAAGATGCGCAGGCCATTGGCGCGGAAAGAGTCGACCACGCCCGCGACCAGGGGCACCTCCGGTCCGACCACGGTCAGGCCGACCTGCTCGCGTTGCGCCAGGGTCAGCAGCGCGGCGATGTCGGTGACATTGACGGGCACGTTGCGCACGCCCGGCTCGCGCGCGGTGCCGGCATTGCCGGGCGCGACGATGACCTCGCTCACGCGCGGCGATTGCTTGAGCTTCCAGGCCAGCGCGTGCTCGCGCCCGCCGCCGCCGATCACCAGGACTTTCATCGCGCGCCTTCCCCGAAGGTTCGAAGCCAAGCGCGCATGATCGCAGCGCGCACCGCGCGCATCAATGTCGGAAGTGACGCACGCCGGTGAAGACCATGGCCATGTCGTGCTCGTCGGCGGCCGCGATCACTTCGCGGTCGCGCATCGAGCCGCCCGGCTGGATCACCGCGCGAATGCCCACGGCCGCGGCCGCATCGATGCCATCGCGGAACGGAAAGAACGCGTCGGAAGCCATGACGCTGCCGGCCACGGCGAGTCCGGCCTCCTCGGCCTTCATCGCGGCGATGCGCGCGCTGATCACGCGACTCATCTGACCCGCGCCAATGCCGACGGTTTGTCCGTCGCGCGCGTAAACAATGGCGTTGGACTTGACGAACATGGCCACGCGCCAGGCGAAATGCAGATCGGCCAACTCCGCCGCGCTCGGCGCGCGACGCGTGACGACCTTGAGGTCGGCCACGCGCAAGCGGTCGCGATCGGCGTCCTGCACGAGCAAGCCACCGGCCACGCGCTTGTAGTCGCGCGCGGGCGCGGTCTCGCCCCAGGCGCCAGTGGCGAGCACGCGCACATTGGGCTTGCTCGCGAACGCGGCGAGCGCGCCCTCCGTCACTTCCGGCGCGATCACCACTTCGACGAACTGACGCTCGAGGATGGCGCGCGCGGTGGCTTCATCGAGCGCGCGATTGAAGGCGATGATGCCGCCGAAGGCCGAGACCGTGTCCGTGGCGTAGGCGCGGTCATAGGCCGCGCGGGTATCCGCGCCGACCGCGACGCCGCAGGGATTGGCGTGCTTGACGATGACGCAGGCCGGCGCCTCGTCGAACAACTTCAGGCATTCGAGCGCGGCGTCGGCGTCGGCGATGTTGTTGTATGACAGTTCTTTGCCCGCGAGCACGCGCGCGCACGCGATCGTGCCGGCGACGCGCGGACGTTCCAGATACAACGCGCCCGATTGATGCGGGTTCTCGCCGTAGCGCAAGGTCTGGGCGAGTTCCATCGACACGTGCAGGGTCGGCGCGTAGGTCTGCGCTTCGCCCTCGGCGCGCGCGCCGAGCCAGCTCGCGATCATGCCGTCGTAGCGCGCGGTGTGGGCATAAGCCTTGGCCGACCAGCGCCGACGTTGCGCCAACGTGGTGCCGCCGGCGTCGAGCGCGGCGAGCAACTCGGCGTAGTCGGCCGGATCGACCAGCACGCTCACGCGCGCGTGATTCTTGGCCGCGGCGCGCAGCATCGCGGGGCCGCCGATGTCGATGTTCTCGATCGCGTCGTCCATGCTCACGTCCGCGCGCGCGACCGTGGCCTCGAACGGATAGAGATTGACGATCAGCAGATCGATCGGCGCGATGCCGTGTTCGCGCATCACCGCGTCATCGACGTCGGCGCGACCGAGCAGACCGCCATGCACGCGCGGGTGCAGGGTCTTGACGCGGCCGTCCATGATCTCGGGAAAACCCGTCAGCTCGCTGACGTCGCGCACCGACAGGCCCGCCTGACGCAACTCGCGCGCCGTGCCACCGGTCGACAGCAGCTCGACGCCGCGCGCGACCAGGGCCCGGCCCAAGTCGACGACGCCGTGTTTGTCGGAAACGCTGATGAGGGCGCGACGAATCGCGACCGGCGTGTCGTGGCGCATGACGAGGGCTTTGTCCGGAACGGGGCGCGCAGTATAGCGGCCCCGACCGGTGACGCGCGGTCAGCCGCGCGTGCGTTCGGCGAGCTTCTTGCGCAGCGTCGCGCGCGTGATGCCGAGCAGTTGCGAGGCGCGCGTCTGATTGCCGCGGCAATGACGCAAAACTTCGTCAAGCATCGGTCCTTCGACCTCGACCAGGACCATGCGGTACAGATCGCTGGCGCGATGATCGCCCAGATCGCTCAAATAGCGACGCACGGCGCGGGCCACGCATTCGCGCAGCGCCGGGGTGTTGGCGGTGTTGTCGACGGGGGTTTCAACGCGCAGCGGGGCGACGGCATTCACGCGGTTTCTTCTCGTAGTTATCGTTGTGATTTTTTTCGGTGTCCGTCGCGACCGCGTGCATGGCGGTGGCGACGGGGGGCGGGACATTACCGCGCAGTTCGATGCCTAGCAAGAGCCCACGCGCGAGCCCTTGCGCGAAGCGGTTCCACGCATCGCGCGCCGCGCGGAGCGCGTAACGTCGCGGGGTCGCGCGCGCGTCACTCGAGCACGCGCGTGAAACCGAATGTTGACGTGGTTGGCGATCGATGTGAGGAATTGCCAACGCGCGCTTCCGCGAGCCTTGGCCAAATTGGCTCTGGATCAATGGCTTGCTATAGTCGATGCGACTTCGGGGCAAGCGCACGGCATGCAGTCTCCAGACGACACGCAACAATCCGCCGCGATTCGCCAGGCCTTCATGAAATATTTGCCGAAGCGCCTGGAGGGCGTGCGTCGTCGTGGCCGTCGTCTGTGTCAGTCGGGCTGGGACGTCAACGCGCTCGCCCTGCTGGCCGAGGATGTGCAGGGCCTGGCCCAGCAAAGTCAGCGCTGGGGCCTGACCGAACTGGGCGAGCGCCTGGTCGCGATCGACAAGATTCTCTCACCCCTGCTCGAACAACTGGTCCTGCCCGACGACGCCACGCGAGCCGAACTCACCAGCGGCTTCGAGGGCCTGACGCCGCCGGCCGCCAAGCCCGGCACCGTCGCGCAGATCGCGCCCAGCGACAACGCGCAGCGCATCGACGAGTGCGTGTCCGCCGATGGCGTGCCCTTGGCGGTGATGCCGCCGCTGGCCTTCATCCAGCGCTTCGCCAAGCCGGTCGACGCGCTGGCCATGGAGCCGGTGGCGAAAGCCGCGACGACGACGCCGCCCAGCGAGCTGATTGGCGACCTGCCCGATGATTTCTTCGAGCCCGGCGAGCTGATCAACCAATCGCCCAGTGGCGAAGTCGAGGCCATGCGCGCCGCGCCCTTGCCGCAGGCGCAACTGCCCTTGCCGACGCCGCCGTCGCCCGCGCCGAGAACGACGCCCGAGGCACCGGCCGTCGCCGCGCGCGCGCCGACGCCGCGTCGCGAGGGCCGCAAGGTCTATTACCTGTCCGAGGGCAATCCGCTCGCGACCGAGCTGGTGCAGCGGCTCGAGCAGAACAACTACTCCGTGGACATTCTCGAATCGGCCGACGAGCTGCGCGAGATGATCCGCTCGCTGACCCCGTCCCTGGTGATCGTCGACGCCGCGTTCGGCAACGACGTGGAAGGCATCGGCCAGTCGGTGCGCCTGGCGCGTTCGCGCGCCAGCCAACGCTTGGCGCTGATCGCCATCGGCAATGCCGGCGACGTGGCCACGCGGCTGCGCGCGATGCGCGCGGGCGTGGACTACTTCGTGCCACAGCCGACCAATGCCACCGACATCGTCCAGCGCGCCAACGAATTGCTCGACGCCGCCACCGACGAGCCGTTCCGCGTGATGATCATCGAGGACGATCGCTCCCAGGCCTTGTTCGCCGAGTCGATCCTGCGCAAGGCCGGCATGTCGACCTGCGCCGTGATGGACCCGTTCTCCGCGCTCGATTCGCTCGAGGAATTCAACCCCGAGTTGATCCTGATGGATCTGTACATGCCCAATTGCGATGGCATGGAACTGACCACCCTGATCCGCGAGCGCGATGCCTTCATGGACATCCCGATCGTGTTCCTGTCCGGCGAGCACGATGCCGACAAGCGCTTCGACGCGTTGTCGGCCGGTGGCGACGACTATCTCGAAAAGCCCATTCGCCCGAAGTACCTGATCTCGGCCGTGACCAATCGCGTGCGCCGCGCGCGCGCGCTCAATCGGCGCGTGGCCGCGCAGAATCCGCGCGATCCCAACAGCGGCCTGTTCGACCGCGCGCACGTGATCGAGCGCGTGGGCGAGGCCGTGGTTGGCGGCGAGTCGACCAATCTCGGCGGCGTGTTGTTCGTGATCATTGACGGCGCGCATGCGATTCGCGAGCGCATCGGCCTGTCGGCCTTCGATCAGCTGATGGCGCAAGCCGGCGGCTTGCTCGCGGGCCTGATCTCGGGCACCGATCTGGCCGCGCGCTACGGCGACACCTCGTTCCTGGTGCTGGCGCCGGGGCTGGCCGAGCAGGCGCTGCAGAAATTCGGCGAGGACATTCGCGGCCGCTTCGAGAAGCATCTGTTCGAGATCGGCGACAAATCGCTGACCCTGGCCGTGAACATCGGCATCGCGCCCTTCGCCCAAGGCTGGGCCGATGCCGCCGGCGCGATCAATGCCGCCGAGCGCGCCTGCGCCGCGGCGCGCGCCAGCGGTGGCCGACGCGTGCAGGTTTACGAGGCGCCGCGCGAAGCCGGCAGCCTGGCCAACGACAATCTGGTCGCGGCGATCAACGATGCGCTCGCGCGCGATCGCTTCCAGATGTTGTTCCAACCGATCGCCTCGCTGCACGGCGGTGGCGACGAGCAGTTCCAGGTGCTGTTGCGCTTGCGTGGCGAGGCGGGTCGTACCTATGCGGCCGCCGAGATCATTCCCGCCGCCGAGAAGGCCGGCGTGATCCACGCCGTCGATCGCTGGGTGCTGACGCGCTGCATGGCGGTGCTGCAGGAGCGCGATCGCGTCGATCGACCGGTGCGCTTGTTCGTCAATCAATCGATCGAGGCCTTCGCCGACGCGCAGCGCGTGCCCTGGGTGCGCGGTCAGATCGACACGCGCCACGTCGCCGCCGAGCATCTGGTGCTGGAGTTCCGTTACGCCGAAGTGGTGGGTCGCCTGCGCCAGGCGAGCGAATTCTTCGAGGCCACGCGCCGCGCGGGACTCAAGATCGCGCTGTCGAATTTCGAAGCGAGCCTGTCGGCGTTCCAGGCGCTGTCGCATCTGCAAATCGACTATCTGAAGATCGCCGGCAAGTACGTGTCGGATTCGCGCGACACCGCGGCGGAGCTCCGCAACTTGGTCGAGTTCGCGCGCGCGCGACAAATCCTGTTGATCGCGCCGATGGTCGAGGACGCCAAGACCGCCGCGCTGCTGTGGACCACCGGCGTCGATTTCATCCAAGGCGATTTCGTGCAACAGGCGACGCCGGATCTGGAGTTCGATTTCACCGCGTCGGCGATGTAGCCGACGCCTCGATCACCACGCTTGCCATCGGGAGTCACCGTGTCGTCCAGCCCGCAGACCACGCCCGCGCGTCCCACGCCACGCGCCGCGAGCCCCAAGGTCGCCGCGCCCGCGCCGACGCCGGCCGCGCCGCCGATGGCCGAGGGTCGGCCTTGGCTGCCGATCGCGATCGGCATCCTGGTCCTGGCCGCGACCTTGCTCACCGCCGCGTTCGCGCATCCACGCGATGCCTTGTGGCTGGGCATCGCCATGGCCGTGGGCACCGCGGCCGCGGCCTGGGGCCTGCGCGCCACGCTCGCCGCCGCGCGCGCGGCGGCGCAACCGCTGCCCGCGCCGACGCCGGTGGCGCGCGCGGCCGTCACCGAACCCGTGCTCGAGCACGCGCGTCAGGCGGAGCTGGCGGAACTTCGCCGCGAGCTGGAACGCTATCGCGAGATCGAGCGCCAACTCACGCGTGCCAAGCAAGAAGCCGATGCCGCGGCCATGGCCAAGGGCGAGTTCCTCGCCACCATGAGCCACGAAATCCGCACGCCGCTCAACGGCATCATCCCGCTGCTCGACATCGTGCTGTCGACCAAGCTCGCCGATGATCAGCGCGACTATCTGGCCACGGCCTATCAATCGGCCAAGCAGTTGTTGTCGATCGTCGACGACATCCTCGATTACTCCAAGATCGAGGCCAACAAGCTCGAGCTCGAGTCGGTCGGCCTCAACATCAAGGAGATCATCGATTCGGTCACGCGCCTTATGGCCAAGAACGCCGAGAACAAGAACCTCAAGTTCTCGGCCCAGATCGACAGCAATGTGCGTCTGGCCATGCGCGGCGATCCGGTGCGGTTGCGTCAGGTGCTGACCAACCTGGTCAGCAACGCGATCAAGTTCACCGAACGCGGTTCCGTCGCGATCGAAGTGAAGAAGCGCGGCGAAACGCGCACGCACGCGGAGCTGCTGTTCTCGGTGCGCGACACCGGCATCGGCATCGCGGCCGACGTGCAAGGCAAGTTGTTCAAGCCGTTCACGCAAGCCGATGCCTCGACGACGCGCGTGCATGGGGGCACGGGTCTTGGCCTGGTGATCTGCAAGCGCATCGTTGATTTGATGGGCGGGCAGATCGGGGTCAAGAGCGAGGTCGCGCGTGGCTCCACGTTCTGGTTCAGCGTCTCGCTGCACAAGGCCGTGGGCGATGTCACGCCGGCGCGCACCGATGTGCATGGCGCGCGCGCGATGATCGTGACGACCGATCAGAATCTGTTGCGTCGGGTCAGCGGTTTTCTTTCGGCGGCGGGCGTGACCTTCGTGCAGACGGCGGTCTCGGCAGAAGCCTTGGCGAAACTGCGCAATGCCTCGGTGATGGGCGACAACTGGTCGTACGATTTTCTGCTGCTCGATTGGGGCGCGATGCGCAATTCGGCACTGTCGCTGGCGCGCAATGTGCTGCGCGAGCAGGCGCTCAATCACATCGGCCTGGTCGCAATCAGCGGCGAGGAAGAAGTACCCAACGAGTTTCGCGGCTCGCGCCGTTTTGCGGTACTGGGTCGCCAGTTCAGCGATGTCGATCTGCGCTCGTCGCTGCAACGCCTGCTCGATGCCGAAGCTGGCGGTGGCGGCACCAGCGCGCCAGTTGAATCCTTGTTGCCCGCCCTGCCTACCGCGCCACCCGAGGGCGAAGCGCGCCCTGCCGAACGCGCCACGACGCCCGCGAGCACCGGCGCGACCACGACCCTGGCGACGCCCAGCTTCGTCGCCGCCAGCGGCGAGAACGCGATCGGCGGCCACGTCCTCTTGGTCGAAGACAATGCGGTCAATCGTCAGGTCGCGCAGCGGCTGCTGGGCCTCGTCGGCGTGAGTTTCGACATCGCCGAGAATGGCCAGGAGGCGGTCGAGCGCTGGATGAAGGGTCACTACGACGCCGTGCTGATGGATTGCCAGATGCCGGTGATGGATGGCTACAACGCCACGCGCACCATGCGTCGTCTGGAAAGCGAAGGCCAGCATCCGGGCCACACGCCGATCGTGGCGATGACCGCCAATGCCATGGCCGGCGATCGTGAGAAGTGCTTGGCGTCGGGCATGGACGATTACATGTCCAAGCCGCTCAACCGCGCGCTGCTCGAACAGATGCTGCGTCGCTGGTTGCCCAGTGGCGCGAAGTCGCAACCGTCGACCACGGCGGCGAAGCCGTCGGCGGCTCGTGTCGCGGCGCCGGCGCTGCCCGCCGCGCCCGCGGGCCGCGCGCCGGCCGCTTACGCCGAGCCCTCACGCAATCAGACCGCGATCAGCACCGAAGTGATTCGCGACCTGATCGAGATGATGGGTACCGAGTTCAATGATCTCGTGCGCGTGTATCTGGAAGACACGCCCAAGAGCATCACGCAATTGGAGAAGGCCGCCAGCGCGTCGAGCCTGGAAGGTCTGATCGCGCCCGCGCATTCGCTCAAGTCGACGAGCGCGAACCTGGGCGCGAACAATCTGTCGGAGATGGCCAAGCGCATCGAACACGGCGCGCGGCTCAATCAGATGCCAGGCGAGCCGGTCTTGCTGGTGGCGGAACTGGGCGCGGAATATCGTCGCGTCGCCACCGAACTCAAGCGCATCCTGGGCAACGTCAAGCCACAGGCCACGCCTTGAAAACGCGCGCCGCGAGCGCGGCGCGCGGTGGGTTTCATTCCTCGACCTTGGTCTGCAGGTAAGGACCTTCGCCAAGACGATCGATCAGGCCCAACTGGGTCTCGATCCAATCGATGTGTTCCTCTTCGGAGTCGAGAATGGCCTGGAACAGGCCGCGACTCACGTAGTCGCCCACCGATTCGCAATACGCGATCGCGGCGCGCAGATCGGGCACCGCCAGCATTTCCAGACGCAGATCGCATTCGAGCGCCTCGCGCGGCGTCTCGCCGATCATCAACTTGCCAAGCGCTTGCAGATTCGGCAGGCCATCGAGGAAGAGAATGCGCTCGATCAGGCGATCGGCGTGCTTCATCTCGTCGATCGATTCCTTGTGCTCGTGCGCGGCGAGTTCCTTGAAGCCCCAGTGATGGAACATCTTGGCGTGCAGAAAATACTGATTGATCGCGGTCAGCTCATTGAACAACGCGCGATTGAGATGCTCGATGACCTTGGGGTCGCCACGCATGGGATCGTTCCTTGCCGAAATACCGGGCGAAACTATAGCGCGGGACGAGTCGCGTCGGCCCGCGAAGACGCGCGCGCATGAATGGAAGCGAGTGACGTTCGCGTCGTCGCGCGAGTCGCCTTCAAGCCGCGGCGATGAAGCGCGATTGCTCCACGCGCGTTTCGTCGATGATCGAGATGGCGAGTTCGCGACAACAGCCGCAAGTACCGGCGCAACCGGTTTTCGCGGTCAATTGCTCGAGCGTTTCGACGCCCTGGTGGACGGCTTCGCGGATCGCACGATCAGTCACGGCATTGCAGATGCAAACGTACATGGGCGCACCTGTTTCGATGGCCGCATTAGATTGCAAATGAGAATGCTTGTCAAATCGCTTTGGCGATGTCGGCCTGGTGCGGGGGTTCCGGGCTGTCCATGCCGCACATCGAGGTGGCCAAGGGCGCCAGATGACGCAGGGCGCGCTGGTAAACGCCGCGCTTGAACGAGACCACGTGATCGACCGGATACCAGAAATGGACCCAGCGCCAGCGGTCGAATTCGGGGCTGCCCGTGCCGTCCAGGCGCACGTGCGTCTCCTCGCCGAGGAAACGCAGCAGGTACCAGACCTGCTTCTGGCCAATGCACAGGGGGCGCTGTCCGCGCCGGATCAGTCGGTTGGGCAGCCGATAACGGAGCCAGCCCGGGGTGGACCCGAGCACTTCCACGTGATGGGGAAGCAGCCCAGTCTCCTCGGCCAACTCACGGTACATGGCCTCGAGCGGCGTCTCGTCGCTGAGCATGCCGCCCTGCGGAAACTGCCAGCCATCGCGGCTCACGCGCCTTGCCCAAAAAACTTCTCCGCCTTCCTTGACCAGAATGATGCCGACATTGGGTCGGTAGCCATCGGGATCGACCACGATCTCCCGGCTCCAAAACGTACTGAGAATGATTGTTCCATACGCTCCGCGAGGCCAGCAACAACGCGGCGGGTGATTGAACAGTTTTGACAACGCGCCCCGAAGCCGCGTGGCCCACCGGATCGAGCACGTTCGACGCCGGGCCGCGCGCTCAGGTCCGGCGCCATGCCAGCGTCGCCAGACCCAGACTCAAACAGGCAATCAGCACGAACGCGAATCCCGCCATCGACATCGCATCGACGCGTGCTGGCGCCTGCGGCGCTAGCGCGGGCAGACGCAACAACTGAAAGGCCGCGCTGGAAGGATTGTTGTCATTGCCGAACGGAAAGCATCCCTGCTCGCGGTCATGCGGCACGAAATCCGGGCAATCGGTGATGCCGTATCGACCGCGCTCGACCATGTTGCGTCCGAGCACGGGCGTGATCGCGGTCGCGGGCGCCAGACGCCATTGAAAGATCGTGCGACTGAGTGGGTCGTAATCGCCTTCATACATGACCGAGAACCAGTAGCTGCCCATCGGCAGCCGACATGGGCGTGGCAGCACCATCAGGGCGTAGCGCCGCGTCGCGGGCGGATCGCCCGCGGCGTGTTCGAGTTCGGGCACGAGGTCAGCGTAGCGACAAACAATGGCGCCCGGTCGCTCGGTCGCCGGGTCATTGGCATAGATGGTGAGCCGCAAGGCTTCGGTTTCGGGCGTGTACTCGAGACCGGCCTGCTTGATGCGCGCGGCGACGATCGACTGCGGCGCGCGCAGATCGAAATCGTCGGCGACCTCGACGAATCGCCACGGCGGACCGGCGCTATCGTCGCCGGTGAACGTCGACGCGCTGTTGCCGTCGTTGGCGATCTCCAATTGGTCGTACACAACCTCGTAGCGGACTTGCGCCCGCGTGGCGCCGGCGCAGATCAACAGCGCCAGCAGCAGAACGAAGGAACGCGGGGCAAACCAGCGCGGCGCGTAGTACATGGTGGCTTCCTCAGGGTGTTCGGGGGCAGCAGTCCATGCGGCAAAGCCCGCGAGACGCTTCCAGCCCCGGCCCCGAGGTCGCCCGTCGCGCGAGCGCGCGGGGCGGTCGGCGCTTGACAACGACCGGCCGCGCCGGAAGAATCCACGCCCCCTCGTGGCTACGTAGCTCAGCCGGTTAGAGCGCGGCACTCATAATGCTGAGGTCGGTGGTTCGAGCCCACCCGTAGCCACCATTTCACGCCCACGGCCGCGTCCCGGAAACGGGGGCAATCGCTGCGCGAGGCCGGGCGCTTCAGGTTCGTCCGCCATCGTCCCGTTCGGCACGCTCATGCGCATTCAGAAGACTTTTCATCTCGAATCGGCTCATCGTTTGCCGCACGTGCCCGAAGGCCATAAGTGCGCGCGCGTGCACGGTCATTCGTTTCGGATCGAGATTCACGTCGAAGGCCCGGTCGATCCGCGCCTGGGCTGGGTGATGGACTTCGCCGAGATCAAGATCGCGTTCGCGCCGCTGTTCGAGCAGCTCGATCACCGTTACCTCAACGACATCGAAGGCCTGGACAACCCGACCAGCGAAAACCTGGCGATCTGGGTTTGGGACCATCTCAAGCCACGCCTGCCCTTGCTCGCGCGCGTGATCGTGCACGAGACCTGCACCTCGGCTTGCAGCTACGAAGGCGCGAAGTCGTGACGCAGGCCCCTTGTCGCGCGCGCCCCGCCGCCGCACGATAGGGTCCGGAACAGGGAGGAAGTGACATGCGCGCCATCGGGCTGTTGATCGCGCTCGCGGGTTTCGGCGCGGCGCCCACGATGGCGACCGCGGCGACCCCGACCGCGCCGGCCGTCACGACGCTGCAAGGCGTCGAGCTGCCGGCTTTCATTCATGTCGAAAAGTGGGATGACTATCTGCGCTTGAGCGGCGCGGGCATTGGCTATCGCCGCTTCATGCCGTTTCACGTCGTGGCCTTGTATGTCGATCGCGGCGAAGTCGATCCGCGCTCGCTCGGCGACGGCCTCAAGCGTTGCCGCATCGTGCTGCATTGGCTCGCGCCCTCGGCCGAGGAAGAAACCGCGATGCGCGATTACTGGCTCGCGCAATTGAACGAGGCGGTCGAAGATCCGCAAATGCGCTCGCGCCTCGCGGGCCGCCTGCAGGCCGCGGCGACGGCCTTGGGCGCGGGCAAGCGTGGCGATGTGGTCTATGTCGACTACGACCCCGAACGCGGCCTGCAGATTCTGCGCGGCGAAACCTCTCAAGGGCAGTTCACCGGGCTGGAACTGGCGCGCGCGATCCTGGGCCTGTGGTTCGGACCCAAGGCCAATCGCGATCTTCGGGCCGAATTGCTCGGCGAGAAGATCGTCACGCCCTGAATCCGGCGCCTTTTCGGCCGGCAATCGCGCCGGCCACGCCCTCGCGTCCGCTCTCAAGTGACTGAAAAGACTGGCTTCGAGCGCCTGTAGGAAAAAATTTATCCACTTGATGTTGCGTTGCAACAGAAACGGGCTTATGATGCGCCGCAACATGAACACCCCATAGGAGGGATCCCGCCATGTTCGAGCAATTCAACGCCAAGCAGTTCGTCACGTTCTCGAAGCAGTTCTCCGACACCGCGTTCAAGGCGCACAACCTGGCCATCGCCGGTTTCGAGCGCGCGGTTGACCTGCAGCTCAAGGCCATCGAAGGCCGCGTCAATGCCGCCGTGGATTTCTGGGGCGACGCCGCCGAAGTGCGCGATGCCGAGACCGCCCGCACGCTGTTCCCCAAGAGCGTGTCGCTGGCCAAGGACTCCGCCGAGAAGCTGTACCAGGCGCAGCAGGAACTGATGGGCCTGACCATCAAGACCAGCGAAGCCATCGGTGACCTGTTCAAGACCAGCTTCGAATCGGCCAACGAGGCCGTGACCAAGACGGTCGAGGCCAGCACCAAGAAGGCTGCCAAGTAATACCGCTTCAAGACTGCACCGCGCTGGCAGGCGAGTCCCCTCCCCTCCCGACAAGCTCCAGCGCCAGAAGGGTCGGCAGATTGAATTCTGCCGGCCCTTTTTTTGCGCGATCGCCCAACGACATGCTCGCGTCGCGCGCCATCGAGACGGATGTCGGGGCGATCGCTCACGACGCCTTCCGCGCGCAATCGTCACTGACGACGCTCGCGCCCGAAACGGCATTCGCGGTTCAAGCACTTCGAGGCGAGTCGCGCGAACACGCGTCCGCGTCATCTCGCCATCGCGCGCGATGCACGCTCACGCGCTGATGACGAACAAGCCCACCACGCAACCCACGGCCAGCAGCCACATGACCGAACGCAGCGTCGCCCAATTGCCCAGATAACACACGCCGTAGGCGATGCGCAGACCGATGAAGCTCAACGCCAGCAGATCCACGCGATCTTGCGGCGCTTGCAGATGCTCGGCCACGAGCACGGCGGCGGCGAAGGGCGGGAAGGCTTCGAAGGAATTGAGCTGCGCCCAATGCGCGCGCTTACGAAAGCCATCGAGCGAATCGAGAAATTCGCGCGGCCGCTTGTTGTTGAAGCCAGGCCCGGAGAACTTGGCCACGGC
Organism: Ahniellaceae bacterium; assembly: GCA_044226395.1. Taxonomy (GTDB): domain Bacteria; phylum Pseudomonadota; class Gammaproteobacteria; order Xanthomonadales; family Ahniellaceae; genus JBGAHD01. The sequence continues at coordinate 190,200 of JBGAHD010000006.1, forward strand.
CGTCCACACCAAGGGCAGGTAAGCCGCCACCAGGATGCACCAAAGCGCAATCGTCATGCCCCACCTCCTCGCTTGTCGGGCGATCATTTTGTGCCAAGATGCGGCGATCCGACAGAGACCACAGGCATGCCCGAGCTCGTGATCGAAGCCGGCGATGGCGCCGGCACCACGTTCAGCTTCGTCCGCCGGATCGTGATTGGTCGCGGCGACATCGCCGATGTGCGTATCGACGACGTGACCATCTCGCGCCGTCACGCCGAGATTCGTCCGCGCGACGATGGCGGTTGGGAACTGGTCGATCTGGGCAGCGCCAACGGCGTGCTGGTCAATGACGAACGCCTGTCGGGCTCGCGCGTGCTGGCCGATGGCGATCGCCTCGACATGGGTCAGATCAAGCTGCGTTTTCGCGGCGCCAACGCCAATGTGGTCACGCCCGGGACGCAGGCGACGCCGATTCCGATCGAGCCGCCCGGTGGGCGCTTGTTTCAGGAAATGCTGTCGCGCGTGCGTCTGTTCTGCGATCTGGGCGCGCTCGGCGCCGAACGTCACGCGCCGGCGGAACTGGCGCGACGCGCGTGCGAGTTGCTACTGCGCGCGTTCGCGCGCGCCGATCGCGCGGCCGTGTTCCTGCACGCGGCGATGGGCGACGCGCTGACCTTGATCGGACAGGCCACGCGCGATTCGCGCCCGATGCAACCCACGGCCGTCAACGCCGTATCGCACGAGGCCACGCGTCATCAATTCGGTCTGTTGCTGATCGACGAGCAGGAGCGACTGGCGTTGACGCAACGACTGCGCGTGCCGCAACTCTACGGCGCCGCGGCGGCCGTGCCGATCCGCTTCAACGGCGAGGCACTGGGCGCGATCTACATCGACAGCCTCAAGGATCCCGGCGCGCTTCGCGGCACCGATCACGAGCATCTGATCGCCGTGGCCAATCTGCTCGGCGCGCTGCTCGCGCCCGCGCGCGAACCGGCGCGCGATTTCGACATGGAACGACATGATCTGACCTTGTGCCGACGCATCCAGCAGCGCTTCCTGCCGCAAGCGCCGCCGAGTTTGTCGGGCTACGCCATCGTCGACGACTACGCGGCCGCGCGCGTGATTGGTGGCGATCACTACGACTTCGTGGCCCTGGCCGACAGTCGTCAGGCCATGATCGTCGCCGATGTCTCCGGCAAGGCGCTGTCGGGCGCGCTGTACATGGCGAGGCTGGGCGCGGTGCTGCGCCAGGCCTCGGCGCGCACGCGTCGCGCCACGGAATTGCTCGAGGACATCAACGCCACGCTCTACAGCGAACTCGAGGCGGGCATGTTCGTCACCATGCTCGTGGTCGTGCTCGAACCGCGCAGCGGCATCATCGAAATCGCCTCGGCCGGTCACCCGGCGCCGCTCGTGCGCGGTCGCGATGGCGAAGTGCGGCAATTGGCGATCGAGGGCGGCCCGCCGCTCGGCGCGATGAGCGAGCCGCGCTATCCGGTCGTGCGTCATCAGCTCGAATCGGGCGAGTGCATGCTGCTGTTCACCGACGGCCTCGACGAAGCGCACAACCAAGCCGGCGAGTTGTTCGGCTTGAAGCGCGCGCAGACCGCGGTGGCGCGAGGCACGGACGCGCGCGGCGTGATCAATGCACTGCGTGACGATCTCGCGCGCTTCGTCGGCACCGAGCCGCAAAGCGACGATCTGACCTTGCTCGCGATCGAGCGACTCTAAGCACCGCGCGATCCGCGCTCAGCGCTTGAACAGCCCCAGCAGTCGCGCGAAGAAGCCGCGCTTGGGTTCGGGCGCGGCGCTCGGGGATTCCGATGCCGACGCGGGTGCTTCGCCGCTGCCGACCGGTGTCTTGAGCGACGCCAGCGCCATGGTCTTGTCGCCCGTCTTCTTGGCTTTCGCCGGCGGCGTTTTGCTCGGCGGCAAGGGCGTGGGCGTGGGCGCGACGCCGAGAATGCCGGCGGCGGCCTTGGCCATGCGCGCATCGTCGGCATCGGGCTTGGCGTTGGCATCGCCCGCGCCCATCAACTTGGCCGCGAGCTTGGCCAGCGCCGGCGAGACTTCGCCCGCGCCCGGGTGTCGATCGAGCGCCGCGCTGGCGCTGGGAAAGATCGAAAACAACTTGGTGAAGCCGGCCACGTCGAAGACCTGCTTCACCTGCGGATTGAGATCGGCCAGGCGCAGGCTGCCCTTGCCCTCGACACGCTTGGCCAGCATCAACAGCACGCGCAAGCCGGCGCTGCTGACGTAGTTGATCTCGCCCAGGTCGACGACGAAATGCTGCGCGCCCGCGGCCAACAGATCCTGCAGCGCGAGTTCGAAGTCGGATGCCGAATCGGTGTCCAGCCGACCCAGGGGCGCGAGCACGCTCACGCCACCGCGCTGTTCCTGCTTGATCTCCATCGACGCGACGCGCTCAGCTGCTGCGGAACACGAAGCGCGCGGCGCCGATCTGCACCACGTCCTCGTTGTTCAGCACGCGCTCCTTGACCTTCTCGGCGTTGACGCGCGTGCCGTGCTTGGTGTCGAAATCCACCAGCGAATAGCCCTGCGGCGTCGGCACGATCTGCGCGTGCTTGGGCTCGACGCCCGGACCGCCGATGCGGATGTCGTTGCCGGTATCGCTGCCGATAGCCATGGGCTTGAGCGTCAGCGCATACGTCGTCTTGCCGGCTTCGGGATTCTGCGGCACCAGGCGCGCGGGCTTGAACATCACCGTCGCCTCGGTCACCACGGGTTTCGCGGCCGCGGCGGGCGGCGGCGCCGGCGCGGTCGGCACCGGCATCACGAGAGTGCCGTCGGCCATGGTCTTGGGCGCGGCGGGCGGCGGCGGCACGACGGGCTTGGGAATCTCGGCCGTGGTGATCGCGGGCATTTCCGGCTGCGTCACGTGACTTGCGGCGGCGGCGGCGGCCGGCGCTGGCGGCGTCGCCAAGGCGTTGGACGCGGCAGGCGAGATCAAGGCCACGCGCAATTCTTCTTCGCCGCGCACGGCGGCGAGAAACTTCTCGCGCAGGCCACGCGCTTTCTCGTACAGCACGCTCTGTTCGGCGGCCGCGGCGTCGATGGCCTTCATGCGCTTGCCGAATTCGTCCTTGTCGAACTCGCCAAGCTGATGACGCAATTCGGTCTCCTGCTTATCGAGCTGCACGGCTTCGTTGGACGCCTCGAGTTCGTCGAACGCGGCCATCAGGCGCAGGTACTGCGCTTGCGCTTGCTCGCGCAGCGGCTTGGCTTGCGCGTCGAGCGTGTCGCGCTTGGATTTGTAGTCGGCGCGCACGCGCAGGTACACCACTTCGGCGACCTGGGACTTCATTTCATCCATGGCCTTGATGCGGCCATCGATCACGTCCTGTTCTTCCTTGATCTTCTTCAGCGCTTCGGCGCAGGCCACATCGATCTGATTGAGTTCGTCTTGCACGGCAATGCTCCTGGCGAGGGCCTAGGCGATGACTTCGACTTCGACCGAACCGAAACGGATTTTGTCGCCCGCCTTGAGCGCGACCGGCTCGCCGGTGCGCAGACGTTGTCCGTTGACGAAGGTGCCGTTGGTCGTGCCGACATCCTCGCGCAGTTGAAAACCACCGGCGACCGCGACCACCTTGGCGTGACGCCGACTGAGGCTGCGCGTCACGTCCAGCGGACCGAGATTGATCTCGGGATTGATGCCGGTCACCGGATCGGGTCGGCCGACGAGAAACTCGGCCTGACCCTCGAGCGGAAAGCGCGTGCCCGAGGCCGGATGCAACAAGGTCGTCACGCCCGGCGCGGCGGGCGGCGCGGTCGGCGTCGCGGGCGCGCCTACGCGGGCATCGGCGCGCGCGGACAGACGACGACGGAATTCTTCCAGCGCCTCGAAGGCTTCGGCCGCGCGCTGTTCGCTGCGGCGCAAGCGCGCGGTGAGCTTGCGCATGATGCGCACGGCGATCTCGACGTTCTGCGCCAGCACGTCGTTGAACGCGGCGCGATCGATGCGCAGCAAGCGGGCATTGGTGCGCGCGACGGCGGTGGCGAAGCGCGGCTGATCCTCGAGCACGGCCATCTCGCCGAAGAAGTCGCCAGCTTCCAACGTCGCCATCGGTTCGTTGCCGCGACTGGCGCGCAGAATGTCGACGCTGCCCGATTCGATGATGAACATTTCCGAGCCGGCATCGCCCTCGCGGAAGATCGTGGCGCCCGCGCTGACTTGGACGAACGGATCCTTGGCCTCGCTCATGCCCACATCTCCCCGACCACGCCCACGCGTGGCGCTCGATTATGACCAGCCCACGCGAAGCCCCGCAACACGACCGACGGCATGGCGCGCGGCGCCACGGCGTCGACGGTAAGATGTTCGCGTGTTCATGTCCGGATTCGACATCGTGCGCAGCCCGCCGCTCGTGCTCGCTCTGACCTTGGTGGCCACGCTGCCCCTCGCTGGCGCGGCGCGCGCGGCGACCACCGTGCGCCTGCCGACCACCGCGTGCACGACGGGCGCCTTGCCCGAGTTGTTCGGCGACAGTTTCGAGGATGCGATTCCCACGTCGCCGTCCAACGGCAGCGGCGGCGCCGCGCCCGGCGATCAGTCGCGCACGGTGGTCGTGCCCGAGACGCAAGAAAGCCGCACCTACTACCTGCATCTGCCGCCCGGTTACACCGCCACGCGGCCCTGGCCCTTGGTCGTCGTGCTGCATGGCGCGCAAGGCACGGGCACAGGCCCGACCGCCGCGCAGCAGACGCGCACGCAATGGATCACGCAAGCGGACACGCGCGGCTTCATCGTGCTGGCGCCAGCCGCGACCGGCCCTTCGGGCGGCGGCTGGAATCCGCCCGCCGACGAGTACGCGATCATCGCCGCCATCGCCGATGCCGAGTCCGCGTACAACGTCGAGCGCACGCGTCGCTATCTGTGGGGCTTCTCCGCGGGTGGACACTACGGGCATGGCTTCGTGCTCGACACGCCCGATCGCTTCGCGGCTTACAGCGTCAGCGCGGGCGCGCTGCTCGCCTATGCCTGCACGAGCTCGGGTTCGTTCGCGTGCTCGACCTATTTGCCCGCGGTCACGCGCAAAGTGCCAGTCGATATTCACATCGGCACCACGGATTCGCTCTACGCCACCGTCAGCGGCGACCCCGCGCGCTTGACCGCGGGTGGCTGGGATCCGGGCGATATTCACTACACGGAATTTCCGGGCGGACATCTGTACAGCGCCGGCCAGCTCGCCGAGATCTGGACCTCGCTGTGCACCTACGCCGTGGTGCCCTGAAAACAGGCTTTCGCCGCGAAGCGCCGCCAAACTTTGACGCGGCGCGGCCTTTCGGCCTCTCGCGGGTTGTGCTAGGTCGCGCCACGAAGCGCGACGAATCGTCGCCGCGCCCCGTCGAATACGCCATTTCGCGGTTGCGTCGGGGTTAGCCGGCCCGTTAAACTTTCGCGGCTTTGCCGACCCGGATTTCCGGTCGGTGCCCCGCCCGAACCAGCTACCGCGCTTGGTCTTCCTTGAGCAATCCGATCGAAAGCGGCAAACGGCTGGTCACCCGCATCGTGCTGTTGCAGGTCGGGTTTGCCCTCGGCGCGGCGGTACTGCTGATTTTCGTCGGCGGTCTACCGGCGGCGAAGGCCGCGGCGACCGGCGGCCTCGTGGTGACGGCGGGCAATGCGGTGTTCGGCTGGCGGCTGCTCGCGCCAGGCGTGGCGCCGCCGCCGCAGTTGCTGCTGTCGGCGTTCGTGGGTGAAGCGTTGAAGTTGCTCCTGATCGTGCTGGGTCTGTGGTTCGCGCTGGCGAAGCTGCAACTACCACCCTTGCCACTGATCGCGGGCGTGTTCGCGGCCCTGGTGGCCCACTGGCTTGGCTTGATGTGGTTCAGGTGAGAAATGCTGACGTCTCTGATGGCAAGTGAAAGCGGCGAATCGTCGGGTGGCATGGGCGAGTACATCTCGCATCACTTGACCCATCTGGCGTCGAAGAAGCAGCACGGCCTGCTCGATTTCTCGGTCGTGCATTGGGACACGCTCACGTTTTCGCTGATCACCGCCGCGATCGTGCTGATCGTGCTGCGCATGGCCGCCTCGCGCGCGACCTCGGGCGTGCCGGGCAAGCTGCAGGCCTTCGTCGAGATGGTGCTCGAGAACGTCAACGAGCAAGCCAAGGCCCTGGTCAAGGGCAAGCTCGACTACATCGCGCCGCTGGCGCTGACCGTCTATTGCTGGGTGTTCGTGATGAACGCCATCGACCTGCTGCCGGTCGACTGGCTGCCGTGGATCGCGCACAAGGCCAACATCGAACACCTGCGCCCGCTGCCCACCGCCGATCTCAACGCCACGCTCGGCATGTCCCTCGGCGTGCTCCTGCTGGTGTTCTACTACAGCATCAAGATCAAGGGTTTCGGCGGCTGGATGCACGAACTCGTGTGCGCGCCGTTCGGCATGGTCAAGCTCTCGGCCAATCCGCTGACCTGGATCGGCGCCCTGCTGCTGGCCGCCGCCAATTTCGGCATGAACATCGTCGAGTACATTTCCAAGACGCTCTCGCACGGCATGCGTCTGTACGGCAACATGTACGCGGGCGAGCTGATCTTCTTCCTGATCGCGGGCCTGGGTGGCACGGCCACCATCGGCGGCATCATCGGCCATCTGCTCACCGGCACGATCTGGGCCATCTTCCACATCCTGATCGTGTGGCTGCAGGCCTTCATCTTCATGATGCTGACCCTGGTCTACATCGGCCAGGCGCACGATCACCATTAACGCTTTTACTTACTCACCAACGCTTTTTTTTGGAGAACAATCATGACGAACGTTGCATTTGTCGCCCTGGCTTGCGGTCTCATCATCGGTCTCGGCGCGATCGGCGCCTGCATCGGCGTGGGCATCATGGCCGGCAAGTACATCGAAGCGTCGGCGCGTCAGCCGGAGCTGATGAACACGCTGCAGACCAAGGTGTTCCTGTTGCTCGGCCTGATCGACGCGGCGTTCATCATCGGCACCGGTATCGCGCTGTGGTTCGCCACGGCCAATCCGTTCGCCTAAGACTGGCGCTACGCACGCCACGCCGCGCCCTCGGGGCGCGCGTGGTCCGTTGGGTCCGATTCGGGCAGCCGCACACATGAATCTCAATGCCACACTCATCGTCCAGACCCTGGTGCTTCTGATCCTGGGCTGGGTGACCATGAAGTTCGTCTGGCCGCCGCTGATGGCCGCCATCGAGGAACGTCAGAAGAAGATCGCCGACGGCCTGGCCGCCGCCGATCGCGCGCGCAAGGAATTGGCCGACGCCGATGAACGCGTCGCCGACGAGATCAAGAAGGCCCGCGTCGAGGCCGGCACGATCACCGAACGCGCGCACCAGCAAGCGGTGCAGATCGTCGACAAGGCGCGAACCGACGCCATCGCCGAGGCGCAGAAGCAAAAGACCGCGGCCATGGCCGAGATCGATTCGCTCTCGCACAAGGCCAAGGAAGTGCTGCGCCAGCAGGTGTCGGCCCTGGCGATCAAGGGCGCGGAAAAAATCCTCGCGCGCGAGATCGACGCCACCCGTCATCGCGATCTGCTCGACCAGCTCGCCCGCGAGATCTGATCGATGAGCACCTCCGCCACCACGCTTGCCCGTCCCTACGCGCGCGCCGCCTTTGAATCGGCGCGCGCCGCCAACGCGCTCGCGGCCTGGGCCGAAAAGCTCGAATTCGCCGCGATCGTGGCCGCGCACGACCAGGTGCGCGCCGTGATCGGCGATCCGCGCCTGTCGGCCGAGCAGCTGCTCGCGCTTTTCTTGCCGCAAGGCGAGGCGCCGGATTCCACCTTCGCGGGCTTCCTGTCGATGCTCGCGGCCAATCGTCGCCTGCCCTTGCTGCCGGAAATCGCCGAACTCTTCGCCGAGTTCAAGCGCGAACACGACAAGGTGCTGCGCGTGACCGTGCGCGCGGCGGTGGCCCTGGACACGGCGCAGGCCGATGGCCTGAAGGCCGCGCTCAAGCGCCGTTTCGGTCGCGACATCGAGATGCACGCGGTGGTCGACCCCAGCGTGGTCGGTGGCGCGGTGATCGATGCCGGCGACGTGGTGATCGATGGTTCCGTGCGTGGTCGCCTGGCGCGACTGACGCAGGCGCTGACCGCCTGATCAACGAATTCTCATGGTAACGGCGACCGCTCGCGTGGTCGCGAAAGGACCTCCAAATGGCAACCCAGCTCAACCCGTCTGAAATCAGCGAATTGATCCGCACCCGGATCGAGAAAGCCAAGATCGGCGCCGAAGCACGCAACGAAGGCACCATCGTCTCGGTGTCCGACGGCATCGTGCGCATCCACGGCCTGGCCGACGCGATGCAGGGCGAAATGATCGAACTGCCGAACAACACCTTCGCCCTGGCGCTCAACCTCGAGCGCGATTCCGTGGGCGCGGTGGTGCTGGGCGATTACGAGCATCTGCGCGAAGGCGACACGGTCAAGACCACCGGCCGCATTCTCGAAGTGCCGATCGGTCCGGAACTGCTCGGCCGCGTCGTCGACGCGCTGGGCAACCCGATCGATGGCAAGGGCCCGATCAATGCCAAGCTCTCGGCCCCGATCGAAAAAGTCGCGCCGGGCGTGATCGCGCGCAAGTCGGTCGATCAGCCGGTGCAAACGGGCTACAAGTCGGTCGACGCGATGGTGCCGGTCGGTCGCGGTCAGCGCGAGCTGATCATCGGCGACCGCCAGACCGGCAAGACCGCGCTGGCGGTCGACACCATCATCAATCAGAAGGGTTCGGGCATTAAGTGCATCTACGTGGCCATCGGTCAGAAGGCCTCGTCGATCGCCAACGTGGTGCGCCGCCTGGAAGAAAACGGCGCGCTGGCCCACACGATCATCGTCGCCGCCTCGGCCGCCGAATCGGCGGCGATGCAGTACGCCGCGGCCTACTCGGGCTGCACCATGGGCGAATACTTCCGCGATCGCGGCGAAGACGCCCTGATCGTCTATGACGATCTGACCAAGCAGGCCTGGGCCTATCGTCAGATGTCGCTGCTGCTGCGCCGTCCGCCGGGTCGCGAAGCGTATCCGGGCGACGTGTTCTATCTGCATTCGCGTCTGCTCGAGCGCGCCGCGCGCGTCAACGCCGACTACGTGGAGCAATTCACCCAGGGCGCGGTCAAGGGCAAGACCGGCTCGCTCACCGCGCTGCCGATCATCGAAACGCAGGCGGGCGACGTCTCGGCCTTCGTGCCGACCAACGTGATCTCGATCACCGACGGTCAGATCTTCCTGGAAACCGATCTGTTCAATGCCGGCGTGCGTCCGGCCATGAACGCGGGCATTTCGGTGTCGCGCGTCGGTGGCGCGGCGCAGACCAAGATCATCAAGAAGCTCGGCGGCGGCGTGCGTTTGGCGCTGGCGCAGTTCCGCGAGCTGGCGGCGTTCGCGCAGTTCGCCTCGGACCTCGACGCGGCCACGCGCGCGCAGCTCGAGCGCGGCCAGCGCGTCACCGAGCTGATGAAGCAAAAGCAGTACGCGCCGATGTCGATCGCCGAAATGGCGGTGTCGCTGTACGCGGTCAACGAAGGCCACATGGACGACCAGCCGATCGCCAAGATCCAGGCGTTCGAGAAGGGCCTGCACGCGTTCATGCACGCCAATCATGGCGAGTTGATGCAGAAGATCGTCGCGACCGGCGACTGGAACGGCGAGATCGAGGCCACGTTCAAGAAGGCCATCGTCGACTTCAAGAAGACCGGTACGTGGTAAGCCAAGCGGCGCGCCCGGCGCGCCGCGCGTAAGACGCATCGGGCGCGGGCAACCGCGCCCCGGAGACGACCCGCAATGGCAGGCGCAAGAGAAATCCGCACCAAGATCAAGAGCGTGCAGAACACCCGCAAGGTGACGCGCGCGCTCGAGATGGTGTCGGCCAGCAAGATTCGCCGCGCGCAGGACCTGATGAAGGCCTCGCGCCCCTACGCGCGCCTGATGCGCCAGGTCATCGGCCACGTCGCGCGCGCCAACACCGAGTACAAGCATCCGTTCCTGGTCGAGCGCGCCGAGATCAAGCGTGTCGGCTACGTGGTCATCTCCACCGACCGCGGCTTGTGCGGTGGTCTGAACTCGAACATGTTCCGCAAGATCCTGGCCGAGATTCGTGGCTTTCAGGAGCGCGGGGTCGAGGTGGACATCGTCGCCATCGGCCAGAAGGCCACGGCCTTCTTCCGTCGCCTAAAGGTCAACATGCTGGGCTCGGTCACGCACCTGGGCGAAAAGCCGCGCGTGGAGCAGCTGATCGGCGTGATCAAGGTCATGCTCGACGGCTACGCCGAAGGTCGCCTGGATCGCGTGTTCCTGGCCTACAACGACTTCATCAACACGATGACGCAGAAATCGCGCATCGATCAGTTGCTGCCGCTGCCGCCCTCGGACGACATCGAGTCCAAGCACGACTGGGACTATCTGTACGAGCCCAGCGCCGCCGCGATCCTCGACCACGTGCTCACGCGCTACGTCGAATCGCTGGTCTACCAGGGCGTGCTCGAAAACCTCGCGTCCGAGCATGCCGCGCGCATGGTGGCGATGAAGTCGGCCTCCGACAACGCCACCAAGGCCATCGGCACGCTGACCCTGGTCTACAACAAGGCGCGCCAGGCGGCGATCACGCAAGAAATTTCCGAAATCGTGGGTGGCGCGGCCGCGGTCTGATCCGCGCGCGTCCCTAAGACACATTTGAGCATTGAAGAGGATCCTGTCATGAGTCAGGGCAAGGTAGTGCAGATCATCGGCGCCGTCGTCGACGTGGAATTCCCGCGCGAGCAGGTGCCGAAGGTATACGACGCGCTGAAGGTGCAAGGCACCGAAATCACGCTCGAGGTGCAGCAGCAGCTCGGCGACGGCGTGGTGCGCACCATCGCGCTGGGCTCGACCGACGGCCTCAAGCGCGGCCTGGTCGCGCAGAACACCGGCGAAGCGATCAAGGTGCCGGTTGGCATCAAGACCCTGGGCCGCATCATGGACGTGCTCGGCCGTCCGATCGACGAAGCCGGCCCGATCGGCGAGCAAGAGCGCTGGGTCATCCATCGCAATGCCCCGAGCTACGAAGAGCAGTCCGCGGCCAACGAACTGCTGGAAACCGGCATCAAAGTCATCGACCTGATGTGCCCGTTCGCCAAGGGCGGCAAGGTCGGCCTGTTCGGCGGCGCCGGCGTGGGCAAGACCGTCAACATGATGGAACTGATCAACAACATCGCCAAGCAGCACTCGGGCTTGTCGGTGTTCGCCGGCGTCGGTGAGCGCACCCGCGAAGGCAACGACTTCTATCACGAGATGAAGGACTCCAACGTCCTCGACAAGGTCGCGATGGTGTACGGCCAGATGAACGAGCCGCCGGGCAACCGCCTGCGCGTCGCGCTCACCGGCCTGACCATGGCCGAATACTTCCGCGACGAGAAGCAGGCCTCGGGCAAGGGCCGCGACGTGCTGCTGTTCGTCGACAACATCTACCGCTACACGCTCGCGGGCACGGAAGTGTCGGCGCTGCTGGGCCGCATGCCGTCGGCCGTGGGTTACCAGCCGACGCTGGCCGAGGAAATGGGCGTGCTGCAAGAACGCATCACCTCGACCAAGACCGGCTCGATCACCTCGATCCAGGCCGTGTACGTGCCCGCCGACGACTTGACCGACCCGTCGCCCGCGACCACGTTCTCGCACTTGGACGCGACCGTCGTGCTGTCGCGCCAGATCGCGTCGCTGGGCATCTACCCGGCCGTGGACCCGCTGGACTCGACCTCGCGTCAGCTCGATCCGAACGTGATCGGCGTCGAGCACTACGAGACCGCGCGCCGCGTGCAGGCCACGCTGCAGCGCTACAAGGAGCTCAAGGACATCATCGCGATCCTGGGCATGGACGAACTGTCGGAAGAAGACAAGCAGGCGGTCACGCGCGCGCGCAAGATCGAGCGCTTCTTCTCGCAGCCGTTCCACGTCGCCGAGGTGTTCACCGGCTCCAAGGGCAAGTACGTCACGCTCAAGGAAACGATCCGCGGCTTCCGCATGATCGTCGACGGCGAGTGCGACGCCCTGCCCGAGCAGGCGTTCTACATGATCGGTGGCATCGACGAGGCCTTCGAGAAGGCCAAGGCGATGGAAGCCAAGGCCTAATCAGGCCCCGCGCGGGCGCCGGTGAACACCGACGCCCGCACCCGCCACAGCGAGAAGTCCATGACCACCATCCGAGTAGACATCGTCAGCGCCGAGCAGGAAATCTTTCACGGGCAGGCCAAGCTCGTGGTCGCTTCGGGCGAGATGGGCGAGCTGGGCATCGCGCCGCGGCACGCGCCGCTGATCACGCGACTCAAGCCCGGTCAGGTGCGCGTGATTGGCGAGAATGACGAGGAGCAGTTCATCTACGTCTCCGGCGGCATTCTCGAAGTGCAGCCGCAGGTCGTGACCATCCTCACCGACACCGCCATTCGCGCCAAGGACATCGACGAAGCCGCGGCCCTCAAGGCCAAGGACGAAGCCGAGCGCGCCCTGGCCAACCGCACCGACGCGATGGAAGTCGCCGAGGCGCAGGCGCAGCTGGTGCAAGCGGTGGCGCAGTTGCAGGCGCTGGAGCGTCTGCGCAAGTCGCTCAAGCACTGAGCAGCTCACGAGACATCGCGATACCCGACGGGCGCGCCGAGTGGCGCGCCCGTTTTGTTTTCGGGGTCCGCTCGCGCGATCGCGGCGGAATCGACAATCGCGCCTAGCGACCGAGATCGTCGCGCATCAGGCTCGCGATCGGCACGCGCGGCTCGGCCGCCACGTCGAAGTTCAACCACGACAGCAGCAGCTGCACGCCAACAATGATCGGCAGCGCCGCCAGCATCACCGTGCCCGCCGTCGCCGGCACGCCGCTGTGAGCCGAATGCCACCACGCCGCGGCGCCAAAGACCACGCCGAACAGCAGCGCGATCGCGCCCAGCCCGAGCTCGACCGAGGCCAGCGAGAAATTGCGCAGGAAATACCCGTACACCAAGCGACGCGTGAGATTGCGCACGTGGCCGCCCAGGAAGGGTCCGATGATGCGCAGCGGCCGCAGGCTCGACGATTCGCCTTCGTAAACCGCGCGCATCGGCATGTCGATCACCACCGCGCGCGCTTGACTGAGGTGATACAGCAAATCCGACTCGAAGAAATACCCGCGCGCCACGCGATCAAGCGGCAACAACGCCAGCACCGAGCGATGGATCGCGGTGAAGCCATTGGTGGGATCGAACATCTGCCAATAACCGGTCGAGAGCTTCGAGAGAAAACTCAGCGCCGCATTGCCGAACAAGCGCAGCGCCGGCATGGCGCGCGTATCGCCCAGTTGATGGAAGCGATTGCCCTTGACGTAGTCGCCGCGCGCGGCGAACAGCGGCGCGGTCAGGCGCGGAATCAAGGCGGGATCCATCTGGCCATCGCCATCGACTTTCACCACCACTTGCGCCGGTGTTTCCAGCGCCGCGCGATAGCCCGTGCACATCGCGCCACCCACGCCTTGATTGCGCTCATGCCGCAGCACGCGCACGCGCGGATCGCGGCACTCGGCCTCGACATGATCGCCCGTGTGTTCGGGACAGGCGTCGTCGACCACGAAGATCCAACCAACCTCGGGCCCGACGCGCGCGATCACACCCAGCACGCGATCGCGCACGCGAAAGCTCGGAATCACGACGGCGATGGCGGGCGCGGCGGTGCTGCTCATCGATACACCCAGTGCTTGGAAATCACGAACCCCAAGGCGGCCAGGATCAATTCCACCACGGGCTTGCCCAGATACACGGCCCGCGATCCGCCGAGCCATTCCACGGTCATCACGCCCAGGGTGCTGAGCGTCGTCATCGCCAACCACAGTACGACAAAGCGGCTCAGGCGCGCGAGCCCGAGCTTGCGTTCGCCCTGCTCGGAAAAGGTCACCGTGCCATTGAGGAAATACCCCAGCACCGCCCCGCACACGCGACCGGAAAGGTTGGCCACCACGGTCGCGCCGGTCAGAGCATGGATCAGCGAGAACAGCCCCGCGTCGAGCGCGAGCTGGGCCAGGCCCACCATGAAATACGTCACGCCTTGGCGCACCCAGCGTTGCTTCACCACTTCGCGTCCTGACTCCGATCCCGATCGCGGAAAGTATCCGCGCGCGCGGTCAATGTCACCGCGCGCACGGCGTACTCGGCCGGCGCGGGCGAAGCGCCGGGTTCGAGGCTCAAGCGTAGCGCGCGCGTGGCCGGACTCAACTTGCCCTGGGCGCTCAAATGCAAACGACCGTCGTCGCCGCAGACTTGATAGTCGAAGACCACGGACTCCCAGCCACCCTCGACCTGTCGCCACAGATCGGCGCGCGCCGCCGTGCCCGCGCGCGCGCAGGCGAGTTCGAGCGTGAAGCTCGCCAACGCTTGACCCTGGGCCGACCACGGTCGCTCCCAGCGCAAGGACTCACCCGACAGCGGCGCGCGTGGATCGAGCGCGACGTCCTCGAGCAAGTTCGGTTGTCGCAGCCGATAGAGGGCCGCGCCATTGATGCTCAACTCGACCGTGCCTTCGCGACGCAGGAAAGCACGCACCGCGCGTGGCACGCGTGCCTCGCGCACGACCACGTGCGTCGCGCCGAGCGAACGCGCGAGCTTGGCGTGAGCCTCGCCCGTGGTATCGCCAGTAGCGGCCGCGGCGAGCGCATTGGTTGTCGGGTCGTACCACGACACGGTGACGCCGCGACCCGCCAACTCCGCGACCGCGGGTTCGAAGTCGAGCGGCGCGTAGACGAAGAAGTTCGGCCCATACGTCGAGCGCAGATGCGCCGCCAACAGACGTTCGGGCAGATACTCGCGCAAGAACGCTTCGCGATAGCGAATGCCGTCCTGCCCGATGCGCGCGATCACGGCGTGATGCAGCATCCAGTTCACATTGCCCATGAAGGCCAGATTCACGGTCATCACGAGCGCCGTGATCAGCGCGAAACCGCGCGCCGCCGAAGCGCGCGCGATCGCCACCGCCATCACCGCCGCGAGGATCGCGAGCGACGGCAACTGATAACGCAGGTACTGCATCTGCAGGAACATCACCACGAAGCCGACGATGCCCACCAGCCACGCCGCGCGCAGAGCGCGATGCCGCCACGCCAGCAACAGCAACGGCGCGAACACCAGCCACTGAAAGCCGGCCGTGCCGTCCCAACCTTCCTGATAGCGGTTGGTGTTGACCACGAGTTGATAGATCGTGTCCCAATGCAGACCCGCGCGATACGTCGGGTCATACCAGCGCTCGACCGGAAACAGACTCGACTGAAAGACATCGTTGAACAAGGGCAGCACCGGATTGCCCGTGAGCTTCCAGGCATAGGCGTAACTCGATCCACCGATCAGCAACACCCAACCGACGGCGGCGAGAATCCGCGTCCATGGCCAGCAGCGCGCCTGCCACAACACCCACAGCGCGATCAGTCCCACCCAAACGACATTGCTGACCTTGCAGCCCAGCGCGAAGCCGATGAGGATGGCGCCGGTTCGCCACCACGTCTCGCGCCGCTCGCCGCGCGCGGTGCTCGCCGCGAGCAAGGCCAACGCCAGGGCGATCGTCAGCGAGATCAACTCCGTCTGCATGCTGTGCAACAACGTCGAGATCAAGGGCTGCGTCGCGAATAGCGCGATGCCCCACCAGCGCCAGCGCGCATCGACGCGCCAGAACGCGAGCAACTGCCACAGCAGATGCAGCGCCACGATCAGAAACAAGGTATTGAGCGCGCCGCGCGCCTCGGTCGCGCCCACGACCTGGGCGATGCCCTGCAGCACATCGGTCGCCCACGGCGCCAGTGCCCACACTTGCGACACCGCGTCCATGCGGTAATAGCCCAGGGTCTGCAATTGATACGGCAGGCCCAGGTGATACACGACATCGTCGAACTGCGTGGTCGGCAACCACGCCGTGATCGCGACATAGCCGATCGCCGGCACGATCCAGCGCGCGGCTTCCGGCAGCGGCTCGGATGACCACCAGGGCGCCACGATCTCGCGCCACAGCGCGCGCACGTCCTGGCGCCGCGACCACACCAGCAAGCCGCCGACGAGCAAGTACACGGGCGCGGCGTGCACCCGATACGGCAGCAACCAGCCCACGACTCCCGCGCACAGCGCCAGGCCCGCCAGCAAGGCAATCCAGGGCCGCGCGGGCACCTGGCCGACCAAGCGCGATCCGATCGCCATCGCGATCAGGGCCAGCGCCGCCACGGCCGCGCTGCCGACAATGCCGAGCATCGCCACATGCACGACGCCGACCACCACGGCCGCGGCGCGCGCCACGTCGACGCGACCGCCGCGCGCGATCAGGCGCGCGACCAAGGACACGAATCCCACGTAGACCACGGCCTCGACGACGCGCGGCCAGCGCACCTGCCCGAACAGATCATGCTGCCAGCCGCCGAACACGCACAGCGCCGCCGCCAACGCGACCAGCGCTGTCTCGGCGCGCCCCCACCCGATCATTCCCTTGATGCTCATGGGCCCATGATAGTGGACCGGCCCCGGGGCAAGTCCCGGTGGTTCTTGCGATAATGCCGACCGCATTCAAGGAGCAGTCATGGCCAGTAACGATCTGCATGTCGTCATCCTCGCCGCCGGCGAAGGCAAGCGCATGAAATCGGCGCGCCCCAAGGTGCTTCAGCGCATTGCGGGCGTGAGCATGCTCGGTCATGTCATCGCCAGCGCGCGCGAACTCGGCGCCCTGCGCGTGCACGTGGTCTATGGCCACGGTGGCGATCAGGTCCGCGCGGCGTTCGCGAATCAGGATCTGACTTGGGCGCTTCAGGAGCGCCAACTCGGCACGGGTCACGCGGTGCTGCAAGCCCTGCCCGCGATCGACGACGACGCGCGCGTGCTCGTGCTCTACGCCGACGTGCCCCTGATCACCACCGCCACCTTGCGCGCCTTGCTCGATGCCGCGCGTGATGGCCTGGCCGTGCTCGCCGAGGTCGTCGCCGATCCGCGCGGCTATGGTCGCTTGCTGCGCGACGCGAACGGCGCGGTCACCGCGATCGTCGAGGAACGCGACGCGACGCCCGCGCAGCGCGCGATCGATTGGATCAACACGGGTGTCATCGTCGCGGGCGCGGCCGATCTCAAGCGTTGGCTCGCGCGCGTCGGCAACACCAATTCGCAAGGCGAGTATTACCTCACCGACATCTTCGCGCTCGCCGCCGCCGAGGGTCGACCCTCGGCCTGCGTGCGCTGCCTCGACAGCGGCGAGGCCGAAGGCGCCAACGATGCCTGGCAGTTGGCGCGACTTGAACGACGCTTGCAGTTACGCCGCGCCAAGACACTCGCGCTCGCGGGCGCGCGCCTGGCCGATCCCGCGCGAATCGATATTCGCGGCACCGTGACCGTCGGCCGCGATGTCGAGATCGACGTCGACGTGATCTTCGAAGGCGAAGTCGTGCTCGGCGATGACGTGCGCGTCGGCCCCTTCACGCGACTTCGCGATGTAAGGCTCGGCGCCGGCACTAACGTGCACGCGCATTGCGACCTCGACGGCGCCGTCGTCGGCGAGGGCTGTCTGATCGGACCCTACGCGCGACTCCGCCCGGGCACTGAACTCGCCGCCGACGCGCATGTTGGCAATTTCGTCGAAACCAAGAAGACTCGCATTGGACGCGGCTCCAAGGCCAATCATCTGACCTATCTTGGCGACGCCGAGATCGGCGCGGGCGTGAACGTCGGCGCGGGCACCATCACCTGCAATTACGATGGCGCCAACAAGCACCTCACGCAGATCGGCGATGGCGCCTTCATCGGTTCCAACAGCGCGCTGGTCGCGCCAGTGAGTATTGGCGCGGACGCCACGATCGGCGCCGGCTCGGTGATCACCAGCGCCGTGCCCGATGGCGCGCTGGCCGTGGCGCGCGCGCGGCAGACCGTGGTGCCGAACTGGCAGCGGCCGAAGAAGACGCCGAAGTAGTTTTCGATTCGCGCGTGATGAGCGGTGTCGAGGCACGCGCGCTTCGCATCCCTACCGAGGGGTCACTGCCTGTCCTCTCGAACATCGCTTCGCCCACGATGACGCGCGTTGAGCGCTCCTTCGCGTCCTCCGTTAGACCGCGAAGTTCAATCCCGTAGCGCGCGCCGCCAGCAGCACTTGCTCGCGATGCGCTTCGAGCGTGGCCTCGCGCGCGGCGACTCGCGGCGCGCGATCGAGCGTGGCATCGAGGGCCAGGCCCAGCATGTACTCGTGCGCCTCGGCGAGACCGCGCGCCATGGCCGCATCGAGCAAGCCCACGTGGCTCGCGATAGCGATCAGTTCGCGCGTGCGCGTGCTGCTAGTCAGCGCATCAAAGCGCCGCGCATGCGCCAGCACGAGATGCTGCAAGGTGAACTCGAGATCAACCAGCCCGCCGAGTCCCTGCTTGAGATCGAATCGCGCCGCGTCGGAACGATCGAGCTGCGCGCGCCAGCGACCGCGCATGTCGAGCACGCTGTGCGTGAGCGCGGAGGGTTCGCGTGGCGTCATTAGCACCTCGCGACGCGCGCGCGCGGCGCCTTGCAGCAAGGCCTGATCGCCATCGAGTGGTTGCGCGCGCACCAAGGCCTGGTGTTCCCAGACCCAAGCGCGTTCGCGCTGATAGTCGGCGAAGGACTCGAGCGTCGTGACCAGCAAACCCTTCGCGCCATCGGGGCGCAGGCGCGTATCGACCGGATAGAGCGTGCCACCGGCGACGGGCGTCGACAACCAATGCATCAATCGCTGCGCGACGCGCGCGTACCAGCGCGACCCTTCGACCGCGCGCGCGCCTTCGCTCATCGCGGCGGCGCGCGTGGCATCGGTGACGAAGACCAAGTCGAGATCCGAACCGAAGCCTAGCTCCAGTCCACCGAGACTGCCGTAGGCCAACACCGCGATTCCGGGCTCGTTACCCGGCAGCCGCCCCCATTGCTGACGCGTATCCGCGATTGCTAGCGCGAACACGCGCTCGAGCATGGCATCCGCGACGTTCGCGAGACGTCGCGCCAACTCATCAGCCGGCACCTCGCGCGACAACCACGCCAGCGCCAGGCGAAACAAGGCGCTTTGCTTGACCTCGACGATGCGATTGAGCGATTCCTCGATGTCATCCAGCGGCACGGCTTCGAGCGCGGACTGCAGCGCCTCGCGCATCGCCGCCAGATCGGGCAGCGCGCGCTGCGCCCGTCGATCAAGCAGATCGTCGAGCAGGATCGGATGCGCGGTGACGCGCTCGGCCAACCAGGCGCTGCGGCCCAGGACCTCGAGCAGGCGTTCGCGCGCGGCGAGCTGTTCGTCGAGCAGGGCCAGATACGTGGGCCGACCGAGAATGGCCGCGAGCAAGGCGAGCAATCGCGCGAGGGTTTCATCGGCATTCGCCGTGGTCGCGAGTCGCGCGAGGCATTGCGACATCACGCGATCGAGTCGCGCGCGCGCGCGGGACTCGAGGCCGCGAAAGCCAGGGCTGCGCAGGAAGTGCTGCAGCGCCTCGCTGGCGCGCGCGCCGAATGGCGCGGGCAGCGAGGTCGCGACATCGGCGCTGATCGCGGTCCAGAATTTCGACCAGTCGGTCGTGCCTGTTGGCACGGCGTCGTCGCGCTCGGAATGCAAGGTCTGCGCGAAGGCGCGGGCGACGACGCGGCGATGCGCATCGAGGGTCTCGAGCAGGGCAGCGCTCGTGGCGAAGCCCAAGCCCTGCGCCAAGCGCTCGCGATCGGCCTCGGCTTCGGGCAGCACATGGGTCTGCTCGTCGCGCGTCATTTGCACGCGATTCTCCAGGCGCCGCAGGAAGTCGTAGGCCGCGAGGAGTTCCGCGCCCTCGTCCGCGCTGATGTGTCCGCCCGCGATCGCGGCCTGAAGCGCGGCGCGAAACGCCGGCGTGCGCAGCGCGCGTTCGCGGCCGCCGCGCACGAGCTGCACGAGTTGCACCAGAAACTCCAACTCGCGAATGCCACCAGGGCCAAGCTTGAGGTGCTCGGACAACTCGCGTCGCGAGACTTCGGCATCGATCAACGCCTTCATTTCGCGCAAGCCATCGATCGCGGTGTAGTCGAGATATCGGCGGTAAATGAAGGGCGTGAGTTGCTCGCAAAGTTCTCGTCCCGCCACGAGATCGCCCGCGACGGGACGCGCCTTGATCCATGCATAGCGCTCCCAGTCGCGACCATCGCGCTGGTAGTAGTGTTCCATCGCGGCGAAGGACAAGGCCAAGCGCCCGGCGCTGCCGAATGGCCGCAAGCGCATGTCGACGCGATACGCGAAACCATCGGCCGTGACTTCGGCGAGCAATTGAATCAGCCGCTGGCCGAGACGCGAGAAGTAGTCCTCGTTGTCGAGCACGCGCGCGCCATCGGTGGCGCCGGCCTCGGGAAACGCGAAGATCAGATCGATGTCGGACGAGAAGTTCAGCTCGCCACCACCGAGCTTGCCCATGCCGATCACCACCAGCCGCTGCGCCGCGCCATCGCTAGCCGCGCGCGGCAAGCCAAAGCGCGTGGCGAAGCCGGCCTCGACGTGGCGTAACGCGGCATCCAGGCAGCGCTCGGCCAAGTGGCTGGCACCGGCCAAGGTATCCTCGACGCGATCGAGACCCAACACATCGCGCGCGATCAGGCGCAAGGATTCGGCGCGACGGAAACGACGCAATGCGCGGATCGCCTCCTCGTCGCTGGCCGCGGGCCAGGGTTCAAGCCAACGAGCCGCGCTGTCGCCAATCGCGCCGTTGGCGAATCGCAAGAAGGGCTCCGCCAGGAGTTCGATGTACTGCCGCAAGGTCTCGAACGCGAAGTCGCTGACGGCGAGCACCTGACGCAGCGCCCGGCGACTGTCGTCGTCTGGCGGACTCAGCCCTTGGGCGGAAGCCAGGGCGCTCAGGCGTTCGAGTCGATCGGTCGCGAGGGCTTCCAGGGCGGCGGACAAGGGGAGGTTCGGCATCGGCAAGGTCATGCGGCGCATGATGCCGGCTGGCCGCGACGCAGGCGAGCGCGACGCGCGAAATCGGCCCAAAAGAAAAGCCCGGGCAGGCTCGCGCCGGCTCGGGCTTTCCCCTCCCCTACGGCTGGCGTAGGTGGCCCCAGTGTAGCCATTGCCGGGCGCTTGCCACGTCGCAGCGCAACACGGGGTGAAACGGCGGGTTTCTGGCACAATCGAGCGCTTGCGTGGGGGACATCGATGAACAAGCGTTGGTTGGCGTTGGCGGCCCTGAGCGTGGCGGCCGTGGGCTTTCAGGCGTCGGCATCGGCCGGCGAATACAGCGTGGTGCGCGTGTTCACGACCGACCCCGCGCTGATCCGGCAGTGGAGCACCGAACACGACCATCTGCTGATCAGTCGCGAGAAAGGTCAGGTGATGTTCGAAGCCGACGCGATGCAGCTCGACGCGCTGCGGCGCGCGAAGATCGCGTTCGAAATCGACGCCGAGGCCACGGCCGCGCTCGATGAGCAGGCGAAGATTTTCTTGCGCGCCAAGGCCGGCATTCCCGGCTACACCTGTTACCGCACGGTCGCCGAGACCTATGCGCGACTGAACGCGCTGACGAGCCTGTATCCGCAGCTCGCGAGCCTGGTCGACATCGGCGACACCTGGGAGAAGACCGCGAGCCTCGGCGGCGAGGACCTGCGTCTGATCAAGCTGACCAATGCCGCGATCACGGGCGACAAGCCCAAGCTGTTCCTGATGACGTCGATTCACGCGCGCGAGTACACGCCGGCCGAGACGTCACTGCGCTTCGTCGAGTGGTTGCTGACGAATTACGGCGTCAATGCGGATGCCACGTGGATGCTCGATCACCAGGAAATTCATGTGCTGGTGCAGGCTAATCCGGATGGGCGCAAGCAAGCGGAAACCGGGTTGAGTTGGCGCAAGAACGCCAATCAAGGGTATTGCGGCGCAACGAGCACTTCGCGCGGCGCGGATCTCAATCGAAACTTCCCGTTCAAATGGGGCCAGGCCGTGGGCGGCGGTGGCTCGAGCACTTCGCCGTGCGCTGAAACTTATCGAGGACCGAGCGCGGGTTCGGAACCCGAAGTACAGGCCGTGGTGAACTACCTGCCGACGATTTATCCCGATCAGCGCGGGCCGGCCATCACCGATCCGGCGCCCGACACGGCCACGGGCATATTTCTCGATTTGCACAGTTACTCGAGTCTGGTGTTGTGGCCCTGGGGCTTCACGCAGACGGGTAGCACGGGCTTTGCGCCGAACGCGGCGCAGTTGGAAACGCTCGGTCGTCGCTTCGCCTGGTACAACCGCTACACGCCCGAGCAGTCCAATGATCTCTACGCCACCGATGGCACGACCGACGATCACGCTTATGGCGAGCTCGGCGTGGCGGCTTATACATTCGAAATGGGCACGGCGTTCTTCGAAAGTTGCGCGAATTTCGAAAGCACGGTTTATCCCGATAATTTGGCCGCGTTGATCTATGCCGCGCGCACGGTGCGCGCGCCGTATCGTTGGCCGGCGGGTCCGGAGGCGCGCGAGGTTCGCGTCTCGCCTGATCTGATCATCGCCGGTGACGCCGCGCGCGTGGTCGCGACGGTCGACGATGGTCGATTCAATCAAGGCAATGGTGGCACGCAGTCCGTGCACACCATCGCCGCGGCCAGTGCCTACATCGATACGCCGCCTTGGAATGCGGGCGCGACGGCAATGGCCTTGGGCGCGCAGGATGGTGGCTTCAATACCAGCAGCGAAGTGGTCGGTGGCGCGCTCAACACCTCGGGCCTGAGCGTGGGCAAGCATCTGGTCTATGTGCAGGGCCGCGATGCGTCGAGCAGCGACGGTCCGCCCGCCGCGGCCTTCGTCGAAGTGGCGAGCCCCGCTGAAGTCGGCCAACTCAATGGCGCCATCACCGATGCGCGCACCGGCGCGCCGCTCGCGGGCGCGAACGTGCGCACGGGCACGCTGACGGTCGGCACCCTGACCGATGGCACCTACACGCGACGACTGCGCGCCGGCACGTACACGCTGGAAGCCAGCGCGGCCGGCTATGAAACGGAGACCGTGACCGGCGTGAACATTGTTGCCGGCCAGAGCGTCGCGCGCGATGTGCAGTTGTATTCGCTGTGCACCTTACTCGACGAGAACGCCGAGAACGGCGCGAATGGCTGGACCACGCAGGTCCTCGCCGGCGGCAACACCTGGGGCATCATCAATCCCAACGCGGTGACTACGACCAAGGCCTGGACCGAGAGTCCCTCCGGCACCTACGGCAACAACATCAACACGGCGCTGCTGTCACCGGTGCGCAATCTCACGGGCTACACCTCGCCGGTGTTGTCGTTTGATTCGTATTGCGACACCGAAGCCGGCTACGACTACGGCATCGTCGAGTACAGCACGAACGGCGGCACGTCGTGGACGGAAGCGTGGCGCTGCAACGGCGATCCGAGCTGGCAGCGAGTGTCGATGGCCCTGCCCGCGCTGGCCGGTTCCGCGCAAGCGCGCATTCGCCTTCGAACGACCAGCGATACGGGTGTGGTCGAGGACGGCTGGTACGTCGACAATCTGCAGTTGAACGCGGGTGGCCCGACGTGTCGCAACGCCGCCGTGGTCAGCGCGCCGGGCGTGCCTGATCTTGCCGATGCCAGCGATACGGGCGCGGCGAACAACGACAACATCACCAATGCCGCCACGCCGCGCTTCACCGGCACCTGCGTCACCGGCGACAGCATTCAACTGCGCAGCGGCTCCACCGCGGTTGGCGCGCCAGTGATTTGCGCCGCGAATGCTTACGACATCTCGGTGGCCTTGAGCGAAGGCGCGCAGTCGATCACGACCGTGGCGACGCGCGCGAGCATCAGCAGCGCGCCGTCCGCGACGCTCTCGATCACGGTCGATCGCACCGCGCCCACCGCGCCGGCCCTCACGATGACCGCGCCTTCGTATGCGCCATCGCCGACGATCCAAGGCACGGCGAGCGAGAATCAGGGCGTGGTGACGGTGTACGAAGGCGCGACGACGGTGTGCGCCTCGGCGGCGCTTACGGCGGCCAGCGCCAATGCCTGGTCGTGCGCGTCGAGTCTGGGCGCCGGCGCGCACGTGTTGAGCGCGCGGCACACGGATCTCGCGGGCAATGTGTCGGCGGCGTCGGGCAACAGCACGGTCAACGTCGTCGACGGCGTGTTCGCGGACGGCTTCGAGTAAGAATCGGGATCGACGCCGCGCGATTCGCGCGGCGTCGCTATCGGCACTAGAGCAGCAACCAGGTCGCCAAGCCCAGAAAGCAGCCCATGCTCACCACGTCCGTGGCGGTGGTGAGGAAGATGCTCGAGGCCGTCGCCGGATCCGCGCCGAGTCGGCGTAATCCGAGGGGAATCAAGGCGCCCGCGATGCCGCTGATGACGCACGAAAACGTCATCGCGACTGTCACGATCAGCCCCAGCAGCCAAGGCTTGGGCGTGTTCGTCTGACTGGCGTAGATGAACATGCCGATGCCGGCGACCACGCCCACGAACAAACCGTTGAGCATGCCGAGCCACGCTTCCTTGCTCACGGTCGCGAGCACATTGTCGGCGCGCAACTCGCCCAGCGTGATGCCGCGCAAGGTCACGGCCAGCGCCTGGCAACCGGTATTGCCCGACTGACCCGACAGCACCGACAGGAACACGGCAAGCACGACGATCTGTTCCAGCGCGTGCTGGAAAAAGCCGACCACGCCCGCGGCGATGAAGGCGGTGAACAGATTCAACTGCAGCCAGGGATGACGTGACTTGAAGCTGCGCTGCCACGGCGTGGCGAGGCGTTCTTCTTTCTCGACACCGACCATGCTACCAGCCTGCGCGGAGATCTCGAACGCCTGCTGTTCGAACAGCACTTGGCCCTTCACCTGCCCGAGCAAGCGACCATTGGCGTCGCAGACGGGATACACGGGATAGTGGCGCGTCACCACTTCCTGCATGGCATCGAGCAGCTGGGTCTCGGGCTTGAGGTAGAACGGGTTCTTCAACATCACTTCGCCGAGTCGCTGATCGCGCGCGGCAAACAGCAATTCACGGAAAGCGACGACACCCAGCAGATGACCATCCTGCTCGGTGACGAAGATATAGACGACCATGCGCCGCTTCACGATCTCGCGCAGC
Organism: Ahniellaceae bacterium; assembly: GCA_044226395.1. Taxonomy (GTDB): domain Bacteria; phylum Pseudomonadota; class Gammaproteobacteria; order Xanthomonadales; family Ahniellaceae; genus JBGAHD01. The sequence continues at coordinate 215,214 of JBGAHD010000006.1, forward strand.
GCATCGGTGACCTTGGCGATCGAGTCCTCGGCGCGAAAGACCGCCGGCGGACGCTCGATCAAGCGACCGACCGTGCCTTCGTCATACGAATGACCGGCGAGCCACAACTGCCCCTGACCGAATGGCGTGGCCGCGGCGATGGCCTGGCGACGCGATTCCGGAAACTCCTCGAGAATCTCGACGGCGTAACCGGTGTGCATCTGACTCAGCAGATCCCCGATGGCCGCGTCGCTGTACTCGGCCAGACGTTCGGCGGCGGTGCGCGGATCGAGGTCGCGCAGTTGCTCCAGCAGGCTGGCGGTCGCGGGTTCGCTCATCGTCAATTCCTGAAACGCGGTTCTCGAAAGACATTACGCGATTCACGCGTCGAAGTCGTGAGCGCGCGCGAGGTTGTCAGGAAGTTTAATCAGCGCGGCGTGGGGCGTGCACGATGAGGCACGGACTTTATCGACGCCAGAAAAAAACAAACCCCCGCACTAACGTACGGGGGTTTGGGGATAAGGCCCCTGGCAGTGACCTACTCTTGCATGGCTTAAGCCACACTACCATCGGCGCGGGTGCGTTTCACGTCCGAGTTCGGGAAGGGATCGGGTGGGACCACACCGCTATGGCCGCCAGGGAAGGGGTGGAGGCGGCGCTGATAGCGCCGGCCTCGCATAGGGTCTTGGGATGTACGTCTGGGCCCGGATCTCGATGTGTCGAGAGGGGGCGAACGACTTGAGAGAACGAGATTTATCTCGTGCCCGAGTGCTTCTAGGCGAAGCGACTTGGGGTGATATGGTCAAGCCACACGGATCATTAGTACTGGTTAGCTCAACGCGTTGCCGCGCTTACACACCCAGCCTATCAACGACGTAGTCTACATCGTTCCTTTAGGGGGCTTGTGCCCCGGGAGGTCTCATCTTGAGGCGAGTTTCCCGCTTAGATGCTTTCAGCGGTTATCTCTTCCGTACGTAGCTACCCGGCAGTGCCATTGGCATGACAACCGGAACACCAGGGGTACGTCCACTCCGGTCCTCTCGTACTAGGAGCAGCCCCTCTCAAACCTCCAACGCCCACGACAGATAGGGACCGAACTGTCTCACGACGTTCTGAACCCAGCTCGCGTACCACTTTAAATGGCGAACAGCCATACCCTTGGG
>JBGAHD010000004.1:0-577934 GCA_044226395.1 Ahniellaceae bacterium
GTTTCGACGGCTCGGGGTGACGGTCCCCTTGTCGGTGGCCAGCGCACAGGGACGTGCGCCGCGAGGGTTCAGCACAGGGATGTGCTGAATCCCTCGCCCACCGACAAGGGGCGGCACCCCGAGCCAAGCGACAACGTCACCACCACCCAACCCACACCACCCCACGGGTTCCCCACCGCCAGGTGGGGACCCTAAGTCCCGCTTCCCACCGACCGGTGACGCCCCCCGGGTTCCCCGCCATCAAACCCAAAAAAACCCCCAAAGAACAAACGCTCCGCACGCCACCGTGCACCACGCCTGGAATCAGTGATACTAAGATCACCTAAAAGCAAGATCGGATTCCGGACCCCAGGGGCCGACCAAGGACCAGGAACCCCCATCGCATGTCGATCGTCGCCGGAGAGCCGCACCGCGAGAACCCCTCGCCACCACCCTTGGCCATCCGCATCGCCGCCGGCGAGCGCGAGGCCGAAGTGGAATTCGTGCGTCTCTATCAAGGCGGCGTGCGCGCCCTCGTGCGTCGCCATTGCCGACCCAACGACCCCGCCGTCGACGATTTGGTCCAGGAAATCCTGCATCACGTCTTGCAGCGCCTGCGCGCCGGCGAACTGCGCGACCCCGCCGCGTTGCCCGCCTACGTGCGGCAAGCCGTGGTCTTCAACACGACAGCGGAATATCGCAAGCGCGGCCGGCGCGGCGAGGACGAGACCGTGCCCGTCGACGACAGCCTGCCCGGCGGCACCGATCCCGCGCAGGCGCTCGATCGCGAACAGACCGCGAACGCCGTGCGCGCGCTGCTGGCCGAACTCAACACCGCGCGAGATCGCGAGATCCTGCTGCGCTTCTACGTGCGCGAACAAAGCAAGGACGAAGTCTGCGCCGCCACCGGCGTCGACCCGGCGCATTTCCATCGCGTGATCTTTCGCGCGCGCGGCCGCTTGCGCGAATTGGCGCTGGCGGCGGGGTTGGGCCGATGAGGATGAGACAAACCGCGCGCGAGCGACTCCTGTCGGGATCAGGGGAAGCCATGTACTGCCAGAGGATTCCCTAAATGTCGCCACTCGATCCCAACGCGCGCATGCCCCAGTGGCTGGAACAGGCCTGGCTGGCGCGCCTGCTCGCGCGCGAGTTGACGCCCGCCGAGAACGAGTGGTTCGAGGCCTATGTGCTCGACAAGCCCGAGCTCTTGGCCGAGATCGAGCGCGATAACGATTTGCGCGATGCGCTCGCCGGCGCTGCCATCGAGACCACCGCGACCGATGGCGCGATCCCGCCGTCATCCGCGCCAAACGACCGCGACGACACGATCGCGCACCTAACGCCGCGCGCGCCGTCACGTAGCACGATGTCATCGCGCCCTTGGGGCTTCTCACTCGCGGCCTCGCTGGTCGCCGGTCTCGGCATCGGCTGGCTGATGCACGCCACGCCCGGCGCGCCCGATGCCATCGGCAGTCCGACGCGACTCGTCTTCGACACCCTACGCGGCGGCGCGACCGCGCCCTTGATCGAGAACGATCAAGCCGCCTCGCTCTATGTCCTGATCGAAGCGGCGGTGCCGCCAGAAGCCACCGCGATCGAGTTGCGCGTCGGCACGCAGGCACCGTTGTCGCTGACGCCCTCGGCCGAAGGCTTCGTCAGCGCGCTCGTGCGGCGCGATGCGCTGCGAGGCATCGACAGCGCGCAATTGCACTATCGCCTCGGCGAGGAAGCACGCGATCAGACCTTGTCGCTGAGCGCCTTGCGCGCGCGTTGATTTGATCGCGCGATGAAGCATCGCTCCTTGCCGCCGCCGAGCATCGCTCTGCTCAATCCGCCGGTGCGCGGTTACACGTACTTTGATGCGGCCGCGGCATGGCCTTTCGCGCCCGCGGCCGGTGCCTCACGACCGAGCAATCACTGGTGGCTGGCCGAGCACGCGTTGTTGTCCTATGACGATCCCGCGGTGATCGAACGGGAACTCGGTCGCCTGGGCTATCGCGTGCAGTGCTGTCTCGACCCCGCGACCAGCGGCTTCGCGTATCTCGCGTGGCGCGACGATCACGGCGTTCTCGCCTTCCGCGGCACCGAAGTGATGACCCCGGGCGATCGCGCGGCGAAACTCATCGACATCCTGCGCGACTGGGCCGTGGACGCGCATCTGGCGCGCGTGGAGTTTCTCGGATTGGGTCAAGCGCACGCCGGCTTCGCGCGCGCGCTCGCCGCGCTCTGGCCGCTGATCGCGCCGCAATTGAAGCAAGCACCGCGCTGGACTTGCACGGGTCACAGTCTCGGCGGCGCACTCGCGGCGCTGGCGGCATTGCGTCTTCGTCAGGAAGGTCATGCGCTCGACGCCGTGATCACCTTCGGTCAACCGCGCGCCGGCGATGCCGCGATCGCGCGCGCCTTGGACGCGCTGCCGATGCAACGTCTCGTCAACGCCTGCGATCTGGTGCCGCGCGTGCCGCCCGAGGCCTTCGGCTACGCGCACGGCGGACCCGCGCATCATTTCGACGCCGAACGCCTGAAAAACTATCCGCGCACCGTCGCCGAGTTCTGGCGACAACTACCAGCCAACCTCGCCCACGGCGTCGGCGCGCTCACGCCGATCGAACTGGTCGACCACGCGCCGCTGCATTACGTGGTGCGTTGTTACAACGCCGCGATCGACGCGCGCTGAGTCCGCGCGCCCTTTGTCGGGAGACAAAGCCTGCGCGTGCGCAACGCGATCACGGCGAAAGCCCTTCACGCCCGCTCGACAGTTCGCCGCGCGGTGATAGTATCGGCCATCGCCCGAAGGCTTGTGATGGCTCGCATTTCATGGCCGCGATTCGCTTGCTCACTGAAATTCCCGGCCCGCGATCGCGCGAGTGGATGCAACGACGCAATGCCATCGTCGCGGGTGGCATCGGCTATAGCGCGCCGGTGTTCATCGAACGTGCCAGCGGCGCGCGACTGACCGACGTCGACGGCAATACCTTCATCGATTTCGCCGGCGGCATCGGCACCATGAACGTGGGCCATGCCCAGCCCGACGTGGTCGCGGCCGTGACGGCGCAATTGAATCTTTTCACGCATACTTGCTTCACCGTCACGCCCTATGGCGTGTACGTGGAACTGGCCGAACGTCTGGCCGCGCTGACGCCGGGCAAGCACGCGAAGAAGGTGATGCTCGCGAGTTCCGGCGCCGAGGCGGTGGAAAACGCGGTCAAGATCGCGCGTCGCGCCACCGGTCGCGCCGGCGTGGTGGTGTTCGAGCATGCGTTTCATGGGCGCACGCTGTTCGCGCTGGGCATGACGAGCAAGGTCAAGCCTTACAAATCCGGCTACGGGCCGTTTGGTTCGGAGTTGTATCGCCTGCCCTACCCTTACAGTTATCGCCGCGAGGCGCCGCTCGACGAAGCGTCGATCCGCGCGGAATTGACCGAGTTCTTCAACACCCAAGTCGCGGCCGACAATGTCGCGTGCGTGGTGATGGAGTTGGTCACGGGCGAAGGCGGCTTCATCGTCGCGCCGCCGCTGTACGTGAAATTGCTGGCCGAATTCTGCAAGGCCAATGGCATTCTGTTTATCGCCGATGAAATTCAGACCGGCTTCGGACGCACGGGCAAGATGTTCGCGGCCGAGCACTATCCGGGACTGGAGCCCGATCTCGTGATCATCGCGAAGTCGCTGGCCGGTGGCTTGCCGCTGTCGGCCATCGTCGGTCGCGCCGAAGCGATGGATGCTTCGCAAGTAGGCGGCCTCGGTGGCACCTATGTCGGCAATCCCGTGGCCTGCGCGGCCGCGCTCGCGGTGTTGAAGGTGTTCGAACGCGATGGTTTGGTCGCGCGCGGCGCCGCCATCGGCGAGACCATTCGCGCGCGGCTCGATCGCCTCGCGGCTTCGCATCCGAACGTCGGCGAGTCGCGCGGGCTTGGCGCGATGCGCGCGATCGAATTGGTCATCGACAAGGCGTCGAAGACGCCGGACAAGGATCGCACCGCCGCCACGATCAAGCGCGCTTACGAGCGCGGCCTGATCACGCTCTCGGCGGGCACTTTCGGCAATGTGATTCGCGTGCTGGCACCCTTGGTCATCGGCGACGACGAACTCGCCGAAGGCCTGGACGTGCTCGAGCAAGCCTTGGGGTAAGGCGCGCCACGCGAACGACGCACGTTTCCTGGGGGATTGGCATCGCGCTTCATCGCGCATCTGGACGGGAGGCAGGTCATGAGCAAGGCAGACAGGGGCAACAAGGTCATTCACGCGCTCGGCGGCGCGATCGTGCTCGCGCTGGCCGCGTGCTCGGCGCCACCGGAATCGGCACCCACCGCGACCGCCGCCGCGGCGCCACCACCACCCGTGAAAGGCGCGCCGCTCGCCGCGCTCGGCGCGGGCGAAGGCGCGGTGTCGATCGTCGCGTGGGCCGGCTATATCGAGCGCGGCGAATCGGACAAGGCCTACGACTGGGTCACCGGGTTCGAGAAAGACACCGGCTGCAAGGTCACGGTCAAGACGGCGGCCACCTCGGACGAGATGGTGGCGCTGATGAACGAAGGCGGCTTCGATCTGGTCACCGCCTCGGGCGATGCCAGCAATCGCTTGATCTCGGGCGGCCGCGTGCAAGAGATCAACACCAGCCTCATCCCCAGTTGGTCGACGGTCGACGCGCGGCTGCAGAACGCGCCGTGGCATGCGGTCGGCGGCAAGCACTACGGCGTGCCCTATCAATGGGGCCCGAACGTGCTGATGTACAACACCAAGGCCTTCAAGGACGCGCCCAAGAGTTGGGACGTGGTGTTCACCGAACAAACCCTGGCCGATGGCAAGAGCAACAAGGGTCGCGTGCAGGCTTATGACGGCCCGATCTACATCGCCGACGCGGCCTTGTATTTGAAGGCGCATAAGCCCGAGCTCGGCATTGGCGATCCGTACGCGCTCACGCGCGATCAATTCAACGCGGCGCTGGAACTGCTGCGCGGTCAGCGCAAGCTCGTCGCGCGCTATTGGCACGATGCTTACGTGCAGATCGACGATTTCAAGAACGAAGGCATGGTCGCTTCGAGCAGTTGGCCGTTCCAGGTCAATCAGCTGGTCGCGGCCAATGCTTCGATCGCGAGTGTCGTGCCCGAGGAAGGCGCGACCGGTTGGGCTGACACGACCATGCTGCACGTCGACGCCGAACATCCCAACTGCGCCTATCGCTGGCTCGAGCATTCGCTCGCGCCGAAGGTGCAAGGCGACTTGGCGGCGTGGTTTGGTTCGGTGCCGGCCGTGCCGGCCGCGTGTCAGGGCAATGAGTTGCTGGGCGCCGATGGCTGCAAGACCAATGGCTCGGAGCAGTTCGATCGCATCGCGTTCTGGCGCACGCCGGTGAGCGATTGCGGCAATGGCCAGAAGGACTGCGTGCCTTATCACGAGTGGGTCACCAACTACATCGCCGTGATCGGCGGACGCTAGGCATGAGCGTTTCCATCTCCGCGCCGTCGATCGACGGCGCGGCCCTCGCGGCGGGCCAGGCCGCGGTGTTCGCCGGCGTGACGCGTCGTTATGGCGCGGTGCGCGCGGTTGATCGTCTGGATCTGGCCATTCGCGATGGCGAGTTCTTCACCTTGCTCGGGCCTTCGGGCTCGGGCAAGACCAGTTGCTTGCGTCTGCTCGCGGGCTTCGAGCATCCCGACGAAGGCAAGGTGTATCTGCACGGTCAGGACGTGACTGGCGTGCCGCCGTACGCGCGCGACGTCAACACGGTGTTTCAGGACTACGCGCTGTTTCCGCATCTGACGGTCAACGATAACGTCGGCTATGGCTTGATGATCAAGCGCGTGCCGCGCGCCGAGCGCGATCAGCGCGTGGCCGAGGCGCTGGAACAAGTGCGCCTGACCGGTTTCGGCGAGCGCAAGCCGCAGCAACTGTCGGGCGGTCAGCGGCAACGCGTGGCCATGGCGCGCGCGCTGATCAATCGCCCGCGTTTGCTCTTGCTCGACGAACCGCTGGGCGCGCTCGATCTGAAACTGCGTCAGGAACTGCAGATCGAACTCAAGCAATTGCAACGGCGCGTGGGCATCACCTTCGTCTACGTGACGCACGATCAAGAAGAAGCGCTGACGATGAGCGATCGCCTGGCGGTGTTTCGCGATGGGCGCATTGAACAAGTCGGCACGCCGGCCGAGGTCTACGAGCATCCGCGCACGGAATTCGTGGCGCGCTTCGTCGGCACCTCGAATATTTTGCGCGATGCCGCGGCCGAGCATCTGCTGGCGCGCGCGGGCATGTTCGCGTTGCGGCCGGAAAAGATTCGCCTGCTCGAACCGGGTGTCGCCGCGCCGACGGCGCATCGCGTGTTCGACGGTCGCGTGGCGCAGGCCGTGTATCTGGGCTTGAACACGCGCTATCACGTCGATCTCGACGGTGGCGCCAGTCTGATCGTGGTGGCGCAGAACGCCGAGGCCTCGGCCGACGCCGCGGCTGCCGCGACCGGGCGCGTCGTGCGCGTGAGTTTCGACCCGGCGCAGGCGCATCGCTTGAGCGAGTCATGAGCACCCTGCTGCGACCGGTCGCGGATTTCTTCGAGCGTCGCCCGCGTCTTGCGGTGCTGGCCCTGCTCGCGCTGCCGCTGGGCTGGATGGTGGTGATCTATCTGGGTTCGCTGTCGGCGCTGCTGGTGCAGAGTTTTTATTCGCTCGACGATTTCACCGGCCGCGTCGTGCGCGAATTCAGTCTGCGCAGTTACGGGCAATTGCTCGAACCGGCCAATCGCGACATCTTCCTGCGCAGCGCGGGCATGGCGATCGCGGTCACGCTCGCCACCGCCCTGCTCGCGTTTCCGCTGGCCATGCACATGAGTTTTCGCGCGGGGCCGCGCGCGAAGTTGTTGCTGTATCTGCTGGTGGTCACGCCTTTGTGGTCGAGCTATCTGGTGCGCGTGTACGCGTGGAAGTTGATCCTGGCCAAGGAAGGCGTGCTGTCGTGGTTCGTGCGGCACGCGGGGCTGGAATCGACGCTCGACGCGGTGCTGCGCTTGCCCGGAATCGGAGGGCCTTCGCTCGCCTTGTCATCGCTCGGCATCTTTCTGGCCTTCGTGTACGTGTGGCTGCCTTACATGATTTTGCCGGTGCAGGCGGCGCTGGAACGCGTGCCGCGCTCGCTGTTGCAGGCGTCGGGCGATCTCGGCGCGACACCGGGTCAAACGTTTCGACACGTGGTATTGCCGCTGGCCTTGCCGGGCGTGATCGCGGGATCGATCTTCACCTTCTCGCTGACGCTGGGCGATTTCGTGGTGCCTAGCGTGCTGGGCAATTCCAGTTATTTCATCGGTCAGGCCGTTTTGGTCCATCAAGGCACTTCGGGCAATTTGCCACTAGCGGCGGCGTTTACCGTGGTGCCGATGATGATCATGGGCGTGTATCTGATGATCGCGCGACGCACGGGGGCCTTCGATGCGCTGTGATTTGAATCACCGAGCGCGAAGCCCATGACCGCGCGCGCGAACTCGCCGCTGACGCGGCTGCGCGAATGGCTGCTGCCGTTTGGCGCGGGCGCGACCTTGCTGTTTTTGCATTTGCCGTTCGCGGTCATTTTGCTCTATTGCTTTACCAGCGATGACGCCAGTTACACCTTTCCGCCGCCCGGGCTAACGCTCGATTGGTTCGGCGTGGCGTGGCAGCGCGAGGATCTGTGGCGCGCCTTGGGCCTGTCGTTCCGCGTGGCGCTGACGGCGACGTCGATCGCCATCGTGCTGGGCACCCTGGCCTCGCTGGCGGTATATCGCAGCAAGTTCTTCGGGCGCGAGGCCGTGTCGTTTCTGTTGCTGATTCCCATCGCGCTGCCGGGCATCGTCACCGGCATCGCGTTGCGCTCGGCGATGGGTTTGATGGAAATTCCGTTCAGCTTTTGGACCATCGTGGTGGGCCACGCGACGTTTTGCGTGGTGGTGGTTTATAACAACGCGCTGGCGCGGCTGCGTCGGGCCTCGCCGTCGCTGATCGAGGCGTCGATGGATCTCGGCGCCGATGGCTTTCAGACGTTTCGCTACATCATCCTGCCGCACCTGGGCAGTGCCTTGCTGGCCGGCGGCATGCTGGCGTTCGCCTTATCCTTCGACGAAATCATCGTCACCACGTTTACCGCCGGTACCGGACAAGAAACCTTGCCAATTTGGATTTTCAGCCAACTCGCGCGTCCGCGCGATCGCCCCGTGACGAATGTCGTGGCCGTGCTGGTGGTGGCGATCACCCTGATTCCGATCGTGCTGGCGCACCGATTGAGCGCGCGCGACCACGAATAGTCGCGCGCGGGACGGATTGCCGTCGCGGCGACGACGGCGCGACGCCCGGACGATCACTTCCCGTCACCGCACTGCGCACGACTGCGGCATATGCCTTGCACTTGGGCCATGGTCAATCATTGACCCGGAACACGGGGAGCAGGACATGAACTTCTGGAGCAATAGGAGTATCCGGGCGAAGCTGCTGGCGCTGTGCGCGCTGTTCACGCTCGGGCTGACGGTGTTTGGAGCGATCGCTTATCGGACCCTGACCGTGGTCAAGGTCAACGGACCGATCTACAACCAAATCGCGCAAGGCAAGGATCTGGTGGCCGCGGCTCTGCCGCCGCCGTTGTACGTGGTGGAGTCCTTGGAAGTCGGCCTGTTGCTGGCGCGCGAGACCGACGCCAAGCAAATTCAGGCCTTGTCGGAACGGCTCGATCAGCTCGAGCGCGAATACGACGAGCAGTTCGTCTATTGGCGCAAGACCCTGCCCGAGGGCGCGCAGCGCCAGTCCTTGATCAATGAAGTCGACCCGACCGCGCGCGCCTGGTACGCCCTGGTGCACGAAGCGCTGCTGCCGGCGATTCGCGTCAATGATCGCGCCAAGATCAATGCCACGACCGCGAGCATGCTCGAGGCCTTCGCCAAGCATCGCGACGCGGTGAACGCACTCACCAGTCTGGCCATCAAGAGCAATACCGCGATCGAAGTCGACGCCAATACCCGCATCGATCGCGATGTCTGGGTGATGCTCGGCACGGGCGCGTTGATGATCGTGCTGGTGCTGACGATGAGCTTGATGATGATGCGCCAGCTCCTGGCCAGCGTCTCGCGCACGGCGGCCTCGCTGTCGGGCGCGGCCGAGGAACTGTCGAGCATGAGCCAGCAGATGAGCGCCACGGCCGAGGAAACCTCGACCCAGGCCAACACGGTCTCGGCCGCGTCGACCCAGGTCAGCGCCAATGTGCAAACCGTCGCGACCGGCACCGAGGAAATGTCGGTGAGCATTCGCGAGATCGCCAAGAACGCCTCGACCGCGGCGCAAGTCGCGGCCTCGGCCGTCGAAGTGGCCTCGCGCACCACCGAGGCCGTGCAGGCCCTGGGTCAGAGCAGCGCCGAAGTGAGCAAGGTGCTGCACATGATCACCGCCATCGCGCATCAGACCAAGTTGCTCGCGCTCAACGCCAGCATCGAAGCCGCGCGCGCCGGCGAAGCTGGCAAGGGTTTCGCGGTCGTCGCCAACGAGGTCAAGGAACTGGCCAAGACCACGGCCGCCGCGACCGAGGAGATCTCGAACAAGGTCGGCGCGATCCAGGATTCGACCGCGCACACGATCGAGGCGATTGGTCAGATCACCGACACAATTCGCACCATCAGCGACCTGCAAGGCCAGATCGCCAGCGCCGTCGAGGAACAGACCGCGACCACGAACGAGATGAGCCGCAATGTCTCCGACACCGCGCGCGGTTCCAGCGAGATCGCGGCCAATATCGCCGGCATGGCGCAAGCGGCGCAGGACACTTCGCAGGGCGCCACGCGCGCGCTCGAGGCCGCGCGGCACATGACCGTGCTCGCCGACGACTTGCGCGTGCTGGTCACCGGCGATGGCGCCAGCGCGCCACGCCAGCAGGGCCATCGCGCGCGCCGCACGCCATCGCGCGATTTGGTCGCCTCGTCGACCGCGTTGACGGAAGTCGAGCGTCAGGCGCTGTAGCTCCGCGCGCTCGCCGTGTCGGAAAGGTGACCCCGGTCACATTGCCGACGCGGTTTTCCGACGCCAGGACGCGCCCTTCGGGGCGCGTCCGCGTCTGGCGAGTCGCACGATCGCGGCACGGGCCTTGCAGTCAGCACCGCCAATTGATTCCCGCACGGGCAGGAGATGGCGATGTCGTTCTGGCGCAGGTTGAGCATTCGAACCAAGTTGTTGACGTTGTGTGGCCTTTTCACGATCGGCCTGACGCTGTTTGGCGCGATCGCTTACCGCACCTTGCAACTGGTGCAGGTCAATGGCCCGATCTATCAAGAGATCGTGCAGGGCAAGGACATCGTCGCCGACGCGCTGCCGCCGCCGCTCTACGTGGTCGAGGCCTTCGAAGTCAATCTGCTCATGGAAGGCGAGACTAATCCCGAGGAACTCAAGGATCTGATCGCCCGCAGCGATCGTCTGCGCAAGGACTATGAAGATCGCTTGGCCTATTGGAAGGAACATCTTCCGACCGGACCGCTGCGCGACACCTTGTTCGGCGAAGTCGACACGACCGCGCAAGCCTGGTTCGCGATCGAAAAGGACAACTATCTGCCGGCGATCCGCAGCAAGAATCAAGCCGCCATCGACGCCGCGTCCGATCAACTGCGCGATGCCTTCGTGACCCATCGCGCCGCGGTCGAGAAGCTGTCGAAGATGGCCACCGACAGCAACACCGTGATCGAAGCCAGCGCCAACGACACCATCAAGGAAAACGTGCTGATCCTGATCGGCGCGGGCGTGGTGCTGACCCTGATCATCGGCGCCCTGGGCCTGATGATCTCGCGCGGCGTGCAGCAGACACTCGGTCGCGTCGTGCGTTCGATGGAAGCGGCGGCGGGCGATGATTTCACCGATCGCTTCACCACCGAGGAACAAGGCGAAGTCGGCCGCCTGGTCGGCGCGCTCGGCACCATGCTCGAAAAACTCGGCACGCGCGCGGCCGACAATGCCACCCAGCTCGCCTCGATCGCGGCGTTGGGCAAGGCCATGGCCGTGGCCGAGTTCGAACTCGACGGCACGCTGCGCGACGCCAATGCCAATTTCCTCACCGCGACCGGCTATACGCTCGACGAGATTCGCGGTCAGTCGCACAAGATCTTCGTCGATGCCGCCACGGCCAATGGTCCGGCCTATGCCGAACTGTGGAGTCGCCTGCGTCGTGGCGAAACCGTCACCGAGGAAATCCGCCGCATCGGCAAGGGCGGTCGCGTAGTGTGGCTGCAGGCCTCGTACAACCCCATCCTCGATCCGCAGGGCCGTCCGTTCAAGGTCGTCAAGTTCGCCAGCGACGTGACCCGTCAGGTCGAGATGCGTCTGCAGATGCAGCAGTTGCTCGGCAGCGTGTCGCAGACCGCTGAGTCGCTGTCCGACGCCGCCGAGCAGCTGTCGACCGTCAGTCAGCAGATGAGCGCCACGGCCGAGGAAACCTCGAGCCAGGCCAGCACGGTCTCGGCCGCGTCGGCCCAGGTCAGCGCGAATGTGCAGACCGTCGCGACCGGCACCGAAGAAATGTCGGTCAGCATTCGCGAAATCGCCAAGAACGCGGCCTCGGCCGCGCACGTCGCCCACACGGCGGTGGAAGTGGCCACCAACACCACGGGCATCGTGCAGCGCCTCGGCCAAAGCAGCGCCGAAGTGAGCAAGGTCCTGCACATGATCACCGCGATCGCGCACCAGACCAAGCTGCTCGCGCTCAACGCCAGCATCGAGGCCGCGCGCGCGGGCGAAGCCGGCAAGGGCTTCGCGGTCGTCGCCAACGAGGTCAAGGAACTGGCCAAGGCCACGGCCAGCGCCACCGAGGAAATCTCGAGCAAGGTCGGCGCGATTCAGGACTCGACCGCGCAGACGATCGACGCGATCGGCCAGATCACCAACACCATTCGCACCATCAGCGACCTGCAAGGCCAGATCGCGAGCGCGGTCGAGGAACAGACCGCGACCACCAACGAGATGAGCCGCAATGTCTCCGACACCGCGCGCGGTTCGAGCGACATCACCTCGAACATCGCCGGCATGGCCCAGGCCGCGCAGGACACTTCGCAGGGCGCCGCGCGCGCGCTCGAAGCGGCGCGTCATCTGTCGGGCCTCGCCGAGGATCTGCGCACGCTCGTCGCCGGCGACAACGGCGGCGGCAACACGCGCTCGGACGGTCATCCGTCGCGTCGCGTGTCCGTGCGCGATCAAGCGGGCTCCGGTCCGGTCGCGATCGAGTCGCGTCGCAACGTCATGTGAGCACCCTCCTCCGGGGTATCACCGCGAAGGCCCGCTAGTCGGGCCTTCGTCTTTTTTGGGGCGACGAACCGGTCGAATTCGGATCATTCGGCAACGACGCTTGACGACTTGTTGGGTTTCGACGGCGACGAACTCGTCGAGCGATCATCCTCCGCCACGATTGGTGTACACCTCCTCACCCGGGTTCCGCGGCGCGCGTCATCCTTCGAGACTCGCGCGCCCTCGACGAAACGGTGAAGACGATGACGCACGCCTGCCGACACCTTCGCGACGCGCACCGAGGCGCGACGCCATGACCGCGCGCTACGAAACCTTTCTGCCCCGGCGCGTGATCGTGGCGCGCGCGGTGATGGCCTATGCCAATGGCCGTTTGCGCCTGGATGGCTTGAACGCGCGCGGCGGCACGGTGCTGTCCCTGGCCTTCGACGACGTGCGCTTTTTGCGCTGTTGCCCGGCCGATGCGCATCCCGAACTGCGACGCGAGCAACAAGACCCCGCCGCCTGCATCACCCTCGATCATCGCAGCGCGATCACGTTGTGGTTGCATGCCGCCAACTACGACGCGCGCGATCTGCGCGACGCGCGGCACTACATCGCCTTCATCGGCCAGGAGATCTTCGACGTGATCGCGATGCGCGCGCCGGAGATCACCGAGGTGCTTGACTGACATGCCCGCCCCGACCGCGCCGCGCGTCCGCGCCAAATGGGAACAGCGATTCGCGCACAAGCCCGCCGCCATCGTGCCCACGCCGGAGCAATGCGACTGGCTGCGTCGCCTGTCGGGGCCCATGGAGTTTTATCAAACCCTGGTCAGCGATCGCTTCGCGCGCCACTGTTATCTGCGCAGCGGACTCGAACCCTCGGTCGAATTGTCGGCGTTCTCGCATCGACTGGGGCCCGGTCGCGCGTGCCAGGGACTACGGCTGCGTCAGGTCCGCGGAGTGCCGGAAGAAACCCACTTCTTCGCTTCGACCCGCTTCGTGCGCACGCGCGTGGTGCTGTGGCAGAGCAATGGTTTCGTGATCGACCCTAGCGCGCGGCGCGATGTCGCCGAGGTCTCGCCGAATCCGCGCTTGAACTTTCCCGTGTACACCGGCCAGGGCGATTTGACGCTCAGTGGCATCGTGTTTGGTATCGACGACGAAAGCGAAGTCCTGATCATGCTCGACGAACAGCACGCGCAAGTGGTCAGCTTCGTCACCGAGCGCGCGCGCATCGACGCGGTGATCCGCGCGCGCATCGCCGTGCTGCCCGAGCATCTCAAGCGCTGGATCGCGGCGCTCAAGGCGTGGGAACGCCTGCCGCTCAATCAACTGCCCCAGCGCGCGCCGCGCTTGAGTTGAACGCTTCACGGCCCAGGGAGTGGCGCCATGCACATCGAGATGGATCTCGCGCTGATCACGGTCGCGGCCGCGCGGGGCGAACAATGGCGGACGTGGTTGCCGCGTGACTATGTCATCGCCGATGGCGATTCACGCCTAGGTGGCCTGGTGATCACGCGGCGCGCCGCGCTGCCGATCACATTCGACGCGGCCCTGCGCGAATTCCTCGATCCCTTGATGCCGCTGGCGGCGCTACTGCGCGAGCAAGTCGGCGTGCTGCGCGCGACGATCTTCTTCGACACGCCGATCTGTTCGCTTCGCGTGAGCACGTGCGAACGCTTGGCGCGCCTGGGCCTGGCGCTCGATCTGTCGATCCATCCAATGCCCGACCGCGAACGCTGAGCGCGCGCGATCACGATCGATCGCGCGCGGGCGCGGCGCGCTTCAGCCGAAGCGCACCATCACGTGCTTGACCACGGTGTAGTCCTCGAGCGCGTACATGGACATGTCCTTGCCATAGCCCGATTGCTTGAAGCCGCCATGCGGCATCTCCGAGACCAAGGGCAGATGGTCATTGATCCACACCGTGCCGAAGCGCAGCGCGCGCGCGGCGCGCATCGCGCGCGAGACATTGGTCGTCCACACCGACGCGGCCAGGCCGTAGTCGACGTCGTTGGCGTAGGCGATGGCCTCCTCGTCGCTGGCGAAGCGCGTGACCGAGATCACGGGGCCAAAGACTTCGCGCTTGACGATCTCGTCGGTCTGCTGCGCGTCGGCGATCAGGGTCGGCTGGAAATAGAAGCCCTTGCCCGCCACCACGGCGCCGCCACGCACGACTTGCGCGCGCGTGGTCGCCTTGGCGCGATCGACGAAGGTCTTGACCCGATCGCGTTGCTCGGCCGACACCAGCGGACCGATGAAGGTGTTGTCGTCATTGATGTCGCCCGTGGTCACGCTGGCGACCACGCCCGAAAGCTTGTCGACGAGCTTGTCGTAAATCTTCGGGCCACCGTAGATGCGGCACGCGGCCGTGCAGTCCTGACCGCTGTTGGCGAAGCTCGCGAGCTTGAGCACGGTGGCGAGCTGATCGAGATCGGCGTCGTCGAACACCACGACCGGCGCCTTGCCGCCCAGTTCCAGATGCACGCGCTTGAGCGAATCCGAGGCATTGCGCGCGATGATCTTGCCGGTGCCGACATCGCCCGTGAGCGAGACCATGCCGACCTTCGCGTGACTGACCAGCGGCGCGCCGACGGGCTCGCCATGTCCAGTGATGACATTGAACACGCCCGGCGGAAAGATGTCCGCCGCGAGCTGCGCCAGACGCAGCGAGGTCAGCGGCGTTTGCTCCGCGGGCTTCAACACCACGGTGTTGCCGGCCGCGAGCGCGGGGCCGATCTTCCAGGCCGCCATCATCAAGGGGTAATTCCACGGCGCGATCGAACCGACCACGCCCACGGGTTCGCGTCGAATCATGCTGGTGTAGCCGGGCAGATATTCGCCCGCGGCCTTGCCTTCGAGACAGCGCGCGGCGCCGGCGAAGTAACGCAGATTGTCCACGACGAAGGGAATTTCGGATTTGGCCAGCCACATCGGCTTGCCGACATTGGCCGATTCGATCGCGGCCAGTTCATCGCCGTGCTGTTCGATGCGATCGGCGAGCTTGAGCAAGGCCGCGGCGCGCGCGCCGGGCGTTTGCGCGGACCAGGATTCGAACGCCTTCTCGGCGGCATCGACCGCGGCGTCGACATCGGCGGTCGAGCCGCGCGGCACGATGGCGATGCCGGCCTCGGTCGCCGGGTTGATGATGGTCTCGGTATCACCGCGAGCGGCATCGACGGTCTGGCCGCCGATGAACATCTGATAGCGCTGCATGAGCATTCTCCATGACTGCGGGCGCGCGCCGCGACGGCGCGATCGATCGCGACCGATGCTACCCCAAGCGGCCGCGCGTCGGCACGGGGCGGCGCTGTCCGCGCGAGACATCGCGCGATCCTTGGTCTCGCGCCGCAGCAATTTCGCGCGATCGACGCGACCGCCTTGCGACCAATCGCCAGTGTCGATTCCCGGTGCTAGCATGCGATCGTCAGCATCGGGCCCCTTCGGGGAGCTTTGTTCCACTAGACAGGCAGTCGATGGGAACCAGCGTCAGCGAAGCCAAGACACCCGCGTCCACCAAGGGCGCCACCGTGGAGGTCGATGCCGTCGTGCGCCGCTTCGGCGAGCATGTGGCCCTCGATCATGTCAGTCTGACGATCAAGGAAGGCGAGTTCTTCTCGATGCTCGGGCCCTCGGGCTGCGGCAAGACGACCTTGCTGCGCTTGATCGCGGGCCTGGATCTGCCCGATGGCGGCGCGATCCGCATCGGTGGCGTCGACTCCAGCGACATCCCCGCGCATCTGCGCCCGGTCAATACCGTGTTTCAGTCCTATGCCTTGTTTCCGCACATGAGCGTGCGCGACAACGTCGCGTTCGGTCTGCGCATGAAGAAGGTGCCCGCGGCCGAGATCGGCCCGCGCGTCAACGAGGCCATGGACATGGTGCAGATCGGCAAGTTCGCCGATCGCAAGCCACAGATGCTCTCGGGCGGTCAGCGTCAGCGCGTGGCCCTGGCGCGCGCGCTCATCAATCGCCCCAAGGTGCTGCTGCTCGATGAGCCTCTCGGCGCGCTCGATCTGAAACTGCGCAAGGAACTGCAAGTCGAACTGCTCGCGCTGCAACGGCGCGTGGGCATCACCTTCATCTTCGTCACCCATGATCAGGAAGAGGCACTCGTGCTGTCCGATCGCATCGCGGTGATGAAGAACGGCCTGGTCGAGCAGATCGGCCTCGCCGAAGTGCTGTACGAACGGCCACGCACGCGCTTCGTCGGTCAGTTTCTGGGCTCGTGCAATCTCATCGAGGGGCGCGTGAGCGAAGCCTCGGCGGGCAGCATGAGCGTCGAGTCGCCGCTCGGCCCGCTTAAGGTCAATTGCCCCGACGGTTCGATCAAGCGCGCCGCGGGCGAAAAGGTCACCTTGGCGATTCGGCCCGAGAAGGTGCAGTTCGCGACCGGCGTCGATGGCGGCGTCAATCAATTCAGCGCGGTGCTGAAGGAAGTGATCTACAGCGGCTCGACCAGCGAATACCTGATGCAGACGTCCACGGGCATGCCGTTCAAGGCGCATCTGATCAACGCGCGATCGAGCGGCCGCGTCACCGCCGGCGGTGAAACGCTGGCCCTGCATCTGCCGCCCGAGAACCTGATCGTGCTGGAGGACTGATGGCCTCGCACGCGCCCCAGATCCGTTTTGGCGAGCGCCTGACGTGGCGCGGCGAAATGCTGCGGTCGGCCATGACTTCGGGACCGGCCATCGCTTGGGTGAGTTTTTTCCTGCTGCTGCCCTTGATCGCGGTCGGCGTGATCAGTTTTCTCAGTCGTGGCACGTACGGTGAATTCCAGCTGCCGCTGACGTTCGATAACTACTCGCGGCTGGCCGGCTTCGGCGCGTTCGGTTTCGATCCGCTCTATCCCAAGATCATTTTGCGCAGTCTCGTGCTGGGCGCGGGCACCACGATCGTGTGCGTGCTGGCGAGTTTGCCGCTGGCCTTTTTCGTGGCGGCCCTGCCCGGCAAGCAGAAGAATCTCGCGCTGATCCTGCTGGTGATTCCGTTCTGGACCAATCTGCTGATTCGCACGTACGCGTGGCAGATCCTGCTCGGGCCCGGCAGCATGCTGGCCGATCTTTCGGCGTGGATGGGTTTCAGCGAACCGGGCCGCGCGCTCTATCCAGGTTTCGGCGCGGTGTATCTGGGCATGTTGTGCGCCTATCTGCCCTTCATGGTGCTGCCGTTGTATTCGGCGGTGGAAAAGATTGATTGGAGCATCGCCGAGGCCGCGTCCGATCTGGGCGCCGATCGCTGGAATGTGTTCCGACACGCGGTGCTGCCGCAGATCATGCCGGGTCTGGTCGCGGGCACGATTCTCGTGTTCATTCCCGCGACCGGTCAGTTCGTGGTGCCTGATCTGCTCGGCGGCGCCAAGACCGCCATGCTTGGCAATGCCATCCAGCAGCAATTCGGCGCGAGTCGCGATTGGCCGTTCGGTTCGGCGATCGCGTTCAGTGGCATGGCCATCGTGCTGGTGGGCCTGTGGTTCCAGGCGCGTTCGGCGCGCGCGCGCGGCGAGGATTTGTTGTGAAGCGGCCGGGCGCGGGCTTGTGGATTTCCTCGGCGGCGCTGTATGCGTTTCTGTGGGCGCCGATCCTCGTCGTGTTCGTGTATTCGTTCAACGCGGCGCGCTATGGCGGGCCGTGGCAGGGCTTCACCACCGAGTGGTACTTCAAGCTGTTCTCGAGTCAGGACAAGCTCGACGCGGCTTGGAATACCGTGGTGCTGGCGCTGGCGAGCACCGCGATCTCGACCGTGCTCGGCACCTTGCTGGGACTGGGCTTGGCGCGTTATCGCTTTCCGGCCAAGCGCCTGTTTTCGTTTTTGATGTACATCCCGGTGGTGATTCCCGACATCGTGATGGCCGTGGCCCTGCTGCTGCTGTTCGCGCTGGCGCGCAAGTATCTGGGTATTTTCAATCTGGGCATGCTCACGATGATCCTGGGGCATGTGACGTTTCAGATTCCCTTCGTCGCCATCGTGGTGCGCTCGCGCCTGGTTGGCGCCGATCCCGCGATCGAGGAAGCCGCGCACGATCTGGGCGCGACCAGCCTGCAAACCTTCTGGCACGTGACTTTGCCGATGATCGCGCCGGCCGTGGCGGCGGGCGCGATGCTGGCGCTGACCTTGAGTCTCGATGATTTCGTGGTGAGCTTTTTCACCACCGGTCCGGGCGCGACCACGCTGCCGATCCTGATTTACACCTCGGTCAAGCGCGGCATCACGCCCGACATCAACGCCCTGTCCTCGCTGATCGTGTTCGCCTGCGTCGTGGCCACCTTGCTTGGCACGCGGCTGCAAGGCGAACCTCCGCGACAGACTTGAACCCCCGCTCCACTCGCCCGTTATCGGAGACACGTCATGCGCGCAAAACTGACTTCGCTGTCCGTCGTCCTGATGCTAGCCGCCTGCGGTCAACAGCAGGCACCGCCGGCCGACGCGCCGGCCGAGACCGCCACCGCCGCGGCGCCGGCCGAGGATTGCCAGCTGAACTTGTACATCTGGAGCGAGTACATCGATCCGCAGATCATCAAGGATTTCGAGACCCAGAATAACTGCAAGGTCACCATCGATCAGTACGAGGACAACGAGAGCATGGTCGCCAAGCTGCAAGGCGGCGGCGATGCCCTGTACGACGTGGTGGTGCCCGGCCAATACATCATTCCGGTGATGGTGAAATTGAATCTGCTGGCGCCGCTGCGCAAGGGCAATATTCCCAATTTCGCCAATGTCGACGATCGCTTTCTCAATCCCAAGTTCGATCCGGGCAATCAGTATTCGGTGCCGTATCAGTGGGGCACGGTCGGCATCTACGCGCGCAAGCAGCCGGGCAAGGAAGTGCCGCGCAGCTGGGCGCTGCTGTTCGATGGCTCCAAGCAGGCGGGTAGCTTCCTGCTGATGGATTCGATTCGCGAAATGATGGGCAGCGCGCTCAAGTACAAGGGCTACAGCCTCAACACCAACGACCCGGCGCAGTTGCAGGAGATTCGCGATCTGATGGCCGATGCCAAGAAGCGCTCGCAAGGCTTCGAAGGCGGCGTCGGTGGCAAGAACAAGGTGCTGGGCCGCAATGTCGATTTCGCCGTGGTGTACAACGGCGACGCCGTGCGCGGCATCGCGGACGATCCCGAGACCGAGTACTTCGTGCCCGACGAAGGCGGCGTGATCTGGGTCGACAACCTCGCCGTGCCGGCCAAGGCGCCGCATCGCGACACGGCCGAGAAGTTCATCAACTTCATTCTCGACGCCAAGGTCGGCGCGCAGCTGTCGAACTTCAATCAGTACGCCACGCCGAACAAGGCCTCGCGTCAATTCATCAATGCCGCCGATCTCGATAATCCGGCGATCTATCCGCCGCAGTCGATCATGAACAAGCTCGAATTCGTGATCGACATGGGCGATGCCAACAAGCTCTACGACGAGGTCTGGACCCAGGTCCGTTCCGAATAAACGTCGTCCTTCGCGAGGCCGCGGCGACTTCGTCGCGGCCTCGCTGATTTCCCGCCGCGAGGCCATCGTGACTGCCATCGATCGTCAACGCTTGGCGCGCCTGATCGCGCGCGAGGAAGCTCTGTTCGTCGAGCGTCATCCGCGCTCGCGCGTGCTGCACGAGCAAGCGCGCGCGCACTTGCCCGGCGGCGTGCCGATGAACTGGATGGTGCGCTGGCCGGGCGCGTTTCCGATCTTCGTCGAGTCCGCGCAAGGCGCGCGCTTTCGCGATGTCGATGGTCACGAGTTCATCGATCTATGCCTGGGTGACACCGGCGCGATGGGCGGTCATGCGCCGCCCGCCGCGGTCGCGGCGCTGACCGCGCAGTTGCCGCGCGGTCTCACCTTCATGCTGCCCACGACGGATGCCATCGCGGTCAGCGCGGAACTGAGTCGGCGCTTTGGACTGCCGAACTGGCAGATGACCTTGACCGCGACCGATGCCAATCGCTTCGCGATTCGGCTGGCGCGCTTTCTCACCGGACGGCCGAAGGTGCTGGTGTTCAACTGGTGCTATCACGGCACGGTGGACGAAAGCTTCGCCACGCTCGAGCGCGATGCCGTGGTGGCGCGCTCGGGCAATCTCGGTCCGCCCGTGCCGCTCGATCACACGACGCGCGTGGTCGAGTTCAACGATCTCGCCGCGCTGGAACGCGCGCTCGCGCACGAGGACGTGGCCTGCGTGCTGTGCGAACCGGCATTGACCAATATCGGCATTGTCTTGCCCGACGCGGGCTATCACGCGCGGCTGCGCGAACTCACGCGTCGTCACGGGAGTTTATTGATCATCGATGAGACGCACACCTTCTGCGCTGGCGGCGGCGGTTGCACGCGCGAATGGGGACTGGCGCCGGATTTTCTGACGCTGGGCAAGGCCATCGGCAATGGTATTCCGGCGGCGGTGTATGGCTTCAGCGCGGATGTCGCGCGCCAACTCGAAGGCAAGATCGCGCTCGGCACGGCAGATACTGGCGGCATCGGCGGCACGCTCGCGGGCAATGCCCTGTCGATGGCGGCGATGCGGGTCACGCTGGAGAAGATTCTCGACGACGCGAGCTTCACGCACATGATCGCCATGGCCGAGCGCTTCACCGCGGGCGTGCAGGCAAGCATCGATCGCCTGCGTCTGCCCTGGGTCGTGCAGCGGCTGGGCGCGCGCGCCGAGTATTGGTTTCGCGACAGCCTGCCGCGCAATGGCGCCGAGGCCGCGGCGGCGATCGATGGCGACCTCGATCGCTACATGCATCTGGCCACGCTCAACCGCGGCATTTTGATGACGCCGTTTCACAACATGGCCCTGATGTGCCCGGCCACTAGCGCCGCCGACGTCGACCGCCATACCGAAGTGTTCGCCGAACTGGCTTCGGCGCTCGTGGGCTAGTACCCTTGCGCCCATGATCCGTCGACCGCCCAATGCCGGCGCGCGTCCCGCGCGCGACGCCAACGGTTTCTCGCAGCCGCCGCCGCGCGGCGCCTGATCGCGCGCGTTCGCGCGCACTTCCTCGATTTTTCTTTTCACGAGCCGCGTGGTCCCGCGCGAGCTTGTCCGTCATTGCGAGGCCACCATGACTCAAGATCTCAAAGCCGCCGCGGCGCAATCCGCCTATGTCCTGGACCTGATCGCCAAGCGCGATCTCAACCCCGCCGAACGCGAACGCGTGACGCGCGAGGCCGTGCAGTACTGGTCCGACCACGTCAACGAAGGTTTCCTGCAGTACCGCAAGTCCGTGTCCACCGACTACACGGCCGTGGAATGGCGCGACGAAGGCGCGGTGTTCTACGACATCAACGGCAAGGAATTCATCGATTGCCTGGGCGGCTTCGGCATCTACGTCACCGGCCATCGTCACCCGAAAGTGCTCAAGGCCGTGCGCGACCAGCTTGATAAGCAGGCCATCCACTCGCAGGAACTCATCGACCCGCTGCGCACCTACCTCGCGCATCTGGTGTCGCAGATCACGCCCGGTGACTTGCAGTATTCGTTCTTCACCAATTCGGGCACGGAGTCGATCGAAGGCTGCTTGAAGATGGCGATGCTGGCCACGGGTCGACATCATTTCATCGGCACCATTGGCGCTTTCCACGGCAAGACGCTGGGCGCGCTGGGCGGTACGTCGAAGGCCGTCTTCCGCGAGCCCTTCCTGCCGCTGCTGAACTGGTCGCACGTGCCGTTCGGCGACATCGACGCGCTGTCGATGCTGATGAAGGCGACGGATTTTTCCGGCACGCGCGTGGCCGCGATCGTGATCGAACCGATCCAGGGCGAGGGCGGCATCAACGTGGCCCCGCCGGGCTATCTCGCCGCCGCGCGCGAGCTGTGCGACAAGTACGGCGCCGTGCTGATCTTCGACGAAGTGCAATCAGGCATGGGCCGCAGCGGCAAGATGTTCTGCTGCGAGCACGATGGCGTGACCCCGGATCTGATGGCCCTGGGCAAGGGTTTCGGCGGCGGCGTGATGCCGATCGGCGCGACCGTGGGCAATGCCAAGGTGTGGCAGCGCTACATCGAAAACCCGTTCCTGCACACCACGACCTTCGGCGGTAATCCGCTGGCCTGCGCGGCCGCCATCGCCACGATCAATGTCATCCTCGAGGAAGACCTGCCCGCGCAAGCGGCTGCGCGCGGCGACTACTTGTTGAAGCGCATGGGCGAGATCGCGGCCAAGCACCCCAAGGTCATGGTCGGCGGTCGCGGTCGCGGCTTGATGCTGGGCATGGAGTTCACCAACAACGACCTCGGTTACGAGGTGTCGAAGAATCTGTTTGCGCGCCAGATCCTGATTTCGGGCACCTATATCAACTCGCGCGTGCTGCGCGTGGAGCCGGCATTGAATATCGAATTCGCGCAGATCGACAAATTCCTCGGCGCGCTCGATGAGTCGCTGACGCAGGTCGAACGCGAACACGCGCTGTAAAACCCGGCGAAACGCAAGACCGAAGTCCAAGCAAGCCCGCGATCGCGGGCTTGTTCGTTTTCCGCCCCCAAAAAGTCAGACTCGACGGACCACCGCGCCAAGGATCGCGCCATAATCGCCAGCGAACGCGCGAGCTCCGCGACGCGCGTGGACCTTCGCGCCGCGTTCCGGATTCCGCTTCGATGAGACTGCTGCCCGCGCTGCGCCCGCTCGTGCGCGCCCCCGCCTTCGCCCTCACCGCGCTGCTGACCTTGAGCGTGGGCATCGCCGCGATTGGCGCGATGTTCGCGCTGGTCCATGGCGTGTTGCTCGCACCCCTGCCCTACGGCGATTCGGAACGACTGCTCAGCATCGGCCTGACAACCACGACCGCGACGCGCGTGCCGCAGCCGCCAGCCTTGTACGAGAATTACGCGCGCTGGTCGAAGCATCTCGACAGTTTGGCGATCTATCGCACCGGCAATGCCAATCTGTGGCTCGATGGCGCGACCGCGCCGGCCGAACGCGTCACCGCGACCTGGATCACCGCGTCGATGCTGCCAACCCTGCGCATCAAGCCGCTGCTGGGGCGCGGATTCAACGCGGTGGAAGAACGCGTCGGCGGCCCCGGCGTGGTGATTTTGAGCGAGGCGGAATGGCGCCAGCGCTTCGGCGGCGCGCCCGATGTGCTCGGCCGCATCCTCGTGATCAACAGCGTGCCGCGCGAAGTCGTGGGCGTGATGCCGGCGGGCTTCGCGTTTCCGACCGCCGACACGCGCGTGTGGTTGCCCGCGCGCATGCCCAGCGATGCCACGGTCAGCGATTTCGCGTATCAGGCGATCGGCCGCGCCGCGCCGTCGGCCACGCCGGCCGAGGTTCGCGAAGAACTCACGGCCATCCTGCCGCGACTCGCGGAGCAGTTTCCGCGCTTGGACTCGGGCGCGGCCACGGCCACTTGGCTCGACGACGTTCGGCCCACGCCGACGGTCGTGCCCTGGCGGCAAGAACTCACGTCCGGCATCGCGCGAACCTTGTGGCTGTTGATGGGCGCGGCGATCCTGGTGCTGCTGATCGCGTGGGCTAACGTAACCAATCTGGTGTTGGTGCGCGCCGACGATCGTCAAGCGGAACTCGCGATGCGGGTCGCGCTGGGCGCCAGCCCCTGGCGCGTGGTGCTGGCGTCGATTCGCGAAGTGCTGGTGCTGAGCGCGGTCGCGGGCGTGATCGCGGGGATCATCGCGACGGTGGCCTTGCGTCTGCTGGTGGCCTTCGGGCCCGCTTCCGTGCCGCGCTTGGAATCGGTCGGCGTCGGCGCGGTCGGGTTCGTGTTCATCGTCGCGATCACCGCGCTCACCGCGCTCGTGTGCGCGGGCCTTCCAGCGTTGCGCGCGCGCCGCTTGCTTGCGTTTCAGGGCCGCGTGGATGGCCCGCGCGAAACCGCCACGCGCCCGCGTCAACGCTTGCGTCTGGCCATCGCCGCCGCGCAGATCGCGCTGGCCCTGGTGGTCTCGATCGCCTCGCTGTTGTTGCTGCGCACGGCGCAACATCTCGCGGCCGTGCGTCCGGGGTTCGATGCCGGCCAGGTCACGGTGCTGTGGATGCAACTGCCCTTCGCGCGTTACGACGAGGCGGCGGCGGTGACGTTCTTTCAGCAACTCACCGATCGCGTGCGCGCGCTGCCCGGCGTCGAGCACGCGGGCCTGACGCATCGCGTGCCGCTCGATGTCACCGGCGAGCCGTTGCGGCAATCGCTGCGCGTTGATCGCGATGGCCGCGCGTTGTCCTTGCCCGTGCAGGTGATCGACGATCAGTATTTCGCGACGCTGCGCATTCCGCTGCTCGCCGGTACGTCGTTTCAACCGCTCGATCGCGCGCAGGCCGACCACATCATCCTCAGTCAACGCGCGGCGAGGCTGTTGTTCGACGATGCTCACGGCGATGCTGTAATCGGCAAGAC
This sequence comes from Ahniellaceae bacterium, assembly GCA_044226395.1. Taxonomy (GTDB): domain Bacteria; phylum Pseudomonadota; class Gammaproteobacteria; order Xanthomonadales; family Ahniellaceae; genus JBGAHD01. Next base: position 24,518 of record JBGAHD010000004.1, read on the forward strand.
CGTCGCGTTGGCGCCCGAAGGGCCGCGCTACACCGTGATCGGCGTCGTCGGCGATGTGCGCGATCAGGATCTGGCGACCGCGCCTGAAGCGCTGATCTATCGCCCGCAAAGGGTGGCGCTGGCGCCGACGGTGGAGCCCGAAGCGCGGCGCGCCATGGCCCTGGTCGTGCGCGCCGACATGCCCGCGGAAACCTTGGTGCCCGCGATCCGCGAGATCGCGCGTCAGCTCGATGCCACCGCGCCGGTGTTCAACGTGCAATCGCTCGATGAAGTGCTGCGTGCTTCGACCGCGCGATTGAGTCTGGCGTTGGCCCTGATGACCGTCGCCGCGGGCGTCGCCTTGTTGCTCGGCGCGATCGGCCTGTATGGCGTGATGGCCTACACCGTGACCTTGCGCACGCGCGAGTTCGGCGTGCGCCTCGCCTTGGGCGCGCGACCCGCGCAGATCGGCGGCTTGATCGCGCGTCACGGCCTGACGGTCACCGTCGTTGGCATCGGTCTCGGCTTAGGGCTGCATGCCTTGGCGACGCCGTTCCTGCGCGCGTTTCTACACGGCGTCACGGCCGATGATCCCCTCACCTTGCTGGGCGCGGCACTCCTGCTGATCACCACGGCCGCGATCGCGAGCAGCATTCCCGCGCGGCGCGCGACGCGGGTGGATCCCGCGACGAGCTTGCGCGCGGCGTAGATCCATCGATCGTGTCGCGCCGAGCCTCGCGAGCACGGCGCGCGAACGGTCTCCTGGCTTCGCGCGCTTTCACAGCCAATCTCACACTAGCTATTGGCCCTCGGCGGCACCGATGTCCGACCAGCCGTTGATCCGGCGCGGACCGCCATACACATCTTTCTCGCCGAAGCCCCAGACATGGTCGCGCAAGGGCGACCCAGGCGCGGGCCGATGCAAGGCATCGAGCTGCGGCGCGGCCAGAGCTTGGTTCGTCGCGCTCGGAGACGTCAGCGGTTGCGAGGTCGTGCCGTAACGATTGTCGAGAAAGACGATGCCGGGCGACGGTGCCAGATCGGTCCCTCCGGTATTGCCCCACACCAGGCTCGAAGTCATGCCACCGCCAAAAAGGCTTTGCCATTCGACCGCGGGGCCCGCGGTGCCGCGCTGATTGAACAACACCGTCAGTCCATGCAGGGAAACGCCACCGTAATTGCTGTGGACGTGAATCGCCCCGTTGTCCTGCATGGTGTTGGAACGCACGATGCTATTGGTCAGTCGCACAACGAGATTGCTCGACAAAGCGACCGCGCTCGCGAACTTGGTGCCGGTGTTGCCCTCCGCGATGATGCGATCGACCAAGATCAAGGGCGCCGCTTCGGACGAGCCGGCAATCGTGAGTCCCGCGCCATCGCCATTACCGCCGTCCAGTCGTCCGTTGCGTAGGGTCAAGGCCTCGACCGTCACCGGCAGCCCCACGGTCTTGTTGAAAATCCAGACGGTGAGCGCCGGCGCGCTGCCCATGCCGTCGAGCACGCTCGATCGCGCGTCGCCCTGCGTGAGCACGCAGTTATCGAGCCCGGGCAGCGCTGACCAGCCGCCGCTGATCTTGACGCCGAAGGGCTCGTTGATGTCCAAATGAAACGGCGCCGAAGCGCCGGCGTAGTACGACCCCGTACGCAGCCGGATGTCGTCGAACTCGCCATTGCTCGCGGCCGTGGTCAGCGCGGCGCGAAACTCCGTCGCGTTTCGCACGCAGAAGGTGGCCGCCGAGACTGAACCCGCGAGGCACCACGCCAAGACCAACGCCATGAATCGGATCACGGTCAACTCCAGTGGGGAGATAAGGCTTAAACGCCCAAAACCCCGCGCGTCGAACGTCCGATGGCCCGAGCGGCAACTCCCACCCCAGCCCTAGTCGCCCGCGCCGGCAGGTGAGCCTGCCCCGAGATCCCGATATGCTCCGACCATCCCAGCCCGAGTGCCGCCATGCGAAACCGTCTTCTTGTCGTGACCCTCGTCGCCACCGCGTTCACCGCGCACGCGCAGCAGCCCGCCGCGCCGGCGTGCACCGTGGTGCAAGCCGCTCATGTGCTCGATCAGCCCGGCAAGCCCGCGCGCGGCGCGAGCAGCCTGCTGATCTGCGACGGCAAGATCGTCGCGATCGAGAATGGCGCGCGTGGCGCCGATGCGTTCGGCGCGCAGTACGCGAATGCGACGATCGTCGATCTCAAGACCAAGTTCGTGCTGCCCGGTTTGATCGACAGCCACGTGCATCTGGCGTCCGACGTCGCGGGCATTCAAGGTCAACTCGAAGATGTCACGCTCAATCCGCCGGACATCGCCTACAACGCCCTGGTCAACGCGCGCAAAACCTTGAACGCGGGCTTCACCACGGTGCGCAATCTCGGTGACGAAGGTGGCGTGACGCTGGCGCTGCGCAATGCCATCGCCGCGGGCAAGGTGATCGGTCCGCGCATCATCGACGCGGGCACCTCGCTGTCGACCACGGCCGGTCACATGGACGGCACGCTCGGCTATCGCGAAGACTTGCACGACGCGCTCAACACCCACGGCAGCACCTGCGATGGCGCCGACGATTGCCGTCGCGCCGTGCGTCGCCAGATCGGTCGCGGCGTCGACGTGATCAAGATGGCCACGACCGGCGGCGTCAACAGCCGCATCGGCGCTGGTCTGGGACAGCAGATGTTCGACGACGAAGCGCGCGCCATCGTCGAGACCGCGCACCTGTACGGCAAGAAGGTCGCGGTGCACGCGCATGGCGCCGATGGCATCGTGCTCGCGCTGCGCGCTGGCGCCGACTCCATCGAACACGGCACCTTGCTCGACGACGAGGCGATCAAGCTCTTCCGCAAGACCGGCGCCTACTACGTGCCGACGTTGTCGACGGTCAATGGCTATATCGAGCGCCTGCGCGCCAATCCCGAGGCCTACGCCCCGGCCGTGCGCGCCAAGATCGAATGGCGCATCGGCATCACGGGCAAGGCGCTGCAGAAAGCCGTGCCGGCGGGCGTGAAGATCGCCTTCGGCACCGATGCGGGCGTCAGCATGCACGGCCGCAACGCCGATGAGTTCGAGCTGATGGTGAAGTACGGCATGACCCCGATGCAGGCCATCGCCGCCGCCACCGTCAATGCCGCTGATCTGTTGGGCGTGGCCGACCAAGTCGGCACGCTCGAGCCTGGCAAGCAGGCCGATCTGATCGCTGTCGAGGGCGATCCGCTGAGCGATGTGACCGTGTTGAAGCGCGTGGCCTTCGTGATGAAGGGTGGCGCGGTGGTCAAGTCGGAGTAAGGCCAAGCGCGCGTCGGCGGGCGTTTGCCGGCCGACGCGCCGCGTCGTTCTAGTCGCGCGCGGGCAGCCGTGAGCGCGCGGTTGGTGACAGACGCAAGGTCTCCCGCGTAACGGTCTTGTGCGCCAAGTCATCGGCGATCGCGTTCCATTCGGGATCGTCGCTCAAGCGTTCGCGAAACGCGCGCTCCGCGGCCTCGTCAGTGAACGCAGCGAACCAGACGAAGACGTGTTCGCCCTCGCGCACGGGCAGGCGCGGAAAGGTGTTGGGCGCGTTCTCGGTCACCAGTCGCGCGATGACCTTCGCGCCGGCGCGTTCCAGCACCGGCAGCACGCGCGAATCGAAATAGGTCACGAAGTCCGCGTTCACGGGCAGATCGAAGCTGTAGATCGTCGCACTCATGCGTTCGTGTCGCTCGCTCGTTTCGCCAATCGGCACGCGCATCGCGTCGCCGATCGCGAAGCCCGTTTCCTCGCCGGCCGGCCGCAACAGCAGCACATTGTCCGAATCGATCATGGTCGCGTTGGCTTGCTGACTGTGGCGGCGCCAGACGGGGCCGGTGTAGAACGCTTGCAGCGACCGCGCCCGCGAATCCATATCGGGAAATCCGCGCAACCACACGAAACGATCGGGCCGATCAAGATCGCGAAATTGCGCGATCACGGTCAAGCCCGTCGCTTCTTGCGATTCGACGAAGGCGCGATCGAACAACTCGATCAATTCATCGCGCTTGCCTGGGTGCAAGGTGTACTGACGCAATTCGATTACGGCGCAACAGGATTGGGGTTCGGTGGCCATCGTGGTTTCCGGGGCGAGTGAGGCAAGGATGCCCAGCGCGAATACCCAAAACCTCGAGCGCCATGAATGAGGGTTTGTCGATATCGAGGACATGTTGGGGTTCTCTCGAGAGCGGGCGCCCAGCATCGACCGGCACTAGGTCAGCTGCCGCCCTAGTTGGGCATTGACCGCGCGGGCGAGCGCCGTGAGAATCGAGCGCGAGCGATTCATCGCCTGACCACGCGGCGGCGAGTGTTGTCATCCGCGATCGTGATGAGTGCGAAGCGCTTTTTCATCGAAATCGGCACGAACTCCGATGCAACCCATCGGTCCCGCCACGTCGTCACCGCAAGGAACGCCCATGTCCGACAATCTCTACGCGCCACCGCAATCGCCCGTCGCCGATGTCTCGCCGAACGGCGACGTCGCGCCACCGTTGTGGAATCCCAATGCGGCGGCCAGTTGGAGTCTGCTGTTCACGCCCGTGTTTGGCGCGTATCTCCAGATGCGCAACTGGCAAGCCATGGGACAACACGATCGCGCCAAGCAAGCACTGTGGTGGATCGTCGGCTATTTCCTGATGATTGCTTATGGCGTGATGTCGGCGGCCTTTCAATCGGCGGGCACCGGTGGCGCTTCCCTGCGCGGCATGGGTTTTCTGTACCTGATCATTTGGTACTTCGTCGCGGCGCGCCCGCAGGTGCGTTATGTCGAAGAACGCTATGGCGGCAACTATCCGCGACGTCCCTGGCTCGTGCCGATCCTGGTGGCGTTCGGCGCCTATGTCGCTTTCTTCGTGATGCTGTTCAGCGTCTTGTTCTTGTTCGTCGGTCGGTGAATCGTCACGCATCGCCGCCATGACCGCGCTCTATCCCCTGTTCGTCGCGATGGCCGCCGCGACGATTCTGAGCCCCGGCCCCGGCGTCTTGATGACTTTAACCAATGCCCTGCGCGGCGGCGCGCGCGCGGCCTTCGCGGGCGTGTGCGGCATCGCCTGCGGCGCGGCGGTGGTGGCGGCGATCTCGGCGACGAGTATTGGCGTGTTGCTCGCGACTTCGGCCACGGCCTTCAGCGTGATGAAACTCATCGGCGCGGGGTATTTGATTTATCTGGGCGTGCGCGCGTGGCGCGCGCCACCGCATCGTTTCGAAGCCACGGTGAGCACGCCCGTGAGCGCGCGTCGACGGTTCTCGGAAGGCCTGTCCTTGCAGATCACCAATCCCAAGGCGGTGTTTTTCTTTCTCTCGGTGTTTCCGCAATTCATTGAAGCGCGCGCGGCGTTTCTGCCGCAGTTCGCGTTGTTGGTCGCGACGTACGGTGCCCTTATTCTGATCATTCACGGCGGCTACGCGCTGACCGCGCGACGCGCGTCGCGCTGGTTGTCGTCGACGCGCGGGGGGCTTTGGATGAACCGGATTTCCGGCGCGGCCTTCGTGTGTTTCGGCGCGGCCATGGCGACCGCGCGGCGGTGAACGCGGCGAGCGCGTTGGGCGCTCAGTGCGCGCAGGTCAACACCGACATTTCGCCGCGCGGATCAATCAGCACGGCATTGCGCTCGTCGGCGAATGCGATGGCTTGATCGAGCACGGCCACGGCATCGGGCGGCGCCGGCAAGGCAACCAGGGGCTTGAGCGACCACTCGCCGCTGGCATCACGCAGCGCTTCGTACAGCGCGCCCGCTTGCGCGAATTCATAGGCATTACGACCGGCCACGTAGACGCGCTTGCCGATCGCTTGCACCAGACTCACATCCACGGTCGCGATGGCCTTGGCCTTGGCCTCGCCATGCGAAGGCACGTAGGCCAGACCGCCGGACATGCCTTCGCCCGTGCAGCCCATCAACCAACCGTCATCGACGTCTTGCACGTCGGCGCGCGTCTTGTCGCCGCACCAGGGCGACACCGCGTCGCGCGCGACGCGCGGGAAACTGCGGCGCGTGGCGTCACGCCACTCGATCTGCACTTCGCGACCATCGGCCGTGCGATACGTGCCCGACGACAAGGTGCCATCGCTGCACATGGCCAAGCCATGGCGGGTCTCGCAATCCTGGCACGGACGCGAGCAATCCTCGCCCTGCTCCAGCGACTGCGCGAAACTCGCCGAGTTGGCGCGCGTCAGACCCGAGCGCGAACGCGCGCAGTCGGAAACGAAACTCACGCGGCCATCGCCACCGCCGATCGCGCGCGCGGCCATGTCGCGAATGCGCGGCGACCAGTAGTCGCGCGCGACCGAGGCCAGCGCGTCGCGCGCCTCGTCGCTGCGATCGACCAAACCGGCCAGCGCGTTCACCGCCGCTTGCGTCGACGGCCAATCGTTGGCGCTCAGCGCCGCGCGCAAGGCGGGCACGGCGCGCGCGGATTGCGTGTCGCCCAGCACTTCCACGGCGGCACGGCGGTACTCACCGCGCGCGTCGATGGCGCGTTCGGCCAGCGCCGGCAGAATTTGATCGAGGCGATGCAGCACCGGGGCCGCGTCGCGCTGCCACGCTTCGGGCGCGTAGTCATTGCTGCGCACGCGGCGGGCGAACTCGTTCGCGCCTTCGACCGTGCCGGTGGCGATCAGCGCGCGTTGCGCGGCATCGCGAAGGGTGGCGTCGTCGACCTGCGTGTAGCGCTGCACCTGTTCGAGCAAGGGCGCGCCGCTGCGACCGAGGTCGCGCAGCAGTCGCAGTTGCGTCAGGCGATCCTCGCGGTCGTAGCGCTCGTCGCCCAGGGCGCGTTCGAAGCGCGCGATCACGGCCGGCGTGTCGAGCAGCGGCACTTGGCCGCCGGCGCAATGCATCACCAGGCCGCCCCACATCGCTTCGATGCTCGGCGCCGGCCAACGACGCTCGTCGCCGATCACCGTGGTCAGCAGCCAGTTGGCGCGCGGCACGTCGCACAGATAGTCGCGACCCGCGGCCGGCATGTGTTGGGCATCGACCAAGGGACCGGCCGCCGCGGCGGGCGCGTCGCACATCACGCGCTGCAGCGCCTGCGCCGACCACGCGTCGCGACGACCATGACCGCCGGCCAACCACACGCGCGTGGCATCGGCGCGCGGGCCGATCAAACCGATCGCGCGCGCGACGATGGCGCGCTGCACCGGCGTGCCGTTGTCGAGCAGATCGGTCAGCGGACGCAGCGGGTTGGGCAGCAGAATGTTTTCGGATTCACCGGTGCGCGCGGCGCGCGCCTCGGCCAGCGACGGCAGCGCGGCGTCGGCGGCGCACTCGCGCGCGGGACCGAGTTCGGCGCCGATGGCGTCGGCGGTTTGACGCGCCAGGTCCAGCGCATCGATCTTGAGGCCACCGATGAAGTCGGCGTCGCGATACGCGGCGATGGCGGCGACGGCCGCCTGCGATTCAGGCGAAGCAGCGCGCGCGCCGTCGAAAGTCACGACACCGAGCATTGCCATCAGGATCAAACCACGATTGCGCACGCGTGTTCTCCGCCGTCGAGTGGCGCTGAGACTACGCGACGCGCGTCACGTTTTCGCCTGAAAAATGGCAGTTTGCGCAATTGTTTGCAGGTTTTGACGCCTGTGCATTGACGCCATGATGTTTGACGCTACGGCGCCGAGAGGTCGTCATTCCTGGGCACACTTTGCAGCCCGCGCGACCTCGACGCCGATCGCTCAATCGAGCCCCAGGAAGGCTAGCAATTGCGCATCGCTCACCGCTTGCGGGTTGCTCAGATCCGCGCCGATCAAGGGCGCCGGCACCAGCGGTCGCGCGTAGCGCACGTAGTCGATGTCGGCGCGCAGATCCGGATCGGCGAGTTGGTTCGCGTCCTGCGCCGCGTGCGTGATGACGCTGCGATTGTGCTCGTAGGGATCGTAGGTGCTTGCGATCGCCCAATCGGTGTAGCAGGTCAAACCCACTTGCAGCAAGGCGGGCAGATCGTCGCGACGATAGCGCGCGTGCACGCGCCACGCTTCGCCGGGCTGTCGAAGGAGTTGAATCACGTGCGGGCCGATGCGCGCCACGCGCAGTTCCACTTGGCTCACGCCGACGGCACCAGCGCTCACGTTCAAGATCGACTGACTGTTGAGCGTGGTCTTGGCCTCGAACTGATACACGCCCGGCTGATTGCCCGCGCCAAACGACAAGAACAAATAGTTCTCATGACCCGGCTGCCACCACGCGGTGTCCACGCCGGCGACGACGCGCGGCACGCGCACCATCAGACCAATCAGCGAAAACTCGCTATTGAGCGCGCCGCCATTGGTGGCGCCGGGCGGACCATCGCCCACGCGTTGATGCGCTTCGATGAACGTCGTGACGACGAAATCGCCCTCGACCGGGCGATAGCTCATCTCGCTGACATAGTCCTGATACCAAGTGCCGGTGTCGGGCACCATGCGCAGCCAACCGGCGCGCAAGGTGTTGACGTCATACACGGCGAGGCGATCGACGGGCCAGTGTTCATCGTCGCGGATGCGTCGCCAGTCGCGCAGGCTTTGCGCGTCGGTGAATTCGTCGCTGAGTTCGGTCAGCGGCGACAGATCGCCATCGAAGCCATCGGCCATCACGAGATCGGCGGCCTGCGCCGACGTCGCGGCCAAGCCCAGACCGAAGCCCAAGGCCCACAGGCATTCGTGTAGCCACCAGAAGCTTCGTGCCTTGCCCTTGGCGTCCGTCATGTCGTGCGTTCTCTCGCCCATGACCGGCACTAACGGACGAAGGCACGCAAAACGACACGGCCATCGCGAAGATGGCCGTGCCGGGCGGCGATCCGGGCACGAACCGGATCGTCGAAGCCGGGCTTAGAGCTCCGACAGACCGCCGTCGACCACGTATTCGGTGCCGGTGACGAAGGACGATTCACCGGACAACAGGAACGCCGCCACCGCCGCCACTTCCTCGGGCTTGCCCAGACGACCGAGCGGGACTTGCGTGGCCATGTGCGCGCCGAATTCGTCGGCGGCCTTTTCGTCGAGACCCTGACGCTCGAAGAAGCCCGTGGCGATCGGCCCCGGACTGACCGTGTTGACGCGAATGCCGCGCGGCGCCAGTTCGCGCGCCAGCACGCGCGCGAACACGCGCACCGCGCCCTTGGTCGCCGAGTACACCGTGGTCGTGGCGAAGCCAATGTTCTGCACGATCGAGGTGTTGATCACGATCGCGCCGCCATCGACCAGTTGCTCGCGCAGCGCCTGCGCCTGCAGGAAAGGCCCGCGCACATTGACCGCGAACTGCGATTCGAAATGTTCCAGCGTGACTTGCTCGAAGGGTTCGAAGATGCCGAAGCCCGCGTTGAAGAACACGGCGTCAAGACGCGGTGAAATCTTCTTCACCTCGGCCGCCAGCGCCTGCGCCGCCGCGGGCTCGCCGGCGACATTGCGGATCACGTGGGCCTTGGCGCCCAGGACATCGCGCGCGAGCTGCAAGGTTTTGTCGCGCGTGCCGGTCACGATCACGGTGGCACCTTCGTCTTGGACCCGCTTGGCCGTGGCCAGGCCGATGCCGTTGGTGCCGCCCGTGATCAACACGGTCTTTTGGTGGAAGCGATTCATGGGTGAGATCTCCTGAGGTCAGCAATGGCCCGTCCGCGCTTGGCTTGTCGGGTCGCGGAAATCAGGTTAGGGTGTGCGCCCGCGGAATAAACTCCGAAATTTGTGTAAACAAATCTTGCAAGAACGCACAGGCGAACTAGGCTGGGACGACGTCAGGACGGTGCTCGCGGTGGTCCGCGCGGGCTCGCTGTCGCGCGCCGCGCGCGCGCTGGCGGTCGAGCACTCGACCGTGTTCCGGCGCATCGAGGACATCGAACGCCGCATGGGCGTGCGCCTGTTCGAGCGTCAACGCTCAGGCTATGTCGCCACCGCGCATGGCGAGACCGTGGCCGAAGCCGGCGTGCAGATGGAACAGGCCGCGCTCGCGGCGGAACGTCGCGTGCTCGGCGCCGACGAGCGCCTGGTCGGTCAGGTCAAGATCGCGACCAGCGAAAGCCTCGCCTCGCACCTGCTGCCCGAAGCCTTGCAGTCGTTCGCGGAGCGTCACGCCGAGATCGAACTCGAGATCGAAATCTCCAATCGCCCCGTCGATCTGGATCGGCGCGAGGCCGATATGGCCGTGCGCGCCACCGTCGAGCCGCCCGACACCTTGATCGGACGGCAACTGGGCGAGATTCGCTATGCCGTGTATGTGTCGCCCGCGTGGCTCGATGACGATGGCAACCCACCTTCGCTCGATGAAGTGCCCTGGGTCAGCCTCAACGATCGGCTGATGAATCTGCTGCCCGCGCAGTGGTTGCGCACGGCGATGCCGCGCGCGCGGTCACGACTGCGCTTCGATTCGATGATGGCGGTACTGCACAACGTCGCCGCCGGCACGGGCGCCGGCGTGCTGCCGATCTTCGCCGCCGCGCGCATGCCGGGCCTGGTGCGCATCACGCCGCCGATCGAAAACCTGGCGGTGCCGATCTGGGTCCTGCATCACCCCGATACACGCGGCAGCGCGCGCGTTCGCGCCTTGGCCAATCACTTGGCCGAAACCGTGCCCACGCATTTAGCCGAACTGATGGACCAGGGCCAACGCTGCCAGATCATGGCCGAGTGCCCCGTCGAAAAGCTGCGCAAGCGCGCGACCGCCGTGCACGAGTGAGCGCGCGGCGCGCGCGTCACGGCGTGGCGATGGCGTCGACTTCGACCAGCTTGCCCGAGGACAGCGCGTAGTCGGCGATCAACGACGCGTCTTGGCCGACGGTGGCGGGTTCGCCGGTGTCGGGGTTGCCGCCCGGTTGCAGCACGTCGTAACGCACGCGCAGCGCGATGCGCGCGCCGGAACCGTCCGATTGCGCGGTGAAATCGTGCGCCGTCACTTCGCCACCGAGCACTTGATCGGGCTCGGGGAACACGAGACTCGCGACCGTGTATTGCGTGCGTCCCGACGCCGGTTGCTGCGCGGTTGGCGACAAGACGTACAGCACGAAACTCGCCACGTCGGCGCGGCCCACGGCCAGCACCACGCTGCGCTTGCCGATCTGATGGGTCTCGACCAGTTCCTCGAGCACGGCATCGCTGTCGAACAACAGATCGCGCACGGCGGCCAGATCGCCCGGCGCGCCGCTGGCGCTTTCGATCGAGGTCCCGATCGCGCCATCGTTGGCATCGATGGTGCCGGGGGCCTGCGGGGTCGCGGCATCGCTGGTCTTTTGCGCGTCGCCCGCGGGCGGTTCCTCGCGACTGGTCACGACCTTGATGTGCCCGCCTTCGTCGAAGGCGAACTCGCCGCGATAGCGCGGCCCGGTGTTCTGCTCGCGACCCGTGTCCTCACGCAGACGGAAATGCATGGGGTCGTTCAGATCGAAATCGCGCTGATACATCATGCCCTCGGCGCCGACCACGATCTGATCGACCAGGGCGCCGTCATCGGCGGTGGCGAACAGAATGTCGTAGCGCGCGCCTTCCATCGCGGTCTCCGACTCGGCGCGCAACCACCACACGCCTTGCGCGCCGCGACCGGCGAGGCGACGCAGTTGCATCTTCTCGGGCAGCAGGCTCGCCAGCTTCAGCTGGCCGCCTTCCTGATGAAACGCGAAGGCATCGCGGTAATTGCTGTCGAAGGCCAATGGCGTCTTGAGTGTCTGACCTTCGAACAAGGATTCGACGCAGGCGCGACCGCTGGCATCAAGCGGCGCGTCGCTGAGATCGACCACCGTGCCCGAGGCCAGGGGCGTGGTCGCCAGCGCCACGATCTGCGCGCCCAGGCAATGACCACCCCCGTTGTCGACCGTGTCGGCGCGCTCGCCATCCGTGGGCGCCGAGCGCGGACCGCAACCGGCGATGCCCAGAATCAGGACCAGGGCCATGGGGGTGAAACGGCCTGCTCGCATGCCAACCTCGTCGTGTCCGTAATGGCGCGGAAGCATAGCGCGAGCCCGGGCGCGCGATGTTAGGCGAATGTGTCGAATTGCCGACGCGAGCCCTGAAAACAGGGCATTTCGACGCATTCGGCATGCTCGATGCTGAATGAGCGACGCGCCGCCATCGAAGCGCGCGCGCGGCCATGACTTTCGACAGGGGCCTGAGCACCGCTGAGCGCATCAGCGCCGGTGAGCGCGTTTACTCAGCGCGCGGCGCGAGGTGTCCGTCGGGCCCGGCCCCCGCGAGTTTCGCGAGGACGCGGCGGCGCGCGCGCCGTTCCGGCTCAGCGGTGCTGAACCCGGACGCGGAACGCGGTACTTTCCTCCCGCGCGCTCCTGGGGTGGACTAGCGCGCGCGACGACCCACGCAACCGCGCTTTGGCAGGAGGCCGACATGGACCCGCGTAGACTGCTCGTCTTTCTCGGGCATTGGATCGCCTTGTTGATCGATCACGCGCGTCCGATCCGCGTGACCTTGATCGTGATCGCCATCGGCACCGGCGCGACCTTCTTCGCCGATCAGGTCAATGAGCTGTATCTGATCGCGTTCTGGACCGACCCGACGCTGACGCACTACAACGCCCTGCTCGTCACCACCTTCGCCGCCGCGTGCGCCGTGTGGTACCAGACGCGCACGGCCTATCGCATGGACTATCCGCGCTGGCCCAACCTCGCCGCGCCCGAGGCGCGCTGGTTGCGCGTGTGGTTGCCGCGCGTGCTGGGCGCGGCCGTGCCCTTGCTCGTGGCGGCGGGCACGTGGTTGTCGTTCACGCGCGTGCGCGAGCAAGTGGCGCTGAGTCCGAACGTCGATGGCTTCGCCTGGCGCATGATCGGGCTGTGTTCGCTGTCGGCGATCGGCATCGTGCTGGCCATCGGGCGTCGCGAGTTGGTGAATTGGTGGCTGGATCGTCGCGGCCAAGGTCAGCTGGAACTGGCCGCGCGGCCGGAACTCGAAGCGCCGCATCGACGCATCGCGGGCCTGGGCAAGGGCACGAATCTCGTCTTCCTGCTGGTCGCGGCGGCGAACTTCATCGTGCTGCTGGTGATTCAGCGCTATCCCAATGTGATGTCGCCGCTGGGGCCCTTGGCCTTGTTGCTGCTGTCAGGCACGTTCTTCTGCATCACCGCCGGCTACCTGGTGTTGATCGCCGATCGCTGGGGCTTGCCGGTGTTGAGCCTGATGTTCGTGTTCGCCTGCGTGCTGCACGCGCTGCATCTCAACGACAATCATCACGTGCGCCTGCATCCGGGCGACAAGACCACGCGCGCCGAACCGCCGCGCGATCCGCGTCGCGAGCTTGATTTCGTGGACTATCGCAGTCATTGGTTGAGCACGCGCTGCGAAGGCGCGGTCGCGGAGCGGCCGTGCGTGGCCGTGTTCGTCTCGGCCGAAGGCGGCGGCATTCGCGCCGCCGCGTGGACGGCGATGGTGTTGAGTCGCCTCGAGCATCAAACACGCGCCGAAGCGCGCCGTCGCGCGCCCGAGGCCGACGCCGCCACGATCGATCGCGCCGCGCTGTCGTATCACGTGTTCGCCGCGAGCGGCGTTTCCGGCGGCAGCCTGGGCTTGGCGACTTACGTCGGCTTGCTGCCGAAGTTCCGCGCCAACGATCAGTTCGAACGCATGGACGCCGAGGCGCAGGCCTTTCTCGACAATGATTTCCTGGCGCCCACGCTCGCGAGCATGCTGTTCACCGATTTCACGCAGCGCCTGGTGCCAGGACGCTGGGTGCAGGATCGCGGTCGCGCGCTCACGCGCGCCTGGGAAACCCACTGGCCCGAAGACACGAGCGTGCGCCTGGACGCGCCCTTCGGCGATCTCTACACCAGCGTCGATGGCAAACCCGTGCCGCCGGATTTGCCCGCCTTGTTCTTCAACAGCACCGTCGTGGGCAGTGGCGAGCGTTTCGTGCAGCATCCCTTCACTGCCCTGCCCGCCAGCGGCGCGCACACCTGGGCCGCCGCGATCAATGGCAGCGACTACCTCACGCCCGAAGTGCCGCTGAGCGAAGTCGTGCTCAACAGCGCGCGCTTCACCTATGTCAGTCCGGCCGGCACCGTGAGCCGTCGCGCCGATCGCGCGTTGCGCGCGGACAAGATGGGCGAATCGATCAGCCCCGACACCATCCAAGTCGTGGACGGCGGCTACTTCGAGAACTCCGGCGCCACGACCCTGCAAGACATCATCGATGAATTCCGCGCCGCGCCCGAAGCGCGCGACGTCAAGATCGTCGTCATCCACCTCAGCAACGACCCCAGCGTGCCCGCCTTCACCCGCTCCGGCGGCACGCGCGTCGTCGAACGCCTGTGCGACACCACGACCGCGCCGATCCAACTCAAGGGCGAAGTCACCGCGCCACTCGAAGCCCTGCTCGCCACCCGCACCTCGCGCGGCGTCTACGCGCGCGACGCCCTGGTGCAACGCCTGCGCAACATCGACGAGCTGTGGCACTTCCGCCTGTGCCAAGGCAAGTACCCGATCCCGCTGGGCTGGACGATCTCGGCGCCGATCTTCGAGGAGATGCGGCAGCAGTTGGATTCGCAGTTGGCCGGTGGAGAGGTATTGGAATTGCAGTGAGGCCGGAGCCGCGGTCCTCGGCCAACGAGATCTCGCTAGAGCGGACGCTGAGCTTCGGTCATCGCATCGGAAATCCGGCGACAGGTTGCCGCGCATGCAAGAACAAGTCATCGACAAGTCTGTCGACCACGTTTGATGACATGGTCTGCATACCCAAATTGAGTACGATCGTACCCAAATTGGGTATGCATGATCCGTCGGCGAAGTCGTTCCGCGGCCAGCCGCGCAATCTCCTCGCCGACCACCAACCTTCCACGAGCATCAAACTGGAAACACGACGCCAGCGTCTGCGCGCCACGCCGACGAGCTCAAGGCTTTCAATCTTTTCCGTGTCGGTGGCTCGATGGCTGTTCGGGTTGAGCTCCGGCATGTTGCTCCGCGTGGCGATGTTGGCGGTATGGCAACCACGATGAAGAACTCACTCGAACTGATCGCGAAAGACACCGAGACGATCCGGGCCATCGCTGGCGACGTTGTTGGTGAGATCCGGGTCGGTGATGCCGTTCGGCGTCAGCACCGTGACAATGCGACTCACGGGCGTTTCGGCCGCGGGGTCGTACATGACGCGATAGATGATCTGCACGGGGACGTTGATCGGCAGATCGACGCGCGCGTTGAGATCATCGATGCCCGTGCCTCGGCAACCGGCGGCCGGCGGCGCGTTGCAGAACCAGGTGGCGGCGATAAAGTCGATCTGCGCTTCTTCGTACACGGGCGCATTGACCACGCCCGCGGGCCCCGCGTTGACCACGGTGACGATGTATTCGACCGGCTGACCGCCGTCGACGAAGTCGCGGCCGTTGTCGATGGTGATGCGCACGTCGGCGACGTTGCCGGCGGTGCCCGGAATCACTGACCGCGTGGGGCTGGACGGCCCGAAGCCCGCGGCACTGCGCGCTTTGACACTGCAGCGATACGTGAAGTTGTTGGTCAGCCCGGTGATGAGCACGATGGGCGTGGTCGATACGACGGTGATCGACCCTGGCATGCAGGTCGCCGTGTAATCGAGGATCGGGCTGTTATCGGTGGAAGGCGGCACGATGGTGTAGCGGGCCGCGCCGTCCTCGGCGACCAAGGTGAAGTTGTTGATCAGGCCCGGCACATCGAAGAAGTTCGCGATGACGGTGCAATCCTGCTGCGCCGGCGCGCTGGTAAAGGTGTTACCGACCAAGGTGCCGCCGCAGGTGCCGGTCACGGAAACCTGTCGGGTGCCCTCGGGCGTCAACATGAAGACGGCGCTGGCACCCTGCTCCACCATCTGCACGGAGGACGGATCGATGGTGCCTACGCCCGTGACCGACGGTGTGATCGCGACCAGGGTGCCGCGCACCTCGAAATTCAACAGCGCTTCCGGCGCGGGATTGAACGCGTTGTTGCCATCCTGATTGGCGGCGATGGAGCAGGCGCCGACGCTGATGCCCTGCACGGTTTCGCCGTTGTTGCCGCTGGTCGTGCACGTGGCCGGCGTGCGCGATTCGAAGCGCACCGGTTGACCGGAGCCGCCACCAGTGGCGGTGAGCGTGCCCGTCGTGTTGATGCGCACCACGGGCGCGGCGCCGAACACGATGGTCTGCGACGCGCGGGGCGTGATGGGGATGGAGACGCTTGATGCCGGTCCGAAGCCCGCCGTGTTGCTCGCGCGTACGGTGCAGGTGACGGATTCGCCATTGACCAAACCCGTCACCGACAATGGCGAGGCCGGGCCAGTTACCGATGCGGCGCCACACGTCCCCTGATACGACTGCACGGGCTCGCCGCCGTCGGACGTCGGCGCGGTGAATCCCAAAGCGACCTGCGCATCGCCGGCGACGACCGCGAGCAACGTGGGCGCGCTCGGCGGTTCGATCACGCGCGTGGCGCTGGTGACCACGCAGGCGTTCGCGTCGCTCACCAGCACGGTGTGCTCGCCGGCGCACAGCGCGGTCGCGGTTTGCGTGGTCTGCTGGGTGGGTGCCCACTCGTAGGTATAAGGCGACACGCCGCCACTGACATTCGCCGTGGCGCTGCCGTTGCACGTGCCTCGCGGCGACGTCGTGGTGCTTTGCAGGCTGACGGTCAGCGCGGGTGGCGCGACCAAGGTGATCGAAGTCGTGCTGGTGCACGCCAGCGCGTCGGTGATGGTCACTTGATACGTGCCGCCGAGCGCGAATTCCAACTGTGCGTCCGTCGAATCGCTGGGCGACCACAAGTACGTATACGGCATCACGCCACCAGTGGCCGAGGCGAGCAATCGCCCGTCGATGCTGTTGGCGCAGCGCGGCGTTTGCAGCACGCTGGCCTGCGCGGTCAGACCACTGCCGGCGCACGCGGCCGCGCCGGGCGTGACCGCGTTCGACGCGGGCGACGGCGGACCCACGCCCACCGAATTGATCGCTCGCACCGTGAAGGTGTACGCGACGCCATTGGTCAAGCCGTTCATGACCAAGGAAGTGCAAGGCACGTCGCAAGTGGCCGTCACGCCACCCGGCGCGCTGGTCACGCGATAGCGCAACACGGGCGCGCCACCGTCATCGGCCGGCGGCGTGGGGAAGCGAACGATCGCGCGCGCATTACCCGCTTGCGCCGTGACGGCCGATGGCGCGCCCGGCGAGCCCCCCGTGAGCAGCATCGCGCGCGATGCGCTGCGCAACCCGTTCACCGCCACGCTCACGTCCACCCAACCCGGGCCCATCGGACCCAGGGCGCCAACGAGCGTTTCCACCGAGGTTTCCGAGAACATCGCGTTCGACGTCAATGCGAGATCGCGCATGTACCCATTGTCCAGGCGTCGCGCGCGCAGCACCGGAACATTGCTGGCATTGCCACCGGTCGTGCCGGAACTGGCCGCCAGCGCCGAAACCAAGCCCGTGCCCGAAGCGATGAACGACTGACTCAAGCCCCGCGTCGCCGGCACGCTCGTCAGCGTCGGCACGCGGCTCGTGTCGCGACCCGCTTGAGGGTCAATCAAGGTGGAAGTGTTGCTCGCGTCGAAATTGAAGCCGCCAAAGACGAGCACTCGCCCATCGTGCAGCAAGGCCGCGCCGTGGCCGAAGCGATAGCCCAAGTTGGCGAATTCGCCGGCCGAGCGCCAGGTGTTCGAGACGGGATCGAAACGTTCGGCGGTGCTATCGGAGAACTGCGAACCATCGCCGCCGACGACCAGCACGCTGCCATCGCGCAGCAAGGTCGCCGTGGCGACATGGCGACGTTGCAACGTCGTTCCGCCTGAGCTCCAGGTGTTGCTGACCGGGTCGTAGATCTCGGACTCGCGCGTGTAGTTACCCCCCGACGTCAAGCCACCGATGACCAGCACGCGCCCATCGGTCAGTAGCGTGGCCACTGGATAAACGCGCGGAAACGCCAGACTTCCCGCCGCCGACCACGTCTGCGTGCTGGGATCGAAGATCTCCGCGCTCGGCTCGGGTCCGGAGTTGTTCTCGCGATCACCGCCAATGACGAGGATGCGACCATCGGCCAAACGCACGGTGGCATGGCGAAAACGCGGCGTGATCATGCTGGCCGTGGGCGTCCACGTCGACGTGGTCGGATCGAAGATCTCGCTGCCGGTCAATTCGCCAAAGTTGGGGCCACCGGCCACCAGCACGCGACCGTCGGGCAAGAGTTCCTGCGTGTGAATCCAGTGCGGGAACTGCGACGACGGCAAGGGCGTCCACTGGCCCGTGGCCGGGTCGTAGACTTCGCCGGTTTTGAGCAACTGACCAATTTCACTCAAGCCACCTTGCACGAACAAGCGACCATCGTTCAACAGCGTGGCGCGATGACCACTGCGCACCATGCTGAGGTCGTTCACGCGCGTCCATGTCGCGGCGGCGGGATCGTAGATCTCGACCGCGCGCACATTGCCCCAGCCACCGAGCAGCGTTGGATCGGTGCCGCCGGTGATGATCACGCGACCGTCGGGCATTACTGTCGTGGTGAATTCCGATCGGTGGCGTTGCGTCATGGACGCGCCAGCGCTGAACGCGGTGTTGGCGGTGTCATAACTTTCCGTCGATGCGAGCGGCGCTTCGTTGTCGTCCAAGCCGCCCGTCTGCAACAGCTCGCCATTGGGCAGCAAGACCGCCGCCGAGCCGCGTCGCCCGACGGCCTGCGAAGCGGAGTTCGAGAGCGTGTTCGCGACCGGATCGTAGATCGTGCTCGGAAGAAAACCCGCGAGCGCCGAACTATTGCCGCCCGCCAAGACCACTTGGCCCGACGGCAAGACACTCGCGTGATGCCCGAAGCGCGGCGCGCTCATGAACGGCCCGGCGGACCACGTGTTGGCGACGGGGTTGTACAACGCGGTGTTCGACACCAACACGCCATTGCTCGTGCCGCCAGCGAGTAACACTCGGCCATTGCCGAGCACGGTGAGGCTGTTGTCGGCGATGGGACTGGCGAGGCTCGCCGCGGCCGACCAGGTGTTGCTGCCGGGATCGAAACGCTCGACGCTCGTCAGTTGGCCACCCACCACGAGCACGCGACCATCGAGCAAGAGCACGGCCGTGTGTTCGGCGCGCGCGGTCGTCAACGCGCCCGCGGCGCGCCAGGTGCCATTGATAGGGTCGTAGCGTTCCGCGCTGGCGATGACATTGGTGTTGTCTCGACCGCCCACCACCAGGACTTCGCCATTGATCAACCGCGTGGCCGTGTGTTGGGCGCGCGGTCGCGTCAGGTTGCCGGTCGTGGACCAACTGTTAGTCTGCGGATCGTAGATCTCCGTCGGCGCCAACGCGCCCGCGGCGTCACGACCGCCAACCACGAGCACCCGACCGTTGGCGAGCAAGGTCGCGCTGTGCATAGTCCGCGCGTGGCCCATCGTGGCCGCGGTCGACCAGCGGTACGAAAGCGGGTCGTAAATCTGCGCGCTGTTGCTGGCCTGACCATTGACGAGGCCACCCACGACCAGCACGCGACCATCGGTGAGCAAGGTGGACGTGTGCCATGCGCGCGCGGTCGGCATGTCCGGGCGCGCGAGCCACACGGCCGCGTGCAGCGGCGCGCCAATTCCCACCATCCACAGCATCAAGAGGAGCAGCCATGGACGTGGGCTGACTCGACGGGCTGCGGTCGTGCGGCGTGCGGCGTGCATGGGAAACCTCGGCGTGCGGAATGCTCTTGGACGATCTATCGAGAAAGGGCATGGCCAGGGATCATTCGACTTCGCCGATCGGGTGGTGGCGTGACGAGCGATGGCGGCACCGACGCGCAGATCGCCACTCGGCGCGCTCGCGCGCGTCACTACCCCATGGCGCAATGCCGCCTTCTGGCGCAAGATCGGGCGTCGCCGAGCGCCGGCGGCCGTGCTTGTCCTGCGACAAGCCGTGCGATGCGCACGCGCGAACTCCGGGGGGAATAGCGATGAACGATCACCACGCCGCGCCGCTGCGCGACTTGTTCGACGCCGTAGTCGACTTGCCGCCCGACGAGCGCGAGGCTGCGTTGCGCGCGAAGACAACCTCCGAAACACTCGTGCGCGAAGTGCTGGATCTCTGCGCCGCCAGCGACGCCACGCCCACCGGTCGTCTGCACACCGCGCGCGATGCGATGCTGCGCTCATTGACCGCGCCGACGCTCACCGCCGGCGAAACGCTGGGCGCGTGGCGCATCATGGGCGAGATCGGCCGCGGCGGCATGGGCGTGGTGTATCGCGTCGAACGCAGCGACGGTCACTACACGCAGACCGCCGCCTTGAAATTCGTCGCCGGCACGCCGGGCAGCGAACCGCTGCAGCGCTTCGGTCGCGAACGCCAGACGCTGGCGCAATTGAGTCATCCGCACATCGCGCGCCTGCTCGATGGCGGCGCCAGCGCCGACGGTCGTCCGTTCCTGGTGATGGAATACATCGACGGCATGCATCTCGATCGCTGGTGCCGCGAGCGCCGGCTCGACATGCGTCAGATCATCAAGCTGTTCCTCGATGTGTGCGACGCCGTCGCCTTCGCCCATCGGCAACTGATCGTGCATTGCGATATCAAGCCCTCGAACGTGCTCGTCGATTCCGATGGCCGCGTGGTGCTGCTCGACTTCGGCGTGGCGCAACTGGTCGATCGCCTCGGCGACGCGGATGGCGCGCGCGATGAGTCCGCCATCGGCTTCACGCCGGATTTCGCCAGTCCCGAGCAACTCGCCGGCGCCGCCGTGAGCACGGCCACCGATGTCTACGGTCTGGCACGCGTGCTCAAGATCATCGTGGCGCACGCCACCGATCAGCCCGTGGCGCCTGAAGTCGCCGCCATCATCGCGCGCGCCAGCGCCGACGATCCGCGCGCCCGCTACGGCACCGCCGAGGCGCTGGCCAACGATCTGCGGCGTTTTCTCGCGCGCGAACCCGTGCAGGCGATTGGTGACAGCCGCTGGTATCGCGCGCGATGTTTCTTGCGTCGGCATGCCTTGCCCGTGACCTTGGCCGCTGGCCTATTGCTGACCTTAGCTGCGGGACTCGCGACCACCCTGCTCGCGCTCGACGACGCCAAGATCGCGCGCGCCCGCGCCGAACGCACGGCCGAGTTTTTGGGCAGCGTGCTGTCCGCCGTCGATCCCAATCGCGCGCGCGAACTCGACAAGACCTTGCTGCGCGAAGTCCTCGACCGCGCGGCCGAGAAAGCCAACAAGGAACTCGCCAACGAACCGAGCGTGCTCGGACAAGTCGAGAACGTCATCGGCCAGACCTACTATCGACTCGGCGAGCAAGGCACGGCGCTCGAGCATTTGAGTCGCGCGCTGGACTTGATGCCGCCGGACGCGCTGCGCGAACGCCTGCGCTTGCGCGCGCAGATCGCCAACACCAAGGACGCGCTCAATCGTCGACAGGAAGCGCTGGGCGATCTCGAAGCAGTCGCGCAAGAATTTCAAGCGAACTTCGCCGCGGACGACCCCGATGCCTTGCGCGCCCGCGCCTTGCTGGCCGATCA
The DNA here is from genome assembly GCA_044226395.1 of Ahniellaceae bacterium. Taxonomy (GTDB): domain Bacteria; phylum Pseudomonadota; class Gammaproteobacteria; order Xanthomonadales; family Ahniellaceae; genus JBGAHD01. The sequence goes on from JBGAHD010000004.1 coordinate 45,870, forward strand.
ATACGCGCGCCTGGGCGATTTCAAGCGCGCGTTGGCCATGTCCGAAGCGCTGCAGCCCATCCTCGAAGCCAAGCTCGGTCCCGATCACGACACGACGCTCGCCAATCTGCGCGGCCTCGCCATCGCGCTGGGCGAATCGGGCAACTTCGAAGCCTCGGAACGCACCTACCTGCGCTTGATCGAACGGCGCACGGCCACGCTCGGCGCCGACAACACCTTGACCATTGGCACCTCCAGCGGCCTGGCCATCGCGTATCTACAAAACAAGCAATTCGAGAAGGCGCAGGCGCTACTGACCTCGCTCTATCCGCGCGCGGTCAAGCGCCTGGGCGAGCGCAGCGTGCAGACGATCAATATCGCCTCACTGCTCGGTTCGGCCTTGCGTCAGGGCGGCAAGCTTGCCGAAAGCGAACAGTGGTATCGCTTCGCTCTCGATCAGTCGTACGCGCTCTACGGCGAGGGCCACAGCGCCACCTTGTTCTACGAACAGAACTTCGCCCATTTCGAAGTGGCCGCGGGTCGTCCGCTCGACGCGCTGCAACGCCTCGACCGCATCGAGCCGCTGCTGATCAAGTTCAACGGCCCCAAGGCGCCGGTGCTGGCCGATGTCTACCGCGCGCGCGGTCGCGCGCTGACGGCCCTGGGTCGACTCGACGAAGCGCGCGAAGTCTTGAACGTCGCGTTGACGCAAGATCGCGAACGTTTCGGCAAGGACGATCATCCCGCCGTGCGCGAGGATCTGGAAGCCCTGGCCGCCGTCGATCAGCCGCGCAAAGCCGAGTGATTCGGCGTTGGTGATCGAAGCGAAGCAATGAAGCGCAAGCACTCGCCCTCAATGGGCGTGATCGAGCGCCTTCGCGATCCACGCCCGCGCGAAGCGCATGTCGCGCTTCACGGTGACCGCCGAGACTTCGAGCACGACCGCGATCTGATCCTGCTCGAGTCCCCCGAAACAACTCAGATGCATGGCGCGCGCGCTGCGCGGATCAGTCTTCTCCAGACTCGCCAGCGCTTGCTCCAGGGCCAACAGATCCAGCGCCATCGCCTCTTCCTGCGCGTTCGCGGCCGATAAACTCACCTGCACGCGCTCGCCACCGCGCTTGTCAGCCGCCCTCGCCCGCGCATGATCGACAAGGATCGTCCGCAGCGCCATCGACATCGTCGCGAAGAAGTGCGCCCGATCGTTGAACGTCATATCGGCCCGCGCCAGCCCCAGCACCGCTTCGTGCACGAGTTCGGTCGGCGACAACGTCACCACGCCACCAAAACGCTGCAACCGCTGCGCGGCAATGCGCTTCAAATCCCCGTAGACCCGCTCCAACAAACGATTGAACGCCTCGCGATCCCCGCCGCGCCAAGCGACCAGCAACTGCGTGATATCAACGCCATCGAGTTCAGGCATCGCGCCCATCGAGATCGGCCCCCTGTTGGCCGGAGCTGGATGCATCCACCGGCGCTCATGAGTATCCTTAGGCGCCTAGCGCCACGCAATCAGTCGAGAGATAGGGCTGAGGAGTCAGGCGTCGATGGTCTCGAGCCCTCAACAGGCTCGAGCTCGGACGATCTCAGTCCCTGTCGCGAAGCCGACCGCGTGCCGCATCCAGCGCCTGAACGTAGTCGGCCGTGAATGGCTAAAGGAGATGCTTCTCCAACAGGCATCAGAGGTCGCGCCTACACCCGCAATCTTGCGCCCATGAAATCAGCCGCTCCACGAAGCAAACTTGGAACCTCGGAAGGAAGTTCGCCCAAGCGCGAAGGTTCAACGCAAGATCCCCTTGTGTCGAGCGGACGTCATTTGGAACGAGAGACTGGAGCGACCGCGGAACACGCGCGCATCAGCAGCTTCTACCACCTGCACCACTGCTGTTCGCAGGGTACGCCATCGTGGTCCCCATCCATGGCCACGCTTGGGCAGTTGCGAAGAAAGTACGTGGCTTCCTCGCAGGACGTCATTTGCGAACAGTGAGTACGACTATCGCACTTGAAGATTTCGGCCGCGGGTTCATCGTGGACTGCCGCCAACGGTCTGGCGGGCGTCTCCGAAATCCGCTGCGGTAACGGCGCCGATGGCGCTGAATTGACGAAGAAGCGCTGATAGCCCTGCCAACCCAGAAAACCAACTATGGCGATGGCGATGAGTCTGCGCATTAGTGATCAGCGTCCTTGCGATCAAAAGTCGATGGCATCGTCGATGCCAACTTGGTCCTACTTCTTCCTAGCCAAATACCACGCTACAAGCGCATTGGCATGGCCGTGCCCCAGCTCATGTTTCGACTTCAAGAACGCGACCAGCTCCATGTGCTTGAGCTCACCAGCGCCCGCAAGCACCTTCATCCAATGATCGATGGGCTTGCCGTACTTCTTCTCGATGGACGGGAAGTACGAAGCCGGACCTGAGATCTTGCCTTCGGTTGCCATTGTGTTCCTTGAGTGAAACCTTCAGCGAAGCCCTGCCGCGGATTACCAGTGATTGCCTACTCACGCGGCAACTCAGAAACGCCCTCACTCGATTTCTTGGAATGCCCGATCTCGAACAACCCATAGCCGACCAAAGAAACGCCAATCACCAATGCGAGGATAGGAAAGGCGGCGTCTCTGCCTTCGGGTTTGTATTTCGAGCCCGAGGCGAAACCCGTGTCCAACCACGCAGAAAAAGCCCACACCGAAATGCAGGCGCCCGCGACGATAAGGGCTGTCCACAGCAGATTTCGAAGAATCATCGAAGCACCAGCCTTGCGGTCCAGACCCAGAAACAGAAGGTAACGAACACATTCCCGAACGATGGCAATTGCGTGCTGCTTGGCACTACTCGCATCGGATCGCTAGATCGACAGCGTCTTGGGAAACACTCAGAGCCATCGCTTTGCCATCACTACCTGCGTCACATATTCCGCCGATACTCCCCACCCACCTCATACAACGCGTGACTGATCTGCCCGAGCGAGTTGTACTTCACGGCTTCCATCAAGGCGGCGAAGACGTTTTCGCGGGCGCGCGCGATGTGTTGCAGTTGGCTTAGCGCGCCTTCGGCGACGCCGAGTTCGGCGCGCACGGCGTTGCGGTTGTCGCGGTAGCTGGCGACGTTGTCGATCTGCTGGCGCTTTTCTTCGGGCGTGGAGCGGATCAGTTCGATGGCGGTGGTGATGTCGCCGGCGTGCTCCTTCGGCAAATAGGTGTTGACGCCGATCAGGGGCAGCGAGCCGTCGTGCTTCTTGTGTTCGTAGTAGAGGCTTTCTTCTTGAATTTTGCCGCGCTGGTACATGGTGTCCATGGCGCCCAGCACGCCGCCGCGTTCGCTGATGGCGTCGAATTCCTTGTAGACGGCTTCTTCGACGATGTCGGTCAGCGCGTCGACGATGAAGCTGCCCTGCCAGGGGTTTTCGCAGAAGTTCAGGCCCAACTCGCGATTGATGATGAGCTGGATCGCGACGGCGCGGCGCACGCTTTCCTCGGTCGGCGTGGTGATGGCTTCGTCATAGGCATTGGTGTGCAGGCTGTTGCAGTTGTCGAACAGCGCGTACAGGGCCTGCAGCGTGGTGCGGATGTCGTTGAACTGGATTTCCTGCGCGTGCAGGGAGCGGCCCGAGGTCTGCACGTGGTACTTGAGCATCTGGCTGCGTGGCGCGGCGTTGTAGCGTTCGCGCATGGCGCGCGCCCAGATGCGGCGGGCGACGCGGCCGATGACGGTGTACTCGGGGTCCATGCCGTTGGAGAAGAAGAACGACAGGTTGGGCGCGAAGTCGTCGATCTTCATGCCGCGCGCCAAGTAGTACTCGACGATGGTGAAGCCGTTCGACAGTGTGAAAGCGAGCTGGCTGATCGGGTTCGCGCCGGCTTCGGCGATGTGATAGCCGGAGATCGACACCGAATAGAAATTGCGCACCTTGCGATCGACGAAATACTGCTGAATATCGCCCATCATGCGCAGCGCGAATTCGGTGCTGAAGATGCAGGTGTTCTGCGCCTGATCTTCCTTGAGAATGTCGGCCTGCACCGTGCCGCGCACGCTTTCCAGCGTGCAGGCTTTGATGCGTTCGTAGGTTTCGCGGTCGACCACTTCGGCGCCGCTGACGCCGAGCAGGCCCAAACCCAAGCCATCATTGCCTTCGGGCAACATGCCTTCGTAGCGCGGGCGCTTGCGATTGGCGTAGATCTTCTCGATGACGGCGTGCGCGGCGTCCCAGCGGGCCTTGTCTTCGCGCAGGTACTTTTCGACCTGCTGATCGATGGCGGTGTTCATGAACATCGCCAGGATGATCGGCGCGGGGCCGTTGATGGTCATCGAGACCGAGGTCTTGGGGTCGCACAGGTCGAAGCCCGAGTAGAGCTTCTTCATGTCGTCGACCGTGGCGATGCTGACGCCGGAATTGCCGATCTTGCCCAGGATGTCGGGTCGCGTGTGCGGGTCTTCGCCGTAGAGCGTGACTGAATCGAACGCGGTCGACAGTCGCGCGGCGGGCTGGCCGAGGCTCAAATAGTGAAAGCGACGATTGGTGCGCTCCGGCGTGCCCTCGCCCGCGAACATGCGCGTGGGGTCTTCGCCGGTTCGGCGATACGGATACACGCCGCCCGTATACGGATAAGCGCCAGGCAGATTTTCCTTTTGCAGGAATTTCAGCAGATCGCCCCAATCGCGATACGTTGGCGCGGCGATCTTGGCGATCTTCTGATGCGACAGCGATTCGCGATAGTTCTCGACGCGGATTACCTTGTCGCGCACTTGGTATTCGTTGAACTCGTCGGTGATGGCGCGACGGCGCGCGGGCCATTCGCGCAGCAGGTTCACGGCTTCGTGCGTGAGTGACTTGATCGCTTCGTTGTAGCGCTGACGCAGAGTCAGCAGCGAACGATCGGCACCGGTTTCGTGCAGCGCCTCGTCGGGATACAACGCGAGCGCCTTGGGCAAGGCGGGATCGGCGAGTTCCGACAAGGTGTCGAAATAGCTCTGCGCGCGGCTGGCGATTTCGGATTGCGTTTCGATCTGGCGATTGATGCCGCGACCTTGTTCGGAGATCTCGGCCAGATAGCGCACGCGCGCGCCGGGAATGAGCACCGTGGCGCGCGGTTCGCGCAGGCTGGTGTCGATCTCGGGTGTCCAGCGCTCGGCTGGCAGATTCAACTTCTCGCGCACGAGTCGGCACAACTGCGTGAACATCCAGGTCACGCCCGGATCGTTGAACTGGCTGGCGATGGTGGGATAGACCGGCACTTGCTCGTCGGTCAGCTTGAAGGCGACGCGATTGCGCTTCCACTGCTTGCGCACGTCGCGCAGCGCGTCTTCGGCGCCGCGCTTGTCGAATTTGTTGAGCACGATCAACTCGGCGTAGTCGATCATGTCGATCTTCTCGAGCTGGCTGGCGGCGCCGTAATCGCTGGTCATCACATAGACGGGGAAATCGACCAGATCGACGATTTCGGAATCGCTTTGACCGATGCCGGCGGTTTCGACCATCACGAGGTCATAGCCGAGACCACGCAGGCAAGCGATGCAATCCTTCAGCACAATATTGGTCGCCACGTTCTGACGACGCGTGGCCATGGAGCGCATGTACACGCGCTTGGAGCGCAGCGAGTTCATGCGAATGCGGTCGCCCAGCAACGCGCCGCCGCTGCGACGTCGCGTGGGATCGACCGAAATCACCGCGATGCGCATCTGCGGGAAGCACGCCAGGAAGCGATTGAGCAATTCGTCGGTGACCGAGGACTTGCCCGCGCCACCGGTGCCGGTGAGTCCGATCACGGGCGTCTTGCCGCCGGCGAGCTGCCAGGCTTTGCGCAGATGCGTGAGTTCGGCTTCGGGGATCTCGCCTTCCTCGATGGCGCTGATCATCTTGCCGATGCTGATCTCGTCGTCCTTGTCGAGCGCTTGCGGTCGACCGGCGGCGAGGCGATGACGGCGCGTGCGCGCGATCAGGTCCTCGATCATCGCGGTCAGGCCCATGTGCATGCCGTCGTTGGGGTGGTAGATGCGCTCCACGCCGTAGGCCTGCAGTTCGGCGATCTCTTCGGGCGTGATCGTGCCGCCGCCGCCGCCGAACACGCGAATGTGCGACGCGCCGCGTTCGCGCAGCATGTCGACCATGTACTTGAAGTACTCCATGTGGCCGCCCTGATAGCTCGACAGGGCGATGCCGTCGGCGTCTTCCTGCAAGGCGGCGCGCACCACGTCCTCGACCGAGCGGTTGTGACCCAGATGCACGACCTCGGCGCCTTGCGACTGGATCAGGCGCCGCATGATGTTGATCGCGGCGTCGTGGCCATCGAACAGCGAGGCGGCGGTGACGAACCGCAGCGGGCTGGCTTCGGTGGCGCTCTCGGGCGAGGGAATGCGATTGACGGGCGTGCTCATGGCGATCCTGGCGGCGGTACGCGAGCGCCGATTGTAGCGCGTCGACCCCGCCGCCCGCCCGCGTCCAGTGATAGCCCGGCAAGCCTTGGCGCGTAGTTGAAATCAGCGTTTGAAATCGGAGTTCGACCGATGCGTTTTTCGAGGGTGTCCGCCGCGCTGCTGCTCGGTCTGGCCGTGGTCTCACCGGTCCACGCCGTGACCTATTGCGTGACCAATGGCCTGGAATTGCAGAACGCGCTGACCGCCGCCGCGGCCTCGACCGCCGACGATTCGATCCGACTGCATCAGGGCATCTTCACGCCCTCGTCGATGGGTTTCACGTATCAATCGCAGAACACCGGCTGGCTGGACATCTCCGGCGGCTGGCGCTCGATCAACGCCACGCCCTGCGACGAGCAGGTCGGCACTGCCGCGACCACCGTCGTCGAGGGCGCGGGTCAGTTTCGCGCGCTGACCATCATCTATTTTTCGGCCACGACGCCCAGCGCGGGGCCGCGCTACACGGTGTCGAACTTCACCGTGACCAATGGCGCGGTTTTCGGCCAGAGCGGCGGGTCGTACGCGGGCGGTCTGCAGATCGCCTCCTACGTGGACACGCCGACGCGGTTTTGGGTGGACAACATGATCGTCCACTACAACACCACGGAATACTTCACCGGCGGCGCGCAGATCTACGCGAGCCAGGGCGAAATCCGCGTCGTCAATTCGCTGTTCGACCATAACAGCGCGCCCAACTTCGCGATCGGCCAGCTCGAGACGATCATGGGCAGCGCCACGGCTTCGGCCAATCAGCGCGTGGTGATCGCCAACAACACCTTCGTCAATGGCACTTGCGCGGGCGCTGGCGCGCGGCCTTGCGGCGTGCGGGTGTTCACCAATGCGGTGACGCCGACCCTGGTGGTCAACAACCTTTTCAGCAACAACGCCTTCAACGATTTGCATCTGGAAGGCAGTGGTCCGGTCTCGGCCAGCAATAACCTGATGGCCACGCCCGGCGGCACCAATCCCAATTTCACCGTGAGCAGTCCGTTGAATGGTCCGCCGGGTTTCGTCGACGCGGCCGGCGGCAATTTTCAGTTGCTGGAGACCTCGCCCCTGGTCAATCGCGGCATCGCCGACGGCGTGCCCGGTGGCTACTACGGCTACGACCTGACTGGCGGCGTGCGCGTGCGCTTCGGCGAGATCGACGTGGGCGCCTACGAGACGCAGACGCAGGAGCTGATGCTGCGCGACGGTTTCGAGTGATCAGCCGCCGGGCACGAAGCCCGTGCCGCTGAGCACGCGGTGCAGTTCGCGCGCCCAGCGCAGTTGATCGATCTCGGTGGCGATCTGGTCATTGCGGATCTCGAACATCACGTGCGGCAGGCCGCGATCGATGGCGTGATGATTGACCGTCCAGCCCAGGTGCGTGCGGCCGTCGTAGGGCTTGTTGTCGCCGATCGGATCGGCGATCAAGGCCAGGCCTTCGATCAAGCGCGCGACCGGATCGCGCGAGAGCTTCCACAGCACGCCGATCGGCCAAGGCCGCGCATCGTCGCCCAGCACCGGATTGAAACTGTGGATGGCGATGATCACCGGCGCGATGCCGTCGCGCACGCGCGCGTCGATCTCGGCGCGCAAGGCGGCGTGGTAGGGCGCGTGGTAAAGCGCGATGCGGCGCGCACGTTCGGCGTCGGTGATCTCGAGATTGCCGGGCACGAAGACGTTGTCGCTCTCGGCCAGGATCAGGGTCGCGTTGTCGGGCCGACGATTGAGATCGGTGACCAGGCGCGACACGCCGCCGAGCATGGCGGTGCAGTCGAACAGCGCGGCCATGTGCCGCGTCACCGCGCTCGCGCCCGGATCCCAGGCGATGTGACTGGCCAGGCGCTCGGCATCCAGGCCGAGATCGTGCAATTCCGAGGGCACGGCGTTGCTGGCGTGATCGCAGATCAGTAGCACGTCGCGTCGCGATCCTTCGACGCGCTCGAACGGGGCGGAATAAGGCAAGGACATGCCGCGCTATTGTGCCCTCGCCTCGCGCGCGCGACCAGACGTGGCTCGCCCCGCGCACAGGCGCGCTTCAGCCCGATCGCATTGCTCGACCGGAGCCCATTGCGGGATGACGCGTTTTGCCGGATCGTCATGCGCCGCTGGCACACTGGACGCGTTTTCACCGAGGGAACTTGCATGACCATCGACCGTTCGCGCACGACCGCCGTGCTCGCCGCCCTGCGCGCGCAGGGCCAACCCGTTTCCCGCCGACAAGTGCTGCGCGCCGCCATGGGCCTGGCCGCCGCGTCGCTGTTCGCGCCCCTGGTCGACGCCGCCGACGCGCCCAAGCGCGCGCGCTTCGAGGCCTATCCCTTCGCGTTGGGCGTGGGCTCGGGCTATCCGACGCCGACCGGCGTGACGCTGTGGACGCGCCTCGCGCCGCAGCCGCTGCAACCGCTGGGCGGGCTCGATGGCGAGAACATCGATGTCGACTGGCAGATCGCCGAGGACGAAAAGTTCGCCCGCGTCGTGGGCGAAGGCCGCGTGCGCGCGAACATCGAGAGCGCCTACGCCGCGCACGTCGACGTCGAAGGCCTGCGCCCGGGTCGCTGGTACTGGTATCGCTTCCGCGCCGGCGACGAGATCAGTCCGGTCGGGCGCACGCGCACGGCCGTGGCCGCGGGCGAGGCCATCGATCGGCTGCGCTTGGGCCTGGGCTCGTGTCAGCACTACGAGCAGGGGTACTACGGCGCGCATCGTCATCTGTGCGACGAGAATCTGGATCTGATGCTGTTCGTCGGTGATTACATTTACGAAAGCACTTGGGGCGATGATTTGGTGCGTCGCCACGCGCGCGCCGAGACCTACACGATCGACGACTATCGCGTGCGTTACGCCCAGACCCACGCGGACCCCGATCTGCAACGCAGCCACGCCGCCATGCCCTGGGCTCTCGTCTGGGACGATCATGAAGTCGACAACGACTGGGCCGGCGATCAGAGCGAGCACCTCGATCCGGATTTCCTGACCCGACGCGCGGCGGCCTTTCGCGCCTTTTTCGAGCATCAGCCCTTGCCGCGACGCATGCGGCCGCGCGGCGCCGACATGCGCATCTACGACACGCTGACGTTTGGCGATCTGGCGCGCATCCATTTGCTCGACGATCGTCAGTACCGTTCGCCGCAGGCGTGCCCCGATCCGTACAAGGGCGGCGGTTCCACCGATGTTTTCGCCGATGCATGCGCGGATCTCAATCGCGCCGACCGCACCTTGCTCGGCGCCGAACAGGAAGCCTGGCTCGAACGCCAGATCGCGTCGTCGAGCGCGCGCTGGAACGTGATCGCGCAGCAGACCATGCTGGCGCCGTTCGATGCCGATCCGTCGACGCGCATCCGCTCGTGGACCGATGGCTGGGACGGCTATCCGTCCGCGCGCGAGCGCTTGCTGGCGGTGCTGCGCAAGCACGCGCCGCGCAATGCCGTGGTGCTGGGCGGCGACATTCACGCCACCACGGTCAGCGATGTGCACGCACGGCCGTACGACGAAAAATCACCGATCGTGGCGGCGGAATTCTGCGGCACGTCGATCACCTCGCAAGGCTGGCCCGCGGGGTCGTTCGACGAGCGGTTGCGCATCAATCCGCACGTGAAGTACGCGGTTGGGCACGAGCGCGGTTATCTCACGGTGGCGCTGGACGCCAAGCAATGCGAGGTCGCGGTGCGCAGCATCGACAGCGAGAAGCATCGCGACACCACGATTCGCACGGCAGCGCGCTTCACCGTGGCCGAAGGCAGTAATCGCATCGAGCGCGCCTGAGCGTCGCGCTCAATCGCGCGACCAGTACACCGCCTCGACATGCGCCACGCCGCGCCGCCGCAGGCGCGCGAGTTCGCGTTGATCGGCATTGACCGCGATCGCGCGCGCCGCGCGTGACAATAGCGGCGCGTCGTCGGCGCTGTCGGAATAGGCCACGTCCCAGCGCTCGCCGAAGCCGAGTTCGCGCAGCACGCGGCACTTTTCCTCGTGACGGCAATGACGCGTGCAGGTCCACGTGTCGCCGCGCGGCGCCAGGATCGAACCGGCGATGCGCAGACGGCCCTGCCACGGCGCGAGCAAGGTCTCGGCCAGCCACGCCGGCGCGCCGGTGGCGACGATGACGTGATCGCCCGCTTGCAAGTGCGCTTCGAGCGCGGCCAGCCCTTCGCGATGCCAACGCAAGCGTCGCGACGTGGTGACTGCCTCGGTGATGAACTCGGCCAATGACGCGCGCAGCGCCGCTTCGCTCAAGCCCCGCGTCGCTACTTGAAAGAACGCGCGCGCCGCGATCGGCCGCAGCGGCGGGTGCGCCATCATCGGCAAGTACACCGGCGCGATCGCTAACGCGCGCCAGCGCTTGGCCGGCGAGGCCTGAATCAAGCCGCGCAGCCACAAGGCGGTGGAGTCGCGATCGATCAGGGTGCCGTCGAGATCGAAGACCACGCGTCGGGGTGGCTTCGGCTCGGAGGTCGCCGTGTCAGTCACATCGAGGATTCCGCGCGGAACACTGGCGCGCATCTTCGCAGAATTCGCGCGCGTGTCGACGCGCGGGCCGTCGCTTGCCACTACGCGGGGTTTCGATCGAACGCCAGCCTCAAAGGCCGGCGGCGGCGAACAAGCGATCGAGCGGCGGGCTGAGCTCGCTGCGAATCAGCAGCAAGGCGCCTTCGGGCGCGTGGAATTCGGTGTGATGCAGGCCCTGGCGCGCGAGCAGATAGTCGCCGCGATGGTAGAGCTTTCCGGCCCAGTCAATCGTGCCTTCGACGATCAGGCACTCTTCGTCTTCGTGATGATGATGCTCGGGCACGCGCGCGCCGGGCGCGAGGCGCCACAGGCTGGTTTGCGCATTGCCGCGACGATCGATGCGCAGCGGCTTGATCGCGATGCCCGGCAGCAGCGGCAACCAAGGACCGGCGTCGGCCTTGAGCGTCACCGCCTCGTCGGTCGGCCCGGTGGCCGCGAGCACGCGACCGCGCAAGGCGCGCTTGCGCTCGGCCGGCAGGGTCGTGGGCGCCAGGCCGTCGAGCAGCGCGTCGAGCAGCGCCGGTTCGATGTCGGCGAGATGATCGGGATGTGGCCTGCTCACGCGTTGAAACCTCGTTGCTCGAGCATCTCGCGCATCAGGGCCAGGCCCCGGCGGATATGCGATTTGACGGTACCCAGCGGCATGCCCAGGCGCTCGGCGATCTGCTGGTGCGAAAAGCCCTCGAGAAAGGCCAGCCGCACCAGCTCGCGCTGCTGCGTGCTCAGTTCCGCGAGCGCCGCGTGAATCGCGCCGCCCACGGCCATGGCGTCGATCAGGTCGACGACCGGCCGTTCTTCACTCTCCGCATACGTGGATTCGCCGTCATCTGGATGCAGCGAATCGGTCAGTTTGCGATCGGACTGGCGACGCTTGAGGTCGATCGCGCGCGTGTACGCGATCACCGACAACCAGCGCAGCACGCCGCCGCGCTCGGCGGCGTAGTTGGCGGCGCGGTTCCACACTTGTTGATAGACGTCGCAGACCACTTCCTCGGCGTCATGACCATTTCCGAGCACGCGCATGGCCACGCTGAACACGCGGTCGACGGTCAGGTCATACAGCCGCGCCAGCGCCTGCGCGTCGCGCCGAACCACGCCGCCGATCAACCGCCCCAGTTCGGAGGCGGTGTCGACGCCGGCTTCGGAGATCGCCGTGGTCATGCGCGCGCGCGGCTGGTTCGATGCACGGTCAGATCGGCGCCTTGATCCGGATCGACGCGTCGTATTCGTACGTCGACACGGTCACCGAGGCTTGGCCCATGGCCTTGCCGTTGACTTCCTGACGCAGAACCAAGCCATCGGCGTCGCTCAGCCACACCTTGACGCGCGACTCGGCGTGAATGCCCATCACTTCGCCGCTGGTGTCGTATTCGTAAATGTGCGCGGCCTGGCCGTTGACGTCGCCGGCGCCGAGGTCCTTGACGTTGGACAGATTGGCGAAGCCCTGCTTCATCGCTTCGGGCGTCATCGCCTGGATCATCTTGCTCATGTCCATCGGCAACTTCATCCACTGGCCGCCCTGATTCATGTAGGTCGCGCCGGGCAGGATGATGAACTCGGATTGGTCGTTGCGCATGTGGTAGCTGGCCGGCCATTCCACGTCGACGCGGTTGTGATAGGTCTTCTTGCCGCTGGTGACTTCGGACGCGATGCGAAAGCGGCCCTTTTCGACCATGCCGTCATAGGCCTTGAGCAGTTTCGCCTTGAGATCGGCCGTGGCGTCGGCGCTGGCCGCGCCGGAGAACACCAAGCTCAGGGCCAGCATCATCGAGACCAACCAGGGAGAGATCGCGCGCCGCATCGTCACACTCCAGTGAAAGATGCGCGAAGGATACAACGGCGGGCGACCGCGGCTGCCAAAGCGCGCGAGTGCTCGAGCACTCGCGCGTTCGACCCAACGCGCGTTCGAATGCGCGGGCGCCGCGGCGGCGTCAACGCTGTCAGCGCGCGCGCCTTCCCGCGCGCACTGTCGCCGAGGACAGGCGGTCGGTAGACTACGCGCCATTTCGCGCCACGCCGCGTTCGACGGCGCGTGGCTTTTTGGAGGAATTTCAACAAATTCCGGTCGGTTTCTCATCTTGATCCGAGGCGGGGTTGGGCCTCGGTCACGTCGTCTTTTTCTTTCGCGGAGTCGCCCCATGATTTTTGAAACCATCGCCAACAGCGGCCATGAGCAAGTCGTGTTCTGTCAGAACAAGGACGCTGGCCTGAAGGCCATCATCGCCGTGCATAACTCGGTGCTCGGTCCCGCGCTTGGCGGTCTGCGCATGTGGCCGTACCGCACCGAACAGGAAGCGCTCAATGACGTGCTGCGCCTGTCGCGCGGCATGACCTACAAGGCGGCGGTGTCGGGCTTGAATCTCGGCGGCGGCAAGGCCGTGATCATCGGCGACCCGTCCAAGGACAAGAGCGAGGCGTTGTTTCGCGCCTTCGGCCGCTTCGTCAATTCCTTGAACGGTCGCTACATCACCGCCGAGGACGTCGGCATCGACGTCAACGACATGGAATACGTGCTGCGCGAGACCGAGTTCGTCACCGGCGTGCATCAAGTGCACGGCGGCTCGGGCGATCCCTCGCCGTTCACCGCTTACGGCACGCTGCAGGGCTTGATGGCCGCGCTCAATCACCGGTTCGGCAATGAAGACGTGGGCAAGTACTCGTACGCCGTGCAGGGCGTGGGTCACGTCGGTATGGAATACGTGAAGCTGTTGCGCGAGCAAGGCGCCAAGGTGTGGGTGACCGACATCAACGCCGCCTCGGTCAAGCAAGCGGTCGAGGAATACGGCTGCGAAGCCGTGGGCCCCGATGAAATCTACGACGTGCCGGCCGATGTCTACTCGCCCTGCGCGCTCGGTGGCACGGTCAACGCCAACACCCTGCCGCGCCTGAAGTGCAAGATCATCTGCGGCGCCGCCAACAATCAGCTCGCCACCGACGAGATCGGCGACGAAGTCGAGAAGCGCGGCCTGCTGTACACGCCCGACTACGCGGTCAACGCCGGCGGCCTGATGAACGTGTCGCTGGAAATCGACGGCTACAACCGCGAACGCGCCATGCGCATGATGCGCACGATCTACTACAACCTCGGCAAGATCTTCCAGATCGCCAAGCGCGACGGCATTCCGACCTACAAGGCTGCCGACCGCATGGCCGAAGAGCGCATCGGCGCCATCGGTCGTCTGAAGACGACTTACATGGGCAATGGCGCGCCGCGCTTCCTCGGCCGCATGCGCGGTAACGGCTGAGTCGGCGATACTCGCTCCACGGCGGGGCGCGCGCGCCCCGCCGATTTTCCGCTTCCGTCACGATCAATGCGATTTCAAGGACAGCCGCATGCGCCCGTTTCCCCTCGGTGAAGAACTCGACCTGCTGCGCGAGACCGTTCGCCAATTCGCCGAGAAGGAAATCGCGCCGCGCGCGGCGAGCATCGATCACGACAATCGGTTTCCCGAGGACCTGTGGGCCAAGCTCGGCGACATGGGCCTGCTCGGCATCACCTTGCCGGCCGAATACGGCGGCTCGGGCATGGGCTATCTGGCGCACCTGGTGGCGATGGAAGAAATCTCCCGCGCCTCGGGTTCGGTCGGTCTGTCGTATGGCGCCCACTCCAATCTGTGCCTGCAGAATCTGTACAACAACGGCTCCGAAGCGCAGCGACGCAAGTACGTGCCGAAGTTGTGCAGCGGCGAATTCGTCGGCGCGCTCGCGATGAGCGAACCCGGCGCCGGTTCCGACGTGGTCGGCTCGATGAGCTGCCGCGCCGAGAAGCGCGGTGATCGCTGGATCGCCAACGGCTCCAAGATGTGGATCACCAACGGCCCCGACGCCGACGTGCTCGTGGTCTACATGCGCACCGCGCCCAAGGGCCACGGCTCGCGCTGCATGACCGCCTTCATCATCGAAAAAGGCATGAAGGGATTTCGCACCGCGCAGAAGCTCGACAAACTCGGCATGCGCGGCTCCAACACCTGCGAACTGGTGTTCGAGGATTGCGAGATTCCGGAAGAAAACATCCTCGGCCAACAGGATCACGGCGTGCAGATCCTGATGAGCGGCCTCAACACCGAACGCCTGGTGTTGTCGGGCGGCCCGATCGGCCTGATGCAGGCCGCGATCGACCTGGTGCTGCCCTACGTGCGCGAACGCAAGCAGTTCGACGCGCCGATCGGCACCTTCGGCATCATGCAAGCCAAGATCGCCGACATGTACACGGCGCTGCAATCCTCGCGCGCCTTCGCTTACATGGTCGCGGCCGACTACGACCGCGACTACAAATCACGCATCGACCCCGCCGCGTGCCTGCTGCACGCGACCGAGAGCGCGGTGCATTGCGGCCTCGAAGCGATCCAAGCCTTGGGCGGCAATGGCTACATCAACGAATATCCAGCCGGCCGCATCCTGCGCGATGCCAAGCTCTACGCGATTGGCGCGGGCACGAATGAAATCCGCCGCATGTTGATCGGGCGCGAGTTGTTCGCGGGCAAGTACTGAGTCACCTCGCGGTCGCGTCGGCGCGCGATCACTTGCGCGCGGGTTCATTGGCGATCATCGCCATCAGGATCGCGTCGAGCGCGCGCTCGTAGACCGCCTTCGCGGCACCGTTGGCGCGCGCCAACGCGGCGCGATCGAACATCGCGGAAAGCAGATCCGCGCGCGCCTCGAGATCGGCCTTCGAGATGCGCCCGTTCAGCGCCTCGGCCAGACCCAGGCGCAATTCGCGACCACCGGTGTCGAGATCGATCCGACGCATCTCTTGTGGCCCAAGGATCGCCGGTCCATCGACCAGCATCAGCCGCGCGCGACCCGGGTCGCGCATCGCCGTGAAATAGGCGCGCGCGCCGCGGCGCAAGGCGTCGAGTGGATCGGTCGCGCCCTTCGCGCCGTCCTCGATCTCGCGCGCCACGCTCGCGGATTCCGCCTCCACCACGGCCTGGAACAAGGCGCGCTTGTCCTCGAAATGGTGATAGAGCGCGCCGCGGGTCAGGCCCGCGCGCTCGACCACGTCGGGCGTGCCGGTGGCGTGATAGCCCTGTTCGACGAACAGGGCGCGACCGACCTCGAGCAGGGCGCGACGCGTGTCCTCGGTTCTTTGGGCATTGCTGCGTCTAGCTTGCATACATACAGCCTGTATGTTTATTCTTCAAAACACATACATTGTGTATGTAAATGCCAGGAGACTCAACGATGAAGTGCACGCAGTACTACCCGGTCCTGATGACCGACGACGTCGCGGGCCTCAGCGCTTTCTATCAACGCCACTTCCGCCTGAAGCCGCTGTTCGCCAGCGACTGGTACGTTCACCTGCAATCGCGCGAGGACGCGGGCGTGAATCTCGCCATCCTCGATGGCGCGCACCTCACCCTTCCCGAAGGCCATCGCGGCCGCGTGAGCGGTCTGCTGATCAATTTCGAGGTCGAGGACGTCGACGCCGTCTACGACGAGCTGCGCGCGCAGGGCCTGCCGATGCTTCTGCCGTTGCGCGACGAGCCATTTGGTCAACGGCATTTCATCACGCGCGATCCGGCGGGCGTGCTGATCGACGTGATCACGCCCATTCCGCCAAGCGCGGAGTTCGCCGCGCAGTACCAACCCGAGACGGTCGCCACATGAAGTCCACGACGCGCGCGTCGACGCCGTGATCGCGCCGTGACAAAGCCGCCAACCGTGGCGGAATCGCACCCGCATTGCGGCAACGATTGCCGCACTGCAATAATCACGGCCCCTCGGCGAACTCGTCGCCGCGCACAGCACGGAGCCCGCACATCATGAGCGATCCCATCGTCATCGTAGGCGCCAAGCGCACGGCCATCGGTGCCCTGCTCGGCCAGTTCACCGGCGTGCCCACCACGCAACTCGGCGCCACGGCGATCAAGGCCGCGCTCGAGCAGGCGCAAGTCGGCGCGGACACGGTCAGTGAAGTGATCATGGGTTGCGTGCTGCCGGCGGGCCTGGGTCAGGCGCCGGCGCGACAAGCCGCGCTGGGCGCGGGCGTGCCCGTGGCCGCGGGCGCGACCACGATCAACAAGGTCTGCGGTTCGGGCATGAAGGCGATCATGTTCGGTCACGATCTGCTGCGCGCGGGTTCGGCCGAGGTCGTCGTCGCCGGCGGCATGGAGTCGATGACCAATGCGCCGCACTTGCTGCCCAACAGCCGCGTCGGCACCAAGTACGGCCCGATCGAAATGCTCGATCACATGGCGTGGGACGGTCTGGTCAATCCCTACGACAAGCAAGCCATGGGCGTGTTCGGCGAACAGTGCGCGGCCAAGTACAACTTCACGCGCGAAGAGCAAGACGCGTTCGCCAGCGAGTCCGTGCGTCGCGCGCAGGCCGCGGTGGCCGAAGGCAAGTTCGCGGGCGAGATCGCCGCGGTCACGGTCGCCGGCAAGAAGGGCGATGTCGTGATCAATGTCGACGAAACGCCGGCCAAGTGCGATACCAGCAAGATCCCCTCGCTCAAGCCCGCGTTCAAGAAAGACGGCACGATCACGGCCGCCACGTCGTCGAGCATTTCCGATGGCGCCGCCGCCACCGTGCTGATGCGCGCCAGCACCGCCGCGCAGCGCGGCATCAAGCCGCTGGCGAAGATCGTCGCGCACGCCACGCATTCGCAAGAGCCGCAGTGGTTCACCACTGCGCCGGTGGGCGCGATCGAGAAGGTGCTCAAGGCCGCGGGTTGGCAGGTGGGCGATGTCGATCTGTTCGAAGTGAACGAAGCTTTCGCCGTGGTGGCGATGGCGCCGATTCGCGAGTTGGGGATTCCGCACGCCAAGCTCAACGTCAATGGCGGCGCTTGCGCGCTGGGTCATCCGATCGGTTGCACGGGCGCGCGTCTGGTCGTGACCCTGGTGCACGCGCTGAAAGCGCGCGGCGGCAAGCGTGGTGTCGCGTCGCTGTGCATCGGCGGCGGCGAGGCCACGGCGGTGGCGATCGAACTGGTCTGATCGCCACTCCGGGCGCGGCGCCGAACCGGCGCGCCGCGCCCCCGATCGCGGAAACGTGAGTTTGCTGCGCGCCGCGCGGCGGCGCGCTAGTATCCATGCGCTTTGCCACACTCGTGGTTTTTTACCCTTGCCCTAACTCACACCCTTTCGGGGAGACCAGATCATGAAGATCCAGAAACTCACCGTCGCCGCCGCGATCGCCCTGGCCCTGGCCGCGTGCTCCGAGCCCGCGCAACAGCAGGCCGCCGACGCCGCCGCGCAAGCACAACAGGCCACGACGCAGGCCGCCGACGCGGTGAAGGACGCCGCCGCCGACGCCACGCAAGCCGCCGGCCAGGCCGCCGACGCCGTCAAGGACGCCGCCGCCGATGCCACCCAGGCCGCCGGCCAAGCCGCGACCGAAGTGAAGGACGCCGCGGTCGACGCCGCTGGCGAGGTCAAGGACGCGGCCGGTCAGGTCGTCGACCAGGCCAAGGACGCCGCCGCCGACGCCGCGCAAGCCGCGGGCGAGAAGGTCGAGCATGCCGGCGAAGCGATCCAAGAGCAGGCCGCCGAGGTCAAGAAGGACGACAAGGGCGGCTGATCCGCGCCCACGTCCCGAAGTGATTCGCGAAGCCCCCGGAAACGGGGGCTTCGTTTTTTCAGGCGTCGTGTGTCGCCATCACCACGTATTGCCCACGCCAAGATCGATCACCGGCGTTGCCGTCGCGGCGTAGACATTGGCCGAGCCCTCGTTGAACGCACTGTCGACTTTGAACGTCAGTCCGACCGTGGCGCCGTCGATGATGTTGCCGTTGGCGTGATTGCGCTCGGCGCGATAACCGACCACGCCACTGCCGATCACCAGCGGCTGACTGACGCCATTGAAATTGTTGTTCTGCAGTGAGTTGTTCTTGACCATCGGGCCGGGGTCGCGCCAGAAGCACGTGGAGCCCGGGTGGGTCATGATCACGATGCCCCGCGCGCCGGGCCCGAAGCGATTGCCGCTGACCAAATTGTCGTTGCTCTCCAACCGCAACAGCGACAGGGACGCGAAATCGTTGATCTGCACGCGATTGTTGCCCGCGCCTTGCGTGGTCATCACCGCGGCGGTTCCGATATTGATGAAGGTGTTCGACAGCACCGCGTTGCCACCCGCGTTCGATCCGCAGAACCGCACGCCGTAACCCGCGTTGGCGAAGGCATTGCCGCTGATCGCGTGACCGCCCGCCGCGGCCGTGGGGCTGGTGGGCCGTTGCATCACGCTCACGCCCGCGCCATTGAGTCCATCGAAGCGATTGCTCGTGATCGTGGCATTGCTCGAATCGATCAGCACGATGCCATCGGGCCCGCCGACGACGACATCGATGCCCGACACGAACAACTGCGCGACGCCGGTGACCCGGATCGCGCGCTGCCCGCCTTGAATGCGCCCCGGGCCCATGATCGCCACGTTCGACACGCCTTCGGCGATCACGCCTTCGGTGCCGCTGGTGATCGTGCGCCCGCCCAGGTTCAAGGTGATGTTGGAACGCCCGAGCTTGAGCGCGAACGGTCGGCCACGACAATCGAGATCCGTCAACAAGGTCGTGCCGACAAACA
Source organism: Ahniellaceae bacterium (assembly GCA_044226395.1). Taxonomy (GTDB): domain Bacteria; phylum Pseudomonadota; class Gammaproteobacteria; order Xanthomonadales; family Ahniellaceae; genus JBGAHD01. The sequence goes on from JBGAHD010000004.1 coordinate 65,277, forward strand.
AAGTATCACCGCAACCGACGGCGCGCGCCGGTTCGATCGCGCCGACGAGGCCGAGCAGCGCGAGGCCCGCAAAGGTCATCGCCTTCATTGCACACATGTCGCCTTCCTCCCGTGTGGCGACCAGACGGACGCTTCCCCGCCCGATCGCATTCCCTCCCCCTGCCCCGATGTAGACGCAGAATTCGGCGGCCGTTCGCCTGCGCGCGGGCTTGCCGTCGCGATCCCGCCGACGCGCGCCAGCCGCTATCATGCGCGGCGACGCGACCGCGCGGTCGCCGCCTCAGGGATGTCACACGCTTCATGCCGACGCTCAGCACGCAAGTCGACACGCGCTCGCCGGAATTCCAGGCCAACAGCGCGCAACTCATCGCCCTGGTCGAAGACCTCAAGGCGCGCCTGATGCGCGCCGGCCTCGGCGGCGGCGAGAAGGCACGGCAAAAACACACCGAGCGCGGCAAGCTGCTGCCGCGCGAACGCATTCGCGCCCTGCTCGATCCCGGTTCGCCATTCCTGGAACTGTCGCCGCTCGCGGCCGAGGGCATGTACGAGGATCAGGCGCCCTGCGCCGGCGTGATCACCGGCATAGGCCGCGTGCACGGTCAAGAAGTGCTGATCGTGGCCAACGACGCCACGGTCAAGGGCGGCACGTATTTTCCGATGACGGTGAAAAAGCATCTGCGCGCGCAGGAAATCGCCGCGGAAAATCGACTGCCCTGCGTGTATCTGGTCGATTCCGGCGGCGCGTTCTTGCCGCTGCAAGACGAAGTATTTCCCGATCGCGATCACTTCGGTCGCATCTTCTACAACCAGGCGCGACTGTCGGCGCGCAACATTCCGCAGGTCGCGGTGGTGATGGGCTCGTGCACGGCCGGTGGCGCCTATGTGCCGGCGATGAGCGACGAGACCATCATCGTGCGCGAGCAAGGCACGATCTTTCTCGGCGGTCCGCCGCTGGTGAAGGCCGCGACCGGCGAAGTGGTCGACGCCGAATCGCTGGGTGGCGCCGACGTGCACACGGCCACCTCGGGCGTGGCCGATCACTTCGCCGAAAACGATCAGCACGCCCTGGCCATGGCGCGCGATGTGCTGGCGCACCTCAACCGCGTCAAGCGCGTGCCGCTGGCGCTTCGCGAGCCGGTCGAGCCCAAGTATGACCCGCGCGAACTCTACGGCATCGTGCCGCGCGACACGCGTCGGCCGTTCGACATTCGCGAGATCATCGCGCGCATCGTCGACGCCAGCGAATTCCAAGAATTCAAGGCGCGCTACGGCAAGACGCTGGTGTGCGGCTTCGCGCATATTCACGGCTATCCGGTCGGCATCGTCGCCAACAACGGCATTCTGTTCGCCGAGAGCGCGTTGAAGGGCGCGCACTTCATCGAGCTGTGCAATCAGCGCGATATTCCGCTGGTGTTCTTGCAAAACATCACGGGCTTCATGGTCGGCCGCAAATACGAGAACGCCGGAATCGCGAAGGACGGCGCGAAGATGGTCACGGCCGTCGCGTGTTCGCACGTGCCCAAGTTCACCGTGATCATCGGCGGCAGTTTTGGCGCCGGCAACTACGCCATGTGTGGTCGTGGCTATCAGCCGCGCATGATGTGGATGTGGCCCAACGCGCGCATCAGCGTGATGGGCGGCGAGCAGGCGGCGAGCGTGCTGGCCACGGTCAAGCGCGACAGCCTCGAGGGCGCCGGCAAGACCTGGAGCAAGGACGAGGAAGAAGCCTTCAAGCAGCCCGTACGCGATCAGTACGAGCGCCAGGGCAATCCTTACTACGCCACCGCGCGATTGTGGGATGACGGCGTGATCGATCCGGTCGATACGCGACGCGTGCTGGGCCTAGCGCTGTCGGCGGCGCTCAACGCGCCGATCGAGAAAGACAACTTCGGCGTGTTCCGGATGTGAGGCGCGCCCGATGAGTCGCGCGTCCGCGGTGTTGTCGATGATGATGTGGATGGTCTGCGCGTCGACGGTGATCGACGCGCGCGCGCAGGCCTTGGCGCCGCAGAACGCGGCGCAACGCGTGGCCGCGGCCTATCGGTTCAACGAACAACTGCAAGGCTACGAGTTTCTCGGCACGGAAGCCGCGCCCGATCCCAAGATCGGCGTCTCGGCAAGTTGGCGCGCGGACGAAGACGAGGGCCAACGCTTCGACGTGTTTCTCTATCAAGCCCAGGCCGCGCGCGTGCCCGGCGTCGCCTTGCGCGAAGCCTTCGAGCGTTTCAGCCAGGAACTGCGCGATTTCTACACGCGGCCCGGCAATGGTCTCGACGAACCGCTGGCCGATCCGGAGTCGCTGACTTGGAAGATGGGCGGCATCGAGTGGCCAGGACTGGCGCATCACGCGCGGATCAGCCTCGAAGGCACGCGCCTGAACTCCTACACCTTGCTGTTCTATCAGCTCGGGCATTTGATCAAACTGCGCGCCTCCGCGCCGCCGAACGTGCGCGGCGCGCGCCGACTCGCGCGTCAATCGCAGGCGTTCATGAAGTCGTTTCTGGAGCGCTTGTCGATCGAGCAACCTTTCGGCCATCACTGCGGCATGCCGGAGCTCGTCAGCATCAGCTTGCCCGACACGCGCGTGGGTACGTTTTCGCCCAACGATCACGCGTACTACATCGCCGACAGCCTCGACGAGAAGGGGCTCGCCGATGAACTTGCGCGCGTGGTGCAGGCGTCGCTCGCGCGCTCATCGGCGGCGGGGTGCTTCGGTCAGGGCATGAAGGTCGAAGCGTCGGGCGGGCATCAACCGTGAGTGAGTGGTGGCAGTCCACGCTCTCGGTGCTGCTGGTGATCTCCGGCGCGTTGTGCACGGGCCTGACCGCGCGCGCCTTACGCCAAGCGCCGGAACTCGCGCGCCGCGCGGCGAAATACGAACGCACGATCGCGCGCATCGTCACCGTGGCGATCGCCGCGGCGGCGGTGGCGACGAATCTGCTGCGCAACTGGGGTGATGGCGCGGCCGCGATGGCCGGCTTGATCGCGGGCTTGGGCTTGGCGCTGCTCGCGGGCGCGATCGCCCTGGCGATTCGCTTGCTGCGTTATCGCGGCGATGCCGTGTGGTTGGCGCTGTGGCCGGATCTGGTCGGCTTCGCGCTGATGGGCATCGGCGCGGTGATGCGGTACGGCGCGATCGCCTTGCGGTGATCGCGCCGTAGTTCTTGCGCTCAGGCCGCGGGTTGCGCCGCGACGCGCGGCGTCATCGACTGCCCGCGCGTCACGAGTTTCATGCCCACCGCGATCGCGATGGCCGTGGTCAGATAGAACACCACCTGCATGCCGGCCGGGCGTTCGTCATACCCCACCAGGGCTTTCATGATGCCGCCCACGGTGGAGTGATTGGACAGAATGCCCGAGGTATCCCACACGTGCGCGCCGAGCGCCGGCAGCCAATCCGCCTGGATCAGATAACCCGCCGCCTGCGAGGCCATGCCCGCGGCGAGCAACAGGATCATCCAGTTGGTCACGGTGAAGAAATGCCGCATCGGAATGCGCAGCAGGCCGAAGTACATGGCCACGCCCAACGTCGCGCCCAGCAGCAAGCCAATCGCCGAGCCCGAGATCATCGACACCGCGGTCGAACCGCCCGCGGCCACGCCGAACATGAAGAGCACGATCTCCGACCCTTCGCGCAACACCGCGAGCGCCACGACCGCGAGCAGCGCCGACGGCGGACGACTGCCGCGCGTCACGCCCTCGCCGACCGATTTCATCTGCGCGGCCAGTTCACGACCGTGCTGCGACATCCAGATCGCATGCCAGGCCAGCATCATCACCGCGACCAGCAGCACGCCCGCGTTGAACACTTCCTGGCCCACGCCTTCGAGCCAATTGGCGATCTGACCGGTGAACAGCGCCACCACGATCGCGCCCAGCACGCCCGCGCCCACGCCCGCCGCGACCCAACGACCGCGGCCACTCAAGCCGCGCGTGGCCGCCAGCACGATGGTCACGACCAGCGCTGCCTCGAGCACTTCGCGGAACACCAGCAATGCCGCTTGAAAGATGTCGCCCCACATGTTCGTTGCTCCTGACCGGATGCGCGCCGCTTACTCGGCGATCAACACGCCCTGCGCCGTGTCCTGATGGAACTCACCGAAGAAAGGATAGCGACCCGGCTCGAGCGGGCCGACCCAGACGATGATCGAAGACTTCGGCGCGACGATCTTCTCGCGATTGAGTTCGTTGCTTTCGAACTCCTCGGCCGAGTCGTCCTGGTTGTCGATGGTGAGCTTGACCTTCTGACCGGCCGGCACCTTGAACTCGGCCGGCTCGAACTTGTGATCCTTGATCACGATTTTGACTTCGGTCGGTTCGGCGGCGACCGCGGCACCCGCGGCCAGCGCCAGGACGGCGGCCATTGCAAGACGAAAGCTCATCACGACCTCTTGATATTTCGATAACTTGGGCTTCAAATGCTAAGCGTTCTCATTTGAAATGGCAACCGACTGGCGGCCGGGAGCGCCTTCGGTTCAGACTGGCGCCCCCGATCGACCGACGAAGGCCCGTCATGAGCCCAACCGCCCCTGCTTCCGCCGTGCGTTGCGACCGCCAAGGCCCCGTGGCCCGGGTCTGGTTGACGCGCGGGGCCGTCCACAATGCCTTCGACGATGGCCTGATCGCGGAACTGACCGAGGTGCTGCGGGAATTGGGCGAGGACGAAACGCTGCGCGTGATCGTGCTCGGTGGCGAAGGCGCGTCGTTTTCCGCCGGCGCCGATCTCAATTGGATGCGGCGCATGGCCGCGGCCAGCGAAGCCGACAATCGCGCCGACGCCGCCGCGCTCGCGCGCTTGATGGCCACGCTCGATGCCTTGCCGCAAGCCGTGATCGCGCGCGTCAACGGCTCGGCCTTCGGCGGTGGCGTGGGCTTGATCGCCTGCTGCGACATCGCGATCGCCGCGCGCGACGCCAAGTTCGGTCTGACCGAGACCAAGCTAGGTCTGGTGCCCGCCGTGATCTCGCCCTATGTGTTGCGCGCGATCGGCGAACGTCAGGCGCGGCGTTATTTTCTCACCGCCGAAATCTTCGACGCCGAACGCGCGCTCGCCATCGGCCTGCTGCACGAGTGCGTCGACGCCGACGCGCTCGACACCGCGGTCGACCGTCAGATCGATCTGCTGCTCAAGGCCGGCCCGCACGCCGTGCGCGAGGCCAAGGGCCTGGTGCGACGCATCGCCCTGGCCGACACCGCCGCGCGCGCCGCGATCGATCGCGACAATGCCGCCCTGATCGCGCGCCTGCGCGTCTCGGCCGAAGGTCAGGAAGGCCTGGGCGCCTTTCTCGACAAGCGCAAACCGGCCTGGATTGGGCGACAATAGCGCCCGGTCGCCGCGCCGGACGACGACGCATCGCAGGGACGAGGCATGTTCGACAAGATTCTGATCGCCAACCGCGGCGAAATCGCCTGCCGCATCGCGCGCGCGTGCAAGCGCTTGGGCGTGGCCACGGTGGCGGTCTATTCCAGCGCCGATGCGGATGCGCAGCACGTGCGTCAGGCCGACGAGGCGTATCCAATCGGCGGCCCGCGCCCGGCGGAATCGTATCTGCGCGGCGATGCCATCATCGACGTGGCGCTGCGCAGCGGCGCGCGCGCGATCCATCCGGGCTATGGCTTTCTGTCCGAGAACGCGGACTTCGCCGAAGCAGTGGAACGCGCCGGTCTCGTCTTCATCGGCCCGCGCGCGAGTTCGATGCGCAAGATGGGCTCCAAGGCCGGCGCCAAGAATCTGATGCACGCCGCTGGCGTGCCCGTGGTGCCGGGCTACACCGGCGAGGATCAGGACCCCGCCCTGCTGCGGCGCGAAGCCGATCGCATCGGCTACCCGCTGATGATCAAGGCCGCGCACGGCGGCGGCGGCAAGGGCATGCGCATCGTGCGCGCTGCTGGCGAGTTCGCGGCCGCGTTGGAATCGTGCCAACGCGAAGCCGGCAATGCCTTCGGTCGCGATCGCGTGCTGCTGGAGCGCTATGTCGAGCGACCGCGTCACATCGAGTTTCAGATCTTCGGCGACCACCACGGCCACGTGATTCATCTCAATGAGCGCGAGTGTTCGGCGCAGCGTCGCTATCAGAAGATCATCGAGGAATCGCCCTCGCCCTTTCTCACGCCCGAGCTGCGCGCGCGCATGGGCGAAGCCGCCGTGGCCGCGGGTCGCGCCATCGACTACGCCAATGCCGGCACGGTCGAGTTCATCGTCGGGCCCGAAGGCGATTTCTATTTCATGGAAATCAACACGCGCCTGCAGGTCGAGCATCCGGTCACCGAATTGACCACGGGCCTGGATCTGGTCGAGTGGCAGTTGCGCGTGGCCTCGGGCGAAGCGCTGCCCTTGCGTCAGGATCAGATCGCCTCGCGCGGTCACGCGGTGGAAGTGCGCTTGTACGCGGAAGACCCCGAGAACAACTTCCTGCCGGGCAGCGGACGACTGGAACAACTACGCCTGCCCGCGACCGATGCGCACACGCGCATTGATTCCGGCGTGATCGAAGGCGACAGCGTCACCATCTTCTATGACCCCATGATCGCGAAGTTGATCGTGTGGGACCTCGATCGACCGCGCGCCTACGCGCGACTGGGCGAGGCGCTGGCCGCGTCGAACGTGGTCGGCCCCAAGAGCAATGTCGAATTCCTCGAGCGCCTGATCCGGCATTCGGTGGTGGTGCGCGGCGAGATCGACACGAGTTATCTCGATCGTCATCTCGAGGACGTGCTCGGCGCCACCAGTGAAGTCGACACGAAGGCCTTGTGCGCCGCCGCCACGGCCATGCTGCTCGACGAAGAACGCGCCTCGCTCGCGCGCGCCGCGGTCGGTGGCGATCCGCATTCGCCGTGGGCGCGCGCCGATGCGTGGCGTCTGGGTCATCACGGCAAGCGCATCGAGGTGCTGGGCTGGCGCGGTCAACGCATCGAACTGGCCGCGCATGGTCATGATGGCGTTTATCGACTCGACGGTGGCGCGATTCACGCGCGCGTTGATGGCGCGCGGCTGAACGGCGATGTCCTGAGTCTGCGCATCGACGAGGTCGCGCGGCGTTATCGCGTGTTCGGCGATGGCCAGTCGATCACCGTCCACGATGGCGCGCGCCGCGTGCGCTTCGAGCGGCTGCGCGCGTTTGCGTTCAAGAGCAGCGGTGGTGGCGGCGATGATCGCCTGCGCGCGCCAATGCCCGGCCGCATCGTCGCGATCAAGTGCGCGAGCGGCGAGGACGTCGCCGAGGGCCAGGAAATCCTGGTCATGGAAGCGATGAAGATGGAAATCACCCTGCGCGCGCCGCGCGCGGGCAAGCTGGCCAGCGTCCAGGCCGCGGTCGGCGATTTCGTCGAGGCCGACGCGGTGCTGGCGCGCCTGGAGGAAACCGCCTGATGAATGCCTTGCGTCCCTTCGCCCCGCTCGCGCTCGTCGCGCTCACCGCGTTGTTGAGTGCTTGCGACGACACGCGTTTCGCCACCGATCTGGCCGAGACCACGCCTACCTGCGACGCCGACCTGTCCGGCACCTGGTTGATCGTCGACGAGGACGATGTGCTCGGCGATTACCTGCGCGTCGATGACTCGTGCGCCATGACCCTGCTCACGCAGAAGAACGTCGAGGACGAGGAGGAAAGCCACCTCGCCACGGTCGCCATCCATCCCAACCTCGTGCGCGTCAAGCGCGATTTGATCCTGACGATCTCCGACGCCGACGCCAGCCGCGTTGATCGCATGGACGAACCCGACAAGAACGAACCGCCGCTCGATCCGCCGGGATTCCGCTACTACCGCGTCGAGGGCAAGGGCGATCGTTTGCGCATTCTCGGCGTCGATCATCGCGCGATCGCGCACGCCATCATCGATGCCAAGATCGAAGGTGACACGCGCAAGAAAGATCGCAATCTCACCAACTTCGTCACCGGCGACCGCGAAGCGATGCGCGCGCTCGCGGCCGAGCGCTGGCTGTTCCTGCGCGAGCGTCCGCTGGAACTGCGTCGCGTCGATCCCGCCACGCTGCCCGAACGCCTGCAACACGCGCTGCAAGGACCGTCCACGCCGTGAGCGATTTCATCCGGGTGGTCGAAGTCGGACCGCGCGACGGGCTTCAGAACGAAGCGCGCGCGGTGCCGCACACGACCAAGATCGAACTGATCGATCGTCTCGTGGCCACGGGCCTGGGCACGGTCGAGGTCACCAGCTTCGTCAGCCCCAAGTGGGTGCCGCAACTCGCCGACGCGCGCGAGGTGTATGCGGGCATCGCCAAGCCCGAGGGCGTGCGCCTGCCCGTGCTCGTGCCCAATGTCGAGGGGCTCACGCGCGCCATGGCCGTGGGCGTGCGCGAGATCGCGGTGTTCACCGCCGCGTCGGAAGCGTTCAATCGTCGCAACATCAACGCGAGCATCGCGGAATCGCTCGAACGAATCGCGCCGGTCGTGGCCAGCGCGCGTCGCGATGGCCTGAGCGTGCGCGGCTATGTTTCGACCGTGCTCGGCTGTCCGTATCAGGGCGAAGTGCCGGTGGCCGAAGTGGCGCGCGTCGCGCGCGCGCTGCACGAGTTGGGCTGCTACGAAATCTCGCTCGGCGACACCATCGGCGTGGGCACGCCCACGCGCGCCGTCGCGATGCTGCGCGCTGTGGCCGACCACGTGCCGATGAACGCGCTCGCCGTGCATTTCCACGACACCTACGGCCAAGCGCTGGCGAATATCCTCGCTTGTCTCGAAGCCGGCGTGCGCGTGATCGATGCCTCGGTCGCGGGCCTCGGCGGTTGTCCGTATGCCGCCGGCGCCAGCGGCAATGTCGCCAGCGAAGATCTGGTGTACATGCTGCACGGCATGGGCCTGCGCACGGGCGTCGATCTGGATAAGCTCGTCGCGGTCGGCGCCTGGATCAGCCAGACGTTGGAACGCGAATCCCAATCCAAAGCCGGCCGCGCGCTCGCGGCCCGCAAGAAAGCCGCCGCCAGTGCATGACGACGAAGGCCATCGATCCCCTCGCCGACGCGCGCGCGGCGTTTCAACGCGGTGATCACGCCCAGGCCCTGCGCCTGGCCGAAGCCCTGCTTTCAAGCGCCGACGCGCCGACCGAAGCGCGCGTGCTCGCCGCCAATGCCGCGATCGCCGGCAAGTTTCACGAGCAGGCGATCACGCACCTGACGCCGCTGCTCGCGGCGCATCCGCACAATCCCGTGCTGCGCCGTTCGCTGTCGATGGCGCACAACAATCTCGGCGCGCGATTGCGACGCGAGTCCTTGAGCGCCGAAGCGCGCCAACGCGCGCGCGCCGCCTTCGACACCGCGCTGCTGATCTGGCCCGACAATCCGCAAGCGCAGTACAACCACGCGCGCGCACGGCTCGACGCCGGCGATCGCGCCGCGCTGCACACCTTGCGCGAACTGCAAGCGCGTCAGGCCGAGGACGATGAGCTGCTGCTCGACTTGATCGAAGCCGAATCGCGCTTCGATCCCGCCGCCGCCGACGCGCGCCTCGACGACCTCGCGCGCGACGACACGCGCCTGGCGCGATTGCCGGCGCAAGCCTTCGCCAGCCTTGCCATCGCCAACGATCGCGGCGATCTGGCCGCGCGCGTGCTGACTTCGGTCGAAGGCACGACGCAGGCGACGGCCTTGTTCGATCTCGCGCAGCGCGCATCCGAAGCCTGCGACGTCGATGCCGCGCGCGCGATTTTTCGGCACGCGGCGTTTCGTTGCGCGCAGCCCGGTCGCGCGTTCGATTTGCGCCATTGGATCGCGCATCGGTTGACGCTCGCGCCCGTGCACGACGATCTCGCGGCCTTGCGCGAGGCGCGCGCGACCTTCGATGAAAACCTGCGGCTGCTCGACGCCGAACTCGACAAGCGCCTGCTGGCGCGACTCGATCCCGATCCGACCTCGCTGGCTTGGTGCAATTTCCTCCTGGCGTACCAAGGCGAGAACGATCTCGCCGCGCAAACGCGCTACGCCGAACTGAGCCAACGCGCCATGCAGACGTTTCGCCCACGCTGGGCCACGGCGCCCGTGCCGCCGCCGCGCGCGCGACCGCGCGTGGGTCTGTTGTCGCCGGGGTTTCGGCACTGCACCGTGGGGTCGTATTTCGGCCCGTGGGTTGGTGCTTTGCGCGCGGGCGGTTTCGAAGTGCTGGCCTTCGCGATGGGCCCGGGGCTCGACGACACCACGGCCACAATCGGTCGCGACGCCGACGCGCTGATCCCGCTCGAAGCCGGTATCGTCGAAGCCATCGAGCAGCTACGCGACGCCGAACTCGATCTGCTGATCCTGCCCGACATCGGCATGGACGTGCGCGTTCAAGCGATCGCGGCGACGCGTTGCGCGCCGCGCCAGTGGGCCGCGTGGGGCCATCCCGTCACCACGGGCGCCACGACCATCGAAGCGTATCTCACGTGCGCGGCGATGGAACCGGACGACGCCGCCACGCACTATCGCGAACCCTTGTTGACCCTGCCCGGCATCGGCACGCGCTACGCGCGTCCAGGCACGATCGCGCCGCGTTCGCGCGAGAATCTGGGGCTTCCCGGCGGTCGTCATCTGTATCTGGTGCCGCAATCGGCCTTCAAGATTCATCCGGACAACGACGCGGTCTACACCGAACTGCTGCGGCGTGATCGCGACGCGACCTTGGTGTTCTTCCTCGACCCGCGTCGCGGCGCCGATGCGCGGCTGGCGCGTCGGTTGCGTCACGCGGCCTTGAGTGCCTCGGTCGATCCCGAGCGCGCGCGGCATTTTTTGCCTTACACCTCGCGTGAAGGTTTTCTGCAGGTGTGCGCGGCCTGCGACGTGATGCTCGATACCTTGCATTGGTCGGGCGGCAATACCGCGCTCGATGCCCTGCACGCGCGCTTGCCCATCGCCACCCTGCCCGGCCGCTTCATGCGCGGTCGGCAGAGCACGGCCATGCTCGAAATGATGGGCCTGCGCGAGCCATGCGTGGCGGGCGATATCCCGACTTTGGTCACCCGCGCCATCGATCTGGCGACCAGCGCGCGCGAAGCGGCGCGTCGCGGCATCGACGCGGGCCTGGGTCAGGTCTTCGCGCGCGCCGAGCCCTTGACGGCCCTGGTCGAGCACGTCCGCGCCGCGCTGAGCCGACCCCAGGCGTGACCGCGGCCCCGCGCCGCGAAGTTTGACAAGTTTCGATTGCACCGGCCTGGTGCCGGGCATATTCTCGCCGACAAGGATGAATGCCGCGGCAAGTCACGGATGACCATCGCGCGGCTGACGGGGGCTTGCGATGAAAGGCAGCGTCAGCGAAGGGCGTGAACGGGTGTCGGTCGAGCCCAGTCTCGACACGGCGCGCGATCAGCTGCGCGCGGCCCTGCACGAAGTCATCATGCGCCTGCCCGCCGACAGCGACAGCGCGCGCCGTCTGCGCCGCGTCGCCGACGGCATCGAAACCCTGATGCGCGTGGCCGACGCCACCCAGCAGCGCCTGCGCAGCCTGCTCGACGCCATGCCCGACGCGGTCACCGTGCACGATGCCCAGGGCCGCATCCTCGACGCCAACCTCACCGCCGCCCAGGTCTACGGCTACGCGCTCGAGCAGCTCAAGCGCATGGACGTGCTCGACCTCAACCCCGATCTGTCGCCGCAGCACATGGAGCAAGTGGTCGACACCGCCAAGCTCGGTCAAACGGTGACGATCGAAACCACGAACGTCCATGGCGATGGTCATCGCTTTCCGGTCGAAGTGCATTCGAACGTCTATCGCGAGGGCGAGGATCTGCGCATCGTCGCGATCGCGCGCGATGTCTCGTTGCGTCATCAAGCCGAGTTCGCGCTGCGCAGCTCCGAGGAACGCTATCGCCGGCTGCTCGACGCCGTCGATCAAGGCATCCTGGTGCAGGACTGGCACAGCCGCATCGTTTCCGCCAATGGCGCCGCCGCGCGCTTTCTCGGCGTCAGCGTCGAGCAACTGCTGCGCGATGGCATCGACCCCGCGGTGTGGACCGCGGTCGATGATCAAGGTCGCCCACTCGGCGTGAGCGATCTGCCGGGAGCGCGGGCGTTGCGCACGGGCGAGGTGATCAGCTCGACCTTGATTGGCCTTTCGACCAAGCATTTTCACGGCTTTCGCTGGTTCAGCGTGACCTCGGTGCCGCAGTTCCTGCAAGGCGCCGATCGGCCGTTTCAAGTGATCTCGGTGTTCGGCGACGTCACCGATCTGAAGCGCCAGTCCGAGCAATTCGAGCAGACGCAATCGTTGGCGCATATCGGCGGCTGGGAGATGACCATGCCCGGCCGACACATGCACTGGAGCGCCGAGATCTATCGCCTGCTCGAAGTCGCGCGCGATGCCTTTCCCGACTGGCAGACCTTGATGGACTGCTTCGCGCCCGGCGATGCCGCGCGCCTGCGCGCCGCGGTTGATCGCGCGCTGGCCGAGCGCGAACCCTTCGACCTGGAACTGCAACTCGGCCCGCGCATGCTGCGCCGCTGGGTGCGCGTGATCGGTCATCCGCGCGTGCATGCGGGCCGCGCGCAAACCGTCACCGGTACGATTCAGGACATCACCCTGCGTCGCACGCAAGAAGAACAATTGCGTCGACAAGCACTGACGGATCAACTCACGGGCCTCGCCAATCGCGGTGCCTTATTGCGTGCGCTGGGCGACGCGCTCGATCGCGCGCAGCCGGGTCAAGGTCCGGCCTTGCTCTATGTCGATCTCGATCGCTTCAAGGTGATCAACGATCTGCTCGGCCACGGCGCCGGTGATGGTCTGTTGATTGCCGCCGCGCAACGGCTCAAGGACGTCGCCGGCGGCGATGCCCTCGTCGCGCGTTTCGGCGGCGACGAGTTCATGGTTCTGCTGCCGTGGTCGGAAGACCCCAGCCTCCCCGAACAACTGGCCGAACGCATCACCGAAGGCTTTTCGCGTCCGTTCGAATACGCGGCCGAGGAATTCACCATCACCACCTCGGTCGGCGTCGCGCACTATCCCGAAGACGGCGCCACCATCCAGCAACTGATCAACCACGCCGACGCCGCGATGTTCGAGGCCAAACGTCGCGGTCGCAACAAGTGGCAGCACTTCTCGCCGCAACTCGCGCGCTCGCTCACCGATCGCTTGCTGATCGAGACCCAACTGCGCCGCGCGCTCGACAACAACGAGTTCTATCTCGCCTTCCAACCCCAGGTCGATCTGGAAACCGGCGGCATCATGGGCGCGGAAGCGCTGTTGCGCTGGCGCAGCCGCTTGCTGGGCGAAATGAACCCCGGCATCTTCATCGCGCACGCGGAGAACACCGGCGACATTGTCCGCATCGGCGCCTGGGTCATTCGCGAAGCGTGTCGGCAAATGCGCGAATGGCAGCAATTGGGCCTGAACATTCCGAAGATCGCGGTCAACGTCAGCTATCGCCAGTTCTTGAACGAAAGCCTGCCCGAAGTCATTCGCGCCGCGCTCGCCGAATTCGAACTGCCCGGCCACGCGCTCGAAATCGAACTCACCGAACGCGTGCTGGTCGAGGACGTACCCGACACAAAGCAAACCTTCAACGAACTGCGCGAGATCGGCGTCAATCTCGTGATCGACGATTTTGGCGAAGGCTATTCCGCGTTGAGTTATTTGCGACAGTTCCCCTTCAACGGCCTCAAGATCGGCCACAAGTTCATGCACGGCGTGCCCGAGAACGGCGCCGACGCCGCGATCTGCAAAGCCATCGTCAACATCGCCCAAAGCCTGGGCCTGTTCGTCATCGCCGAAGGCGTGGAGTCCGAGCAGCAACGACGCTATTTGATCTCGCACGGCGCGCGCCTGGCGCAGGGCTTCTTGTTCTCGCGCCCGGTATCTGCGGCGGAAATTCTCCAGTACGCGCAACGCTTCCCGGCGCCTTGAGAGCACCGGTTAGATCCAAAGACTGACAAAGGGCATCAACGTGTGCTGCGTCCACTCGCGCATGCCTGGCAGGAACGCGAGCCAGAGGCCGAGGGCCGTGGCCACGACCGGCGCGACAAGATAAGTCGCCAATTGCCCGCCGAAGTGGAACCCCGAGTTGGCGCAGAACGCCGCGGAGGCAAGTTTCTCGCGCTCGATCCGCACCACGGTGAAATGCATCAGCACCGTGCTGCCGATCAGCAACAGGGCCGCGCACGTCAACAGCACGCCCTGCATCGGCAACGGACACGACCACACCGCGAGCATCACCACCAGCGGCAAAATCAGGCCGAGGATGCTGTGCCACCGCGCGATTAGTATTGCCGCACCCAACACTTGACGCACGCGGCGCAATTGCCCCAGACGGGGTACCACAGCGAGCCACGGCCATTGCGGATCGGGCCCGGCCGCGAACGGCGTGCTGTACCGCTGAAGCGCCCGCAGACCGACCCACTGCTGGGGAATCGCCGCGTCAACATCGCCGATCGTTGACATCAATAGATCAGTCACGCGATGGACCTTGGAGTTGGCGGCGATCTGCAGCGCGAAGTTGCCGAGCAGCATGCCGCCCAGCAAGATCGAAATCGCCCACGAGATCCCGTTTTCGCCCATGGGGTGTCGATAGGGCAAGGTCGACCAGGCGGCGTATCCAAACACTGCCAGTCCGACCACCGCAGAGGCTTGGACTGAGCGCCTTTTCCAATCAGATTCGAACAGATACATCTGGCTAGGTAATAGCCACCGCTTGGCCTCGATCACGGCATCACATCGACGCCGGTAGAGTCGGAAAAGAGTCGCGGAGGCGAACAGACAAAGCGCGGCCGCGTTGTAGATCGACAGACCCGTGCGCATTGGCACATCATCGGTGCAAACGAGAATGAAAATGCCGAGTGCCGCCAAGCCCAATGACGTAGCGCGCATCTTGTCATCACTCTCACTTCCCCAACGGAATGCCTTCGACAAGCACAATCGCCATACTCGTTGCTCGATCAGAAGTAGCAAGGCCACCAGCGAGAACGCCACCAAACCCCGCAGTGTATTCTCATGCCGCCGCTGCGAATCAGTGGAGCTTTCCCATGAGCCCCACAGGCCAGCGCGAGTCACGAGGTAGCGTGGCGGAACATCTTCCTCCTTGCGAGATTCGCCGGCGCTGGTTTGCTTATTTTCGACCAGATGCCCACTGAGCACCGCGAAGTAACCCGCCGCGTCATCAGTCGCAAAACGCATACGAAAATTCTGCGTTCCTGCATCGAGAGCCGTGTTCGCGAAGACCCATGCTCCACGCAAGTCGTCCATGTAGTCTGGGTGTGCTAAGAGTTCGTCGGATTCGGGAAACACCAGCAGCGCACCTGGCGCCCATTTGCGCAACTGGCGCGCGACGTACAACTGATCGCGCACATCGGTCATCCTAATCCAGATCACCGACTTTCCGATCGCCGATCGCCACAGGTGTTCGAGCGCCATGCTATCGACCTTGGCGGTCAGCGCCTGACTAAAGCGAGACGGGAATTCGCTGCCGACATCATGATTGAGTGCAAGCTCGGCGTCGGGCAAGAGAGCGCGAACGCGTTCGTTCTTGATGTCTTCGTGCTTGTCACCCAGCGTTGTCTCCCAGATATTTGGCGGTACTCGTAGTTGATCGACGTCTTCGTCGAAAACGCCGGAGAAGCCCCATTCTGAGTTCTCGGCCACGTCCAGGACCTGCTTGAGGTCAATCGCGCCAAGCGCCTTCGCAAGAGCATCGCACTTGTCGATCTCGGACCAAGCGTGCATTGGCTCGAATTTGGGAGAGTTCTCCATTTTTACTAGGTCCGGTGCGCTACGACACAGAACCTTGTCCGGCGACTTTGGCACATGCGCAAAAGTCAACCCCAAGGTCAGATTGCTGTTCGCGTTGATCGTCGGCGAGTCGACGACAAGCATCGATGGGAGCAAGTCCTTCAATCGCCGACTCACCTGGATCAGGCCAGTGAGGCTGCCCGAAACGCCGGGCCCGATGAGCACGACTGGCTCGTGTGCAGGCGGCGAATCATGATCTCCTTGATCGACCGGTGCCTGTTGGGACGCCGCGCGAAGCGCGGCCTGAATTAACGCGTTGGGCTCCACGCCGAAACTCAAGCGCTCGGGCACCAGATACATGGCTAGCAAGTCGATGCAGAAAGGGTCGACGTTCTTTCCACATGCCTCCGTACCGTGCCTCGTGCGTCGCATCACGATCAGTCCGTACTCGCCACGGGGCAGCAGCGGAACGATGCCGTCGTCGGATCGCGCTTTCGCATCGCTCGAAACTGGAGGGGTCAACCCGGGGCAATGGCGCGGATCGCGGCAAAGCATCGCGACCGCATCGCGTCCATCGCGACAGTATTGTCGACCTTCGCGTAGCTGCGCTCTCGTCAGCTTTGCGCCATCGATGGAGAGCGGATCGCCCGCGTCGAGATCGAACACCGACTCGATCAACTCGCACCGATGCCACGCTTGCAATTGCGGTTGGCTTGGTTGCGGTCTCAACAGCACGTCCTCTTCGATCTTGTTCGGATCGGTGACGCGCCAGGGATAGACATAGCGTGAGAACTGGTAGTTGGCCGTGGCGCCCGCCTGAATCAGCGCGGCCACGACCAAGTCGAAGCTGCGTCGCAGCCTTGGCACGCGCGGATCGGGCACCGCAACGACGAAAGCTTTCACGTGCGCCTCCGGCCCGTAGTAGCGGCGCAGATCGTCGCGCGGATCGAGTTGCACGGGGGCGCCGGGTGCGCCCATGCCATCGCCCTTGTGAGCGAGGGTTTCAATCGCGCGTGCCAGACGTTCCCACGGCGCAGGATCGACCGACAACACGCCCCTCACTTCCGTGGTGCCGTGGTTCGCGATGAACTCACGCAGCGCCTCGGTTTCGCCCTGAAGTGCCTGGCTGGCGCTGGCGAGGTTGGCGGCATGCTGCCCGCCCGCATCGACCGTGCGCAGTAGCGCCCAGCATTCGCTGCCGGGCGCGCACGCATCGTCCGCCATCGCGACACGCGCGAAGGCGCAGCCCAGGACTACCGACAGGACCCACCAGGGCGCGCGCATGATTCAGTCCCCCAGCAGCTTCACGGCGTCGTCGCCGACGCATTCGATACCAAAGCGCTTCTTGAGCGCGGCGCGGGTCATCGGCCCCAGGTTTGGCGAGGTCGGCGTCACGTTGAGCTTGCGCTGCAGTTTCTCGATGCTCGGTCCATCGAGCGAGGTCTCGCCCGGGCAGTTCTCCTCGCGCCCGGCTAGAGTCTGTCCCGCAGTCGTGGCCGTGGCGGCTTGTTGTTCCGCCGCTTGCGCGACAGTGACCACGATCGCTCGCCGTTGCTTGCCATCCGCGCCGATCACGGACAGCGTGATCGGCGCGGTCGTCACCTTCAGCGCCTTGAGCATCACCACGACCGTGCCGCTGGACAGATCGATCTTGGTCTCGAGCGCGTCGTTGGCGTCGCCATATTCATTGACCACCGGGACGCCATCGCCATCGACCACGGCGATGCTGCGCATCTCGTTGACCTTGAGCTCGAGCGAGTTGTTGGGCACGTCGGGAATGAAGGTCAGCTGCGGCGCGCGCGCCGGCACTGCGCACACCTGCGCGAGGTCGGGCACCTCGCCCAGGGCCGTCACGCGCTGCAACTGGAACTGCAGCCGAGTGTGCGCGCTGACCGCCGCCACCAACGCCGTGTCCAGATCCGCCAGTGCCGTACCGAACCCTTTGCTCGCTCCCTCTACACCCTCGGATTGGCCTTTGGACGTACCGTGCGTTCCTGCCGCGCCACGCGCCGTCGACGCGCTGAGCGATTCGGCGATGCTCGACGTGAGCGCCGGCAAGCCCTTGACCGCCTGCAGCACGGCATCGATGCTCGGCGTGGCTTCGACCAATTGCTTGTCGACCTCGACCTCGACCGCGCGACGCGCGTCGTCGATGAGGTTAGGCGCCACGCGAAGCCGCTGCGCCACCTGAAGCGCCTGCTTACGTGTTTCACCAAAGGCATCGCGCTGCTTGATCGCATCGTCGTAGCGCGCCTGGACGGCGGCGTCGGGTGTCGCCGCAAGAAGGCCGCGCACGCGCGCCAACGCGCCATCGAGCGTAGCGAACGCGGGATCATCGGCGAGTACGGTCAACTTCTCGCCCTCGGCGGGCGAAAGCCAAAGGGGCCGCGACTTCAGCAACACGCAGTTCAATGCCGCGATGCCCGCGATGAAGACGTCCTGCCGAGTCGTGGGCCGGTACAAGCGATCGCCCAGGACCAAGGCGCCCGTGCCGACCGCGGTCAGATTGATCGCGTGTTGCGCGTCAACACCAATGCCCGCGCGATAGGCGGCCACCGCCGACAGCGGCAAGCCGATTAGCGGCCCGCTGTTTCGCATCCGCGACAATTCCTCGAGACGCGTGTGATAGCGCTGAGATACGGTTTCCACGCGATTGATCGCGCGGCACAGGCCTTCACCGAGTTCGATCTCGGAGCAAATCGGCACGTTCGCCGCGACTTCCTCGGGCGGCCGATGATGCGGATTGAGCACCGCCATGCAGCCGCACAATCCCCCGATCGCGCCCAGCGTGAGGCCCCGGATCAGCAATGTCTTAGTGTTCATGGTTCCGTCCTATCGGTTGTCTCGGAGTTCAATGCCGTGCATGCGCGCGCCCAGTTCGCGCTTGAGATCGATCATGGGTTGCCAATCATTTCGGCGCAGACTGTCGATGGCGCCGGCCAAGGGCCGGCTGACGCCGTAGAGATCGACATCGCCGCCCTCGGGCATCGGCGTGGTGCCACCGGTGATGTGGTAGAGCACTTGGCCCGACGCGGAGCCAGCGTCAACGACCACGGTGCCCGCGCGCAGCCAACGATTCGCGGAAGGTCCGTAGCTCACCCAACGCAACAGCCGACGCGCGATCAACTGACCGTCGGGGCCGACGCGCTGAAAGCGCACGTCATCGAGCACCTCGGCGTCGAGCGGAATGCGACGCAGCGAGGGCCGAAGGAGATTCAGCGCAGCCCCGCCCGTCGTCGAGGCATCGAGCGAGGCTCGCTCCTCATGAAAACTCTGCGGCGCCTTGAACAGCAGACTGCCCACGCTCAGATCGGGCACATCCTCGCGCTGCACCGGAATGTCGAACCGTCGGAACGACGCGACCAGGCTCTCGCGATAACCCCAGGGATCCTCGCGAACCAGATCGCGATCCGCGGTGATCAAGGCGCGCAAATAGTCGCCGAAGCTCACCGCCAGCGGCGGCAGATAGTCGAGGGCGCGAATCAGCAAGGCCTGGAATTGCGCGGCCAATCGTTGCGCCTGCGCGGCGACCAAGCCGGCGGCTTCGCGCGAAGTTATCCTGCCATTGGCGCCGATCAGCCCGCGCAAACGTTCGGTCTTGTCGTCGAAGATACGTCGGAAGGCGCCATAGACCGCGTTGAGCAAGGTTTCGCCGTGCTCATGCGGCTCGCGCAAGGGCATGTAGCGCAATGCCGGCGGCGCGAACTCGGCGAAGGGATCGTCGTTGGCGTCGGGCACCGCGCGTCGCAAGGGCCGATCGGCGCCGAAGATGGTCCGACCGAACTCGCGCGCGACCTCGGTGAGCAGGTTCGAATCGAGCTTGCCGCCACCTTGGTAGATCTGCTCGGCCACCAGTTCGCGGTGCTGGAACTGTTCGAAGATCGCCATCAAATCGGCGAAGCCTTCGTGGAAGCCCAGGCTGTCGGCATGCAAGGGCAGCAACCACAGCGGATGGATCAGATCGACCAGGGCGTGCGTGAGTTCGTGCACGACGATGTCGTGTGACAGCGCCGTGCGCATGATCGAGCCGCTCTCGACCCGACCGGGCGAACCGGGCGCGGCATCGTAGTAGCCAAAGCACACGGCATGCAGACGTGGGTCGTAGTACGCATTGGCCTGCCGCATCGCGTCGACGTACAACGTCAACGGCTCGGCGACTAGATCGCTGGCCTTGACGCGCCGGCCCATGACCAACGGTCGCCCCAGGGACTTGCCAAACACGTCGATGATCCGCTGCGCGACGGCGAACACCATCGCCTGCGCGAATCGGGGACACGCCGTTTCAGGTGCGACGCCTTCGGCCAGCACCGCCCAACTTCGCAAGTCCAGTCGGCGTTCGGGCGTCACATTGTCGAAGTTGCGGGCGTCGAAATAGGCTTCGCGATCCGTCGGCGGCGGATTGAGCTTGCCTTGATTGCCGTCATCGACCGTCAGCCACGGAAATTGCCGCGGCTTGGGCGCTTCTGCCCGCACCTTCACGCGCAGGTGCTGGTTGACCGGACCGCTATCCGTGTCGCCAAGATCCTGCAGACCGGTCAGATCGACATCGACTTCGGCCAGCGCTCCGGCGCGACTGGGCAGGCTGGGGTCCTTGGCGAAGATCTGGAGCTTGAACGTTTCCATGGCTCACCCACGCGCGCGCAAGGCCGCCACGCCCGATCGGGTCGCCGGCGACAAGATCACGCGATCCGCGTCGGCGGCGTTGTAGTAGCTCAGCTGCGGCCGTTGTCCGGACACGCGCGACGCGCAAGTGTTGGCATAGGCCAGGCAAGTGGCCTTTTCGCGCACGGCGGTCAGCAAGGCCGGCGCGGCGACTCGACTGAAGACACCGCGGGCACCGATCTCGTGCGCCGACTCGTTCTCGTCGCAGGCCGCGATCAGCACGGCCGGGCCGGCGTCGGCGGCGCGGGTCACACGCGCGGTTGGTCGCATCGCGGCGGTCTCGAACGCGGAAACCGGCAGGTCCAGATGGCGCACCGCCCCCCGCCCGGCCAGGCTCAACATCGTGCCGGAGTGACAACTGTCGAGGAAGGCATAGAAGCTTGCCTCGCTCGGCAAGGCCTGCAAAAGCTCGCGCAATTGATCATCGGCGTACAGGTACTTGCCGTAGGTCGGCGACATCACCAGATAGTCGTCGCGACGGTCAGCCTCGCCAACCGCGTTCGAGCGCGGATCACGCGTGCCATGACCCGAGAAACTCAAGGCCAGAATGTCGCCGGGACGCGCGCCCTCGATCGCTTCGCGCAACCAGCCATGCATCGCGGTGATCGTCGCCTGCTGGTCGAGCAGCACCTGGGTCTCGAAGCCCAGTTGCCCGAATACGCTGGTCCACTCACGCGCATCGGCGACGCAACCTTGCAGCGGCACAAAGCCAGGTACGCCGACGTAGCGATCGATGCCGATCACCAGGGCCCGCTTTCGCGGGCTGCTCGTGGCGCGGGCGCCCCGCGTGCCGCCGACGCTGGCGATCGTCGCGCAGTCGCACGAGCGATCGTCGATCGCGGCCAAGTCCGCGCCTCGCGCGCCGCCGCGCTCGGCCGCCGGTCGACACAAGTCGCCACAACCCAACATGTCGCAGTAGCGCACGAAGACGTAGCGATCGTGGCCGATGCCGGCGATGACTCGCAGGACGCTTTCCATGGTGAAGGGCTCGTTGTCGAAATCGCCATGATGGCGAGCGCGGGTGAAACCCTTTTCGTCATTGGCGTCGCTGGAGTAGTGAATGACGGACGCATTGCCCAGGCCCGTCAACGCCGCGGACAGGTTCGGATCGGACTGATGGCCCGTGAGATAGCGCTCCATCCCGAGAATCGGGACATGCTCGCCAGCGTCCTCGAAGGCCCGCGAGACCAGATACAGCAGCGATTTGCGATAGACCTCTTTGCAATCGTCGTCGCGTTCGCGATCGTCATCCATCGTGTACACGCGGAACTGCTTGATGTTCTGGCCCAGATGAGGCAGCACTTGGGTCTTGAAGGCCTGACGGGTGATCGCTGGCGCCAGATACTGCAGGCTCTTGATCGAGTTTTCTTTCTTCTCCACCGCCAGTTCCGGATCACTGAACCAACGGCTGATCAGCTCCGCCGTGAAGATGCTGCCGGCCGAATGGCCGATGAGGTGCACCTCGGCATCGCGACGGCGCAGCAGATCGCGCAGCAGTTGCAGGGCGCGATAGCCGCCGCCGACCTCGCCGTCATCGAGACGCGGCTGAAACGCAAGGCGACAACTGCGCTTCATCTCTGCCCAAGCGCGCCGGCCCAGCGGCCCGGTCAAGACTTCGATCAACTTGTCGGAGATGTCGGCGAGCCCTCGCGCGCCCAAGTAGCGCTGCTTGAACACGTCGAAGAAGCCGCTCTCCCAGACGAAGAAGATCGGATAGATGCCATTGGCTTTCCACCAGCGAATATGCTGGCGCGCGTAAGCAATTCCGTCGGCTTCGCCAACCAATCCGCCGTGCACCGGGAACACCACGCGTCGTTCGCCATCGGGCCGAAGGGCCAAGAATGCCTCGAGCGCGTCGAACACCTGACGCAGTTGCGCCGGGTCCGAGGTGAAACCGCCTTCGCTTGAAAGCTGGCCATAGGCGAGATTGATCACGTGCTGACGCAACTCGTCATCGGTCGCCTCGTCGCAAAGGCCGCCGGCGCGCCGCGCGGCGACTTGCGCCTCCAGCGCCACGAGATCGGTCAGCGCGTATTTGCGTTCGGGGACTTCGTAGCGGAAATCGCGCTCTTCCTCGACCGAACCGCGCGTGACCTCACGCGCGATCAGGGGGTCGGACTTCACGCGGTCGAAGTGGATTTCCGAGCGCTGGACCGCGGCGACCAGCGTGGGCATGGCGGCCGTGACATGCGCGGGAATGTCGGTCGTCCAATTGACAGGGCGAAGCCCACCCGGGACGAACTGCCCTGTCACCGCAACTACACTCGTACCCGCGCAGGTCTTTCCGCCAGGGTCCATCGCGCAGTGCGGTACCAGAGTGTTCGCCTTCACGCCAAGACCCGCGTGTTTCAGGATTCGCGCGATCGCGCCGACCACAGCCTGCAGTTGCGCCCCTTGAAGCGCGTCATGACCAGTGTCGAAGTTACCGACCATCTCAATCATGATCGGACCCATGCTCTGGGTGCCGTTGAACGGCGGGTTCTGACCTGGTGGGCTCAAGCTGCTAGCCGGCGCGCGATAGAAAGGCCGACCACTCCACAGCCGACCTTGCGGGTCGATGGTGAGGTGCTGCGCGATGTCGCTGAAGCCGCGCACCTGCATGTGATCGCGGCGGATCGCCTCGAGCGTGCGCAGTCCACGCCAGGACGTGTGATCGGGCACCCACGTGTGGTGCAGATGCACACCGGTGATCTGGCGGGTGTTGGGGATCTGCACGTACGCTTGTAGCAACAGATCGAGTTCATCGAGCGTGAGTTCGCGAAACGGGGTCGTCATGGCCGGCTCCTGGTCACTACGAGGGCAGGAGTCGCGATGGCGCACGCGGTCTCACCCGGACCAACGCATGCGCGAACACGCAGGACGCCTTAGAATCAGCCCATGACCCTCCCCGCCTTCACCATCCGCCCCATCACCCCCGCCGACGACCTCGCCGTCGCGCGAATCATTCGCACGGTCATGCCCGAGTTCGGCGCCAGTGGTCCGGGTTTTGCGATTCACGATCCCGAAGTCGACACGATGTACGCGGCGTATGCCGGCGCGCGCGCGGCGTACTTCGTGGTGGAGAAGGATGGCGTGGTGATGGGCGGTGGCGGCGTGGCGGGTTTGGTGAACGGACCCGAGGACGTTTGCGAATTGCGCAAGATGTATTTCTTGCCGGGGCTTCGCGGGCTCGGCGCGGGCGCAGCCTTGATGGCGGCGTGCCTGGACGCGGCGCGCGAACGCGGTTTTCGCCGCTGCTATCTCGAGACCTTGAGCGGCATGGACGCGGCGCAGGCGCTCTACGAACGTTCGGGGTTTCGCCGCATCGATGGGCCGATGGGCAATACCGGGCATTTCAGTTGCGACAAGTTCTTTCTGCGCGAACTTTGAGCTTTCGCGGAAACTAAAACGATCGCGCGTACCTACCGTCCCGCGCGATCGCCCCCTGTCTAGTGCGATATCGACGCGCGTCGCCACTCCACGGGCCGACGACGCGCGTTGGGATCAGTGACGCAGATTCACCCAGTCGACCGGACCCGAGGTCGACGTGTTATTGAATTCAAAACCGACCGAGTCGTAGACAAAGTCCGGATCGATCTTCAGCCACAGGCGATAGCGACCCGACGGGCGACCCGAAGCCTTCGGACAGATCAGGCGATTGTGCGCGGTCGGCCACGATTGCCCAGGCAGAAGCCCGAACACGGTGAGGTTGTCGAAGGGATCGACCACGCCCAGCGCGATGGTGAATTCCTCGTAGTAGCACTGATTCAAGCCGTAGTACTGCGAGGGCTCGATCGGGCGTGACAGCGGCAAGGTCTCACCCGTGTGCAAGAGACTCACGAAACTCATGCGTCCGGCCGGTTCGACTTCATCAATCGCCTCGTCGGCATTGAAGATGCCTTTGCCTTCGTTCTTGTAGAAGAAGCTGTAACCCACTTCGTCGTCGCTGATCTTCCAGATTTTCACGCGCTGCGAGATCGGCCAGGTCGCGCGGGTCAGATCCCACGGACACTGGCTGGGATCGTAGGCCGGCGACGCAGGATCGCAGGGATCGTTGTTCTGGCTACCGCCACCACCACCGCCACCACCGAGATTGCCGAAGCAGATGATGAAAATGCAGCCGCCTTCGACCGGTTGCTCGGCCCAGAGCGCGTACGGAGTGGCCTCGTGCAGCGGATGTTCGCGCGGCAGATCGGCGAATTGGAATTCAAAGCTGTTGAAGGCGCGCAGCGTATCGGCCAGCGGGATCAGACTCGCTTCGATCGCGCTCAGGCCGCTGGCGCGCAGGGTCTCGGCGTCGATCTCGCCGGCGCGCGAGTACTCGCCGTAGTGACCGCGCAGATACCAACGCACCGACGCGCCACCGCCGACGTTGGTCAGCGACAGCAGCAAGATCGGCGCCTCGCGATCGCGCGGCGCCACCGATTGCCATTGGCCGGGCGAGCGCGGGTCCTGCGTCAGTTCAAAACTGTAGCGACGATTGGCATCGAAGCTCGAAAACGCGATGCCGAGGCGATCGGCCGACTGCGTCAGCGCGATCTGATCGCAGAAGCCATCGACGTTCTGGCGCGCGAGACCGGCCAGTCGCGCGCAATCGTCGTCGTAGCGATGCAAGGTGACGCGACGCGTGCCGCGCGCGACGTCGCCGCTGGCGTCAATGCGAAACTCGCGATCGCCGGTGGCGCCGCGATCGTCGGTGGCGCGCAGCGTGCCGTTGACCCGCACGCTGTCGCGATCGACACGCGACGTCAGCGACAGCAAGCGAAACTGGCCGTTTTCCGGATCGCTGTCGTCGATGCGCGTGCCGGCGCGCGCCGATGTCGCGCCCAGCGTCAACGACAAGCTCAACAAGCCCAGAACCCAAACCGAGGTGATGCGTGAAGCGTGCATGTCTGTCCTCCCCTGTGACGGTGGCGATAGCGTGACGATCGATCGCGTCGCGGCCCACTCGCGCGCGTGGGGCTTGGCCACCTGTCCCTGGAGGGGTGGCGCGCCGGTCGTTGGTCAGTCCCCGGACCACTGACCCCGCGCCCCCGGCAACCCCCGCGCCGGCCCTTGCTGCTAGAATTCGCGGCCTTTCCACACCCTTTCGACCTTTCGCATGGAACTGCACACCACCAAGGCCGTCATCACCGGCGGCGCTTCCGGACTGGGCTTGGCCGTCGCGCGCCATCTCGTGGCGCAAGGCGCGCGCGTGACCCTGCTCGACGTCAACGAAGACAAGGGCCAGGCCGCCGCCGCCGAGTTGGGCGGCAACGCCGGTTTCATGCGCACCGATGTCACTAGCGAGGACGGCGTGCGCGCCACGCTCGACGCCGCGCGCGCGAAGATGGACGGCCTCAATGTCGCCGTGAGCTGCGCCGGCATCCTCGGCGCCGGTCGCGTGCTCGGCAAGGAAGGCCCGATGCCTCTGAGTCAGTTCGAGACCACGGTGCGCGTCAATCTGATCGGCTCGTTCAACGTCGCCAAGGCCGCCGCCGCGCTGATGCAGCACAACGCCGCCGGCGAGGATGGCGAGCGCGGCGTGATCATCAACACCGCCTCGATCGCGGCCTTCGAAGGTCAGATCGGCCAGGCCGCATACTCCGCGTCCAAGGGTGGCGTGGTCGGCATGACCTTGCCGATGGCGCGCGAGTTCGCGCGCATTGGCGTGCGTGTGATGACCGTGGCGCCGGGAGTGTTTCACACGCCGATGGTCGACGGCATGCCGCAGGCCGTGTACGACTCGCTGTGCGCGCAGGTGCCCTACCCGTCGCGCCTGGGCAAGCCCGAGGAATTCGCCGCGACCGTGGCCTTCATCCTGGGCAATCGTTATCTCAATGGCGGCGTGATTCGCGTCGACGGCGCCATCCGCCTGCAACCCAAGTAAGACATCCGATGAAAGCCTACGACATCAAGCGCGGCAACGTGGTCGAGTACAACGGCGTTACCTACCAGGTGCGCGACACCGAACGCAGCGCGCCGACCGCGCGCGGCGGCAACACCACGTATCGATTCCAGTTGTATTCGGTGCCGGGCAATCAGAAGCTCGATCTGAGCTTGCGCGCCGATGACGAACTGACCGAGGTCGATCTCACGCGTCGCCAGGCCACGTTCTCGTACAAGGACGGCGATGGCTTCGTGTTCATGGACGACGAGGACTACACCCAGTATCTGCTCGGCCCCGAGATGGTCGGCGACCTCGCCGGCTACATCACTGAAGGCTTGAACAACTGCTTCGTGATGTTGAAGGACGACGCGCCGATCAGCCTGCAGCTGCCCGCGCAAGTCACGCTCGAAGTGGTCGAGACGCCGCCCGAGCTCAAGGGCGCCACCGCGACCAAGCGGCCCAAGCCCGCCAAGCTCAGCACCGGCATCGAGATCCAGGTGCCCGAGTACATCACCAACGGCGAAAAGATCCGCGTCAGCACCGAGACCGGCGAGTTCGCGGGTCGCGCGTGACCGCGGACGGGGGACCACGCGCCACCGGCGCCGCGGCGCCCGTCGATGCCGCGCGCGATCTGTGGCGCGGCATCGGCTTCATGGTCGCGAGCTCCGTGATGTTCGGCCTGATGGCGGTGGTGATCCGCCTGGCCTCCAAGCAATTGCATGCGTTCGAGATCGCGTTCTTTCGCAATTTCTTCGGCTTGATATTCGCGCTGCCGATTCTTTATCAGCACGGTTTCGGGATTCTGCGCACGACCAAGCTGCCGCTGTACTTCATGCGCTGCGTGATCGGCATCGTCTCGATGCTCGCGGGCTTCTGGGCCATCGTGCATTTGCCCTTGGCGCAGGCCGTGTCGATCACGTACTCGACGCCCTTGTTCGTGACGATCGGCGCCGTGCTGGTGCTGGGCGAAGTGGTGCGCATTCGGCGCTGGACCGCGGTGGCCGTGGGTTTCATCGGCGTGCTGGTCTTGCTGCGGCCCGGTTCGGATGCGTTTTCGTTCGCGACACTCGTGGCCTTGCTCGCGGCGGTGTTGTCGGCTTCGGTGTCGATCAGCATCAAGTTTCTTTCGCGCACCGAGGCGCCGGATGCGATCGTGCTCTACACCACCTTGATCTGGGTGCCGCTGTCGCTGCTGCCGGCGCTGACCGTGTGGCAGGCGCCGACTCTTGAATCCTGGGGTTGGGTCGCGGCCGCGGGTTTCTTCGGCACCATGGGCCATCGGCTGTGGACGCGCGCGCTCAAGCTCGCCGATGCCTCGGTCGTGTCACCGATCAGCTTCGTGCAATTGCCCGTGGTCGCGGTCGCGGCCTATCTGTTGTTCGACGAGAAGCTCGATGTCTGGACGGCCGTCGGCTCGGCCATCATCTTCGGCTCGAACTTCTACATCGCGCGGCGCGAAGCGCAGCTCGCGCGCCGCACGGCCGCCGACGCCGAGATCGCGAGCTGAGTTAGCGCGCTACGCGGCGCCCGTCGCCCGGTCGGGAAACCCACGCACCAGCAAGGTCACGATCGACGCGAAGTGCGCGATCGCCAGAACGCCCAACAGCGGAAAGATCACCGTGCCGCCGAACACCGGCCGCGTGACCGTGAAGATCTGCAGCAGCGCCCCGATCATCGCCAGCCCCGCGAGCCAGCGCGGCAACCAGGCCCCGCGCGCCAGACAGGCGTAGAAGAACAGCACCTCGACGCCGCCGAAAGCCAGACTGAGGTGATGCGCCCAGAAGCGATCGGCGGCGACGGCCTTGGCGATGAGTTCGAGCAGCGGCCGATCAACCGCCGACGCCGCGACATAAGCTTCGCTCAGCGAGCGCATCGACAACATCGCCATTGGCTCGATGAACTGCACCGCGCAACTCACCACCGCGAGCGCGAAGTACACGCGCGCCAGGACCGCGCCATCGGCGCGGAAGAATCGCCACGACAAACTCGCGATCACGACGCCCAGCACGCCGACGAAGATCAGCACGCTCACGCCCACGCCGATCAGCACGCCATGACCCGCGGCTTCGGTCAGGAATTTCGACGCGGCCAGCGCCTCGTCCAGCGCGATGAAGTACACGATCGGCACCAGCACCATCTGCGTCAGCAGCAGCACGCCGATCCAGCGACCCACGGCACGATTGCTCGTCATCAAGGCGTTCCCCTCGCGGCTCGCGATCGCCGAAGGAGCGATCGCCTCACGATTCCAGCATGCGCCAGCGCGCGTCCCGCGTGCCGCGCGCGACGACGAAACGCGGCGGCGCGGCCGTCAGGCGCGCCCGGCGCCGACGAAGCGGGGCTCAGCCCGCGCGCGAGGGATAGCGCGTGGCGACGTACTGTTCGATGACTTCGACGAACTCGCGCGCGATTCCTTCGCCGCGCAGCGTCATGCGCTTCTCGCCATCGATGAACACCGGCGCCGCCGGCGCCTCGCCCGTGCCCGGCAACGAGATGCCGATGTTGGCGTGCTTGGATTCGCCCGGACCATTGACCACGCAGCCCATCACGGCCAAGGTCATGTTCTCCACGCCATCGTGCTTCAAACGCCATTCGGGCATCTTCGCGCGCACGTGGTCTTGCACGGTCTTGGCCAGTTCCTGGAAGAACGTGCTCGTCGTGCGACCGCAACCCGGGCACGCGGTCACCAGTGGCGTGAAGGCGCGCAGACCCATGGTCTGCAGCAATTCCTGCGCGACGATGACTTCGCGCGTGCGCGACTCGTTCGGCTCCGGCGTGAGCGAGATGCGGATGGTGTCGCCAATGCCTTCGGCCAGCAGCACCGACAACGCCGCGGTCGAAGCGACGATACCCTTCGAGCCCATGCCGGCCTCGGTCAGGCCCAGATGCAAGGCGTAGTTCGCGCGCGCGGCAAGATCGCGATAAACGCTGATCAGCTCCTGTACGCCACTGACCTTGCACGAGAGAATGATGCGATGGCGCGGCAGGCCCAGTTCCTCGGCCTTGGTGGCGGAATCGAGCGCGGAACGAATCAGCGCCTCGCGCGCCACGCGCGCGGCGTCCCAGGGTTCGGCGCGCGCGTGATTGTCGTCCATCAACTGCGCCAGCAGCGCTTGATCGAGGCTGCCCCAGTTCACGCCGATGCGCACCGCCTTGTCGTGCCGCGCCGCCAGTTCAACGATGGCCGCGAACTGCGCGTCGCGCTTCTTGCCGAAGCCGACATTGCCCGGATTGATCCGGTACTTCGCCAACGCCTCCGCGCACGCCGGTTCGGCGGCGAGCAGCTGATGGCCGTTGTAGTGAAAATCGCCCACGATCGGCGCGCTCACGCCCATCATGTCCAGCCGCTCGCGAATACGCGGCACGGCCGCCGCGGCCTCGGGCGTGTTCACCGTCACGCGCACCAACTCCGAACCCGCGCGCGCCAACTCGGCGATCTGCTGCGCCGTGCCCTTGATATCGGCGGTATCGGTGTTGGTCATCGACTGCACCACGATCGGCGCATCGCCACCGACAGTGACATGGCCAATCTGGACCGGAATCGAAACGCGGCGAGGAAGGTACGGAGTCACGGAAGACATGCGGGCATCGTTGGCGCGAGACGGCGCGGATTCTAGCAGTCGGCCAGCGCCGATGCCGAAGTCGCTAACCCATCGCGGCGATCGCGCCGAGTCTGCGCTTGATCACTGCGATTCTCTCGCGGTGCAGCGCGTCGTGGGTCACCAGACCCGGCAAGACATTATCGAAATCCGGTGAACGCGCAAGCGACACGAGCTGCCGCGCGAGGTACTGCCGGAGCGTCGTTTCCGCGGCTTGCACTTCCACCAGGATCGCGGCGCGCCCTTCGATGACATTGACGATGTCTTCCAGATCATGACTCATCGCCATGTCGGCTTTGCCGCGCGAATGGAATGCCTCGAACTTGGTCGCGAGAAACGCCGGCGCCGAGATCAGATTGATCACGTTGCCCGCGGGCAACGCCACGCGCGAGGCCGAGCGCGCGGCCTCGGGATACCAGCGATTGGAGAATCCGAGCACGCGCTCTTCCGTCGGCATCAGATCGATCTTGATCGTGCCCAACACCCATCGGCACTGCGGCGCATCCGGTGACAGGTCGTGTTGAAAGCCGCGGCGTTCGAAACGTCGCTCGAGGTCGTGATAGGCCGACAAGGCCGCCACGCGGGCGATCAGATCCACGTCGTAAGTCACGCGCGGCGGCGGCGCGGCCGGCGCGTCGATCAACAGACTCGCCGCGCAGCCGCCGACGAGCACCAATTCGTCGCAGAGATCGCCCAAGGCCGTCGCGACGATTTCCACGCGTTGGACGTTCGGGTCGTTCGCGTTCACAAGCGCTGCTCGAACAACTCTTGCGCCAAGGCGCGTTCGCGCGCGGTGCCGGCGCGCAGGGCATCGAACAACGCCAGACGCTCGTACAGTTCCGCGCTGCGCAGCGCGGCTGCTGGCGCGCTGGGATAGATCGGCGCCAGGGAGATGCCACGCGTGCCGCCGTCGATCGATGGCCACACCGGCACGGGATCCGACGAAGGCGCGATGCGTGACTTCATCGGCTCCGCGGCGTACGCGGTGGGAATTCCCGCCACCAATCCGCCTCGCAGCGCGGGAAACGCGTACTTGGCGCCATGGAAGAGAAACTCCTTGAACGCGGGCTTCGCGATGCGCCATTGCTTGTCTTCGAAGAACATCAGGCGCGCGACTTCCGCCCGCTTGCAGGCGGCATGGACTTCGGACATCGACAAACCGCTAACCGTGGCCAGGTCGGGATAGGTGCTGGTCCCGGGGCGCGCCGAAAGCACCAGGAGCAAGTAGAAATCCTGGGGCTTTAGGACGGGTTGGCGTTGGCTGTTTCGGACCATGGTAGTCAATTTTCGCATTTCGCGAAATGCGAAACTACTGAAGTATCAATAGCCTGTCAATCAGATCCGGGAAACTCTGCGGAGTCCAGGGGAAGCGGCATCCCGCCCATCAGCCTCGGCGGGATGAAAATAAGGCCACATCGTGGGTGTCCTGGAAGTGGCGCGTGAGCGACTCGAAGAGGTACGCGTCAGCACACGAGTTGCACGGCCACCACGAGTTCGTGGGTGTCCTCGAAAGGCTCGCGGCAGGAGAACGCCAAAGTCACCGATGCGCTTGAAAGAGAAAACGCCGAGGTAAAGAAAATCGAGGCACGAGGCGGCGGCGCATCGCCGCCACGCTCGACAACCAACCTAGCCGTTAACCGCCGCCGGCGGCTCGTAGCTGTCCTCGAACTGCCCCACTTCCTGGGGCACGACGCGGATGTAGGTGCCGGCCGATTCGAGCACGTTGATCGCGCCCATGATGCGGATGTCGGGTTCTTCGGCGTCGGAATAGATTTCGGGCGCGGTGCGCAGTTCGTAGCGCGGCGCGCCGCGTTCGAGCACGGACGGCGCGAGCACGCTGTAGCGCGAGGCGCCGTTGCCTTGGCGGGGATTTTCCAGCCACACGGCGCGCACCGAGGGCCGCGGATGGCCGCCGGCGTCGAGCGCGCGCAGCACCGAGGGTCGCGCGCGACGCGCGAGCAGTTCGACGCCCGCGTCGACCTTGCCCGAGGGGCTCAGGCGCAGCCAGCGGATGATGCCGACCATCCATTCGCGATCGTCGTCGCCGTCCTCGGCGAGCGAGACCGCGACCAGTTCGCCCACGCGCGCGCGGGCGGTGTCGGTCTGATCCCATTCCAGGCGATAGCCGCCGAGGCTTTGATCGACCACGCGCGCGGTCAGGGTCTCGGGCTTGGCGGTGTCGCCGCCTTGATTGGCCCAGGAACTCAGGCGCTCGCGCTCGCTGGCGTGAATGACGGTGCCGCAGGCGCGGCGCACGAAGCTTTCGAAATCGACGCCCGACAGCACGTAGTGCACGGCGTGCAAACCCACGAGCGTTTCGAGCAGATGCCCCGCCGGCAGCCGCGGATGATGGCGACTGGCGAGCGGCTGCCACGATTGCATCAGACGACGCACGAGTTCCGGCGACACGGTCGTGGCGTTGGCGCCCTTGAAGCGGAAGCTCAAGTTGCCGCCGACTTCGCTGGCCAATTGCAGCTGACGATCAAGTTCGCGCTCAAGCGGCGCGGCGGAGAAACTCAACACCGCGCCGGCATCGACCTGACGCTCCTCGGGCAGATAGCCGGGACCGCGGTCTTCATCGAGCGGAACGGTGAAATCGGAATCCGATCCCGCGCCCTCGCGCAGCTGGCACAACGAAGCCCAGGCGCGCGAGACGTGATAGGCCTCGAGCACTTCCTTCTGACCCAGACGATAAGGATTGGAAATGCCCAGCAACAGCGCGTGCAGATACGACAGCCGCGGGCTGACGGCGGCGCCGTTCAACTGCGGGTCTTCCACTTCCTTGTCGTCGATCTTGAGCTGACGCGCGAAGGCGTAGCAGGCGTGAATCATGCGCCACACGCCATCGGGCGGCGTGGCGTAGAGGAAATAGCCCTTGCACAGTTCCGCGCCCAGATGCGCGATGGTGCGCTCCAGCGCCAGGGCCGCGGTCTTGCCGCGCAGGAACGGCACCTTGCCTTCGGGCGCGCACAACTCGTACGCGGCGATGCGATAGGCCTCGGCCATTTCTTTTTGCAATTCGCGCGCGGTGGCGCCGAGTTGCGCCTTGGCCGGCGGCAAGGGGAAGGTCGAACCCACGACCTGACGATCGATCGCGTCGGACAATTGCATTAGGGACGGCCGCATGGCCTCGAGCGCCGACAAGCGCTGCACCGGATCGAGGGTCAGACGGTTGAGCTCGCGCAAGGCCTGATACAACATGCGAGCGGCCACGCCGGCATTGGCCAGGGGCAAGGCTTCAAGCCAGCGCTTGAGCAATTTCGGATCGGCCTGGAACGTGTCCTTGCTCGGCGGTCGCCGCTCGGCAAGATTCTCGCCCAGGCGTTTGAAGTAGCTGCTCATCGCGACCATCCTCTGTTGCCGGCATTCTAGCCCAGCGATCCGATCCGCCAAGTCGATTCCACAAATAAACACCATTCCAACCGGGAACTTGCGACGTGCATCTCGAAATCCAGCCAGCTCCGAAACGCCTCCGCCGGGGGTGCTTGCTCGTGTTGTCGGCCCTGTTCGCGCTGTGTTGCGCGGCGCCGGTCGACGCGGCCAAGCGCCTCGACGCCGACACCTTGTGGCTGATGTCCCGCCCCTCGGCCGCGACCGTGTCGCCCGACGGCCGCTGGATCGCGTTCACCCTGACCCGCTTCGATACCACGACCAATGCCGCCGACGGCGACATCTGGATCATGCCCAGCGATGGCCGCTCGGCCGCGCGCGCGCTGACCACGGGCGAGAGCATCGACACCCGACCATTGTTCAGTCCCGACTCGCGACGGCTCGCCTACCTCAGTCGCCGCGGCGAGGAGCCGGCGCAGATCTACGTCATCGAACTCGGCGGCGGCGAGCCGCAGCGCCTGTCGCAGGTGCCGGTGGCGGTGAAGGCCATGCGCTGGTTTGCCGACGGTCGCCGCATCGCCTTCGAGGCCGATACCTGGCCGGACCTCGACGCCGATTTCACCGCCGTGAAGCAACGCGCCGATGCGCAGCGCGCCGACAAGACCCAGGCGCGCATCAGCGACACGCGCGTGCTGCGCTATTGGGATCATTACTTGACCGACGGCCGCGTGCCGCACGTGTTCGAACTCGACATCGCCAGCGGCAAGACGCGCGATCTGCTGCCCGGCTTCGCCGGCCTGACCGGCTTCGAGGGCTTTGAGTGGGATCTGTCGCGCGATGGTGGCGAGCTCGCCTATTCGGCCAACAGCACGGCCGCGCCGTACAAGGATCTGAACTTCGACATCTACACCGTCGACCTGGCCACGGGCGAGCGCCGCAATCTCACCGCCGACAATCCCGGCGGCGATGTCGGTCCGCGCTACGCGCCTTCGGGTCGCGCCTTGCTGTTCGGCCGCACGCTTCGCGGCGATGTCGGCTCGGATCAGCAGCGGCTGATGTATCACCCGCGCGAGGGCGCGGCGCGCGAGCTCGCGCCGCAGTTCGATGCCTCGAAGGGCAACTACGCCTTCGCCAGCGACAAGCAAGTGGTGTTCACCGCCGAGAACGATGGCCGCGTGCATCTGTATCGCCTGCCGCTGAGTCAGCGCGCGCCGGAACGCATCGTCGAGGGCGGCACGATCGAGGGCGTGGACGTGGCCGGCACGCTCGGCGCCTTCGTGCGTCATGACTTCAATCATCCGCCGGAGATTTATCGCGTCGACATCGAACTCGGCCGCGCCGAGCGCATGACCGCCTTCAACGACGCGCGCGTGCCCGAACTCGGCCGCGTCGAGGAACTGCGTTACGCCGGCGCCGATGGCGACAAGGTCCACACTTGGCTGATCTATCCGCCCGGTCAGCGCGCCGCGCGCAAGCTGCCCTTGATCGTGCTCGCGCATGGCGGACCGTTCTCGGCCTGGGACGATAGCTTCAGCTTTCGCTGGAACCCGCACGTGTTCGCCGCGCGCGGTTATCTGGTGGCCATGCCGAACTTTCACGGGTCGACCGGCTATGGTCAGCGCTTCGCCGATTCGATCCTGGGCAATCACGGCGAGAAGCCGGCCAAGGACGTGCTGGCCCTGCTCGATGCCCTGATCGCGCGTGGCGAGGTCGATGCCTCGCGCCTGGGCATCGCCGGCGGCTCGTACGGCGGTTATCTCACCGCGCTGATGATCGGCCTTACGGATCGCTTCAAGGCGGCGGTGGTGCACGCGGGCGTGTTCGATCTGTCGGCGCAGTTCGCCTCCGACTCGCACTGGGAGCGGCCGGCGAGCTACGGCGACGCGCCGTGGACCAACCCGATCACGCTCGACAACTGGTCGCCCAGCCGCTTCGTGCCGCGCATGAACACGCCGACCCTGATCCTGCACGGCGAGAAGGACTATCGCGTGCCCGTGACCCAAGGCATCAATCTGCACGGCGCGCTGGCCGGCAAGGGCGTGCCGACGCGAATCGTGATCTTCCCCGACGAGAATCACTGGATTCTCAAGCCGCAGGCCTCGCTGTTGTGGCATCGCGAAGTGCTGAGCTGGCTCGATCGTCATCTCGCCACGACACCGGCGGAAGACTCCGCGCCCTGAGTCCGCGCATGACGCGCGCCCGCGACTGCGCGCGCGCGTCAGCTTCGCGCCACCGCGCGCGTATACGCAAAAACGTCCGCGATCCCGCCAACGCAGGCGTGCGCATGGCGACACGCGCGCGTCTGGCGCGTGGCAAAACATCCGGGCTAAGATCGACCCTCGTTCGCGCGTCATCACACGCGCGGCGCGCCACGCATCCCCGGGGAGGGAGTCGCAGCATGCCGGAACGCTACAAGATCGCGATCGTGGGCTCGGGTCCCGGCGGCAAGAGCGCCGCCGCCCGCGCCGCCGAACGCGGCGTGCCGCACATCCTGCTCGAAGCCTCGGCGCAGTTGTCGAACACGATTTACCGCTACCAGAAAGGCAAGCACGTCATGGACGAGCCCGGCATCCTGCCGCTGCGCTCGCCCCTGCCGTTCAAGGCCGGCAGTCGTGAAGCGATTCTTCAAGCCTGGAACGAGGGCGTGGCGCGCCTGAAGGTCAACGTGGCCTACAACCACGAAGTGACCAAGATCGCCAAGACCGACACGGGCTTCACCTTGAGCTGCGCCAACGGCGTCAAGGTCGAGGCCGAAAAAATCGTGCTCGGCATCGGCCTGCAGGGCAATCTGCGCAAGCTCGGCTCGCCCGGCGAGGATCTGCCCTACGTGCAGTATCAGCTCGACGATCCCGACGAATACGAAGGCGAGACCATCGTCGTGGTCGGCGCCGGCGACGCCGCGATCGAGAACGCCGTGGCCCTGGCGCGTCAGAACAACGTGATCATCGTCAACCGAAAGGACGAATTCGCGCGCGCCAAGAAAGGAAACGAAGCCGCCATCCTCAAGGCGATCGAGGACGGCAACATCGAGTGCTATTACAACTCCGCGCCCGAACGCGTGGACGAACTGCCGCAAGGCTCGCGCAAGCGCATGCGGCTGATTCTGTCGACCGACACCGGCAAGGCCCAGATCCTGTGCGATCGCGTGATCGCGCGCCTGGGTGCCACCGCGCCGCGCGCGACGGTGGAAAGCTGGGGCATCGTGTTTCCGAGCAAGGACCCGGCGGCCGTGCCCGCGATCAGCGCGCAATACGAATCGAACGTGCGCGGCATCTACATCGTCGGCGCGCTCGGCGGCTATCCGCTGATCAAGCAGGCGATGAATCAGGGCTACGAGGTCGTCGAGTACATCCTCGGCAACACCGTCGAGCCCGCCGACGAGCCGCTGCTGCGCGACAAGTTCGCGGCCATGCCCGGCTTCACTTCGGTCTCGGCCGCGCTCGAGCGCGTGCAGAAGAATGTGAAACTGCTGTCGCACATCACGCCCCTGCAATTGCGCGAGTTCATGCTCGACTCCGAAATCCGCGCGCCGCGCGCGGGCGAGGCCATCTTCAAGCGCAACGACTACACCAATAGTTTCTATTCCATTGTCGAAGGCGAAGTGCAGGTGCAGATCGACGGCGGTCGCGCCATCAACCTGCGCCGCGGCGAATTCTTCGGCGAGATGAGTCTGATCTCGGGCCGGCGCCGCTCGGCCACCATCGTCGCCGGCAACAACTGCGTGCTGATCGAGACGCCGCGTCGCTCGATGAACAAGCTCATCGCCTCGGTCGAGGCGGTCAAGCGCGAAATCGACAAGGTCTTCATCGGCCGCGCCATTCAAAGCCGCTTCGCGCCCGAGGCCAGCTACGACCAGATCGCCGACATCGTCGAGAGCGCGCGCATCGAGCGCTTCAAGGCCGGCGACGTGGTGTTCAACGAAGGCGAGAGCGGCGATAGCTTGCACTTGGTGCGCGTGGGTTCGTTGACCATCTCGCGCAATCTCGGCGGCAAGGAAGTCGTGCTGTCCTACGTGCCCGCGGGCAATTACGTTGGCGAGATGGCGATGCTCGGCGAGTCCAAGCGCTCGGCCACGGCGCGCGCGGCCATCGCCACCGAGACCGTGCGGCTCGACGGGAGCGCGTTCAAGCTGCTGCTCGCGCGCAATCCGGTGCTGAAGCTGCGCATGCAGTCGGAATATCGCCAACGCACCGCCGCTAACCTGGCCATGCAGGCCATGCCCGCGGGTGGCGACATCATTTCCTTCCTGATCAGTCAGGGCGCGGGCGAAGCGACCGACATCTTGCTGATCGACGAA
Source organism: Ahniellaceae bacterium (assembly GCA_044226395.1). Taxonomy (GTDB): domain Bacteria; phylum Pseudomonadota; class Gammaproteobacteria; order Xanthomonadales; family Ahniellaceae; genus JBGAHD01. The sequence goes on from JBGAHD010000004.1 coordinate 102,654, forward strand.
TCGCTGTGCGTGCGCTGCGACAACTGCGAGAAGGCCTGCGCGGAAACGCATGCCGGCACCTCGCGTCTGAGTCGCGAGGCCGGGCCGACCTTTGATTCCGTGCACGTGCCGACGAGCTGCCGCCACTGCGAGCATCCGCATTGCATGAAGGATTGCCCGCCCGATGCCATTCATCGCGCGCCCAATGGCGAAGTCTTCATCGCCGACAACTGCATCGGCTGCGGCAATTGCGAGCGCAATTGCCCGTACGGCGTGATCAAACTCGCGGCCAAGGCCGACAAGAAGCCAGGCCTGCTGTCGTGGCTGATGCTGGGCCTGGGTCACGGCCCCGGCGAAGCGCCCAAGGACAAGAGCAAGAAGAAGGAAGGCGGCCAGGAAAAGAAGGCCGTCAAATGCGATATGTGCAAGGACGTGGGCGGCGGTCCGGCCTGCGTGCGCGCCTGCCCGACGGGCGCGGCGATTCGAATTTCTCCCGAGGAGTTTCCGGCCTATGCCCAGTCTCGTCGCTGAGCCGCGCGTCGCGCGCGCGACGGGCGCGTCGACGCTGGCATCGGCCTTGACCCGCGCGCGCGGGAGTCGACGCCATGCATGAGTCCTTTCTCAGTCATGGCGGCAAGCGCTATCTGTGGATCGCGCTGGGTCTGCTGGTGTTTTCGCTGGTGGCCTATATCGTGCACGACCCGATCGGTCCGCCCAATGGCGGCACGTGGCTGGGTTACACGCTGGGCACCATCGGCGCCTTGTTGATCTTTTGGCTGATGCTGTTCGGCATCCGCAAGCGCACTTACAACAATCGGGTGGGCACCTTGCGCGGCTGGTTGTCGGCGCACGTGTATCTGGGCACGGCCTTGCTGCTGATCGCCTTGCTGCATTGTGGTTTCCAGTTCGGCTGGAACATCCACACGCTCGCCTTCACCTTGATGGTGATCGTGATTTTCTCGGGCTTCTTCGGCGTGTACGCGTATCTGCGCTATCCGAACCTGATGACGCGCAATCGCGAGAACGCCACGCGCCAGGCCATGCTGGAAGAGATCGCCGACGTCGATCAGAACGCGCTGGCGCTGGCCGATGGCATCGACCCCAAGATCCACGCCATCGTGATGCGCTCGATCGACAACACGCGCCTGGGCGGCAGCGTGTGGTCGCTGATCAATGCGCGCGATGCATCGGACTTGGCGCTGAGCCAGGCCACGGCCATGCTGGAAAAGCGCGAGAAACAAGGCGCCGAGGCCACGCGCGTCGACACGCGCGAGATGCCGACGATGTTCGCCATGGTCGATTTTCTCGCCGGCAAGGCCACGGACAAGCAGTCCGAGGCACTGCGCAAGCTCATCGATCTGCTCTCGCGCAAGAAGGCCCTGGCCTCGCGCGTGGCGCGCGACGTGCAGTTCCAATCGCTGATGGAGCTGTGGCTGTACATCCACGTGCCGCTATCGATGGCCCTGCTGGCCGCGCTGTCGGCGCACATCGTGTCCGTGTTCTTCTACTGGTGAGGCCGATGACGACTCGCTCGACTCACCTCACCCCTCGACCGGAGCGCGCGCCATGCGGTGGCTGATCCGGCGCGTGACCAAGCGCGGCAAGGGCGCGGTCGCTTACGAGGAAGACATCCACTACGGCGACGTGCTGGGCATCGGCCGCGGTTCCGACCAGGCCGTGTTCATCGCCGATCTGCGCGTGGCGCTGGAACACGCGCGCATCACGGCGCTGGGCAATGGCCAGTACAAGATCGAATCGCTGATCCTGGCCGGCATCCGCGTCAACACCGAACTGACCCATTCAACCACGGCCGGCGCTGGCGCCATCGTCGAGATCGGCACCACGCGCTTGCAGTTGCTCGAGCCGCCGACCGATTTCGACGCGGGCGTGGAGATCTCAGCCATCGACAAGGCCGAGCAAAAAGCCGAGGAGAAAGCCAAGGCGCGGCCGATGTCGCTGGCGCAGACGTGGCTGTCCAAGCGTCGGCCCTCGTGGCTGCTGTTCGCGGCGACCGCGGTGCTGTGTCTGCTATTGCCGGTGCTGGCGCATTACTCGGTCGGCTTTCGCGACACCTTGGCCAAGACGCCCCTGCCCGGCCCCAATGCCTGGCAGGCCGGCGAGTTGGCGAGCGCGCATCACTTCTTCGGCTCCGAATGCACGACCTGTCACGAGCACGCCTTCCGCTGGGTGCGCGACGAGGCCTGCGCGACTTGCCACGCCAACACCGCCGCGCACGCCGATCCGGTCAAGTTCAACCTGCCCGAACTCGGCGACGCGCGCTGCGCGCATTGCCATCGCGATCACAACGGCACCGATGGCCTGATCGTGCGCGATCAAGAATTGTGCTCGGACTGCCACGGCAATCTGAAGGCGCGCACCGGCGGCGCCAGCACGCTCGCCGACACGGCCGACTTCGGCCGCGCGCATCCGCCGTTCTCGATCGATCTGCCGGCCTGGAACGAACAAGGCCAGTTCACGCCCACGCGCACCGTGCTCACCGCCGGCGTGCAGGAAAAATCGGGCCTGAAGTTCCCGCACGACGTGCATCTGGACAAGGCCGGCATCAAATCGCCCGACGGCAAGCGCGTGCTCGAATGCGCCAGCTGCCACGTGCCCGATGCCGGTGGCGCGACCATGAAGCCGGTCGATTTCGAGACCATGTGCCAGAGCTGTCATCGCCTGGACTTCGACGTGCTCGAGCCCAATCGCCAGGTGCCGCACGCCAAGGTGCCCGAGATCATCTACACGCTCGACGAGTTCTACGCCAAGCGCGCGCTCGAGGGCGGCTACGCCGATCAGACCTCGCCCGCGATCGTGCAGCAGCGTCGTCGCCCCGGCCAGCCGCTGACGCGCGCCGAGCAGATCGAGGCCCTGGCCTGGGCGCGCGACAAGTCGCGACAGGTCGCCGAGAGTCTGTTCACCGGCCGCGCCTGCACCGTGTGTCACGCGGTCTCGCCCGGCCGCGTGGCCGGCGATCCCTGGCGCATCGCGCCGGTGCGCGTGGCCGGCGTGTGGTTCTCCAAGGCGCACTTCACCCACGCCAAGCACGGCACGATGCGCTGCGAGCAATGCCACAACGCGCGCGAGTCGAAGGCCGCGACCGATCTGCTGATCCCGGATCTGGCCAACTGTCAGTCCTGCCACGGCGGCGAGCACGCGCGCGATCGCGTGGCCTCGACCTGCGTGGCCTGCCATGGCTATCACGAGGCCGATCAACTGATCCTCGCCGAGCTGCAACAACGCGCGAAAGCGCGCGCCGGCGGCGATTAGGTCGCGCGTGATGCGTCGCGTCACGCCCACGCGAGCACGCGCGATTCGCGCGACCGCGTGCGACCGTGAGCTTCACGAGCGTTAAAACGCGTATTCAATCCATCGCGCCGGGTTTCGGCGTCGATGGCATGCGGTATGATCGCGACGAATAGCCAATCACGCGCGGCACCGGGGATGGTTGTACCTGCGCGAGTCATGGGGAGGTCTTCGATGGACCGCAGTTTTCGTTGGGGTGCCGCCTTCGTGGCGTTGGCGCTCGGGGCATGCAGTGGCAGCGGTAATTCCGGTGACAGCACCGGCACCGCGCCGCCGCCACCATCCGCGCCATCGCAAGGCTGCACGGGTTCGTGCGTCGGCGCGGGTTCGTTGCTGACTCAGGCCGATGTCGGCGTGATCATCGCCCAGGCCGTGGCCGAATCGCGCGCGCGCGGCACGCCGGCGACCATCGCGGTGGTCGATCGCGTGGGCAATGTGCTCGGCGTGTATCGCGTCTCCGGCGCGCGCGCGTCGGTGACCATCACGTCCAATCGCGGCGTGACCGGCGGCCTCGAGAACATCAGCGTCATTCCCAGTGAACTGGCGGCCATCTCCAAGGCGGTCACCGGCGCGTATCTGTCGAGCGAAGGCAATGCCTTCTCCACGCGCACGGCCAGCCAGATCGTGCAGGAACACTTCAACCCACGCGAATTCAACGCGCCCTCGGGCCCGCTGTTCGGCGTGCAGTTCTCGCAGCTGACTTGTTCGGACTTGATCCAGTTGCCCGCGCCGGTGCTGGCCCTGCTGGGCACGCCGGGCGCGATCACGGTCGGGCCCAAGCCCGCGCCGCTGGGCCTGTCGGCCGATCCGGGCGGTCTGCCGCTGTACAAGGCCGGCACGCCGGTCGGTGGCATCGGCGTGGTCGCCGACCCCACGTACTCGCTCGATGCCGACATCTCCGATCGCGATCAGGACGTGGATGAACTCATCGCCACGGCCGGCACGTTTGGCTTCTCCGCGCCGCTCGATCGCCGCGGCGATCGGATCACGGCCGATGGCAAGACCTTCCGCTTCGCCGATGTCGATTTCACCGATCTCGACAGCACGCCGTCGTCGGCGCCGGGCTTCGCCTCGCTGGGCAGCGCGGGCGCCTTGATCGACGTGCCGCTGTTCTTCTCGAGCGCGGGCGGCCTGCTCGCGGGCGTGGCCTTCACGCAGCCGGCCTCGGGCATCGTCTCCGAGACCACGGACTACGCGGGCCTTGATGCCTTCGTATTGATCGACCCCAACGGCGCGCCGCGCTTCGCCCCGCGCGCGGGCACCGACGGCGTCGGCGCGATCAGCGCCACCGAGGCGCGCGAGATCGTGCGTCAGGCGCTGGCCGTGGCCAATCGCTCGCGCGCGCAGATTCGTCAGCCACTGGGCTCGCAGATGCGCGTCAGCGTGTCGGTGGTCGACACCAATGGCGTAGTGCTGGCGCTGGCGCGCACGCGCGACGCGCCGATCTTCGGCATCGACGTGTCGCTGCAGAAGGCGCGCACGGCGGCTTTCTTCTCCGGCAATTTCGCCGCGTCCGATCTGACCGCCCTGCCCGATGCCGTCTACGGCAACGCCAATGGCGGCTTGAGCGCCGCGCGCATTCGCTTCGCCGATTACGTGGCGGCGAGCCGCGGCTTCTTCGCCCTGCCGACCTTGTTCGGCGATGGCCAGAATGCCTTTACCCCGCGCGCGATCGGCAATCTCTCGCGGCCGTATTTTCCCGACGGCATCATCGGCACGGCGCCGGGCCCGCTGTCGAAGCCGTTCGCGAACTGGAGTCCGTTCACCGATGGTCTGGAACTCGACCTCGTGAACAACGCCGCCTTGTCGACCGTGCAGGCCTACATCGATCTGCGCAACGACCCGACGATCCTGGGCGATAGCGCGCGCCTGACGCAGCTGCTGCCGCGCATTCCGCTGGGCAATTGCGTCGGCTTCAACATCGAAAACCCGACCGCGGCCGCGACGACCACGCGACTGCGCAACGGCATCCAGATCTTCCCCGGCGCCTCGCCGATCTATCGCGGCGACAAGTTGATCGGCGCGGTCGGCGTGTCCGGCGACGGCGTGGATCAGGACGACATGGTGTCCTTCCTCGGCTTGTACAACGCGTCGCAGATCGTCGGCGGCTCGCTCGGCCACGCGCCGGCGTCGCGTCGCGCCGATCAGCTCACGCCGCAAGGCGTCCGCCTGCGCTACGTGCAGTGCCCGCAAGCGCCCTTCATCGACTCCACCGATCAGAACGTGTGCGAGGGCAAGTGAGATGAAACGACCCATCGCCCTGTCCGCCGCCGTCGCGTTCGCGCTGTGCGCGCCCGCCGTCACGCATGCCAGCAGTTCGATCGATCCGCTCGCGCCGGGTTATCTGGAACTCATCGGCGTGCTGCCGACCCAGACCTACGATCCGTTCACTTCGCCCTTGCTGCGTCGTCGTCCCGGCCACGCGCCGGAACTGCCGCCGGAGTTCAAGGAACAGAATCCCAATGGCATCGACCCCGCGCCGGTCGATCAAGTCGGCGAGTTCGTGCCCCTGCCCGATCGCTGGCGCATCATGGAAGCGCTGGGCTTCAAGCATCCCTGGTACGACCCGTACAACCAGAACGTCTTGAAGGGCGACAAGCCGATTCACGGCGAGGACTGGTTCCTGTCCCTGGTCGGCATCGCCGACACCGTGATCGAGCCGCGCTCCATTCCTACGCCCACGGGCATCACCTCGAGCGAGGGCCCGGGTCAGAACGACATTTTCTCCGGCATCGATCAGACCATCCTGGCGCAGACCTTTCTCGCGGGCCTGGTCTATTTCAAGGGCGACACCACGTTCAAGCCGCCCGAATACGAATATCGCCTGACGCTCGGCTTTCAGTACAACCGCGTCGATGTCGACGACGTGCGCGTGCTGCAGATCGACCCTCGCCTCGGCAGCACGCGCGACGATGGTTTCGTCGCGGTGCAGGAACTCTTCGTCGATAAGCATCTGCGCGATGTCTCCGATCGCTACGACTTCGACGCGATCCGCTTCGGCATTCAGCCGTTCTCGACCGATTTCCGCGGCTTCCTGTTTCAGGATCTGCAGTTCGGCGCGCGTTTGTTCGGCAATCGCGACAACAACCGCTGGCAGTACAACCTGGCGTGGTTCCGTCGCATCGAGAAGGACACCAATTCCGGCCTCAATGACATCGGCGAAGGCCTGCGCGATGACGACATCTTCATCGCCAATCTCTATCGCCAGGACTGGCCGTTCACCGGCTTCACCTCGCAGGGCACGGTGGTGTGGAATCGCAATCGCGAAAACGACACCTACTTCGACAACAATGGCTTCATCGCGCGCCCATCCTCGCTGGGCACGGAATCGCCGCGCGAATACGACGCCTATTACCTCGGTTACAACGGCGACGGTCACTTCGGTCGTTACAACCTGACGGTGTCGGGCTACTACCTCACTGGCGACAACGTCGGCACCTTCACCGGGCGCGATTCGAATCTGCGCGCGGGTTTCTTGGCCGCCGAAGGTTCGGTGGATTTCGACTGGATTCGCGTGCGCGTGTCGGGCGCGTACAGCTCGGGCGACGACAATCCTTTCGACGATCGCTCCGAGGGCTATGACGCGATCTTCGAGAACCCGATCTTCGCGGGCGCCGACACCAGCTATTGGATTCGCCAGAACATGCCCTTGATCGGCGGCGGCGGTGTGGCCTTGAGCGGCCGCAATTCGCTGATTCCGTCGCTGCGTTCCTCGCGCGAACTGGGTCAGTCCAATTTTGAAAATCCCGGCCTGCGCCTGTTGGGCGTGGGCGGTGATTTCGACATCACGCCGCAACATCGCGTGTCGTTCAATCTCAACGAACTGTGGTTCGACGAGACCGCCGTGCTGGAACTGGCGCGCAATCAGGCGCCGATCGATCGCAGCATCGGCACCGATGTTTCCGTGGCCTGGATCTGGCGCCCCTACTTCACGCAGAACATCGTGCTGCGGCTGTCGGGCGCCGTGCTGTTGCCGGGCCAGGGCACGCAGGATCTCTATGGCGACGAGGACAATTACTACAGTGTCCTCGGCAACTTCACCTTCACCTATTGAGGGCTCGGACATGCGCAAGCACGTGTTCACACGGATTGCCGCCTGCGTGCTGTTCGGGCTCGGCTGTGTCGCTCAGGCTTCCGAAGAGAAACCGGTCGAACGCAGTTATGTAGCAGCACCACCGGCACCATCGTTCCAAAGCGTCGAAGCCGCCGCCGAAAAAAGCGCCGGCTGCGTCAGCTGCCATACGCAATCCGACGCCAAGACCATGCACGCCAGTTCGGCCGTGGTCATTGGCTGCACGGATTGCCATGGCGGCGACGCGCGCGTGTTCGCGCCCAATGGCGAAGCGGGTCACCGCGAAGTCGTCGGGCCGATCAACCCGCTTGACGCCGAGTTCGGGGAGCATCAGCACGTGCACGACGGCTATGCTCCCGAGTACAAGGGCGCGATGGAACGCGCCCATGTACTACCGCGCTATCCGAACAACTGGCTATATCCGGCCAGCCGCAATCCCGAAAGCTCGTTCGCGAACTTGAACAAGGAAGCGCCCGAGTTCATTCGCTTCATCAATCCCGGCGATCTGCGCGTGGCGGAAACCGCGTGCGGCGCCTGTCATCTGCCCATCGTCAAGGCGCAGAAAACGTCGATCATGTCGACCAGCGCCATGCTCTGGGGTGGCGCCTCGTACAACAACGGCATTCTGCCGTACAAGCGCTACATCCTCGGCGAGTACTACAACGAGAAGGGCGAATGGGGCTCGGTGGCCAATCCGGTCGAAGTGACGCCGGAGATGGCCAAGCACGGCATCCTGCCCAAGCTCTATCCCCTGCCCGCGTGGGAAACGGTGCCGCCGGCCGACATCTTCCGCGTGTTCGAGCGCGGCGGCCGCAACATCAATTCCTCGTTCGGCGAAACGGGATTGCCGAATTCACTCGGCTTGACGCAACGCCTCGAAGAACCCGGCCGTCCGGATCTGCATCAATCCAACCGCGGCCCGGGCACGGGTCAGCGCGTGGCGATTCCGGTGCTCAATATCCACAAGACGCGCTTGAACGATCCGCACCTGTGGTACATGGGCACCAATGACAATCCGGGCGACTTCCGCTCCTCCGGTTGCACGGCGTGCCATGTGATCTACGCCAACGATCGCGATCCGCGTCATTCCGCGATCTGGGCGCGTTACGGCAACGAAGGCTTCACCCAGCAGGCCGATCCGACCATTCCGCGTGGCGAACCGGGGCATCCGATTCGTCACGTGTTCTCGCGTCAGATTCCCACGAGTCAGTGCATGGTCTGTCACATGCACCAGCCGAACATGTTCATCAACACCATGCTCGGCTACATCATGTGGGACTACGAGACCGACGCCAATCGCATGTGGCCGAAGGATCAGCGCTATCCCACCGATGCCCAGGTTCGCGCGATCAATCAGCGCAATCCCGAGGAAGCGGCGATTCGCGGCAATTGGGCCGACCCCGATTTCCTGCAGAAAGTCGCGACCATGAACCCCGAACTGAAAGACACGCAGTTCGCGGATTATCACGGTCACGGCTGGAATTTCCGTGCCGTATTCAAGCGCGATCGCAAGGGCAATCTGCTCGACGCGAACAACGCCCAAGTCGCCGACGACGATCCGAAGAAATTCGAGAAAGCCGTGCACCTGTCATCGATTCACGTCGATCTGGGCATGCAGTGCGTGGACTGCCACTTCTCGCAGGACGCGCATTCGAATGGCCACATCGTGGGCGAGGTGATGGCCGGCGTCGAGATTCAATGCCAGGACTGCCATGGCACGCCCGATCAGTACCCGACCCTGCGCACCTCGGGCCCCATGGCTTCGAAGTACGGCAAGGATCTCGAGCTGATTCGCAACCCCGACGGCAAGCGTCGCTTCGAGTGGGTCGATGGCAAGTTGATTCAACGCTCGGCGGTGACGCCGGGCTTGGAATGGACGATGTCGCTGTTGAAGGACGTGTCCGCGCGCACCTCGCCCGCCTACAACGCGCTGGCCGATCGCGCGCACACCATGTCCACCGACACGGGCTCGCTCAAGTACGGCGCCGACGTGCCCGCCGATCAGCGCGCGCACGGCACCGACAAGATGCTGTGCTACACCTGCCACACCTCGTGGACCACGAGCTGCGGCGGTTGCCATCTGCCGATCCAGGCCAACTTCCGCACGCCGCGTCAGCATTACGAGGGCACGATCTCGCGCAACTACGCGACCTACAATCCGCAGGTCGCGCGCGACGACATGTTCCAGCTCGGCCTGCATGGCGAGATCAAGAATCATCTGATCGCGCCGGTGCGTTCGAGCTCGGCCCTGGTGCTGTCGTCGACCAATATCAATCGCGAGCGCATCTACATTCAGCAGCCGCCGATCTCGGCGGCGGGCTACAGCTCGCAGGCCTTCGCGCCGCACTACCCGCACACCGAGCGTCGCGGCGAGACCAAGCAGTGCACCGACTGCCATCTGAGCCAGCGCAACGACAACAACGCGATCATGGCCCAGCTGCTGTTGCAGGGCACGCGCTTCGTCGACTTCATGGGCTTCAACGCCTGGGTCGGCGGCGAAGGCGAAGTGACGGCCGTGCCGGTGACCGAGTGGGACGAGCCGCAGGCCGTGATCGGCAGCTATCTGCACGAGTTCGCGTATCCCGATTACTTCAACGCGCACGTCAAGCGTGATCGCGAGCTGCCGCAGGGCTTCCCGCATCGCGCGGGCGACGCCAACTGCCTGCAGCATCGCGGCGAATACCTGTACGTGGCCGAGGGCGCCAATGGCCTGCGCGTGTACGACATCGCCAGCGTCGCCAACAAAGGCTTCTCGCAGCGCGTGATCACCGCGCCGTTCTCGGAAGCCGGTCAGGACACGCACGTCGAGACCAAGAACGCCACTTGCGTGGTGCTGGCCACGACCCAGCCCGTGCAGCCCTCGCGCAGCCGTTCGGAGTTGATGCAAAAGACCAACCTCGAACAGCCCATGCATCCGATCTACGAATACGCCTTCGTGACCGATGCCGAGGAAGGCCTGATCCTGGTCAACATCGACACGCTGCACGACTTCGAGCCGCGCAATAACGATCTGTCGCGCGCGCTGACCTGGAACGAAGGCGGCGTGTTGAACGGCGTGCGTCACCTGGCCATCGCCGGCACGTGGTTCTATGCCTCGACGCCGGCCGGCATCGTCGTGATCGACATGAACGATCCGATGGCGCCGCGCTATGTCACCACGATCGAGTTGAACGACGTGCGCGCCGCGCAGGTGCAGTTCCGCTATCTGTTCGCGACGACACGCGAAGGCCTGCAGACGATCGACATCACGCATCCCGAGCAGCCGCGCATCGTTGAGGGCGCTCTGGTGCCGCTGCGCGACGCGCGCAAGCTGCACGTGGCGCGCACCTATGCCTATGTCGCCGATGGCGGCGACGGCGTGGCCATCGTCGATGTCACCCAGCCCGAGCAGCCGCGCCTGTATCAGCAGTTCAACGCCGGTGGCGCGATCTCGGATGCGCGCGACGTGACCGTGGCCTCGACCAATGCCTCGCCCTTCCTCTACGTGGCCGATGGTCGCAATGGTCTTCGCGTGGTCCAGCTGACCTCGCCGCGCAGCCAGCCGAAGTTCTACGGCTATGCCGCCGAGCCCAAGCCCGAGTTGATCGCGAGTTATCCGACGCGTCATGTCGCACTGTCGTTGTCGCGCGCGCTCGAACGCGATCGCGCGGTCGACGAGACCGGTCACCAGATCGCCGTCCTCGGCCGCGTCGGTTCGCGCCCGATGAATGCGACCGAGGCGGCGCGTCTGTACCTCGATCCGCAAGGCAAGCCCTGGTTCGTCGACGACGCGGTCGATGGTCCGCGCGGCGAAGCCTCCAAGCCCGTGCAGTGGCGACCCAACCGCATCTGGGAAGTGCAGGTGCCGGCCGACGAGCGCGATGCCCTGCCCGGTCTCGAGCCCGCGCATTCCGCCGTGCCTGGCGCCTCGGGCGGCAGCGACACGCTGACCGCGCCCTCGCTGCAACGGCCGCGCAGGCAGTAGACTCGTCGCGAACGAACGCCCCGCGGCCCCGCGGGGCGCGGGGTGACCGATGAGCGCGACCAATCGTGAGTTGATCCACCGCTTCTACACCGCCTTCGCCGCGCGCGACGCCGAAACCATGGCGACGTGCTATGTCGATGACGCGCGCTTTCGCGACCCGGTGTTCACGCTCGAAGGCGAAGCCGTGCGCGACATGTGGCGCATGCTGATCACGCGTGGCAAGGATCTGCGCGTGGAGTTCTCCAACGTGCAGGGCGACGCGCTCACCGGCGGCGCGCACTGGGACGCTTACTACACCTTCAGCGGCACCGGCCGTAAGGTCATCAATCGCATCGACGCGCACTTTCGCTTTCGCGATGGCTTGATCGCCGAGCACGTCGACACGTTTTCCTTCTGGAGCTGGGCCAGTCAGGCGCTCGGCGCCAAGGGTCTGCTGCTCGGCTGGTTGCCGGCGGTGCAAGGCAAGGTGCGGCAACAAGCCGCGATCAATCTCGACAAGTTTCGCGCGGAGCGCGCCAAAGCGGGCGTGTGATGCGCCGCGTCGTCATCGAGCGTCCCGGGCACTATGACGTCCTGACTCTCGAGCAGGCGCCTGACCCCACTCCGCGTCCCGGCGAAGTGCTGATCGCGGTCGAAGCCATCGGCGTCAACTACGCCGATGGCATCATCCGCATGGGTCTGTATGCTTCGGCCAAGGAACTGCACGGTTATCCGATCGTGCCGGGCTTCGAAGTCGCGGGTCACATCGCCGCGCTCGGCGAAGGCGCGAAGGGCTTCGCCGTCGGCGACGCGGTGATCGGCATCACGCTGTTCGGTGGCTACACCTCGCATCTGTGCTTGCCCACCGAGCGCGTGTTCGCCTTGCCGCGACGCCTGACGCCGCAACAAGGCGCGGCGATTCCTTCGGTGTTTCTCACCGCGTGGTTCATGGCGCATCGCCAAGTGCATCCGTCCATGAACGATCATTGGCTGGTGCATTCGGCCGCGGGCGGCGTCGGTGGCGCGTTGGCGCAGTTGGGCAAGCTCGCGGGGTGTCGCATCGTTGGCGTCGTCGGCGCCGGCCACAAGATCGAAGCCGCGCGCGAAGCGGGCTGTCACACCATCATCGATAAATCTCACGGCGACTGGGCCGCCGCCGCGCGCGTGGTCTCGCCCGAAGGCTATCAAGCCGTGTTCGACGCCAACGGCGTATCGACCCTGGCCCGAAGCTTCGACCTGCTCGCGCCCATGGGCAAGCTCGCCATCTACGGCTTCGCCTCCATGCTGCCGCGCAATGGCCGACTGAACTGGCTCAAGCTCGCCTGGGACTGGTGGCGCACGCCGCGCTTCAATCCGCTGAAGATGACGCAGAGCAATCGCAGCGTGCTCGCGTGCAATCTGAGTTTTCTCTCCGCCCACGCCGATCAACTCGCCGAAGGCATGCACTGGCTGCTCGAACGCTTCGCCACCGGCGCGCTGAAGCCACCACCCGTCGCGCCCTACCCGCTCGAACGCGTCGCCGATGCGCATCGGGCGATTGAGTCGGGGAAGACGGTGGGGAAGTTGGTGTTGACGCCCTAGACCTCGGATCGCGTGGTGAAGTTGCCGCGCGATTTCACCAGAGCATGGCGAATTATCGCCACATACTTGGTGGTTCTTTCGCATCGTGATTCGATGCTGGGTAGTGGCAGGAGACGTCGCAGGGCAATTCAACGCTCTCGACCCCATGAAGTCCTGCTGTCCTTGCCGGCATCGGCAACGACCACCACTCACAAGGTGCCCGATGACTCTGAATCAACCCTTCAAGCAAACCCTACAGGCCCGATTGCAGGCAGACACCGATTTCCGCCACGCGCTCTTCGCGGAGAGCCTGACTGCCCTGCTCGCCGGCGACGTCGACACCGGCAAGGCCGTGCTGCGCGACTACATCAAGGCCACGGTCGGCTTCGAGAAGCTCGGCGAGAAGACGGGTACCTCGCCCAAGAGCCTCATGCGCATGTTCAGCCCCAGCGGTAATCCGCAGGCGCGCAATCTGTTCGCGGTGATTCATCAGTTGCAGCGCCACGCGCGCATCACGCTGCGCGTGGCGTCGTCGGCGCGGTCTACTCGAAGTCGTTCTTGAACACGGCGTCGCCCGTGCCTTGCGTGGCCTGCCATTGCGTGAGCAGCGCGATCAGGGCCTGCGCCGTGTTGGTGGCGGATGGCGCGCCGGCTTGATTGCCTTGGTTCACGCCATGACAGCCATCGCACACGCGAATCTCGCCCGGCTGGATCGTGACCCAATAGCGCTCGCGCACCAGCGGTAGACCATTCGGCGAGAGCGACTGCCACGTCAGCGCACGCCCCGCTGGCACGAACATCGCGACGGAGCCATCGGCGAATAAGGCTTTCGCGCCCGCGATGCCGGCGACATCGGGCGGATTGTGTTGTTGCGCGATGGCATCGTGCAGTGGTCGCGGCACCGTGCGTCGACCGTTCTGCGGAGAGGCCACATTGCCGACACCACGCACCGCATCGCCCTGAAAAACTTGCATCGCGCCCAAGTCGTAGATCGTTCCGCCCGCGCCCGTGGTCTGCACGCCGCCCGGCACGCGCAGATTGAAAGGCTGTTGGCGATCCGCCGCGTCACGCGCGGTGATGTTGCGCACCACGACCAGCCCCAGTTGGTTCTGCGTCAGGAACTGTCGAAACGCCGCTTGCGACACCCCCGTCTGCGTAAACGCGGCAGCTTCGGGCGCAGCCACCGCGCCGAAGCTCACGGCGGATGGCGCCGCACGCGCGCGCACTTCGACCGGTTGGATCTCCCACAGATTGCCGCTCCACATCACCAGCGTGCCGGGATTGAAGAACTGCACCGAGCGCGCGATGCCGCTGCCAGGCGTGAGCGTGGTGCCGGGCACGAAGTCGCCCACGCCACCGTTCTGCGTCAATCGATACAGACGAAATGCGTAGTTCGGCTGCGGATTGGCGACCGTGCCGCCATTGGTCGCCGCGCCGGGCGTGGCGGTGAAAGCCGCGACCAGATCGCCGCCACTGGTGGGCAAGGGATCGCGGAAATGGCCGATGTTGTTGGCATTGGCTTGCAAGAAGGCCGTCGCGCGATTGCTAACGTACTGCACGGTGACGCTAGCCGCATTGGTGCCGGGCGCCGCGCCAAACGCGACGATCTGTCCCGAGGCGAACATGCCGAATTCCTGCGTGTCGACCGCGAGATAGCGTCCCGCGACATTCGGATCCTCGCCCGACATCAGTACATTGTTGACGAAGTTCGGATTCGTGCGACCCGACGTCGCCGATTGAAAATCAACGAGGTTGGGATCGTCGGTGAAGGTCCGGCCCACCGCGAAGCGCAACTCGTGCCGCCCCAGATGATTGAGCGTCAGATCGCCCGTGCCATCTTGCCCCATCATCCACGGGAAGAATTGGTTGAATTCGAAGTTGCGGTAGTTCGCGCCTACCGGCGCGCTCAAAGGTTCGGGATACAGATCCTGGCCGGTCTGCGTCGCGGCGCCCAGCAATTCCGACGCGTAATCGAAACCACCCGTGGCATTGCCCAGATTCGCGTCCTGCTGCAGATGATCCCAGCGCGTGAACAGCACGCGTCCAAAGCTATCGACGAAGGGATGGAAGGAACCCGACGGCGCGTGATCATAGACCCGCAGCGCGCCGGTCGACGGGTCAAGATGCCAGATGCCGGTATTAGTGAGATCGGTGCGATACTCATCGCGCAGCGGATACAGATGCGCCGCGCCATTCACCGGCCGATCGGACACGAACACGATCGTGCCATCGGACAAATACGCCGGATGCGTGTTGTTGTAGCCGGTCGGTTGATTTGGCACGGGCGTGACCACGGCCGTTGGCCCGCCCTGCTGCAGGTTCGTCACTTCATACAGCTGCCAGGTGTAGTTCTCCGCGCCACCTTGCTGCGTCGGCGCGCCGATCACCATGCTGAAGAGGATCTTGTTGCCACTCCAATGCACCGTCGGATCGCGCACGGCAATGGCACTGGCGCCCTGCATCGCGGCCACCGTGCCGAAGCCCGCCTCGCGCGTGAGATTGCGCACGCTGCCATCGGGATAGCGAATGAACAGATCACCGCCGCGCGGCGCCTTGGCGATGTCGGGCAGATGACTGCCGAAGGCGGAAGCGACTGTGGTCGCGCCCGGATCATCGGCCAAGGGCACTTGGCCCACGAAAGCGATCGGCTGCGTGATGGCCGCGCGCGCATCGACCGCGAGCGCGCCCAACACGGCGCAGGTCAACACGCGAAACATCAAAGACGGTAGCGACATGATTTCCCCCTCGGCGGTGTCGGTACGTTTGGAAACGCCGCACTCCGAGGTTCCTGCCGCCTTTCGTCGGGATTTCTCACCCACTCCGCGCGAACGGCCCGAGTGGCGCGACGAGTGGTGGGCTCGTCGCGCGCATTCGGGTGGGGACTAGCGCGGCGGCCCCTTCAAGGCCGCCAGGAACGAGGGCGCCGGCACGACGAGGCGATCATGCTCGAGCTTTCGCCCTTCCAGAAACGCCACGATGGTCTGCGTGATCTCCGGCGAGAGCATGAAGAGGTTATGCCCCGCGTTCTCGACTAGCACATGCTTGGCATTTGGAAACCGCGCCGCCGTCTGCGCGGCGGATTCGGGATAGGTGCGGCCGTCGAGCGTGCCGCTCAGGAACAGGATCGGCGTGTCGGCACTGAACGGCGCGCGGAAGCTTTCGCCGAGATCCTTCATGCCATACGCGCCGCGCAGTTGTGGCATTGGAAAATTCAGCCAATCGCCCAGCACCGCGGTGCGCGCTTGCGTTTCCATTTCACTAAGACGCGCGGGCGAAATACCGGAGGCAACGTCCATCGCCTCGGCCATGCCAGAAGCGTAGCGGCCGAAATCCTTGCGCAGATAGTCGTAGGCCGGCTGCGCGATCGCCGAGTTCTCGCCCATCGTCAGCGCCAGCACCATGGCCGGAATGTTCGCGGCCATCGAGGGATCGGCGATCATGCCCGACAGCAGCATTTGCAGATCGATCTTGCCCAAGGTCAGGCGAGCGGGCTTGCCATCGGCTTGCACGATGTCGACGGTGATCGGTTGCTTGTCCAAGGCTTCAAGCAGCGCCTGCAAACTCTGACGCACGTCTGGAAAGAGTTGCGCGGCACCGGGTTCGGCCTTGATCGCGGCTTGCAGGCGGGTGAAATAGGCTTCGGTCAGCGCGGGCAGTTTCACCGTCTCGTGCAGATCCTCGATGCTCGCGAACACGGCCTTGTCGATGATCTTCGGATAGCGCTTGATCGTCGCCAGGCCCAAGTGCGTGCCGTAGCTGATGCCCCAGAGCGTGATCTTCTTGGCGCCCAACACGCGGCGCAGTTCATCGAGATCGGCCGCGCTCTCCCACGTCGTGTAGCCCGCGAGATCGACGCCGGCCTCGCGCCAGAACTTCGCGCAGAACTTCGCTTGATCGAGCAGAAGCTTCTGGACTGCTTCGGCGCGCAACGGTTGATCCAGCGGATACGACGTACCGGCATCGCACCGCGGAATGTGGTTGGAATCGCCCGTGCCGCGCTGATCGAACGCGATCACATCGGCCACTTCACGCAGGGCCATGAACAGCGGAAAGCGCTCACCGCGCGCCGTGCCCACGCCCGAACCACCCGGCCCACCGGCCAGATAGACGATGGGCGAACCGGGCTTGGGATTGGTCGACGGAAAGCGCACGAAGCTCAGTTCAATCGAGCGACTGCGCGGGTTGTCGCGATGCTCGGGCACGGTGAAGGTCACGCGCTCGGCCTTGACCTCGGTGCCATTGGCCGCGCGAAACGTGTAGTCCTCGCGATGCGGCGGCTTCGGCGCGGACTTGGCCGCAACATCGGCGACCGCGCCGAACGTCAGCGTGGCGAACAGCAGACTCAGTAGCGAACGATGCATGCGAAGGTCCTCGCGGTGGGGAGTGCGAGCAGCCTAGGCGCGCCACGTGCCCCGTGGCGGCGATGGTCGGTGAACGACCGCGCGCGTCGGTGAATGGTCCGGCGCGCGGGCGATTCCGTGATAGAAAAGCCGCATGTCGATCGTCTGGCGCTTACTCGTCCTGTGCGTGCTCGTAGTCGGGGCTAGTCTCGCCCCGAGCGCGCGCGTTCACGCGAACGCGATCGACGTGCCGCCCCCGAGCGTGCCGACGGCGCGCGTCGTCCTCGACGCCGATGACCCCGCGATGGCCAGCGTCGACTACGAAGACAGTGCTTGGCGACTGATGCCCTGGGAAGACGTCGATCCGCAACGACGCCTGGTCTGGATGCGTTTGCACGTCACGATGTCGACCGCGCAGATCGAGGCCTTTCGCGATCGGCCGCTCGCCATCTCCATCTCGGCGATGGCGGCTTACGAAGTGTTCTGGAACGGCGAGCGCGTCGGCGCCAGCGGCGTGCCGGGCGCGAGCGCGCGCGAGGAAGTGCCCGGCCCGATCGACACGCGCTTCTTGTTGCCGTCGCGACTGTCACGCGTCGGCGACAACGTGCTGGCCATTCGGCTGTCGAGCTTTCATCTGTCGCAGCGCCTGGCGACACCGATGCACTTCGTCGGCATCGCGCCAATCGATGCCGCCGGCCTGCCCTTTCCACGCCCGTGGTTCGCGATGGCTTGCGCGGGGGCCTTGCTGCTGGGCGCCGCGTACTTTGCGATTCTCTATGCGTCGGATCGCCGCGATCGCGGCGCGCTGTGGCTGGCCTTGATCTCGATTTGCGTGCTCGTGCAGTTGAGCGCGGAGATCATGCGCGCGCTGTGGCATTACCCGTATCCGCTGCACATTCCGCGACTTCGCGTCGTGCTGCTGGCCGCCATCGGCACGGGCATGTTCCTCGTCGTCTACGTGGCTGACCGTCACGCGCGCGCGCGGCTGTGGCGCTGGGTCGGCGTGGCCGCCATGGTCATGCTGGTCGCGGTGATGGCGTTCGATGGTTTCGATACCAAGACCGGCGCCGCGCTGTTCTTCGCGCTCTGGGTGATGATCGCCGCGGCCTTCGGCGCCGTGCTTCGACGCGATCGCGACGCCATCGTCACCACGATCTGGGCGGTGGCGGTGATCGTCTGGCAGATGATCGAGATCTACACCTTCCTCGATCAGCAGTGGTATGTGGCCATCACGATCTTGCTGTTGATCTTGTTCGCGCAGCAGGTCAGCGTGCTGCGACGCGAGCAAGAGCAACGCGTCAACGCGCAACTGCGCGCCACGCGCCTGGAACTGGAACTGCTCAAGCGCCAGATTCAACCGCATTTCCTATTGAACTCGCTGACCGCGCTAAGCGAATGGGTCGAGTCCGATCCCGCCACCGGCGTGCGCATGATCGAGGCCCTGGCCGATGAGTTTCGCGCCTTGAATGCCATCGGCGATCGCCGGCTGATTCCGTTGAGCGAAGAACTCAAGCTCTGCCGACATCACTTGACCATCATGAGCCTGCGCCTCGATCGGCCGTTCGAGCTGCGTTGCGAGGGCGTCGACGAAGCCCTGTGCGTTCCACCGGCGGTCTTGCACACCCTGATCGAGAACGCGTTGACGCACAACGCCTATCCGCGAGGCGCGGTACTGCAATTGACCGCGACGCGCGAAACCGACGATCGCTGGCGTTACACCTTGCGTTCGCCCTGCACGTCCACGGAGGCCTCGCCCACCCGCGGCGGCAGCGGTCAGAACTACGTGCGCGCGCGCTTGGCCGAAGCCTTCGGCGACCGCGCGAGCTTCTCCGCCGCGCGCATCGATGACGAATGGATCGACACCGTGATTCTGCCGGAGCATCGCGCATGCGCCTCGTGATCGTCGAGGATGAAACCCTGGTCGCGCGACGAATCGAGCGACTCGCGCGCGACATCCTGGGCGAGCAGCTGACCCAGGTCGACGTGGCCAGCGATCTGACCACGGCCAGCGCCGCGCTTGAACGCGGCGATACGGCCGTGCTCTTGCTGGATTTGAATCTCTCCGGCCGCGATGGCTTCGAACTGTTGCGCCGCGCCGTGGCCGAACCGTGTCAGACCATCGTGATCTCGGCCAATATCGATCGCGCGCTGGAGGCCTTCGAATTGGGCGTGGTCGACTTCGTGCCCAAACCCTTTCAACGAGAGCGTCTGGAGAAGGCCCTGCAGCGCGCGCTCGCGCCGCGTCGCGACCCCGAGCGCGCGCCGCGCTATCTGGCCACGACCTTGGCCGGGCGCGTCGACCTGATCGCCATCGACACCGTCGTCGCGATCCATGGCGCCGATGACTACTCCGAGATCGAGACGCTCGACGGCCGCAAGCATCTGCACAAGAAGACGCTGACCGCGCTGCTGGATCTACTGCCCGAACGCTTTCAGCGCGTGCATCGCTCGCATCTGGTGAATTTGGATTTCGCGCGCGCGCTGCAAACCGACGATCAAGGTCGTCGCCACGTCGAACTCACGAACGGCACGCGCGTGCCCGTAGGGCGCTCGAACTACAAGGCCTTGAGCCAGCTGCTCGGCGACTGAGGCCGATCAGACGCGCATCGACGAGAAGTCGAAATTCGCCTCGGTGCTCCACGGCGCGAATACGTTCGATTGCACGTAGTGCACGCCAAGTTTGAGCAACTCGGATATCTCACGCGCGTCACGCACGCCATGCGCCACGGTGAACTTGCCGTGCTTGCGGGCTTCGACCACCAGGCGTCCGCGTTCCGCGCCCCAGGTGCTGGCGCCGCCCTCGCCCACCGGCGGGGCTTCCAGACCCACGACGTAGAAAGCCGGATTGCGCACCAGGCGCAGATGACCTTCGCCACCGACCAGGCCCGTCACGGCCAGTCGCGCGCCGACCAATTGCAGCGCTTCGAGCGCGGACGAGAAACGCGTGAGCTCGCCGACGATTTCATCGGCTTGCAACTCGAGCACCAGCGAGGCCGGCGTCAACGCGCGCGCCTGCAACTCGGTGGCGAGCCACGGTGGAAAGGCCGGATCGATCGCGCTTTCGATCGCGAGCGGCACGTACAGCCGCATGTCCTCGCCGCGTTGCAGGCGCTCGCTCAACACCGCGAGGCTGCGCCGCATGCAATGGCGATCGGACGACACCACGCCGCCGACCTGGCGCGCGATCGAGCGCAAGCGCTCGGGCGCGATTTCGATGCGCGTGCTCGCCTTGGGCGCGATCAGCCCGAAGCGCAAGCTGTATTGCCCGGCCAGTTCGCCGGTCAACGGCACCAGGGCCTGATATTCGATCTGCACCGCTTCGGGAATCATCGAGCCGCGCAACAGCGCGCGCGCCAGACGAATCTCGGGATCTTCCGCCGGCTGATTGCGACTGCGTTCGAAGGCGACGGTGCCGTCATTGCGACGCAGCGCTTCCTTGGTCAACGCGCGCACGCGACGCACCAGGGCATCGGGCGTGTCGGCATTGCCGGTCAAGGGCACGGCGCCCATGGCCAGATCCAGGCGCAGGGATTGATCGATGCCGAGCCAACGGCGCGAGGCCAAACGCTCGCGCAAGCGCTCGACCTTCTCGCGCATCACGGCTTCGCTTTCGGCGCGCACCAGGGTCAGATAGCGCAATTCACCGAAGGCGCACACGGGACGCGCGAGTTCGGACTCGCCGGCAAGCGCCGCGGCGAACTGCTGCGCCAGCATGCCGCTGGCGACCAAGCCCAGTTCCTCGCGCAATTGTTCGTCGCGCGCCACGCCGATCTCGACCAGGCTTACGAACTCGTGTTCGCCCGAGGAAATGCCGCGCGCAATCTCGTCGACCATGGCCTGACGGCTGATCAGATTGCCGCGACGCTCGACCGTGGGGCCGTGCTCGACGCCACGCGTGGGCATCATGCGCGCGCGGCGGATGCGAGTCTCAACCTCGACGATCAGATGCCGCGGCTTGACCGGCTTGGTGATGAAATCATCGCCGCCCATGCGGATCGCGTCGAAACGCTTGTCCAGATCGGTTTCGCCGGACAGGAACACGATCGGCAGGAACTGATACTCGGGACGCTCGCGCAGCAACTGCGCGACTTCGATGCCGTTCATGCCCGGCAAATACAAATCGAGCAGCACCAGATCGGGCTTGAACTCGACCACGGCGTCGAACACTTCATCGGGCCGCAGGCACACGCGCGTGCCGATGCCGCGCAGGCGCAACACCGATTCGCAGTACATGGCCTGCGTGTTGTCGTCCTCGACGATCAGCACGCGGTAGTTGAGATTGCGCTGGTGAGCGATGAGCTCGTCCAGGCGCGTGGCGATGGCCAGGGCCTCGGTGCTTTCCATCACCGCGTCGGCGCCGGCGCGATGCGCGAACAGCCGGCGCGAGGCGTCGATCTCGGCGCCCACGACCAGGGCGATCAAGCGACCCTTGACCTCGCCGCGCGTGCGCTCGATGTGCTCGAGCAGTTCGGCGAGCTGCGCCATGTCGGCCTGATCCACGACCACGGCATCGGGCGCGCCCGATTCGACCATGGACAAGGCTTGCGCCAAGTCATCGCAGGGCTTCACCACATAGCGGTGTTGACCCAACTGCGCCGCCAGGCCGTGAATCTCGGCCGCGCGGGAGCGCAGGTAGAGAACGATGCGACGATCTTCGTCATTGGGCGCGACGCGCTGCTTCGCGGCGCGGCCGCCGGTGACTTCGTTATTGAGGCGCGCGATCAGCTCATTGAGGCGCGCGCGCTGAGCATTGGACGGATACAGCCGGCCTTCGACGAAGGTGCACAGATACACCGCGAACTCGACCGCGGGCTCGGCGATGCCGCGCTCGCCCAGGGCTTCGGCGGCGGAGGAAATGCGTTCGATTTCCTCGTATTGCGCCATGGCGGCCATGGCATTCCAGGAACCCGATTGCAGTTCCTTCCACGATTCGACCAGTTCGCGCAGGCGCGACTTGAGTTCGGCCGCGTCGCGTGGCGCGGCCACGGCGGCATCCTCGGCAGTCGATGGCGCGGCGGCCACTGCCTTGGTCTGTTGGATGGGCGTCATCGGGGTCCCCGCTCTGCCATCGCATTGTCCACGATATCGGCCAGCAGGGAACAGCCGCCTGCGCAGTCGATCACAAAGTTGACAGGGGTTAACATGCGCGGCCCCGTTCGGCCCAGCCCATGACCCCGGAAACGCCTGACATCGCCAGCCCCAAGCGGGTGCTTACGCCCAGCAGCCTCAATGCCTTGGCGCGGGAGACCATCGAACGGGCCTTTCCCCTGGTCCTGGTCGAGGGCGAGCTGTCGAATGTGTCGCGGCCCAGTTCCGGTCACGTGTATTTCACCTTGAAGGATGCCCAGGCCCAGGTGCGGTGCGCGCTGTTCCGCAACCGGGCGATGTATCTGCGCTTCAAGCCCGCCGATGGCATGCAGGTCCTGTTGCGCGGCAAGGTCAGCTTTTACGAGCCTCGCGGCGAGTTCCAGTTGATCGTCGATCATCTCGAACCCGCCGGCGAGGGCGCGCTGCGTCGCGAGTTTGAACGATTGAAGGCCAAACTCGCCAGCGAAGGCCTGTTCGATACGGAACGCAAGAAACCGCTGCCAAAGTTGCCTCGTCGCATCGCTGTCATCACCTCGGCCACGGGCGCCGCGATCCATGATGTGTTGTCCGTATGGCGGCGACGCTACACCCTGGCCGAAATCGACATCCTGCCCGTGCCGGTGCAAGGCGCGGGCGCGGCGCGGCAGATCGAAACCATGCTCACGCGCGCCGATGCCGCGGGTCGCTACGACGTGATCCTGGTCACGCGCGGCGGCGGCTCGCTCGAAGACCTGTGGGAATTCAACGACGAACAGCTCGCGCGCGCGGCCTCGCGGCTGCGCACGCCCTTGGTCTCGGCGATCGGTCACGAAGTGGACTTCACTTTGCTCGACTTCGTTGCCGATCTTCGCGCGCCGACGCCATCGGCCGCCGCCGAACTGATCGCCCCGGCGCTCGCCGAGTTGAATACACAACTTTTGCGACATTTTGACCGCTTGCGCCAGGCCATCGACCGCCGCTGGCGCACGGCTTCGCAGCGGGTCGACCGGCTGGGCGCGCGCCTGCAAGGCCAGCGACCCTCGCAACGGCTGGCCCTGTCGCGCTCGCGATTGGGCAATTTGCATCCACGCTTGATCGCGGCCATGCGCGCCCTGCCCGCGCGCGAGCGTCAGCGTCTGTTGACCTTGCGCGCGCGACTGGCCGCGCTCGATCCCGCGCAACGCCTGCGTCGATTGCGCGATCGCCTGCAATCCCTGCAAGCCCGTCAGGCGCGCGCGATCGCGCAGCGCTTGCAGCAAGCCCGCGCGCGCGGCACCGAACTCGCGCGCACGCTGCACGCGGTCGGCCCGCTGGCGACGCTCGATCGCGGCTATGCCTTGATTCGCGACGAACACGGCCGCGTCGTGCGCGCGGCCGGCGATGTCGCGGTCGATCAGATCGTCGAGGCCACGCTGGCCGAAGGCCAGTTGCGCCTGCGCGTGCTTGCGCGCGACCCGGAGTAAGCCGCGCTCACAGCGCGAGGCATTCGTCGTTGAAGCCCAGCACGCGCGCCCGCGCGTCGGGCGGCGCGTGCGCATCGCGGAAGGTGAAGGCGTGTTCGCTCGGGCCATGAGCGCGCAAGTGTTCGAGACGCTCGATCGCCTCGGCCAGCGTCGGCCGATGACCGCTCGGCACCCACCACAAGACCGTGTGCGCCTCGCGCATGCGTTCGAACCACTCGTGGCGCCGGCGCATGATCTCGATGTGCGCGGTCTTGAACACGTAGTGATGCAGCGCTTCGACGTCGCGCCAGGTCGACATGTTCACCAGGGTCTTGTCGTCCAGCGGGCGATAGTCCGTGGCGTCGTTGCCCTCGCCCCTCAATCGCCAGACGAACCCCGGCGATTGCTCGGCCAGGGCGTTGATGCGATCGAGATTGGCCACGAAATCGGCCATCGTCGGTGAATCCAGCGGTTCCTTCATCACCGCGATGTTCAATTGCGCGAGGTCGTGCTTGGCCATGGTCTCTCCCGGTGGGCGCGGACAACGCGAATCGCCGCGCGGTCTCGCGTTCGCGAATCATGGAAGTGTGGGCGGGACCGTCGCGCGCAAGGGCGCGGCGACTCAGTGCTGATCGGGGTCGAGGACCTTGCGGGTCATGGTCGCGATCGGCATTTCGGTGGTCACGCGCGGCTTTCGCATCTCGCGCGTGGCGTCGGGCGGCGTGTCATCGGCCACTTCATCGATCTCGAACCGCAGGGCCGGGCCGCTGGCGCCGAACTTGATCTCATCGCCCGAGCACAGCAGCACGGCGCTGGCGATGCGGCGACCGTTGACATAGGTGCCATTGCTCGACAGCAGATCGAACAGACGGAACATGTGCGGGTCTTCCGGCGCCCACTCCAGCATGGCGTGGTTGCGGCTGACCACCGCCTCCTCGGTCGGATGAAAGCGCACGTCGCAACGCGGATCGCGGCCGAACGACAGCCCCTGGAAGCGTTCCACGGGATAAACCTCGACGCGGCCCTCGCGCCGACCCGTCAGGAAATGAAGACACACACGCCGCATGCCGCCCCCGCTCGCCGAGCCGCTAGCCTAGCCCAAGCGCGCGTGCCCGCAATCAATTCGGCCGACCGACGGTCAGCTCGAAGTCGCGCGCGGTGTGTTGACGCTTTCGAGAGCCGGCGATCAGAATCGGCTCGTCGCGTCATGCGCGCGCGTCGGTCGCGCGAATCACACGGCGATGACGGTCGCGACGGCTCGGGGAAACGCCGCGCGACCAGGGGACGCCGCTCGCGCGGCGCCGCGTACCGCCACCACCAGGAAAGCATCCGCGATGAAGGCATCCGATCTGTTCGTCAAGGCACTCGAAGCGGAAGGCGTGCAATATGTCTTCGGCATTCCCGGCGAGGAAAACCTCGACCTGCTGGAATCGCTGCGCACCAGCAATATCAAACTGATCCTGACGCGGCACGAGCAAGGCGCGGGCTTCATGGCCGCGACCTATGGTCGGCTGACCGGCAAGGCCGGCGTGTGCCTGGCCACGCTCGGTCCCGGCGCCACCAACTTCGTCACCGCCGCGGCCTACGCGCAGCTCGGCGCCATGCCGATGCTGATGATCACCGGCCAGAAGCCGATCAAGGTCAGCAAGCAGGGGCATTTTCAGATCGTCGACGTGGTCGCGATGATGCAGCCGCTGACCAAGTTCACCAAGCAGATCATCTCGGCCGACAATATTCCCGCGCGCGTGCGCGAGGCTTTTCGTCGCGCCGAGGAAGAACGCCCCGGAGCCACGCACCTGGAACTGCCCGAGGACATCGCGCACGAAGACACCGACGCGATCCTGATCAAGGCCAGCTATCACCGCCGTCCGGTCGCCGATGAAAAGGCCGTGGCGCGCGCGGTCGACGCCATTCTCGCGGCCAAGCGCCCGATCCTGATGGTCGGCGCCGGCGCCAATCGCAAGAGCTCGGCCAAGATGCTGCGCGAGCTGATCGAGAAGACCGGCATTCCTTTCTTCACCACGCAGCTCGGCAAGGGCGTGGTCGACGAGACCCATCCGCTGTGGCTGGGCAATGCCGCGCTGTCGGACGGCGATTTCGTGCATCGCGCGCTGGAGAACGCCGACTGCATCATCAATGTCGGTCACGACGTGATCGAGAAGCCGCCGTTCTTCATGCGCCGCGGCCTGCGCACGGTGATTCACATCAACTATTTCACCGCCGAGGTCGACACGGTCTATTTCCCGCAGATCGAAGTCACCGGCGACATCGCCAATTCCGTGTGGCGCCTCAAGCAGGCGCTGAGCCCGCAGAAGCACTGGGACTTCGCCTACTTCGATCGCGTGCGCGAACACTTGCTCGCGCATTTGCGCCAAGGCGCGGACGACGAGCGTTTTCCCATTCACCCCGTGCGCCTGGTGCAAGTGATGCGCGAGGAAATGGCCGCCGACGGCATCGTGTGCCTGGACAATGGCATGTACAAGATCTGGTTCGCGCGCTACTACCGCTGCCGCGAGCCCAACACCTTGTTGCTCGACAACGCGCTGGCGACCATGGGCGCGGGCTTGCCCTCGGCGATGGCGGCGAAGATGGTGCACCCCGATCGCAAGGTCGTGGCGGTGTCGGGCGATGGCGGCTTCATGATGAATTCGCAGGAACTCGAAACCGCGGTGCGCTTGAACCTCAACATCACCCAGATCGTGCTGCGGGACAACGCCTACGGCATGATCAAGTGGAAGCAAGCCAACATGCACTTCGCCAATTTTGGCATGGACATGGGCAACCCCGATTTCGTGAAGTACGCCGAGGCCTATGGCGCGCGCGGTCATCGTCCCGCGTCGGTGGCGCAGTTCCGCGAGATGCTCAAGCACTCGCTGGAAACGCCCGGCGTGGATCTGATCGACCTCGCCATCGATTATTCCGACAACGATCGCGTGCTCAACCGCGAGATCAAGGAACTTTCCGCGCAAGTCTGAGCGCGTCCGCGCGCTGGAGCCGATCATGCTGAAGCCGACGTATCCGTACTACCTCGCCAACGAGGCCGTGTTCGCCAACCAGGAGTTGGAGGTCACCGACAAGTACTCCGGCGCCGTCGCCACGCGCGTGGCGCAGGCCGACCCCAAGGCCATCGATGCCGGCATCGCCGCCGCGGTCGCCGCGGCCGATGCCATGCGTCGCTTCCCGCCGCACAAGCGCCAGGCCGTGCTGATGCATTGCGTGCGCCGCTTCACCGAGCGCGCCGAGGAAATCGCGCAAGCCTTGTGCGTGGAAGCGGGCAAGCCGATCAAGGATTCGCGCGGCGAAGTCTCGCGGCTGATCGACACCTTCCGCGTCGGCGCCGAAGAATCCGTGCGCATCGGCGGCGAAGTGATGAATCTGGAGATCTCCGCGCGCGCGCAAGGCTATCGCGGCATGTGGAAGCGCGTGCCGATCGGCCCGTGTTCCCTGATCAGCCCGTTCAACTTTCCCTTGAACCTGGCCGCGCACAAGATCGCGCCGGCGATCGCCGCGGGTTGCACCTGGGTGATGAAGCCGGCCTCGCGCACGCCGATCGGCGCGCTGATCATCGGCGAAGTGCTGGCCGAAACTGATTTGCCCAAGGGCGCGTTCTCGATTCTGCCCGCGCATCGCGACGGCGCGGATCTATTCACCACCGATCCGCGCCTGAAGCTGTTGTCATTCACCGGCTCGCCGGGCGTGGGCTGGGATCTGAAGGCGCGCTGCGGCGCCAAGAAGGTCGTGCTCGAACTCGGCGGCAATGCCGCTTGCATCGTCGATCGCGATCAGGCCGATCGCCTCGACCATGTGGTGCAGCGCCTGATCTTCGGCGGCTTCTATCAATCGGGCCAGAGCTGCATTCACGTGCAGCGCGTGCTGATTCACGCCGATCTCTATGACGAAGTGAAGAAGCGCTACGTCGCCGCCGCCAAGGCACTGAAGATGGGCGACCCCAAGCACGAAGACACTTTCATCGGCCCGATGATCAGCGAATCCGAAGCACGTCGTCTGCACGACTGGATTCAAAAAGCCGCCGCCGCTGGCGGCAAGATCCTGTGCGGCGGCAAGCGCGAAGGCGCCATGCTCGAAGCCACGATCATGGAAGACGTGCCGAAGGACCAGCCGCTGGTGTGCGAAGAAGCCTTCGGCCCCGCCGTAGCGATTTCCAAATACACCGATTTCGACAAGGCGCTCGCCGAAGTCAACGACACCAAGTTCGGCCTGCAAGCCGGCATCTTCACCGACGACATCCACAAGGCCATGAAAGCCTGGGACGAACTCGAAGTCGGCGGCGTGCTCATCGGCGACGTGCCGAGCTTCCGCGTCGACAACATGCCCTATGGCGGCGTCAAGGATTCCGGCCTCGGCCGCGAAGGCGTGAAGTTCGCGATCGAGGACATGACCGAGATTCGGTTGATGGTGGTCAAGGATCGGTGAGTTCGCGCGAAGCACGAAGGTGAAGCTAAGACCGCAAGGACGGCGGAGTGATTAAGGGATTCGGTGTTGCGTGGATGTTGTGCATGGCCTTAGGCGGTATCGCCGCCGGGGCCTTGGTCTTCGCGGTCGCGCCGTCGCGGGAAGCTGGCGCGACGCGCGGCGAATCCGCGCCTGATCTCGCGCGAGACGATCCCTGGCGCAAGCTGACGTCTTCATTGGAGACACCCGCCGAATCCAAAGCGGTCACCGAGCAGGCGCCAAGCCAGTCGCGAATCGCGCCTCCACTCGCGCGCTATGAACGCGGCGCGCCCATGCCAGCTGTTCTCGATACCACCTCATTCCAGGAATGGCTTGCCGCCGCGCGCGCGGGTGATGGCACGGCGGCGCGCTGGGTCCACGATGCGCTGAGATCGTGCGAACGTCTGCCGCAATCGGCCGAGGAACTCGAAAAGAGTGCCAATAGTCGCGTCAATCTCGCGCTCTCCTTCGTCAAGGAGATTCGCGCGCAAGCGATCGCGAAAGGCGAAAAAGTGCCGGACATTCCCCTGCCCAATACCGAAGAGATCGTCAACGACGAGATGCGCGCCGAACTTGATCGCGCGCGACGTTGCGAGGGCATTCCCCGCGCCACGCCCGACGAGATCTTGCAATGGCTCGAGCGCGCCGCCGATCTCGGTGACCCCGACGCGCGACTGCGGTACGGCATGGAAGCAATTCACGCCAAGGCCTGGCTCGCGCCACCGTCCGAGCTGCCGCCGATCAAGCGACGACTGCTCACGCATTTGCGCGACAGCCTCGCCGAGCACGACCCGCGCGCGCTGCAAGCGATCGCGGAAGTCTTCGACAAGGGCATTTTCGCCGAACCTTCGCCGGCCGAGGCCTATGCCTACTATCACGCCTTCACACGCGCGCATGTCCCCGATGAGGCCATGCCCTGGCTGCGCCGCACGTTTTTCCAGCCACCGCCGAATCGCTGGGTGAAAGTAAGAATGGGAGCACTGGCGGAGAAACTCACGCCCGAGCAACTGGCCGCGGCACGCGCCAAGGGCGAACGCCTGTACGCGAGCTGCTGTTCATGAGTCACGAGCGACGAACCTTGAGGTGGCCCTTTGCCGTGATGAGTTTCATCGCCGTGGCGGTGCTCACGTATGCCGCGCTCGCGTGGTTCACGCCACGGGCTTCGACCGAGCACGTCGTGAACAAGAAGCCGGAGACGTATTCGGCTCAATCAACCACGGCTGCCGCGCCACCCAGCAGCAGCGCGCGCGCGGCACCCAGCACCACGCCGCCTTGGCCCACGCCCACGCTAGAACTGACGCTCGACGCCTCGATACCCTGGATGAATGCGCTGCAAGCCCGCGCCGAAGCCGGCGATCTCGAGGCACGCGCGGTCGTATTGCGCGCTCAGATTCCGTGCATGCGGCCGGTGCTGAGCGACGAGGAGATCGACAGCCGCGCCAAGGCCATGCTGCACGAGGACGAATGGTCGACCCTGCCGCCACAACTCATTGAGCAACGCAATAGTCTCGCGCAGGGCACGCGCGACCGATTGCTTCGCGAGCGCGCGCAGTGTCAAGCCGCGCCACCGATCGACCGCGCGCGATTTCTCGCGCAACTCACCGAGGTGCTGCGGGAAGTCGACGTCGACTGGTTCGACAATGCCTTCAATCAAAGCATCGTCGGCGATGATGCCTTTGCCGTCGTACGACACGCCGAACGGCTGGTCGTCTTGCAAGCGGTCTATCGCGCGCAACTGGATCGGCGCATCGCCTCGGGCGAGCTTAATGCCCTGCGCGTGCTGGCCAATGCCCTCGACACGGGCAATGCGTTCCCCGTGGACCGTTCGGCGGCATCGGCCTATCGCTATGCCCTGTCCTTGGTGACGCCTGACGCGGTGCCCGTCGAGCCCGAGAACGAGGATGCCCGCGTTCTGGGCGCCGAGATCGCGCGGCGCTTCCGTCAGCGCTGACCGTCAGCGAATCGTTCGTCCCCATCACCCGCGCGGTTGTCCCCGCCCCGCGCCAACCGCTAGTCTCGCTCGCCATGAGCGAAACCAACACCGCCACGACGACCCCGCACCGCGGTGATCCCGCACGTTCGCGCGTGGGGCTGGCGGTGCTGCTCATTCTCGCGTGGAGTTTGCTCTTCGCGCTCATCGTCCACGCCGTCGAACGCATCGCGCGACCGCCCGCGATCGATACGCGCGACGCGGTGAGCTATCACTGGCTCGATACCGAAGGCCAAGCCATTCCCGGGCGTGATGGCATCGCGAAGCGACAGCGCCTCGATGGCTATGTGGTGCAGGTGCCCGAGGGCGTGTCGACGCTTCGCTACGAAGTAGATTTCGACGTGACCGATCCGCGCGTGCCGCAGGCCTTGTATCTCGCCATTCGCGAGGAGATTCGCGAGATCCGCGTCAACGGCCAACCGGTGCAGCCGGCCGATCCCGTGCCGCGCATGGAAGGGCTGCTGACGTCGGAGCCCGCATACTATCCGCTGTCACCGCGACTGCTTCGCGCCGGAGTCAATCGATTGGAGATCGACAAGCAGGCGCAAGGCCTCGCCATGGCCTTATCGGAATTCGCGATCGGCCCCGCCGATGCGTTGGCCAAGGCCTTTCGCGCGCGCAATTTCCTGCTGACCGATCTGGCGCTGATCGGCGTGGGCATTCTGACGTTCACGCTGTTGTTGTGTCTGGCGGTGAACTGGCCCGCGGAGGATCGGCCGCGCATTCGCGCGCTGATGCTGCTGCTCGGCTGTTGCGCAGCATCGACGGCCTTCCTCACCTTCAGTCCGCCCTTTCCCATGGGCTTGAAGAGCTTCGTGTTGATTTGGTCGTCGCTCAACTTGGCGTCGGCCATCGCGATCGCCGCGTTCGTCGCGCATGAAGTACGCGTGCCGATGGCGCGCGTGCGTCGGATCTATCACGCGTGGCTTGCGCTGCAAGGCGTGCTGTTGCTCGCCTTTGTCCTGGTGACCACGCTCGCGACGAATCTGCAATCGGGGCTCCTGCGTTTGGTCAACGCGAGTTACGTGACCGTGTGCGTGTCGGGCGCGCTGGCGATTGTTCTACTCGCATTCGCCGTGGCGCGCGATCGCGGGCGCTCCTTGCTCGAACGTAGTCTGCTTGCCTTATGCCTGAGCGCGCTGGTGCTCGATCGCGTGGGCAGCATCGTCGATCTGCATTCGCCCTTCGATGCCGCCCTGCCCTTGACCCTATCGTGGTCACCGATCGTAGGCGCGTGCTTCGGCCTGGCGATGGTGTTCGCGCTCGCGCGCGAAGCGGCGCAGGCGCGACGCACCGTGATCGAGGCCAACGCGCGCCTCGCCGAGCGCCTCGCCATTCGCGAACAGGAACTGCAAGCGAGCTACGCCGAACGCGCGCAATGGCAGAAGCACGCGGCGGTGATGGACGAACGCGCGCGCATCGTGCGCGACATGCATGACGGCATCGGCGGCAAGCTCACCGGTTTGCGCCTGCAAGCCGACTCGCTGACTGGCCCGGCGCTCGCCGCCGCGATTGACGATAGCCTCACCGATCTTCGCCTGATCGTCGATTCGCTGGACACGGCCGAGGATGGTTTGACTGATGCCCTGTTCGCGTTCGAACGCCGCATCCGCCCGCAGGCGCGCGCCGCCGGATGCGAGTTGATCGTCGAATACCACCACGACCGCGATCACGATCGTTTGGGCCCGCGCAAGACCTTGCACGTGATGCGCTTGCTGCAAGAAGCGGTGACGAACGCGCTGCGCCACGCCATGGCGCGGCGACTGCGCATCGCCACGCGCCTTCTGCCCGAAGGACTGATCGAGATCACCGTGGCCGACGACGGTCGCGGCCTCGATCCCGCGCAGGCCTCGGGCATCGGCATGGACAGCATGCGTCATCGCGCGCAGGCGATGGCCGCGAGCATCGACTGGCAATCGACCACCCCGGGCACGGTCGTGACCTTGCGCGTGCCGATTGATGAATCCGAAGGCACAGCTAGCGCTTCCGACGAGAACGATCCATCGACGGCATCACCCGCCTCGCCCAAGCCTTGATCGATACGCCGCCTCTCGCTTTTGACATTTCGCGACATTTCGAAAGCGCGCGTCACAGGTCCATGTGATCCCGCCATGTGATTCCAAGCGCGCGTCAGGCGCCGACACTGCCGGCCGACGACCGCACCACCGTGGTGCGCCGAGACTCGACCGTGAAGACGAACCCCCTTCAAGCTCCGCGTCGCGCGCGGCTGCTCCTGCTCGCCGGCCTCGCGTTGGCGCCCGGCGCGCAAGCGACCTATGTCACCGAAACCGCCGATCTGCGCATGATCGCCATCCTCACCGCGCAGGCGAACAACGGGCGCGCGGTGAGCACGCTCGGCGACATCAATGGCGATGGCTTTCTCGATGTCGGCATCGGCACGCCGGGCGAGAATCCGGGCGGCCTCGCGGCCGGCGCGGGCGCGATCTCGATCTTCATCGGCGATGCCACGGCCGATCGGCCGGGGCCTGCATCGATCCTGCGCGACTATGGCGAACAAGCCGGCGAAGCCTATGGCGCGAGCATCGTCGGCGTGGGCGATCTCAATGGCGATGGCTTCGACGATTACGCGGTCGGCGCGCCGACGTGGGACAACGGCGCCGCGATCGATGTCGGTCGCGTCTTCGTCTACTTCGGCAGCGCGACCGTGTTTCCGAACCAAGCCGCGGAACTGCGCGGCACGCAGGCGAATAGCCAATTCGGCGCGGCGATCGCCGGCGCGGGCGATCTCAATGGCGATGGTTATGCCGACCTCGTAGTCGGCGCGCCGCGCTACGACGACGCGGGGCGCGTCGATTCGGGACAAGTACAGTTCTTCTTCGGCGGTCCGGGCAACACTTTCGGTACCGTAGCCGCGGCGACCACGGCACCGACCGCCGCGGGCAGTTTGTTTGGTTCGAGCCTGGCGAGCGCCGGCGATTTCAATGGCGATGGTTTCGCCGATCTGATCGTGGGTGTCCCCAATGCCACGGTGGGGCAGACGGGCGAAGGCGCGGCCTTGCTCTATCTCGGCAGCAACGGACCGTTCGACACGGTGGCCGACCTCGCGTTCGAGAGTAATCAAATCGGCGCGGGTCTCGGCGCGGCGGTCGCGGGCGCGGGTGATGTCAATGGCGATGGCTTTTCCGATATCGCGTTAGGCGCGCCGCTGTACGACAACGGCCAGACGAATGAAGGCGCGGTGTTCGTGTTTCACGGTTCGGCTTCGCCCAACAACACGGTCGATCTGGTGATCGAGCGCGACATCGCGGGCGCCGGGCTCGGCCAGGCCGTCGCGTTCGGCGACAACAATGGCGATCTGTACGCTGATCTCGCGATCGGCGCGCCGCTGGCGACCGACTACGGCATCGCCGAGTTCGGCAAGGTCTTCGTGGCGACGGGTTCTGCCAATGGCCTCGGCGCCGATGCTTACGCGATTCGCGGGCAATCGAGCACCACGACGGCGGGACGCTTTGGTTCGGCGCTGGCCTTCGTCGACTACAACGGCAATGGCGTCGCCGAGCTGTTCGTCGGCGCGCCCGAGGAATCCGGCGGCGCTTCGCGACCGGCGCAAGGCTTCAGCTATCTCGTGCGCACGGCCTTGCGCCTGTCGACGCAGATCGACACAACGATCGACGGCACGCAGGCAAGCGCGCAGTTCGGCTATGCGCTCGCGCAAGGCGATATCAATGGCGATGGTCTGGACGATCTCGCCGTCGGCGTTCCGCTGTATGACGGCGTCAGCGCCGACTTCGGCCGTGTCGAGCTGTACTACGGCACGACCAGCGGT
This sequence comes from Ahniellaceae bacterium, assembly GCA_044226395.1. GTDB lineage: Bacteria > Pseudomonadota > Gammaproteobacteria > Xanthomonadales > Ahniellaceae > JBGAHD01. Next base: position 136,592 of record JBGAHD010000004.1, read on the forward strand.
TTTGGCGCCACGCCGAACGCGGTGCTGTCCGGCGCGGTCGCCGCCGCGCAATTCGGACGCGCGGTGGCGATCGGTGATTTCAATGGCGATGGCTTTGGCGATGTGGCCGTGGGCGCGCCGGAGTCGAGCAGCAATGGCGGCGCGGTCTTCGTCTATCACGGCAGCGCGGGCGCGTTCGACACCACGGTCGATCGTGCGTTGAGTCTCGCTCAGGTCGGCGCGCGCTACGGAGACGTCGTGACCAGCGCAGGAGATCTCAACGGCGATGGTTTTGTCGAACTCGCGATTGGCGCGCCCTTGGCCGATATCGGCTCGTCCGATATCGGTGTCGCCTACGTGTACGCGGGCAGCGCCTCGGGCATCGGCGCCGCGCCGCTGTTCGAGATCCGCGGCGGCGGCCTGGATGAGCGACTGGGTCGCTCCATCGCGGCGGCGGGCGATGTCAACGGCGATGGCTTCGCCGATCTCGCCGTGGGCGCGCGCGGTGGCGGCGTCAACACGGGTTCGGTGCGCATCTACTTCGGCGGCATCGCCGTGGACAACGTCGCCGACCAGTTCATCAACGGCGGCGTCTCCGGCGGACGCTGCAGCGAGGGACTGTCCGGCGCGGGCGATATCGACGGCGACGGCTATTCGGACTTGATCTACGGCTGCCCCGGCGAAACCGCCAACGTCACCAATGGCGGCTCCGTGCGCTTGCTGCGCGGTTCCAGCGCGGGCTTGATCACGACGCCCGCGACCCAGATTTTCGGCACGAGCAGCGGCACTGACTTCGGTCGTGTCGTGCAAGGCGGCGGCGATCTCAATGGCGATGGCCGCGCCGATGTGCTGATCGGCGAGCCCTTCGCCTCGAGCGGCGGCAACACGGTCAATGGCGCGCTGCATTGGGTGCCTGGTGGCGCGACGGGTTTGGTCGCCAGCGCCATGGCCACGATTACCGTGCCCGAGACCAATGCGCAGTTGGGCGCCGCCGCGCGCTTGGCCGATGTCGATGGCGATGGTGTCGCCGATGTGCTCGCCGCCGCGCCCGGCCTCGCGGGTTCGGCCGCCGCGGTCGGTGCGGTGCATGTGGTGCACGTCAATGGCGAGGGTCGGTCGATTGGCGCGCAGCAGTTCCGCAGTCCGACGACGCCGCTGGATTTCAATGGCCTCACGCAGACGGTTTCCACGCTCCTGGTCGTGGCCTCGGCGCCTTCGGCCACGGGTCGCGAGCGCGCGCGATTGCAGGTGCAACTGTGTCCGAAGGCCGTGCCCTTCGGACACGTGAACTGCATCGACACGATCAGCAGCAGTTGGAACGACGTCGGCACCCTGCCCGAAGGCAGCCTGCAAGTAACGCAGCCCAATACACTCGTCGGCGGCGAGACCTACAGCTGGCGCGCGCGCACGGTCTACGCGCCTTTCAGCGTGACTCAAAGCGGCATCGTCGCGCCGACGAATCCCGCCAAGGTCAGTCCGTGGCGACGCATGCGCGCGCGGGCCGATGTGCTCGACGCGCGCACCTTGTCGGACGATCTGTTCGCCAACGGCTTCGAATGAGATGACACGGCCGGGGCTGGACGTCGCGCGCGATTGGCGCGATGGTGTGATGCAGCGGCGGGAAAACCGAGCATGAACTATCGCATCGCCATCGTCGACGATCTGCCCGGCGTCCGTCATCGGATCGCCGATCTGCTGGCGGAGAGCGACACGTATCATTTGGCCTGGACCGCGCCGGACTTGGTCACGGCGCGGCGCATGCTCAATCAACCCTTCGACGTGCTGCTGCTCGACCTCGGCCTGCCCGATGGCCGGGGTTCGAGCCTGCTGCCGTCGATTCGCGCGTTGAACCCCAACGCGCTGGTGCTGGCCTTCACCGTGTTCGACGACGAGACCAATGTCGTCGAAGCGATCGAGGCCGGCGTCGACGGCTATCTGCTCAAGACCACCGACGCGCGCGCGCTGTTCGATGCGCTCGACAGCGCCACGCGGCGCGAATGCCCGATCTCGCCGGCGGTCGCCGGCTATCTGTTCAAGCGTCTGCGACGTCAGGAGCGGGCCTCGCCCGCGGCATCGGCCCCTCAGCATACCCCCGCTGGGGGGCCGATGACCTTGACCGCGCGCGAGCGCGATGTGCTCGAGGCCCTGGCGCGCGGCATTTCCTATCGCGAAGCAGCCGAGAGTCTGGGCATGAGCATCAACACGCTCTCGCATCACGTGAAGAATCTCTACCCCAAGCTGGCGGCGACGTCGCGGGCGGAGGCGATCTCGCAGGCGAGACGCGAAGGTCTTCTGCCGCGTGACACGTAGTGCCGCGCGCAAAGTGGGCTAGCGTGCGCCACGCCAATTCTCACCGCGTCATTCAAAGCCATTCACGAAGTAAACATCCATCGCCGCAGTCACGCGCGAATCGGCCAACGCATTCAAATAGCACTCCAGATTGGTGTAGCCGCTCACGCCCGTCAGCGGCAACGACAACTGCGCGCCATTGCGATCGTCCACCAGCGGATTCAAGCCCAGGCCCGCGTACTGCTGCTCGAAGGCATCGGGCATGCCGTCGTTGTCGCTGTCGATCGGCGGTGTCGGTGGCGAGTTAGCGGGGAAATCCAGATCGAAGGCATCGTCCGCCAGCGGCGTGCTCTGCGGTACATCGGGAATCACGCCACTGGTGACCGACGCGATGTAACGTCGATCCATGGGATCGCGCGGAAACGCGCCGGCGCGGCGCGCCACGTCCTCGGGCAATTGCGCGGCCGCGATCGCGGTCACGGCCGGAAACGCATGGCGCGCGCTTCGCCGCGTGGCCACGCCGAGATCGGTGTTGGGCACGGCGCTGGCGAAATCATTGCAGCAATAGAACAAGGCGTAGTCGCTGAAGGCCGGATAGGCGTCGAGTCGGTTGTCGTCGACGAAGAGTTCGTTGTCGGCGACATCGAGATAGTCGTGCAGCGCCAGGCCATACGGATAACTCGCGCGCGTCTTCAAGCGATTGCCGATGAGGTTCAAGCGCACGCGATAGGGCCCAAGCGCTGCGTTCTGATCGACATCGCGGTTGTAGTAGAACAAGAAGCCCGGATCAAAATAGTAGTTGTGACTGACCTCGAGTCGCAGCGTCCGCGTCTGACAATCGGCCGTGCTGCCAGGGTCGCCCGGATAAGCACTGGCCTCGCACGTCACTTCGGGCAAGCGCCCGCCGATGCGATACCAAAGATTGTGCGCGATTGTCAGCTGATCCTGCGGATGTTCGGGATGCGAATAATTGAGCAGCATGCCGCCGCGATCAGCGTGATCGCCCACGGTCTCGCCCAGAATGCTGTGCTGGATCGTGCCTTGCGAGGCCCAGGACAACTGCACCGCTTCGTCGGTGGCATTGGCGATCGAGACATGATCGAAGATGAAGCGCGATGCGCCGTCGATGCGCAGACCATCGTCGAGTCGATCGCCACCCACGGGCACGGTCAGATTCCATCCGGGGCGAAGTCGCAGATGGCGCACGATCAAGTTGTCGCAAGCATTGCGCTCGTAGTGACCATCGCACACGAAGCCGCGCACGATCACGCCACCGGGCGACGTCTGGCCCGCGATCGTCACATCGCCATGCACCACGTTGGCATAGCCATGAATCACGCCACTGACCTTGAACACGATCGTGCGCGGACCGCTTTGCGCGAGCGCCCAATTCAACGAGCCCGCGACCGTGCCGGCGGGATCGGGATCGAGCGTGGTGACGAAGAGCACGGCGCCACCGCGCCCGCCCGTGGCCACGGCGCCGAAGCCTTCGGCGCCCGGGAAAGCCCATTGCGCGCGCGCGGTGTTCATGGCCATCACGATCGCCGCGAGCAACGCGACGCCACAGCGCCAAGACGTCACGCGGCTCATGGCGTGCCCTCGAAGTCATTCGCGAACACGACCTCGGGCAATACCGTGACCGTGCTTTCGTAAGCGCCGATGTCGACAGAAGGCCCGATCACGCGCGGCTGACCCGAAACGTCGAATTGCCCCAGCCCACCAGGCACGGACGAAGTACCGGCATCGAGCCCCGGCGAACCGGCCGCCAAACGAAAGTTGCCCGCGCCCGCGTTGACGAACAGCGGATCGTCGAGCATCCAGTCATCACCCAACGCATTCACCGGCGTGATGCCAGCGAAATTCTGCACGCCGCCATTGTCGTGCACGATGCTGTTGTGCATCGTCAGAATTCCATCGCCATCCGCGTACAGTCCCCAATCGCCATGGCGCGCGATGGTGAGGTTGTTCAAGCGCGTGCTGGTGAAGCCACCGTAGGCGAAGGTCGCCAGCCCCGCCTGCGGGCTGTCGTGAATCAGCGAATCGGTGAGAAACGTGATCGCGCTGTTGCCGCCGACCAGTTGCACCTGCGCGCGCGAGCCCAGCGTGCCGACATTGTCGACGTTGTGGTGAACGTGCAGTCGTTCCAAATTTACGAAGGCGCCATTGCTCGCGAAGACCAGCAGGCCGGTCGCGCTGACGTCGGCGCCGGTGTTGATGTTGTCGAAGATCTCGAGATCATTGGCCTGGACCTGCACGCTGGTCAGCGCGCCGATCCACAGCGCGCCGCCCTCGCCCGAAGCATTCGTGGTATTGCCGTAGAACTGCGACCCCACGACGGTGGCGCTGGCGCCGTTCTCCAACCGCAGATGCAAACCCGCGCCCGCGGATGCATCACCAGACAAGGTGTTGTTATGGAATCGACTCGCGCGCACATCGACCTGCGCATTGCCGACCGCGTAGATCGCGGCGCCAGCGCCCGCACCGGAAGAGCTGACGTTGTCGCGCACGGCCAGCTGATCGAGTTCGAGGCGTGCCGTGCCGGTGAGGCTCGCATCGAGACCACCGGCGGTGCTCGCGGCATTGCCATTGGTGATGGTGAGGTTACGCAGCGTGATGATCGACGCGCTCGCGCTGAACCGAATCGCCGGCCCCGGCACGCCGGGCAACCGCACGATCGCGCTCGCGTCACGCGTGCCGGCGACCGTCGAGAAGCTATCGTCCCAACCCCCGCTGATCATGATCGGCCCGCGATCGGGCGGCAAGGTCAGCAAGGCGCCGACGGGATGAGATTGCGCGGACAGGCGGATCTCGTGCGCGCCCGGCATCGCGACGGCGGCATCCCAGGCCGACGCCAAGGTCGCATGCCCGGCGCCGGGCACCGTGCCGACCGTGAACACCGCGGCGTGGCACGGGGCCATCGCCGTCAACGCCATCATCGCCAAGCTTCTCACCAACGCGCGCGCCACCATGGACTTGCCCCTGTGTTGGAAACTGGGGCCATTGCAGCGTTACGCGCATCGCGCGCGTTAGGACGACCGCGACAGCGGCTTGTCTGCGCGCGTCAATCGCGGGGATATCGCGAGGACCGAGCACTCGGTGTCAACGCATCGACGCGCGCGCGATCAGTGCGCGGCGGGATCGCGCGCTTGCGAAGGCGCGACGCCATACGCCGCGCGAAAACGCCGTGAAAAATGTGACAAATCGTCAAAGCCCACGCGGTTCGCGACGTCGCTGACGCGCCACTGGCCTTGCGCCAGCAACTCGCGCGCGACTTGCAAACGCGCCGCCAACACCAGCTCGCGCGGCGAGGTGCCCATGCCGGACTTCAAGCGTCGCTGCAAGGTGCGCGGCGAGACATGAAACTGCTCGGCCAATTGCGCCGGCGTGTGCGCTTGGTCGAGATGCGCGCGAATGTGCGCGAGCACGCGTTCGCAGAAGGCGCGGTCGCGGGAGGGATCGGGTTCGGTGCTGGGTGACTCGTCTTCGGTGAGGATTGGTGCGTTCGCGTCTTGCGTCGTCGCGATCGTCGTCGATGATTCGATCGATGGCGCATCGCTGCCCTGCTCCACTCCTTCCGAACGCTGCGATGCCGCCGAGGACTCCGCCGCCGCTGCCATCGACGACGACATCGACAAACGCCGCAACGCCGAAGCGTCGATCCGCGCCGTCGTCGGCCACGACTCCAGCCGTCGCATCAAGGCGCGCAATTGCCGTCGTCGCCACGCCGCGATCACCAAGGCGACACCACTGAGCACCGCCATCGCGCCGAACGCGGCCATGCTCGCCACCATCGCCACGCCATGCCGCGCGGCTTGCGCCTCGAGCCACGGCGCCTCGCCTTGCAGCGCGAACACGCGCCATGTCGGCGGAAAGCCAAAGTCGCGTTCGCCCGACCACGCGAGCGGCAGCAACTGCGTGCCCACGGCGGGATCGACAGGTTCGGCCAAAGGCACTTCGCCCGCGCGCACGCGCTCGGCGTCGAAGGCCTCGGATGCGCCGGGCGGATGATCGACCAGCCAATCGTTCATGGTCACGTCGATGCGCAGACGATGGCTCGCTTGCGCCGACACCCCAAGACCCGCGAAGGGAATGGCCAACTCCGCGCGCCAGCCCGTGGCCGTGCGGCGCGCGACGTAGTCGGCGAGCAAGGGCGTGGACTCGCGCTGCGGCACGGCGGCATCGGTGAGCGCGGCGACCAGATCGTCGCCGCGCAGCACGCCGTGGCGACCGTCGGGCAGCAGGATCACGTCGACGTCGTCGCGGTTCATGCTGCGCGCGCTGTCATCGCGCGGATCGATGTAGACCTGCAGCGAGTCGTATTGATGAAACTGATCGACCGCGAGATTCGCGGGCGCTGCGACCATGTCGTTGTCGTCGACCTCGAAGGCGAAGTACAGCGCGCGCTCGTCCCAAGCCAGACGCGCGCGCACGCGATTGCGCGCGGCGGGCGCGTGCGTGGTCTCGTCGAAGTGGGCCTCGTAGGGACGCGCGGCGTCCCACTCATCGAGCACGCCATCGACGACGATGGCCTCGGCGCGATACGGCAGCATCATGGCCTCGGGCGCGGCACTGGCCACGCGGAGCGTCGACGCGATCAGGACGATCGCGGCCCACGTCCCCGTGCTGAACCGGCCTTGGCGCATGCATCCCCGCTCGATGAATCTCGCGCGCATTCTGCCACAGGCCGCGCGGTCGACTCGGCTCGACGTAGCCGCTGTCAAGCAACAACAGTGCGCTCGTTGTCACCATTTCGCATATCGATGTCGCCACGCGCGTCGCGACGCGCGAATCCGATCGACGATCTCACCATCGCGCGTCGCGCGCGCCTTCCCAAGCCGACAGCGTTGCTGTAGAAAACCGCCGGTTGGGGAAGCACGAGGTCGCCATCCGGGGGGAGGGAGACCATGCATCACGTCCGCGCGCTCGCGCGTGGGCGCAGCCGTTCGTTTCCCCGACGGGACCGCGCATTGAACTGCGCGACATTCACCACGCCGGAGGAGCGTACACAATGACAAGCTACAGCACCCGATCACCCGCGTTTCGCTTGAACGTGCTCAGCGCCAGCCTGCTGCTCGCGCTCGGCAGCGTCAGCGCATTCGCGCAGGACGCCGAGACGAACAAGGACTCGGAAGACAAGAAACTCGAAGACGTGGTCGTGCTCGGTTCGCGCGCGCGCGGCCACACCGCCACCGAGGCGGCCGCGCCGGTTGATCTGATCGATCGCGACGCCATCGACACCTCGGCCTCGCGCGAGATCGGCCAGATCCTGCAGAACCTCGAGCCCTCGTTCAATTTCTCGCGCACGTGGATCAGCGACGGCACCGACATCATCCGCCCCGCCACGCTGCGCGCGCTCGGCCCCGATCAGGTGTTGGTGCTGGTCAACGGCAAGCGCCGTCATCAGCAGGCCCTGGTCAATGTGCAGCAGACCATTGGTCGCGGCTCGGCCGGCACCGACATCAATGCCATCCCGGTCGGCGCGATCAAGCGCATCGAAGTGCTGCGCGATGGCGCGGCCGCGCAATACGGCTCCGACGCGATCTCGGGCGTGATCAACATCATCCTCAAGGATCAGGCCGGCGCGGGTGATTTCTCCGCCGACGTGGGTCAGACCTACGCGGGCGATGGCGATACCTACAGCGGCTCGCTCAACTACGGCGTGCCGTTCGCGGGCGATGGCTTTTTCAACTTCACTGTGGAATATCGCGACCGCGCCGAGACCAATCGCGCCGGCCCCGACTCGCTGCGCGTCGATCCGCCGCGCGTGACCCAGCGCATCGGCGACGCCGACGCCAAGGACAAATACCTGTGGTTGAACGGTGGTCTGCCGATCGGCGCGGGTCAGTTGTACTGGTTCGGCGGCTGGTCCGAGCGCGAAGGCGATTCCTCGGGCTTCTTCCGCAGCGCCGGCGATGGCCGCACGGTGCCGGAGTACTACCCCAACGGTTTCCTGCCCAACATCATCACGACCGTCACCGACAAGTCCTTCGCCTTCGGCTACAAGGCGCCGCTGGGCGAGAGTTGGGAATGGGACGCCTCGCTCAACTGGGGCGAGAACGACTTCGACTTCCACGAGCGCAACTCGGTCAACGTCAGCTGGTACTACGAGCCCAAGCCCGGCGGTGGCATCTACGGCGAATCGCCGACCGAGGCGGACACCGGCTCGCTGATCTTCGACCAGACCACGTTCAATCTCGATTTCCGCGGTCCGGTCAATTGGAACTTCGGCGACAACCCGTTGTACCTGGCCACGGGCATCGAATATCGCCGCGACAACTACGAGATGGTCGCGGGCGATCCGGTGTCGTACACCTATGGCCGCACCAATAATCCCGGCGTCGTGATCCGTGATCAGAACGGCGGCATCGCGGCGTCGGGCATTCAAGGCTTTCCGGGCTTCACGCCAGGCACCGAAGTCGATGACGGTCGTCACAACTACGCGGTCTATGTCGACGGCGAGTCGCAGCTGACCGATCGTTTTCTGTTGGGAGCGGCATTGCGCTTCGAGGACTATTCCGACTTCGGCAATACGACCACGGGCAAGTTGTCGGCGCGCTTCGACGCGACCGAGACCTTCGCCATTCGCGGCACCTTGTCGACGGGCTTCCGCGCGCCGGGCGTGCAACAGGCCTTCTACAGCCAGGTGTCGACCAACCTCAACGCCGCCGGCGTGCTGACTGAGACGCTGACCGCGCGTCAGGACAGTGCGCTCACGCGCGCCTTCGGCATCGAGCCGTTGAAGGAAGAAGAATCGACCAGCGCGAGTCTGGGCTTCGTGTTCCGTCCGAGCGAGGCGACCTCGTTCACGGTCGATGTCTTCCGCATCGACATCGACGATCGCATCATCTTCTCCAGCAACATCCAGCCGGAAGCGGAATCGGCCTGCGGCGCCAACAACGCCGGCTGCCCGATCCGCACCTTGCTGGCGCCGTTCAATGTCGGTCAGGCGCAGTTCTTCACCAATGCCATCGACACGCGCACAACCGGCATCGACATCGTTGGCGAGCATCGCCTGGATCTGTCGAACGGCGACACGCTGGATCTGTCGGCGCTGCTGCACTTCAACAACACCGAAGTCACCAACCGCCGTTCGCAATCGGCGGTGTTGCCGCCCGAAGTGTTGTTCGACGACACGCAGGTCACCTTGGTCGAGGAAGGCCAGCCCGGCGCGCATCACGTGCTGACCGCCGAGTGGAATCACACCGACTGGACGGTGACGGGCCGCGCGAACTACTACGGCTCGGTCACCGGCGAAGGCTTCACGCCCGGCATCAAGCAGACCTGGGGCGCGGCGTGGTTGTTCGATCTGGCCGTGCGCTATCGCTTCGATGAGGACCTGTCGCTGACGGTCGGCGCGAACAATCTGTTCGACAAGTACCCGGACAAGTGGGATCTGGAAGACGGCTTCCCGTTCCCGCAACTGGGCTTCAAGTACTGCTGGGAAACCTGCCCGTTCGGCGTCAACGGCGGGTACTACTTCGCGCGCTTGGATTGGCGCTTCTGAGTCGACGCGCGGCGCGGATTTCGGTCCGCGTCGCGCGCGGTTTCTCTCACGGCGGCGCCTCGAGCGCCGCCGTGTCGTTTCCGATCGGGCAAAACGTCGAACCGGGCCGCGCGGGCCTGGGTCTTTCGGCATGTCCCGGCGCGCGCGCGACCTGCCTACAATCGGCCTCTTTATGGGTCGGAGTCACACCATGGTGGGCAAGCACGGTTTCTGCGCCGCGATCGCGGCGTTGGGCATGGTCACGGTCGCGCACGGCGCGGAAACGACGCCCGGGTATTTTCGATTTCCCGCCCTGCACGGCGACACCGTGGTGTTCACCGCCGAAGGCGATCTGTGGTCGGTGCCGCTGTCCGGTGGCGTGGCGCGACGATTGACCACGCATCCGGGCGAGGAATCGCAAGCGGCCATCTCGCCCGATGGTCGACATGTCGCCTTCATCGGCGCCTATGATTCCGTGCCCGAGGTGTACGTGATGCCGCTCGCCGGTGGCGAGCCGCGTCGTCTATCGTTCGATACCGCGCGCGCCAACGTGGTCGGCTGGACGCCTGCGGGCGAAGTGCTGTTCAGCACCGAGGGCACGGTCGGTCCGAGTTGGCGACGCGTGTTGCGCGCGGCCGATCCCGACGGCAAGACCCAGCGCGAACTGCCGCTGGCCGACGCCAATGAAGCGAGCTTCGACGCCGACGGCAAGACCCTGTGGTTCACGCGCTTCGGCCTGCACATCACCGGCGATTTCGCGCGCGACTATCGCGGCGGCGCCATGGCTCAGATGTATCGCTACGCGCTCGATGGTCAGGCCGAGGCCACGCGCATCGCCACCGACCTCGACGCCAATCTGCGTCGACCGATGTGGTGGAACGGCAAGCTCTACGCGGTCAGCGACGCCGATGGCCACGACAATCTTTGGGAGATGGCCACCGATGGCTCCGCGCGCCGCGCCCTGACGCACTATCGCGATTGGGATGTGCGAGGCGCGGCCCTGGATCGCGGCCGCATCGTGTTTCAGTTGGGCGCCGATCTGCATGTGCTCGATGTCGCCGATGGCAGCGATCGCGTGATTCCGATCACGCTGGTCAGCGATTTCGAGCAACGCCGCGAACGGCAATTGGCCAAGCCCATGGCCTTTCTCACCGACGCGACCTTGTCGGCCAGCGGCGATCGCGTGGTGCTGAGCACGCGCGGTCGCGTGGCCTTGGCCGGTACGGGCCCAATGCGTCGCGTCGACGTGGCGATTCCCGAACACGGTCGCGCGCGCGCCGCCGTGCTGTCGAACGACGGCCAGCAGGTCTTCGCCATCGTTCATCGCGATGACGGCAACGAGATCTGGTCCCTGCCCGCCGACGGTTCACCCGGCGGCAAGGCGCTGACCGACGATGGCGACACGCAGCGCTGGCGCCTGTATCCCTCGCCCGATGGTCGCTTTCTCGCGAGCGATGACAAGAGCGCGCGCCTGTGGCTGATTGATACCCGAAATGGCGAACGCCGCGTCATCGACAGCACCTCGCACGGCGGCGACGATGCCTATGCCTCGGTCACGTGGTCGCCCGACAGTCGCTGGCTCGTGGTCTCGCGCGCCGACACCGCGCGCGGCGCCAACCAATTGCTGCTGATCGACACGCGCTCGAACACGCGCCGCGTGTTGACCAGCGATCGCTACGATGCCGCGCGCGCGAGCTTCTCGCCCGATGGTCGCTGGTTGTATTTCCTGTCGGACCGCAATTTCCAGGTCGCCACGCCTTCGCCCTGGGGCGATCGCAACATGGGCCCGTTCTTCGACAAGCGCACGCGCGTGTACGCGCTGGCGCTGCAAACCGACTCGCGTTTTCCGTTTTTGCCCGACAACGAATTGAGCGTGGTCAAGGCCAAGCCCGAAGCCAGCAAGCCCGACGACAAGAACGACAAGAAGTCCGCCACGCCCGAGATCGTGCTCGACGGTCTCGCCGAGCGTCTGTACGAAGTGCCCGTGGCGCCGGGCAACTATCGCGGCCTCGCGGTCGACAACGAGCGTCTGTACTTGCTCGCCGCCGAAGCCTCGAACGAAATCAAGCCGCGCCTGCTCACGCTCGCCATCGGCAAGGAAGGCGCGCAGCCCGAAGTGTTCATGACCGATGTCCAGGGCTTCTCGCTGTCGGATGATCGCAAGAAGCTGCTCGTCGGCAAGGCCACGCCGGAAGGCTTGGGCGATCTGCTGTTGTTCGACGCCGCCGCCAAGCCGCCGGCCGATCTGAGCAAGGCCGTGGTGCGCTTGGGCGATTGGCGTCCGCGCATCAACCCGGTCGAGGAGTGGCGACAGATGTTCGACGATGCGTGGCGCATGCATCGCTTGTTCGCCTTCGACGCGGCCATGCGCGGTCGCGATTGGCCGGCGGTGCGCGCGCGCCTGCGGCCCTTGGTCGATCGCGTGACCGATCGCGCCGAGCTCGACGATCTGCTGTCGCAGATGAGCGCCGATCACGGCGCGCTGCATTCGCAAGTGCGCGGCGCCGAGTATCGCGCCGACCCCGACACCGCCGTGCCCGCGACCCTGGGCGCGAGTTACGAGACCACGCGCGACGGCGTGCGCATCGCCCACATCTATCGCACCGAGGCCGAACTGCCGAGCGAACGCGGCCCGCTGCAACAAGCCGGCGTCGACGCGCGCGAAGGCGATGTGCTGGTCGCGATCAACGGCGCGCCCGTGCGCGGTCCTGGCGATATCGCGCACGCGCTGTATAACCAAGTCGGTCAGCAAGTGCTGCTGACCTTGCGTCGTGGCTCGGCCGCGCCGCATCGCACCGTGGTCACGCCAATCCCGATCGATCGCGATGCCACGCTGCGCTATGGCGACTGGGTGCAGACCACGCGCGAGACCGTGACCCGCGTCGGCGAAGGCCGCATCGGTTACCTGCATCTGCGCGCCATGGGCGCGGCCGATATTGCAACCTTCGCGCGCGAGTTCTACGCCAACTTCGATCGCGAAGGCCTGATCATCGACGTGCGCCGCAATCGTGGCGGCAATATCGATTCCTGGATCATCGAAAAACTGCTGCGTCGCGCCTGGGCGTTCTGGCAACCGCCGGGACGCGAGCCGTACTGGAACATGCAGCAGACCTTCCGCGGTCATCTGGTGGTGCTGATCGATCAGCTGACCTATTCCGATGGCGAGACCTTCGCCGCCGGCATCAAGGCGCTCAAGCTCGCGCCCTTGATTGGCAAGCGCACGGCCGGCGCGGGCGTGTGGCTGTCCGATCGCAATCGTCTGGCCGACAACGGCGCGGCGCGCATCGCCGAATTCGCGCAATACGGCGTCGATGGCACGTGGTTGATCGAAGGTCATGGCGTGAGCCCGGATATCGAAGTCGACAATCCGCCGCGCGCGACCTATCTCGGCGGTGACGCGCAACTCGACGCGGCGTTGGCCTACTTGCAAAAGCGCATGCAAGAGCAGCCACTGCAACAACCGACGCCTGCCACGATCCCGCCGCGCGGCACGCCAGCCGGTGATCCGCCAGTGGCGACGCGCGATCCCTGGCATTGAGGTCGCGTTCCCGCGCCAGCCCCTCGGTCGTCGATTGACTATCGAGGGGTTGGCGTTCGAGGCCTGATCGATCGTCGCGCGAGTGAACGCATTCGCGCGACGCGACCTGGGGACTTTCCACACGTTTCCCGATTGAAGGAGGACGCGGGCCCATGGCGGCCCGACGCCACGAGGGAGCGTGCCCATGAAACCATCATCGCGCCGATGCGAATTGGCGAAGGCGCGCGTCGCCTTGATCTTCGCGCGCGGCCTTCTCGCGCTGGCCCTGATCGGCGCGAGCGCGTTCGCCAGCGCCGCCACACGCACCGTGACCACGCTCGCCGACGCGGGTCCAGGCTCGTTGCGCGCCACCATCGCGGCGGCGCAGACAGACGACACCCTCGTCTTCGCGCCCGGACTCTCGGGCACGATTCGACTCGCCTCGACCTTGGTCATCGACACCACGCTGATCATCGACGGCGATCACCGAATCACGCTCGACGGCGGTGATGCCGTGGGCGTGATGTCGATCAGCGAGAACGGCATCGCGACGCTGCGTCGCCTCACGTTTCAACGTGGTCTGGCCGAGTACGGCGCGGGCGTCGACAACAACGGACGCCTGACGCTCGACACGTGCCGGGTCCGCGACAATCACGCCTACGGCTCCGGCGGCGGCATGCGCCACTCGGGTTTCGCGCTGGTGGTGATCGACAGCGACATCGACGACAACGAAGCGGCTTACGGCGGTGGCGGCCTCTTTGTTTCGCAGGGACTGTGGACGACGATCTCGGGCAGCCGCATCACCGGCAATCAGACCGGAGCGCCTGGTGGCGCGGGCATTCTGTTTTTCTCGGACGACCCGCTCGTGGTCGAAAGCAGCACCATCGCCGGCAACAGCAATATCGTGCCGGGTCAGGGTCTCGGTGGCGGCGTGCTCGTGGCGCGTGGCCCGGCTTACTTCGCCAACAGCACGATTTCCACGAATCAAGCCGCGAAGGGCGGCGGGCTGTTCATCGATCCCAACAGTCCCTGGGTGCGCGTGTTCGACAGCTTGCTCGTGCGCAATCAGTCGCACTCCGAAGGTGGCGGCATCTTTCTGTATGGCGGACGCCTGGAACTGCGCAACGCGACATTCTCGGGCAACACCGCGCAGACCAACGGCGGAGGTCTGTATCTCTTGTCGAACATGACCAGTGCCACGGCCGATCTGCGCTTCTCGACCTTCGCGGGCAATGGCGCGCTCGGATCGGGCGGAGGCATCGACAACGTCAACGGCGTGCTGACCCTGGCCAATAGCCTGATCGCGACCAATGGCGCGGGCCTCAACGGCGATATCTCTGGCGCCATCAACTCGCAGGGCTACAACCTCGTCGGCGCCTGGGGCACGAGCACCGGCTATGTCGCCACCGACCTGCCTTCGGGCAGCGCGCCGATGCTCGCGCCACTGGGCTTTTATGGCGGGCCGACCAACACGCAGGCGCTGTTGCCTAGCAGCGCCGCGCGCGATGTCGTGCCGGCATCGACCTGCGCCAGCGTGCTCACCGATCAACGCGGCTTCGCGCGACCGCCCGGTCAGCCCTGCGACATCGGTGCCTTCGATGCCGATGCTGAGTTGCTGAGCGAGATCGCCCACGTCGATGGCTTCGAATGAAGGTCGCGCGATGCGCCGACGGCGGCTTCGAGGTCGACGATCGCTCGCGCCACGTTAGAGTTGTGGCATCTCGGCGCTCATCCGAACGCGTAATCCGTGACTACCCCCGGGACTTGCGCTAGGTTTCTCGCTCGAGTGACCGACCCAGCCCCGACGGGCTCGTTTCGAACCGGGAGCACGCGCATGCCTCAAGTGCCATTTCGACGTGGATCGGCCCTAACGTGGCGCGCGCGACCCCTCGCGCGATGGGTCTTCGGATTCTCGCTGCTCGGCGCGCTCGCGACGGCCAACGCCGCCACGCTCACGGTCACCACGCTCGCCGATTCCGGCCCCGGCTCCTTGCGCGCGACCATCGCCGCGGCGCAAGTCGACGACGCGATCTTCTTCGCGCCCACGCTCGAGGGGACGATCAATCTAGCCACGACCCTGGAAATCGACGGCACGCTGAGCATCGATGGCGATCATCGCATCGCGCTCGATGGTGGCGACAGCGTCCGCGTGATGACGATCGGCCAGGACGCGACGGTGACGCTGCGCCACCTCACGATTCAACGCGGTTTCGCCAACTATGGCGGCGGCATCGACAACCGCGGCCGCTTGACGCTCGACGAGTGCGTGGTCCGCGACAATCACGCGTTCGCCAGCGGTGGCGGCCTTCGTCACGGCGGCTTCCGCTTGACCGTGATCGGCGGATCCATCGACGACAACGGGTCCGAACTCGGCGGCGGTGGCGCGTTCATCGAGTTTGGCCTGGACACGAGCTTCACGCGCACCCGGATCACGGGCAATCTGACCAGTTTCCTCGGCGGCGCCGGCATCCAGCACGCTTCGACCGACCCGATCTCCCTGGACTACGTCACGATCGCGGGCAATGCCACCGTGGATGCCGCGCAAGGCAATGGCGGTGGCGTGCGTCTCGCCGACGGCACGATGTTCGTGCGCCACAGCACCATTTCGACCAATCAGGCCATTCAAGGTGGCGGCATCTATGTCGAACCCAGCAGCACGGGCCTGGAGGTCACCGACAGCGTGATCGCGCGCAATACGTCGCGCTTGAACGGCGGTGGCATCTATCTGCGCGGCGCGGCCTTGACGATGCGCAACGCGACGGTCTCGGGCAACATCGCGCAGATCGGTGGCGCTGGCATGTACATGCAGTCGGATTCGGCCGCCGCCACGGCCGATGTGCGCTTCGCGACCTTCGCCGACAATGTCGCCAGCGGCACGGGCGGCGGCATCATCGTCAATAGCGGCACGCTGACCCTGGCCAATTCGCTGATCGCGAACAATGGCGCGATCTCGAACTTCGACCTCGTGGGCACCATGAACTCGTTGGGCTATAACCAGGTCACTTCTCGCGGCACCAGTTCGGGCTATGTCGCGACGGATCTGCCGCCGGGCAGTCAGTTGTTCCTCGGGGCGCTGGGGTTCTACGGGGGTCCGACCAACACGCATTACTTGGGCAATGGCAGCGTCGCGCGCGATGCCGTGCCGGCGGTGAACTGCGCCGACACGCCCGCCGATCAACGCGGCTTCGCGCGAATACCGGGCCAGCCCTGCGACATCGGCGCCTACGATGCCGACGCGCTATTCCTGAGCGAGAACGTCTTCGCCGACGGGTTCGAGTGAGCCGGCGCGCGCCACGCTGACGCTTCGTCGCGAAACCTGGGGACTTCGCGGGCGTTTCTCGATTGATGCGGTGACGCGGGCGAATTCGTCGCCCGCGTAAACGGAGCTGTGCCCATGTCGCGATGCTTGAAGCCCTTCGCAACAACCCTCGCGATCGTCACGCGCGCGACGCTCATCGCCATGATGTTCGGCGCCATCGCCGACGCGCACGCCGCGACCCGCACCGTGACCACGCTCGCCGATGCCGGCGCCGGCTCGCTGCGTGACACCCTCGCCGCGGCCAGCGACGGCGACACCGTGGTCTTCGCGCCCACGCTCGAAGGCACGATTGTCGTGGGTTCGACCCTGGTGATCGACCGCTCGGTGACGATCGATGGCGATCACCGCATCGTGCTCGACGGCAATGACCTCGTCGGCATCCTCAACATTCCCGCGCCGTACACCGCGCGCCTGCGCGGCCTGACGATTGAGCGCGGCAAGAATGACTTCGGCGGCGGCGTGCTGAACCTGGGCGCGCTGACGATCGAGAACTGTCGTCTTCGCGACAATCACGGCAATTTTGGCGGCGCCATCACGCACGCGGGCAGCACGCTGACCGTGATCGAGACCGAAATCGCCGACAACGGCGCGCGCGCCTCGGGCGGTGGCATCTACGATGTCGGCACGGGCGCGACCACGATCCAGCGCAGCCGCCTCACCGGCAATCACGCGGAATACCCTGGCGGCGGCGGCATCTATCGCGGCGCGCCGGGCGATCTGACCATCACGCACAGCACGATCAGCGGCAACACCGTCGGCATCGCCAGTCAGGCGCAAGGCGGCGGCTTGTCCCTGGGCGGCGGCGTCGCGCGCATCGAGTTCAGCACGATCTCGGCCAACCATGCCGCGTACGGCGGCGGCGTGTACGTGCGTGGCAACACGCTGCTGCTGCTCAACCAGAGTCTGGTCGCGCACAATCTGGCGACCGAGGCTGGTGGTGGCCTCTTGCTGATCGGCGGCGGACTGATCGCCACCAACAGCACGGTGTCGAACAATCGCGCGGGGTTTCAAGGCGGCGGTCTGAAGAATCAGACGATCGCGGCCAATGTCAGTCTGCAACTTCGCAACACGACCTTCACGCAAAACGTCGCGGGATCCTCGGGCGGTGGCATCCACACCGACGGTAGTGGCCTGACGCTGAGCAATTCGCTGATCGCGGAAAACGGCGCGACCACCAATCCCGATGTCGCCGGCACCGTGACCTCGCAGGGCTACAACTTCATCGGCGCGCGCGGCACGAGCACGGGTTACATCGGCACGGATCTACCGGCCGGTCTCACGGCGGGGCTGGAAGTGCTCGTGTTCAACGGTGGCCCGACGGACACTCATGCCCTGGTCGCGGGCTCCGTCGCGCTCGACGCCGTGCCACCCGCGATCTGCGCCAACGCGGGCGCCTTTGTCGATCAACGCGGGTTCGCGCGGGCGGCCAACGCGAATTGCGATATCGGCGCTTTCGATCATGAGGCCGCACCCTTGGTGGACGCGGCATTCGCGAACGGTTTCGAGTGAACGCGCGATTCGGCATGGACGCGTGATCGCGTAACGCATTCGCGCGGCCATCGGCCCTAGCGCCGCGCCCTGCCCCTCGTTTCACTCTGATCGCGCGACTTCGCGCGCGCTGGCGTCATGAATTCGCCTCGCCATCGGCGGGGACTTGCGCGGCGTTTTCCGATTGAGGGACTGACGCGGACATCGCTAGTCCGCCGCATGCCCGGAGATCGCCGACATGTTCCCTGCCCTGGCGCGATGCGCCTCGCCGTTTCATCGAGTGGCGCGATTCGTCATCGTCACCGCCGCCCTCATAGTCTTTTCGAACGCGAACGCCGCGACGCGCACCGTCACCACGCTCGCCGACAGCGGTGCCGGGTCGCTGCGCGACACGCTCGATCTTGCCGAGTCGGGCGACACCGTGATCTTCGCGCCGGGGCTCCAGGGCACGATCGCGCTGAACTCGACGCTGTTGATCAATCGATCGCTGACGCTCGATGGCGATCGTCGCATCGTGATCGATGGTGGCGAGAATGTTGGCGCGATCTACATTCCCGCGAACCTCGGCGTGCGCCTGCGCGGTCTGACGATCCAGCGCGGCTTGAGCGATTATGGCGGCGGCGTGTTCAATCTCGGCGCCTTGATCGTCGAGAACTGCCGCTTGCTCGACAATCACGCCAACTCCGGCGGCGCCATCACGCACGGCGGCACGACCCTGACCTTGATCGATGTCGACCTGGCCGACAATGGCGCGGCCAGCGCCGGCGGCGCGATCTTCGACATCGGCACCGGCGAGACCACGATCACGCGCGCGCGCATCACTGGCAACCGCGCCGAGTTTCCGGGCGGCGGCGGTCTCTACCGCACTTCCGCCGGTGATCTGACTATCGAGCACAGCACGATCAGCGGCAACGCGCTCGGTTCGTCGAGAAACGGCCAAGGCGGCGGCGTGCACCTGGCCAATGGCGTGTCGCGCATTCGCTTCAGCACGATTTCGGCCAATCACGCGACCTATGGCGGCGGCATCTATCTCGCCGGCGCGACAACGCGGCTGCAGCTCGACAACAGCCTGGTCGCGCACAACCACGCGAAGACCGTCGGCGGGGGCGTGCTGCGTTTCGGCGCCGGGCTTATCGTCACCAACAGCACGCTGTCGGGCAATCGTTCGGACCACGATGGCGGTGGCCTGTATACCCAGGCGACGATTGTCGCCAACCCGATGCAGTTGCGGCATGTCACGCTGGCCGACAATGCCGCGGCGGTGACCGGGGGCGGGATCCTCGCGCAGGGCGATGATCTGACGATCGCCAACTCGCTCATCGCGCGCAACACCGCGCCCGACGGCCCGGGTATCGCGGGCGCCTTGACCTCGCAGGGTTACAACCTCGTCGACGCGCGCGGTACCAGCACCGGTTACATCGCCACCGACCTGCCGCCCGAGAGCCCCTTGGGTCTCGAGAACCTCGGTTTCAATCGCGGCCCGACGGAGACGCACGCGCTGCAAGTCACTTCGGCCGCGATCAACGCCGTGCCACCAGCGGCCTGCGTCGCCGCCGGGGGCACCATTGATCAACGCGACTTCGCGCGGCCCGAGGGCACGAGTTGCGACATCGGCGCCTTCGACAGTGAAGGCGTGCGGCCAACCGATGCCATCTTCGCCGACGCCTTCGAGTAAACGCAGCGACCGCGCCGGGGACTTTCGCGCCGTTTCCCGATTGAAAGAGGGACACGGCGCCGCTGGGGCGCCACTAGAACGGAATTGACCCGATGAATCGCCGCAATCCTTCGCGCCGCCCTTTGACCGCGCCGCTCGGCGCGCGACTCGCCTTCGCGCTGGCGAGCTTCGTTGCCGTGACCGTGGCGCAAGCCGCCACGCTGACCGTGACCACGCTCGCCGACGCCGGCCCGGGTTCCTTGCGCGCGGCGCTGGCCAGCGCGAATGCCAACGACACGGTGGTCTTCGCGCCGGCGCTCAATGGCACGATCGCGCTGGATTCGAACCTGGTGATCGATCGTTCGCTGACGGTCGATGGCGATCATCGGATCACGCTCGATGGTCAGTTGGATGTACGCGTGTTCACGATCACGGCGTCGGCTTCCGTGCTGCTGCGGGCCCTGACCATCGAGCGCGGATACGCGCAGTTTGGCGGGGGCATCTACAACGAGGGCTCGCTGCGACTCGAACATTGCCGCGTCCGCGACAATCACGTCTGGCTCGATGCCGGCGGGATCATTCATTACGGTCCCAGGCTCGAGCTGTTCGACACCGAGATCGCCGACAACGACGCGATCGGCACCGGCGGCGGCATCTATGACGCCGGCCAGGGCGAGACCACGATCACGCACAGCCGCATCACCGGCAATCTCGCGCGGGGTCAGGGCGGTGGCGGCTTGTTTCGCGTGTCGTCGGCACCGCTGACGATGAGCTACACCACGGTGATCGGTAATGCCGCGACGTCGAACTTGGACGCGGTGGGCGGCGGCATTCACGCGCGCAACGCGCCGATACGCATCCGCTTCAGCACGATCACGATGAACGAAGCCTTTCAAGGCGGTGGGTTTTATCTCTCGGGCAACGGCGCCGTGCTGGTGCTCGACAACAGTTTGGTCGCGCGCAATCGGGCCGGCCAAAGTGGCGGCGGCGCGCTGCTGCAAGGCGCTGGCATCCTGGCCACCAACAGCACGTTCTCGGGCAATAGCAGCGGCGGCGCGGGCGGTGGTCTGAAGAACGAGACGACCACCGACGACGGCAACTTGGTCCTGCGCAGCACCACGTTCACCCAAAACTCCGCCCCCAGCGGCGGTGGCATCGCGACGCTGGGCAGCGCGCTCGTTCTGGCCAATTCGCTGATCTCGGGCAACATCGCGAGCACCAATCCCGATGTCTCCGGCGTCGTCAATTCGCGCGGCTACAACCTGGTCGGCGTGCGCGGCACCAGTTCGGGTTATCTGCCGACTGATCTGCCGCAAGGCAGCGTGGCATCGCTCGGCGAGCTGTCGTACGACGGTGGCCCGACGCGAACGCACCCTATATTCGAGGACTCAGCCGCGATCCGCGCCGTGCCGGCCTTTGCCTGCTTCACGCCGGACGTGATCAGCGATCAACGCGGCTTCACGCGCCAACCCGGCGCGTGCGACATCGGCGCCTACGACACCTTCGCGCAGGCGCAGGTGGAACCCGTGTTCGCGCAGGGCTTCGAATGATCGCGCGAACGCTCGCCCTTTGCCGGCGTCGACGCGCGAGCGCGCGACGTCACCTCATCGACGGACCTTGCTTGAACAACGTAAGTCCAGCGCCTGGAGCATCCGCATGACCTTCGCGACTTCGCCATCGCCCCCTTCGACCCGAACGTCCCGCGTCTTCCGCATCATCGCGCTGATCGCGATGACGCTCTTGGTCGCGCCAACCAGCTTCGCGGCCAGTTTCACCGTCACCACGCTGGCCGATGCGGGTCCTGGCTCGCTGCGCGCCGCGATCGCGAGCGCGACGGCGGGCGATAGCGTGCTCTTCGCGCCGAGTCTGGTTGGCACGATCGAGCTCGACTCCACGTTGACGTTGGACAAGTCGCTGGCCATCGACGGCGCGCGTCGCATCGTGCTCGATGGCCAGCATGCGAGACGCGTGCTGCACGTGCTCGCGCCCGCCGCCGTGACCTTGTCGGGCCTGACCGTGCAGCACGGTTTGGGCGACACCGGCGCCGGCATCTTCAACGAAGGCCAGCTCCTGGTGATGAACAGCGTCGTGCGCGACAACAGCGCGACGATCGAAGGCGGCGGCATCGCCCACTTCGGCCTGGGTCTGACCTTGATCGATGCCGAGGTGATCGACAACGAAGCGCAGATCGGCGGTGGCGGTCTGCTCGATGTCGGTCAGTCGATCACGTACTTGCTGCGCGCGCGCGTCGCCGGCAATCGCGCCAGCGGCAATGGCGCCGGCATTCGGCAGCGCTCGGGCCAGGTGCTGACCATCACGGACAGCGCGATCGTGGGCAACCATGGCGATCTTGCCGCCGGCGTGTTTGGCGGCGGCATCGCGGTCGAATCGAGCGAGCTGCGGATGTCGCACAGCGCGGTCAATGGCAATCGCGCGACGGTGGGCGGTGGACTGTACGTGCGTCGGATGGCCGACGGCATGGCCGCAAAGGCCAGGATCGATGCCAGTCTGATCGCCAACAACACGGCGCAGTTCGACGGCGGTGGCGTGGCCGTGGGCGGCGCCGGCGTCGAGCTCTACAACACCACCGTGTCGCAGAACCTCGCGGCGCAGGGCACGGGCGGCGGCATCATCGCGTTCTCGCTCGGCGGCGGCACCAGTCAGTACCTGGTGCTGACGCAGGACACGATCGCGTTCAATGCCGCGCCGAACGTGCCGGGTGGCGGTGTGTCGATCTTCTCCTTGTCGACCGTGATGTTTCGGACGATCGTCGCCGACAATGTCGGGCCCGTGGATCCCGATGTCTCCGGTGAGTTCAACAGCACGGGCTACAACCTCGTTCACGATCGCGGCAGCAGCACCGGCTATGCCGTCACCGATCTGCCGCAGCTCACGCCCGCCAAACTGACGCAGTTGTTCTATGTCGGCGGCGCGACCAGCGCGCACGACCTGATGCCCGACAGCCCCGCCATTGATGCCATTCCACCGGCCGTGTGCGAAGGCATCGAGGTCGATCAACGCGACTATCCGCGTCCGATCGGCGCGGGCTGCGACATCGGCGCGATCGAATACGGCGCGCCGCCGATCGAGGTCGTGTTCTCGGAGGGCTTCGAATGAGCGTGATCCACCACGAACACGCGCATTCACCCGCGCGCGCATGCCGGCGATCCACCAGCGCCACCTTGTCCCGCCATGAGTCCCTTCGCCAGGAGCACAACGCCATGAGCACGAAGTCACCGCCATCGCACGCGATCGCGCGCCGCGCGTGGCAGGTACTGGCCCTGTTGTCGATGACGCCAATAACAGCGTTCGCGGCCAACACGCTCACCGTCACCACCCTCGCCGATAGCGGGCCCGGCTCGTTGCGCGCCACGATCGCCACGGCGGCATCGGGTGACAGCGTGGTCTTCGCGTCCGGCTTGTCGGGCACGGTCGCGCTGAACGCGAGCCTGGTACTCGATAAATCCCTGACCATCGACGGCGGTCGCCGCATCACGCTCGATGGTAGCGACGCCACGCGCGTGCTGCGCATCCTCGCGCCGGCCTCGGTGATGCTGCGCGGACTCACCGTGCAGCGCGGACGCGCCACCAACGGCGCCGGCATCTTGAACGAAAGCAACCTCACGCTCGACACCTGCGTCGTGCGCGACAACAACGCGACCGAGGACGGCGGCGGCATCGCCCATTTCGGCGCGCGGCTGACCGTGACCGATTCGGACGTGGTCGAGAATCAAGCCCTGGGCGGCGGTGGTGGCGTGGTTGATCGCGGCAGCACCGCCTCGGGCATGCTGCGCGCGCGCGTCGGCGGCAATCGCTCGGCCGGCCCCGGCGCTGGCATCTGGCAACAATCGGGGCAGTTGCTCACCATCGACGACAGCACGCTGATCGGCAATCACGTCGATGAGCGATTTCTGCAGAGCGGTGGCGGCATCAGTAGCAACTCGAGCAACTTATGGCTGCGCCACGTCACGGTCAGCGGCAACATCGCGCCGCTGGGCGGTGGCGTGTTCTCTCGCTCGGTTCCCGGCGAGACGCAGGGCGATCTCACCATCGACAACAGCCTGATCGCCAACAATATCGCCACCGCCGATGGCGGTGGCGGTCTCCTGCTCTCCGGCGTGGACGCGAATTTGTTCAACTCGACCGTATCGCAAAATTTGGCGCCGCGCGGGACCGGCGGTGGCATCGCGGCGACCGCGACCGGCGGGTTCTCCGAGAATCTCGGACTGTTGCATGTGACCGTGGCGTTCAACACGGCCGCGGATAGCGGCGGCGGCATCGCCCGGTTCGGCATGCCGATCACCATCACCCGATCGCTGATCGCCGAAAACGATGCCTTGAACGGCCCCGACATCAGCGGCAGTTTTCTGAGCCTGGGCTACAACCTGGTGCGCCACCGCAGCGGCAGCAGCGGCTATGTCGCCTCCGACCTGCCCGACCTCACGTCCGCGATGCTCGAGCCGCTGTTCGCCGTGGGCGGCGCCACCAGCGTGCATGATCTGGCGCCCGGCAGTCCCGCGATCGATGCGATTCCTCTGGCCAGCTGCGCGGGCATTTCTAGTGATCAGCGCGACTTTCCGCGACCGTCCGGCGCGGGTTGCGACATCGGCGCGGTCGAAGTCGGCAATGGCCCGCCGCCCGAAGCCGTCTTCGCCGATGGTTTTGATTGAACGCGCGAGCGCGTATCGCGACAACGTATTGATGGTCGCGTCCGCGCGCGAAGACTCACGCAAGGAGCACACGAGCATGCTTGTCACGACATGGGGAATGACACCTCGCAATCGCGAGCCACGCGCGTTTCGACGCGGCGTTCTCGTCGCGCTCGCGCTGTTGACCGGGTCGCCCACGTTCGCCGCCACATTGACCGTCACCACGCTCGCCGATCACGGCCCCGGCTCGCTGCGCAGTACGATCGCCGCCGCGGCTCCCGGCGATGGCGTGAATTTCGCACCCGAGTTGTCGGGCACGATCGCGCTGAACTCGACCCTGACGCTTGAGAAGTCCCTCGTCATCAACGGCGATCGGCGCATTACGCTCGATGGCCGCCACGCGACGCGCGTGCTGCGTGTGCTACCGCCGGCAACGGCTTATCTCTTCGGCCTCACCGTGCAACACGGGCTGGCCGATACCGGCGCCGGCATCTTGAACGAGGGCTGGCTCGAACTGACGAACTGCGTAGTACGCCGCAACCACGCCACCGGCGAAGGCGGTGGCATCGCGCATCAAGGCTCGACCCTGGCGATGACCGATTCCGACGTGATCGACAACGAGGCCCGGCTCGGTGGCGGCGGCGTGCTCGACGCGGGCCATTCGCTGTCGAGCGTGAGGTCCTCGCGCGTCAGCGGCAATCGCTCCGGCGAGAATGGCGCCGGCATTCGACAACGCTCGGGCCAGATCCTGATCGTCGAAGACAGCAAGATCATCGGCAACCACGGCGAACTCAACAGCACCGCGGCCGGCGGTGGCATTTCCGTGGAAGCGAGCGAACTGCGCGTGCGCCGCAGCGAGATAAGCGGCAACAACGCTTACGTCGGTGGCGGCATCTACGCACGCACGCCGTCGAACGCGGGACCCACCGTAGCCACGATCGACAAGAGTCTAATCGCGAACAACACAGCCACCTATGACGGCGGTGGTGTCGCGGTTTCCGGCGCGGACGTGACGATTCGACACACGACGATCTCGCAGAATCTCGCCGTGCGAGGCTTCGGCGGCGGCATCCTCGCGTTTGGCACCGCCAGTCCCGTGCCGCAGCAGTTGGTGCTGGCCTATGCGACGATCGCGCTCAATGACGCGCCGAAATTCACGGGCGGTGGCATCGCCATCTTCGCCCTGCCGACGCGGCTCTTCTTTTCCCTGATCGCCGACAACAGCGCCTCGGCGGATCGCGATATCGCGGGCGGCTTTCTGAGCGGTGGCTACAACCTGGTGACCGATCGCGGCACCAGCACGGGCTATGTCGACACGGACTTGCCCAACCTCACGCCCGCGCGGCTGGCGACACTGTTTCATCGGGGCGGCGCGACCAGCGCGCACGATTTGCTGTCGAACAGCCCGGCGATCGACGCGATTCCCTTGAATCGCTGCATTCCCGGCGATACCGACCAGCGCGACTTACCGCGCCCGAGTGGCATTGGCTGCGACATCGGCGCGATCGAGTTCCAAGTGCCGCCGCCGCGCTAGGGCCTGTTGGCCGAGGGTGTCGATGGCGCGCGATCACGCGTGCCAACGCCGGCGACATCGGCGCCATCGAAGCGGGTAGCGCGCGACGGTTCGAGCATGCGAGCGACGGCGACTTAAATTGATTCGCGCTCGCCTAGTCCTTCGCCAATTCCTTACCCACCATGAAACGATGCCCATCGGGCGTATCGACCTGGAACTCGCGCATGCCCCAGGGTTTGTCGGTGGGCGGGTGCGGCAGCATGGCGCCGCGCGCTTTCCATTCGGCGTAGAGGCCGTCGATGTCGTCGACGTGCAGGTAACCGAAGTAGTTGTGATCGCCGGTCTTGCGCGGATGCATGGCGTCGGGGCAATGGCCCATCATGATGCGCGCGGTGCCGCGTGTGGCGAGATGCCAGCCGATGTCGGCGGGCCATTCGATGGTGAAGCCCAGGGCCTCGCGAAAATACGCGGCCGTGCGCTTGAGATCCGGCACGGCCAGGACGAAGGCGAAGGGACGGGGCTCAATGGCGGGGTTCATGCGTGCCTCAAGGGCGGCGGTCGATGGGTTCGGCAGTATGCCAGCGCTCGACCGCGCGTCTGAAGAGGCGCGGGTCGATTTGGCGAGGGCTTTCGCTGGGGAGTTGCGCGCGCTTTCTCGATAGATATCGGCACGCGCCGCGTTATCGGCGCCTGCTCATCGAAAGGCTCGACCATGGTTGCCGCGCACGCATTCCCAACGCACGCTTTCCGTTTTGTCGTGACGCGTCGACGGTGGATCGGCGTGCTTCTCGCCTTCGCGCTCGTCGGCATGGCGCGCGCCGACACGCTCACCGTCACCAATCTCAATGACGGCGGCGTGGGTTCGCTGCGCGAGGCCATCGCCCTGGCGAATCCGGGCGATCGCATCGCGTTCGCGCCGACGCTCGACGGCACGATCACCTTGGCCTCGCCCCTCGTCGTCGATCGCGCCCTGACCATCGATGGCCAGCGTCGCATCGTGCTCGACGGCAACGACGCCACGCGCGTGCTCCAGGTCACGAGCACGGGTCAGTTGCAGTTGAGCGCGCTCAGCGTGCAGCGCGGCGCGGCGACGCAAGGCGCGGGCGTTCTCAATGAGGGCACGCTGGTCATCGATCGCTGCCTGGTGCGCGACAATCACGCGATCAACGGCGGCGGCGGCATCTTTCATTCCGGCGTCAGTCTGTCCGTGCTCGACAGCGACATCACCGACAACGAGACATTCTCCGGCGGCGGTGGCGGACTGCTCGACCAGACCACGGGCAGCACCACCATCGCGCGCAGTCGCATCACCGGCAACATGGCCGGCACCCAAGGCGGCGGCATCTGGCAAAACTCGGGGCGCATGCTGACGATCACGCACAGCACGATCAGCGGCAATCAAGTCGCGTCCAGCGAAACGTACATGGGCGGCGGCATCGCCACGCAGCACAGCACCTTGAACCTGCGTTACAGCACGGTCTCGGGCAACAAGGCGCACTTCGGCGGCGGCATCTACGTGGTCGCGCTAGACCCGACCACGCCCGCCACGGTGACGATCGACAACAGCCTGATCGCGGGCAACACGGCGATCGGCGATGGCGGCGGCATGTTTTCGTTTGGCGGCGTGGTGAGCCTGACTAACAGCACGGTCACGCTCAATGTCTCGGCCGCGAGCTCGGGCGGCGGCCTGGCGCTGCAGAACACGGCCGGAGTACCCGCCTCGATGCGGCTCGTCGCGGTCACCGTCGCGCGCAATCGCGCCGCCGGCGTGGGGGGCGGCATCGAGTTCATCAGCGGCACGCTGAGACTGCGCAACAGCTTGCTGGGCGACAATGTCGGCGCGAGTGATCCCGATCTCAACGGCGCCTTCACGTCCGAGGGTTTCAACCTGGTGACCAATCGCGGCTCGAGCACGGGCTATCGAATCACCGACCTGCCCGATGGCAGCCGGGCAGGACTTGGCCCTTTGGCGTTCAACGGCGGCGCGACGAACAGCATCGTGGTGTTCGGCGTCAGCGCCGCCCTCGACGCCGTGCCGCCGAGCAGTTGCGTCGATGCCGGCGTGTTGATCGATCAACGCGGTTATCAGCGCCCGGCCATCGGTGCGTGCGACATCGGCGCTTACGAGCAAGAAGGCGTGCCCATCCTCGAAGCCGTGTTCGGCAACGCGTTCGAGTAACGCGCCCCCTTCCGTCATGCGCGACGCTCCTGGACAATCCGCGCGTCGACGCCCGCACGGGACGGGGCCGATCGTGTCGGCTCAAGACCCTGGCCGACCCCAAGCATCATCGATGGGGACCGCGTCGACGACCCGATGAGGGAATCCGACGCCGTCTTGCGATAGGGCCCAGGACGCGTCGGCACGTCCGCGCCTGCCCATCGAGAACCCCATGTCCCAGATCGTCGAGTATGTCCGTTCATCGAGTCCCGCCCGTTCGACCTTGGCGCGCTGGCGGCGCGCGTGCATCGCAATCGCCGCGCTGCTCGGTTCCGGCGCGGTGAGCGCCACTACGCGCGTCGTCACCTCCCTGGCGGATTTCGGTACCGGGACGCTGCGCGAGGTGATCTCCAACGTCGATCCCGGCGACACGGTGGAATTCGCCCCCGGACTGACCGGCACCATCACCGTGTCCTCGCCCCTGTTCGTCAATCGTGCCGTGACGATCGACGGTGGCAACCGCATCACGCTCGACGGCAACGATACTTCGCGCGTGATCCAAGTGTCGGCCAGCGGCCTATTGCACCTGCGCGGGACGACCGTGCAGCGCGGCTTCGCGCCCCAGGGCGGCGGCATCATCAACTTCGGCGTCTTGATCGTCGAACGCTGCGTCCTGCGCGACAACCATGCGACCGATGTCGGCGGCGCCATCGGCAACTACGGCAGCAGCATGAGCGTGCTCGATGCCGAGATCACCGAAAACGATTCGAACGGCGGTGGCGGCGGCATCTTCGACCAGCCCTCGGGCGAGTCGACAATCGCGCGCAGCCGCGTCACCGGCAACATCGCGGGCGCCTCGGGCGGCGGCATCTGGCTGAACTCCGGCCGCACCATGACCATCACCAACAGCACGATCAGCGGCAATCAGATCGCCGCGCCCGGCGCGTCCACCGGCGGTGGCATCGCGGTGCAAAGCAGCACGCTCAACATGCGCCACAGCACGGTCTCGGGCAACAAGGCGCAGTTTGGCGGCGGCGTGTACGTGGTCGCCGCCACGGCCGCCGCACCCTCGACGGCCAACATCGACAACAGTCTGATCGCGGGCAACACGGGCGTCTCCGACGGCGGCGGCATGTTCGTGTTCGGCAGCACCATGAACATGACCAACAGCACCGTCGCGTTCAACACCACGGGCATCAGTTCCGCGGGCGGCATCGGCATTCAGAACACGGCCCAGAGCACGTCCAACGCGCGGCTGGTCAATA
Source organism: Ahniellaceae bacterium (assembly GCA_044226395.1). Taxonomy (GTDB): domain Bacteria; phylum Pseudomonadota; class Gammaproteobacteria; order Xanthomonadales; family Ahniellaceae; genus JBGAHD01. The sequence continues at coordinate 165,906 of JBGAHD010000004.1, forward strand.
CCACGGTCGCGTTCAATCGCGCGACAGGCGTGGCCGGCGGCATCAACCTCATCACCGGCAATCTGCGACTGCGCAATAGCTTGGTGTCGAACAACGTCGGCACCAGCAATTCCGATCTGAGCGGCACCTTTGTCTCCGAAGGGTTCAACCTGGTCGCCACGCGCGGCTCCAGCGCCGGCTATATCGCCAGCGACCTGCCCAATGGCAGCGCGGCCAGCCTGGGCACTCTCGTGTTCAACGGCGGCGCGACCAACACCTTGGCCTTGAATTCCGGCAGCGCGGCGATCAACGCGGTGCCGCAGGCCAATTGCGTCGACGCCGGCATTCTCGTCGATCAGCGCGGCTATCAGCGGCCGGTCACCGGGGGCTGCGACATCGGCGCCTTCGAAGTGGAAGGCACGCTCGCGCTGGAAGGCGTGTTCGCCGACGACTTCGAATAGCGCGTCCCCCTTTCGTCGCGCGCGGGGCTGCCGGACAATGCGCGCAGTGTTCCGGCATGGAATCCGCGCGCGCGATGTGGAAGCGAGTTCTCGGCTATGGCGTCCTGCTCGCCCTGGGCACGACCCTGCTGCAATGGCTGGATTATTTGCGTCTGGCGCGCACGCAGCCGCTGGAGCTGTTGATCTTTCTGGTCGCTTGCGGCTTTCTGGGGCTGGGGGTGTTCGTCGGCGCGCGACTGTTCGCCGGCCGCGCGCCCGAGGCGCCGTTCGATGGCAACCCCAAGGCCCAGGCCGAACTCGGCATCAGCCCGCGTGAACTCGAAGTGCTGCGCGCCCTGGTCGCCGGTCATTCGAACAAGGAGATCGCGGCGAGCCTGCACGTCTCCCCGGCCACGGTGAAGACCCACGTCGCGCGGCTGTACGAAAAGCTCGGCGCGCGCCGGCGCACGGACGCGGCCAACAAGGCGCGCGAGCTGGGCATCGTCCCTTAGGTTGGTCTTCGGACAGCTTTCTACGAAGTCCGGTTCGGCCAACTCGCCGATCGGCGAAGTCGGACTCCCCCGCACCGGCCGATGGCCCGACTGGTCACGCCTTGCCCACACCCTGGTCGATTTCGGGTGTAATCCGCCCCAATCGCGCGGAAAATCGGCCGATTAACGCAAAATCATCCTTTCGGGCGATTGTTCGGCCACGGGTTTTCGCCGCCAATGGCGCCCCAGTCCACCCAGGGAGCTCCTCCGATGTTGCGCAAGATCCTCGTGTTCGGAACCTACGCCGGCCTGATCGTCGGCTCCATCCTGTTCGGCACCACCGTCGGCTTCAAGGACCATCCCCCGCTCGAACTCGGGATGGTGATCGGCTACGCGTCGATGCTGATCGCCTTGTCCATGGTCTTCGTCGGCGTCAAACGCCATCGCGACATCGACCGCGGCGGCGTGATCCGCTTCTGGCCGGCCTTCGGCATGGGCCTGGCGATCAGCATCGTCGCCGGCGTGTTCTATGTCCTGGCCTGGGAGGCCGCCGTCGCCGTGACCGGCATGGACTTCGGCAGCGTCTACGCCAATATCCTGATCGAACAACAAAAGGCCCAAGGCATGAGCGGTGAAGCGCTGGCCAAGTTCGTCGCTGACATGGAACAGTTCCAACGCGACTACGCCAACCCCTTCTACCGCATGCCCATGACCTTCACCGAGATCTTTCCGGTGGGTGTCCTGGTCTCGCTGATCTCGGCGGCCTTGCTGCGTAATAGCCGCTTCATGGCGCTCAAGCGCGCCTGATCGCGAACGTCGGCGCGGCCGACGCGGCGAGCGCGACCCCAGCGGCCGAGGCGGCTGGGGATCGCGCGTGACGCCATCGTTCAACGCCATCGCCCTGGGGAAGCCGTAGTCGCGGCCTCCCCGGGGCGCGGGCGTTTCTTGCGGTTCCTTCTCCAGTCGCTTCTTCCCGCGAACTTTGGGCGACGCCTCGAAGGAACGGGGCGTCTTTGCCTCTGACAGGCGCCCCACGCGCCGACACGCCGTTCAACGCCAGCCCCCGAAAAGCACCACGCAAAAAAAGTACATGCGCCTTAACCCCACTTTCCGCGCCCCCGCGTTGAACGATCACCCCCAGCAAGGAGTCCCGTCATGACCCGCAAGCCGTTGTCGTTCGCCGTCGCCCTGGCCCTGACCGTGTTCGCGGCGGGCTGCTCGCATCAACGCGTCACCAGCACCGACGAGATCGGCAGCGACGATGGTCGCGCCGCCGCCGACAAGCCCGCGACACGCGCCGAAGACCGCAAGCGCGATGTCGAGCAAGAGGAAAAGCTCGAGCAGGTCGTAGTCACCGGCTCAAGCGTCAAGCAAACCGATCTCGAAACTTCGCAGCCCATCTTCGTGCTTGGCCACGGCCAAGTCGCCCAGGAACCCGCGGCCGACATGCTCGCGCCGCCCGCGCCGCCCGCGCCCTCGGCACCCCCGCAGGAAATGGCGCGCGCCGCCAATATCGGTGTCGCCGTCATGCCCGTCCTCGCCGAACCCAAGCCCGCCGACGCCGAGCAATACACGCAGATCACCAACACCGAACGCTACGCCGATCACGACGACAACCCCGTGCTGCGCACCGCCGAGCAGCCGGTGTCGACCTTCTCGATCGACGTCGACACGGGCTCTTACACCAATGTGCGGCGCATGCTCGAACAAGGCACGCTGCCGCCAACCGACGCCGTGCGCGCCGAGGAATTCATCAACTACTTCGACTATGCCTACACGCCGCCGGCGCGCATCGACACGCCGTTCTCGGTGACCACCGAAATCGCGCCCGCGCCGTGGAATGCCAAGCGCCAGCTGCTGCTGGTCGGCATCAAGGGTTATGAAGTGCCGGCCGAAAACATTCCCGCGTCGAATTTGGTGTTTCTGATCGACACCTCGGGCTCGATGCAGACCGACACCAAGCTGCCGCTGCTCAAGAACGCGTTCAAGCAATTGGTGCCCAAGCTCCGTCACCAGGATCGCGTGAGCATCGTGGTCTACGCTGGCAGCGCGGGCCTGGTGCTGCCGCCGACCGCGGGCGACGAGCACGAACGCATCATCGACGCGCTCGATGCGCTGGAAGCCGGCGGTTCCACCAATGGCGGCGCCGGCATCGAACTGGCGTACAAGATGGCGCGCGACGCCTTCATCGATGGCGGCGTCAATCGCGTGATCCTGGCCACCGACGGCGATTTCAATGTCGGCACGGTCGACGACACCGCGCTCAAGACCCTGATCGAGGACAAGCGTCGCTCCGGCATCGCGCTGACCACCCTGGGTTTCGGCGAGGACAACTACAACGACGAACTGGCCGAGCAACTGGCCGATGTCGGCAACGGCAATCACGCCTACATCGATTCGCCGGAAGAAGCGCGCAAGGTCCTGGTCGAAGAGATGAGCTCGACCCTGCTGACCATCGCCAAGGACGTGAAAATCCAAATCGAATTCAACCCGCGCGTCGTCGCCGAATATCGCCTGCTGGGTTACGAAAACCGCATGCTGCGTCGCGAAGACTTCAACAACGACAAGATCGACGCCGGCGAAATCGGCGCCGGTCACGACGTGACGGCGCTGTATGAACTCACCCTCGTCGGCTCCGATGCCACGCAGATCGATGCCCTGCGCTACGGCAAGGAAGAAGCCGCGGCTCCGGCAAAAGGCGATGAACTGGCCTTCCTGCGCCTGCGCTACAAGCGTCCGGACGAAGACAAGAGCCAGCTGATCGAACAACCCATCCGTCGCGCGCAGATCGCCGCGCGCCCGGGCGAACGCCTCGCCTTCGCCGCCGCCGTCGCCGCCTTCGCCGACCAACTGCGCGGCGGCAAACACCTGGGCGACTTCGACCTCAAGCACATCGCGGCCCTGGCGCGCGACGCGCGCGGCGAAGACGCGGCCGGCTATCGCGCGGGCTTCGTGCGCCTCGTCGAGAAAGCCCGCGAACTGCGCCAAGAGACCGACCCCGCGCAAGTCACCATCAGCGAGTAACAAGCCCCCTCGGGCTGGGCGACGCCGCGCGAGTGGCGTCGCTCTTCTCTTTGGCGATAGCTAGGCGTGTTGGTGCCGAACAAAATTCCCGCGGGCGCAAGAGGCTCCGGGCGAATTCTAATCCGACTTGGCAGCAGCCACTCAACGCCCGCCGGATTGGCACATCAATCCTAGCCGCCCCTTTTGCTGCTCGAATGCGCCGGGCCTTAGGCGAGTCTTCTGGAATAGGTCTGGAATCGACGCTCTCGCGATCACAATTCCCCTGAAGCTATTTTTTCCGAAGAAGATGCCTTCTGCATTGAATCGGTCAGGCCCGATGAGCCGAATCTCGTAACCGACTAGAAATTCTGGGATTTCTATAGCGGATTCCGCTCCAGGCAATATTGCCCAATCTCCGGCACCAACAAGGTCACCTGGCCACGTATCACCTTTCTTGAGCTGGCGGGAAAAGATCTCTTGATCCGCCCAAGAAGCGATCTCCTGATACTTGCTTTCTGATTCTAAGTATTCGGAGTACTGAGAACACTCAATCTTGGCGCATCCACAACTCACGAGAATGAAAAGGCCTAGGAACGTCTTCGTGACAAGCCGAAAGGCTGCTGATAGCGACCTCATCGCCGTCCTCCATGCGAATTTCATTTCTTAAGTTAACCCAGGCTTCCGTTGCGGGCACTCGAGAGCGGTGTAGCTGCATTCAATTTCACTCGGCAATCCTTCAGAGGGATGCTCAGTAGTCTCCGACTCGGTCACCTCGTAGTTTCGCAATCCGAAGCACGCACTCGTTTCGCCCATTCGCGCGCGAGATCTGGATTCTTGTCCATGGAATTGAGCTTCGATACCCACTCCCTCATGGACGTGCAATCGCCCTGCTCGGCCGCGAGTCGCAGCCAGAAAGACCATTCCTCGACGTTGTTCTCTTCAAAAATGTAGTAGCGCAATAACCGATGAGAAGACGCGGCATGTCCCATCGCGGCATCGTGCCTAATCTGATCCAAATCTCGCGGCGGAATCTCATCGCCCGTTGGCGTAGGGAAGCGCTCGCGAGGCGGCGTGGTTTGTGCTTGCACGATCGAACTCGCCAACGTGGACACGAATAGGAAGGCGAAGTTTCGCGCCATAAGCCGGAAGATGGGAATCGACATAGCACCTCTGACCCTGGGTCCTTCTAACCTGCCGTGACTTCCGCGATTCAAGCGTGCCGTAAGATCCACGCATCGCGCTGACTCGAAACCTCGGCCACGATCACGGACAGATACGTGCGACGACGCACGTCGACGTACTCTTCCAGCCGTAGCGGTTCGCGGCGGACGCCGCGCAGCCAATCGATGGCGTTGAAGCGGTGGTAGCGCGCTAGGCCTTCGCGCACGCGGTCGAGATCGCGTGTGTTTTCGGGAAAGATGGCGACACGCAGCAGGCGTTCGTTGAAGAAGGTCAGTTCCACGCGCGCGCGCACGCCGAAGATTCGTTGACGTTCCAGGGCGAAGGCTTGCAGATGGTAGGGCGCGGCGACTTCGCGCCGACCCGTTTCGTCGGCAATCGGCACGGCATCAGCGCGCGGGCGCAGATCCGAAGGCGTCAGGGTTAGCGGAAAGCCGGGCAAAGCCTCGGGGGCCGCGCAACTCGACAAGACGAGCGCTACTAGCAGCAGACTCAAGACACGCGCGAACGAATTCGCGCGAAATCTGGTTTCCGTGCGCGCGCCACGCCGAATTCGAATCGCGGTTCGCGTCAACAATCGAAGCGCCCTAACCCGTCGCGATGCGACGCGGCATGCCGACCAGGTCTTGCACCGGCCGCGGGTGCGCGAACAAGAAGCCTTGTCCGATCTCGTAACCCAATTCGATCAAGGCGTCGCGCTGTTCGGTCGTTTCGATGCCTTCGGCGATCAGTTCCAAGCCCAGCGAACGCGTCATCGCTTGAATCGCGCGCACCACGGACGCTGCGCCGTTGTGCACGCCAGGCTTGAGGTCGGCGACGAAGGAGCGATCGATCTTGACCGAGTGAATCGGAAAACGATGCAAATAACTCAATGAGGAATAACCCGTGCCGAAATCATCGAGCTGACAGCGCACGCCGGCGTCGCGCAGGCGCTGCAAGGTGCGTCGGATGATGTCGGGGTTGTCGAGCAGCGCGCCTTCGGTCACTTCCAGACGCACGCGCTCGGGGTCGACGCGGCGCGCGTCGAGCAGGGCGAGCAAGGTCTCGGCCAAGTCGGGCGAGCGGAAATGCCGCGCCGACACGTTCAAGCACACATAAGCGCCGCCCTGCGACAAGCGCGGAATCTCGCGACACGTCAAATCGAACATCTGCCAGTCGATCTGATCGATGCTACCGCTGTCCTCGGCGATGGTCAGGAAATCGCCGGGCAACAGCAAGCCACGTTCATTGTGGCGCCAGCGCAGCAGGGCTTCGTAGCCAACGGTTTCGCCATCGATCAGGTTCACGATGGGCTGGAAGTACGGCTCGAATTCGTTGCGCGTGATCGCGCGGCGCAGATCGCCTTCGAGATCGAGCACGCGCAGCGCCTCGGTGTGCAATTGCTCGTCGAACATCTCGTAGCGATGACGACCGCGCGCCTTGGCGCGATACATCGCCACGTCGGCGTCGCGCAGCAATTCTTCGGCGCGCGTATAGCGCGGATGCGACAGCGCCACGCCGATGCTCGCGGAGGTAAACAACTCCTTGCCTTCCACCCGCATCGGCTCGGCCAGCGCCTCGATCACGCGATGCGCGGTGTTGATGGCGTCGTGCTCGCCGGCGATGTCTTCGAGCAAGATCGCGAACTCGTCACCGCCCAGGCGCGCGACCGTGTCGGGCTCGCGTACGCTGGCGGCGATGCGCGCGCCGGCGAGTTTCAACATCTCGTCGCCGACCAGATGCCCCATGGAATCGTTGATCACCTTGAAGCGATCGAGATCGAGGAACAACACCGCGAACTGCCGCCGCGCGTCGCGCCGACAACGGCTGAGCGCGTGACTGAGCCGATCGAGCAGGCAGGCGCGATTGGGCAAGCCCGTGAGCGCGTCATGCAAAGCCTGATGCTTGAGGCGCGACTCGGCGCGCTCGCGCTCGTCGACCTGATCACGCAATTCGCGATTGGCCTGGGCCAGTTCCTGCGTGCGCTCGGCGACGCGATGCTCCAGATCGACATAGGCGCCGCGCAGCGAATCCTGCGCGCGTCGACGTTCCAGCGCCGAGGCGATGTGGAACGACACGAAGGTCAGCAGATCCTGATCGCGCGGGCTGAACATGTGCTGCGGGCTGTAGCTCTGCACCACCAGCGCGCCGACCGTGCGCTCGGCGCAGATCAGCGGCACGCCCAACCAGCATTGCGCGCCGGGGCCGATGCGATTGACTTCGCCCTGCGCGGCCAAGCGCTGAATCGCCTCGCTGTCGACCAGGGCCGCCGTGCCGGAACGCAGCACGTATTCGGTCAGACCGCGCGCGAGATGACGGCGCGCGAAGGTCGTGTCGCGCTCGTCGCGCGCGTAGGGAAATTCCAGTTCGCGGCCATCGCCCGTGATCAGGGCGATGAAGAAATTCTTGGCGTAGAGAAACTCACCGACGATGGCGTGCAGCGCGGCATAGAAATCATCCAGCGTGTCGGCCGTCGCCGACAACTCGGCGATACGAAACAACGCGGCCTGCAGACGCTCGCCTTCCTGACGCTCGGTGACTTCTTGCTGCAGCACTTCGTTGGCGCGCGCCAGTTCCCAAGTACGCTGCTCGACGCGACGTTCCAGTTCCTCGTGCGCGCGCTTGCGTTCGAGCGCGGTGAGAATGTGCTGGGCGACGTAGCTCAGCAGCGCGCGATCTTCCTCGGTGTAGCAGCGGCCATGCGCGTAGCTTTGCACCACGACCGCGCCGCGCACTTCGCCGCCGCTCATCATCGGCACGCCCAGCCAGTCCTCGGCGTCGGGGCCCCAGAGATCGTTCATCGGCAGGCCGCAGCGCGCGCGCAGTTCGCGGCTGGGGCCCATCATCGAGCGGCCCTGGCGGATCATCGCGAGCGTGAGGCTCGAGCCCATGGCTTCGACCGGACGTTCTTCCTCGAAGTCGATGGGTTCGGCATCTTGCGTGTCGGCGAAATAAATGAACCGCAAGGTTTGGCGCGTCGCGCTGTAGAGCACGATGTAGAAGTTCTCGGCATACATCAGCCGCGCCACGATCTCGTGCAGGCCGCGCAGCATGTCGGGCATGTCGAGATCGGCGCCGGCCATGTCGGCGATGGCGAACAGCGCGCGCTGCAATTGCTCGGCCTTGCGCAGACGCACGACGGCGTGATCGAGCGTGGCGACTTCGAGCAAGCGCTTGGCGATCAGGCCCAAGGCCGCGAACAGCGCGCGCCATGCCGGCTGCGAGAACGCCTGCGCCTCGCCGGTGGCGGCGAGCAGGACTTGCGAGCCGCCTTCCTCGCCAACCAGCCGTTCGATCAACGACGCGCGTTGACCGTCGAAACGGATGCGACCCAGCGCCGATTCATCGAGGGGATGCAGGGCCAGTCGCGCGCGTGGCGCGCCGGTGTCGACGGGCTGCCAGTCGATGCGCGCCGATTCGATGCCGTCGTCGACGATCCAGGCCAGTTGCAGGCCGTCCAGCCCCGCGGCGCGGCGCGCGTGGTCGTGCGCCAGCCGCGCGAGTTCGGGCAAGTCGCGCGCGACCGCCAGCGCCATGGTCAGCGTCGCCGCCAGCGCGTGCTCGGCTTCGTCCTTGGGGGACTGCGTCAGCCTCAAGTTGTGTCCCCACCTCGGTCTCCGTGCACGAGTGTAGCAACTTGTCACGCCCGTCCCGGGGCGCGAACCCCGAAGCGGGGTCAACAACGTTCAATGGATGTCCCGAAACCGGGCGGACGAGGAATCGACCATGACTGCCTGCGCCACCCTGCCCCCGTTCCAAGCCCGCGCGGCCTTGGCCGAACGCGCGCCCGTGGCGGCGCGCGCGGGGGCATCGGGCGGGATGACCGGCTTGGTCTGGCCGGGCGAATGGCTTAGGCTCCACCGCCATGACCTCGGTGCCCACGGACGAAGCGTTGATGCTCGCCTACGCCGGTGGCGACGTGCGGGCGTTCGAATCGCTCTACGAGCGCCATCGCGGCACGTTGTTTCGTTTCGTGCTGCGTCAGGCCAAGGATCAGGCCCTGGCCGAGGAGATCTATCAGGAGTGCTGGAGCCGCGTGGTCGCCGCGCGCGAACGCTATCGCCCCGAGGCGCGCTTCACCACTTGGCTTTTGCAGATCGCGCACAATCTGGTGGTGGACCACTTCCGCCGTCAGCGGCCGCAGGCCGTGGGCGAGGAAGCCGAGCACATCATGGCCCAGCTCGACGCGCCGGCGCACGAGCGTCCCGACGCGCGCCTGAGCGCCTTCGAAAGCCGTCGCCGCATTCAAGTGGCCCTGGAGCAATTGCCCGATGAACAGCGCGAAGCCTTTCTGCTGCGCGCCGAAGCCGACCTGGGCCTGGAGGAAATCGCCGAGGTCACCGGCGTCGGACGCGAAACCGTCAAATCGCGATTGCGCTACGCGCTGGGCAAGCTGCGCGAGAGTCTGAGCCGATGAACGCATCCGATCCCAACGAGCGCGAACTGCAGGAATTGGCGGAACTCTACCGTCAGCTGCCGCGCGTCGAGCCGCCGCCGGCGCTCGACGCCAAGATCCTCGCGCACGCGCGTGCCGCGGTGGCGTCGTCGCACGGCCCGAGTTCGCGGCCGCGCGCCCGCGCGCGCTGGCCGGCGGCGATGGCCACGGCCGCCGTGTTGTGCCTGGCGGTGGGTTTGGGTTGGCGATTGCGTGATCAGGTCGGCCAGGATTGGTCGCGCGCGACGGACAGCTCGCCCGTCACGACGGACGCGATCGCCGACAGCAAGGACAAGAGCGTGCTCGATCGCGCCGAGGCACCGACCGCGGGCGCTGGACCCGCGTCGCCGGCCGCATCGACGGAGGCGGCACCGCCCGCCGCGATGAATTCGGCGCCCGCGCCGGCCGCGCCCATCGTGGCCGAGCCACAAGCCGACGCGCCAACCGACAATGCCATCGGCGAACTCGCCTCGCGCGAAGCGGAGCGCGGTGCCGCGCGCGAAACCGATGGCGTTATCGCGCAAGAACCCGCACCGCCCGGTTTCGTCGCCGATGCGCCGGCCGCGCGCGAGGAACAGCGCGCCATCGACGCGGAAGATTCGCGTCGACGTAGTTCGGAAGCCGTCGACGCGCTCGCCATGCCCGCGCCCCAAACCGCGCCAGCGCCGCCCGCGATGAAGGCCTTGCGCAAGGCCGAGGCACCGCCAGCCGCGAACGAAGCGCAGGACGATTCGGAGAAACTCGAATCCATCGAGGTTACCGGCAGTCGGATCAAGCGCACGGATTTGGAGACGTCGCAGCCCGTGTTCGTGCTCGAGGCCGAACTGCCCGAGAAGAAAGTCGCCGAACCCCAGGCCGACGCCGACCGCGCGCCGCGACGCGATGTCGGCGCCAGCGCCGCGTCCCCCGCGCCCGAAGCCAAGCAAGACCAACGACTGCAGCAAGCGCCCGCGCCGCCGCCGGAACCCGAACCGGTGATCGCGGAAGAAGTCCTTGCCGCGCCGCCACCACCGCCGCCACCGGCGCCCGCGGCACCGCCAGCTTCGGCGCCTGCCGCCGTCGCGACGCCGAGTCAGTCCGCGCCCGCGCCCGCGTACGACTACAGCCCCGACGCGTCGTCGAATGACGTCGAGCGCGCCACCACGACCACGGGTCGCGAAGCGCCCAAACCCGTCGCTGGTCTGGGCCTTACCGGCACCACGGCCAAGATCGATCGCGCCACGGAAAAGACCTGGTTCGAAGGCATTCGCACCTTGATCGCGCGCGGTCAGCTGCGCGAAGCACGCGAGGAACTCAAAGCCCTGCGCGAACGCCATCCGCGCGCCGAGGTACCGCGCGACATCGAGGACGCCCTGCGGTGACGCTGTCGACGCTCGCCGGTCCCGCGCGTCATTTGTACGAGATCAAGAAAAGCCGCTTCCTTGCCCTGGCCGCGCCCGCGGACTCGCCGGAAGCCGCGCTGAAATTCCTGCACGACGTCGCCGACGCCGACGCCACGCACAACTGCTGGGCCTACAAGATCGGCGCGCAATATCGCTTCTCCGATGATGGCGAACCCGCCGGCACCGCCGGGCGGCCCATGCTGCAAGCGATCGAAGGCCAGGGCTTCGATCGCGTGATGGTGGTGGTCACGCGCTGGTTCGGCGGCATCAAACTCGGCGCTGGCGGATTGGTACGCGCGTATTCCGCCGCCGCCGCCGAATGCCTGCGCACCGCGCCGCGCGTGGCCATCGTCGCCACGATCGTGGCGGAACTGCGCTGCGCCTTCGACGCCATGGGCCAAGTGCATCAACTGCTCGGCACGCATCACGCGCGCAAGCTCGACGAGACCTTCGACGCCGACGGCGCGCGCTTGCGAATCGAACTGCCTGCCTCCACCTTGCCCGCACTCGCGCGCGCCGTGCGCGATGCCACCCGGGGACAGGCCAGTGTCCTCGCCACGCCCGCGGAACCGTGACGTGAACCGTTTCGTCGTCCCGCGTCGCGGGCGCACAATATCGCGGCCGCTCGCGCGTCTTTCGACTTCGGCGCCGCGCGCGCCGGATGACGGAACGTTCCCGCGATGATTTTCCCCGAGGTTCCCCGATGAGCAGCGAAGACGGCCGCGCCCGGCCCCGAGGCAACAACGGCCTGCGGCCCTTGATCGCGATCTGGCCCTTCACGCGGCCCTACATCGCGCAAATCGTCGGCTGGTTGAGTTTTCTCGCCCTGTCCTCGGCTGCCACGCTGACCTTGCCCGCGGCCGTGCGGCAGATGATTGATCATGGTTTTTCGGCGGCCGACGCGGCTTATGTCGATCGCTATTTTCTGTTCTTGCTCGGCGTCGCCGTGGTGTTGGCGATCTCGACCGCGCTGCGGTTTTACTTCGTGTCCTCGCTGGGCGAGCGCGTGGTCGCCGACGTGCGTCGCGCGCTGTACGACCATCTGCTGCGGCTCGATCAGCGCTTCTTCGAATCCACGCGCACCGGTGAAGTGCTGTCTCGTCTGACCACCGACACCGAACTCGTGCAAGTCGTCGTGGGGTCCAGCGCCTCGGTCGCGGTGCGCAGCTTCGTGCAGTTGATCGGCGCCTCGGCGCTGTTGCTCTACACCAGTCCCAAGCTCGCGGGTTACGCGGCGTTGGTCATTCCGTTAGCGGTGCTGCCGATGGTGCTGTTCGGACGACGCGTGCGTGGCCTGTCGCGCGCGAGCCAGGATCGCATCGCCGACACCTCGGCCACGGCCAGCGAAGCCCTCAACGCCATTCACACCATCCAGGCCAATGTGCGCGAGGCCTCGATCGCGGCGCGCTACGCCGCCGCCGTGCATCGCGCGCTCGAAACCGCACTCGCGCGCGTGCGCATGCGCTCGGGCATGACCGCGATGGTGATTCTGCTCGTGTTCGGCGCCATCACGATGGTGCTCTGGGTCGGCGCGCGTGGCGTGATCGCGGGCGAAATCACCGCGGGCGTGTTGAGCCAATTCGTGCTCTACGCCGTGATGGTCGGCGGCGCCGTGGGCCTGTTGTCCGAAGTCTGGGGCGATGTGCAGCGCGCGGCCGGCGCGATGGAGCGCATCGACGAATTGCTCAACACCCGCAGCGATATCCGCGAACCCGAAGACCCCGCGACCCTGGTCACACCCGTGCGCGGCGCGCTGCGTTTCGACGATGTCGGCTTTCATTATCCGTCGCGGCCCCAGACCGCGGCGCTCAGCGGCTTCACGCTCGACATCCAGCCCGGCGAGAACATCGCCCTCGTCGGCCCCTCGGGCGCGGGCAAGAGCACCGTGTTTCAGTTGCTGCTGCGCTTCTACGATCCGCAGCACGGCAAGATCCTGCTCGATGGCCAGGACATTCGTCGCTTGCCGCTGGGCATCACGCGCGGCGCCGTGGCCTTGGTGCCGCAGGACTCGGTGATCTTCGGCGCCAGCGCCCTCGATAACATCCGCTTCGGCCGCGAACACGCCAGCGATGACGAAGTACGCGCCGCCGCGCGCGCGGCCGAAGCGCATGAGTTCATCGAAGCCCTGCCCGAAGGCTATGACACCTATCTCGGCGAACGCGGCGTGCGCCTGTCCGGCGGCCAGCAACAACGCGTCGCCATCGCCCGCGCCATCCTGCGCGACGCGCCCGTGCTCCTGCTCGACGAAGCCACCTCCAGCCTCGACGCGCAAAGCGAAGCCGCCATCCAGGCCGCGCTCGATCGCCTGATGCGCGGCCGCACCACCATCGTCATCGCCCATCGCCTCGCCACCGTGCTCAAGGCCGACCGCATCATCGTGCTCGACCGCGGCCGCGTGGTCGCGCAAGGCAAGCACGAGGAATTGCTCGCGCAAGGGGGTTTGTATGCGGATTTGGCGCGGTTGCAGTTCACGGAGCCGGGGGCGATCGCGAATGGTTGAGGGCGATATCCCGCGCGTGGCCGCGCGCGGGCGCTAAACCCTTCGGTGCGAATGCGCATCCTTGTTGCCGAAGGTCTGGGCATTCGCGCCGGGATCATCTCGAAACGAGGGGACTTCGCATGACGCAGCGCCGCTTCCCTGTTCGGCGGACCGTGCGCCGTATGGCCATGATGCTCGCCGGGTTCGCGATCAGCGCTGGCGTCATCGCCGACCCCTCGCCTCATCCGACCGCGCGTTTCCTGGTCGCGCATCCCGACTTGACCACGACGCGCCTGGATTCGATGGCCACGATCGAGGCGACGATTCGCGGTGCCGCCGTGGATCGCTACACGGTCAACCTCGAACGCGGTCAGTTCGCCGCGGTGCGGTTGCGTCAGACCGGCGGCAATCTCGTGGCGACGGCATTCGCGCCCGATGGTCGCTTGCTGCGCATCGTTGATGAAACCGCGCAAGGTCAGTCGGAGATCATTCCGCTCACGGCCGACAGCGCGGGCACGTATGCGATCCAGGTCGCCGTGTTCGAATGGGACACGCCTGAAGCCGACTACGCCATCGAACTCACGCGCCGAGAGCGCGCGGGCCGCACGCCGCGCGAGATCGCCGAGCAATGGATCAGCGCATGGCATGACCCCGAAGGTCCGGGCGCGGCCATCCTGGTGCTCAAGCACGGTCGGCCGATCTATCAACGCGCGATTGGGTTGAGTGATGTCGAGCGCGGCACGGCCATGACGCTCGACACGCCCGTCGATCTGGCGTCGGTGTCCAAGCAGTTCACGGGCTACGCGGTGGCGATGCTGATCGCGCGGGGACGCTTGCGCCTGGACGATCCGGCGCGGCGCTATTTGCCCGAGCTCGGTGAACCATTCTCAGCGGTCACGGTTCGACATCTGCTCGAACACACTAGCGGCGTGCGCGACTGGGATCGCTCGTTCGCGCTCACCGGCCGCGCGATCGAGGACGGCATCGGCATGGACGAGGTGCTGGCGATGAGCGCGCGTCAACGCGTCTTGAACTTCGCGCCGGGCACGCGCCAGCAATACTCAAACGCGGGCTATGTCCTGCTGGCGCTGATCGTCGAGCGCGTCGGCGGCCAGCCCTTCGATATCTGGATGACCAAAAACATCTTTCGGCCGCTGGGCATGACGCACTGTCGCCTAGCGCGTGCGAATTCGGCCGATGACGGCGCGAACACGCCAAGCTACGCCACGCGCTGGCCGACGCCGCGGGTGTTCTCGGCGCGACGCATGGTCACCTTGGGCTCGAGCGCGCTCGAATGCAGCGCCAACGACCTGGCGATCTGGCTCGACAACTATCGCCACGGAAAACTTGGTGGCGATGCGGTGCAAAAGCTCGTCACGCAAACCAGGACGGCCCCCAACTCACCGGGCGCCGACTATGTGTTCGGCAACTGGCGAAGCGCGCGCGAAGGGCACAGCTATCGCGGCCACGAAGGGCTGGCCGCGGGCTTTCGCACGTCCATGCGGCATTACCTGGACGACGATCTCTCGGTCATCTACCTCGCCAACGACGGCAACGACGCCACGCACGCGAGGGTGATGGCGTTGGAAGATCTATTCCTGGGCGTTCCCGCACGCCCCGTGGAAGTGCCCGAGGGCGAGTACGAACCGCCACTGCCGCAGACCGTCCACGTGAACATCGCGGACTACGTGGGCGACTATCACTCCGACGAACTGGCGACGACTTACAGCCTGCGCGTGCGTGACAGCGATTTGTACCTTCGGAACGAGCGCGGGCGCGAAGTGATGCTGCGGCCAGCCGAGCCGGACGTCTTCGTCAGCAGCGAGCGCTTTCTGGAGATGATCTTGTTTGTCCGCGACAAGTCCGGCGCGGTTGTCGGCCTGCGCCTGCCCTCGGCGAGCGAGGGCGATCTGGACTTCTCGCGCACGGCCGCGGACGTGACTCCCTGATGCCGGGGACGTCGCACGACGTCCCCGGTCGTGTCGACGGTCTGACTCAGTTCACACCCTCGGCCGCGCCAATATCGACATAGCCTTCAAGATCGCGAACTTGCCCGAACACGTCATAGCGCCCCACGCCCGCGCCCGTGCCGAGCACATTGCGCAACGATGAACTCGCCGTCGGCCGCGGCACGGTGGCGGATTCGAACTGGGGATCGGTGATGGCGTAGTTGCTGTAGCTCGTGCTGTTGAAGCCGCCTGACAATGTGCCGTAGCGCGTGTGCGCGACTTGCACGCGCGGCGTCGGTTGCAGATCGCCCACGCCGCCGGCATTGCCGAAGAACACGCTGCCATAGAGCAGGCCCGTCGCCACGCCCGACCATTCGATGGCGCTGGCGTTGGCGCCGGTGCGCGTGTTGTTGATCACGGTCAAACCCGACAGCGCGCTGCCGCCGGAATTCGCGGCAATGTAGATCGCCGGATTGTCATCGCTGAAGTTGTTGCGCACGATGCTGTTGGAAAAGCGAATGAAGCCATCGTCGCTGACGAGTTTCACCGTGGGCCGCAAGCCACCACTCGACACATGACCATGCACCACCACGCGATCGACGCGGATATCGAGATTGCCCTTGGCGAAGCCGATAATGGCAAGCCCCGCCGCATCCGCGACATTGCTGGCATTGCTGGTGCCATTGCGCAGCGTCGCCGATTCCAGCGACACCTGCACGGGCGTGTATTCCTCGAACACGCGAATCCACAGCGAGGGCATCACCGCGCCGCCATCGAGCACGGTCTTGCGAGCGTCATTGCTGGCGGTGAAGCAGGTGTTGGCGAGCAAGCTCCAACCGCCGCGAATCGTCAGGCTCTTGCCATCCCAGATATCGGCGCGAAACGGCGCGGCCGTGGTCGCGTTGAACGTGCCGATGGCGATGCGAATTTCGTCGGCTTCATTGTTGTCGCCGACGGTGGCGAGCGCGCTGCTCAGTTCGGCGGACGTGCGGGCGCAAAACACGGCGGCGTGAACAGGCGCGCAAAGCGACACGCCAAGCGCCAAGGCGAGAAGGAGAACACGATGCATGGCAGGACCTCTGGTGACGGACTGCCACTTCAACGTTCGTCGTTAGGCCAATCGAACGGGCGCGGTGAAGTCGCGCCGCCAGGCGATGTCAGTCGGACGATCCAGCCTTCACGGCGTTTTGGGCTTTGCTGGCTTGGCTGAGGCCGTGGCGGGCTGGGCTTTCGGCTTGGCGACATCCGACGACGCCGAAGGCCCACGCGCCGCGCGCGGCTTGGCGCTAGGCGTGGCGACTTCGGCGCGACGCAAACGCACATGCAAATGCGCGGTGCCCTCGCCCAACGATTCTTCTTTCACTTCCAAATACGGCTGATGGCGCACCAACTCGCCCAACTTGGAAAACTTGTAATTGCGCGCATCGAACGACGGATTGTTCTTCATCAAGAAACTGCCGACGCTCGACAAGGGCGCCCAGCCGTCCTCGCGGGTCATGGCCTTGATCGCGTTCACGAGTTGCGGCTCCAGCGGTTCGATCGCGGGGGCGGGCTCGGCGTTGTCGTCGTCGTCGTGCGTATCGTCGCGCAGAATCTCGGTGTAGACGAAGCGATCGCAGGCGGCGACGAAGGGCTTGGGCGTCTTGCGTTCGCCGAAGCCATAGACTTTCAGCCCCGCTTCGCGCAGCCGCGTGGCCAGACGGGTGAAGTCACTGTCGGAGGACACCAGGCAAAAGCCATCGAGATGGCCCGCGTGCAGCAGGTCCATGGCGTCGATGATCATGGCCGAGTCGGTGGCGTTCTTGCCCGTGGTGTAACTGAACTGCTGCACGGGCTGGATGGCCAGCGCGTGCAGCACGTCCTTCCACGAGCGCAGTTGCGGCGTGGTCCAGTCGCCGTAGGCGCGCTTGACCAGGGCCGTACCGTGGCGCGAGACCTCGGCCAGCAATTGCGCGGCGATGCTCGGCTGAGCATTGTCGGCATCGATCAGGACGGCGAGTTTTTCCGCTTTCGACGTGGCCATGGCCCCTCCGGTCGCGCGACGGGTCAGACTATGGGACGACGACGCGCGCGGCGCAACCGGCCAGCCTTCGACGCGCCCATCACGACCCGCGCCATGCCGCTTGCTAGAATCGCGGCTCCTTCCGCGATCTTCCGCCATGGCCGACACCGCCCGCATCGCCTGCATTCAATGGTCCTTCGACCGCGTCGACGACTTCGCCGCGTTCGCCGCCAAGGTCGAGCGCTTCGCGCGCGCCGCCGCCGACTACAACGCCGACTTTCTGGTCTATCCAGAACTGTTCACTTGCGAAATCGTCTCGGCCGCGCCGCGGCTGCTCGATGGCGCGGCGGCGGTGAACCTGCTCGACGCGCACACGGCCGATGTGCGTGCGCTGTTCACGCGCATCGCGCGCGAGTATCGGGTCAATGTCATCGGTGGCTCGCATCTCCTGCGCGATGCGCAGGGCGAAGTACGCAACGTCTGCTTCGTCGCGCTGCGCGATGGCACGCTTCACGAAGTGCCCAAGATTCACGCCACGCCGAATGAGCGCCGCGCCTGGGGCGTGGGCGGTGGCGACGTGGTGCGCGCGATCGATACCGATCGCGGTCGCATCGGCGTGGCGATCTGTTATGACTCGGAGTTTCCCGAACTCACGCGGCACCTGACGGATCAAGGCGCGGAGATTTTGTTCGTGCCGTTCTGCACCGACGATCGCCACGGCTATCTGCGCGTGCGTTATTCCAGTCAGGCGCGCGCGATCGAAAACCAATGCTACGTGGCCCTGGCCGGCAATGTCGGCATCCTGCGCAATGTCTTCAATCTCGACGTGCAGTACGCGCAATCGGCCGTGCTCACGCCCTGCGATCTGCCGTTCGCGCGCGAGGGCATCGCGGTCGAAGCCACGGCCAATGTCGAAGGCGTGATCGTGGCCGATGTCGATCTGACCGCGCTGCGCCGCGCGCGCGAAGCGGGCACGGTGCAGAACCTCAAGGATCGCCGTCTGGATCTTTACGGCTCCGGCTGGAAAGCCGTCGACTAGGACTTTGCTTTTTTCTTGCGCGTCGGCGGCGCTTTCGGCGCGGAAGACGGGGTGGCATCGACTTTGGCGATGATCTCGCGCAGCAACGGATCGTCCTTCACATTGGCCGCTGGTGCGGTGTCGCCTTGCCCCGCGCCCAGGCCGGTGAACTGCGACAGGATGCGCGCGATGAACAGGAACACGCCGCTCGCCACCGCGATGTGCGCCGGCACCATGCCATTGATCGGCAGCGTGCTCCAGCGGCTGGCCTTGACGACCTCTTCGGTGATGCCGCCTGGCGAAGGGCCGACCGCGGGCACGAGGAACAGCAAAATCATGCCCAGCGTCAGGCTCAGGCCCGCCATGATCTCTTGATGCCCCACCGGCACGCGCCATTGCTGCACCTTGCCGCGTCGACCGATCCGGACGCTGTCGCCCGATGGCGCGCCGATCATGCCTTCGTCATTGCCGCTGGTGAAGTTAATGAAAGCGCCGGGCACGGTCGCCGAGCGATCGACGTGACCCGAAACCAGCCGCCATACCATCGTCGCCGACAAGGTCGCCAAGCCCCACAACGCGGCTGGACCCAGCACGATGGTGGCGATGAAGACCAAGGCGCCCAGCGGCAGCAGAATGAAACTGGCCTTGGTCGCGCGCGACATGCGCTTGTCCTCCAGGCGCAGCACGCCGCCAAACAAGCCAATGATCGACAGCGGCAGTTGCAGCAGGAACAGCGGCGCCGCGTAGGCAATCAGATCGAGGCCGCCGAAATACGTCGGCGCAGCCCAGCACAAACCGCAGGCGGCGGCGGCGAGCACATCGGGCACGGCATCGCGAAACGCATCGCCGACACCGCGCGGTGGCGCGGCGGGCGTGACGTTCTCGGCTTGGCGAGTCTTGCGCTTGGCACCCATGACATTCCCCCGCGCCAGCAGGTCATGAGTGTAGCAACGCCGCGCCGGCGCGTTTCGCACGCGCCGGCGGAATCAAAGGCATGGGCGCGAGGGCTCAGCGACTGCCGAGCGCGCGTTCGATCTTCTGATCGGTCTTGTACTGGCTCAGCGCGTAGACGGCCCACAGCGCGGCGGGAATCCAGCCGATCAGGGTGATCTGCAGCAGCAGGCACAGCAGACCCGCGAACGGACGACCGATGGTGAAGAACACCAGGAAGGGCAGAAAGATCGCGAGAATCAGACGCATGGTGATACTGCTCCCGTCAGTCGTGGGGGGCGCCGCTAGGCCGTCCGGCGGAGCGGTCGAGCGGGCACGGGGCGCAGTGTGGCGTCGCTGGCCGTGGATTCAAGGGCGCCGGAAGTCATGCCGGAAAATCGATGCCGAACAGACGCACGCGCGATTGCGGATCGGGCCAGGCGATTTCGCCTTCGAGCCGCAGGCCGATTTTCTCCAGCACCTTGCGTGAGCCTTCGTTGCCGACCGAGGTCACCGCGATCACGCGGCGCAGGCCGTGCGCGCGCCGACCCCAGTCGAGGCAGGCGCGCGCGGCTTCGACCGCGTAACCCTGGCCCCAGAATTCGGGCAGGAAGGCAAAGCCCACGTCGACATCGGGCAAGGTCTCGCGTCGGATCAGGCCGGCCATGCCGATGACGGCGCCATCGTCGCGACGTTCGACGCGGCACAAGCCCATGCCGTGACGCACGTACATCGCCATCGGGCCCTCCTGCAAATACCGTCGCGCGTCGTCCTCGGTGCGCACGCCGCGATCGGCGATGTTGGCGATGAACGACGGCTCGTTGAGCAGACGCACGATGAAGGCCGCGTCCGCGTCGGTGAACGGCGCGATGCGCAGGCGTTCGCTGAGGATTTCGATTTCGCTCATGCCGCGCTCCGCGCCAGCCATTTGCGCGCCATGCGCCGCATCGACTCGTCGTACTCGGGATCGTCGCGCATCGGCGCGATCGGACGCCAAGCCAGAGCGAGCGATTCTTCCGAAATCGCGAAATCCTCCGAACCCACGCAACGCACGACGAAGCGCGCGTCGTAGTGCCAATGCCCGGGCTCGGCGCCGCGCGCGGGGATCCAATGGCGATCGAGATCGAAGATCGCGCCTTCGAGGCGCAACGCGGGCAGGCCGGATTCTTCCTCCGCCTCGCGCAGGGCGACGGCGGCGAGGTCGGGATCGCCATCGGCATGCCCGCCCAATTGCAACCAACGCCCTAGTTTGCGGTGATGGGTCAGCAGCACGCGCTGGCCATCGGCGCTGATCAGCCAGGCGGCGCCGGTCAAGTGCCCTTCGGCTGTTGTGCGCTCGCAGCATGCGGGTTCGCGCGCGACGAATTCCATAAAGGTCGCAACGACTTCCGCCTCCGCGGGATGCGCTTTCGCGTACGCTGCCAGAAGCTCGAGCACGTGGGACTGGCCAGCGGTGGGCATCGCGGTCTCCTGTGAGCAAGGGCCTGGGCGTGCTTGCCGGCCTCGGTGGGGTCGCGTATGGTACGCCGCGCTTCGCGAATTGCGTCGACGCGGTCGTGACCGGGACTTCCAAGCAGTCTACGGCGCCCGCGCGGCGGCTAGGCAATGGTCATAACCCCCGGGAGAAGGTGATGATTTTCTGGCGAGTCAAGCCACTCGATCAAATTCTGCAGACCGCGGAAAAGAAGTCCTTGAAACGCCAGTTGGGCGCGCTGCAGCTGACCTTGCTGGGCATCGGCGCGGTGATCGGCACCGGCATCTTCGTGTTGACCTCGGTGGCGGCGAACAAGGCCGGCCCGGGCATGATGTATTCCTTCATCATCGCGGCGGCCGTGTGCTTGCTGACCGCACTGATCTACGCCGAGATCGCGGCCATGGTGCCGGTCTCGGGCAGTGCCTACACGTATTCGTACGCGGTGCTCGGTGAGTTCATCGCGTGGATGGTGGGCTGGGCCCTGATCCTGGAGTACGCGGTCGCCGCCGGCGCCGTGGCCGTGGGTTGGTCCGGTTACATCAACGGCATGCTGGCCGCGCATGGCATGGGCTTGCCGCAATGGTTGGTCTCGGGTCCGCTGGACAAGATCGCGGGGCCCGATGGTCCGGTGAGCGCCGGTGGCGCGTTCAATCTGCTGGCCTTCATCATCTCGCTGGTGATCACGGGCCTGCTGGTGATCGGCACGACCAAGAGCGCCATCGTCAATTCCTTCCTGGTGGCGATCAAGATCGCCGCGCTGACCGCCTTCGTGATCTTCGCGTTGCCGGAAGCCAAGACCGCCAACTTCGAGCCGATGCTGCCGCAAGGCTGGGGCAATCCGCTGTCGGCCGGTGGCCTTGGCGTGCTGGGCGCCGCGGCGTCGATCTTCTTCGCGTACGTCGGTTTCGACGCGGTATCGACCGCGGCCGAGGAAACCAAGAACCCCAATCGCAATATCCCCATCGGCCTGATCGGCTCGTTGGCCGTGTGCACGATCTTCTATTTGCTCGTGGCCTATGCCGCGGTCGGCGCGGTCGGCGCGCAACCCGGTGGCGCGCTGTCGCAATCGAAGGAGCCGCTGGCCTTCGTGCTGCGCGAACTGGGTCATGGCAAGCTGGGCGACATGGTCGCCACGGCCGCGATCATCGCCCTGCCCTCGGTGATTCTGATGATGCTCTACGGTCAGACGCGCATCCTGTTCGTGATGTCGCGCGATGGCCTGATGCCGGAAGTGTTCTCGCGCGTGCACCCGAAGTTCCACACCCCGCACGTGGTGACCTTGATCACCGGTGGCGTGGTGTCGCTGTTCGCGGCGATGTTCCCGGTGTCGATCCTGGCCGATGTGTCGAACTCCGGCACCTTGTTCGCCTTCTTCGCGGTGACCATCGGCGTGATGGTGTTGCGCGTGAAGGACCCGACCCGCACGCGTCCGTTCAAGACCCCGCTGATCTGGGTGGTCGGTCCGCTGGCCCTGGTGGGTTGCGTGGTCTTGTTCGCGAGCCTGGATCACGTCACACTAAAAACCTTCGTGATCTGGGCCGTGATCGGCTTGGTCGCCTATTATTTCTACGGCTTCCGCCGCAGCAATATCGCCCGGGGCATTACTTAAGCATTACCTATTCCTAGCCCCGCAAAGCCGCGCACCGCGCGGCTTTGCTTTTTCTGGGGTCCGCGTCGATGATCGGGCCATGGCGTCATTCAACATCACCTTCGATCTGGGCGCGCCGGCCCGACCCGCGCCGCTGATCGCCGCGATTCCCGGCGAGGCGATCGCGCTCGGCGCCGGCGAGGGCCTGTGGCGCGCGGCCGATGACAGCCGCGTCGAGCCGCTCGGCGGCGCCGAATGGATCGCCCTGCAAGCGTGCGAATCCTTCGCCACGCGCGAGGGCCATGTGCTCGCCGCGGCCAACGCGCTCGACGCGCCGCGCGATGTCGCGGCCAGCGTGATCGATGGCCTGATCCGTCGCGGCCTTCTGGTCGAACCGGAATGGTTCTTCCCCGCCACCGAGTCCCTGCCCGCGCCCACGCAGCCGCCGCTGATCGCGATCCGCGCGTGCGATCTGCCGGATGAACTCGATCGTCTCTTGCGCTCGTTGTTGGCTTACGAGGCGCGTCATGGCGCGGGTCGTCGCTACCTGGTGATCGACGACACGACGGACGCCGACAGCGCGCGCCGCTGCGCCGCGCTGTGCGCGGACTTCGCGCGCGCCACGACCTCGACCGTGCATCGCCTCGGACCCGAGCATCGCGGCGCCGTGCTCGCGGCGCTCTCGCGCGATCTCGATGCCGACGCGCGGCACACGCTCGCGCAGCTGATCGACCCGGCCTATCCGACCGCGGTTACCGGCGCGCGCGGCTACAACCTCGCCATGCTCGCCGCGGCGGGCGGCGCCGTGTCCTTGCTCGATCACGACACCTGCCTGCCCTTGCGCCAACCGCCGGGCGCATCGCGCGCGCTCGATCTGCGCGATTCCACGCGCAACGAAACCGGCTATCTCGACGACGCCGACTTCGCCACGCTGACCGAATACGGCGACGATGCCTTCGCTACTTTCGCCGCGCGCCTGGGCCAATCCGCGCACGCGATGATCGCGCGCCACGGACTCGACCGCGCGGCGCTCGCGGGACGCAGCGCGCGCGAGTTGATGCATCTGCGGCAAGGTCCGCGCGTGCACGGCGTGTTCGGTGGCGTGTATGGCGGCATCGCGTTCAATTCGGCTTGGGTCTTGAGCGCCAGCGACAACGACTCGCTCGCGCGCCTGCTGCGCGCGCCGTTTCGCGAAGACCGCCTCGAAGGCGATCGCGTCTGGCACGGCACCGTGCGTCCGCGACTGACCAGCTATGCCGTGTACAGTCCCCTGATGCTCGACGCGCGCGAGCTGTTGCCCTTCACCGGCACCTGGGGCCGCGTCGACGACACGTATTTTCTGGCCCTGCTCGGCGCGCTCGCGCCGCGCGCCTGCTACGAATTCGCACCGGTGCTGCTGGGCCATTTCCCGCCCGGCTCACGCCAGCGCAAAGCGAATGCGGAGCGGCCCTTGCTGCTCGATCACAACGCCCTGCTCGCGGCCAGCTTCGACGAGCACGGTCGACAACTGCGATCGAGCGCCCGCGACACGCGTCTGCGCGCCATCGCCGCGATCTGCGCCGATCGCGCGCAAGCCGACGACGCCACGCTCGATGCCGTGATCTCACGCTGGCGCGAAGGTCAGATCGCGAATGCGGTCGATCGCCTGGACGGTGCACTCGCCACGCATTCTCAAGCACCGTCGGCATGGCGCGAGCACGTCGCGCGCGCGATCGCGGCCAATCGCGCCGCCGCGGCGGATCGCTCAGTACCTGCCACCGATCGCGCGACGATTCGCGCGGCGTTCGCACAAGCCGCGTCGGCGGGCGACTTTTGGCCTCAGGTGTGGCACGCGGCGCGCGAGCGACCGCTGCTCGAGCATCTGGTGACGCCAATCGCGCGCTGAGGCGCGTTCAGTCCTCGTCGCGATTGGGCGTGGCGTCGACGTCGTCATCGGTGACGTCGCTCTCGATCGCTTCGCCGTCGAACTCAACAGCCGCGTCCTTGAAGCCCGGCGGCAGCGGCTTACTCGGCGTTACACCAAGTTCGCGCAGGCGCTCGGTCTTGCGAATCAGATTGTCCTTGCCGCTGGAAAGACGATTGATCACGCGGTCATACGACTTGTGCGCCAGCGTGAGTTGATCGCCCAGCTTCTTCAGATCGTTGAGCATTTCCACGTATTTGTCGTACAAACGCGCGGCCTGACGCGCGATCTCCTGCGCGTTGACATTGCGCTTTTCCATCGACCACAGATAGCTGACCGTTCGCAGCGTCGCGAGCAAGGTCGAGGGACACACGAGCGCGATGTGATTGCGCATCGCCAATTCGTAGATACCGGGATCGGCGCGCGCGGCTTCGGCCAACGCGGCTTCCACCGGCACGAACATCAGCACGAAGTCGAGCGTGCGCAGGCCTTCGAGCGCGGTGTAGTTGCGCTCGCTCAGACCTTGAATGTGCCGCTTGATCGCCAGCACATGCGCGGCGCGCTCACGCTCGCGCTCGGCCTCGTCAACGGCGGCGGTCAGACGCTCGTAAGCCGTAAGCACGACCTTGGCGTCGATCACCAGATCCTTGTTGTCGGGCAGCCGCACGATCACGTCGGGACGCGGTCGACCACCCTCGTCGTCCTTGAGCGAGGACTGCACTTCGTACTCACGACCGCGCGTCAGGCCCGACGCCTCGAGCACGCGTTCGAGCACCATTTCGCCCCACGCGCCTTGCGCGCGCGTGTCGCCCGTCAGCGCGCGCGTGAGCTGCGCGGCCTCGCCACCAATGCGTGCCGTGGCCTTGTGCAGCGTCTCGATCTGCGCCGCGAGCATGCCGCGCTCGCGCTGCTCGATGGCGTGGGTTTCGGTGACGGTCTTGCCGAACTCCTTGAGCTGCTCGCGCAGGGGTTCGATCAGAACGGTGAGCTGCTGTTGCTGCGCCTCGCTCGCGCGGCGCTGGTTGTCCTCTAGCGCCTGATTGGCGAGGTTCTGGAAGACCAAGCGCAGTTGCTCCTGCATCTGCTCGGTCTGCTGGCGCAATTCAAGCGCCTTGTCGTGCTCGGCCTTGAGCTGAGCGCCGAGTTCGGCGCGCGCGGTCTGTTGTTCGACGAGGTCACGCTGCAAGTCGCGAAGGGCCAACTCGGCTTCGCTCAGCCGCGTCTGCGCGTCGAGCACGCGACGCTCGGCGGCGCGCAGGTCGGCGTGCGCGGTGGCGACTTCCGCGTCACGCTCGCGGCGCCCGTCCTCGCGGGCGCGATCCTCGTTCGCGCGCGCGGCGCGATGCACGAGGGCAAACGTCGCGAGTGCCGCGAGGGTGGCGGCAACGAGGGCAATGACTACGGTCCAGATCGTGGGCACTTGGGGCTCGGGGGTGGGTTCCCCGCGATTCTAGCGGGGAATTGAAGGGGATCCCTGACGGGTGGGGTTCACGTGTGGCGGTGGAAAGCGGGACTGCGGGTCCCCACCTGGCGGTGGGGAACCCGTGGGGTGGTGTGGGTTGGGTGGTGGTGACGTTGTCGCTTGGCTCGGGGTGCCGCCCCTTGTCGGTGGGCGAGGGATTCAAGACATCCCTGTCTTGAACCCTCGCGGCGCACATCCATGTGCGCTGGCCACCGACAAGGGGACCGTCACCCCGAGCCGTCGAAGCGTCACTGGGGGTCGTTGGGTTAGAAGAAGAAAGAAGAAGCGCTTCGCGCGCCGCGTGCGCGGCGCGCGCGAAGCAAGAGCCGTTTGTTTTTGAAGAAGCCCGCGTTCGCGGGCTTCTCCCGCGCGGGATGAAATGCTGTGGATGCTCGAAGGCTCGCGAGGAAACGCGAGTACGACTTCTTTTGTCTGCGTTGAGTCGTGCGTGCTCAGACACCGAGGACATATTGGCGAGGACATGTTCGGAACAGCCCAGAATCTGGCGCACGATCCGCGAGTGCTCACGCGCCTTGCACCATATTGTCGACTGAGAAAGATCACGGCATCACAATGTTGGTCTCAACGAGCGATTGCGCGCGTGTCAACGCCGAAGATCGCCGGATCTCGATCTTCGAAAAACCAAGTTCGCCCCTTCAAGGCCGTCATCCAACCACCCGCAACACTTCAACCCTCGCGGAAGAAGCCCGTCAGCGCGGCTTCTAATAAAACACTGGCTCTTGCTTTGCGCGCCGCGCACGCGGCGCGCAAAGCGCGCTTTTGCTTTTTCTTTTCGCTCTACCACCCGAAACCCAGTGACGTTTCGACGGCTCGGGGTGACGGTCCCCTTGTCGGTGGCAAGCGCACACGGATGTGCGCCGCGAGGGTTCAGCACAGGGATGTGCTGAATCCCTCGCCCACCGACAAGGGGCGGCACCCCGAGCCAAGCGACAACGTCACAAAAACCCACCCCACACCACCCCACGGGTTCCCCACCGCCAGGTGGGGACCCCAGTCCCGCTTTCCACCGCCAGGTAGGAACCCAACCCCAACCCCAAACCGGAACGCGAAAAAGCAGGCCCGCCAGGGCCAAAACCAAAAAAAAGAGCGCAGCCTCTCGACTGCGCCCCCGACAACCCAATCACTCGAAGCCGATCAGGCCTTCTTCACATAAGCCGCACACCACCCCTTGGCGCTGACCGCCTTGCCCGGGAAAATCGTGCACGGCAAACGGCCATCGGCTTGCGCCGCCTGAGCGAGATTGCAATTCGCGCACGCTTGCTCCGGCTTGTGATTGGGATACTTCGCCGCGTCGACCTTGGTCGTGTCTTCCTTGTAACCGAGCGCGGCGGCCGTGGCATCGGCTTCCGCGACTGCGGGCAGGTCGGCCGCGCGCGCGGTGCGCGAGGTCAACAGCGCCGCGAGTGGCGCGGTGGCGGCGCCGATGGCGACGATCTGGATGAATTTGCGACGAGATTCGCTCATGGGATCAGTTTCCTGGCCTGGTGAGGGATGCGGACATGGCCGCGCGTCATAAGCATATCGCGACCTCGTGCGCGCGGTGTTTGATCCGCGTCAATTCCGATGCGGTTGATTGCCGCCCCGGCGCGCCACCGTGCGTCTCGCAATTCAACGGGCTTTCGCTATAGTGGCCGCCCCACAGCCACCCTGACCGGAGAGCGGCCATCAACGCGCCTTCGACCGACACCGACCGCTTCGCCGAATGCGCCGCGCAAATCGCGGACGCCGGCCGTTTTCTCGCCGAGCGCGGCTGGACGCCGGCCACGTCGAGCAATTTCTCGATGCGCCTGGGGCCCGAGCGCGCGGCGATCACGATCTCCGGTCGCGACAAGGGCCGGCTCGGCCCGGCCGACATCATGACCATCGACCTCGACGGCCGCGCCGTCGGCACCGAGGCGCGACCATCGGCCGAGACCTTGCTGCACACCCAGATCTATCGTCGCTATCCGGCGATCGGCGCGGTGTTGCACACGCATTCGCGCAATCAGACCGTGGCCTCGCGCTTGTTCGCGGGCGCCGGCGAGATCGTGCTGCGCGGTTACGAATTGCTCAAGGCCTTTCACGGCTACGACACGCACGACGCCGAAATGCGCGTGCCCGTGTTCGCCAACACCCAGGACATGCCCACGCTCGCGCGCCAGGTCGATGCCCTGCTCGACGCCGGCCGTGTTCTGCACGGGTACTTGATCGAGGGCCATGGCATCTATACCTGGGGACGGACCATGGCCGAGACGCGACGCCATCTCGAAGCCTTCGAGTTTCTGATCGATTGCGAACTGGAGATCATGAGGTTGCAGCGATGAGCCGACTACGCATCTACGACGAAAACGCGCCCGACAAGACCTTGCTGCATTCGACCGAGCACGCCGTGATCGCGCGCGAGCTCGGCGCGATTGGCGTGCGTTTCGAGCGCTGGCAGGCGAATGCGCCGGTCAAGCCCGGCGACAGCCCCGAGTCGGTGATCGCGGCCTATCGCGCCGACATCGATCGCCTGATGCGCGAGAACGGCTATCAGGCCGTGGACGTGGTCAGCCTCAATCCCGATCACCCGCAAAAAGCCGAGTTCCGCCAGAAGTTCCTCAACGAGCACACGCATTCCGAGGACGAAGTGCGCTTCTTCGTCGCGGGCGAAGGCCTGTTCTCGCTGCATCCGGGCGAGCGCGTGTACGAAGTGCTGTGCCAGCAAGGCGATCTGATCGGCGTGCCCGACAACACGCGGCATTGGTTCGACATGGGGCCCAATCCCTACTTCATCGCCATTCGCCTGTTCACCAATCCGGCGGGCTGGGTGGCGAATTTCACCGGCGATACCATCGCCGAACGCTTTCCGCGACTGGCGAACTAAGACGCATGGGACGCACGGTCATCCTCACGGACATCGAGGGCACGACGAGTTCGGTGAGCTTCGTCAAGGATGTGCTCTTTCCCTACGCGCGCGCGCGCTTGCCCGATTTCGTGCGCGCGCATCGCGATGAACCCGCGGTGCGCGAGCAGCTCGATCAGACCGCGCGTGACGCGGGCATCGATCCAACAGATATCGAAGCACTGATCGCCACGCTGATCGCCTGGATCGACGAGGACCGCAAGGCCACGCCGCTCAAGGCCCTGCAAGGCATGATCTGGGACGCGGGATATCGCGAGCGCGATTTCGTCGCGCACATCTACGACGACGCGCTGACGGCGCTGCGTCGCTGGCGCAAGGCCGGGCATCGCATCTATGTCTACAGCTCGGGCTCGGTGCCTGCGCAGAAGCTGTACTTCGCGCACACCACGGCGGGTGATCTGACCTCGCTGTTCTCGGGCTATTTCGACACCACGATCGGGCCGAAGAAGGATACCGAGTCCTATCGCCGCATCGCGCAGCAGATCGGCGTCACGCCCACGGACGTGATCTTTCTGTCCGATCTAGAGGCCGAGGTCGACGCCGCGCGGGCCGCGGGCATGCGCACGGCCTGGGTGCGTCGCGATCTGCATCGCGAGGCCTCGCTCGAAGCGCAGCAGCGGCACCAGACCGTGCGCGAGTTTGGGCCGATCGAGCCCTGAGCCGAGCACCTTGAGTCACGCATGAGCCCGATCGAAGCCTTCCTTCGCAGCCTGCTGAGCCTGCTGTTGTGGCGCCGGCCGCGCTTCGCTCCGCCGGCGCTGGGGCCAGGGTATTTCTTGATCGCGGCGGCGCTGTGCTTTGTCGAGGGGATCGTGTCGAGTTCGATCGCGACCGATACGCCACGCGAGTTCAGCATCGCCGGTGGCAAGGGCATCGCGGCCTTCGTGATCGGCGCCTTCGTGCTGGTGTATTTGATCACGCACCTGCTGCGGCGACCGGCCTTATTGTGGCCGCTGGCCACGTACAGCCTGACGTTGTTCGCGTTGATCAATCTTTTCGGCGATCTGGTGTGGGCCCTGACGCGCGATTCGACGTGGATCGATGTCGTGAAGCTGTTCTGGGCCGTTGTGCTGGGCATGGCTTTCTGGCTGTATTTCGCGCTTAATGCCTGGTTCGACTGGTATGGCCGCGCGCATCCCTGGCCGGCGCGCTTGTTCCTGGGAGGCGGCTTGATCGTGGCGCTGTTCGTGTTGCCCTTCATGGGCTTCAACGGCGACTTCTATCAGACGACTTACGACGAAGACGACTACGACTACACGCCCGACTACGATTCCGAACTGCTGATGAGCGAGCAGTTCTCGCGCGTCGACGCGGCGCTGGCCAAGCTGCGCGCGCAAACGCCGGGACAGATCGATTTGTACGTGCTGACCTTCGGTGGCGATGGCGCCGAGGACGTGTTCCGCAACGAGACCTTTCACGCCGCGCGCCTGTTCGGCGAGCGCTTCGGCGCCGAGGGCCGCGTGCTGAGCCTGATCAACAACGCGCAAACGCTCGACAGTTATCCGCTGGCCACGCGCAGCAATCTACGCCGCGCGCTGCTGGGCCTGGGCAAGATCATCGATCGCGACGAGGACTTGGTGGTGATCGTGCTGTCCTCGCACGGCAGCAAGGATCCGGAGATCTATGTCGCGCAGGATTATCTGCCGCTCAACAACGTCGCCCCGGGCGATGTGGCCGAGGCGATCAGCGATGCCGGCATTCGCTATCGCGGCGTGATCATATCGGCCTGTTATGCCGGGGGATTCATTCCGGCGCTGCGCAATGACGCGGCCGCGGTACTGACCGCCGCGCGCGCCGATCGCACGAGTTTTGGCTGTGGCGCGGATTCCGACATCACGTATTTTGGCCGCGCGCTGTTCGTCGAGGCCTTGAACGCCAGCGCCGATCTCGACGAAGCCTTCGCCAAAACGCGCGAAGCGATCGCTCAACGCGAGCGCGAAGAAAAGAAGACGCCCTCGGAACCCCAAGCCGCCATTGGCGCGGGCTTCGACGCGCAGTGGCGCGCGTATATCCAGGCCAATCCGCCGGGCGAGCCAGTGGCGTTCGCGATCGACGACGGCTCGGCCAAGACCACGGCCGCGAGTAAGACGCGCTAGGACGGCAGCGGCGCGACGTGAAACTGCGCGCGCGCGGTCAAAGCGGTCGCGGGAAAATCGGCGAAGACGGCGTCCACGCCCAGATCAAAGGCGAGGCGCAGTTCATCGCGCACATCGCCAAATCGCGGATCGACGCGATCGTCGCGATACGTCCACGTGTGAATCTCGAGATTGGCCGCATGCGCGCGCGCGACCAGGCCCGCGTCGCCGCCCCGCTCGTCGATCAAGGCGCCCTTGGCGATGCCCAGGCCCGACAGGCCATCGCGCGCGAGTTCGGTCAGATCGGCGTCGGTGAGCGCGCGCGCTTGTTCCTCGTCAAGCAACCAAAAAGTGCGAACCGCGCGCGCCGCGCGCACGCGATCGAGCGTGGCGCGGTCGAAGCATTGCAGCCATACCGGCGGTTCGACTTTGTTCGGGTAGCGCGTGTTGAGCACTTGCACGAACAGACTCGCGATATCCAGGCCGCGCGCGGCGAATTCGCGCGGATGCTTGAGTTCGGGATAAGCCAGCAACTCGCGTCGGCCGCTGGCGCGCGCGCGATCGAGCAGATCGAGCACGCTGGTGAACCGCGGCACGTTGTAGCGCCCGTCGAAATCACGCGAACGCCCGGCCTGCGGTTGAATGGCGCGAAGGCTGTCGACGGCGCTGGCGTCGAGTTCGTCGACCAGCCAATCGATACCGCCATCGTCGAAACGATGCAGACGCGAGGCCAGTTCGTGACGACGCGCGACATCGGTGCTGCGCTTGAGGCCGCGATCGTGGCGCGCGTAGAGCACGCCATCGCGACTGACCACGAGATCGGGTTCGATCAAATCCGCGCCTTGATCGATCGCCAGTTCATACCCGGCCAGGGTATGTTCGGGACGCAGACCGCTGGCGCCGCGATGCGCGATCACGCGCGGCGGTCGTCGGTCCAGGGTCTTCCAATCGAAGTCCATCCGGCCAGTCTAGGCCGGAACGGGGCTAGCACAAGCAAACTTCTGTCACTTTGCCCGACGGGCGGGCCTGGCGAGGCCGTCAGCCGGCGTGACGCGCGCGCAGCACGGCGATGACCTGCTGCAGGTTCAGGCCGCGGGCGCGCAACAGCACCAGCAGGTGATAGACCAGATCGGCCGATTCACCGAGCAGGGCCGACTCGTCCTGGGCGACGGCGGCGAGCGCGGTCTCCACGCCTTCCTCGCCGACTTTTTGCGCGATGCGCCGCACGCCGCCTTCGAACAAGCGCGTGGTGTAGCTGTCGACCGGGCGTTCGCGTTCGCGTTCGGCGACCAAGTCATCGAGCTCGGCGAGAAACGCCAATGAAGGCCGCGCGGCGGCATCGAAGCAGGTCGGCGTGAGGCGATGGCAGACAGGCCCGTGCGGCCGCGCCAACACGAGAATCGTGTCGGCATCGCAATCAGCATGCAGGCTCACGAGCGTCAGCACGTGACCCGAGCTCTCGCCCTTGGTCCAAAGGCGCTGCTTGCTGCGCGAGTAGAACGTCACCTGGCCGCTGTCGCGCGTGCGCGCCAAGGCGTCTTGATTCATGAAGCCGAGCATCAGCACCACGCCGGTGTCGGCGTGCTGGACAATGGCGGGCAACAAGCCTTCGCCCTTGTTCCAGTCCAATGCGTCGAGGGAGGTGTCGCTCATGGTCGCACCGCGATGCCGTGTTCGCGCAGATAGCGCTTGAGATCGGGCACGGCGATCGTGCCCGCGTGAAAGACCGTGGCGGCGAGTGCGCCATCGACATCGGCTTGCTCGAACACCTCGCGAA
This sequence comes from Ahniellaceae bacterium, assembly GCA_044226395.1. Lineage (GTDB taxonomy): Bacteria > Pseudomonadota > Gammaproteobacteria > Xanthomonadales > Ahniellaceae > JBGAHD01. The sequence continues at coordinate 198,356 of JBGAHD010000004.1, forward strand.
AATGGCTCATCGCGCCGGCGCCGCCCGAAGCGATCAGCGGCACGCGGCAGATCGCGCGCGCGGCGCGCAATTGCGCCAGATCGAAACCATCGCGCGTGCCGTCGTGACTCATGCAATTGAGCACGATCTCGCCGGCGCCGCGATCTTGCGCTTCGGCGATCCACGCCAGGGTGTCGCGCGCGAGGTCGCGCGTGCGCGTCGGGTCGCCCGTGTATTGGCTGACCAGATAGCCGCCGTCGACGCGGCGGCTGTCCACGCCCACGACCACGCATTGCACGCCGAATTCGCGCGCGAGCTCGTCGATCAGTTTAGGCCGCTCGAGCGCTGGCGAGTTGACGGAAATCTTGTCCGCGCCCGCGGTCAGCACGCGCCGCGCCTGTTCGACCGAGCGAATCCCGCCGGCGACGCAGAACGGAATGTCGAGATGACGACCGAGGCGACTGACCCAATCGAGATCGGCCGTGCGGCCTTCGGGGCTGGCGGTGATGTCGTAGAACACCAGTTCGTCGGCGCCGGCGTCGCGATAGCGCAGCGCCAGTTCCTCGATCTCGCCCATGATCACGTGATCGCGAAAGCGCACGCCCTTGACCACTTTGCCGTCACGCACGTCGAGGCAAGGAATCACGCGTCGCGTCAGCATTCCAGCAACTCCGTCAAGGTCACGCGCCCGGTCAGCAGCGCCTTGCCCACGATCAAACCGCCCGCGCCCATCGCGCGCGCGGCCACGGCGTCGGCGCTGTCGCGCACGCCACCGGAGACTTGCACTTGCACGCGCGGGTGACGCGCGGTGAGCGCGCGGTAAAGTTCAAGATTGGGCCCGACCAGCATGCCGTCGCGCGCGATGTCGGTGCACAACAGATGCCGCAGATCGCCTTCGCGCGCGTAACGATCGACAAGATCGAATAGACCGAGTTCGGTGGTTTCGGTCCAGCCTTTCACGGGCAGGCGGAACACGCCTTGCGCATCGGCGCGTGTATCCAGCGCCACGCATACGCGCTCGCTACCGAAGCGCGCGATCCAGTCGAGCACGCGCTCGGGCTGAGCCACGGCGACGGAACCGACGACGACGCGCGAAACGCCCGCGTCGAACAGCCCCTCGACATCGGCCAGATGCCGCACGCCGCCGCCACATTGCACGCGCAGGCCGCTGTCGGCGGCGAGGCTCGAGACCAAATCCAAATGCAAAAAGCGCCCTTCGCGTGCCGCGTCGAGGTCGACCACGTGCAACCAAGTCGCGCCCTCGCGCGCGAAACCGCGCGCGACGCCGAGCGGATCGTCGCTGTAACGCGTCTCGCGCGCATAGTCACCTTGGTCCAGGCGCACCACGCGACCGGCGCGGAGATCAATGGCGGGATAGATCACCATGTCAGCACATTACGAAGTTGGCGAGCAGCCGCGCGCCGACACCGGCCGAGCGCTCGGGATGGAATTGCGCGCCGAAGAAGTTGTTCTGCTTCACGATGGCCGAGAACGCGCCGCCGTAGTCGCAGGTGCTCAAGGTGTACTCGCCCACCGGCGCGGCATAGCTGTGCACGAAGTAGGCGTAGGCCTCGGGACCGAAATCGCGCGTCAGCGGCGACTCGCGCACCGCGTCGAGCCGATTCCAGCCCATGTGCGGCACACGGCCGCACCGCGATGCGTCGAACTTGCGCACGCGGCCGGCAATCAGACCGAGACAGGTCTCGTCGCCCTCCTCCGTGCCTTCGAACAACAACTGCATGCCGAGGCAAATGCCGAGCACGGGTTGCTTCAAGCCACGCACCACGTCGACCAAGCCCGCCTCGCGCAGCTTGCGCATGGCCGGCGCCGCGGCGCCGACGCCGGGCAAGACCACATGCGTGGCCGCGGCGATTTCGTCGGCCTTGGCGCTGGCGCGCGCGGCGATGCCCGCGCGCGCGAACGCGGCCAGCACGGAACCGAGATTGGCCACGCCCGAATCGATCACCACCACATCGACCGCCATCACAACACGCCCTTGGTGCTGGGCAGGGCCTCGCCCTCGCGCCGAAACGCCATGCGCAAGGCGCGCGCCACGGCCTTGAAACATGCCTCGACCACGTGATGCGTGTTCTCGCCGGCCACGCTCAGGTGCAGATTGGCGCCCAAGGTCTCGCACAGCGAGCGGAAGAAGTGCGGCACGAGTTCGGTCGGCAGATCGCCGACGCGCTCGCGCTCGAAGCGGCCGTTGAACACGAAGTAAGGGCGACCCGAGAGATCGAGCAAGGCCTCGGCGCGCGCCTCATCCATCGGCAGCGAGAACCCATAGCGGCCGATGCCGCGCTTGTCGCCCAGCGCTTGTCGCAAGGCTTGACCGAGTGCGAGCGCGCAGTCCTCGACCGTGTGGTGTTCATCGATGTGCGTATCGCCGGCGCAGGTCAGCGTCAACGCGATGCCCGCGTGCCGACCGATCTGTTCGAGCATGTGATCGAAGAAGCCCACGCCCGTAGCGACTTCGGCATGCGTCTCCCGATCCAAATCGACGCGCACGCGAATGCGCGTCTCGCGCGTCTCGCGCGTGACTTCGGCGATGCGCGGCCGATCGGCCAGCACGCGCGCGATCTCGGCCCAGTCAAAGGCACCGGGACCGAGTTTGAAACCGCGAATGCCGAGGTTCCGCGCGAACTCGATATCGGTATCGCGATCACCCACCATCGCGCTGGCCGCGAAATCCATGCGACCGCCGCGCAAATAGTCCAAGGCCAATCCAATACCGGGCTTGCGCGTGGGCAAGTTTTCGTGCGCGAAGCTGCGGTCGACCAGCACTTCGTCAAACGTGATGCCTTGGGAATTGAACACCTGCAGCATCAAGCGATGCACGCGCTCGTAGTGTTCGATCGGAAAGCTCGCCGTGCCCAGGCCATCCTGATTGGTCACGACGACGAAGCGATAGCCCGCGTCGCGCAGTTTCAACATCGCTGGAATCACGTCGGGCACGAGCGCGAACTTCTCCAGACTGTCGACCTGTTGATCGGGCGGTTCCACGATCAAGGTGCCGTCGCGATCGACGAAGAGAATCTTCTGCCCGCTCATACCGCCACCTCGTCGCGACTCAACACGTCGATCACGGCGTCGTTCTCCTCGCGCAGGCCCACGGTGATGCGCAAGGCATCGGCCAGACCCGGATAGTGCGTGACGTCGCGCACGACCACGCCGCGCGCGAGCAAGCGGCGATAGGCGCCGGCCGCGTCATCGAATCGCGCAACCACGAAATTTCCCGCAGAGGGCAGCACCGCGCGAACGCCCGGCAAGCCGGCGAGCGCGCGCGCCAGACGCGTCCGCTCGTCGCGCGTGCGCGCGATGTGTTCGCGCGTGATCGCCAGCGCCGCCGGCGTCAGCGCGGCCAAAGCCGCGGTCACGCAAGGCACGGGCAAGGGATACGGCGCCATCAGCCGTCGACAGAACGCGATGACCTCTGGCGCCGCGATCAAGACGCCGATGCGCGCGCCGGCTAGGCCATGGGCCTTGGACAAGGTGCGCAGCACGGCCAGGTTCTCGTAGTCGCGCAAGGCTGTCGCCACGCTGTCGAGATCGGAGAACTCGAGATAGGCCTCGTCAACAACGACCATGGCGCGCCCGGCTAAATCGCGCGCGAGGCGCAAGATGTCTTCTCGCGAGGTCGTCGAACCCGTCGGATTGTTGGGATTGCACACGTACACCAGCCGCGTGTTCTCGTTCACCGCGGCCCGCACCGCGTCGAACGGATACGCAAAGCCTTGCTCCGCGATCAAAGGCACGCGAACCACGCGCGCGCCTTGCACGTTGGCGCAGACCGCGTACATGCCGAAGGTCGGCGGCGCGATCAACACCTCGTCGATGCCGGCGCGGCAGAAGGCGCGCGTGAGCAGATCGATGGCTTCGTCGCTGCCCCGACCGACCAGAACTTGTTCGGCGGCGACGTTGTAGAGCGTCGCCAGACGCTCGCGCAATTCGGCGGGTTGCGGATCGGGATAGCGATTGAGCGCATCGCCCGCGTCATCGCGCACGGGCCACGGCGATTCATTGGCATTGAGCCAGACGCGACCGCCGCTGGCCTCCATGCGCGCGGAGGAATAGCCGACCAGGTCGCGCAGATCAGGGCGCGCGCGCGCGAGCATGCTCATGGCTTGCCCCACGCGGCTTGCAGCCGCACGCTGATGGCGCGCTCGTGCGCGATCAAACCTTCGGCGCGCGCGAGCGTCATCGCGCACGGGCCAATCGTGGCCAAGCCTTTCGGCGTGAGTTCCTGCACGGTGATGGCATTGACGAAGCTCTGCACCGACACGCCGCTGTATGCGCGCGCGTGGCCGTACGTGGGCAACACGTGATTGGTGCCCGAGCAGTAGTCGCCGACCGATTCCGGCGCGTACGGGCCCAGGAACACCGAGCCCGCCGCGCGCACGCGCGCCAGACCCGCGCGCGGCTCGCGCGTGTTGATGATCAAATGCTCGGGCGCGTAGCGATTGCTGACCTCGAAGGCCTCGTCGAGCGTGGCCACGCGAATGGCGCGACTGTGCGCGATCGCCTGCGCCGCGAGATCACGACGCGGCAACACGGCCAGTTGTTCGCTCACGGCATCGATCACGCGCGTGAGCAGGTCATCGTCGTCGCTGACTACGATGGCCTGCGAGTCGGGCCCGTGCTCAGCTTGAGACAACAGATCGGCGGCGACGAAACGCGGATCGGCCGCGCCATCGGCGATCACCAGCACTTCGGAAGGACCGGCCGGCATGTCGATGGCGACGCCTCCGGGCTCGGCCGCCACTTGCAGCTTGGCCTCGGTGACATAGGCATTGCCCGGCCCGAACAGCTTGTCGCAGCGCGGCACGCTGGCCGTGCCGCAAGCCATCGCCGCGATCGCTTGCGCGCCGCCGAGCTTGAATACGCGCGTGATGCCGCAGCGACTGGCCGCGTAGAGCACCGTGGGATCGCTGCGACCATCGGCGCGCGGCGGCGTGCACAGCACGATCTCGGGACAGCCCGCGATGCGCGCGGGCACGCCGAGCATCAATGCTGTTGAAGGCAGAGGCGCGGAACCGGCCGGCACATAGAGACCAACGCGACCGATCGGACGCAACACGCGCTCGCAACGCACGCCGGGCGCGGTTTCCAGGCTCATTTCCAGCGGCGCGGCGGCGCGATGGAAGGCTTCGATGCGCGCGCGCGCTTCGTCGATGGCGGCGCGCAGGTCTTCGCTGAGTCCCGCCGCGGCTTCATCGAACTCGCTCGGGCTGACGGCGAGGTCGCCGATCTCGACGCCGTCGAAGCGGCGTGTGAGCGCGCGCAAGGTCACGTCGCCATCGGCGCGCACTTGCGCGATGAGTCGTCGCACGTCCTCGCGCAAGCGTTCATCGCGCGAAGGCGCGGGGCGCGCGAGCGCGGCGTCGCGACCGGCGGCGTCGAGGGTTCTCCAGTCGATCCGTTTCATGCCAGCATCTTCTCCACCGGCAGCACCAGGATGTCATTGGCGCCGGCGCGTTTCATGTCTTCGAGGTGTTGCCAGGTCACGGCGCCGAAGCACATGGCCTGCACGGCCACGAGTTCGTTCTGACCTTCGATCGGCAGAATCGCCGTGCGCGTGCGCGGCGGCAGGATGCCCGTGATCGCCGGCACCGCGTCGCGGCGGGCATTGAGCATCAGCAGCTTCGCGTCCTTGACCGCGAGCACGCCGTCCATGCGGCCGAGCAAGGTCTCGAGCAGTTCGCCGCGCACGTCAGTGAGTGTTTCCGCGCGCGCGGCGAGCACGGCTTCGCTGCGCATCACGGGCGCCACTTCGCGCAATTGATTGGCCGCGAGCGTGCCGCCGGTGGACACCAGATCGCAGATCGCGTCGGCCGTGCCCAGGCGCGGGGCGATTTCCACCGAGCCGTTGAGCACGACGACCTTGGCTTCGACACCGTTGTCGCGCAGAAAGCGCGCGAGCAGATTCGGATAACTCGTGGCGATGCGTTTGCCGGCGAGGTTGGCGGGGCTTTCGTAAATTTCGTCTTGCGCCACCGCGATCGACAATCGGCACGGGCCGAAACCGAGCGCGCGTATCTCGCGCACCTCAACCGGAATCGCGGCCGGGTCGAGCGTCTGCTCCAGCAGCACATTGCGACCGACGAAGCCGAGGTCGCACACGCCTTGCGCGATCATCGACGGGATGTCGTCATCGCGCACCAGCAGCAGATCGACTGGCATGTTCTCGCCATAGCAGAACAACTTGTCGCGACTCTGACGGAACTTGAGGCCGCATTGCGCGAGCAAGTTTTGCGAGGGCTCGGACAACCGCCCGCTCTTTTGCACGGCGATGCGCAGACGATCACGCGGGCTCATGCGCGCGCTCCACGGCGCGCGGGCTTGCGCCCGAGCACGCGGTCGGCGGCCAGGCGATAACCGCCCTCGCCCAGGGAAAGACAGCGCGCCACCCGACCGATGGTGGTGACGCTGACGCCGGTGTGATCGTGAATCTCGCGGTAGGGCATGCCTTGTTCCAGCAGGGGGACGACGCGCCAGCGGTCGGACAGGGCCTCGAGTTCGGCCGGGGTGCACAGATCGCGGAAGAACGCGCGCAATTCGTCGACACGACGCAGGCTCAGCAGCGCTTCGTACAGCGCGGCCTCGGCGTCGATGCCATCGTCGGGCAGGACGGAACGGCGTTTCATGGCGATCTCGATCTCACTGGCAGGGCGCGCGCGGGACCGGTGCCCCGCCGCTCGCATCGGCGACCGGGGTCGCCGAGGGTGAATGTAATAGCGCGCTATTACATTCGCATGATAATCGAGCCACCCGCCGCGGCGCAAGCCGGGGCCACACGACAGGTCACGACGTGCCCATCACGGACCGACGACCGGGCGCCTTGCACACTACAATCACGTTGTCTTTCGCTAACCCAATTCGCGTGACCGCCACGGAACCCGTCATTCGCTTCGGCCCCTGGAGCACCACGCTCGGCATGGCCGCCGGCTTCGGGCTGTTGATCGTCCTACTCCTGCTCGGCGCGCGCGACAATCGCGTGGCCAATCGCCTGCTCGCGGCGCTGATCTTGGTCGCGACCTTGCGCCTGATGCCTTACGTGATCGGCTATGCGGGTTTCTACGACGCCTATCCCTGGCTCACGTTCGCGCCCTTCGATCTGGGCCTGGCGACGGGGCCGCTGCTGTATCTCTACGTGCGACGTCTGGTGACCCCGAACCTGCCGAAGGGCTGGGTCTGGCACTTCGCGCCCGCCGCGATTGATCTGGCCTACACGTCATGGGCTTTCTCCCTGCCATTGGCAGACAAGTACGCCTGGAACGATGAAGTGCACTTGCACTGGATCGAACCGATCGAGGCTTTCGGCGCGCTGTTCTCGCTCGCGGTGTATCTGGTCCTGGCCATCCGCTGGCATCGCGCCTACAAGCGGTGGTTGGCCGAGCAGGTCAGCGATCAGGACATCCACCGACAGCCGTGGATCGCCACCGTGCTCGCCGCCTTGGCTTTGTGGCTGGCGATCGGTTTGGGCTTCGAGATCGTCGATCGCTTCATCCAGGATCTGACGTATTTCGATCGCTATCCGAGTTATCTCGGCTTCGCCGCGATCGTGGCGTGGCTGGGACTGGAGGGTTGGCGACACGCGCGGCATCGCTTTCCGAGCTTCGTGCCGGTGCCGAGCGCTCCACCGCCAATCGCACCCGAGCCCGCGCCGAGCGCGCCCGACGAACCGCCCAGTCCCGAGCGCACACGCGACTGGTCGGCGCAGGCCGCGCAATGGCTGGCCCGCATCGAACGCGAAGGCTGGTGGCGCGAACCGGGCCTGACCCTCGACGACGTGGCGCGCCGCCTGGGCACCAACACGAACTATGTCTCGCGCGCGCTCAACACCGGCGAGGGGCGCAACTTCAATCACGCGATCAATGCGCTGCGCGTGGCCGCCGTGCAGGCCGCGCTGACTGCGGGCGATCCGCGCGCCTTGCTAGCGATCGCGCTTGACGCCGGGTTTTCGTCCAAGGCCAGCTTCAATCGCGTCTTCTTGCTGCACACGGGCATGACGCCGAGCGCCTGGCGCGCGTCTCAAGATCGAAAAACCTCCGACGATTCCGCGATCTGAGACGACGCGCGCGCCCCGCGCGGCGATCGTGGCGCACCGGCCCCGCTCGTGGGCCTCGCGCGAGAATCCCGATGATGGCGTTCCGATGGTTGCTGGTCTGGGCCTTGCTCCTCCCCTCGTGGTCGATGGCGGCTTCGGCGCCAACGGCGACGGCCACCATCCCGGCCGCCGACCTGCAGGCCGATGTCGACGTGCTGCAACGCGCCTACGAGGCGCTGCATCCGGGCTTGTATCGCTACAACACGCCTGCGCGAATGCAGGAACGATTCGACCAACTCCGCGCCCGCTTCGACCGGCCCCGCACCTTGCGCGAGGTTTACCTCGCCTTCTCGGAGTTCGCCGCGACGATCCGCTGCGGGCATACCTACGCCAATTTCTACAATCAGACCAAGGCCGTGACCGCGGCACTGTTCGACCCAGGATTGCGTGTGCCTTTCGAGTTTCGCTGGATCGACGACCAGATGGTCGTGACCCGCGACCTGACGGGCCGCGATCAATTGCCGCCGGGCACCACGATCACGGCGATCAATGGCGTCGCGACCGCCGACATTCTCGCGCGGCTGCTGCCCATCGCGCGCGCCGACGGCGGCAATGACGCCAAGCGCATCGCCTTGCTCGAGGTGCAAGGTCTCGATCGGTATGAAACCTTCGATATCTATCTCTCGCTGTACTACCCCGATTTCGGGCCGCGTCTGCGCATGAGCACGCGCGCGGCCCACGATCGCACGCGCGTGATCACGGTCGATGGCCTGAGCGACGCGCAGCGTCAAGCCGCGCGCCATGAAGCGCCGGACGATCCGCACGCGGGCTGGCGCTTCGCGTTCGACGGCGACATCGCCGTGCTGCGCACGCCGAACTGGGCGCTGTACGACAGCGATTGGGACTGGAAGGCCTATCTCGACGACGTCTTCGGCCAAGTGGCGCGACGCGCGCCGCGCGCGATGGTGATCGATCTGCGCGGCAACGAGGGCGGCCTCGATGTCGGCGACGCGATGCTGGCGCACCTGATCGACAAGCCACTGGCGATCTACGACCCGCCGCGACGCGTGCGTTATCGTCGAGTGCCCGAGGCGCTGGTGCCCTACCTCGACACCTGGGATGCCTCGTTCAAGGATTGGGGCCAGGACGCGGTGCCACACGACGATCGCTTTTTCACCCTGCTCGACGATGACGGCAAGTCCGGCGGTCGCACCATCGCCCCGAAAGCGCCGCGTTTCGCGGGCCGCGTGTTCGTGCTGATCGACGCCGCCAACAGCTCGGCGACGTTTCAGTTCGCCGAGCGCGTGCGCGCGGCGGGCGTGGCGACCCTGGTCGGTCAGACCACGGGCGGCAATCAGCGCGGCATCAATGGTGGCGCGTTCTTCTTCCTGCGCTTGCCGCATTCGGGCATCGAGCTGGATCTGCCGCTGATCGCGCGGTTTCCCGACGGCGAGCGACCCGATGCGGGGATCACGCCCGACATTCTGGTGGCGCGCACGGTCGCCGACATTCGCGCCGGTCGCGATGCCGAGATGACGGCGGTGCGCGCGGCGCTGCGTTGAGCGCGAGTTATTCGAAGCCGTCGCGCAGCATCGTGTCGTTGTCTGGCGCGACTTGCACCGCGAGCCACAGCCAGAAATCGCGGCCCTGGCCGTCGCGCACGGTGCCGTTGTAGGTCCCGCTCCACGCGTCATGATTGCCGCCGGCTTGTTCGAAGGCGAAGACGTCGGTGGTCGGCGTCACGCGACGCAGATTGCCGACGAACGCGCGCTGCGCCGCCAGCGCGCCGTACTGATCGGCCGATGAGGCGTGCCACGACGGCACGGCGGCGACGCGGCGATAGTCGTCATCGTTGATCGTGTGGGCGTTGGGCGTGAAGCGCAGCGCGTTCGACCATTGCGCTTCGACGCCCAGGCCCACGGTCGGATTGGCCTGCCACACGTGCGCGAGAATGCTCATGCTCGCCAAGGGATAACGCGAAGCCACGGCATAGTTGGCCGTGCCCGCGGTGCCGGCGCTCAAGCCGGTGACATGCCAGCGTCGCTGATCGATGTTCAAGCGCGTGGCCAGATGCGCGCGCAATTCATCGACGAGAAAAGGCGAGTACGCGGCGCGGTTGTAGTCCCACTGCATCGACACGACGATGAACTCGGGATTGAAATCCGCGCGTGTCGCGAAGAGTTTCGGCGGAATATCGCCACCCGCCGAAAACAGCAAATCGAAATTGGTGCCGAACTCCCCGATGCCGTGATTGAACTGCAGCACCGGATACGGCGCGGACGAGGCGCAATAGCCCGGCGGGATGAAGATCAGCATGCGCAGATTGGCGCGCGCGGGAAACGTCACGCGCGCCGGGTCCTCGATCAGCACTTCGTATTGATAGGCGCGCTGACGCGTCACCAGGCCGGAACCCGTGACGTAAGGCGTGCCAGGCAAGTCGGTGCAGTCGTTCGCCATCGTCGAGGTCACGGTCATCAGCGCGGCAAGAGCCGCGATCATCCGACATCCGGGTGAATCAGTCATCGTCGCCTCCTGGCCTTGCGCGCGGTCGACCCATTGTCGCCATCGGCCGAGGCCGAGCCGTGACGCACGACGCATCACCACGCGCGAACGCCTGAATTACAATCGGGCCATGAGCGATCAGGGGCCCGGCGAGCAACACGATCAGCTGGCGTACTGGTTCGGCCGCGCGGTCGAACTGGCCCCCGACGCGCGCGCCGAGTTCCTGCGCGCGCATCTGGCCGACGAAGCCCTGCGCGCGCGCATCGAACGCTTGCTGGCCGAGGACGAAGATCCCGACGATCCGATCTCGCACGCCATGGCCGATGCCGCCGAGATCGCCACCGCCATCGCCCTGCCCCGCGCCATCGGCGCTTATCGGCCACTGCGCAAGCTCGGCATGGGCGGCATGGGCACGGTGTATCTGGCCGAGCGTTCGGACGGTCGTTATCAAGGCCAGGTCGCGATCAAGGTGCTCAATGGCCTGTCGAGCGCCGGCGCGCAGGAACGCTTTCGGCGCGAGCGCGAGCTGCTCGCGCAACTCGACCATCCGCGCGTCGCGCGCCTGATCGATGCCGGCGAACTGCGCGATGGCACGCCCTACGTGGTGATGGAGTACGTCGATGGCGAACCGATCGACCGCTATTGCAAGTCCCGCGCGCTGAGCCTGGAAGCCCGCATCGAACTGATGGTGCAAGCCGCCGATGCCGTGCAGCACGCGCATCGTCGCTTGATCGTGCATCGCGACCTCAAACCCGAGAACATGCTGGTGCGCGCCGATGGCGGCTTGAAGCTGCTCGACTTCGGCATCGCCAAGGCGCTCGATGGCAGCGAGCGCACGGTGGGCAATGCGACCATCGCCTACACGCCTGGCTATGCGAGTCCCGAGCAACGTCAAGGCGGACCGATCACGGCGGCCAGCGACATCTATTCGCTGGGCGTGTTGCTGGCCGAGATGCTGATCGGCGAACAACTGCCGCGCGGCCCCGAGGGGCGACCGCGCGAGATCCGTCCGAGCGCATTGACGTCCGATGCCTCGCTGCGTCGTCGCCTGCGCGGCGACCTCGACACCATCGTCGCCAAGGCCGCGCACCTCGACCCCGAACGTCGCTACGCCACGGCGGCCGCGCTGGCGGAAGATCTGCGGCGCTATCTGAGCCATCGACCGATCAGCGCGCGGCCCGATTCGCTCGGCTATCGCCTGGGCAAATTGATCACGCGTCATCCCTTCGCGACCGCCGCCAGCGTGTGCGCCACGCTGGCGCTGCTCGTCACTCTTGCCGCCTTGAAGATTCAACGCGATCAAGCGCGCGCCGCGGAGCAACGCGCCGCGCAAGCCGCAGCCGGGGCGCAGGCCACGGCGGAATTCCTGAGCACCTTGTTCACCGACGCCGATCCCTCGCTGCGCGGCGAAAACCTCACCGCGCTCGAACTGCTGATGCGCGGCGCCGATCGCATCGAAGCGCAGAACACGCAGCAACCGGCCGTGCGCGCCGAACTCAAGACCACGCTCGCGACCGCGCTGATGAATCTCGGCGAGATGCGTCGCGGCCTGGAACTGGCGCGCGGCGCGGTCGCCGATTCGTCGACCGACACGCTCGCCGCGCGTCGCACCAAGGCCGAGCGCCTGCGCCTGCTCGCGCAACTGCAATGGCGCAACGAAGACGCGCAAGGCGCGCTCGCCACCGTCGACGAAGCCTTGAATCTGGTGACGCCCGAGGAACTGCCCGCCGATACCGAAGTGCGGCTGCGCAATACGCGCGTGGCGGCCTTGCGTCAGGTGTCGATCGACGCCGTCGACAGCGTGCGCTATGCCGAGGAAGCCATGCGGGTGGCGCAGGCGCGCTTGCCGGAGGGCAGCTTCTTGCGCGCGGCGGCGCGGGCGAACCTGGCCAATGTCTACGAAGACGCCGAGCGCTTTCCCGAATTGCTGAAGCTGCGCTGGGAAGTGCTCGACGAATTCGAACGCGACCCTAAGGCCATGCCCGGCGATCGTTGGCTGGCGCAACTGGCTTTCGCGCGGGCGCTGCGCCTGAATGGTCGCGCCGACGAAGCGCTGCGCATGACGACCGACGCCGCGCTCGCGTTGACGCGCCACTACCCGGGGCCGCATCCCAACGCGGCCTTCGCGCTGGGCATGTTGGCCGAGATCGAACTCGCCGTCGGCCATGTCGACGACGCGCTGGCGCACGCGCGTCAAGCGTGCGCGATGTGGAAACTCGTGCAGTATCGCGGCGACGAGGATGCGAGCCAGTTCGTGCTCGCGCGCGCGCTCATCGCCAAGGGCTTGCGCGAAGAGGCCTTGACGCTGCGCGAGCCGCTACGCGCCTCGACCAATCGCCGCTTGCGAGACGCGGCGGAACGACTGTTCGCCGATCCGCCGAAGTAAACGCGCCGCTCAGCGCGGCGCGGCGCGCATGGCTTCCGCTTGCTCCAGCTCCACGCGCAGCGTCTTGATCAACTCCGCGCGCGGCACTTGGAACTGGTCTTCCTTGCGCATGTCCTTGACCGTGACCACGCCCTGCGCGATCTCGTCCGAGCCCAGCACCAGCACGAAGCGAATGCCCGCGCGATCGGCGTGCTGAAACTGCTTGCCGAGCTTCTTTGGCTCGAGCTGCACTTCGGTCGCGATGCCAGCGTTGCGAAGTTCGGTCGCCAGCGCCAGATACTTCGGCAGATCGGCGTCGTCCATCTGCGTGACCATGGCCTTGACCGTGCTGTCGGCCGTGCCGATCAGCTTGGCTTCCTGCAACTGATAGAACAGTCGCGTGGCGCCGATGGAAATGCCCACGCCTGGCAACTTCGACGTAGTGTAGTGGCTGGCCAGATTCTCGTAGCGACCGCCCGAGCACACCGAACCGATCTGCGGATAGGCGTTGAGCGTGGTCTCGTAAACCGTGCCCGTGTAGTAATCCAAGCCACGCGCGATGGAAAAGTTCAGCGCGTAATGTTGCTCGGGCACGCCAAAGGCCTTGACCAGGCGCAGCACCTCGCGCAATTCGTTCACGCCCTCGACGAGCGTGGCATTGCCTTCGCCTAGCGCGGCGAGCTTGGCCAGCGCGTCGTCATGTCCGGTCGAGCGCGTCTCGACGAAGGCCATGATGCGATCGGCCTGCGCGACGTCGAGCGCGAAGCCTTCGCCCGTGAGCGTGGCGCGCACGTGCTCGGCGCCGCGCTTGTCGAGCTTGTCGACTTCCCGCAGGATCAAGGTCTGGCGCTCGCCATCGGCGATGCCGAGGCTTTCGAAAAAGCCGCGGATCAGCTTTCGGTTGTTCATCTGGATGGTGAACGCGCCGACGTTGAGCTCGCGAAACACCGAGTAGATCACCGCCGGAATCTCGGCGTCGTAGCGCACCGAAAGACTGTCCTTGCCGATCACGTCGATGTCGCACTGATAGAACTCGCGAAAGCGCCCGCGCTGCGCGCGCTCGCCGCGATACACGCGCTGGATCTGATAGCGACGGAACGGAAACGCCAGGCTGTGCTCGTGCTGCGCGACATAGCGCGCCAGCGGCACGGTCAGATCGAAGCGCAGCGCCAGCTCGGGCCGCTCGCCCTGCTCCATCGCGCCGGTCGATTGCACGAAATAGACCTGACGCTCGGTCTCGCCACCGGATTTGGTCAGCAGGACCTCGGACAGTTCCATCACCGGCGTTTCCACCGGCAGAAAACCGAAGCGTTCGTAGTTGCGGCGGATGGTGTCGAGCATGCCCTGGAACGCGATCTGATCCAGCGGCAACAACTCCATCACGCCCGGCATGGTGCGGGGCTTGATATGCGACATGGTAGGACGACTGCCGGCCGGCGCGGCCGAGGGGCGCCTAGGGTAACCCAGGCGACGCCGCGCGGCGACCCGCATCGGGGCGCGGGTCCGGGCACGCGACGCGCGATCGCGCGCGCATCACGCGACCGAGACGACCGCCCGCGAACGGATTGTCGCGGGTGGTTGCCAAGCCCGACGGACGTCACTATCATTCGCGGCTCGCTTCTGGCCGGGTCCATTCGGCCGATTCTCCCATCGGGGTGTAGCTCAGCCTGGTAGAGCGCTACTTTCGGGAGGTAGAAGTCGGAGGTTCGAATCCTCTCACCCCGACCAAATTGCCCTAGGCATCACCGGAAAACCGCCCCAAGAGCGCGTGTCCGGTGATGTGAAAAAACCCGCCGCATGGCGGGTTTTTTGTTTTTCCGCCTCGAGCCCGTGGCCGCGTCCGCCGACGCGCGACTGACAGGGTCATCCCATTCCCCACGCATTCCCCTCCGAGGGCGCGCCGCGCCCATGCCGCGACGCGCGGCGAACGGAGGAAGGATGCCTCGGGTTCACCCACGGTCCTGGCTTGGCGCGCTCGCGCTTCTGACCTTGACCGCCGCCCCTCGCGCCGAGGTCGGCGCCACCACCCGCTACGAGTACGACGAAGTCGGCAATCGCGTGGCCCAGATCGACGCCGAGGGCCGCGTCACGCGCTGGACCTTCGACGCCGCGCGACGACCGACCTCGCGCACCCTGCCCGGCGGCGAAACCGAACAGTTCGACTACGATCGCGTGGGCGACCTCGTCGCGCACCGCGATTTTCGCGGCCGCGTCACGCGCTATCGCCACGATGCCATGCACCGGCTGATCGCGATCGACTATCCCGACGACGCCGACGTCCGCTTCACCTACACCGCCAACGGCCTGCGCGAATCCGTCACCGACGCGCGCGGCACCACGCGTCATCGCTATGACGCGCGCGATCGCCTGATCGAAACGATCTCGCCCGAAGGGCGTGCGATGCGCTACGGCTACGACGTCGTGGGCCGCCTTATCCATCGCGAAAGCCCACACGCGCGTCACGACTTCACCTATGACGCCCTCGATCGCCTGACCGCGGTCACGGTCGCCATCGACGATGGGCCCGCGCGTACCACGACATTCAGCTACGACGCGATCGGTCGCCGCACGGCCATGCGCGGCGCCGATGGGGTCACCACCGAGTATGACTACGACGCGCTCGATCGCGTGACCGCGCTCCGCCAGCACGGACCCCACGGGCAACTTCAGTTCGCGGCCCAGTATCGACACGACCCCAGCGGCCTGCGCACGCGCATCGAAGAGTCCGACGCCGACGGTCCGCTGCGCGCGATCGACTACGGTTACGACGGCGTGCGTCGCCTCGTCCGCGAATCCATCACGCACCGCGACGCCAGCCAGAATCGCCAGACGACCTGGCGCTACGACAACGTGGGCAATCGCTTGACCGAGACTGTGGCGCTGGCCAGCGGCACGTCCATCGCCACCCGATACACCTATGACGCCAACGACCGCCTGATCGAAACCACCGTGGGCACCGCGGTCACGCGCTATGCCTATGACGAAGCCGGCAACACCCTGAGTCGCGATGGGCCCGAGGGTCGCGTCGAGTACGCGTATGACGACGCGAATCGCCTAGTCGAGGCGCACGACGCGCAAGGTCGAACGACCTTCTCGTATGACGTCGATGGCATTCGCGTCAGTCAGACGCGATTCGAAGGCGCCCTCGCGACCACCGACCATTTCCTCATCGACGCGCAGGGGCCCTTGGCCGAGGTCGCCGAGCATTGGCGCGCGCGCGATGGCGGCAGTCCACGGCTCGCGCGCGTGTTCTCCTACGCCAACCAACCTTTGGCGCAGACCGATTGCACGCAGCCCGAAACCCAAGGCTGCGGTGGCGCGGTCACGCGGTTCCTGCACGCCGACGTCCTGGGCAGCACACGCTGGGTCACCGACGAAGCGGGCGAAGTCACCGGCGACTTCTGGTTCGATGCCTTCGGCAATCTGCTGGCGAGCGCCGGTGCGACGGACATCGTTCAACGCTTTCGCGGAGAGTCCTTCGACCTTCGCCAAGGCTGGTATTACCTGCGTGCCCGTTATCTTGACCCCTTCCTTGGCCGCTTCACCCAAGGCGATCCGCTCGAAGGCGCGAAGACCGACCCCACCAGCCTGCACCGCTACGCCTACGCCAACAACGATCCCATCAACCGTCTCGACCCCACCGGCCAATTCGGCGCCGCCGAACAGATGGCCGCCGTGGGCATCGCGGCCGCCATCGCCACCGCCGCCGCGGTTGCCACCTACTACGTGATCCAACCCGTCAACGGCGGCGCGCAGCGACGGTTTCAGCTGTGGGATGCGTTGGCGTTATCGTATTTTGGAGTGGGGCAGGCGCAGGTTTCCGCCAGGGACAGAGACAAAGAGAAAGAGCACGCGGCCGAGATCGCGACCACGGTCGCCACGGCCAAGTTCGGCCATCACACGATCCCGGTCTATCTTTGCGGCGGGATGGCTCAGCGAACTTCTCGACTCGCACTTCACGAACACTTGTCCATTCACCTGGAGATTGCTCAGATTCGACTGGCACTTGAGGGTGCGGAGTCCTACGCCAACAAAGCAATCGGGTGGAAGCGCTCGCAGGCGCTTCTTCGTGTCGCCGAGACGGCCGAAGGTCGCCTTTCCATTGTGCGCGCGCTGAGAACCGTATACGAATCCGGTGAATGGATAGGAAAAGGGGAGCCTCAGCTCCTGAGTGTATTCGAATCGGAATCGCCCCCATTCCTCAATGGAACCAACACATCTCTGCCTTGGTGTTCACGCAATGGCAAGCCATAGTCTCTCGTCGATCGAGATCGAAATGGATGTCCATCAACTGTTGAGGCTTCCCCTGCGCAACGCGTTCGAAGCGTATCGCACCGATGATGTCCTCATCGTATGGACTCTGATTCAAGAACAGGACGCGTACGTCGTCAATGTCTTCGCGCCGCTGGGTCACGTCTTTTGGTCGTTCGGTCCGGTCCGCGTATTCGAGTTCGCTCAGAGAGATTTCGTCTGGAGTCTGGGCATCGAACAATTGGGAGATAGCATCGAGAAGCTGATTCGGCGCTGCCATCATCCTGGCGTGGGAACTGCGGCATACTGCCTTCTCGGTCTGTTCACCCAGCAGTTCGGCCATCGATTCGAAGTCGGCGAGCCATTGGAGGAAGTCTATAGACGTTGCCGGCGGCATTTCTCGGCCGTGATCCCAACATCTGCTCGTGATCGGCTGAAGAACCACCTTCAGGAGCAGATCCGCATGAACGGAGAGACTCCGCTTCTGTCATGCGACGAACGCGAATTCTTTGTCAGTTGGGGACAAGACGACGACCACCCGTGGCACGAACACCTGTGCAGGCCCCTTGTGACCATGCCTTCGAAGGTCCGACGGCGGATCCTCGATGATTTGCGCGCGATGGGCGACGATCTGGTGTCCCAGTTCGCGGCGATGGCGATGCCAGCGAGGTTCTACTATCCGGGATTGATCAGCACGATGCTTTCACGACTGCCCGACCCAGAGTCCTACGATGAATGTCTGTCCATTCTTCGCATGCGCGCCAGAATTCATGCCCGGATCGCGACGTTGTCCGCGCTGGATCAACATTGCCGCGAACTGATCAACCCGCTGTTCATCTCGCCCCTTAGGCCCGAGCACGTCGCGGAACTTTTCGCGATTCTCTCCCCACGACTCGACGCGCAGCCCTTCGTGCGTGATCCCGTGATCGACACGATCTAGCTTCGGGAATTGATTCACGCGATCGACGCGACGTGATCGCGGTATCGAGACTTTCGAGCGGCGGAAAACCCGAACCCCCGGCCCCACGGCCGGGGGTTCGTTCGCGCGCGATGACTAGTGCAGTGGCACCACGCGCAGGCCCAGCCCCAGGCCCTTCAACATGCGCAGGATGTCGCCGAACGATGGGGAACCTTCCCCGGCGAGCCAGCGATGCAGGTTGTCCCTGGTCAGGCCGGCGTCGAGCAGCAGCTGGACGTGTCCCGAACGCTTGGCCGCCACGCGAAGCGCGAGCGCGAAGGCCAAGGGATCTTGTTCGTCGAGCACATCCTGCAAGAGATCCGACGCCTCGCTGCCCGCGGCGAAGGGGGAGGTCAGCCTGTCGACGCGGACGGGTTCAGGTGAGCGCATCGTTGATCACCGCGGCGCGGCGCTCGATGCGCGTGAGCTGGCCGGTCTCGGTGCCGGACAGCGGGCGGAACTGCTGTTCGCGCGGCAGGCTCGCGGCGAGCGTGGCCAGTGGCGTGAAGCGGCCATCGGTCTCGTGGCGAAACACTTGCGCGGCGATGCCAGTGTCGGCCTCGGCCTGGGCGCGACGCAGCGCGTCGGCGACGGCGAGGCCCTCGGAGAAGTGCGTCGACAAGGTCTCGCCGTTGCAACGCACGGCCCAGCCTTGAATGATCGCTGCTCGGGTGATGACAAACTGGCGCATGCAATTCCCTCCGAATGAGTTGCCACCTTCCGGACGCGCTCGGGGGCGTGTCAGCATCCTGCCGACGGCGTACGGGCTTCCGGGTGGCGGAGGCCAGTTTGTGAAATTCAGTGACGCGCGTCTGCCGCTGGATCGCGCGATCTGCTGTAGGAGATTTCCTACACGCGCGGCGCGACTCAGGGCGCCGAGAACACGTACTGCCGATCGCGCACGCGCACGCGTGGCGGCACGCCGTGGTGTTCGAACCAGTCGTGACCTTCGCGCAGATTGCGCCAGAACTCGCCCCAGTTCGGGTCGTTGAAGCGCGCGTCATCGGAATCGGTCATGGCGAAGGGAAAGATGTGCACGGGCACCGCGCCCTGCCCCGCGCGCAAGGCGGCTTCGAGCAAGGTGTAGATCTCCTCGATCGCGTCGTCGCCCATGGCGTAGCAACCAATCGACACGCAGTTGCCGTGCACCATCAAGGCGCTGCCCGTGCGCGACCACGCGCGATCATAGGCATTGGGATAGCCGAGATTGAACGACAGGTGATAGCTGCTGAAGGGATTGAGCTGTCCGAGACCCACGCTGTAGAAACCCTCGGGTGCTTGCCCATCGCCTTGTCTCACCTTCGGTCCCAGCGTGCCGGAGAAGGTGCAGATCGGATAGCGCTTGAACAGCACGAATCGCTGCCCGTGCTTCATCCAGATTTGCAGTTGCGCCTCGGCCTTGTAGATGCGCACGAACAACGGATCGCCGAGACGAAGGCCGAGCGGTTGGAGTTCGCGCGTCAGCGTGGGCGTCACGCGTTGCGCCGCGAGTTGCGCGCGGTTGGCCGGCGCCAAGCCAGTGCGCGCCAACACGGAGCGACCCACCAGCGGCATCAGCACGATGAGACCCACGATCAAGATCGCAAGGGTGCTGAACCAAGTTCCCCACTGCTTCGCACGCCGCATCGTCGAGCCTCCCCGCATTCGCGCACACCATATCGCCTGTTACGGCGAAATGCAGGGCAGTTCGTCCCCGCGCGCATCAGCAAGTCGATCGCGGTTCATTTCCCGCAAGCCCGCCTTGCGTCGGCGCACGAAAGCAACCGCCGTCCGTCGAGGTCAACTGGATTCGACGACCAAGAATGAGGTTTCCCATGTCACGCGCCGTATTTGCCAGTGTGCTGTCCTTGCTGTTCGCGTTCGCCTCGCCCGCCTCGGCGCGAGTTGCCGACACGCCCAACGACGTGCATCCGATCCTCGTCGGCACGACCGCGCCGGACGCGCCGCTGACAGGCCTCGATCGCCGCCCGACCACGCTGAAGCAACAACTCGCGGGCAAGCCGACGGTACTCGTGTTCTACCGCGGCGGGTGGTGCCCGTACTGCAATCTGCAGCTGAGCGAGTTGCGCAAGCTCAAGGGCGAGCTGAAGGCGAAGGGCTTCCAACTGCTCGCGATCAGCCCGGATCGCATCGAGGAAATCGCCAAGACCCTCGACGATGACAAACTCGACTACGCCCTGGCCTCCGATGCCGACGCGCGCGCGTTGGAAGCCTTCGGCATCGCCTATCGCTTGGATGACCAAACCTTCGGCACCTATCGCGACAAGTACGGCATCGATCTCGAAGCGCGCAGCGGCCACGACCATCACGTGCTGCCCGTGCCCAGCGTCTTCGTGATCGACGCGCAAGGCGTGATCCAGTTCGCCTACGTCAACCCCGACTACCGCACGCGTGTGCCGTTACGCTTGGTGCGCGCGGCCATGGACGCCGTGAGTCTGGGTGAAGCGGGCAAGCCGCTGAAGTGATCGATACCCGCGCGGCGATCGCGTGATCGCCGCGCCTCAAGGCGCGGCCCACAAGGCCGGCTTGAACACCATCAGGCCGAAGATCGCGGCGGTGGCGAAGAAGGCCGGCCAGCCGAGCGCGAACCACCACCCCATCAAGCGATGAAAGGCGGCGGGCAGCGGCACATGGTTCCGCCATGCCGCGCGCGCCAGTTGCGCGGCGCGCCATTGAATCCACACCACCGGCAACCAGCACAGCCCCGTGAGCACATACAGCGCCAGCGCGGCGGCGACCCAGGGCGTGGACCACGGCATCTGCCAGCGTTCGATCATCCACGCGCCGGTCAACGGTTGAATGATCACGGCCGGCGTGGTGAATAGCAGATCGGCCAGCACGACATGTCGCGCCGTCACCGCGATAGCGCCGACATCGCCGGCGCGATAACTCATCCACATGAAGAACGCCGTGCCAAGCCCGGTGCCGAACAGCAGCGTCGCCGAGAGAATGTGCGCGGTCTTGACCCAGGCGAAGGCGTCCATCAGTGGCGATCCGCGGTGGCCAGCGCCACCAGCAAGGCCGGCAGCACGAGCAAGTTCTTGAGCAGGCCGCCCCAGGGATCGAGCCAGGCCTGGGGAAGGATGAGGCTAAGCGTCACCGTGTAAATCAGCGTCTGCGCGAGCATCAGTTGCAGCACGCGGATCTGGCGAGGTCGCAGCGCAAGCGCGATGCCGAGCACTACATCGATGGCGCCAGCAAGGCGCGCCAGGAACACGCTCGTGGCCGCCGACCATGGCGCGTCGCGCAAGCTTTCGACGATGGTCGCGGACGGCAGCAGCAGACCAATCAGGCCCGACGCCCACCACACTGCGCACAGCATCGCGATGAGACTCGGCACGACGAAGTGCAAACGCGCGGCGAGGCGATCGGGCGCTTGCGCGGGCTCGCGCGCCAACACCTCGTCGAGCGCGCGCGGCATCAGGTCGAGCGTGTCGCGCATCGTGTTCAAGGCATCGTCGGCGCCAACGACGCCGCGATCGAGCATGCGCGTCATGGTTCGGCCCACGGGACCGTGGCCGAAGCGTTCGCCCAGTTCGGCGCCAATCATGACGGCGAAGCGAGGCACCGCGACGATGCGCGTTGATCGCAAGCCCAGCCAGCGACGCCAAGTCTGCAAGTAATCGCCCAAGGTGATGACGCGGGGCCCGACGACTTCGATAACTCGTCCGCGCGCGCGATCGTCCGTCAGCGCCGCCAGCACCGCGCGCGCGAAGTCGTCCAGATGCACCGGCTGCAAAGGCTGCGTGCCGCCGCGCGGCAGGGGCATGCACCATGGCAAGGCGGCGATGCCACGCAACAAGGCCGTGCCACCGTAGGCGCCGCGCGTGGAATAGATCAAGCCCGGACGCAAGATCACGGCTTCTGGCAGCTCGCGGGCGATGGCCTCGTCGCCGCGATGTTTGGAAGCAATGAAGTCCGCGTCCTCTGCCCTGCCGAGCGCCGACACCTGCACGAAGCGCGTGATGCCCTTGCTCGCGCAGGCCCGCGCGAGCGCAAGCGGCGCGCGCCGATGCACGGCCTCGAAAGTCTGATCGCGCGTCTCGCGCAGGATGCCCGCGAGATTGACCACCGCGTCGATGCCCTCGAGCCGCGGCAGCCAGTCGGTCGCATCGACGTCGCGCGCGAAGTCACACGCGACATCGCCCGCGACAACCCGCGCGGCGCGCACCGCGCGAACGACGTCATGCCCGGCCGCGCGCAAAGTCGCGACCACTTCCGTGCCCATGAACCCCAAGGCGCCCGTGACGAGAATGCGCATGGGGCGAGCATAGCCGATGGCCGGAATCCGACGGTTTCGGCCCCCAATGGTCGCGATCAAGGCCCGCATCGGCCGCGGTGCGGTTAACGATCCGCCAACGGGCCGGTATCACGTTTCGTTACCCGTCGGACGCCCGCCCACTACCGCAACCGCGATGCTTCCCGTTTGCAGGCTCAGGCGACAAGTTAGCTACACTCGAAACGGGTGGTTTGAGGGGATACGCGCATGCGGTGGGTATTGGCCATCGTTTTTTCCTTGTTCGGGCTGGCCTTCGGTCAGATCGGGGTCGCGGTGACCGGCTTTTTCGGCGGTTTGCTGCTGGGCTGGCTGGCGGGCGTGCAGTTCGATCACAGCCGACGTTTACGCGAACTCGATCAAGCCGCCGAGCATCAGCGTCAGGAGAACGCGCGTCTGAGCCTGGAGCTGGCGCAGATGCATGCGCGCGCCAAGGCCGCGGCATCGACCGAGCGCGCGACGCCCGACGTCGAAGCGCCCGCGGACACCGAACCCGCGCCCTTCGTCAGCGAGACCCCGCGCGAGGCGGCGAACGAAGCGCGGCCCACGCCCGCCGTCGCGCCGGTCGCGCGGATTTCCGAGCCGGTGACGCCACTCACGCAGCCGGCCGTCACGCCCGCGGCCATCGCGGCGACGACGACGCCCTCGCCCGCCAGCCCGGCCGCCGCGACCGCGACGTCGCAAGCGGCACCCTCGAGTGGCCCCGCGCGTCCCACCGCGCCACCACGTCGCGCGCCGCCGCGCCAGGAAGACGCGGTCACCAGCACCGCGTGGCGCTGGCTCACCGAGGGCAATCTGCCGGTGAAGATCGGCATGCTGCTGTTGTTCTTCGGTGTCGCCGCCGCGTTGAAGTACGCGGCCGACCAAGGCTGGTTCACCTTCCCGATCGAGTATCGCCTGATCGGTATCGCCGGCGCCGCGCTGGTGGGTTTGTTCATCGGCTGGCGTCAGCGCGATCAGCGCCGCGTGTTCGCCTTGAGTCTGCAAGGCGGCGCGGTTGGCATTTTGTTGTTGACGATCTTCGCCTCGTTCCGACTTTATGGCGTGCTGTCCTCGGGCTCGGCCTTTACCTTGATCGTGATGCTGGTGGCGGGCACGGCCTTCCTCGCCGTGCTGCAGAACGCGGCGGCGCTCGCGGCCTTGGGCTTCTTCGGTGGCTATCTGGCGCCGGTGATGATCTCGACCGGCAGCAATGACTACGTGGCGTTGTTCTCGTATTACGCGGTGCTCAACGCGGCGGTGTTCTTCATCGCGCTGTTGCGCTCGTGGCGCGCGCTGAACTTGATCGGCTTCGCATTCACCTTCGCGGTGGGCACGGCCTGGGGCGCGAAGTACTACCAGCCCGAGAACTTCGCCACGGTCGAGCCGTTCCTGATTCTGTTCTTTCTGTTCTATGTCGGCATCACGGTGCTTTACGCGCTGCGTCAGCCCGAGGAACGTCGTGGCATCGTCGATGGCACGCTGACCTTTGGCGTGCCCTTGCTCGCGTTCCCGCTGCAGGCGGCGATGCTGCATGACGATCGCATGGGCCTGGCCTATAGCGCGCTGGCCGTGGCCGCGTTCTACGGCGTGCTGGCCGCGTGGTTGATTCGCGATCGACGCGCGATCGTGCTGGGCCAGTCATTCGGCGTGCTGGCCGTGGGTTTCGCCACCTTGGCCGTGCCGCTGGCGCTGTCGGCGCGCTGGACGGCGACGACCTGGGCCATCGAAGGCGCCGCGCTGGTGTGGCTGGGTCTTCGTCAGCAACGTTCGTTGCCGCAGGTATCGGGCTTGTTGCTGCAGGTGTTGTCGGCGGGCGCGTATCTGATTCATGCCGACGAGATGTGGCGTCGACACACCGACGAGTTGTTCGTCCTCAACGGCCATGCCTTGAGCTTGGGCCTGATGGCCTTCGCGGGTTACGTCATCGCGTGGCTGTACGAGCGCCACGCCGGCCATCGCGCCTTGGTGTGGATGGCCTTCCTGTGGGGCTGGTTGTGGTGGACGCTCGCGGGCGTGCGCGAGGTCGCGGAGTTCGACGAGCACGTCAAGGGCGTCGTCGGCCTGCTGGGCTTCTTCGCGATGACCGCGGGCCTGGCCACGGTGGCCGCGCGGGTCATGAGCTGGACGATGATGCACCTGAAGTCCTATGCGACGGTGTTCATCGCGATCCCGATGGCGCTGTTGATGACGGGCATGTACGGCCATCCGTTCGCCGAGCATGGCGGCCTGGCGTGGCTGGCTTGGTTGATCGCGGTCTACGCGGGCATGCATGCGATGCGCGACGGCGAGGTCATGGGGCGCGGCTTCGCGCACATCGGCGTGCTCGCGGCGCTGGCTTGCGTGGGTGGGCTGGAGATGAACTATCTGGTCGATCGCGAGCGAGGTCTAGGCTCGGCGTGGCAGTTGCTCGCGAGCTTCGCGCCGCTGGCCTTGCTGTTGCTGGGCACCACGCGCGCGCCGCGGCTGTTCGCGTGGCCGTTCGCCGAGACGTTCGAAAGCTACGCCGTCGGCTGGCGCGTCTTGGCCAGCGTGGTGCTGGGTTCGGTGTGGTTGTTCTCGCAGTTCCACGATGGCGATGCGACGCCGATTGCCTATGTCTCGGTGCTCAATCCGCTCGAACTCGCGCAGATCGCGATGTTGGTGTGGCTGGCGCGCGGCGTGTCGAGCGATGGCGTCGGTGGTGTCGCACGCGGCGTGCTGCCCTACGCGGCGATGCTGACCGTGACCATGATCGCCCTGCGTGGCGTGCACTACTACCACGGCGAGCCGTGGGGCCCGGGCATACTCGATTCGCGCGTGGCGCAGACCACGCTGACCGTGTTGTGGGCGCTGCTGGGCGTGAGCGCTTGGGTGTATGGCTCGCGACGCGGCCGCTGGTCGGTGTGGCTGTCGGGCGCGATCATCATGGGCGTGGTGCTGGCCAAGCTGATCCTGGTCGATCGCAGCTACATCGGTGATCTCGCGGGCATCGTGTCTTTCATCGCTGTCGGTCTGTTGCTGACGGCCGTGGGTTACTTCGCGCCGTCGCCTCCGCGCGGCGCGGGCGCCCCGCAGGAGGAAACCGCATGAAACGCACCGCGTGGGTTTTGGCCCTTAGTGTGTTCAGCGGCGCCGCGATCGCGGCCGCGGCCGACGAGTTCGCGTGGCGATCGCCCTTGTCGGTCGATGGCCAGGACGGCGTGTACCGCGTGGTCTTCGACGAGGCGCTGTATCGGCACGCGACGCGCGCGGATCTCGCCGACATCATCGCCGTCAACGCGGCTGGCGAGGAGATTCCCTTCGGGCCGGTACCAATGCCTGAAGTGCGACCCGCGCCGACGCCGAAACCCATCGTGGCCGTGCCCTGGTACGTGGTGCCACGCGAGGGCGCGCCCAGCATGTCCGGCGAAAGCCTCGCGCTGCATATCGAGCGCGATGCGGACGGCAGCGTGCGCAAGCTCGATTCCACGATCACGCCGGGCACCACGGCGGTGGGCGCCGACATCCTGCTCGATCTTTCGCGCATCGATGCCACCGTCACCGCGCTCGACGTGCATCTGGACGACAGCGCCGACGCGAATTTTCACGCACGCGTCGATGTGCTGAGTTCGAGCGATCTGCGCGGCTTCGACCTGGTCAGCATGCGTCAAACCTTGTTGCGGCTCGATCAGAACGGCTATCGCCTGGAACGCTTGCGACTGGAGTTGCCCGCGACCCGCCGCGCCTTCCTGCTGCTGCGTCCGCTCGATGCCACGAGCACCCTGCCGATATCCGGCGTCGATGCCGTGCTGCGTCCGGTCGACAACGACACGCGCGAAGTCGCGCGTCGCGAGATCGTGGCCACGCCGCAAGCCGACAAAACCCTTGCCGCCGGCGAGTTTCACTACGCCAGCGGCGGCCCCTTTCCGATCGAGCGTCTGGCATTGAGCCTCGCCGATGCCAATGCCATCGCGCAGGTCAACATTGAAAGCCGCGAGCGCGCCGACGGGCCCTGGCAACGACGCGCGAGCTTCACCGCATTTCGGTCAACGGCCATGGGCGAAGAGGTGTCGAGCCTGCCCATCGACATCGGCGCGACGCGCGATCGCTTCTGGCGCGTCGTCGCCGAACCGGCGCTGGCGCGCGCGCCGACCCTGACCTTGAGCTATCGCGCCGATCAGTTCGTGGTGATGACGCAAGGCGAGCAGCCTTATGCCGTGCTCGCCGGCAGCGCGCGACGCGTGCGCCAGGACTATCCGCTGACGTCGATGCTGGCCGCGCTCAACGCGCGCCTCGGCGCCAACTGGCGACCGAGCGCGGCGACGCTGACTCAGGGGCAAGCACTCGCGGGCGAGACCGCGTTGAAGGCGCCGCCGAAGCCGCTGCCAATGCGACAGATCGTGCTCTGGGGCGTGCTGGTGCTGGGCGCGATCTTCGTGTTCTACATGATCGCGCGATTGCTCAAGGAATCGGACGCCGACCCCGCGCCTAAGCCGTGAGGTGATCGCGGATGTGCAGGGCCTGCAGACGCGCCGCGTCTGCCAGGCTAAGGCGCCCGAAGGCGAAGTGCTCGGCCGGTTCGCGATCGAGCGCGTCGAAGCGCGCGATCGCCGCGACCAAGCGCTCGCGCGCGACGGCGACATCGTCCACGGGCGGGATCTCGATGCCGGGAATCGGCGCGTCGAGATCGTGACTGAGCCGCCCCTGGCGCAGGAACCGTCGCGCCACCATCGGGCCGATCAGGCGTCGCACCAACCAGGCGCGCGGTCGCGGAAAACCATCGACCGCGCACTCCAGACTCTGCGCGCAATGAATCAAGGTGCGAGCCAGATTCAGATGGCCGCGTGGCACGTGACCGCGCGCGATGGCGGCATCGACGTCGCGCAGGGTCGCGCGCAGGACGGTGTCGGACATGAGGTTCTCCCCGGGTGCGGCGACGATTATGCCCGCATTCGGCCATGTCGCGCGCCGCGCGCCGCCGCTTCCGCGCCGCTTCCAAGGTCGACACTGCGCCTCGACGTCCCTGGAGCACGCCCATGCCCGACTTTCGCAATCCCGGTTTCAAGGCCATCGGCCTCGGCTTTCTCGCGCTGATTCTGTTGATTCCGCTTTTCCACGTTCGCGGCCTGATCGAGGAACGGCGCGAACGCGAGAACGAAGCGCGCGCCGGCATCGCCGCGCAATGGGGCGGCGAGCAGTTGCTTGCCCCGGCCCTGATCCTGGTCGACGTGCCCGCGCGCATCGACAAGCAAGCCAATTTCGAAACGCCCGCGCGCCAGGAAGTGCTGCTGGCCGATCGCGCGGAAGTCGCGGCCACGCTCGACACCGAGGTGCGCTATCGCGGCATGTTCGAAGTGCCGGTGTACTCGGCGCGCGCCGTGGTCAGCGCACGCTTCGATGCCGCCGACATCGCGGAGCTGCGTTCGCGCGTGGGCTTGGACAAACCGCTGCTGCTGCGCCTGGGCGTGTCCGACGCGCGCGGTTTGCGCGGGCTGGACAATCTCATCGTCAATGGTCGCGAATGGCGCGCGGAGTCGGTGGGCCGCGAGGTCTTTGGCCTGGCTAATCTCGGCGTGAGCTTGCCCGCGGATGCGGATTTTTCGAACGGCGTGGAGCTGCGCTACGAACTCACGCTCGCCGGCACGCGCGAACTGCGCGTGCTGCCGTTCGCGCGCGCCACGCAGGCATCGATTCAAGGCGCGTGGGCTGATCCGAGTTACATCGGCGGCTTTCTGCCGCTCAAGCGCGATTGGCGCGAGGGCGGCTTCCGCGGCGAATGGCAGGTGCTCGATCTCAATCGCGACTACCCGCAGCATTTCGATGCGAATGGCTACAGCGCCGACGTCGCCTCGAGCGCCTTCGGCGTGGCCTTGTATCAGCCCGCGAACGTGTATCAACAGAACGAGCGCAGCGGCAAGTACGGCATCTTGATGATCGCGCTGCTGTTCATCGCGATGTTCCTGTTCGAGATCATGCGTGGTCTGCGTCTGCATCCGATCCAGTACTTGCTGGTGGGCTTGGCGCTGGCGACGTTCTATCTGCTCTTGCTCGCCCTGTCGGAACATCTTGGCTTCGCGCCCGCGTATGGCGTGGCGGCGCTGACGGCGACGGGATTGGTGGCGGGTTACATGTCGTCCGTGCTCGGTTCACGCCGTCATGGCCTGACCGTCGCCGCGATGCAGGGCACGGCCTATGCGATGTTCTTCTTCCTGGTGCAGCGCGAGGACAATGCCCTGCTGCTCGGCGCGACCGCGGTGTTCATCGCGCTGGCCGTCGTGATGTATCTCACCCGTCGCACCAATTGGTACCAGTTGCGGTCGACTCCGGAACCGTCGGCCGCCTGAGGCCTCGGCTGTTCGACCGGCGGCTCGTTGGGCGGGCCGCTCATTTGCACCGGACACGCGCGCCGCGATCTCGCGGCGCGCGTGGCGTTTCAGGCGCTCGAAAGCGCGTCGAGGCGCGCCTGCAATTCGTCCAGACGCAGATCGGCGCAAGCACCCGGCGACGTACGCGCGGCCACGCTGTCTTCAGGACGACGTTCGCCCAGGGTCGAGGCCGCGATCGCGGCGGCCTTGTAGGCCTCGCGAAACGGCACGCCGGCGACGGCCTGTTCGATGGCGAGATCCGTGGCGAACATCGGACCTTCGATCGCGTCGCGAAGACGCGACTCGCGCCAGCGCAAGCGACGCAACAAATCCGGCAGCAAGGCCAAGGCATCCAGACCCTGACGCAACGCGCGCAGCAGCGGCGCCTTGCTGAATTGCAGATCGCGCTGATACCCCGACGGCAAGGACATCAGCGTCTGCATCTCGGTCATCGCGCCAGCGGTAACCGCCGCGCTCGCGCGCAACAGCTCCACCACATCGGGATTGCGCTTGTTCGGCATCAGCGAGGAACCCGTCGTGTACTCGGGCGGCAATTCGACGAAGCCGAACTCCGATGTCGTGAACAGACTCAGGTCCCAAGCCAGTCGACGCACATCGCCCAAGGCCTGCGCCAAGGCCGCCAACGCCTGCCATTCGTACTTGCCGCGCGACAACTGCGCGGCGATCGGATTGACCTGCAATCGCGCGAAGCCGAGCACCGCGGTCGTGTGCGCGCGATCGAGCGCCAAGTTCACGCCATAGCCCGCCGCCGTGCCCAGCGGATTGGCATCGACGAGTTCGGACGCGCCGCGCGCGATCAGCGCATCGTCGATGAAACTCTCGGCATAGCCCGCCCACCACAGGCCCGCGGTCGAGACCATGGCGCGCTGCAGATGCGTGTAACCGGGCATGATTACTTGCGCTTCGTCGGCGGCGCGATGCAGGCACACTCGCGCGATCTCGCGCGCGAGCGCGCCCAGTTCGGCCAAACGATCCTTCAAATACAAACGCGAAGCGACGAGCACCTGATCGTTACGACTACGACCCGTGTGAATGCGACGGCCACTATCGCCCAGACGCTCGGTGAGGAAGGCCTCGATCGCCGAATGGCCGTCCTCGTAGCGCGCGTCGAGCACGAACTCGCCGCGATCCACCAAGTTCGCGAGATCCGCCAGATTCGCGCGAATGCCTTCGAGCTCGGCCAGGGACAGAATGCCCACGCGCTGCAAGCCCTCGGCGTGCGCGAGACTGGCGCGAATGTCATAGGGCAGCAGTTCGCGATCGAGGATCACGTCCTCGCCGGCGAGAAACCGCATGATGCGCGCGTCGACCACGGCGCCGGGCTTGTCCCACAACGGCTGGCTCATAGCGGAATGCCCTCGAGTTCCGGCAGGCCCAGGGCCAGATTGATGTTCTGCAGCGCCTGCGTCGCGGCGCCCTTGAGCAGATTGTCGAGCGTGGCCACCACGACCACGCGACGACCATCCTGCGACAGCGCGAAGCCGCCGATTTCCACGCCATGACGACCCGCGATCTGGCTGACCCAGGGCGGTTGTTCGGTGAGGCGGATCAGCTGCTCGCCGTCGTAGCTCGCGTGATAGCGCTCGAGCACCTCGCCCGACCACATCTTCATCTTCAGGCGCAGATTCACCGTCATGGTGATGCCGCGAAAATGCGGCGCGACGTGCGGCATGAATTCGACGGGATGACCGAGATGGCGCGTGACCTCGCGCTCATGCACGTGGCCGACGAGCTGATACGGCATCAAGTTGTCGCGCAGCTTTTCCGGATCGTTCTTGTCCGACGGCGTGGTGCCCGCGCCGCTGTAGCCCGACACGCCGAAGCATTGCGCCGGCGCCGCGAGCAGCTCGCGCAGTGGCGCGATCGCCAATTGCATCGCCGTGGCGTAGCAGCCGGGGTTGCTGATGCGCGTCTGCCCCGCCGCGCGCGCGCGCGTGAGTTCGGGAAGACCGTAGTACCAACCGTCATCGAAGCGATAGTCGGCCGACAAATCGATGATCACGGCGCGAGGGCGTTTCGCTTGAATCGCACGCGCGTAGGGTTCGGCCTTGCCATTGGGCAGGGCTAGCACGAAGACCTCGCATTCCTGCGCGGCCAGTTCCTCGTGACCGAGATCGGCGTAACGCGCGTCGCCGCGATACTCACCAATGACGCTCGCGACATCGCGACCGGCCAATTCGCGCGACACCACCGCGCGCAGTTCCAGACTCGAATGCCCCGACAGCAAGCGAATCAGCTCGGCGCCGACATAGCCGCGCGCACCGACCAGCGCGACGCCGTACCGACGCGGGGTCTCCAAGGCGGTGACGTTGTCATTCGCGGTCGTCATCACTCAACCCTTCAAGGTCGCCGGTCGCGTGCGGCAATGGGTGACGCAGCGCGCGATGGTCTCGAAATCGTCGAGGCCATACCAGAACACATTCCACTTCTCGCCCTTGACGCAACCGTCGGCCTCGTCGAAGTAGAACTCATTGACCGGATTGGCCGGTCGCGCGCGCCAGAACAGCCGATCGATCTCGGCGCGCATCGACTGCCATGCCGCGCGACCCAGGCCTTCGCCCTGCGCGTCCTCGGCGACGGCGAACTTGTCGAGATGCGGAATGCCGTCCTCGAGCGTGATCAACAACGCCGCGCGATAGTGCTGACTGACGTAGGCGCGATGGAGCTTGGTGCGCTTGAAATAGTCCGGCGCCAACTTGCGCCCGAAACCCGACTCGATCAAATGCCGCAGGCGCTTGGTATCGAGCTGATCCCAGCGCGTCACGCGCTTGATCTTCTCGCCCAGGCGCAACATCGTGCCCGAGCCGCGATGCGTGAACAGTTCCTTGGCCATTTCCTCGGGCTTGGTGATCGACACCGAGGACGAGGGCGGCAGCTTGGTCAGCAGATCGTGGATCTGCTGCAGCTTCAGGCGCATGCCGCCTTGCACCCAACTCGCCTGCATCAGCTGATCGTATTCGGTCGAGAGGTTGATCGACGAAATCGGATCGCCCGCTTCATCGAGCAGCGCGCCCGTGCCGGTGAGGAAGATGATCTTGTACGGCTTGAGCTTGGTCACCAGTTCATTGGCGGCGACGTCGGCATTGATGTTGAGGATCTGACCGCCCTCGGTCTCGCCCAGGCTCGCGATGACCGGAACCGAACCCACCTTGATGCAGGCGTCGAGCGCGGCGACCTGCACGCGCGTGACCTTGCCGACGAGCTGATACTTGCGGCGATTCAAGTAATCGGCTTCGAACACGCCACCGATCACCGAACTGGCGCGCGCGCCGGCGGCCTGCAGGGCTTCGACCAGTTTCAGGTTCTCGGTGTGGAACACACGCCGCACTACGGCCAGCGCCGCTGGCGACGTCACGCGCAAGCCATCGATGATGGGCGTGACGATGCCGGCGCGTTGCAGTTCCTCGTTCAACTGCGGGCCCGCGCCGTGAATGACGATGGGCGTGAGGCCGACCTGCTGCAGAAAGGCGAGCGAGGACACGAGATTGTCCAGATCGTCCTGCAAGATCGCGCCGCCGACCTTGACCACGGCGAAGCGCTTGGCGTCGAGCTGCGAGAAGCGCTTGAGGTACTGCTGAATTTCCTTGGCGCTGGCCATGTTCGACAACAGGCGAACGATGGTCGAACGCAGTTCGATGCTGCCTTCAACGGTCATGAGCGATCATCCGGAGATAGTGCTGGGCCACGCGTTCGAGTTGTTCGAGCGCGACCCATTCGTTGGCGGTATGGGCCTGAGCGATGTCGCCCGGGCCGAACACGAGCGCGGTCAAGCCGGCTTGCGAAAACAGCGAGGCCTCGGTCCAGAAGTTGACCGCGCCGCCCTCAGGCAAACCCAGGCGCGCGGCGAGGTCACGCGCCGCGGCCAATTGCGCCGCCGCGCCTTCGCCGGGTGCCGCGGGCAGCGGCGGGCCACGGAAGTTTTCCGACAATGGCGCGAGTTGCTCGGCAGGCGCGAGGGCTTGCAGCGCGGCCTTGAGCTCGTCGATCGACTGCGAGGGCAAGGGCCGCATGCCGAAGCGGATCGTGCAACTCGGCGCGATGACATTGGCCTTGATGCCACCCTCGATGCGACCGAGATTGAACGGCAGGCCCGACAGTTCGCCGAAGCGCGTATCGGACTGCGCGCGCGCGAACTCGAGCGCGCGCGCCGACCAGTTCACCGCGCGATGAATCGCGCTGTCGCCCATCGCGCGCGCTTCCGAAGCATGGCCGGCGATACCGCTGAAGTTCGCGTCCAGCGACAGGATGCCGCGATGCGCGAACACCGCGCGCGCTTGCGTGGGCTCGGCGACGATGGCCTCGTTGAACCCGTGCGGCGTGCGAAGAAAGCCGGCGATGCAGCGCGCGTCGTTGGCTTCTTCATCGCTGGAGAACAGCAGCGCCAGCGGTCCCTCGACCTGTCGCGCGGCGACGATCATCGCGGCCGCGGCGCCCTTGATGTCGCAGGCGCCCAGGCCGTACGCGCGATCGTCACGCACGGTCAGTTGATGCGGCGGCGTGTGCCACCCGTCCGCCGTGGGCACGGTGTCGAGATGGAAGTTGTACACGCGCCGGGGCGCGCCACGCACTGACAGTAAGGTGATCGCGCCCGCGCCGTAGTCGGTCAGCGTGTGCGTGAAGCCCGGCAGCTCGCGGCGCAGGTACTCGAAAATTCCCGCGGGCGCGATCGCGCGCGGCGGATTGCGCGTGTCGATCGCGACCAGGGCCGCGAGATGGCGCAGGATCTCGTCGATCATGACGTGCTCCGTCGAACCGGCGCGCTCAGCGCCGGTTGACCTCGGCATGCAGACCGCTGGACATGCCGTAGAGACGGATGAAGCCTTCGGCCTCGGCCACGCCCCAGTCGGCGGCTTGCGCGTAGGTCGCGCGCGCCGTGCGCAGGATGTGCGGCGATTCGATGGCCACGGCCTCGACCGTGCCGCCACGCGTCTCCAGCGTCACCGTGCCATTGACGCAAGCCTGGCTGGCGGCGAGGAAGGCATCGAGATCGTGCTTGAGCGGCTCGTGGAAAAATCCCTCGTACACCAGCTCCACCCACTTCTGCCCGACCACGGGCTTGAAGCGGTTCTGATGCTTGGTCAGCACGGTTTCTTCGAGCGCGCGATGCGCGGCGCACAGCGCGGTCAAACCCGGCGCCTCGAACACGATGCGGCCCTTGAGGCCAATCGTCGTGTCGCCGGTGTAGATGCCGCGACCGACGCCGTACTTGCCGAAGGTTTCGTTGAGCGTGCGCAGGATCTCCGGACCCGCGAGGCGTCGACCGTCGATGGCCACGGCCACGCCGCGCTCGAACGTGAGCTTCATGCGCAGTGCTTCGCGCGGCCATTGATCGCGCGGCGCGCACCAGGCGCGGGCGCCCTCGCCCGGCGCTTCCCAGCGGTCGATCTCGCCGCCGGACAGGGTCACGCCGAGAATATTCTCGTTGATCGTGTAGCTTTTTTGCTTGGCGCGCACGCCGAAGCCGCGCTCCTCGAGATAGCGCTGCTCGTAGGCGCGCACCTCGGTGTGTTCCTTCTGGATCTCGCGGATCGGCGCGATGATGGTGTAGTCGCCC
This sequence comes from Ahniellaceae bacterium, assembly GCA_044226395.1. Lineage (GTDB taxonomy): Bacteria > Pseudomonadota > Gammaproteobacteria > Xanthomonadales > Ahniellaceae > JBGAHD01. Next base: position 232,614 of record JBGAHD010000004.1, read on the forward strand.
AGCGCCTTCACCGTCACGTCGAAGCGCACCTGGTCATTGCCCATGCCCGTGCAGCCGTGCGCGAACAAACGCGTGCCGAGCTGGTCGGCCCACTTCAGCGATTCCTGCACGATCAGATAGCGATCCGAAGTCATCAGCGGATACTGGCCTTGATACCACTGACCGGCGCGCACGAAGGGCACGACGAAGTCGTCCCAAATGGTCTGACCCGCGTCGACGGTGCGGTGCTCGGCCACGCCGAGTTCAGCCGCGCGTCCTTCGATGAAGGCGCGTTCCTCGGCCGAGACGCCGCCCGTGTCGGCGAAGATCGAGTACACCGTGTAGCCCCGTTCTTTCAGCCACGGCACGCAGAAACTGGTGTCCAGGCCGCCGGAAAACGCCAGGACGATTTTCTTGTCGCTCATTTCGTTACTCCAGGAACAAAGTTTATTGGCGGCCGTTGAGGCGCAGCATTTCGGTCATCACCGCTTTCTGCACGTGCAGGCGGTTCTCGGCTTCGTCGATGGCCATGCAGTACGGCGCGTCCATCACCGCGTCGGTGGCCTTGATGTTGCGACGAAGCGGCAGGCAGTGACTGAACACGCCATCGCGGGTGAGCGCCATCTTGGCCTCGTCGACGATGAAGTGCTTGTACTGGTCGCGGATGGGCTTTTCCTGTTCCCAGCGGCCGAAGTACGGCAGCGCGCCCCAGCTCTTGGCGTAGACGATGTCGGCGCCGCGATAGCTCGATTCGATATCGTGACTGACCGTGAGCGAGCCGCCGTTCTCGGCGACATTGCGTCGGCCGTGTTCCATGTAGCGCTCGTCGAGCACGTAGTCGGGCGTGGGGCACAGCAAGGTGACGTCCATGCCGTAGCGCGTGGCGATCTGCAGCGCCGAATTGGCGACCGCGGTGTTGAGCGCCTTGGGGTGATAGGTCCAGGTCAGCACGTACTTGCGCCCGCGCAGGTCGTCGCCGAAGCGCTCGCGCAGGGCCAGCACGTGAGCCAGTTCCTGACACGGATGCGTGATGGTTTCGAGGTTGATCACCGGCACTTCGGCGTACTGGGCGAAGGCCTTGATCACCGCGTCCTCGCGATCACGCGACCAGTCGACGAACTTCGGAAACGCGCGCACGCCGATCAGGTCGCAATAGCGCGACAGCACGCGCGCGACTTCGGCGACGTGTTCCTCGGCGTCGCCGTCCATGATCTTGCGCGGCTCGAACTCGATGCCCCAGGCATCGCGCCCCGGCGCCAGCACCACGGCATGGCCACCCAGTTGCCAGGCGCCGATCTCGAACGAGGAGCGCGTGCGCATGGAGCTGTTGAAAAACACCAGCGCGATGGCGCGGCCGGCGAGATCGCGGCCCAGGCGCTCGCGCTTGAAGTGCGCGGCGCGCTCGAGCATGCGGTCGAGTTCGGCGCGGGAAAAATCCTGGGTGGTCAGAAAATGGCGCATGGTCGGGTCTTCGGCGGCGGAAAAACAAAAAAGCCCAGCACGGGGGCTGGGCTTTCGTATATACGAGGACGGATGTCCGTCGCTACCCAGCGCGATGGTGCGGGGAGCGTCGGCGCGCGCGCGAGGTCATGCCGGCGGCCATGTAGGCGCTGGTCATTCCTTCGGCGGCGGCAAGGCGAATGGACATGGGGCGCGATTGAAACATGGCGGCCCGGCCGGGGGCAAGGGCGAAGGGCCTTGCGGGTCTCGCATGTCCCCGATTGTCCTGGCCCAAACGAAAACGGCGGCCCGAGGGCCGCCGTCGTTTCCACCGATGTCGTTCGCGCTCAGTCGGAGGGCGTGACCGAGACGCGCACCCGCAGCTTGTCGCCCGGGTTGTAGTTCAGGCGGCTGACGTAGACCTCGCCGCGATAGCGGTACTCGACGTCGTAGCCGGAGATTTCGCGGCGCTCGCGCGCGTCGTCGACGTAGCGGCAGCGGCGTTCGGTGCTTTCATACGAGCGCCCCGGGCCGTTGTTCCTGTCGATGTTGTGGCCAACCGCGCCACCGATCACGGCGCCGGCGACGGTGGCGGCCTTGCGGCCATCGCCCTTGCCGACCTGATTGCCCAGGGCGCCGCCGATGATGGCGCCGAGCACCGTGCCGCCGGTGGTGTTGCCGCCGTCGCGCTCGCGATGCACGACGCGCTCGTCGTAGCATTCCTCGCGCGGCTCGTTGGTGCGCACGACTTCGTAGACCGGGTCGACGCGCAACACGTCGGCATACCCAAAACTCACGTTCTCGACTTGCTCGGGCGGGGGCGGACCGTACTGATCGTCATGACGGTCGCCATAGCGGTCGTCGTAATATCGATCTTGCGCGGCGGCCGAGGCCATGGTGCCTGCGGCGAACGCGGCGATGAGCAGTTTGCGAATCATGTCCTGTCTCCTGGAACCCGGCTACGGGGCTGACGGGCTTAGGTTCTCGATGCGGCCGTATTTAATCACGGACCAGATGAATCCGGTCTAAGCCCATCCCGATGGCGGGGCCGCGCCGTTACAATGTGCCACAGCGGTTCGCGACCGCGCCCCTATCCCGAGTATCGCCAATGGACCTGATCCTGCACAACACGCTGACCCGTCAGCGCGAAGTCTTCACGCCGCGCGATCCCCAGCGGGTGACGATGTACGTGTGCGGACCGACGGTCTACAACTACGCGCACATCGGCAATGCGCGCCCGGCGGTGCTGTTCGAATTGCTCGCGCGCGTGCTGCGTCGGCGCTATCCGAAGGTCGTCTACGCCCGCAACATCACCGACGTCGACGACAAGATCAACGCCGCCGCCAAGGACCTGGGCGTGCCGATCGAGGCGATCACCCAGCGCTACACGGCGGCTTATCACGCCGACATGGCCGCGCTCGGCGTCAACCCGCCCGACATCGAACCGCGCGCGACCCAGACCATGGCCACGATCATCGCCATGATCGAGCGCCTGATCGCCAGCGGTCATGCCTACGCCGCCGAGGGCCATGTGTTGTTCGCGGTGAGTACTTTCCCCGGCTACGGCCAACTGTCGCGTCGTTCGGTCGATGACATGATCGCCGGCGCTCGCGTGGAAGTGGCGCCGTACAAGCGCGATCCGGCCGATTTCGTGCTGTGGAAGCCGTCCACGCCCGATCTGCCGGGCTGGCCCTCGCCCTGGGGCGTGGGCCGTCCGGGCTGGCACATCGAGTGCTCGGCCATGACCGAGGAGCACTTGGGCGAGACCATCGACATTCACGGCGGCGGCGCCGATCTGGTGTTTCCGCATCACGAGAACGAAGTGGCGCAATCGACCTGCGCGCACGGTGGCCGCGTGTTCGCGCGCTATTGGCTGCACAACGGTTTCGTCAACGTGACCGGCGCGAAGATGTCGAAGTCGCTCGGCAACGTGCTGCTGGTCAACGATCTGCGCCAATCCGTGCCGCCCGAGGCGCTGCGCTACGTGCTGATGAGCGCGCACTATCGTCAACCGCTGGACTGGTCCGATGCCGCGGTCACTCAAGCCGTGCGCACGCTCGACCGGCTCTACGGCACCTTGCGCGATCTGGCCGATGTCGACGTCGCGCCCAACGAGGCGCGCGTGCCCGAAGAGATCGAAGCCGCGCTCTGCGACGATCTGAACACGCCCAACGCGCTTGCCGCCCTGGCCCAGATCGCGTCCGACGCGCGCAAGGCCGAGGACCCGGCCACGCGCCGCGCGCGCAAGGCCGAGTTGCTCGGCGCGGGTCAATTGCTGGGCCTGCTGACGCAAACACCCGAGGCGTGGTTTGGCTCGGGCGAGGCCGCGGCTGACAGCGTCGACGCGCAGGCCATCGATGATCTGCTCGCACGCCGCGCTGCCGCCAAGAAAGCGCGCAATTTCGCCGAGGCCGACGCCATTCGCGATCAGCTCACCGCGATGGGCGTGGTGATCGAGGACACGCCGCAAGGTCCGCGCTGGCGTCTGGACAAATCGGCCTGAGCGCGCGATCCGCGATGACCACCGACCTCGCCCGCACCGATGCCGCGCAGGCCGAGATCGCCGAGGAGTTTTCCTTCTTCGGCGATTGGACCGAGCGCTATCAGTACTTGATCGACCTGGGTCGCAAGCTCCCCGCCCTGCCGGAAGCCGCGCGCGTCGACACGTGGAAGGTCAGCGGCTGTCAGTCGCAGGTCTGGATCGTGCCGCACGGCGACGCGGCGAATCTGCGGTTTCAGGCCGCCAGCGATTCGACCATCGTCTCGGGCCTGATCGCGCTGGTGCTGCGCGTGTATGGCGAGCGCTCGTCGGCCGAGATCCTGGCCACCGAACCGCGCTTCGTCGAGGCCATCGGCCTGAAGGCGCATCTGTCGCCCACGCGCAGCAATGGCCTGTCGGCGATGCTCGCGAAAATTCAGGACTACGCACGTCAGGCGCAAGCGGGCGCGCGATTCGAATGAGCGTGACGCGCGGTCGCGATTGAGTGCTTCGGCAAGACTCGCGATCGACGACGACGTCGACGCGCGCGATCAATCCTCGGCCATCAAGCGCGCGCGTCGCGCCGCGTCGGCCTGGGCCGAGCGCGAAGACTGCGCGCGTTCGCCTTCGCGCACCGCCAGCCACACGGCCAGGGCATCGCGCGTCGCGGCCACGTCGTGCACGCGCACGATCGACGCGCCGTGCTGAACCGCGATCAGTGCCGCCGCCACTGAACCGTGCAAGCGCGCTTCCACCGGCCGATCGGTCAACGCGCCGATCATCGACTTGCGCGACAGACCCGCGAGCAGCGGCACGCCCAGATCGCGAAAGCGATCGAGCGAGCGCAAGAGACTGAGATTGTGCTCCAGCGTCTTGCCGAATCCGAAGCCCGGATCGGCGACCAGCCGCTGTCGATCGATGCCGGCGAACTGCGCGGCGAGAATGCGCTCGGCCAGGAAGCGATGCACCTCGCCCACCACATCGGCGTACTCCGGCGAAGCCTGCATGGTGCGCGGCTCGCCGAGCATGTGCATCAGGCACACGGCGACGCGGCTGCCGGCGACCACGTCCAGCGCTTCGTCGCGACGCAGCGCATAGATGTCATTGACCATGTGCACGCCGGCGGCGATGGCCGCGCGCATCACGCCGGGCTTGGAGGTATCGACCGCGATCGGCACCGAGGTCTCGTGGACCAGGCGCTCGATCACCGGAATCACGCGCGCGATCTCTTCGGCTTCTTCGACTTGGGCCGCGCCGGGCCGGGTCGATTCACCACCGATGTCGAGCAGATCCGCGCCTTCGTCGATCAGCCGCAGCGCGTGCGCCACGGCCGCGTCGGTGTCGCGCAGTTGCCCGCCATCGGAAAAGGAATCCGGCGTGACATTGACCACGCCCATGATTCGCGGCCGCTCAAAGCCGATTCTGCGGCCGCCGCAATCGAGCGTGGATGCCGTGTTGATCTCGAACATCGCACGCTCCCTCGCAGCGCCGAGGCGCCACGGTGAATAGTCGGATCAGGTTTGCGGCGCGGGACCGCCGACCGTGCCGGTCACGCCGCCCGCGTCGCTGGACGAGCCGCGCGGACCATTGTTGTCGGTCCAGTCGCGCGGCGCCGGCGTCGGGCGGCCGGCCATGATCGCGTCGATCTGATCGGAGTCGATGGTCTCGTACTGCAACAAGGCCTCGGCCATGATGTGCATCTTGTCCATGTGCTCGACCAGGATGGTCTTGGCGCGCTCGTAGCACCGATCGCAGACCGCGCGGATCTCGCTGTCGATGCGCTTGGCGGTTTCGACCGACACGGCCTTGTGCTGAGTGATGGCGCGGCCCAGGAACAGTTCTTCCTCGTCATCGCTGTAGTACAGCGGACCGAGTTCGTCCGACAGACCCCACTTGGTGACCATGCTGCGGGCCAGGCCCGTGGCGCGCTGAATGTCGTTCGAGGCGCCCGTGGTGACCTTCTCGCGACCGAACACCAGTTCCTCGGCCAGACGTCCGCCGTAGAGCGAGCAGATCTGGCTCTCCAGGCCCGTGCGCGACAGCGAATAGCGATCCTGCTCGGGCAGGAACATGGTCACGCCCAGGGCACGACCGCGCGGAATGATCGACACCTTGTACACCGGATCGTGATCCGGCACGGTGCGGCCAACGATGGCGTGACCGGCCTCGTGATACGCGGTGAGCTTCTTCTCGTTCTCGCTCATCACCATGGACTTGCGCTCGGCGCCCATGAGGATCTTGTCCTTGGCGCGCTCGAAGTGCTCCATGCGCACTTCGCGCGCGTTGTCGCGCGCGGCGAACAGCGCCGCCTCGTTGACCAGGTTGGCCAGATCCGCGCCGGAGAATCCCGGCGTGCCGCGCGCGATGCGCGTGGGATCTACGTCGCCCGACAGCGGCACCTTGCGCATGTGCACCTTGAGGATCTGCTCGCGACCGCGCAGGTCGGGCAGCGGCACCACGACCTGACGATCGAAGCGACCCGGACGCAGCAGCGCCGGATCGAGCACGTCGGGACGATTGGTCGCGGCGATGACGATGATGCCTTCATTGCCCTCGAAGCCATCCATCTCGACCAGCAACTGGTTGAGCGTCTGCTCGCGCTCGTCATGCCCGCCGCCGAGACCGGCGCCGCGATGACGGCCGACCGCGTCGATTTCATCGATGAAGATGATGCACGGCGCGTGCTTCTTGGCTTGATCGAACATGTCGCGCACGCGCGAGGCGCCCACGCCGACAAACATCTCGACGAAGTCGGAACCCGAGATGGTGAAGAACGGCACCTTGGCCTCGCCCGCGATGGCCTTGGCCAGCAAGGTCTTGCCGGTACCGGGCGAGCCGACCATCAACACGCCGCGCGGAATGCGGCCGCCGAGCTTCTGGAACTTGCCGGGGTCGCGCAGGAACTCGACGAGTTCGCGCACTTCTTCCTTGGCTTCGTCGACGCCCGCGACATCGGCGAAGGTGATCTTGACCTGATCCTCGCCCTGCAAGCGCGCGCGCGAACGACCGAAGTTCATCGCGCCGCGACCGCCGCCGCCCGATTGCATCTGGCGCATGAAGTACACGAACACGCCGATGAAGATCAAAAACGGCAGCGACGAGACCAGCAGTTCCAGCAGGATGCTGTTTTGCTTCGGCGCGGTCTGGGTCACTTCGACCTTGTGCTCGTCGAGGATGCGCAGCAGGTCCGGATCGTACGGCGCCACCGTGCGGAACGGCGTGTTGTCCTGACGCACGCCGGTGACGCTGGTGCGGTCATCGTCGATGACAACCTTGGAAATGCTGTTGGAACGGACTTCCTTGAGGAAATCCGAATACGTGAGCTCGCTCGGCGCGCCCGAATGCGGCGCCAGACTCTGGAAGACGGTCATCAGCACCAGGCCGATCACCAGCCATACCAGGACGTTCTTCACCATGTCGTTCATGAGCTCACTCTGTGTGTGACCTGACTACTCAAACGCCCTCGCCCCGGAATCCGGTGCACAGGGCATACACTTCCGCGCTTCTCGCGCGCGAGGCCTTGGGCTTGCGCATCGTCACCCGCGCGTACTGTCGCCGCAAGTCCTTCACGTACTCGTCGAAGCCAACGCCTTGGAACAATTTGACCAGATACGCGCCGCCGGTTTTCAGGTGCGCTCGGGCGAAATCCCGGGCCAATTCAGCCAAGTGCATGGCGCGTGCTTGATCGGCCGAGCCAATGCCGGACATGTTGGGGGCCATGTCGGATAACACAAGGTCGACCTTGGACTCACCAACCACCTGTTCCAGTTCGGAAAATACGCGCTCTTCACGGAAATCGCCCAGGATGAAAGTCACCCCTGGAATGACCGGCATCGGCAGAATGTCCAAGGCCACGATGCGGCCCTTGCCACCCAGATACTGGGCGACCATCTGCGACCAGCCGCCCGGCGCCGAACCGAGATCGACCACCGACATGCCCGGCTTGAGCAAATGATCGCGCTCGATCAGCTCCTCGAGCTTGTACGCCGCGCGCGAGCGCAGGCCCTCGGCCTGGGCTCGCTTGACGAAGGGATCGGCGAAATGTTCCTTGAGCCAGCGCTGGCTGCTCTTGCTGCGGGCCATGTCCGTCGGGTCGCGGTTGCGGCGGTGCGCCATGATACCCTGTCGGCGATCCGCGACTCGAATTCGACATGGCCATCACTGCTTCGCAAACCCGTTACCTGCGCGGTCTCGCGCACGATCTCAAGCCCGTCGTGATGATCGGCGGCAAGGGCGTCACCACCACCGTGCTCGCGGAACTGACCCGCGCGCTGGAGATTCACGAACTGGTGAAGGTCGCCATCGCCGACGATGATCGCGAATCGCGCGCCGCCGCTGGCGACGAATTGGCCCGCGCCACCGGCGCGAGCATCGTCCAGCGCATCGGCAAGATCGTGATCCTGTTCAAGCGCAATCCCGACGAGCCGCGCATCGCGCTGCCGCGCTAAACGCCATGCAGCTGCAGTGGCAACAACCCGACGCTGGTTTGTTCGTGCGCCGACTCGACGCGCGTTCGGTGACCGTGGTCGATCGCGTGCTTGAAGCGAGCTTCGTGCTCACGCCCAGCGACGTGATCGAACACTGGCCGGTGACCGACATCGACGCGCTCGCGCCCGAGCATCTGACGCCGATTCTCGCGCTGGCGCCGGAAGTGTTGTTGCTCGGCAGTGGACAAAAATTGCGATTTCCCAAGCCGCTCGTGGCCGCGCAATGCCTGACGCGCGGCATCGGCTTGGAGACCATGGACAACGCCGCCTGCGCGCGCACGTTCAACGTGCTCGCCGGCGAAGGTCGCAAGGTCGTCGCGGCCTTCATCCTCGCGCCCCAATCGATCTGATTCGCGCGCCCGACGCGGAGTAAACCCCGCGCCGCACCCTGCTCCGTTCAACCGTGACGAAACGACCGTTGGGTCGCGCATGGGCTGACCGCCCGGTGGCGATCTGCTGTCGTGGACACGCGCCATTCCGGCGCGGGTCGAGAGCCAAGGGGAACGATGATGAGCGCCGCAACCATCAACTGGCCTTCGAATGAACGCGTGAGCCCGCTGCGCGTGGCCGCCCTGTCGGGCACGATGGCCGTCAATCTCGCGCTGCTGGCGGCTTTGATGCTGCCGATGTCGTCGGGGCCGATCGATACGCCGCGCGAGCCGCCGACGCTGGACATGACCTGGGTCGAATCCGAACCGATGCGGCCGATCCCGCCCGTGCCGCAACCGCCGGTGATCAAGCCGCAACCGGTGCGTGCGCCGGTGAAGTCGCCGCCCAAGCCGACGCCCGTGGAGAACGTGGACACCACGCCCGTGACCACCGTGCCGGCGACGCTGCCCCCCGCGACGCTGCCGAACGTGCCGACGGATCCGGGCCCGACCGTGGACACGACGCCGATCGGCAATGCCACGCTCGGCTTCGTGTCGCGCACCATCCCCAACTATCCGATGGCCTCGATTCGCAAGCATCGGGAAGGCGTGGTGACGCTGCGCATCCTGGTCGACGAGAGTGGTCGTCCGGAGCGCGTGGAGATCCACGACTCGAGCGGATTCCCGGAGCTGGATCAATCCGCGCGCAAGGAAGCGCTGCGCTGGCGCTTCACGCCGGCCACGCGCGAAGGCACGCCGGTGAAGGCTTGGGGTCTGGTGCCGGTGGAGTTTCGGATTCCGCGCGGTTGAATTGATGAGGCGAAGTCGCCCGCGTGATGCGGGCGACTTCCAGGTCGCGAGGCGCAAACCGCGTCATTCATCGCGGAAAATGGGTTGCGTTCAAGCGATGCGCGCGAACCCGCGCGATCAGTGTCGATGCGCGCATCGATCCTGTTCAACTCCAACGCGTGGCGATCCCAGTCAACACCATCGCGCGTCGGTCCGAATCAACACCATCGAGCGTCGAAGCCCCTCACCGTCGACGCGATTCGACGCCCTCTTCCTCGAACATGCGACGCAGGCGCTTGATCGCCTGCAACTGCAATTGCCGCACGCGCTCGCGCGTGATGCCGAGATCCTGCGCGATCTCCGCCAAGGTCTGCACCGCTTTCTCGGCCAGGCCGTAGCGACGCGACAGCACCTCGCGCTCGCGCGGCGGAATCTTCGCGAGCAAGGTCTCCAGGCGATTGCCCGCGACGGCGTCGGCGATGATTTCCAGTGAACCGTCCTCGCCGGCATCGACGATGGCATCGGCGAGCACGCGCCCCTCATCGCTGCCCAGCGGCGAATCGAGCGAGGCCACGCGTTCGTTCAAGCCGAACAACTGCGCCACTTCGGCCGTGGTCTTGCCGACGTGACGCGCGATCTCGTCGAGACTCGGCGCCTGACCGGCCTGACGCGTGAGTTCGCGCGTCGCGCGCAACACTTGCGCGAGCTCGCGCACCACGTGCACGGGCAGGCGCACGGTGCGCGTCTGCTGCATCAGCGCGTGCTCGATCGATTGTCGGATCCACCACATCGCATAGGTGGAAAAGCGAAAGCCGCGCTCGGGATCGAACTTCTCCACCGCGCGGATCAAGCCCAGATTGCCTTCGGCGATCAGATCCGGCAGCGCCAGGCCACGGCCCGCGTAGTGACGCGCGGCGGACACGACCAGACGCAAATTGGCTTCGATCAGATGCTGACGCGCGCTGGTCGATCCCGCGCGCAGGGCGCGCGCCAGGCGCACCTCGTCGTCGCCATCGAGCAGGGGAATCAGCCCGATTTCGTTGAGGTAAGCAGTGGTCGAGCTGCGGGTTTCGTCGTCGGGCGCCTCGGTGGGACCGAGCAGCACTTCGAGCTCCGCCGCGCTCAGCGTGTCATCGGAATCGCGATGCATGACGGCGTGACCGGAAGAACGCCGAGTTTAGCGCAGGGCCGCCGACTCAGCGCGGCGGCAGGAAGCGAAGCGGGTCGACCGGCTTGCCGTCTTGACGGATCTCGAAGTGCAGCAATTGCAGCGCCGAGCCGTTGCCGCCCATCTCGGCGATCTGCTGGCCGGCCTTGACGCGCTCGCCCTCGCCGACCAGGCGCTTGCGATTGTGGCCATAGGCCGACAGGAACGAGGCCGAGTGCTTGATGATGATCAACTCGCCATAGCCCAGCAGACCATTGCCGCTGTAGACCACCTCGCCGTCGGCGGCGGCGGCGACGGGATGGCCGAGGCTGCCTTGAATATCGAGCCCCTGACGTGCCGCATCACCCGCGACGAACCGTTGCAGCACCGCGCCCGCGGCCGGCCAGCGCCAGTCGATCCCCGCGACCTTGCGCGCGGGGCCGGTGGCGAGCATCACGGGTTTGCTCGGGGTCAGCGCGGCGGTGGCCGTGGCGGGCGAAGGCTTCGCGGTGGTTGGCGCGGCAGTGCCGGTTGACGTGCTCGCGACGGGCGCGGTGACCGTAGTCGCCGGTGGCGTCGGCGTCGCGGGCTTGATCGCGCTCGGCGCGGTTGCGGTGTTCGCGGGCGATGTCGGCGTGGCCGACGTCGTCGAGGGCACTCTGGGTGTCGGCGAAGTCGCCACGACCGCGCCCGTTTCCGCGCGAGGCGTCGCGGTCGCGGTCGAAGGATTGGCGCTAGGGACCGTGGTCGCGCCCGACGCGTTCGCCACTGGCGCGCGAGGCGGCGCGCTGGGTCGACCACCGGCGATCGCGGCGCTGACCGCGCCCGACGTCGTGGGGCGCGAGGTACTGGTCGACGCGACGGGCGCTGCGCTGGTGCTCGGCATGGAAGAACTCGCGCTCGTCGATGCCGTCGACGGCGGCAAACTTTCCACGCGCAAGGCCGAATCATCGGCGCGCGAGGCGGCGCTTTCGCTCACCGCGAAGGTCGCGGTGCCCTGATCGGTGACTTGCACGGGCCGCGTGTTGTCGACCGCGAGCGGCGCGTCCTGCGTGGGCGCGAGCGTGGTCTGCGCGATCGGCGCCACAACTTCCGGCGGCGGCTCCATGCGCAGACGCTGACCCGGATAGATCGTGTACGGCGGCGGGATTTCGTTCCAGCGCGCGAGCGTGCGCGCATCCATTCGATTGGCGAAGGCGATGCCGTACAGGGTCTCGCCCGGCATCACCGTGTGGCTGACGTAATTCGGCTCCGCTGGCACGGCGGACGTCGTGGTCAGCGGCGATGACGACGTGTTGCTCGATGTCGACGCCGGCGCCGACGGCACGGGGTCATAGGTCGTGAACGAACGATCGTCGACGGGCGCGGGCCCAGGCGTGGCGCAACCGGCCAGGCACAGCACGGCCAGCGGCGCGAACTTGAGCCACGGTCGCGCGCGTTCGCTCACGAATTCGCTCCATGCCAAAACTTGATCGCCACCACGATGATCACCACCAGGGCCAACACCGCCCAGCCCACGGGCTCGGCGTACTTGTGCAGCATGCGTTCGGCGCGCTCGCCGCCCCAGTAGATCGCGCCCGCGACCAGGAACACGCGCTTGCCGCGTCCAATGATCGCGCCGGCGAGAAACGGCAGCAGCGGCATGCCGACCACGCCCGAGGCTAGTGTCAGCAATTTGAACGGCACCGGTACGAAACCGCCGATCAGCAGAAACCAGAAGCCATCCTTGCGCGCGATCTCCTTGATCTGCTCGAAGCGCGGCCCGTAACCGAGTTGCTCGATCAAGGGCGCGACCAGATCGAACGCCAGATGCCCGATCGCGTAACCCAGCAAGGCGCCCAAGGTCGACCACAACAAACTGATCGACGCGAAATACCAGCCGCGCTTGGGCTGCGCCAACGACATCGGCGCCAGCATCACTTCGGGCGGCACGGGAAAGAACACGGCTTCGAAGAAACTCAACGCGCCCAGCAAGGTCGGCGCGCGCGGATGGCGCGACCACTGCAGCGCGCGCTCGTACATCGGCGCGAACAAACGCATCAGGCGATGCCTCCCAGCAAGGGCACGAAGACCACCGAACCGAGGTTCTCGCGCGTCACGCCCTGTTCGGTCTTGCGCAGACGAATCAATTGCTGCCCACCGCTTTGCGGACCCACGGGCGCGACCAGCACGCCACCGACCGCGAGCTGATCGACCAGGGCCTGATCGATCACTTCGCCGGCGGCGGTGACCACGATGGCATCGAACGGCGCTTCTTCCGGCCAGCCACGACGACCATCGTCATGGCGCGACCGCACGTTCTTGGCGTTGATCTTGCGCAGTCGCGCGCGCGCGCCGAGCAGCAGCTTCTGAATGCGTTCGACCGTGAACACGTGCTCGACCAGACCCGACAACACGGCCGCCTGATACCCCGAACCCGTGCCGATCTCGAGCACCTTGCGCGGCACGCCGAACTCGAGCACGGCCTCGGTCATGCGCGCCACGACCCAGGGCTGCGAAATTGTCTGACCCAGGCCGATCGGCAGCGCGGAGTTTTCATACGCGCGCGATTCCAAGCCTTCGTCGATGAACAGATGACGCGGCACGGTCTTGATCGCCTCGAGCACGCGCGGGTCCTTGATGCCCTCGCCGCGCAGACGCTCGACCAAGCGATCGCGCGCGCGCTGCGAGGTCATGCCCAGGCCCTGCGCGTCGCGGGTTTTGTCGCCGAACATCATCACGCGCTCAGTCCGCCATGCCCTGCGACAACTCACCGATCCAGCTCGCCACTTTCTCCAGCGCCTGATAGCGCGTCAGGTCGACATGGATCGGGGTGATCGAGATGAATCCGCGACGCACGGCATCGAAGTCCGTGCCCGGGCCCGCGTCCTGCTCGGCGCCGGCCGGACCGATCCAATAGATTGGACGACCGCGCGGATCATTGGCGGGAATGCACGGCTCGGACCGATGACGATGGCCCAGGCGCGTGACCTCGAAGCCCTTGACCTCGGACCAGGGACGGTCGGGCACGTTGACGTTCAAGATCGTGTCGGCCGGCAGCGGCTCGACCAGCAGGCGGCGCAGAATCGCCAGCGCGGCGCGCGCGGCGGTGTCGTAGTGTTCGCCCTTGTGATCGCGGCTGACCAGGGACACGGCGATCGCGGGCAAGCCGAGAAAGCGCCCTTCCATGGCCGCGGCGACCGTGCCGGAATAAATCACGTCATCGCCGAGATTGGCCGAGTTGTTGATGCCCGACACGACGATGTGCGGCTCGTGGTCGAGCAAGCCCGCCAGCGCCAGATGCACGCAATCGGTCGGCGTGCCGGCGACGCGGTAGTAGCCGTTGTCGTTGCGCGAGACGCGAATGGGCTGGTCGAGCGTCAGCGAATTGCTGGCGCCGGAGCGATCGCGATCGGGCGCGACCACGGTGACTTCACCGACTTGGGACAAGCATTGGGCCAGGACGCGAATGCCCGGGGCATCCACGCCGTCGTCATTGGAAACGAGTACGCGCATGAACTCAGACCTGGAAAAGGCCAAAAGTGTACCGGAATCCGCCGCTTGCCCGAAGATCGCGCGCCGCCGCGCGACCCGCGTTTGCTAACCTTCACCTCATGAAACGCGGCAAATCCCCGTCCGTGGCCCCCGACGATGCCGCGCTTTTCCGCGACGCGGTGGGCACGGTCGTGCCGGTCACGCACACCCTGGCCGAACAACGCCCCACGCCGCCACCGCCACGCGCGCACAAGCGCCAGGAGGACGACGAAGCGGTCAAGCGCGAACTGGCCACGCTGTCGGTCGCCGAGCTCGAACTCGCGATCAGCGATCCGTTGAGCTACGCGCGCAACGGCGTCGACGCGCGCGTGTTGAAGCGCCTGGGCCGCGGCGAGTACGCGGTCGCCGACGAGATCGATCTGCATCACATGACCGTGGCGCAAGCGCAGCCGGCGCTGGCCGAATTCCTCAACGAAGCGCGGCGCGAGCGCCATCTGTGCGTGAAGGTGATTCACGGCAAGGGCCTGCGTTCGAAGTCGGAGATTCCGGTGCTGAAGCTGATGACCGACCGGATGCTGCGGCAGCGGGGCGATGTCATCGCCTATCGTTCCGCGCGCGCCGCCGACGGCGGCAGCGGCGCGGTGATCGTGCTGTTGAAGCGGGATTGAGCGAGTGCTCGGCGGGCGACCGTCCATCACGCCCGCGAGGCGCGACGTCGGTGTCGATCAAGGAGATGGGGCAACAAGAAATCCGGCGCGGAGCAGGCCCTCCGCGCGGATCGCATCCCCGAGGACCCGCGCGGTCAGTGAACCACGCGGGCGTTGATTCGGGGCGTATCGAGCGATCGTGCCGTCAGTTGTTGGACGGCTGACCGCGCTTCTGCGGCGGGTGGACCCAAACGATCTTGTAGCCTTTGCGATTGGCGTCGTCGGTGATGTAGTTCACCTTGGCCCAGTCGACATCGGAGTTGAAGCTGCCCGGGGTCGCCGTCTGCGCGCGAAGATTGCTGCTGGTGCTACCCGCGCAACCGGACAGACCCGCGATCGCCAGCACTGCCACGAACAAGGAAGCGGTACGCATGCTCGAATCTCCCTGTGGGGTTTACGGCGGCGCCCGCGCGCCACCGTGAATTCAGTATACGCCGCGATTTCCAGGGCCTTGGCACCTACGAAACCGTTCGGACAGCATAAAACTTGCGCTTATCGGCTAGGTTCGCGCGTGTCAACCAGTTCTGCAAGCACGGCCGTGGCGTAGGCGCCGACCCCCAACGAGAAAGACAAGGCGATCGCGCCATCGTCCATGCGACGGCTTTCCGGCGCTTGCACGCGCAGGCGCGTGGCGCGGCGTTCGGGGCGAAGATCGGCCGCGGCGAGGCCCGCGCAGAGGTCGGCATGCTCGCTGGCGACCGCGTTTTCGAGTTCGGCGACGGCCTCGCGCACGCGCGATTCGCCCGCGCCCCACATTGGTCCGGTCGGGTGAATGTCGAGCGCGTCGAGGCGCGCTTGCAGGGTTTCGCTCAGCGGCTCGGGGCCGAAAATCGAGCCTGTGCCATCGAGCTGGAAGACCTCGCCCAGCAGGGCCTGGCACCACGTGCCTTCGGCCACGCGGCGCGCGAGCACCGCATTGAAGACGTGCGAACGCGCGGCCGACAACAAGATGCCGCGCTCCGAGCGTTCGACGCGACGGCCGGCGAACATCGCCATCGCCGCCGCGACATTGCCGGCCTCGCGACCGAAACGCTGCTCGCCGAAATAGTTCGGCACGCCAGCGCGCGCGATCGTGGTCAGGCGCGCGGCGAAGGCTTCGGGGTCACCGTCGAATTCGCGCAAGATCAACGCGAAGCGATTGCCACGCAAGGCGCCGCGCGGCAACTTGCGTTGATGCCGCGTGGCCGAGATCACGCGGTACTCCGCGTGCGCGAAGGCCGACCAGTCGGGATCGGCCTTGCCCGGCAGATGCACGGTGAAGTACTGACGCGTCACCGCATGACGATCCTTCAAGCCCGCGAACCCGACGGCCACTGGACCGACGCCGCAGAAGCGCGCGAGTTGCTTCGCCACCCATTCGGTATTGGCGCCGCGCTTCTCGATGCACAGGAAGGCATGCTCGCCGGTGCCCGAAGGCTCGAAGCCCAGTTGTTCCTCGACGATGAAGTCCTCGGGCTCGCGCCGGATCAGCACCGTGCCCAGCCGGCCGCCCCACGCCGTCGGCAGGTCGCTCGTGGCGCTCAAGTGCGCGCCACCAGCAGGACCACGGCCTGCGCCGCCAGACCTTCGCGCCGGCCGATGAAGCCCAGCGCCTCGGTGGTCGTGGCCTTGATACTGATCTGCTCGATCGACGCGCCGAGATCCTTGGCGATGTGCGCGCGCATGGTCGCCGCGTGCGTGGCCACGCGCGGCCGTTCGGCGAGCACGGTGATGTCGGCATTGCCCAGGGCATAACCCTGGCCGCGCATCATCGCGGCGACCTGGCGCAGAAACTCGCGGCTGTCGGCGTCCTTCCACTGCGGGTCGCTCGGCGGAAAGTGCTTGCCGATATCACCCAGGCACAGCGCGCCCAGGATGGCGTCGCACAGCGCGTGCAGCACCACGTCGCCATCGGAATGCGCTTCGACGCCGTGCTCGAAAGGAATGCGCACGCCGCCCAACACGATGTGATCGCCCGGCCCGAACGCATGCACGTCGATGCCTTGGCCTATACGAACCGTCATGGAGAATCCTTGGAAAACCAAATCAAAATAGGGAACGCCTGGAGATCGATCAGCGCTGCGCCTGCCGCTGCAGAATCCACTCCGCCAGCGCCAGATCGATGCTCGAGGTAATTTTCAGATTGTCGTCGTAACCTTCGACGAGCAAGGGCTTTTTGCCCATCTGTTCAAGTGCATTCGCATCATCGGTGGGTGCTGATGCTTTCTGTCCGTTTTCCAATCGTGTTCGGGCCAGCGCCTCGAGCAGCTCGCCGCGCCGAAACAGCTGCGGCGTGAGTGCTCTCCACAGATGCTCGCGCGGTACCGTGCGCGCGATCTCTTGGTTCTCTTCCTGCTTCACCGTGTCGCGCACGCGCGTGGCGAGAATCGCGCCGACGGGATGGGTCGTGCCTTGTTCGAGCAGACGGCTCAGGTCTTCGTGACGCAAGCAGGGACGCGCCGCGTCGTGCACCATCACCCAGTCGCTCGCGCCAACGCTCGTTGGCAACGCGCGCAAACCCGCGAGTACCGAGTCGGCGCGTTCGGCGCCGCCGATCGTGGTCGCCACCGGCACATTCTCGATGCGCTCGATGCCCGGCCACCAAGGATCGTCGGACGCCAGCACCACCATCAAGCCCGCGACGCGCGGATGACTGGCCAGACGCTCGAGCGTGCGCACGATCAGCGGTCGCCCCGCGAGATCGTGATATTGCTTGGGCTTGGCCGCGCCGAATCGCCGCCCCGCGCCCGCGGCCGGCACCACGCACCAGTACTTGTCCATGACTTGGCGAACACGCCGTCCTTTATTCGGGGGGCGGTGAGTCTAGCGGCCCCACGCGCGCGCGGCGATGCTGCTCAGGGCGTGCCGCCGGGCGGCGCCTGGGCGGGGTCGGTGGCTTGCGGCTCGACGACTTGATAGAAGACCTCGCCGGGCTTGGTCATGCCCAGCTCCGAGCGCGCGCGTTCTTCGACCGCCTCGGAGCCGGTCTTGAGATCCTCGACGTCGGCCGCGAGCGCCGCGTTGCGGCGCTTGAGCTGTTCGTTTTCCTCGGCCTGACGGGCGACGCGATTCTCGAGCCGCCACACATCGGGCATGCCGCCCGTGCCTGTCCACAGCCGCAGTTGCAGCAAGGCGATCGCGAGCAGCAGGGCCAGCGCCAGCCAACGCAACCACGTGGCCGCGGACTTGCTCACGGGTCGA
This sequence comes from Ahniellaceae bacterium, assembly GCA_044226395.1. Taxonomy (GTDB): domain Bacteria; phylum Pseudomonadota; class Gammaproteobacteria; order Xanthomonadales; family Ahniellaceae; genus JBGAHD01. Next base: position 250,664 of record JBGAHD010000004.1, read on the forward strand.
TCAGGCGCCGAATCCGGGCAGATTCGCGAAGGCCGCGCGCCCGGCAAAGGTCGCGCCGGCGCCCAGCGCTTCTTCGATGCGCAGCAGCTGGTTGTACTTGGCCACGCGATCGGTGCGGCACAGCGAACCGGTCTTGATCTGAGTCGCGGCGGTCGACACCGACAGATCGGCGATGGTCGTGTCCTCGGTCTCGCCCGAACGATGCGAGATCACCGAGGCGTAGCGATGCTTCTCGGCCAGGGCCACGGCATCGAGCGTCTCCGACAGCGTGCCGATCTGGTTGACCTTGATCAGGATGGCATTGGCGATGTGCTTGTCGATGCCTTCCTGCAGGATCGCCGGGTTGGTCACGAACAAATCGTCGCCGACCAATTGCACGCGCGTGCGCAGGTGATCGGTGAGCACCTTCCAGCCGTGCCAATCGTCTTCGGCCATGCCGTCCTCGATGCTCAGGATCGGATAGCTCGCGCTCCACTGCGCCAGGAATTCGGCGAACTGCTCCGAGCTGAGCTTCTTGCCCTCGCCCGTGAGGTGATAGCGGCCGTCCTTGTAAAACTCGGACGCGGCGCAATCGAGGCCCAGCCACACGTCCTCGCCCGCCTTGTAGCCGGCCTTGCCGATGGCTTCGAGAATGGTCTCGATCGCTTCCTCGTTGGACTTCAGATCCGGCGCGAAACCGCCTTCATCGCCGACCGCCGTGGCCAGGCCACGCGACTTCAGCACGGCCTTGAGCGCGTGGAAGATCTCGGTGCCGGCGCGCAGCGCCTCGCTGAAACTGGGCAGGCCCACGGGCAGGACCATGAACTCCTGCAGGTCGACATTGTTGTCGGCATGCGCGCCGCCGTTGATGATGTTCATCATCGGCACCGGCAAACGCGGCGCGCGCGCGCCGGCGATGTGACGCCACAGCGGCAGCTGCTTGCTGGCCGCCACGGCATGCGCGTTGGCCAGCGACACGGCCAGCAGCGCGTTGGCGCCGAGCTTGCCCTTGTTGGGCGTGCCATCGAGCGCGATCAGCTTGTTGTCCAGGCCGCGCTGGTCATTGGCGTCGAACCCCTTGAGCGCTTGCGCGATCGTGGTGTTGACGTTGGCCACGGCTTTTTTCACGCCCTTGCCGAGATAGCGCGTCTTGTCGCCATCGCGCAGTTCCACCGCCTCGCGCGAACCGGTCGAAGCGCCCGAGGGCACGGCCGCGCGGCCCATCTGACCGCTGGCGAGCACGACTTCGGCCTCGAGGGTGGGGTTGCCGCGCGAATCGAGAATCTCGCGGGCATGGATCGACTGAATGGCGGACACGCTCGGCTACTCCTTGAGAAAAGATTTTGTTCTTGAACCGACGCTCAATCGCGTCGGGGCGAGGTCGTCACCCGACCCGCGCCAGCGAAGGCATCAAACACAGTCAACATCGACCACAACCAGGCACGCAACATCACGATAACTTCTCCACTACGACTTGCTGACCCGATCAAGGGCGATCAGGGTCTTCAACAAAGGTTCCATCTGGCCCAGGGGCCAGGCATTGGGGCCGTCGGACAAGGCCTTGTCCGGATCGGGATGGGTTTCCATGAACACACCGGACACGCCCACCGCCACCGCCGCGCGCGACAGCGCCGGCACGAACTCGCGCTGGCCGCCGGACTTGTCGCCCTGGCCGCCGGGCAATTGCACGGAATGCGTGGCGTCGAACACCACGGGGCAACCCGTGTCGCGCATCACCACCAGGGAGCGCATGTCCGAGACCAGATTGTTGTAGCCGAAGCTCGCGCCGCGCTCGCAGACCATGATCTGCTCGTTGCCCACCGCGCGCGCCTTCTCGGCCACGTTCTTCATTTCCCAGGGCGACAGGAACTGGCCCTTCTTGATGTTCACCGGCTTCATCGTGCGCGCGACGTTCTGGATGAAGTCGGTTTGGCGACACAAAAACGCCGGCGTCTGCAGCACATCGACCACGGCCGCGACTTCGTCCATCGGCGTGTACTCGTGCACGTCGGTGAGCACGGGCACGCCGATCTGACGCTTGACCTCGGCGAGAATGCGCAAGCCTTCTTCCAGGCCCGGACCCCGAAAACTCTTGGCCGAAGACCGATTGGCCTTATCGAAGCTCGACTTGAAGATGAAGTTCACGCCCAGGCGCGACGTGATCTCCTTGAGCTGGCCGGCCACGTCGAGCTGCAACTGCTCGGACTCGACCACGCAAGGCCCGGCGATCAAAAAGAACGGCTGCTCCGGGCCGATTTCGAAACCACACAGCTTCATGCGCGAACTCCGCGCGCGAACATCGCCTCGCTCACGCCGCCGCCTCCTGCACGCCCATGCGCTTGGCGTGGAAGGCCCGCGCCGCGCGCACGAAGCCGATGAACAGCGGATGGCCTTCGCGCGGCGTCGAGGTGAATTCCGGATGCGCCTGACAGGCGACGAACCAAGGGTGATCCTTCAACTCGATCATCTCCACCAGCAGGTCGTCCATCGAGCGGCCCGAGATGACCATGCCGAGGTCTTCGAACTGCTGGCGATAGAGATTGTTGAACTCGTAACGATGGCGATGACGCTCGACCACCACGTCCTTGCCGTAGAGCTCGCGCGACAGCGTGCCCGCGCGCAAGCGACATTCCTGCGCGCCCAGGCGCATGGTGCCGCCCTTGTCGGACTCTTCGTCGCGACGCTCGAGCTCGCCCGAGGCCGTGCGCCACTCCGTCACCAGGGCGATGACCGGATGCGGCGTCTGCTTGTCGTTCTCGGTGCTGTTGGCGCCGGCCAGATGCGCGACATGGCGCGCGAAGTCAACCACCGCCGCGTGCAGGCCATAACAGATGCCGAAATACGGAATGCGTTTCTCGCGCGCGTAACGCGCGGCCACCACCTTGCCCTCGAAGCCGCGACGACCGAAGCCGCCGGGCACCAGGATCGCGTCGACATCGCGCAGCAGCGCCTCGGCGCCTTCGGTTTCTAGCGTTTCCGATTCCAGCCAGCGCAGATCGACTTCGGTGCCCTGCTTCAGGCCACCGTGACGCAGCGCTTCGCCAAGCGATTTGTACGCGTCCTTGTGCTCGACGTACTTGCCAACAATGGCGATGGTGACCTTGCCGCGCGGATGCTCGATCGCGTGCACGGTGCGCTCCCATTCGCCCAGATCGGCCGCGCCCTTGGCCGGCAGGCGCAAGCGATCGACCACGATGTCGTCGAGACCCTGCTCGTGCAGCCACAGCGGGATGCGATAGATCGTCGGCAGATCGACGGCCGAAATCACCGCTTTTTCCGGGACATTGGTGAACAACGCGATCTTGCGCCGCTCGGAGTCCGGCACCGGCTGCTCGGACCGGCACAGCAGCACGTCGGGCTGGATACCGATCGAGCGCAGTTCCTTGACCGAATGCTGGGTCGGCTTGGTCTTGATCTCGCCCGCGGCCGCGATGTACGGCACCAGGGTGAGATGGATGAACAGGGTCTTCTCGGGGCCGCGCTCAATGCGCAATTGGCGAATGGCCTCGAGGAACGGCAGCGATTCGATGTCGCCGACCGTGCCGCCGATTTCGACCAGGGCCACGTCGTAGCCGGACGTGGCTTCGTCGACGGTGCGCTTGATCTCGTCGGTGATGTGCGGAATCACCTGGACGGTGGCGCCGAGGTAATCGCCGCGACGTTCCTTGCGGATCACCGATTCGTAGATCTTGCCCGTGGTGATGGCGTTCTTGCGGGTCAGGCGCGTGCGCACGAAGCGCTCGTAATGGCCCAGATCCAGGTCGGTCTCGGAGCCGTCGTCGAGGACATAGACCTCGCCGTGCTGATACGGGCTCATGGTGCCCGGATCGACATTGATATAGGGGTCGAGCTTCATCATCGTCACGCGCAGGCCGCGCGCTTCGAGGATGGCACCCAGGGAAGCGGACGCAATGCCTTTGCCCAGCGAGGAGACCACGCCGCCGGTCACAAATATCAGGGGAGTCATGCGGGAGCCCCTTGGGGCTGTTGCGAAGTTCGAATTGTAGCGGATCGTCCGTCGGGCCGGAATGCGCTGCACTGCGTCATGACGGTCCGCCGGGCCACGATCCGCGCCGAGTCGGCTGGATTTTCCCCTCGCCGATCAAGGACAAAGCCCCGGTAGACGAAATCGCGGTCTTGATCCGCGCCGCGCGAGCCGCCATCCTCCGCCGGCTTTCACCGAAGTCGAGTTTCGCTGTCGATGACCAGTCGCTATAACGCCGCCGATATCGAAGTCCTGTCCGGCCTGGACCCCGTCAAGCGCCGTCCGGGCATGTACACGGACACCACGCGCCCCAATCACCTGGCTCAGGAAGTCATCGACAACTCGGTTGACGAGGCCCTGGCCGGTCACGCGCGCACGCTCGAGGTGACGCTGTACAACGACGGCTCGGTCGAGGTCACCGACGACGGCCGCGGCATGCCGGTCGACATCCATCCCGAGGAGAAGATTCCCGGCGTGGAACTGATCCTCACGCGCCTGCACGCGGGCGGCAAGTTCTCCAACAAGAACTATCAATTCTCCGGCGGTCTGCATGGCGTCGGCGTGTCGGTGGTCAATGCCCTGTCGAGCAAGGTCGAAGTGACCGTGCGGCGCGAGGGCAATGTCTATCGCATGGACTTCAAGGACGGCGATCGCGCCACGCCGCTCAAGACCGTCGGCACCGTGCCCAAGAAGCAGACCGGCACGACCGTGCGCTTCTGGGCCGATCCGAAGTATTTCGATTCGCCCAAGATCTCGCTGCCCAAGCTCAAGCACGTGCTGCGCGCCAAGGCCGTGCTCTGTCCGGGCCTGACCGTGAAGTTGTTCGACGAGGCCAGCGGCGAACGCGCCGAGTGGTTCTACGAGGACGGTCTGCGCGATTACTTGAAGTCGATGATCGGCGCGCAGGAAATCCTGCCGCCCGAGATCTGGACCACCGCGCTGAAGCGCGAGCACGAGGCCGTCGACGTCGCGCTGATCTGGTTGCCCGAAGGCGAACTGGTCCAGGAAAGTTACGTCAATCTGATTCCCACGCCGCAGCACGGCACCCACGTCAATGGCCTGCGCTCGGGCATCACCGAGGCCGTGCGCGAGTTCTGCGACATCCGCAATCTGTTGCCGCGCGGCTTGAAGCTGGCGCCGGAAGACATCTGCGATCGCCTGTGCTTCGTGCTCAGTTCCAAGCTGTCCGATCCGCAATTCTCGGGGCAGACGAAGGAACGCTTGTCCTCGCGCACCGCGGCCGCGTTCACCGAGAACGCCACGCACGATGCCTTCAGTCTGTGGTTGAACCAGCACACCGATTTGGGCGAGCGCATCGCGCAGCTCGCGATCGAGCGCGCGCAGGTGCGGCTCAAGCAAGAAAAAGTGGTGGTGCGCAAGAAGATCACCACCGGGCCCGCGCTGCCGGGCAAGCTCGCCGACTGCACGAGCCAGGATCTGACGCGCACGGAGTTGTTCCTGGTCGAAGGCGATTCCGCCGGCGGCTCGGCCAAGCAAGCGCGCGACAAAACCTTCCAGGCGATCCTGCCGTTGCGCGGCAAGATCCTCAATACGTGGGAAGTGGAATCGAGCGGCGTGCTTGCCTCCAACGAAGTGCATGATCTGGCCGTGGCGATCGGTTGCGATCCGGGCTCGTCGAACATCGACGGTCTGCGCTATGGCAAGGTGATCATCCTCGCCGATGCCGACTCCGATGGTCTGCACATCGCCACGTTGTTGTCGGCGCTGTTCGTGAAGCACTTCCCCACGCTCGTGCGCGCGGGTCACGTGTTCGTGGCCATGCCGCCGCTGTTTCGCGTCGACGTGGGCAAGCAGGTGTTCTATTGCCTGGACGAGGAAGAAAAGCGCCTGCTGCTCGAGCGAATTACGCGCGAGAAGATCAAGGGCGCGGTCTCGACCACGCGCTTCAAGGGCCTGGGCGAGATGAACCCGGGACAATTGCGCGAATCGACCATCCACCCCGACACGCGCCGTCTCGTGCAGTTACAGGTCGACGAGGGCGATGGCACGGGCGAGCTGATGGACATGCTGCTGGCCAAGAAGCGCGCCAGCGACCGCAAGGAATGGCTGGAGAACAAGGGCGATCTCGCCCAACTCGACGCCTGAACGCGAGCGCCGACCCGAAGCAGCGGCGCTGTTGACCTCGACCGACCCGCTCGCGCCCTTGCAAATCAAGGGATTCCGAATTCCGGGACGAACCGCCGCCGCCACGGGCCGGGGCTCGTCCGGCGGCCCGCGCGCAATTGTAAAACTTCTGCTTGTGAGCGGGGCCGACCCTCAGTAGAGTCAATGAGCCGTCACCAGCGACCGACGGCAGTACACGCGACTTTGAACATGACCCGGCGGTGGGAGTCGTCGGTTCATGGGGTCGGTTTCGACCCAGTCGCGCGCACTCGACGCTGCAATGACAGCGACCATAATTTCCTGGGGGTACACCATGCATCGCATTTCCAGAATCCTGACGTGCGCCTTGCTCACGCTCGGCGCGTTCGGCGCGGCCCACGCGCAGACCACGATCACCAGCGGCGCGGCCACGTTCGTGCGGCCCGCCACGTCCGCGTTCGATACGTCGCCCACCGCGAACTTCACGGGCGTATCGTCCGTCGGCGCGGCCACGGACAGTGTCTTCGAGACTGGCTGGTGGTTCCGCGTCTCGGGCGACACGGCCGAGAGCTTCTTCCCGGTGCCCACCTCGATCACGGGCGCGGGCGATACGTCCACCGCCATCTGGACCGATGTCAACGCGCGTGGCTTGTTCGATGCGCGCGAAAGCGCGGTCGTCAGCCAGGCGACGCCGACGCCCGGCGGTCAAGTGCGCATGACCATGACCATCACCAATCGCAGCGCGAGCAATCCGCTGACGATCGATCTGTTCCACTTCGTCGATATTGACGCGGGTGGCAGCGCGGCTTCCGACACGACCGTGCAGCCAACCGTGGGCGCGCCGCTGTTGCGCGTCACCGACGCGGTCTCGACCGATATCGGCGAATACGCCGGCGTCGGCGCCAATGCCTTCAAGGTGCTTCCCTTCAGCGCGACCACGGACGTGGCCGCCCTGCTCAGCGACACCGCGGTCACGAATTTCGATAACGCCACGGTGCCGTTGGCCAACGCCGACATGACCGCGGGCATGCAGTGGACTTCGCGCACGATTCCGCCGAGCGGCACGCTGAGCGTGACGGCGATCATCGCGATCAACTCGCCGATCGTGCTGGCCAACGCCGACGTGTCGATCACCAAGACCGATGGCGTGACCCAGGTCGCGCAAGGCGGTTCGACCACGTACACGATCACGGCCTCGAACGCGGGTCCCGATGCGACCGCGGCCACGGTCGCCGACACCTTCCCCGCCGCGTGCACCACGGTGACGTGGACCTGCGTGGGCGCTGGCGGCGGCACTTGCACGGCCAGCGGCACGAGCGCGATCAACGATGCGGTGAATCTGCCCTCGGGCGGTTCGGTCACTTACACCGCCGCCTGCGCGATCAGTGGCGCGGCCACGGGCACCTTGGCCAATACCGCGACCGTCGCCGTCAGCGGCGTGACCACCGATCCCAACGCCGCGAACAACACGGCCACCGACACCAACACCATCACCGTCGCCTCGGCCGATCTGGCGATCACCAAGACCGACGGCGTGACGCAAGTCGCGCAAGGTGGTTCGACCACGTACACGATCACCGCGACCAATGCCGGTCCCGATGGCGCCACGGGCGCGACGGTTGCCGACACCTTCCCCGCCGGCTGCGCCACGGTGACGTGGACGTGCGTTGGCGCGGGCGGTGGCACGTGCGCGGCTTCGGGCACGGGCAACATCAACGACTCGGTGAATCTGCCCACGGGCGGTTCGGTCACCTACACCGCGACGTGCGCGATCAGTGGCGCGGCCACGGGCACGCTCGCCAACACGGCGACCATCACCTCGCCCGGTGGTCTGCCGGATCCGACGCCGGGCAACAACTCGGCCACGGATTCCGACACCATCGTCACGCAGTTGGCGCCGGTGTTCTCGTACAACCCCGTTGCCGGCGGCACGGTCAACTTCACCGGCGGCACCACGATCGGCACCACGGCCTCGGCGTCGATCGCCGTGAGCATCGGCACGCCCGGCGTGGGCACCGGCGCGCCCGCGACCACCACGACGACGTGCGCGGTGCCCGCGGGCTTCGCCGGCTTCGGTCAGACCGTCACCGCCGTCGGCGCGGCCGCGAACACGACGGGTGGTCCGCTGACCGGCACCTGCGTGCTCGGCGCGGCCGTCGTCACCGCGACGATGAACTGCAGCGAAGTGCAAGGCAGCACGCCGCCCGCGCGCGGCACCGGCAACACGGTGACGCGCACGTTCACGCTGTCGTGCCCGGCAGGCACCGCGGTGCCGCTGACGTCGGTGCCGGTGACCGGTTCGCTGATCAACCTGCCGATCCAGGGCATTGGTGGCGGCGCGACCACGTCGGTAGTCACCTTCTTCAACCCGGGCGCGGCCGCGGCGACCGTGACCTGCACCGCGCCGGCGGCGCCGTTCTCGGCAGCGCCGACCACGATCAACGTGCCGGCGGCGGGCAGCGCGACGGTGACGGTGTCGTACAGCAGCCCGACCCTGGGCAGCTCGACTGGCGTGCTCAACTGCACGGCGGGCGCGCAGAACTTCACGTTCAACCTGCAAGGCACGACGGCGCAAGCGACCGCGGTGCCGACCTTCGGCGAGAACTCGCGGTACCTGTTGCTGCTGGCCATGCTCGCCATCGGCCTGGTCGTGATGGGGATGCAGCAGCGGCGCGTCTGATTCGCGCGGCTTGAGGGAAACGAGAACCCGCGGTGAGCGATCGCCGCGGGTTTTTTCGTTTTGGGGCGAGGGGTTGGGCAATTTCTGCGAATCGGGACACCCATCAACTCACCCTCCCAAAGCGGTGAATCGGGACACCCATGAACTCGCCATTTCGGAGCGGTGAACTGGGACACCCATCAACTCGCCATTTCGAGCTTGTCGCTCGCGAATCTTGAGTGTCCCGAATCGAGCATCCAAACTGACTGTCCCACGCGGTTCCTGGGTGTCCAGGACTCGATATGCCTTGCCAAATGGTGGGTGTCCCGAACTGCGGCGGGTGTCCCGAACCGCGGTGTGAGTGCGCATTGCGGTTGATGAGGACAAATCGGGACACCCACCAACTCGCCATTTCGACCCTGTCGCTCGCGAATCGTGGGTGTCCCAAATGGAGTGCGCCTTACCGGTCGATGGGCTTGCCCGTCCATACCTAGCCGAACGGTGGGTGTCCCGAACCGCATCGCCCCACGCCTCGCCAATTGATGGGTGTCCCCATCACACACCAAACCGCAATTTCCACTCCACCCCTTGCCCTTTAGTACGCTGGGCAGCCCGACCCGGGGCCGCCACACTCGCGATCTGAATTGCCGAGACTCGAGCCGATGGCGCTACTGATCGTTCTGGCCGCGCTGTGTTTCCTGATGTGGGTGGCCTATCGCGGTCACAGCGTGATTCTGTTCGCGCCGGTGGCGGCTTTGGGCGCGGTAGTGTTGACAGATCCGAATCTGGTCGCGCCGATGTTCACCGGCTTGTTCATGGACAAGATGGCCGGTTTCTTGCGACTGTATTTTCCGGTGTTCCTGCTCGGCGCGGTGTTCGGCAAGCTGATCGAGTTGTCGGGCTATTCGAAGGCCATCGTCGCGAGCACCTTGCGCTTGCTGGGTCCGCAGCGCGCGATCCTGGGCATCGTCGCGGTGTGCGCGTTGCTGACGTATGGCGGCGTGTCGCTGTTCGTGGTGGTGTTCGCGGTGTATCCGTTCGCGGCGGAGTTGTTTCGCCAGAATCAAATTCCCAAGCGCCTGATCCCGGGCACGATCGCGCTCGGCGCGTTCACCTTCACCATGGACGCGTTGCCCGGCACGCCGCAGATTCAGAACATCATTCCCACGACGTTCTTCGGCACCACGACCTGGGCCGCGCCGATGCTTGGCACGATTGGCGCGATCTTCATTCTGGTCGCGGGCCTGTGGTATCTCGATTCGCGTCGTCGCGCGGCCGCGCGCGCGGGCGAAGGCTATGGCGAGGCGCTGCTCAACGAACCCGCGCCCTTCTCGGGTGATCGTCTCGCGCATCCGTTGCTCGCGATTCTGCCGCTGGTCCTCGTTGGCGTGAGCAACAAGCTGTTCACCGCGTGGATTCCGCGCTGGTATGGCGACAAGCATGAATTCGTGCCGGCGGTGATGGGCAATGCGCCGCCGGTGATGCAAGAGGTCAGCAAGGTTGCCGCCGTGTGGGCGGTTGAAGGCGCGCTGCTCGTGGGCATCATCGCCGTGTTGGTGACGGCGTGGCGCCCGGTGACCACGCAGTTCGCCGAAGGCACCAAGGCCGCGATCGGCGGCGCCATGCTCGCGGCGATGAACACGGCCTCGGAATACGGCTTCGGCGCGGTGATCGCGGCGCTGCCAGGTTTCTTGGTCGTGGCGAAAGGACTCGCGAGCATTCCGCACCCACTGATCAACGAAGCGGTGACGGTGACCGCGCTCGCGGGCATCACGGGGTCGGCCTCGGGCGGCATGAGCATCGCGCTCGCCGCGATGTCGCAGACCTTCATCGCCAACGCGCAGGCCGCCGCCATTCCCATGGACGTGCTGCATCGCGTGGCCTCGATGGCCTCGGGCGGCATGGACACGCTGCCGCACAATGGCGCGGTGATCACCTTGCTCGCGGTGACGGGACTCACGCATCGACAGGCCTATCGCGACATCTTCGCGATCACGCTGATCAAGACGGCGGCGGTGTTCCTGGTGATCGCGGTGTTCGCGATGACGGGTTGGGTCTAGGCATAACGCTCACCGCTTGATCGATCGCGCGGCGATCGATAGTCGCGAAGACACTCGTGTCATTAGACGTGAATTACAAGAACGCGCGATACGCCGCGTTCCCCGTTTCCTCGACGCGCGCATAGCCCAAGGCATCGAGATGCGCGGCGAACTCGTCGTTGCTCTCGGCCGGCACTTGAATACCCGCGAGCACGCGCCCGTAGTCCGAGCCATGATTGCGATAGTGAAACAGACTGATGTTCCAACTCGCGCCGACGGCTTGCAGAAAACGCAGCAAGGCGCCCGGCCTTTCCGGGAACTCGAATCGAAACAAGCGCTCATCGCGAATGCTATTGGCCTTGCCGCCGACCATGTAGCGCACGTGCAGCTTCGCCAGCTCGTTGTCGCTCAGGTCCTGCACGAAAAAGCCCGCCTGCGCGATCGCGGCGCGCACGGCGCGGCGCTCGTCGGCGCCGCGATTCAAGGCGAGACCAACGAAGATCTGCGCTTCCTGATCGTCCGCGTAGCGATAGTTGAATTCGGTGACATTGCGCGCGCCGATGATTTCGCAAAACCGCAGAAAACTCCCCGGTCGTTCGGGAATGCGCACGGCGAACAGCGCCTCACGCTGCGCACCCAAGTCCGCGCGCTCGGCGACATGACGCAGGCGATCGAAATTCATGTTCGCGCCGGAGTTGATCGCGATCAGTTCTCCGCCCTGCCCGCGCCCGGCGCTGGCGTAACGCTTGAGACCAGCCACGGCGAGCGCGCCCGAAGGTTCGACGATGGCGCGCGTGTCCTCGAAGATGTCCTGGATCGCCGCGCAGATTTCATCGGTATCGACGCGGATCACGTCGTCGACATGCCGATGCGCCAGGCGCAGGCATTCGACGCCAACTTCGCGCACGGCAACGCCATCGGCGAACAGCCCCACGCGATCGAGCCGCACGCGTCGCCCCGCCGCGAGCGAGGCATGCATCGCGGCGGCATCGTAAGGCTCGACGCCGATCACGCGAATGCTCGGATACAGCGACTTGATGTACGCCGCGATGCCCGCGATCAAACCCCCGCCACCAACCGGCACGAACACCGCGTCGATGCGCTCGCCGCGTCGCTGCCGCAGCAGTTCCACCGCGATCGTGCCCTGCCCCGCGATCACATCCGGATCGTCGAAGGGATGGATGAAGGTCGCGCCGTTCTCGGCCGCCAGTTGCCGCGCGTGCGCGTAGGCGCTGTCGAAATCCTCGCCGTGCAAACGCACTTCGCCGCCGAAATCGCGCACGGCGTTGACCTTGATCGCCGGCGTCGATGACGGCATGACGATCAGCGCGCGAATGCCGCGACGACGCGCCGCCAGCGCCACGCCCTGCGCGTGATTGCCGGCCGAGGCGCAGATCACGCCGCGCGCGGCTTGCTCTTCGCTCAATTGCGCGATGCGATTCTGAGCGCCGCGAATCTTGAACGAGAACACGGGCTGCAAATCTTCGCGCTTGAGCGACACCGGCACGCCCAGCCGCGACGACAAGCGCGGCGCGCGATCGAGCGGCGTCTCGATCGCCACGTCATACACCGACGCGCGCAGAATGCGCTCGACATAAGGGTCCATGTTGGAAACATAGGCCCCCGCGGCCGCGGCGCCCGGCGTCGCGGTCGTGTCTTGCGGCAGCAGCGCGGCGTCGGCGTTCATGCGTAGGCGGCGTGGACGTCGGTCTCGAGCTCGACTTCGGGCGCGACGTGATCGAGCCAGTTGTGCTTGTCCGGCGTGCGACCACTGAACAGACCGAAGAACGCGTCCTGCAGCCGCATCGTGATCGGGCCGCGACCACCATCGCCGATCTGCAGACGATCGATCGAGCGGATCGGCGTGATCTCGCAAGCCGTGCCGGTGAAGAACGCTTCATCGGCCAGATACAGCGCCTCGCGCGGCAGCGCGGTCTCGCGCACTTCCAGGCCCATGTCGCGCGCCAGCGTGATGATCGAATCGCGCGTGATGCCCGACAGGATCGACGAGCTCATGCTCGGCGTGTAGAGCACGCCCTTGCGCACCAGGAACAAGTTCTCGCCACCGCCTTCGCTCAACATGCCATCGGTGCCCAGCGCGATGCCCTCGGCATAGCCGTTGCGCGCCGCTTCCATGCTGATCAGCTGCGAATTGAGATAGTTGCCACCGGCCTTGGCCAACGTCGGAAACGTATTGGGCGCGGCGCGCTGCCAGGAACTCACGCAGGCATCGACGCCTTTTTCCAGCGCCTCGGCGCCCAGATACGCGCCCCATTCGATCGCCGCCACCGCGGCTTCGATCGGCAGTTGATCCGAGGGCGCGAGCGCGAACTCACCCGCGCCGCGATACACGATCGGCCGGATGTACGCGCCGCGAAACAAACGATTGACCCGCAACACATCGCGACACGCCTGCTCGAACTGCGGCGCGTTGAACTTCGGCCTCATGCGATGGATGCGCGCCGAATCGAACAAGCGCTCGATGTGATCGCCGAGTCGGAAGATCGCGAGGCCGCGATGTGATTCATAGGCCCGAATGCCCTCGAACACCGACGAACCATAGTGCAAGCCGTGCGTGAGCACGTGCACCGTGGCCTCGGCCCAGGGCACGAAGTGGCCGTTGTGCCAGATCAGTCGGGAAGGTTTCATGGCCATGCGCGTTCTCCAGTCTGTATCGTCTATCGAATGTCGGTTCAGGCTTGTTCGGCGCGCGGCAGTTGATCGCCCAGCGCCACCACGTCGTAGAGTTTTTCCAGCTGCCGCTCGAGCAAGGACAGGTCGCGATCGCCCTCGCTCAGTTCCAGTTCGACGCGCCACAGCTCGGGCTCGGCGTGCGGATAGGTGTGAATCGCCGCCACTTCGAAGCCGCGTCGCTGCACGGTGCCGAGCAGGCGCACCAGCGCGCCTTCGGTCCGCTTGAGCAGCAGGTGCACGCGTTGGCTCATGCCGCGCGCCCCTCGATCATTTCCACGTTGGCGCGACCCGGCGGCACCAGCGGCCAGACATTGCTGCGCGCGTCGATCTTGACGTGCAGCAGCATCGGGCCGGGCGCGGCGAGCAAGGCCTCGAGCGCGCCGCGCACTTGATCGCGACGCTCGATGGTCATGGCCTGCAGGCCGAAGGCCTGGGCCACGCGCGCGAAGTCCGGGTTGTCGGACAGATCAACCTCGCTGAAGCGCTGATCGAAGAACAGCTCCTGCCACTGACGCACCATGCCCAGCGAGGAGTTGTCGAGCAGCACGATCTTCACCGGCAGGTTGTAGCGACGGATCGTGGCGAGCTCTTGCACGTTCATCATGATCGAGCCGTCGCCGCTGACGCAGACCACGCGCGCGTCCGGCCGCGCCAGCGCCGCGCCCACGGCCGCCGGCACGCCATAACCCATCGTGCCCAGACCACCGCTGGTCAGGTGCGCGGCGATGCGGTTGAAGCGGCAGTGCTGCGCCACCCACATCTGATGCTGGCCGACGTCGGCGCTGATGATCAGATCCTCGCCGCCGAGTTCCGACAACTGACGCAGCAGATCGGGCGCATAGATGTCCTCGCCCGGCGCGTCGTAGCGCCACGCGTGCTGCGTGCGCAGACCCTGGCAGCGCGCGCGCCACGGATCGATGTTGGACAGCGCGCACGACAGCTCGCGCAAGGTCAGATTCAAATCGCCACGCAGACCCACGTCGGCTTGACGCAGCTTGCCGATCTCGGCCGGATCGGCGTCGAGGTGCAGCACGCGCGCCTTCGGCGCGAAGGTCGCCAGCTTGCCGGTGGCGCGATCATCAAAGCGCGCGCCAATCACGATCAGCAGATCGGCATCGTGCACCGCGTTGTTGGCGGCCGGATTGCCGTGCATGCCGAGCATGCCCAGATAGTTCGCGTCATCGGCCGCGACCGCGCCCAGGCCTTTTAGCGTGCACACCGAAGGCATCTGCGTGCGCGACAGGAAATCGCGCAGCGTGCCTTCCGCGCGCGCCAGGCCCACGCCACCGCCGATGTAGGCAACCGGTCGTTGCGCCGCTTGCAACAGCAGGCGCGCGCGCGCCAGATCATCGCGATCGGCCGGACGCGGCAGCTGCGCGCGCGGCTTGAACGCGCGTTGCACCGCGCGCAATTGCGTCATGTCCTTGGGCAGATCCACCAGCACCGGACCCGGACGCCCTTCGCGCGCGATCGCGAAGGCTTCGCGAAGCGTCGCGTACACGTCCTCGGCCTTGCGCACGATGAAACTGTGCTTGACCACCGGCAGCGCCATGCCGAAGGTGTCGACTTCTTGAAAGGCATCGGTGCCCATGAGCGCGGTCGGCACCTGGCCCGTGATCGCCACCATCGGCACCGAATCCAAGAACGCATTGGCGATGCCAGTCAGCAGATTGGTCGCGCCCGGGCCGCTGGTGGCCATGCACACGCCGACGTCGCCGGTGACGCGCGCATAGCCATCGGCGGCGAGCGCCGCGCCTTGTTCGTGACGCACCAGGATGTGCTTGACCGTGCTGTCGAGCAGCGCGTCGTACACCGGCATGATGGCCCCGCCCGGATAACCGAACACGTACTTCACGTGCTCGGCTTCCAGCGCGGCGGTCAAGGCGCGCGCGCCGCTGATCGCGGTGCCCGTGCCGTCGTGAGATGCGTCAGCCATGATCATGTCCTCAGGCGGCGGCGATCTTGGCGCCGCGCGCGGGCGCGGCGTCGGGCGTGGCGGTGGGCGCGTCCTGGTTGAGCCAGGGCATGCGCGCGCGCAGACGGGCGCCGACGGTTTCGATCGGATGCTCGATGTCGGCTTGCTTGAGCGCGCGATAGCGCGCGTTCCCGGCGCGATACTCGGCCACCCATTCGCGCGCGAAGCGGCCGTCGCGGATCTCGGCCAGCACTTCGCGCATGCGCTCGCGCGTTTCGCCGTTGACGATGCGCGGGCCGCGGGTCAGATCGCCGAACTGCGCGGTCTCAGAAATGTACTTGTGCATCTTGGCCATGCCGCCTTCGTGCAGCAGGTCGACGATGAGCTTCAACTCATGCATGCACTCGAAGTACGCGACCTCGGGCTGATAGCCGGCTTCGATCAGGGTCTCGTAGCCCTGCACCACCAGCTCGGTCACGCCGCCGCACAGCACGGCTTGTTCGCCGAACAGATCGGTCTCGGTCTCTTCGGCAAAAGTGGTCTGGATCAAGCCACCGCGCGTGCCGCCGATGCCTTCGGCATAGGTCTTGGCGCGCTCGGCCGCGTGACCCGAGGCATCGGTGTGAATGGCGAACAGGCTCGGCACGCCGTGGCCGCGTTCGTACTCGCGACGCACCAGCGCGCCCGGACCCTTGGGCGCGACCAGGATCACGTCGATGTCCTTGCGCGGCGCGATCTGGCCGAAGTGCACGTTGAAGCCATGCGCGAACAGCAGCGCGGCGCCCGCGCGAATGTTGGGCTCGATCGCTTGCTTGTAGACCTCGGGCTGGGCCATGTCGGGCGTGAGCAGCGCGACGATGTCACCCAGCTTCGCCGCCTCGGCGGGCTCGACCGGCTTGAAGCCATCGGCGCGCGCGCGCGCGTCACCCGTGCCACCGGCGCGCGCGCCGATGATCACCTCGAAGCCGGAATCACGCAGATTCATGGCATGCGCGCGGCCCTGGCTGCCATAGCCGATGACGGCGATGCGTTGCGTGTGGGCGGGGTGATTGGTCTTGGTGGGGCTCATCTGGCGTCTCCGAGGTAGGGGAATGGGTTAGGCACGAGTCACGGCGCCGTGGGCGGCCGAGCCCACCAGTCGCGCATATTTGGCGAGCACGCCGCGCGTGGCGCGCGGCTCCGGCGCGCGCCAGTCGGCGCGACGCGCGTTGAGATCGGCGCCGCAATCGATGCGGCGCGCTTTCACGTCGATGCGAATCGGATCGCCATCGGCGAGCAACGCGATCGGTCCACCACGCGCCGCTTCCGGCGCGATGTGACCGACCATGAAGCCGCGCGTGGCGCCGCTGAAGCGACCATCGGTGATCAAGGCCACGTCATCGCCCAACCCACGCCCCACGAGCGCGGCGGTGACCGCCAGCATCTCGGGCATGCCCGGCGCGCCGGCGGGGCCTTCGTAACGGATCACGATGACATCGCCCGCGCGGATCTTGCCGGCCTGCACGGCGGCGAAGGCCGCGGGCTCACCATCGAACACGCGCGCGGGACCTTCATGCAGGTCGCGCCCGTGACCGGCGAGCTTCACCACGCAGCCTTCCGGCGCGAGATTGCCGAACAGCACGGCGAAGCCGCCATGCGGCTTCAGCGGATCGTCGATCGGACGCACGACGTTCTGCGGCGCGCCGTCGAGCGCGTGCGCGTCGAGCAGGGCCAGCATGCTGTCGCCCTGCACGGTCGGATGATCTTCCAGGCGACCGGCCTCGCGCAGCGCGCGCGCCACGCGCGCGGTGCCACCGGCGGCGCTCAGTTCCACCGCGGTGTAGCGACCGCCGGGACGCAGATCGGCGATCACCGGCGTCGCGCGCGCGGCGTCATCGAAATCGTTCAATTGCAGCGGCACGCCGGCCTCGCCCGCGATCGCCAGCAGATGCAGCACGGCATTGGTCGAACCCGCCGTGGCCGCGACCAGACGCGCGGCATTGCGAAAGGCCGCCGAGGTCAGCACCTGACGCGGCGTGCGTTGCGCGCGCAGGCACTGCATCACCAGCTCGCCGCAGTCGCGCGCGACGCGCGCCTTGTCGGCATCGGTCGCGGGCACGTCGTTGGCGCCGAGCGGCGACAGACCCAGAGTGGTCAGCACCATCGCCATGGTGTTGGCGGTGAACTGACCGCCGCACGCGCCCGCGCCAGGACACGCGTGCGATTCCACCGCGGCCAGTTCGCGCGCGTCGATGCGACCCGCGCCGAAACTGCCCACGGCCTCGAACACTTCCTGGATGGTGATCGGACACCCGCGATGCGAGCCGTGCTGGATCGAACCGCCGTACAGAATCACGGTCGGCACATCCAGGCGCGCGGCGGCCATCGCCGCGGCGGGAATGGTTTTGTCGCAACCGACCAGCAGCACCATCGCGTCGAGACTGTGGCCTTCGACCGCGAGTTCGATCGAATCGGCGATCCAGTCGCGCGACACCAGCGAAGCGCGCATACCCGGCGTGCCCATGGCGATGCCATCGGTCACCGCGATGGTGTTGAACTCGACCGCGGTGCCACCCGCTGCTTCCACGCCTTCGCGCGCGTGACGCGCCAGCTCGCGCAGATTGAGATTGCACGGCGAGACATCCGACCAGGTGTGCACCACCGCCACCAACGGACGCTCCAGGGCCGCGTGATCGCGGCCCGTGGCCAGCAGCATGGCGCGTGCTGGCGCGCGTTCGGGTCCGGTTTTGATGGTGTCACTACGCATCGATGTTCCTCGTGTTCGGAACACCGGACCCCAAAAACGCGAAACCCCCGCGACCATTTCTGGTGCGGGGGTTTCGAGGCGTCCAGTATTCTTGTGATCTGACTACGCGCCGAGTCCGCACCTTGGTGGCGGAATAAGTACTACGACGCTAATAAGCGCGACCGAAAGCGCCACGCGGAGCGTGGTGTTTTCGAAGCCGGCGATGTTGCGTTGCGTCGTCATGGGTCCGAAGCTAGATGCCTTCGCGTGCGCTTGTCAAGGGCCCCTCACCATAACCGCGATGCATATGCGCGAACCGCGCCACGATTGGCTTGCCGAGACAATCCTCGATTCGCCCCGCGCCTACACCTTTCGTCGAAGGCGATCGAAATCGTTTCTTGACAGCGCGCGAAGGCGCGATCTATTTTGCAGCGCAATGCAAACGATCATGACCGCCACGAACGTTGCCCGCCGCGCCAAGACCGCGGCCAACGTCGCGCGCGTCTCGCTCGGCCTCGTACTTGGTCTGCTTCTTATTACCTCGCCACCGCGGGAAGACTAGTCACGGCCCAGCAACACCGGAACCAGACCAGAAACCCCGCGAAGGCAACGACGCGGGGTTTCGTGTTTTTAGACCCCCAGAAATTTGGATCACGAAGTCGATCACGAGGACGCCACCATGCCACGCACCACGCGCCAACACACGTTCGACACGCAGTACACCCGCGCGGGCGCCTCGCGACTTCGCACGCGACACTGGCTGTGGTCGCTGATGCGCGTAGGAGCGCGACGATCATGAGCCAGCGCCTGATCATCTTCGACACCACCCTGCGCGATGGCGAGCAGAGTCCTGGCTGCAGCCTCGATCCCACGCAGAAGCTGCGCATGGCGCAGGCCCTGGCCGCGCTCGGCGTGGACGTGATCGAGGCGGGTTACCCCAATGCCTCGGACGGCGATTTCCAATCCGTGTTCGACATCGCCAGCCACGTGCAGGGCCCCACCATCTGCGCGCTCGCGCGCTGCAACGAGGCCGATATCCGCGCCTGCGCCAAGGCACTCGCCCCGGCGCAGCACAAGCGCATCCACGTCTTCATCGCCTCGAGTCCCATCCATCGCGAGCACAAGCTCAAGATGAGCGCCGAGCAAGTGATCGCGCGTGCCATCGAGGCGGTCACTTTGGCGCGGTCGCTTGTCGACGATGTCGAGTTCTCCGCCGAGGACGCCACGCGCAGCGAGCCGGAATACCTGGCGCGCCTGTTCAGCGCCGCGATCAAGGCCGGCGCGCGCACGGTCAACGTGCCCGACACCGTGGGCTATACCACGCCCAGCGAGTACAGCCGCCTCATCGCCTACTTGCGCGAACACGTCGAAGGCATCGACCAGGCCATCATCAGCACGCATTGCCACAACGATCTGGGCCTGGCCGTGGCGAACAGTCTCGCGGCGGTCGAAGCCGGCGCGCGCCAAGTCGAGTGCACGATCAGCGGCATCGGCGAGCGCGCGGGCAATGCGGCGCTGGAAGAAATCGTCATGGCCGTGCGCACGCGCGCCGATCGCTTTCCGGTTACCACGTCAGTGCGCACGCAGCGGCTGTACGCGATTTCGCGTCAGCTGGCGAGCTTCATCGGCGCCACCATTCCGCGCAACAAGGCCGTGATTGGCGACAACGCCTTCGCGCACGAATCGGGCATTCATCAGCACGGCATGATCGCCGACCGCAGCACCTACGAGATCATGCGACCCGAGGACGTCGGCTTTCCCGGCACGCAACTCGTGCTGGGCAAGCACAGCGGCCGCGCGGCCGTGCGCGATCGCCTGGTGAGCATGGGCTATCAACCCGACGATCAGGCCGTGGACGAACTCTTCGTCTCGTTCAAGCGCCTGGCCGATCGCAAGAAAGAAGTCTTCGACGCCGATCTCGACGCGCTGTGGCTGGGCATCGATCCCGGCGCGCAAGGCCCGTGGGCCATCGAGGCCATGCACGTGACCACGGCCGTGGGCGCGAGCTCCAGCCCCAGCGCCAGCGTCAATCTGCGCGATGTCGAAGGCGGCACGCGCCGCGCCGCGGGCCTGGGCGATGGACCGATCGACGCCATCGCCAATGCCATCGCCGCCGCCACCGGCCTCGATTTTCTGGTGCGCGATTTTCAAGTGCGCTCGATCACCGAAGGCGGCGACGCGCAAGGCCAAGCCACCGTGCGCGTCACTCACGACGGTCGCGAATATCGCGGCCGCGGCATTTCCACCGACGTGATCGAGGCCGCCGCCCTGGCCTTGCTCGAAGTCGCCAACCGCATCACCGCCGTGCAACGCGCGCGCGCCGGTCGTCTGCGCGCCACCGGCACCTGAGAACCCGCATGACCGCCAAGACCCTGTTCGAAAAAATCTGGCAAGCGCACGTGGTCGAGGAACCCGATGACGGGCGCCCGGCCATCCTCGCCATCGATCTGCATTTGATTCACGAGGTCACGTCGCCGCAGGCCTTCGCGGTGCTGCGCGAGCGTGGCATGAAGGTGCGGCGCCCCGATCGCACCGTCGGCACGCTCGATCACTCCACGCCGACCTTGCCCGCGCGCGCCGACGGCACGCGGCCTTATCTCGATGCCAGCACGCGCGCGCAAGTGGAAACACTCGAACGCAATTGCCACGAATTCGGCGTGACCCTTCACGGCTGGTCGTCGCCGCATCGCGGCATCGTACACGTGATCGCGCCGGAACTCGGCCTGACGCAACCGGGCAGCACGATCGTTTGCGGCGACAGTCACACCAGCACGCATGGCGCCTTCGGCGCGCTGGCCTTCGGCATCGGCACGACCGAGGTCGGTCATGTGCTTGCCACGCAATGCCTGCTGCAAAAACGTCCGCGCACCTTGGCGGTGAACATCGAGGGCGCGCTGGCGCCCGGGGTGTCGGCCAAGGACGTCGCGCTGCACGTGATTGCGCGCCTGGGCTTCGCCGGTGGCACGGGACATGTGATCGAGTATCGCGGCTCGACCGTGCGCGCCATGGACATGGAAGCGCGCATGACCCTGTGCAATATGTCGATCGAAGCTGGCGCGCGCGCCGGCATGGTTTCGCCCGACGCCACCACGCTCGACTATCTGCGCGGTCGACCGCACGCGCCCACCGGCGAAGCCTGGGACCGCGCGGCGCAACGTTGGCTTGGCTTCGCCACCGACGCCGACGCGCGCTTCGATCGCGAGATCGCCATCGATGCGCGCGCGATCGAACCGCTGGTGACCTACGGCACCGATCCCGCCACCGCCATCGGCGTCGACACGCGCGTGCCCGAACCCGCGGACGCGGCGGCGACGAAGGCGTTGAGTTACATGGGCGTCAAGGCCGGCGCGCCGATGCGCGATCATCCGGTCGACGTGATCTTCATCGGCTCCTGCACCAATGCGCGCCTGTCGGATCTGCGCGCGGCGGCGCAAGTGCTGCGCGGTCGTCGCACGCATCCGCGCGTGCGCACCTTGATCGTGCCCGGCTCGGAAGCGGTCAAGAAGGCGGCCGAGGCCGAAGGTCTCGATCGCATCTTTCGCGAAGCCGGCGCCGAATGGCGCGAGCCGGGCTGTTCGATGTGCATTGCGATGAATGGCGATCTGGCCAAGCCCGGCGACTACGTGGTCAGCACGAGCAATCGCAATTTCGAAGGGCGACAAGGGCCGGGCGCGCGCACGGTGCTCGCCAGTCCGATGACGGCGGCTGCTTGCGCGGTCGCGGGACGCATCGTCGATCCGCGCGAGTTCCTGGCGACGGAGGCCGTGGCATGAAGGCCATCACCTCGCTGAGCGGACGCAGCGTCGCGCTGCCGGCCGCCAACATCGATACCGATCGCATCATTCCCGCGCGTTTTCTCACCACGACCGAGCGCGCGGGCTTGGGTCGACATGCGTTCAACGATTGGCGTTATCTGCCCGATGGCACGCCCAATCCCGAGTTCGCGTTGAATCGTCCCGAGCACGCCGGCGCGTCGATCCTGATCGCGGGTCACAACTTCGGTTGCGGCTCTTCGCGCGAGCATGCGCCCTGGGCCTTGCTCGATGCCGGCATTCGCGCGGTGGTGTCCTCGGCCATCGCCGACATCTTTCGCAACAACGCGCTCAAGAACGGTCTGCTCGCCATCGTGGTCGACGCCGACACGCACGCGCGCCTGCTCGCCGAAGCTGGCCAGACGCTAAGCATCGATGTCGCCGCGCAGACGCTGACCGACGCGCAAGGCCGCGCCACGCCCTTCACGCTCGATCCGTTCGCGCGCCAATGCCTGCTCGAAGGCGTGGATGAACTGGGTTATCTGTTGCAACGACTTCCGCTCATCGAATCCTGGGAGACACGCGCATGCACCGCTTGATCGTTCTATTGCCGGGCGACGGCATCGGCCCCGAGGTGATCGAGGCCGCGCGACGCGTGTTGACCGCCGTGGCCGCGCGCTTCGATCTGGCGCTCGCCTACGAAACGCATTCCGTCGGCGGCGCCGCCATCGATGCGCATGGCGACCCCCTACCCCCTCCGACGCTGGCGGCCTGCCGCCGCGCGGATGCCGTGCTGCTGGGCGCCGTCGGCGGTCCTCAATGGAATCACGTGCCCGTGGATATCCGGCCCGAGCAGGGCCTGTTGCGGCTGCGTCGCGAGCTCGGCCTCTACGCCAACGTGCGTCCGGTGAAGACCTTGCCCGCGTTGTCGGAGCTGTGTCCGCTCAAGCCCGAGCGCGTGCGCGGCGTCGACATGGTGGTGGTGCGCGAACTCACCGGCGGCATCTACTTTGGCCGTCGTCTGCGCACGGCCGACAAGGCCACGGACGAATGCGCCTACACGGTCGGCGAGATCGCGCGCGTCACGCGCGTCGCGGCGCGACTCGCGGCGAGTCGTGGTGGGCGATTGGTGTCGGTCGACAAGGCCAATGTGCTGGAAACGTCGCGGCTGTGGCGCGAGACAGTCACGCGCGTGATGCGCGATGAGTTCCCCGCGATCAAGCTCGAACACGTGCTGGTCGATGCCATGGCGATGTATCTGGTCTCGCGCCCGCGCGACTTCGACGTGATCGTCACCGAGAATCTGTTCGGCGACATTCTCACCGACGAGGCCGGCGTGCTCGCCGGTTCGCTCGGCATGTTGCCCTCGGCCTCACTTGGCGACGGCAAGCCGGGTCTGTACGAACCGATCCATGGCTCCGCGCCCGACATCGCCGGCAAGGGCATCGCCAATCCCTGCGGCACCTTGCTCAGCGTGGCGATGATGCTGCGCGAAAGCTTCGCCCGCGACGATGCCGCGACCGCGCTCGAAACCGCCGTCGCCGAAGCCGTGGAAGCCGGCGTGCGCACGCCCGATATCGCCGCCGGCACGACCGCCGTCGGCACGCGCGCGCTGTGCGACGCCATCATCGAACGCCTGGGCGCGCCGCGACAACGCAATGCGCGCGCCGGATAGGGTGCCAAGCGGGTGCCGGTGCCGCGCCTCCCCACCGGCGCGGTGCCGGCGCCCGTGTCTTCCCGTTCCAGCGACGGTCGCGCGCATGCTAGCGTGACCGCGAGTCTTTCTTGGGAGTAGGCATGCCGTCCGCCCTCAAAGCCGCGATCGCGCGCGTGCGCTTTCGCAAGCGCAACGCGCCCGTTCGCTTCGCCTTCGCCGATCGCGTGGATTTTCTCAATGCCGCGCACTGGGACACGGTCACCGCGCATCGCGGCGCGCTGATGGAACGCGCGTACTTTCGCGAACTCGAACGCGCCCTGCCCGACAATCTCGATCTGCGCTACGCCCTGCTCTATCGCGACGCCGAACCCGTCGCCGCGATGGCCATGCAGTTGGTCACGCTCGATGGCGCGCGTTTGCGCAAATCGCGCGCGGGTTCTGGACTGCGCGCCTTGGCCTCGCGCGCGGTCACGGCCGCGGCCGAGCAGTTCAGCGCGCGCGTGCTCGTGGTCGGCAATCTGTTGAGTTATGGCTGTCACGGCATCGCGATACGCCCCGACGTCGAACACGATGCCGACATCTGGCACGGCATCGGCGAGGCCGCGTATCGCGTGCGTCGCGCCGAGAAGCACGCCGGCAGCGCCGACTTCGTGCTGATCAAGGACCTCACCGCCGCCGAGATGAAGCGCAGTCATCTGCTGCACGATCTCGGCTATCGGCCGATCGAGACCGAGCCGAACATGGTGCTCGCGCTTTCAACCTCGTGGAAGACCTACGACGACTATCTCGCCGCGCTCAGCGCCAAGTACCGCAAGAACATTCGCTCGCGCGTGTTGAAGCCCATCGAAGACGCCGGCCTCACGCTCGAACCGGTCGACGACGTGGCTGCGATCGCGCCGCGCTTGCAGGCCTTGTATCTGGCCGTGCATGAGAATGCGGCCGTGCGACCCGTGACCTTGGGCGAACACTACTGGCCGGCGCTGGCGCGCGCGGCGGGTTCACGCGCGCGCTTCGCGGTGTTGCGTCGCGGCGCGGAGATTCTCGGCTTCATCGTGACGCTGCGCGAGGACGATGACACCGCCATCGGCTATCACATCGGTTTCGATCGCGAAGCGGCGGCGCAATGGCCTTTGTACTTGCGTCTGTTGCAGCGCACGGTCGAGGACGCGATCGCGCTGGGCGCGCGTCGCGTGTCGCTGGGTCGCACCGCGCTGGAACCCAAGGCCGCGCTCGGCGCCAAGCCCGAGCCGCTCAACGTGTGGGTGCGTCATCGCCAGCCCGTGCTCAACAAACTGTTGCGCGGCTTACTCGGCGGCATTCACCACGACGAAGCGCCGGAGCGCAATCCGTTCAACGCGAACGCGGGTTGAGGTCGCGCGCGCACGCGATGCGCGCCAAGCATTGACCACTTTCGCGCGGCACACGCGCGGCAAACGATCGATTCAGGGGATTCGACGCGCTTCGCGCCTCAGCGCAGGGCCCACACGGCCAAGGCGATCCAGGCCAGGCCCTTGAGCAGGAAGAACAACACCGCGCCCACGCCAGCGCGCATCGCCGTGCGCCGATTGAACCAGCGACGCCACGCGGCGATCGGGGCCGTCGACGCGCCCGTGGATTCGGGCCCGTTCAAGACGGCGATACCTGGCGATGGACGATGGTTGGCGACATCGAAACGCTCGCGCGCACGGCTATGGGAGTGGACGTTAGCGGAACCGCGGCCTCGCGTCCAAGGCGCGGCGCGCGATCCGCGCGCCGCGCCGGAAACCCGACACCTGACGTGAAGCCCACATGTCCCGCAATGGTCGTGCAAGCTTCACGCCACGGCTCATTTGGTCGTCGTGGCCGCCGCGATCGGGACGAACAGCGCGCTGGGCCGTTCGGCGTCGTGGTACAGGCGCACGGTCACGGTCTTGGCGTCTTTCGCGGTTTCCTCGGCCACCACGCCGCCGCCGTTGTAGTTGTGCTGGGCGAAGGGTGAGTCGACCGGGCCCACGACCAGGCGCAGACGACTGCCCTTGGCGATCGTGCGCGCGACGAAGGTGAAGTGCTCGAAGCGATAGCGTTCGATCTTGCCGGGCTCGACCAATTCGGCCTTGCGCGGATCATGGCGGTAACGCGCGCGAATCGCGTCGCTGGCCAGGAACACGCTGCTGCCATCGGGACGAATCTCGTACACGGCCGCGCTGATGTCGGTGTCGCGCTGATCGAGCGACAACCAGGCATCGAAACGGAAGAAGCCCGCCACGTCGGTATCGGCGTCGAACGGCGCGGTGTGATAAACAAGTTGGTTCTTGCCGCTCAAATACACGCCGCGCTGATCGACGAGATCGCCCATGTCGCCCATCGTGAGCAGCTTCGTCGGCGCGGTATCGAGCGGATCGTAGACGTAGTGATCGGGTTCGCCCGTCGCCGCTTGACCCGCGCGCAGGCTGCCCGACTGGAACAGATCATTGGCGGCGCCGCCGCGCGAATCGAGCGCATACGCGCGATGCTCGGCCGTGATCGCCTCGAGCGTGTTCGTGTAGCGCCATTGCTCGGCGCCGGTGATGTAATAGGCGACGCGATCTTTCAGGAACTCGGGCTTGGCGCCGTCCTTGAGCGTCCAGTCGTACCACGCCTTGTGCAGGGCATTGAGATCGACCAGGCTCGCGTCGCCAAACTTCACGCCACCGACTTCAGCCATCGGCGTGCGCGTGCCCGCGTGATCCCATGGCCCGATGATCAGGAAATGCCGCGCGCGTTCGGCCTCCGACGCGTTGGCCATGTGCTGACGATAGTGCTCGAGCGCGCCGGGCTGATCGCCATCGTAGTGACCGGTGATGGTCAGGATCGGCAAGCTCAGCTTGGCGTACTGCGCGGCCGTGGGGTTGTAGCTGTCCCAATACGCGTCGGGCGCGGGATGCGCGAGCCAGGATTGAAAGATCTTCGACGGCATGCCGGCCACGGCATCGAGTTCGCGAAACGGGCGATGCGTTTCATACAAGCGCTGATAGATCGACGCCCAATACGCGCCATCGCCGAAGATGCGATCCTGCGAGGCCTTGCCGAACACCAAGGTCAGCCACTGCACGTCGTAGGGATAAAACATGTTGTGCGCCATCGGAAAATCCACGCCCGCGTAGGGCGAGGCCACGGGCACGATGCTGGCCAGGCCACGCGGAAATTCCTTGGCCGTGGCCCACTGATCGTAGCCCGCGTAGGAACCGCCCCACATCGACACCTTGCCATTGCAGAACGGCTGATCGGCCAGCCACTCGACCACGTCATGACCGTCGCGCGCTTCCTGCAGCAAGGGCGTGAACTCACCACCGGAGTTACCGCGACCGCGCACATCGACGGTCAGGAACACATAGCCGTTCTGCGCGAAGTACAAGCCGCGATCGTGATAGCTCTGACTGATGTAGGGCGTGAGCGTGAACACGCAGGGCACGGGCTTGTCGACGCCATGCGCGCTGTAGCGCGTGGCGTTCAAGGTCACGCCGTCGCGCATCGGAATCTTCACGCCCCAGGCCAGATCGACGTTCGGCAGCACCGTCGGCGTCGGCACCGCCGTCGACGGCGCGTCGGCCATGGCCGAGCACGCGAACACCATCGCCACTACACCCCAGAACTTGCGCATGCGCTTGATCTCCCCACGAAGGTCGCGACTCATTCGCCGCGATGATGAAACCACGCGCCGCGACGCGCGCTAGGAAAAACGCTCGACCCGATAAGGCCGCAGATCCAGTGACGAGGGACGCTGACACACTATCTCGGCCACCAGCCGCGCGGTCAGCGCCGACATGGTCACGCCCAACATGCCGTGGCCCGTCGCCAGCACCAGATTGGACACCCTGGGCGCGCGCCCGATCACGGGCAGGTCGTCATGGGTCATCGGTCGCCAGCCGAACCATTCCTCGCGCCGCACCGGGCCCACCGGTTCACGCAGATACTCGGTGGCGCCGCGCGTGAGCGCATCCAGACGCGCGCGATTGAGCGTGTCGTCGTAGCCGGCGAATTCCATGGTCGAGCCCAGACGATAACCGCTGCTCCACGCGGTCACGCACACGCTGCGCTCTTTCAACACCAGCGGAATCGACGGCGCGAGTGTCGGGCGATCGAAGGTGATCGAATAGCCCTTGCCCGGTTGAATCGGCAAATGATCGACGCCGAAGTGACGCGCCAACAACGGACTCCACGCGCCGAGCGCGAACACGATCTCGCGCGGCCGAAAATCCGCCTGACTGGTGATCACGCGCGCGACGCGGCCGCCTTCGATCTCAGCGCCACGCACCTCGGTGCGATCGAGAATCTCGCCGCCCGCCGCGCGCACCACGCGCGCGAGCTCGGCCACGTAGCGATCGGGCCGCAGATGCGCGTCGACCGGGTTGAAGAAGCCGCCGACGATCTCGTCGCGCAACACCGGCTCGGCCGCGCGGCAACGCGCGCCGTCCCAGGTCTCGATCGGAATGTTCACCTCGCCAAGCGCGCGCGGCAGCCACTGCGCCTCGGCCATCGCGCGCGGATCGCGAAACACGTACAGCGTGCCCTTGCGCTCGAACTCGCACTGCAGGCCGGCCTCGGTGATCAAGGCGTCCAGCGCATCGCGCGCGCGCATCATGAACTCGGCCTTGACCCGCGTGACCTCGCGAAAATCCGCCCACGTGCAGCGCCGCGCGAAGCGCCACAACCACGCGATCAAGGTCGGATCGAAACGCGGCTTGACGTAAAACGGCGCGTCCTTCGTCAACATCCAACGCAAGGCCTTGGCGACCTGCCCGGGCATGTTCAACGGCGGCGCATGACTGGGCGTGATCGTGCCGCAATTGCCATGCGATGCACCGGCCCCCGGGCCAATGCGATCGACCACGGTCACCCGTCGACCTTCGCGCAACAAGGCATGAGCGGTAGCCAAGCCGATGACGCCGGCACCGAGGATCAGGACGTCGCAATCTCGCATGGGGGAATCCTAAACGATTCGCGCCGATCGCGGCAGGCGCCGGAACAACAACGCCGGGCGGTTCCGTCCAATTCTGCTCCGTTTGCGGGGCAACCGCGCTCACGCGCATTAACGAGTACGCGTCGCTTGATAGAGGCTTGGCACATGGGGGAGCTCGCTGAAAGGTGCCCCATGACCAATCCAGATCGCTCATCGCCCCGGCCCTTGCCCGGGCTCTTCCCCGCCACCGCGCGGGTGACCTGCAAGACACGGGAGAGTGTCGTCTACGTCGCGCGAACGACGCTCCTGCCCGATCATCTGCAAGCCGCGGACGAGACTTCACCGCTACCACCAGCATCCGCCACCACGATGACGGAGACGATCGAAGACCACCAGGATGGTCGCCCCGCCCGGACCATCGTCAAGGCAACGCGCGCGCGACCGCTTCCCCAGATGCTCGGCGATCCACGCATCGAAGGCCCTAGAGCATGCCCGCTCAATGACGAGCATATGTCGCGATGGTAGCCGTCGCTGTCTTGTACTTTCTATACGACGGTGATGATCTGGTTAGGCTTCTTTGTCTTTCAC
The DNA here is from genome assembly GCA_044226395.1 of Ahniellaceae bacterium. Lineage (GTDB taxonomy): Bacteria > Pseudomonadota > Gammaproteobacteria > Xanthomonadales > Ahniellaceae > JBGAHD01. The sequence goes on from JBGAHD010000004.1 coordinate 279,678, forward strand.
GGCGTCGTGAACCCAGTCTGTGTCAGCTCTCCGATCTTCAGCATGTCGCCGCTATCGAATCCGACAGCGACGCCAATCCGCGATGCCGACGATCCGACCAATTTGCAGCTCTGCCCTCGCAGAAGGGAGCGCACGGCGAACGCGCAAAATGCCAGGCAAAGTGGCCACTCCGCATCGTTGGCCAATCCATCCTCGACACCGTAGGCAATCTCGTAGATGCCGCGCAATGAGGCAGAGTGAGCAAAAGCACCATCTGGATAGTGATGCTCGCCGTCAAAAAAGCCAGCCTAGCTCTTCATCTTCGGCTGAGTACTGAGCCACTGAACCGACATACATGTCTGCCCAGACCTTGTCTTCCTCGGTCGGGTTGCAGAGACCAAACCATAGGCCCTGAATCGGAAACGGCGCGGGATGGTTCTTGAAGACGCCACCGATCCATGCAGTCAGTGATGCGACATCTTTGTCGTAGCCGAGTGCGGCAAGCCGCGACCAATCGGTGTGTGGAACGTCGCGAGAGCAAATGGCGATGATCTCGCCCATGCACTCGCCCACCGGCTTTTCGGATGCGACTAGCTCTTGAATCTTGGCGAAGATGAGTGCGTGCTCAAGGCTCATATTTGAGATTCCTCTCTAGGGCTCAGTCCCGGAGTTGGCTGTAGTGTCTTCCATGAGATTGCGTGTCGAGGGTAACGTTCCAGTTAGTTCGCCACTTCTTCATTCGGTGCCCTGCCGCGCTTCTTCGAACCACCGACTGCTTGACGACCATCCCCGTCGTGGATGGTAGGTGATGGCTGTTGCTCTTTGAACCCATTCTGATCAGCTTGTTTCTTGAACGCGAGTGGTGACTGGTATCCGAAGCCGGCGTGTGGGCGATCGTGGTTTTAGTGCTCGCGCCATTACTCAATAATGACCTTGCACTCGACACGATCCCAGAACCATTCGGTGTCGAGGCACTCGTCGCGGGACTTGCCGTTGAAGCTCTCATCCGCTCCATCTTGCAAGGGTTTTCCCGGATCATTGAGCGCGGTGTTGTTGCCGGCGTCGCTCATCGATTTCAGCACGGCGTGGCCCACGAACTTCGGGCCGTTATACGACTGCGCGTATTCCACCTGCTGCCGGCGCACGGGCGCGCTCACCATTTTCTTGCGTTGATCTCCTTTAGCACGTCGATGGCGAGATCACGCTTGGCTAACAGCTTCTTCAGCCGTCCGTTCTCCTGCTGCAGCAAGCGCTGTTCCTTCACATCAACCACCTCCAATTGTCCACAGCGCATGCGCCACAGATGTAGCGTCTGCTAGCTGATGCCGTTTTTCTTGACGATCTGCGCCACCGGGTCCTGATCGGACTCGCGCAGGATCTTCACCATCTTGTTCTCCACATACCGCGACTTCTTCATGGACGCCTCGCTGGATGGCGAGGATCATCGTCTCAATTTCCAACTGGTCCGAAGACTCCCAGGCAGGTCATCTGGAAATCGACATAGGCGACGATCCAGCAGTTCGCCTCGACGTCACCAAGCGAACGCGAAATCGCGTCCTGCGCGCTGCAGCCTGTCCGGAATCCGTGCTTCAAGAACGAAGTCCTCGAACGCACCTGTCGTGACCGCGAGAGCGCCAAGGACGACTCGGCGATTCGAAACGCATCGATCGTCGGCCTGCAAAGTCAGCACTACGACAGCTCCATGCAAGCACAGGCGGCATTGAAATCACGTAGCTATTCGTATCGACATCGACGTTAAGCCGATCCTGCTTTTTGCATTGTCACCGCTGAAAATGAAACGTGCCGATCTACCCGCAAGAGGAAACTTGCATTCGGCGCGACGACGGCGTAAGAAAAATCCACGAGCACGCATGCACGCGCGTGGCCGTTTCGATGGGGGAAGCGCTTGGGCACTCGTGACTTGCTCGACCCGGCAATCGATCTCGCCGCCATCATCGAGGTGGTTCCAAACGCCATCGTGATGGTCGATCGCGAAGGGCGAATGGTGCTCGTCAACTCGCAGGCGGAACGTCTGTTCGGCTATGCGCGCGACGAGCTCCTCGGTGAGCCCGTCGAAATGCTCGTGCCCTATGCGTCGCGCGCCAATCATCCGCGGCGTCGAGCGATGTTCGAACAGGCGCCGACGGCGCGCCCCATGGGAGCCGGTCGCGATCTTCATGGCCTGCGCAAGGATGGCAGCGCCATTCCGCTGGAAATTGGCCTGAGTCCAATCAACACGCACTCAGGCACGTACTTCGTCAGCGCCATCGTCGATCTGACCGAGCGCAAGCGCCTCGAAGCGAGGTTTCGAGCGACGGTCGAATCCGCGCCCACCGCCATGGTGATGGTGGATCAAGCCGGAACGATCGTCCTTGCCAACTCCGAGTTAACGGCGCTGTTCGGCTACGCGCGCGAGGATTTGCTTGGTCGCAAGATCGAACTCCTGCTGCCGGAACGATTTCGTCAAGCCCATCCAAACTTACGCGTCCAGTACTTCGCCAATGGCGTGGCGAGACGCATGGGCGAAGGCCGAGACCTGTTCGGACTACGGCGCGACGGCACTGAATTTCCGGTCGAGATCGGGCTCAATCCCGTGCATACCGACGAAGGCATGTTCGTCATTGGCGCCATCGTCGATCTGACGGAACGCACGGCGCAAGCACAAGCATTGCGTAAGGCGAACGAAGCACTCGAGCGCAGCAACATCGAGCTGCAGCGATTCGCTTACGTGGCTTCCCACGACTTGCAGACCCCGATGCGCACGATCGCGGGATTCGTCGAGTTGCTCGGAGTCAAGTATGGCGATCAGATGGATCAGAGCGCGCGCGACTGGATTCGGCGATCGGTCCAGGCGACCAAGCACTTGCAGTCCATGGTCTCCGATCTGCTCGAGTACTCACGCTTCGATTCGCATCCACATCCGTTCGAGCGAGTGGACTTGGCGGAAGTATTCGATGAAGTCGTCGTTTTGCTGCAATCGGCCATCACGGAATCGGGCGCTATCGTCACCCGCGAAGACAGCCTTGCTCACGTCGAAGGAAATCGATCTCAGCTGGCCCAGCTTTTTCTGAATCTGATTGGGAACGCGATCAAGTATCGCGGCGATCCGCCCTTGCGTGTCACGGTCTCCACCCAAAGGCTGGCGGAGGAGTTGCGGGTCAGCGTCGCCGACAACGGCATAGGCATCGATCCCAGTTGTCACGAGAAAATCTTCGAGATCTTTCGCCGACTGCATACCAACCAATATCCCGGAACGGGCATTGGTCTCGCGGTTGCGCGCCGTATCGTCCACGGCCATGGCGGCCGCATATGGGTCGATTCCAGTCTAGGTCGCGGCAGCACCTTCCATTTCACGATCAAAGCTTGCGCGGAGAAGTGACGCGATGAGTACCGCGATGGCGAACAATCTTGTCGGACAAGTCCTGCACGTCGAAGACGACGACGACGATGCCGAACTCACGTCGATCTGTCTCGCGAACGCCCGAATTCCACTAGCGCTTCGCCGTGTCAGGGACGGCGTCGAGTGCGTGGCGTATCTCAGGCGGGAAGGCGCCTTCGAGGACGCGCCAAGGCCAGACTTGATCCTGCTGGACCTAAACATGCCGCGCATGGACGGGCGCGAAGTGCTGGACTTCATGGCACAGGACACCGCGCTGCGCGAGTTGCCCGTCGTGGTGTTCACCACGTCTTCGGCTGAAGTCGATGTCAGTTGGTCGTATCAACACCATTGCAACAGCTATATCGTAAAGCCCGTCGGGTTCGAGAGCTTTCAGAGAGCGATTCGCACCCTGTTCGATTTTTGGTTCAGTGTCGCTTCGCTGCCGCCAACCGACGACGAGAGCGCCGATCAAAGTACAGGGAGTGCTTGAAACGCGCTGATTCGAGATAGGCGTCCGATCACGGCATGGACGCAATTCCAGTGTTGGCGCGCGCCACTGCTCGGTGGTTCGAGAGGCCAAGAGAAACGCATCGCGCAACGGTTGGCGGAACTCGCGAACGACCGTGGCCATTTTAGCTTCCCCGTCATCTGGGGTCTTGCGATAGCCGCCCTGGATTCACATGGCGCTGTGCCGGCATCGCAAAGCGGTAGGAACTACCGATGGCGACTAATCCCAGCATTCACCGCGGCCAAGCGCGCGGGCGCGAAGCGCCAGAGAAGCCGGGTGGCGATTCGGCGGTCGTGAGCGGCTGATTCGCGCTGTGTCGGGTTTCTCGGGCGCGCACCTAATCCGCCTCACCTTCTGCCTTCCCTGGCCTCAACCCGGACATGAGATCGACAGCGTCTTGCGTCACCCTGTCGACAGTTCGGTAAAGGGAATTGCCATGTTTTGTCTTGCGCGCATCGTCTGTGGGCTGGCACTGATCCTTGTGGGTCCGGCGTTGGCTGTCACCGAGGACTATGACCCCTATGCGGATGCAGTGCTGACTTGCGAGGAAATGACGACCTATCCCGAACTCAGCTTCGGGCCCGGCTGGAGTCCCGATCTCGGCTCTGGACACAGATCCCCGATCGACGTGGAGTACGACTGCCCCTCCGGCCTTGGCGCGCTGCCCTACATGCAGCGCCTGCTTGCGCTCACGGAGGAGATTCGCGGCGAACCCAGCGCAGAATGTTCTGGCAGTCTGATGTTCGCCCATTGGCGTTATTGGTCTTTCAATCTTTTGGAAGCCGGCATTGCGCCAAGAAATCTGCCGCATCGCCAAGCGGAACGCCTGCGCTTCGACCCTTTCTACTACGCTGAGCTGCCGGTCTACTTCGAGTCTTGGTCCTATCAAGGACTTCACAATTTTCGGCTCTATCGCGACTTCCAGCGGGAATCGCGCAAGATCGAGCCGCGCCTCGCGCGCCACTATCGCGACTTGCTGAAGACTGACAGAGAAGAAGCGCGAATGCTGGCAAGCCTCGCGCTCGTGATGTTCTCCAAACGCGCGGCGGGAACCGTTCCCGCAGGGGAGGTCCTGAGTTCGTACAACACCTTGATGATCGCGGGCAAAGTCAAAGGGCCCCTGCGAACGCTCCGCGCGTGGATCGCCCTGCAACCGAACGAGACTCGCCTCGAGGCCCTGCGGATCGCCTTGTTGACCCGCCAGCCCTGGGCCAAGATCGCGCTATTGAGCGAGAACGTCGATCTCGAGCACGGCGATGAGCCCGCCTTGTTCTTCGCGCTCGAAGACCGGCGAAACACGCGCTTTCTTCTGCAGCGCGGCGTGGACGTCAATCACGCCAATGGCTTTGGCAAGACGGCCTTGTTCTATGCCATCGGAATGAACGATGCCGCGCTGGCGCGCGACCTTCTGGCCGCCGGCGCCGAGGTCAATCAAACCTATGTCAGCGGTTTCGATGACTCGCATCGCTGTGACTACGCGATCGAACACATGGGCAGAACAACCTTGATGCATGCGGCTCAACACGCGGACGCGCGCATGATGCGTCTGCTCATCGCGCACGGCGTCGACGTGAAGCGCCTCGACGGTGACGGCGAAACGGCGATCGACTATGCCTTGCGCGCGAAGAAGCTCGACAACGTTGCCTTCTTGAGGCATCAAGGGCTGGCGCCGCGACACTAAGGTCAAGCCTCGCCTGCGTGAGTCAGCCGAGCCGCGAACCGAGACCGTCGATTCGAAGCGCCACGCCAGGTTCGCATTCTTCGAACGACGCACAAAAAAACGAGCCGCCCGAAGGCGGCGCGTTCTCCACTTCAATCACCGTCGGCGAAAACTCCGCCGCGGTCGGATCAGAACCCGAACTTCACCGTCGCCAGGAAGCGATCGTCGGCAAGCGTGCCGAACAGGTCTTCGCCGTTGTTGTTGGTGCCGACGTAGGACACGCCGAACTCGAACGGGCCGAAGGCGCGGGTGACGCCGATGCCGTAGTCGACATAGCCCTCGTCGAAGTTGTCGAGGTCGTAGTAGCCGACGTTGGCCGCCAGGTTGAACTCCGCCGGCAGGGCCCACGTGCCCGAAGCGCCGTAGTAGATGCCGGTGTCACCGCTGTTGAACACGTCGTTGGAATAGCCGAGCGTGAAGGTCAGCCATTCCTTGACGGTCAGCTTGCCGATCAGCTCGTTGTATTCGTACTCGAAGCCGTCATTGGTGCCCGGGTAGTTGTAACGCACCACCGACACGTCGGCGGCGAGCGCGTCGCCGATCGGGAAGCGGAAGCCGACATAGGTGTCGATCTCGACGTTGGCGTCGTCCTCGGCGGACGACGGCGCGCTGTCGGGCACGAAGTCGATGCTCGAGCCCCACACGCCGGCATAGAAGCCCGACTCGTGCGAGTAATCGAAACCGAGCTGGAACGCCGGGTCTTCCTGGGTCTGCGAGACGCCACGGAACACATAGTCACTGACCGCCCAGGCGGTGACGGAAAAGCTGTGCGGACCGCTGGCTTCCTCGTCCTGGGCGAAGGCCGGACTGGCCACGGCCGCGGACAGAATGCCCATCATCGCGATTGTCTTCGAACGCATGCGTTTCTCCTCGATAACCCCCAACGGACGGCCGGAAATAGCCGTCGCCCTAACTTACACGACGTTGCGCCGCAGTGCAGCAAGATTTTTACGGAAACTTTACAAATCCGCCGCGGGCCGGCGGCATCCCCCGCCCGACCGCGCGTTCTCTCGCCACGCCGCGCGCGCCGCGGCGACTTGCCTTGATCCTTGCCTAGGTCGGATGGGTCGCGAAGCGATCCCGGATCCGGCGCAGGAAACCCATCACCTTGGACGGAATCGACGCGGCCACGTCCGGCGTCTCGACCACTTCGTGCTGACGCACGAGGGCCGGCGCCTGCTTGAGCCGGTGGTAGTAACTGGCGGCCGATTCGGCGCTGATCTGCAGCATGTGCGGCCGAATGGGCTTGGGCAGATAACGGAACACCTGGCCTTGATTGATAAGATCGATCAGCAGCCGCGCGTCCTGGAACACCGACACCACCAGGGTCAGCGTGGTCGGACTGACCTGCTTGAGCGATTTGATCGAGGCCGTGATGTCCTGGCCATTGAGCTTGACGTCGGTCATCACCAGGGCGAAGTTCTCCTCGCTCAGGCGCGCGAAGGCGTCTTCGAGATTGTTCGCCCAGTGCACGTCGAAGCGACCGTCGAGGCACTTCTTGATGTCGTGATAGATCTGCTCGGAGTCGTCGATCACCAGCACCTTGAGATCGGGCACGACCGCCGGCTGCGCCTCGGCGCGCGCCGACACGTGCTCGAGCTGCATGCCGATCTCGGCCGCGCGCGACAAGGTCGCCGACAACTGCGCCGGATCCCAGGGCTTGTTGATGTAGCGAAAGATCTCGCCCTCGTTGATCGAACCCACGATGGCCGACAGGTCCGAGTATCCGGTCAACAGCAAGCGCATCGTCGACGGCGAGATCTCGCGCGCGCGACGCAGCAGATCCACGCCCAGCATCTTGGGCATGCGTTGATCGCTCACCAGCACGTGCACGTGCTGGTTGCGAAGCATGGTCAAGGCTTCGTCCGGGTCGGTCGTGGCCAAGACCTGGAAATTACCCTTGAACATCATCGACAACGACCGGACGATCCTTTCCTCGTCGTCGACGAACAACACGCGTGCGGCTGCGCTCATGCTCACCACCCTCAACTGACCTTGAGTTCGCGCCGAGGCAGGCTGATCACGAAACGCGTGCCGACCCCGGGCTTGGACGATACCCTGATCCTACCGTTGTGCTGCTGGATAATCTTGTACGCGATCGACAAGCCCAGGCCCGTGCCCTCGCCCACTTTCTTGGTGGTGAAGAACGGGTCGAAGATGCGCGGCAGCACTTCCGGCGGAATGCCGCGACCATTGTCTTGAATCGACACGTGCACGTAATCGTCATCCGACGTGGTCGAGATGCGCAGCTGACCCTGACCATCGATCGCCTGCGCGGCGTTGTTGATCAAGTTCAAGAACACCTGATTGATCTGCGACGGCGAGCACTGGATGGTGGGAATCTCGCCGTAGTTCTTGACCACGTCGACCTTGTTCTTGAGCACGTTGCGCGCGATGTTGAGCGTCGACTCCAGGCACTCGTGAATCTGCGTGTCCTTGACCTTGGCCTCGTCGAGACGGCTGAAGTTGCGCAGATTGATCACCATCTCCGCGATCTGTTCGATGCCGTAGGCCGTGTCCTCGAACAGCGTGCGCAAGTCATCCTGCAGGCCCATGTCGCGCAGGCGCTTGGCCTGATCGCCGACTTGCGCGAGCTTGGCGCCGATCGCGTTCTCGTTGGCGTCGGGGCGATTGACCAGATCGTTCAATTCGGCCGCGTTCGCGGCGAGCTCGGCGAGCTGCGTGACGAAGCCCTGCGCCATCAGCACATTGTTCTGGACATAGCCCAGCGGCGTGTTGATCTCGTGCGCGACGCCGGCCACCATCTGACCGAGCGAGGCCATCTTCTCCGACTGGATCAGCTGCAACTGCGATGATTTCAGTTCCGACAGCGCCTTGGACAATTCCGCCGTGCGTTCCTTGACGCGCTGTTCCAGGATCACGTTGACCTGGGCGAGCTGGCCTTCGTTGGCGACCACGCGATCGATCAGTTCGTTGAACGAGTGACCGAGCACGCCGATCTCGTCGCGGCTGCCCACCTTGATGTGATTGTCCGGCAGCTCGGTGTAGCGCTTGTGCTCGATCAGATCACCGACCTTCTGCATCACTTTCGCCGAACGCGCCAGCGGCGAGATCACGAAGCGATTGAGCAGCAGATACGCCGCGCCGACCACGCCCAGCGCGAACAGCACCAAGTAGAGAATGAGCGTCTTGGAAATGTCGTCGGCCACGGCCGTGGCTTCGTCGAAGGGCTTGACCACGACGAGCTTCCAGTACGTTTCCGGCACGTGGAAGACGAAGGCCAGAGTGCGCTTGCGCAGTTCCGGGTCGCTGGTCATTTCGAACGAGCGATATAGCGTCGAGCGCTCGATCGAGAAACGATCGCGCAGCGGATCGGCCGTGGTCGCGGCGACCAGGCGCGCTTGATCGGCGTCGATCTGATAACTGCCCTCGTCGATGGCCTTGGCGATTTCGTCCAGGCGCGGGCCGAGCTTGGTCGCGGCGGCGGCGATGGTTTCGTCGTTGAGCGCGGTCAAGGCATCGGCCAACGGCGCGAACAAGGGTTCGGCGGCGGCGAAATCCTTGGCACTGATGAATTCCTCGGTGCGCTTGCCCTTGTCGTCCTTGCCGATCTTCTTGACCTTATCGGGCTGCGGATAAGTAATGAACTTGTTGTTGCGGTCGACGATGAACACATAGCCGCCCGTCTTCTGGCGCCAGGACTCGGCGAACGCGGCCAGGCCTTCCAGGCGCAGGTCGATGGTCGACACGCCGACGAACTGATCGCCCTCGCGCCGCGGCGTGGTGCAGGTGACCATCGGTTGATAGGAGTACGGGTCCATGTAGGACTGACTCCAGTAGCAACCGCCTGCGGCGACGTAACGCGCGGGCACGTACCACTCTTCGTGGTGATAGCCGGGGCCGGGCTGGTTGTAGTCGTCGTAGTACTCGAACACGTTCTGCGCGTTGCGGCCCCAGAAGAAGCTGCGTCGCTCGACCGCGGGATCGAACACGAAGGGTTCGGGCCAGTAACCGCCACCGGCCACGGCTTGATCGCCGCCGAAATCGAGAATCGCGGGCAAGGTGTCCTGAAACGTCTCGATGGTCTTGGGCAACTTGCCGGAGACCGTGGCGACGGAAAGACTCAGCGCCGCGATTTCGTTGGCGCGCACCAGCAAGCCCGAGACGGCGTTGTTGCCCATCTGTTCGATCAGGCGTCCGGTCTCTTGGCGCACCAGGGTCTTGCCGCGCGTTTCGAGCACGCCCCAGGTACCGGCGACCAGCAGGATCGCGACGATCAGCACGCCAACGATGGCGCGAAAACCCAGACCGCGTTGCCAGCTGATCGTAGGCGTGGCGCGTGGCGCGGCGACGGTGTCGCTCGCGGACGCGCTCTCGTTTTCGGCCACGGCGGTGGCCTGGACGTCTTCGGACATGTTCGACCTCCCCCTGCTTCCCTGCATGGATGCTGCGCGCCACCCACCCCCGTGGCAAGGCGCGAAACCCGGAAGTTACACGTTTTGCACAAACTTCAACAGTCTGACGAATTGTAAAACCGTTTACAGCCCGATCACGGCGTCGCGGGCGGCATCCAGCCGATGCCGCGCACGACCCGACCCGGCGTGGCGCCGGTGTGTTCGCCATCGCGCAGCACCTGCACGCCATTGACCCACACGTGACGCACGCCCGTGGCGAATTGCTGCGGTTGATCGAAGGTAGCGTTATCAGCCATCGTCGCCGGATCGAACATCACGAGGTCGGCGAAGCAGCCGTTGTCGATGCAGCCGCGCGCACTGAGCTGCCAAGTCTCGGCGGGCAGACGCGTGACGCGACGCACCGCTTCGGCCAGGCTCATCACGTGCTCGTCGCGCGCGTACTTGCCCAGCAGTCGCGCGAAATTGCCATAGGCGCGCGGGTGCGTGCTTGATTTCAGAAACACGCCTTCAGGCGCGGACGATTCGGCGTCCGAACCCAAGCTCACCCAAGGCTGGGACAAGCCCAGGCGCACATTGTCCTCGCTCATCAGGAAATACGCGGTGTCGACGCGCGAGTGATCGGCGATCACGAGATCGACGATGGTGTCTTCCGGCGAGGTGCCGCGCAGCGTCGCTACTTCGGCAAGTGTCTTGCCGGTGAGCGGCTTCAGGGCTTCGTTGCGAAAGCCGATGAACTTCACGCGCTCGGGCGAGCCGGCCATCAGGTACAGGTTTTCCCAATCCTTCGCGGGCACTTTCATCTCGGCGATCACGCGCTTGCGCGTGGCCGGATCGCGCAGACGCTCGACCCAGTGATCGAGGCCGCCTTCCTGCACCCACGGCGGCATGGCGGCGTCGAGACCGGTGGCGCCGGCCACATACGTGTACATATTGGCCGTGATCGGAATGCCCTCGGCGCGCGCGGCGGCGATGCGATCGATCGCCTGGCGCATCTTCGGCCAATTGCGTTCACCGGCGGCCTTGAGGTGATAGATCTCGGCGCGCGCCCGCGCCTCGCGCGCGATGGCGATGGTTTCGTCCACGCCTTCGAGCAAGCGATCGGCCTCGGAGCGCATGTGCACGATGTAGCCGCCACCGAATTCGCGCGCGGCCTTGACCAGTTCGATCAGTTCCTCGGTCTTGGCGTAGGTGCCTGGTGCGTAGATCAGCGCCGCGCCGACGCCGAGCGCGCCATCGCGCATGGCTTGCCGCACGAGTTCGCGCATGCGCGCGAGTTCGGCCGGCGTGGGTTCGCGATTGGCCTCGCCGAGTTCATGCATGCGCACCGTGGTGGCGCCGACGAAGCTCGCGACATTGGGCGTGATGCCGCGCGCGACCAGTTGATCGAGATATTGGCCGAGCGTGGTCCAGGTGATGTCGTATTGAATGTCGCCCTGGTTCTTCTTGGCCTCGGCCTTCATCGCGTCGTTGAGCGGGCCCATGGACCAGCCTTCGCCGAACACTTCGAGGGTCACGCCCTGGCGCGTGTCGCTCATGCCGCGACCGTCGACCAGCAGCGATTCGGTCGCCCACGACAGCATGTTGATGAAGCCCGGCGCTAGCGCCAGGCCTTGGCCATCGACTTCGACCTTGCCGCGATAGCCCGACAGATTGCCGCGACCCGCGACGCGATCGCCACGCACGCCGAGATCGCCGTGCTCGGGCGCGCGCCCGGAGCCGTCGTAGATCGTGACGTTACGGATCAGCAGATCGAAGGGCTCGTCGCCGGAATGCGCGGCGGGCGCCGACGCGGGCGCGGGTTTCGTCGCGGCGGCGCTGTCGCGCGCGGGCGGCGTGGCGCAGCCACCGAGCAAGGCCAAGCCCAGCAGGGCCGGGGCAAACAGAGATCGCATCGATAACCTCCCTGGTCACGGGGCACGCGCGTCGCGCGCATGCCCCCGATGCTAACCGTTACGCGTTCAGTGGTGATGACCGCCCGGGCCGTGGACGTGACCGTGCGCCAGCTCTTCGCTCGAGGCATCGCGCACGTCGACGATCTGAATGTCGAAGTTGAGCGTCTTGCCGGCCATCGGGTGGTTGAGATCCACATCGATCACGGTCTGACCGATCTTGGCGACAGTGACCATGCGCGGACCTTCGGCGGTGTGCAGCACGGTCTGCTCGCCAGCGCGCAGGCGCTCGGCGTCGCGGAAATATTTCTTGGGCACGCGCTGGGTCCAGTTGTCGCGGCGCGGGCCGTAGGCCTCTTCGGGCGGCACGGTGACCTGGAAGCGATCGCCGCTGACGCGGTCGGCCAGCGCGGTCTCGATGCCGGGAATCACATTGCCGTGGCCGTGCAGGATGGCCAGGGGTTCGCGCTCGAACGAGGATTCGATGGCGGTGCCTTCGCCGTCGGTGAGGGCGTAGTGGAAGATCACGACTTTGTCTTTTTCGATTTTCATTTCGGGGCAGGTTGAGGGGTGAACGGGCGCTAGGGTAGCGGAACGGGGGGTGGGTGTCCTGGCCGGACGGGGTTTGTTTCCACGCCGTCGGGGTCGGAGTCGAGGTCCTCACCTGGCGGTGAGGACTTGATGGGGGTTTTGGAGCGGGGGTGGTGGTGACGTGGTCGCTGGGCTCGGGGCGTCGCCCCTTGTCGGTGGGCGGGGGATTCAGCACATCCCTGTGCTGAACCCTCGCGGCGCACGTCCCTGTGCGCTTGCCACCGACAAGGGGACCGACGTCCCGAGCCGTCGACACGTCTTGGGTATCGGTGGGTAGAGCGAAAAGAAAGAGCGAGAGCGCGCTGCAAGCGCCGCGTTCGCGGCGCTTGCGCACTGGAGGAACTTTTTTGTTTTTTTAGCGGCGGACGCGGTCTAGTGCTTTGACGAGCATGTCGACTAGTGCTGTGGCGCAATGGCGATCGATGTCGCGTTCGGGGTCGAAGATCGTCACGTGCATGCCGGCGATGCGGCCGGTGCCCAGGGCGATGTCGATGGCGGTGCGCAGTTCTTCGAGAGTCATGCCGCCGGCTTGGCGGGAGTCGACGGCCCAGAAGCTTTCGTCGTCGAGGATGTCGGTGTCGAGGTGGATCCAGACTTTCTCAACGCCGCGCACGAACAATTCGCTCAGGCGCCGGATGATGGCGAGCGTGATGCCTTCGGCGCGCGCGTCGTCGAGCGAGACGGCTTGCATGTGTTCTTGCGCGAGTTCGACGAGGTTGTAGTCGTACCACTCTTCGCTGTCGCGAAAGCCGAAGGGCACGATCTTGCCGGGTTCGATCAAGGGCGAGCCGTCGGCTTGGCGCGGGGTTTCGCGCACGCGGCCGATGAGCATGGCGAGCGTCATGCCGGCGAGCGCGCCATGGCGCGTGCGATCGGGCGTCAGCAAATCACGGTGGCCGTCGAGGTAGAGCATGCCGGCGCGGCAGCGACGAGCGAGCGCGGTGGCGGCGCCCAGCGCGATGGAACAATCGCCGCCGAGCACGAGGGGAAACTCGCCGCGTTCGAGCACGGGATCGATAGCGTCGGCCAGGCGCGTGGTGTAGTCGCGCAGGGCGTCGAGATGCAGGACGCGTTCGGCGCCTTGGCGTTCGCCGGTGTAGGCCGGCGCTTCTACCGCGCCGCCATCGCGCGCGCCGAGGCGCGCGACCAAGCCGCGTTCGCGCAAGGTCCAGGGCGCGAAGCGCGTGCCGGGCTCGCGATCGTCGTCGGGACGTTTGAGACCGAGGTGAAAGGGCGCGTCGATGACCGTGATCATCGGCGCATTGTCCGCGATCGCGGCGAGGCTCGCCAGGGTTCAGCGCGTCTCGGAGGCTTTCAACAATGGCGCGAGCGCGCGTTCGACCGCCGCGGCCCACAGTTCGGCCGAGCGCGCGATGCCGCTGGCGCGGTCCTTCGCGGCGGCCTCGCCGAGGTCGGCCGTGGTCAGCGGCCGCGCGTTGCGGTCGAACACGACCTTGCCCGTGGCATCAATCACGAACAACCCGGGCGTGCCCTTGACGCCCCACTTCGCGGCTTGCTTGTCGCCGTGATAGAGCACGGTGAAGTCGATGCCACGGCGGGCGACGGCATCGATGGCGTCCTGACGATCGTCTTCCCAGAGATCAATCGCGATCACGGCGACGCGATCGCCTTCGCGCGCGTGCAGGGCTTGCAGGTGCGGCATCAAGGCCTCGCAATACGGGCACCAGCTCGCCCAGAACAGCACGATCGCGGGCCGGCCGCGCGCAAGTTCGGCGAGGTCGTGCTGCTGACCGCTCGCATCGGCCAGACTGAATTCGGGCGCGGGTTTGCCTTCGAGGCCCGCGGCCAGGGCCGTGCCCGTGAACAGGCTCAAGGCCAGCAATGCGATCAAGCGCAAGGTCGCGAACTTCGTCATGGTCATGCTCCGCGGGGGTGTCTTGCTTGACCGGCGGCCTGAACGCGATCTTACGCCCGCGCCGCGCGGGCGATTGACAAGGCGCGCGGATTGCACGAGTTTGCCTCGCCCATGAGTATTCGTCGTCCGCTCCCGGCGCTGTCGCTGCTGTCCCTGGCCTTGGTCCTGGGCGGTTGTTCGAGCATGCGCGCGCTGGTCCATGACACGCCCTCGCCGCCCGCTGATGCGTCGACCTCGAACGACGCCATGGCGGCGACCGAGGCACCCGCTTCGCCCACCGAAGACACGACACCCACCTACACCGCCGATTCCCTGGCCATGGGCCCGGCCGAGCCGACGCCGCTCGAGCGATTGCAGGCCGATGTCAGCATGCGCGCGCTGCAATTGCTCGGCACGCGCTATCGCTATGGCGGTGTCGATCCCAAGACTGGTTTCGATTGCAGCGGTTTCGTGCGCTACGTCTTTCGCGATCTGTTGAGCGGCGACTTGCCGCGCGCCTCGGCCGCGATGGCGACCCTGCCCGTGCCCTCGGTCGACAAGGACAACTTGCGCGCCGGCGATTTGTTGTTCTTCAAGATTCGGCGCGGACGGGTGTCGCACGTGGCGATCTATCTTGGCGGCGGTCGCTTCGTGCACGCGCCGCGTGGCGGCGGTCGCGTGCGCGTGGAGCAGCTCGACGATCGCTATTGGCGCGCGCGTTTCGCCGGCGCCAAGCGCGTGCTCGGCGAATCGCTGCCGAACGCCGAGACGCGCGAACACGCGCCCTAGTTCAGGCGCGCCAGATCATCCAGAAATCCTCGTGCCACGTTCGCCCGACGGCGAAGGTGGTGACGCCCGATTTGACGAAGCCCTGACGCTCGTAAAAGCGAATCGCGCGCGCCGCGTGCTGCCACACGCTGAGCCACAGGCCTTCCAGCCCACGACGCTCGACGTCGGTCTGCAGGCGCGTCATCAACAAATTCGCCACGCCCGTGCCGAAGAAATCGGCGTGCAGATAGAAGCGATTGAGCAAGGCGCCACGAAACGGCGTCAGCGCCGCGGGCACGGGCGCGTCGAACACGATCTGCGCGACGCCGGCCCAGCGCTCGCCATGACGCGCGACCCAGGTGACATAGCGCGGATCGGCCAGCTGCGCGCGCAAGGTCGGCAGCGCGTAGGCGCTGGCGACGTGCGCGGCCGTGTCCTCGGCCGGACTGATGCCGCCATACGCGGCGATGAAGGTCTCGCGCAGGAATCCGGCCAGCGGCTCGACGTCCGCGACCGTGATGGTCTCGATCTGAAACTCGCGCGGATGCATGGCGCTCAGGCGGCGTCGGCGCGTTCTCGCGGCGCGCGGCGTTTGAGTCCGGCGAGCAGACTCTCGCGATGACGCGCCAGCTGACCGGCGTGTTCGATGCGCGCGCCCGGTTGCGCGGGCGCGGGGCCGAGGTCCTGTCGGAACCGGCAGAAGTCGTCGTAGGCCGCGAGCACCTTGCGAAAGCGGCGCATCAGCAGTTCCAGCATGATCGCGTCGTCGAGCAGACCGATCAGGCCCATGGCGTCGGGAATCAAATCCTCGGGATCGCTGAAATAGGCGAGCGTGCGCGCCACCTCGATGCGTTCGCGCGTGGGCAAGTTCCAGGCCTCGTCCTCGAGCATGATGATCAAGCGCTGCACTTCGGCGATGCGCTTGCGCACGTAGCCGGGCGCGTGGGCGATGTCGAGATGATCGAGCGCGTACTTGGCGGACTCGATCACCTCGTGCTCGCCGGCGCTTTCGACCAGGCGCTCGGCGCGCTTGAGCGCCTCGCGAAACCGCGCGATGTCGCCTTCTTCCAGTTCCAGGGTCACGCGCATCGCCCGCTCCAACGGCGCCACCCCGGCGCCGCGACGCGTAATGACAACATTCCCGGCGCCGGCTGTCACCCTCCCCGAGGGCCTGGGGCGGATCGCGCACGCCTTGCCAAACTTATGGGCACGCGACTTTGCCGCGCGAACGCCGCCCAAGCCTCGGCCTTCGGTGTTTAATACGACCACGGCGACGCCGGGAGACGAGCATGCGGGCGACGATCTGGAGTCTGGCCCTGGCCCTGACGGTAGCGGCCTGCGGCACACGCGATCTGGCGCGGCACGAAGCGCGACACCACGAACGCGAAGGCGAAGTGCTGCGCACGCCCCATGGCGAATTCGCGCGCCCCGACGCGCCGGGCGAGCGCGCGGCCTTCGATCTGCAACGACGCTTGCCCGCGGGCCTGGATCAGATTCCAATGGCCTTCTACACGCGCGCCGAACGCGACGCGGCGAAGCTGCGCGCCTGGTCGAGCGTCAAGCGCGCTTACGTCGACACCGCCGCGGCCAAGGCCACCGCGCGCTGGGAGTTCCTGGGCCCGACCAATGTCGCCGGGCGCACGCGCAGCCTCGTGTTCGATCCGCGCGATCCCAATCGCATGCTCGCCGGTGGCGTGTCGGGTGGCGTGTGGGAAAGTCGCGACGCGGGCGAATCCTGGTCGGCGCTGTCGGACAACGCGCTCAACATCAACATCGGCGCGCTGGTGATCGACCCGGTCACGCCCGACACGATCTATGCCGGCACCGGCGAAGTCTTTCGTAACAGCGAGCAGCCCTACTCCGCGATGTGGGGCCAGGGCATTTTGCGCAGCACCGACAACGGCCGCAGTTTTCAGCAATTGCTGGCCACGGCCAATGACAATTTCCGCTACGTCGCCGACCTCGCGATCAGCGCGCAGGATCATCGCCGACTCTATGCCGCGACCAACACGGGCCTGTGGCGCTCGACCGATGGCGGCGCGAGTTTCACCCAAGTGCTGCGACCGATCGATGGCAATGGCGCCTTGCGCTACGAAGGCTGCACGGATCTGCTGATCCTGCCGGGAACGAATGGCGACCGCGTGTTGGCCTCGTGCGCCTCGCGCTCGACCGACGATCGCTACTACTTGCCCGGCACGATTCTCCCGCCAGCGTGCGCGGGGCCCTGCCCGGCGACCGTGTTCCTCAACACCGATGCCGGTGGCGATGGCGCGTGGCAACCGGTGCTCAGCGAGTCGGCGATGGGGCGCACCAGTCTCGCCTACGCGCCGAGTCAGCCGAACATTCTCTACGCGATTTCGGCGAGCATCGCGCCGGGATTCAACCGCGTGGGCTCGAGCGCGGGCGACTACGACAATGGCCTGCATGCGCTGTGGCGCTCGGACGACGGTGGCGCGACGTGGCAGGCGCGGCTGCGCAATGATTCAGGCGATCGCTTGTCGACGTATCTGTTGAGCTACGCCGATTCCTTCGAGGCTTCGCGCTGTGGTTTCGGCGCGGACGATCCCTACAGCGCGGGCTGGTACAACCAGGCGATCGCGGTCGATCCGCGCGATCCCGAGACCGTGTGGGTCGCGGGCATGGAGCACTACCGTTCCGACGATGGCGGACGCAGCTTCGGCAAGGCCTCGTATTGGTGGCACTACGGCGTCGACGCTTATGGCGTGCATGCCGATCAGCATCTGCTGCTGTTTCATCCGCGCTATGACGGCAGCACCGAGAAGCGCTTGTACAGCACCAATGACGGCGGCATCGCGCTGACCACCACGCCCGACGCGCCGACCGTGCGCGGCACCTCGGCCGCGTGCGGGCCCGCCGAAGGCATGGTCACATGGCGCACGCTGATTCGCGGCATGGGCTCGACGCAGTTCTACACCGGCGCGGTCACGCCCGATGGCGGCAGCTATCTCGGCGGCCTTCAGGACAACGGCACGGTGCTCAATACCAGCGATGGGGCCAACCGCGATTTCCAATCGATCTTCGGTGGCGATGGCGCTTCGGTCGCGTTCGATCCGCGCAATGCCAACACGCTGTACGTGAGCTCGCAGTACGTCAACATCAACCGCAGCGACAACGGCGGCCGCAGCTTCGTCGACGCGAGTTCCGGCTTGAACGATCAACCGATCTTCATCATGCCGTACCTCATCGACGGCAGCGCGCCCGATCGCCTGTACGCCGGTGCCACGCGCTTGTGGCGGACCGACAATCGCGGCGGCAGTTGGCGCGCGGTGAGTCAGGCCTTCGGCACGCAGTTCGCCCACCGCGTGTCGGCGCTGGCGGTGGCGCCGAGCGATCCCAATCGAATGCTCGTGGGCAATCAGGTCGCGATTGCGTACAACCAGCAGGCCTTGTCTTCGTCATCAAACACGCGCTGGAACACCGTGTCGCCGCGCGCGGGCTGGGTGTCCTCGCTCACCTTCGATCCGGTCGACGCCAACATCGCTTACGCCACGTACTCGACTTTTGGCGGTCAACACGTGTGGCGCTCGAACGATGGCGGTCGCAGTTGGACCGCGATCGACGGCACGGGCGCCGGTGCCCTGCCCGATCTGCCCGTGCACACGCTGGCCGTCGATCCCGCGCAGCGCAATCACTTGTACATCGGCACCGATCTCGGCGTGTTCGTCAGTCTCGACGGCGGCGCGCACTGGGCGCGCGAGAACACGGGCTTCGCCAATGCCATCACCGAAACGCTGCGCATCGCGCCGGGCAATGGCAGCACGCCCGCGCGCTTGTATGCGTTCACCTACGGGCGCGGCGTGTGGCGCGTGCCCCTGGCCGATCTCACGGGCACGCCCGACTATCGCATCGGCGCCGATGTCAGCGGCACCTTCTACGACCCCGCGCAATCGGGTCACGGCTGGGTGATCCACGCGGCGAATCTGGGTGGCGTCACCGGCGTGCTGGCGGCTTGGTATGTCTTCGTCGATGGTCAGCAGCGCTGGCTGATCGGCACGGGCGTGGCCGATGGCGCGCGCGTGCGCGTGCCGCTACAGATCGCGAGCGGCGCGAATTTTCCGCCGGCGTTTGATCCGGCGACCGTGCGCTTGGACAACTGGGGCGAAGTGACCTTCGACTTCAGCGATCGCGATCACGCGGTGGCGCGGTGGACGACGAGTTACCCGGGTTTCGGCAATGGCGAGATGCCGCTCACACGGTTGTCGCAACCGGCCACCGACACGCAAGGCGCCGGCATCAACGCTTGTCATGGCGGCGTGTGGTACGACGCCACGCGCAGCGGCCATGGCTTGATGGTCGAAGTCGATGGCACGCCCGAAGCGCGCAGCATGCTCGCCGCGTGGTACGTGTTCAGCGGCGGTCAGCCGCGCTGGTTGATCGGCTCAGGCCCGGTCGTCGGCGACACCGCGACGCTGGCGATGATCGTGGCCGAAGGCGGCGCCTTCCCTCCCGCCTTCGATCCGGCGCGCGTGCGCACGCAGACCTGGGGCACGCTGCGCTTCCGCGTGACCGATGCCACGCATGCGCACATCGACTGGACCAGCAGCTTGCCCGGCTTCAACGACGGCGCGTTGGAGTTGACGCGATTGACGTCGATGCTGGGCCGCGAGTGCGGTTCCTGACGCGCGAAGGCTGATCGATCGTCGCGAGGACGTTGTCGCGCCACGCAACGATCACTGACGGCGATGGTCGCGACGGCGCCTTCGCGCCGCGCCGCAATCACGCGTGTTCGGCGAGAGCCGCGCGCAGCGGCTTGAGCAGCTCGGTCGGTCGCGCGCGCTTGACCACGACACGCGGCGTGCCGTGCCAGCGCGCGCTCGCGGCGATGGCGCCAGCGATGTCGTCGACCAAACGCGCGACGATCTTCACACCCTCCTGCAGATAGATCGCCTTGACCTCGAACTGGCCCGCCACGCGATGCGCTTTCGCATCAAGCCGACCGACCAAGTGACCCCGCCGCAGAATCGGCAGCACGAAATAACCGAACTGACGCTTGGGCGCGGGCGTGTAGCACTCAATGCGATAGTCGAAATCGAACATCATCGCCGCGCGCTCGCGATCCCACACCACGGGATCGAAGGGCGAAAGCAAGGTCGTGTGCGTCGCGCGCAAGCCCTGACGCGCGGCGCTGGCGAGCAAGGCATCGTGATCGGCATGGACGTAGCCCACGTTGTCCCAGCCGCGCACGGTCACGCGACGCAAGACGCCCGAAGCCACCAGCGGCTCGAGATCGCCATCGCGCAGCCGCTTGCCCATGCGAAAGTAGTCGGCGATCCAGCGCGCCTGCGTGATGCCAAGCGCGCGCACGGCGTGGATGACTTGAAGTTCGCGCAATTGCGCGTGCGTGAAATCGCGAAACGATTCGGCGTCAATCCCCATGCGCGCGAGCACGCGTTCGCGCAAGTCGTACACGCGCGCGAAGCGCTCGCGTCGCGCGATCATCAATTCGCCCAGCGCGAACCATGATTCCAGCCAGCGCTTCTCGGCCTTCCAGCCCCACCAGCCGCCACCACCGCCGTCCTTGCGCTCGAAGTGCGCGGACTTGACCTCGCCCTTTTCGCGAACGTGCGCCAGCAATTGCCGCATGGCCGCGCCATGTTCGCGTTGAATGCGCTGAGCGAGCCGCTGCGACCAATGCGTGGACAGTTCGCGCTGCACCCGCGACAGCCACGGATAGTCTTCCGAGGGCGCGAAGCAGGCCTCGTGCGACCAGCATTCGAACACCTCGCCGCGCGTCAGCGCCTCATCGAGCCACGTCGGCTCGTAGTCGCCCAGACGCGAGAACAGCACCAGATACGGACTGCGCGCCACCACGTGAATGGTGTCAATCTGCAGAAGCCGCATGCGCCGGATGATGTCGGGCACATCGGCGCGGCGCGCGCGACGTCGCGGCTTGGTCAGCAGACCTTGCGCGGCCAGATGCAGATGACGTGCCTGTTGTTGCGAGATCTCGGTCACGGGCAATCCCAGCCGCGCGGGCGGCGATCGTGGCCGCGCAGTTTGTCGTAAGCTCGCGCGGCTGGGAAGGCGGGCGCGGAGGGGCGCATGCGCGAGCGACTCACATCATGGCTGACGACGTGCGCGCTGCTGTTCGCGATGGTCGCGTCCGCGCGCGCGGCCGAGACTTCGCCCGCGCCGCCGCGCGTGCTCTTCGTCGGCAACAGTTACACCTACGTCAACAATCTGCCCGCCGTATTCAGCGCGGTCGGTCGCTACGCGCATCCCGATCTGCCCGCGCCCGAGACCGATCTCGTTGTCGCGCCCGGCGCCACGCTCGCCGATCTCGTCGATGGCTATCGCTACGAGGCCTTGCTCGAGCGCGGCCACTTCGACTACGTGGTGCTGCAGGAACGCGGCGGCATCCTCGCTTGCCTCACTAGCAGTCAGCGTCCGCTGCCGACCGAGTGCGCGGTCTCGGTCGACGCGCATCGGCGCATGACCAAGATGGCGCAAGCCGCCGGCGCGAAGGTCGTGATCTTCGGCACCTGGCCCATGCATCCCGGTGAACAAGGGCCGGTGAGTCGCGGCACGCGGCAAGTGGCGTCGCGGCTGCACTTGCCTTTCGTCGATGTCGGCGCGGCGTTGCAACGCGCGCGCGAAGCCGACGACAGCTTGCGCCTGTTCCTGCCCGACGATCATCCCGATGTGCACGGTACCTTGCTCGCGGCGATGGCGCTGTGGCGGACGATCACGGGTGAGCAATTGCAGGCCGGCGCCTTTGAAGCGCGCGTGCCGCAATTCACTGGCATGCGCAAGCTGCGCGTCAAACCCGGCGCCAAGCCCGAAGCGCCCGCGCCGACGTTCGAGCTAGTCGCCAGCATCGAACAGATGACGCATTTGTTGGCCGCGATCGAACCGCGCTGAAGGCGCGGACTGACGGCCCGTCGCGCCCATCATCGACATGCGGATAGCAGAGCGCGCGAACGCGCGCCGTTGCTCGGTCTTGCCTGTTCGCCCGACATCGTGGCCGGGCCCTGTCGCTCATGCCTTGCACATGAGGGTCTTGCTCGCGCACCTGACTTTGGTCAGGCCGCGCCGGCCTCATCGGCCAGGCGCGGATCGTCGTGCTACGCCCCGGAACTAGCTGGGCACGCGTTCGCGCGTTACTTCGGTGATATCAAGCGGCGGCGGCTTCGGCCTTCGCGCGCTTGCCACGACCCACCTTGCGCGCCGACTTGCGCGCGCCACGCTTGCCCACGGCCTTGCGCGCCGTGACCTTGCGCGCGCCACGCTTGCGGCGGCCGCCCTTGGCTTGCTCGGGCGCGGCGTCGTCGGTCGACTCGCCGTTGAGGCGGGCCATCACTTCGCGCTTGCCCAGACCGCGCAGCGAAGCCAACACCGCCAACTGCTCATTGCGCGGCGAAGCCTTCTTTTGCTCCCAGTTGTAGATGGTCTGGCCGGTCACGCCGACGAGCTTGGCGAACTCGGCCGCCGACAGCCCCAGGCGCGTGCGCAGCGAACGCAGGCCCTTGGCCACGAAGCGGCCAGGACGCGCCTTGTCGCCCGCGTCATCCGCGCCAGCGCGTGTACCCCGCGCGACTTCGCGTCGCGCCAGATTGAGATCCCGCTCGAGCTTGACCAACTGACGCTTGAGCGCGGCGATGTGACGGCGATGCGCCGCCGACAAGCGCTTCAATTGCCCGGTCTGCTTGCGGATTTCCTTGCGCGCGACGCGCCCGATCTCTTCTTTCAACATTGAAGCAATATTTGGCATGCGGCCTCCCGATGGATTGAACGACTTCGAACTTACTGGACCGCGCCCACGAGGCGCGAACCAAGACTTCATGAATGCCGATGGCGTTGTTCGGACCGGGGATTCGTTCCCCGCGGCGATGCTGTGGAGGCCTGCTCGCGCTTGGACGTTCAAGCCGAGCGATCAGTGCCTGGTGTCCGAACCCGGAATCCTATTCCGGAGCATGTGTCGGTATCCGAGATGGACGGGGATCATAGTAGACGTGGCTAATCAACGCACTAACCGCGTTGGCCTTGATCATGACGATTGGCGATTCCCGACCACGACGGACTCGTTCACAAACGTGTTCGCCAACCTTGAAAAGACTCACAAACTGGAAGAATCACTTCATTCCCACGAACAGCGGCGCTGCCGAGCGCCCGCCGATGATGGCGCCAATCGCCCGTACCAACGCGCTTATCGGGCAATGTGGCAGGAAGCGCGCGCGAGAACCGTAGCACGCATCACAACGCGGCGCGCGCGCGACGGGGATGGCAACGATGATCTTCGTAACGATTCGGGGCGCGCATCGACGCGCGCCCCGATCGATTTGTGACCGCTACCGGACTAGCGACGACGCCTATTGCTTGGCCGGCACGTCGATCTGTTCGCCTTGCGCCGATTCGGCGGTGACGCCTTGGGCGCCGACCGTGACTTGGTCGCCTTGGCCGCTTTGCACGGCCACGCCCTGTTCGCCGATGGTCACGCCGGCGCCCTGGCCATTGTCGATGGCCACGCCGCGCGCGCTGATGTCGACCTTCTCGCCTTCGCCACCGGCGACCGCCACGCCTTGCGGGCCGACGTCGACGCGCTGACCATCGGCGCCGCGCACGGCCACGCCATCGGCGTTGATCGTGACCTTGTCGCCCTCGGCGCTGTTGACGTCGACACCGTCGGCGCCGACCTTGACCGTGGCGCCATCCTCGCCGCGCACCGACACGCCATCGAGGCCGATGCTCACGCCCGGCTTGTTCTGATCATCATGACCGCCGCACGCGACCAGGCTCGCCGAAGCCAGCACCAGACCGCACGCCATCACGCCACGCTGGATGAGTTCACGCATGTATCGCTCCTGCCATTTCACAAAAGGGCCGCCAATTCCTTGCCGATCGCCGCCGGCGTGTCGGTCGGCGCGTAGCGCTTGACGACCTTGCCCTGCGCGTCGACCAGGAACTTGGTGAAATTCCACTTGACCGCCTCGGTGCCGAGCAGGCCCTTGGCCTCTTTCTTGAGGTATTTGTACAGCGGATGCGCGTTGGCGCCGTTGACCTCGACCTTGGCGAACATGGGAAAGCTCACGTCGTAGTTCAAGGAACAGAACTGACGGATTTCCTGCTCGTCGCCCGGCTCCTGATGGCCGAATTGATCGCAGGGAAAGCCCAGGATCTCCAGGCCTTGGCCCTTGAACTGGCGATAGATCTTTTCCAGTCCTTCGTACTGCGGCGTGAAACCGCATTTGCTGGCGACATTGACCACCAGCAGGGTCTTGCCCCGATAGGCCGATAGCGTCTGTTCGTCGCCGTCGATGGTCTTGGCTGAAAAATCGTACACGCCGGACATGATCTTCCTCGCGAATTGAGCTAAAAAGGAACCGCGCTTGGGCCACGGTAGCAGCCCGACGCCGCCGGAGGGAACGCGGCGAGTGTTCGCGCGAATGGGGGCGCTATGGACGCATTGCAAGTCACGGAACTCGACCGGATCGCGGCCACCTTGTCGGCGATCGCCTATCTCGGTGTCGACGACTCACCCGAAAAACGCTTTCGCGACATCGCCCAGGCCCTGCAGCTGCGCGCGTTACCCACGCGCCAGCAATGGGGCCTGGTCTGGGGTCCGCACGAGCGCGACCAGATCCTGAGCTTCATCGCCCAAGGCCCGCCGCTGACGACCGCCGACACCGAGGCCGTGGACGCGCGCCTGGGCCGCGGTCGACGCTATGCCGTCGTGTTTCGCGGCACGATCGAGTCGATCTTCAACTACTTCGTCGATGGCGATGTCGATGGCCAGAGCGATCTGCCCTGGAACGATCCGGCCTTTCCCGGCGCGCAGATTTCCAATGGCACCTACGACGCCATGGAAAAAATCTTCAAGCTGCATCAAATCGTCAGAGGCCAGCGCGTGCATCTGGTCGATTTCCTGGCCGGGGTCGAGCCCGGCTCGTCGATCCTGGTGACCGGCCACAGTCTGGGCGGCAACCTCGCCAGCGCCGCGGCCGCGTGGCTGCGCGCCGAACTGGCCGCGCGCGGCCAGCAGGTGCTGATCCATCCGGTGACCTTCGCCGCGCCCAGCGCCGGCAACTTCGCCTTCGCCTCGAACTACACCACGGTGTTTCCGACCAGCAAGCGCTACTTCAATACCAATGACGTGGTGCCCAAGGCCTGGCGCTATCGTGATCTGGATTCGATCCGCCAGCTCTACCCAGGCCTGGGCGCGCCCAAGTGCGATTACGAGAACGGCTGTCGCTTCATGGTCGACACCGCCGAGATCGCCGCCGGCCACGCCTATGATCAACCGGGCCGCGATGGTCCCTTGACCGCGCGCTTGTACAGCGAGTCGGGCTGGCTGGAGTTCTTCGATGAAGTCGGCGCCCAGCACAGCGCGCTGCTGTACATGTGGCTGCTCGGCATCGGCCTCGACGCGATCCACGCGCTCTACCCCGACTTGAACTGGCAACCGCCGTCCTGAACCCGCGAGCGGCGGGCACGATGCGCGATCGCGGCTGAAGCCCGCCAATTCGGCGAGAGTTCGCCCCTGCCCGCCACAGGCATGGGCATTGCAGCAGCACGGCGCATGCATGCGTGCATTAGCGAAATACGAAAGCGCGGGCTGACCTCCGACGCCACCGACGCGTTCGTTCGCGCTTCGGCGGGGCCGGAGACCTTGGTCTTGCAGCATTGGCGGCGATCGGGCGCTACACTCATCGTGCGTTTTCCACACGGCGCGAATTCCGGCGCGCGCGCGACGGCGACTTGGCGCCGGGCGCGCGTCGGCCGGTTCGTGGTCGCGGGCAGGGGATCGTCGCGGCGGGGGTCGAGGCGACATGGCGAGGCGTGAACACACGACGACGAAACGAATCGACGGCGCGTCCTGGCGGACGTGGCTGGCGCTCGTCGTGCTCGTGTTCGCGCAGACCTTCGCGCCCACGCGCGCGCTCGATCCGAGCAAGCGCTTCGCCGATTACGTCATCGACAACTGGAATCTCGAGGACGGTCTGCCGCAAGTCGCGGTGCTGACCATCCAGCAGGATGCCGACGGCTACATCTGGGTCGGCACGCAGAACGGTCTGGCGCGCTTCGACGGCATGCGCTTCGACGTGTACAACCGGCGCAGCGCCAGCGGCATTCACACCACCCTGATCAACACCAGTTTCCGCGATCGCGATGGCGTGCTGTGGTTCGGCACCGCGCGTTCGCTGATCCGACAATCGCATGGCGAGTTGAGCGAGATGCTCACGCCCGGCGCCGAACTCGCCATCACCGGCATCGCGCAGGACACCGATGGCACGGTGATCGTGACCACGTCCGGTGGCCTCTTCCGAGTGCATGACGGTCAACTGCAAGCCGACCCCGCGCTGACCATGCCGCTGTTCGCGGTGCTGCGCGTCGGCGACACGCTGTGGCTGGGTGGACGCGGCGAAGTGCTGCGTCGCGAAGGCGACACGATCACGCGCATCGCCAATCCGCTCGCGCCCGATGCCGCGCTCACGCAGTTCGATCACGATGGCGAACAATTGTGGGTCGCGAGTGAGCACGGGCTGTTTCGTTTCGACGGCCAAGGCCTCGCGCGCGCCGGACTGAACGAGGAACTCGATCAATCCGCGATCACCGCGATCAGCCACGATGGCGATGGCAATCTTTGGGTTGGCACGCTCAACGCGCTGTTTCGTCAGCATCGCGACCATGGCCTGGCGCGTATCGCCGAGGCCGAGTTCGGCGGTCCGCCGCGCGTGCGTTCACTGTTCGTCGATCGCGACGGCAATCTGTGGATCGGCAGTTACACCGAGAGCATGTTCCGCGTGTGGAATGGCTGGGCGCGCCGATTGGGTCGCGCCGAAGGCGTGCGCGACACCCTGCTGTGGTCGCTTGAGCGCGACAGCGCCGGACGCTTGCTGCTGGGCACCAACAGCAATGTCCAGGTCTTCGATCAAGGGCGTTTTCGCGAGTACATCGACGGCGCGCTGCTGCCCAATCCCGTGGCCTACGAGATGTATCTCGATCCGCGCGATCGCCTTTGGCTGGGCACGCGCGCTGGCCTCGCATGGCAAGTCGATGGTCGGATCGAGCAACCGCCGGGCCTGGCGGCCGTGGGTCGCGCGCAGGTCAACGCCGTGGTGCCCGCGCCCGACAGCGACGACGTGTACTGGATCGGCACCCAGGATGGTTTGTTCCGCTATGAACGCGGCGTCACGCGGCGGATCAGCGTCGGCGGCGATCGACCGCAGAATCACGTGCGCGCGATTCTGCCGCTGTCGCGCGATCGTGCCTGGATCGGCACCGAAGCGGGCTTGCGCGAAATCAACGGCGACATCGAGAGCGCCCCCGACTGGGCCGAGCCGCTGCGCGATGTCTGGATCAATGGTCTGACGCGCGTCGACGAAGGCTTTTACGTGGCCGCGACCATGGATTCGGGCATGGCCCTGATCCGCGATCAGCGCGTGGTGCTGGCCAATGGCGAATTGATCGGCTCGTCATGGCGCGCCGATCGCGTCGGCGATCAGGTGTATTTCTCGTCGATGGATGGCGTGTTTCGGCTGCACGTCGATGATCTCGAACGGCATTGGCGCGATCCCTCGATCGCGCTCGAGCCCGATTACTTGATCAGCATCTCGGGCTTCGCGCCCGGCGCCATGCATCTGCGCTGTTGCAATGGCGGCGCGCGTTCGCGTGCCCTGCCCGATGTCGATGGCATCTGGTATCCCTCGCAGGAAGGTCTGCTGCGACTCGAGATCCCGGCCATCCACGTCAATGATCGCGCGCCGGTGATGCGGATCTCGCAAGCGCGCACGCGCGATCGCGCGCTCGCGACCGAGTCCGGCGCGATCGAACTGATGGCCGATGAGCGTGAACTGGAAGTCGCCTATACCGCGATCGAGTTCCGCGATCCCAAGGGCGTGCGCTTCGAGTATCGCCTCGATGGTTTCGACGACGACTGGCGCCGCGTCGGCAATCAGCGGCGCGCGCGCTACACCAATCTGCCCAACGGCCAGTTTCAGTTCCGCGTGCGCGCGATCAGTTCGGCGCGCTTGCCGAGCGAAGGCGAGGCCGTGCTCGCGATCAGCATTGCGCCGCGCTGGCATGAGCGCTGGCCCGTGCGCGTGGGGCTGGCCCTGGTCGCGCTGGCTCTGCTCGCGGCCTTCGTGCGGTGGCGCGTGCGCGCCTATCGTCAGCGCGAGGAACGCCTCGAGCGCATGGTCGCCGAGCGCACCAAGGAACTCGCGCACGCCAACGACAAGTTGCGCGACGCCAATCGCGGCTTGCTCGAGGCCAATCGCACGGACACGGTCACCGGCGCGGTGAGTCGGCGTTTCCTCGGCGAATTGATCGCGCCGGAACTGCGCGCGGTCGAAGCCGTCAATGGCGAGCGCGCGGTGGTGTTCGCGATGGTCGACATCGACTATTTCCGCCGCTTCAACGAGCGTTATGGTCAGAGCGGCGGCGACGCCATCCTGCGCGCCTTCGTCGCGGCGCTGCGCCAGCACGCGGGCCCCGATGCCGCGGTCGCGCGCTGGGGCGGCGAGGAATTCCTGGTGGTGCTGCCCAATGTCGAACGCGCGCGCGCCTCGGCCGTGATCGCGGTGCTGCACATGGCGCTGGTCGGTCACATTTATCGCTTGGCCGACGGCAGCGAGACCGTGATGACCTCGTCGATGGGCTACTCGGTGTATCCGGTGTTCGCGCAGGAACCGACCGCGGTGCCGTGGACTGTCGCCGTGGAATTGGCCGACGCGGCTTGCTATCAAGTCAAGACGCACGCGCGCAATGCCTGGGCCGGCGTCACCGTGGCGCCGATCACGCCGGTCGAGGAAATCGCCGACAGCGTCGCTGGCCGCGTGGCCTGGTTGCACGCCAACGCGCGCTTGGAATGGGACAATCTGCGACCACGCTTCAGCACGCCGTCGCAGCGGCGTGGCGTCTGAGCTCGTCGACGCTCGGCAAGCGCCACGCGCGCTGATAAGTTAGCGCCTCCCGTTCGAGGAGCGCGCGCATGATCCCTTCGTTGAGCCGATTCGCGTCGGTGCCCGTCTCGCTGAGCCTGGCTCTAGGCATCGCTCTGCCCGCCCACGCGGAAGACGCCGCGCCGGGCAAGCCGATGACCATGGGCGAGATCCTCGCCGCCGCGCCGGCCAGCGATTGGCACGCGCTCGATCCGGAGAACACGCTGTATCTCGATCTGCCCGGCGGCCGCGTGATCATCGAGCTGGCGCCCGGCTTCGCGCCCCGGCATGTGGCCAACATCAAGGCGCTCGCGCGCGAGAACTACTTCGATGGCCTAGCCGTGATGCGCTCGCAGGACAATTTCGTCGCGCAATGGGGCGACCCCGATGCCAGCACCGAGGGCAAGACACCGCGCGCGATCAAGAGCGCCAAGCGCACCCTGCCCGGCGAGTTCAGCATCGGCTATGACGACAGCCTCGCCTTCACGCGTCTGCCCGATACCGATGGTTATGCACCCGAAGTCGGCTTCGTCGGTGACTTTCCGGTTGGCCGCGCGCCAGCGGAGAAGCAAGCCTGGATCGCGCATTGCTATGGCGTGATGGGCGTGGGCCGCGACACCGCGACGGATTCCGGCGGCGGCACCGAGTTGTACGTCGTCACCGGCCACGCGCCGCGGCAACTCGATCGCAACATCACGGTGGCCGGCCGCGTGGTGCAAGGCATCGAGCACTTGTCGACCTTGCCGCGCGGCACCGGGCCGCTGGGCTTCTATGAAAAGCCCGAGCAATACGTGCCGATCAAATCCGTGCGCGTGGCCGCCGATGTGCCGGAGAAATCGCGCGTCGCGCTGGAAGTGCTGCGCACCGATTCCGAGACCTTCACGCGCTTGATCGAAGCGCGCCGCAATCGTCGCGACGAGTGGTACAAGCGGCCGGCGGGTTACATCGACCTGTGCAATGTGCCGATTCCGGTGCGACCGATCGCGGCGAAGCCGTGAGCGCGCGCGGCGCGATATCGCGCCGCGCGCACCGTGATTCCCGCGCGACGGATTACGCCGGCGCGGGCGCCATGGCCGCTAGCTTCTCCTCGCGCTGCGTCAAAGAGCGTCGCAGCAGCAC
This sequence comes from Ahniellaceae bacterium, assembly GCA_044226395.1. Classification (GTDB taxonomy): domain Bacteria; phylum Pseudomonadota; class Gammaproteobacteria; order Xanthomonadales; family Ahniellaceae; genus JBGAHD01. Next base: position 309,763 of record JBGAHD010000004.1, read on the forward strand.
GTAACTCAACACGGCCTGCACCGTGACCGAGAACACCGACACGATCCACACCTGACGCAAGGTGAAGCCCGGCCGCGTCGACAACCACACCGACGGCAGCACGAAGGTCAGCAACCGCGAGGCGCTCGACATCAACGACGGCAGGGTGTTGCCCATGGCCTGGAACATGCCCGCGCAGGTGAAGATCACGCCCTGCGCGATGAAGTTGAACGAGATCACGCCGAGAAAGCCCACGGCCACGGCGATCACCTCGGGATCATCGGTGAACCAACGCACGAACAGCGCGGGCTGCCACTGACAAAACACGGTCAGCAGCAGCATGATGACGCTGCCGATCAGCACCGACGTGTGAAACGCCTCCCGCGCGCGCGCGATCTTGCCCGCGCCAATGTTCTGACCGGCCAGCGGCGCGGTGGCGAAGGCCACGGCCATCGCCGGCAGGAAGATCGCCTGCATCACGCGCGAACCGACACCGAAGCCCGCCTGCGCGTGCGCGCCGAAGCCGGCGATCAGCGCGTAAATCACCGCCATGTATACGAACATCAGCGCGAACTCGCCACCCGGCGGCAAGCCCACGCGCAGCATGCGCGCCCAGACATCGGCGCGCGGTTTCAGCAAGGCGCGCTCAAAGCCGACGAAGCTTTCGAGATTGACGAAGTACACGATCATCATCACCACGCCCAACGCGATCGCGATGGTGCTGGCCAGGCCCGCGCCCGCCACGCCCATCGGCAGGCCCGTGCCCCAACCGGCGATCAACACCGGCGCCAGCACGGCATTGCAGACCACGGTGATCACTTGCACGACCATGGTCGGCTTGGCGATGCCCGTGCCGCGCAGCGCCGAACCCATCGCCACGGCGGCGAATTGCAGCGCGAGACCGGGCAAGAACCAGAACAGATACTCGCGACCGGCTTGCGCGGTCTCGGCGTCGGCGCCGAGCTTGCTCATGTACCAGCCCGCGCTGGCGTAGCCGGCGATCAAGGTGATCACGGCCATGAGGGCCGCGAGCAGCACGCTCTGATTGAAGATCAGATTGGCGTCATGCCGATCCTTGCGTCCGCTGGCGTGCGCGATCAGGGCCATGGTGCCGACGCCGAGCACTTGGGTGAGCGCCATGATCAAAAACTGCAGATTGCCGCCCGAACTCACGCCCGCGATGGCGTGATCGCCCAGGCGCGCGACGAAGTACAGATCGATGAGGAAGTACAAGGTCTGGAACACCATGCCGATGCCGATCGGCGCGGCGAGTCGAAACAAATGACGCGGTATGGAGCCCTCGGTGAGGTCCTGCATGCGAGTTCCTTGAATGAGGCGTGCGACCGTGCACGAGGTTACGTGGCGGCGCGCGCGCGTGCTTGGACAAATGGGAAATGCGGTCGAGGTGCGGGGGAAGGGGGCGCCCTTTGGCCTCCCTTGGGGGCGCCGGGGTGGAATATACCCGGGTAATAATTTTGGGGTCAATATTGTCCGGGTGAAATGGGGGGGATGGTGAGGGGGTCCTTACTCTCCCCTTTTTGGGCGTTTGTGTCGCCGCTGGGCGGGGAAGAGCGTGAGTAGTGGGTTCCCACCTGGCGGTGGGGAACCCGTGGTTGGTTGTGGGATGGGTTGGCGTGACGTTGTCGCTTGGCTCGGGGTGCCGCCCCTTGTCGGTGGGCGAGGGATTCAGCACATCCCTGTGCTGAACCCTCGCTGCGCACGTCCCTGTGCGCTTGCCACCGACAAGGGGACCGTCACCCCGAGCCGTCGAAACGTCACTGGGTTCGGGGGGTAGAGCGAAAAGAAGAAGAAAAAAGCAAAAGCAAAAGCAAAAGCAAAAGCAAAAAGACGAAAGCAAGAAGACTGGGGCGAAAGCAGACGTAAGAGCGAAAGCAAGTGCAAATACGGAAGCGCGAGCGAGAGACCTGTCGAAATGCGAAGCGTGAGAAGCAAAGGACAAGGGCGAGACTGGGAGCGCTGACTTGAGCAAGCGCGGAGTATGAGACTCGTCGACGGTCCAGGATTTGATCCGAGGTCGGGGTCGATACGAAGCAGATGCAGATCGACGGTGCTCCGAATGCCGGGTTCGATCGAGCTGCGGTTTGGAGGATGAGTCGCCCGTGCGTTCACCGGAGAAGGCGTCGCCGCTGGTCTTGACGCGCGAGGCGCATGGCGATAGTTTGCATAACCGTGAAGTTATGTAATTGCTTCGTTATGCAGTTTGCCCGACCCCGTTTCCGGAGAATGCGATGAGCAAGTCCAATCCGCTTCAAATTTCTGCCCGCGGCGAGACCGAGATCGAGATTTCGCGCGGGTTCAAGGCGCCGCGCGAGTTGGTGTTCGACGCGTGGTCGAAGCCGGAGTTGGTGCGTCGGTGGTTGTTGGGGCCGCCGGGATGGACGATGCCGGTGTGCGACATCGACTTTCGGGTTGGTGGGGGTTATCGCTTCGTGTGGCGCAATGCCGAGGGGCAGGACATGGGCATGCGCGGTCGTTACGTGGAGATCGCGCGGCCGGAGCGGATTGTCAGCGCCGAGATCTTCGATGTCGACTGGACGGGGGGCGAGACGATTTCGACCTTGACCTTTACCGCCGAGGCGGGCGGCACGCGGCTACATCAGGTGATCAAGTACGCGTCGTTGGCCGCGCGCGATGGCGCGTTGAATTCGGGCATGGCAGATGGCATGGAGTTTGGGTTCGCGCGGCTGGAGGCGATGGTGGTCGAGGCGCGCGGTTGAGATTCGCGGTTCAGACGCCGCGATGCGTCGTCCCTGGCGCGCGGGCGTGGCGTGCTCGGTGATTCGTGATGGCGAGCGATGGCGCGCGGGCGTCGCGGTTCACGGTGATGCTCGTTCCATGGCGTGATCGCGTGATGGTGTCGCGGAAGATGGTGCGTGACTCCATTGCGCGGCGAGTGGCGACAGCGCGAGCAGGATAAGCGCGAGGCTCAGAAGCACCGCTTGCGTGCTCGCGATTGTCGCGAGCCCGACGGTGATCGCCGGCGCCAGCGCGCGGGCGATGCCTTGCGCTCGCGCGATACGGCCATTGCAGGCGCCCGCGTCGGCGCCATGAAGCGAGTGCACGAGCCACGGTCGCGCGAGCGTGTGCACGCCGGCGCCGAGGCCGAATGTGGCGACGCCAATCGTCGCCCACAGCGGACCGTGCGCGAGTGCGACCACGACTAGTCCCGCCGCTTGCAGGAGCAAGGGCGTCAGAAGCAGGCTCGATGACGATGGCGCGCGGGCGCGACGCGAGAGCCATGCGCGTCCCGGCCATTGCGCGAGACCGAGGGCCGCGAGCACGGTCGCTGCAGTCGACAAGGGCGTGCCGTTGGCGACGAGGTGTGGCACCAGCAAGCAGGTCAGGGCCATCGCGCTGAAGGTCGCGGTGGCGAAGACGAGTTGCAGTGATGCGAGGTTCGCGCGCGGCCGTGGTGAAGCGGGCGTTTCGTCGTGCCGCGCATTGGATGAGGTCGTTGGCGTCATCGCGGGAAGAATGCGGCGATCCAGCCACAGACTCGCGATGAAGACGACGAGCGCGCTCGCGGCGACGCTCCATCGCCAACCGATGCTGGCGACCAGCGCGCCGAGGATCGGTCCGCCGAGCGTGCTGGCGAAGCCGCCGAACAAGGTCACCGTGGCCAGCGCGCGCACGCGCGCGACGGCATCGTCGATCGCACGATGGACCAGCGCGAAAGCCGAGTCGTACAAGAGGCCGGCCATGCCCGCGCCGATCAGCAGCCACGCGACGTAGAGCGGGAATAGCGAGCGCGCGACGGCGAGCATCAGCAGACCCGACACGGCCGCGACCGCGGCGAGGCGCACCACGGCCCTGCCCTGCCCGCGATCGAAGGCGCGACCGATGCGCGGCGCCAGTGCGGCCATCAGCAGCAGACCGAGCGAGAAGGCCGCGGCCACGTGGCCACGGCGATCGCCGAGGTCGGCGCGCAGGGGCGTCTGCCAGATCGAGAAGCCGTAGTAGAGCGTGGCCCAGAACACGCACTGGCACAGGCCGAGGGCGCTGATGGTGGAGGGGCGCGGGTTCATGGGTGTCCTCGATTGGTGGGTGTCCTCGATTGGTGGGTGTCCTCGATTGGTGGGTGTCCTCGATTCGTGGGTGTCCTCGATTCGTGGGTGTCCTCGATTCGTGGGTGTCCTCGAATCGTGGGTGTCCTCGAATCGTGGGTGTCCTCGATTCGTGGGTGTACCGATTCGTGGGTGTACCGATTCGTGGGTGTACCGAATCGTGGGTTTACCGAATCGTGGGTGTCCTCGAATCGTGGGTGTCCTCGAATCGTGGGTGTCCTCGAATCGTGGGTGTCCTCGAATCGTGGGTGTCCTCGAATCGTGGGTGTCCTCGAATCGTGGGTGTCCTCGAATCGTGGGTGTCCTCGAATCGTGGGTGTCCTCGATTCGTGGGTGTCCTGAATCCCAATTCGTGGGTGTCCCGAATCCCAGGCGCTAGCAGCACGCCTGGGTTTTCTTAGCCGGGACAACGACTTGCGATCGCGGGCCACAGCCGCATCCGGTGGCGCCGGCGGCCTTGGCGTCTTCGTCGCGGACGCAGCAGGCGGTGGTGTCGGCTTTCGGGGGGCCGCCACAGCAGGCGGTGGTGGTGTTGGCGCTGACGTCGGCTTCAGGCTCGCTGAAGTCGGTGATGCACACGCCGGTTTCGGGCAGTTGCAGTTCGACGCGACGCGCGGCGTCCCAGTCGCCGGCGATGGCGGCGACGACGGAGCGCACTTGTTCGTAGCCGGTCAGCAGCAGGAACGTGGGCGCGCGGCCGTAGCTTTTCATGCCGACGAGGTAGACGTTCGCGTCGGGATGCTTGAGCTGTTCGGCGCCGTGCGGGCGCACGCTGCCGCAGCTGTGCAGGTTGGGGTCGATCAGGGGCGCGAGCGCGACGGGGCTTTGCGTGCCGGGGTCGAGCGCGAGGCGCAGTTCGGCGAGCAAGTCGAGGTTGGGGCGAAAGCCGGTGCAGGCGACGATCTCGTCGACGGGCGGCAGGTCGCGATCGCCGCTCATGGCAACAATGCCTTCAGGCGTCGCGCGCAGGCGCTCGAGTTCGAAGCGGGTGCTGACGCTCAGGCGCCCTGCTTCGACCAGCCGACCGATGCGTTGCCCCAGGCGGCCTCGCTCGACGAGTTGATCCTTGTCGCCACCGCCAAGCACGCGACGCCACGAGTCGCGACGGATCGCCCAATGAATCGTGGTGCTGGGCGCTTCATCGACGAGTCGCGCCAGATCCTGCAGCACGTTGAACGCGGAATGGCCGCTGCCGACCACGAGCACGCGCTTGCCGGCATAGCGCGCGCGTTCGGCGCCGAGCACGTCGGGCAAGCCGTAGGCAATGCGGTCGCGCAGCGACTGTTCGCCGATCGCGGGCAGACCTGAAGCGCCGAGTGGGTTCGGCGAATCAATGGTGCCCGAGGCATCGATGACGGCGCGCGCGAGCAAATCGTGTTCACCGTTGGCGTCTTCGTAGCGCACGAGGAAAGGCGTCTCGTCGCGACCGGCGTTCTTCATCACGTCGCGACGCCATTTGCTCACGCGCGTCACGCGCGCGCCCAGGCGCAGATGCGGCGCGATCTCGGGCGTGCGCGCGAGGGGCACGAGATAACGCGCGACCACTTCGCCGCCGGTGGGCAAGGTCGCTTCGTCCGGCGCGATCCAGCCTTGTCGTTCGAGCAGCACGCGCGCGCGCGCATCGATCGCATATCGCCACGGCGAGAACATGCGCACGTGCGACCACTTCGACATGCCAGCGCCGACCTGCGCGCCGGCTTCTAGCACTAGCGGCGTCATGCCGCGGTCGAGCACGTGCGCGGCGGCGGCCAGACCCACGGGGCCGGCGCCGATGATCACCACGGGATAGGTCTCAAGATTCATAATCGACTCCAGGGTCAATGCGGGATTCGGATGCGGTCGTGATGACGTCGCGCGCATACGCGGGCGGCAGGGGCGACCAGGCATCCACGGCGCGAGCGCGATGCTCGCGGGTGAAGACGGCGTGTGGGATTCGGCTGGGGATGGCGATTACGTCGCCGGCGCCGACGCGGTACTCCACGCCGTCGACGACGAAGAACAACTCGCCTTCGAGCACGTGCGTGATCTGCTCCGCGTCATGGTGGTGCTCGGGGAAGTGGCAGCGCGCCTCGACCTCGAAGCCCGTCAGCAAGGTGCGTTCGAGCGCGACAGCCCAATAGCGCGCGCCGTCGACATCGGGCGTCCACGCCAGCGCATCGCGGCGATAGTGGCGAAGCGGTCGCGTGCTCATGCGGGCAAGCGATCGTGCAGCGAGCGCTCGACGATCACGACGTCGAGCCATTGGCCTTCGAGACGCGCGTGCTTTTCATACACGCCGACTTCGCGAAAACCGCACGCGCGACACAAGGCGCGACTCGCGGTGTTGAACGGAAAGATCCGCGAGAGCACTTTCCAGTAGCCGCGCGCCGCGGCGGCATCGAGCAAGGCCATGAGCAACGCGCGCCCATGCCCCTGCCCGCGCGCGCGCCGATCGAGATAGATCGAGAACTCGGCGATGCCCGCGTAGCACTCGCGCGGTCGATAGCCGCTGAGGTTCGCCCAGCCGAGCACGACGTCGGCGTCATCGGTCACGACCAGCCAGGGATAGCGCGCGCTGTCGGCCAAGCGCGCGAGGATGTCGGCCGCCGTGCGCGGCGTGGTCTCGAAGGTCGAGGCGCGTTCGGCGATGCCTTGGTTGTAGATCTCGGCGATGGCTGGTGCATCGGATTCGCGTGCTGCTCGGATGCGGGACATGCGGGGCTCTCCCTGGTCGACTTTGGTTGTCAGTAGCAACTATCGGCGCAAAAAAAATCAGCCGCAGCCCGACTTGCCGTCAGGGCTTGGGGCACACGACGTCGCGCAGGACCCGACACTTACGCCGGCGACGAATCGCGCCTCCGCCGTGCGCGCCAGGCGCCGGATCACTTCGGCCGCGCTCGCGCGCGCCTCGGCATCGAAGTCGCGCAACAACTCGACTTGCTGCTCGATCAATTCCTGATTAATGCGTTCGTACAACGCGCGCCCGGCGCGGGTGGCGCGCAGCGACAGGGCGCGCGCGTCATCGGCATCGGTCAGGCGTTCGACATAGCCCTTGCGCGCCAGGGCATCGACCACGCGCGTGGTGGTGCTCTTGTCCAGGCGCAGGGCGTCGGACAACGCGCCGCTGCGCATCGGGCCCTGCTCGACCAGGGTCTCGAGCGCGTAGCACTGCGTGACCGAGATGTCGTGGCAGCAGATCTTGTCGCGATCGCGAAACTGATACACGCGCACCAGATGCCCCAGGGCCGCGTGCATGGTCTGCGCGTCGCGCAGCAGCTTGGCGTCGGGGGCGGTGGGTGTTTTGCGAGCTTTGGGACTGGTCATGGCGATATTCGTTGCTAGTGCCAACTATATTCGCCCATCCAGGGACGCGTCAATGCCCGGTTCGCGAGCCCATCGATCAAGCCCCGACCCACGGCTCACCCGGCAACGAACTCACGCAAGCCGCTGATCCTAAACCCCTTCAGAATTCTTCATTCGCATTTCCGGCACTTCATTCGCGATCGCGCTGAGCTGGCGTCCCCTCCACCAGGACCACGACCGATGCGCCACTTGTTCGCCACCCTGCTCCTCCTGATCGCCACGTCCGCGCTGGCCGCGAACGATCGTCCCGACGACCTCGATGACGGCTGGACGGTCGCATCGCCCGCCGAGGTCGGTCTCGATGCCGCCAAGCTCGCCGAACTGTCGGCGCGAATCGACGACGGCACCTTCAAGAACATCACTAGCATCCTCGTCGCGCGTGACGGCAAGTTGGTGCATGAGGCCTATTTCAATGGTGGCAGTCGCGAGCGCTTGAACGACATGCGCTCGGCGACCAAGAGCCTCACTTCACTTCTGGTCGGCGCGGCGATCGATCGCGAGTTGATTCCGGGCGTCGACGCCAAGGTGTTCGGCTACTTCAAGGATCGCGCGTGGGCGCATCCCGATCCGCGCAAGCTCGGTTTCACGATCGAGGATCTGCTGACCATGAGCGCGCCCTGGGAGTGCAACGACGAGAATCAGTTTTCCTCCGGCAATGAGGAACGCATGTACGTCACCGAGGACTGGCTGCAGTTCGCGCTCGATCTGCCCATGCGCGGCTATGCGCCCTGGGATACCAAGCCCGCGGATTCGCCGTATGGCCGCAGCTTTTCGTACTGCACCGCTGGCGTGCTGACGCTTGGCGCGGTGATCGAGCGCGCGACGGGCAAGTCACTGTCGGCCTTCGCGCGTGAAGCGTTCGAAGCACCGCTCGGCATCGACCAAGTGCGTTGGAACGTCGCGCCCGGTGGCGTGACCATGGGCGGTGGCGGCACGCGCTATCGCTCGCGCGATCTGCTCAAGATCGCCGAGATGGTGCGCGATCATGGCCGCTGGCACGGCAAGTCGGTGATCTCCGCGCGTTACATCGACGCCGCGCTGACGCCGCGCGCGGTGCCGCGCGACAACATGGAATACGGCTACTTGTTCTGGCGCATGGGCACGACCGAAGGCAAGCCCGAGCACTGGGCCTGGGCGATGGCGGGCAATGGCGGCAACTACGCCCTGATCGTGCCCGAGCAGAACATGGTCGCGTTGATCACGTCCGAAGCCTTCAATCAGGGTTACGGGCATCCGCAATCGCAGAAGATCTTTCGCGAGTATTTGATCAAGGCGGTGAAGGCTTCACCGTAAGCAGATCCGTCGGCAACCACGACGCGCCCACGACCTGGGCGCGCTCTTGCGCCACCCGCGCGCCGATGCGATCGAGCGCGGCGGCGAAGCCCGGCGCTTCGCGCAGGCAAGCGAACAAGGGCGACGCCTGCAAATAGGCGCGATCGAGCAAGCCCGCATCGATCGCGCGATCGATCGCGGCCACGGCGGCGGCGCGATCGCCGCGCGCGCATTCGAGCCAGCTCAGTTCCAGATAGGTATCGGGCCACTGATTGGTGGTCTTCTCGGGCGCGGCGAGTTCGGCGATGCGCGCCGCGATCTGTTCGGCGCTGGGCGCCGAGGTCGCGTACAGCAGATGCAAGGTGCGCAGGTGACCCACATGCGGTCGCGCCCGCGCGGCCTGCGCGAAGAAGTCGACCGCGCGCGCGCGATCGCCGCGCAGCAGCGCGAGTTGCGCCAGCAGCAATTGCAGTTCGGGATGATGCGGGCGTTGCAAGGCCTCGTCGGCGGCGCGCTCGGCCTCGCTGAATCGCCCTTGTCGAAACAGAAACGAGGGATAGGCGACATTGGCGAAAACATTGTCCGGCTGCAGTCGAAAACTGCGCGCGTACCATTGCTCGGCCTCGGCGGTGAAGCCGAGCAGTTCCAGATCGCGCGCGATCTGATTGTCGAGATGGCGCAGATGCTCGCGTTGATCGAGCACCGACACATTGAGCCGCAAGGCCTCGGCCAAGCGCCCCTTGATGCTGAGCAGATACGCCGCGGACGACACGCTGTCGCTGCGCGCCGCCGGATCGAGCGCCATCGCGCGCGTGTAGCTGGCGATGGCATCGTCGATGCGGCCCAGGCAATCCTGCGCGTAGCCGCGCGCGGAATACGCCTCGCCATCGTCGCCGCGTTCGGCGATCAAGGCATCGGCCAGGCGCAGCGCGCGATCGGCGTGTTCCCAGGAGAAATCGAACTGGCACACGCGCGCGCTGAGCGCGAAGCTCAGGCCCAGACGCGCGCCGACGGAAGTCGGGTCTTCGCGCAAAACGTCTTCGTACAAGGCCACGGCGCGTTCGTTGTTATCGCGCTGGCCCATGGCGAAGTAGTGCTGCGCGCGCGCCAACGTTTCCTCGCGCGCGGATTTTGGCGCGGGCGCGGGTTCGGCGCGCGGTCGCCACACAAAGGCACTCACGAGCGCGGCAAGCACCACGACCAAGGCCGCCGCGATCCCCGCGATCGGCCATCGCCGTGCCGTCGACTTCGATGCCACCGTTGGCGCATCATCGCTCATCGCCTCCGGCATCACGCACAACTGATAGCCCCGTCCACGCACCGAACGCACGTAGCGCGGCTGTCGACCATCGTCGCCCAAGGCCTGACGCAACAGCTTCACGCGCTGCGTCACGGTTTCCTCGTTGACCACGGCGGGCGCCCAGACTTCGGCGATCAACTCATCGAAAGCCACCACGTCCACGCCTCGGCGCAGCAGGCAGGCGAGCAATTGAAAGCTCAGGCCCGCGACGTCCAGCACCGCGTCGCCACGGGTGACGCGTTGACGCGTGAGGTCGACGATCACATCGTCGAGACGATAACGGCGGGGCAACGGGGACGACATGCGTGGACTCGAACGATGACCGCGCGAGTGTGCGCAGTGCGCGACACGCGCGCAAGTCCGAAGCGGCTTAGCTCTTGATCGTGGCGCGCGCGCTGGCGGCCGGCATCAGCACCATGCCGGCGCGACGCAAGGCGGACGCGAGGCCATCGATCTCGATCGGCTTGGCCAGATAGTCGTTCATGCCCGCGGCGAACAAGCGCGCGCGCGAATCGGGTAGCACGTGCGCGGTGACCGCGATGATGTGCGGACGCCGCGCGTCGCCGGTCATGGCGCGCACGGCGCGCGTGGCGGCGACGCCGTCGAGTTCGGGCATCTCCACGTCCATCAGCACCACGTCGTAGTTCTGGCGCTTCAACGCATCGAGCACTTCTACGCCATTGGCGACCATGTCGGCGCGATAGCCGAGCGATTCCAGCATCAGCTCGACCAGCATCTGATTGACCTGATTGTCCTCGGCCACGAGGATGCGCATCGGGAAATTCTGCGCCAGCAGGCCGGGCTCGCTCTTGACCGATTCGCGCGCGGGACGCTCGCCGCCTTCGCCGAACAAGACCTGCAGCGAACCGAGCAATTGCGAAGGCCGCACCGGCGCGGCGATGCGGCGCACGTGGGCGCCGAGTTCCAGCACATCCTGCGCGCGCGCCGGCAACGACGAGAACAAGACCAGAGGCATCTTGCGCCCCGGCAACTTGCGATTGATCAGTTCCTGCAAGCCGACGCGATTGCGCTCGTCGACGACGATGGCCTCGCACGCGGCGAGCGCGCCATCGTCGCTGGCATCATCGTCGAGCAGTTCGACCTTGGCGCCCCAGGCCTGCATCTGCGCGACCAGGGCCGCGCGCACGGCGTTGCGCACGCCGACCACGCCGATGCGACGATTGCGCAGTGGCGAAAAATCTTCCGCGCCCACCGCCATCGCCGCCGGCGTGGCCATGGGCAAGGCAATGCGAAACGTCGAGCCCTGCCCTTCGCGACTGTCGACCGAGATATCGCCGCGCATCAACTCGCACAAGCGCTTGCTGATCGCCAGACCCAGACCCGTGCCGCCGAAGCGGCGCGTGGTCGAGACATCGCCTTGCGAGAATGGCGCGAACAGACGATCCATGGTCGCGCGCGACATGCCGATGCCGGTGTCGCGCACTTCGCAGATCAGACGCAACTGGCCCTTGGCCTCGGCCTTGAGCTCGGCGCGGATCGCGACCTCGCCTTCGCGCGTGAACTTCAGCGCATTGGTCACCAGGTTCAGCAGCACCTGACGCAGTCGCGTCTGATCGCCGACCACGCGCGTGGGCGCGGCGCCGGTGACGACGCACGTCAGCGCCAGGCCCTTGGCCTCGGCGCCACCGACGGCAAGATCCATCGCCGATTCGAGACAAGCGAGCAGATCGAAGGTCTCCTGTTCGACCGTCATCTGACCGGCCTCGATCTTGGAGAAGTCGAGAATGTCGTTGATCAGATGCAACAGCAGATCGCCGCTGGACCGAATGGTCTCGGCCAGTTCGCGTTGATGCGGCGACAAGGGCGTGTCGAGCAGCAAGCCGGTCATGCCGATCACGGCGTTCATCGGCGTGCGGATCTCGTGACTCATGCTGGCCAGGAAACCCGACTTCGCGCGCGAGGCCGCTTCGGCCGCCTGCAACGCGCGTTGCAGTGCTTCGGACTGACGTTTTTCTTTCGTGACATCGAAGGCCACGCCCGCGACGCGGCCCTTGCCCGCGCGTTCGATGAACTGACCGGCGCTGCGGAACCAGCGCGCCGTGCCATCGTCCTGCGGCACGCGATATTCGACGGTATAGGGTTCGCCGGTGACGTGGCCGCGATCTTGCGCCTCGTGCAGGCGCTGCACGTCATCGGCGTGCATGATCGATTCGAGTTCTTCCATGGTCGACGGACTGAAGCCGTAGAACTCGATGTCGCGCTCGCCGCCGCGGCGTTCGCCGGTGTTGAGGTCGACTTCCCACAGATTGAGGCCCGCGCCCTGCACCGCCAGGCGCTGCCAGCGTTCGCTCTCGGCCAGGGCCAGTTCGGTGCGCTTGCGCTCGGTGATGTCCATCACCACGCCCATGGCCCAGATCGGCTTGCCGTCGGGGCCGAGCTTGGGCACGCCGCGCGAAAACAGCCAATGCACCGAGCCATCGGGCCAGATCACGCGCATTTCGCCGGCGTATTCCTCGCCGCGCATGACCGTGCGCGCGAACAGCTCCTGATCGCGCTTGCGATCCTCGGGATGGATCAGGGCATCGGCTTCCTCGCGCGTGGCCGGCTTGCAGCCGAGCACCATCTCGTCGCGACCAAAGGACGAGCGCCTGCCCGTGACCAGATCCCATTCCCAGAACAGCATCGACGAGGCATCGAGCACCTGACGCAGGCGCGACTCGAACGCGACCGCGCGCGCTTGCGCCTCGATCAGATCGGTGACGTCGGCGACCACGCCGTACAGACGCTCGGGCCGGCCCTCGGCGTCGAGATGGCAGTGACCGCGCGATTGCAGCCAGCGGATCGTGCCGTCGGGCCAGCGCACGCGGAACTCATTCAAGTACGCGCCGCCTTCGCGCTTGACCCTTTCGATCTCGGTCAAGTAACCGATGCGATCCTCGGCCAGCACCAGATCGATCGCGGCCTGCGCCGTGGGCGCCTGCGAGCCGATCAAGGACAGATCGCCACCGCTGGTGCGGCGCTCGCCGGTGCGCAGATCCCATTCCCAGGCGACCATGCCCGCGGCCTCGAGGGCCACGCGCAGATGCGCCTCGGTCGGCGTCTGCACGGAACCGAAGCCGGCGATCGACGCGGTGTCGGCCTCGGCCTGACGCGCGCGCAACACCCAGTCGCGCAAGAAGGCGGAGTGAACCGGTCGCGGCAGAATGTCGATGCGCCCGGGCAGGCCGGCGGCGACCGCGCGGTCGAGCGAATCGGGCTTGGTGCCGAGCACCAGCATCACCGGCACGCCTTCGGCCACGCGCGCGCCGGCGAAGGCCATGATGCCGGGCACGTCGGCGTCGAGCACGGCGCAGCGGGCGCTCACGGTCTCGGCCTCGATCATGTTCGCGGCTTCGACCACGCGCACGCCGACCGCGGCCAGCGCGGTCGTCACGTCGGCGCGCAGCGCGGCGTCCGCGCTGACCAGCACGACCTGAAACGTGGACTCGAGCATGGCGCTCATAGCCGTCGCGCGAACGCGCCCCTCCTGTCTGAATCCTGCCGGCGAAGCCACGCCGGACCGATCGCGCCGGCTGGGCGCGTCGCTCAATCCGGCTACTTAGGCACAACCCCGGCCCGGAAAGCAAACGGCGCCCGCCGACGGCGGTTTTCCGGCGCCGGACGGGCCGACGCGCGGCGCGCCGTGCGACAATCGCGCGCCCCGAGCGAGCCGGCCATGAGCAAACGTTACGACCGCGCCTATTTCGACCGCTGGTATCGCGACCCGCGCCAACGCGTGAAGCACGCCGACGAATTGCGCCGCAAGGTGCAACTGGCCGTGAGCCTGGCCGAGTATTACCTCAACCGACCGTTGGAAAGCGTGATCGACATCGGCTGCGGCGAAGGTGCCTGGCACGGGCCACTGCTCGCATTGCGACCGAAGCTGCGCTACATCGGCTTCGACAGCAGCGAGTACGTGGTCGAACGCTACGGCAACAGCCGCAATATTCACTACGCGCGCTTCGATCAGCTCGACGGCATCGGCCTGCGCGAGCCGGTGGATCTGCTGATCTGTTCCGACGTGATGCACTACGTGCCCAGCGCGCACTTGCTGGCCGGCGTGCCGCAGTTCGCGCGGCTGTGTCATGGCGTGGCCTTTCTGGAGGCGTTCTGTCGCGGCGATGATTTCGTCGGCGACGACGACGGCTTCGTCGCCCGCACGGCGACCTGGTATCGCAAGCTGTTCGCGCGGCACGGCTGGATCTCGGCCGGGTCCAACTGCTATCTCAGCCGCGACCTGCGCGACTGGGCCTCGCGCCTGGAACTGGCCTGAGCGAACGAGCGCGGCGGCGCGCTTTCGCCGTATGTCGATCACCCCCGACGGACCGAGGCGCGATGACATGAACGAACACGACCGCCAACGACGCGATCTGCTGCTGACCCTGGCCGCCACGATGACGGCGGCCGCGCTGCCCGCCCTCGCCGAGGACACCTCGTCCGAAGCGCGCAAGGCCCGCATCCAGGCGCGCGAACGCGAGCCCAGCGCCGAAGGCCTGGCGCGCAAGGCGCGCAGCGAAGCCGTGCTGACCGAACATGGCGTGCCGATCAACACCCATCTGCCGGTGATTGCCGCCGCGCGCGAAGTGCGCCCGCGCGACAAGGCCGAGATCGCGCGGCGCGCGCTGTGCCTGATGGTGGTCGCGCTCAAGGGCGAAGGACTCGAACAGGAACACGTCGACCGTTGGCTGGTGACGCATGCACTGCAGGCGCATTTCACGCCGAAAGAGAACGCCTTCCTCGACGATCCCGCGCCGGCTTTCCAGGACCTCGCGACCTTCGCCTGGCGTCACGAAGCCGCTTGGGTCTTGTTGTGGTCGTTGCGATTGGCCGATCCGCTCGGCCTGCCGGTAATGCGCGGCGATGCCAAGGCCGCCGTGACCTTGATGATCTCGCGCACGACGGCGCAGATTCTTGCCCAGGCGCGCCCGCGCCCGATCGCCGAGGTGCTCGACGCGGCCGATCTGATCTATCGCTGTCATTGGGCCGTGGTCGACGCGCGCTTGAAGGGCGAACCCGCGCCCGCCGGTCTCGATGCCGACGTGGTACTGGAACGGCATTGGGCCTTGAACTGGCTGATCGGTTACATGGATCAGGCGTGGGACGATATTTCGACGGATACTTGAGCGCGCGTGATTTTGATCTTGCGTTGATCGATCTTTGTCACCGCGTCATTGTCATCGATGCGGCGCGACGCGCGACCTCGAATGGCTCAATCCCCCGGCCCACACACCCGATCGCGCCCGCGATCCTTGGCCTGATACAGACGACGATCGGCCAGGCGCAGCAGTTCTTCCCACGTCGCCGCCTCGGTCGCCTGCGCGAGTCCAATGCTGACCGTGATCGCCAAGTCCGGCGCGAGCGCTGGCCAAGGCTCGACGCGCGCGTCCTCGCGCAACGCTTCGGCGTGCGCGCGTGCCGCGGCCAGATCCGGCGCGCGCCACAGCAGCGCGAATTCCTCGCCGCCGAAGCGCGCGAGCACATCGCCTTCGCCCAAGCGTTGACGCCAGCGCGCGACCAAGCGACACAGCACCGCATCGCCGACCGCGTGCAGATGCCGATCGTTGACGCGCTTGAAGTGATCGACGTCGATCAAGGCCAGCACCAGCACGCCCTCGCCCGCGCGCGCGAACTCGCGCGCCAGGGCCTCGTTGAGATGGCGGCGGTTGCAGGCATCGGTCAGCGGGTCGTGACGGCTCAAGCGATCGAGCTCGCGCGTGCGTCGCTCGAGTTCGGCCAAGGCCTCGGCCAGTTCGCGCGAACGCAGGCGCTCGATCTCGTGCGCGTGCTGCGCGCGTTCGAGTTCCGCTTGCGCGGCCATGCTTTCCACCCGTTCGCGCAGCACTTCGTCGAAGACGCTGGCGCGCACTTCCTGGAACGCGCGCAGATGCCGTAGCGCCGCGCGCAGATCGCCGCGACGCTCGTGGATGTCGGCCAGCACTTCGTGCGCGCGGTAGATCTCGCGTCGAATGCCCAGACGCTCGACCAGGGCCAGCGCGCGTTGCACTTGCGCCAGGGCCGCGTCGTGATCGCCCAGGCCGCCGAGAAAGGCGCCGTAGTCCTTGAGCACTTCGGCGTGCATGCGCGGCGACTCGCCGCGCGCGGTGGAATCGATCGCGGCCAGATGATCGGCGTGGGCCGCGGCCAGATCGCCGCAGGCCGCGTGCATGCGCGCGCGCGCCGACAGCACCCAGCCGTGATGACCCCAGTCGCCAACCGCGGCGGCGGCGCGGATCGCGTCTTCCAGGCGCGGTCGCGCCAACGCGTACTGCCCTTGCGCGACCAGGCAATCGGAGAGATTGACCAGCAGATAGACCTCGACCTCGGTGTCGCCGGCCGCGCGCGTCTCAGTGAGGCCATGCTCGTAGTGCGCGAGCGCGGTGGCGATGTCGCCCAGTTCCTCGTGCACGACGCCGAGATAGTTCCACACGCGGCCCGTGTGCACGGCGCCATTGAGCGCGGTGATGCGATCGAGCGCCTGACGCAAGGTCGTCAACGCGGCCTGATACAAGCCTTGCATGGTCAGGCCGGCGCCGAGCCAGAGCGTGGCCTGGGCCAGCACCGATTCATCGCCTTCGGCTTGCGCGCGCGCGATCGCCGCGCGCGCGTCGCGCACCACGGTCTGGTAATCCGCGCGACGAAAACTCGCGCGCAACTCGACCAAGGTGGCGGTGCCGCTGCTGGACGCGGTGGCGGTGGCGATGGGTTCGCTCATGCCGGGATGATGCCGCGAGGCCGCGTGTCGGCCAACCGCGGCCCGTTCAACTGAAGCGTCGGGGCGATGAGCCGTCGACGCGGGGCGAGTCGGAGGGCGCGGCGACGATTTATCGACGCGCCACGCCTCGAGCGGGTGATCACTGCGCGGGCGCAGCCTCGTCGGCCTTGGCCACCGCGGGAGCGGCGCGCGTGTAGACAATGCGGTGCGTGCCGCCATCGCAACTGCCGACCACGCGCTGGCCTTCGGTCACGGCTTCGGGCGCGACGATGTCGAGCGTGTAGCCGACGACGCCCTTGGCGTCGAGCTTGGCCGCGATCTCTTGCTTCAATTCCTCGCAAGGCTTCGCCGCCAGGGCCACGCCCGGCGCGAGCAGGGCCGAGGCGGCCAGGGTCAGGGACAGACTCCAATGCACGATCTTCATGACGTCTCCAGGGTCAGGTGCTGGCCGCTACTCTAGCGCCGGCGCATGGCGCGCGCTGGGTGGATTTGTGGCGACGCGATGGCGTCGTCGCGCCGAGGGCGGGTTTCATCGCGCAATCGACTGGCTTGGTCGCAAGCCCCGGCGCGGCGGCGGGCCACCGCCTAGGCTTGCCCCATCATCCCCCGGAAGAGGAGTCCGAGCATGCATCCCGTGATCCTGAGCTTCGTGCTCTCGGCCAGCGTCGTCGCTGGCGTCGCGCGCGCCGACGACAGCGCCTTGCACGACACCCTGGCGCGCCGCCTGACCGGCGACCGCACCGGCGCGTGCATCGCCGCCGCCGTGATCGACAAGGATACGCGCATGGCCTTCGTCTGCGCCGACCCGGACAAGGCGCGCGCCATCGACGCGCACACCACCTTCGAGATCGGCTCGATCAGCAAGACCATGACCGCCGCGCTGCTCGCCGATCGCATCGCGCGCGGCGAGGCCAGCCTCGACGATCCGCTGTCGAAGTATCTGCCGGAAGGCGTGAAGGCGCCCGAGTTCAAGGGCAAGCCCGTGCTTTTGCGCCACTTGGTAACGCACACCTCGGGCTTTCCAGCGCTGCCAAGCAAGATGACCATCGTCGATGGCAATGATCCCTACGCGCGCGTCACGACCGAGCAACTGATGGCTTCGATCGAAGACGTGCGCCTGACCGCAGAACCGGGCACGAACTGGGCGTATTCCAACTTCGCGATGATGGTCCTGTCGCACGTACTGGCGAAGCAGGCCGACACCTCGTACGCGACTTTGATCGACGAGAAGTTGTTCAAGCCCCTGGGCATGGACGATGCCTTCATCGACGCGCCGCGCGAGGGCGTGAAGGTCGCGCGCGGTCACTGGCAGACTGGCGCGGAATCCGCGGCGTGGCGTTTCGGCGCCGACACGGCCGGCGTCGGCGGCGTGCGCGCGTCGCTGACCGACATGATCCGCTACGTCGAAGCGCAGCTCGGTCGCCGCGAGTCCGCGATCACGCCCGCGCTCGCCGCCACGCAAAAGGAAATCCTGCGCAAACCCGGCGCGGTGATGGGCATGAACTGGATGATCGCGCCGGTCAATGGCCGCGAGGTGCATCTGCATGAAGGCGCCACGGGCGGCTTCTCCGCGCTCGTCGCCTTCGATCGCAAGAACGATCGCGGCGTGGTGGTGCTGGCCGACACGGCGATGACCAATGTCGGCGGCCTGGGCCTGATCGGCCTGCATCTGCTCGACGACAGCATTCCGATCGGCGAACCGCGTCGCGACGCCAAGCCCGACGCCGCGCTGCTCGACGCGCTCGCGGGCGAATACCGACTCGACGGTGGCTTGAAGATGACGCTCAAGCGCGTCGACGATCATCTGGTCGCGCAGGCGCAGGGGCAGTCCGCGTTCGAGCTGCGTTACGACTCGGCCGGCGATTTTTATCCGACCGTGGTCGATGCCTTGCTGCATCCGGTGCGCGGCGCCAAGGGCTATAGCTTCGTGTGGCATCAGGGTGGTGGTCAGGACAAGGCCACGCGCCTCGACGCGGCGCCGGCCGCGGCCGCGTTCAAGGTTGGCGCCGAAGACCTCAAGGCCTATGTCGGCGAGTATCCGTTGGTGCCGGGCTTCGGCCTCAAGGTCACCGCGCGCGGCGAGCAGTTGTTCGTGCAGGGCACGGGACAGCAGGCGTTTCCGGTCGATGCCGTGGCCAAAGACCAGTTCGTGGCCGAGATCGTCGGCGCCGAGTTCACCTTCTTCCGCGACGCCGACGGCGCGGTGACCGAGATCGAACTCAAGCAGCACGGCAATGCCATGCGCGGCAAGAAGCAATAAGCTCGGCTCATGACCGCCACGTCCCCGCCCCTCGATCGTCCGCTGCCGCCCGAGGTCGTGACCCACATCGCCGGTGGGCCGGCCTCGTACCGGCGCTATCCGGTATTCAGCGCGCCGTGGTTGCGCAAGCGCTCGCTGGTGTTCGGCGCGTTCGCCGCGATGATCGGCGTGTTGTCGGGGCTGGGCCTGGGCATGGAGTTCGGCGACTGGTCGGCGGCGGGCCTGGTGGCGGTGCACAGCGGCGTCACGTTCGCGGCGATGATGATCGCGGGGCCCGCGCTGGCCACCTTCGTCCGTCACCGTCGCCTGCGCGCGCGGCTGGAACGGCCGTTGGTGATCGGCGCGGTGATCGTGGGCATGGCCGTGAGTTATGTCGCCGATTCCTACGCCTCGGCCGTGATCGAGATCCAACTCGAACAACGCATGCGCGGCAATGCCAAATTCGAGCGCTTGAACGTGAAGAAGGACGACCATCCGCTGGCGGGCCGCCTCATCGCCATCACATTCGGTCTGTCGATTTACTTCATGCTCGGCGGTGGCTTGGCCTTGCGCGCGTATTTGAGCGAGGACCGTCGATTGACCGACGTTCGGCGCGAACGCGAACTGGCCGACCTGCGCGCGGCGCGCCAGCAAGCCGATTTGCGACTCGCGGTGCTGCAAGCGCAGGTCGAGCCGCATTTTCTGTTCAACACCCTGGCCTCGACCCGCTCGCTGATCCGCACCGATGCCGCGCGCGCGGAGCACATGATCGACGCCCTGGTCGATTACTTGCGCGCGACCATTCCGAAACTGCGCGACGCGCACGAACCCGGCCACGCGACGCTGGGCGAACAACTCGCGCTGTGCGAGAGCTATCTGAAACTGATGCGCGTGCGCATGGGCGAGCGGCTGGACTATGCGGTCGATGTCGACGCCACGCTCGCCGCGCAGGCGTTTCCGCCGCTGATCCTGATCTCGCTCGTCGAGAACGCGATCAAGCACGGCGTCGAGCCCAAGCGCGGACCGGGTCGGATCGACGTGCGCGCGCGCTTGCTCGACGCGGGCACGCTGCAAGTGACTGTCACCGACACCGGCGTCGGCCTCCGCGCTGGATTTGGCAACGGCGTGGGCTTGGCGAACATTCGCGAGCAATTGCTGACGCGTTTCGGCGAGCGCGCGCGCTTGACCTTGAGCGGCCCGCCGGAAGGTGGCGCGCGCGCGACCATCGAGATTCCGATCAACGCCACATGAGCACCGCGCCCATCACCGCCCTCATCGCCGAGGACGAAGCGCCGCAACGCGAGGCTCTGGCGCGCCTGCTCGCCGAACTGTGGCCGGAGCTCAAGATCGTCGCGCAGTGCGCCGATGGCCTCGACGCCCTCGAAGCGCTGATCGCGCATCGTCCGCGAGTGGCGTTTCTCGACATTCGCATGCCCGGCATGAATGGCCTGGCGCTCGCGCGCGAAGCGAGCCGCGATTGCCACATCGTCTTCACCACGGCCTATGACGAATACGCCGTGCGCGCCTTCGACGAAGGCGCCGTCGACTACGTGCTCAAGCCCGTGCAACCCGAACGCCTGGCGCGCGCGCTGGTTCGCGTGCGCGAACGCTTGCGCTCTCGGCCACCGTCGACCCTCGACACCACGCTCGAGCGCTTGAGTGAACGTCAGCGCGCCGGACAAACGACCTTGCGCTGGATCACCGCCGGCATCGGCGACACCGTGCGGCTGTTTCCGATCGAGGACGTGCTGTATTTCCAGGCCGAGGAGAAATACACCAAGGTCGTCACGCGCGAGGAAGAAGCGCTGATCCGCGCCTCGCTGCGCGAACTGCTCGAAGGCCTCGATCCCGAGGCGTTCTGGCAAGTGCATCGCTCGGTGATCGTGCGCGCGGCCGCGATCGAGTGGGTCAAGCGCGACGAACTGGGCAAGGCGCGACTGCGCGTGCGCGGTCGCGAGGAACTCTTGCCCGTGAGCCCGGCGTTGCAAGGGCGCTTCAAGGGCATGTAGCGGCGATCAGCGCGCCTCGGCCTCGCCCGGCAAGCGCCCCAGCCGCACCACGCGCGAGAACGTGCGCTCACCACGCCGCACGAACAGATTCACCGCCGTGCCGGCCTTGGCGCGCAACTGCGCCTGAAACATCGCGCGATCGCGCACGGGCACGCCATCGATGCGCATCACCACGTCGCCGGGCGCGAGGTTGGCTTCATCGGCGGGCGATTGGCCGATCACTTGACCGATCCACACGCCATCGGCGCCGATGTTCGCGCGTTCGCTCGTCGTTAGATCGCGAAAACTCGCGCCGAAGGGCGGCTTGAAGCGCACGAAATACGCCGCGACGAGGGCGCGTTTGGGTTCGACGGCTGGCGCGGGTTGCTCGCTATTCGCGGCGGACGTGGATTCGAAGGAGGAACCGACCGGGCGATCGGCGCCGAACGCGGCGTTGTGTTCTTCGCCGGGCTGCGCGGGTAACGAAACGGCGTAGCGCAACACGCGATCGGCGCCAGCGGCGCGTGCTTGCGTGTCGACCCAGGCATCGACGTCGAGATCGGTGAGGTCGTAATAGCCCAGTCCAATGCGCACGAAACCCTGACCGCGCTGCACGATGACATCGCCCGCGGGTTGCGTGCCGGGCAAGTTTTCCGGCGTCTCGGCCGCGGGCGCGGCGCGCAATTGCGCGATGAGTTCCGGCGTGTAGCCGGGTTCGGCGACATAGCGACCCGGTTCGGGCGCGGGCGTTTCGATCGCCGCGTTGTCGACCGCGTTGGGCGACGTGCTGAATTCGCCCGTGGTGACGCAACCGCTCAGCGCGAGCGTCGCGAAGATCATCGACCAACGCGCGGCGCGCGCGCAGAGAACTCTCGTCGTCAATTCGTTCATCGCGCGCTCCGTTCGAACCGCCCCGCAGTGTACGCGCCCGCGATGCCCGCGCGCGGCACCGCGTCACACTGCGAACGAACGACCGCCCGCGCGGCGCCATCGACGCCGCGCGGGCAAGGCGCCCGATCAGGCGCCCAGCGCCTGACGTACGCCCGCCGCGTAGGCCGGGTCGATGCGCGCGAACAAGGCGAGCTGACGCTCGACGATGGTCGCCGGCACGCCCTGCATCGCCGCCGCGATATTGCCGTACAGGCGTTGACGCTGCGCATCGTCGAACAACTGGAACAGGGCGCGCGGCTGCGTGAAGTCATCATTGCCCGCGCGATGATCGTGACGATCGGCCACGCCCTCGAGCGCCAAGGGCGGCTCGCGATATTGCGGCGCCTGCGCCGGACCGCCGAAGGAGTTCGGCTCGTAATACGCGTTGGCATCGCCCGTGTCATTGGCGAAGAAACGCATCGCGCCATCCTTGTGATAGTGATGCACGGGGCAACGCGGCGCATTCACCGGCAGGGCCTCGTAGTGCGTGCCGAGCCGATAACGATGCGCGTCGGCATAGGCGAAGATGCGACCTTGAAGCATCTTGTCCGGCGAGAAGCCAATGCCGGGCACGATGTTCGACGGCGAGAACGCCGCTTGTTCGATCTCGGCGAAATAGTTGCGCGCGTTGCGATTGAGCTCGAGCACGCCGACCTCGATCAGCGGAAACTCGCCGTGCGGCCACACCTTGGTCAGATCGAACGGATCGTAAGCCGTGTGCCGTGCTTGTTCTTCGCTCATCACCTGGATGTACATCGTCCAGCGCGGAAACTCGCCGCGCTCGATCGCGCCGTAGAGATCTTCCTGCGTGCTCTCGCGCGTGCGACCGACCACGGCCGCGGCCTCGGCATTGGTCCAGGTGCGATGGCCCTGTTGCGTCTTGAAGTGAAACTTCACCCAATGCCGCTCGCCTTGGGCATTGATCAGGCTGAAGGTGTGCGAGCCATAGCCGTTGATGTGACGCACATCGGTGGGCAGGCCGCGATCGGAAAACAGAATCGTCACTTGATGCAGCGACTCCGGCGACAGCGACCAGAAGTCCCACATCGCCGTGAGCGAGCGCAGGTTCGTCGCCGGATGGCGTTTCTGCGTGCGAATGAAATCCGGAAACTTCAGCGGATCGCGCAGGAAGAACACCGGTGTGTTGTTGCCGACCAGATCCCAATTGCCTTCCTCGGTGTAGAACTTCACGGCGAAGCCGCGCACGTCGCGCTCGGCATCGGCCGCGCCGAGTTCGCCCGCGACCGTGGAGAAGCGCAGGATCAGATCAGTGCGCTTGCCGACTTCCGAGAACAGCTTCGCGCGCGTGAAGCGCGTGATGTCCTTCGTCACCGTCAACGTGCCGTAGGCGCCCCAGCCCTTGGCGTGCACCACGCGTTCGGGAATGCGCTCGCGGTTTTGATGCGCGAGCTTTTCGATCAGCTGATAGTCCTGCAGCAGCAAGGGCCCGCGCGGGCCGGCGCTGAGCGAGTTCTGATTGTCGGCGATCGGCGCGCCGGCGGTGGTGGTGAGGGTCTTCGGAGCGGACATGGCGGCGGTTCCTGTGGGATGTGGCCGCACTGTAGGTGGCTATCGATAGGCTCGACCAATTGATTGTCGGGATTCGATCGATAGACGTTGCCTATCGATCATGCGAACAGCCCTGGTTTTTGATTGATGCGATCGATCGCCGCGATCGAGGCTTCGCGCCTCGTCGCGCGCGGCGCTAAGCTGCGCGCCCGTTTTCCGGAGCGTCCACATGGGCTATCCCATCGCCACTCTCGCGCTCGCGCCCTGGCTGATCTGGCAAGGCCGGCGCGTGCGTCGCGACACGCCAAGGCTGCCCGAGCCCGAAGGCGCGCGCTACGGCGTCGTCGGCGAAGCGCCGCATCGGCGCGTGCTGATCCTCGGCGATTCCGCCGCGGCGGGCGTCGGCGCGCAAACGCAGGCGCAAGCGCTCAGCGGTCGTCTCGTCGAAGCCCTCGCCCCGCGCGGCGGCGTGGCTTGGCGTCTGATCGCGCGCACCGGCGCCACCACCGACGCGACGCTGCGTCACCTCGACACGGTCGACGCCGAACGCTTCGACTTCGCCGTGATCTCGCTCGGCGTGAACGACATCACCAGCGGCGCGCGCATCGCGACCTGGATCGCCATGCAGGACGCGCTGCTCGATCGCTTGCGCGACCGCTTCGGCATTCAATGTGTGTTGCTGTGTGGTCTGCCACCGATGCACCGCTTCCCCGCGCTTCCGCAACCGTTACGCTGGTTCCTCGGCGAACGCGCGCGTCGCTTCGACGCGGCGCTGCGCGAACTGGCCTCACGACGCGCGGACGCCCTGCACGTCCCTCTCGACGACATCGACGATCCCACGCTGATGGCCAGCGATGGTTTTCATCCCGGCCCCGAGCTCTACGCGCATTGGGGTCGGATGATGGCCGAGATCATCGCGTCTCGCGTGCCCGCATCAAAAAGCTAGGCACGCCCAGCGATCACGGCTGCGGCAATTGCTCAATGCCGCGCGCCTTCTTGTCCTCCGCCACCATGCGACGCACGTCGGCCAGCAGTTGGCGCGCGTCGAAGACGATGCCGTCCTTGATGGTGTATTTCACGCCGCCGACGCGCGCGAGCTTGCCGTCGGCGCCCAGGCGGATGTGGCCGGTGCCGTAGAGCACTTTGAGGTTGGCGAGTGGGTTTTCTTCGAGCACGGCGATGTCGGCGAGCTTGCCGGCTTCGAGCGAGCCGATGGTGTCGGCCGCGCCCAGGGCTTCGGCGCCGTTGAGCGTCGCGGCGCGCAGCACTTCGAGCGGATGAAAGCCCGCTTCGCGCAGCAGCTCCAGTTCTTCGATGGTGCCGAAGCCGTAGAGCTTGTAGATGAAGCCCGAGTCGGAACCCACGGTGACGCGACCGCCGCGATTCTTGTAGTCGTTGACGAAATCCATCCAGCGTCGATAGTTGTCGCGCCAGGCGACTTCGTCCTCGGTGGTCCAGTCGAAAAAGAAGCTGCCGTGGTTGTCGCGGTTGGGCGTGTAGAAATTCCACAACGAGGGCATGGTGTACTGGTCATGCCATTCGGCGCGGCGCGCACGCATCAAATCGCGCGCGGCTTGATAGATGGTGAAGGTCGGGTCGAGGGTGAAACCGCGATCGAGCAATTCCTTGATCACGGCTTCGTACTTTTCGCTGCCACGCGGCGCGGCCTGGGCCCACAGACGACCGGCCTGACCAAAGCGCTGCGCTTCGTTGTTGTAGTTGTAGTCGGCGGGATAGGCCTGCACGGTGCGATCGTCGAACAAGGCTTCGGGCAGGCCGTACCAATGTTCCATCGTGGTCAGGCCCCAGCGCGCCGTGGTCAGCACGTTGACGCGCGAGACGTCGAGCTGCGCGTGATGGCAGGCGCTGCGCATGCCTTGCTTTTTCAATTCATCGAAGGCGGCTTCGAGAATGTCGGGGCGATAGCCGAAGCATTTCATGCCCAACGCGCCCTTGGCCTTCATCTCGCGCACCCATTGCCGCGCTTGCTCGGGCGTGGTGATGGGCGGTGATTCGTGGCCTTGCGGGAAGAACACGTAGGGGTAAAGGCGCGGCGCGGTGATTTCATTGCGCGCGCTGCGGCGCGTTTCGCTGACGCACCAGTCGACGCCATTGCCGCAGCCTGGATCGCGCACGGTGGTGATGCCGTGGCCCATCCAGAGCTTGTACACATAGGTCGCGGTCACGCCTTGTTCGGCGCCGCCGATGTGGCCGTGCATGTCGATGATGCCGGGCATCACGTAGTGGCCGCTCAAGTCCATCTCGCGCCCGCCCTGTTCGAGCTTGGGACGCTTGTCGGCGGCGATCGGCGCGCCGGGATTGCCCACGGCCACGATCTCGGCGATGCGATTGCCCTTGATCACCACGTCGGCCGGCCCGAAGGGCGGACTGCCCGTGCCATTGATGACGGTCACGCCACGCAGGATCAATTGCGGATACGGCCCATCGCCCTCCGCGCGCGGCGGCGCGGGCGGCACGCCATCGGCATGCGCGCGCGCGATCAGGGCAAGGCCCAACACCAAGCACAACAACACACGATCAAACGCACGCGGCATGACGAACCTCCCCAAGGCGACGACGCATGATGCCGCGTTCGCGCGCGCGCGGCCATGCGTCGTCGGTCAGGGGCTAGGTGGCCGAGGCGGGTGCCTCGGCGGACGACCGCGCGGGCAGGCGCGATCGCCACTTCAGGCCGAACAGCGGTCGCAACAGGGCAATTCGCCGGATCACGTACTCGTGCAGCAGCAGACACCCGCCGACGGTGCCGACGATCACGAGCGTGGGCTCGAGCACCGGACCGAGCTGCAGCGGCACCAGCCAGTACGCGATGACCACGATCAAGGTCTGATGCAGCACGTACCAGGGAAACACCGCCTCGGTCGCATACGGCAGCCAGCGGAACGGCCGATTGAGATACCGATGCCCCTGCCCCATCACCGCGAGCAAGGCCAGCCACATATAGACCGCGCGCAGCACGCGCGCGATCGCGAGCGGCAGTTCCGGCGGGTTCTCATCGGGCATCCAGTAGATCAAGGGCACATAGATCGCGAACACGACCAGCGCGGCGCCCGTGAGCCACCAGCGCAGGCGCAGCACTTCGGCCCAGAACGTATCCGACCGCGCCAGCCAGAAGCCCAGCAAGAACACGGTGAAGTACTGCGCGTGCTGAAACCAATCGTTCAACAGATCGTTGGTCGCCTCGAAGCGCGGCAACAAGGTCAGGTTGTACAGCGCGAACACGGCGACGGGCGCGAAGATCAGGGTGATGCCCCGCAGATTCGCCAGCATCGCGCCGAAGCCCTGGCCCAGGCGCGAACGCAACAGCGGTTGCAGCACGACGAGCATGCCCGTGTACACCCACAGGTAGGCCAGGTACCACAGATGATTCCAGGTGATGCCGTGCTCCCAACCGTCGAAGGCGTCCTCGGGCCAGGGCTTGAACGACCACATGTCGAGCAGGAATTGACCGAAGCCCGGCCGCACCTTGCCATTGGCCACGCCCTGGCAATACGCCTGGATCGCGACCCAGAAAAACATGCCGAACAGCAGCGGCACCAGCAGCCGCCAACTGCGTTGGCCGAAGAACGACCAGCGCCGCGCCTCCCAGCCACTCATCGCCAGGGCCATGCCCGAGACCATGAACAGCAGCGACATGCGCCAGCGGTTGGACATCAGCATCGGCAATTGCAGCCATTCCGACTGATAGCTGCTCTTGATGTGCCAGCCCCAGTCGTAAACGTAGAGCATGCCGATGTGATATAGGATCAACAGCCCGAAGGCGAGCACGCGAATGGCGTCGATGTCGTGGCGGCGCGTCATGATGAACTCCCGAGTGACCAGCCTTGAAATCTGCCCACGGCCGCGCCACGTGACCAAGGCCAAGGGATTGATCGAGCCCGTTTTGGGACCAAGCGCGGAATCGGGACGACCAGTCGCGACCCGCCATGCGTCCCACCGAAGTAGTTTGGGATGAGCGAACGCAAGCCTTTCGACCTCGCCAGTTATCAGCCCTATCGACGTCCGGTCGAGATCGGCTTCTGGCTCTTGCTGGCGACCTACAACGCGGTCGCCAACACCATCACCACGCGCATCGACATCAGCCGCGTCGGCGCCAACTTCGCGTCGTGGGAACCGATGGTGTGGGAAGTCAGCAGCAACTTCGTCCTGGCCGCCCTGGTGCCGGCCCTGGCGTGGTGGCTCGGCCGCCATCCTTTTCACGTCGACACCTGGCGACGCAGCCTGCCCTGGCATGTGCTGGGCTCGGTGGTCTATTCGGCCGCCCATGTCACGGCCATGGTCGGGCTGCGCAAGCTCGCGTATCTGGCGATGGGCGCGCAGTACGACTTCGGCGACGTGCTGTGGCAGTTCTTCTATGAGTATCTGAAGGACGCGCGCACCTATGCCTCGATGGCCCTGATCATCGTCGCCTATCGCTTCTGGCTATTGCGCCTGCAAGGCGAGGCGCGCTTGCTCGACACGCCCGACGAGGGCGAACCGGCCGAGCCGGTCGATCGGCCCGAGCGCTTTCTGGTGCGCAAGCTCGGGCGCGAGTTCCTGATCGCGGCGCAAGACATCGAATGGGTGCAGGCCGCCGGCAACTACGTCAACCTGCGCGTGCGCGAGCGCGACTATCCGCTGCGCTCGACCATCGCCGGCGTGGAGTCGCGCCTCGATCCGGCGTTGTTCCTGCGCGTGCATCGCAGCTACATCGTCAACCTCAGTCACTTGGTCGCGATCGAACCGCTGGACACGGGCGATGCGCGCCTGCATCTGCGCGGCGGGCACACGATCCCGTGCAGTCGGCGCTATCGCGCGCTGTTACGCGAGCGCGTGGCGGGCGTGCGCGAGATCGTCGGCGCCGCGACCGAGCCCACCAACGGCGAGCGTCGGCCCACGCCTTAGTCGAGCAAGCCCCGCTCGCGCGCCTGGAACAAGGCCTCGGGCAAGCAGGTCACGCGTAGCTTCTCGTAGATGTGGCGCACGTGGGTATAGACCGTGCTCGGCTGGCAGCTCAAGCGCTCGGCGATGCGGCGATAGTTATGGCCGGCGGCGGCGAGGCGCAGGATGTCGCGCTCGCGCGCGGTCAAGGCCACGTCGGTGCCGGACGCGCCGCGCGACACGGGCGCGGCGCCGTGATCGCGCCGAATCCACTCGACCATCAGCGCGGCCGCGGCCGGCGTGAAGTCGTGTTGCCCGGCGATCACCGCCTCGATCACCGCGCGCGCGGCGGCCAGCGTGTCCTGACGCGCGATCGCGCCGCGCGCGCCGGCGGCGATGGCTTCGATCAAGCGCGCGCCGCCTTCGTCGAACAAAGCCACGACGCGCGTGCCGTGATCGCGCAAGGCCGCGATCAGGTCGAAGGCCTCGCCCTCCGGCAAATCGAGATCGACCACGACCACGGTGAAGGCCTCGCGCGCGAGCAAGGCGCGCGCCTCCTCGACGTTGACGCGCAATCGCGCCGACACCGCGCAGCCCGAAGCCACCAGGCCATCGCCGAGCCGACGCGCGACATCGACCTGCCCCGCCACGATCAGCAGCCGCGCGGCGCGACCGGCCACGGGCAGTCGGGCTACGGCTTCGAGACGGGGACGCGGTTCGACGACGGCGGTCATGGTGGGCGATCGTTCCTGGCCAATGGGCGCGATCGTTATAGGCCGGTGTCGCGCGTGATTCGTGAGCGCGGCGTCAATTGTCCCGATTTCGTCCCAGATCGTCCGCGCGCCGCGCGCGAGGCGGTTCGCCGCGATGCCTCAAGCGCTTGCGCGCGCCACGCGCGTCGATCGGGCATGCCTGGGAATCGGGTTCGTCGCGGCCGCCGTCGATCGGACGCGCGCTAGTCAAGTTTGAGGATGGGCGCGCGCGGCGTCGACGCCAAGACTCGGCGCGCCGGTAATGGACCGGCGAATTCACGAGAGATCTCACCATGTCCAAGCAACAACAACGCGTGTTGGGCCGAATCCTGGCGCAGGAACTGCCGCGCAACGAAATCACCGCGGTCGCTCAGTCGGCCGGTGGCATCCAGCCCGGCGGCAACACCGGCACCGCGCGCCGCGTCGGCACGCAGTACTTGGAATTCGGCATCACCGGCACTTGGGACGACGGTCTGCAACTCGACGGTTCCTACGCCTCGCCGATCGGCCTGTCGGGCTGATCGCCGCGCGCCCGCGCGGTGTTCGCGCGGGCGCCTTCCGGCGACTGATGGCGCGCCGAAGCGCGTCATCGCGACGGGGCCTTGGCCCGAGGGCCGTGGCCCCGTCGCGTCATCGCCGGCCATTCTTCCGCCGGAACTCGCTCCGGCGTCAACGAAGCAAGGAACGACAATGACCAAGCAAGGCCGTGTATTGGGGCGTGTGCTCGCCCAAGAGTTGTCCGCGCACGAACTCGGCGCGATGGCCAACAGCGCCGGTGGCCTGGTGCCGGGTAGCGGCGGCACGTCGCGTCGCATCGGCACGTCCTACGCCGGTTCGCCGGGCACGTGGGACGACGGCGTGCAATCCGACGGCAATGCCGGCGGTGATTTGGGGTGGCCGATGGGTTGAGGTCGGCGCGAACACCGGTCGCGCGCGGGGCCATGGCCTCGCGCGCCTTGGTGGTCACGACGCGTGGGCGATGGACTGTGTCGCCGGCGCCGCTCGCCGCGGGTTCGACCCACTTCGTCCCGCATCGGCGCGCGTGTTCCGCGTCGCCGCGCATCCTCGGGGACAGCGTGCGCCATCAACCGCTTGCGCTCGATCAAGCGCACGACGCGGGAACAGATGGGCAGATTCGATCGGTCGTAACGTGGGATCGGCGCGCCGCGATGGAAGGGTGTCCTCAAATGTGGGGATGTCTCGGGCGTGGTCGGGATCCGAACAATCGGCTCGCCGGAATGGTTCCGGTGCAAACGATTAGGGATCGAATCATGAGCCATCAACAACGCGTGTTGGGCCGCTTGCTGGCCCAGGAACTGCCGGCCGCGGAGCTGGCGACCATGGCGCAAAGCGCGGGCGGCAATCTGCCCGGCGGCATCGGCACCTCGCGTCGCGTCGGCACCTACTACCAGGGTTCGCCGGGCGTGTGGGACGACGGTCTGCAGCTCGACGGCATCTGGGCCGATCCGATCGCCTCGGGTCTGTAAGCGCGCAGTCCCGACGCGCGCGCGCATCCGGGGGGATGAGCGCGTGACGCCGGGGGGCGGGACGGAGCGGCCACGGGTCGCTCGACACGGACGTTGCATCGTCGCGGACGCGGTCCGCTCCGTCCTTCGCCCTGATCCCCTTTTTTCTCGCACGAGGCTCGCATGTCGTCCTTGCTTCTGAGCATCGCCTTGATGACGGGCGCATCTAGCGCCGTTGACGCCGATTGCGCCGCGACCTCGCGCGCCGTCGCCGCGCGCAAACCCGTCGATGCCTATCTGCGCGGCGAAGTGTTGCCCGGCATCGTGGTCGCCGCGCGCTCGACGCGCGTGAGCGCGACCGATGCCGGCCGCGTCGCCGAAGTGCTGGTCGCGCCCGGCGACGAGGTGCGCGCCGGCGACGCGCTGCTGCGCCTGGACAATGTCGAACTGCGCCGCGAACTCGCGCGCCTGACGCCCGATGCCGCCGTGCTCGACAGTCAGATCGGCGAGCAAAGCGCCGAAGTCGATCGCCTGGTGCGCGAAGGCGAACGGCGTCAGGCCCATCCCGAATTGTTCGCGCGCGAGGAACGCGAGGCGCATGTCGCCACGCTCGACGCCGCGCGCGCGCGCTTGAGCGCGGCGCGATCGCGTCTCGAAGCCATGCATTTGCGCCGCGGGCAATTGCAGACGCAGCTCGATGCCTTGCTGATCCGCGCGCCGATCGCCGGCCGCGTGCAACACCTGCGCGTGCGCGTGGGCGACAGTTTGCAACCGGGCGCGACCTTGGCCGAACTCAACGACGATGGCGCGCGCCGCGTGCGCTTCGCCGTGCCGGCCGCGGCCTTGGCGAAGCTTCGCGATGGCGCGCCGGTGTGCGTGCGGCTGGGTCACGATGGCGCGCTCGTCGACGCGGCGGTGGCGCGCATCGATCAGGCTTTCGATCCGGGCGCGCAGGCCGCGTTCGCGGAAGCCACGATCGACACCACGACTACGCTCATCGCGCCGGGCATGGCGGTCGACGTGCTGCCGCGGAGCACCTCGCCATGAAGCCCGCGACCGTACTTTGTCATGGCGTGCCGCGCGCGGAGCTCGACGCGCTGGCCGCGCGCCTGCACCCCGAATTCGAATTCACCGCGGTCGATGACGCCGCCGCGACCGCGCTGGCCGAAGCCGATGTGCTGCTGATCGGCGAACGCGCGGGCGAACGCGGACCGCGCGCGCTCGCGCCGGCGGTGGCCTGGGGCGTGCCGTCGCGCGATCGCGCGCGCGTGCTCGCGGGTCAGGCCGTGGTCTACAGCGTGCCTTCGGCGCAGGACTGCGACACCACGGCGCTCGCGCTGCGTCGCATCGCGCAGGCCAGCACGCGCCAAGCCTTCACCGCGCCGCGCACACCGCCACTCGATGCCGTGGCCTGCGCGCGCGTGCACGCATGGCTACGCGATCTCGGCGAGCACTTGCGCGAACACGGCGCGCGTTCGTTGCGTCTGTGCCTGGCCGAACATCGCCTCGCGCCGTTGGTGAGTTTCAACGGCTTGATCGCCGATGGCTGCATGAACGCGCACAGCGAAGGCATCGCCGCGTTCGCCTTGCGCTGCGGCGCTTCGCTGCGCGTGCCGCACCTCGCGCGCGAGCCACGCGCGGTGCTGGGCGTGGACTATCTGCCGGGCGAGGAAGACGGCGCGCTGGCCCTGATCGATCTCGGCCAGATTCGCGTCGGCGAACTCGCGTGGCACGCGGTACTGCAAATCGGCGCGGCGCGGGCCGAGGCGCTGGACGTGCTCGAGATCAGCGCGCGCGCCGCGCTCGAAGTCGCGTTTCCGCGCGTGCCCGATGCGGCGCTCGCGCGCGTCGATGTGTATCGACCGCGCGCGCGCCAGGCCTTGGCCACGCCCGATGACACGTCGCAGTGGCCGCCGTTCGCGCCCGCGTGGACGCGACGCCTCGCGCGGCACTGGCCCTGGGCATTTCTCGTGCTGCCCTTGATCGCGTGGATTCCGGTGCCGCGCACGCTGGTTGGCGATGGCGAACTGGTCTATCCCGGCGCGCCGGCCATCGTCAGCCCCGCGGCCGCGAACGTCGAACGCGTGCTGGTGCGCGCGGGCGATCGCGTCGACGCGGGCCAAGTGCTGTTGACCTTGCGCGATCCCGGCGCCGAGAGCGCGCTCGACGACGCCTTCTCGACCTATCGCGCGATGTTGCGACAACGTCTGTGGTCGCCCGAGAACGCGCCAGGCAACGATCAACTCGCCGAAGCCTGGGAACGCGTGGCCGAACGCGTGGCGCAACGGCATCCGGCCGTGGTCGCGCCGGTCGCCGGCATCGTGCGCGAAGTGCCGCTGGCGCAGGGTCGCGCGGTGGCCGCGGGCGAAGTGCTTGCCTGGGTGATGCCCGAGGACACGAGTCCTTCGGTCGAATTGACCTTGCCATCGAATCATCACGAACGTCTGGTCACTGGTGTCGAAGCGTGGTTGCGCCTGCCCGATGGCGAAGAAGTGGCGCTGCGCGTCGACGCGCTCGGCGGCTTGGCGCGCGTTGATTCGGGTCGCACGGTGTTGCGCGCGCGGGCCAGCGTCATCGATCCGGCGGCGCGCGCGCTGATGCCGGGCCTGCGCGGCGCGGCCAGCGTGCGCTTGGCGCGCGAGCCGCTGTATCGCGTGATGTGGTCCAGCCTCACGGAGCCGCGCCCATGACGTCGTTGCGCGAGATGTTGCGTCGTTTCCCCGGACTCGCCGCGCTCGGTGGCGCGCGCGTGCCCTTCATTGGTCAACGCGCGAATGGCGAATGCGGCGCGGCATGCATCGCCATGCTCGCCTGTCATTTCGGCCGCGCCACCAGCCTCGAAGACGTGATCGAACTCACCGGCAGCGCGCGCACCGGCATGCGCATGGGCGAGATGCAGGGCGCGCTGACGCGGTTGAACATGACCTCGCGCCTGGTCAAGCTGCATGACATCGACGAACTGCGCTGGCTCGATCGGCCCGTGGTGCTGCATTGGCGCTTCTCGCATTTCGTGGTGCTTGAACGTTTTGATGGTCGCACCGCGCGCGTGCTCGATCCCGCGCTCGGCCCGCGCGAAATCGACCGCGAAGAACTCGACGCCGCGTATACCGGCGTGATGCTGTGGGTCGATCACGCGCCGGTCACCAGCGCGCGACCGCCGCGAAAGCCACTGTGGCCGTTTCTGTCGCGCTATCTCAAGCATCTGGCCGAACTGCCGGGCTTGCTCGTGCTCTGCGCGATCTTGCAAGGCTTGGCCTTATTGCCCGCGTTGTTGTCGTCGTACGCGTTCGGCACGCTGCTGCCCACGCGCGATGCCGGCATGATGGTGGCCTTGTCGTTGGGCGCGCTCACGGTCTCGGGTCTGTACCCGGTGATGGAGCTCGCGCGCAATTTCCTGGTGGTGCAAGTGCGCGGCGTGCTCAATTTGCGCATGCTCACCGAACTGGTCGAGCAAGTGCTGCGCGTGGAATGGAAACTGCTGCAGCAACGCTCGGTCGGCGATCTGCTCACGCGCATCCAGGCCAATGACGAGATTCGCAATCTGCTGACTGGCACGGGCGCGATGGTGGTGCTCGATCTGTGTCAGGCGGTGCTGGCGCTGGCGATTCTGTTGTGGGTCGCGCCCGGCTGCGCGGGCCTGGTGGCCTTGCTCGCGATGGTGTTCGGCGCGCGGCTGTGGTTCTTGCAGCGACGACGCTTGGGGCAGTTGACCGAACTCTTCGCGTGTCACAGTCGCTCGCACGGTTACCTGGTGCAGATGCTCGCGGGCATGGAAACCGTGCGCGCCAGTGGCTTGCACGAGGGCGTGCGGCGCTCGTGGTCGACCGGCTTCGCGCGCGAGGCGGCGGCGACGGCGGCCTTGGGTCGCACTGAAGGCCACATCGCCGCGGCCTCCGTGGCGCTGCAATTTTCCGGCGGCCTCGTGGCCTTGATCGCGATCGGCTACGGCGCGCTGCAAGGTGGCATGAGTCTGCCGCTGGCGCTGTTGGCCTATAACCTCAGCCTGATGTTGCTCAGCACCGCGGGCAAGCTGTTCCTGGGCGCGCAGCAATTGCAGTCCGTGCGCTTTCAAGCGGGCCTCGCGCAGGATCTGCTCGATCTGCCGCGACAGGACGATGCCGCCGCGCCCGCGCCCGACGGTGGTGGCGCGCTTCGTTGCGAGCACGTGAGTTTCAGTCACGCCAATAACACCGCGCCGACCTTGCGCGACATCACGCTCGACATCGGCGCGGGCAAATTGGTCGCGATCGTCGGACCCTCGGGCTGCGGTAAATCGACGCTGCTAAGTCTGATCGCGGGCCTGTATCGCGCCGATCAAGGCCAAGTGTGGCTAGATGACACCGACACCGCGACCGTGCCCGCCGATGCCCTGCGCGAGCGCGTGATCCTGGTGCCGCAGTTTCCGTATTTCTTCTCGCAAAGCATTCGCGAGAACCTGCTGCTGGCCGATGGCCGCGCCACGCTCGAACAGATTCGCGCGGCCTGTCGCGGCGCCGGCATCGCCGACGAAATCGAAGCCCTGCCGATGGGTTACGAAACACCGCTCGGCGATGGCGGCGCGGGCCTCAGTGGCGGACAACGCCAACGCCTCGCGGTCGCACGCGCCCTGTTGCGCGCGCCGCGCGTGCTGCTGCTCGACGAAGCCACGAGTTCGCTCGACGCGCGCACCGAGCAATCGGTGCTGTCCGAACTCGCGCAATGGCGCTGCACGCGCGTGATCGCGGCGCATCGTTTGAGCACGGTGCGCCACGCCGACCACATCGTGGTGCTCGATGCCGGACAGATCGTCCAGCAAGGCAGTTTCACCCAGCTGGCGCAACAGCCCGGGCCGTTTCGCCGGCTGTTCGGCCGCCAACTCGCCACCGATAACGACAACGCCGACGCCGCTTGAACCGACGGAGCCGACCATGCGCCTGCTGATCCTGACCATGCAGCACGATTTTCACGCCGTCGCCGTGGCCGAAGTGCTGCGCGAACGCGGCCACGACGTGGTGCGCCTGCATCACGCCGACTTTCCCACGCGCCAGACCATCGCCTTCGAATACGGCGCGCGCGGCACCCAGGCGAGCCTGCGTGGTGTCGCGTTGGAAGACTGCGATCCGCGCCGCTTCGACGCGGTCTGGTATCGCCGACCGATGCCACCGATGATGCCGCAGGGCCTCGCGCGCGAGGACGTGGAGTTCGTGCGTCGCGAGATCGCGGCCGCGAGTTTCGCGCTGGCGGATCTGCTGGGTCGCGGTGGTTTCTGGATCAATCCGCAGGCCGCGGCGCGACGCGCGCAGTCCAAGCCCTTGCAGCTCGATATCGCGCAGCGGTGCTTGCTCGAAATTCCCCGCACCTTGATCAGCAACGAGCCCAGCGAGATCCGCGCCTTCGTCGAATCGCTGGGCGCGAACTGCGTGTTCAAGCCTCTGACCTATGGCGACTGGCACGAAGACGGCGCGCCGCACGCGCTGTACACCGCGCGCGTCACACCGGCGCAGTTGCCCGCCGACGATGTGCTGCGCCTGTGTCCGGGCATCTTTCAGCAATGCATCGACAAGGCCTTCGAGGTGCGCGTGACCTTCATGGGCGCCTCCTGCTGCGCCGTGCGCATCGATTCGCAGAGCACGCGCCGCGGCACGCTGGACTGGCGCGCGGCGCAGGATCGCGAGCCGCTGCGCACCACGCCGATCGAATTGCCCGAATCGGTGTATTGGAAATGCCGACGCCTGATGCTGGAGTTCGGCATCGTCTTCGGCTGCTTCGACTTCATCGTCGATGTCGACGGGCGCTGGGTGTTTCTCGAGGTCAACGAGGCCGGGCAGTTCCTGTTCCTCGAGGAATGGTGCCCCGAGGTGCCGGCGCTGGACATGTTCTGTCGCTTCGTCGAATCGCGCGATCCGGATTTTCGCTATCGCGCGAACGCGAACTCACGCGCCTCGTATCAAGCGTTGTGCGCGGCCGGACAATGCGATGCCCTGCTCGCGCGCGATCTGGAATTGCACGCCGACCCGATGCCGCTACGCAAACCGCCGCAAGCGGCCTGAACTCAGGCGCGGGCGCGGGCGCGTTCGCGCAAGGGGTCGACGCGCTCGGCCCATTCGCACACGAACTGCGGGTGCGGGCCCAGGCGATAGTGCGTGTGCAACTCGGCGCCGGGCTTGGCCGGGCCGAGTTCGAGTAGAAATTGCGGCAGGGTCAGGCCGGATTCGTAGTCGTGCAGCGCGATGCCCGAGGCGGTGTCGATGCGCGTGCGCAGCATCACCACGACATCGTCGGGCAGTTCCGCGGGCAAGCGCCACGCGCGCGTGGGCAGGGCTTCGTGACCTTGAATGGCCGTGGCCAGACTCGGCAAGGTTTCGGTGGTGATCTCGATCAGATTGCCGAGCTCGACTCTGCAAGGCGGACGGTCGGTTTTCTGTTCGTCGTTCACGCGCGCCAGCACCAGATCGACCGCGATCAGACTCGGCACCAGCAAGGCGCCAGGCACGGCGCGCGCGACCAGATGCGCGCTGACCGCGAGCTGCGGCTCGTGCGCGAGCGCGCGCTGCATCACTTCGGCGATGACCACGTGCGGCGCGTCTTCGGGCGCGATCTCGATCGCGCCGGCATCGCCGCGATGCGAGGCGCGCAAGCGATCGGCCACGTCCAGGTGTTCGAGGATGCGACGCGCGCTGTCGAGCGAATCCTGATGAATGTCGACAAGGGTCAGCGCCAGTTCCTCGCGCGAGTAACGCACCAGGGACGGCAGCACCAGCGGCGCGAACGGCCCGCAACCGGCGTAGAGCACGCGCAAGGGCCGCTCGGAAAAGCGCGCCATCGCGGCATCGATCGCGGCGTTCACGCCTTGCTGAAACCGCGCCGTGCGCGCGCCATCGAGCAGGCAGCGGCTGGCGTCGAGCGGCGACAGTGCCTTACCCGTCGGTAGCCGCCGCGAGTGCGCGCCGAGTTCGGGCGTGACTTCGCCACACAGGGTCAAAAAGGCCTGAGCGGCGCGCGCGCAGTCGTCGAGGGGGCTGTCGCGGTCGGTCAGGACACGCGCCAAGGGCGCGAATCGCGCGCGAAAGGCTTCGGGGTTCATGGCGCGATGATGACGGCGCGCGCGCGGCAGGTCAAAGCCCGAGCCAGCCGCGCGCGTCGGTTTCGGGCACAATGGCGCGCTCCTGGCGGTCCTTTTCGTGGTTGTCGTTCGCGCATGTCCCTGATCAATCTCGTCGGCGTCGACTATTCCGTCGGCGGTCCCCTCTTGCTCGATGGTGTCGACCTGGCCGTGGAAGCGGGCGAGCGCATCTGCGTGGTCGGCCGCAATGGCGCCGGCAAATCGACCTTGTTGCGCCTGATCGCGGGCGAGTTGCGCCCGGACGATGGCGAGGTGCGCGTGCAATCGGGCGTGCGCATCGCGCGCCTGGCCCAGGAAGTGCCGCACGAAATCGCGGGCGAAGTCTTCGACGTGGTCGCCGGCGGCCTGGGCGAACTCGGTCGCTTGCTGGCCGAATTCCATCGCCTGAGTCATCACCTCGACGTGCCCGGTCACGACGTGGCGATCGCGCGCGTGCAGGAGCGCATCGACGCGCTCGACGGCTGGAACCTCGATCAACGCGTCACCCAAACCCTGGCGCGCCTGGACCTGCCCGAGGACGCCGAGTTCGCCGCGCTGTCCGGCGGCATGAAGCGCCGCGTGCTTTTGGCGCGCGCCCTGGTCAGTGGCCCCGACGTGCTGCTGCTCGACGAGCCGACCAATCACCTCGACATCGAGGCCATCGCCTGGATGGAACAGATGCTGCTCGACTTTTCGGGCAGCGTGATCTTTGTCACCCATGATCGCCGCTTTCTGCGCGCGCTGGCCACGCGCATCGTCGAGATTGATCGCGGCCAGCTGACCAGTTGGCCGGGCAACTACGACAACTATCTGCGTCGCCGCGAAGAGCGCCTGCACGCCGAGGCGCAAGCCAACGCGCTGTTCGACAAGAAGCTTGCGCAGGAAGAAGTGTGGATTCGCCAGGGCATCAAGGCCCGGCGCACGCGCAACGAAGGCCGCGTGCGCGCGCTGATGGATCTGCGCCGCGAACGCGCGCGTCGACGCGAGCTCGGCGGCAATGCGCGCCTGGAAGCGGCGCAGGCCGCGAGTTCGGGCAAGCGCGTGGTCGAAGTCGAGAACGCCACGGTCGGTTACGGCGAGCGCATCATCGCGCGCGACTTCAGCACCGTGCTGCAGCGGGGCGATCGCGTGGGCGTGATCGGTCCCAATGGTTCGGGCAAGACCACGTTGTTGCGCTTGCTGCTGGGCGAACTGCCCGCGAGCGCGGGCAAGGTCAAGCTCGGCACGCAGTTGAAGATCGCCTACTTTGATCAGCATCGCGCGCAACTCGATGAAACGCGCACCGCGCTCGACAATGTCGCCGACGGCGCCGAGTACATCGAGATCAATGGCGCGCGCAAGCACGCCCTGGGCTATCTGCAGGATTTCCTGTTCACGCCCGAACGCGCGCGTGCGCCAATCACTGCGCTGTCCGGCGGCGAGCGCAATCGCTTGTTGCTCGCCAAGCTGTTCGCGCAGCCCTCGAACGTGCTGGTGATGGACGAGCCGACCAACGATCTCGACATCGAGACCCTGGAGCTGCTCGAGGAATTGCTCGGCGACTATCCGGGCACCTTGTTGCTGGTCTCGCACGATCGCGATTTTCTCGACAACGTGGTCACCAGCACGATCGCGCTCGAAGGCCAGGGACGCGTCGCGGAATACGTCGGCGGCTACAGTGATTGGTTGCGTCAGCGGCCCGAACCCGCGCGCGCGACCGCCTCGGCGGCCAAGCCCTCGTCAACACCAGCCACGCCTGCCGCGAACCCGAGCCCTGCGAAGAAGCGCCTCGGCTACAAGGAGTCGCGCGAACTCGCCGAACTGCCCCAGCGCATCGAACGCCTGGACGCCGAACTCGCCGAACTGACCGCGCGCCTGCAGGACGCCGACTTCTACCAACAAGGCGCCGCCGCCATCGCCACGGTCAACGCGCGCGTGGCCGCGATTCACGCCGAACTGGAACAGGCCTATCAGCGCTGGCAGGCGCTGGAACAACAGCAAGGCCCCTGACGCGCGTTGCGTTCAAGCGCGCGCGGCGCGTGAACGCGCAGGATCGCGCCATCGTCATCGACGGAGCGGCGCATGTCGCGGTGGATCGTTCGTTATGCCTACGCGCCGATCATGCTGATCGGCGTCAATGCCTTGGCCTTGGATCTGGTGACGCGCGGCGCGTCATGGTGGTGGTTGCTGGCGCTGGGTCTCGCCGCCGTGTTCCTGACCTTTGTCGCGGAGCTTGCCGCGCCCTTGCGTCGCGCCTGGAACGTCTCGCTCGGCGATGAAGCGCGCGACTGGTTGCACGTGGTCGTCGGCCAAGGCATGACCGTGGCGTCGATCGCGATCGCCACGATTTTGCCGCCGCGCGCGGACGTCTTGTGGCCCTCGACTTGGCCGCCGGTACTGCAATGGCTGCTGGCGCTGCTGATCTTTGATCTGAGCGTGACCTTGGTGCACGCGGCCAGTCATCGCTGGTCGGGGCTGTGGCGCTTTCATGCCGTGCATCATGGCGCGCAGCGGCTGTATGGCTTGAACGGCCTCGCGCGTCATCCCTTGCATCAAGTGATCGAAACGATCGGCGGCAGTGTGCCGCTGATGGTGCTCGGCATGCCGCCCTGGGTCGGCGCGGTGCTGGCGATGAGCGTGGCGGTGCAGTTGCTGATGCAGCACGGCAATGTCGACTATCGCCTGGGCGCGCTGGCGCGGTGGCTGTCATGCAATCGCGCGCATCGTCTTCATCATCGCGCGGACGCCGATGGCGACGTCAACTTCGGCCTGTTCTTTCTAGTGTGGGATCGACTGCTGGGCACGTATCGCTGGGAAGACAGCGAGCCCGCGCACGACGCGCGCCGGCTCGGCGTGGCCGATCGGCCGGATTTTCCGATCGCGTACTGGGATCAGCTCATCGATCCGTTTCGCGCGCGCCGACCAGCAGCGGCACGGCTTGACTTGGATTCAGGCCGAAGTGCCGGCGAAACGTCCGCGTGAAATGCGCGGCATCGGCGAAGCCCGCGGCATGCGCGGCGGCGGTGAGATTGTGGCCGCTGGCGACATGACGCAGGCCACGCTTGAGCCGCGCCCACAAACGATAGGCGCGCGGATTCATGCCGGTGGCGCGCACGAATCGGCGCGCCAACGCGCTGCGCGACAGGCCGAGTTCGCGCGCGAGCGCGTCGAGTTCGTGCGACTGCGTGGGTTCCTCGTCGAAGCGCGCGATCGCGCGCAGCACCAGGTCGTCGCGCGCGCCGTCGAAGGCCCCGGTCACGGCTTCGGCGAGCGCTTGCGCCGCCGCCAGATAGGCATCACCCGGCGCGGCGGTCAGAGCCGCGTCGATCAAGGCGCGCAGTGAGGGCGTCGGCGTGAACACTTGGATCGGCGACTGCGGGTCGCCCGCGCCGGCGTGCGCCGGATCGGACCAGATCGTGATCGCGCGCGGGTTGTCGCGCGCCACGGCATGGACCACGCGCGGGCCGATGGCCACGCCTTCGCCGCGATGCGCTTGGCCGCGCGCGTCGAAGACCTCGAGCGCGTGGTCCGCCGACGTCGCCAGCCATTGCGCGGCCGCGTGCGCGTGCGCGGACACTTCGCCCAAGGTGCCGCGAAACACGGCGTGACGCTCGGCGAACACCAGTTCGCCCGGACAACAGTTCGGCTCGGCCATGGCCCGATCTTGCCACGCGCCGGTGGCGCGCACTTGAACGCATCGCGCGTACCGGCGATTCATGCGAGAGTGCCTCGTCCGTCGATTGGAGAACCTCATGACCGAAGCCGTCGTCACCGCGAACGAGGACGCCGTCTGGCGCGCGAAATTCAATCCGCTGATCCGTCCCTATCTGGTGCTGTACGGCGCCTTCATCCTGGTGTTGACCGTGGTCGGCATTCCTTTGGCCCTGATCTGGGTGCTGGGCGTCGGCCAATGGTGGGCGCGGCATTACTTCGACAAGCTCGAGTGCGAACTCGGAGACACGCATTTGCGCTTTCGCAAGGGCATTTTGTTTCAGGTCGAGAAGACCATCCCGCTGGAAAACATCCAGGACGTGACCTTCATCGAAGGGCCGCTGCTGCGCTACTTCCACCTGAGCGTGCTGAAGTTCGAAACCGCGGGCCAGAGCATGGGTCAGGCGCACGACATGCGGCTGATCGGCTTGATCGACGCGCATGAGTATCGCAACGCGATCCTGCAACGACGCGAAGCCTTGAAGCAGCGACAGCACGCCAGCGCGACGCCGGTGGCTTCGACCAGCAATGATGAGCAGACCGCGCTGCTGCGCGCCATTCACGCGCGGCTCGAGGAAATCGCGGGGTTATTGCGCGCGGGGCGTTGAGCCCCGACGCGATCTACTCCACGCGCATCGCCTGACTCGGCGCGATGCGCACGATGCGTCGCGCCGGCCACCAGCACGCGAACAAGGCCACCGCCAGCAAGGCGCCCAAGGCCAGGACCAAAGCCGGCAGCGACAGCGTGACGCCACCGACCACGCCATGCATCAGCAGACCGCGCGCGGGCAAGGCGACGACGATGCCCAGCGCCATGCCGATCGCGCACAAGCGCGCGCCTTCACCCACGGTGCCGCGTACCAGCCGCTGCGGACGCGCGCCGAGGGCCAGTCGCAAGGCCATCTCCGACGTGCGTCGCGCCACGACATAGGCGATCACGCCCGCGATGCCGAGCGCGGCCAGCAGCAGGCTCGCGATCGCGAAGCCCGCCACCACCCACGCTTGCAAACGCGTCTGCGCGAGATCGGCGTCGACCATGGCGCGCAAGGTTTGGAAGCCGAAGATCGGCCGCTCGGGCGAGAGTTGCGCGCCGATCTGACGCAGCGGCGCGATCAGGGCTTCGGGATCGCCCTGCGTGCGCGCGACGAGCGTCATGGTCGGCCACAGATACCAGGCGGTCGGGAGATACATCGTCGGCGTGAGTTCGCGCGCGACGCCGAGCTGACGCACATCGCCCGCCACGCCGATCACGCGGAAACTGCGGCCATTGCCGAGCGTCACTTGCCGACCGATCACATCGCCGCCCTCGGGCCACAAGCGCGCGGCGAGACCAGCGCTGAGCACGATGGCATTGGCGTCCGCCCGCAGCGGATCGAAATCCTGGCCTTGTTGCAGCGGTACGCCGAGCGTGGCGAGATAACCCGCCGAAACGATGCGCCACGACGCCTGCGTCATGCCCTCCGTGCCGAGATTCGTCACCGGCCCCGCGACGATCTCCATGCTGGTGTTGACCGCGCCCATCGGCACTTCGCTGGTGATGCCGACCGCGGTCACGCCCGGCAGCGCGCGCGTTTGATCGAGCAGACGTTGGTAGAGCGCGAGGTTCTCGCGATGCGAGGCCTCGTCGACGACTTCGGGCAGATTCAAGCGCGCGCTCAACAAGCGCGCGGGCTCGAAGCCCAAAGGCGTGCGCGCGAGCCGCACGAACTGATCGATCAACACGGCGGCGCCCGCGAGCAACACGGTCGCCAGCGCGAACTGCAAAGCGACCAGCGCTTGCCGTCCCCGCGCGCGCGCGCCACCGCTTTCGCCGCGCGCGCCGAGCATCGACGCCTCGCTGCCCGCGCGACCCGCGAACAGCGCCGGCATCAGTCCGAACACCAGCATCGCGACCGTGCCCAACGCGATCGCGATCAAGGCCACGCGACCATCGAACGCGATCGCGGACAAGCGCGGCGTCGACGCCGGCAGCGCCGCGACCAGGCCTTCCAAGACCACGCGCGCGACGATGGCGGCGAGCACGCCCGCGATCAGCGACAGCACAAGGTTTTCACTCAGGGCCTCGCGCGCCAGTCGCGCGCGACCGGCGCCGAGCGCGCGACGCACGGCGTATTCACGCGCCCGCGATACCGCGCGCGCGATCTGCAGGCTCGCGATGTTCGCGCAAGCCATCAGCAGCACCAGGATCACCGCGCACGCGAGCAGCCGCAGCCGCGCGCCGACATCGGCGCCGACGATCCATTCGCGCGCCGGCAGCACCAGGGCCGACCAGCCGGAATTCGATTCGGTGAACTCGCGGCCGAGATCGGCGGTGATGGCAAGCATCTCCGCGCGCGCCGCGTCGACACTCGCGCCCGGCGTGAGCCGACCGATCACGGTCAGGCGGCGATCGTCGCGACGATCGGTGGTTTCATCGCGAATCATCGGCAGCCACACGTCGACATCGCTGGTGAAGCCTTGATCCTGCGGCGCGATGCCGATGATCAGGTGCGGCCGACCGTCGATGCGCAGACTGCGGCCCACGGTATCGGACGCGCCGCCGAAGCGGCGTCGCCACAGGCGCTCGCCGATCACGACGACGGTCGACTGCGCGAGGTCTTCTTCGTCATCGGCGAAGGCGCGACCGGCCACGAGCGATTGCCCGAGCGTGCGCCAGAGATTGCTGGTAACCGACAGGCTCGACAGACGCTCCGCCGCGAGGCCGGGTTCGGCGCCGAGGTTGGCATCGCCTTGGCGCAGCGCGGCGAGTTCCTCGAAGGCGCGCGCGCGTTCGCGCCACGATTGATAGTTGGGCGTGGACACGGCGTAGTCGGGTTGACCCAGGGCGTCGTTGCGCTCGGCCACGTAGATCACGCGCTCGGCGTCGGCATAGGGCAAGGGCGCGAGCATCACCGCGTAAGCGAGCGTCGCGATCACCATCACCGAGGCCAGGGCCAGCGCGAGCGTGGCGACCGCCGCCGCGGCGAAACCGCGATGCTGACGTCGCCCGAGTTGGCGCGCGGCGTGGAGCAGATCGGTCAAGGCGCGCATCGGCCACTCCTGGTTGGCGTCGAAGTCTGAGGCATCAAAGCACGGGCCATGCCAGCCTGATTCGCGCGCGCCGAAGGGCTTTTAGGCCCGCGCGACGTTCGCTTTCGGACAGGCTTCGCGCGGGAACGAACATCTCGCACCTTCCGCCGCTGCCCGACTCCGCCTATGCTGCCGGCCTTTCCGCCATTCGACCGGAGTCGCCCATGATCGGCTATGTCACCGTCGGGACCAACGATTTGCCGCGCGCGGCGGCGTTCTACGATGCCCTGCTCGCCACGATCGGCGCCAAGCGCTTCATGGAAAGCGAGCGCTTCGTCGCCTGGGCCGTGAGCCCGACGCAACCTTCGCTCGGCGTGATTCTGCCTTACGACAAGCAAGCGGCAACCGTGGGCAATGGCACCATGGTCGCGCTGGCGGTCGACAGCAAGGACAAGGTCGATGCCGTGTACGCCAAGGCCATCGCGCTCGGCGCGCGCGACGAAGGTCCGGCCGGTCCGCGCGGCGAGGGCTTTTACGCGGGCTATTTCCGCGATCTCGATGGCAACAAGTTGAACGTGTTCTGCATGGCGTGAGCGCGCGTCCGCGCGCCAT
Organism: Ahniellaceae bacterium; assembly: GCA_044226395.1. Lineage (GTDB taxonomy): Bacteria > Pseudomonadota > Gammaproteobacteria > Xanthomonadales > Ahniellaceae > JBGAHD01. The sequence goes on from JBGAHD010000004.1 coordinate 354,607, forward strand.
GTCCGAATCATTCGCGACCCAGGGCCTGACTTGAATTCCGATCTGATCGGCTACATCGCCGCCACGCTCACCACCGTGTCCTTCGTGCCGCAGGTCTTGCTGACGCTGCGCACGCGCGATACGCGCGGCATTTCCCTGGGCATGTATTCGGTGTTCACCATCGGTATCGCCTGCTGGCTGACCTATGGCGTGGTCATCCATTCGTGGCCGGTGATCCTTTCCAACATCATCACGCTGGGGCTGGCGCTGATCATCCTGGGCTTGAAACTCGCCCATCGCGGCGCCGAGGCCGGTCACGGCGGCGGCTGAAGTCACGCAAGAATCAGACAGCGGCGGCGCCAGCGCAGCCGCTATGCTGCGGGCTGATTTCAGGACCGACCCGATGGCCAAGACCGCCGCGCGCCCGTCGACAACATCACATGACACACCGCCGCCCACGCGCGAACTGACGCTGCGCGCGCGTCCGCCGTTTTCCTTCGATGCCTTGCTCGACTTCTATCGCGCGCGCGCCGTGGCGGGCGTGGAGATCGTCGATGACGAGTCCTACGCGCGCACCTTCGGCACGGCCGAACGTCCCGGCTATATCCGCGTCACGCGCGCGGGCGCGAGTTCGGTGCGCGTGAGCGTTTGGGGCGAGCCCGCGCAGTGCGACGCCGCCATCGCGCGCGCAAGGCGAATGTTCGATCTCGACGCCGATCCCACGCATTTGCGCGAAGTGCTCGGCGCCGATCGACTGCTCCGCGATGAATTGCAGCGCCATCCCGGCCAACGTCTGCCCGGAGCGTGGGACGGTTTCGAACTCGCGGTGCGCGCCGTGCTCGGGCAACAAGTCACGGTGGCGGCGGCGCGCACGCAGGCCGGGCGCTTGGTCGAGTGGTTCGGCACGGCCTTGCCCTCGCCGTTCGCGCCAGGCTTGCACGCTTTGTTTCCGACGCCCGCGCAGATGGTCGACGCGGGCGATCGACGCCTGGGCATGCCGCAAACACGCGCGAACACACTGACCACGGTCGCGCGCGCGCTCGACAGTGGCGCGCTCGACTTGCCCGAAGGTCTGGCGCTGGACGAGTTCATCGCGCGCTGGACCGCGCTCAAGGGCATCGGCGATTGGACCGCGCAATACATTGCCATGCGCGGCTATGGGTATCGCGATGCGTTTCCGGCCGGCGATTTGATTCTGCGTCGCGCGGCGGCGAAGCCCGGCGCGAGCCTGAGCGAACGTGAACTGCGCGCGCGCGCCGAACCGTGGCGCCCGTATCGCGCCTATGCCGTGCTGCACTTGTGGCGTCGTTACGGCGAGCGGTCTTCGCAATGAGTTGGTGCGATGTGATCGACAGCCCGGTTGGGCCCTTGCTCCTGGTCGCCGATCGCGAAGGCTTGCTGCACATCGTGTTTCGACACGAGCGCCATCCGATCCATCGCGATCCGACCTGGGTGCGCGACAGCGCGCCCTTCGTCGAGGTGACGCGACAATTGCGCGAATACTTCGACGGCACGCGCCGCGAGTTCGATCTGAGCTTGTCGCCACGCGGCACGCCATTTCAATTGCAGGTGTGGGCGGCGCTGCGCGACATTCCCTTCGGCGTGACCATCAGCTATGGCGAACTGGCGCGACGGATCGGCGATCGCGGCGCCTCGCGCGCGGTCGGCGCGGCGAACGGGCGAAATCCCCTGCCGATCATCGTCCCCTGCCATCGCGTGATTGGGGCTAATGGCGATTTGACCGGTTTCGGCGGCGGCCTGCCGATCAAGCGCTGGTTGCTGCGTCACGAAGGCGCCTGGCAGGACAACGACTTGTTCGGCCCCCGCGACCCCGATGATGGTTTGCCCGGCGCGCCTGCGTAGCAGAAGGGCAAGCGGTGCCTTCGCGCCGTGGGAAAGCCAAGCAATCATGAAACAAAATACGTCCTGGGCCGCCTTGGCCCTGTTCGCCGCGATCGTCGCTCAACCCGCGCGCGCCGAGATCTATGCCGGCAAATTCAGCCAGAGCACGGATTCCAACATCATCTCGGTGTTCTCGCCGTCGGCCAATGGCGATGTCGCGCCTTCCGGCCTGATCGGCGGCGCCACGACCGGGCTGCGCTCGGCCAATGGCATCTACTTTGATCCGCAGTCGCGACTGATCTACGCCTCGGATTTCGTCGGCACCGCGATTCGCGTGTTCGGCGTCGATCAGCGCGGCAATGTCGCGCCGCTGCGCGTGATCACCTCGCCGAGCCTGGGTCAGCCGCGCAAGTCCGCGGCCAATCCGACCTTGAACGAACTCTACGTGGTGACCTCGCTGTGCTGCGTGTCGACCTATCCGGCGAACGCCAACGGTGAAGTCGCGGCCCTGCGCACCTTCGGCGGCGGCGATCTGACCAACCCGGGTTCGCTCGCGTATCGCGCGTCGACCGAGGAGATCTATGTCGTCGACTACGCGCAGACCGGTCCCACGACCTTCGTCGGCGAGATCCTGGTCTATCCGCGCACGACCAACATGGGCTCGCCCACGCCGACGCGCGCCATTCGCGGCGACCTGACGCAGTTGGGCACCAACGCGGTCAGCGGCATCGCGCTCAACGAGAACCAGGGCGAGATGTACGTGCTGTCGTATTTCAATTCCGATGACTACGCGCTGGTGACTTTCGACATCAACGCCAACGGCAATGTCGCGCCCAAGCGCGTGGTGCGCGGCGCGGCGACCTTGTTGCGCAACACCAGCGGCTTGTTCTACGAGGAGGCGGGCGATCGCATCCTGGTGACTTCGGGCGCGTTCAATGACACGCCGCGACTGCTGTCCTTCCCGCGCCTGGCCGAGGGCAATGTCGCGCCGACGCTGAACATCAGCGGCGCCAACACCGGCGTCACCGGTTCGACCGGCTGGACCGATGTGTTCTCCGATGCGCCGGCGCCGACCTTGTTCAAGGACGGCTTCGAGTAACACGATGTGTTTCACCGACGTGACGGCCAGCCGTCACGTCGGTGCTCTGCCTTCGCGATGCTCGCGATGAGCACGCCAATGACGCGCGACAACGCGCGCCGCGTCACATTCCCGTGACCCTTCGTCGCGCGATCGCGCCGCTTGGAATGCGCCGCGAATCGATTGAGAACCCCTTGCGAACGCCAGCGTCGACGCGCTTTGCCAGTCTGAGTCCGCGATCTGGGGGTTCAGATCGCCTCGTGTTCCGCCGCGCGCATCGACGCACGCCGGACGCCGAGACACTCAGCAAGGGAGAATCGACATGCGAAAGATCACACGCCTCGCCACCGCGTTGGGGATGACGCTGCTGGCCGCCACCGCGCAAGCCGCGACCACGGGTTATGCCGAGGAGCTGTATCAGGACTTCGCCCAGGCCGCGCACGGCCAGGTGAAAGTGTCCCTGCAGGAACTGCGTCACGGCGACTTGTCCGCTTACGCCGATCAGAAAGCCGCGCTGTTCACCGGCGTGCCGCTGTACACCATCACCGCCGCCAGCAGCGCGCTCGAGATCGAGTCGCTGAGCTTCAACGACGTCAACATGAAGTCGCTGTACCTGGCCGATCTCGACACCAATCTGCGCGATTTCGACGAGGCGGGCTTTCCGCTCTCCGGCGGCCAGTTCCGCCAGTTCGAGGTGAGCATCGCCATCGGCAAGGACGCGCGCACCCACCAGGCCGTGGAGTTCTGCTGGGCCGATCAGGGGCATTGCGTGGTGTTCGATCCGAACATCGAGTTCCTCGACTCGTTGGTCAACGGTCAGCGCGAGCGTCGCGCGCAAGGTTGGGCGACGACGCTGCGTGGCGAGCAGAGCGCGAGCGCCGAACTGCCCGGTCAGCAACAGGCGAAGGCGCGTTGCGGCCTCGCCAGCCATCCGACGTGGACGGCGGCGCAGATCACGTGGCCGGCGTACCGCGTGTCGTACAAGAACCTGCTGGGTAACGAGATCGGTCACGCCAACATCGGCTCCGCGCAAGCGGGTCTGCGTTGCACCTCGTCGTGCGCGCCGGCGCCGTACGGCTACACGAATGCGTCTTCGGGCAGCATCATCTTCCCGAATTCGATCGCTTGCGATTTCGCGCATAACCAAGGCACCTCGGGCCGTTCGGGCAAGTACGTCGGCAAGACCGGTTGCTCGCAGCGCACGGTGCTGGGCGCGAAGTTCAACGCCGAAGCGAAGGGCGTGGGTCTGGGCGTCGAGGTGACGATCGATTCGGCCGGCTCGGTGAAGCTCAACGGCGGCGCTTACGTGGATACGTGCGCTTACTTCTGAGCCATGAAACAGGCGATTCGAGCGTAGTTGATCGAATCGCGCCTTTCATGTGAAAAGCGGAGTCCTCGCCTCGCGGCGAGGACTTCGCGTTGGCGAGGCCTTGGCGGATTTCGCTCGCGATTGCGGATTTCGCGCGCATCGCACGAATGGCCCCTCGCGGCGCAAACGCTTCCCGTAGTGCGTTCTTCGCGATGAACCATTGGCGAAGGACGCCCGGGAAAACCATGATGAACCGATTCACCGTGCTGGCCTACGGGCTGGTGTCTTATCTGTTGGCGCTCGCGACGATTGCGTATTCCGCGGGCTTTGTCTCGAACATCTACGTGTCGCGCACCATCGACGCGCCACCGAATGGCTCGGTGCTAAGCGCGGTGCTGATCGATCTGGCGCTGCTGACGATCTTCGCCTTGCAGCACAGCTTGATGGCGCGTCAGCCGTTCAAGCAATGGCTGGCCAAACTGCTGCCGGCAGCGGCGGTGCGCAGCACGTTCGTATTTTGTTCGAGCGTGGCCCTGGTGCTCGTGATCGCTTTTTGGCGACCGATCGGCGGCGTGATCTGGCATGTCGAGGGCACGCTGGCCGTGGTGCTGACCGCGGTGAGCGCCGCGGGCTGGGTGCTCGTCTTGGCCTCGACCTTCGCGATCGATCACTTCGAACTGTTTGGCGTCAAGCCAGTGTGGCGTCACTTTCAAGGCCGCGCCGAAGCGGCGGAGCAGTTTCGCTTGCCCAAGCTCTATCGCGTGGTCAGGCACCCGCTGTATCTGGGCTTCATCATCGCGTTCTGGGCGGCGCCGACCATGACGCTGTCGCACGCGTTCTTCGCGCTGGGCACGACGATCTACATTCTGTGCGCGATCCGCTTCGAGGAGCGCGATCTCGTGCGCCAGTTCGGCGAGAAGTACGCGCGCTATCGCGAGCAGGTGCCGATGATCGTGCCGGTGACGTTCGGGCGCGCGGTCGATCACCGCGCCGAGCGAAGTCTTTCCGAGTGAATCAGCGCGGCGATGTTGAATGCATCGCCGCGGAGTCTTGACGAAGGTTTCGTCATCCCGGGCGAAGCCGCGATTCGCGCTCACGACCACCGAGAGTGGTCGAATCCGACGCCCCAAAACGCGAACGGCCAGCGTGAAGCTGGCCGTTCGCGTTTCAAATCCGAATAAACCTGAGGATCAGGCTTTCTTCTTCGGCGCCGCCGCCGCCTTCTTCACCGCGGGCTTGGCGCCGGCAACCGCCGTCGTCGCCTTCTTGTCGGAATGCGGACGCTTGTTGCCATAGCTGCGCACGGCAATCTTGCCCTTGCGGGTTCTACGGTCACCCTTACCCATGTCGATCTCCTCGAAAAGTGCGGCGCGTAGGCTATCAACATTCGCGCAAACATCAAGCCATGCGGCGCGGGAACAGGCCCGCGCGGGGGCGATCAGGCGGGATCGGCGCCCGTCCAGACGCTGCGCGCGCAGCCGTGCGCCAGCACGCCGCGACGATTGAACACATGGGCCGAGCCCAGAAAAACGCCGCCCAGCGCGAGCACCACGCCATGCGTCCAGGACGCTTCCAGGAAGAACGCGCCGGTAATCAGACACGCCGCCGAGGCCAGATACAGCGCCACCACGCGATGCAAACGATGATGGCAATAGCCACTCGCGATCACGCCACCGCCGAACAGCAAGGCGGAAACCGCGAACACGCGATCGAAGGTGTGGTTGTCCAGCACCTGCAAGCCCGCGATCGGCACGGCCAGCACCAGCATCGGCACCAGCACGCAATGCGCCGCGCACAGGAACGAGGCCAGTGCGCCCAAGGCATCGAGGCGGGGCCACCACAGTGGCAGGGATCGGGGCATCGTCGTCGCGGGCAGGCTCATGGCGGGATATAACGTTACAGGAGGACCTGATCGGGCGCCAGCGAAGTCACTGGAATACATGACCTTTGGCGCTTTGACCGGACGGAAACGATACATTATAACGTCCGCCTTGCCAAGCCATTGGGTCTGTCCATGTTGATTCGCCGCCTGCTCGTCACCGCCATCGTTTCCGCCCTGGCCACCGCCGCCCACGCCGATGACGCGGGCGACGACGCCGAACGCAAGCACGAGAAACAGCTCGACCAAGTGACCATTACCGCCGCGCCGCTGCAGCAGCGCGCCGAGGACGTGGTGCATCCGGTCTCGGTGCTCGCCGGCGCCGAACTCGAGGAACGCCGCTCCGCCACCATCGGCGCCACGGTCGCGCAGGAGCCGGGCGTGCAGAGTTCGTCCTTCGGCCCGGGCGTGGGACGGCCGATCATTCGCGGCCTCGAAGGCGCGCGCGTGCAGGTGCTGGCCGGTGGCGTCGGGGCCATGGACGTGTCGACCGTGTCGGTCGATCACGCCGTGGCGATCGAGCCCTTTCTCGCCGATCAAGTCGAAGTATTGAAGGGTCCCTCGACCTTGCTCTATGGCTCGGGCGCGATCGGCGGCGTGGTCAATGTCGTCGATGGCCGCATTCCGCAGACACCGGTCGAGGGCGTCGAGGGTCGCGCCGAGGCGCTGTTCGATACGGTCAATCAAGGGCGCACGGGCATGGGTCGACTCGATGCGGGCAATGGCCGGATCGCCGTGCACGCGGATTACGTGCGTCGCTATGGCGACGATTTCGATCTGCCGCACGACGCGACCCTGCTCAACAGCGCGCTCGATTCACGCAGCCTCGGCGTGGGCGTGGCCTACACCGGCGAGCGCGGTTTCGCCGGCGTGTCGGTGGGCACGTTCGACAACACCTATGGCATTCCCGTCGGTTCGAGCAAGGACCCGAATCTGGAAGTCGACGAAGTCGTGCGTCTGGCCATGGATCAGACGCGCATCGATGCCAAGGCCGGTTGGAACTCGCCGTTCGCGGGCATCGAGCGCGTGAACTTCGCGCTCGGTCGCAACGACTACGAACACGTGGAGCTGACGCCCGATGGCGTCGGCACGCGCTTCACCAACGACGCTTATGAAGGCCGCATTGAGCTCGAGCACGTAGCCATCGCCGATTGGCGCGGCGCCTTCGGCCTGCAGTTCGGCAATCGCGATTTCGCGGCGATTGGCGAAGAAGCCTTCGTGCCCGCCTCGACCACCGACGATCTGGGCGTGTTCTGGATCGAGCAACGCGAGTTCGCGCCGTTCAAGCTCGAACTCGGCGCGCGCGTCGATCATCAGAAGATCTCGCTCGACGACTCCGACATCGACGCCAGTCATCACACGCTGAGCTTGTCATCCGGCGCGGTGTGGGACATCAACGAGGCCTGGCATGTCTCGCTCAATCTCGATCGCGCGCAGCGCGCGCCGACGGTCGAGGAACTGTTCTCCGAAGGCCCGCACGAGGCCACGGGCAGTTTCGAAGTCGGCGATCCGACCTTGAGCGAGGAAACGTCGAACCAGCTCGAACTCGGCGCGCATTATCACAGCGATCGCGTGCAGGCGAAGGCCTCCGTCTATCACAACCGCTTCAATGACTTCATGTATTTGGCCGAGACCGGCCAGAACGATCCCGAGGGCGGTCTGCCGATTCGCGCGTGGACGCAAGACGACGCGCGCTTCACTGGCTTCGAGTTCGAGGCCAAGATCAAGCTCGCCGACGTCGCTTCCGGTCTGTGGCAGATGCGCGTGTTCGGCGACACCGTGCGCGGTCGTCTCGATGAAGGTGGCGATCTGCCGCGCATCGCGCCGGCGCGTCTGGGCGCGTCGCTCAACTGGACGTATGACGCGTGGCGCGCCTCGCTCGGCGCGGTGCGTTACGACCGTCAGGATCGCGTGGCCGCGTTCGAGTCGCCGACGCCGGGCTACACCTTGATCGACGCGCACGTGTCCTACGCCTTCAGCGTGGGCGCGACCGAATGGGAGGCCTTCGTCGACGGCAGCAATCTGGGCAATCAGGACGCCCTGGTGCACACCTCGCTGTTGCGCGATCGCGCGCCGCTGCCGGGTCGCGGCATCGCCCTGGGTCTGCGCGCGTACTTTTGATCGATCGCGACGCGCGGCCTGGCCGCGCGTCGCCCCCGCCGGTTCCCCGGCGCCGGGCCGTGTCCGCCCCCCAACCCCATGCCGGCCGGCCCGCGCGCCACTTTTCGCCGACACGGCGGCCGCGCGCGGCCGTGCTTTTCGTGCGCGCAATCACATCCGCGCAACCGGCGGGCGCGCACAATCGCGAGGCTGCGGCCCTGCGTGCCGTGGGGGAATTTGTCATGAGCATTTCGACTATCGCGGCGCGCGCGCTCGCGGCGCTGGTGATCGCCACGGCCGTCGCGCCGACCACGCGCGCCGGCGACTGGGTGTTCGAATCGGACTTCGACGAAGCCACGACCGGCCCGTTCAATCCGCGCGAGGCCGCGCGCTTTCTGACGCAGTCGACCTTCGGACCGAACCAGGCCAGCATCGCCCAGCTTGAGCTCATGGGCTATGACGCTTGGCTCAGTCGCCAGTTCACCCTGCCGGCCAGCACGCACCTGCCCTACCTCGACGCGCAGGCGGCTCAGGGCCTCGACGTCTATCAGAACTCGCGCCAGGAAGCCTTCTACAAGCGCGCGATCGAATCGGAAGATCAACTGCGCCAGCGCGTGGCCTATGCGCTGAGTCAGATCATCGTGGTGTCCGATCAGAACGGCGCGATCGAGAACGAACCGTTCGCGATGGCGCATTTCTACGATGTGCTGGTGCAAAACGCCTTCGGCAACTACCGCGAGTTGCTCGAGCAAGTGACCCTGCATCCGGTCATGGGCAATTACCTGTCCATGTTCAAGAACCGCAAACCCGATGTCGCGGCCAACATCCGTCCGGACGAGAACTACGCGCGCGAAATCATGCAGCTGTTCTCGGTGGGTCTGGTGCGACTCAATGCCGACGGCACGGTGATGCTCGACGCGCAGAATCGCCCGATCCCGACTTACGACCAGAACACGATTCGCGGTTTCGCGCATGTGTTCACCGGCTGGAACGGGGCGCAGTGCCCGCAGTCGACGCCGCCGGAATGGTGGGAATGGGAGTACTGCCCTTCGGGTCCGGACAACAACCGTCAGCGCGGCTGGCGCCTGCCGATGGAATCGTGGGAGTCCTACCACGCCAGCGAAGGCACCAAGCAACTGCTGATCTATCCCGGCGTGACCCTGCCCAATGGCGTGCTGCCCGCGGGTGGCACGGCGCGCGCGAATTTGGAAACGGCGCTCGACAATGTCTTCAATCATCCCAATGTCGGACCGTTCCTGGCGCAGCGCCTGATCCAGCGCCTGACCACGAGCAATCCCTCGACGGCCTATGTCGCGCGCGTCGCCGCCAAGTTCAATGACGACGGCACGGCCTCGCACACGCGCGGCAATCTCCAAGCCGTGGTGCGCGCCATCCTGATGGACCCCGAGGCGCGTAATCCCGCGCAGGCGCCGGCGAATTTCGGCAAGCTGCGCGAACCGCTGCTGCGCGTCACGCAACTGTGGCGCGCGCTCGGTGGCCGCGCGGACGATGGTCGCTTTCGCGAATGGAACGCCGAGTACTACGGCGCGCAAGCCGTGCTGCGTTCGCCGACCGTGTTCAACTTCTATCTGCCCGACTACAGCCTGCCGGGCGAGATCGCGACCCTGGGCCTGAAGTCGCCCGAATTCCAGATCACCACCGACACCTACATCACGCGCTTCGAAAACGAAGTCGCCGGCAAGATCTACTGGGCGTATCTGGGCAATCCCGATCTCGACCCCACCGGGCACACGATCACGATCGATCAGCAAGGCTTGCTGGCGCGCGCGCAGCAGCCCGATCGCTTGCTCGATCAGATCGATCTGTTGTTCATGGCCGGCCGCATGTCGACCTTCATGCGCACGCAGTTGCGCAACCACATCAACGACATCGGCTACACCAGCTGGCCCGGCGCGCCGCGCGAACGCGTGCAGGACGCGCTGTGGTTGACCCTGACCAGCCCCGAATACGCCGTGGAGAAATGACATGAAGCGTCGCGAGTTTCTGCGCAACACGCTGACCGCTTGCACCACGAGCGCGATGTTCAGCTCGATGCTGGGCAAGCTGGCCCTGGCGCAATCGACCAATTCACCGCATCAACTGCTCGGCAGCGGCTATCGCGCCCTGGTGTGCGTGTTCCTGTACGGCGGCAATGATGCCTTCAACATGCTCGTGCCGCGCTCGAACGCGCTGTACAACACGTATGCGACCACGCGCGGCAACTTGGCGCTGCCGCAGGCGCAGTTGCTGGCGATCAATCCGACGGTGACGCCCTCCGATGGCGGACAGTACGGATTGCATCCGCGCATGACGGGTCTGCAGTCGCTGTTCAATTCGGGCAAGGCCGCGCTTATCAGCAATGTCGGTCCGCTGATTCGACCGACCACGAAGCAGGATTTCGACAACGGCGTGTCGCTGCCGGCGCAGTTGTTCTCGCATTCCGATCAACAAGTGCTGTGGCAATCGCCGGCGGCGAATTCGGCGCAGCGTCTGGGCTGGGGCGGCAAGCTCGCCGATGTGTTCTTCGCCAGCAACACCAATCAGCAGCTGTCGATGAATGTGTCGCTCGATGGCGAGAATGTGTTCCAGGCGGGTCAGTCGGTGTCGCCCTACTTCCTCGGCGCGCAAGGCGTGGAGGAAATCTGGCCGATCGACGCCAATGACTGGAACGACCGTCGCCGCAACACCTTCAACGCGCTGCAGAACGCGACCTACGCGCATCCCTTCGAGCGCGCGCTGGCCAACAAGGTTAAGCGCACGCGTGAAGTGACGGCGGCGCTGGCCGCGCAACTCGACACGATGCCGATCACCAATGCGCCGTTCACGATCTTCCAGCAAGCCTGGGCGGCGGCGGGCGTGAACGAGGTGCCGTGGTTCGGTCAGCAGTTGCGCATGGTCGCGCGCATGATCGCGCTGCGCGCGGCGCTGGGCATGCAGCGACAGATCTTCCTGGTCGGGCTCGGCGGCTTCGACACGCACGACACGCAGTTGGTCGATCAGGATGAGTTGCTGCGCGATCTCTCGATCGGCGTGAAGGCCTTTTACGATTGCATGGCCTCGACGCAAATCGCCGCCGCCAACGACGTGACCTTGTTCACCGCCTCGGACTTCGGCCGCACGCTGTCGAGCAATCGCAATGGCACGGACCACGGTTGGGGCTCGCATCATCTGGTCGTCGGCGGCGATGTCATCGGTCAGCGCATTTACGGCACCATGCCCTCGCTCGCGGCGACCAATAATCCCGACGATGCCGGCTGGGGCCAGGTCATTCCCACGACCTCGGTCGATCAGTACGCGGCGACACTGTCGAAGTGGTTTGGTCTGTCGGACACGGATCGCGGCCTGATATTCCCGAATCTCGGCAATTTCAATTCGGCCAACTTGGGTTTCATGGCCGCGAGTTGAGTCGCGTCGGCGCGCGGCGCCTCGCGGCGTCGCGCGATCACTCGCTGCTGGCGTCTTCGCTCGGATGATCGGGCGAGAGTTCGTCTTGCTCGGCCGGACGATCGGCCGGGTCTTCGGCGGGCGGACCCATTTCATCGCCTTCGAGGCGTTCGAGCGCGTCGGGATCGGGCTGCGCCGCTTCCTCGGCCGCGGCCTCGTCGGTGGTTTCGATGCCGATGTGAAACGCGGCGAAGCCCGGCAGCACGACCTGGTTGAGCGCCATGCCGATCACGCGACCGCGAAACGGCGAAAGCAACTCGTGTTCTTCGTTTTGCACCGGATCGATGACCTTGCCCAGGCGTTGGCCCTGACGCACGCGATCGCCCAGACGCACGGTCGCGAACAGCATGCCGCCGTGATCGGCGCGCACCCATTTCGATTCGTAGAACGTCGCCTGCGGCTCGGCCCACATGCGAAAGCTGCGGGTCATGCCCATGCGGTGCATGAGGGTGTTGATCGCTTGCGTGGCGAAGTCGATCAGTTCCGGTTCCAGGCGCAGTGGCGCGCCGACTTCGAAGGTCACGGCCGGAATGCCGCGATCGGTCGCGCCCAGGCGCAACATGCCGCGCGTGCCGGGGCTGTGCAGCACCGGCGTGGCGCCGAACCCGCGCGTGAATTCGAGCACGCTGGGAATGGTCAGATCGCCGCGCACCTGCGGCAAGTTGGCGCGATCGAACGAACCGGTGTGGAAATCCACCAGCGCATCGCAGTGCACGATGATCTTGCGGAACAGACTCGCGGCGATGCGCGACGCGGCCGAGCCATTGCTGGTGCCAGGAAAGTAACGATTGAGATCGCGCCGATCCGGCAGATAGCGCGAGCCGCGCGAGAAGCCCAACAAATTGACGATGGGCAGACCCACGACCGTGCCATTGAGTTCGGCCGGATTGATGTCGTTGGCGACGCGACGCACGACTTCGATGCCATTGAGTTCATCGCCGTGCACGGCCGCGGTCAGACACAATCGCGGCCCAGGCTGCATACCATGCACCACGAGCACGGGCGTGCTGATCGAACTGCCGTCGAAGGACTCACCGACTTTCCAGTTCAATTCCCGACGCTCGCCAACCGCGACGGTTTGATCGAGCAGGGTCACGTCGCCCCAAGGCTCGCCATCGCGCGGACGCGCTTCGCCGGCGGCGATGCCGAACTGCGCGGCTTCGAGTTCAGCCGGCGTGGGATCGGGCGGGCCGACGAATTCGATCGGACCGAGCGGGCCCATGTCGAGGGCTTCGGGCGTGGGCTCGATGGTCTTGATGGCGCCGCGCTGCGGCCGCGTGTTCGGACGCGAGGGACGCGCGTTATCGACGCTGGGTGGTCGCGGCGTCGGCGCCTGCTCGACCGGAAAATCCTGGGCCAGGAGCGGGCCGGCGCACAAGCCGGCGATCAGGACGAGCGCGCGCGTCACGCGCTCAACGCCCCGCATCGTTGCCTCGGCAGCGCTTGCACACGCCATGAACTTCGAGCGTCTGCGCCTCGGGCAGAAAACCCACGCGGCGCGCCTCGTCGATCAGCAAGCTCGAGATGCGCTCGTCGCACAGCTCGGTGGCGCCGGCGCAGACATCGCAGATCAGGAACGGCACCGTGTGGCGCTCGCTCGGATGATGGCAACTCAGATACGCGTTGACCGATTCGAGCTTGTGGATGAAGCCGTGCTCGAGCAGGAAATCGAGCGCGCGGTACACGGTCGGTGGCGCCGCGCCATCGCGTTCGCCACGCAAGCGGTCGAGCAGATCATAGGCCTTGATCGGCTTGCCTTCGCGCGCGATCAGTTCCATCACGCGGCGACGCAAGGGCGTCAGGCGCAGTCCGCGTTGCTCGCAGACGGCCGTCACTTCATCGATGAAGTGCTGGGGCTGATGCGCGTGATCGTGATGGGCGTGGTGTTTCACCGGGGCCGAGAGGGTGACCGCGTCGGGACCGATCATAGCATCGCCCGGGCGGGCGACTGCTTCACCAAGGCTGACCGGAACGCATGGTCCCGCGCAGGGTCGAGCGACCCGAGCGCGACAGCTCGCGACGCAAGGACGCGCCGCAATGACCGCAGACCGCCGCCTGCACGCGCACCGCGCGACTGCAAGCGGGGCATTCGATGAAGCGCGCGCGCAGGCCGGCCGTGATCAGCCAGCCGATCGGCCCGAGCAACGCGCCCAGCATCAGGCCCGCCCACAAGCGATTGCGCCACCAGCCCACGGCCGCGCCGACGACACCGCCGACCACCAGCCACGCGGTGATGATCAGCTCGTAGTGCCAGTGCGCGCTCAACCACGCCGTCATGCGCGATCGGCCGCCACGCGCGCCAGCGCCGCGTCGATGCGCGCGAGCGCGCCGTCGCGACCGGCGAGGAACACCGTGTGATCGATCGAGGGCGAGACCGCCGTGCCGGTCATGGCCACGCGCAACGGCTGAGCGACCTTGCCCAGGCCTTCGCCGATCGATTCGGCCGCCTGCTTGAGCGCGGCGTCGACGGCGGCGACTTGCCACTGGGCCGCGGCGATGCCGGCCAGGGCGTCGCGCGCGGCGCGCAGCGCGTCCGCGGCGCGACCGCCGAAATGCTTGGCCACGGCCTGCTCGTCGTAACCCGCGAGCGGGCGGTACCACACGCCCGCGCGCTCGGCCATTTCCTTGAGCGTCTTGACGCGATCGCGCAGCGCGACGATGACATCGGCCGGCTTCGGGCCCTGGCTCGGATCAATGCCGGCGGCGCGCAGATGCCATTCGAAATGCGGTGCCAGCGCGGCCGGATCGTCGGTCTTGAGGTAATGCTGATTGAGCCACGCGAGCTTGTCGAAATCGAAACGCGAGGCGGCCTTGTTGACGTCGTCGACGCGGAAGAACTCGATCAATTCGGCGCGCGAGAAGATCTCTTGATCGCCATGCGACCAGCCCAGGCGCGCGATGTAGTTCAACAGCGCGTGCGGCAGATAGCCGTCGTCGCGATATTGCATGACGCTCACCGCGCCATGGCGCTTGGACAGCTTGTGGCCGTCCGGGCCATGGATCATCGGCAGATGCCCGAAGCTCGGCGGCGTCTTGCCCAGCGCGGCGTAGAGATTGATCTGACGCGGCGTGTTGTTGATGTGATCCTCGCCGCGAATCACGTCGGTGATGGCCATGTCGATGTCGTCGACGACCACGGCGAAGTTGTAGGTCGGATGATTGTCCGAGCGCCAGATGATCAGATCGTCGAGTTCGGTGTTGGAAATCTCGATGCGGCCGCGCACGCGGTCGTCGAAGATCACGCTGCCCGCGTCGGGATTGCGGAAGCGGATGACCGGCGTGACGCCGGGCTCCGGCGCCACGCGCGTGCGGCAATGACCGTCGTAGCGCGGCTTGAGGCCCTGCTCCATCTGTTGCGCGCGAATGCCGTCGACGCGCTCCTTGGAGCAATAGCAGCGATAGGCCTTGCCGGCGCGCACCAGGTCCTCGGCCACTTCGCGATAGCGATCGAGGCGTTGGGTCTGATAGATCGGGCCTTCGTCGTGCTCGAGCGCCAGCCAGCTCATGCCATCGAGGATGGCCTGCACGGATTCCTGCGTGGAGCGTTCGCGATCGGTGTCCTCGATGCGCAGAACGAATTGACCGCCGCGGCGACGCGCCTCGAGGTAGCAATACAGCGCGGTGCGCGCGCCGCCAATGTGCAGAAAGCCGGTGGGACTGGGAGCGAAACGGGTGCGACAGGACATGGCGTGGTTGCCGGCGGGCAGCTCGAAAAGGAGCGAAATTCTAGCAGAACCGCCCGCGCGGCCCGGTTCGGTCTATTTGACCGTGATCGTGATCGGCGCCGATACCACCGGCGGATCGAACGGCACGTGCAAGGCATCGCCCAGCACCAGGCGCAGCGTGTGCTTGCCCGGGGCGAGTTTGATCGTGGTCTCGGTCTGTCCAGCGCCGAAATGGCGATGGTGTTCGTCATTGGGCAAGGGCTTGCTCAGATCCTCGGGCAAGTCGGCATCGATCAACAAATGATGATGGCCGGTGTTGGGGACCTGGATTCCGGCCGGGGCCACCCCCATACCTTGAAGTCCGAATTTGACCGTGACCTCGCCCGAGACCGTGGCGCCATCGGCCGGTTCGATGAAATACACGCGGGCACCGGCGGGCGCGGTCGCGCGGCCCTCGGCGGCGTGCGCGGTTGGCGCGATGCAGGCGATCGCGAACAGGGCCCCTAAAAACTGGCGTAGCATCTTGTCCTCCTCGCGCGGGCGCGCGTGATTGCCGGCCGCGACGCGGCCGATTTTCCGATTGTCCGCGCGCGCGCGTTCAACACAAGTCAAGGCATGAGCGAAGAACTGCAAAATCCAACGTCCCCGCCCGCTGAAGTGGCGCGACGGCATTCGACCTGGTCGACCATCCGCGCGCTGCTGCCGCACGTTTGGACGTATCGCGGGCGCGTCGCCGTGGCGTTTTCTTTCCTGATCGCGGCCAAGCTGGCCACGATTGGCACGCCGATCCTGCTCAAGCATTTGGTCGACGCGCTCGATCGCAAGCAGGCCCTGCTGACCTTGCCGGTGGCGCTGCTGCTGGGCTATGGCGCGTTGCGGCTGACTTCGACCCTGTTCCAGGAATTGCGACAGGTCGTGTTCGCGCGGGTGATGGCGCGCACGGCGCGCATGATGGCCTTGAAGGTGTTCGAGCATCTGCACGCGCTGTCGCTGCGTTTTCATCTGGAGCGGCGCACCGGCGGCGTGTCGCGCGATCTCGAGCGCGGCATGAACGCGGTCAGCGATCTGCTCGACTGGACCATCTACACGATCGCGCCGACCCTGCTCGAGATCGTGCTGGTGACCGCGATCCTGGTGACGCAATACGACTGGACCTTCGCCGCGATCACCATCGCCACGCTGGCGGCCTATGTGCTGTTCACCTTCTCGGTGACCGAGTGGCGCATGCGCTATTACCGCGCGGCCAATGAAGCCGACACCGCCGCGAACGCGCGCGCGGTGGATTCTCTGCTCAACTACGAGACGGTGAAGTACTTCAGCAACGAAGGCTTCGAGTCGCGCACCTACGATCGCAATCTGGTTCAACTCGAGGAAGCGACGGTCAAGAGCCTCAAGACCCTGGCCGTGCTCAACATCGGTCAGAGCGGCATCGTCGCCATCGGCCTGACCTTGCTGGTTTGGCGCGCCGCCGCGGGCGTGGTCGAGGGGCGCATGACCATCGGCGATCTGGTGCTGGTGAATGCGTTCTTGATTCAGTTGTCGATGCCGCTGAATTTTCTCGGCATGGTCTATCGCGAAGTGAAGCAGGCGCTGACCAATATCGAGCGCATGTTCGATCTGCTGGCGGTGGAGCGCGACGTCAAGGACGCGCCGGATGCGCCGATGCTGCGCGTCGACGGCGCGCAAGTGCGCTTCGAACAAGTGCGCTTTGCGTACGACCCGCGTCGCACGGTGCTGCACGGCGTGGATTTCGTGGTGCCCGCGGGGCACACGGTGGCGGTGGTGGGCGCGACGGGTTCAGGCAAGTCGACGCTGGCGCGCTTGTTGTTCCGCTTCTTCGACGTGAGCGATGGCCGCATCGTCATCGACGGCCAGGATATTCGCGAAGTGCGTCAGGACAGCTTGCGCCAGACCATCGGCATCGTGCCGCAGGACACGGTGCTGTTCAACGATTCGATCTATTTCAACATTGCCTACGGTCGACCCGAAGCCACGCGCGAGGAAGTGATCGCGGCGGCGCGCGCGGCGCACATCCATGACTTCATCGCGAGCTTGCCGGACGGTTACGACACCGCCGTGGGCGAGCGCGGTCTGAAACTTTCCGGGGGCGAGAAACAGCGCGTGGCGATCGCGCGCACGATCCTGAAGAACCCGAAGATCCTGATCCTGGACGAAGCCACGTCCGCGCTCGACACCAAGACCGAGCGGCGCATCCAGGCCGAGCTCGAGGAGATCTCGCGCGGTCGCACGACGCTTGTCATTGCGCATCGATTGTCAACGATCGTCGATGCCGATCAGATCCTGGTGATGGACGCCGGACGCATCGTCGAACGCGGCACGCACGGCGATCTGCTCGCGCGCGATGGCCGCTATGCACAAATGTGGCGCATGCAGCAGGAAGCGATGGCCGAGGCCTCGGCCTGAAGCCGCGCGATCGCGTCGCGAGCGGTCGCATTCGTCGGACATCGTCAGGCTAGTCGCCCGATAGCGCGCGATTGTGCGGACGCACATGGAATGTCCGCGAGACAGGCGCGGGCGCGCGCCGATCGCGTCGCAGCGACTCGCGCGATCGGGCCCGAACGTGGCGGAGACTGTGACGTTGGTTTGCTTCGCGGCCTTCGGGGGTTGTGCCACAATCTTCAGCCAGGAAGCGACGCTCGCCCCGAGCGTCACGGGGGGTGCGGGCCCTTAAGAGCCCGCCTGATGGGATCGACGAGCACTATGTCAGTGTCCATGCGCATTGCCGCCGTGAGCGTGTCGGCGGATGAGTTGCAACACATTCGCAAGGTCTTCGACGCGCAACGCGCGCGTCTGCCGCACAATTGGAGTTGGAGCAGCGAGGCCGAGGCCGACGTGCTGCTCATCGACGTCGATTCGGTTTATGGCCACATGGACTGGCTGCGCGCGCAGGCTTCGGGCCGCCGCGTGGTGTCGCTGTCCTCGCATCGCGGTTCCGAGCACGATGTGACGCTGTTGCGTCCGGTCACCGCCGATGGTCTGGTCAATGCATTGAACACTGTCGTCAGCGGCAAGCCCGCCGCGGCACCGGCCGCCGAGCGCGCCGCGCCGGCCGCTCGCGCGCCCGCGCCCGCGGCGACGCCGCGTCAAGCGGCGGCTCCCGCGCAAGCGCAGACTCCCGCCGCTCCGCGACCCGCCCCGGCACCAGCGCCCGTGGCCGCGACGCCTCCTCCGGTCGCCGCGCCCGCGCCGGTAGCGCCGGTCCTGGCCGATCCGCCGGCCGTGCCCGCCGCCGCGATCGCGCACGAAATGCCGCTGGCCGATTTCTGCACTGTCGAAGCTCTGCCCTTGCCCGCGCGCCTAGTGCGCGGCGAAACGCCAGCGATCACGATCGACGCCGCGAGCGAGGTGTACTTCGGCCCGACCGCGCTCAAGCCGTTGGCCGCGTATTGCCAGGGCCTGATCGCGCGCGACGAATGGGAGCCCGTCTCGGCGGCGGTGATGGATGGCCTGCGCGCCTCCGGCACCGCGCAACCGCTGACGCGCTTGCTGTGGTTGTTCGCCGTGGTCAATTCCAACGGCCAGTTGATGGCCGGCCTCGATCCCAACGCCAAGTACAAATTGCAGCGCTGGCCGCAGATCGAGCGCGAGTTCCCCAAGCACTTCCGCATCGGCACGGTGATGATGAAGGGTCCGGCCACGCTGACGGAGATCTCCGATCAGTCCGGCGCGCCCTTGAGCGACGTGATCGATTTCGTCAACGCCTATATCGCCATCGGCGTGGTCGAGATGGAGGGCGTGGCCGCGCCCGCCGCGGCCAATGAAGCCGGTGGCGGCGGCCTGCTGGCGCGATTGCGCGCCCGCGCGCGTCGCGGCTGATCGTCGACCGGGGCGCCCAGCGCGCCCCGCGCGACCCAATCCGAAGTGAATGCCCGCGCCGTGTCGCGGCGCGGCGCCATGGTCAGGCGTCGGGCGCGACGCTATTCTTGCCGCCCCAAGACCCGCGCTAGTTCAAGGAGAGGGAAATGTTGAAGCGAATTTTCGTGCTGGCGACGATGTTGCTGAGCGGCGTCGTCCTGGCCCAGGCCCCCGCCCCGGCGACCACGCCCGCGGCGCCGGCCGCCACCGAGACGCCGGCCGCGGCCGCGCCGGTGAAGGTGTTGTTCAAGACCTCGCTGGGCAACATCACGATGGAGGTCTATCCCGACAAGGCGCCCAAGACCGTCGAGAACTTCCTGCAATACGTCAAGGACAAGCACTACGACGGCACGATCTTCCATCGCGTGATCGATGGCTTCATGGTGCAAGGCGGCGGCTTCACCGCCGATCTGCGTCAGAAGCCCACGCGCGCGCCGGTGGCCAACGAGGCCGACAACGGCCTGTCCAACGCGCGCGGCACCGTGGCGATGGCGCGCACCAATGAGCCGAACTCGGCCACGGCGCAGTTCTTCGTCAACGTCGCCGACAACTCGCGCCTGGATTTCGTGAGCAAGGAAAACGGCTTTACCTGGGGCTATTGCGTGTTCGGCAAGGTGATCGAGGGCCTGGACGTGGTCGATCAGATCAAGGCCACCGAAACCGGTCCGGCCGGCCCGTTCCAGAAGGACGTGCCGAAGACCCCGATCGTGATTACCAGCGCGGAAATCCTGCCCTGAGTCCCGCCTCGCGCCGTTTCGCCTGCGCGGAACGGCGCGATTCGGCGCGTCGCCACGCGACGATCACGCCGACTCCCGCATGACCACGCTGTTCATTTCCGATCTGCATCTCGATGGCGCGCGCCCCGAGTTGATCGCGGCCTTCGAGCGCTTTTGCGCCGATGACGCGCGCGAAGCGCGGCGACTTTTCATTCTCGGCGACCTGTTCGAAGCCTGGATCGGCGATGACGATCACGGCGAGCTGTCCGAGCGCGTCGCCAAGGCGCTGCGCCCCTTGAGCGAGCGCGGCTGCGACATCGCCTTTCAACATGGCAATCGCGATTTTCTCGTGGGCGAGGACTACGCCCGTCGCTGCGGCATGCGCCTGCTGCCCGAGGAGATCGTGATCGAACACGACGGCCAGGCGACCCTGCTGATGCACGGCGACACGCTGTGCACGCGCGATGTCGCCTATCAGGCGTTTCGGCGGCAGACGCGCGATCCGCGGTGGCAGAGCGCCTTCCTCGCCAAGCCGCTGCGCGAACGCCAAGCCTTCGCCGCGCATGCGCGCGCCGAGAGCCTGAAGCACACGCGCGGCGCCGAGGCGATGATCATGGACGTCGAGCACGAGGCCGTGGTCGCGGCGATGCGGCGTCACGGCGTGCGCGCGTTGATTCACGGTCACACGCATCGACCCGCGACGCACTACTTCGATCTCGAAGGCGACGTCGCCTCGCGTCGCGTGCTGCCCGACTGGTAGTCGCGGTCAAAGCTCCATCGTCTCGAGCATCTGAAACAGCACATTGCTCGCGCCCAGGGCTTGCAGCACCTGCTTGACCCGACGCGTGACGAAGAGATGACTGGTGTCATCGGGGCAGAAGATGTCGCTGCCATCCCAATCGTCGTTATCGAAGCGAAAGCCCTCGCGCACGAGATACGGCATGCCCGTGTGGCTGACGCGATAACCCGAAGCGGAACGCGTCACCGTGCGCTTGCCGCATCGCCCCGTGACGACGAGGCCTTGATGACTATTTCGGAAGTGATCGTGATCGGCGTGAATCTCGATCGGATACGTGCCCCAACCCGTCACGCCCTCGCGGCGCAGCGTCTCGACCACGCGATTGGAAATCACGACCAGGCTCAGGGCATAGCTGAAGAGAAAGTCGCATGCCGTTTCGCCATCGATCGGGCGCAGCATCACCGGCGCTTCGGGCATGTCGTGGCCGAGACGATAACGCTTGAAGCGTTCGCCAATGCTCAGCACATCCGATTCGTCGTAAGGCGCGATGCGCAGCGGCCGCTTGGCGCCGCCTTCGAGCATCGCGAACAACTCCGAGTAGTCCACCATCGCCAACCCCGCATGATCCATCACGCGGACCCGCGGTCCGCTCCGTCTTGGGCAATGCGCGAAAGTCGAAGGGGTTCTGTCAGTGGATTCGCGGTGATGCGCGCAAGTGGTCAAGACATGCGCAAAAAACCGAGGGCGCCCGTGGGCGCCCTCGCGAACTCGAATGAGCGGAGCCTGGATCAGGTCGAGCGGCGATACATGTGAAGCGCACCGAGGCCCAGGCCAAGGATCATCAGGGTCAGCAGCGCCTTGCCGGCCAGACCCATCGTGGGGATGGAAACCGAGAGGGCCAAGCAGCTCAAGTTGTACGTCAACGTTGGCTCGTCGGAATCGTCGGTATTGCACGTCATCCTGCTCGCAATGGTCTGCCCCGGCGCTGCCGGCACCGTGCAGGAGAATGCAATCGATCCCGTGCCGTCCGGAATGACCGGATTGGTCACCGCCCCTAGCGTGAAGCCCGCGCCCGCAATGGCGCAACCGGTCACGGCCAACGGGATGAATCCCAGGTTTCGAATGATGATTTGACCCGAAGCGGTAGCGCCTGGCGCGCCGGAAACCGCGACGGTGCCGCCCGATGGAGGCGTGGTGTCGACTTCCGGCGCCGGATCTCCGTGGCGCGCCAGCAGATCCCACAGTCGCGTTCGCGTGGCGCCGCCCGGTGTATCAGTCTCCACACACGTCAACGTGCCCGTCATGTCGTTGCCGCGACGAGTAACCGCAAGGCCAATCGGCATTCCCACGCCCGTCCCCGGCGCGAAGAACGTCTGCGTGCGGCCACTGGTAATCGAGAATTCGCCCGGGGTGACAACGCATGCTAGTGCCGTGGAAGCGGTCGCCGTGCCTCCGGTTGCCGTGGGAGCAATTGAGAAAGTCGCCACGGTGTTCAATACCCCGATGGGGAAGTCAACTTCTGGCGCGACATCAGGCACTCCATCCGCATCGAATGCAGTCGAAAACGACAATGTCGGCGGCGTACTCGCGGGGACAACGGCGATTCGAAACGCTCCGGCTCGCGCGCAAGCGGGCATGCCCGTACCGGTGCACTCAATGAAGCTCTGCGTGAAGTCGTAGTTGCCCGTGGCAAGCGTCCCCAGCGATTGCAGCGAGAACCCACAATACGCCGTGGCCACGCCCGTCAGTGGCGTGCCCGCGCCGCTGGGTGGAATGACACGAAGGCGAGCAGGCCCCATCAACACGGCGCAGATCGAGCCGGGAACCAGGATCGTCGGCGTCACGGTCGGGAAGTTCGCGGCGTCGTAGGCCAGATCGAGCTGCGTGTCCTGAGTGTCGCCATCGCCCGCGAAGCGGACCTGGACAACCGCCGCGCCTCCAACCGCGATCGTTGCCGGATCCGGATTCAGCGTGTAAGTCCCCGCGGCCACGTCGGGGGCGAACGTACAGCCCACGATGGCCAGACCGATCAAGCGCATCCTCATGACGAATTCACTCCCAGTGGTTCACGGCAAAAGGGCTGATCGCGTCGAGATGGCGCGTTCGTGCTCCCTGATCGCACTGACGGAAAGAGAGGGGCCGACTCATCACTCGGGCGCGAACAAACGCGGCTTGATTTCGATGACCTCGAGGTTCTTTCGCTCGAGAGGGTGAGACCCATGCGGCCCAGACCGTCGAGGCCCGACAGGCGCGACCACGGGATTGGGATGATCACGGCGCAGTCCTGATCACGTGGCATCGTGTCGGTAAGGCACTAATGCGATTCGTGTAGCGACGAGTCGGCGCGACGATGACCCCAATCCGGCCCGCGCGGTCGTGACGCGGCCCAAACAAACGAGGGCGCCCGAAGGCGCCCTCGAAAACGTGAACGTGCGGCGCGAGGATCAGGCCGAGCGGCGATACATCTGAAGCGCGGCCAACCCGAGACTCAACATCATCATCGTCAACAGCGCCTTGGCGCCCAGACCCATCGTCGGGATGGACGTCGATATCGCCAGGCAGCTCAGGTTGTAGGTGATCGTGCCTTCGTCGACGTCGTCCGTGTTGCAGGTCAGCGTGCCCGTGATCGTTTGGCCCGGCACCTGCGGGACAGCGCAGGAGAAGGCGATCGAGCCCGTGCCGCCACCGGCGGCCACCGGATTGGTCACCGCGCCCAGCGTGAAGCCCGCGCCCGTGATGGCGCAGCCCGTCACAGCGAGCGGACCGGTGCCGACATTGCGAACCGTGATGGCGCCCGAAGCGCTCGAGCCCTGAAGGCCCGACACCGAAGCAGTGCCGCCCGAAGGAGGCACGGTGTCGACTTCCGGAACCAATTCTGCGGCCGGCACGAACAGATCCCACAAGCGCGTGCGCATGGCGCCGCCCGGACTATCTGTTTCAACGCAGGTCAACGTACCGGTCTGCACGAGGGTGCCTCGAGTGACCGACAGACCAATCGGCGTGCCAGCGCCAGTGCCCGGCGCATTGAAGGTTTGCGTCCCGCCACCGGTGATCGCGAATGCGGCCGGAGCGGCCGTGCAGGCAATCGCGGTCGACGCCGTCGCCGTGCCACCCGTCGCCGTTGGCGTGATCGAGAATGTCGCGACCGTATTCAGCGCGCCTGCACTAAACGAGACTTCGGCGGTCGCATCGGTTACGCCGTCCGCGTCGAATGCTGGGGCGTACGACAGCGTCGGCGGCGCCACGCTTCCCACGACGGAAATGCGGAAGGTACCCGCGCGAACACAGGCGGGCGTGGCCGTGCCCGTGCATTCAATGAAGCTCTGGGTGAGGTCATAGTTGCCCAAGGGAATCGCGGCTGCCGATTGCATCGCGAAACCGCAATACGCGGTCGCGGTGGCGGTCAACGGCGAACCCGCGCCACTGGGCGGAATGATGCGAACACGAGCGGGGCCTGTGAGCACGGCACAGACCGAGCCTGGCACCAGGACCGTTGAGGTCACGGCCGGAAAACTGGTCGCGTCGTAAGCGAGATCGAGCTGGGTGTCCTGCGTATCACCGTCGCCAGCGAACAGGACTTGGACGTTGGCCGTGCCTCCGGCGCCGATCGTCGCCGGATCGGGATTGAGCGTGTAGGTCCCCGCGAACGCCGGCCCGACGCACCCGAGCGCGGACAAGACCATCACCAGCATGAGCTTGCGCATGACGTTGTTACTCCCTTGATTCCTGAGGTTCACGGCAACGCGACGGTTGAACGGCACAAAGCGTCCCGAAGGGACGACCGTGCCTCGATCCGGCCGCATTCGCAAATCGACATCGTGGTTGCGTACTTCGCACTAACGCAGCTGCGCGAGTGAACGTATCGCCCGCGGTCCAGCCATCGGCGGCAAGGAACGTAGCGCCAATTGGGCGCGGCCTCCGCGAGCAGTCGAACTTGCCATCGCGAGAGGTGATCTTTCCGCCAGCGCGCATCACCCCAGGAAGTGAGCTCGCGAGAAGCAGAATACTGAAAAAAGAAAGGGCGCCCTAGGGCGCCCTCTCTTCACTCGATCTGGCGATCGAATTAGGCGGAACGGCGATACATCTGGAACGCGCCGAGACCCAGACCCAGCATCATCAGAGCCAGCAGGGCCTTGCCACCCAGACCCATGGTCGGGATGGAAGCCGAGATGGCCAAGCAGCTCAGGTTGTAGGTCAGCGTGCCTTCGTCGGTATCGTCGGTGTTGCAGGTCAGCGTGCCGGTGATCGTCTGACCCGGCACCAGCGGAACGGCGCAGGAGAAAGCGATCGAGCCCGTGCCACCAGCGGCGACCGGATTGGTCACCGCGCCGAGCGTGAAGCCAGCGCCCGTGATGGCGCAGCCGGTCACGGCCAGCGGGCCGGTGCCGAGGTTACGAACCGTGATGCCGCCCGAAGCGGTCGAACCCTGCACGCCCGAAACCGAGGCGGTGCCACCCGAAGCGGGCGTGGTGTCGACTTCCGGAGCCACAACGCCGGCCGGAACCTGCAGATCCCACACGCGGGTGCGCGGGGCGGAGGCCGGGGTGTCCGTCTCGGTGCAGGTCAGCGTACCGGTCTGCGCGGCGGCGCCGCGAGTGACCGACAGGCCGATCGGCGTGCCAGCGCCAGCGCCCGGGGCATTGAAGGTCTGCGTGCCGCCACCCGTGATCGTGAACGCGGCCGGAGCGGCCGTGCACGCGATCGCGGTCGACGCCGTCGCCGCGCCGCCAGTGGCGGTCGGGGTGATCGACGAAGTGGCAACCGTGTTCAGCGCGCCAGCGCCAAACGTCACTTCAGGCGTGGCATCGGACGTGCCGTCAGCATCGAACGTCGGCGCATACGACAGCGTCGGCGGCGTGTTGACGTTGGCGACCGTGATGCGGAACGTACCGGTGCGCGTGCAAGCCGGCGTGGCCGTGCCCGTGCATTCGATGAAGTTCTGCGTGAAGTCGTAGTTGCCCAGGGCGATGGCCGGGGCCGAAACCAGCGCGAAACCGCAGTAAGCGGTCGCGGTGCTGGTCAGCGGCGAACCCGCGCCACTCGGCGGGATGACGCGAATACGGGCCGGACCCGTCAACACGGCGCAGACCGAACCCGGGACCAGGACGGTCGGGGTCACGGTCGGGAAGTTCACCGCGTCGTAGGCCAGATCCAACTGCGTGTCCTGGGTGTCGCCGTCGCCAGCGAACAGCACCTGGATGTTGGCCGTGCCGCCGACCGCGATGGTCGCCGGATCCGGGTTTTGCGTGTAGGTGCCGGCGACCGCGTTACCCGCGGTCGCAAGCGCTCCGATTGCCGCACAAATCAAAAGCTTCTTCATGATGTCGTCACTCCCCATCGTCTAAAGGGCGCAAAGCAAAACAACGTTCGAACTTAAAACAAATTACTTGGCGGAGACGTCCGTGGCCTCGCTACCGCAATTTTGCGAACCGCCCGCAGCCGCGCACTCGGTGAAAGCAACGCGGAAGCCGGGCGAGGTCGCGCCCCCCTTAGCCTTGAACGTGAAGGCGCAATAATCCGTCGCCTTCGAGGTCAAAGCCTGGCCCGCGCCGCTCGGCGGAACGACACGGATCTTGTTTTCCTTCGGCAGGCCCACGCAGACCGAACCCGGGACCTTGGCGACCGCCTTAACCAGCGACAGGTTGTCGCCGAAAGCGATGTCGGCCTGGGCGTCCTGCGTCGCGCCGTCGCCAGAGAAGCTGACGATCGCCGTGACATAGCCCGCCTTGGCGGAGCTGTCGGACCAGATTTCGAACTGACCCGCGCTGGCCGAACCGGCGAACGCAAGGGCGGCGGATGCAATGACGAGATGCTTGATCTTCATATGATTAATCTCCAGTCCAATCACGTGCACGAGGCGCCGGCGGCGAGCAGGTTCGTCACGCAGGTGCGATCACCCGCGGAGATGTTGCCGTCTTCGTTGCAGTCAACCTGACCGCTTTGCAGCGTGCCGGCCAGTTCGTTGGTGATCGCGGTGCGATCGCCAGCCGTGATCGAAGCGCTGTTGTTGGCATCGCCGCGGCAGGCGCGACCGATGGCGGTCGAGCGACGCGACTCGTAGTTGTCGACCTGCACGGTGCCGGTCGCGGTGCCCGAGACCCAGCCCAGCTGCACGTATTCGACCGAACCGGTGGCGCCGGTGACGGTGACGGCCGGCAGCGCGGTGCAAGCGGCGATGTTGCCGCAGTTGCCCTGCACGTTGGCGGTCATGTTGCCAGCGGTGGTGTTCCAGTCGAGTTCGACCGAGTACCACTTGTTGGCGACGACCGAGCCATTGGCCGTCGAGCCGGTGCCCGAAGCGGTGGCGAAGTCGAAGGCGCCGGTGGTGGCGTTGTAGGTCACGGCGAAGACCTGCGCGTTCGACGCGTTGAGGCCCTTGTAGACGACCGGGTTACCACCCGTCGTACCCGTGAACACATAGAAGCGAGCGCGCAGACGCGTGTCGGCGGCGGTGATCGTACCGTCCTGCACGAACTGGCCAGCGGCCGACGAGCTCAGACCGCACAGACCGGAATAACGCTTGACGGCCGGGCTGCCATTCGGCTGGCCAGCGGTCGGCGTGCCGACGACGCCACCACCCGGCGGCGAACCAGCGCCCCACGCGGCGGTGCTGCAAGCGAGGACCGATTCGGCGCTCAGGAGCGCGCCACCGGCGACAATAGCCAAAGCAAGAGTCTTGAATTTCACTTGAATTCTCCCCGTGGGGCGGAGCCCAACGTTGCGATAGTAGTTCACGATCACACGAAAAAGAAGGGGTTAGACCTCATTTCGTAGGATCGACCTGTGCTCGCGCCCTGCCTGACGCTGGCGAAAGTCCCGATGGTGTGACGATTACCGCCCCCTCGACCCCTCGCCCGCGCCCGAACCACGTCAGAGCACCGTGCATTCGGTAATAACGCAGGACGAAATTGAAAGCGGCCATCGACGGGAAAAGATGTCGCGATTCGGGCCAGCGATCGTCAAACTTGCCAAAGCGGTCACACTTTCGACGCGACCCGCGCCTCAATTCCGCCCGGGTCGGGCCAACTCGGCCAGCGCGGCGAGCTCATCGGCCCGGAATCCCGCGAGCATTCGCGCCTGCTCATTGAAGGGCAGCCGCACCGCGCCCCGCGCCCGACCCTGGATCAGGTCGAGGAAGGTCGCGACCGATTCGACCCCGCGGGAAACGCACAGGAATTGAAACCATCGGGTGCCGGCGGCGACGTGGGCGACTTCTTCGCGCAGGATGACCTCGAGCACCGCCACGGTGTCGTGATCGCCATTCGCGCGCAGGCGCTCGATCATGCCCGGAGTCACGTCGAGCCCGCGCGCCTCGAGCACGCGCGGCACCAGGGCCATGCGCGCGAGGGCGTCTTCCTGCGTGGCGACGGCCATTTCCCACAGGCCGTTGTGCGCGTCGAAATCGCCGTAGGCATGGCCGTAGTGCGCGAGTCGCTCGCGCAACAGTTCGAAGTGACGGGCTTCGTCGGCGGCGACCGCGATCCAGTCGTCGACGAACTCGCGCGGCATCGCGCGAAAGCGATAGACCGCGTCCCACGCTAGGTTGATGGCGTTGAACTCGATGTGCGCGACCGCGTGGATCAGGGCCGCCCTGCCCTCCGCGCTGCCGAGGCCGCGTTGCGGCAACTCGCGCGGACTCACCAGGCGTGGCCGTTCCGGACGACCCGGCATGGGCAAAGGTTCGATCACGGTCGCGGCGCCGTCGAGCGTCAGCAACCCCGCGCGCCAATCGCGCGCGGCCTGGGCGGTGAGCGCGATCTTCTCGCTTGGATCGCGCGCGTTTAGGCACGCCCAGGCGACGTCGTGAATGGCGCTCATGCCGCGCGACCCCGCGATCAAGAGGCCTTGCGTCGCTCGGTCTTGGCCTGATCGGAACGCAACTGCGCGACGCGCGACATGTAATCGTCGTCGACGCCGGTCACGTACTCGCCCGAGAAGCACGAGGCATCGAACGCGGTCAGACGCTCGTTGCCTTCGCTGACGGCGGCGACGAGATCGTCGAGGTCCTGATAGATCAGCCAATCGCAGCCGAGCAAGGTTTCGATCTCGGTCTCGCTGCGGCCGTGCGCGATCAACTCGGTCGGCGCGGGCATGTCGATGCCGTAGATGTTGGGGTAACGCACCGGCGGCGCGGCCGAGGCGAAGTAGACCTTACGCGCGCCGGCTTCGCGCGCCATCTGGATGATCTGCTTCGAGGTCGTGCCGCGCACGATCGAATCGTCGACCAGCAGCACGACCTTGTTGCGGAACTCCAGCTCGATCGCGTTCAACTTGCGCCGCACCGATTTCACGCGTTCCTGCTGGCCGGGCATGATGAAGGTGCGACCGACATAGCGATTCTTGACGAAGCCCTCGCGATACGGCACGCCGAGAATATTGGCCAGCGGAATCGCGGCCGTGCGGCTGGTGTCGGGAATGGGCATGACCGCGTCGATGTCGTGATCGGGTCGCAGGCGCATGATCTTGCGCGCCAGGCGCTCGCCCATGCGCAGACGCGCCTTGTACACCGACACGTCTTCCATCATCGAATCGGGTCGCGCCAGATAGACGTATTCGAAGATGCACGGCGCGTGCTTGGCCGGCGTCGCGCATTGGCGCGTGTGCAGCTGACCATCGAGCGTGACCACCACGCCTTCGCCCGGCGCGATGTCGCGCAGGCGCTTGAAGCCGAGCAGATCGAGCGCGACGCTTTCCGAAGCGATCGCGTACTCGTTGCCTTCGTCCGAGGCGCGCACGCCGATCACCGCCGGACGAATGCCGTGCGGATCGCGAAACGCCACCAGGCCCACGCCCAGCACCAACGCCACCACCGCATAGCCGCCCACGCAGCGGTTATGCACCGCGGCCACGGCCTTGAACACATGATCGGGCTCGATGCGCAGATGCGCCTGCAACTGCAGCTCGTGCGCGAGGATGTTGAGCAGCACTTCCGAATCGGACTGCGTGTTGATGTGCCGGCGATCCTGCTCGAACAATTCGCGGCGCAGGACGTCGGTATTGGTCAGATTGCCGTTGTGCGCGAGCGCGATGCCGAACGGCGAGTTGACGTAGAACGGCTGCGCTTCCGCCGCGCCCTCCGAGCCCGCGGTCGGATAGCGACAGTGACCGATGCCCACGCGTCCGGTGAGGTTGAGCACGCTGGCTTCGTTGAACACGTCGCGCACGAGGCCATTGCCCTTATGCAGACGAAGCACATTGCCATCCACCGTGGCGATACCGGCGGCATCCTGTCCGCGATGTTGCAGGACCGTGAGCGCGTCGTAGAGTGACGCCGCCACGTTGTTCCTGCCGACGATGCCGATGATTCCGCACATGATGAGCCTCGCGTCTTCAGGTTTTCGCCGTGGGCGCCGCGGGCGGCGGCACGGCAGGCGTGTTCGGCGCGGCGGCGCCGGCACCGTAATCGAGATAGCGGCGCACCGAATCCGGCAGCATGCGCGAGAGTTGCTCGGCGACGCGCTGGAAGGTCGGAATCGCGCGCGACTCCTGCCACCACGGATCGCGCGGCAGCGGCGTCCAGCCGAGCAAAATGACCAAGGCCACCACCAGCAAGCCGCCGCGCACCAGGCCAAAGCCCATGCCGAGCAAGCGATCGGTGCCCGAAAGCCCCGTGCTCTCGACAAGCTTGCGCAGCAGATAGGTCAGCACCGCGCCCAGCACCAAGGTGCCGATGAAAATCAGCGCATGCCCGAGCGCGAGTCGCGCCGAGGGCAATTCGATCGAGGTCTCGAACAAGCTCGCGAGCGCGCCGCCAAACATCATCGACAAGGCGATCGCCGCGGCCCACACCGCCAGCGCCATGGCTTCGGCGATGAAGCCACGCACGACGCCGACCACGATCGAGGTCGCGATGATCAGGATGATGGCGATGTCGGCGACGTTCACGAACTCACTCAGGGATGCGGCACGACGATGCCGTCGATCTGCAACCGCGCCTTGAGCGCGTCGCGCAGGCGTTCGGCATTGGCGCGCTGCGCCTCGGGCCCGACGCGCACGCGATAGAGCGTGCCCTTCTCGGCGCGCACGGTGTCGGTGAAGGCGGTGAAGCCGGCGGCGCGCAACTTGTCGCGACGCGCCTTGGCATCGGCCTCGGCCTGGAAAGCGCCGACCTGCACGGCCCAACCGGTAGCGGTGGCGCCGACCGCGGCGGCGGGCACATCGGCGCGCGGCGTGTCATCGATCTCGACCACGCTCGCACTCAAGTTGGCGCGCGCGCGCTTGGCGGCCAGGCGCACGCGTTCGGCCTGGGCGCGATCCACGTAAGGCCCGGCGCGCACGCGAAGGCCCGCTTGACCATTGAGGTCGACGCGCTCGGTGTGCGCTTCGATGCCGGCGCGCTTCAACTCCGCGACCAGGGCATTGGCATTATCGACTTTGCCGTAGCTGCCGAAATTCACGGCGTAGCGACCGCGTGCGGTCGTCGCGGGCAAGGTCTCGTTGACTGGCGTGGCGGCCGTGGCCGTGGGCGCGGGCGATTGCGTGATCGCGTCGGTGATTTGCGCGCTGGTCGTCGGCGTGTTCGGCGCGGGCTTGGGTTCGACCGGCGCCGGTGGTGGCCTCGTCACCGCAGTGTCGGGAGTTGGTGTCTGCGTCTGTGCCGGTTCGGTGGTCGTGACGGGCGCGTCCGCGGTGCCGGCGAAAGCATCGGGACGCGGCGGCGCTTGTGTATCGACCGTGGCGATTTGATCGGCGCTGGGGTCGGGCGTGGCGGCGACCACGGGCGGCTGGCCCGGCGGCGTCAGCGGCACGACCTGGGTTTCGAAATCGCGACCGGGTTCGGCCGGCATGGACAGGTCGACGGTCTGCGTCGAGCCCGGCGCGCGCGGACCATCGAGCAGCATCGGCACGAAGATCACGGCGAGCACGATCAGCACGGTCGCGCCGAGCAGGCGCTGTTTCAGGGCAGAATCCATGTCGCGTTCCGAAGGGGCGGGGCGGCGGCGATTATACGCGCCCGTCAGGCGCCCGTACTCGATTCGTTCCGCCAGTCGTTCAGCGCGCAGGCGACGGTGAAGAAGGAACCGAACACCAGCACGCGGCCTTCGCGGCCGGCGTCGGCGCGCGCGAGCGTCAGCGCCTGAGCGTAGCTGTCGCACGCGTCCACGCGCGCCTCGGGCACGGCGGCCAGCACGCGTTGGCGCGTTTCGGCGGCATCGATGCCACGCGGCGAGTAAGACTGCAGACCGAACACGCGCCAGTGAGCGATCCACGGCGCCAGGGGCGCGACGATGCCGGGAATGTCTTTGTCGCCGAGCGCGGCGAAGACCGCGACCGTGCGCGCGCGCGGCGCCTCGATCAACCACGCGGCGATTTCGCGCGCGGCCTGCGGATTGTGACCGACATCGAGCCAGACTTCGGGCGCCTGGGCGATGCATTGCAAACGGCCATCCGGCGCCGCCGCGAGCACGCCCGCGCTCAACGCCGAATTCGGCACCGGCAAGCGATCGCGCAAGGCATGCATCACGGCGATCGCGGCCGCGGCATTGGCGATCTGCGCCGGCGCGCGCAATCGTGGCAGGGGCAAGCGATGATGCGTGCCGTCGACATGACGCCACGACCAGCCGTCGCCTTCGCGCTGCGCGAAAAAGGTCTCTCCCGCGCGCGCGAGCAAGGCGCCCTGCCCGCGCGCGGCTTCGAGCAAGGACTCCGGCGGTCGCGCCTCGCCGATCACGGCGGGACGGCCCGGACGAAAGATGCCGGCTTTCTCGCGTCCGATCATTTCGCGATCGCGACCGAGATATTCCTGATGATCGAGATCAACCGTGGTCACCACGGCCGCGTCGGCGTCGACCAGATTCACCGCGTCGAGTCGCCCGCCCAGCCCCACTTCGAGCACGGCCACGTCCACGCCCTCGCGCGTGAAGATATCGAGCGCGGCCAGCGTGCCGAATTCGAAATACGTCAGCGGCGTCTCGCCGCGCGCGTGTTCGATGCGCGCGAAGGCCGCGCACAACGTGTCGTCGTCGACCTCGCGACCCTCGATGCGCACGCGTTCGTTGTAACGCAGCAGATGCGGCGACGTGAACGCGCCCACGCGATGCCCCGCGGCGCGCGCGATGGCTTCGATGAAGGCGACGGTGGAACCCTTGCCGTTGGTGCCGCCGACCGTGATCACGATCGGCGCCGGTCGCGTCGCGCCGAGTCGACGCGCCACGGCCTCGACGCGATCGAGGCCCAGCGCGATCGGCTGCGGATGCGTGCGTTGCTGATACTCGAGCCACTGCGCCAGCGTGCGCGGACTCGCGGGCGGCGATGGCGTCGTGCTCAAGCGAGCCTCAGGTCGCGGGCGCGGCGACGACGTCGGCCGCCGGCGCGGGGCGACGCTGCATCAGCGCCAGCAGCGCGCCGATCTTGTCGCGCATCTGCCGACGGTCGACGATCATGTCGATGGCGCCGTGCTCGAGCAGGAACTCGCTGCGCTGGAAGCCTTCGGGCAAGGTCTCGCGCACGGTCTGCTCGATCACGCGCGGACCGGCGAAGCCGATCAAGGCGCCCGGCTCGCCAATGTTGATGTCGCCCAGCATGCCCAGGCTCGCCGACACGCCGCCCGTGGTCGGATGCGTGAGCACCGAGATGAAGGGGACGCCGATTTCGCGCAACCGCGCCAGCGCCGCCGAGGTCTTGGCCATCTGCATCAGCGACAGCAACCCTTCCTGCATGCGCGCGCCGCCGGTGGCGGAGAAACACACCAAGGGCGCGCGTTCGCGATAGCTCAGTTCCGCCGCGCGCGTGAAGCGCTCGCCGACCACCGAACCCATCGAGCCGCCCATGAACGAGAACTCGAACGCGCAGGCATTGATCGGCGCGCCCTTGAGGCGGCCGTTCATCGCGATCAACGCGTCCTTCTCGCCCGTGGCCTTCATCGAGGCGACGATGCGATCGCGATATTTCTTGGAATCCTTGAACTTGAGCGTGTCGATCGGCTCGAGGTCGCCCGCGATCTCGGTGCCCGTGCCTTCATCCAGAAAATACTTCAGTCGCTCG
This sequence comes from Ahniellaceae bacterium, assembly GCA_044226395.1. Classification (GTDB taxonomy): domain Bacteria; phylum Pseudomonadota; class Gammaproteobacteria; order Xanthomonadales; family Ahniellaceae; genus JBGAHD01. The sequence continues at coordinate 388,218 of JBGAHD010000004.1, forward strand.
CGCGCGCCGATCGACATGTGATGCGAGCACTTGGGGCAGACCTTGAGATTGCGCTCGAGCTCGGGCTGATACAGCACCGCGCCGCAGCTTTCGCACTTGCCCCACAGACCCTCGGGCACGGCGCGCTTGTTGCCGCCCTGCGTGCGAATGCGCGAGGGCATGAGTTTTTGCAGCCAACTGCTCATGTCGGGTCGAATCGGAGCGGGGGCGCGGGGCCGGGGGGCGAATCCTAACGCAAACCGCCCGGCGCCTGCCCGGGTTGTCAGGCCGCGTGCGGCGCGCGCGCCTGATCGATCGCGGCGCGCAGCGGCGCGAGGAAGCGCGTAGCGGCTTCGACCGGATCGCTGGCTTTTTCCAAGGTTTCGACCAGCGCGGATCCCACGACCACGGCATCGGCGAAGGCCGCGATCGCCCGCGCCTGCGCGGGCTCCTTGACGCCGAAGCCCACGGCCAGCGGCGTGTCACCCATCAAGGCGCGCATGCCGGCCACGCGCGCGCCGACATCGCCGAGCGCGAGCCGGTCGGCGCCGGTGATGCCGGCGAAGGACACGTAGTAAACGAAACCCTGCGCGCTCTTGGCCACGCGACGCAGGCGCTCGTCGGTCGTGGTCGGCGCGGTGAGAAAGATCTGGCGCAGGCCATGGTCTTGCAGCAAGCCCGCGAGCAGATCGGCCTCTTCCACCGGCAGATCGACCAGCAGCAGGCCATCGACGCCCGCCGCCGTGGACTCGCGACAGAAGCGCTCGTGACCGTGGATTTCGAGCGGATTGAGATAACCCATCAACACCACGGGCGTGGTCGTGTCGCGGCGACGGAATTCGCTGACGAACTCGAGCACGCGACGCACGCCGACGCCACGCGCCAAGGCGCGTTCGCTGGCGCGTTGAATCACCGGGCCATCGGCCATCGGGTCGGAAAACGGCACGCCGAGTTCGATCAGATCGGCGCCAGCCGCGACCAGCGCGTGCATCACCGCGACGGTCCGTTCCGGTTGCGGATCACCGGCGGTGATGAAGGGAATCAGACCCACGCGCCCGGCGGCGCGCAGTTCGGCGAAACGATGATCGATGCGGTTCAAGCGCGGGTTCTCCTGCGATGTCGCGGGCGCCGTCACAGCGTGATGCCTTCGCGCTTGGCGACGGTGTGCACGTCCTTGTCGCCGCGGCCGGAAAGATTGACCAGCACGAACTGATCGCGCGGCATCTCGCGCGCGAGACGCATGCCCAGCGCGACGGCGTGGCTCGATTCCAAGGCGGGAATGATGCCTTCGGTGCGACACAGCGTGTGGAAGGCGGCGAGCGCTTCGTCGTCGGTCACGCCCAGATATTGCGCGCGGCCCGTGTCCTTGAGCCATGCGTGCTCGGGGCCGACACCCGGATAGTCGAGACCGGCCGAGACCGAATGCGTTTCGATGATCTGACCATCGTCATCGCACAGCAGATACGTGCGATTGCCGTGCAACACGCCGGGACGACCGGCGGCGAGCGAGGCGGCGTGCTGGCCACTCTCGATGCCATGACCCGCGGCTTCGGCGCCGAAGATCTTCACGTCACGATCGTTCAAGAACGGATGAAACAGACCGATCGCGTTCGAGCCACCACCGACGCAAGCCACCAGCGCGTGCGGCAAGCGACCGTAGCGCGCCAGCATCTGCGCGCGCGCTTCGCGACCCGCGACCGCGTTGAAATCGCGCACTAGCATCGGGTATGGATGCGGACCAGCGACCGTGCCGATGATGTAGAAGGTGTTGTCGACGTTGGTGACCCAGTCGCGCAGCGCTTCGTTCAAGGCATCCTTGAGTGTCTTCGAGCCGCTGGTCACCGGCACCACGGTGGCGCCGAGCAACTTCATGCGAAAGACATTGATCGCCTGGCGCTCGATGTCGGTCGCGCCCATGTAGACCACGCATTCCAGGCCCAGACGCGCGGCCACGGTGGCGCTGGCCACGCCGTGCTGGCCCGCGCCGGTCTCGGCGATGATGCGGGTCTTGCCCATGCGCTTGGCCAACATCGCCTGGCCGACGGTGTTGTTGATCTTGTGCGCGCCGGTGTGGTTGAGATCCTCGCGCTTGAGCAGAATCTGCGCGCCACCGACTTGCCGCGACAAGCGCTCGGCGTGATAGATCGGCGAGGGCCGACCGACGTAGTCGGCGAGATCGCGATCGAGTTCGGCGACGAATTCGGGATCGTGCTTGAAACGCGCGTAAGCCGCGGTGAGTTCCGCGAGCGGCGCCATCAAGGTCTCGGCGACGAAGCTGCCGCCGTAGGGGCCGAAGTGACCGCGCGCGTCGGGATACGCGCCGTAGTCGATGGCCTGAGGAGGGTCTTGCCTAACCGCCGACACGTCGCACCTCGTCGAAGAATCGCTGCATTTTCTCATGGTCCTTGATGCCGGGCGAAGTTTCCACTCCGCTCGACACATCCACCGCGTAGGGCCGCGCCGTGCTGATTGCCGCCGCGACATTGTCCGGCGTCAACCCGCCGGCGAGCACGATTGGTCGCGCCAAGGCCTGCGGCACGCGCGTCCAGTCGAAGCGCTGGCCCGAGCCACCGGCCTCGCCCACGCCATGCGCGTCGAGCACGAAGCCCGCCGCGTCGGGATAGGCTTGCGCGTAAGCGCCGACATCGACGACATCGCGCATCGGCACGACTTTAAGATACGGCTTGCCGAAGGCGCGACAGAACGCGCCATCCTCGCGCCCGTGAAACTGCACCAGATCCACGGACACTTGCGTCAACACTTCATCGATCTCGGCCGCGCCATTGTCCATGAACAAGGCCACGCGACTGACCAGCGGCGGCAGTTCCTGCGCGATCACGCGCGCCTGATCCACGCTCACGCGCCGCGCGCTGGCGAGCGCGAAGATCAGACCGATCGCGTCGGCGCCGACCTGGGCCGCGTGGATCGCGTCCTCGATGCGCGTGATGCCGCAAAACTTAATCCTGGTGCGCATGCCCTACTCCGAGACTTCCGCGGGCAATCCGTGCGCCGCGGGATACACCGGTCCGATGAACGTCAATCCTTGCGCCACCGCGGTCGGACCCGCCACCGCGCGATCGCGACCACGCAGCAACTGCGCCAGCCACTCCACCGGTTGTTCGCCGCGCCCGATCGGCAGCAGCGAACCGACAAAGTTGCGCACCATGTGATGCAAGAACGCGTTGGCGCGCACTTCGATGCGCACGTATTCGCCCTCGCGCGTCACGCGCAGATAGTCTACTCGCCGCACGGGACTGCGCGCCTGACAAGCGAGCGTACGAAATGCCGAAAAGTCATGTTCGCCGATCAAGGCCTGCGCGGCCGCGTGCATGCGCTCGACGTCGAGCGGCCGCCGCTCCCACGCGACGAAGCGCGCATCGAGCACCGGACGCACGGCGCGGTTGAGAATGCTGTAGCGATAGCGTCGCGCGGTCGCGATGTAGCGCGCGTGAAATTCCTCGCTTACCGGTCGCGCCCAACGCACGCCGACCGTCGACGGCAAACGCGAGGTGACGCCGAGCACCCAACCGCGCTCGTCGCGACGCGCCTGCGTATCGAAGTGCGCGACCTGACATTGCGCATGCACGCCGGCATCGGTGCGACCGGCGCAAGTGATCTCGATCGTCTCGTCGGCGACGAAGGACACGGCGTCCTCGACCACTTGCTGGATCGACGGCGCGTGACTGAGCCGCTGCCAGCCGCAGAAATCGGTGCCGTCGTATTCGATACCCAGGGCGATGCGCATGCGTCAGTGTCGATGAGCGAACGGTGAAAAAGCAAAAGGCCGGGCGGGGCCCGGCCTTTCGCGTGACGACTCGACGGACTCAGCCGATTTCGCTGAGCAGGCGCTTGGCCTCGGTCTTCTGCGCGTCGGTGCCTTCGGCGATGACTTCCTGCAGCATGCTGCGCGCGCCGTCGGGATCGCCCATGTCCAGATAGGCGCGGGCGAGATCGAGCTTGGTGCCGACCGCGTCCTCGCCATCGAAGAAGCCCGCATCGGCGGCGGGCGCCGGAGCCGGCGCGGGCGCGGCGGGCTTGGCGGCGGGCGGCGCGAAATCGGGCACCTTGAACTCCTGCGTGCGGAAGGTTTCGGGTTCGCGCACCTTGAGCTTGGCGTCTTGCGCCGGCGGCGGCGCGGCGGGCGGCGCTTCGAGACTGAAATCGAAGTCGTCGGCCGAAGCGACGGAACTGGTCGACGACGGCGACGGCGTCGGCGTGTTGCCGCCGAAGTCGAGATCGAGCGCGTCGGGCATGGCGAAATCGTTGTTGGGCTTGGGCTCGAGCGCGGAGAAATCGAACTCGTCCGTGGCGCCGGCCGCGCTCGGATACTCCTGCGCGGGCTGGAACATCGGGCTGTCGGGAATCAGCTCGCGGCCCATGTTCACCGCGGCCTGCCATTCGTCGCAGTCGGTGTCGATGACTTGCGCGTACATCGCGCTGGCCGCCGCCTCGAACTTATCGACGTCGGACTGCGCGTGATACAGCGCCAGCAGTTCCAGATGCGAACCGAGGTCGGTCGGATCGGCGGCGAGGCGTTCGAGCAGCGCGTGCTCCTCGTCGCCGGTCATGCCGTCGGACGCGCCACGCGAACCGCCGAAGACGCCGCCACTGAACTGGTCGGCGACCGAACCGCGTTCCACTGGCGCGGGTTCCGGCGCCTTCTTGCGGCGCAGGAGCATGACAATGCCCACGAGCACCAACAGCGCGCTCGCGGCGGCACCGCCACCGATGACCATCATGTTGCGATACCACGGCAGCGGCGGTTGCTCGGCTGGCGTCTCGGCGACCGGTTCGGTCGTCGACGGCGCGGTCTCCGGCACGGGCGTGACTTCGGCGGTCGTGGTGCCGGTGTCGGGCGCGGGCTCGGCGGTGAGCGCGGTGCTGGTGTCGGTTTGCGGCGCGGGCTCGGTGGTCACCGGCTCGGTCGGCGTCGTTTCCGTCGTCGACGGCTCGGTGGTGGCGAGCGCGCTGGTGTCGGTCTGCGGCGCGGGTTCCGTGGCCACGGGTTCCGTGGTCGTGGTGTCCGGCGTGGTCGCGATCGGTTCGGAGGTCACCGGCGTCGGCAGCGGCGCGGTCTCAACCGGCGCGGTGGCGGCGGCCTGTTGCGCGGCATTGGCCTCGGCGCGCGCCTGCTCGGCCACGCGTTCGGCGTCGGCGAGCTTGCGTTGCAGCTCGGCGATCTCGGTGTCCTTCAACTCGACCAGACGATCGTTCTGCGACTTCAGACGCTCGAGCTCTTGCACGCGCGAGCGCAGTTCGCCGGCTTCCTGTTCGCGACTGGCCAGTTGTTCCTGGGTGCGCGCCAGATCGGTGCGCAGGGTCGACGAGGTGTCGGTGCCACCGGCGATGCCCGGACGATCGGCGCCCGAACCTTCGGCGCCGGCGCGCGGCGGCACGAGTTCGAGGCGCGACTCGGTCGTGCTCGACGAAGTCGACGGCGAACCCGTGGTCGCGGCGTAAGCATTGTCGGTGACCAAGGTCGCGTTCGGACGCGCCTGGCGCCACGATTCGACTTGGGCATTGACCTCGGCGATGGCCTCGCGCTGCGCGATGGCCTGCGCTTCGTCGAGCGTCGGCACGCGCAGCACGGCGCCGCGCTTGAGTTCGTTGATGTTGCCGTTGGCGAAGGCGTCGGGGTTGGTGCGCAGCAAGGCGATCATCATCTGATGGACGCTGACCGCATCGCCCGGACGCGTGGCGCTGGCGATTTCCCACAAGGTTTCGCCACCGGCGACGGGGCCGTACTCGCCCGGCGCGCTCGGCGGCGCGGACGGCGTTTCGGTGTAAGTCTCGACCGGCGCTTCCGGCGCGGGCTCGGGCGGAATCTCGGCCACGGGCTCGGCAGGCGGCGGCGCTTCGGTCACGGGCTCCGACGGCGGCGGCGGAATCTCGGCCACCGGTTCGGCCGGCGGCGGCTCGACCGGGGCGGGTTCTTCGACCACCGGCTCGGCCGGCGGCGGCACTTCCGCGACGGGTTCGCTCGGCGTCGGTTCGACGGTGGCGACCGGCTCGGACGGCAAGGCTTCCAGCGGTTCGGGCGGCGCGGGCGGCGCTTCGGCGACGGTCTCGACCACGGTCTTGCCATCGATCACGGCCGGCGCGACCACCGGCGGATCGAGCAGCACCGAATACTCGCGCAGCAAGCGGCCCTTGCCCCAGCTCACTTCGAGCAGGAAGTTCAAGAACGGCTCGCGCACCGGATCGGCGCTGGTCACTTCGATGATCGGTCGACCGGCCTTGTCGCGGCTGATCGTGAATTCCAGCGGCACGGCGACGCCGCGCACATCCAGGCCGACGCGGGTGAAATCCTCGGCCTTGGCGAGATTGGCCTTGAGGCCATCGGCCTCGCCTTCACCGCCTTCGAGAATCGGAATCTCGGCCACCAGCGGCTCGTTGAGCCCGGACTTGACGTCGATGCTGCCCAGTCCCAGGGCAAGCGCGGCCGGGCTACCCAACGCCAAGGCGATCGCGAGCGACAGCTTGATCGGTCGATTCATTTCTTTTGCCCCCAAAGGCAATGCATTACCGGCCAGGGGATGTCGGCCGATATCTCGAAATTGGCTTATAACACAAGCCTAACTATAGGGAAACTCTGAGGTATTCCCCCAGAGGCCGCCATTGTTGCAGTGCGGGCAAATTAGCGCCAGTCAAAAATCGTGCGGCGCCGGGCTTTTTGCCCCGGTCGCGAACCGGCAAGGCCGGGCCGCGACGCGCGCCACCGCGCTCATCGCGCGGCGATCAGCACTTCACCGATCTGGATCGCGTTCAAGGCCGCGCCCTTGCGGATGTTGTCCGACACCACCCACAAGTTGAGCCCGCGCGGATGCGAAATGTCCTCGCGGATTCGGCCCACGAAGACCGGATCCTTGCCCGCCGCGTGCGTCACCGGCGTGGGATAACCGCCGGGCTTGCGCTCGTCGACCACCACCACGCCAGGCGCCTTGGATAGCAGATCGCGCGCCTGCTCGACCGTGATCTTGTCGCGCGTTTCGATGTGCACCGCTTCGGAATGACCGAAGAACACCGGCACGCGCACCGCCGTCGGATTCACTTCGATGCGCGCGTCGCCGAGGATCTTGCGCGTCTCCCACACCATCTTCATTTCTTCCTTGGTGTAGCCGTTGTCCTGGAAGTCGTCGATGTGCGGAATCAGATTGAACGCGATCTGCATCGGAAACTTCTTCGGACTGATCGCCTTGAAGTTGAGCAATTCCGCGGTCTGGCGGCCCAGTTCCTCCATGCCCGAGCGGCCCGCGCCCGACACCGACTGATACGTCGCCACGTTGATGCGCGCGATGCCGACCGCGCGATGGATCGGCGCCAGCGCCACCAGCATCTGCATGGTCGAGCAATTGGGATTGGCGATGATGCCGCGCGGGCGATTGAACGCGGCTTCGGGATTGACCTCGCTCACCACCAGGGGCACGTCGTCGTCGTAACGGAACTGCGAGGTGTTGTCGATCACCACGCAACCGGCCTGCGCCGCGCGCGGCGCGTGCACGGCCGAGACCTTGCCGCCGGCGGAAAAGAAACCGTAGTCGACGCCAGTGAAATCGAAAGTGTCGAGATCGCGCACGACCAATTCGCGATTTCCGAATTTCACTTTGCTGCCGGCGGAGCGCGCGGAGGCCAACGCGATCACTTCGCTGACCGGGAACTGGCGCTCGGCGAGGATGTTCAACATGGTCTCGCCGACGGCGCCTGTGGCACCGACGACGGCGACTCGATACTGGCGGGCGGAACTCATCTCGGCTTGTCCTTGGTGGCCCGGATCGGGCCCGTGTCTATTGCATTGCGGAAAAAACATTCTTGGCGCGCGACGCCATCAAGGCAAGCCGCGCGCGAGGGCAATTTGCGGGCGGCGCCTTCAGTAACCGGGGATCAGCGGTTTTATCGGCCCCACGTCGCCGCACTGGGCGCGATGACGCAGCACGTGGTCGATCAGAACCAGGGCGACCATGGCCTCGGCGATCGGCGTGGCGCGAATGCCCACGCAAGGATCGTGACGGCCGCGCGTGATCACCTCGATCGGCTCGCCGCCGAGGTTCACGCTGCGCCCGGGTTGCGGCAGGCTCGAGGTCGGCTTGAGCACGATCGAGGCCACGATCGCCTGGCCGGTGGAGATTCCACCCAGGATGCCGCCGGCATGATTGCTGGCGAAACCGCTGGGCATGATCTCGTCGCGATGCTCGCTGCCGCGCTGGGTCACGGCGGCGAAGCCATCGCCGATCTCCACGCCCTTGACCGCGTTGATGCTCATCAGCGCCGAGGCCAGATCGCTGTCGAGCTTGCCGTAGATCGGTTCGCCGAGGCCCGGCGGCACGTGATCGGCGACCACGTTGACGCGCGCGCCGATGGAATCGCGCGCGAGCCGAATGCCATCGAGATAACTCTCGAGCTCGGGCACCATGGCCGCGTCGGGCCAGAAGAAGGGATTGTCCTCGACCGCGGCCCAGTCGAACTGGCGTGGCGTCATCGCGCCCATCTGCGCCATGTAGCCGCGCACGACGATGCCCAGACGTTCGCGCAAATATTTCTTGGCGATCACGGCGGCGGCCACGCGCATGGTCGTTTCGCGCGCGGACGAGCGTCCACCACCTCGCGGATCGCGAATGCCGTACTTCTGCCAATACGTGTAGTCGGCATGACCGGGACGAAAGGTCGCGGCGATGTCGGCGTAGTCCTTCGAGCGCGCGTCCGTGTTACGGATCAGCAAGCCGATCGGCGTGCCCGTGGTGCGGCCTTCGAATACGCCGGACAAAATCTCGACGCGATCCTCCTCATGCCGCGCGGACGTGTGCCGCGAGCGCCCCGTCGCGCGTCGCGCCAGATCCGTGGCGAAGTCACCTTCGTCGATCACGAGACCCGGCGGACAGCCATCGATCACGCAGCCGATCGCGGGACCATGGCTTTCGCCAAAGGTCGTCACCGCGAACAGCTTGCCGAAGGTATTGCTGCTCATGCGCCGCGTGCCCGCCGCGCGCGCGCGATGTCGGCGCGCGCGGCCAGCAGGTCGTCGCGCTCGATCAGGAACACGCCCAGCGCGCCGGCCTTGAACTCAATCCAGGTCAGCGGCAGCTCGGGCAGCAGATCTTCGAGCGCTTGCTGACTCTCGCCGACCTCGACGATCAACAAGCCCTGCTCGGTCAGAAATTCCGGCGCCTGCTCAAGCATGCGCAGCACCAGGTCCAGGCCATCGACGCCCGCGCGCAGGCCCAGCGCCGGCTCGTGCTGGAACTCCTCGGGCAGCGCATCGACGACGGCATCGGGCACATAAGGCGGATTGCTCACGATCAAGTCGTACTGCTCGCCCGCGAGCGCGTCGAACAGATCCGACTCGATCACGCGCACGCGATCGCCCAGGCCGTGGGCCTCGACGTTGGCGGAAGCCAGTTCCAGCGCGCCGGGACTGATGTCGGTCACGTCCACGCGCCAGCCCGGATGATGCGCGGCCATGGCGATGCCGATGCAGCCCGAGCCCGTGCAGAGATCGAGCGCGTTGAACACTTCGCGCTCGCCCAACCAGGGCTCGAAGTGATTCTGGATCAACTCGGCGATCGGCGACCGCGGCACCAGCACGCGCTCATCGACCTGGAACGACAGTCCCGCGAACCAGGCTTCGCCGGTGAGATAAGCCGCGGGCAGGCGCTCGGCGACGCGGCGCGTCAGCAATTCCACGACCTTGGCGCTTTCTTCCTGGGTCAGACGCGCCTGACCATAGGCCGGCGGCAAGTCGTGCGGCAGATACAAGGCGTGCAGCACCAGCTGCGTGGCTTCGTCGAGCGCGGAATCGTTGCCATGCCCGTACACCAGCCCGGCCTCGTTGAAACGGCTCACGCCCCAACGGATGAAATCGATGATCGTGCGGAGCTCGGCGGGCATGGATCGGTTCGAACGGTAGGCGCGAGGCGGGGCGCCTTTATACTACGCGGCCCCGCGCCGCATGAGCCCCCCGCACGCCATGGCCAATCGTCATGTGATGATCCTGATACTCGCCGCGGCCGTGGCCGCCGGCCTGGGCCTGTGGCTGGGCCGCGGCATGAGCGCGAACACGACCACCAGCGCGCAGCCGCGCCAGATGCGCGCGACCCTGCTCTACCCGACGCCGCGCGCCATCGCCGATTTCTCGATCACGCGCGCCGACGACACGCCGTTGACCGCGGCCGATCTGCGCGGGCAGTGGAATCTGGTGTTCTTCGGCTTCACCCATTGCCCGGACGTGTGCCCGACCACCTTGGCCGTGATGCGCCAGGTCGAGGAACAACTCGCCGCCGCCGAACATCCGCCGGCCGTGCGCATGATCTTCGTCTCGATCGATCCCGAGCGCGATCAAGGCAAGGCGCTCGCCGATTACGTGGCCTATTTCAGTCCGCGGATCATCGCCGCCACCGGCTCGATCGACGCACTCACCGCCATGGCGCGCGGCATGGGCGTGGTGTTCATGAAATCGCCCCTGCCCTCGGGCGACTACACCATGGATCACAGCGCGCACATCGTGCTGATCGATCCGCAAGCGCGCATGACCGGCATCATGCGGCCGCCGCACGACGCGCGCGCCATCGTCGCCGACCTGACCGAACTCGCGGAGCAAGCACGATGAGCCTGGGTGTGTTCCTGCAGCACGTGCTGCCGCAAAAGACATTGTCGCGTCTGGTGTTGTCGGCCACGCGCTGGCGCTTCGCGCCGTGGAAGAACCTGCTGATCCGCGTGATCACGCGCGCCTATCGCGTCGAACTGGGCGAGGCCTGCAATCCCGATCCGGCGAGCTATCCGCACTTCAACGCCTTCTTCACCCGCGCGCTCAAGCCCGGCGCGCGGCCGCTCGACCCCGACGACCACGCCGTGCTGATGCCCGCCGACGGCCGTATCAGCCAGCTCGGTCCGATCCAGGACGGCCGCATCTTCCAGGCCAAGGGCCATGAGTACACGGCGGCCGAACTGCTCGGCGACGCCGACAACGCCAAGCCCTACGCCAACGGCGTGTTCGCCACGGTGTATCTGTCGCCGCGCGATTACCACCGCGTGCACATGCCGCAAGCCGGCAGCCTGCTCGAAACCCTGCACGTGCCGGGACGCTTGTTCAGTGTCGCGCCCGGCCCCGTGGCCGGCATTCCGCGCCTGTTCGCGCGCAATGAGCGCCTGGTCTGCCATTTCGACACCGAGCACGGCCCGATGGCCGTGGTCATGGTCGGCGCGATTCTGGTGTCGGGCGTCGAAACGATCTGGCGCGGCGTGGAGATCCCGCCCTACGCGCGCTCGATCGTGCGACATGCCTACGGCGATGCCCATCCCGTGCGCCTGGCGCGCGGCGCCGAGATGGGCCGCTTCAACATGGGCTCGACCGTGATCGTGCTGCTGCCGCCGGGTTTCGCGCTGGAGGCCGCGCTCGGTCCGGAAAGCCCGGTGCGCATGGGCCAACGCCTGGCGCTGGCGCCGCGCCGCCCGTCGCCCCCGGCTTGACCACCGACTGCCCAGGCATCACAGTTCGGCGGTCGCGTCGGCCAGCCGTCGCGGACCACGGGTCGGAAATGTGACGGGCCCGTCAGAACCATCGCGCCGGGACGCGCACCATTACCCACGCCGTAGAGCATCCATAACAGGGGGAATACACGTGTCCGAGTTCGCCACCCGGTTCGTGAATCGAGTCCGCGGTTTCGCGCGTTACGTCGTTCTGCGTCGCCAGATCGCCGGTATCGCTCGCGCCGTCGACGGTCTGAACGTCGCCGATCGCCGCGCCCTGATTGCTCACACCATGCGGGAACTCGAGCTTTCGCTGCGCCAGTCGCGCGAAGCCTCGACGACCAATGCCGCCTTCGCCCGCGCCCGCGCCGACAACCCGCGCGTTCGTCTGGTGGGCATGGGTCAGTGGATCGCCTCGGCCTTCCGCGAAACCGAACACGCGCCCTTCGGCGAAATGCAGGAACTGCATCGCCAGGTCATGCGCCTGATGCGCCTGCTGCGCGAATCCAGCGTCGTCTACTCGCGCGTCGCCGGCTAAGCCGCCGAACGACACGCTTCAAGTGTTGCTGAAAGGGCCGCGAAAGCGGCCCTTTTCTTTTGGAGATTCCTCGCCGCGAAAGCGGCCCTTTTCTTTTGGAGAATCCTCGCCGCGAAAGCAGCCATTCCGTTTGAAGCGAACTTGCCGCGCGAGCGCCCATCGTGGCGTCGCGCGACATCCTCGAGCGCCGCGCCCTCAACTCGCGCGGCAGGCCGGCACCACCAAGCGCTGACCCACGCGGATCGCGTACTTCGGTCCCTTGATGCGATTGGCCGAAGCAATCGAGATCGGGTTGGCGCAGCCGTAGTGACGCGCGATCGCCGACAAGGTCTCGCCGCTGCGCACCACGTGCAGTCGTCCATTGCCCGACGCCGCGGCGGCCACGCGTCCGGTCGGACCCGCCGGCATCACCGCGTCATGCAATTGCGCGCTCAATTGCGCAAAGGCGCCATCGACGCACAAGCGCGGATAAGCCTGCGCCGCCACCGTCGGCAATTCCAGACGCGTGCCGGTCGGCAGACGCTGATTGGCATCCCAGCGCGGATTGAGATTGCGCAGCGTGCGGAACCACCCGCGCGGATTGCCTTCCTGACCCAGGCACACCGCGAGTTCATTCAACGACGCCGGCCGGCCCAGCACGATTTCGCCCGGGCGCGTGTCGAAGCTCGGAAAACTCAGGTTGTACTCCTCCGGATGCAGGAACAACCAGGCCGCGGCCAGCACCATCGGCACGTATTCGCGCGTTTCCGGCGGCAGCGAGTTGAACACCGTCGGATCCCAGAACCCGCGCTGCCCGCCACGCGACAAACGCTGCATGCGGCCCTCGCCGCCGTTGTACGCGCCCAGGGCCAATTCGAGATTGTTGTTGAGCAGGCGCAGTTGTTCGTTCAAGTACGCCGCGTTGGCGCGCGCCGAGGCGGTCGGGTCGAAGCGCAGATCGAAACCATCGACGCGATTCAAGCCGTAGCGCGCCCCGGTGTAATACATGAACTGCAGCGGCCCGCTGGCGCCCGCGCGCGATACCGCGTGCACCTTGCCGCCCGATTCCTTGGCCAGGATGCCGAACAGCAAGGCCTCGGGCATGCCCGATTGCTCGTACGTCGGCCACATCTTGTAGCGCAGGAATTGGTAATTCTCGTAGGCGTCGATCAGATTCGGCCGCATCCAGGTCAGCCATTCCTCGAGCGCGGCCTTGGTCGGCTCGTTCATCGCGATCAGCTGACGCAGGTCCTGGCCATTGAGCAGGGCCAGCGAACGCGCGGTCTCGGGCACTTGGCGGGTCACGGGCGAGGAGGCTTCGTTGGAGGACTCGCCGGGAATCGCGTCTTCGCCGGGCGTGCTCTCTTCGTCGGCCAGGCCGTCGAGCATGGCGTGGGTCTGTCGATCGATCAGCGCGTCCTGGGCCACGAGCACGCGCTCGATCTCGCAACCGGGCGTGGCCGTGCAACGCGCGGCGGCGGCGGTGAACACCTCGCGCGCCTGGGTCATGGCGGTGGCGGCCTGTTCGGTGTCGCCGTCGCGAAAGGCCTTGAGGCTTTCATCGCCGCGCTCGCTGGCGCGCAGGATGTCGGCGTAGACGGCATTGATCGTGGCCTCGTCGGCGCGCGACACCGGAGGCTGGTTGCGGGTCGGCGTCGCCGTGCAGGCGGCGAGCAGGACGATCGTCGCCGCGAGCGCGGCGGTACGGCAGAACGTGAACAAGGGCAACACTCCGCGAAGAATGCCGCGAAAGGTAACCAACCCCACTACGCTCGGCAATGTGTTTCGACACGCGCGTTCACGCGCCATCGCGCTGGCGCGGCGGACGCCTGCGCGTCGAGGCCTTGGACTAGAATCTCCGCGAACCTCAGACCAGCGCACGGGACGCCATGAACGACATTCTCTTGGGCAAGGGCCAACGCGACGTGATCTTGCTCGGCCGCTACGCCAATCGCCACGGTCTGATCGCCGGCGCCACCGGCACCGGCAAGTCGGTGTCGCTGATGGTCATGGCCGAAGGCTTCTCGCGCATGGGCGTGCCGGTGTTCCTGGCCGACGTGAAGGGCGATCTCGCCGGCATGAGCCAGCCCGGCGCGGCCAGCGAGCGCATCCAGTCGCGCATCGATAAATTGGGTCTGACCGGCTGGGCGCCCGCCGCCGACCCGGTGGTGTTCTGGGACATCCACGGTGAGCGCGGCCATCCGATCCGCGCCACGCTGTCGGAAATGGGCCCGACCCTGCTCGCGCGCATCCTTGAGGTCAACGATACCCAGGAAGGCGTGCTGCAAGTCGGCTTCAAGGCCGCCGACGACGCCGGCCTGCTGCTGCTCGATCTCGACGACCTGCGCGCCCTGCTCGCCTTCATGAGCGAGCACGCGAAGGAAATCTCCGCGCAGTACGGCCTGGTGAGTCCGCAATCAATCGCCGCGATTCAACGCGCCGTGCTGACCTTGGAACAATCGGGCGGCGATCGCTTCTTCGGCGAGCCGGCGCTGGATCTCAACGACTTCATGCGCCAGGACATGTCAGGGCGCGGCATCGTCAACGTGCTGTGCGCGGAGAAACTCATTCTCAAGCCGCGGCTGTACGCGACGTTCCTGCTGTGGATGCTCTCGGAACTGTTCGAGAACCTGCCCGAAGTCGGCGATCTCGACAAACCCAAGCTCGTGTTCTTCTTCGACGAAGCGCATCTGCTGTTCGACGACGCGCCGCCGGCGCTGCGTCAGCGCGTCGAGCAAGTCGTGCGCCTGATCCGCTCGAAGGGCGTGGGCGTGTACTTCATCTCGCAATTGCCCGACGACGTGCCCGACGACATCCTGGGCCAGCTCGGCAACCGCGTGCAGCACGCGCTGCGCGCGTTCACCCCACGCGACCAGAAAGCCGTGCGCACGGCGGCGGAAACTTTCCCGCCCAATCCCGCGTTCAAGGTCGTCGACGTGATCACGCAGTTGGGCGTCGGCGAGGCCCTGGTCACCACCTTGCAAGACGGCGGCGTGCCGCTGCCGGTGGAGAAAACCTTCATGGTGCCGCCATGCTGCCGCATCGGCGCGATCACCGACGAGGAGCGTCAGCAGCAGCGAATGCGCTCGCCCATCGGCGGCAAGTACGACACGGCGGTCAATCGCGAATCGGCCTACGAATTGCTGTCACAACGCGCAGCGCAACAACCAGCCGAAGCACCGCCGGCGTCCGCGCAGAAAACACCGCGCGCTACCGCGCCCGCGACGCCCGACGCGCCGCCACCGGCGCCCGAACAAGGCGGCATCAGCCAGACCATGAAGGACTGGCTGTTCGGCACCAAGCGTCGTCAAGGCGCGGTCGAAGCCATGACCAAGTCGGCCATGCGCACCGTGGGCAATCAACTCGGTCGACAGATCCTGCGCGGAATCCTCGGCGGCATCACGCGCACGCGATGACGCGCGCGTCGTGACTCGCTATCGACCGCCGGCCGCGCCCAGCACGGCCATCATCACGCCCGAAGGTCATCAGCGCTTGAAAGCGGAGTTCGAGCGCTTGTGGAAACACGAGCGCCCCGACGTCGTGCGCGCGCTGTCCGCCGCCGCGGCCGAAGGCGATCGTTCCGAAAACGCCGAATACATCTATCGCAAGAAACAACTCGGCGAAATCGATCGGCGCCTGCGCTATCTGACCAAGCGCCTCGAAACCTTGCGCGTCGTGCACGAGCGCCCCACCGACCCGACCGCGATCTTCTTCGGCGCCTGGTGCCATCTCGAATCCGACGACGGCCGCGCGCACCATCACCGCATCGTCGGCCCCGACGAAACCGACGCGACCCTGGGCTGGATCAGCATTGACTCGCCGCTCGCGCGCGCCCTGCTGAAAAAGCGCATCGACGACGAAGTGATCGCCGAACTGCCCGCCGGGCGCTGCGGCTATGTCGTGGTCGCGGTCAGCTACGACGGCCCGCTCAAGCCCGCGGCTTCCTGATGCGGCGCGATCGGGTCTAGACTGCGCGCGGGGGGATCGTCCACCACGGAGGCCGCCATGAAACGCGTACTGTTGTCGCTCGCGATTTTCGCTTCGCTGTCCACCTTCGCCGTCGCGCAAGACCCCGCGCCGTCGAAGCTGTCCAATCCCGAACTCGATCGCATCAAGGCCCTGGCCGGTGACTGGGTCGCGGCCGAAGGCGAGGATCAATCCAGCATTCACACCAACTATCGCGTCGTGTCCAACGGCAGCGCCGTGGTCGAGACCATGTTCCCGGGCACGCCCAACGAGATGGTCACGATCTTCAGCCGCGACGGCGATTCGGTCGCGGTCACGCACTACTGCGGCCTGGGCAATCAGCCGCACCTGAAATTGAAGTCGTCCGACGACAAGAGGATGGATTTCGATTTCGTCGACGGCGGCAACATCAAGCCCGACACCGACATGCACATGCACGACGCCAAGCTCGAGTTCATCGCGCCCGATGAAGTGCGCTGGCATTGGCAGACCTGGAATGCCGGCAAGCCCGTGGGCGAGCCGCATCCGATTCATCTCAAGCGCAAGGCCTGAACGCGCGACGCCACCCGCGGCAAGCGGGTGGCGTTTTCAATTCACGTCGTGATCGCGAAGGCGCGCAAGGTGGCCCACGCCGCGTCGTCCGGAAAACGCGTCACGCGAAACCGTTCGGGCACGAGGTCCGTGGACGCGAGATAGGCGTCGCAGGTGCGCCGCAGATCGTCCCAGGGCACCATGATCATGTCCTGCGGCCCTTCGCCACGAACCAGTGCGACGAGGTCCGTGCGCGGAATCAGCGTGTCGACGCCCTTGCCCCAGGTGCAGAACGCGCGCAGGTCCCGCGGATCTTCCTGGCGCTGCATCAGGTTGTACTCAGCGACATACGGCGCGGCTTCATCGCCGTCCTGCGCTTTCTCGAGCACGGCCTTCTGCGCCTGATACGCGGAGTGAAGCGACAAGCGCCGCAGGTTGTCCGCCGGCTTGCGGGCGACGCCGGTGGGCGTGAGTTCGCGCCATTGTCCGTCTTCGCGCGCGAGCACGGTCGCCGACAAAGGCCAGGGCCGCTCCATCATGAAGCGCTGCGCGATCGTCAGCAGATTCGCCAGCGCTTGCTCGTCGCGACGATCGGTCGCGAGCAAGACGCCTCGATTGCTGATCACGCATGCCAGATGGTCCTTGAAGGGCAAGGGCTCGAATGCCGCATCGACGAGCAGAAAGGATTCCTCGTAAGCCACGTCGCTGACCAACTGATGCACGCCGCCACCCAGGGACTGCCACCGCGGCCGCGCCAGCACCGACAGATTGCGCAGCGCGCGCTCGCGCACGGCTTCGGCTGGCTGGCCCCAGGTCTCGATCTGCGTGTCGGTGACATGGCTCACGTGCGGGCCGAAGTCGTAGACGAGCCGAATTTCCAGATCGCCGCACCACGGCCAGTGCGGCGCCGAGTAACTGGGTTGGTCCGCGCTCGCTTGCAGCCTCAACAGCGCGTAGTCGACCGCCGAACGCAACACCGCGTAGACATTCTTCGACGCCAACGTCCACAGGCCCGGCACTTCCGTGCCGATCGCCGCCGCCATCGCGGCGTACTTGCTGGCGAGCGCGGCGCGCGCGCCGCGTGGCGCCTGCGCGTACTCGAGAAAAATATTGGTCAGATTCAAGGTGCCGCTGGCTTCGTGCTTCAGCAGTTGCTGCTCGCGGTCGTAGCGCCAGCCCGGCACGCCCGCGCGTTCGGCCAACGCGATCACGCGCGCGGCCAAGTCCTCGATACGGGGTTTGAAGCCCAACCATTCACGCCAACTCATGCCTTGACCTCCTCGTGATCGAATACCCAGGGCGGCGGATAACGACGATCGCCACGCACCGGTTGAAAGCATGGAGAGGTGCGATAAAAGTCTGGATTCGCGTTCATCGCCTGCCATCCGGGCAGGCCCCACAGCGGCAAGGGCCGCAACTCCTGCGGATCGCAAAGCGCTTCGCCGCGCGTGATCGCGCGCGCGAAACGCGTGACCACTTCGGCCAGCGTGACCTCGGGCGCGGCGACCACGACCAAGGTCTTGCCGACCACGTTCTGACCTTCGATCAAGGCGTGTTCGAGCAAGGCGTGGCCGAACACGATCACCTCGGGCGGTCGCGGCCACAGCGTCTCGCCGCGAAAGAATTCGAACCAGTCGTGACGATCCCACGCGGCCAGTCGCTCGGGCTCGCGCAGCACCGCAATCACGCCGGCTTCGTCGAAATGCGTCAACGCGCACTGACCGCGCGTGCGGCCGCGCGTGCCGAAGCGCGCCACGTCCTCGGCCTGACGCGCGTTGAGCGCGTGCTTGAGTTCGGGGTATTCGATCCAGATCAGCGCATTGAGCAGATCGTGCCAATTGGCCGGGCGCGTGGCGACGACACCGTGGTCGCGAATGCGCGTCTCGTAGTGCAGCCCATCGGAGAACAACATCTGGTTCTGCTCGACGAAGCGCGGCGTGAAGTGCTCGCCGTGACGCGCGCGCGCCGCCGCGTTGAGCGCGTCAATGGTCGGCCACGCTTCTTGCGCCAGCAACGCGTGGTGCGCGGAAAGACCCGCGAAAATCGGATGCGCGAAACGCGACGGCGCCACCGCCTCGCGCGGCGGCGCGATGAAGCGTCGGCTATTGGGCTTGGCCAGAACGGCCTCAGCCAGCCAAACGGCCGTGCAGATCGTGCTGGTCGGCCTTCTCGATCTTGACCTCGACGATCTGGCCGGGCTTGAGCTTGGCCGCGCCGTGAATGTAGACCTTGCCGTCGATCTCGGGCGCATCGGCGCGACTGCGACCCACGGCCACGCTGGGACCCACTTCATCGACGAGCACAGGCTGCACGCTGCCGACCTTGGCCTTGAGTCGCTTGCGGCTGATCTTCTCCTGACGCTTCATGAAACGCGCGAGGCGATCTTGCTGTTCCTCGGGATCGATCGCGCCGGGCAGCGCATTGGCCTTGGCGCCATCGACCGGCGAATAGGCGAAGGCACCGACGCGATCGAGCTGCGCTTCATCGAGGAAATCCAACAGTTCCTCGAACTCGGCATCGGTCTCGCCCGGAAAGCCGACGATGAAGGTGCTGCGAATCGTCAGCTCCGGACAGATCTCGCGCCAGCCGCGGATGCGGTCGAGATTCTTCTCGCCGCTCGCCGGCCGCTTCATCAATTTCAGAATGCGCGGATTGCTGTGCTGGAACGGAATGTCCAGATACGGCAGCACCTTGCCCGCCGCCATCAACTCGATCACGTCATCGACGTGCGGATACGGATAGACGTAGTGCAGCCGCACCCACGCGCCAAGTTCGCCGAGCCCTTGGCACAGGGCCTTCATGCGCGTGGCGTATTCCTGGCCGCGCCAGGTGCGCTTGGCGTATTTCAGATCGGCGCCGTAAGCACTGGTGTCTTGCGAGATCACCAGAAGTTCCTTGACGCCGCCCTTGACCAGCTTCTCGGCTTCGATCAGCACTTCGTCGATCGGGCGCGAAACCAGATCGCCGCGCATCGACGGAATGATGCAAAACGTGCAGCGATGATTGCAGCCTTCGGAAATCTTCAAATACGCGTAGTGCTTGGGCGTGAGCTTGATGCCCGCCGGTGGCACCAGATCGATGAAGGGATCGTGCTTGGGCGGCAGCTGCTTGTGCACCGCCGTCATCACCGAGGTGTAATCCTGCGGGCCCGAGATCGACAGCACTTCGGGAAACTTCTCGCGGATCATCTCCGCGCGCGCGCCCAGACAACCGGTGACCACGACCTTGCCGTTCTCGGCCAGCGCCTCGCCGATCGCATCGAGCGATTCGGTCACGGCGGCATCGATGAACCCGCAGGTATTGACCACGACCAGATCGGCATCGTCGTACGTGGGCGAGATCTGATAACCCTCGACCCGCAACTGGGTGAGGATGCGCTCGGAATCCACCAGGGCCTTGGGGCAACCCAGGGAAACGAAACCGACTTTGGGCGTGGCGCGGGACATGGCGGCCTGAGCGTGATCGCGGGCGCGCGAGTCTACTGCAATCGCCCGCGCCGCGCGCGGCCGGCGCGATCCGTGGGCGCAATCACATTCGCCCGTCCGGGCCGCGCCCAGAATGCGCGCTGGCCGGGAGGTTCCGATGCGGGCGAATGCTAAAGGCGCGTGGCGGCGCGCGATTGGGCTGCTGATGGCGCTGCTCGCCGTCGCGACGGCCGACGCGGTGACGTTTCCGCTGTCGAACTCGGCCGATGGTCGCTATTTCGTCGACGCGACCGGCACGCCCTTTCGCGTGCAGGGCGAGGCCAGTTGGGACGCGCACATCAATCTGGATCTGACGGCGCTGCGGGCCTATCTCGACAATCGTCAGGCCAAGGGCATCAACACCCTGTTTACTTACGCGACGAATCCGGTGGCCTACTACGTGGGTTCCTCGGCGCCTTGGGCACGGCAACTTGGCGGCAGCGCGGCCGGCGTGGCGGCCTTGCCCTTCACGCTCAATGTCACGGGAACGGCTTGGGATGGCGATCCGTTCTTCAATCATTTCGATGCCAGTTTCGCCGCGCCCAATGACGCCTACTTCGCCTGGCTCGCGCAGTTCATCGACGAGGCGAACGCGCGCGGGATGGTGGTGATGCTCACGCCGACCTATCTCGGCTATGGCCTGGGCGATCACGACGGCTGGTATCGCACGATGGCGCAGAACGCGAACACGCGCGCCGTGTGCTTCGCGTTCGGGCAATACCTCGCCAATGGTCATGGCGTGTTCGGCGGGCTCAAGAACAAGCCGAACATCGTGTGGATCGCCGGTGGCGATACGATGCCGCCGACGGGTTCGGAAGTCGCGATTCGCTCGCTGCAAGTGATTCAAGGCCTGCGCGCCGCGGGCGACACGCATCCGCTGGGCGCGCATTGGCAGCACGACTATTCGCCCGCGCTGCAAGGTGACTACGCATCGCTGCTGACCACCAACGCGGTCTACACACACGGGCCGTATCCGAGTCCCGGGCCGACGTACGCGATGTCGCGTGCGATCTACGCGACCACGCCCGCGAAACCCGCGTGGTTGATCGAGACTAACTACTGGGGCGATCACGGCGCGAGTCGCGCGGACCTTCGCTACTACTCGTGGGGCGCGGCCTTGTCGACCATTGGCGGCGTGACGTTTGGCTTCGGGCCCTTGTGGGGCTTCGCGACCAGCGCGGACGGTAGCAACAACACGGCCTTGAGCGAGACCACGGCGTGGCGCGCCAACGCGACGTACGAGCGCAATGACTACGTCTCGCGCGCCGGCCGCTGGTATCGCGCGACGAACGCGGGCACCACGAGCGCGTCGCCACCGACCGGCACGGGCAGCGCCATCGTCGATGGCGGCGTGGTGTGGACGCATGTCGGCGCGGGCGGTGTCGAGGCTTTGTATGACGAGCCGGCCGTGCTCGACTTCGCGCGCATGGGCGCCTTGCTCGATAGCTTGCCGTGGCATCGGCTCGTTCCCTCGGGTCTCGATGGCACGCCGAACTGGATCGTGTCGGGCACGGGCACCTACGCCAGTTGGTCGGACAGGGGCTTTGCCGCCGGCGGCATGGACTGGGTCGTCGCCGCCGCCACGCGCGATGGCCAATGGCTGCTCGCCTACGTGCCCGACGCGCATGCCGGCGCCTTCGGCGTGAACCTGGGCGCGCTCGCCGGCGTCGCTCGCGCACGCTGGTACGACCCCACGAATGGCGCGATGACGACGATCGGCACCTTCGCCGCCACGGGCACGCAGGCGTTCACGCCACCCGGCGCCAACGCGGCCGGCGCCAATGACTGGGTCCTCGTGCTCGATGTCCAGGGCTCGGGCGATGCGCTGTTCGCCAACGGCTTCGAGCCCTGAATCCACGCCTTGGCCGACGCGGTTATGATCGTGCTTCGATGAGGGAGTAAGCACGCATGGGCCAGTATCACACGCTCACCGCGCACGACGGTCACAGCTTTCCCGCCTGGGTCTGCGAGCCCGCCGGAAAACCGCGTGGCGGCGTGGTGGTGATCCAGGAGATCTTCGGCGTCAACGCGCACATTCGCGGTGTCGCCGAGCGATTCGCCGCCGCGGGCTGGCTGGCCGTCGCGCCCGACGTGATGCATCGCGCGCGCGTTGGCGTGGCGCTGGGCTATGACGAGGCGGGCGTCAACGAAGGGCGTCAGCTCGTCGCCGAGATCGGCTTCGACAATGCGCTGCGCGATGTCGCCGCCGCCGCGCAGTTTGCCGCGCGCGCAGGACGCGTCGGCGTGGTGGGTTTCTGCTGGGGCGGCACGCTTGCGCTGCTGGCGTGCACGCGACTCAAGCTCCCGACCGTGTCGTACTACGGCGGCCGAACGATGCCCTTCCTCCATGAACGCCCGGGCGCGCCGCTGCTGATGCACTTCGGCCAGCACGATCCCATCATCAAGCCCGAGCACGTCACGCGCATTCGCGCCGCGTTTCCGGAAGCAACGATTCACCTCTACGATGCCGGCCACGGCTTCAACTGCGAAGCGCGCGCCGATTACAACGCGGCCGCCGCGGGCCTCGCGGCCGAACGCACCGAGGCCTTCTTCACCGAGGTGCTGACATGAGCGCGCCGTTCGAACTGCACACGCAACTCGCCGCCGATACCTTCGAGATCGGCGATCTGGAACTTTCGCGCGTGCTGCTGATGAACGACTCGCGCTTTCCCTGGGTGATCCTGGTGCCGCGTCGCGCGGGCATCAGCGATTTCATCCAGCTCGACATCGACGACTGCGATCGCCTGCACCGCGAACTGCGTCGCGTCGGCGTGGGTCTGCTGGAGTTGTACAAGGTCGACAAGCTCAACGTCGCGGCGCTCGGCAACCGCGTGCGCCAATTTCACGTGCACGTGATCGGACGCTTCGAGAACGATGCCGCCTGGCCCAATCCCGTGTGGGGCACGCAGCCCGCGCCGCCTTACAGCGCGGAAGCGGCGGTGGTCCGCGTCAAAGAAATCCGCGCGGCCTTGCGCATGCGCTGATCGCGACGACTCAGGCGCGTGGCTTGAGCGTCGATACCAACTCGGTCACGATCTTGCGAATGGGCTTGAGATCGAAGTCCGGCGCGATCGCGTGTTCGTCGAGGTGCTTGCCCGGTTCGTCCAGGCCGAACAAGGTTCGCGTGAAGCGCGGATGCAGCACCTGCGCCAGCAACTTCTGCGCGACATCGGCGCTGGCGCGCGGCGTCAGCGTGAACGCGCCCTTGAGATAGGTCGCCAGCCTCGCCTGCACCTGATTGAACAGCAAGTCGTAGTACTGCTGGGCGCCTTCGGGGAAGCGGTCGGTCTCGGCCATGGTCACGCGACACATCTGGATCGAGCCGCGATAGAGCAGGATCTCGAGAAAGCGCCCGCAGAACGCGGTCAGCGCTTCGATCGGCGTCTCGGAGTAGTCGCCCGGTAGACGGAGCTTGCCCAGGAACAGGCCGCGCACCAGCTCGATCACCGCCAGGAAGACTTTCTCCTTGCTCTCGAAATGCGCGTACAGCGAGCGCTTGGACGTGCCCGCGCGCGACGCGATCACGTCCATCGAGGCGCGCTCGAAGCCCACGCCCAGAATCACTTCCTTGGCGGCCCACAATATGTGCAGCCGTAAAACGTCACCACGCTTGGCCATGCCGTGGATTGTCGCCCAGCTCATCGGGTTTGACCAAAAGTAAACGGTACGGTAGAGTTTACTTCACTTGCGGGGAACCCCATCGTCATGATCGTCGTCACCACGCCCACCGGCACCATCGGTCGCCAATTGCTGTCCCGTCTGCTCGATTCCGGGCAGCCCGTGCGCGTCGTCGCGCGTGATCCCGCGCGCCTGCCCGCGAACGTTCGCGAACGCGTCGAGGTGATCGCGGGCTCGCATGGCGACGCCGCCACCATCGACCGCGCGCTGACCGGCGCCGAGGCCCTGTTCTGGCTGCCGCCGCCCAATCCGGTGGCGACCAGCGTCGACGAGGCCTTCGTGAAATTCGCCGAGCCGGCGTGTCGCGCAGTCGAGCGTCATGGCGTCGCGCGGGTGGTCGTGGTCTCGGCGCTGGGCAAGGGTTTGGGCCTCGATGCGGGTTTCGTCTCGGCCACGCATGCCGTGGATGAGATGTTCGCGCGCACCGGCGCCCATCTGCGCGCGCTGGCCATGCCCTCGTTCATGGAGAACCTGTTGCGCCAGGTCGCGGCGATCGCGCATCTGCACACGTTCTTCTCGCCGATCGATGGCGATACCAAGATGCCGAGCTGCGCCACGCGCGACATCGCCGAGGTCGCGGCGCGCCTGCTGATCGATCGCGCGTGGACGGGACAAGAAACCGTGCCCGTGCTCGGCCCCGAGGACCTGTCGCCCAACGACATGGCGCGCATCCTGTCCGAGGTGCTGGGCAAGCCGATTCGCTTTCAGCAAATCCCGCTCGACGTCTTTCGCTCGCGCATGCTCGAAAACGGCATGAGCCCCGCCATGGCGCAAGCCTATTGCGACATGTTCGCCGCCAAGAACGCCGGTCTCGACAACGCCGAGCCGCGCACCGCCGCCAACACCACGCCCACGAGTTTTCGCGCGTGGTGCGCCGACACCCTGATCCCCGCGCTCGCCGCCGCGGCCTGAGCGCCCTCACCGAACGAGGCCCCATGCACCTGACCGGCAACACCGTGCTCATCACTGGCGGCACCAGCGGCATCGGCCGGGCGCTTGCCTCGGCCCTGCACGCGCGCGGCAATACCGTGTTGATCGCGGGTCGTCGCCAGGCCTTGCTCGACGCGATCACGGCCGCGCATCCCGGCATGCGCGGCTACGCGCTCGACGTGCAAGACCCTTTCGCCATCGAGGCCTTGGTCACGCACGTGCGTCACCACCACCCTGAACTCAATGTGCTGATCAACAATGCCGGCATCACGGCGGAAGAGGATCTGACCTCCGACAGCCATGATCTCAATGCCGCCTGGTCGATCATTCAGACCAATATCGTCGCCGTGCTGCACCTGACCGTGGCCTTGTTGCCGGTACTCAAGCGTCAGCCGCGCGCGACGATCATGACCACGACCTCGGGCTTGGCCTTCGTCCCGCGCGCGGACTACCCGACGTACTGCGCCTCGAAGGCCTTCCTGCATTCGTGGCTGCAATCGTTGCGTCAGCAATTGCGCGAGACGTCGGTCGAAGTGCTGGAACTCGCGCCGCCCTACGTTCAGACCGAACTGTCCGGCGCGGATCAAGCGAACGATCCGGCCGCGATGCCGCTCGACGACTATGTCGCCGAGGTCATGCAAGCCTTAGCGGATCCGCGCCCACCGCGCGGCGAGGTCCTGGTGTCGCGCGTGCGCGCGCTGCGTTTCGCCGAACAGGACGGTGCTTACGATCAACGCTTCGCCCTGCTCAACGCCGGTTGAGCCCGTCGCGGCTCAGTGGTTGTACTTCTCGCGCAAACGCCCCGAACGTCCCGTCTCTTCGCGGAACAGCGCGCCCTTGGCAATGAGCACTTCATCGTGCGTGCGTTGCGCGGTGCCGTCGATGAAGCGCGCCACGGTCTGCACGACATTGGCCACGCCGGGAATGGCGTCGCTGGTGAAATCAAACGCGATGGTACCGAGCAGCTTGCCGCTGGCGCCGTCCTTCAGTTCGATCACGCCCTCGAAGCGCGAGCCCGCGCCCAGGCCGATGTAGCGTCCGGCGGCATTGCTCTGGCGGTAGCCGGTGATGCGACCGCCGACCACGAGCACGTGTTCGCCGTCGTGCGCGGCGCGTTCCACCGATTCAAATTTGTTCGACGCGCGAAAGCGCTCGGCCAAGTTGTCGGCCCAGGACTTGGCGGCGGCCGCGATGGCGCCCGTGTATTCGGCCTGATCCTCGGCGTCTTCGGGACGCTTCTCGACGGCGTCGGCCAGATCGACCACCACGACCTGCGTGTAAGCGTGCAGATCCACTTTGCGGAAGGCCTTGGCGCCCTTGAGGCGACCCACGGCGGCGGCGGCCGGCAAGGCCACGAGCAGACTCAACAAGCCCACGATCATCGCGCGACGCAGCTGACGCATGTCCAGACTCCCGCTGTGAATGGCTGAAACCAGCTTACACCGGCCGGCGTGACGATGGCGCTCAGGTGCGCGGCAAGGTCACGCCGCGCTGGCCCTGGTACTTGCCGCCGCGATCGGCGTACGAGGTATCGCACACTTCGTCGGATTCGAAGAACAGCATTTGCGCCACGCCTTCGTGGGCGTAGATCTTGGCCGGCAGCGGCGTGGTGTTGGAAAACTCCAGCGTCACGTGGCCTTCCCACTCGGGCTCCAGCGGCGTGACGTTGACGATGATGCCGCAGCGCGCGTAGGTGCTCTTGCCCAGGCACACGGTCAGCACATTGCGCGGAATGCGAAAGTACTCGACCGTGCGCGCCAGCGCGAAGGAATTGGGCGGAATGATGCACACGTCCGAGACCATGTCGACGAAATTGCCCGATTCGAAATTCTTCGGATCAACAATGGTCGAGTTGATATTGGTGAAGATCTTGAACTCGTTGGCGCACCGCACGTCGTAGCCGTAGCTCGAGGTGCCGTAGCTGATCAACCGGCCGCCATTGGCATTGACGCGCACCTGACCGGCCTCGAAGGGCTCGATCATGCGCTGGCTCTCGCTCATGCGGCGAATCCACTTGTCGGACTTGATGCTCATGGCTCAGGTGTTCTCGATGACGATCTTGGGGAATTCGATGCGCTTGTTGCGCGCCTGCAGCGCCAGGCGCGCGGCGGCGCGACGCGCGATTTCGCGATAGCGCGCGGCGTTGTCGGATTGCGGCTGCGCGATCACGGTCGGCGCGCCGCCATCGGCTTGTTCGCGAATGTGGATGTCCAGCGGCAGCGAACCGAGCAAGGGCACGCCGTATTGCTGCGCCATGCGCTCGCCACCGCCGGCGCCGAAGATGTGTTCGGCGTGGCCGCAGTTCGAGCACACGTGGATGGCCATGTTCTCGACGATGCCAAGCACCGGCACTTCGACTTTTTCGAACATGCGCAGGCCCTTCTTGGCGTCGAGCAGCGCGATGTCCTGCGGTGTGGTCACCACGACCGCGCCCGAGACCGGCACCTTCTGGCACAGCGTCAACTGGATATCGCCCGTGCCCGGCGGCAGATCGATCACGAGGTAGTCGAGATCTTCCCAGGCCGTCTCCGACAACAACTGCTGCAGAGCCTGGGTCACCATCGGCCCGCGCCAGATCATCGGCGTGTCTTCCTCGACCAGCAGGCCGATCGACATGATCTGCAGGCCATGATTGCGCTTGGGCGTGATGGTGCGGCCATCGGGCGTGTCGGGCTTGCCCGAGACGCCGAGCATGCGCGGCACGCTGGGGCCATAGATGTCGGCATCGAGCACGCCGACCTGGGCGCCTTCCTCGGCCAGGGCCAGGGCCAGGTTCACGGCCGTGGTCGACTTGCCCACGCCGCCCTTGCCCGAGGCCACGGCGATGATGTTCTTGATGTTGGGCAGGGGCGTGAGCTTGTCCTGCACTTTGTGCGCGACCACGCGCGAGCTCACGTTAACCGTGGCGCGCGCGATCGCGGGGTCGGCTTCCAGGGCATTTCGCGCGAGGGTCGCCAGTTCGGCGTGCCAATGTCGCGCCGGATAACCCAGCACCAGGTCCACCGAGACCTTGTCGCCGTCCACGCCCACGCCCTTGACCGCGCCGCTGGTGATCAAGTCTTGACCATGATGAGGGTCGATCACGCGGCCGAGCAGGCTGCGGACATGGTCGGGGCTGACGGCGGTCATGGGCATTCCGAACGATGGCGAGGGCGCGATTGTAGCCGAGCGGGCCGGCGCGCGGCCCGGCGGCTCGCCAGCGCGCGCCCTTAGAACCGCGCGGGCTTATGGCGAATGGCGCGACGCCCGCGGCGCGCCCGGTCGGCCTGGCGGCTCGTGCGATACTACGGGCCTGACGTTGGGACCAAGCACCGCATGACCGGCAACCGCGACATTCTGATTTCCTGCGCCCTGCCCTATGCCAATGGCCAGCTGCACATGGGCCATTTGCTGGGCTACATCCAGGCCGACATCTGGGTGCGCTTTCAGCGCCTGCAGGGCCACACCGCGCGCTTCGTGTGCGCGGACGACGCGCATGGCACGCCGATCATGCTCGCCGCCGAGAAGGCCGGCCTCACGCCCGAGGCCTTCATCGCCGACATTCAACGCAGTCACGAGCGCGATTTCGCCGCGTTCTCGGTCGCCTTCGATCAATACCATTCCACGCATTCGCCGGAAAATCGCGAACTGACGTATCTGATTTATTCGCGCCTGCTGGCCAACGGCCACATCGCGCGCCGCACGATCCAGCAGTTCTACGATCCCGTGCGCGAGATGTTCCTGCCCGACCGCTACATCAAGGGCGAATGCCCCAAGTGCGGGTCCAAGGATCAATACGGCGACAATTGCGAAGTGTGCGGCGCGACCTACGCGCCGACCGATCTCAAGAATCCGTATTCGGTGATCTCGGGCGCGCCGCCGGTGTTGCGCGACTCGGAGCACTTCTTCTTCAAGGTCGGCGATTTTCGCGAGTTCCTGGCCGGCTGGCTCGATCAGATGCAGGCGCATCCGGGCGTCAAGGCCAAGCTGCGCGAATGGCTGGACGTGGAGTTGAAGGACTGGGACATCTCGCGCGACGCGCCGTATTTCGGTTTCGAGATTCCCGACGCGCCGGGCAAATTCTTCTACGTGTGGATCGACGCGCCGATCGGCTACTTCGCGAGCTTCAAGCGCTGGTGCGCGTTGAATCAAGGTGACTTCGATCATTACCTGGCCGCGGGCGCCGAGGCCAAGACCGAGCTGCATCACTTCATCGGCAAGGACATCGTCAACTTCCATGGCCTGTTCTGGCCGGCGATGTTGAAGGGCGCGCAGTTCCGCGTGCCGACCGCGCTGCACGTCAACGGCTATTTGATGGTCAATGGCGAGAAGATGTCGAAGGCGCGCGGCACCTTCATCCAGGCGCGCACTTATCTCGATCAGGGTCTCAATCCGGAATGGCTGCGCTACTACTTCGCGGTGAAGTCGTCCGGCGGCGTCGAGGATCTGGATCTGAATCTCGACGATTTCGTCGCGCGCGTGAATGCCGATCTGGTCGGCAAGTTCGTCAATATCGCCAGTCGCTGCGCGGGCTTCATCAGCAAGCAGTTCGACGGGCGTCTGGCCGCGAGCTTGCCCGAGCCCGATCTGTATCGTCGCTTCGTCGACGCCGTGCCCGAGATCGCGCAGGCCTTCGACGCGCGTGATTTCGCGCGCGCCGTGCGCGCGACCATGGCCCTGGCCGACGAAGCCAATCGCTACATCGACGACAAGAAGCCCTGGGTGCTGGCCAAGGACCCCGCGCAAGCGCAGACCCTGCATGCCGTGTGCACGCAAGGCATCGTGATGTTCCGCGCGTTGACGATCTTCCTCGCGCCGATCCTGCCGCTGACCGCCGCGCGCGTGGGCGAATTCTTGGGCGACGCGCGCCTGTCGCTCGACGCCGTGGCCACGCCGAAGCTCGGCGCGACGATCGCACCCTATCAAGCCCTGCTCACCCGAATCGATCCGAAGAACATCGCCGCCATGGTCGAAGCCTCGAAGGAAACTCTGCAAGCCACAGCCAAGGCGCCCGAAGCCGCCGCGCCCGCGAAGCCGAACGAAGCGCCGCGCGCACCGGCCGCGGCCGAAGGTTCGGCGACCATTGGCATCGACGATTTCACCAAGGTCGACCTGCGCGTGGCGCGCATCATCGAAGCCGAAGCCGTGCCCGAGGCCGACAAGCTGCTGCGCCTGAAGCTCGATCTGGGCACGGAACAACGTCAGGTCTTCGCCGGCATCAAGAGCGCTTACGATCCCGCGACCTTGGTCGGGCGCTTGACCGTGATGGTCGCCAACCTCGCGCCGCGCAAGATGCGCTTCGGCATGAGCGAAGGCATGGTGCTGGCCGCTAGCGACGAGCGCGGCGGGCCCTTCCTGCTCACGCCCGACAGCGGCGCCGCGCCGGGCATGCGCGTCAAGTAAGCGCGCACGCGCCGTGAACCTGGCGATGGCCCTAGTCGCGGCGGTGATCGCGTGGCGCTGGGGTTATCGCGACGCATTCGGTGAGCGCGCGCGTGGCGCGGCCTTTATCGCGTCGATCGCGGTCGTGGTCGGTGGCACGGCGATCGCGGCGTTACTGGGTCAATCGCTGATCGCGCCGCTGCGTGAAGGCGACTATGCGCGCTGGTGGCCCGTGGCCGCCGCGGTGTTCGCCGTGATCGTGGGTGGCGCGATGGAAGGTCTCTCGCGAGTTCCGCCGCGCGCACGCGAATGGTGGCCCGCGCCTGGTGCGATGACGATCGCGGTGACTTTGATGAGTTTCGATCTCGCCTCGATCACGGATGGCGTCTGGTCGCGCTGGGCGACGAGCGCGCTCGTCTATGTCGCGAGTCTGATCACGTTGATCGGATTGGGCGCGCGCGGCGACAAAGTCATCGGCGCTCGCTCGATCGCGACGATGCTGTTCGCGCTGGCGGTGTTGGCGCTCGCCCTGCGTGGCGCGCTCGCTTGAGCGCGCCACGCGCGGTGACTCATTCGAAGCCGTCGGCGAAGTAACCGTCGATCACCGAATCATCGATCCACAAGAAGGTATCGTTGGTGCCATTGGTATCGACCGGCGCCAGATTGGTCGCGCGCGATTCGAACGCCATGGTCAGACCCGACGCGCTGATCGCCAGCGTCGCGCCCGAGGCCAGATTGCCGCCGTTGGCCGAGTTGTTGACGTCATTGCTCAGCCGCACCGGCGTCTGCCCGGCGGCGGTCAGATAAACCTGATCGGGGCTGGACCCCGAGAAGCACGTCATCACCACCGCGCCGAAATCCGACACGCGCGATTCGCGACAGCCGAACGAACCCGCCGGAAAACTCAACGCATTCGTCGTATTGGCCACGCGATCGCGCACCACCACGGTCGAGCCCGAAGCGCCCAGATTGGGAGCAAAGGTGCGAAACGACACGAAGCGACCGTTCGGCGAAATCGCCGCCAAGTCGGAACCACTGCTGCCCGCCACGCCCGCGGCGGTGCGGCTGATCAATTCCGACGTCTGCGTGACCCGATCGCGCAAATAGATTTGATGAGTTCCGCCGGACACGCCCGCCACGATGTTCGCGGAGTTGGTGTTGAACAGCACGTAGCGACCATCGCCGGTGATCGAGGCGGGTGTGAGCGTGAGCGAGGTCGTGACCGGCGTGTTCGTGCCCATCGTCACATCGATAGCCTCGATCGCGCCGGTGACCAAATCCTTGGCGAAAACATTGTCGGTGTCGGTGACATCGCCGGGCACGATCGTGCCATCGTCGGACCGAAACACGACGATTCGTCCATCGGCCGAGATCGAGGGATCGCGCGTCTGCCCCGAGGCACTGCCACTGACCGGCGTGCCATTGGCCTTGGTGCTGGCGATGATCAGCGCGCCGGTTTGCCGGTCCTTGCGCAGGATCTGGGAAGCACTGTTGCCCGGCGGGGCCAGATTGCCCGCCTGCGTGAAGAAGGCCACGTAACGCCCATCGGCCGAGACCGCCGGCGTGAAGCTGTTGCCGTTGCCGACCACGCCGCCGGCGGTGCGGCTGATGATCTCCTCGCCACCGGTCAGATCGATGGCGTAGATGTTTTGGGCGGTGTTGCTGCCGGTCACCAGATTGGTCGCGCTGGCGGCGACCACGACGGTCTTGCCATTGGCCGAGACCGAGACGCCGGCCACGTCGTTGTTGGGCTCGGCATTGGCGATGCCGGTGATGCGGTAGAAACCGAAGTCCGCCGAGGCCACGCCAGGCAGGACGAGCGCGGCCAGCAGACCGAGCACCAGGGGCTTGCGCTTGCGCATGACACACCTCGACAGCGGGAAGACTATGGCTGTCTACGCGGGATCACGCCGCCACCCATCACCGCCCGGCGGACACTCGCGCAAATCGCGACAGAGCGCACAGGTTCGACGATAATTCGCCCATGCCCCGCGACTTGCCGACCCCGTTCCGCCCACCGGCGCGCGCGCCCAAAGCGCGAGGCCACGCGCCGTGAACGCGCCCGCGCTCGCCGACGCCATCGATGCCCTGCTGCCGCAGACGCAGTGCACGCAGTGCGGTTTCCTGGGCTGTCGTCCTTATGCCGAAGCCATCGCGCGCGGCGAGGCCGAGATCAATCAATGCCCCCCCGGCGGCGCGCGCGGCATCGCCGCCTTGGCCGAGTTGCTCGGTCGCGCGACCTTGCCGCTCAATCCCGCGCATGGCATCGAACGCGCGCCGCGCGTGGCCTGGATCGACGAGGCCGTGTGCATCGGCTGCACCAAGTGCATCCAGGCCTGCCCGGTCGACGCCATCCTCGGCGCGGGCAAGCGCATGCACACCGTGCTCGGCGCGGAATGCACGGGCTGCGAGCTGTGCGTGGCGCCCTGCCCGGTCGATTGCATCCATTTGCTCGAGCGCGCGCCCGATGATCCTCTGCGCGCGGTCGAGCCGCTCGCGCGCGCCGACGCCTTGCGCTCGCGCTTTCACGCGCGCGAACGGCGCTTGAAGCGCGGGCGCGAGGACCACGCGGCGCGGTTGTCCGCGCGACGCGCCGAGGCCGAAGCGCGTGCTCGTGGCTCGCAAGCGGCGACGACGATCGAAACCAACACGGCCGTGACGTCTGCACCGACGGCGACCTCGCCCATCGCGGCATTGTCCGCGCGTTCGCCCGACAAGCCGCGCGACGAGCGCGAAAGCAATCCCGCCGCACTCGCGCAAGCGGCCTTGCCCGACGCCATCCTCGCCGCGATCGCGCGCGCGAAGGCGCGCAAGAGCACACCGTCGGATTCGGATCATGGCGGTTGACGCGATCGCGGCGCTCGATCGGCCGCGCGGCGCGGCGGTGCAACGCGCGGTGATGCTCGCCTTGCTGCCAGCGATCGGGGTGAAGACGATCGTGTTCGGTATTGGCGTGCCGGTACAACTCCTGATCAGCGTTCTGTTCGCGACGATCGCGCACGCGGGCTGCGCGTGGTGGCGACAACTGCCGCCCGGCGATCCGGCGCGACAAGCCTCGCCGATCTTGAGCGCGCTGCTGTTCGCGTTGTGCTTGCCGCCGTTGGCGCCGTGGTGGATCGCCGCGCTCGGCGCGAGTCTCGCCATCGCGCTGGGCAAGCACGCGCTGGGTGACGGGCGCGCGCACGTGTTCAATCCAGCGATGTTGGGTTTCGTCGCGATGCTGTTCGCGTTTCCGGCGGAATTGAATGCCTGGCCGGCGCCGCGGCTCGATGCGCTGACCGACAGTGCGTCGATGCTGTCCGCGATCTTCTTCGATGCCAGCGCGCGCGATGCGTTGGCGCAAGCAACGCCACTGACCGCGCGCGCGGCGTGGCTGGCGCAAGGGCATACCTTGGCGGAGTTCACGTCGGGTGGGTTGATTTTCGGCGCGAGCGTCGCGCTGGCGTTTCTCGCCGGCGGCGCTTGGTTGTGGCGACGTGGCGTGATCGCTTGGCAGGCGCCCGTGGGTTTGCTCACGGGCTTGTGCGCGCCGGCGATGATCGCGTGGCTGGCCGATGCCAGCCGTCATGCGTCGCCGCTGCATCACGCGATCGAAGGCGGCGCGATGATGGCGGCGTGGTTCGTGGTCACCGATCCGGGCAACGGCGTGCGCGGTCCGCGCGTACGATTCGCGTTGGGCGTGATCGTGGGCGCAATGACGTGGTGGCTGCGCGAACGCGGCGCGCTCGCCGATGGCGTGGCCGTTGCCGTGCTGCTGGCCAACGCGCTCGCGCCGGGCGTGGCGCGCATCGCATCGACACCGGCGCGCGCGACATGATGACGCCGCGCTCGACTCAACGCAGCGCGATCGTCTTCCTGGCGATGACCGCGCTCGCGATCGCCCTCGTCATCACAATGGAACGCTACACGCGCGCCGGCGCCACGCAAGCGCAAGATGTGGCCGCCATCGCCGAGATCGGCGATCTCTTGCCCGTCACGCAGGATGCCGAGTGGCAAGTCGACCGCGTGCCCTGGCCCGCCAATCCGGAACTCGGCACCATCACCGCGCAAGTGATCTATCGCGCGCGAAAGCAAGGCCAACCCGCCGGCGTGGTGCTGCCCGTGATCGCGCGCGAGGGTTACAACGGCCCGATCGAACTGCGCGTCGGTGTCGATGCCGAAGGCCGCATCGTCGGCGTGCGTCTGATCGCGCATCGCGAAACGCCCGGCCTTGGCGCCGAAATCGAACCGCAACGCAGCGACTGGCTCGCGCGCCTGCAAGGCCATTCCTTGAGCGATCCGCCGCTGGATCGCTGGGCCGTGCGTCGCGATGGCGGTGACTTCGATCAACTCGCCGGCGCCACGCAAACGCCGCGCGCCATCATCGCCGCCGTGCGTCGCGCGCTGGTGTGGTATCAGGCGCAACGCGAAGCCGTGTTCGCCGCACGGAGCGCTTCATGAGCACCGCCGATCGCGCGCGCGAGGATCTGATCCTCGCCCTGCTGCCCGTGATGATGATGGCGCCGACAGCGGCCGAAGGCGTGGCGGTGGGCGTGTTGATGGCCCTGCTCGCGCCGCTCGCCTACGCGCTGGGCGCGATCGCGCGCGCGGAAGCACACTGGCGCGGCCCGACCGCGATCGTGATCGCGGTGATGCTCGCGGCGTGCGCGCTGTTCGCGACCGAGGCGCTGTGGCCCGGCGTGCATCAAGCGCTAGTCGCGAACCTGATGGTGCTGGCCGTGCCCTGCGCGCTCGTCGCGTGGCGCGCGATGGCGCCCGAGCCGCGCGCGCGTTTCTTCGAAGCCGCTTCGATCACGGCGCGCGTCGTCGCTTGGCCCCTGCTGGCGGGCCTCTTGCGCGAAGCCCTCGGGCGCGGCACCGTGTTCGCCGACGCCGCGGCGGTGCTGGGCGATGGGGCCGCGCGCTTGTCGCTGGCCGCGTCGTCATCGCCACGCGGCATCATCTGGATGCTCGAGCCCGCGGGCGCGCTGCTGATCGCGGGCGCCCTGATCGCACTCGAGCGCGCCTGGCACGCCCAAGAGAAGTCTCCAACATGAGCAAGCCCCGCTCCGCCCGCGCCAGCGCCGACACCGCGCGCGCGCACGCGATCTTCTCGCGCTTGCGCGAACTCAATCCGCAGCCGCGCACCGAACTCGAATACCGCACACCGTTCGAACTGCTTGTCGCCGTGGTGCTTTCCGCGCAGGCCACCGACGTCAGCGTTAACAAGGCCACGCGTCTGCTCTATCCCGTGGCCAACACGCCGCGCGCCATCCTCGATCTGGGCGAGGACGGCCTCAAGCGCTACATCAACACAATCGGCCTGTACAACGCGAAGGCGAAGAACGTCACCGCGCTGTGCGAGAAGCTGCTCGCCGAACACGGCGGCGAAGTGCCGCGCGCGCGCGAGGCGCTCGAGGCCCTGCCGGGCGTTGGTCGCAAGACCGCCAACGTCGTGCTCAACACGGCCTTCGGCGAACCGACGATGGCGGTCGACACGCACATCTTTCGCGTCTCGCATCGCTTGGGTTTTTCGCGCGGCAAGACGCCGCTCGCGGTCGAACAGGATCTGTTGCGCCTCGTGCCCGAGGAATTCCTGCGCGACGCGCACCACTGGCTGATCCTGCACGGCCGTTATGTGTGCAAGGCGCGCAAGCCCGACTGCCCGTCGTGCGTCATTCGCGCGTGGTGTCCGTTCACGCCCAAGACCGGCGAGGCGCCGAGCAAGCCCGCGTCGAAAGCGACGAAGGCGCGCGCGAAAGCGACCAAGGTCGCGAAGAAGTCGACCGCGTCGACGCGCGGTCGTCGCGTCGCGCGCTGAACTTAGCGCTTGTAGATTGGCATCTCCGGACCTTCCAGCAAATCCGGACTGTCGTCGAGAAAATTGCGGATGTTCATCTCGCGCAGGCGACGCAAGGTGCGCGCCATGATCGTGCAGCGGCCGCGTTCGACGATCTCGACCGGATCGGTCGCCATCGGCACCTGCGGTTGCAGGCCGCTGTACGCGTAAGACTGATAGGCCACGGAATTGAAGCCCGCCGCCGCGCCAATCGCCGCGCCCGGCGCGGCGGCCGCCGCCGCTTTGAGAACTTGCTCGCCTTCGTCGTACCACGTGACCACTTGCCCCACCGGCGCGGGATTGGGCGTGATCACCGCATATCGCACATGGCTGGCGGACCCGCGCAGCAAGACGCCGCTGTCGAAGCCGAGGACGACTTCGCGATCATTGATCCGAATGCCCAAGTCCTGACGCATGGCGACGAGCTTGCGATCACCGTCGAGGAAATACACTTTCGGCAAGAAGGCCGTGCGTCGAGCGTTGCCCTGCGCCTGCTTGTCCATCGTGACCTCGATCGACAACACCAACGGCTTTCGCCACTTCGGCAACTCGATCGCGAAGTACGGCGCCGGCCCCGTCTCGAATTCCCCTTGCTCGGCGATGCGCGAGAAGTCGGCATCGAGCGTGCGATAGGTTCCGATCTTGTGAAACTCCGCGATGTCGGCGAACCACGCGCAGCACGCCACGGGTTCGGCGGCGCGCGACGTTCCCGCGCAAAGGAAAGCAAGCACGCCGACGGCGATCAAGATCAGGCCACGCAGGTCCATCAAGGCGATTCTCCAAGGGCGGGTTCGCGTTCGTGGTCGCGGCGAACGGGACCACGGCCGCATCATGACGTTTGCTTAACATCGATGCCAGCCGCCGCTGCCGGGCGTGCCTAGACAGCGCCGCTTATCGCTCGTCGTCGCTGACACCGGTTGCCTTCTCGCGCGCGCGGTGTCGCCCTTCTTGCATCCACGTCACATTCGGCAACGTAACCTTGCGCGTAGTTCGGGCGCTGATCGAGATTCGCGCGAAAGATTGCGCGCGTCGTGCCGGTCAGATCGCTCGTGGACCTGCCAAGGCGCAACAAACGGGGATTGTTTGCTGCACCGCGACAGGCTTACCTTAAGCGGGCTGGAGGCATGGACGACATGATGTCGTCGCGCCATTCACGCGCTGGGAATGTCGCCTGGGGCGACGCTGATCACCGCGAGGCGGTGATCATTGTCCGAGTGTCACTCATCAAAATCCGTGGAGACCATCATGTCGAAGAAAGTCATCAACACGCTGTCCCTGGCCGTCGGCGCCGCCTTCCTGGGTTCGGTCGCCGTGTCGCAGGCCGCGCACGCGTTCCAGCTCAACGATCTGGGCCATGGCTATCAGGTCGTGGGCGAAGAGAAGCCGGAAGGCCAGTGTGGTGAGGGCAAGTGCGGCGCCAACAAGGACAAGGCGCACGAAGGCAACTGCGGCGCGGACAAGACCAAGGCCGAAGGCCAGTGCGGCGAAGGCAAGTGCGGCGCCAACAAGGACAAGGCGCACGAAGGCTCCTGCGGCGCTGACAAGGACAAGGCGAAGGAAGGCTCTTGCGGCGGCGACAAGGACAAGGCGAAGGAAGGCTCCTGCGGCGGCGAGAAGGGCAAGGAAGGTTCTTGCGGCGGTAGCCACTAACGTCGTTCGCGGATGAGTTCCGTGTCCATGCACGCCTATCCCGTGCAAGGCGCCGGACTCGGCCTCAGGCGGGCCCTTTTGGGTCCGCTTGAGGACGCGCCCGCGGGCGCTTTCGATTTTCTCGAGATCGCGCCGGAAAACTGGGTTGGTGTCGGTGGTCGCCTGGGCAAGCGCCTGCGCGCGATGACCGAGCGTCATCCCTTCGTCTGTCACGGCCTGTCGTTGTCGTTGGGCGGCCCCGCGCCGCTGGACGAAACGTTTCTGATGCGCGTACGGCGTTTCCTCGACGCGCACGATGTCCGCTACTACAGCGAACATCTTTCCGCCTGTTCCGACGACGCGCACCTGTACGACCTGATGCCGATCCCGTTCACCGAATCGGCCGTGCGTCACGTCGCCGAGCGCATCCAGCGCACGCAGGATCTGATCGGTCGGCGCATGGCGATCGAAAACGTCTCGTACTACACGCCGCTCGGCGGCGAGATGAGCGAACTCGACTTCATTCTCGCGGTGCTCGAACGGGCCGACTGCGAGTTGCTGCTCGACGTCAACAACATCCACGTCAACAGCATCAATCACCGTTACGACGCGCGCGCCTTTCTGACGGCGCTGCCGCGCGAGCGCGTGGCCTATTTTCACGTGGCTGGGCACTATGTCGAAGCGCCCGACCTGATCGTCGACACGCATGGCGCCGCCATCGTGACCCCGGTGTGGGATCTGCTCGCGCACGCCTACGCGCACTTCGGCCCGGTGCCGACCTTGCTCGAACGCGATTTCAATTTTCCCGCGCCCGAGGAGTTGTACGCCGAGGTCGCGCGCATTCGCGAGTTTCAGCGCGCGGCGCCCGCCAGCGAATCGCCGCGCCTTCGTCCCAGCGTCACCGCATGAGCGCCGCCGGCATCGATCATCGCCCGCTGCAGTACGCCTTCGCCGCGCATCTGCGCGATCCCGAAGGCCAGCCCATGCCCGAGGGTCTGGAAGATCGGCGCGTCGCGATCTATCGCGAGCTGTTCTACAACAATGTCGAGAGTCTGCTGTCGGGTAACTTTCCGGTCATTCGCAGCCTCTTGCCCAAGGCGACCTGGCATGCGCTCGTGCGCGACTTCTATCGCGAGCACGCCAGCCACACGCCGTTGTTCACCGAGATCGGACGCGAGTTCTCGCGTTACCTGCAAGCGCGCGCCGAACGTGGCGCGGGCGACCCGCCCTTCCTGAGCGAGCTGGCGCATTACGAGTTCGTCGAACTCGCCGTGGCGCTGGACGAAGCCGACATCGCGACCATTGCCCACGATCCCGAGGGCGATGTCGTGCGGGGCGCGCCGGTGGTCTCGCCGCTGGCGCGATTGCTGGTGTATCGCTTCCCCGTCCACCGCATCCGCGCGGACTATCAACCCCATGAAGCGCCCGCCGAGGCCACCTGCCTGATCGTGGCGCGCAACCGACGCGACGAAGTCGGCTTCATGGAAACCTCGATGCTGAGCCTCAAGCTCATCGAGCTGCTGAAAGAAAACCCGGGGGCCACGGGTCTTGAATGCGTCGGCGCGATCGCCGAGGTGTTCGAGGCCACGCAACGCGACGGCGTGATCGCCGCCGGCTCGGAAATTCTTCGAGGCCTGCGCGCGCGCGACGTCTTGCTGGGCACGCGAACGGACTGACCGCCATCGCGCGGTAAATGGGAGACCACGATGAGTAGCTTCACGATCTCCGGCGTGATCAACGCCTGGGAATGGCTGACCGCGCGCCTGCGCGGCGCGGGCGAAGTGATTCCGCGCCTGACCATGCGTCTGGTGATGGGCTGGGAATTTTGGGAATCGGGCGTGGAGAAACTGCACGGCCAAAATTGGTTCGCCGACATCGCCGATCGCTTTCCCTTTCCCTTCAATCGCATTCCCACCGATCTGAGCTGGGGCATCGCGACCTGGTTCGAACTGATTGGCGCGGTGATGCTGTGGATTGGCCTGGGCACGCGCTTCTTCGCGTTCTCGCTGCTGTTTCTGACCTTCGTCGCCACCGCCGCCGTGCATTGGCCGGACATGTGGTCGATGTGGGCGGATCTGCTCAAGGGCTACGCGGTGTCCGACAAGGGCTATGGCAACTTCAAGCTGCCGTTGCTGTTCTCGGTGATGCTGCTGCCACTGATCTTCAATGGCGCGGGCAAGCTCAGTGTCGATCACGCGCTGGCGATGATCTTCAAGCTCGACGGCAAGGCGCCGCCGGTGAATGACCTCTACGCGTGGTCGCTGGCGGCGGCGGTGCTGGGCGTGCCCTTCCTGATGCTGATTCCGTCGTGGGGCTTCGTGATGCTCGGCGCGGCCGTGGCCTTGTTGATCACCGCGCGCGTGGCGCGCGCCTGATCATGACGCCGCTGGAGCGCGCCTTCGCGGGCGAGGCGTCGTTGTCGACGCCCACCACGAGCGCGCGCTTGGTCGAGGGCCTGCGACGTCATGTCGTGGCCCTGATCAGTCTGTTCGTGGCGTTGACGGGCCTGGGCTACAACACCTGGCGCAACGAGACCACCGAAGCGCATCGCAACATCCGCCAGGCCGCGTTCGTGATGCTCGAGCAATTGGGCGAGCTGCAGCAAGTCGTCGATCAGCGCTTCTACGCGGGCAAGTCCAACGACGTCAATCGCATCCAGGGCTGGGGCAAAATCACCCTGGTGCGCGACATGAGCATGCTGATCTCGGCCACGACTTCGCAACAAGCCTCGCGCCTGTACGGCGTATGGACCGATCAGCTCGAGCGCATGGACGCCGGCGACCCCGAGGCCGAGCGGCAAATCTCGCGCGCGATCATGGCCACGCGCGAGCAAGTGCTGCGCGATCTCGAAGCCCTGCGCTGACCGACGCCGCCGCGCGCGCCGCGGCGCGATCGACAACCCGCGTACAATCATCGCCGCACGCGACCTCTCTTTTCAGGAGCCTCACCATGGGCAGCCATCGACAATCGACGCTCGCACGGAGACCGCTCGCATGAGCACGCGCATCGTGGTCATCGGCGGCGGCTTCGCGGGCGTCAAATGCGCGCGCGTGCTGACGCGCGAACTCGGCGACCAGGCCGAGGTCATCGTCTTCAGCCGCGACAATCACATGGTCTTTCAGCCCCTGCTGCCCGATGTCGCCGGGTCCTCGCTCAATCCGCGCGCGGTGGCGCCGCCGCTGCGGCAGTTGTTGCCGCGCGCGCAATGCCGCACCGAGGAGGTCACGGGCATCCATATCGAATCGCGCCAGATCTCGCACCTGGGTCACGATGGCGCGCCACGACCGATGTCGTTCGATCATCTGGTGATCGCGTGCGGCAATGTGGTCAATCTCAATCTGTTGCCGGGCATGGCGAGTCATGCCTTGCCATTGAAAACCATTGGCGATGCCATCGCCATGCGCGCGCACGTGATGCAGCAGCTGGAGAAGGCCGATCTGGCCGAGACCCCAGCGCAACGGCGCTACTACCTGACCTTCATCGTGGTCGGCGGCGGTTTCAGTGGCGTCGAAGTCGCGGGCGAGCTCAACGATCTGATTCGCGGCGTGCTGCCGATCTATCCGCGCGTGAACGCCGACGACGTGCGCGTGACCTTGCTGCACGGCCAGCCGCAGATCCTGCCCGAAGTCAGCCCGAAGCTGCGCGAGTTCGCGCGCGCGCGCATGGTTCGTCGCGGCATCGAAGTGATCACCGAGGCCATGGTGACCGAAGTCACCGCGCGCGGCGCCTTGCTCGCCGATGGTCGCAAGATCGAGGGCGCGACCGTGGTCTGCACCGTCGGCACCACCACCAATGCCCTGGTCGCGCGCCTGGACGTGCCGAAGGAGCGCGGTCGATTGATCACCGAACCCGATCTGCGCCTGAAGGATCGCGATCGCGTCTGGGCCGTGGGCGATTGCGCGATGATCGTCAACGCCTACGATGGCAAGGTCGCGCCGCCGACCTCGCAATTCGGTGAGCGCGAAGGCTGCCAATGCGCGCTCAACATCGCGCGCATGGTACGCGGCGAGGCCACGCGGCCGTTCCGCTATCGCCCGATCGGCGTGGCCTGCGGCATCGGCGGTCGCGAAGCCGTGGCCGAGATCCTGGGCATCAAGCTCTCGGGCTTCATCGCGTGGTGGATGTGGCGCAGCGCGTTCCTGCTCAAGATCCCGTCGCTGGCGCAGAAGATCAAGGTGGGTTTCGACTGGGCCTGGGAGCTGGTGTTCCCGCGCGATCTCTCGCACTTCCGACCCACGCAATCCGATCCGATCGCGCGCGCGCGGTTCGGCGCGGGCGAAGAACTGTTCACGCGCGACACGCCGTTGAAATCTTACTTCGCCATCGAGACGGGCGAGGCCGAAGTGGTCAAGTGCGATGGCGCGGGTGGTACCTGCGTGCTCGGCGTGTTCGGGCCGGGCGCTGTGCTCGGCGATGCGACGCTCGCGGAATTCGGCGCGGAAGCTGTGCGCGTGCGCGCGCGCACGGCACTCGAGGTCTACACCATCGGCAAGGATTCGCTGTCGCGCCTGTCGCAGGCGCTGGCGCCGATCGAAGCCATCGTGCAGCGCGCGGTCGATCGTCCGC
Source organism: Ahniellaceae bacterium (assembly GCA_044226395.1). GTDB lineage: Bacteria > Pseudomonadota > Gammaproteobacteria > Xanthomonadales > Ahniellaceae > JBGAHD01. Next base: position 430,117 of record JBGAHD010000004.1, read on the forward strand.
GCATGAGCATCTGGCGTCATCACCCCGAAGTGATGCGCGAGTTGTCGACTCTGCGCGTGGAGCAATTGCCGCGCAGCTATCCGATGATCGCGGTCGAGGGCACGAGCGCGCTGGGCGAGGTCTACAACACCCTCATCGACGAACGTCATGGCTGTGTGCTGGTGCTCGACGGCGGTCGACTGAGCGGCATCGCCGCGCGCACCGACTTGCTCGACGCGCTGGGCCGCGGCGCCACGCGCGATACGCCGGTGCGCGAGGTGATGAATCGCCGCGTCGTGGTGATGCAAGGCACCGACCCCGCCGCGCGCGCGGCCGAACGCATGGCCGACGATGGCCTCAAGTTTCTGCCCGTGGTCGACGAGGCACGGCGTCCGATCGCGGTGCTCACGTCGGATGATTTCGTGCGCTACGCGTTGGCGCATGCGGCGATGGCGCCATCGGCGGAAGCCGCGCACGCGATGCAGTGAGGACGTGGCGCTTGCCGAGACGCGCAAGGTCTCGGCGGGGCCACGAAACTCGATGAGCCGCGCGCGAAACGTCTCTCGCGCGCGGACTACTTAAGTCGCCATCACCCGCGTCGCCGCGAACGAGTCCTTACGCCGTCGCCACCCGACGCACCGACGCCACGACCGCGTGCTCGGCCGCGCGATCGAGCGCTTCGGAAAGATCGGCGCGCAGATCGCGCGCATCCTCGATGCCCACGCTCAATCGCAACAATGCATCGTCGATGCCGGCCACACGGCGCGCTTCGGGCGTCATCGAGGCATGCGTCATCGTCGCCGGATGCGCGACCAGGCTCTCGACGCCGCCCAAGGATTCGGCCAGCGAGAAGCAGCGCAAGCCGTCGAGGAACGCGCGAATCGCGGCCTCGCCGCCTTCGAGTTCGAAACTCAACATCGCACCGAAACCCTGCTGCTGCCTCGCCGCGAGCGCATGGCCCGGATGCGTCGCCAGGCCCGGGTAGTACACGCGTCGCACGGCCGGATGCGCGGCGAGCAGGTCAGCCAGCGTCGCCGCGTTGTCCTGATGCGCGCGCAGTCGCGGCCCGAGCGTGCGCAGGCCCCGCAAGGTGAGGTAACTGTCGAACGGTGAACCCGTGAGGCCCAGCACATTGGCCCAATACGCGATCGATTCGCCGAGCGCCGCATCGCGCGCGATCACCGCGCCACCGACCACGTCGCTGTGGCCGTTGATGTACTTCGTGGTCGAGTGCACCACCAGATCGGCGCCCAGCGTCAACGGTTGCTGCAAGGCTGGCGACAGAAACGTGTTGTCGACCACCACGCAAGCGCCCACGGCTTTTGCGGCGCGCGCGAGGCCGGCGATGTCGGTGATGCGCAGCAAGGGATTCGACGGCGTCTCGATCCACACCATGTCGGGCTTGTGCGCGAGTTCCGTCGCCCAGGTCGCGCTGTCGGTCAGATCGGCCAAGCGCAAGCGGAAGCGTCCCTTGCGCGCCCACGAATCGAGCAAGCGCCAGGTACCGCCATAGCAATCGTGCGCGGCTAGCACCAGCGCATTCGCCGGCAAGGTTTCCAGCGCCAGCGCCACGGCCGCCATGCCGCTGGCGGTGACGATGGCGGAATGGCCTTGTTCGAGTTCGGCCAGCGCCTCGCCCAAGAGATCGCGCGTCGGATTGGCCGTGCGCGAATAATCGTAACGTCGCTTGTGACCGAAGCCGGCGAAGGTGTAGTTGGTCGACAGATGCAGCGGCGGCACGACCGCGCCGAACTGCGTGTCGGATTCAATGCCGGCGCGCACGGCGCGCGTGATCGCGGAGCGGCTCATGAGCGACACGCTCCGCATCGACGAATGCGCGCGCGATCACGCGCTGGTGTGCGTTGCTGTGGCCAGGGTCGTGCTGAGGTCGAGGTCATCGCGGGTCTCCGAAGGTGGCATCGAGCCCCAGCGGATTCCGGATACGAGTGTCGCGGGCGAGACGCGGCGCGCGCGAATCGCTGGCGACATCTCATCTTCCGGCTGACAGCAGCGGCAAGGCCGCCCTTCACCCGCAGGAGTTGGCACCTTTCGCACGGTGTTGCCATGCGTGGGTTGCCCCGGCGTCATTGGGCCTGTCCCTCAGCCGGTCTCGATGAGAAGCGAGATGACGATAGGTCGCGCGTGGCCGCGCGGTCAAATGCATTTTGGTGCTAACGAGCGCGCGTCGGCGCGCGAAAGGCCGCGACTCGCGATCGCTACCAGGCGAAGCAGAGCCCTTCGCCGTCGGGATCGGGATAGTGCGCGCTGTAGTCGTGCGCGGCCAGCAGCACCGGATCGTTCCATGCCATCGCGCGCGCGCCGCGATCGCGGAAGAACAACTGCGGGCGATGACCACCATGCAGCACCACGCGCGCGAGCGTCACTTCGTCGGCGGCCTCGATCGCGGCGGGCGCGACGAAGCGTCGGCAACTCAAGCGATCGAGCAGCTCGCGCGTCATGCCCGCGACGCGGTCGGCGCTGGGCAGCACGCACAAATCCAGCGCGAGGCGTTGATCGCCGGCGACCAGGCGATCGAGGCAAGCGAGCAAGGCGCGCGGGCCCATGTCGGCCGCGAGCAGGATCTGATGACCTTCATGACGCAGCAGCAGCGCCACTTCACGCGCGCCGCGTTCGGCCTGCAAATCGGCGCCGACCGCGAGCGCGGGCAGATCGCGCACATCGTCGTCCTCGGTCCAGCCGGCGTTGGCATCGTTGGCGGCGCGCGAGGACGAAGTCCATTCGTGCGCGTCATGCTGCGCGGCGAGCGCGCTGGCGCCGCTAAACCGCGGATGTTGAACATCGCTCGCGCGCGGCGCGTCGAAGCGACGTTCGCGCGTGGCGGCGGTGGCGCGTCGACGCGCGGGTTCGATGTTCGCGGATTCGGTGGCGGCCGTGTCGGTCCAGTCGTCGATCGCCTCGCCCGGCGCCGCGGGACCGAGCACCAGCAACTCCAAACCACCGGGCAGCAGCAGCGCGCGCGGCCAGCCTTCGCGATGACTGCACACCGGGCCGCGACCCAAGCTCGTGTTCCACCGCTCGGGCGCGCGCGCGAGTTGCGTGTCGAGATCGCCTTCGCCATCGAACTCGGCCGCGTCGAAGAAGTCCTCGTCGGCGGGCGCGTCCACGGCCTCGCGCGTGGCCGAGTTGAACCAGATCTCGCCCACGCTCACGCCCAGATCGCGGCGCGCGAGCAACTCGGCCACGCCGTCGCGCCCGGCGGCATCGGGCGCGGTGACCACGAGCAGGTCGAAGTGTCGATCTTCCGACGGCAGCCATTCCAGGCGCGAGGCCAGGGCCTCGAAGCAGCTCGCGTGGCCCGAATCGATCAGAATCCGATGCGGCGCGCGCGCGTCACCGTATTCGAGCCAGATCGTTTCGCCGTGTTCGGCCAGGAAGTCGATGCGAATCATCACGCTATCCTAGCCAGCCGAGGCCCCCGAACTGTGCGCGCCGTGGCTGATCCGACACCTCGCGCGGCCGCGCGCGACCTTGAATCGCGACGAACCGCCAACACGTTCGCGGTTTCCCGCTTCGGCGGCATTGGCTATCCTGCGCGCATGCCCGACGACATCACCAAGCCCCGCCTCGCCGACCGCTTTCGCGGCTTCCTGCCCGTGGTCGTCGACGTCGAGACCGGCGGCTTCGACAGCGAACGCGATGCCCTGCTGGAAATCGCCGCCGTGGTCGTGCGCATGGACGACGAGGGCTGGGTGGCTCCCGCCGAGACCGTGTCCACGCACGTCGTGCCCTTTCCCGGCGCCAACATCGATCCGCGTGCGCTGGAGATCACCGGCATCGATCCCACGCACCCGTTCCGCGATGCCAAGGACGAGCGCGAGGCGCTGGACTTGATCTTCGGCCCGATCCGCAAGGCCCTGCGCCAGTTCGATTGCCAGCGCGCCATCCTGGTCGGGCACAACGCGGCCTTCGACATGAGTTTTCTCAACGCCGCGATCCGTCGCACCGGGCACAAGCGCAGTCCCTTCCATCCGTTCAGCGCCTTCGACACGGTGTCGCTGGCGGGCCTGGCCTATGGCCAGACCGTGCTCAGCAAAGCGGCCGCCGCGGCCGATATCCCCTGGAATGGCGATGAGGCGCACTCGGCCGTGTACGACGCCGAGCGCACGGCCGAATTGTTCTGCCGCATCGTCAATCGCTGGAAACAACTGTCCGACACCCAAGCGCCCGCGGCCGTGAACCGCGACGACCATGCCGATCTACGAATACCGAGCTGACGGCGAGACCTGCGCGTTCTGCGCCCCGGGCTTCGATCGTCTGGAAAAACTCAGCGATCCCCCGCTGACCGCCTGCCCCGAATGCGGTCGGCCCTGTCATCGCGTCATCTCCGCCTCGACCGTGGTCATGGGCGGCGGCCATCATCTGCGCGAGAGCCATTTCTCCGAACGCGGATTCACGCAATACAAACGCGTGGAAAAGGGCAAATACGAGAAAACCGCCGGCCCCGGCCCGGATATGATTTCGGGCGATTAGCATCCAACGCGGCACCCTTTACCTTCCACACTGGCGCGGGGCGACAATCTTCGTATGCTTGGCGGTTCTTACAACGCCAGCCCGGAGTACCGTTGCATGCGTCTTCGTCCCCTAGCCCTGTTCACCAGTGCCCTGGCCTTGGCGGCCTGCGGTGGTGGCACCACGCCGCCCGCCGAGACCGCCACGCCCACGGCCGAAATTACTGCGCCGGCGGCCGCGCCCGCCAAGCTGAGCTATCCGACCGCGCGCACGGTCGAACAGGTCGATGATTTCCACGGCACGGCCGTGTCCGATCCCTATCGCTGGATGGAGGATCTCGACTCGCCCGAACTCAAGACCTGGATCGATGGCCAGAACGCCGTCGTGCAGCAATACCTCGCCGACGCGCCGGGCCGCGACAAAATCAAGACGCGCCTTTCCGAGCTGTGGAACTACGAGCGCTACGGCGCCATCCTGCCCAGCAAGCACGGCACGCGTTACGTCTACTCGCGCAACGATGGCCTGAAGAACCAGTTCATCGTCTACGCGCAAGATCAGCTCGACGGCGAACCGCGCGTGCTGCTCGACCCCAACACCCTGTCGAGCGACGGCACCATCGCCCTGGCCGAGACCGGCTTCAGCGACGACGGCAAGTTGTTCGCGTACTCGCTGTCCGATGGCGGTTCCGATTGGCGCACGATCAAGGTGCGCAATATCGAAACCGGCGAAGACCTGCCCGACGAAGTGCGCTGGGCCAAGTTCACCGGCATCGCCTTCGATCACGCGGGCACGGGCTTTTACTACACCGCATTCGATCCGCCGAAAGGCGAGAACGAACTCAAGGCGGTGAACAAATCGCCCAAGCTGTATTTCCACAAGCTCGGCACGCCGCAAGCGCAAGACACCCTGGTGTACGAGCGCAAGGACCAGCCCGACTGGGGCATCGGCGCCGGCGTCAGCGAGGATGGCCGTTATTTGATTCTGGGCATCTCGCTCGGCACCGATGAGCGCAATCTGCTGTTCTACAAAGACCTCAGCAAGCCCAACGCGCCGGTCGTCGAACTGTTCAACGAATGGGTCGCGAGCTACAACTTCATCGGTAACGATGGCCCGGTGTTTTACATCGAGACCAATGACGGCGCCGAGCGCGGTCGCGTGGTCGCGGTCGACACCTCGAAGAAGGGCAAGCCGGTCCTGCGCGAAGTGATCGCGCAGTCCGACGCCACGCTCACCAGCGTGAGCATGATCAACCACACTCTGGTCGCCAACTACCTCAAGGACGCGCGCAGCGCCGTGAGCGTGTTCGGCACCGATGGCAAGTTGATTCGCGAGATCGCGCTGCCGGGCCTGGGCACGGCCAGCGGATTCGATGGTCGCGCCGATGGCGACGAGGCGTTTTTCTCCTACGCCGATTTCGTCACGCCGGTCTCGCTGTATCGCTATGACGCCAAGACGGGCGAAGTCAGTGAGTTCCGCAAGCCCAAGCTCGCGTTTGATCCTTCGCAGTTCGAGACCATCCAGGTCTTCTACCCGAGCAAGGACGGCACCAAGGTCCCGATGTTCATCACCGCGCGCAAGGGTCTGTCGAAGGACGGCAACCATCCGACGATCCTGTACGGCTACGGTGGTTTCAACATCTCGATCACGCCGTCATTCAGCGCCTCGACCATCGCGTGGCTGGAAATGGGCGGCGTCTTCGCCTCGGCCAATCTGCGCGGCGGTGGCGAATACGGTCGCGCCTGGCACGAAGCGGGCATGAAGACGAACAAGCAAAACGTGTTCGACGATTTCGCCGCCGCGGCGGAGTTCCTGATCAAGGATCAGTACACGCAGCCTTCGCGCCTGGCGATCTCGGGTCGCTCGAACGGTGGCCTGCTGGTCGGCGCCACCGAGTTGCAGCGCCCCGAATTGTTCGGCGCCGCGCTGCCGGCCGTGGGCGTGCTCGACATGCTGCGCTTCCGCGAATTCACCATCGGCTGGGCTTGGGAATCGGACTACGGTTCGGTCAAGAACCCCGAGGAATTCGCCGCGATTCACAAGTACTCGCCCCTGCACAACATCAAGCCCGGCGTCGAGTATCCGCCGACCTTGATCACCACGGCCGATCGCGACGATCGCGTGTTCCCCGCGCACAGCTTCAAGTTCGCGGCCGCGCTGCAAGCGGCGTACAAGGGCGATCGTCCGATGTTGATCCGCGTGGAAACGCGCGCTGGTCACGGCGCGGGCAAGCCCACGAGCAAGATCATCGAGGAAACCGCCGACATCTACGCCTTCCTCGCCAAGACGCTCAAGATCGACGTGAAGTAAGCCCACCACTGGCCGCGACGTTCGCGTCGCGGCCCCTGCTCGGAGAAACGCCATGATCCATGACAGCATTCTCGACACCATCGGCCGCACGCCCATCGTGCGCATTCATCGCCTCGCGCCGAAGGGGGTGGAGATGTACGTCAAGGTCGAGGCGTTCAATCCGGGCGGTTCGGTCAAGGATCGTCTCGCGCTCGGCATCATTCTCGATGCCGAGCAGCGCGGCGTGCTCAAGCCCGGCCAACTCGTGGTCGAGGCAACCTCGGGCAATACCGGCATTGCGCTGGCGATGGTCTGCGCCGCGCGCGGTTATCCGTTCGTGGCGTTCATGACCGAGACCTTCTCGATCGAACGTCGCAAGCTCATGCGCGCCTACGGCGCCAAGGTCATCCTGACGCCGGCGGCCGAGCGCGCCACCGGCATGGTCAAGCGCGCCGAGGAATATGCGCGTCAACACGGCGGCTTTCTCACGCAGCAATTCGACAATCCCGCCAATCCCGCGTACCACCGCGCGACCACTGGCCCCGAGATCGTCAGCGACTTCGCCGGTCGACGCTTGAATTGGTTCGTCACCGGCTACGGCACCGGCGGCACGCTCACCGGCGCCGGCGAAGTGCTCAAGACCGCGCGCCCCGACATCAAGATCGTCGCCTCCGAACCCGCGGGCGCGGCGCTGCTGTCCGGCAAGCCGTGGGCGCCGCACAAGATCCAAGGTTGGACGCCCGATTTCTTGCCGAGCGTCCTGCGCCGCGACCTCGCCGACGAGATCATTCCCATCGACGACATCCTCGCGCGCGACACCGCGCGCTTGCTCGCCAAGAACGAAGGCATCTTCGTCGGCATCTCCGCCGGCGCCACCTTCGCCGCCGCGCTCGAAGTCGCCAAGAAAGCCGCGCCGGGCGATGTCATCCTGGCGATGCTGCCCGATACCGGCGAGCGCTACTTGTCGACGATTTTGTTCGAGGGCGTGAATGAGGGCAGTGACGAGGCCTGAGTCGGCGCGTCGACGTCGACCATCGCGGCTCGTTGAAGGACACGCGCGCGCCTTGCGCGCGAGTCATCGCTGGCGTCAATCCTCGAAAGTACCCACCAACACCTGATCGTCGACCAAGCGCACGATCGCTTGAATCACGCCATCTTGCCCTTGCGCGCGACCCGCGAGCACGAGTCGACCGCCGCTGATCGCCTTGCCCGCGGTCATTCGATCGTCACGTGGCGCGACGCTGTCAAAATTCAGTGATAGGCGTCCCGGTGTCTCGATGTCGCCAAACCGCGAGTCGAAGCTGCCGTCGGCGCGAATCGAGAACACGGTGAAATCCACATCGTCCGAAGCGTGGCCGGGTGCCGCGGCGTTGCCCACGAGCTTGAACGAGCCGTCGTCGGCGGCTACCACGCCGATTGACAGGTACGACGTATTGCCCGAAGACCCTTGCAGCAGCATGGTGCCGGGTGCGCCAAGCTGGATACCTTGCGCGTTGAAACTCGCATCCGAACTGCCGTCTGGCAGGAAACGCGCCACGCAGTAGTCGCAGACACTCGCCAGGGATGCATAGCGCGACGCCAGCAGATAGATGTGGCCGAGGCCATCGCGGGAGATCGCGATGACACTACCCGTCTGCCCGCCGGTACCCAGATCGGTGCTGGCGAATCCGCCGGCTCCGAAGCTGCCATCGATCACGCCGGCGCTGGATACGCGCAGCACGCCCATCGCCCGCGGCTCGACTGTCCTCGCCGCGGCGATCAACGCGGAGCCATCGCCTTGAACTAGCATTACCGATGAGCGATCCAAGCCGATGATGTGTGAGTCCATGATCGACGCAATGCCCTGCGCGCCGAAAGTCGTGTCGAGCTCGCCATGCAAGCCAAGTCGGGCGATGTTCGGCTCAAGGTCTCCGGAATCGAGCATGCGCACATTCGGAATCAGCACGCGACCGAGACCATCATCGGAAATCGCGCCGTAGGACCCGAACCGCAATGATGAAAAGTACGGGACACCAAAATACTGACATGACGGCCCAGGGCCGGAACCGTAGTCCGAGATCAAGGTGCCGTCGGCCTCGAGCGCGAAGATCAACTGACAGGATTCGCTATTGCCCGCGTCGTTGTGATCGACGACTCCCGCGAGCACGATGCGGCCGTTGCCAAGCACCGTTATCGCGTTGATCTCGCCTCCGAAGGGCAAAGCGGCATCGGTGTCATCGAGCACGGCCACGCCCAACGAACCAAAGCTCGTGTCGAGCTGGCCGGACGCGTGCAGTCGCATCACCGCCGGAAAATCCCGAGTCGACATCAGAGGCCGGGCGCTGCCCGCCAACAGGAGCTTGCCGTCCGGCAGTTCCCAAAGATCACGCGTGGACGACCACTCGTCGATCGCCTGCGACAGAAATCGCGCGTCGACGATGCCACCGGAACCGAATGCCGGATCGAGCAGGCCATCACGGGCAGGCGCCGCATGGGCCAAACCGGCGCAAATCAACACAGAAGCCAGCAGCGTGAATCTACAAACATTCCTTACGGTGTTGTTCATGGCAATCGAGTCCTTTCCGTTTAGCGACCATAGCCATCGCGCGCAAGGAGTCGCGCACTACCGGGTTCAAGCAAAGCAATACATTAGGCTTTCCGCATAGGACTGCTTGTCGACGCGGGTCAAGCTACCACAGCGGTCCACGGACCGTCAGCCACGAATTCCCTCAAGAATAGGGCTAACTCTTGCGCTGAATCCTGCCTTTGAGAAAAGTGCACGACTCGCCAGTCCTGCCTTGGCGGGAAAGAGACACATTTGGAAACTTCCGTCCATTTTTCGCAACACGTGGTTCAGCTAGTCCGATGCTTTGACTATTGAACCGCTGCGATCCGCGCCGCCAAGGCGGCACGAGGCGGGGACTCGACCTTGTCGACGGACGATTGAACTAGCAGTACCGCGATGACTTCGCGATGAGCTCGGTCGCATGATCTCGCGCGACCCGCGCCACGCGAGTCGATGTCGTCAACGACCGAGCCCATTCGCGTGAACGCTGACAACCGGAAACGGGCCGACGTTTCCGACCAGCGTGAGGGCGAGTCTGATCTTCGATCTTTGGTGTAGTCAACGCAGGTGTCGCGCCCGACATCGGCGCCGTGCCCGTGGCCTTCGTCGCCGGCAAATTCGCTCGGCATGCGTCGGTCGACTGGGGATTCGAGGCGCGAGAGTTTCCCGTCGCCGCGTCGCTAGGTTGCGATCACGAGTGCCGTGAAGGCCTAGGAATCGCGATGCCTCAGCGCACCAAGGCCCGCTGACGCAAGACTTCGAACAAAGAAATGCCCGTCGCCACCGAAACATTCAAGCTCTCGAGCGCGCCGACCATGGGAATCTTCGCGACGTGATCGCAGCGCTCGCGCGTGAGGCGACGCATGCCCTCGCCTTCGCCGCCCATGACGACGGCGACGGGGCCGCGCAGGTCGATGGTGTAGAGCGAGGCCGTAGCTTCGCCGTCGAGACCGGTGAGCCACACGCCCGCTTGCTTGATCGCATCGAGCGCGCGCGCGAGGTTGGTGACGCGGATCAGCGGCACGCGATCGGCCGCGCCGGCCGAAGCCTTGCGCACGGTCGGCGTGATGCCCACCGCGCGATCGCGCGGCACGACCACGGCGGTGACGCCCGCGCCCGCCGCGGAGCGCAAGCAGGCGCCGAGGTTGTGCGGGTCCTGCACGCCATCGAGCACCAGGATCAGCGCGTTCGCGCCGGCCTGTTCGATCAGTTCGGCCAGATCGTGCTCGCTGTATTCGCGCGCGCCACGATAGCGCGCGGCGATGCCTTGATGCCGTTGCCCCGGCGCGGCGCGATCGAGGAACTCGCGCGGCCGATGATGCACTTCGATGCCGAGTTCCTTGGCGCGCGCGGCCAGTTCCTTGACGCGGTGATTGCTGTTGCCCTGTTCGACCAGGACCTCGACCACGTGCGCGGGGTCGTGATTGAGCGCGGCATCGACGGAATTGATGCCGATCAACAGATCCGAATCTTTCATTTCTTGCGGGTCCCGCTGTCCTTGCCGTTGTCTTGCACCAGGCGGAAATCGATCTTGCGATCCTCGAGGCTGGCGCGCAGCACGAGCACGCGCACGGTGTCGCCGAGCTGGAACTGCATGCCGCGACGCTCGCCCGTGAGCAAATGACGCTTGGCGTCGAAGTGATAGTAGTCGTTGGGCAGCTGCGTCACGTGCACCAGGCCGGAGACACGGTTCTGCGTGAGCTCCACGAACAAGCCGAACGACGTGACGCCGGACACCACGCCGTCGAATTCGGTGCCGACGTGTTTTTCCATCCACGCGCACTTGAAGCGTTCGTCGACGTCGCGCTCGGCTTCGTCGGCGCGGCGCTCGCATTTGGAACAGTGCGCCGACATGCCCTCCATCTCGGAAGGGCTGTAGCGATATTCCTCGGGCTTGGCGCTGGTCAGCGCGTGACGAATCGCGCGATGCACGAGCAGATCCGGATAGCGTCGAATCGGCGAGGTAAAGTGCGCGTAAGCATCGAGCGCCAGGCCGAAGTGGCCCTGATTCTCGGGCTGATACACCGCGAGGCTTTGCGAGCGCAACAGCACCGATTCCAGCAAGGGCGCGTCGACGCGCTTGCGAATCTTGCGCAGCAACGCGGCGAAATCGCCCGGCGTGACCTCGCCCGCCGGCGGCAGGCGCAACTGGAATTCCTTGAGGAAGGCCAGCAGGTCTTCGTACTTGTGCTCCGGCGGCGGCGCGTGCACGCGATACGGCGCCGGCACGCGCTTGCGACTCAAGAAGCGCGCGGCCTGGACATTGGCCGCGATCATGCATTCCTCGATCAACTTGTGCGCGTCATTGCGCTCGTAAGCGCCCATGGCCACGACTTCACCGCTCGGCGCGAGGCGGAACTTGAATTCCTCGCCCTCGAAATCGATCGCGCCGCGCGCCTGCCGTTGCTTGGCCAGGATGCGATAGAGCTGATACAGGTGATCGAGGTGCGGCATCACGTGTGCGATGCGCGCGCGTACTTCGGCATTCTTCTCGCCCAGCGCCGCCCACACTTGCGTGTAAGTCAGGCGCGCGTGCGAGCGCATCACCGCGGGATAGAACTTCGAGCGCTTGACCTCGCCGTCGCGATCGACCTGCATGTCGCACACCATGCACAGCCGCTCGACCTCGGGGTTCAACGAGCAGATGCCGTTGGACAAGGTCTCGGGCAGCATGGGCACGACGAAATCGGGGAAGTAGACCGAGGTCGCGCGGTTGTAGGCCTCGTCATCGAGCGCGGTACCGGGTCGCACGTAGTGCGAGACATCGGCGATGGCCACGACCAGGCGAAAGCCCTGCGCCGTGGGTTCGGCGTAGACCGCGTCATCGAAATCGCGCGCGTCCTCGCCGTCGATGGTCACCAGCGGCATGGCGCGCAGATCGACGCGATCGACGTATTCGCTCTTGTCGACTTCGGGCGCGACGCGATTGGCTTCGTCGAGCGCGGGCTGCGGCCAATCGTTTGGAAGCCCATGGCTTTCGATGGCCATGCGCACCGTGATCGAAGCCGACAAGCGCTCGCCCAGCACCGCGAGCACGCGGCCCACGGGCGGACGCTCGCGCGTCGGCGCCTCGACGATTTCGGCCACGACAATCTGGCCGCTGCGCGCCTGGCGATGACGGCCCAGGGGAATCAGCAAATCCTGATGGATGCGGCGGTCATCGGGCACGACCAGGCCGAAGCCGTCTTGCTCTTGATAACGACCGACGATGCGCGGCGCGCGGCGCTCGAGCACCTCGACCACCGCGCCTTCGCGGCGACCGCGACGATCGAGGCCCGTGACACTGGCCAGCACGCGATCGCCATGCAGCACCGTGCGCATTTGCACCGGCGGCAAAAACAAATCGTCGCCACCATCGTCGGGACGTAGGAAGCCAAAACCATCGGCATTGGCGATGACCACGCCAGCGATCAGATCGAGCTTGCGCGCCACGCCGTAACCGCCGCGGCGATTCACGTGCAATTGGCCATCGCGCACCATCGCGCCCAGGCGTTTGACCAGGGCATCGAAGCGCGTGGGTTCGGTGAGTTGCAGCGCTTCGGCCAGACGCTCGGCCGTCATCAACTCGGCACTGTCGCCGAGGAAGGCGAGGATGGCCTCGCGGCTGGCGATCGGGCTCGCGTAGCGCTGGGCTTCGCGTTCGGCGAAAGGATCGTCGGCGGGCGGAATGCTGGAAGCGGGTTGCGCGCGCGCGGGACCGGAACGGGAATTCGCGGATCGATTGCTGCTGGCGCGGGGGGGATTCGGGCCGGACTTGGCGCCGGAGCGCGTGCCTTCACGGCGCGCTTTGCCGCCGGCGGCGGGCAGTTCGGGCAGCCAGGGGGCTGCTTTCTTGGGGCCGGAACGTTTGTTGCTATCGGTTCTTTTTCTTTTCATTGGGTCTCCATGACGGGCGAATGGTAGTGGATAACCGCCGCCCGTGCAGGCGCCAGCCCGCGACGCCATCGCGCCCCCGCTCATCCTGCCCGGCAGCGTTGACAGGATCGGACCCGAACGCTAAAGTGCCGCCCCTCCTGAAACTGCTCGCCGACAGGCGCGCAGCAAGATTCCATGCCGAGGTGGCGGAATTGGTAGACGCACTAGTTTCAGGTACTAGCGGGGCAACCCGTGGAGGTTCGAGTCCTCTCCTCGGCACCAAATTCCAGAAAAAGGCCCGCCTAGCGCGGGCCTTTTTCGTTGCGGTCCACCGAACGTGCGCGCGACGGATGACCTTGGGCTGATGGTTTCGCCCCTGACGCTGCGTTTGAATAGTCATCATGAGCGGAATCTGCCCCAGCTGCGCCGGCAGCGATCTCAAACCCGTGCGATTGGAAGCCGAACTCGCGGCGCAAGGCTGCGTGCTGTGCGGCGGTGTCTTTCTGATGTTGGCCGACTGGCGTCATTGGCGCGAGCGCAATGGTCAGGTCGTGCGCGCGGGCATCGCGGCGGCGAGCGCCGCGCCGGCGTCGAGCGCGCACGCGATCTCGGACACGCGCAATTTGCTGCGATGTCCGGGCTGCGCGGGCTTCATGACCAAGTATCGCTTCGCGGCCGACAGTGGCAATCAGATCGACTTCTGCGCGAACTGCGACGCGGTGTGGCTCGATCGCGGCGAGTGGCAATTGCTTGAGCGTTTCGCCTTGACCGCGGAGTTGTCGCGCGTGTTCAGTCGTCCCTTTCAATCGCGCGTGCGCAGCAGCGAAGCGCGGAACCGTCAGGAGACGCGCTATCGCGAGCAATTCGGCGCTGATTACGAACGCTTGCGCGAATGGCGCGAGTGGCTGGCCAAGCAGCCTCAGGGGCGCGAGATGTTGGCGTATTTGTATCTGAGTCAGACCGACTCGCCGCGCTGAGCGTCGCGGGCGCGAGACCTTCGCCTTGCCGTGCGCGAAAGCCGCGAGACTAGCGCGGCATTCGTGAGACCAACGTCACTCCTGGAGTGGCGGCCGAGAAATCCCGGCCACGCCAACTCAACGCGTCAATGCCAGACGCAAGCCGAAGAACACCATCACCGCGCCGACCACGCCATCGAGCCAACGCCGCACGACGCCGCGCGCGAGCCAATGGCCCAAGCGCGCCACGGTGAAAGCCACGATCGACAGCCAGACCAAACCCATCGCGTAGTGAATCGAGATCAAGATCGCCGACTTCAACACGATCGGATCGTTCGGCGACATGAATTGCGGCAGGAAGGCCAGATAGAACACCGCGACCTTGGGATTGAGCGCATTGCTCAGCACGCCCTGCCCCCACGCCGCGCGCCACTCGCGCCAAGTGGTGGTTTGCTTGCCGCGCGTTGCCGACACGGGCATGACCTGCGCGGTCTTGAACGCGGAGCGCAAAGCCTTGGCGCCGAGATAGATCAGATACACCGCGCCAATAGTCTTCACCACCAGGAACGCGGTCGCCGAATACACGAGCAACTGCGCCAATCCCAGCGCGAACAAACCGATGTGCACCAGCCCACCGCTCGTAGTGCCCAACGCCGTCGCCACGCCGCGCTTCACGCCACCAGCGATGCTATTGCCGATGACGAGAAACGTGTCCGGCCCCGGTGAGATCGTCAGCAGCAAGGCCGCGATGCTGTAGGCGATGAGTTGGGTGGTGGTGAACATGCTCATCGCCTCGGGTCCATCGTGTTCGAACGATTGAACCTCAGCCGAAGGGATCCTTCAAAATGATATTTTCGTCGCGATCCGGACCCGTCGAGACCATCGCCAGCGGGCAGCCGACCAGTTCCTCGAGCGCGCGCAGGTAGGCGCGCGCGGCGGCGGGCAGCTTGCTGAATTCGCGGATGCCGCGCGTGGGTTCGTTCCAGCCGGGGAATTCGAGGTATTCCGGTTGGCATTCGTCCCAGCCGGCCGCGTCGAGCGGCGCGTATTCGGTCTTCTTGCCGCGATAGTGATAGGCGATGCACATCTTCAGCGAGGGCAGGCCGTCGAGCACGTCGAGCTTGGTCACGCACAGGCCGGTGATGCCGTTGATCATCACGGCGCGCTTGAGCGCGACCAGATCGATCCAGCCGCAGCGGCGCGGACGACCGGTGGTGGCGCCAAATTCATCGCCGCGCTTACGGATGTCGTTGCCGAGTTCGTCGTCGAGTTCGGTCGGGAACGGACCGCCACCGACGCGCGTGGCATAAGCCTTGGTGATGCCCAGCACGTAGTCGATGTCGCACGCGCCCACGCCGGTGCCGGCGCAGGCGCCGCCGACGGTGGTGTTGGACGAAGTCACGTAGGGATAGGTGCCGTGATCGATGTCGAGCAGCGAACCTTGCGCGCCTTCGAACAGAATGTCCTTGCCTTCGCGGCGGATGTCGTGCAGCAGGCCCGCGACATCGGTCTTCATCGGCTTGACGTAGTCGCCGAAGGCGAGCATTTCGTCGAGCACCTTTTGATAGTCGACGCCTTCGACCTTCAACCACTGCGTGAGCACGAAGTTGTGATAGTCGATGGTCGCGCGCAGCTTCTCGGCCAATTGCGAGGGATAAGCGAGATCGGCGACGCGAATGCCGCGACGCGCGACCTTGTCCTCGTACGCGGGACCGATGCCGCGACCGGTGGTGCCGATGGCCTTGTCGCCGGAGGCTTTCTCGCGCGCCTGATCGAGCGCGATGTGATACGGCATGATCAGTGGCGTGGCCGGGCTGATCTTCAGACGCGAGCGCACGTCGACGCCTTGCGCTTCCAGGCCACCGACTTCTTTCTGCAAGGCCGCGGGCGACAGCACCACGCCATTGCCGATCAGGCACAGCACGCCGTCGCGCAGAATGCCGGAGGGGATAAGGTGCAGCACGGTCTTCTTGCCGCCGATCACCAAGGTGTGGCCGGCGTTGTGGCCGCCCTGGAAGCGCGCGACCGCGCCCACGCGTTCGGTGAGCAGATCGACGATCTTGCCCTTGCCTTCGTCGCCCCATTGCGCGCCGAGGATGACGACTGACGTGCCCATAGCAAACTCCCGGAAGCCACACAAACGAAAGCCCGGGGCTGTGCCCGGGCTTGCGGCATTATCGCGGAATTCCATGACGGGCGCGACCGTCGCGCGTGGCGCCGGACGCGGCGGGCGATGAGCGGCGCGCGGCTAGGTCGTGGCGACTCGCAGCAGGATCAGGCCGGCCAGCACGCCGATGCCGCCGTACAGCCGCAGCTGCTTGGGATCCATCTGCGCCAAGTCAAGAAACAGTCGCTGCGCCGTGTTGGGCATGGCGAAAACGAATAAGCCTTCGAACACGATCCACAGGCAGATGCCGAGCCAAATTTCGGGAGGCATGGCGCGCGGCCTTCAGCGACGACGCGCCGCGCGGCTCACTTGTCGCCGCCCTCGCCGAAATACTTGAAGAACTCGCTGTCGCGATCGAGCACCAGCACGCCGTCCTTGCTGCGGAACGACTGTCGATACGCCTGCAGGCTGCGCCAGAAGCCGTAGAACTCGGCGTCCTTGCCATAGGCCTGCGCGTAGATGCGCGCGGCTTCGGCCTCGCCTTCACCGCGCAGACGCTCGCCGTCGGCGCGCGCTTCAGCCAGGATGACCTGACGCGCGCGATCGGCGTCGGCCTGGATGGTCTCGGCCGCCTGACTGCCTTCGGCGCGCAAGCCACTGGCCACGCGCGTGCGTTCGGCGGCCATACGCTGATAAACCGAGTTGCTCACTTCCTTCGGCAGGTCCGTGCGCTTGATGCGCACGTCGACGACTTCCACGCCGAGTTCGGTCGCGGGCTTGCGCGTGGCTTCGAGGATCTGACGCAGCATGTCGGCGCGACCGCCCGAGACCACTTCCTGCAGCTTGCGTTCGTTGATCGCCTTGCCGATGGCCTGGCGCACGATCGGGCCCAGGCGCTGCGCGGCGCCGAGTTCATCGCCCATGGTCGCGGTGTAGAAGCGCGAGACATCGGCGATGCGCCACTTCACGTAGAAGTCGACGTAGACGTCCTTCTTTTCCGACGTCAGAAAACGATCGGGCTCGGACGACACCGACAGCAGGCGCTTGTCGAATTTGCGCACGCTCTGGATCAAGGGAATCTTGAAGTGCAGGCCCGGCTGAAAGCTGGTGCGTTGCACCGCGCCGAACTGGAACAGCACGGCGAGTTCGCGCTCGCTGACCACGAACATGGAATTGGCCGCCAGCAACAAGGCCAACAGCGCGCCGATGATGATGGAGGGTTTCATTGGTTGCGCTCCTCGCGATCGCCCGAAGGCTTGCGATCGTCGTCATGACGCCCCGTCGCGGTCACCACGGCGGGCGTGGCCGCGTTCATCGAGGGCTCGCTGACCACGGTGGGCAGACGGGTTTCGTTAGCGGCGGCGCCGCCGGTCGGCATGGTCGGCAGATTGATGATCTTCTCGCCGCCGCCTTCGACCACGATCTTGGTCGAGCGCGACAGCACTTCTTGCATGGTCTCCAGCAGCAAACGCTTGCGCGTGACTTGCGGCGCGGCGCGGTACTGTTCGGCCAGCAGTTCGAAGCGACGCGCTTCGCCGGTGGCGATGGCGACGACCGCGGCCTTGTCGCCTTCGGCCTCGGCGCGGATGCGCGCGGCTTCACCGCGGGCCTCGGGCTCGATCTTGGAACGATAGGCCTCGGCCACGTTCTCGAAGCGCTGACGATCCTCGCGCGCGGTGATGGCGTCGTCGAAGGCTTCCTTCACTTCCTGCGGCGGACGCACGTTCTGGAAGTTGAACTCGGTGACCATCACGCCCGTGGTGTAGCTGTCGAGCGTCTTTTGCAGGATCTCGCGCGCGCGCGTGGCCAGCACGGTGCGTTCGCCGGACAGGATCACGTCCATTTCGTTGGCGCCGATCACTTCGCGCACGGCGCTCTCGGCGGCTTGCCGCAGGGTTTCCTCGGGTTCGCGCGTCTGGAACAGGAATTCGCGCGCGTTGCCGATGACGTACTGCACGTTGAAGTCGAGGTTCACCAGGTTTTCGTCCTTGGTGAGCATGCGCACCTGATCCGAGGTCGAGCGCACGCGCGTGGCCTCGACGATCTCGACGCGCTCGATCGGCGCCGGCCATTTGAAATTCAGGCCCGCGCCCATTTCGCGATCGAACTTGCCGAAGCGCAGCACCACGCCGCGTTCACTGGCGTCGATGATGCGCGCCGAGTCAAGCACGAACCACAGCGAGATCAGCGCCAGGACGACCACGACGATCACGCCGCCACCGCCACCCGGACCGAAATTGCTGAAGCGCTCGCGCAGTCGGCGCAGCATGCCTTCCAGGTCCGGCTCGTTGCCGCCGCCGGATTGCCAGGGTTCGCGCCGCTTGCCGCCGGGTTCGTTCCAAGCCATTGAGAGCTCCAGTCGCATCCAGGGACCCAGTCACGCGGGTCGTCCGCCCCGGTTGGGGGCGAGGCCGCGCGAACTCAAGCGATCCGGCGCGGCGGTTGATTGTAGGTAGCGCGTCGACATGGCCGCAAGGCGCGTCGACGCGGGCTTCACGCGGTGGGTTCGGGCAAATCCAGGCCGCGTCGCAGCAATTCGCCATCGCCCCCGGGCAAACCGAACAGCGGTTCGATGAGGTTGCGCGGCGCGTCGATTTCCAGTTCCCAGCCCTGATCGTTGACGCGTTCGCTGGCGACCGCGCCGGCATTGAACAGCCGCGCGCGCAGGCGACCGGCGTCGGCGGGCACGGTCAGCCAGGCATGCACGCGTTCGCGCGCGAAATGGCGATCGATGGCCTGACGCAGCAGATCCAGCCCCTGCCCCGCCAGCGCCGACACGTGCACGCGCAACCGCGCGCCGCCGTCGATGGCGTCGATGCGCGGCGTCGCGCCTTCGAGGCGGTCGATCTTGTTCCAGACATGAATCTGCGGCGTGTCGGCGGCACCGATCTCGGCCAGCACGGCGTCGACCTGGGCGATGCGCGTGTCGCGCTCGGGATCGTGCGCGTCGATCACGTGCAGCAGCAGATCGGCCTCGCGCGCCTCGGCCAGGGTCGAGCGGAAGGCCGCGACCAGATCGTGCGGCAGATCGCGAATGAAGCCGACGGTGTCGGCGACCACGGCCGGCCCCGAAGCCAGGCCTTCGAGCTTGCGCACGGTCGGATCGAGCGTGGCGAACAATTGATCCGCGGCATAGACGCCCGAGCGCGTGAGCGCATTGAACAGGGTCGACTTGCCGGCATTGGTGTAACCCACGAGCGCGATCACGGGAATCTGACCGCGGGCACGCGCGCGACGCGCTTGCGCGCGCTGCACTTCGACCTTGGCCAGGCGCTGTTCGAGCACCTTGACCTTGTCGGCGAGCATGCGGCGATCGAGTTCGAGCTGGGTTTCGCCCGGACCGCGCAGGCCGATGGCGCCACCGCGTTGGCGTTCGAGATGGGTCCAGCCGCGCACGAGGCGCGTGGACATGTGCTTGAGCTGCGCGAGTTCGACTTGCAGCTTGCCGTCGTGCGTGCGCGCGCGCTGGGCGAAGATGTCGAGAATCAGGCCGGTGCGATCGACCACGCGGCACTCGCAGTGGCGCTCGAGATTGCGCTCCTGCACCGGCGAGAGCTGGCGATTGACCAGAATCAGATCGGCATCGAGATCGATCCGCGCCTGTCGGATCTCATCGGCCTTGCCGGTGCCGACGTAAAAGCGCGAATGCGGACGATCGACGCGCGCGGTGATGCTGCCCAATACCTCGGCGCCGGCCGAACGCGCCAGTTCCGACAATTCGGCCAAGGACTCGGCCACGTCCTCCCGCGACCCTACCGGTTGCACCAGCAGGGCCCGCTCGCCTTTTTTGGATCGCTCGAACAGGTGGGAAACTCCGGGCCGGACCGGCGCGTCGCGACGACGCGCCGGCGCCGATCAGACCGGCTCTTCGCCGCCGACTTCGGCCGACGAGGCACCGCCGGCATCGGCATTGCCGCCGACCCGTACGTTGCGCGAGGGCACCACGGTCGAAATGGCGTGCTTATAGACCATCTGGCTGACCGTATTGCGCAGCAGGACCACGAACTGATCGAAGGATTCGATCGTGCCCTGGAGCTTGATGCCGTTGACCAGATAGATCGAGACCGGCACGCGTTCGCGCCGCAAGGCATTGAGGAAAGGGTCTTGTAGTGACTGGCCCTTGGACATGTTTTTTCTCCGAATCGTCCGCCGCGGTTGTGTCGCCGTGCCTCGACGGCCCCGCAAGACGCGGGGACCACTTCCCACCGAACCGGTGGCGCCGGGCACGGCCACAGAGTAGCAAGTTATTGTGGGCTGGGACAAAAACTACAAGTTACCGCCGTCACGAATTGACCAACTTGTTTACAAATTGACCGATCAGCGCCTGGGCGCGACGCGGTCCGGCCGGGTTGGCCGGGTCCAGGACCAGGGCATCGTGCTCGCCGCGGAGCCACGTGATCTGGCGCTTGGCCAGTTGTCGGGTCGCGTAGATCGCGCGGTCGAGGAAGGTCTCGCGCGAGCAGGCATGGTCGAGATGCTCCCAGGCCTGGCGATAACCGACCGCGCGCATCGAAGGGTGATCCGGGGTCAGGCCCGGCCGTTCGCGCAGGCGCGCGACTTCGTCGAGGAACCCGTGATCGAGCATCTGCCGCAGGCGCGCGGCGATGCGTTCGTGCAGCACGGCGCGGTCGTCGGGCATGGCGACCAGCTTGAGAAAGCGCCACGGCGGCCGATCGAAACCGGCGCGCTGTTGCTCGGACAACGGCCGGCCGGTGAGCGCGATCACTTCCAGCGCGCGCTGGATGCGCTGCGGATCATTGCGATGAATGCGCGCGGCGGCGACCGGATCGAGCGCGGCGAGGCGGTCGTGCAGCGCGCCCCAGCCCAGGCTCAGCGCTTCGGCCTCGATGCGCGCGCGCGTCGCGGGATCGGCGTCGGGCAGATCGGACAGGCCGCGTTCGAGTGCGCGGAAGTACAGACCGGTGCCGCCGACCAGCAAGGGCAATTGCCCGCGCGCGCGCGCTTGCGCCATCGCGGCCAGCGCGTCGGCGCGAAATTCGGCGGCGGAATAACCCTGCTCGGGATCGCGAATGTCGATCAAGGCATGCGGCAAGCGCGCCTGCATCGCCGCGTCGGGCTTGGCCGTGCCGATGTCCATGCCGCGATAAACCAGGGCCGAGTCGACCGAGATCGCGGCCACGTCGAAGTGTTCCGCCAGGGCCAGGGCCAAGGCGGTCTTGCCCGACGCGGTCGGGCCCATCAGGAAAATCGCGGCGGGACGTTCGATCACGCGCGCATTGTAGTTCGACGCGTCGCGCGTGTTGACGCGCCCGTTACGACGGGCGCGCCGGTGCGAATGGAACGATCAGCGCGCGAGGCAGGAACTCACGGCGACGCGGGCGTGAGCCCCATCTCGCGGATCAGCCGCTCGGCGTGATCGATCTCGTCCATCACCCACAGCATGTAGCGGATGTCGACGTGAATCGAGCGCGTCAGCGCCGGATTGAAGATCCAACTCGCGCTCACGCTTTCCCAATTGCCGTCGAAGGCCAGGCCCACGAGCTCGGCGTTTTTGTCCAGCGTCGACGAACCGGAATTGCCGCCGGTGATGTCGAGGTCGGACATGAAGTTCACCGGCACCGAATCGAGCCCGCTCACCGCGTAGCTGCCATAGCGTCGCGCGGCGATCGCCTCGCGCTGGGCCTTGGGCGTGTTGAACGGTTCGGTGTCGCGCGTCTTCTCGGCGACGCCCTTGAGGCTGGTGAAGGGCGCGTAGCTGATCGCCTCGCGCGGCGAATAGCCCTGCACGGTGCCGTAGGTGACGCGCAGCGAACGATTGGCGTCGGGATAGACCGCGCGGCCGCGACGCGCCTGGAAGTCGATCATCGCCTGCATGTATTGCGGCCGCAGGCGATAGTCCTTGCCCGTGGCTTCCTTGTACTGCGTCTCGATGCGCTCGACCGCCGGATACAACGCCACGGCCGCGCGCAGCGCGGTGTCGTCGCTGGCCTCGATCTCGCGACGACTCTTGCCGAACCATGCCAGGCGCGTGGCCGCGTCGGTCAGGCGCGTGCCGGCGTAAAACGCATCCAGACGCGCGTCGACGCCGGACAGATCGGGCTTGTCGCCGCTGATGCCGAGCCAGCCATCGAGTTCGGGCAAGCGCTCGGCCGCGGGCAAAGACGCGTAACGTTCGACGCGGAACTTCAGCAAGGCGCGATCGATCGCCGGATCGAAGCGACGATCGAAAGTCTCCAGACGCGCCTGGATGCTGGGGCGATCGCGATCCTGATAGCCGTACTCGCGGCGCGCGTCGGGCTTGTCGCGTTCGATCGCGAAGCGATAGATGTCGAGCGCGGCGCTGATCGGGCTGCCTTCGCGATTGAGTCGACCCGAGCTGCCGCTTTGCGTCGGCGCGATCAGGCCGAAATACCAATCGCGCGCGGCGCGGCCACGGAGGGTCGCGATCGACGCATGCAGTTCATCGATGGCTTGCAGGGTTTGCGTTTGCTTCTCCGCGGCGAGCCAGTCGCGCAGGCCTTGTTCGTCGGCTTGCTTCATGGCCACGCCGTCGATGCGCGCGAAGCCTTCGAGCTGACCTTGCAGATTCTTCATCGTGTTGTTCAACGAGGCCACGGTCGAGGCGTATTTGACCGCCGCGTCGGGACGACCCTTGCCGCCAGCTTCGATCACGCGCAGAAACTCGGCGTAGTCCGCGATCAGGCGCGGATAGGACACGGTGATCGCGTCGTTGAGCTCTTCGGCGAAGCGCCAGCGATTGGTGCGGCCGGGATAGCCCAGCACCATGTTGAAGTCACCCGCCGAGAGGCCCTTGGGATTGACCTTGAGAAACGACTTCGGCGCGTACGGCACATTGTCCTTGCTGTACGGCGCGGGCTTGCCATCGCGACCGACATAGGCGCGCAGGAAGGAGAAATCGCCGGTGTGGCGCGGCCACATCCAGTTGTCGACATCGCCGCCGAACTTGCCGATCGCTTCCGGCGGCGCGTAGACCAGGCGCACGTCCTTGATCTCGAGCTGACGGATCAGGCTGAACTCCTTGCCGCCATGAAAGATGTAGACGTCGCAACGGTGCTGGCCATCGGCCTCGCAGTCGCGCACCAGGCGCTTGGATTCGCGATCGACGGCGTCGTAGATCGCGCGATCGTCCTTGCCGGCGCGACGTTGCGCGGCGCGCAGGCTGTCGGTGACGTCGCGAATCTCTTCGGTCACGTACACGCGCAGGGACGGATCGCCGGGCAATTCCTCGGCGAAGTCATTGGCCAGGAAACCGTCGGCCAGCAGATTGCGCTCGCCGGTGGAATTGAACTGGATCGCGCCATACGCGCAGTGGTGATTGGTCACCACCAGGCCCTTGGGCGAAACGAACGAGGCGCTGCAAAAGCCCAGACTGACGATGGCATTGGCCGGATACTGATCGAGCGCGCTGATCTTTTGCGGATCGATCGCCAGCCCCGCGGCGCGCAGGCCCGCGGCGATCTCGGGCAATTGCTTGGGTTGCCACATGCCCTCGACCGCGAGCGCGGGCGTGGCGACCAGGGCCAGGGACAGCACGAAACTCTGACGGAGCGAGCGCATCGGTTCGACCTTGATGAGGGGCAGCGCCGGTATTTAGCGTATGCATGGCGGTCGAGCCAGTGCCGCCTGGGCTGGTCGACGATCGCCGCGCGCGCCGCGCGAGCGGTTACAATCCGGGCCAGACTGCGCCGACGGCACGGCGACGACACCGACGGCCGCGCAAGGAAGCCTCGATACTCCGCATGTCTCCTTTCGATCCTCGCGTTTTCATTCAATTGGTCACGTCGATCCAGATGCTGATGAGCCTGGGTCTGGCCTGGTTGTTCTGGCACTACGCCAGGGTCTATCCGCGCGCTTATCTCAAGCTGTGGGCGTATAGCTTCCTGGCGCTGGGGTTGACGCAAGCGACGGGTGTGGCCCTGGGCTTCGTGCCACGCGAGACCACCTGGGACTATCTGCGCCTGTTCCTGACCATCTCGACCCAGGTCATGACCTATCTGCAGATCGGCACGCTGTTGCTGGGCGCGATGGCCTTGCGCTCCGAACGCGAGTTGTCGCCGTCGACCTTGCGCGCGGTCTTGATCGCGGCGATCGTGCTGGGCCTGACCGCGAGCCTGGTGTTCGCCTTCAATCCCGACGCGATGCGCGAGCGCATGTTCGCGCGCAATGCCGTGCGCCTGTTCCTGGCCGGCGCGGCCTACATCGCGGCGGGCCTGACCTTGATCGCCGAAGGGCGCTGGCGCGACAAGCCCGTTGGACAACGACTGGTCGGCGTGGCGCTGATCGCCTACGGCTTCATCTCCCTGTACAACTTCGTGGCCATGGCCGCGCCCAACGGCAGCGGCCTGCTGACGCAGTTCGCGCACTGGGTGTGGCTGCTCGATGTCGCAGCGGTGCTGGCCATGGCCTTCGGCCTAGTGATGTGGTTGCACGAAGACGAACAGCGACGCGCCGACAGCGCGCGCGCCACGCTGACGCACCTGACCTACTACGACACCATGACCGGCCTGCCCAATCGGCGCCTGTTGCTGCAACAACTCGAGCAGCGCCTGCAAGGCCAGGCCGAACGCAGCGGCACCCTGGCGATGATCGTCACGCGCCCCGATCATCTGCGCCAGTTGCGCGGCATGATCGGCGAGGTCTCGACCGCGCGGCTGCTGGCGCGCTCGGCGCAGATCCTGCGCATGGAATCGCGCGATCGCGACGCCATCGTCGCGCGCCTGGAAGACGATCGCATCGCCGCGGTCTTGATCGGCGATGGTCGTCGCGGCGAATGGAGCGAACGCGCGCGCGGCTTGAGCGCACAGCTGTCGCAACCGGCGCAGGCCGAGGGCCTCAACCGCGCGATCACGCATTCGCTGGGCGTGGCCGAATACCCGCGCGATGGCGGCGATGCCGAGAGCCTGCTGACCTCGGCGATCTCCGCGCACGCGCGCGCCGAATCCGAGGGCGACGGTCACTGGGCCTTTTTCAATCGCGAGGCCAGCGAGCGCGAGCGCCGCCAGTTCACCCTGGTCGGCGAATTGCGCGCGGGCCTGCCGCGCAACGAACTCGAGTTGTTCTTCCAGCCGATCGTGCACACGCGCGATCGTCGCCTCGCTGGCGCGGAGGCGCTGATTCGCTGGCGTCATCCCGAACGCGGCGTGCTCGAGCCCGATCAGTTCCTGCGCGCGGCCGAGGCCCATGGCCTGATGCCGCAGATCGATCGTCACGTGATCGTGCGCGCCTGCGAGTTCCTGGCCGACATGGGCAAGCTCGCCCTGCCGATCGCGGTCAATGCCTCGGCGCAATCGTTCCAGTCACCGGAGTTCGCGCTGTGGGTGACGCAGGCGCTGGAACACGCCAACGTGCCCGGCTCCCTGCTCGAGATCGAGATCACCGAAGCCGCGGCCATGCACAGCCCCGAGGACGCCGCGCGCACGCTCACGCGCCTGCATCGCGTCGGCGTGCGCATCTCGCTCGACGACTTCGGCGTGGGCTATTCCTCGTTGAGTCATCTCAAGTACGTCGCGGCCGATCGCCTGAAGATCGATCGCAGCTTCACCGCCGACATCGAACGCGGCGGCAAGGACGCGGCGATCGCGAAGACCTTGATCGATCTGTCCTCGCGCCTGGGCATGGACGTGGTGGCCGAGGGCATCGAAACCGAAACGCAGCTCAACTTCTATCGCGAGAACGGCTGCGCGCTGGCCCAGGGTTTCTTGCTCGGCCGGCCGATGGAAGCGGCGAACTTTCGTCGCCTGATCGAGGCGCAGGCCGCGGCCGAGGCCTGAGCGTCTCGCGCATTGCGCGTCACACGCGACGAAGAGCGAGTTTCCGCGACACCAAAAAAGAAGGGCCCGTCGCCGGGCCCTTCGTTCTCGCGCTGACTCGCGTCAGCGGAAAGTTGTTGCTTACTTCTCGACGGACAGCTCGGTACGACGATTGCGCTGACGGCCTTCCTTCGTGTCGTTGCTGTCGATCGGGCGGGCTTCGCCGTAGCCGTTCGGGCCGACCAGACGCGAAGCGTCCACGCCGTGCTCGGTCAGATACGTGTACACCACGCGGGCGCGACGCTCGGACAGGCTCTGGTTGTAGGCATCCGGACCGGTCGAGTCGGTGTGACCCGCCACTTCGACCTTGATGTTCGGATAGCGCTTCAACACATCGACGGCCTGGTCGAGGATCTCGATCGAACCCGGCAGGAGGCCGGCATTGTCGGTCGAGGTTTCCTGGCCGGGCTTCGGACGGTCGAACAGGAAGTTCACGCCACGCAGGTCGATGACCACTTCCTGCGCGCAGCCGTCGGGACCGGTGATGGTGCCGGACGCGGTGTTCGGGCACTTGTCGTCGCAGTTGTTGACGCCGTCGGCGTCGTCATCCAGCGTCGAGCAGTCGGTCTGCGGCGCGGCGGGAGCGGCCGCCGGCGTGCTCGGCTCGGCCGGCGCGGGCGCCGATTCCGAAGCCGCGCCGATCGCCATGGTCACGCCCAGGTTGATCATGAAATCGCCGAAGTCCTTCGAACCCGGGATCGAATCGCTGTCGAAGTCGTAGCGATAGCCCAGTTCGGCGCGGAACTTGGTGTTTTCGGTGAAGGCCTTCTGCAGACCACCGCCGACCTGGATGCCGGCGTCCCAACCGTTCTCGGCGCCATTGCGATGGTTGATCGCGCCCGCGCCCGCCATGATGTACGGCTGCCACGAGTCACGGTCACCAAAGTAGTAGCGCACCGCGGTACCGATCATGGTGCTGTCGATACCGTCGTTCAGACCGATGGCGCGAGCGCGCTGGTCCGAACCACGCTGGGTGCGATCGACGAACACGTCGATCGAGGTGTTGTCGTTGAGGTAACGGCCGATGCCGATGCCGAGCAACAGAGTGCCGTCGTCGGTCAGGCGGTCGTCGTCATTGATATAGGCGCCCGCGTACGGGGCCACGTAGTAACGGTCGTCGTAGTCTTGCGCCTGGGCGCAAGCGATCGACCCCAGCGACAGCGCAATCAGGGCGTACAGGCTTTTACGTTTCATTCGGCGTCTCCTCAAAATGTCCCTTTAGCGCGCGTCGCCAACGGGCGGCGCGCACGCGGGGCAAGTATATCCCAAGTGCCTTAACGAAGTTTTTACATTGTGTTTCGACTGGCCGGGAACGCCCCAACGTCCCCGGGCGGAGCCTATACCACAAACAGGTCCATGAACTCGTGCAGAGGCGTGGTTTCGAACCGGGACACGTCGTTGACCAGGGTCAGGATTTGCTCGACCCGGCGTCGGGAGAACTGCCCGGCCAGCGCGGCCTCGAACTTCTTGATCAGGACCGGAATGCCTTCCGGACGGCGCTCGCGATGACCGATCGGGAAATCGATGGCCACGCGCTCGGTCTTGCTGCCATCGGTGAAGAACACCTGCACGGCATTGCCGATGTAGCGCTTCTCGGGATCGAAGTAGTCCTTGGTGAACTGCGGGTTCTCGCGCACTTCCATGCGCGCGCGCAGGGCGTCGACGCGCGGATCGGCGGCGATGCTGTCCTCATAGTCGTCGGCGGTCAGGCGGCCGTGGATCAGCGGCACCGCGACCATGTACTGGATGCAGTGGTCGCGATCGGCCGGGTTGGCCAGGGGACCGGTCTTGTCGATGATGCGAACGCCGGCTTCCTGGGTCTCGATCACGATCTTCTCGATCTGGTCGAGCTTGCCCGCGACTTGCGGATGCAGGCGCATGGCGCATTCCACCGCGGTCTGCGCGTGGAATTCGGCCGGGAAGCTGATCTTGAACAACACGTTTTCCATCACATAGCTGCCGAACGGCCGCTCGAACTGGAAGGTGTTGCCGCGGAACAGCACGTCGTAGAAGCCCCAGGTCTTGGCGGTCAGCGCCGACGGATACCCCATCTCGCCCTTGAGCGCGTTGAGCGCGTGGGTCACGGCGCGACGACACGCGTCGCCGGCGGCCCAGCTCTTGCGCGAGCCGGTGTTGGGCGCGTGGCGATACGTGCGCAGCGCGCCGCCGTCGATCCAGGAATTGGACACGGCGTTGATGATGTCCTGCTTGCTGCCGCCGAGCATGCGCGTGGTGACCGCGGTCGAGGCCAGGCGCACCAGGATCACGTGATCGAGGCCGACGCGATTGAACGCGTTCTTGAGCGCGTAGCAGCCCTGGATCTCGTGCGCCTTGATCAGATGGCCGAGCACTTCGCGCACGGTCACGGGCTTTTTGCCTTCGCGCTGATTCTTGCGCGACAAATAGTCGCCCAGGCCCAGGATCGCACCGAGATTATCCGACGGATGACCCCATTCGGCCGCGAGCCAAGTGTCGTTGAAATCGAGCCAACGCACCTGCGCGCCAATATTGAACGCCGCTTGCACCGGGTCGAGCTCGTGGCTGGTGCCGGGGATGCGCGTGCCACCGACCATGCTGGCGCCCGGCACGACCGGGCCGAGCATCTTCACGCACTCGGGAAACTTCATCGCGAGCATTGCGCAGGCCAGCGAGTCGAGCAGGCAATAGCGCGCGGTCTCGTAGGCTTCGGCGGAACTCAGGTAATAGTCGACGACGTAGTCGGCGATGTCGACCAAGGGCTGGTCGGGATCGGGACGCTTGGCCGAGCGGATGTCGTGATGGGACATGGATGGGGTCCTGGTCGAAAAGTCGGGGCGGGAAAACCGCCATTTTGCCAGAACGCGTCGGGGCGCCGCAGCTGTCAGCGTTGACGCGCGGCGCGCCGGGCTGGACGCGCCGCGCGCGGTCGCGGTGTCGCGCGTGGTTCGACCTTCCAGTGCGCCAGGCGCGGATCGGCGCGCAGCTTGCCGTGCAGAAAGTCCATGAACACGCGCACCCGCGCGACTTGGCGCAAATCCGGATGCGTGAGCAACCACAACTGCCCAGTGAACTGCGGTTCGACCGGAAACAGATGCTGCAGCTCCGGGTCGTACTGATCGACCGGCAGGAAGGCGAGCCCCAGGCCCTGCATCGCCATCGCCGCCATCACGCCCAGATGATTGGCGCGCATCACGATGCGCTCGCGCGGATAGGCGCGATGTTGCCAGGCGAAGACCGCGAGCCGACGAAAACTCTCGTCCGCGCCGATCAGGGGAAAGCGCCCGACCTCGCTCATGTCGCGCGGTCGCCCGTGACGCGCGATGAAACCCTTGCTCGCGCACACGTACCACGGCAAGTCCGCGACCGGTCGACCGACCAGGAACTCGGGCGGATTGGCGGTGGCGCGCAGGGCCACGTCGGCCTCGCGCCGGGTCAGATCGAAATCGTGATCGCCGACCGCGACCTCGACCTGGATGTCGGGATAGCGCTCGGCGAACTCCGGCAGGTAATGCACCAGGTAATCGGTGGCGATCTTCGCGGGCGTGGTGACGCGAATCGAGCCCCCTAGACGAAAGTCGCGTCCGGCGACGGCGCGATCGAGCGCGTTGACCGCGTCGTCGACCTGTTGCGCGTGGCGGCGCACTTCATCGCCTTCGGCGGTGAGCACATAGCCTTGCGGCAAGCGATCGAACAGGCGCACGGCCAAGCGCTCCTCTAGCGCATTGAGCCGACGGAACACCGTCGAATGATTGACGCCCAGTCGCCGCGCGGCGCCGGCCAGGGTGCCCGTGGCGGCGATCGCGAGGAAATAGCGCAGGTCATTCCAGTCGAGCGACTCGGACACGTTTGCATTCCTGCAAATGCTGGCTGCGGATTTTGCCCATGGCCGCGCGCGCGTGACAAGCGCGGCCGCGGCTAGCATGCGAAACCGCTGATGCTTTTTCGGAAACGACGCATGTCCGCCCTGCCCGCGCTGTTTCTCTCGCATGGCGCGCCGACCCTGGCGCTGGAGGACTCGGCCACGGGTCGATTTCTCGACGCGCTGGCCACGCGCTTGCCGCGACCGCGCGCGATCGTCGTGGCGAGCGCGCACTTTCACGCGGCGCGGCCGACCTTCTCCGGCGCCGAATGGCCCGGAACCACGCACGATTTCGGCGGCTTTCCCGAGCCTTTGTATCGCCTGCAGTACCCTGCGCCCGGCGCGCCCGCGCTGGCGCGCGAGGCCGTGGCCTTGCTCGGCGCGGCCGGCATCGAAGCGGCGATTGATCCGACACGCGCCTTCGATCACGGCGTGTGGGTGCCACTGCAGCGCGCCTATCGCGCGGCCGACATTCCGGTGTTGAGTCTATCGGTCGATCCGCGCGGCGACGCGCGCAATCATTACTTCGTTGGTCGCGCGCTGGCGCCGCTGCGCGAGCACGACGTGCTGATCGTGGGTTCGGGCGGCTACACGCACAATCTCGGCGCCTTGCGCTGGGATGCGCGCGAGGACACCGTCGCGCCGTTCGCGCGCGCCTTCACGGAGTGGTTCGACGCGCGTCTGGCCGAGGCCGATACCGAAGCCCTGCTCGACTGGATGTCACGCGCGCCCGCGGCGCGCATGAATCATCCCAGCGTCGAACACTTCATGCCGCTGTTCGTCGCGCTCGGCGCGGCGGGCGACACCTGGCGCGCCGAACACTGGCATCGCGCCATGGCCTTCGGCTCGCTGGCGCTGGATGCTTACGCTTTTCGCGGTGTCGACGAAGCCTGAGTTCACGTCAGCAGGCGTTTCGCGATTTCGAAATACACCGTGCTCAAGCGCTCGAGATCGTCGATGGCCACATGTTCGTCGATCTTGTGGATGGTCGCGTTGACTGGACCCAGTTCCACCACGCCCGCGCCCAACGGCGCGATGAAGCGACCATCGGACGTGCCGCCGCCCGTGTTCGCTTGCGGCTCGAGACCGAGCACATCGCGCACGGCCGATTTCACCGCGCCCGTGAGCAGACCCGGCGCGGTCGCGAAGGGCATGCCCGACAATTCCCACTCGATGCGATAGTCGAGACCGTGCTTGACCAAGATGGCTTCGACGCCTTGCATCAGATCATCGGCGGTCGACGCGGTCGAGAAGCGGAAGTTGAATTCCACGCGCAACTCGCCCGGAATGACATTGAGCGCGCCGGTGCCCGCGTTGATGTTGGACACCTGGAAGCTCGTCGGTGGAAACAGGGCATTGCCCTCGTCCCAGCGTCGCTGCGTCAATTCGGCCAGCGCCGGCGCGAACGCGTGAATCGGATTGAGCGCGATGTCGGGAAAGGCCACGTGACCTTGCACGCCACGCACCAGCAAGTGACCACTGAGCGAGCCGCGACGACCGACGCGGATCACATCGCCCAGATGCGTCTTCGATGAGGGCTCACCGACCACGCACCAATCGATGCGCTGGCCGCGGTGCTTGAATTCGGTGGCGACGCGACGCACGCCGTCCTGGGCCTCGCCTTCTTCATCGCTGGTCACGAGCAAGGCGATGGTGCCGCGCGCGTTGGGGCATTCGCGCGCGAAGCGTTCGACCGCGAGCGTCATCGCCGCGACGGAGCCTTTCATGTCGGCCGCCCCGCGCGCGTAGAGCTTGCCGTCGCGAATGGTCGGCGTGAACGGATCGCTACGCCACTGCTCGACCGGGCCCGTGGGCACGACATCGGTATGGCCCAGGAACACCAGCACCGGGCCTTCGCTACCACGCTTGGCCCAGAGATTGTCGACCGCGCCGTAGCGCAGCGACTCGATCGCGAAGCCCGCCGCGCGCAAGCGCGCGGCCAGCACTTGCTGACACCCCGCGTCGTTCGGCGTCACCGAAGGGCGCGAGCACAGATCACGGGTCAGTTCGAGCACGTCACTCATGGATCGTCCCCACCCCGCGCTCAGCGCGGAAACAACGTCGCGAACAACTTATCGCTGAAACCCAGGCTCACGCGCTCGCCGATCACCACGACCGGACGACGCACCAAGGTCGGATGTTCCTTCAGCAACAAGGTCCACTCCGGCGGCGTGCGCGGATCGCGTCGCGCCACCGGCAAATTACGCCACGTGGTGCCGGCGCGATTGATCAACTTGTCGAAACCGCCAACCTGTTGCGCCCAAAATTTCAGCTGCTCGGGCGTGGCGCGCTGCTCGCGATAATCGACGAAGCGATGCGCCACTTCGTGCCGCTTGAGCCAGTTGCGCGCCTTCTTGCAGGTATCGCAGGCGGTGAGGCCGTAGAGCACGACCTCGTCATTGGCGTCACTCATCACTCAATCACCGCGCAGCAATTCGTTGATGCCGACCTTGCCGCGCGTCTTCTCGTCAACGCGCTTGACGATCACCGCGCAATACAAGCTGTAGCGACCATCGGGCGAAGGCAGCGAACCCGACACCACGACGCTGCCCGCGGGCACGCGACCGTAGGTCACTTCGCCCGTGGCGCGGTCATAGATGCGCGTGCTTTGACCGAGGAATACGCCCATGCCGATCACCGAGCCGCGTTCCACCACCACGCCCTCGACCACTTCCGAGCGCGCGCCGATGAAGCAATGGTCCTCGATGATCGTCGGGCTCGCTTGCAGCGGCTCAAGCACTCCACCGATGCCGGCGCCGCCGGACAGATGCACGTGCGCGCCGATCTGCGCGCAACTGCCGACCGTGGCCCAGGTGTCGACCATGGTGCCCGCGCCAACATAAGCGCCGATGTTGACGAAGCTCGGCATCAGCACCACGTCGCGGCCGATGTAGGCACCGCGACGCACGATGGCGCCGGGCACGACGCGCGCGCCGACGGTCTTGAACGCGTTCTCGTCATGATCTTCGAAGCGCAGCGGCACTTTGTCGAAGTACGGCGCCGGCTCGCCATCCATCACGCGATTGCCGCGCAGACGGAACGACAGCAATACGGCCTTCTTCAGCCATTGATGCACGACCCAGCCGCCGTGACCATCGGGTTCGGCGACGCGTTTCTCGCCGCGTTCGAGCAGGGCCAGGGCGGTCTCGACCGCGTCGGCGGTGGTGGCGTCGTGATTTTCGGGGGACAGCGTGTCACGACGCGTCCAGGCGTCGTCGATCAGGTGTTCAAGCGTGGGCATCAGCGGTTTTCGTCGTGGTGGTTTGTCCGGAGAGCGCGGCGACCTGGCGACGCACGGCCTCGTCGAGCGCGGCGATGGCGGGCGCGTCGAGCGGCGTGTCGTGCTGGTCGGTGAGTTCGAAGAAGTCCTCCACGCGCTCGCCAAAAGTAGCGATGCGCGCGTCGTGAATGCGCACGCCGCAGTCGCGAAACGCCTGCGCGATGTGCGCGAGCAAGCCAGGCGAATCGGCGCAGACCAGGCCCAATTGCGTGCGTCCGGAAAGCGCGCGCTCGAACTCCAGGCGCGTGGGCACATGGAAGTGACGTTGGCGTCGCGCCATCGCGCGGCGCGCCGGTTGCGCGGTCAGTTGCTCGCGCGAGAGTTCGTCGCGCAGGCGCACGATGACTTGTTTTTCCTGCGCGACATCGCGGATCGGACCGCCTTCGGCATCGAGCACCTGGAAAGTATCGAGCGAATGACCACGCTTGGACGTCACCACGCGCGCGTCGACCACGCTCAGCTGCAAGCGATCGATCACCGCGGTGATGGTCGCGAACAGGCCATCGCGATCGGGCGAATAGACGAAGATCTCGGTCGTGCCGCGCTCGCGCGTGTGGCGCACCATCACCAGCGGCGCGTCGGGATCGGCTTGTTCGAGAATGCCGCGCGTCTGCCACGCGATCTGTTCGGGCAGATAGCGCAGGAAGGAATCGTCGGGGAACTCGGTCCACAAGGCTTCGACGCGTTCTTTCGCCAAGCCCTGTTGCAGCAGCGCCGCGAGCGCGATCTGCTTGGTCTCGGTCACGCGCTCGATGCCGTGCACGGGATGTTCGAGTCCACGCGCCAGCGCGTAGCGCGTGGCTTCGTGCAGGTCGACGAGCAGGCGCGCCTTCCACGAATTCCACAGCTTCGGGCTGGTGGCGCGGATGTCGGCCACGGTCAGCAGGTACAGAAGATCCAGGCGCTCGGTGTCGGCGACGATCTCGGCGAAGCGATAAACCACGTCGGGATTGGTGATGTCTTGCTTCTGCGCGGTCACCGACATCAGCAAATGCTGACGCACGAGCCACGCGACGAGATCGGTGTCGGTGGTCGACAGGCCGATGCGCGCGCAGAACTCGCGCGCGTCGGCTTCGCCCAGTTCGGAGTGATCGCCGCCGCGGCCCTTGGCGATGTCATGGAACAGGCCCGCGAGCAGGAGCAATTCGGGCTTGCGCAGCCGCGCGTAGAGTTCATGCGCGAGCGGGAACTGCTCGGCGCCATCGGCCTCGGCGAACCGTCGAATATTGCGGATCACGAACAGCGTGTGCTGATCGACCGTGTAGACATGAAACAAGTCGTACTGCATGCGCCCGGCCACGCGACCGAAGGCCGGCAAATAGCGACCCAGCACGCCATAGCGACTCATGCGCGCCAGCACGTCGGCGACCGCGCCGGGATGACGCAGGATCGCGACGAACGCGGCGTGCACGGCCGGATCGGCGCGAAAGCCCTCGTCCAGACCCGGTAACACGGCGTCGAGCCGCTGCAGCAAGGTCGAGCGGAAACCCTTCAGATCCGGATGCCGCAACAACACGACGAAGGCGCGCAAAATCGCCGCCGGCTCGCGCTCGAACAAGGCCGGATCGCGCAGATCGAGCAGGTCGCCCACGCGCGAGAACTCGCTGTCGATGGGCACGCAATCGGGGCGGCCCGCGCGCGCTTCCTCGAGCCGTTGCAGCAGGCGCTCGCACAAGCGCTCGATGGTCATCGCCGCGCGATAGTAGGACTGCATGAACTGCTCGACCGCGAGGTTCTGCGCGTGCTCGTCGCGCAAGCCGAACCACTCGGCGAGCTGGCGCTGATGCTCGAACAACAGCCGCTCCTCGCCGCGACGCGCGAGGCTGTGCAGACCGAAGCGCACGCGCCACAGATGATCGCGCGCGGCGATCAGGGCCTCGTATTCCTCGGCGCTCATCAGGCCCGCGTCGCGCAAGGCACCCACCGTGCCCGCGCCGAGCTGACGCAGCGCGATCCACTGCACGGTCTGCAAATCACGCAGACCACCCGGGCCTTCCTTGATGTTGGGCTCGAGGTTGTAAGCCGTGTCGTTGAAGCGCGCGTGCCGCGCCTGTTGCTCGGCGCGCTTGGCCTCGGCGAACGCGGCCGCGGGCCACAGATGCGGAAGAGCGAGCAGGCGCCCAAGACCCACGTAGAGATCGCGCGAGCCGTCGAGATGCCGCGACTCGAGCAGATTGGTCATGATGGTCAGATCGCCGCGCGCGGCGTCCTCGCATTCATTGAGCGTGCGCACCGCGTGGCCGACGGCGAGGCCGGCGTCCCACAGCGCGGCGAAGAACTTTTCGACCTCGGCCAGCGGACCCGCGGGACGCGCGACATCGACGAGCACGAGCAGATCGACGTCCGAGCGCGGATGCAATTCGCCGCGGCCGAAACCACCAACCGCGACCAAGGCCAGCGCGCGACCGTCGCGCACATGCGCCTGCCACACGGCGAGCACGGCCTGCTCGATCAGCCAGGCGCGCAAGCGCACCAGTTCGGCGATGGGTCGCTGCTGGCCGCGAAAGGCGTCGATCAGCTCGGCGTCGGCACGCTCGACCGCGGCCTTGATCGCGCCGGGCGTGGCGGCCGGCGACCACCAGCGCGATGCATCCGCCGGGGCCGCCAGGCGGGTCATGCGGGCGGCGTCTCGCCGGCGCCGAGGGTCAGCACCTCGAAGCCGTCGTCGGTCACCGCGATCGTGTGTTCCCACTGCGCGGAGAGTTTTTGATCCTTGGTCACCACGGTCCAGCCGTCGGGCAGCAAGCGCGTGTGACGCAGGCCTTCGTTGACCATGGGTTCGATCGTGAAGGTCATGCCCGGCACCAGGGTCATGCCGACACCCGGCGTGCCGTAGTGCAGGATCTGCGGATCCTCGTGATAGATCTCGCCGATGCCGTGGCCGCAGTACTCGCGCACGACGGAAAAACGCTGCGCCTCGACGAAGGACTGGATGGCGTGACCGATATCGCCCAGCGTCGCGCCCGGACGCACCGCGCGGATACCGCGCCACATCGCGTCGCGCGTCACGTCGACCAGGCGCTTGGCCATGATCGAGGGCTTGCCGACGATGTACATGCGGCTGGTGTCGCCATGAAAACCGTCGCGGATCACGGTCACGTCGATGTTGACGATGTCGCCATCCTTGAGCACCTTCGTGGCGCTGGGAATGCCGTGACAAATGACGTTATTGACCGACGTGCAGATGGTCTTGGGAAAGCCGCGATAACCCAGATTCGCCGGCACCGCGCCCTGCTTGTTGACGATGTGCTCGTAACACAGGCGATCGAGATACTCGGTGGTCACGCCGGCCTTGACGTGCTCGCCGATCATGTCCAGCACCTCGCCCGCCAGGCGACCGGCCACGCGCATGCGCTCGATCTGCTCGGGGGTCTTGGGTCGGATGTGGCGGGCGTTGTCTTTCATGCGCGGGGCCTTGATCTCGGTGTCGGAACGCGGGTTCGCGGGGGCCTGGCTGGCGCCAGGGCGCGACCGCGACCGCAATCTTGGCGGAAAATGAATCTTTAGGCTATCATTTCAAGGCTTTGCCTCCCGGCTTCATCGCGGGTGGCAAAGCGCAAGGCGACGCATGGCGGCTCCGGCCGTCGGCAACGCCCCCAGGCGACCGCGCGGGAACGGTTCCCGCCGGCGCGAATCCGCACACGCATCGTCACCGGCATCGGGGTGCCCCAACAGGGGCTGCTGCCGTCGGATGCGTGGAGGTCCCAACCCCGAAGCGCGACCGGTTCCCGTCCGGCCGCTTCATCGTATTTGGAGTTTTCGCAATGCCTCAAGTCACCATGCGCCAGATGCTCGAAGCTGGCGTGCACTTCGGTCACCAGACCCGTTATTGGAACCCCCGCATGGCGCCGTACATCTTCGGCGCGCGCGGCAAGATCCACATCATCAACCTCGAAAAGACCCTGCCGCTGTTCACCGACGCGATGAACTTCATCTCGGGTCTGGCGCAAAAGCGCGGCTCGATCCTGTTCGTCGGCACCAAGCGCTCGGCGCGCGAGTCGATCAAGGAAGAGGCCACGCGCTGCTCGATGCCGTTCGTGTCGCACCGCTGGCTCGGCGGCATGCTGACCAACTTCCGCACGGTCAAGCAGTCGATCGCGCGCCTGAAGGAACTCGAGGCGATGGAAACCGACGGCTCGATCGAGCGCTTCGTCAAGCACGAAGTGCTGCAGCTGCGCCGCGAGAAGGACAAGCTCGAGCGCTCGCTCGGCGGCATCAAGAACATGAACGGCCTGCCCGACGCGCTGTTCGTGATCGACGTCGGTCACGAAAACATCGCGGTCGAAGAGGCCAAGAAGCTCGGCATTCCGGTCGTGGCCGTGGTCGATACCAACTATGACCCGAAGCTCGTCGACTACATGATTCCGGGCAACGACGACGCCATCCGCGCCGTGCAGCTGTACGCGCGCGCCGCCGCCGACGCCGTGCTCGAAGGCAAGGCCGCCGCCCCGATGATCCCGGTTTCGGCCCGAGACGAGTTCGTCGAGCTCGACGCCGAAGGCAATCCGGTCGCCAAGGAAGACGCCGGCAAGCGTCGTCCGGCCCCGGGCCGCAAGCCGGGCAACGACCGCAAGCCGCAAGCGCGCCGTCCGGCGCCGAAGCGTGGCGCGGGCCCGGGCGCGGGTCGCGGCCGTGGCGGCGAAGACGCCGGCGGTTCGCACGAGTAATCACCGCGCAACGCGACCGGCCCAGCATCGCGAGCCATCGCGCGCCGGGCCTGGCGCGCGACCGCTCCGCGAGGCGGAGCCAACACGGCGCCGTGCGCGCCACGTCGTCGGGACCCGTCGGGGTCCCGGTTGACGGCAACACCACCCTGTAAGAGGAATTCCCATGGAAATCACCGCAAGCATGGTCAAGGAGCTGCGCGAGCGCTCCGGCGCCGGCATGATGGAATGCAAGAAGGCCCTGACCGAAGCTCAGGGCAACATGGACACGGCCATCGAGTGGCTGCGCAAGCAAGGTCTGGCCAAGGCCGACAAGAAGGCCAGCCGCGTCGCGGCCGAAGGTCGCATCGTCGCCGGCAATCAGGGTTCGCGCTCGGTCCTGGTCGAGATCAACTCCGAAACCGATTTCGTGGCCAAGGATGAAGGCTTCGCCGCTTTTGCCGCCACCGTCGCCCAGGTCGCCGCCGGCAGCGGCGTCAACGACGTCGAGGCGCTCAAGACCGTCAAGACCCCGCAAGGTCCGACCGTCGAAGAGGCGCGTCAGACCCTGGTCGCCAAGTGCGGCGAGAACGTGCAGGTCCGTCGCTTGGTCGCGATCGACAGCAAGAACAACGTCGCCACGTATCTGCACGGCGGCCGCATCGGCGTGCTGGTCGAGCTCGAGGGCGGCAACGTCGAACTCGCGCGTGGCATCGCCATGCACGTCGCGGCGATGAACCCGCCGTACCTGACCGTCGATCACGTGCCCGCCGACATCGTCGCCAAGGAACGCGAGATCGCCCTGGCTCAGGTCAAGGATTCGAACAAGCCGGCCGAGATCCTCGAGAAGATGATCTCCGGCAAGCTGCGCAAGACCTTGGCCGAGATGAGCCTGACCGGTCAGGCTTATGTCGTCGATTCCAACGTCACGGTCGAGGAAGCGTTGAAGAAGGGCGGCGCCAAGATCGTCGGCTTCCAGCGCATCGCCGTGGGCGAAGGCATCGAGAAGAAAGAGGAAGACTTCGCCGCCGAGGTGATGAAGCAGGCGGGTTTGGCGTAAACTCGCCGCGCGCCACGCGACCAAAGGTCCCCTGACGGGCTCGGGTCCCGGTCGCGGCGAAACAATCTTTACGTGGTACCAAGCCGTTCGTGGGAGCCCGTCCCGACACGAACGGCTTTTTTGTGCCCGCCGCCCGGAGACCTCATGTCGGACATCAAGTTCAAACGCATCCTGCTCAAGCTCTCGGGCGAGGCACTCATGGGCGAGCTCGACTACGGCATCGATCCCAAGGTGATCGGTCGCCTAGCGGCCGAGATCCTCGAAGTCACCCGCGCCGGCGCTCAGGTCGGCCTCGTCATCGGCGGCGGCAACATCTTCCGCGGCGCGGGCCTGGCGGCCTCGGGCATGGACCGCGTGACCGGCGATCACATGGGCATGCTGGCCACGGTGATGAACGCGCTGGCCATGCAGGACGCCATCGAAAAACAAGGCGGCTTCGCCCGCGTGATGAGCGCGATCAAGATCAACGAAGTCTGCGAGCCCTACATCCGTCGCCGCGCCATGCGTCACCTGGAAAAAGGCCGCATCGCGATCTTCGCCGCCGGCATCGGCAATCCGTTCTTCACCACCGACTCGGCCGCCGCGCTGCGCGCGATCGAGATCGGCGCCGAACTGCTGCTCAAGGCGACCAAGGTCGACGGCGTGTATGACGCCGATCCGGTCAAGGTCAAGACCGCCAAGCGCTACGACCGCCTGAACTACGATCGCGTGATCGAAGGCAAATTGAACGTGATGGACACGGCCGCGATCGCGCTGTGCCGCGATCATCGCCTGCCCATGCGCATCTACGACATGAACTCGGCCGGCGACCTGATGCGCATCGTGCGCGGCGAGAACGTCGGCACCCTGGTCGACGCCACGGGCTGAGCCCGAACCCGTCTCGGACGCGGGCGCCCCGTTGGGTGGCTCCCGCCGCCCCGCTATACTCCGCGGCCACCCGGTTCGAGGACGGCCACCGTCATGATCCCCAACATCAAGAAAGACGCCGAGACGCGCATGAACAAATGCGTCGACGCCCTCAAGCACGACCTGCAGCGCCTGCGCACGGGTCGCGCCAGCCCGGCCCTGCTCGAACACATCAAAGTGTCGTACTACGGTTCGGACATGCCGCTGTCCCAGGTCGCCTCGATCGCCGTCACCGACGGCCGCTCGCTGACCATCACGCCCTGGGAAAAGACCATGGTGCAGCCGATCGAGAAGGCCATCATCGGCTCCGACCTCGGCCTCAACCCGACCACGGCCGGCATGGTGATCCGCATCAACATGCCGCCGCTGACCGAGGAGCGCCGCAAGGAACTCGGCAAGCACGTGCATCACGAGGGCGAGAACGCCAAGGTCGCCGTGCGCAACGTGCGCCGCGACGCGATGCAGGGCGTCAAGGACCTGCTCAAGGACAAGAAGGTCACCGAGGACGAAGAGCGTCGCGCCGAGGAAGACATCCAGAAGCTGACCGATCGCTTCGTCAAGAGCATCGACGAAGTGGTCAAGGCCAAGGAACAGGAACTGATGGCGCTGTAAGGTCGCCGTCGACCCCGCGCCCGTGACTCCAGCCGATCCCAAGTCCCACTCGCCGGCGCCGCCGGCGGGCTCGCCGCCCGCGCGCGTGCCGCGGCACATCGCCATCGTCATGGATGGCAATGGCCGTTGGGCCGAGCAGCGCCGTCGTCCACGCAGCTTCGGCCATCGCGCCGGGGTCAAGTCGGTGCGCGGCGCGGTCGAGTTCTGCCTGCGTCATCGCATCGAGGCCCTGACCCTGTTCGCGTTTTCCAGCGAGAACTGGGCGCGCCCGCAGGCCGAGGTCAGCGCCCTGATGTCGCTGTTTCTCAAGGCGCTCGATCGCGAAGTCGATCAATTGAGCGCCAATGGCGTGCGCCTAGCCTTCATTGGCGACAAGCGCGCCTTCCCGACCGAGCTGCAAAGCCGCATGCGCGCGGCCGAATCGCGCACCGCCGCCAATCGCGCGCTGGCGCTCAATGTCGCGGTGAACTACGGCGGCCGCTGGGACATCACTCAAGCCGCGCGCGCCATCGCCGAGGACGTGCGCGACGGCGAGCTCGCCGCCGAGGCCATCGACGAGGCCCTGATGCGCGAGCGCATGAGCCTGGCCGCGCTACCCGAACTCGATCTGTTCATCCGCACCGGCGGCGAGCAGCGCGTGAGTAACTTCCTGCTCTGGCAGATCGCCTACGCCGAGCTCTATTTCAGCGAGGTGCTGTGGCCGGATTTCGACATGGACTGCATGGCCCGCGCGCTCGACGACTACGCGCGCCGCGAACGCCGTTTCGGCAAGACCTCGGCCCAGGTCAAACCCTCGTGAGGCGCGCATGAGCAGTGATCTCAAGCAACGCGCCTTCACCGCCATCGTGCTCGCGCCGGTGGGTATCGCGGCGGTGCTGATGCTGCCCAATGACTGGTTCGCACTGCTGATGGCCCTGCTGTGCGTGATGGGCCTGGCCGAGTGGGCGCGCTTGATCGGCATCGACAAACCCGCGGCGCGCTGGGGCTTCGTGGTGGTCAATGCGCTGCTGATGGTGGCGCTGTGGTACTGGCGCGCGCACGACAGTCTGCGCATCGCCATGGGCATCGGCGTGATCTGGTGGGCGTTCGCGGCCTTGTGGTTGCGTAGCTATGCCTTCTGCCAAGCGCCGACCGCGCGCAATGTCGCGATCAAGGCCGTGGCCGGCATGCTGACCATCGTGCCGGCCTGGGCCGGCGCGGTGCTGATCGATGCCCTGCCCGATCGCGGCCACTGGTGGCTGCTGTTCGTGATCGTGCTGATCTGGTGCGCGGATATTTTCGCGTACCTGGTCGGACGCAAGTTCGGCCGTACCAAGCTGGCGCCGCGCATCAGCCCGGGCAAGAGTTGGCAAGGCGTGTACGGTGCTTTGTTTGGCAGCGCCTTGTTCGCGCTGGCCGCCGGCTATGTGCTCAACCCCTCGCATCGCGAACTGGGTCTGCTGGTGCTGCTGTCGGTGGCGACGGTGGCGATCTCGATCGTGGGCGATCTGTTCGAGAGCCTGATCAAGCGCCATTCGCAGCAGAAGGATTCGGGCTCGCTGTTTCCCGGTCACGGCGGCATGCTCGATCGTCTCGACAGCTTGTTCGCCGCGCTGCCGGTGTTCGCCTGCGGCAAGTTGATGCTGGCGCTATGAGGCGGCTCGCGCTGCTCGGCGCCACGGGCTCGATCGGCGGCAGCACGCTGGATCTGGTGCGGCGACACCCCGAGCGCTTTCGCGCCGTGGCGTTGTCGGCGCATCGCGACGTGGCCGGGCTGATCGAACGCGCGCGCGAATTCAACGCCGACTACGCCGCGATCGCCGACGCCAGCCTGCTGCCCACGCTCGAACGCGGCCTGCGCGACGCGGGCCTGAGCACGCGCGCGCTTGGCGGCGCCGGAGCACTCGACATCCTGGCGAGCCTGCCCGAAATCGATACCGTCGTCGCCGCCATTGTCGGCGCCGCGGGCTTGTCGTCGACGCTCGCCGCGGCGCGCGCGGGCAAGCGCCTGCTGCTGGCGAACAAGGAAGCGATCGTGATGTCCGGCGCG
Source organism: Ahniellaceae bacterium (assembly GCA_044226395.1). Lineage (GTDB taxonomy): Bacteria > Pseudomonadota > Gammaproteobacteria > Xanthomonadales > Ahniellaceae > JBGAHD01. The sequence continues at coordinate 472,474 of JBGAHD010000004.1, forward strand.
TTGTTGGCCGAAGCGCTCGCCGCCGGTGGCGGCGAACTGCTGCCGATCGACAGCGAGCACAACGCGGTCTTTCAATGCCTGCCGCGCGGGTATGACGGTCAGGCCGATGCGCATGGCGTCTCGCACATCGTGCTCACCGCCTCGGGCGGCCCGTTTCGCGGGCGCGGCGCGGCCGAACTGGCGGCGGTCACGCCCGAACAGGCCTGCGCGCATCCGAACTGGCGTATGGGCCGCAAGATCTCGGTCGATTCGGCCACGCTGATGAACAAGGGCCTCGAAGTGATCGAGGCGCATTGGCTGTTCCACCTGCCGCCCGAGCACATCGAGGTGGTGATTCATCCGCAGAGCATCATTCATTCGCTGGTCGCGTATCGCGATGGCTCGATGCTCGCGCAGCTGGGCAACCCCGACATGCGCACTGCCATCGCCTATGCCCTGGCCTGGCCCGAGCGCGTCGACGCGGGCGTGGCGCCGCTCGATCTCGCCGCGATCGCGCGCCTGGATTTCTCGCCGCCCGACACCGCGCTGTTTCGCGCCCTGCCGCTGGCTTACGACGCCTTGCGCGCCGGTGGAACGGCGCCGGCGATCTTGAACGCCGCCAACGAAGTGGCGGTTGAAGCTTTTCTTAACGGCCAACTTGCTTTCATGCGCATCGCGGACGTGGTCGCGGCTACACTCGACGCGCCCATTGCGGGTTCGGCACGCGACTTGGAACATCTCCTGGCGGCAGACGGTCAGGCCCGACGTATCGCCGAGAACGCCGTCCGGCGTTGGTCTTGAACTTCGAGAGCACGACGATGAGCGAATTCCTCGGTTCGATCTTCTGGCTGGTGGTCACGCTCGGCGTGCTGATCACCTTTCACGAGTTCGGCCATTACTGGGTGGCGCGGCGCATGGGCGTCAAGGTGCTGCGCTTCTCGGTCGGCTTCGGCAAGCCGCTGTGGCTGCACCGCGCGCGCAACGGCACCGAGTTCGTCGTCGCCGCCATTCCGCTGGGCGGCTACGTGCGCATGGCCGATGAGCGCGAAGCGCCGGTCGATGTCGCCGACCTCAATGGTGCGTTCAACCGCAAGCCCGTGTGGGCGCGCATCGCCATCGTCGCGGCCGGGCCGATCGCGAATTTGTTGCTGGCGTTCGTGGTGTTCTGGGTCATGTTCATGGTCGGCAAGCTGGATTTCTCGCCGCGCCTGGGCGAACCCAGCGGCATGGCCGCGCAAGCGGGCTTGCGCGCCGGCGACCTAGTCACCGCCGTCGATGCGGAGACCGTGGCGACGCATGACGATCTGTTCCAGAACGTCTTGATCGCGGCCATCGACCGCCGCGACATCACGCTAACCCTGCGCGACGCCGACGGCGCCGAGCGTTCGGCGCGCCTGCCGCTGTCGACCATTCCGGCGGGCGTGAGCGAAAACACGCTGTTCTCCAAGGCCATCGGCTTGAAGTTGGCGCTGCCAGAGCAGCCCCCGATCGTCGGCGACGTGCAGTGGCTCAGCCCGGCATCGAAAGCGGGCCTTGAGTCGGGCGATGTCGTCCTAGCCATCAATGGTCAGCGGGTGTCCGACTTCAAGGGCATGCGCGACGCGATCAACCAGCACGCGCGTCCCGACCAGCCGATCGACGTGTTGATCCGCCGCGGCGACAGCGAGATGAACTTGGCCATCGTGCCCAAGATGAGTCGCCAGCCCGATGGCAAGAATCAATTCACCCTGGGCATCACGTCCGTCGACACGCGCGACATCACGCTGCGCTACGGCCCGATCGGCGCGCTGGGCGCCGCCGCGATCGAAACCAAGAAGGGCGTGAAGCTCACCCTGGGCATGATCAAGCGACTGCTGACCGGCGCGATCTCGCCTCGCCAAGTCTCGGGCACGATCACCATCGCCCAGGTCAGCAACGACTCCGCGCAGCAGGGCTTGGCCGCCTTCCTGGGATGGCTCGCGCTGATCTCGATAAACCTCTTTATTCTGAACCTCTTACCCGTGCCGATCTTGGACGGGGGGCACCTGCTGTATTACCTTATCGAGTCGGTGAAGGGCAGCCCGGTCAGCGAGCGCGTCATGGAAGCGGGGCAGTATGTCGGCCTCGTTCTGATCCTCGGCTTGGTCGGCTTGTCGTTTTTCAACGACATCACGCGGGTCCTGACGCAATAGCGCGGGCGCGAACCAGGTCGCGCCTTCGGAGGCGCGAATGCGGCACCTTGGCTCGGCGCCGGGACACAATGACGGACGGACCTCGCGGTCCGTCGACAAGAACAAGCGGCGCGGTGGATCGCGGCCGCCCAAGACGTGGCGACGGTGTTCGCCGGGACGGTAGCCTCGGTCGCGTGATGACGCGTCCGAGTCGGCCAGTCCGCGCACCGGCGACCGCGACGAACACAACGGTGACCGGCGTTGGCAGCGCCGCGCCGAGACAGATGGAGTGACGATGAAACGTATCGCCGCCTTGCTGCTGCTGGCCTCGCTCGTGGGCAAAGCCGCCGCATTCGATCCCTTCGTGGTGTCCGAGATCCGCATCGACGGCCTCTCGCGCATCTCGGCCGGCACGGTGTTCAGCTACTTGCCGATCGAAAAAGGCGATCAGGTCGACCGCGTGCGCGCGGCCGACGCCATTCGCGCCTTGTACAAGACCGGTTTCTTCAAGGACGTGCAGATCGCGCGTCAGGGCGAGATCCTGGTGGTGTCCGTGGTCGAGCGCCCGGCGATCTCCAAGATCACGCTCACCGGCAACAAGGACATCAAGACCGAGGACCTGTTGAAGGGCCTGCGCGAGATCGGCCTGCAGGAAGGCGAGACCTTCGACCGGCTCGAGCTCGATCGCCTGACCCAGGAACTCACGCGTCAGTACAACAATCGCGGCAAGTACAACGTCACGATCAAGCCGCGCGTGGTCGAACTCGATCGCAATCGCGTCGAGATCACTATCACCGTGGCCGAGGGCAAGGCCGCGCGCATCAAGCACATCAACGTCGTCGGCAACCAGGTGTTCTCCGACAAGGAGATCCGCGAGGAATTCGAGTCCGACACCACCAACTGGACCTCGTGGTACAGCCGCGACGACCAGTACTCGCGCGAAAAACTCTCGGGCGATCTGGAAAAACTGACCTCGTACTATCAGGACCGCGGCTACGTCGACTTCAACGTCGAATCGACCCAGGTCTCGATCAGCCCGGACAAGCGCGACATCTTCATCACCGCCAACGTGCGCGAGGGCGAGGTCTACAAGCTCTCCGACCTCAAGCTCACCGGCGAGCTGATCCTCAAGGAAGAAGATCTGCGCCAGCTGATCATCTCCAAGCCCGGCGAAGTGTTCTCGCGGCGCAAGCTCGAGGCCACGGCCGAAGGCATTTCCAAGGTGCTGGCCAACATCGGCTACGCCTTCGCCGATGTCACGCCGATCCCCGAGGTCAACAAGGAAGACCGCACGGTCGCGGTGAACTTCTTCGTCAACCCGGGCAAGCGCGTGTACGTGCGCCGCGTGGTGTTCGAGGGTAACCAGCGCACGCAGGACGAAGTGATGCGTCGCGAGATGCGTCAGTTCGAGGGCGCGTGGTTCTCGCAGGCGGCGCTGGATCGCTCCAAGATCCGTCTGCAGCGCCTGGGCTTTTTCAAGATTGTCGAAGTCGAGACGCCGCGCGTCGCCGGCAGCGAGGATCAGGTCGACGTCGTGGTCAAGGTCGAGGAAACCAATTCCGGCGCCTTCCAGTTCGGCCTGGGTTATTCCGAGTTGCAGGGCCTGTTGACCTCGATCTCGGTCACGCAGCGCAACTTCCTGGGCACCGGCAACACGGTCGGCGTGACGGCGCAGCAGAACAGCTTCGTCAAGCGCTTCGACTTCAACTATTTCGATCCGTACTTCACCGATGACGGCATCAGCGTCGGCTACAACTTGAGCTATCGCGAGCTGGACCAGCGTGACGCCAACCTGGCCAACTACACCTCGTCGATCGCTTCGGGCGAAGTGCTGTTCGGCCTGCCGCTGACCGAGACGGACACGCTGTCGGTGTCGCTGGGCATCGATAAGAACGAGATCCTGACCTACGCCGGCGCCACGCCGCAGCCCTTCATCGATTACCTCAACACCCTGGGCAATCGCACCATTCACACCTGGCGCGCGCAGGCGGGCTGGGCGCGTGATTCGCGCAACAAGTTCTTCGCGCCCACGCGCGGTTCGTTCAAGCGCGTGTCGGCGGAAGTGGCGCTGCCGGGTTCGACCGTGGAGTACTACAAGCTGGTCGCGCAGTACTCACGCTACTTCCCGATGGGCGATTACCTGACCTTCCTCGCGCAAGGCGATCTGGGTTACGGCAATGCCTACGGCAATTCGAAGGATCTGGGCTTCCCGTTCTTCGAGAACTTCTATGCCGGCGGTACGCGTTCGGTGCGCGGCTTCGAGGACAACACGCTCGGCCCCTGCGACGACTCGACCACGGCCGTGATCAGTCGCTGCCAGCCGATCGGTGGTTCGTTCCGCACCGTGGCCAACTTCGAACTGATCTTCCCCACGCCCTTCGTCAAGCGCGACGAGGATTCCACGCAGATCTCGGCCTTCCTCGACGTGGGTAACGTCTTCGGCGAGTTCAGCGATTTCTCCACCAGCGATCTGCGCGCCTCGGCCGGTATTTCGTTCAAGTGGCAGGCGCCGGTGGGCCCGATCATCCTCAACATCGCCCGTCCGCTGCGTCAGAAGGATGGCGACCGCACCGAAACGCTGCAGTTCGCGTTCGGAAGCGCGTTCTGATGAGCGCCCAGGGGAGCGAGCGATGCTTAGCCAGCCTCACTCCCCGCGGCGACCGCGCGGGCCCGTGCAACGGGCCCTGAGCCGGTCGCTGGGCCTGCTGTTGCTGCTCGCGCTGGTGGCCACCGGCGCGTCGGCGCAATCGCCGCGCATCGGCTACATCGACATGAAGCGCTTGCTCGACAACGCGCCTCAGATCGTCGCCAGCCGCGCGGCGCTGGCCGCCGAGTTCGCGCAGCGCGATCGCGCGCTGAAGGAACAGGAAGCGCATCTGGCCGACCTCGAGGCCACGCAGAAGCGCGATGCCGCGATTCTGCCCAAGGACGTCGCCGATGCGCGCGCGCGCGAACTGGAAACGCTAAGCCGCAACGTCAAGCGCCTGCGCGATCGCCTGCGCGACGACCTCAATGGTCGTGCCGATCAGGAAACCTCGCGCGCCTGGGCCTCGATCCAGGACACGGTGATCGAGTACGCGCGCGCCAACGGCTATGACCTCGTGGTGCAATCGCCGGTGATCTACGCCAGCGCCTCGATCGACATCACCGACGAAATCCTGGAAGAGCTCCAGCATCCGCGCGGCGCCGGAACACCGCCGCCGTGAGCGAACCCGCGATCGCGTACACCCTGGCCGAAATCGCCGAGCGCTTTGCCCTGCGCGTGCAAGGCGACGGCGATTGTCGAATCTCCGGCGTGGCCACGCTCGCGGGCGCGGGCCCGACGCAACTGAGCTTTCTCGCCAATCCGCAGTATCGCGCGCAACTGGCCGGCACGCGCGCCGGCGCGGTCGTGCTGCACGAGCGCGAGGCCGAAGGCTGCCCCGTGCCCGCGCTCATCAGCCGCAATCCTTACGCGGATTACGCGCGCATCGCGGCGCTGTTCGAGACCTTGCCCGCCGCGCCCGCGGGGATTCATGCCTCCGCTGTCGTCGCCGCCAGCGCCACGATCGATCCTGGCGCCAGCATCGGCCCGCACGTTTTCGTGGGCGAGCGCTCGCGCGTCGCCGCCGGCGCCGTGATCGGCCCGGGCTGCGTGATCGGCGATGACTGCGACGTCGGCGCCGGCGCGCGCCTGATCGCGCGCGTGACCCTGGTCACCCGCGTGCGCCTGGGCAAACGCGTGCTGATCCATCCCGGCGCGGTGCTCGGCGCCGATGGCTTCGGCATCGCCATGGACGCCGGCCGTTGGCTCAAGGTGCCGCAGTTGGGCGGCGTGAACGTCGGCGATGACTGCGAGATCGGCGCCAATACCTGCATCGATCGCGGCGCGCTCGAGGACACCACGCTCGAGGAAGACGTGCGCCTGGACAACCAGATCCAGATCGGCCACAACGTGCGCATCGGCGCCCACACCGCCATCGCCGGTTGTGCGGCGGTGGCCGGCAGCGCGAAAATTGGCCGCTATTGTTTGATCGGGGGCGCGGCCGGCATTGTCGGCCATCTGGAAATCTGTGATCGCGTGACGATCACGGCGATGAGTCTGGTCAGTCACAGCATTCGCGAACCCGGCGAGTATTCGTCCGGCACCCCGCTTCAGGAAAACCGACTTTGGCGCAAGAACGCGGCGCGCTTCCGACATCTCGACGAGCTCGCCCGGCGCGTCGGCCACAGCAAGCAGGAAAACAACAATGACTAGCCCCACCGACAAGCCCGCCGTCGCCCTGCCCGTCGACGTCACACGCATCCTGGCCATGCTGCCGCATCGCTACCCCTTCCTGCTGGTCGACCGCGTGCTCGAGTTCGACCCGGGCAAGACGCTCACCGCGATCAAGAACGTCACCTTCAACGAACCGTTCTTCCAGGGCCATTTTCCGGGCCATCCGGTCATGCCGGGCGTGCTGATCATCGAAGCGATGGCGCAGGCCTCGGGCGTGCTCACGCAGCTGACCGATCAGGGCGCGCGCGAGCGTCACCCGATTTATTACTTGGTGAAGGTCGACAACGCGCGTTTTTCCAAGACCGTGGTGCCGGGCGATCAGCTCACGCTCAAGGTCGAGCAAAAGCGCATGTTGAAGAAGATGGGTTTCTACAGCTGCCGCGCGCTCGTCGACGGCGAGGAAGTGGCCTGCGCCGATCTGCTGTGCGCCGAACGGAGCAACTGACATGGGCGAGATCCACGCTTCGGCCCTGATCGATCCGCGCGCGAAGCTCGGCAAGAACGTCAGTGTCGGCCCGTTCTCGATCATCGATGGCGAAGTCGAGATCGGCGACGACACCGAGATCGGCCCGCACGTGGTGATTCGCGGACCGACGCGCATCGGCCGCGAGAATCGTATTTTTCAATTCTCCTCGATCGGCGAAGCGCCGCAGGACAAGAAGTACGCCGCCGAAGCCACGGCGCTGGAGATCGGCGACCGCAACACCATTCGCGAATTCGTCACCATCAATCGCGGCACGGTGCAGGACGACGGCATCACCCGCATCGGCAACGACAACTGGATCATGGCCTATGTGCACGTGGCCCATGATTGCCGTGTCGGCAACCACATCATCTTCGCCAACGCCGCCTCGCTCGCCGGCCACGTGACCGTGGACGACTGGGTGATCCTCGGCGGCTTCACCCTGGTGCATCAGTTCTGCAAGGTCGGCGCGCACGCGTTCACCTCGATGGGCTCGATCATCAATCGCGACGTGCCGCCCTATGTCACGGTGGCGGGCAATTTTGCCGAGCCCAAGGGGATTAATTCCGAAGGCCTAAAACGCCGCGGCTTTTCCAGCGACCGCATCATGTCGATCAAGCGCGCCTACAAGACGCTGTACAAATCCGGCCTGCCGCTCGCCGACGCGCGCGCGCAACTGGCCGCGGCCGCGACCGGCGCGCCCGACGTGCAGCTGCTGCTCGATTTCATCGATCGCAGCGAGCGCAGCCTGATCCGCTGAGGCGATGAGCGCGCCGCGCATCGCCCTGGTCGCGGGCGAAGCCTCGGGCGACCTGCTCGGCGGCGAACTCATCGCGGGACTGCGCGCGCGCTATCCCGACGCGCGCTTCGCCGGCATCGGCGGACCGCGCATGATCGCGGCGGGGCTCGAGGCGTGGTGGCCATCGGATCGCTTGGCCGTGATGGGCCTGGTCGAAGTGTTGAAGTCGTTGCCGGAGCTGTTGCGCTTGCGGCGCGAGCTGATCATGCGTGTCCTGGAGTGGCGGCCGGATGTCTTCATCGGCATCGACGCGCCGGATTTCAACCTCACGGTCGAGAAGCGGCTCAAGCAACGTGGCGTGCGCACCGTGCACTACGTGAGCCCCTCGGTGTGGGCGTGGCGCGAACGGCGCGCCGCGCGCCTGGGCGAATCGGCCGATCGCGTGCTGTGCCTGTTTCCGATGGAACCGCCGATCTACGCGCGCCATGGCGTCGACGCGCGCTTCGTCGGACATCCGCTGGCGGAGCAATTCGCGCTGCATCCCGATCGTGAAGCCGCGCGCCGCGCGTTGGGCTTGCCCGAGAACGCGCGCGTGCTCGCGGTGTTGCCGGGATCGCGACTGGGCGAAATCGCGCGACTGGGCGCGATCTTCGCCGACGCCGCGCGACGCGTGGCCGAAGGCCTGCCGGGCCTGCGCGTGATCGCGCCGATGGCGAGCGAAGCGTGCCGTCGCGCGTTCGCGCCGCATGCGGCGAGCGCCGGTATCGAATTGCTCGATGGCCGCGCGCACGAAGCGATGATCGCCGCCGACGTGGTGCTGCTGGCGTCCGGCACCGCCGCGCTCGAGGCCATGCTGGCGAAGCGGCCGATGGTCGTGGGCTATCGCGTGGCGACGCTGACGTATTTGATCGTGCGCTTGTTCAAGCTGATGAAGATCGATCGGTACAGCTTGCCGAATGTGTTGGCTGGCGAGACCTTGGTGCCGGAGCGGATGCAGGGGGAGTGCACGGCGGGGCGGTTAGCGGAGGAGGTGTTGCGGTATTGGCGCGAGCCCGCGCTCGCCAAAGCCCTGCTCCCGCGATTCGAGGACATCCATCAATCCCTCCGCGCGCCGCCCGGCAAAGGCCCGGTCGAAGCCGTCGCGGCGTTGATCGATGGGAGTGCTTCGACGTGAGCGGGTCGTGGAATGCGGGGGCAGACGAGGGCGGGAGAGTGTCGTGGGCGGGGCTTGTCGACGTGGCGGCTGGATGGTCCGAGGGCATCCGACTTGAGGACACCCACGAATCGTTGCGCCCGCCGCGAATCAAGGACATTCATGAGTCGCGTCGCCCGCGGCTAGGCAAAGCTGCGTTCGAAGCCGTCCCGTTGCCGATCGCCGGGAGCGCATCACCATGAGCGGCCCGTGGATCGCGGGCGTGGACGAAGCCGGCCGCGGGCCGCTGGCCGGGCCTGTCGTCGTGGCGGCGGTCGTACTCGACCCGGCACGCGGCATCGAAGGGCTGAACGATTCGAAAGTCCTCAGCGAGACCAAGCGCGAAGCCTTGTTTGACCTGATCGTCGCGCGGGCGCGCGATCATGCGATCGTGTGCATCGACGTCGACGTGATCGATCGCATCAACATCTTTCAAGCCACGATGCTCGGCATGGCGCGCGCGATAGAAAAACTGAAACAACGGCCCGATAGCGCGATGTTCGATGGCAAGCATGTCCCGAAGGCTTTGACGGTGCCCGGCCGCGCGATCGTCAACGGCGACGCCCTGGAGCCAGCGATCAGCGCGGCCTCGATCCTGGCCAAAGTCACCCGCGACCGATTGATGCGCGAGTACTGCACGCGCTGGCCGGGATATGGGTTTTCGGTGCACAAGGGCTATGGCACGCCGGAGCACATGGCGGCGCTGGAGCGGCTGGGGCCTTGCCCCTTGCATCGACGGAGTTTTGCGCCGGTTCGGAAGGCGTTCTTGCGGGAGCTGTTCGCGCCCGGCTTTTGGGACACCCAGGAACCCTGACCCCCATTCGAGGTGATCCCCATTCGAGACACCCAAGGTTCTCAGGAGAAAGCTCTGGGGCTTGGGGACACCCACGGTTATCGAAGTTCGCTCGTTTTGGGAACGAGAATGGAAACGAGGACAGCGACAAGTTCTCTCACCATGCGCCGGACATGCTCGCTACTCAGCATGGTGGGTGTCCTTGTTCCCACTCGACGCGAGCACCCACGCCCTAACTCGCTGGGTGTCCCGGGATGGTCCGCAGCAACCGATCTGCACGGCACTCCAAAGCCGCCTAGACCAGCCCCATGAGGCCTCGGCCCCCACTCATGACGAAAGTCACGATGACCTCAGGCACGAGCCGCTCGTGCGCCGCAGGCGTAGCTTCTTCTGGCCTGAACGCCGCCCCATCCTCGAGGCCATCATGACCAAGAAGATCTTCATCGGAATGCTCGCCGTCTTCATCCTGATCGGCATCGCGACCGCGGGCTACAAGTTCGGCCAGTACTTGGCGCATACGGTCAAGCAGACTCAGACTGAAGAGCCCTCGCCGGCCTGAAGCGTGTCGCTGAAAGGCAGTTCGCATTCACCGGCGCATCAACGGGTACTGGGATAGCGACAGTTTCTCGCGTCGGTGCGGCTTGCGAGGCAGCGCGGTGCTTGCCGCCATTTGATCGGCATACGCATCTCGGAAGTTGGATGTCCTGATGCTCTCGCCAGCGGACCAGGACATCCACTGAACCAAGATTTCTGACGCAAAATCCCGACGTTTTCCCACTGCCTTCGCCGCCACCGCGACGCACACTGTCGGCATGACTCTCCCCCGCCGCCAGATCGTCGACCCCGCCGTCTCCGGCTTCTATCACTGCGTTTCTCGATGTGTCCGCCGCGCTTTCTTGTGCGGTCATGACGACTACACGGGCCGCAGCTACGAGCACCGCAAGGATTGGGTCGAATCCCGACTCATCGCGCTAGCAAAGTCCTTCGCCGTCGGCATCTACGCCTATGCGGTGATGAGTAATCACCTTCACGTCGTGCTTCACGTCGATCCATCGGCGGCACATGCGTGGTCGCCTGAAGAAGTCGCGCGGCGGTGGGTGAGCATCTTTCCGGTGCGCATCGCGGGCGATGTGGATCGCGCCGCGACGGCGCTGCGCGCGCGACATCTGGCCAGCAATCCCCTCCGAATCGCGGTCTGTCGCGAGCGATTGGCGTCGATCTCGTGGTTCATGCGGTGTCTGAGTGAACCGATCGCGCGTCGCGCGAATCGCGAGGATGACTGCACGGGTCGCTTCTGGGAAGGTCGATTCAAATGCCAAGCATTGCTGGACGAGAAGGCCGTGCTCGCCTGCATGACGTACGTCGATCTCAATCCGATTCGCGCGGGATTCGCCGAGACCCTGGCGCAAAGTCATCACACGTCGATCAAGCGGAGGATGAAATCCGCGGGCAAAACGCGTCGGGCGCCGATCGAACCGATCGCGGGACTGGGATGCGCCGAGAAATTGCCTCTGTCGACGATCGACTATCTGACACTGGTGACGTGGACAGGTGACCGCGCTCATCGACTTCAAAATACCCAACGCGAACGCCTGCCCCAATCGGTCAGCCGATTGATTGGCGATCAAGACCGGTGGACACGACGAGTCAATGGCATCGAGCGCGACTTCTATCGCGCGATCGGTACGGTCGAAGCGTTGCTAGCGAAGGCACAAGCGATTGGTCAGCAGTGGCTCAAAGGCGTGGGCGTGGCGCGCGAACTTGGCTGAAGCGTGCATGCGGTTCGCGAATCGCGACTTTGATCATCGGGAAGGGGAGCGCCTGACGCCCCTGTTTTGAAACGCGCAGTGGCAGTAGCGCTCTTGCAGCGGACTAAGGTCGCAAATTCAAAGGGAATGGCTCGAAAGAACATTGGCCGCGCCAGACCGGCAAGCTAGTGTGTCCGCCGGCAGTAAGACTTCGCCGAGATTTGGGTGTCCTCATTCCCACCCTAGTCGGACGACGCCAGTGCAGACCATGGGTGTCCTCATCTGATTTGAGCCTCCGGCAGCCGTGAGCGGTTTCGTCGTGCGTGGCTCGCCATTGAGAATTCATGGATGTCCATCAATCGCCTTCCCGATTCAACCGAGTGGAATCGTGGGTGTCCTCGATTCACTGGGCGGAGAAATGGTGGGTGTCCTCACTTCACTCACTTCCCCCCCCGTCCCACCCCCGAATCCCAACACCCCGCCACCACCCCAAAAAACCCCATCGGATCACTCTCCATCGGACAATGCCCCGATCCGCCCAGCGCCGCCACCTTCGCTTGACGCAGATAGCGCACATACAAATCGCTAACCACCTCCGCCGGCACGCGCCGATCATCGCGCCCCAACACGATCAGCGTCGGCAGTTTCCCCAGCACCGCGGGGTCGACCACCGGCCACGGCTCCACGAGACGCAACCCCAATTGCTGCGCCGTCCCCCGCACGCGCAAGGGCGCGTAGTAGCCCTCGATCTGCTCCGCCGTCGGCTCCTGAATCTCGCAATGCGCGCGCAGCAGCGCCTCGAAGCGCTCGGGCGCGAACCATTCGCGGTCGGCGCGCACGGCCAGCCACTGCCGCGCGGGCGCAAAGCGCAGGGCCGTGGCGTACCACGCGGGCAGTTCGCGATGCTGCAGGTCGATCGGCAGGCCGTCGACATAGATCATTCCCAAGGTGCGTTCGGGATGCGCCGTGGCCATGGCGGCGATCACGCGCGCGCCCATCGAGTGGCCGCCCAGGCACCACGATTCGCCCGGTGGACCCAGGGTGTCCAGGAGTTTCCACAGCGCGGTGGTCTCGTCGGTCCATCGACCGCGTTCGCTGTAGCCCATGCCGGGCAGGTCGACGGCGACCACGCGCTGTCCGCGTCGCGACAACATTGGCGCCACGCCGCGCCAGGTGAACGTCGACCCCGCGAAACCATGCACCAGCAGCAAGGGACATTGCCGCGCGGGCAGCGTGCCCGGCCATTCGCGCACATGAATGCGCAGTCCTTCGACGTCGACGAAGCGACTCTCCGCGAACGGTCGCTCGGGAATCGCCGCGTTCGAATTCGGCAGTAGCCAGGCATAGGGCAAGCCCAGAGCCACGCCCACCAGCGCGATCAGCGTGGCCAAGAGCCATCCCCACCCGGTCGACGTTTTTCGAGAAGCACTCATGGCCGCAGTGAGCCGCGTTTTCCCGGTCCGGTCAAGTCGCGCGCGGGCGCGGCCGCTTCCCCTTGTCACACCGCGGCCGTGCCACTACCTTGGCCGCGCGCATGAAACCCTTCGTCCATCTGCACCTGCACAGCGAGTATTCGCTCACCGACTCGACCATCCGCATTCCGGAACTGGTCAAGGGCGCGGCCGCGCGCGGCATGCCGGCGGTGGCGATCACGGACGAGGCCAATCTCTTCGCCCTGGTCAAGTTCTACAAGGCCGCCGAGAGCGCCGGCATCAAGCCGATCGCGGGCGCCGATCTGTGGCTGGCCGATCCCGAGGGCGAGGCCTATCGCGCCACCCTGCTCTGCCGCGACCGCGAGGGCTATCGCAACCTCTCCGTGCTGCTGTCGCGCGCCTATCGCGAGCGTCAGGAACACGACCGCGTCGTCGCCCTGCGCTCCTGGCTCGACGAGCGCGCCGAAGGCCTGTTCGTGCTGCTCGGCCCGCATTCCGACGTCGCTCACATCGCGCAGGCCGGGCACGATCAGCAAGCCCTGGTCGCGCTGCGCCGCTGGCAGAAGAAGTTCGACGATCGCGTTTACATCGAACTCGTGCGCAGCGGTCGCGCCGAGGACGAGCCCTGGATCGGCGCTGGTGTCGCGCTGGCCTCGGCCACCGATTGCCCGGCCGTGGCCACCAATGACGTGCGCTTTCTCGAGCCGGATGATTTCGAAGCGCACGAAGCGCGCGTGGCCATTCACGAAGGCTGGGTGCTCAACGATCCCAAGCGGCCGCGGCCCTTTTCGCAGCAGCAGTACCTGCGCTCGCCGCAAGAAATGGCCGCGCTGTTCGCCGACTTTCCGCAAGCGCTGGAGAACTCGCTCGAACTCGCCAAGCGCTGCAATCTGGAACTGAGTTTCGGCAAGTACTTCCTGCCCGCGTTCCCCGTGCCCACGCCGGACGTCAGCGAGCCCGACTATCTGCGCCAGCTCGCGCGCGAAGGCCTGGAAAAGCGCATCGCCGAACGCGGCATGGCCGCGCAATACCCGCGTTCGGAATACGACGCGCGCCTGGCGCTCGAGCTTGACGTCATCGTCAAGATGGGTTTCCCGGGCTATTTCCTCATCGTCGCCGACTTCATCGGCTGGGCGAAGGACAACGGCATTCCCGTCGGTCCGGGTCGCGGTTCGGGCGCGGGCTCGCTGGTCGCGTACGCGATCGGCATCACCGATCTCGATCCCTTGCGCTACGACCTGCTGTTCGAGCGCTTTCTCAATCCCGAACGCGTGTCGATGCCCGACTTCGACATCGACTTCTGCATGGACCGTCGCGATGAAGTGATCGACTACGTCGGACGTCGCTACGGCCGCGAGCGCGTGTGTCAGATCATCACCTACGGCACGATGGCGGCCAAGGCCGTGCTGCGCGATACCGGCCGCGTGCTCGGCATGAGCTACGGCCATGTCGATCGCATCGCCAAGACCGTGCCCTCGCGGCCGCTCGATATCTCGCTCGACGATGCCCTGGGCGTCTCGGACAAATCGAAGAAAGAGCCCGAGCGCGTCTCCGCCGAATTCCGCGCGGCTTATGACGAGGAAGAAGAAGTCCGCACGCTCGTCGACCTCGCGCGCTCGCTCGAAGACCTCACGCGCAATGCCGGCAAGCACGCCGGTGGCGTGGTGATCGCGCCCTCGGATCTCACCGACTTCTCGCCGCTGTATTGCGAAGCGCGCGGCGATGGCGTGGTGACCCAGTTCGACAAGGACGACGTCGAAGCCGTGGGCCTGGTCAAGTTCGACTTCCTGGGCCTGCGCACGCTGACCATCATCGAATGGGCCATGCAGGCGATCAATGGCAAGCGCGCCGCGCGCGGCGAGGCCGCGCTCGACATCGCCAAGATCCCCATGGACGACGCGGCGAGTTATGCCCTGCTCAAGCGCTGCAACACGACCGCCGTGTTCCAGCTTGAATCGCGCGGCATGAAGGAACTGGTGCGCAAGCTCCAGCCCGACACCTTTGACGACATCGTCGCGCTCGTCGCGCTGTTTCGTCCCGGTCCGCTGCAATCGGGCATGGTCGACGACTTCATCAATCGCAAGCACGGGCGCGCGCCCGTGGTCTATCCGCACAAGCTGCTCGAGCCGATCCTCAAGTCGACCTACGGCGTGATCGTGTACCAGGAGCAAGTGATGCAGATCGCGCAGGTGCTCGCCGGCTATTCGCTCGGCGGCGCCGATCTGTTGCGCCGCGCGATGGGCAAGAAGAAGCCCGAGGAGATGGCCAAGGAGCGCATCAAGTTCGAGGAAGGCGCGGCCAGCAATCAAATCGACGCGCGCCTGGCCAGCTCGATCTTCGACTTGATGGAAAAGTTCGCCGAATACGGCTTCAACAAATCGCACTCGGCCGCGTACGCGCTGGTCTCGTATCAAACCGCGTGGCTCAAGGCGCATTACGCGGCGGAGTTCATGGCCGCGGTGTTGTCGTCGGACATGGACAACACTGACAAGGTCGTGAACTTTCTCGAAGACGCCAAGGCGCAGCAGCTCACCGTGCTGCCGCCTGACATCAACCAAGGCACCTGGATGTTCGAGGCGCTCGACGCGCGCCGCATTCGCTACGGCCTGGGCGCGGTCAAGGGCGTCGGCCGTCAGGCCATCGAATGCATTGTCACCGAGCGCGAGGCCCGCGGCCCCTTCACTGATTTGCTCGATTTGTGCCAACGCGTCGATCCGCAGAAGCTCAACAAGCGCGTTCTCGAAGCGCTGATTAACTCCGGCACGCTCGATGCGCTCGCGCCCAATCGCGCCACCTTGATGGCGCAATTGCCCGAGGTCACGCGCGCCGCCGATCAGCGCCTGCGCGATCTGCAATCGGGCCAGAACGACATGTTCGGTGGCGGCTCGCCCGCGCCGGTGAAGCTCGAGCTGCCGGTCGTCGAGGAATGGCCCTTGATGCAAAAGCTCAACGGCGAGCGCGACACGCTGGGCCACTATCTCTCGGGCCATCCCACCGACACGCATCGCTCACGGCTGCAGCAACTCGTCACCTGCCCGATCGCCAAGCTCGAGGAACACTATCGTCCGCCCGCGCATGGCGGCGAGCGGCGTCGCTTCGAACAGACCGTGGCGATCGGCGGCCTCGTGCTCAACGTGCGCCGTCGCGGCGACAGCATGGCCTTCATCCAGCTCGAGGACGGCACGGGGCGGATCGAGGTCTCATTCTTCCGCGAAGCGTTCAACGACTACGCCGCGATGCTGAGCAAGGACAGCCTGCTGTTGATCGAAGGCGGCCTCACGCTCGACGAATTCAGCGGCAATCTGCAAGTACGCGCGCGTCACGCCTTTTCGATGGACACGGCCTGCGAGCGCCACGCGCGCGGTCTGCGCGTCCGCTTGAATGGCGTGGGGCTCGATTTCGCCGAGACCCTGAAGCGTCAGCTAAAGCCCCACACGCCCGGCAACACGCCGGTGCGCCTGCACTACCGCAACGCGGTGGCGCAGACCGAACTTGAACTGGGCGAAACGTGGCGCGTGCGCGCCAGCCAAACGCTCATCGACCAACTGGGTCAGCTGCCGGGCGTGCTCGACGTCGACTTGCAATTGAGTCGACTTACCGGCGGTAATTGAGCACCCGCTAATTCAGCGGCTTGACCAGGCGCAGGTCCGACCGCGCGATCGAGAAGTTGGCCGAACCACCGCCGTAACGCACGCGCAGGTGCACGGCGTTCTTGTCGACATCGACCAATTGCGCCACGCGTGCCTTGCCGCTCATGGTGATGAAGCGCAGCGTGTAGCCCTTGTACTGCGCCAGCGAATCGTACGGGATGCCGACTTCGGGATCGGGCGGCGCGGCGAAACGATCGGCGTCGAAGGGCGCGGGCGGCGGTGGCGCCGCTTCAGCGGGTGGCGCGGTCGCGACCGGCGCGGCGGCGGCCGAGGCCGGCGCGTTGAGCGGATCGAAACCGGCCGGCGCTTCCGGCGCGGGCGTGGCGACTGGCGTGCTCGGCGCGGGCGCCGCCGCGACAGGCGCGGGCGGCACGGGCGCATTGAGCGGATCGAAGACTGGCGCGGCGGTGCCGGCATCCGGCGCGGGTGTCACTGGGGCCGCGGTCGCGGCCGTCGCATCAGCGGGCACGTCGCTGGACTCGGTCGCCGGCGCGATCGCGGCCGACGCTTCGGCGGCGAGGCTCTGTGGCTGCAAGCCCAAGGTTTCGAGACGACGCTGCAATTTGCCGACATCGCGTCCGGCCAGTTCGAACGGCAGGCTGCCTTCGTCGAGCATCAGCGCGTAGGTGCTCTCGTATTCGGGTTTCTCGGGAATCGCGCGTTTGGGAATGATTTGCCAGCCCAAGGGCTCGGAGCGATTGAGGCGATCGAGCGTGACGGCGATGTGGCGCAGCGAGTCGATCCAGTCTTCCTCCGAGTACTGCGAATACGATATCGACTCGCGATACGTGCCGCCGAACGCGATGGCGCCGCCGCGACGCGCGAAATCGCGATACACCGACTCCGCCGTCGTGCCCACGCTCATGCCCTCGGCCGCGAGCAAGCGCTTGACCGCGGCGACGTGGCGCTCGATGAACAAGCGTTCGTCGACGCCGTCCTTGCGCATGCACCAGCGATTGCGCGCGGCGACGAAACCTTCGTCGTTGACTTCCCAACGCTCGGCGCGCATCTGACTCTCGCCCGCGAAATCGAGCACGAGCAGATTCAAGCGCCGATCGTCCATCTGTTCCTTGCGCTCATAGCGCACGCTCGACACGCCCGGCGTGCTCACCGATTCGCTGGTGGTGAGCAACTGCCCGTCGACGCGCCAGTCGAACACCACGGTCGTGGGTCCGGGCGACAAGCCCATCTCGCGAATTTCGTCGGCGCTCCACGCGCCGTCCTTGGCGCAGCCCTCGGCCTCGAACGGCGAGGCGCTGGTCGCGCCGAACACGCCCAGATCGCCGAGCGTGTATTCCAGGCCCATCGGCGAATCGGCGTCCTCGAGTTCGAGGCGCCAGGCATCGACATCGGGGATCGATTTGCGCCCCCGATTGATCATCATGCGCAGATACCACCACAGCCCCGGCGTATGCACGGTGGCGCGGCGAAAGGTGAGCACGGGCGTTTCCGGATCGTCGGGCGAAGCCACGCGCACTTGATCGATGACGACGTTGCCGGTGAGCGTGGGCAAGGCGCCCTTGTACGTGGCCTCGGCGTGCGGATAGGCGATCAGCAAGGCGCGTCCGGCGACGAAGGTCGCCGTGCCCAAGGCCAGGAAAATCACCACCGCCAGGACCGCGACCAGCACCAGGATGCGCGTCATGCTGGCCGACAGGCCGCCTCGAATTGCGTCGATCATTCCCTGCGCCCCCGCGCCGTGACCGGCCGATCCTACCAGACCATTCCCGGGCCCCGTTCCCGCCCCGGCCGCGACCTGCCCCGTGCGGGCGCCGCCCGCTATACTGCCGCGCTCGCCTGTCGGCGGGCAGGGGCCGTGGACCGCGATGAATCCGAACTACCTCGACTTCGAACAACCGATCGCCGAACTGGAAGCCAAGATCCAGGAGCTGCGCCATGCCAGTCATGGCAGCGCGGTGAACATCGAGGAAGAAGTCTCGCGCCTGCGCGACAAGCTCAAGACCAAGACCGAGCAGATCTTCGCCAACCTCAGCGCGTGGCAAGTCTCGCAGCTCGCGCGGCATCCGGCGCGGCCGTACACGCTCGATTACATCGCCGCCATGTGCGACGAGTTTCATGAACTCGCCGGCGATCGCGCCTTCGCCGACGACGCCGCCATCGTGGGCGGCCTCGGCCGCATCGACGGTCGCGCGGTGATGATCATCGGTCATCAAAAAGGTCGCGACACGAAGCAAAAAATCCGCCGCAACTTCGGCATGCCGCGCCCCGAGGGCTATCGCAAGGCGCTGCGCCTGATGCAGACCGCCGAGCGTTTTCGCCTGCCCGTGATCACCTTGATCGACACGCCGGGCGCGTATCCCGGCGTGGGCGCAGAAGAACGCGGCCAATCCGAAGCCATCGCGCGCAACTTGCTGGAAATGGCGCGCCTGAAAGTACCCGTGGTGTGCACCATCATCGGCGAGGGCGGTTCCGGCGGCGCGCTCGCCATCGGCGTGGGCGACAGCACCTTGATGCTGGAATTCGCCACGTATTCGGTGATCACGCCTGAAGGCTGCGCCTCGATTTTGTGGAAAAGCGCCGAGCGCGCGCGCGACGCCGCCGAGGCCCTGGGCCTGACCGCGCCGCGATTGATGGAACTGGGCCTGATCGACGCCATCGTCAAGGAACCCGCCGGCGGCGCTCATCGCGACCCGCAGGCCATGGCCGAACGCCTTAAGGCCATGCTGGTGACCGAGATCGATCGCCTGCAAGCGCTGGCCGCCACCGAATTGGTCGACCTGCGCTACGAGCGCCTGCGCCGTTACGGCGCGTTCAAGGCTGCCTGATCTCGACGGGCCCTATCTCGACGGGCCCTATCTCGACGGGCCCTATCTCGACGGGCCCTATCTCGACGGGCCCTATCTCGACGGGCCCTATCTCGACGGGCCCTATCTCGACGGGCCCTATCTCGACGGGCCCTATCTCGATAGGCCCGATCTCGACAAGTCCTGTCGCGCACCGCTGGCGTTCGCATTGCCGGCGCAATATCGTTTCTCTGAGGGCGGCGCGCGGCGCGCCGCACGCCGCGTCCCAGACCGGCGCCATCCGTCCGGCGAGGGGACGCCACCGGACCCAGGGGAGTATCGACGATGGTCGTTCGCAAGTTGGGCGTGTTCTCGGTCGGCAAATTGCAGGCGGTGTTGGGCGTGTTGATCGGCTTGCTGATCGGCGCCTTCGTGTCGATCTTTTCGATCCTCGGTGGCTCGATGGCCGGCGCCGACGCGGGGCCGATCGCCAAGCTGATCGGCATGTCGGCGATCGTGGTGCTGCCGATCGTCTATGGCGTGATCAATTTCATCGTCGGCGTGATCGCCGCGCTGATCTTCAACCTGGCCTGCGGCCTGGTGGGCGGTCTGTACATCGAGGTCGAATAGGCGTCGCCGCGATCATGACCGCGCGCGCATGACCCGCGATCCCGCCGCCGCCCTGCGCGCGTGCCTGGCGCGCTTGCCGCCAGGGGAATTGCTGCTGGCCTGGAGCGGCGGGCTCGATTCCACCGCGCTCGCGCACGCCTTGCTGCGCGAACCCGCGGCGCGCGCGCGCGGCGTGCGCGCCATCCACGTCGATCACGGCCTGCACGCCGACAGCGCGCGCTGGGCCACGCACTGCGCCGAACTCGCGCGCGACTGGTCGATGCCGCTCGAGATCGCGTGCGTGCAGGTCGATCGCGACAGCGGCGATGGCCTCGAAGCCGCCGCGCGCGACGCGCGCTACGCCGCCATCGCGCGCGCGATGCGCGCCGATACCGTGGTGCTCACCGCGCATCACGCCGACGATCAAGCCGAGACCGTACTGCTGCGCCTGTTGCGCGGCGCCGGCACTGGCGGCGTGGCCGCGATGCGCGAAGCGCGGCCGTTGCCGCCGGGCCTGCTCGCGCGGCCTTGGCTCGCGGTGCCGCGCGCCGCCTTGATCGACTACGCGAACACACACGGCCTGCGCTGGATCGACGACCCCGCCAACGACAGCGCGCATCACGACCGCAATCATCTGCGTCATGTCGTCATGCCCGCCTTACGCCAACGCTTTCCGCAAGCCACGGCCGCGTTGTCGCGCAGCGCCGCGCTGCTGCGCGACAGCGATGATCTGGTCGAGCGCCACGCGCGCGATGTCCTGGCGCGCGCGCGCGGCGTCGCGCCCGATTCGCTCGACCTCGTCGTGCTGCGCGCGCTCAGCCCCTTCGAACGCGCGCTGGTACTGCGCGCATGGACCACCGAACTCAACCGCGTGCCGCCCGACGCCGCCGCGCTCGAAGAGATCGAACGCCAACTCCTGCATGCACGCCCCGACAGCGACGCCGGCGTCTCCTGGCGCGGACAAACCTTGCGCGCCTGGCGCGACCGCCTGTGGCTGATCGATCCCCATCCCGCGCCCGACTACGCCCTGGATTGGGACACCCATGAACCGCTGACCCTGCCCGGCCACGCCGGCGTGCTCACGCTCGAAGGCGACCTGCGTCTGCGCCTTCACGTGCGCTCCCGCGCCGGCGGCGAACGCATCCGCGTGCACCCGCGCCGCCCCGCGCAATCGGTCAAGAACGGCCTGCAAGCGCTCGGCGTGCCACCGTGGCGGCGCGAGCATTTGCCTTATGTCTGGGACAACGACGCCTTGCTGTGCGTCGGCGATCACCTGATCGAACATCGCTTCGTGCAGCGCCTGCGCGAAGCCGGCGCGCGACTGCGCCTGACACCGCTTGGATCGTGAGCGCGTCAATTGACCCGGCCCGCGCCCTGGGCCAGAATCCGCGCATGCCGACACCCGATTCGAGCACCTCCACCGCCGCGCCGGTCGCTGACTTCGAGCGCTCGCTCGACGAGTTGGAAAACCTCGTGCAGCGCCTGGAAAAAGGCGATCTCTCGCTCGACGAATCCCTGGCCACGTTCGAACGCGGCATCGCCCTGTTCCGTTCTTGTCAGGGCGTGCTCGAACAAGCCGAGTTCAAGGTCAACCGCCTGCTCGATCCGGGCAACCCCGCGACCGCCACACCCTTTGAACCCGATACGCCCTGATCTCACGCCCGCGCTGGTCGCCTATGCGCGCCGCGCCGAGAGCGTGCTCGACCGCGTGCTGCCCGCCGAGTCGACACCACCGACGCCCTTGCACGCGGCGATGCGCTACAGCGTGCTCGGCGGCGGCAAACGCATTCGCCCGCTGCTGGCTTATGCCGCGTGCGCCGCGCTCGGCGGCGCGCTCGAACGCGCCGACGCCGGCGCCACCGCCGTCGAAATCATTCACGCCTACTCGCTGATTCACGATGATCTGCCGGCGATGGACGACGACGACCTGCGTCGCGGCCGCCCGACCTGTCACATCGCGCATGGCGAAGCCACGGCCATCCTCGCCGGCGACGCGCTGCAGGCACTCGCCTTCGAAGTGCTCGCCGCCGATCCGCACACGCAAGACGCGCCGCGCCTGGGCCTGCGCATGATCGCCTGCCTCGCGGAAGCCTGCGGCTCCGCCGGCATGGCGGGCGGCCAAGCCTTCGACCTCGCCGCCGTCGGCCAACGCCTCGACGCGCGCGAACTCGAACGCATGCACGTGCACAAAACCGGCGCGCTGATTCGCGCCTCGGTGCTGCTGGGCGCCATGGCCGCCGGCTGCGAAGACGAAGCCACCCTCGCCGCGCTGCGCCGCTACGGCCACTGCGTCGGCCTCGCGTTCCAAATCCGCGACGACATCCTCGACATCGAAGGCGACACCGCCGTCATCGGCAAAACCCAAGGCGCCGACATCGCGCGCGACAAGCCGACGTATCCGGCGATTCTGGGACTCGAGGAATCGCGGCGGTTGGCGGGGGTGTTGCGGGATGAGGCGCTGTCGGCGCTTTCGCGACAAGGAATCGCTGGCGTCGATTTGGCGGATCTCGCGCACTACGCCGTCGATAGACGCAGTTGATCTTACGCGTGCGCTGATCGGTGCGCGCTCGTCACATCGCTCGACCACCAGGAACTCTGCCAGGAGGCATGATCCATGACGCCAATCGCCCACAACCCCACCACGCTCTTTCCGCGCTACCGCTGCTATCACCACGCGGTGGAAATTCCCGCCGGCGCGCGGCTGCTGGTGATTAGCGGCTTGAATGGTTATCTGGCCGATGGCAAGACCTTGCCCGACTCGTTCGAGGAACAGGCGGAAGTTATCTGGGGCCACATTCACACCCTGTTGGCCGACGCGAACATGAGCGTGCGCCATCTCGTCTCGCTACGCTTCTATCTGGCCGATCCAAACGACGATGAGGCCAATGTGCGGCTGCGCGTGAAGCATCTGGGCGATCACGCGTGCGCGCTGACCGTGATCTGTTGTCAGTTACTCGATCCTCGGTGGAAGGTGGAGATCGAGGCGATGGCGGCGGCGTGACGTGAATCCAACTCACGTCCGAAAAGCGCCGAGCGAGAATTGAGTAAGGTGTCCGCCATGAATGATGCCAGCCACTCCGCGACGCGAGAGAGAGCCCCGAAGGGCGACGTGCTCTTCGTGCTCGCGATAATGGCGATTTCGATCGCGGGCTACGAGTTCGCCACCGTGATTCCCGACACGTCGCGCGATGTCGGCACGGCGTGGCGACTCGTCCATCAAGGCGAATGGCCCGTTCTCGGGCCAGAGATCGGTCAGCGCTGGCACCTGGGTCCCGCGTGGTTCTACGTGCTAGCGCCGCTGGTAGCGGTCGCCCGTTCAATGACGATGGTCGCGCTGGGCGTGGGCCTGCTGGCGGCGCTGAAGTTCCCGCTCGCTTACGCGTTGGGCCGTCGTTTGCAGGGCCGCGAATTGGGCGTGTTGTGGGTCGCGCTGCTGGCCTTGCCCGGTTGGGCCTCGCTCGAGCAAGTGATCTTCGCGCACACGAATCTGGTGGAGACAATGACGCTTGGCACGTTGCTTGCCGGGGTCATCGTCGCGCGCGGTGAAGGCGGCGCGTGGCGCTGGGCCGTGCTCGGCGCGATGTGGTCGCTGGCGTGGCACGCGCATCCGACGACGGTGATGCTGGCGCCCGCGATTGCATATGCCGTGTGGCGTGGCCATCGTTCCCAGGCGCGGCGCGCGATTTGGCCATGGTTCGCGTTGATGCTCGGCCTGATGCTGCCGTTGGCGCCAATGATCGTGCACGAGGTCAGCACGGGCTTTTCGCAAGTGGAAGCCACGCGCGCCTTCGTCGCTGATGGCGCATTCGGCGCGCGCTTGTCACGCGTGCCGGTCGTGGTGATCGGCTGGTTCGTGCATGGCTTCACCCTCGTTCGCGATCATCTGTTCGCGCCGATGCGCGCGTGGGGCGCGGTCGTCGCAATCTTCTCCGCGGCCGCGATCGCGATGGGCACGTTCCTGGCGTTGGTCGCACCGGGCGCGCCGCCGCGGCGTATCCGCGTCGCGATCGCGATTTGGATCGTCATGGCCATGCTGGCGATCGCCATGCTGCGCGACGCGGCCTCTTTCTATCTGTTCTACGTCGCGGTGCCCCTGGTCACCGGGCTCGCGGCACTCGGGTGGGCGACGGCCACGCGCACGCGCGCGCCAACCTCGCGCGATGTCAATGTCGGCGCGATCGCCGCCCTGTGCTTCATCGCCGCGCTGAGTCAGCTACAGGCTCGCCGCGCCGCGTGGCACGACGGCTGGCAATGGCTGCCGGCCGCGACCATCGCCGATGTCGGCACGGCGCCCGTCGTCGACGAATTGCCCGTGGACTATTTTCCGGTCTTCGCGCTCGATCGCCTGGCGGCGCAAGCCTGCGAACAAGACACGCTGAGCCTGGCCGGCGACGCCGCCGTGATGATGGAGTACGCGCAAACCTTGCCGACGCTGCTCCGCTGCGGCGATCGCGCATCCACGCACGTCGGCGGCGATCGCGCGTTGACTGGCTTGCCCGCCGCGCTGTTGCGCGATGCCGGCAGCAGCGACGGCATCGGCACGCACGGCTACGCGTGGTTCGTCGCCAAGCGAGTCGCGCGCGACGAGCCCGCGCCCGACATCGCGCTGCGCCTTCGTCCCCACTATCCGCCGCATCCGTATCGACTATCGCTCGATCAACGTTACGTCGCCCACGCTTCGCTCGGCCGCGATCACTGGCTGGCCGTGACGCAACTCAATCGCGCTTTCGTAGCGAGCGAGGATCCGATCGTGATCGCCGGCGACCAACCGCTACGCCCCGCGGCGCGCAGTGGCAACACGTGGCTCTATCGCGTCGGCGCGCCAACCGAAGTCCGCATCGAAGTGCGCACGGGCGACGCGACCTGGATCGACGCAGTGACTTTCGCCGATGAGAATATTCGTATTGACATCGATCGCTGAGCGCGATCTCGAAGATCCACCGCATCGCACAGTTGACCGGCGTAGCTGAGTTCAGCGCCCCCCTAAGTCGGGGAGCTACTCAACTTGAACACACGCGGCCGACCGCAGCGATCTTCTGAATTAGTGGTCCTTTCTATACTTTCGAAGTGACGAAGGATCAATTCCATTCAATCTGTCGATACAGATCACTGAAATGTTCCCATGCTGATTCTTAAGAGCGGAATCTACTAGACCAGCATAGTAGCCGGGAGCAACTCGGACGATGATTCCTTGATTCGAATTCCTACCAAAGAAGATTCCTGTGACCTTTCGCCCGGACCCATGGATCACTCGCGCCAGAGCTTCCGGTCCAAGACGCTCTTGAATCCTATTGTCATTCAGCTCAACAGCATACTGGCCTGGGGAATCCGGGAATTGGTAAGCACGTTCCAATCTCAGCCCTTCCCAGGCTCCTGCTCTGCTTGCAACCCACGACTCAAGATATGCGACAAAGGTTTTGTCATTGCTTGCATCCACGATCGGCGCGCAAAGGTCCTTCGCCACCACATTCCCGCAAAGAAAGAGGAAAAAGACAGGAATCAACCTCCTGTTCCTACTCATCTCCCTTCTCCCGAACTGTAGTAATAGAACCCGTAAGTCCCCCACAGTGATGCCCTCTGTATCTGTGTGGCGTTTCTTAAAGCCTCGCCTCTATTACCACTTAGTACACCCTGCAATGCCTGCAAGCCATTCCATGCGGCAATATCGGCGTTCATCTTAGCGATCCCTTCACCTCGAGCCGCTGACAGAATTCCCTGATAGACGTAGTTTAGGTCAGACCCTGCAAAAGTGCCATTCAGGTTCGCTCCGTACGAGGTTCTTGGGACTCCGGTAACACGAAATCGCTTGTCGGCCCAAAGCAAGAACACTCCATCGCCGCCGCCCAGTTTTACCTCCGCAAAACTGTCGGCTGGAATTTTCTTGTAGCCGCCCACCTTTGGTGACTTCCACTCAAATACAGCGAGATTGGCCTTCATAAGAATCGAAAGGCCTCGAGAATTCAACTCAAACTGCCCGTCAGGCTGCTTTTTGAAGAACAGATCAATTGAAGTCATTAGTTCAAGTTGGTCATCTTGCCAATGTATGTCGTCATTGAACGCACGTGCGAACGCGCTAGTTCCAGCTCCATTGGCAAACTTTCCCCCAGTCACTTGCGAAACCACACCCCCGAGTATCGCCGCAACCAAGACGCGTTCGGTGCTAAATCCAGGGTTCGCGGGGTCGAGGTTGTCAATCGCGCCACTGAATGCTTGGCTCAATCCTGCGGACGCAAACCCGTCCCCGAATCGCCCGCCTTGCATGTGCTGCAGTACACCACCTGTCACTGCGTGCGCCAAGACCTTTGCCGAGTACCCGCCCAGATCAAGATTTGTCCCAAATACATGACTACCGTCACTGGCCCAACTAGAATTCTCGAAGTATGTGCCAATTCCGTAGAACGCTACGGCAGAGATCGCGCCCCATCCAATTCCTTTAGCCGACATGCTCGTTCCGGCCGCCGACATTGCACCTCCGGCTCCAACGACGAACACCTGCTGGCCGGCAGTCAGTGAAACGCTCGACGCAGCGCCGCCAGTTGCCGCGGCCACTGCGATTCCAATACCGGTTCGAATCCACTCACCCCAGCTCATGTTCCCTGTCGGATCTGTCAGGCTAAGGGGATTGTTGAGAACGTAGCTATACCGATTGAGCCCCTGAATCCCGGAATCGACCAGGGGATCCGACTGAATAAAGCGACCAATTGCAGGATCATAGACTCGGCCGTTCATATGAATGAGTCCGATGGCATCCACATGCTCATGCCCCGTAAACCCGTGCGTCGTGCTTGCCGGCGCTGCGCTCGCACCTTGCCAGCTCGTTGCATTCCGTCGGCCGCCCCAAACATCAAAGCTCGCGCTCTCGATCAAGGCGCCTGTGTCACCGACGACCACGTCTAGTGATCCCAGGTGATCCACAAGCAGATATCGGTCGTCGACCGTACTATTCACGGATGAAGTCGTGACTACGGCCCCTCCTGGTAGGTACCGCTTCGTAAGAGTTTCAGTTGAAGTGGTAATGAACTCGACAGTCCCAACGTAGCGCGTTGTTCGAACGTCAACCCCATTGGTTCTGTCAATCCGCCGATAGCGCGCAAGATCGGAGCCGTAGCTGAACTCAGTCTCCTGTGCTGAAGGGAACGCGGTGATACTTCCCCGCGTCATTACTACGACCTGCTCGAATGCGTCGTAGCCCATCGTGTGGTCGTCTGCGTCGACACTTGAGTTACCGACCACTTGATTACCAATCTGATCGTAACCATAGGTAGTGTTGCCTACCTGGATTACGGCATGAGGGCGTCCCGAGAGACTGGTCGAGTTGCAACCATCCGCGCCTTCGTAGGAGTAGCTCGTGGAGCCTCGGGCGCAAATGTTACCCAACTTGTCATAAGTAATACTCGTTGTTAGCCCTGGCGCTGAGAATCCACTGAGAACCACCGATGTCAAGCGATTGAGCTTGTCATAGGACATGTCCTCGACCAAATTCCCATTGCCGCTATTTCGTCGTGTCAGATTGCCGTTCGAGTCAAAATCAAAATCCCAGTTCTGTAGAGTGCTGGCGCCAATCGTAACTAATGTGTCAATCCATCCGCGCGTTGGATGATAGGAGCGAGTTGTGTCGATATTGGTTGACGTACCGAATCGGCGCTCCTTATTCACATGGCCCCATGCGTCCTGCTCGCGCACCTCGTAGAACTTGCCGGCAGCGCCCACGCCCGTTCTTGAATACTGAAGGTAGCTCAGATACCCACGCACAGTATAGAAGTAGGACGTCACATCCCCAGAGGCATCAGTCTGCGTCTGAATTCGCCCGACTCCGTCATAAGTCGTTGACTCTGAATAGCTATTGCCGTCGAAAGACGTTAGCCGTTGCGACAATCGACCGATTCCGTCGTATGAGTTCGTGCGCTGAAAAGCGATTCCAACCTGGCTGCTTATGCTCCGCTGCTCAAAATGGAGCGCACCCAGACCATTTGCGGCTGTATCGAACTGCCACTCGTCGACAAGTACTGCGCCACCAAACGAAATCTCATTCTCGAAACCACTTCGGAAGGTGAGATCACTTGCAGTAAAGGCCTGCGCATTGCCCGCGCGCCGACGCCAGACACGACCCAGCGCGTCATAGTCCTGCTCCACGCGCGTGTTCAGCGCATTCGTCGAGCGAATCACTTCACCTGCGGCGTTGTACTCGTAGCTCATGGCTCCCCGGTCAGGATCCAGCACAAGTACCTTTCGGCCAAGCGAGTCGTATTGCACCTCAGAAACTACTTCGCCATTGCCAGCATTTCGGCGGACAAAGCGTAAGTTCCCTTGCGGATCGTACTCGTTTGTTACTTGCATCGATGCGCCGGAAAGGCCACCACTTGCCGGGTCCGCTTGTACAGAGTAGACGACCTCGCCGAGCGCATTCTTGGTCTGCGAAGCGTTCTGTCCGCGACTATCGATCGTAGTCGTCGTCAATCCAGCGAAGCTGCTTGTCGAGAAGCTACCATCTGCTGCCGATACTCTAATGACTCGACCCAGTGCGTCATAGCTATTGGATGTTCCCGAAAATGCATTCGTGCAGACCGTTGGATTCTGGGCAAAGTCTGGATCTGAGCCGGCACCGGCGAGGAAGAATGGAATGCTGACGTGCTCTACCCGACCGTGACTGTCATAGGTCGTGCAAGTAGAAGACCAGTTCTTCCCTGCGATATTCGCATTAAACGACTGCGCAACGCTCAGAACCTGCCGACCAAGAACGTCAAAATAGACGTACGTATCGGGTGCTCCTGCAGTCTGCGTCCTTTGCCTGAAGCTACCCCCACTAGGACAGCTCACTTCATTTGCTGACGATCCACACCATCTAAATGTGGTTGTAGATGACTTTCCCGTATTATCAGCGACGTAGTAGGCCCGATTCATTGCACCAAAAAGGCTGGTACCCACTAACCCATTCGCACCGGAAACTGATACGGGGTTGCCGAACTCATCCCGACCGTTGACCGTCTCCAGAGCCAACTCGGCCACGCCTCGCGCCGCGGTCGGGGAGAAGAACGTTTTGTAGGTAGAACTAAGATACCTGCCGTTCTGGACATAGACATTTCGGGAGTAGCGGTGCACGGCAGTTGTCGGCCCGCCGCTCCCCACCGGCCGCTGTTCGATTAGCAGCTTGTTTTTGCAATCTGCATCACTGAACTCAACGAGCCCACTTGGAGTCTGCCTTTGCTTGCTACAGGTAAAGGCTTCTACCCGATTTCCATAGTCATCCAAACTGTAGATAGTACGCAGGTCCTGATTCGCGGCGACATCCTTCTGAATTCGCTCAGAAAGAAGCAGCCCTGAGTCGGTGCTCGATAGACCTGCTTGACCATCAATGTCGTAGCTAAAATCAGAAACCCTGCTAGATGTCTGCGTACCGCGCGTGTCCGTCACAAGACTCGACACCAGGCGACCAAGTCGCCAATTGACGACATCGTTAACGTAGGCATTGATGGTGATCTTCTTTGCGACGAGAGTTGTGAGACTCGCGCCGCTGAAGGTACTAAGCGATATCGTCGTTGCATTTCCATAGCTATCACCCGCATAACTAAATAGTCCACAAACGTTGCGACTAATAGCACCGGTAGATGGATCCAGATCCGCGTCAAACGTTCGCGTAGTGTATGCAAACAACGCTTGCTGCCCATTAAGGGCCGATTGATGAAGACCTCTCGGAACACCAACTACCAAGCGTGAGGCAGGGGCAAGCTCATGTACTGACCGGCTCAGCACTGCGGCCGATACTTCGGGACACTCATTGGGCGATGCCGATGACGAGAAGTCGCATGCTTCCGTGGTGCCATTCGCTTTGCACCCCCAAAGAGAAGAGCTCACCCGAACTAGCCGGCCTTGCAATACTTCACCGAAAGGAGCTGGGTGCTCAAGCTCGTTTACAGCACTTAAGTCATAGAAGCATTTAGCAACATGTACTCCGTCCCCAGGGAAACTCGTAACTTGCGCGAGCGATTCGGGATCCAATGCGCATTGATCTAACTCAGCACTACCGAGTGTGACAGCTCCCGGGATTCTGTACTTTAGCGTTTGCAATGGCAACCCAATGAATGGGAAGTCCTGCCGGTAGATCTGTTCCGTGAGAATCCAATCTCCCGAAACTGCATTGGCATCAATTGTGTCGATCGTCCTAAAGCCGAGCGAGCCTCTGCCGCCAGCTTGAATCTTCTGTCCGGCATAGCGGTAAAGCAATCTACTCCTCGCAGCCAATTGCCCTCTGGTCGGAGCGCTGCTCTCTACTGTGCTAACCACGTATTGCGAGCTGAGTACATCTATGACTGTAGATCCTCTCCCCCAACTGTCGACGACGCCGTCAACATCGCTGGCAGACCCATCCGGGGCTGGATCAAGCCTTGAGCCCCGCCCCCGTCGATAGACTGCTTTGTTTGTAATAGGTTGGTAACCAAATTGAGTTACTGCTCCGTAACCACTCGACACCTGAAATATGGCGTCACGTGGCTTGAATCGGCTCAATGGAAATGCACGACTTGAGTACATCGAAGATGGCACATTTCCCTGTGCATCTCCGTTACGCAACTTGATAAAGTCAGCCGCACCATCGCCATCGAAATCCGCGAAAAAGTAGTCCCATTGGCTCAGTACTTCCGCTTTCGCGCCGAATCCTGGAACGCAGCGGGCATCACCCGAAGGACTTGAACTTCCAGGCAAATCGTATCCACCATTAAGGCCATACAAAGTGCTCGACGAGTAGGCTCGATATCTAAACACTCGCCCCGAAACGCTGGTGCCATCGCAGAGAGTGCTCTCTGAGCCACTAGGATAGACAATATCTAGGCGACCATCGCCGGTTACATCGACGAATCGCAGATGGGCTCGATTCGACACATCGGAAATGCTTCCGCTCGCAGCTCGCCCGCCGCTCATCTGGAACTGCTTACCAGTGCTTAGAGCAAAAGTGTAGTCATCAGATGTGAGGTCCATCTGATACACGAGATCGGCGAGCCCATCAGCATTAACATCGACTACCTGAAACTGCCTGACATCCGCCGAGCCAAGGTCGCTCGCCGCGGAGTAGATCGGCCCTGGGCCATACTGCTGCGCCGACTGCGTACTGGCAGTCCTGGAACCCATTACTAGGGCAACGAACTTTGTCTCCGTAATTGCAAGGCTTCGCTCAGCGACATACTCTTCGAAGGCGGCATTGTCCAAGTTCCTTATCGGAGTAGAAAGCTCCTCTGGCCCGAGCGAACCACTTGCGACTTTCACGCGAACGATCAGATCTGAACGGCCGTCGCCATTAAAATCTCCAGAAACACCAAATCCAGAAACATCTCCAGGTTGGTAGTCGACATTGCAGATACTGTCGGACGGACAATTGATCTGCGGTAGCAGACTGATCGGCTGAGAGAATTCGAATCCACTTTGGTCTGCCTTGCGCTGCATGAATGCAATGCCGAGACTGCTACTCCCAGTCGAGTAAGCGATGTCAATCATGCCATCGCCGTTAAAGTCACCAAATTGAGCTTGATCCTGACTATCACTCGCCGTGGAAATGGTGACATTCATTAAATCTGTCGACGTATCGAAAACACTTGTCCCGGATTGCGGTCGTCCTCCAGATGCGTAGATATGCCAGCGAGCATTCGGAGTCCCGTCATTGTTGTCCGCCAGCATGAGATCATCACGGCCATCACCATTGAAATCGAAGAGTCCCCACGCCGTATTCAATTCGTCATTGGTTGCGCTGGCATCTAGACTTGTACAAACTGTCGTCTGCTCAAATGTCTTCAGAGTCAACCTGCTTTGTGACGCGACCACTTCGCGATCAGCGAAACTAACAACAAGGTATCTCTTGTTGCTGCAAGTTGGATGGGTAGACCCGGCCGATCGAAACCAGACGATGTCCATTCGGCCATCGCCATCTACATCGCCAATTCTGGAACTGACCAAGTTCCGAGTTTCCCCGACCGTGCTTGAGGTATCGCCAGTTTCGAAGGCTGACTTGACCCCTAATTGATCCGTCCAAGAAAAAACCGTTGGCCGATAGCAGACGGACATGCTTTCATCTCGGCATTCTTGAATGGAGCGAAGCAGCTTCGCTCTGCTTCCGCTCATGGATGTCTCAGTGCCGACACAGCCAGCTTGATTCGAGCTGTAACAAAACCTATAAAAGCGCAGCGTCCGCTGCGAGGCCAGAGGGAGATCAATTTGATCCTTTACGACGATCGATTCCAGCAGTTGAGAC
Organism: Ahniellaceae bacterium; assembly: GCA_044226395.1. Classification (GTDB taxonomy): domain Bacteria; phylum Pseudomonadota; class Gammaproteobacteria; order Xanthomonadales; family Ahniellaceae; genus JBGAHD01. The sequence continues at coordinate 504,467 of JBGAHD010000004.1, forward strand.
TGACTGTAGAGGACCCCACCCTGATAGCCTGCGGTAACTTCCTCACCATTGGACGGCTGAAGCCCGCCAGACCGATAGTTGAAGAATATTCCGGCGTATGGGCTGCTTGCGGGCGTTGATTGCCCAGGGAGCTGACGCTTTCCCGTGAATCGCACTGAACTGATTACGTATTCGACGTAGTCCCCGACCGGCCCACCGCCACCCGTGAACGGGTGGTCGATGTAGGTATAACTGATGTAATTTCCGACCGAGTCCTGAACGCTACTCAGTGCCCAAATCGCAATGGCTTGGTTGACGTCACAGAAGATGCAGCGCTCTATCTTCGCGTCCTCTGTCTCACCATAAGTGCTCGTGGACCCATCCTTTCGCCGCACCGTGAAGGACGTTGGGCCGGTATAGGAAGAAGTCGACCCATTATTTCCGCCCACTGAGAATATTTGGGTAAAAGGGTCAAGCTCCAATCGATACTCGGCGCCAGCAGCTCCGTAAGTTCCCGAAACCAGCAGCATCCTTTGGCCATCAAGGCAGAATACGTCAGCGTTTGTGTAGCTTACTGGCTGAGAGTTGCCGTCAATTGGATTTCCCTGGCCATCCGTAAAGTCGCCAGCTTCTCTTGTTTTTCGGCAGCGCGATATCGCCGATTGACCGCTGATCGACCACCCTTTCCCCAAGGGCCCAATGCCTCCGCCACTGTTGTAGGCCAACGACATTCTGGGTACGACGCCAGCTGTTCCTGGCGGGGCGTAGATCGGTATCGAATAGCTTGCGTTACCCGACTCATCGACTCGGAATTCTCCGAAAGTCGCTCCGACGCTGTCGGAGATGGCATCTCGTGCGGGTGTTTGCGCGGCAACTTTGCCGAAGCCAAGCACGGCAACCGCAACAAGAAGGCAAGCCTTCCATCCCTGGATTGAATGCATGTCAAAGCTCCGAATTGGCTACAACGTGATGCGGGGCAAGTTCTAAGTTCATGTTGAAAACAACGAATCGCTAAAACCAAGTTGGAAATTCGCTACAAGAGGCTCCGGCTTCTTAATCTGTGGTGGTCAGGAGCCAGACGAGCAAACATGTCGAGCGCCATTGGCCACGGAGGAGAACACTGCTCGCCTTCGCAGGCTAGCGAAGTGCAATGAGCCAGGCAAGTCAGCTCTCTATGTGATCCGCCAGCGATCTCTATTGGCAACAAAAGGAGTGTCAAGGAGTCGAATGCAGGAACCAGTCTCACGAACTGGCTGTAAGCCCGAAAAGAATCACATCATTGAAGCAATTGCTTCTTAAGAATCGACATGCAACGGCGGTCTAGTGTGGTTCGCGACGCGAACTTGGCGAATCTGAAAGCTCAAACAACCCCACCATCGGCGGCGCCCCCGCCGGCATGCCATCGCCTTGAATGCCCCCGATGAATCGCACTGACGCGTGTTCGCGACGTAGCAGCAGGAGATCACGCACGAGCGCGCGCGATTCCTCGGCGGCGTTGACGGGCTGACCTTGGATCAATTTCTCGATCGCCCAATCGGGCATGGTCAGCATGAGGTAACGCACTTCGGGTGCTTTCGCGCGAAGTTCGTCAGGCGATGCGGAGAGCAAGGCTTGCTGACGATCGAGCGCGGCGATGTCGGCGGCGCTCATGATGAAGTTGTCGGCGACCGTGCCGCAGTCGGTGGCATAGGTGATGAAGTGACCGAAGCCGCGTTCGGCCAGCACGACGCCGGGCTTCGCCTTGCACAATTCGCCGAGCACGCGCAGCACGGGACGACTGATCGCGAACGCGGTGTCGCCGCCGGGCGGTAGACGCGTGGCATGCATTGGTAGCCCGTTGGCGATGAGGATGATGAGCAGCACCGGCGCCATCACCGGTGTCCACCAGGCGCGCTCGCGCGCCCAGGGCGCGGCCTCGATCGCCACGGCCATGGCCAGCAACATCGCGCCCGCGGCGTAGTATGAAAAACGCATCTGCGCGACGAACATGGCCGCGCCGAAAATCAGGAAAAAGGCCAGCACCAGCATCTGCCGCGGCGCCTGACGCGCGCGCCACCACAGCCCCAAGCCCATCACGGGCAAGGCCAGCGGCAGCCAGGAGTAGGTGACGAAGAACTCGCGCCAGCCGCGACGCGCGATGAATTCCGGGAAGCTCATCGCTTCGACGATGTCGCGCAGATAGTCGAGTTCGCCATCGACGAAATCGAGACCGCGATGCACGCGCGAGAACAGCGGCCAAGCGACCGCGATCGCCAGCACGGCCATCCCGATGAACGCGCGGCGCGAGTAACGCACGGTCGAGAACAACACCGCGAACAACGCACTCGCCGCCGCTACGTGCCCATGGAACCACGACAACAGATAGAACTCGTAGAACCCCGCGCGCCACGCGGCCGAAGGCACGAGCATCACCGCCGTCGAGACCAACAAGGCGATCGCGAACGCGCGCGCCGCCGCGCGCGGCACCGGCTCGCCGCGCCACCACCACGTGGCCAGCGCGAGCATCACCGGAATCTGCAGCATGAACAACCCGTTGTGCACGCCATTGCCCAGGCCCAGCACCACGCCCACGGCGATGGCGCGCGAGACCTCGTGCGTGGCCGCGCTCCAGCGCAACATCAGCCACAAGGCAGTCAGTGCTGTCAGCGCTTCGGCCCAGTGATGATCGAGCGCGCCGACTTGATACAGGTACACGATCAAGGGCAGCGACGCGAAGCCGATCAAGACGAAGGCGCCTGAAGCCAGACTCAAGCGCAATTCACGCGAGCACAGCGCGAGCACCGCGAGGCTCACGCCCATGCCCATCGGTGGCACCCAGGCGAGCACGCGCATGGCATCGCCACCGGCGAAACCGCGCGTCAGCGTGGCGTAGAGCGCGAGGCACCAGTCATAGGCCCACGGCCACGAGACCCACATGCCGTCAGGCGCGTGAATGCGACCGTCGAATTCGTAGAAGTCACCGAGCCGCCCCGTGGCATCGAGGATGCGACGCGCGTGATAGAACGAGTCGTAACTCACCGGCACGACCGAACCGTCGGCGAGGTAGCTCGCCTCGAGCCATTGCGCGAACCAATACCCCGCGATGACGAAGGCCAGCAACCACAACGCGAGCCAGGCCCATCGCGTGGCGCCGACGCTCATGCCTCAGCTGCCCGCCACCGTCATGCGATCGATCAGCATCGATCCGGTGAGAATGTGCGAGCGCGGATCGACGTCCTTGCCCACGGCCACGATGCCCTGGAACATCTCGCGCAAATTGCCGGCGATGGTGATTTCTTCAACCGGATGCACGATCTCGCCGTTCTCGACCCAAAAACCGGCCGCACCGCGCGAGTAATCGCCGGTGACGATGTTCACGCCCTGGCCCATGAACTCGGTGACCACGAGGCCACGGCCCATGTCCGAGATCAACTGCTGCAGCGTGCGATCGCCATGACTGACGATCAAGTTGTGCACGCCACCGGCATTGGCCGTGCTCTGCAAGCCGAGTTTGCGCGCGGAGTAGCTGCCCAGCACGTAACGCGCCAGCACGCCATCACGCACCAGATCGCTGGCGACGGTGGCCACGCCTTCGGCATCGAAGGACGACGAGCCGTGGCCGCGACGCAGCAGCGGTTCCTCGCGAATCGACAAATGCGTCGGGAAGATTTGCTTGCCCGCGTGATCGAGCAGGAAGGTCGAGCGGCGATACAGACTGCCGCCACTCACCGCGGAAATCAGATGACCAATGAGGCTGCGCGAGACTTCCGAGGTGAAGATCACCGGGCACTGACGCGTGCTCAACTTGCGCGCGCCCAGGCGCTCCAGCGTGCGACGCGCGGCGTGTCGGCCGACGGTCTGCACGTCTTCCATGTCGTCGGGATGGCGCGTGCTGGTGTACCAGTAGTCGCGCTGCATGCCGGCGTCGTCCTCGGCGATCAGCGAGCAGCTGACCGTGTGCCGCGTGCTGCCTTCGCGACCGACGAAGCCGTGCGAGTTGGCATAGACCGAAATACTCGCGCCGCTCGACACGCTGGTGCCATCGGCATTGGTGATGCGCGCATCGACCGCGCGACCGGCGGCCTCGCAAGCCACGCCCAGTTCGATGGCGCGGTCAGCGTCCAGCGCCCAGGGATGCCACAGATCCAAATCGGGAAACTCGCGCGCCATGCGCGCGGCGTCGGCCAGACCCGCGCAGGGATCGGCCTCGGTGTGACGCGCGATCGCGCAGGCGTATTCCACGGTCGCGGCGATCGACGCGGGCGCCAGATCGGCGGTGTTGGCCGAGCCCTTGCGCTGGCCGAAGTACACGGTCACCGACACGCCGCGGTCGCGCGTGTACTCGACCGTCTCGACCTCGCCCATGCGCACGTTGACGTTGATGCCCTGGTCCTCGCTCACGCCGACTTCGGCCTGGCTCGCGCCGGCCTCGCGGCAGCGGCGCAGCACGTCGCTGGCGATCTCGGCGAGCTGGTCGAGTTGCTGCAAATCAACCGTCGATGTGGTGACAATGGCGCTCACTGCGTATCCTTAGAACATTCGGCGGCGCGTGCCGCCCGCATGGTGACTCGACGGAACATGTCCATCGACGACGAAAACACATTGTCGCACGACTTCGAAGGCCCCTCGCGCAGCCAGCTGCGGCGCGAAGCCCTGGACGTGCTCGACTTGGCCAAGCACCTGATGGACCTGACCGAGGCCGAACTCGAGCGCATACCGATGTCGGACGATCTGCGCGATCTGGTGCGCGAAAGCCGCGAAGTGCGCCAGCACATCGCGCGCAAGCGTCAGGCGCAATTCCTGGCCAAGCGCCTGCGCGCGGCCGAGGATGAAATTCCCGCGATGCGCGCCGCGCTGGCCCACGATCGCGCCGAGGAACTGCGCGAGACCGCGCGCCTGCATCGTCTCGAAGCCCAGCGCGATCAGCTGATCGCCGAGGGCGACGAGGCCATGAACGAGTTTCTCGCGCGCGCGCCGCACGATCAGCGCCAGCAACTGCGTCAGCTGATCCGTCGCGCGCGCTTCGAGCGCGAGCAAGGCAAGCCGCCGGCGGCCGCGCGCGAATTGTTCCGCGTGCTGCGCGAGATGGACGCGCCCGCCGACTGAGCCGCGCGCGCGTTCACGCCGCGCGCGTCCCGCCGACCGTCATCTCGTCGATGCGCAGCGTCGGCTGACCCACGCCCACGGGCACGCTCTGCCCGTCCTTGCCGCAGACGCCGACGCCGGTGTCGAGATGCATGTCATCGCCGATCATGCTCACGCGCGTGAGCACGTCGGGGCCCGAACCGATCAAGGTCGCGCCCTTGACCGGGCGACCGACCTTGCCGTCCTCGATCAAATACGCCTCGCTGGCCGAGAACACGAACTTGCCATTGGTGATGTCGACCTGACCGCCGCCGAAGTTCACCGCATACAAGCCGCGCTTGACCGAGGCGATGATTTCCTGCGGCGCGTGCGCGCCGGCGCGCATGTAGGTATTGGTCATGCGCGGCATCGGCAAGTGCGCGAAGGATTCGCGACGACCGTTGCCGGTGGGCGCCACGCCCATCAGGCCCGCGTTCAATTTGTCCTGGATATAGCCGCGCAGGATGCCGTCCTCGATCAGCACGGTGCATTGCGTGGGCGTGCCTTCGTCGTCGATCGATAGCGAACCGCGACGTTCCGGCAAGGTGCCATCGTCGACCACGGTCACGCCCTTGGCCGCCACGCGTTCGCCGATGCGACCGGAGAACGCCGACAGGCCCTTGCGATTGAAATCGCCTTCGAGGCCGTGACCCACGGCCTCGTGCAGCAACACGCCCGGCCAACCGGGGCCGAGCACCACGGTCATGGTGCCGGCCGGCGCATCGACCGCGTCGAGATTCACCAGGGCCTGACGCACGGCTTCGCGGGCGTATTCGAACACGCGACCCGAATCGACCAGACGCGCATAGGCGAAGCGCCCGCCGCCACCGGCCGATCCTTGCTCGCGACGATCGCCGCTTTCGACGATCACCGAGACATTGAAGCGCACCAGCGGCCGCACATCGCCCGCGAACACGCCGTCGCTGCCGGCGATCACGACGGTGTCGACCGCGCCGGCGATGCTCACGATCACTTGCTTCACGCGCGGATCGAGCGCGCGCGTGAAGGTATCGACACGCCGCAGCAGATCGACCTTGGCCTCGGCGCTCATGCTATCGACGGGGTCGAAGGGTTCGTACAGCGCGCGCGATTCGCGCCGCGCCAGGGCTTGCGCGCCGGTCTCGGCGCCACTGCGCGCGATCGCGCGCGCCGAGGATGAGGCCTCGAGCAAGGTCGGCAGCGCGATCTCGTCGGAATAGGCGAAGCCCGTCTTCTCGCCCGACAAGGCGCGCACGCCCACGCCTTGCTCGATGGCGTGCGTGCCTTCCTTGACGATGCCGTCCTCGAGCACCCAGGACTCGTAGCGCGAATGCTGGAAATACAGATCGGCGCGATCGATGCCCCGCCCCATCAGGCGGCCGAACGCGCGCGTCAGATCGGTCTCGCTCAAGCCGGCGGGCGCGAGCAAGCGTTGCGAAGCCAAAACCAGGGGTGAACTCATCGACACTCCACGACGACCGGACGCTCGGGCCGGCCAGACTCGGCACATGGGGACGGCGCGCGGATTTTCAGCGCCGGGGCGAGTCTAACAGGGCCGCCCCGGCCGGCCCAAAACCGGTCGGGGCGCGGCGCGGGGCCGTTATTGCGCGGCGGTGGTCTCGAAGCTGTCGGAAAACAGGATCGAGCCGTTGTTCTGTTCGAGCAGGACCACGTCGGCCAGTTCGTCGGCCATGGCCATGTCCAGATCGCCGTCGTTGTCGAAATCGTAGATCGAGGCGCAGGAACCGGCCTGCGGCGCCTGGATCTGGCGGATCTCGCTGAAGGTGCCCGTGCCGTCGTTGCGCATGATGAACCACTTCGAGCCGGAGTAACTCGACAAGACCCAGTCCTGATCGCCATCGCCATCGAGGTCGCCGAAATCGGTGGCGATCATGGTCACGTTGAACGTGGTCGTCACCGGCGCGGCCAAGCCGCCCAGGCCATTGCCGAGCAGGATCGAGGCATTGCCCGAGTTGCCGTTGGCGCTGGCAATGTCCATCTTGCCGTCGTTGTTGAGGTCGGCCACCGACAACATCCACGGCCGGCCACCGGCTGCGGTCGACGAGGCCAAGGTGAAGGTGCCATCGCCATTGCCGCGCATCACGCGAACTTGATTGCTGTTGGCCGCGCCGACGATGAGGTCGGTGATGCCGTCGTTGTTCATGTCGGCCGAGACCAGCGGGTATTCGCCGCTGCCGCCGCTGTCGAAGGTCGTGGCCGCGCCGAACACACCCGCGCCATTGTTGAGCGACAGCGCGAGGTTGTTGTTGTTCTCGTTGGCCGAGACCAGATCGAGATCACCGTCGCCATCGACATCGAGCGCGGAGATGCCGTGCGGCGATCCACCCGTGGTGATCTGCTGCTGCGCCTGGAAGGTGCCATTGCCATTGCCCAGCAGCACCGACATCGAGCCCGAGCTCGTGTTGCTGGTGGCCATGTCCATGAAGCCATCGTTGTTGAAATCGGCGGCGCGATTGGGACTGGCCTCGACGCCGATCGCCGGCGGCGGCGTCATCACCGGCATCAGCAAGCCCGAGCCGTTGGCGCTGTTCAACATCACGCGCAGATCGGCGCTGACCTCGTTGACCGCGAGGTAGTCGATCCAGCCGTCGCGATTGATATCCGTGTAGTTGCCGCCGTACAAGCGCGTGGTGTTGGCGTTGGTGCGCACGCTGGGGCTGCCGATCTGGATGAAGGTCATCGCCGCCGTGCCCGCGCGCGTGAGGAACTGCAGCGCGTAACCGGCCGAGCGCAAGGTCGTCGTGTCGGCGGCGGTGATGGTCTTGGCCATCTGCACCTGGATCCACTCGCCCGGAAAGAAGCTGCTGGTCGGCGTGAAGATCAAGGTCTGATTGCCGTTGGCATACGTGATCGTGCCCGCGACCGGACCGGTCGAACGACCCCACACGCGAAAGCTGCTCGACGTGATCGAACTGGTCAGCAAGGGCCGATCGAAGTTGATCGTGATCGTCGTGGTGCGGGTCTGATTGCTGGCATTGAGCGCCGGCACGGTCGAGGACACGGCCAGCGCTTGCGCCACGTTCGGCGCCCAGGCACACAAACCCATCAGCGCGCTGGCGCCGCAGAGCATCGATCGAAAGTTCATGACAGTTCTCCGCAGGACCCGGGCGCGCGTGCGCCAGGAAGCGGAGCTTAAGTACCGCGCGGCGCGATGCGCTTCTGCGCAGCAGGTCGCGAAACGCGGGGTTTGTCCGATCACGTCAAGCAAGATCGCACGCGCCACCCGCGTGACCGCGGGTGGCGCGCGAGGGGGCATCGCGACCGGCCAGTGACTGCCGATCGCGACGTGCGATGCGGATCAGTACAGACAAATCGGGGCGCGACGCCAGCTCGTCGCGTAGGCCGTGGCGCGCGGCGAGGTCTCGCCCGGACACGTGACCGAGGCATAACCATAGGCGTAGCAGCTCGCCGACTCATTGGCGCTGGCATTGGCCGGGGTCAGGCCGACGGTCGTCTGCGAGTTGTAGATGTTGTCGGTCGAAGCTTCCGCGAGATTGCTCGTCGGCGTCGCCGGCGAGAAGTCGAGCGCGTTCACCGCGTAGCCGCTGGCCGCCGTGCCACCGCTCGACAAGGCGCGCGCATAGATCTGCGCGCCGCTCGGGCAGTAGCTGGTTTGAGAGACCTTGCCTTGCATCTCGGCATTCAAGCGATCGAGCACGCGCTCGAGCGAGGCGACGATGCCCGCGCCCGTGTCGGCGCGACCCTTGGCGGTCAGGCGCGTGCGCTGCGCGTCGAGATCGCTCTGCACGATGCCACGCAGGCTTTCACGACCGGCGCTGTTGATCGCCACGTACGACGCGCCCGAGGCGGTCTTTTCCATGTACAGACCATCGGCGACGAGGGTCATGCCCTCCTCGCTGACCAGTACCTTGTCCAGCGCGGCGTTGGACGAATCCTTGGCGAAGGCCATGGCCGAGACGAGGGCGAGCGGGAGCAAAGCGAAACGAATCTTCATCGGTGTCTCCGTCAGTCGATGATCCGATCCTCCTAGGATCGGCGTGGCGGTCCGCCGCCGGTCGCGCCCACGCGCGCCGGTCGGGTGCCACGATCAACAGACTCGGAGGAACCGAGAAACCCGGCTCACGGCATCAGACGCCACTCACGCAAGGCCGATAGAAAGGCGTCGTGCCGCGCATGGTGATACACGTGCCCGCGCATGCTGAGCGCGCGTGCGGCCTCCACATGGCCGGCGACATCGTCGACAAAGGCGCAGTCTTCCGGCGCCACGCCGAGGCGCCGCGCGGTGAGCCGATAAGCCTCGTCATCGGGCTTGACCACGCCGGCTTCGCCCGAGCAGACCATCTCGTCGAAGATCGCGCCCAGGCCCAAGTTGAGATAACGCTGCGTGGCGCCGGGCGAGCCGTTCGACAACAAGCCCAATTTGATGCGGCCCTTGAGCGACATCAGCAGCTCGCACATCACCGGTCGCGGCAGATTGTGCTCGCGGTAATAGCGCAGGATCTCGGCGAACATCGGCTCGACGCGCGCCGAGGGCGATTCGCGCCGCAGGCGCGCGACGATGGCGGCGTGATAGACCTCGGGCGACACTTCACCCAATCGCGAGGGCCGGTACTCTGGCACCGAATGCGCCGCCTCCCACACCTGACCGGGCGTGAACCCGTGCGGCACGGTGATGCGATCGTAGTCGGCGGGGTCTTCGTGCATGACCACGCCACCCGCGTCGAGAATCAAGGCGCGAATTTCCATCATGACTTACAAGACCTTGAGCGTGCGCCGATAGAACGACACCACTTCATCGGGGTCGTTGGTGAACAGCACGTAGTCGAGCATCCACGCGGGCGCGCGCTTGTCGGCGACCATGTCGGCCAGCTGGCGGCGCAACGGATCCCAATATCGCGCGTTGTAAAACACGAAGGGCGCGCGCGGACGAATGCCGAGCTTGAGATTGCACAGCTCGATGCCGACTTCCTCCAGCGTGCCGATGCCCCCGACATTGAACACGCAAAAATCCGCGGCCTGGAACCACTTCTGGCGATTGTGGCGACAGGTCTCCTCGAAGGTGTTGAAGAAGTCCACGCCGAGTTCCGGTGGTTGCGCTTCCAGTTCCAGATAGCACGCGCCAGTGAGACCACCGGCTTCGCGCGCGCGATCGAGCGCAAGTTGCATCACGCCAGGCCCGCCACCGGTGAGCACGCCGAAGGGCGAGCCAATGAACCGCGACAGCCGATCGACCAGGGCGCGAATGCGCGCGGTCTCCTCCGCTTCCATCGCCAGGGCCGAACCGTAAAACGCGATCACGGCGGCTTCAAGAAACGCCTCGACGCGATGCTCGCGCACGAAGAAGCCTTGATCGCGCTTATACACGTGCCGATGCACTTCGCCGGAATTCGCATCGTGCCAGAACACATCAAGACCCAGCGCGGCGTAGTTCTCCAACTGCGCGTGCGCTTGCGCCGACAAGAAGAATGCATTGGCGCGCGTGGCACGACGGAAGATCAGCCGCCGCAACGGACTGTCGCCCACATGCGCGAGCAAGGCCATGTGCTCGGACAGATTCGGAAAGAACTCCATCGCCAAGGTCGACGCCTGCGTCGCCGCCTCATCGGACAGCGCACTCGCGACATCATCGGCGACGAGCACGCGCCGATGATCATCGGCGAACAGGCTGCACGGGTTCGGTCCCGGCGCCTGCGCGCCGCGGGGCAATCGTCGCGTGCCGCGCGGAATGGAGATCGTGCGCGCGCGCGGCGCATCGGTCTCGCGCAGCGCCGCTTCGCCCAGACGCGCGACCGCGCCATCGCCATCGTTCCGATCGCGCGGCGGCGCTTGATAGACATCGACCGAGACCACCGGATTGACGATGGGCTGATCGGAGGTGTTGTAGATCTCCAGCAGCACCTGCGTGCCGAAGGTGCGCACGGGATCGAGCACCACGCTGCCCGCGTGCAGGCCGAACTCGCCGCCGCCGCGATTGAGCACCACGTAGTGCGAACGCAGATACATCGAGCAGCTGGTGAGAATACCCGCGCCCGGCGGCACGATCAGCACGTCGGTGTCGTGACGCACCAGCACCTTGTCGAGGAAGGCGCGCGGCGAATCGATATCCAGCAATTGTTCGTACTGGTCGCGACGCAACTTGGCATTGAGCGTGTACTTGACCCGATGCGGCGTGATCACCACGCGCCCGTGCCGATCGATCGAGATACTGTCGGGCAACTTCAAGCGATGCGCGGCGAGTTCTTCCCAGATGCGCGCCGATGACAAGCGCGCCGCCGCCGGCGCATGGAACAAGCGTCCGACGGGCAGACCATGCGTGAGCAACTCGTGCCACCAGCCAGCATTGGCGAACGTCGGATCGTAGTGAAAGGCCTCGACCTCGAGCAGCACGCGCCGCCCGTCAAGCAAGGGCGCGCCGGTGCGACTCATGTCGAGTCCAGAGCGCGTCAGCGACGAACGCATGGTGAAGCGCAGATCGCGCTGATGGGCCGTGACCTCGGCCTGCTCGAATTCGTCGCGCAGCTCGAAGGCCACGGTCAGTGGCAAACGACCGTCACGCCAGGTGCCGCGTTCGACGATACGACCGTAGTCGCCGATCCAGAAATGCGAATGCTCGCTCATGCCCGAAGTTTCCATTGACCGCGCGACTCGGGCCCCGCCCGCGTCGCCAACACCCCGCGCGCGCGCGCGGGCCAATGGATCAGAATAGTCAGCGCGATCGGGCAAGACAATCGCGCGGTGTTGCTTGCGGCTTCGGCGCGCCGCTCAGCCCGGTTCGCGCGGCGGCGGCGGTTCTTGCGGATTCGCGGTCGGTGGTTGCGGTGTTTCCTGCGAGGCGCGCGCGCGGCCGCGCTCCTTGGCGATGAGCACGATCTCGGGTTTCTCCCACGAGCCGGTGACGTGATACTTCGCGCGCACCATTGAATCCAGCGGCGTCTTGAACATGCCCTGCACCACCAGACCCGCGGCCGCGCCGGCCGGGCCCGCCGCGAGCGCGCCGACCACGGGCAACACGCCACCCACGCGCGGCGTCACTTCGAGCTGTTGATCGTAGTCGCGCGCCTTGATGCCGGTGCGGCCATTGACGCGAATGTCGGCGGCCGGCCCCTTGACCACGAGGTCTTGCGTGTAGGCATCGCCCGCGCGCAATTCAAAACGACCCGTGATCGAATCGAAGGTCATGCCGCTTTTGAAGAAATCGCTGAAATCCAGCGCCAGCCGCCGCGGAATCGCCTGCAAGCTCACCAGACCCAGCAATCGCCCCGCGCCCGGATCGACATCGAGAATGCGGCCCTTGCCGACCGTGGCTTCGAGCATGCCCTCGATGCGCGCCAATCCAAATTGCGAAGGCGAGCCATCCCAACCGCCTTGAATGCGCGCCATCGTTTGTCCGCCCTCGACGATGCCGGCGAAGCCCAGCGCATCGAGCATGCGACCCAGACTCTCGGCGGTGAAGGTGATGTCGAAGGTCGAGTGTTCCTTGCCCGCGAGCACGGTCCAATCGCCGCGCGCGCGAATCTGCAAATCCGGCGAATCGGTTTCCAAGCGCTCGAAGCGCAGACCATTGGCGATCGGATAGGTCTCGATGCGCGCCTCGCCCAATTGCGCCTTGCCAAAACGCAGATCCTTGGCCCAGAAATGCAGCACCGGCAGGCTCGACGGATCGATCGTGCTCGGCGGCGAATCGGGTGGCGCGTCGGGCAGATGCAAGCGCTCGAATTCGGCGGTGATGTCGGCGCGTTCGTTCTCGTGCGGCAGCACGACATTGCCCGCGAGCTCGGGGCCTTCGAGCGTGATGCGCGTTTCGGCGGGCGAGGCCTGCAAGGCCAGGCGCATGTCGTCGAACTCGCGCGACTGCAGCAGCATCTGCTCGGCGTGCACATCGATATCGAGCCAGCCGGCGGTGCCGGCGCCGCCGGTCAGCGCCAACCAACCACCGACATCGAGCGCGGCCATGTCGCCGCGCAGTCGCGCGCCTTGCTCGGGCAAGGGCTGCGGATTGGCCGCGCCGAAGGTGATGGCGGCGGTGAACGCCTGCTCGGGTGAGGGCAACCGCGCCTGCACGCGCGCGAGTTCGCCCCATTCCACATCCAGCATCGAGCCCGCGAGCGGAAAGCCGACGCTCATCCGCACGGGCATGGGACTGTCGGCGTCCTTGCGCAGCGGCGCGGGCAGCTCGACGGCGGTGCCGCGCAAATCGGAACGCAGCAGCAGATGCTTGTCGCTGTTGCCTTGCTCGTCGGGTTCGTTGACCGCCAGTTCCACCGTCCACTCCGATCGCCCCGGCATGCGCGCGAACCACGCATCGAGTCCGGGCAGATCGCGCAGCACCGCGTGCACCGGCAGTTCGCCGCGCAAACTGGCTTCGAGTTGATGCGTGTCATCGGCGACGAATTCGCCGGTGGCGATGGTCAGATTGGCCGGCTCGTTGTCGAGCGTCACCGCCAGATCGTCGGCGATGAAGCCGTGACGCGTGAAGCGCACGCCACCGGAAGCGCCTTGAAACGCGAGGTTCCAGCGCTTATCGGCCAGGTCCGCGTCCTTGAGCAAGACCTTGCCGCGCACCACGCTCTCGCCGAGTTCGGCCTTGAACGGCACGTACATATCGACATCGATGTCGCCGTCGCCGCCAAGCGACAGGCCCGTGAGGTATTCGCCCGCCGTGTTGCGAATCGGCGATTGGCGAAGGAAATCGACCAGGGCCGGACCGGCGCCTTCGCCTTCCACGTGCAGATCGAGCGCGGCCTCGTGAAAATCATCGATGTCGCCATGCGCCATCGCCACGCGCACGCCGAGCACTTGCCCGGTGTCGATCTGCGCGGCCATGCCCGGGCCGTTGAATTCGACATCGAGCCCGTCGAGCCGCGCGCGCGGCCAGTCGGCGTGATACTGCAGATCGAGGTCGGACAGATGCGCGCGCGCATCGAAGCGACCTTCGTTGTGACGGAACGGCCAGTCATCGAGATCGCCATTGACGATGACCATGCCGCTGTCGACCGTGCCGCCGAGCAGGCCGTTGTCGAGCCAGTCGACGACCTTGGGCGCCATGGTATTGATCGGCCAGAACAGCTTGGCCTGGGTCACGAGACTGCGATCGACGATCACGCGCGCGTCCATCGTCGGGCGCGTGCCCGAGGCGTCCCACCACATCGCCACGCTGCCGTGACCGCCCCAACCGTCGCCGACCAGATTGAAATCGGACAGCTCCGCGCGCCAGCCGTCGGGCGTGCGCATCATGCCGATCACGCCGCGATCGAGGTGCGTGACCAAGGGTTTGCGAAACACGTGCGGGTAATCGACCGTCAACGGCATGCGCGCGTCGGGTTGAAAGATGTAGGCGCCATCGCCGGCGATCAGATCGCCCGAGAGCATGTCCACGCCCGGCGTCTTGCGCGCGGGCCGCCAGCGCACTTGATCGAGTCGCGCCGTGCCGCTGACGTCGCCACGCTCGTAACGCAGCGCCACCGCCGACAAACGACCGCGCGCCGAAGCCGCGAACAGCGCGCTGCGCGTGGCCTCGGGCAGTGCGTCGGACAGCGCGGCGAGCACGGTGTTGGGCGCCAGATCGATCTCGTCGGCGGTGATGTCGTAGCTCGCCGCGTCGCCTTCGCCGCGCTTGATCACGCGCGCGCGCGTGCTGGGGTCGTCGGCATCGTCGTTCCAGCCCAGCCAATCGGCTTGCCAGCCGTCGACCTGACGTTGCCAGCGCAGCGCGAGTCGTTGCAGCGGAAAACGCGCGCGCGGTTCCACCGATTCGTCATCGCCGATGTCGACCGTGCGCGAACCGCGCAGCACCAGATCCTCGGTCGACAGTTCCACGCGCAGGCGATCGAGGCCGCGATCAAGATCGAACCACACGTCCAGGTCCGCGCGACCGCGCACCACATCGATACCAAACAGCGGCACGCCGGCGAGCCAGCGCGCGGGTTCGACGTCTTGACCGCCGGCGTAGCACGACCAGCGCGCGCCCGCGTTCTCGCACGCGGCGCGCAGCGGTTCGGCGGTCTCGTCGACCCAGGCCACCACGCCGACGCGGCGCGTGCCGAAATCATTGACCACGCGCGCGTCGACGCGCGCCAGATCGAGCGCCATGCCGCGCACTTCGTCAACGAGATGCACGCGCGCCGAGCGCAGCGAGATATTGGGCAGATCGAACAGCCCGGCATTGCGCGTGGCGTCGTTGCTCTCGGTCTTGCCCAGGCGCGCCACGCGCCATTGACCGTCGGCGCCGCGCGTGGCGTCGATCTCGACACCGACCACGCGGAACTCGGTGAAGCTCACGCCCTTGCGCAGCCACGCGTAGAAGTCCACCGCGAATTCGGCCTGCTCGATCTCGAAGGCGCTGCCCTTGCTGGCATCGCCCACGCGCACGCGATCGAGACGGAACACCGGACCGGTGCGCGTCCACACGCCGCGCAGATGATCGAAGTCGACGGGGCGCTGCAAGCGCTCGCTCAGGTACTCGCGCACGCGCTCGGGATGCGCGAGCACCCACGGCAGGGCCAGACTGGCCGCGCCGATCACCAAGGCCATGCCGATGATCGCCACGGCCACGCACAGAAACAGCGCGCGCAGGCTACGACGCAGCCGGCGCCGCCCTGGCGTCAACGCGTGCATCGCCGCTGCCGGCCGAGGACGCGGGCTACCGGCGCGAGCCTAGAGCAGCACCACATCGTATTGTTCCTGCGAATACTGTTCCTCGGCCTGAAAACGAATGGTCTTGCCGATGAACTCCTCGAGCTCGGCCACGGCGGCCGATTCTTCCTCGAGGATCTTGGTCACCACGCGCGGCGCGGCCAGCACCAGGAGCTTGCCGGCTTCGAATTGACGCACGGCGCGGGTGATCTCGCGAAAGATCTCGTAGCACACGGTCTCGGGCGTCTTGAGGCTGCCGCGACCGCTGCACGCGGGACAGGGTTCGCACAGCTGACGCTCCAGGCTTTCGGTGGTGCGCTTGCGCGTCATCTCGACCAGGCCCAGCGGCGACATCTCGTACACCGTGGTCTTGGCGTGATCGCGCGCGAGGGCTTTTTCCAACGTGCGCAGCACCTGCCGCTTGTGCTCCTCATCGGTCATGTCGATGAAGTCGATGATGATGATGCCGCCCAGGTTACGCAGGCGCAGCTGACGCGCCGCCGACTGCGCGGCCTCGAGGTTCGTGCGAAACACGGTCTCCTCGAGATTGCGCGTGCCCAGGAAGGCGCCGGTGTTCACGTCGATCGTGGTCATGGCCTCGGTCTGATCGATGACCAGATGACCGCCCGATTTCAAGGGCACTTCTTTCTTGAGCGCGCGCTGGATTTCATCCTCGACGCCGTAGAGATCGAAGATCGGCCGCTCGCCCGGATAGTGCTCCACGCGCTCGGCCAGTTCCGGCATGAACTGCTCGACGAAGCGATGCGTGCGCTCGAAAGTCTCGCGCGAATCGATGCGCACCTTCTGGATTTCGGCGCGCATCAGATCGCGCACGGCGCGCACCGGCAAGGACAAGTCTTCGTAAATGCGTTCGCCCACGCGCGCCTTGGTGATCTGCGACTGCACGGTTTCCCAGGCCTTGCAAAGATAATCAACGTCCTCGGCCAGGGCCTCGGCGCTCTTGCCTTCGGCATTGGTGCGCACGATGTAGCCAAAGGGCCGCTCGGGCGTGAGCTGCGCGGCCATGACGTCCTTCAGACGCTGACGCTCGTT
This sequence comes from Ahniellaceae bacterium, assembly GCA_044226395.1. GTDB lineage: Bacteria > Pseudomonadota > Gammaproteobacteria > Xanthomonadales > Ahniellaceae > JBGAHD01. The sequence goes on from JBGAHD010000004.1 coordinate 521,195, forward strand.
CTCGTCCTCGATGCGCGCCGACACGCCGAGCACGCGGCTGGTCGGCAACAACACGAGGTAACGCGAGGGAATGGACAAATGCGTGGTCAGGCGCGCGCCCTTGCCACCGATCGGGTCCTTGACCACTTGCACCACGATCTCCTGGCCTTCGCGCACCAGCTCGGCGATGGGCGGCGTCGGGCCGGGGCCGCCGCCGTTCTCGCTGACTTCGGGTTCGGCCGCGGGCGTGCGCAGAATGTCGGACGCGTGCAGGAAGGCCGCGCGTTCCAGACCGACCTCGACGAAGGCGGCCTGCATGCCCGGCATCACCCGCGACACGCGGCCTTTGTAGATGTTTCCGAAATAGCCCCGACGCGAGGTGCGCTCGATGTGCACCTCCTGCAGCATGCCGTTCTCGACCAGGGCCACGCGCGTCTCGCGTGGCGTGACATTGATCAGCAGTTCTTCGGACACGGGTCGGGGGTCTCGGGAAGGCGGTCTTTCGGGGTTATAGCCGGGCGCGACGCGCGCGGCTAGTCGCCGGGACACAGTTCAAGGCAGTAGTCCGTACGGCGCCAGCAAACGCGCGGTTTCATGCAGCGGCAGACCCATCACGCCCGAGTAACTGCCGCCCAGATGCGCGATGAAGCGCGCCGCGCGACCTTGGATGGCGTAGGCGCCGGCCTTGCCCTTGGGCTCGCCGGTGGCGACATAGGCGGCGATCTCGTCGGCGCTCATCGGCGCGAAGCGCACCTCGGAGGTCACGACCTCGACGGCCTCGCGTCCGGCGCTGGCCACGGCCACGCCCGACAGCACGGTGTGCGTGCGCCCGGACAGAAGCGCGAGCATGGCGCGGGCATCGTCATCATCGCGGGGCTTGCCGAAGATCTCGCCGTCGAGCACGACCTCGGTGTCGGCCGTCAGCACCACGGCGCCAGGCACTGCCGCGACCGCGAGCAGACCGGCGCCGGCTTTCTCGCGCGTCACGCGGCGCACGTAGTCCAGCGGCGCTTCGCCAATGCCGGGCACTTCGGGCACTTCGATCTCGAGCACGCTGAACGTCAGGCCCAGTTGTTCGAGCAACTGGCGGCGGCGGGGCGACTGGGAGGCAAGGAACAGCACGGCGCTCGGCAAGGCGTGGAAAGCGCCGAGGCTAACACGCGAAGAGTTAAATCCCGATTATCGAACGGGGGCGCGGCCGGCCCCCGGCGGGCTCACGACGGCGCGCCCGCCGACAGCGACAACCGATCCGAGACCGCGCGTGGGGGGACTTGGGGCTGACAACGCCAGCCGTCGTATTCCAGCCCGAACGTGCGGCACACGCAGGCCATGAACCCCGACACCGACAGCGCGATCGGGGGTCGCACCGGCATGTGCAGGGTGATCAGCAGCGAGAACTCGCCGTCGAATTCGCGCACGATGGCGCGGGCATCGCATTGTCGGCGCAGGAAATCGGCGACCTGCTCGGCGCAGTCGCGCGTGCGCGAAATCAGGGCGTACTCGACGTCGCGCGGAATGGCGACGTTGTCGTGCAGTTTTTCCAGCGCGCGCAGGAGCTCCCAGTCCCGCGCCGAGATGCGATTCATCCGTTCGACGAATGTCATGGTCTTGCCCCGTGCCCCGGCGGCGCGCGCCTCATGCGCGGCCTTCCTGGTCAGGGTTTGCGCAGAAAACCGCCAGTCGCTTTCACGTCCCGACTCAGGGGCTTCGCAACGCGGTCGCCTCGAAGCCATCGGTGAATGCGCTGTCGGGAAGCGCGTCGACCTCGATCGCGCCGATGTCGCAGCGCGCCTGGCCATCGCCGTCGCCATCGCGCGGCCGCGCCAGACCGCGCTGGTCCACGGCGAGGCAGCTCGCTTCCCTGGCGCGATCGAGCGCGGTGCCGGTCGGCAGGTGATCGCGGCTGAATCCGCCGTGGTCTCCCAGGGCCCCGAGGGTCACGGGCACGCCCACTTGATCTTCCTGCGCCGACAGGAACAAGCAGCCGCGCGCCGAGCCAATCAGATTGCCGCCATCGATCGCGGTCGCGCGCTCGCAATCGTCGGCGATGAACCCGGGGCCATTGCCAGCGACGAGGGTGTTGGTGAGAAAGGTCAGACCGAAACCGCCGTGGACATCACCCAGACCACCCACGATTGGCGCCGAGCTGCCGGGAATGCCGGTGTTGGCGGTGACCGTGCAGTGACGCAGCCGCAACCGCGAGCCACCGTCATTGAGCGACGCGCCCGAGCCACCGACATTGCCGCTGATGGTGACGTTCTCCATCACAATCTCGTTGTCGTGGTTGAGCAAGATCGCGCCGGCGAAGCGCGCGCTGTTGCCCGCGATCAGGCCACGTCGAAAGGTGGCGGGCGCGTGCTCGTCGGCGTGGATGGCGCCGGCCTGATCGCCGCGATTGTTGGCAATCTCGAAATCCTCGAAGGTCAGGCAGGTGTTCGCGCCGCCACGCAGCATGATCGCGCCGGCGGTCGCGTTGCCGCTGCCGATGTCGCGAAAGTCGCCATTGCCGATCAGACGCAGACGTCGGCCGAGGGTGCAGCCGGCGTTGTCGAGCGCGCCCGCGCCGTCGAAACCGAGCAGCGCGTTGTCGCGCAGTTCGACGTCCTCGAGCGTGAGGTTCACGCCCGCCGACACACGCAGTCCCGCGCCTTGGCCGACATGATCGAGCGGCACGCCATCGAGTCGTCCCCCGCGCAGGCCAAGCGCGCGCAACGTCAGCGCGGACGTCTCGCCCGCGGCGGGACTGACCGTGTCGACTACGCGATCGAGCATGCCGCCATCGATGATCGTGACCGCGGCGCCGGCGCCGCGCACTTGCAACTCGCCGCGCAGGTCCAGATCACCGCTGACCGCGGCGTTCTCGTCGCGACCGGCGATGGCGAGCATGAACACGCCCGCCGGCAAGTCGATCGCATCGGCGCCCGCGAGCGCGTTGGCTTCCTGGACCGCCGCGCGCAACGTGCATGCGCCCGCCACGTTGGCGCACAGGCCGTCGCCGGGCGCGACATCGACCGCGTCAAGCGTGGAATCGACCACGAAGGTCTCCGCGCGCGCCGCGAGCGCGCACAGGCACGAAGCCGCGAGACTTACCCGCAAAGCGCGAGACCCTAAGCGCGAGAACCTCATCGGCGCAGGTCTAGCACGTCGGCGAACATCCGTCTCGCGACCGAGCTCGTTTTCTCGCCGACCTCGCGGCGCCTACACGATGCCCAGCTCGAACGCCTTGAGCACCGCGCGCGTGCGATCGCGCACGCCGAGCTTGGACAGAATATTGGACACGTGATTCTTCACCGTGCCCTCGGCCACGCCCAGCGAGTTGGCGATTTCCTTGTTGCTGTAGCCACCGGCCATCAGGCGCAGGATCTCGGTCTCGCGCTCGGTCAGCGGATCGGGGCGATCGAGGCTGGCGAACTCGGTCTGCATGTGCTGCAAACCCGTGAGCAGGCGTTGCGTCACCACGGGCTGCACCAGTGAGCCGCCGCTGGCCACGGTCTTGACCGCGTCGACCAGTTGCTCGAGCGACACGTCCTTGAGCAGATAGCCGCGCGCGCCGGCCTTGAGTCCGGCCAGCACCAACTGATCGTCATCGAAGGTGGTGAGGATGATGGTCGGCGGCAGCGCGTCCTTGTCGCGCAGCGCGTTCAACACGTCCAGGCCCGAGAGATTGGGCATGCGCATGTCCAGCAGCACCACGTCGGGCTTGACCTGGGGAATCATCTCCACCGCCTGGGCGCCGTCGGCGGCCTCGGCGATGACGCGAATTTCGTCGGACAGATCCAGCAAGGAGCGGATGCCCTGGCGCACCAGGGTCTGATCGTCGACCAGCAATACCGAAATCATCGAAGTGTGTCCTTATCCGCTTCTTACCGCGCCGGGCACGGCGCCGTCGACCGGCGCGCCGGTCGTCTCACTGCCCTGCCCGCCCCCTCGCGCCAGGGGCTGACCCTGGGCGCCGTGCGCGGGGATGATGGCTTCCAGGGCGAAGCCGCGCCCACGCGCGGCCTCGATCCTAAGCTCTCCGCCGACCTGCGCCAACCGTTCGCGCATGCCATTGAGACCGTTGCCGCTGACCAGATCGTCGGCGCCTTGACCATCGTCGCGCGCGTACAGCCGCAGCGAATGATCGGCGGCGCGCTCGAAGCGCAGCCAGAGGTTACGCGCGCGCGCGTGACGGATGGTGTTGGTGATGGTTTCCTGCGCGCATCGCAACAGGACGTGCGCGCGGCGCGGATCGTCGCTGGAAAATCCTTCCGGCACGTCCAGGTGCACGCGCGGCTCGGGAATGCCCTCGACCAGCATGCGCAGCGCGACGTTGAGATCGATCTCCTCGTCCTGGCGCAACTGGCTGACCACCTCGCGCACGTCCGACAGCAGGAGCTTGGCGACCGACTGCGCCTGCCGCACGTGATCCTGCGGTGGGCCTTGCACCAAGTGACTGGCCACTTCCAGGTTCAAGCTCAGCGCGGTCAGATGATGACCGAGCAGATCATGCAGCTCGCGCGAGATGCGCACGCGCTCGTTCATGCGCGAGGACTCGGCCAGCAGCGCGCGCGTGGCGCGCAGTTCGGCGTTGAGGCGGCGTTGTTCCTCGCGCGCCTCGGCCTGATCGCGCGCGACATAGGTCGTGATGACGGTGAAACTGGAGAAGCCGAAGTACAACACGCTCTGCAGCAGCGCGTCGAACCAGCCATAGCCCTCGATGCCGATCACGAACACCGGCACCAGCAGCAGGAACTCGCCGACCAGCCAGGCCAGCGCCCAGCTCCAGGGCATGATCCACGGCAGCACGCCCGACATCACCAGCAGCAAGATGCCACCCAGCGCGCTACGGCTGTAATACGAGTTGGCTATCGTCGCCACGCTGATCACCGCCAGCAGCGACCAGCGTCCGACCGGATAGCGGCGGCCGCCGATGTCGTTGGTCAGCAACCAGTACGACAGGCCGAAGGCCGCGTAGGACACGGCCCAGCCGATGTACTGCGCGCGACTGAGCGCCAGCTCCGGATCGGGCGGATTGACCAGATCGGCCAGCGCCGGGATGCCCGTGCAGGCGAAGGTGAACAGGCCCGCGTAGCGCAACAGCTCGATGTGGTTGAGTCGGGTCAGACGCATCCCCACATGATAGGCGCGCGACCCGGTCTCGCATAAGCCAGAGGTCATCATTGTGCGGTGCATCGATCAGAGCGCCGCCCGCGATCGGACCTTGTTTAACCTTTTTCGAAGTCTCGGACATGAGATACTGCGTGGACGAATCACAGGGCAGCAACAGACTTCCGCTGTCCACAGGGAGGATCGAATGGCTGTAGCCTTCCGCGACGTGCGCGAGCACGAGCTCGACGGTGTCTTGGCGCTCAACAACGCCGCCGGCCCCGGCATTCTTCCCATCGATGCTCAGCGCTTGCGCCATCTGTATGACATCGCGGCCTACTTCCGCGTCGCCGAGATCGATGGCCACATCGCCGGGTTCCTGATCGCGCTCGATCCGGCCGCCGATTACGACAGCCTCAACTTTCAGTGGTTCAAGCGCCACTGCGACGATTTCATCTACATCGACCGCATCGTCATCGCCCAGCGTTATCGCGGCCATGGCCTGGGTCGGGTGTTCTACGCCGACGTGCAGACCTATGCCGAGGTGCGCTCGCCGCGCCTGACGTGCGAGGTTTTCCTCGAACCGCGCGACGACGCCGCCGTGCTCTTTCACGGCACCTATGGGTTTCGCGAGGAAGGCCAGCAGACCTTGCCCAATGGCGTGCGCGTGAGCTTGCTGGTCAAGGAACTGTGCTCGTACGAATTCGTGCGCGAGACCTATCTCGGCGCGCACGGCAAGGGCCTGCCCGACGTGCCGTGGCTGGCCTCGCGTCCGCGCATCGGCGTGCCTTCGCGCAAGGCGGCCGGGGCGGTCTGAGTCATGGCGGTGCTCACGCTCGCCGAGATCGACGCGGCGAGTGTTCGCGGCCTGCTCGCCGCGCATGGCTTGACGCTCGAAGTCGTCGCCGACGGCGCGCCGATTCCCGGCAGCTATTGGGGTGAACCCGAAGCGGGGCTCATCGGCGCCACCGTCTACGCGCGCGGCGACACGCCGATCCATTCGCTGCTGCATGAAGCCTGTCACTTGATCGTGCAGCCGCCCGAGCGGCGCCTGCGCGTGCACACCGACGCCACCGATTCCGTGGCCGAGGAAGATGCGACGTGCTTCCTGCAGATCGTGCTCGGCGATCGCCTGGCCGATGTCGGCGCGGCGCGGATCCTTGCCGACATGGACACCTGGGGCTACACCTTCCGCCTGGGCTCGGCGCGCGCCTGGTTCGAACGCGACGCCGAGGACGCGCGCGCCTGGTTGACCGAACGCGGGATCCTGCCGCTCGCGGCCTGAACGTCGCGTCTTTGCCGAAGTTGTGCGTTGTCGCGGCGCGCGGCGGTTTCGCGGCGGTGCGTCATGCGTCGCGGGCGAATCGCGATCGCCGCGCCGACACCCCTTCGCTGCCCTGCGGCTTGCCTTGCGTCGAAGCCCGCCCTAGCCTCGCGGCTCTTTGACTGGTCTGGAGCGCGTCGTGAAGCGTCGTTCGTTGAGTGTCTGCGTGGCCCTGAGTCTGGTGTTGAGCGCCTGTGGCGAGGCCCCGAAATCCACCACCGCCGCCGCGCCCGCGGCCAAGCCCGCGCCCACGGCCGCCGACGCCGATCGCTTCGTCGCCGACGTCAACGCCGAGATTCGCGCCAACTACGAGGAAGGCACGGCCGCCGAGTGGGTCTCGCAGACCTATATCAATGGCGACACCGAGAAACTGGTATCCAAGGTCAACGAGCGCTCGCTGCAGCGCTTGAACGCGGCGGTGGAAAAGTCCAAGGCCTTCGCGGGTCTGACCGATCTCGCGCCCGCCACGCAACGCGCCATCGCGCTGCTGAAACTGCAGACCTCGATGCCGGCGCCGAAGGATCCGAAGAAACTCGCCGAACTGACCGAGATCGCGTCGCGCCTCAACGCCGCCTATGGCTCGGGCAAGTCGTGCAAGGACGCCAACGATCCCGCGACCTGTCGCGACCTCGGCCAGCTGAGCGATGTGCTCGCGACCAACCGCGATTGGAACGCGCAGCTCGATGCCTGGACCGCCTGGCACAACGTCGCGCGCGGCATGCGCGGCGACTACACGCGCTTCGCCGAACTGGTCAACGAAGGCGCGCGCGAGATGGGCTATGCCGACGCCGGCGACATGTGGCGCTCGGGCTATGACATGAAGCCCGCCGAATTCCGCGTCGAGACCGATCGCCTGTGGGGGGAAGTCGAGCCGCTGTACAAGGACCTGCAGTGCTACGTGCGTCGTCGCCTCGAGCAACGCTATCCCGGCAAGATGCCGGCCGACGGCACCATTCCCGCGCACATCACCGGCAATATGTGGCAGCAGGATTGGTCGGCGTTGTATCCGCTGGTCGAGCCGTACAAGGGCGCGTCCGCGCTCGATGTCGATGGCGCCTTGGTGTCGCAGAAGTACGATGCGCGCCGCATGGTCGAGCGCGCCGAGGATTTCTACGTCTCGCTGGGCATGCCCAAGCTGCCGGCGACGTTCTGGGAACGCGCGCAGCTGACCCAGCCGCGCGATCGCGACGTGGTCTGCCACGCCAGCGCCTGGGACATGAACATGAAGGGCGATGTGCGCATCAAGATGTGCATCAAGCCCAACGAGGAAGAGTTCCGCACGATCTATCACGAACTGGGCCACGTCTATTACTACCTCGCCTATAACAATCTCGAGCCGCTGTTCCAAAGCGGCGCGCACGATGGTTTTCACGAGGCGATCGGCGACACCGTGCAGTTGTCGCTCACGCCGACCTATCTGAGTTCGATCGGCCTTGTCGGCAAGAACGCGCCCAGTCGCGAGGCCATGATCAACGCGCAAATGAAACTCGCGTTGGAGAAAGTCGTGTTCCTGCCCTTCGGCAAGCTCATCGACGAATGGCGCTGGGGCGTGTTCGACGGTTCGATCAAGCCCGAGCAGTACAACGCCGCGTGGTGGGCGCTCAAGCGCAAGTACCAGGGCGTGGCGCCGGTCGAGGCGCGCGGCGAGGAGAACTTCGATCCGGGCGCGAAGTATCACGTGCCGGGCAACACGCCCTACATGCGCTATTTCCTCGCGCATATTCTGCAATTTCAGTTTCAGAAGGCGCTGTGCGCGGCGGCGGGTCATCAAGGCGCGCTCAACGACTGCTCGATCTACGGCAATGCCGAGGCCGGCAAACGTTTCCAGGCCATGCTCGCGCGCGGTCAGAGCCAGCCGTGGCAGGCCACGCTCAAGGAACTCACCGGCGGCGAACAGATGGATGGCTCGGCCATTCTCGATTACTTCGCGCCGCTGCACGACTGGCTGAAGGAACAGAACCAAGGCCAGAACTGCGGCTGGCAGTAAGCCTCAAGGCCGCGCGCGCGCCCGGCGCGCGACGCGGCCCGACCTCGGCGCGGCGCTCATCGCGCCGCGCGCGTTCGTCTTCGATGCGCGACGGCGTTTGATCCTTCGACGCCATCCATTTCGGGGGAACGCCATGACACGCCGCTTCACCACCACCATCGCCTTGCTCGGCCTCGCCGCCGCCTTCGCCGCCACGCCGGCGTTTGCCGCGTCCAAGGCATCGGGGTATTTCCGTTACGACAAGCTCACGCTTAAGGTCGCGCACGCGTATTTGTTCCGCACGCCCGAGGACGAAGACCCGTCCAAGTTCGAGACCAAGATCTATCTGACCAGCATGCCCATCGACGCCGCGGCCGCCGCACGCGCTTTCGATCCCGGTCATGCGATCGACGAGCAGATCCAAGGCAAGGCCGGCGGCTATGTGCGCATCTGCGTCAATGACGACGGCGGCGAATGCGGCATGTACTTCAACCACAACGAGCCGTCGGAATCGTTCAATACCTCGGGCTCGGGCGAGTTCAAGCTCACCAGCAACACGCCCGCGCATGTGGGCGGTTCGTGGAAGCTGGCCGAGCCGAGTGATTTCTTCGACAAGACCTATCAGTTCGAGCTGAGCTTCGAGGCCGATCTGTCCGCGCCGCCGCCGAGCAAGCCCTTGCCCGCCGATGGCGGCGAACCGGGACGCGCGTACTCGGCGTTTCTCGCCGCGCTCGACAAGGGCGACATCCCGGCGCTGCGCAAGTCGCTCGGCGAAGCCGGCGCGTGGCGCTTCCCCGAGGGCGATGATTCCAGCAACAAGGAACAGCTCAAGTGGATGCGCGACGGCAAGCCGCGCTCGATCAAGATTCTCAAGGCCGAGTCGCTTGACGCCGATCACGCCGTGCTGACCGTCGAGGGCGTTGATCGCGACGATATCAAGCGTCGCGGTCGCGTGCTGATGGTGCGTCAGGATGGCTTGTGGCAAGCCGAGACCGAAAGTCTGTCGAGCGTCGACGACTGAAGTCCGCGTCGCTCGCGCCGCGCGTGAAGCGCGCGGCGCGGGTCACAGCTCCATCTGTTCCTCGATTACCACTTCGGGACGTTCGATAGGCTTCACCGGCGTGTGGCGCGCGTAGAGCATCCAGCACAACATGCCCAATACGGCCGAGACCGCGGCCGTGAGCGCCAGATGCATCGGCGTGTTCGACACCGCGGGCGAGACGACGCCGGCGATCAGGCTGGTCATCGCGCCCCACAGAAACCCCTGCAGCGATGACGCGGCCCCGCGATTGTGCGGGTAGCGATCGAGCATCTTCAGACTCAGCACCGGAAAGATCAGCGCATTGCCGACCGCGAACAATGACACCGGCAACACCGCCCAAGGCGCCGTGGGCTTGCTCACGACCAGGCAGTACACGAGATTGCAAGCGATCGCGGTCATCGCCACGCCATAGCCGAGCTTCACCTGACCGCGCGGCGACAAACGACCCGCCAGGCGCGTCGACAACATCGCGCCCAGCATCATGCCGCCGATCGCCGGAATGAAGAACCACGGATAGCCGAGCGTGCCCAGCCCCAGCATCTTCTCCACGAACGCCGGCGCCGAGGCGATGTAGATGAAGAACGCGCCGAAATTGAACCCCGTCGACAACACCAGCAACTGAAAGCGCCAGTCCGCGCCGATGCGCTTGTAGATTTCCAGCAGCGGCCTCGGCGCGAAGCGCGTGCGCGCCTCGGGCGGATGCGTCTCGGGCAACACGCGGATGCACAACAACAACAAGGCCGCGCCATACAACGACAAAAACCAGAACACCGCGTGCCAACCCGCCAGCTGGAACATGATGCCACCCACCAGGGGCGCCAGCGCCGGCGCGATCGAGAAGAACACCGTGATCAAACTCATCACGCGCTGCGCCTCGGGCCCGTGATAGAGATCGCGCACGATCGCGCGGCCCACGATCAAGCCCGCGCCAGTCGAAAACCCTTGCAGCGCGCGGAAGATCAGCAATTGCTCGATGCTATTGGCCATCGAGCAGCCGATCGACGACAGCGTGAAGATCGCCACGCCCCACAGGATCACGCGCCGCCGGCCATAGGCATCCGACAACGGGCCATGGAACAGGCTCATCAAGGCATAGGCCAGCAAGTAGATGCTGATGGTCTGCTGCATCGCCCAGGGACTGGCATGCAGCGCGCGCTCGACTTCGTGAAAGGCCGGAAAGAACGCGTCGATGGTGAATGGCCCGAACATCGCCAGCAGGGCCAGCAAAGCGGCCAGACGCACGGGCGATTCGACGCGGGACAGGGCTTTCGAGGTATGGCGCATGGGACGGCGCAGTCTAGCGGCTTCGCGGCCGCGTGCCGGCGGCAATTGGTCATTCCCCGACGCCGAGACCGCGAATTTCGCGCTGATTCGGCCGGCTTTGGGCAGGAAATGACCATCGCCCTACCCCCGGCCGGCGCGCGGCCCCATAATCGCGGCCTGCAGTTGTCACCTGTCGCCCATCATGTCCGACCCCATTCGCCCCACTTTCCACGGCTTCGAGCAGATCGCGCTCAAGGATTACGCCGAGCGCGCCTATCTCGACTATTCCATGTACGTGGTGCTCGACCGCGCCCTGCCCTTCGTCGGCGACGGGCTCAAGCCCGTGCAGCGCCGCATCATCTACGCGATGAGCGAGCTCGGGCTCGACGCCGCGGCCAAGCCCAAGAAATCGGCGCGCACCGTCGGCGACGTCATCGGCAAGTTCCATCCGCACGGCGACAGCGCCTGCTACGAGGCCATGGTGCTGATGGCACAGCCGTTCTCGTATCGCTATCCGCTGATCGAGGGCCAAGGCAACTTCGGTTCGCCCGACGACCCCAAGAGCTTCGCCGCGATGCGCTACACCGAGGCCAAGCTCACGCGTCTGGCCGACATTCTGTTGTCGGAACTCGGCCAAGGCACGGTCGAGTGGGCGACCAACTTCGACGGCACGCTCGAGGAACCGCGCTATCTGCCCGCGCGTCTGCCACAAGTATTGTTGAACGGCACCACCGGCATCGCGGTCGGCATGGCCACCGACATTCCGCCGCACAACCTGCGCGAAGTCGCGGCCGCGTGCATTCGTCTGATCGACGAACCCGACGCGACCGTGCGCGACCTGATGGAACACATCAAGGGCCCGGATTTTCCGACCGAGGCCGAGATCATCACGCCCAAGGCCGACATCCGTCAGCTCTACGAGACCGGCAATGGCTCGATCCGCGCGCGCGCCGTGTATCGCAAGGAAGGCAATGACATCATCATCACCGCCTTGCCTCATCAGGTTTCGCCGGCCAAGGTACTCGAGCAGATCGCGCAGCAGATGCGCGCGAAGAAACTGCCCATGGTCGAGGACCTGCGCGATGAATCCGATCACAAGCACCCCGTGCGACTGGTGATCGTGCCGCGCTCCAACCGCGTCGACATCGACGGCATCATGAGCCATCTGTTCGCGACCACGGATCTGGAAAAGAGCTTCCGCGTCAACCTCAACGTGATCGGCCTGGACGGCCGGCCGCAGTTGAAGGATTTGCGCGGCATCCTCAACGAGTGGCTGACTTTCCGTATCGATACCGTGCGTCGACGCCTGACGCACCGGCTGGAGAAAGTCGAAAAGCGCCTGCACTTGCTCGAAGGCTTGCGCATCGCCTATCTCAACCTCGACGAGGTGATTCGCATCATCCGCACCGAGGAAGAGCCGCGCGCCAAGTTGATCGCGCGCTTCAAGCTCTCCGAGACCCAGGCCGACTACATCCTCGACACCAAGCTACGGCAGTTGGCGCGCCTGGAAGAGATGAAGATCAAGGCCGAGCAGGATGAGCTGGAGGAAGAGCGCGCGCGCATCAATGTCACGCTCAATTCCAAGCAGCGCCTGCGCACCTTGGTCAAGAACGAGATCAAGGAAGACGCCGAGACCTTCGGCGACCGTCGCCGCTCGCCGCTGATCGAGCGCGAGGCCGCGACCGCGCTGTCCGAAGCCGATCTGGTGCCGTCCGAACCGACCACCGTGGTGCTGTCGGCCAAGGGCTGGGCGCGCGCGGGCAAGGGTCACGAGGTCGATGCCGCGAGCCTGAGTTATCGCGAAGGCGATCGCTTGCTCGACGTCGCGCGCGGCAAGACCAATCAGAACGCGGTGTTCTTCGATTCCGAAGGCCGCGCCTACGCCACGCCCGCGCATTCCTTGCCGTCCGCGCGCGGTCATGGCGAACCGCTCACGGGGCGCTTCTCGCCGCCGGCGGGCGCGAGCTTCGACGCGGTCGCGATCGCCGATGGCGATGCCAAGCTGGTCGTCGCCACCTCGCACGGTTACGGCTTCGTCGCGCCGTTCGAAAGCCTGATCACGCGCAACAAGAACGGTAAGCAGATCGTGTCGCTGACCGAAGGCGCGCGCATCCTCACGCCCGGCGTCGCGGCCGACACCGCGCGCGATCGCATCGTCGTCGCCACCAGCGCGGGCCATCTGCTGATGTTCTCGGTCGCGGAACTGCCCGAGCTCGACAAGGGCAAGGGCAACAAGTTGATTGAGATTCCGAAGAAGGTGCTCGCCAGCGGCGATGAACTCTGCGTCGGCATCGCCGTCATCCCCGAAGGCGGCGAAGTCATCGTGCGCGCAGGCAGCCGTCACATGACCTTGAAGTGGGCCGATCTCGTCGAGTACGGCGGCGAGCGCGCGCAACGCGGCAACAAACTGCCGCGCGGTTTCCAGCGCGTGGAAAGGATCGAGCCCGTCGCCAAGGGCTGAGCGGCGTTTTCGGATCTTCAGCGCCGCCATCGATCGTTGACCGACGCGATCCCGCGTCGGGCGCGCGGCGTCGCCGTTCCCGCGCGTATTGCAATGCCGCATGACAGTCCGACGAAAATGCCAACTCCGTCACACTTTCGACGAATCCGGCGGCGCTAGCGTCGAGCCATTGCCGAGCCTGAACACGGTCAGCAAGGAATGCGAACACGACCCAACGATTCGTCGTCCGGCGCGATTCGGGCCACGGAATCTTGGGCAAGGGCATCGCGCTAACACGCCTGCGTGAAGCACTCCGAACTCCCGCGTTTTGTGCGTCGGCTGCGAATTCGCGCGCGCGGTCACGCGGCTGTCTTGTCCGACTGACAGTCTGCGCGCCGCGCGGGTGGACCCGCGCGACAAGGAATGGCCACGGGGGGCTATCGACATCATGACCATCATTTCCATGCGACCGCTGTGCACGGCCATGCTCGTGCTCGCGTTGACCAGTTGTTCCGACGCGCCGGCACCGAGCGCGGGCGCCGCGCCGAGCACCGCCGCCACCAACGCCGCCGCGCCCGCGGCCGCGACGACCACCGCGCCACCCGTGGTGGAAACGCAAGCGCAATTGCTCGCGCGCGCCAACAAGGCCTACGCGGCCAATCGCATGATCGATCCGCCCGAGGACAACGCGCTCGATTTGTTCGTGCGCGTGCTCGAGGCCGATCCCGGCAATGTCTCCGCCAACGAAGCCTTGGTCGAACTGCTGCCCTTCGCCAATGCCGCGATCGAACGCGCACTGGCCACCAAGGACATCGCGAAAGCCGAGCGCGTGCTGGCGCTGCTCGAGCGCGGCTCGCCGGAATCGGTAACGTCCAAGCGCTATCGCCTCGCCGTCGAGCAAGCGCGACGCGATGCCGACAAGGCAGCAGCGGCCGCGGAAGCCGCCGCGGCGCGCACCGCGGCCGCGGTCGCCGCCACCACATCGACCGTGCCTGGCGAAGAAAGCGCTACGCGCGTCGCGCCAGCCACGAGCGTTCCGGTGACGGCGAGCACCATTGCGAACCCGAATGGCGCCGCGGACACTTCGCGCGCCGCCGATCTCGCGGCGGCGCCACGTCCCGCGCCACCGTCGGTCGCGCCCACGACCACGCGACCCGCCACGACGCCCGCCAACACCGCGCCCGCGAACGCCGTCGCCAGCACCGCGCCCGTCGAAGAGATCCTCACCGCCAAGCCACCACCGGTCACGCCCGTGCCACCGCAGGCGAACGCCGCGTCGCGACTGACCGAACCGCAAGTGGTCGCCCGCGTGTCGCCGGAATACCCAGCCGTCGCGCGTCAACGCAAGGTTGAAGGCTGGGTCGAATTGGAATTCATCGTCGGCGTCGATGGCCGCGCGCGCGATGCGCGCGTGATCGATTCCAAACCCGGCCACATGTTCGACGCCGCCGCGCTGCGCGCGATCAGCCGCTGGAAGTTCAAGCCCGCCGAGCGCGATGGTCAGCCGGAAGAGGCGCGGTCGCGGACGAAGATTTCGTTTCGGCCGAACTGAGAATGAAGTTGAGGTTTTGAACGAAATGGGCGCGAAACGCGCCGTTTCCGAGCAACCCAATCGGCGGCGAAGTATGCACGGCGCGTCGGCGTGAAGCGCCGAACTCGCGCGGCGATTTAAGCTCGCCAGCTCGCGATGTGACTCGCGGCCGATGCCAACACTTTAAGCGGCGTCAATGCGTTCAATCGCGCATCAGCCTTCAAACGTGAGCGATCCACTGTCGCACAATCGCCTGCAACGCGGGCGTCTTCGCCCGCAGATCCTTGTCGTCGGCGAAGACAATCGTCGCGCGATCCTTCGCCAACCACTTTAGCAAGCCCTCCGGATCGCGAATCGTGTCCTTGCCCGCGTCCACCGCGCGCACCTTCGCGCCGAAATGCAGCACCAAGCCGACGCCGGCCTTGGTGCGGAGATTCGTCGTCGCGAAATACTCCGTCACCTTGAAACTCGGCGCATTCCACTTCACGCCTTCACTGATCGACGCATCGCTCGCCAGAATCGCCGCGCGCAAGGCCTGCACCGCCTTCTTCGCGGGATGCTCGAGCTTGGCCATGAAGGCGTCGACGGCTTGGGTGGTGTCTTGGGGTGTGGTGTGCATGGGTGCAGTTTAATTCATGGGGTTCAGCTTGGGCACCTGAGGCCACTCACTCAGAAACCAATAAATGGGCTTTGAAATCCAGTTCGACGCCACTTGACGGCGATGAGGGTGACTCCGCACACGCATAGCCAATCCATCGCCTTACTGGGTGATTTCGTCTTGCAAGCAGCAACCACGTTGCCTTGATCGCGCTGGGCGATCTCTCCGAAGAATTCGAAAGCAATTCCACCTTGGCCCAAAAACCTTCACCTGCCCGAATTCGAACGAATCTCACCATGGACCAAAAATGTCGGTGCGCGAACACGTTGAGGTAGTTCAACGCCACCTGCTCCAATCGACGCAAGGCACGCGAACTCAGTTCTCGCCGTTTCAATCTTTGCCAGATGACTTCCTTTTGGTAGCCAGAGCCATCGAGCCAGGGATCAACCTCAAGGTAGCTGATCGCCACTTCATTCTCTGACGTATCGCCATTTCTGAATGCCTCCCATCGAGCCCGGCCACCGGGATAGGACAAGTCATGGATCTGACGGCGATACGCCACGCAAGCGCGATGCCACGCCTCGAGATGACCCGAAGACCTATGCCGAAGCTCGAAGGTCAACTTTATGCGTGCACGAAGCTCTTCAATGCGCATGATGTCCGCGCCAATCTGCGAGTGAACGGGGTTTTCCTTTCTCACTGCGCAACGCTCCGATCACGCCTGCCATCGCCAATGCGCGAACAAACGCCGTCGCGTACAACCCCGCGCCTTCTCCATCGAACCTAGTCGACTCGATGATTCGATCGTTGACGTCATGACGTTTTCCGGTCAGTCTTCGGCTCGACCGACACACGAAGGTTGCGTCACAGGGCGCTGAGGCCTTTGTGACGCACTGAACTAGGATTCCCAAAGCCAATGCAAGTCGAGGCTTGGCCTATCTGTAAGACTTCAAGAAGCGCGCGATGCTTCACCATGAGGCAAGTTCTTGCAAGCTGAAGCACTCACGATTCCGACAAGCGGTTGGGCGACGAGTCCGGCTGCGTGACCAGAGCCGCCCCACAACAGTGCGCACTTTCTATCGAACCGCCGGATTCGAACTCGACAACGCAAGTCGCTTCCGCAAGAAGCCCGGCGCCCACAACGATGCGGCGGCGATCAGTCCCAGGCCAATGGGTAGATCAAAATCGACGAGAAGCGTGACCGGCTCGGAGATGATGAGGGACAACATCGTCGTTGCCGAGTAAGAGTCGTGCAGCGCCGGAAGCGCATGATCGACCCAAACTCGCAGCGGGGCGATCAGGAACCCGGGCGCGGACCCGACTCCCCACGCCAGCAAGGTACTCAGCGCGACAAACTGAACTTTGCGTGGGATATGCGCCCGATGCATGAAGACATAGCCCATCGCCACGATCGCCGGAAACCAGGTGACCGCGAAAGATACCGCGACCAGAATGCGTGCGAGATCGAGATTGTCGTTTGCCATGGATCCTCACCTCGATGCCCGCGGCCTGGTTGATAGTGCGACTCTAGGCGCAATTACCCGGAGGCCTGCGGCAAGCAAAGACAGTATCCGCCGCATCGACGAAGGCAACACTTCGCGCGTTGCGTCTGTGGTCGAGGAGACCAGATCACTGCGCGAATGACGCCGACATTGCGCCGACCGGTTCTGACTATCGTGGCCCAGAGGAAACCTCCGGGTCTACCCAAGGCCGCCCGCGAAAGCTGGCGTGACTGGCCAGCCTGAGCATCGCGAAATCCTCGAACGTGTCGCCATAGACGTGGACTTCGTCGAAGGCCCGAGTGTCGAGAACCTCGAGCACTCGCCTGGACTTCTCTTGCGCCACGCATTGCGCGCCGTCATAGCGACCGGTTAGGCGACCATCGCGAACTTCGAGACGTGAACACAGCCATTCGAGATCGTGCCGTCGGCACCACGGCGCCAGGTAGAGTTCGAGCGCGCCGGAAACAACCACGATGCGGTCACCACGCGAGCGGTGCCATGCGATGCGATCCATGACGTCGGTGCGTTCAACCTGGACGAGGACTTCCTTCGCGAACCGATCTCCGAGCGCACGCGCATGCGCCTGCGGCATCCCCTTCAGCGCGAGGCGCACAGCGCTACTTCTGATCACGTTCCCGGAAACCCAGCCTCGCCGATAACCCACGACCAGCGGCGCCAGCAGCACGCTTCCGACATGCCAACTCAAAGGCGAGGCGGCGAAGCGAATGAAGTCGGCGAACGTCTCGCGCGTCGTGATGGTGCCGTCGAAATCGAATAGCGCGAGATTCATCGCTTTTCAACCCGACATCGCATTCGGATCATCGCTGAAGCTTGCTCCGCGACTTGTCTCGCTCGAACAATCGCCAGACGCGTATCGATAGACCTATGACCAACACGACAATCGCCTCCACAATGACGACCAGCGCCGAGGAGTAGTGCCAGTTCATCCCCTTGACGTTGACGTAGGTTTCGCCACCCTTCCCGGCCCACACTTTCAGAACAACGTTGATCGCGAATACGCCCAGAACAAGAGCAGTGAGACTCCAACTGACGACTTTGAACGGCTTGGAGTTTCGAAGTGACATGGGTTCAGTCTACACGGACGTGAGACTTCTCCCAGACCCATATGCAATCACTGATCAACCCTTACAAGGTGTCGGAGTGGACCTGACACGCTACTTGGCCGCGCCAATTGGCAAACCGATTTCGGCAATCCTTCACCAGCGTTCCTTCAACGCCTGCGAGAGCGTGGATCCCGACGATCGACTTTCATAGGTCACCTCGTCGATGACGCATTCGCCGCGCTCTTCGACTACCGAAACGTACACCACCCAGGGGCTCATGAATTGAGTTCCAGGTGACCGTACTTCGATCTCCCAACGGTGTCCGGGCTTCTTCATCACCTCGCCGATGCCGAATTCGGTAGCACCATCCACCATGCCCGTGAACAGATCGCCATCGACAAAGGGGGGCTTGAATACCACCGGCGGCGATCCGTCGACGCTGGGCTCCGGAGGATGCGCCTCCATCCAAGAGTCGCGGTACATGGCGGCGTCCATGAAGAGCATGTTCAGCGACTCACTGAAGGGAAACTCGCGCGCAGCTAGCTCGCGTTGCGACGGCACGTTACCTGGATTGCCGCCGATGGCGTAGAAGTGGTTCAGCAGTCGAATCGCCGTTGCCTCGCCACAGGCGCCTCCCGCAACGGCCTGCGATGCCGCGGCGAGCAAAGGCAGGGCTAACAACATCCGTCGAACGATGACACTCCCGCGCATCTTTCCCCCTTCTTCGTAGTTGTGGCGCTTGGCCAGGCGACCAGAAGCGTCGTGCAAGCGAATGGCCATGGAGTTCTTGGCTCGGCGCTCGGTCCTGATTGAAGCGCCTTCGCCAGTGAGCCTTCAAGCGCTACTCACCAACACGTCGGCTCTCGACCCTGGAGATAGTGAATCGGCCCGAAGGACTCAACACAGCGGAGTGCCTATCCCGCGGGGAAGACTTCAACGCGAGCCTCCGCGACCCGCCACCCTGTCGAATCTCCCAGTCACTCACCAAGGTCAGTGCGCTGTACTGTCGCGCGCCGGTACCGCCGGCACGCGCAATGCACGAGAGTGCGTGCCGCTCGCGATGCCGGTTCGCCGTCGTCGGGACGCGTTTCGGTGACGCCTCGTTGACGCTGCCACCGCTGTCATCGACGCCGTTCTCATTTAGCTGTCGGCGGCCTGAATCAAAGGTGGTCGACGCTACATAAGAATCGCTGTCGGGTGCGATGACTGCGATCCAACGCACACTCCGCTACGTACCGAAGAACAGACAATCGACGCACACAGGGGGCTTGTAGGTGCGGCCGATCGATCTCGGCTAAAGACCAATGGAGAGAGTCATGCAATCACAAGTCGTACTGTCGAAGTCCACGCGCGGTCAGCGCAAGGTCGTTTCCCTCATTGTCGGCATGCTCTTGGGCGTGGCCACGCTGAGCGCGCAGGCCGATACGCCGACGGCGGTCGCCAACACGGACATCAGCGCGTTGATGCATCAGGCGCGCAATGCCATGGCCGCGGGTCATGTGCTGGCGCCTGCCGGCGCCAATGCCTTTGAACTGTATCTGCGCGCGGGCGAGGTCAAGCCCACCGACGCGCGTCCGCGCGAGGCCCTGCGCGATCTGTATCCCATGGCCACGGCCGCGGCCGACGGCGCGATCAAGCGCGGCGACTATGCCGAGGCGCGTCGCCTGCTGGAACTGATCGACCGCGCCATGCCGGGCACCTACACGGTCAACAGTCTGCGTTCGCGCGTCGAACACGGCGAGCCCGCCCTGACGCAACGTTGATCCGCCGCGCCCGCGCACCCGCGCGGGCCCAGCGCCGATGCATTCTGCTAGCCTCCGCGACGGGTCATCGCGGAGGTTGGCATGCGCTGGGTCAAGCGGCTGTTGGGGGCATTGCTGTTTCTGGTCGCGATCGCGGCGGGCGTGGGCTTCGCGGCCTTGCGCGCCTCGCTGCCGATTTACGACGGTGAATTCTCGCTGCGCGGCCTTCAGGCCCGCGTGACGGTGTCGCGTGATGCGCGCGGCGCGGTCGACATCCAGGCCGGCAACGAACTCGACGCGTTTCGCGCCCTGGGCTTCGTGCACGGCCAAGAGCGCTTCTTCGAGATGGACCTGACCCGCCGAATGGCGGCGGGCGAACTGTCGGAATTGTTCGGGCCGGCGGCGCTGGCGATCGATCGCGAGCATCGGCTGCATCGCTTTCGCGCGCGCGCCAAGGCCGTGTACGACGCGCTCGACGAGCACGGTCGCGCGCGCGTGAGTGCCTATGTCGAAGGCGTCAATGCTGGCTTGAATGCGCTAGCGGCACGTCCCTTCCCGTATTTGCTGCTGCGCAAGTCGCCACGTCCGTGGGCGATCGACGACTGCGCCTTGATCGGTTGGGCGATGTTCTTCGACCTGCAGCAGTCGAGCAACGCGCGCGAGCTGGCGCTCGATCGCATGCTGCAAGCACTGCCAGAACCCTACGTGAAGTTTCTCAACACGCAAGGCTCGGCCTGGGACGCGCCGATCGCAGGCGAGGCCCTGCCCGATCCAAGCATTCCCGGTCCCGATATCGTCGATCTGCGGCCGCTCGATCGTCAGTTGTTCGGCAAGGAGACCGCGCTCGGCGGTGACCTGGGCATCGGCAGCAATAACTTCGGCGTCAGTGGCAAGCTCACCGACACCGGCGCGGCGCTGATCGCCAACGACATGCATCTGGGTCTGCGCGTGCCCAATATCTGGTTTCAGGCGCGCATTCGGTTTACGCGCGATGACGGCGACGAAGTCGATCTGGCCGGCGTGACCTTGCCGGGCGTGCCCCTGCTGGTGGCCGGCAGCAATCGTCACATCGCGTGGGCCTTCACCAACAGCTATGGCGATTGGCTCGATTGGGTGAAAGTCGAATGGACCGACCCCGCGCATCGCCACTATCGCGTGCCCGAGGGCGAGGAGCAGATTCAAGAATACGAAGAGATCATCGACGTCAGCGGCGGCCAGCCCGACAAACTGCTGGTGCGCGAAACGCGCTGGGGCCCGATCGCGCACGAGGATGACGATGGCGCGCTCGCGCTGTCGTGGACGGCGCATCGCGATGGCGGTTTGAACTTCGATCAAATGCGGCTCGAGAACGCGCGCACCGTGAATGAGGCGCTGGATATCGCCAATGTCTGCGGCGTGCCGGCGCAAAACTTCTTGGTTGGCGACAGCGAAGGCCATCTCGCCTGGACCATCATCGGTCGCATCCCGCGGCGCGTCGGCGTGGACCCGCTGCGCGCGGGCCCGCGCTCGGCGCCGGGCACGGGCTGGGCTGGCTGGCTCACGCCTGAAGAATATCCGCGCGTGATCAATCCCGAAGGCAATCGCTTGTGGACGGCGAACGCGCGCGTGGTCGGTGGCGAGGACTTCGCCAAGATCGGCGATGGCGGCTTCGCGCTCGGCGCGCGCGCGCAGCAGATTCGCGATGACTTGCGCTCGCGCGATCATTTTCAGCCGAGCGACATGCTCGCGATCCAGCTCGACGATCGCACGGTGTTCCTCAAGCGCTGGTGGCAGTTGCTGCACGATCACTTAGCGCGTCACGGCGACGACGCGAGCCTGGCCGAACTCAATCGCCTGACCGAGACCTTCGACGATCACGCCAGCATCGACGCCGTGTCTTATCGCCTGGTGCGCGCGTGGCGCCTGGTGGTGATGGAAAGCGTGATGGACGGCCTGGCCGCGCCGATGCGCGCGCACGATCCCACGTTCCAGTTGCCGGCGCTGTCGCACAACGAGGCCGTGGTGTGGACCATCCTGCATCAGCAACCCGCGCACCTGCTGCCACCGATCTTCGACAGCTGGGACGCGCTGCTGCAACACGCCGCGCATCGCGTGGTGGACGAACTCGGCGCGGGCAAGGGCGGCCTCGCCGCGCGCACTTGGGGCGAGCGCAACACCAGCAAGATCCAGCATCCGCTGTCGCGCGCCGTGCCCTTGTTGTCACGCTTCCTCGACATGCCGTCGCGCGCCTTGCCGGGCGATACCGCGATGCCGCGCGTGCAAGGGCCTTCGTTCGGCGCGTCGGAGCGTTTCGCCGTCTCGCCGGGCCATGAAGAACAAGGCTATTTCCACATGCCCGGCGGTCAGAGCGGGCATCCGCTGTCGCCCTACTACGGCGCGGCGCACTCGGCTTGGGAGAATGGCGAGATGACGCCGTTTCTGCCAGGGCCGGCGGAGCACACGTTGACCTTGGGCGCGCGCTGACGCCGACTCGCGCGGCGACGACCGCGCGCGGCGGGCGCATTGCCCGCGAAAATCCCGATCCTCGGGCGCCGCGCGGTACCCACGCGCGGCGATTTCGGCGAAAATCGCGTCCCCAACCGCGGAACGCCACCATGTCGCAAACCATGAAAGCCCTCGTCAAGCGCGAGGCCGGCAAGGGCCTGTGGCTCGAACAGGTGCCCCTGCCGCAGATCGGCACCAATGATGTGCTGATCAAGCTGGAGAAGACCGCGATCTGCGGCACCGACTTGCACATCTACAAGTGGGACGAGTGGGCGCAGCGCACGATCAAGCCGGGGCTGGTGATCGGCCATGAGTTCGTCGGGCGCATCGTCGACATGGGCGCGGGCGTGCGCAACTACACGGTTGGTCAGCGCGTGAGCGCCGAGGGTCACATCGTGTGCGGCGTGTGCCGCAATTGTCGCGCGGGGCGTCAGCATCTGTGTCCGCACACGGTCGGCATCGGCGTCAATCGCGCCGGCGCGTTCGCGGAATACATCGCCGTGCCGTCGTCGAATCTGTGGCCGATTCCGGACCAGATTCCGTCCGAGCTCGCGGCCTTCTTCGACCCCTATGGCAATGCCGCGCATTGCGCGCTGGAATTCGACGTGATCGGCGAGGATGTGTTGATCACCGGCGCCGGTCCGATCGGCATCATCGCCGCCGGCATCTGCAAGCACATTGGCGCGCGCAATGTGGTGGTGACCGACGTCAACGACTATCGCCTGAAGCTCGCCGCCGACATGGGCGCGACGCGCGTGGTCAA
The DNA here is from genome assembly GCA_044226395.1 of Ahniellaceae bacterium. Lineage (GTDB taxonomy): Bacteria > Pseudomonadota > Gammaproteobacteria > Xanthomonadales > Ahniellaceae > JBGAHD01. The sequence continues at coordinate 543,981 of JBGAHD010000004.1, forward strand.
TGTCGCGCGGCAATCGCTGCGCGAGGTGGTCAAGGATCTGCACATGGAAGGCTTCGACATTGGACTTGAGATGAGCGGCAACGCGCGCGCCTTCGACGACATGCTCGATTGCATGTATCACGGCGGCAAGGTCGCGCTGCTGGGCATCCTGCCCAAGGGTTCGGGCATCGATTGGGACAAGGTGATCTTCAAGGGCCTGACCTTGCACGGCATCTATGGCCGTCGCATGTACGAGACCTGGTACAAGATGACGCAGATGGTGCTGTCGGGCTTTCCGCTGCAGAAAGTGCTCACGCATCAGATCCACATCGACGATTTCCAGCGTGGCTTCGATCTGATGGAAGCGGGTCACTGCGGCAAGGTCGTGTGCAGTTGGAATTGATGCGCTTGTCGTGATCGTGACGTCGACTCGCGCCCGCGCGTGGGTGGTGGCGGGCGCGGCGGCTCTCGCATTCGCGAGCGCGCACGCGTTGGAGACACCACCCGCCGATTCGCGGCTCGCGCCGGTGATCGAAGTGCAGCGGACCGAGGAGATCGTCCTCGCGCCCGGCACCGTGCCGTCGAACGCGGACGAGCAAACGCCCTGCCCCGCGACCGGCGAGCTGCCGGCCGCGAGTTTGGTCGAGCCGAGTGTCCTGCACAGTCCCTTGCACAGCGTTGCGCCGTGCGCGCGCATCGTCGGGCACATGGCGCAGTTCGACATCCACACGGCGTATGGCGATCTGACGGCCGATAGCGTCGAGTTGCTCGCTGTGCGCGTGCGCGAATTGCCGGCGCTGGCGCGATTGACCGAGATCACGCGCGGCGAGCAGTTTCTCGAATCGGCGAGTCATCGCGGTAAGAAGACGGTTGGTGGCGTCGGTCGCGTGATCACGAGGCCGTGGCAGACGATCAAGGCGCTGCCGGCGGGCGCGATTCGTTTCCTACGCGCGCGGTGGCGCGGCATCCAGGGTCAAACGCGCAAGCTCAGCGATCGCGTCTCGGATCAGATCACCGGCGCCGACGAGGCCTACGATCAACCGAGCGCGCGACCCGGCGCGGTCGAACCGCGCGATCCCGCCGATCCGTGGTGGCGTCAGCAAGGTCGGCGCGGCACGCGGTGGGCACTCGACTACGTGGGTTACGCGACGCAGCGGCGCGAGTGGGCGCGGCGGTTCGGCATCGATCCGTATTCGAGCAATGTCTTGCTCGATGAAGAAATGGATCGCCTGGCGTGGGCCGCGCTCGCGGGTGACAAATCCGTGGGGCTGGCGCTGAGCGCGATCGGCGGCGTGAGCGCGGACGTGCTGTCGACCTCGCTGCGCTTGAACGAAGTCGTGTGGACGATGCCGGCCGCCGACATCGCCGATCGCAATCATCAGCGCTTGAGCGCCCTGGCCTGCGGCGAGGAAGAGATTCGACGATTCCTGCGAAACGGGCGCTTCTCGTCGAGTATGCAGACGCGCCTAGTTGATGCCTTGGTGAGTCTGCAAGTCGAGCGCGGATGCGTTGACGTGATCGAACTCGCCGCCGCGCTGCGCGGCGAAGGCGAAGCGCGCTATCTCGCGGCGACGATGAGTCTGTTGGCGGCGCGCGCGCAGGACTCGTTCGCGCAGTTGAAACGTGATGTCGAACCCGCGCCGTCGCGACATCGCGCGTTGGAAGCGCCGCGCGATCCGAATCAACCGCTGGCCATCGACATCGTCGGCCAGGAGCTGGGACGGATCCGCCTGCAACTGATAGGCACGGCGCCAGCACTAGTCGACGACGCGGGCCGCATTGTGTTGCCGCTGGCCGTGGACTATCTGCAATGGACCGAAGCGACCGCGCGGTTCTTCGATCAGAAGGCGTTTCGAGTGCCGCGCAAACAGGTGTTGATCGCGGGGCGAGCGTCGCCGAATGCATTGCGGGCGTTGACGCGGCGGGGATGGTTGATCGAGGAAGGGGCTCGGTATCCGGACGCGCCGCCGTATCGGCGTTAGCGCGCGTCCGTGGAGGCGTCGGCGCGCCAAGCCGACGGCGTCTGCCCCAGGTGCTTCTTGAACGCGCGATGGAAGGCCGTGACATTGTCGTAGCCCACCTCGAACGCGATGCGATCAACGCCTTCGGTCGTGGCGACCAATCGCGCGCAAGCCACGTTCATGCGCCACTTCGCGAGATAGGCCATGGGGCTGTCGCCGAGCAGTTCGGTGAAGCGCATGGCGAATCGCGACGGCGACATCGCCACGAGTCGCGCCAAATCACCCACCGACCACTTGCGCGCCGGATCGCCATGGATGGCCTCGAGCGCGCGCCCCACAACCGGATCGCGCACGCCGCGAAACCAATCCTTGTCGCGCGCGGGATTGTCATCGATGCGCGCGCGAATCGCTTGCGCACACAACACTTCGAGCAAGCGCTCGACCACATAGCCACGACCAAGACCGACGCGCGCGATTTCCTCGGCGATCAGGCCCGCGACGGCGGCGATGCGGTGTTGGCGATCGTCGCGCGCGGCGCGCCAATGCAGTAGCGTGGGTAAGGCGGCGAAAAGCGGATTGAACATCGTCTGGTGCATGACGAAGACGCCGCAGATCAGGGTCACGCCTCGGGTGATTTTTGGATGCGACTCGCGCGGCGATGCGCTGGCCTTCGCGATCAGTGACTCGATGGTCGCCGCGCGCGCGCCCGCGCCCAGCGACAAGCGATGCGCGTGGCCGCCAAAGCACACGACCAGATCACCGGCGCGCAGCACGCGCTTGTCCCGTCCTTCGCCCGACAGTTCGCACTGTCCCGATTCAACCCAATGAAACGCCATCACGCGCGCGCCTCGCGGCGCGCGCAGGATCGCGGACAAACGATTCGCCGCTGGAATGGTCACGGCCCAGGGCGCGACGTAGGACTCGTGCAAGAGCACGCTCGCGCCGATGCGCAGAGAGCGCAGGGCATCGTCGACGACATCGATCGAGGCCAAGGGCTCGGGCGTTTCGGCAAACTTTTCGAGGGTTCCGGACATGGAGTAGCGGTCGTCGCGCGCCTAGGCTAGCCGCCACTTTACTCGCACAGGGAACTCCCGTTCATGTCGCATCTGTCACCCGTCTGGACCATGATCGGTCTCGATCTTCTGATGATGATCTACACGCTGTGGGTCGTGTCGATGTTCAAGCCGATCGGCAAGATCGGATGGGCCATCGCCGGCGCGATGATGGCGTGGTTGTTGTTGCTGCATCTTGGGCTTTCGCGGCAATCGCTGTTTCCGCCGGCGATCTCGGGGGTCGCTTTTCTGATCGTGATTTTCGCGGGCGTTGGCGCCGTCGGCGCCATGCTGTTGTTGCTGCCCGGCCCCAGGCGCGTGCTGCTGGCGCTCGATCAACGACAGTTGTTGTTGCTGCAAGGCATTCGCGTGTTCTTCGGCGCTGGCTTTCTGATGCAAGCGAGCCTGGGCGTGCTGCCCCAGACGTTTGGGATCGTCGATGGGCTGACACATATTGGCGCGGGTTTCTTCGGCCTGGTCGCCGCGTTCTCGTGGGCGACCGATGTCCAGGGCCGACGTCGCGCATGGTTCGCCAATGTCTTCGGCCTGTGCGACATCCTCATCGTCGCCAGCACGCTGGCCCTCGTCCTACTGCCTCAGATCGGACCGCATCACAGCATGATGTACGCCGTGTTTCTGCCGGCGCCGCTGTGGCTTTGGTTTCATGTGGTGTCGATCCGCGGGTTGTTGGGTGATCGAAGGTCTTCGGGGGGGCGGGCGCGGGTTTTTTGAGGGGGTGGGATGCCGAGGGGCGCGTTGGCGGGGATGTGGATTTGGACACCCAGGGTTTCGGGGACTGGGGCGCCCGTGGAGGTGGACCCTAGTGGGTCGGGACAACCACAGATTGGATCAGGACACCCATGAAGGTGGATCAGGACATCCATTAAAGGCTTCACCAAACCGTGGGCCGGACCGCGTGGACCGGCATGGACCGGGACACCCATGGAATCTCCCGCGCATGAATGGGGACACCCATGAAATCTCCGGAGGACGCGGACCTGGGCTTGGACCTGAGCGGCATGGACCGAGACACCCATGGAATCTCCCACGCATGAACGAGGACACCCACGAGATCTCCGGAAGACGCAGACCTGGGCTTGGACCCGGACACACATGAGATCGCCAGACGCGGGCAGTCGGTGCTGCTGCGTCGGCGAACTCGGTGGGTGTCCCCAACCGACCGTGGGTGTCCCCAACCGACCGGGTGGGTGTCCCCAACCGACCTGTCCATCTCGGCTGACTTCATGGATGTCCCGAACTCGACCAGTTCGTGGGCATGCCCAAAGAGACCGACCCGGGCTGGGGCGAGGCGTCGGACCGCGCGATTCGAGATCATCCTCAATTCGATCAGCGGGTTGGCTGACTCGACCGGCCGAATGATGGGTGTCCCGATCTAGCTCCGCGCCGACCCGAAGCGTCTTCCGAGGAATCCATGGGTGTCCCCATCCAGCACGCGGCTTTCGTGGGTGTCCCCATCCCGTTCGTGGGTGTCCCCATCCAGAAAGATCAACGGCGCGCTCCGAATCCATCCGAAGCGCGCCGTCCTCTGGAGAAGGCCTGCCCGGTGGCTTGACCGGGCAGGCGACACGGGCCTGGAGGACGCCGTGTTTCGAGGCGAGGCCACCTTGAGTCGTGGCCGCGATCGTCTTGCATCGCCATTGCCCCTTTCGGGGTCGCGATCGCGTTCTACGCACAGGGGCCATCATCCCCGGCGTGAGGCGCATCCTGGGGGCAAACCATGAGCGAGCTTTTTCACGCGAGGCCTGCTTGGTGAGCGGTTGTTGCAAGGACGCGGTCTGGACATATTTGCTTACAAATCGACCGACCCCCCGGTTGCCAAGGACACGGCCCCTGGCCATCCTTGCGCCATGGCCGAGCCATTGATTTTGTTGGTGGAAGACGACGCGCGCCTGCGCGATCTGCTGGAACGGTTCCTGGTGCAACAGGGTTTCCGGGTGCGCGCGGTGGCCAATCTCAGTGGCCTGCAGGCGCAGCTCGAGCAGCATCACATCGATCTGATCGTGCTCGATCTGATGCTGCCCGATGGCGATGGCCTGACCGCTTGCCGCGATCTGCGCGCGCGCGGTGTGACCACGCCGATCATCATCCTCACCGCGCGCGGCGACGAGGTCGATCGCATCGTCGGTCTGGAAATCGGCGCCGACGATTACCTGCCCAAACCCTGCAATCCCCGCGAGCTCGCCGCGCGCGCGCGCGCGGTGCTGCGTCGCACGCAGACGACCACCGGCGGCGCGCCGCGTGGCGAGGCCGATGCCGTGCGCTTCGGCGCGTTCACGCTCGATCCGACCACGCGTCAGTTGTTTCGCGAACAGGAGAACCTGCGCCTGACCACGGGCGAGTTCGCGGTGCTCTGGGCCCTGGCCAGTCATCCGCGCCGACCGCTGACGCGCGATCACTTGATGAATCTCGCGCACGGTCGCGATCACGAGGCCAACGATCGCTCGGTCGATGTGATGGTGTCGCGCCTGCGCAAGCTGGTCGAGGATGATCCGCGCGCGCCGCGCTATCTGCAGACGGTGTGGGGCATGGGTTATGTCTTCGTGCCCGACGGCGGCGCGGTGTGAGCGCGCTCGACACCACGCGTCGGCGCGTGACCGGCTTGCTCGCGCTGTCGGTGTTCCTGATCATGGCGATCGCGGGCACCATCATTTCGTATCAGACGCTCAAGGCCGGCGCCGATCAAATCGCGCGCTTGATTGCCCTGGCCACGATCGCCGTCGATCAACGCCTGGCCGAAGGCCACGGCCTCACGCCGGGCATGGTCGCTGGCGGCGTGCGCGTGGGCACGCAGCCACCGTCGAGCACGGGCCTGGCCTCGCCGATGATGATCGAGATCGCCGCCAGCCTGAATGCCCTGGTCGGTTCGCCCAAGCGCGTGAGCGTGGTCGAAGTCGATGGCGCCATCGTCGCCTGGGTGCGTTCGATCAACGCGCCCGATCGCTGGATCGGCTTCACCGTCGAACCCGTGCGCGTGGGCGTGTTGCGCAGCTCGCTCCTGGTGCTGTCGATCTCGGGCTTGATGGTGATTCTGTTCGCGACCTTGATCGCGCGCGATCTCACCCGTCCGCTCGAACATCTGGCGCGCGCCGCGCCACACTTGATGTCGGGACGCGCGGCCGAGCTCACCGACGCGCGCGCGCCCTTCGAGGTCAAGGAACTCGCGCGCGCCTTGGGCGATGCCGCGAGCACGCAGCGCGAAGTCACGCGCGAACGCGAACTCTTGCTGGCCGGCATCTCGCATGATCTGCGCACGCCGCTGGCGCGTTTGCGCCTGGCGCTCGAACTCGGCGATGCCGCCGATCCCCAACGGCGCGAAGCCATGGTGCGCGATCTCGACGAGCTCGACGCCATCATCGATGGTTTTCTGGCCTACGTGCGCGACGGTCGCGACGAGGCCCTGCTCGACGCCGATCCCGGCGCCCTGCTCGGCCAGTTGCTGGCGCTGCGCGCGCGACCGGAAGACTGGTCGCTGAGCCTGCCCGCCGCGCCCCTCGTGCTGCGCTTCAAGCCGCTGATGCTCAAGCGCGCGCTGACCAATCTGCTCGACAACGCCGAGCGCTACGGCGCGGCGCCGTTCGCGCTGACCTTGGTGCACGATCTCGCCGCGCGCGTGGCGCGCATCGAAGTGCGCGACAACGGACCGGGCGTGCCCGCGGATCGTCTGGAAAAACTCGGCAAGCCCTTCGTGCGCGGCGACGCCGCGCGGGGCGGCCGCGGTTCGGGACTGGGATTGGCGATCGCTTCGCGCGCCGCGCGCGAGCACGGCGGGCACTTGCTGCTGGTCAATGGCGAAGGCGGCGGCTTCATCGCCACCATCACCCTCGCGTTAACGTGATCAGCGATCGCGCCGCGCTTCAGGGCGCGAGCCAATACCCGATGGCGTAGATGTCGAGCTTGCCGGCGCGCGCGTCGTTGCGATAGCTCGAGAAGTACAGCAACTGCGGATCGCGCCAATCGCGCACGGGGCCGAGCGTGTAGCCCTGCGCCACGTTCACCGCGTTGCTCAAGGCCGTGCCCATGGCGTAACCATGGCTATCGGCGCGGCTCCAGTACAACGAGATCGGTTCTTCCTTGACGTTCTTGCTGCGCGCGAAGACCAGGGTGCGGCCATCGTCGAGCCAGGTCGAATCGAACTCATCGGCCTCGGTATTGATTGCGCCGCGCAGCGGCACGGCCTGGGTCCAGCTCTGCCCACGGCGCTGCGCCAAGAACAGATCGTGGCCGCCAGCGCCGCCGCGACCGTCGGTGGAAAACATCAGGCGCAGGCCGTCATCGGAAATCGTCGGCGCCCATTCGTCGCCGGCGCTGTTGATCGCCTCGCCGAGATTGAGCGGCTGGCCAAAGGTGCCGAAGCGCGGATCGAACGCGGCCACGTAGATATCGTCGCCGCCAAAACCGCCGGGGCGATTGGAGAAGAAATACACGTGCCGCCCGTCCGGCGCGAAGGCCGGATCGAAATCATTGTGATCGGAGCTGATCGTGGCCGCGCGCGGCGAATAACACACGTCGCGCTGACACTGCGCGATCCAGATGTCCCAGCCGCCGCGCCCGCCGGGCCGGTCGGTGGAACCCCACAGCGCCCAGCGGCCGCCGGGCGATCGCGAATAGCGGATCTCGGTGTACTGCGTCGAGACCACGCCGGGCGAAACCAGGGTCGCCGACTCGTCGAAACGCGGGCCGACATCGCCCGCGACCGCCGCGCCCGAGGCCAGTCCCGCCAACGCCACCATCATGCCAAAAGCCTTGCCCATTGCGCCTCCAACCACACCGCGGGGCGAATGCTAACCGCAAGCCATGTTGCCGCGGTGTCGAGATTCCCCCGGCGGCCGGTCCGGCGCGTCGGCCAACCGTCTTCCGCGCGATCTTTTGCAAACCGGCCGGGCCGGCGACAATAGCGTTTTAACCAGGAGCCTCGCCATGGCCCACGCCGCGCAAACCCGCCTGCGGGACGAAATCGAAGCGATCCGCGCCCAAGGCTTGTTCAAGACCGAACGCGTGATCACCTCGCCGCAGAACGCCGAGATCACCCTGGCCGACGGCCGCCGCGTGCTGAATTTTTGCGCCAACAACTATCTGGGCCTGGCCGATCATCCCGACGTGATCCAGGCGGCCAAGGATGCGCTCGATACGCACGGCTTCGGCATGGCGAGTGTGCGCTTCATCTGCGGCACCCAGGATCTGCACAAGCGGCTCGAGGCCGACATCGCGCGCTTCTTCGGCACCGAGGACGCCATCCTCTACGCCGCCTGCTTCGACGCCAACGGCGGCCTGTTCGAACCCCTGCTCGGAGAAGAGGACGCGGTCATCTCCGACGCGCTCAACCACGCCTCGATCATCGACGGCGTGCGCCTGTGCAAGGCCAAGCGCTTCCGCTACGCCAACAGCGACATGGCCGATCTCGAAGCGCAACTGCAAGCCGCACGCGCGGCCGGCGCGCGCACCATCCTGATCACCACCGACGGCTCGTTCTCGATGGACGGCTTCATCGCGCCGCTGGACAAGATCACCGCGCTCGCGCGCCAGTACGGCGCGATGGTCCACATCGACGAATGCCACGCGACCGGTTTCCTGGGCGCGACCGGCCGCGGTTCGGCGGAAGTCCGCGGCGTGATGGATCGCATCGACATCTTCACCGGCACGCTCGGCAAGGCGCTGGGTGGCGCGCTCGGTGGCTTCACCGCGGGCAGTCGCGAAGTGATCGAGATGCTGCGCCAGCGTTCGCGCCCGTATCTGTTTTCCAATTCCTTGCCGCCGCATGTCGTGGCTGCCGGCATCAAGGTGTTCGAGATGCTCGACAAGGCCGGCGATCTGCGCGAGCGCCTGGCCGAGAACACGCGCTATTTCCGCGAACGCATGAGCGCCGCCGGCTTCGACATCAAGCCCGGCGTGCATCCCATCGTGCCAGTGATGATCTACGACGCGCCGCTGGCGCAGCGCATGGCGACGGAGCTGCTCGAAGAAGGCATCTACGTGATCGGCTTCTTCTTCCCCGTCGTGCCCAAGGGCCAGGCGCGCATCCGCACGCAGATGAGCGCGGCGCACACGCGCGAGCACCTCGATCGCGCCATCGACGCGTTCACGCGCGTGGGCAAGAAGCTGGGCGTGTTGAAGTGAGAAACTCGTTCGCGCGCGTCGCGCTGATGACGAGCGTGCTGGCGCTCGTCGGTTGCGCGTCGATGGCACCACGCGCGTGCGCGCCGGGCCTCAGCGCGACGCGCCTCGAAACGCTGTACTTCGGCACCGGTCGCGTGCAAGCGCCGCCGGTGAGCGAGGCCGAGTGGCGCGCCTTCGTCGCCGAGGAAATCACGCCGCGCTTTCCCGACGGACTCACCACCTGGACCGCGCAAGGCCAATGGCGCGGCGCCTCGGGCGAGATCGTGCGCGAAGGCTCGCACGTGCTACAGCTCGTGGTCTCGGAACCGTCAACGACGGAAAGCGCGTTGACGGCGATCATCGCCAGCTACAAGCAGCGATTCACGCAGGAAGCGGTGATGCGGGTGCAGAGCGAGGCGTGCACGGCGTTTTGAAGTGCTGGGTCACGGCTTGCGCGAATCGAAGTCCGCGCAAGCATCGGTGCCCCGCGTGCGGATCGGTGCGTGCATGCCGCTTTGATCGCCGGCGTGGTGGTTTTTCCGAAGTGAAGTCCTGGGGCCAGCTTTCCCCTTGAATTTCCGAGGCACGCGCCGAGATGGCCGACAGCTCCCTCGACGCCAACGCCATGCCCGCCTTCGACACCCAGATCATCGCCCACGCCGATCTCGATCCGAACTTGCGCACGCAGATCCTGGCGCTGTGCACGGATGCCTATGAAGAGGACTTCGGCTTCGAGTTGTCCCTGCTCTCGCGGGCCACGCACGTGCTCTTGCGGCGGGACGGCGAACTGGTCGCGCACACCGCCTGGGTCACGCGCGAATTGCGCGCGGCGAATCTCGCCGCGCCTCTACGCGCCGCTTACGTCGAAGCCGTCGCCGCGCCAACGGCGCTTCAAGGCCAAGGCCTGGGCAGTCGCGTGCTGGCCGCGCTGCCGCCCTTGCTCGGCGACGTCGACATCGCCGCGTTGTCGCCTTCGGAGCCCGCGTTCTATCGCCGGCAAGGTTGGGCCTCCTGGCGCGGACCCTTGGCGTATCGTCACGACGGTCGCCTGATCGCGACGCCAGATGAAGACGTGATGATCCTTCGCCTACCGCGAACGCCCGCCACGCTCGACCTCGACGCCGCGCTCGACACCGATTGGCGACCCGGCGACGTGTGGTAGCGCCGAGGCTCGCCAGTCGCAAAGTGCTGCGAGCATCGAGCGCTCGATTATGCAAACGGACGATAAGGCAATCCCCAGCACGCACTCGACGTGCGGATGTCGCAATCGCCAGATCACCAAAAAAAAATTCATGTCACACCAAGAAACATCTCACGCAGCGGCAGCTGTGCTTCACCTAGCGGAAGCGCAGTAGGCGGAACACAGCTCTTGGCACACGCCATTACTCCCGCATCAGGTTCCGGATCCAAGAACGCTACGAAATTGCAGATCCGGCATACATTTAACCGAACGATTGCGCACATATTCGTTACTAAGAGCAATTGTCCACCACTCTTCGAGACCATCTCATGCGCTACCCGCAGTCACACGAGTCTTCACCTAATAGTGAAGGGGTATAACCGAGCCTACCGAGGCGAACCAAAGCATCACGAATTCAACAATCTGCTACGAATGCGATGCACATCTTAGATCAGTTCTGCCACCATCCATCCAGAAGACGTTGTCAAACTTCTGGGCTGCGAATTCCTCGATCCATCCGTCCGCACAACCAAGAAACCACGAAGCCGAACTCACACACCGGAGGTCATCAATAGTTTCCTCATACTAGCATTTCCAAGTTAATTCCTAGGGCGCTGGTGTTCCCGCACCTAGACTAGAGAATCCTCGGATGGGTGCTAAGCATAGTCGATGTCGACGAAACATCACTTTCCTGAACGCACCATTTGTAGCCAGACGTAATACTTAGAGCGTTGACAAACCGCCTCATCGACAGAGGACAACAGCGTACTCCTTTGCTTCATTGCCGCGAGACATTTTGAACCGTTGAGCATAGTGAGGAGACAGTCAATAACGTCAATCTCGCGCGATTTCAGACTCTCCCGACCCATCGCCAACACTTGGACCAAGCGGAGATGAAAGCCAGTCTGTATTCTTCTCTCCCGACAAATTGTCCAAAACCCTGAGCAGTTCACTGGGCTCTTGCTCTACCAACTGCTTTACTTCCCCGTACTCGCGAAGGAACTGCGAAGCCCATTGCGAGTGCATCGATTCAGCGGAAAATGCGTTCTTTGCCGAGTTCAGTGACAGCCGTGCAGCCTCACGAGAGCCAGGCAGAGAAAGTCTAAGTTGCGCCTGTGCCTTGATTAGCCAGAAATATGAAGGCAGTGCCTTGCCTTCCGCTTCCTTTTCAGCAAGCTCCAGCGCATCCAAAAGTAGATCGTAGCGCCTCGAAGCCTCTGCGCCATTCCACGCCTCGCCCAGTACAATCTGAGGCGACTCAAAGAAGTTTATCTGGCGAACCTTTTCCATCAGCTGCTTGAGTGCAGAGACTCGTTCTCCATCCCCCCGATTGGCGACACGAGCAGCAAGTCTAAATGCGGCATTCTGTGGGTTCGGATCTGCCTTGAAGGCGGCCTCCGCCAATGTCTCAAGCAGCTCATTCTGTTCGAGCTTTCGGCATGTCTGTGCAAGATTGAATATGAAGTCGCTTGGATAGCTTCGATGCTTAAGAGATTCAACAAAGATCTGAATTGTTGTTATTGCTCGAGATCGCCATTTATCATTTTCAACATTTCCCGGCTCATCAACTTCGCGTTCAATGGCGAGAATTCTGCCCTGAATGTCGAAATCCGCAGACACTTCTCGAAGAAGCTTGAGATTCTCCACCGCGCCTTGATAGTCTTTGAGGAGCTCGACGTATTTCTCATGGAGCTCTGCTGAGTCCTGAACGAGTCGGCTAAACTCAGCAAACTTTCTTTTCTCTTTCGGAAGAAGCTGCGCGACCTTGTCTCCGACACGATCATCGATATCTGACAACTCCTTGAATCCGAAGAACCCAAGGACGACTGAGATTGTCAACCAGAAGTAGAGCAGGTACTTGACGATACGCTCAATCGGCTTGTGCTCAGAGAACTCTCTCGACAGTTCGTCGAGTCGGGAGCTTAGCTCACTAATTGCATTGTTCTCAGACCTGTCGAGGCTCGAATTTGGAATGACGGTGCTCATACTCCCTCCTTAGATGGCGATTGGAAGGAGTCTGCGGTGTGCAGATAGTCTCATCAAACTCGGGTGATCGAGTCTCGAGAATCTATTGCAAGTGATCAAGAGCGTTCCGTGGAGATTTATGGGTCCGCGCCACCTTCACACGCTGTTCGAACTGCTCGCCTATTTCGTCGGCGCGCGTCTGTTCTTCTGGCTCGATCGGCGCGCGCCGGCGCCCGCGTGGCGGCACGATCTGACCGCGCGCCTGGGCGTGCTGACCGGCGCGATTCTCGGCGCGGCCTTGGGTTCCAAGATCGCGTATTGGATCGAAGACCCCCTCGTCGCGTTCGCGCGCTTTCCCGATCCGCTGGCGCTGATGGCGGGCAAGTCCATCGTTGGCGGCTTGCTCGGTGGCCTGATCGGCGTGGAGATCGCGAAGAGGTTCGTTGGCATCAGCGAGTCCACCGGCGATCGCTTCGTGTGGCCGCTGGCGGTCGGCATGGCGATCGGACGTATCGGCTGCCATCTCGGCGGCTTGGGTGATCACACGGTGGGCCTTCCCACCGCCCTACCCTGGGGCTACGACTACGGCGACGGTGTGTCGCGGCATCCCACCGCGCTCTACGAGATCGTGTTCCTGCTGAGCTGGACCATGCTGATCACGCGCATCGCGTGGCCGCGCAATGGCGACACGTTCCGACTCTTCCTCGCGGGCTATCTGTTGTGGCGGCTGCTGGTCGAGTGGATCAAACCGATCCCGATGGTGTATTTCGACGCGCTCTCGGGCATCCAATTGTTGTGTCTGGCGGGCCTGTGCTACTACGGGCCCGACCTCATTCGCATCATCCGGAGCAGACCGTGGGCGCGAAGGTAAGACCGTATCTCTACTACGATCACGCGGTGTCCGTGTGCTCGACCTGCCTGCGTCGCGTCGAGGCGACGGTCCTGATCAAGGAAGGCCAGGTGTTCCTGGAAAAATGGTGTCCGCATCATGGCCGCGAGCGCGTGCTGATCGCCGATGACGCCGAATACTATCGCCGCGCGCGCGAGGTCTTCATCAAGCCGCCCGAACTGCCGCGCTTGTTCAACACCGAACGCCACTACGGCTGTCCCTACGATTGCGGTCTGTGCCCCGAGCACATGCAGCATTCCTGCCTGACCCTGATCGAAGTCACGGATCACTGCAATCTCAAATGCCCGATCTGTTACGCCGATTCCGGACCGCATCGCCCAGGCTTTCGCGATCTGGCGACGATCGAGCGCATGCTCGACGCCGTCGTCGCCAATGAAGGCGAGCCCGACGTGGTGCAGATTTCCGGTGGCGAACCCACGCTTCATCCGGACTTCTTCGCCATTCTCGACGCGGCGCGCGCGCGGCCAATTCGTCACTTGATGGTCAACACCAATGGCCTGCGCATCGCCAAGGAGCCGGAATTCGCGCGGCGCCTCGCGCAGTATCGCGAAGGCTTCGAGCTGTATCTGCAATTCGATTCCCTGCGCGACGAAGTGCACCAGCGACTGCGCGGCGCGCGGCTCGGCGCGATCCGCCGCGATGCGCTGGCGCGCTTGAACGAGCACGATATTTCCACGACGCTCGTCGTGACCGTCGAGAAGGGCCTCAACGATGGCGAACTCGGCGAGATCATCGAATACGCGCTCGAACAACCCTGCGTGCGCGGCGTCACCTTTCAGCCGATTCAAGCGGCGGGTCGCCTGGAGGGTTACGACCCGGAACGTCATCGCCTGACGCTGACCGAAGTGCGTCGCCGCATCCTCGAGCAGACGCGCGTGTTCACGGGCGCCGATCTGATTCCCGTGCCGTGCAATCCCGACTGCCTGGCCATGGCTTACGCGCTCAAGCTCGAAGGCGGCGTGCTGCCACTGACGCGCTTCGTCGAACCGGAGACGCTCGTCAGCGCCGGTCGCAACACCATCGTCGTCGAACGCGACGATGCGCTGCGCGAACGCGTGTTCCAACTCTTCTCCACCGGTCACTCGCCGGAAGGGCAAGCCGGCCAATTGTCCGATCTGCTGTGTTGTCTACCGCGCGTGGCCGCGCCCGAAGGCTTGAGCTACAAGAACGTGTTCCGCGTGCTGATCATGCAGTTCATCGACGCGCAATCCTTTGACTTGCGCGCGGTGAAGAAGTCCTGCGTGCACATCGCGCAGCCCGATGGCCGCATCATTCCCTTCGACACCTTCAATCTGTTCTACCGCGACGATCGCGCCAAGCACCTCGAACAACTGCGCGCCGAGATCGACGCCCAACGCCAACGTGAGGTTTGTCCCGCATGAACGTGCCGCCCGATTCATCACCCGACTTGCCGCCCGCGACGCCGCCCTCGCCACCCGTCGCGCCGCGCGCGGTCGCGGCCGCGAACAAGGGTCACGCCGGCATCGGCGTCGCCATCGGCATCCTCACGCAACCCTTGACCTTGCTCATCGCGTTTCTGACGTCGAACGGCGGCCACAGTCAGGACTACACGCCCTTCATCGTGCTGGCCGTGTTCGGGCTCGTGCAGTGGCTGTACATCGTGCCCATCGGCATCGTCTTGCACGCGACGGGCAAATCGCGCACGGCGCTGGGCCTGTGGATCACCGCGGGCATCATCTTTCTGATCAACGCGGGATGTTGGGGACTGCTGGCGATCGGGAACTGGTAGCGCGAGCGCTCAAGTCGCGCATCGAGGAAGGCGCCTCACACCCATGGACGAGCATCGCGACCCGAGCGAATCCACGCCAACGACAGGCGGCCTCAAGCCGCGCAAGTACAGCGCCGATACCGGCTACGAAGGCGCCGGCGCCGCGCTGGCCGTGGGTCTGGTGCCACTCACGGTCGTCATCAGTGTGATTTGCAGCGACCCCGTGATCGACGCGCCCCCGTCGCTGGGCTCGTACATGCTGATGCTGTTCGGCCTGACGCAGTTCATCTACATCGCGCCGCTGAGCTGGTGGTTCTATCGGCGCGGCAAGACGCAGACGGCGCGTGGACTGTTGTCCATGGCGGGCGTGATCTTTCTATTGAACAGCGGGTGCTGGGGCTATCTTTTCGTTGTCGGCAACTTGGCGACACGCTGAAAGCGAACCGACGCCGAGCCAAACGTTTTCAGCTCGGCGCGATGTTCGCGATCAAACTTCAAATCACATCGAACGGATACGACCCCCGCTCCAGGATCGCGCCGGCCAGGCCATCCATCTCGGCGTCTTCGTTGCGCTTCACGCCACGCACATTGCGCATGATGCGGCGGCGCGCCTGGCGCGCGAAGGTCAGGGCCATCATGGCCGCGTGCTTGCCGTTGGTGGCGTCGTGCTGTTCGAGGTAGGCCGCGCGGGATAGCGCGCACAGGCCGACGAACATGTCGATGGCGATGTCGCCGACGCGTTTCAATTGATACTGCTGATCAGCAATGCCCTTGCCGTATCGGCGCAGCAGTTCATCGCTGACATTGGCCAAGTCGACGACGGACTTTTCGTAGATCTGCGCGGCCTTGTGCAGGCTCGGCGACAAGCGCGAGATGATCTTGTCCGTGCCCCAGCCGGTGCTTTGGCGCAGGCGTCGGCCCGCGTAGCCGGACAACACGCCGAAGCCCTTGATCGGGTCGTTGAAGATGTGCGAGACGGCGCTCTTCAAGCCCGACAGCGAGGCGCCGACGTCCTTCAAGCCCGACAGGGCGATGTACAGGCGCAGGATTTCGTTGGTGCCTTCGAAGATCGACAGAATGCGCGAATCGCGCGTGACCTGCTCGTACGGGAACTCGCGCATGAAGCCATTGCCCGCGGCGATCTGCAGCGATTCGTGCGCGGCGCGCTGGATCGCCTCGGAGGCGAAGACCTTGCTGATCGCGGCCTCGATGGAGTAATCATCCATGCCCGAGTCGATGTAGTGCGCGACCATCCACACGGCGGATTCGGCGGCGAAGCACTCGAGCGTCATCTGCGCGATCTTCTCGCGCACCAGGCCGAACTCCGCGATGGGGCGACCGAATTGCTTGCGTTCCTTTGCTTGCGCCGTGGCCAGGCGGATCAGCGACTTCATGCCACCGACGGCGCCGCCACCGAGACCGGTGCGCCCGTTGTTCAAGATCGACATGGCGACTTTGAAGCCCTTGCCCTCGTCACCGAGCAGATTCTCGGCGGGCACGCGCACATCGCTGAAGGCCACGGTCGTGGTCGACGAAGCGCGAATGCCCATCTTGTCTTCGTGCGGGCCGTGACTGACGCCGGGCCACTTCGCCTCGACGATGAAGGCGCTCATCTTGCCCTCGCCCGAGTCGGTGCGCGCGAACACGGTGTAGAGGTCGGCGATGCCGCCGTTGGTGATCCAGATCTTTTCGCCATTGAGCGTCCACGAGCCGTCGGCGTTCTTCTTGGCCGTGGTGCGGATCGACGCGGCGTCCGAGCCCGAGCCCGATTCGGTCAGGCAGAAGGCCGCGATCATCTCGCCCGTGGCGAGCTTGGGCAGATAGCGCGCCTTCTGCTCGGGATTACCGAACAGCAGCACGCCCTTCATGCCGATCGAGCTGTGCGCGCCGATGGTCAGCGAGGTCGAGCTGTCGTGACCCGAAGTCTGCGCGAGCACGCGCGCGTAACCGCCATTGGACAGACCCAGGCCGCCGTGTTCCTCGGGAATGATCAGCCCGAACAGACCCATGTCGCGCAGGGCCTGGATGTATTCGGCCGGTTGCTCGGCCACGCGATCGTAGTGCGCCAGTTCCTTGTGCTTGGGCGACAGGAAATCGTCGATGGCATCGACCATGGTGCCCAGCACTTCGCGATCCTTGGCGCGCAGTTGCGGATAGGGGAACAGGTTCTCCTCGAGAATTTCGCCGAAGAACAGATTCTTGGCCACGCTCAGTTCGGGCTTGGGCGCGCCGACTTGGGGCTGGGTGTCCGCGGCGACGGGGGTCGTGGTGTTCATCGCGCTCTCCGCATGGGCTGGGTCGGGCCGAGTGTAACGCGCGTTTGAAAACTTGGAACGCGGCGGCGCGCCAAGGCCGGGATGCGTTTAAAACGTGGCCCATCGGGCCAGCGCGCGCCGATCGCCGCCCGGGCGCTTGACGCCGATCAAGTTTCAGCGGGGGCCAAGCATTAGACTATGCGCATTCGAGCTGGTAATCGGCTCCCTAATCTTGCGATTCGACATGGCTGCTTTCGACACCGAGCAAGTGCTCGATGTGCGTCACTGGAACGAGGACCTGTTTTCGTTCATCACCACGCGCGACGCCGGACTGCGCTTCGACAACGGTCAGTTCATCATGATCGGCCTGATGGTCAATGAGCGACCGTTGCTGCGCGCGTACTCCATCGCCAGCGCCAATTGGGAGGAACATCTCGAGTTCTTCAGCATCAAGGTGCAGAACGGGCCGCTGACCTCGCGGCTGCAGCACATCAAGATCGGCGATGAGGTGCTGATCGGCTCCAAGCCGACGGGCACCTTGCTGATCAGCGATCTGCATCCCGGCCGTAATCTGTACTTGTTGTCGACCGGCACGGGCTTGGCGCCGTTCATGGCGGTGATCAAGGACCCCGAAACCTACGAGCGCTACGAACGCGTGGTGCTGACGCACGGCGTGCGCACGGTCGACGATCTGGCTTATCACGACTACATCACGCGCGAACTGCCGCGGCACGCCTATCTGGGCGACGTGGTGCGCGAGAAACTGCTGTACTACCCGACGGTGACGCGCGAGCCCTTCCGCAACCAGGGCCGCCTCACCGATCTGCTGATCAGCGGCAAGCTGCCGGCGGATCTCGGCCTGGCGCCGCTCGATCCGGCGCACGATCGCGCGATGATCTGCGGCAGCCCGCAGATGCTGGCCGATCTGCGCGCGATCCTCGACGAACGCGGCTTCGTCGCCGCGCCGCGCATCGGCGTGGCCGGTCAATACGTGTTCGAGCGCGCCTTCGTCGAAAAGTAAGCGCCGCTGTCGCCGCGCCATCGACGGCGCGCGATTCGTGACCGCGTTTTGACAAACCCCTCCCGCGAACTGCTATGTAGCGTTCGCGCGGGCCGCGCTCGGGGGAGCGTGGCGGCGCGCGCGGTCAGACGACCGCTGGCGAGGTCGCGGGCGCCCGCACTGTTCGTCCGCGACTTCCACACTCACGCCGCGATCGCCCTGGGGAGGGCGGCGGCAGTTCAGGGAGAGTCGACGTGTTGTCCATGGTCATGGCATTGCCGCTGGTCGCGGCGGCGGGGAGCGCCGCGCCCGTAGCGGACGCGAATACGTGGTTCATCGAGGCGCGTTATCAGGATCCGGCGCAATTGCAGGCGCTGGGCTCGCAGTTTCAGCATTTGATCGTTGATCGCCGCGCGCGCACGGTGCGCGTGGAGGCCAATGACGACGACATCGCCGCGCTGCGCGCGGCGGGACTAAGCGTCGCGGTCGACAAGGCCGCGACCGCGCAATTGCGCGCCTTCGATCAGGCGCTGCGCAGTCCGCTCGGGCTCAAGAGCATTCCGGGTTATGCCTGCTATCGCACGGTGGAAGAGACCTACACCACGATGGACACCCTCGCCACGCAGTATCCGCGCCTGGCGGCGGTGAGCGAGATCGGTCCGAGTTGGGAGCGTTCGCGCGATGCCTCGCGCGGCTACGCGATGAAAGTGTGGAAGCTGTGGAATCGCGATACCGACGCGCTGTATCCGGACAAGCCCAGCATGGTCGTGCTCGGCTCGATCCACGCGCGCGAATACACGCCGGCGGAATTGCTCACGCGCTTCGGCGAATGGCTGGTCACCGGCTACGGCACCGATCCGGAAGCGACCTGGCTGATGGATCACTACAAGTTCCATCTGGTGCTGCAGGCCAATCCCGACGGTCGCAAGAAGGCCGAAGCGGGGTCGTCGTGGCGCAAGAACACCAACAACACCAATGGCTCGTGCGGCAGTTCGAGCTATGGCGTGGACTTGAATCGTAACTTCCCCTTCCACTGGAACACGGTGCCGGGCGGTTCCAGCCCGGATGCCTGCGTGGAGACCTATCACGGCCCGACCGCGGCCTCGGAACCGGAGACGCGCAACATCGTCGCGTACGTGGCGGGCACGCCGGGTTCGGGCAATGTCTACAGCGGCGGCGTGTTTCCCGATTTGCGCGGCGATGCGTCGAGCAGCGCGGCGCCGGACACGTATCGTGGCTTGTTCATGGACATCCACAGTTACTCGCAACTCGTGCTGTGGCCGTGGGGCGATACCAGCACGGCCGCGCCCAATCAGGTCGCGCTGCGCACCTTGGGTCGACGACTGGCGTATTTCAACAACTATTCGCCGGAACAATCGTCCGAGCTTTACGCCACCGATGGCGCCACCGACGACAACATGTACGGTCTGCTCGGCGTGCCGGCGTACACGATCGAACTGGGCGTGGCCTTCTTCGAAAGCTGCACGACGTTCCAGAACACCACGCTGCCGCGCAATCTCGCGGCCGTGCGCTATGCCGCGCGCAATCTCGAAGCGCCGTACAAATTGCCGGCGGGTCCGGACACGACCAGTGTCACGATCTCGTCCGCCAGCGTGCCCGCGGGCACGGCGGTCACGGTGACGGCGACGGTCGATGACAGCCATTTCAATCAGACCAATGGCACCGAGACCACGCAGGCGATTGCCTCGGCGCGCGCCTATGTCGACAAACTGCCGTGGGAAGCGGGCGCGACCGCGATCGCCATGACCGCCGTCGATGGCAGCTTCAACAGCACGGCCGAATCCGTGCGCGCGAGCATCGACACCAGCGCGCTCGCGCCCGGCGCGCATCTGATCTACGTGCAAGGCACGGACGCCGCCGGCAAGCCGGGCACGCCCAACGCGGTCAAGCTCACGGTCACGGCCGGTGGCAATATCGCGCCGGTGGCGAACTTCAGCGTGGTCACCAATGGCCTGACCGCGAGCTTCACCGACTCTTCGACCGACAGCGACGGCACCATCGCCTCGCGCGCCTGGACCTTCGGCGATGGCGGCACGGCCAGCACCGCCAATCCCCAGCGCACGTACGCGACCGCGGGCACGTACACGGTGACGCTGACCGTGACTGACAACGCCGGCGCGACCAATCAGACGAGCAAGACCGTCACCGTGTCGACCGGCGTGACCGTGTTGCAAGTCAACGCGGCGGTGAACAATCTGTCCGGCGCCGCCAGCAGCGAGCAACTGTTCGCGCTCGATGTGCCGGGCAATGCCACGAACTTGCGCTTTTTCACCAGCGGCGGCACGGGCGACGCGGACCTGTACGTGAAGTTCGGCGCCGCGCCGACCACGACCACGTACGACTGCAAGTCCGAAGCGAGCACCTCGACCGAGAACTGCGCCATCGCCACCGCGCAACTGGGTCGCTACTACGTGCTGCTGCGCGGCTACAGCGCGTTCAGTGGCGTGAGTCTGACCGGCAGTTACGCCGTGGTCGACGGCGCGCGCAAGTTCGAGAACCTCACCGATGTCGCCATCGCCGACAACACCACGGTCGAGAGTTCGATCGTGGTCAGCGGCATCAGCGGCAATGCGCCGGCGGCGCTGCAGGTCGGCGTGAAGATCGTGCACACCTACATCGGCGATCTGAAGGTCGATCTGATCGCGCCCAATGGCACGGTCTACGTGCTGCACAACCGCGCGGGCGGCGGCACGGACAACATCGATCGCACGTTCACGGTGAACGCTTCGGCGGTGTTGGCCAATGGCACGTGGCGCCTGCGCGTCAACGACAATGCCCCAGGCGACACCGGCCGCATCGATGCGTGGAGTCTGCAGTTCTGATGGCATGACGACGTCGTGGCACGCGCCCCGCGCGCGTGCCACGGCCTCGCGGAACGCGCGCCGCGATCAGGCGTCGGGTTCGAGTTCGATGCGAATGCGCCCGGCCACGCGCCGGGCCTTTTCCTTGGCGGCGAGAATGGTGTCGCCGCGCGCCAGCGCCACGCCCATGCGGCGGCGTCCACGCACTTCCGGCTTGCCGAACAGACGCAAGCCCGTATCGGGTTCGACCAGGGCTTCGGCGGCGCCGTGGAATTTCGGGCCGCGGCCCTGGCCTTCGCACAGGATCGCGACCGAGGCCGAGGGCCCGAGCTGTCGAATCACCGGAATCGGCAAGCCCAAAATCGCGCGCACGTGCAGCGCGAACTGCGACAGATCCTGAGAAGCCAAGGTCACCAATCCCGTGTCGTGCGGCCGTGGCGAGACTTCACTGAACAAGACCTCGTCGCCGCGCACGAACAATTCCACGCCGAACACGCCCGCGCCGCCGAGATTGTCGGTGACCGCGCGCGCGATCTCTTGCGCGCGACGCAGCGCGATCGGCGACATCGGCTGCGGCTGCCAGGATTCGCGATAGTCGCCGTCTTCCTGATAGTGGCCGATCGGATCGCAGAAGCTCGTGCCGTCGCGATGCCGCACGGTGAGCAAGGTGATCTCGTAGTCGAAGGGCACGAAGCCTTCGACGATGACGCGGCCCTGCCCCGCGCGACCGCCCGATTGCGCGTAGTCCCAGGCGGCGTCGATTTCGGATTCGCGACGCACGATGCTCTGGCCCTTGCCCGAACTCGACATCAGCGGCTTGACCACGCAAGGCAGACCGAGCGCGCGCACGGCGTCGCGATAGCCGTCGACATCGTCGACGAAGCGATACGGACTGGTGGGCAGACCCAAGGTCTCCGCGGCTAGGCGGCGAATGCCCTCGCGATCCATGGTCAGGCGCGCGGCGCGCGCGGTGGGAATGACGCGCAGGCCTTCGGCTTCGAGTTCAACCAGGGTCGGCGTGTGGATGGCCTCGATCTCGGGCACGACCAGGGTCGGGCGCTCGGCGGCGATCAGCGCGCGCAAGGCACTCGGGTCGAGCATATTGATCACGTGGGAACGATGCGCCACCTGCATCGCCGGCGCGTTGGCGTAGCGATCGACGGCGATCACTTCCACGCCCAGGCGTTGCGCCTCGATCGCGACTTCCTTGCCCAGTTCGCCCGAACCGAGCAGCAGCAAGCGGATGGCCGAAGGCGAATGCGGGGTCCCGAAAGTGCTCATGATTGATCTAATTCCCGTGCGCGGTGGGCGATTCTAAAACACTGCGCCGGAAAGATGCCCAAAACCGGGCCGCGCTGGCAGAATGGGCCGGGGCCGCCGTCGCGCGGCCAGGAAATTCTCGCGCATGTTCCGCTTCATCGCCGTTCTGTTGGCGTGCTGTCTCGCCACCACCGCTCGCGCGGACACCGAAAACCAGTGGATGAAAGTCCTGCTCGAAGGGCGCAAGGTCGGCTCGCTGCAGTCGACGCGCACGGTCGAGGGCGATCGCGTGACCACCACCGAAATGATGGAACTGTCCATCGACCGCGCCGGCATCACCGTGAGCATGGCCACGCGCGAGAGCAGCATCGAGACACTCGATGGCAAGCCGCTCGGTTTCAGCGCCACGACCAAGCTGTCGGGCATCGAATCGCGCATCGATGGCGTGATCGGCGATGACGGTCAGGTCAAGATCACGCAGAACAATGGCGTCAGCACCTCCGAACGTACCATCGCCTGGCCCGAAGGCGCGCTGCTCGCCGAAGGCGCGCGACTGGCCGAGATCCAGCATGGCTTGAAGCCCGGGACGAGTTATCGCATCACCGCGTTTCAACCGTCGAACCTGATCGCGATTCCGGTCGACGTGAAAGTGATCGGCACGGAATCCGTGAGCATCGAAGGTCAGCCCGAGAAGCTGATCAAGGTCTCGCAGATCGTCGACTTCGCGGGGTCGAGCATCGATACCGAAACCTGGATCACGCCCGAGCACGACGTGCGTCGTTCGCTGACGCCGATGATCGGCATCAGCATGGAAATGGTCGCCTGCTCCGAGGCCTGCGCCAAGGCGCCCAATCAACCGGCCGACATTCTCGATCGCATCATGATCGATGCGCCCGAATCCCTCGCCAAGGCCAATCGCGGCGATGGCCTGCGCTACACGCTGCGCGTCGAAGGCCGCGATCCGCCGCCGCTGCCGCAGACCGGCGAGCAGCGCGTCGAGGAACACGGCGACACCATCACGGTGCTGGTCGACCCCACGCCGGCCCAGCCCGATCGCGCCAAGCCGCTCGCCGACGAGCGCGCCGCCACGCGCTGGCTCAACAGCGACGACGAGCGCGTGATCGCGCTGGCGCGCGAGGCGACGAAGGACGCCAAGACCGATCTCGCGCGCATGCAAGCGCTCGAGCACTACGTGCGCGAATACATCAGCAACAAATCGATGAACGTGGGCTATGCCTCGGCGCGCGAGACCGTGGATTCGCGCGAAGGCGATTGCACCGAACACGCGGTGCTGCTGGCCGCGATGGGCCGAGCGATCGGCATTCCCACGCGCGTGGTCAATGGCCTGGCCTACACCTCGGCGTTCGCCGGACGCGAGCGCGTGTTCGTGCCGCACGCGTGGATGCAGGCGTGGGTCGGCGACCACTGGCAGAGCTTCGACGCCGCGCTCGGTCAATTCGACGCAGGCCACATCGCCCTGTCGATGGGCGATGGCGATGCCGCGAGCTTCTTCGCCGGCGTGAGCCTGCTGGGCAATATTCATATCGTTTCGGCCGAAGCCGCGAAGTAATCGCGATGAGGCCGAGCATCGGAGCAAACCCATGAGTGTCGGAGTTTCCCGCGTCGCCGCCTGGGCGGTGGGCGTGCTCGTCGCTGGCGCGAGCCTGATCGCGCGCGGCGACAATCCCGCGCATGACGCGCTGACCAGCGCCGGTTATGTCAGCACGCGCGTGGCCCTGGTGACCGATCGCCGCGTCGACGAGATCAGCGGTCTCGCCGCCTCGCGTCGCGATGACCGCTTGCTGTGGGTCTTGAACGATTCCGACAACGGCAATTTCATCTACGCCCTGGGCACCGATGGCGCGGTGCGCGCGCGCGTGACGGTGCAAGGCGCGACCAATATCGACTGGGAAGACATGGCCGGCTTCGAACTCGACGGCCAGCCGTGGCTCGCCGTGGCCGACACCGGCGACAACGGTGGCCTGCGTTCGGAAATCTCGGTCTACGTGCTGCGCGAACCGGAGCTGCACGCCAAGGACACCGAAGTCACCGCGCAAGTCGCTTGGCGCGTGCGCATTCGCTGGCCCGATGGTCCGCGCGATTGCGAGGCGATGACGATCGATCCGCGCGCCCGCGAGATCCTGCTGCTGTCGAAAAAGCGCGTGCCCGCGCAGTTCTTCCGCGTGCCGCTCGACGCTGCGAAGGATCCGGCCGAAGTGCGCGTCGCCGAACAGATCGCCTCGATCGGCAATCTGCCCCAACCCACCGACGAGGAACTGGCGACCGCGCCGCGCGTGTATCGCTATGCCAGTCAGATCACGGCGATGGATCTTTCCGCCGACGGCGATGCGCTGGCTGTGCTGACCTATCGCGATGGTTATCTCTATCGTCGTGAGCCCGGCGAAACGTGGGCGCAAACGCTCGCGCGCGCGCCGCTGCGTCTTGATGCGCCGGTCTTGCTTCAGGCCGAAGCCTTGGGCTTCGCCGCGAAGGGCCGGCAGTTGTGGGAATCCTCGGAAAAGCTGCCCGCGCCTTTGATTCGCTTTGATACGCCGGCGCCCTGAGCGTCGGCTCGAAGCTCGCCGCGCTCGAGGGCGCGGTCTTGGCGATTTCAAACCATGAAAGTTCAGTTCCGCCAAGCGATCGTGTCGGGCGGCGCTTCGGTGCGCCCGTGGACTCGCATATCTCCTTGATTTATTTGGCCGCTAGCCGCTCGTCTGAATCCCACGCAAACTAGATATCGTTTTGATATCTTTCTCTCGCCGGTCATGGGGTCGGCACACGAGATCAGGAGTGGGTCATGCAAGAGCGCGTCGTTCGAACTTTTCCCGGCTTGCCGGCCTTGTTGCTGCTGTTGGCGGTGATCGCGGGCAGCGTGTGGACGATCATCGCCAATGTGCGTCCGCCCGAGGGGCCGCGAACAGCGACCGTCGTCGCGGCCGTGATCGTGATGCTTCTGGCCGCGTTCTTGCTGGTCGGTCTGTTCATCGTGCAGCCCAATCAGACGGCGGTGCTGCAGTTCTTCGGCCGCTACGTCGGCACGGCCAAGGAAGCGGGTCTGCGCTGGGCGAACCCGTTCTACACGAAGCGCGCGGTGAGTCTGCGCGTGCGCAACTTCGAATCGAGCAAGCTCAAGGTCAACGATCTCGAAGGCAGCCCGATCGAAATCGCGGCCGTGGTGGTGTGGCAGGTGCACGATTCGGCCGAGGCCTTGTTCACGGTCGACGACTACACCAACTTCGTCGAAGTGCAGTCGGAAGCGGCGTTGCGTCAGACCGCGACCAGTCATCCGTATGACCTGCACGACGATCACAAGATCTCGCTGCGCAGTCACTCGCGCGAAATCGCCGCGCACTTGAAGAACGAGATTCAGGAACGCCTGGAACAAGCCGGCGTGACCGTGCTCGAGGCGCGCATCAGCCACCTCGCCTACGCGCCGGAAATCGCGCAGGCCATGCTGCAGCGGCAGCAGGCCACGGCCATCATCGCCGCGCGCACGCGCATTGTCGAAGGCGCGGTGTCGATGGTGGAGATGGCGCTGCAGCAGTTGTCCAACCGCGGCGTGGTCAATCTCGACGAGGAGCGCAAGGCGGCGATGGTGTCCAACCTCCTGGTGGTGTTGTGCGGCGAGCGCGGCACCCAGCCGATCGTCAACACCGGCAGCTTGTACAGCTAAGGCGCGGAGCGCGGGCGAATGAGCGAGAAGAAAGCCTATCCGCTGCGCATCAGCACCGAGGTGCTAGACGCCGTGCAGCGCTGGGCCGACGACGAGCTGCGTTCCGTCAATGCGCAAATCGAATACGTGCTGCGCGAAGCCCTGCGACGCGCGGGCCGCTTGCCGGCCCCGCGTCCGCCGGGCGACGCCGAACGCGAAACCTGATGTCGGCGCCGCGCCCACGCGCGGCGCCATCACCTCCCGGGAGTCATCGTCATGAACGCGGGCGCGGCCGTGCACATCGGTGTCGGCATGAATGTGATTCTGCTGATCGCGTGGGCGCTGTTCGCCACCGCGACCACCGAGAACACGACCGAAGCCCCGGCACAGCGCGCCATCGCCGTGGTCACGCCCGAAGCCCTGGCCACGTCGACCCTGACCGAACGCGCCGAACTGGCCTGGCGAACCTGGTGGCAGCGCTTCACCCGTCTTGCCCCGGAAACGCCCCTGCCCCACCCGTGACAGCCCCCGCGGCGACCGCTACGCTTGCCGCATGCATGCCCGATTGCGTCCGCTCGGCTGGCGCGTGCTGACCGCGCGCCTGGACATTCGCGACACCATCGCCTATCCGACCCGGGCACTGCCGCCCGCCGGACGCCAGCGTCGACACGCGCGCCGCATTACGCCCATCGTGCACGCGCTGGCCGTGCATCGTCGCGAAGACGATCTCGTCATCGGCCGACTCACGATTGAACGCGACGCGCGCGGACTCGCCGCCTTGCGCGTCGAGCCGGAATCCTTCGCCAGTTCTCCGCTGGCTTCGGAAGCGATCGATGCGATTGCCGGACTCTTGCCATCACGCCGACGCCATATCGAGATCGGCGCCGCGCTGCGTCCCCGCGCGCATTTCGCGCCGACGGGCGATGTGATCGCGCGCGCGCGCGAGGCGCTGGGCATCGACGCCGATTACGGCGCGCGTCGCCATCTGCCCGAAATCCACGAACCGCGTCGATTGCGATTGTACGGCCCCGACTACGGCGGTCGTCCGCTGTGGCTGCTACCCGAAGTCGTGCTCGCCACGCGCGCCATGCTGCACGCCGCGGCGGCCGAAGGCATCGTGCTGCAACTGGTCTCGGGCTTTCGCAGCGTCGGCTATCAAGTCGGTTTGATTCGACGCAAACTCGCGCGCGGACAATCGCTCGAACAAGCGCTCAGCGTGCTCGCCGCGCCCGGCCACAGCGAACACCACTCCGGCCGCGCCATCGACATCACCACGCCCGGCTGCCCCCCCGCCGACACCAGCTTCGAAAACACCCACGCCTTCGCATGGCTCAATCGCCACGCCGGCGCGCATGGGTTTCGTTTGTCGTATCCGAAGGACAACCCGCACGGCATCATGTATGAGCCGTGGCATTGGTACTTCGTCTCCTGACTCGGATTCGCTTCGCTCGGCAAGCGCGCGTTGCCACGCGGTTCGCGGACATTCCACGAGAACAGATCATTAAGCTCGTTGGATTCGCTGTGCCTGCCTAGACCGTGAAGACGACGCTTCGATCGTCGACGTTTCGCGAAGCAGCGTCGACCTTACGAATACGTTGGCATCGCTAAGTCGACTGGAAAGTAAGGGCGAATTGACCGACGCCTTCCCAACTTCTCCGGCAGTTGAAGCCGATAGTCAGTCAGTTTGTGAATTTCGATGAAATCTGCGCCGCGCGCGAAGTTTGATCGCCCCGCGGACCTATCGTGTCGCGTGCCTGGGGGACGTGGATCGCGCCGAGATCGCTGATTCCGCGGTGGGAGCAACTCAAACTGCGAAACTGGTCTAGTGGATTCGCAGGCAAGGATGGGGGGAGCCAAATGCGCGCATCGATTCTGATCATGCTCTTGCTGGCATTGATGATGACGGCTTCGAGTGAAGCCAGCGACCGTGAGATCTACCTACAACAGCTACCTGGCCAGAAAGTCACCTATGCGGACGGCATTGGCTGGGTATCCACGGGTCGCGATGTCATTCTCACGGTTTCGATCCGACCGGAAGGACGCAAGCGCGCCTGGGTCAGCCTGGTGGTCTCCAACAACTCATCCCAGTCCGTGACCATTTCGGAGCGTCAGGTATCCGCCAGTGTCAGCGGCGCGCAGCTCAAGACCTTCTCCGCATCGGAACTTCTTCAAGCCGAGCAACGCCGGCAGACCTGGCAGAAGTTCGGGGCGGGGTTGGCCATGGGACTCAACAGTTACGCCGCATCCCAGCAAGGCAACTACAACACGAATGGACGTTTTTCCGGTGCCTACAATCAATACGGCACTAACGGCTACCAGCAAGGCAACGTCTCCGGCACTTTCTCCGTGCAGGGGCGCGATCCCACCGCGGCCGCGATCGCCCAGCAAAATGCCACGGCGACCAATCTCGCGCTGGCGGAGCGACTCCAGCAGCAACAAGCCAGTCAGATGGCGACACTGGAGAATCGACTTCTAAGAGCTCAGACCTTGCAGCCCGGCGCCTGGCATGGGGGTGAAGTCGCGATTGAGTTGCCCGGTCGAAGTCGACAATCGCAACCGCTCGCCATCGAGGTGTTCCTGGCGGGTAGCAAGAGAAGCTTTCTCGCATTCCTAGATGCGCCACCCACCGAGGCGCAGTTGGCGATGGTCAAGCAGCTCCCGGCCCATCCCGATGATGTCGCCGTCGCCAGCACGCCAACGCCCCCATCGCCGCAGGAGCCGAGAAACTATGTTGCCCTGCCCGCGGCCACCAGTGCGTCAACTCCCTCCAACGCGATCAAGTCCGACACCGTGAGGGACTCACCCGCGCCCTCGCCGACACCGGCCGAGGTCGACCCACGCGCGAAAGCAGCGGCGCAATTGCTTGCCACCGAAGTCATCGCCGCCGCGGCCCAGGCCTTTGCGCCATTCTTGAACGAGATCGAAGCCAACCTTGCCAAGGAGGGCTCACCAGAGGCTCAGAAGTTACTCAACGCCATTCGAGACAGGCCACGAGCCGAGAAGGCGCTCGCACGCATCGCCGACGGCTATGCGCGCGAGTCGGGCGCGATAGCGATGCTGGAGGAGGTATTCACCAAGAACATGACTTACGACGATATGGTCGACACCGCCACTTTCCTTCGAACGCCGGCGGGGAGATCCGTCGCCGCGATACTGGTGGATCCCTCCCGGTTCGATCATATGTCCAGCAGCTTGAAAGAACTCGACGATAAGCGATCCGAGGAAATCCTGAGGGCGGCAGTCGCGTCGGTCTTTCCCGAAATTGATCTTGATCAGCTGCTCAGCCGCGTCGACAAGTGACGATCGGCCCTTGGCTCGAGGATTGGTTGTCGAGGTCGCGATCTGTCCGCGCGTCGCGAAGCTGACCCCTTCGCGACGCCTCAATTCAACATTGACGCGCGCGCCAACAGCACGCGGTGAATCGCGAAGCCGATCCAAGACAGCGTGATGACGAGCACGGCGCCCAAGGCGCGTCGTCGCGCCATCATCACGAGCCCCAATGGGATCGCGTAGAAAAAGATCAGCACATTGATCGTCGACAGAATACCCATCCCTGACCTCATCATTCCGAGCGCGTCGGCGTCGCGGCCGATGCAGTATCCCATGCGCGTCGCGGTTTGACCGCGTGCTCCGCGGCTCGGCGCCGTCGACGTTCTCGCTTCCGCTCGCGTATCGCGCATCGCGATCAACTCCCATCGGTGTCACGACTCAGCAACGCCGCCGTCAATCGCCAGACATGGCGCGCGCGCAGCATGCGCCAAACCTGGGAGCCGCCCGTGCGCATCGCCGTCGTTACCGAGACCTATCCGCCCGAGATCAACGGTGTCGCGTTGACGGTGCAGAGTTTCGTCGAGCAACTCGCCGCCCTGGTCCACCAGATCGATTTGATTCGACCACGTCAACCGGACGCGCCCCTTGCCGCGACCGATCCTCGCGTCGAGCAAGCGCTGGTGCGCGGCGCGGGCTTGCCGCGCTATCCGGGCCTGCGCTTTGGCTTGCCCGCGCCGCGCACCTTGCGGGCACGCTGGACGCGACATCGGCCGGATGCCGTGTACATCGCCACCGAAGGCCCGCTGGGCTGGTCGGCGTTGAACGTGGCGCGCAAGCTCGGCATCGTCAGCGCAACGGGCTTTCATACGCGGTTCGACGACTACGCGGCGAACTACGGCTTGGGTGTGTTGACGCCCTTGGTGTTCGCTTGGTTGCGCCGCTTTCATAATCGCGCGCATGCGACCTTGGTGCCGACGGCGGAGCTTCGGCAGTTCCTGATCGAGGCGGGCTTCACCTCGGTGCGCGTACTCTCGCGCGGCGTCGACACGACGCACTTCGATCCGACGCGTCGCGATGAACGCTTGCGTGCCGAGTGGGGTCTCGCGCCCGAGGATCTGGCCGTGATCTATGTCGGTCGCATCGCGGCGGAGAAGAATCTCGAACTGGCGATTCGCGCCTTCCGCGCGATTCAGGCCGATGAGCCGCGCGCGCGCTTCGTGTGGATTGGCGATGGTCCGGCACGCGCGGCGATCGAGCGCGAGCATCCCGACTTCGTGTTTCGTGGCATGCGTCGCGGCGATGATTTGGCGGCGCATTTCGCGAGCGGCGATTTATTTCTGTTTTCGAGTGTCACCGAGACCTTCGGCAATGTGACGCTCGAAGCCATGGCCAGTGGCGTGCCCACGGTGGCCTTCGACTACGGCGCGGCGCGACAACACTTGCGCGATGGCGAGCACGGTCGCGTGGTCGCGCCAAACGACGATCCGGCATTCGTGCAAGCCGCGCGCGAACTCGCGCGCGACGCCGAGCTGCGCGCGCGCATGCGCGAAGCGGGGCGCGCGGCGGTGCTTGGACTCAGTCCGCGCGCGGTCGCCGACGAACTCGCGCGTTTGCTCGGTGCATTGGGTACTCGGGAGGCCGCATGATTCGCGACAATTCGAGCATGAGTAGCGAAGCCCCGCGCGAAGTGCGCTGGTGCCTGACCGCCAATCGCTGGGCGCGACATCGTCGCGTGCATCGCGGTTTCGCCATCGTCAGTCGACTGGGCGATGGCGCGATCTGGTATGCCCTCATCGCACTGCTGCCGCTGATCGACGGCGCGCGCGGCGCGATGGCGAGCTTGCATCTGGCGGCGGTGGGCGCGGTGGCGATCACGCTCTATCGTTGGCTCAAGCGCTGGACGCGCCGGCCGCGGCCCTTCGCGAGCCATCGCGACATCGTGGCCTGGGTCGCGCCGCTCGATGAGTTCAGCTTTCCGTCGGGCCACACGCTGCACGCCGTGTCTTTCACCATCGTGGCGTGCTGGTGGTACTTGCCGTTGGCGGCCGTGCTGGTGCCGTTCACCGTGGCGGTGGCGCTGTCGCGCGTGGTGCTGGGGCTGCACTATCCGAGCGATGTGATCGCGGCCACGGCCATCGGCGTGGGCCTGGCCTCGGCGGCGATTGGCGCGGGCGAATGGTGGGGTTGGAGCGCGGGTTGAGGTCGCGGGTCTCTCGGCGTGGCGAGTTGCCCTCGCGCTAAATTAGTCTGAGGGCGTGGCGCCTTCGCGTTCGAACGCGCGTTCGCGGTCGGGCAATCGCCGCGCTCGACGGGGATGGGCCCGCGCCGGTCCGCATCCCCTTCCTGTAAGGGCGAGCACCCATGCTAGGCTCCGCGCATCGACCGTCCGGCATCGATGGGGAGTCGCGTCATGCGCTGTCTTGCTCGCATTTCGGCATGCATCGCGATCGCATGCGCCGCGCTCATGCCCGCGATCGGCTTCGCGCAAACGGCGAACATCGGCAATTTCGTCTGGATGGACAGCAATCGCAACGGCATCCAGGATGCCGGCGAAGTCGGCATCGACGGCGTCACGGTGCAACTGTGGAACGGCGCGATGACCAGCCTGATCGCCGCGACCACCACGAATGCCAGCGGCAACTACACCCTCGTGGGTCCCACCGCCACGGCGCTGCGCGTGCGCGCGATCCTGCCCAGCAGCACGTTGCGCTTCTCGCCGAAGGATCAGGGCGGCAACGATCAGGCCGATAGCGACATCAACGACACCGCCGCGCCCGTGGGCTTCACCGACGCGTTCACCTTGGCGAGCAACGTGATTTCGACCACGACGTTCGACGTGGGCATGATGACGCCCGCGCAGGCCGCGCTCGGCAATTTCGTCTGGGAAGATTTCGACGAGGACGGCATCCAGGACTTCGGCGAGACGGGCGTGGCCAACGTCACGGTGCAGTTGTGGAACTCGGCCATGTCCTCGCTGATCGTCGGGACGACCACCAACACGCAGGGCGTCTACCAAGTGACCACGCCCGAGCCGGGAAGCTATCGAATCCGCGTCATTGCGCCCGATGGATTCCTGTTTTCCCCGAAGGACATCGGTGGCAACGATCTCACCGACAGTGACATCAACACCACGACGCCGCTGGGTTTCACCGACGCCTATGTCATCGCTTCGAACGTGATCTCCGTCACCAACATCGACGCGGGCCTGCGAGGGCCGACGACGTTTCGAAGCGGCTTTGAATAACACGAGCCCCATCACGAAAGCGCTCGTGGCGATGAATCGTAGTAGCGCGCCGACCCCGAGTGGATACCGTGTCGAACGACAGGGAGCTTCGCGGCTCGCGACCTCCAATACGATGCACGCCGAGCCCGACGGATATCGCTCTCGCCTCTAGGACCAACGAACTGCGACCTTTCGTTTTCCCCCGGCCAGGACGATACTGCGCGAAATTCCCGACGCTAACGGCAGGTCAGCATGTCGAGGTTGATCCGCATTGTCGCGTTGCCCTTCCTGATCCTCGCCGCGATCGGCTTCGGTCTGAGTCTGTATGCGCACGGACTCGCGGTGATGCAGTGGCCGTTTCCTTGGGGAGACAGCGTTTGGATGCTGCATGTCGGCATCTTGGTCGTCTGGGCGCCCACGGTTCTGGTCGCGATGCGAATGACCCGCAACACACCGCGAAAGGATTTCTGGAAGACGGCGATGTCGGGTTGCCCCCGCTGGATGCGCTGGGCGTGCATCGGCGTGATCGGATACGCCGCCATCAACTTTTTTTACTTCGTGGCATTCGGCCAGCAGGTCGTGAAGACGGGCATCGATCCCGCCATTCGCGTGTTCTCGGGGCATTGGCTCGTGTTCTATGGCGTGGCGTTCGCCACGCTGTCCTCGGCGCTCGCTCGGCCTGATCTCGTCGTCGGCCACAGATGCCCGGCCGGGCATGCCGTGGATGCCAATGCGCGGTACTGCAGTACTTGCGGCGCGCCGATCGGGCGGTCGACACAGGGCTAGAGGCCATGAATTGCCGCGCGGGCGAGCGCGTCCGCCGGCCGAGAGTCGCCCCTCGATGTTTGCGCTCAGGCATCAATCGACCAGACGCTATGACTCGCGCGTTAGGTGAGTCCAGGATCGGGCGCCAGTAAACACCACGTTTGGAAAGGCGAGAGGTTTCACCCCTCAGCGCGACGTCTCGCTCTCGAGCGGCCGCAACCAAAAGGCCAGGGGCTTTTCGGTCTCTTGCTCCTGATTGCGATCCTTCCACGCCAGCAGGGCTTGCATGTCGGGCTGACGCACGTAGCCACGACGTGTCCACAGCGCCTCGTTGCCGCGATAGATGCGCGGGCGCAGCGGATGATCGTCGGGTCGCACGACCGCGCAAAAGGCAGTCCAGCGAAAGCGTCCCAGGCGTCGCGCGTAGGCTTCGCGTTCGTCGAAGAAGCGATGGCCAATGCCCTGGCCGCGATAGCGCGGCAGCAACACCGATTCGCCGAAATAGAACACCTCGCGCACCGGAATGTCGCGACGGCGGAACGGCAGTTGGAAGTTCTCGGTCTCGTCCTCGAGCGGCACGCCGGTGGAGGCGCCGACGACCTGATTGCCGTCGAACACCAGCACGAACAAGCTCCGTGCCGAGCGGGCATACGTCGCCAGGTAGCGTTGCTCGTACTCGGCCGAGCCGTCGTAGAGATAGGGATAGTCGCGAAACACGGCGATGCGCAGCGCCGCCACTTCGGACAGGTGTTCGCCCACTTCGGGGCCGGTGAACGTGCGGATCTCGACCATGGGCCGATTGTACGGCGCGCGG
>JBGAHD010000004.1:577960-655033 GCA_044226395.1 Ahniellaceae bacterium
GTCGGCCTCAGCCGGCCTTTTTCCGGGCGATGTAGTCGTCGACCACGCGCTCGAGGATGGACATGGGCATGGCGCCATTGCCCAGCACCACGTCATGGAACTCGCGGATGTCGAAGCGATCGCCCAGCTGATCGCGCGCGCGCTCGCGCAGTTCCACGATCTTCATCATGCCGACCTTGTAGGCCAGGGCCTGACCCGGGTTGACCAGATACCGCTCGATCTCGGCGGTGACATCGTCATCGCCCATGCCGGTGTTGTCGATCATGTACTGAATCGCCTGCTCGCGCGTCCAGCGCTTGGCGTGCATGCCGGTGTCCACGACCAGGCGCACGGCGCGGAACATCTCGGCCTGCAGGCGCCCCAGGTTGTCGAGCGGGTTCTTTTGGAAGCCCACTTCCCAGGCCAGGCGCTCGGCGTACAGGGCCCAGCCTTCCGAGTACGCGGTGAACGGCACCAGGCGACGGAAGATCGGCAGGCCCTGCAGATCTTGCGCGATGCCGATCTGGAAGTGATGGCCCGGCACGGCCTCGTGATAGGCCAAGGTGCGCATGCCGAAGCGCGGCAGCTCCTTGACGTTGCGCAGATTGGCGAAGAAGCGTCCGGGACGTTGACCGTCGAGCGAGGCCGGCTCGTAGTAGGCGCCAGGCGCGGTCTTTTCCGCGAACTCCGGCACGCGCACTACTTCCACGGCGTTCTTGGGCCTGAGCGAGAAGTAGGGATCGAGACCCGCGCTGATCTCGTCGATGATCGCCTGATAGTCCTTGAGGATCTGCTCGCGGCCGGCATCGGTGTCGGGATAGAGCTGCTCGGGCGCCTGCGACAACAGACGCACGCGCGCGCCGATCGTGCCTTCGGTGTAGCCGGCGTCGCGCAGGATCTGATCCATTTCGGCGCCGATGCGCGCGACTTCGGCCAGACCCTTGGCGTGGATTTCGTCGGGCGTCATCGTGGTGGTCGTGTTTTCCTCCACGGCAAAGCGGTAGTACGCATCGCCATCGGGCAGCGACCAGGCGCCGTTGTTGGCCGTGGCCTTGGGCGCGAGCGACTCAAAGTAGCCGATCAACTTGCGATAGGCCGGAAACACCGACTGATCGATCGCCTGCTCGACTTCGGCCGACAGCGAATCGCGCACCGGCTGGCTCATCTGCTCGGCCGGAATCTTGGCCAGGTGCTCCTGAAAGCTGACATACAGCACATTGGCCTTCACACCCTTGTCGACGAACTCGCGCATTTGCGTGAGTACTTTCTCGACCACGAACTTCGGCGGAATGATGCCCTTGTCCTCGCGCAAGCGCAGGCCTTCGATGACTTGATCGAACTTGACCGGGAACTGGCTCAGGCGCGCCACGTAGTCGCGACAGTCGCGTTCGTCCTCGATGCGATGCACTTGCGCCATGAAGTTCGGCAGCGCGCTCTGCACGCCGAACAGCTGATTGACCGGGAAGTTGTGATAGCGCCACGGCTCGCCCTTGACCTGGGTGCCGAGGAAGTAGTCAAAGATGTCGTACGAGAGCCGATCCTGGCCTTGCAGGCTGGAGACGTCGTAGCGGTGCAGCACTTCGTAGTCGCGCTTGAGGCGCGCGAACACGGCGTCATCGTGCGCGATCGAGGCATCGGTGAGCTTCTTGTTGTGGAAGCGGATGCCCATGCTCTCGGCGATGCCGAGCGAGGACAGCAGCTCCGGATCATCGACGACGAACTGCGCGAACACGCGCGTGTACAGCCAGTCGATCTTGAACGGCTTGAAGTACCACACATGCACGAAGAAACCGCCGGCCAGAACCACGGCCAGCAACAACAAGCGAACGATCCACTTGAACAAGGTTTTCATCCAATCCCCCGGGGGCGTGAGAGCCGGCGCACTCTAGCAGCCCGGCCACCGCCGTCGGAACGGCCAAGCGTCACCCCGGAGCGGCCGGCTATACTGCGCCCGGCCCGGCATCGGCCGGCGCGCATCGATCCCCGGGGTGGGCATGAACTACCGCCACAGCTTTCATGCCGGCAACTTCGCCGACGTGCTCAAGCACGCGGTCCTGGTGGCCTTGATCGAGTCGCTCAAGGTCAAGCCCACGGGCTTTAGTTACATCGAATCGCACGCGGGCGCGGGCCGCTACAACCTGGCCGGGCCCGAGGCCAACAAGACCCAGGAATACACCGCCGGCATCGCGCGCCTGCTCGGCGCCTCGCGCTTGCCGAGCCTGCTGCACATTTACGTCAACCTGGTGCGCTCGCTCAATGCGCGCCATCCCGACGCGCCCCTGCAGGAATATCCCGGCTCGCCCCTGATCGCCAACCTCCTGCTGCGCGAGGACGATCGCCAGATCCTGTGCGAGCTGCAGGATCAGGAATCGGCGCAGCTGCGCCTGGAATTCGCCGAAGACGCGCGCGTGGCCGTGCATCAGCGCGACGGCTACGCCGCGCTCAATGCCCTGCTGCCGCCCAAGCCGCGCCGCGGCATGGTGCTGATCGATCCGCCGTTCGAGGCGCAAGAGGCCGAGTTCGATCGGATCACGCAAGCCCTCAAGCAGGCGCACAAGCGCTGGCCCACGGGCATCTACGCCGTGTGGTATCCGATCAAGCTGCATCAACACGTGACGCCCTTTCATCGCTGGCTCAAGGGCTCGGGCCTGCGCAAGGTGCTGATCGCGGAGCTGTGCCTGCACACCACGGATTCGGCCCTGCGCCTCAACGGCTGCGGCATGGCCATCATCAACGCGCCGTGGAAACTCGATCACGCCCTGGGCGAAATTCTGCCGGCCTTGCTGACCTTGCTCGGCCAAGGCCGCTTCGGTTCGCAGCGCGTGGAGTGGCTGGTCGAGGACTGAGCGATCAGGCCTCTTCGGCGGCGAGATAGGCGCGCGGGTCGTAGCGTTCCATGAAGCGTTCCGGCGCGGCCAAGGGCGTGAAGCCGTATTGCGCGTAGAGGCCATGCGCGTCGCGCGTGGCCAGCAGCCAGCGACGCAGATGGGTCAGGCGCGGATGATCGAAGACGAAGCGCATCAGCCGCTTGCCGACGCCGGCGCCACGCGCCTCGGGCAGCACGAAGACATCGCACAGATACGCGAACGTGGCGCCATCGGTGACCACGCGCGCGAAGCCGACCTGACGGCCCTCGCGATACACGCCGCAGCACAACGAGCCCGCGATCGCGCGGCGCAGCACGCGCGGTCCGATGCCGGGCACCCAGTACGATTGATCGCGCAGAAACTGCAAGATCGTATCGAGGTCCAGACGCGCCGCGTCGTCGGAATACTCGTAGCCATCCTCGATCAGCGCATGCACCGCCATGGCATCTCCTGAACCGGTTCCGCGCGACGCGCGTCACGCGCGTCCTTCCCGCCCCGGCTCGCGGTATAAAGATACCCGACTCCCCGTTGGACCCGGCATCATGATCGCGATGGTTCGTTTCCTTGTTGGCGCCTTGGCGCTGATCAGCCTCTCGGGCTGCGTCACGCAGCCGCCGCTCGATCCGCAAGGCGTGCGCCCCGAACTGTCGCCCATCACCGCCGCCAGCGACGCCGGCGCCGACAACGCGCGCGTGATTTGGGGCGGCATGATCATCAGCGTGCGTAATCTCGCCGACAGTACCGAGATCGAGGCACTGGCCTATCCGCTCGACAATCGCCAGCGCCCGTTGCTCAAGGCGCCGACCCAGGGTCGCTTCATCGTGGTGCTGCCGGGCTATGTCGAGGCCTATGACTACCCGCAAGGGCGCTTTGCCACATGGCGCGGTCGCGTGATCGGCACGCGCGAAGTCACGCTCGGCGAGCATCCCTATCGCTATGCCCTGATGCGCGCCGACGCGGGTCATCTGTGGCCGCAGGGTTTTCAGAACAGTGGCGTGCAGTGGAGCATCGGCGTGGGCGTGGGGGTGCATTGATGTCGATCACGAGTCTTTTGTTCGCCGCCGCGCTGGCCGCATCGCCGGCCTCGCCGCCGCCGCGTGAAGTCGCGATCACGATCGACGATCTGCCCTGGGTCGAGTACGACCAGTCCACGCCGGAAGAGGTCGCTCAACGCCATCGCGCCCTGATGCGCGCCACGCACGGCACGCGCGCGATCGGCTTCGTCAACGAGGACAAGCTCGAAGTCGACGGCCAGGTCGTGCCCGCGCGCCGCGAGATGATGGAAGACTGGCTGCGCAACGGCCTGAGCCTCGGCAATCACACGTACGGCCATCTGGGACTGCACAGCACGCCGATCGCTGACTATGAAACCGCAATCACGCGCGGCGAGCGCGAGCTGCGCCCGATGCTCGCGCGCCATGGCGAGACGCCGCGCTGGTTTCGTCATCCGTATCTGCAAGCCGGTCGCGATGAAGCCACGCGCGCTGAACTCGATACGTTTCTCGCGGCGCACGGCTACCGCATCGCGCCGGTGACGGTCGACAACGGCGATTGGGTGTTCGCGCGGGCGTATTTGAATTTGCTCGCGCGCCACGAGGACGCGCGCGCCGAGGCCCTGGTCGACACCTACATCAATTACATGGAAGCGAAATTCCAGTTCTTCGAACAGAACGCCAAGCGCCTTTTCGGTCGCGAGATCCGGCAGATTCTGCTGATCCACGCCAGCGCCCTCAACGCGCGGGCCTTGCCGCAATTGCTCGCGCGATTGCGCGAACGCGGCTACGTCTTCATCGATCTCGATCGCGCCATGGCCGATCCGGCCTACACGCATGCCGATGGTTATCGCGGCGGCGCGGGCATTTCCTGGCTGCATCGCTGGGCGATGGCGGAAAAGATGCCGCGGACGTTTTACGACAACGAACCGGCGGTGCCGAAGGACGTGCTCGATCTGGCCGGCGTCGAAGGCGAATGAGCGCGCGCTGACCGCGCCCTACGCGCGGTGATAGGGATGACCCTGCATCAGGGTCCACGCGCGATACAACTGCTCGGCCAGCAACACGCGCACCAGGGCATGCGGCAAGGTCAGGTTCGACAACGACCAGCGCTGCTGCGCGCGCGCCATCACCGCGGGCGCGTGACCGTCGGGGCCGCCGATGAGCAGCGCCACGTCTTGCCCTTCGCGCGACCAGTGCGCCAACTGGCGTGATAGTTCCACGCTGGTCCAGGCCGCGCCGCGCTCGTCGAGCGCGACCACGTGCGCTTGCTTGGGCAAGGCCGCGAGCACGCGCGTGCCTTCGTCGGCGATCGCACGCGCGGGGTCGCTCGAACCCGCGCGCTTGCCGAGCGGCAATTCGATCAGTTCCGGCGCGTAAGGCTTGGGCAGACGCTTGACGTAATCGCCATAGGCGTCGCGCACCCAGGCGGGTGGCTTTTCACCGACGGCGATGATGGCGATCTTCATGCGGACTTCGCTCGACGACGGCACGGGCGAGACGATGACGAGTTCAAGGGCGACGCGACCCCCGCGCGCGATGAACGCGCGCGATCACTCGGATGCGCGATCGCGCGCGGCGGCGACGGGCGCCACGCGCGCGATGCGATCGCTACAGCGCCTCGTTGGCGGCGGTCGGTTCCTCGCCCACGGTCCACAGGCGCTCGAGGCCGTAGAACTCGCGAATGCGCGGCAACATCACGTGCACGACAATGTCGCCCAGATCGACCAGGACCCACTCGGCCTCGCGCTCGCCTTCCACGCCCAGGGGCAACACGCCCGAGCGCTTGGCGAAACGCACCACTTCATCGGCGATGGACTTCACATGCCGCGTCGAGGTGCCGCTGGCGATGATCAGCATGTCGGTGAACGAGGCCTTGCCGCGCACATCGACTTCCTTCACGTCCTTGGCCTTGAGATCGTCCAGCGCGGTCAGCACTTGCTTGCGCAGTTGCGCCACGACGGTGGGCAATTTTCCGGGACCGGCCTGATCGATGATCGACTCGGACGGCGCGGTCTTGGCGGGCGCGGGAGCCTTGGCGGGCTTGGCGGGCTTAGCGAGTGTGGGTGCCTTGGCGGGCTTGGCGGCCTTGGCGGGCGCGTCGGACTTGCGTGGGGTCTTGACGCCGCGAGCGGGCGCCTTGGCCTTCGGCCGGTCGGCGGCTTTGGCGCCGGCCTTCTTCGGGGCCCGCTTGGCGGGCGACGCGGACTTCTTGCTGGCTACAGCGGTTTTTTTGACCAAGTTGGCGTGTGCCTCTCGTCGGTAGGGGGACGCCCGCGCGCGCGGGCGTGTTCAGTATATGCCGATGCCCGCGATGCGCAAACCCGGCGCGGCCGCGCCCTGATCGCGACCACTTCGACGGCGTTGACCGCCGCGCGGCGACGTCATGGCGTAATGCGCGCCGCTGAGTGATTCGATACCGCCGTAAGTCGCGCTTATCGCCGCGCGAAATGCCCTTCTCGCGCGCGCCATCGAAAGCGAAAACTGCGGACCAATCCCCGTTTCAATCGCGCATTGGCGCGCGTAGCATGCCCGGGCCCAGTACGCCCAGGGAGGGCGCGCGGGTCGCGGAAGGGGTTCCGCGTCACATCCATGTTGAATCATTGAGTGGGGACAATTCGATGCTTCGCAAAACCAAACTCGTGCTTGCCGTATGCCTGGCCTTCACCGCGATCGACGCGATGGCCACGG
The DNA here is from genome assembly GCA_044226395.1 of Ahniellaceae bacterium. Lineage (GTDB taxonomy): Bacteria > Pseudomonadota > Gammaproteobacteria > Xanthomonadales > Ahniellaceae > JBGAHD01. The sequence continues at coordinate 584,490 of JBGAHD010000004.1, forward strand.
GTGAAACCGAAATGGGTTCCGATGTCGTGACCGTCGCGCCGGATTTCGGCGCGCTCGGTGGCGCGCGCTTCCAGACCACGTCGCCACGCAACGACGTGATCGCGCTGGGCGCGCCCAGCAGCGACGAGATCAACGCGCTGCGCGCGCGTCGTCACTTGCAACTCAAGCAAGGCGAGCCGCTGGAAGTCGGCATGCCGCGTGAAGTCGGTAGCAAGCAGATGCTCAAGGAGCTTTCCTGGGAATCGCTGCGCGGTGGCAACCTGGGCGCGCGCTTCGACGTGTCGTCGCAGGGCGCGGCCGCGCTGCGCGCCTCGCTCGCCTTCGAATGGGGCGGACCCGCGCTGCGCTCGCTGCGCGGCGGCAGCAATCCGCTGCGCGCCCTGCTCGATAAATCGACGTTCCGCTTCCAGGGCAATGGCGAAACCTTCGAAGTGGCCGGTCGCGACATGCTGATCGACGAGGAGAACTGGTCGCCCGCCGTCAGCGGCGATGCGTTGGCCGTGGAAATCGTACTGCCCAAGGACGCCGATCCGAGTTTTCTGCGCGTGCGCGTCGCGCAGCTGTCGCATCTGGACATCGACCCCAAGAGCAGTGACAAGGCGATCGCGGCCAAGATCGGCGAGAGCGATTCCTGCGAGCGCGACATCGTCTGTCGCACCAGTCCGCCGTCGGGCTTCCGCTCCACCGCCGACGCGGTCGCGCGCATGATCTTCACCAAGAGCGGCAGTTCCTATCTGTGCACCGGCACCTTGCTCAACAACAGCAATTCGCCGCGCAAGCACATGTTCTGGACCGCCAACCACTGCATCAGCACGCAGTCCGTGGCCAATACCTTGCAGACCTACTGGTTCTACGAGGCCACGACCTGCGGCGGCCTGACCGCGAGTTCACGTCGCACCACGCTGACCGGTGGCGCTTTCCTGCGTCATCACAACACCGCGCGCGACACCTCGCTGCTCGAGCTCAAGACCACGCCGCCGACGGGCGCGGTCTACGCCGGCTGGAACTCCGCGGCGATCGCCAGCACCGGCACCGCCATCGAGGGCATCCATCACCCGGCGGGCGACGTGAAGATGTATTCGCTGGGCACGGTCAACCTGCTCAGCGGCAACATCGACGGCAAGGGCCCGTTCTATCGCGTGGTGTGGTCCACGGGCGTGACCGAGGGCGGTTCCTCGGGCTCGGGCCTGTTCACGGTCAACGGCTCCGGCGCGTATCAGTTGCGCGGCGGTCTGTACGGTGGCCTGTCTTTCTGCTCGGCGCCAAGCGATCCGGACTACTACTCGCGCCTGGCCGATGTGTGGACCAGCATCCAGCCGTACTTGAGTCCGTAAACGAAAGTCGCGCGATCCTCGCGATCGCGCGATGTTGAAATAAGACGCCACGGCACCTCGCGGTGCCGTGGCGTTTTCTTCACGGCAGGGCCTGCCGCTTCACTTCCTCGAGCACGCCTTCGAGCCCACCGAAGACGGTCAGCTTGTCGATCTTGCCGGTGACCTTTTCCAAGGTCTCCAACTCCTTCAACCGCATCATCACCGGGCTTGCTTCCATCAAGCGCGCGGTGTTCAACAGCGAGCGCGTTGCCGCGGTCTCCTCGCGACGACGGATCACGTTGGCCAACGCGGCCTTCTCGGCCTCGACCACCTGGTTCAAGATGGTCTTCATCTCGCCGGGCAGGATGATGTCGCGCACGCCGACACTGACCAGGGCGATGCCGAACTCGGCGCACTTGCGCGTGGCGTATTCGGCCACCGCCGCGTCCAGCTCGCCCTTGTTGCCCAACAGCTCGTCCAAGGTGCGCGTGCCCACGGCCTGGCGCAAGCCGAACTGCAGCTCGCGGTACATCGCTTCCTTGTAGTCGCTCAAGCGCGTGCGGGCCGTCACCGGATCGATCACGCGATAGCTCGCCGACAAGTTCACGCGCAAGGACACCTTGTCCTTGGTCAGGATCTCCTGCCCCTGCACCTCGACCGGGGTCAGACGCAAGTCGATCACATCGACCTGCACCTGGCGCTGCGCCTTCCAGAAGCCATGCACGCCCGGCGCCAAGGTCCGCTGCAAGCAGCCGTCGATGAACAACAGGCCCACGGCATTTTCCGGCACCTCGCGGCGCAGGATCATGTGGCCGGCATCACGCGTGAGGGTCGTCGAGGCGGCGGTTTGCACCGCGCGCATCACCGACACCTCGACTTCGGTGACGGCCTCGATATCCACCTTGCGCACCTCCACCGCGACCGCGCCCTTCCAGTACAACTGCCGCGCGCCCGGCATCAAGATGCCCGACAGACGACCGTCCTTGTACACCAGGCCAACCTCGTTGGCGCCGACCTCGACGAGCTGCATGTACGGCTCGCACAGCGCCGGATTGTCCTGGACGTACAGGACCGCGCGCGGATAGTTCACCTCCGGCTCGCCCACGTCGACCACGACGACCGGCGTGCGATTGCGCGGATCCCAGATTGAATAAACACCCGGCGCCAGCACCGCGATCAAGCGTCCGTCACGGAACTTGAAGCCACGCTGGAACTGGGCAATGACATAACGCTTGAAACCCAACATTTCCATTTTCCTTGGCACCGCGGATTAGCGACGACGGATCGCGATGCGGATGCCGTCGCCCTGGACGATCGCTTCGATCGTCCGCCGGACGTCCGCGAATGCGGACGTTTGCACGCGCGAAGCCATGAGCTTCGCCAGCACGCGCTCGCGCGCGCGTTAGAAGAAGTCGGTGCCACTCCCGCGATGCCGCGGGGGCATGACCTGTTCACGCGTGGTGACGCGCGCGATCTCGGACTCGGCATCGGCCCCTGTTCCGAATGCCCTGCCCTCGTCTTGCGCGCCACGCGCGGCCGTGAACCTTCGGCCATGCCCGCGAAGCGTCATCCCGTCGTGCCTTCGACTTGGATCGCGATTGCCATCGCGACCCCCCGGCACCGAGGGACACCGATGCCCGTGTCGCCACGGGCGGTACAGCTAGGCCAGATCTGATCTGGTGCGGGATTCGAACCCGCGGGCGGTTGTCCGCCATTACCGTGTTGTGCAGCCGGACTCGAACCGGCGACAGCTGGATTATCAGTCCAGTGCTCTAACCAACTGAGCTATGCGCACTTGCCCATGAGCCGACGTTGCTTCGGTACGCGGGAGTTCAAGGAACACCGCGCCTGACGATTTCGGTTGCCCGACAAATCGTTGTCGTTGAAGCGACGCGTCTCATCGACGCCTGACCGCGGTTGCCCGCGGAATCCCTCGCGCCTCGCCCCGCCCCACCCGGACACTTCAACGTTCGCGCGAATCCGCATCGGCCTGCCGCATGCGGGGGTCCGCGCGCCACGCGACGGAACCCACGTCGAAGTGTCCGGGCACCAACCCGGCGGCGCCAAGCGCCAAAAACAAAAAACCCCTGGAAGCCTAGCCTCCAGGGGTTTGATCAACCCGGAGGCCCGCGAAGCGGGCCTCATGTCCGAGCCCGCTATCCGCGCACTTCGCGCACGCACGCATCATTGCCGACGACTTGCAGTCGCGGCGACGATGGGGTGTGGAGGAAACTCGGAACGCGGGTCATAACTTTTCTGCCTAGCAAAATGAAAGCGCGCGAATGCAGCGCCAATGGGCCGCGCACTATACGCCCACTTTTTGATTCGTCAACGGGGAGATTTCGCGAGCCGACGAACGGTGAGTCGTCGCGAGTCCGCGATGCGCGTCGCGATGACGACGTATCGCTTCGAGAAAACATCCTCGATGGACCTGGGAGAATTCAATATCGGAGTCGCGCTGGCGTCGAGCGGAAACTCCGCGCGAACTTCGCGCCAAGCCGCGCGATCTTGGCAGCGACCCACCGCCCTACTCGCGATACAGCCCCTGCGCCGCGATGTAGTCGACCACCGCATCGGGCATCAAATACCGCGGCTCGCGCCCCTCGCGCAGCAAGTCGCGAATCATCGTCGCCGACAAATCCAACGCCGTGACTTCGATTGGCAGGATCGCGCCCGCGGGTTCCGTGCGCAGCATCTCGACATCCTGCACGCGCCGCGCATACCACTCGCCCGCGAGTTCGGCCTCGAACACGCCGCCATGACCGGGGCGCGTGAGCACGCCCACGTGCGCGTGCTCGAAGATCTCGCGCCAGCGATGCCAGGTGGAGAATCCCGCGAAGGCATCCGCGCCGACGAGCAACACCAGCGGCGCGTTCTCGGGCAGTTCCGCGCGCAGGCCAATCACGGTATCGATCGAATACGACGGCCCCGAGCGCAGCAACTCGCGCGCATCGGCGATCAATCGCGTTTGTCCGCGCAAGGCGAGTTCGAGCATGGCCAGGCGATGGCCCGCGTCGGCGCCCGGTTGTTCGCGATGCGGGGGCACGGCGGCCGGCATCATGCGCACGGTCGCGTCGAGCAGTTCCGCCACTTCGAAGGCCACGCGCAGATGCCCGAAGTGAATCGGATCAAACGTGCCGCCGAAGATCGCCGTGATCGTCGACACGGCCTTAGATCACCGCGCGCGCCAACCGCGGTTCGGTCATGGCCGCGATCAGGCGCTCGAATTCGCGCCAGGCATCGCCGGCCGCGCGGCCTTTGCCGACGCGTTCGACGCGCGTGGCCAGCGCCAGCAGCGCTTCCCAATACGAGGTGCGGCCGCGCGTCAGCGCCGCGCGATACAGCCCGAAACGCGATTGCCACACGCGTTCGTTGCGCAGCGCCGTGTCGGCACTCTGGCCCGCTTCGACCGTGTTGGCCAGGCGCACCATGATGTTGAGCTGGGTGACGATCCACGACAGCAGCTGCGGCACGTGTTCGCCCTCGGCCTTGAGCGCCGCGACCATGCGCAACGCGCGCACGGTCTCGCCCGCGAGCGCCGCGTCGGCGAGCCGGAACACATCGAAGCGCGCGCTGTCGGCGACCAGTTCCTCGAGCGCATCGGCGTCGAGCATGCGACCACCGGCCAGCAGCACGAGCTTTTCGATTTCCTGCGCCGCCGCCAGCAGATTGCCCTCGACGCGTTCGATCAACAGCGCCACGGCGTCATTGCTGAGCTTGAGCCCGGCCTTGATCGCGCGCGCCGCGATCCAGCCGGGCAGATCCTGCGGCCGCAACGGCCAGAACGGCACGAAGGCGCCGGCGCGTTCGACCGCGTCGACCCAGGCGGTTTCGTGGGCCTTGCTCCAATTGGTCGAGGTGATCAACAACACCGTGTCCGGCGGCGGCCGTTCCACGAAAGCGATGATCGCCTCCGAGCCTTCCTTGCCGGGCTTTCCCGTGGGCAGACGCAAATCGATCACGCGCCGCGCGCCGAACAGCGACAGGCTCGCGCCCGCGCGCGCCAAATCGTTCCAATCGAAGCCGGACTCGACTTCGTAGACTTCGCGTTCGTCATAGGCCAGTTGCCGCGCGCGCGCACGAATGGCGTCGGCGGCTTCGAGCAGGAGCAGATGCTCCTCGCCCGCGAGCAGATACACCGGCTTGAGATCGCCGCCGGCGAGGTGCTTATCCAGTTGCGCGGGCGTCCAGGGCATCGCCCGACGCTCAGTGCACGGTTTCGAGGCGGTTGATCACTTGCTGCGTCATCTCGCGACGCAGCTCCTTGCGGATCAGGTCTTCCTCGGCGGCGGCGCCGAGTGCTTGCGTCTCGTCGAAGCTGTAATCGCGCGTCAGATCGATCGGCGTGCGCGCGAGCAGCGCCTGGCCCGCGGGACCGGCGACTTCGACTTCGACGTGATAACGAATCGTGTATTCGGTCACGCGCGCGCGACCGCTGGCGGAGAGCACCTCGGTCGACATCTGATCGGCGACGATGCGCACCGCGCCCACGCCTTCGGTGGCGGCCGGCACGATCTTGGCGCCGGCGCGTTCGAGCGCCGCGCGCACGTCGCGCTGCAAGGGGCTGTAGGGGTCGACGCTGTCGACGCTCACTTGTCGCAGCGCGTCCGGCAGGCGCAGTTCCGCGCGCGGATGAAACCCGCAGGCGCCCAGCGTGCCCACGACCAGACCCGCCACCATCGCTCGCACCCACACACGCTTGCTCATCGGTTTCGCCCGCCGTCTTCGGTCGTGGTGATCACAGCACAATATTGACGATCTTGCCCGGCACCACGATCACTTTCTTGATCGTCTGCCCGGTGGTGAACTTCTGCACGGCCGGATCGGCCAGCGCTTGCTGTTCGATCGCGTCCTTGGTCGCATTGACCGGCACTTCGATCTCGGCGCGCAGCTTGCCGTTGACTTGAATGGCGAGCTTGAGCGCGTCACGCACCAGCGCGGCCGGATCGGCCTTGGGATAGGGCAGATCGTCGAGCAAGGTCTCGGCATGCCCCAAGGCCTGCCACAACGCGTGACTGGCGTGCGGCACGATCGGGTTCAACAGCAGCACGATGGCTTCGAAGGCTTCCTGGCGCAACGCGCGCGCCTGATCCGACGTTTCCTCGAAGCGGCCGATGGCGTTCATCAACTCCATCACCGCGGCGATGGCGGTGTTGAAGGTGTAGCGACGCGCCACGTCGTCGGCGACTTTGTCGATGGTCTCGTGCAGCTTGCGTCGCAGGGTCTTTTGATCGCCCGTGAGCGCGGCGACATCGAGCTTCGGCGCCGAGCCTTGGCTGACGTGCAAATAGATCTCGCGCCACAGGCGACGCAGAAAACGCGCCATGCCTTCGACGCCATTGTCCGACCACTCCAGCGACAGCTCCGGCGGCGAGGCGAACATCGAGTACAGCCGCACGGTATCGGCACCGAAGGACTCGACCATCTGACGCGGGTCGACGCCGTTGTTCTTCGACTTCGACATCTTCTCGACCGGACCGATGTGCACGGGCTGGCCATCGTCGCGCAGGCGCGCGCCGATGATCTTGCCGCGCTCGTCGAGTTCGACATCGACGTCGCCGGGGTTGAACCATTCCTTGTTGCCGTCGGCGGCCTCGCGATAGTACGACTCGGCCACGACCATGCCCTGACACAACAAGCGCGTCGCCGGCTCGTCGGTCTTGACCATGCCCGCGTCGCGCAGCAGCTTGTGATAGAAGCGGAAATACAGCAGATGCAGGATCGCGTGCTCGATGCCGCCGATGTATTGATCGACCGGCAGCCAGTAGTTGGCGCGTTCGTCGATCATGTCGGCGGCGCCGGGCGATGTGTAGCGCGCGTAATACCAGCTCGACTCCATGAAGGTGTCGAAGGTATCGGTCTCGCGTTCGGCCTCGCCACCGCAAGTCGGGCACGTGGTCTTGCGCCAATTCGGATCGGCCTTGATCGGCGATTGCACGCCCATGAAGTCGACGTCCTCGGGCAGACGCACGGGCAATTGATCTTCCGGCACCGGCACCGCGCCGCATTTCGCGCAGTGAATCATCGGGATCGGACAACCCCAATAACGCTGACGGCTCACGCCCCAGTCGCGCAGACGGAAGTTGACGCGACGACGACCGCGACCTTCGCGCTCGAAGCGCGCGGCCAGATGGTCGAAGGCCTGCTTGTAACTCTTGCCATCCAACTCGCCGGAATTGACCACGCGCAACTGCGGCTGAGTCTTGTCGGCGTACCACGCCTGCCATTGCGTGGCGTCATACGGATGCTGGTCGCCGATCGAGATCACTTGCTTGATCGGCAGGCCGTATTTGCGCGCGAATTCGAAATCGCGCTCGTCATGACCGGGCACGGCCATCACCGCGCCAGTTCCGTAGCCCATCAGCACGAAATTCGCGACCCAGATCGGCACGCGCTCGCCGCTGATCGGATGGATGGCGTGCAAGCCAGTGGCGATGCCGCGCTTGTCCTGCGTTTCCAGTTCGGCCTCGGACACGCCGCCCGCGCGACACGCGGCATTGAACGCGGCCACGTCGGCATTGCGCTCGGCCGCGAGCACGGCCAGCGGATGTTCGGCGGCGACGGCGACATAGGTCACGCCCATCAAGGTGTCGGGGCGCGTGGTGAACACGGTCAGCGGTTCGGACTGACCGTCGACGGCGAACTGGATTTCCAGGCCTTCGGAACGGCCGATCCAGTTGCGCTGCATGGTCTTGACCGCCTCGGGCCAGCCGTCGAGCTTGTCCAACTCGTCGAGCAGTTCCTGGCCGTAGTCGGTGATCTTGAGAAACCACTGCGGGATCTCGCGCTTTTCGACGATCGCGCCCGAGCGCCAGCCGCGACCCTCGACGACCTGTTCATTGGCGAGCACGGTCTGATCGACCGGGTCCCAATTCACCACGGAATTGCGGCGATAGACGATGCCGGATTTGAACAGACGCACGAACATGCGCTGCTCGTGCACGTAGTACTCGGGCCGACACGTGGCGAACTCGCGCGACCAATCGATGGCATAGCCCATCTGATTGAGCTGGTCGCGCATGTGATCGATGTTGGCGTAGGTCCACTTGGCCGGCGCGGTCTTGTGCTTGATCGCGGCGTTCTCGGCCGGCAGACCGAAGGCGTCCCACCCCATCGGTTGCAGCACATTGAAACCCTGCATGCGCTTGTGACGCGAGATCACGTCGCCGATGGTGTAGTTGCGCACATGGCCCATGTGCAGCGCGCCGGAGGGATAAGGCAGCATCGACATGCAGAAATACTTCGGCTTGGTCGAGCGCTCGCTTACCTCGAAGGCGCGCGTGCGCCGCCAAAAGTCCTGGGCGGCCGTTTCAACGGCCTTGGGATCGTAGATTTCTTGCATGGCGGGCAGTCGCGAACCACAACGGAATCGGGTCAGCGAGACTAGCGGAAGACGCGTCCCAGCGAAACCCGGCGGGCCAATAAATCCAGGCCAATCATCGCCTTGCCGAGTCCCCGAGGGCGCGTTCGGCGGCCGCCTCGGAGCCCGCGTCCCGCGCCGCGCTGATAGTCGACCCCGAACCCTGACGCATCACTGCCCGATAACGCGCGTCGCCACGACGCGCGAAACGCTTTGCGCCACCGAGGCCCCGTGAGCACGTCGATTACGTTTTGGAACCACGCCTGCATCGAAATCGCCCTGAGCGACGGCAGCCTGTTGTGCGATCCCTGGTTCTCCGGCCGCGTGTACAACGACGCCTGGGAACTGCTCGAAGAGACCGACATCCAGGCCCTGGTGCTGGGTCGCATTCGACACGTCTGGATCTCGCAGGAACAGCCCGATCATCTGCACTTGTCGACCCTGCGCCAGATCCGCGCGGGCTGCTCGCAGCCGATCACGGTGTACTTTCGCGAGAGCGCGGATGCGACCTTGACCGCCGCCGTGCGCGCGCTCGGGTATCAGACTCAAGTGCTGCGCGCCGAAGTGCCGGTGCGGCTCGATGATGACAGCGAGATCTGGTGTTATCCCACGCGCGCGAGCAGCGCCTTGGTGGTGCGTCATCGCGACGAGGTGATCCTCAATCAAAGCGATTGCGCGCTGGGCCGGTCCGCGATCTCGCGGTTATTGGCGCGGCACGGCAAGGTCGATGTCTGGTGCTATCAGTTCTCGCCGCCGGGCCGACCGACGCGCGATGACGATCGCGCGGCGCTGGCCCGCGCGGGTCGCTCGCGGCTGCGACGCATCGCGCGTTATCTTCGCTGGCTGAGGCCGCGGGTGTTCGTGCCGTTCGCGAGCTTCGTGCGCTATTGCCATCCGCGCAATCTCTATCTCAATCGCTGGCGCGTGACGCCGGATCGCTTGCTCCAAGACCTGCCGTTCGACTGCACGACCTTGCGCCTGCTGCGACCTGGCGACATCGTGCTCGCCGATGGCACGCACGACGTGCCCGACGCCACGGCGGCCGTGAGCTATTGGCGCAATCTGTTCGGCAAAGTCGCTTCGCCGCGAACGCTGACGCCCATCGCGGTCGAGGCGCTCGATGAAGTCGGCCGCCGCAGCGTGGCGCAGATCGCCACGATTTGGCCGCGGCTCGCGGTACCGGGGCGCGTTTTCGTGCAGGTCGATGATCTGCGGCTGCACGCGATGATCGATTGCCGCGCGGGCACTTTCGCGCTGAGCGAGCAGCCGACCTCGCCGCCAATCGCCGTGCTCGATGCCTCGACCTTGATGCTGTTGCTGCGTTATCCCTGGGGCGCGAGCACCATCGACATGGCCAGCACGGTCAACGTGCGCGATGCGTTTCGCTGGCGCTGGTTGCTGTCGGTGCGTCAGGTCGATCATCAGCGCGCGCATCTGGGCCGATGGCGCGCCTTCCTGCCCTTGGCGCTGGCCATGTTCTCAACCATGCGCGGGCGCTTTCATCACGCGTCGCGCGCCTGAAAACAAAGGCCCGTCCGACGGTCGATGTCGAACGGGCCTCGTGTCATCACGCGATGCTCAGCGCGTCTTCATCGGCGTATAGCTGGGATCGACGAAGACTGAAACCGGGTTGTAACTCAGGCGACCGCCGCTGGCGATCATCTCGCGCCAGACAAAGACTTCGCCCGAGGACTGATCCCACCACGTGATGCCGGACTGGCCGTAGTCCGGATCGCCCGCGACCGCCAGATGCGCGGGGCCGATGATGTAGTGCTTGCCGCCGCGCGCGCGATCGACGGCGCGATCGATCACCTTGCCGGCGCCCATGTACCAGATCTCGACCGTGCCTTGCGATTCCTCGTACCACGCCACGTCCTCGACGCCATCGCCATTGAAATCACCGGCGGCGGCCGCGAGCAAACCGGTCGGCACGGGCGGGCCCTGGATCTCGGACAGCATGCGCGGACCATCCATCAACCAGACATAGGTGCGCGAGCCGGAGGGATCTCGCCACATCAGATCCTGACGACCATCGCCGTTGAAATCACCGGTGATGGTGACGCGGAACTCGGGCTTGGGCGGCAACATGTCGAAGCGTTCGCAGTTGTCACGCTCGAACACGCAGCTGACCATGTTGTGCGCGGCGCGGCTCGGGTCGTAGGTCAAGGCATCCATGCGCGAATCGCCGTCGAACAAGGTGAAATCGACGATACGATCGGTGCTCTTGAGCGAATTCGACACCACTGGATCGACGCGATTGTTGATCACGTCGTACAGCAGGAAATCGGTGTTGGCCGGATCGTCCGTGACCAGTCGATCGAGCCGCTCGTCACGGAACTGCGCGGCATCGAGATAGCGCGCGCCCATTGGCGCTGTCACCTGCATCCAGCTGCCACGCGTGTTGTCCACCTCGAAGTCGCTGGCACCAACGCGCTGACGCGTGAATGAAGTCAGGCGATAGTCGATCAATGCCGAGGCCGGACGGAACACGACGACCTCGCGACGATCTTCACTGCCGCGGAATCGCGAGTCACCCAAGTATGTCGCGCGAATCGCATACGCGCCGGCTCGCGGCAAAGGATTGGCCAACGACAACGTCGCCACGCCGGCCGACAGTGGCGTCGTGCCCAGCGCATCGCTGCGACCATCGGTGTCGAGGAAGAACGCGACATTGCCCATCGGCGTGCCGCCGTTCGCGCTGACCTTGGCCGAGATGCGAATGCTCGGGTCCGTCGCCGGCACGTGGGTCGGCAGCGAGGTCACCATCGTCGTCGTGGGCACCAGCGCCTGGATCGGCTGACACGCGGAGAACTCCGACGAATTGGTCGGCGTCTCGGGCACGCCATCGCCATCGAGATCGGCGATCTCGGTCGCGATCGCGGTCATGAAGGTGCCGGGACGAAGGCCGCCGAGCGGCGCTTGCGTGGTTTGCGCGCTGGCCCCGACCTTGCCATTGCCGTCGGTGACCACGCGCGTCTCGCCCAGGAACATGTCCGAGCCGCCGAAGCCGATGGGCAGGCACGAGGACGTGAGGAAGAACTCGATGCGATACGTCTTATTCGCCTCGCTCATCAGCTCGAAATCGACGCGGCCGGTTTCGTTGGCGTAGGTCAGCACGGGCTTGTTCTGCAGATTGTTGGCGCCGGTGTCGACGTCGAGGCCGTCATTGATGCGCGGCATGAACTGACTGTTGGCATCGATGCCGATCGCGGTGTAGGCGACGTCGTTGATCAAGTTGCGCGAGAGCTGATTGCCGGTGCCGGCGACTTCCGGCGGCGACGTGCGGGCGTCGCCGAGCAGGATGCCGTAGTTCGCGCGGGCGATGCGGTTGTCGATCATCGCCGTGTTGGTGACGCCGCGACTCAGGCGAATGCCGCCGTCCAGATTCGGACCCGGCGTCGCCCACAGGTCGAGACCGAGGGTGTTACCAATGATCGTATTGTTGTTCGACGTCGTGAGCAGGATCAGGATCGCATCGCGGATCGTCTGCGTGATGCGATTGGCCGCGATGCGCGACGAGCGCATGCCGAAGTACGACTGCTGCACGGCCACGCTGTAGGTTCGCGCCAACCGCGCCGGCGCGCCGTAGGCAATGGCGCCGCTGATGATCGCCTGTCCGCCGATGACATTGCCAAACGACGTCTTGCCGAAGCGATCCATGCCGAACCAGTTGTTCGCGATCGTATGGCCCGATCCGGTGAGGAGCACGGCGGCGCCACTGGTCTTGGCGACCAGATTGCCATCGCCCAGACCGTTGCCACCGAAGGTTACGCGGTCGGCGCACAGGCCGCCGAAGGCCGCGTCGATGCCGCTGGTGGTCGAACCATCGGCGCGTAGGCCGAAGTAGCTCGCGCTCACGCGCACGCCGTCGGCCAGCGCGAGCACGGCGGCGCGGCTACGCCCGCCAGCGCCGCTGCCAATGAAAGCGATGCCGCTGACCGCGCTGCGTTCGGCGCCGCGCACGAAGGTGAAGGTGCCGCCGTGATTGTCGGGATTGTCGGCGATGTTGGTGGCATCGATCTCAATCATGATCGTGCCGCCGCCTTGAACCAGTGGCACGACCGAACCCGGCTGCGAGTAGCCTTGCACGATCACGGGCGCCGTGAATTCCTGATACTCCGACTTCGGCTTGATGGTGAATGGTCCGCTGCCGGCGATCGCGAAACGAATGGTGCTGCGATCGCTGTTGGCGTTGGCGTCGAGAATGGCCTGACGCAGTGAACCAGCGCCGGCATCACCGACGGTGGTGACCGTGAAAGTGCTCTGAGCCCAAGTCGCGCCGCTCGCCACCGCGAGCACGAGCGTCGCGGCGAGCTGCCAGATGCGGTGACGCGGGAATAATCGCTGCGTATCCACGAAGTCCTCCTTGCGAACGGATCCGCGGGCAGCCGCGAGCCGCGGACGTGATGTCCCGCTCGCGCGGTGTCTCGGGATCGGGAATGGTGACGGGGGCGTGCATGCCGCGTCGTGCTTTCTTCTACGCGAGGTGGCGGCGATTCCCATCATGGGCGTGGGCGCGCCCTTTCGCGACGCGCGACGTGCGCGACGCGCGACGTGCGCGACGCGCGACGTGCGCGACGTGCGCGGTGCGGCGCGCGGCGCGAAGTCGCGCGGTGACGCGGTGAACTCAGTCGTCGCCGAGCGCGGTCCAGCGCGGTTGACGCGCGGCGTCGAGCAAGGCGCGCAGCGTCGCGGCGTTATCGATGCTTTCGCGATCGAGCGCGGCGCGATCGGCGCGACGGCCATCGATCAGATCGACGAAAGCTTCGGTCTCGCAGCGGAACCCGTGCGGCGGCGCCGGCAACTCGATGCGATCGAAATCCATGCGCCAGGCCGTGCCGCGGCGGATGTGGATCTCGAACGGTCGCGTCGGATCGGGCGTGTTGGGATAGGTGCTCTCGATCACGCCCTGCGTGCCGAACACGCGCAACGCGCGATGCGGCGCGTGATCGAAGCTGCACGCGATCTGGCCTTGCACGCCGTCGCCGTAGTCGAGCATGGCGCTCAACTCGCGATCGACGCCGCTGGCGTCCCAGTTCGCGAGCGCACACACCTGGCGCGGCGCGCGACCGACCAGGGCACGAAGCGCATTGACCGCGTAGCAGCCGACATCGAACAGCGCGCCACCTTCGAGCTCGGGATGCAAACGCACGTTCGGGCCTTCGCGCAAGGTGATGCCGAACGTCGCCTGCAACTGACGCACGACGCCGATCTCGCCGCCGTGCACGAGGCGCAGCAGTTCCTGAAAGTACGGTTGGAAGCGGTACGGGAAGGCTTCGAGCAGCACGCGTTGTTGGCGCTCGGCCAGCGCGAACAAGGCGCGCGCGGTCGCGGGCGAACCGGTCAGCGGCTTCTCGCACAACACATGCTTGCCAGCGCGCAATGCGGCCTCGGCCCAGGGCGCGTGCAAGGCATTGGGCAGCGGGATGTAGAGCGCGTCGAGCTCGGGATCAGCGATCATCGCCTCGTAGCCCACGTGCGCGCGGGGGATGCCGTGCTCCTCGGCGAAGGCGCGCGCGCGGCTCGCGTCGCGACTGCTCACCGCGTCAATGCGCACGCGCGGGAAATCCTTCGCGCCGGTCAGGAATTCACCGGCGATCTTGGCCACGCCCAGAATGCCCATGCGCAGGGGTGGGTGCTTGCTCATCTCATGCTCCGCGATCGCGACTGCGACTGCGGGCAAGCATAACCGCTGACGCCGCGGCGGGCGCGCCTCAATTCGCGCCGCTGGCGAACTTCAGCGCCGAATGCGCGGGGTCGAGACGCGGCGCGAGTTCATACACATTGCGATAACCGTAGGTGTACAGCGCGACATACGTCGACAGATTCAACGACGCCATTGGCAACTTGCTCGGAAACGCGCGCTCGCTGTTGACGAAGTTGTTGTTGCAATAGATCAGAATGCGCGCGTCTTTGTCCGGCAGCGTTTGTTCGAGCGTGGCCAACGCGATGTCGGGAAAGCTCAAGTTGATCGCGCCATCGATGTGCAGCTCGCGGAATTTCTCCGCGCTGCGCGCATCGAGAATGATCGTACCCGGCTCGCGACTGAGCGCGATGAACTCCGCCTCCGACACCCGCCGCTGCGCGCGATGACGCGCGGCCTCGTCGGCGATGGCGAGGAAGCCCGCCATGTCGATGTTGGGGTTGTCGAGCGTGGTGGTCGGTGGCGCGGTGGCGGCCGCTGGGGCCGAAGCCGAAGCCGAAGTGGCCGCGGATTGGCGAGAGGGCGAAGTGGCGCAAGCGCCGAGCATGAGAATCAGTGAGGCGAGCGTGAGTGATACGACGGTGCGTTCCATGTTCCCCTCCCAAGCGCGTCAGGCGCGAGGGACTTGATTCGAGGGGTGGGGGGAAGTTCCCGGGGGTGGGGGCCGGTTGGGGACACCCAAGATTCCCAAGAGCCGCGAAGGCTCCTCGATTGGGGACACCCATGATTCCGGTCAGACCTGGGGGTCCTCCGACAGGGGGGCCGATATCTGGACACCCATGATCACCAGATGCCGGGGCCGCGAATGGGAACACCCATGAGCCTCAATCGAGATCAGGACACCCATGATCCCCACATGCCGGGCTTGTGAAATCGAGGACACCCATGGTCATCAGCGAGAATCGGACTGCCGATCCCGGACAACAAACGCTTTCAATTCAGCCAGATACTTCTGAATCGGGCGAACAATGGCGGTCCAATACCGAATCCCCAGGATTATGGGTGTGAAATCGAGGACACCCATGGTCATCAGCGAGAATCGGACTGCCGATCCCGGACAACAAACGCTTTCAATTCAGCCAGATACCTCTGAATCGGGCGAACAATGGCGGTCCAATACCGAATCCCCAGGATTATGGGTGTCCCGATCTACGCCGATCGCCTGTGCGAACTGTGGGTGTCCCGATCAGCTCGGGAATCGGTGGGTGTCTCCAATCCCTCGCCTCCGGTCGCCTTCCCGAACCGTGGGTGTCCCGATCTGCTCGGGTGTCCCGATCTGCTCGGGAATCGGTGGGTGTCCCCATTCCCTCCCCGTGGGTGTCCCCATTCCCTCCCCTCACCCCTCCACCCCCCGAAACCTCAACCCTACCCCCGGCTCGGTAATCAGGTACCTCGGCTCCGCGGCGCTGTCGCCCAGGCGCTGACGCAGGCGGCCGACGAGGACGCGCAGATAGTGGGTGTCCTCATCGTGGGATGTGCCCCAGACTTCGCGCAGGAGCTGCGCCTGCGTCACCACTCGACCCGCATGCCGCAGCAAAATCGCAAGCAGCGCGAATTCCTTACGTGACAACGCGACGGGCTGCCCTTCCCGCGTGACGACGCGACGCGCGAGGTCGATGCGCAGCACGCCGTCGTCGTACACCACGTCGCCGCTTTCGCCCGCGCCGCGCGCGCGCAGCAGGGCGCGCACGCGCGCCATGAGTTCTTGCACGCCGAAGGGCTTGGTCACGTAGTCATTCGCGCCGAGGTCGAGCAGTCGCACTTTCTCGACTTCGCGATCGCGCACCGAAAGCGCGATGACGGGCACGGTCGAGGTAGTCCGCAATTCGCGCAGCACATCGCCGCCGTCGCGGTCGGGCAGGCCGAGGTCGAGGATGATCAAATCGGGCTGCAACGCAGCGGCGGCGGCGAGTCCTTCTTCGCCGTTGGCGGCTTCGATCACGGCGAAATCTTGCGCGCGCAGGCTGATTTCCAGGAATCGCCGGATCGCGGGTTCGTCGTCGATGATCAGGATGCGCGCCTTGGCCGCGGCCGGCATGGTCAATCCGCTTCGCGCGAGCCGGTCGGCGGCTCGGTCAGCGGCAACGATACGCGGATCAAGGTGCCGCGGCCATCGGGCCCCGCGTGCGCGCTTACTTCGCCGCCATGCGCGCCGATCATGCCCTGACAGATGGTCAGGCCCAGGCCCGTGCCCTGCCCGCCGCGATCGCCGCGCGCGACGGTGTAGAACATGTCGAAGATGCGCGCGCGCTCGTCGTCGGGAATGCCCGGGCCTTCGTCGCTGATCTCGATCACCAGCCGCTCGCCTTCGCGATGCGCGCGCACGCGCACGGGGCTGCCGGGCGGCGAGAACTTCGCCGCGTTTTCGAGAATATTGAACAGCGACTGCTCGATCAGCGCCGGATGCACGTAAAGCAGCGGCAAATCCTCCGGCAGGCTGACATCGACGCTCGCGCCCGGCGCGAGGCGACGCAGCCGCGTGACCGCGGCGCCCAGCACGTCCTCGAGTTGAATCCAATCGCGATCGAGCTTCAAGCCGCCATGACCCAAGCGCGTCATGTCGAGCAAGTTTTGAATATAGCGATCCAAACGCTGCCCTTCCTCGAGCACCGAGCGCAGCAACTGGCGCCGATCATCGCCGCTCAACTGCTCGCCATAGGCATGCAGGCTCGTGGCCGCGCCGATGATCGCCGACAACGGCGAGCGCAGATCGTGCGAGACCGACGACAACAGCGCCGCGCGCAGTCGCTCCGTCTCGCCCTGCACTCGCGCGGCTTCCAAATCATTGAGCAAGCGCACGCGCTCGGCCGCTTGCGCGATATCTTGCACCAAGGCCTGCGCGAGATGTTCTTGCTCGGGCGTCAGGCGCTCGAGCCCTTCGCCCAGTCGCAGACCGGCCACGCCCAGCGCGCGCCGCTCGATGATCAAGGGCAAGAACCACCAGCTCGAACCCGCCAGCGTGTCGGTGAATCGCCCCGCGGCTTGAGCATGCGCGATCGCCCAATCCGCCGCGGCGCGATCGCCATCGTCGAGCCGCGCGGATTCCGGTTGCGTCGCCACCACGCGCGCGACGCCGCCTTCGCGCGGCGTGGTCAGCAACACGCATTCGGCTTGCATCGCGCGCGCCAACCCCGCGGCGCCGGCGCGAAATACTTGCGCCTCGTCCGCCGCCGACGCCAGCGTTTGACCCAACGCGCGCATCGCGCCCGCATGCGCATTGGCCGCGCGCAGCATCACGACTTGTTCGCGCAATCGCGCGGCCATGCGCCCGCACAGCAGCGCCGTGATCAGGAACGCCGCCACCGTCACCACGCCTTGGCGCGCGTTGATATAAAACGTGTAGCGCGGTTCGATGAAGAAGAAGTTGTAGCCAACGAAGCACAACACCGCCGCGTACACCGCCACGCTCATGCGCGAGCGCGTGGCCACCAGCAGCACGGCGGTGAGAAACACCAGCGACAGATCCGTCAGGCCCAACCACGATTCGGCCGCGAAGGCCAAGGCCACCGCGCCGATGGCCACGCCCGTGGCGAACAAGCCCCCGCGCAGGCGCTCGCGCGTGACATCGGGCGCCGTCTTCGACTCACGTCGCGACTGCGCGCGCGCCGCCGGCGAGTGCACGATGGTCAGCTCGAAATGCGCGCCCCG
Source organism: Ahniellaceae bacterium (assembly GCA_044226395.1). Lineage (GTDB taxonomy): Bacteria > Pseudomonadota > Gammaproteobacteria > Xanthomonadales > Ahniellaceae > JBGAHD01. Next base: position 602,515 of record JBGAHD010000004.1, read on the forward strand.
CTGCAGCAACTGCTGCGTGATGGTGCGATTGAACATGCGCGCCAGCGGCCGCTCGCGCGTGCGTCCGAGCACGATGGTCGACACACCTTCGCGCATGGCGTAGTCGAGCAGTTCATCGACGATCTGCGTGCCGCGCAAGACCGCCGTGTCCGCGCCCAGTCGCCGCGCCAACTCAAAGGCCGCGTTCAAGGTGCGTCGCGTCGTCTCGCCGCGCGGCGCGCCGCGATCGACCCACACCACCGACCACGGCGCCTGCCGACGTTCGGCGATGCGTCGACTCACGCGCACCAGATACTCGCTATTGGCGCTGCCATCGATGGCCAGCAGCACGCGTCGACGCACGCCCACCGGCCCGCGCGCGCCTTGTTGGGTGAATTGATCGCGCAGATCGGCGTCGACGCGATCGGCCACGGCCTGTACCGCGAGTTCCCGCAGCGCCGTCAAGTTCGAAGGCGAAAAGAACTGCCGCAGCGCGGCTTGCGCGGTCTCGGGCAAATACACCTTGCCTTGTTGCAGTCGCTCGATGAGTTCACGCGGCGGCAGATCGATCAGCACCAGATCGCGCGCGCGATCGAACAGCGCGTCGGGCACGGTCTCGCGCACGGGCACGCCGGCGATGCGCGCGACGACATCGTTCAAACTCTCCAGATGCTGGATGTTGACCGTGGTGTAGACATCGATGCCGGCATCGAGCAGTTCCTCGATGTCCTGATAACGCCGCTCATGACGACTACCCGGCGCATTGCGATGCGCCAGCTCGTCGACCAGGATCAACGCGGGCCGTCGCGCCAGCGCGGCGTCGAGATCAAATTCGCGCACGCCGTGACCGCGATACTCGACTTGTCGCGGCGGCAAGATCTCCAAACCTTCGAGCAGCGCCGCGGTCTCGCGCCGCCCGTGCGTTTCGACCCAGCCCACGACCACGTCCACGCCCTGGCGCTTGAGATCGCGCGCGGCGCCGAGCATCGCGTAAGTCTTGCCCACGCCGGGCGCGGCGCCGAGAAAAATCTTCAAGCGCCCGCCACGTTCGCGACTGACTTGCGCGAGCAAGGCCTCGGCGCGTTCGTGACGCTCGGGCGCGGATTCGGGTTCGGGTTCGCGCGTCGTCATGTCGCGACGATACTCGCTCAGGACCCGGCGTGCCCAGCGTCGGCGGGCGCGCGCGCGTGCTCGTCGAGCCACAGATTCAAGGCCAGCACGTTGACGCGCGGTTGGCCGAGCACGCCCAGACTCGGTGCCTCGGTGAAGCGCGCGATGGCGTCATTCACGACGTCGACCGAGACACTCCGCGCGCGCGCCACGCGCGGCGCCTGCAGCATCGCCGCCGCTGGCGACAGGTGCGGATCGATGCCGCTGCCCGAGGCCGCGACCAGTTCCACGGGAATCGCTGTCGGCGTCACACCCTCGCGCGCCGCGATCGCCGCCGAAGCGTGTTGCGCGCGCTCGCGCAAGGCCGGCTGACTCGGCGCCCAATTGCTGCCCGCGAGCGAAGACGATGAGTAGTTCGCCGCCGAAGGTCGCGAGATGAAGTAGCGATCGTCGGCAAACGGCTGCGCCATCAACAGCGAACCGACGACTTGCCCCTCGCGCTCGACCAAACTGCCGCGTGCCGCTTCGGGAAACAAGGCGCCGCTCACACTCACCGCGAGCCACGGATACACCAGCCCCGCGAACACGACACCGACCGCGGCGAACACGATTCCCGCGCGCCAACCGCCACCGCGCGCGTCGAGCGACTCAACAGAAGTCTCGTTCATGACCCCACCCTCAGCGCGGCCAACACCAGATCGATGCCCTTGATCGCGGCGAACGGCAGCAGCACGCCACCCAAGCCATAGATCAGCAAATTGTCCCGCAACAGCGCCGTCGCGCCGACGCGACGCAGACGCACGCCGCGCAAGGCCAACGGAATCAGCGCGGGGATTACCAGCGCATTGAAGATCAACGCCGCCAACACCGCGCCGCGCGGGCTGTGCAGGCGCATCACATCGAGCGCCGCGATCGCCGGCAGCGCGCCCGCGAACACGGCGGGAATGATGGCGAAGTATTTCGACACATCATTGGCCAGCGAGAACGTAGTCAATGCACCACGCGTGACCAGCAACTGCTTGCCGATCTCGACCACGGCGATGAGCTTGGCCGGATCGGAATCGAGATCGACCATGTTGCCCGCTTCTTTCGCCGCCTGCGTGCCCGAGTTCATGGCCAGGCCGATGTCGGCCTGCGCCAGCGCCGGCGCATCATTGGTGCCATCGCCGACCATGGCCACCAGCTTGCCGCCGGCTTGTTCGGCGCGGATGCGCGCGAGCTTGGCCTCGGGCGTGGCTTCCGCGACGAAACTGTCGACGCCCGCGGTCGCGGCAATCGCCGCGGCGGTGAGTGGATTGTCGCCGGTGATCATCACCGTCTTCACGCCCAGCGCGCGCAGATTCGCGAAGCGTTCGCGAATGCCGGGCTTGATCACGTCCGACAAGGCGATCGCGCCGAGCAGGCGACCATCGCGCGCGACCACCAGCGGCGTCTGCCCCTTGCGCGCGATCGTCTCGACGGCGTGACGCAGTTCGTTCGGCGCCGCGCCCGAGCCGGCCCAAGTGATCACCGCATCGAGCGCGCCCTTGCGATAGCGCGCGCCGTCGGCGCGATCGAGCCCGGACAGCCGCGTTTGCGCGCTGAAGGCCACGAAGACGTCGCCTTCGATCGCCTCGCCGCGCGCACCCTGCTCGCGCGCGAGCGCGGCGACGGACTTGCCTTCGGGCGTGGGGTCGGCGAGCGAGGCGAGCAGCGCCGCTTCGCGCAGTTCCGAGGCATTCACCGCCGCGAGCGGCATGAACTCGGTCGCGCGACGATCGCCGAAAGTAATCGTCCCAGTCTTGTCGAGCAACAAGGTGTCGATATCGCCCGCGACTTCCACCGCCTTGCCCGACTTGGCCACGACGTGCGCTTGTAGCGCGCGATTCATGCCAGCGATGCCAATCGCCGGCAGCAAGCCACCGATCGTGGTCGGAATCAAACACACCAGCAGCGCGATCACGATCACTGGATCGACGTCCGCGCCGACGAAGGCGCCCATCGCCGGCAAGGCCGCGCACACGATCAGGAACACCAGCGACATCGCCGCGAGCAGTACGGTCAGCGCCAATTCGTTCGGCGTCTTCTGACGCGATGCGCCTTCGACCAGGCGGATCATGCGATCGAGAAAGCTCTCGCCGGGATCGGCCGCGACGCGCACCACGATCTCGTCGGTCAGCACGCGCGTGCCGCCGATCACGCCGGAACGATCGGTGCCGGCCTCGCGCAACACGGGCGCGGATTCGCCGGTGACCGCGGCCTCGCTGATGCTGGCGACGCCCGCGATGATCTCGCCGTCGGCGGGAATCAGTTCCCCGGCGCTGACGACCACAACATCGCCCTTGCGCAAGTTCGCGGCGGGAACACGTTCCTCGCCGCGCGCTTCGCGTCGACGCGCGGTGAGTTCGGCGCGCGCGGAACGCAAGCTCGCGGCCTGACCGCGGCCGCGCGCTTCCGCGATGGCTTCGGCGAAATTCGCCAGCACCACGGTCAACAGCAAGATCACGCCGACCACGGCCTCGAAGCCCCAGTCGACGCCCGCGGCCGCATGACGCGCGGCGATCAGCGCGACCAGGATCGCGCCGACCAGCACCACGGCCATGACCGGATTGCGCAGCGCGTGACGCGGCGCGAGCTTGACCCACGCGTCGCGCCAGGCCTGCAGGATCTGCGCGCGATCGGCGAAGGCCACGCGCGAAGCGTTGTGCGAATGCTTGTCCATGGTTGTCATCACCTCAACGCGGCAAGCTCAAGCCTTCGGCCACCGGACCCAACACCAGGGCCGGCAGATACGACAGCACCGCGAGCACAATCACCACGGCCACGAGCGTGATGCCGAAGGTCAGGCTCTCGATGCGCAGCGTCGCGGTGCTCTCCGGCGCGGCGCGCTTGGCGCCGAGGCTCGCCGCGACGAACAGCGGAAGCAGCAAGGTCGGATAACGGCCGAGCAGCAACACGATCACGGTGCTCACGTTCCACCACACCGTGCCATCGCCCAGGCCCTCGAGGCCCGAACCGTTGTTCGCATAGGCCGAGGTGTATTCGTAGAAGACCTGCGCGAAGCCATGCGCGCCCGGGTTCGACGTGCCCGCCACGCCCGGCACCGCCATCGTCAACGCGGTCGCGCCGAGAATGGCCAGCGGTTGCAGCACCACGAGCAGCGACAGCAGACGCACTTCGCGCACTTCGAGCTTGCGGCCGAAGATCTCGGGCGAGCGGCCAATCAGCAAGCCCGCCAGGAACACGGTCAACAACACGAACACGAGAAAGTTCACCAAGCCACAGCCAATGCCGCCCCACGTCGCGTTCATCAGCATGCCGCACAGCGCGATCAGCACCGTCGTCGGCTGCATCGAATCGTGCATGGCATTGACCGAACCGTTCGAGGTCTGCGTGGTCAAGGTCGCCCACAGCGCCGAAGCTTCCGCGCCGAAGCGCACTTCCTTGCCTTCGAGATTCGCGCCCGGCGCGGCGAGGCCCGCGAATGCCGCGTTGCTCTGATCCTCGGCCACGACCGCGCCGATGATCATCGCGAGCGACAGCGCGCCCATCACGCCCAACACCAAGGCACTGAGCCGACGTCGACCCGTGAACGGCCCGACCATGAAGCCGATCGCGATCGGCCACAGCACAATCGCGATGGTCTCCAGCGCGTTCGACACCGGCGTGGGGTTTTCGAACGGCACGGCGCTGTTGGGGCCATACCAACCGCCACCATTCGTGCCCAGCTGCTTGGTCGCGATCATCGGCGCGACCGGACCGCGCGCGATGAGTTGTTCGCTCATCCCCGCGCTCGCGTCGATCGGCGTCGCGCGCGCCGCGCCCGACCACGTCGCCGGCACGCCCGTGGCGGTGAGGATCAGCGCGAACACCAAGGCCATCGGCAGGAACACGCGCAGGCTCAGTCGCGTGACATCGACGTAGTAGTTGCCGACATCGATCGCGCCATCGGCATCCTTCGCGCCGCGACCGCCGAACAAGGCGCGCAGCATCGCCGCCGCGATCGCCAGGCCCATCATCGGCGTCAGCACCTGCAACGTGGTCAGCCCCGCGAGCTGCGACAGATACGACAACTGCGCCTGCCCCGAGTAGTGCTGCTGATTGGTGTTAGTCAGGAACGACACCATGGTGTGCAGCGCGGTGTCCCAGCTCAACGCGGACACGTGGTCGGGGTTGAGTGGCAGACGGTGCTGCAGCATCAAGATCGCGAACACGATCAGACCCAGACTCAGATTGCTGATCGCGAAGGCGCGCGCGTAACCGCCGGCGGTCATGCCGCGACCGGCGTCGATGCCGAGAAGTCGATAGCACGCGCGTTCGATCGGCGCGAACACGCGATCGAGGGGCGAAGCGCCGCCAGCAAGGACGCGCGCCAAGTAGTAACCCAAGGGCCAGGCCAGCAGCACGCTGGCCAGCAGGATCAGGACGATCTCGCTCATGGCCGCCTCAAAACTTTTCCGGGCGCCAGATGACGTAGGCGAGATAGCCGCCCACCGCCAGCACCACCCCGATCACGAACAGAAGCTCGCTCATTTCGCTAGCCCGCCATCGCGCCGGTCATGCCGGCCTGGCGCACAGCCTGCGCGCCGGGGCCGTAACGTCGCCATGCCGGCCGGGGGTGGTGGCGTATCAAATGCATAACAGCGGTCACGCCTTCTGGCCTGGACGCGCCACCGGGACTTGTGGCTATCATCGGCGCCTTGCCTTCAGGGGGATGCCATGGTCAGTCTTCGCCCGTTCTTCATCGGCGCCGCGTGCCTCGCGGCCACGTCCGCGCTCGCGCAAACGCCTGCAGTGGATAAGCCGCTCACCGTGCTTCATTGCGGCGCTTACATCGACGTGATGGCGGGCAAGAAGCTCGGCGCCACGAGTCTGGTGATCGAAGGCGATCGCGTGCGCGAAGTGCTGGCCGGTTCGGTCACGCGCGAAGGCGCCAAGACCATCGACTTGCCCGAACACACCTGCATGCCGGGCTGGATCGACATGCACACGCACTTGACCTCCGAGACCAGCCCCAAGCAATACGAGGAAGGCTTTCGTCTCAACCCCGCCGACTACGCGCTGCGCGGCGTGGCCTATGCCAATCGCACGCTGATGGCGGGCTTCACCACGGTGCGCAATCTCGGCGATGCCGGCAATGCCTCGATCGCGCTGCGCAATGCCATCAATGAAGGCTATGTCGCGGGACCGCGCATCTTCACCGCCGGCAAGTCGATCGCGACCACGGGCGGTCATGCCGATCCCAGCAATGGTCGCAGCTGGGAACTGACCGGCGATCCGGGCCCGAAGGATGGCGTGATCAATTCCGAAGCCGACGCGCGCAAGGCCGTGCGTCAGCGCTACAAGGACGGCGCCGACGTGATCAAGATCACCGCCACGGGCGGCGTGCTGTCGTACGCGAAGAACGGGCAGAACCCGCAGTTCCGCGTCGATGAAGTGCGCGCCGTGGTCGATGTCGCGCATGACTATGGTTATCGCGTCGCGGCGCACGCGCATGGCGACGAGGGCGCGCGCCGCGCCATCCTGGGCGGTGTCGATTCGATCGAGCACGGCACCTTCATCAGCGACGCGACCATGCAGCTGATGAAGAAGCAAGGCACGTACTACGTGCCCACGCTCGCCGCGGGCGCCTTCGTCGGCGACAAGGCGCGCGAGCCGGGATACTACCCCGAGATTGTGCGGCCCAAGGCGCTGGCGGTCGGGCCGCAGATTCGTCAGACCTTCGCGCGCGCCTACAAGGCCGGCGTCAAGATTGCGTTTGGCACCGACGCGGGCGTGTTCTCGCACGGTCAGAACGCGCGCGAATTCCAATTGATGGTCGACGCCGGCATGCCCGCGATGACCGCGATCCAATGCGCGACGCGCAACGCCGCCGATCTGTTGGGTCAAAGCGAATCGCTGGGTTCACTCGAACCCGGCAAGTTCGCCGATGTCGTCGCCGTGCCCGGCGATCCGCTCGCCGACATCACGCTGACCTCGCGCGTGGACTTCGTGATGAAGGGCGGCACGGTCTACAAGCAGCCCTGAGCCGCGCGGCCTTTGCCTCGCGCGCGATCGATCGTGCGAGGCGAAGTCACGATGTGTTCTTGCGCTTCGCCCCGTGCACGGGCGTTTCGCCCGTGCGTCGCGCCAGTGTCGTCGCGCCAATGCGCACGCCTCTCGATTGACGCTGTCGCGCGTATCACACGCCGCCCCTCGCGCGGTGCCACGCAGGAACAATCCCCTAGATTGATTTCGTAGTGCCGAAGGCACGCGCGCGTTAATCGCGCGTTAGCGCCGAAGCGCGCGATCGCGCATCGCGCAAGATCGCTTCGCGCCTTGGCACGGCGGTTGCTGACTTCCCCACGGGACACTGATGCCCGTGAATTGAGGTGGAGGTCACCATGCGAACGCCCCTGTTGACGATGCTTGCCACGCTGACGCTCGCCATCGCGCCCTGGCGCGCCACCTCGGCGCAAGAGATCACCGCCGAGCCCTCATCGCCCTCGACCGCGCCCGTCGCGAACCTCGCCGATCGACCCGCGAGCCTCGCGAGCATCGGCCCCAACGTGGCGACCAACACGCCCGAGGACGTGGCGCTGTCGGTGCTGCGTGAATTCAACGCGCATCAAATCGCGCTCGCCGATCTGGCGCTGGCGCGCGCGCCCGATGCCGAAGTGACGCGACACGCGCGCATGCTGCGCGAGGACTACGTCACCCATCAGCACGCGTTGAACGCGCTCGCCGGCGAAGCGGGCTATGCGCTGCGCTTCCCGGCCGCCGAGTTCAAGACGCAGTTGCAGGCCGAGCGTCAGGCGCTGGCCAAACAGACCGGCGCGCGCTTCGCGCCCGCGTACTGGCGCGCGGTCGAGGACGCGCAACGCGAACTGATCGCGCGTCTCGACACCCTGATGCTGCCAATCGTCGACGACCGCCAGGTCTACGATTTTCTGCTGCTCACGCGCGTGCAGGCGGGCATGCAATGGGTCGAGGCGCGTCGTCAGATCGACGCGCGCGACGTGGCCCTGCGCTGATCGGAGCCCCGCCATGATCCTGATGCTGGACGAGGCCCCGTGCCCGACCGCGCTGCTCGCGGCCGATCATCGCTTGATCGAGAAGCTGATGCGCGAACTCGCGTCGTGCAACGAACCCACGCGCGCCGAGGACCTGCGCGCGCGATTGGTCGCCGAGCTGCACGCGCATCTGCGCCGGGAGAGCCAGTGGCTGCACCCGGCCGCGCGACGGCTCGCGCGGGCCGATGCCCTCGCCGCGGATCGCGCGCTCGACGAGGTGCGTCGCGCCTTGGCCCAGGTCGCGGCGACGCGCAGCGATGACGACGCCTTCGCCGACCGACTCGCGCGGCTGAGCGCGCGCATGGACGAGCACGTGCGCGCCGAGGAAGACGCGCTGTTCCCGCGTCTGCGCGCCTCGCGCTGGGCGCGGCAATGGCTCGCGGGGCTGCTCGCCGAGGGACCGGCGAGTCCGCGCCCCGGAATACCAACGCGCGCGGTCGCGCCCACCATCGCGCCCGCCTGAGGCCGAACCCGGAACGCGCGCGTCGACCCGCGCGCGTTCTGGCGCGCGGACCACGCTCGACCCGCGCCCACGCCCCGCGCGGGGCTTGCGAGCCGCCGTCGTCGCCCCCACACTGCGCGGATGAACGACACCACCTACGTTTACGACGTCACCCAAGCCGATTTCGAGGAAAAAGTCCTCGTCGCCTCGACCCGCGTGCCCGTGCTGGTCGATTTCTGGGCGCCCTGGTGCGCGCCGTGCCGGCAGATCTCGCCGGTACTCGACAAGCTCGCGGCCGAGTATCGCGGCCAGCTGCTCGTGGCCAAGGTCAACACCGATGACGAGATGCAGATCGCCGCGCTGTTCGGCATCCGCTCCTTGCCGACCGTGATGTTGATCCGCAATGGCCGCCCGGTCGATGGCTTCATGGGCGCGCAACCCGAGTCCGTGATCCGGCAATTCCTCGCCCAGCATCTGGGCGCCGAGCCCGGTCCCCTGCCCGAGGACGAACTCGAACTCGTCGACGAGATCGAACTCACGCCCGAAGAGCGCGTCGAGGACGCGCGCGCCCGCGTCGCCGCCGAGCCGGACAAGGACGAGCTCAAGCTCGAACTCGCGCAGGCCTTGATCGAGATCGGTGAAGTCGAAGAAGTGGTGCGCATCCTCGATCGCCTGCCGGCCAACTTGGCCGAGGGCGATGTGCCGAAGAAACTGCGCGCGCGCATCGGCTTCGCGCACGCGATCAAGGACGCGCCCGATCTCGACTCGCTGCGTCGCGCGGTCGCCGCGCAACCGGGCGACCTGCGCGCGCGTCATCAACTCGGCACGCGCTATCTGTTGCAGGGCAACGAGGCCGAGGCGCTGGAACAGTTCTTCGAGATCATGAAGCGCGATCGCGCGTTCGATGATGACCTGGGCCGCAAGACCTTGATCGCGGCCTTCGCCCTGATTGACGACGCCGATCTGGTCAGCGCGACGCGACGCAAGATGTCGGCGGTGCTGTTCTAAGTCCGCGATGAACGCGCCCGACACCGGCTCACCCACGGCGGCGCCGGTGTCGGCGATCGCGGCGCTGACGTATCCGGTCGCGACCGCGGCCTTGATGGTCAGCGGCATGCTGATCTTCCTGCAGATCCTCGCGGTTGGCGTGATCCAGATCGGTGGCATGGTGCCGCGCTTCTTCGGCGCGCCGCTCGCGGGCACGATCGGCGAGATCGCGGTGAGCGCGATCGGTTATCTGGTCCATGTCGTCATTTGGATTTGCCTGTATCGCTACGGCTTCGAGGTGCTGTTTCTCAGCGCCAACGGCCGTCGTCAGCCGCCCGAAGTCGTGGGCCTGGTGGAAGGCGAGGTGGCCAATCGCCATGTCTGGCTGCAAATCGCCTTGATGTTCGCCTGCGTCATCGTGGCGCGTCACGCGGGCACCTCGATGGGCTTGATCGTAGCGGTGGCGCTGGGCGCGCTGATGCCGGCCGCGGCGATCACGCTGACGGTGACGCAGAGCCTGGTCGCCGCCATCAATCCGCTGCAATGGGGGCGCGCCTTGGGCGTCCTCGGCCCGCGTTACGTCGCGCCCATGCTCGTGGCCATGATCATGGCCCCGCTGACCACGTTCGCCATCGACTGGATGCCGAAGACCGAGCCCTACGTCGCGGGCGTGATCATCTACTACGCGTCCGCGCATTTCGTGGTGATGCTGGGTTTTCATCTGATGGGCCTGGCGCTGCATGCCGAGGCCGCGCGTTTGCATTTTCAGGTCGACGCGAAGACATTGCCGGCGCATCGCTTGCGCGTGGACGAAGATCCGATCCTGCGACGCGCCGAATTGCTCGCGCGCGGCCATGATCTCGCCGCCGCGGCGGCGCTGCTCGAGGATGCGCTCAAGCACGGCGGCGGCATCGCGATGCATCATCGCTATCGCGAATACCTGACGCGTCTCGGCGATCGCGATCGCCTGCGGGCGCATTCATCCACCTTCATAACCTTGCTGCGCGCCACTCACGGTGATAGACCGGCACTGAAACTACTACTGGACTGCAGGTCAGAAGACTCCACCTTCTTACCAACAGAGGTTGAAGACAGCACTGCCCTAATCATCTCCCTCGCAAAGTCAGGGAACAACGCAGCTGCATTGTCCGCGTTTGCAGATCTTCAGAACTCTATTCCGCGTAGCACCAAGACAATGCTCTGCGCATTGACTCTCGCACAGGAATTTCTATTCAAAAACCAACGCATCGAGGATGCAATACGCCTATCTCAACAAGCGAAGCAGACTGCAAAATCCACAAATTGCTCCAGTCCCGAAATCCTTTCATTGATAGACGCTGTAGAAGAGCAACTCGCGAAGAATCGTGGTGAGTCTAATGAAAGTGAAGGATAAGAAATGGCGATCAAAAAGACGAATGAAGGTCATTCGTGCAAAAGAGAGGAAACGGGCACTTAGAACGCGCCGCCAGAAAGCAAACAAAAGACGCGGCTTGGGCCTGAAGCGTCGGTCTTGGACTTTGACCTCCATAAGAGTCCAGATGCCGGAGCAGATCGCATTAGATCTTCACCCGAACCATGGAGACGTCTGCAAGACCATTCAGGAGATAAGGTCAGCAGTTGCGAGGTCAAAACACGTCCAGCTTGACTTCTCGCGAACCAAAAAGGTGATTGCTGGAGGGATGTTAAGAGTGTATGCAGAACTACACGCACTCGCGACACTTTTCCCTCGAGTCCGATTCACATGCAAGCCACCTAAGGATGATGTTGTTGATCAAGTTCTACAGCACTTGTCCCTCTATGATTTCTTTGGTTACACCTCGAACACCAAGCCGACCAGATCAGATGTAGTTTCCTGGAAGACTGCTTCATCAAACATAGTAGACGGTGTTTTAGCGGGTCAGCTCCTAGAGACCTATCATGGTCTGCAGAAGGAGCGCGCGAAGGCCCTCTTCAGAGGCACAACAGAAGCGATTTCCAACGTCATCTATCATGCATATCCTGAATCGGTTCTTCCTGATGCAGCCAAATGGTGGATGTTCTGCCGAGAAGACGAGGACAAATTAGTGGTTGCAGTTTGTGACAGAGGAATTGGAATTCCAAGGTCACTGCCGGCCCGATACCCGCGAGAAGTCTGGGGTCGACTTGTCGATAGATTTAGCTTTGGGAGTCATCATCGAGACGGAGCCTTTATTCGCGCAGCTTTGGAAATGAGGAGATCTAGGACTGGCAAATCGAATCGAGGCAAGGGCCTTCACGACGTTGTTTCGGTGGCGAGATCTTGCGAGGGATCGAGAGTATTCATATTCAGCAACAGGGCTTGCGTTACATATGATTACCTCGGAGAGAAAATCAAAGTATCTAACTTCAAGAGGTCAATTGAGGGCACGCTGATCCTCTGGTTTCTACCATTGCAGAAGTGAGATCGCCATGAAAGGAAAAGAAACTACAATCAATATTGGAAAGACCTTTAACCGCTTCCCCGCTGGCAGGACGGAGAAGGATGGAATAGGGAGCGGCGAGGAGTTCAGGAAAAAGGTCCTGAGTACCGCACTTGGCGACTATGAAGTTCTTAACATCGAAATGGACGATACTCTGGGATATGGATCTTCGTTCCTAGAAGAGGCCTTCGGCGGGCTCGTTCGTGACGGATTCTCCGCATCTGATCTACGACGCAGAATAAGAATACTGTCTGAAGACGACTCACTTAAAGTCGAGATATTTGGGTACATTGACGAAGCGAGCAAATCATGAGCGACCTCATCGCATGCTTCGATATCTTGATCAAGTTGGTTTCTCCAATTGTTACCTGGTCGCTCGTTGTCGCTGGGTGGGAGATCATTGGCCGCCAACAGGACCAACGCGAGCACATCAAGTTCCTTGCATCCAGCGCGCAGGACGTCAGACAAAGGGTAAGGAGGCTAGCCGAGGATGCAGCAGAATTTCATATGAAAGAGAGATTTGAGCCTAAGCATGCTCATCTCCTTTTGCGCACCCTTAAGCAAATAGCTTCGGACATCACAGTGTTGGGCAAGGCACACCTTGCCGGGGAGAACTACTTGGGCGCGATTGTAAGCCTGAGACAAGCTGTTACCGGGAGCAACTTTTCTGAAGCATCGTTTAGCCAAAGGTCCGCAGACGACTTGACCGTAAGAAGCATCGAGATTAGCGCTGATGGCTTGGATTTCCTTCTTGCAAGATCAATCAATGCAAAGCTCCTTGGCGGCGTCCAAAGACTTAGCATCTGGAACGTTGCGCTGTCCATGTTCAGTTCATCGTCGCCCACAAACCGCTGAGTAAATACGATTGATGGCATTGAGTTCTTGGCTGCGGCCAATAGATGATGCTTGTTTCGCATGCGCGAACCCAAGATGAGGCCCTCCGTAGGCGGGAGGGCTCTCATTGGCATGCCGAGTTGCTATTGAAAAGTCGAAGTTGCGCTAGTTCGGACACCCCGCATTGATCCAATCGATCAGCGGTTGAATCTGCGCCGCCGTCCACGGCCCCGTGCCATCGGCCGGCATCTGCCCATAGCTGCCGTTGGGCCCAAACAGCGGGCCGACGCCTTGCAGCGCCTGCACGATGTTCGAGTTCGCGGCATTGCCCGGCACGCAGACGCGCACGGGCGGGCTGATGTTGGGCACATTGCCGGTGATGAACTGCTGATACGTGAGCACGTTCCAGAACGCGTGATGCGGCGCGCTGGCGATCGAGGTGTTGTAGTACGCGATCAACTTATTCATGTACGCCTGGAATTGCGCGTAGTTCTGGATCACGGCCGCGGCGGTATTGGCTTCGGTGGTGGTCATGTGGTTTCCCTGATCATCGCGTGGTGGAAGGTTTGGCCGGATCGGCGGCGTCGTCGCTCTTGGCGTCCGGCTTGCCGGCGTCGTCGGCGGACACGCCGGCATCCGGGTCGAACACCGCTTTGAAGCGCGTCTGCGACACTTGCACCTGCTGCGCGTTGGCCGCGGTTTCGGGCGCGCGCGCGGGCTGATTGCCCAGGATGAAACTGAAGTCCGCGCCCAGCGTCGACTGCGCCACGGAATGACAGCCCATGCAGCCGCCCATGTCGTACGAGGCCTTGAGCGAGCCATTGGCGTTGAGCACGTAAGCGTTCTGCTGATACAGCGTGCCCGAACTCGTGTAGTTGGTCGGCGCGCCATTGCTGGCCACGCGGCCGTTGAAGTTCTGCAGCGTGTAGTTGGTTTCGACCACGCTGTTGGCCAGATAGAACGTCGCGGCGTTATGCGGGTCGCTCGGGTTGTTGACGATCTGCGTAACGCTGAACGGATACGCCTGGACATTGACCAGCTTGTAGTACTGCCACGGCGAGTTCTTAATGCCCTTGCTTTGCGAATACGTCGCGATGGCCGCGTGCGCTTGCTGATTGGCGGTGACGATCGGCGGCGGAATGGCGCGATCGCGCTGATTGACGCAGATGCTGCCGCCCGTGGGCACGCCGGTCTGACCGGCCGTGTTGTTGTAGAACAGATGCGGATTGTTCTTGGTGTTGCAGTAAGGCTGACCCGCCACCACGCTCACTTGTGGATTGTTCGGATCGTCCTTGTACGTCAGCGCTGGCGAAGTCGCGGTGCCCGAGGGATTGATCACCTTGCCGTTGACGTCTTCCACGGCCACCGGCTTGCCGTTGACCACGGTCAGCAGATTGTCGGCTTGCTCGAACGTGGCGAAGACGAAGGCCGGCGCGGTCGGCGTCTTCTGAATGATGTGCAGCGCCACCAGGCCCCACACGGCTTCGCGATAGCAAGGGCCGCCGCCGCTGGCGGTCTCGTAGTAACGCACCGTGGTCGAGTAGAAGCGCTGCGAGCTTTGCTCGGCGGCGGTCAGCGGCCGGAAGGCGGCCTTGGTCTCGATCGTGCCCGCGGGAAAATTGATGTAGGGCGACGCCGGCGGAAACGTGCCCGTGTTCACCGCCTTGATGAAGTTCTGCCGCGCCGTGCGGCGTGGCGCGTTGGCGACTTCATACCAATACTTGTTGGCCGCGACATAGGTGTACTCGACGCTGTTGGCCTTGGCCATGAAGCGGATCAATTGCGGCGCCGCGTTCTTGGGCTGCGCGGCGGCGGGATTGATGCCCGCGTACATCGAATCGAGTCCGATCTGAGTCACTTCATCGAGATTGATCCACGCCGGTTGCGGCGGCGGAGTCTGACCACTGCACGCGGGCACCACGCCATTGGTGCCGACGCCGGCGTTGTAAACATAGCTCGGCGGCGTGTTGTAGCCATACGTCGGCGGTCCCGCGCTGTAGCCCGCGGGCGGCGACGAGGCACTGTTGGTGCCGGGGAAGATTTCGATCTTGGCGCGATACGTGTGCCACACCAGCGGCCCCGTGCCCGCGCCGAAGTTCTGCGTGGTGTCCGGCACGTCGCGCTGACCGGCCTTGGCCGGCCAATTCAAGGCGATGAACTCCTGCCACGCGAAGGTGGCGGCGGTGGCGAGGCTGGCGTTCGGCGCGCCGCCGGGAATGTCCTTGGGCACGACGGGCGAGATAGTGATCGCGGCGGCGGCCGAAGCGTCATCGCTCGACGCGGCGGGCGGATCGTCGGCGCCAGCGATACCGGGCACGACGACGAGAGTGGCACTGAGGAATGCACGGATGAGTTTCATCGCGTTCTCCTGAAGATGGATTGCTCGCGCGTGGACGCGCGACCCCTGTGAGGGTTCGCGGGCGCGTCAGGAGAGCCATCGCGCGGACGCGCGATGAACACGCGCGTCCCCACGACGCGCGCGCATGATCGTTCGATGGTTCGCTCCCCCGAGCCTGCCGACGAACTCTGCCATGCAGTCTGCGAGGGCATCGAAGACGCGCCAAGCTGTTGGAAGAGACAGCTCTCGCGGGTGGGAGATCGGCGCGTCGGGCCGCCGCGCGCGTGGCGCCGCTGCTAAGCTCGCGACCGATCCTTCATCGAATATCGACGTCGACGAGCGTCGCCTTCCACCATGGCCATGAAACTCTCACCCCGTCGCTTGCGTTGGTTGTTCAACATCTGGCCGCCCTTTCTCGCCGCGGGCATTCGCGTGCGCGCGCTTAGCGATGACTGGCGTTACGCGCGGGTCGAATTGCGTCGGCATTGGTACAACCAGAACTACGTCGGCACGCATTTCGGCGGCAGCTTGTTCGCGATGACCGATCCCTTCCTGATGATTCTGCTGATGGAATGTCTCGGCCGCGATTACCTGGTGTGGGACAAGGCCGCCGAGATCGAATTCATCGCGGCCAAGCGCGAACCGGTGTTCGCCGAGTTCCGCATCGACGAGGCGCTGCTCGACGAGATTCGCGCGGCCACCGCCGATGGCGAGAAATTGCTGCGCTGGTTCGAAGTGCCCGTGGCCACGGCCGACGGCGAAGTGGTCGCGCGCGTGCGCAAGCAAGTCTACGTGCGCCGCAAACCGCGCGCGCGACCGGACAAGAGCGAGGCGGCGTCGTCGACGCCGTGAGCGCGCGCCGCTAGCGCGCGTTCGCCAACTGCGTGCGCACCGCCACCAGGGCCTGTTCCTCGACCACGTCGGCGTCGGCGCTGGCGTCGATCACCACGATCGGCGGCTGCGGTTTTTCGAAACGCGCCAGCACTTCATCGACCAGATGCGGCGTGCGATCGGCGGCCAGATGATGACCGTCGGCGACATCCCGGGCCACGCGCTGACGCGCCAGTTCGGGCGAGACATCCAACCACAGGCGCAGCACGCGCGCGCCGTAACGTTCGGCTAGGGTCTGGACGCGGCGGCGATCGCGGCGACGCGAAAACGTCATGCCGTCGATCACGCAATGCCGACCCAAGGCCAGATTGACCTCGGTCGCGAGCATGACCGCGCGAAACGCGGCGCGTTTTTCCGTGGGCGTGTAAGCGCAATCGGGAAACAAAGCGCTACGAATCAAGTCACGACAAACCCGGTGCAAACCGCAACGCTTGACCAGGGCTTCGGCCACGGCGCTCTTGCCGGCGCCCGGCAGGCCAATCAGCATCACCACCAGCGGCGAACCGCTGTTGTCCTCGCTCGACATCGATCCCCATCCCCTGTCTTGCCCGCCCGACGGCGGCAGCCGATACACTACCTGGACCGCCCGTTCCGCACGAGCACCCCTTCTGGATGAACGCCACGAGCGCCAGCATCGAACGCAAACCGGAGATTCCCGGCTATCGCCTGGAACGCCGGCTCGGCGCGGGCGGCATGGCCGAAGTGTGGCTGGCGACCCAGGTCTCGCTCGAGCGCCTGGTGGCGGTGAAGATTCTTTCGACCGACGGCGGCATCACCACCGACATGGCCGCGCGCTTCGAGCGCGAGGCGCGCGTCATCGCCAAGCTCGATCATCCGCACATCGTCGGCATCTACGACGTCGGGCGCATGACCGACGGGCGCTTGTTTTACTCCATGCCTTATCTCAACAACGGCGATCTGGGTCGGCGCGATCTGCGCTACGCGCCGGTGGAGATTCTGCGCATCCTGCGCGCCTTGCTCGATGCCCTGGCCTACGCGCACGCGCAAGGCGTGGTGCATCGCGACGTCAAGCCGCAGAACGTGCTGTTTGACAAGAACCAGCGCCCGCTGCTGGCCGATTTCGGTATCGCGCTCGCGCGCGGCGAAGGCGTGCGCGTGACCAGCCAGCGCCAGACGCTGGGGTCGACCGGCTACATGAGTCCGGAGCAAGCGCGCTCGGGCGATGTCGATGGTCGCGCTGATTTGTACAGCCTGGGCGTGGTCGCGTACGAGATGCTCACGGGCGAGCTGCCCTATCGCGGCTCCGACGCCTTGGCCGTGGCGATCGCGCACGTCGAGGAACCGATTCCGCGCCTGTCGCCGACCTTGCGCGCGTGGCAGGCCTTCATCGATCGCGCGCTGGCCAAGGTGCCCGATCTACGCTTCGCCACCGCGGCCGAGATGCGCGCGGCGCTCGATCAGGTCGAGCAAGTGCTCGCCGGCATCGCCGAAGCGCCCGCGGACGCGCCCGCGCCGAATGCCGCGCGCGCGCGACCGTTCAACGGTCGACTGGTCGCTTACGGACTGGCCTTGATCGCGGCGATCGTCGGCGCCTACGCCGGCGTGCGTTGGTATCAGACCCGCGAAGTCGTCGCCGACACGCCGCCGACCGCGTCACCGGACGTGCGCATCGTCGACGCCGAAGCGCTCGACACCTTGTTGCGCGACGGTTACGCCGCGCTCAAGCGCGGCGCCACCGTGCTGCCCGAGGACGACAACGCCGCGCAACGCTTCGCCGAGATCCTGCGGCAAGCGCCCGCGCACACCGAAGCGCGCGTGGGCTTCGATCAAACTCTCGAAGCCGCCGCGCAATCGAGCGAACGCGCCATCGCCGCCGGTCAAGGCGTGCAGGCCGCGCAGTGGTACGACGCCACCTACGGCGCGGTGCAGGCCAGCGGCTTGCGCGACTACATCGGTTGGGCGAGCTACGCGATGCGCTTCGAGAAAGCGGTCGAACAAGCGCTGCAAGGCGCGATCGATCGTCTCGACCGCGGCGTGCTCGAACGCCTGGGCCCGGCCTTCGATCGCGCCTTGATGAATTCACCGGGCTTGGAAGCCTTGCGGCAACGCGTCGCCGCCCTGCCCGCCGCCGGCAGCATCGTCAACGATCCTTCGGGCGCGCGCGTGGCCTTGATTCCCGCGGTGCGCGACGGCAGTCGCATCGAGCACGCCTTCGCGCTGGGCGTGACCGAAGTCACGCGCGCCGAATACGCCGAATTCGCGCGCGCGACGCGGCGCGAATCGGCGCGCTGTCGCGACAACTCCGGTCCCATCGCGCTGCTGCGTCGACGCGATTGGGAAAACCCCGGCATCGATCAAGGCCCCACCGAACCCGTGATCTGCGTCAGCGGCGACGACGCGCGCGCCTACGCCGCATGGCTGGCCAAGCGCAGCGGCCTGCCCTATCGCCTGCCCACGCGCGCCGAATGGCGACACGCCGCCGCCGGCATCGGCGAGCAAGCATGCAAGGTCGGCAATCTCCTCGATCAACGCACCGAGCGCGCGTTCTCCATGACCTCGCGCTACGAATGCGATGACGGCTACGTGCGCACCGCGCCGGTCGGCCGCTTCCCCGCCAATGTCTTCAACCTGCGCGACCTCGCCGGCAACGTCAGCGAGTGGCTCGGCGAATGCGCCGAAGACAACTGCGCGCGCCGCTTCGTCGCCGGCTCGTCCTACCGCGACGGCCCCGACCTGCCAGTGCTCGGCGCGGTGCAATCGCGCGAAGACGACGCCGCGAGCACGAGCATCGGGTTTCGGGTGGCGCGGGATTTGAGTTTTTAAGTCCGACGCGCGCAGTCACTCAGCTCGTACTTCAACGCAGGCTCGTGTTGACCACTGGCCGATGCGTGTAAAAGGCCACGGCCGCGAGCCCGCCTTCGGACACGGTCACTGAAAAACCTTCGCCATTGCGCGCGTCGCCGCCGTACCACACGCCATTCATCCAATCGTGGGTGGTGGTCTCCGCGAAGCCGGTGGCTTCGCATTGCGTGGTGAAGCGCGTGCCGAGCAGCAGGCGAATGGGATAGCCGCCGGTGCCGAAGCCCGCGGCATTGGCGCCGGTGGAATCCCAGCTCACTTGACCCGTCGTGCAGGAGTCGAAGGCGATGCGCACGCTGCCCCAGCGCGCGTTGCGAATGTCGGCGGGATTGAACGCGGCGCCGAAGGCCGTGCCCGTGGCCGAGGTCATTTCCGCCTGCACGATCTTGTTGGCGATGGTGCCGGCGCCGACGATCCAATACTGCGTGCCGACTTGCGTGACGGTGTCGGTGGCGTTGGCGATGCTGATCGCGAAGGTCGCGCCCGAAAGTCCACCGGTGCCGCTCGCGCCGATCAGGCCCAGAAACTGGCCTTGCGCGCTCACGCGAATGGCGGAGTCGCCTTCGGCCACCAGCAGATTGCCGTCGGGCAACCAGCTCATGCCCGTGGGCTGGCCGAGGTTTTCGGCGAACACGCCGATGAAGGCGCCCGTGGTGCCGTAACGCAGGATCTTGCCCGAGCCTTCGCTGCTCACGAGCATGTTGCCATTGGCTTCGAACACGATGCCGCGCGGACGGAACAAACCGCCAGCCGCGCGCGCGACGAAGATGCTGGCCTGCTGCGAGTTCGGATCCCAGGCGACGATGGTGTTGGCGTCGTACGCGGGAATGTACAGACGACCATCGGGACCGAAGGACATGCCATTGTCGGGACCATTGAGGCCGGCCGCGCCGGCGGCGACGACCGTGGCCTTGAGCGCGCCGGTCTGACGATCGTAGCGACGCACTGAGTCGCCCTCGTAACCGCCGACGTAGACATCGCCGTCGGGACCGAAGGCCATGCCGGTCGGGTTGAAGCCCGTGCCGGTGTTGATGAAGCTGTCCTGGAAGGCGAGCGTCGATGCGTTGTAGCGCAGGATCTGGCCATTGCCTTCGCTGACCACGTACAGCAGACCATCGGGACCGATGCGCATGGCCTGCGGGCCGACGATGTGGTTGCCGCTGTCGAGCGTGCGTTCGAAGGTGCCCGTGCAGGCGTCGAAGACGCTGACGCTGTTGCTGAAGTAGCCGCCGATCAGGATGCGTTGCGCGCACGCGGCCTCCGCGGTCGAGGCGAGGGCGAGCAGCGCGAGGGTCGGCAGGGCCGGGAGGAGGGACTTCAGTCGCGACATGGATCGACTCCGGTTTCGAGGGGCGGCCAGGGTGCCGGGGGCGATTGATGGGTGTCCCGAAGTCGGGTTCCTTTTTTTCTCCGTTCGTGGCGAGGTAGCTGCAAGCGCTTGATGGGCTTGGCAAGTCGCGCGCGCTGGGGCAAGGTGAGGCGATGAGCGAATGGCCGCGCGCACGACTTCGAATCGGCGAGTTCGACTTCGATACCTCGAGCTTCGAACTGCATCGCGCCGGCGTGACCCAGCGCCTGCCCCATCGCCTGGGCGGCTTGTTGTGGCGTCTGGCGCGCGCGCCGGGCGAAGTGCTCGGTCGCGACACCTTGATCGCCGACGTCTGGTCCGGCCGCGCCACCGACGACGTGCTCTCGCGCGCGGTCGCCGACCTGCGCCGCTTCCTCGCCGACGATTCCCGCCAGGCGCGTTACATCGAGACCGTGCCGAAGATTGGCTATCGCCTGATCGCCCCGGTGCGCGACCTCGCCGAATCGAGGACACCCATCGATTCCAGGACACCCCTCGAAGCGAACTCCGATTCGGGGACACCCATCGAATCCGGAACCACCCGCAACTTCGGGACACCCACGGATCTGGGTCTCGATTCCAGGACACCCACGGATCGACGCCAGCCCAAGCCGCGCCAATCCAGGACACCCACCAAACGCCAACTCGCGCTCGCCATCGGCCTGACCCTGCTGGCCTCGCTCGCCGCGTGGCGCTGGTCGACCTCCGATTCGCCACGCACCGACCCCAGCCCCCTCGGCCTCTCACCACAACGCCTCACCACCGAACGTCCGCTCACCGCCGACCCCGGCTGGGAACTCCACCCCAGCCTGTCGCCCGACGGCAGCCTCGTCGCCTTCGCGCGCATGGACAAGTTCGGCGCGAGCAGCACCCTGGTCGCGCGCTACGTCGACGGCAGTTCCGAACGCGAGTACGCCGAGCCCGCCGGCTGGAATCTGCATCCCGCATTCTCGCCACGCGGTCAGCAACTGGCCTTCATCCACGTCGGCGCCGACGGCGATTGCGAAGTGCGCCTGCGCCCCGTGCATGGCGATCCTTCCGTCGTGGTCGGTCGCTGCGCGGGACTCAACACCGCCGTCGCCTGGCGCGCGGACGGCGAGGCGCTGACCTTCACCGCGCCCGCGGACGACGATCACGATCCCGGCCTTGTCGAACTCACGCTCGCCACGCGCGCGATCGAGCCGCTCACCCAACCGGCGCGCGGCGCCGGGCCCGACAGCGATCCGCAGTACGTGCCCGGCGGCGACGAGATCAGCTTCGCGCGCGGCACCGGCAGCGACGCGCGCCTGCTCGCCGTCACGCGCGACGACGCGCATCGCGAACGCACGCTGTTCGGCGGCGGCAATCTGATCCAGGGCCACGCGTGGAGCGCCGACGGCGCGCAAATCATCATGGCCACCGACTGGCCCGGCTATCGCGCGCTGATCGGCATCGATCCGCGCACGCTCGTGGGCAACACGCTCGGCGCGCGCGGCGCGCGCAGTCCCACGACCAACGCGCGCGGCGACTGGGCCTACGAGATCGCGCGTTACGACGCCAATATTCATCGCGTCGATTTTCGCGACGACTCGGTCGACGAACACGCGCTCGTCGCCAGCACGCGCTACGACGCTTCGATCGCGCTGTCGCCCGATGGTCGACGTCTCGCCTTCGTCAGCACGCGTCTCGATCACGAATCCATCTGGATCGTCGACACCGCCGGCGGCGACGCGGTGCGCGCGCCACTGCCCGACACCGGTCGCTGGGTGCGCCCCGCGTGGTCGCCCACGGGCGATGCGCTGCTGGTCACGCGCTATCTCGACGACATCACCACCGCGCATCGCCTCGACCTAGCCAGCGGCCGCGCGCGCGAACTCACCGCGCTGGGCCGCGCGTTCTACGCGCAATATCTCGAAGACGGCGAACGCTTCGTGTTCGCGCGACTCGAAGCCACGGGCTATCGCCTCTTTCTCGCGCCGGCCGACGGCTCGGTCGAACCCGAAGCGCTCGACATCGCTGGCGCCGTCGGCGAGTTCTACGCCGGCGATCACTGGCTCGCCTGGCAGCGTCGCGACGACAACACGCTCGCGGTCTACGATCTGCGTCGTCGCGCGCTGACGCCCTTGCCCGATGACTGGGCCACCGCGCGCCCCGAGGACTGGCGCTTGCAAGGTCATCGCCTCTACCGCATCGTCGACGACGAAGGTCAAGCTCCGCGCCTGCGGCGCCTCGATCTCGAAGACGGCCAGACCCACGAGTGGCCCGCGCGCGCCACGCGCGCGACGGCGCCCGCGCTCGCGGTGGCGCCGGACGAAAGCTTCGCGCTGTTCGCCAGCCTCGACGATCTCGAGGTCGATCTGATGTGGGTGCCCGCCGCGCGCTCGCCCTGACGCCGACGCGCCGACCCGCTACCATCGCGCCATGGATCGCCATCACCTGCATCTGCAACGCTATCTGTTCACCGGCGTGCTGACCTTGCTGCCGTTGTGGTTGACCTGGGTCGTGTTCAAGTTCGTGTTCAATCTGCTCTCGGGCCTGTCGGCGCCGTGGATTCAGGCGATCGCGGGCACCTTGGCCAGTCATTTCCCGCGCGCCTTCGGCTGGTTGCAGGCGATGTGGGTGCAAAGTCTCGTCGCGCTGGCGATCACCATCATCGTGATTTATCTGGTCGGCTTCGCCGTGCATCGCGTCGTGGGTCAACGCGCGCTGGCCTGGCTCGAAGGCGTGATCGCGCGCATTCCGCTGGTGCAGTCGATTTATGGCGGCACCAAGAAACTCGTCGAGCTGATGCAGAACAAGCCCGATGGCACGCAGCGCGTGGTGTTGATCGATTTTCCGAACGACGGCATGAAGGCCGTGGGCCTGGTCACGCGCATCATCCGCGACGAGACCGATGGCACCGAATACGCCGCGGTCTACGTGCCGACCACGCCGATCCCCACTTCGGGCTATCTCGAAATCGTGCCGCTCGATCGCGTGATTCCGACCGACTGGACCATGGATCAAGCCATGGCCTTCATCATCTCCGGCGGCGCGGTCGCGCCCGACCGGTTCCGCGTGCCCTCGCCCAAGCCGACGCTCTGAGGACTCTTCATGCCCTTTCATGATTCACCGCGCGCGCAGCGGTTGTTCGTGGTGCTCACCGGCATCTTCGTCGCCAGCGCCTTGATGGCCGAGTTCATCGGCGTGAAGATTTTCGCGCTGGAAACCACGCTCGGCATCGATCCGTTCAACTGGAATCTGTTCGGGCAAACGGGCTCGCTCAACTTCACCGCGGGCGTGTTGCTGTGGCCGGTCGTGTTCATCATGACCGACGTCATCAACGAGTACTTCGGCCGCCGCGGCGTGCGCCTGATCAGTTGGCTCACGGTGGGCTTGATCGCGTACGCGTTTCTGTTTGCTTACATCGCCATTGTGCTGTCGCCCGCGCCGTGGTGGATCAAGGCCGGCGAGAACCAGGGCGTGGCCGACATGCAGGCCTCGTTCGCGGCGATCTTCGGTCAGGGGCTGTGGACGATTGGTGGTTCGATCGCGGCCTTCCTGATCGGTCAGTTGATCGACGTGTGGATCTATCACCGCGTGCGCCGCGTCACCGGCGAGAAGCGCGTGTGGCTGCGCGCCACCGGGTCGACCTTGGTCTCGCAATTGGTCGACAGCTTCGTGGTGCTCTACATCGCCTTCGTGCTGGGGCCACAGCATTGGCCGCTGTCGTTGTTCTTCGCCGTGGCCACCGTGAACTACATCTACAAGTCCCTGGTCGCCGTGGCTTCGACGCCGCTGATCTACCTCGGTCACGGCCTGATCGATCGCTACCTGGGCGCGCGCACCGCCGAGGAACTCAAGCAAGCCGCCGCGCGCGGCTGATTTTCGGCGCGCCCCTGACCACCGGCACATGGGCCGGTGGCGGCGCGCGCCTAAGGTGGGCGGATTACCCCGGGAGTCCGTCATGCCCCAATCACGTTTGCTCGTCCTCGCCATCGCCCTGTCCCTGGCCGCCTGTGGCGGCGAACCGGCCACCGCGCCCGCGACCGACACCGCCGCCACCGCGCCAGCGGCCGCGCCGCAAGTCTCGCCCGCCGAGCGCGTGGCGCAACTCAACACGATGTACGCCGAGTACTGGGAAGCCAATCTGCAGCGCGATCCGATGACCGCCACGCAGATCGGCGACACGCGCTACAACGATCAGCTGCCGAATTTCCTCTCGCCGGACTACATCAAGGCGGGTCTCGCGTTCAGCCAGACTTATCTCGATCGCGCCAAGGCCATCGGCGACGCCGGCATCGAAGGTCAGGACAAGTTGTCCTATGACATCTTCGTGCGCGACCGCATGCTCGAGATCGAAGGCGCCAAGTTCCCGCAGGAACTCGTGCCGATCAATCAGTTCTACAACATCGCCAATTACGTGGCGATCTTCGGTTCGGGCACCAACGCGCAGCCGTTCAAGACGCCGGCCGACTACGAGAACTGGATCAAGCGCGCCAGCCACGTGCCCGAGCTGTTCGATCAAGCCATCGCCAACATGCGCGAAGGCATCGCGCGCGGCGTGGTGCAGCCGAAGGTGCTGATGGAGAAAGTGCTGCCGCAACTCGATCAGCAGATCACCACCGATCCGACCAAGAGCGTGTTCTGGGGCCCGATCACCAACATGCCCGCCGAGTTCAGCGATGCCGACAAGCAGCGCCTGACCGAAGCCTACAAGCAGATGATCACCACGAGCCTGGTGCCCGCCTTCACCGAGCTGCGCGCCTTTATCGCCGATGAGTATCTGCCCAAGTGTCGCGACACCGTGGGCCTGGGCGCCCTGCCCGATGGCGCGGCGTGGTACGCGTTTCAGGTCAAGGTCAACACCACGACCGATCTGACGCCTGATCAGATTCATCAGATTGGTCTCGACGAAGTAGCGCGCATCCAGGGCGAGATGCTCAACGTGCTGGCCGAACTCAAGTTCAAGGGCGAGCTCAAGGATTTCTTCGTCGAGATCAAGAAGAATCCGAAGATGTACTTCAAGAGCGAGGACGAGTTGCTGACCAGCTACCGTCAGCTGCGCGCCACGGTCGATCCGCTGCTGCCGAAGCTGTTCAACATTCAACCGAAGGCGGATTTCGAAATTCGTCCGGTCGAAGCGTTCCGCGCGGCCTCGTCGTCCTCGGGTCAGTACCAGGGCCCGGCGCAGGATGGCAGTCGTCCCGGCATCTTCTTCGTCAACACTTTCGATCTGAAGGCGCGGCCGCGCTACGCGATGGAAGCGCTGTATTTGCATGAAGCGACGCCGGGCCATCACTTCCAGATCGCGCTGCAACGCGAACTGCCGGATCTGCCGAACTTCCGCCGCTTCGGTGGCGAGACCGCGTTCGCCGAAGGTTGGGGTTTGTATTCCGAATCGCTGGGCAAGGAACTCGGCGTTTACACCGATCCCTACATGTACTTCGGCGCGCTCGAGGCCGAACTGTGGCGCGCGATTCGTCTGGTGACCGACACCGGCATCCACGCCAAGGGCTGGACGCGCGATCAAGTGCTCGAATACATGTACGCCAATTCGCCCGCCGAACCCACGCGCGCGATCTCCGAGGCCGAACGCTTCATGGCCATTCCCGGCCAGGCGCTGGCGTACAAGATCGGTCAGCTGAAGATTCGCGAACTGCGCACGCGCGCCGAGCAAGCGCTCGGCGACAAGTTCGACGTGCGCGCCTTCCACACCGAAGTGTTGAAGGACGGCTCGCTGCCGCTGGGCGTGCTCGAAGCGAAGATCGATCGCTGGATCGCGACGCAGAAAGGCGCCTGATTTCGCGAAGCGTTGAACGAGGCCCGCGCGAGTGATCGCGCGGGCTTTTTGTTTTGTGGGCATGCGTGATCGAGGAATCGAGAGTCATTGGCGAAACACGGCGGGCAAATCGCGAATCGGCGAGCGCGCGGTCCTGCTTCGACATGAAGCGGAAACTTCCGCATATACGGACACAGAAGTTGTCCGTTCGCGCGCGCACGTCATCGCGCGCGTCGCTTGACGAATCCCATCGGTCTATCAGAGGCTAGTGGCATGGGGGGGGCTTGCTGTCGGAGGCCCCATGCGAAATTCGAGATCGCTTTACCCCTGTGCCTTGCTGCTTCTGCTTTCGCTCGTCGACATACGAGCCGTCCTCGCCGCCGAGGAAACCTGCGGCCTCGTCGCCGATACCTTCCACGATGGCTTCGAAGCCGGCGGCCTGCCGCCGATCACGCCGCCGAATCCTCAAGCTTCGCTCGCGCTGACGCTCGATGAAGGCTTCGATGGTCGCATCGTCAACGCCCGACGCCTCGCGCTGAGCGGCACCTTCGACGGCCCGCCCACCACGGGCGTCGGCGCGCGCGATCGGCCCGCGCGACTCGTCGGCCGTCGCTGGCTCATCCCCGATGTGCCGCTCGATCCTGGACCCAACGCCATCCGCGTCGCCGCGACCACGATCAACGGCGCGAAGATCGAACGCACGCTCACCATCATCCGCGATGACACGCTGCCGCCCGCGCCTGAGTGGCAAGCCACCGCGGCACCCGGCTTCGCACCCATCGGCGCGCGCTTCACCCTGAGCTTGCCGGCCGAAGTCAGAGCGCAGCGCCTGCGCATCGACTTCGATGGCGATGGACGGGATGAGGTCGACACGCGGCAAGTGGAAAGCGTCTTCACCACGCGCTTCGACGTGCCGGGGTTCTATCGCGCGCGGATCATCATCGATCGCGTCGCGGGGCAGGCACCGACGCCAATCACGCTGACTACGCCGGTGCTGGTCGAACACCTCGACGAAGTCCGCCTGAGCCAATGCGCGGCCTTCGGCGCCATGCGCGGCGCGCTGATCGCGAACGATATCCCTGGCGCGCTGAAAGCGCTGCACCCGCGCCTGCAAGCCGACTTCACGACGCTGTGGAATTCCCTCGGCACGCGACTGCCCACCGTCGCGACGCAACTGGGCACGCTGGCCAGCGGCACAGTCTCCAGCGATGGCTTCGCCGAATGGCTGATCCTGCGACCCGACCCCGGACACACCGGCGAGTTCATGGGCTATCGCGTCCAGTTCGATCGAGGCAACGACGGCGTGTGGCGCATCGGGAGCATGTGAGCATGCCGCTTCAGTTGCGCGTGTTCCTCGCGGTCGTCGGAAGCGGCGTGGCGGTGCTGATCGTCTACAGCATCGTCACGGGCCCGCTGTTCCATCCGGATCCGTTCGAGGGTCGGGATGTCCTTCAATTCAGCGGAAAGGTTCGCGAGCAAGGCACCGGCAAGCCCATGCCCGGTGTCTTCGTGGTGGTGAACATTTCGTCGTGGCGAGCGGCGCCGTTTGGTAATGGGGCTTCATCGTGCCTCGATGGCAGCCAAGTGGTTCGCACGGATTCTCGTGGCGACTATCGCGTCGCGGTCGACTGGTGGCGGCATGGTTGGCCGGTACCAAAGAACGTGGATGTGCAACTGAACATCTATCTGCCGAGCGAGAAGCGCTTCATGGTGGTTGGTGAGTCTGCCATCTATTCCGCGAGGCGACGACAGTCGTTTGAGTTGAAACCCGACGCTCGGCCGCTCGTTGATCGCTTGCGCATGCTCGACAACGTGCTCGACTACAACTGCGAAATGACTGCCTTTGGAGAAACGTATCGACCAATGGCTCGCGCAGTTCACGATGAAGTCTGGCGAGGAGTCTGCGTCAACGACGTGGCGGTGACCTTGGATGAACTGATGCTGGCGAATAAGGTGATGGGCCACGCAGGATTCTATTTCCGCTCGCTCTACACGCGAGAAGACGATGCCCAGTTCCACGCATCGGAGGACGCATTTCTGGCGATGTTGCCAGAGGCCCGAAGCTGGTCGGAGCCTCGGCTCGACGATCCGCCGCATGTGAGCGCGCCTGTCCCCGATGCCGTGCGCCGTTTGCTCTGTGATTCGCTCCGTCCGGAGCTCTTGTTCCCGAAGAGGAGATCGCGTGATGTCTTGGAAAATACCCATAATCCTCAAGTGCCTGATCGCCCTATTGCTATTGAGCCCCGTAAGCGGCTGGACGTATGAGGTCGACACGCATGCGCTGATTACGGCGAATGCGTACGAGCAGTCGCAAGTCGCGACAGATTCGGAGATCGCGGCCCGTCTTGGTTGGGCACGCTACCCGAAGGAGTCCCCCTTTAATCTGCCGAATGGACTCGGACACTTGAGGTTCGAGCGCGCGTATTTAGATGTAAGTGCGCCCTACTGGGAGGGAAGGGGCCAAGGCGAAGCATTCATGCGATTTCCCTTCGATGACTACGAACTTGTTCGATTTCCTGGAGACACGCGAACGGTCGCCAATCGCGCTTCCGAGGTACGCGCCTGGTTCATTCGCGGCGCCATTCGCGAAGACGATCTGCCTCAGAAGTACTATCAACTGGGCGAGCCCAGACCCGATGCCGATAGGTTTGGAGAAGTTGTCCGTGTCTTTCATCACTTCTACGACCCCGCCAATGATCGAGGACTTACGCCAACCGGCATCGGAATTCTCGGTTGGATCTGTGAAAGCCTGCCTGACCAGATTCCCTCGGGACACTGCGTGAATGCGACGGACTGGGCCATGGGCACGCCCGACGAAACCGTGGCGAACGACGCGCAATCACCTCCCGATCGCGAACGACGCAATCACTTCACCTGGGCCGACGCGCGAGAGGCGATGTGGTGCGGCTTGATCAGCCGCACGGTGCCTTCCAACCCCGAAGAAGATGCCGTGCGGAGACGCTACTGTTGGGCCACGATGGCGCTGTCGCTCGGCCATGTCCTGCATCTGCTTCAGGACCTCTCGCAACCACAGCACACTCGCAATGATCGACACAATCCGCCGTTGGGTCAGGTCTGGGATTTCGTCAAGGCGACTGACATGTCGCGCCGCACTTATGAATCGTATACGAACTGGCTGGCGACCAAAGGGCGAGATGTCGGCGCCACGGGACTGGAAGGCGAGTCATATCGCGAGTACTTCACGGCCAACAGCACGCTCGAAGTACCGCCTACTAGCGGCTATCCCATTCCTCGCTTCACCACGCCGATCGACTACTTCACGACACGCCGCTTGGATGCCGACATCCGACAGCGCCGCGGGCTCGCGGATTTCAGCAACCGCAACTTTGTTTCCGAGGGAACGCAGTTCTCGAGCTACGATCTTCCTGGCGGGTCTGACCTTCGCGTCGAACAGTCCCCGCCCCTGCAGATCGGCAGCCGCGTTTTTCGCGAGGAGCGCAAGGTCTGGGATGTCATCGACACCGTGGCGCCGGGATACCGAGACCCGGTTCTCGCGGCCTACAACGGGCACTTACCCTTGTCGCTCACCAGCTTATGGCGTGACTTCGATGCCCGCATCGGAGAAAGCAAGGTCGTCATTCCATTGGCCTACTATCGTGCGCATGCTTATGTGCTACTGCCCCGCGCCGTGGCCTACTCCACCGGCCTCATCGACTTTTTCTTCCGCGGCAAGCTGGAAGTGAGCGACCCGACGCAAGGCCTGGTCGCCGCGATCGATCAAGGCGTGCCGCATCGGATGGTGGACGGTTACCCTCGTCGCTTGGACAACAATCAGATCATGGGCTTCACGCGGCTGCGGCTGACGGTACGCAATACGACCGCCGCGATCACGGAGACGGGCACGGGTCGCGTGTTGCCGCAAGGCATGGCCAATGGATTGATCATCGCGGTGGCGCGCTATCACCGCAATCCGTGCTATTTGCCAAGCCTTCAAGGGGAATGGGTCAAGCCCGATGGCAATGCGCCCGCCAGTATTCCCAGCGGAGCGTGCACGCTGGATCAGACACGCACCAACTACGAGGAAGCTTCGATCTCGAAAGCCTTCCTGGTCAACAGCGAGATTCCCAGCGATCGCCCGCGCTCCTATGCCTTCGACTTCTCGCTGGATCCGATTCCGATCAATGCCACGGATTTGTTCGTGCAGGTCGTCTATCGCGGTCAGCTGGGCGCGGAGCGCGATGGCATCGCGGTGGGGCGCATGGACTTGCCCGAGCCTTACTACTTCCCATTCCTCAACGGCACGGACTTCGTGTCATGGCACGGAACGTGGCGAGAGACTGTTCCGGGCGATCGCGACAACACGTCGCCCGAACTCGTGAAAACGCTTCTTCTGGGCTGGAACGAGGATGTCAACTCGCCGCTCACCGGCGTGATCGCGACCACGCGCGTGCCGCTGCCGCCGAAACGATTTGTCCGCTTTGCCCTGATAGGACGAAGCGGCACCGGCAAGCTGCGAACGGACTTGACGACGGAATTCCACGGCAGCCTGACGCTGAACTTACCCAGTCCGATGCGACTGGGCACGATTCGCCAGGCGGAGACCGAGGAGATTGGACCCGACGACTATTCGCCAGTCCCCTTGGTTATCGATCGCGGCGTCATTGGCAACATCAACTGGTGGTATTCGAGAAGGGATGGCGATAGACCCGATCGGCCGCGCTCGGAGTTGCCGACGGTCGACCCAAATGCCATGCCAGAAGTGATCACGATCTCGTCGCCGTATTGACGTATCGGCCTCTCGGAAAAAAGACCCACCCGGAACCACCCGGGTGGGCTACCCAAAAGTCACACACTCGCCGTATGCCTGTTTCACGCTGCCGGACGGCGCGGCTGGCAGCGATCCATGCCTTCGGTGTCGGCGCGCGCGGGCGATTATTCGATCGCCTTCGCGCGCGCGCGATGAATCAGTTCTCGCAAGCCTTCACTTCGATCGTGCCGGTGATGCGATCGATGGGCGGCTTGCATTCGAGTTGCGAGATCTTGGTGCCGGCTTCGGCGCGATCCTGGCAGTACATGCCAGTGGCTTTCATGCCGAACTGATCGAGATAGGTCTTGGCCAGTTGCTCGGCGGCTTGCTTGTGCTCGGCCGGAATCAGGCCAGCCACGCGATCACGCGCGCGCTTGTAGTCGCCCTTGCCCGACTCGGCCGCGACGACGTACCACGCATAGGCCTTCATGCCGTCGGGCTGCGTGCCCTGACCAAACAGATACATGCTGCCCAGCGCGAATTGACTGGACTTGTCGCCCATGCAGGCGTTGCGCTGATACAGCGGCAGCGCGGCATCGTAGTCCTCGCGCTCGTAGGCGCGATGACCATCGCGCAGCAACAAGCGATATTCCTGGAATTTCATGCGTTCGAAGCCGGGCGCCAGCGCGTTGGCGTCGCGCGCCATCAGCGTGGAACCCAACACGATGGCCACGATCCAGGTCACGTACTTCATCTCTTGCTCTCCCATGTCCCAGTTAGTTGCCCGTGCGTCGCGCGTGCTTGGTCACGACGCTCGCGCAGGCTAGTGAATGCAACCGCGCCTTCGTGAGTGAAGGAAGTCCGTAGGTCTTCAGTCACGATGCTTCCTCACGCTGGGCGCGCGTGTCACGTCTTCTCCTTGGATGCGGCGAAGGTCGATTTGGTTACATCGACGATCACGCGCGTAGTCGGAGCGACGCGCGCTCGCGAAAGTTCCGAACGGCTCGCGCCACGAGACGCGGTCGGCGCGCGCGAGCGATCGTCGCCGACCTGATTCGATGCGCAAGAAGCGCGAGGAGTGACTCACCCGATCACACCTGGGCACAATAGCCGCGCTCGCAAGATCACTTTGCCTAGGTAGGAAGTCATGCTTCGTCGATCGATGGCCGTTGCCTTGTTCATGTTCGCCGCGATCGCCGCGGCCCGGTCGCCGGACTGGCGCACGCACGCGGAAGCGACGCGCTACGCCGAGACCGCGCGCTACGCGCCGAGCCTCGCCTGGTTCGAGCGACTCGACGACGCCGCCGAGGACATTCACATCGAAGACTTCGGCCGCACGCCCGAAGGTCGCCGCATGATCACGGTCATCGCCACGACCAACGGCGACTTCACGCCCGAACGCGCGCGTGCCGCGGGCAAGGCGGTGGTGCTGATTCAGGCCGGCATTCACGCCGGCGAGATCGAAGGCAAGGACGCGGGCATGGCCCTGCTGCGCGATCTCACCGTGGCGCATCGTCATCGCGGCCTGCTCGATCGCGTCGTCATCGTGTTCGTGCCGGTGTTCAATGTCGATGGTCACGAGAACGCGAGCCCATTCAAGCGCGCCAATCAGAACGGCCCGCGCGAGATGGGCTGGCGCGCCACCGCGCAGCGCATCAACCTCAATCGCGATTACATGAAGGCCGATGCGCCCGAGATGCGCGCGTGGCTGACGTTGTGGCGGCATTGGCAGCCCGATCTGCTGATCGACTCGCACACCACGGATGGCGCCGACTATCAGTACGACTTGACGTGGTATCTCGAGGAGTGGGGCAATCAGCATCCGGCGGTGAATGCGTGGCAGCAGCGCCATCTGGTCAACGGCGTGTTCCCGCGCATGGAGCGCATGGGCCACAAGCTCGCGCCGTATCTCGAGCTCAAGGACGGCGGCGACATCACGCAAGGCTTCGTCAACTTCGGCTCGGGTCCGCGCTTCGCCACGGGTTACGCGGCGCTATGGCATCGGCCCTCGCTGCTGATCGAAACGCACATGCTCAAGGACTATCGCACGCGCGTGCGCGCGACCTACGACATGATGCTCGAAGTGCTGCGCGAACTCGATCGCGATCCCGCGTCGCTGCGCGAAGCCGTCGCCCGCGCGGACGCGGACACCCTCGCGCGCGTGCCCGGCGCCAAGGTGCCGCTGACCGTCGTCGGCATGGAGACGCCCGAACGCTTCACGCTGCGCGGTGTCGATTTCACGCGCACGCCGAGCGATATCTCCGGCGCGACGTGGACGCGCTACGACCCGCGTCGCCCGCGCCGTTTCGACGTGCCCTTCTATCGTCAGTTGAAGGTTGATCGTGAAGTCGCTGCACCAGCCGCCTACATCGTGCCCGCCGGTTGGCCTCGTGCGTTGGAACTGCTGCAAGCGCATGGCCTGCGCGTGGAAACGCTCAAGGCGCCGACGCGCGTCACCGCGCGCGCGTGGCGACTGGCCTCGCCGCAATGGGCGACCGCGCCGTTCGAGGGTCGTCTGGTGGTGAAGAGCTTCGAGAGCAGCGAACTCACGCGCGATGTCGAACTGCCCGCGGGCAGCGCCATCGTCGCGCTGGATCAACCGGGCGCCGACGTGGCCGTGCATCTGCTCGAACCCGAAGCGCCGGATTCGATGCTGCGCTGGGGCTTGTTCAATCTGATCTTCGAACGCCGCGAGTACGGCGAGTCGCGCGTCAACGAACAGATCGCGCGCGATCTGCTCAAGGCGCGACCCGAGTTGCGCGCCGAGTTCGAAGAGAAACTGCGCGACCCCGTCTTCGCCGCCGATCCGGCCGCGCGACTAACCTGGTTCTACGACCGCAGCGACTGGGCCGACGCCGATCTCAACGTCTATCCAGTCTGGCGCGTCGACGCGGACACGCTCGCGCGTCTGCGTCGGTGAGGCTCAGACCTCGGCGCTCATGCCCGGCTGCGTGAGCGTGACCGCGCAGCCGTAGTCGTGCTTGAGGCGCTCGGCGAGCACGCCGCGCGCCTTGTCCTCGCCATGCACCAAGTACACGGGCGGCCGGCCGTTGATGTGGCCATACCATTCGAGCAGGCCCGCTTGATCGGCGTGCGCGGAAAGTCCGCCCACGGTGTGCCGCTGCGCCTTGACGATGATCTTCTCGCCGAAGATGTGCACGCTCTTGGCGCCATCGACGAGTTCGCGGCCCAGCGTACCCGCGGCCTGATAGCCGACGAAGATCACATGCGTGTTCGGTCGCCACAGGTGATGACGCAAGTGATGGACGATGCGTCCGCCATTGCACATGCCCGACCCCGCGATGATGATGCAGCCGCCGCGCTGTTCGTTGAGCAGGCGCGACTGATCGGGTTCGATCGAAATCTCGAGATTGCGCATCTTGAACGGTTGCTGGCGTCGCCACAGCGCGAGCGTCTGTTCGTCGAACAACTCGGTGTGACGCTCGTAGATGTCCACGACCTTGGCCGCCATCGGCGAGTCGAGCACGATGCGCCAGCGATCGAGTTCCCATTCCTCGTAGTGCTGGCTCATCCAGTACAGCAGTTCCTGCGAGCGACCCACGGCGAAGGCGGGGATCAGCACCATGCCGCCTTCCTGACGCGCCTGCTTGAAGGCTTCGCCCAGTTCGCGCACGGTGTCGGCGCGATTGCGATGCAGGCGATCGCCATAGGTCGACTCGAGCATGACCATGTCGGCCGAGTCGATGAAGGTCGGATCGCGCAGGATTGGCGTGCCGCGCGGGCCGATGTCGCCGGAGAACACGAGCTTGCGCGCGTGGCCGCGATCGCCGCCCCAGAGTTCGACGATGGCCGCGCCGAGGATGTGGCCGGCATCGCGCAACTTCACGCGCACGCCGGGCAGGATCTCGCGTTCTTCGTCGTAAGGCATGGGCTCGAGCAGGCGCAGCACCTTGCGCACGTCATCGCCGTCATACAAGGGCGAAATGGGCTTGAGGCCGCGACGCTGGCGTCGGCGGTTTTCCTGCGCGGTGTCGGACTCGGCCAGACGCGCGGCGTCCTCGAGCATGACCCGGGACAATTCGGCCGTGGCGCGCTGGGTGAAGATCGGCGCGCGGAAGCCGCGCTTGACCAGCAGGGGCAGACGCCCAACATGATCGATGTGCGCGTGCGACAGCACCATGGCATCGATGCGCGCTGCGTCGAAGCCGAACGCGGCGGCATTGCGCTTGCGCTCATCGCGCCCGCCCTGAATCATGCCGCAGTCGAGCAAGATGCGCTTGTCGCCCACGTGCACCAGGTGATTGGACCCGGTGACCTCGCCCGCCGCTCCGAAAAATTCCACGCGCATCACTGTTCTCCGAAGTCGTCCACGCGCAGCATAGCCGGTGCGGCGGCACTGGCGCGCGTGGGCGCGCGGTGCCACGCTGAGGCCGCGTTGTGACGCGGCGCGCGCGGGCGTTCGCCCGCTGGAGGCGACGATGAACCTGACCCGATATGTCCTGGCCGCGACCCTGCTCGCGGGGCTGCTGTGGCCGCGCGCGGCGGCGGCGGGCAGTTACGGTTCCGATGCCGCCGTGCCCGATCTGGCCGACGTGGTCACGCGCAGCGATGACTTCGAGCGCTTCGCCAAGGCCCTGAGCGACGCGGGCCTGCTCGACGAATTGCGCAAGCCCGGCCAGTACACCTTGCTCGCGCCCACCGACGATGCCTTCGATCAATTGCCGGAGGGACGCTGGCAGGCCCTCAGCGCGCCCGAGGGGCGCGAGGCCCTGCGCGCCCTGTTGCGCCGGCATGTGGTGACGGGCCTGGTGTCCGCCACGCAACTGGAAACCGCCAAGCAAGTGACCACGATCGACGGCGAAACCCTGCCCGTTTCCCTGGGCGATGGCGGTGTCCGCATCGGCAAGGCGCAGCTGGTGCGCGGGGACATTGACGCGGCCAATGGCGTGGTCCAAGTGGTCGATCAGCTCCTCGACGACGCGCCTTGACGCGCCCGTCGCGAGCCTTTCACGCGCGGCGACTTCATTCCGGGGCCCGCGCTGCGCCATAATCCGCGCCCCTTGTCGCGGATGTCACCATGCAGCGCTTCGCCCCCGGACAACGCTGGATTTCGATCGCCGAGCCGGAACTGGGTTTGGGCACGCTGCTTCGGCTCGACGGGCGCAATGTCCAGGTGCTGTTCGCCGCGGCCAATGTCATGCGCGTCTATGCCGCGGCTTCGGCGCCGCTGACGCGCGCGGAGTTCCGCCCCGGCGATCGCGTCAATACCCAGGGCCAGGCCTTCGTGGTCGAGGCCGTGGAGGAGCGCGACAACGTGCTGCACTACCGCCGCGGCGAGGCCTGGGTGCCCGAGGGCGCGCTCGATGACGTGCAGAACGTCTCCAAGGCCGGCGATCGCTTGACCAGCGGCCGCGTCGATCGCCTCGATCGATTCGATCTGCGCCTGTCTGCCTTGACCCGCCGCGCGCACGCGCTGCGGCACGCGGGCTACGGCATTTTGTCCTCGCGCATCGATCTGATTCCGCATCAGTTGCGCGTGGCCGAGATCGCGTCCAATCGTCGTCCGCCGCGCGTGCTGTTCGCCGATGAGGTGGGCCTGGGCAAGACCATCGAAGCCAGTCTCGTGATCGCGCGCAGTATCGCCAGCGGTCGCGTCGGCCGCGTGCTGATCCTGGTGCCCGAGGCCCTGGTCTATCAGTGGTTCGTTGAACTGCTGCGCCGCTTCAATTTGAGCTTTTCGATCTTCGACGCCGAGCGCGTGGAGTCGATCGAGCTGGAGAACGACGGCCGCAATCCTTTCCAGGACGAGCAACTGGTCATTACCGACCTGCCCTTCGTGCTGTCCAAGCCCGGCCTCGCCGATCAACTGGCGCACGCGGGCTGGGACATGCTGGTGGTCGACGAAGCGCATCACCTGCAGTGGTCGCCCGAAGAAACGAGCCCGGGCTATGCCCTGGTCGAACAACTCGCGCGACGCACGCCGGGCGTCCTGCTGCTCACGGCCACGCCGGAACAGCTCGGTCGCGCGGGACATTTCGCGCGCCTGCGCTTGCTCGATCCAGCGCGCTTTCACGATCTTTCCGCGTATCAGGCCGAGGCGCATCAGTACGTGGCGTTGTCGGGCCTGGCCGAAGCCCTGCAAGGCGAGCAAGCGCTCGATGCCGAACAACTCGCGCTGCTGCGCCAACTGCTGACCGACGAACCCGATGTCGAGGCCATGACCGCGCTCGCGCGCGAGGATGCCGCCGGTCGTCGCGAACTGCTGCGGCGCTTGATCGATCGTCATGGCACGGGTCGTGTGATGTTCCGCAATCGGCGCGCCGTGGTCGGTGGCTTTCCGAAGCGCGAGCCGCTGATCACCATCGCGCCAGCCGATAGCGTCGACGCCGCGCGTCGCGAGGCCCTGCTCGAGGAATTCCACGGCGATGTCGCGCAACCGCCCTTCGCGCCCGCGCTCAACTACGCCGACGATCCGCGCCTGCCGTGGCTGATCGACTTGCTCGATGCGCATCCGCGCGAGAAATTCCTGCTGATCTGCCGCACGCAGCCGAAGCTGCACGCGCTGGAAGAAGCGTTGCGCACGCGGTCGGGCGTGGCGCTGGCGCGCTTTCACGAAGGCCTGGGCATCGTGCAGCGCGATCGCAACGCGGCGCACTTCGCCGACCCCGAAGGCGCGCGCCTGCTGTTGTGCACCGAGATCGGTTCCGAAGGCCGCAACTTTCAGTTCGCGAGTCATTTGATTCTGTGGGATCTGCCGGCCGATCCGGACCTGCTCGAGCAGCGCATCGGTCGCCTCGATCGCATCGGTCAAAGCAAGGACATCAGCCTGCACGCCTTCGCCGTCGAGGGCAGCGCTCAGCATGCGCTGCTGTCGTGGTTCGATCGCGCGCTCGATGCGCTGCGCGCCAGCCCCGAGGACGGCCGTGAGTTGCTCAAGCGCTTTGGCGAACGCGTGGTTGATACCGCGCTCGCGTGCGCGCGCGGTCTGCCCGACGCCGGCGCGCAGCTCGATGCCTTGATCGACGAGACGCGCAGCGTTCACGAAGAACTGGCCGCGACCATCGCGCGCGGCCGCGATCGTCTGCTGGAACTCGCCACGCGTCATGCCGACGAGGCCGATCACTTGATGCTGGCCTTGCGCGACGCCGATTCGCGCATCGAGGACGATGATTTCGTCTTGAAGCTGTTCGAGCACTTCGGCGTGACCGTCGATGAGCTGGGCCCGCGCACGGTGCTGCTCGATCCCGAGATGCTCACCACCGAGGCCTTTCCGGGCCTCGATCAGCCGCGTCAGGCGACCTTTGATCGCCGCACGGCGCTGGCGCGCGAGGACATGCTGTTCCTGCGCGCCGATCACCCGATGGTCGAAGGCGCGATCGAACTGCTGCTCGGCAGCGAGGTCGGCAATGCGGTGTTCCTGATCGACGACTCCTTGCCCGCGCGCACGGCGCTGCTGGAAGCGGTGTTCGTGCTCGAATGCGTGGCGCCGGTGGAACTGGGCATCGAGCGTTTTCTGCCGCCCCTGCCGGTGCGCGCGATGGTCGACTCCAAGCTCGCGGATCGTCGCGAGTACTCGCCGTCGACCTCGACCGTGGATCGCGCCATGCAGCGCACCATCGATCTCACGCGTTATCGCAAGACCTTGACCGCGCTGATTCCGCCCATGCTCGCGCAAGCGGAGAAGTACGCCGCCCGCGACGGCGAACGCGAGATCGCGCGCGCGCTCGATCGCGCCGATCTGGCGCTGCGCAGTGAAGTCGATCGCCTGCGCGCCTTGGCCCGCGTCAACCCGGCCGTGCGCGCCGAGGAAATCGAGAACACCGAACAGGAACTCGAGCGCCTGCGCGAATACCTGCCGCAAGCACGCCTGCGTCTGGATTCGCTGCGCTTCATCGGCAGCGGGGATTTTCTGGCCTTGCGGCAATGAACGCGGGGCGCGCAGTCGATTTCACGTTGCGCGCCGAAACCTTCGCCGATGAGGCCACGGGCGATGTCGCCATCGCCGAGCGCTTGCGCGCGGATGGCTTGTGCGTCGTCGACGACTTTCTCGATGCGTCGCTGTGCGCGGACTTGCTGTCGCGCGCGCAAGCCTTGGAGCACGCCGGCGCGTTGATCGCGGCAGGCGTCGGTCAAGGCGCAGCGCGACAATGGCGACCCGAACTGCGCGGCGATCGCACGGCGTGGCTCGATGAATCGCGCGATGCCGTGGAGGCCGCGTATCTGGCGCGAATGATGCGGCTGCGCGCGAGCTTAAATCGCGCGACGTATCTCGGCCTCGACGACATCGAGACCCACTTCGCGCTGTATCCACCCGGCACGCGCTATGGCGTGCATCGCGATCGCTTTCGCGATGATGATCGGCGCGTGGTGTCGAGCGTGTGTTACCTCAACGCCGATTGGCCCGACGATGCGGGCGGCGCGCTGCGAATCTATCTCGACGCGGAACGCGCGCATTGGCGCGACGTGATGCCGCGCGCGCGACGGCTGGTGGTGTTTCTCTCCGCCGAGTTCGAGCACGAAGTGCTGCCCGCGACGCGCGCGCGGTGGAGCATCGCCGGTTGGATGCGCGCGCGGGCTTGAGTTCGCGTTATCGGGCGCGGCGCGTTGGTGCGTTCGATGCGATGGAGGATTTCGACTTCGTGACCGCGCGCGTAGTCGTCTTCGCTGGCGTTCGCGTTACGCGCTTGGATGCGGTCTTCGATGTCGACTTCGATGCGGATTTCGATGCGGTATTCGATTCGGACCCCGCATTGCCCTTCGAGGCGACCTTCGCTTTCGTCGCCGACTTTCGCGCCTTGGCCCCACCGCTCGACTTAGCTCGCTTCACCTCGCGGGCCTCCGGCGGCGGCGCCCACAGCAATTCATCGAGCGTGCGACGCCAGCCATAGCGCGCCAGATCCACGCGACCGCGCCGCACTTCGACGCCTTCGCGACGCAACCGACGCGTCTGTTCGACGTGGCCGTGCGAGCCTTCCGGAAACGCGATCACGCCGCCCGAGCGCAGCACGCGAAACCACGGCACGGGCCGATCGTCCGGCGCCTGGCCCAGGGTGCGCCCGACCAGCCGCGCGCGCCCGGGCAGGCCCGCGATCGCGGCGATCTGGCCATAACTCGACACCCGCCCCGGCGGGATCGTGGCCACGGCCTCGAGGATGGCCAGTTGCTGCGGCGACAAGGGGGCGGTCATTCGCGTAGCATACCCGCGAAACTTTCCGGGGTAGAGCCATGAATAGCTTCGAAGACGTCCGCGCGCACCTGGCGGCCCAGTACGAACTGCACGACAACGATCCCTACGTGATCACCTTCGATCTGGATCTGGACGAAGGCCGCGTGCAAGGCATTTACCTGGCCGAACTCGAAACCGAGGAAGGCCGCAAATACCTGCGCGTGTCCTCGCCCATCGCGCCCATCGACGCCACCGACGCCATCAAGTGCCTGCGCTTCAACTGGGAACAACGCGTCGGCTACCTGGCCCTGTCCGACATCGACGGCCAAGCCTACCTGCACCTGTGCGAGAACCGCCCCTTCGCGGGCCTCAGCGCCATCGAACTCGATTTCATCGTGCGCGAAATCGGCGGCCTGGCCGATAGC
This sequence comes from Ahniellaceae bacterium, assembly GCA_044226395.1. GTDB lineage: Bacteria > Pseudomonadota > Gammaproteobacteria > Xanthomonadales > Ahniellaceae > JBGAHD01. The sequence goes on from JBGAHD010000004.1 coordinate 642,733, forward strand.
CTTGAGCAGGCGATGCAGCGGGGGCGTGACGTCGGCTGAGCCTCGAGTTTAGTCGCGAATGGGCCTGCCAAGTTGAAGCGCTGAATTGGAAGATCTGATCGGACTGAAGGTTGCCAATGCCCAGACCTAGCATCACTCTGGTTTTGGGGGCTGGCTCGAGCATCTGGCTCGGATACCCCTGCGGGGAAGTCTTTAGGCAGCGCCTGCTTGAGTTGCCTGACAAGATCGGACTTCTGCGCAGCGCTGAGGTCGAACATAGGCTCGGAGAATTGAGGGCATTCTGCGAAGCTTTCAGGGGTTCTCGCGCGTTGTCGATTGATGCATTTCTAGCATCGAGAGCTGACCAGCTTGAGATCGGGAAACTCGCGATTTCTTTGGTCCTTAGGGAGCATGAAGCGGTAAATCCCAAATTAGACGCGAGGGACACGCCGAGGGACAACTGGTGCGAGTACCTGTTTTCGGGGTTGCTCCCAACACGTCATTCTGCCCTCGATTTTCGCAATCTCAATGTGATTACGTTCAACTACGATCGATCTTTTGAGTGGCTGCTTAGGGAAACAATCAGATATCGATACAATCTAGAGAACGATGTTGCGGATTCCAGCGCCAAGCAATTGGAGATCGTGCATATACACGGGCGAATCGGGTCCCCATTCTCAGGGGATCGTGACTACATTGCTTATGGAGAACCCTTGTCAGGCCGAACCATTGAGATTGCATCTCGCGACCTAAGGGTTATTCCGGAGCAAAGAGGAGCAGGCGAGCACATAGAACGCGCCAGACAAATGCTCGTTCGTGCGGACGCGATAGTGTTCCTCGGGTTCGGATTCGATATCGCGAACCTAGAGTTGCTTGATTCTCAAAAAACATGCTCCATGACTCAGAAGCAGGCTAGTGGCGGAATCAAGATTCGAAAGATTCATGCGACCTGTTTTGGCCTCAAGGATGCAGAAATCGAATTTGCGGCAAGAAGAACCTCGGGCGTGCGAGACCCTCAATCGCGTGATCACCGCAGCAGCTTGTTTGCAAGACACAACTGCGTGGATTTGCTGAGGGAAACGTTGATTTTAACTGAGTAGGGTTCCGGCACTCCCGGAACATCTCGACTACCCAATCGCCCCCATCGCCTTGAACACCTTCACCAGGCCATAGGCCAACACGCCCGTGATCGGGATGGTGAGAATCCACGCCCACACGATGCGTTCGATCACGGTCAGGCGCAGGGCGCTGGGGTTCTTGGCGAAGCCCACGCCCATGATCGCGGTAGAGATGCTGTGCGTGGTCGACACGGGCATGCCGAAGTGCGCGGCGACGGACAGGATGGTGGCCGAGCTCGTTTCGGCGGCGAAGCCGTGGATGGGATGGAGCTTGACCATCTTGTGGCCCAGCGTCTTGATGATGCGCCAACCACCGACCGCGGTGCCGCCGGCCATGACGAAGGCGCAGGTGATCTTGATCCAAGTAGCGATGCCTTGACCGTTGGCTTCGGCCTCGGTCGGGCGCAGGAAGCTCAACCACGACGGCACGTGGTCGAGCGTGCCCGAGGCGTGCGCCGACACCAGGGCCAGCGCGATGATGCCCATGGTCTTCTGCGCGTCATTGAGGCCGTGCGCATAACCCATGTAGCCGGCCGACAGCAGCTGCGCCTTGCCGAAGAAGGCATTGACCCAATGCGGTCGCGCCGCGCGCGCGAGCTTGCCGCCCGCGGAGGCCATGGCCGAAATAATGGCCAGCAGCGCGCCCATGATGAGAATACCGAGGATGAAGCCCGCGACCGGCGAGCTGACCATCGGAATGAAAATCTTGTAGAGCAAGCCGCCGCTCTTGTACCAAGGATCGGCCGATTGCGCCCAGATCAGCACGGACCAATTGCCGTCGGCCGCGCCGATCGCCGCGCCGCACAGGCCACCGATCAGCGCGTGACTCGACGACGAGGGCAGACCGAACCACCACGTCACCAGATTCCACGCGATGCCGCCGGCGAGGCCGCACATCAAGATATCGGACGAGATCGTGACGACACTGGTGTCGACGATGCCCGAGGAAATGGTCTTGGCCACGGCGTCGCCCATGAGCGCGCCGAGCAGGTTCATGCCCGCGGCCAGACCCACGGCTTGCGTGGGCGTGAGCACCTTGGTGGCGACCACGGTCGCGATCGAGTTGGCCGTGTCATGAAAGCCATTGATGAACTCGAAGACGAGCGCGACCAGGATGAACAGCAACAGGATCGTCAGTGTCACGGGGCACCCGCTCAGGAGTTCTTGAGCACGATGTGATAGATCACATTGCCCGTGTCGCGACAGCGATCGATCGCTTTCTCGAGGATCTCGAACAAGTCCTTTCGCAGCAGAAAGCGCAGCGGATCGGTCTCGCTGCCGTACAGGTCGCGATAGAGTTCGAGGATCAAGCGATCGGCCTCGCTCTCGATCGCCTGCAGGCGGTCGTTGAGCGCCTTCATGGTTTCGAGATTCATGCCGCGGCGCAGTTCGGCGACCATCTGCACGATCACCTCGCAGGCGCGTTCGAGCATGGCCGCGCGCGAGACGAAGTCGACATCGCCCAGGCGCTCGGCGGTGAAGCTGTAGCGCTCGGCGAATTTTTCGACGGTCTTGGGAATCTTGTACAGGGCGGCGCCGAGCGCCTCGATGTCTTCGCGCTCGAGCGCGGTGACGAAGGTGTTGACCAGTTCGTGGCTGATGCGCGCGGCGATTTCCTTTTCCTTGGCGCGGGCCAGGCTGAACTCTTCCAGCGAGCCGCGGCCGCGGTTCTGCAACATCGTGGTCAGGGCCTTGGCCGACTGATGCGCGGCGCCGGCGCTGGCCTCGAGCAGGCTGAAGAACTTGTCGCCCTTGCCGAAAATGGTCTGCAGCGAAAACATTGGAATTCTCCCGAAATGCGGCGCCAACCGGTCCCCGAGGGCGCGCTTGACGGAATTATGACAGCTCGGCCGACCTTGCGCGTACCCCATGGCGGGCCGTTAGAGTCTGGCCATGCTCGAGGACGTCGCCATCGGCTGGTTCGTGTTGCTGGGTTTCGTCGCGCAATTGTTCGATGGCGCGGTGGGAATGGCCTACGGCACGCTGTCGAGCGCGGTGTTGCTGGCCTTCGGCCTGCCGCCGGCCCTGGTCAGCGCCAGCGTCAATTCGGCGAAGATCGCGACCAATGGCGTGTCTTCCTTGTCGCATGCGTACTTTCGCAATGTCGATCGGCGCCTGTTCTTTGGCCTGGTGTTGCCGGCCATGGCCGGCGCCGTGGCCGGGGCCTTGCTGGTGACCCATTTGCCGGAACGCTTTCTGCGGCCGGCCGTTTCGGTGGTGCTGCTGGGCATGGGCGTGCTGCTGCTGTGGCGCGCGTGGCGCAAGCCCGAGCAGCGGCCGCCGTCGCGGCATCCCTACTTCACCGCGACCGCGGCGGGTTTCGTCGATGCGACCACGGGCGGCTTCGGGCCGGTGGCGACGACGGGCTTCATCATGCAGGGCGTGGACGTGCGCAAGGCCGTGGGCACGGGCGCGGCGCTGGAGTTCTTCGTCGCGCTGACCTCGGTGGCGACCTTGCTGACCCTGCTCGGTCACGTGCCATGGCGCATCATTGGCGCCTTGATTCTGGGCGGCTTGCCCGCCGCGCCGCTGGCCGCGTACGCGCTGCGTATCGTGCCGGCGCGCGTGATGATGCTCATGGTAGGCTCGGCCGTGATCGCGCTGAGCGCCTTCAACCTGTGGCGCGCCTTGCGATGAGACGCGCCAACTTCCGTCGAAACTCCCCGCCGATGATGAAACCACTGCCGATCTTGAGCGCGTGCGCGCTCGCCCTGCTCATTCCCGCGACCGCCCATGCCAACGACGCGCCCGCGATCATCCTGCATTGGGTCGGCACGCCGGTGGCGTGGCTGGCAATCGCGATCTTCGTCCTCGCCTACGCCTTGGTGGTGTTCGAGGAAAAAATCCACCTGCGCAAGTCCAAGCCCGTGATGATGGGCGCGGCGTTGATCTGGTTGCTGATCGCGTGGCAGTCGTCGCGCACGCCGGGGCTGGGTGGCGATGTCGCCGCGACCGCGTTCCGGCAGGTGTTTCTGGAATTCGCGGAGTTGTTCTTCTTCCTGGTCGTGGCCATGTCCTTCGTGGCGGCGATGACCGAGCGCAATGTCTTCGAGGCGCTGCGCGCGGAACTGGTCAAGCGCGATCTGGGTTATCGCCAGCTGTTCTGGATCACGGGCTTGATCGCGTTCTTCATGTCGTCGGTGCTCGATAATCTGACCACGGCGCTGATCATGTCGGCGGTGATCCTGGCGGTGGCGGCGGGCAATCGTCAGTTCATCGCGCTGGCCTTCATCAATCTGGTGGTGGCGGCCAATGCCGGTGGCGCGTGGTGCGCGTTTGGCGACATCACTACCTTGATGGCGTGGAACGCGGACAAGGCGAAGTTCTTCGAGTTCTTCGATCTGTTCGTGCCTTCGCTGGTCAATTGGATCGTGCCGGGGCTGTGCATGCACTTCGCCTTGCCCCGCGGCGCGCCGCCGCGCGGGATCGACGATGCCGACATCAAGTACGGCGGCTGGGCGATCTGCGCGCTGTTCGCGTTGACCATCGCGATCACGGTGCTGGCGAAGTATTTCCTGCACATGCCGGCGGTGTTCGGCATGATGCTGGGCCTGGGGCTGCTCAAGCTGATGGGCTATCACATCAAGATGCGCGACGCGCGTCGCGCCGACCCGTTGGGCGAGGCGCAGCACTACAACGTGTTTCGCATCATCGCCGCGGCCGAGTGGGACACGCTGCTGTTCTTCTACGGCGTGCTGCTGTGCGTGGGCGGGCTGGCGACGATGGGTTATATGGAGCTGGCCTCCGCGCACCTCTACGGTGACTGGGGCCACACCTGGGCCAATGTCGCGATGGGCACGGCCTCGGCCGTGGTCGACAATATCCCGATCATGTACGCCGTGTTGCAGATGAATCCGCCCATGGATCACGGCCAATGGCTGCTGATCACCCTGACCTGCGGGGTCGGCGGCAGCATGCTCTCCGTAGGTTCTGCCGCCGGCGTGGCCTTGATGGGCCAGTCAAAGGGCCTATATACGTTCTTCAGCCATTTGCGCTGGTCATGGGCCGTGGCCTTGGGCTATGTCCTGTCCATCGCGGTTCACCTGTGGTGGAATGGCGACCTGTTCACGAATGGAATCTGGCATTGACCGACGTGCCACGCGGTTTCGGCGCGCGCGCGGTCCCTTCGCATGTCTATTGAAATCGTCATTGTCCTGGCCTTGATCCTGTTGAACGGCTTCTTCGCCCTGTCGGAGATGGCCGTGATGACCTCGCGGCGCAGCCGTCTGCGCCAGCAGGCCTCGGAAAGCAGCGGCGCGCGCGCGGCCCTGGAACTGGCCGAGCAGCCGGAGCATTTCCTGTCCTCGGTGCAGGTGTGGATCACCCTGCTGAGTCTGCTCACCGGCTATTTCGGCGGCGAGACCATCGCCGATCGCTTGGCGGTGGCATTGCTGTCGAGCTTCCCCGAAGTGGCGCAGTACGCGCGCCCGATCGCGGTGACCTTGAGCGTGGGCCTGATCCTGCTGGTCACCGTGGTGCTGGGCGAGTTGTTGCCCAAGCGCGTGGCGATCACGCACCCCGAGCGCATCGCGCGCGCGGTGGCGCTGCCGATGCGCTATCTGTCGCTGCTGGCCAAGCCCTTCGCGGTGACGCTGGCGTGGTTCACCGACCTGCTGATGCGGCTGTTGCGCGTGGGTCGCTCGAGCGCGCAGGACGTCACCGAGGAAGAGATCAAGCACCTCGTCGCCGAAGGCGCCGAGCAAGGCGTGATCGACACGCACGAACGCAACATGGTCAACCGCGTGCTGAGCTTCGGCGATCGCACGGTCGATGAGTTGATGACGCCGCGCACCGACATCGCGTGGCTGGACATGTCGGCGCCGCTGGAAGACAACCTCGCGATCATGCGCGAGACGCCCTACTCGCGTTATCCGGTCAAGCGCGGCAGCGAGCAGGACATCGTCGGCGTGTTGCAGATCAAGAACCTCATGGATGGCCTCACCGGCGGTGGCCGCGTGGAGCTGTTCCGCGAACTGTCCTCGCCCTTGTTCGTGCCCGAGAGCGCGCGCGCCTTCAGCCTGCTCGAGAAATTCCGCGACGCCGAGTCGCCGCTCGCCCTGGTGGTCGACGAATACGGCGACATCCAGGGCCTGATCACGGTCAACGATCTGCTGACCGCGGTGTTCGGCCGCCTGGCGCTGCAGTCCGACGACGACGAGCAGACCATCGTGCAGCGCGCCGATGGCTCGTGGCTGGTCGATGGTCGCGTCGGCGTGGAGGATCTGAAGGAACTGCTGGCGCTGCCGAGTCTTCCCCAGGAAGACGAGCAGGATTTCCGCACGGCCGCCGGCATGGTGGTCGCGCACTTCGGCCGCATTCCGCAGGTGGGCGAGCACTTTTCCTTCGAGGGATTTCGCGTCGAGGTGATCGACCTCGACGGCGCGCGCATCGACAAGCTGCTGATCGAGCGCGCCGTGCCGCCCGAACCGAACATCGAGGTATGAGCGCATGAGGCATCGCCGCGCGTGATCACGGAACCGACGGCATGAGCGCGCACGAACCGTATTCGCGTCAGAAGACCTCCGATCTTCTGGCGCTGCTCGGCGACGAATCGCAAGGCGAATCCTTCACGCTCGATGATTTGCTCGATCGTTTCGGCACGCGCTCGTTTGGCTTGATGCTGATCGTGTCCACCTTGCCGGCCTTCCTGCCCGTTCCGGTGGGCATGGGTTCGATCTCGGGCGTGCTGGCGTTGTTGCTGGGCTTGCAGATGATGGTGGGCATGGAGCATCCGTGGTTGCCGGCGGCGTGGCGTCGTCGACCGATCGCGCGCGCCAGCGTGCAGCGATTGATGTCGCGGTTGCGTCCGTGGTTCGCGCGCATGGAACGGTTGTGCCAACCACGCTGGGTGAATCTCTTTCACGGTCAGTGGCCGCGCCTCACGGGCCTGCTGATCGCGCTGCAGGGCTTGGCGCTGAGCTTGCCGATTCCGTTCACCAACTATCCGTTCGCGCTGGTCATTCTGGCGCTGGGCGTGTCGTTGACCGAGGACGATGGCGTGCTGCTGGCGCTGTGTTGGCTGGGCGTGGCGGTGACGGTGTTTTTCACCGGCTCGCTCGCTGGCGGCGTGTTCGAGGTGATCGCGCGCTGGTTCTCGTGAACGACCGCGCGTGAGCGACTAGCCGCGCGCTTGCTTGCCGCGATCGCTGGCCGCGCGCAGGGTCAGCAGCATCTCGGCCTGATTCATCGGATAACCCAGCCAATAGCCTTGGCCGAGATCGCAGCGCAGGCTGCGCAGAATCTCCAATTGCGAGGCGCTCTCCACGCCTTCGGCAACGGCTTCGATGCCGAGCGAGCGCGCCATCGCGACGATGGCCGAGGTCAGCGCCAGATCATCGCGATCGGTCAACAGATCCTGGATGAAGCTCTTGTCGATCTTCACGCCATCGACCGGCACGCGACGCAAATGCGACAGGCCCGAGAAGCCGGTGCCGAAATCATCGAGCCAGATCTGCACGCCGTGACGGCGCAATTCCGCCAGGGCCGAGATGGCGAGCGGTTCGTCATCGAGCAGCGCGCTCTCGGTCAGCTCCACGTGCAGCCGCGCGGGCACGATGCCGAACTGCCGCGCGGTCGCGGCGATCTCGGCGGGCAGATCGGGCTGACGCAATTGCCGCACGGACAGATTGACCGAGACGAAGGGCTGCTCGCCATGCAGTTCCGGCCACGCCGCCGCATCCTCGCACGCGCGTCGCATGGCGAAGCGGCCGAGTTGTTCGATCAGGCCGAAATCCTCGGCGATGGCGACGAAATGCGAGGAAGGCACGAGACCACGCGCGGGATGATTCCAGCGCAGCAAGGCCTCGGCGCCGACGATGCGATCGCTCGCGAGGTCGACGATGGGTTGGTAGTGCACTTCGATCTGATCGGCGGCCATGGCCGCGCGCAGATCCTGCTCGAGCGCGAGGCGATCCTCGGCGAGCTTGGTCATGTAGTTGGTAAAGAAGCGGAAGCAGTTCTTGCCATGCACCTTGGCCTGGTACATGGCGATATCGCCGTTCTTGAGCAATTGCTGCGCGTCGGCGGCATCGTCGGGGAACAAGGTGATGCCGATGCTCGCGTTGAGATGCACGGGCCGCGAGCCCGCGATCAAGGGCTGGCGCACGCTGTCGAGAATGCGCTCGGCCAGCGAGCGCGCGCGCTCGCGAATATCGCTGCCACTGACGAGCGCGACGAACTCATCGCCGCCGAAGCGCGCGATCAGATCGATCGACTGGCCGGGCGGAATGGTTTGATCGCGCACTTCTTCGAGGCACGTCTCCAGGCGCTGCGCGAGCTGACCCAGGGCGATGTCGCCGGCATCGTGGCCGAGCGTGTCGTTGATGCGCTTGAAGTCGTCGATGTCGATGAACAACAACGCCAGCGCCGTGCCATTGCTCTGCCCCAGCAGCAGCGCGCGCGCCAGCGACTCGCGCAGCATCAGGCGATTGGGCATGCCGGTGAGCGTGTCCAGATAGGCCAGGCGACGCACGTCGCGATGATGCTCGGCGAGGCTTTGACCGAGGCGACCGAAAGAGCGGATCAACTCGCCGATTTCGTCGCCGCGATCGCTGTTCAAGCCGGTGTCGTAGCGGCCGCGTTCCATCTGCTGCGCGGCCTGCGCGAGTAGACGCGCCGGACGCACCAGACCGCGCGCGACCAGCAACAAGCCGAGCACGAGCAGACAGACCACGCCGAGCAGCGGCCAGATCAAGGCGCGCATGCGCGCTTGGCCGAGCGCTTGGGTCTTTTCCGACAACGCGTCGCGCGCGGCGAGTTCGATGCGCGCGGCTTCGGCGCGCGAGATGCCCACGCGCACGCCGCCGAGCTTCTCGTCGCCGAGGAAGATCGGTCGCGTCACTTCGATCACGTATTCCGAAGTCTGCACCAGCACATCGGTCGAAGCCACCGCGCGACCGGCGAAGGGATCGGACATCTCGCGCCCGAAGGCGACGATGTCGGAACTGCCATCATGCAAGATATGACCGGTGCGATCGAACACCAGCACGTATTCCATGTCGGGTTGACGCAGGGCCGACTTGGCGATTTCGCCGATCGCCTTGAGATCGACGAAATACATGGGATTGGTCAGCGAATCGGCGAGCAGTTCCGCCATCACCAAGCCACGGCGCTCGAGATTCTCCTGACTCTGCGCGCGCATTTCGCCGCTGGTGAGCGAGATCAATTGATCCGTGCCCGAGCGCTCCAGACGCCACACGCCGTAAGCCAGCACCAGCAACAGCGCCAAGCCGACCGCGGCGGTGAGCAGGAAGCGCGCTTGCAGGCCGAGGCGGATCATTCGACCTCCGCGCGCAATTGCACGACGGCGCGGCGCAGATCCGCCAGTTCCGCTTGCGAGGCGTCATCGATCGGCAGGAAGGCCGAAGTGTTCCAGTACGCGCGCAGCGCCGGCGCGGCGTTGGGATCGCGCGCGGCATCGAGCAGCACTTGGCGCAATCGATCGCGCACGCGCGCATCGAGCCCAGGCCGCGTCAGTTCCAGCGCGCGCGGCGCGAAGCGCGTGCGATGCACTTCCACCAGATCGGCGCGGAACGAGGTCGGCATGCGCTCGAGATCGCTCCAGTCCTGTTCCGAAAACGCGCCCGCGTCGACCAGGCCCTTGTGCACCCAGGTCGAGATGTTGAGCTCGGAACGCGCGAACACGAAGCCCACGACATCGGGACTGGGCCGATCGGCTGGCGAGGCGAGAATCAGCAAGGGCAATTTGGCGCCGAGGATTTCGATCGCCGGCAGCATGTAGGCGCTGGTCGAGGCCGGGCCCTGCAAGGCGATCGTGCGACCGCGCAGATCGGCCAGGGTGCGGATGCCGGAGTCGCGGCGCGCGAAGATCACGCTCTGATAGCGCGCCAGGCCCCCGCGTTCGGACAGCAGGATCGGTTGCGCGCGCGCGCGTTCTTCGTAACTCATCGCCGAGCCCGCGGTCTCGGTGACCCAGTCGACCTTGCCGCGGCGCAGATAACTCATCATCTGCTGATTGTCGCGCGCCATCAGCACATGGCCGCCGCGAATGCCGACCTCTGCCATGCGCGGCAAGACGTAATCGAGCAAGGGCTTGAGGCGCGGATAATCGTTCTTGGGATCGTCGCTGACGCGACCGAGCACCAGATCATCGTCGCGCGCGTCCGCGCCCGGCGTCGCGGCGGACTGCGCCCGGGCGGTGACACCGATCGCGACAGCGATCATGAGTAACGCGACGCGTAGAAAGGTCACGGAATCCAGCTTGTTTAACGGGCCCCCACGACGTCGGTCGCTCACCCGACGTTGCACCTTCACACATGTTACACAAGCAGGCCGGAAGCGCCCACTGGCAAGGGCGTCAGGAATTGTCAGCGTCGGTGTCCGGGGCGCGTGGCGCACGCCCGTCCTCGATCGGACGCGGAATCACGCCGGCCAGCCGGGCGCAGCGCTGGGCCTCGCTGAGAATCCCCCTAAGAATCAGGACTTCCCGGTCCGACAGGCGCGCGCGCAAGAACAGCCGACGCAAGCGCTGCATGATCGTGCGGGGTGACCGACCCTTGAGGAAATCGATCTCGAACAGTGCCTGCTCGAGATGCGCGAACAAGCCTTCGAGTTCGGCCACGGTGGCGTCGGCTTCGCGCGCGTCTTCGCGCGCCACGGGCTCGACCGCCGCCGGCGCCGACGCGTGGGGCGAAGCGACCGCGCCGAGCGCGGCCGCGCGCAACTCATAGGCCAGCACCTGCACCGCGGCGGCGAGATTGAGTGAGCCGAACTCGGGATTGGCGGGGATGTGCACGGCCGCGTGACAGGCCTGCAGCTCTTCGTTGGTCAGGCCCGTGCGCTCATTGCCGAAGACCAGGGCCACGCCGCCGCGGGTCGACTCCGCCAGAACGCGAGACGCGGCGGCGCGCGGATCGAACTCGGGCAAGGCCACGTGCCGCGAGCGCGCGGTGCAGCCCAAGGCCAGATGGCAATCGCCCAAGGCCTGGGTCAGGGTCGGCACGATCAAGGCCTGCTCGAGCACATCGTCGGCGCCCGCGGCCAGGGCCGTGGCCTCGGGGTGCGGGAACTCGCGCGGATCGACCAGGACCAGGCGCGACAGGCCCATGGTCTTCATCGCGCGCGCGGCCGCGCCAATGTTGCCCGGATGCGAGGTCCGCACCAGCACGATGCGCACGGGCGGCATCGCCAGGGTCATGTCTTGCCCACCATGTTCGACTGAAACCTCCGACCGGTTCTGTTACCCTGCGCGCGGCCGCAAGACGGCCGATGTTTCCGTTCTTTCCTCAAGCCGACTCGAATAGCCATGCGCAAGGGCGCTCTGAATATTGCGATCAAGGCTGCCCGCCAAGGCGGCAGCGTCATTATCCGCTACCTCAATCGGGTCGACACGCTCACCGTGGTGACCAAGGACCGCTACGACTTCGCCAGCGAAGTCGACCGCGCGGCCGAGGCCGAGATCACGCGCGAGATCAAGCGCGCCTTTCCCGATCATGCCATCCTCGCCGAGGAAGGCGGAGCCAGCGGCGGCAAATCCAAGTTCACCTGGGTCATCGATCCGCTCGACGGCACGCACAACTATTTGCGCGGCTTCCCGCACTTCGCGGTGTCGATCGCGTTGCTGGAGAATGGCGAGCCCATTCACGGCGTGGTCTACGACCCGGTGCGCGACGAGTTGTTCGCGGCCTCGCGCGGTTCCGGCGCGACCTTGAATGATCGCAAGATCCGCGTCGCCCAGCGCCTGTCGCTGGAAGGCGCGCTGATCTGCACGGGCTTCCCCTTCCGCCAGCGCGAACACATGCCCGCGCATTTGGACATGGTGCGCCGCCTGCTCATCGACGCCGAGGACCTGCGCCGCACGGGTTCGGCCGCGCTGGACCTGAGCTACGTCGCCGCCGGCCGCATCGACGCCTTCTGGGAAATCGGCCTCAAGCCCTGGGACATCGCCGCCGGCTGCCTGATGGTGCGCGAAGCCGGTGGACGCTGCACCGACTTCCTCGGCGGCAATCGCTTCATGGAATCGGGCTCCATCGTCGCGGCCAACCTCAAGGTCAGCGAAGACCTGCTGGCCAAGATCGGACCCTTGCTAACACCCGCGTTGAAACGCGAGTAGCAGTCCACGGCGCCAGCGGGATCACCGAAACAACAACGCAGATCCCACACCCGCCGCACAAAGAAAAAAGCCCGCTAATGCGGGCTTTTTTCATAAAGCATCCGGCCCTTGCTTCGCGCGCCGCACACGCGGC
>JBGAHD010000005.1:0-593356 GCA_044226395.1 Ahniellaceae bacterium
GGATGTATCTCGACGCCGGGCGTGCGAGCATGCGCGAATGAAGGCCCTTAGCTTCGCGCTGCCCTTGTTCGCCGTGATCCTGGCCTGGTCGGGCCCCGCGCGCGCGTGGGGCCCACTGGGCCATCAGATCGTGGCCGAACTCGCCGCGCGCGAGCTCGATCCGGTCGCGCGCCGCGAGGTCGAGCGCTTGCTCGGCGATCGCGCCGGTCCGGCCATGCGCGAAGCCTCGACCTGGGCCGACGAGGTGCGTCGCGACCCCAATCAGCCGCGCAGCGGCGATCTGCATTTCGTCAATTTTCCGCGTAATAGCTGCGCGTATTCGCCGCGACGCCAGTGCCCCGGCGGGCGTTGCCTGGTCGGCGCGATCGAAACCTTCGTCATTCAATTGCGCGACGCGCGCGACGACGAATCGCGGCGCGAGGCGCTGAAATGGCTGATCCATCTCGTCGCCGACGCGCATCAACCGCTGCACGCGGGCTATGGCGACGATCGCGGCGGCAATGACCTGCAGCTGCGCTTTCACGGCAAGGGCACCAATCTTCACGCCCTGCTCGACAGCGGCCTGCTGGCCGATCGCCGACTCAAGCCGCTGGACTACGTGACCGCGCTTTCGCGCGAATTGCCCGAACCCACACCCGCGCAAGCGCGTTACGACGCCCAGGCGCCGCAACGCTGGATCGAGGACCTGTGTCGGACCGTCGCCGGCGTCTACCCCGACGATGGTCGCATCGACGCGACCTACGCCGAACGCACGCGTCAACTGCTCGAAGTGCAATTGCGCCTGGCCGGCGCGCGCCTGGCGACCCTGCTCAACTTCGTGCTCGACCCGGCAAGCCGCTGAATCGACGCGCATTCCCGGGCTCGGGCCGAATGCGCGAACGTCGGAGTCGCGACATTCCGTCGCACCGGAGTTGACCTGAATCAAGACTGGCCGAGGCCGCGACTGGGACACTGCCGCCGTCGATCTTCCCGCGGAGTGGATCCATGGCCGAGCCTGGCGTTTTTTACAATGACAAAGTGGTCAAGCAGTTTGCCCTCGCCACCGTTTTATGGGGCGTGGTGGGCATGTTGGTCGGCGTCATCATCGCCGCCCAGCTGTATTGGCCTTCGCTCAACTTCGATATTCCCTGGCTCAGTTACGGCCGATTGCGACCCCTGCACACCAATGCGGTGATCTTCGCGTTCGGCGGCTCGGCACTGTTCGCGACGAGCTACTACATCGTGCAGCGCACCTGCCACGCGACGTTGTTCGGCGGCAAGCTCGCGGCCTTCACCTTCTGGGGTTGGCAATTGATCATCGTCTCGGCGGCGATCACCCTGCCCCTGGGCCTGACCAGCGGCAAGGAATACGCCGAGCTGGAATGGCCGATCGATCTGCTGATCGCGGTGGTGTGGGTGGCCTACGCGGTCGTCTTCCTGGGCACGATCGTCAAGCGCAAGGTCAAGCACATTTACGTGGCGAACTGGTTTTTCGCGGCGTTCATCATCACGGTCGCGATCCTGCACATCTTCAACAGTCTCGAAGTGCCGGCCGGCCCGTTCAAGAGCTACTCGCTCTACGCCGGCGCGGTCGACGCGATGGTGCAGTGGTGGTACGGCCATAACGCGGTGGGCTTTTTCCTGACCGCGGGCTTCCTGGGCATGATGTATTACTTCGTGCCCAAGCAGGCAGGTCGCCCGGTGTACTCGTATCGCTTGTCGGTGGTGCACTTCTGGGCGCTGATCTCGATCTACATGTGGGCCGGCCCGCATCACCTGCAATACACCGCCCTGCCCGACTGGGCGCAATCGCTGGGCATGGTGTTCTCGCTGATCCTGCTGGCGCCATCGTGGGGCGGCATGATCAACGGCATGATGACCATGACCGGCGCGTGGGACAAATTGCGCACCGATCCGATCCTAAAGTTCATGATCGTGTCACTGTCGTTCTACGGCATGAGCACCTTCGAGGGACCGATGATGTCGATCAAGACGGTCAACTCGTTGTCGCACTACACCGACTGGACCGTGGGCCACGTGCATTCGGGCGCCCTGGGTTGGGTGGCGATGATCACGGTCGGTTGCATCTACAGCCTGCTGCCGCGCTTGCTGCGCCTGCCGGGCATGTACTCGACGCGGCTGATCGAGCAGCACTTCTGGGTGCACACGATCGGCGTGGTGCTGTACATCGCCTCGATGTGGATCGCGGGCGTGATGCAGGGCCTGATGTGGCGCGCGACCAATGACGACGGCACCTTGACCTACACCTTCGTCGAGTCGCTCAAGGCCACGTATCCCTACTACCTGGGTCGCTTGAGTGGCGGCGTGCTGGTGCTGATCGGCATGCTGATCATGTCCTACAACGTCATTCGCACGCTGGCGATGGCGCGCGATACGTCGCCGCAGCCCGTCACCGCGCCGGCGCACGCCTGAGGAACGATCATGTCCAGTCATGAGAAAGTCGAAAAGAACGTGGGCCTGCTGGCCGTGCTGGTCGCCCTGGTGGTGGCGGTCGGTGGTCTGGTCGAGATCATTCCGCTGATGTATCAGGCGCAAGTGGTCGATCCCCTGCCCGGCATGAAGCCGCCGAGCGCGTTGGAAGTCGCCGGTCGCGACATCTACATCCGCGAGGGTTGCTACAACTGTCATTCGCAGATGGTGCGCACGCTGCGCTTCGAGACCGAACGCTATGGCCACTTCTCGCTGGCCGGCGAATCGGTGTGGGATCACCCCTTCCAGTGGGGCTCCAAGCGCACGGGTCCTGATTTGGCGCGCGTCGGTGCTCGCTACAGTGATGACTGGCACCGCGTGCATCTGATGAATCCGCGCGACGTGGTGCCGGAATCGAACATGCCCGGCTTCCCGTGGCTGGCGGAGACGCCGGTCAACGCGGGAACGATCAGCGCGCACATGCGCGCGCTGCGCACCGCCGGCGTGCCGTTCACCGACGCCGACATCGAGGGCGCGCCCGCCGGTGTCAACGGCAAGAGCGAGCTCGATGCCCTGATCGCCTATCTGCAGGGCCTGGGTCGCTACGCGCCGCGCAATGTCGTCGAGCCCGCGCCGCCGGCGCCGGCCGTCGCGAACACGAATTGAGGAGACCGTCATGATCCCCGGCAGTGTCTTGGGAGTGATCACCGCCTTGATGCTCACGGCGTTCGTGGGTGTCGTGATCTGGGCCTACAGCGCCCGACGCAAGGCTGATTTCGAGGAAGCGGCGCGCTTGCCGCTGGTTGACGTCGAGGAGACGAAGCGATGAACACCGGCTGGAGCTTCTATATCTCTGTGTTCACCATCGTCAACATCTTCGCCTGCTTGTGGTTGCTGTGGTGGACGCGTCGCAAGCGCCCGTCCGGCGCGCCGGCCGCGGAAGATCCGATGGCCACCACGGGTCACGTGTGGGACGGCGATCTGCGCGAGTACAACAAGCCGCTGCCGCGCTGGTGGTTGAATCTGTTCTATCTGACGATCGTGTTCAGTCTGGGCTATCTGGTGTTCTATCCGGGCCTGGGCAATTTCGCGGGCACGGGTCGCTGGACCAGCGCCGACGAGCACGCCGCCGATCAGACCGCCGCCGCCGAGAAGCTGCGTCCGATCTTCGCGCGCTTCGCCGCCACGCCGCTCGACGCGCTGTCGCGCGATCCCGAGGCGCTCAAGCTCGGTCGCTCGGTGTTCGCCAACAATTGCGCGACTTGTCACGGCGCGGACGCGCGCGGCGCCAAGGGCTACCCCAACCTGACCGATCACGATTGGATCTGGGGTGGCGAGCCCGACACCGTGCTCAAGACCATCACCGAAGGCCGCATCGCCGCGATGCCCGCGTGGGGTCAGGCCCTGGGCGACCAAGGCGTCACCGCGACCGCGGTGTACGTGCAAAGTCTGTCGGGTCGTCCGGCCGACGCGGCCCTGGTGGCCGAAGGTCAGACGCACTATCAGACGTTGTGCGTGGCCTGTCACGGTCCCGATGGCAAGGGCAATCCCGCGCTCGGCGCGCCGAACCTCACCGACAACATCTGGCTGTACGGCGGTGACTTCGACACCCTGGTGGCGACCATCCGCAATGGCCGCGCGGGCCAGATGCCGGCGCACGCGCCCTTGATCGGCAATGATCGCGTGCGCGTCGTCGCGGCCTGGGTCCTGGCACAATCGCAGGGCGAAGCCTCGACGGCGGAAACGCCCGCCGCGAGCGCGGGCCGATGAGGCAAGGACGATGACGCAGTACAACCCGCCGCCGGGATCCTTTCATCCCCCGAAGAAGGAAGCGGAGTTCGATCATCCGCCGCGCTCCCAGGCGCAACGCCTCGGAGCGATCCTCTGGCCCTCCTTCTTCGCGGCGGGCGTGGCGACCACGGTGTTCTTCGCCGTGGTCGACCCCGAAGACCTCAATCACATCACCTGGACCAAGGTCGAGCTCAGCCGGCAAGCCGGATACACGCTCGGCTTTTTCATGTTTTGGATCTGCACGGCGGCGTCGAGCCTGTTCACGTGGATCCTGTTGCGCCCGGCCAGTCGCTTCAACCGCCGCGAGCCGCGCGAGGAACGCTGATGTCCAAGCCCCTGCCCACCCCCGTGGTGGTCGAAGAGGAGGCGATGTATGCCTCCGCCGCCAAAATTTATCCGCACGAGATCGACGGTCACTTTCAGCGCCTGCGAAAGATCGCCGTGTTCTGGTTGCTGGGCATGTTCTACGTCTTTCCCTGGTTGAACTGGAGCGGTCGTCAGCTGGTGCTGTTCGATCTGCCGGCGCGCAAGTTCTATGTCTTCGGCCTGAGTTTCTGGCCGCAGGATTTCTTCTATCTGTCGATGCTGCTGATGATGGCGGCATTCTCGCTGTTCTTCTTCACCGCGCTGGCCGGCCGTTTGTGGTGCGGTTATGCCTGTCCGCAGACCGTGTGGACGGAAGTCTTCTTGTGGATGGAGCGCTGGACCGAGGGCGGGCGCAATCAGCGCATGAAGCTCGATGCCGCGCCGATGAGCTGGAACAAGTTCCGGCGCAAGGCCAGCAAGCAGTTCCTGTGGGTGTTCTTCGCGCTGTGGACGGGCTTCACCTTCGTGGGCTTTTTCACGCCAATCCGCGAGCTGGCGCGCGAGGTCGCGAGCCTGACGCTGGGTCCGTGGGAAACGTTCTGGATCTTGTTCTACGGCCTGGCCACTTACGGCAACGCGGGCTTCCTGCGCGAGCAGGTGTGCAAGTACATGTGCCCCTATGCGCGCTTTCAGGGCGCGATGTTCGACCGCAACACCCTGATCATCGGCTATGACACCGAGCGCGGCGAAGCGCGCGGCGCGCGCAAGCGCGGCACGCCGAGCGTGTTCGAGCGCGCGCGCGAGCCGGGCCTGACCGACGCCAATGGCAAGCCGGCGCTGGCGAGCCTGGGTGATTGCATCGATTGCACGCTGTGCGTGCAGGTCTGCCCGACCGGCATCGACATTCGCGATGGCCTGCAATACGAGTGCATCGCCTGCGGCGCCTGCATCGACGCCTGCGACAGCGTGATGGACAAGATGAATTATCCGCGCGGGCTGGTGCGCTACACCACGCTCAACGCCTTCGATCACAAGCCCACGCGCGTGCTGCGGCCGCGCGTGATCATCTATAGCCTGATCTTGCTGACCCTGGTCGTGGGCTTTGCCTGGTCGATCACGCATCGCGTGCCGCTGATCGTCGACGTGCTGCGCGATCGCAACGCGCTGTATCGCGAATCGCTCGACGGCATCGAGAACGCCTACACGCTCAAGCTGATGAACAAGGCGCAGCAATCGCGCGCGTATCGCATCGCCATCGTCGGCGACGCGGCCATCGCGCTGGCCAACGGCGGCGAGCCGATCACGGTCGATGCCGAAGCCGTGGCCACGGTCGCCGTGACCCTGCGCGCGCCGCGTGGCGCGCTCAAGGGCAAGCAGGCGGTGAACTTCGTCATCACCGCGGTCGACGATCCGAACGTGACCTACACGCAAGCCAGCAACTTCTTCGCGCCGTTCTGAGGATCGCCATGACACCCGTCTCTCGCCCCTGGTATCGCGAACCGATGTGGATCCTGGCGCTGGCCTTGCCGGCGCTGACCGTGCCCGCGGGCTTGGCGACGTACGCGCTGGCCGCGCGCGGCGACAATTCGCCCGTGATCGACGAGGTCCAGCGCGCGGGCCAGATGCAACACGCCGATCTCGCCGCCGACGTGAACGCGGCGCGCCAGGGTCTGAGCGCCCAGGCCGAGATCGATCGTCACGCGCGTCGCTTGCGCTTGCGTCTGAGCGGCATCGACGCGCCACGTCTGCATCTGCGCCTGGCGCATCCGACCTTGTCGGCGCGCGATGTCGATCTGTGGCTCGACGCCGTATCGCCCGGTCAGTACGAGATCGCGACCGGCGAAATCGACACGCATGCGTGGAACGCCGTGCTGGAATCGCCCGAAGGCGAATGGCGTCTGGTCGGCCGTCTCGCGCGCGATGAGGATCGTCTGGCGCTGACGCCGGCCGTGCGCATGCCCTGATCATGGATGTGCGCGCCGCCACGTGCTTTCACTGCGGCGAGCCGATGCCCGCGCGCGGCGCGCGCGAACTGATGATCGATGGCGCGCCCCGCGCGCTGTGCTGCGCGGGCTGCGAAGCGGCGGCGCTGATGATTCGCGACGCCGGCCTGGGTGATTACTATCGCTTGCGCGACAGCGTGTCGACACGCGCGCAAGACACGCCCACCGATCTTTCCGCCTGGGACAACGCCGAAGCCCTGACCGCGCACGTGCGCGTCGAAGGGCCGTGGCGCGAGATCACGGTCCTGATCGAAGGCCTGCGCTGCCCCGCCTGCGCGTGGTTGATCGAACGCGTGACCACGGCGCTCGACGGCGTGGCCTCGGTGGCGATCAATGTCGCGACCGCGCGCGCGACGATCCGCTGGAATGGCGAGCGACTGACGCTGAGCGCCGTGCTGGCGCCGATGACACGACTGGGTTA
Source organism: Ahniellaceae bacterium (assembly GCA_044226395.1). Classification (GTDB taxonomy): domain Bacteria; phylum Pseudomonadota; class Gammaproteobacteria; order Xanthomonadales; family Ahniellaceae; genus JBGAHD01. Next base: position 6,931 of record JBGAHD010000005.1, read on the forward strand.
CGTGGCGTATCTGTCCGATCGCGATCCGGGCGAACTCGCGCATCGCGCGCGTCGCGCGGCGCTCAAGCGCTTGGTGGTCGCGGGCCTGGGCATGATGCAGGCAATGATGTTCGCCGAGGCGCTGTACTTCGGCGACAACGGCGGCATGGACGTGGTCACGCGCGATTTCTTTCGCTGGATCGGTCTGCTGCTGTCGACGCCGGTGGTGTTCTATTCCGGCTGGCCCTTTCTGCGCGGCGCCTGGCACGAGTTGCGCCTGCGCGCGCCGGGCATGGACTTGCTAGTGGCGGCCACGGTGATGATCGCCTACGTGGCGAGCTTCTACGAAACCCTGCGCGGCGGCCCGCACGTGTATTTCGATTCGGCGGTGATGTTCGTCTTCGCGTTGCTCGCGGCGCGCTATGTCGAACAGGCCACGCGCCAGCGCGCCAGCGATGCGGTGGATCTGCTGGCGCGCGCGCGACCGCGCCTAGCGCATCGGCGCGAGGGCGAGCAACTCGTCGACGTGCCGCCGATGGCGCTGCGCGCGGGCGATCGCGTGTACGTGGCGCGCGGCGAGGCCGCGCCCGCCGACGGCGTGCTGCTCGACGCGCGCGCGGCCTTCGACGAATCCCTGCTCACCGGCGAATCGCGCGCCGTGGCCAAGCTCGCCGGCGCCACCGTGCTGGCGGGCAGCGTGTGCGTGGAGCAAGGCATCGACATCACGGTCACGCATGCCGGCGCCGAGACTTCGCTCGCGCAGCGGCTGCGCCTGGCCGAGCAAGCGCAATTGCAGCGGCCGCGCGCGGTGCGCATGGCGCAGGTCCTGGCCAGTCGCTTCGTCACGACCTTGTTCGCGCTGAGCGTGATCGTCGCCGCGATCTGGTGGCACATCGATGCCGCGCGCGTCTTGCCGGTGACCCTGGCCGTGCTGGCCGTGGCCTGTCCGTGCGCGATGTCGCTGGCGGTGCCCGCGGTGATGGCGACCGCGCAGGCGCGCCTCGCGCGTCGCGGCGTGCTGGTACTGCGCGGCGATGCGCTGGAAACCTTGGCGCGCGTCGACACGATCGTGTTCGACAAGACCGGCACGCTGACCAGCGGCCGGCCGACCATCGCGCAGGTCGAGGACGGTCCCGCGACGTCGGCCGTGCCCGCGGCGAGCCTCGCCGCCGCGCTCGAACGCGGCGCGCAGCATCCGCTGGCGCAGGCCTTCGCGCCGCACGCGCGCGAGGACGTGATCGCGCGCGCGATTCAAGTCACGCCCGGCGCCGGCATCGACGGCGAGATCGACGGCGCGCGCTACTGCATCGGCACCAGCGCGTTCTGCGGCGATGACGCGCCCGATCGCGGACAAGTCGTGCTGGCGGGGCCACACGGCGTGATCGCGCGCTTTACCTTGATCGATACGCCGCGCGATGACGCGGCGAATGTCGTCGCCGCGTTGCGCGCGGCCGGATTGACCACCCGCGTGTGCTCGGGCGACGGCGAAGCGGCCGTGGCCGAGTGCGCGCGCGCTTGCGGCATCGACACGCATCAATCGCGCATGACGCCCGAGGCCAAGCTCGCGCTGCTGCGCGAGCTTCAAGCACAAGGTCATGTGGTGGCGATGATCGGCGATGGCATCAACGATGCCGCCGTGCTCGCCGGCGCCGATGTCGCCATCGCCATGGGCGAAGGCGCGGCGATCGCGCATGCCGCCGCCGATGCGGTGCTGATGGGCGCGCGTCTGGGCGGTCTGCTCGATGCCTTGCGCGTCGCGGGGCACGCGCGTCGCATCGCGCGTCAGAGTCTGGCCTGGGCCGTGGGCTACAATGCCGTGGGCATTGCGGCGGCGGCCATGGGTTGGGTGCCGCCTTGGGTGGCGGCGCTGGGCATGAGTCTGTCCTCGCTCGCGATCACGCTCAACGCGCTGCGCGTGGGCTGGGGCGGCGCGACGGCGAGTCGCGCCACGCCCACGATCGAGGAGGTCACCGCGTCATGATCATGTTGCTGGTGCTGATTCCGGTGAGCCTGCTCCTGGTCGGCATCGCCGTGTGGGCCTTCTTCTGGGCCGCCGAGAACGGTCAGTTCGATGATCTCGACACGCCGGCGTTGTCGGTGCTCGCCGAGGACGCGCCGTCCGCGTGCGCCACCGACGCGGCAACGCCGCAAGCTTCGGGCGGGGAATCGCGTTGAATCTGGCGCCGGTCACCTTGCTCGCGGCCTTGATCGCGGGCGTGATCGGTTCGGGCCATTGCGTGGCCATGTGTGGCGGCATCGCGGGCGCGCTGGGCTTGAGTTCGCGCGCGGCGGCCGATCGTGTGGGTCGCGGCTTCGTCTATCCGTTGGCGTACAACCTGGGCCGCATCACGAGTTATTCGCTCGCCGGCGCGATCGCGGGCGGCATCGGCGCGGGCGTGGGCTTGTTGCGTCACGCCGATCAAGTGCGCTTCGCGCTGCAGATGTTCGCGGGCGCGTGGATCGTGGCGATGGGTCTCGCGCTGGCCTTGCGCGGTCGCGGCTTCACGTGGCTCGAGTCCGCGGGGCTCGCCGTGTGGCGCAAGCTCTCGCCGCTGCTGCGACCGCTGTTGCCGATCAATCGACCGCATAAGGCCTTCGCCGCCGGCATGATCTGGGGCTGGCTGCCGTGCGGCATGGCCTACACGATGCTGCTCGCGGCGTGGATGTCGACCGATGCGCTGACCGGCGCCGCGCTGATGTTCGCCTTCGGCCTGGGCACCTTGCCCGCGTTGCTGATCGCGGGTGGCGCCGCGCAGGCGTTCGCGGGTCGCGTCACTAGCGCCAGCGCGCGGCGTGTCGGTGGTTTCGCCATCGCCGCGCTCGGCGCGCTGACCTTGGTCGCGCCGTGGCTGCTGCCCGCGCATGCGCACGGGCCCTTGGCGGGCTTGATCGGGTGTCTGCCCTCGTTGCCGCAGTGACTCAGTGCTTGGCGGCGTTGGGATAGACGATCATCAAGGTCAACGCATCGTCGCCCGTTTGTCGGATCGCGTGCGTGCTGCCCGGCCGCGTGAGCAGCGCCATGCCCGCCTCGACCGGAAACAACTGACCGTCGAGCCAGTATTCGCCGCGACCCGAGATCACGTAGTAGACCTCGTCGTGCTTGTGAAAGTGCAGACCGATCGAAGCGCCCCGATGCAGCACGCGCTTGCGCACGATCATGGGTAGATCCGGCTCGTCGGCGAAAAATGAGTACGCCGTGGTCGGACCCAGGCCGCCATGCGGGCCGGGTTGCGAGACGCCGATCTCCGCTTCGCGCAACACGCGCGAGCGATGGGTCTGCGCCGCGCGTTGTTCCAGCGCATCGGCCGGCGCGCCGCAATCGGTATCGCGGCTCAAGTATTCGGTGACCGGCACGCGATTGGCGACGAGACCACCGGCGACCAAGCAAGCGATCGCTTCCGCGCCACGCTCCTGAAAATGCGTGTCATCGGCCTGCGCCTGTTCGGGCACATGCATGTAGAACCGCTTGGCCGGTTCTTCGCCGAGCGCGCGCAGCCAGTTCATGCTCAACACGCTCAGATCGATCAGGGCCACGTGTTCGCGCGCGGCGAGATCGCGCACGGCCTGCGCGTACACGCCATGCGTGTCGACCGGCTGGCCGTTGGCGAACACGCGTCGCGCCACCGGCGTGATCAGCACCGGCGTGGCGCCCTTGTCGCGCGCGAGTTCGAGATAGCGCGTGAGATAGCGCGGGAACTCAGTCTCGGGATCGTTGTAGCGCGTCGGGTCGTCGATCTTGGCGTCGTTGTGGCCGAACTGAATCAGCAGCACGTCGCCGGCCGATAGCACTTTCGCCACGCCATCGAACCAGCCTTGCTCGATGAAACTGCGCGCGCTACGCCCGCTTTGCGCGCGATCGTCCACGATCACGCGCGCGTCGAAGAAGCGCCCGAGCACCTGACCCCAGCCCATGCGCGGGTAGCGGCTGATGTCATAGAAGCTCGCCGTCGAATCGCCGACCACGACGATGCGCGTGGTCTTCTTCGGTGCCTCGGCGGCCAAAGCGATGCTCGACGCGATCATGCCCGCGATCACGATCGCGACCCGACTCACGCGCGTCCACGCGCGCGACTTCATGAACTTCCGCATCGATCGCCCTCCCGATCGCGTGACGCCATCAACGCGCCAACCAGCCCCCATCGACCGGCAGGATCGCGCCATGCACATAGTCCGACGCGCGCGACGACAGAAACACCGCCGCGCCGCCCAGATCATCCGGCTCGCCCCAGCGTCCGGCCGGAATGCGCGCGAGAATGTCGCGATTGCGCGTTTCATCGGCGCGCAGCGCCTGCGTGTTGTTGGTGGCGAAATAGCCCGGCGCGATCGCGTTGACATTGATGCCGTGCTGCGCCCATTCGTTGGCGAGCAGGCGCGTGATGCCGGCCAGGCCACTCTTGCTCGCCGTGTACGCGGCGACGCGAACACCGCCCTGGAACGACAGCATCGAAGCGATCTGGATGATCTTGCCGGGCCGGCCCTGCGCCAGCATCCAGCGCGCGACGTGCTGGCTGAGAAAGAACACGCTCTTGAGGTTGACGCCCATCACCGCGTCCCAATCCGCCTCGGTGTAATCGACGGCGTTATTGCGACGGATGGTGCCGGCGTTGTTGATCAGAATGTCGATGGCGCCGAAGCGATCGAGCGTTTCGCGCACGATGCGCGGCACCGGCTCGGTGCTGCCCAGATCGGCTTCGATCCATTCGCCGCGACGGCCGGTCTCGGCGATGCGCGCCAGACTTTCATCGGGACGCGAACGACCCACGGCCGCGATGTCCGCGCCCGCGCGCGCCAGGCTCAAGGCCAGCGCCTGGCCCAGGCCCGTGTTGGCGCCGGTGACGATGGCGACGCGACCGGCGAGGCTGAACATGGAATTGGTCGCCACTTCGCTCATCGCACGCTCGCCAGCGGCACGGCGTCCATGTCCTTGTACTCCTGGTTCTCGCCGGCCATGGCCCAGATGAAGGCGTAGTTGCTCGAGCCCGCGCCCATGTGGATCGACCACGGCGGCGAGACCACGGCCTGCTCGTTGGCGACGACGATGTGACGCGTCTCTTCGGGCTGGCCCATGAAATGAAACACGCGCGCTTCCGGCGCCATGTTGAAATAGAAATACGTTTCCGAGCGGCGGTCATGCAGGTGACAGGGCATGGTGTTCCACACGCTGCCGGCCTCGAGCGCGGTCAGGCCCATGAGCAATTGCGAGGTCTTGCAGATCTCGGGATGCAGGTACTGATTGATCACGCGCTTGTTCGAGGTTTCCGACGCGCCCATGGGCATGGGCATGGTCTTGTCCAGACCGATCTTGACCGTCTCGAAGCGCGCGTGCGCCGGCGCGCTGACGAAATAGAACTTGGCCGGATTGTTCGCGTCGATCGATTCGAAACTCACGTCGGCCGAACCCATGGCCACGTAGATGCCCTCGCGCGTGGCGAGCTCGTGCGTGGCGCCGTCGACGATCACGCGACCCGGGCCGCCGATGTTGATCGCGCCCAATTCGCGCCGCGCCAGATGCGGACCCGCGCCCTCGCGATACGGCGCCAGCGCCACACGCGCGCGCACCGGCGCCGCGCCACCGATGATCTTGCGCTCGACGTGCGAGTAGTTCAGCGAGACCTGCTCGGGCACGAACAGATCGGTCAACAAATAATGCTCGCGCAATTGCGCGGAAGACAGACCGACGATCATGTCGGGATGAGTGGCGTGCAGCACGCGCGGCGTCATGGGCGAAATCCTCTTCTCGAAACGGGTTAGAGCTTGTAGGCGGCCTTGGGCAGGCGATAGGCCAGATCGACGGCGACTTCGGCCGCTTCGTCCTCGGCGATGCGATGCTCGGCGACCAGCCGCGCCAGATACACGCAGTCGATGCGCCGCGCGGTGTCGTGACGCGCGGGAATCGACAGAAACGCGCGCGTGTCGTCGTTGAAGCCGACCGTGTTGTAGAACCCCGCCGTCTCCGTGGTTTGTTCGCGAAAGCGCAGCAGGCCCTCGGGGCTGTCATGGAACCACCACGCCGGGCCGAGCTTGAGCACCGGATAGTGGCCGGCCAGGGGCGCGAGTTCGCGGCTGTAGCTGGTCTCGTCGAGCGTGAACACGATCACCGACAGACGACGATCGTTGCCATGCCGATCGAGCAAGGGCTTGAGCGCGCGGACGTAGTCGGTGCGCGTGGGCATGTCGGCGCCCTTGTCGCGACCAAAGTGTTCGTGCACCCAACGGTTGTGATTGCGCCAAGCGCCGGGATGGATCTGCATGACCAGGCCATCGTCGAGGCTCATGGTCGCCATCTCGGTGAGCATTTGCGCGCGGAACAGTTCAGCGTCGGCCGCATCGGCGCGACCGGCGATGACGCGCGCGAACAACTGCTCGATCTCGACCGCGCCAAGATCCGCCGTGGCCGCCGTCGCGTGACCGTGATCGGTCGAGGTCGCGCCCAGCGCGGCGAAGTCGGCGCGGCGGCGACGATGCGCGCGCAGATAGCCCTTCCACGTGTACACGTCCTCGCCCGAGAGTTCGGCGAAGCGCTGCAGCGATTCGCGAAACTGCTCGTGCTCGGGATCGATCACGGGATCGGGGCGATAGGCCGTGAGCAGACGCCCTTTCCAGCCTTCGCGGCGCAGCGACTCGTGATGCTCGAGCGTGTCGACCGGCGATTCGGTGGTGGTGAGCACTTCGATGTTGAAGCGCTCGAACAGGGCGCGCGGCCGAAACTCCGGCAGCGCCAACATCTGATTGATGCGATCGAAGTACAGATCGGCCGTGGATTCGTCGAGCACCACGTCGAAGCCGAACACCGCCGCGAACACGTAGTTCAACCACTGCGCCGAAGGCGTGCCGCGAAACAGATGGAAATGCCGCGCGAACAAGCGCCAGGCCGCGCGCGGATTCGCGCTCGACGGCCCGCGACGCGACGGCACGCCGAGGTCTTCCATCGGCACGCCCTGGCTGTAGAGCATGCGGTAGATGTAGTGATCGGGCGCGAGCAGGAGTTCGGTGGCGTTGGGAAACGCGGCATTGCCCGAAAACCAGGACGGATCGGTGTGCCCGTGCGGGCTGATGATGGGCAGGTCGCGCACGCCCGCGTACAAGCGGCGCGCGATCGCGCGCTGGCCTGGATCGGCCGCGAACAGACGGTCCTCGTGCAACACCAAACGCTTGCCCATCGTGTCACCGGTCAGTGGCGATGGCGGCCATCATACCCCGTGCGCGGCCGTTTGGTAACCGGTGTCAATTGGCCGTCACAAGGGCCACGCCCGGCCCGCCCCCAGGCCTCGGGCGGGCGGTTTGGCGCATGCGGAACGAGGCCGAACTCAGGCGCTCGGCGGGCCAGCCGAATCGCGAATGACCAGGCGCGGCGTGACCGATCCGGGCAGGGCTTTTTCATCGCCCTCGGTCTCGGCCGCCAACAAGGCGGCGGCGGCGCGCTGACCCATGTCGCGGATCGGCGAATGGACCGTGGTCATCGACGGCCACAAGCGCGTGGCCAGCGGGCTGTCGTCGAAGCCGACGATCGAAAGTTCGCCAGGCACCGAAAGCCCCAATCGATGCGCGACGCGATACACGCCAGCCGCCATCTCGTCATTGCTGGCGAAGATCGCGGTGGGCCGCGGCTTGAGCGCGAGCAATTGCTCGGCGCAGGCCACGCCCGATTCGAAGGTGTATCCACCCTCGACCACGGCTTCGGGCGCCAGATTCACGCCGCTTTGCTTCAAGGCGCCGATGAAACCTTGCTGACGTTCGTGCGCCGAGCGATACGAGCGCGGGCCCGCGATGAAACCGATGCGTCGGTGACCGAGCTTGGTCAGATAGTTCGCCGCCTCGGCAGCGCCTTCGCGTTCGTGCGAGACGATCATGCGCGGGGCTTCGTCGAGCGCGACCGACGCGATGCGCACGTATTTGACGCCGATCTCGCGCAACGCGTCGGCCAGACCCTGATTCTCCGACACGGGCGGCAACAGAATCACGCCGTAGAGTTTCTGCTGCTGGGCGAAGCGACGCACGCCGTCGATGAAATCCTCGGCCTTGCGATCGCAAGGATGCACGACCAACTCAAAACCCGAGCCGCGCAAACTGTCGAGCGCGCCGTTCTGCAGATTCACGATGTAGGCGGCATTGGGGTTGTCGTAAATCATGCCGATCAGGAACGAGCGTCGAAACGCCAGACCGCGCGCCTGCGGATCGGGCACGTACCCTGACTGACGCATCAAGGCGGCGATGCGCTCGCGCGTTTCCTTGCGCACGAAGGGCGATTCGTTGATCACGCGCGAGACGGTTTTCTTCGACACGCGCGCCAGGCGCGCGATGTCGTTGATCGTGGGCTTGGGCGCGTCGGCGGGCCACACGGCCACGTCACTGTTGTCGTCCGCGCCGGGGGAATGGCCGATGCGTCCGCCCTTGTCGCTGGTCTTGCCTGCCGCCATCGAATGCCTACCTGCCGAATGAGTGAATCGAGCCCCGCGCGCTCGGTCGCCACGCCTGCGCGAGCGTCAAGACTAGCCGGTCGGCGCCCCTCGCCGAAAGCCGCATTTGCTTGCGGAATGCTACCGGTTACCATAGCACCGACGATGCCTTCGCGTCGTGGAGTGCGACCATGGGCGACAGCGCCCCCCTCGATGCCCTGCGCGTCGCCGACGGCGACGACGTGGCGGTGGCCTTGCGCGAACTGCCGGCCGGCACGCTCGCGCGCGTGGCCGATCAAGAGATCTCGGTGAACGCGACGATCGCGCGCGGTCACAAGTTCGCGCTGCGCGATCTGCCCGCCGGCGCCGATGTGCGCAAGTTCGGCTGGCCGATCGGCGTGGCCAGTCAGGCCATCGCGCGCGGCGATTGGGTGCACACGCACAATCTGCGCACGCGTCTGTCGGGTCAAGAGAGCTATGTCTACGACGGCAGCCGCGGCGAGGTGCTCGACACCGCGCCGGCCGCGACCTTCGACGGCTATCGCCGCGCCGACGGCCGCGTCGGCACGCGCAACGAGATCTGGGTCCTGTGCACCGTCGGCTGCGTGGCCAATACCGCGCGCCGCATCGCCGAGGAGGGCGCGCGGCGTCACGCCGGTCGCGTCGATGGCATTCATGCGTTCACCCATCCTTTCGGCTGCTCGCAACTGGGCGATGACTTGGCGCACACGCGCCGCATGCTCGCGGCGCTGGCGACACACCCGAATGTTGGCGGCGTGTTGCTGGTGGGCCTGGGATGCGAGTCGCTGCAACTGGGTTCGCTGCTCGCCGAACTCACGTCGCGCGATCGCGTGCGTTCCTTCAACGCGCAACAGGCCGAGGATGAACTCGAGCGCGGGCTCGACGAACTCGCGGCCCTGGTCGAGCTCGCCGCGCGCGATCGGCGCGAACCTTGTCCGCTGTCGACGCTCACCGTGGGCTTGAAGTGCGGCGGTTCCGATGGCTTCAGCGGCATCACCGCCAATCCGCTGCTCGGACGCGTCGCCGACTTGCTCGGCGCGGCCGGTGGCACGCCGGTGCTGACCGAGATTCCCGAGATCTTCGGCGCCGAGCAATTGCTGATGCGTCGGGCGACCGAGCGCGCCGTGTTCGACGACATCGCGCGCGTGGTCAACGACTTCAAGCAGTACTTCCTCGATCACCACCAGCCCGTGCACGAGAACCCCTCGCCCGGCAACATCGCCGGCGGCATCACCACGCTCGAGGAAAAATCCCTCGGCGCGGTGCAAAAAGGCGGTCGCGGCCCGGTGACGCAAGTGCTGCGCTATGGCGAACAAGCGCGCAAGCCGGGCCTGGCCCTGCTCGAGGCGCCGGGCAATGATGCCGTGTCATCCACCGCATTGGTCGCGGCCGGTTGCACGGTGCTGCTGTTCACCACCGGTCGCGGCACGCCGCTGGGCTTTCCCGCGCCGACCTTGAAGATCGCCTCCAACGGCGCGCTCGCGCGGGCCAAGCCGCGCTGGATCGACTACGATGCCGGCGCGATCGTCGAAGGCAAATCCATGGACGAGGCCGCGCAAGAACTGTTGCGCCTGGTGCTCGACACCGCGTCGGGCCGACCGGCGCGTCACGAAATCAATGGCGAGCGCGAGATCGCGCTGTGGAAGACGGGAGTGACCCTATGAGCGTGAGCGAGATCACGCGCGGCGGCCGCGCGCGCGGCCTGGGCGCGACGCTCGCGCCCGACCAGCTCGCGCAGTTGTCGCCCCTGGTGGCGGTGCCACGTTACGCGCTCGAAAGCGTCGAGATCGGCGTGGTGCATTTCGGCCCGGGCGCGTTTCATCGCGCGCATCAGGCCTGCTATTTCGATCGCGCGCTGATGGACGATCCGCGCTGGGCGATCTGCGCGGTGTCGCTGCGCACGCCCGATGTGCGCGATGCCTTGCTCGATCAGGAAGGTCTTTACACCGTGGTCGAACTCGAGCGCGACACGCACTATCGCGTGATCGGCGCGCTGCGCGAGCGACTGGTCGCGGCCGAATCGCCGCAACGCGTGCTCGCGCGCATGGCCGCGCCGGAGACCAAGATCGTCACGCTCACGGTCACCGAGAAGGGCTATTGCCTGGACGGTCGCGGTGAACTCGATCGCGATCACCCCGACATTCGCGCTGACCTCGCCCATCCCGGCACGCCGCGCAGCGTCATCGGTTACCTGGTCGAAGGCCTGCGTCTGCGTCGCGCCGCGGGTCTGAAGCCCTTCACCACGATCAGTTGCGACAACCTGGCCGACAACGGCCGTCGTCTCGGTGCCGCCGTGGCGGCGCTGGCGCGTGCGCGCGGGGATGAGGATCTGGCGACGTGGATCGCGCGGGTAGCGGCTTTTCCGCGCACCATGGTCGACAGCATCGTGCCCGCCACCGACGACGCACTGCGCGAGCGCGTGAGCCAGGTGCTCGGCGCGCGCGACGCGTGGCCGGTGCAGCGCGAAGCGTTTTCGCAGTGGGTGATCGAGGATCGCTTCAGCAACGACACGCCCGACTGGGCCGCGCTCGGCGTGCAGATCACCGACGACGTGGCCGGCTTCGCCAGCGCCAAGCTGCGCCTGCTCAATGGCGCGCATTCGACGCTGGCCTATGTCGGCTTGCTCGCCGGTCACGCGACGGTGGCGCAGGCGATGAACGACGACGTGATCGCCGGCTTCGCGCGCCGCATGATGAGCACCGACATCGCGTCGACGCTCAAGGCGCCGCGCGGTCTGAACATCGACGAGTACATCGACACCATCGCGAAGCGCTTTCGCAATCCGGCGATGCGGCATGAATTGGCGCAGATCGCGTGGGACGGATCGCAAAAGCTTCCAGTGCGCTTGCTCGGCACCTGCGCCGATCGCCTGGCCGCGGGTCAGCCGATCGATCGCCTGGCCTTGCCGGTGGCGGCGTGGCTGCATTTCGTGCGGCGCAAGGCGCTCGCGCAAGCGACGATCACCGATCCCTTGGCGAACGTCTTGCTGGCGATCGGCGCCGAGTGCGTCAATCGCTCGGCCGAGGACGTGCCGCGCTTCCTGGCGCTCGATCACGTCTTTCCGCCGACGCTCGCGCGCGAGCCGCGCTTCATCGCGGCGCTCAATCGCGCCTACGACGCGCTGGCCACGATCGACGCGCCCGACGCGACGCGCGTGGGCGCGATCCTCGCGCCCTTCGCCTGAGGCCTAGCGCAACACCGCCGGCAACCACAGCGACAGCATCGGCACGAAGGTGATCAGCATCAGCACGGTGAACGCGGCCAGATAAAACGGCCAGATGCTGCGCAGCGCCTGCGTGATACTGATCTGCCCGATCGCCGTGCCCACGAACAGCACCGAGCCCACCGGCGGCGTGATCAGGCCAATGCCGGCATTCATGATCAGGATGATGCCGAAGTGCACCGGATCGATGCCGAAGGCGCGCGCCACCGGCAGAAAGATCGGCGTGCAGATGATGATCAACGGCGCCATGTCCATGAAGGTGCCCAGCACCAGCAGGCTTAGGTTGATCAGCAGCAGCACCATCACCTTGTCGTGCGCGATCGCGCGCAAGGCCTCGACCGCGGCGGTCGGCACCTGCAGGTAGGCCAGCAACCAACCGAAGCAACCGGCCGAAGCGATCACGAACAGCACCACGCCCGTGGTGCGCACGGCGCCGGCGCAGGTCTCCAGAAAGTCGTGCCACTTGAGCTTGCGATAGACCGCGATCGTGACGATCAAGGCATAGATCACCGCGAACGACGCGCTTTCGATCGCGGTGAAGATGCCACCGCGAATGCCGAAGAAGATCACGCCCACCAGCAGCAAACCCGGCAGGGCCGAGACAAAGCGCAGACCGACTTCGCGAAGGCCCGGAAAGGCTTCGACCGCGTAGCCCCGTTTGCGCGCGTACCACCAGCCGGTGAACATCAGGGCCGAAGTCATCAGCAACGCGGGAATCACCCCCGCCGCGAACAGATCGGCGATTGAAATGCCGCCACCCGCCGAAGCCGAATACAAAATCAGATTGTGCGAAGGCGGCACCAGCAACGCGACCAGGGCCGCGGTCACGGTGACATTGACCGCGAAGTCGCGATCGAAACCGCGCTTGACCATCTGCGGAATCATCGCGCCGCCGATCGCCGAAACGTCGGCGATGGCCGAGCCCGACACGCCACCGAACAACAATGACGACAACACATTGACCTGACCCAGACCGCCACGCAGATGGCCGACCAGCGCGGCCGCGAGCGCGATGATGCGTTCCGATATGCCACCGCGCAGCATGATCTCGCCGGCGAACACGAATAGCGGAATCGCGATCAACGCGGTCGAGCCCGCGCCGGACACGAGTTGCTGCACCACCGTGATCGTCGGCAGATCCAGATAGATCACGGTCGCCAAGGCCGCCACCGTGAGCGAGAACGCCACCGGCACGCCCATGACCAACATCAGGGCGAAGACACCGAACAGAATCGCCACGGCCATCTCAGGACTCCGTCAAGGCTTCGGGGCCGAACAAGGCCAGGGCGCGATCGAGCGCGAACACCACCACCAAGGCACCGGCCACCGTGATCGGCGCGAAGACCAGGCCTTGCGGCAAACCGAGTCCGGGCATGGCCACGTCCCAATCGGCGCGCAACAGCACCGCGCCCCACACGCACAGCATCGCGCCGACCACCGCCATCACCGCGGTGGTGAACAAGCGCAGCGCGCGACGCACGCGCGGCGGCGAAGCCTCGACCGCGATGAAAAAGCCCACGTGCGCGCCGCGCTGAACATTGCTCGCCGCGCCCAGCGACATCGCGGTGTTGAGCGCGAGCAAGGCCAGCGGCTCGGTCCAGCCGGGCGAGTCATTGAGCACATAGCGCGCGATCACCTGCCACGCCTCGACCGCGGCCATCAGCATCAAGGCCACGGCGGCGATGGCGACGGCGACACGAGCGAACGTATGCATCAGCGCGTGATAGCGAACGACGAGCGCGCTCATGCGCCATTCCCCAGATCGCGGATCGCGCGATAGAGCCCGCGCAGTTCCTCGTCGACGAAATAGGTTTCGTTGAACGGCGCGGCGATGCGCGTGAACGCGGCGCGGTCGACCTCGTCGAGCTTGACGCCCGAAGTGATCGCGGTCTCGCGCGCCTTGGCCTCGGTCGCGTCCCACAGCGTGCGCATATAGGTGACCGAGCGCGTGGCGAGGTCCTCGAGCAAGGCGCGATCATCGGCCGTCATCGCCTCGAGATGGCGGCGCGACATCAACAGCGCCTCGGGCGAATACGAGTGTTCCGACTGCGACCAATGGCGCGCGACCTCGAACTGACGACTGGCGATGAAGGCCGGGAAGTTATTCTCGGCGCCATCGATCAGATGCGTCTGCAAGGCCGAGAACACTTCGCCATACGGCAGGGGCGTGGGATTGGCGCCGAAGGCCTGCATCATGCCCATGAAGATGTCCGAGGGCGGCACGCGCAGCTTCAAGCCATGAAGATCGCGCGGCTCGTGAATCGGCCGATGCACATTGTAGAAGCAGCGCGCGCCGGAATCGTAGAACGCCAGTCCAATCACATCGCGTTGCGCGAAGCCGGCGAGTATGCGACGGCCCACGTCGGCATCGAGCGCGCGCCGCATGTGCGCGACATCATCGAACACGTACGGCAAGCACAGCACGCGACACAGCGGAAAGGCATTGGTGAGCGCGGCCATGTTGACGCGCGTCATCGCCACCGCGCCAAAGCGCGCCAGATTGACCGTGTCGGTCTCGCGCCCCAATTGCCCGGCGAAGTACACGCGAATATCGAGCCGACCTTGCGTGGCCTGATTCAACTCGCGGCCGATCCAGCGCACGGCCTCGACCGTGGGATAGCCGTCGACGTGCACGTCGGCGGCGGCCATGGTGCCCGGCGGTGGCGCCGCCGCGCGCGAATCGAAAGGCGCGATCAACACTGCGCCCGCGCCGAGCAGAAAGCCGCGACGCCCGATCATGCGCGCGCGCCCGCCGCGACGGCGTGACAATGAATCTCGCCCGTGCCTTCGAACACCACGCGCGACGATTGCCCCGCGACGATGTCGTGAATGCCCGTGGCCGCGCCCGTGGTGACCCACATGCCCGCCTTCATCGGCATGCCGCGACTCGCCGCGCGACCAAGCGCGAACGCGAACGCCCCGATCGGTCCGCCATAGATTGAACCCGCGCCACCACGACCAACGGAAGCGCCTTCAATGAAGGTCTCGCAATGCAGCGACTTCGGATCGCGCGCGCGCCAATCGACGATCTCGGGTCCGACGATCAAGCCGGCGTTATTGCCGAAGTCGCTCACCACCACGATCGGACCGAGTTCATTGATCGTCGCCAGCGGACTGCCCGCGGTCTCCACGCCGATGTGCATGGCCTGCGCGTAATCGCGTGCTTCCTCGACGGTCCAGTCGACTTTGTTCGCGGGCGCATCGCGACCGACACGCACGACATACTCGGCTTCGACCGCGGCGAAGCCGCCGACGAAAACGGGAAATTCCGTTGATGATTTTTCGTCGGCGAAACGCACTTGCGTGGCGAACACCGGACCAGCCAAGCGCTCCGCGCCAAGACGCTCGACCCAGGCCGGCGGAATGCGCCCGACTTTCCAGCCCACGAGCGCATCGCCCCACGCGCCGATGGCGTGATCCTGACAGGCATAGGCCTGCGTCAGATCGTCGGGAATCGTGCCCGGGAACCCGGGCAAGGCGCGCGCGGCGCGGCGGGCTTCGACGAAGCGTCGCGCGATTTCTCGCCAGGCGGACGCGTCGTTCGACATCGATGAGTTCGCGCTCACGGCGTGTTGCACCACAACATGAAAACTCCCCTCGCGAGACGTGCGCGCGGCTGCGCGCGGGCCTGTTTTTCTGTATAAAGGAAACCGGTGTCAATTACAATCTGACGCGGTTTTCCGGGCCTTTGCCGTGGCATGATCCGCGCTCATTCAAGGAAGCTCGTCTTGAAGCTCAACGCCCTCGTTTCTCGCCGGTCCTTGCTCGCGACCCTGGGGTCGCGCCTGTCCGTGATGGTCGCGATCGCGACGACGCTCGCCGGGTCGCACGCGCTCGCCGCGACGTCCCAATCGTCGACGCCACAAGAGCCGCCACTGGCCTTCCCCGACGCCGTCGGTTGGGCCGCGCACACGCCCGGTGGTCGCGGCGGCCAACTCATTCGCGTGACCACGCTCGCGGGCGATGGACCCGGCTCGTTCGCCGAAGCGGTGATGGCCAAGGGACCGCGCATCGTCGTGTTCGAAGTGGGCGGCGTCATTGATCTGGGCGCGCGCTCGCTCACCATCACCGAACCGTTTCTCACCATCGCCGGACAAACCGCGCCTTCGCCGGGCGTGACTTTGATTCGCGGCGGATTGGCGGTGCTCACGCACGACGTGATCGTTCAACATCTGCGCATTCGCCCCGGCGAAGCAGGCAAGCCCAAGCACAGCGGTTGGGAACCCGATGCGTTGACCACCGGCGCTGGCGCGCACGACGTGATCGTCGATCATTGCTCGCTGACCTGGGCGATCGACGAGAATCTGTCCGCCTCGGGTCCGCGCTTCGGCGGCGAGACGCCCGCGCAATGGCGCGAAGCCACTTCGCATCGCATCACCTTCAGCAACAACCTCATCGCCGAGGGCCTGGCGCGCGCGACGCACAGCAAGGGCGAACACTCCAAGGGCAGTCTGATTCACGACAATGCCGAGGACATTCTGATCATCGGCAATCTCTACGCGCACAACGCCGAGCGCAACGCGCTGTTCAAGGGCGCCGCGCGCGGCCTGATGATCAACAATCTGATCTACGACCCCGGCGCGCGCGCGATTCACTACAACCTGATTTCGCAGGAATGGCTGGGCCAGCCGTACCAGCCCGGCTATCTGGGCGTGATCAACAACGTGCTGCGCACGGGCCCTTCGACGCCGAACGATATCGCCTTCATCCAGTTCGGCGGCTCGGGTCCTTTGCAGCTGTACACCGCCGGCAATATCGCGGTCGATCGCCTGGGCAATCCGCTGCCGATGGAAGGCCGCTACAGCACGTCCGCCGCCGGCATCGAACACGTGCCCACGCCGCCGCGCTTGCCGACGGGCGTGAAGATCATTCCCACCGTCGAGGTGCAGGACTACGTGCTGCGCAATGTCGGCGCGCGTCCGTGGGAACGCGATGCCATCGATTCGCGCATCGTCGCCGACACCATCGAAGGGCGTGGCGAAATCATCGACAGCGAACAGCAAGTCGGCGGCTATCCGCGCGTCGAACCCACGCAGGCGCGCTTCGATCCGCGCGAGTGGGATCTGTTCTACATGGTGCACAAGCACTGAGCGCGCGGCGGCGCGCCAAGCGCCGCCCGCTTACGTCGACACGCGCCAATCGCCGAACACGGCGGGCGGCAGATAACGCGAGACTTCTTCGGCCGTCAGTTGCCGGCGACGCGCGTCGACGCGCGCGCCGGGGCCGCGACTGTCGTGCTCGAACAAGCGTGCATCGCCAGGCTCGAGCATCACGCGCGAACCATCGCGCGCGGTGTATGCCATCGGGTCCCAGCCTTCGGGCGCGATGTGCGTGTCCATCCAACACGACACGAAGGCCGCCGCGCCCACGGCATCGGGATCGCCGTACTGACCGTCGGGGAATTTTCGTCCGGGCCGCCACGAGCGACCCAAGGCCACGGTGCCATCGGGCACGGCCGGATCGCGCGTGAGACGACAGCGCGCGAAGACCAGGCCCACCGGTTGTTGAATCGACGTGCACGGCGCGGCCAGATAACCCTGCCGGTCCTTGCCTGGACGAAACAACGAATGGATCTCGCCGTCCTCGAACACCGCGCAGCCACCGCCGAACACGAAGTCGACACTGCCCACGATGCGACAACGCCGAAACCACGCGCGTCCCGCGTCGGCGAACAAAGTGTCTTGATGACCCGCGATCACGCAATCCTCGAACAGCGCGCGATCGCTGCCGCGGTCCAGCATCAGCGCCACGGCCTGCAAGCCATTGGGACCGATCGGTTGAAAGTTCGGGTTGTACAGATTGCCGATGTAGTCGAACGCGTTCTCGATGCGCAGCCGCGACGCGCGAAAATCCGGCGCGCGCACGATGATCGACGCCGATCCCCACGTCCCCCAAGGCTCGCCATCCGGTCGGCGTTGGCCCGCGGCCGCGTCGAAACTCAACACGCTAGCATCGCCGCCTTCGCCGATCAGATGAATTGAGGGCTTGTCGATGATCACCTTTTCGCGCCAGGTGCCCGCGCGCACGAGCACGCGATACGGCCGCGCGCCCGCGCTCGGCGCCGCGGCCAAGGCCTCGGACAAGCGGGCGTACACGGGCGCGATCGCGGCATCCGCCGCGTCGGTCGACAAGACCGCGTCGAAGCGCGGCGTCGACTTGCGATCACGCACGCACGCCGTCACGGCCAACGAAGCCAGCCCCGCCAACCACAATCGCCGATTCACATCCATCGTTTCGCGCATCCCGTGTTGCTCCATGCTCGCGGCGCGTGGTCGCGATGACACCGCGTCCGTGCCGCGCGACCAACCCCAGAAATAAAAAAGGGTGCCGGCCAAAGCCAGCACCCCAACCTCTCGGCCCTACTCCACCATCGCGGACAACGCCGGCACTTCGGGGAACTCCGACGCGCTCAACCGAGCGCGCCGGAGCGGGGAAGTGGGAAGCGAAGCGCCAACACCGCGATCATGGCCGGACCCCGGGCCATCACTCCCGGGAACCTCAGAACCGATAACGGACACCCAAATAATATTGACGACCCGTGTGGTGATAGACCGACGCGCGGTCCGCCACCGAATCCACCCACTGATCGTTGAACTCGTCGGTCAGGTTCAGCGCCTCGAGGATGAACTCGAGGTTGTCGTTGAACTGGTAAGACGACGAGAAGTCCAGATTCAAGGTGCTCTTCGTGCCTTCGACATTGTTGTTGTTGCGGCCCGGCACCGTGGTCAGGTACTCGTCGCGATAGGCGGCCGAGACGCGCGCGCTGAACTTGTCGCGTTCGTAGTACAGCGTGGCGTTGTAGGCGTTCTTCGACAGACCGGTCAGATCCGTGCGCAGCGAAGTCGCGCCCGTCGAAGTCAGGTACTGAATGTCGGACTCAACATAGGTGTAGTTGAGCAACAGACCCAGATCATCGAACGGATGCGGCAGGAAGCTCAGCGGCTGCTGATAGTTGATCTCGACGCCGCGCAGCGCGCCGCCCGGGGTGTTGATCGGAATGTTGAACTGGAAGTCATCCGTCGGCGAAGCACCCGTGCCGGCGAGCAGTTCTTCCGGCAGGCCCGAGCTGTTGTACGGCCGCGTTTCGCGCGAGGTCTGCACGAAGGTGTCGAGGTCCTTGTAGAACAGGGCCAGCGACAACAGCGAGTTCTCGTCGAAATACCATTCGAACGCGAGGTCCGCGGTCTTGGCATGGAACGGTTCCAGGAACGGATCGCCACCAGTCACCGTGCGCGAACCACCCGAGACGCTCACCGTCACGCCCGGCGTCAGATTGCCCAGGCCCGGACGCGACATCACCTTGGCCGCGCCGAAGCGCACCAGGAAGTCATCGCGCAGTTCCGCCACCAGGTTCAACGACGGCAAGGTGTCGTTGTAGTCGCGATCGACCGTGGTCAAACGCGCGGCGCCATTGACGATCGCGAAGCCCGTCGACTCTTGACCCGTGCGCACGTGACGCAGACCAACGTCGCCACGCAGCGGCACATTGCCGATCTCGGTGTTGAAGTCCAGCTGCAGGAAGCCGCCCTTGTCGGTCTCGGTCACCGAGCGGTTGTTCGCCAGCGCCGTGGCCGTGGCCAGGGTGAAGACGCCGCTGTTGCTGTAGATGTCGAACAACTGATCGAAGGCCGAGATGTCCGGCGCCAGCCATGTCGTGGCCGAGCCATTGGGCAGATCCAGACCGCCGTTCAAGCGCACGGTGCGCAGCAGGCTCGACAGATTGGTGCCGGCCGGCAGCGCGGGCACCGCGAGTTCCGAGGCGCGACGCAATTCCGAGGATTCGAACTCGTACTTCTTGTACTGCAGGCCGCCCTTCAAGGTGATCGCGTAGTTCGGCGACCACTCGAAGTTCAACGAGCCGGTGTCGAAGGTGTTGCCGGCGAATTGCGGACGCAGGCGAATCTCCGACAGATTGTTCGCGAACGCCCAGCTGGCCGGATCGTTGACGTCGAAGCCATAGGTGATCAGCGGCAGGCGCGAGTCGTTGCGATAGTCGTAGGAATAGCCATCGGCGTCGACGCGATCGATCGTGATCGTGGTCTGGATCGGATTGTCTAGCTCGCTCTTGGCGTGACCGAACAGACCGCTGATGCGGAAGGTGTCGCTGAACTGATGATCGCCGCTCAAGGTGAACTGGGTGAACTTGGTTTCCAGTTCGTCATAGCGCGACTCGGAGCGCACGTCGACGTTGTCGAACAGACCGTAGTCGAGACTGCCCACGGGGCTGACGAAGCCTTCGCGCACGATGGTCTGCGGCTTGCCTTGACCGGTGCGCGAGAAGCTCAGCGCCTCGAGGAAATCCTCGGTGCGGGTCGCGTCGAAATCGGCGAACAGCGCGTCGAGCGTGAAGTTGGTCGCGTCGTTGGGCTGGAACTGCAGCGAACCGGTGACGCCCAGACGCTCCTGCTCGTGACCCAGCACGCCGTAGCGCGGAATGCGCGGATGGAAGGTCGTGGGCAGGCGCGCGGCGGCGAACGGCGAGCTCGCGGCGAAACCGCCGCTCGAGGTGCCGTTGTCCCAACGCACGGTGCTGTGACCTTCCTCGACCAGATGACGCTTGGTGTAAGCCACCGACATCAGCGCGCCGAAGCGACCATCGGCGAAGGTATTGCTGATCAGCGCGGACGCGCGCGGATCCCAATCCTTCGACAGATCGTTGTAACCCTCCTGACCACCGGCGACGAAGGTGAAGCCGTCATAGTCGAAAGGACGTGCGACCGTCAGATCGACCGTGGTGCCCAGCGAGCCTTCGTCGATGTCGGCCGACGCGGTCTTGTGCACCGTCAGATTGCTGAAGAGTTCGGACGCGAAGACATTGAAGTCGAAGCCGCGACCGCGATTGGCGCCACCGGAACTGTCGGTGCCGCCGGCGGTGGACAGCGCTTCCATGCCGTTGATGCGCACGCGCGTGAAGGTCGGATCGAGACCACGCACGGAAATCTGACGACCTTCGCCGGCGTCGCGCTGAATGCTGACGCCGGGAATGCGCTGCAGCGATTCGGCGAGATTAAGATCGGGAAACTTGCCGATGTCCTCGGCCACGATCACGTCGACCTGGCCCGAGGTGTCGCGCTTGAGATCGAGCGCCTTGGCCAGACTCGCGGTGTAGGTGACCACGACCTGCTCGAGGGTTTCTTCGTCCTCTTGCTTGGGCTTGGCCTTGGTCGTGTCGTCCGTGGACTCGTCACTCGCGGCGGCTTGATCGGCCGGCTTGGCCGCCGCGTCCTGCGCGTCGGCTGGCGCGGCCGCGAAGGCCGAGCCCGTGTACAGTGCTAGAGCGATGGCTGCGGAAAGACCCGACAGCAGCGGACGCCATTGACGCTTCAACCCAATCGACATAGCTGGTTCTCCCCGAGGCCTGGCTGGCCGTTTCCGCCCGAACGGGCGCGAAAAAATTCTGGATGACACCGGTGGCATTCTACTTGCGAGAACGGGATGACACCGGTGACAATGAGCCTAGCAAAACTCGCGACGACGTTGAACGCTGCATCGCAGCGAAAGCGTGGCGAAGATGCCGCGCGAGCCGCTCCGCTGCTGCATAGCAACATGCAATCGCATTGACCGTTATTGAGTAGTCCTTCATAAACCTCGCTGGATCGCCAAGGAAAATGCTGCAGTGCAACTCGAATTTCTGAATTTTGGTGAACTGCTCATCCGCTTGAGCGCCCCCGGGCGCGAACTGCTGCTGCAATCGCCGGAACTGCGTGTCCACATCGGCGGCGCCGAGGCCAATGTCGCGGTTTCACTCGCGCGCCTGGGCCATCGCGTGGGCATGGTCAGCGTGGTGCCCGACAATGCCTTGGGCGCGGCCGCCGCCGGCGAATTGCGACGCCACGGCGTGGACACCCAATACGTGCGTATCGGCAGCGGACGCATGGGACTTTATTTCCTGGTCACCGGCGCGATTCATCGCCCCAGCGATGTTTTGTACGACCGCGCGCACAGCGCCTTCGCCAATGCCCCGCGCGATGCCTATGACTGGCGTCGCTTGCTCGATGGCGTGCAGTGCCTGCATTTGTCGGGCGTGACGCCAGCACTCGGCAAGGAATGCGCGGCGGCCGCGATCAGCGCGGCGCGCCAAGCACGCGAGCGCGGCGTGTTCGTGTCCTTCGATGGAAACTTTCGCGCCAAGCTGTGGGCGGCGTGGGACAGCGATCCGCCCACGATCCTGCGCGAGTTGATGTCGCAGGCCGACATCATCTTCGGCGACTATCGCGACATCGGCATCGCGCTGGGCGAGGATTTCTCGACCTTGCCCGCGACCGAACGCCAAGCCGCGGCGGCGCGCGCGGCCTTCGCGGCGTTTCCGCATCTGCAACGACTCACATCCACGCATCGCGAGCAGCGCACGGTCGACGATCATCAATTGTCGGCGGTGATGAGCACGCGCGAGCGCCTGCATCAGACCGAGGCGTACACGGTCTCGCCCATCGTCGATCGCATTGGCGGTGGCGATGCTTTCGCCGCCGGCGTGCTGCATGGCCTGCGTCGCGGCCTGGGCGATGCCGAAAGCCTGCGCTTCGGCCTGGCCGCGGCTTGCCTCAAGCATTCAGTGCCCGGCGATTTCAATTTGATCGGCGAAGACGAAGTGCGCGCGTTTCTGAGCGAGCGGGGTTTCGATGTCAAACGCTGATCGCGGCGCAGCGCGTCACGCGAGTCGCGCGCATCGCCGCGTCCACGTCGGAGCACGTCACGCATGAGCCGCGGCAGCGTGCGCCTGAGCGCCATCGGCAAGCGCTTCGGCGCGGTCGACGTGATCAATGGTGTCGATCTCGCCATTGCGCCGGGCGAGTTCGTGGTCTTTGTCGGTCCTTCGGGCTGCGGCAAGTCGACCTTGCTGCGCTTGATCGCGGGATTGGAAACACCGACCACGGGCACGATCGAGATCAGCGGTCGCGACGTGACGCGCGCGCACGCGGCCGAGCGCGGCATCGCCATGGTGTTTCAGTCGTATGCGCTGTATCCGCACATGAGCGTGGCGCAGAACATGGGGTTCGGCCTGCGCGTGCGCGGCATGGACAAGGCCGAGGCCGAGCGCCGCGTGCGCGAAACGGCGACGCGCTTGCAGCTCGATCATTTGCTCGAGCGCAAGCCGCGCGAACTTTCCGGCGGCCAGCGGCAACGCGTGGCGATCGGTCGCGCGATCGTGCGCGAGCCCGAGGTGTTTTTGTTCGACGAGCCGCTGTCGAATCTCGACGCCGCGCTGCGCGGGCAGATGCGCGTGGAGCTGTCGCGCCTGCATGACGCGCTGGGCGCGACCATGATCCATGTCACGCACGATCAGGTCGAGGCGATGACGCTGGCCGATCGCATCGTGGTGCTCAATCGCGGTCGCATCGAACAGGCCGGGCGACCGATGGATTTGTATCAGCGACCGGCGAATCACTTCGTCGCGGGCTTTCTCGGTTCGCCGCGCATGAACTTCCTGCCCGCGCGCCTCGTCGCCGGCGATGCCGGCGCGTGGCGCGTGGCCGTGCCTAGTGGTGAATTGCGGCTCGCCGATCGCGCGATGGCGATCGAGGCGCAAGCCGTCACCTTGGGCGTGCGACCCGAGGATCTGACGCCCGTCGACGAACACGACGCGCGCGTGCTGTGCGCGGGCGAGATCGCCTTGCTCGAATGCCTGGGCAGCGAATCAATCGCGCACGTGAAGTGCGCGGGCTTCGACGAACCGATCGTGGTCAAGCTGGCCGGCGATTGCCGCGCGCGCGCCGGCGAGACGCTGCGCCTGGGCGTGGACGCGACGCGCTGTCACGTCTTCGATGCGCAAGGTCAGGCGCTGGGGCGCTCGGCATGAAGTATCGCGACCGGCACAGCGGTTGGCTGTATCTGTCGCCATATCTCCTGGGCTTGGCGCTGTTCACGCTGTTTCCGTTCGTGGCCTCGCTGCTGCTGAGCTTCACCGACTATCAGTTGCAAGACCCAATCAGCACCGCGCATTTCGTCGGGCTGTCGCATTACACGGGCATGGTTTCGGATTCGACGTTCCGGCAATCGCTGGGGGTCACCTTGATCTATGTCGCGGTGTCGGTGCCGCTGAAACTCGCCTTCGCGCTGCTGATCGCCTTCGTGCTGAACTTTCGCTTGCGCGGCATCGCGTTCTTTCGCACGGCGTACTACGTGCCGTCGATTCTGGGTTCGAGCGTCGCCATCGCGGTGGTGTGGCGCTACGTCTTCGCGGGTGACGGTCTGGTCAATCAAGCGATCGAGGCCGTCGGTGGTCACGGCATCAATTGGCTGGGCGAACCGGGTTACGCCATGGCGACCCTGGTGCTATTGCGCCTGTGGCAATTCGGTTCGGCGATGGTGATCTTTCTCGCCGGCTTGCAGGCGATTCCCGATGATCTGTACGAAGCCGCGCGCATCGACGGCGCCAGCGCCTGGCAGATGTTCACGCGCATCACGGTGCCGCTGTTGAGCCCGGTGATCTTCTTCAACTTCGTCATGCAAGTCGTGCAGGCGTTTCAGGAGTTCAACGGGCCCTACATCATCACCGGCGGCGGGCCCCTCAAGGGCACGTATCTGCTGCCGCTGATGATCTACGAGGAAGCGTTCAAGTATTTCGAGGTCGGCTACGCGAGCGCGTTGTCCTGGGCCTTGTTCGCCATTTCGGCGGCGGTGACGGCGCTGGCGTTTCGCTGGGCGCGGCATTGGGTGTTCTACGCCGGCGAACGGCGGGACGAATCATGAGCGCGCGCGAACGCGACCAATCCCGCGCGCAAGCCCTCTGGCGCTATGCCGTGCTGATCGGCGGCGCGCTGCTGATGCTGTATCCCTTGTTGTGGATGATCGGCTCGGCGTTCAAGCCCAATGGCGAGATCATGGGCTCGGCCAGCATCTTTCCGCGGCACCCCACGCTCGAGGGCGTGATCGCGGGCTGGAACACCAGTACCGAGTACACCTTCCTCACGTACTTTCTCAATACGCTCAAGATCGTGGTGCCCAAGGTCATCGTGACCGTGGTGTCGTCGGTGGTGGTGGCGTTTGGCTTTGCGCGCTTTCACGTGCCGGGCAAGCGCGTGTGGTTCGCGTTGCTGATGGCGACGGTGCTGCTGCCCAAGAGCGTGTTGATGATTCCGCAGTATTTGATGTTTCGCGAATTAGGCTGGCTCGATACGTTCCTGCCGTTGTACGTGCCCTCGGCATTCGCGACGGAAGGCTTCTTCGTGTTTCTGATCATCCAGTTCATGCGCAATCTGCCGCCCGATCTGGAAGAAGCCGCGATCCTCGATGGCTGCAACAGCTTTCAGGTGCTGACCCACATCCTGGTGCCACTGCTGCTGCCCGCGATCATCTCGGTGGCGCTGTTCCAGTTCATGTGGACGATGAATGATTTCCTCAGTCCCCTGCTCTACTTGAGCAGCGTCGAGAAGTATCCGATCTCGATGGCCTTGAAGATGTCGATCGACGTCACCGAGGCGACGTCGTGGAACGAGATCCTGGCGATGTCGACCATTGCCCTGCTGCCTTCGCTGCTGCTGTTCTTCGGCGCGCAGCGCTATTTCATCGAAGGCACGACCGGCGGCGCGGTGAAGGGATGAACCTGCGCGCCTGCCTGACCTGGCTCCTGCTGGTCGCGCTCGCCCTGCCCGCGCGCGCCGAGGAGCGCGTGACGCTGCGCTTCTCGTGGTGGGGTGGTAATGAAGTGCATCGCGCCTTTCTCGACAGCGCGCGCGAGTTCGAGCGACGTCACCCGAACATCCGTGTGCGCACCGAATACACCGGCTGGGTCGGCCATCTGGAACGCCTGACCACGCAGATCGCCGGCGACACCGCGCCGGATCTGATGCAGATCAATTGGTATTGGCAGCTGCTGTTCTCGCGCGACGGCCAAGGGTTCGCCGATCTGCGCGCGCTCGGCGAGCAGTTGGATCTGAGCCAGTTCGACGAGGAGTCGCTGGCCATGGGCACGGTGCGCGGGCGACTCAATGCCGTGCCGGTGTCGATGGCGGCGCGCATGTTCTTCTTCAATCGCACGACCTTCGACAAGGCCGGCATTCCCGTGCCGCGCACGTGGGATGAGCTCTTCGCCGCGGGCCCGATCTTTCGCGATCGCCTGGGGCCCGATTACTACCCGCTGCAACTCAACATGCAGGACGTAATGGCGCTGTCGCGCGCCTGGATCGCGCAGGACACGGGCCAACCCTTCGTCGACGAGGCGGGCAAGCGCCTGATCCCCGATGCGCGGCAGCTGATCGACGCCGCGCGCTTCTATCAGCGTCTGGTCGACGCGCACGTGATCGCGAGCGCGCGCGAGCGGGCCTCTTATGGTTATCTCGCCAACCAGGAATTGCGCCCATGGACCACCGGACACTACGCCGGCGTTTATGAGTGGGTGAGTTCCATCAGCAAGTTCGCCGCGACACTGGCGCCGGGGCAGACGCTGGAACTGGCGCCGCATCCGGTCAAGCCCGGCGCGCGCGATGCGGGCATTCTTTATCGCCCAGCGATGATGCTGGCGATCAACGCGCACAGCGAGCATCCGCGCGAGGCGGCGATGCTGCTCGATTTCCTGCTCAACGATCCCTGGGCCGCGCGACGCATGGGCCTGCGTCACGGCGTGCCGGTGAGCCGCGCCGCCTACGAGACCTTGCGCGCCGACGGCGCGCTGCAAGGCCTGGAAGCCCAAGGCGCCGCGCAAGCGCGCGAACTGGCGCCGGGATTTCGCGAAAGCGGCTTCTTCGAACACCCGCGCGTGCGCGATGCCTTCATCGACGTGATCGAGTTGCTGGCCTATGGCCGCATCGATGCCGAGGAAGCCGGCAAACGCTTGCACGACGATCTCAATCGCATCCTGGAGCGCACCATCCGATGAGCGCCGAGATCTCGGTCACCACCTTGCTGGTAACGCCGCGCAGCGCGACGTTCGAGGTGCGCAACGCCCACGCTTATCGCGCGCCGACGCCGCACCAAGTGTGGGTCGATGGCGAATGCGTGCTGGCGGATCATCGCAATGTTTTCACTTTGTGGGGGTTGTCGCCCGCGCGGTTGTATGAAGTGCGCGTCGTCAGCGAGGGGCGCGAGTTTCTACTGAGCGTCTACACCGAGGAAGAAGTCGCCTATCTCGACGCGCGCGAGTTCGGCGCGCGCGGCGATGGCGCGCACGACGACACCAGCGCGCTGCAAGCCATGCTCAGCGTCTGCCCGGTCGGTGGCACGGCGAGTCTGCCCGAAGGCACGTGGTTGAGTGGGCCTTTGTTCCTGCCTTCGGGCATCAATCTCGAGTTACGCGCGGGCGCGCGCTTGCTGGGTCATGATCGGATCGCGGATTGGCCCGTACTGCCCGCCAAGTTCGTCTCGCGCGAAAGCGGCATCACGCGCGTGCTCGGCACTTGGGAAGGCCGCGCCGCGCCGATGCACGCGGCCCTGCTCAATCTGATCGAGGCGCGCGATGTGCGCGTGTTCGGGCCGGGTCGCATCGATGGCGGCGCGCGCGCGGACACGTGGTGGTCGAGACCGAAAGCGCCGTTCGGCGGCTGGCGGCCTCGCACGATCTATCTGGCGCATGCGCAGGACGTGGCCTTGTGCGGTGTGAGTCTGCGCGACTCGCCGTCTTGGACCGTGCATGCGCTCGAGTGTCAGGACCTGCGCGTGCTCGACGTCGACATCGAATCGCCGATCGATTCGCCCAATACCGATGGCATCAATCCCGAATCTTGCGAGCGCGTGCTGATCGCCGGCGCGCGCATCAGCACGGGCGATGACTGCATCGCGATCAAGGCCGGCATGCCTGACGATGATCCACGGCCGCCCACGCGTGATGTCGAGATCGGCAATTGCCTGCTCGAGCACGGCCATGGCGCGATCGTGCTGGGTTCGGAATGCGCCGGCGGCATCGTCGACGTGCTCGCGCGCGATTGCCGCATGGAACGAACGGATCGCGGCCTGCGCATCAAGACGCGACGCGATCGCGGCCCGCGCGCGCGCATCGACCGCGTGCGTCTGCGCGACTGCGTGATGAGCGGCGTGGGCACGCCGATCGCGATCAATGCGCTCTACGACGCGGGAGGCGCGGATCCGCCACCGATGACGCCCTTGACCGGCGACGACGCGACGCGCATGCCGAGCATTGGCGTGGTGCAAGTCGAACGCGTGGTCTGCGAAGACACGCAACATTGCGCCGCCTATGTGCTGGGCTTTCCCGAAAACCCTGTCGAGGAACTGCGCATCGATGGCTTGCGCGTGCGCTTCGCCGACGACGCCACGCCCGGCGCGCCCGACATGGCGCCGGGCATGCCCTTGCTGTGCCGCGCCGGCTTGCGATTGACTAACGTGGCGCGACAGCATTTGACTCATATCGACATCGACGGCGAGGACGCAACGATGTCCGCGCCCGGAGTACAGGCATGAAGGCTTCTTCTTCCGCCACGAGCGGTGGCATCTCGAATCAGGATCTGGCCGCGCGTCTCGATGGCTATGGTCCGCAGACCGCGCGCTTCGTTTCTCACTACATCGCGCAGTGGCAGCCCTATCGCCACTACTGGTGTTACGAGGACGGCTGCGTGTTCAAGGGCGCGCTCGATCTGGCGGGCGCGACGGGTCAGGAGTTTCTCGCGCAGTTCGTACGGCGCGAGATCGCGGCGCGCGTCGATGGCGAAGGCCATTTGCGCGGCTATGCCGCGACCGAGTTCAACATCGATCACATCAATGCCGGCAAAGTTTTGTTTCCGATTTGGCGTGAAACCGGCGAAGCGCGCTATCGCCAGGCGATCGAATCGCTGGCCGCGCAACTGCGTCAACATCCGCGCACGCGCTCGGGTGGCTATTGGCACAAACGCATTTATCCCGAACAAATCTGGCTCGATGGCTTGTACATGGCGCTGCCGTTTCAATGCGCCTACGCCGATGTGGTTGGCGACGAAGCCCTGACCGACGATGTGAAGCGTCAGTTTCAGCATGTGCGCGCGACCTTGCGTGACGCGCGAACGGGCCTGTACTACCACGGCTGGGACGAAAGCCGGCGCGAGCGCTGGGCGAATCCGACGACGGGCTGCTCGTCGCAGTTCTGGGGTCGCGCCATGGGCTGGTTCGTGATGGCCTTGATCGATTGCATCGAGTGGCTGCGCGGCGCGCCAGCGTTTTCGGCGGCGCCGCTGGAAGACATGCTGCGCGAAGTTTGCGAGGCGCTAGTCGCGGTGCGCAGTCAAAGCGGCCTGTGGTATCAGGTGCTCGACCAGGGCACGCGCGAGGGCAACTACGAGGAAACCTCGTGCTCGCTGATGATCGCCTACGCCATGCTCAAGGGCGCGCGGCTGCGCGTGCTCGAGTCCACGTATGCCGCGGTGGGCGACGCGGCGCTGGCGCGCGTGATCGAACGGCGGCTCACCACGGATCGCCTCACGGGCATTTGCGGCGTGGCGGGCCTGGGCAATGTGCCGTATCGCGACGGCTCGTACGCGTACTATCTGTCCGAGCCGCAAATCGACAACGATCCCAAGGGCGTGGCCGCGCTGCTGATGGCGCTGGCCGAAGGCTGTCGTTTTCGTCAGGACGCGCGCGCCACCACGTGAGCGCTCGCGGGAATCAGGCGCGGAACTTCCGCTCTTCCTGTTCGCAAGGTTCCGGCGCTTCGCCGGACAAGGCGTCGAGCTTGTCGAAATCGAGCACGCGCACGTGCTTGCGTTCGACTTGGAGCACGCCCATCTGCTGGAACTTGCCAAACAAGCGGCTGACCGTCTCGACCACGAGGCCGAGATAGTTGGCGATCTCGTAACGCGACATCGCCAGCGTGAGATTGCCCGGATCGCGACGCAGACGACGATAACGATCGGCGACACTCTTGAGGAAGATCGCCAGACGCTGCTGCGCCTGTCGGCGCCCCATCATGACCAGATGCTCGTGATCGCGCACGACCTCGAGACTGATCACGCGCATCAACTGACGCTGCAACTCGGGCACCTGCGCCGAGACTTGCGAGACGTGCGCGAACGGCACTTCGCAAACGCTCGCGCGCTCCAGCGCCTCGGCCGAGCACGTGTGGCGATTGCTGCTGATGGCGTCGAAACCCATGATCTCGCCGGGCAGATGAAAGCCCAGGATCTGAGTCTCGCCTTCCTCGGTGGTGACGAAGGTCTTGAACGAACCGGAGCGGACCACGAACAGCGACTGAAACTCCGCGCCGCTTTCGTAGATCGATTGGCCGCGCTCGAGCGGGCGGCGCGATTGCACGACGTCGTCGAGGCGCTTGAGCCCCTCTTCGTCGACACCGGCGGGCAAGCACAATTGCACCAAGCCGCAAGTCGCGCAGGTGCGGCGCAGTCGCCCCAGATCCAATGAGCCCGTGTGATCGCTACTCATGCTTTGCGCACTCGATTCATCGCGGCCGGATGATACTAGACGGGGTTCGTGCGCGCACTCAAGTCGCGGGCGCGAGGTAGCCCGAGGGCGCGTCCTCCCACGTCACCGCGACAATCTTCCACGTCGATTGGACGTGGACGAACTGAAAACACTTCTCACCTTCGCCCTGATAGACCTCGCCCCGTAAGTAGCCCTGTTTGCGATAGCGGCTGTGACGGCTGGCGAGATTGCCCGTGATCGTGGTGCGCGCGCTCGTCTCCCATTCGTGAAAGTCGACGAGCTCGCCCGAATCGAACAGGGCGCGACGCGGCGCGATGAACTCGGGGACCGTGGTCATTTCGAGCTTCTCGCCGGTCTTGCGCGCGATCACGGCGTGATGCACGAACAGCGACGCGAAGTCGTCGAGCCGCGGCGCGCGACCCTCGCGATTGTCGAAGACGGCGAAGAAGGCGTGGACCAGTCGATCGAGCTCGGCTTGCGCGGCAGCCATGGCGAGAGTCGTGTGTCGCGCGGGGCGCGCGCGGTGTCGCGACTATACGGGCTCGCGGGCTCGCCGGCTCGTGGCGCAACGGAGCGCATCACGCATCGGCCATCCGACGAAAGTCGAAGCGAAGTGAAAGACGCGCGCTCGTGTCGGACGAGTGCGGCGGGGTGTGGCGAAGGTGGTGGGCCGTGCTGGATTCGAACCAGCGACCAACGGATTAAAAGTCCGCTGCTCTACCGACTGAGCTAACGGCCCATGCGGGGGCGCAGAGTGTAGGGGGGCGGGCGGCGCGGCACAACCCGCGCGGGCCTCATGCGGGGCGATGATCCACGTAGCGGGTCGGGTCGGGCGCGTCGGCGTCGACGAAGCCCTGGGCGCGCAAGCGGCAGGCGTCGCAGCGGCCGCAGGCGCGGCCCTGATCGTCGGCCTGATAGCACGACACGGTTTCGGCGAAGTCCACGCCCAGGGCCAAGCCCTGGCGCACGATCTCGGCCTTGCTCATGTCGATCAGGGGCGCGCGCACGCGCAGGGCGCGGCCTTCGACCCCGGCCTTGGTGGCGAGATTGGCCAGGCGCTCGTAGGCCTCGACGAAGGCGGGTCGGCAATCGGGGTAGCCGGAATAGTCGACCGCGTTGACGCCGACGAAGATCTGCCGCGCGTCGAGCACTTCGGCCCAGCCCAGGGCCAGCGAAAGCATGATGGTGTTGCGCGCGGGCACGTAGGTCACGGGAATGCCGACGCTGGCTGTCTCGGGCACGGCGATGTCGGCGGTGAGCGCGGAGCCGCCGATGGCGCGCAGGTCGATGTCGACGATCTTGTGTTCCCGCGCGCCCAGTCGCGCGGCGATGCGACGCGCGGCGTCGAGTTCGGCGCTGTGACGCTGACCGTAGCGCACGGACAGCGCGTGAACCTGCAAGCCCTCCGCGCGCGCGATCGCCACCACCACGGCCGAGTCCATGCCCCCGGACAGCAACACCACGGCCTTGCTTGCGGAAGTGCTCATTTACCGCGCGCCTCGCCCCACAGGATCTTGTGCAATTGCAGCTGCATGCGCACGGGCAGACGCTCGGCGAGAATCCATTCGGCGAGCTCGCGCGGCTCGACTTGGCCGTGGCTGGGCGAGAACAGCACGTCGCATTTCGCGCTCAGATCGCGCGCGCGCGTGAGATCGCGCGCCCAGTCGAAATCGGCGCGATCGCAGATCACGAACTTCAGCTGATCATGCGCGGTGAGGTGCGCCAGATTCTCGTAGCGATTGCGCGCTTCCTCGCGCGAGCCGGGCGTCTTGATGTCGACCACGCGCGAGACGCGCGTGTCGACCGGCGCGATGTCGATGGCGCCGCTGGTTTCCAGCGACACGGCGTAACCCGCGTCGCACAGGCGCGCGAGCAAGGCGAGGCAGCGTTTCTGCGACAGCGGCTCGCCGCCGGTCACGCAGACGTGACGCGCGCCGTGGCGCGCGACTTCGGCGAGGATGTCCTCGAGCGTCCACCATTGCCCGCCATGGAAGGCATAAGCCGTATCGCAATACTGGCAGCGCAGCGGGCAGCCGGTGAGGCGCACGAAGACCGTGGGACGGCCGACGTCGCGCGCCTCGCCTTGCAGCGAATGGAAGATCTCGGTGATGCGAAGGCGATCGGTCGCGGTGTCCGTCGCTTCGCCGGCGGCGACGGCGGACATCGCGACCGGAACTAGCGTTGGCCTTCGAGGCGCAGGGCGCGCAAGCGACCCTGGGCCAAGCGCGCGACCGTGGTGTCGGGATAGCGCTCCACGACCTGGTTGAGCGCGGTCTCCGCTTCGGCCCACTCGCGCATCTCGTAGTGGCAGTAGCCGACCTTGAGCAGGGCGTCGGGCGACTTGGCGCTTTGCGGGAAACGGCGCAGCAGATCGCTGAAGGTGTCGAGCGCGATGCGGTAGTTCTGGGTCACGTAGTACGACTCGCCGAGCCAGTACGTGGCGTTGTCGGCGAACTCGCCATTCGGATATTGCTGCAGGAAGGTGCTGAAACGACGCGCCGATTCGGCGTAACGGCCATCGCGCAAAGCAGCGAAGGCATCGTCGTAGGCGGCCTTTTCATCGACGCCGGGCGGCGGCGAAGCGGGCTGCGCGGGCGCGGTTTCGGTGCCGGGCGCGGTGGTCGCGGGCGCCGAAGGCGCGGGCGCGACTTCCGGCGGCTCCATCGCCAACTGACCCGGCGCGGCTGGCGCGGCTTCCGGCGCGGTCGCGGCGGTTGGCGCGGTCGCGGTCGGGGCGTTGGGATCGGTGGCGACGGGGTTGAGCGGCTGCGCCGCGCCGGCCGTGGCCGGATTGGCGGGACCACCCTCGAGACGGTTCAAGCGCGAGTCGAGATCGAGGTAACGATCCTGCTCGCCTTTCTTCAGCCGCTCGATTTCGAAAGCTTGCTGCTCGACCATGCCGCGCAGGTTCTGCACTTCGGTCTGCAGCTCGTTGAGGCGGTTGAGCAACTCAACCGTGGTCTGGCCCTGGTTCTGGCCTTGGACCTGTTGTTCGAGACGCTGCACGCGCTCGGACAGACTCAGTCGCCCCTGCGCCTGGACGGCGGCGGGCAACAGGAAAGCGGCGGCCACGAGGGCCGCCGCATTCAAACGCAAGCTAAGCGTGAAGCCGCGCATCACTTCGCCGTGTAGACGATCTCGACGCGACGGTTCTTGCCCCAGCACTCTTCGTTCGAGTCGGTGCAAGCGGGACGCTCTTCGCCGTAGGACACGACGTTGAGCTGGCCGGCGCTGCCGCCGCTGGCCTGCAGGGCGCCCGAAACGGCATTGCCGCGGCGCTCGCCCAGACCCAGATTGTATTCGCGCGAACCGCGCTCGTCGGCGTGGCCTTCCAGCGTGATCATGGCGCTCGGACGGTCGGCCAGGTACTTGCCGTGGCAAGCCATGATGGCCTGGAACTCACCCTTGACCTCGGTGCGATCGAAATCGAAGTACACGACGCGCTGACGCAGGCAGGAGTCGGTCTCGAGGTCGGCCGGGGTGTACTTGCCGGTGTCGGCGGTGTTCTCGGGCTGGGCGACCGAGGTGTTGCCGGTGTCGGTCTGGGCGTCGGTCTTGGTGTTCTTCTTGGCGCACGCGACCATGCCGGTCGCGAGCAGCGCAATCATGATCAGGCGAACTTGGTTCTTCATTGTGTGTCCTCAGGTGCAGGCGAATGTCGGGGTAGTGCAAACTCGAAACACTGCTTACCGCTGCCGGAACGGCGACCACGCGGGTTCGCGTACATCGCCCTCGGCCAGGACCAATCGCTGTCTCACGCTCCCGTTGGCAGAAACGGCATAAAGCACGCCGCGCTGACCTTCCCGGGCCGCGTACAGAACCATGCTTCCGTTGGGTGCGAAGCTGGGCGATTCGTCCAGGTTTCCGGGGGAGAGCAAGCTCATGGTCCCCGGACCTCCCTTGGAGCGGTCCAGAACCGCAATACGATACACGTTCCCGCTGCCCTGCGCCATAGCGAAACGTTTACCGTCATAGGCCACCGAGGCCTTGGCGTTGTACTCGCCTTGGAAGGTCACGCGGGTCGGATCGCCGCCCCCGGCCGGGATTTGGTAGATCTGCGGCTTGCCGGCGCGGTCGGAGGTAAACACCAGGCTCTGCCCATCGGGCATCCACTGCGGCTCGGTGTCGATGGAGAAATGCTTGGTCAGCTGGGTGGTCCGGCGCGTGGCCAGGTCCATCACATAGATTTCGGGGTTGCCCGACTGCGACAGGGTCATGGCCAGGCGAGTGCCATCGGGCGAGAACGACGGCGCGCCATTGATGCCCTTGTACGAGGCCACGACCTGGCGCTGACCGGTAGTGATTTCCTGGATGTAGATCGAGGAATTGCCGCGCTCGAACGACACGTAGGCGATCTTCTTGCCATCGGGCGACCACGACGGCGACAACAGCGGCTCGGGCGAACGCACCACGGTCTGCGGACCGTAGCCGTCGGAGTCGGCGACCATCAATGCATATTGGCGAACCTTGCCGCTGCCGGTGGCCGTGATGTACGCGATGCGCGTCCAGAAGGCGCCACGCACGCCGAGAATCTTTTCGTAGATCAAATCGGCGATTTGGTGCGCCGCGCCGCGCATGTCGCCGGCGCGGGCATTGATCGCCAGACCCAGCATGCGCGCCTGCGTGGCCACGTCATAGAGCTCGAACTCGATGCGGAAGGCGCCGCCCTCGGCATCCTGCACGCGGCCGATGACGATGAACTCTTGCTTGAGCACCTTCCAGGTCCCGAACTTGATTTCCTCGCCGCGCACGGGGAATTCGACGATGTCCTGGCGCGAGAGCGCGCGGAATTGCCCGCAGCGGTTGAAGTCCATGCTCATGATCTGCGCCAGATCGGTATCCGGCGGCAGACCCGCGCCTTCGAAGGCGAAGGGCACGACGGTGATCGGACGCGCGGCGGCGCTGCCCACGGGCACCGTGATCTCGAGCGCGCCTTGCGCCATCACGGCCGAGGACAGGACCCACGCGAAGCAGGCGGCGAAGAGGCGAATCATCCGTTGCATAGGGATTCCGGATAGCAGAAGTTGAGGAGCAGTTCGCGCGCGAACACGGATTCGTAGCCCTGATAGGGCAGCGGCTGCGCGCGCATCACCGCCGATTCCATCGATTGCCGCGTGCCATCGTCGGTGGCGCACGGCGGGACCACGGTGG
Source organism: Ahniellaceae bacterium (assembly GCA_044226395.1). Taxonomy (GTDB): domain Bacteria; phylum Pseudomonadota; class Gammaproteobacteria; order Xanthomonadales; family Ahniellaceae; genus JBGAHD01. Next base: position 41,998 of record JBGAHD010000005.1, read on the forward strand.
CGGACAGCACGTCGCCGCCGGGGATTTGAATGATGCGCACCTTGCATTGCACCGACTGCACGGCCTCGGGCCGCAGCCAGTTGGCCACGACGGCGCGCTGGATGGCGAGTTTGTACTGGCCGACGAGGGTGTTGTCCACGCCTTCGTTGCCGGCGGTGGCCTGGGTCTGCGCCTGGGTCGTGACATTGGGCGCTTGCGCGCGCTGGCTGTCGACCGTGGATTGCTGCTGTTCGAGCTTGGCGAGCTTCGCGGCTTCTTCGCGGCTCTTGGCCTCGGCGGCCTCGCGCTGGCGGCGGATGTCCTCGAGCTGCTGGATTCGCTCTTGTTCCATTCGCGTTTGGCGCTCTTCTTCCTCGAGCAGCAACTGATCCTTTTTGACCTTCTCGTCCTGCTCGTGCATCGCCTGCTTGGCGCGCTCGAGCGCGAGCTTGTCGATGCGTTCCTGATCGATGGTGTCTTGCGCGTTCTGCGGCGGTTGCGGCGGCAGCTGCGGCAGTTCGGGCTTGGTCTCTGGCTTGGGCGGTTGCGGCTTCACGACGGGCTTGGCCGGCTGCGGCCGCGTGCGATCGACGCGCGGCGCCGGCAGCGGCGGACCTTTGAACGGCACCAGGGACGCTTCGATGATCGGGCCCTGCTCGCTGACTGGATTGACGCAGGTCACGCCCGCCCATTGCGGCAGGCCGAGGCTTTCGACCAGGGCGTTGTAGCGCTGACAGGACAGCGTGGCCAGGGCCAGACCCGCCACGAACAACGCGTGCACGGCGACCGACAGGATCAGCGCGGCGGAGTTGTCGTGACGGCTTTCGGCACTCATCGCGGCTTGGCTTGCTCGACGGGTTGGCTCATCAGGCCCACGCGGGGGGCACCGGCCTGCTGCAACAGGACCATGGCCCCGTAAATCTTGCCGTACTCGACGCGATGATCGCCGCCGATCAGCACCGGGACGCTGGGATTTTGTCGAATGAAAGCTGAAACCTTGGTGACCAAGGTCTGCTCATCGATGGCCTCGCGCTTGTCCTTGCCCAGGGTCAGATACATCGTGCCCTCGGCATCGATCGACACCAAGATCGGATCGCTCTTCTGATCGATCGACTTGGCGTTGGACTTGGGCAGCTCGATGTCCACGCCGAGGTTGAGCAGCGGCGCGGTGACCATGAAGATGATCAGCAGCACCAGCATCACGTCGATGTAGGGCACGACATTGATCTCGCTCATGGCGCGCCGGCGCTTGCCGCGCTTGCCCATGCTCATGCCCATGGCCGGGTCTCCCCGCGATTGACGAGGCGCGCGCGCATGTCAGGCGTTGTCCTCGACATGGGCCTGACGCTGCAGGATCTGCGAGAACTCTTCCTGGAAGGTGTCGTAGCGCACGTTGAGGCGATCGACCTTGTTCGAATAGCGGTTGTAGGCGATCACCGCCGGGATGGCCGCGAACAGACCCATGGCCGTGGCGATCAGGGCTTCGGAGATGCCGGGCGCGACCATGGCGATCGTCGCCTCCTTGACGTTGGCCAGGCCCTGGAACGCGATCATGATGCCCCACACCGTGCCGAACAGACCCACGTAAGGACTGGTCGAACCGACGGTGGCAAGAAACTCCAGGCTTTGCTCGAGGCGATCGACCTCGCGCGTGAGCGTGACCCGCATCGCGCGCTGCGCGCCTTCGATCATCGCGCTCGAATCCAGGCCGCGACGGCTGCGCAGGCGCGCGAATTCGCGAAAGCCGGCCTCGAACACGGACTCGAGGCCGGTCAGGGTCTCGCCGCGGCCGGTCATCTCGCGAAAGATCGCGGCCAGATCGGCGCCGGACCAGAAGCGCTCCTCGAACTCATTGGCCGCGCGGATCGCCCGATCGATCATGGCGCGCTTGCGGAAGATGATCATCCACGACGCCAACGAGGCCATCAGCAGCAGGCTCATCACGATCTTGACCGGCAAGCTGGCCTGCAACACCAGACCCAAGATGTCGAGTTCCTGATTCATCGATTACTCCGCAAGCAAATGTTCGGGGATGGGCCGCGGCTTGAAGCTGGCCGCATCCAGGCAAGCCGCCTTGACCGTGGCGGCGATCAAGCGCGTCTGGTCGCTCACGCGTACCACGTCCTGGCTGAACTCCAGGCTGGCCGCGCCGCGACGGGTGAGCACGCAACTGACGTCGAGCAGATCGTCCAGCCGCGCCGGCGCGAGAAAATCCAAATGCATGCGCCGGATCGCGAACAGAATGCCCACGCGCTCGGTCAAGGCGCGCTGCTCGATGCCACCCTGGCGCAGCCAGTCGGTGCGCGCGCGTTCCAGATAGCGCACGTAATTGGCGTGATACACCACGCCGCCGGCATCCGTGTCTTCATAGTACACGCGCACCGGCAGGCAAAAACGGAATCCGATCGCGGTACTCATGCGGGCGGATCGGCGAACAGGTCGGGCACCGGGTCCTCGGCGCGCCGCGGCGGCGCCAGGCCGAAATGACGATAGGCGCGCGCCGTGGCCATGCGCCCGCGCGCGGTGCGAATCAGAAAACCCTGCTGGATCAGATACGGCTCGAGCACGTCCTCGATGGTGCCGCGCTCTTCCGACAGCGCGGCGGCCAGGGACTCGACGCCCACCGGCCCGCCGTCGAAGCTTTCGATGATGGTGGTGAGCATGCGCCGGTCCAGCGCGTCGAAGCCTTCGGCATCGACCTTGAGCATGACCATCGCGGCATCCGCCGTGGCGCGCGTGATCGTGCCGTCGCCGCGGATCTGAGCGAAGTCGCGCACGCGGCGCAGCAGGCGATTGGCGATGCGCGGCGTGCCGCGCGCGCGGCGGGCGATTTCGTCGGCGCCTTCATCGTCGCAAGCGATGCCGAGAATCTTGGCCGAGCGGCGCACGATCGCGCCGAGCTCCTCGCGGTTGTAGAACTCCAGCCGCTGCACGATGCCGAAGCGATCGCGCAAGGGACTGGTCAGCAAGCCCGCGCGCGTGGTCGCGCCGATCAAAGTGAAGGGCGGCAGGTCGAGCTTGATCGAGCGCGCGGCCGGGCCTTCGCCGATCATGATGTCGATCTGGAAATCTTCCATCGCCGGATACAGCACTTCCTCGACCACGGGCGAGAGGCGATGGATCTCGTCGATGAACAGCACGTCCTTGGGCTGGAGATTGGTCAGCAGCGCGGCCAGGTCGCCGGCACGCTCGAGCACCGGGCCCGAGGTTTGCCGCAAGCTCACGCCCAGCTCATTGGCGATGACGTGCGACAGCGTGGTCTTGCCCAGGCCCGGCGGTCCGAAGATCAGCACGTGATCCATGGACTCGCCGCGACGACGCGCGGCCTCGATATAGATGCTCATCTGCTCGCGCACGGCCGCCTGGCCCAGGTATTCGCCCAGGCGCTTGGGTCGGATCGAGGCTTCGCTGAGCTCGTCCTCGCGATGGGCTTGCGCGCCGATCAGGCGGTCCGTGGACATGAGGGACTAGATCTCCACCTGCGTGCCGAGTTCCACCAGGCGATTACCCGGAATCTTGAAGAAGCTGGTGGCGCTGACGGTGTTGCGCAGCATGAAGGCAAACAGCTTGTCGCGCCAGATCGGCATGCCCTTGCGCGCGCTCGCGACGATGGTCTCGCGACTGGCGAAATACGTGATCTCCTCGGGATCGAGGCTTAGCCCCTGGGTCGCGCACAGCGGCAGGGCCGAGGGCACGTCCTGATCCTCGGTGAAGCCAAAGCGCAGATTGACGCGGAAGAACTCCGAACCCAGCGAGGTCACCAGCACGCGCTCGCCACGCTCGACGCGCGGTTCGGTCACGGTCTCGACCGTCAGCAGGATATTGCGTTGATGCAGCACTTTGTTGTGCTTGAGGTTGTGCAGCAGCGCCTCGGGCGCGTAGTCATTGGCCGCGGTGAGAAAGATCGCCGTGCCCGGCACGCGCAGCGGCGGCTGGGTCTTGATCGACGCGACGAACTCGCTGAGCTTGAGCTTCTTCGCGCGCATCTCCTCGACCAGCAACTGTCGACCGCGACGCCAGGTGCGCATCACGGTGAAGATCAACACGCCCAGCGCCAGCGGGAACCACGCGCCCTCGAAGAACTTCGACAGGTTCGCGAACAGAAAGGCCATGTCCACGCACAGCATCATCAACACCAGGGGCACGACCACGACCTTGGCCACGTGCCAGCGGAAGCGCGCGACCACGACCAGGAGCAAGGTGTCGATCAGCATGGTGCCCGTCACCGACACGCCGTAGGCCGAGGCCAGGGCGCTGGAACTCTTGAAGCTCAGCACCAGCAGAATCACCACCACCAGCAGCATGCGGTTGATCCACGGCACGTAGACCTGACCGATGCTCGCGGCCGAGGTGTGCTTGACCTCGAGGCGCGGCAAATAGCCGAGCAGCATCGCTTGACGCGCCACCGAGAACGCGCCCGAGATCACGGCCTGCGAAGCGATCACCGTCGCCAGCGTCGCCAGGCCCACCAGCGGAAACAGCGACCACGCCGGCGCCAGTCGAAAGAATGGATTCTTGGCCGCGCCGGAATGTTCGAGCAGCAGCGCGCCTTGACCGAAGTAGTTCAACAACAGCGCCGGCAACACAAACCACAGCCACGCCAGGCGAATCGGCACGCGACCGAAATGACCCATGTCGGCGTACAGCGCTTCGCCACCGGTCACCGCCAGCACCACCGCGCCCAGCACCAAGGTACCCGCGATGCCGTGATGCGCGAAGAACTGCACCGCGTACCAGGGATTGATCGCGTGCAGCACGCGCGGCGCCTCGAAGATCTGCGCGATGCCGAGCACCGCGAGTGTCAGGAACCACAACACCATCACCGGCCCGAACACCTGACCCACGCGCTCGGTGCCCTTGGATTGAAACAGAAACAAACCCACGAGCACGCCGATGGTCACCGGCACCACGTATTCGTGCATGCCCGGCGCCGCGATCTCCAGACCCTCGACCGCCGACAGCACCGACATCGCCGGCGTGATCACGCCATCGCCGAAGAACAGCGCCGCGCCGAAGATGCCGAGAATGCCGACCACGTAGTTCGCGCCCGAAGCCACCGGCAGTGATCGCTGCGCCAGCGCCATCAGGGCCATGATGCCACCCTCGCCGCGATTGTCGGCGCGCATGATCACGGTGACGTACTTGAAGGTCACGATCAGCATCAGCGACCACAGCGCCAGCGACAGAATGCCAAGCACGTTGGCGTCGGTCGCGGCCAAGCCGTAGGCGGGGCCGAAGGCCTCTTTCATCATGTACAGCGGACTGGTGCCGATGTCGCCGAACACCACGCCGATCGCGGCGACGACCAAGGCCGAGGTGCCCTGGCGCGAATGTCCGGAATGCGAGTCGCTGGCGCTCATCGAAATGCTCGGGCTAGAAGATTCAACGCAAGGCGGCCTTGAGCGCCTTGCGGATGATGGTCTCGGCGCTGTCGCCGCTCTCGGCGACCTTGGCCACCAGACGCGTGACTTCGGCCGGCTTGTAACCCAGCGCCTGCAGCGCGACCGTGGCCTCGCTCACCGGATCGGCCGGCACCGCGACCGCGGCGCCAAAGGTCGCGACACCGGTCGACAGGCCGTCGACGCGATCGCGCAGTTCCACCACGATGCGCTCGGCGGTCTTCTTGCCGATGCCGGGAATGCGCGTCAGCGCCGCCACGTCGGCGGTTTGCACCAGACGCGCGAACTCGTCGACGCTCGCGCCCGACAGAATCGCCAGCGCCGTCTTGGCGCCGATGCCGCTGACCTTGAGCAAGGTGCGAAACAAGGCGCGTTCGGCCTCGCGCGCGAAGCCGTAGAGCGCGACCGTGTCTTCTTTCACCGCGTAGTGCGTGACCAGAATCACTTCGCGCCCGAGCTCGGGCAGTTCGTAGAACGTCGACATGGGCGCGTCGAGTTCGTAGCCGACGCCGCCGACATCGAGCATCAGGCTCGGCGGTTGCTTGGCGATGAGGGTGCCCTTGAGACGACCGATCATGCGGGAACTCGCGTGCTCATCGTCGCCGCCAGGCGACGCGGGGAATACCGATCCGCGCGGTCGTGGCCTGCGTGTGCGCATGCGTCAGCGCCACGGCCAGGGCATCGGCCGCGTCGGCCTGAAGTTTCTGATGAATATTCAACAGCACGCCGACCATGTGCTGGATCTGCGATTTCTCCGCGCCGCCCGTGCCCACGACCGCGAGCTTGACCTCTTTCGCCGCGTACTCGCTGATCGCGAGACCCCGCGACACCACGGCGCAAATCGCCGCGCCACGCGCCTGACCGAGCTTGAGCGCCGAATCGGGGTTGCGCGCCATGAACACGCGCTCGATCGCCACTTCGCTGGGGCGCCATTGGTCGATCAAGGCACCGACGTCGTCGAAGATCTGCTTCAGGCGCAAAGGAAAATTCTCGTTGTCGAGCAGATGAATCGCGGCATGATGCACATGCACCGAGCGTCCGGCGACATCGACATCGATCACGCCGACGCCGGTGCGCTGCGAGCCGGGATCTATGCCCAGGATGCGGCGCATGCGCTTCGACCGTGGCGGCGGCCCGCGCCTTGTCCGGCGTTACGCGCGGCCAGGCGCGGCGCGCGCGTCACTGATAGGCCTCGGCCGGAATATCGGCGTTGGAATAGACGTTCTGCACGTCGTCGAGGTCCTCGAGCCATTCGAGCAGCTTGACCACGCTGCGCGCGGTGTCGCCGCTGACCGCGATGTCGTTCTCGGCGCGGAAGGTGATTTCGGCTTGATCGGGCTTGAGGCCGGCTTTTTCGAGCGCGTCCTTGACCGATTGAAAGCTGTCGGGCGCGGTCAGCACGTCGATCGAGCCGTCGTCGGGATAGGTCTGCACGTCATCGGCGCCGGCTTCGAGCGCGGCTTCCATCAGCTTGTCCTCGTTCGCGCCGGGCGCGAAGCTCAACACGCCGACCTTCTTGAACAGATACGCCACCGAGCCATCGGTGCCGAGATTGCCACCGAACTTGCTGAAGGCATGACGCACGTCGGCGACGGTGCGCGTGCGGTTGTCGGTCATGCAATCGACGATCACCGCGACACCACCGGGCGCGTAGCCTTCGTAGCGGATTTCCTCGTAGCTCACGCCTTCGAGCGCGCCCGTGGCCTTCTTGATCGCGCGTTCGATGTTGTCCTTGTTCATGTTCGCGACCAGGCCTTTGTCGATGGCCAGACGCAGGCGCGGATTGGTCGCGGGGTCGCCACCGCCGTTGCGCGCGGCGACGGAGATTTCACGAATGACCTTGGTGAAGACCTTGCCGCGCTTGGCGTCCTGCGCGTTCTTGCGATGCTGGATGTTCGCCCACTTGGAATGACCGGCCATGACTGCGTTCGATGTCTTGGAAAAATGTTTGCGATATTAACAGTCCGAGGCACCGATCAGACCCATCCCCGGGCAAAAACCCCGGTGGGATCGCGCGACGCCTCAGGCGGCGACGGCGAAATCGCCGTGGCGCAGGAAGCGCACCGCCAACCGGGCCACCTCGTCGGAGAACACCAGGCCCGTGTGCGTCGCGGGCACGATCATGTGCGCGGCTAGGCCATCGAGCTGGGTCTCGGCCACGGCCACGGTGCCGTCATTGGGCTTGCCCAGGCCATCGGCGAGCAGGCCAATGCCGATCGGCAGGCGACCGGCGACCATGCCAACCTCGCAAGCGCCGGTCCAGGGCGCGACGCCGTCGCGCAGCAGTTCGAAGCTTCGTCCGATCAGGGCGCGTCCGCCCGGCCACAAAGCCAGGCGCTGCGCCGCGCGGCTGCCGCGCAGCGGCGAGCCCAGGCACACGAGCCGCCCAAAATGCTCGGGCACGTGCTGGCGCAGCGTTTCCAGCGCGATCAAACCGCCGAGGCTGTGACCGATCACGTGCAGCCGCTCGGCCGCGGTCTCGGCGAGGCGTCGGCCCAGTCGCTCGATCGCGGGCGCCGGACCACCGGAGACGCTGGTGTAATCGAAGATGCTCACCTCGAAGCCCTCGGCGCGCAAACGCCGACCGAGCGCGGTCAAGGCGAACCCGCGCATCCACAGCCCGTGGACCAGCACCACTTGCTCGCTCATCGCGCGCGCCCCTGTTCGCTCGCGATAGCTCAGTCGTTGTCTTTCTTGGGCTTGACCACGCGCACGTGCAGCTCCTGCAACTGCGCCTCGGGCACTTCGCTGGGCGCGTCGGTGAGCAGGCACGTGGCGCTGGCGGTCTTGGGGAAGGCGATCACGTCGCGGATCGATTCGGTGCCGACCATCAAGGCCGCCATGCGATCGATGCCAAACGCGATGCCACCGTGCGGCGGCGCGCCGTAGCGCAGCGCTTCGAGCAAGAAACCGAACTTGATCTTGGCCTCGTCCGGCGCGATGCCGAGCAAATCGAACACGGCGCTCTGCATCTCGGGACGATGGATACGGATCGAGCCACCGCCGATCTCATTGCCGTTCAACACCATGTCATAGCCGCGACTGACGGCATTGACCGGATCGGCCACGAGTTGCGCGACGTCGTCGACCTTGGGCGCGGTGAACGGGTGATGCAGGGCGACGTAGCGCTTTTCGGCCGCGTCGTATTCGAACATCGGGAAGTCGACCACCCACAGCGGCTTCCAGCCCGATTCGACCAGACCCGCGTCGCGCGCGACCTTCAAGCGCAGCGCGCCCATGAAATCGGACACGACCTTGAACGGGCCGGCGCCGAAGAAGATCACGTCGCCATTCTGCGCGCCCACGGCCTTGAAGATGCCGTCGATGGCGCGGTCGTCGAGGAACTTGATGATCGGCGAAGTCAGGCCTTCGCGACCCTTGGCCAGATCATCGATGCGAATCCAGGCCAAGCCCTTGGCGCCGTACTTGGCGACGAAGGGCGTGAGATCGTCGAGCTGCTTGCGCGTGAGCTCGGCGCCCTTGGGCAGGCGCAACGCGGCCACGCGACCACCCGGATCATTGGCCGGGCCGGAGAACACCTTGAACTCGGTGTGGCGCACGTGCTCGGCCACGTCGATCAGCTCCAGCGCGATGCGCAGGTCCGGCTTGTCCGAACCGTAGCGGCGCATGGCCTCGGCATAGGTGATGCGCGGGAAAGGCTCGGCCAGATCGACATCGGCCACCTCCTTGTACACGTGGCGGATCATGCCCTCGACGAAATCCTGCACGTCGCGCTCGCCGACGAAGGCGAACTCCATGTCGAGCTGGGTGAATTCGGGCTGGCGATCGGCGCGCAGGTCCTCGTCGCGGAAGCAGCGCGCGATCTGATAGTAGCGATCCATGCCGGCCATCATCAGCAGCTGCTTGAACAGCTGCGGCGATTGCGGCAGCGCGTAGAACTCACCGGGATGCACGCGCGAGGGCACCAGGTAATCGCGCGCGCCCTCGGGCGTGGCCTTGGTCAGGATCGGCGTTTCGATGTCCTGGAAGTGGCGCGCGTCGAGATAGCGACGGATCGACTGTGTCAGCCGCGTGCGCAGGCGCAGGGCGCGCTGCATCTCGGGGCGACGGATATCGAGATAGCGATAGCGCAGTCGCGCTTCCTCGCCCGGCGTCTCGTGCAGCATGAAGGGCAGCGGCGCCGAGGCGTTGAGCACTTCGATGGTGTCGACCACGACCTCGATCTTGCCGGTGCGCAGCTTGTCATTGATCTGCGACGCCGGACGCGCGCGCACCACGCCGGTCAGGCGCAGGCAGAACTCATAGCGCACGCCGCTGGCGGCCGCGAAGGCCGTGGCATTGGCCGGTTCGATCACGGCTTGGACCACGCCCTCGTGATCGCGCAGATCGATGAAGATCACGCCGCCATGATCGCGACGGGAATCGGCCCAGCCACACAAGGTCACGGTTTGACCCACCAGGGCCTCGGTCACGAGACCACAGAACTGCGTACGCATGCTGAAAACTCCGGCTTCGCGGGCCACGACGGCCGCGCGCCCGCGACGCGGGACCGGCAATCCTAATCGCGCCCATGTTGCGGTGCAAACAACCGGCGGCGACTAGCCCCCGACCCCGCCCCGCGCCGGCCGCCCGCGCGACCCGAATCCGCCAGAAATCCGCCCCATGTCGGCTGGTAAAGTGCACGCGTCTTTTGGGGAACTCCACATGTCGATCGCTCATACCTTGCTTGCGCCCTTGCGGTGGCTGGGCGCGCTGCTGCGCCTGATTCTTGGTGAAATCAGCTGGCGTCCGGTGCCATGGCAGGCGGCCACCGGCGCGTCGATGCGCGCCAAGCCCTGGCATTGGCTGGGCGGCGCGCTCGCGTTCGCCGGCCTCGCCTGGGGTGGCCACTGGCTGTACACGCGGCCAAAGCCCGTCGATCCCGAAGCGATCACCTTCACCGTCGAGGCCCCGACCAAGACCGACTACACGCAGACGCCGCCCACCGTCTTGCCGTTGACCATCAATTTTTCCAGTTCGGCCGCGCCGATCGAATTGATCGAGAAAGCGCCGGTCGGCATCACGATGACGCCCGACCTCGCCGGCACCTGGCTGTGGCGCGACGACACGCACATCACCTTCCAGCCCGCCAGCGACTGGCCGGTCGGCACGCACTTCAAGGTGCGCTTCGACGCCAAGGCCCTGGTGGCGCCCAAGGTCAAGCTCGCCGAGGATCGTTTCGAGTTCGACACCGCGCCCTTCGTCGCCAGCTTCGACACGGGCGAGTTCTATCAGGACCCGCAAGACCCCAATCTCAAGAAGGGCGCGTTCACCGTGGCCTTCACCCATCCGGTCGACGTGGCCGCGTTCGAGCGCCTGCTGCGCTTCGAGATGGCCGATGGCGCCGGCAAGAAACTCGACGCGCCGGCCGTGGTGGTCAGCTATGACGAGCGCAAGCTCAAGGCCTTCGTCCAGTCCGCGCCGCTGACGGTGCCGGAAAACGGCGGCAATCTGCACCTGTACGTCGACGCCGGCGCGGTCAGCGCGCTCGGTGGTCCGCGCATGGACAACGGCATCGACTACAACATCGGCCTGCCCTCGCTGTACTCGGTCGAAGTCAACGACGTGAACTTGTCGCTGGCCGATAACGAACGCTTCGAGCCGGAGCAAGTGATGGTGGTCGACTTCAACGACTCGCTGCGCGATCGCGACGTCAACGAGGCCGTGCGCCTGTACCTGCTGCCCGAGTTCAACGATCGCCAGCCTGTCGATCAGCAATCCTCGCCTTATGCCTGGTCGACCGGCGAAGTCGACGAAGCGACGTTGAAGAAATCCAAGCCCATCACGCTCTCGCCCATCGTCGCCGAGCGCGAGTACGTGACCACGCACAGTTTTCGTTACGAAGCCCCGCCGGGCCGCTATGTCTACGCGCGCATCAATCGCGGCTTGCGCTCCTTCGGTGGTTTCCTGCTGGGCAAGCCTTATGCGACGACGCTGAGCGTGCCGGCCTATCCCGAGATGCTGCGCTTCGTCGGCGACGGCGCCCTGCTGAGCCTCAAGGGCGAGCAGCGCGTGACCGTGGCCGCGCGCAACGTGCCGGGCCTGCGCGTGGAAATCGCGCGCGTGCTGCCCGATCAGTTGCAGCACCTGATCAAGTACAACAGCGGCAGCTATGGTTCGCCGAGTCTGTACGAGATCTCCACCGACAGCCTGACCGAGCGCTTCGACAAGCGCATCGCGCTCACGCTCGACAGCCCGGCCAAGACGCACTACGAGGGCATCGATCTGGGCGAATACTTCAGCGCCAACACGCACGGCGTGTTCCTGCTGCGCCTGTATCGCTTCGACCCCGAGAACGAGCCCGCGGCCGAACCCGACCGCGACCCCACCAATGCCGACGAGTCGTCGAGCTATGACGATTCTGGCGATGGCCTGCTCGATTCGCGCCTGGTGGTGCTGACCGATTTGGGCATGGTCAGCAAGCGCGCGCTCGACGGCCAACGCAATGTCTTCGTGATGTCGTTGGCGCAAGGCACGCCGTCGGCGAATGCCAAGGTCAGCGTCATCGCGCGCAATGGCGAGACCCTGCTCAGCGAAACCACCGACGAGGCCGGTCAGGCGAATCTGCCGCCGCTCGGCGGGTTCCGTCGCGAGAAGGAACCGGTGATGCTGACCGTCGCGCGCGACGGCGATCTGTCTTTCCTGCCGCTGGGCGATAGCTCGCGCACGCTGGAATTGTCGCGCTTCGATGTCGGCGGCGAGATCAACGCGCTCGATCCGGGCAAGCTCAAGGGCTATTTGTTTTCGGAGCGCGGCCTGTATCGACCGGGCGACACCATCCACATCGGCATGATCGTGCGCGCGCAGGACTGGGATCGCCCGATCGCGGGCCTGCCGCTGGAGTTCGTGCTGACCGATCCGCGCGGCACCGAAGTGCGGCGAGAACAGTTCGCGCTGGGCGACGTCGGTTTCGAGGAACAGGAATACACGCCGGCCGACACCGCGCCGACGGGTTCGTGGGAAGCGGGTCTGTACCTGATCGGTGAACATCAAGAACGCACGCAGCTGGGTACGACCACGGTGCAGGTGCGCGACTTCGTGCCCGATCGCATGCGCGTGCGCGTGCGCTTCTCGGAAGAAGTGAGCGAAGGCTGGGTCAAGCCCGATGCGCTCAAGGGCATGGTCAAGGTCGAGAACCTGTTCGGCACGCCGGCGCAGGATCGTCGCGTCACCGCGACCTTGATGCTGCAACCGGCATATCCGAGTTTCCCGAGCTACCCGGGCTATAACTTCTACGACCCGCAACGCGCGAAGGACGGCTACACCGAGGAGCTGACCGAAACCACGACCGATGCCAACGGCGACGCCGAACTCGCGCTCGATCTAGCGCAGTACGACCGCGCCACGTATCAGCTGCGCCTGCTGACCGAAGCGTTCGAGTCCGGCGGTGGCCGCGGCGTGACCGCGCAGACGGGCGTGCTGGTGTCGAGCAATGCGTACCTGGTGGGCCTGCGCGCGCAGGATTCGTTGAGCTACGTGCAGCGCGGCGCCGCGCGCAAGATCAACCTCATCGCCATCGATGCCCAGGCCAAGCCGACCGCGGTCGAGGGCTTGCGCGCGGTGTTGATCGAACGTCACTACGTGTCGGTGCTGACCAAGCAGGATTCGGGGCTGTACAAGTACGTCTCGCAATTGCGCAGCGATGAGCGCGCGCGCGCCGACTTGTCGCTCGGCGCCAAGGGTCTGGACTACACGCTCAAGACCGACACGCCCGGCGACTATCGCCTGGAGATCCGCGACAGCGCCGACCTAGTGGTGAATTCCGTCGACTACTCGGTCGCGGGCGAGGCCAACCTCACGCGCTCGCTCGACCGCAATGCCGAATTGCAGTTGAGCTTGGACAAGGGCGACTTCAAGCCCGGCGAAGAGATTGAACTGTCGGTGCGCGCGCCCTACACCGGCGCCGGCCTGATCACGATCGAACGCGAGCGCGTGTTCGCGCATCAGTGGTTCCGCGCCGACACCACGAGTTCGATCCAACGCATTCGCGTGCCCGAGGGGCTCGAGGGCAATGCCTACGTCAACGTGCAGTTCGTGCGCGATCCGACGTCGAGCGAGATCTACATGAGCCCGCTGTCCTACGGCGTGGCGCCCTTCACCATCGATCGCGGCGCGCGTCGTCAGGGGCTGAGCTTGAAGGCGCCGGCCGTGGTCAAGCCCGGCGCGGTCGCGCGCTTCGCCCTGCACAGCGACGGGCCCGCGCGCGTCGCGGTGTTCGCTGTCGATGAAGGCATTCTGCAGGTGGCGCGCTATCAGCTCGGCGATCCGCTGGATTTCTTCTTCACCAAGAAGATGCTGCAAGTCGATACCGCGCAAATCCTGGACTTGATCCTGCCCGAATTCAGCAAGCTCGCCGGCGTGTCCGCGCCCGGCGGCGACGCGGAAGGCGCGCTCGCCAAGCACCTCAATCCGTTCAAGCGCAAGGGCGACAAGCCGGCCGTGTACTGGTCGGGCCTGACCGACATCGACGGCGACCACGACTTCGACTACGCCGTGCCCGACAGCTTCAACGGCAAGCTGCGCGTGATGACGGTGGCGGTCTCGAGCGCGCGCATCGGCATCGAGCAGGGCGAAACCCTGGTGCGCGGCGACTTCGTGCTGTCGCCCAATGCGCCGCTGCAAGTCGCGCCCGGCGACGAATTCGAAGTCAGCGCCGGCGTGGCCAATACGATCGAGAGCAAGGACACGCAAGCGATGCCGATCAAGGTGAGCCTGAAGCTGCCGCCCTCGCTGACCCTGGTCGGCGACGCGACGCAGCAACTCTCGCTGGCGCCCGGCAATGAAGGCACGGCGAAGTTCCGGGTCAAGGCCGGGCAATCGCTGGGCGCGCCGGTCATCGTGTTCGAAGCGAGTTCGGGCAAGTACAACGCGCGTCGCAGCATCGATCTGTCGCTGCGCCCGGGCATCGTCTATCGCACCGACGTGCGCGTGGGTTCGAGCAACAAGGCCGAGACGCTGGACCAATTGCGCGAGATGTTTCCCGAACTGTCGAAGAACCGCGTGTCGACCTCGGTCTCGCCGCTGGTACTGGCCGACGGTTTGTCCGCGTATCTGCGCAACTATCCGCACTATTGTTCGGAGCAGCTGCTCAGCCAGGCGTTCCCCGCGCTGGTGTTCACCACGCATCCGGAGTTCGGCAAGGTGATTGAAGACACGCCCGGCGATCGCCTGCGCGGCGTGCTGGCGATGCTGCGCGAGCGCACCAATGGCGATGGCTCGGTCGGCCTGTGGTCGGCGATGCCGGACAACGATCCCTTCGTGTCCTCGTACGCGGCGTTCTACCTGGTCGAGGCGCGCGACCGCGGTCAGATCGTGCCCGATGATCTGCTCACGCGCATCAATGGGTACTTGACCACGCTCGCGGCCGACCAGGCGATCACCGATCTGTCCGGCGTGCGCGATCGCGCGATGGCGATCTATGTGCTCACGCGTCAGGGTCGCACCACGACCAATCTGCTCGCGTCCTTGCAGGAACAGGTCGATCGCGATCTGCCCGAGGCCTATCGCACCGACGCCACGGCGATGTTCCTGGCCGCGAGCTATCAGTTGCTCAAGCAAGACAAGCCGGCGCGCGCGTTGATCCGCGGTCCGGTGGCGCGCGTCAACGAGCCGATCACGGCCAAGAACTGGCTGCGCTACGCGAGCTACTACGACGATGGCATCGCCTCGGCATGGACCGTGTATCTGCTGTCCAAGCATTTCCCGCAGCAGCGTGGGCTTTTGACCACGGCCGCGATCGAGCGCTTGATCGAGCCCGTGCGTCGCAACTTGAACAACACGCTGTCGTCGGCGCTGATGGTGCTGGCGCTCGATGTCTGGGGCAGCACGAGTTCGAGCACGGAAGCGCCGCGCCTGTACACCATCGACGCCAACAAGCAGCGCGCCGAGTTCGGCGACGCGCGCGGCCTGCTGCGCATGGGCACGTTCGACGCCAAGGCGCGCGCCATTGGCTTCGCGCCCGCTGGCGGCACCATCGGCTGGTATTCGATGACGCAGTCGGGCTTCGACATCAAGCCGCCGACGGCGACGCAAAACCGCGGCGTCGAGGTGATTCGCGATTACCTCGATAGCAATGGCAAGCCCGTGACCGCGCTCACCGTCGGCGACGAGATCGACGTGCGCCTGCGCGTGCGCGCGCTCGATGCCGACTCGCGCGGCGACATCGCTATCGTCGATCTGCTGCCGGGCGGTTTCGAGATCGTGATGCAGGAACCCGCGCCGGACGCCGATTCCGCGGCCGACGAAGGCGACGACGAGAGTGAAGGCGACGGCGAAGAAAGCGAGGGCGAAGCGCCCGCGCCGCCCGCCGCGCCGACGCTCGCGGTGTCGAGCACGCTGTCGGTGCAGCACGAGGAAGTGCGCGAGGACCGCGTGGTGCTGTACGCCTATCCGCAAGGCAGCGTCAGCGAGTACCGCTATCGCATCAAGGCCACGGCCATCGGTCAGTTCGTGGTGCCGCCGGCCTTCGCCGAGTCGATGTACGAACGCGATGTCTACGCGCAAGGCGGCCCCGCGGGCACGCTCACGGTCAATGCGCCGGCGGCGCAATGAGCCGTGAGTCCGCGCTGGCGACGATTCCTGCGCCGCGCGCTGTGGACGGGCGCGGCGATGACGGTGGGCGTGGTGCTCACCGTCATTGTGCTGCGCGCTTTGCCACACGAACCGCTGCGGCGATGGTTACCCTCGTCGACCGCGGTCCATGATCGCGAGGGCAAGCTGCTGCGCCTGGCGCTGGCGCGCGACGATCGCTATCGCGTGTGGGTGCCGCTCGAGGAAATGTCACCGCGCCTGATCGAGGCGGTGATGCTGCAGGAAGATCGCTGGTTCTACTGGCATCCGGGCTTCAACCCCGCGAGCCTGGCGCGTGGCGCCTGGGTGAGTTACGTCGCCGGTGGCGCGCGTCAGGGCGGTTCGACGCTGACCATGCAGCTCGCGCGTCTGTTGTGGCGACTCGATACGCGCTCGCCGCGCGGTAAGTTGTCGCAAGTGGCGCGCGCGATCCAGCTCGAAGCGCAGTACTCGAAGCACGATCTGCTCGAGGCCTATCTCAACTACGCGCCCTATGGCGGCAACATCGAAGGGGTGGGCGCGGCGAGCCTGATCTATTTCGGCAAGCGCCCCGCCGATCTGAGCCTGCCGGAAGTGCTGACGCTGGCCGTGCTGCCGCAGAACCCGTCGCGGCGCGTGCGCGCTCACGCGGCCGACGAGGACGCGCCGCTCTCCGACGCGCTGCGCGACGCGCGCGATCGCTTGTACGCGCGATGGCAGCAGCGTCATCCCGCCGATGCCGCGCAAGCCGCGCAGTTCGCGCTGCCCTTGAGTCTGCGCTCGACGCGCGCCCTGCCCTTCGACGCGCCGCATTTCGTCGAGACCGTGTTGGGCGAACGTCTGCTGCACCCGCAATCGGACGCGATGCCGCGCACGACGCTCGACAGCGGTCTGCAGCAATTGATCGAACGTCGCGTGGCGCAGTATCTGCAGCGCACGCGCAGTCGTGGTCTCGACAACGCGGCCGTGATGTTGGTCGACACGCGCGACATGGGCGTGCGCGCGCTGATGGGCTCGGCCGACTATTTCGACGCCACGATCGCGGGCCAAGTCAATGGCACCGAGGCCAAGCGCTCGCCGGGCTCCACGCTCAAGCCCTTCATCTACGCGCTGGCGATGGATCAGGGCGTGATTCATCCGGCCACGGTGCTGCGCGACGTGCCAACGAGTTTCGGCCCGTTCACGCCGGAGAACTTCGACGGTCGCTTCGTCGGTCCGATTACCGCGACCGAAGCCCTGGTGCGCAGCCGCAACGTACCGGCGGTCGCGGTGGCGGCGCAGCTGAATTCGCCGAGCTTTTACGATTTTCTGCGGCGCGCGCAGATTTCGCGCATGGCGAGCGAGCAGCATTACGGCCTCGCGCTGGTGCTCGGCGGTGGCGAAGTGACCATGGCCGAACTCGCGCGCCTGTACGCGATGTTGTCCAACGATGGCGTGCTCAAGCCGCTTCGCCATCTCGAGAACGATCCGATCGACACCGGCACGCCCTTGCTCAGCGCCGAGGCGAGCTATCTCGCGCGCGACATGTTGCGGACCAATCCGCGTCCCGATCTCGCCGCCGCCGCGAAGCGCGAATATCTACCGGTGGCGTGGAAGACCGGCACGTCCTGGGGCTTTCGCGATGCCTGGACCGCGGGCATCGTCGGGCCCTACGTGCTGGTCGTGTGGATGGGTCACTTCGACGGTTCGGGCAATCCGAGCCTGATCGGCGTCGAAGCGGCGGCGCCGCTGTTCTTCGAACTGGTCGACGCGCTCGCGGCGTCGGGCGTGGCGCTAGACGAGCCGGCGCGACGCTGGCCGTTGCAGCTCAAGCGCGTGGAGATCTGTCGCGCCAGCGGTGATTTGCCCAATTCCTGGTGTCCCCAACGCGGGGACACCTGGTTCATTCCGGGCAAGTCGCCGATTCGCGTGAGCCAGGTGCATCGCGCGGTCGCGATCGACATCGCCACGGGACTGCCGGCATGTCCGCCGGTGGATCCGCGCGCGGTGCGCTACGAAGTGTTCGAGTTCTGGTCGTCGGATCTGTCGCGCGTGTTCGCGCAGGCCGGCATTCCGCGACGCAAGCCGCCGGTCAATCCGGCCTGTCCGCAGGGCGCGATCGCGGGCACGCCGCCGCGCATCGACTCGCCGCATCGCGCGACGACGTACACCTTGCGCCTGAAGCATCCCGAACAATCACGCATCACCTTGAGCGCGCACGCCGACGCCGACGTGCGCGAGATCTACTGGTTCATCGACGACAACTTCATCGCGCGCACCGAACCCAGCGGCACGGCCGAGTGGTCACCCGCCGACGCGGGCCGCTATCGCATTCGCGCGGTCGACGATCACGGGCGCGCCGATCTGCGCGAAGTCGAGGTGGCGGTATCGCAGTGAGCGCGGCGCGCGCTCAGGCGCTGGCCGCGCCGTCGGACTTGGGGGTCGATGCCGCGGGCGCGGCCGACTCGGTCTTCGATTCGCTCTTGGCTTCGGCGGGCTTGGTGTCGGACGCGCCGCCGCCGGCGAGATTGCGTTTCTTGTCCTTGTCGGATTTGAAATCGGTCTCGTACCAGCCGCTGCCGGACAAGCGGAAACTCGGCGCCGAAAGCAGGCGCTTGAGCGCGGGCTTGCCGCAGCTCAGGCAGTCGGTCGGATCGGCATCGCTCACGCGCATCAGACGCTCGTCGCGCGCGCCGCAGGCTTGGCATTCGAATTCGTAGATCGGCATGACGATTACCCCTGGAGTGGGCGCACGATGGGGCCGCGACGCCCGTTTTCAAGGCCCAACGGGCCCCGCGATGATGGCCGCGGCCGCCGCTAGGACCCGGAATCGGCCGCGGCCGACACCGCTTCGTACAAGGACAGCCATTGCGCCTCGAGCTTTTCGATCTCGGCGACCAGCTCGCCATTGCGCGCGCTCAGACGCTTGAACTCGCGCATGTCGGCGGCGGCGTAGTAGGCGGGATCGGCGAGTTTCGCGGCGATCTCGGCCTTCTCGCGCTGCATCGATTCGATGCGCGATTCGCATTGCTTGAGCTGCTTTTGCTGAGCGCGATCGCGTTCGCGCTGCTGGGCCGAGGCGCGACGCTTGTCGGCGGCGCTGACGCGCGGCACGGCCGGCGCCTCGCGCGAATTCTCGTTCTTGCGTCGCGCGCGCAGCCAGCCGGCGTAGTCGTCGAGATCGCCATCGAAGGGCACGACCTCGGCATCGGCCACGCGCCAGAAGGTGTCGCAGGTCAGCGACAACAGACTGCGATCATGCGAGACCAGCACCAAGGCGCCGACGAAATCATTGAGCGCGTCGGCCAGGGCTTCGCGCATGTCCAGATCAAGATGGTTCGTGGGCTCGTCGAGCAGCAGCAGATTGGGCTTGCGCCACGCCACCAGCGCCAGCGCCAAGCGCGCGCGTTCACCGCCGGAAAACCCTTCGATGGTCTCGAACACGCGATCGCCGAGGAAATTCCAGCGACCCAGATAATCGCGCAGGTCCTGCGTGCTGACGCCCTTGGCGATGTCGACCAGGTGTTGCAGCGGCGTCTGATCGTCGTGCAGTTGCTCGACCGTGTGCTGGGCGAAATAGCCCACGACCAGATCCTTGTGCGCCACGCGCGTGCCACTGAGCGGCGCGAGCGCGCCAGCGATGGTCTTGACCAGGGTCGACTTGCCCTCGCCATTGGGGCCGAGCAGACCGACGCGATCGCCAGCTTCGAGGCCCAGACGAATATTACCGAGCACGCGACGCTCGCCATAGCCGGCATCGAGTTCATCGAGCTTGATCAGCGAATCGGGCAACTTCACCGGCGTCGGGAACGAGCACTTGAAGCTGCGCTCCATGCGCACGGCCTCGGTGCCGGCCATCTTTTCCAGGCGCTTGATGCGCGACTGCGCCTGACGCGCCTTGCTCGCCTTGGCGCGGAAGCGATCGATGAACGATTGCAGATGCGCGCGCTCGGCTTGTTCCTTCTCGAACGCGATCTGCTGCTGGCGCATCTGCTCGGCGCGCTGACGCTCGAAGGCCTGATAGTTGCCGGTGTAGAGCTTGCCGCGCCCTTCGGCCAAGTGCAGCACGTGCGTGGCGACGCCGTCGAGAAAATCGCGATCGTGCGAGATCACCAGCACCGTGCCGGTGTAGCGACGGATCCAGTCCTCGAGCCAGAGCACGGCGTCGAGGTCGAGGTGATTGGTCGGTTCGTCGAGCAACAGCACGTCGGACGGCGCCATCAGCGCGCGCGCCACGTTCAGGCGCACGCGCCAGCCGCCGGAGAATTCGGCCACGGGCTGTTCGTGCGTGTCGGACTTGAAGCCCAGGCCAAACAACAGCCGCGCGGCGCGGGCGCGCGCGTCGTAGGCGTTGAGTTCCTCGATGCGGTGATGGGCCGCGGCTTGCGCCTCGTAGTCTTCGCGGGCCTCGGCTTCGGCGGCATCGCGCAGGGCGGCGGCGGCCTCGGCGTCGCCGCCGAGCACGAAATCGAGCGCCGGATCGGGCAAGGGCGGCGTTTCCTGCGCGACGCAGGCCAGGCGCGAGGCGCGCGGCATGTCCATCGCGCCCCGATCGGGCTCGACCTGACCGGTCACGACCGCGAACAAACTGGACTTGCCACAGCCATTGCGCCCGACCACGCCCACGCGCCAACCGGCATGCAGGGTCACGTCGAGTCCGGACAGGAGTTCACGGCCACCGCGACGGATGGCGAGATCACGAAACGAAATCATCCGGCCATTGTAGTGGCCGCGCCCGGCGATACCAATCGCGACCGGCGCTTCAGCCCTTGCGGTGCCACACGCGCCCGGCCCAGCCGCGCGCGGCGGCCAGGGGCAAGGGCACCAGGGTGCGCCAGCGGCCGTAGTGCGCCAGCCGGTAGTCGGCATGGCGCACGTACAGCAGCCAGCGCCAGCGAAAGTCGTCGATCACGCGCACCGTGCTCGAGATGTGCGCGGTGTCGGCGCCCCAGGGAAAACGGAACATATAGGTCATGGTCTGCGAGTCCATGGCCGCGATCACGACATCGCCGGGCTCGCTGGCGATGCCGAACTCACCGCGACGCAGATCGATCACCGCGTGCCGCGCGATGTCGTCGAGATGGATGCTGAGCGCGCCGGGCACGGTCCAGCGCGGCCATTGCGCGCGGATCGCGCGCGCGAGGCGCTGGCCGGCCTTGATCAGCTCGGCATCGTCGCGCTCGGCGCGCGGGCGCGCCTCGGGCGCGGGCAGATGATCGAAGCGCGCGCGCCAGAACTCGGCGGCCGCGTCGTCGGCCTCGGGCGCGCGCGGCGTGGCGGCGTGCAGCACTTCGCCCGGCGCCAGGCAATGCACGCGCGCGGGCGCGCCGGCCAAGGCTTCGCGCACCGCGTCCACGCTCACTCGCCAGGCATTGAGATATTGATTGCGCGGGTGACAAAAGCGCACGAAGCTCGCGAACGGCACGAAGGCGCGCGGTCGCAACTGCTGCAGATAGCGCGCGAGCAGGGTCAGGTGCGCGCGGCCGGCGCGGCCGAGCGCGGCGTTGTCGTCTTCGTTGCCGTAGTAGCCGGCCAGCGAGAACTGAAACAGCCACACATCGATGGCGCCGAACACCGCCCGCGCGCGCTCGATCTGACTCGCGCCCAGCCGGCAATCGTTCTGATTGAAGATCACGCGCCCGCCGGCATCGATCAGCAAGGCGCTGTCGGCGTGCGTGCCCAGGCAGTACACGCGCGTGCGCGCTTCCAGCGCGCGGGTCTCGTTCAAGGGCAGTTCGCTGACCTCGAAGCCCAGCGCGCGTATCGACTTGACCACGTTCTGCTCGGGCTGACGCCGAAACAGCACCTCGATGCGCTGCGGCGCCAGCTCGCGCAAGCGACGCAGGCTGCCGAAATGCAGATGATCGGGGTGCTCGTGCGAGATCCATAGATAACGCACGCGCGACCAATCGATCTCGGCGGGATCGTTCTCGTGCAGCAGCTCCCAGGAATCATTGAACACGCGCCCGAAGAACCACGGATCGCACAGCAAGGTGCCCTCGTCGAGCTCGATCTCGACGCAGGCGTGATTCCAAAAGCGCAGATCGCCGATCATGCGCGCGGCGCGGGCTCGCCGACGACGAAGGCGATCACGTCGCCGCAGTTGACCGCGGCATGGATCGACAGCGTCGTGCCATAGGCATCGACATAGTCGAGGAAGGCGCGGAACTCATCCATGGGATAGGCGAACTCGTCGAAGATCAGCACGTCGCCAGCGCGCAGCCGCGCGAATAGCGCGTGAAGCGCGACCGTGGTCGAGCCGTAGAGATCGGCGTCGAGATTCACCACCAGACGATGCCCTTCGCCCGGCCGCGGTGGCAGGCCGACGCCGACCGTGTCGCGAAACCAGCCCTTGACGAAGCTCACGCGCGGATCGTCGATCGCGGGCAATTGGCCGCCGGTCGAGAAGGCGCCGCGCGGCATCGCCGCCCAGGCATCGGGAAGTCCTTCGAAGCTGTCGTGACCGATGAAGCGCGACTCGGTGTGCGTGTTGCGCGTCGACCACCAGCGAATCGACTCGCCGCGTGCGACGCCGAACTCGAGGTACCACATCGGCCCGGTTTCCAGGCTCAGGCGCGCGAGAAGATCGGCATAGAGGCGCTCGCGCCGCGCATGCGTGGGCACCTCGCCCGGATCGAGCAGCTTGGCGCGCAAGCCCGCGCGATGACTCCAGGCCAGGAACTTCAGGTAATAGCCCACGCGAATCAACGCCTGGGCCGGCCGCCACAGCCAGCCGAGCACGGCGCGACCCACCAGATGCGGTGCCAGACGCTTGACCAGACCCACGCGAAACCCCCACGCCACGGATCGCAGTCTTTTACCACAGGCCGTCGCTCGCGCTGTCGACCATGCCGCGCTCGCGGCTACACTGCGCGCGAACGGAGCGAATGCATGGCCGGCGCCATCCACCACTATTTCAAGACTCTCTATCGCCGCACGATGCGCGAGGCCTACGGGCACGCGCACGCCGCGATCCGCGCCGCGCCCGGCCAGGATTGGCTGGAATGCGGCGCCGGCGACGGCGCCTTCGGGCGCGAGCTTGGCGCGGGCACGGCCGAGCGACCGATCCGCTACACCGGCATCGAATGGAACCCCGATTGCGTGCGACGCGCGGCCGAGGCCGGCGTGAACCTGCTGCAGGCCGATCTCAATCGCGCGTTGCCGGTGGCGGACGCGTCGCAGGACTGCGTGTTCGCGCTGTCCGTGCTTGAGCATCTGTTGTATCCGTGCCGTTTTCTGGGCGAATGTCAGCGCGCGCTGCGTCCGGGCGGACGCTTGGTGCTGCTGACGCCCAACATCAGCACGTATTTCACCGCCGCGCAGATTCTGCTGGGCAAGATGCCCTCGAGCGGTCCGCATCCAGATTCCAACGCGTTACAGGCGGCGGAGGAACCGTTCCGCGTGGTCGAGGGCGAGACCACTTCGCACCTCGACGATTTCGCCCAGCACCGGCACTTGCTGGTGTTCAGTTACCGCGTGCTGCGCCGCTATCTCGGCATGCTCGGCTTCGATCAGATCGAAGGCCGCGGTTTTGGTTTATATCCGCTGCCGAATTTCATCCAGCCGCTGGCCGAGCGCATCGACCCGTGGCATTGCCATCAGATGGTCTTCGTCGCGCGCAAGCGCGGCTAGGCAATATTGGTTCGTGCCCAAGCGCCGCTAGCCGACGCAAAGCGGCGCGCCTTCGCGCTGCGATGAAGCAAGACCGCGCGCCAAATCAGGCGCGCGTCTTGAACACCAGCTTGCCGTCGTAAGCGTCGATCACCAGCCCCGAGCCAGGCTTGAACTCACCCGCGAGAATGCGGCTGGCCAAGGGGTTCTCGACCTGCTGCTGGATCGCGCGCTTGAGCGGCCGCGCGCCATAGACCGGATCGAACCCCGCCTCGCCCAAGACATCGAGCGCCTCGTCGGAGACTTCGAGCGCGATCTCGCGTTCGGCCAGGCGTTTTTCCAGATGACGCAGCTGGATGCGCGCGATCGAGCGAATGTGGTCGCGGCCCAGCGGATGAAAGACCACGATCTCGTCGAGTCGATTGATGAACTCGGGCCGGAAGTGCTGACCGACCACGTCGAGCACCGCGGTCTTCATGGTCGCGTAATCGCCCTTGGCCGCGAGTTCCTGGATCAAATGCGACCCCAGGTTCGAGGTCATCACGATCACGGTATTGCGGAAGTCCACGGTGCGGCCCTGACCGTCGGTGAGACGACCATCATCGAGCACCTGCAGCAGCACGTTGAAGACATCACTGTGCGCCTTCTCGACTTCATCGAGCAGGATCACGGAATACGGGCGACGACGCACGGCCTCGGTCAGATAGCCGCCTTCTTCGTAACCGACATAGCCCGGCGGCGCGCCGATCAGGCGCGCGACCGAGTGTTTCTCCATGAACTCGCTCATGTCGATGCGCACCATGGCATCGGTGGAATCGAACAGGAACTGCGCCAACGCCTTGCACAACTCGGTCTTGCCCACGCCCGTGGGGCCGAGAAAGAGGAACGAGCCATTGGGACGATTTGGATCGGACAGCCCCGCGCGCGAACGGCGAATGGCATCGGCCACCGCGCGCACGGCTTCGTCTTGGCCGACCACGCGCTGGTGCAGCTCGGCTTCCATGCGCAGCAGTTTCTCGCGCTCGCCTTCGAGCATCTTCGACACCGGAATGCCGGTCCAGCGCGACACGACCTCGGCGATTTCCTCCGCGGTGACGCGTTGCTGCAGCAGCTTGAAGCCGGTCTGCTCGGCGGCGGCGGCGGCTTCGAGTTCCTTCTCGAGCTTGGGCAGGCGGCCGTATTGGATTTCGCTCATGCGCGCCAGGTCCTGGCGGCGCATCGCGGCTTCCATTTCCAGGCGCGCTTTCTCGATTTCTTCCTTGATCTTGGTCGTGCCTTGGACCGCGGCTTTTTCCGATTTCCAGATTTCCTCGAGATCGGAGAACTCGCGTTCGAGCTTGTCGATGTCTTTCTCCAGATCGGCCAGGCGCTGACGCGAGGCCGGATCGGATTCCTTCTTCAAGGCCTCGCGCTGAATCTTCAATTGAATCAAGCGGCGCTCGAGACGATCCATTTCCTCGGGCTTGGAGTCGATCTCCATGCGAATGCGCGAGGCGGCTTCGTCCATCAGATCGATGGCCTTATCGGGCAGCTGACGATCGGCGATGTAGCGATGCGAGAGCGTGGCCGCGGCGACGATGGCGGGGTCGGTGATCTCCACGCCGTGATGCACGGCATAGCGTTCTTTCAGGCCGCGAAGAATCGCAATGGTGTCCTCGATGCTCGGCTCGCCGACCAGCACTTTCTGAAAGCGACGCTCGAGCGCGGCATCTTTCTCGACGTACTTGCGATATTCGTCGAGCGTGGTCGCGCCGATGCAATGAAGCTCGCCGCGCGCCAGCGCCGGCTTCAACATATTGCCGGCGTCCATCGCGCCCTCGGCCTTGCCGGCGCCGACCATGGTGTGCAGTTCGTCGATGAACAGGATGATCTGACCTTCCTGCTTCGACAGATCGTTCAATACCGCCTTGAGGCGTTCCTCGAATTCACCGCGGAACTTGGCGCCCGCGATCAGCGCGCCCATGTCGAGCGCGAGCACGCGCTTGTCGCGCAGGCTCTCGGGCACTTCGTGATTGACGATGCGTTGCGCCAGGCCTTCGACGATGGCGGTCTTGCCCACGCCGGGTTCGCCGATCAGCACGGGATTGTTCTTGGTGCGTCGTTGCAGTACTTGGATGGTGCGGCGGATTTCTTCGTCGCGACCGATCACCGGATCGAGCTTGCCGCTCTCGGCGCGCGCGGTCAGGTCGATGGTGTACTTGGCCAGGGCCTGACGATTGTCCTCGGCGTTGGCGTCGTCGACTTTCTCGCCGCCGCGCATGGCGTCGATGGCTTTCTCGATGGCGGCCTTGTGCGCGCCGGCGGCCTTGAGGGCTTGGCCGACTTCGCCCTTGTCCTCGACGCAGGCGAGCACGAACAGCTCGCTGGCGATGAATTGATCGCCGCGCTGTTGCGCCAGCTTGTCGGTGATATTGAGCAAGCGACCGAGGTCGTTGGAGACGTTGAGATTGCCCTCCTGACCCTTGATGCGCGGCAAGCGATCGAGCGCCTCGACCAAGCGCGCGCGCAGCACCGGGACATTGACCTGAGCTTGTTGCAGCAGCGGTCGCGTCGAGCCGCCCTGTTGATCGATCAAGGCCACCAGCACGTGCGCCGGCTCGATCATGTTGTTGTCGCGCCCGACCGCGGCGGACTGCGCGTCGGCCAAGGCCTGCTGGAAGCGCGAGGTGAGTTTATCCATGCGCATTGCCGGACTCCAAAAGGGATTGCGGCGGCGGAGCCGCCCGATGGCCCCTCAATGCGGGCAATGTACGCGCTTTCAACGGCGCTACCCTTGATCGGGATCAAGGGCCGCGCGCGGCTCAGTCGGGCGCGATCCAGATCAGCGCGGCCATGCGGCCACTGATGCCATCGCGACGGTGCGAATAGAAGCGGCGGGGATCGCTGGCGGTGCAGTGCTCGCCGCCGTCGGCGCGCGCGACGCCGGCGCGACGAAGCCGCGAGCGCGCCAGCGCGTAGAGATCGCACAGGTAATGACCGGGCCGCGTCGGCGCGAAGTGCGCGGCGTCGGCGCGATCGATGGCGATGAAGGCGGCGCGCACCTCCTCGCCAACTTCATACACGGTCGGTCCGATTGCCGGACCCAGCCAGGCGCGCAAGGTTTCGGGCGGCGCGCGAAACCGACTCAACGCGGATTCGATCACGCCCGCGGCCAGCCCGCGCCAACCGGCGTGAATCGCCGCGACTTCATCGCCCGCGGACGAGGCCACGAGCACGGGCAGACAATCGGCGGTCATGATCAAACAGACTTGGCCCGGCGTGTCGGTGTACGCGGCGTCGGCTTCGGGAGCGTCGAGCGCGATAGTGCCATCCAGCGTCACGCAAGTCGTGCCGTGAACTTGCCGCAACCAGCGCGGCTCGCTGGGCAGATTCAAGGTCTGACACAAGGTGACGCGGTTGAAAGCCACCGCCTCGGGCGCATCGCCGACGTGCGCGCCGAGATTGAAGCGATCGAAAGGCGTTCGCGAATGTCCGGGACCCAACCGCGTCGTCGCGACCGCGCGCACGCGCGGGCCGAGATCGGCGCGCAGCAGCCAGTCGTGATCGAGACTCACGCCGTCGTCCGACGCCGAATGGCCGCGATGATCGCGCTCGCCGCGTACACCGCGAACGGAAACAGCAGCACGCGAAACGGCACGCTGTAGCGGCCGAACGGTGCGCCCACCATGTGCAGCCCAATCGCATAGGCCTGGACCAAGGCCAGCAAGCCCCACGCGAAATCCGTCGGCGCGATCGCCGCGCCGCGCGCGCGCCAGGCGCGCCACAAGGCCCACAGACAACCGCCCATGCCCAGCATCACGAGCGGCCAATGCAAGGCGAAACTGACCGCGCGCGTGAGCTTGAACTCGGGCCGATCGAAGTACGGCGAATACTTCACCGGATACAAGAACACATCGCCCGCGCCTTCGATGAAGGACCAATCGTGAAAATAGAAGGGCTTTTCCAGCAGATACCAGCGCGTCATGCGCGCGGGCTCGGCGCGAAAGCGATCAGCGATGTGACCGAGCACGGCATCGAGACTGGCGCTGATGCGCGGCGTCTCGGGATCGAAACGATACGGATAGCCGCGCGACTCGGGCAGATCGTTGTACATGAAGCCCGGATAGGATCCGTGCTGCAAGGTCGCGATCATGAGCTTCGGATCGCCCGTCTGACCCGTGCTCGACTGATTGCGCGCCAACCACGGCGTGAACACCAAGGCGAAACCCAACACCAGGGCCAGCGCCGCCGGCCAACGCCGCCAGCCCGCGAACAGGATCACGCCGAGCGCGAGAAATGGCGGCAGGTACTGCAAGGTCGGCCGAATCAAAACGCTCACGCCAAGCACCACGCCAACTAGCGCGAAGACCCAGACCCGGCGCGCGCGCGTCGCCCAGATCAAAGCCAGCGCCAACGCGGCGACGCTGATCGCGTACACAGTCTCGGTCAGCAGATACGTGCCCAGCACGATCAGGTGCGGCGAGATCGCGAGCAAGCCGGTCACGATCAAGGCGCGTCCCTCATCGAGCAGACCGCGCGTGACGAGAAAACCCAGCACCAATAGAACGATGCCGAGAATCGCCTGGATCATCACGGTGCGCGTGACGAAGGCCATGTCGGGCGCGCCCTCGAGCGTCCACGACAAAAACCACGGATACCCCGGCGCGACGAAGGCATCGGGCGCCGGCGCGGTCAGCGCGGGATCGTCGGCCTTGAGAAAGGAAAACTCACGCGAGAACACGCCGAAGCGATCGAGGTTGTAGGCGTAAGCCGTGTACAACGCGGCATCGCCGCGCAGCGGCTGATCGACTTCGGTGCGCAAGGCCGCGCTCAGGCGCAAATGCGCGCCGAGCAAGACGATCACCGCCAAGGCGAGCCACGCCCACGCGCGCGCCGGCGATTGCACGCCCGGCGCGGTGCTCACATCGTGTGCTCGCGCACGTCGGCGCGCAGCGCCTGCACCACGGCTTCCATGTCGGCCGGGCGCGGCGCGGTGAACTCGAGCGTCTTGCCGGTGACCGGATGCTCGAAGGCCAGACGCTCCGCGTGCAGGGCCTGACGCTTGAAGCCGCGCAGGATCTCGACCAGGGCCGGCGATGCCGCCTTTGGCAACTTCAAGCCACCGCCGTACAAGGGATCGCCGAGCAAGGGATGTCGGATGTGGGACATGTGCACGCGAATCTGATGCGTGCGGCCCGTTTCCAGATTGACCTGCAGCAAGGTGTGCGCGCGAAAGCGCTCGCGCACGCGATAGTGCGTGACCGCGGGCCGACCGCCTTCGACCACGCCCATCTTCAAGCGATCGGCCGGATGGCGATCCATGGCCGCCTCGACGCTGCCACCGGCGATCATCGGGCCGAGCACCAGGGCCTCGTATTGGCGATGAATGTCACGATCGGACAACTGCTCGACCAGGCGCGCATGCGCCGCGAGCGTGCGCGCCACCACCATCAGGCCACTGGTGTCCTTGTCCAGGCGATGCACGATGCCGGCGCGCGGCACCTGATCGAGCTTGGGGTCGTGATGCAGCAAGGCGTTCTGCAGCGTGCCGGTGGCATTGCCCGCGCCGGGATGGACCACGAGGCCCGCCGGTTTGTTGACCACGATCAGATGCTTGTCCTCGAACACGATGTCGAGCGGAATCTGTTCGGGCGCGGCATCGACCTGGGCTTCGAGCGTGGCGCGCAGGGTCAGGGTCTCGCCGCCGTCGACCGGGTCGCGCGGTCGCGCGATCTGGCCATTGACCAGGATCTGTCCGCTCTTGATCCACTCCGCGAGGCGCGAGCGCGAGAAATCGGCGAAGACCTCGGCGACCGCGCGATCCAGGCGCATGCCGGCCAGGGCTTCGGGAATGCGCGCGGTTCTTTCGACCGTGTCGCGCGGCGCGGACGGGGGCGTTGGGGGGGCTGGGGTCTGGTTCATGGAGGGCTAACACGGGTTTGGGCTATCATGCCGCCCTCATTCTAGGACCTTCCATCGCCCAACATGCGCCCCATCGTCATCCTTCTCCGCCTTGCCTTGCTGGCGATGGTCCTGGTGCTGGCCGCCTGCGGCGACCGCTCGCGCCTCGACGCGACCGAAATTCTGCCCGTCGATCAGCTCTACGACGAAGCCACCGTGTCCATGCAGGCCGGCAATTACGACCGCGCCGCCAAGTACTACAAGCGACTGATCGCGCGCTTCCCGTTCGGTCGCTACACCGAACAGTCCGAGCTCAACCTGGCCTACTCACAGTACAAGAGCAAGGATCCGGAAGAAGCGCTGTCCACGGCCAATCGCTTCATTCGCACCTATCCCACGCACAAGCACGTCGATTACGCCTACTACCTGCGCGGCCTGATCAACTTCAACCGCGAAGTCGGCCTGCTCGAGCGCTATATCCAGACCGACCTCACGCGCCGCGATCTGGCCTTCGCGCGCCAGTCGTTCCAGGATTTCGGCGAGTTGGTGCAACGCTTCCCGGACAGCCGCTATTCGGCCGATGCCCGTCAGCGCATGATCCATCTGCGCAATTCGATGGCGCAGTCAGAATTGAACGTGGCGAACTTCTACTTTCGCCGCAATGCCTATGTCGCCGCGCAAGGTCGCGCGCGCACGATCATCGAGAACTATCAGGAAACGCCGCAGGCCGCCGACGCGCTGGCGATCATGGCCGAGAGCTACAAGCGTCTGGGCCAGGACAAACTGTCGAAGGACACCACGCGCGTACTGGAACTGAACTACCCCGACCACCCGTACCTGCATGGCGACTGGCCGGCGCGCGGTAATCGCTGGTGGCAGCTCGTGCCCTTCATCGGCGAGGGTCGCGCGGCGGGTTGATGCTTTGCGCGAAGCCTTGAACGAAAACGGCGCCCCAGGGCGCCGTTTTTGTTTCTGCGCTCGATGAATCGGCGCGCTAGGAGCGCCAGGCCGACGTGATCGGATAACGCCGATCGCGACCGAAGGCGCGGCGCGTCACGCGCGGACCGGGCGCCGACTGGCGACGCTTGTACTCGTTGCGGAGCACCAGGGCCACGACTCGACGCACGACGGCGGGATCGAAGCCTTCGCCGATGATTTCCTCGGCTGAACGATCGTTCTCGATGAAGCGCTCGAGCACGGCATCGAGCACGTCGTACGGCGGCAGCGAATCCTGATCGGTCTGGTTCTCGCGCAGTTCCGCCGAAGGCGGGCGATCGATCACGGCTTGCGGGATCGCGAGCGAAAGTCCGTTGCGATAGCGGCACAAATCGTAGACCAGGGTCTTGTAGCAATCCTTGAGCGGCGCGAAGCCACCGCACATGTCGCCGTAGATCGTGGCATAGCCGACCGCCATCTCGCTCTTGTTGCCGGTCGACAGCACCATGCGACCGAACTTGTTCGACATCGCCATCAGCAGCACGCCGCGGCAACGCGATTGGATGTTTTCTTCGGTGATGTCGGGTTCGCGGCCGGTAAAGGCCGGCGCCAGCGCCTGCACGAAACTCTGAAACGCGGGCTCGATGTCGATCACGTGATACTGCACGCCCAGCGCCGAGGCTTGGGCCGCGGCTTGTTCGACGCTCAATCGCGAGGTGAAGCGCGACGGCATCATCACCGCGGTCACGCGTTCGGGCCCGAGCGCGTCGACGGCGAGGGTCACAGTCAACGCGGAGTCAACGCCGCCCGACAGGCCCAGGAGCACGCCGGGAAAGCGATTCTTGTCGACGTAATCGCGCGTGGCGCGCACGAGCGCGGCGTAGGTCAGCGCGATCGTGCTTTCTTCGCCCGCTTGCCAGTCGACGGCGCGCGCGACGCCGCGCGGCAATTCCAGATCGACGCAGAACAAGCCATCGGTGAAGGCCGGCGCGGGACCGATCAAGGTGCCGTCGGCGCTCGCGGCCATGGCGCCGCCGTCGAACACCAGATCATCCTGGCCCGCGACCAAGTTGACATAGGCCACGGGCACCACGTGCTCGCGCGCGCGCTTGCGTAGTACGGCGATGCGCGCGGCGCGATTGGCCGGATCGAAGGGCGAGGCATTGATCGCGATCAAGGCCTGCGCACCCGCGCGCAAGGCCGAACGCGCGGGCGCGTCTTCCCACAGATCCTCGCAAATCAGGGGCGCGACTTGAATGCCATCGATTTCGACGACCAGCGGCCGATCGCCCGGCGTGAAATAACGCTTTTCGTCGAAGACC
Source organism: Ahniellaceae bacterium (assembly GCA_044226395.1). Lineage (GTDB taxonomy): Bacteria > Pseudomonadota > Gammaproteobacteria > Xanthomonadales > Ahniellaceae > JBGAHD01. The sequence continues at coordinate 73,652 of JBGAHD010000005.1, forward strand.
GTGTAGTTGGGCAAGGCCTGCTTGCGGTACTGCGCGATGATGCGGCCTTCGCGCAACCACGACAGCGCGTTGTACACGCGCCCGCCTTCCACCAGCGGATGACCAACGATGACGTCGATGCCCGCGATCTTGGTGGCGAGATCTTCCAGCGCCTGTCGACACTGCGCCAGAAAACCCGGGCGAAGGAACAGATCCTCGGAGAGATAGCCCGACAACGCGAGTTCGGGAAACGCGATCAAGCGCGCGCCATGCTGGTCGCGCGCCTGCTGGGACAAGGTGAGCATGCGCTCGGCGTTCGCGGCGATGGCGCCGACCGGAAAATCGTACTGCGCCAGCGCCACGCGCAAGGTCGTCATGCTTTTCCCCGCGAGCTCGTCGCGACCCCGCGCGGCGGGGTCGCGATCGCGCTTACTTACTTGCTGAGCTTGGCCTGGATCGCGCGACCGAGATCCGCCGGCGACTTGACCGTGGTCACGCCGGCTTTTTCCAGCGCCGCGAACTTGCCCGCCGCCGTACCCTTGCCACCCGAGGCGATCGCGCCGGCGTGACCCATGCGCTTGCCCGCGGGCGCCGAGGAACCGGCGATGAAGGCGACCACGGGCTTGCGCACGTAGCTCTGGATGAACTCGGCCGCTTCTTCCTCGGCCGAACCGCCGATTTCGCCGACCATGATGATGCCTTCGGTCTGCTTGTCGTCCTGGAACAGCTTCAAGCAATCGATGAAGTTCAGGCCATTGATCGGATCGCCGCCGATGCCGATGCAGGTCGATTGGCCCAGGCCCGCGTTGGTGGTCTGGAACACCGCCTCATACGTCAGCGTGCCCGAGCGCGAGACGATGCCGACCTTGCCCGGCTTGTGGATGTGGCCCGGCATGATGCCGATCTTGCATTCGCCCGGCGTGATCACGCCCGGGCAGTTCGGTCCGATCAGCACGACATCGGGGTAGCTCTTGAGCGCGTTCTTGACGCGCAGCATGTCCAGCACCGGAATGCCTTCGGTGATGGTGACGATGACCTTGATGCCGCCATCGGCGGCTTCGAGGATGGCGTCGGCCGCGAACGGCGGCGGCACGTAGATCACGCTGGCGTCGGCGCCGGTGGCGCGCACGGCGGCGTCGACGGTGTCGAACACCGGACGATTCAAATGCTGAGTGCCACCCTTGCCCGGCGTCACGCCACCCACGAGTTGGGTGCCGTAATCGATCATCTGCTCGGAGTGGAAGGTGCCCTGCTGACCGGTGAAACCTTGCACGATCAGGCGGGTGTTTTTATTGACCAGTACGCTCATGGGTTGATCTCTGGGTTCAGCCCACCGACGCCACGGCTTTCTTCGCGGCGTCGTTGAGGTCGGTGGCGGGGATGATCTTGAAGCCGGAATTGGCCAGCAGTTCGCGGCCCTTTTCGACATTGGTGCCTTCCAGGCGCACGATCACGGGGATCTTCACGCCGACGTCCTTGACCGCGGCGATGATGCCTTCGGCGATCATGTCGCAGCGGACGATGCCGCCGAAGATGTTGACCAGGATCGCGCGCACCTTGTCCGAGGACAGGATCAGCTTGAACGCTTCGGTCACGCGTTCCTTGGTCGCGCCGCCACCCACGTCGAGGAAGTTCGCGGGCTCGCCACCGGCGAGCTTGATCACGTCCATCGTCGCCATGGCCAGGCCCGCGCCATTGACCATGCAGCCGATGTTGCCATCCATCTGCACGTAGTTGAGGTTGTGATTGGCGGCCTTGGCCTCGGCCGGATCTTCCTGCGCGATGTCGCGCATGGATTCGACGCGCGGCTGACGGAACAACGCGTTCTCGTCGGCGTTCAACTTGCCGTCGAGCGCCATCAGATCGCCGTTGGCCACGATCGCCAGCGGGTTCAATTCGACCAAGGAAAGATCCATCGCGTTGAACAGCTTGTACACGCCGATCATGATCTTGGTCAGCTGACCGACCTGCTTGGCGTTGAGGCCCATCGCGAAGCCGACCTTGCGGCACTGATACGGCTGCAGGCCCTGCACGTAGTCGACCACGACGGTGTGGATGTCCTCGGGGTTTTCGCGCGCGACCTGCTCGATGTCGACGCCGCCGCGAGCCGAGGCGATGAAGGTCACGGCCTTGCTGGCGCGATCGACCAAGCACGACAGGTACAGCTCCTTGGCGATGTCATTGGCCTCGGAGATCAGCACCAAGTCGACCGGCAGCGCGCGGCCGCCGGATTGATAGGTTTCCATGCGCGTGCCGAGCATCTTGGCGGCAGCGTCGCGCGTTTCTTCGGGCGTCTTGGTCAGCTTGACGCCACCGGCCTTGCCGCGACCGCCGGCATGGATCTGCGCCTTGACCACCCACTGCGCGCCACCGAGCTCGCGCGCGGCGGACAGGGCTTCGTCGCCGGTGCGCGCGACCTTGCCTTGGGGCACGGGAATGCCGAACTCGGCGAACAGTTCCTTGGCCTGATATTCGTGAAAATTCATGCGAGCGTGATCCTCGAGACTGTCGCGCGCGACGACTTGATAGGGCGGACGCGGGGATGTTTGCGGGATCGGCGTCCCACCCCCGGCGAAACGGGGGCGTATTTTGGCCGATCGCGCCGCGCGCAGGAAGGGGCAAGCGCGATCGGAGGGCTATACTGCCCCGGTCTTGAGCCGCGCGATGCCCGATGGCCGCCCCCAAACTGTCCGCCCTGAACCCGCTGACCCCGGATCTGCTGTCGCAACCCGACGCGATCATCCGGCGCGAGCTGTATTTCTTCGATCTGTATCGCGTGTTCGAGGCGGCCTTGCTGGCGGGGTTTTGTTTCAGTCCGCTGGCGGAGCGCTCGATCGCGTTCGTGTCCAACACGACGGCGCGCAATATCGCCGTGGCGTATTTGGTCGCGACCTTGCTGCTGTTCCTGTTCGGGCGGCGTCGACGCGGTTATTCGGGCGGGTTGGTGTTTCTGGGCCTGACCGTCGACATGCTCGCGGCGACGTCATCGCTGACCGCGATTCGGGGCCTGGACACGGGCATCGCGACGCTCTTGCTGGTCAACGTCAGTTGCGGCGCGCTGCTGTTGGGCCCGCGCGCCGCGTATGCCTACGCGACGATCGCGGCGCTGGGCGTGACCGCGGCCATGGTCGTGGGCGCCGATCCCGGCGGCACGAGTCCGTGGCTCACGGGCGCGATGTTCGGCGCGAGTTATCTGGCCTCGACGATCTTGCTGCAGGTCCTGCGCAGTCATGTGTCGGAAACGCAGGAACTGGTCGTCCGTCAGGAAACGGCGCTGGGCAATCTGACGCAATTGAACGAGCTGATCATTCGCCGCATGCGCACCGGCGTGATCGTGGTCGATGCCGGCAATCTGATTCATCAGATCAACGAAGCGGCGTGGCAATTGGTCGGCAGTCCCTCGCATTCGCGGCGCGAATTGGGCGACGTGGCGCCGGAACTGTCGCGTCGGCTCTATCACTGGCGTACGTCGGGACGCGCGGAATCGCTGCCCGTGGCGCTGGCCGAGGGCATGCCCGAGATCATTCCGCGCTTCGTGAAGCTGGGCGGCGATGGCGATGACAGCACGATCATCTTTCTCGACGATACTTCGTTGCTGTCGCGCCAAGCCGAGCAGCTGACGCTGACGTCCTTGGGTCGCTTGTCCGCGTCGATCGCGCACGAGATTCGCAATCCGCTCGCGGCGATCAGCTACTCGGTGCAGTTGCTCGCCGAATCCGAGCAGATCCCCGAGCCCGACATGCGCCTGGTCGACATCATTCGCGCGCAGTGCCAGCGCGTGAACGCGATCGTCGAGAACATCCTGCAGCTGTCACGCCGCGAGCGCTCCAAGCCCGAGCCCGTTGACCTGGGACAGTGGGCGCTGAATTTCGTCGAGGAATACAAATCCACGCATCCGATGGAAAGCGATGACGTGCGAGCCGCCGTGCCCACGCGCAAGGTGATCGCGCTGGCCGACACCGGGCAGTTGCAGCAGATCGTGTGGAACTTGGTGCAGAACGCGCGTCGCTATGGCCGCCTGCCCAACGAGCCCGCGCGCGTGACCGTGGTCGCGCGCCATCTCGCCGAGAACGGTCCGCCGGTGATCGAGGTCGTCGATCGCGGGCCAGGCATTCCCAAGCGCGTGGCTGATCAGATCTTCGACCCCTTCTACACCACCAACGAACACGGCACGGGCCTGGGCCTGTACATCGCGCGCCAGCTCTGCGAGGCCAATCAGGGCGCGCTCGAATACGTGCCGGTGGCCGGTGGCGGCAGCTGCTTTCGCATCACCTTGCCGGCCTCGTCCTCGGCCACGCGCGCGGCCGAATCCATGGCCCGTCGAGGCGCCGCCTAGAGGGTGGCCCCCATCTTGCTAGGATGGCGCCTTCGAGCGCACAGGCTATGGACATCCTTTTCCGCGCATGAGCCGACAAACTGCCCTGGTCGTCGATGACGAGCCCGACATTCGCGAACTCCTGGTCCTGACCCTGGGTCGGCTGGGCCTGCTCGTGGATACCGCGGCCAATGTCACCGACGCCAAGCGTCGACTCGGCGAAGCGACCTACGCCTTCTGCTTGACCGATATGCGTCTGCCCGATGGCACGGGCCTCGAATTGGTGGAGCACATCGCCAGTCACTATCCAGCGGTGCCGGTCGCGGTGATCACCGCGTACGGCAGCGTCGACGCGGCGGTGACCGCGCTGAAAGCGGGCGCGTTCGACTTCGTGTCCAAGCCCGTGGATCTGGCCGTGCTACGACGCTTGGTGCAATCCGCGCTCAAGCTTTCCGAGGAACGTCGCAGCGAACCGCAAGAAACCGCGGGCACGTCCTTGCTGGGCGAATCGGCGGTGATGCGCGAAGTGCGTCAGACCATCGCCAAGGTCGCGCGCAGTCAGGCGCCGGTGTCGATCTCGGGCGAGTCCGGCTCGGGCAAGGAACTCGTCGCGCGCTTGATCCACGAATCCGGCCCGCGCGCGAACGGCACCTTCGTGCCGGTCAACTGCGGCGCGATTCCCGGCGAGTTGATGGAGAGCGAATTCTTCGGCCACCTCAAGGGCAGTTTCACCGGCGCCGTGGCCGACAAGGATGGATTGTTTCAAGCCGCGAATGGCGGCACCTTGTTTCTCGACGAAGTCGCCGATCTGCCGATGCACATGCAGGTCAAATTGCTGCGCGTGATTCAAGAGAAAGCCGTGCGTCCGATCGGCGCGCGCCAGGAAGTGCCAGTTGATGTGCGCATTCTGTCGGCCACGCACAAGAACCTCGCGCGTTTGGTTGATCAAGGCGCGTTTCGTCAGGATCTGTTCTATCGCATCAACGTGATCGAGATGCGCGTGCCGGCCTTGCGCGAGCGGCGCGAGGACATTCCGGTGCTCGCAGGCAAGTTTCTCGAACGCACCGCGCAGGAATTCGGCGTGGATCGTCCGACGGTGTCGCCCCAGGCCCTCAAGGCGCTGTGCGAGTACGACTTTCCGGGCAATGTGCGCGAACTGGAAAACATCCTCGAGCGCGCGGTCGCCCTGTGCGAGAACAATGTCATCCAGCTGGCCGATTTGCGGCTGGCACCGCGCGCGTCGTCGGCGGTCGAGGCCAGTTCGGAATCCACCCCGGCCGCGCCGGCCGCGGCCAGCGCCGATCCGCACACATCCCTGGTCGACTACGTCGAAAACCTGGAACGCGAAGCGATCATGAAAACGCTTCAGGAGACCCGGTACAACAAGACCGCGGCCGCCAAGAAGCTCGGCATTACCTTCCGAGCCCTGCGCTACAAGCTCAAGAAGCTGGGCATCGACTGAATAAACTGCCCTTTCGCGTCACTATGTGACGCGAAACGTCATATCCCGCCCTCGGTTTTTTTGCCTGTCGCCTCCGATTCACTGGATATCGGCAACGCCAGGCGTCGATCGGTCCGCCGAAACAAAAACTTGCAATCGATTACAGATCGATCGGCAACGCCGCCGTCTTCCATTTATCCTTTTGAATGCATTGCGTTTTTCTTGGCATGGCTGCTGCTGCCGCGCTGGCCATGGGGGGGAATCCGGATGCGCCGACGCAAGCTCGGCTCATCTCCCCAAATGCCGACACGCCTGAACCGCGTCCGGCCGCCAAGAAGGACCACCAAATGCAACGTAATCAAGGCTTTACGCTGATCGAACTGATGATCGTGATCGCGATTCTGGGCATTTTGCTCGCCATCGCCATCCCGGCTTACAGCGACTACACCGTTCGGGCACGAGTGAGTGAGGGCATGAACATGGCGACGGCGGCCAAGATGGCCGTGGCCGAGGCCCGCCTGTCTCGAGGCACCTTCCCCTCCAACAATCAGGATGCCGGTATCTCCGCGACGATTTCGTCCACCTTCGTGACGTCGATAAATGTCGGTTCGGGCGGCGCAATTACGATCACGCTGAACTCGAATGCCGGCAAGATTCCGGAACTGGGAGGGAGCAACACCCTTCTCCTTGTCCCGACTTACAAGACCGCCGCGATCAATTGGGAATGCAACAAGGGCTCGGTGGAACAGAAGTTCCTCCCCGCGCGCTGCCGAGGCTAATAGCCGCTTGAGTCCCCGCAAGAACTCAGCGGCTGCCCACAAGGGGCGGCCGCTGAAACTAGCAAAGGTTCTTCACCAAGCCCCCTCAAGCAACTTGCCCGAAAATCAACGACATCCGTTGCAGCTGTCCTGGTCTGGCCGAATCCCGATCCTGCGTAGGTGCACGGTCGCCAGTGGCACGGTTTCTGCTATAGCATCCACCGAGGCGGCAGCTTCGGTCCGGTGCTGAACTAGGATCCGAGTTTCGTGCTGCGACGTGCCGCTTCAGCAATTTCGAGTTAGCTAACCAACCCTGAGGGGGGTTTTTATGAAGAAGGTTCAAGGCTTTACCCTGATCGAACTGATGATCGTGATCGCGATTCTGGGCATCCTGCTCGCCATCGCCATCCCGGCCTACAGCGACTACACCGTCCGCGCCCGCGTCGGCGAAGGCATCAACATGGCCGCCGCCACCAAGACCGCCGTCTCCGAGACGCGTCTGTCGCGTGGTGCGTTCCCGACCAACAACACCCAGGCGGGTGTGTCGGCCACCATCACCTCGACCTTCGTCACCTCGATCACCGTCGGCACCGGCGGCACGATCCTGGTCACGTACAACACGGCCGCTGGCAAGATTCCGGAACTCGGCGGCAGCAACTCGCTGGTCTTCACCCCGACCTTCAATGGCTCGGCCGTGAACTGGGAGTGCAACGACGGCTCCGTGGAACAGAAGTTCCGTCCTTCGCGCTGCCGCAGCTAATACGGCTCGCGATACGCGAAAAAAGCCCCGGCTCGCCGGGGCTTTTTTTTTGACTTGATATCCGATCTAGGAACGGTGACCCGCGGCGCCGATCGTGCGACTCATGCATTTTCATGGCATGAAAGATGCTTTTTGCACATCGAGCGTTGCTCACATGACGTGGTCATGGACGGGATCCACTCCATGACGCACGCGGGCAAAGCCAGTCACCGAGTTAGCTAACGAAAGAAGTCACTCACCTCAAGAGGCTCAACATGAAGAAGATTCAAGGCTTCACCCTGATCGAATTGATGATCGTGATCGCGATTCTGGGCATCCTGCTCGCCATCGCCATCCCGGCCTACAGCGACTACACCGTCCGCGCCCGCGTCGGCGAAGGCATCAACATGGCCGCCGCCACCAAGACCGCCGTCTCCGAGACGCGTCTGTCGCGTGGTGCGTTCCCGACCAACAACACCCAGGCGGGTGTGTCGGCCACCATCACCTCGACCTTCGTCACCTCGATCACCGTCGGCACCGGCGGCACGATCCTGGTCACGTACAACACCGCCGCTGGCAAGATTCCGGAACTCGGCGGCAGCAACTCGCTGGTTTTCAGCCCGACCTTCAATGGCTCGGCCGTGAACTGGGAGTGCAACGCGGGTTCGGTGGAACAGAAGTTCCGTCCTTCGCGCTGCCGCAGCTAATACGGCTCGCGATACGCGAAAAAAGCCCCGGTTCGCCGGGGCTTTTTTTTTGCGCGCGCGAAGACGCGACAGACGACTCGCGAGGCACGGGTACGCGCCACTTGTCGCGAACTGCTCTTTTCCGACGCGCGGACTGCCGCGCCGCGTCACCTTGCGTCGGCGCGACGTCATCGACGCGATCACGAAGTTTCGGGTCGCCAGCAGGTGTCGCCGCCGATTTCGCACGAAAACGTGGTGTTTTTCGCGGTTTATCGTTGACCCACTGACGCCCCGCCGCAGGTCGATCCCGTTTCCACGATTTGCAAAAATTCGTGGCATGGATGATGCATTTCGTGCATTTCGGGAGCTTGGCCGCCATCGGCCAGGCGCAAACAGGGGTCATCCGTCATGCAGAGACAACGCGGCTTCACGCTCATCGAATTGATGATCGTCATCGCCATCCTGGGCATCTTGCTCGCGATCGCGATTCCCGCCTACAGCGACTACACGGTGCGCGCCCGCGTCGGCGAAGGCTTGAGCATCGCGGTGCCCGGCAAGGCGGCGGTCTCGGAGACGCGCATGGCGCGCGGCAGTTTCCCGACCAACAATTCCGAAGCCGGCATCTCGACGACCGTGTCGTCGACTTATGTCACCAACATGACCATCGGCACCAGCGGCACGATCATGATTACCTTCGATACCAACGCCGGAAAAGTGCCTGAACTCGGTGGCAGCAACACCCTGGTGTTCACCCCCTCGTTCAACGGCAGCGCCGTGCTGTGGGAGTGCAACGCCGGTTCGATCGAGAAGCGCTACCTGCCCGCGCGTTGCCGTTGATTGGCAAACCCTCTAGGTTGGCAAGTCAAGAACTTGCCCCGGAGGGTGCTCATGCCTGGAATGTCGCGCGCCTGGTGGGCGCTTGCCGGCGCGTTGACGTTGTGCGCGATCGTATTGTGGCCAGGGCTATCGGGCACCTTCATCCTCGATGACTTCGAGAACCTGCGCGCGATCCAGCGCTGGCTCGAGGGCGGCAGCAGCTTCTGGCACGCAGTAACCGCGACCGGATCGGGGGTGCTCAAGCGCCCGATCGCGTTCGCGAGTTTCGCCGGTAACGGCGCGCTGGGCGGTCTGCTGGCCTTCGAGCTCAAGCTAACCAATCTCGCGATCCATCTGCTGTGTGGCGTGCTCGTGTTCTTGGTCGCGCGCGCCGTGTTCGCGCGCGATCGTCGGCTGCACGCGCATGGCGCGATGGCCGCGACAATCGTGGCGGCGGCGTGGTTGCTGGCGCCATCCAACGTCAGCACGGTGCTGTACATCGTCCAGCGCATGGCGCAACTGAGCACGCTGTTCGTGCTGCTCGGCGCCTGGGTCTATCTGACGATGCGCGCGCGCATGATCGAACGTCCGCGCGATGGCGTGGCGCCCGTGCTGGCCTTGTTGGCGATGTTCGCCATCACCCTCGTCGCCGGGCTGTCGAAGGAAAATGGCCTGCTGCTGCCCGGCGTGGTGTTCGCGGCGGAATGGCTGTTGTTTCCGGCCAAGGTCAACGAGCCGCGGCCGCGCGCGATCCGCTGGTTCCTGATCGCGGCCGTGGTGCTGCCGATGCTCGTCGTCGCGGTCGAATGGTCGGCGCTGATGCGCTGGCTCGCACGCGGCTACGCCGAGCGCAGCTTCACGCTGGAAGAGCGCCTGCTCACGCAAGGCCGCGTGCTGTGGTCGTACGTCGGCAATCTGCTGATCCCCGATGGCCGTCGACTCGGTTTGATCCACGACAACTATCTCTTGTCGCAAGGCTGGCTCTCGCCATGGACCACGCTCGTCGCTTGGCTCGGCTGGGCCGTCGTGGTGATCGTCGCGTGGTGGGGACATCGACGCGAACCGGTGTTCGCCTTCGGCATCGCGTTCTTTTTGATCACGCATCTGGCCGAATCGAGCGTGGTGCCGCTGGAGATGTACTTCGAGCACCGCAACTATTTGCCGGGCGTGGGCATCCTGATCGCCCTCGCGCCGATCATCACGCGCGCGGGTCGTTGGCTCGATGCGCGCCTGCCGCCGCCACGACGGCCACTCGAGCGCCTGGCCATCGGCCTGTGGTTGGCGCTGTGCACCTTCGCCACGTTCAATCAGGCGCGCATATGGTCGGACAATCGCCTGATCCTGGCGCATGACGAGCAGACCAATCCCTACTCGCTTCGCCTCAATGCCTTGCTGCTGGCGCAGGCGATCGAGGACAAGGACTACGCGGCGGCCAACCAGCGCGCCGACCATCTGCTGAGTTTCGCGCCGGACAGCGCGCGTCAGGGCATCGCGCTGTGGCGACTGATCGGCGCCTGCCTCGAAGGCTCGGCGACCGACGCGCAGGTGACGCAGGTCGCCGGCGAGGTCGACGACCGCTATCTGTCGCAAGACGAAATGCGCGCGTTCGAGATGATCGCCGACCGCGTGATCAACAAGCAGTGCGGCGCGGTGACGCCGGCGGCGCTGGCGACCTTGGGCCGCGACTGGCTCGCGGCCAGCGAGGCGACGCCGACGCGCCTGCCCGTCTGGCGAACGCGCTACAACTACGCGCGCCTGCTCGAGGCGCAAGGTGACGCGACAGGCGCCCTGCGCGAAGGTCATCGCGCCTGGATCGATGGCGGACGCGAGCCCGGCGCGGCCTTGATGGTCTTCCGCGTCGCGGCCGCGAAAGGCGATCTGGCGATGTGTCGCGAGGTGCTCGACGACCTGCTGCCACGCACCGGCCGCGGCGACTACGATCTCGACAGCGTCGTCGAGCAGATGCGCGACGCGCTGGCCCAGGCCACGCGCGGCGCTGGCGATACACCGCCAACCCCTGCAAAATCCGCCGATCCCGCCCACGGTGGATAGATCGATGTCGAACAGCGATACCCGCGGCTACGTGCTGGCCGCCACCGTCACGATCCTGGCCTTTGGCGTGCTGCTGTGGACGCCGCTGGGCAATCCGAGTCCCGGTGGCTTTTCCGACAGCATCGATTACCTCAACTTCGCCGACTATTTTCGTAACTGGTTCGCGGGCACGGTGTCGCCGATCGACGAGGAATTCGTCGCGCACACGCGCTTTCCGCCGCTGTATCCGCTCTTGATCGGTCTACTGCACGGCGGCACCACGGCGCCGATGCAGGCGTACTGGTTGACCACGCTGGCGGCGATGGCCGTAATCGTGATGAGTTTCTACTGGTTCCGCCGTGAGATCGGCTCGGTGCTGGCCGCGAGCCTGTTGTTGATCCCGCTCGCGCTCAATCCCGGCGTGTTCCTGCTGACGATCAATCCGATGTCGGAACCGCTGTTCACGATGTTCCTGGTCGGCAGCTTTCTGTTGGCCGATCGCACCGAGAAATCGCGCACGTCGATGTTCGCCTTCGCGCTGTGCGTGGCGGCGGCGCCGCTGTGCCGCACGGCGGGACTGGCCTTGGTGCTCGCGGCGGCGGTGTGGTTGTTCGTGCGTCATCAGCGCACGGTGATCGAGCGACTGATCGCGATCGCGATCATGCTCACGCCGCAGTTGTTGTGGATGGCCTATCGCAGCATCCTGCCCATCGTCGAACGCTACGATCAGCAATTGACCCTCGATCGGATCCTCACCGCGTTCGGCGGTTGGTCGGGCTGGTTGATCGATCATCCGATCCGCATCATCGATTCCTTCGGCGATATGTTTCATCCGTCCGAAGGACCGATTCGGCTGGCCGCGGGCGCGCTGCTCCTCGGATTCGCCGCGTGGGGCTGGTGGTTGCGCGCGCGACGCTGGCAGCTCGACGCGTTATTCCTGCCGCCCTACCTCGGACTGATCTTCGTGTGGCCGTATCCGGCCGAAGTCGGTCGACTGGCCTTGCCGGCGCTGCCGGTCGCCTTGATGGCGGCGTTCGAGGGCGTGCGCGCGCTCGTCGCATTGCTGCGCCGTCGCGAGGCGAGTGTCGTCAGCGTGCCGGTCGCCGCGGGCATGGCCATGGTGGCCCTGATTCTGATCGCGCCGTTCACCGCGCGCAGTCTGGCGCGCGCGGTGGTGCCGGTCGACGCCGAGCTCGCGCGATTCAAGCGACAGACCTCGTACTTCCTGCTCGAATCCGAAGTCAGCGCGCAAGGATCGCTCGAACTCAACGCCCGCATCGTCGCGGCGATGGAGGAAGTGCCGAACTACGTGTCGCGCGAGGACTGCGTCAATTCCTTCCAGCCGCAGGCGCTGTGGTATCACGCGCGCGGCATGGTGCGTTCGCGCATGCTCACGTACCCACTGGATTTCACCAAGCCCTTGGGCGAGCAGATCGGCCACTGCAAATACATGCTGCTGGTGCTGTCCACTTCGCCGCAGTTCAAGCAGCCGCCGCTGTATCCGATGAACGATATTCCTGATCGGCTGAAACCCGTGTTCATGTCGACCCTCGAAGTGCAGGGCAAGAAGCTGCCGGCCGTCGCCCTGGTCGAAGTGACCGACCCCAGCGTTCATCCGGAGTCGTCGACCACGGCATACGAAGGCGAAGCGAAGCCCGCGCCCACCGCTTCAACCACCGCGACGGAAGAGACCACGACTCCGCAAGACTCTTCGGTCGAGTCCACCACGCCACCGAAACCCGAAGCGCACTAACGTCGCGCGGCACCGGCGCGTAACAGCATCGACGCGGCCACCGCGCCCGTGGCCAGATCGCCCAGCGCGCCGACGACGCGGATCAACAGCACCAGCTCGCCGGCGCGCGTCGCGCCGCCGAGCATCTCGGCGGCGAGTGCCGCGAAAGTGAACTCGCGCACGCCGATGCCACCGGGCGCGAAGATCGCCAAAGTGCCGACCACCACCGACAAGCAAAACGCGCGCGCGATGCCCAGTGCCAGCTCGACATCAAGCGCGATGCCGTTGAGCGACGCGCACAGCAGGGCGAAGATCGCGAACAAGACCCAGACCAATCCTTGCCGCGCGAATCCGTTGGCATAGTCCTTCGCGCCGATGGCGCCCGCGAGACGCAGCGGTTCGACCCAGCGCGACCACCGCGGCCAACGTTCGCTCAGCCACGCGACGATCGCGCCCAGCGCGCCGAGCGCCACGCGTCCCGCGATCATGACGATCGCGGCCGCGATCAGAGCGACCACGGGTGAATAGCGCCACAGCCAAAGGAGCGCGACAAGACTCGCGCCCGCGTGCAGCACCAACCATTGTTCGATCAAGGTCACCGCGACGACCTCGCGATCGCGCCCATGCGCGCGCAATTGCAGGCCACGACCGAGCAGACCGAACACGCCGCCCGGCACGTACTTGCCCACGAGCAAGGTGCCGGTGTGGGTCACGCCCTCGGTCCAACTCACGGCGATGCCCGCGACGCGCGCGAGCAGCAAGCGCCACAGACTCGTGGAGCACAGCACCATCGCAGTCCAGGACAGGATCAAGGCGACCACCAGCCCCGGACTCGGACGAAACACCAACTGCCCGCGCGACGCGGCGCGCCACAGCCAGATGGCGCAAACGATCACGCCGATCAGCAGCACGATCGCGCCGATGCGCGCGCTCCACGCGCGGGGCGGCTTGGCTTCGGGCGCGGCCGAGGGCTCGCTCATGGCGTCGTCGTTCGCGCGCCGAGCGCCGAGCCGCGCGCGCGGTTCATCGCCGCGGATGCTCGCGCGCGAAGGCCACCAGCGCATCGACGACGTTCGCGCTCGGGGAACCCGCCTCGAGCAGTCGCGGCGACCACGACGAGGCGACATGCCGCGCCACGAACTCGCGAATCGTCGCGGGATCGAGCCGCGACAGCACGACATTGTCGCCCAGTCCATCGGGCCGCTCGGTCGCCAAGCGCAACAATAGGCAAGGCAAGCCCATCATCGCCGCCTCTTCCTGATTGCTGCCGCCATCGGTCATCAGAAAGCGCGCGCGGGCGAGCAGCGCGACGAAACCGAAATAGTCCGTGCGCGCGCGCAGTTCGAGATTGCCCACGTCGCGCAATCGCGTCATCCAGCCAGAACGCTCCAAGCGCGCGCGCGTCGCGGGGTGCAACACGAACAGCGTGCGAATGCGCGCGGCGGTGTCGACCACCGTGTTCATCAGGAAATCGAAACGCTCGGCATTGCTGAGGTTCTCGTTGCGATGCATCGAGACCACGGCGTAATCCGAAGGCTCGACCGAGGCCCCCAACCGCGCCAGCCCCGTGCGCAAGGCGTCCTTGAGCGTATTGCCCTGGGTATCGATCACGCGCGAACGCTGGGCCAGATGCGCGAGATTCGCGCAAGCCGCGGCGTCCGGACACAAATGCAGCGCCGACAAGCGCGACACCGCCACGCGCACGATTTCTTCGGGAAAGGGATGAAACCACTGAAACGATCGCAGCCCCGCCTCCAGGTGCGCGACTGGCGCGCCATGCGCGCGCGCGATCACGGCGGCGAGCAAGGTCGACGCGGTGTCGCCATGCACCACCACCACGCTGGCCTGCCGCCACAAGGCCCTGCGCGCCCGGCTGAAGCCCGCGCGCGTCGCGACCAGGGCCCAACGGGCGAAGCGCACGTGGGTCGAGGCCTCGAAATCAGGCAAAAGATTGTCATCGGAAGCCGGCAGCCCGAAGGCTTCGCGCAGTTCGTCGAAGGTTTCCGAATGCTGGCCCGTGAGCAACACCCGATGATGCACCCCCAATTCGCGCAGGCGCTGAATCACCGGCGCCACCTTGATGTACTGCGCCTTGGTGCCGATGGCGACCAGGATCATCGCGTGGCTTCTCCGCGCCTAGCGCTGACTGTCGCCGCGCGACAGCGCCGCGTAGGTCAGCAGGCAGATCTGTTCCGACAGCAGCCCTACGAAGAACACCACCACGCCGGTGCTGAACATCAAGGCGCTCATGTTGGTGAAGCGGCCTTCGGTGAGGTAGGTGTAGAGGTAGTTGGCGAGGCCCAGCGCAATCGCCAAGGCCGATGCCGGCACGAACAACTTCATCGGCGAAAACAGCGTCGCGATCTTGAAGATGATCAGCACGAAACGCACGCCGTCGCGCAGCGGCGAGATGTGGCTCTTGCCCACGCGTTGAGCCACGTCGACGGGCACGAAGTTCACCGGATAACCGGTCTTGAGAAAAGCCATCGTGCTCGTGGTGGGATAGGAAAAACCATTGGGCAGCAGGGACAGAAACTCGCGGAACTTGGCCGCGCGCACCGCGCGGAAACCCGAGGTCAGGTCATCGATCCGATGGCCCGAGACCCAGCTCGCGAAGCGGTTGTAGAAGCCGTTGGCCAGGGCCCGACCGGCGCCGGCCTGGCCCTTGCGATCGCGCGCGCCCACGACCAGGTCGTAGCCGCGGTCGAGTTCCTCCAGCAGCTTGCCGATGGCCTCGGGCGGATGCTGTCCGTCGGCGTCCATGAACACGATGATCTCGCCCCGCGCCGCGCGGGCGCCGGTCTTGATCGCGGCGCCATTGCCCTGGCTGCGCGGGTGGGACACGACCCGGGCCCCGGCGGCGGCCGCGACCTCGGCGGTGGCATCGGTCGAGCCGTCGTTGACGACCACGATCTCGGCCTCGGGCTGGGCCGCGCGGATGCGCGCGAGCACCCCGGGCAGGGATTGCGCCTCGTTCTTGGCCGGAATGACCACACTGATCACGCTGAGCCCCTCTCGCCATCGGTCGCGCCACGGACCGTCCGCAAGGGTAACTCCTGCGATGACGCCGTAGCTAGTTCATTCAAGTGCCTGTTTGGTGTACATTTCCCGGGCACTCTGTGCTAGTTGTGGGGTAACCATGGCCATGCAGATCAATCCCGGCACGCTCGCAGGCCTCAGTGGCATTGCGCGTCGGCTCGTGGTCGAAGGGGCGGTCGGCGAGGAAGAAGCGCGCAAGGCCGTCGACGCGGCCACGCGTCAGAAGATTCCGCTGGTGAGTTACCTGGTGCAAAACGGGATCGCGCCGGCCACGCAAGTCGCGGCCGCGGCCTCGCATGAATTCGGTATCGCCCTGCTCGACGTGCGCGCGCTCGATCTGCGCACCGCGCCGGTCAAGCTGGTCGAAGAGAAACTGATCCAGACGCACAAGGCGCTGCCGCTGTACAAGCGCGGCAATCGCTTGTTCGTGGGCATCTCCGATCCGACCAATCTGCGCGCGATCGACGAGATCAAGTTCCACACCAATCTCACCGTCGAACCCATCGTCGTGCCCGAGGATCAACTCGAGCGCTCGATCGAACAGGCGCTCGCCGGCGCCGACAGCCTCAACGCCGCCATGGGCGACGACGAGGGCCTGGAGAATCTTGACCTCGCCGCCGGCAGCGACGAGGACCTGGGCGACGATGGCGCGGTCGACGCCACCGGCGGCACCGACGACACGCCCATCGTCAAATTCGTCAACAAGGTCCTGCTCGACGCGATCAAGCGCGGCGCCTCGGACATTCACTTCGAGCCCTACGAGACCGTGTACCGCGTGCGCTTTCGCATGGACGGCATCCTGCGTCCCGTGGCTTCGCCGCCGCCCAAGCTCAACCCGCGTATCGCCTCGCGCCTGAAGGTCATGGCGGGTCTGGACATCGCCGAGCGCCGCGTGCCGCAGGACGGTCGCATCAAGCTGGGCATTTCCAAGACCAAGTCGATCGACTTCCGCATGAGCACGTGCCCGACTTTGTTCGGCGAAAAGATCGTGCTGCGCGTGCTCGACGCCTCGGCGGCCAAGCTCGGCATCGAGAAACTCGGCTACGAGACGTTCCAGCAGAAGCTCTTCGTTGACGCCATCAACAAGCCCTACGGCATGGTGCTGGTGACCGGCCCCACGGGCTCGGGCAAGACCGTGTCGCTGTACACGGCGCTGAATATGTTGAACACCGAGGGCGTGAACATCTCGACGGTCGAAGACCCGGTCGAAATTCGCGTGCCCGGCATCAACCAGGTGCAGCAGAATGCGAAGAAGGGCATGACCTTCGCCGCGGCGCTGCGCTCCTTCCTGCGCCAGGACCCCGACATCATCATGGTCGGCGAGATTCGCGACCTGGAAACCGCCGAGATCGCGATCAAGGCCGCGCAGACCGGTCACTTCGTGATTTCCACCCTGCACACCAACGACGCGCCGCAAACCATCGCGCGCCTGATGAACATGGGCATCGCGCCCTACAACATCACCTCGTCGGTGACCCTGGTCACGGCCCAGCGCCTGGCGCGACGCCTGCACGACTGCAAGAAGCCGCTCAAATTGCCCCGCGAGGCCCTGATCGCGGAAGGTTTCAAGGAAGACGAGATCGACTCGCTGCAAATCTATGACGCGGTCGGCTGTTCGAATTGCAACGACGGGTATAAAGGGCGTCTCGGCATCTACCAGGTCATGCCGATGAGCGAGGACATTCAAAAGATCATCCTGTCGGGCGGCAACGCGATCCAGATCGCGGACACCGCGCGCAAGGCGGGGATCAGCGACCTGCGGCAATCTGCCTTAAAGAAGCTTCGCGATGGCCTCACCAGCCTCACGGAGATCAATCGCGTGACGAAGGACTAAATCATGGCCACTGCCACCGCAGTCAAATCCGCGACGCCCAGCCGCAGCCAGATCAGCCAGCTGCAGACTTTCACCTGGACCGGCAAGGACAAGCGCGGCGTCGTCATCAAGGGCGAGAGCCAGGGCAAGAACGAAAACCTGATCAAGGCGGAGCTGCGCAAGCAAGGCATCACGCCCACGCGCGTGGCGGTCAAGTCCAAGCCACTGTTCGGCGCCGCCGGACGACGCATCACGCCACGCGAGATCGCGATCTTCAGCCGCCAGCTCGCCACGATGATGCAGTCGGGCGTGCCCATGGTGCAGGCCTTCGACATCATCTCCGGTGGTCAGCGCAATCCGCGCATGAAGGACATGCTGGTCTCGATCAAGCAAGACATCGAGGGCGGCTCGACATTGAACGAAGCCCTGGGCAAGCACCCGGTGCAGTTCGACGAGTTGTATCGCAACCTGGTGCGCGCCGGTGAATCGGCCGGTGTGCTCGACACCGTGCTCGACACCGTGGCGACGTACAAGGAAAACATCGAAAGCCTCAAGGGCAAGATCAAGAAGGCGATGTTCTATCCCGCGACCGTCATCGCGGTCGCCATCTGCGTGAGCGCGGTGCTGCTGATCTTCGTGGTGCCGCAGTTCCGCAACATCTTCCGCCAGTTCGGCGCCGACCTGCCCGCGTTCACGCAGATGATCGTGTCGGCGTCGGATTTCATGATTGGCTATTGGTGGCTGGTGCTGGGCGCGGTGGTCGGCGCGATTTTCGGCATGATCGCCATCTACAAGCGCTCGCCGGCCTTCGCGCATTTCCTCGATCGCATGTCGCTGAAGATTCCGGTCGTGGGCCAGATCCTGCATAACTCGGCGATCGCGCGCTTCTCGCGCACGCTGGCGGTGACCTTCAAGGCCGGCGTGCCCTTGGTCGAGGCGCTCGACACGGTGTCGGGCGCCACCGGTTCGGTGGTGTACGCGCAAGCGGTCCGACGCATTCGCGACGACGTCTCGGTGGGTTATCAGTTGAACGTGGCCATGCGCCAGGTCGACCTGTTCCCCAACATGGTGGTGCAGATGACCGCGATCGGCGAAGAGGCCGGCGCGCTCGACACCATGCTGTTCAAGGTCGCGTCGTTCTACGAGGAAGAGGTCAACAACGCGGTCGACGCCCTGTCGAGCCTGTTGGAACCCTTCATCATGGTGATCATCGGCGTGATCGTGGGCGGCATGGTGATTGGCATGTACCTGCCGATCTTCAAGCTCGCCGCGGCCATCTGATCGTCGGCCCGGCACGGAGTCGCTCGGACGCGTGGAACTGATCGGATTTCTGGCCGGGCACCCCGCGTGGGCGATCGCCGGCGCGGGCCTGCTCGGCTTGTTCGTGGGCAGCTTTCTCAATGTGGTGATCCTGCGCCTGCCGCCCCGGCTCATGCACGAGTTCCGCGCCGAGGCGCGCGAGCTGCTCGAGCTCGAGCCGCCCACCGACGATAAGCGCCCCGCCGATTTGGTGGTGACCCGCTCGCATTGTCCCAAGTGCGGTCATGCGATCAGCTGGTGGGAAAACATTCCGGTGCTGAGTTTCGTGCTGCTGCGCGGCCGCTGTCGCGGCTGCGGCACCGGCATTTCGTGGCAATACCCCTCCGTCGAAATCCTCACCGGCGTGATGTCGGCCGTGGTGCTGTGGCGTTACGGCTGGTCGCTGGAATCGGCGGTGCTGCTGCCGGCGACGTGGTTTCTGATCGCCGGTTCCGGCATCGATCTGCACACGACCTTGCTGCCCGATCAGCTGACCTTGCCGCTGATGTGGCTGGGCTTGTTGTCGGCGGTGTTCGGCCTGTTCCAGACGCCGGACATGGCGATCTTCGGCGCGGCCGTGGGTTATCTGTCGCTGTGGTCGGTGTACTGGGTGTTCAAGCTGCTGACCGGCAAGGAAGGCATGGGCTACGGCGATTTCAAGTTGCTCGCGGCGCTGGGCGCGTTCACCGGCATCGGCGGCATCTTGCCGATCGTGCTGTTGTCGTCACTGTTCGGCGCCATCGTCGGTGGCGCCTGGTTGATGATGCGCGGGCGCGATCGCGCCACGCCGATTCCCTTCGGACCGTTTCTCGCGGCGGCCGGCTGGACACAATGGATGTTCGGCGACTGGATCAACAGTCTGATCCTCGGTCACGGCGCGGCCTGAGCCGCTTCGCGTGATGGCCCAGCATCGCGCCTACTGCGTCGGCCTGACCGGTGGCATCGCCTCGGGCAAGAGCGCCGCGTGCGCGCGCTTCGCGCATTGGGGCGTGCCGGTGCTCGATGCCGATCTGATTTCGCGCGAGCTGGTGGCGCCGGGCCAACCGGCGCTCGCGGCGATTCGACAACGCTTCGGCGCGACGATGATCACGGCGTCGGGCGAACTCGATCGTCGCCGCCTGCGCGAGCATATCTTCGCCGATGACGGCGAGCGCCTGGCGCTGGAAGCCATCCTGCATCCGCGCGTGCGCGAGCGCTTGCGCGAACTCGCGTTCGCGGCGGACGCCGCTTACGTGATCGTCGCCATTCCGCTGCTGGTCGAAGTCGGTCGTTACGACTGGCTCGATCGCGTGATCGTGATCGACGTCAGCGAAGCCACGCAGCTGGCGCGCCTGCAGCGGCGCGACGCGGTCGATATGAATCTGGCGCGACGCATGTTGGCGGCGCAGGCCAGTCGCGAGCAACGCTTGCGCGTGGCCGATGATGTCATCGGCAATGAGGGCTCGCTCGAGCAATTGCAGGCGGCGATCGATGCCTTGCACCAGCGGCTGCTGGTCATGGCGAATCGGGAAAGCGGCGGCGCGGAATGATCGCGATGTTGTCGCGGTAAATTAATTTACTTCAGACCGAAAACGACCGCATTCACCCTCGCCAAAAATCCCCGATACCCGCCACGCCAAACGCGCCATGCGCGCGCGCGATATCGAGATCCGACTGCCGCACGCCACCCAAGGCGTAGCACGCCACGCCGCGATCGCGCGCCAGCGTCGCGAATCGCGCCCACCCCAAGGGCAGCGCGTCCTCGTGCGACGCCGTGGCATGAACCGGCGACAAGGTCACCGCATCTAGCCCCAGGCGCTCGGCGTGCAGCAATTGCGCTTCATCATGACAAGAAGCGAAGACCAGGAACGGTTCGGCGACGGGACGCACATGCCATCGCATCAAGCTAGCCGATGTCAGATGCACGCCATCGGCGCCGAGCTCCCGGGCCAAGGCCACGTCATCATTGATCAGCAGTCGCGCATCCCACGCGCGACACAGGGCCAGTGCTTCGCGCGCGAGCTCGACGCGCATGTCGGCCGCGAGTGTCTTCGCTCGGAACTGCACCAGACGCGCGCCCTTCTCCAGCGTCTCGCCGAGCTGCCGCAACCACGTTCGCGCATCGCCAGGCTCCGCGCTGATCGCATACCGTGAGGGCAAGTCGATCACGCGCGCGATCGGCAGATCGGCCGGCGGCATCGGCCAGGCGAAGACGTCGCGCGACGCGAGCCACTGCAACGCCTGACCATCGCGACCGCGCGGCTCGCCATCGAAGCGTTCGACACGCCAGGCATCGAGCAGGAGCGTGCGTTCCTCCGCGCGCCAAGGCACGCGATGCAGCGGGCTCGCCGCGCGCACCGTGATGCCGAGTTCCTCGTCAAGTTCGCGCGTCAGCGCGTCGAGGGGCGCTTCGCCCGGCTCGACCTTGCCGCCGGGGAATTCCCAAAGGCCCGCGTGAGCCTTGCCGGCCGGGCGCTGACACAGCAGCACCCGACCGCTTTGATCGCGCAGCACGGCCGCGACCACATGCAGCGGCGCGACCGGTGCGCTCATCGTGTCGCGCTTATTCCAAGCGACCGTGGCACTGCTTGTACTTCTTGCCCGAACCGCACGGACAAGGATCGTTGCGACCGACCTTGGGCGCGTCACGGACGACCGGCGTCTGCGCGACGGCCGCGGCGGCCTGCGCCGGCGGCGGCGCCTGCTCGGGATCGCCCTCGAAACCCGTGGCGTCGGCGTGCTGGAACTCCATCGGCGCGCGCTGCTGACGTTGCTGCTGCTGTTGCTCGAGCTCGTGCAGCTCTTCCTCGCTGCGCAGACGCACGCGCGCGAGCAGCGTCGTCATCTCGGTCTTGACGCGATCGAGCATCTGTTCGAACAACTCGAAGGCTTCGCGCTTGAACTCCTGCTTGGGCTGCTTCTGCGCATAACCGCGCAGATGAATGCCCTGACGCAGGTAGTCCATGCTGGCCAAGTGATCCTTCCACTGGCTGTCGAGCACCGACAACATGACGTGCTTCTCCAGCGCGCGCATCACGTCGGGCCCGATTTCCTGTTCCTTGGCGGCGAAGTGCTTGGCCACGGCGTCCTGCACCATCGACCAGATGTTCTGCGCGGTCAGTTCGGACGCGCGCGCGTCGCGCGCGACTTGCTGCTTGAGTTCGACCGGAATGCCGTAGTCGCTTTCCAGCGCGCGGCTCAAGCCGTCGAGATCCCACTGATCGTCGATGGCGTTCTCGGGCACGAACTGACGCGACAGCGCCTCGATCACGTCCTGGCGGATGCCGCTGACGGTCTCCGCCACGTCGGCGGCCTCGAGCAGCTCGTTGCGCTGTTCGTAGATGACCTTGCGCTGGTCATTGGCGACGTCGTCGTAATCGAGCAGGTGCTTGCGCATGTCGAAGTTGTGCGCCTCGACCTTGCGCTGCGCGTTCTCGATCTGGCGCGTGACCAGGCGATCCTCGAGCGCGTCGTCTTCCTTCATGCCGAAGATCTTCATCCACTTCGTCACCCAGTCGCCGGCGAAGATGCGCATGAGGTTGTCTTCGAGCGACAAGTAAAAGCGGCTCGAACCCGGATCGCCCTGACGACCGGAACGGCCGCGCAGCTGATTGTCGATACGGCGCGATTCGTGGCGTTCGGTGCCGACGATGTGCAAGCCGCCAGCGGCGAGCACGGCGTCGTGGCGCTGCTTCCACTCGGCGCGCACGCGCTCGCGATCGGCGTCGGTCGCTTCGGCGGGCAAGGTCTTGAGCTCGGCCTCGAGGCTGCCGCCGAGCACGATGTCGGTGCCGCGACCGGCCATGTTGGTGGCGATGGTCACCGCGCCCGGACGACCGGCCTGGGCGACGATGTGCGCCTCGCGTTCGTGCTGCTTGGCGTTGAGCACTTCATGCGGCACGCCGCCCTTGCGCAGCAGGCCCGAGATGTATTCGGACGTTTCGATCGAGGTCGTGCCCACCAGCACCGGCTGGCCGCGCTGATTGCAGTCGCGAATGTCCTCGACGATGGCGCGGAACTTGGCCTCGCGCTTCATGAACACCAGGTCCGGATGATCCTTGCGCACCATCGGACGATGGGTCGGGATCACCACCACTTCCAGGCCGTAGATCTGCTGGAATTCGTACGCCTCGGTGTCGGCGGTGCCGGTCATGCCCGAGAGCTTCTTGTACAGACGGAAGTAGTTCTGGAAGGTGATCGAGGCCAGCGTCTGGTTTTCGCGCTGGATCGGCACGCCTTCCTTGGCCTCGACCGCCTGATGCAGGCCGTCGGACCAGCGACGGCCCTGCAGGGTGCGGCCGGTGAACTCGTCGACGATGATCACCTCGCCATCGCGCACGATGTAGTCGACATCGCGCTGATAGAGATTGTGCGCGCGCAACGCCGCGTTGAGGTGATGGACGATGATCAGGTTCTTGGCGTCATAAAGGCTTTCCTCGCCCTGCAGGATGCCGGCCTCGCGCAGCAGCTCTTCGGCGCGCGACATGCCTTCCTCGGACAAATGCACCTGCTTTTGCTTTTCATCGACCCAGAAATCGCCCGCGCCTTCTTCCTTCTCCTGGCGACGGAGCTTGGGCACGACGCGGTTGACCTTGACGTAGAGCTGCGGCGAATCCTCGGCCGGACCGGAGATGATCAGCGGCGTGCGCGCTTCGTCGATCAGGATCGAGTCGACTTCGTCGACGATGGCGTAGAACTGACCGCGCTGGAAGCGATCTTCCTTCGACAGCGCCATGTTGTCGCGCAGGTAGTCGAAGCCGAATTCATTGTTGGTGCCGTAGGTGATGTCGGCGGTATACGACGAGCGCTTGACCTCGGGCTTCATGCCCGGCACCACCACGCCCACGGTCATGCCCAGCGCGCCGTAGACCGGCGACATCCAGGCCGCGTCGCGACGCGCCAGATAGTCGTTGACCGTGACCACGTGCACGCCCTTGCCGGCGAGCGCGTTCAAGTACACGGGCAGGGTCGCGACCAGGGTCTTGCCCTCGCCCGTGCGCATTTCCGCGATGCGGCCCTGATGCAGCACCATGCCACCGATCAGCTGCACGTCGTAATGGCGCATGCCCATGGTGCGCCGCGCGGCTTCGCGCACGGCCGCGAAGGCCTCGGGCAGCAACTGGTCGAGGGTCTTGCCCTCGCTCAGGCGCTGGCGGAACTCGGCGGTCTTGCCGCGCAATTCCTCGTCGCTCAGCCGCGTGAAACTCGGTTCGAGCTCGTTGATCTGCGCCACGGTCTTTCGGAACTGGCGCACCAGCCGCTCGTTGCGGCTGCCGAAAATGCTGGTGAGGATGCGATTTAGCATGGAGACGTTTCGAGGTGGGTACTTGGGCGAAGCGGGCCGGCATTCTAAACCGTTCAGAACAAGAAAGGCCGCCTGAGGCGGCCTTTCGCCGGAATCGATCGGAGCCAATGGGGGCGGCGCGGGTCAATTCAACCCGACGGCCGGCCCCGGGCGCGGTCAGCGCATGGCGCGGATGTATTGCGAGGGGTTGACCAGGCGGCCGTTCAACCAGACTTCCAGGTGCACGTGCGTGCCCGTGGCCCGGCCAGTGGCGCCCATCTTGGCGATCACGTCGCCGGCGCGCACGGCGTCGCCGACCTGGGACAGATTGCGGTCATTGTGCGCGTAGCGCGTCATGTAGCCATTGCCGTGATCGACCTCGACTACATTGCCATAGCCGGTCCGCACACCTGAATAGCTGACCACGCCGCCGGCCACGGCCAGAATGTCGGCACCGCGCTCGCCGTTGAAATCGACGCCGGGGTGGAACTCCTGGTGGCCATTGAACGGATCGGCGCGATAGCCAAAGCCCGACGAGATGTAGCCCGCGCGCACCGGAATGCCGGCCGGCATCAGGCTCTGATCGATCTCGCGATCGACCAGCACGCTTTCGAGCAGACCCAGCTGACGCGATTGATCGGCGAAGCGCTCCTCGAGATTGTCGAGCGCGCCAGTGATCTCGCCGACCTGCAGGGCCGAAGCCTTGGTCGACGAGGCCGGACCACCCAGGCCCGGTTCGGTCACGAAATTGAATTCGCCATCGTCGAGCTTGCCGGCCTTGGCCAGGCGATCGCCCAGCGCGTTGAGGCGCGCGGCCTCGGCTTGCAGTCGACCCACGCGAATCGCCAGCGCGTCGATGTCACGCGCCACGGATTGGCGCACTTCGTCGATCTCGCCGTGCTGCGCGCTCAAGCGTTCGCGCGCGGCGATCAGTTCGGCCCTGGCTTGGTTCGGCGCCAACCAGCGCGCGCCGATCAACATGCCCAGTCCCGCGACCACCGCGAGCACCGCGCACACCAGCCCCCCGGCGGCGGCATACGACGGCCAGTTCGCCAGACGCACGACTTTCGGCGTCGAGAACGGCTTGGCAACGATGATAATGTTCATGCCCTGTTTGCGCCCGATGTTCGTTGACTTCCCATGCGGCACCGATCCGGCTCCCCTCCCGCGAAACCTCAGCATGCGCTGATGGCGTCGCCCCTGGGCGGCCTGGTCGATCGCGCTCGCGTCCTCGACGCGCTCGACAAGGTGCTGCGTGACGCGCTTCCCCAACCCGTGGCCGAGCAATGTCGCCTGGCCAACGTGCGTGGGAAACGTCTGATCTTTCTGGCCAGTTCATCCCTGGTCGCGGCGCGCTTGAAGCTCCTGGCCGACACCTTGTTTCAGGCGGCCAAGCTACGCACCGACACGACCTTCGATCAACTCACCGTCAAAGTGGCGCGGTTACCCTCCCGTCCCCCGGGGGAGCCGCCGCCCAAGCCGCTTTCGAACACTGCCGCGAGTCACCTCGCCGCTGCTGCTGACGCCGTCACGGATCCCGAATTGAAGGACCTGCTCAAACGTCTGGCCTCCCTGGCCTGATGCTTATCCTCGAACACCTTCACCGACACTGGCGGAGACTCCGCCGGCGCCGACCGTTTCCGATCGGCGTTGATGCCTTCTTGCCTGGATCGATCGGCGCTAGTTAGACCGCTTGCGCCGGATGCGCGTAGGAGATCGGTGCCGTCGCCGGATCGGAGAAGGTCACCTCTTCCCATGCCGTGCTGTCGGCCATCAAGGTCCGCAGCAACTTGTTATTGAGGTTGTGGCCGGACTTGTGGCCATAGAACGCGCCGATGAGGCTGCGTCCGAGCAGGTACAGATCGCCGATCGCGTCGAGGATCTTGTGCTTGACGAACTCGTCCTCGTAGCGAAGACCATCCTCGTTGAGGACGCGGTAGTCGTCGAGCACGATGGCGTTGTCCATGCTGCCGCCCAGCACCAGATTGCGCTCGCGCAGCATTTCGATGTCGCGCATGAAGCCGAAGGTGCGGGCGCGCGAGACTTCCTTCACGAACGAGGTCGTGGAGAAATCGATCTCGGCGGTGGAGCTGTTGCGGGTGAAGATCGGATGATCGAAATCGATCGAGAAGCCGACCTTGAAACCATCGAAGGGATCGAACCGGGCCCACTTGTCGCCGTCGCGCACCAGCACCGATTTCTTGATGCGGATGAAGCGCTTGGCGACGGGTTGTTCCTCGATACCGGCGGACTGGATGAGGAACACGAAGGGTCCGGCGCTGCCATCCATGATCGGCACTTCGGGGGCGGACAGATCGACATAGGCATTGTCGATGCCCAGACCCGCCATGGCCGAGAGCAGATGCTCGACGGTGGCCACGCGGGCCGTGCCATTGATCAGGGTGGTGGAAAGACTGGTGTCGCCAACCATTTCGCTGCGAGCGCGAAGCTCGACGGGCTGGGCCAGATCGACACGGCGGAAGACGATGCCGGTGTCGGGGGCCGCGGGGCGAAGCGTCATGTAGACCTTCTCGCCCGTGTGGATGCCCACACCGGTCGCGCGGATGACATTTTTCAGCGTGCGCTGCTTGATCATTGTTTCGAATTTCCTCGGGGCAGAGGAAGACACAATTTTGGAAGATAACACAGGAAACTCGACCGGCAAACCAAAAAGGCCCTAAAAAGCCACAACTTGTGGCGCCGTTACAACATCGAGTTCGTCTGTTCCCCCCCATCGTCGCGCATGGCTGCCCGCTTCGCGGGGCCGCTAGCGGCGCGAAGCATGGCAAGGTGATGACAAACGCGCTAGTGCCGGTAAGCCGACACGCAAGGACGGCGAAACCTCCCGGGGATGGGCCGGGAGGTTCGCTCAGGACGCGCTACGCGCGGCCGACCAGTCGGGGTCAGTCGGCCTGGCGGCGCAGGAACGCGGGGATGTCGAGGTAGTCGTCCATCGGCGGCGACGAGGGCGTCGGCGCGCTGTCGGCCACCGCCGCGGGTTGCGTCGCGGCGCGCGAAGACACGCCGCGGTTGAGCCCACCGGCACCGAAGTCGATGCCACCCGTCGTGCCCGTGCGCAGCACGCGCATCGGCGGACGCTCGACTTGCAGCTCGGCCTTCTCGCGCGCGGTCACGATCGGCGGACGCTGCTGCGCCTGCTGACGGTTGAGACCGGTGGCGACCACGGTCACCCGGACATCGTCCTGGATCTCGGGGTCGAGCACGGTGCCGATGACCACGGTCGCGTCCTCGGAGGCGAAGCCTTCGATGGTGCGGCCGATCTCCTCGAACTCGCGCATGGTGAAGCTGGGGCCCGCGGTGATGTTGACCAGGATGCCGCAGGCGCCGGACAGATTGACGTCGTCGAGCAGCGGGTTGGAGATCGCGGCCTCGGCGGCGGCGAGCGCGCGGTCATCGCCGCGACCCGTGCCCGAGCCCATCATCGCCATGCCCATCTCGCTCATGACCGTGCGCACGTCGGCGAAGTCGACATTGATCAGGCCCGGTCGGGTGATCAAGTCGGCGATGCCCTGCACGGCGCCCAGCAGCACGTCATTGGCCGCGCGGAAGGCGTTGAGGAAGTTCACCTCGCGGCCGAGCACGGTCAGCAGTTTTTCGTTGGGGATGGTGATCAGGGAGTCGACGTGGTGCGACAACTCCTCGATGCCCTTGAGCGCCACCTGCATGCGCCGGCGACCCTCGAACGGAAAAGGTTTCGTGACCACGGCGACGGTGAGGATGCCCATCTCCTTGGCCAATTGCGCCACCACGGGCGCGGCGCCCGTGCCGGTGCCACCGCCCATGCCGGCGGTGATGAACACCATGTCGGCGCCGGTGAGGATTTCGCAGATGCGCTCGCGATCTTCGAGCGCGGACTGGCGACCCACTTCGGGATTGGCCCCCGCGCCAAGTCCCTTGGTGACGTGACCGCCCAGTTGCAGCGTCTGCTTGGCCGGGCAGTGCTTGAGCGCCTGCGCGTCGGTGTTGGCGACGACGAAGTCGACGCCCTCCACAGTGGCCGCCAGCATGTGATTGACCGCGTTGCCGCCGCCGCCTCCCACGCCGATGACCTTGATGACCGCGTTGGGCGCGGCCGACTCGACTAGTTCGAACATGTTCCCATCCTCCTGCTCGTGCTACAGCTCATTGTTGTGTGTGTTGTTGGTGTCGACCCATCAAAACTCGCCCGAGAACCACTTCCGGAAGCGGTCCCAGAGCGATCCAACGCCGTCCGTGGCGGGCGCGGACACATGACGTGCCGCGGCCGCCCCCTGCTGACTGCCGTAAAGCAGCAGCCCGACCCCGGTGGCGTGAATCTCGTTGCTGACCACATCGGCCAGTCCCGTCACGTAGTGCGGGACACCGATGCGGACCGGCATGTGGAACATCTCTTCGGCCAGCTCCACCACGCCTTCGATCTTGCTGCCGCCGCCGGTCATGACGATGCCGGCGGCGACCAGTTCCTCGTACCCCGAGCGGCGCAGTTCGGCCTGCACCATCTCGAAGATTTCCTCGTAGCGCTTTTGCACCACCTCGCCCAGCATCTGGCGCGCGAGTCGCCGCGGCGGACGATCGCCAACGCTGGTCACTTCGATGGTTTCTTCCGCGCGCGCCAGTTGCGCCAGCGCGCAGGCGTATTTGACTTTGATCTCTTCCGCGAAAGGCGTGGGCGTGCGGAAGGCAAACGCGATGTCATTGGTCACCTGATCGCCCGCCACGCCCAGCGAAGCCGTGTGGCGGATCGCGCCATGCGTGAACACCGCGATGTCGGTGGTGCCCGCGCCGATGTCGACCAGGCACACGCCGAGATCTTTCTCGTCGGGCGTCAGCACCGAATGACTCGACGCGATCTGCTGCAGGATCAAGTCATCGACCTGCAGGCCGCAACGCGTCACGCATTTGGTGATGTTTTGCGCGGCGCTGAGCGCGCCGGTGACCAGATGCACGCGCGCCTCCAGGCGCACGCCGCTCATGCCGATCGGGTGGCGAATGCCTTCCTGTTCGTCGATCACGTACTCCTGCGGCAGCACGTGCAGGATGCGCTGATCGGCGGGAATGGCGACCGCGCGCGCGGCATCGAGCACGCGCTCGACATCGCCCTCGGTCACTTCCTTGTCGCGGATGGCGACCACGCCTTGCGAGTTGAGGCTTCGGATGTGGCTGCCCGAGATTCCAGCGTAGACCGAACGAATCTCGCAGCCCGCCATCAACTCCGCTTCCTCGATCGCGCGCTGGATCGATTGCGTGGTCGATTCAATGTCGACCACCACGCCACGCTTCATGCCCTTGGACGGATGCGTGCCGATGCCGATGACCTCGACCGGTTCGCCAGGCGCGTACTCGCCGACGATCGCCACGATCTTGCTCGTGCCGATGTCGAGACCGACCAGGAGTTGCTTGGATTCCGACTTGCGCGGCATGGTCAGGCCTGGGTCTGAGGTTGAACGGGAACGGGCGCGTCGGCCGGCGGCGCGACGTCGACCGGCGACGGTGTTTCGACCGGCGACGTGGGCTCGGGCGCGGCGCGCCACTGCAAGGCAAAACCGTTGGCGTAGCGCAGATCGGCGCGCACCAGCACGGCGCCGGGCGTCGAGGCGGCATCGCCCAGCGCATCGAGAAAGCGCTCCAGGCGCTCGCGCGGCGCTTCGCGACCGATGATCACGCGCGCGCCGTTGTCGAGTTCGACCGCCCAACTGCCACGACCGCTCAAGGCCATGGCCACCGGCTTGAACGCGTGACCGGACGTCATGCGCGTGACTTCGCGGAAGAAGCTCAACACTTCGATCGCGCGTTCGTTCGGGCCGATCAAGCGCGGCAAGCCCGCGGGCACGGTCTCGCCGGGCACTTCGAAAATCTCGCCGCGCTCGGAGAGCAACGCGCGGTCGTCCCACACCGCGACGGCGTGGCGTTCGATCACGCGGATCTCCAGGCGATCGGGCCATTGCTTGCGCACTTCCGCGCGCTCGACCCAGGGCACTTGCTCGACCGAGCGCCGCACCGCCGCCAGGTCGACCGCGAAAAAGCCCACGCCCAGATGCGGCATGGCCGCGCCACGAATCTGATCGACGTTGATGCGATCGAACTGCGCGTCGACGCGCAGCTGCCGGAACGGCCAGGTGTCTGACGCGAACCAGCCCTTCATCACGCCGACGATGGGCGCGGCCACGAGCAACAGTGCCGCGATCCACGACACCAGCTTCAACGCCGCGCCACCGCGTAGGCGCGCGGGCGAATGTTCGAAGGGGCGAGTCGCGATCATGCACCGCCTCCATCGCGCCAACTCGTTTCCAGAATGCGCCAGCACAAGGTTTCGAAATCGACACCAATGGCGCGCGCGGCCTTGGGCACCAGGCTGTGACT
Organism: Ahniellaceae bacterium; assembly: GCA_044226395.1. Taxonomy (GTDB): domain Bacteria; phylum Pseudomonadota; class Gammaproteobacteria; order Xanthomonadales; family Ahniellaceae; genus JBGAHD01. Next base: position 103,923 of record JBGAHD010000005.1, read on the forward strand.
GGTCATGCCCGGCGCGGTGTTGACCTCGAGCAGCCAGTTGTTGCCCTGGCGATCGCGCATCACGTCGACGCGACCCCAGCCGGTGGCGCCGGACACCTCGAACGCGCGCAAGGCGAGCGCGCGCATCTCGGTCTCGGCCGCGCCGCTCAAACCTGGGCAGTGGTATTGCGTATCGTCGGAGACATACTTGGCGTGATAGTCGTAGTACTCGCCCGGCGGCACGATGCGAATCGTGGGCAGGGCTTCGCCGTCGAGAATGCCGACGGTGTATTCCTCGCCTTCGATCATCTGTTCGATCACCAACTCGCCGTCGTAGCGCGCGGCCAGCGCGATCGCCTGCGACAGATCGGCCGGCGAACGCACGCGCGTGATGCCGACGCTCGAGCCTTCGTGCGAAGGCTTGACCACGACCGGCAGACCGAGCTCCTCGATCGCGGCGGTGACGTCTTCGCCCGGTCGCAAGGCGACATAGCGCGGCGTCGGCAAGCCACACGCCAACCAGACTTGCTTGGTGCGCACCTTGTCCATGCACAGCGCCGAACCGAGCACGCCCGATCCCGTGTAGGGCACGCGCAGCGATTCGAGCGCGCCTTGCAGCTTGCCGTCCTCGCCACCGCGACCGTGAAGAATGATGAAGACGCGATCGAAACGACCCGCGGCCAGCGCCGACAACAAAGCCGCGACGCCATCGACGCCGGTGGCATCGATGCCGCGCGCGCGCAACGCCTCGAGCACGTTCGCGCCGGAGTTGAGCGAGACCTCGCGCTCGGCCGAATCGCCGCCCATCACCACCGCCACGCGGCCGAATTGTTCGGGTTTGCTGACCTTCATCACCACGTTTCCATCGTCCTCACGCCGACGCCGGCAAGGCGCCGGCCGCGGCCAATTCCTGCGCGGCGTGGCCGATATCGCCGGCGCCGAGCAGGATCACCAAATCACCATCGCGCGCCAGCGGCGCGAGCGCCTCGGGCAGATCGCGCGCGGTCTTCACCAGCACGGGATCGACGCGACCCCGCGCGCGCACCGCGCGCGCCAAGGCCTTGCCATCCGCATTCGCGATCGGCGCTTCACCGGCGGGATAAACCTCGGTGAGCACGAGCACGTCGACGCTCGACAAGGTCTCGGCGAATTCATCCAACAAATCCCGCGTGCGCGTGTAGCGATGCGGCTGGAAGGCGACCACCAAACGCCGCTCCGGCCAACCGCCGCGCGCGGCGGCGAACACCGCCGCGAGTTCGCGCGGGTGATGGCCGTAGTCATCGACCAAAAGCGCCGCGCCATCGGCGACGCGGATCTCGCCGTGCTGATGAAAGCGCCGACCCACGCCGCGGAACGACGCCAAGGCGCGGGCGATGGCCTCTTCGTTCACGCCGAGCTGCCAGCCGATCGCGGCCGCGGCCAGCGCGTTGAGCACGTTGTGCCGACCCGGCAAATTCAGCGTCACCGGCAACGGCGCGTCGCGCTTGGGCAGATGCAGGTCGAAAGCCATCGCACCGCCTTGCGCGCGGATCTCGGTCGCGCGCACATCGGCCTCGGCGGATTCGCCATAGGTCATGACATTGCGCGGCGTCTTGCGCGCGAGTTCCGCCGTGTGCGGATCGTCGATGCACAGCACGGCCAGGCCGTAGAACGGCAAGTGATGCAGGAACTCTTCGAACGCCGCGCGCACGCGATTGAAATCGCCGCCGTAGTTTTCCAGATGATCGGCGTCGATATTGGTCACGATCGCGAGCGTGGGCTGCAGCAGCAGGAAGGAGCCATCGCTCTCGTCGGCCTCGGCCACGAGAAAGCGCCCCTGCCCCAGCCGCGCATTGGTACCGGCGGAATTGAGCAGACCGCCGATCACGAAGGTCGGATCGAGTCCGCCCTCGGCGAGCACCGAGGCCGTGAGGCTGGTCGTCGTGGTCTTGCCGTGCGTGCCCGCGACCGCGATACCGGTGCGAAAACGCATCAGCTCGCCCAACATCTCCGCGCGCGGCACGATCGGAATGCGTCGCTCGCGCGCGGCGACCCATTCAGGATTGTCGGGCTTGATCGCGCTCGAAGTCACGACCACGTCGGCATCAACCACGTGCGCCGCGTCGTGGCCGATGTCGATTCGCACGCCCAGGGCCGCGAGGCGTCGCGTCGTCGGCGAGGGCGCGCGATCCGAACCCGAGACTCTGTAGCCGAGCGTCGCCAAGACTTCGGCGATGCCGCTCATGCCGGCGCCGCCCACGCCGATGAAGTGCACGCGCGAGTACGCGCGCATCAAGTCGGGCGAGTCGGCGAGTCGACGCAGGGTCATCGCGCGGCCTCCTTCAAGCACAGTTCGGCGATGCGCGACGCGGATTCGGGCGCGGCCAGCGCGCGCGCGGCGCGCGCCATTTCGAGCAGACGATCGCGACTGTGCAGCAAGGGATTGACCGCGTGCTGCAGGCGTTCGGCCAGGACATCGGTTTCGGGCAACAGCGCGGCCGCGCCACGCGAGGCGAGAAACTCCGCGTTGCGCGTTTGATGATCGTCGACCGCGGCCGGATACGGCACCAGCACGCTGGCCACGCCGACCGCGCACAACTCGGCCAGCGTGAGCGCGCCCGCGCGACAAACCACGAGATCGGCCCAGGCATAGGCCGAGGCCATGTCATCGATGAAGGCTTCGGTCGGCGCGCGCACGGCATAAGGCGCGTACGCGGCCCAGGCTTCGTCATGCCATTGCTTGCCGGTTTGATGACGCAGCTCGACGCGACCGCTGACCAGCATCGGACCGAACACCGCCGGCACCGCGCGATTGAGCGCGCGCGCGCCCTGACTGCCACCGAGCACGAGCACGCGCACGGGGCCGCGACGATCGCGCAGGCGCGTGTCCGGATCGGCGATCATCGCGATCTCGCGGCGCACGGGGTTGCCAACCACATCCAGCACGCGCGTGGGCGGAAAGGCATCGGGAAAGCCGCACATCACGCGGCGCGCCAAGCGCGCGAGCACGCGATTAGTCATGCCCGGCACGCGGTTTTGTTCGTGCACGAGCAAGGGCACGCGCAACAACCACGCGGCGATGCCGCCGGGCCCGGCCGCGAAACCGCCGAAGGACACGACGGCGCGCGGACGCAAGCGCCGCAACACGGCGCGCGCCTGCCACACCGCGCGCGCGATGCGAAACGGCGCGCTCAACTTCGTCGCCAGACTCTTGCCCCGCACGCCGGCGACATCCACGCGCTCGAGCGCGATGCCGGCCTTGGGCACGAGTTGATTCTCCAAGCCATGACTCGAACCGAGCCACGCCACGGGCACACGCCGCGACGCCAGCTCGCGCGCCACCGCGATGCCGGGGAAGATGTGGCCGCCGGTGCCGCCGGCCATGATGATCACGGGACCGTCGGCGCTCACACGCCCACCCCCGCGCGTTCGAGCTCGGCTTGCGCCGCGCTGGAATCCTCGACTTCGCGACGACTGACCTCGTAACTCACGCGCAGCACTAGGCCAATCGCGGCGCAGGTCAGCAACAGACTCGAACCGCCCGAACTCACCAGCGGCAAGGTCAGGCCCTTGGTCGGCAACAGGCCGAGATTCACGCCCACCGACACCAAGGCCTGCACCGACAACCACAGGCCCACGCCATAGGCGCAATAGCCGGCGAAGTCCATGTTGCGCTCGAGCGCCTGTCGACCGATTTGAAACATGCGGCCGCAGACCACGCCAAACAGCGCGATCACCAGCAAGATGCCGGCGAAGCCGAGTTCTTCCGCGATCACCGCGAAAATGAAATCGGTATTCGCCATCGGCAGGTAGTACAGCTTCTGCACGCTCGCGCCGAGACCGACGCCGAACCATTCGCCGCGCCCGATCGCGATCAGGGCCTGCGACAACTGAAAGCCGTCGTTGAACGGATCGGCCCAGGGATCGAGAAACGACTTCAAGCGTTTGACACGATATGGCTCGGCGTACGCGGCGATCGCCATCACGGGCATGCCGAGGAGCGTCAGCCCCCCGAGATCGCGCACGCGCGCGCCGCCGAGCCAAATCATGCCGACCGCCACGGCGATGAGCAGGGTCGCCGAACCAAAGTCCGGCTGCGCGAGCAGCAACAGGACCAGGAACGCGACGATGCCCAGCGGTTTGAGAATGCCGATCACGGTCGTGCGCACCTGCGTGGCGAAGCGCACGAGATAGCTGGCCAGATAAATCACCAGCATCAACTTCACCGCTTCCACCACCTGGAAGCCCATGAAGCCCAGATTGAGCCAGCGCATGGCGCCATTGATGCGTCGGCCGAGACCGGGCACCAACACCGCCAGCAACAACAAAACCGCGCCGAGCAACAACACGCGACTGTGCGCTTCCAAGCGCTCGAGCGGCGTGAGCATGAACACCACCGCCAGCGCCACGCCCAGCACCAGGAACACCGCGTGACGACTGACGAAATAAAACGGACCCAAGCCATCGCCCTCGGCGATCGCGATTGAACTCGACGCCACCATCACCAGGCCAAACGCCGCCAGCAGCAAGCTGCCCAGCAGCAGCCAGGTGTCATAGCGCCCGGGCACTTCGTCGTGCCGCAGCGCTTGGATGCGTTGGTGGAGGTCGCTCAGCATCAACGCACCTTGAGGGTCGCCAGACCCATCAGGACCAGGACCACGCTGATGATCCAGAAGCGCACGATCACGCGCGGTTCCGGCCAGCCCTTCAACTCGAAGTGATGATGGATGGGCGCCATGCGAAAGATGCGTCGCCCGGTGAGCTTGAACGAGGCCACCTGCAACATCACCGACAGCGTCTCCATGACGAACACGCCGCCCATGACCACCAGCACCAGTTCCTGACGCACGATCACCGCGATCGCGCCCAGCGCCGCGCCCACGGCGAGCGCGCCGATGTCACCCATGAACACCATCGCGGGATAAGTGTTGAACCACAAAAAGCCCAGGCCCGCGCCCGCCAGCGCGCCACAGAAAATCGTCAACTCGCCCGCGCCGGGAATGGTCGGCAATTGCAGGTAATGCGAGAACACGGCATTGCCCGCCGCATAGGCGAACACGCCGAGCGCCGCGGCAACCAACACCGACGGCATGATCGCCAGGCCATCGAGGCCATCGGTGAGATTGACCGCGTTGGAAAACCCCACGATCCAGAAATACGCCACCACCGGGAACATCAAGCCCAGGGGCAAGGCCACTTGCTTGAACACCGGCACGATCAGCGCGGTCGCCGCCGGCACGTCGGCCGTGGTGTACAACCAGATCGCGGCGATGGCGCCAAAAATCGATTGCAGCAAGTATTTCCAGCGCGCCGGCAGGCCCTTGGAATTCTTCAGCACCAGCTTGCGATAGTCGTCGAGCCAACCGACGAAACCAAACGCCAGCATCACGAACAGCACGATCCACACGTAGCGATTGCGCAGGTCCGACCACAACAGCGTCGACACCGTGACCGCCGTGATGATCAACGCGCCACCCATGGTCGGCGTGCCGGCCTTGGTCAGATGCGATTGCGGACCGTCGCTGCGAATCGGTTGGCCGGCCTTCAACTCGGCGAGCTTGCGAATCATCGCCGGACCCGCGAGCAGACTCACCGCGAGCGCGGTCAGCGTCGACAGAATCGTGCGGAAGGTCAGGTACTGAAACAGACTGAAGCCACTGAAGTGCGCTTCCAGCCATTTGGCCAATTCAAGCAGCATGAGGCGGCTCCTGCGCGCTGGCGGCACCGAGGAGCGCACGCACGATCTCGTCCATGGCGGAGCTGCGGGATCCCTTGACCAGCAGCGTGAGAGGGGGTTGGTCGATTTCGCGCAAGGCGGCGATCAGGCTCGCCTTGTCGGCGAAGTGACGCGCGCCCGCGCCAAAACCATCCGCGGCATGGCGCGCGAGTTCGCCAACGGTAAAGATCGCATCGAGGCCACTGGCCTTCGCCTGCGCGCCGATCTCCGTGTGCAAGCGCGCGGCGTCGGGGCCTAGTTCGGCCATGTTGCCGAGCACCAGCACGCGCCGACCCGGCTCGTGCGCGAGCGTGTCGATGGCCGCGCGCGTGGAGCCGGGGTTGGCGTTGTAGGCATCGTCGATCAGCACCGTGCCTCTGGGCAGCACGTGACGCGCTTGACGGCCCGCGATCACTTCGGCGGCGGCGAGACCTTCGATCACATGACGCAAACTCGCGCCCGCGCCCAACGCGCACGCCGCGGCGGCGAGGGCATTGAGCACGTTGTGGCGACCGCTCAAGCGCAGGCTCACTTCGACTTCGCCTTCCGGCGTGTGCATGCGAAAGCGCGCCGGACCCTCGAGGCGCAGATCGCTCGCGCGAATGTGCGCCTCGCGCTCGATGCCGAAGCGCAGCACCGGACGGCGTCCGGCCAGGGCCGCGAAGTATTCGCAGAAGGCATCGTCGGCATTGATCACCGCCACGCCATCGGCGGGCAGCGCTTCGTAAATCGCGCCCTTGGTCGCGGCCACGCCTTGCAGCGAGCCCATGCGTTCCAGATGCGCGGCCGCGACGTTGTTGACCACGGCGACCTGTGGCTGCGCGATGCGCGCCAGATACGCGATGTCGCCGGGCTTGCCCGCGCCCATCTCCAGCACCGCGAACTCGGTGTCGAGCGGCATGCGCAGCACGGTCAGCGGCAGACCGATTTCGTTGTTGAGATTGCCGCGCGTCACCGTGGTGCGTCCGGCGCGTTCGAGAATGGCGGCGGTCAGCGTCTTGACCGTGGTCTTGCCATTGGAGCCCGTGATACCCACGACCTTGGCGTGCGCCTGCGCGCGCTGCCAACGCGCGAGTTCGGCCAGGGCGACCAGGCTGTCGTGCACCACGATCTGCGGCAGATCGGTCGCCAGCTCGCGCTCGACAATGGCGGCCACGGCGCCTTGCGCCTTGGCTTGATCGATAAAATCATGCGCGTCGAATCGCTCGCCGCGCAGGGCGACGAACAACTGATCCGCGCTGAGGGTCCGCGTGTCAGTCGATACGCCGCGAAAAGCCACATCCCCTGTGATGAGACGGGCATTCAACGCCGCGGCAATCTGCGAAAGGCGAGCCGCGATCATGGGTGATTCTCCAAAGCGCGGGCGGCCTCGGCGAGATCGTCGAAGTGACGACGCTGGCCGCCCGATTCCTGATAGGTCTCGTGTCCCTTGCCCGCGATCAGCACGGTGTCGTCGGCGCGCGCGCGCGCGATTGCCGCGGCGATGGCCTGACCCCGATCGCGGATCACGCGCGCGGTGTTGGCGTCGCGATAGCCCGACAGAATCTGCGCGACGATGGTGTCGCCGTTCTCGGAACGCGGGTTGTCGTCGGTGACGATGGTGGCGTCGGCCAAGCGCTCGGCGATGCCGCCCATGATCGGTCGCTTGGCCGCGTCGCGATCGCCGCCGCAACCGAACACGCAGATCAAGCGACCGCGCGTGTGCGCGCGCGCGTTCGCCAAGGCTTGCTCGAGCGCGTCGGGCGTGTGCGCGTAATCGACCACGACCAGGGGCGCGCCTTGCACGCCACCGAGGCGATTCATGCGTCCGGTCACCGGCTGCAAGCGATCGAGCGCTTCGCGCACGCGCACCAGGGGCCAGCCCTGCCCGATCAAGGTCGCGGCCACCGCCAGCAAGTTCGCGACATTGAAGCGACCCAGCAGCACCGAGTGCACGTCGACCGCGCCCTCGGGCGCTTGCAGCGTGAAGCTCAGGCCCGCGGCGCTGGTGCGGATGTCGCGCGCGAACACGGTCGCGCGCGCGTCGTCGAGACTGAAATCGATCAAGCGCACGGACGGCGGCAGTCGCTCCATCAACTCGCGGCCGTAAGGATCGTCGCGATTGATCACGGCCACGCGCAGTTCCGGCCAGTCGAACAAGCGCGCCTTGGCCGCGAAATAGCGCGCCATCGTGCCGTGATAGTCCAAGTGATCGTGCGTGAGGTTGGTGAACACCGCGGTGTCGAAGCGCACGGCTTCCACGCGTGCTTGATCGAGCGCGTGCGAGGACACTTCCATCGCCACGTGCGTGGCGCTCTCGTCGCGCATCTCGGCGAGCAGGCGCTGGGTATTGATCGCATCGGGCGTGGTGCGCTCGCCGGCCTGCAAGCGCCCATGCAGGCCCGCGCCCAGCGTGCCGATGGTGCCGGTGACGCTGCCTTGGTCGCTCAGGGCCTGGGCCAGCAATTGCACGGTCGAAGTCTTGCCATTGGTTCCGGTCACGCCGATCACGGTCATGGCGCGCGAAGGCGCGCCGAACCAGCGTTCGGCGATGGCGCTGAGCTTGCCGCGCAATTCGGGCACGGCGATGGCCGGAATCGGCACGCGCGCGGACGGACCAGGCGTTTCGTACACGATCGCGGCGGCGCCGCGTTCGGCGGCAGCGTCGGCGAACTCCAGGCCATGGCGTTGCGTGCCGGCCAGCGCCACGAACACCTCGCCGCGTCGCAACTGCCGGCTGTCGAGGTTCAGGCCACTGACCGGCACGGCACGCGCCGGCCCTGGATCCGCGAAGCCCTGCAGCAAATCGCCCAACGCGGCATGTCGACCGAGCGCGCTCATGGCTCGACCCCTTCCGCGAACGGCGACAGTTCCACTTCACCCGGCGCCGGCGGCAACAGATCTTCCGGCGGCGCGGCCTGCACTTGCAGGTGATCGAGTTGATCAGGCGGCACGTCGAGCAAGCGCATCGCGCCATTCATCACCGCGCCGAACACGGGCGCGGCGACCAGGCCGCCGTAATAGATGTCGCCCTTGGGATCGTTGATCACGACCACGCCCGCCAGTCGCGGCGCGCTCGCCGGCAATACGCCCGCGAACACCGACATGTAGCGCCGCTCGTAACCGCCCGGCACGGATTTGCGCGAGGTGCCGGTCTTGCCGGCGACGCGATAGTTCGGCACGCCCGCCATCCAACCGCTGCCGTCCTTGGTGGCGACCACGGTCTCGAGCATGTGTACGACTTGATGGGCGATGTTGGGATCGAGCACCGCGGCATCGGGCGTCACCGCGCCGGCGACAAAGGTGGGCGTACGCAGCCGTCCGCCATTGGCGAGAGCCGCGTACGCCTGGGCCAATTGCAGCGCCGTCACCGAAAGCCCGTAGCCATAAGAGAGTGTCGCCTTTTCCACATCGCCCCAGCCGCGCGCCGCCGGCAACACGCCCGGCGACTCGCCTGGAAAACCCGAGCCCGTCGCCTCGCCGAAGCCGAAGCGATGGAACACGTCGTACATGTGCTCGTCGCTCAACTGCGCCGCGACCTTGGCGGCGGCGACATTGCTCGACTTGGTCAACAGGCGCGTGAGGTTGATCACGCCGTAATTGCGGATGTCGCGCACCAGGTGATTGCCCACGCGCAGCGTGCCCGGCGTGGTGTCGATGATGGTCTCGGGCGTGAACTTGCCGCTCTCGATGCCGGCCGACACGGTCAGGGCCTTGACCACGGAACCGGGCTCGAGCACGTCGGTCACCGCGCGATTGCGCCGCGCCGATTCATTGCCCGCGGTGCGCGCGTTGGGGTTGTACGAAGGCCAGTTGACCATGGCCAGGATCTCGCCCGTGGCCACGTCGAGGATCACCATCGAACCCGAGTCGGCGTTGTGCTCGGCCACCGCCGTCTTCAACTGCCGATACGCGAGATATTGAATGCGTCGATCGATCGACAGCCGCAGGTCGTGACCGGGCTGCGGCTCCTTGACCAGCTCAACGTTCTCCACCACTTCGCCTCGCAGATTCTGGATCACGCGCTTGACCCCGGGCGTGCCCGCGAGCCAGCTGTTGAACGCAAGCTCCAGGCCTTCCTGACCGGCGTCGTCGATATTGGTGAAGCCCAGCACATGGGCCATGATCTCGCCCGCCGGGTAATAGCGACGGAACTCGCGCTGCGCGTTCACGCCCGGCACCTTGAGCGCGAGAATGGTCTCGGCCTCGGTCGGCGGCATGTGCCGGCGCAGGTAGACGAACTCCTTGTCGGCGCGTTGCGCCAAGCGCTGACGCAGATCCTCGGCGTCCAGACCCAAGGCCTGCGCGAGTTCGGGCAGGCGCGCGTCGGCGGCCAGCACTTCGCGCGGCGTGGCCCAGATCGACACCACGGGCGTCGACACCGCGAGCGGCTCGCCGTGCCGATCGGTGATCATGCCGCGCGAAACCGGAATGACCTTGTCGCGCACGAAGCGCTGATCACCCTGATCCTGATAGAAGTCCTTGCGCACGACCTGCAGGTCGACGGCGCGCACCACCAGCGCCGTGCAGGCGAGCGCGAGCACCATCAGCACGGCCGACAGGCGCGCGCGGATGTTGTTCTGCGGGGTTTTGATCGCGGCGGGAGCGGCTGGCTTCATCGCCACCTCCGCGACCACGTTCCCGAATCGGAGCGCGCGTCGCGGAGGAAGCCCCACGCCGGTCCGCCGCGGGCACCTCGGTGCCCTCGGACCTCGGTGAACGCGGGCGCGTGGCCCTCGTTCACGGCTATGGCGTTGGCTTTCCCCCTCACCGCCGGTCTCCTTCGTGGTCTCGACACGCGCCAGTGGCCCGTCCCCGACGGCGCCCCGACCCGGTCCCACGGCCGCGTCGTCGCGCGGCTTGTTGTGTTGTCGATGGGCATCGTCGTCATGACGCGCTCATCGGCGGATCACTCGCGTGTCGGCGGCCGTGGGAAACACCATCCCCAGCGGCCCGCGCGCGATTTGTTCGATCCGATTGGTTTCCGACCACGTCGCCTGCTCCAACTGCAGGCGGCCGAAGTCGATGTTCAATTCGTCGCGCTCGGTTTCCAGGCGCGTGAGTTCAATGAAGGCCCGGCGCGATTCATGCCGCGCGTAGACCACGCCCACGGCGCTGAACACGGCCACGCCGATCAGCAGCAACCAGGCCACGAGCATGCGCGCGCTCAAGCGGTCGCTCCCGCGGGCAGGCGCTCGGCCACGCGCAGCACGGCGCTGCGCGCGCGCGGATTGCGCGCCACTTCGGCGTCGGAGGGCTTGCGCGCGGCGCCGAGTCCGCGCAGCCGCGCGGTGCCCGTCGCCAGCGGCGGCAGGCCGCGGCGTACCTTGATCTCCGTGCGCTCGGCGTCGCGCATGAAGCGCTTGACCACCCGATCCTCCAGCGAATGAAAACTGATCACCACCAAGCGGCCTCCCGCGCGCAAGCGCGCGGTCGCCGCTTCCAAGCCTTCCGCCAAGTCATCGAGTTCGCGATTGACCGCGATTCGAAGCCCTTGAAACGTGCGCGTGGCCGGATGCTGGCCGCGCTCGCGAAACCCGATCGCGCGCGCCACCAGCTCGGCCAGATCGCGCGTGGTCGCCAACGGCTTCTCGCCGCGAGCGGCCACGATCGCGCGCGCGATGCGCCGGCTCTCGCGCTCCTCGCCGTACTGAAACAACACGTCGGCGATCTCGCGCTCGTCGGCGCGCGCGAGAAACTCCGCGGCGCTCTCGCCTCGCGCGGGATCCATCCGCATGTCCAGCGGTCCATCGCTCTGGAAACTGAAACCGCGCGCCGGCGTGTCGATCTGCGGCGAGGACACGCCCAGGTCGAACAACACGCCATCGAGACCCGCCTCGGTCTCGACCCACCGCGCCAGGTGGGCGAAGCTGTCCTGCGCGATCGCCACGCGCGGGTCATTGCCGAAACGCTCGCGCGCGACCGCGATCGCCTCGGGATCCTTGTCCATCACCAACAACCGGCCCTTGGCGCCCAGACGCTGAAGGATGGCGCTGGCGTGACCGCCGCGACCAAACGTGCCGTCGAGATACGTCCCCTCCGGTTGCACGTTCAAACCCTCCAAGGCCTCGTCCCGCATTACCGGCACGTGGGCACTCGCGTTGCCGACCATCCGCCCTCACCCGAGGCCGCCACACCCCGAACGGGGACAACGACCTCACAACTTCAGAACTTGCATCTCGGGCGTCAGCTGGTCTTCCGCGATGGTTTCGCGGATCTTGGCCAGGTGCGCCTGCTCGCTCCACAACTCCAGCCGCGTGCCCATGCCCAGCAGCACCGCCTTCTTCTCCAGGCCCGCCGCCGCGCGCTGACTGCCCGGCAGCAGGATGCGTCCCGCGCCGTCGACCTCCAGCGGCGCCGCCGCGCCCACCAATTTCATCTGCAGATTTCGATGCACCGCCTTGGCCGTGGGCAGGGCGACGACCTGGTCGCGCACCGCTTCCCACTCCCGTGGCGGAAACAGCCACAGGCAGCCCTGTTCGAAGGGGTTGTAGGTCGCCACCAGCCGGTTACCGCAGCCGGTTTGCACGAGCTCGCGAAGGGCGGTCGGAATGGACATCCGGCCCTTGTCGTCGATCGTGATGGCGGTCTCTCCCTGGAACATAATTGGACACCAAAACCCACTATTTCCCCGAGTTTTACACCGATGCCCACCTTAGTCGCAGCCCCTGAGACTGTCAAGGAAAGGCATAGGGCGGAGTTGTGGCAGTCGGTGACAGCCATCTGGCCGTCCCGTAAGGGGTTTTGAGCAAGGAATGACCATGCCGCGAACGAGCCGGGCCGCCGGGCACCGATCGGCGACCGGATCCGGTTCGAGGTGGGTAGGCGGAGGCAAAGGGAGGCGCCCCGGCGAGTCCGGGTCGTGTCCCGCCATGGGCGTGACGCCCAAACGACGACGGCGCGACCGAGGTCGCGCCTGTTGGAAGCCGAGGCCGACGGGCGGAGCGACTACGGGTAGTTGGTCGCCGCGCGCGCGTGGGGAATCAGCACCACGGCGTCATAGCTATGGATCAAGGTCGCGAGCACGCTGTCCTTCGGCGGTCGTGGCTGACCCGATTCGCGCAGCGCGGTGAAATCGAGCACGGTCACGGCATCGGACGCGGCGGCATCGAGCAGCATGGCCGCGTCGAGCACCGCAAGTTCGGCCGCGGCGTCGTAAGTCACGGCGCAATCGCTGTCATCGGCGGAGAACGCGAGGTGACGATTGTTCTCGCCGCTCGTGGCCAGCACCAACAGATGCAAGCTTTCGCCACCGCGCGATTGCGCCAGTTCCGAGGCGAGATTGCCGAGGTCGTACTGAAGCGTCGGACTCAAACCGCGACCCGCGTGAAACGCGCCGAGCTTGAACATCACGCGCGGCGCTTCGCCCGCGGCGAGCGCGGCATCGTACTGACGCATGAATTCGCGCTTCATCAAGATCGAGCGCGACGCGTTCGAGCGATACGGCGCGGTGTTCTGCTCGCGGTAGATGCGCGCGCTGAGGTCGAGCGCATCGATCAGCTCGCGCGCGGCCGCGTCATCGGCGAAGGGCGCGCGCAGCGCGTCGAAATCGCGCGCGCGCCAGCGGGTGAGCACAGTGGCCTCGGGCGAATGCGCGCGGCGCATCGCCGCGTCCGCTTGCAGGGCTTGCTCGCGATAGCGAGCGACAACCCTCCGCTGCGCGCGCGTGGTCGCGCGCGACGCGAGCGCATCCAAATTCGCCGTCGTCGAAAGAATGAATTCCTGATCCACGCCCCACAAGGCGCGACCTTCGGGCAGGGCCGCGACGAAGGACGCGGCGAGCTCGCCGTCCTCGCGCAAACTCAGAAACGGCAGCGACAAGGGATAGCGCCGATTGATCTCGACCAAGCCCTCCGGATCGGCGCGCAACGCGTGCTCGATTCGCGCGGTGGTGTGCGCGCCGACCTCGACCACGAGATGATTGAACCGGCGATCACCCAGACCGCGCTGCAAGGCCTGCGCGAACCGCGGCACATCGGCGAAACCATGATCCTCGCCAATCAGCACGAACTGCGCCCGCGCCGCGCGCTCGATCAACCAGGTCGCGCCCTCGCCGCGAAGTTGCCCGTCCTCGACGGTCATCAGGCGACGCTGCTCGCGCAAAGCCTCGGCGAAGATCTTGTCGTCGGCGGCGAAATTTGGCGCGCTCGCTAACAGGGCCCAGCCCGCCAGCAAGATCGTGATGCTCAATCGCGAACGTGAACGCATGGGCGCACTCCGTGTTGTAATGCGCCCACCCTGCCCGTTCGCGCGCGGGCACGCGAGCATCGCCGTCTCGAAGTGGGAAACGGCACGCGTGAAACCGGAAACCGCGCGCGCGAAGACGCGCTCAGCGATCGAGCCACGCGCGCAGCGCCGCCGCGCGCTCCTGACTGACGATCACGGTCTCGGCCGACGGCGGCGACAGTTCCAGTTCCAGCCGCCCCTTAAAGCCGCGATGCACGCGCGCGATCGCGTCGATCGCGACCACGAACTGACGATTGGCGCGGAAGAAGCGCTCGGGGTCGAGCATGGCCTCGAGTTCGTCGAGACTTTGCGCCAGCACATGGCCACGCCCATCGCGCGTGACCAAGCGCACGGCCAGGTCCTTATGAAAGTACGCGATCTCGCCGACCGGGATCGAGCGCATGGCTTCGCCCATCGCCACCAGAAAGCGCTCGCGATACCGCCGCGCCGTGTTGAAGTACGCGCGCGCCAGATCGCGCGACGCCTCGGGCGCCGTCGCCTTGCCACGTTCGAGTTGTCGCCACTTCTCGAGCGCTTGACGCAAGCGCTCGGGCCGGATGGGCTTCAACAAATAGTCGATGCCGAACACTTCGAACGCCTTGAGCGCGAACTCATCGTGCGCCGTGGTGAAGATGATCGGCGCGGTCGCGGGCACGGCCTCGAGAATGTCGAAGCAGGTGCCATCGGCCAGATGCACGTCCATCAACAACAGATCCGGCGCGGGCTCGCGCGACAGACGCGCGATCGCGGCGCCGACCGTGGCCAGCGGTGCTTCGAGTCGCAGCTCGGGCGCGAACTCGCCCACCAGACTCGCGAGCGAACGCGCGGATACCGCTTCGTCCTCGATAATCAGGGCGAGCATGGCAGTAGCGGCAGTTCGACGTGAAAACCCGCGTCGTCGCGCGTTACTCGCATGCCCTCGGCGCCGAGCAATCGATAGCGCGCCTCGACATGCGCGAGCCCCATGCCCGTGCCGCGCGTGTCGCCGCGTCGCGGACGCAGCGTGTTGCTCACGCGCAAGGTGTCGCCTTGTCGAGTCACGCGCACATGCAAGCCCTCCTCGCCGTCGAGTTGATTGTGACGCACGGCATTCTCGACCAGCAATTGCAGGGTCATCGGCGGCAGGCCACGCGAACGTGTGTCGCCGAGCGCGTCGAACGTCACGCGCAGCGCGTCGCCGTGTCGTGCCTGCAGCACGCGCGCATACGCTTCGACGAAGGCGATCTCGGCCGCGAGCGGCACGCAATCTCGCTGACCGTGGGACAGGACGTAACGAAACACTTCCGACAACTCCAGCAGCACTTCGCGCGCGCGCGACGGATCCTCCGCGATCAAACCGTGGATCACGTTAAACCCATTGAACAGGAAGTGCGGATTGATCTGCGCCTTGAGCGCGTCGAGCTCGGCACGCATCGCGGCCAGTCGCGCGCGTTCGGCGTCGACCTGAGCCTGACGCCACTGCGCCGCCAGATCGATCAGCAATTGCAGGGTCGACAAGGCCGCGCCGAAAATCACGCCGATCAGCGACGTGAACACAATGTGCGGCCAGCCGATCACGTCATTGGCGCCGTGCGCGATCTCGTAGTGCTTGGTCGGCAACCACACGACGAACAGGAACACGCCCGCGAACACCACGCCCGCCAGCCACTGCGCGATCGCGCGCGCGCCGCGACGCTCGCGCCAAGGCATGACGCGATCGAACCCGCGCGAGATCGCGCGAATGCCCTCGGCCATCGCGTAGATCACCAGCACATAGACCGTCGTGGCCAGCCCCGTGAAGCGCGGCGGCTCGTCGAACAAAGCGGCCAGCTGCAAGCCGGCCAGGGCCAACCCAGCCACGATCGGTGGCACCAGCACGCGCGCCAGCCAAGACCAGCGCGCCTCGGTCACGGCGGACGCATTCATCGCGCCATGCTGCCCGTCGCGACCGGCCGCGCCAAGAGGCGACCGCGCGAAACCGGCGAAACGCGGCGCGAAACCGCGTCTGGCCTTCGCGAATTGCGCACGCGGTCACGCGTCGGAGAATCGACACGCGGGCATGATCAAAAACTCGACGCGCGCCGCAATTTCCAACACCCGTGAAACATCGTGGGAACGCGAAATCGGCATTGCTTCGACGGCGCGACCGTCGTTCACTACGCGTGGGCGCAGAGTGGCGTGCAGCAGGTCCGGGCTCTCCTCCCATCCGACCGGACCTGCTGTCACGCCTTTATCTCGCCAGCACATTCCGCGCGCGCCATCGGCGATCGCGCCACGGGACCAGCGGCAGGGGGAATCGTCCCGGCGTGAACTTCACGCCGGGATTTTTCTTTTGGGGCTTTCCATCACTCGAAGCCGTCGGCGAACAGCACGCCCGTGCTAACGCCGAAATCCTCGAACACGGCATTGCCCGCGAGCGCGATGCCCGCGACGCGCGCGCCCGTGACCACATTGAAGCGCTGCACGGCGGGCAAGGTGCTGCCCGAGACGCTGCCGATAAAAACGATCTCACCGCTAGTTCGATCGATCGCCGACGCGCCCGCGAGCCCAAAGCAGCACGCCGTCGCGCCCGTGCCCACGGTGGCGATCGGATAGCTCGGCGCGGCGCCGACGGTGATCACCCGCGTCACGTCGGCCGTCTCATCGTGCGCCACGCCGAAGACCGCGCCCGAGAGCGGATGGCGCGCCAGATCGCCCAGCTTCAGATCGCCGGGAATGGTCACGGCCTGCGGCCCGGTGTTGGCGACGAAATCGAAGATCAGCAGTTCCTCGTTGGCCGCGGCCGCGCGACCGACGGTCAGCAAGCGCGTGCCGCCGGAAGTCGTCAGCACCGACACGCCAGCGCGCAAGACGCAACACGGCGCGGCCAGATTCGCACGCACGCTGAGCGCGCCCGTGGCGGGATCGATCGCGGCCATCACCAGATTCTCGGTGACGGCATCGCGCGCTAAAGCCAACAGGCGCGCGCCGGTCGCGTCGTACTCGAGGTGCGTGACGCGATAACCCGCGCTCACGGGCAATCGGCTGCTGGCGCCCGTCAAATAGTCGAGGCGCACGAGATTGGCGCCGGCGGGCGCTTCCTCGATGAAATAGGCGCGATGCTGGGCCGTGTCGAAGGTCGGCGAACCGATCGCGATGGCGCAACACGCCGGCACGCGCGCCGCGCCCGCGCCACCGTCGCTGGTGGCAGTGATCACCATGGCGTTGCTGGCCTCGTCGTGGCTTAGCGCGTAGATGTCGGCGCGCGCGTTCTGAGCGATGAACGCTAACGTCATCGCGAGAAGCGCGGCGAAGACGCGCGGCATCGCGCTCATTGGCGTTCGGCCAGCGCGGCCTCGATGCGGGCCAAGCGTGCTTCGAGCTCGGCGATGCGCTCGTCGCGTTCGCGCACGGCCGCTTGCAAGGCTTTCACCGACGCCAGCGCCACGCCCGCGACATCGGCTGGCGCGAGATAACGCGGATCGCCACCGACATCAAAGGCCGCATGAAAATCCTCGGCCAGCGGGCCGATGTGGCGCTCGTCGCCCGGCGCGCCGATGTAGTTCCAGCTCGGCACGGGCAGTTTTTCCAGGCGCGCGAGCAGTCTTGCGTCGGCCACGTCGACGATATTTTCCTTAGCGGCGCGACTGGACAACTGCGCGATCGTGCCGCGCGCGGTGACATTGCCACTGCTATCGACCACAAAGCGATCGTTCAAGCCATTGGTCGAGCCATCGCTATTGGACACGCGAAACGCCGGCACCGACGCCGACAGGGGCACGATCAGCGCGACATCCAGTCGCGCCTGCGGCGCGGCCGTGCCCACGCCGACATTGCCGTTGGCGCCGATGTCGATCGACGAGGTCGGCGCCCCGGGTCGAATTCGAAACGGCACGCGCGAACCAGCGGTGACATCGCGCACGAAGAAGTTCGCCTCGTTGCCGGCGACGTCCCAGGTCTGCGGGGTAAAGCCCGAGCTGTTGGACTGCTCCAGACGCATCGCGGGTGTGTCGCCCTTGACGACATGAATGTCGAGCGCCGGCGTGGCCGTGCGCAGTCCGACGCGACCGGCGCTATCGACAAAGATCGAATGGGTGGGCGCGTTGCCAACAATGGTGAACGGCGTGTGCGATCCCGTGACATCCTCGATCGAAAACCGATCCATGCCCCCGGCCGATGAATCGTTGGCCACCAACTGCCAGTCGCGCGCGGGGAAACCCGCGGAGGTCGACGTATCGTCGAACAGCACGCGCACGCTGTTTTCTTTCAACAACATCGTCGTCGACGGATTCTCGGCCGCCGTGCAGTCGAGCCCGATGCAAGCACTGCCGATCACCGACAAATCGTCGGGAATACTTTGGGTTTTCGCGCGCGGTTCGACCAAGTCGGAGCCGGAGTACACCATTCCCCCGCGCAAGGAAAAGCTGCCTTCGAGCGCCGCCGGCAGGGCGATCGGCGCCAGCACGCGACCCTCGGCCGCGACCGTGCCCTTGCCGTTCGCCGGCGCGTGATACTGCACGCGGTAGCGATACACGCCGTCGACGGCACTCGCGATCGCGACGGACCACGAGGTTTCACCGGCGGAGAATTCACGTTCGATCACTTGGCCGTCCGGCCCCGCGAGCGTGAGTCGCGCGTCGGCCTTCGACGCGGGCAAGTCGATCGGCACCGCGACAGACCCCAATCGCAGGTGCAAGGTCTCGGCGTGCGAAGCGGCGGCGGCAAGCAACAAGGCGCAAGCAAGCGTGGTGCGACGCATGGGCGGTCTCCTGGATCGGCGAGATGAGGTCGTCGGTGTCGCCCAAGCATCGCGCGTCCACGCGCGCGCCGCCACGGATTTCGCGTGTCGGGGAACCTAGTCTTGACCGAGACCGTGCCGCCGTCGGCGACTCAACGTACCAGCGGCAGCAACAACCACTCGCCGAGTTCGTGCAGCACCCAACTCGCCGGCAGCACCGCGAACAAGCACGCGGCCTGCAAGCGCCAGCGTGGCGGCGCATTGTCTTCGCGCGGATCGAGCAAGGCCTCGACGCGCGAGCCAATGTCGACGCCGAAGCTCGACACGACTTCCGGCACCGGTTGCTGCGCGAGACGCGCGAATTTGATCAGGGCCGAGGCCACGACCTCGGCGCCAACCACGCGCGCGGCCTGACGATCGCAGGCCTGCTCGACCGCCAGATGCAATTCCTCGAGCAGCCGTCGACGCGTGCTCGGCATCAGCAGCACGCTGCTTAGCCGCGCCAACAGCAAGAAGTAGCTGTCGCGACGGCGGATGTGCGCGCGCTCATGCTCGAACAGGGCATGCACTTCGTCGCCGTTGAGCCGCGCCAGGGCCGACTCCGACACATAGATGCGTCGACACGGCCAAGCCGTCGCGGCGGCCAGCGCGCGCGGCGTGTCGACTACGCGCACATCGCCGTCGAGCACGCGCGTGGTGACGGCATCGAGTTGCAAACTCAGGCCTCGCGCCTGACGCGACAGCCGCCAGGCATCCCACGCCAGCACGATGGCCAGCGCGCCAAACGGCACCAGCAAGAGCCACGCGGCCGCGCCGACGCCGATGGTGTCGGGATGCATGGGACACGCGAACCCGCCGCGCGCCGCGCGGTCGAGACACCAATCCCACACCAGACCGAATTCGAAGGCGACCGTGGGCAGAAAGGCCATCAAGGCGCCAGCGACGCCGAATAGCCAAGGCGCCACGGCGGCGTAGATCAGCAGACGCGCGCGCCGCGCCGGGCGCAAGCGCCGGGCCCGTCGCATCACGCCCGGCAGGACCAGGGATACCGTCACCGCCGCGATGGCCACCATGACCATCCCGGTATCGGGGATCAGTACCCAGCTCGACATGGCTAGGCCGAATCCTTCTCGCGCTGGCGGCGGCGGGCGATCATCGCCTCGAGGCGATCGAGCACCTCGGGGTCGACGCGCTCGGCGCGATCGAGAAACGCGCTCATCAGCGGTTGCTGGCCGGCGCCGCCCAAGGCATCGGCGACCGAGTCGAGCACGCGCGAGGCGAACTGCTCGCGGCTCATCTGCGGCTGATACAAGAAGGCATTACCCACTTTCACGCGGCTGAGAATGCCCTTGCGGAACAGGCGGTCCAACGCCGATTGCACGGTGTTGGAGGAGATGCCGCGCGCCACGCCCAGCAGTTGATGCATGGTGCGCACGTCGGCCTCGCCGCGCTCCCACAACGCGTTGCAGACGGCGACTTCCAGTTCGCCGAGGGACAGCTCTTGCAGTCGGATGATGGCCATTGCCTGAAATCCTTCGCTCTAGACGGGCTTGGTCGGACGCCATCGTCAGGACGGCGCCTCGAGTACGGGCCAGCGCGCCCCCGCAGCCACCCGCGGGACGATCCATAGCAGCCTTGCGACAGGCGAACAAGGGGAATAAGGCGGAGTCGGCCGATAAGCCGGGTTCTGTTCGCCGGTCTTCCGACCGGCGCGACAGTCATTCCTCTGCGAGACGCGTCACCGCGCCCCTCTAGCGACCTACCCGGACGCAGCGCGGACCACGCCTATCGCGTCCCTATTTGGTCTTGCTCCGAGTGGGGTTTGCCGTGCCGCCGAATGTTGCCACCGGCGCGGTGCGCTCTTACCGCACCGTTTCACCCTTACCGGCGAGTTGCCTCGCTTAGGCGGTTTGCTTTCTGTTGCACTTTCCGTCGGCTCGCGCCGCCCAGGCGTTACCTGGCACTCCGTCCTGTGGAGCCCGGACTTTCCTCGCCACGCGCGAACGCGTGGCGCGACTGTCTGGCCGACTCCGCCGAGGATTGTAGCGCGTTCAGCGCTCGGCGCCGGCGGCGGCCGGTTCGTCGGTGTATTCGAAGACATTGACCACGCGCGTCACGCCCGGCACGTTGCGCGCGATCTCGACCACGCGTTCGGCCTCGGCGTGAGTGACCAGGCCCATCAGGTGCACCACGGCGTGATGGGTGGTGACATTGACGCGCGAGGCGTCGAATTCGGGCAGGTCCACGATGTCGAGCAGGGCCAGCTTGACCCGGCCGCTGATCCACTTGTCATGACCGCTGGAAAACAAGCCGCTGGGCTCGGTGATCTCGATCTCGTTGACCAGGCGATGCACGCCCGCGATGTCGCGCACCTTGGCCTCGGCGCGCTCGCGAAGTTCCGGCGTGCGCACTTCGCCAATCAGCAGCAAGGTGCCGTTGAACACCACCACGTTGACGTTGTTCTTCAAGGCCAATTCCTTGTCCTTGTTGATCGCGTCGTAGGCGGTCAGTTCGATGTTGGCGTCGTCGACCACGGTGCCGAAGCTGCGCCGGTCATGCGCCGCGCCCGCGCCGGCGGCGACGCCGCCCACGACCAGGGCCGCGCAGCCATTGAGCAGGGCCACCAGGACGATCAATCCGATCACACGCATGCGTTCACCTCGTTCACTCATCGACGCGAAAGGCGTCGCGCAACCATTGGGGTTTGCCTTCGCCGGGCGCGCCGTCGAAAGCGATCACGTCGAACCGGCACGACAGTCGCGCCAGTTTCGGATGTTCGGCCAAATACCAGCGCGCCGCCGCCACGATACGCGCGCGCTTGCGCGCGTCGATCGAATCAATGGCGTCGACCACGGCGCCGGCGCCGCGATAGCGCACTTCGACGAAGACCAGCACCTCGCCCTCGCGCGCGACGATGTCGATCTCGCCGTGCCGGCAATTCACATTGCGCGCGAGCACGACGAGCTTGGCGTCCTCGAGCAGTCGCGCCGCCGCCGCTTCGAACTCGCGGCCGAGGGCGCGACGATCGCTCATGGGGTCGCGCCGGGCAAGGGCTCGGGCGTCGCGGCGGCGGGCGATTCTTCGGGCAGCAGCGCGCCGCTGGCCGATTGCGGCACGCCGTCGACGAAGCGCAGCAAGGCCATCACGCGGCGCACGCGGCCGAAGGAATCGAGCGTCAACTGACCGCTGGCGCCGTCGAGATAAGCATCGGCATTGCGCGACAACCAGTCGAGATACGGCAGCAAGCGATAAGCATCGAGGCCGAAGGCGAACAAGCGCGGGCTGGTCGCGGCGGCGGGCAGTTTGCGAATCAGCGATTCGCGCGCGGGCTGGCCGCTGACGAGACCGAACAACCACGGCGCGTCGACGAACTCGACGCCATTGAGATCGCGATCGAGCGCGCGCGAGGCCGTGCCGCTGTAGATGTGAGAAGTCGCCAGCACCGGCGTGCGATCAAAACCGCTAGCGCGCAACTGCGGCACCAGCAAACGACCCTGCGTGGGCCGCACGGCGAGAAAGATCACATCGGCGCCGCCACTGGCCGCGCGCGCGATCTGCGCGGCGAAATCCACG
Organism: Ahniellaceae bacterium; assembly: GCA_044226395.1. Lineage (GTDB taxonomy): Bacteria > Pseudomonadota > Gammaproteobacteria > Xanthomonadales > Ahniellaceae > JBGAHD01. Next base: position 126,071 of record JBGAHD010000005.1, read on the forward strand.
CCTTCGCCGCTGAGCCGCGACTCGCCCGCGACCACGCCGCCGGCCAATTCGAATTGCGCGCGAAAGGCCAGCGCGGCGCGCTCGGCCCATTCCTCGGTCGCGGCGATGATCGCGGCGCGACGCAAGCCACGCTGCGCGGCGGTCTCGGCCACGAAGGCGGCCTCGTCATCGGGCAACAGACCGAATTGCTGACTGCCCGGCGGCGGCGGCGCGCCCGAGTCCGGATGATTGAGCGCGAGCACGGGCACGCGCGGATCTACCTGGGCCAGCACGGCCGCGACCTGCTCGCGCATCAAGGGCCCGACCACGCGCATCGAGCCATCGGCGACGGCATGCTGATACGCGGCGATGGCGCTTTGCTCGTTCTCGCCGCTGTCGAAGATGCGCACCTGCGGGCGTTCAGCGGTGTCGGCGAAATACGCGGCCAGAAAGCCATCGCGAATCGCCGTGCCCACCGGCGCCAGCGTGCCCGACAGCGGCACGATCAGCGCCACGCGCGGCGTGGCCTGATAGCCCTCGCGCTGCCACGGCGCCTCGGCGCCATCGCCCGGCAACAAGGTGCCGACCTGATGCGTGGGCCGCGGAATCTGACGCACCGCGACCGAGCCCTTCAAGCGCAAGGCGCGCTCGATCCACGGCCGGCGCGCGTCATCGGCGGGCAATTGCACGAGCGCGCCGTTGAGCGCGTCGGGCTCGAGGCGGCTCAAGGCCTCGAGCAAATCGTTCTCGACGCCCGCGCGTTCGGCCGGCTCGACCAGATCGAGCAGGGCCACGCGTTCGACCGCGGCATCGAGCGTGCGCTGCTGTGCTTCGAGCGCGCGCGCGCGAATCTCGGCGGCGCGCGCGGCCAGATCGCGCGCGGCGCCGGCGCTGGGCACGGTGGCCAGGTCGAGCGCCGAAGCGGCATCGCCATCGGCCAGCGCGCGTTCGGCCAGCAGCAGGTCCAGGCGCAAGTTGTCGCCGGCATCCAGGCGCTTGCGCTTGATCTTGTCGAGCGTTTCGCCGATGGCGGCGAAATCGCCTTCCTCGCGCAGGCTTTCGGCCGCGCGCAGCAGGAAATGATCGCGCTGACCGCGGTTGGCGCGCGCCAGGCGCTCGTACTCGGCCGCGGCGCCGCGGAAATCGCCCTGATCGGCCAGGGCTTGCGCGGCCGATTCATCAACAGGCGCGCGCGGCGCGGACGTGGTCGCGCAACCGGCGAGGATTGCGGCCGCGAACAGCAGGACGAAGCGGACGGAGGCGATGCGGCTCATGAGGCTCGGCACGGGTTCGGGAGGACGTATCATACAAAAGCCGCGCGGGCGTTCGTGATCGAGGTTCGGTCCAGATGAGTCAAAACGAGGGCAGCCTGTGGCTGGTGGCCACGCCGATCGGCAACCTGGAAGACCTTTCCGCGCGCGCCATCGCCGTGCTCAAGGCCTCGCGCGTGATCGCCTGCGAGGACACGCGCACCAGCCAGACCCTGCTCGCGCGTCATGGCATTGGCACGGCCCTGACCGCGCTGCATGAACATAACGAGGCCGCGATATCCGATCGTTTGATCGCGCGCGTCGTCGCCGGCGAGGATGTGGCCGTGATCAGCGACGCCGGCACGCCGCTGATCAGCGACCCGGGCTTTCGCGTGGTCGCCGCCGCGATCGCGGCGGGCGTGCGCGTCGACGCCGTGCCTGGTCCCTGCGCCGCGATCATGGCCCTGACCTTGTCGGGCCTGCCGACCGACCGCTTCGTGTTCGAAGGCTTTCTGCCGACCAAGAGCGCGGCGCGGCGCGAAGCGCTACGCGCGCTCGCCACCGATCCACGCACCCTGATTTTCTACGAAGCCAAGCACCGCATTCTCGAAAGTCTCGCCGATCTCGCCGCCAGCTTCGGCGCGCGACGCATGGCACTCGCGCGCGAGCTGACCAAGCGTCACCAGACCGTATTGCGCGGCACGATCGACGAAGTGCTGGAGAGCGTGCGCGCTGATCCCGAACAACAGCTCGGCGAGTTCGTGCTGGTGGTCGAAGGCGCGGCGGCCAATGCCGACGCGCAGCAACAGCTCATCGAAGGCGAACGCGTCTATCACTTGTTGCGCGCCGAACTCGCGCCCGGTCGCGCCGCCGCGCTGGCCGCGCAGATCACCGGCGCGCCGCGCCGCGCGCTGTATCGCCTGAGCGCGCGAGACGAAGCCGCGTCCGACGCCGAAGCCGACGCGGACAGCGACGATGAGCGCGACTGATTCCACCGCGCGCGAACTCTCGCCAGCCCTCGCGCGCGCGCTCGGCGCGGTGCTTGGCGACGCCTTGCTCACCGCGCCCGCCGATCGCCTGACCTACGGCTACGACAACTCGCGTCGACAGTCCCTGCCCGCCGCCGTCGCGCTGCCCGCCGACGCGGCGCAGACGCAAGCCATCGTGCGCGCCTGTTTCGAGGCGCGCATGCCGATGATCTGTCGCGGCCGCGGGACCAACACCACCGGCGCCACCGTGCCGATTCACGGTGGCTTGGTGATCAGCTTCGAGCGCATGAATCGCATCACGCGCATCGATCCGGACAATCGTCTGGCCCTCGTCGAACCGGGCGTGTTGAACGGCGATCTGCAACGCGCGCTTGCGCCGCAAGGCTTCTTCTGGGCACCCGATCCGACCAGCGCCGACTACGCCAGCATCGGCGGCAACCTCGGCTGCAATGCCGCCGGGCCACGCGCGGTGAAGTACGGCAGTTGTCGCGAGAACACGCTGGGCCTGCAAGCGATCACCGGCACCGGCGCGCGCATCCGTGCTGGCACGATGACGACCAAGGGCGCGGTCGGCTACGACCTAACGCGGCTGTTGATTGGTTCCGAGGGCACGCTCGCCTTGATCGTCGAGGCCACGCTCAAACTCACGCCGCGGCCCGAGGCCAAGGCCTCGCTGCGCGCGCTGTATCGTGACGTCGATGCCGCCGCGCGCGCGGTCGCCCGCGTGATGGCGCAACCGCAGGTGCCCTGCGCGCTCGAGTTCATGGACGGCGAAGCGCTGCGTCTGGCGCGCGAGCATGGCGGCGCCGACCTGCCCGAGGCGGGCGCCCTGCTGATGATCGAAGTCGACGGCGCGCGCGCCGCGCTCGATGCCGCGGTTGATGCCATCGCGCGCGCGGCCCAAGTCGACGGCGTGATCGCGATCGAACGCGCCAGCGACGCCGCCGCGATCGAGCGCCTGTGGTCGGCGCGCAAGGCGCTGTCGCCCGCGCTGCGCCACATCGCGCCGCGCAAGATCAACGAAGACGTGGTCGTGCCCGTCTCGCGCCTGCCCGAGTTGGTCGCGAGTCTGCGCGGCATCAGCGCGCAGTCGGGCATTCCCATCGTCAACTTCGGTCATGCCGGCAACGGCAATCTGCACGTGAACTTGCTCTATCGTCCCGAAGACGAGGCGCAGGCGCGCGCCGCGCCCGGCGCCTTGTCCGCCGTGTTCGACCGCGTGCTCGCGCTCGGCGGCACGCTGTCGGGCGAACATGGCATCGGCATCGACAAGCGCGACTTCATGCCACGCGCGATCGAGCCCGACACGTTGGCCCTGATGCGCGCGATCAAGGCGCAATTCGATCCGCTGGGACTGCTCAACCCCGGCAAGCTGCTGCCCGCGCCGTGACCCGCGCGCGCAAGCCCGCGGCGCGCGCGCCGCGCGAATCGCTGCCGCAATTGCTCACGCGCGTTCGCGCGTGTCGCTTGTGCGAGGCGCACTTGCCCCTGGGCCCGCGCCCCGTGCTACGCGTCGCCGCGAGCGCGCGCCTGCTCATCGTCGGCCAAGCGCCGGGCACCAAGGTCCACGCCACCGGCATTCCCTGGAACGACGCCAGCGGCGATCGTCTGCGCGACTGGCTCGCGGTCGATCGCGAGACCTTCTACGACGACACCCGCATCGCCATCATCCCCATGGGCCTGTGCTATCCCGGCAAGGGCAAGAACGGCGATCTACCGCCGCGCCCCGAATGCGCGGCGACCTGGCATCCACTGCTGCTGCCGCATCTGCGCCACGTCGAGTTGATTCTGCCCATCGGCCAATACGCGCAGGCCTACTTCCTGGGCGACCGACGCAAGAAAACACTCACCGACACCGTGCGCGCGCACGCCGAATACGCGCCCCGCTTCCTGCCCCTGCCCCACCCCAGCCCGCGCAATCAGATGTGGTTGCGGCGCAATGCGTGGTTTGAGCGCGAGGTGGTGCCGGTGTTACGCGAGCGGACAATGCGATTGATCGATAACGACTGATCTTCGCCGCCGTCCGAGCCCGCTTGAGCTCGGCGAGACGGGCCTGTGAGGCGAGACCACGACGTCGGTCGCGGTAAAGTGCGCCCTGACCGAACGCTGTCGACACCTCAGGAGCGTCACGCGCCATGGATGTCACCTCTTCGTCCAACCCTAGGACCGCGCGCGCGACGGCGAGCGATCGCCAGTATCGCGCCCATGTCTGGCTGGCCATGCTGGCCTTGGCCTTGTTCGTGACGTTCTATCTGGCGGCGATTGCGTGGTTCGGCTCGCGCGCGTGGATTCTGCTTTCCAGCGCGATCGCCGTCGGCGCGAGAGACATGTTCATGCCCTTGATCTGCGGCGTGATGGCCTTGCTGCTGGCGGTGTTCATGGCCAAGGCGCTGTTCTTCATCAAGCGTCATCCCTTGACCGACGCGATCGAAGTGACCGAACGCGATCAGCCACGGTTGTTCGCCTTCATCGCCGATCTGGCCAAGGAGGTCGGCGCGCCCTGCCCGCGCAAGGTCTACCTCACGCGCGGCGTGGACGCCGCGGTGTTCTATGACCTCTCCGTCCTGAGTTTCTTCTTTCCCACACGCAAGCATCTGCAACTGGGCCTGGGTCTTGTCAATGTGTTGAACGTGTCGGAGTTCAAGGCGGTGATCGCTCACGAGCTCGGTCACTTCGCGCAGCGCGCGATGGCGGCGGGGCGATGGGTCTACATCGCGCAACAAGTCGCATCGGCCCTGGTGCATCGTCGCGACCGCATGGACCAATTCCTGGAGCAGTTCTCCTGGAGTGACTTTCGCGTGGCGTGGATTGGCTGGGTCGCGCGGATCATGGTGTGGTCAATCCGTTCGCTGGCCGACATCCTGTTTCGCGGCGTGCTCCTGGCCGATCGCGCCTTGTCCCGGGAAATGGAATTGCAGGCCGACCTAGTGTCCGTGTCGCTGACCGGCTCCGATGCCCTGGTCCACGCGCTCTATCGCTTGCCAGCCGCGGAGAAAGCCATGGCGAGCACGTTCGATTTCGCCGACGAGATTTGGCAGTGCGGAAAGTACTGCCTCGATCTGTATGCCTTGCAGACGCGCGAACTCGAGGTGCAGGCGCGCTTGCGCGGCACGCGCGACTTCTTCGAACCGCCCAAGGTGCCCGAGCGCGACGCGGCCTCGCACCGGGTGTTCAAGAGCACCATCGCCGAGGTGCCGCGGATGTGGCTGACGCACCCGCCCTCTCACCAGCGCGAGATCAATGCCAAGGTGAACTACATTCCCATGCCGCTCGACGAACGCTCGGCCTGGGCGCTGTTCGATCAACCCGAAGCGCTGCGCGAGCGGATGTCGCGGCCGGATCACGACACCAGCAAGCACGAGGCGATCGCCACCACGGACGCGTTGACGCTGTACGACGGCCAGTACGACAGCATCTTGCTCGAAGCGCGCTATCGCGGCATGTATCGTCGCGAGTACTTCGCGCGATTCGCCGACCAGGTCGACGACACCATCGACCACGCCGCGCAAGGCACGCCGGAGGAGCTCGCGGCTCTGTATCCACCGTCGTTGATCGAGCTGCGCGACCAATTGTCGCGACTGCGCCAGGATGGCGCCGAGCTCGAAGAGATCCGGCGCGGCCAACGGCAACTCCCCGATGGCGTCATCCGCTATCGCGATCGCGTGATCAAGCGGCGCGAGCTGCCCGAGTTGCTGACGCAGTTGCGTCAGGAGCACGAAGCCATCGAGTCGCGATTGAACGCGCATGAAAAACATGTTCGTGGCGCGCACGCCGCCGCGGCGCGACGATTGGGTCGCGGCTGGCAGGCCTATCACCATGGATTGATCGAGCTACTTCACTACGCCGAGCACATGGTGGCCGTGGTCGGCGACGCGCGCGAACACTATGACCAGTGCCTACGCCTGGCCCTGATGACCGGCACCGTCCACGAACTGCGCTTGAGCAGGGTCATCAACGCGGCGACCGCGCTGCGCCGCGCGATGCTCGCGCTGCACACGCAATTTCCGCTGTTGCAAGTGCCCGAAGCGGTGAGCGAACGACTGCGGGTCCGAGGGTGGACCGACACCTTGGGCGAGTTGAAGCTGCCCGACGCCAGTCGCCAGAACATCGAACCCTGGATTCAGGCGCTCAACGGGTGGTTCGCGCCGGTCTGGACGTATCTGAACGTGCTGCGCATGGGCACGGCTGAAGTGCTGCTGCGGACGGAAGCACTTATCGCCGAGGCGACGCGCGCGGGAACCGATCCCGGCGATGCGCCGGAGACGACGCGCCTCACGGTCGAGTTTCCCCGCCTGCCACCGCCCGAGCAGCGTCAGCGCGACTATCGACTGGATTGGTGGACACGCTTTCGATTGGCCGATGGCTGGGTTCCGGGTCTCGCCCGTTCGCTGATCGCTGGCGTGATCTGCCTGATTGTGTATCAGGCCGGCAATGCCATCGGTGATGGCGAGCTCAGCGTGTTCAATGGGCTCGACATGCCAGTGACCATCACGGTCAACCACGACACGCTGACCTTGCCCGCCTTCGGCAGCCGAACGATGAGCATGCCGCCGGGACGCGTGAATCTCGACACGCGCGCCTCCGACGGCCGAATAATCGAGCAACTGCAGATGCGCACCGACTTCGACCGGCCCTACGCGCTGTACAACGTGGCCGGCGCGACCGTGCTCGTGCAATGGAATTCAGTGGGAGCGACCGAGGACACCGCTCCCCTTGGTGATGTTGGCGCTTCGCATTGGAATGTTAGTCCACGACGTCTGATGTTTCACGAAAAGGGGCAAGCACCACCTGCCGACGTTGTCGGCGAGATTCGCCTGGTCGAAGCCCTGAGCCCGCGCCAGCCGTATTGGCTAGCTCAAACCATGGCGCCGAGCGATGCCTTTCTCGCCGTCGCCGAAACGCACGCGCACTGGGACCCCACGACGTCGCCGGGCCTGGCTGGCTGGTTCAAGCTGCTCGACACGGCGACGATCGAGCGCCTCGTGCGCGCGCGGCTGAACGAGTCGCCCGATGACGTGGTGCTACGAAGATTGCAACACGACCTCTTCGGCGATCCCGCGGCCATTTGCGCCGAGCACGCCGAGCAAGGCGCGCAACATCCCGACAGCGTCGACTGGCGTTACCTCGTCAGCCGATGCTTGCCCGACCCCGAGGCCCGCGATCACGCCATGTTGTCCGGGCACGCGGCGCATCCCGAGCATCCCTGGTTCGCGCTGGAAGCCGCGGATATCGCGTTTCGACAACAGCGCGCGCACGAGGCGCTCGCCCTGCTCCAAGCAATCGAACGCGAGTCACCCCAGGCGCGCGAGTCGGCCTGTGAGTCGCGAACCCGCATCGAACGTCTTGTCGTCGGCATGGCTCCCGTCGACGATCAAGCCCTGGCGAACTGTCCACCGCTGGGCACGTTCGTTGGCATGGCGAACGACGACGTGGAAGTCGCGCGACTGGCGGGTCGCCCCCTGGAGGCGCTGGAAATGGCGCTGAAAAACTCGGAGGCGCGACACGATCAACTGCTGTGGCTGATCGCGGCTTCCGATGGCGTCGGCCGCGAGTTGGGCCTGCGCGCCCTGCAACGCCACGTCATCGCCGGCGCCGACGAGCGCGGCGTGGCCTCGGCCGTGGGCTTGGCGCTCGCGAACGCGCAAGATCCTGGCCCTTACCTGTTGGTGATGCAAGGTCTCTGGGGTCGCCATGCGGCGCGCGCGCGAGCGCTCGTTGCCGCGCTGCGACTGCGCGATGTCGCGAACGCCGAGAAGGCGATGTCGGGCTTGCCGCCGAAACTTCTAGGGCAGGCCAGCGTCATCGGCGCGGTCGCCCTGCGCGAGGCGGCGCCCGCGCGTTGGCGCGCGCAAGCCGAGCGTCTGCTGTTCGAGGTCGAGCGGCCCACCTGGCATCAGTCGCAGACGCCTTAAGGCACGCGCTCCATCGGCGATCGCGCCAACTCCCGGAACGGGGCCAGGCAGGAACGCGGACGCGAGACGCGATCCTGCCGATCGCGACGAAGGCGAGAGGTCACGGCACGATCCACGCGCCCGCGTGACGCGGGGTGGCCTTCGGCGATGACGGTCGCCCTAGTGCGCCCGCAACAACCCCTGCCGCACGATGAACTCCACCACGCGCTCCAGCCCCTCGCGGGTCTTGAGGTTGGTGAACACGAAGGGGCGCTCGCCGCGCATGCGGCGGGTATCGTGTTCCATCACTTCGAGCGAGGCGCCGACGTAGGGCGCGAGGTCGATCTTGTTGATGATCAGCAGGTCCGAGCGCGTGATGCCCGGGCCGCCCTTGCGCGGGATCTTCTCGCCTTCGGCCACGTCGATCACGTACAGCGTCAGATCGGACAATTCCGGGCTGAAGGTCGCGGCCAAGTTGTCGCCGCCGCTTTCGACGATGACCATGTCCAAGTCGGGAAAGCGCTTGCACAGGTCTTCGACCGCCGCGAGGTTGGCCGAGGCGTCCTCGCGAATGGCGGTGTGCGGGCAGCCGCCGGTTTCGACGCCGACGATGCGATCGGCGGTCAGCGCCTGGCTGCGAATCAGGAATTCGCAGTCCTCCTTGGTGTAGATGTCGTTGGTGACCACGGCCATGCGGAAGTCGTCGCGCATGCGCTTGCACAAGGCGTCGACGAGCGCGGTTTTGCCGGAACCGACGGGACCACCGACACCCACGCGCAACACGTGTTTCGATGCGGCGTTCATAAGACTTCTCCTCAAGAGCGAAAGAGTCGCGTGTACTGCGTTTCGTGACGACTGCTCGCGACCGCCGCGGCGGGCAAGGTGCCGCCGATGGCCGCGTCGTCGAGTGACAGTGCGAGCATCACGCTCTCGTGCAAGACCGGCACGAAGCGCGACAACAGGCGCTGCCCAGCCATCTGCCCCAGCGGCACGAGCTTGACCGCGTTGATCGTGGTGTTTTCGAGCCACGACCACGCGTAGCCCAGCAGCGCCTGGTCGCGCGCGATCTTCCAATGCGCGCACGCCAACGCGTAGGGCGTGGCGTAGACGAGCGTGTCGTCGTCGAACAGTTCGCGCGCGCGTGGCACGTCGAGGCCCGCGAGCAGGCGCGCCAACGCGCGGGCGCGATCGCGTTCCTCGGCACGCAGTTCGGCGGTCTCGCGCCAGGCGCGAAGCTCGGCGTTCCAATACGCGCGTCGCGCGTCGTCGTGATCGGACCAGGCGTGAATCAGGCGCGCGAGAATCGGCAGATCGACGCGCGCCACGGTCTGATCGAGAGCGGCCTCGATCCAGCGCATCGCGCTCGCCTCATCGCGCACCCAACCGGCTTCCACGACCCATTCCAGGCCTTGCGAGTACGCGAACGCACCCACGGGCAAGGCGGGACTGACCAGTTGCAACAGACGCGTGAGCGCGATCGCGGTCATCGCAAGGCCAGGATGTTGGCGTGCGCGGCGCGCGCGTCGTCATCATCGTGATGCGCGTGATGACCGCCGCCGTAGGCGCCGGACTCGGGCTCGAAGGGTTGCGTCTGCGCGGTGACCACCAGACCTAATCCCGTGACCATCTCATCAAGCACGTAGTCGGCGCGATACCGCACCCAGTTCGCGGCCACTTGCAGGGGCACGTGACGATTGCCCAGGTGATAGGCCACGCGCGCGAGTTGGCGCGGGTCGTCGCAATGGACCGTGCTCACGGCTTCGGGCGCGGCGCGCACGCGCACGGCGGTGCCGTCGGCGGCGCGCAGAATTTCGCCGTCGCGCAGCGCGCCTTGCCCGCGCGGCAACATCACCGCCGCTTCGCGGCCGCTGGCGAGGGTCACGCGCTGACGGCTCTTCTGGCGATATTGCCAGTCGAGCACGAGTTCATCGGCGACCTCGACTTCGCCATCGTCGACGCCACGCGTTTCCAACAGCAGGAGCGCTTGCGTCATCGTCGCGCGCTCAGAACAGAAAGTACCGCTGGGCCAGCGGCAGTTCGCGCGCGGGCTCGCAGGTCAAGGGCACGCCGTCGGCGCGCACTTCGTAGGTTTGCGGATCGACCTCGATCGTGGGCTGCCAGGTGTTGTGAATCAGATCGCGCTTTCGCACGGCACGCGTGCCGTGCACGGCCACCGCGCGACGCGTCAGGCCGAGCTGGCGCGTCACGTCGTCATCGATCGCCGCTTGCGACAGAAAATTCACGCAGGTGCTAGCCAGCGCCCGGCCGTAAGCGCCGAACATCGGCCGATAGTGCACGGGCTGCGGCGTCGGTATGGACGCGTTGGGATCGCCCATGGGCGCGGCGACGATCATGCCGCCCTTGATCACCAGGCTCGGCTTGGCCCCGAAGAACGCGGGCTTCCACAGCACCAGATCGGCGAGTTTGCTTAGTTCGATCGATCCCACTTCGTGCGCCACGCCATGCGTGAGCGCGGGATTGATGGTGTACTTGGCCACGTAGCGCTTCACGCGAAAATTGTCATTGCGCGCGCGCGTGGACACGAGATCCGCGCCCGCTGGCGGCGACAAATGGCCGCGCTGAACTTTCATCTTGTGCGCGGTCTGCCAGGTGCGCGTGATCACCTCGCCGATGCGGCCCATGGCCTGCGAGTCGGACGAGATCATCGAGAACGCGCCGAGGTCGTGCAGAATGTCTTCCGCCGCGATGGTTTCGCGACGAATGCGCGATTCGGCGAAGGCCACGTCCTCCGGAATCGCCGGCGACAGGTGATGACACACCATCAGCATGTCGAGATGTTCATCGATGGTGTTGATGGTGTAAGGCCGCGTCGGATTGGTCGACGACGGCAGCACATGCGGCAGCCCGCAGACCTTGATGATGTCGGGCGCGTGCCCGCCCCCCGCGCCTTCGGTGTGATACGTGTGGATGGCGCGATCGCGAAACGCCGCGACCGTGTCCTCGACGAAGCCCGATTCGTTGAGCGTGTCGGTGTGAATGGCGACCTGTACATCGAAGCGCTCAGCCACGCCCAGACAGCAGTCGATGGCCGCGGGCGTGGTGCCCCAGTCCTCGTGCAGCTTCAAGCCCATGGCGCCGGCGCGAACCTGCTCGTCGAGCGCGGCGGGCACGCTGGCATTGCCCTTCCCGAGCAGGCCGATGTTCATCGGCAAGCCTTCGACAGCCTGCAACATGCGCGCGAGATACCAGGGCCCGGGCGTGCAGGTCGTGGCTTGCGTGCCGGCGGCGGGACCGGTGCCGCCGCCGATCATCGTGGTGATGCCCGACATCAGCGCGTCGTCGACCTGTTGCGGGCAGATGAAGTGAATGTGCGCGTCGATGCCGCCCGCGGTGAGGATCTGTCCCTCGCCCGCCACGATCTCGGTACCGGGCCCGATCGCGATGTCCACGCCGGGCTGAATGTCGGGATTGCCCGCCTTGCCGATGGCGGCGATGCGGCCGTGCTTGATCGCGACATCGGCCTTGACGATGCCCCAGTGATCGACGATCAAGGCATTGGTGATGACCAGATCCGGCGCATGGCGCGAGTCGCGCTGACTCTGGCCCATGCCGTCGCGAATCACTTTGCCGCCGCCGAACTTCACCTCCTCGCCGTAGACGGTAAAGTCGCGCTCGACTTCGATGATGAGCTCGGTGTCGCCCAAGCGAACCCGATCGCCCACCGTCGGACCATAGAGTTCGGCATAGGCGCGGCGCGAGATCGTGCTCATGCGGGCGTGTCGTCGAGTGGGCCCATCACGGCGCCGCGAAAGCCATGCACCTGACGCGCGCCGGCGTAGTCGATCAATTCCACCGTGCGCGATTGACCGGGTTCGAAGCGCACGGCGGTGCCCGCGGGAATGTTCAAGCGTCGCCCGCGCGCGGCCGCGCGATCGAACGCGAGCGCGGGATTGGTCTCGAAGAAGTGATAGTGCGAACCGACCTGGATCGGCCGGTCGCCGCGATTGGCCACATCAATGCGAGTGACGGCGCGACCGGCGTTGAGTTCGATTTCGCCGTCGTCCACGATGATTTCGCCGGGAATCATGCGCGCCTCACTGGATCGGGTCGTGAACGGTGACGAGCTTGGTGCCGTCGGGAAACGTCGCCTCGACCTGCACTTCGGGAATCATCTCGGCGATGCCGTCCATCACTTCATCGGCGCCGAGCACGGTGCGGCCGAACGCCATCAACTCGGCGACCGTGCGGCCATCGCGCGCGCCTTCGACGATGGCGGCGCTGATCAGGGCCACGGCTTCGGGATAGTTGAGCTTCAGGCCGCGCGCGCGACGACGCTCGGCCACCAGCGCGGCGGTGAACAACAGCAGTTTGTCCTTCTCGCGCGGCGTCAGTTCCATGAGCGGGTCTCGTCAACGGGTGCGTGCGGTCGATCGGCCATGGCGTGTCCTCAAGTCGCCCAGATGCGCGGCGCGCACGGCGCGCGACCGCAAATCAAGGGCCGCAGCGCGACCCACCAGGCGTGCAGCAAGGCACGCGCGTCTCGCGCCTCGCGCGCGAGCAATCGGCAAGCGAGCAGGCCATCGACGCAGGTCACGCCGGCGATCAGGCGCGCGGTGTCGGCGCCTTCGATGCGTTCGCGCGCGACGGCGCGCGCGGTGTCGTCGGCGGGCCAGGCGTAGAGCGTGCCGAGGACGTCGGCACCGCGCAGTGCGGAATCACGCCACGACGCGTGCTCGTCGAGCCTCAAGCGCTCGCGCAGAAAGGTCGCGCCATCGATCGCGATCGTGACCGACTGATCCCACTCGCCTTGCGTGAACGGCTCGTTCGACGCGGGCCGGCCCAGGCAGGTCATGTCCCACGCGAGGCAACGCGCGCCGGTCGCCAAATCGATATGCGTGAGCATCTGGGCGCGCGCGCCATCGAAGACGATGTTCTCTTGCGGCAACCATTCGAGCGTGGCGCCGGCATGCACGCGCAACCGTTGCGTCAGGCGCGCGAGATCGCCGCGACTGCGATAGCACTTGCCAGCGGCGGGCGTGGTGATCAGCGCGTGCGCGCCCGCGTCGACATCGACCGAAATCGACAACTCGTCGCCGCCCACGAGGCCTCCCGGCGGATGCAGCACATAGACGTGACACACCTCGCCTTCGGGATAGAACGGCCGCTGCACCATCAACGGGCCGCGATGGACGCGACGCGACAAGCGCGTGCCGCGCGCGCCGCGCGTGAAGCCCAGGTCGAGCCGCGCCTGCCAGCCGCGCGAGTCGCTCGCGTCGGCCAAGGCCTCGACACTTTCGCGCGGCGGCAGCCCGATCACGCCAGCGCCAGCAGGCTCAAGCCGCTCGCGGCGATGCCAGCGCCAAGCGTGCGCGCGGGCCACGTTGCCTCGGCGCGCCACGCGCGCAGCGCGCGACTCAGCGCGATGCCGAGCGCGTGCAGAGCAGCGGTGGCAAGCATCATCCCGGCGAAAAAGCCCATGCTCGCGCCGCCGGCCTCCGCGCCGTGCGCGTAGCCATGAACGAGCGCGAAGCTCGCCGTTATCGGCAGCGCGAGCACGAACGGTGCCCGCGCGCGCGTCGCCAGCAGCAACCCCAGCACCAACACGGAAGCCGCGATGCTCGATTCAACGGACGGCAAGTACGTGCCACGCCACGCCAGCAAAGCGCCGAAGCCCATGCACATGACGAATGCCGACGGAATCCACATCCGCGTGCGCGGCTCGCGCGACTGCGCGAGTTGGTCGGCCCACAAGCCCACGGCCAGCATCGCCAGCCAATGATCGAACCCCGAGAAGGGATGGCCCAGGCCACCGATCCAGCCGTGCGCGTGCGCGTCACCGTCGACATGCGCGGCGGCGACGCCGGACATCCCCACCAAGATCACGCCGGCCAGCGGGCGCGCGGCCCGCATCCACCCCATCGCCATATCGCCGACCTCCGGAGCCTCGCCCGAACGCCGCGTCCACGCGACGCGTGGCGCGGCTGGGCAGCGATTCGAGAATTCCGGAACGCGCCGACGCGCGCAAAGACCCAACGGTTATGAGCGCCGACGCGCGTTCGGCGTTAACTTGGGGAGCTGACCTTGATCACGCTCACCACGTAGAGCGCGCCCGCGCCGAGCAGACCCGCCCAGATCGCGGCGAAGACATCGTCGAGCATGGTGCCGAAGCCGCCATGCAAGCGCCGATCGGCCCAGCTCGCGGGCCAGGGCTTGGTGATGTCGCACACGCGAAACGCGATCAAGCCGACCGCGAGAAAGGCGAGATTCGACGGCACGATCCACGTGCCCGGCGCGTGACGCAGGGCGAGGTCCATCAGCGCGAGCGTGAGCCATTGGCCAACCCATTCGTCGACGACGATGGCGCCGGGGTCCTCGCGACCCAGTCGCGCGATGACCCAATCGCCCGCGCGCGCGCCCAGCGCGAACAGCACCACGATGGCGATCCACACCCACCACCACGCGTGCTGCCGCAGCAAGACATAGGGCACCAGCGCCGCGATGCTGCCGAACGTGCCCGGCGCCCATGGCGCGAGGCCCGAGCCGAGTCCCGTCGCGATCCAGCCGTGCGGATGACGCAGCAGGGTGATGTTCGATGTCGAAGTCGTGTTCATGCGAAGTGATCGTAGCCGCGGACGTCGACCTTGCGAAGCTGGCCTTCGTCATCGCGCAGGCGCAGGCCACGCGCGCGCGTGATCACGCCGACTTCGGTCAACGGCAGGCGCAAGTGTCGCGCGAGCGCGGCGAGGCGCGCGCGCTGGCGCGGCGAGGCGGTGAAGCACAACTCGTAGTCGTCGCCGCCACTCAGTTGCCAGCGCAGACGACGCTCGACTTCGGGCACGGCGCGACGCAATGCGGCCGATGCCGGCAGTGACGCGAGCGAGATTTCCGCGCCGACACCGCTGGCCGCGAGCACGTGCCCGAGATCCTGCGCGAAGCCATCGGACACATCGATCGCCGCGCTCGCGATACCACGCAGGGCGAGGCCAAGCGCGACGCGCGGCGTCGGCAAGTCCAGACGCGCGCGCAACACCGCGGCGTCGCGCGCGCCGACGTTCACGAGACGGCCCTGCGCGATCGCAAGCCCGGCCGCGGCATCGCCGAGACTGCCCGACACAAGAATGCTATCGCCCACGCGCGCGCCGTCGCGCGTCAACGCGCGCCGGGGCGGCACGAAGCCATGCGCCTGCAAGGTCACGGTCAAGGGGCCACGCGTGGTGTCGCCACCGACCAGGGCGACGCGGTGACGTCGCGCCAAGCGCGCGTAACCGCGCGCGAAAGCAGCGAGCCACGCGGCGTCGCGCGTGGGCAAGGTCAATGCGAGCGTGGCCCATGCGGGTTCGGCGCCCATCGCGGCGAGATCGGAGAGATTCACCGCCAACGCCTTCCAACCGATCGCGGCGGGGTCTGTATCGCGCGGAAAATGCACGCCGTCGACGAGCGTGTCCATCACCACGACCACATCGCGCCCGCGCGGCACGCGCAACACCGCGCCATCGTCGCCAATGCCCAGCACGACGTCGGCGCGCGCCACGCGCGTGGCGCGGCGCAGACGCGCGATCAGATCGAATTCACCAGCGGCGGCGGCGTGACTCATGCGGCGATGGTAACGCGCGACGCCGCCGCGCCGCTTCACTCGAAGCCGTTGGCGAACACCAGATCGTCCATCAGCCGCACCACGACCCAGCCACCGCCCGTGCCCAGGCGATTGCCAGCGAGCAAGGCCTTGTTGCCCGTCGCCAGGCTCGCGGCGGTCAGCAGATCGTCGGCCGCGGTATCGCCACCGACATTCAAGAACAACTTGCCGGGGCTGGCGACATCACCGAAGCGCAAATCGAAAGCGCCGTTGCCCTGCAGGGCATACATCGTGAAATCGCGCCCCGAGCCCGAACCGCTGGGGCTGTTGGCCACGGCCGCGATCTTGATGCGCTGGTCGGGCGTGATCATGATCTTCACCACGGTGCCGCCGTTGACCTCCTGCACGCGCGCGATGCCCGGCCCGCCCGGATGTTGATTGCTGGCGTTGAAGGTGTTGTCGAGCGTGCCATCGGCATTGATGCGCGCCACGCACACATCGCACAACACATTCGGATTGGGCACGGGATTGATCAGCACCTTGCCGCCCACCAGCCAGCGCCCTGCGCCATCGCGGGCGAGCGAGACGATGCTGGATTCCGCCGGCAACTCGGTGAACGGCGCGAAGGCATAGCCCGCGTCGCCGAAGGTCGAATCGACACCGCCCAAGTTGAACGCGCGAAACCCGCCGAAATGCCCCAGCGCATCGGTGCGCTGGCCGAGCACGATCACCGCTTCATCGCCATCGGCCGCGGTCGCCAGGCGTCCCGAGGGCGCGAAGTGGCGGAAGTTGTCGCCGAAGAAAAATCCGCCCTGCGCGAAGAAACCGTCGAGCTGACCGTTGGCGTTCAAGCCCACGATCAAATCCTCGAACGCGCCTTCATTGAAGCGCCACGCTGGAATCAACACGCGATCGTTCTGCACGACCGTGATCGCGCCATCGGGATGATTGCGCGTGCCGGTCTCGGGGTCGCCAAAGACCACGCAGCCGGGGCCCGGCGCGGTGCCGTAGCTCGTGTCGAGCCGGCCGTTCGCGCTCAAGGCATAGATCAAGCGACAGGTGAGAAACGACGCCGCGCCGCTGCCCGCGTACAAACTGCCCACCACGACGATGCGCCCATCGCCGAGCAGGCCCGCGGCATTGGCCTGACCGCCGTTGGCCATCGGCACCTGGGCCGTGGTCAGTCGCGCGACGCCACCGACGCCGAAGCTCGTGTCGAGCGAGCCATCGAGACGTAGCCGCGCCAAGGCCGGCGAACGAAATTGCGAAACCGTGTCGCGCACGCTGCCGACCACCAGCACGCGGCCATCGGGTTGTTCGACCAGATCGGAAATGCTGTCCCAGGCCGTGGTGCCCGACAGCAGCGTGTTGATGTACACGACGCCCGTCCCGCCAAAACTCGGGTCGGGCAAACCATCGCGCGCGGGCGCGGCCCACGCGGTGCCGAGGCATGCCCATGCGCTCAGCGCGAATACTGCTCTTGCGATCATCCTTGCGCTCCGTGAATCCGGCGAAATGCCGTCCTTCGTCAGGCCGCACGCGGCCGTGACCGGATCGGGAGCTTAGGCAAAGTTGCGCGGCGAAGCCGTGCGGGCGTCGCGCTTTTGCGCGGTCACGTCGTCGGCGCCGTCAGCGCCGATATTCCACCGCGCGCCACTCGGCGGCGGCCTTGTCGAGCACGCCGTTCACGTACGTGTGGCCGTAATCGGCGCCGAAGCGCTTGGTCACTTCGATCGCTTCGTTGATCACCACGCGATAAGGCACGTCGGCGCGGTGAATCATTTCGTAGGCGGCCAGGCGAAGCACGGCGCGTTCGATCGGATCGACTTGCTCGACTTCGCGATCGAGGTAGGGACGCAGGCGACGATCGAGATCGTCGCGGTGTTTCTCGACGCCGAGCAGGAGATCCTGGAAGTACTCCTGATCGGCGACTTCCATTTCCTGCTCGTGTTCGAACTGGGCGATCACGCGCGACATCGGCGCGCCCGAAATCTGCCAGGCATAGACCGCTTGCAGCGCGCGACGCCGCGCGCGCGAGCGCGCGGCCAAATCCACCCCATCAGCGCGTTTCATCGTTGCTCTCCCGCGGCCTTGATCAGACGCGCCATGTGCACGGCGGCCTGCGCGGCCTCCGCGCCCTTGTTGCCCGCCGCGCCACCGGCGCGATCCCAGGCTTGTTGTTCGTTCTCGCAGGCCAGCACGCCATTGGCCACGGGCAGGCCCAGGCGCAGCGACACCGACATCAGGCCACGCGCGGATTCGTCGACGATCACGTCGAAGTGCGCGGTCTCGCCGCGGATCACGCAGCCCAGCGCGACCACGGCATCGGCCGGCTCGGCCGCGATCAGGCCCGACACGGCCTGCGGCAATTCCCACGCGCCGGGCACCCAGGCCAGACGCACGGCCTCGCCGCGCACGCCGAGTTCGGCCAGCGCGCCGAGCGCGCCTTCGACCAAGCGTTCGACGATGGCCTCGTTGAAACGCGAGGCGACGACCAGCGCGCGCACGCCCGCGTCGGCGCGCGGCGCGAGCACGCGCGCGCCAAAGGCTTCGAGTTGAACGCGCCCGGCCGGGGCTTGCGTGTGATGCTGGGCAGACATGATCGATCCGATAGGGCCCGGACCACGCCCGGGCGGCGCGGGCTAGGCCTCGCGCGGCGCCGCGTACTCTACCACCTCGAGTCCGAAGCCCGTCAGGCCGAGGAACTTGCGCGGCGTGCCCAGCACGCGGATGCGGCGCACGCCGAGGTCACGCAGGATCTGCGCGCCCAGGCCATTGCGACGCCAGTCGCCGCCACCCTCGGCCGGCGGCGCGGCGCCGCGCAGACGATCGAGCATGGCCGCGCCGGTGCTCGGCTCCGACAGAATCACCACCACGCCCGTGCCCGCCGCCGCCACTTCCGCGAGCGCGCGATGCACCGACAGGCCCCATTCGGGGCCGCGCAGATGCAGCAGATCGGTCAAGGGGTTTTGCAGATGCACGCGCACCAGGGTCGGCGTCGCGGCGTCGAGCGTGCCGCGCACCAGGGCGAAATGCGCGGCGTGATCGAGCACGCCGCGATAGGCGATCAGGCGGAAGGGCCCGAGTTCGGTGTCGACCTCGCGCTCGAGTTCGCGCCGCACGGTCTGCTCGGTGGCCAGGCGATGACGAATGAGATCGGCGATGGTGCCGATCTTCAAACCATGACGCGCGGCGAAGCGTTCGAGCTCGGCGCGCCGCGCCATGGTGCCATCGTCGTTCATGATCTCGACCAGCACGCCCGCGGGCTCCAAGCCCGCGAGCAAGGCCAGATCGCTCGCGGCCTCGGTGTGGCCGGCGCGCATCAGCACGCCGCCGGGCTGCGCGGTCAGCGGAAAAATGTGGCCGGGCTGGGTCAAGTCTTCGGGACTCGCGTCGGGACGCACGGCCGTGCGGATGGTGTGCGCGCGGTCATAGGCCGAGATGCCCGTGGTTACGCCTTCGGCGGCTTCGATCGAGACGGTGAAGTTGGTGTGGTGCGGCGAGCGGTTGTCGCTGACCATGGGCTTGAGGCCCAGTTGCCGGCAACGCTCGCGCGTCAGCGACAGGCAGATCAGTCCGCGCGCCTCGCGCGCCATGAAGTTCACGTCCTCGGGCCGCGTCAGCGAGGCGGCCATGATCAGATCGCCCTCGTTCTCGCGGTCTTCGTCATCGACGATCACGACCATGCGGCCGGCGCGAATCTCGTCGAGGATCTCGGGGATGGGGTGAAAGCTCATGACGTTACCGAGTGAGTGTTCGCGAGGTTTCAACGCGGGGCGATCATGCGCTCGACATAGCGCGCAACCAGATCGACTTCCAGATTCACCGCGTCGCCGACGCGACGCGCGCCAAACGTGGTGACCGCGACCGTGTGCGGAATCAGCGCCACCTCGAAGGCCTCGTCGTCGACGGCATTGACCGTGAGGCTGGTGCCATCGACGCAGATCGAGCCCTTCTCCGCGACGTAACGCGACAGCGCGCGCGGCATCGAGAAACGCCAACGCTGCGCGCGCGCATCGGGCGTGATCGACAGCACGTGACCGACGCCATCGACGTGGCCGCTGACCAGATGACCGCCGAGACGATCGGACAGGCGCAGCGATTTCTCCAGATTCAGCGCATCGCCGACCACACGCGCGCCGAGCGTGGTGCGAGCGAGGGTCTCGGTGCTGACATCGGCGCTGAACGCGCGCGTGTCGCGTTCGACCACCGTGAGACACACGCCGCTGACGGCGATGCTGTCGCCGATCGCGACGTCGTCGAGCCCCAGCGCCTCGGCCTCGACGCGAAGGCGCAGATCGCCGCCGCGCGGCTCGCGCGCGGCCAGCCGTCCTTGGGCCTGGATGATGCCGGTGAACATGTGACTTCCTCGCGAAAAAATCGGCTACGACGCGGGCCGCAGCAGCAGGCACAGATCATCGCCGACGCGACGCAGATCGTGCAGTTGAAAACGTCGGCGCTGCTCGAGCTTGGCCAGCGGCGGCACTTGCAGCAGCGGGCGCGCGCTGTCACCGAGCACGCCCAGGTGCTGATAGATCAGCCATTCGTCGACCAGGCCCGCGTGCATCAGCGCACCCGAAAGAATCGCGCCGGCCTCGACCTGCAATTCGTTGACGCCGCGCTCGGCGAGTTCGGCCAACACCACCGCGAGGCCCAAGCCCGTGGCGTGATGCGGACAGGTCAGCACGCGTTGCGCGGAATGTTCGCGATGCGCGGCCACGGCTTCGGGCGCGCAGATCAGCAAACTCGGCGCCGCGTCATCGAGCACGCGCGCGCCTGGCGGCGTGCGCAGGCGCGAGTCGAGCACCACGCGCAGCGGCGGCGCGAAGGGCCTGTCGTCGCTCAGGCGCACGGTCAGGCGCGGATCGTCGGCGAGCACGGTGCCGATGCCGGTCATGATGGCGCTGGCGCGCGCGCGCCAACGCATGTTGTCGGCGCGCGCCTCGGGGCCGGTGATCCATTGGCTGCGGCCATCGGCGAGCGCGGTGCGGCCGTCGAGGCTCATCGCCTGCTTGAGCCGCACCCAGGGCCGACCGCGCTCGATGCGCGAGAAGAAGCCGCGATTGAGCTCGCGCGCCGGCCCGCGCATCAAGCCCACGTCGACCGCGATGCCGGCCGCGCGCAACATCGCCAGGCCCTGACCCGCCACGGCCGGAAAGGGATCTTCCGTCGCCGCGATCACGCGCGCGACGCCGGCCGCGATCAAGGCATCGGCGCAAGGCCCCGTGCGGCCGTGATGCGCGCAAGGTTCGAGCGTCACGTAAGCCGTGGCGCCACGCGCCGCCTCGCCGGCTTCGCGCAGCGCGTGCACTTCGGCATGCGGTTCGCCCGCGCGCGCATGCGCGCCCGCGCCGACCACGCGCTCGCCCTGCGCGATCACGGTGCCCACGCGCGGATTGGGTTGCGTGGTCCACAAGCCGCGTTCGGCCAGGCGCAAGGCCTCGGCCATGTGACGATGATCGGTGGCGGTGTAAGTCATGGCCTCAGTGCGTGAGCATGGCGGCGGGCGCGATCGCGAGAATGTCGACCGCGCGCCCGTGCAAGTCGCGCCGCTCGACCGCGTGCCAGCCCATGCGCTGGTAGAACGCGGCCTCGTCGGCGGTGAACAGATACAGCGTGCGCACGCCGCAACGATCGGCTAGGCGCACGGCATCGCGCACCAAGGCCGTGCCCACGCCGTGGCCGCGCGCGGATGGCGTCACGAACAAACTGGCGAGCCAGGGGCCGAGATCGCGGAACTGACGCGCGTCTTCCTCGATCAAGCTGACCGAGCCGAGCAAGTGATCGCCATCGGTCGCCACGCGCGTGGTCGGCAAGACGCGACGCAGGGCGTGATCGATCAACTCGCGCTCGGCCTCGTCGCGCGACCAGTCGGGCATGAGCGCGCCCCACTCGTCGTGATGCCACTGCGCCAGCGTGGCCGCGTGCCAGGGGCAGTCGGCCAGGAAGTCGATGCGCGCGTTCACGAGCGCTTGGACTTGGGCGGGTCGGGCTCTTCCTGCAGCAGCGACATCTGCCGGCCCTCGATCACGGGAATGTCGCGTTCGAGGCGCTCGACCTCCTCGCGGAAATCGCGCACGTCCTCGAAGCGCTGATAGACCGAGGCGAAGCGCACGTAGGCGACCTGATCGATCGGCTTCAACTCGGCCATGATCCATTCGCCGATGCGGCGCGAGGGCAGTTCGCGCTCGCCGCTGGTGCGCAGCTTCTTGATGATGCGTTCGACGATGCCATCGACCGTGTCGCTGCCGACCGGGCGCTTTTGCAGCGCGCGCTCGAGGCCCGTGCGCAGCTTACGTTCGTCGAAGGCCTCGCGCCGACCGTCGTGCTTGACGATCTGCGGCAGCTTCAGGTCGGCGGTCTCGAAGGTGTTGAAGCGCTCGCCGCACTGCTCGCACTCGCGCCGACGACGCACTTGCGTGCCGTCCTCGGTCAACCGCGAGTCGATCACCCGCGTGTCTTCGTTGTGGCAGAACGGACAGTGCATGCGCGCGCGCGGATCAGCCGTAGACCGGGAAGGCCTTGCACTGCGCGGTCACCTGATCGCGCACGCGCGCGATCACGGCGGCGTCGGCGTGATGGTCGAGCACATCGCAGATCCAGTTGGCCAGATCGGCGCACTCGCGCTCGCCATAGCCGCGCGTGGTCACCGCCGGCGTGCCCAGACGCAGACCCGAGGTCACGAAAGGCGAGCGCGGATCATTGGGCACGGCGTTCTTGTTGACCGTGATGTGGGCGGCGCCGAGCGCTTCCTCGGCTTCCTTGCCGGTGACTTCGCGGCCGATCAGATCGACCAGGAACAGATGATTCTTGGTGCCGCCCGAGACGATCTTGTAGCCGCGCGCGATCATCGCCGCGGCCATGGCCTGGGCGTTGCGCACGACTTGCGCTTGGTAGGTCTTGAACGCCGGATCGAGCGCTTCCTTGAACGCCACGGCCTTGGCCGCGATCACGTGCATCAAGGGGCCGCCCTGGGTGCCGGGGAAGACCATCGATTGCAGCTTCTTTTCGATCTCGGCGTTGGCGCGCGCCAGGATGATGCCGCCGCGCGGACCGCGCAGGGTCTTGTGCGTGGTCGAGGTCACCACGTCCGCGTGCGGGATCGGGCTCGGATACACGCCAGCCGCGACCAGGCCCGCGACATGCGCCATGTCGACCACGAAATAAGCCCCGACCGCGCGCGCGATCTCGGCCAGACGCGCCCAGTCGACCACTTGCGAATAGGCCGAAAAACCGCCGATCACCATCTTCGGTTTGTGCTCGCGCGCCAGGCGCTCGACTTCGGCGTAGTCGATCAAGCCGGTGCTGACATCGAGCCCGTACTGCACGGCGTTGAAAATCTTGCCGGAGAAATTCACCTTGGCCCCGTGCGTGAGATGGCCGCCGTGGGCCAGGCTCATGCCCAGGATGGTGTCGCCGGGATTGAGCAGGGCCAGGTACACGGCCGCGTTGGCCTGCGAGCCCGAATGCGGCTGCACATTGGCGTAGTCGGCGCCGAACAGCTGCTTGACGCGCTCGATCGCCAGGCGCTCGGCCACGTCCACGTGCTCGCAACCGCCGTAGTAGCGCTTGCCCGGATAACCTTCGGCGTACTTGTTGGTCAGCACCGTGCCTTGCGCTTCGAGCACGCGCGGGCTGGCGTAGTTTTCCGAGGCGATCAGCTCGACGTGATCCTCCTGGCGCTGACGCTCGGCGGCGATGGCCGCGGACAAATCAGGATCGAAATCGGCGATGCGCATCGAGGCAGGAAACATCGAAAACTCCCAGGACTAGGGTGGGCGGCGCCGCAAAGCCGCAAGATTTTGGGATGATAGCGGCCCAAGCCCCGCCAGGGCCATGCCGGGCGGCGCCCCACAGTCCGATTGCTCATGTCCGCAAGTCCCGATCCCTACAGCGAAATTCTGGCCGCGCTCAAGGCCGGCTCGGCCGGCGGCGCCCGCGCCTTGTGCGAGGCCCTGGTCGCGCGCCAGCCGCGCGATGCCCGCGCCCATGCCCTGCACGCCCGCGCGCTCAACCAGGCCGGCGAGGCCGTGGCCGCGCGTGCCGCGGCGGAGCGCGCGCTGGCGATCGACCCGACCTTCGTGCCCGCGCATCTGGAACGCGCCACCGCCGCGCGGGCGGCCGATGACCGTCCCGCGTGGCTTCGCAGCTTGCGTCGCGCGGCCGAGTTGGCGCCGCGCCTGCCCGGCATCTGGTTCGATCTGGGCGTGGCCGAACAGGAATCCGGTGAGCGCGAAGCCGCCGAGCGCAGCTTCACCGAGGCCGCGCGCCAGGCGCCGGAGCGCTACGCGACCTGGATCAAGCTCGGCAATCTCGCCTTCGAGCGCGAGGACTACGCCACCGCCGCGCGCGCCTATCACGCGGCCACGCAGCGTCAGCCCGAAGGCGCCGAGGCCTGGCTCAATCTCGGCGAGTCCTTGATCAAGCTCAACGACTTCGCGCGTGCGGTCACCGCCTTCGAGCGCACCTGCGCGCTGGAACCGAACTCGATCCGCGCGCACGATGGTCTGGCGCGCGCGCTCAAGGACGGCCTGGCCGATCCCGAGCGCTGGCTCGCCGCGCGCAAGCGCGCCGCCGATCTCAGCGGCTCGCCCGTGGCGCAGACGCAATTGGCCATGGACTACTGGAAGCTCTCGCGCCTGGACCTGGTGCGCGAGGCTCACGAGCGCGCCATCGCCATCGACGAACGCTACCTGCCCGGCTATTGGGGCAAGTTCCAATACCCGCTGTCCGACGTGTTCGAGGACGACGCGGCCATGGCGCGCTTTCGCGCGGAATGGACCGAGGGCCTGGCCGAGTTCGAACGGCGCATGCCCGACGATCTCGATCCGATCACCGCCGCGTCCTGCGCGACCTTGGCGACGAACTTTCATCTGCATTATCTCGGCGAGCCCTTCGTCGAAGAGCAACGCCACTACGCGCGCGTGGTCCAGCGCCTGATGCGCGCGCTCGATCCGATCGCGGCCGGCGCGCCGCGCGGCACGCTGAGTTTTCCGCGCACGCGGGCGCGCGACGGGCGTTTGCGCATCGGCTTCTGCTCGGGCTTCGTGCGTCGGCACACGGTGATGAAGCTGTTCGAGTCGGTGATTGTCGGACTCGATCCGCGCGAATTCGAAGTCTCGCTGTTTCACACCGCCAATCAGAAGACGCCGGAGACCGAGCGCATCGCCGCCCAGGTTGAGCACTTCGCCATGGGCGAGAACGATCTGCCGTGGTGGATCGACACCATCCGCGCGCGCGAACTGGACCTGCTGCTGTACATCGACATCGGCATGCATCCGATCGTGCAGGGCATCGCGGCCACGCGCTTGGCGCCGGTGCAGGCGGTGTTGTGGGGCCATCCGGTCACGACCGGACTCGACACCATCGATTACTTCCTCACGAGCGACTTGATGGAACCGCCCGGGGGCGAGCGCAACTACACCGAGACTCTCGTGCGCTTGCCGAATCTCGGCACGTGTTACGCCGTGCCGCGCGACGCGCCCGTGGTGCCGCCGGAATTGGCCACGCCCGATCCCACGCGCGTGGAGTATCTGTTCGGCCAAAGCGCGTTCAAGATTCTGCCGATTCACGACCACGTGCTGGCGCGCATAGCGCGTGAGCTGCCGTCGGTGCGTTTTCATTTCATGCCGCATCCGTCCACGCACACGCGGCGTCAAGTGCGCGATCGCATGACCCGCCACTTCGCGCGCGAGGGTCTGGACTTCGACGCGCACGCGGGCCTGTTCCGTTTCGTGAAGGAACCCGAGTACTTGGGCGTGGCCAGTCGCGTGGCGGTGAATCTCGATTCGCTGGGCTGGTCGGGCGGCAACACCACGCTCGAGGTGTTGTGGTTCGACACGCCCACGGTCACCCTGCCCGGCGCGCTGATGCGCGGGCGTCACACGTACGCGATGTTGAAGCGCCTGGAACTCGACGAGCTGATCGCGCGCGATCTCGACGACTACGTGCGGATCGCCGTCGAACTGGGCCGCTCACCGGATTGGCGCGCGGAACTCTCGGCCAAGATCGCCGAGCGCAAGCATCGGCTGTACGACGACCGCGAGGTGATCGCGGCGGTGACGCGCTTCCTGCGCGAGCACGCCGCATCCGCCGCTACTTCGTGACGCGCGCCAGGGCGTCGCGCACGGCGGCCTCGAAATCGCGCGCGAAACGCGTGGCGTCGCCGAAGCCTTGGCGCGCGCGTTCGCGCAAGGTCTCGCGCCATGTCGCGCGACGCGCTTCGTCGCCTGCGTGCTTCACCGCGATCGCGACATAGTCGTCGACATCGCTCGCGATCAGATCCGACAAGCCGACCGCGTGCAGCAGGCTCGCCGATTGCCGGCTGACCAAGGTGTCACCCGGCCGCGTGATCACCGGCACGCCCATCCACAGCGCGTCGCACGTCGTGGCGCAACCGGAAAACGGAAACGGGTCGAGCGCGATGTCGATCTCGCCATAACGCGCCAAGGTCTCGGCATAGGCGCCGTAGCCCTCGAAGCGAATACGCTCGGGGTCGATGCCATGCGCCGCGAAACGACGATCGAGCACCAGTCGCCGCGTCGCCTCATCGCCGAGACCGCCGCCCTTGAGCAGCAAGGTCGAACCGGGCACGGCGCGCAGAATCGCCGACCACGCCTGCGCCACTTCGTCGTTGAGCTTGGACAGCCGATTGAAACTGCCGAAGCGCACCGGACCCGGCGCGCGCGCGACGATCGCGGGCGCGGTCGTGGCCGGCGCGTAGCACAAGCGCCCGGCGGGCAGACGCACGACGCGCTCGGTGAACAGCGCATCGTCGCGCTCGGGCGTGAGCACGGCATCGGACAAGAACACGTCCATCGCCGGCACGGCCGTGGTGCAGAAGTAGTCGAGCCAACTCACCTGCAGCGGCGCCATCCGCAGCGCGAAAGCGGTGAGGCGATTGCCCGGCGCGTGCCCGGCCAGATCGAAAGCCACGTCGATGCCATCGGCGATCAAGCGCTCGCGCAGCGCGGCATCGTCGAGCAGCGCGACCTCGTGCCAGGTATCGGCGGCGGCGACGAAGCGCGCGGTCATCGGATCGGCGAAGGCATTGGTCGCGTAGAGATGAATCTCGAAGTTCGCGCGATCGATCGCGTCGAGCAAGGGCAACAGGAAACTCGCCACCGGTCCTTCATGAAACCGCGGCGAGACGAAGCCCAGGCGAATCCGTCCCGACGCGCGCGTCGCGCGCGGCAACGGCAGCGCCTCGGGCGCATGACGACGCGCCCAGTCGCCATGCGCCTCGAACAAGGCGCGCGCGCTGACTTCCGGCGCGAGCTGCATGGCGATCAGGGCATTGCTGCGTGCGGCCGCGAAATCGGGCGCTTGCGCCAGCAGCACGCGATAGGCCTCGAGCGCTTCCTCGACTTCACCCAGATCGAGCAAGGCCGCGGCGAACAGCAGATGCGCGTCGCGCGGCGCGCCCTCGCGCGCGATGCAGGCGCGCAGCGCGGCGCAGGCTTCGGTCGGTTGCTCCGCGTGATAGAGCGCGCGGCCGAGATGAAACTCGGCCTCGGGCTGGCCCGGCGTCAGTTGATGCCAGGCGCGATACGGCGCGATGGCGGCGGCCGGACCATGATGGATCTCGAGCACGCGACCGAAGGCGGCGAAGGCGCGCGGTTCATCGCGACGAAGGCGCAACGCCGATTCCAGCGCGCGCTCGGCGCCCGACCAGTCGCGCAGCGCTTCCAGCGCCAGCCCGAGGTTGAGCCACGCGCCGAAGTGATTCGGGTCGAGGGTCACGGCTTGTCGCGCGGCCTCGGCGGCCTGGGCATGATGTCCCGCGGCCAGGCGCACGGCGGCGAGATTGGCCCAGACCATGGCGCCCGTGGCGCCAACGGTCAACGCGCGGACGATGTGCGCCTCGGCCTCGTCGTGACGGCCCTGCTGATGGCGCAAGAGGCCGTACATATGCCACGCGTCGGCCAGCTCCGGCTCGGCCGCGAGCACGGCGGCGTAGGCGCGGTCGGCCACGTCGAATTGCCCGGCGCGATGCGCGGCCAGGGCCTGGGCTAGTTGTGGGTTCACGCGGGCTCGCCGACGAAAGGGGCGCGAAGCTCACCACAGGCCCGGGCGCGGTGCAATGCCGTGCTGGACTTGCGCGGCCGGGTCCACGAAAATGCCGGCTTCCTCTCATGGCCACAGACCCGCCGCCCTCTGGCGTTCGCGGTCGCGCGCCCCAAGCCGCAGAGCATCCTATGCAGTACATCTACACCATGATCGGGGTCAGCAAGGTCGTGCCCCCGAAGCGCGAGATCATCAAGGACATCTCGCTGTCGTTCTTCCCCGGCGCCAAGATCGGCCTGCTGGGTCTCAACGGCGCGGGCAAGTCCACGGTGCTGCGCATCATGGCTGGCGTCGACAAGGAATATAACGGCGAGGCGCGCCCGCAACCGGGCATCAAGATCGGCTATCTGCCGCAGGAACCGCAGCTCGACGACCACAAGACCGTGCGCGAGTCGGTCGAGGAAGCGATGAGCGAACTCAAGAACGCGCAAGCGCGTCTCGAGGAAGTCTACGCGGCCTACGCCGAACCCGACGCGGATTTCGACAAGCTCTCGGCCGAACAGCAGCGCCTCGAAGCGATCATTCAAGCGGCCGATGGTCACAACCTCGATCAGCAACTTGAGCAAGCCGCCGACGCGCTGCGTCTTCCGCCGTGGGACGCGAAGATCGCCAACCTCTCGGGCGGCGAGCGTCGTCGCGTTGCATTGTGCCGACTGTTGTTGTCCAACCCGGACATGTTGCTGCTCGATGAACCCACCAACCATCTCGACGCGGAAAGCGTGGAATGGTTAGAGCAGTTTCTGCAACGTTATCCGGGTACCGTGGTCGCGGTCACACATGATAGATACTTCCTGGACAATGCTGCCGAATGGATCCTGGAATTGGATCGCGGTCGCGGTATTCCATGGAAAGGCAATTATTCGTCGTGGCTCGAACAGAAAGATCAGCGCCTCAAGCAAGAAGCTTCTTCGGAAAAAGCGCGACAGAAGGCCATCGAGGCCGAATTGTCGTGGGTGCGCCAGAACGCCAAGGGTCGTCAGGCCAAGAGCAAGGCGCGCCTGCAGCGTTTCGAAGAGCTGAGTTCGCAGGAATATCAGAAGCGCAACGAGACCAACGAAATTTATATTCCACCGGGCGAGCGCCTGGGCGATCTGGTCATCGAATTCAAGAATGTGACCAAGGGCTTTGGCGATCGCCTGTTGATCGACGATCTGTCGTTCAAGGTGCCGCCGGGCGCGATCGTGGGCATCATCGGTCCCAACGGCGCGGGCAAATCGACCTTCTTCCGAATGATCCGTGGCATCGAGAAGCCCGACTCCGGCGAGATCGTGATCGGTCCGACCGTGCAATTGGCCTTCGTCGATCAGTCGCGCGATTCGCTCACGGGCGATCACAACGTGTTCCAGGAAATCTCCGGCGGCGCCGACATGATCACGGTCGGCAAGTACACCACGCCGGCGCGTGCCTACATCGGCCGTTTCAACTTCAAGGGCGCCGATCAGCAGAAGATGGTCGGTCAGCTCTCCGGTGGCGAACGCGGTCGCCTGCATCTGGCCAAGACCTTGATGGCCGGCGGCAACGTGCTGCTGCTCGACGAACCGTCGAACGACTTGGACGTCGAGACGCTGCGCGCGCTCGAGGATGCCCTGCTGGAATTCCCCGGCTGCGCGATGGTGATCTCGCATGATCGCTGGTTCCTCGATCGCATCGCCACGCACATCCTGGCGTTCGAGGGCGACTCGCACGTCGAGTTCTTCCCGGGCAATTACACCGACTACGAGGCCGACAAGAAGCGTCGCCTCGGCGACGAGGGCGCCCGCCCGCATCGCATCAAGTACAAGCCGCTGTCGCGCTGAGCCCGGTGAATCATGACCGCGCCTGAACTCGATCAGGCGCGGCGCCTGCTGCGCGAAGGCGCGATCGAACGCGCGCGCGAGGTGGTCGAGGATCTGCGGCGGACCGATCCGCGTCATGCCGACGTGTGGTTGTTGCTCGGCACGATCGAGCTGCTCGAAGGTCGCGCCGATGCGGCCCTGCGCGCCGCGCGCGAAGCGATGAGCCTGGCGCCCGAGCAGGCCGGCGGCCGCGTCATGCTGGCTCAGGCGCTGGCCTTGCGCGGCGAACACGCGGCGGCCGCGGAAGCCGCGCGCGCGGTGCTGTCCGAACACGCCGATTTCGCGCCCGCGCAGATGGCCCTGGCCGATGCCTTGAGCGCGCAGGATCGGGTTCGCGAGGCCGCGCCACTGCGCGTGCGTCTGGCCCGGCGCTTTCCTACCTCGCGCACGCAAATGGCGACGCTGTTGTCCGAGGCGCAGACCCTGGTTCGACGCGGCGAATGCGCGCCGCGCGCGCTGCGGTCCGATGTCGCGGACCTGTTTTCCGTGGTGATCTGCAGCATCCGACCCGAGCGCTTGGCGCGCGCGCGCGCCAGTCTCGCGCGCGCGTTTGGCGCGACGCCGTGGGAACTGATCGTCATCGACGACGCGCGCTCGTTGTGCGAGGGCTATAACCGCGGCCTGGCGCGCGCCAATGGCGAGCACGTGATCTTCTGTCACGACGACATCGAGGTGCTGTCCGAGCATCTGGGCACCGTGCTCGCCGAGGCGCTGACGCGCGCCGACGTGGTCGGCGTCGCCGGCAGTCCGGAGTTGCTCGGCCCGACGTGGTTCTGGGCGCCACCGCCCGCGCGCCATGGCTGGATCGTTCACCTCGTCGACGATCGGCCCAAGGTCGATGTGTTCAGCGTCGACGACGCGCGCGAGATCGAGATGAAACTGCTCGACGGCGTCTTCCTCGCCTGCCGCCGCGACACCGCGCGCACGCTCGGCTTCGACGAGCGCACCTTCGATGCGTTTCACTTCTACGATCTGGATTTCACCCTGCGCGCGCATCGCGCCGGGCTGCGCGTGCGCGTGAATCACGACGTGTGGCTGGCGCACTGGTCGGGCGGCACCTACAACGAGGATTGGCATCGCGGCGCCGATCGCTTCGTGCATAAGTTCCGTCTACCGCCCGGCCCGCCGTGCGCGCCGATCAGCGGCGGCGCGGTGCACGCCGACGACATGGATCAGGCGCGCGAAGTCCTGCGTTGGTTGCGCGCCTGGACGCGCTAAGCGCGTCCGCAGGCTCGCCAGAGAAAATCTTCCAGGCCGCGAATCGGCGCGTCATCGTCGTACAGCACGGCCTTGCGCGCGGCGATCGCGGCGACCGCGCGTGCGTGAAAGTCCGCGTCCTCGCAAAGCCGCGCGACGAGGTCGACATGCGCTTCGTCGTCCGCGGCGGAGAGCATCGCGTCGAGCCCTAGCAAGCGCAGCATGCCGTGCGTGTGCCGCGCGCGCATGAAATCGCCGGCGCGCGTGACGACGGGGAGATCGTGAGCCAGGGCCTCTAGCGTGGTGTGACCGCCGGACCAGCCTTGCGTGTCGATCATCACGTCGGCCTCGCGCATGGTGCGCATGAAGGCCTCGCGCGAAAGAAAACCGTGCACGGTCACGCGCGTGTCGAAGTCTTGGCCGTGGCTCGCGAAGACCGCGCGCAAGCGCTCGACGAAGAGCGCGCGCACCGCCGGCACCGGATGTGGAATCACGTCGAAACGCGCGCGCGGCACGCGTCGCGCGATGCGCGCGAGCAGCTCTTGATTCGCCGGCAACCACTTGAAGACGCTTTGCGCGCAGAGCAGACGAATCTCGCCGTGAAGCGGCAAGGTACGGCGTTGAAAACCGCGCGCGCTGTCGGGCAGATCGAAGCGGATGCCGAGTCCGGGCAGGCGCACGAGCCGTTCGGCGTAGTGCGCGTCGGCGTCGGCGGGCTCCATCGCGTCACCGCTCAGGAAGTAATCCACCGCGGGCAGACCCGAGGTGACGGGATGACCCCAGGCCATCGCGGTGGCCGGCGCGAAGCGTGTCGGCGCGAGCACTTGGGTCAAGCCATCCATGCCGATGTCGAGCCAGATCAAGGCATCGAGATCGGCCTCGATCAGGGCACGCGCCCAGGCGTCGTTGTCGGTGTGCCCGCGAATCACGCGATCGGCGATCGCATCGAGACCGCGCGTGACGTGGTCGGCCGTCCCGCCGAGGTGAATCGCCACCACTTCGAAACGCGCGCGATCCAGACGCTTGAGCCAATTGCCGAACAAGCCCCACACGGTGTGGTCGCGCAAGTATGCCGATGCAAAGCCGATGCGCAGACGCCCCTGCTCGCGCGGACGCTGACGAACGCGCGCGTGATCGAAGCGCCCCGCGCTCCAGCGCGTGCACAGCGCGCCGAAGCGGCGCATCGGCGGCAACAGATCGCCGCCCTGGTAGTGCATGAAGAACGGCGGCTGCAGCACCATCGCGGCGATGCGCTCGTCGATGCCATGACGGTCCAGCGGCAGCGCCTCGAATTCACGCAGGCCTTGCAGCCAGTGCTCGCGCCAGCGCGTGACGCTGGCCTCGTCGGCATGCAACAAGGGCGGCAAATTCCAGTGCACCCAGCGCGCGCCGAGATCGTGGGGCGCGCGGCGCAACACGTCGGCGAGCGCCTCGCGCGCGGCATCAGTCAGACCCATGCGCGCGATGGCGAAGGCGCGGTCGCGACGGCGGTCCACGGCATCGGGATCGAGCGCGATCTCACGATCGCGGCAGCGCAGCGCGGCTTCGAGATCGCCCTCGAGTTCCAAGGCCTCGGCGAGGCCACGCCAGGCGGCGGCGACTTGGGGGTCGACCGTGGTCCACCACGCGAAGTCCTCGCGCGCTTCGCGACCACGATAGGCGCGCAAGTGCGCGAGGCCGCGGCCAATGCGGGCGTCGCGCCAATCCGGGCGTAGGCGCAGGCATTCGTCATAGCTGGCGACCGCCGCGTCGAGTTCGCCGAGTTCAAGCAAGGCATTGGCGAGATGCAGATGCAGCGGCGGCGCGTGCGGCGCCAGGTCGACCGCGCGACGCAGCGAAGCCACCGCTCCCGGCAAATCTCCGCGATGCGCGCGCGCCAGACCCAACGCGTGATGCGCGCCGGGAAAATTCGGCGCGACACGCGCGAAGCGCTCACCGAGCAACACGGCCAGACCCGCGTCGCCGAGTTGCAGCGCCAGGCCGCAGGCGCGCGCCAAGGCATCGGGCAAGGACGCGGCGGGCAGTTCCGACCAAGCACGCAGCGCGCTCGTGGCGGCATCGCGTTGACCCGCGCGCACCAGCGACTCGATCTCGCCGAGATCGGCCGCGTTCATGGCTCGCGCCCCAAGCGCAGCAAACACCACGCGCGCAAGATGCGCGCGCAAGCGCTCGCGAAAATGCCGACGCCGATGATCACGCGCAGCGGCCAGGCCTGGGCGGGCGCATCGAACTTGCGGTAGTAGCGCCACATGCCGCGATGCTTCATCCATTGCACGAAGTACGGCCGCCGTTTGCTGGACGTGCCCTTGAGGTGAGTCACGCGCGCGTCCTCGACCACCGCGACGACGAGGCCCATGCCGCGCGCGCGTCGGCACAGATCGAGGTCCTCGCAATGCAGGCGATAGCCTTCGTCGAAGCCGCCGAGCCGCTCGAAATTGACTCGCGGCATCAGCATCAGCGCGCCGGAGACCGCGTCGACCGCGGTGAGGCCGGATGAGCCCGGACTCGGCGCGACGTAGCTCTCTTCGCGGCGCATCAGACCCAGCGCCTGCGGAATCGCGCGCCCGGGCACGGGATCGCGACGACGCGCGGCTGCTTCGGGCACGCCTTGCGCGTCGTGCACGTCGGCGCCGAGCACGCCGATGCGCGCGGGGTCGTCGATGCGCGCGAGCATGCGCGCGAAGGTGTGGCGCTCGATGTAGCAATCGGGATTGAGGAAGGCGAGCCAGGTCGCATCCGCGCCTTTCGCGCCTTGATTGCAGGCGACGGCGAAGCCGGGATTGCCCGCGTTGCGCAGCACGCGCAGGCGCGGCTCGTCGGGAAACTCGGCGCGCAGCGCGTCGACCGCGCCATCGTCCGAGCCGTTGTCGACGATCACGATCTCGCGCACGCCTTCGGCGGCCAACGCGCGATCGACACTGGTGGCCAGCACCTCGCCGCTGTTGTAGGCCACGATCACGACCCGCACCGCGAACGTGGACGCGACCTCACGCATGCGTGATCGCCTCGCCCATCTCGCGCGCGAGATTCCACACGGCGGGCCAGGCACGCAAAAGTTCCGCGTACTCGCCGGCTTGCGCGCGCAGGGCGCGAGCGAGCGACGCTACATCGCTGGCTTGCGGCCAATCGGCGAGCGCTGGCGTGCCGGGTGTTTCCAGCGCGGCGCGATTGACCGCGATGGCGCGCTCGACATCGGCGCGCCAGTACGACGGTGCGTGCGGCGCGTGCGCTTGCAGTTCCCGCAGATGATCGACGAGGTCGGCACGACGGAAGTTTAGGTATTCGGCGCAATAGTCCGCGCAAGCGCGGTCGCTGCTATCGGCGAGTTCCTGCACGCGTGCCGCGATCGCCAGCAGTCGCGCGTTCGCGGAATCGACGCGCAGATTCTCGATCTGCGGTCGCAACCAATCGCCGAGAAAGTGATTGAAGCCCGGCGTATCGGCGCGTTCGAGCGCGGCGGCGCGCGCGCGGGGCGCTTCCTGGCGATGACCGATGGTCATGGGTGCCAGCAGCACGTCGGACTCGGGATCAAGCGCCGCCAGCAGCTGACCGAAGATCAGATCCTCGCCGCGTCCAGCAATCGGCGCCGGCGGCACGAGCACGCCGCCATCGATCATGAAGGGCGTGAACGCGCTGGCGGGCGCGAAGCGCGGTCGCGTGGCGCCAAACCAAAGACTGCCGCCATCGCGTTGCGCGGCGTAGAAGTTGGCATCGCGGCACAAGGCCTCGCGCTCGTGCGGCGGCAACACCAGCAGCCAATCGCTGCTCGCGGTGCCCGAGCTGCCGCGATGGCCATTGACCGTGGCGGCGACGCGCGCATCGCCGCGCAGATGGCGCAGCGTGTTCAAGGCGCGGCCCGCGAGATCGACGCGACGCGGCCGCCATGCAGGCTCGCCCGCGAGCACTTGCGCTATCGACTGACCGCACCATGCGAAATGTCGCGCGAAGGGATCGCCGTCGATCGCCTGCCCCGCGGCCAATGCGGAGTCGACATCGGCATGGAAGGCCACGGGCTGATCGCCAGTGCCTGGCAATTCCAACGCGGGCGTCGACGCCGCGATCGCGCGCAGCGGCAGCAGAAAGTCATCGTCGAGCATGACGTAACGCCGCCCGGCGCCAATCAGCGCGGCGCGACAGTAGCCACGACCGCCTCCGAAGCGCGCATCGGCGACGTGGACGGGCGCGAGGGCACGCGCCAGCGCCAGGCGATGCTCGGGCACTGCCGCCTGCAGACGCGCGCAAATCGAGCGCCAGTGTTCGGGGCCGAGGTACTGCGTTGTTACGCCGACGTCGCGCGCGAAGGCTTCGCACGCCTTCGCATGTTCGGTCGCGCAGTGAGGATCGCGCGAGTCGTCGATGATCACGTAGCGATGGCGTTGGCCGTGCGCGCGTTCGTTGTCGGCGAGCGTGGTCAGGAGCGCGCGCAAGCGCGCGGGGCGATCGCAGGCGCGGATGACGATGGGGCCTTGGGCTGCCAATTCGCGTGACGAACCTTGCGTGATCGCGGCGAGCCACTGCGCGTCCTCGATGAGCAAGCGGCGTTGCGCGAGCGACTCGAGCAAGGCGCGTGCTTTCGTGGCATCGCCGCGCAGCGCGGGAAGTTCTCGCGTCAGGCGCGCGGCATGATCGTCGCGCGCGCGAAACTCGCGACAGAGATCGAGCGCTTGCAGGCTGGTCGCGTCGAGCACGTACTGTGCGCCGTGGTCGCGGACGCGAAACACGAACTCGTGAGGACCGAGCGGCATCGCCACGCCTTCGACCGAAGCCCATCGCGGCGCGTCGGTCGTCACCGGCGGCGCGCCGAGATTGCCGAAGTCGATGCTGAACTCCATCAGCGCCCCAGCCAGCGGCGCAGAGTGGCGAACACGCCGCGCGGCGGCTCGGCACTTCGACGCGAGGCTTCCGCCTCGCGCGCGCGGGCGTCGGCGAGTGCCAGCTCGGCTTCGCGAAGACGTCGTTCCATGTCGGCGAAGACCGCGCCCGAGTCGATGTGATGACGAATCTCGGCGTTGTAGTGCGCGTAGACGCTTTCTTCGACATCGCCGAAGACGCTGGCGAGGGCGGCGCTGTCGGCCGGCAGATCGGCGGCATCGCGCGCGCAGAACGCGAGGTAGTAGATGGGCGCGTAGTGAAAACCGGCGTCGATCTTGTCGCCTCGCGTGCTCGCGGTGTCGGCGAGCGCGCGCGTGGGTGCTTCGCGCAGATCCCAGATTACCGACTGAAACAACAGCTTCTGGCCGAGCAATCGCGTCGCGGGAAAATGGCGGGCGAGCAGCGCCTCGAATTCGTCGCGATAGAGCTCGCGCACGTGGTGTTCATTGCGGAACCCCGGCAAGTCGCTATAGGTACGCTTGTCGGGCGACGAGATCATCAGCCAACCGCCCGGCGCGAGCAGCCGCTGGAAGCCGGCGAGTAGCGCGTCATGTTCGCGCAAATGCTCGAGCGTCTCGAAGCAGACGATCACGTCGAAACTGCCGGCCGGCAGATCGAGCGCCGTGGCATCGCCTTGCAGATAGCGCAGGTTGGCGAGGTCGCCGTAGCGACGACGCGCGTGCTCCACGGCTTCGGCGCCGATGTCGACCCCGGTCACGCTGGCCGCCACGCGCGCGAGCAAGGCCGAGCCATAGCCTTCGCCGCAGGCGACGTCGAGCACGCGCTTGCCCGCGACGAAGCGTCGCGCGAGCGCGTAGCGGTGCCAGTGCTCGTACCAGATCTCGCGCACGCACTCGGGCGTGAATCGCTCGCCGGTGAAACTCAGGGGTTCGCTCACTGCTGCTCCGCTCGCGTCGGCGCGAATCGCGTCGACGCCGATCAAGGCCTGGCCAAGCGCGCGGCGATCGCCTCGCGCCGCGGCTTGAGCGGATCGCGCGCGATGAAATCCGCGACCTGGGCATTGTAACGGGGGTAACGGGCCAACAGACGGCTGGCGTTTTCACCCCCGGGCTTGAGCCCCAGGGGCGCGAAGGACTGGCCGCCGACATGCACCACGTAGGCGTCATCGCACAGCACATTGCGCCAGCCGTGGGCGGCGGCGCGCTGGCAGAAGTCGTTTTCCTCGCCATAACCGCGGCCGAAGGTCGCGGCGTCGAAATCGCCGAGCGCGTCCAGCGCCGCGCGCCGGATGTACATGCAAAAGCCCACGGCCGTCGGCAAGTCGGGATAGCTCGGCGCGCCGGCTTCGCGGCAGGCGCGCGCCAGCGGCTCCGCATCATCGGGCGCGGGGTTGTTGCGGCAGAACTCGGGGAAGGAGCAGATCTCGGCGTTGTTCGAGAACGGCGTCGCCGTGGCGATGCGCGGATCGGCTTCGGCGCAGGCGCGCAGGCGCTCGAGCCAGCCCGAGGTCACGCGCGTATCGGAGTTGAGCAGCACCACGTCGCCCTTAGCGCGCGCCATGGCGGCATTGACCGTGCCGACGAAACCAAGGTTATTCAGTTGCAGATGCGCCGAGACGTCGAGCGGCGACAGGCGCGCGAAGGTTTCGATCATCGGCACGATGCGCTCATCGCTCGACGCATCGTCGACGAGTTGCACGCGCGTGCCCGGCGCGGTGTGGCGGGTCAGCGAACTCAGGCAGGCGCCCAGGACATCGTGACCGTTGTGGATCGGCACGATGATGTCGATGGCCGTGTCCGCCGCGCGCAAGGCTCAGGCCCCGTCGTGCCAGCGGTGTTCGAGACGCACCAGGCCCAGTTCCATCGTGCGACCGCGCACCACGAAGCCGCGTTCGAGCGTGTCGAAGACGCGGAGACCTTCGGGATCGATGGCGTGCGCGCGCACGAAATAGGTGCCCGGCAGCAGGCGCGTGCTGGGGAAGGTCAGTTCGAAGCGCACGCGCTGATCTTCGACGCGCGTGGGTCGCGCGCGATCCATTTCGGACGACACGCCATAGATCGGCGTGCCATCGGCGCGCACGACGCCGACGCCGGCGACGGGCACGCGACCCGCGCGCGTGGCCAGCGTCAGCGCGACGTGGAGTTCACCGCCCTGCTCGATCGTCTGCGGCGGCGCTTCGGCGGTCTGGCCGTTGATGGCGAGCTCGGCGACGTGAAACTCCTGGCCGAGGCTGGCGCCACGCGCGCCGGATTCTTCACTGGCAACGCGTGTTTCTTGATAAGCGAGATAGGCCTGAGTGACTTCATGCGCCTCGCCAACGGCGCGAATGCGGCCACCATGAATCCAGCACGCGCGCTGACAGAGCTTCTGCACGTGGTACATGCTGTGCGAGACCAGCAACAAGGTCCCGCCCTGGCCGAGATAGTCCTCGATCCAGCGGATGCATTTGCGCTGGAAGGCTTCGTCGCCAACCGCC
This sequence comes from Ahniellaceae bacterium, assembly GCA_044226395.1. GTDB lineage: Bacteria > Pseudomonadota > Gammaproteobacteria > Xanthomonadales > Ahniellaceae > JBGAHD01. The sequence goes on from JBGAHD010000005.1 coordinate 164,121, forward strand.
AGCACCTCGTCGGTGATCAGCAGATCGGGTCGGCGCGCGGCCACGAGCGCGAAGCCCAGACGCACGACCATGCCGGAGGAATAATGCTTGACCGGTTCGTCGATGTAGCGACCGATGTCGGCGAAGGCCAGGATGTCGTCGAGCTTGTCGCGCAACTGCGCCGGACTGAAGCCCATCAGCGCGCCGGCCATGGCGACATTCTCGCGACCGGTGAATTCCGGATGGAAGCCCGCGCCCAGTTCCAGCAACGCGGCCACCGTGCCATGGACGCGCACCGTGCCTTCGCTCGGCGCCAGCACGCCGGTGAGGACCTTCAACAAGGTCGACTTGCCCGCGCCGTTCTCGCCGATGATGCCCAACGATTCGCCGCGACGGACATGCAGATCGATTTGATCGAGCACGATGACCGGGTCCGCGGGCGCGCGGCCCGCGAGCAATCGACCCAGGGCGCGCAAGCGATCGGAGCGTCGCGCGACGCGTGGAAATGCCTTGCGCACGCCATCGAGCGTGACCAGCATCTCGCTCACAGGAAGTCCTCGAAATGCCGCGCGAGCCGGCGAAAGATCACGATGCCCATCGTCAGCGCGACCACGGTCGCGATCGCGGCCAGACCGAGATCGTGCGCGTACGCCGCGTAGCTGCCGACCAAGGGCCCGCGCACCAATTCCAGATAGGACGTGATCGGGTTGAGCGCCAGCCACTTCGCGAAACCCGGCGGCACCATCTCGCGCGAGTAGAACACCGGCGTGACGAAGAACCACAAAGTCAGCAACTGCCCCAGCACCTGCGACAGATCGCGCACGAAGACCTGGATTGACGCGAAGGCCAGAGCCAGACCCACGGCCGTCAGATACAGCAGCATCCACGCCACCAGCGCGGGCACCAGACCCAGCAGACTCACCGGCTTGCCGATCAGGAACAGCAGCACGCTCACCGCGATGAAGCCGGTCAAGTGCAGGGTGAAGGTGCTCGTGACGGGCGATAACACCAACAGTTCGCGCGGCAGCGCCACCTTGGCGAGCAGTCCCGCATTGTCGGGATAGGCCGTGACCGAGCGATTGAGCGACTCCGCGAACGCGGTCCACGGCCACAAGCCGGCCACGAGAAAGGGCACGATGTCGCCCTGCACGCCGGCTGGCAGACGCACCTTGAGGATTTCGACGAAGACGAGCGAATACACGCCCAACAGGATCAAGGGCTGCAGCAAGGCCCAAAGCCCGCCGCTGAGGCTGCCCAGATAGCGCTGCTTGAGATCGCGCATGACGAAGTGCGCGAACAGGGAGAGACGATGATCCGTGGCGCTGCGGACCGGGCTGTCGGTGCTCATCGTCCCTCTCGGCTGAGTTCAAGGGCGCGCCATCGCGGCGCGCCCCATGGGTCCGGCGCGCGCGGGGCGCCGGAAGCCGCGAGTTTACTGCTTGCCGTCGTCCTTGGCGGCCGCGGTGTCGGCGTCGTAGCGATCGCGCAGCGAGGCGACGCGGGCTTCGTCGGCCTGCAGGGGCGCGCTTTGCATCTCGGCCACGCGGTCATCGCGATAGCGACGACGGGCGTTGGCTTCGTACTTGCTGGCGTAGGCCTTGACCACTTCATCCTGACTCAGCGGCTTGGCTTCCTGGCGCGACACCAGCTGGATGATGTGGAAACCGAACGGGGTCTGCACGATTGGGGACAGCTCGCCCGGCTGCTTGAGCGAGAAGGCGGCTTCTTCGAAGGGCTTCTCGGTCATGCCCGTGCGAATGTTCTCGATCAGACCGCCGCGGTTGGCGCTGCCGCGATCTTCGGAGAACTGCTTGGCCATGTCCTCGAAGCTGGCCTTGCCAGCGACCAGTTCGCCGCGCAGCTTCTCGGCCTGGGCGCGCGCTTCGGCTTCGAGTCGGCCCTGGGTGCTGACCAGGATATGGCGCACGGTGACCGATTCGGGTTGATTGAATTGCTTGGGGTCGACCAGATAGGCCTCGGCGGCCAGCGCGGCGCCATCGGCCTTGGGCGCTTCGCTCTCGATTTGCGCCATGCGCATTTCGGCGAGCAAGCGCTTTTCCATCAGATCGCGGCGGGCGATGAATTTGGCGTCCTTGTCCAGGCCCTTCTCGCGCGCCTGGGCGGACAGTTGCTCGATCAGCAGCAGCTGGCGCAGGGTCGATTCGATGCGCTGGGGGTTGTCGATGAAGCCATCGCGATCCTTGGCCGGGATCTCGTTCATGCGCGCGTCGATTTCGGCGAAGGTCAGTTCGACGCCGTTCTGGCGCACGACCACATCGGGTCCGAGTTTGGCGTCATCGGCCAGCACGGGCGCGGCCAAGAGCAGGGCCGCCATACAAGTGAGCAAAGGCTTCATCGCGTGTTCCTGAAATGAAAAAGGCCGGATCGTGACGACCCGGCCCCAAGGGTTTAAGTTCCCGATTACTCGGCTTTGAGCTGGATGCCGCAGGCGGTGGCGCCCTCGTTTCGACAACCGTGCGGGCTGGACACAGTGATCGCCGGCGGTGAATTGACGTAGGGGCTGCGGATCACCGTGTTGAAGTAATAGACATTGCCCATCTTCAGGTTGCAGACGAAATTGGTCGAGGGTACTTCGGTGCCATTGACTTCGTAGTTGATGCCAAGCGTATTGCCGAAGGGACGCAGGTTGCGGCAACCGTAAGCGAACGTGGGATCGTTCGCCGGCGCGTTGCCCGACTGCGTCGGCACGCGGAAGTCACCCGGGCACTGACTGACGCTGACGTAGATCTGGTTCGCGTCGGCTTCGCCGCCTTGCTGTGCTTCCTGCCAGTTGATGGTCGTCGACAAGCCCGTGAACGCCGAAGCATCGGTAGGCACCGTGAAGCGCAGGGTCGCGCGCGCGTTGATGTTGTGCACGAGCACGCCGATCGATCCGCCCGTGTTCGGGAAATCGCCGATGTTGATGCCGCTGAGGTTCTTCAGGTCGGGGAACTTGCTGGCGAGGCTGTGCACCGAGAAGCCCGCAACGGGATCGACAATGACGTGCTGCTGGTCGCACTGATCGTTGCCACCCACCACGCCTTGCGAGGTCATCAGAATGATGTTCGGGCTGGTGGTCGTCGCGCCACCAACACCATAGCAGCGCATCGAAAACTCATAGCTCGATGACGACGATGGCAACGTGACCTGGGTGGCGGTGAAGGGCGAGACGGCATTGCCCGTCCAACCGGTGCCGCCGGGAGTCGCGCCGAGAATATTGCGCACGCACAGTTCCGCGTTGGAGACGGTGGGCGTGATGTTGAAGGTCGTACCCGCGGGATACTTGTTTTCATTGTCGGCCGCGTTGGAAAAACCGCTGGCGGCAATGGACACCGCGGGCGCCGTGCCACTTGAGCCCGTGGGCATGCCCACGCACTTGTTGTTCGCGTCGAGCTGACACTGCGCGGACAGATTGCCATTGGTCTGGATGTTGACGCTCGATCCGTTCAACAGATTGATCGTCACGGCCGGACTGGGATTGGTGAAGGTGAGCGTCTGCTGCGCGTTGAGCGTCAGCGGGATGGCGCTCGTGATGGCGCTGGTAATCGCGATTGCTAATAGTTTTTTCATTGGTCTTGCCTTAGGTCACTCCGAGAACCCATTGCATCTTAGCATCAGCTTTTCAAGATGCGGTTAGCGATTCGTTAGCTTGTCGCACGCGCGTGTCGAGATACGCGACCAGTGGCGAGCCTTCGAATGCGCGTGAAAAGGCCTGCAAAACAGATGCCGCGCGCTGAATCGTTCATCTTTCGATGGCGCGTTCATGCTCGCCTTCACGCCACGCGTCGATGCGGTCGCACGATATCGGAACAGCGACGGGCCTCGCGCGAGGGATACGCAAAAGTGGTGAAAACAGACGTGACGCTCGTTCAGCTCCCTCGCCGTCTGGCGGCGAGTCGGGCGCGCTTTGCGCCCCAGCCGATCCCCTGAAAAGGGCACAAAAAAAGAGCCCCGCTTTCGCGGGGCTCTTTCTGAAGCGTGTAGCACGTGCTTGTCGAACGTCGAATTACGACGTCTGACGGCTCGCGCGGTGACGGAACGCACCGGAGTAGTTCGCCAGCACGCCCTGCTGAGCCTGGGCGTTCACGAACTTCGAAGCCCAGAAGCCCGTGACCGGCAGACCGATGTACGTGCGGTTCACCGCCGGCAGGTAGTTCTCTTCCGCGGCCGTGGTGAAATCGTCGAACTCGACGCGAGCCCAGCCATTCTCGAACGTCTGACCAGCGGTGTTGACCGTGTTCAGGTTCGTGGCATAGGTCGAGCCCAGGACCGACGAGGCGCCCGTACCGGCGGCAACCTGCGACTGGTTGAACGACAGGACCTGAGCTTCGAAGCACAGGGCCGGCAGCAGCACATCCGGATCCGGCGGCGGCGGCGACACGTCGACCACGCCCGGCGTGGTGCCCGGGACGCGCTCTTCACGATCGTAGTAGCTGATCGTGATCACGTCGCACGACGAAGCGTTGTCGCGGAACGGATCGGTGAAGGGCAGCACCACGGCGGCCGGCGTGGTCACGTCGACGTAGTAGCGCTTGGTCGGGAAGGTGACGACCCACTCGGAGGCAGCGCCGAGACCAGCCTCGGTGTTGTACTCGTTGTAGATCGCGTCGTGCATGAAGACGGTCGACACCGCGTTCGGCACGGTGGCCGGAACGGTGTACGACTCTTGCAGCACGGCGGCGCCGTTGTTCGAGAACACGAACGCGGTGGCCACGCCAGCGCCGTTGTCGGCGTCGCGCAGATCCGGATCGGTCGAACCCGGAGCGGCATGCAGCGCGCCCGGAGCGGTGGCGTTCGAGTAGAAGCCTTCGATGGCGTCAGCCGCGTAGGCCGACTCCGTGCCAGCGGCCACGTCGACCACCGTGCCGGCGCCGAACAGGCCACCCGACGGCAGATCGATGTTGGCGGCGCCGTTCAGCACCCAACCGCCCGACGGCGGCGTCCAGGCATTGACCAGGGCGGTGCAGTTGACGGGCACGCCACCGGCGTTATGCGTGGCTTCTTCAGCCAGCTGCGTCGAGGCGGTACCGGTCTGCAGCAGACCCATTTCGATCATTTCCACGTGGCCTTCGCGCGTACGCTCGAGGGCACTGAACACGGCGGCAGCCGAGGTCGGGTGGTCACGATTCGAACCGGTGTACTGGTAGTTACGGAACGGGCGGTTGACGTTGGCCGGAACCGTGCACGACTTGTCGTTCGTGACCAGGTTGCCCGGACCGGTGGCGCCGGTGCCGTAAACGGCACCCGTCCACACGTCGAACGGCGAGAGGTAGAGGTTAAAGTCCAAGACTTCCTTCGAGTTGCGACCCTCGAGGAAACGGACCTTGACAGCCTTCACGCGATTGGTGGTGTTGACTACCGACACGACCGTCTGCTGATTCTTGTTGACGGTGTAGTACGGGTAGATCAATACCTGGCCCAGGCCATCGGGGTTCAGGTTGACCGCTTGCGCGGTCGAAGCCAGACCCGCTGCGCCTGCGAGGCCGGCGAGCAGGGCCGTCGTCAGACTGTTTCTTTTCATCAGAACACTCCTAATTAGGACCACAGGGCTTTGCATCACCTAACCGCACTCCGACTCGACGACGGTGCCGCCGCCGAAAGTCCCCGGCAGGTTAGACATGAGCGGGCAGGATGTTAAGTGATCGTTTCAATCAACGCAATCCCCCTTGCGCAACATCGTCCGGGACGAAGTACCAGTTGCCATTCAGGCGGATCCAGTTCTCGACAATATACCCCGGAACTTGGACCTTGCCGACTCCCGCCGAGACTAGTTTGACTTCGTAGTCGACCTCAACCGTCACGGCGCAGGAATTTTCCGAGGCGCAGTCCTTGCCGTGGTACTTGACCGTTAGCCATCTGACCGGCCGACCGGCGAGTTCCGCGGCGTAGGTTTGCGCCGTCTTCGTTGAGCGTACGCCAGGACTGAGGAATTGATAAGCCTCCTCGAACTTGCTGGCGATCAGCAGGTTCCAGCGTTCCACGGCGCGACTCTCGAGTGCTGTGCTGGCGTTGGCAGATTTGGCGGAATCGCCGCGTGAACCGCCATTCGAGGCGCATCCGCCCAGGCCGGCCACGACCAACGCGAGGGCCAGAAGGCCGTGAATCCAGTGCTTTCGACTCATGATGACCTCGTTGCGAAAAAAGTGCGATTGAGAGCACGCGCGCTCAGGGTTGGTTCCCCTCGGCCTGGGGCAGGCGCACCTGGATCTCGTCGAGCTTCTCGAAGATCGGACGCAGACCCTTGAACTGCTCGCGATAGGCGTTGGTGACATCCTGCGCCGACGCGGCGTTGTCGATCACGGTGGGCGTGATCAGCACCAGCAGTTCTTCGCGCTCCTTGGACTTTGCGGTTCGGCCGAACAGGCCGCCGATCACGGGAATGCGCGACAGCCCCGGCAAGCCGGACTCATCGATGCTGTCCTTGTCGCGAATCAGGCCGCCCAGCAGCACGGTTTGCCCGCTCTGCACGGCGATTTCGGTCTTGATCTGACGCTGACTCACGGCGACGTTGCCGGCGACCGCGGTATCGGCCGACAGCGGCTGGCTGTCTTCCTGCGTCACTTCCATGAACACGAGTCCACCCGGATTGACGCGCGGCGTGACGTTGAGCGTGATGCCGGTATTGCGGAATTGCACGTAGCTCTGGCCAATGCCGCTGTTGAGATTGCCGGTGCCGCCGGTTTCGTTGCCGACGCCGTTGCTGACACCGTTGATGAAGGAACTCACCACCGGCAACTGGGTGCCGACGTTGATGCTCGCTTCCTTGTTGTTCAACACCACCAGCGACGGCGCCGACAGCACCTTGGCATTGCCATTGGATTGCAGCGTCGAAAGCAAGGCCTCGGCGCTGGTGTTGAGGAAGGTCCAGCTCAAGCCGCCCGATCCCAGGCGCCCCGCGTAGCTGTCCCAGGCATTGCGGCCCGTGGGCGTGCCATCGGAATTGACGCGATTGGGGCGGTTGCGCACGGCGCGCGTGATGTCGCTCGAGGCGTTGTTCTCGAAGTACCACTCCACGCCCAGCGACAGGTTGTCACTGAGCGTCACCGAGAGAATCTTGGCTTCGATGTGAACCTGCAGCGGCACCACGTCGAGTCGCTTGATCGCGCTGAGAATGGCCTCGTATTCGACCGGCGTGGCGCGAATCAGCAGCGAGTTGGATTCTTCGATCGCGGAAATGCGAATGTCGTCGCTCTGCGTGATCGCGATGCCGCCGCCCGCGGGCGGCGCGGGGCGATCGTTGCCTTCCTTCTGACCTTCGCCGACGGTGCGGATCTCGACCGGCGCGAGGCCCGGCGCCACGCCCGCGATCGAGGATTTGCGCGAGGAATCCGAGCTCTTCGAACCGGTGAAGATCTCGGTCAGGTTGTCGGAGAGATCAGTCGCCTTGACGTTCTTGACGTAGTACACGTAGAGCTGCGCGCCGGCCTCGGCGCCACCGCGATCGAGACGTTCGAGCCAGCGCTGCGCTTGTTCGAGATAACGCGGCTGCGGCGTGATCACCAGCACCGCGTTCATGCGCTCGATCGGCAGGAAACGGAACATGCCCGCCAGCGGCGTGGCGCCGCCATCGCCGAAGATCTTCTCGAGCTCGGGCACCACGTCCTTGGCCTCGATGCGCTCCAGCGGAAACATGCCCACCGACATGCCGGCCAGCCAATCCACGTCGAAGATCTCGATGGTTTCGAGATACGACTGCAGCTCGCTGGCATTGCCCGCGATCACGATCATGCTGCGCGCGTTGTCGGCCTTGATGATCGCGCCTTGCTTGACGTAGGGCGCGAGCACTTTCTCGAGCTCGGTCGGCGCGATGAACTGCAGCGGCACCACGCGCACTTCATAGCCGCGCGCGGTCGAGGCCGGCCCCAGGCGCGGCGTGAGATTGCCCGGCACGGCCTGACCGATCGGCAGCACGGTGTAGCGGCCTTCCTTGTACACGACGGCGAGGTTGTTCCAGGCCAGCAAGGTCTCCAGCACCGTGCGCGCCTGGCTCGCGTTGATCGGCTTGGAGGTGGCGAAGGTGACATTGCCCTGCACGCCAGGGGCGATGACGTAGTTCTCCTGCAGCAGATCGCCCAGGATCGACTTGATCACCGTCTGGATCGGCGCGTTCTCGAAGTTGAACGTGACATCGCCGGTCTGGCCACCGGAAGGCTGACGCGAGGCCGCCTCGCGATTGATGAAATTGCCGGTGCCCGGCTCGAGCTTGGCGCGGTTGGCGATGCTCGACGCGGTCTGGCCGCCTTCGACGTCGATCGCGCCATCCTGCGGCGCGCTGTCCTCGGCCGGCGGCACGCGCGTCATCTCGGCGACGACGGGCGCTGGCGTCTCCGCCATCGGCGCGACATCGCGCGGCGGCGTGCTGGCGCATCCGGCGAGGGCGGTGACCAGGGCCACCGTGAAACTCAATTTGAGGGATGGCGACACGACGTCACTCCGTCACTGATTCTGGTTTTGCTCTTGCAGCATGCGTTGCGCCTCTTCACGCAATTGCTTGCGGCGCTCTTCGATGCGGCGGCGGATTTCGTCCGCGCTCGCCGGCTGTCCCGGCGGTGGCACGGCGGTTGGATTGGGTGGTGGTGGCGGCGGTGGCACGGCGCCTTGATTCGGCGGCGCCGTCCCCGGTGGCGCGGCAACCTGCGCGACGGCCGGCGGCGCGGGCGTGGCGCCCTTGGTGTCGACCGTCAGCTCCAGTTCGGTGCGACCCGCGCCCGCGCCCTCGAAGACCGCCGATCGCGGCTTGAGTTCAACCAGGCTCCAGCCCGATTGATCGCCCTCGAGCGGCTGGCCGAGTTTGACGCGCTGCGTTTCGCCGTTGGCCGAGTTGGTGATCATCGCGATCTTCACCGGCCCGGCGAGAATGATGCCCGTAAGCGTGGTTTCGGTCAGCGGCTTGGCCGTGCCCTCGCCTTCGGTGGCGGTCGGCGTGGCCACTTCCTCGGGCTGCCGCGATTCGTTGAACAGCGGCCGCGAAAGCATTTCCGCGTACTGATCCCAGGGCCCGAGCTTGGCCGGCTCGCCGGCGATGCGCGCGAAACGCTGCGGCTGACGGCCGTCGGCGTCGTCCTCGAGCAGACTGTAGTTGCCGCCCCAGCCCGCCGCCTGCAACGCGGCGACGCCGGCGAACACGGTCGCGACCACGCCTTGCACGATGGCGATGCGCTTGCCCCGGATCATGTCTTGGCCTCCACCTTCTGCGGCTTGCGCAGATAGCCCGAGAGCGTGAACTGGATATCCAGATAGCTCGCCACCTCGTTGGTGCCGGGCTGGCGATAGCCGGTCTGCTTCCAGATTTGCACGTCATCGATGAAGAGCACGGGGCTGCTCGATTCCAGCTCGTGCAGGATCGGGCCGAACTCCTCGAGTGAACAGCGCAGCCGCACGCGGATCGAGGCGCGCTCGAAGCGCTCCTTATCGGTCGGCCGCGAGTACTGATTCATGATGATCTGACAGCTCTGCGCGTCCTTGGCCTTGCCGGTGATCACTTGCTTGAGGCGCTGCGACAAGCCGGCCGCGGCGGAGTCGAAATCGCCTTCGGCCAGGAACGCGGGATTGTTGGCCTCGAACTCGCGCACTTCGGCCAAGCGCTTTTCGATGTCGGTGCGTTGCTCGGCGGTGGCGCGGTAGCTGCGCTCTTGCTCGCGCAACTGGGTCATCTCGTCGGCGATCTCGAGATGACGCGCGGTGAACCACCAGTGCACGCCGCCCAGGTACGCCACCAGCAGCACGATCAGCAGCACCACGACGGCGAGGAAGCGGCCGTTGTCAGCCTTGGGCAGCAGCTGCATCGCTGGTCTCCGCGGGGGCTTCGGGGGCTGGCGCGCTGGTGGGCGCGGACGTGGGCGGCTCGCCTTCGGCGGGCTTTGCTTCGGTCTTGGCGCGCGCGGGCGCGGCGGGCTTCTTGACCTTGGCCTGGATCAGGAATTGTTCCTTGCCGGTGCGCGCGTCGGGCGTGATCGCGCCTTGCAGCGCGGGCGATTCCATCAGCTTCGACTGCTGCAGGATGGTGATCAGGCCGGCGGCTTCCTTCGACTGTCCCTGCAATTGAACCTGATCGCCGTTCAACGACAAACGCTGCAGCCAGGTGTCGTTGCCGAGCAAGCGCGTGACGTCGAGCAGCAGGTCCGACAGCGGCGGCCGCGAGCCTTTTTTCTCAACCAGGAAATTGGCGCCATCGATGGCGTCGCGAAGGGTGTTGCGCAGCGCCGCGACCGCCTTGGCCTCGGTGTGCACGCGCTCGGTCTCGACGCGCAGTTTCTCCAGCGCGGCGGCGCGGCCGGAGACCGACTGCACCATCACCACGAACAGACCGATCACGACCACGGCGGCCAGCGCCAGATTGATCGTCAGCCAGATGTTGCGGCGATGCGCGCGCTTTTCGGCCGGCAGCAGATTGAAGCCGGCGCGCAATTCACCCGGCGCCGCGCTGTCGGCACCATCGAGAGCCACGCCCAGGGTCGAGAGCGCGGACAGATCGGGATCGACCGAAGCGCGAGGCACCAGGGCGAGCTCGACCTTGATCTGCTTGGCGGCGATGTCGCGATGCGCGACGCGTTGATCGAAGTAGATCTGATCGGCGCGAAACGGCGTCTGGCGGTCCATCTCGAACGACAGGACCTGACGCAGATTCTCCTCGGCCGCCGCCGGCAAGGTGATCGCGCGCACCAGCACGCGTTCGGGCGGCAGCGCCAGGATGGCGCGCGGCGGCTCTTCCTCGCCACTGAGCAAGCGCGCGAGGGTGGCCTGCAATTCGGCCGGATCGCCCGTGCGTTCGAAAACTTGCGGCTCGCGCCGGCCACGGGTGAGCTCCACGGTCGCCGGCGTGAGTCGGATCAGCACTTCCTCGCGGCGATCGGCGAACAGCGCGCGCACGGGCGCCGGCGCCAATGCCCAGAGCTCCCTGCCCCACCAGGTCAGGAAGCGCTTGAGCGGGCTGGCGGCATACGCCACTCGCAACCGCGCGAGTTGTCGGTTGAAGACGGACTCGGACATGAGACTCAGGTTTACTCGGCCACCCCTTCGCGCCAGCGAAGGATGCTGTAGGCACGGCCCCCGGGCGCCCCGCCCAGCCGGATCGTGGTATCCAGCGCGGTCCAGGCCCCATTGGGCAGAGTCGCGCGGGACACGACAGTATACGTAAGGCCCCCACCCCCGGCCACCAAAGGCGTGCCGTCGGGCAACAGGATGGGCGAACCCGCCATTTGAACGGGAGACAGCAGCTGACGCTGCGAGACGATTTGCTGAGCGATCTCGGCGGTCACGCCCGGCAGCGCGCGCAGGACCAGTTCCGAGGCATAGGCCGGGTTCGGGCGCGGCGTGCGCGTGTAGACGGTGATGTAGGGCTCGAGCTTGCGGTACAGGTCGTAGTCCATGCCCGCGACCTGCTGCAGCTCGCCGATCGTGGTGAAGGGTTGATCGGCCGCGCCATAGGTGTACTCGGCGGCCTCGTAGTCCTTGTCCTCGGCGCCGAAGGCGCGCACCAGATCATCGGGATCGCGCCAGTCGAGGATGCGATCGGTGAGTTCGCGCGCGCGTTGATCCTCCAGGCCCAGCGCCAGGAACAGCGGCACCAGGGTGGTTTCGTCGGCGGCGTTGATGTCGACCTTGCCCGACTCGTCGGTGATGCGCACCTCGATCTTGTCGCCCTCGAACTCGAATTCGTAGGGACGACCATCGGGCACCCAGCGCGTGAGCGGATCGGAACGACGCATCTCCAGCGCCACGCGCGCGATGCCGGCCTCGGCCGCGTAGCGGGCGCGCGTGGAATCCATCAGGAAATGCGTCTGCAGGTTCTCGCCGCGCGCGACCACGACGAAACCACCGAGCAGGATCGACATGAGCGCGATGATCCACAGCACCGTCAGCAGGGCCACGCCACGCGCGATTGTCGATTGTCGAGCCATGCGTTCGATCATCAACCCGAGAAGAACGACGGCTCCAACGCGGCGCCGACAGCGGAAGGATCGACCACCAGGGGCACGATGAGTTCCGGCCACGCCATGCGATCGCCGCGTTCGAACTCGAGCGTGATGCGCACTAGGATCGGCATTTGCGCCGGACGATCCCAGCGATCCTCCCACTCCTTCAAGCGACCTTGATCGTCGATGGTGCGGTACTCGAAGCGCGCCTGACGGATGTTCTCGATCAGCACCACGGGCTTGTTGTCGCGATCATCGAGATCGTCGTCCTTGTAGCCATTGGCGATGGCGTGACGAAACGTGAGTTGATACCCCTTGCGTCCGCGCTCGATGGTCAAGCGCTGCACGTAGGCGCCACCGTGGCCGAGATAGCCGGGCATGGACGACACGAAGGTGAGTTCATCGCGCGAGCCCTCGAACATGGGCTTCTGGCCATTGGCGTCGGTGCGCTCGCCATAGGGCATGGCCAGGGTCTGACTCAACTGCCGGCGCAGGAACTGCTGCGCCATGCGCAATTTTTCGGTGCGCTCGATTTCCTTCTGGCCCGCAGCGGTGGCGCGCGTCGCCGTGCGAATGCAGGCGTAAGCGCCGGAAACCAGCAAGGCCAGCAACATGATCGACAGCAGCACTTCGATCAGGGTGAAGCCACGGGCGCGGGCGCGGATCATGGCCGCGTCGACCCGTCGAGATTGGGCTGCACGGCGCGCATCGTGACGAATTTCATCTCGCGCGGGTGGCGGCCTTCTTCCCAGCGCACGACGAGTTCGACGCGAAACAGATCCACGGGCACCTGCTCGACCACGGTCGAGGTCGGGTCGCCGGGCGGCGCGTCGATCTTGCGCACGTCGAGCACGAAATCGTACTTGTCGTCGAGACGACCGGAGTCGGACTGCTCGCGCAAGGGCTCGCCCATGCCCAGGGCATCAAGCTTGGATTGCGCCCACAGCGCGGCTTGCGTGAAGTCCGACGAGCGCTGCGCGGCGCGCAGCGAGGTCGCGGTCACTTCCATGAACACGCCCATGGCCAGCGCCATGATCGCGAACGCCGAGATCAATTCGATCAGGCTGAAGCCGCCTTGGCGGCGAAGACGCAAGCGCGGCGCGTTCATCGCATCGATGCCTCGTGCAGCCCGCCTTCGCGCAACTGCACTTCGCCCGTGAGCCAGGCCACTTCCACGTCCCACACGTGATCGCCCGAGATCAGGCGCACGCGGCCGCCGGTGGAACTGCCGTCGGGATAAAAGCGAATGCGGCCCGTGGTCGAGCCGGTCTGCTCGGACTGCGCCGTGAGCAGGCGCATCTCCATCTTGCCGGGCAATACGGTTTCTTGTTTCTTGGGCGCGAGGTAGGCGCGCTTTTCCACGTCGAGTTCGAGCGCCTGTTCCTTGCGCGTCACGATCGCCTGACCGCGCGTGTAGCGCAGCGCCGCGATCAGATCACCGGCGGCGGCGCGCACGCGCGCCGAGGCCAGTCCGCGCGTCACCGACACGCTCGCCACCGTCAGGACGAGCGCGATGAGCATCAGCACCGCGATCACCTCGATCAGGGTAAAGCCGCGATGGCGCGCGCGCTCCATGCCTCATTGCCAGCTGGTGATGTCCGCGGCCTTGATGCCTTCGCCGCCTTCCTTGCCATCGGGGCCGAGCGAGTACAGATCGTAGTCGCCGTGATCGCCCGGATAGCGGTACTGGAACGGATGCTTCCAGACGTCCTTGAGGTCCTTTTCCTGCGCGTAGGGGCCGTTCCAGCCCTCGCCGTCGCCGGGCTTGGTCAGCAGGTCCTCGAGACGCTGCGGCGGCGTGCCGAGGTCGAGCGAATAGGTTTCGATCTTGCCGCGCAAGGTGTCGAGCGCGATCTTGGTCGCCTGCACCTGGCCCTTCACCGCGCCACCGGCGATACGGTTGGCGACCAGGGCGATGACGATGCCGATCAGGGCCATCACCACCAGGATTTCGATCAGGCTGAAGCCGCGCGCCTGGCGCGTGACGGCGCGGCCGCCGAGGGTGTGCAGTTTCATCGTGTTCTCCTCATTCGATGGCATTGCTCAGGTCGAGAATCGGCATCAGGATCGCCAGCATGATGAAGGCAACCAGACAGGCCATGACGATGGTCACCGCGGGCACCATGATGGCCAGCGCGCGATCGACCGCGTTTTTTACTTCCACGTCGAAGGTATCGGCGACCTTCAACAACATCGTATCCAGTTCGCCCGATTCCTCGCCGACCGCGATCATCTGCAGCGCCAGGCGCGGAAACAGCTTGCTCTTGCCCAGGCCATAACCGAGGCCCGTGCCGGCCTTGACGTCGGTGGCGGCGGAATCGACCGCTTGCATCAGCGCGAGGTTCCCCACCACGTTACGACCAATCGACAAGGCCGTGAGCAGCGGCACACCATTGCTGAGCAAGGTGCCGAGCGTGCGCGCCAAGCGCGCGGTCTCGACGCGACCAATCAGGCCACCGACGATGCGCTGATGCAGCAACCACGTATCGAAGGCCAGGCGATTGCCCGGGTCGCGCAAGGCGCGCTGCGAATAGATCACCAGCGCGATCACCGCGCCCAACATCAACCACCAATAGCCCGCCAGCGTGTCGCCGAGCGCGAGCACGAACTTGGTGATCAGCGGCAACTCGGCGTCGAAGTTCTCGAACAGCGGCAGGAACTGCGGCACGACGTAGATCAACAGCAGCGCCAGCGCGAGCGTGACCATGATCAACAAGATCACGGGATAAATCAGCGCGCCGATCACGCTGTCGCGCACGGCCTTGCTGCGCTCGAGATATTCGGCCAGGCGCTTGAGCGTGTTGTGTAGCGAGCCTGAAACCTCGCCCGCGCGCACCATGTTCACGTACAGCCGCGAGAACACGCCGTGTTGCTGTTCCAACGACGCCGAAAGCGCCGCGCCGCCGCGCACGGAATCGCGCACGCGCTCGATCAACTTGCGCGCGCGCTCGTCATCGGGCAAGTCGAGCAGAATCTGCAGCGCGCGATCCAGCGGCTGACCGGCGCCGAGCAAGGTCGCCAGCTGCTGGGTGAAGGACATCACCTCGGCCTGCGACATCTCGTTGGACCGAAACAGCGCGCCCAGTCCGCCACCGCTGTCGCCGGCCTGCGCTTCGCGCGCTTCGAGCGGCACGTTGCCGGCTTCCTGCAGCTTGCCGATCACCTCGTCGCGCGAGGCGGCTTCCATCTGACCTTGAATCGTCTCGCCGGCGGCGGTGACGGCCTTGTAGCGGAAAATGGCCATGCGAATGCGGAACCGATCGCGATGCTCGCGCGCCGGGGCGCGCTAGCGCGTCGCGCGGGTCTCAGGCCTCCTGGGTCACGCGCAGGACTTCCTCGATCGTGGTCACGCCCGCGAGCGATTTGACCAGACCGTCCTCGTACATGGTGCGCATGCCATTGGCGCGCGCGGCGGATTCCAGTTCGCCCATGCCGGCGTGCTGCATCACCAGGC
Source organism: Ahniellaceae bacterium (assembly GCA_044226395.1). Lineage (GTDB taxonomy): Bacteria > Pseudomonadota > Gammaproteobacteria > Xanthomonadales > Ahniellaceae > JBGAHD01. The sequence goes on from JBGAHD010000005.1 coordinate 179,469, forward strand.
GCCGGATCGCGTCGTTCATCACCAGGAACTCCATGATCGTGGTGCGGCCCAGATAGCCCGTGGGCGTGAGCGTCGACGGCCCGGGCTTGAACAAGCGCACCGGTTCCGAGGGCGCGAAGCGCTTGAGATCGAATTCCGCGATCACCTCGGGCAAGGCCAAATAGGGTTGCGCGTGCGTGGCCTCGAGGCGACGCACCAGGCGCTGGCCCAGGATGCCGTTGACCGTCGAGGTCAGCAGATAATCCTCCACGCCCATGTCGAGCAAGCGCGTGATGCCGCCCGCGGCATTGTTGGTGTGCAGGGTCGACAACACCAAGTGACCGGTGAGCGCGGACTGGATCGCGATCTTCGCGGTTTCCAGATCGCGCATTTCGCCGATCATGATGATGTCGGGGTCCTGACGCACGATCGAGCGCAGCGCGTGCGAGAAATCCAGGCCGATTTGCGGCTTGGCCTGAATCTGATTGATGCCTTCGATCTGATACTCGACCGGATCCTCGACCGTGATGATCTTCACGTCGGGCGTGTTGAGCTTGGACAGCGCGGTGTACAGCGTCGTGGTCTTGCCCGAGCCCGTGGGGCCGGTCACCAGCATGATGCCGTGGGGCATCTCCAGCACGCGCACGAAATCGGACAAGAACTCGTCGGTGAAGCCCAGCGTCTTGAAATCGAAGACCACGCTCTCGCGATCGAGGATACGCATCACCACCGATTCGCCGAACGAAGTCGGCACCGAGCTCACGCGCAAGTCGAGTTCCTTGCCCTGCACGCGCAACATGATGCGACCGTCCTGCGGCAGGCGGCGCTCGGCGATGTTGAGCTTGGCCATGATCTTGATGCGGCTGATCACGGCGGCGGTGGACGAGGCCGGTGGCGATTCCACTTCCTCGAGCACGCCGTCGATGCGATAGCGCACCTTCAAGCGATTCTCGAACGGTTCGACGTGAATGTCCGAGGCGCGCGCCTCGACGGCGCGCTGGATGATCAGGTTCACCAGGCGAATCACCGGCGCCTCGGACGCGAGGTCGCGCAGATGCTCGACATCGTCCTCGCTGCGCGTGGCCTCGTCGGAAAGATTCTCGACGATCGTGCCCATGGCGCTGCGACCGGAGCCGTAATAGCGCTCAACCAGATCGTCGATTTCCGATTGCAGGCCGATGCGCACCGCGATCCGCTTGCCTGTGGCCAAGCCCATGGCCTCGATCGGATAGCGGTCGAGGGCGTTGGCGACCAGCAGGCCCACCTCGTCCTCGCTTTCGGTGATCGGCACCACGTGATGGGCCTTCAGAAACTTCACCGAGACCTGGACATTGGCCGGCGGCTGGTCGGGACATTCCTTGGCCGAGAGCATCGGCAATTGCATGACCTCGGCCGTGGCTTCGACCAGATCGCGCTCCGACACCAGGCCCAGGCGCGCGAGCAGAACGACGAAATTGCCCTTGGGGTCTTCGTCGTACAGGCGCCGCGCGCGCGCGAAATCGGCCTCTTTCAGGCGGCCGCGCGTGATCAGCAACTGCGCCACGCGCGCGTCCAGACTGGGCAGCGCGCTGGCTTCGGCGGCCTCGGTGGTCGCGGCGTCATTCATGGGGCTGGGGTGTCCTTGTTCACGGGGCTATGACCGCCGGCCGCCGGCCGAGGTTCCGCGCGCGGCGGTCCGGGCAGGCGCAGACTCTCGATGAAGGCGCGATTGAGCAGCACCCAGATCACCACGGGCATCACCGCGGGCAAGATCAGATAGCCGAACTGATACCACAGCGCCACCGCGTACTGCGACAGCCCGTGCGCGGCGACCATGGCGGCGACGTCGTCGCCCATCGAATAGCTCAGATCGCGCAGCACTTCGCCGCTCAAGCCGAAAATCTGCGCCGGCAGCAATAGCACATAGCCGATGGCCAGTTGCTTGAAGGTGCGAGTCCAGTCCAGCGGCGTGGCCATGATCAGGCCCACGAGCACCGGCAGGCCGTAGCAGAACTGCAGCGGGTTGTAGTCCTGCGAGAGCATGCCGACCTCGCCATTGGGGCCGACCTGACCGGGCGCGATGATGCGCGTGATCAGCACCATGGTCTCGCGTTCCTGCTCGATCGAACCGACCACGTCGGGCATCCAGTGCGTGAGCAACCAGGCGACGCCACGCACCACCGGAAACACCACGCCCGAACGCAGGGCATACCACACGAAAAACGCCAACGGCAGCCACAGCACGGCCGCGAGCAGGAAGCTCTTGAGCGAGAAGTCCTCGTCGTCGTCGGGCGCCGGCGTGGGCGTGGGGGTCGTCGTGGTGTTCATCGGGCAAGCTTAGCCGAGCCAGACGCGGGCGTTGCGGAACATGCGCAGCCACGGCGAGGCATCGGTCCATTCGCGCGGATGCCACGACACTTGCAGCGCGCGATGCACGCGCTCGGGGTGCGGCATCATGATGGTCACGCGGCCATCGCGCGTGGTGAAGCCGGTCATGCCGCCGGGCGAGCCGTTGGGATTGGCTGGATAGCGCGTGGCGACCTCGCCGTGTCCATCGACGAAACGCAGGGTCGCGATCGCCGCGGCCTCGTCGCCGGGTCGTTCGAACACCGCGCGTCCCTCGCCATGCGCCACCGCCACGGGCAAGCGCGAACCGGCCATGTCGCGCAGGAACAGCGACGGCGACGGCAGCACTTCCACCAAGGACAGACGCGCCTCGAACTGCTCGGAACGATTGCGCGCGAAACTCGGCCACTGCTCGGCGCCGGGGATGAAGGTCTTCAACGCGGCCAGCATCTGACAGCCATTGCACACGCCCAGCGCGAACTTGCCGGTGTCGGCGAGAAAGGCCGCGAACTGTTCGGCCAAGCGCGGGCGATAGCGGATCGACGTGGCCCAGCCGCGACCGGCGCCGAGCACGTCGCCGTACGAGAAACCACCGCAAGCGACAAAGCCCGCGTAGTCGCTCAAGCGCGCGCGGCCCTCGATCAGATCGGTCATGTGCACATCGTCGGCGTCGAAGCCGGCGCGCATGAAGACCGCGGCCATTTCCACCTGACCGTTGACGCCTTGCTCGCGCAGCACCGCCACGCGCGGGCGATGGCCGCGCAGGATGTAGGGCGCGGCGACATCGTCGGCGAGATCGAAGCTGACACGCGGACGCAGGCCGGGATCGCCGTTGTCGCGCAGCGCGGCGTATTCCTCGTCGGCGCAGCGCGGATCGTCGCGCAGACGCTGCATGGCGTGGCTGGTTTCGCCCCAGGCCGCGATCAGGTCCGCGCGCGACCACGACGCCAGTTCGCGCTCGCCGCGTAGCACGCGAATCGTATCGCCCGCGCGCGGCGTGGCGATCCGACGCGCGCGCGCGGCCAGGCCGTGCGTCGCGATGATCGCGTCGACCGCGGGCAGATCGTCGACGCGCACTTGCAGCAGCGCGCCGAGTTCTTCGTTGAGCAATTCGCGCGTCGCTTCGGCGCCCTCGCCCGCGACCGTGATATCGAGACCCACGCGACCGGCGAAGGCCATCTCGGCCAGCGCCGCGATCACGCCGCCATCGGAACGATCGTGATACGCCAGCACCAGGCCCGCGCGATTGAGCGTCTGCACGACGTCGAACAACGCCTTGAGCGCGGCCGGTTCGTCGACATCGGGCGCTTCGCCACCGCTCGCGTTGTGCATCTGCGCCAGGATCGAACCGCCCAGGCGCGCGCGCGACGCGGCGAGATCGATGAACACGATCACGCTGTCGCCCGCGTCGTCGCGCAATTGCGGGGTCAAGGCGCGACGCGCGTCATCGACGCGCGCGAAGGCCGACACGATCAACGACACCGGCGACACCGCGCGATGCTCGCCATCGGCCGCGCGCCAGCGCGCCTGCATCGACAGCGAATCCTTGCCCACGGGAATCGACACGCCCAGCGCCGGGCACAGTTCCAGACCCACGGCGCGCACGGCATCAAACAAGGCCGCGTCCTCGCCCGGATGCGACACCGCCGCCATCCAGTTGGCCGACAGCCGCACTTCGGCCAGCGCCGCGATCGGCGCCGCCGCGAGATTGGTCAGCGCCTCGCCCACGGCCATGCGCGCGGCGGCGGCCGACGAGATCAGCGCCAGCGGCGTGCGCTCGCCGATGCTCATCGCCTCGCCCGCGTGACCGTCGAAATCGACGAGGGTCACGGCGCAATCGGCCACCGGCACCTGCCACGGACCGACCATCTGATCGCGCGAGCAAAGACCACCCACGGTGCGATCACCGATGGTCACGAGATAGGCCTTGCTGCCCACGCTCGGATGACGCAGGACATCGGGGACGACGCGCTGAAGATCGAGCGAAGCGAGCGGCAACTCACCGATCGCGCACGCGGCGACATGTTGCGTGTCGCGATGCATGCGCGGCGGCTTCCCAAACAACACGTCCATCGGCAAATCGATCGGGCGCGAGTGGTCGCGCGCGTCGCTCACCAGCAGATGACGCTCGGCCGTGGCCGTGCCCACCACCGCGTAAGGGCAACGCTCGCGCGCGCACAACGCTTCGAAGGCGGCCAGACGCGCCTGGCTGATGCCCAGCACGTAGCGTTCCTGCGATTCGTTGCACCAGATCTGCATTGGCGACAGCTGCGGATCCGCGCAGGGAATGCGCGTGAGTTCGATGCGTCCGCCGACCGAGGAATCGTTGAGCAATTCGGGAATGGCATTGGACAAGCCCCCCGCGCCGACATCGTGCACGCTGACGATGGGATTGTCGTCGCCCATGGACCAGCAGCGATCGATCACTTCCTGGCAACGACGCTGCATCTCGGGGTTGTCGCGCTGCACCGAGGCGAAATCCAGCGCCTCGCTCGACTCGCCACCGGCCACCGACGAGGCCGCGCCGCCGCCCAGACCAATCAACATCGCTGGACCGCCGAGCACGATGATCGCGTCGCCCGCGCTCAGATCATGCTTGCGCACATGGTCGGCGCGGATATTGGCCACGCCACCGGCGAGCATGATCGGCTTGTCATAGGCGCGCGCCAGGCGCGGCTCGTGCGTGGGCATTTCGAAACTGCGGAAATAGCCCAACAGCGCCGGTCGCCCGAATTCGTTGTTGAACGCGGCCGCGCCCAGCGGACCATCGCGCATGATCTCGAAGGCGCTGGCCATGCGCGGCGGCAGTTCGCGCGGCAATTCCCACGCGCGCGGCAAGCCGGGAATACGCAGATGCGACACGGAAAATCCGGTCAATCCGGCCTTGGGCTTGGCGCCGCGACCGGTCGCGCCTTCGTCACGGATCTCGCCACCCGAGCCCGTGCTCGCGCCGGGAAACGGCGAAATCGCGGTCGGGTGATTGTGCGTTTCGACTTTGATCGCGTAGGCGATGTCCTGCGTCATCGCGCGCCATTGGCGCGTCACCGGATCGGCGACCAGGCGCTGTCCGGTCGAGCCCGAAATCACCGCGGCGTTGTCCTTGTACGCCGACAGCGTGAAATCGGGATGCGTGGCATGCGTGTGCTTGATCATGCCGAACAGCGAGTGCTCGGCCTCGCGACCATCGACACGCCAGGTCGCGTTGAACACCTTGTGCCGGCAATGCTCGGAATTGGCCTGCGCGAACATCATCAGTTCGGCGTCGCTGGGATCGCGGCCGAGTTCGGCGTAGCGCGCGACCAAGTACTCGATCTCGTCGTCGGAAAGCGCCAGGCCCAGTTCGCGATTGGCGCGATCGAGCGCGGCCTTGGGCGCCGGCGCCAGAACGACGCGCGCGATGGCGCCGGGCGCGCCGGCGGCGAAGACGCGCGCGATCGCGGTCGCGTCCTCGAGCAAGGACTGAGTCATCGGGTCGTGCAATTCGCGCGCGGCGCGCGCGGCGATCTCGGGACGCCAGCCGCGCAGTTCCAGGCGCAGGCCGCGTTCGACGCGATGCACGGGCAAATCGCAGCCGCGCAGGATTTCGGTGGCCTTGCTCGACCACGGCGAGATCGTGCCCAGGCGCGGCACCACCCACAAGACAGTCGCGCCGGACCCGCGCGGCGCGGTGACAGCCTCGGCGGCATCGGCATCAAGCAGTTCGGCCAAGCGCTCGCGCGCGGGCGTGGCGCCGGCTTCGGCCTCGACCAGGTAGAGGTGCCGGGCCTCTTGCAGCGCCAGGTCGGGCGCGATCGCGGCGAGACGGGCGTTGAGGCGTTCCAGTCGGAACGGCGAAAGGGCGACCTGCCCGTCGAGAAGCATCATGGGTGGGAAATCCGGCGACTGGGACACTGCGAAGGCGGGCGCGAGTTTACCGGGTTCGCGCGCCGGCCGCGAAAACGAACACGCCCCGAATCGGGGCGTGTCGATGACGAATGCCGGGTCGATGAAGCCCGGACCGGCGCCCGCTCCTCCCGGGGGGCGCCGGATCCGGTATTGCGCGACGCCCTGTGATGCGTCGGATGAAAGCGGTTCGGGCGCGGCCTCAGTTGCTCTTGCCGGCGTCGGCGGCCTTGAGCTGTTCCAGGCGCGCCAGCATCTGCTGCGGCTCGAGGTAGCCGCCGATCTGGGTGCCGTCCTCGGCGATCACCGCCGGGGTGCCGGTCACGCCGATCTGCTGGCCGATCTTGTATTCCTCGGCCACGGGATTGGGGCAGGTCTTGCCGTTTTCCAGCGTCTCGCCGTTCTTGGCCTTGGTCAGCGCGGCATTGCGGTCGGCGGCGCACCACACGGCCACGGCCTTGTTGAACGACTCGCCGTTGAGGCCCGAGCGCGGGAAGAACAGGTATTCCACCGAAATGCCCAGGTCATTGTAGGCCGCGATCTGCTGATGCAGGTGACGGCAGTAGCCGCAGTCAATGTCGGTGAACACGGTCACCGTGTGACGCGGTTCCTTGGCCGGGAACAGGATGCGCTTGTCCGGGCCCAGGCCCTTGAGCGCGGCCTTGCGCAGGTCGGCGTAGCGCGATTCGGTGAGATTGCGCTTGGTCTTCACGTCCCAGACATTGCCCGAGACGATGTACTGGCCATCGGCGCTGACGTAGAGCACCTGGCCGTCGAGCGTGACTTCGTAGAACCCTTGCAGCGGCGACTTTTCGACTTTGTCCACGGTGGCCGTGGGCACCAGTTGCTTGATCGCGGCGCGCACCTGCTCTTCGGCCGGGTCGGCGGCGTTGACGGTGGCGCTGACGCCGAACAGCGCGGCAAAAGCAAGACGCATGAGCATGGGAACTACCCTTGGTTGACGTTGCGAGGGGTCGGGATCACCCGGCCTGACAGGGCCGAGACCGCGCTCGGGGCCGAGAGTTCCTGCCACGGACACGGGCGTCGGATTCTGGCAGAAGCGCCGGCCGCGGGGAAACCGAACGCGCTCAGGCGCGCGGGTGATGCTGCTGGTGCAGACGCTTCAAGCCCTCGCGCGCGACCAGGGTGTAGATCTGCGTGGTCGACAGACTGGCGTGGCCCAGCAGCATCTGCAGCGCGCGCAAGTCCGCGCCGTGATTGAGCAAATGCGTGGCGAACGAGTGCCGCAGCACGTGCGGCGACAATGGCCGGGCGATGCCCGCGCGCGCCGCGTAACGCTTGATCGCCAGCCAGAAGGCCTGACGCGTCAGGCCCTCGCGTCGGCGACTGACGAACAGCAGCGGATGCGCCTTGCCCCCGAGCAGCTTCGGGCGCGCCTCGGCGATGTAGCGCGTGAGCCAATGTTGGGCTTCGTCGCCCAGCGGCACCAGGCGTTCCTTGTTGCCCTTGCCGCGCACGCGCACGGCGCCCTGGCGCAGGTTGACCTCGTCGACGGCGAGCGAGATCAGCTCGGTCACGCGCAGCCCCGAGGCATAGAGCAGCTCGAGCATCGCCTTGTCGCGCAGTTCCTCGGGAATCTCGGCATCGGGCGCGGCCAGGAGCGCTTCGACTTCGGCCTCGGACAAGGCCTTGGGCAAGGCGCGCGGCAACTTGGGCGAATCGATCAGGGCACTGGGATCGGCGGCGATCTGTCCACGACGCAGCAACCAGCCGTAGTAGTGCCGCAGACACGACAGCAAGCGCGCATTGCTGCGCGCGCGATAGCCCAAACGCAGACGCTCGGCAAGGTAGGCGTAAATCGCCTCGCGGCTGGCGCCCTCGAGCGTCTCACCCCGCCCGCCGAGCCAGGCCTCGAACAGATCCAGATCCGTGCGATACCCCGCCTGGGTATTGCGCGACAAGCCAAGCTCCGACCACGCGTTGTCGATGAACGCGCGCACGGCGGCGGAGCTTTCGGCGCCCCGCGGTCGTCGCGGTCGCTGGACTTGGGGTTTCACGGACATCGCGACAATCTATCATTGCCCTCCCACCTTCCAGGGACAGCCGCCATGAGCGATGACGACAAGGATTTGGTCGACCCGCCGCACGCACCCGTCTGGCGGCGCTTGCTCGCGGGTTTCTACGATCTGTTTCCGCTGCTCGCGCTGTGGATGGTCGGCACGGCCGCTTGGTTGGGCCTGGCCCACGCGGTCGGCGCCGGCGGCGAGGACATGGGCCACTGGGCCGTGGGCAATTGGCCGTTCCGCGGCTTTCTGCTGCTGATCGGCTTCGCCTACTACGCGGTGTCTTGGCGCATGGGCGGTCAGACCATCGGCATGCGCGCGTGGCGCGTGCGCGTGATCGCGGTCGGCGGCGGTGAGTTGAGTTGGCCGCGCCTGGGACTGCGTTATCTCGTGGGCTGGATTGGCGTGCTCGTGCTCGGCCTGGGCCTGTGGTGGGCGTGGTTCGAGCGCTACGGGCGCATGTGGCACGACTTGGCCACGCGCACGCGCGTGATCGGCATGCCCAAGACGCCGCGCGGCTAAGCCGCGCGGCGGAAATACCAAGCCGCGCCCGCGCCGAGCAGCATGATCGGCAGCAGATTCACCAGACGAAAATCCATGCGATAGACATCGGCCATGTTGGTGAAGGCACGCTGCAGGAAATACCAGCCGATCGCGACCACGATGCCCAGGAACAGCCGCTTGGCGAAGCCGCCCGAGCGCAAGGCGCCGAACGCGAACGGCAGCGAGGCGAACACCAGCATGATGCTGCCCAGCGGATAGAACACGCGTCGCCAGTAGGCCGACTCGAAGGCGCTGGCATCGAGTTGATTGCGGCGCATGTACTCGATGCTGCTGCCGAGATCGCGCAGCGCCAGCATCTCCGGTCGCAGCACCGACAGCTCGAGCACGCGCGGATCGAGCGAGGACTTCCACACGCGCGTGTCGAGCTCCTCGGTCTTGACCGAGCGCGCGCCGAAGGTCTGCGCGACGATCTTGCTCAAATGCCAGTTCTGGCCGTCGTGCGTGGCCTTCTCGGCCAGTGACACGCGCGCGAGCTGACCATCGCGGGTGAATTCGTAGATGCGCACGTCGTAAAGCGCCACGCCCGTGGCCGTGACCTCGCCGCGCTTGGCATTGATCAACACCTCGCCCTCGCGCGCCCACAGGCCGGTCTTGCCGCTGGCGATGAGATCGCGCGACTTGGCGCCCGCCTGCAGGGATTGCGCGCGCTGATCGCTCCAGGGCGCCAGCGTCTCGCCCAGCGCCGCCACGCCGATCGCGAGCGCGCCCACGCCGATCATGGCCGCGAAGCAGATGCGCAGCTTCGACATGCCACCGGCGCGCATCGCCGTGATCTCGGCCGTGGGCGCGAGCGCGCCCAGGCCCATCAGACCACCGATCACGCCGGCCATGCCGAACAAATCATAGGCGCGACGCGGGATGGTCAGGCACAAATAGCCCGCCACGGTCATCATGGTGTAGTTGCCCTTGCCCAGATCGTCGGCCTCGCGCGCGAACGCGCCGAGCAGATCGATGGCCAGCAACACCAGCCAGGCCAACACGATCGACGACAGCACGCTGCCGGCGACCAGGCGATCGACGCGCTTGAGCAGGCGCATCAGGCGCGCCCCGCGCGTCGCATCACGCGCGCCTCCGAGCCGAGCAGAAACATCGCGATGATCAGCGCCCCGCCATGCACCCACCACAAGCCCGCCGACAGCGGCAGACTGCCATCGGCCAACCAGCCGCGGCCCAAGGCCAAGGTGTTGGCGTAGACGACGTAGGCGACGATCGCGAGCAAGCTCTTGGCATACCGCGGCTCGCGCGGCTGCGAGCGCGACAAGGGCACGGCCAGCAAAGCCAGCACCAAGGCCGATAGCGGCAGGCCCAGGCGCCAATGGAACTCGGCCTGTTCGAGCGGCTTGTCGCTGCGCCACAGGGCCCAGGTCGAGGCGCGCTTTTCCAGGCGGCGATCGCTGTCGATCTCGGCCTCGGGCAGTCGGATGTCGTTGCGCTCGAAGCGCATCATGCGCCAATCGGGAAGGCCGGGCTGGCCTTCGGCGCGGAAGCCGCGGCCCAGCGACAGGTAACGCTCGCGGCCGTCGCGATCCTGAAACATCTCGCCCTCGCTGGCGGTGGTCACGTCGACGCGGCCCTCGCGCTCGTCATGCACGAACAGGCGCTTGAAGCGCGAACCGTCGGGCGACATCTCGGCCACGTAAACGACGGCGTCACGCCCGGGCAATTCGATGAAACGGCCGGCCTCCATGCCCACGACCAACAGCGAGCGGTTGGCCGAATCGATCATGCGATCGGACAGACTCAAGGCCTGCGGCCCCCACCAGAACGCGAGCAAGCCCAGCAGAATCGACAAGGGCGCGGCGACCAAGAACACCGGCCGCAACATCGCGCGCTGCGCATAGCCCGAGGCCGCGAGCACGGACATCTCCGAATCGCGATACATCCGCCCGAAGGCCAGCAGAATGCCCAGGAAGATCGCCAAGGGCATCAGCAAGGGCAGCACATCGATCGAGCGCAGGCCGATCTGGCTCAGCAGCAGGGTCGCGGGCATCTTGCCGCGCGAGATCCGGTCCAGGGTCAGGGTCAGGGTGCCGCCGATCGTGATCAGGATCAGCACCAGCGCCACGCCGGTGAAACTGCCCAGGATTTCGCGCAACAAATAACGGTCGACCAAACGCGGCATGGACTCGTGAAATCCGGGTGGCCCGCGGCGCGCGGGCGGTTGGCTAGGGGCAGTTCGGTTAGAATCGTCGCGCGGCCCGAGGCCGCGATCACCCCCTTAGTCTAGCGAAGTCCGCGTGAGCGGCAGCTTGCGAGCCGCGAGCCGCCGCCCCGACGCGGCGGAGACCGCGCATGAGTCCGAGCTTCACCCTCACCGCCGAGCGTCCCTCCCAGATCGCCGCCGATGCCGTGGTCGTGGGCGTGTTCGAGGACAAGATCCTGTCCTCGGCCGCGGCCGACGTCGACGACGTCGGCGCCGGCGCGCTCAAGCGCCTGATCGATGCCGGCGACGTCTCGGGCAAGCTCGGCGCGCTCACGCGCCTGTATCACCTGCCCGGCGTCGCCGCGCCGCGCGTGCTGGTGATCGGCCTGGGCGAGCAGAAGAAGTTCGACGCCGCGCGCTATCTGCGCTGCGTCAACGACACCGGCAAGGCCCTGGGCGAAGGCCCGATCAAGCATGCCGCGACTTTCCTTACCGAACTCGACGTGCCCAGTCACGGCGCGCACTGGAAAGTGCGTCACGCCGCCCTCGCGGCCGATCAACAGAATTACCGCTACACCACCACGCTCAAGCCCCGCGCTGGTGGCGACACGCTGCAATCGCTGGCCCTGCGCGCCACGCACGTCGAGGCGGCGCTGGCGCAGGCCAATGCCATCGCGGCCGGCATGCGCTTCGCGCGCGAGCTGGGCAATCTGCCGCCGAACATCTGCACGCCGGCTTATCTGGCCGAGCAAGCGCGGCGGATCGCGCACGCCGAGGCGCGGGTCGAGATCGAAGTGCTCGAACGCGCCGAAATGGAACGCTTAGGCATGGGCTCGCTGCTCGGCGTCGCCCGCGGCAGCGCCAATCCGCCCAAGCTCATCGTGCTGCAGTATCGTGGCGCCGCGCCCGAGGCGCGCCCCTTCGCCCTGGTCGGCAAGGGCATCACCTTCGACACCGGCGGCATCTCGCTCAAGCCCGGCGCCGGCATGGAAGAAATGAAATTCGACATGATGGGCGCCGCCACCGTGCTCGGCGCCTTCCTGGCCTGCGCGCGCCTGCAATTGCCGATCAATCTGGTGTGCGTGGTGCCGGCGGTCGAGAACATGCCCGACGGCGATGCCTATCGTCCGGGCGACGTGGTCACCACCATGAGCGGCCGCACGGTCGAAGTGATCAACACCGACGCCGAGGGCCGCCTGATCCTGTGCGACGCGCTGACCTATGTGCAGCGCTTCACGCCCGTGGCCACGGTCGACGCGGCGACGCTCACCGGCGCTTGCGTGATCGCGCTGGGCAAGCACGCGCATGGCCTGATGAGCAAGCACGACGATCTGGCGCAGGAACTGCTGGCCGCCGGCGAGCACACGCTCGATCGCGCGTGGCGCCTGCCGCTGTGGGACGACTATCAGCCGCAGCTCGATTCCGTGTTCGCCGATGTCGCCAATGTCGGTGGCAAGGCCGCGGGCGCGATCACGGCCGGGTGTTTCCTGGCGCGCTTCACCGAAGGTCAGCGCTGGGCGCATCTCGACATCGCCGGCACAGCTTGGAACGAAGGCCGCAAGGGCATGGCCACGGGTCGGCCCGTGCCCCTGCTCGCGCAGTGGTTGATCGATCGCGCCACCGAGGCCTGAGCCGATCATGCCGGTCCGCGCCGACTTCTACCTGATCGACAAGCCGCGCTTTCGCGAGGATCCGCTGCTGCTCGTGTGCGAGCTGGCCAAGCGCGCGTACGAGGCCGAGCTGCCGACCCTGATCCTGGCCCGCTCGCCCGAACAGGCCGAAGCCATCGATACGCAGCTGTGGGAGTTCGACGAGAACGCCTTCATCCCGCATCAGATCGCTGGCGATGACGATGACGCCATGACCGCCGTGCTGATCGTGCCGCCGGGCGTCGATGCCGGCGATCGGCGCCTGGTGATCAATCTGCGCGACGAATGCGCGCGCGGCAGCTACGAGTCGGTCAAGGAAGTCGTCGCCGCCGATCCGGCCGAGCGCGAGGGCTCGCGCCGGCGCTGGAAGGAATACGCCGCGCGCGGCTACGAGGTCCGCAAGTTCGACATGTGAGCCCGCGCGCCGCGCTGCGAGGCGCGGACGCCCTTGGTAACCTATCGCCATCCCCTAGAACCGTGCCGGCGGCCCGTGCCGCGCGGCCGCCGCCGCGCGATGCGCCGCGGTCAGAGCGAGAATCGCCGTGGAAACCAGTTTCAATCCGAAGGACATCGAAGCCCGCTGGTACCCGATCTGGGAACAAACGGGCTGCTTCAAGCCCAGCGGCCAGGGCCAGCCTTACACGATCATGCTGCCGCCGCCCAATGTCACGGGCACGCTGCACATGGGCCACGCGTTCCAGCACACGATCATGGACGCGCTGATCCGCTATCACCGCATGCTCGGCCGCGACACCTTGTGGCAGTTGGGCACCGACCACGCCGGCATCGCCACCGAGATGGTGGTGTCGCGCCTGCTCGAACGCGAAGGCCAGAAGCGCAATGATCTCGGCCGCGAAAAGTTCATCGAACGCGTGTGGCAATGGAAAGAAGAATCGGGCTCGACCATCACGCGTCAGATGCGTCGCCTCGGCACCTCGGGCGATTGGTCGCGCGAACGCTTCACCATGGACGAAGGCCTGTCGCGCGCGGTCACCGAGACCTTCGTGCGCCTACATGAGCAAGGCCTGATCTATCGCGGCCAGCGCCTGGTGAACTGGGATCCGGTGCTGATGACCGCGATCAGCGACCTGGAAGTGGTCAATGAGGAAGAGACTGGCAAGATCTGGTCGATCCACTACCCGCTCGCCGACGGCTCGGGTCAGCTCACCGTCGCCACCACGCGTCCCGAAACCATGCTCGGCGACGTCGCCGTGGCCGTGCATCCCGAAGACGAGCGCTACGCGCACTTGATCGGCCGCCACGTGCGCCTGCCGCTGTGCGATCGCGAGATTCCGATCATCGCCGACACCTATGTCGAGCGCGAGTTCGGCACCGGCGTGGTCAAGATCACGCCCGCGCATGATTTCAACGACTATCAGATCGGCCTGCGCCATCAGCTCGCGCCGCTGAACATCTTCACGCTCGACGCCAAGATCAACGACAACGCGCCGGCGAAGTATCGCGGCCTCGACCGCTACGTCGCGCGCAAGGCCGTGCTCGCCGATCTGACCGCGCAGGGCCTAATGGCCGAGGAAAAGCCGCACAAGCTGATGGTGCCGCGCGGCGACCGCACCAACCAGGTGATCGAGCCCATGCTCACCGATCAATGGTTCGTGCGCATGGAAGGTTTCGCTAAGCGCGGCTTGGAACTGGTCGCCAAGGGCGACGTGCGCTTCGTGCCCGAGAGCTGGGTGTCGACGTACAACCATTGGCTCACCAATATCCAGGACTGGTGCATCAGCCGCCAGCTGTGGTGGGGCCATCGCATTCCGGCGTGGTATGACGATCAGGGCCACGTGTACGTGGCGCGCGACGAAGCCGCGGCCGCGGCGCAAGCGCAGGCGCGTCACGGCAAGGCCGTGAATCTGCGGCGCGACGACGACGTGCTCGAAACCTGGTTCTCGTCCGCGCTGTGGTCGCATTCCACGCTCGGCTGGCCCGATCCGGAAGCCATGAAACGCTATGGCTACGAGACCTATCTGCCGACCTCGGTGCTGGTGACCGGTTTCGACATCATCTTCTTCTGGGTCGCGCGCATGATCATGATGACCGACCACTTCACCGGTCGGGTGCCGTTCGAGCACGTGTACATCACCGGCCTCGTGCGTGATCGCGATGGCAGCAAGATGTCGAAGTCCAAGGGCAATGTGCTCGATCCGCTCGACATCATCGACGGCATCACGCTCGAGGCGCTGGTGCAAAAACGCACCAGCGGCCTGATGCAGCCGCAGATGGCCGAGAAGATCGACAAGGCCACGCGCAAGGAATACCCCAACGGCATCGCGCCCGTCGGCGCCGATGCGTTGCGTCTGACGTTCGCGGCGCTGGCTTCGCATGGCCGCGACATCAAGTTCGACCTGGCGCGTTGCGAGGGCTACAAGAACTTCTGCAACAAGCTGTGGAATGCCTCGCGCTTTGTGCTGATGAATAACGAAGGCTTCACCGCGCGCGGCAAGCCGACGCCGCGCACGGACGCCGAGCAATGGATTCTGAGCCGCTTCGCCGCGACTTTGACCGAAGTGCAAACGCAGTTCGCCGCGTATCGCTTCGATCTGATCACGCAGGCGCTGTACGAATTCACCTGGAACGAGTTCTGCGATTGGTTCCTGGAACTGGCCAAGCCCGCGCTGCAAGGCGATGATCGCGAAGCCGCGGATTCAACGCGTCACACGCTGCTGTACGTGCTCGAAGGGCTGTTGCGCGCGCTGCATCCGCTGGTGCCCTTCATCACCGAGGAAATCTGGCAGTCGGTGCGCGCGCGCTTGGACATCGCCGGCGACTCGGTCAGCACGCAGCGCTATCCGCAAGCGGTCGATTACGCGCTCGGTGGCGAATCGGCGGCGGCCGATGTCGAATGGCTCAAGGCCGTGATCTCGGGCGTGCGTCGCATTCGTTCGGAGATGAACGTCAATCCGTCGAAGACCGTGAGTCTGTTGTGGTCGGGCGGTCAGGCCGAGGATCGTCGCCGCACGGCGCGATTCGCGGCGCAACTGGCCTTTCTCGCGCGCAGCGAAGCACCACGTTGGCTCGAGGCCGGCGAAGCGGAACCCGCGGCGGCGACCGCCGTGGTCGGTGAATTGAAGGTGCTGATCCCGCTCGCGGGCCTGATCGATCTGGGCGCGGAACGTCAGCGCCTGGCGAAGGAAATCGCGCGCATCGAAGGCGAGATCAAGAAGTGCCAAGGCAAGCTCGGCAACGAGAGCTTCGTGGCGAACGCGCCGGCCGCCGTGGTCGAACAGGAGAAGCAGCGCCTGGCCGACTTCAGCACCGAAGTCGCGGCCTTGCGCGCGCAGTCGGAGCGCTTGCAGGGGATGTAAATTCCGCCGCGCGCCATTGTGGTTCGGATTAAGCGAAGGGCCGCGTCGAGGACACGGCCCTTTTTTTCTTTCGGGGATTCCTCGCTTCGATGCGCGCCGCTTTCGCGATGCGCGAGCCCTGCCTCAGGGCGACGCGGGCGCGGGAATCTCGGTATTGGTCAACAGCCGTCGAATCTCATGCAGCTTCTTCTTCACGCGCGCGGCGTTGCCCGGCCCGAGGCGAATCATGAGTTTCTCGCCGGCCGAGCGTTCCTCGATCGCGGTCTCGGTGTAGAGATAAAACACTTTCGGACGCTGCAGATAAATCGGATCGGCCGGAATCTGCGCCGCGAGCAAATGATCGATGACGGCGATCAAGCGATCGTTGAAATACGCCTCGGGATCACCCAGCTCGCGATAGGCCTGCTGAAACAAGGGATACAAGCGCACGTACAGCGAGACCAGTTGCGCGGCATCGGTCTGCTCGATCAGATCGACATAGGGCGTGTAGCGCTGCGCATTGGCCGGCGCCAGGGTGATGGCATCGCCGCTGCCTAGCACGATCAGATTGCCGGGCACGTTCTTCACTGGCAGTTGTTCGGGCTGCAGCTTGCGGCGCGGCAGGCTGTCGACAGTGGCGACGAAGCGCTGGATGATGAATTGCGGTTTGAGCAGCGCGCCGACTTTTTCGCTGCCGAGCATGTCTCCGAGCGCGACGAGGATGGCGTCATCGCTTTCCTCGATCGTCGGCACTGGCGGCGGCGGTTCGGGCGTGGGTTCGGTGATCGCTTGTTCGATCGGATGCTGGACCGGCGGTGGCGCGGTCGGCGTCGCCGTCGGCGCCGGCGCGGTGGGCGTGACTACGGGCGTGGCGACCGGCGCGGGCGGGTGCTGCATGCGGTAGAAGACGAAGGCGCCGCCGCCCAGCAGCGCGATCGCGCCGATCACCAGCGGCAAACGATTGGGATTGCGGGTCATGGTCGGTCTCCGAGCGAGTGGACGCGGCAGGCGCGGCGCTCGCAGTCTGACAGCTCGCGCGCGCGCCGGTTCATGACCGAATGCGGGCAAAGCGGCGCGTTCTTGCGCGATTCATGCGCCGAACGCGGCGTCGCTCACTTCTTGTCGGGGCCGCCGCCGAGCAGCGCCTTCACCGCGCGGCGACCGGTGCTGGTCAGGTGCATCTCGCCGCTGGCCACGGCTTCGATCGCGTGCAGCAGACTCAGGTGACTGACCTCGCGACTCTGAAACGACGAAGCGCC
This sequence comes from Ahniellaceae bacterium, assembly GCA_044226395.1. GTDB lineage: Bacteria > Pseudomonadota > Gammaproteobacteria > Xanthomonadales > Ahniellaceae > JBGAHD01. Next base: position 196,590 of record JBGAHD010000005.1, read on the forward strand.
AGCGGCGATGGCCTGCTGCGCCGCGGCCTCATCGCCGGCGGGGCCGACCACGACCACGCGAATGGCGCTCGACGCCGCGCGCAGTCGACGCACGGCCGGCGCGACTTCGGCCGGAAACAACGCGCGCGCATCGAGCACGGCCACTTGCACGGCCTCGCGCGCGAGACGGGCGAGGCTGTCGTTGTCGAGCGGCCAGTCGCCGATCACGCGCAAATGCGAGGCCTCGCCGAGCAAAGCCCCGGCGCTGCCGCCAGCGCGCAGAATGACCACCGAAATGAGTTGACTCATGGCGCCCCACTGGCGCGTTCGCGCTCGCCCTGACCTGGGGGCATTTAATCCCGTCCGCGCGGCTTTTGCACGCGGCGACGCGCCTAGGCGTCCATCAGGCCCTTGCGCACGGCGTAGAGCGCGGCCTGGGTGCGATCGCTGAGATTGAGCTTTTGCAGGATCTGACTGACATAACCCTTGACCGTGCCTTCGGTCAGGGCCAGTACGCGGCCGATTTCCTTGTTGCTCTTGCCTTCGGCGATCAGGCGCAGCACGGAGTTTTCGCGCGGCGTCAGCGGCTCGGCCTCGGTTTGCGGGCGGCGCAGCAGTTCGACCAGTTGGCGCTGCACGGAAGGGTGCAGCCAGGCCTCGCCCTCGGCGACCGCGCGCACGGCGCGCAGCAGGTCCTCGCGCAGCGCGTCCTTGAGCAGATAGCCCAGCGCGCCGGCATCGAGCAGTTCGCGAATCTGCGCGTCGGGCGCGAAGCTGGTGAAGATCAGGACCTGGGTCGCGGGCGACGCGGCTTTGAGCGCGCGCACCGTGGTCACGGGCGTCGGGCCGGGCAGGCGCAGGTCGAGCACGGCGACGTCGGGCTCCAGACGTTCGACCTCGGCGATGGCGCGCTCGGCGTCGCCGCATTCGCCGACGACCTGGAAGCCGGGCTCGTCCTCGAGCAGGGCGCGCACGCCTTCGCGCACGACCGCGTGGTCGTCGATCAGCACGATGCGCAAGGGGCGATTGGCGGCGGACATGGGCATTCTCGGCGATTACGGAGCGAAGGGCTCCACGGAGCCCATCTGCGCCGCAGTGTGCCGGCGAGTCAGGGTCCGTCCCACCGACGGCGGGGGGGCTTGGCCCCTATCGAAAGTCAGTGGCACGGTGAGTTCAGCCCGTGGCGTCGGCGCGATCTTGCCGCGGCAGGCGCGCCTCGATCTCGGTGCCGGCCGGCTGGCGCGGCGCCACGCGCAACATGCCGCCGAGCGCGCTCATGCGTTCGCGCATGCTGCGCAGGCCAATGCCGAGCGCGGTGTCGGCGGGAATGCCGCGGCCATTGTCGGCCACGTGCAGCACGGCTTCGCTCTGATGCACGGCGGCGGAGACCAGCAGGCGCCGCGCATGCGCGTGCCGAATCACGTTCGACACGGCCTCCTGGCACACGCGCAGCAGCGCTTCTTCGCGCTCGAGCCGCTGCGGCACCCAGCCGGCGAAATCCAAGCGCAGTTCCAAACCTTCGGGCACCATCGCCGCCAGCAAGCGCGTGAGCGCGCCGGGCAAGGCGTGCTGACGCAATTGCTCGACGCCCAGCAGCGCCCTGCCCTGGCGCGAAATCTCGGTATCGGCCTTAACCTGATCGGGCGGCTGCAACTCGCGCAGCAAGGCGCGCATTTCCGCGAACGCGGTCTGACTCAGTTGTTGCAATCGACGCACGCGACGCGCGCCTTCATTGGCGTCGCGCTGCCACACGCTTTCGAGCGTCTGCGTGAGCATGTTCATCGAGGCCAGGATCTGCGTGACGTTGTCGTGCAGCTCGCGCGCTAGGCGCTGACGCTCGCTGAACACCGCGACCTGACGCGAGCGCGCGTACAACCGCGCGTTGTTGATCGCCACGGCCAGATAACCCGCCACGGCTTCCAGGCCAATCACGTCGAGATCGTCGAACGGCCGATCGGATTCGACATTGACCACGCCCAGCACCTGACGCCCCAGCAGGATCGGCACGGCCAGTTCGGCCTGTGGCGGCGTCATGCCCGGCGGCGTGACGTAGCGTGGATCGGCGCTGACGTCGTCGACGCGCTGCGGCGCGCGCTCGCGCACGGCCGCGCCCATGATGCCGCGCGCGATCGGAATGCGATCCTCGCCGCGGATGCGCGCCTTGTACTCGCCGCCGCGCACGCGAATCACCAGGGTCTGCGGGTCTTCGGTATCGACCAGGGGAATGTCGACATTGGGATACCGCAGCACTTCGTGGATGGCATCGGCCGCGCGTTGCAGCAGCTGATCGAGATCGAGATCGGCGGCGATGATCGCGGCCACGCGCGAGATCAGCTGAAAGCGCGCCGTGCGTCGACGCTCGTCGGCGTAGCGCTCGGCGTTGACGATGGCGATGCCGGCGTGACGCGCGAACAATTCCAGCGCGGACACATCCTCGGCGCTGAACACGCGCGGCGGCCGCGCGCCGATGCCGAACATGCCCAGCAAGCGATCGCCCCAGACGATGGGCATGCCGATCACTTGGTTGTCCTGCAGCTCCGGCAGATTGATGCCCGGAAGGTCACCATAGCGCCCGACCACGGTGCGACGCGTCGCCAGCACCGCGCCGGCCAGGCCCTTGCCGCGGCCCAATTCGGCGCCGACTTCGGCCGGCGGCATGCGAAACACGGCGGCCGTGCGCATCACGTCGCGACGCGCGTCGTACAGGCCCACGGCGCCGTCATCGGCCTCGATCAGTTCGCACGCGCCGGCGACCAGGCGCGTGAGCAAGGGTTCGAGCGCGAGCTCGCTGGAGATGTCCTCGACCGCGCGCCGCAGCCATTCGAGTTGACGCGCTTCGCGGCCGGGCTCGGGCGCGCTCATCGGCGATCAATCGCCATGGAACAACTCCATGGCCATCACGATCGCGTCCTCGCGGCCGGCGCGCGCGGGATAGTAGTTCGGACGCCGGCCGATCTCGTTGAAACCCAGGTCGTGATACAGCGCGATCGCGCGCTTGTTGCTGGGTCGCACTTCCAGATAGATGCGCTCGCATTGATGCCAGCGCGCCAGATCAATCAAGCGCTTCATCAGGCGTCGACCATGACCGGCGCCCTGCTGCGCCGGCGCCACGCAAACGTTGAGCACGTGCGCCTCGCCGGCGGCGACGCTGAGCACGCCATAGCCCACCACTTCGGCCGCGTGCGCGAGCACCCAGCAGCCGTAACCGGCGCGCAGGCAATCGCGGAAGATGCCGGGGGTCCAGGGGAATTCATAGGCCGAGGATTCGATCCGCGCGACCGCCTCGAGATCGTCCTCGCGCATTGGCCTCAGGGCCGGATAGACCTCGCGTGCGACGGCGACCATGGTCCGGACGATCTGCTCCCGTGTCCTCGGCGGTGTTCTCGCGCCCGGCGGGCGCGACCGCGCTAGGCCCGTGTCGTCGGGCGCAGCGCGCGACGCAAATCCTGCCACAACGCGCGCTTGGCGTGCGCGCTGTTGCGCAGCGTCGCCAGCGGCGGCGCCAGCAGGGCATCCACGGCATCGCCGGGCGAGCGCCCGAAGGCGATCGCGCGGCAATCGGCCGGCGGGCTGTCCGCAAAACGCACGGCGCCCAGGGTCTCCGCGCCGACCGCGCGCGCCAGATGCGCGAGCAAGGTCGCGTAGCGCGACAACACCGGGTCGGCGCCGATTTCCGCCGGATCGCACACGAACGCCCAGACCGAGGCCTTCACTGAAGCATCGGCCGCGCGCGCGCGCGCTTGAGGCGCGGCCGCGGGCGCTTCGCGCGTGGCCGCGGGCGCTTCGGCGCGGGCTTCGCGACGCACGTAGCGGTCGATGCCCATCAGGGCCAGCACGCGCGCGCGCTCGGCCGGATCGAGCTGGCGCGGCGCGGTGCTCATGGCTCGATCGCCGACAGGTCGGTGACGAACTCGCCCAGGATCTGATCGAGTCCCTGCGCGAACGCGCGCACGGTGGCCTGGATGCTCTCGCTCTCGGCCGGCACGCGCGCGCGATACGACTTGAGGATCGCGGGCAGGCCTTCCTGACCCAGATCCGCGCGAATCTCCAGCGCCACGTCCACCACCCAGCGATCCTCGCCCAGATTCACGCGCTCGAACTGCTCGACGATGCCGCTGATATGAATCGCCGCGACCGAACCGGGCAAGCGATCGGCGATCACCGGCGAGATGTTCTCCGCGCGCAGGCGCTGGATGATGCGTCGCTGCACCAACCGCACGGGCGCGTCGTTCCACAGCTGATAGTGATAGGCCTTGACGCTGGCGCCTTCCTTGGCCGCGTACAGGATCGCCTGCTCCGAATGCAGACCATCGGCGAGGAAGGGATCGACCACGATCGGAATCTGGAACAAGGGCCCGGTCTCGCCCTGGCGCGTCACGCGCTCGGCGTTCAATTCCGGCATGCGGTAGTAGGCGATGTCGGGCACCGGCGTGGAGCCGCAACCGGCGAGCAGGGCCGTAATCAAGCCCAGGATGGCAACGCGCTTCATCATTCTTCCTCCACCACCACGTCGTCGGCCTCGGGCGTGAACAGCAGGCGATTGGGGCTCTTGCGAATCTCGCGCGTGAACTCGTCGAGATTGCGGCTGGACGATTCCAGATTGTGCGAGATCGTCTCGATGCGCCGCGAAATCGCGGCCGTGATCTGCGACAGATCGCGCACCGCGTCGCGCACCACCGGCCGATTGTCGCGCGCGATGCCGCCGGCGTCGTCGAGCAGGGCATCGAGGCGTTGCTGCGTGCCCTTGAGCTCGGCGGTCACGCTCTGAATGTTGGCGAGCGTGCGCTGGATGTTGTCGCGATTGCCCGGGCTCATCACGTCGTTGACCGATTCGGCCGCTTCGTTGAGTCGCTTCAACAAGGTCTGCGCCTCGCCCAGCAGCGCCGGCGTCTGCGTGTCGATGGTGGCGGTGATCGAATCCACGCGCGTCGACAAGGTTTCCACCAGCGGACGAATCTGATTGCGCGTGAGGTGCGTGACTTCGCCCGCGAGTTCATTGACCGCGGCGAAGATGTCGGCGCTTTCCTCGCCCTTGATCTCGGCGCCGGGCTTGAGCACGGTCGGCGCCGAACCTTCGCGGATCGCCACCGAGACATCGGCCAACAGGCCCGACGAGGCCAGGCGCGCGATCGAATCCTCGGGAATCGGCCAATCGCGGCGCACGGCCAGGGTCACGCGGTAATGGGTCTTGCCGTCCTTGCGCTCGGGTTCGATCGCGCTGACTTGGCCGATGCGAAAGCCCTCGTAAAACACGGGCGCGCCATAACCCAGGCCGGTGACGTTGCGATAGGTCACCACGTAGTCGGTCGCCGCGCCGCCGCGTCCGGTGATCTGAAACAAGCTCGCCAGCAGCACGACCAAGGCCACGACCACGACGATGCCGACCAGGGTGTAGTTGAGATTTTCGCGTTTCATGGGGCGAAGGCCTTGTCGCTGGCGGTGGCGCGGGTCACGGGGCGGAGCACGGTGTCTGGTTCAGGGCGCGATGATCTCATGCGTCTTCCTCGGTGAGGCGACGCAGATACTCGTCGGTGTCGACCTCGATCTGGCGCGGGCGCCGGTTGAGCAGATCCTGGATGCGCTCGTTGTCGGCATTGCGCACCTCCTGCACGGGCCCGGTCATCAGATTGAAGCCGCGATCGAGCACGGTGATGGTGTCGGCGATCTTGAACGCGCTCTCGAGTTCGTGCGTGACCACGACGATGGTCATGCGCAGCGCATCGCGCAAGCGCAGGATCAACTCGTCGAGTTCGGCCGAGACCACTGGGTCGAGACCGGCCGAGGGTTCGTCGAAAAAAAGCAGCTTCGGGTCCATCACGATCGCGCGCGCCAGGGCCGCGCGCTTGATCATGCCGCCGGACAATTGCGCCGGCATCAAATCCTGAAAGCCGCCGAGATTGACCACTTCGAGCTTGAGGCGGCTCATGATGCGGATCGTGCTTTCGTCGAGTTCGGTGTGCTCGCGCAATGGCAAGGCCACGTTCTCGCCGACCGTCATCGAGGTGAACAGCGCGCCGCCTTGAAAGCTCACGCCCATCTGTCGGCGCAGGCGCAGCAGTTCCGCGGCGCTGGCGCGCGCGATGTCGGTGCCCAGGATGCGCACCGTGCCCGAGCGCGGCTTGAGCAGGCCCAGAAGGTGGCGCAGCAAAGTACTTTTGCCCGAACCCGAGCCGCCCATGATCACGCGGATCTCGCCCGAGTTCACGCGAAAGTCGACGTTGTGCAGGATCTGGCGCTTGCCGAACCAGACATTGAGCCCCGCGACGTCGATCACCGGCGAGTCGTGATTCATGCGCTCACCGGTTGAGGAAATACGAAAAGGCCATGTCGGCCACGACCAGGCACGAGATCGACAGCACCACCGCGCGCGTGGTCGCGCGACCCACGCCCTCGGCGCCGCCGGTGACCGAAAAGCCCGTGCTCACGCCGACGAGCGTGATCAAGACCGCGAACACCACGCTCTTGGCCAGGCCCTGGCCGATGTCGCCGGGCTCGAGCGCGTTCAAGGTTTGCACCAGATATGCGCCAACGCTGATGTCGAGCGAAGGCGAGCAATACAAGGCCGCGCCAAGCAGCGAGGCCGCGTCGGCGAGAACGGTCAGCACCGGCAGCATCACCAGCATCGCGATCAAGGCCGGCGCGGCGAGATAGCGCACGGGATCGACGCCGATCACGGCCAGCGCGTCGACTTCCTGCGAGACATTCATCGAGCCGATGCGCGCCGCGAACGACGAGCCCGAACGGCCCGCCACCACGATGCCGGTGATCAGCACGCCGAATTCGCGCGAGACCGATTTGGCCACGGCCAGCACGACCTGGGTCTCGGCGCCGAATTCCGACAGCGCGGCGATGAACTGGATGCCCAGCATCACGCCCACGGTGAAGGCCAGCAGGGCCACGATCGGAATCGCGTCGACGCCGACCTGGCGCATCTGCTCGAACACCATCGCCACGCGCACGGGCTGACCGCGTCGCCAACCGGCCACGGTGAAATACAGGCTTTCGGCCAGCAGACTGCCGGCATAGCCCAGCTCCGCCACGGTCGACACGGCGTGCCGGCCGATGCGATGAAAAGGTTTGAGTACGGTCTCCAGCGACACGAAGGCTCCACCACCAGCGCGGGCGGCGCGCCCGCCACCCACTATTCACGCGACCCGGATCACGCCTCCCGCGTGACCGCGCGTCGACGCGCTCAGCCGCGCGCCGCGGCCAGATCGTCCACCATCGGAAAGACGCGATCGAGGCGCGCCAATTGCAATACGGATTTCACCGGCTGACTGGATGCCACCAGCCAGAAGCCCTGACCGCGCCCGCGCGCGGACTGGAAGCCCTCGACCAGGGCGGCGATGCCCGAGGAATCGATGTAGCTCACCTCCGACAGCTCCACGCCGACCTTGGTCGCGCGCGCCAGCGCGTCGAGGATGGACTTGCGGATCGATTGCGACCACGACAGGTCCACTTCGCCGCGCACGCGCACCAGCAGCAGATCGCCATGGGTTTCGGTCTTGCACTCGTTCATTTCGGGGGTCCCTTGGCGTGCGCGAGTCGCTTGCGCATCACCAGCACATTACCGCAGCGCCGCTTGAGCGGCCGCAGCGACCACGCATCCATGGTCTCGTCGATGAAGTTGATGCCCAGGCCGCCGGGCTTGCACACCGACAGGTCGCGCGGTTTCACCTTGGCCGGGTCGACCGGCGGCGCGAAATCGCGCAAGGCGAAGCGCAACATGCCGCGCACGCGCGACAGCGTCACTTTCAAGCGGCCCGGACCGCAGCTGGCGTAGGCGTGACGAATCACGTTAGCCGCCGCCTCGTCCACCGCCAGCACCAGGCGCGCGCGCAGTTCCGGATCGACGCCGGCGCGATCGAGCGCCGAGATCACGGCCGCGCGCAGGCCCTTCAATTCCTCCGGGCGCGCGGGCAGATTGAGCCGCAGCAGCGCCCGGCCGCTCATCCGTGCCGGTCCTCGATCAGCAGCACCGTGGTGTCGTCGGCCAGACGCATGCGGCGCAGTTCGCCGATGATCGCGCGCAGGCGCGCTTCCGGCGCCGCCGCCGCGTGTCGTCCGAACAGTTCGCGCACACCTTCGAGGCCCAAGGTTCGACGATCCTGATCGCGCACATCGGTGACGCCATCGCTGAAGAAATACAGCGCGGCGTCGCCCAGCGGCGCACTCTGCGCAGCGTAGCCCACGCCCGGCAGAATCGCGAGAGGCGGACCCTCGGCCTGGAACTCCTCGTGACGCCCGTCGCGATGCAGCAGCAAGGCCGGCGGAAAGCCCGCGTTGGCCCAGGTCACCACGCGCGTGCGTGGATCGAAATAGCCCACGACCGCGCACACGAACATGCCGCCCGACACGGTCTCGGCCAGTTCATCGTTAACCCGCGACAGCCAGTCCTCGGGCGGCAAGTGATCCTTGCCGGCCCAGCGCAGCAGCGACGCCGTGCGCACCATCAGCAGCGCCGCGTCGAGGCCCTTGCCGGAAACATCGCCGACGGTAAAGGCGATGCGGCCATCGGGCAGATCGAAGAAATCGTAGAAATCGCCCGAGATCTCGCGCGCAGGACGATTCACGCCGAGGATCGGGTACGCATCGCGCCGACGCTTGGGCAGCAGCGAGCGCTGCATTTGTCGCGCCAGTTGCAGCTCGCGGCGAATGCGGTTTTGTTCCATCAGCTCCGCGACCAGCTTGGCATTGCCCAAGGCCAGCGCGGTTGGCCCCGCGAGCACGCGCAGCATGTCGCGATCGGATTCGTCGAACAGACCGCCGTCGCGCTTGTTGAGCACTTCCAGCACGCCGATCGGCCCATTCATCGTCGACAAGGGCGTGCACAGCACCGAGCGCGTGCGAAACCCCGTGCGCTCGTCGACCTTGCCGGCGAAATCGGGATCGGCGCCGGCGTCGCGCACCATCTGGCAGCGATTTTGTTCCAGCGTGCGACCGACGATGCCCGCGCCCACGGGCAATCGCAGCCCGGTGACATTCACCGGCCCCGCGCAGGCGCGGCATTCCAGCGTCTGCTGATCGGCGTCGAGCATGAACACCGAAGCGGCCTCGGCCTGCATGCAATCGGCGATGCGCGTGACCGCTTGCGACAAGGTCTGCTCGATGTCGATCGACACCGCCAGCGCCTGCGACAAGTCGGCCAGCATCGTCAGCACGCGGCCCTCGAAGGGCGCGGCGCGCTCGGGCGCGGCGACCGGCAGCGCGGCCTGACTCACGACGGCGCGTTCTCCACGCGCGGTCGCGTCAGCGACCACAGCGCCATCACGGGGCCCGACAGCATGTAAAGGCCGCACACGGCCAGCAACACACCCGAGGGATAGATCGCCAGCAGCACGAAGATGCCGATCAGCATCACCATCCACGGATACGACACGCGCGGACCGCCGGCGCTCTTGAAGCTCCAATAGCGCACGCGGCTGACCATCAGGATCGCGATCGTCACCGTCAACGCCAGCGCCAAGAAGGCCACGCGCAAGCCATCGAAGCCGCGATCGGCCAAGGTCCACACGAAGGCCATCATCACGCCGGCCGCGGCCGGGCTCGCCAGCCCAATGAAATAGCGTTTGTCGACCACGCCGACCTGGGTGTTGAAGCGCGCCAAGCGCACGGCCGCGCAGGCCGCGTACAAGAACGCCGCCGCCCAGCCGGCCTTGCCCGCGAGCGGGCCATAGACGCGCAGGTTTTCCAGCGACCACGTGTACATGACCAGGGCCGGCGCCACGCCGAAGCTGACCAGATCGGCCAGCGAGTCGTACTGCATGCCGAACTCGCTCTGGGTATTGGTCATGCGCGCGATGCGCCCGTCGAGGCCATCGAGCAAGGCCGCGACGAAGACCGCCATCGCCGCATCGACGTAGCGACCATTGATCGCCGCGATGATGGCGTAGAAGCCGGCGAACATGCCGCCCGTGGTGAACAAATTCGGCAGCAGATAAATCGCGCGGCGCGGCTTGTGCGGGGGCTGTCCGTTAGGGTCCATGCGCGGTCGGGGTCGGTCAGGGGCGGCAGTGTAACCTACGACGGGCGCCGTCCCGACCACGCGGACTTGGCGCGACGCTTCGCATTTGTGATCTAAAATCTTGTTTTCGTTGAGCCCTGGTGCTACCACTGGCGCCCAGCATCCGATGTCGGGAGAGTCCCATGCGCAAGTTCGTCCTTCTGGCCGCCACCGCGCTCGCCTTCACCGGCGCCGCCCAGGCCGAGCAGTACTACAAGTGGCGTGACGCCAACGGCGCGCTGCACTACACCCAGACCCCGCCGCCCAAGGGCGCGCAGGCCGACACCGTGGCCGTGTCCTCGCGCGTGCCCGAGCCCGCGGCCCCGGCCGCGCCGGAAACCGCGGCCGCGCCAGGCACGGCGCCCGCTGGTGGCGCCGCGGCGCCCGGTCAGGTCTCGCCCGAGGCGCAGCAACAAGTCGCGGCCCTGCGCAAGCAGGCCTGCGAAAACGCCAAGGCGCGCGCCCAGCAATTGGCCAACCTGCCGGTGGTGGCGATGGACATCAATCGCGACGGCAAGCCGGTCGAACTCAACGCCCAGCAACACGCGGCCGAGCTCGATCGCGCCAATCAAGCCGTGGCGACCTACTGCGGCGCGCAGTAAGCCGTGAATCGGGGCGCGCTGGCGCTGGCGGTGGTGGTGATCGCCGCCGCCGGCTGGGCCTGGTGGCGCTACGCGCCCGACAGCTTGCCCGCCTTCGTCAACAAAGCCGCGCCGCGCTCGCCCACCGCCAATCCGCCGCTGTACAAGTGGCGCGACGCGAAGGGCACGATCCACATCACCGACCAGCCGCCCGCCGATCGCGAGTTCGAAAAGATCGTGGTCGACCCGCGCACGAACGTCGTGCCCACGGTGGTGCCCGGGCGCGACGAAGCCCCGCCGCCGCCCGAGTAGTCCACGGTCGACGCGACGCGGGCGCGTAGTTCGCGGCCCCGTGCCTTCCGTCGGCATGCCTGGTTTGGCTCGCTCCACGCCGGGCCGCTAGACTCCCTGCCCTTTCACCTTTGCCGAGTGCTTCGCGATGCGTCTGTCCCAATTTCACCTGACCACGGTCAAGGAAGTCCCCGCCGATGCCGAGATCGTCAGCCATCAGCTGATGTTGCGCACCGGCATGATCCGCAAGCTCGGTGCCGGCATCTACACCTGGTCGCCGCTGGGCCTGCGCGTGTTGCGTCGGGTCGAGCACGTGGTGCGCGAGGAAATGAACCGCGCCGGCGCGCTCGAAGTGCTGATGCCCTCGATCCAGCCGCGCGAATTGTGGGAAGAAACCGGCCGCTGGCAGAAGTTCGGCGGTCAGCTGCTGAAGCTGCGCGACCGCAAGGACGCCGAGTTCTGCTACGGCCCCACGCACGAGGAAGTGATCACCGACTTCGCGCGCAACGAACTGCGCAGCTACAAGCAGCTGCCGATCAACTTCTATCAAATCCAAACCAAGTTCCGCGACGAGATCCGTCCGCGCTTTGGCGTGATGCGCGCGCGCGAATTCATCATGAAGGATTCGTACTCGTTTCATCTCGACCCCGAGTGCCTGGGTCGCGAATACCAGAACATGTACGACACCTACGCGCGCATCTTCACGCGCCTGGGCCTGAAGTTCCGCGCCGTGCAGGCCGACAACGGCGCGATCGGCGGCACCGGCTCGCATGAATTCCACGTGCTGGCCGAATCCGGCGAGGATGCGATCGCCTTCTCGACGGGTTCGGACTACGCCGCCAATGTCGAAATGGCCGAGGCCGTGGCGCCCAAGACGCCGCGTCCCGCGCCCAGCGCGCCGCTGACGCTCGTGGCCACGCCGACGCAAAAGACCATCGAGGAAATCTCCACGTTCTTGAACGTGCCGGCCACGCGCTGCTTGAAGACCGTGATCGTGCGCGGCGTCGAGGGCCTGGTCGCGCTGTGCGTGCGCGGCGATCACGAGATCAACGAGGTCAAGGCCGCCAAGCTGCCGGAACTGCCGGGCGAATCCGTGCTCGCGACCGAGAACGACATTCTCGACGCGCTCAAGTGCCGCCCCGGCTTCATCGGGCCGCACGGTCTGCCGGACAATATTCCGGTCATCGTCGATCGTTCCGCCGCGGTGCTGGCCGATTTCGTCTGCGGCGCCAATCAGGACGGTCATCACTACACCGGCGCCAACTGGGATCGCGACGCGCGCATCACGCGCGTGGTCGACATTCGCAAGGTGGTCGGGGGCGATGCCTCGCCCGATGGCCAGGGCGAGCTCAAGATCGGCCGCGGCATCGAGGTCGGTCACGTGTTCAAGCTCGGTCAAAATTACGCGCAGGCCATGCGCGCGACCGTGCTCGATCAGCAAGGCAAGGCCCAGGTCACCTACATGGGCTGCTATGGCATCGGCGTGTCGCGCATCGTCGCCGCCGCGATCGAGCAGAACCACGACGCCGCCGGCATCATCTGGCCCGAGCCGATGGCGCCGTGGACCGTCGCGATCTGCGTGATCAATGCCAAGAACGATCCGACCGTCAACGCCGCCGCGCAGTCGCTGTACGACGAGCTCAGCGCGCGCGGTCACGACGTGGTGATCGACGATCGCGGCCTGCGTCCGGGCGTGATGTTCGCCGACATCGAACTGATCGGCATCCCGCACCGCGTGGTGGTGAGCGAACGCGGCGTGGCCGCGGGCACCTACGAGTACCGCGCGCGTCGCGCCAGCGAGAGCGAAGTACTGTCGCGCGAGGACGTGATCGCGCGCTTTCCCGCGCGCGCCTGATACAGGCGCGAATCACGAACCGATGACGACCTCGCCGTCATCGGTCGCGCATCACATCGGGTGAGATCGGAAACGCGCCCCGCGCCACGCGCCGGGGCCGCGAGCGCTCAGGGCTTCTTGAACAAGCCCTTCATGCGGTCGATCAGCGAGGGCGCCTTGTCCTGCACGGCCTGCACGGCCTGATTGAGCTTGGACTTCAGGCCCTGATCGCGCTTGAGCTTGTCCATGTCGGCGGCTTGCTGCTCGGCGATCTTGGCTTCCCACTTGCGCTTGAGATTGTCCTGCTGAATCTTTTGCTGCAGCTGGCGGCGATAGTCATCCGACAGGGATTCGCGGAACAGGCTCGATTCCTGGCGCGAGATAAAACGCCCGACCTCGTCGAACAACTGCTCGTTGAACTGTGCCGGCGGCACGGTCTTGCTGGCCACGCCCAGCACTTCGAAATTGGTGAAGTTCATACGCACTTGGCCGGATTCGGCGTCGGCCAGGATCGCCACCGACAGCGGGATCTTGCCGCGCGCGCGAAAGGTCGCGCGAATCATTTCGCCGGAATCGTCTTTCTTGAATTCCTGGATGCCGGCCAGGCGATGCTTCTGAAAGAAGCTGTTGACCGTGCGAATCTTGGCGCTGCCCTCGACGTCGAGCGTGGGGCATTCCTCGCTGGCGACGGTGGCGCTGAAATTGAGGGTGATTTCGTTCGAGCTCGGCGACGGCTTGTTGGCCTTGAGATCGTATTCGTGCTCGATGTTGGCCACGATCGCGCCGTAGCCGGGGATCTCGTAACGCTGTTGCGTCTTGGGCTTGAGAAACACCAGATTGGCGACGAGTTTGACCAGATAGTCGTGAAAGGCCATCATGCCCGGTTCGAGCAGGGTCTTGAACGCGGCATCACGCTCGGACTTGAGCTTCTCGGCATCGCCGAGGCTCGCCTTGCGACGCCGCGCTTCCTGTTCGAGCTCGTCGAGCAGGCCCATCGTTCAACCCCCTGGAATATCTTTAGGTTTCACACGTTACCGAATTCGCGGCCCGGCCAAAAGGGGCGAGTCGGTTTTGGCGCCCATCGGGCGGCTCGCGACGGTAAGATGACATCGCGCCCCAGCCCCGGCGCGATTCTACCCCGGATCGGACCATGGACCTGCGCAAATACTCCGTCGGCGAACTCGAACAGCTGATCAACAAGGCTCAGAAACGCAAGGAGCAGATCGCCGGCGAACGCGTGCGTCGTGCACGGAGCCGCATCGACGCGATCTTGAAGGACAGCGGCCTGACCCTGGCCGAGATCTACGGCAACAAGGCCCCGACCACCGCGCCCAAGCCCGCGCGCAAGGCGTCACCGCTGCCGCCGAACGACAAGCGACTCAAGGTCAAACCCAAATATCGCAATCCCGACAATCCGGCCGAAACCTGGGCGGGTCGCGGCGCGCAGCCGCGCTGGATGGCCAAGGCCCTGGCCGGCGGCCGCAAGCTCGATGATCTGCTGATCCGCTAGCGCGCCCCTGTCAGCTTCGCCAGGGTCGCGCGCTCACGACAAGGTGCGGCGCGGCGCCACGATCAGATTGGCGAACAGCAGCCCCGCGACCAGCGAGATCAACAGCACCAACAGCGACACCGCGGTATCGAGCCCGCGCGAGATATCGCCCTCGACCGCGAAGAAAACACTGCGAAAGCCGACGCTGCCCGGCACCAGCAAGATGATGCCGGGCACGCGCACCAGCGCGCCCGGCCGATTGCGCCAGCGCGCGTAGGCATTGGCCACCGCGCCAACCACGAGGCCGGCGATGAACACGCCGAACTCCGCGCCATAAAGCGAACCCGCGTAACGCGTGCAGACATAGCCCAGCCACACGGCGGGCACCGCGACCAGGTAATCGCGCGGCGCCGTGCGAAACATCAGCGCGAAATTGAAGCTGCCGATGGCCAGCGCCGTCCACGTCGCCCAGGTCGGCAAGGCGCGCGCGGCGACCGCGTGCGGATCGGCGCCGAGAATGTGCGCGAGCTCGATGCCCGCGGCCGTGCCGAACGAGAGCTTCAACAACACCGCCATCGCGCCAGCGAAGCGCGACATGCCCGAGACCAAGTTCTGCGTCGCGAGCTCGGTCACCGCCGTGGTCAGCATCATGCCGGGCAAAAGTACGATCAAACTCGAGATCAGCACCGAATTGATCGCCAGCGGCATTTGCGCGGCGACCATGGTCGCCGTGGACCCAGCCAGCACCGCGGCCAAGGCCTCGAAACCATGAGCCAAGTGTTGAAACTGCTCGCGTCGCCGGGCCATCACGCCGACCCAGGCGCCGATCACGCCGATCATCAAGCCGATCACGCAGGCCACGCCGGTCTCGCGCCAGCCGGCGCCGAGCAGCACGGCCACGGTCGCGGCCGCCACGCCATGCGCGCCGGCCAAGGCCACGCGCGTGAACGGATGCGTCGGCGATTTCAGGCGCTCGAGCCGGCGCACGCCCTCGGCGATGTCGAGCGTGCCCGCGCCCACCTGCTCGGCCACGGCATCGGCCACCGACAGGCGCCGCAGATTGACCTCGCCCGGCGCCAAGCGAATCACCTGCGTCACCGTCGCCAGCGCGCCCTTGTTGGCCACGCCGTCGGAAAAACTCAGCAAGATGCCCGTGGGGTTGGACCACACGTCGCAATTGAGATCGAGCCGCGCCGCCGAGGCTTCGAGCGCGGCTTCCAGGCGCGGCGCCGACGTGCCGTACTCGTGCAGGCGACGCGCGAGTTCGCACACGAAACGCGCGCGCGCGGCGAAATCCGCGTTGCGGGGGTGGGTCGCTGGGCTCATGCGCATAGCGTAACGCGAGGCGCCCGGCGATAATGCAAAGCCCTGTCACCGTCGTCGCGCGTTTGTCGGGGAATGGGATTCCTCGGCCGTCGACGACGCGCGCATCCAGCGCCGCGCGTTCGGCGTAAGTCCGCACACTCGCGGCTGGAACGCGTCATGCTCATCGGCAAAGGCGAAGCATTTTCCCTCTTGAGCGCGGCCGCCTGGGCGTTCGGCGTGATTCTTTACAAGCGCCTGGGCGAGCGCCTGCCGCCGCTGGCGCTGAACCTGCGTAAGAACCTCGTGGTGCTGGTGATGCTGCTGCCGGTGTTGGTGGCGGTGCACGGGCTGACGCCGCCGAGCACGTCGATGAGCGACGTGCTGATCGCCCTGGGT
This sequence comes from Ahniellaceae bacterium, assembly GCA_044226395.1. Classification (GTDB taxonomy): domain Bacteria; phylum Pseudomonadota; class Gammaproteobacteria; order Xanthomonadales; family Ahniellaceae; genus JBGAHD01. Next base: position 212,468 of record JBGAHD010000005.1, read on the forward strand.
TCGGGCGTGATCGGCATCGGCATCGCCGACACGCTGTACTTCCGCGCGCTCAATCGCCTGGGCGCGGGGCGCATGGGCATCGTCGGCAACTTCTTCAGCCCCTTCGTGCTGGTGTTGTCGTTCGCCTTCCTGGGCGAGCGTTTGACCGGGCTACAGTTGTTCGGCTTCTGTCTGGTGAGCATCGGCGTGCTGGTCATCCATGAGCGCGCGCAAGAGGGCTCGGTCGACGCCGCGGCCTTGCGTCGTGGCCTGTTGATGGGCGTGGCGGCGGTGCTGCTGATGGCGGTGGCCATCGTCATGGTCAAGCGCGTGCTCGAACGCAATGAGCTGGTGTGGATCAGCGCCATCCGCATGCTCGGTGGCGTGGGCGCGATGTTGGTGCTCAGTTGGTGGTCGGGCGGCGGGGGCGCGCCCGCGCGGCTGGATCGTCAGGGCTGGCTGCTGCTCGTGTTCGCCGCCTTCGTCGGGCAATTGCTGTCGATGCTGCTGTGGCTGGCCGGATACAAGTACACCTCGGCCTCAGTGGCTTCGATCCTCAACGAGACCTCGTCGGTGTTCATCGTGATTCTGGCGTGGTGGATGCTGGCCGAACCCATGACCCGTCGACGCGTGATCGGCGTGTGCTTCACCATGAGCGGCGTGGCCTGCATGCTGCGTTGAGCCCGGTCCGTTTTGCTTCAAGTCATGCGACCGGCCCGCGCCTGCTGCTAGCCTAGACACGGTCCGCGCCGGAGGCGCCGAGGGTTTCGCATGCGTGCAATGGCTTGCCCATCATCGATCGTTGTCCGCGTCGCGGGCGTGGATCGGTGGCGCGCGGCGAAGCGTCGCTCGCGAGCATCGTCATGAGCGCGAACGCGGACTTTTCCTTCGACGCCGAACACGCGCGCCTGAGCCTGCGCGGGCCCTGGGTGCTGGCGCGCCTGGGCGAACTGGCCGAGCGCGTGCATGCGCGTCCGCCGCGCCTGCCGCACGCCGCGCTGACCATCGACGCGCGCGAACTCGCTGCCCTCGACACCGCCGGCGCCACCTTGCTGCTGCGCGCGCTGCGCGCGACGGGTCAGGCCTGGGACGCGCACACCTTCGAGCATCTCGCCGAACCCGACGCGGCTCTGCTTCGGCTGGTCGCATCGCGCGCCAGCGAAACCACGCTGGAACCCCGCCATCACCGCGCCTTCAGCGACTTGCTGGCGCGCTTGGGCGCCTCGGTGCTCGGCTGGGGCGATCAAACGCGCGAATTCCTGGGCTTCGTCGGCCTTACTCTGTCGACCTTGCTCGGCGTGCTCACCGGCCGACGCAAGCTGCGCTGGACCGCGACCGTGTATCACATGGAACAGACCGGCCTCGACGCCGTGCCCATCGTGGGTTTGTTATCGTTCCTGGTCGGCGCGGTGGTCGCGTTCCTCGGCGCGACGGTGCTGGCCGATTTCGGCGCGGCGATCTTCACGGTTGAGCTGGTGTCGTATTCCTTCCTGCGCGAATTCGGCGTGCTGCTCACCGCGATCCTGTTGGCCGGTCGTTCGGGCAGCACGTTCACCGCGCAAATCGGTTCGATGAAAAGTCACGAGGAGCTCGACGCCATCCAAGCGCTCGGCCTCGATCCGATCGAGCTGCTAGTGATTCCGCGCATGCTCGCCCTGCTGCTGATGCTGCCGGTGCTGACCTTCCTCGCGATGGTCGCGGGCATCATCGGCGGTGGTCTGGTGGGCACGATGGCGCTGGACATCACGCCGGGCATGTTTATCTCGCGCCTGCACGAACTGACCGAAGCGCGGCACTTCTGGGTCGGCATGGCCAAGGCGCCGGTGTTCGCGTTCTTGATCGCCACGGTCGGTTGCTTGCAAGGCTTCAAGGTCGAAGGCAGCGCCGAATCCGTGGGCCGACACACCACGACCTCGGTGGTGCAATCGATCTTCCTGGTGATCTTGTTCGACGCCTTGTTCGCGATCTTCTTCATGGAGCTCGACGTATGAACGCGCCGGTCGACGACAATGTCATCGACGTGCGCGGCCTGCGCACGGTGTTTGGCCGTCAGATCGTGCACGACAATCTGAACTTGAGCGTGCGCCGCGGCGAAATCATGGGCGTGATCGGTGGCTCGGGCTCGGGCAAGAGCGTGCTGCTGCGCTCGATCATCGGCCTCAAGCAGCCCGAGGGCGGGCGTGTGTTCTTGTTCGGCGACGATGTCACCGATCTCGATGTCGAAGCGCGGCGCGCCTACGATCGTCGCTTCGGGTTGTTGTTCCAGGATGGCGCCTTGTTCTCTTCGCTGACCGTGCTCGAAAACGTGATGGTGCCCCTGGTCGAGTTTCATCGTTTGCCCAAGGATCTGGTCGAGGAATTGGCCCTGATCAAGATCCGCCTCACCGGCCTGCCCGCCGATGCCGCGCACAAATACCCCAGCCAGTTGTCCGGTGGCATGCGCAAGCGCGCGGGCCTGGCGCGCGCGCTGGCGCTCGACCCCGAAATTCTGTTTCTCGATGAGCCGACCTCGGGTCTCGATCCGATTGGCGCCGGCGCCTTCGATGAGTTGATTCTCACGCTCAAGCATTCGCTCAAGCTCACCGTGTTCGTGGTCACCCACGATCTGGACAGCCTCTACACGATCTGCGATCGCGTGGCGGTGCTGGCCGATCGCCAGGTGATCGCCTGCGACGCCATCGAGGTGGTCGCGCGCAATCCGCATCCGTGGATCGTGTCTTGCCTGCAAGGGCCGCGCGCGCGCGGCGCGCAGGCACAGGCCCACGCCATCGCGGCGACTTAGGAGGAACGATGGAAACCCGCGCCAGCCATGTCCTGATCGGTGCCTTCACCTTGGGCGTGTTCGTGCTCGCGCTGCTGTTCGTGCTGTGGATCGGCAAGAGCTCGCTCGATCGCGAGTGGGACGAGTACGACATCGTCTTTCGCGAAGCCGTGACCGGCCTGACCACGGGCGGCGCCGTGCAGTACAACGGCTTGCAACTGGGCGAAGTGCGCAAGCTTTCGCTCAATCCGAGCAATCCCGGCGAGGTGATCGCGCGCGTGCGCGTGGCCGCCGATACGCCGGTCAAGGCCGACACGCGCGCCAAGCTGACCTTCACGGGCCTGACCGGCGTGGCCGTGATCCAGTTGAGCGGCGGTTCGGTCCAAGCCCCGATGCTCGAAGCCAAGCCCGGCGAATCCGTGCCGCGGATCATCGCCGACGACTCGGCGCTGCAGAAGATCATGAGTTCCAGCGAGGACATCGTCACCAGCGTCAACGAGATGCTGTTTCGCATCTCGCAGATCCTCAGCGAAACCAATATCCAGAAAGTCACCGCCACGCTCGATCACATCGAGCAAGTCAGCGGCGCCATCTCGGCGCGCAGCGAAGGCATCGGCCAGGCCATCGCCGACATCAGCGAGGCCAGTCGCGAACTCAAGCTCACGCTCGCGCAGACGCAGCAAGTGCTCGCGCGCCTGGATCGCATCGGCGAAAGCGCGCAGGGCTTGATCGATGGCGAAGGTCGCGAGCTGCTGGTCAGCGCGCGCAAGTCGCTCGACGCCGCGCAACGATTCGCCGACTCGGCCTATGCCGTGGTCGAGCAAAATCGCGATTCGATCGAGAGCTTCTCGCACCAGGGCCTGTCTCAAGTCGGCCCGACCGTGACCGAGTTGCGCGCGACCTTGCGCAAGCTGTCCAAGCTCACCGATCAACTCGAGGAACAACCCGCGGCCTTCCTGCTCGGCCGCGATCAGCCCAAGGAGTACGACGCGCGATGAATCGGTTCAAGCTTGCGGCGCTGCTGGCCTGCACGGTGCTGCTCGGCGCCTGCCTGCCCTTGGGCGGCTCGCGCGACGCGCTCGATGTCGCCAGTCTCTTCTCGCGCGTCACCGCGATGCCGGGCGAACCGGCGCGCTGGCAATTGTCGATCGAAGAGCCCATGGCCATCGATCCGCTGACCAGCGCGCGCATCGCGGTCAAGCCCGATGACGCGACGTATGGCGTGCTGCGCGGCACGCGCTGGAGCGACAGCGCCACCGAGATGATGCAGACCGTGCTCGTGCACGCGTTCGAGGACAGCGGTCGTCTGGTCGGCGTCGGCGCGACCAGCGCCGGCGTGCGCGGCGATTTCATCCTGCTGACGGAACTGCGCGATTTCCAGGCCGAGTACCGCGGCGACGAGCGGTCCGCGCACGTGAGCTTGAGCATCAAGCTGGTGCGCGCGACCAGCAATGACGTGCTCGCGGCGCAAGTCTTCACGCAGCGCGTGTCGATCGACGGTTCGGGCACGCCGGCGGTGATCGCCGCGTTTCAGCGCGCGATCGATGAACTGCTGCCGGCCATCGTCGAGTGGACCTTGCGCACGGGCGATGCCAATTACAACGGCGCCTTGCCGCGCGTGCCGGGCTGATTCGACCGCGCGATCACGCTCGCGCGCGTCGACGACTCGCGTCGATGTGTCGAAAGGTCAGGTTCAAGCGCGGCGACGTGATGCCGCGCTCGCGCGGCACGGCGTGCAGCCAATGCGTCTGCGTCTCGCCGCGCATCACGAGCAGACTGCCCGCGTGCAATGACAAGTCGCGACGCAAGCCCAGGGTCTTGTGCTTGAGCTGAAAACGCCGCGTCGCGCCCAGGTTCAAGGACGCGATGATCGGCGTCTCGCCCAGTTCCGGTTCGTCATCGCTGTGCCAGCCCATCGCATCGTCGCCGTGGCGATACAGATTGGCGAGCACGCTGTTGAAGCGTTCCTCGGCCGCCGTTTCGACGCGTTGCCGCCACGGCACTAGCGCGGACGGCCACGGGCGCGGTTCGAAGCGTTCGCGCGAATAGACATAGCTCGCGCCCGGATCGCCGATCCAGCACGACAGGCGCGGCGCGGCGATGCGCTTGCCGAACAGACGCACGTGATGTTGTTCCCAGGCGATGGCGTCGACGAGTTCGCGCAGCGCCGCGTCCGCCTCATCGGGCGCGATGAACTGGGGCCACCACCACAACTCGCCGCCCTCGAGGGTGATGCGCTCGGGCGCCGCGGTCATGCGTCCTCGGCCAGCCAATCGCGCGCGCGCAGTTGCGCGATGAAGGCGTCGAGATCGGCGCTGGCGCGTTCGGCGTCGACGTCGAACTCGCGCGTCACCGCCTCGATCGCCTGCGCGGGCGTGGCGCCGGCGAGCAAACGCGTCAGCATCAGGCTGGCCACGGCATTGAGCTCGAAGTACGCGCCATCGCGCGTATCGAGCACGATGGCCTCGGGCAGCGCGGTTTGCGCCAGGATGCCTTGTCGCAGACGAAAGCTCATGGCGATGTTCTAGTCGAACTGCAGCGTGGCGTCCATGGTCGGCAGCATCACGAGGTCGGCGAGCAGGCGCGCGTCCTCGCCGATGGCCTCACCGCCCACACTGACCCAGGCATGCGCGCGCGGGCCCTGACCCGCGCGGCGCACGCCGATGCGCAGCTGCGCGGCGATGCCGGATGCGCGCAGCAGTTCGGTCGCGGCGATGGCGCGCGCGAGGCAACGCGAGCCGCGCACCCAGCGTGACGAGGCCAGCACGCGAGCGACCACACGCGCGGCTTCGTCGATCGCCACCGCGTCGTCGCGACCGGGCGCGGTCGTCAGCAAGGCTTGCAGTCGCGCGCCGCGATAGCGCGCGAGCGTGAGGCGAACTCTCGCGAGGCGCCACGCGCAGGTCCACGCACTCGGGACTGGGCCAGTCGAACTCAAGCGCGCGCACCGATGACGGTGTGCATCACATCGAGCGCCTCTTGCGCCGCGCCATCGGCATCGGCGGCGGCGTCACGCACGTGCAGACCGTGCACGGGCACGCGCTCGGCGAAGCGCGTGCAGGCATCGAGATGTCGCTGCAACAAGGGCGCGTCGAACAAGCGCGCGCCGGCGGTGGCGGCGATGACGGCGCGACGCGCTTCGGAGGTACTCCATCGCGACGTCACGCGCGCGGCATCACCGCGATCAACCAGCACGAACAGCGCATCCACTGCGAGATCGTCCACGCGCGCCCACGCCTCGGGCGCTAGCTTGAGTTGCGGACACCGCGGCCACGCGCGCGCGGTCGCCGCGTGCCACGGCAAGATGTCATCGGTCAGCCGCGAACCGCGCGGATCGCGCGCCATCGCGCGCGCGAGTGTCGACTTGCCCCCGCCACTGGCGCCCGCGATCGCGATCACGCGACCCTCGCGCTCGCCGGCGCAAGCGTGCAGGCAAAACCAGCCGCGACGCGCGAGTGCTTGAACCAGCCCCACGCCGAGCAACCATTCGCCCGCGAGCGCACTCGCGGCGGCTTGATCATCGAGCGCGACACGGGCGCCATCGTCGGCCACGCGCACGGCGCCGAAGTCGCGCGCGGCGTGTTGGGTGAGATGCTCATGGGTCGTGCTGACGACGGTGCGCACGGCATCGCCCAACCAGCCTTCCGCCTGTCGCGACACACCCGCGTCGGCGGATACATCGACCGTCGCGAAGCGACGATCTGCTTCGACCTCGTCCTCATCCGCCGGCGGAGCCGCGACAAAACCCGGCCACGCGCGATCGGCGCGCAATACCGCATGACCAAGATCGCACTGCCAGCGCGCGCGGGCGCCGGGAGCGCACGTGAGTCGAATCAGCGCGGGTGTCGACGCGCGCGACATGGGCGCGTCGACAGGGCTCAGCAGCCTGGGCAGCGCTGCGTCGCGCCGGAACCGGAATCGCCCACGCCCGGCGAGCCGCCGAGGGTGAGCTCGCGCACGTCGCCGAGCCGCGCGATCGCGGGCGCGACATAGGCACGGCGTGGCGCCGTGGTGGACGCGGGCTCGGTGCGAGCCTGGGTGACGTCGTCGTTCATGCGTGAAAATCCTAACATAGCCTGCCCCCGTTCAGGCTCCGCCGCCAGATCTCGAAACCCAGGCAGAGCCATACCAATAGATCGGCCGATTCGCTCGGCGCTGTAGTCTCCCAAGCGGCGCGCAGCCGTTCGGGCTCGACGAATTCCGACCAGGTCGCCGATTCGTCGAACAACACCGCGGCCACGCGCACGCGCGCCGCGCCACGAATTCCGGCGCGAAACAACGGCGCCAAGCTGCCCGACTTCGGCCGCAACCGCACTGCTTCGGGCACGCGCCCGGCCAGCCACTGACGCACCACCAGCTTGTCGCCCGCGCCGAGCACGGCGGGATCGGGCGGCAGTCGAAGCAACACGTCGAGCACGCGCGTGTGACGATAGGGATACGCCACGCGAATGCCCGCGCGATCGGCGTAAGGCGTGTCGGCCGCGGCTTCCAGCGCGGCCTCGGCGCTGAACACGCGCGCGACACGCTCGGGAAACGGCTGCGCGTCGAGCCACGCCGGCCGCGCGCGCGGGCCTTCGACCGCGGCGCGCGCCTTGGCCGTGAGCCACGGCGGCAAGCCCGAGCGTCGACGTCGACGCCAGCGCGACAAAGCGCCGCGCATGCCCGGATCGCGCCACCAGTTCATCGGCCCGCCGCTGGAAAACACGCGCCACAGGGCCGCGCCGATATCGCCCGATTGCACGGCCTCGCGCAGACGTTCGCGCGGATCGGGCTGCAAGTGATCACCGAAGTTGCCGCTCAACAGCACTTCGGCGCCTTCGGCGCGCGCGCGGTCGTACTGCGCGCGCTTGATGCCGCGATAAGGATTGCCCACCGGCCCATCGATGAAGCATTCGACATCATTGGTCGCCAGCGGTCGCGGCTCGTGCGGCAGCACCGCGTGCGCGCGCAATTGCAGCGCGTGCGCGGTGGCCGCGATCTGCGGCCATTCGTCGCATTGCGGCCATTGCGGCAGCGACCAGCTGACCACCGAACACGGCATCGCCGGCTCGCCTTCGCGCAGGGCCGCGGCGATCGCGGTGGAATCGATGCCGCCGCTGAGCGAGATCGCGGCGCCGCGCGCCTCGGCGATTTCGTCGCGCACGGCCACGCGCATGGCGTCGCCGAAAGCCTCGGCGCACTCGGCCAGCGTGGCGCGTTCCCAATAGCCGGTTTCCAGCGCGGGCGCGATCGCGTGCTCGACCAGATTGCCGCCCGACAATTCGCCCGCCGCGCCAGCCGGCACTTCGCGCACGCCAGCGACGAAGCTGTGCCCGCCCGGCGGCGCGCGCAAGGCGAAGTGATGCGCGGCCGCCAGCGTATCGCATTGCGCCGCGCGGCCGGTCAGATCGCACACGGCCACGGCTTCGCTGGCCGCGAACACTTGCCCGTCCTCGACGCGATAGAACAGCGTGCGACAGCCGCTGGGATCGCGCGCGACCTGCACGCGTCGACCGCCATCGCTCAACCACAGGGCAAGAAACTGACCTTCGAGTCGACTCAGACCCGCCGCGCCTTGCGCCAGCCACACGGCCCACGCGATCTGCGCGGCCGAGGCATCGGGCGGCAATTCCAATTGCCGCGCGAGACGTCCGGCCTGGGCCAGATGACCATCGAGCACGAACAACTCATCGTCACGCCGCACCATCACGTGCTGCGGCGCGCGCGCTTCGGCCGCGTGCGTGTAGCCAATCCACAACCGGGCGTGACGCATCTCGACTTCGCGCGTGCCCGCCGGCGCGCGCGGCGCCAGCCGCGCGATCGCGCCACGCAGCAGCGCGGCGTCGGGCGTGGAGCCCTCGCCGGCGACAGCGAGCGCGACGACGGCCACCGCGCGCCGGCCTCAGCGCAGGCTCAGCGCGGGATCGCCAAGCAAGGTCACGCCCAGGCCGACCTCGGGCCCGAAGGCACTGTCGTCATAGAGCGCGCGCTTGGCGGCGGTGAGCGCTTCACCAAAGGTATCGCCCGCGACCAGACGCGGATACAACAAGGCCCCGAGCGCGCGATGCGCCTCGACATCGGTCAAGGTCGATGCGCCGATCACCAGGGCCGCGCCGCCGTTGGCATTGAACAGCAGGCCATGCGCCAGCGTATTCGCCTGCGGATTGACGAAGTACGCGTTGTAGCAACCGAACTGCACCACCGCGCTCGGCGCGCCGCCATTGCCGAGCACGCGCGCGTCGGCAAGCGTGAATAGAGGATCGAACGACCAGCGATCCGCGCCCGAATGACCGACGAAGCCGATCAAGGGCCGCCCGGCATTGAACTCCGACAACAACTGCGCGCGCGTGGCGGCCACGCCAAGGCGATCGACATAAGCCTTGCTGCTGTCGATGCCGGCGGGCGCGAGGCTCGCGGCGAAGTCATCGCTCATGCCGGCGAAGTCGAGATCGGTCTCGGCCTTGGCGGCGACGAACAGCGCGCGTTTCTTGTCGGCGCGCGCGGCGAACGCGATCGTCTTGTTGACCACGGCATCGAGCTCGGCGCGATTGCGCACCGGCCAGCGACCGAGCGCGACATCGGGACGCGCGTCGCCATCGACATCGGCGTAAGGCGCATCGCTCGGCGCATAACGCACCAGGCCACCGGTGCGGCGATAGTAGGTCGGCAGGAAGCTCACCGAACCCAGACGCAAGTTGTCGTCGTAGTCGTACGTGTCGCCACCGACCAGCAGCACGAAACGCGTGCCCAGGCTTTCGTACGCGAACGCGATGTAATCGGCGATGGCATCGGGCGTGGCCTCGCCATCGGCGAATTGACGATAGACCTCGGCCACGTCGACGACTTTCACGCGCAGCCCCTGCGCTTGATGCAGCGCCACCAGCGGCGCCAGGCCGTCGATGAAGCTCGCATGCGAGATCACTAGGTAATCGGCCGGACCCTCGCTCAGCGCCGCGCGCGCGCCCAAGGCGCGAATCGTCGGACGCCCGAGTTCGCTGGTCTGGGCGACGAAGTATTCGTCATCGGCCGCGCCGAACGGCAGGATCGGCGCGCAGCAGCTCTGCGAGCGATCCATGTTCGGCCGCGCGAGCGCTTCGACCCGATCACCATTGGCGCGATAGGCCACGATGCTGTCGTTGTCGAAACCCGGCACGCTGAAGCCGGCGTCGGCCGGCGCCGCGTCTTGCGCGCGCACTTCGCGACCTTGCCACAAGCCGTAGTTGCCGTACGGCCGCGCGGGATAACTCAAGCGCGCCGAGGTGACATTGATCAGATCGAAGTCGTAACCCGCGCTCGCCTGCACTTCGATGCGCAGACGATTGCGTTCGCCCTCGCGCACGGCCGACAGCGGCAGGCGCTGTTCGAGATCGATCGCGCGCAGACCATCGGAGACTTCGGCGGCGAGCAATTGATCGTTGAACTGCACGGTGAAGTGGTGATCAGGCGCCTCGCCTTCGAAATCGGTCACGCCCCACAGCGACAGTTCCAATCGCGCCTCGCCATCGACACCGGCGGCGGCCGCGCCGCGCAGCAGGATTTCCTTGCCCGAGATGCCGCCACGCGTGGCGAGCAAGGCATCGGCGAACCACGGATCGCCACTGGGCGAGGCAAAGCTGTACTGATTCTTCGGCGCGTATTCGCTAACGCCCGTGTACAACGCGGGCACGACGCGACGTGGCGCGAGCAAGGTTTCGCTCACGGCGCGCGCGTACTCGGCATCGATCGCCAGGCGATAGTTCGCGCGTTGGCCGTACAAGGTCTTGCCCGCGCGACCGAGAAACTCCACGGCGCTCGCGGTGTTCCAGGTTTCGCCGCCGAGCACGCGGCGCGGCACGGCCTCACCCAGACGCACCAGCGCCACGTCGGCGCTCTTGGCGCCGCTCAGATCGACGCCGGCCGCGAGCAGATCGGCATGCGTGACGCGATAGATGCCATCACGCGCGACCGTCAACACGGCTTCGCGCGCCGAGGCCTTGGCCGTGCGCCCGCTCGGACGCGCCGCTTCGGCCGCGATTGAATTCCAATCGATGCGCTCGACCTCCGGCTTGCCGCCGTAACGCGCGCCGACCGCGAACGGTCCGTGCTCGCGTTCGCTGCCATCGGTGGCGACGTCGGTGATGGTGAATTCCGTCGTGCCCGCCGGCAGAGTCAACGCGTAGTCGGCCGGCGTGAGGCTGTTGACCACGGCGCTGCCCACGAGCGCGCTCGCGCGCTTGCCGGTCAGCGTGGCATGACCCACGCGAAAGCCGACGTTGTCGGTTTCCGTCGCGGTGCTGAAGCGCACCTCGACGCCGCTGGCCGTGGGCCAGCTGTACACATACGCCAGGCTCACCGGCAACGCGCACGCGAGCGGACCACTGGTGCGCGTCGGACCCGTGCCCGATTCGCCCGCCGTGCCGCGCGTGGCGCCATTGGGCGGAAACTCCGTCAGGCCGCCCGAGGTCGTCGTGCCGTTATTGCCGGCCGTGACCGAACGCGTGGGCGTGCCGCTGCCCGAAGTCACCGCGATCACGCCACCACCGCCACCACCGCCCGGACCTTCGGCTTCAGTGCCGAAGCCCACGATGGTCTGCGTGCCACCTACACCGCCTTGCGCGTTGATGGTCACGTTCGACGACAAGGCGCCATCGACCACCATCACCACCGTGCCGCCCGCGCCACCGCCGCCGCTGCCATCGCGACCGCCATTGCCCGCGGGGCCCGCGGACGACGAACCACCCGCCGCGCCATTGGCCGAGACCAGTCGCGGCGCGCCCGCGCCACCGGTCGTCGACACGGCACCGGCGACGATGAAGACCAGACCGCCACCATCGCCGCCATTGCCCGTGGTGTTGTTGCCGTCGGTGTTGTCGCCGGCGAAGTTGTTGCCATCGCCCGCGCCACCGCCGCCGCCGAAGAACAAGCGCTCGCCCGTGCGCGACAGCGGACGACCGCCGAAGCCACCGACATTGCGGCGCGAATTGCCGCCCCAGTTGGCGTCGCCCGTGGGCAGGGTCAGCGCGTTCTGATCGTTGAGCGAAAACGAATAGCCGCCGCGCCCGCCGCCCGGGCTGACGCTGGTGGCGAAGCCCGCGGCCTCGAGATTCCAGGCCGCGTCATAGGCATTGCTCGCGCCGCGATCCTTCGAACCCGTGCCATTCCACGTGCCGGTGCCGCCGTTGGCGCCACCGCCACCGGAGGCGTTGTGACCATTGCCGCCACCGCCGCCATTGGCCGGTGCGCCGCGCCCATAAGCGCCATTGGCCAGCACCACGGCCGGGCCGGCGATGCCTTCGCCCTTCTCGCCGCCATCGTCGCCATTGGCCGAGCGATACAGCGTGGTGGCCGTGCCGGAGTCGTTGGCGTTGTCGTGATACGCGCCGCCACGGAAACCCGCGGCATTGGCCGAGACCGTGCCGCGCAGGGTCAGGGTGTTCTGCACATCCATCACCACCACGCCGCCGAGCGAGCCATCAAAATCCTGCGCGACCGCCGATGCCGTCGAATCGATGGTCAGCGCCGCGTACTGCGGCACGCGAATCACCATCGCGCCATCGGAATACGCATTGAGCATGCCCGTGCACGGACGACCGCCCACGGACTGCGGGCCGGTGGCGATGGTGATGGTGTTGCCACTGATCTGCTTGACCGTGACGAACTCGTACTTGCCGGCATTGCCGTAGTTGTTGATCGCGCCGTAGTTCGCCGTGTCGGTGGTGTCGATCGTCGCGCCGTTGACCTGATAGATCATCAGCAGATCGCCGATCGCTAACGGCCGTCCCGCGACCGCGACACCAGAACCGGCCGGCAAGGCCAGCGCCGTGGTGCTGATCACGCTGAAGCTGGTCGCGCCCACGGCGACATTGCCATTGAGCAAGGTGTAGCCGTTGATAACGTTGCCGGCCGAGCTGATCGTGACCGTACCGTCCTCGCCGGGCGTGCCCGACCACGCGGACATGCTCCAGCACACACTCAATACACAGGCGGCCAGTCGCGGCATCAGGCCACCGGCATGCTTTCTCGCAGCGAATTTCATGACGTCCTCTTGGGGCCCCTGCCCCCGCGGGCTCAATGCGATCAAGAGTTTACCCGTTGACAGCGTCATCCCCGCGCGACGATTGCAAACTTGGGTCATCGGGTGGAATGCCCAGCCGATTGCCCCGCCCCCGCGAAATCGCCGAGAATTCAAGGTCCTAGCCCGGAGACCGCAGCCATGAGCGAACGCGATGTGATGGAGTACGACGTGGTCGTCGTCGGCGCCGGTCCCGCCGGCCTGTCCTTCGCCATCCGCTTGAAGCAGCTCAAACCCGACACGCGCGTGTGCGTGATCGAGAAGGCTTCGACCATCGGCGCGCACATTCTGTCCGGCGCCGTGATCGAGCCCGAGCCGCTCGATGCCCTACTGCCCGAGTGGCGCAAGTCACCGCCGCCGATCTGCGTGCCGGCCAAGCACGACGAGTTCTGGTGGCTGCGCGATCACCGTCGTCAGATGCGCCTGCCGACGCCGCCGCAGATGCACAACGCGGGCAATTTCATCGTGTCGCTGGGCGCCATGTGCGCCTGGCTCGCGCCGCAGGCCGAAGCCTTGGGCGTGGAGATCTATCCCGGCTTCGCCGCCGCCGAAAATCTATTCGACGATGCCGGCGCCGTGTGCGGCGTGCGCATCGGCGACATGGGCGTGGCGCGCGACGGCACGCACAAGCCCGGTTACACCATGGGCATCGACATTCGCGCGCCGATCACCGTGCTCGCCGAAGGCGCGCGCGGTCACCTGACCAAGCAACTGATCAAGCGCTTCGACCTGGCGCGCGACTGCGACCCGCCGACCTTCGGCGTGGGCATGAAGGAACTGTGGCAGCTCGCGCCCGGCAAGGGCGATGTCGGCAAGATCATGCACACGGTCGGCTGGCCGCTCGACAACGCGACTTATGGCGGCAGCTTCGCGTATCACCTCGAAGGCGATCGTCTGGCGCTGGGGTTCGTCACGGGCCTGGATTACGCCGACGCCAAGCTCATGCCCTTCGAGGCCTTCCAGCAATTGAAGCAGCATCCGCTGATCAAGCCGCTGTTCGACGGCGGCAAGATCATCTCGGCCGGCGCGCGCGCGATCGCCTCGGGCGGTTATCAATCGCTGCCCAAGGTCGAGATGCCCGGCGCCATTCTCATCGGCGACGGCGCCGGCACGCTCAACGTGCCCAAGATCAAGGGCACGCATCAGGCCATTCGCACGGGCATGCTCGCGGCCAAGCACATCGCCGATGGCGGCCGCGTCGATGGCTTCAACTTCGTGCTGCGCAATTCCGAAGTCATGGCGGAGCTGCGCCGCGTGCGCAACATCAAGCCCGGTTTCAAGAAGGGCTTCTGGTTCGGCATGGTCAACGCCGGATGGGAAACGATCACCGCCGGCCTGTCGCCGTGGACGCTCAAGAACAAGGCCGATCACGAGGGCCTGAAGAAAGTCGCCGAGTACGCCTCGCCCGATCGCGACTGGGTCGAGCGCGGCGATCTGCCGCCGCGCGATCGCCTGGCCTCGGTCTATTTCGCCGCCACCGAGCACGACGAGGATCAACCCGTGCATTTGCGCGTGGCCGACACCAGCGTCTGCGTGACGAAATGCGCCGAGGAATACGCCAATCCCTGCACGCGCTTTTGCCCCGCCGGCGTGTACGAGATCGTCAAGGGCGAGGCCGGCCCGCGCCTGCAGATCAACGCCGCCAACTGCGTGCACTGCAAGACCTGCGACATCAAGGACCCGTACGAGATCATCACCTGGGTCACGCCCGAGGGCGGCGCGGGGCCGAACTACCAGAACCTCTAGCGCGCGGCCGCGACCGGGCGCCCGCGCGCGCGGGGCGTCATCACAACTCCCTGACGTGCGCGCCCGAGTCCCGCCACGTACAATCGGCGGCCTTCGATAGCTGGGCACTGGCAAGGGATCGTGATGAAGATTCTGGTCGGCTACAAACGCGTGGTGGACTACAACGTCCGCATTCAGGTCAAGCCCGATGGTTCCGGCGTGGCCACCGAGGGCGTCAAGCTCTCGCCCAATCCCTTCGACGATATCGCGCTGGAAGAAGCCCTGCGCCTGCGCGAAAAGAACATCGCCACCGACGTGATCGTGGCCACCATCGGCCCCGCCGACGCGCAAGCGCATCTGCGCAATGGCCTGGCCATGGGCGCCAATCGCGCGATTCACGTGGTCACCGACAAGGCCATTCAACCGCTCACCGCCGCGCGCGCCTTCTTGAAGCTGGTGGAGAAGGAACAGCCGCAGATCGTGCTGCTGGGCAAGCAGGCCATCGATGATGATTGCTCGCAGACCGGTCAGATGCTCGCGGCGCTGTGGGGCAAGGCGCAGGCCACGTTCGCGTCCAAGCTCGAGGTCAACGGCACGGTCGCGCGCGTCACGCGCGAAGTCGACGCCGGCCTGGAAGTGATCGACGTCGATCTGCCCGCCGTCATCACCACCGACCTTCGCTTGAACGAGCCGCGCTTCATCAAGCTGCCCGACATCATGAAAGCCAAGTCCAAGCCGCTCGAAACCATCGCCTTCGACACGCTCGGCGTGGACAGTGGCGACCATCACCAAGTGACGCGCTACGCGCCGCCGCCCAAGCGTCAGAAGGGCGTGATGGTCAAGGACGTCGGCGAACTCGTCGCCGCGCTCAAGGCCAAGGGCCTGTTGTGAGCGACCGGAGAACTAACCCATGAGCAAGATCCTGATCGTCGCCGAGCACCTCAACGGCAAACTCAACACCAGCACGGCCAAGTGCGTCACCGCCGCCAAGCAAATGGGCGCCAGCGCCATCGACGTGCTGGTGCTCGCGGCCGACCCGGCCGCCATCGCCGCGCAAGCCGCCACGC
The DNA here is from genome assembly GCA_044226395.1 of Ahniellaceae bacterium. Taxonomy (GTDB): domain Bacteria; phylum Pseudomonadota; class Gammaproteobacteria; order Xanthomonadales; family Ahniellaceae; genus JBGAHD01. Next base: position 228,030 of record JBGAHD010000005.1, read on the forward strand.
TCGACGGCGTGAGCAAGGTGCGCACGCTCGCCAACGCCGCCAACGCGCATGCGCTCGCGCACGTGCAGGCCGCGCAGATCGTCGCGCTCGCGGGCGAATACACGCACGTGCTCGGGCCCTCGACCACGTTCGGCAAGGACCTGATGCCCTGCGTCGCCGCGCTGCTCGGCGAAGCAATGGTCTCCGACATCATGAAGGTCATCGACGGCCGCACCTTCGAGCGACCGATCTACGCCGGCAACGCCATCATCACGGTCACCGTGCCGGCCGAGCGCAAGGTCGTGGCGACAGTGCGAAATGCCTCGTTCCCGGCCACGGGCGCGGGCGCCGCGGCGCCGATCGAAGCGGCCAGCGTCAACGCCAGCCTGCCCACGCACACGCGCTTCGTCGAGTTGAAAGCCGGTTCGAGCGATCGCCCGGATTTGCAGAGCGCGAGCCGCGTGGTCTCCGGCGGTCGCGCGCTGGGTTCGGCCGATAACTTCGCGCTGATCTACAAGCTCGCCGACAAGCTCGGCGCCGGCGTCGGTGCCTCGCGCGCCGCGGTCGACGCGGGCTACGCACCCAATGACATGCAGGTCGGTCAGACCGGCAAGATCATCGCGCCGGAACTCTACGTCGCGATCGGCATCTCCGGCGCCATCCAACATCTGACCGGCATCAAGGACGCGGGCACCATCGTCGCCATCAACAAGGACGGCGAGGCGCCGATCTTCGAAGTGGCCGACATCGGTCTGGTCGGCGATCTGTTCAAGATCATTCCCGAGCTCGAAGCCGCGCTGTAAGGCGCGGCTCGTCCACGCGGCGCGCGTGACGCGCGCCGCGCGCGATGACACCGGGCGCATGTCAAAACCTTGTCGCTAGCCCGAAAGTACGCTGGTGCGCATCGCCCCGATTGGATAACGTAGCGACCCCGTCGGCGCGGGTCGACGCGCCGCTTGATCCAGGATCGGCATGAGCAGCGTTGGACCGTTGTGGACCCCGGGCAAGGAGCGCGTCGAGCGCGCCAACCTGTCGCGCTTCATCAAGTTCGTGCAGGGCATCGAGCCGCTGGTCGCGACCTACGACGATCTCTACGATTTTTCGATTCGCCGGCCCGAGGCCTTTTGGCTGGCCGTGTGGGATTTCTGCGGCATTCGCGCCAGCGGTGATCGCGAACCGATCCTGGTCGACGCCGATCGCATGCCCGGCGCGCGCTGGTTCCCGCAAGTGCAGCTCAACTTCGCGCAGAACTTGCTGCGCTACAAGGACGATCGTCTCGCCCTGATCTTTCGCGGCGAAGCCGGTCACGCCATCGACATCACCTACGCCGAGCTGCACGACCGCGTGTCGCGCCTGCAGCAAGCGCTGGTCGCCGCGGGCGTGCGCCGTGGCGATCGCGTCGCGGGTTTCATGCCCAATATTCCCGACGCCGTGATCGCCATGCTCGCCGCCACGAGCCTGGGCGCGATCTGGTCATCGTGCTCGCCCGACTTCGGCATCAATGGCGTGGTTGATCGCTTCGGCCAGATCGCGCCCAAGGTGCTGTTCACCGCCGCGAGCTATGCGTACGGCGGCAAGCGTTTCGATTGCCTGGAGCGCGTGCGCGGCATTCTGGAAAAGATTCCCGCGATCGAGCGCGTGGTCGTGGTGCCGTATCTGGACGCGCCCGATTCGGTCGAAGCCGTGCCGCGCGCGGTATCGCTCGAAGCCTTCACCGCGCCCTTCTCGGCGCGCGCGGTCGAATACGAACTGACGCCCTTCGACCATCCGCTGTACATCATGTATTCCTCGGGCACCACGGGCGTGCCCAAGTGCATCGTCCATGGCGTCGGCGGCACCTTGATCCAGCATTTGAAGGAACTGGTGCTGCACACCGACCTCAAGCGCGAGGATCGGATTTTCTTCTACACCACCTGCGGCTGGATGATGTGGAACTGGCTCGTGTCGAGCCTGGCCGTGGGCGCGGGCGTGGTGCTGTTCGATGGCTCGCCCTCGCATCCCGATGGCAATGCGCCGTGGACCTTGGCCGATGAAGTCGGCATCAGCATCTTCGGCACCAGCGCCAAGTGGCTCGCCGCCACCGAGAAGGCCGGCGTGATGCCGCGCGAAACGCACAAGCTGCTGCAGCTGCGCACCATCCTCTCGACCGGCTCGCCCTTGGCGCCGGAGAGCTTCGACTACGTGTATCGCGACATCAAGGATCGCGTGCTGCTCGCCTCGATCTCGGGCGGCACCGACATCATCAGTTGCTTCGCCCTGGGTTGTCCGCTGCGCCCGGTCTATCGCGGCGAATTGCAGACGCGCGGCCTGGGCATGAAAGTCGAGATCCTCGCCGACGACGGCCGCGTCGTGCGCGAGGAAGCCGGCGAACTGTCGTGCTCCGCGCCGTTTCCCTCGATGCCGATCGGCTTCTGGAACGACGACGACGGCAGCAAATATCGCGCGGCCTATTTCGAGCGCGTCGAAAACGTCTGGTGCCATGGCGACTACGCCATGCTCACCGACCACGACGGCGTGATCATCTACGGCCGCTCCGACGCCACGCTCAATCCCGGCGGCGTCCGCATCGGCACGGCGGAAATCTATCGTCAGGTCGAGCGCGTGCCGGAAGTGCTCGAAAGCCTGGCCATCGGTCAGGATTGGGACAACGACGTGCGCGTCGTGCTGTTCGTGCGCCTGCGCGAAGGCCTCGTCCTCGACGACGCCCTGCGCGATCGCATCCGCAAGGAAATCCGTCAGAACACCACGCCGCGTCACGTGCCCGCCAAGATCGTGCAGGTGCCCGACATCCCGCGCACCATCTCCGGCAAGATCACCGAACTCGCCGTGCGCAACATCGTCCACGGCAAGCCGGTGAAGAACACCGACGCCCTGGCCAATCCGCAGTCATTGAAGTTCTACGAGAACCTCGCGGACTTGAGCACGCCCTGATCGCGATGCGCGGCGCTGCGCCGCGTGTCGTGTCCCGAAGCGGATCATCCTCGTCGCTCGCGATCCCCCGTTGGGCCGCGGGCATCGGTGAGCCGCGTCTGATCACGCGATCGATCGCCCGAACATCGGCTTGTCGCAGATTCGAGCATCGTCACAGTTCGCGGCCGTGAAAACGTTTACGGTCATCGCGCTTCGCGCGGTCGGACCCTAGCCGCGCCGCCAGACGCGAAGCCGTTATCGACCCTGGCTCGCGCCGGCGTTCGTGACGTTTCCCTCGCGCATGCCTCTGACGCGCGTCCGCGCCATGCGGACGGCGTGTTCGTGAGCGCGAGCTTTTCCGCGTTGTATCAAGCCCCGAGGAAGATCGATGAGGACAACCGCACGCATCGCCACCGCGACTTTCGTGACCCGACTGGGGCTTGGCCTCGCCACGCTCGCGTTGTTCGCGACCGCGCCGCCGAGTGTCGCGCAAACCGTGCCGGTGCAAGTGCGCGTGCAAGGACTGGCGCTTGGCAATACCGTCGCGCTGCGTCAAGGCGGCGCCACGGTCACGGCCACGGTCGATGAGCAGATCGCAGTCGGTCAGGGCAACGTGGGCTCGCCGCTGCAGATCGACGTCGTGACGCAACCCGATGGTCAGACCTGCGCGCTGTCCGACTTCGCGCCGACCACGGTGCCCGCCGCCGGCACGCCGGTGTTCGTGCGCTGCGTCCACGCGATCGCGCCGCGCATCACCATGCCCGACACCTTGCCGAATGACGCCCTCGCGTGGTGGCAAGATGGCGCATCGCTACGCACCATCGCGTATCCCGGCATTCCCTACGAAAGCCGCGCGACCATGACGGGCGGCATCTTTCCCTACGAGTACCGTCTTCTCGGCGCGCGCTTCAATGGTCAGCCGTTCGCGGGCGCGGTGAGTCTCGATTTTCGCCGCGGCACCCTGCGCTTCACCCCGCCGAGCGCCGGCAGTTACGCCTTCGACATCGAAGTCCGCGACAGTGGCAGCGCGCAGAAGGTCACGCAGCGCACGTTCACGATCACGGTCGCGACCGATCGCTTCCTCTTCGTCGCGCCCACGGGCATCGACACGGCGGGTCGCGGCAGCATCGCGCAGCCATTTCGCACCATCGCCTTCGCCCTGGCCCAAGGCACGACCGCGCAAGCTTTGATGGTACGCAAGGGCGTGTATCCGGGTCGCTTCGACTTCTTCGACAACCGCGTGGTCCAAGTCCTGGCCTATCCCGACGAAGTGCCCGTGATCGATCTCACCGGCGCGGGCTCGATCGACGTCAAGATGACCCAGGCGCCGACGGCGCGCTTCGAAGGCTTCGACATCACCGGCGTGCGGCAGTACGGCATCGTCAGCGACCCGTCCTTGTTCGGCGTGGTGCTGCGCCATCTGCGCTTTCTCGATGGCGTGGTGGCCAATGGCGGCGAGAACCCGGCCTACATTCATGGCTGGGGCAGCTTCGATCCGCGACATCGCTTCCTGGTGCAGGACTCGGCCTTTCTCAACTATCCCGACGGTTATGCCGCCACCTGGTTCGATGCCACGGACTCCGTGTTCGAGAACAACGTCGTGCGCCTGGGCAGCACGCACGCGGGCGTGCACGACAAGGACAACTCGCAGCACAATGTCTATCGCGAGAATCTGATCGAATACGCGCCCGAGTTCGCCAATAACCAAGGCATCCAGATCTCGGCGCAGGTGCGCTCGCTCAACATCCATATTCATCACAACCTGCTCATCAACACCGGCGTCTGGCTCGGCGGCCAATGCCTGACCGAAGACTGCGTGATGCTCAATCACGACGTGCACCACAACACCGTGATCAACGCCAGCATGGTCATGCGCTGGGGCGTGTTCGATCCGCCCAGCGGCGGCACGCGCTTCAGCCACAACGTGGTCCGCGGCGCCGTCGCGCCCTACGCGTGGTTCTCGTGCCTGGGCACCTTGCCCACCGCGTTCGCCACGCAAATCCAAGCGCGCGCGAATCGACTCGAAACGTCCAACCCACTGGCCATGTACGACGACCAGTGCGGCGGCTCGCCGATGAACATTCCCTGGTCACAATGGCGCGGCACGCATGGTCACGACACCGTCGCGTCCGGCAGCGTGCTCAGCGCGACCACCGACATGATCGGCACCGGACCTCAAACGCGACTGCCCGTGGGCGATCCCCGTCTAACCACGCTGGGTCACCGCTATCCGTTGCCGGTTTCGGTGAGCGGGACGTACTTCAGTCACGGGTTCGAGTTGCCGTGAGCCTTCACGAAGGTCGGCACGCGAGTCACGTCGACCACCATAGTACGATCGCTTCGCGACCGTGGATTCCCAAGTTGGCGCAGGTACAAACAGGTGACCGCCAGTGTCGAACATCAAGCGAATTGATTTGTCCGCGGCGGATGTTGAGTACCTGAAGAATGCCCGATTCTTGCCAAAAGATCTGGCGACGCTATTGGCACAATCAAAACCTACGCGCGGCGGCACGAGGATCTTGGAGATTGACCTCGAAACAGCGATGAGATTCCGAGACGAGTTCATGGATCAAATGACTCTCCACGGATTTGACAAGGACTATAGGCCAAATGACGAAGGGGCACGCCTGGGGGACCTTATCGATCACTTTTTCAATGCGATATTCGGAGAGACCCAGTAGGCCTTGTAGATCACGATTCTGAGGATGTCCGGGATTCTTGGCCTCCCTCGATCGATTCAAGCGGATCGGTGCGGGCACCCGTGCCAGTCCGCACTGGAAGTCACGCATCGGTCCGTCGAGACGCTGGGCGCTCAAGCGGCAGCTTCAGTGAAAAGCGCATCGCGCAGCGGCGATGCGCGGGCAGGCCGTTGGCGATTTCCAGGCGCAGGATTTCAGCCAAGGCCTCGTCGAGTTCCTCCGATGCCAAAGTGCGAAAACCCAGTCGTCGATAGAAGACCTCATTCCAAGGCAGATCACGAAACGTCGTGAGCGTCACCGCATCGATGCCTCGCCCACGCGCGTCCTCGAACGATTGCATCAACAACGCGCGACCGATGCCCCGACCTTGAAGCGCCAGCGTCACGGCCAATTCCCAGATATGCAGCGTGCTCCCGCGCGGCTGCGCGCAGAGGAAGGCGTGCGGCACATCGTGCTCATCGACTGACACCAAACAAGCGCCTGTCGCCACCATCTCGCAATGAAACTCGAGCGAGCGATTCTCGCCATCGGCCAGCCATTCCAAGCCCGGCGCGTCGCGAAACCGCAAGCCGGCGGATTGTTCGATGTCGGGCAGATGCGCGATGTCGCGGATCTGCGTGGGGCGAATCTTCATGCATCGGTTCCTACGGCGAGTGCTCGCGTGCAGGCGACTACACGCCACGTTCGATTCAACTTGAGGTTTCAATGTGCGGCGTTCGAGCGACCCCGTCGCCCTACCCTCACGGAGACCCGAAGAACCGGCGTTTCATGGCACGCTTGAGCTTGATTGCGAGTAGGAGAACGGCGAGCTCGAGCATGAATGCCTGGATCTGCCGCTCACGCGCATAGCAATCCGGCATCGGCGGATAGTGCTTGGCCCAGCTACGCGACGCATCGCCGAATCGGATATCGTCCGCCGTGCCATCAACCCCATCGCCCCCGATCGAATGCAGCTCGAACTGGCGATCTGGCGCTTCAACCCGCTCGTAGCGAAAGGCTTGTCGCCAATCATCCAAGGCCCATCGCGGTTCAATGTAGGGCCCCCGCCAGCAGTCGCCGGTGCGTTCGAGAAGCACGCGAGGGAACTCCAAAGTCGCTGGCCAGCGACCACAGTCCAGGGCGTACTCCGTGATTCTGCCGGCCAGTAAGTCAGCGTTGACCTCGGTGGCCTTCACCGGAGATCGAGCCATGTTTGGACTGACCAGAGCCAACGTGGTGATTAGGGGCAGCGCGATCATCTCGGAGTTTTGCTTTGCATCTCGGCGACCATCGCGCGCGAAGTGGCCGCGTGGGACGGACCATCGCTTGGAGACCGATGACGACGAAAGGTTCCAGGACAAACTTGGATTGCACCGCACGACGCGCTGGCCAAAGTGGGGTCGCGGTCCAGCAACGAAAAAGGGGCGCGAGTTCCTCGCGCCCCTTTGATCGACTCCCGCGAATGCCCGACCGAAGTCAGGCAAGCGCGCTTGCAGGCTAGTTACTTCGCGCCAAACTGATACGTGAACTGCAAGAAATAACTCCGCCCCACCGAATCAAACCAACTCATGTTGTAGTACGGATACGCGCCATGCGTGGGGTCGCGCGGCGGCATTTCGTCGGTGAGGTTGTCCACGAGCAGGGCCAGTCGCGCGCGTTCGTTGAACGTGTAGCTGACGGTGGCGTTGTACAGATACGTCGCCTTGACCCAAGGATCGACGCCGCTGTCGGGTTCGATGTCCTGGAAGGCCCACGAGTCGTAGCTGGCGATGCGGCCCAGACGTTGGCCGTGAATGCTCGCCGCCCAGGTGTCGTTGTTCCAGCCGACGGTCAAACTCGCCTTGGTCTTGGGAATGTAGAAGCCGCTGTTGACCGCGAACTCGTCTTCGGTCGGATCGCCCGTGTATTGCTGGAAGTCGTGCTTGTCGACCCAGGTGTAGCCGGCGGTCACGTTGAACTGGCCAATCTCGGTATCCCAACGGCCATTGGCCGACAGGTCGATGCCCGACGTGGTTTCACGCGCGACATTGATCGGGTTGACGTAGATGCCGTACAGCTCGCCATCGCCATTGCGCGTGACGCGCGCGATCGCGTCGCGGCAGGTCGGCGAATTCGGATCGACGGATTCGCCCGTGGGCGTTTCGCCGATGCGGCAATTCGCTTCATCCTGCAGCACGTTGTCGACGCGCAGGTCCTGCACCTGATCGCGCATCTCGATGTCGAAGTAGTCGATCGACAGATCGATGTTCTCCCACGGCGACCACACGAAGCCCAGCGACCACGATTTGCTGGTCTCCGGATCCAGTTCGCGATTGCCTTGACGCGTGCGAATCAAACCTTCATCGGAATACGAGCAATCGCCCAGATCGGAATCGGGCTCCTCGGTGCGGCAGCGGTAGTAGTCGGTGCCCGAGGTTTCGTCATTGCCGATGCCGGCGTAGACATAGTGCAGATCCGGCGCGCGGAAGCCCGTGCCGTACGAGCCACGCGCGAGCAAGCTTTCGACCGGGCGCCACTCGAGACCGGCGCTGTACGTCGCCTTGCCAATGTTGCGGCCGGAGAAGCGGTACTGATCGTAACGACCCGCCACGCTCAGATTCACGCTATCGAGCAAGGGCATGCGCAACTCGCCGGCCGTGGCCCAACGATTGCGGCTGCCTGAACCGTCGGAATCCTTCCAGCTGTAGTAGTAGTACTCGGTCGCGCGCGGATCGGGCTTGAGATCGTAGGCCTGATGACCGAACTCGGCCACGCCCGCGAAACCGACATCGCCCGCCGGCAGCGAGAACAGGGCCGGATTGGTGACGGTCAACGACGCGGTCTGCGTTTCCGATTGCGGGTGATAGACCGTGTAATCCGAAATCGCCGCGTACTCCGCGTTGGTCAGCGGACGATACAAACGACTGGGATCGGCATTGAAGCTATCGAGCCCGGAATCTTCGTCGATGCCCAGCGAAGGGCCGAGGAACAGATTGTTCGCCAGCGCCGCAACAATCTGCGGCCACTCGATCACCGCCTTGTATTGCGAATGGCTGAGCGAGGCCTCGTAGTCCCACATCTCGCCGAACTGGCCCTTGGCGCCGACCACAAAGCCGAAGGTCTTTTGCTTGGTCTTCACGCGACCATTGTCGAGACCGCCCATTTCCTCGGGGCTGAACTGGCGCTGCCAGTATTCGATCTGGTCCGTGGCCTGATTGTAGAAGTAGCCTTCCTCGTTGCCGTCGGGCGCCTGGTACGACCACGACTGCACGTCATTGAACAGCTCGACCTTGTGATAGCCCGCCTGCACATCGGCGAACAGTTCGACATTGTCCAGGGGCAGCGAGAACGTGCCGTAGGTGTTCACGCCCTGGCGCTCGGACTGGATCGTGCCGTAGCCGATCGATTCCTGGCTGCCGCAGTAGTACCCATAGCGCGGACGATTGAAGTAGCCCGTCGTGCTGTCGTTCTGATCGGAAAGGCCCGCGCACGTCGCTTCGCCCGGATCCAAATAATCGTCGTCGTAATTTGTGCGCAGATAAGCCCGACGCGCGAGACGCGAGTTGGCGGTCGGACCATCGGCGGTCGAATCCTGGATCGACCGGTCATAGGCCCACAGCGGCCGCTGATCGATCAGCTCCACGCCCCACACCGCGCTCAACGCGCCGGCGGTGAAGCCGCTCGACACATTGGCGTGCAGCGACTCGCCACCACCGCGCTCGGTCGCGCCGTAGCGCACATCGATCTGCGTGCCGGTCATGTCCTTCTTCAGGATGAAGTTCACCACGCCCGAGATCGCGTCCGAGCCGTACACCGCCGAAGCGCTGCCAGTCAGCACTTCGATGCGATCGATCATGCCGATGGGAATATTCGAGACATCGGTAAAGTTGCTGCGGCCATTGAACGGCAGCGGAAAGTCCGCGATGCGCCGACCATTGACCAGCACCAAGGTGTGATTGGGGCCCAGACCGCGCAAGTCGACCTGCTGCGCGCCCGGCGAAAAATCACCGCCGCTGAAATCCTGCTGGCTCTGCGTCGCGCCACCGTTTTGCGTGAGCGAACGCAGCACATCGGGCACGCTGGTGAAGCCGGCGGCCTTGATGTCATCCGCGTCGATCGTCGTGACCGGCGCCGGCCCTTCGAGTTGCGCGCGCGGAATGCGCGAGCCGGTGACCTGCACCACCTCGAGTTCAGCGTCCTTGCCTGGGTTCTGAGTCTCGGTCGGCGCCGCGTCCTGCGCGCGCGTCGAGAAGGCGGAGCCGGCCATCAAGGCCGCGGACAGTGCCAGAAATAGCGGATTCATGCGCATGTGTGCAGTTCCTAATGGACGTCAGGGTGTTCTTTTCGGGGCTTTGCTTGCATGTACGGGACGTTACAGCCTCGCTGTTCCCGATGATTTTTGCAATTGCCCGAACGGGGACGACGATCGACCCTTGCGGCCGAAGCCCGCCCCGGGCGACGATGCCGCCCCCGTCATCGCTAGGGATTCTCATGCGCGTGTTCGTGTCGGCCGTGCTGGCCGTGATTGTCGCCGTACTGTCCCCTCGCACCGCGCACGCGGAATTGACTGCGATTGAGCATAAATCCGGCGTCGGCTACGACTGGTATCACTCCACCGCCAAGGGCGACATGCGCACGACCACGCCGCGCCCCGGCGTGCTGATGATGGGCGGCGGCGACTACTTTCCCGCGGCCTTCCAATGGTTGTTCGAGCATGGCGGTCACGGCCGTCTGGTCGTGCTACGCGCGTCGGGCGAAGGCGATCTGAATCCCTTCTTCATCGATGAGATCGGCGGCGTCACGCAAGTCGACACCGTGGTGTTCACTCGACGCGAGGCCAGCAGCGATCCTGTCGTGCTCGACATCGTACGCGCCGCCGACATGATCTTCATCGGCGGCGGCGATCAAGCCAACTACATCAACTACTGGCGCGGCACGCCGATGCAGGACGCGATCAACGCTCACGTCGCCGCGGGTCGCCCCATCGGCGGCACCAGCGCCGGACTCGCCGTGCAAGGCCGTTGGGTCTACGGCGCGCTCGATGGCGGCAGCATCACCGCGCCCGAGACGCTGTCCGATCCACTCGGTGCCGGCAACACGCTCATCGATGGCTTTCTGCGCCTGCCGCATCTGCAAGACGTGATCACCGACAGCCACTTCACGCCACGCGATCGCCTGGGCCGCCTGATCGGCTGGCTCGCACGATTGCGCGCGCAAGCGGGCAACGACCACCTGATCGGCATCGGCGTCGACGAAGCCACCGCGCTCGCGGTTGAAGGCGATGGCAGCGCGCGCGTACTGCGCGGCGGCGATGGCCAAGTGTGGCTGGTCGAACCGACGAAGGCCGCGAGCACGCTCGAAGCCGGCAAGCCCTTGGGCATCGAGCACGTGTGCGTCACCGCGCTTGATCCGGACAGTCGCTTTCACTTGCCAACGCGCAAGCGCGAGGGCCATGCGGGGCAGTGGATCGTGGAGGTGGCGGAGGGGAAGTTGGCTAGGCGAGAGGCGGCTTGTCCCTAAAGTGCTGCCAGAATGGGCGACCGACCAATAGGGGCACGCGGGCCCATGACGACCCCCATGGTCTCGACGATCGCTGGCATGTGCTTCAAGGCCCTACTACTGACTTACGCTTCTGAGTTTGTCTGTCATTGGCATCTCGGCGTCACGCGTGATTGAAGACATGCTCGCCGGCGGCGTGTTCACGAACAAGTCCGGAGCGACGCCGCATCGGGGTGAGCTTGATGTGTTGCGCGATTCGCCTTGAGGTGGATTTACTTCATCGACAAGCTGATGCGATGAACTCCAGGGCGCTCGCAGCCGCCCATTCACGATCGCCGACGACACGCGCCAGCAGCAAGGGTGTCTAGCAATGCGTGCTTGCCCCAACGGCGAATAGACAGCTGCTTCAATGTAGTCGCGACAACGAGAAGTGCCTAGGCATTCAATCGTCGGCACTTTGGGTCGAAACATTCTAAAGACCCGCGCTCGCTAAAGACCCGCGCTCGAACGAAGCGGCAAAGATTGTGACTTAGTCGACCAAAGCAGCAGCCAATGGCGCGAGAGCGTGTATCTACCCCGCCTGCCTTGCGCTCGTGAAACGCATATCGTTGTTCTCCGATCACGATGCAATTCGTTACGCCATGGCGCACGAACGACGCTGAGAAACATGGCTTGCGCTCGACACCGCGCCACGCACCAAAGCGGTTAACGCTCTTTCTCCCTCAAATAGGACATGACAATCGCGACGTCGTGATTTCACACGAATTGCGCGACTTTCACCGAAATCTGCGACAGAATGCTCTTGAGCTTCACGCCCGAAAGGGCCTACGGCTTCGTGAGCACTCGTCGGCATTCCAGCATGACCGCGAGAGAACTAGAAACACGTTTGACGGTTTTATCTTTTAGGAGTGACGCATGAATAGAAACTTGAAGTGCCGCGCGGCGGCCCTGTCCGTTGCCGTTGCGGCAGCGCTGACGTTCCCGGTGAATAGCGCCCATGCTGTGAGACTGAGCCATGACGGTACTGGCCAAGTCCTCATCTTCCCGTACTACACGGTCAATGGCGGCAATCAGACGGTCGTGTCGGTCGTCAACACAACGAATCGTGTGAAGGGCTTGCGCGTGCGTTTCAATGAGGCGCGCAATGGGCAGTCAGCAGTGGAGTTCAATCTTTACCTTGCGCCCTATGATACTTGGGTCGGCGCGGTGGTTTCGTCCTCAAGCGACAGTGCCGGACCCGCGCGGCTGATCACCCAAGATCGTTCGTGCACGGTGCCAAGAATTGATGCGGTGGCGCGCCCTCAAGGCTATGACTTCCGCAACTACTACTACACGGGCTCGAATCGCGACCATCCTACGAACATGGCGGCGCAACTTGGCAGCCTCGCACGCACTCGCGAAGGCTTCATCGAGATGATCGAGATGGGCGAGCTCCGCGTAGGTTCGGGCCCATTGCAGCTGGCCGATGAGGCCACCCCGATACGTGGCAGTGCAATCCCTGTTGACTGCGACAGACTGGTCAAGGCCTGGATCCCGAGCGAATTCCCAAACAACTGGTCGACCGACCCGAAGCAAGAAGTCGACATTCCAACTGGCGGACTCTACGGCAACGTCAACATCATCGACATCGCCAAGGGCACGATGCTGTCCGCCCCTGCCACGGCACTAACCGACTTCTATACGGACATCAGTGCACCCGCGAAGCTTCACACTTGGCCAGGAAACCTCGAAACGTCGCTCTCGAGTGCCCGAAATGGTGACGGATTCGCGCGCGGGACGGCGACTTTGAGCAACGGTCAGACGTTCACCGAAACCTTCCCGGCAGCCGATGCCATCGATGCGGTGAGCTTGACCCTGATGCAAACACGGGTCACGGGCGAGTTCCTGATCGACCCCGAGCTTGGCGCCTCGACCGAGTGGGTAATGACCTACCCCACCAAGCGCTTCTACGTAAACCACCCCATTTCTTTCAACCCGGAAGCGCCCCGCGGCGCCCGACGCCCCTTCCCGGACTACTTTTTCGACGACGGAAAGGGCGAGATCCTGCACTACTTCCGCGTGCGTGACCGCGTCGGAAGAGTCAGTGAAGGTTCGCAAGGCTTCTGCGACGACCTCACGGCTACGCCGCCTCCTTGTCCCCTGGTCCCGCCCAGCACGAATAACAGCGCGAATGTCTTTCTGTTCACCCCGCATGGTGCGGACCCATCTACGTTGACACCGATACTCGGGGCGAGAGTTGGTGAGGTAGCGGACGTCCTCATGACTGGCTTCAACTTCCCCAACGGGCCTACGCCATTGTCGGGATGGGCCGAACTCAAACCCAGTCCCGACCTCTTTTCCGACTTCTACTACCGCGGAGAGCACGTTCTACAAGGACCAACGACAGGCAATCCCTACTTGGGCTTGCCCGTCATCGGCTTTTCGGTCACGCGCGTCATCAACAACACGTTGTCGGGCGGTGTGCTCGCCAACTATGCCGGCGCCACGCCACTTCGAGGCGAGTTCGAGCTATCGAGACCCCGGTAGTGACGGGAATGAACTCGCGTCGTCGCCCTATCGATTCAACGTCTCGAAGCGAGGGCGGTCTCCGGCACGCGATGATTCACCTCACAAGGTGGTTGCCGCGCGCCCACTTCAACACCAGGGACACCGAAACCTGATCAAGGGCTGTCTATGACGAACGTTCTCAAAACGTGCCATCCGTACGGCATTCGAAAGCATCGCGCCTCGACACTCGCCGCGTGCCTCTTGGCCGCGCTCATCGCGCCTCTGGATGAAGCCAACGCGGTGGAACTAAACCCCAATGGGATTGGCCAAGTTCTGATCTTTCCGTACTACACGGTCAATGGTGGCAATCAAACCGTGGTGTCGGTCACCAACACGACGGGCAAGGTGAAGGCGGTGCGAGTTCGCTTTCGCGAGGCTCGCAATGGCAGATCGATGATGGAGTTCAATCTCTACCTCTCGCCCTATCACACGTGGAGCGGCGCCGTCGTCTTGCCCGTGGGTGACGACAGCACTCCCGCGCGACTGATCAGCCAAGATCGAGCCTGCACGATTCCAATGATTGATGCGGTCGCGCGCCCGATGGGATCAGATTTTCGCGACTACGATTTTGGATCCTTCGATTATCCCAGCAACTTGGCGGCAACCCTCGGCAGCCCCGCGCGCACTCGGGAGGGCTATATCGAGATGATTGAGATGGGAGAACTTCGCGCTGGCCCAGGCCTCTTGCAATTGGCCGATGAGGCCACGCCATTGCCCGGCAGCGAAGTGCCCGTCGACTGTAACGCCGTTCTTGGCGCGTGGTTGTTCACGACGCGCAGAATCAGCTGGTCGACCGATAGCACCCAAGAGATCGACTTACCCACCGGCGGACTTCGCGGTCAAGTCGACATTGTCGATGTCGCCGAGGGCACGATGCTGTCAGTGCCGGTCACCGCCTTAACCGACTTCTACACCGACACCTCAGCGCCCGGCAAGCTTCATCAGAGTGTAGGAGCTGGTAGCACGACACTTAAGAACGCCAACAATGGCCAGGGAATAGCAAGAGGCGTTGCGGTGCTGTCGAATGGTCAGCGGATTGTCGAAACATTTCCCGCGGACCGGGCTATCGAGGCCGTCAGCTTGACCATGATGAAGTCGCAAGTCATGAACGAGTACTTGATCGACCCCGTGCTCGGCGCCGCGACGGAGTGGGTCATGACTTATCCAACCAAGCGGTTCTATATCGAGAGAGGCTCTCGTTTGCTGAATGGTCACTTCTTCTCAGATGTCTTCTATGACGACGGCAAGGCGATCATTCCGCAGTCCGCGTTCGTGCTCAATCGCATGGGTCGAAGAGGGACCAGTATTCAAGGAAGCTGTTGCGGAGGCGTTTGTGGTGTAGTACCGACGTGCGACGCGGTTCCACCCCGTGCGAACAACAGCGCCAACGTCTTCTTCTTTTCCTCGGGGTCCGTCAGTCTTCCAACGCGAACGCCCATTCTAGGCGCCAGAATGGGGGAAGTCGCGGATGTCATTTACACGAGCATTTCTCTCGCAGGTCTACCGACCCCCCTTTCGGGGTGGGCCACGCTTTACAACGGAAATCCTGACACCGAAACCTATCAGAGCTACTTTCTCGAAGGTCCGACAACCAGAAATAGATACTTTGGCTTGCCTGTCATCGGTTTCGCGGCAACGCGCATTATCAACACCTCGCTGGCTGGGGGCGTACTTGCCAACTACGCTGGAACAACCCCACTGCGCGGCGCGCTTGAGATGGGACCTGGATTTCCTTGATGCACAGTACCTCGCCATCTACTTAGCAGACGATGAGCGTGTACACGTCGAGGGATGAACCTGTTGTCAAAGGCGAACTTCCGACGCGGACTCTCGCATCGATGAATTGCTCGAAGATCAGTCTGATACCGTGAGATCAAAAGAAGACGACAACGGATCCAGCCATTAGGAGTGACGGATGGTCATCAGAATCAAGCACGATCTGGCCACGCTGGCCATCGCTTTCGCGGGCGCGCTATTGGCGCCCATGGACTGCGCGCACGCCGTGCAACTCAGTACGGACGGCATAGGCCAAGTCCTCATCTACCCGTACTACACGGTTAGCGGGGGCAAGCAAACCGTTTTCTCGATCACCAATATGACCGAGCAGACGAAGGCGGTGCGCGTGCGAGTTAACGAGGCTCGAAATGGCAAGGATGTGCTCAACTTCAATCTGTATCTCGCTCGTTACGACACCTGGGTCGGCGCGTTGTTCCTGCCGTCGATCGACAGCGAATCTCCCGCGCGTCTGATCACTCAAGATCGGTCGTGCACGGTGCCGAGAATCGATCCCATCGCACGTCCGGCGGGCGTGGATCTGCGCAGTGACTCTTACACCGGATCGGAGCGCGACCACCCATTGACCTTGGCGGCTACTCTCGGCAGCCCGGCGCGCACCCGCGAGGGCTTCATCGAAGTGATCGAGATGGGCGAGCTCCGATATGGTGACATGCCGCTTCAGCTAGCCGAAGCGGCCAATCCGCCCATTGGAGGTAACTTACCGCTCAACTGCGATGCCTTGGTAAGTGCCTGGACGCCAAACAACTACGACCGTAATTGGGTCGTCGACAGCACGCAGCAGATCGATATGCCCAAGGGAGGCCTGTTTGGCTATGCCAGCATCATCGACGTCGCCGAGGGCACGATGCTCTCCGTTGGCGCGACGGCGTTGACCGGTTTCTATACGGATGCTTCCGCGCCAGGTGGTCTCAACGCCGCGCCTGGCTCAGCAAGGCCCTCGCTCAAGGATGCGCGCAGTGGTAGTGGACGCGTCACCGCGAACGTGACCTTGCGCGACGGCCGAACGCGCACGGAGTCATTTCCCGACAGCGCGGCGATCGATGCGGTGAGTCTGGCCTTGCTGCAAACCCGCGTCATCAACGACTTTCTGATTGATCCAGCCCTCGGCGCTTCGACGGAATGGGTGTTGACCTACCCAACGAAGCGCTTTTATGTCGACGCGCATTCCGGTGGATATCCTTCGGGTGCTTTCCTGGAATCGTTCAACGACGATGGCAAGGCACCGGTACCTCAGACCACGGTGGTGCGCGATCGCGTTGGCCGGGCTAGCGTTGCGCCTCAAGGAGACTGCTGTAGCGGAGACGCTTGCGGCATCCCGCCACCGTGCGATGCCGCGCCGCGCACTAACAACAGCGTGAATGTGCTGCTGTTCGCGCGGCATTCGCAGAATCTACCGACGAGGACTCCGATTCTCGGCGCGAGTCTCGGACCAATCGCGGACGTGATTTACGCCGACGCGAATTTCGAAGGCGGCCAGACGCCAGCATCGGGCTGGGCGGCCTTGGAGAATGGCGACCCCACTCGCAGGACGTCCCCGCCGTTGTACGGCGTGACCGGCGCCTACGCTCAGGACTTTTACGTGGGTCTTCCTGTCATCGGCTTCTCGGCCACGCGCGTGATCAACGACAACCTAAGCGGCGGCGTACTGGCGAACTACGCGGCGGCGACTCCGCATCAAGGCGAGGTTGAGTTGCGGACTTCGTCTCCATAATGGCGAGATGGCTGTCGCGGGTTAGTCATCACGATGTGACTGGTGAATTGCGGAGACTCGGTGCGCGTTCCCCGGGATAGCGCACCGACCGTCGCGCGCTTCGCGCGTGTTAGCTCGACAGTGGTGCGCCCAAACTACTCGGGCCGAATCAAATAAACCGGATTCGATCCCCCCGGCACCCACGCCAGACAATCGATCGACGCGACGTAACTCAAACACGTGAGGTGATTGTTGCCCGTCACCGCGGCCGCCATCACCGCGCCGCCAAGGTTCACCGTGCTGACGGTCCAAGTGCCCGTAATGACATTGCCCGAGGGCGGCGTGAGTCGCGTGATGGTGCTGCCGCCGCCATTGGCCATCGACCAGAACTTGCCGCGCCATGGCACGAACATGTTGCGCGGGTTGGGCAAGGTGCCGCTGACGGTCAGTGCTTGCCAGCCCGCGGTTGCATTGTCCGGATCAAAGGCGAAGAGTTGCCCGCCTTCGCCATTCTTCAGCAAAAGGCCTTGGTGCATGAAGGCGCGTCCGCCCGCCGCGCCGCCGGCGGGCCAGGGGAAACTCACCGTCGACTTGAACTGCCGATCGAGCAGATCGAGGTACTCGACGTTGTTGTAGCCCTCGATGTTGTTCGGCAGGATCCACACGCGCGAGCGCGCCACGTCGATCAGTGAACAACTCTCCGGCGTCGCGCGCATCGATGTGCTGTTGGTGAAGCGCGAGTACGTCACGGCATTCGCGCCCAGTTCCGCGCGATGCGCGGCGCCGCTGCCAACCGACTCCACGGCCACCGCCGCGCCCGTCGCCAGCAGTACGCTGCCGCGCGTGCCGCCACCGAGACTCGGCGGCAACCACACTTGATTCTGATACTGATGGCGCGCCGCGGGCACGCCGTTGGAACCTGTGATTTCGTAGTAAGGCGATCCGCTGGTTTGCGACACGTTGTGATTGGTGCGATTGGATTCCGCGTTGGGATTGGTCGGATCCAGGCGCTTCCATCGCGCGTCGGTGAAGTCAAATACCGCCGCGCGGAAGTTTCGGCCGTCGCCGTGGCCGCCTGATGCGATGCCCGCCACGTATGCGCCACCCGGCGACCAGTCCGGCGCCGCGATGCCCGCGCACCAGGCCAGCCACACCACGTAGTTCCATTCGCTCACGCTCAATTCGGGCGGCACGAGCGCATCGAAATTGTTCACACCGATCGCGACGACTTGTCCCGGCCCCGGCAACGCGTACGGCGCGGTGAAAGCAGTCACGCCATAGTTCGGCACCGCGCGACCGGCGATGAGGGCACCCATGTCTGGCGCAGCGCCAGTAAAACCATCGGTGATGTTGGGAATGGCCACGCCCGCGTTCTTCGGCGAAGCGCCCGTGGCGATAGCGGGCAACTGCAGCGACGTCACTTCGGTGAGATGCGTGGCTCCCATCGTGACCGCGGGCGTGAACGGATCCGACGTCGTGAGCACATCGAACTGATGCCGCCGCGTCGATGTGCCGAAGATCGGCGTGGTCGCCGCTTGCCCCGCGCCGCCGATGGCTGCGGTCACCGAGTTGTACGAAGCGCCCGAATTGCTCCACCACACCGAGCGATCCGGAAACCACGCGTTGTGCGTGAAATCGATGGGATCGCAGCCCGTGGATTCCACCGCCATCGTATTGCCGCTGGCGCCGCGATAAACCAGCACGTTGTTGCGATAGCCCCAATTGCGCAAGGCGCCGTTGTTGAACTGCACCCAGCCCCAACCCGAGGTGCCTTCGGTGCGCACGATGGTGTTGTTGTAAATGAAGAAGCCGCTGCTCGTGGAATTCAGCTTGAACGGTCCACGGATCGTGTTGATCACCACATTGCGGAAGCAATACAACGGCCCGCCATACACCGGATCCACCGACAGCAGCGTCGCGCAATTGCTGATGTGATTGTCGTAGAACGCGAGATTGCGCGTGCCGTAGTCGGCCTCGAAGGCATCGTCACCCGTCATCGCGATGCGATTACGGTAGTAGTACACGGCCGAGGCCAGCACGCCTTGAATCACGGCGAAGCTGTCACCAAAGCCGCGCAGCGTGTTGTTGAAGGCGCAATTGCCCTGACCAGGCAGGCAAATGCCGTCATCATTCCAAGTGGCGTTGCTTTCGATCTCGGATTGCGTCCAGGTGTTGTTGCCGGTCATCTCGCAGTTGTAGACCAGCACGCCATTGACCGTCCCATACGCCTTGATGCCCACGTCGACGCCAGTGATGATCAGATCGCGAAACGTCACTTGCGTCTGCCCCGCCGCGCCATCCCAGAATTCAATCCCGCGCGAAGACGCATTGGTGCCCGAGTTCACGTTGGAGCCGCGGATGGTCAAGTTCTCGACGATCAAATACGAGGCCGCCAACAGTTGCAGCACCCGTGAAGGGCTGCTGAGCACCGTGCCCGTCTTCGACGCACCGCGAATCGTGATCGGTTGCGCCGCCGTGCCCGAGCGCGTCAATTGCAGCCCCAAGTCGGCATAGGTACCGGCCGCGAGTTCGAGCACATCACCGGGATTGAGGTTCGCGAGCTGAGTGACGAGATTGGCCGGCGTCGCCGTCTTGTTGGCCGCGCCCGTGGGCGGTGGCAAGGCGCGCGTCGTCGCCTGCGCGAGGTACACGCGCGGCGATTGAGCGGGCTCGCTGATCGTCAACTCCAATTCATAAGTCTGACCGGGCACCAAATCGAAGATCGAACCGGCGAAGGCATCCACCGGCCCCACGGGTCCCGGCTCGCTGTCGGCGGGGCGAATGCGCGCGAGCGGATGCGCCGTCTTCCACGTGGTCTCCAGCGCGGGCTTGTAGCGCACCGCGATTGTCGTGGCGAAATCGAAGGTTCGCGACGTGGGCAGGTACAGACCAATCTGCTCCGGCGTCGCGCGTTCCAGCGTGAAGGTCAGGCCATCAAGGGGCTGCTGCGCGTTCTCGAAGCCATCGGCGAATACTGTGTCGGTGCCGGCAGGCGCCGCCACTGCGCGCGATACCGTCGCCGAAAGCCCCATCGCGCCCGCGGCGATCGCCGCTTGCAGGACCGCGCGTCGATGACCATCGACCGAGTCCGTGGTGGGCTGGGGATCGGCGAGCGTCGCCTGGGTTTCGGAAGTCATGAGATTTGCAGTCCCTGTGTGTTTCGTGGGCGGATGTCCGAAGTCGACCGCCTTCACGGAAGATCATCGACGGACAGCGCGAGTGCTGAGCGCCGAGCGTAACCAAGGTCCCGAGCGTGGAACCGCGAACCATGCGGCGGTTCTTGGGCGCGGGGCGGCTTCGAGCGAGCGATCCGATTTGGGGCGGGATTTCGAGTTGTACGGTGAGTGATGGTGGCTGGATTCGGCGAGCAGGCGATCCGAGAACGAGCGTTGGAACGCCGCGACTAGCTCGGCTTGACTCGGCCATCCTCTGCGTAAGCCCTAATGCACGTGCCGTGCGTTGACCGTGAGTGCCTGCTTGCCATCGCCCCGGCCGACTGCTTTCATCCGCCAACAACACGACCGAACTGAGTTGACGCCATGTCCTACGACTTCAAACTGAAGTTTCCGCGCACCAAGACCCGCCGCGGCGCTAAGTCAACGCCCGCGCAGACGATCGACTACGTCGCCCGAGCGGCCGAGATTCTGCGTCAGCATGAACCCGACATTGTGATCAAGAGCGACGATGGACGCTTCACCGCGTTCAGCGCCGAACTCGGAGAGGTCCACGTGACCGAACGCGACATCGCGCTGGGCATGTCACTCGGAAGCGACCCTCGAGCCGTCTACGGCGCGATCCACGGACTGATGCGTCGCTTCGACGGCGAAGGCTATGAAACCGTGGACCCGCAGCTGATGCGAGGCACGGTCGAGTACTCGCCCGACTTCCCCACGTTCATGCGCCAGTATCGCGAGCACTTCAAGTGCCCCACTGCGGAATTCGAGCAGTGGTGCCGCGGCGAAACCCCGCCGGAATGGGCCGCCCGCGATGCGCGACGGGAAGACGGTCAGCGTCGCGCGAAGGAGCTGCCTCGCGGCAACCCCCTGACGTATGAGCAACAACGCGAAATGAATCCCGACGCCTTGTGGGCACACTTCCTGGAAATCGTCGCGCGCAACGACGCCGCCATCGAGGCCATGAATCTGCGAGGCTACTTCGACGACCTGGAGACGCTTCACCAAGCCAAGCACGAGGGATATCGCCCCATGCCCAGCCCCAGTGGCCGGCACTACGACAGCATGTGGTTCGAGGAATGGTTCCAGACGTCACTGCTGAGGTACGAGCAGGGCACGCTAGCCATGCTGTGGCAGCGCGGCCAGTCGAATGCCATGGCCTACTACCTTCGGAGATACACCCTCAGGTTTCCAGACGCGCCGGAGGACAAGCACGAGCCCTGGAGAGACTTGATTGTTGCCCTGATACCGCTACTGAGAGATGAGGGCCTGATTGCTTCGGAACCCATGGGGGTGCGAGTTGGTAACGAACTTCAAACCAGCTTCGATGGCCCCGATATCGACGCCATTCACTGCCTCGTATGGCCAAGAGTCGTCGCGTCCGGATTAGCGATCGAGGCCACCATGCAGTATGGAAGTGATCGCGCGAAGGCGGTTGAAATGAAGTTGGGTGAAGGCGTCTAGTCAAAGTGTGTCGGGGCGCTGCTTCGTGGTTGAGTTGAGTATTCACCCGACAGTCCGCCCCTTCCGGTAACCCCGAAAGGGGCGGACACCTGGCCTTCGTTGGATTGGTGGTTACCACCGCGATCCCAACCTACGGAGCGATCAGAGGTCCGCCTCTCGTAGCGTTATCAAACGGAAGCAATCCTCGCCGCAACTAGCTGAGACACTAGGCAATGTGTCCCGAGCCCGAAAGCTCATGGGCTACCACCGCGATTCCTTCTACGAGATTCGCCGCGCGTATCAGACCGGCGGCTTGGAGGCGCTGATCGAGCAGCGCCGCGGCCCACGCAACCCTCATCCCAATCGCGTCTCGCTCGAGGTCGAGCAGGCGATTGTCGACTTCTGCCTATTGCATCCGACCAAGGGCGCCCAGTTCGTCGCGAACCAACTGCGATTGTCCGGCGTCGACGTAAGCCCTTCTGGCGTGCGCGGTGTCTGGCAGCGCCACAACATGCTCAAGCGTCACCAGCGCTTGCTCAAGCTCGAAGAGAAGGCCCGCGACACCACGTTCGTACTCACCGAGACACAGCGCTTGCTGCTCAAGAAGGCCGGCAGCGATGCACTTCCGCAGCACGTCGAGTCCAATGCGCCAGGCGAGTTGCTCAACCAGGATACGTTCTACTGGGGAACGCTCAAGGGCGTCGGCAAGGTCTACGTGCAGGTCGTCGTCGACACCTTCTGCTCATTGGCATTCGCCAAGGTCTATACCAGCAATATGCCGATCACCGGCGCGGACTTGTTGATCGATCGCGTCTTGCCGTTCTATGAGGCCATCCGTGTCGACGTCGGCGCCATACTCACCGACAGTTGCCGCGAGTTCTGTGGCAAGCCTGACGAGCATCCCTTCGAGCTGCTGCTAGCGATGCACGACATCGAGCATCGTCGCACCAAGATCGCCACTCCGCGAACCAACGGATTCGTCGAGCGCATGAACCGCACGCTGCTCGACGAATGCTTCCGCGTTGCAGGTCGGCAGAATTGGTATCTCACGCCCGCCGAAATCCAACGCGATCTCGACACCTTCCTCGACTACTACAACCATCGACGCAGTCACCAGGGCTACCGTCTGAAGGGCCGCACACCGGCGATGGCGCTTCAGCAAGCTCTGGAAATCGACGCCTTGCCGCTCATAATTCCCGAGCCAGAGGAGACCGAAACAGCCACCGCTGGTAACCTCGACGCGTAACCCCGTCTACCGAAGCCAGGTGTCGGGGAATTACTCAACTTGTACACTCATCCCGCATACGATGCCGTTTGCTTTCCAAACGGCAGCTGCACAGTGGGACTTATAGACCCTCGCGTCCAAATCGCCCAGCCTCGTCGGCACGGCTTCAGGGGATATCGCAATGTCGAACTATTTGGTCTCTAACGCCTGAAGAACCTTGCGCAGCAGGTCATTCTGTTCCTCTATGAGAGCAAAAATGCGGTCTTGATTGATCGCTGCACGACGATTTGAGTCGGCGAGATTCGCTTCGAGCCGCCTTCGATACTCCTCCGCTTGAACGATGGCTAGATTGTTTTGCCTACTCTGTCGCCAACCGAGAAGAAGACTGACGATGTATGCGAGCAAGAACAATGAAAGAGTTGCAACTAGAAGATTTAGGACGAATGTCATGATTCACCCTTTTCTAGCCAAAAACGGCCAAGGCTCTCTATTCATTACTGACCTCATTCCGCGCTCAAAGAAGTCACTGAAACTTGTCGCAATCTTCTTAAGCAACAGAGCCTCGTGGTCAACAATGATTACTTGGCCGACTTCACCACCAGGCGCCGGAACAAGATCCACACAGTAGACAACTCTGTTGTCTAGAAGAATTGGACACCAACCCGAACTCCAGTCAAATGGTTGTATGGGTCCGATTGTTTGGATGTCGGCGGCACTATCAAAAGTCCCGCATCTTTTTGCACTTTCTGTATACCGCTCGATTTCTTCGATAGAATCGCTAATCGAAAGCAGGCGGCGAAGCCCGCCGAATACGAACCCCCCCGCAAAGCACTCCCCGTCGTGCCGCATCCAGTTATCTGCGAGCTCGACTGGCATGGGACGTGACAGTAGGCCGGCAATACTCGCCAGATCTTTAGCCTGTGCCGGCCCATTCAAGTCATTGAAAATGTCCGGTCGACTTTGCTCTAGCCACTCTTCGAAAGTCTTCCACAAATCGTTCATGGCCATGTACGCCAAGCTCCATTGGGCAGTGAGAAGCCAGAAGGCAATGATGTGTAGGCCAGAGAAATGAATCTCGAAGCCGAAGAGGATCCGTCAGGGCTTACGCGATTGGCTCGATAGAAGTCTCGTAAGAGATCTCTCTGTAGACTCATCTCATGAAAAGGCAAGAGCTTGAGCGAGACTTTGCCAGCATCATAGTTCTCCTGACCGCCCTGGGATGTAGTTGCAAATGGGTACTCATCGCAAACTGCCTTTTCTACGAACTCGATGCCCCTCGCGTACTCGTTGCAGTGGCCAGTATTGTTGTAGTCAACCGGGTTCCGCGGACCGTAGTTCAAAAAGATGGGTGTCGCTTTTCCATTGCTTCCCATCCCGTTTTGAGAATCATCAATATGCTGTGAGTGCTCCGGAATATTGCTGCCTGTGTTCACGATCGGAGTACCGATTTCGCAGCGACCAGTTCGGATGCACTTCTCAACGTAGACCTTTGCCACTACCAGTATCGCAGTGCCGGCACCGGCAACGAGTGAGGCGATGATTCTGCGCTTCAAATAGCCCTCAAGTGAGTATCTAATTGTTCCGTTTGCGGCGGTTTCGATGATTGGAACAACGACGCTCCTACCAAGCTGAAGCTGAAGGTTTGCGACGACCTGCGTTTCTTCAAGATTCACGGCAGCCATGCCATTGGGGTCCATCTTACCCAAAGGATCTCCTTCGGAGTACCCATATCTTTGAAGTGAGAATGGATTGTTCGCGCTACCCCAGAGCGGGTCTTGCTGCAAGAACCTGCCTGTTCCAGGATTGAGATACCTCGCGCGCAGATAGTACTGCGCGCTATTGGCGTCTTCTTGCTCTCCTCGATACTTGTGCTCAAGTGTACTAGTACCCGACTCGTGAATGGTCTCGCCCCATCCGCTGTACTCGTACAAACCGATAACCGTGCCGTCCTGATTCGTCAGCTTCCTCGTCGACCCAAACCCATCCGCCTGCAACGCCGAGTAGCTGGCGTTCGCGCACGTCGTCGCCGAGTTCGGCGTGCATCGCACCTGGCTGATGATGTCGTCGCCGTAGCTGAAGACGGCACCGAGCTTCGCGCTGGCGTTGTTCTCACTGATCCACTCCTCAGCGACTTGGGCGTAGGCGTGGTTGCCGTCGACGAGGTACTGCGTCTCCGTACTCGTTGATCCGGAGAACGTCGTCTGCGCCATGCGGATGCCATCGACGTTGTACTCGTACGTCGTGCGATTGCCGCCCGAGCGGAACTCGACCATGCGGTTGGCGTCGTCGTAGGCGTATTCCATCAGCTCGCCCGGCTTTGACTTGCCGGTGGTGTTGCCTTGGGCGTCGTACGCGTACAGCGTCTGCACCGGCGTTGACGATCCGATCTGCTCGCTTTCGGTGAGCAGGCGGTCGTTGTCGTCGTAGGTGTAGGTCGTGACGCGCATGGGGCCCACGCCGGGGACGATGGTTTGGGTCAGGCGATTGCCGACGGTGTCATAGGCCCAGGTGGCGTTGCGGGTGACGGTCGCGTCGCGATGGCTGATCGCTTCACCCGTCAGTCGCTTCTGGCCGTCATAGGTCCAGGTGACGTCTCTCAAGTGACCTTGATCGTCGTTCTCGGCGACGTGCGTGCGCATGCCGCTGGGGTCGAGCGTGTAGGTGGCTTCGAACAGCGGGGCGTTGGCGGCCGTGCGCTTGACCAGATGGGTCAGGCGGTTGAGATCGTCGTAGCTGTAGACGGTCTGGGTGCCTTCGGCGCCGGTCATGGTGGCGCGGTTGCCCACGGCGTCGTAGGTGTACCTCGTGACGCGCGGGGCATCGCCCGCGACCGTGGCCGTGACGGTACTCAGGCGATTGAGCGCGTCGTAGGTGTAGGTGTGCGTCGCCGCCGGACTGACGCGGCTGAGCAAGTTGCCTGCCTTGTCGTACGTGTAGGTGATGGTTCTGCCTTCGGCATCGGTGGCGGTGACGAGGCGGTGGCGCTCGTCGTAGCCCCAACTGCTCGTGCCCCGTCCGTCAATCGCGGTGGCGCGTTGACCTTCGGGCGTGTAGGTCATCGTGGCGTCGTGATCGGTCGGGTAGTCGATGCCGGTGAGGCGGTTCTGGTCGTCGTAGGTGTAGCCGACGACGCGGCCGCGGAAGTCGGTGCTGCTCACGCGATTCCCGAGCAGGTCGTACTGCATGCTCTCGCGCTGACCCAGCGGCAAGGTGCGCGTGATCTCGCGGCCTTGGCTGTCGTGGGTCCAGCGCGTGACGCGGCCCGCGGCATCGGTCTGGGTGATGCGGTTACCCCATTCGTCGTAGGTGTAGCGCGTGATCGAGGGCGCATCGCCCACGTTGGCGGGTGGCAAGGTCACATCGATCAAGCGGCCAAGTTCATCGTAGCCGTACTGCGTGATGCGGCCGGCTTGATCGGTCTCGCTGATCTTGCGGCCCAGTTCGTCATAGACGGTGCTGACACTCGTGCCGTCGTGGAACGTGGTCTCGAGCAGCTTGCCCGCATCGTCGTAGCGATAGGTCGTGCGATGGCCCAGCGCATCGACCATGGCGGTCCGACGACCCGAGGCGTCGTACTCGGTGGTCGTGGTGGGGCCATCGCCCGCTGAACCGTCGGGCTTCGATTGGATGACCTTGGTGCGTCGCCCGGCATCGTCGTACTCGTAGCGCGTGATGCGGCCGAGTTCGTCGGTCGAGGCGATCACGCGGCCCGCGGCGTCATAGCTCGTCGTCGTGCGCGGATTGTCGGCATCCGTGCCCGGCGTGGTGTCGGGCTGGATGGTCTCGATCAAGCGGTCGGCCGCGTCATAGACCATGCGCGTGGTGTGGCCCTGACGGTCGGTCTCGGCGATGACGTTGCCGTTTTCGTCGTAGGTCTTGGTCTCGTAGGTGCCGTCGCTGTAGTCGATGCGGCTGACGTTTCCGCGCGCGTCATACGTCGTGACCGTGCAGCGGTTGGCGCTGTCGCACTCGTGGGTAGGCTTGTCGTTGCCGTCGTATTGCGTGGTGGTGAAGGAGCCGTCGGGTTGGTCGACGCGCACCACGCGACCCTTGTCGTCGTAGGTGGTGGTGGTGGTTTCGGTGACGGTGGCTTTGGCGATTTGCGGCGTGCGGCCCTTCGCCGCGGCACCCGGCGCGACATTCGCGACGGTGCGTTCGCGGGTCTGGCGGATCACGCGGCCCATGTCGTTGTAGGCCATGTGCGTGATGTGGCCGAGCGCGTCGGTTTCCTTGGTGCGCCAGTACTGCGGCGGGTTGAGGAAGTAGGTCGTGGTGTTGCCGGCCGCGTCGATCAGGCTGGTGAGTTCGCCGGTTTCGGTGGAGCCGATGCCCGAGTCGTAACCGAACTCGGTGGTGTTGCCCACGGCATCCGTGGTGGTCAGCAGCGCGCCGGAGTTGGGGTTGTAGGTGTTGGCCATGACCGTGCGACCGAGCGCATCGACCTGGGTGAGCAGGTGATTGCGGTTGTCGAAGGTGCTGGTGGTGACCTCGCCCAGCGCGTTGGTCTCGGTGAGGCGATTGCCCTGGGCGTCGTACGTGTACGTGGTCACGTGACCGAGGGGGTCGGTCTCGGTGAGCACGTTGTCGTCGGCATCGTAGGTGTAATGCGTGGTCTCGGACAGCGCGTTGGTGCTGGCGAGCACGCGACCGCGGTCGTCGTACAGGTGCACGGTGGTGTTGCCACGACGATCGCGGACGGACTCGCTGCGACCATCGATGTCGTGATGCATCTCGATGCGATGGCCGTCGGCGTCGATGGTGGCGATGAGCCGCCCGTCGTCGTCGTACTCGTTGCGGCTGACGCGCACGCCGCGCGGGTCGATGATGTCGCGCAGGTAATGCGGCAGGCGCACGGTCTCGTAGGTGTACTGCGTGACCTGGTTGAGCTGATCGCTCATGGCCTGCAGATCGCCTTGCGCGGTGTAGGTGTACGACAGCAGCTTGCCGTCGGGCAGGATCATGTCCTCGATGCGGTTCTGCGCGTCACGCACGAACTGAATGCCCACGCCCGAACTGTGCACGATGCCGCTATTCGAGTAGTTGAGCGTATTGCCATTGGGGTCGACGACCTGGCGGATGCCGAAGGTCTGATCGAGTTTGTAGACCATGCCGTCGGCGGTGGTCAGCTCATAGGTCGTCGGGTCGATGGGCACGGTCGGTGCCTCGGGGTCGACGATGTTGCTGACCACGTTGTTGCCGACCGTGGCCACGCGCACCAGGCCGTAGCTTGTCTGCTTGAGTTTGGTGCGCGTGCGGTTACCCGGTTCGAACTCGAGATGGACGTTGATCTCGGGTTGGATCTGCGAGCACTCGGGCACGGCTTTGGCGTGGAAGGTTTCGACGTCGCCGTCGGGCAACGTGACGGTGACCGTGGGGTCACCGGCCGGGACCACGCAGTACTTCACGAAGAAGCCGTCGTTGATCTCCTGCACGCGCCAGCTGAAGCCCAGGCGTCGCGATTCGTGCACGCGCACGTTTTGATAGTCGAGCGACCAGCCGTAACCGAAGTCGAGCTTCTCGCTCTTGCGGCGCGTGTCGTAGGTGCGCAGCACGCGCACGGGAATGCCAGCGAGCGGCACGCTCACGTCTTCGAAGGTGATGCTGAAGTGACCGACCTTCATGTCGCCCGAGACGATCACGACCGCCGAGTCGCTGCTAACGCGACCGCTGGTGTCGGTCGCTTGCAGGATCAGCGCGTACTGACCGTTGAGCATCAAGGTCGGATCGAAGCGCGCGAAGTCCTGCGCGGTGAACGTGTTGCTGCCTTGCGCGAGCACGGTGGCCACGGCATCGGGCGTGTTGGCCGGCCGCAGGAAGAGTTTCCAGTTCGCCAGCGCCGCATCGGTGACCGTGCCACGCACGGGCGTGGGCGCGCTGATCTCGCTGGCATCGGTGGGCGAGAGCAACTCGACGACCGGCGGCTCGGTGTCGCTGGGATCGCTGACGAAGAACTCGGTGGTCGCGGTGGCGGTGTCGTAAGGATCGGTGACCGAGCCTTCGACGACATGACGACCGATGACGCTGCTCGTGAAGCTGGCTTCGCCGGCGGCGTTCAACACCACGGTCGCGCCATCAACGGTGAGCGAACGCGTCACGGCACCCGCGGCGCAGGTGTACTGCAGCAGCAGGCTGACGGGCTCACCGGGCGCGATCAGGTTAGGCGTGGCGGTGACGGTCGCGGTCAATGCGCCGGTGGCGGCGCTGACGGTAATCGTCCAGGTCTGATCGATGAAAGCCTGCGCGTCGGCGACGCGCGCGGTGACCGTGGCGCTGCCTTCGGCGACGGGCGTCCAACGGATCAGACCGGTGGCCGCGTCGATGCTCATGCCGGCGGGGGCGGTGGTGAGGGTGTAGGTGAGTGTGTCGCCGTCTTCGTCGGTGGCGTCGAGGTTGTATTGGTACTCGCGCGTAGCGCGGGCGTTGGGCGCGGGCGTGCTGGTGACCGTCGGCGCGTGATTGCTGTTGGCGGCGCTCACCACGAGGGTGAAGTGCTGCGTGCCCGTGGCGCCATGGCCATCGTTGACGCTGACTTCAACTTCGTGCGAACCGATCTGCGTGACGCTCGGCGTCCATGCGATGGCGCCGGTGAGCGCGTCGATGCTCATGCCCGCGGGGGACGTGGTCAACGCGTAGCTCAAGGTGTCGCCATCGGCATCGGTGGCATTGAGATCGTACGCGTACGCCACGCCCACCGTGGCCGCGAGTGGCGCGCTGGTGGAGATGACGGGCGGATGATTGCCGGCGTCGTTGTCGTTCACCGTCAAGGTGAAGGTTTGCGTGGCGACGGCGCCGCGCGCATCGCGCGCTTCCAAGGTGAACGTTCTCGCGCCAACTTGCGCGGCGGTGGGTGTCCAGCTCAGCGCACCCGAGGTGGCGTTGATCGTCGCACCTTCGGGCGCGTTGGCGATGGCGAAGGTGATGCTGTCGCCATCCTCATCCGTCGCGGTGGCCGTGTAGGCACAGGGCTGGCCGACGACGGCGACGCTGCTCGGCGTCGAAGTAAAGACCGGCGGATGATTGATCGTCTGACTCGACACGCCGATCTGGAAGGCTTGCTCCGCCGACGTCTGACCGTCGCTCACGCGCACGATCACGACCTGGGTGCCGAGTTGCGCCGTCGTCGGCGTCCAGCTGATGCTGCCTGACGCGGCTTGGATGGTCATGCCCGCGGGCGCGAGCGCCAGCGAGTAGCTCAGCGTGTCGCCATCGGCATCGCTGGCTTGCGCGGTGTAGGCATAGGCGCTGCCCACTTCGGCCTGCACGCCCGGCGTGCTGGTGAACACCGGTGCGTGATTGCTGCTGACTGTGACCGCGACTTTGAACTGCTGCGTGGCGAATCCACCCTGCGTGTCGTCCACGCGCAGCACGAAGTCATTGAGCCCTTGCTGGCTGGCACTCGGCGTCCAACGGATGGTCGCCGTGGCGGCGTCGAAGGTCACGCCCGCGGGGAACTGCGGCAAGGTGTAAGTGAGCGGCTCGCCATCATCGTCGACGGCCCGAGCGGTGTAGGTGTAGACCGCGCCGGCTGGCGTGCTCTCGATCGGCTGCGTGATGAAGCGCGGGCGATGATTGAGCGCGACGTCGATCTGCCACGAGCGCGTGGCGCTGAGACCACCGATGTCGGTGACGCGCGCGGTGACCGACTGCGTGCCCGCTTGGTTCGGCGCTGGCGTCCAGCGGATCTCGCCCGAGATCGGGTCGATGGTCATGCCGGTGGGCGCTTGCGTCAGCGCGAAGAACACATCGTCGCCGACATCGGGATCGCTCGTCGCGATCGTGGTGACATAGGTGTTGTCCGTGCGCGTCGCCGGCAGGCTGGCCGTGGTGATGCTCGGCGCTTGATTGAGGTTCTCGACGTTAACCGTGAACCATTGCGCGTCGAACAAGCCACCGTTGTCGACAGCGCGCGCCTGGAACAGCGGCGTGCGTACGAGATTGTTGTCCTCGAGGCATTCGGCGTGCACGTTGTCGGAATCGACGCGCACGTACAGATCGTCGTGCACGGCGGTCAGATCGATGCCGTCGAAGGCCAGATCGATGCTCGCGTTCACGGCGAGGGCATTGACCGTCTTCGTGCCCAGCAGAACACCACCGGCGCCCGGGTCGCCCGCGTAGAGCTTGACGCTGAAGGCGAGCTCCGCCGGCCACAAGCCGCGATTGACCACGCGCGTGAGCACGCGATCGTCGCGCGTCGGATCGATGCGCGTGTCGAAGGCGGTCAGATCGATCATGCCCAGCGCATGGCGATCCGGAAAATCATTCAAGCGGAAGGTGTTGTGGCGCGCCCAGGTGCCAACGTCCGACGTGCGCACGCTCAAATCATCGTTGATGTTGTCGATGTAGTAGCTGTGTTCGTTCCACAGCGCGCGCGTGGGCAGCAAGGGACGATCCTTGCCCTTGAAGGCGCGCAGGCCCGTGTTTGGCGCGGTGTTGAGATGACCGATCGCCGAGGACGTCACCAGGATCTCGCCAGCGCCGTCATTGTTGATGTCGGCGAACACAGGGTATTCGTGCGCCGTACCGTTCAAGTTGGCGACGGAATAGACGGTGCCACCGGTGCGGCCATCGAAGACCCAGAAGTTTTGTTCGTCGCTGTAGAGAATCTCGGCGATGCCATCGCCATTGATGTCGGCGGCGGTCGAGGACGAAATGGCCGAGCTGAAGTCCTGCACATCACGCGACCACAGGAAGCGGCCGTCGGTGTCGTAGACGTTGTAGACCGTCTTGCCGGCCACGCCGACCTCGGGCAGACCATCGCCATCGAAATCACCGATCGCGGGCGGACCACCGGGGCTGCCCAGGCGCGGACCGCCCTGACTTTCCCACAGCAGGGTGCCGTTGGCGCGATAGACTTTCACGCCGTCATAGACGCTCACGATTTCGGGCAGGCCGTCGCCGGTGAAATCGGCCAGACCATTCTCTTGATAGTCACGTGCGTCGAACTGACGACGCACGCTGCCATCGGCATTGATGATGGCGCCGTTGAAGATCACTTCGGCCTGACCGTCGCCTTCGAGGTCGGCGATGATCGACAGCGGATGGTGATTGATGTTCTCGGGCACATTGGCCGTCCACAGCAACTGGCCCTGCGCATTGAAGGCGCGCTTGCCGACGACGATCTCGACATTGCCGTCGCCATTGAGATCACCGATGGCGGGCGCGCCCCAGCCGAAATCCTGGTTCTGCGAGATGTGCCACTTCGGCGTGCCGTCGTGCTCGACGGCGATGAGGCCGGAGTCGTCGGAGGGCACGATGATTTCCGGAAAGCCGTCGTGATCGATGTCGGCCACGGCCGGGCTCGATGGCGGACGCGTTTCATAGCCGGGCGTGGTCACGGCCCATAAGGTCTGACCGGTGACGCCGTCGATCGCGTGCAGCACGCCGCCCGCGAAGTGCGAGGCGACATAGGCATTGGCGAGAATCGCCACGCGATCGTGCGTGTCGACCTTGCCGTCGCCATTGGTGTCGCTCAGCGGCGCGACCATCGGCGTCGACAACATCTGATTGGCGGTTGGCGCTTGCGTGCTGCCGGACCAGTACCACATCACTTCGAGCGAGGTCGGTTTGTCGAGCGCGGGATGACGGCACGCGAGATCCTGTCGACGGATGCTCTGCGCGTACGTGCTGCCGGCCTGCCACTGCAACAAGCCCGTGCCCGAAGCGATCGTGGCGCCCGTGGGCGCGCGAGGCATCTGGTACGACAACACATCGCCCGCATCGGGATCAGTGGCGTCGACGTCGTAGGTGAACGTGGCGCTCTCGTTGATCGTCGACGTGGGCGTCGTGGTGATCGTCGGCGCGGCATTGGCGCGCGTGACGTTCACGGTGAAGGATTGGGTGACGCTGCCGCCCTGCCCGTCTTCGACGCGCACGGTGAAGGTCTGATTGCCCGATTGATTCGCGGCGGGCGTCCAGGTGATTTGGCCGGTGCCGACGTCGATGCTCGCGCCTGATGGCTGCGTGCTGAGGGAGTAGCTCAGCGCGTCGCCATCGGCGTCGCTGGCGATGACTGTGTAGGCGAAGGCCGAGCCCGTGGAACCCGTGGTTGGCGGCGTGGATTTGATCGTTGGCGCATCGTTGATCGATGCGATCGTCACCGCAACCGTCGCCGGCACGGAGTCTGCGACCCCATCGCTTGCCACGAAGGCAAAGCTATCTTCGCCGTGGTAGTTCGCGCTCGGCGTGTAGGTCAACGCCGGCGCAGTGCCCGAGAGCGTGCCGTGCGTGGGCAGCGTGGTGACACGGAAGGTGAGCGCGTCGCCGTCGAGGTCTTCGCCGGCGAGCGTGATCGCGAGCGAGGCATCTTCGTCGAGCGTGAGTGCTTGCGTCGTGGCGCTCGGCGCGTCGTTGATCGCGCGGATGGTAATCGTCACCGAGGCCGCGGCGGAATCGACCGTGCCATCGTTGACGACGAAGGTGAACGCGTCGCCGCCGTGGTAGTTGGCGTTGGGCGTGTAGGTCAGCGCGGGCGCGGTGCCGCTGAGCGTGCCGTGCGTGGGCGGGGTGACGACGCGGTAGGTGAGCGTGTCGCCGTCGAGGTCTTCACCGACGAGCGTGATGGGAGTGGCAGTGTCTTCGTCGAACGTGGGCGTTTGCGCGGTGGCGATGGGCGCGTCGTTGATCGGATCGACGGTGATCGACACCGTGGCCGCGCCCGAGGTCAAGGCGCCGTCGCTGACGGTGAAGCGCAGGCTGTCGGTGCCGTGGTAGTTCGCGGCGGGCGTGTAGGTGAGCGTGGGCGCGGTGCCGGTCAAGGTGCCTTGGGTCGGCGGCAGCGTGACGGCGAAGCTCAGCGCATCGCCATCGGGATCGCTGCCCGCGAGTGTAATCGCGAGAGTGCCGTCTTCGTTCACGTGCACGGCTTGCGCGGTGGCCGTGGGCGCGCGATTGACGGCGCGAATCGTGATGGTGACGGCGACGGGCGCGGAATCGACCGTGCCGTCGTTGACGACGTAGGTGAAGCCATCGGCGCCGCTGTAGGCTGCGTTCGCGGTGAAGCTCAGGCTCGGCGCGGTGCCGCTGAGCGTGCCGTGCGCGGGCGGAGTGACGATGCGATAGGTCAGCGCGTCGCCATCGATATCAGTGCCACCGAGCGTGATCGGCGCGCTGGCGCCTTGATCGAGAGACAGCGAGCGCGGCTGCGCCGTGGGCGCATCGTTGATGGCCTTGATGTCGATGTCGATCTTGGCGGTGTTGGATGTCGCCGTGCCATCGGACGCCTGGAAGGTGAAGGCATCATTGCCGAAGAAGTTCGCGTTCGGCGTGTAGATCAACGCGGGCGCGGTGCCGGAGAGCGTGCCGTGTTCGGGCGCGGCGATCACGGTGTAAGTCAGGGCGTCGCCATCGGCGTCGGTGGCGCTCAGCGTGATGGGCAGCGCGACATCTTCTTCGCCGACCGATCCTTGATCGAGCGCGACCGGCGCGTGATTGCTCGCGCCCGTGATGGTGATATCGACCACGGCCTGTTCCGACGTGAACTCGGCATCGGCCACGGTGTAAGTGAAGCGATCGCTGCCGACATAACCCACGGCGGGCGTGTAGGTCAGGTTCGGCGCGGTGCCGCTCAAGGTGCCGTGCGTGGGCGGCAGCGCGATGGCATAGGTCAGCGTGTCGTTGTCGGGATCGGTGCCGAGCAAGGTGACGCTGACGCTCGTGTTCTGCGCTGTGCTGATCGCGCGTGCTTGCGCGGTTGGCGCATGGTTGTAGCAAGTCGCCGCGCCTTGATAGGTGAACGACAGCGTGCCCTGCCCGGTCAGCGAGAACGCGCTCAAGCGAATGCGCGCGAAGCTGGCGGTCTTGTAGGCGAGATTGGCGCCATTGCCGCGCGTGGTGCTCCACGCGGGAATGAGGATGTCGCGGCCGAGCAGCGAGGTCATCGCGTCGCGCACGGCATTGGCGTTCATGCTGCCGGTGGCGCCTCCGATGAAGTCGTTGATATGGGCGACGTGGTCGCTGGCGTTGTCCGGATTGATGTAGGTGTAGCTGTCACCGGGCGGCACGAGACTTTGCGCCAGCGTCGGCGCGCTCGGGCTACCGGCCCAACTGAGCCAGCCGAAGTTGCCCGCGCCCGAACCGCGCGCGACGTTGTTGAAGGCTTGACCCGTCGTGGCGCCCGTGAACAGCGACGCGGGCACGGTGATGGGATAGATCGGGCAGAAGTCCTGCGTCACGCGCAAGGTGTAGTTCTGCGCGGTCGTGGCGCCATGGCCATCGTTGGCTTGCAGCGCGACAGCGTGCGTGCCGATCTGCGCGGCCGTGGGCACCAGGCGGAACTCACCGTTGCTGACGCTCATGCCGCTGGGCGAGGTGGTCGCGCTCGTGGTCACGACGTCGTTGTCGGGATCGATCACGATCGGGGCGTAGCGATACGTCTCGCCCACGCGCGCCATCGTGCTGGGTTGCGTCAGGAACACGGGCGCTTGATTGATGCGCGGCAGGCCACAGCCGCGGAAGGGCTCGTGGTTCAACTGCATGATGCCGTTCCACGACTTGGCGACAACCGTGCCTTTGACCACGCCCTGCGGCGTGTTGATGTCGGCCAGCGGCGCGAGAATGCTACCTTCGATGCCGATGCTGGTCAGCGTCAACGTGGTCGCTTGCGGAAAGTTGAACAGCACGCGCGAACGAATGGCGGCGAGGCTTTCCAAACTGAAGTTGGCGAGCTGCGCGCTGGCGCCGGTGATGTTGAACACGACCGTCGCGCCCGCGGGCAAGCCGTCGACGGCGAAGGTGTGCGAGCTTTGCACCGTCGCCGCCGGAATCTGAAACACCTGCAGCGCGGCACTGCCGCTGCCATGCAGATACAAGCCACCATAGTTTTGCTGCCACGTACCGTTGGCCGGCAGGGCCGCGACCGCCGTGCTCAGTGCTTGCAAGTACGCGCGTTCCGCGGCGAAGTCGAAGGGCAAGTTCGCCTTGGACGTGATGCTTTGATCGGCGCTCAGACCATTGATCACCGGCGCGCCCACGCCGCTGGTCTCGCCACCCGCCAAGGCGCTGCCAAAGTACAGTCGGCCCGATGCAAAACTCAGATCACCGCCAGCGATCAGACTCTGGCCCGCGCTCAGGGCTGTCAGTTGATCAGCGATGGAATAGTTGGTGAGGCTGATATTGCCGGCGGCCGCGAGACGCCCCTGCACATCGGACGATTGCGCGGTGAAGTTGCCGAGGAAGAAGCCGTTGAAATCGCCCGCGCGTCCGAGCGCGTTGCATTCGGTGGGCAGGGTCGGTGATGAGGCTTGAACGAAAGCCGTGTTCGTCGCGGGCACCGAAGCGATGACCGTCGCGCCTTCGCTCAAGCGATGCGTGGCCGTGCCGCTGACGATGGGTGATCGCACATAGGTTTCGGAGCGTGGCCGCAAGCGCCAGCTTGCGCTGAAGGCGCTGCCCGGCGCGTCGAAGCGCACCCAGCGATCTTTCGTGTCGCTGTTGCGCAGTTGCCAGACGGTGTAGCGCGCCGCGCCCGAGACATCGAGCTGCACGCCCATCGCGGTCAACCGCAGCTGGCTGTTGCCCTGCCCGGCGTCGCTGCCGGTGTAGGCGACGGTCGCCAGGCCATTGCTTCGCAGCAGATCATCCAGGCGCGGCGCGCCTTGGGCGAAAGCAAAGCCTTGCAGGACCTGCGCGAGCAGCAGGCTCAACAGCAACACGAGATTCTTCGAGCGCATGAGTGTTCCTAGGGCACGAGTCGACGCGCGATCGTCGACGGGCGGCCGAGTATCCGGCGTTCCATCTCACGACCTGCGATGTGTGAATGACGAAAAAGAGTTTGACTAGCGCATCATTCGTGGATTGCCCCCAATCACGAATGATGTCGCGATGGCGACGAAAGGCTTGACAATCGTTCAAGCGTTCTCGTGCATCGCTGGCGCATGGTAGTGGCGGCAATTTACGAATTGCAAGCCGATTTCCAGTCAAGAAGATGACCGGTAGCGGGCAGGCCGCGCCGAACGCGGAGGATTGACAACATCAAACTTTTGGCAGTCGGGTTTGGAATGACGCCCGATGAGTCGTCCCGGCGCGGACTCGCGCCCTGTTCGCTGATTTCATCGAATGGCAGCGACGTTTGCGAAAATCGCCGACTACGAGGGACCGCTTCGTTGCTTCGAGGGGAACCCGCGACTACGCGCGCTTCAGCGCGCCTCATCCGCGGCCCGCGCCCCACGCGCCGCGACCGCCAGCTTGACCCCACCTTCGTCCAATCCCGATCGAATGCGATCGAGCAAGGCGCTGTGCAGATCCCAGAAGTCCGTGGTGGTGGCCCAAGGACGCGCGGTCATTTCGACGCCGAGTTCGCTCAAGCGCGTGATGACGATTTGCGCCGGTGGCGTGGTGAGCACGCGCGGGTCGGCATCGATGATGTCGCGCGCGATCTTCATGGCCTTGGCGGTGTCGCTGTCGTGCACCAGCACGAAGGGCAGTTCCAGGCGTCGCGTGCCGCGCGCGCTGAAGTTGACGATGGGCTGATTCATCACTTGCCCGTTGGGCACGACAATGACGCGGTTGTCGTTGGTGACCAGGATGGTTTGCAGCAGATCGATGCGCTGCACCGTGCCGCCTTGCCCGCCGATCTCGACGTAGTCGCCCGCGTGAAACGGCCGCGTGACCACGAGCAGCACGCCCGCCGCGAGATTGCCGAGCGAGTCCTTCAACGCAAGGCCAATCGCCAAGCCCGCCGCGCCCAACGCGGCGAGCAAAGACGCGGTGGGCACGCCGGCGCGATCGAGCGCGCCGACGACGACGAGCACCGATAAGCCGGTGTAGACCGCGTTGCGCAGGAAGGTCGCCAGCACGGCGTCGCCGCCGCGCTTTTGAATCGTGCGTCGCACGAGGCTGGCCAATCGCCGCGCCAGCCAAAGACCGAGCAGCAAGATCACCAGCGCCGTGATCAGGCGCAGACCGCCGTGCACGAAGTCATCGCGCCAGGCGTCGTAACGCAACCACTTCAACCAAGCATCCATCGACCGCGACTCCGCTGTGATCGCGAAGGCTTACAGCTCGGCCAGCCCCTCGGCCACGCCGTCGGCACCCACGCGCAAGAGTTTGAGCGTGTTGGTGCCACCGAGTTCACCGGTGTGATCGCCGGTGGTCAGCACCACGCGATCGCCTTCGGTCAATTTGCCGAGCTTGTGCAGCGCCATCACGGCGGCCTTGGCCGCGTGCAGCGGATTGCCACCGTGCGGATCGAAGTGAATGGGATAGACGTCGCGATACAGCGCCATGCGTCGACGCGAGCCTTCATGGCGGCTCATCGCGTAGATCGGCACCGCCGAGCGATAGCGCGACAACCACTTGGCCGTGTCGCCCGATTCGGTCAGCGCCACGATGGCGCGCACCTTGATGCGATTGGCCAGGCCCATCGCGGCCATGCTGATGGCCTGATCGGTGCGATCGAGCGGCGGCGGATTAGCCAGCAAATCATCGGTGGGCTGGAAGTGACGCTCGGCGCCCAGGCACACACGCACCATGGCCTCGACCGCCTTCACCGGATAACGGCCGGCGGCGCTCTCTTGCGAGAGCATCACGGCGTCGGTGCCGTCGATGACGGCGTTGGCCACGTCCATCACTTCGGCGCGCGTGGGCACGGGCGCTTCGACCATGGACTGCATCATCTGCGTGGCGGTGATCGCCACGCGCGAGCGGCGCAGGGCTTCGCGGATGATCCACTTTTGCAGACCGGGCAGTTCGGCGTCGCCGATTTCCACGGCCAGATCGCCGCGCGCGACCATCACCGCGTCGGACGCATTGATCACGGGATCGATGTTGGCGATGGCTTCGGCGCGTTCGAGCTTGGCCACCAGCGCGGCCGTGCAACCGGCCATGCGCAGCAGCGCGCGCGTGTCTTGCATGTCCTGCGCGGAACGCACGAAGGACACGGCCAGATAATCCACGGCCATTTTGGCGGCGAGGCGAATGTCCTCGCGATCCTTGTCGGTGAGCGCGGGCACGGACAGGCCGCCGCCGAGTTTGTTGATGCCCTTGCGGTCGGACAGGGTGCCGCCGATCATCACTTCGGTATGCACGTCGGTGCCCTTGATGCGCACCACGCGCAGCGACAGCAGGCCATCGTCGAGCAACAAGGTGTCGCCGGCGCGCACGTCCTGATACAGGCCCAAGTGCGTCACGCCAACACGCTCGGCATTGCCCAGCGGCGCGTCATCGCGACAGTCGAGCACGAAGGCCTTGCCGGGGATCAGTTCGATCGGACCGTTCTCGAAACGGCGAATGCGGATCTTGGGGCCTTGCAGATCGGCCAGCACCGCGACTTCGCGGCCGAGCTCGACCGCGTACTGGCGCACGAGTTCGGCGCGCTGGATGTGATCCTCGGGATTGCCGTGCGAGAGGTTCAATCGCACCACATCGCAACCGGCCGCGATCAGGGATCGCAACACGCCGGGCGCATCGGTCGCCGGCCCGAGAGTAGCGATGATCTTGGTGCGTCGAATCTGGTCCGCCATGGCTTGTCTACCGCTGTCCTAGGGAAAGGCCTACCCTAACATGGCGCCGGTCGATTGCAGCGCGTTGACCGCGTAGAGCCTCATTCGCGCACGCGTTGGCCGGCCTCGAAGGCGCGCAGATGCTCGATGTAGGGCGTGGGCTTGGCCGGTGGCGCGGCCTCGGCGGCCGGGTCCTTGGCGATGGCGCGCTTTTGTAGTTCGATCGCTTGTTTGAAATCGCCGGCGGCGGCGTGACAGGCGGCGGCCGTGTCGAGATAGCCGGGATCCGGATCGGGATTGTCGGCCATCAGCCGCTCGGTCGCGGCCAAGCCGTGCTTGAAGTCGAGCAGGCGATCGTCGCGCGGCGTGCACAGCGACCAGGCGTAGTTGTTGGCGGCGAGGCGATCGGCGGGCCCGCCATCGCGCGGGAACACGAGCTCTTCCCAGAGCCGCCGCGCGCGCTTGGGGTCGGCCTTGATGCCGCGACCATTGAACAACAACAAGGCCAGTTCATTGCGCGCGTCGACATGACCCTTGCGCGCGGCTTTTTCGAGCCACTTCACGCCTTCGGCGGCGGTGCCGTCGAGTTGGCCGCTCGTGATCGAGTAACCGAGCAGCGACTGCGAATCGAGATCGCCACGCTCGGCGTCGGTGAGCAGCAGACGCTTGGCCTCGACGGGATCGCGATCGACGCCAAGGCCGTCCATCAGCAACAACGCCAGACCGCGACGCGCTTGCGCGTTGTCGTATTGTTCGGCCGTGCCGCGGAAGATGCGCGCGGCTTCTTTCGGGCCGCCATCGAGGTCGGGATCGCCCGAGGCCCAGAGCGCGGCCAAATCAAGCGCGGCCTCGAGGCTGCCACCGGCGGCAGCGCTTTGCAGCCAGCCTTGATAGCGATGCTTGTCGCCTTTCGGCGCGGGTTCGCGCGCGAAGTGCGCGGCCAGATGCAGCATCGACGGCACCGAGCCGCCGTGCGCGGCGCGCGTGTACCAATACCAGGCGTCGTGGTCGTCTTTCGCGGTGAACTCACTGCGTTCCTTGCGCCGCGCGACCATGAACTGCGCGACCGTGCTCTGATCGCGCGCGGCGCGCAGCATCCAGATATCGGCCTCGAACTCCTTGCCGCGCTCGAGGAGCTTTAGCGCATACATGCCCTCGGCCGACGGCACGCCGGCCTCGGCCGCGCCCTTGAGCCAGGTTTCGTAAGGCTCGCCCAACGATTTGCCCTTGGCCCGGCCCAGCATCTCGGCCACGATCAAGGTACTGGCCGTGTGATGGCCTTCGGCGGCGGCTTGTTCGAGTTGCGCGCGCCACGCGTCGGGCAGTTGCTCGCGACCGCCGACCGAACGGTTCAAGCCTGAAAAAATGACTAAGCCCAAGCGATCGCCCAAGCGGCGATCGGCGTGCTGGATCAAGGTCCAGGCCGCGTCTTCGTCGCGCTTGACGCCGCGGCCGTTGAAATACGCGACCGCGAGCAAGAGGCTCGCGGCGGCATTGCGTTGTTCGGCGAAGGGCAACAGTGCGTCGACGCCACGCGTGCCGCAAATCTTCGGCGGCAACAGGAAACAACTCGAGGCCATGGCCTGCGCGGCGGCGAAATTGCCGTTGGCGGCGGCGGATTCGAGAATACGCAGGCGATCGTCGATCTTGTCGCCCTTGCGCGCTTCGATCACGGCCAGCGCGGCGGCGCCGGCGGAGTCATCGTTGCGCGCGAGTGTTTTCAGCAAGGCTTCGGAGAAGGCATTGCGGAAGATCGGGAACTCGGTGTTGGGATCGTCGCGACGTAGCGTCATGAGCGTGTCGAGGTAATCGAAGCTCAACCAGCGCTCGCGCTTTTCCTCGGCGTCCCACAGCACCACGCGCAGCGGCAGATAACGCTCGCCCCAAGTCACGTCGTAGTAGGCGTACAGCACCTCTTGGCCCGACGCGCGCACGAGCGCGCTGGCATCGAGTTCGCTCAGCACGCGGATCGGCACTTCGCGGTTGTACTTGCCGACCGAGGCGAAGGCATGGCGCGCGAGCGCGGTGAACGCGGCGAGCCGTTTCTCCGCGAGCGCGTCATCGCCCAACGCCTGCGCGCAGCGATAGGCCGCGTCCCACACGGCCAGCGACACGGGCGCGGCGCGCGTGGCGGCCTCGAGCGTGAGGGCATTGGCGCGACAACCGGCTTCGTCGATGCCGCCGTCCTCGGCGTGCACATCGTTGACGACGTCGAAGGCGGCGGTGGCGCGCGTGTACTGCCCGCGCGCGAGAAAGCGCGACCACACCTCGGCGGCGGGGACTTCGCCGGGCACGCCGAGATCGGGGTTCTTCTTCGCTGGCGCGGGAAGTTCCGTCGACGTCGACGCGTCGGACGCTGGCGTCGTCGTTGCCGCGGCGGCGGCTTCCGTTGTCGATGGCGCGGTGGCGCTTTCGGAGTCGTCGGTCGAGGCGGGCGCGGTTTCGGTGGTCGTGGCCTGCGCGGCACCGTCCTTCGAAGGCGAAGTGTTTTCCGCCGGCGGCGTCAGCACGACCAGCGGTTTGTCCGCGGCGTCCTCGCGCGCGCTCGACGCGTTCGGCGTCAGCAGGATCAAGCCCAGCGCGCAGGCCCAGCGCGCGCGGCGCGCGACGTCATTTCGGATCACGGGATTGTTCCTTGTCGTCCATCAGATCGCGCAGCAGCGATTTCAGGCGTTGATCGCGATCCTGATCGGCGCGCTCGGCGGGCACGGCCACGACCAGGCGCTTGCCCAGCCAATCGCCGATCTGGCGACGTGCCTTGAGGTGATCGTCGATCGCGGCCACGGGCACGAAGTCGGCGGCCGAGGTGTATTGATGCGAGACGCGCAACAGCGTGCCGTCCTGCGCCAGTTCACCGCGATAACTCAAGGTCGCGTCTTCGATGCGCGTCTTCTCGGGCTGACCGAGCCAGCGCCAGCCGCGCGGCAATTGCAGTTCGAAGACTTGTTCGACGTCGACCGGATGCACCAGGGCCAGCGGCGCGGCGCGGTCCATGGTCTCGGGCAGGGCGATGTCGTCGCCGATGGAATCGGCGTAGAGCTCGATCGCGCGCTCGCTGCCGGCGCGCGCGACCCAGGGTTCCTTCAGCGCGTAGGACTCGCGCACCGAAATCAGGTTATCGGTCTCGTCGTCCTTCACGTCGATGGCCTGACGCGTGTCGAGATCGCCGAAGCGGCGACGGTAGTACTCGCTGTATTGCCGCTCGAGCTCCTCGCGCGTGGTCTGCGCCAGCAAGCGGCGCAGGCGGTTGGCGGCGGCGTCGCGATACTCGCTGATGATGTCGAGCGTGACGCCGTTGCCTTGTTCCTCGGGACGCAGACGTTCGGTCACGCGCACGCGATCGCGCGCCTCGGGCGAGCGCTGCACGGCGACGAGGTCATTCACGCCGTCGGCCACCGGCAAG
Organism: Ahniellaceae bacterium; assembly: GCA_044226395.1. GTDB lineage: Bacteria > Pseudomonadota > Gammaproteobacteria > Xanthomonadales > Ahniellaceae > JBGAHD01. The sequence goes on from JBGAHD010000005.1 coordinate 270,789, forward strand.
GCGAAACCGAAATCGCCGACTTCGAGCCGCGTCACCACGCCACGTTGTTGCGTGACCGTGGCATCGAGCCACAAATCGCCCCGCGCGCGCGGCACTTGCACGATGACGTGATCGAACGCGGTCGCCGACGGCGGCAGTTGCGCGACGGCGCGACCGCGCTCGTGCGAGACCAGGGCCGGATGCGCCGCGATGTCCATGCGCGCGAGCACGGCGGTGAGCAGGCGCGCCTTGTCCTTGCAATCGCCGCGACGTTGCGTCCAGGTCTGCGCGGGTTCGGCGGGGCGATGCGTGTTCTCGCCGATCTCGGCGCCGAAGTAGCGCACTTCCTCCTGCACGGCGCGCAATGCGGCGGCGATGCGCGCGTCGTCGTCGGGCAGTTGTCGCCAGGTGGCGATGCGCGCTTCGAGTTCCGCCGGCAGCGCCGCCGGCGGCGGATAGAGTTCGCGCGCCCAGGCCGCGACTTCGGCCCAGCGGTGACGACGCGCCACTTGCAGGCGCGGGAACGGCGAATACCAGGCCGGCGCCGAGCCTTCGTTGCGCGTGGCGGGCACGCCGTGCACGTCGAGCGTAAGTTCCTGCGCGCCATCGACGCGACGCACGCGCGGTTTGCCCGCGCCGCCGTCGCGGCGGATGTCGAGTTCGGCGCGCGCGTCGAACAACGCGCGCACGCGGCGATCGAGAATCGGATCGACCCAGGCGAGGTAATACTCGTCGTGCGTGAACGCGCCGAGGATGGGGTTCTCGCCTTGCACGCTGTAGCGAATGCTCACCACATCGCCCACGCGCACGTCGTCGAGCACGATAAGCGCGGTGACCATGCCAGTGGCCATGTCTTTCTCGAACTCGGTCTCGCGACGCGCCAAGGTGATGCGATCGGGCGCGAGGCGATCGAGCCACTTGCCCTCGCGCCGCAAGGTGACTTCGTGCACCACGAGCTTTTGATATTCGGGATTGAAAGCGATGGAGAACTTGGCCGCCTCGCCGATCATCTCGGCGGTCATCGGTTCGTAGACGTTCTGGTGATATTCCACCGTCACCGCGCCGCGCCGATCGAGTTGCGAGTCGATCAGCCAATTGCGCCACTTCGTGCCCTTGAGGCCGGGCGCGGCGGGGTCCCAATGCGCGGGGATGTCGCGCGCGATCACCCAACTCGGCGCGGGGCCGACATCGAACCCGAACTCACCGCTGGTGTACGTGCGCGCCTGCGCGCGCGGCGCGAGCGCGACGCACAGCAACAGCGCCGACACGGCGAAGGCCTTGACCCTGTTCCACTGAATTGACTTCATGCGACTGCACCTGGCGCCCGAACGCGCGCGTTCGGGTCAAACGATCCTGGCGCCGGCGACAAGTTCCGCCGGCGCGCGCAACACTACCGAGGCACCGGCCTCGCGCAGTTCCGGCTCGTCGCCGAAACCCCAGAGCACGCCGATGCCGGGCATGGCGTGGGCTCGGGCGCCGAGCATGTCATAGCGACGATCGCCGATCATCGCGCAGTGCTCGGCGCGCAAGCGTGACCGTTCCAGCGCGGCGGCGATCAACTCGGGCTTTTCGCCCAGGCGACCGTCGAGCGAGGCGCCGACCACGCGCTCAAACCGCGCGCCAAACGGCAGACTCTCGACGATCTTGCGCGCGTGCGCCTCGTTCTTGGACGTGACCACGAGCAGGCGATGTCCGGCCTCGGCGAGCGTGGCGATGGCAGGTTCGATGCCTTCGTAGACCGTGTGCTCGGTCCAGCCGATGTCCTCGTAGCGCTCGCGATAATGCGTGACCGCGGCTTCGACGCGCGCGCTGTCGCCATCGAGCGCGCTGGCGAAACTCACGCGCAGCGGCGGGCCGATCCAGGCGCGCAGGTGTTCCGGCGGCGGCGCGACCGCGCCGATCGCGGCGAAGGCATGCGCGACGCAGCGCGTGATGCCGAGCGCCGAATCAATCAAGGTCCCATCGAGATCAAACAGCAGGGTCTTCATGCGCTCGTCGTGTTCTGCCGCGCTTGCGCCGCCGCCCAGCCGGCGGCCGTGGCCAGGCCCGTGCCGATCACGGCCCACAGCAGGAATTGCAGCCAGTAGCTCGGCATCAGCATGTAATCGAAACCGGTCTGGCGAAACGCGGTCATGACGATGCCGATGCCAAAGCCCAGCACCGTCATCAGCACATCGGCGACCAGGCCATGCTGCCAGCCGCGCGGCGCACCGAACCAGCCGGCGATGGCGCCGCACAGCAGATCGCTGACCATCGACAGCGCGCGCATGCCCCAGATGTAGCGCGTGATCTCGGACGCGTCGCCCAAGGGCATGAGCACCATCGGCAGCACCTGGGTGCCGGCGAAGCTCACGACCACGCCGGCGATGGCGCCCGCGGCCAGGGCTTCGAGGCGCCAATCGGCGGGATTCATGCGCGCGCCTTGAGCGCGGCCACGGCCGGCAGTTCCTTGCCTTCGAGGAATTCGAGGAAGGCGCCGCCGCCGGTGGAGATGTAGGACAGCTTGTCGGCAATGCCATATTTGTCGACGGCCGCGAGCGTGTCGCCGCCGCCCGCGATCGAGAACGCCGGGGCATCGGCGATCGCCTGCGCCAGCGTGCGCGTGCCTTGCGCGAAGGCATCGAACTCAAACACACCGACCGGGCCGTTCCACACGACCGAACCGGCCTTGGCGATGAGCGCGGCGTACTGACGCGCGGTCTCGGGGCCGATGTCGAGGATCATGTCCTGCTCGCCGACTTGATCGACACGCTTGACCGTGGCCGGCGCCGTGGCCGCGAATTCGGGCGCGACCACCACGTCGACCGGCAAGGGAATCGCCGCGCCGCGCGCCTGCGCGTCGGCGACGATCTTGCGCGCGGTGTCGAGCAGATCCGGTTCGTACAACGACTTGCCGACCTTGTGCCCCGCCGCCGCGATGAAGGTGTTGGCGATGCCGCCACCGACGATCAGCTGATCGACCTTGCCGACGAGATTCGCCAGCAGTTCCAGCTTGGTCGAGACCTTGGAGCCCGCGACGATGGCGATGAGCGGCCGCGCCGGATGTTCGAGCGCGCGCGCCAGCGCGTCGAGCTCGGCCGACAGCAAGGGGCCCGCGCACGCCTGCTTGGCCTGACGAATCACGCCGTGCGTGGACGCTTGCGCGCGATGCGCGGTACCGAAGGCATCCATGACGAAGATGTCGCACAGCGCGGCGTATTGGCGCGACAGCGCTTCGGCGTCCTTCTCTTCGCCGACGTTCATGCGGCAATTTTCGAGCAGCACGACCTGACCGGGCGCGACATCGACGCCGCCGAGATAGTCGCGCACCAGCGACACCGGCGTACCGAGCGCTTGCGACAACCATGCGGCGACGGGCGCCAGCGAGGACGCTTCGTCCCATTGGCCTTCCTTCGGTCGACCCAGATGCGAGATCACCATCACCGCGGCGCCGGCATCGCGCGCGGCGCGAATGGTCGGCAGGGCGGCGTCGAGACGCTGGGTCGAGGTGATGCGGCCGTCCTTGATCGGCACGTTCAAGTCTTCACGAATCAGGACGCGGCGGCCGCGCAGATCGAGGTCGCTCATTCGCACAACGGACATGGAGCACTCCGGCAAGGCTTGAGGAAGGGTCGCGGCGGCGCGCGCCGCGCGAGACGGCCATTACAGCGAGGCGCGCCGGCCTTTGCAAACCCGCGCGCGGGCCGCGCGGGTGGAACGGCCGGTCTGGTCGAATGTCCGATTCGGCCGGATGATTGTCCGATCGGCCGTTACGCCCGGGAGCACACTGTCGCCATGAGCACCATCCGCACCATTGGCGTGATCGCCTATGACGAGTCCGAGATTCTCGACGTCACGGGCCCCGTGTCGGTGTTCGCCAACGCCAGCCACGCGCTGGGCGCGCGCGGCGGCTATCGCGTGCATGTGCTGGCGCGCGAGCGCGGCGCGGTGCGCACTTCGTCGGGCGTGGCCCTGATGGCCGACCGCGCGCTGGCGCGCGCGCCACGCGAGATCGACACCCTGATCGTGCCCGGCGGCGAAGGCACGCGCGCGGCTTGCGCCGACGCGGTGTTGATCGAGCAACTGCGCCGACTCGCCACGCGCGCGCGACGCGTGGCCTCGGTGTGCAGCGGCGCGTTCTTGCTGGCCCAGGCCGGATTGCTCGACGGTCGCCGCGCGACGACGCACTGGGCTTATGCCGATCAGTTGCAACGCGCCTTTCCGGCCGTGCGCGTGGAGCCCGACGCGATCTTCGTGCGCGACGAGCCTTACTGGACCTCGGCCGGCGTGACCGCGGGCCTGGATCTGGCCCTGGCCCTGGTCGAAGCCGATTGGGGCAACGAACTGGCGCTGACCTTGGCGCGTCATCTGGTCTTCTACGTCAAGCGACCCGGCGGGCAGAGTCAGTACAGCGTGCCACTGGCCACGCAGCAGGCCACGCGGCCGGCGCTCGAGCGCTTGCGTCAACACGTGATCGAACATCCGCAGGCCGACTTGAGCCTGGGCGCGCTGGCAGCGCGCGCGCACGTGAGCGAGCGCCATCTGCGCCGCTTGTTTCAACGCGAGCTGGCGCTGACGCCGCGCGAGTTCGTGCAGCGCGCGCGCCTGGAACAAGCGCAGCGCCTGCTCTCCGAATCGCCCGCGAGCCTGCGCGATATCGCGCGGCGCTGCGGTTATGGCAGCGCCGACGCGCTGGCGCGTCGCTTCGAGGCGCGCTTCGGCGTGAGCCCCAGCGCGTGGCGCGAGCGTTTTCGTCGCGCATGAATGCTTTCATCGAGGAGTGAACATGGACATCGCCGTGCCCGTCTATCCCCGCTTCACCGCCACCGACGCCATCGGCGCCTACGAGGTGCTCGGCCGCGTGCCCGGCGCGCGCGTGCACTTTCTCGCGAGCCAGCCTGGCGTGGTGGTGACCGATCTCGGCCTGCGGTTGATCGCCGAGGATCTCGACACCCTGCCCGCGCCCGACATCATCATGGTGCCCGGCGGGCCCAACGATGCCTTGCCGCTGCGCGACGAGAAACTGCTCGCGTGGTTGCGCCGCGCCGATGCCACCAGCACGTGGACGACCTCGGTGTGCACGGGCGCCTATGTGCTGGGCGCGGCCGGTCTGTTGCGCGGCAAGCGCGCGTCCACGCATTGGCTCGATCGCGAAGGCTTGGCGCACTGGGGCGCCACCAGCACGGACGAGCGCGTGGTGTTCGACGGCAAGACCGTGACCGCGGCGGGTGTGTCGTCCTCGATCGACATGGGCTTGACCCTGGCCGCGCGCCTGGCCGGCGAGGACGTGGCGCAGGCGATTCAACTCGGCATCGAATACGACCCGCATCCGCCGTTCAACAGCGGCTCGCCGGAGAAAGCGCCGAAGCACATTGTCGCGATGGTGCGGCATCTGGTCGCGACGCGGAGCGTGTGATGAGCTGGCGCGCGCGTATCGCTGGCGCCATCTTCGCGATCGTCGGCGTGATTCATCTGCTGCCGGGCGTGGTGTTCTTTCAGGTCACGCGCGCGGAAGCGCTTTATGGCGTGACGTGGACGGGCGATGATCTGAGTCTGCTGCTGCGCCACCGCGCGGTGATGCTGGCGACGATCGGCGTGCTGTTGCTCGTGGCGGTCTGGCGCGCGGCATGGCGCGCGCCAGCCGTGTGCGCGGCGACGATCAGCAAGGTCGCCTTCATTGGCCTGGTGCTGTCGATGGGCGCGAATGCCGCGATCGCGCGCGTGGCGATGGTCGATGCGATCACGCTGCCGGCCTTGCTGATCGCCTGGTGGCTGACGCGACCGCGCGCGACGAGCTAAGCGCCCCAGTCGAGTTCGGTCAGCGCCGGACAATGCGGTGCATAGGCCTGCCATCGGCCGCGCGAACGCTGATGCACTTTCTGGCGCAGTTGCCAGACGCTGGCGGTGCGCGCGGCCTCGGCCGGCGCCATGAAGGTCGGCGATGCCGACGAGGGATCGAGACCGAGCCAGCGCCACACGCGCTCGAGTTGATCTTCGGGCGCGGCGACGAAGTCCTCGTAGTCGATCGTCAGAGTCTCGAGCCCCAAGCGCATCGGCCACTCGGCCATCGCCTGACGATAGTCGCGCGCGAAGTGCGCGATATCCCGCCAGTCGTAGGCGAAGGCGGAATCGGGATGCGCGAACCATTGCTGATAGATCGACAACGCGGTGTCGCGCGGATCACGCCTGACGTGCAGCAGACGCGCCCGCGGCAGCAGCGCGGCGACGGCGTCGAGGTCGCGGAAGTTGAGCGGGTTCTTATCGAGATAAAACGGCATCACCGCGTCATCGCGCACCACGTGCGCGAGATAGTGCGCGCCGAGCAAGGTCGCGGTGTCGCGCGTGGGATTGCCGCGCCAGTGCCGCGCGAGTTCGGCCAGCCAGTTCAACTCGCCGCGATGACGAATCTTGGGATGACGCGCCAGACGCTCGGCGATGACACTGGTGCCCGAGCGCGGCATGCCGATCACGAACACCGGACACACCGAGCCCTGCGGGATCGCGGCCAGCGGTCGCGGCGCGGCCACGCGCGCGGCGAGTTCGGCCGACCAGGCCGCGGCATCCCAAGGCAGCAAGGCGCGCTGTTCGGCATTGCCGCGCGTGAAGTGCGCGGTGGCGCGCGCGGGATCGCCCAGATCGTCGTAGACCTTGCCCAGGGCGAATGCCAGCGCGATGCGCGCGTGCGCGTCGCGCGGCTCGGCCGCGGCGCGTTCGAGCAAGGCCAAGTCGCCATCGTCGGCCGCGGTGAAGCGACGCGCGTGCGCGAGCCGCAACCAGGCGCCGGGATGCGTGGCATCGAGCTTGAGCGTGCGCAGCAGATGCGTGCGCGCGCTGTCGAACTGGCCCGCGCTCAGGTGCAATTCCGCGCGGGCGAAGCAGCAGCCGGCGTGGTCATCGCAGTCGGCGGCGCGCTTCTCGCAAAGCTCCAGCGCCAGATCGGAACGGCCGCATTCGCGCACGAAGTCGATGTGGGCTTGCAGATCGTCGCCGTCCGGTCGCGCGCGCGCGGCGTGGTCGGCCATGACCTGCGCGGCGCCACCATAACGACCTTGGTTGCGCAGCAGATGCGCGAGGCTGGCCGCGGCCTCGGTATGCGTGGGGTCGAGCAACAGAGCGCGGCGCAACACGGCCTCGGCCAGTTGCACGTCGCCGGCCAGACGCGCGCAATGGCCGAGCAAGGTCTGTAGCTCGACATCGTTCGGCGCGTGCGCGGCGGCCGCGCGCAAGGGCGCGAGCGCGCGGCGCGGATCGGCGCGCACTTGCTCGCGCGCCAGCGACAGATAGTGGTTCGATGCTTCCTTGGCCGTATCGTTCATCGGTATCGCGCCCCTCGACGCGGCGCCCACGCGCCTTCAGAGCGCTATGCGCAATAAGCGTAGCGATCGAGCCACGGCGCGAGCACGGGCAAGGCCGACGCGAAGTGCTGGCGATAGCCTTGCCAGCGCCCGACCGCGCGCGCGTGGATCGGCTCGACCACTTGTTCATAGCTCGGCGTGGAAATATAGCCACGTCGGCGCGCGTTGCCCGCGGGATCGCGCATGGCTTCGTGCCAGGGCAGACCGAGGAACTCGCACACGCGCTGGGCCTGCTCGATCGGCGCGGCGACCAAGTCTTCGTAGCGCAAGCGCAGCACCTGCAGCGGCAACAGCGGCGCCTGCGCTTCGAAATAGTCGAACAGCGCGGCATAGGTCCGCGCCGCCGAATCCAATGACACGAACAACCGCGCGATGCCCGGATTGCGGAAGTCCTGCATGAAGCAACTGAGCACCGCGTCGCACGGATGACGCAGGGCCAGGATCACGCGCGCGCCAGGCCACAGCCGCGCGATCGCGGGCAGGCGCGCCATGTTGAGGGGGTTCTTGTCGACGAGGCGCTGATCGGCGGCGAGCGTCGTGACCTCGGCGACCTGCGCGAAGTAGCGCGCGCGCAAGTCCGCCGCCTGCGCGGCGTCGAGGCGATCGAGCGCGAAGGGATAGTCCACCCCCTGCGCGAAGCAGCGACTGATCGCGTATTGCAGGAACGGCCGCTCGTCCATCGAGCGCAAGCCGGGATGCGCGTCGAGCATGTGTTCGAGCAAGGTCGTGCCCGAGCGCGGAAAGCCGACGACGAAGACCGGCGCGCGCGCGGCCGCCTCGGCATCGGGCGCGGGCCAGCGCGAGACGTCTTCGGGCGTCAAGCGATCGCGAAGAATCCGCAGCAGATCGGGTTCGGCGTCGGCGAGTTCGCCGGCATCATGACGTCGACGCGCTTCGCGCGCGGCGTGGCCGGCTTGCCACGCGGCGAAGGCCGCGTTGCGATCGCCCAGGCGATCGCAAGCCTTGCCCAGATCGAAATAATGCGGCGCGCGCATGGCCTCGTTGGGCAGATGCGCGATGACGTGTTCGAAATCCGCGCGCGCGGTCGCGAAGGCGCGATCGCGCGCGGCCAGTCGCGCGCGGGCGAGCACGGTGTCGCGCGCTTGCGGCTCGTGCGTTTGCGCCAGCGCCAGGCAGTCGCGCGCGCCGTCGAGATCGTTCAAGCGCTCGAGGCTCAGCGCCAATTGCGCGTGCAGGCCGGGCGTGGCCTGTCGCGTGTGGCGCGCCTGGACCAGCAAGGCGCGAGCGCGCGCATCGTGGCCGAGCTGCGTGAGGCAACCAGCGAGCGCGATCGCGGCTTCGGGCGGCGGCGCGTAGTTCGCGTCGATGTCGCGCAAGAGATCGCGCGCGGCGGCTTCTTCGCCGGCTTCGAGCAGGGCGCGCAGCAGGTACACGCGAATCTCGTCATCGTGCGGCGCGGCGGTCAGCGCCTGAGTGAACAAGCTTCGCGCCGTGGCGTTCTCGCCGAGTTCGGCATGCAACAAGCCGAGGTTGTAGATCAGCGCCGGTTCCTGGGGGCGCAGGGACAGCGCGTGTTGATAGGCATTCTGCGCGTCGATGTAGCGACGCAGCGCGCGAAGGCTATTGCCGAGATTGCTCCAGTGCGTCCATTGCCGCGGCTGCAATTGCGCCAGCCGCTCGAACGGCGGCACGGCCTGGGCATGTTCGCCCAACGCCGCGTGCGCGAGCGCGAGCACGGTCAAGGCGCCAAGATGATGGGGATCGACATCGAGCACGCGCCGCGCGGGCGCGATGGCCTCGGCCGCGCGCCCCTCGCGCAGATGCGCGAAAGCGGCGTCGAAGGCATTCGCGGTGGCGGATTCGGCGGGACTCATCGTCGCAGTGTACGCCGCGGGCGCGGCGTCGAAAACGACAACGGCGCCGCCCGAGGGCGGCGCCGTGTCGACAACGACCGTGATCAGAAGCTCACGTTGAAACGCAGGAAGTACGCGCGACCGATGGTGTCGAAGGAAATCACATCGGTGTTGGCGTTGGTGGTGTTGTTTTGATAGAGCAGCGGCGGCTGCTTGTCGCCCACGTTGTCCACGCCCAGGCGCACCGTGGTGTTCCACGGTTCGTAGGTGTAGGACGCCTCGACGTTGTGATAGACCGTGGCGCCGTAGTCGCGCACCACGTTGGGAATCACGCCGTCGGCCGAGGGACCGCCCGGACGCGGGCTGCCCAGGTCGAAGCCGTGGATGTAGCTCGTCGTCCAGCTCGCGCCCCAATCGCCGCGATTCCACGACAAGGTCGTCAACGCGCGCCAGCGCGGGAACAGACCGTCCTGCGCGCTGAAGGTGCCGGCGTTGTACAGCGTGCCGCCGGGGATGCCCGCGAGGATCTTGCGGTTGAAGCGCTCGATATAGGTGGTGTTGAAGCTGACGTTGAACTGACCCCACTGCGTCCACGGAATCTTGTAGAACGCGCCGAAGTCCACGCCACGCGCGTCGACATCGCCCAGGTTGACCGTGGGCAGGCCGATGTAATTGACCTGGCCATCGTCGAAGCGATTGACCTCGTTGCAGAACAAGCCACCGTAGAAGCAGCCGTTGAGCACGGTCGAAGCGGCCGGCGTTTCGATCGAGTCGGACAGCTTCACGCGCCACACGTCGAGGTTGAACGACGCGCCTTCCAGCCAGTTCGGGTCATAGACCACGCCCCAGGTGAAGACATCGCCTTCCTCGGGCTTGAGGTCGACATTGCCGCGACCGATGCCGGTGTACTGACCGTTGTTCTGCGAGAACGAGCCGTCGCGCGGCACGTTGGCGCAGGCCGCGTCGATGTTGGCATTGGCGCCGACCGGCGTGGTCAGACTGTTGCACGGATCGATCACGGTCGGCGCGCCGGCGGCGCGCGGCGCGTACAGGTCGGAAATGTTCGGCGCGCGGAACACTTCGGCATAGGTCGTGCGCAGCAGCAGGTCATCGATGGGACGCCATTCGATGCCGAGCTTGAAGTTACTGGTGCTGCCGATGTTGGAGTAATCCGACCAGCGACCGCCGAGCGTCAGGTTCAGCGACTTGGCGAACGGCGCGTCGGTGAGCACGGGCACCAGGAACTCGCCATACAGCTCGGTGACGTCGAACTTGCCCGAGGTCGGGCCCGTGCAGGTTTCCTGCGCGAGCAGACAGGTCGTGTAGTTCGGCGGCAGCGCGATGGTGAGGAAATCCGGATTGAAGTCGAGCGAGTGCTCGCGATACTCCACGCCGAACGCGGCCGAGACTTCGCCCGCCGGTAGTTCGAACAGATTGCCGGTGACGTTACCGGTGAACGAACGCAGTTCGGATTCGAGATCGGACGCCGGATTGGCCGCGATGTTCTGCAGCGCCGCGACCTGCTCGGGCGAGCTGAGGTTGAAGAAGTTCACCGGCACGCAGCCCGCGATCGGCGCGCCCGGCGTGCCGCAGGTCGGACGACCCTGGGCATCGAGGAACGACGGACCCACGGCCGCTTGCAGCGCCGGCTGGAACAGATAGCCGTAGGTGCGATTGTCCTGAGTGATCTGCGCCCAGGTCACGCCCGCGTCCCAACTCCAGGAACTGTCGCCGAAGTTGCCGCGCAGACCCGCGTTCAATTGCGCGGTCGAGGTCTCGAACGCGAAGCGGCGATTGCCCAGGGCTTCGAGACGCAGCAGCGCGTTGTCGAGGTCGACGCCGAAGGGGTTGTAGATGCTGTCGCCCGACAGCACCACGCCGTCGTTGCGACCATCGAAGGGCAGTGGCGCGATTTCGGCGCTGGACTGGGTCTTGTTGTACAAGGCCTCGAAATAGGCGCTGACCGCATCGTTGATCTGATAGCTGCCCGAGCTGAAGATGCCCACGCGCTCGGACGGCGTGATCAGCAGATTACCCACGGCCTGATAGTTGTAGCGATCATTGGTCTGACCGCCGGCGATGAAGCAGCGGAAATCGCTCGGGCGCGTGCCCGACGAACCGCCAATGCGCGTGACCGAGCCGCCCGAGTCCTCGCAACCGCCGAACTGCGCCAGCAGATCATCGGGCAGGAAGTAACGACCCGTCGGCGTGCGGCTGGAACCGCCCGGGAACACCGAGCCGCTCGACAGATACAGGGCCGACGACGCGTAGGCGCGATCGCGCGCCGCCACGGCTTCCTGCTTGTTGTAGGTCAGGCCCAGCGAGATCGAACCGCGATCGCCGGCGTGACCCATGGTCAGCGAGAAGTCCTGACGCTCGCCATCGCTGCGGTCGGTGATGCCGTAACCGCCGGAGATCTCCATGCCCTGGTAGTCGGTCTTGAGAATGAAATTGACCACGCCACCGATGGCATCGGAACCATAGATCGCCGACGCGCCATCCTTGAGCACTTCGATGCGCTCGATCATGGCGATCGGAATGATGTTGACGTCGACGCCGCCCGACGTGGTCGAGCCACCGTTGGTGGTGACCACGCGACGGCCGTTCAACAGCACCAGGGTGCGGTTGACGCCAAGGCCGCGCAGATCGACGGTGGACGAACCGGTGCCGCCGCCATTGTTGACCTGTGGCGAAGTGGCCGTGCCACCACCGGCGACGACCGGGAAGTTCTGCAGGAACTCACCGACCGTGGAGGCGCCGGTGCGCTGGATCTCTTCTTTCTCGAGCACGAAGACCGGGCTCGACGTCTCGGCATCGACGCGGCGAATGCGCGAACCGGTGACGACCACGGCATCGAGTTGATGCGAGTCATCGGCCGGCGGCGACGTTTGCGCCTGGGCGACGGGCAGCGCGCTGCCGGCGACCAGACCCAGCAGCAAGGCGCGACGCACGCCATGCGCAAGGGGATTGTTTTTGAATGTCATGGGCTTTCCTCGGGGCGCGAGCTGGGGTGCTCGAGTCATGGATCCAGGCCACTGCCTAGACCTCGGCCCGATGGTAGGCGCGCGCGCGCCGAGGCCTGATTGCTTATGTTGCGAGATCGTTAAAACGCGCGGGCGTCCGCGCGACCGCGCAGTTTCTGTATCGACGGGCTAATAGGAACGGCAACACGCCGATCTGTTCACGGCATGAACAACCGTGCTTCAGGCCTGAACGCAGACGCGATCGCGACCGCCGTGCTTGGCCGAATACAGCGCGCGATCGGCGGCCTGCATCAGGCTCACGCGATCGGCGCGGCCCGGCGTCATCGATGCCAGGCCAATGCTCACGGTCAGGGCGATGGTCTGACCCTGCGCGCGGGGCGGTTGCGCGGCGACGCGTTCGCGCAGGCGTTCGGCCTGGCGCAAGGCGGCGGCGCTGTCGATGTCGACGAGCAGCCAGACGAATTCCTCGCCACCGAGTCGCGCCAGGATCGCGGACTCGCCGAGTTCATCGCGGATCACGCGCGCGAAGTGCGCCAGCACTTCATCGCCGCCGGTGTGACCCAGGTGATCGTTGATCGCCTTGAAGCGATCGAGGTCGAGAATGGCCAGGGTCAGCGGCAGACCCAGGCGATGGGCGCGCGCGATCTCGGCGTCGGCCAGTTCGATGAAGTGGCGGCGGTTGATCAAACCCGTCAACGCGTCATGCGTGGCCAGTTCGTACAACGCGTCCTGAAAGCGCGCCTCGACGCTGGCGCGGCTGATGAACTTGAGCATGCTCTTACCCACCACCAGCAGATCGCCGTCGGCCAGGCGCGTGTCGTCGATGGGGCGATCGTTGACCAGGGTGCGGTTCTTCGAGCCGAGGTCGCGCACGCGGTAGTGATCGCCTTCGCGCCAGATCTGGCAGTGCTTGCGCGACACGCTGGCGTGGTCGATGCGCAGACGCGCCTCGGCCCCGCGACCGATGACCAAGGGCTCGGCGTCGACGGTCGCGCGCGCGCCCAGGCCCTCGCCATGCACGACCACCACGTAGGCCTGACGCAATTCGGCGTCGCCTGGCTGGGTGAGCGAGGTGGGCTGGGTGGTAGCGGCGGTGTCGTCGGCTGAGCGGTTCATGCGCGATCTCGTGCCGGCGCAGTGTATCGCGGCGGCGACGCCAGCGCGGGCGATGCCGCTAGAATGCGCCGGCTGCCGGGGGGAAAGCCGATGTCCGAAGACAATACCCAGACCCAGGCCCCGACGCGCGGGCCCGGCGCGGCGCCGGGCGCGGACACGGCAGCGGGCCTGCCACGCGGCACGCGCGCCGGTCCCTTCGTGATCGAAACCCTGATCGGCCGCGGCGGCATGGGCGAAGTCTATCGCGCGCGCCAGCTCGAACCCTTCGTGCGCGACGTGGCCTTGAAGCTGATCCGCGAGCGCCGCCTCGGCCCGCGACAGCTGGCCCTGTTCGAAGTCGAGCGCCAGGTGCTGGCGCAGATGAATCATCCCGCCATCGCCCAGATCTACGACGCCGGCGCCACCGCCGAGGGTCAGCCGTATTTCGCGATGGAACTGGTCGAGGGCCTGCCCCTGACCCAGTACTGCGAGCGCGCGCGCAGCGATCTGAACGAGCGCCTGCGCTTGTTCGTGCGCGTCTGCCGCGGCGTGCAGCACGCGCATCAGAAGGGCATCATTCACCGCGATCTGAAGCCGGGCAATATTCTGGTGACCGAGGTCGACGGTCAGGCGCAACCGAAGATCATCGACTTCGGCATCGCCGCCACCGCCGTGCGCTACTTGGCCGCGCCCAGCGACGACGCGCCGCACGCCGGCACGCCCGACTACATGAGCCCCGAGCAGGCCGGCGAGACCGCGATCGACGTCGACACGCGCAGCGATGTGTATTCGCTGGGCATCGTGCTGCACGAATTGCTCGCGGGTCGTCGACCGACGCACCGCACGGATTCGGACTCGGGCCAGTCGCGCCGCACGACCACGCCCAGCGCGCCGTCGGCGCAGTTGGCCGCGAGCGACGAGCAGGCGCGTCGCCGCGTGATCGAACAGATGGGGCAGGAGTGGTCGGCCTATGCGCGCGCGCTGCGGCGCGAACTCGACTGGGTCGTGCTCAAGGCTACGCGTCACGAGCGCGATCAACGCTACGACACCGTGGCCCTGCTGGCCGATGACGTCGAGCGCTTTCTCGCGCGGCGTCCGCTCGACGCGGTGCCGGCCACGGGCTGGTATCTGCTCGGTCGCTTCGCGCTTCGCCATCGCGCCGGCTTGCTCGCGGCGGCGGCGATTGTCGGTTCGCTGGTGCTGGGGCTGGTGGTGGCGATCTATGCCTTCGTACAGGCCGATCGTCAGCGACGCATCGCCGAGGAGCGCACGGCCGAGTTGGCGCAAGTCTCGGGCTTTCAGAAAGGCATGCTCAAGGGCCTCGATCTCGCGGCCATGGGCCAGCGTCTGCGCGAGTCGCAAACGCAGGCTTACGCGCGCACGCTCGACACCGAACGCGATCCCGCACGCCGCGCCGCCCTGCTGACGCAATTCGAAGGCGCGTTGGCCGCGGCCAATCCCACCGATGCGGCGCGCGCCTTGCTGGGCGAACAAGTGCTGGAACGTGCGCTGCGTACCATCGATCGCGACTTCGCCACGCAACCGCTGCTTGCCGGCGACTTGCGCCAAATCGTCGGCGACATCTACATCGAACTGGGCGATTACGATCGCGCGCGAACCGTATTCGAAGCGCTGCGCGAACAGCGTCGGCAAGTGCCCGGCGCCGACACGCCGCAGGAATTGCAGGCCACGCGCGGCTATGCCTTCGTGCTCAATCGCCTGGGTCGCAATGACGAAGCGCGACAGCTGCTGACCGACGCGGTCGCGCGCGCCAAGCGCGCGCAGGGCGACGACGGCGACGAGACCATCGAACTGCAACAAGTGCTCGGCCTCAACTACAGCGATGCCGGCGACATCAAGCACGCCGTGCCCCTGCTGCGCGAAATCTACGAGCGCGTGAAGGCCAAGCAAGGCGAGCGCGGCGTCCAGACCATGGTCACGCGCAACAACCTGGCCATCGCCCTGATCCGCAATGGCGATCGCGAGGAAGCGCGCGAACACTTCGTCGATCTGCTGCGTCTGCGCCGCGAGGTGCTTGGCCCCGAGCACATCGACAGCCTCGGCGCTTTGAATAATCTCGCCGGACTGCTGGGCATGATGGGTCGCGTCGATGAAGCGCTGCCGCTGCAGCGCGAGGCGTATGAACTCGACACCCGCCTGCGCGGCGCCGATCACCCGATGACCCTGCTCGCCGCCGGCAACCTCGCCGGCACGCTCACGCAGATGGGCCAGCTCGAGGAAGCCACGCGCCTGCAACGCCAGGTGCTGGAAGCGCGCATGCGCCTGATGGGACCCGATCATCCACAGACCCTGCGCGCCAAGGTCAATCTGGCGGCCACGCTCGCGCGCGACGGCAAGATCGACGAAGCCTTGCCGATGCAGCGCGAACTGTTGTCGCAACGCGAACGCGTGCTCGGGCGCGATCATCCCGACACGCTGGCCGCGCGCGTCGGCCTGGCGGCGATGCTGCGTGATCAAGAACAACCGACCGAGGCCTTGGCCCTGGCGCAATCCGCGCTCGCCGTGCGCCAGCGCGAACTGCCGCCCGAGCATCCGGACCTGATCGAGACCGAAGACCTGATCGCGCGCTTGCTCGTCGATCTCGATCGCCCGCGCGAAGCCTGGACACCGAACGAGCACGCCTATCAGGCCCTGCTGAAAAAACCCGGGCCACAACACGAACAAACCGTGCGCGTCGCCCTCACCCGCTTCTATCTGGCCCAACGCCTGGGCGATGCCGCGGCGGCGGCCGATACGCGCGCGACGGTGATCGATCCTTTCCTCGCGAGCGAGCCGACATCGTCGTCGACCGTGGCCGTGGGTCTGCGCGATCGCGCGCGCGAAGTGCTCGAAGGCGCCACACCCTGATCGGGACCAGCGCGGTCATCGGTCTCGCGCATCGAACGAAACTTCGACAGCGCGAAAACAAAAACCCCCGGCAAGCCGGGGGTCGTTGAGCACGCGGCGGCCGGGGGACTGGCCGCCGCGCTTGGGGTCACTTCACCACGTCAGAACTGCAGGCTCCACGAGTCGAGCGTACCCGTATCGGTCGGCGCTTGATCCGCCACGCGCAGATTCCACGTGCCGTTGGCAACTTCCGACGACGCATTGACCGTGAAGGTCTGAATGATGTTGTCGGTGCCACCGCCGGTGCGGTTGTGCAGGTTGTAGATCGTGCCATCGGGCGCGACCAGGTCCACGCGCAGATCGCCCTTATAGGTATGGAGAATATTGACGCCCACCTGCAAGGTCGCCGGCGCATTGCCCGCCACGCCAGTGACCGTGATGGGACTGTTCACCGTGGAGTTGTCGAGGATGGCGAAGTCGGTCAGGTTCTCGAAGCGTGGCCCCGGGACCGTGTAGCTGCCCGTCAACGACAGACCCGAGAACGCCGCGAAGCCGCTCACCAGCACGTGATACGTGCCAGCCTGAGCCGTGGCGATGTTGCAGGTCTCGGCGTTGGTCGAGCCGATCGAGCGACAGTCATAGGTCGTCGTGGTCGGCGCGCTGCCGAAGCGCACGTACAGATCGGCGTCACCCGTGCCACCCGTGGTCACGAAGCGCAGCGATGTCGCGTTGGCGGGCACCACCAGGGTGTATCGCAGTTCCGAGCCCGTCGCGCCCGACAGGCCGGTCACCGGCACGCCGTTGGTGAGCACGTTCGAGGGCGACGCGCTGACCGTGACCGACTGCGTGCGCGTGTTGGTCAGGCCACCGTTGTCGGTGACGGTGAGCTGCACGCTGTAGGTGCCCGCGGCCGCGTAGGTCTTGGCGGGATTGGTCGCCGTCGACGTGGTGCTGTCGCCGAAGTTCCAACTGCGCGAGGCGATGGTGCCGTCCGAATCGGTCGAGCTGTCGGTGAAGTTCGCCGTCAGACCCGAGGTCGTGAAGGTGAAGTTCGCCGTCGGCGCGGTGTTGGCCGCCGAGACCGTGACCGACTTGGTGATCGTGTTGGTCAGACCGCCGTTGTCGGTGACCGTCAGCTGCACGCTGTAGGTGCCCGCGGCCGCGTAGGTCTTGCTCGGATTGGTCGCCGTCGACGTGGTGCTGTCGCCGAAGTTCCAGCTGCGCGAGGCAATGGTGCCATCGGAATCCGTCGACGCGTCGGTGAAGTTCGCCGTCAGGGTCGAGGTGGTGAAGGTGAAGTTGGCCGTCGGCGCGACATTGCCGCCCGTGGCCGGCGCGAAGCCGCCCACCGCGTACACGTCGACCGATTGCGCGGAGCCGCCGGACTCGTCGCGATTGTCGGTGTAGATGGCCATGATGTCGTTCATGACCATGTCCATGCCGTTGTAATCGCCCCACTCGAAGCTGTCGGTGATGTTGCGCGAGGTCGCCGTGGTCAGGCGCGTGGCCGTGCCCCAGGTCACGCCGCCGTCGGTCGACATCGAGTAGTAGATGTCGGTGCCGGTGCGGCCCGAGCTGTTGCGCGTGTCGTAGTACACGACGAAGACGCGACCGGTGCGATCAACCGCCAGCCACTGGTTGAAGCGATCGACGGTGTTGACGTCGGCGGTGGAATGCGGCGTCGACACCGCCCAGGTCGCGCCACCGTCACGCGAACGCGCCACGCGGATCACGGCGTGGTTGTTGGCGGCGACGGTGTTGTCCTCGGTGGTGTTGGTGTCGGTCCAGGCCACGTAGAGGCTGTTGTTGAACGCGCCGCCCGAACGATCGCTGTCGGCCGACACGTAGGTGAAGGCGCGACGCGTCTCCATCGCCGGAATCGGGAAATCGAAATCGGCATTGGTGGCCGACACCGTCACCGCCGCGTTGAAGCTCACGCCGGCATTGGTCGACTTCAACACGCGAATCTGCTTGGCATTGCTGCCGCCCGACACGGTCGGGAAGAAGAAGTACACATTGCCGGCGGTGTCGGTGGTCAGATCCGAGCCGATGCCGCGGCTGGCGCTGTCGAGCGAGATCGGCGTCGAGAACGTCAGGCCGCCGTCGGTCGAACGCGCGTAGCGCTGCACGTTGTTGTCGTGCCAGGCCATGTAGATGTTGCCGCGGTTGGGCGAGGTCGAGTGCATGTCGACCGTGAAGTACTCCTTGTCCGACTGATTGGCGTTGGACAGCGTCCCGGTTTTCGTCCAACTCGCGCCGTTGTCGGTGGAACGATAGAAGAAGACATTGGTGCCGCTGCCGACGACCGTCGACAAGGCCATCATGTAGCCGACCGTGCCGTCGGGCGACCAGCCCACGGCCGGGTCGCAACAGGTGCCGGCCAACGAGATCGGGCCGGTCCAGGTCACGCCGCCATCGCTCGAACGCCACATCTTCTGGCCCGAGCCCGGGCCATTGGTGCCGGCGATCACGAGATTGGAATTGACCGGGTTGATCGCCACGGCCGATTCCGCCGCGCCGGCGGGCGAGGTGATGCGGCGCTCGCCGCCGATGAAGTTGGGCAGGATGCCCGAGTTATCGAATTCCTCGGACTCGCGCGAGATCTGATAGCGGCCATCGTCGAGACGACGCACGGCGGCGTAGACCTCGCCGTTGATCTTGTAGCCGCCGTACTTGGCGAGGTAGCCGTTGAGCGCGCTGCGCGGATACTGCGCCGGACCGGACTTCATCAGGTTGGCGTTGGCGCGACGCATTTCGACGCGATAGAAGGCCGGAATCGGCGCCTGCGCCTGCGCCTCGTTGGGCGACAGCAGCGTCAGGTCCTTGGCCGTGAGCTTGTAGTTGCGATCGTCCCAGGGACCGATCTCTTCCAGCGCCGCGTAGTCGACGTTCTTGTCCACGCCAAGGCGATTGTCGACCTGGAAGGTCAGGACCTCGGGTCCGCCGTCCATCTCGACCTGCGCCTGCGCGCCCATCGCCAAACCAAAAGCCACTGCGAGCGCCCCCAAGCGCCCGGCCCATGTGTAAGTGCGCATCTCCCCACCCTCGTGATTGATTGACTGGATGCGGCGGGCTCCCCAAAGCCGGGCCGCAGTAGGCCTTACGGCGGATGTCACTATCCGCCCTAGGGCGCCGACCGATATAGCGGGAAAAAACGCCCAGGTCTTGCTGCGATGCAACAGCGACGACCCGGGCGGGCGGTCGCGCAATTGATTCCAGTCAAGGTCGCCCGTGGCCGCCGGACCTAGGCTTGCCCCACGTCCAGGAACCCGCCCATGTCCGTCACCCCTTTGTTCAACGCCGAGTTGCTCACGCGTTACGACGTGCGCGGACCGCGCTACACCTCGTACCCGACCGCGCCGAACTTCTCCGAGCGCGTCGGTCTGGCCGACTATGTCGACCACGCGCGGCAGAGCAACGACGAGCCGATTCCGCGCTCGCTGTCGCTGTACGCGCATCTGCCGTTTTGCGTGAGCCCGTGCTTCTACTGCGGCTGCAATCGCGTGGTCACGCGTGATCGCGGCAAGGGTCAGGCGTATCTGCGCCGACTGATGCGCGAGATCGAATGGCAGGGCCGGCTGTTCGATCGCGATCGTCACGTGCGTCAGTTGCACCTGGGTGGTGGCACGCCGAACTTTTTCGATGGCGAGCAATTGAGCGAGCTGATCGAGGCCATGGGCCGCGCGTTCACCCTCGATCGCGGCCCCGATCGCGAGTTCGCGGTCGAGCTCGATCCGCGTCAGACCGATCTGGCCTTGCTGACCACGTTGCGCGACCTGGGCTTCAATCGGCTGAGCTTTGGCATCCAGGATTTCGATCCGGTGGTGCAGGAGGCGATCAATCGCGTGCAGCCGCGCGAGCAGACGCTCGACACCTTGCGCGCGGCGCGCGCGGTGGGGTTCTCGTCGATCTCGCTCGATCTGATCTACGGCCTGCCGCGACAAACGCGCGCGGGCTTCGCCGCGACCTTGGCGAGCGTGCTCGAATTCCGACCGGCGCGCGTGGCGCTGTACAACTACGCGCATCTGCCGACCCTGTTCAAGGCGCAACGACAGATCGTGGCCGAAGAGCTGCCGCCGATGACCGAGCGCATCGCGCTGCTGGGTCTGGCGGTTGACGTGCTGTGCGGCGCGGGCTATCGCTACATCGGCATGGATCACTTCGCCCTGCCCGATGACGAATTGTGCGTGGCGCAGGACAAGCGCACCTTGCAGCGCAATTTCCAAGGGTATTCGACCCACGCCGATTGCGATCTGATCGGCCTGGGTGTGAGCGCGATCGGTCGCGTCGGCGACATGTACGCGCAGAACGCGCGCGAGCTCGGCGGCTATCAAACCCTCATCGACGCGGGGCGCTTGCCCATCGCCAAGGGCTTCGTGCTCGGCGCCGATGATCGCCTGCGCGCCGAGATCATCCAGCAGTGGATGTGTCATGGCGAAGTGCGCATGAATGAGTTCGAGCGCAAGTATTCGCTCGACTTCGCCGGCGCCTTCGCCGACGAACTGTCCCGGCTCGAGCCGCTCGCGGCCGATGGCTTGATCGAAATCGGCGCGGACGTGTTGCGCGTCACGCCGCGGGGACGCTTGTTGATGCGCCTGCCGGCGATGGCATTCGATGCGTATTTGCCGCGACAGGCCGAGGCGCCGGTGAAGTTCTCGCGCGTGGTGTGAGTCGTCGAGCGCGCGCTTCGGCGCGCGCGGTCTCGGCATTCGCCAGCGTTCGCGAAAGAGGCACCGCGATGCGCGTCAGCGCCTCGCGCGTCAGCCATTGCGCGCGCGGATCGCGCGTCGACACTTCACCTCGACGATCTCCTCGCGCCGCGCGGGCAACACGAGCGGGCATACCTCGACACCTTCGCGATGGGTCGCTCAGGGCCACTGAGTCACTCAGCAAACCTGACCGCGAACACCCAGCGGCGTTGTAGTCGTCCCGACTCGGGCAAGGCGCACGCCCTGCGCGACGCCTTTGCTTGCAAGGCCCGCGCGCTTTCGCGGGGCGATTGGCACGAGTCCACGCGCCAACCGATTCGGTCTCGAAATCAGTGCTACTGAGCGCGCGCGCGATCGCGCGCCGTTGTGCGCGCGCGGCGCGCCATCGCAGGATTCGGACGCAGGGCGATGCACGCTGAACTCGCCGATCCGGGCAGGTGATCGAAGGGAGCGATCGCGTACCGCAGGACGCATGGGGAGACCACGAGCATGTGCGACGAAACCCGAACGGCCCTTCTGACCGACGCGGAACTGCTGCAAGCCATCACCCTGGGCGACTATCGCGCCGAGATCGAACTGGTGCGTCGCTATGTCGAACGCACGGGGCGCTGGTTGCTGGCGCGGCTGTCCTCGTACGACTTGGCCGAGGACGCCAATCAGGACCTGTGGATCAGCGTGCTGCGCCGCCTGCGTCGCGGCGAAGTGCGCGAACCCGCCGCGTGGCGTGGCTTCCTGCGTCAGCAAGTCGAGAACATGGCGCGCGCGCAGGAGCGCCGCGGCTGGCGTCGACGCACCGATGTCGACACCGACACCATCGACGCGCGCGAAAGCAACGATCCGGGCCCGCCCGAAATCTACGAACGCGTGCGCCAGATCCAGGACATGCGACGCTGGATCGGCCGCCTGCGCGTGGCGCGCGATCGCGAATTGCTGCGCGATTTCTATCTGGAGGATCGCGATAAGTCCGACTTGTGCGTGGCCATGGGCCTGTCCGACGCGCACTTCGATCGCGTGCTGTTTCGCGCGCGCTCGCGGCTGCGCGACGTGGTCACGCGCTACATGGGCGAACCGGCGGCCGCGCTCGCGATCGAGTGAGTCGTTGCCGGCCGCGCGCGCCGGCCGCTAACCTTGGGCGATGATCGCGACACCCGCCCTGCCCCCCGACGCGCTCGCCGCCGCCGTCGCGCACCTGCGCGCGGGTGAAGTCGTGGGCATGCCCACCGAGACGGTTTACGGCCTGGCCGGCGATGCCGGCAATGACGAGGCCGTGCGCCGCATCTTCGCGCTCAAGGGTCGCCCGGCCGATCACCCGGTGATCGTGCACCTGGCCGATGCCGAGGCGCTCGATCACTGGGCGCGCGAGATTCCTAGCGCCGCGCGCACGCTTGCCGCGCGCTTCTGGCCCGGGCCGTTGACCTTGATTCTGCGCCGCCAGCCGCACGTGAGCGATCTGATCACGGGCGGTCAGGACACGGTAGGACTTCGCGTGCCGGCGCATCCGGTCGCACGCGCCTTGTTGCAGGCGTTTGGCGGTGGCTTGGCCGCGCCGTCGGCCAATCGTTTCGGGCATGTCAGTCCGACCACGGCCGAACACGTGCGCGAGGAATTCGGTGAGGCCGTGCCCGTGGTGCTCGACGGCGGACCCTGCGCGGTCGGGATCGAATCGACCATCGTCGATCTCAGCGGCGACACGCCGCGCGTGCTGCGTCCGGGCGCGATTGACGCGAGCGACTTGGCCAGCGCCTTGGGTCAACCCGTGGCCAGTGGCGGCGTGGCGGCGAGCCCGCGCGTCTCCGGCGCATTGAAGTCGCATTACGCGCCGCGCACGCCGGCGCAATTGCTCGCGCGCGAGGCCTTGCTCGCGGAACACGCGGCCGCGCGGCGCGATGGCGAACGCGCGCTCGCGCTCAGTCGCGCGCCCTTGCCCGCCGGCGTCGATGGCCTGGTGCTGCCCGATGACCCGACCAGCTACGCGCGGCATCTCTACGCGGCCTTGCGCCGCCTCGACGCCGAAGGCGCCGATCGCATCCTGATCGAGGCGCCGCCCGACGACAACGCCTGGCTCGCCGTGCGGGATCGACTGCGTCGCGCCAGCGCGGGCACGGACGTCGACGACGACGATCAGCCCTGACGCGCGACCCCGCGCCGAAGGCAATCGCGCCTTTCGCGCGGTATCTCGCCCCGGATGATGCGCGTGCATCCACGCGAATGATGACTGGTGCCCTCGCGCGCGATCACGCGATCACGCGGACGATGATCACCCCTCTCGCGCGCGACTGCCCTCGAAGTCCAAACTCCGAAACGCAACGCGGCGCCCGAAGGCGCCGCGCCGTATCCCTATCAATCGCGCGCGATCACTTGGCCGCCATCAGGGCCAGCGTGGTGTCGAGCATGCGATTGGAGAAGCCCCACTCGTTGTCGTACCACGCCAGCACCTTGACCAGGTTGCCGCCCATG
Organism: Ahniellaceae bacterium; assembly: GCA_044226395.1. Classification (GTDB taxonomy): domain Bacteria; phylum Pseudomonadota; class Gammaproteobacteria; order Xanthomonadales; family Ahniellaceae; genus JBGAHD01. The sequence continues at coordinate 294,008 of JBGAHD010000005.1, forward strand.
ACCTTGGTCAACGAGGCGTCGTAGATCGACGACAGCGGGTTGTGGTTGAAGTCGACCGAGACCAAGGGCTTCTTGGTGATGCCGAGCACGCCCTTGAGGCGACCCTCGGCGGCTTCGGTCACGGCCGCGTCGATTTCGGCGTGGGTGGTGGCGCGCGCGGCCTGGAACACCAGGTCCACGACCGAGACATTGATCGTCGGCACGCGCATCGCGAAACCGTCGAGCTTGCCGTTCAATTCCGGCAGCACCAGGCCCACGGCGGCGGCGGCGCCGGTCTTGGTCGGGATCTGCGACATCGTGGCGCTGCGCGCGCGACGCAGATCCTTGTGGAAGACGTCGGTCAGCACCTGATCGTTAGTGTAGGCGTGGATCGTGGTCATCAGGCCCTGCACGATGCCGATCTTTTCGTGCAGCACCTGGGCCAGCGGCGCCAGGCAGTTGGTCGTGCACGAGGCGTTGGAAATCACCGTGTCGCTGGCCTTGAGCGTGCCGTGATTGACGCCGTAAACGACGGTGGCGTCGACGTCCTTCTCGCCCGGCGCCGAGATGATCACCTTCTTCGCGCCACCGGTCAGATGCGCGCCGGCCTTGGCCTTGGAGGTGAACAGGCCCGTGCATTCCAGCACCACGTCCACGCCATGCTGGCCCCAGGGCAGCTTGGCCGGATCGCGCTCGGCGAAGACCTTGATGCGGTCGCCGCGGATCACCAGGGCATCGCCATCGACCTTGACCTCGTGCGGGAAGCGGCCGTGCGCGGTGTCGTACTGCGTGAGGTGCGCGTTGGTTTCGGCGTCGCCGAGATCGTTGATCGCGACGATCTGGATGTCGTTCGTGCGATTGGCCTCGTACAGCGCGCGCAGGATGTTGCGACCGATGCGGCCGTAGCCGTTGATGGCGACCTTGATTGCCATGATGCGATTCCTTCGGGCGAGAGAGCGGACGTTGAGCGCGGCATTTTAGCCGGTCGCGCCGGCCCGGCGCACGCGGACGCGCGAAAGCGGCCCGCGCCAGCCATGACTTTCCGGCATGTACCGCGCGCCCCGCGCGGTCAGTGACGCTGGAACCGTGGCAACCAGTGCGACAGGCGCGCCAGGCGTTCGATCGGGTCTTGCAGCTGCAGCAGCTGCTGTCGCTCTTCGTTGTCCAGCGGAAGGATCTCGGCCAGGCGGAAGGCGACCCAGGCGGCATCGTCGAGCCGGGCGCGCGGCGCGCGCGCGAGATCGGCGTCGAATTTTTCGGCCACGCGTTCGAGGATGGTGGCGAGCAAGCCATGCTCGGGCGGCACTGGCAGGACCGGATCGATCTCGAGCAAGCGCACGCGACCGATCACCAGGCCCGAATCGCGCACGCGCGTGTGCTCGACATGAAAGCGCGCCTCGCCGCGCGCGGTGATGCCCAACAGACCATCGGCGCCGACCGAGAAATCGACGATGCGCGCCAGCGTGCCGAAGGCGGCGGGCACCGCCGGCTCGCCCGCCTCGCGACCGCGCACGATCAGGCACACGCCAAAACCGGTGTTGGTGCGCGTGCAGTCGCGCACCATGTCGATGTAACGCCGTTCGAAGATGCGCAGATCCAGGCGGCCGCCGGGATAGAGCACGGTCGACAGCGGAAACAGAGGCAGTTCGAGTTCGCTCACGCCGCGATGTTAGCAGCGCCATCAGCGGCGAATGGCCGCCGCGCGGCGGCCATTCGCGACGTTTCGATCGGCGCGTGGATCAGTGTTCGGCGACGACCTCGGCGCGACCATCGTCGTACACCAGAATGTGCAGATACTGGCCGACGTTATTGGGCGAGCCGTAGACCATCATGTCCCAGCGATCGCCCGAGCGCGCGGTTTCCTTGACGTAGAACGACTCGCGCGGGATCTGACGATCGGTGAGGTATTTGTCGAGCGCGGCGTTACCACGCGTGAAGGCATCCTGCACGTTGGCCACCGGCGTGCCGCCGATCGCGTCGGCGGGAATGGCGGTGATTTCCTTGACCGGCGGCGGCGCTTGCGGCGGCGCGCTCATCGGCGCGGACGGCGCGGGCGTGGCGGCTTCGGCCGGTGCTTCGACGGCGGGCGGCGCCTCGTCCTTGGGCGTGGCCGGCGGCGTTTCGCCACCGCACGCGGCGAGCACGGCGGTCACCAGGGTCAGGGTCAGTGCGCGGGAGGTTTTCATTTCGGTCTCCAGGGTGGGACGTTGCGGCGGTCAGCGCGCGAGTTCGTCGTGGAAGCGCCGGGGCGCGTTCTCGAAGCCGCCATTGGACATGAACACGACGTGGTCGCCCGCTCGCGCGCGCGACAACAGCCGGGCAATCAATTCATCGACCGTGGCCGCGGTCTCGCCGCGCCCGGACAAGGCCGCGGTGACGCGCTCGGCGTCCCAGGGCAGTTCCGGTCGCTTGAGCAGGACCACGGCGTCGGCATCGGCCAACGAAGGCGCGAGGTCGGCGGCATGGGCGCCGGCGCGCATGGAATTGCTGCGCGGCTCCAGCCCGACCAGGATGCGCTCGCGACCCACGCGCGCGCGCAAACCCGCGAGCGTGGTCGCGATGGCCGTGGGGTGATGCGCGAAATCGTCGTACACGTGAATGCCGCGTCGCTCGCCTAGCAGTTCCATTCGACGCTTGGGCGCGCGGAAAGTTTCCAGCGCCGCGAGCGCCGTGGCCGGCGCCACGCCGACCGCGTGCGCGGCGGCGATCGCGGCCAAGGCATTCATCACGCTGTGACGGCCAAGCATCGACCACGTCGCGCGGCCCACGCGCGCGCCCTCGTGAAACAGATCGAACACGGAACCATCGGCGGCGATCAGTTCGGCGCGCCAAGCCACGTCCTCGCGCGAAATCGCGAAGTGTTCCACCGGGGTCCATCGGCCGGCCTTCAGCACGCGCGCCAGGGCTTCGTCCTCGCCGTTGACGATCAGACGGCCATGGCCCGGCACGATGCGCACGAGATGATGGAACTGACGCTCGATCGCGGCGAGATCGGGAAAAATGTCGGCGTGGTCGTATTCGAGGTTGTTCAACACCGCGACGTGCGGCGCGTAGTGCACGAACTTCGAGCGCTTGTCGAAGAACGCCGTGTCGTACTCATCGGCCTCGACCACGAAATCGCGGCCTTGCCCCAGGCGCGCCGACACGCCGAAATTCTCCGGCACGCCGCCGACCAGAAACCCCGGGCGCGCGCCGGCCACGTCGAGAATCCACGCCAGCAGGCTCGTGGTCGTGGTCTTGCCGTGCGTGCCGGCCACCGCCAGCACGCGCCGGCCGCGCAGCAATTGCTCGCCCAGCCACTGCGGGCCCGAGATGTAGCGCAGGCCCTCGTTCAACACGTGCTCCACCGCTGGGTTGCCGCGCGACAGGGCATTGCCGACCACGACCAGATCGGGCGCGGGCTGCAAATGCTCGGCGCGATAGCCGGACTTCAGCGTGATGCCGAGCGCCTCGAGCTGGGTGCTCATCGGCGGATAGATGTTTTGATCCGAGCCCTCGACCGCGAGACCTTGCTCGCGCGCGAGCGCGGCGATGCCGCCCATGAAAGTGCCGCAGATGCCCAGGATGTGCATGCTCATGCCAGACCCATTCGCTTCAGGACGCGGCGCCGGTGGTGGCCGCGGGCGTGTCGAGCACGCTGTTGATGAAGGCTTGCACGAAGAACAACGACAGCGCGTGAATCACGCTCACCGCCGTGCCCGATTCCAGCGCGTGGCGGAACACGCGCGCCGTGGCCGCGATCGACCAGATCAACAGCACCAGCACGAACACCAACTGCAGCGCCTGCGCGGGCGTGAGCGTCTGCGCGTTCTGCGGAATGCGGCTGATCGCCAGCACGAAGGGAAAGCCCAGCAAGGTCATCAAGGCGCCGATCGCGACCAGGGCGGTGGCCGTCTGCACGAAGCGCGGCTCGCGCTTGTGGATCATCAGCACCACGTAGGGAAACAGCACCTGCGCCAAGTTCGAGCAGCCGATCTGCGCGAGATTGCCACCGCGCTCGCCCAGCGCCGCCGACACCAGCAGATCGATGGCGATGGCCACGAAGATCGTCACGCCGAGCAGGCCCGGCGAATACGGCAGATCCTGCGGTCCGCGGCGCATCAACATCAGGTCGCGGAAGAGGGCAAGCAAGGACATCATGGGCGGGCTGCGTTCGGAGGGCGGATCATGTCATGCTCGTCGCGCTCAAGATACCTCGACCCGACCATGGCCGAAGCCGACATCGTGATCGACGCGCGCGGCCTGCGCTGCCCCGAACCCGTGCTGCGTCTGCGCGCGACGCTGCGCGAGGCCGCGCCGGGCACGCGCGTTCGTCTGCTGGCGACCGATCCCCTGGCGCCCGTCGACGTCGAAGCCTATTGCCTGCGCGCCAGCCATCGTCTGCTCGACTCGCGCGAGCGCGACGGCGCATTCGAATTTTGGATCGAGCGCGGCTAGCGCGCGCGAACGCCGCATGCGCGCCTCAGGCCGGCGCGCGCACCGCGTTGACGATGCGGTCGTAGACCTCGTCCATGCTGCCCACGCCGTCGATCGCGGCGAGCTTGCCCAGACCGCGGTAGTGCCCGATCAGGGGCGCGGTCTGTTCGTCGTAGACGCGCAAGCGTTCGCGAATGGCTTCGGGCGTGTCGTCGGCGCGGCCCTCGGCTTGCGCGCGACCGGCCAGGCGCGTCAGCAACAATTCGTTGTCGACGCGCAGCAGGATCACCGCGTCGAGCGGCTTGCCCAGGCGATGCAGCAGTTTTTCCAGCGCCGCGGCCTGCGCGAGATTGCGCGGATAACCGTCGAGGATGAAGCCGTTGACGCAATCGGCTTCGGCCAGGCGCGCTTCGAGCATGCCGAGCATGATGTCGTCGGAGACGAGCTGGCCCAGGTCCATGACCTTCTTCGCGGCCAGGCCCAGGGCGGTGCCGGCGCGCACCTGCGCGCGCAGCAAATCACCGGTGGAGATGTGCGCGATGCCGAGCATGGATTTCAGGCGGGCGGCCTGCGTGCCCTTGCCGGAGCCGGGCGCGCCCAGGAGAACAATTCGCATCGTGCGTGGATTCCCTCAAGGCCCTGGGTCGCGTCGCGACTGTGGGCTAGAATGCAAAAATAGTCGCGGCAACGCTAACGTTCCGCACCCCGCAAGTCAAATCGATACGAACGTTTGAAGCGCCCCCGCGGCGCAGGGAGCAGATCGTGGCCCAAGGCAATCTGTTGTACGCGCAGTCGGGTGGCGTCACCGCCGTGATCAATGCCACCGCCGCCGGCGTGATCGAGACCGCGCGCAAGCACAAGAAGACCTTTCCGAAGGTGTTCGCCGCGCGCAACGGCATCATCGGCGTGCTGCGCGAGGAACTGATCGACACCGGCGCCGAGTCCGCCGCCGACATCGCCGCGCTCGCGCACACGCCCGGTGGCGCGTTCGGATCGTGCCGCTTCAAGCTCAAGAAGTTCGAGGACAACCGCGCGCAATACGAGCGCCTGATCGCGGTGCTGCGCGCGCATGACATTCGCTATTTCCTCTATAACGGCGGCAATGATTCGGCCGATACCTCGAACAAGCTGTCCAAGATCGCGCAGCATTTCGACTATCCGCTGACCTGCATCGGCGTGCCCAAGACCGTCGACAACGATCTGGTGATCACGGACAACTGCCCGGGCTTCGGCTCGGTCGCCAAGTACACGGCGGTGTCGGTGCTCGAGGCCAGCCTCGACGTGCGTTCGATGTACGAGTCTTCGACCAAAGTCTTCGTGATGGAAGTGATGGGCCGCCACGCCGGCTGGATTGCCGCCGCCGCGGGCCTGGCCGGCAAGAAGGCCAACGAGCCGCCGCACATCATCCTGTTTCCCGAGATCGTGTTCGACGAAGCCAAGTTCCTGGCCCAGGTCGAGGCCACGGTGAAAAAGGTCGGCTGGTGCACGGTCGTGGTCAGCGAAGGCGTGCGCAACGCCAACGGCGAATTCCTCGCCGACGTCGGCACGGTCGATGCTTTCGGCCACAAGCAGCTCGGCGGCGTTGGCGAGATGATCGCCAAGCTGGTCAAGGCCAAGCTCGGCCACAAGTATCACAACGCCCTGCCCGATTATCTGCAGCGCTCGGCGCGTCACCTCGCGTCCAAGACCGATGCCGAGCAGGCCTATGCCGTGGGCAAGGCCGCGGTGGAATACGCCAAGCGCGGCATGAACGCGGTGATGCCCGCGATCAAGCGCGTGTCCAACAAGCCCTATCGCTGGAAGATCGAACCGGCCAAGCTCGACGACGTGGCCAATCACGAAAAGAAGATGCCGGCGAATTTTATTCGCGCCGATGGCTTCGGCATCACCGCGCAGTGTCGTCGCTACCTGGAGCCGCTGATCCGCGGCGAGGCCTATCCGCCCTACGCCGATGGCCTGCCCAAGTACGTCACGCTCAAGAACACGCCGGTCAAGCGCAAGCTGCCGCGTTACGACATCGCCGATAAGTAATCGCACGCCGAGCACGCGCCCGCCGCCGCGCGGGCGCGTGAACCGGTTTTCGCGCGAATTTCGCATCTGGAGGGAGCCCGGGCACGTCGTCCCGGCGCCCCACTCCGGAGAGCCATGATGTCGATTCGCCCATTGTTCCAGCTGTGCCTCGTGATACTCGCGCTGGCCACCAGCGCCTGCGTGTCCACGCCCAAGCAGATCGCATTCAATCGCGGCGCGGAACCGATCAAGACCATCCAGGTCCTGCCCCTGCGGCATTCCGAGGTGGATCTGATGATCCTCAACAACCCCGGCTACAGTTTTGGATTGATCGGCTTCACCATCGCCGAGGTCAACCGCACCAGCAAGCGCGACACCTTGCGCGAACACGCCGCGGCCGCGGGCCTCGATCACGTGGCGGACCTGCGCGCGGCGTTCGATCAGGCCATGAGCGAGCGCGGTTACGCCGTGCGCTGGAGCGAGCCGGCGATGGAGCCGGAAAAGGGCCAGCACGCCAAGCGCGGCAGCGATGGTTTTCGCAAGACCTACGCGGCGATCGAGAGCGTCGACGCCATTCTCGATCTGAGCTTCGGCATGTTCGGCTATGTCGCCTCGGGCACGGGTGACTCGGCGCCGTATCGACCGACGGCGGTGTTGATCGCGCGGTTGCTCAGCGCCGATGGCAAGCGCGTGCTGTTCAGCGATTTCATCATCTACAACAACGCCTTCAATCAGAAGTCCGCGATCACGCTGCAACCCGATCCGGCCTATGCCTATCCCGACTTCGACGATCTCGACGCGGCCGGCGCGACCGCGATCGAAGGCCTGCGCGTGGCCACGCGCGAGGCCGCGCGCACCTTGGCGAAGCAGCTATGAGGCGCGGCGCCATTGCGCTCGCCGGCGCGTGCATCGCGCTGGCGGGCTGCGCCTCGACGCCAACGTCTCGACCCGCGCCGCGGGTTGATCTGAGCGGCGACTGCGCGACGACGTTGGCGCAATTGCCGCGTCATCCGGTCGGCTTGCGCGAGGGCAACTCGCGCGGCCAACCGCGCCAGTTCGCCGATCTCGCGCACTGCCTGGCCGATGACGCCGGTCGCCGTCCGGTCGCGCGCTTCGATCTGGGCGCGACCGCGCCGCCCTACGCGGTCACGATCGACCTGGACGCCGGCCGCGGTGGCGCGCTCGCGGCGCGCGTGTCCGTGCTCGATGACCAGGGGCGCATGCTTCAGACCCACGGCTTTGACGACTTCATCGCGCGTGGCGACACCTACACGCTGACCTTCTTCGTCAATCCCGGCGACGCGCGGGCGCGAGAACTCGTGATCGAACCCGACCTTCGACACGTTGGCCGCGCGATCGCGCGATTCACCGGCCAGACGCAAGTCGTGCCGATCATCACCACGGTCGTCGTGGGCAGCATCGTGACCGGCACCGAACGCCGCAGCGAAGTGGCCCTGCGGGATGCGGGCACGGTGGCGGTGACGGTCAAGCCGTTCGTGACGCAGACGTTGGAAACGCCCGCGCGCTGAGCACCACGCTCAGTCGTGGCAGCTCTGCTCGCACGCGCTGTTTTCGAATTGCAGCGTGGTGTGACGAATGCCGAAGCGTTCGGCCAGCCGATGCTGGCCGTCGCGCAGCAGATCGTCGGTGTCGCGCGTGCCGTCGTGTTCGAGGTGGGCGGTGAGCGCGGTGATCGTGGTCGACAGCGGCCACACGTGCAGGTCGTGCACGGATTTGACGCCGGGCAAGGTGCGCAGCGCTTCCTCGATCGCGGCCAGATCGATGCCGCGCGGCACGGCGTCGAGCGCGAGTTCCAGCGATTCGCGCAGCAGGCCCCAGCCGCTCCACACGATGGCGCCGGCCACGGCGATGCCGGCCAGCGGATCGATGAAGGTCCAGCCGGTCAGGGCCACGACCACGCCCGAGGCCAGCACGACGACCGAGACCGCGGCGTCGGCGACCATGTGCAGGAAGGCGCCGCGCGCGTTGACGTCGCCATGCTGCACGCGAAAGAACAAGGCCGCGGAACCGGCGTTGATCAAGATCGCGATCGCCGCCACCACGGCGACGGTGACGCCGGGCACCTGATGCGGTTGGCCCAGGCGATGGATGCTCTCCCAGATCAGCGCGCCGCACGCCACGAGCAGCAGCGCCGCGTTCAACAGCGCCGCCAGGATGGTCGAGCGCGCCATGCCATAGGTGTGCTTGCGCGTGGGTCGACGCGCGGCCAGGCGCGCCGCGCCCCAGGCCAGGGCCAGACCCAGCACATCGCCCGCGTTGTGGCCGGCATCGGCGACCAGGGCCATCGAACCGACGAAGAAGCCCACGCCCGCTTCGGTCAGCACCAGGGCCAGATTCATCAGCACGCTGATCTTGAACGCCGTTTGCGTGCTGGCGTCGGCGATGGCGTGCTGGTCGTGCGTGTCGTGGTCGTGGTCGTGCCCGGGGTTTGGCCCGTGCGAGTGACCGTGCGAATGTCCGTGCATGAGGCGCCGCGATGCCGAGAGTGACGACGCGAGTATGCCCCCCACGCGCGGCCGCGTCGCGTAGGTTATTTCGTCGCAAAAGCGGGGAAGCCGCGTGCCCGCGACGCCGCGAGCCCAACGCGCGAGCCCACTCGGCCACCGCCCCCGCGCTCGGACCGGGGCATCATCGACAGCGCTGGACCCGCCCACCCCGTCGAAGGGTCGAATTGCCCCCCGCGCCGGCCAGCCATTACACTCCGGCGGCTTTTTGTCCCGAATTCCGGGGCTTCCAACCACATTGGGGAGACATGCGATGCTCGTGACTCACGGCCTTTGGATCGCGCTGGGCTGCGCGATCGCGGCCATCCTGTACGGAGTATGGTCGATCCGCTGGATCCTGGCGCAGCCAGCCGGCAATGAACGCATGCAAGAAATCGCCGGCGCCGTGCAGGAAGGCGCGCGCGCGTATCTCAATCGTCAGTACACGACGATCGCGATCGCGGGCGTGATCTTGTTCTTGGTGATCGGCTTCGCGCTGACTTGGCCCGCGGCGATCGGCTTCGCCGTTGGCGCGGTGCTCTCGGGCGCGGCCGGCTATATCGGCATGAACGTCTCGGTGCGCGCCAATGTGCGCACGGCCGAGGCCGCGCGCAAGGGCATGAACGCGGCGCTGGCCGTGGCCTTCCGCGGTGGCGCGATCACCGGCATGCTGGTGGTGGGCCTGGGTCTGATCGGCGTCGCGGGCTACTACGCGATCCTGTTGAAGATGGGTCTGGATCAGACGCACGCGCTGCACGCGCTGGTGGGTCTGGCGTTTGGTTCGTCGCTGATTTCGATCTTCGCGCGCCTGGGCGGCGGCATCTTCACCAAGGGCGCCGACGTCGGCGCCGATCTGGTGGGCAAGGTCGAGGCCGGCATCCCCGAAGATGATCCGCGCAATCCCGCGGTGATCGCCGACAACGTCGGCGACAATGTCGGCGACTGCGCCGGCATGGCCGCCGACCTGTTCGAAACCTACGCCGTGACCGTGATCGCCACCATGCTGCTCGGTGGCCTGATGGCGGCGCAGGCCGGCACCAATGCCGTGCTGTATCCGCTGTTGCTGGGCGGCGTGTCGATCATCGCCTCGATCATCGGCACCTTCTTCGTGAAGGTCGGCGCCGGCGGCAAGATCATGAACGCGCTGTACAAGGGCGTGATCGTGTCGGGCGTCATCGCCGCGATCGCGTTCTACCCGATCACGCAGCAGCTGATGAGCGACAGCCAGTACGGCGCGATGAATCTGTACTGGTGCGCCCTGATCGGCCTGGCGCTGACCGCCGCGATGGTGGTGATCACCGAGTACTACACCGCGACCGAATACGCGCCGGTGCGCGGCGTGGCGCATGCCTCGCAGACGGGTCACGCCACCAACATCATCGCCGGCATCGCCGTGTCGATGCGTTCGACCGCGCTGCCGGTGATCTCGGTGTGCTTGGCGATCTGGGGCGCGTACGCGATGGGTGGCCTGTACGGCATCGCCGTGGCCGCCACCGCGATGTTGTCGATGACCGGCATGATCGTGGCGCTCGACGCCTACGGTCCGATCACCGACAACGCCGGCGGCATCGCCGAAATGGCCGAGCTCGGCAAGGAAGTGCGCTCGATCACCGATCCGCTCGACGCCGTGGGCAACACCACCAAGGCCGTGACCAAGGGCTACGCCATCGGTTCGGCGGGCCTCGCCGCGCTGGTGCTGTTCGCCGACTTCACGCACAACCTGGAAGCCGAGGGCAAGCTCGTCGACTTCTCGCTGTCCGATCCGGCCGTGATCATCGGTCTGTTCATCGGCGGCCTTATCCCTTACTTGTTCGGCGCCATGGCGATGGAAGCCGTGGGTCGCGCCGCCGGTTCGGTGGTCGAGGAAGTGCGTCGTCAGTTCCGCGAGATCCCCGGCATCATGGAAGGCAAGGCCAAGCCCGATTACTCGCGCGCGGTCGACATGCTGACCCGCTCCGCGATCAAGGAAATGATTTGGCCCTCGATCCTGCCGGTGCTGGTGCCGGTCGTGATCGCCTTCGGCCTGAACTGGCTGATGGGCGAAGGCTCTGGCGTGAAGGCGCTGGGCGGTCTGTTGATCGGCACCATCGTCACGGGTCTGTTCGTCGCGATTTCGATGACGACCGGCGGCGGCGCCTGGGACAACGCCAAGAAGTACATCGAGGACGGCCATCACGGCGGCAAGGGTTCCGACGCGCACAAGGCGGCGGTGACCGGCGACACCGTGGGCGATCCCTACAAGGACACGGCGGGCCCGGCGGTCAATCCGCTGATCAAGATCATCAACATCGTGGCCTTGCTGTTGATTCCGCTGCTCTGATCGATCGCTCGATCAAGCGATGGAGAAAAGCCCCGCTCTCGCGGGGCTTTTTCTTTTGCGGCGGGGAAGTCCGATCGTCGCGTCAGCGCGATTGAATCGGCGGATTCGCGATCACGAAGCCGAGCGTGGCGTCGTTGGGACTTTCGCTTTCGCGCGCTCCGCGAGCATCTGCCACGCGAGCCCGCTCACCAAGATCGCGGCCAACACCGCCGACGAGCCGACCGTGCCCAGATCGAGACCGCCTTGCGCCGTCGACTTGGTCAATAGATCGCCGAAGCTCGCGCCGAACGGCCGCGTCAATACGAACGCGAGCCAGAACAACGCGACGCCACTGATGCGCGTGGTCACGCGCGCCAAGGCGACGAGGGCGATGGCGATCGAGATCAGCAAGGCCGCGCCGCCGAAGCCCAGGCCGGAATCGTCCGCGAGATAGTCGCCCAACGCCGTGCCGAGCGTGTTCGACACCAGGATCGCGGTCCAGTAGAAGCCTTCGGCCCGCGCGCCGACGATGCGTTCGACCGAGAGACTGCGCTGCGACCAGCGCCACGCGATCAGCACGATCACCAGCAGAACCGCGAGAATCGCCGAGCCCACGGCATAACCCAGGCCCAGGCTGCGATCCATGAAATCCGACATCGTGGTGCCCGCCGTGCTGGTCGACACGATCACCAGCCAGTACAGCGGCGCGTGGAAGACGCGCGCGCGCATCTGCGCGATCAAGGTGATCGCGAAGCAGCCCAACAGGATCAGCGAACTGCGGGCATAGCCCAGGTTCAAGGTCATCGACAGCAGATCGCCGCCGGTTTCACCCAGCGTGGTGGCGCAGATCTTCATCACCCAGAACGCGAGGGTCACGCGCGCGACTTTGCTCGTCGGGGACGGCGACGCGGTCTCGCTCACGGCGAACGATCGCTCAGGGCTCGGGCGGTAACGCGGAGGCGCGCCGCGTGCTGGTTTCCTCGCCACCCTCGATGCGCATCGCGCCACTGGCGAAACGATCGTACGCCGTCTGGTAATACGCGATCGCTTGCGACGCCAGTTCGCTATCGAGCGGGATGGTCGGTTGCGGCGAATCACGCACGTAATCCGGCTGCGCGCTGTTGACCACGCGATGCGGCGCCAGCTCGATCAGTTCGTCGTTACGAATGTAGCCCAGGCGCTGGTAATTGCCGATCAGCACGCGCTCGCGGCCCTCGGGCAATTGAAAGATATCGGCGCCGTAGAACTCGCTGCGATAGTCCATGCCGAGCAAGCCCAGCACGGTCGGACCAATGTCGATCTGCGCCATCATGCGATCGAAGCGACCGGGCGTGATGTGCTTGGGCGAGTAGATCCACATCGGGATGTGATAGCGAAACACCGGCAAGCGCGCGATGCCGCCGCTCGACGCGCAATGATCGGCGGTGATCACGAACACGGTGTCGTCGAACCACGGCTTGCCGCGCGCGCGACGCAGGAAATCGCCGATCGCCCAATCGGTGTAGACGACCGCGCTGTCGCGCTCGCCTTGTGGCATGTCGACGCGACCGGTCGGAAACGTGTAGGGCCGATGATTCGACGTGGTCATGATGTGCGCGAAGAACGGCTCGCCCCGCGAGTGCGCGGCGTCGAAGCGATCGATGGCCAGCGTGTAGAGGTCTTCGTCGGCCACGCCCCAGATGGTGGCGTGGTGAATGCGCTCGTCGGGAATGTCGGCGCGATCGTGGACTTCATAGCCGTTGTGGCCGAAGAAGTAGTTCATGTTGTCGAAGGCGCCGTAGCCGCCGTACAAGAACTCCGAGTGATAGCCCTTGCCGTTGAACACGCTGGCGAGGCTGAACAGGTTCTCGTTGCCGGGGCGCTTGACGATCGACTCGCCCGGCGTCGGCGGCACTGACAGCGACAGTGCCTCGAGCCCGCGCACGGTACGCGTGCCCGAGGCGTACAGGCGCGAGAAGAACAAGGTTTCCGGCGTGAGCCGGTCGAGCTCGGGCGTGAGGCTCGGCTTGCGGCCGAACTGGCCCGAGAACGCGGCCGACAGACTTTCGATGCTGATCAGCACCACGTTGAGGTGCTGCTCGGGCGCCTCGTTCTTGATGTCGCGCGCGATACTGACGGGATCGTCGCTAACGAAGTGCGCGTCCGGCGTGGCGAGCAATTGGCGCAGTTCGGCATAGGCCTCGGCCATCGGCACGGTGCGGTAGAAGCGCTGGTAGTCGAGCGTGCTGTTGTGATAGGCCGCGAAGAATTGATAGACGCCATTGCCGGCGAGGTCGTCGACGTGCTGGTTCTCGCCGCGGTCCTTCATGTCGGCGGTGATCCACCACGTGCCCAGCACCGAGATCGCGAGCCACGCCACCACGAGCCCGCCGCGCGCGCGCAAGCGCGTGCTGGTATCGGCCACGGGCCAATAGCGGCGACCGGCCCACAACGCGAACAGGCTCAACGCGGTCAGGCCACCGAGAATCGCGCCGATCGGATACGACTCGCGGATATTGCCGATCACCTCGTTGGTGTAGACCAAGTAATCGACGGCGATGAAATTGAAGCGGGTCTGGAACTCGTCCCAGAACGTCCATTCCGCCGCCGCGACGAAGAACACCACGAACACCAGGGTGAAGATCAGCGCGGCGTGCATCGCGCGTCCGATTCCACTGCGCAGCAAGCGCCGCGGCGCCAGCCACAACCACAGCACCAGCGGCCAGGTGAAGTACACCGCGGCCAGCACGTCGTAACCCAAGCCGATCAGGAAGATCGACAAGAGCGTCAGCGGGTCGTGCGGGATCTGCGCGAAGCAGACCGTGAGCAGGACGATGCGGGTCAGCAGGGCGACCCCGAGGAAGAACACCACGAACGCGGCCAAGGGCCGATAGCTCGCGCCAACAACGGACTTGAAGTTCATGCGCACTCCCGCCGCCGAAGACTTCGCCCAGCAGCGTTGTATCAGAAAACGGGCAGACTGACCGCCGCCGCGTAAGCCTCGCTGAGGCCAATCTGAGTCAAATGTTAAGCGCGTCTCCGTCAGGAATGGCAAGCTAGCGCCATGATGGAAACGCTCACCGGCGCCGGCTTGCGCGTGCTGCTCATCGAGGACCAGCGCGACATCGCCGCCAACATTTGGGATTACCTGGAACGCCGCGGCCATCAGGTCGATCACGCCACCGACGGCGAGGCCGGCCTGCGCCGCGCGCTGGAGGGGCCGTTCGATCTGATCGTGCTCGATCTCGGCCTGCCCCGGCTCGATGGCCTGGCCTTGTGCCAGAAGCTGCGTGATGCCGGCCACGACGTGCCCGTGCTCATGCTCACCGCGCGCGACACGCTCGACGACAAACTGCGCGGCTTCGCCCACGGCGCCGACGATTACCTGGTCAAGCCCTTCTCGATGCGCGAGCTCGAGGCGCGGATCCGCGCGCTGCATCGACGCGGCCAGGCCGCGCCGCGCGAATGCCTGCGCGCGGGCGAACTGCGCTTCGAGCCCGACACCTTGCTCGCCACGCGCGCCGAACGCTCGGTGGTGCTGACCGCCGCGCAAGCGCGCATCCTCATGACCTTGATGCGCGCCGCGCCCGGCGTGGTCAGCCACGCGCGCCTGATCCGCGCGGTGTGGGGCGACGAGGGCGGCGATCGCGCTGCCCTGCACACGCACATGTATGCCTTGCGCGCCGCGATCGATCGCGGCTTCGCGCGGGCGCTGATTACCTCGGTCAAGGGCCTGGGCTATCGCCTGGACGTGACGCCGTGAGTGCGTCGCGCCCCAGCTTGCGTCGCCGCGTGACCTGGCGCTTCGTTGCCCTGGGCGCGACGATGAGCCTGATGTTCGCCGGCACCCTGGCCTATCTGGCCGAGGCTTACGAAGAGATTCTGGTCGAGGAACTGCTCGCCAGTCAGGCCGAGGACTACGACGCGCGCCTGGCCACCACCGCCGACGCGCATCTGCCGCGCACGCGACGCTTGAGCGGCTATCGCCTCGGCGTGGACGACGTCCCCGAAGCGCTGCGCGCGCTCGTGCCGGGTCTGCACGAGGATGAATCCGGCGCCCACATCGGCGTGTTCGACACCGCGCACGGCCGCTTGATCTTCGTGCTGGATCTGAGCGCGATCGAGCGCATCGAAGCGCACATGGTCTGGGCCTTGCTCGCGGTGGTGTTGCTGGGCACGGCCTTCGCCGGCTGGTTGGGCTGGGTGCTGTCGGGCACGGCGACCGCGCCGGTGCGGCGCCTCGCGGCCGCGGTCGACGCGCTCGACACCACGCCTCGGGCGAGCGAACTGGCCGCGCGCGTCGAGCACGATGAGCTGCATCGCCTCGCCCAGGCCATCGATGGCTATCAAGCGCGCCTGGTCGCGGCCGCCGAGGCCGAGCGCCGCTTCTTCGCCGACGCCAATCACGAACTGCGCACGCCCGTGGCCGTGGTGCGCGGCGCGGTCGAACTGCTGCTCGACGAACCCACGACCGACACCGCGACGCTGCGTCGCCTGCATCGCCTCGATCGCGGCGTGCACGAACTGGCCGATCTCATCGACGCCTTGATGTGCCTGGTGCGCGAGCCGACCTCACCCGTCGAGACACTGTCCGCGCGCGAGTGGCTCGACACCTGCGCCGACGCCTTGCGCGCCGATTTGGACCCCCAGCGCGTCACGATCCGCGTCGACGCCGAAGGCGAATGGCGCGCGCCGCGCCGCGAGGCCACCTTGGTCTTGCGCGCGATCGCGCGTCGCTTGCTGGTGCCCGAGGTCGCGGGCGAACTGACACTGCGCGCGCGCGATGACTTCATCGACGTCGCGTGGCGCGGCACGGATCCGGACGGCAACGCCGGTCGTAATACGCCACCGCCACGCGGCGATCGCGGCTTGAGCCTGACCCTGATCGGACGACTCGCGACGCGCCTGGGCTGGCGTGTCGAGGAGAGCGCGAGTCAGGTGCGCGTGCACGCGCGGGGCTGACGGGCAACGCGCTCAGGTTTTGAGGTCACACACGCTACGAAATCAAGCGCGGGACGAAGTCATGCGCGAATCGATCCAAGCGTGACGACGGTACGCGCGCTGGACGATCTACCGTTTCGCGGCGCGCTTGGCGCCGGCCTTCTTCGTCGCGGCTTTTTTCACGACTACTTTATTCGCGATCGATTTACTTGCGGTCGCTTTCTTCGCGGCGGTCTTCTTCACGGCAGCTTTCTTCGCGACACTCTTTCTCGCGGTAGGACGCTTGGCGGCCGATGACTTTGCCGCCGCGCCACGAGTCGCCGTCGACGTCGTCGCGCGCGGGCTCGCCGCCGTCTTGCCCTCACCGGATACGCTCGCGATCGATTCGCTCGACAACAATTTCACGCCCCCGCGCGGTCGGGCGCGCGACGCCTTCTGGGTCAGCACGCTCCAGGCCTCGGTCAGCAAGGCGCGCAATTCCTCGCGACCGATTTCCGACAGGCGCAGCAGCACCGCCGGATATCCGTCGTAGTGCGGCTCGGTGAAAAACTTGCGCGGGTCGGCCATCAGGAGCATCTCCTTGGCATCGAGATTGGCCACGCGCACCGCCAGGAACGCGGGGTTGGGCACGCGCGCCGCGCGCGGCGACAGACGCTCGAGCCAGACCCAGCAATAGCCGCGCGCCTTCGGCCCAACCATCACGTCGAACGCGGTCTGAGCGCCCTCTCGCGCCAGTGTGCCCGGCAAGGTCAGCGCGATCGCGCGCACATCGTCCAAAGTCGCCATCGTTCGTGTCTCCCTTCACGGTCATGGGTCCGTGTCCGATCATGCCACGGCCGCTGGAATCCATCTTGCACGTGGATCGGCGACCCAGGCGCGGCGGTGCCGCCACGGTGTCGACGCGCGAGCGTCGGCCCGTGGCGGCGCTCAAGCGCGCCCCGGTCGCCGCCGATAACGAGGCAGACCCACGGACTTTTCACCATGCGCCTTGTCATTTTCGATCACGCCAGCAAGCGGCCCGCCGAAATCGCCGATCGTCTCGACGACAAGCAGCCCGATTGGGACGTGCACGCCACGGTCGATCCCCAGGACGCCATGTCGATCGTGCGCGGTGGCGCGGTCGATCTGGTGATCGCGCGCTGCGTCGAGGAAACCGACGGCGGCGTCGAGCTGCTGCGCACGGCGCGCGCGCGTTGCCAGCAGGCCTTGCGCATCGCGATGGTCGATGATGATCGCGGCGTGCGCATGCTCGCCTCGCTCCATGTCGCGCATCGCGTCACCATGGCCCAGGTCACGGCCGAGTGGCTGATCGGCGTCGTGCAGCGCGGTCAACGCGTATCGCGGCTGCTGGCCGACCCCGAACTCAATCGCCGCATCGGCGAGATCGATCGCCTGCCCTCGGCGCCAGGTTTGTATCTGTCCCTGGTCAACGCCGTGCAGCAAGGCGCGCCGGCGGCAGTGATGGCGCAGATGATCCGGCGCGATCCCGGCGTGGCGGCGAAGGTCCTGCAGTTATCGAATTCGGCCGTGTTCACGCGCGGCAAGGCGGTGAGCGATCTCGATGGCGCCCTGGTGCGCCTGGGCGGCGATGCGTTGTGTCGCATCGTGCTCGCGTCCGAGGCGCTGGACGATCCGCGCTTGTCCGGCGACCGCAACAAGTTACAGCGACAGGCGCTGTTGGCCTCGCAGTTCGCGCCGCGCCTGCTGACTAATCCCATCGCCGCGCAGCAAGCGGCGACGGCTTGCATCCTGGTCGACATCGGCCAGATGCTGCCCAAGGGCAAGCCGCGCCCGCGCACCCTCGAAGACGACGACGACGATCAGACGCCGCAGGTGCCGCCGGCCTCGGCCGCGGGCGCGTATCTGCTGTCGCTGTGGGGCTTGTCCGACGACATCGTGCAAGCCGTGGCTTATCGCCATTGCCCGGGCGAGTCGGGCGAATACGAATTCGGCGTGGTTGGCGCGGTGCACGTGGCCAGCGCCTTGGCCGCCGGCACGCCGGTCGACATGGACTATCTCGAGTCCATGGACCAGGCCGAGCAACTGCCGCGCTGGCGCGAGATGTTCACCACGCTGGCCGGCCCCGGCGCGCGCGCGGCCTAGGCCGCGACTGAACCCGCCCCGACCTGGACGCCGTTTCCGGACCGCGTAGAGCGCCGCGTCGAATCGACTGCGGCTAGAATGCGCGCCCTCCCCGCTCAGCAACGGCAGTAAGAACATGGGTCTGGATTTGGTCGCCACGGGCCGCAAGGTGCCCGACGATGTCAACGTCATCATCGAGATTCCGATGAACGCGGAACCGGTGAAGTACGAAGTCGACAAGGAATCCGGCGCGATCTTCGTCGACCGCGTCCTGACCACGCCGATGCGCTATCCGTGCAATTACGGCTATATCCCGCACACGCTCTCCGGCGACGGCGATCCGGCCGACGTGCTGGTGGTGATGCCCCTGCCCCTGGTGCCCGGCTGCGTGATCCGCGTGAGACCGATCGGCATGCTCAAGATGACCGACGAGGCCGGCGAGGACACCAAGATCATCGCCGTGCCGGTGAGCAAGGTCTTTCCCGCCTACGATCACGTGCAATCGGTCGACGAACTGCCCGACCTCACGCGCGATCGCATCGCGCACTTCTTCGAGCACTACAAGGATCTCGAGAAGGGCAAGTGGGTCAAGGTCGAAGGCTGGGCCGATGCCAATGCCGCCAAGGCCGAAATCCTGACTTGCGCCGCGCGCTATTCGTCGACGCCGCACAAGCCGAACTTCTAATGACTCGCGCGCGGCGCGGTGGCGATGCGCCGCCGCGTCGTGGCACGCGTCGTGGCGCCGGGCGCGTGTCAGGTTTTTCCTGGCCTTCGCGCGGCGCGTGGCGCCTTAAGTTCATCGCGGGCGAGTCGATGCCTTGAGACAGGCCGCCATGTGCGCGGCGGATTCGAGGCGGCCATGCGCATTTTGTTTATCGACACGCCCCAGGCCCTGCAGGCGCTGGAGCAATCCCTGGGTGAAGTCCGGCCGCACTGGCAGGTCCAGGTGATCAGCGAGCCGATGGAAGCCTTGCGCGTGGCCAGCACCGAGCAGTTCGACGTGGTCGCCTGCGCGTGGCGCATCAACCGCACCTTCGGTCCCGAAGTTCTGCGCCGCATTCAAGCGGCCAATCCCGATTCCATGCGCCTGCTGCTGTTGCCGCCGATCATCGACGCGAGCGAAGCGGCGCGACAAGTGCTGGCCTCGGCGCATCAATGCCTGCGCAAGCCGATCAGCGCGGCGAACTTCGCCACCACGGTCGAGCGCTTGATCGCGGTGCGCTGGCTGCTGGCCGATCCAACCTTGCGGCAATTGCTCGGGCGCGTCGATCGCCTGCCCTCGCCGCCGCGGCTGTATCTCGAACTGCAGCAAGCGATCGGCAATCCCAATACCGGTTTGGCGACGGTGGCGCGCGTGGTCGGACAAGATCCCGGTCTGGCCACGCGCGTGCTCCGCGTCGCCAACTCCGTGTTGTTCAATCGCGGCGCGGCGGTGTTGGACATGACCACCGCGGTCAATCGCCTGGGCTTGAACGTGCTCAGTCAGATCGTGCTGTCGTGCGAGGTGTTCACGCGCGCGACGCATCCGGGCACGGATGTCGAGGCTTTGCGTCGGCATTCGCTGTTGGCCTCGCAATTGGCGCGCAAACTCTTGCCCGATGCCGAACAAGCGCAAATGGCCGCGACCGCGGCCCTGCTCGCCGACACCGTGGGCCTGTTACCACCGGAAATCACGCGCGCGCCGATCAAGGAAAAACTGCGCGTGCCGCGGCCCTGGAATGGCTTGCCGACCGAAGCGCTGGTTGCGGCCTATCTGCTGGGCATCTGGGGCATGCCGAGTAACTTGGTCGAGGCCGTGGCGTTCTGTCACGACCCAAATCTGGTGCTGTCGCGCGAGCCGCAGTTCGCGGTGGTCGGCGCGGTGCACGTGGCGCGCGCCCTGATCGCGGAAGAGCCGATCGACGCGGCCTATGTCGAATCGGTCGGCGTGGCCGACAAGTTGCCGCACTGGCGACAGATGGCGGCGGATCTCGGCTCGGCCTCGACACAGTCGAGTCAGTTTATTCCGCGTCCGCCAGCCGGCGCGGGACGCTTGGCGGTCGGGGCTTATCGATAGTCGCCTCGGCACACGAGTGGATGTCGGTTGTGGAGTACTCGTCTGGCCTCGAGAGGCGTTGAAGAGCGGGCCCTCACCTGGCGGTGAGGGACCCGTGGTGAGTTGTGGGTGGGAAGTCGTGACGTCTTCGCCAGGCTCGGGGTGCCGCCCCTTGTCGGTGGGCGAGGGATTCAGCACATCCCTGTGCTGAACCCTCGCGGCGCACGTCCCTGTGCGCTTGCCACCGACAAGGGGACCGTCACCCCGAGCCATCGAAGCGTCACTGGGGGTTGGTGGGTAGAGCGAAAAGAAGAAAAGCAAAAGCTAAAGCAAGAGCAAAAGCGAATGCAGCCATCGATCGTCAAGGTCGGATTCGACTGCGCCGCCGCACGATTTCTCCGCTTTGAAAACAAAACGGGCCGGCATTCGCCGGCCCGTTTGCTTTCACGTACTCGCTTTGATCGCGACTCAAGACACCCGACGTCGACGCCCCATGCCGATCATCAGCATCGCCGCGATCAGGGCGATCAAGGCCCAGTTCGCGTTGGCCGGCACGCCGGTGGCGATGGTGACGGTGGCGATGTCGGCATCGTCTTCGTCGTTGTTGCTGTTGTCGATCGCGTCGTCGGTCGGCGGGCCGTCGTTGCCGCCGTCGGTGTCGGGGATCGAGTCGATGTCGGTGGGCGTGCCGCCGGTGCCGTCCTGCGCCGTGTCGATTTCGGCGAGGTTGCGATAGCCGACGGTGCTGGGCGTGGTGATGCGCAGACCAATCGTCACCGCGCTCGAGCCACCGGGCGCGATCGGACCGGCGATGACGCGCGTCGCGTTGTTGAGACCAATCGCCGTCCACGCCGCATCGTTCAAGGCCATGCCGGCGGGAATGTAGTCGGTGATCTGCACATTCGTGGCCGGGATCGTGCCCTGGTTGTACACGGTGATGGTGAAGCTGACCGTGTCGCCCACGCGCACGACCGAGGCCTGCCCCGGCGACAGCGTCTTGCGCAGCGCCAAGTCGAAGTTACGCACCAGGCCGAAGTCGACGCTGAGGTTGGTGTTGTTATCGACGTCGCCGTCCGTGGTCGGCTCGGCCTTCGCGGTCAATTGCACCGTGCAGGCGCGGATCACGGTCGGCGTGATGTTGCGGCCGTTGTCGTCGTTGTTGACGTCGTTGTCCGGATCCGGGCCCGGCTCGAACGGACCCGTCGGCGTGTAGCGACCGCTGCCCGTGCTGCCCAGATAGGTGCTGGGCGGCTGAATCTCGACGATGTAGTTACCCGGCAGCAAGTCGGTGAACAGATAGCCGCCGGTGCCCGTGGTCGGTTGCGTCGCGAGCGCGGCGCCATCGGCCTGGCAATCCTGATTGTCATCGCGATACAGCGTGACCGGAATGCCGGCGATGCCCGCTTCGCCACCGTCGACCTGACCGTTGTTGTTGCTGTCTTCCCACACCAGATCGCCCAGACTCAGCGCGCCATTGCCGGTGGTGGGCACGACGTAGTCTTCGACTTCGCCATTGGTGGCATCGCCCGACGGCGCGCAAGCCGGATCGGTGCTGATGCGGAAGCGGCTGTAGATCGTGGCCGCGACCGAGGTCGGCGAGGTGCCGAAGTCGAGCGTGAGCGCGGCATTGACCGCGCCCGCGGCGACCGTGCCCTGCGCGCGTTCGGCGGCGTCGTCGAAATCGCCGTCGCCGTTCCAATCGATGAAGCCGCAAACGAGCGCGGGCGTGCCGGCGCTATTGCTCGCGACGATCTGCGCGCGCGCCGGACTGCCGAGTTCGAAGCCGGCCACCGGGAAGGTGACGCCGTCTTCATCGGCGCCATCGCCCGTGGCGCCCGCGTTGGGCTGGCCATCGGCTTCGGCATCGATCGTCGCGCCAAGTTGAATGCCGGTCACGATCGGATGACGCGCGCCGCCATCGGCGAGCAAGGTCTGGTAATTGCCCGCGCCAACGCCCGGAGCGCCATCCGGCAAGTCGCCCAGATCGAAGCTCGAACCGCTGGTGACATAGTCCTCGACTTCGCCATCGAGTTCGGCGCCGGTCGCCGCGCACGCGCTGGTGGCCGTGCTCAAGCGGAAGCGCGCGTAGCTCGACGCGGCCACGTTCGCCGGCACCGTGCCGAAGGCGAGCGTGAGCGTGGCGTTGTTGCTGCCATCGGCCACCGCGACTTGCGTCGCTTCACTGGCATCGGCGAAGTCACCGTCGGCATTGAAGTCAACGAAGCCGCACACGCGCGCCGCCGTGCCCGTGGTGTTGGTGACGGTCACGCGCACATTGGCCGGCGCGCCCGCGACGAAGGCGAGATCGGCGAGCGTCACGCCATCTTCGTCCGCGCCATCGCCATTGGCGCCGACGCTGGGCTGGCCATCGGCCTCGGTGTCGATCGTCGCGCCCAAGCGCAGACCCGCGCGCTGCGGATGACGCGGACCGCCGTTGGCCGACGCGGTTTCGTAGTTGCCCGCGCCCGTGCCTGGGCCGGTGTCTGGCAGATCGCCCAGATCGCTCGGCGCCGCGACGCCCGCGACAT
Source organism: Ahniellaceae bacterium (assembly GCA_044226395.1). Classification (GTDB taxonomy): domain Bacteria; phylum Pseudomonadota; class Gammaproteobacteria; order Xanthomonadales; family Ahniellaceae; genus JBGAHD01. Next base: position 316,781 of record JBGAHD010000005.1, read on the forward strand.
AGTCTTCGACTTCGCCATTGGTGGCCGCGCCGTTCGGCGCGCAGGCGCCGGCGGTGTCGGTGCTCAAGCGGAAGCGCGCGAACGTGGCGGTGGCCGAGCCGAAGGGCACGGCGCCGAAGTTCAGCACGAAGGGCGCGTTGTTGCTGCCCGTGGGCACCGCGACATTGGCGCTTTCGCCGGCATCGGCGAAGTCGCCGTCACCGTTGAAGTCGATGAAGCCGCACGCGCGCGCCGCGCTGCCGGTGGTGTTGGTCGCGGTCAGATTCACCGCGGGCGCCACGCCCACCGTCAGATTGAGGTCGGCGACGGTGATGCCGTCTTCGTCCGCGCCATCGCCATTCGCGCCAGCGCTCGGCTGACCGTCGGCTTCGTTGTCGACCGTGGCGCCAAGGCGCAAACCCGCGACGATCGGATGCGAGGGACCGCCGCTGGCGTTGAGCGTTTCGTAGTTGTTCGCGCCAACGCCCACGCCCGTGTCCGGCAGATCGCCGAGATCGTTGTTCGAGGCGATGGTGACGGCGTAGTCCTCGACTTCGCCATTGGTCGCGACGCCGTTGGGCGCGCAAGCGCCCGCAGTGTCGGTGCTCAGACGGAAGCGCGCGAAGCTCGCAGTCGCCGAGCCCGTGGGCACGACGCCGAAGTTCAGGACGAAAGGCGCGTTGTTGCTTCCCGTGGGCACGGCAACATTCGCGCTCTCACCCGCATCGGCGAAATCGCCGTCGGCGTTGTAGTCGATGAAGCCGCAAACACGCGCCGCGCTGCCCGTGGTGTTCGTCGCGGTCAGATTCACCACTGGTGCAACGTTCTGCGTCAGCGAGAGATTCGCGACCGTGATGCCATCTTCATCAGCACCATCGCCCGTCGCGCCCGCATTCGGCTGACCATCGGCTTCATTGTCGACAGTCGCGCCCAGGCGCAAGCCTGCGACGATCGGATGCGAAGGACCACCGCTCGCGTTGAGCGTCTCGTAGTTGTTCGCGCCAACACCGGCGCCGGAATCCGGCAGATCGCCGAGGTCGTTGTTGGTGCCGATGGTGACGGCGTAGTCCTCAACTTCGCCGTTGCTCGCGACGCCGTTCGGCGCGCAAGCGCCCGCAGTGTCGGTGCTCAGACGGAAGCGCGCGAAGCTCGCCGTCGCCGAGCCCGTGGGCACGACGCCGAAGTTCAAGACGAAAGGCGCGTTGTTGCTGCCCGTGGGCACGGCGACATTCGCGCTCTCGCCGGCATCAGCAAAATCGCCATCGGCGTTGTAGTCGATGAAGCCGCAAACGCGCGCCGCGGTGCCCGTGGTGTTCGTCGCGGTCAGATTCACCACTGGCGCGACGTTCTGCGTGAGCGAGAGATTGGCGACCGTGATGCCATCTTCGTCAGCGCCATCGCCGGTGGCGCCCGCATTCGGTTGGCCATCCGCCTCGTTGTCGACAGTCGCGCCCAAGCGCAAACCCGCGACGATCGGATGCGAAGGACCACCGCTCGCGTTGAGCGTCTCGTAGTTGTTCGCGCCAACACCGGCGCCGGAATCCGGCAGATCGCCGAGGTCGTTGTTCGCGGCGATGGTGACCGGATAGTCCTCGACTTCACCGTCGGTCGCGACGCCAGTGGCCGCGCAGGCGCCAGCGGTGTCCGAGCTCAAGCGGAAGCGCGCGAAGCTCGCGGTGGCCGAGCCGGTCGGCACGATGCCGAAGTTCAACACGAAGGCCGCGTTGATGCTGCCGTTCGGCACGGCGACGCTCGTGCTTTCGCCCGCGTCGGCGAAATCACCGTCGGCGTTGTAGTCGATGAAACCGCACACGCGCGCCGCGCTGCTGGTGGTATTGGTCGCGGTCAGGTTCACGACCGGCGCGACGTTCTGCGTCAGCGCGAGGTTGCCGACCGTGATGCCGTCTTCGTCGTCACCGCCATTGGTGTCGTCGCCCGTGGCGCCGGCCGAAGGCTGACCATCGGCTTCGCCGTCGACGCTCGTGCCCAGGAACAGACCCGGCACGACCGGATGGACGGGACCGCCATTCGCGATCAGGGTCTGATAGTCGTTGGCGCCGGTGCCGGCGGTGGCGTCCGGCAGGTCGCCGAGATCAGGCGAGAGGAAACCAAAGTCGATCGTGTGATCGTTGGCGCCGGGGCCACCGGTGCTCAGGGCGAACGCGGTGAGCGTGCCCACGCTCGGAATGGCCGCGGGCGTGCCGTCGGAATCGCGCGCGTCGCCGTTGGCGCTGGGATCGGCATTGGCCGTGGTGCGCGAGCGCGCGAACAGCGGCTGGCCGCTGGCGAAATTGTTCGCGTCGATCGCCACGAAGTAGTTCTGGAAGAACGGCGCGGGCAGGATGACGTTGTTGTCGGCGGTGCTGGCGTCGGTGGCGCCAACGCTGAAGGTGAAATACCACTCGCCCGCGGCCGAGGTCGTCGTGCGACCGAGCACGGCGCCCGTGGCGCTGTAGAGCGTCATCGCGACATTGGCCACCGGCGCTTCATTGGGGTCTTGCACGCCATCGCGATCGCTGTCGAGCCACACGCGATTGCCGATCTCGATCGGCGGCGGCGAACACATCATCTCGACATTGCCGATGCCCGCGGCCTTGCCGAAGCGCACGGGCAGGCCGCCACCGGCGTCCTGACCGAAAATCTCCACGCTGCGCGCGGTCTCGCCGGCGTTGTTGGTCGCGGTGAGATCGAAGTCGACGAGGTTGAACATGCGATAGCCCGCGGCTCGGAACGCGGTTCGCGGATCGAACACCGAGCTCACCATCTCGCGACGCACCGCATGGACGGCGGCGCCGCCAAGTGTGATCTCGCGATGCCCGCCAACGTTGATGGTCTGATCCGGCGGATAGGTGGCGCCTTGATACTTGTCGTGCCAGAAGAACTCGCCATTGCCAGGGCCCTGACCGCCCGTGGTCGCATCGGAGAAGCGCGTGCCGCAACCGCCCGCGCTCTCCAGAGTCCAGGTCCCGCCGCTGAAGCAAGCCAGCAGCACATCGCCACCGGCCGCGCCCTCGTACGTCGCGCGCGGCGAACCGTCGGCGGCGAGTGGGCTGTAGTTGCCATTGCCTGCCTGATGCGACAGGCGATCGATGAAGCTCAGGATCATCGAGCCATCCGCGTCGAACTCAATGTCGGACAGGATCGGCTGCGGTTGAATGGTCTGACCGTAAGTCGCCGCGCCCGGCGCGGGCGCGACGATCGCGCCCCAGGTCGCGCGCCAGGGACGCCAAGCGGCGTTGGTCGGCGTCACGCCATCATCGCTCGCCGAGCCGCGCGGATAGTTGAGCGGAACATTGAGTACGCTGGTGAAGGTGCCCGGCGCGGCCTGCGGATCCAAGCGCAGCACGGCCGCGCGCAGATCGGCCGCGGTGCCGCTGGTCTCGGCGGTGCAGACGCCACCGACATAGACGAAGCCGTCCATTTCCTTCAACGCGAAGGGTCGGAACACGCCGTTGGTGCACGTCGGCGCGGCGGCGCTGGCGCCGACATTGTGCGTGACGATGCCCGCGCCAATGGCCGTGGGCACGCCACCGGCGATGGTCAGCGGAATCTGCAGCACGGTGCGATCGTTGAGGTTGAGCGCCCACAGGGTGCGCTCGTCTTCCGATAGCGTCAGCGCGCCCAAGCCGACCTTGCCGACCTTGTCGAAGGCATCGGCGTCGATGTTGGGCGACGTCGCCACGGTCGGCGGCGCTTCGAAATCGGCGGTCGCGCCATTCTCGACGCGCGTCACCGAGCCGGTGTTGATGCCGAACGCCTGCACATCGATCAGCAGCGAGGCCACCGGCGAGGCCGCATTGGGATTGGCGATGCGATAGATCGCTCCCGTCTCGTTGGTGTTGGTGTTAGCCGCGACCACGGGATTGCCGTCACCAATGCCGAGGCCCGAGTGACGCTTGAGAAAGGCCGCCGCGAACAGCGAATCGGTCGAACGCTGATACACCAGACCAAAGGTCGAGCCGATGATCTGACCATTGACGATGGTCGCGTTCGCGGGATTGTTGTCGGGTGAGAAGTTGAACGGCCCGCGCACCATCCACGAATTCGTGCCGGCGGTGCCGGTGGTGTTGGGATTGCCGTTGGAATACACATTCGCGGCGACGTTGGGCGAGTCCTGGCAGAACTGCTGCGGATTGGAAAAACCAATATCGCGCGCGGTCTGATTGCCGGTGGTGAACAACACCGTCGTGCGCGGTCCCGGCGAGGCGAAACCCGAGGCACCGGGGAACAGACGAATCGTCGTCACTGCCTCGATGCGCAGCTGATTACCCGGCAGCGTGATGCTGTACGCACCCGTGGTGGCATTGCTGGTGACCGACGTGGTGTTGCCCAGTTCGTCGATCGCGTTCAAGGTCACGCCACCGATCGGCGGTTCGGCCGTGGGGCCGGTGTTGCCGTACAGACCGTTGGCGTTGATGTCGCGAAAGACCGTGCCGCTGACGGTCGCCGCGCGCGCGTTCGCGCCCAGGCCCGCCGCGATGACGGCGGATACCAGCAATAGCTTTCTCACAAATAACCCCCGAAGCCGATAGACGGCGAGCGATCCGTATTCGCCCGATGCCGTGTATTTTGCGTGAGCTTCGGCGACGCGTGCGCGTCGACACATGATGTTGCATGACGCTGTCACTTCGCCACACGATGTTTTGCACTTGGCGCGAAGGCGCGCGATGGCAAGTATCGCTACGCTGCTAAGTGGCGCTTACTTATTCGAAACCATCGGCGAAGAGAAAGCCCGGCGCGCCGGGCACGAGGGTGTTGAAGCTCACGTTCGCGTCGACAGACTCCGCGTCCCGACCAACGGAGGCCGCGCCCCAAGTCGGTCCCGCATCGCTGATCAGCGTGAAGCGATGCATCCGCCCCCAAGTCAGACTCGCCGTGTTCGAGCCTTGCCATTGGCGCGTGTCGCCGAGTGCCTGGACGGTCCAATCATTGCCGGGATCTTTGTCGACATCGGCGAATTCGAAATCGCTGGCACTGGCCGTTGCCGCCAGTGACACCTGAAAACTCGTCAACCCGCGCGACGACGTGATGCGCAGATTCGGTTCGCCGCCCGTGGTGCTCACGCGCATGTAGTCGATGTTCATCAGCGCGTAGTCGTAGCGATAGCGACCATCGGGCAAGGGCGTCACGCGCGCGCCAACTTGAAAGCCACCCTCCGGCGTGCCCACGCGCGTGCCGCGCGACCACCAGCCCAGACCCGAACGCGGCGCCCAGCGATCGATCGCCGCGCCCGACTGCAAGGGTTCGAGCATCTGCAAGGTCCACGCGGCATCGGTCTTGACCGGCAGCACGGCGCGCGTGCCGATGGAGTTGTCGAAGCGACTGTCCTCGCGCACCAAATACCAGGCTTCGAACCACCAACTCGCGCCCGCGTTGAGCGTGGGCAGCAGATCAATTTCGTTCGCCGTCAGTCGCTCGTTGTACGGCCCGCCCACGCCCGAACCGGGATCGAAATTGCCATCGCAATCCTGATCGTAGATCGAACCGCAACGACCCCAACGACCACTCCAGGGAATGATCTCGCCGCGCGGGCCGAGATCGTCGGACGAATCATTGGTGAAGGCCGAATACAGATCCGTGCAGCCGCGATAGAGAATCACGTCACCCGTGCAATCGCAGTCGTTGTTGACCGCGAAGAACGCATGTTTGAGGCCGGACACGCCGATCTGCGCTAGTCGCCCCTGCGCGTCGAGCCGATAGAGGTTCCACACCAGGAATGGATGCTGATCATTGCCATAAGGCGGGCTCGGCGCGGAAAACTTGGGCAGCCAGGGAATGTCCACCGGACCCGTATTGCCCAGCTCCGCGTTCGGCGCGAACACCACCGTGCCATCGCTGCTGCCGATCGCGCAGCCGTTGCAGCGCATGGCGAAGACCGCGCTGATGTCGATCAAGCTCAGGTCGGGCTTGCGCGTCGCATCGGGCCACAACAAGGTCGAGCGACAACTGTGCGTGCCCTTGGCGTGTCGCGCGAGCACGGGATTGGGCGCCTCGCGCGCGCTCGGTAGGCGCAGATCGAGCGCGCCCACGGCTTGACCCGCGAGCGCATCGACACCGAGACGTCGCGCCAAATCCGGCAGCACGCGCAAATCGAGATTGCGCCATTCGACCCTGCCCGCGACGGGCGGCATGCGATGCGCCATCTCCGCGAGCCACAGGCCGCGACCGCGCGCGTCGGTGATCACATAAGCCAGCTGGCCTTCGACGGGCGCGATGCGCAGACCGTCGAGGCGCACGCGGCGATCGCCGCGCACGAATTCGAGATGCGCCTCGAAGCGCAAGGTCGTCGTGGCCGCGCGCGCGGACGCGGCGCTTTCGTCGGCGCGCCACACGGCGTAGTCATCGGGATGCTTGCGCGCCAAGCGCGCGTCGCCGCCATCGAGGCGCGCGATCTCGACGCGCCACTGCGCCAGGCCGCCGCGATTGAGATACAGCGTGGCGCTGGCGCGATCCTCATCGGCCGCGCGCGCCAGGCCCGCGGTGATCACCGTGAGCAGCAGCAGCGACAGCCAGACTTTCATCGACCGCCCGCCTCACCCGCGCTCGAGCAATTGCCGCAGCTCGATCACCGCGGCATTGGCGCGCGAGACGTAGTTGGCCATCACCAGCGAGTGATTGGCGAAGAAGCCGTACTGGCTGCCATTGAGAATCACCGGACTGCCGATGGGCGCCTGCGATTCCTCGAGTTCGCGAATGATCTGACGCAGGCTAACTTGCGCGTTCTTGTCGCGCAGCACCGGCCCGAAGTCATGCTCGATCGCGCGCAGGAAGTGCAGCAGCGCCCACGTGGACCCGCGTGCTTCGTAAAACACATCATCGATCTTCGCCCACGGCGTCTTGACCAGGCTCTCGTCGGCCACGGGCTTGGACTGACGCGCGCTGGGATCATTGGCCAGATCGGTGTTGATGCGTTCTTGTCCCACGCTCGCCGACAAGCGCTGCGAGAGCGAGCCCAAGCGCTTCTCGACCAAGCCGAGATACATCGCCAGATTGTCCGCGCGCGCGTAGAACTGCGCGTTGTCCTGGACGCTGTCGGACAAGCGCGTCAGATAGGCATCGACGCGCTCGGCGCCCCCGCGCAGCTGACTCTCGGTCGAGGGCAGAATCCAGTGGCGATGCTTGTAGGAAAAATAGTTGAACGCCTCGCGCAGATCGTCGTCCTCGATCGACTGCGTCTGCGAGCGCGAGAAATCGTTGCGCAGCGCCTGGGCCAGATCGCGAATCTGCAGGATCACGCCGAATTCCCAATTCGGTACGTTGTCGAGCAACACGCCCGGCGGCATCACGTCGTTGGCGAGATAACCGCCGCGCTTGTCGAGCAAGGTGTTCGTGACTTCGATCAGGGCGATGGCGGTGGTCGAGCCGGTGACCAGGGGCTCTTCGCGCGATTTGGCATAGGCGGCGGCGCGCTCGTTCACGTCGAAGGCGTCGGGCTCGGTGTCCCACCACCACATCATCGCCAGCAACAACACGCCGAAGGCGGCGACCACGCCCAGGAGCGCGCGCCACCACAGACGGCGCGGAGACAAGGGACTGGAAGGGCTCGCCGGGATGGCCATGCTCGACTCCGAAGGCACGAACGGCGCGCGAGGAGGCGCGCGCCGGGATTGCGACGGCGCAAGCTTAGCGGGTCGTGGGTGTCGGCTCCTAGCGCGAGCCAGGTGACGCGCGTTTAGCCTTGGCGCTGCCTGCGCTTTCGACGTGACGGGCGTGAATGCGCACGCGCCTTCAGCGCGCTGGGCGTGATTGCGCGAACGCCTTCACGTGACGGGCCAGCCGAAGCCGGCACTAATAGCGCCTAGGCGTGACTGACCAGACGCTTCCAGCGCACCGACAGGGGCAGCTCCGGCGATTCGCGCGGCGTGTCGAGCCATTGCGACAGGGCCTCGACCAATTGCGCGGGCCCTTCGAAGCGCTCGCGCGGCGCGCGCATCAGGCATTGATGCACGATGCGCGCGAGTTCGCGCGGCACGGTCGGCATCAGTTCGCGCAGCGACGGCGGCTCGGCTTCACGAAGCGCCGCGAGCATCTGCGCGGGCGTGCGGCCACTCACCGGCGGTCGACCCGCGAGCATGCGATAGAGCGTGGCGCCGAGCGCGTAGACATCGCCGCGCGGATCGGGCTCGCCCGCCTCCGCGTCGAGACGCTCGGGCGGCAGATAACCGGGCGTGCCTTCGGGATCGCCGAACTCGGGCGCGGCCACGCGCGAGGCGCGCAGGCCGAAGTCGAGAATCTGCGGGCGCGGCACGCCATCGCCATCGCGACCCAGCAAGACATGACGCGGCTTGAGATCGCGATGCGCCACGCCCTGGCGACGCGCCGCGTCGAGCGCGCGCGCGACATCAACGATCAATGCCGCGCGCGCGCGCGCATCGTGATCGGCGCCGAGCGCATCGAAGGTCGGGCCATCGACGAAGGCGCGCGCGATCACCAAACGCTCGCCATCGTCCAGGCCATCGTGCACGGGCACGATGTGCGGGTGACGCAGACTCATCGCGGCCTCGATGCCGGCGCGACACAGCGCGCGCGCGTCATCATCGATCGGTCGCAGCCATTTGATCGTGACCAAGCGGCCCTCGCGCGAGTCGTACGCGCGAAACACCGCCGATCGCGCCGTGCGCCACAACAGACGTTCGATGCGAAACCGTCGCGCCCACGGCGCGGCCATGGCCTCGCGCTCGATCGGCTCGCGCGCGGGCGCGGCGCCGGACGTGAGCCAGGGCGGCAATTCCACCGGCGCGCGCGGCGCCGGTCGCGGCGCGGTGGCGCCTTCGATGAGACTTGGCTGAGCCAAGGACATGATCATCTCCTCGCGCGGTTCGCCGCGCGCATGCCCGTCAGCCATGATCGAATCCGCTCACTTCAACGCCCTTGCCCAGCAGGTACGGCGTGAAAGGCGTTCGGGATGACGCGACACGCGTCATGGCCGCCCAGGTAACACACGCGGGATGGCAAGGCGATGACATGACGCTCTCCGATTCAACACTGACACGTTCAAGACCGACAGCGTGATGCTCGATTCTTTCGGGCCGTCGCCGGCCACGCGGTCGCCTCTGCGGGCGTTGCCACTCGATCACATGAAGCCAGACGCGCGACCGCGACATGTCGTCGCGGCCACGCGCCCGCGTGCCTGGCAACCGGTCATGGACTGACCGATCACTGGGGCCTCCGCCCCGGCCGCGCCGCCAATTCAGCGGCGGACGCGGTGTCCCTGCGCGAACGTCGTTGCCTCCGTCCGCCGCGCGCGACGGGGCGACACGCCCCCGAGCGCGCGAGTCGCTCACTCCGATCCACCCGATCGCTGGGGGTCGCGACGCGCCAACGTGGCGCGCGCGCGAAAACGAGGCATTCGCGAAGTGACGAGACGATGCCGCGCCGCGCGTCCAGGGGACGCGAGGTCGACGACCAACGTTCCGGGGTTTGCCGCCGGGCGGCATCGCCAGACGCGTGCGCGTGCGCACGCCAGGACCGGCGGGACGCCGGTCCGAGAAGACCACTGGATCATCGTTCACTCCGTGAAGCCCATGTCATGTTTATGGGTTACCGCGATGGCCTCGCGATACCTGTGACGCATGACTCGCCACGAGACTCTTATACGAGAAAAATCGCGCGATGTCGCGCGAGTTGGCCGTGCTCGCGAAGATTTTTCCGCGCGATCTCGGCCGCGCGAAGCGATGCGTTGCCGTCAGGCGACAATCGCGCCGCGTTTGTGGTCGCGGCGCGACAGTTCACATCGCTAGGCCCGCGCCACCGACGCCGCTTTCGCCGATGCACGCTCGCGGCTTATCGCGCCGCGAGCGTCATGACCTCGAAAGCACTTAGCGTCGCGGCTGCTGATAGCCCTCGAACACGAAGCCCACGCCATCGCGCGAGCCGATCAGGGTCAAGGTCGGCGCGGCCGTGCCCGTGGTCGGCACGTAATACCAACCGCGGCCGCGGATGGGCGCAAGCAGCGGGTCCTGGACCGACCGCAGTTCGAACTCGAAGAAACTCCAACCCGCGTGCGTCTCGCGCGCCTTGCCGACCAGGTCGCAGTCCGCGCTGAATGGGCCGGACACGCAGATCGTGCCGTCGGCCTCGATGCGCGCGCGTCGAATCAGCGGCGGGTCGGCTTCGAAAAACAAGTCGCGCGTGAACTCGAAGGTCGCGAGCTCGGCGAAGTTCAGCGGACGACGCAAAGGCGTGCGCGTGTCGAACTGCGGCTCCACGTCGATTCGCGACAACAGTTTGGGATTCTCGGTGAAGTCGAGATGCAAGCCGCGCACTTCATCGTCGCCCGCGGACCAATGCGCGATCGACCAGAACGATGGCGCGCGTTCGACCGAGCTGTCGCGCGCGCTCACGAACAGCGAGACATCGCGCGTGAATAGAATGCCGCTCACGCGCGCCTCGATCACCGGCGACAAGCCGCTCAGCGGAAACAGGCTCGGCGACTCGCGCCCCGCCAACCACAGCACGCCGTCGGGATCGGCGGCGCCGAACACGGGCTGTGCAGCGCTGACACCGTCATTGCGATACTCACCCGAGTACAACACGCCGCCGAAGCCCGGCACCACGCTCGTGCACCCGGATTGACCGAGAACCTGCGTCGCCGTCTTCGACAAGCGCTTGAGATCGATCGAGCCCGAGCCATAACCCGCGCCGGCGATGCCGTCGGCGACGTACTCGAGCTTGCCCTCGAGGCAGTCGAACAGCGTGATCGTCACCTGACCCCACGCGTTCAAGGTGTGTCGGGCCGGATCGAACTCACCGAAGCGCATGCCGCGGCTCAGAAACGCGGGACCCGTGATGCGCACCGACGCGGACGAGCGCGGATCGACGCGGCCATCGATATACAAATGCACCGGCTGGCCCGTGGGATCGTAGACGTACCACAGCACGATCACGCGTTCGTTGTCGATCGCTTCGATCGTCAAGCCGTGACCGCTTTGCAGCGGCTGATACCAACCGCCACTGATCTGCGCGATATCGAGCGCGTTGGCGCGCGCCAATGACGTCACGGCGGCCAGCGCGATCAAGAGCACCGCGATGCCCAGCCGCGCGAACAGGAAACGCATCGAAGACGTGTTCATCGCGTGCCCTCCTGATCGGCCACCACCGCGAACCCGCCGCGCTCGGATTCACCCACCAGCACCACGCGTCGACTGCCATCGGCCTGGAACAGCACCCAGCCGCGTCCGAGAATCGGCGTGGCCTGGCGTTCGCCCGCGCGCGCGAGTCGGAACGCAAAGAAGGTCCAGCCCGGATACGTCGCGGTGATCTGGCCCTGGTAGTAGCACTCGCCACCGGTCGCGGCGCCTGGCGCTCGACGGCTGACGCACAGCGCGCCTGCCTCGCTAACGGTCAGGCGCTCATTCAAGGGCTGCGGCGCGTTGTTGGCGCCGGAGACGAAGCCGGTGGCGATGCGATAGGCATGCGCGCTGACATCGCGCAGATCGAGCGGCCGCGTCACCGCATTGCGATCGAACGCGGCCGTGTCCTGCACCAGCAGCAGTTCGGCGACGCGCGCGGTGTCGGCGTGATGATTGATCGCGCCGGAACGCGCGAAGTCCTCGATGCGCGTGCTCCACGACGTGGTCGCGCTGAAGGCCAGGTTGGCGCGCGCGTCGAGCGTCATGCGCGAGCGCGTGCCATCCTGCGGCACGCCGGTGCCGATGACCAAGGGCGCCACCGCGCCGGCGATCGCGCGATCGACCGTCGTCGGCACGAGCGGCGCCGCCCACAGCACGCCATCGGGATCGACCGCCGCGACCAGTTCGATCGCGCCAGCGCTCGAAGGCCGCACGGTCACGCTGCCGGAGTAAGCGCCGCGCGCGAGGGCGTTCACCGCGCCCAGTCGGCACGAATGACCGGCCAACGCCAGCAAGCGCGTCAGTTCGATCGAGCCCGTGCCATAGCTCGCGCCGGCCGGTGGCAGACCGTCATAGGTCAGGCGCGCGTGATCGCAATCGAAGAACTCGATCTCGACCCGACCCCAGGGCGACAACTGATGCTCGGCGGGATTGAAGCTGCCGAAGCGCATGCCACTGCTGTAATACGCCGGGCCCTTGATGCTGCGACCCTCGATCGTGCCATCGATGTACAGATGCACGGGATTGCCTTGCGGATCGTAGACGTACCACAGCGCGATCGCGCGTTGCTCGTCGAGGATTTCGATCGACAGGCCATGCCCGGACTGCGCCGGGTTGTACCAGCCGCCGCTGATACCGGCGGGCAGCAAGGCCATGGCCTTGCCACAGAACGCCAAGGCGAGCGCCAGGCCCGCCCAGAGACGTGGGGTTTTCATTGTTCACTCCGAATGCGCATTCGTCCGTTGTCTGCTCACGCGCGTCGACCGCGCGTGGCCGTGGCTTGGACGTTCGCCACGCCAGACAAACTACGCGAATCCGAAGTCAGTCGCATCACGCGCGGGCGCCGCTCGTCGGCGGCGCCCGCGAATCGACAGCGGCGCTTACATCGCTTCGTCGCGGCGACGTGAAAACGCGCGCCGCCGCCGGGGTTCACGCCGGGCGATAGAGATCGCCACCGGTCTCGCGAAACTCCTTGGACTTTTCCGCCATCCCTTGCTCGGCCTGGGCGTCGGCCTGCGTGGCGGCGTACTCGCGCACGTCCTGCGTGATCTTCATCGAGCAGAACTGCGGCCCGCACATCGAGCAGAAATGCGCGAGCTTGTGCGCGTCCTTGGGCAAGGTCTCGTCGTGGAATTCCTTGGCCTTCTCGGGATCGAGGCCGAGGTTAAACTGATCGCCCCAGCGGAATTCGAAGCGCGCCTTCGACAACGCGTTGTCGCGCGCCTGCGCGCCCGGATGACCCTTGGCGAGATCGGCCGCGTGCGCGGCGATCTTGTAGGTGATGATGCCGTCGCGCACGTCCTGCTTGTTGGGCAAGCCCAGATGTTCCTTGGGCGTGACGTAGCACAGCATGGCCGTGCCGAACCAACCGATCATGGCCGCGCCGATGGCGCTGGTGATGTGGTCATAGCCGGGCGCGATGTCTGTGGTCAGCGGGCCCAGCGTGTAGAACGGCGCCTCGTGACAGACCTTGAGCTGGCGATCCATGTTTTCGCGAATCAGCTGCATGGGCACGTGGCCGGGGCCTTCGATCATGACCTGTACGTCGTGCTTCCAGGCGATGTGGGTGAGCTCGCCCAAGGTGTCGAGTTCGGCGAACTGCGCGGCGTCATTGGCATCGGCGATCGAGCCCGGACGCAAGCCGTCGCCGAGCGAGAAGGCCACGTCATAGGCCTTCATGATGTCGCAGATTTCTTCGAAGTGCGTGTACAGAAAACTCTCGCGATGATGCGCCAGGCACCACTTGGCCATAATCGAACCGCCACGCGAGACGATGCCGGTGACGCGCTTGGCGGTCAGCGGAATGAAGGGCAGGCGCACGCCGGCGTGGATCGTGAAGTAGTCCACGCCCTGCTCGGCTTGCTCGATCAGGGTGTCGCGGAAAATTTCCCAGGTCAGTTCCTCGGCGCGACCGTCGACTTTCTCCAGCGCCTGATAGATCGGCACCGTGCCAATCGGCACCGGCGAATTGCGCAGAATCCACTCGCGCGTTTCGTGGATGTGCTTGCCCGTGGACAAGTCCATCACCGTGTCGGCGCCCCAGCGGATCGCCCACACCATTTTTTCCACTTCCTCGGCGATCGAGCTCGACACCGCGGAATTGCCGATGTTGGCGTTGATCTTCACGCGGAAGTTGCGGCCGATGATCATCGGCTCGGATTCGGGATGATTGATATTGCACGGAATGATGGCGCGACCGCGCGCCACTTCGTCGCGCACGAATTCGGGCGTGATCAGCGCGGGGATGGCGGCGCCGAAGGATTCGCCCGGATGCTGGCGCGCCAGGCCCGCTTCGCGCAGTTGTTCCAGGCGCGCGTTCTCGCGAATGGCGATGTATTCCATCTCCGGCGTGACGATGCCACGCCGGGCGTAATGCATTTGACTGACGTTGGCGCCGGCGCGCGCGCGCAGCGGCGCGGGCTTGGCCGGAAAGCGCACGGCGTCGAGGCGCGCATCGGCGGCGCGGCGGCGGCCGAACTCGGAACTCAGGCCCGGCAGCGATTCGCTGTCGCCGCGCTCGGCGATCCACGCCGCGCGCACGGGCGGTAGGCCGCGCGTGAGATCGATGTGCGCCTGCGGATCGGTGTAGGGACCCGAGGTGTCGTACGCGGCGAAGGGCGGATTCTTCTCCGCGCCGAACACCATCGGCGTGTCGGCCTGGGCGATTTCGCGCAGGGGCACGCGCAGATCCTCGCGCGAGCCGCGCACGTAGATCTTGCGGGAACCGGGAATGGGCTGGGTGACGGCCGTGGACAACTCGGCGGTGGCACGCAGCAACTCTTGGGCGATGGCGTTCATGGGCGCTCCTTCGGCGTTCTCGTCGAGAAGCGAGGCGCGCGCGAACGGGATCGTCGCGCGAAGCTCCCTACGCCGGTACGGACCGGATCAGGTTCGAAGGGTCTCTCTCAGCCGACTCGCGCCGGCACCCCCGCTTCAGGCGCGCATTGAAGCACGATCCCCGGCGACACGCGAGAACAAGGCAAAAGACGGTGAAACTAGGTCGACGACACCCGATGCTGCACCGCACCGTGTGCCAAGGTGTCGTCCAACGCCGAACGCGTGCGATCGGAACCATCACCTCTCCGCGCGCGCGTGTCGGCGTTGATACCGGACAGGGGAAAACAATGAAGCACGTTTCAATCTTGCTGGGCGTCGCGGCCCTGCTCACCGTCGTCGACGCCACCGCGGCCGAAGCCGCGCGCCGCGTGCATCTGCGCAATGACGCGCGCCTGGTGCAGACCTTCGACGCCGGCGCCGTGAACTTCCGTTGCGAACAAATGGGCGGCGACTCGGTGCGCGAAGGCCGCTGGGTGCGCGATTGCAATGAACTGGCGCGCGCGGAACTGCAGCGCATGTCGCGCGATGGTCGCCTGGTCGACGCCAAGGTCGCGCGCGAACCACTGGGCGAAGCGGTCGTCGACAAGACGCTCAGCGCCACCATCGCGATTCGCGCCGGTTCCGGCGGCAGCGGCAACGTCGCCGACTTGTGATCCGACACTAGCCGGAACGAGCCCATCCTGGACTCGTTCCGGTAACGCGGAACAACGCGGGGCGTTGTTCGCCGCGACGCGTCCTACGCCGCGGAGACGATGTGGTCTTCTCGCGTCAGCCCGCGCGCGGCGCGAAGGCGCGCAGGAACAGATTCACCACGCTCTCGACGTGACGCTCGGCATCGGCCGGGTTCTCGTGCACCGCGCAGCCGCACAGCATGCGCATGTGACCCACGCCCTTGAGCATGCACAGAAAGTGTTCGGCGGCGCGCGCGGGATCGTCGATCTCGAGTTCGCGCGCATCAATCGCCGCGCGCAGAAAACCTTCGAATTCGATCAAGGTGCGCTTGGGCCCGGCTTCGTAGAACAAATCACCGAGCTTGCCGGTGCTGCGCGCCTCGGCCGCCATCATGCGGTGCACGGCCACGGCCTCCGGGCTGGTGATCAAGGCGCGGAAACCGCGCGCGATCGCGAGCAGGCGCTCGCGGATCGGACGACGGCGACGGCCAGCGGCGGGCGCCGCTTCATCGCTGAAGTATTCCGGCGGCAGCTGCTCCTCGCACTTGGCCGCGACGGCCGCGACGAACAGGCTTTCCTTGTCCTTGAAATGGTTGTACACGGTGAGCTTGGACACCCCGGCCACCTGGGCCACGGCATCCATGCTGGTGTTGTCGAAGCCGCGTTCCACGAACAAGCGCTTGGCCGCCTCGAGAATGGCGGAGCGCTTGCCGAGGTCCGGCGGCCGACCGGGGCCCGGTTGTTTTTGTGGGATCGTCATCAATAAAAGAATACTAGACGGTGCAGTATTTAGGGAATAGTATACCGGCCGGTTCAGAAAGGCCATATCAGGGAAGGCTTCATGCACACAGTCATTCGCTCGGTCGGCTGGTTCGCGTTTGGCGCGACCGCGGTTCTCGTCCTTTCGGGATGTCACAGCCAGGCCGAGCCCGCGCCGCCGCCGCGACCCGCCGTCGTCGCCCAGGCCCTGCCCGGCCAACCCCTGATCACCGACACATACGCGGGTGAAGTGCGCGCGCGCTATGAGAGCGCGCTGGGCTTTCGCATCGCCGGCAAGATCAGCGAGCGCGTGGTTGATGCCGGCGCGCGCGTGAAGAAGGGCGACGTCCTCGCCCGCCTCGAACCGCAAGACGTCAATTTGGCCGTGAGCTCGGCGCGCGCCGCCGTCGCCGCGGCGCAAGCCGATCTGAGCCTGGCCGACGCCGAACTCGAGCGCCACGCCGCCATGCTCGAAAAGAAGTACATCAGCCAGGCCCTGTACGACGCGCGCGTCAACGCGCAAAAGGCCGCGCAGGCGCGCCTGGAACAGACGCGCGCGCAACTGGCGCAAGCGCAAAATCAATCGAGCTACACCGAACTGCGCGCCGACGCCGATGGCGTGATCACCGCGACCACCGCCGAGATCGGGCAAGTCGTCACCGCGGGCCAGCCCGTGGTCAAGCTCGCGCACGCAGGCGATGTCGAAGTGCTGATCAATGTGCCCGAAACGCGCATCGGCGCGTTCAAGGCCGACCTGCCCGTGGTCGTGGAAATCTGGGCGCGCGACAACAAGCACTACGCCGGCAAGGTGCGCGAACTGTCGCCCGAGGCCGATCCGCGCGCGCGCACCTATGACGTGCGCGTGGCCATGACCGAAGCGCACGACGACGTGCAACTGGGCATGACCGCGCGCATCTACCTCAATGCCGGCGATGCGCCCAATGCCGTGACCGTGCCGCTGTCCGCGCTCGACGAACGCGAAGGCCAACCGGCGCTGTGGCTGGTCGATGGCGCCAGCGGCAAGGTGAGCCTGGTGCCAGTGAAAGTCGGCGCCTACCGCGAGGAAGGCGTGACCATCACGCAGGGCGTGGCCGCCCATGCCTGGGTCGTCGCCGCCGGCGTGCACAAGCTCGAGGAAGGCCAGGTCATACGTCCGGTCGATCGCGACAACAAAGCCGTGAAGCTGGGCGCGGGCTGATCCCATGACCCAATTCAATCTGTCGGAGTGGGCGCTGAAGAATCGCCCGCTGGTGTTCTACTTCACCGTGGTGTTGGCGATTCTCGGCGTGTGGTCGTACACGCGACTGGGGCAATCGGAAGATCCGCCGTTCACGTTCAAGGTCATGGTCGTGCGCACGCTGTGGCCGGGCGCGACGGCCGAGGAAGTGGCCAGTCAGATCAACGAGCGCATCGAGACTAAGCTCCTCGAGACGGGCTCGTATGAGTTCATTCGCAGCTACGCGCGCCCGGGCGAGTCGCAGGTGTTCTTCATCGCCAAGGACTCGTTTCCTAACGCGCAGATTCCCGACATCTGGTACCAGGTGCGCAAGAAGATCAGCGATATCCGCGCGACCTTGCCACCGGGCATCATCGGCCCGTTTTTCAATGACGAATTCGGCGACACCTTCGGCACGATCTACGCGCTGTCGGGCGATGGCTTCGACTACGCTTCGCTGAAGGACTACGCCAAGCGCGTGCAATTGCAGCTGCTGCGCGTGCCCGACGTGGCCAAGGTCGATCTGATCGGCCTACAGGACGAGAAGATCTACATCGAGCTGTCCAACGCCAAGATCGCCACCTTGGGCGTGGCCTTCAACGAAGTCGTGGCCGCGCTCGACGCGCAGAATGCCGTGGTGCCAGCCGGCAGTTTCGAAACCGGCAGCGATCGCATCTATATGCGCGCGACTGGCGCCTTCGATTCGGTCGAAGCGATCCGCAAGATGTCGATCCGCGCCGGCGACCGCTTGTTCAAGCTCGGCGACATCGCCACGGTGACGCGCGGCTTCTCCGATCCGGCGGCGCCGAAGATGCGCTTCATGGGCGAGCCGGTGATTGGCCTCGGCGTGTCGATGGTCAAGGGCGGCGACATCATTCGCCTGGGCCAACGCCTGCACGAAGAAACCGATCGCATCTCCGCCGGCCTTCCGCTCGGCCTGGAAATGCATCAGGTCGCTGATCAGCCCAAGGCCGTGCAACGCTCGATCGCCGAGTTCGTGCGCTCGCTGGCCGAGGCCGTGATCATCGTATTGGCCGTGAGCTTCTTCAGTCTGGGCTTTCGCACGGGCGCTGTCGTTGCGCTGTCGATTCCGCTGGTGCTGGCGATGACCTTCGCCGCGATGAAGTATTTCGGCATCGACTTGCACAAGATCTCGCTCGGCGCCTTGATCCTGGCGCTGGGCCTTTTGGTCGACGACGCGATCATCGCGGTCGAGATGATGGCCTTGAAGCTCGAACAAGGCTTCGATCGCATGAAGGCCGCGGCCTTCGCGTATCGAAGCACCGCGTTTCCCATGCTCACCGGCACCTTGGTCACGGCCGCGGGCTTCCTGCCCATCGCCACCGCGCAATCGAGCACGGGCGAATACACGCGCTCGATCTTCCAAGTGGTGGTGATCGCGCTGCTGATCTCGTGGATCGCGGCCGTGGTGTTCATTCCCTACCTCGGCTACAAGCTCCTGCCCGATGGGCACGGCGCGCGCGCCGATGGTCAGGGCGGCCATCACGATCCCTATGACACGCGCTTCTATCGCCGTTTTCGCGAGGTGGTCGACGCCTGTCTCGAGCATCGTTGGCTGGTGATCGGCATCACGGTGGCGATGTTTATCGCCTCGGTGGTGGGTTTCCGCTTTGTGCAGCAGCAGTTCTTCCCCGATTCCACGCGCCTGGAACTGATGGTCGATCTCAAGCTCCCCGAAGGCTCGTCGCTCGACGCGACCGAGGCCTCGGCGAAGAAGCTCGAGGCGATCCTGAAAAAGGATAAGGACGTCGACAACTTCGTGACCTATGTCGGCACGGGGTCGCCACGCTTCTATCTGCCGTTGGATCAGCAATTGCCGCAGGCCAGCTTCGCGCAGCTGGTGGTGATGACGCATGACATCGCCTCGCGCGAACGCGTGCGCGCGCGCTTGATCGCGTTGTTCGAGACCGATTTCCCGGAACTGCGCGGCCGCGTGGTGCGCCTCGAGAACGGCCCGCCCGTGGGCTATCCGGTGCAGTTTCGCGTTTCCGGCGAAGATCCCGCGACGATTCGTGGCCTGGCGCAGCAAGTCGCGCAAGTGATGCGCGCCAACACGCATCTGACCAATGTCCATCTGGATTGGGACGAACCGTCGAAGATCATCCGCCTCAACATCGATCAGGATCGCGCCCGCGTGCTGGGCGTGAGTTCGCAGGACCTGGCCAATTTCCTGCAGAGCTCGGTCAGCGGTTCGCGCGTGTCGATTTATCGCGAGGGCAATGAGCTGATCGACATGGTCCTGCGCGGTCCGGGCGAGGAACGCGCGCGTCTGTCGCTGCTGCAATCGCTGGCCGTGCCCACGACCACGGGCCGCACGGTGCCGCTGGCGCAGATCGCCGATGTCTCCTATGGCTTCGAGCACGGCATCATCTGGCGTCGCAATCGCTTGCCCACGATCACGGTGCGCGGCGATATCTACGGCCACGTGCAGCCGCCGACCGTCACCGCCGAAGTGCAGGCCAAGCTCGAGGACATGCGCGCGTCGCTGCCACAGGGTTATCTGCTCGAAGTGGGCGGCACGGTCGAGGATTCCGCGCGCGGCCAGAAGTCGGTCGCCGCCGGCGCGCCGTTGTTCCTGCTGGTGGTCACGACCCTGCTGATGTTCCAGTTGCGCAGCTTCTCGCGCGTGGCCATGGTCTGGCTGACCGCGCCGCTGGGCTTGATCGGCGTGACCTTGTTCCTGCTGATCTTCAATACACCGTTCGGTTTCGTGGCGATGCTGGGCACGATCGCGCTGCTGGGCATGATCATGCGAAATTCGGTGATCCTGGTCGATCAGATCGATCAGGACATCGCGGCCGGCAGCCATCCCTGGCAGGCCGTGGTCGACGCCACCGTGCGGCGCTTCCGCCCGATCGTGCTGACCGCCCTGGCGGCGGTGCTGGCGATGATTCCGCTGTCGCGCAGCGCCTTTTTCGGGCCGATGGCGGTGGCGATCATGGGTGGTCTGATCGTGGCCACGGCCCTGACCGTGCTGTTCCTGCCGGCGCTGTACGCCGCGTGGTTCCGCGTGCGTCGGCCGCGCGTGCCGCTGCCCGCCGCGGGCGACGTCAATGCCTGGCCCGGTGACGAAATCGAGACGGCGCGATGACCGTGGCGCGCGCCGTCCACCCGCCGCGCGCGCGGACCGGGACACAGGTCATGCTGACTTCCGGCACTACGGAGCCAGCCCCGGCCACGCCACCCTTTGATTGCCGCGACCGTCACGAAGCCTTAGCCTAGTCGGTCTGGCAAACCGGAAACCCGCACATGTCCCTGGATTTCGAACGCGCACGCTTCAACATGGTCGAGCAGCAGGTCCGCACCTGGGAGGTGCTCGATCAGCGCGTGCTCGACGCCCTGCGTCACGTCAAGCGCGAGGACTTCGTGCCCACGCGCTATCGCAAGATGGCCTTCGCCGACGTCGCGATTCCGCTCGACTTCGGTCAGACCATGATGAAGCCCGTGGTCGAAGGACGCACGCTGCAGGCCCTGGAAATCAAGCCCGAGGACGCCGTGCTCGAGATCGGCACCGGCAGCGGTTTTCTCACCGCCTGCCTGGCCACGCTCGGTCGCGAGGTCACCTCGGTAGAGATCATCGGCGAATTCACCGAACGCGCGCGCGCGCGCCTGGCCGAGATGGGCGTGGCCAACACCCGCCTGGAAACGGCCGATGCGATCGAGGGCTACAAGCCCAGCCGTCAGTTCGACGCGATCTGCGTCACCGGCGCGGTGGCGACGGTGCCGGACACGTTCCGGCAGTGGCTGGCCATCGGCGGTCGTCTGTTCGTGATCCGCGGCGAGTCGCCCGCGCAGGAAGCCGTGCTGATTCGTCGCACGGATGACACCCATTTCAGCGAAGAGAGTCTCTTCGAAACCGATCTTCCCTATCTGACGCACGCCGCGCCGCCACAGCGATTCACGCTGTAAGCGCAAGGCCGCGAAAAGGACGTTACATGCGCCACCCGATCCGCATCGCCATCACCACGCTCGCCCTGGGACTCGCCACGGCCCTGTCCTCGACCGCGCGCGCGGACGATTTGATGGACATCTATCAACTCGCGCGCCAAAGCGACCCGCAATTGCAGGCCGCCGACGCGCAGCGCCTGGCCACGTCCGAGGGCGTGGTGCAGTCGCGCGCGGCCTTGTTGCCGCAGATCAGCGGCAACGCGCAGTACGGCGACTCCAGCACCGCGGGCTATTCGGGCGCGCCGCGTCCCTTTACCCGGCCCGACGGCACCTTGGGCTACGGCCCCACCAGCAGCACCGGCGATGGCAATTCGCGTTCGTACAGCGTGACCTTGAATCAGACGATTTACGATCACCGCAACTACACGCGCCTCAAGGCCGCGCGCGCCCTGCGCTCGCGCGGCGAGGCCGATTATGAAACCGCGCTCGACGGCCTGTTCATCCGCGTTGCCACCGCGTACTTCAACGCGCTCACGGCCAAGACCAATCTGGCCGCCGCCGATGCCGAAGAGAAGGCGGTCAAGCGTCAGCTCGAGCAAGCCGAGCAGCGCTTCGAAGTGGGTCTGACCGCGATCACCGACGTGCATGAAGCCCGCGCGCGTTATGACTCGGCGCGCGCTTCCGTCATCCTGGCGCGCAACCAGCTCGACGACGCGTTCGAGGCGCTCAACGAACTCACCGGCCAGCCGGTCGAGACGGTCGAAAGCCTCAACACCGACATCCCGCTCGACCTGCCCGATCCGGCCGATCCGGAAGCCTGGGTCACGACCGCGCTCGATCAGAGCCCCTCGCTGGCCTCGCGTCGTTTCGCGCTGGCGGCCGCCGAGCACGATGTCTCGACCGCGCGCGCCGGCCACTACCCGACGCTCAGCGCCCAGGTCAGCCGCACCAACAGCGACAACTGGGGCTCGGGCGAAGCCAATGGCGTGGTGATTCCCTCGCGCAGCGGCAACTTCGATACCTCGATCGGCGTGCAGTTGAACGTGCCGATCTTCGAAGGCCTGGGCACGCAATCGCGCGTGCGTCAGTCGATTCACACGCGCGACGCCACCGCCGATCAGCTCGAAGTCGAGCGCCGCGCCGTGGTGCGCACGACGCGCAATGCCTATCGCGCGGTGGAAGCGGGCAAGAGCGAAGTCGACGCGCGCAAGCAAGCCCTGGTCTCGGCGCAGAGCGCGCTCGATGCCACGCAGGCCGGCTTCGAAGTCGGCACGCGCACCATCGTCGACGTGCTGTTGTCGCAGCAGCAGTTGTTCGCCGCGCAACGCGAATACGCGCGCGCGCGCCACGACTTCATCCTGTCCGGCCTGCGTCTGAAGCAGTCGGCGGGCGTGATCGACGTGGCCGACCTGCAGCACGTCAACGAAGTATTGTCGGCCGGCGAACCCGCGACCGAAACGCCGGCGTCGAACGAATCGGGCGGCTAATCGCTCGATCCCTCGCTTGGTGATGATGACGGCGCGCTTCGGCGCGCCGTTGTCGTTTCGGGATCCGTGACGCGTGCGTTCGCGGCCCTCAGGCCACGCGACCGGCCATCACGCCCTCGATGATGTCCATCGTGCGCGCCACCGCGCCCCGCTCGCGTTCGACGATGGCCAAGCCCGCCTGACCGCGACGCTCGCGTTCGCCGCCATTGGCGAGCAAGCGCGACACCGTGTCGCCGAGCTCCACCGCGTTGGCCACGCGCAGCGCCGCGCCGCCGGTGATCATGCTCTCGGTGATCTCGTGAAAGTTGAAGGTGTGCGGACCCACGATCACGGGCTTGCCCAGGGCCGCGGGCTCGAGCACGTTGTGGCCGCCGATGGGATCGAAACTGCCGGCGACGAAGGCGACATCGCAGCCGGCATAGAAGGTCAGCAGCTCGCCCAGGGTGTCGACCACGAAGCATTGCGTGTCGAGCAGGGCCACCGAGTCCTCGCTGCGCACGAGCGTGCGAAAGCCATACTGCCGACACAGCTGCACCACGGGCCGAAAGCGCTCGGGGTGCCGCGGCGCCAGCAGCAGCAGCGCATCGGGAAAACGCTTGAGCACGCGCGTGTGCGCCTCGATCACCGCGACTTCTTCGCCCTCGTGGGTGCTGGCCGCGATCCACACGGGTCGCGTGCGGCCCCAGTAGTCGCGCAGCATCGCCGCGCCCTGGCCCAGGCCCTTGGGCACGGGCATGTCGAACTTGACGTTGCCGGCGATGGTCAGGCGCTCGGGCCGCGCGCCGAGTTGCAGCAAGCGATCGGCGTCCTGGTTCGACTGCGCGGCGACGCGCGTGGCGCATTGAATCGCCATGCGCGCGAGCGGCCGCACCGGGCCATAGCCATCGAGCGAACGCTGCGACAGGCGCGCGTTGGCGACGACGATGGGAATGTCGCGCTCGTGACAGGTCAGATAGAGGTTCGGCCAGATCTCGGTTTCCATGATCAGGGCCAGCACGGGATCGACGCGATCGAGAAAACGCTTGACCGAGGCGGTCAGGTCATACGGCAGATAGACATGAAACACGCGATCGCCGAACAGCTTGTGCACGCGCGCCGAGCCCGTGGGCGTGACCGTGGTGATGACGAACTGATGATTCGCGTAGCGCCGCATCAGGGCTTGGATCAGCGGCACGGCGGCATTGACCTCGCCCACCGAAACCGCGTGCACCCAGATGGACTGACCAAACTCGGGCTTCGGAAAAAAACCAAACCGCTCGCGCCAGCGCCCGAAATACTCGCGATAGCGCATGCCGCGCAACGCCAGGCGATAGAGAATCACCGGCGTCAGCAGATACATCGTCAGGGTGTAGAAAAAGCGAATGATCACCCGTGGATGGTATCGGGCGGCGCGAAGGCAGGGAATGCGGGCGCGCGCGGCGCCCTGATAAGATCGCGCGCCGATGCGCCTGCCCGATCTCGCTCCCGCCCCGCGTTCGCCGCGCACCTGGCCGTCCTGGCTGGGCATCGGGCTGTTGTGGTTGATCGCGCGCCTGCCCTTGCGCTGGACGCGAGCGCTAGGACGCGTGTTCGGCCTGGCGCTGATGCCGCTGGCTGGCCGTCGTCGGCGCATCGCCGAGCGCAATCTCGCGCTGTGCCTGCCCGAGCACGACGCGGCCACGCGCGCCCGCGCGCTGCGCGAGAACTTCGCTTCCACCGGCATGGCCGCGGCTGAGTTCATCCACGCCTGGTGGGGCCCGCTGGAACCGTGGATCGCGCAGGCGCCGGTCGAGGGCGTGGAGCACATTCGCGCGGCCTTTGCGCGCGGACAAGGCGTGATTCTCCTGTCGGGCCATTTCCACACGCTGGAATTGTGCGGACGCATTTTGTGCCAGCACGTGCCCGTGGCCGGCATGTATCGCCCGCACGGCGACCCCGCGCTGGAATGGGCCGTGATGCGCGGCCGCCTGCGCTACGCCAGCGCCATGTTCACGCGCGACGAAGTGCGCCCCGCGGTGAAACACCTCAAGGCCGGCGGCTTGCTGTGGTACGCGCCCGATCAGGACATGCGCGGCAAGGACGCGGTGTTCGCGCCCTTCTTCGGCATTCCGGCGTCGAGCATCACCGCCACGCATGCGCTGGCGCGCATGTCAGGCGCCGCGGTGATCGGCTTCTTTCATCGTCGTCGCGCCGATGGCCGCGGCTATGAGCTGCGCATCGAACCCGCGCTGACGGACTTTCCCAGCGCCGATCCGATCGTCGATACCACGCGCGTCAACGCCTTGATCGAGCGCATGGTGCGCGAGGCGCCGTCGGAATATTTGTGGATTCACCGGCGCTTTCATCGTCGACCGCCGGGCGAGGCGAAGCTGTACTGATCACGCGCGCTTGAGCACGCGACGCCGTGGCGCCCGTCCGGGCACGGCGCCGATCGATTTCAAGCGATGACCCACGCGCACGATGGCCTGGATCGCGGGCACCAGTTCGCGACCGATCTCGGTCAGGGCGTATTCGGCCGACGGCGGCGAACTGTCGAGCACACGGCGCTCGATCACGCCGACTTGCTCCAACTCGCGCAACCGCGCGCTGAGCACCTTCGCGGAAATCCGCGGAATGTCGGCGCGCAATTCGCCGAAGCGACGCGCGCCCTCGCTCAGATACCACACCACGTTCACCGCCCAGGCGCCTTGCAGAAAACTCATGCACGTCGCCAGCGGACACACCGGCACCGGCGCCTGATTCTTGCGCATTTTCAAGCCCATGATCGCCTCGCGCGGTTACCGTCGGGAAACCACAATATTTCAGTTACCGGGCGAAATCTAGTTACCTCAGGTAACCATCTACGACTATGCTGCGCGCCCTTGCCCGAAGGACCGCCCGCATGGACACCCTGCCCCGCAATCGCCTGACGTCGCTGCTCGGCATCGAGCATCCCTTCGTGCAAGGTCCGTTCGGTGGTGGCTTGTCGACGGCGCGCCTGGCGGCGGCGGTGAGCGCGCGTGGCGCGCTCGGTTCGTTCGGCGCGCATCATTTGACGGCGCAGGCGATTGTCGACACCGCGCGCGATATTCGCGCGCTCACCGATCGGCCGTTCGCGCTGAATCTGTGGATCTCCTCGCACGATCCCGGTGGACTCGAGCCGAGCGAAGCCGAATACGCACGCCATCTCGCGCGATTCGAGCCCTACTACCGCGAACTGGGAATCGCGCCGCCGCCGCGTCCTAACCGCACGGGTGAACGCTTCGAGGATCAAGTCCACGCCCTGATCGAAGCGCGCCCCGCCGTCTTCAGTTTCGTCTTCGGCGTGCCCTCGCGCGAGATCCTCGCGGCCTGTCGCCGCGCGAACATCATCACCGTCGGCGCGGCGACGACGATCGCCGAGGCGCGCGCGCTCGAGGACGCCGGCGTCGACGCGCTCGTCGCCACGGGTTTCGAAGCGGGCGGTCATCGCCCGTCCTTCCTCGCGCCCGCCGAGGAATCGCTGATGGGCACGTTCGCGCTGACGCGTTTGATCGCTTCGCGCGTGCGCATTCCCGTGATCGCCGCGGGCGGCATCGCCGATCGCGCGGGTATCGAGGCGGCGCTGACGCTCGGCGCCGAGGGCGCGCAGTTGGGCACCGCGTTTCTGGCGTGCGAGGAATCCAACGCCATGCCCGAACATCGCGAATTGCTGTTCGGCGAGGACGCCCAGCACACCACGCTCACGCGCGCCTACACCGGACGCTTGGCGCGCGGCCTGCGCAATCGTTGGTCGCGCGAAATGTCGCCGCCCACGAACGAGGTCGCGCCCTATCCCCTGCAAAGTTTTCTCGCCGGGCACTTGAAGCCCGCGGCGCGTCAAGCCGGCCGCACTGACGTCGTGTCGCTGTGGAGCGGTCAGATCGCGCCCTTGCTGCGTCATCGTCGCGTCGATGCCTTGATCGACGATCTGCTCACCCCCCGCGCGCGCTGAGCGCGCAGACTCACGAAGGACCTTGCCATGAAACTGTATTTCTCGCCGGGCGCTTGCTCGCTCTCGCCCCACATCGTCGCGCGCGAACTGGGCCTGCCGGTGCAACTCGAACAGGTCGACCTGACCAGCAAACGCACGCACGACGGTCGCGACTTCACGCAGATCAATCCCAAGGGCTATGTGCCCGTGCTCGAACTCGACGGTGGCGAAATCCTCACCGAAGGTCCGGCGATCGTGCAGTACCTCGCCGATCAAGCGCCCGAGAAGGGCCTTGCGCCGACCAACGGCACGCTGGCGCGCTATCGCCTGCAATCGTGGCTGGGCTATATCAACAGCGAACTGCACAAGACCTACAGTCCGTTGTTCCGCGATACGACGCCGGCCGAGACGCGCGCCGAACGCGCGGCGTATCTGCAAAAGCGCTATGCCCTGATCGATGGCGAACTCGCGAGCAAGCCTTATCTCACGGGCGAGGCCTTCACCGTCGCCGATGCCTATCTGTTCACGGTCACGACTTGGGCGGGCTACGTCAAGGTCGATCTGAGCGCCTTCGCGCACGTGCAGGCCTTCATGGACCGCGTGCGCGCGCGACCGGCCGTGCAGGCCGCGCAAGCGGCGGAGCAGCAGGCGAAGAAGGCTTGAAGCTTGGCGCGGCGTCTTTCGAGACGCCGCGCGTCATTCGCGCTCGTCGCGCTTGAGCGCGGCGCGTCGCTGCGCCTCGTAGATCTTGGCGTTCTTCAGAAACACGTAGAACGCCTCGATCACCGAACCGATGAACCCCGCCCAGCCCGACAGGAACTTGCGCTTGCCAACGTACTGCCGCAAGAAGTGCCAGGGCGGCTGCACGATCATGCGCGCGCGCAGCCACCGTCGCGCGCGTCGCGGCGCGACCATGCCGGTGGAATAGCGATTGATTTTGTCGACCTTGGTGTGAATGTCGGGCTCGCCGTAGTGCACGAACACGGCGGCCAGATCGCGCACCGGGCCATCGACCTCGGGCGCGGCGTGAATGGGATCGTCGCCGAAGCGCGCGCGCTGTGTATCGATCAAGCGCAGCATGCGCGCGTGACGCACGGCCGGATGATGCAGGCGCCAGAACACTTGCTCGCGACGACGCAGGCGAAAACCAGCGACCTCGGGCGCGACCAGCGCCTGCTCGATGATCGCGCGCGCCGGCGGCGTCAGCACCTCATCGGCATCGAGCAACAAGGCCCAGCGATGCGTGACCTTGGCCATGGCCGAGGCCTTCTGCGGACCATAGCCCTTGAATGGTTCGACGAAGCAGCGCGCGCCATGACGCTGCGCGATGGCGAGCGTGTCGTCGGTGCTGCCGGAATCGAGCACGACCAGTTCGTCGGCCCAATCGGCGGCCGCGAGGCAGGCCTCGAGCGTCTCGGCATTGTTGAGCGTGGTGACGAAGACCGACAGCTTTTCGCGGTTCATGAGCCGGTCTCCGCGCGCGGCCAATGCGCCAGCCACAGCCCGATCAACCACCACAGCATCAAGCCCCAGAAACTCGAATAGAACGCGAAGTGCGTGTTGAGCGGAAACAGCATCGCGAACAACGCTAGCGCCGGCGCGAACGCGTTCGCGCGCGCCGCCGGCGATTGCCGTCGCCACGCGCGCCACGCCACGATCACGGCGGATAGCCACGCGAGCAAGCCGATTGCGCCGGTCTCCGCCGCGATCTCGAGCACGATCTGATGCGGATGAAAGGCGCCCTCGCCGGTCTCGCGCAACCAATGATCATCGGCCGCCGCATAGTCGGGATAAGCGTGGCGATAGCCGCGCACGCCAACACCGTTGATCGGATGCGCGAGCGCCATCTC
Organism: Ahniellaceae bacterium; assembly: GCA_044226395.1. Taxonomy (GTDB): domain Bacteria; phylum Pseudomonadota; class Gammaproteobacteria; order Xanthomonadales; family Ahniellaceae; genus JBGAHD01. The sequence continues at coordinate 344,970 of JBGAHD010000005.1, forward strand.
GGTCGCCGTGCGGAAGATCGGCAGACGCCAGGCGAGCGCATAGTCCAGACCATGGGCCGTGCCTTGGGTCAGCGCGAGCGTGCGATCGACACGCGCCGCGAAGCGCTCCGACGCATGATACGCGACCACGCCGATCGCGATGCCCAGCACTCCCACGAGCGCGATCACGCTCGCGAAACGACGCGCGCTGCCCGTGACGCGCCAAGCCATGCCCAAGGTCACCACCGCGTACATGATCCACGCCGCGCGCGCGCCAGCGAGCAGCACCGCGGTGGCGATCAAGACCCAAACCAGCGCCAAGCCTTTCAGACCGAAGCGTCGCCACGCCTGATCGAGCACGAAGGGCGAGAGCACCGCCAGCACCGGGCCGATCTTCAAGTTCTCATCGCCGAAGATGCCGCTGACGCGATCGCTGTCGAGATGTCCGGCGAGGCTCCAGCCGGTGAGTGCTTGCACCAGGGCATCGAGTGTCCAGATCGTCACGATCAGCGCGACCCAGGGCGCGACGCGGACGCGCGCGGCGTCGCCGTCGCGCAGGGTCATCATCAGACACGCGGCCAGCGCGGCGAAGCGCGGCGCGGTCAGGGCGGTGCGCCACGACGTTGACGGATCAACCGCGTCGATGGCCGAGAGCAAGGCCGGCGCGACATAGGCGAGCGCCAGCACGATCAGCACGCGCCACGCGTCGTCGCGTTGCCACGTTCCGGGTTGAGCATCGCGCCGAACGAGCGCCCACGCGCAATAGATCACGGCGATCAAGATGCCCAACTCGGACATTCGCCCCAGTGGCATCAAGGCCAACACGGCGATCGCCACGACCACGCCGATCGCGACCGGCGAACGCCATTGCCAAGGCGTGCGCGCGGTCATCGCGCGGCTCCGAGCGCGTCATACACGGCGAGCGTCGCTGCTTGCATGGCGTCGAGGCGATAGCTGTCGAACGGCGCGACGGCCGGCCGCTCGCGCAGCACGCGCGCGAGGGTGTCGGCGAGCGCGTCGACATCGCCCGTGGCCGTGGCGCCGTCGGGAAAGAGTTCTCGCAGCAACTCACCTACGCCGCCATGCGCGTAGCCCACGACCGGCGTGCCGATGGCCAGCGCTTCGACCACGGTGCGGCCGAAGGACTCGGGCTTGGCCGAAACTTGCAGCACTACGTCGGCACGCGCATAGGCTTCGCGCACGTCGGCGCGCGCGGCGTCGATCACCACGCGCACGGCCACGCCGCGGTCGGCGGCCAAGCGTTCGAGTTCCTCGACGTAACGCTCGCGTCCGGGTTCGCGCGCGCCGAGCAACCACAGACCGGCCTCGAGACCATGACGTTCACGCAGACGCGCGAGCGCGACGATGGCATCGGCATGACCTTTCAGGCGCGTGCCGCGGCCGGGCAACAGCACCAGCGGACGACCGTGCAGCGAAGGTCGCTCGCTCGCGAAGCGAGCCAGCCACTCGTCCGAAGGGCGAAGACCACGCGCGAAGACTTCGCGATCGATGCCGCGCGGAATGACGACGAGTCGCGCCGGATCGACGTTCGGATAGTGCGCGCGCACGTAGTCACGCACCGCGTTCGAGACACAGATCACGCGCTCGCCGCTCGTGAGAATGGCGCTGTAGCGCCCCGGCGAGTTCAAGCCATGCACGGTCGTGACCCAATGCGGACGCGGCCGCAAGCCGCGCAGCGCATGCCACGCGATCCACGCGGGCAGTCGCGAGCGCGCGTGCACGATGTCGGGGCGCAGTTCGCGCAGCAGACGACGCAGGGTGAACACGCGTAGCAAGGTGAACAGGGATTTGCGGCCCAGATCGAGCGTGACGTGGGTCGCGCCCGCGCGCTCGACCGCCTCGACCCAACGACCGCCGGCCGAGATCACCACGGCGCGATGGCCCGCGGCCACCAGCGCGCTGGCGATTTCGACAGTGGAGCGCTCGGCGCCGCCGGTATCCAGGCGCGGCACCAGTTGCACCACGGTCAGCGCGCCCAATCGAGGCCTCCGCGGCCGTGGCGCCCGGGCCGCAGGCTAAGCCTGCAGCACGTACTCGGCGCCGCAATACGGGCACTTGGCGTGCCCGGTCTCTTCCACCGGCAGATAGACGCGCGGATGCGAGTTCCACAGCGACATGCCCGGCATCGGGCACGACAGCGGCAGATCGGCGCGCGTGACGGTGTAGCGGTTCTCCGCGTTCGCGGGAATGGCTTTCGCCGCGGCGGGATTGGGCTTGGACATGGCGGTACCCCTCGGGTTTGCCCGGCATTTTACGCATGCGGAGCGCGCCGGGGGAATCGGCGCGCGCGCGCGGGCGGACGGGCCTTGACCGAACGCGCCAAGCGCGCATAGTGGCGACCCGACTTCCGCGAGTATTCGCATGGCCGCGACCCGCTCCCCCGACCCGCGCGACGAGCGCGCGCTCGAACTGGCCGAACGCATCGAAGGCCTGGGGCCGGTCACGGTGGGCCGCTTCTTCGGTGGATCAGGGCTGAAGGCGCGGGGCGTGCAATTCGGCTTCGTGATCGAAGGCACGTTGTACTTGCGCACCGACGAGGCCATGCGCGCCGCGCTCGAGCCGCTCGGCGCCACGCCCTTCGTCTACGACAAGCGACCGCGCAAGGTCACGGTGTCGACCTACTTCGCCTTGCCTGATGAATGCATCGACGACGCGCGCGAGTTGTCGCGCTGGGCGCGTCTGGCGTGGCACGCGATGAGCGCGCATCAGGCCAGTCAATCGCGTGTCGCGCCCAAGCCGCCGCGCGCGAGTCGGCCGGCGAAGACGGCCTCGTCGAAGCGCTCGGCGAAGTCGTCGAATGCGTCGACATTGCGTCGAAGCACCAAGGCGCCGAGCAAGCGCCGCTAGATCTGTCGCGACGTCATCGCCAGCAACGGCGCCGATTCGTCCACGCGGCTCTTAGCCATCGTCAGCGCCGCTTCGACCACGCCGATCTCGACCTCACGCGCGTCGCCGCGGTCGCGCCATCGAGGCGACCGGCGCGTGCGCGCGCAAGTCCAGCACGGTGATATGACGACGCGCCGACGCTAACGCGCGCGCCACCAGCAGACGCACTTCGGTGAGCGCGCGCAGGGACACGGCATCCTCGAACTGGGCGCGCAGTTCGGCTTGCATCATGGGATCGGCCAGCGCCATCGCGGCGGCGGAAGTCCGGCCTGACGCCTGCGCCGGACGTGTGACCTCGAGCGCGCGCGCGATCGCCTGACGCGCGATCGTCGCCGCTTCCGTGCCCGCGACCGGCTGATGCCGATTCATCGCGCTCAAGCAGATCAAGGCGACATCGCGCGCGGCCTTGGCCCAGACGAAGGCCGCGGTGTCGCGCGGCGCGCTCGGCCATTCGGCCGCGGCCCGCGCGCGCAGGCCTTCGAGATCGGGCGGCATGACCGAGGTTTCCAGCCATTCCCACACGGTGTCGACCGCCACGCGCGGCACGATCGGTCGCTCGTAACCGCGCTCGACCAGCACCAGCTTGGCCACCGCGAGCACGCGCTCGGCGCACAACAGCATGAAGGCCACGCGCTTCCACGCCGGCATCGCCAGCAGAAGATCCGTCAGCTTGAGTCGATCGCCCGGCGACATGAAGACCTCGACGCGTCCCTGTCAGGAAAGAGGCGTCGAGTGTAGGGACCGCGGTGGGTCTTGCCAGCCACGCGCGGGCCACGCGCGATCTGTTCACGGCGTGAACAGATTCGAGTTTGACGTTGCGGATGTGCTCAAGTCACGACGTAAGTTTACGCTCGCGGGCCATCGGCCTCGCGCGGACGGGCACGCATCTACGATCGAGGATTGCCAAAGTTGCGCCCGCGAGCGCGCAACGAGGATTCCGAGTCGCCGATCCCAGCCGATCAACGGCGGCAGTCGGCGGACGGATGCGCCGAGCGCGAGCGCGCGGCGGCGCGGGGTTCGCGCCTCAGGGCGGCAGATCGAACAGCAGCACGTCGGCCAGCGCGTCGGATGCTCCGACACAACGCACCAGCGATTCGCGCGTGATCGCCGCGCCATCGCCGGCCGCGAGCGTGTGCTCGCCCAGCGTCACCGCGCCGGCGGCCACGTGGACATAGGCCAGGCGTCCCGCGCCGATCGCCAGCTCGACCGCTTCGCCTCGCGCGAGCAGGGTCGTGTGGACGAAGGCGTCCTGACGCAAGGGAATGGGACTGCCGTGTTCGGGCGACGCGGCGAGCAAGCTCAAGCGGCCGCGACGCTGGGCCTGATCGAGCGTCGCTTGCGCGTACGCGGGCGGAATGCCGTCCTGATCGGGCTCGATCCAGATTTGCAGAAAGTGCACGGGCTCGACCGACGAGCCATTGAACTCGCTGTGCTCCACGCCCGTGCCCGCGCTCATCTTCTGCGCGTCGCCGGCGCGGATCACGCCGAGATTGCCCATGGAATCCTGATGACGCAGTTCGCCGGAGATCACATAGGTCAGGATCTCCATATCCGCGTGCCCGTGACGGCCGAAGCCGCGGCCGGGTTCGACGCGATCGTCGTTGATCACGCGCAAGGGACCGAAGCCCATGTTGGCGGGGTCGCGATAACCGCCGAAGGCGAAGCTGTGCCAGCTGTCGAGCCAGTCGAGTCGCGTGTGGCCGCGCGCGGCGGCGGGTCGAAACTGGATCATGGCTCCCTCCGGAAGAAGCGCGCGACGAGCACCGTCGCGCGCCGTGTTGCGAAACGACTTACTGCGCCTTGAGCAGCTCGGTCGAGATCGTGATGCGCACGTCGTCGCTCACCGCCGGGGCATAAGCACCGACGCCGAAATCGCTGCGCTTGACCGTGAGGCTGGCGTCGAAGCCGGCCGCCGGCATCTTCGCCATCGGATGCTGACCGATGTTGTTGATGGTGACGTCGAGCACCACCGGCTTGGTCACGCCGTGGATGGTCAGATCGCCATGCACCTTCAGCGCCTTGTCACCGGCCTTGACCACCTTGGTGCTCTTGAACGTGGCTTCCGGGAACTTGCCGGCATCGAAGAAATCCGGGCTCTTGAGATGCTCGTCGAGCTTGGCCACGCCGGTGTCGAGGGCCGACAGCGGAATGGTGACCGAGACCGAGGACTTGGTCAGATCGGCCGTGTCCAGCTGCACCTCGCCGGTGAAGCTGTCGAAGCCCGCGGTCATGTTGGAGAAACCCAGATGGTTCCAGCCAAAACGAATCTGGCTGTGACCGGGCTCGAAGTTGTACTTGTCGGCCGCCGAGGCCGAAAACGCCAGCAGCAGCGCCGCCGCGAAGATCGTCTTACGCATGAAATCCCCTCCTGGGTGGGATGGATGAAACCGCATCGCGCTCATTCGATGCGGGTGGCTTCCTCGAACGACAGTCGCGGCCCGCGCGGATGCAACACCGCCGGATTGCCGTAACCGAGATTGATCAGAAAATTCGATTTCCACGAAGTGCCAGCAAAAAAGGCCTCATCGACCTTGGCATTGTCGAAGCCCGACATCGGCCCGCAATCGAGACCCAGCGAACGCGCGGCCAGAATCATGTAACCGCCTTGCAGCGAGCCATTGCGCATCGCCGCCGTGGCGATGGCCTGGGGCTTGCCGACGAACCAGCTGCGCGCGTCGGTGTAGGGAAACAGATACGGCAGGCGCTCGTAGAACTCATGATCGTTGGCGACGATGACGGTCACCGGCGCGGCCATGGTCTGAGCGACATTGCCGGCGTCGAGACAATCGCGCAGCTTGGCCTTGGCCTCGGGCGAACGCACGAAGACGAAACGCGCGGGCGAGCAATTGGCGCTGGTCGGCGCGAGCTTGACCAGGTCGTACAGGGCGCGCAGTTGCTCGTCGGTCACCGGACGATCCAGCCAGGCCGAGGCCGAACCGCGGAACGTGCGCGCGGCGCGAAACACTTGATCGAGAGCCGAAGCGTTCAGCGGTTGATCGAGGGGTGCGGCCACGGGCGACTCCAGACATTGCGAGGCGCGCAGTGTAGCCGCAGCACGCCATGCGATACTGAAGCAAACCTGCAATGCCGCCGTGCACGCGCGCAAGGAACCCGGCCCGCCCCATGTCGTCGCCCGATCACGAGCCCGTCGCCGAGCCTGCCTGGGTCGTCACCGATGGCGCCGCGGGCAATGAGCGACAGGCCCTGGCCCTCGCTAGGGCCATGGGCCTCAATCCGCGCGTGTTCCGCGTGCGCCCGTCGCCGCCGTGGTCGTGGTTCGCGCCGCGCTGGCGCTGGGGCGTGGCCCTCGCCGTGGGCCGCGAGTTGCGCGCGGCGCTCGCCGAGCGCGCGCCACGACTCGTGATCGGTTGCGGCCGCGCCGCGTCCCTGATCACCGCGTGGCTCAAACGTGAACATGGCGTCTACGCGATCCAGATCCTCGACCCGCGCGCCGACGTCGAGCAATGGGACGTGATCATCATGCCGCGACACGACGGGGGCCTCGCCTATCCGCACGTGCTGCATACCTTGGGCGCGATCAACGACATTACGCCCGAAAGTCTGCGCGCCGCGGGCGCGATGTGGTCGCGATTGGCCGAGTTGCCGTCGCCGCGCACGGCCGTTCTGATCGGTGGCAGCACGGCCGCGCAGACGATCGACGAGGCGTGGTGCGATCACTTGCTCGCGCATCTGGCGCAATGGCAAGCGCGCGAGCCGGGCGCTTTTCTCGTCACGACCTCGCGTCGCACGGCGCCACGCGTGGTCGCGCGACTGCGCGCGGCGTTCGCGCAATGGCCCGGCCTGTTTTGGGCGCCGGGCGATGCGGGCGACAATCCGTATCCGGGCCTGCTCGCGCAGGCGCAACGCATCGTGGTCTCGCCCGATTCGGTCAATCTGATGTCCGAGGCCTGCGCCACCGAATTGCCGGTCTTCATCGCCGCGTCGCGCCCGGTCACGGGCAAGCTCGCGCGCTTCCATGCCGAACTCACGCGCCTGGACCGCGCGCGTCCGCTCGGCGATGCGCCCGCCACCTGGCGCGTGCGCCCCATCCAGGAATTGCCCGTGTTGGCAGCCGTGGTGCTCGACCGCTACCAACGAAATCGGTGATGAGCGGCGCTTGTCGCGCGGCCGGTGCTTTCTATACTGATTGACACATCGCCCGACGCGCGCGTTCAAGCCCGCGCGCGTCGCGGCCGATGCGTTGAACAAGGACCGAATACGCAGGGACGACGCGAGCCGACACGACACGAGGGGCGTCATGACCGAGATCCTCACCGGTCGCACCGCGACCGAACTGTTTCAGGACCTGGTGCGCGAAGGCCAGCAGCGCGCGCACGCCGCGCTCGACGAAGACACCGAGAGCTACCTCGTCTTCGCCCTGATGCGCCATCTGCGCGACGCGCCCCTGGCGCACCGGATCATGGCGCTGGAATACCTCGAAACCCTGCTCAACGCTGGCACGCTGCGCGAACAGCAACTGCGCGACGTCGGCGATCGTTGTCTTCTGATCGCCGGCCTCTATCCCGAACTCGCCGAACGCCGCCGCGTGTCGCTGCGATATTTCGTCGACCTTGGCCAAGTCGCCTACGATCAACTCGCCCATCAAGCGCGCGAAGTCTGGTCGACGCTGTACGCGCACCTGGCGCGCCGCTTCGCGCAACTGGTGCGCGTACTGATCGAGATTCGCGGCATTTCCGGCGAATGGCAGGGCTTGTCGCTGTTCGATCGTCATGACCTGATCACCGACGACCCGATGGCGGCCGAAACCGCGTTTCCGCGCGCGATCGTGGTCGCGGCGAGTCATCGCTCGCAATAAGCGCGACGCGCGCGTTCGCGTTTGGTTGCAAATTCGCGACGACGCGAATTCGATGCTGCGCGCGTTAGCGCGAGCCTGATAGAGTCCGGCGTCACCTCATTCGAGCCGTCACGGACTGACCTGTCATGCCAATCTTCGCGCGCGCTGGATGGCACGCCTTCCAAACTCGCATTCTCGTCATTCTCGTCTTGGGCATGCTTGTGCACACGACGCCCGTCGCCGCGCTCGATGCGCTGAGTTACGACGAGCCCGTGACCCTGCGTGCCGACGAAGGCCTTCTGGTGGTCTCGAGCAATTCGGGAGGGCCTTATAGCGCGCTGTTTCTGGAGTCGATCAGCGGCGGGCACGGCGGCAGGATCTACGGCGCGGAAGCCGGCCGCACGGTGCGACTGGTCAAGGTCAAGGCCGGCACCTATCGCTATTCGCGTCTTGAATTCTGGGAAGGGCGGAGGTTTCTGCGCTTGACCGATTTCCCGCTCGGCACATTCGACATTAAGCCGGGCATGATCAACTATCCCGGCACGCTGCAGATCGAGTGGTTTGGGTTCGGTCGCATCGCCGTGAGCTTGGTCAATCAGGCCGCGCTGGATATCGCCGATGACATGGCCAATTTGCGCCCGGCCTTTCGCGGTCTTCGCGCGCGCTACGCCGGTGGCACGCCCGATCCCTTTCTCGAGCTGCTCAGTGATTTCATCGCGGCGCATCCGGATGCCGGCGCCAAGCAGAACACGTTCAAGGCCTATGACTACTCGCGCCCCGATCCGCGCGGCCTGCCCGCCGAGACCTTGTTCCGTGTCGACGGCAGCCATGATCTGGCGCTATCGCCCGATGGCTCGCTCATCGCCGAACGGCGCTACGCTAGCAAGGCCTACACGGTGAACCTGATCGATCCGGCGCGCGCGACGGTGACGCCGTTGTTCGAGACGCGCAGTGGCGAGGTTACTTCGATCGAATGGGCCAACGACCACGTCATCGTCGTCAATGCCATCACCAACCTCAGCAGCTCGCGAGCCAGTGTCCTGTTGCGGCTGCGCCGCGATGCCCATGGCGCGGTCACGGCCACGCCCGAGAAATTCCCCCAGCCGGGCTTCGTGGTCGACACGCTCGAGGACAGCGAGGACGAAGTCATGTTCGCCACGGACACCGATGACGACAAGGATCGTCATCGCGTGCATCGCGTGAAACTCGGGGAAGAACGCATCGACGCCCGGCAATTTCTCAGCGCCCGCCGGCTCGATCGCGGCCTCGAGGGCGACGAAGCGTGGCTGTTCGATCGTCACGGTAATCTGCTGCTGGCGTACACGCGCAAGGGCACGAGCCGAAGCCTGTTCTGTCGCGCCGACGCCGACGCGCGCTGGCGCCCGTGTTTGGAATTGCCCCTGGACCGCACGTTCGAGCCCCTGCGCTTGGAGGCCGATGGTCGCCACCTGATCGCCTTGTCGAACATCGGACGCGAACAGGTCGATCTGATCCGCTTCGATCTGGAAACCGGTCGCGATCTCGACACGCTCTACTCCGCCCCGGGTCGCGATCTGATCGGCGCTCGTTTTCGGCCGGACGATGACGCGCCGATCAGCGTGTTGCTGTATCAAGACGGCGAGCTAGCCACGCTCTACCTCGACGCCGACCTGAAGGAATTGCGTCAGGCCATGGCCGCGTCCTTCCCCCATCGACAGGTCAATGTGCTCGAGTTCAATCCCTCGCGCAGTCATGCCCTGGTGGTGACCAGCAGCCCGACCCAGCCCGCGATCTTCTACTACTACGATGCCGGCAAGCATGCGCTCGAGGAAGTCGCGCGCAGCCTGCCCTTGCTCGATGACATGAAGTTTCGCGAGCCGCAAGTGTTCACCACCAACACGCCGGACGGCTTCGCGCTCGAGAGCATCATCACCCTGCCCGACGGCTATGCCCGCGCGCCGCTGGTGGTGATGCCGCACGGCGGGCCGATCGGCGTGCGCGACACCTTGAGTTTCGATCGCGACGTGCAGTTCCTGGCCAGTCGCGGCTACGCGGTGCTGCAAGTGAACTATCGCGGCTCGGGTGGTTTCGGCAGCGATTTTTTGAGCGCGGGTTATGGCAATTGGGGCAAGCGCATCGAGGACGACATCGAGCTCGCGCTCGACGAGGCCCTGCGCCGGTTTCCGCTCGATTCCGGGCGCGTATGCATGGTCGGCTGGAGCTACGGTGGCTATTCGGCCTTGATGGCCCTGGCGCGCGCGCCGCAGCGCTTTCGCTGCGCGGTATCGATCGCGGGCGTGACCGACTTGCCGCTGATGTTTTCGTCTTCCGACTGGAGCAGCCTACCCACCACGCGCGAGATGATGAAGCGCATCGCGGGCGATCCCGCGACCGAACTCGACAAGCTCAAGTCGGTGTCGCCGGTGTATCTGGCCGAGCGCATCACGCGGCCCGTGCTCTTGATCCACGGCTCGGCCGACGCCCGCGTGAGTCTCGAGCACACCGCGCGCCTGACCATGATGCATCGGCTGCGAGGCATCCCGACCGAGTGTGTCGTGTTGCCGGGCGAGGATCACGGCATGTCGTCGCTCGACGGCCAAATCAAGACGCAACTCGCCATCGCCCATTTCCTGGACGAACAGATCGGCCAGGGCCTCACCGGCGTCGACTACGTGCGCAAGCCCGCCGACTCGACAAAGCCCACCGACACGACCAAGCCCGCCGACACCACGACGCCCACCAACCCCACGCATTGAGCCCACCGGCGCGCGGCGCGTAGAATGCCGCGCGCTTTCCGCACGTCCGCGCGAGTGATGCCATGCGTATCTGTGTCTATGCCGCTTCCAGTCCGCAATGCGATCCGCGCTACAAGGCGGCGGCGGGTGAACTCGGTCGATTGATCGCCGAGGCCGGCGCGACCTTGGTCTACGGCGGTGGCGCCAATGGCCTGATGGGCGCGGCCGCCGATGGCGCGATCGCCGCGGGCGGCAAGGTCATCGGCATCATTCCGCGCTTCATGACCGAGGTCGAGTGGCAGCACCCGGGCGTGGCGGATCTGCAGATCGTCGAGGACATGCGCGAGCGCAAGCATCGCTTGCTCACCGATTCCGATGCCGTGGTCGCATTGCCCGGCGGTTGCGGCACGCTGGAAGAACTGTTCGAGGCGATCACGCTCAAGCGCCTGGGCATCTACTTCAGCCCGATCGTGCTGCTCAATACGCTCGATTTCTGGACGCCGCTGCACCGCTTCATGGCCGATCAGGTGATCGCGCAGCGCTTCATGAACCCCGAGCACCTGGACATGTGGTCGCTGGTGAACACGCCGCAAGAAGTGCTGCCGCGCATTCGCGCCACGCCGCGCTGGCGCGAGGACGCGCGCGCGATCGCCGTGCCGCGCTGATCAGTCGCCGCTGCCGCCGCCGTCGGCGCCACCGGCATCGCCGCCGGACGAGCCCGCGTCTTCACCGCCATCGGGCGAGTCGAACAAGGTCGGCTCGGGCATGGCCTCGTGGGATTCTTCCTGCCGCGCGGGCGTGACATCGCGCGCGGGCATGACGAAATTCTTGGCTTTCTTGGCCGCGTCCTCGGCGGCGTTGACCTCGAGCACCATGGCGTTCTTGTCCTCGGCCGACAAGGCGGTCCAGTGACAGCCACGCTCGGCGCCGGCCAGGGCATAGAGCAGATTCAGACTGGGGCGAAAGCCCGCCTTCTTGACCTTGAGGAACGCGCCCACCGCGCCGAGACGACGCAGGTCCTCGAGCGTGCGGATGCCGACCTGGCGCAACCACGCCGCGGACTTGGGGCCGATGTTGAGCAACTTATCGCTCATGTGTCCTCTCTCGTTCCATGATGTTGACTCAGGCCACCGACGACGGCGGTCAAAGACTGTCGACGAAGACGCGCGCCAACCGCTCCATGCCGTCGCGGTCGTGCTCGTCGAAGCGCGCGGGCGTGGGGCTATCGACATCCCACACGCCAATCAAACCACCGTGCGCGTCGAACAGCGGCACCACGATCTCCGACCGCGACGCGGCATCGCAGGCGATGTGGCCGGGGAAGGCATGCACGTCGGGCACCAGTTGCGTGCGTCGCGTCGCCGCGGCCGTGCCGCACACGCCCTTGCCCAGCGCGATGCGCACGCAGGCGGGCTTGCCCTGAAAGGGACCGACCACGAGCTCGCGCCCGTCCCAGAAATAAAATCCCGCCCAATTGATGTCGGGCAGCGCGTGATACGCGAGCGCGGCGAAGTTGGCGGCATTGGCCACGCGATCGCGCTCGCCGGCGAGCAGGCCGCGCGCCTGGTCGGCCAGTTCGGCGTAGAAGCTCGGCTTGTCCGTGGTCTCGATGGCGGCGGCGGCGAACATGGCGGGCACCCGCGTTTTGGGATCGCGATCTTAGCAGGCACTGGCTAAGATCGCGGCATGTCCGTCACCACGCCCCCGCTGCACGCCGACGGCTTTCGCGATCGCGGCGTCACCACGACGCGCCTGGAAGCCTTCGTCGACGCGGCCTTCGCCTTCGCCGTGACCTTGCTGGTGATCGCCGTCGATGCCGTGCCGCGCAGCGTCGATGACTTGATCGAGGCGATCAAAGGCGTGCCGGCGTTCGCGGCCAGTTTCATCCTGATCGCGGACTTCTGGTATCGCCACAACACGTGGAGTCGGCGCTATGGGCTCGACGATGGCGTGTCGATTCTGTTGTCGCTGATCCTGGTGTTTCTGGTGCTGGTGTACGTGTATCCGCTGAAGATGCTCTTCGGCGCGTTCTTCAATTGGCTCAGCGGCGGCTATTTTCCCGCCGGTTTCACCGTGCGCAACTACACCGATCTGCTGCTGATGTTCATGGTCTACGCGGTGGCGTGGTCGTCGCTGAGCTTCGTGATGAGCCTGCTGTACGCGCACGCGTGGCGTTGCCGCGCGCGCCTGGGCTTGAGCGAGTTCGAGGCGATGGAAACCTATCGCGCCGTGATTCGCTGGCGCTTCGCGACCTTGACCGGCGGCGCCTCGCTGGCCGTGATCGGCCTGTTGCCGCCCGAGCCGAACTCGCTGTCCGGCGCGGCGCCGGGCTTGGCGTTTTTCCTGTCGGTGCTGACCACGAGCGCGCAGCGCGCGTTCTCGCGATTCGGTCGCGCGCAGTTGGAACGCGATCGGGCCGCGACGCCATGAAGGGCGTCTTCATCACTGGCACCGACACCGGCGTGGGCAAGACCCAGGTCACGCGCGCGTGGCTCGCGGCCTTGCGCGCCGACGGCATGCCGGCGCTGGCGATGAAACCCGTGGCCAGCGGCTGCGACGACACGCCCGAAGGCCTGCGCAATGACGACGCGCTGCGCCTGATCGCGGCCATGGGCGCGGACGCGCCGCGCTACGACGAGATCAATCCACTGGCGCTGCGCGAACCGATCGCGCCGCACCTTGCCGCGCGTCGCGAGGGCGTCACCATCGATATCGATGCGATCGTCCGCGCCGCGCAAGCGCTGGCCGCGCGCGCGCCTTGCGTGCTGGTCGAAGGCGTCGGCGGCTGGGCCGTGCCGCTGGGCGAATCGATCATGCAGGCGGATCTGGCGCGCGCGCTCGGTCTGCCCGTGGTCCTGGTCGTGGGCTTGCGCCTGGGCTGCATCAATCACGCCTTGCTTAGCGCGCGCGCCATCGTCGCCGATGGCCTGCACTTGGCCGGGTGGATCGCGAATGCGATCACGCCCGACATGCCGGTCGCCGACGACAACGTCGACGCCATCGCGCGCCGCATCGGCGCGCCGTGCCTGGCGCGTCTGCCGCATGGCGAACAGCCCGACGCGGCGATGCGTTGGGCGCGGCCCGTCATGCAATCCTTGCTCGCCGACGCGCGCGCCTGACTTTCGGCACGCCGTCGCCACGGGCGCGGCTGCTACGGTTCCGGTCTTCGAGCGCGAGCGCGCAAGGGAGTTTGGGCATGAGGTCGACATCCACGGCGTTGATGGCAGCGGCGCTGCTCGGCGCGATCAGCGTCGCGACGGTCGCGGTGCGCGCGCAAGGCGGCCCTGGCGGCGCGATGCCACCGACCGCCGTCGAAACGACACGTCCGCGCGTCGAAGCGATTACCGAGACCGTGTCCGCGGTCGGCACCCTGCGCGCGGCCGAGAGCGTGGTGCTGCGCCCCGAACTCGCCGGTCGCATCGAGAAAGTGCAGTTCGAGGAAGGTCAGCGCATCGCCAAGGGCGCGCCCTTGTTCAGTCTCGATGCCAGCCTGGCGCGCGCCGACGTCAACGAATGGCAGGCCACGGTCGACCAGAGTCGACGCGAGATGAGTCGCGCCGCCGATCTGGTCGCGCGCAAGCTCGCCGCGCAGAACGATCTCGACAGCAAGCGCTCGCAAGTCGAGGTCAATGAAGCGCGCCTGTCCTCGGCGCGCGCGCGTCTGGACAAGACCGTGATCCGCGCGCCGTTCGACGGCATCGTGGGCTTGCGCAAGGTCAGTCCCGGCGAGTACGTGAACATCGGCGATGAGCTGGTGACACTCACCCAGATCGATCCGATCAAACTCGATTTCCGCGTGCCCGAGGTTTATCTCGGTCGCGCCGCCGCCGATCAGGTGGTGAGCGTGACCGTCGATGCGTTCCCCGGTCAAACGTTCGCGGGCCACGTCTACGCCATCGATCCACAGCTCGACACGCAAGGTCGCGCCGTGGTGCTGCGCGCGCTGCTCGAGAACGACGAAGGTCGTCTGCGCCCGGGCCTGTTCGCGCGCGTCACGCTCGAATTCGGTCGCCGCGAGAACGCCCTGCTGGTGCCGGAATCCGCGCTGTGGCCGCAAGGCGCCAAGCAATTCGTCTACACCGTGGTCGGTGGCAAGGCCGCGCTGGTGCCGGTGACCATCGGCGCGCGTCGCGCTGGCATGGTCGAGATCGTCTCGGGCATCGCCGCCGACACCGAAGTGATCACCGCGGGTCAGCTCAAGATCGGTCCCGACGCGCCGGTGCAGGCGATCAACGCGCCCGCCGCCGCGCCCAAGCCCGCGCAATAAGCCGTCGCGCGCGCGGGTCGCCGCGCGCGCCATTTCGGGAGTCATCCCATGCTCTTGCCGCAACTGTCCGTCCGCCGTCCCGTGCTCGCCACGGTGATCAATCTGATCGTGCTCCTGGTGGGCCTGGTCGCCTACACGCGCCTGCCCGTGCGGCAAACGCCGAAGATCGACTCGGCCGTGGTCAGCGTGCAGACCTTCTACCCCGGCGCCAACGCCGCGGTGATCGAGTCGCAGATCACCAAGCCCATCGAGGACGCGCTCGCCGGCATCGAAGGCGTGGACTACATCACCTCCGACTCGCAGGCCGAGTCGAGCAACGTCAACATCGTGTTCAATCTCGACCGCGACCCCGATGACGCCGCCGCCGATGTGCGCGATCGCGTCAATCAGGCGAAGGAAGTGCTGCCCTTCGACGCGCGCGAACCGATCGTGCAAAAGCAGGAGGCCGATGCCGAGCCGATTATCTGGCTCGCGTTTTCCTCCGATCGCCACAGTCGCGTGGAAGTGGCCGATATCGCCTGGCGTCAGGTCAAGGATCGCTTGCAGGCCATTCCCGGCGTGGCCCAGGCGCGCTTGTTCGCGTCGCGCTACGCCATGCGCATCTGGCTCGAACCCGAGCGCCTGGCCGCGTTCAACCTGACCCCGTCCGATGTCGAGGACGCGCTCACGCGTCAGAACGTCGAGATTCCCGCCGGCCGCATTGAAAGTCGCGAGCGCGAATTCACCGTGCTGGCGCAGACCGACCTCAGCACGGCCGAAGAATTCCGCTCGATCATCCTGCGTGATGATTCGGGGTATCTGGTGCGCTTGGGCGACGTCGCGCGCGTCGAACTCGGCGCCGCCGACGAGCGCTCGCTCGGCCGCTTCAACGGCAAGTCCGCCGTGCCGCTGGGCCTGGTGCGGCAATCGACCGCGAATCCGCTCGACATCTCCACCGCGCTCAAAGCGGCGCTGCCCGAGATCGCGCGGCAGCTGCCCGAGGGCATGAAGGTCGATCTGGCCTATGACTCGACCGTGTTCATCGATGCCTCGATCCGTTCGGTCAATCACGCCGTGTTCGAGGCCATTGGCCTGGTCGCGTTGGTGATCTTCTTGTTCCTGCGCTCGTGGCGCGCGAGTTTGATTCCGCTGGTGACGATCCCGGTGTCCCTGGTCGGCGCGTTCGCGCTGATGTTCGCGATGGGTTTTTCGTTGAACACCTTGACCTTGCTGGCGATGGTGCTGGCGATTGGTCTGGTGGTCGACGACGCGATCGTGATGCTCGAGAACATCCATCGCCACATCGAGGAAGGCAAGACGCCGTTCGAGGCCGCGCTGGAAGGCTCGAAGGAAATCGCCTTCGCCATCGTCGCGATGACGCTCACGCTCGCCGCGGTGTACGTGCCGATCGCGTTCTCCACGGGCGCCACGGGCAAGTTGTTCGTGGAGTTCGCGCTGACGCTGGCAGGCGCCGTGATCGTGTCGGGTTTCACCGCGCTCACGCTGTCGCCGATGATGTGCTCGAAGCTGTTGCGTCACGAGACCAGTCATGGTCGCTTCTACGAACTCGGCGAACGCGTGCTCGAGGCGACGATTCGCGCCTATCGCCGCGCGCTCGCCGTGGCCTTGCGTCATCGCGCCCTGGTGGTGGGCGGCGCGCTGGGCATGGGCGCGCTGATGATCGTGGCCTTTCTCGCGGTGCCGGCCACGCGTCTGGCTTCGGAACTGGCGCCGAAGGAAGACCCGGGCTTCGTGCTCACCTGGGCGCAAGGCCCCGAGGGCGCCACGCTCGAATTCATGGATCGCTACGCGACCCAGATCGAAGGCGCGTATCAGCAGATTCCCGAGATCAGTCACTACTTCATGTTCGTCGGCTGGCCGAGCATCAACAACTCAATCTCGTTCCCCGCGCTCAAGGATTGGAGCGAACGCGAGCGCTCGGCCGAGGAAGTGGCCGGCGAATTGTTCGGCCGTTTCTCGCAGATTCCCGGCGTGATGGCGTTTCCGCAGGTGCCGGCGGCGCTGGGCGGCGGATTCTTCGGCCAGGATTTGGAAATGGTGGTGCAAACCACGCAAAGCTACGAGCGATTGGCCGAGATCATGCAGTCGCTCGAGGCGCGCATGAACAAGGACCCGCATTTCATCAACGTGCGCTCGGAGCTGCAGATCAACAAGCCGGAGCTGCGCATCACGGTCGATCGCGACAAGGCCGCGGCCGTGGGCGCCGATGTCACCGCCGTCGGTCGCGCGCTCGAGACGATGATGGGCGGCCGTCAGGTCACGCGTTTCAAGCGCGGCTCGGAACAGTACGACGTGGTGGTGCAGCTCGATCGCGCCGATCGCGCCACGCCCGATGCATTGACCAGCATCTATGTGCGCGGTCGCGACAATCAGATGGTGCAGCTCGCCAATGTGGTCACGGTCGAGGAATCGATCGCGCTGCCCAAGCTCCCGCACTTCAACAAACTGCGTTCGGCGCAGATCGGCTGCTCGCTGGCGCCGGGCGTGTCGCTGGCCGATGCCATCGCGCAGGCCGAGAAACTGCTGCGCGAAGTCGCCGGTGAGTCAGCGACCTATGACCTGGGCGGCCAGTCGCGCGAATTCCGACGCGTATCGAGCAGCACCTTGTGGCTGTTTGCCCTGGCGATGATCTTCATCTTCCTGGTGCTGGCGGCGCAGTTCGAGAGCTTCATCGATCCTTTCGTGATCTTGCTGTCGGTGCCGCTGGCGATCGCGGGCGCGCTGCTGATGCTCAAGGTCACGGGCGGTTCGGTGAATATCTATTCCAAGATCGGTCTGATCACGCTGGTGGGCCTGATCTCCAAGCACGGCATTTTGATCGTCGAATTCGCCAATCAATTGCGCGAGCGCGGTGCGAGCGTGTTCGAGGCCGTGACCGAAGCCGCCGCGCTGCGTCTGCGCCCGATCCTGATGACCACCGGCGCGATGGTGCTGGGCTCGGTGCCGCTGGCCATCGCCCAAGGCGCCGGCGCGCAGGCGCGGCAGGACATCGGCTGGGTGATCGTCGGTGGCCTGTTGTTCGGCACGGTGTTCACCTTGTTCGTGGTGCCGGCGATGTACACGGTGCTGGCGCGTCGTTCGCGCGGCGCGACCAAATCGGGCCCTGATGCGTCCTTGCATCGCCCGCTCGTGAAGACCTGAGCGGGGACAAACGACTCAGGAGATGAGCATGCAAAACAAGCAAGTGATGCGAGGGGTGACGACCCTGCTGTTGGCGCTGTTGGCGCTGTCGGCGGCCGCGGCGCAAGCGGGTGACTTCTACGTCGGCGGTTCGGCCGGCGGCGAACTCGATGGCCGCTACAAGAACGCGATCTGTCCGATCGATGCCGACAACACCTATCGCGTGCTGGCCGGCTGGCAGTTTCGCGAAGGCTGGGCGCTGGAAGGCGCGTATCACGATTTCGGCGATGCCGTGTGTCCGCCGATCGCGGATCTCGGGTTTGAATCGGAATCCAAGGGCGTGTCGCTGGGCGTGATGTACGCGCCTCGCTTCGATCAGTGGTCGCCGTTCGCCAAGGTCGGGATTTTCCACGCCGAAGTCGACGCGACCGAAGTCGGCATCGGCGGCACCATCGACGTCGACGATTCGCAGACCGGGCTCGCGCTCGAAGCGGGCGTGAAGTACTACTTCACCGATGCCTTCGCCTTGCGCGCGGGCTACGAGTGGTACGACTCCGACCCGCACAGCGACGGCACGGTGAACCTGGGCCTGGAAGTGCACTTCTGATCGGATGACGCGAAGCCCACGGGCTTCGCGTCGCGATCTCGACGCGCGCGAACCTTCGCGCGCGTTGTCGCCCTCAGTAGGCGAATTCCTTGAACACCGGATCGACCGAGCCGCCCCACGCGCCGTGGTAGAGCTCGAGCTTGCGCTCGGCCGGCGTTTGATTGGCCTGCGCGAATTCGACCAGGGGTTCGATGAACATGGCTTCGTCGACGCCGCGCGAATTCAAGCGCGCGCGCCGCTTGAGCCCATGGCCCGCGATCTTGAGCACCTCGAGCGCCAATTCGCGCACGGTCGCGCCGCGGAACGGCGTCTTTAGCGCGGTGCGCGGCACTTCGCGACGCAGATACTCGCGCTCCTCGAGCGTGTAGTGCTTGACCAGATCCCACGCCGCGTCGAGCGCGGTGTCGTCATACAACAAGCCCACCCACAACGCCGGCAGCGCGCACAAGCGATTCCACGGACCACCATCGGCGCCGCGCATTTCGAGATAGCGCTTGAGGCGCACCTCGGGGAAGGCCGTGGTCATGTGATCGGCCCAGTCCTTGAGCGTGGGCTTCTCGCCGGGGAACGCGGGCAGACGACCCGCGAGAAAATCACGGAAGGACTGACCACTCGCGTCGATGTAGCGACCGTCGCGATAGACGAAGTACATCGGCACATCGAGCAGATAATCGACATAACGCTCGAAGCCGAAACCGTCCTCGAACACGAAACCCAGCATGCCCGTGCGATCGGGATCGGTATCGCTCCACACCTGCGAACGAAACGACAGAAAGCCGTTGGGCTTGCCTTCGGTGAAGGGCGAATCGGCGAACAAGGCCGTGGCCACCGGCTGCAACGCCAGCGAGACGCGGAACTTGCGCGCCATGTCCGCTTCGGAACCAAAATCGAGATTGGTCTGCACCGTGCAGGTGCGCGTCATCATGTCCAGGCCCAGCTTGCCGCGCTTGGGCATGTACTCGCGCATGATCTTGTAGCGGCCCTTGGGCATCCACGGCATCTCGTCGCGCGACCACTTGGGCTGAAAGCCCATGCCCAGAAAACCAATGCCCATGGGATCGGCGACCGTGCGAACTTCGCGCAAATGCGCGTCGACTTCGCAACACGTTTGATGGATGTTCTCCACCGCAGCGCCCGAGAGTTCGAGCTGACCCGCGGGTTCGAGCGTGATCGAGCCGCCATCGCGCGTGAGCGCGATCAAGTGCCCGTTCTCGATCACGCGCTGATAGCCAAAGCGCGCGGCCAGGCCTTCGAGCAAGGCGCCGATGCCGCGCGGACCGTCATACGTCGGCGCGCGCAGATCGTCGGTGCGGAAGCCGAACTTCTCGTGCTCGGTGCCGATGCGCCATTGTTCGCGCGGACGCGCGCCTTCGGCGATGAAGCGCAACAAGTCCTCGCGACCGTCGACCGGCGTTTCCTGGACCTGACTGGGGCCGGACATCGATGTCTCCTGACGCGAGTGAAGGGCCACACTGTGGGGGCGGGGGCGGTCGCGCACAAGCCCCGTCGCGACCAGTCGACCGGAAAACGACCGGGTGACTTGCATCCGCGGCGCGCGCGCCGCACGCTCGCCGCATGTGGCGATTGGTTCTAAGTCTGTGGCTGGTGTGTGTCGGCCTAGCGCAAGCGCGCACGCTCGAACGCGGCAACGGCCCCGAGCCCGACACGCTCGACGCGCATCGTACCCAGGTGATCTCGGGTTTCAATGTGCTGCGCGATCTGTACGAGGGCTTGGTCAGCGAGTCGGCCGATGGCGAACTCGTGGCTGGACTCGCTTCGTCGTGGCGGATTTCACCCGATGGCTTGACGTGGACGTTTGATCTGCGACCGGGCTTGCGGTGGTCCGACGGTTCGCCGTTCGCGGCCGGCGATGTGGTGGCGTCGTTTCGTCGCGCGCTCGATCCGGCGACGGCCGCGCCGTACGCGAATCTGTTCGCCGATGTGGTCGGCGCCGAAGCCGTGATCGCGGGCCGCGCCTCGCCGTCGACCTTGGGCATTGAGGCGCCTGACGAGACGCACGTGGTGTTTCGCCTCGCGCGTCCCTTGCCGTTGGCGAAGCTGTTGACCTTGCCGATTGCGTATCCCGTGCGTGTCGATCGCGTGAACACGTTCGGCGCGCAACACACGCGGCCGGGCCATCTGCTCGGCACCGGCGCGTATCGCCTGGTCGACTGGCAACCGCAGGCCGCGATCACGCTCGAGCGCAATCCGTATTTTCACGCGGCCGACACGGTGCGCATCGAGCGCGTGCGTTATCACGTGACCGAGGACGCGGCCAATGAGCTCAAGCGCTATCTCGCGGGCGATTTGGATTTGACCGAGACCGTGCCGCCCGGGCGCATGGACAAACTCGATCAACGCTTCGGTCCGGCCTTGCGCGTGGCGCCGTATCTGGGCGTGTTCTATTTCGGCTTGAACTTGCGCCGCGCGCCGTTTCGCGAGGCGCCCGCTTTGCGCGAAGCCTTGGTGCTAGCGCTCGATCGCGACGTGCTGACGCGCTACGTCACGGGCCTGGGCGAGGCGCCCGCGTATTCGCTGGTGCCGCCGGGCGTGAGTCACTATGTCGGCGCCGAGCCCGCTTACGCGCGTTGGACGCAAGACGAGCGCGTGGCCCGCGCGCGTGAGTTGTATCGCCAAGCCGGCTACTCGGACGAGCATCCGCTCGAAGTCGAACTGCGCTACAACACGTCGACCCAGCATCGTCGCCTCGCGCTCGCGACGGCGGCGATGTGGAAGCAAACGCTGGGCGTGCGCACGCGGCTGCGCAACGAGGAATGGAAAGTCTTCGTGATCAATCGCCGGCAAGGCGCGATCACGCAAGTGTTTCGCGGCGGCTGGATCGGTGATTACGATGACGCCGCGTCGTTTCTTCAAACCTTCGCCGGCGATCAAGTGCTCAACACCACGGGCTATCGCAACGCCAATTTCGACGCCGCGATCGCGCACGCGCTGGCCGCGCCGGGGCTCGACGAACGCAATCGCGAACTCGCGCGCGCCGAACGTTTGTTGTTGGCCGATCACGCGATCGTGCCGATCTATTTCTACACGTCAAAACATTTGGTGCGGCCCGAACTCGCGGGCTATGAGTCCAATGCGCTCGATCGTCACGCCACGCGCTGGTTGTGGTGGCGTGAAGGCGCGTCGTCGCCATGAACGCCGTCGTCGACACGAGCCCTTCCCGCGCGCTCGCGATCGCGCGACTGGTGGGCTTGCGCGTGCTCGAGGCGGTGGCGACCTTGTGGTTGCTGCTGACCGTGTGCTTCGTGCTGCTGCGGCTGGCGCCGGGGGGTCCCTTCGATCAGGAACGCGCGGTCACGCCCGAGATCGCGGCGCGCCTGGCCGCGCAGTATCACCTCGACGAACCGCTGGTCATGCAGTACGGGCGCTATCTCGCGCAGATCGCGCGCGGCGATCTGGGGCCTTCGTTTCAATATCCGGATTTCACGGTGAATGAGTTGGTGGCGGCGGGTTTGCCGGTGTCGGCGTTGACTGGTGGCTTGGCCTTGATATGCGCGGTGCTTTTGGGCTGCGCGTTCGGCGTGTTCGCCGCGCGGCACGCGCGCACGCGGTGGGATCGCGCGGTCAGCGCGACGGCGGCGTTGGGCGTGTCGGTGCCCAAATACGTCGCGGCGCCGATCCTGGTGCTGATTTTCGCGGTGTGGCTGGGCTGGTTGCCCGCGGGCGGTTGGATCGCGGGGCAATGGCGCGACGCGGTGCTGCCGATCGCGGCCCTGGCCTTGCCCAATATCGCGGTGATCGCGCGCTTGGCGCGCGCCGGCACGTTGGAAGCGCTGAGCAGCGATTACGTTCGCGCGGCGCGCGCGCGGGGCATCGAAGGCGCCGCGCTGTTGTTCCGACACGTGTTGCGACCGGGGCTCTTACCCGTGGTCGCCTATCTCAGTCCGGCCTTGATCGCGGTGATCACGGGCTCGACCGTGGTCGAGCAGATCTTCGGCATTCCCGGCATGGGCCGCTACTTCGTGCAGGGCGCGCTCAACCGCGACTACACCCTGGTGATGGGCGTGGCCTTGGTCGCGGGCGTGTTGATCGTGATCGTCAACGCGCTGGTCGATGCGCTGCGCGCCTGGCTGGACCCGCGCCTGCGCGAAGCCTAGGCCGCCAGCCACGCGGCGATGATGCCGCGTGCTTGATCCACGCCCGTGCGCTCGGGCGACGAGAACAGCTGCACCGTGCAGCGATCGCCATACGCTTCGAGCTCGCGCGTGACCGCGCGAAACGTGTTGAGCTGCTGGCCGCGCTTGAGCTTGTCGGCCTTGGTCAGCAGCACATGGCACGCGCGTCCATGCGAGGTGGCGAAGCCGATCATGGCGCGATCGAACTCGGTCATCGGATGGCGGATGTCCATCGCCAACAGCAAGCCGTACAGCGATTCGCGCGAGCGGAAGTAGTTCTCGAGCGTCTTGCCCCAGTGTTCGCGCAGGGCCATCGGCACCTTGGCGTAGCCGTAGCCGGGCAAATCGACCAGGCGCTTGTCGTCGGTCAGGGCGAACACCACGAGCTGCTGCGTGCGGCCGGGTGTCTTGCTGATGCGCGCCAGCGCCGACACACCGGTGATGGCATTGATCGCGCTCGACTTGCCCGCGTTGGATCGGCCAGCGAAGGCGATCTCGCGGCCGCTGTCGGCCGGCAACTGGCGCAATTCATGGGCCGCGAGCACGAAACGCGCGCTCGACCAGGCCGGCATGCGCACCGAATGACCCTTGGTCGGGGCCTTCGCGGGCGTGGCTTCGGGCAGCGTCTCGGCCGGGGTCAAATTGACCGTCGGAGCGCGCGACTGGTATAAATCCGCGCCATTTTCCGAGCGTTTGCGCGGGTTGGACCGGGCTTCCGGTTGCGGCCTGCGCCGCTTCTCGATTTTCATTTTGTCGGTGGAGTTTTTGTCCATGCGCATGCGGCTCGTCGCAAGCATTCTCGGTCTGTCTCTGACCGGCACCATCCTAGCCCAAGAAGCCACCCAGCCCGCGGCCGCCCCGGCGACCGATGCGGCCGCGCCCGCGGAAACCGCGCCGCCGGTGGCCCCCGTCGCGGCCGAAACCGGCCCGGCCAAGCCCGGCGATGCCGCCGCTGGCGCGACCAAGGCCGCAGCCTGTGGCGCTTGCCACGGCGTCGATGGCAATGCCGCCGACCCGCAATACCCCAAGATCGCCGGCCAGCACGAGAAGTACATCGCGCGCCAGCTCGCCCTGTTCA
Organism: Ahniellaceae bacterium; assembly: GCA_044226395.1. Taxonomy (GTDB): domain Bacteria; phylum Pseudomonadota; class Gammaproteobacteria; order Xanthomonadales; family Ahniellaceae; genus JBGAHD01. The sequence goes on from JBGAHD010000005.1 coordinate 368,570, forward strand.
AGAACGGCGGTCGCGTCAATCCGATCATGATCGGCTTCGCCACCACCTTGAGCGCGCAGGACATGCGCGACATCGGCGCGCACTTCGCCGCCAGCAAGGTCGTGCCGGGCCTGGCCAATGACGCCGCGATTCCCAACACCGATCCGGTCGAAACCTGGATCCAGCGCGGCGAACGCCTGTATCGCGCCGGCAATATCGCCAACGGCCAGCCGGCGTGCATGAGCTGCCACGGCCCGACCGGCCGCGGCAATCCGGGCTCGGCCTATCCGTCGATCGCCGGCCAGCACGCCAGCTACACCAGCGCGCGCCTGACCGCCTTCCACGACGGCGAAGTCTGGGGCAAGGACGCCGAGGCCAACAACATCATGGCCACGATCGCCAAGAATCTGAGCAAGGACGACATCGAAGCCCTGTCGACCTACCTCGAAGGCCTGCACGCGGCCGACGTCGCCGCCGAAGCGCCCTGAATCGGCGATCAACCGAGCCGCGCGTCGGGGAACCTCGGCGCCATCGGCCAGTCGAAGGCCTCGCACCGGCGCGCCGCCCTTCTTGGCGCGCCTTGACCCTTGGGGAGACATCCATGCTGATGCGTTTTGCCTTGATCGCCCTGACCGCGCTCGCCGCGCCCGCCGTGATGGCGCAAGCGCCGGCCTCGCCCTACCAAGCGGGCGTTCACTACTTCCCGGTCGAACCCGCGCAGCCGACCAGCGCGCCGGCTGGCCAAGTCGAAGTGCTCGAACTCTTCAGCTACGCCTGCGTGCATTGCGCCGAGTTCCAGCCCACGGTCGACAAGTGGAAGACGACCAAGCCCGCCAACGCGACCTTCGCCTACATGCCGGTCGCGTGGAGCCCGCAGTGGGAACTGTTCGCCCGCGCCTTCTACGCCGCCGAAGCGCTGGGCGTGCAGGCCAAGACCCACACCGCGTTCTTCAACGCCCTGCACGTGCAGCGCGCGCCAATCGCCACCGCCGAAGACATCGCCAAGTGGTACGGCAGCCAGGGCGTGGATTCGGCCAAGTTCCTGCAAGTGTTCAACTCCTTCGGGGTTAACTCCAAGATCGCGCGCAGCAAGCAAATGGCCACGCGCTACGCGGTCGACGGCACGCCGACCGTGATCGTCGCCGGCAAGTACCGCATCACCGGTCGCTCGGCCGGCGGCTACGACAAGCTGTTCGAACTGGTCAATTACCTGGTGGCCAAGGAAGCCGCGGCCGCCAAGCCCGCCGGCTGACGCGCGGCGACGCACGCTTCATCGCAAGGGCGGCCACGGCCGCCCTTTTCATTGGTATCGTTGCCCCCTCGTTCTTTCCCGCAGCAATCGGAACCCGACCATGAAATCCCGCCTCGCGATCTTCCTGCTGGTCCTGCTCGCCGCGCCGCTGGCGCACGCGCAGATGATGCTCGAGCGTTTTCGCCCGAACGAACACTATGTGGTGATCGAACAACCCAAGGTCGCCCAATCCGGACCGGGTATTGAAGTGGTCGAGGTCTACAACCACGGCTGCCCGCACTGCTTCCACTTCCAACCGGCGGTGGACAAGTGGAAGGCGAACCTGCCCAAGGACGTGCGCTTTAGCTATCTGTCGGCGCCGTTCCGTCCGGACTTCGCGATCATCTCGCGCGCGATCTTCGCCGCCGGCAAGCTCGGCATCGAGGACAAGACCCACGCCGCGCTGTACGACTACATCTGGAACCAGCATAAGCCCTTCGCCACGATCGAGAACCTGGCGGACTTCTACGCGGGCCAGGGCGCCGATCGCGCGCGGTTTCTGTCGATCGCCGCCTCGCCCGAGGCCGACGCCGCGCTCAAGACCGCGATGGACCTGATCGCCGCCTGGGGCGTCGACGGCACGCCCAGCGTCATCGTCAACGGCAAGTACCGCACCGCGCCGTCGATGACCGGCGACCCTGACCTGACTTTCGAAGTGGTCAACTTCCTCATCGACAAGGAACGCGCCGCCGCCGCCAAGCACTGAGCGACGCGCGCGTCATGACCGCCCCCTCGGGCGCCGGTCACCACCGGCGCCTGAAGCTGCTGAGCTACAACATCCAAGGCGGCGCCTCCGTGCGCCGCTATCGGCAGTACGTCACCCGCGGCTGGCAACACGTACTGCCGCATCCGTCCAAGCGCCGCAACCTCGACCAAGTCGCCGAACTCGTCGCGCGCTACGACATCATCGCCCTGCAAGAAGCCGACGCCGGCAGCCTGCGCTCGGGCTTTCAGAATCAAGTCCAGTACCTCGCAGAAAAAGCCGCGTTCCCGTACTGGAGCCACCAATCCAATCGTCGCGTCGGCCGTATCGTCGAAGTCAGCAACGGCCTGCTCTCGCGCCCGCAACCCAGCCGCGTCATCGACCACAAACTCCCCGGCGCCATCCCCGGCCGCGGCGCGCTGGAAGTGACCTACGGCAAATCCGAAGACGGCCTCACCGTCGTCATCGCCCACCTCGCCCTAACCGCCGGCGGCCGCCGACGACAAATCGATTACTTAGTCGAGATGCTCGAAGGCCGCGAACACGTCGTGCTGATGGGCGACTTCAACACCCAAGCCGACTCCACCGAAATGCGCTCGCTCTTCGCGCGCACGGGCTTGATGGCGCCTCCGCTATCGCTGGAAACCTTCCCCAGCTGGCAACCGCGTCGCGCGATTGATCACGTGTTGGTGAGTCGATCGATCACGCCCGTGGCGTATGAGATCCCGCTGATCGATGTGTCGGATCACTTGCCGGTGGCGTTGTCGGTGGAGTTGCCGGAGGGGTGTGAGTATTTGGCGGCGGGGGATTGAAGGTGACTGCGGCTGAGACTAGAACAGCACTCCAAATCGGCAAGTGGCCTCGATTTGACGGACTGCCAACTCGACTCCTTCAGCTTGCCGACTAGTGCGTACGCAAATCTGAACTGTCGCAAGGGCGCACAGGCAATCACTGATGACTACTTCTCCAGTTCCCGCCGCACGCCGATCTTCTAGTTTGTGGTGCACGGAACAGTCGATTCAAAATCGCTAGCAAAGACAAAATCAGCAGAGCAGCGGCCATTGGAGCATTCTCCGGATAGCGAGATCCCCGAGAGCGGGTATTCGATTGCATCGCAAACTCCATCAAAATCGGAGTCAGGCGAATTCGTCGTTGAACTCAGGGGCACCTCCATTGGGTTCACGAGACCGACATTGTCGAGATCAGAATTGGGAAGCAGGTCACCAGCAGTGAAGAGGATGCCTAGAAGCGAGAACGTCCCCAATAGGCGGCAGCCGCAGCGGCAAAGATCAGTATCGTCAATGCGGTGAGACCGCCTCGACTGAGCGAAGACACAGGCGCCGCGGAAATACGCACTGTAGATGAGGCCTCAACCGTAACTGGGTTGGGCGGGAAGAACTCGCGAACTTGGAAATTGACGGTGTATAGACCCGGAGTAAGACTCCCGATGGGATAGACATATCTCCCGAGTGGGAAGATGCAAGCCGCATCATCCAGCGCGATATGTCCATCAATCACAACGTTGACGACCTGCCCAGATCTAGTGACGTCGATTTCGCTGGGGGAATCTTGAATCAGCAAGCACTGACCAACCGAAACCTCGATTCTTAGCTGGTCGGTCGCCGTTGCCGGATCGGGGAGCACTTTGAGATCTCGCGCCACAAACGCGAATCCCGCACTCGCTTTGCATGTAAACATCAGAATGAGCGGGAGGAAGAGCAATGCCTGCCATCGGGTGTCTAGCTTCGTCAAAGGCATGTTCCGCATCCTTGCCAAACCAGTGCATTCATTGAGCACATGTGAGCGACAGAACTAGCTCGCGCTTATCGCCCGTCCGCGTGCGCGCCTGTGTCAGGCTCCGGGTGGCTCTCGTTCACATGCTCAAACAGCATCGAGCACCTCCTTGAAAACAGGGAACGGTCGTACGCTGCCGACAGAGTATCCAACGCGTCTTCGATCGCAAGCTTGAGATTAGCGCGGGTCGTCGATTCATGCCCTGCGTCAGCACCTTCTTTGGCCCGAGAGAACGATGACCATGACCCCTGTCGAAGTCGACAGCTTGCGGCCAAGGCCAGTGTGCACTGAAGACGCGGAAAGCATTCACGACAGACATGGACTTCGCGTTTGCATCGCTTATTGCCTCGCTACGCACAACATATCGAGACGACGAAGTGATCAATTGGCTTGAAAAGGCCCAGAGTCAATGGAAGCAACACATGATGGCCACGTGATCATGAAGGCAATAGCGCACTCGGAGACCACCGAGATGAGCCAGCTACTCCGTGAACCTCAACCCTTTAAGAAGCGTATAGCCGCTCGGGTCCCAAAAGACCTCACCTTGTTCGATGTCGGTTGCGTGCAAGCCAATGCTGTCGATTGTTCGATCGGCGTACTTTGGGTTCGCCGCGATGAAGTCGGCAAGTGCTTGGCTCAGTTGATCCTGGTGCTCGAAAAGAAACACCGCTCGCGTTTTTCGGGCCTCGATCAAGTGATCTTGTCGGATGTCGATGAGGACTGGCCGATCAGCCAAACGGATAAAGAGCCCATATGACGGCGTATGGTCGACGACGTAGTCGCCCAGCACCCCGTAACTCTCGGGCTCGAAGGAATTTGATTGGCTGTCGACGCGGTTGACGGTGCCAAACCCGCGAATGTCGACGGCAAAGAAGAAGGCCGACATGAGCAGTAGTGGTATCCACAGAACGGTCTGCGTTCCGAAGAACACGACGACGGCGAGCACCAGGCAACTGACGCTTCTGAGTGCTTTTCGCCATATTGAGGTCATTGCGCTCACCTACCTTCGTGTCTATCTTGATGAGGACGACGCCCACCAAGATACCGCAGTCGAAGTGGGATACTCGCAAAGCTCCGACGCGACCCTGACTTAGAGTTCGCTCATCTCCAAAGCCGCCTTTACGCGGTCACGGGTCACTGACTTAGCCGCGAGTCCCGCGATGACTGAGCCGATATCACTGTCGTCGAGCGCCCAGCCGCCTTCGAAAAATTGCCGGAAGTTGGGGCGGAAGTAGACATACCGCAACGTTTGCCCTTCGCTCTTCACGGAGAACTCGGCAAAGAGTCCGAGCCACGGAAACTCCCATTTGACTCGCCACGAGACGGCTACGCATGTGAGGTGGAACTCTCGTTCACCCTCGAAAATGCGCCAGCTTTCGCCATCGAGATAGATCGCCAGAAGTCGCCTGAACGGCCGAAACGGCGAGATGCACAGGACGGTCGACGCCATACCCATTGACCGGCGGCCTTTCTTCATCGCTCGCCAATGCGATTGAAATGATGCCGAGCGCCGATCGATCGCAAACCAAAGAGGCTGCGAGATCGCCCCGGTCGCAATGTTCTCGACGCGAATCACTTCGTCTCTCGAGTTTTCAGCGCTTTCCTTGGCCATCTCGCATTCGCCCTACCGTGAGCGTCTTAGACCACCAAGCTCATGCCGACGTTACATCTTCGGCGATGCCGAAAACACGGTTTGAAATAGCTGGTGGTGCTTGTGCCTTCTGCTAGATCACATCCCTAACGAGATAAGTCCGTTTCGGGCTTGCCCGGGCACTCAAGCCTTATCGCGCCGACACCAACACCGCAACCCCCATCAAAAACAAAAACCCCGCAAACACCCGCTTCAAAGACGCGCCGCCTAGCCGATGCGCCAATCGCGCCCCCAGCGGCGCGATCAACACACTCGCCACCGCGATCGCCCCGGCCGCGGGCAAGTAGACATAGCCCCAACTTCCCGACGGCAATCCGGTCGCGTCGCGACCGCCGAAGGCGTAGCCCGCGGCGCTGGCCACGGCGATGGCGAATCCACACGCGGCCGATGTGCCGACCGCGCGCACGGGTCGCGCGCCGTGGGCGATGAGGACGGGCACGGTGATGGAGCCGCCGCCGATGCCGACGAGGGCCGAGATGGTGCCGATGAGGACGCCCCAGGCGGAGAGGCCGGCGCCGCGCGGCGCGGGGTGTTCTTCGGTGTCGGGGCGGGCTTTGCCGAGCGCGAGTTGCGTGCCGGCGATGAAGCAGAAGCCGGCCACGCCGAGGCGCAGGACGAGTCCCGACAAGTGGTCGGCGATGGCGGCGCCGAGTGCGCCGCCCAGCAACAGGCCGGGCACCAGCCACGCGGCGGTGGGCCACATGACCGAGCCGCGCGCGTGATGCGCGCGTGTCGAGGACAGCGACGTGGCGATGATGCTGGCCAGCGAGGTCGCCAGCGCCACATGCATCACTTGTTCGGCCGGCACGCCTTGCGTGGGCAGGATCCAGGTCAGGGCCGCGACGATAATCAATCCACCGCCGACGCCGAGCAGCCCCGCGAGCAGGCCCGCGGCCATGCCGACGCCGAGGTAGATCATCAGGCTCAACACGCTCATGCGCGCGTCTGCCCGTTCGCGGGCCGTTGGCGGCCCCAAAAGTGCCCGCGGGCGTGGGCTACAATGCCGCGATTGCCAATCCGTAATGTCATGTCGATCCGTTCATCGCTGCTGCTGGTTCTGCTCGCATTATCGCTGTTGCCGCGCGCCGTCGTCGCCGCCGACACCGATCCCGCCACTCGTCGCGCCTATCGCGCCGCGCTCGATGCCGCGCGTCATGGCAAACCGGGCGAATGGCAGACGCTCGCGTCGGGGCTCGAAGACTATGCGCTCTATCCCTACATCGAGCACGCGGCGCTGACGCGCGATCTGCGTCAGGTCGATGACAAGGCGGTCGAAAACTATCTTCGCGCCTGGGACGGCAGCTGGACCGCCGACGATCTGCGCGCGCGCTGGTTGCGCGTGCTCGGCGGTCGCGCGCAGTGGCAAGCCTTCGAGGCCGATTGGCGCGGCCAGCGCGATACCGAATTGCAGTGCCATCACCTGACCGCGCGGCTCAATCTCGATCAGCGCGAAGGTTTGGCGGACGCGGCGATCGCGTTATGGCTGTCGCCGACGTCGTCGCCCTCGGCTTGCGATGATCTGATCACTTGGCTGCGCCAGGAAAAGCGCATCACGCCCGAACTCGCGTGGCGCCGCATCGCCGCCGCGGCGGAACAACGTCAGTCGCGCCTGATCACCGCGATCGCCCGCGATCTGCCGACGGCGCAACAGACCGAAGCCGCGCGCTGGTCGCGCGTGATTGCCGATCCGGGTCGCGAACTCGCGCAGCTCGATGGCAAGGCCTTCACCGCCGATCGTCAGCGCCTGGCGACGCTGGCCATGACGCAACTCGCGCGCCGTGATCACGCGCGCGCCGCCGCGCTGTGGCCGGTGCTCGAGGGCAAGTTCAAGTTCTCGGCCGAACAAAGCGCGCGCATGCTCGGCGCGATCGCGCTGTGGAAAGCGGCCAACTATGCGCCCGATGCCTCGGCGTGGATGGCGCGCGTGCCCTGGGATCAGGCCGACGACGCCACGCGCGAATGGCGCGTGCGCGAAGCGCTGACGCGCGGCGACTATCCGGCCGCGACGCGCGCGCTCGGCAGTTTGTCGACGGCGCAGCAGTTGGACTCGCGGTGGCGCTATTTGCGCGCGCGGTTGCTCGAGCTCGATGGGCAAACGGCCGCGGCGGCGGCGGCATTCGCTACCGTCGCCAACGAGCCGACCTTTCACGGCTTTCTCGCCGCGGATCGCGTCGATCGCGATTACACGCTGTGTCCGCTGGAACCCTCGCGCGAACCCACCGCGGTCGCGCGCGTGAGCGCCCTGCCCGGCCTGCAACGCGCGCTCGAACTGCGCGCCATCGACGAGACCGAGCAAGCACGGCGCGAATGGGATCACACGCTGTCGCGCCTGAGCACCGAAGACCGCGTGATCGCGGTCGACCTCGCCATCGAACACGGCTGGCGCGATCGCGGACCGTTGACCTTGTTGCGTCCGGAGGAAAGCCGCTACTACTCGCTGCGTTTTCCGCTGGCCTATCGCAAGACCATCAACGCGCGCGCGCGGCAGCATGGGCTCGATCCGAGTTGGATCCTGGGCATCATTCGCGCGGAGAGTGCTTGGGCGCGCGACGCGCGTTCGGGCGCCAATGCGCGGGGACTGATGCAAGTTTTGCCTTCGGTCGCCGCGGGCATCGCGCGCGCCGAGCACATTCCGTATCGCGACGGCAACGATCTCTACGTGCCACGCACCAATCTGGCCCTGGGCACGCGGCACATGGCCGATGTGTTGTCGCGCTATGACGGTCGCCTCTGGCTGGCCACGGCCGCGTACAACGCGGGGCCGACGCCGGTGTCGCGCTGGCTGGGTCAGCGCGGGCAATTGCCGGTGGATATCTTCATCGAAACCATTCCCTATCGCGAGACGCGCGAGTACGTCGCCCGCGTGCTCGCCTTCAGCCTGATCTACGACTGGCGCCTGCGCGGCACGGCGGCTAGTCTGGGCGCCAAGCTCGGCTTGAACGCGCCCCCGGCATCGCGTCGCGGCATTGTCTGCGCCGTCACCGCGGGCGCGACCGAGGCCACCAAGGCAGGTGCTCGATGAAACACGTGGTGATTACTGGCGGTACCGGCTTCGTGGGCCGTCATCTGATCGCGAAGCTGCGCGCGCGCGGCTGGCGCGTGACCGTGCCTTCGCGCAATCGACAAGCACATCGTGAGTTGACCGTGATGCCCGACGTGCGCGTGGTCAGCTGCGACGTTCACGACAAGGACGCGCTGGCGCGCTTGATGGCCGGCGCCGACGCGGTGGTGAACCTAGTCGGTATTCTCAATGAATCGGGCTTCGATGGCGCGGGGTTTCGGCGCGCGCACGTCGAGTTTACGCGTCAAGTCATCGCGGCCATGCGCGCGGCTGGCGTGCCGCGGCTCGTACAAATGAGCGCGCTCAATTCGGGCCTGGGTCAAAGTCATTACCTCAAGAGCCGCTGCGAAGCCGATGCCTTCGTGCGCGAAGGCGCGGTGCGTTGGACCATCGTCCAACCGTCCGTGATCTTTGGGCCGGGCGATGGCTTGTTCTTCCGCTTCGCGCAATTGCTGCGTCTGCCCGCGCCGGTGATGCCGCTGGCGCGCGCGGGCACGCGCTTCGCGCCGGTGTATGTCGAGGACGTGGCCGAGGCCATCGCGCGGTGTCTCGATGACGATGCCACGGTGGGACGCACGTATCAGTTATTCGGCCCGCGGGTGATGACACTGGCCGAGATCGTGCGCTACACGCGCGATCTGCTGGGCCTGTCGCGCTGGGTCGTGGGTCTGCCCGACGCGCTGGGCGCGTTGCAGGCGGCGGTGCTGGGCCTGGTGCCGGGCAAGCCGTTTAGCTTGGACAACTACCGCTCGCTGGCGCTGGATTCGGTGGGCACGCAATCCGGACTCGAGGCGCTGGGCATCGCGCCGACCGATATCGATACCGTGATGCCGCGGTTGCTGCGCGGCGAAGACAAGCAAGCCGAACTGGACCGATACCGCGCGCGCCGCCGGAGCCGTTGAGCATGAATACGCCCCTGACCGTCAAGCGTCACGACGAGATCGAACCGTTCTGGCAGCGGATTGGCAGCTTCTTCACCTATCCGGTGCAGACCTCGCCGCTGTTGACGATCATCGTGCTGGCGGTGTGTCGGCTGTGTCAGTACGCCGGGTTTCTCGGCGTCTGGTTGAACTTGCTGGTCTCGGTGGCCTTGTACAAGTTCGCCGCCGAAGTGTTGTGGCGCACGGCCAATGGTCGTTTCGATCCGCCCGAGGGCTACAGCACCGACGATGAACTGGGCTGGCTGCAGGCCAAGGTTCAAGCCGTGCTGGTGATCGTGACGGTGCTCGGCTATCTGATTTTGGGGCCGGAACTCGGCATCCTTGCTTCACTGTTCATCGCGTTCGGCATGCCGGGCGCGTCGATGTCGGCGGCGATCGAACAGAATCTGTGGAAGGCGGTGAACCCCGCGACGTGGATCGCGATCGCGATGCGTCTGGGCTGGCCTTACCTGGTGCTGGCCGGCTTGTGCGCCGCCTTCTTCACCACGCAGGCCACGACGCAGGCGCTGATCGCGCCGTATTTTCCGGGCCCGTTCGGCGTGATCGTGTTCTATCTGATCGCGCACTACTTCACGGTGGCCACGTTCAATCTGATGGGTTACATGATCTATCAGTATCACGAACAACTCGGCTTCGAAATTGAGGACCGTCCCGCGCCGCTGCACGGCGCCGATCTCGACGGCAGCCTGCTCGCCGAAGCCGAAGCCCTGGCCGCCGATGGCCAAACCCAGGCGGCGGAAGAACTGCTGCGCGATCACATTCGCGAACGTGGCGCCTCGCACGCGGTACATGCGCGTTACCGCAAGTTGCTGGCGCTGCGCGGCGATAAGGACGCGCTGGTGCGTCACGCGCAGGAATACCTCAACATCCTCATGGCCAACAAGGACGAGCGCAAGGCCGTGGATCTGGTGCGCGAAGTGCAGGAGATCGATCCGGGCTTCAAGCCCACGGTTGCCGAGTACGTGGCGCCGATCGCCGAACGCGCCTCGACCATGGGCATGAACCAGGTCGCGATCAAGTTGCTGTCGGGTTTTCATCGCGCGTTTCCCAAGAACAAGGACATTCCGCGCAATTACCTGCTCGCCGCGAAAATTCTCGCCGAGAAGATGAACAAGGAAAAGGAAGCCACGGCCCTGCTCACGCAAGTGCAGGCGCAGTTTCCGCAGCACCCGCTGCTGCCCGACATCGAAACCTATCTGAAGTTTCTCGCCAGCCTCAGTAGCGCGAACAAACCCGGCGCGACCTGAGAGCGCGTCCTCAAGGGCCGTGTTCGAGCTGGAACGCGGCCTTGGTGGCTTGCGGTGAATTGGCGAAGGCGTCGCGCACCAAGGTCAGCACGCGCCGCGTTTCGTTGGCGCGACCGCGTTCGCGATAGGTCGCGGCGAGATTCAACAAGGCATCGGCTAGGCCCGCGAGGTTCGGCACGCGCCGCGCGAGCGCGGTGAGCATGCGCTCGGCTTCCTCCAAACTCCCCGACTGCGCGAAGCGTTGCGCCAGCGCCAGCATTTCTTCGGCCGATAGGCGTGGCTTGCCGCTGGTGGCGGCCAGATAGTCGGTGAAGGTTTCGCGAATCTGCGCGAGTTCCGCGGCGCTCGGTTTTGGCTTAAGCAAGATGGCGCGCGCGACCGCGTGAAATTCCTCGCGCGTCGGCTCATTGCGCCAACTGCGATACCACGGCCGCAACACCGAAAAATCGCCCGGCCGCGTCGCCGCCAATTCGGCGAACAAGGGACGCGCGCGCGCGAACTCGAGTCGACCCAAATGCCCCATCGCGGTTTGAAAACTCGATTGCTCGGCTTCTTGCTTGATCTCGCCGTCGAGGAACTCGCGCCGCTCCCAGCCCAAACGCCGCACCACGTAGCCCAGTGCCGCGCCACCGACGATGCCGCCGGCATGCGCGTCGAAGGCGACATTCGAGTCGCTGTCCCACCACAGGCTCAGCAACTGCCAGCCCAACCAGATCGGCAGCAACCACAAGGCCACCACGCGGCGATAGCCGAACGCGACGAAGGCCCACCAGAATACGCGCACCTGACGCAGGCCCCACAAGACCGCGAACGCGCCCATCAAGGCCGCGATCGCGCCCGAGGCGCCGACCATGCTGCCCGGCGTATCCCAGTGTCGCCACAGACTGACCGCGCTGCCGAACAAGCCGCCGAGCAAGTACATCGCCAGGAACAAGCCCGAGCCGAGCGCGGCTTCCACCAAGATCCCGAGAATGCCCAGAAACACCATATTGCCAATCAAGTGATCGACGCTGCCATGCAGGAACATGTGCGTGAAGCTGCGTGTCACGCTGGGTTCGGTGTAGGACAGGCTGTAGCGTTCGGTGAAGCTCGTCCGCCACAGGCGCTCGAAGGCCTGGCGCCGCGCGCGCCAGTCCGCGTGACGCGCGTCGCCGGGCGTGATCACCTCGTTGTCGTGGAGCATGCGCAGGAAGGTCGGATCCTGCTGCAGCAAGCGCACGGTCACGGTGGTGCGCAAGGGCTCGTCAAGTTCGGTCAGTGCGTCGGCGTACTCCGCGAAACCGCGCGAGCGCAGATGCGCGTAGAACGGCGGAAATTCGATCGCGGCCAGGCCCGACTGGCGGTAGTTCGAGATCGCCGCGCCATTGCGCGCGTCATCGCCCGATTGCAGCAGGAAGTACACCAGCACATTGATCACGATCAGACTCAGCGTGATCCAGGGAAAGCTGGCGACGCCCAGGCGGCGTTGCAGGGGGATGATCAGCACGAAACGATTCCGCGGCGCGATGTCTGCGGATTACCAGCCGGACGCGCGCGCGTCAATGCGCGCTAGATGCCGCCGTTGCGCACCGTGGCGCCCACGACCTTATCGCCGGCCAGGCAGGCTTGCAGCTCCAGCTCGGGTTGGAACTGGGCGATGGTGCGGCGGCAGATGGCTTCCTTGATTTCGCGGCGGGCGGCGCATTCGCCGATCTCGGCGATGCGTTGACGATAGCGATCGGCGCAAGCGATCACGCCGGGATGCAGTTCGTCATCGGTTTCATGCTCGAAGAAGCAGGCGTCGTAGGCCCAGTGAATGGCGAGCCCGGCAATCTCGCACTCGGGCGTTGCGGGCGCGGTGGCCGGCGACGCGGCCATCAAGATCAAGGTGAGCCAACCGTGCCACATGATCGCGCCTCCGGAACGACCGCGCCGCGCGGGATCGCGCGGCACGGCGGGTTTTCATCTTCACCTCGGGCGAGGTGAGTCAGGCGTCAGGATAGATCGCGCGGGTCCGTCGACGCATGACTGCGATATGGCGATTCGCGGGCCGCGATCAAAGCGATCAATGCGTCTCGCCGTGCTCGACCGGATGCTCGTCTTCGCCGCTCGCGAGATCGCGCACATTCTTCTGCACCGCGACCGCCGCGAACAGGCTCAGCACATAGCCCATGGCGTAGAAGCCCTTCTCGAAGCGCGGCATTTCGGCGTTCCACAAGCCCACGGTCAGCAGCAGGAGGGCCGCGATCAGGGACAGCCAGCACAGGCCGAAATAGATCGCGGTCACCGGCACGTCCTCGGCGCGATCGCGCACGGATTTCTGCAAGGACACGGCCGCGAACAAGCCGAACAACAAAATCGCGAAGTAGTAGCCCTTCTCGTTGAGCGGCATGTCCGCGTTCCACAAGCCCACGAGATAGCTCAAGGTGCCGATCAGCAAAGCCGCCCACGCCGCGCCCACGAAGGCACCGGTCGGTTTTTGCATCCGCGTCTTCACGATGTAGTCCCTATGTGATCTTCCAGCCCCGGCGGGGCGAGACCGTTGTAGCGAGCCCGCGCGATCGGCTTCAAATCGCGGCGCGCGAGTGGCGCATGGCGCTACCGGGCGGCGGCCGCGCCGCTACGTCGCCGCGCGCGTACTTGCCGCACAGCCACGTGACAAGCGCGCGCCGAACGCCCATGATCGCCCGCAGGGGGCCACAGGACGGAGGCTGCGCCGCACTCGGCGTCGATCCCATCGCGATGAAGAACCGCGTGACCGAGAGACCCTGGTCAGTACGGACTTGCTTTGATTTCGTCGATCCCCCGGCTTAGCGTCGGGTCTGGCGTCGATCACGAATCCCGCGCGCGTCCCACGCGTCGTCGCATGTCCGCAATGATCAGGAGTTGTCATGGATCGCATCACGCGTCGCGATTTCTTGAATGGCATGGCCGTAGCCGTTGTCGGCACCGCCACGCCGGCCGAGTTGTTCGCGCAAGCCGCGAACTCGCCCTACCCGCCGTCACTCACCGGCCTGCGCGGTCAGACCGAACAAGCCTTCGCCACGTCGCACGCCATTGCGATGCAGGGCAAGACGTATGAAATTGGCGGCCTGCCCATCGAAGAGACCTACGATCTGGTCGTGGTCGGCGCCGGCATCAGTGGCCTCGCCGCCGCGTGGTTCTATCGACGCAAGCATGGTCGCCAGGCCCGCATTCTGGTGCTGGAGACGCTCGATGATTTTGGCGGCCATGCGCGACGCAACGAGTTCGAGGTCGATGGTCATCACCTGATCGGTTACGGCGGCAGCGAAGCGATGCAGTCGCCCAAGACCAATTTCAGCGATGTCATGAACGAGTTCCTCCACGCGATCGGCATCGAACCGGGCAAGTTCGAGCGCGGGTATTTTCGGCAGAACACCTATCCCGATCTGGGCCTGTCGCGCGCGAGCTTTTTCGATGGCGAAAAGTTTGGCAAGGACACCTTGGTCACCGGCGATCCCACGGATTGGGTGTCCGACGATATTCCGCCCACGCGCCGCAATGGTCGCGATCTGGCGCGCTTCATCGGCGATTTTCCGATGAGCGAGGCTTCGCGCGCGCAGTTGCTGGAACTGTTCACCAGCAAGCGCGTCACGCTCGATCGCTTCGCCACGGATGACGAGCGACTCGAGTACGTCGCCAAGACGTCCTATCTGGATTTCCTGAAGAAGGACTGGGGGCTGTCGGACGAAGCGATTTCGTATTTCCGCCAGCGGCCCTTGGATTTCTTCGGCATGTCGCCCGCGTATTTCCCCGCGAGCGACGCGGGCTTGTTCGGCTATCCCGGCCTGCAAGGCATCGCGCTGCCCAAGGACGAAGAGGCCGAGGCCGAGCTCGAAGAGCCCTACGTCTATCACTTCCCCGATGGCAACGCGTCGATCGCGCGCCAAGTCTTGCGAGAACTCATTCCCGCCGTCTCGCCGGGCCGCACGATGGAAGACCTGGTCACCGCGCGCTTCGACTACGAGCAACTCGATCGCGCCGAGTCGCCCGTGCGGTTGCGTCTATCGAGTTCGGTCGTGCGCGTGGCCAATCGCGCGGGCGGCGTTGATATCGGTTACGTGCGGCAAGCCGATCAGACCTTGCATCGCGTGCGGGCGCGGCATTGCGTGATGGCCTGCTTCAATATGGCCGTGCCTTATCTGGTGCCCGAGATCAGCAAGACGCAAGCCGAGGCGCTGCGACTCAACGTCAAGGCGCCGCTCGTGTACACCAATGTCGCGCTACGCCACTGGCAGCCGTGGGTGAAACTGGGCGTGCACGAGATCTTCGGCGTGTCGAGTTTTCATTGCCGTGTGAAGCTCGACTATCCGGTGAGCATTGGCGCGTACGAGTTCTCGCGCGATCCCTCGCAGCCGATCGTGGTGCACATGGTGCACGTGCCCGTGGTCGATGGTCTGGGCGCCGATGGGCGCGCGGCCTTGCGCGCGGCACGCTCGCGGCTGCTCACCACCTCGTTCGCCGACTACGAAGCCGCGGTTCGCCATGATCTGACGCGCATGCTTGGCCCGGGCGGTTTCGACGCCGATCGCGACATCGCCGCGATCACGGTCAATCGCTGGTCGCACGGCTATGCCTGGGCCTTGGACACGCTGTACGACGACGAAGACACCTACGAAGACACGATCGCGCTCGCGCGCCGACTCATCGGCCGCATCGCCATCGCGAATGCCGATGCCGCGTGGTCGGCGTATGCGCATTCCGCGGTGGATGAAGCGCATCGCGCGGTGAACGAACTCGGTTGACGGCTGGGCGCGCGGCCTCGTCAGCGACGAGGTCGCGCGCGTGTCACAGCAGTTTCGCGCCCAGTGGCACGTCCTGATCGGGCGCGATCAGCACCACGTGACCTTCGGCATCATGAAAGCCCGTGATCAGGCATTCGGACATCAAGGGCCCGATCTGCTTGCGCGGAAAGTTCACCACGCCCACGACGAGACGACCCACCAAGGTCTCGGGCCGATAGTGATGCGTGATCTGCGCGCTGGATTTGCGCACGCCGATCTCGGTTCCGAAATCGACGTGCAAAATGTAAGCGGGCTTGCGCGCTTGCGGAAACGGCTCGGCCTGCAGCACGCGGCCGACGCGCAGTTCCACTTTCTCGAAGTCTTGCCAGGTGATCGTGTCCATCGTGCGAGGCGTGCTCGGTAGCTCAGGCCAGCGGGAGCGTCGAATCGGCGCGACACTCGGCATCGTGCAAGGCCTGCACGGCCCGAGCCCGCGGATGCGTGGCGTTGGCGCCGAGGGTTTCGACGAAGCGGCAGGCGGCGAAATCGCGGGCGCGGGATTCGTAGGCTTGAATCCAGGCTTGGCGAGGCCCGCGATCCTTCTCGCGTATCGGCCACACGGTGGTTCGTGGCAGCAAGCGGTCGCGAATGCCCGCGCGCCAGGGCTTGGCGCTGAGACGCGCGCGGAAGCAGCGCTGGTTGCGACACATGGCCTGATAGATCTTGTCGACACCCAGCGCGGAGAAGAAGTCCGCGACCTCGGGTTCGTTCGGATTGAACAAACGATGCATGGCCAGCAGACGCAATCCCGCGGGCGTCTGATAGACGCGCAGATGCCAGCTTGGATGCGCGCTCGCGAAAGCGTGCACGCGCGACAGCGCCACGCCGCGCTGGGCTTCTCGCCAGGATTGCGCTCCAGCCGCGTTACGCCGCCGGTCTATCCACGCAAGCCCGAAGTACAAGATGATCGCCAACGCAAACGCGGAAACTCTGATGGCTTGACCCCAGGGCTGACCGATCAAGAGGCCCGCGACCAGCAAGAGCGTGCAAAGGGTCAATCCCACCAGCAGCGCGCGCTTCGAATGGGGCTCGGGGGGCTCGGCGTAGTCGACATCCGCGAACAACACATCGGGCGTGTTCAAGCATCGCGCGCCATAGCTATTGCGAGTGATCACCTCGTCACCGTGCCGAGACAGCACCTCTTCCTGAATCGGCAAACCCTGGGCGCCGTTGTAGGCAAGCCTCCGATCAATCCGAGGCAACTTCTCACCCGCCGCCACCCGCGCCACCGCCTCGGCCACGCGCGCCTCCGCCATGCGCAAGGCATCGGCCTCGCTCTCATCCGACCAGCCCATGCGGCGCAACGTGATCTGGCGACGCCCGTCGCGGTGCACGGCCTTGGCTTCGGCCCAGTAGTTGGGAACGATCATGCGGATCCTTTGGCATCAGGCGTCGTCACCGCAACCTCGCGGCTCAGCTCGAAGCATAGTTCGCCACGCGCATCCGTGCCCACCAGGCGCCAGCCGGCGGTCGTGTAGAAGCGCGCCGCGCGCGTGTTCGGCGCGGTGTCGAGGTGCAAACGCGTCAGGCCTTGCGCGAACAGCCAGTCGACCATCACGTCATGCAGGCGCCGGCCGATGCCGCGACCTTCGAACGCGGGGTCGAGAAACAAGGCCCAGATGTTGCCGCTGCCCGCGTGGCCGATGGCGAAGCCGATCACCTGGTCGCTGTCGAGCGCGACCCAGCCGCGACCCGTGTCTTCGATCGCGGCGCGCACTTCGTCGTCGGTGATCACACGCGAGACCAGACGGTTCTCGCGCACCGCGCCGCGCACGCGCTGCATGCCGGCGATGTCGGCGCGCGTGGCCACGCGCAGGGTGATGCTCATGCCGGCTCCCAACGCGTCGCGAAGGGACGCGCGTGGCGGCAGGATAGCGACGACGCGTGGTCAGGGCGACCGCGCGTGGTCGCGGGGGTTCATTGATTGACCACGTCGCCGCGCATGCTCTCGAGCACGCCAACGATGGTGAGCTGATCTTCGTCGCCGATGCCGATCTGGGTCATGGCCTTGTTGGTGTCTTGCATGAAGGCATCGAACTCGGCCTCGCTGATCGCCATCGACGAATGCGCCTCGTCCATGGGCAGGCCGGTGTATTCGCACGGTCCGCCCGTGGCCTGGCAC
Organism: Ahniellaceae bacterium; assembly: GCA_044226395.1. Taxonomy (GTDB): domain Bacteria; phylum Pseudomonadota; class Gammaproteobacteria; order Xanthomonadales; family Ahniellaceae; genus JBGAHD01. Next base: position 386,143 of record JBGAHD010000005.1, read on the forward strand.
AGTTGCTCGATCAGGCGTTCGCGCAAGTACGCCATGTCCTCGGCCGGCAGGTTGAAGCGGTTGGCGATGCGCGGATCGGCTTTGTATTGCGCGACCAGGGCGTCGACGAGTTTCTCGATCGCGGGTTGGCCGCCAACCTTGTCGTACAAGCTCTGCGTCGGCGCGGGCGCGGGCGGGGTCGACGGCGTGCTGGCGCAAGCGCCCAGCAGCAAGGCCAGGACGATGGCCAGAATCGGCGGCAAGGTCGTTCTCATGCGGGTCTCCCTGATGGACCGGTCGGGTGAGCTAAGCTTGTCACCTTACGCAGGCAGGCACATTTCGGATGCGCGTTTATTTGGTCGGCGGCGCCGTGCGCGACCGCCTTTTGGGTCGACCGGGCGCCGATCGCGACTACGTGGTCGTGGGCGCCACGCCCGAGCGCATGGCGGCGCTTGGCTACAAGCCCGTGGGCAAGGATTTTCCGGTGTTCCTGCACCCCGAGACGGGGGAGGAATACGCGCTGGCGCGCACCGAGCGCAAGTCCGGCCGGGGTTATCACGGCTTCGAGATTCATGCTTCGCCCGAGGTCACGCTCGAGGACGATCTGCGGCGACGCGATCTGACCATCAATGCCATGGCAGAAGACGAGCACGGCGCGCTGGTCGATCCGTATGGCGGCGCGCGCGACTTGGCCGATCGCGTGTTGCGGCACGTTTCGCCCGCCTTCGTCGAAGACCCCGTGCGCATTCTGCGCGTGGCGCGCTTCGCCGCGCGGTACGCGCCGCTGGGCTTCACCATCGCCGAGGAAACCCTGGCGCTGATGCGCGACATGGTGCGCGACGGCGAAGTCGATCACCTGGTGCCCGAACGCGTGTGGCAGGAGCTGCGTCGCGCGCTCGAGGAACCGCGCCCGAGCGCCTGCCTGCGCGCGCTGCGCGAATGCGGCGCCTTGCGCGTGCTGTTGCCCGAACTCGACGCGCTCTACGGCGTGCCGCAACGCGCGGAGTTTCATCCCGAAGTCGACACCGGCATTCATCAAGAGATGGTCAGCGACATGGCCGCGCGCCTGGCGCCGGGCGATGCCCTAGTGGGTTATTGCGCGCTGATGCACGATCTCGGCAAGGGCATCACGCCAGCCGAAATCCTGCCGCGCCATATCGAACACGAAACGCGCGGCGTGCCCTTGGTCGACGCGGTCTCGCAACGTCTGCGCGTGCCCAACGACTTCGCCGAGTTGGCGCGCCTGACCTGCAGTGAGCACTTGAACGTGCATCGCGCCCACGAACTGCGCGCGAGCACGATTCTTGATCTGCTCGAAGGCATCGGCGCCTTGCGCCGACCCGAACGCCTGCGCGTGATCCTGCTCGCGTGCGAAGCCGACAAGCGCGGCCGCCTGGGCCTGAGCGAAAGCGAGTATCCGCAAGCGGCGTATTTGAAGACCTGCCTGGATGCCGTGGTGGCGATCACGGCCAAGCCCTTCGTCGAACGTGGCCTGCAAGGCCCGGCCATCGGCGAGGCCATGCGTCAGGCGCGGATCGCGGCGCTCCAGCACCTGCGCGAGGTCAGTCGCGGCGCCTGAGTCGCGCGCGATGTCAGTGCGCGCACGCTTCGGCCGTATGGTGTGGGCATGACCCTGCCCCCCGATCAGCGCGAATCCTTCTTCCAAGCCCAGGCCCGTCAGCGGCGACGCGCGGCGCGCATTGGCGTCTTCGCGAGCCTCGCCGGTGTCGTGCTGGCATCGCTCGTGGCCTTGCTTACGGCGCCTGTGATCCTGATCGCGCTGGCCTTGGCGTTCGACGTGATTCATCTGATCACGCCCATGCCGAATCTGTTCGCGCTCGGGGCGCGCGCGATCGAGGCGTTGAGCAGCGAGGCGGGTGTCTCCGTTGGCGCTTGGCTCGCAGGTTTAACGCTTGCGGCCGCGCCGGGGTTGATGGCGTTGTTGCTGGCTTGGCGTTCGCTGCGCGCCCTGGCCGAACGCTGCCTGGATGCGGCGCTGACCGATCAGCTGCAACTGCGCGCGCCGCGCCGGGACGAGCTCGAGGAGCTGCAACTGGTCAACGTGATCGAAGAGATGGCCCTCGCCGCGCGATTGCCAACGCCCAGCGTGTCGCTGATCGACACGGCCATGGTCAACCTCGGCGCGTTCGAACTTGGGGGTCAGACGCGGATCGTGGTGACGCGCGGCCTGCTCGACACGCTCGATCGCGCACAGACGCAGGCCTTGTTGGGTCATTTGCTCGCGCACATCGGCAATGGCGACATCGCGCTCGGCGCGCGCCTGTTGCGCGTGCATGAACTGTGCGGCTTGTTGAAGCTGCTGTCGCAGGCACCGCTCGACCGGCGTGCGCGGGCGTCGTTGCGCGCGCTGTGGCGCGCGCGTCGCGGCGATGACGCGCAGGCCGCGTTGGTCGTGCGCGATTGCCTGCTCGATCCCGCCGCTCACAGCGATCTCGCCAGCACGCGTCGCGAAGGCCCGCCCCACTGGCGCGAGTACCTGAGCCTGCCGCTGTTCGGCGCGATGATGGCGGGCATTCTCATCGTGCCGATCGGCAGAATGCTCCTGCTCGCGGCGCCACTGGCCTTGATTGGTCGCTCGCGACGATTGCTCGCGGATGCCATGGCCGTGCAGTTCACTCGCGACCCCACTGCGCTGGCGAGCGCGCTGTCGTTGCCGGCGTTAGCGCACACGGCGCTGCCCGGATTGCCGGCGGCCTTGGCGAGTGGCTTCGTCCTGCCCACGGGTGATGAGGGCATGGCGCATCTGGTCTCGCCGCATCCGAGCCTGGCGAAACGCGTGGACGCCTTGCGACGCCAGGGCGCGAGTATCGAGGCGCTCGACGCTCCCCATCACGGCCGTACGCGCTCGATGACGATGCTCGCGATCGCCGTGCCGCTGGTCGCCTTGGTCGCCGCGCTGATGGCGCTGGTGATCTATCTCGGCGTGGTGGTGGCGATGGCGTTGAGCCTGTTGTTCCTGGCCCTGCCCGCGGGGCTCGTGCACTTCATCCTGCGCGCGATCGCGGGCTGAGCGTCACGCGCGCGTCGCGGCGCGCCGACTCCAGCGTTCGTCGAGCCAAGCCAGCACGCGCCCCAGCGGCGTGAGCGCGACGAGACACGCCAGGGTCACGCCAGTGGTGTTGGCGAGCATGTCCCAGGGATCGTTGCCCGCGCGCCAAGGCGTGAACGACTGCGCGAATTCCATCAGCGCGCCCAGCAACAACACCGCGAGCGCGCGCTTGAACAAGGCGCCGCGCGTGGCGCACAGCTGCGCGTACCAGAACATCAAGGTGAAATAGGCGAGCACGTGCCCGATCTTGTCGCCCTGCTCGACCTGCACGCCGATATTGGGCATGGGCAGCAGCGACAGCACCACGACCATCAGCACGCCGAATCGGCCGATCCACAACCACCAGGGCAAATGCGGGAGCGCGCGCAGCATGCGTCGGCGCCAGTCAGAGGCGAAACGCCTGGTTGGCGTCGGCGCAGGCCAAGGGCGCGTCGCCGAGGCCACGCGCGAATACGAAGGTCTTGAAGCGTTCACCCATCTCACCCGGCAATGTCAGTCGTCGGACCTGTTGGATGAGTCTCGCGTGTTCGACGGCGTCGAGCGTGGCGGATTGGCTGAGAATTTCGGGCAATCCGCTGGCAATGAGAAATTGCGCCTGCGGCGCGTAGCAGGCGAGGTCGAATCCGAGCGAGGTGCCCGCCTCGGCCAACGCGGTCGCGTCGACGAAAGCGGTGATGTCGCACAGGCCCGGCCACAGCAGCGGATCGTCGTGACCGCGATGGCGGTAGTAGCACAGCAAGGTGCCTTGATGGCGTTGCGCGAGGTAGTGCTCGCGCCGCGGATAGGCGTAGTCATTGATCACGACCACACCCTGTTCCAGCGTGCCGGCGATGGCTTGGAACCACGGCGCCAGCATCGGCGAAATTTCCGAGCGATAGGGCGAAGGCCAGGGACCGCCGGCCTCCAGCGCGCGCGTGACCAAGGCGTGATGCGCCTCGGGCAAGGGGCGCGCGGTCCACGCGAAGTTCACGGCGTCACCGGCAGCATCCGGCGCATGCGTGACACAGCATTCCAGCCAGGCGTCGTCGCGACGCTCGAACACGATCACGGGCAGCGCGTCGGCGACTTCATTGGCGATCACCGCGCCGCGCCAGGGCGTGGTCGGTGGACCGTCGAGCCACGTCACGCGATCGATCAGATGCGCGGCGCGTTGCTCCAGCGATTCGCGCTGACGCGCGCGCAGATCGGCGCTGACTTCGACGATGGCGTAACGCCGCGGCAATTGGCCCAGAGCTTCGAGCGCGAGCAAGAGATCCGCCGCGAGCACGCCCGAGCCGCCACCATGTTCGATCAGCTCGCCATTCGTGCTCGCCAGCACCGGCGCGAGCGTGCGCGCCAGGCAGCGCGCGAAGACATCGCCCAGTTCCGGCGCGGTGACGAAATCGCCCGCCGCGCCGAACTTCGCGCGACCGGCGCTGTAATAGCCCAGCCCCGGCGCGTACAAGGCCAAGGCCATGTAGCGCGCGAAACTCATCGGACCGGTCGCGTCGATCTCGGCGGCGATCAAATGCGCCAGACGCGCGCTGTGCGCGAGTTCTTCTCGACCGGGCTCGGGCAGACGGTGCATGATGCCAATCACTGGAAATTGAACGCGGAGCTTAGCGCATGCGCACCAACGAACGACCCGTGGTTCTGATCACCGGCGGCGCCCGCCGCGTCGGCCGCGTGATCGCGCGCACCCTGCATGGCGCGGGCTACGACTTGGCCCTGCACTATCGTGGCTCGGCCGAAGAGGCGCAGTCGCTGGCGGTCGAACTCGAAACGCGCCGCGAGAAATCCACCTTGCTGCTCGCCGGCGATCTGCTGGCCACGGCCGAACTGCCCAAGCTCGTGCTGCGTCTGGTGCAGCACTTCGGTCGACTCGATGGCCTGGTCAACAATGCTTCGGCGTTCTACCCGACGGCGATCGGCGATGCGAGCGAACAGCAGTGGGACGAGTTGATGGGTTCCAATGCCAAGGCGCCGTTCTTTCTCGCGCAGGCCGCGGCGCCGCATCTGCGCGCGGCGCGCGGCGCCATCGTCAACCTGGTCGACATCTACGCCGAGCGCCCGCTCGCGCGCCATCCGATCTACTGCATGGCGAAAGCGGCGCTGGGCATGATGACGCAAGCGCTCGCGCTGGAACTCGGGCCCGAGGTGCGCGTCAACGGCGTCGCGCCCGGTGCGGTGCTGTGGCCCGATTCGGGCAAGGCCTATACCGAGCAGCAGAAACTCATCGTCAGCACGCCCCTCAAGCGCACGGGCACGCCGGAGGAAGTGGCCGCGGCCGTGTTGTTCCTGCTGCGCGACGCGACCTTCGTCAATGGCGAGATTCTGCGCGTCGATGGCGGGCGCGCGATCGCAATGTAAGGCGCGTTGCGAGCGCCCAAAAGCAAACGGCGCGATCGAGGATCGCGCCGTCGCCGAACTCAAACCTAGATCGAACGCTTACTTGGTTCGAAACGCCTGCTGCAGCAGATTCGAATCGAAGCCAGTGCTGTCCGAGTGGCCGGCCGCGAAACGATACAGGGCCGCCGAGTAGATGCCCGACAGCGCCGCCTGGACGAGCGCGATCAGCATCACGCACATCACGCCGATCACGCCGACCAGCACCATCAGCGCGATCGACTTGGTCATCGCCACCGCGACGAACAGCGCGCCGAACAGGATGATGGTCAGGAACTGCGCCAGTCCGAACACCACACCCACGCCGCCTTGACCGATCAGGTTTTCGCCCCAGGTGCGCTTGAGCAGCAGCGCACTTTCCTTGACCGCGTCGATCGGCCCGACGTCGCGCGCGACCAGCACCGGCACGGTGAGGAAGGTGATCACGGTCCACGCCGCGCCCAGCAGGCCGACCACGATGCGGCCGATGAAGCCGGCGCGTTCTTCGATGGCGCGCAGGATCATGCCCACGGTCGCGGCGATCGCGGCATAGCCGAGAATCGTGCCGATCTTCGAGGTGGCGATGCGGATGCCATCGGACACGGTCGGATCGCCGCCTTCGAGCCGGATCATCGCCGCGCCGACGAGCGCGGTGTTGAAGAAGAAGATCACGAAATACTGCGAGAAGTAGAACAAGAATCCGTAGACGAACATCCAGGGCGGCAGACCGTCCTGTGACTGTTCCATCGCCTTGAGGTCCATGCCGAACAATGGCGCGATGAAGGTGATCGTCACCAGCACGGTCGCCAGCGCCGACACCGCCGGAAACACGAGAAGCTCCTTGTCCTGACGCAGGACCGAAGCGCTGGCCTTGATCAAGGCCCAGCTGCGCGCGAATTTTTCGAACATGGACTTACTCCCCAGGGTGATGACCCCGCGGAATGTAGCGCGATCGGCGCGCAATGCAATGGGTTTCGCGCGGCGCTCAGTCGGGCGCGGTCAGCGCGGCCGGCCGCAACTCGGCATCGCGCTCCGGATGGGCTCGCCACAGGTCGGCCAAGGAGCGACCGAGCATCGGATGAATCAGGTTCGGCGCGATGTCGACCATGGGCTTGAGCACGAAGGCGTGCTTGACCAATTCGCCGCGCGGCAGTTCGAGATTGCCCGGGCCGCGCATCACCTGGTCGTCGTAGAGCACGATGTCGATGTCGAGCGTGCGCGAGGAAAACCGCGGCACGTCGCGGCGTCGGCCGTGATGATCTTCCAGCGCGCGCAGCCAGTCGTTGAGCACGAGCACGGGCATGTCGGTATTCAAACCGACCGCGAGGTTGAGAAAATCCGGCCCTTCGAAGCCCACGGCCGGCGTGCGATACACCGGCGATTCGCTCAAGGCGCCGAAGCGCTCGCGCAATGCGGCGAGCGCCGCCGACAAGTGCTTCTCGGGCGCTTGATTCGAGCCCAGCGACAGATAGACGCGCGCCACTACGCCGGCCTGCGACCGCGCTCGATGATCACGCCGACCGCGCGCGAGCCCGTCACCGCGCCAAGCTTGGACAATTTCAGGCGCAGCCACGGCACCGGGAACTCGTTCATCACGATCTCGGCGCAGCGCTCGGCGAGCGTTTCGACCAATTCGAAGCGCGATTCGGAGACGAAGGCGATCAACCGCTTCGACACGCGCTTGTAGTCGAGCGTGTCCTCGATGCGATCGCTGGCCGCGGGAATGGTGTTGTCGAACGCCATTTCCAGATCGAAGGCGACGGTCTGGCGGATCGCTTTTTCCCAATCGTAAATGCCGATCGTGGTTTCGATCCGCAGGTCCTCGATGAACACCACATCCATACCGCGCGTTACTCCGTCAGGCCACTCGCTCGAGCGGCGGCAAAGTTTGCAGATCCCAGCGTGGCGCCACCGTGATGGCCTCGGGCGCGCGCAAGCCCGCGCGCAAACGCTGCGCGCCGGCGAAGGCGATCATGGCGCCATTGTCGGTGCAGAACGCCGGGCGCGGAAAGGCCACGCGAAAACCATCGGCGCGCGCGGCCTCGCCGAGCAAGCGACGCAATTCGCGATTGGCGCCCACGCCGCCGGCCACGACCAGGGTGCGCGCGCCGGTTGCCTGCAGCGCGCGACGACATTTGATCGTGAGTGTTTGCGTGATCGCTTGTTCGAAGGCCAGCGCGATGTCGGCCATCACGTTGGGCTCGTGCTTGTGCGCCTCGTAGGCCAGCAGCACTTGGGTCTTCAGTCCCGAGAAACTGAAATCGAGCCCCGGGCGATCGGTCATCGGCCGCGAGAACTTGAAGCGCCCCGCTTGCCCGCGCGTGGCGAGCTCGGCCAGCACCGGCCCGCCCGGATACGGCAGGCCCATGAGCTTGGCGGTCTTGTCGAAGGCTTCGCCGGCGGCGTCGTCGAGCGTGTCGCCCAGCAATTGGTAGCGACCGATGGCCTCGACCGCGAGCAACTGCGTGTGGCCGCCCGAGACCAGCAAGGCCACGAAGGGCGGCGCGGGCGGATCGGGTTCCATCAGGGGCGCCAACAGATGGCCTTCCATGTGGTGCACGTCGATCGCGGGGATGTTCAGCGCGAAGGCGAGCGCGCGCGCCACGCCGGCGCCGACCAGCAGCGCGCCAACGAGGCCCGGCCCGGCGGTGTAGGCCACGCCGTCGAGATCGCGCAGGCTCAAGCCCGATTCCGCGAGCGTCTGGCGGATCAGGGGCACGAGCTTGCGCACGTGGTCGCGCGAGGCCAGCTCGGGCACCACGCCGCCATAATCCTCGTGCAGGGCGATCTGGCTATACAGGGCGTGGGCGCGCAAACCGGCCTCGGTGTCGTACACCGCCACGCCGGTTTCGTCGCAAGAAGTTTCCAGTCCGAGCACTTTCATCGGCCGGATTATGGGGCCAAATCCCTGTTGGACCAGACATTTGCGCGTCGATCGCGGGCCTGGCGCGGGGCCGGGTCGCGGCGCCGTCGGTCGGGGGCTGGGCGGGCGCCTTTCCTTTCAACCACTTGCCGGCTAGAATGCGCCCCCCTCCCGATACCGGGAAGATTGTTTTTAGCGGAGAACCCATGCCCAGCGTGAAAGTTCGCGAGAACGAGCCGTTCGAGTTTGCCCTGCGTCGCTTCAAGCGCACCTGCGAAAAGGCCGGTGTTCTGGCCGAAACCCGCAAGCGCGAGTTCTACGAAAAGCCGACCCAGGAGCGCAAGCGCAAGGCCGCCGCGGCGGTCAAGCGTCATCTGCGCCGCGTCTCGCGCGACGTCACCAAGCGCCAGCGCATGTATTGATTCGCCCGCGCGGCGCGCGGCGCCGCGTCGCGGACGAATCGCGTATCACGCTGATCCGCCCTTGGCCGGTGCTGCGCAAGCAGCGCCGGCTTTGTGCTTTTCGCGATTTGGATTTTCGCCCCGATGTCCGGGGCCTGGAGTAGTGCCATGAGTCTCAAGCAGCGCCTGACCGAAGACATGAAGACCGCGATGAAGGGCGGCGATCGCGCGCGCCTGGATGTGATCCGTCTGATCAACGCCGCGATCAAGCAGCGCGAAGTCGACGAACGCATCACGCTCGACGACACCCAGGTCCTGGCCGTGCTGGAAAAGATGCTCAAGCAGCGGCGCGACTCCGTGACCCAGTTCCAGGCCGGCAACCGTCAGGACCTGGCCGACAAGGAGCTGGCCGAGATCGCCGTGATCGAGGGCTACCTGCCGCAAAAGCTGTCCGAGGACGAACTCGTCGCCCTGATCGCCACCGCCGTGGCCGAGGCCGGCGCGACGGGCCCGAAGGACATGGGCAAGGTCGTGGGCCTGGTCAAGGCCAAGGCCGCCGGCCGCGCCGACATGGGCCGCGCCTCGGAATTGATCAAGGCCAAGCTCGCCGCTCTGGGCTGAGTCTCGCGTTCCCACGCGTGACGCCGTGGCATGCTAACGGCGTCCCGCGTCGACGAGTCCCGACCCCACCGCCATGGGCCGCATCCCCGACAGCTTCATCGATGAATTGCTGGCGCGGGTCGACATCGTCGAGCTGATCGAATCGCGCGTCCCGCTCAAGCGCGCGGGCCGCGAGTATCAAGCACGTTGTCCCTTCCACGACGAGCGCTCGCCGTCGTTCACCGTCAGCCCGACCAAGCAGTTCTATCACTGCTTCGGCTGCGGCGCGCACGGCACGGCGATCAAGTTCCTGATGGACTACGACCGCATGGAGTTTCTCGACGCGGTCGAGGAACTGGCGCAGCGCGCGGGCATGCAGATTCCGCGCGACGCGGTGCCGCGCTCGACCGGCCCCAACGCGGCCGAGAGCGAAGACTTGTATGGCGCGCTCGAAGCGGCCAATCGCTACTTTCAACGCGAACTCCCGCGCAGCGACAAGGCGCGCGAGTATTTGGCGCGTCGTGGCTTGGACGAGGCCAACATCAAGCGCTTTGGCATTGGCTACGCGCCCGATGCGTGGGATGGGCTCAAGTCCGCGCTCGGCACCGACGAGCGTCGTCTGCGCGTGCTCGACAAGGTCGGGCTGCTGTCCAAGAGCGATCAGGGCAAGGTCTACGACAAGTTTCGCGATCGGGTGATGTTTCCGATCCGCGATCGCCGCGGCCGCGTGATCGCCTTCGGCGGTCGCGTGCTCGACAAGGACGATGGTCCGAAATACCTCAACTCGCCGGAAACGCCCTTGTTTCACAAGGGGCGTGAGTTGTTCGCGCTGTTCGAGGCGCGTCAGGCCAACAGCAAGCTCGCGCGCCTGATCGTGGTCGAAGGCTATATGGACGTGATCAGCCTGTTCCAGTTCGGCGTCACCCAAGCGGTGGCGACGCTGGGCACGGCCACGACCAAGGATCACGCGGAACTGCTGTTTCGCAATTCCGCCGATGTCTATTTTTGTTTTGATGGCGATCGCGCCGGTCGCGCGGCCGCGTGGCGCGCGGCCGAGTCGGTGTTGCCGCGCATGCGCGATGGTCGTCAGGCGTTCTTTTTGTTTTTGCCCGATGGCGAAGACCCGGACACCCTGGTGCGACAGGAAGGCCTCGACGGTTTCGAGCAGCGCCTGCGCGAAGCCATGCCGCTGTCGACGTTCTTCTTCAACGAACTCGGCAAGGACGTGAACCTCGCTGGTCTCGAAGGGAAGGCACGCCTGGCCGAGCGCGCGCGACCGTTGTTGAACGTCATCCCCGATGGCGCGTTCCGCGATCTGATGTTCGCGCGCTTGACCGAACTCACGGGCGTGCGCGCCGGCGCCAACCCGAACGACGCGACGAACACGCCCACGCCCACCGCGCCACCGCCGCGACGCGCGTCGCCGCAATCGCCCAGCACGCCCAAGCGCAGCCTCGTGCGCACGGCCATCGCGCTGCTGTTGCAGCAACCGAGCCTGGTCAAGTCGATGGAGCCGCCGTACATGTTTTCGGCGCTGCGTCAGCCGGGCATTCCCTTGCTGATGGAACTGATCGCGCTGTGCCGCGCGCGCCCCGACATCAGCATGGGCGGCGTGCTCGAGCATTTTCAGGGTCGCGAGGAACACCCCGCGCTGTCCAAGCTCGCATTGATGAACTTCCCGGTGCCGCCGGAGCACTGGACCGCGGAGTTTCTCGACGCCTTGGCGCAGCTCAATCGGCAGACCGTGCAGCAACGCCTCGAAGAACTCATCGCGCGGCAAGCCGAAGGGCAGTTGAGCGAGGCCGAGAAGGTCGAGCTGCGCGAGTGCCTGGTCAACAGCAAGAGCAAGCGCTAGACCGCTCGACCGCCACGCCGCGTCGCGACACCGGCCAGGGCTCGGTGACTTCGATCGCGTGACAATGCCCGTTCGGCGTTCGCTGAAGCGCGTCGACGACGTTCCTTGTCGTGTTCCGCGCGTTCCGGCGTAGGCGCGGAACCCGGCCGTCGCGCTATCGGGCGCGCGTGTGCGGTCGGGCGTCGATGAGCGTATCCTCGCGCTCGCGACGCGGCGCCATGCTTTCGATCCTTGAATCCCCAAGGCGAGGTCACCGATGCGACGTCATGCCCTTTGTCTGGCCGCCTGCCTGAGTCTGGCGGCCATCGACGCCAACGCCACCACGTTCACCGTCACCAACACCAACGACAGCGGCAATGGCAGCCTGCGTCAGGCGATCCTCGACGCCAATGCCCAGCAGACCACGGGCGGTAGCTTCTGCGCGCCGCACACCATTGTCTTCGCGATTCCCGGCACGGGACCGCACACGATTCGACCGACGAGCGCGCTGCCCGCGTTGGCGATCGGCATGACCATCGATGGCTTCACGCAGCCCGGTGCTTCGGCGAACACGCAAGGCCTGGGCAACAACGCGGTGATGAAGATCGAAATCGACGGCAGCCTCGCCGGCGCTGCCGATGGACTGACGGTGTTGCCGGCCGTGCAGGGCGTGCCCTTGTGCGGTGGCAGTGGCTCGTTGATCAGTGGTCTGGTGATCAATCGCTTCGCGGGCGCGGGCATCGCCACGGGTCTCGCGGGCGCCTGCCCCACGGGCGCGCAGTGCAGCGCGGGGTTTTCGCGGATCTACGGCAATTTCATCGGCACGGATGTCACCGGCACGCTCGCCTTGGGCAATGGCGGCGCGGGCATTCGGCTGGGCAACTACACCAGCTCGATGATCATCGGTGACAACGCGATCGAGAACGGTGGACCGACGTCGCCCTTGCCCGGCAGTCGCAACATCATCGCGGCGAGCGGCAGCGATGGCATCTACATCGTGTCGACGCCGGCCAACAGCAATGCCAATGGCAACATCATTCGCAATAACTTCATCGGCCTCAATGCCGCGGGCACGGCGAGCTTGCCCAACGGGCGGCATGGCGTGTTCGCCGATGTCGGCGCCAATGGCACGCGCGTCGATGACAGTCTGATCGCGGGCAATGTCGGCGATGGCATTTACGTGGTGGCCAATACTTTTGGCGGCTCGATGCTGGGCAATGGCATCGGCATCGGCATTGGCGGCGTGAACCTGGGCAATGGCGGTCATGGCGTGCATGTCGGTGGCACGGCGCGCGGCATGGCCGTGGGTCGGCGCGCGACTTACGTGGCGCTGACCACGCCGAGCATCGCCAACAATGCCGGCGCGGGTGTTTTCATCGAAGGCGACGCGGTGCTCGACAATGTTTCCGCGCCGATCGGTCGCAACGCGGGACTTGGCATCGACATCGCGCCCTTGGGCATCAACATCAATGATCCGCTCGATGCCGACATCGGTCCGAACGAAGGCTTGAACGCACCCGTGATCACCTCGGTGAACGTGGCGGGCGCGAGTAATGCCACGATCGTCGGCACGTATCACGGCGTGCCCAATACCTCGCACGAGATCTATTTCTTGCGCAATGCCGCCTGCGATGGTTCCGGCGCCGGCGAAGGCGAGATGCCAATGACCAATGGCCTGTTGCCCTTGTTCGTGAGCGTGACGACCGATGGCGCGGGCAATGCCAACTTCAATGTCTCGGGGTCGGCGCTGTCGGGCGAGTACATCACGGCCTTGGCGCGACGCTTCACGTCGATCCCGAACACGACGGCGCTGGAAGTCTCGGAGTATTCGAACTGCGTGCTGGCGATTGGCGATGCCATGTTCGCCAACGGCTTCGAATGATCGTTACGCGCGTCGCGGCTCAGCCGCGCTGATGCACGGCCCGACGCAAGGCCGCGCGCGCGAGTAGGCGCGTGGAATCGAGCGTCGGCAGCGGTGAGTTGCCGTCGTTCATGATCAGCGGAATCTCGGTGCAGCCGAGCACCACGGCATCGCAGCCCTGCGCTTGCAGATCGCGCATCACGGTTTGGAAATACGCCACGGCTTCGGGCTTGAACTGACCGCGCACCAGCTCATCCATGATGATGCGGTTGATCGCTTCGCGCTGTTCCTCGCGCGGACGCACGTAGGAGATTCCGCGCGCGGTGAGCTTCTCCGGATAAACCTCGCTATCGACCAGCCACTTCGTGCCGGTCAAGCCGATGCGATGAAAGCCGCGCGCCAGCGCCTCGGCCGCGACCACGTCCGCGATATGCAACCACGGCACCGGCGAGCGCGCCTGGATGAAACCCAGGGCTTGATGAATCGTGTTGTCCGGGCAGATCACGAAACCCGCGCCGATCTTGGCCAGCTTGGTCGCCGACGACAGCATCAGCTCGCCCACGCCGCGCCAATCGCCGCGATCGATGCAGCGCATGTACTGCGCCAGATCGTGCGTGTGCAACGACACTTCCGGATGCGCGTGCGTGCCCATCAGGGCCGCGCCTTCGAGACAGATCGTGCGATAGCACAACGCCGCGCCCTCGGCCGAGCACGCGACGATGCCGATGTGCTGATTCATGGCGCTCCCTGCCCCGAAGGCTTCACGACGACGGCGGTTCCGCCGGCACGGCGCGCAACGAACGCGCGATCAGGCCGATGCCACCGGCGAGCATGGCCAGCATCAACAAGGTGTTGAACAGACTCGTCGTGCGGAAATAGATGCTGAGGTTGGTGAGAATGCCGACCAGGATGATCACCAGGCCCGACACCAGCAGCAACCAACCCACCCAGGACTTGCCGTTGAAGAACAGAAATCCGGTGCCGAGCATGAAGGGCAACAGCGACAGACCGAAGGCGTTGTAGCCCCACAATTGCCAGGCATTCGTGGTGACCTGGACCTGGTTGGTCAGCAGCCAACCGCCGCCCACCGCCAGCGCCAGACCCAGAAAGAATTGCCCGATGCCCCCGGGCGTTCCGCCCGCGCCTTGATTCGCCACGTGTCGCTCTCCAAGCACTTGCACGCGCCCGTTGTAAGGCTTGGGCCGATCGCGGTCAATTCGGCATCGCGTGGGCCGTGGCGATGCGCGAACCTTGCGCTAGCATCGGGGCTTTGCCGGAGAACGCTCATGCGCATGCGCCCTGCCCTGCTTCCGCTGGCCCTGCTGGCCGGTTTTGCCGTTTGCGGCGCCTCGTCGGCCGCCGAGCCGATGAGTAAAGAACAGGTGCGCGCGCTCGGTCGCGAGGTATTTCGCGAACTGATCGAGATCGACACGACTAACGAACACGGCGCCACCACGCCCGCGGCCGAAGCCATGGCAAGGCGCTTTCTCGCCGCCGGTTTCGATCCGGCCGATGTGCACGTGATCGGCGCTTCCGACGCGCACAAGAATGTGGTCGTGCGTCTGCGCGGCGCGGGCCAGCGCAAGCCGGTGCTGGTGCTGGCGCATCTCGACGTGGTCGAGGCCAAGGCCAGCGACTGGTCGAAGGACCCGTTCAAGTTCATCGAGGAAGACGGCTATTTCTACGGCCGCGGCACGCAGGACATCAAGAGCGGCGACGCCAATCTGGTGACGACGCTGCTGCGGCTAAAGCACGACGGCATCGTGCCGCGCGGCGACATCATCATGGCCCTGACCGCGGGCGAGGAGACCGGCGTCGACAATGGCGTCGACTGGCTGCTCAAGCATCATCGCGAGTTGATCGACGCCGAGGTGTGCTTCAACCAGGACGGTGGCGGCGGCGAAGTTCACGACGGCAAGCGCACCGTGATGTCGGTGCAGACGGCCGAGAAGGTGTTCATCAGTTTCTCGCTGACGGCGAAGAATCCCGGCGGGCACAGCTCGCTGCCGCGACCCGACAACGCGATCTATCAATTGGCGCAGGGCCTCACGCGCTTGTCGAAGATGAGTCTGCCGATGCGCACTTCGGATACCACGCGCGCCTATCTGGCGGCGAGCGCCAAGCTCGAGCAGGGCGAAGCCGCGCAGTGGCTCGAAGCCGCGTCCAAGCCCGGCGCGTCGGCGCAAGATCTGGCGCGCGTCGCCGGCATGTCGACCTTGCTCAACGCGCAATTGCACACGACCTGCGTGCCGACCCTGCTGCAAGGCGGTCACGCCGAGAATGCCCTGCCGCAATTGGCCACGGCCACGGTCAATTGCCGCATGCTACCGGATGAAGATCCGGCCTTCGTGCAGCGCGCGATCGTCGAGGCGCTGGCCGATCCCGGCATCGAAGTGAAGGTCTCTCGCGAACCGCAGCCCAGCCCGGGTTCGCCGGTCGATCAACGCGTGATGGACGCCGTCGCGCGCGCTATCGAGCCGGTGTACGGCAAGCTGCCGGTCGTGCCCTACATGGACACGGGCGCGAGCGATGGCTTGTATCTGCGCGGCGCGGGGATTCCCGTCTACGCCTTCGCGAGTTATTTCCTCGATCCCGAGGACATCCGCGCGCACGGCCGCGACGAGCGTCTGCTCGCCGAAGAGTTCTATCTGGGCCTGGATCTGACCTATCGCGTGCTGCGCGATTGGTGAGTCGCGCCGTGACGCATGAAGCGAAGCCCGCGCCAACCGGGCTTCGCGCGCGCGACTAAATCTGCGGCTTGAACTCGATGCTCGCCTGCGCGATCCACGGCTGGGCGAGGTAGTGATCGACCAGCAGGAAGGCGAACAAGGCCATCAGATACACGATGGAATAGTTGAACACGTCCATCGCGAAGCGCTCGTTCGGCGGCGCCAGCAAACGGATCGCGTAGTACAGAAAACCCAGGCCCAGCACGATCGCGCCACCCAGATAGATCAGCCCGGTCATGCCGGTGAGATACGGCAGCAAGGTCACGATGAACAGCAGCACGGTGTAGTACACGACGTGCATGCGCGTGTACTCGACGCCGTGCGTGACCGGCAGCATCGGCACCTGCGCGCGCGAATAATCATCGCGACGATAGATCGCCAACGCCCAGAAATGCGGCGGCGTCCACACGAAGATGATCAGGAACAGCAGCAAGGCGTAGGCGTGCACCTCGCCCGTGACCGCGGCCCAGCCGAGCACGGGCGGCGCCGCGCCGGCCGCGCCACCGATGACGATGTTCTGCGGCGTGGCGCGCTTGAGGTACACGGTGTAGACCACCGCGTAACCGATCAACGAGGCGAAGGTCAGCACGGCCGTGAGCATGTTCACGCCCGCGACCAGGATCGCCATCGACACGACACCGAGCACAATCGCGAAGATCAGCACCTGACGCGAGTTCAATTGCCCCGCCGGCAAGGGCCGATGCGCGGTGCGCGCCATCACGGCGTCGGCGCGCTGATCGAGCAGATGATTGAGCGCAGCCGCCGAGGCCGCCGACAACCAGATGCCCAGCGAACCCAGCACCAGCGCGCGCCACGACGGCAGATCCGGCGTGGCCAGGAACATGCCGATGATCGCGGTGAACACGATCAGGGCCACCACGCGCGGCTTGGTGAGCGCGAAGAACTGACCGGCTTTGGCGGTGAAGGCGCTCATGGCGGGGCGCGGCAGGGGCAAGGGGGCGCTCATCGTGACACGAGCGGCGTGCGGCGCGCGAGGCCGATGACGATCAGCGCCAGCAACACCGCCGCGCCGGCGTTGTGCGCGGTCGCGACCCCCAGCGGCAGGCCGGCGACGACATTGGCGATGCCCAGCGACACCTGCGCGATCAAGGCCACCAGCAGACCCGCGCCCCAGACGCGCCAACGCGCGTGCTTGATCGCGGCGAATGCCACGCCGAGCAAATGCCCCGTCACCAGCAACGCGAACAGCCGATGCGTGAGTTGAATCGCGGCGCGCGCCGGACCATCGAGCACGCCGCCTTCGTAGTCGACGCCGATGCCACGCCAGAGCACGAAGGCTTCGCGGAAATCAGTCGCCGGCCACCATTGGCCCAAGCACGTTGGAAAATCCAAACCGCAAGCCAGCGCCGCGTAGTTCGCCGACGTCCATCCGCCGAGCGCGATCTGGATGACGAGCAGCACCAAGCCCACGATCAGCACCACGCGCTTGGGCCCCGCGTCATCACGCGCGCCAACCTCATGCGCGCGCAGCGTCGTCCACAGCAGCAGCGCGAACGTAGTCAACCCGCCGAGCAGATGACCCATGACCACGATCGGTTTGAGCAACCACGTGACCGTCCACATGCCAAGCAAGGCTTGAAAGATCACGACCGCGAGAATCAAGCACGTCAGCCGCGCGATGCCGTCCTCGTGCTTGCGCCAGACCAGCGATAGCAAGGCCAGCTCCGCGCCGATCGCGAGCACGCTGGCCGCGCCGTAGTGCGTTTTGATGTAGAGCCCAATCGCCACGATCACCGTCAGCACGGCGCCCACGATGGTCCAGCGTCGCGCGGCCCAGCGCCAATTGCGCATCAAGGCCGCGACCAGCACCAAGGTGCCCAGCAGCGCCGCGAGATGGCGATGGAACTGCTCGCGCCACGCCTTGTGCGATTCGACCGGACGTTCGGGAAAGGCTTGGTTCGCATGCGCGATGTCTTGCTCGTGCGTGGGCCAGGTGGCGCGGCCATAACAGGTCGGCCAATCGGGGCAGGACAGCCCCGCGTTCGACAGCCGCACGAAGCCGCCGAACACGATCACGCACAGCGCCAGCACGGTGGCCAGGCCCAACAGGCCCGCGACGCGGCGAGGCGCCTTGTCGGCAAGGAGGGTGGCGTTCATTTGATCAACTTCTTCAGATCATTGCGAAAGCGGATGGGGTCGAAGCCCTCGGGATAACGCATCACCAGATAGCCGTTGGGATCGACCAGATACGCCGAGGCGCGCGCGCCGGTGGCGCGCGGCGGCACGGCCGCGCCTTCGAGCGTGGCGAAGCGCAGCGCGGCGAAGTTCTTGGCGGCCGTGCGCACGGCATCATCGGGCGTGCCGATGTAAAGCATTCGCACGCGCGGCGCGGCGCGCGCGAGGCCGATCCACACGCGCTGCATTTCGTCGACCAGGCGCAGGCATTCGGTCGTGCACTCGGCCGGCGTCATCAGCAGCACGTGCCAATAGCCTTCGGCGGTGTTCCAGTCGATGACTTCGCCATTGGCTTCGCCACGCACCTCGGCGAAGGCCACGGGCGGCGCGAGCAATTCGCCGTAGTTCTTCTCGGCCTTGGGTCGATAGCCCGACAGCGACAGCGCGAAGGCAATCAACACGGGCGCGGCGAAGATCGCCACGATCAGAAGCAGTTTCACTTGGGAACGGCGGGGCGAGTTCATCGGCGGGCGCGCACGGTAAGGATTAACCAGGTGACGAAGACCGCGACCGCCAGCGCCCACCATTGCACGGCATAGCCGCGATGCCGCTCGGGCGGCAAGGTATTGGGCAGCAGTTGCCAGTGACGGTCGTAGCCGGGACCGGCGTCGGCGTCGAGCAGCAAGGCGCCGTCGAACAGATCCGGCGCGAGGTCGCGGCGCAGTTCATCGATATCGAGATAGGTCATCAAGGTCGGCGCCGCGCCGCGCGCGAAGCGCGCATTGCCCAGGCGCAGGCCCGAGGCCGGCAGCGGCGCGAGCATGCCGCGCACGTCGACTTCGCGATCGGCATCGGGCAAGGCGCTCAGGGGCGGCGGCTGACGCGCGGCATCGAGCGGCACCCAGCCCAGATTCACCAGCACCGCGCGCGTTGCGCCCTGCGGCTGAAACAGCGCGTAAACCATGGCGCCGACGCGCTCGTCGCGCACTTGGTTGTCGAGCAACAAGGTCGAGCCCGCGACGAAATGCCCCACGCCACTCACGCGCAGCGGCAGGGCCAAGCCTTCGGCGCTCGCCGCGGCGGCGGCATCGGCGCGCGTGGGTAGGCGCTCGGCTAGGCCCAGGACGTGATTGAGAGCCTTGGGCGCCTCGGTGGTCGCGGCGGCGTAGCCGGCGATCAGGCGCTCCTTCCATTGCGCGCGCGACCACTGCCAGAAGCCGAGATTCGCGAACGCGACCGCGAACACGATCATCAGCAAGGTGTAACCGAGCAGGGGCTTGGACCGCGCGTTCATGGCGACGTCGCTATACTTCCGGGCCTACGAGAACTTGTGGGATATACGCCATGGCCTGGCAAAAAGTCGTCATCGTCGTGATCTTTCTCGCCGTGATCTACAACCTCGGCGCGGCGCTTTACCACATGATGACCGACAAGGGCGCCAGCGGCCGCACGGCGCGCTCGCTGACCTGGCGCATCGGCTTGTCGGTGGGCTTGATCCTGCTGGTGATGCTGGGCATCTACACCGGCGTGATCGAACCGCACGGCGTTCGCGTCAACTGACATCGGGCGCGCCGCGCCCGCCGCAGACGACAAGGCCGCGCAATGCGCGGCCTTGCTGTTGGCGGGCATCGCGCACGGGCGCGATGCGGGGGCGGTCATGCCCGCGCCACGATCACAGCACGTAGACGAACAGGAACAGGCCCAGCCAGACCACGTCGACGAAGTGCCAGTACCAGGCCACCGCCTCGAAACCGAAGTGGTGTTCCTTGGTGAAATGACCCTTGGCGCAGCGGAACCAGATCACCGTGAGCATGATCGCGCCCAAGGTCACGTGCATGCCGTGAAAACCCGTGAGCATGAAGAAGGTCGAGCCGTACACGCCCGAACCCAGGGTCAGGTTCAACTCGTGATAGGCATGCGTGTATTCGGTGACCTGGAAGTACAGGAACACCACGCCCAGCAGCACCGTCGCGGCCAGCCAGAACAGCAGCTTGGCGCGCTCGCCGGCGCGCAGCGCGTGATGCGCGATGGTGATGGTCACGCCCGACGACAGCAGCAACAGCGTGTTGATCAGCGGCAGGCCCCAGGCCGGAATGGTCTCGAACGCGCCACCGACCTTGCCCGGACCATTGGTCGGCCACGCCGAGGTGTAGTTCGACCACAGCAGTTCATTGGTCATCGCGCCATCGCCGGCGCCACCCAGCCACGGCACCGAGAAATTGCGCGCGTACCACAGCGCGCCGAAGAACGCGGCGAAGAACATGACCTCGGAGAAGATGAACCAGATCATGCCCATGCGGAACGAGGTATCGACCTGCTTGTTGTACAAGCCGCCCTCGGACTCGCGAATCACATTGCCGAACCAGCCGAACAGCATCACCAGCAACAGGACGAAGCCCAGGGCCATCGAGCCCTTGCCCAGGCCCGGCAGCTCGTTCAGCCAGATCGCGGCGCCGCCGAGCAAAAAGAACAGAGCGAACGAACCGAGGATCGGCCAGTTCGTGCCATGCGGCACGTAGTAGCGCGCGTGGTCATGGGCGGGGGTGTGAGCGGCCATTGATGGTTTCCCGGATAGCAGGTTCAGGTCTTCGACGGGCCTTGTCGGGCCGCCGTTTCCGCCACGCGGCGCGTGGCGATGTCATTGAGGAAAAAGGTGTACGACAACGTGAGCGTGTCGACATCGGCCGGCAGATGCGGATCGACGACGAAACGCACCGGCATGTCGCGCGTCTCGCGCGGCTTGAGCAACTGTTCGGTGAAGCAAAAGCACTCGGTCTTGTTGAAGAACAACGAGGCTTCGTTCGGCACCAGGCTCGGCACGGCCTGACCCACCAGCGGTTGATCGCTGGTGTTGCTGGCCACGAACCAAGCTTCGGTCAACTGGCCAGGATGCACGCGCACGCTGCTGACCTTGGGCTGGAACTCCCAGGGCAGCGAGCCATTGACCGTGGTCAGGAACTGCACGGTGACCCAGCGCGAGGTATCGACGTCGGTGTTGAGCTCGCTGGCCACGGCCGCGTCCGAATTCAGACGCACGCCGAACAGTTCCTCGCAGGCGATGCGGTACAGCGGCACCAGCGAGAAGCAAAACAGGAACGAGCCCACGATCACCCACAGGAGCTTGCGCACCAGTCGCGAATTCGTGGTGGTGGTCGGCTCGCTCATGCTCAGTGTCCGGAAATGCCCAGCCACAGAAAGCCCAGGTACACGGCCAGGGCCACGCCCGCGATCACGAACGCGGTGCGGCGCGCCGCCTGGCGGCGCGTCTGCAGTTCCTCGCTCGTGAAACGCGCGGGCGTCATCGGCTTCAAGCCTTAGTGCGCGACGTCGCCGTGCGCGAGCACGGAGTTGTCGATCTTCGGCGGCGTGTCGAAGGTGTGCAGCGGCGCCGGCGACGGCACGGTCCACTCCAGACCCTTGGCGCCTTCCCACACTTGCGCGGTGGCCGGCGCGCCGGACTTCAGCGAGCGCCACAGCACGTAGAACATGATCAGCGGCGACAGCAGCATGCCGAAGGCGCCGATCGAGGAGATCATGTTCCAGTCGGAAAACGCCACGTTGTAGTCCGGAATGCGGCGCGGCATGCCGGCCAGACCCAGGAAATGCTGCGGGAAGAACAGCACGTTGACGAAGATCGTGCTCCACCAGAAGTGGAACTTGCCCAGACCCTCGTCGTACATCTTGCCCGTCCACTTGGGCCACCAGTAGTACACGGCGGCGATGATCGAGAACACCGCGCCCGTCACCAGCACGTAGTGGAAGTGCGCCACCACGAAATAGGTGTCGTGATACTGGTAGTCGGCCGGCACGATCGCGAGCATCAGGCCCGAGAAGCCACCAATCGTGAACAAAATCACGAAGGCGATGGCGAACAGCATGGGCGTCTCGAAGGTCATCGAGCTCTTCCACATGGTCGACACCCAATTGAACACCTTCACGCCCGTGGGCACGGCGATCAGCATGGTCGCGTACATGAAGTACAGCTGGCCGCCCAGCGGCATGCCGACCGTGAACATGTGATGCGCCCACACGATGAACGACAGGAACGCGATCGACGCCGTGGCGTACACCATCGCCTGATAGCCGAACAGCGGCTTGCGCGCGAAGGTCGGAATGATCTCGCTGACCACGCCGAAGGCGGGCAGGATCATGATGTACACCTCGGGGTGACCGAAGAACCAGAAGATGTGCTGGAACATCACCGGGTCACCGCCACCGGCGGCATTGAAGAAGCTGGTCAGGAAGAACTTGTCGGTGAGCAGCATCGTCACCGCGCCGGCCAGCACCGGCATCACCGCGATCAGCAAGAAGGCGGTGATCAGCCAGGTCCAGGTGAACAGCGGCATCTTGAGCAGGTCCATGCCCGGCGCGCGCATGTTGAGGATGGTCGCGATGATGTTGATCGCGCCCATGATCGAGCTGATACCCATGATGTGAATCGCGAAGATCGCGAACGCCACGTTGTAGCCGCCTTGCAGCACCAGCGGCGGATACAGGGTCCAACCGCCCGCGGGCGCGCCGCCCGGCAGGAAGAAGGTCACCAGCAGCAGGGTGAAGGCGAACGGCAGCAGCCAGAACGACCAGTTGTTCATGCGCGGCAGCGCCATGTCCGGCGCGCCGACCTGCAGCGGAATCATCCAGTTGGCCAGGCCCACGAAAGCGGGCATGACGCCACCGAAGATCATCACCAGGGCATGCACCGTGGTCATTTGGTTGAAGAATTCCGGATGCACGAACTGCAGGCCGGGCTTGAACAGCTCGGCGCGGATCACGCCCGACATCGCGCCACCGATCAGGAAGGCGATGAAGGCGAACACGAGGTACATCGTGCCGATGTCCTTGTGATTGGTCGTGGTGATCCAGCGCATCAGCCCGGTCGGGCCGTGGTGATCGTGATCGTCGTGGGTTGCCGCGTGCGTGGCCATGTTGCGCGCCCTCTAGAGAATGCTGGATTAGCCGTGGTTCGGATCGTTGGCGTCGACGGCGGCGACCGGCTGCTGGGTAGCGCCCGTGCCGTGCTCGACGAGCCATTGCTCGAACTCCGCCGGCGACACGGCGTTGACCACGATCGGCATGAAGCCGTGGTCCTTGCCGCACAGCTCGGCGCATTGGCCGCGGTAGATACCGGGGGTTTCCACCGTGGCATGGGCTTCATTGATGAAACCGGGGATGGCGTCCTGCTTCCAGCCGAACGAGGGCACCCACCAGGCGTGAATCACGTCATCGGCGGTGAACAGGAAGCGGATCTTGGTATTGGTCGGCACCACCAAGGGGTTGTCGACATTGAGCAGGTAGGTGTTGGTCTCGCCCTGCTTGACCGCGGCCGGGTCGAGGCCCGAGCCGAGGATGCGGGTCTTGTTGCTGTCGAAGTCCAGCGTCGACATGAACTTGACGTTCTGCGGCTGGCCCTTGTAGTCGACCAGCTCGTAACGCCACTTCCACTGGTAGCCGGTCACGCGCACGGTCAATTCGGCGTTGCGCGTGTCGGTCATGTAGATCAGGCGGCCGGTGGCCGGATAGGCCATGACCACCAGGATCACGACCGGAATGACCGTCCAGATGATTTCCATCTTGGTCGAATGCACGAAGCTGGTGTCGGCCACCGCGCCGCGCGATTTGCGGAATTTCCACATGGAATAAAACATCGCGCCGAAGACCAGCACGCCGATCACCACGCAGATCCACAGCATGATCATGTGCATGCTGTAGGCGGTGCGCGCGGTCTCGGTCACGCCCTGGGTCATGTTGAGCTGCCAGGGCTCCGGGTTGGCCCACGCCGCGGGCGCGGCCATGACCATGGCTGCCGCCATTGCCCGAGTCCAGGTTGCGATTGCCTTCATTGCGTCCACCTTCAGGTCAGTATCTTTGTCGCGCCCGGGCGATATCCCAGGCCCGGCCGCGCGTGCATGTTCTGGACTCGCCTTACCACCCCGACCGCGCGTCGCGCGACCGACCGCGAAGGACCGCGTGGCGACACGCCGTTGCCGCGACGTGCTGCCTGTTCGAGCCTTGCGACTGGGGATGAGGCGGAATACAACCGCCATGCGGCGAAATGACGCAATGATAGTTGCCGGCCCGGCCGAGGGGCAAGCAAGGTCTGGTGAAGGTCATGGGCGCCGCGCCGCGTCGGCCGACCGGCGCCGGGCATCGGGCGCCGCCGCCGCCCTGCTAGAATTCGCGCCCCCGCAGGCGACCTGGCGACTCATGAGCTCCGCGATCCTCGCTTCCGAACTGCCCGGACCGGCGTCCACGGCCAAAGCGCGCATCACCGTTCACTATGCCTGCGACGAGGGCAAGCTGGTCGAGGCCCTGGCCGAACGCGCCGCCCTGCCGCCGGCGGAGCGCGATCTGGTGCTGGCGCGCGCGGCCGAACTGGTGGCGCGCGTGCGCGCCAAGGTCGGCCAGCAGAGCGCGGTCGAGAGCTTCATGCGCCAGTACGACCTGTCGTCCGAGGAAGGCGTGCTGCTGATGTGCGTGGCCGAGGCCTTGCTGCGTATTCCCGATGCCGAAACCGCCGATCGCCTGATTCGCGACAAGCTGGGCGAGGCCAACTGGGAATCGCACGTCGGCAAGAGCGACTCCCTGTTCGTCAACGCCTCGACCTGGGGCCTGATGCTCACCGGCAAGCTGATCTCGCTGGCCGAGGAGACGCGCACCAATTTCCTGGGCGCGCTCAAGCGCCTGGTCGCGCGCTCGGGCGAGCCGGTCGTGCGCCTCGCGGTGCGTCAGGCGATGCGCATCATGGGTCATCAATTCGTGATGGGCCGCACCATCGACGAGGCCCTGGATCGCTCGGTCGACAAGGACAGCCGCGCCTACCGTCATTCCTTCGACATGCTGGGCGAAGCCGCGCTGACCCAGCCCGACGCCGAGCGCTACTTCGCCGCCTATCAAGCCGCGATTCGCCAGATCGGCGCGCGTGGGCCGTATTCGAACGTGATCGACGCGCCGTCGATCTCGGTCAAGCTGTCCGCCCTGCACCCGCGCTACGAAATCGCCAAGCGCGCGCGCGTGATGGCCGAGCTCACGCCCAAGGTGCTGGCGTTGGCGCAATTGGCCAAGAGCGTCGGCATCGCCATGACCGTCGACGCCGAAGAAGCCGATCGCCTGGAACTGTCACTGGACGTGATGGGCGCGGTCTTCGGCCACCCGTCGCTGGAACACTGGAACGGTTTCGGCCTGGCCGTGCAGGCGTATCAAAAGCGCGCGCTGCCCGTGATCGACTGGTTGGCCGAAGAGGCCACGCGTCATCGGCGTCGCTGGTGCGTGCGCCTGGTCAAGGGCGCGTATTGGGATTCCGAGGTCAAGCGCGCCCAGGTCGACGGCCATGCCGGCTACCCGGTGTTCACGCGCAAGCCCAACACCGATGTCTCGTATCTGGCCTGCGCGCGGCGCTTGTTCGAACACGGCGAGCGCTTCTATCCGCAGTTCGCCACGCATAACGCGCACACCATCGCGGCCATCCATCATCTGGCCTCGGGCCGGCCGTTTGAATTCCAGCGCCTGCATGGCATGGGCACGGATCTGTATGCCGAGGTCATCGGCGAAAAGAATCTCGACGTGCCGTGCCGTGTGTACGCGCCGGTGGGTTCGCACGAAGACCTGCTGCCCTATCTGGTGCGACGCCTGCTCGAGAACGGCGCCAACACCAGCTTCGTCAACCGCATCGTCGACGAAGCCACGCCGATCCGCGACCTGGTCGCCGATCCCATCGACATCGTGCGTGGCTTCGCCAGCAAGGCACATCCCAAGATCGCGCTGCCGGTGAACCTCTACGGCGAGCACAGGAAGAATTCCATGGGCATCAATTTCGCCAACGACATCGAACTGCAAACCCTGGCCGAGTCGATCGGCGCCATCGTCGGCCATTGGCGCGCCGAGCCCCTGGTGCCCGGCTATCAGGCCACCAGCGCCGCGATCGCGGTGAGCGATCCGGCTGATCGCCGTCGTCACGTGGGCGAATGGAAGCCGGCCGATGCCGCCGCCGTCGATCGCGCGTTGACCAACGCGGTCGCCGCGCAACCGGCGTGGGATGCGCTGCCCGCGGCCTCGCGCGCCAGCATTCTCGAACACGCCGCCGATCTGCTCGAGCAGCGTCGCGCCGAATTCATGGCCATGTGCGTGCGCGAAGCCGGCAAGACCCTGCCCGATGCCGTGGCCGAAGTGCGCGAAGCCGTGGATTTCCTGCGCTACTACGCGCAGCAAGGCCGCAAGCTGTTCGGCGCGCCCGAGACCCTGCCCGGCCCGACTGGCGAATCGAATCAATTGTTCCTGCACGGCCGCGGTGTGTTCGTGTGCATCAGCCCGTGGAATTTTCCGTTGGCGATCTTCCTGGGCCAGATCAGCGCCGCGCTGATGGCCGGCAATGCCGTCATCGCCAAGCCCGCCGAGCAGACCAGTTTGATTGGCCATGCCGCGGTGAAGCTGCTGCGCGAAGCCGGCGTGCCCGAAGCGGTGCTGCAATACCTGCCTGGCGATGGCGCCGTGGTCGGCGCGGCGCTCACGCGCGATGCGCGCGTGGCCGGCGTGGCCTTCACCGGTTCCACCGAAACCGCGCGCCTGATCAACCGCGCGCTGGCCGCGCGCGACGCCGCGATCGGCGTGCTGATCGCCGAAACCGGCGGCCAGAACGCGCTGATCGCCGATTCCTCCGCCCTGCCCGAGCAATTGGTCAAGGACGCGATCAACTCGGCCTTCATCTCCGCCGGTCAGCGCTGCTCGGCCGCGCGCGTGCTGTTCGTGCAGGAAGAGATCGCCGACAAGGTCTGCACCATGCTCGCCGGCGCCATGAACGAGCTCAAGGTCGGCGACCCCGGCCTGCTGTCGACCGACATCGGTCCGGTCATCGACGAAGACGCGCGCAAGATCCTCGAAACCCATGCCCAACGCATGGACAAGGAAGCGCGCGCGGTTGGCAAGATCGAACTCGGCGCCGACTGCGCGCACGGCACCTTCTTCGCGCCGCGCGCGTATGAATTGCCCTCGCTGTCGCAGCTCACGCGCGAAGTCTTCGGCCCAATCCTGCACGTGATCCGCTTCAAGGCGCGCGAGCTCGACGCCGTGATCGACGCGATCAACGCCACGGGCTACGGCCTGACGCTGGGCATTCACAGCCGCATCGACACCACGATCGAGCGCATTCATGCGCGCGCCCGCGTCGGCAACTGCTACGTCAATCGCAACATGATCGGCGCGGTGGTCGGCGTGCAGCCCTTCGGCGGCGAAGGCCTGTCGGGCACCGGCCCCAAGGCCGGCGGTCCGCACTACCTGGCGCGCTTCGCCACCGAGCGCACGCTCACCGTCAACACCACGGCCGCCGGCGGCAACGCCAGCCTGTTGACGCTGGGCGAGTAAGACGCGCC
This sequence comes from Ahniellaceae bacterium, assembly GCA_044226395.1. Classification (GTDB taxonomy): domain Bacteria; phylum Pseudomonadota; class Gammaproteobacteria; order Xanthomonadales; family Ahniellaceae; genus JBGAHD01. The sequence goes on from JBGAHD010000005.1 coordinate 413,342, forward strand.
GGCCTCGCGCGCGACGCGCGAGTCGGCGATGACACGGCGCGCGCGCAAGCCCGCGCCGTTTTCATTGGCGCGTTCCGCGCGCCACGGAATCGCTATTGCACGCCGGGAAAACTCTCGACGTAGTGAATGGTGAAATCCGGAAAGCTCTCGACGATTTGAATCTTGTAGTCGGGAAAACTCTCCACCACCTGCCACTCGCCGGGATCATCGGGAAAACTCTCCACCAGCTTCACGTGCAGATCGGCGAAGCTGTCGACAACCTTGACCTTGTAGTCGGGAAACGAAGTCACGAACTGAATGCGGCCGTGGAGCTTGCTCAGATCGAGGGTGTCGTCTTCGGCCTGGGCGAGGGGTGAGAGGGTGAGGCTGATCGCGATCGCGAGGCGCGAGGCGAGACACCGTTTTGCATGTGAATTCATCGCTCGGACTCCCGGCCGAACTCAGTCGAGGAGCAAGGCTTCGTGGAACTCACTCGTTCTCAATCGCTCGATCAATTCCTCGCGCGTGAGCAAGCGCGTTTGTTCGGCGCCGTCCGGCGTCGATGTGCGCACGGCGTTCGGCAGCGTCTGCACTTGCCCGAAGAAGGTCCAGCGCGCGGTGTCGGCGTTGATCCAGAGGCTGTCCTCGGCGCGCCGCCACTCGCGTTCGCGCTCGGCGCGCGAGTAGCGTTCACGCAGCAACTCGAGCAGCAGGGCAGAGTCGCGGCCTCGGCGATCGGTCAAAACGCCGGTCTGATTGCTCGACATGTGCACCGCAATGGCGGCATCGAGCTGACCCAGATGTCGCAAGCGCATGACTCGCAACCCGATCTCGTCGAAGAGCGCGGTGTCAGCGGTGCCGCATGTGAAACGACTGTTCGTCTCATCGATGACCATGCCCGAGGTCAATGGCGGGACGTCGGTGGTTGGCGACATTGCCTTCGTGGCGGCGACGAGCGTGTTCAGGGTGAGCGGATTCTCGTCGTCATCGCTCGGCTTACTTATCTTCGCCAGACGAATCGCGCCGTCGAAATCGCCCGCGCGCCAGTGATAGGCGACGCGGAGGTAGTCGAACATCTTTCGAGTCTCTTCGACTTGCTCGGCGACGGACTCCATGTCCACGTCACCTTCCTCTGGCTTCGCGAGTTGCGCCAGCATCCAGGGCTCGAGCCAGTCGAGAAACCGCAGCATCTCCTTCGACGCGCGCTCGCTGAGCAAGCGACGCTGCTTTGCCGTGCGGATCGTGCGCCCATGATCGGTCAGCTTCGACAGCAACGGAGACTCGGCGACATCGCTCGGCGTGGTTCCGGAGACGTCGAAAAGGAACAGTAGAGCGCCAAGAGATTCCACGAGCTCGCGCTCGTATTCCGCGTCCGCGCCGCGCAGCGCGCGTTCGATCGTGGCGATCGCCTCCGAGGCGCCACCACCAAATGCCAGACGCAGCCAAGCCTCTTCGACCACGTCCTCGGGATCGTCCTCGATTTCCAGATCGTCGGCCGACTTCTCAGTAACCGCAGGCACGTTCGAATCCGACACAGCCTTAGCGCGCACCCGCTCTGGCGCGCTCACCAGAAGCAGTCCGATCAAGAGCAATCCCAAATTCACGCCGCGCATAAGAAGCCCCCCAAGCTCGCGTGAGCGCAATCTGGCATGGGCGGGAAGTGTCGGGCAATCGCCGAGAAGCGCCGCCTGTGGCATCCGTTCAGTTAAATTGACGATCGAGGGCGACAGCGGAATCCGGTACGGGTCCCTGGCATTCTTCCTTGAAATCGTCGACGAGCCTCATGAGATCGGATGCCTTCGGCAATCCAATCAGTGTCCAGTAGAAATCTGTCGTGCGCAGGCGCTTGAGGATTTGCGTCTTGTCGATCGTGACTTCGTACTCACGCCTGTCTTTCGTCCAGCAGGTCACGGCGTGTGGCAGGGGCAGCACCTGACCGAGGAAGGTCCAGCGCGCGCCATCCGCGTCGATCTCGATGCTGGCTTCCGCGCGCGACCAAGCGTCGCGCAGGTTCTGCGTGCCGTGGCGCTCTCGCAAGAGCTGATACAACATGAGGTTGCCGACGTCGTCGGCTGACCGATTGTAGAAGTTCGATCGCCATTGTCCGAAGAGGAGTTCGCGCTCGGCATCGGCATCGCGACCCATGGAAAGCCAGCGAATCGCGCGCATACGCGAGGGGTGCAGCCGATAGATATATCCGCCCTCGCCCTTCAAACCCGGGCGTTGACGACGAATGACCCAGTCCGATTTGGTCGTGTCGATCGTCGGCGGGCGATCGGACATGGCGTCACGCAGAACCTCGTAGTCGGACCGCTCCGATGAACCCTTTCGTCGCGCCGCATGCAAGCGTTCCAGCGCCTCGCCAAAGCGCCCAGAACGCCAGTCGTGCGCGGCGAGCGACATACGCTCGATCTGGTCCCTACCCGCGGAGTGCGGCATCGCGGCTCGAACACAGCGCGACGCCCACTGGATCATCTCTGGAAAGCGCGCCTCCAATTGGGCCGCTGTGCGTTCGCGGCCGTGCACATCATCGACGGCCAAGCCGCGGGTTCGGAGAAAGGCGCAAAGGTCGTCCTCCGCCACCTCGCCGCAATCGAGCAAGGACCAAGGTCCATCTAGCAAGATATCGTCCATCGACATCAGATCGAACTCACCCAAGCCTTGACGGCGTTCGATCCAGGCCGCATCAAGAACTTCCGAGGTGGAAAGATCGCCTCGCGTCCACAATTCCCCGAGCGCGGAAAGCAACAGATCCCTGTCGCGACAGGGTGAATCACTGGCCACGTAGATCTGTTCGTCGGAGGGCTGACAGATCGTAGTCGAGGTCGTTTCGGCATGAGCCGTCACAAGAGTCGTGAGCCCGAGCAACAGTCCCCCTAGCCAACCCATGGATCGCCGCGACGAATCGTGCATGACTGCATCTGGTCGAGTCGATGCGTCATCTTCTGATAACGGCGCCTGGTATTCAAGCAAAAGAAGCGGCGGTTTGCGTCGAGAAGCGCGCAACACGTCGGATTCGCATCACTCTTCTCCAAGTCCGGGAAAGCGCCAGCCACCACCCACCGGAAGGGCGATGGCTGGCGTCCCCTGCTCCTACTCGAAGTGATCGGCGAAGTAGTTGTCCAGCGTCGTGCCGCAGCCGGCGGCGTAGGCATTTTGGTAAGCGCTTTGATCGGCCACGTCGATGCTGGGCAAGCCGTTGGCGCCGAGTGACAGATCGAAGTTCGCGCGCGGGTTGCTGGCGTTGAAGGCGCTGGTGAAGGCGGACAGGTCGGCGTTATCGAGCGTGCCGTTGCCGTCGAAGTCGGCCTTGCAGAAGCCGGTCAGCGTGGCGTTGGCGGCTTGCGGGTCGGCGCCGAGGTCTTGTTCGTCGGCGTCGAACCAGCCATCGCTGTCGCGATCGACGCCGGCGCGATACTGCGTGAAGGCGGGCACGACGGTGAAGGTGACTTCGGCGCCGGCCGCGGCGGCGGCGCGCAGCGCGTCGATGGTGGTGGGCGCGTTGTAGCGATCGCTCAACAGCACGCCGCTCGTGGCGTACACATAGCCGCGCGCGCGGTTGGCGACGGTGGCCTTGGCGATCAGACCCACGCTGCCGGTGTCGGCGAGGGCGATGAAGGTGTTCAAGCGCGTGAGGCTCGCGGCATCGCCGTTGTTGGCGCCATCAAACGTGATTTGCTGGCCGACGGTGGCGTGGGTTTCGGTGTTCATGGTTAGCAGGAAGGCTTCGACATCGCGCCGCCGCTGCGCGGGATTGTTCGGCCCGAAGTTGAAGCCGGCTTGCAGCAGGGCATCGAGCGTGTCGAATTCGGAATCGCTGTTGAAGCCAAAGCCCTTGGCATTGTTCTGACTGGCCTTGGACCAACCGACTTTTTTCCAAAGTCCGCGCAATTGCACGGTTTTCACCGGTTGTGGCGCGGCCGGCAATTGCGGATTGTCGATTTGATTGCTGGTGCCGATCGGCAAGGTGTGGCACGACAGGCAAGGCACGCCACCACCACCGGGCCCGAGCGTGGGCTGATTGCGAAAGATCTGTTCGCCATTGGCGGGATTGCCCGTGCCCGTGGTGACCGTCATCGAGGCCGGATACGTGCCATCGAGATTGCGATTGGGGTTGGGCGGATAGACGATGCTGGCGATGAAGTCATTGAGCTGCTGCATCTGCGTCGACGTCGGTTCGATGTCGCGGCCTTGCAGGCCGACGAACGCGGGCGCGAAGGCCGCGACGTTCTCGCGATCGCCGCGCCAATGCATGGCGCCGGCGCTGGTGATGCCCTGCAGCGACTGCGTGACCATGGGCCCCTTCATCGGGTGCCAGGTGTTGCAGGTCTGGTTGGGACGACAGGCCTGATTGATCGCCTTCACCGTGCCCGTGGGGTCGCCCAGATCCCAAGCGAGAAAATCGCTGCGCCCATCGATGTGGCAACTGGCGCAGGAAACTTGTCCGAGACCGCTGGTGGCATGCGTGTCATACAGCAAGGGCCGACCGGCCTTGATCGCCTGCGGCGTGGGGTCGTAGAACGGCGTGCGCGCGAGTTCGGTGTTCTGCGTGGTATCGAGCGTGGAAATGCTCGCGTCGAACTTGTTCAGCACGTAGAGCTTGGCGCCCGTGGCGCCGAGCGCGAGACCCGTCGGCCCCTGGCCCACGTCGATGCGCGCCAGGCGCTGACCGCTGGCATCGGTGACGATGACATTGTTCGAGCCCAGGCCGCTGACAAAGGCGCGACCATTGCCCGGATGCCAGACAATGCCCCGCGGATCGCCGATGGCCTGATTGCGCACGGCCTGCGAGACCGAACGCGTGGCGTAGTCGAGCTGCGGATTGAGATCGACGCTCTGCGTCGAGCCCGCGACCGCGGGATCGAAAGCGCCCAACTTCACGCGCAAGAAGATGCTTTTCACATTCGGCTCGAAGCGCACTTGATTGAGCGCCTCGGTGCCGACCGCGGCAACGCGACCATCCGGCATCACGCTCAACGCCATGAGCGTAGTCATCAAGCCGTTGGTGTAGCTCACCGCTTGCGTGGCCGTGTCGACGCTCGCGATGTCGTGATCGTGCACGTTCCAAGTGACGAGGCTCGACCAATTGCGGCCGTTATCGTCGAACCATTGACCGCCGGCGCCGCGACGCACGATCTGCGCCACGCGCGGCGGCGGACCATTGGCGACCACGCGCGCGGGACTGAAGGTATTGCCGCTATTCGGCGGCGGGTTCTGACCGCCGTAAGGCCCATTGACGTTGTCCACGCCCGGCAGATCGATGATGGTCGTGGCATTGCCCGATTCGAAAAAGGCCACGTGCACGCGCGCGCCATCGGGACTGACCGCGAGCGCGCGCGGTTCCTTGCCTTCGAGCGCGATGAACTGCGGCGCGGTGTTGGGATTGGCCGGGTCGTAGACCGCGAGCCGCGCGCTGGCCGCGAGACTCACATAAGCCCGTCGCGGCGTGCCGGCGAACACGACATCGGCCGGTTCATCGCCGGTGAGCACGGTGCGCGTGACGCGGCGCGTGGCCAGATCGACGATGCTGATCGAATCGGAAAGACTGTTGACCACCCAGGCCTCGCCAGCATCGCGCAGGCGCACGCTCACCGGCTCCAGGCCCACCGGCACCGAGGCGCGCCACGCGGGCAAGCCGTCGCCACCGATCTCGAAGATCTCCAAACGCTGATCGGCGGTGTTGACCGCGACCAGGGTGGCGCCATCGGCCGAGATCTCCAGCGGATGCACCTGCGAGGACTCGAAGTTTACGAACCGCTGTTGCGCCTGCGTGGCGCCGGCGAACAGCAAGGCACCGACGATGACTGCGAAAGACTTCATGACCGCCCCTGACGACTGACCGTGCTGGCATGCCACCTTGCCCTGCGATCTGGGAGCGATCGTGGAGAAACCGTGGAACCGGGCCGCGCACTGTGGAGAATTCTTGAAAGCCGCGTCGCGCCAGTTCTCCGGCGCCGCGCTTGCCGATATCTTGCAGGCAAGGATGGGGCCCGATCATGCGCTTGCGCCTGTGGCAACGATTGTTCGCATTCAACGCGCTGCTGATCGTGGTGGCCTTCGCCGCGCTCGTGTTGATTTGGCAGGTGGGGTTTCGGCGCGGCTTGCTCGACTACGTCAATGACTTTGAACAAGCGCGCATGCGCGAGGTCGCGCAGCGTCTCGCCGAAGGCTATGCGCGCGAAGGTGACTGGCGATTTGTTCGGCGCGATCCGGCGCGGATCATGCGCTTGATCAGTCAGACCATGGCCGAGGGCGCGCGGCCCGTGCTCGCGCCGTCGGGCGAGACCAATCGACCCGACGCGCCGCCCTTTCCCGAAGATGAAGGACCACCACCCGACGGTGAACTCGATCCGCGCGCGGATCGCGCCGAAAGCGATGCGCCGCCGCGCTTTCGTCCTTTCCCACCGCCCGGTCAGCGTCGACCGCTCGGCGCGGGCGCGCAGGGTCCGCCGCCCGATGCGCGCGATCCGATGCGGCACAGCGTGCAGAACATCGGACCGCGCCTGCTGCTGCTCGATGCCTCGGGCACGCCCGTGATCGGTAATGCCCTGCTCGATCGCCTGTCGCCGTCGACGCCGATCATGGTCGAGGGGCAAGCCGTGGGCGCGATGTTGTTGGCGCGGCGACCGGCGCTGTCGGACGCGGCCGATATCGAATTCGCCAAGGCGCAGGTTCGGGCGATGTTGTGGATCGCGCTGGGTGTGCTGGCGTTGGCCTTGCCGCTATCGTTGTGGCTGGCGCGGCAGATGACCAAGCCGCTGGGCGCGCTGGCGCAGGGCGCGCGCAAGCTCGCGGCGGGCGAACTGGCCACGCGTGTTTCCGCGGCGCGCGGCGATGAGGTGGGCGATCTGACCGTGGACTTCAATCGCCTGGCGGAGACGCTCGAACGTCATCGCGATCTGCGTCGCGATTGGGTCGCCGATATCTCGCATGAACTGCGCACGCCGCTGTCGGTGCTGCGCGGCGAGATTCACGCGCTCGAAGACGGCGTGCGTCCGCTCGACGCGGCGGCGGTGGCGTCGCTGCGGGTCGAGGCCGATCGCTTGTCCGCCTTGATCGAGGATTTGTATCAGCTGTCGCTGTCCGACCTCGGCGCGTTGTCGTATCAGTTCGAATCAATCGATCTCGACCGCGTGTTGCGCGACACGCTCGACGCGCATCAGGCCGCGTTCGCGCAGCAAGGCCTGAGCGCGCACGTGGTGACGCCGCGCGCGCGCGATTGCCTGGTGCGCGCGGATGAGCGTCGCCTGGCGCAATTGTTCGGCAATCTCTTGGTCAATGCCGCGCGCTACACCGATCGGCCCGGGCGCGTGGAGATTGCGCTGGCGAACGAAGGCGCGCACGTGGTCGTGCACATCGATGACACGCCGCCCGGCGTGCCGACGGAGGCCTTGCCGCGGTTGTTCGAGCGCTTCTATCGCGTCGAGTCCTCGCGCAATCGCGCGGCTGGGGGCGCGGGCTTGGGTCTGGCGATCAGTCGCAACATCGTCGAGGCGCACGGTGGCGAGATCACGGCCTGCGCTTCGCCCCTGGGCGGCCTGCGCGTGAGCGTGCGCTTGCCGCGCGCGACGGGGCCGCGATGAGCGCGCCGGCGCATGTCGCGGTGATCGAGGACGAGCCCAAGCTCGCCGCCTTGCTCGCCGACTATTTGCGCGCCGAGGGTCATCGCGTCGATGTGCTGCACACGGGCGAAGGCGCGGTGGCGTGGCTCGCCGAGCATCGCCCCGAAGTGATCCTGCTCGATCTGATGTTGCCCGGCGTCGATGGCTTCACGATCTGTCGCGAACTGCGCGCGTTCTCGACCGCGCCCGTGATCATGATCACCGCGCGCGTGGAAGAGATCGATCGCTTGCTCGGCCTCGAGTTCGGCGCCGACGACTACGTGTGCAAGCCCTTCAGCCCGCGCGAAGTGGTGGCGCGCGTGCGCGCGCAATTGCGGCGCGCGCGCGAGTTCCAGGCGCGCGCCGCCGGCGCGCCGGCGCCAGCACCGGAGATCGAACTCGACGCCGAACGCTTCGAGGCACGCGCGCGCGGCGTGACACTGACGCTCACGCCGGTGGAGTTTCGTCTGCTGCGCGCGCTGGCCGAGCGGCCCGGACGCGTGTTGTCGCGTCAGCAATTGCTCGACGCGCTGTATCTCGATCATCGCGTGGTCAGCGACCGCACGGTCGACAGTCACATCAAGAATCTGCGGCGCAAGATCGCCGAGGCGTGTCGCGGTTTCGATCCGGTGCAATCGGTGTACGGCGTGGGCTACAAGTTCGAGCCCACGCCCTGAGCGAAATCACTCGCGTGGCGGCGGACCTTCGCAATCGGCCGACGAGGGACCGCCATCGGGTGGCGCGCGATCCGGCGCGGGCCCACGCGCGTCGGGTCCGCGCGGCGGCGCATTGCCGCCGCCATCGCGCGGTGGCATCGGCGGGCGCGGCGGGCGCAGCGATTCAAATTGCGCGAGTTGCTCGGCGCTGAGGATGGGCGTGAGCAATTGCACGGTTTGTTCGTGCAGCGCGCGCATCTCCTCGCGCAGCGCTTCGTGTTCGCCGTCGACTTGTTGATGCAAGGCGCGGCGCTTGGCGCCTTGCGCCTCGAGCACGGCGACGAAACGCGGGGTTTGTTCGGCGCTAAGTCCGAGTTGACGCGCCAGGTCTTGCGGCGGCGGCGGCGCGCACGGACGCGCGCTGGCGGGCAAGGGCGCGATCAGCGCCACGGCGATGGCGAGGTGTCGAAGGTTCATCGCGGCCTCCAAGGGCAGTGGGAACTGTCACCCAGGATGGGCTGCGATTTCCGAGTGTTCAGCGGCGACCGAGGTCGCCGCGCGCGTCGATCACCAGATCGCCACGCGCTTGTCGCCCTCGCGCACCATCGCGTCGCCGGACTTGCAGCTGTAGGCCGCGGCGAAGCTGTCCATGTTCGACGGCGCGCCGATGGCGCGGAACATGGCCGGGGCGTGCGGATCGACATTGAGGCGCAGCTTCAGCTCATCGGGCGTGAAGTTGCGACGCCACACCGTCGCCCACGCGGCGAAGAAGCGCTGATCCTGGCTCATGCCGTCGACCTGCGGGTCGGTGAAGTTCTCGCCCTGCGCGCGCTTCATCGCGTCGTAGGCCACGGTCAGGCCGCCCAGGTCGGCGATGTTCTCGCCGAGGGTCAGCTCGCCCTTGACGTGCAGATCATCGATGGCGACGTAGTCGTCGAACTGCTTCACCAGGCGCGCGGTGCGCTCCTTGAAGCCCTTGGCGTCGTCGGCCGACCACCAGTTGGCGAAGGTGCCGGCGGCGTCGAACTGGCTGCCCTGATCGTCGTAGCCGTGCAGCATCTCGTGACCGATCACGCCGCCAATCGCGCCGTAATTCATGGCGTCGTCGGCCTCGGCGTTGAAGAACGGCGGCTGCAAGATCGCGGCCGGGAACACGATCTCGTTGAGCAGCGGGTTGTAGTAGGCATTCACCGTCTGCGGGCTCATGCCCCACTCGGTGCGATCCTTGGGCTTGCCGATTTTGTCGAGGTTGTAGCGATAGTTGAACTCGGACGCGGCGAGCACGTTGGCGAAGTAGCTGTCGCGGTTCGTGGTCAGGCCCGACCAGTCACGCCACTTGTCGGGGTAACCGATCTTGGGCATGAAGGTGTTCCACTTTTCCAGGGCCTTGGCCTTGGTGTCGGCGCTCATCCACTCGAGCTTTTCCAGGCGCGCCTTGAGGGCTTCGCGCAGATTGCTCACGAGCTTCTCCATGCGCGCCTTCGATTCCGGCGGGAAGGCCACGGCGACATAGAGCTGACCCAGCGCCTCGCCGGCCTGATCGCCGACCACGCCGAGCACGCGCTTCCAGCGCGGACGCATTTCCTGCTGACCGCGCAGGGTCTTGGAATAGAAATCGAAGTTCTGCTGTTCCAGCGCCGCCGACAAATACGGCGCCGCGCCATCGACCGTGTGGAAGCGGAAGTACGCCTGCCAGTCCGCCACCGGCACGTCGGCCAGCATGGCGTCGAACTCGGCGAAGAACTTCGGCTGCGACAGCGAGAAGCCCTCGACGTTCTTCAGGCCCAGCGCTTCGAGATACGGCGCCCAGGGGAAGTTCTTCGCGGCCTTGTCGGCGTCGGCGACGGTGACGAAGTTGTATTGGTTGGCCGGATTGCGCAGCTCGATCGGCGACAGCGAGGCATTGGCCAGGCGCGTTTCGATCGCGAGCACGGCTTGCGCCTGCTTGGCCGCGTCGTCGGCGCTGACGCCGGCGAGTTCGAGGGTCTTGGCGACGTGCGCGACGTAAGCATCACGCTTTTGCTTCTTATCGCCGGTTTCCTCGGTGTAGTAGCTCTTCTCGGGCAGACCCAGGCCGCCCTGGAAGGCGTAGCCGATCACGCGCGAGCTGTCCTTGAAATCGGACTCGCCACCGAAGGCGAACACTTGCGGCAGACCACGCGCGTGGTTGCGGCGCAGGTAAGCGGCGATGCTGGTGGCATCGGTCAGCGCGTCGACTTCGGCCAGCAGCGGCTTGATCGGCTCGATGCCGGCGGCGTCGATCTTGGCCTGGTCCATGCCGGTGGCGAACAGATCGCCGATCAGCTTCTCGATGCCGGCGGCATTGGCGTCGGCGGCGGCATGCTCGACCAGCTGCTGCTGCACGGCGAGCGAGCGCTCTTGCAGGGTTTCGAAGCTGCCCCAGGTCGTGCGGTCGGCCGGCACCGGATTGGCGGCCAGCCACTTGCCGTTGATGTGCTTGTTGAAATCGACGCAGGCGGGCGCGCTGGCGTCGACGTCCTCGGCCTTGAACACGTTCAGGGCCGGGAGCTTGGTTTCATCGAGCGTGAACGCGGCCTTGGCCGGCGCCACGGGCGGCGTGGTTTGCGCCGTTTCGGTCGGCGCCGATTGCTCACCACAAGCGGCCAGGGCCAGCGACACGGCCAGGGCCAGCGGGACGTATTTGAACTTGATCACGGGGTTCTCCAGCCGCGAGGGCTCAGGGCGAAAAGGGGGGCGCGAAACACGCCGGGCGGGCGAGAGTAGACGAGCCTTGCGCGCATTGCATAGGCCGGACGCCATGGCCGGCGCGCGCGACCCGAGCGGAACGCCCGGCGCTTCGGGCGAAATCGCCGATCGCGCTGTCGCCCGACCACGCGCTCGTTTATGCTCGGCCCGGGCCCGAGCGACGCTGCGTGGATGTCGAGTAACGCCTTATCTCACGGCAACATGCCACCCGTTTACCGCTTCGCGGCGGTGACCGTGGATGTCGCGGCGCATCGCCTGTCGGTCGATGGTCGGCCGCGCTCGTGCTCGCGCCGCGCGCTGGATCTGCTGGTGATGCTGTGCGAGGCCGAAGGCCGCGTCGTGCCGCGCCAGGAACTGATCGAGCGTCTCTGGCCCGGCGGCCAGCTGGTGGCCGATGAATCGCTGACCCAGGCCGTGTTCCGCGCGCGCGCCGCGCTGGGCGAGTACGCGCATCTGGTCATGACCGTGCGCGGCGTGGGCGTGCGGCTGGACGCGGCGGTCGAGCGACTCGACGCGGCCGATGTCCGCGCGGCGATTACGGGCGAACCGCGCTCGCCTTCGTCAACGAATGCCGAACTCGTCGAACCGATCGCGGGGACTTCCGCGCCCGACGACGCGACGCTCACGATCACGAACGAACCCAACCTGCCCGGCAGCCCCCGCTTCGTCGAACGCCGTCGCGATGGCTCGCGCGCCGCGGTCGCGCCGAGCATCGAAGCCGCCAATGAACACACGGCGCCGCAAAAGCCCCACGCGCGGCGCTGGCTGATCATCGGCGCCGTGGTCGTGCTCGTGGCGATCGCCGCGGGTTTCGCGCGCGGCTGGTGGAAGCCGGCGACGCCGGGCGCGCCCGCTTACCTCTCGCCCGGCTATGCGCTGACCGCTGGCGATCTGCATCACACCCGCGCCGACAGCGCGCGCACCATCGCCGAAGCCTTCACCCACGATGCCGAAGGCGATCGCGCGCGCGGCCGCGCCCTGCTCGAAACGGTGCACGACGCCGATCCGACCACGCCCGTGCCCGCGATCTTTCTCGGCCTGTGGTCGGTGGGCGCGGGCGATGGCGTGGCGGCCGATCAATGGCTGGCGCAAGCGCGCACGCGCATGCAAGGCATCAACGACACCTACCTCACCGCGCTGCTGCGCTACACCCTGGCCGAACGCGAGGGCAAGGCGCAGGACATTCTGCGTTTCGCCGGCGCGCTGTTGGATCTGCGACCCGCCGCGTGGCAGATGCGCCTGGCGCGCGCGCATCTGTTGCTGGGCCAGGGCCTGCGCGCGGCGGCGTTGACCGAGCTGCGTCAGATCGAGATCAAGGATCTGAGCAATCGCAAGCTCAATCTCGCGCTGGCCGATCGCGCGTCGCTGGGCGACATCGAAGGCGCGCAAGCCATGCTTGATCGGGTCAAGCCGGCCGAGGACGATGCGTCGTATGCCTTCTTGCGCGGACGCATTGCTTGGAGTCGCGGCGATTTCGCGGCGTCGCGACGCGCGTATGAACAAGCGGCGGAACTCGGTCGGCGCACGGCGCGCTTCGATCTGGTCAATCGCGCGCTGGCCAATGTCGGGGTGCTGGCGATGAATGCCGGCGAGCGCGACGCGGCCATGGATTATCTCGAGCAAGCGCGCGTGGGCATGGTCGAGATGCGCTGGATCACCGACGAGATCGATCTGAGCCTGATCCTGGCCGACCTGCATCGTCAGGCCGGCGACCTCGAAGCGATGCGCCGCGAGATCGCGCGCGCCCGCGACGTCGGCGCGCGCAGCGCCATGCCGAGCATGCTCGCCGAAATCGAAATCGTCGGCGCCCGCCTGGACCCCGAGCAACAACCGCGCGAGATGCCTCAAGGCCTGCCGACCGAGGCCGAGCCCCTGCTCGCCGCGCGGCGCGCCTTCAGTCGCGGCGAACTGGACGAGGCGCGCGATCAACTCGCCTCCGCTGTCCGACGCGGCGCGCTGGAAACCCCGCTCGATGACGAGGCGCGCCTGCTCATGGTCCAGCTCGGCCAAGTGCCCAGTCCCGCGCGTCCAGTCGACCCGCCCTACCCGCCGCTGGCCCGCTTCACCGCGCGCCAGGAAATCGAGCGCCTGCGCGCCAAGGCCGCGGCGCGCTGAGGCGCGTCGGGCTTCCAAATCCCCGCTTCATTCGCCGAGACGACGTGACGAGCGCCCGTGACGCGGCCCGCAATCCACGCCTAACCCGCTGGCGAATCTCGAAATAATCCAACAATCATGATCACGCAAGGCAATCATCAGGCAAGCCCGACGGCATGACGCCAGAGTGCGCCCCGTCCAGCGCCGCCCCGGCGCCTTTCGAGGAATGCCCATGTTCGCTCCCCGCCTTGTCCTTGCCGTGCTCGCCGCCCTGGGCGCGAGCGCCGCTCAGTCCGCCGTGGTCTGCGTGACCACCGGCAATCAACTCGCCAGCGCCCTGCAGACGGCCGAGACCAACGGCCAGGACGACGAGATCCGCGTCGTCGTCGGCACGATGCAGCGCACGGGCTCGTTTCCCCAGGCCGCGGCGTGGACCTATGACCCGGTCGACACCGCCGAGAACTTGATCCTGTCGGGTGGCTGGTCGGCCGCCAACAACTGTCAGACCCAGTCGCTCGACGCCACCGACACCGAGCTCGACGGGCGTCATGCCTCGGGCACGCTCGAGATCTTCCTGCAGGGTTCGGGCTCCGCCGGCACGGTCACGGTGTCGAACCTGATGCTCTCGCGCGGCCAGCCACTGACCTCGGGCAATCCCTCGCATGCCTTCCTGCGCTTGGAGGCGGGCAGCCTGGGCAGCATCGTGTTCGAGCGCAATGTCGTGGTCAGCGGGTTCTCGACCATTCCCGGCAGCGCCGCGATCAGCGTGCAGGCCCTGGGCGGCGCCATCCGCCTGCGCAGCAACGTGATCGCGTTCAATACGCAAATCGGGCCCGCCGTGCGCATGATCGCGACGAGCCCGGGCCTGGTCTACTTCAACAACAACACCGTGCATGGCAATACCTCGAACGTGACGGGCTACTCGCCCGCGGGCGTCGAGGCCAGCGGCGCGGCGTCGTTGTCCAACAATGTGCTGTACGGCAATGTGGTCGCGGGCTTCGGCAACGTGAACTTCGATTTGTTCAACGTCACCAGCGGCACCACGATCCTGCGCAACAACCACATCGGCGTGAAGGAAGGTCAGGCCGCGGCCGAAAGCGAGACCACCACGGGCGACCCGCAGTGGGACATCGTCGGCATGTATCCGCGCGCGAAGGCGGTGTCGCCGCTGCGCGATTCGGGCCGCAACTCGCCGCTGGGCGGGCTGTCTGCCAAGGACACGGCGGGCGATCCGCGCGTGGTCGGCGGCACGGTCGATCGCGGCGCGCTCGAGGCCGAATTCGTCGCCGCGCCGCCGCCGGAAGAAGCCGTGTTCGCCAACGGCTTTGAATAACCCCACGACGCCCCGGAGAACCCTCATGTCCCTGTTTCGCTGGATCGATGTAGTGACCACGCGCGCGCCCGAGGCCGACGAGGCCGAGCTCGCGCGCCAGGAATCCGCGGCGCTGGCCGCGCTGATGCTCGCGCTGCTACGCCGCGAGGACGCGCCCTTGGCCTGGCGTCCGCGCACCATGCAGGAGTGGTTGACGTGAGCGTCGCCGCGCGACGCGGTGCCAAGCGGGCCGCGTCGCGATATCTTTGACCGCGAAGTGGGGAGCATGGCCATGCTGCGTGAAGACATCGAGCGCGTGCGCGACTCGTATCGCCAACTGGAACCGGTCAGCGACGCGGTCGGTCGGCATTTCTACGAGACCTTGTTCGCGCTCGCGCCCGGCGCGCGCGCCTTGTTCGCCACCGACATCGACACGCAGGCGCGCAAGCTCATGGACATGATCGATGCCGTCGTGCATCAGCTCGATCAGCCCGAACAATGGCTCGCCGCCTGCCGCGAACTTGGCGCGCGTCACGCCGAATACGGCGCGCGCGAAGAGCACTACGACGCCGTCGGCACCGCCCTGCTGCAAAGCCTGCGCGCGGCGCTGGGCGAGTCCTTCACGCCCGCGGTCGAAGCCGCGTGGGCCCAGGTTTACGGCGAAATGGCCGAAATCATGATCGCCGCGTCCGACTACGCCGACGACACCGACGAGGCCACCGCGCCACTCACGCCGCATTGACGCGCGCCCGCGCGCGCCGGGGAACATGCGCGCCGCGCCGGAGTCCAAGCGGGGCTTCGGGTAGAGTAAGCGCATGTATCTGGATTTTTACCAACTCAGGGAAGCTCCGTTCGCGATCACGCCCGATCCGCGTTTCGTGTTTCTGTCCGAGCGTCATCGCGACGCGCTGGCGCACCTGCTCTATGGCGTGGGCCAAGGCGGCAGCGGCGGTTTCGTGCAGCTCACCGGCGAAGTCGGCACGGGCAAGACCACGCTGTCGCGCCTGGTGCTCGAGCAATTGCCCGAGAACACGCGCGTGGCCCTGGTGCTCAATCCGCGCCTGTCGCCGACCGAGTTGCTCGAAGCGATCTGCGAGGAATTGAAAGTCGACGTCGGCGCCGCGCGCGGCAGCCTCAAGGCCCTGGTCGACACGCTCAATCACTATCTGCTCGATGCCTATGCGCAAGGCCTGCGCGTGGTGCTGATCATCGACGAGGCGCAAAACCTCTCGACCGAGGCGCTCGAACAAGTGCGCCTGCTGACCAATCTGGAAACGCCCACGCAAAAGCTCTTGCAGATCATCCTGCTCGGCCAGCCGGAACTGCGCGACAAACTCGCCGCCGCCGAACTGCGCCAGCTCGCGCAACGCGTGACCGCGCGCTTTCATCTGACGCCCTTGAACGAGGAAGAGACCGACGCCTATCTGCGTCATCGCTTCGCCGTGGCCGGGGGCAAGCGTTTTCCATTCACGCGTCTGGGCGTGCGCGCGCTGCATCGGCGTTCCGGTGGCGTGCCGCGGCTGATCAATGTCATCGCCGAACGCGCGCTGCTCGCGGGCTACGTCGCCGATCAACCGCAGATCGGCGAGCGGCTGGTCGCCTACGCGGCCGATGAAGTGCTCGGTCGCGATCGCGCGCGCTGGCATTGGAGCGCGGCGGCGCTGGCCTTCGCCACGTTCGCGATCGTCGCGGTGTGGTGGTGGAACACGCGCGAGACGTCGATGGCGCCCGTCGCCGTGGCCGAAGAAAACATCGTCGAGGCGCCCGCGATCGCGGCCACCGAGACCGAGGAACTCGAACCCGCCATCGCCGCGCTCGGCGAAGGCGCGGAATTGGTCGCGTGGACGCATCTGCTCGCGTTGTGGCAAGTCGACACCACGCGCCTGACGCCGCGCGACGCGGCGCGGTGTCCGGCCACGATCTATCCGGGCCTGTCGTGCCTGCGCGGCACCGGCAATCTGGCCAAGCTCGCGCAGCTGGGTCGGCCGGTGATGCTGGTGCTGCACGGTCAAGAACGTGCGACCGTGGCGCTGCTGCTGGCCATCGATGGCGATCGCGCGCATCTGGATCTGGGCCCGCGCGAGATCACGGTCGCGCGCGACGAGCTCGAGGCTTCCTGGTTCGGCGAATTCCTGGCGATCTGGAAAGCGCCGGCCTTCCTGCCCGATCACGTGCGCCGGGGCGATGTCGGCGCGCCGGCGAGCTGGATCAAGCGCCAACTCGCCGCGTTCGATAAGATGCCCGTGTCGGACATGGGTCCGCACCAGTTCGATGGCGGCACCGAGGCGCGCGTGCGCCGGGTGCAATCGAGCTTCGGTCTGTTGCCCGACGGCATCGTCGGTCCCGAAACGCAATTGGCGCTGACCGCGCGCGATCCCGAGGGGCCGCGATTGAGTCGCGAGCTGCCCTGAACTTATGTCCCTGATCCTCGAAGCCTTGCGCAAATCCGAAGAACAACGCCGTCTCGGCGAAGTGCCGACCCTGGCCACCGACAGCGCCTGGGGCGTGCGTCGCCGTCGCGAGTTCGATCGTCGCGGCCTGCCGTGGTGGTTGTGGGCCACGCCCTTGGTGCTGGTGATCGGCATCGCCGCCGCGTGGTGGCATCTGCGCGCGCCGGTTGAATCGGCGACGACGTCGCCCGCCCCGACGCGCGCGCAAGCGCCCGCGCCGAACAAGCCCACGCGAGCGAACGATCTCGCCAGCGCGCCCCTGGCCTCGGCGCCGATCGTGCGCGACGCGCCGACCACGCCGCCACCGCCCGCCGCCGCGCCAGTGCCCTCGTCCGTGCCCGCCGATCGCGCGGTGACACCGCCGCCGGCTACGCCCGACGATCAGCGCGTCGCCGCGCTCGACATCGACCCGACCCAGCGCGAAGCCTTTCAGCGCGGCGAAGTCTTCGCCAACAGCGCCGATCAAATCGCGCGCAAGCCGCCGACTACCGAGCAGGCCTATGTGCCGCCGGAAGCGGCCCTGCCGCAGCCAATCGACATTCCGCCGCCGGCCGCCGCGTCGCCGGAAGCCCTGCGCGCGGCCGAAGCCGCGGGCGCGACGCAAGCCAATGCCGAGACCCTGATCGCGCCCGAAGCGCACGAGCCCGCGCCCGTCGCCGCCATCGCCGACGCGTCGACGACGACCAGCGCTCCGCCACCCCAAGCCCCCGCGAGCGCGCCCGCGACGACGCCCGCGCCGCTGCCGATGGGCGCCAATCCCGCCGTGCCCGGCTACGAGCCGCCGATTCCGAATCTGTACGACCTGCCCTACGCGCAACGCCAGGGCATGCCCAAGCTGAAGGTGTCGATGCACGTGTACGCGGCCGATCCGGCGCAGCGCTTCGTGATCATCGACGACACGCGCGCGGGCGAAGGTCAACCGCTGGGCAACGACCTCAACGTGGTCGAGATTCGCGCCGACAGCGTGGTGCTGGAATTCCGCGGGCAACGCTTCCAGTTGCCGCGCAACGGCCGCTGAGTCGCGCATGTTCGTGCGTGTCGACACCCGGCGTCGCGAGCGACCGCCGTGGTCGACCATCGGCCTGGTGATGTTGTGCGTGATGTGTTTCGTCGCGCTGATCCTGGAAGAACCCGCCGCGCGCGCCGCCTCGCTCACGTATTGGGGCACGGTGCCGGCGGATCTGTTCCGCGGCGGCGGCTGGAGCTTGCACATCATGCTCGACGCGCGCCCGGAGACCTTGCTCACGAGCTTGCTGATCCACGCCGATTGGCTGCATCTGCTGGGCAATATGGTGTTCCTGGTGATCTTTGGCTTCGCGGCCGAGCGCAGTCTCGGTTCGCTGCGCTTTCTCGCCTTGTTCGCCGTGTGCGGCGCCTTGGCCAATCTGGCCGGCGCCTGGGCCTTGGGCGACACGCGCGCGCCGATCGTGGGCGCCAGTGGCGCGGTCTCGGCCATCGTCGGCGCGTATCTGGCCTTGTTTCCGCGCGCGCACCTGGGCCTGGTGTTGCCGCTGGGTTTGTTCTTGGAATTCGTGCGCGTGCCGGCCTCGGCCTTGATTGGTTTCTGGGCCGGCTTG
The DNA here is from genome assembly GCA_044226395.1 of Ahniellaceae bacterium. Classification (GTDB taxonomy): domain Bacteria; phylum Pseudomonadota; class Gammaproteobacteria; order Xanthomonadales; family Ahniellaceae; genus JBGAHD01. Next base: position 431,738 of record JBGAHD010000005.1, read on the forward strand.
CAGGTGCTGTTCTCGGTCGTCGGACCGGCCTTCGGCGCGGTCGTGTGGGTGGTGCATCTGGCGGGCTTCGTGCTGGGCGTGATCTTCGCCGTGCTCTCGCGCGGCGCCATCGCGCGCCGGCAACGCAATACCTGAGCGCGGCGCGACGCCGCGGCCGACCTCGGCGCTGACCGGCGCGCCGGCTTTCATACGCATCTGTCGGCAACAACCGCCTTGCCTGGATCAGCCATGGATCGACGCGCCAAGACCGGGGGGCGTGCCGCCATCGTCGCCACGCGACACGAAGCACGACCGATTGTCGGCGAAAGCCACGACGCCGCCGTGCCCGCGCCGCAATGGAGCGAGCGCTCGATCGATGATCTGCTGGCGCTCGACCTGCGCATGGCGTTCTGGCATTTCCGCGGCACCGCGCCGCGCTTCGTGTGGACGCCGGTGCCGACGCTCAAGACCTGCGTGCTCAATGCCTTCGCGCCGCGCGATCACGTGTTCTGGTCGTTGTCGCCGTATCGCCATCTGCGGCGCGCCGAGCTCGCCTTCGTGCTTGAAACTCTGGGCGAGCGCGAAGTGAAACGCGGCCTCGGCGCCATGCAGCGCGAGGTCCATCAGCGGCTGCATCATGTGCCGATCTGGGAACGCTTCGGCCTGCTGACCGCGGCTTTCCAGGGTTACTTCCACTACAGCGATTCCCCCGACGCCATGCATCTGCGCAGCGGCCGGCATTTTTCGCTGGCCGTGCCCGTGCGTCGACGCGGCGCGGTGCAGGCGCACTTCATGCAGCAATGGCGCGATCTCGGCGCGCTGGGCGTGGTGCCGTGCAAGGAGACGGTGTTTCTGTCGGCCAATCGCGGCATCGTCAACGATCCTTCGTTTCCGCTGCTGGGCCTGCCGGTGGAACGCCTCGATGTCGCCAAGCGAGCGCGCCTGATCGAGGAGATTCGCCGCGTCGGCGACCGCCTCGCGCGCCGCTTCACGCCCGAGACCATCGGCTGGCTCTATGCCTACAGCGGCAATGTCTGTCTGTTGCCGCCACCGGAAGGCGCCGAGACGCAGCCGTTGCGCGCGTGCCTGGAGATTCTGCGCTTTCGCGCGCGCGTGGCTTGCGTGTTGTGTCGCTTACCCTTGCTCGATCGCCTGCGCGAGGATCTCGAGCATCCGCGCTGGCGCGCCTGGCCGCGTCAGCGCGCCGAACTGGCGGCGCTGCTGCACGCGCGCCTGGCGCCTTACGCCTTCGTCACCGACAACCCGTTCGAGCCGCCGCCGCCCGACGCGCGCCCGTCGGCGCGCGACGATGACGACGAGCCTTGAAGCAAGGCCTCAGCCGCCGGCTTGCCCCACGCGGTCGGCATTGCGCGCGCGCAGCACGTAGTAGATCGGCACGCCCAGCAGCACCAGGCCCAGACCCGGCCAGGTGTACGCCGGCTTCCAGATCAGCAAGGCCACGGCGATCGCCGCTGCCGAGAGAATGTACAACGCAGGCAGGAAGGGATAACCGAAGGCGCGATACGGCCGCTCGATCTCCGGCCGCGTCGAGCGCAAGCGGAAGATGCCGGCGATGGTGAGGATGTAGAAAATCAGCACGGCGAAGATCACGTAGTCGAGCAGGTCGCCATAGCGTCCCGACAAACACAGGACCGACGCCCACACGCCTTGCGCCCACAAGCCCCAACCCGGCACGGCATTGGCGTTCAAGGTGCCGGCGCGACGCAGGAACAAACCATCCTGCGCCATCGTGTAGTACACGCGCGCGCCCGACAGCACCAAGCCATTCACGCAGCCAAACGTCGAGACCATGATCAGGATCGCGATCAAAGTCGTGCCGATCGGCCCGAATGCGGCCTGCGCCGCGGCCACGCCGACGCGATCGGCCTCGGCGTGCGCGATGCCGTCGAGCGGCAGCACGGCCAGATACATCACATTGGCCAGCACGTACAAGGTGGTGACCATGATCGTGCCCAGGAACAAGGACAAGCCGACATTGCGCTTGGGGTTATTGATCTCGCCCGCGATGAAGGTGACGCTGTTCCACGCGTCCGACGAAAACAACGAACCGACCATCGACACCGAGATCGCCGCGAAGGCCGCGAGCAAATACGGACTCAGATCCGCCTGCGGCGGATTGACCGGCGCCGCCGCGGCCCAGTTGGCCGCCCACAACTCGCTCTTGGCGCCGAGCAACAGACCAAAGCCGATCAGTCCGATCACGGCGAGAATCTTCGCCAGCGTGAACACGGTCTGGATCAACTTGCCTTCGCGAATGCCGCGACTATTCACCCACGTCAGCAGCACCACCAAGGCGATCGACACCAGCTGGGCGGCATTGAGCTTGAAGCCGCCAGCCTGGAACAACACGTGCTGATCCGACACCGCCGGAAACAGATACGCCGCGAACTTGGCGAAACCCACGCCCACGGCCGCGATCGTGCCGGTCTGGATCACCGCGAAGAAGGCCCAGCCGTACAAGAAGGCCGGCAGCTTGCCCCAGGCCTCGCGCAAGTAGACGTACTGACCGCCGGCGCGCGGATACATCGCCGAGAGTTCGCCATACGACAGCGCGCCGATCACGGTCATCGCGCCGCTGATGATCCACACCAGCAACAACATGCCGGCCGAGCCGACGTTGCGCACGATGTCGGCGGAAACGATGAAGATGCCCGAGCCGATCATCGACCCGGCCACCAGCATGGTGGCATCGAGCAAGGAGACCGAACGCTTGAACTCGGTGGCGTGGTTGTCGGACATGGCTTCCCCGGCAGCTAGGAAAAAAACCCGACGAAGGGTAACGGACTTCGCGACATTTGGGGGAATCGCCGCCCGACCCCGATTGGCAAGCGCCCGCGCCGCCCCCACAATGCGGTCATGAGCAAGCGACTGTACAAAGTGAGTTTCCTGAACGCGGGTAAGCTCTACGAGCTGTTCGCGCGCGAAGTGCGCGCCAGCGAACTGTGGGGCTTCACCGAGGTGTCCGATCTGGTGTTCGAGGCCGAGAGCCTGGTGGTCGATCCCACCGAGGAGCGCCTGCGCGACGAGTTCCGCGACACCAAGAGCCTGCATCTGCCGATGCAATGCATCGTCCGCGTCGAGGAAGTGATCAAGCGCGGCACGGCCGCGATTCGCGACGGCGCCACCGGCGACAAGATCATGCCGTTTCCGCTGGCGCCGCCGCAGCGCTGAGCTGAGCTGAGCAATGCCTCAAACGCAAACGGCCCGCGTAAGCGGGCCGTTTGCGTTACGAAACGAGGTTTCGGCTCAGCCGCGCGACGGTTTGCCGTGCTCGCGCACCGCGACCAGGCCCTTGAGCACGTTCAGCGCCTCGTTCAAGGCATAGTCGTTGGCCACGGCTTCGTCGGATTCCACCGGCGCGTCGGCCACGCCTTCGAGTTCACCATTGAGATGCCCCGGCAGATCGCGCTCGGCGAGCAAGGTCGCCGGGCCATCGGGTCGCGTCAGGCGCAGATCCTTGAGCGCGATGTCCGGCACGATGCCCGCGGCCTGAATCGAAATGCCGCGCGGCGTGTAATAGCGCGCGGTGGTGAGCTTCACCGCCGTGTCCTCGCTGACGCCCAGCACGCTCTGCACCGAACCCTTGCCGAAGGTGCGCTGGCCGATGATCAAACCACGATGATTGTCCTTGAGCGCGCCGGCCACGATCTCGGCGGCCGAGGCCGTGCCCGCGTCGACCAGCACCACCAGCGGCGCGCCATCCGAGAGATCGCCGCGCGTGGCCGCGAAACTCGAGGCCGCTTCCGGCGTGCGCCCGCGCGTGGACACGATCGTGCCCTCGTCGAGAAACGCATCGGCCACCGCCACGGCGGCATTTAGCAAGCCGCCGGGATTGGAACGCAGATCCAGCACCACGCCACGCACGGCGCCGTTCTTGTTGACCAGGCGACGCAGCTTCTCGCGCAACTCGGCGCCGGTCTGTTCCTGGAACTGCGTCACGCGCACATAGGCGTAGTCGCGCTCGAGCAAGCGCGTCTTGACGCTGGCGACGCGGATCACCTCGCGGCGCAACGTCATCTCCAGCGGCGAATCATTGCCCTCGCGCGCGATCGACAACGCGATCGGGCTGCCCGGCTTGCCGCGCAGCTTTTGAATGGCATCGCGATCTTCCGACACCACCGGCTTGCCATCGATCGACAAGATGATGTCGCCCGACTTGATGCCCGCGCGACTGGCCGGCGAATCATCGATCGGCGAAATCACGCGCAGCACGCCATCGAGAAACAGCACTTCGATGCCCAGGCCCGCGTATTGCCCCGTGGTGTCTTCGTCGAGCTGCTTCACGCCCGACAGATCCAGATACTCGCTGTGCGGATCGAGGCCCGCGAGCATGCCGCGAATCGCGTCCTGCATCAGCTTGCGATCATCGACCGGTTCGACATAGGCCGACTTCACCGCGCGAAAGATCGCGGCGAAGGTTTGAATGTCCTCGAGCGGAACCTCTTGCGCCTCGGGCGCGTCGACGGCGGCGGTCGCGCCGGCGTCGGTGGCGGTCGCCGCGGTGTCGGCCCACGCGGTGGCGGCGAACGCGGAACTCACAAGCAGGGCGGACAGGGCGAACAAGCGCGACATATTCAGCTTCCCCGATCGGGTTTCGCTGCGATTATAGCCACGCGTTCGCGCGCGCAAGGTGCGATTCGTCGGCGTTTCGCCGCGCGGGGATGAATATTCGTTAACGCTTCGTCAACCAAGCGGCGGGATCGATGGCGCGGCCGCGCTGACGCAGCTCGAAATACACGCCCGTCTCCGGTCGACCGCCGCTCGCGCCGGCGGTGGCGATGGCATCGCCAGCATCGACCCAATCGCCCACTTCCTTGAGCAGGGTTTCGTTGTGCGCGTACAAGGAAAGAAAACCATCGCCGTGATCGAGAATGATCAGCAAGCCATAGCCCTTGAGCCAATCGGCGTAGGCCACGCGGCCGTGCGATACCGCGTTCACCTGCGCGCCCGCCGTCGCGCCGATCAACACGCCACTGGCCACGCGACCATCGGGCCCGGTCGTGCCGAAGCGCTGCAACACGGGCCCCGACAGCGGCCACGGCAAGCGCGCGCGCAAACTCGCGAAGGCGACATCGCCGGCCAGCACCTTGGGCACGTCGCCGATGACATCGCGAATTTGCTCGATCAGCGACAGCAACTGTTTTTCATCCTTGCCCAAGGCCGCGAGGCGTTGCTGTTGATCGGCCAGGCGCGCTTCCAGCGCCGCGAGACTTTGCTTGCGCGTGTCGCGCGCGGCGGCCAGCGACTCGCTCTCGCGCGCTTGATCGGCCTTGCCTTGCTCCAGCGCCACGCGCGCTTGATCGACGGCCGCGCGCACGCGCGCGAACTCGGCCAGGTCTTCCGCGAGCTTGCGCACGCGCGCGCTGCGATCGCGTTCCAGATAGCGGTGATAGGCGAGCAGGCGCGCGGCGTCGCGCACTTGCTCGGGCGCGAACAGCATGCGCAGTTGATCGTGCCGTCCCAGCGCGTAGGCCGAACGCAGCAGCACGGCGATGGCATCGCGTTGCCGCGTCAAGCGCGTCTGCACGGCTTTTTCTTGCTCGGCCAAGGCCTCGAGTTCGGATTGACGCGCGGCCAAGGCTTCGTCGAAGGCGCGCAAGGTCTTCGCCACTTCGGCGACTTTCAATTCGTCGGCGCGCAACTGCGCCACCAACTCGCGGCGTTCGCCGAGCGTGCCGGATTGTTCTTCGCTCAATGCGCGCTGCTGATCGCGAACGGCTTCGAGGCGCTGTTTGATTTCGGCCTCGCGCGCGGCCTTTTCGTCATCGTCGGCCGCGAATGTCGCGCCGGCGATCGCCAGCGCGAGCCCGCAGGCCATCACGCGCCACGCGGTCGAATGCATCAAGTCAATTCGACGAGGTTGTGGCCGGTCATCTCGGCGGGCTGCGGCAAGCCCATCAACGCGAGCATCGTCGGCGCCAGATCCTTGAGCGCGCCGCCCGTGCGCAGCTTCGCCGCGCGGCCGACGTACACCAAGGGCACGGGGCCGACCGTGTGCTGCGTGTGCGGCTCGTGGGTGACCGGGTCGCGCATCATTTCCAGATTGCCGTGATCGGCGGTGATCAAGAGCTCGCCACCGGCGTCTTCGACCGCGCGCACGATCTCGCCCAGCGCGCGATCGACCGCTTCGACCGCGGCGATCGCGGCCTCGAACACGCCGGTGTGACCGACCATGTCGGGATTGGCGATGTTGCACAGGATCACGTCGAAACGTCGCGAGCGAATGGCCGCGCAGAGTTTGTCGGTCAACTCCGGGCAACTCATCTCCGGCTGCAAGTCATAGGTCGCGACCTTGGGGCTGGGCACCAGGATGCGTTCCTCGCCCGGGAACGGCTCCTCGCGACCGCCGCTGATGAAGAAGGTCACGTGCGCGTACTTCTCGGTTTCGGCGATGCGCAGCTGAGTCAGACCCAGCGAAGACAAATATTCTGGCAGCGTGTTGCGCATGCTCTGCGGCGCGAAGGCCACGGCCGTCACTGGCAGATCGGCCGCATACTCCGTCAGCGTCACGAAAGCGGCGAGCTTGATCGCCCGCGCGCGCGCGAAACCCGCGAACCCGGGCTGCGTGAACACTGCCGTCATCTGCCGCGCGCGATCGGCGCGGAAATTCATGAACACCACGGCATCGCCATCGCGCATCGGCGCGTGACCCTCGATCACCGTGGCCTTGACGAACTCGTCGTTCTCGCCGCGCGCGTAGGCGGCCTCGAGCGCGGCCAGCGCGTTCGGCGCGCGATACTCGGCGCGCGCTTCCGCGATGGCCTCGTAAGCGCCGCTCACGCGCTCCCAGCGCTTGTCGCGATCCATCGCGTAATAGCGACCGATCACGGTGGCGATGCGCGCGCCGGGCACGGCGTCGATCGCGGCCTGGAGCTTGCGCAAGGTCTCGGCGGCGCTGCGCGGCGGCGTGTCGCGACCATCCAGAAACGCATGCAGCGCGATCGAACGCGCGCCGCGCGCGGCGGCCAGGCGCAGCATCGCGATCAGATGATCCTCGTGACTGTGCACGCCGCCGGGCGAGGCCAGTCCGAAAATGTGCAAGGTGCCGCCGCTCGCCACCACCGCGTCCACCGCCGCGCACAGCGCCGGATTGGTCGCGAAGCTGCCGTCGCGAATGGCCTGCTCGATGCGCGTGAGGTCCTGATACACCACGCGCCCCGCGCCGATGTTCATGTGCCCGACTTCGGAATTGCCCATCTGATCGTCCGGCAGGCCCACTTGCAGGCCATGCGTGTCGACCAGGGTGTGCGGCCGTTCGGCCCAGAGCCGGCGCCAGTTAGGCGCGTTGGCGTGGGCGATGGCGTTGAATTCGGTCTCGGCCCGATAACCGAAACCATCGAGAATGAGCAGAACCAAGGGCTTGGGACGATTCACGGACAGCGCCACGCGACGGGAAAGTGCGCAGTCTAGTGGCGCCCGCGTCGGCGCGCGACGGGGCCGGCCGCTCGCGACCGTGACTTCCGGCAGGGCTCGCGCGGCTAAACCTTTCGCGCGCGGCGCTCATCAGAACTCGCGTTCACCCCGAACCTGAGGAACCCGTCATGCGCATTCTCGCCCTCGCCATCGTCGCCGCCCTGAGTGTGGGCACGGTCGCGGCCAAGGAAGACATCAGCAAGGTCAACAGCAGTATTCGTTTGGACGCCGGCGAAACCGCGGGCGACCTCGAGACCGTCAACGGCGGCATCTCGCTCGAAGACAACGCGCGCGCCGACGACGTCGAGACCGTCAACGGCGGCGTGCGTCTGGGCGCCAGCACCCAAGTGCAATCAGTCGAAACCGTCAACGGCGGCGTCACCCTCGGCAGCCGCGCGATCGTGCTGGGCGATGCCGAAACGGTCAACGGCAGCATCACGCTCGAAGACGGCGCCGATGTCGGCGGCTCGGTATCCAACGTCAACGGCAGCATCGATCTCAACAACGCCCATGTGGGCGGCGGCCTGTCGACCGTGTCGGGCGACATCGACGTCGGCGCCGGCTCGCACGTGCAGGGCGGCATCAAGATCGAAAAGCCCAACGGCGGCTGGTTCAACTGGGGCAAGCAGCGCGTGCCGCGCGTGACCATCGGCCCCAACGCCGTGGTCGAAGGCGACCTGGTGTTCGAACGCGACGTCGAACTCTACGTGCACGAGACCGCGCGCGTGGGCAAGATCTCCGGCGCCGACGCCAAGCGTTTCAGTGGCGACAGCGCGCCGCGCTAAGCGCAAGTCCAGAAGTCACCTCGGCCTCGCGACGAGACTTCGTCGCGGGGCCGAGTCGTTTCAGGGCGGCTGATTTTCGCGTTTTGCGCGTCGACGCGGCCGTCTTCGCTCCGGCCACGGTTCCATGTCCTTGCGGCTACCCCAGATGTCGCAACACGACACGTCGCAACCGATGTCGGGCCACTTGCGGAAGCTCAGCGCATCGCAATGCCCAACATCGGGCAAGTCACAGCCGCCGATGTCGCACACGCCCAGATCGCAATCGCCGCGCAGCCGCGCCGGCAAGCGCGGATGCTCGCGCAAGGCATCGCGTGCCTGCGCGCAGCGCGCGAAGCGCAGCCGCAATACCGCCAGACCGCGTAACGCGCCATGCCGCCGAATCGCGCGATACCCCAGGCTCGAACAACTCGCGCCGCCCGTGTACTGGCGATACGCGCAGCAATAGCCCTTGCGCGGCGAAACATGCCGTTGGTAGAGCCGAATCGTTCGCAACAACAGTCTCTTCAACGGCAGCCATCCCTCGTTCGAAGGTCTGGAGAACGGGCCGAAACTCGCCGGAATTCCGGCGCCCGGCGCGAAAAACCGTGCGTGTTTCCTGGCATGCGGTCTGCACGGCTTTCGTTCAAGTGTTGAACACGGACGCGCGTCGAGTCCAGAAACGACAGCGCTGCTGACTTTCCCCGCGGCCGAAAGGCCGAAAAGCAGCCACTTGCCGCGCTTTCACCGTTCATGTGGGTGCGATCGACCCTCCGCCGGAAGTCTGACCAGCGCGTGCTCGGTCAGGTAAATCCCGACGGGCTGAGTTGATCGTTGTCAATATCGGCGATCGAGACTTCCATCACGATGCGCGCCAATGTCGAACAGGGTGGGTGAAACATGGACGTCCGTCAGTTGTCCACGAGTACGACCGCACGCGGTGTCGCGCAATTGGCCGAGATGCTCGCGCAACGCGCCGCCAGCGGCCTGCCGATCGAATGGTCGGACGCGCTATCGGTGGGCGTGCCCACCATCGACGGTCAGCACCGCGTGCTGATCGCGTACATCAATCAGCTGTCGAGCGCGATCAAGCGCCAGCAATCGGCCACGGTCATGGGCTTGGTGCTCGCCGGTCTCGAAGGCTACACGCGCGTGCACTTCAAATTCGAAGAGCGCATCTTCGATCGCCTGCATTGGCACGATTCCGAAGATCACGCGCGCGGCCACCGCATGTTCGAGCAACAGATCGCGGGCTTCCGCTCGCGCTTCGCCGCCGGCGACACGCAACTCGCCGTCTCCGTGCTCGAATTCATGGTGCGCTGGCTGGCCGAGCACATCCTGGTCGATGACATGGCCTATAGCGAGTTCTTTCACGAGCATCACGTGCACTGAGGCACGCGTTGGTTTCAATGGGCGCGCGTGGGCGCGTCCATCGGCGCGGGGCAGGTGAAGGTTAGAGCGAACTCGAACTGAACTTCAGGCGTCGTCGCGGAGTAGATCGCGTGATGCCACGAGGCCGGAAACATACCAACCGCGACGCGATACTCGTCAATTGAAAGAACCCGCGCCGTGGGCGAAGTTGAATCCTTCGACCAACGCAGGTACAGCGTCTTTTCTCGCGATCCGGGACGACCGGTATCGACAAGCCTCGCGACAAACCGAGGGTATGTTGTGTTCGATTCCGCGATCACGTCCTCGTTGCAATTCGAGTTGATGAGGCGGTCTTTCAAGTAGTACGCCATCGATTCCCACACGGAAGAATTCAACTTCCTCGAAAGGAAAAGTAGCACGCAGATCACCACGCAAACTCTGATCGCCAGCTTGCGCGCGCGCCGTAGCGTCTCGCGATCGCCCCAAGTCAGCGCGATTACCGTGGCTCCAGCCGCGGTCGAGACACCCGCGTCGATCCAAGCCATGATGGGCAACGACGGCGCCAACCACCACAGAAGCACAGCGGCAAAACCCAATACCGCGACGACCACGAGCAGCGATGCCGCAAGCATCAGGCGAGCCCATGACCAAAACGCTAGCCAGCTTCTCGCAAACGTCTCCTTGATCTTCGGTGCGACCTTCCCTGTCTGCGCCACGCGCGGCACCTCCAAACTCACATCAGTTCCCACTCATGAAGTCGACGACGCCCCTGCGCGTCAGCGTGCATCTTGACCGCCAGCCATCGCGCAAGTTCTCGGCAATGACGTTCACGGCCCCGAGCCCTGCCGCCCCATGGCCCTCGGCGCGCCCATGCACGCGCTCACCGCGCATTCCCGCAAGCACCAACCCTGGCCAAGCCGCGACACTGGGCTAGAATCCGCGCTCCATCCCGCTCCGGAGCCGTCCATGCGTCGCATCGCGCTTTCCGCCACGCTGCTTGCGCTTGCCGCTTGCAGTTCTTCCGAACCGCCGCCGCCGACCGAGGCCGTGACCGCGCCCGCGCCGGCGCCCGCCGAGGTGGCCGCGCCCGAGGCGCCGGATGCGCCGCAGTTGCCCGCGGGCAAGCATGACTTCGAGGCGTCGATCAGCGCCGGCGATTACGCCGCGCACGTGCAGACGCTGGCCTCCGATGAATTCGAAGGCCGCTCGCCCGGTTCGATCGGCGAACGCGCGACCACCACGTATCTGCAGGAACAGTTCCAGCGCATCGGCTTGAAGCCCGGCAATGGCGAGAGCTATTTCCAGACCGTGCCCATGGTCGAGACGCGCATCAAGCCCAACGCCGTGATGAACATCGACGTCGCCGGCAAGCCGCTCGAATTCGCCATGCCCAAGGACATGGTGGTCGGCACGCGCAGCGGCGAGGCCAAGACCAGCCTCAACGCGAGCGAGCTCGTGTTCGTCGGCTACGGCGTCAACGCGCCGGAGTATCAATGGAACGACTACGCGGGCCTGGACGTGAAGGGCAAGACCGTGGTCGTGCTGATCAATGACCCGGGCTTCATCCGCAAGGACGCGACGCTGTTCAAGGGTCCGACCATGACCTACTACGGCCGCTGGACTTACAAGTTCGAGGAAGCCGCGCGCCAGGGCGCCGCCGGCTGCCTGATCGTGCACGAGACCGAAGCCGCGGCTTACGGTTGGGACGTGGTGCAGAACGGCTGGACCGGCGCGCAGTTCGATCTGCCCGCGTCGGAAGACGCCGAGCCACGCTTGAAGGTGCAAGGCTGGCTCACGGGTGAAGCGGCCAAGGCGCTGTTCGCGGCCGCGGGCCAGGACTTCGAAGCGCAGCGCCAGGCCGCCGATCAACGCGGCTTCAAGCCGGTGGCCTTGGGTGGCAAGGTCTCGGTGACGGTGGAATCGAGCATTCGTCAGACCACGTCGGACAATGTCATCGGCATCCTGCCGGGCACCGAGCACGCTGATGAAGCCGTGCTCTACATGGGCCATTGGGATCACCTGGGCCGCACCTTCGCCGCGCCCGACAACGACAAGATCTTCAACGGCGCGATCGACAACGCCTCGGGCGTGGCCGGCGTGCTCGAGATCGCCGAAGCCTTCGCGCGCAGCGCCGACAAGCCCAAGCGCTCGATCGTGTTCCTGCTGCCCACGCTCGAGGAATCGGGCCTGCTCGGCTCGCGTTACTACGTCAATCATCCGAGCATTCCGCTGGACAAGACGCTGGCCGTGATCAACATGGACGCGATGGTGATCCACGGTCGCACGCGCGACATGGCCATCATCGGCCCGGGCCAGTCGACGCTCGAAGAGACGCTGGCCGAAGTCATCCGCGCGCAGAACCGCGTGACCGTGCCGGAAGAATCGCCCGAGCGCGGTTACTACTTCCGCTCCGATCATTTCAACTTCGCGCGTCGCGGCGTGCCGGCGCTGTACGCCAAGTCGGGCGTGGACATGATCGACGGCGGCAAGGACGCCGGCATGAAGGACGCGAACGACTACCTGACCGTGCGTTATCACAAGACTTCGGACGAATTTAATCCGATGTGGGACTTGAGCGGCGTGATCGAGGATTTGACCGCGCTGTATGAAGTCGGCCGCCGTGTCAGCGACGGCTCGGCCCGTCCGGCGTGGAAGGAAGATTCGGAGTTCCGCGTCGCCGGCGAGAAACTCTACGGCAAGGCCAAGTAGGCCACGGCCGCGTTAGGACGATCGCTCGGCCCGCGCGGCCGCGCGATCGCGGTCCGCGCCGCGCGAGTCGACGCGCGGCGCGACCACTGATCGGACACGGCGCGCACGCGCTACCGATCGGGCGAATTCCATGCGATTCTCCGCGACCGGGGGAATTCGTTCGAGACGCCAAGATGCCTTTTCTGGGAATACTCGCGCTGCTGGTCAACTTCGCCCTGATCGTGCATGTGCTGCGCACGGGGCGGCAGTTCTACTGGATAATGGTGATCATGATGATCCCGGTGATCGGACCGGCGACTTATTTCTTTCTCGAAATGTGGCCGGATCTGCGCAACGATCCGAACGCGCGCCGCGCCGTGCGCAAGGTCTCGCAAGCGATCGATCCGGCGCGCGACCGCAAGCGCATCGAGAATGAACTCGCCGTCGCCGACACCGTGCAAAACCGTTTGCGCCTGGCGCAGGAATGCATGCAGCTGGGCGATGTGCTCAATGCCGAGGAGTTGTTCCAAAGCTGCCTCAAGGGCCCGCACGCGACCGATCCCGACATTCTGCTGGGCCTGGCGCAAGCGCAGTTCGAGCGCGGCGACGCCGCCGCCACGCGCAAGACGCTCGACACCTTGATCGCCGCTAACCCCGACTACAAGAACACCGACGGTCATCTGCTCTACGCGCGCAGCCTCGAAGCCTTGGGCGAGAACGACAAAGCCCTGCTCGAGTATCAGGTGCTCGCCGAAAGTTTCCCCGGCGAAGAAGGCCGCGCGCGCTTCGGACTCTTGCTCAAGCGCATGGGCCGCGGCCCCGAAGCCTTGAAGGTGTTCCAGAGCATCCAAGCACGCGCCAAGATCGCGCCCAAGTACTATCGCCGCGCCAATCGCGCGTGGATCGAACTGGCGAACGAGCAGGCGAAGTCGCCGGCTTGATGACTGCTCAGGGCGCGGCCGGCGTGATCTCGCCCGTCGCGTCCGGCGCTTCGAAGAACGCCTGAAGCACGCGCGCGGTTTCCGCCGGGCGTTCCATCATCGGCATGTGACCGCAGCCGTCCTCGATCACCACGCGCGCGCGCGGCAAGCCGGCGCGAAACGCCTCGACCGAGGACACATCCAGCACCTGATCGCCGTTGCACCAAAAGACCAAGCTCGGCGTGGCGATGCGGTCGAGCCGCGATTGCAGCAGAAAAGCTTCCGGCTCGCGCCCGATCAAGGCCATCACCTGTTCGTGGAACACGTGATCGGCGACATTGCGCGCGATCAACACGTCTTCCACGCGCCCGGGCAACCACGGCGGCGAGACGAAGAGCTTGTGCATCAACGCGTGCCACTGCGCGCGATCGTTGACGTTGAACGGCAGCTCGCCCGCCTGGATCGCGCGCGCGAACTCATTCAAGGTGAAGCGCACGCCCGCGGAGTTCATCAAGGTGAGCGAGCGCAGCTCGGCGCCATGCTCGGCCGCGTACAAGCCCACGATGCTGCCGCCCATGGAATGACCGACCAGATGCGCATCGGTCGCTTTCACCGCCACCAGGAAATCGCGCAGGCGCGTCGCTTGATCGGCGGCGCCGTAGGCTGCCTCGGACTGACGCATCGACTGCCCCCAGCCGGGCAGATCGGGAATGATCACGTGGTAACGCGGCGTCAGAAAGCGCGCGGTATCGAGCCAGTTCTCCTTGCTGCCGGTGAAGCCATGCACCAGCACCACGGTCTCGCCCTGCCCGCCTTCGTAATAGGCCCAATCGTGCGTGCCGGCGTGGATGGCGTGCCAATGCACGTCGGCGCGCCATGCCAGGCGCGCGAACTCGGCTTGCAGCAACCACTGCGGTCGAAATTGATAAACCGCCGCGCCCGCCAGCACGATCAGCGCGACGACGACGCCCAGCGTTCGGCGTAAGCGCGCGCGCACGACGCGACTAGAGCTTGTAACCGCGGTGTATCGCGACCAAGCCGCCGGTGAGCTTGCGCGCGGTGCAGCGCGCGAAGCCGGCCGCTTCCATCATCGCGCGCAGTTCCGCCGGTGGCGGATGCTTGCGAATCGATTCGGCCAGATAGCGATAGCTCTCGGCATCGTTGGCCACGAGCTGGCCCAAGCGCGGCAACACCTGGAAGGAATACATGTCGTACAGCGGCTTGAGCGGCTCGGCGACTTCGGGCGTGAACTCCAGAATCAAGGCGCGACCACCGGGCTTGAGCACGCGATGCATCTCCGCCAGCGCGCGCGCCTTGTCGGTGACATTGCGCAGCCCAAACGCGATCGTCACCAGATCGAAACTGTCATCGGCGAACGGAATCGCCTCGGCATTGACCAGCACCGGACTCACGCGCGCGATCTTGCCCGCGTCGATCAGGCGATCGCGACCCACGCCCAGCATGGCCGGGTTGATGTCGCTCAACACCACATGACCCTTGTCGCCCACGCGCTCGGCCACGAGCTGCGCGATGTCGCCGCTGCCACCGGCCAGATCGAGCACGTGCTCGCCCGGACGCACATCGGCCGTGCCGACGAAATGCCGCTTCCACAGGCGATGCACACCCAGCGACATCAGGTCATTCATCACGTCGTACTTGCGCGCGACCGAGGCGAAGACTTCGCCGACCAGCCGCGTCTTCTCGGCCGGGGTCACGTCTCGAAAACCGAAATGGGTCTTGGCGTCGCTCATGGCCGCCATGGTAGCGCGAAGGTCGGGCTCAGGCGCGTCGCGCGTGGCCCGCGGCGCTCAGTTCATCGAGGTATTTCTGCCAGTACTCGGCCTGATGGCGGCCCAGGTCGTACAGCGTGGTCCAGGAGAAGATGCCGGTGTCATGGCCATCGTCGAAGCGCAGCAACACGGCGTAGTTGCCCACCGGATCGATCGCGGCGATGTTGACCGACTCCTTGCCCACTTGCAGCACGCGCTGACCCGGGCCATGACCCATCACTTCGGCCGAAGGCGAGTAAACGCGCAGCAGTTCGCAACTCAGTTGAAAGCGCTCGCCCGTGTCGAAGGCTACTTCGAGCACGCGCGAGGCGCGATGGAGCTTGATCTCGGTCGGACGCGGCGTGGACATGATGTCTCCCAGGCGCGCGCGGCGCCCGCGCGCGATCAGTGCAAGGAGCCCTGATCGCGATTGAACGGGCGCACGTCATCGGGCGGCGTGCCGGCGATTTCGAGCAAGGCCTGGTGATACGGCCCGCGCAGCGCGATGGCCGAGACTTCGTCGAATCCGAAGAACGAGGTCTCGCGCAACCACTCGGCGTCGGGCGTGATCTCCTGCACCAGAAAGCCATCGGGCTCGAAGCCGAGCAAACGGCCGACGTAACAGACTTCGTCCTCGCCTTCGGTATCCACGTGCACGGCGATGGCGCCGGCATTGGCGGCGGCCGAGCGCACCACGCCCTCGACGTCGTCGAGCGCGAAGTTTTCCGGCCACTCGGGCACGACCTGGCGCAACGCCATGGCGCGTTCGAGGAAGCGATGGTTCTTGTCGGGCACTTCGACTTCGGTCACGTCGCGATAGCGCAGCGCGTACAGCCCATCGAAGCCGATGTAGTCGCCCAACACCCACAACAGGAAAAACTCCTTGCCGATCGCGGCGACGAAGCCAGTGAAGCTCGCCGCCTCCAGCTCATTGCGCCACAGGCGCACGAGCGCGCGCGTCTCCTGGGCCTCGCGAATCCGCGCCCGGATGCCACGCTGTTTCAATTCAACGACTTTGTTCATGGCCGACATTATGCGATGACCCGGCTAGGTTTTTCACCCGACCCCGGGGCGACGGGCGCGAGCGGTCAGGGAAAACGCCCCGACCGGCGTGTCGGGAAAGGCCTCACGCGGGGCTCGCCCGTGGGCGCCACGCCAATCCTCTGTGCCGCGCCCAAAGGGATTGCAGCGCGCTTTCAACGCGCGTATCGCCCGACACGCGACCCCACGCGGAGAACGAATCGACACGCCACGCCGATGCCCGCGCGACCCACCCGACGCCACGCGCCGTCGACGAATCTCGGCAAAGTTTTGCCATCGTCGGGCGGGGTCGCGCGCGCTGACGCGACCTCGCCGGGGGTGACGCACGTCTCGGCGCGCGCCGTCCTACAGGATGTAGCGTGTCAGGTCCTCGCGCTTGACCAGGGCATCGAGGTGCGAGTCGACATACGCCGCGTCGATCGTGACGTGCTCGCCCTGACGCGTGTCGGCGTCGAACGAGACCTGATCGAGCAGCCGCTCGAGGATCGTGCTCAGCCGCCGCGCGCCGATGTTCTCCTGCCGCTCGTTGACCTGCTGCGCGAGTTCCGCGATGCGCGTCACCGCCGAGTCGTCGAAGGTCAAGGTCACGCCTTCAGTGGCCAGCAGCGCTTGGTACTGACGCGTCAGCGCCGCCTTGGGTTCGGTCAGAATGCGCCGAAAATCCTCGGCCGTGAGCGCCGACAACTCCACGCGAATCGGAAAGCGACCCTGCAATTCGGGAATCAGATCCGACGGCTTGGCCAGATGAAACGCGCCCGAGGCGATGAACAGCACGTGGTCGGTCTTGATCGTGCCGAACTTCGTCGTCACCGACGAGCCTTCCACCAGCGGCAACAGATCGCGCTGCACGCCCTCGCGACTGACACCCGCGCCGCCCCATTCGGAGCGCTGGCAGATCTTGTCGATCTCGTCGATGAAGACGATGCCGTTTTGCTCGGCCAATTCTAGACCTCGCGCGCGGATCTCTTCCTCGTTGACGAGCTTGGCCGCTTCTTCCTCGATCAGCAGCGGGCGCGCGGCGCGGATCGCGAGCTTGCGCCGCGCGGTCTTCTGCCCGCCCATGTTCGAGAACATCTGCTTGAGCTGCTGAGTCATTTCTTCCATGCCCGGCGGCGCCATCAGCTCGATGCCGGCGGTCTGCGCGAAATCGATCTCGACCTCGCGCTCGTCGAGCTTGCCGGCGCGCAGCATCTCGCGAAAGCGCTCGCGCGTGCCTTGGTCTTCCGGCGCGGGCGGCGGTTCCTCGCCCCACACGCGCACCGCGCGCGGGCGCGGCAGCAACGCGTCGAGCAAGCGTTCTTCGGCCGCGCGCTCGGCGCCTTCACGCACGCCGGCCTTGGCTTGCTCGCGCACCATCTTCACCGCGGCCTCGGCGAGGTCGCGCACGATGGTCTCCACGTCCTTGCCGACGTAGCCGACCTCGGTGAACTTGGTCGCCTCGACCTTGACGAAAGGCGCGTTGGCTAACTGCGCCAAGCGGCGCGCGATCTCGGTCTTGCCCACGCCCGTGGGCCCGATCATGAGAATGTTCTTCGGCGTCACCTCGTCGCGCATCGACGGGTCCAGGCGCATGCGCCGCCAACGGTTGCGCAGCGCGATGGCCACGGCGCGCTTGGCGCTGGCCTGTCCAATAATGTGGCGGTCGAGTTCGACCACGATCTGTTGCGGCGTGAAATCAGCCATGCGGCGTCCTCGGCGCGATCACGCGCTCACAGTTCTTCGATCGAAATGTTGTGATTGGTGTAGATGCAGATGTCGCCGGCGATCTTGAGCGCGCGCTCCACCACCTCGCGCGGCGCCAGCTCGGTGTTCTCGATCAGCGCCTTGGCCGCGGCCTGCGCGAACGGACCGCCCGAACCGATCGCGATCAGCCCACCCTCGGGCTCGATCACATCGCCATTGCCCGAGATGATCAGCGAGGCGTCCTTGTCGGCCACCGCGAGCAAAGCTTCAAGCCGACCCAGGCGGCGATCCGTGCGCCATTCCTTGGCCAGTTCCACGGCCGCGCGCACCAACTGACCCGCGTGGCGCTCCAGCTTGTGCTCGAACAACTCGAACAGCGTGAAGGCATCGGCCGTGGCGCCGGCGAAGCCCGCCAGCACCGAGCCATTGCCCAGGCGTCGCACCTTGCGCGCATTGGCCTTCATGACGGTATTGCCCAGCGTCACCTGGCCGTCACCGCCGATCACGACCTTGCCGTTTCGGCGCACGGACACGATGGTCGTGGCATGAAAAGTCTCGGACATGGACAACTCCCGAATCAGAGAACCGGGATGTTGGGGCGGTTGTGCTGGGCACAAGCTGGCGCGGAAATCGCAGCGGCGACGTAGCGTGGTCAGCTCAACGATGAGGCGCTTGTCGCTCGGCTATCTCGAACGTGTGGCCGAACCGTGACGTGGCGAAGACTCAACCCCCGCGCCGCTTCGCCCGCGGATGCGCCTGGTCGTAGACCTTGGCCAGATGCTGAAAATCGAGATGGGTATAGATCTGTGTGGTCGCAATGTCGGCGTGGCCCAGCATCTCCTGCACCGCGCGCAGATTGCCCGACGACTCGAGCACATGACTCGCGCACGAATGCCGCAACAGATGCGGATGCATGCGCTTCCACACCCCCTGCCGCTGCGCCCAATACTTCAGCCGCGCCTGCACCGCGCGCGGCGACAAGGTGCCACCGCCCCGCCCCGGAAACATCGCGCCCTCGGGCTGCCCGCCACTCTCCACGCGCCACTGCGCCAACGCCGCCAAGGCGACACTGCCCACCGGCACCACGCGCGTCCTGCCACCCTTGCCCAACACCCGCACCAAACCCTCGCCCGTGTCGAGATCATTCCAGCGCAAGCCACACAGTTCCGACAGACGCAGCGCGGACGAATAGAACAACTCGAAGATCGCCTTGTCCCGCGTCGCGATGCCGCCCTCTTCGGGCAGCTCAAGAAACGCGCCCAACTCATCCGCGTCCAACACATTCGGCAGCTTGCGCGCACTCTTAGGCGCGCGAATCGCCTGCGCCGGACTGGCGCTCGCCAAACCTTCTCGCAACAACCACCGGAACAACCCCCGACACGCCGCCAACCGCCGCGCGATCGACTTGCCCGACAAGCCACCGCGATGCTCACCCGCCACGAACGCGCGCACGTCCTCGCTCACCACATCACGCCAAGCAATCGCGCCGCGGGTTTGCTCGATGTGGGCATCGAGTTTGTCCAGATCCTCGCGATAAGCCGCGAGAGTGCGAGGGGAAAGTCGGCGTTCGACGCGGAGGTGGTCGAGGTAGGTGGTGATTTGGGATTGGCGGGGGGAGGACATTGGGGGCATTGTAGATCAGCCGGACGTACGGCTTCGCGCGTTGATAAGTCCGTAGGCGAGGTGCGCCGTCTTGTTTGACGCAGGCCCTGGACCAATCAGCTCATCCTAGACCGCCTCGCCAACAGCACCGTCGCCATCAGGCAAAGCATGAGAAGCACGAGCATCGCGCGGTTAGTCGCGGGCACTGGCGCAGGCGCAACACGTAGCGCCCCAGTCAGGATGGGAGGCGAGAGCACGTTGGGCGGGATCACCGAGCGAATCGTCACGCGGAGGTCGTATTGCCCTGCAGGCAACGCCCCAATGGGAAACGTCACGGCTCTGACGATGGAATTGCAGAACGTGATGTCAGACGCGATATTCCCATCGATACGCAGTTCCAGGTCTTGCCCGGCCCTGAGCACGTCGACCTGATTTGGCAGATCCGCAATGCCCAGGCACGGTCCGGCGGAGAACGACACGGCAATAGTGTCGTTCGCGGTGGGCGCGACGGGAACAAAGCGAAGATCTCGTGCGACGTAAAAGTCCGCCGCCAGAGCTGCGTTAGGAGAGATCGCTGCAATCAGGGCGAGCAGGATGAGTGCACCCGGAAGCGGTGAGGTCACTCGGTCCACCAGATACGTCTTCCAAGATTCCATTTCGAGAACGCCCAAGTCTTCGACGATCGATCGTGACAGGCTGATCCGTAGCGTGGACAGCTCATGGGCGACCCCATTCGAGCTCTCGAATCACGGGCCGGCCCTGTTCCTCGCAGACGATCACCGTCACGGCCTCAATAAAATCTAGACCGCCGATGCTCACATAAGCCCATCCGAGATCATGGCGCCTCTTGCCTGGCCACTCCGTCATGGTGCACGGCAACGACACTTCCGTTGGAGGCCCGTCACCATAGGCCACCATCTCCTCATAGTTCTTCCGAATCCGTTCCGGCGTTGCCGCGGACCTGAACCCATCGCAGAGCATCGAATGGGCAGATTGGAAGTCACCCGCCACCAAGGCTTGGGCAAAGGCAAATGCCAGTTTTCCATGCGCGGAGTCAGCATCGGATTCGACCATGGTGAGTCTCCCCTCTACTCATGCTTGCACTGTTGAACCGAGGTCTCTTGGGTTCGCGCTTTGATTGTCAGCTTGCACGCGATTGCTTACGTCTTTAAATACCCCAACCGCGCCGCGCAAGCATCAATCACATCCGTAAGAATCGGATCATCCAGCGCCCGATTGAATGATGGCGACTGCGGCAGCGCATCGCTCGCTCGCTCATTGAGCACCATGGCCTTTGCGCCAGGGTGCATCGATGACAAGTAGAGAAACCCATCGAAGCCATACGCTTCGTGCAGCGCAACCGCCCAACGCCGCGTGCGATCGCGCGGGCCGGAGTGGATGGCAAGCGAGGCGCCCATGCGCGTGGTGAATTCCCCCGTGAGATCGAGCAGTCGCACGGCACGCACGAGTTCGAAGATAACGAGGAAGGGATCGCGCCTGACGCGATCGATCGCTCGCGAATGCTGGAAGACTTCCGCGAGGCACGTCATGCCCAACGGCGCGCAGTACAGCACCGCTCGCGACTGACGATGCGGTTGGCCCTGCTTGTCCGCCAGGTGATGATCGAAACGCGCCAGTCGCGATGGACCCCAATCGCGAAACGTATTCCATGCCGCGGGATGATCGCCACCAGCAAAGTAGACTCGCGCGAGCGACGTGCCCGGATTCACGACGTGGATTGGCGGATCGAGCCGGCGAAGTTGCGCGCGGCTCGGCGGATCAGGCAGCTTCGCCACTGCCCAAGGCCTGCGCCAGCGGAATCACTCGATCCGCGTCGCCCGTGGCGAGCAGGTACTCGCGCGGGGCGCGGGGCCTGCCGCTCGTATCCTGCAGTTCCGACGAGGGCGTGGCCAACCACGACAGCACTTCGAGCGGCCGGACGTCCTCGGACACCGCCGGAAGCACGCGACGCAACCCCGGCAGTTCGGCGCCGTCTTCGAAGAACATGGCCGGCACACGCAGTTCACCCGCGTCATCAAGCGCCATCAAGGTGCGTTCCTTGAGGCGTTGACGAATGCGCGAAGGATGAACGCCCAACATGTCGGCCACGGACTGCGTGGTATAGGCGTCACGGTAGATTAGAAACCACGCATGCAAAGCCCCTTGTCGCGCGTGCTCGGCGTCACGCGCGGTATCGGCATTGGGCGCCAAGCCCACGCGACGCAAGGCATCGAACTCGCCCGTCGTGAGCGCGCGCTCCGGCGACAACGTGGCCTGCTGACGGAACGCACTCGGTCGACGCGCGAACTGCTGAAAGGCCGACTCGATGTATTCCCGGTCATTCACCGGCGCCGACGAACCTTCCGCCACGCGGCCAACCAGGTCATTCAACGGGTTGCTCATGGCGACCTCTCGTTGATTAGCGGTGTTAGGTGGCGAGAGTATACGCCGCGGATAGGGACAGCGCTAGCGCGGCGGCGATTGTCGGATTCGCGGCAGGAGCGGCAAGGCTCGCCTAAAAGACAAGCCGAATCAGCCTCTTATGGGAAGAGCCTTGGTCAGAGTTCAAGCATGGTGAATGACGCCGAAGGATCGACGCTCGGTCCGCGCGGCTGGAACTTGGTGGGTGTCCCGATTCACCCACGTGTCGTTGCCTACACCAGCTCAACCAAGAGTGTGGCCAGCAGCGCCAGCGCCCCGCCCACCGCCACAATCACGATCATCCGCGCGGATGGCTTTTGATAGTCGGGACTCTGTGGATTCGCGCGAGGGACCAGGGCGTGCAGCAGGCGACGAAGGAATGGTTCGTTGGAATGGTCCGACCGCATGCGCCACCATGCCAAGGTCGAGACGGCGACGATCGCCCATATCAGCCACCAATACCTGAGAAGCAGTTCCATGGTGAGGTTCCCCGCCAAGCAACCGCTTGGCCCTTGCTGGATCGCATTGCGGCGAAAAGCCGCTTTCCAGTGCTGCGACCCGATGGATAGTGGCGAGTCCGTGTAGCGGTTGAGGGCCAACTGGCGCTTTCTCAAGGCCTCGGCCGCTTTCCACCACAGGCGGCAAGGCACGAGTCGAGCCTAGTACCGAGCAGAGCATAGGACGAGTTCACTTCGAGACCGACTTGCGCTTCCGCCGTGCGAATCGGGCGCCAAGCGTCACGTGCTGGCGAGCAGGGCTGCCGCCATGGCGACCCGATGATCCTTTTGCCATGGCGCCCCGGCTGCCTTGCCCGCCCTCAGGAGCAGATCGTCGAAGGGGGGCCCGCGCCGAACCATCGCTGCTTTCTCGATCACCGAAGTTGCGTCATACCAGTACACGCGCCAGGCTCTTTCCTGCGCGGCATTGGCGATGGCTTGACGATAGACGACCCAATCGGCCACGCACATCGCGCGGTAGTTGGCGATTCGTTCCGCGATGGTGTCGGGCAAAGGCGGGCAATTTCGGAGTGCTACTCCTTCGATAGGTGTTGAAACGGTCTTGGCGAGTTCATCGAGACTGGCACGTGCCATGCGTTCGACGGAAAGTCGCACGCGTTTGACGAGCGCTGTTGCATCGGTCAAGGGAAGCTTCTGTGCTTCATGGTGATAGGGCATGGTGGGCAGTCCAGCCTCGATCAGCTCAATGCGACGGCGATCGAGGAGTTCGCCCTCGGGCGTGATGGTGACGGCGATGGCCCAACCGGCGTGATCGACGATGCCGATGAAGGCGGATCGCGATCGCGGCCGAGGGGCATTCACCGAACGACCTCGTGCCGCAGAGCGGTCATGCCGCTTTTGTAGGCTTTCACTTCCAGCAAGTGCAGCGCAACGTCCTTGCCGATGCCAGCAAAGAAGGGAATGCCCTCGCCAATCACGACAGGCAATAGCGAGACGCGCACTTCATCCACGAGGCCCAGCCGCAGACAATCGCCGCACAGCGCGCCGCCGCCAGCGATCCAGATGTTGCGAAAGCGCGGCCGCAAGCGCTGCTCGAGAATCTCGCGCAGATCGCCGGATATAAACTCGACGGTCGGCGCGATCTTCGGCAGATCGCGCGTCGTCAGCACGAACGTCGGCTTGTCGCCGTAGGCCCAGCCGTGACCCGCGTTGACGAAACCCATCGCGGTTTCATAGGTTCTCGAGCCCATCACATAGCAGTCGATGGTCTTCAGGAACTCGACGATGGTGGCGGGTTCCAGGGTCTCGCCGCCCTCGAAGTGGTCTTTCGTCTCCAGCCAATCGACGCTGCCGTCCTTGCGCGCGATGAAGCCGTCGAGGCTGGCCGCCATGTGTACCGTAACCGTCGACGCGCGCATGGGCTTTTCCCTGGTCGGCATGACAAGCCGGGTGTCGCCACGTAAACTAAATCAGCGTTTAGTTTAGTTCAAGGCACGGCATGAGAACCCGCCGCAAGAAGGTGCCCGACAAAGCCGTCTTCGACGCCATGGTGCGCGTGATGATGCGCGCCGGCCCCGACGAGCTGACCTTGTCCGCCATCGCCGCCGAAGCCGGGCTGACCGCGGGCGCCTTGGTGCAGCGCTTTGGCTCCAAGCGCGAACTCATGCTGGCGCATGCGCGGTACGCGGCCAATACCGGTGACATCGGCCTGCAGTCCGCTTCGCCGCAACCCAAGTCCGCGCTGGCGGCCCTTCGACAAACGGCCGAGCCCTTCGCGCAATTCGCCACCTCGCCCAAAGCCGCGCTCCGCAACCTCGCCTATCTTCAGCGCGATCTCGCCGACTCCGCGCTGCGCAAGAACCTGCTCAAGCTCAACCTCATGGCGCGCGAGCACTATGAGCAGTTGGCCAAGGTCGCCATCGCGGCCGGAGAGCTTCACGCAGACACCGATCCCGCCGACTTGGCTCGAACAATCGAGACCACACTGATTGGATCGGTGGTGACCTGGACGATCTATCGCGCGGGGAAAGCCGAGGCGTGGATTCGGCGAGATCTCGAGGGTGTGCTGGGCCCGCATCTGTCCAAACGCAAGGGACGGCACTGACCCAAACTGTCGGGCTGTGGCTAACCAGTACCTTGAGCAAGATGGCCGACGTCGCGACGATCGAGTCGACATGTTCACGAGTCGATCACCTTGCGCGTCCAGATGGACTTCGGGGACTAGTCCTCTAAGCACAGCACACCCGGCGCCCATCAAAGCGACTTCGCAGTCCCTAACTCGGCCCTTCCGCCATCGACCGAGGTATCAAATCCAGAAAAGCCACGTCATTCACGGGTTCTGAGGCGCCAGGCCGGACCAATCGCCGCACAGTGCGCGGGCCTTCCGCTTCCACTTCGGGACCCGCCCATGCGCCTTCGACTCGTTGTCATGATCGCCTCTGTCTTCCTCACCACGGTGCTGGCGAGCCCAGCTCGGGCCGACGCCACGCCTCCCCAGATCGACGCGCGGCTCTACCAGCCGACCGTCTTGTCTCCAGCCGATGCGCAGGCCGATGTCGCGTTGTTGCGTCGCGCGCTGGAGATCATTCACCCCGGTCTGTACCGCTATCAAAGCAAGGCAACGATTGATCAAGCGTTGACCAAACTCGAGCAAGCGGCGAAGTCGCCGATTGAACTGCTGGCGTTTCATCGCGAGATCGCGATCTTGCTGGCCACGATTCATTGCGATCACACCAAGGCGGAGCTGCCCGCGGCGATCGAGACATTCCGCACGCAACACGCTACGCACCTGCCCTTGCGCTTTCAACTGATCGAAGGCCGCATGATCGTGACCGCGAATGACGGCCAAGCGGGCGCGCCACCCGTGGGCAGCGAACTGCTGCGCATCAACGGCATGCCCGTGCCGAAGGTGCTGCTGACGTTGGCGACGACCGTGGCGTACGACGGCGATACCGATCAGGCCATCGCCGCAAAACTGCCCGATGACAGCGATCTGATGGGCGATGATTTCAACGAGAACTATCCGTCGTTCTTTGACTATCCCGAGCAATGGACGATCACGTGGAAACCGATTGGGGCGCGCGAGCCAACCACGTCGACTTTGGTGCCGATCAACTTTCAACAGTGGACGACGCTGCCATCACCCGGTGGTCGCTATCGCGATGAGTTCTACAAGAGCATCACCTGGCGCCTGGCCGAAAAGGTGGCGCGCTTGAAGATCGACACCTTCGTCAACTACCGCAATCCCGTGCAGCCCACGGCTTTCTTGGCCGGCTTCTTTCGCGCGATGAAGATCGCCGGCACCGAGCACTTGATCCTGGATCTTCGCAACAACGGCGGCGGTTCCGAAGATGTCTCTGTCGCGCTGGGTCGCTACTTCTTCGACCAGCCATTCACTTGGTCAAAGCCCGTGCGCTACAAGAACATTCGCTACGGCGATCTGCCGAACCACATCGACAGCTGGGGCGATCGCGATGCCTTGTTCAACGCGCCCGAAGACGCCTTCATCAAAACCGGCGATGGCTGGCACGACCGCCGTCCTGACGCCAGCGCGGACGAACGAGACGATGACATTAGCTCCATCCCGCACATGCCCGCGCTGGGCGATCACTTCGCAGGTAAGCTCACGATTCTGAGCAGCGCCGCCAACGGCTCCGGCGCCACACGCACCATCGCACAGCTGAAGGAACGTCGCGGCGCGATCATCGTCGGCGAAGACACTTCGGGCAGCGCCGAAGGCCCCACCGCCGGCCACATCTTCCTGGTCACTTTGCCCAAGAGCGGAATCAAGGTGCGCGTGTCCAACGCCTGGAACCGCACCAACATTGACCACTTTGAACCGCGCCGAGGCGTGGCCGCCGATCGCTTGGTCCTGCCGACGCTGGCGGATTTCCACAGTGGCCGCGACGCGGCACTCGAGATCGCGCAAACCATGCCGCCACGGCCCAGTGATCCGCAAGCAACCATGCTAAGCGCGATCGCAGGAAAGTGGAGCGGCACGCTGGACTATCGCGACTATGGCAACGATGAACGCGTCGTGCTGCCGACGAAGCTCGAGGTCACGGGCAACACGTTGTCGTGGGAGTTTGATGATGGTCCGGGGAAAACGATTCACTCACGCGAATCGTGGACCGTGTCCAATGATGGCCGGACGCTGGTCATGGCTGAGGGGAAGGCTCGGGACGAACGGCGGATCGTCCAGTTCGATGCTGACGCCAACGGTCGCATCACGCTCGTTGCCGATGGCATGGCCGAGGAGAATGGGAAGGCGGTGATCTCACGCCTCGTGTTGACCCGCCTAGGCAACGGGCTGCGCGTGACGACAGTGACGCGGCGAGCGGGGGAATTGTTCTTGATGCGGCATAGTTACGAGCTGCGACAAGGCGAGTGATTCGATACAAGTCAACATCGCCTCAACTCCGCGATCACCGGCGATCACATCGACGACGACGATGGATGGTCGCTGCGAAGCCGAGCGCAAGGATGAGCGCGCTCAACGCGACGACGGCAGTCGTACCGAGCGCCGGCACGCTCGGCGCCGAGACCTGAATCGAGGTGGAGGCTTCGACCGTGATCGCATGGGGCGGAAAGAACTCACGCACTTGAAAGTTCACCGTGTATCGACCCGCCGGCAGTCGGCCGATGGGGAAGGTGAAGGTTCCCGGACGAAAGTTGCATGCCGCGTTGTCGAGGGCGATATGACCATCGACGAGAAGATCGACCACGGAACCGGTCATCGTCACGTCGATCTCGCTCGGCGAATCGGAGATACCCAGACATTGCCCAACCGAGACAAGCGCGCTTAGCGAGTCGTCCGAACTTGCAGACAGTGGAACAACACGGAGATCCCTCGCGACGAAGGCGCTGCCTGCGGCCGCCTGACGAAATGGGACAAAGGCAAGCACGAGAAGCAGCAACGCCTTCAGTAGCGCTCCGCTCTTGGAGCGCCGTGAGTCATCGCCGCCAGGGGTCGGGAATATGCTCAACTTGGAAGCCACCACCTGTAGTCGCTACAACATTGTATGCAGTTCAATCTGTACATTGTGGGTAGATCAACCTGGCCTCAATGAGAAAATCCGCCTTGCGCAAGACGCCCTTCGCAATACGCACCCAACAATGGATGACCGAGTTCGGCCTTCAGGGCACGCTCGTGGAGAAGCTCGAAGAGGCCAGCCAGCCCTTCGGCAACTCCGTCATGACGTATTCGTTCCCGCCGCTACTGCTGCAGTTCGTTTTGGATCGAGGGTACGAGAGCCTGGAGTTCGCGCACGAAGGCGAACGCCATCACTTCATGAACGCGTGGATATTGCAGGTGTTGTTTGGCGAGAAGTCGTTAGATGAAGTGCTCGCCGGGAACATCGAGCACGGCATCGCCCAACACTTGAAGATCTTCTCGCGACACTGGCCGGCCTTGGTTCAAGCGTTCTCGGCCGAGAACGCCGGGAACACGGTCCAGGCGCTGGATCAGATCGAACGACAGTACATGCGCCGCTTTTCTTCTCCGGCGAAGACGCCGGCGAGTTGAATTGGGACTTTGATCAGCGCCCTCAAAGACAAGCGGAACCTCACGCCCCCTCAAACCTCGCCAAAGCCGCCCCCACCGCCTCCGCGATCAACTTCAAGAACAACGTCCCCATGCCCGGATGAAACCGGTTGGCGTCGGTGCTGCCGATGGCGAGTAGGCCGCGGCCGGTGATGGGCATTAGGACGGCGGATTTGACGTCGTCGGTGCGGGTGCTGAAGAGGGTATTGAGTTTGTCTTGATTCAAGCGCCCGCAGAGGGGTTCACCTTTGTTGAAGAATTCCGCGAAGGGATGCATGGCTTTGTCGTCGCGGGCGTGGAAGAGCAGCCAGTCGGCGGCTTCGACGCCCTTGGGCGGTTGGAACAGCGCCAGGCGCACGAGTTCGCCGGCGAAGTCTTCGTGCAGGGTGGCGACGACACGCTGCAGGGTTTCGGTCAGGGTTCCGGCGCGCATGAGGGCGAGCGTGAGCGCGTGCACGCGCATCACCAGTTGCTCGTTCTCGGTGGCGATGGTGACGAGTTCCTGCAAGCGACGATTGAGCGCGCGGTTCTTGTCGCGCAACACGTCGAGCTGATAGCTCGCGAGCGAGGTGCTGGCACCGAGTTGGCGCGGCAGTTTGAGCACCATCGACAGATCCGGAAATTCCAGCAGGAAATCGGGGTTGCGACGCAGGAAGGCCGCGACTTCGGTCGGCGTGGGTTCGCGGCGCGTGGGGTCGGTCATGAGGTCCAGGTTCCTTCGAAGACGAAGCGGTAGGGGCCGGTCATCCACACGGGGTGACCGTCGCCCTGCCATTCAATAGTGAGCGTGCCGCCGGGCAGTTGCATGGCCACGCGCGCGTCGACGCGATCGCGGTGCATCAACATGACGGCGGCGGCGCAGGCGCCGGAGCCGCAGGCCAGGGTTTCGCCGACGCCGCGTTCGAACACGCGCAGTTTCACATGGCCGCGATCGATCACTTGCGCGAAGCCCACGTTGACGCGATCGGGGAAGCGCGCGTGCCGTTCGATGCGCGGGCCCCAGGTGGCGACGGGCGCTTGATCGATGTCGAGCACTTCGATCAGGCAATGGGGATTGCCCATGCTGGCGATGTCGAGCGCGATCGAGGTATCGCCCAGGTCGATCGTGTGCTCGCTGGCGCCGGGCTCGGCGATGAAAGGCAAATCTTCCGGCGCGAAGCGCGGCGCGCCCATGTCCACTCGCACGGCGTCGTCGCCGACGAACTCGCAGCTGACGACACCCGCGGGACCATCCAACCGAAATCGCGCGGGCAGTTTCGGTTCGGCGCGACGCAAGAAGGCCGCCAGGCAACGCACGCCATTGCCACACTGACGCGCGGCCGAGCCATCGGCATTGAAGATGCGGTAGCCCGCGGCGCAATCGGCGCGCGCGGTGGTTTCGAGCGTGAGCAGTTGATCGAAGCCCACGCCACGATGGCGATCGCCGATGCGCGCGACCGTGTCGACATCGAGCGGCACGGCTTCCGCGCGGCGATCGATCACGACGAAG
The DNA here is from genome assembly GCA_044226395.1 of Ahniellaceae bacterium. GTDB lineage: Bacteria > Pseudomonadota > Gammaproteobacteria > Xanthomonadales > Ahniellaceae > JBGAHD01. The sequence goes on from JBGAHD010000005.1 coordinate 460,896, forward strand.
TCGTTACCCGCGCCATGCATCTTGGTGAAGCGAAGCGTCATGCGAATCCCTGACGGCGATGGCGCGGGCGCGCGTGGCGCCCGCGCGCGACCATCATTGGGCCGCCTTGTCGGCGGCGGGCGCGGTCTCCGCGGGCTTCTCCTGATCCGGATGGACCAGATCGCCCTTGAGGCCGCAGGCGCCGAGCAGCGCGGCGAGCGCGATCAGCAGCATCAGGCGCGAGGCATTCATCAGTGCTTCTCCTGCGAAGTGAGCGGATGCACGGGCACCTGCAATTGATCGAGCAGGAAGGCGTATTCCTCGGCAGTTTCTTCCTGACGCTGGAAGCGACCGGATTTGCCGCCATGCCCCGCTTCCATGTTGATGTGGAAGATGAGCGGACGCTGATCGGTCTTGGTCGCGCGCAACTTGGCGACCCACTTGGCCGGTTCGAAGTATTGCACCTGCGAATCCCACAGGCCCGTGGTCACGAGCATCGCCGGATAGTCCTGCGCGCGCACGTTGTCATAGGGCGAATAGGTCAGCATGTAGTCGTAATACTGCTTTTCCTTGGGATTGCCCCATTCGTCGAATTCGTTGGTGGTCAGCGGAATCGATTCGTCGAGCATGGTGGTAACCACGTCGACGAAGGGCACGTGCGCGGCGATGGCGCGATAGCGATCGGGCGCGAGATTGGCGATGGCGCCCATCAGCAAACCACCGGCGCTGCCACCGGCCGCCACCACGCGATCACGCGCGGCATAGCCTTGCTGCACCAGGAAATCGGTGACGTCGATGAAGTCGGTGAAGGTGTTCATCTTCTTCAGCAGCTTGCCGTTGTCGTACCAATCGCGGCCCATCTCTTGACCGCCGCGAATATGCGCGATGGCGAAGACCATGCCGCGATCGAGCAAGCTCAGGCAGCTCGAACAGAAGCGCGGATCGGAGCTGATGCCGTACGAGCCATAGGCGTATTGATACAAGGCCGCCTTGCCATCGCGCTGAAAGCCCTTGCGATAGACCAAAGACACCGGAATCTTGGTGCCATCACGCGCCGTGGCGTGCACGTACTCGCTGACATAGTTCGCCGGATCGAAATCCCCCAGCACCGGCTCGCGCTTGAGCAATTGCTTCTCGCCCGTGGAAGTGTCGAAGTCGTAGGTCGTGCCCGGCGTGGTCATCGAGGTGTAGAAGTAGCGAATCAGATGCGTGCTGACTTCGGGGTTGTTGCTCAGGCTCGCCGAGTAGGTCGGATCGTCGGCCGCGATCAGCTGCTGGCGACCGTCGCGCCACGCCTTCAAGCGCACCTTGCGCAAGCCATCGGAACGCTCGGTAAGGGCCAAGTACTGCTTGAAGACCTGAAAGTCCTCGACGAAGGCCGCTTCGCGATGCGGGATGACATTGCGCCAGCGCGCGCGCTTGGCCACGCTGCCGTCCTCGGCGCGCACGATGCGGAAGTTCCGCGCCTGCCAATTGGTGCGAATGATCCACTCATTGCCCATGTCCTCGGCCTGATACAGATGATCGCGGCTACGCGGCACCAGCACGCGGAAGGCGAGCTTCGGATCATTGGCATCGGCGACCCATTGCTCGCTCGACACGGTCGATTCCAGACCGATGTTGATAAAGCGATCGCTGCGGCTCTTCCACAGGCCCAGATAGAAGGCGTGATCCTTTTCTTCATAGATCAGGCGATCGTCCTTGACCGGCGTGCCGAGCACGTGCGCGCGCACGCGCGTGGACAGCAAGGTGACCGGATCTTTCTCGACGTAGAGCACGGTGCGATTGTCATTGGCCCAGGCGAAGCCGGCCTCGACGTTCTCGATGCGATCGGCGTATTCCTCGCCGGTGGCGAGGTTCTTGAAGCGCAGCACGAACTGGCGACGACCAACCGTGTCCTCGGCCCAGGCCATCTGATTGCCGTCGAGGCTCACTTCGTAATTGGCGATCTGGAAGAAGCCCTTGCCCTTGGCCATGCGCGGGCCGTCGAGCAGGATCTGCTCGGGCGCGTCCATCGTGTCTTGGCGGCGCGCGTGGATGGCGTATTCGGCGCCGGTCTCGAAGCGCGAGTAGTACCAGTAGCCGCCTTTTTGCGTGGGCACGCTGGCATCGTCTTGCTTGATGCGGCCGATGATTTCGCTGAGCAGCACGCGCTGGTTGTCGCGCAGTGGCGCCAGCACGGCGTCGGCGTAGTCGCGCTCGGCGTTCAAGTGGGCGAGCATTTCTGGGTTCTTGCGCGTGTCATCGCGCAGCCAGTAGTAGTCGTCGATGCGCGTGCCGTTGGGCGATTTGACTTCGTAAGGCTTGCGCGCGGCGACCGGCGGGGTCGCGGTCGTGGCGCTCGCCGTGGCCGAAGTGGCGGCGGCGTCGCGCGGCGCGCGCGTGGTCGTGCAGGCCGCCAAGGCGGCGACCAAAAGCAGGGACAGACCGAGCTGGCGTTTCATCGTCGGATTCCGGGTGGAAAAGCCCGGCGATTCTAGCCTGGAACCTCGCGCCGATGCCGGCCGGCGACCGAGGACTGACGGCGGTTGGCGGGCCGCGCGGGCGATGTTACTTTCGGGCGCCTTGCTAGATGTGTCCGCATGAACGACGCCGTCCTCGCCCCGCTCGAAGCCGCCGTGCGCGCGGCGCCGGACAATCTGGCGCTAGCCGGCGCCTATGTCGACAGCGCCCTGGCGCTGGAGGCCGGCGCGCGCGCCGCGCGGATCTTGGGTGAGCTGGGCCTGCTCGCGCGCTTGAGCGAAGCGACGCGTCTGCGCCTGGGCTCGACGCTGCGCACGAGCGGCGACATCGACGCGGCCCTGGCCGCGCTCATTGGCGACGAACCCGCCGTGCGCGTCGAACGCGCGCGCGCCTTGCTCGCGGCCGGTCGTCGCGAGGACGCGAGCGCGGCCTACCGCGCGGCCATCGCCGACAACCCCACGCTGGAAGATCGCGCGCTCGCCGCCGAACTCGATGGCCGCGTGGTGCGCGCCGATTTCGGGCGCGGCGCCGCGCAACGACTGACCTCGGTGCCCAACGATGCCGACGAAGGCGCCGACATCGTGCGCCTGACCCTGCCCTCGGGCCCGCGCGTCACGTTTGCCGATGTCGGCGGGCTGGACGAGGTCAAGCAGCAGATCCGTCGTCGCATCATCACGCCGTTTCAAAAGCCCTCGCTGTTCGAGCGATTTCGCAAGAAAGCCGGTGGTGGCGTGCTGCTGTACGGGCCACCGGGTTGCGGCAAAACCTTGCTCGCGCGCGCCACGGCCGGCGAATGCGGCGCGACGTTCTATAACGTCGCCGTGTCCGATGTGCTGGACATGTACATCGGCGAATCCGAACGTAAGCTCCATGCGCTGTTCGAGCAAGCGCGACGCGACAAGCCCGCGGTGCTCTTCTTCGACGAGGTCGAGGCCCTGGGCGGCAAGCGCCAGCATTCGCGTGAAGCCGGCACGTCGAAACTGGTGAGTCAGTTCCTGTCCGAACTCGATGGCTTCGCGCAAAACAACGAAGGCGTGCTGGTGCTGGCCGCGACCAATGTGCCCTGGGCCGTGGACCCGGCGTTCCGACGTCCGGGTCGCTTCGATCGCGTGTTGTTCGTGCCGCCGCCCGATCAAGTGGCGCGGGCGGAGATTTTGCGCGGCTTGCTGACGCAGCGTCCGGTGTCGGGCCACATCGATATCGACTTCGTGGCGCGCGCGACCAGCGGCTATTCCGGCGCCGATCTGGCGCACGTGATCGAGACCGCGGTCGACGTGGCCATCGAGCATTCGATCGATGCGGGCGCCGAGGTCCCGATCACCGATGCCCTGGTCAAGACCGCGCTGAAGGAAACGCGCGCCACCACGCTGGAATGGCTGACCACGGCGCGCAACTACGCGCGTTACGCCAATGAAGGCGGGCAGTACGACGACGTGCTGGCCTTTCTAAAGGCGCACGGCAAGGCATGAGCGCGTCGAACTATCGCATCGTCGATGAGCCCGCGCCCGGCGGCTTGGCGCGCTTCGTCGTCGATCCCTTCTGGCCGCTGCTGGCGACGATGATGGCCTCGAGCCTGCTCGGCTACGCGTGGCTGATCTTCAACAGTTTCGCCGTGGGCAGCCCCACGCGCGGACGCGAGATCGCGTATTGCGTGGCCGGCGTGGTGGGCGCCGTGATCGTGCTCGTGGGCGGTGGCATCGCCTACGAGAACGGCTGGATCACTGAAACGCAGGTGCGCTATCTGGCGCTGCCGGTGATCGCGTGCAAATTGCTGGCGGCGTATCTGGTGTGTTTTTCGCAGCAGCGCGCCTTGGAATTGTTCGAGTATTTCGGCGGCGAGAAGCAGAACGGTGTCGTCGGCCTGATCATCGCCATCGTGATCGTGCGCGTAGTGCTGGGGCCCTTGCTGGCCAAATCGTCCTGGGCCTTGCTGCTGATCTGACATGGACGACCAGCGCACTCTCTTCTTACTTCGCGCGGCGCAACAGATGCTCGATCAGGAGCGCTGGCCGCAAGCGATCGAATACTTGCGCCAAGTGCTGGGCTCAGACCCCGATCATGCCGGCGCGCACAGCCTCCTGGCCTTGGCGCTATTGCAAGGCAAGCGCCTGCACGCGGCCGAGACCGAAGCGCGCCTCGGCCTGATCGCCGACAGCGAGAGCACGCTCAGCCACCTCGCCATGGCCAGCGTGATGCTGGCGCAGCGCAAGCCGCGCGAGGCGATCGGGCACGTCGAGATCTGCCTCGCCAGCGATCCCATCGATGTCGAGGCCATGATGCTGCGCGGCCAAGCGCACATGTTCCTCGATGCGCGCGACAAGGCGCGCGCGGACTTCGCGCGCGCGATCGAACTGGCGCCCGAATCGCCGCGCCCGCTGGCCACGCTCGCCCACCTCGATCTGGCCGACGATCGCATCGACGATGCCGAGCACCGCGCGCGCGAGGCCTTGCTGCTGGAACCCGAATACCACGACGCCCTGATCGTGATGGGCTACGTGCTCCTTCGCCGAGACCAACCCGAAGCCGCGCGCGAACACGCCATCTGGGCCCTGCGTCAGAACCCGGTCGACCCCGATGCGCTGCGCCTGCTGTGCGCGATCAAGGCCAAGACCAGTTGGTGGCTCGGCGCATGGTGGCGTTTCCAAACCTTCGTTGGCACGGGATCGAACTTGCGCTCGGCGGGTATTCTCGTCGGCATGTATCTCGTGTATCGCGGCGTGCTGATCGGCCTGGCGGGACCGGAACACGAGTCCTTGCGCGGCGTCCTGTCGATCGCGTGGCTCGGCTTCTGCGTGTACTCGTGGGTAGCGCCAGCGCAGTTCGTGGCGATGTTGAAGAAGGAATTGGCTGGCGTGCAGCTCAAGACGGAGTTTTGAGCTATTGCTTCGTGCGCGAGTGTCGCGAGAATGACGAACGCTCGCGACATACGGAAAACGACGAAGCGCTCGATTCGTGTTGAACCATACCGATCGAGACACGATGCAAGCCCACGGACATCACCCCAGAAACCCCATGAGCCTCTACCCCGACATCACGCCCTACGCCACCGGCCACCTCGACGTGGGCGATGGCCACGTGCTCCATTACGAACTCTGCGGCAACCCCGAGGGCTTGCCCGCGGTCGTGCTGCATGGCGGGCCCGGCGCGGGGTGCAGCGCGACGCATCGGCGGTTCTTCGATCCGACGCGGTATCGGATCGTGTTGTTCGATCAGCGCGGCGCGGGTCGGTCGCGGCCGAAGGGTTCGCTCGAGGCGAACACGACGGCGCACTTAGTGGCGGATATCGAAACGCTGCGCCGGCATCTGGGCATCGAGCGCTGGCTGGTGTTCGGCGGCTCGTGGGGTTCGACTTTGGCCTTGGCGTATGCCGAGCAGCATCGCGCGCGCTGCGCGGCGCTGGTGTTGCGCGGCATCTGGTTGTGTCGCGACAGCGATCTGGCGTGGGGTTTCGGCGGCTTGCGGCAGGTGTATCCCGAGGCGTTTCGCGTGTTCGCCGCGCACTTTGCTGCCGAAGAACACGGCGATCTGCTCGCGGCTTGCGTGAAGCGCTTGAGTTCGGGCGATCACGACGAGCGCTCGCGCATCGCCGTGGCCTACACCGCATGGGAACAGGCCGGCGGAACGCTGTTGCCCGACACGACGCCCGTCGTCGCCGACGAGGACACGCTCGCGGCGGCGCGCATCGGTAGTTTTTACCATCACCACCGCGCGTTCATCTCGGCCGAACGCTTGATCGCGTCGGCCGCCGCGCTGGGCGATCTCCCCGGCGCCATCGTGCACGGGCGTTACGACATGCTCTGCCCCGCCGAGGGCGCGCTCGCGGTGGCCGAGGCCTGGCCCGCGGCGACGTTCACGATGGTGCCAGACGCCGGTCACGCCGCGACCGAGCCCGGCATCGCCGCGGCCTTGGTGCGCGCGACCGATCGCCTGGCGGACGCCGGTCGCTGGCGCGGCTAGCGATCGCGCGTCAGCGTTTTTTCGTAGCGCCAGGCGCCCATGCCGTCGGCGTAATAGTTCGCGTGTTCGCCGAAGCGCCGGTAGCCGGCGCCTTCGTACAGCGCGATCGCGGCGGGGTTGTCTTGGCGCACTTCCAGGCGCAGGCGCGTGGTGGCGCGGCGGCGCGCCTCGCGTTCGACCGCGGCGAGCAGGCGCTTGCCCAGGCCCTGACCACGCGCGCGCGCGTCGACGGCGATGGAATACAACCGCGCCACGCCGCTGCCCGCGCGGAAGAACAGCACGGCCGCGCCCCAGAGTTCGCCGTCGGGACCGTCGACCGCCCACAGCGCGGCGCGGTCGCCGCGCAGGTGATGGCGGTACTGGCGCAGGCTCAGGCGATCGGCGCTGAAGGCGCGGCGTTCGAGCGCGTCGAGCGCGGTCGCATCGGCGGGTCGCGCGCGGCGGACGGCGAGCGGGACGGTGGGTCGTGGCGGCATGCGCGCACGCTACGCGCTCGGCCCGCGCCACCGCAAGCGCGCGCCCCAACGGCCGCTGAAAATTTCGACCACCGGCCGATGTTCGCCCACGCGACCTTGTGTCAGAATCCGGCGCCGAATGAACGCCGAACCTCCGTCTAGCATGCACGCCCACGGCCGCGCCGGGATCGCGCGCGCATGAGCCGTCTCGTCATCGTCGTCGAGAAGGCGTCCGACTGGGGTTCGTTCTATCCCGCGGACAATGTCATCCCGGCGATGGATTACCTGAAGCAACCGATCTCGGTCGCGGAGGAAGAGCGTACCCAGGTGATCAACCTGTGCCGCAGCTACAAATACCTGGGCATCGGCTACTACGTCTCGCTGCTGGCCGAGGCGCGCGGGCACCGCGTCATTCCGTCGGTGCGCACCATCAACGATCTGCGCCGCCGCTCGATCTATGGCCTCGACATCGAGGACCTCAATCAGAAGCTCACGCGCTTTTTGCCCGCCGAAGGTCGCGACACCACCGACTTCGGCCTGCTCGTGTACTTCGGCAATACCAGTTACGCGCCGCTGGCGGACCTGGCGCGGCAGGTGTTCGAAGCGTTTCCCTGCCCGATCCTGCGCCTGGAGTTCGAGCGCAATCGCGAATGGCAGATCACCGCGATCAAGCCCGCCGGCCTGCACACGCTGACCGATCCGCAGGAAGACGCCTTCGCCGAAGCGCTGGACGCGTTTTCCAAGAAGCTCTGGCGCAAGCCGCGCGCGCGCCGCAAGTATCGCTACGACATCGCGATGCTGGCCGACCCCAACGACCCGATGCCGCCGTCGAATAAGAAGGCGCTCAAGCACTTCATCGACGCCGGCAAGGAACTCGACATCGAAGTCGACCCGATCGGCAAGAACGAATACGCGCGTCTGGCCGAATACGACGGCTTGTTCATCCGCGAGACTACCGCGCTCGATAACCACACCTACCGCTTCGCCATCAAGGCGGAGAAGGAAGACATGGTGGTGATCGATGATCCGAGTTCGATCTTGAAGTGCACGAACAAGATCTATCTCGCGGATCTGCTCAAATCGCGCAAGATCGCCACGCCGCGCACCGAGATCGTTTATCGCGAAGAGGCGAAGAAGCTCGCGGAATTGCCCGATTTTCTGGGCTTTCCGATCGTGCTGAAGATTCCCGACGGTTCGTTTTCGCGCGGCATCGTCAAGGTCGACGATGTCGAATCGCTCAAACGCGAGGCCGAGTCGTTGTTCCAGCACACTTCGCTGATCCTGGCGCAGGAGTTCCTCTACACCGAATTCGATTGGCGCATCGGCGTGCTCGATGGCCAGGCGCTGTACGCGTGTCAGTACTTCATGTCGCGCGGTCACTGGCAGATCTACAACCACGCGGCGCGCGGCGGTCAGGAGCGCTCGGGCGGTTTCAAGACCATGCCCGTGCGTGACGCGCCCAATGACGTGGTCAAGCTCGCGCTCAAGGCCACGGCCGCCATCGGCGATGGCTTGTATGGCGTCGACCTCAAGCACGTGAAGGATCGCGCGGTGGTGATCGAGGTTAACGACAATCCCTCGATCGACGCGGGCATCGAAGATGCCTATCTGGGCGATGATCTGTATCGCCGCATCATGGATGAGTTCTTGCGCCGCATGGAGCGCAAGCGGCTGGGCATTACCGACTAGTCGCGCGGGCGTTGGCGCGATGCCTCGAGGCGGGCATCGCGCGTCGATGCGAGTTCACTTGAGATCGAACAGCTTTCGCGCATTGCCGTAGCGGATCTTCGCGCGTTCCTCGTCGGTGAGGTCGAGCTTGTTCAAGGCCGTGATGGCTTGCGGCAAGGTCAGCTGCGGAAAATCCGAACCCAGCAGCAGATGATCGATGCCGACATTGCGCAGGGTCCAGACGAACTCCGCCTCGATGGGCGAATCGGCCGCGATGACGGCCGTGGCCGAGATGTCGAAGTAGATGTTGTCGGCGAACAGATTCTCCGCCGTGCGCGCCAGCGCCAGCACGTTCCAGAACCGAAAATTCAGTCCGCCCAGATGCGCGAAGATGAAGCGCGTCTTCGGCGCCTGCAAGGCGAGGTTGAACAGCTTCTCGCAATCGCCGGGCAGGATGCTGGCATTGTCCATCAGCACGATCACGCCCAGTTCGCCGGCGCGCTGCACGAGCTTGAGCACGCGCGGATCGCTGGGATCGAACTGCTGCGTGTGCGCGTGCAGCTTCAGCACTTGGATGTGTTTCGCGGCCACGCGTTCGAGCTCGGCGATGGCGGCATCGCCATCGTAGGGATGCACGGTGGCGATTGGCAGCACATCGGGGTGCCGTCGCGCGAGCGCGAGGATGCCGTCGTTGCCCGCGCGAATCGCGTCCGGATCGCCGGCCCGCGCTTGGTTGGGTCCGCCGAACCACATCGCGCCGAGAGCCACGCCCTCGATGCCGGCGGCGTCCACTTGCTCGCGATACTTCGTCAGCGACTCTTCGCCGTGCCAGAGGTGAACGTGCAGGTCGAAGATCGACGAGGCCGCGAAGGCCGGCAGCGTGGCGAACAGCCAAAGGCTCGTCGCGACCAGGAAACTCGCGCAAGCGCGAGGAACGAAGCGGTGACGGTCGATCATGAGCTCTCTCGCGGCGCGCAGGCGGTGGTCGCCGACGCGTGCAGCGCTCGCGTCGACGACCCGCATTATCACCCAGCGATCGAGATCCGCGAATCCCGCGCGAACCCGCGGTCGCGTCGCGACCTTACTTCGCGCCGAAGTACGGCGCGCAATACAGATTCGGGCATTTCAACACGCGCAAATCGCCATTGGTGGCATCGTAGTAGGCCAGCAGCGGCTTGTTGTCCGGCGGAATGACCAGGGCGATGGCGCTGCCGACATCGCCGGCGGTGTCGAGGTTCTTAGGCTCATTCCCGCCGGTGCCACCCGCGCACGTCACGTTGCGGCAGCGGAGATAGCGCACGTCCTGGTTCGTCGTGTAGTAGTACGCGATCGAAGGCACGCCATCGTCCGTTCGCGCGATGGCCAAGGCGCCGGCCGGACCCTGGCCGAGCTGATTGTCGGTGAAGTTCGTGCAAATGGTGGAATTGCACGTGATTACGTGGATGACGTCATTGACATCGGTGGCCGCGATCACGGGATAACCATTGGCGCCGATCATCGCGGCGAGCGGCGAGCCTCGCAAGGTACCCGCGGCAATGCTGCTCACCGTGCTCGAAGTGCACGTGGGAAATTGCACGCAGCGGGCATACTTGATGGTGTTGGTGGCCGCGTCGGCGTAGATGAAGACCCTCGAGAGGTCGCTCAGCAGCAGATGGATGGGATGGGTGCCGACATTGCCGGCGTTGTCGACCACTTCGAGCGTGGCCGGGAAGGAGCAGCCCGTGGTGCCGCATGTCGCGAGCGCGAGTTGACTGTTGGTCGAATCGCGATAGGCGATCGAGGTGTAGCCGTTGATGTTCAAGTCGACGGAACTCTCCGTGCCGACCACGCCCGTGGCGTCGATGGTGTGAACATCGGTGCTTGAGCACGCCGCGCTCGCGCAGCGCACCAGCTTGAGCGCGGAATTGCTCTGGTCGTAATAGCTGATGTTGATCGCGCCGCTGAAGCGGTTCTGGTCGAGCCCATTGGCGATGCTCGGCGCCAGGCCGACGATGCCGACGGTGTCGAGCAACTGACGCGTCGTCAGCGAGCATGCCGCGTTGAGGCAATGGACATACTTCAGATCGCCATTGGTGGCGTCGTAGTACGCGATCGATGGCAGGCCATCGGCGGCCACGACCATGGCCAGGTCCTGGCCCACGTTGCCGGTGCTGTCGACCGTGGTCATGCCGAAGCCGCTGACGCTGCCGCCGCCGGCGGTGTCGCAGGTGACCGTTCCGGTCTGCCCAATCGCGATGATCGCCGAGCCCGGCGGGCATTGGCCGTTCACGCGCACTTGCACGCTGCTCGGCGAGATCTTGGACGCATTGACGATGCCGTCGCTGATGTCGAAGGCGCGCATCGCGGTCGGCGCGGGGTTTATCTCCTGACGCGGTGACAAGGTCGTGAAGGCGCCGGACGATGCGCCCGGACGCGTGCGCACTTCCAAAAACACGCGGCTGATATCGGCGAATTGGCCGAAACCGAAATCCACCGGCAAGGTGAACAGACCCGCTTGCACGTTGACATCCTCGACCGTCACCGGCGTGAGCGAGATTGGCGTGGTCGCCACCGCATCGGCGTACAGATCGAATTGAAAGTCATACGAACCATTGGCCGGCGCGCCGTTGTCACGCAAGGTGCCTTGATACGTGAACGCCGTCGACTGCGCGAACGCGGGCATCTGAGGGGCGAGCGCGGCGAGCGCCACGGCGAAAATAAGAGTGCGACGACACATGGGCGAGGTCTCCAAGCAAGACAGAAGCGACATCACGGGCCCTCGAATCCATGGGCAAAGACGGTGTCGACGACGGCGCCCTCGGCGCCGCGCCAGAAACCGCCGGTCACGGAATAGCTGCCGCCATCGAGCCGTTGCGCGGCATCGGGCTGGCCAATGGTCGCGTCGAGCGCGTAGACGCCGCCTTCGCTGTGGCCACCGCCCGCATCAATGGTCTCGTTGACCAGTTGGTAGTTGCCGCCCACGCGCGCGGCGGCGGTGACGCGGGACTCGCGCGCGGTCGCGGTTGAGATCACGAGCGCGGCGAGGATCAGCACGGAAAGGCGAGCGCGAGACACGAGCAGGACCACGGCGGCAGGACGTTGTCAGAGGAAACGCGCCGGTCTTCGAATGTGCACGGGGGTTGTTGTTCGCGAGCATGGGGTTGGCGATTCGAGGCAAGTCGGCGCTCGCGCGTCGACACCGTGATCGCCCGCGGGTGACGATGTTGCGATGGTCTCGCGCCCGACGGAAGGCCATGAATTGGCGGCGTCCGGTGGCGAGCCGATGCAAGCCTTCACGCGAGCTTCGCGGAATTCTTGGGGCGCGGTCGAGCATCGACACAAACCCCTGGAAAAGCAGGCTCGAAACCGTTTACAAGGTGAGCAGACGCGCACATTGCGCGTCACGGGAACGGACTAGGCTCGACGCTCGCCACGCGGCGCTGCGCGAGTGGCAGGGAAAGCTCGGGGGAATCGACGATGAAACAGACACGGGGCAAAGGCCCGCGTTCGCGCGTGCCTTCCATTGACGCGAAGCGTCGTCAGGTCTTGCAGGCCGCGCTGGCCTTGGGTGGCTTTCACGCGTTGGGGGTTTCGGCATCGGAACGCGTCGACGCGCTGCTCGGTGGCGATGCGATGTTTCGCGATGGCTTCGAAGCGCCGCCGCCGACCTCGACCACGATGAGTTTCTCGGTGAGCGCGCCGACCGCGCAGACGCTCGCGCCCGTCGCGCTGGGCTTCGCGTTCCGACGCGGTGATGTGCCCGCGGGGAGCAGCGTCGCGGCAAGCATCGGCACCTTGCAAGTGACGCCGCGCAATGTCTGGCCCGATGGGTCGTTGAAATTCGCGCAATTGGTGTGGCGCGGCGCGGTGGGACCCGCGGCGACGCAAGTGCAGTTGAGCGTGGGCACGCCAACTTCGGGCGCGGCTTTGACGCTCGCGGATCTGCAAGCCACCGGCATTGTCGCCAGCATCGCTTGCGGCGGCTTCGGCACGGTGACGTGGTCGGGCGCGGACTGGGCCACGCCCTTCCCGGTCGCGCCGGGGCAGACGGCGTGGGTCAGCGGGCCGGTGATGTCGTCGTGGATTTATCGCAAGCCCGTGGGCAGCGACGCGCATTTGGTCGCGTGGCTTGAGGTGCGTCTCTACGCCGGCGGCGCGGTCGAAGTGCTGCCTTGGATCGAGAACGGTTATCTGCGCGTGCCGGCGCCGACGAACAAGAACGCGACCTACACGTTCACGCTCGGCGGCACGCAGCGCTTCACGGGCGCGATCAATCTGTTGAACCGCACGCGCACGGTCTTGCTCAGCGGCACCGCGGTGTCGCATTGGCTGGGCGCGAATCCCGACGTGACGGTCAAGCACGCCACGCGCTATTTGATGAGCACGGACCTGGTGCCAAGCTACTTCGCCACCGTCGCCGACAGCGCCGATGTGCTGACCACGCAAGTCACGAGCTTCGTGCCGCTGCAACAAGGCAACTGGCCCACGGGCATGGGCGCGGCGGGCAGCAGTCCGAGTATTGGGTTGCTACCCGAGTGGGATGTGCTCTATCTCACCAGCAATTCGCCAATTCCGTGGAAGTCGCTGCAATTCAATGCTTACAGCGCGGGTCGCTACGGCATTTACTATCGCGACGAGACCACGAATCGCCCGGCCAATCCGCAGTCGTATCCGACGCTGTGCCTGCCAGCCAACAACACCAGTGGCATCACGGCGTGCGGCGCATCGAGCGCCGACAACTACTGCCCCGACGTGCCCGGCGGCGTGACCGATCAAACGCGACCGCCCTACTACCAGAATACGCACACGCCTTCGATGGGTTATCTCGCCTATCTCGTGACCGGGCGCTTCTATCACTTGGAAACCGCGCAATTTCACGCGGTGATCAATTGGCTCAAGCAGTCCGACGTCAATCGCGGCACGGGCGGTATCTTGAAGACCAATGCCGGCGCGTGCACGGTGCGTGGCGCCGCGTGGTCACTGCGGACTTTGTTTCAAGCCGCGTCGATCACGCCGAGCACGGATCCGCTCTACAACGTATTCGTGTCCTCGGTGCAGGCCAATATCGATTACTTGCACACGCGTTATGTCGCCAATCCGAATCAAAATCCCTTCGGCTTTGTAACGCCCTACGGCGACTACACGCAGAACGGTGACGGCATTCTGTTCGAAGCGCCCTGGATGCAGGACTTCCACACAGGCACGATCGGTTATGGCGTGCTGCTCGGCATGCCGATCACGACCGGCCATCAAACCAAGTTGAGCGAGTTCTTTCAGTGGCGCGGCAAGAACGTGGTCGGCCGCTTGCAAGGCACGGGCGCGACCGAGTGGTTGTATCGCGATGCCACGCCCTACGTCATCGCATTCGGGCCCAGCGACACGCTCGATTTCGATACGGGCGCGGGTCCGTGGTACCCGAACTGGGGCGCGATCTATAACGCGACGTTCGCCGAACCGCAGGCCGGCGGCTCGCCCGGTCCGCGCGTCGAAGGCGATTTGCGCACGGGTCATCCGGAAGACGCCGAATCGTATTGGGGCGATTTCCAACCGGCGATGGCTTATGCCGTGCGCTTGGGCGTGCCCGGCGCGGCGACAGGGTATGCGCGCGTGACCGCCACGCCCGCGTGGGCGAATCTTTTGCTCGAGTACAACAAGCACCCCGTGTGGTCGGTGTCGCCGACACCCGCGATCACGGGCACGCAGGAAAGGAGTCCCGCATGAGCAAGCACGATCCACGCGATCAAGTCACGAGTGCGAATGGCGCGACCGCCTCGCCCATCGACAGCCAACGTCGTCGTTTGCTGCAAGCGACCGTCGCCGCCGGCGGCATGCATGCGCTCGGCGCCTTCGCGAGCGAGCACGTCGATGGCGTGCTCGGCGGCGATACCTTGTTCGCCAATGGTTTCGAGACCGCGCCGCCGCCAACGGGTCCCACGGGCTATGCGACGACCTTTGGCCTGACGCAGGCGCCGATGATCGACAACGGCGGTTGGTCGCAGGGCCTGGCCAATGCCAGCGCGTTCGACAACGTCAACACGACTGGCGGGCGCATGCACGCCAGTGCGTTCAGTGCCGGGCCGAACCGCGACAGCGTGTGTTGTCGTTCGGGATGGAACAACACCTATCAGTTCATCACCGCCGTCGTCCATCGCGCGAATGCGTACGCACCCAGCGCCACGCATCACGCGGCGCTGGTGGCCGGCGTGCAAATGGGCGCGAACAGCTGCAAGTTGTATCAATGGTCGTGGGCCGCGAATGGACTGAGTCAGTTCACGCGCTGGAATGGCCCCGCGCAGGATGCGACGGTGCTCGCGCCCACGGGTCCCGGCCCGGGCCGCGCGCCCGTCGATGGCGATGTGATGGGCTTCGAGTACGACGCGACGTCGGCCTCGCAAGTCGTGATCAAGGCGTATCTGTGGACGGGCGCCGGCTGGTTGCTCGCGCACACGTTCACGGACACCAGCGCGCAGCGCATTCAAAGCGGCAATCCGGGCGCGTCGTTCTTCGCGCAAACCGGCGACACGGTGCTGGTGAATCTCGGCTTCAAATTCTGGAGTGCGCGCTCGGGCACGCCGACGTGGTTGAACGGCGTGGCGATCAACGCCTGGGTCGAGATTCCCAGTTCCGCGATGGAAGGCAGCTACATCCGCCCCGCGCCCAATGGCATCACCGGGCCGCGTTCGCGCATGGATGCGTATTGCGGCCTGGTCAGCAAGGGCACGGATTTCTACAGCGTGCGCAATGGCGGCCACGGCGACTATTGGGGCAACGAGGTCATGCGCTTTCAACTGGCCAGCAATACGCCGAGTTGGGAGATGGTCAAGCCGAGTTCGTCCTTCGTGCCGGGCGTGGCCGATTCCAACAGCCGCTATGGCGATGGCACGCCGGCGAGCAGCCACAGCTACGCGCATCATCGCTACGTGCGCGAGCGCAATTGGTTCGTGAGCGTGGGCAATACCGCCGTGGCCAACAATGGCGGCAGTCCGAACGAATGCGTGGTGTACGACATCGCCGGCAATGACTGGATGCCCGTCGGCACCATGCCCGATTGCATGCCCGTGGTGATCGCCAATCACGCCGTGTGGCAGGACCCGGCCAAGGGCGATATCTATCACTGCTACGCGCGCATCGTGAATCGTTGGAACCAAGCCAGCAATACTTGGACCTTCAATCTCAACGAAATCACCAATCAATACGGCATCGCCGGCGTCGGCTGCACCGATGCCTATCGACGACGCGCCTTGGTGTTCGGCAATTCCGGCGGCGGCGCGGACAAGACCGTCGTGTATTCGCTCGACACCAACACGTGGGTCGAGCAAACGATCACCGGCGATCAGACCTTGGTCGGCAACGCCTATTTTGGCTTGGTGTTCTCGCCGGTGACGGATCGCTTCTACGCGATGACCGGTGGCCCCGATGGCGCGGGCCTGTTCGAGATTCATCCGACGACGTTCTCGTGCACGGTCAAGCCCGCGACGGGCGCGACCGGCATGTCTGAGCAGGCGGGCACGGGCGTGTACACGCGCTTTCAATACGTGCCGGAACTGGGTGGCTTGGTGTACTTCCCGCGCCATTCCAGCAATGCGTGGTTCTTGCGGTTGCATTGAGCGATGACGGCTCGCGTGTGTCGTCGTGTGGATTCGCCGCTCGCGCGGCGTGCCTTGTCTTCGTCCGAGGAAAGATCATGAGCCAGCGAGGGAACGACACCACGATCGACGCGCGCCGTCGACGTTTGTTGCAAGCGACGGCCGCGGTCGGCGGCTTGAGCGCGATCGGCCCCTTGGCCGCGAAGAGCATCGACGCCGCGCTCGGCACCGAAGCGGTGTTCGGCGATGGCTTCGAAGTACGCAACTTCTACGACTTCACCACGGCCGCGATCGAAGACCCCTTGTCGATGTCGGGCGTGTGGAGCAACAACACGCAAGGCGTGGGCGGCAACGGTCCGCCGGGCAACCTCGCCAGCATGCGCGTGGCGCTGGCGCGCGATGGCGTGACGCGCATCGCGCAGCACGCGTTGGCGCCGGTCGACAATGCCTACAACGACAGCTTCGCCTTCGTGCCCAACATCGGCTCGGGCAATCTGCGCGCGACCGGCGTGATCTATCGCGACCCGACCTACCAGCCGACGACCAATCACGAGATCGAGATCATTCTCGGCTGCCGCAGCGCGGTCGGCACGCATCGCTGGATCGAGTGTTTGTGGAGCGCGGCGGGCGCCGTCGATATCGCCAGCCTCGATGGCGGGCCGGGCAGCTACACCATCATCGGCAATGCGGTCGTCGCGATCGGTCCGCCGCAGGACGGCGATGTGTGGGTCGCCGAGTTGCTGCGCTCGACCAACACGGCGCGCTGGTACGTCAATGACACTCTGGTTTGCACGGCGACGAACGCGGTGATCACGAATCTCGGCACGGGCGCGGGCATCGCGGGGTTCATGCGCCTGGGTGACACGCATCCGGGGGGATTGGGGTTTCGCAGTTTTCGGTGCGAGGCGTTTTGATTCGCGCGGAGCGTTTGGCTGACTTGCTTTTGATGCGCGCGAAACGATGAAAGCGCGCGCTAGTCGCGCGTGGTCAAGCGACGCCACCACGACGTCACCGCCGACAAGCCCCCACGCGGTCGACGCACCGCGCGCAGGGCTTCGAGCACATCGCGCGCATTGTTGAACGCGCCGTCGGCGGGCGCGGTGATGCCGCGCAGGAGCAGCCGTGTCAAGTCTTCGGGCAAATCTTCGCGCTCGCTGGCCAAGCGCGTCGTCACGCTAGACGCCTCGGCGGCGAGATCCCCTAAAGCCACCCGCGCCACGAGCAAACACAAAGCGCTGGCATCGTCGCGCAGATCGCGCGGCCGCGGCTCGGCGGCGTGATTGCGACCATCGACGGCGAACGCCGCCGCGACCGCGCCCAGTCCACTCAAAGCCCACGCACCATCGACCACGCGGAACACTTGATCGGCCTCGATCGCGCCATGCGCGATGCCGCGCTCGTGCACGGCATCGACGGCGCCGGCGAGCGCGGTGAGCAACTCGATCAGTGTTTCGACATCGAAACGCGGCGCGGCGCTCAAGGCCTCGGGCAAGCTCTCGCCATCGATCGCGGCGCACCACACGCCGATCTCGCCCTCTTGCTCGGCCACGCCATGCACGCGGATGAAGCGCGGATGCTCAACGCGCGTCAGCGCGCGCGCCCGACGCAGAATCGATTCGCTCGCGGCCGTGCCGGGCGGGAAACACTTCAACAGCACCTCGCGATCGAGCGCGGGATCGAAGGCGCGATGCAAGGTCCCGCCGCGCGAAGGCCCGATCGCCTCGCGCAGCACCAAACGACTGAAATAGCGCGGCGCCTGACCCAGGCGCGCGCCGAGACGCGCATCGCGCGCGAAGATGCCGGCCAGGGCCTCGATCTCTTGCAAGCGCTGCGCGACGCCGGGAGACAAGCCTTCGGCCTGACGCGTCCAATCGACGCCACGGCCGTCAGCCACCTGGGCGGCGGCGGCGATGAGTTTGTCGTGATCGGCGGGTGGATCGGCCACGGCGTCAGTCGCGGTACGCGTCCATCAACTCGGCCAGACGCGCCAGCGCGCGCGCCACGCGCATGCGCGCGGCATTGGCGCTGGGGCCGTCGGTGAGCGTGGCGATTTCTTCGTGCGACAGGCCCAGCTCGATGCGCATGATCACCATGTCGCGTTGTTCGGCGTCGAGCGTCTGCAACGCGTGCTCGTAGGCCTTGAGCGTTTCCACGCTGATGCTGCGCGCCAGCGGCGTGGGTTCGGATTCCGGCAGATCCTCGGGCACGCCCTCGTGCACGGGGCGACGACCGATGCGGCGCATCTCGTCGCGCAGGATATTGGTCATGACGTGGCGCAGATAACCGAAGAACGCACCCGTGCCCTTGACCTCGAAGGTGGGCAAGTTCTGGAACGCGCGCATCAAGGTGGTCTGCACCAGATCGGCGGTCTCGTTGAGATCGCGCGCCGACGCGGGCAGCCGCCCGTGCGCCCAGCGCGTCAGCAGGGGCAGGTAGCGGCGCATCAGGCGATCGCGCGCGGCGGCATCGCCGCCACGGCTGCGTTCGACCAGGTCTTGGGTGGTTTCGAGCACGGCTGTCATGGAATCCTCCGAAGGTCAAACGCCAGACCGGGCACCACCGCACGGCGGACTTGTCACGCCGTTCGCCCCCGGCGCAGTATCGCAGCCGAGTCACGACCTGGCCAAGGCGGCACAATCGCGACGGCGTTCGCCGCGGCGGGTCCGCGACGTTCTTCGCCTCAGGGGAAGCGATGAGCAAATCACCGACCGACCAACCGCCCAGCGACCGCGTCGCCTCGCCGACGCCGGACGATGGCGCGCGCCTGTCGCGGCTGAGCGATGTTTTCGCGGCGCTGGCGCAAGTCGGCGACACGCCCGCGCCCAAGGCCGCCGCGCCGGCCAGCGCCGATGGCGCGGAAGTGCTCGATGTCTGGCGTCTCGTCAGGCATCTCGGCAGCGGCGGCATGGGCGATGTCTATCTGGCCGAGCGCTGCGATGGGCGCGTCGAGCAACAAGTGGCGATCAAGCGCGTGCGCGACGCGCGCCCGGCCGCAGTCGAGCGCCTGGGCCGCGAGCTGCGCATCCTGGCGCGCCTGGCCCATCCCAACATCGCGCGCTTTCTCGATGCCGGTCTCGACGCGCGCGGCATGCCCTACATGGTCATGGAATACGTCGCGGGCGAAACCATCGACGCCTATTGCGCCGCGCGTCGCCTGCCGCTGGCCGATCGCCTCCGCTTGTTGATGGCGGTGTGCGAGGCGGTCGATCACGCGCATCGTCACTTGGTCGTGCACCGCGATCTGAAGCCCGCGAACGTGCTGGTGGATGAGCAAGGCACGCCCAAGCTCCTCGACTTCGGCATCGCCAAGTTGCTCGAGGATTCCGGCCCGGCCACGTACACGGCCAATGTCGTGATGACCCTGGTCTATGCCGCGCCCGAGCAGTTGCTCGGCGATGCGGTGTCGACCGCGACGGATGTCTACGCGCTCGGTCTGCTCGCGCACTTGCTGCTGACCGGCGAACTGCCGCTGGCGCGTCAGGCCGAGACCGCATCCGAAATGATCGCGCGCGCGCCCTTCGATGAACCGCCCGCGCCGAGCACGCGCCTGGCCGCGCGCGAAGCCCGCGGCGAACGCTGGCCGGTGAGCGCGCGCGAATTGCGCGGCGATCTCGACGCCGTGCTGCTGACCGCGCTCGCGCCCGAACCCGCGCGTCGCTACGCCAGCGCCGCCGCGCTGCGCGAGGAATTGCGCAATGTGCTCGAGGCGCGCCCGGTGCGCGTGCGCGCGCATTCGACGTGGTATCGGACGCGCCGTTTCATCACGCGGCATCGCTGGGGCGTGGCGGCATCGCTGGCGGTGATCGCGTCGATCCTCGGCGGCCTGGGCGTGTCGTTGTGGCAAGCGCGCGAAGCGCGCGCGCAGGCCGCGCGCGCCGAGATCGAACTGGCGCGCGCCGAAGCCGTGAAAGGGTTCGTCGCCGACATGTTTTCCGCCGCCGATCCTTATGGCGCGGCCCAGCACGAGGTGCAACTCTCGACCGTGCTCGAAGCCGCCGAACAACGCCTGGGCACCGAGCTGCGCGCGCAACCGGCGGTGCAGGCGGAATTGGCCGAGATCCTGGGCAATGCCTATGTCTCGCTGATCGATCATGCGCGCGCGCGACGCATGCTCGAACTCGCGCTGACGAGCGATCAGGCCAGCCCCACGCCCTCGCCGCGACGTCAGGCGCGCGTGCGCGCGCGGCTCGCCTTCATGGACCTCACGCAAGACGGCAAGGCCGAAGCCTTGGCGACGCTCGAGCAAGTCACCGCGCAATTGCGCGCGCTCGGGCCCGAGGCGCGACCCGATCTATCGCGCGCCCTGAGCCTGCTCGCCGACGCGCATTGGCAACGCGAGCAAGTCGACTCGGCCCTGCACGACATCGCTGAGAATCTCGATTTGGTCGGCACGATCTCGGGTCACGATTCCGCCGAGTATTGGGACGCGCTCGCCTCGCAAGCCGAGTACCTGCGCATCGCCGGACGTCACGAAGAAGCCGCGCAGCAAGCGCGCATGGCCGCTGAAGGTCTGGAACGCACGCACGGTCCCGACAAGCTGTCGACCTTGATCGCGCGTCGCGTGCAGGCCAATGCCCTGGCCGATGCCGGCAAGGCGCGCGAGGCCCTGCCCTTGCTCGACGATCTGGTCGAGCGCTTCGGCAAGGTGCTGAGCAAGACCCACACGTATTATCAAGGCACGCGCTTCGTGCAGGCCGATGCATTGTGGTCGCTCGGCTATCTCGATCGCGCCGCCACGGCCTATCGCGAACTGGCCGTGAGTGATGACGCCGAGACCCAACGCAACGCCGTCACCATTCACCAGCGCATCGGCGCGGTCGAACTGGCACGCGAGCGCTACGCCGAGGCCTTGCCCGAATTGCAGATCGCGCTCGACTTCTTCCGTCAGGCCACGGGCCCCGAGTCGACGCCGACGATTCTCATCGCCACGGCGCGCGTTGAAGCGCTGCTGGGTTTGCATCGTTTCGACGAGGCGCGCGCGGAACTCGCCACGCTCGACCTCCCCGCCAAGGAAAATGATCTGCGCACCGCCACGCGCTGGCGACTGGCCGCGGCGCGGCTCGCGCGCCACGATCGCGACGAAGCACGGGCGCGCGAACTGATCGACGAGTCGCTCGCGCGCCTGCGCAAGGACGGCAAAGAAGACGCGCGCGAAGCCATCGGCACCTGGATCGCGCTGGGTGAACTCGAGCGCGATCAGGGTCACGTCGAAGCAGCGCTCGCTGCCTTGACGCACGCGCGCCAGCTGCTCGACACGCAACTCGCGACGCCGACGCCGCAATCGCGACAGGTCGATGAGGCGTTGAAGGCGCTAGCCTCGAAACCGGCGAAAGGCTGAGCCGAGACGTCATGGCGTCAAGCGCGGCGTTGTTCCGCGAGTGACGCCACGCGCCGACTACGGCGCCTCGAAGTCATCCGCGAAAGCGACATCCTGGAATTCATACGCGCCCATGTCGACCTGCGGGCCATTGGTGCGCTCATGACCATCGGCATCCCAGCGACCCAGCGCGTAGTCCGGCGTGCCGTGATCGCGCAGCGGTGAGCTTTCCATCAAGCGATAGTCGTGATTGAACAGATCCACGAATTCGGGATTGGTCAGGGCCAGATTGCCCGCCGCGTTGGCTGGGACGTTACCGCCCAGCGTTAGGAAGTTGGTGGAAAACAGATCAATGTGATCGTTGTCGAGCTGCAGATGCGGGTCTTCGGTGAAGGCGAACACGGTGTTGTAGATCACCGCGCGCGCGCTGCCGCCGACCCGCAGCGTCGCGGCGCAAGCAGGATCGGCATTGGGCAGGCATTGATTGGCGACGAAGGTGTTGTTGCCCAACAGCACCGCGGTCGCGCTGGCGGGCGTGTAGTTGGCCGTCACTTCCAGCGCGGCATTGCCGTAGTGCGAACTGTTGGCCCAGAACTCACTGTCGCGCACGAACACGAGGCCCGACGACGAGCCAATCGACAGACCACCCGCGTAACCATCGCTCTTGTTGTGATCGAACAGCACGCGATCGACATCGACCGTACCCGCGAAGCCCGTGCCACCGCCCAGACGCGCGCCGCCGCCACGCAGCGGATCGTAACCATTGCGAATGGTCAGGCCATGCACGCGGATCGTGCCGTTGGTGCCGCTCTCGCCGAGCAAGCGCAGCACTTGGCGCGCGCCCTGACCGTCGAGCACGGTCAGCTTGGCGTCGTTGGTATGTAGGCCACAGGGATTGCCGACCAGATCGATGTAGCCGCCATCGAGCGTCAGGTCGAAACTGTCGTTGGTGAAGTAAGCGAAGGCGACCGGATTGGTGCTGGACGTGTAGGTGCCGATGGCCAGTTTGATCAGGTCGTTTTCTTGATTGGCCGCCGCGCCGGTCAGCGCGTCGCGCAGCTCGCTGCCCGTGCTCACGCAGTAATTCGCCGCCCGCGCGCCGAAGCAGGCCACGAGCAGACCCAGCAGCAACACCCCTCGCGAAGCCATGAGCGATTCCTCCGTCGGGGCCCGTCGCCCCTCGCAGGAATCAATGCCGTTGCATGGCGAAACGAACGCGGACACGCCGTCCGCTAGCACCTTGCGCGGAGCGCGGACCCTTCGCGCTCCCAATTCCCATGCCCCCAAAAAGCGAGGCGCGCGCGATGCGATCGCGGCGCCCCTGGCCTACTTCAACCGAACGATAGCGAACGCCCCGCGCGCTCTCGCGGCGCGCGGCGTCGCGCCTGGACCCGCGTGCGGCGGCGCGCGATGTCCCAGCGTCGGCGCCAGCGACGCGCCCGCTCGAAACCCATCAAGGCATCGAGCTGCAACAGGATCAAGGCCGGCGCCACCAGCAACCAGAACGGCAACCAGCCGATCCAGGCATGATGGCCGCGCGCCGCGGGCACCGTCAGCACCAGGGCCGCGCCGGCCAGGCCCCAGGCCCGCGCCACGCGCGCGAAAAAACGCAGGGAATCGCGGTCGAAACGTCGAGTCATCGTGATCATGGTCCACCTCCGAGGGGCGCAAGCCTCGGCGCTGGCCGTCTCAAATCGTGGGATGGCGCAACGCCCGGCGGCGCCTTGGCGCCGCGCGGGGCCTGGCCGAGCGATCACTGCAGCGATTCGAAGCCGTCGGTGAACGTCATCTCCTGGTACTCATAGGCGCCGATGTCGACCTGCGCGCCATTGACGCGATCATTGCCGTCGTTGTCCCACAGTCCCAGTTCGAAGGCCGCCGTGCCGACATCGCGCAGTGGCGACGTCGCGAGCAAACGAAAGTCATGCGTGAAGGGACTGACGAAGTCGGGATTGGTCACCAGGAGATTGCCCACCGACTGCGCCGGCGCGCGTCCAGCGGTGTTGAGATAGGCGTTGGCGTGCAGACTGATGACGTCGTTGTCCAAGTACAAGTGCGGTTCTTCGGTGAACGCAAACACTGAGTTGTAGACCACCGCGCTCGCGTCGCCACCGATGCGCAGCGTGCCAGCGCACGCGGGATCGGCGCCGGTCGAACACTGATTGGCCACAAAGGTATTGTTGCCGACGAAGACCGCGTTGCCGCTGCTCGGCGCGCGATAGGCCGTAATCTCCAGGGCCGTCGCATCGATCAGCGCGCCATTGGCCCAGAATTCGCTGTCGCGCACGTACACGGTGCCGGCGGGCGAGCTGATCGATAGCGCGCCGCCCGAGGTATCGCTGCGGTTGTGATCGAACAGCACGCGATCGACATCGACCTTGCCCTGATACGTCGCATTGCCGCCCAGCGCCGCGCCACCGCCGTTGTGCGTGGCGTGACCATTGCGCACGGTGAGCGCGCGCACGACGATATTGCCCTGACTGGCGCCGCTGGCCAGCATGCGCAGCACTTGGCGCGCGCCTTGACCGTCGAGCACGGTCAGGCGCGGATCATTGGTCCATCGCCCGCAAGGGTTGCCGTTGAGCGCGGCATAGCCGCCTTCGACCCACACATTGAAGTTCTCGCTGGTGTAGTAGCCGAAGGCCACCGCGCCTGAGCTCACCGTATACGTGCCCGCGACGAGCTGGATCAGATCGTTTTCCTGATTGCTCGCCGCCGTCGTCAGCGCATCGCGTAACTCGGCGCCGTTGGTGACGCAGAAGAATCCCGCGCGCGCCGGCAGACAGGCCAGCAGCAGACCCAGCGCCAATACCCCTCGCGAAACCATGACCGATTCCTCCGTCGGGCCGATGCCCCACGGAGATCAATGCCGCTTCGACGCGAATCGAACGCGGGGGCTACTTGCCTTTGCTATCCGCCAGGCCGGCCAGCAGCTCGCGCGTGCGCTGCGTGTGGCGGTGCTCGGCACCGAGCAGCTTCTCGCGTCGGGCCAGAAGGGACTCGAGCAACTCGCGCGCCTCGGCCTTGCGGCCCTGCGCGATCAGATCGCGCGCGAGGTATTCCTCGGTGGTCAAGGTGTAGGGATTGTCGGGGCCGAGCACCTTCGCCTTCTTCGGCAGATTGGCGCGATGGATGGCCTCGGCCTCGACCGGCTGGCCGACCGCGGTCAGCGCGAAACCGACGGCGTCGCTGGTCTCGAGCGAATAGGGATGACCCTCGCCAAACTTCGCGACCATGCGCGCCAGCAGCGCGCGACCTTCGTCGAGCGCGCGACGGGATTGACCGAGGTAGTTCAGCGTCTCGATGCGATTGAACTCATCGAGCAAGGTCTGCGGATGGTCTGCGCCCATTTCCTCGCGCTCGAGGGGAATCAAGGTATCGAGCTCGATCAACGCGGGCGCGTGATTACCCGCCTCGATCAAGGTCGCCGCCAGGCTGGAGCGCAAGGTCAGCGCCGAGGACCCACGCGGCCCATCGAGCTTGATCGCTTCTTCCAGATACTCGCGAATGATCGCTTCGGATTCGGCGTACTGGCCTTGCTCGCGCAGCGCCGCGCTCAGATTGCCGGCGATGGCGATCCTGGCCATGTGGTGCTCGCCATAGGCCTCGATGGTCTGGCGCAGCAAGATGCGCAGCTCGGCGATAGCGTCGGCCAGGCGTCCTTGCTGGATCAGCGCGATGGACAACTGATTGCGAATCCACAGTACCTCTTGCGTGCCGGCGCGGCCTTGCGACTCGGCGAGCGCCAGCGACTGGCGCAAAACGGCCTCGGCGTCGGCGTGACGCGCCTGCCCCGAGTAAAGCCGGGCGAACAACCAGCCCATGTGCGCGCGATCGACTGGCGCGATGCGCGGATCGGTCAACCAGACGCGATCGAACAAGGCTTCGGCCTCGGCATATTTGCCCAGGGCGATCAGACTCTCGCCGCGCAAGGACAGCAAACGCGCGCGCGCGGCGGGATCATCGCGCCAGCGCGGATCGGCCAAGGCCTCGGCGATCACGCGCTCGGATTCGTCGTAGTGCTCGCGCGTGTTGCGCACGTCGGCGAGTTTCAAGCGCAGCCGCAAGGCAGTTTCGTCGTCAAAGCCGCCTTGCGAGATTTCCTGCGCGAGCACGTCGGTCAGCACACCGTCGGCATCGCGCAAACGCTTAAGCGCGAAGTAAGCGCCACCGATGGTGTTGAGCAAACCCATGCGCACCGTCGGCGCCAGATCCGTGGCGGCGCGCGCGCGCGTGGCGGCGGCGTCGAGCAGCTGCACCACGGTGACGTCGCGACCGCTGACTTCGGGCGCGGGCGATTGCAGCAGCTCGGTCAGAAACTGATTGCTGGCCAGTGCCTGATCGCGCGCGCTCACCGCCTCGTGACGCAAGGTTTCGGCGCGACGGTAGGCCTGAAAAGACACGAGCGCGATGCCGACGAGGCCCGCGATGATCGCGCCCAGCGCGAGTTGCCGCGCGTGACGACGCGGCGCGTCGGCGATGTCGCTCAAGGTCTGCTCGACGACTGTCGCCGAAGGCCGCTGCGCGGGATCGTCGTGCATCAGTCGCGCGATCAAGGCGCCCAATGCGCGCGGCGTCACGCCAACGCCCGGCGGATGATCGCGATCGGGATAGCGCGCCGTGGCCGCGCGATGCAACAACACGCCCAACGCGTAGAGATCGACCGCGCGCGTCGCGGGTTCGCCGCGCGTGACTTCGGGAGGCAGATAACGCGGCGTGCCCGCCGTCATCGGCGAGCCGCCTTCTTCGTGCTCGAAGCCGGCGCCGAAGTCCATCAGCAGCGCGTGACCGGCGCGATCGAGCATGACATTGCTCGCCTTGACGTCGCCGTGCACCAGGCCCGCGGCATGCACCGCGGCAATGGCGGCGGCGAGTTCGCGCGCGAGCCGTAAAAGGTCGGCCTTCGACAAAGGACCACGCGCCTCGATGCGCGCGCTCAAGGTCTCGCCATCGATCCAATCGGTCCACAAGCCCGCGCGGCCGTCGTGAAAACTCGCGCCGTGCACGGCGAGCACGTGCGGGTGACGCACGCGCGCGAGGCGTCGCGCTTCGGCGATGAACTCGCGACCGCTGGGCAAGGCGCTCGGCGCGTCGTCGCGACGGAGCTTGAGCGCGACCACGCGATCGAGCGCGGGATCAAAGGCGCGATAGACCTCGCCGAAACTGCCTTCGCCGATCGGCTGCAGATCGCGCAGCGGCCCCCACGACGGGCCTTCGCCCACGCGCGGCTGCAGCGCCTGCGCGAGCGTGGCGAGTCGGCGCAGACCGCGCGCGAGATCGGGGTCGGCGCCTTCGATATCGTCGAACGCGACATCGAGCCCTTCGGCGATGCGTTGCGCCGCTTCCAGGGCCGGGTCGCGCGCGCCGCTCATTTGAGCACGCGCGCCAGTTCCAGCAGCGCGCGCGAGACCAACATGCGCGCCGCGTCCGGGCTCTGCCGCTGCATGGCTTCGGCGATCTCGCCCCAGCCCATGCCGAATTCCAGACGCAGGATCACGGCCTCGCGCTGCTCGTCGTTGAGGCGGGCGAGCGCTTGTTCGTAATCGATCCAGCGTTCGGGCGTGAGGCGCTGCGAGAGTTCGCTGTCGTGCAGCCAGGCGCTGTCTTCCGGCAGCGTCTCATGCAAGCCATGGCGCGACGTCCGGCGAATTTCTTGCCGGATGGCATTGACCAGGGCGGTGCGCAAATAGGCCAAGAGCGCGCCTTCGTGTTGCGACTGAAAGTCGTCCAGATGCTTCAATGCCGACATCAGGGTGATCTGAACGAGATCGTGCGTGTCGTTGAGATCACGCGCGTAGGCCGGCAGGCGGCCATGGGCCCAGCGGCGCAGCATGGGCAGGTAGCGGGCGATCAGGCGTTCGCGCGCGCTGTCATCGCCGCTCCGCAGCAGCGAGAGCAGGGTCGCGGTGGTTTCCGCGCGCGCGTCGGTGGTCCCCATGATCGGATCATAGCCCACGGTGTGGCCCGTCGTTCGGTTTCGCGCCGGGTTGGCATTGCCTATCTCCAACGACGGATGGGGAATGCAACGCATGCGCACGGCAAGCCAAGGAACGAATTGGGCCCTTCTGGCGACCCTGCTGCTGGCGCCGACGGTGTCGCCGGCGGCGACCTGCACCTGGAACGTGGCCAGCGGCGCCTGGACCGTGGTCGCCAACTGGGCCAATTGCGCCGACGGCGGCGGCCCCTCGACCCGCGTGCCCAATGGCACGGACATCGCCGTGATCACCAATGGTCAGGCCACGCTATCGACCACTGTCGCGGTCGGCGAACTGGAGCTGGCCAGTGGCGGCATCGTGGCCGCCTCGGGCGGCGGCTTGCGCACGATCGCGGTGACGACGGCGCTGCGCTTCAACGGCGGCACGGCGCGTTCGACCCTGGGCACGAATCAATTGGCGATCACGCTGCCCGCGGGCGGCAATGGACAACTGGTGGCTGCAAGCACGCTCGATGGCGCGGTGTTCATCGAAAACGCGGGCACGTTGAATCTGGGTTCGGCGAGCGGCGCAGCGCTGACCTTGAGCGGCGCGAGCGAGCTGCGCAATCTGGCCGGCGGCGTAATCCATCTCGACGGCGGCAACGCGCGATTGGAACTGGCGGGCAGCAGCCTGATCGACAATCGCCTGGGCGCGCAGTTGCTCCTGACGGCGCCGGCCTACGTGGGACAACCGACGGGCGTGAGCGCGAGTTCGCGCATCATCAACAACGGTACGATGAGCGTGAGCGGTTCCGGCACGGTGAGTTTCAGTCTGGGCAGCACGACTTCGCAGTTTCAGCAGTACGGCACGCTCGACATCCATCAGGCCACGCTCGTGTGCAATCGCACCTTGTCGCCGGGCGCATGCAGCTATGCCGATGGCGTGATCGGCCAAATCAGCAGCGCGGTGACGCGGCTGGATCAGGCGACGCTCGATCTCGGCGGCGCCAACTATCGACTGAGCGAAGGCGCGGTGCTCGCGGGCGAAGGCACGGTGAACGCGGCCGTGCTCATCTCCGGCACGCTCGCGCCCGGCGCGATCACGGGCACGCCGTACGGCACGATCACTTTGAGCAAGGCATCGGATATGCAGGCGACGGGCGTGCTGAGTCTCGATTTGGGCGGCACGTCGAATACCTTGCACGATCGCGTGGTGGTCAACGATCTGTTCGGCGCGGGCACGAGCACGACCTACACCGGCGTCGGCGCGGCCGTGCTGCGTCTGGCGGCGGGCTATTCGCCGGCGCTCAACGAGCAGATCGAGGTGCTCGCCTACACCGGCTTCGACGCGGGCGCCGCGTTTCAACGCATCGACGCCAACCATGCCCTGCCCTTCGCCGCGCGCTTCGACGCCACGAGCGCCGTGGTGTTTCCCGCGCCGCGCCTGAGCTTGAGTTCGGAGAGCATCGTCGAAGGCGACAGCGGCACGCGCGATCTGCATCTGGTGATGCAGTTGTCGCCGGCATCGAGCTTGACGGTCTCGGCCGACATCTTTCCGCGCGCGGGCACCGCGACCGATGGCCCACCGCCCGCGGGCGATTATCTCTATCCCGGCGGCGCCACCATCACCTTCGCGCCCGGCGAGACGAGCAAGACCCTGACTTTCGTCGTCAGCGGCGACACCGTGGTCGAAGGGCCCGAGTCCTTCGCCGTCGACGTGTACAAGAACAAGCTGCGCAACGCCGCCTTCGGCAATGGCTATTCGGGCAATCTCGTCGCGACGGGCACGATCCTCAGCGACGACGTGCCGGCGAACACCCGCTACGTGCTAGTCGGCAAGGATGAAAACGGCGGCAGTCAGCGCATTCGTCGCTACACCACGGACGGCACCTTCGTCGACACGTGGGCGCCGTCGCTGACCGTGTCGCAGGGCTATATCGCGAGCGGGCTGTGCGCGGCGCCCGATGGTGCGGTGCTCAGCACGCATTTCCGCTACGCCAACGCCGTGCTGCACGATCGCTATGGCGCCGTGATCGAATCAAAATTCGGCAGCTTCTCGCAGATGGACGAATCCTGCGTGTTCGACAACGCCGGTCACGTCTACATCGGCCAGGCCGGCGCCGCTGGCGCGACTGATGCCGAGGTGGCCGTGCTCAAGTTCAGTCGCGATGGCCGCGTGCTCGACAGCTATGTCGTGCCCACGGGCGCGCGCGGTACGGATTGGATTGAACTGGCCGGCGATCAATGCACGCTGTACTACACCAGCGAAGACACCAGTGTGCGTCGCTACAACCTGTGCACGCGTACCTATCTGGGCGAGTTCGTCACCGGCCTGACCGCGCCGTTCTGCTACGCGCTGAAATTGCGGCCCAATCACGAACTCATGGTCGCTTGTCAGGATGCCGTACATCGCATCAGCGCGGCGGGCGTGGTGCTGCAAACCTACACGCGCGAAAGTATCGGCGAGACCGAAGCCCACGGCCTGTTCGCGCTCAATCTCGATCCCGACGGCACGTCGTTCTGGACCGCGGGCTTGCTAAGCGGCAAGGTCTATCGCGTCGACATCGCCAGCGGCACTGTGCTCGCGAACTTCACCACCGGCACGGGCGGCGTCGCGGGCTTGTTCATCTATGACGAGCTGCGCGATTCCGGCGACTTGATGTTCGCCGATGGCTTCGAAGGCGCGGCCTTCGTCGCGCCCAAGCGCCGCATGCATCGCGACTGCGAGCTGGCGCCTCATATCGACGACGAGCCGCCCTCGCACTACGCGCCACGCTGGCTGTTCGAGCGCGCGGAAGCCGAGGAAGACGAAGAACGCGACTGCGATTGACCGCCTCGCGCGACGTTACGCGCGTGTCTCGGGCGGCGCCGGCGGCACCGTCGGCAGATGCGCCAGGTCCTTGCTGTCGAGCGCGTGCTGCGCGCGCTCGCGACCGAGCGCGATCAGTTCCTCGGTGCGATAGAACTCGTAGAACGCGCAGGCATTGCGCGGAATATTGATCATCACGTCCGGCTCGTGCGTGGCCAGTTTCAGGCGCGTGATCGCGAACTGCATCGTTTCCAGCGAGCGCACGACCAGATCGCGCCAGCCCGGTTCGGCCGCGCCGACTTCGGGCTTGTCGAACAAGCCGTCGAACAGCTGCGCGACCTTTTGCATGTAGCCGCTGGGTTCGGCCAGGGGTTTGGCGCGCGCGAGCAGGAGATCCGGATCCTCGGGCGCGTTGACGTTGACCGCGATCGTGAGGTCGGTGAAATCGCGCAGCGTCGGCCCGATCGGCAGCGGATTGAGCAGGCCGCCATCGACCAGGGTCCGTCCATTGATGACCTGCGGCCGCAACAAGCCCGGAATCGCGATCGACGCGCGAATCGCGTCGAACAACGGCCCGCGCGACAGCCACACTTCACTCTGCCGATCGAGATCCGTGGCCACGGCCGTGTAGGCCACCGAGAGGTCTTCGATGTTGAGCTCGCCCACCAATTCGCGCAGCGCCGCGATCACGCGTTCGCCCTTGATGAAGCCGCCACCGCCGATGGTCCAGTCGACCAGGCGCAGCACGTCGAGTTTTTGCAGCGCGCGCGCCCATTCGCGATAGTGCTGCAAGCGGCCGGCCGCGTGCATGCCGCCAACCAGGGCGCCCATGCTCGAGCCCGCGACCGAGCGGATGCGATAGCCGCGCTCGATCAGCACCTCGATCACGCCGATGTGCGCCAGCCCGCGCGCGCCGCCCGAGCCCAGGACCAAGGACACGGTCGGGCGCTTGTCGGGCGGTGGCGTGATCATGCGCCGCCAGCCGGCGCGTCGTAACCGGCGAGCGCGAGCTTGAGCAGGATCTTGGCCTCTTCGCGCAAGGACGGTGGCGCGACCACTTCGGCGTCGGGGCCGAAGCGCATCACGTCCATCAGCAGTTCCTTGGCGTTGGAATACGGCACGCGCAACTCGTAACGACCGTCGGGCAGCATGCGGCCCTCTTGGCGCGAGTGCCAATGCTCGTCGGCGACCCAACGCGCGGCGCGCGGCGAGAACATCAAGGTCGCCCAGGCCTTGGGCGCGCCGGCGAAGATGCCGTAGCTGCCGGCCAGATGCGCGTCGAGATCGGCCTCGGGCACGTCGACGGCGGTGGCTTCGTCCTGACGCGGTTCGGCGATGCGGTCGAGCGAGAAACTGCGCAGCGCCTTGCGATCGTGATCCCAGGCGTCGAGGTACCAGTTCTCGCGATAGTGCGTCAGCCGCTGCGGCGAGACGCTGCGCGTGCCCTCGCTGCCCGAGGTGCGCGCGCGATAGCGGAACTTCAATTGCCGCCGCTCGAGCACGGCCGAAGCGATGACGCGGAACACGCTTTCATCGAGCTTGCGAATGCCCGAGCCCGTCACGCGAATGCGCCCGAGGTCGTAGCGCTTGCCCGATTCCTGATTCGACAGCAGACGCTCGATACGCTGCTTGAGCGGCGCCAGCGCCGAGGACAACACGCCCGGCCCCGTGCGCACCAGCATTTGATGCACGGCCAGGAGCGCGGCGAGTTCCTCGCTGGTCAGCCACAGGCCCGGCAGTTCGAAGCGCTCGGCTTCCTCGCGGTCGTAGCCGACGGCGTGGCGCTCGCTGTCCATGGCGATCGGCGCGCCCAGCGCATCGCGCAGGAAGGCGATGTCACGGTAGAGCGTGGCGCGCGAGCAGCGCAGTTCGTCCTTGAGATGCTCGAAGGCGACCGGGTAACGCGCCGTCTTCAACATCCGGTGCAGGGTCAAGATGCGTTCATAGCGGTCCATGCGCGCATCATGCGTCAAGTCACGGTGCCGGCGAAACCCCGGCGTGATGACAAGACGCGAAGTTTCCCGCCACCGCGCGCGCGGCGATCACGGCAGGGCGCCCAGGCGGGTCAGGAATTGGCGCGCCAAGGCCTCGCGCCGCGGCGCGTCGGCGACGGGATCGTGGATGTCCACGTTCAAGGCGAAGACGTAGGGCTTGCCGTCGCGCTCGACCCAGCCGACGTACCAGCCCAGCGCCGGTGCGTGGGCTTCGGTCAGACCGGCCTTGGCGTGCAGCACGTGGCCGGGGCCGCGATCGCGCTCGCTGATCGCCCGCACGATGATCTGCGCGCGCGCCGAGAACGGCAGGGTGCCTTGCCGCAGGCGGTCGAGAAAGGCCAGCTGTTCCAGCGCCGAGATGCGCAGCTCGCCATCGAGCCAGAAGTGATCGATGGCGTCTGCGCCCTGGGCATTGCCATAACGCGCGCGTTCCAGCCATTCACGCATGCGCGCCGGGCCGGCGCGACGCGCCATCTCTTGATAGAACCACACGGTGGAATCGCGCAGGGCGTCGGCGAGGTTGGTGTCGCGATTCCATTCGGGGCGCGCGCGGGGGACGCGGTCCCAGGCCAGGACCTCGCGTTCGTCGCGCACGGCGCCGGTGTCCAGCGCCACGAGCGCGTTGAACAGCTTGAAGGTCGAGGCCGGCAGATAGCCGCGCTGGGCGCGCGCGCCGTCGCACACTTCGAGGCGGCGCACGTCGGGCGTCCACATCACGAAGGTGCCGGTGGTGTGGGCGGCGGCGAAGACGTCATCGCAGTCGTCGATGGCTTGCACCGCGATGTCGGCGCCGAACAAGGCGCGGGCGGCGGGCGCGATGTCGCTGTCGCCCGAGGCGGTCAGTTGTCGCGGATCGATGGCCAGAAGCAGAAGCAGCACCACACTGGCCAGAATTTCACGCATTGCCTTGCTCGGACTCTCGTGTCGGCGCGGCCCGGCGGCCGCGGAATGCCTGGATACAACGTATCCAGTGGCGTCGACTCTACGCGCGCGAACGGGCGCGGCGCGGGCCGGGTCATGGCATTGTTGGGGCAAGGCCGCGCGATGGCGCACAATAGGCGACCTGTCCGCCCCAGCCGCCATGACCGCGAACGCGCCCGACCTCCACCGACCCATCGGCGACACCGTGCGCACGACCACGTGCTACATGTGCGCCTGCCGCTGCGGCATCCGCGTGCATCTGCGCGATGGCCGCGTGGTCT
Organism: Ahniellaceae bacterium; assembly: GCA_044226395.1. Lineage (GTDB taxonomy): Bacteria > Pseudomonadota > Gammaproteobacteria > Xanthomonadales > Ahniellaceae > JBGAHD01. The sequence goes on from JBGAHD010000005.1 coordinate 494,219, forward strand.
ACATCGACGGCAATCGCGACCACCCGGTCAACCGCGGCGTGGTCTGCGCCAAGGGCTCGGCGGGCATCGCGCAACACGAATCGCCCGCGCGCCTGCGCATGCCGCTCAAGCGCATCGGCCCGCGCGGCGCCGGCGAGTTCGCCGAGATCAGCTGGGAAGAAGCGCTCAACACCGCGACCGAATGGCTGGGCCGCATCCGCGCGCGCAATCCCGACGAGCTGGCGTTCTTCACCGGTCGCGATCAGTCGCAGGCGCTCACCGGCTGGTGGGCGCAGCAGTTCGGCACCATCAACTACGCGGCGCACGGCGGCTTTTGCTCGGTCAACATGGCGGCCGCGGGCATGTACACCTTCGGCGGCTCGTTTTGGGAATTCGGCGAGCCCGATTGGCGGCATACGCGGTATTTGATGCTGTGGGGCGTGGCCGAGGATCACGATTCCAATCCGATCAAGCTGGGCCTGGGCGAGCTCAAGGCCGCCGGCGCCAAGATCGTCGCCATCAATCCGGTGCGCACCGGATACGCGGCGCTGGCCGATGAGTGGATCGCGATTCGGCCGGGCACGGATGGTTTGTTGATCGGCGCCTTGATTCACGAGTTGCTGCGCGCCGATCGCATCGATTTGGATTACCTGGTGCGCTACACCAACGCGCATTGGCTGGTGGTGCGCGACGCGGGTGGCTCGAGCGATGGCTTGATCGCGCGCGACGACGCCGGCGAGCCGCTGTGCTTCGACAAGCACACGAACGCCGTGACCACCGCCGCGAGCATCGACATCGCGCCGGCCGTGGTGGGCGAGTTCACCTTGGCCGATGGTCGTCGGGCCGTGCCAGCGTTTCAGTTGCTCGCCGAACGTTACCTCGACGCGAGCTGGTCGCCCGAGGCCGTGAGCGCGCGTTGCGGCGTCGACGCCGACACCATCCGTCGCCTCGCGCGCGAACTCGCGCACACTGCCTTCGAACAGAGCATCCGCCTGCCGCAACCGTGGACCGATGTCTGGGGGCGCGAGCATGCCGAGATGATCGGCCGCCCCGTGGCCATGCACGCGATGCGCGGTATCTCGGCGCACAGCAATGGTTTTCACACGTGCCGGTTGTTGCACGTGCTGCAGATGCTGCTCGGCGCGATCGACACGCCCGGTTCGTTCCGCTATCAACCGCCTTATCCCAAGGGCGTGCCGCCCGCGAACAAGCCCGGCAAGACGCGACGCGACAACGGCGCGCTCGATGCGGCGCCGCTCGGCTATCCGAAAACGCCTGATGATTTGTTGGTCACCTCCGACGGCACGCCGCGCCGCATCGATCATGCGTTCAGCTGGGCCTATCCGCTGGCGATTCACGGCATGCTGCACACGGTGATCCGCAACGCGCACGCGGGCGATCCGTATCGCATCGACACGCTGATGATGTTCATGGCCAATATGAGTTGGAACTCGGCCATGGCCACGTCGGACACGCAGCGCATGCTGACCGACCGCGATGAAGCGACGGGCGAATACAAAATTCCGCGCATCATCTACGCCGATGCCTATGCGTCGGAGATGGTCGCTTACGCCGATTTGATCCTGCCCGACACCACGTATCTGGAGCGGCACGACTGCATCTCGCTGCTCGATCGCCCGATCTCCGATGCCGATGGCGTGGCCGACGCGATCCGTCAGCCCGTGGTCGAACCCGATCGCGACGTTCGACCGTTCCAAAGCGTGCTGCTCGATCTGGGCGCGCGCCTGGGCCTGCCGGGCATGATCGATGCGCAAGGCGCGCCGAAATATCCCGGCGGCTTCGCGCAATACATCGTCGAACACGAGCGCGCGCCGGGCGTGGGCTTGCTCGCCGGTTGGCGCGGCGCTGATGGCTCAGCCGAAGGCACGGGCGCGCCCAATCCCGAACAGCTGCGTCGCTACATCGACAACGGCTGCTTCTGGCGACACGAGGTGCCCGAGCGCGGTCGCTATTTCAAAATGGCCAATCGCGATTATTTGACTTGGGCGAAATCACTCGGCCTCGTCGGCAACACGCAACCGCAGGTGATGGAGCTCTACAGCGAGACGCTGCAGCGCTTTCGCCTGGCCGCGCAAGGCCACGGCGAACGCCAACCGCCCGACGCGCATCGCGATCGCGTGGCGCGCTACTGCGACCCCTTGCCGATGTGGTACGAGCCGTTCGAGAAGGCTGCGGTCGCGTCGAACGAGTTCCCACTGTCGGCCATCACCCAGCGCCCGATGTTCATGTATCACGCCTGGGGCTCGCAGAATCGCTGGCTGCGCCAGATCGCCGCGAGAAATTTCTTGTACCTGCACCCCGACACCGCGCGCGCGCTGAACCTGCGCGATGACGACTGGGCCGCGGTGAGCTCGCACTTCGGCCGCATCGTCGTGCCCGTGCGCACGCACGATGGCGTGGAGCGCAACACCGTGTGGACCTGGAACGCGCTGGGCAAGCGACGCGGCAGTTGGAAGCTCGACGCCAACGCGCCCGAAGGGCGACGCGGCTTTCTGCTCAATCATTTGATCGCCGATGTCCTGCCCGAGAGCGCGTCGCGCGCGCCGCGTTACGCCAATGCCGACCCGATCACGGGCCAGGCGAGCTGGTTCGATTTGCGCGTGCGCATCGAACGCGTCGACGCGCCCAGCGATGGCCAATCGCAACCGCAATTCGCGCCGCTGCCCGACCCCGTGGCCAGCGCGCGCTCGCACGACCGCAGGAGATGAGGATGGGACGTTCCGTGATGATCGCCGTGGCCGTGGTCCTGCTGGCCGCGGGCGCCTGGATCCAAATCGAAAAGCCCGAGTTCGCGCAACGTCGCGAAGTACTGAAGATTGGCGAACTGCGCGCCACCGTGAAAGATCGCGAGCCCCTACCTTCTTGGGTCGGTCCGGGCTTGATCGGCCTGGGTCTGGGCATCGGCATCGTCGCCTTCACGCGCAAACGTTGATCGCATGACCACCCTGCCACCGCCTTCCGCGCGCAAGCTAGGTCTCGTCATCGACCTCGACATCTGCGTCGGCTGTCACGCCTGCGCCGTCGCCTGCAAGGAATGGAACGAACAAGGTCAGTTCGGCCCCCTGCCCGACGACGACGCGCGCGGCGCGCAACCCGCCGGCGTGTGGTTCAACCGCGTGCACAGTTACGAAGTCGATTGCGAAGGCGCGCAGCACGGCCGAATGACCGTGCACTTCCCGCGCTCCTGCCTGCACTGCGAAACCCCCGACTGCGTCACCGTCTGCCCCACGGGCGCCAGCTACAAACGCGCCGAAGACGGCATCGTCCTCGTCGACGACGCCAAATGCATCGGCTGCAAACTCTGCTCCTGGGCCTGCCCCTACGGCGCCCGCGAAATCAGTCCCACGCGCGGCGTCATGCAAAAGTGCACCCTATGCGTCGACCGCATATACAACGACACGCTCGCCCCAGAGGATCGCGAGCCCGCCTGCGTGCGCGCCTGCCCCACGCGCGCGCGTCACTTCGGTGATTTGGGTGATCCGCTGTCGAACGTCTCGCGCATGGTTGCCGAGCGCGAAGGCTACGCGCTTGCGCCGGAATTCGGCTATCAACCGGTGAATCGTTACTTGCCGCCGCGGCCGAGGAAGGTCGAGCTGCCGATCATCGACGAGGCACCCGCGAAGCACGCGGAAAGTCGCTCGGAAGGCGAAGCGATGTCGCCGCTGTTGCGGTGGATTGATCGGGTGTTGGCGCGGTAGGAGCGGTCGAAGATCGACCTCAGCAGCACTTGCGGCCGTATCGAGAGCGCAACCGGGAAAGCTGAAGCACATGCGTCACTGGCGAATTCTCATCGAGAACGCTCAGATCGCGTCGGACTAACGAAGGTTGCTGCAAGCGAATCGTTGGCGACGTCGCCCTCTCCTGAATCCCGAACCACGGCGAATGAAGAAGGCCTCACTCTCAAGGCCGCTTGCCTGAGCTTTCAGAAGTTCACAGGACGTTGTCAGCCTAGCCATCGGATCATTCGACGACGAATTGCAAATCGACTGAAACCTCATCCGCCTTCTTGCGAATCGTCAACCCGCGCCGCGATTCGCCTCGGTGAAACACGGCACCGATCTCCACCTCATCACCTTTCGATTCCGCATGGATGGTCTCCAGCGAATCAAGGTTCAGTATCGACAGCGCGCCCGGACGACTATCATCATCGCTTGAGACTCCTACGGCAGAGGTTAGCGTGATCGCATTCTGGATGATAGCGATCAGCTGCCTGGCGTCTAGCGCACTCGTATTCACCAACTGAATCAACGGTGCGTCCGAGTTGTTGCATGATGCTGGACCCGAAACGCGGCGAATGAAGGATGTTGCCGCTGCATACGCTTGCTTGCAGGCTTGCCCGAGTTCGTTGCACTTGATGCCGACAATGCACCCTTGATAGAGACACACATCACCTGTTTCAGTCCCCACTTTCGAAATCAGAATGAGTGTGTAGGCTCTGTTGTCCGATCTTCCGTACGCAGCCACCGTCTTGAGTTCACCCGGGCAAGAGGCTGCTAGTTCCCGAGAGTCCCAACTCAAGGATTCAATTTGGGCATCATTGAGTGCGATTGGCGCTTCCTCTTGAGCAGACACGCTGCACACGGAAGCAGCCAAGAGCGGCACGATGGCGATTGCGCTAAGGGTACGTTTCATGGCTCTCGGTCCCACTCAGACGCTTGCGCAAACGCCCGCTCCCAAAGCTCTGAAAAATCGCCGCCGGCGGCGGTCGATCCCAGAACGCGCCGCCAGCATTGATCGTTTTGGATGCGGACTCTGCTCAAGCGGCATCAGCCTATTCGGACTCAACATTGTGATCTGCGCCTGCGTCACCAGCGATTGCAGGTATCAGAACATGCGGCGACTGAACTAATAGGCACGATCTCGCCGCTCCGCAGTTCTTCGTTCCAAAGACTGAGAATCGCAACTTGATAGGTCCCGCATTCGGGCAAAATCTCCGCAAGACAGTCGCCAAATCGTAGGTCTGCTCCAGGACCTGCCCTGGAAGGATCGCTACCGAGGTCCTGTTGTAGTCAAACGACGGATCTACAAATGCGCACGTGCTGAGCGCTGACCCATCTTGACTCAAGACTTCCCACTCGAGACCTGGATCGATGTCCACGAATCGCTCGAGAAGGGGCGATTCCAGTTCGACTGATTCCTCGCCGTCATTGGCAATGGAGACAACGATGGACTCGTCGTGAATACGTATCTTCGAGACCAGCACTTTCTGCAAGGGCGGTCTCGCTCCGTCACTGCCAGCGCAGCACGCCAGAAATGCAATCAGGACGGCTAGCGCAATGGTCTGCACGCCGCTCATCCAGTCACCACCGATAGTCTCGCCCGGTATTGCCTTGGACCGTGGCTAAGAGCGGGGATTGCACAACTCGCCCAGTCGTACTGACAGAGCGATCGGCGATCAATGCTAGTCCTCATCTGCATCTTGACTCCGCACACGCAAGACAAATCCGACTACGTCGTCAAGTGGCGCCCATGTTCCAATCGTGATCCTGCGCTCCCCTTCACCATCATCTCCAGACACGACCTGGATGACGGGCGTCTCGCCTCCGAAGTGCGGGTACAGGAGGCGTTCCGAATCCAATCGAACCTGCTTGCGTCCATTTGGCGAGTCGACAACTTCAAGCGCAACCGGGTTTGGCGTGCCAATTCTCGCAAACGCGCCGCAAGTCGAATCCGACACAGCGTCAGCTTTCGTCGCACGCTCTAGTTCGAGAACCGCAAGGTAGCGGCAGCCGACTCGCAATCCAGGCCCGCCTTCGATGCATAGCGTCTGATACTCGCTACCGGAAATGACACGCGAAACATCAGCGTGATAGACAACTGGAGCGGCTTTGTTGGTTGTAACTCTGCCCTCCGTAATGTCCACTATGGCGATTACGTCTGCTGATCGCACGCTTGCTTCGAGCGATGTGTACTCACTGGGGGCGCGTATGGTTGTTGCCGAGGAGATGTCGGTAACCCCAGTAATCGCCGCAATCACAAATATCTTGGCATTCATTCAGGTGCTCGATTCGATGCTCGCCCAGGCGGGGCGATAACGACGAAGCCCGGCAGAGGCTGGGCTTCGTCGTGGACTACCGGTTCTTCGATCGATCCACGACAGGTGGTGTGGCGTCGAACACTCTCACAACACCTCGAAGCATGCCAAGACGTCGTGTTGGCACTCCGACGTATCGTGCATCGAACACGCCATTGACGGCGATGCCCATGCGACCCTGTTTCGCGGCCTGGCGCAGATCATCAGGAACGACCGAAGCGTCTTCGATCTCGATCCCTTCGATCTCGATGCCGGCATGGTGTCGCTCGGGATTTGGATAGAGGATCAGTCGGCCAAAGACCTGAACGAGGTAGCCTGTAACCACAACGCGACGGCCGTGGTATTTTTCGGGAACCCCAAGCAATCGATAGAAAGACACATCGCATTGCTCGCCGAGTTCTTCCCGCGCCGCGCGGTAGCAAGTTGTGTCGAAGCGACCATCTGGAGACGTTTCTGTCGCTGGGGATAGCTCGACCTGATCCGACGCCAGCGCGCCGAAGGCGGCAAGCGTGAAGGCCGCGCACGTATTGAGCCTGAGACTTTTCATCACCGCAACTGCCTCGCAAGACTGTTGGCTGCTTTGCAAGCCATCCCCTGTTACATCATGTAGTCGTTCGTCGACCAGGCCCATACCTGCCGGTTCGGGAGTGAAACGTATGCGGAGAATGGAGTTCCGCCTTGCTGAAACTCCCACCAAGCCTCGGATAGATCGTTTCCGTTGAGCGGCCCCATTCGATCACAATTGTCGTGGTTTTCATCGCGATTCGGCTCCCCTAGATGGCCGAGACATCTCAAGCGCATTGTCGCTTGCCCGCACCTCATTCGCATGCAGCCGATGACGCGCGAGGGTGGTAGGTGTTGGAGGAGTTGGGAAGTTGTAGTGGGCAGACTTTAGCGCGCCTCTCTTCGCAACAGGCGGCCCGAACGTGGTTTCGCGCCGACACCGACTGCGGTAGCTCTTCACTAGTCCGCCCACCTGACCTCATATCCCGCATCGCGATCAAGCGAAATCGGCAGCGAAAGACCCAGTCCCTGGCAATCGTTCTTGGATAGGCAGACGTGCAGGAGGACGGAGTACCTTTCGTGCTCCTGCGTCATGACGTGGATAGCGTCGAGCGTGGCCGCGCCCAGGAGCACTTCATAGCGGTTGCTGGCCTTGTCGCCGAGTGCACGTTGATCATCGAGAATCTCGAAAATCCGAGCGATCAGCGCATCCAGTCGCGGACCTACCGGAATGCCATCGAGTGAGAACGTGGCCGCCGATGAAACCTTGGAAGCGCATGTGGCCTTCGAGGGCCGTTGGCCGACAGCGGGCACCCAGTAGACGGGGTATTTGTTGACCGTGGGTGGTTCGAATGGACATCCCTCGGGGTGAGGGCTCGTATCGCAGGGCTTGAGCCTCTCGGTGACGCTGGTCACGCTCACTTGGCAAACGCGGTCAGTGGCTGGGCGCGGGTGATTTCCCACCGAGAGCCTTCGCCAACCGATCTCGCCAGGGTAGATCTGTTCCGATATCTGCCAGTACGCGGCGCGATTCAAATCCGCGCTTGCAACGCGCGCGAGTCGCTTCGCATGGTCGTCATTGGCTGCCGCGCCGCTAGTGCTCCAAGCGAGGCACGCCAGCAGTCCGATTGCATCGATCGCGGATAGACGCCGGATAACACACGCCATGACAGGTGCATCAAGTCCCTAGTCGGATCGATTGTCGCCGATTGGCGATGCGATGAGCGAATACGGCCTTGGCGTTTAGGACACGCGGCATCGCGCGGAGGCACGACGATGGGTCGTGCTCGCCTCACAGCCAAGCTGCCTCGCGAAGTGCGAGGCAAGAACTTGTGCTCCCGGATTCTACGACCCCGAATGAGAAAGTCGAACGCGCCGCCGGCCATTGGCCCCGCCGACGGCGCGTCGACCCCTTGCCTACTCGAAGCCGTTGGCGAACAGGCCGTCGACGACTTCCGCGCGCAGGAGGATTTGTTCGTCCTGCGAGTTGCCGGTGACGGAGTTGCTGTAGATCAGGGTCACGGCGGTTTCGACGACGCCGGTGGCGGCGCCGGTGGCGTCGAAGGCGAAGTTGATTTGGCAGCTCGCGCCCGCGGGCAAGGAGCTTCCGCACGTGGTGGTGTAGGTGAAGGGGAAGGCGCCGGATAAGGCGCGTGTCAGCGAGTCGGCGCTGGTATTGGTGATGGTCACGGTGCCGCCGCCGTCGCCGTTGACGGGCACTTGGCCGAAGTCGAGGTTGACGGGCGAGACTTCGATCAGCGAACCGACGCCGCGACCGGTGAGCGATAGCGGCACGGTCTGGTTGATCGAGGTACCGGTCACGGCGATCTGCGTGTTGATCGAGAACGTGCCCGGGTCGCGTGGGCGGAAACTGTAGTCATTGCGACACGTGGCGTTGTTGGCGATCGGCGCGCCGCAACCCGATACCGCGACGCGCGACCACGTGAGCGCGTCGGCCGTGCCGAAACTCGCGGCGTTGACCGTGACCGAAGTGCCCGACGTGTTCTTGGTGACGACGGGAATGGTCGCCGTGGCGCCGATGGCGACATCGCCGAAGTCGAGCGACATGGGCGAGGTGAACGACGGCGAGGCAGTGTTCACTCCGGTGCCGAGCAGACTGATGTCGTAGTCCTCGGACACATCGCCATTCGACAAGCGCAGACGCAGGCTCGAGTTCACCGCGCCGATGACCGACGGCGTGAAGCGGAACGTGATCGTGCACGTGCCGCCCGCGGACACGAGACCCAGGCCGCATGATTGCGCGGGAATGGTGAACGGGCCCGGATTGCTCTGCACCAGGATCGGGTTATAGGTCATGCCGACCGATGTCGGGTTGGTGATCGACACCATCACGTTCGATTGCGAGCCGAGCAACTGCGGACCGAAGTCCAAGCGCGTGGGCGCGACTTGCGCCAGCGTGCCGATGCCGACGCCGCGAAAACGCAGGCGCGCGAGAATCGGCGACACGCCGCTACCGATCACGCCGATGCAAAGGCCATTGATCACCGGCGGACGGCACACGACGCTGGAACCCAGGAATTCGGTCTCGTGGCCCACGGAAGGCGTGAAGGTCACGGTCATCGTGCAGGAGGCGCCCGCGGCAAGCGGGCTCACGCAGTTGCCAGGATCGGTGACGAAATCGCCCGTCGCGGGCGAGGCCGGGCGCACCGAGAACGCCGTCGACGTGCCACTGACGTTCTTCAACACGACATTGGCCGTGACCGATCGACCGATGTTGACGCGACCGAAGTCGAGTTCCGACGGCGTGGCCGTGAACACGGGCGTGGCGGCGGCTGGCGGCGCGGCGATGACGGTCAGCGCGAACGCCTTGGTGGCCATGTTGGCTTGCGTGTCGGTGACGCGCGCGGTGAAGTTGTACGCGCCCGGCACCGTGGGCTTGCCTGTGATATTGCCGGTCGCGGCCGACAGCGTCATGCCCGCGGGCAGCGCACCGCTGATCACGGCCCAGTTGACGAAGATGCCGGTGCCACCGGTGGCGGCGAGCGTCACGTCGTAGGTCACGTTTTCGTTGGCGTTGGTCAGTGGCGATGCGGTTGTGATCGACAGCGGCACGGGCGCGGGCACGATGGTCAGCGTGTACGTCTTGAACGCGGTCGTCGGCTGTTGATCGGTCACCGAAACCGTGAAGGTGAAGGTGCCAACTTCGGTGGGCGTGCCGGTGAGCGCGCCCGTGGCGGGATCAAGCGTGATGCCGTTGGGCACGTCGCCGGTTTGAATCTGCCAATTGCTGGCCGTGCCGACACCACCACTGGCTTGCAGGATCTGACTGTAGATGCCACCGACCGCGCCGCTCGACAACGGCGACGGCGTGGTGATGACCAGCGGCGGCGTGCTGCTGATCATGATGGTGAACGCGGCCACGGCGGTATCGCCCGCGGCATCGCCAACCTGCACGCTGAAGTTGTACGTGCCCGCGGCGCTGGGCGTGCCGCTCAACACGCCGGTATTGGGATTGAGCGACAGGCCCGTGGGCGCGGCGCCGCTGCTGATCGACCAGTTGCCATAGGGCGGCGTGCCGCCGACGGCATTAAAGGTCAAGGAATACGATTGACCGGTCATGCCAGCCGCGAGCGGCGTGGGCGTGGAGATCGCGAGCTTGCGCACGGCCACCACCGGATCGGAAAACTCCGACGAGTTGTTGGCCGCCGATAACGGCTGCGGCGGTTGATTGCCCGTGGGCGGCACATCGGTGAGAAGCAGATCCGTCGAGGTGGCGACCACGCTCATGCCGACCGAACTCACCGCGCCACCGACCGACGTCGCGCACACGCCGGCGGTGCAGCCGGGACCGGTGGGCAGACCGTTGGCATCGGTGCTCACGGTCTGTTCGCCGAGGAAGGTCATGTTGTCGGCCGTCGCCGGAATGGCGAAGAACTCGATGCGAATCGTGTTGTTGCTGTTCGGGCGATTCTTCACGGTCCAATACAAGGCCGTGCCCGAACCATCGAATTGTGGGCCCTTCACGCTGCCACATTGCGGTGGCGCGCCGGGGCCGCCGCAAATCGCGGGGCGATGCTGATCGTAGTTGGCGTAGTTGGTGCCGGGGTTGTCGAGCGTGTCGAGCCCATCGGGCAAGTTCACCGGATGTTCGAGATCGATGCCGATGCCGGTGCCACCGCGCGCATTGCCGTAGATCTTGTTGCGCTGGATCAGATTGGCCCAGCCATTGCTCGACGAGCCATTGCGCAGCGCGATGCCGTTGCGGCCATTGGCGGCGATGACATTGGCGTCGCTCGACGCCGGTCCGCCGATGAAGCTGCTGCTGGCGCCGGTGATGTGGATGCCATCGCCGGCATTGCCCAGACTCACCAGCGAGCTCAGACCCGTGGGCACCGACACGCCGATGTAGTTGCCGCGAATAAAGTTGTTGGCCACGGTCGAGCCGCGCACCACGATGCCGTGGCGACCATTGGCCAGAAACAAGTTGTCGCGCACGTCGTTGGCGGACGTGGTCAGCACCAGGCCATTGCCCGCATTGCCGTAGCTCAACTGACCGATCGGCGTGCTGCCGGCGGGAAATGTCGCCAGGCCGAAGACATTGGCGAAGATCCTGATGTTGCTGCTCGCGCCGGTGACGATCATGCCGCCCGAGGTGTCGGAGCCTTCGGTATCGAGGTCATTGCTCGGCGCGGTGGATTCGTTATCACTAATGGTGTTGGCCGGACCGATGATGGCGGCGATGCCGGTGGGATTGTTCGCGCCCGCGCCTTGTGTCTTGGGAAAGGTGTCGACGGTGATGCCGTTTTCGCTGTTGCCGACGCTGGTCGGCGCCGAGCCCAGGCCCACCAGATTGCCCGCGACGAAGTTCGGCAAGATCACCGCGCCTGGTTCAAGCGCGATGCCGTGACCGCCATTGCCGCTGACGATATTGCCCGGGCCGATGAAGTTGCCGTAAGCCGTGCCGCTGACATAGATGCCCGCCTTGTTCGACGCGCCACCGGCGCCGCGCCCGTTGGGAATCTTGCTCAAGCCATCCTGACTCAGGCCCACGATGTTGCCGGCGACGATGGTGTTCACCGTGCCCTGACCGAAGATGAAGATGCCATTGTTGGCGTTGCCCGACACGACATTGCCCGAGATCACGTTCGGGTTGGCCAGCACGGTCAGCGCGGATTGAATCGAGGCTTGAAGTGCGACGATGCCGGCATACGTCTGGGGCAAGGTCTGCATTTGCGTGCCGAGGTTGGGCACCGAGGCCGGCACCGGAATCGTGCCGCTCAAGGAGATGCCCGCGCCGGAATTGGCGTCCGTCGCGCTCGAGGCCGAGGTCGCGCCCGGATTGGTGCCGATGCGATTGCCCGTCACCGTGTAGCCGTGACCCGAGAGCGAGATGCCATCGCCCTGGCAATGACGAATCACGAAGTTCTTAATCGTCGAACCCTTCGCGCCCGTGGGGTTGACCGCGGTCATCACGTCGGCCAACGAGAAGCAACCGGTCACGCCATTGCCGTCGATCTCGACGCGGCCGCCGCTGGCGGCATTGGTCGTGGTGCCATCGAAGGTCGTGGGCGCGGTGACTTGCGGCAAGCTCGCGCTCATCACGATCTTGGTGATGGCGGGCGCGAACTTGATCGTGTGCGGGCCGGCCTTGGCATTGGCCTGCATGATCGCGGCGCGCAAGGTGCAGGTGGTGGAGTTCGGCGGATTGGCCGTCGAGCAGGTGTTGTCGCTGGTGTTGGAATCGGGACCCGAGCCGGCGTCGTTGACCGTGTAGGTCACAGCGTGCGCGGCGGTGCTTCCCAACGCCAGGGCCGCGGCCAGCGCGAAATGCTTCAACGTGTTCATGACTTCTCCACTCGATGGGCGATCGGCGTCGGGTCGACGCGATCGGGCGTGGTGTCCCCCGGGACGCCACGCGCATTGTCCTGCCCGTGAAGAAACGCCGCCCGGGCCGCGATCGAACGGCGACGTTGCCCGCGATTCATGCCAGCGCGGCCGGTGGCGCGCCGGGCGCGCGCGTTACAATCGCGTGATCGCGACCCGGATCGATGGCATGCACCCCGCTCTTTCGGTGATTTTCTTCACGACCCTGTCGGGCGCGGGCCTGGGCTTGCTGACCTGGGTGGGCCTGATCTACGCGCGCGCGCCCTTGCCGCTGTCGCGCGAGTACGCGCTGATTCCGTTGATCGCGGGCGCGGTGTTGCTGATCGCGGGTCTGGTGTCGTCGCTGTTTCATCTGGGGCAAAAAGCGCGGGCGTGGCGCGCGCTCAGTCAATGGCGCAGCTCGTGGCTGTCGCGCGAGGGCGTGGCGGCGATCGTGACCTTCGTGCCCGTGTTCGCCTTGGCCGGCGCGATCTGGTTCACGGCGTTCGACATCGCCAGTCGCGTGGCGGGCGTGGCGCTGGCGCTGATGGCCGTGATCACGGTGATCTGCACGGCGAAGATCTACGACACGTTGAAGCCCATCGCGGCGTGGCACAACGGCTATGTGATGCCGACCTATGTGCTCGCGGCGATTTACAGCGGCGCGTGGTGGTTGTGGACCTTGCTCGGTCTCGCGATGTGGTCGCCATCGCGCGGCTTGATCGTGGGCATGATCGCGCTGGCGGTGTCGGGGCTGATCATCAAGCTGGCGTATTGGCGCGCGATTGATCGTCGACCCTTGGCGGCGACCGCGGAATCGCTCACGGGCCTGGGCCGCATCGGCGCGAACGTGCGTGGCTTCGAAGCGCCGAACACCGAGGACAATTACCTGCTGCGCGAAATGGGCTTCGTGGTCGCGCGTCGCCACGCCACGCGTCTGCGCGTGATCGCGGCGATGCTGGCCTTCGTGGTGCCCGGCGCCATCGCGGCGTGGCTGCTCACGCATCGCGGCGGCTCGCTGAGCGCGGTCGTGATCGCGCTGATCTGCGTGCACGCGGGCTTGTTCGTCGAGCGCTGGTTGTTCTTCGCGCAAGCGCGCCACGTCGTGGCCGAGTACTACCGCGCGGGCCGTTGAGCCTCGGAGCCCGCGGCCCGGTAACAAGTTGTGAGCGGTTCATTCCCCGCGCGTGGGTCGACACTACAATCGCGCGGCCGCGATGCCGGACTGGCGTCGCGTGATCGTTTTTGTATTCGAGGAGATGGACATGATTCGCAACTTGCTGGCCTGCGCCCTCGTGGCGGCCCTGCCCGGCGTCGCCGGCGCCACCGACTGGAAGCCCCAGGGCGAACTGGGCCTGGTGATCACCAGCGGCAATTCCGACACCACCACGCTCAACGCCAAGTTCCAGGCCAAGGGCGAGGACGAGCACTGGATTCACGACTACTACGCCCTGGCGCTGCGCGCCAAGAGCGATGACGTTGATACCGCCAAGCGCTTCGAGCTCGGTGGCAAGTCGGGTTACAAGATCAACGACAAGAGCTACTTCTTCGGCGCGCTGCGCTATGAGAACGACGACTTCTCGCCCTACGAAGATCAGACCAGCTTCTCGGTCGGTTACGGCGTGTGGGCGATCAAGTCCGACCTGACGACCTTGTTGTTTGAAATCGGCCCCGGCGTGCGTCGCGCCGATCCGGTCGGTCCCGAGGACAGCGAGACCGATTTCATCGGTCGCGGCCTGGCCGATTTCCATCACAAGTTCAACGCCAGCACCGAGTTCTACAACACCCTGCTGGTGGAAGCGGCCTCGGACAACACCTTCGCGCAGAACGATATCGGCGTGCAGGTGAAGATGAGCGAGTCGCTGGCGCTGAAGGCCGGCTTGCAAGCCCGTCACAACACCGACGTGCCGCTGGACGTGGACAAGACCGACACGCTGACCACGATCAACGTGGTGTGGACGCCGAACTGATTTCCACGTTCGAGTCAGTCGATCACGACGGGCCCCGCGGGGCCCGTCGTCGTTTCAGGGGATCACGATTTATGGTGACCGCGCGCGAGTAACTCGTCGGCGCCTTGCGCGAGCAAGCGTTCGCCGACGCGGCGGCCGAGTGCTTCGGATTCGGCACGCGGCGCCGCATCGGCTGCTTGCACCAGATGACCGCGCGCGATGTCGCCGACCAAGCCCGTCAACGCGAGCTGGCCGCCGTCGAGCACGGCATGCCCCGCGATCGGCACGTCGCACGAACCTTGCAGCAAGCGATTCATTGCGCGCTCCGCGCCGACGCAACACGCGGTGTCGGCGTGATCGAGCGGCGCGACCAAGCGCGCGATGTGCTCGTCGCCCGCGCGAATCTCGATGCCGATCGCGCCCTGCGCCACGGCCGGCCACCAACGTGGCGGCGTCAGGCGCGCGCGAATGCGGTCGGAAAGTCCCAGGCGATCAAGGCCCGCGCAGGCGAGGATGATCGCGTCGTAGTGACCCTCGTCGAGCTTGCGCAGGCGCGTGTTGACGTTGCCGCGCAGATCGATCGCGACCAGATCGGGACGCAAGGCCTTCAACTGCGCCTGGCGACGCAGCGACGAGGTGCCCACGCGCGCGCCGACGGGCAAGGCATCGAGCGACGCGTAACGCGACGAGACGAAAGCATCGAAAGGATCGGCGCGCTCGAGCACGGCCGCGATGGCGAAGCCGGGCTCGAGTTGCATGGGCACGTCCTTCATCGAGTGCACCGCGATGTCGGCTTCGCCGCGCAGCATGGCCACTTCGAGTTCTTTCAGGAATAGCCCCTTGCCGCCGATCTCGGCCAGCGGGCGATCGAGGATCTGATCGCCGCGCGTGGTCATGGGCACCAGCTCCACGCGCAACGTCGGATGCAGGACGCGCAGGCGAGCGGCGACGTGTTCGGCCTGCCACAGCGCGAGAGCACTCTCGCGCGTGGCGATACGCAGCGTCGAATTCATCAGAGCGATTTGACCAGTTTGCGCAGCGCCGGCAGATTGCGGCGACTGACTTCGAGGGGTTCGGCGCAGCCGCGCACGTCGGCGAGCACGCGACCGTCGGTGGCGCGCTTGAGGCCGCTCAAGCGCTCGACCGCGACCAGGCAATTGCGGTGAATGCGCACGAAGCGCTCGCCGAATTCGGTCTCGAGCGACTTGAGTGATTCCTCGATCAGCACTTCGCCGCCTTCGAAATGGACGATGACGTATTTGTCCTCGGCCAGGAAGTACATGACGTCGGCCAGCGGCACCAGCTTGAGATTGCCGCGAATGCGCGCGCAGATGTGCGTGCGGCGCTGATCGCTGTCGATCTGCTGACCGACTTCGATCACGCGATCGCCCGTGAGCCGTCGCGCGCGTTCGAGCGCGGCGAGCAAGCGATCCTTGCGCACGGGCTTGACCAGATAGTCGACCGCGCTGGCTTCGAATGCGGCGAGCGCGTGCGCGTCGTACGCAGTGCAGAAGATCACGGCCGGCGGTTGCGGCAAGCGCGACAGATGGCGCGCGACTTCGAGCCCGTTCATCACCGGCATGGCGATGTCGAGCAGCACGCAGTCGGCGAGCAAGCGCTCGGACAGGGTCACGGCCTCGCGGCCATCGCCCGCGTGTCCGACCACTTGCACGCCGGGCACGTCGCCGAGCAGATGCGTGAGGCGATCGCGGGCCAGGGGTTCGTCATCGGCGATGATGATGCGCATGGGTTCGAGCGTCTGTCAGAGCCGAGGAATCGTCAACTTCACCGCATAGTAGCCGCGCCCCGCATCGACTTCCAGACGACCTCGGTCGCCATAGTGGTATTGCATGCGCTGGCGCACATTATCCTGCGCGCTGCGATTGCCGGGGCGCTGCACGGGCGGATCGGGGCGCGGGTTGCGCACCGTGATGACCAGGTGTTCGCCGATGCAGGCGCAATGCAGTTCGATCACGCCGCCCTCGACCATGGCCTGCACGCCGTGCAGCACGGCGTTTTCGACCAGGGGCTGGAGCAGGAGCGAGGGCATGGGGAAGTCGCCGGGCACGCCCTCGCGCGTGACGCGCAGGCGCAGCTTCTCGCCCAGGCGCAATTGCTCGATGTCGAGGTAGCGTTGAGCGAGTTCCATCTCGGCATCGAAAGTCGTCAGGCCTTCGCCGGCGTTGAGCGCGGCGCGCAGCAGATCGGACAAGTCCTCGACCGCGCGCTCGGCGTCGTCGGGACGCACGGCGATCAGGCTCGCGATGGTGTTCATGGAATTGAACAGGAAATGCGGCTGGATGCGCGCCTGCAAGGCCACGACCTGGGCGCGCGCCTCGCCACGCACGCCGCGCTGCCATTGCGCGCTGATCCAGAAATAGCGAAACGCCGCCGCCGCGACCAAGCCCGCGACCACGATATTGCCCAGCACGAAGCGCGCGTAACTCTCGCGCGGCAGCGTGTGGCCGATGCCCAGGCCATGATCGATCTCGAACACCACGGCCGAGGCCAGGCCCACGATCACGACCACGGTGACATAGGCCAAGGCCACGCCGCGCGCCGGCGGCAATGCGGCGATCTGCTTGCGCAGCAGCCACAGCGCGAGCACGCACAACACCGCGAGCCATTCGACAAAGAGCGAGCCGAGCGTGAGGCGCGACCAGGTCACGGGCTCGGCGTCGCTGGGCGCGAAGATGATCACGAGCATCACGAGTTCGGCCACCACCATCATCGCCAGCACCACGGGCAAGGCGCCGAAGTCGGGCAGCCAGGAGTCGTGCCGGGTCTGGCGCTCAGCCATGAGCGATCCGCGCGCTGATCCAGTGCGCGAGGTCGAGCACTTCCTCGGCGCAGACGTTGTGCTGCATGGGATAACTGTGCCAGCTGACCTCGTAGCCCGCGCGCGCTAGCCAGTCGCGACTCATCGCGCCCAGGGCCTGCGGCACCACGGGATCTTGCGCCCCATGCGCGAAGAAGATCGGCAGGCCGCGATTGGCCGGCGAGAGTTCATCGGCCGTGCGATCGGCGATCGGCAGATAAGTCGACAACGCCGCGACGCCCGCGAGGCGTCGCACGTGACGCACGCCCGAGGCCAGCGCGATCGCGCCGCCTTGCGAGAAGCCCACGAGCAGGATGCGATGGTCTTCGATGCCGCGCAGGGTTTCGCGTTCGATCAGTTTCTCGACGCGGGTGACGGCGGCGCGCACGCCCGCTTCGTCCTGACGGTTGGCGATCTCCAGACCCAGGATGTCGTACCACGCGCGCATGCGCGCGCCGCCGTTGATCGTGACCGGCCGCACGGGCGCATGCGGAAACACGAAGCGCACCGCTGGCCAGTGCGGACGCACGAGCTCGGGCACGATCGGTTCGAAGTCATGACCATCGGCGCCCAGGCCGTGCAGCCAGATCACGGCCCATTGCGGTCGCGGCCCGGTTTCGATCTCGACGGCGTCGAGCATGCGGCATTCCGAAAGAGAGGTCGGTCGGCATTATGGCCCGGGGCTTGGCGGCGGGGGCAAGTCGAGGCGCGGGGCGCGCGGGATGACCGGGCGGGGGACTGGGTTCAGTGGTGGTGGCTGGGGTGGTGGGTGTCCTGATTCTGGGGACCTTGAAGGGGCAGACTTGATGGGTGTCCTCATTCGGGGCACGGAGGGGCGGATTCGGTGGGTGTCCCCATTCGGCGCGCGCTCGTCCGCCGCGGGGCACGAGCCGGACATCCCGTCGGATTTCTGGCGGAATCGACAGTGATTCTGTCGTCGTAAGCGCCTCTTACTCCTGGAATCGAGCACTATCGAGACGCCCGGGGAGGTCCGGGCGCCCGAGTTCGACGGGGGACACGTCATGCGCCGATTCATCGTGACCGCGGCCGCCTCGCTGCCCGCTTGGTGCGTGCAGTGCGAAGAAGAAACCTTGGCCACGCATTTCAGTCTGGGCGAAGCCCTGACCGATGCCATGCAGCGCGCGCGCCATGAGGTGCAACGTCGTGGTCAGCCCGCGCAAGTACTGCGTCGGGGCCGGGATGGCCGGTCGATCGTGATGATGACCCTCGATCCCAAGACCGAAACGGGCGAGTTTCAGGCGCAATCGGCCTGAGGCCGAGCGCGAAGCGTTTGATTCCGTGGGTTTTTATCGCGAGCACCGCGCTGATCGCGCGGGGTTGGCGGTGCTTGCCGCCTGTGGGGATGGACGCGATCTGAGCGGCGTCGTCCCCGGGACATTTCGGGTCAGAAGGTGACGCGGCTGGTCACCCGCTTCGGCCCGAAAGTGACGCAAACTTCAACGCGTGTTGCCCGTGTTCCGCGCCGCGACGTTGGCGGCATGGGCGCTGAGCACCGCGGCGACGCGCACGGCGTCCAAAATCGCCACGGTCCAGTCCACCGTGGGCCAGAAAACCTTGCGAACCGCTGCCATCAAGACCATGACCATCCCCTGATTGCCGCCACACACCGTGTGACGTGGGATCGGGGATGCATCGAGCATGCCAACTCTGTGACGGCCGACACGTTTTGAGCTGAACCGGTTCGGCGATGAGGCGCGGGCCCGCCCGCGCGAGCCGACCGCGGTCTCAGGACTCGCGCGGCGCGGCTCGTAGAGCCCTTAGCACGACGCGGGCCAACAGCCGTTCCGAGAACGACTTCGGCGCGTCCAGACCCAATCGCGCCAGGGCAACGGCCTCGCCTTCATTCGCCGCGCCTTGCACCAGGGCGCCCGCGAGCAGACCCAAGCGACCGCGGCGATTCGCGTTGACGCGCTTGAGCCACTGCAAGACCGGCAGCAGCTCGCGCTCGGTTGGATCGAAGTCGCTGCCAAAGGGAAACGTGTCGAACAAGCCCCGCGCGCGGAACGGCGCGAGCGCGTCGCGCAGGAAGTTCGGCGTGTTGCGACGCCACGCGTCGGGCACGACGAAGTTCGCGGCCAGCTTGCCCGCGCGCTTGGCGCGCGCGACCAAGTCATCGATGAAGCGCGCATCGGTGATGGCGAGCAGGCGAATGATCACTTGCTCGTCGGATTCGCCGCGCAGATCGGCCACGCCGTATTCCGTCACAACCACATCGCGCAGATGCCGCGGCACGGTGGCGTGCGCGTAGTTCCACACGATGTTGCTGGCGGCTTGGCCATTGGATTCGCGCGCGGCACGCAGCATCAGGATCGAACGCCCATTGGGCAAGGCGTGCGCCATGGCGACGAAGTTGTATTGCCCGCCGACGCCGCTGACGACCTGGCCATCGGCCAGCGCGTCGGAGACGGCCGCGCCCGACAACGTCTGCATCATGCAAGTGTTGAAGAAGCGTGCCTGTTCGCGCTGCGCGATCTCCAGGCTCTCGCGACCGCCGTAGAGTTCGTTGATGTGCGACACGCGCGTCATCGACAAGCCGTCGAAGTCCTCGCCCGCGAGCGCGCCCAGCCAGCGATACAACTCGCGCGAGCCCAGAAAGAACGCGCCATGCAGATAGTGACCACCGCGCAACCGCGCGCCGCGCATGCGCGCGCTCAGCGTCGCGCGCGCATGGCCGTCGAGCAGATCGGCCGAGCAACTCGCGCCATCGGCGAAATGCACCACGCCATCGATGATGCGACACCCCGCGGGCAGCAAGCCGAAGCGCATCAACCACTCCAGCGCCGGTCGATCGAGCGCGGTCGGCACGAGGCCGGCCTCGATCAGACGATCAAGCGTGGCGTCATCGGCCACCTCGCCAATGGCGCCGGCATTGAGCAGACGCTGCAAGGCCAGATCGCCGAACACGCGCCGCGTGAGGATGCCAGCGCGGCGTAGATGCATGAAGCCATCCATCACCATCTCGCTGGCGCCATAGAGGCCACGCGCGAACGGCGCCTGCCCGCCCCAGCGCGCGACAATCTCGGGCGCCTCGCCCCCGCGCACGGCATTCAACGCGGCGCGATAGTCGTCATTGCGTTGATGACGCAGCAGCAAGGCATGCACCAAGGCATCGGACAGTGCGCCGATGCCGATCTGCAGCGAGCCGCCATCGCGCACCAGGGCCGAGGCATGCAGGCCCAGCGCGAATTCGCTTTGCAAGACGGGCTCGCGCGGCAGCGCGAACAGGTCGTGGCCCGGCGCGGGCTCTTCGAGAATCGCGTCCGCGAAATCGAGTCCCACCTCGGCATCATTGCCAATGAAGGGCAAGCCCGGATGCACCACCGCGATCACCACCGGTCGCGGCTTGCCCTCGGCGCGCAAGCGCTCGAGCAGATCGAGCGTGACGTCGGTATTGCACGACAGGCTCAGCCGATCGCCGCGACGCGCGACCATCTGCAGAATCACATTGACGCCGCGCGAAGCGACTTCGCGCGCCACATGCGTGTAGTTGAGACTCGCATAGTCGCGCTGCGCGCGCGCATTGCCGAGCATGGCGCCGGACTGAAAATAAAACTCGCGCACGCGCACGCGCTCGGGCAGCGCGCCGCTCTTGAGATCGCGCACGTACTCGAGATCGGGATAGTCCGCGCCGAAATGCCGCGCGATGAAAGGCCCCGCGAAGCGCGCTTCCAGCCCGGGCTTGGGCTTGGGTCGCGCCAGCGACAAGGCGGTGTAGAGATCAAGCTGCAAGGCGGGATCGCCCTTGACCCGCGCGTACAGCGCGTTGACCAGGCGATTGGGCTTGCCAAGACCCAGGGGAATCGCGGCGATCAGGTGCTGACCGGCGCGTTCGAGGATCAGGGACACGGCCTCGTCGAGCGAGGCCAGACGAAGCGGTTCGCGCATCGCGGGCATCCGCGGAAGGGATGCCCGATCATGGCACAGGCGCGCGGGCGCGCGCTGACTTCGATCAACTCGCCGTCCGGCCGACGCGGCGCGCGCGTTGGCCGGGGCGCGGATGCATTAGCGCGTGTCGAACAGATCCAGGCGCGAGCCGTCGTCGAGGCGCACGGCCAGGGCGTCCTCGACGTCGTCGAGTTCGTTGGTCACCTCGCACAGCGCCTTTGCGCGGACTTCCAGTTCATCGGCGCGCTTTTCCACTTCGCGTTCGAGCGTGGATTCCAGGCGCTCGGCGCGCGCTTCGAGTTCGGCCGCGCCTTTTTCGTCGCCGCTGAGCGCGACCTTGACCGCCGCCGAAGCGATGTCGCCGGCGATGATCGGCACGAGCTTGCTGACCGAGTCCTCGATCCACGCGTCGAAATCTTCGTCATTCCAGGCATTGCGCGTGAAGGAGTCATTGATGCGCTGCTCGGCGACGATGCGGATCTTGGCGAATTCCTCGGCGCGCGCCGTGGCATTGCTTTCGGACCCGAAGGCATGCGCGACCTGCTCGACCGCCGAGAACGCGATCGCGACCGCGTCCATGGCGATGGCCTTCACTTCGGGCAGGGCCTCGCGCACGGTTGCCTCGATGCGTTCGACGCGCTCGCGATCGGCGCGCTCCAGCGGCACTTCGCGACCATCAATCCACAGCTTGCCGGCGTGCATCTCGACCTTGGCGGCCGGGCCCTTGTCGCGCGTCCAGGTCAGCGACTGATCGGTGAGGTGCAGCTCGTAGTCGCTGTCGATGTCGCACACTTCGATGTTGCGCGCCTGGGTGGCGCCAGCGAGGGTCAGGCTGGCGGCGAGGGCCAGCAGGGTCTTGCGCATCATGTTCGGTCTCCAGGGTGGCGCGGTTTTCAGCTCCGATGCCGATCCTGGACAAAGGGTTTAGGCCGCGCGCGCGGCGAAGGTCATGGTGTGACTTCCGGCCTAGGCCGCGCGCCGATGCTCAGTCGATGCATTGCTGGGCCGCGATCACCCCGCCATCGATGATGACGTGACAGCCCCGCAGTTCGTAGTTGGCGTGGCAGACGCCGCGCACGGGTTCGTCGGGCTTTTGGTCGGGCGCCTGCTCGCAGAACGTGGCGCAGTCACGGGTATCGCGGCAGGCCTGGCCCGCGTCGGGCGTGGGCACGATGCACACGGTGCCACGCGCACCGCCGCCGGCGGGTTGAAACCACTGGCCGTGCAGCTGCGCGCAGGCCTCGGCGGAATCCGCGGTGGGGCGAGGCTTGCTGCCCAGGTCAGCCAGCGGATCAGCGCGCCGGCAGGCGCCGAGCGCCAGACCCAGGACGATCACGGCGGTGAACACAGCAGTCAGCGCATGACGATTCATGACGGGCATCCCGGCGGGTGAGGTGATCTCGCCGGGCAGGTCCGGCGTCCATGTAACGTCGCGCGCCACGGTTTGGGGTTTGAGGTTCGCGACTTGTCGTGCGAATTCCGCGCTCGATCGCGAACGTAAGACGCGCGGTCGGAACTGCCACCTGGTCGGCGTTGCCCGACGCGCGAGGGCTGGCAGACTGCGGCCTTGCTCGCGCGGTGGCGCGCGGCCGGGGGACTCATGAGCATCGCGGTTCGTGGCTGGGTGGCGCGCGGGTGCGCCGTGATGGCGGTGTGCTTCGCAATCGTCGCCCAGGCGGCGCCGATTCAACTGCCGCTGTTTCACACCGGCGCCGTCAATGTCGCCGCGCGCGACTCGCAAGGCCGCACGGTCATCGGCGGCTATTTCACCTATATCAATGGCGTGGCCTCGCCGAATCTGCGGCGCTTGAGCGCCACGGGCACGCTCGATCCGAACTGGAAGGCCACGGTCAACGGCAGCATCCTGGGCTTGGCGTGCGACGCCAGCGACGATGCCGCCTTCATCGTCGGCGATTTCATCGACGTCAACGGCACGCCGCGCGATCGCGTCGCGCGCATCGGCGCCGATGGCGCGTTGAGCGCGTGGACGGCTTCGCCACCGGCGGGTCAGAGCAGCATGCCGGGCATCTCGGCGCTCGCGCGCCTGAGCGATGGCGATCTCCTCGCCATCACCACCACCGACACCGTGGGCGTCCTGCGCCTGATGCGCATCGATCGCGACACCGGCGCGAGCGCGCTGGTCGCCGGCGAATTCAGCGGCACGATCAACGCGATGCTCGTCACCGCCGCGGGCCATGTGCTGGTGGGCGGCAACTTCGCCTACAGCGATGGCGCGATCGCGCGCAATTTCCTCGTGCAACTGCAGGCCGGCACGCTCGCCACCGACACGAACTTCGCCTATGCCCCGGCGGCGACGGTCACCGCGCTCGCGCAATGGCCGGGCGATGGGCGCTTGATCGTCGCAGGCGGTGGTCTGTTGCGACGCGTGATGGCCGATGGCGTGATCGATCCCACGTGGTCGGTGACTTACAACCGCACGGTCACCGCGCTACACGCGCGCGCCGATGGCAGCGTCTATCTGGGCGGCACCTTCGGCAGTGTCGCGAATACCGCGCGCAATCGCCTCGCGCGCGTCGATGTCACCGGCGCGCTCGACGCCGCGTGGAATGCCGGGCCTTTGCTTGGCGACATTCGCGGCATGGTGCCGGGCGGCGATGCCGTGCAGATCTTCGGCGGCTTGGTCGCGCCCGAGAGCAATCAAGTGGGCTTCGTCGCCTTGTCGCCAACGAATGCCGCGGGCCCCACCGAAGCCTTGACGCTGCGCACCGGCGTCGCGCCAAGCGTCGGCGGCAGCGTCTTCGAAGCGGTCGCCCTACCCGATGGCGGCGTGGTGATGTGGGGCTTGTTCTCGCACGCGGCCGACACCGTGCTGCCGGGTCTGTTGCGCTTCAACGCGAACGGCACCTTGCGCCGCGATTGGCGACCGATCGTCAATGGCACCTTGCAGGCCATGCACGCGAGCCCCGATGGCGATCTGTACTTCGCCGGCGTCATCAACGCCGATGGCGCGCCCGCCGTGAATGGCACCGTGGTGCGCGTCGCCGCCAATGCCGCGCGACCCGATGCCACGTGGCGACTCACCGCGAACTCGGGCTTCGTCAACAGCCTGTCGACGCAAGGCAATCACGTCATCGCGGCGGGCAATATGTCCGGCTTCAACGGCCAAGCCTCATCGACCCTCGCGCGCGCCACGCGCGCGGGCACGGCCACGGTCGACGCCGACTGGACGCCCGCCGCCGATGGCGAGCACAGCTTCGCGCGCGTGCTCGGTCGCGACGATGGCTCGGTGATCTATTGGCCGTACTTCAGCGGCAGCGTCGAGATCAATCCACCGCCACCGCCCGGCGTGCCGCAGAACGTGCTGCATCTCGTGACCACGCAGAACGATGGCTCGGAGCTCACCAGCAACTTCGGCCCGCCGTTCGACAGCACGCTCGGCGCCATCCACACCGTATTCGCCGACGCGCAGCAACGCCTCTACGTGGCCGGGCCATTCCGCACCTCGACGACGCCACAACGCCTGAGCTTGATTCGCTTGCTACCCAATGGCTCGATAGACGCGAGCTTCCCCGTCGATCTGGGCGGTCGCGCCTTCGGCGCCGCCACCGCGCTAGGCGGCGACGGCAATGTCTACGCGCTCACCGTGACCTACCCCGGCAACGTCGCCACGCCCGGCATCACGCGCATCGACACGCAAGCCAACGCCATCGACATCGACTGGCAATCCTCCTCGCCCCTGATCGCCGACGCCGACCTGCTCGTCGCCCAAGGCCCCACCGTCTTCATCGCCTCGCGCGATCTCGATCTGATCGGCGGCGTGCCGACCTTGCGTGGCGAGTTCCTGACGACCGCGGCGACGGCGTGGTTTGGCGACGGGTTTGAGTGACGGTGGGCGCGAGCCTGCCCGAAAACCTGCGCCAAGCCCTGGCGCGCACCGGCACCTTCACCGTGCGCGTCATGCCCAGCGAGCGCTGGTGGGCGATACGACAGCACCAGCATCAAGCCCTGCCCTGGCACGACACCGTGCTGCGCCCCTTGCTGGCCGCAACGACGTCGGCGTGGGTGTATGAACTGCGCGAAGACACCGAAGTCTTCGCCATCGCCCAACCGCTGTTGAAGCGAGAACGCGGCAAACACGCGATCGACCTCGCCGGCGAAGCCATCCAGGGATACGAGTTACTGTGGAACGCCTCCGGCGGCGCGCGCGGTTCCATCGTGCTGATGATGCCGATAGAACACTTCCCCGCCGAAGCGATCTTCCCGCACTGCGAAGACGCCTTCGTGATTGGCAATCCAACGACGCCGCACACGCCGAGCGCGATTCGATTCGCGCGTTCGCTTGTCGAAGATGGACGGACGCTATGTTGTCTTTTGTCGCGAACGAATGGCTTTGAGTGGTTTTCGATTCATGCGGGTACCGAGGTACTCGAGCGCTTATTGGTTCAAGCACGAACGCTCGTGGTCAAGCGCGCGGCGTATGTCGAGAGCGCGGATTGATGAGGCCTGTGAGTTCAGCCTCTCGTCTTCAGGCCAGAAGTCGGCGCTGAAGCCATTACGCACGCGTCATCGCGTAACTTCACGGTGTTGAGGCACCGAGCGGCGCAGGGATGACGCGCGATGCGCGGGTGATCGAAGGTCAACGTGTCGTGGGCGTGCCGCTACGCGACAGCCCACGTCATTGCCAGTGCCCGTCACTCAAAGCCATTCGCAAACACCGCATCCGCCGGCCCCACATTCCCCCGCGCCGGCAACACGACCAAGGTCGCCGATCGCCCCGGCACCGCGCTCAAGCTGAAGCTACTGCCATTGATCGTGCCCGGCGTTTGCGCGGCCCAGTCGTGGCCAGCGTCGAAGCGGTAGACCTGGTAGGCGCCGTTCAAGGCTTGCGAGAAGGTGACGGTGATATCGCGCGGCGCAGTGGCGCGGTTGAAGATCATGACGAAGTTGCGGTTGTGCGCGGTGTCTTCGACGGCGTAGAGGCCGAGTTCGGTGCCATTGGACACGGTGGTGGTGAGCGCGTCGCCGACGACGCGCGTGTTGGCGCCGTCGTAGTCGAGGTACATGCGGAAGGCGCGTTCGGCGAGCGAGCCGACGTCGGGCGCGACCCAGCGCGTGGCGGCGTCCAGGCCTTCGCGTCCGAAGATCGCCAATGCTTCGGCTTGCGCGAGCGCGCCGGTGGCGCCGTTGTCGGGGCCCCATTTGTATTCGGTGAGCGCGAGCTTGGTGCCGGGGCAGCGCGCGGCGACCCAGGCGCGAAGGCGCGGAATGAGTTGTGGCTTGGAGCCGTCGGCGCCGACCCAGGATTCGGACACGTAGTTGGGGTCGTACAACTCGCGCAGCGAGCGCAAGCGACGCGCGGCATCGTCGGGCAACTCACTCGAGCCACCGCCCAGGCCATCGACATTGCCTTGCGGGTAGTAGTGCGCGTCGAAGTAGTCGACCACGCGAATGCCGTTCGCGGTTTGGTAATCGCACACTTGCTTCAAATACCACTCGGCGAACGCGAGACCACCATGCGCGTCGCGATCGGCGCCAGTGATGCAACTCGGGCCCACGGCGGCATCGGCGGCGGAGGTGAACAGATCGCACCAGCCCCAGGTGACGGGGCCAAACACTTTTGCGCCGGGATCGACGGCCTTGATCGCGAGCGCATGATCGCGGCCACGCGTCCACACTTCGTCATACGTCGGCGGCGTGGGATGCACATCGCGATGCGTGGAGTTCCACAGCATCGCCTCATTATCAAGCGCGTAGTAGCGCACGCCGCCGTTGTTGGCCAGACCGTAGCGACCGACGAGATGATTGATCCAGCCCGTGGTCCAGCTCGGCGTGGTGGCGATCGAGGTGTCGGTGGGATCGTTGTTGACGATCTTGCCGTTGACGCAGAAGCCCGTGTTGTTGACCACGTTCTGACATTCGCCATTGCCCGCGTCGGCCGAACACCAGCTCGGCGGCGGGTTGTAGATGGCGCATTCGTTGGAATCCTGCGGCCCGTATTTTTGAATCGAGAAGCCCCAGCGCTTGACGCGATCGGCCAACGGACGCCATCCGATCGTGGTCACGGTCACCAGGGCTTGACCGCCGTGCAGACGCGCCGCGTCGATGAAACGATTGGCGCCGTTGTTCGCCGGCAATCCCGAGCCCGAGCCATCGGCGATGTTTTGATAGAAGTAATCGAACGCGGTGTTGTGCGAATCGCTCTGCCAATTGAAGCGCGTGGTGCTGTTGCCGCCCGAGCGCACCAGCGGATAGCGCAGATCGGCGTGCTGCGTGTCTTCGGGAAAGTTGACGCCGTAGACTTCGGGGTTGATCGCGCGACGCGCGCCGTCGAAGTCGACGCTGGCGGTCAACGATCCCGTGGGCAGCGCGGTCGCGCGTTGCACGAAGACCACATCGTCCAGATACAAGGTCGCCTGATTGCCGCCGGTGCCGGCCATCACGATCAGGCCATCGAAGGCGCCGTGCGTCATCGTGGTCGTGGCGTTGAACGGCACGCTGACCTGCCGCCACGCATTGGCCGCGATCGCGCCGCCCGTGGTGTAGGTCGGCACGCTGAACTGACCGACGGCCAGGCCCTTGTACATGAACTGCACGTTGAGCTGCTGCGCGCCCGTGGTGCCGCCATGAATCCAGAAGTTCAGCGACTGATAGTCGGTGAACTGATGCGTGCCGCCTTCGTCGACCAGATACACGCCGCCCCAGCCGCTGGCGTTCATGCTGATCGAGCGCGTGCCCGCGTGCACGGGCGAGGCGTTGTTGAAATCGTGCGTGGTCCAGCTCCAGTCCTGCAGGCCGGCGGCGGGCGCGTCGGCGTACCAGACGAGATCGGCGGCGCGCGCGCCCACACTCAGGCCCAAGGTCAGCGCGGCCAGGGCCGCGCGCTGCATGCTTGTCATGGTTCACCCCCGTCGGTCGCGCCGACGCTTCGACTAAGTCTAGGTCACGGTCTGGTCCTCTTACGCCAAACGCGTCACGGGGCTGTCGTCGTGGGCGGTGCGCCAAGCGCGCGGATGACCGCCGGGACTCGCGCGCCGCCGCCGCTTGGGCTAGTTTCGACCCCTTGCCTGCCCGGAGTCCGTCCATGCGTTCGAAGACCTGGTTCGCCGCTTTCTTGCTGGCCTGCACCGCCCTGCCCGCCAGCGCCGCCATCGATCAGGCCCAGCTCGATGCGGCGATCGACGCCGCGCAGGCGCCCATGATCGCCTGGCGTCGCGACATTCACGCCAATCCCGAACTGGGCAATCGCGAGTTCCGCACGGCCAAGCTGATCGCCGCCGAACTGCGCCGACTGCGCCTGGACGTGCGCACGGGCGTGGCGCACACCGGCGTGATCGGCGTGCTCAAGGGCGGCAAGCCCGGCCCGACCCTGGCGCTACGCGCCGACATGGACGCGCTGCCGGTGACCGAACAGAACGATCTGCCTTTCGTCTCCAAGGTCACGACGGAATATCGCGGCCAGACCACCGGCGTGATGCACGCCTGCGGTCACGACACGCACGTGGCCAACCTGCTCGCGGTCGCGACCGTGTTGAGCGGCTTGCGCGAGCAACTACCCGGCACCGTGATCTTCATCTTCCAGCCCGCCGAGGAAGGCGCGCCCGATGGCGAGGAAGGCGGCGCGGCCCTGATGTTGAAGGAAGGCCTGTTTCGCGAGCTCAAGCCCGACGCGGTGATGGGCCTGCACGTCACCTCGGGCCTCAACACCGGCAAGATCGGCTATCGCCCGGGTCCAGCCATGGCCTCGGTCGACAGTTTCAAGATCGTGGTGACCGGTCGCCAGACGCACGGCTCGCGGCCGTGGCAGGGCGTTGATCCGATCACGGCGGCAGCGCAGATCATCACTGGCGTCAACACCATCGTGAGCCGTCAGGTCGACATCACCGAGGCGCCGGCCGTGGTGTCCTTCGGCGCGATCAAGGGCGGCATTCGCGAGAACATCATCCCCGAGCAAGTGGAGATGATCGGCACGATCCGCAATTTCAGCTTGAACAATCGCGCGCGCATCTTCGAGCGACTCAAGCTCACCGCCGAGACCATCGCGCAGAGCCAAGGCGCCAAGGCCGACGTGACCATCACCGAAGAATACCCAGTCACCGTGAACGACCCGGCCCTGACCGCGCGCATGCTGCCCACGCTTCAACGCGTGGCCGGCGAGAAGAACGTGATCGAGCAAGCGCTGATCACGGGCGCGGAAGATTTTTCCTTCTTCGCGCGCGAAGTGCCGGGCCTGTACATCATGGTCGGCGTGACCGCGCCGGGCATCGACGCCAAGACCGCGCCGAGCAATCACTCGCAGCTGTTCATGGTCGACGAGAATGGCCTGTCGCTCGCCACGAAGGCGCTGACGCATCTGGCCGTCGACTATCTCGAAGGCCGCTGAGCGCGGCTGGCGCGAACGCGATGACGACGAAAGCCACAACCCTCGTCGTCATCGCGCGACCTAGCGACGCGCGCCGATGAATCCCGCCAGCCGCCTGCGCGCCACGAGAACCTGGCTACGCGCCGTCGCGGTGGCGCACGTGCTCGGCGGACTGGCCTTGCCGTGGTTGATCGAACAGCCTTTCGCCGCGCACTACGTGACGCACGTGTGGTCGGCGTTTGCGGGCGAAGCGGTCATCGGCGCGCCACAGCTCGCGATGTTGCATTGGTTCTATGCCTTGCTCGGCGCGATGATCGCGGGCTGGGGCGTATTGATGCTGGGCCTGATCGACTTGGCCTGGGTGCGACGCGATGCGCGGCCCTTGTCGGTGCTGATCGCGGGACTCTTGTTTTGGGCCACGCTCGACGTGGCGTGGTCGCTCAAGGCCGGCGTGTGGGTGCATGCCGCGCTCGATGGTCTGGCCCTGTTGGCCTTGATTCCTCCGGCGTTGTACGCGCGGGCACGCTTGTCGCGCACTCGCGGGTATTGAAGATCGCGCGCGGCTGCTAGCATCGCCGCGCCTTCTCGGGAAGTCACATGACGATGTCCACGCCAACCGCGGTCGCCGAGGCGCCCGTGATCGAGGTTTCCGGCCTGAAGAAGGCCTTCGGCAAAGTTACGGTGCTCGATGGCCTGAACTGGCGCATCGAAGCCGGCCGCGTGGTTGGCCTGCTCGGCCGCAATGGCGCGGGCAAGTCGACCTTGATTCGTTGTTTGCTGGGGCTTTCGCCGATCGATGGTGGCACGGTGCGCGTATTCGGTCGCGATGCCGATTCGCAGACGCCCGAGCATCTGCATCGCATCGGCTATGTGCCGCAGTCGTTCGATCTGTTTCCATGGATGAAGGTACGTCAGTACCTGGCGTTCACGCGCGCGTTCTACGCACGCTGGCAGGGCGATTTCGTCGATGAACTGCTGGTGCGCTGGGAAGTGGATACCAAGAAACGCATCGGTGAGTTGTCGCAAGGTCAGCGGCAGAAACTCGCCATTGTGCGCGCGATCGCTCCCGATCCGGATCTGCTGGTGCTCGACGAACCCGTGGCGAGTCTCGATCCGCAGACGCGTCGCTTGTTCCTCGACGAGTTGCTGCGCCTGACGCGGCGGCCGGGCAAGACCGTGATCTTCTCCACGCACATCACCGCGGATCTCGAACGCGCCGACGCGGCGATTGCCTTGCTCAAGGGTGGGCGCATCGCGCTCGAAAGCGATCTGGCGGGGCTTCGCGCGCGCGTGCGTCGCGTGGTGCTTGAAGGCGACAACGCGCCGGCGAGTCTCACGGGCGACGGCGTGCTGCGTTACGCGCGCGATCATGGCGAGGCGCAGTTGTACGTCGACGGTCTCGACGACGCGGCGATCGCGCGCTTGCTCGCGCCGCAGGGCGAGGCGTATCGCATCGAGACGATGTCGCTGGAAGACATCTTCATCGAGATCGGCTGATGCGCGCCTACTGGATGCTGTTGAGCATGCCCGTGCGCCGCTTTCCCTTCGGCGGCACGGCCCTGGCCGTGATGAGCGCGGCGATGTTGGCGCTGCTGTACTTGTTGACCACGCGCGAAACCGCGAGCATGTTGCTGGCGGTGTTCGCGCTGTTCTTGTTGTTCTGGAGCCTGATGTCGGGCGCGGCCTACGCCAGTTTGGCGCGACCCGAGGTGCGCATGCTGCCGCGCTATCGGCTGCGCCTGGTGCAAGCCCTGCTCACGCAAAGCGTGTTGCTGGGCGTGGTGCCGGCGCTGCTGCTGTTGCAAGGCCTGCACGACATCGTCACGGGCATCGCGCTGCTACTGCTCGCGCAAACGTTTGGCCTGCTGATCGGCGTGGGCACGAAGGTCGGCATGGTGATGTGGGCGGCGGGCATGTCGGCTTCGCTGGCGCCGCGGCCGATGGCCGAAATCGTGATTGCCCTGTGGCGATCGAACTGGACGTGGCTCGCCATGATCGCGGCGGCGGGGCTGGCGATTCGCGCCTTTCTGACGCGCGTGGTGCCCTTGCGCGACGACGCGCCCACGGCATCGCCACTGGAACTGAGCGCGAGCACGCGACAACAAGGCCAGGATGGCTTGCGCGAGCAAGGCGCGAAGGGCTTGAACGGCAAGCTGCTGCAAGGCCTCAATCGCATCGCCGACCGTCGCCTCGCGAAGGTGAGCGAACGGCTGAGCGCCGCGCCCCATGACCTCGCGCGACGTCATCACGCGCTGCGCGCGATGTTGATGCCTTACGATTCGGGCTGGAGCATCCTGGTGCAGGTGACATTCACCGCGGTGATCCTGGGCTTGGCGGCGCTGGTGTTGACGGCGGGTTTTCGCGCCATGCCCGTGGGCGCGATCGCGACGTATGCGCTGGTGATCGCGTCGATGCGCTATGTGAGTTTGCATCGCGCTTACATCGTCACGCGCGCGAGCCTGGCCGACACGTATCTGGCGATGGCGCTGGGCGACACGCGCTCGTTTCATCGCGCGCTATGCGATGCGTACGGTTGGCATCTGCTCACGGCGATGGTGTTCGGGCTGGCGGTGTTCACGCTGCTGCTGCCCTTCGTGCCGCGCGGCGCGTGGTTGACGACGATGAGTTTCGCGGCCGCGAGCGTGGCGATCGTGTCGATCAGCGGTTATGGCTTGTTTCTGTTGCTGACCGACGCGCCCCGCGCGCGCACGCTGCTGACGACCTTGGTGCAGAGCGCGATCGCGCTCGGCTGCGCGGCCTTGATCGCGGGGCCAGCGCTGCAGGGTCAATGGGCGCGGCCCTTGGTGGCGACCGTGGTGGGTCTGGGCTTCGCGCTGGGGTTGGCCGGTTTCGCGCGACGCGAGGCCTTGGCGCGGCGGCCGGTGTTTGATCCGGCGATGTGAGTGGCGCTGGCGCGCGGTTCAGCGCGCGTCGTCGTGATTCGTGTCGTCGCGGGTGAGTGCTTCGGCGTCATCGCGCGCATCGGCAACGACCTGCGCGTCGCGTTCTTTGGGCATCGGAGTAACCGCAGCGCGATTCGCGCCACGTTGCGTCGGCCACGCGGGCGCGACCTGCGAAGCCCCCAGACCCGACCGCAAACGGAACAACCAGCCTTCGCTCATGATGCACTCCCCGAACGTCGCCGGCATCCGGCCGGCATCTGCTCAGATGCACCGAACGGGGAAAAGGTTACGTGCGGGTCGATTCGGGAATCGCGCCTCGGGGCCCGCGAGGCGCTAGCGCGCGCGGCCGCGCCAGGCGAACTTCAGGCCGGACCACACGGCGTCGATGGCGCACACCTTGTAGTCGACCAGGCCGGCGGCCAGGCCCTCGCCGCGAATTTCGTTTTCACCTAGGTCGCTGGTCACGCCCTTGGCCTTCTTGCGCCAGGCGATCCACAACGCGTCGACGTCCTCGCGTCGCGACCAGCTGGGCAGCCCACGCCGAAAATCGGCCGAGTCCTCGACGAACCAGATCGCCAGCTCCGCGCGCCCGCGCGCGCTGTGACGCAGGCTGACTTCGGGCGGCAAATCGCCCAGCGCGCGATCGAAACCGTGCGGCGCATTCACCAAGGCCACGCGTTGCCCCGACTTGATCCCGAGCTTCTGCACCAACGTGCGACCCGCATATGCGGCCGCGCCGGTCGGCGGTTTCACCGGTTCGGCCGGTTGTCCCGCGACGGCGCGCGCGAAATCCGCCGCGATCGTGGCCCAGGCGCCGAACACGGCATCGGGCAAGGTCGCCCGCACGCGCTCGACTTTGTCGGCCGCGCCTTCGACGAAGATCAGCGGCAGATGGCGCGTGCTCGGTGACAGTCGGATCGACATGCCCAACTCGCGTCCCTGCGCGGGCAAGCGACCGAGGTCGATCACCACCGCGGTGGCGCCCGATTCACGCACCGCGCGCATCTGACCCATGGCCTGCGGATCGCTCAAGGTCGTCACGGTCGCGCCCAGGGCCTGCAGCGCCTTGGCGCGAGGCGGCAGTTCCTCGGACTTCCAGTGCACCAGCATCACTTTCGCGCCCGGGCTCGGGGCGGCGGTCTTGCGGGCGGCCATGGGTCACCGTGGGGTGGCGGGCGTGGCGCGGAGTCTAGCGCGAGTTCGGCGACGGCAAGAAACCGCGCCTCAAGCCACCGAAAGCGCCTCGGTTTTGCGCGGACGCCCGCGATGTGTACACTGTACACATGCACGAGTCCTCGCAACGCATTCTTCAAGCCGCCTGCAAGTTGTTCCAACGCCATGGCGAGGCCGGCGTATCGGTGCGCGCGGTCGCGTCCGCGGCCAAGTTGTCGCCGATGGCGCTCTATCGCCACTACGCCAACAAGGCGGCTCTGATCGACGCGGTCGCGGCCGAGGCCTTCACGCACTGGGAATCGCGCGTCGCCGCGCTACGCGCGCGCGGCACGCGGGCCTGGCTGGAGAAACTCGGCGAAGCCTATCTGCGCTTCGCGCTCGAAGACCCGCAGCGCTTCACCGCCTGCTTCGATCTGCGCAGCGATTTCATGCGCCGCGTGCCGGATGATTTTCACGCGCGCCGCTCGCCCGCGGGCGCCATGATCGCCGCGCGCATCGACGAAGGCCTGGCCTCGGGCGAACTGCGCGGCGCGGACGCGGTGACCATCGGCCTGGTGCTTTGGTCGCAATCGCATGGCTTGATTTCGATGTATCGCTCGGGCCGCTTCGCCGGCGACGAAAAGACATTCACGCGCCTGTATCGCCGGTGCCTGACGTTGTGCCTCTCGGCCTTTCTCACGGAGAAATCGTCATGAACGCTTCGGTAAACGCGGCGCCCGCGAGAGGTCGCGAGTGGTTGCTCGACGCGGCCGCTTTCGTCTGGGCCGCGGTGTTCTTCTACTTCAGTCTCGGCGCGGGACAGTTCGCGCTGGGCGCGTGGCTCGCGCCGATTCCCTTGCTGATGCGCGCGCTGCAGGCGCGAACGCGCGGCGCGCGCGTGCGAGTCGCGATCGCGGCGGGGCTTGCGTACTTTCTCGGCATCGCCAATCTGCTCGTGGTGTATTGGGGCTTGCTGCCCTTCGGTGTGCTTGTCGCGTCGTTGTTGCCGGCGGGGTTGGGCTACGGCGTGACGGTGCTCGTGTTCGCGTCTCTAGCGCGACGCTTGCCGACGTGGATCGCGGTGCTGGGCTTTGCATCGGCATGGACCGCCGCCGAGTATCTGGTCTCGATCACCTCGCCCGATGGCACCGCGGGTTCGATCGCCTATTCGCAGGCGATGTGGCCGGCGATGATTCAAGGCGCGGCGTGGTTCGGTCAATTCGTCATCACGTTTTTGTTGTGCTTCGTGCCCGCGTCGATCGCGGCCGCGCTCGTGGCGCGACGAGTCGCGGTGGCGCTGCCAGCCGTGGTCTTGCTCGTGCTCAATGTCGGGCTCGGCTACGCGAGTTTGAACACGACGCCCACCGCGACCCTGCGCATCGGTCTGCTGTCGAGCGATGCCTTTCCCGAGGCGCATGGCGCGAAGACGCGCGAGCAGGCGCTCGCGCCCCTACCCGCTTACGCCGCAGCCATCGAACGTCTCGCGCGCGGCGGCGCGCGCGTGGTGTTGTTGCCCGAACGCGTGACCGCGCTGCGACCCGAGTGGCAAGGCGAAGTCGAGACGGAGCTATCGCGGCTCGCCACACAACACGGCGTGCGATTGATCGTGGGTCTCGGCGACTTCACGCGCGAACCCGCGAGCAATATCGCGATGCTGTTCGAGCCCTCGGGCGCGGCGCCGATAACCTACGTGAAGCATCGCCTCATCCCGGGCTTCGAATCCGTGTTCGCGCCCGGCACCGAGCGCCTGCGCTTCGATGAGTCCCTCGCCATCGCCATCTGCAAGGACATGGATTTCCAAGACGTCGCGCGCGACTACGGCCGCGCCGGCGTGGGTCTGCTGTTCGCGCCAGCCTGGGATTTCGGCGCCGACGCGGAACTGCATCAACGCATGTCGGTGCTGCGCGCGGTCGAGGGCGGCTTCGCGCTCGCGCGCTCGGCGCGCGAAGGCCGACTCACGGTGCACACTGCGCGCGGCGAACCACTCGCCCTCGCGCACAGCGGCGACACCATGGGCGAACTGCTGCTCGACGTGCCCACGGATCGCCGCGACACACTGTATCCACGCATCGGCGATGTCTTTCCGCGCGCCGTGGCGCTGCTTTTCGTCCTGATCGTGAGCGGCGCGCTCTGGCGCCGCCCACGTGCGACCTAAAGGTCGCGTCGCGATCAACGTCGCGGCGACAAGCGATCCGGCGCGTCCCAGGGCGCGCCATACCAATGGCCACCGGCCCAGTAGTACACGGCATCCCCGACCATCAGGACGCGACCGCGGTTGAGTGCGCTGTACTTCTCGTTGGTGTCGGCGTTATTGGCCGCCGGCGTCACGCGCAAGGTGCCGCGCGCGCGCAGTTGTTGGCCTTCGACGTCGTACAAGGCCACGCCCGAATACACCCAATCATAGGTATGGCTGGGTTCCGGATGATCGGGATTGTTGGCCGTGGCCTCGGTCACGTACACGGGCAAGGCGATGCGCGCCCCGCGAGAGCCATTGGGCGCCAGATAGGCCAACGCATGATGCGAAGCGAGCAAGGCCGAGCCCGAACCGCGACGACCGAGCGTCTGCGCCGACAAGCGCCGCGGCGCCGCGATGTTGCTGACATCGAACAAGGAAAAACCCAAGCCCTGATACCACGCGAAATTGCCATCGGCCGAGCCCGTCGCCGGCACGGCCTCCTTGCCGATGCCGAGCAACTGGCCATTGGGCAAGGGATGCAGATAGGCCGAATACCCCGGCAATTCCAGCGCGCCGCCGATGCGCGGATCGTCCGGTCGCGACAGATCGATCGAGTACAAGGGATCCGTCGCGCGGAAGGTCACGGCGTAGGCGCGATCGCCAACGAAACGCACCGAATACAACTGCTCGCCCGGATGACCGATCGGCTCGGGCCGCGCGGCATTGGGCATGCGGCCGATCACGCGCATCATGCGCGAATCGCCCACCGGCTCGAGTACATTGATCTGGTAGTAGTCGCTGCCACCGAAAGGCGTGGCGCCCTCGGCCAGCACGCGCAGGCGGCCGTCGTATTCCGACAAATGAAACGCCTGCTGATCGGCATTGCCGCCCAGATGACCATCGACCGTGCCGGACGCGCGGTACTTCATCGTGGCCAGATCGATGTAGTGCAAGTCCGTGCGCGTTTCGCGCGGGAAAACGATGCCGCCATTGCCTTGCGTCACGTGATCGCGCGTCGTGGCCAGATAGATCGACCGCGGCGAGACATACATCGCGTTGGACCAGTCGGACACGGTCACGAACGAGGTCGTGGCCGCCGGGTTGTCGATCGGCACGGCGGTGAGCGTGAGCATCACCACGCCGCGCGTGTCCGGCGCGAACGGCGGCGCCCAGATTTCATCGGCCGGGGCCATCAGGCGCGCGGGCGCGTCGTCGACGCGCACGGTCGGCAGCATCTTTTCCAGCGGCGCGTGGGCAATGTTCTCGGCGGTGTACCCATTGACGGTGTAGCGCGAGACATCGGCCACATAGCGCGTGACCACGTAGATCGTGCGTCCAATGCGACGCGTGCCCACCAGCAAACCATCGAGGCGCACGCGATGCGCGACGCGCGGTTGCCCGCGATCCTCCAGGCGCAACAGATCGATCGCGACGCGACGGTTGACCAGCGCGCACTCGTCGCCCTGCTCCTGACGCACGCCCACCAAGGCGCGCGCGCCCTGCTCGGGTCCGATCAGGTACAGGCCCCGCAGTTCATTGCTGTAGTTATCGGACTGGTCCGTGGTCAGATCGACTGATCCGGCCAAGGACAAATCGGCCTGCGCGGGCGCCAGCCGATAGGCGCGCACGGCGCTGATTGGCGGACCACGCGGCGCGCGCCGCGTGGTATCGACGAAGACGCTGTACGCGTATTCGCCATCGGCATCGATCAAATCATCTTCGTCGACGCCGGCTTCCTGCGTGTTGGTGTCGCTGACCGCGGTCTGCGCCGCTTCCGCCGGCGGCGGTGAAAAATCGACGTAGCACAAGCCATACCCCGAGGGCTGACGCGCCAGGCCTTCGACGAGGTAAGCATGCGCGGCCTCATCCGACGCCAGCCGCGCGAGCGCGGCCTTGTGCGAGCGGCCCGATGGCAGATCACTCAGCAAGGCCAGGGCCTTGGCCTGGCGATGCCAGGTCACGCCATCGCGCCAACGCACGTCGGCGCCGAAGATTCCGGTCGCTTCATCGCGAAACTGCAGGCTCACCTCGCCGGCCGGGCGCGTGGTCGGCGCGCAGGTCGGGCAGTCGACGCGGAAAGACACCATGGGCACGACTTCGTTGTCAGCGCGCGGCGAGACCGTGCCGAAGGCCCAGCGCGGTTGCCCGGCGCCGTCGAAGGCGTAGTAGACGACGGCATCGACATCGCGCTCGCTCACGAGCGTCACGCCATGCCCGGCATCGCCCGGCATCATCCAATGGCCGGAGCGATCCTCGGTGGTGAAGCCGCTGGAAAAACGCAGCGCCTGCAGCGTGGCATTGCCCGTGCGACCGGGCAGATTCCAACTCGCGCTCACGTGTTCGCTGTCGACGACACGCACGGTCAAGTTGCCGACCGTGGTGCCCGGGCCCAGCGCGCGCGTGGTGGCATCCCAGGTGTAGCGCGTTACCGGCACGGTCCACGTGTTGTCGGCGCCTTCGCCCGCGGCGAGATACCACACGGGTTCGCCGGTCTCGTCGAAGGTCAGGATCGCGGCCGCGAGCCGCGAGCCCACGGGCGCCAAGGTGAACGCGATGCCCGGCCGCGCCGGATCGTGCCACCAGCCGGGTTCGAGCAAGCCATCGCCGCGCGTGAAGCTGCGCGCGTGCGCGGTGATGCTCATGACGAAAAGCACTAAAGCCAGAAGCAGGCGACGCATGTGACCCTCCCTGTCCGCGCTTGCGGACCGTCCCCCGTGTCCCCAGGGTAGCAATTCTCCAGGACGGGCGCGCGCGGGCGATCGTCGCAGGCGTGTCAAGGTCGGGCGCTGTTTCTCGCATTCCGTAGGCGTGGTCGGCCATTCCGTTCAGAAAGCCGGCATTGACCACGCCTTGGTTCCATCGTAGACCCGAGCTGCCCCGTCGCCCTGTTGGGATGGTCAGGAGCCCGGGGATCACTATTTAGGGAGATGTACCCATGACACGAAAGTTATTGCCCCTCGCCATTGCCTTCGGCCTGTCCGCGCCGAGTCTCGTGCTGGCGGGCCCCGCGCCCGACCAGGACACCGCGCCCGCCGCGGCAAAAGAAGATGAGAAGGCCAAGGATCAGGACGTGCTCGACACCGTCATCGTCACCGGCACGCGCCGCGACGATCGCACCGTGGCCGAATCGCTGGCCCCGATCGACGTGCTCCAGCCCGAGGAACTGCAAAACGCCGGCACGCCCGACCTGCAGGCGGTGCTCACGCGCCTGGTGCCGTCGTTCAACTACCCGCGCACGTCGATCACCGATGCCTCCGATCATGTGCGTCCGGCGCAATTGCGCGGCCTGTCGCCCGATCAGACCCTGGTGCTGATTAATGGCAAGCGACGCCATCGCACGGCGATTATCAACATCAATGGCACGATCGGTCGTGGTTCGTCGCCGGCGGATCTCAACGCGATTCCGCTGTCGGCCATCGATCATGTCGAAGTGCTGCGTGACGGCGCCTCGGCGCAATACGGTTCCGACGCCATCGCCGGCGTGATCAACGTGGTGCTCAAGAGCGCCGACAGCGGCGGCTCGGCCGACGTGCGCGTGGGTGGCTATGACAAGGGCGACGGCGATCTGCGTCAGACTTCGGGCAATGTGGGTTTCGGCTTGGGCGATGGCGGCTTCGTCAATGTCACCGCCGAGTTCCGCGACAAGGACGCGACCAATCGCTCCACGCCCGATCGTCGTCAGCAGTATCCGCTGGTCAATGGCGCGCCCGACCCGCGCGAGGCGACCTTCGATCGCATCAATCATCGCTTCGGCGATGCCGACACCATCGATCGCCTGCTGTTTCTCAACGCCGAATTGCCGGTGAGCGAAAACACGCGGCTGTACGCGTTCGGTGGCGCCAGCAATCGCGATGGCGAGGCGGCGGGCTTCTTCCGTCGCGCGCTAGATGCGCGCAACGTGCCGTCGATTCATCCCGATGGTTTCCTGCCCTTGATCGTGACCGACGTGAAGGATCGCTCCGGCGTGTTCGGCGCGACCGGCGTGTGGGGCGCGGGCTGGCAATGGGATCTGTCGGCGAACGTCGGCGATTCGGATTTCGACTTCAACGTGCATGACTCGGTCAACACCTCGCTGGGCGCGAGTTCGCCGACGCGCTTTTTCGCCGGCACCTTGAGCTCGGGCCAGGAGTTGCTCAACCTCGATCTGCGCAACAGCTTCGACGTGAGCTGGCTGGTGACGCCCTTGTCGACGGCCTTCGGCGCGGAGTATCGCCGCGAGACCTTCGAGATTGAACGCGGCGATCCCAACTCGTATTTCGGCACGGGCTCGCAGGTGTTTCCGGGCTTTCGTCCCAGCGATGAGATCGACGCTTCGCGCCACAGCTACGCGCTCTACGCCGATCTGGAAGGCGATGTCACCGAGAACCTGACGCTCGGCGGCGCGCTGCGTTACGAGGATTTTTCCGATTTCGGCGACAAGGCGTCGGGCAAGTTCTCCGCGCGTTACGC
The DNA here is from genome assembly GCA_044226395.1 of Ahniellaceae bacterium. Lineage (GTDB taxonomy): Bacteria > Pseudomonadota > Gammaproteobacteria > Xanthomonadales > Ahniellaceae > JBGAHD01. The sequence continues at coordinate 534,253 of JBGAHD010000005.1, forward strand.
CTTCTCGCCGGAGTACGCGTTGCGCGGCACGGTGAGCACGGGCTTCCACGCGCCGAACTTGCAGCAGCAGTACTACTCGACCACGGCGACCAACTTCATCAACGGTCAGCCGTTTGATATCCGCACCTTCCCGGTGTCGAGCCCGATCGCGCAAGCGCTCGGCGCCGAACCGCTGAAGGCCGAGGAATCGACCAACTACAGCCTGGGCTTCGTCGCGCAACCGACCGAGGCGTTCTACTTCACGATCGATCTGTATCGCATCGACATCGATGACCGGATCATTCTGTCGGAGAACCTCACCGGCACGGGCGTGCGCAATTTCCTCACCGCGCAGGGCTTTCCCGGTGTCGATGGCGGCCGCTACTTCACCAACGCGGTCGACACGCGCACCAAGGGCCTGGACGTGATCGGTCGTTACAACTGGGATCTGGGCAATGCCGGTCAGTTGGTGACGACGCTGGGCTACAACCGCAACGACACCGACATCGAAGCCGTCGCGCCCAATCCCGAGGAGTTGAACGCCGCCAACCTGCAATTGCAGCGCATCGGCCGCGTCGAGATCGGTCGTCTGACCGTGGGCTCGCCGCGCGACAAGATCATCCTGGGCGGCGATTATTACCTCGGTGATTTCACCGCGCGCCTGACCGGCACGCGCTACGGCGACTGGAGCGTGCTCAATGCCAACGCGGCGCAGGACGATCACTTCGACGCGCAATGGGTCGTCGATCTGGCGCTGAGCTATCGCTTCGGCCCGGCGACTTTCACCCTCGGCGCGGAGAACTTGAACAACGTCTACCCCGCGCAGGTCAGCACGGTGCTCGTGACGGACGCGAACGGCTTCGTGTCCTCGGGCCCGGGCGACAACTCCAACAGCGGCATCCTGCCGTATGCGCGTGGCGAAGCGCCGTTCGGATTCAACGGACGGTTCTATTACGCGAAGGTGGGTTTCGAGTGGTGATGGGTTGAAGCTTCACGCGCGGCGCGATTTCGCCGCGCGTTGAAACGCTGAAGAAGAGCCCGCGATGCCTCGTGTATCGCGGGCTCTTTGGTTTTTGTGTCGGTCGCTCGCGACGAGCGGCGAGTCTCGCGACGCGCGAGTGAGTTCCTCCAGGTCAGTCAGCGCTGTCGCGCCGCTCGACTTGAACAGGATCGGGCGTTCTTCACGGTTTCGTCGTGCGCTTGTGAATACGGTGCGCGAGCCCATGGCTCGCCATCGGGGCGTCGTGGGCGAACGGAATGCTCAACCACTCAGGAGGAATGAAGCGATGCTTACGATCCACCGGGGTAAGGGCGCGACGCGCGCCACGGTCGCGGTTCGTTGCCTGACGAGCGCCTTGGCGCTGGCGGGGCTGATGTCGACGGCGCAAGCCCAAGACACGGGCGACGACACCGACAAGCTGATCAATCCCAATTGCGAACCGGCCGAGCGGATACCGCCGGACGAAGAGGTCAACAGCGATTTCATCGTGCCCACCGATGCGCCGCTGCGCGCGGTCAGCGCGCCGATCGACGCGTCGCGCACGGCCGAGAAGCGCAGCTTCGAAGCCTGCGCGGGCGATGTCGACTACGACGCCAACAACGAACGCATCGCCAATGGCGCGGAGAAGATCCTGCCTTTGCCCGAAGACTTCGAAGTCGCCGCCGCGCCCTGCGCGTTTCCGCCGGCGCTGACCGTGGTCGGTGGCTTGCGCGACAACTACGCGGCGCCCACGGAACCCGCTAACGTCACCGCGCAGATCGTCATCGCCGCGGGCAATCCCCCATTCACCAAGTGGAAGCCGTTCGACGATGGCTCGGTCGATCGCTTCTTCGGTCACGGCATGCCGCTCAACTACAGCGGCTTCTATCGCTACGGCACGATCACGATCGATCTCAAGCCCAATGGCAGCGGTGAATGGGACAATGACACGCTGGCGTTGTGGACGGTCAATGGTCAACCCGGCTGGGGCGCGCGCATTCGTGACCTCGGTGCCAGCGCCGATCGCGAGCAACGCGTCACCCTCAACCTCGCCAACTTGCGCACGACCAATGGCAGCCTGCTCGATCAGATCAACACCTTCCACAATCTCAATGTGTTCATGCAGGACGATACGCAAGTCGACGACATCACCGTCGACTTGGCCTGCAGCGCGCAGAACGTGCCGCCGCGCGTGGGCGTGATCATGGGCCCGCGCGGTTGCGGCGCATTGACGCAGCACGATGTGTTTCTCGACAACGAGGACAACCGCAACGCCAACAATCGCTCGGGGTGGATCGGCGCGACGATCTCGAACAAGAACACGCAGTTCCGCTTCTGCGCGGTCGACGGCAATCTGTTCGTGCCGGCCGCGAACGCGGGCGCGGCGTTCGCGCTGGTGTCGCTGGCGCCGAACTGCCCCAGCGGCTTCACGCGCTTCGATCGCTTCCACGACAACGAGGACAATCGTCCGGCCTCATGGGACACCACGCCCGGCGGCAGTCCGACCACGACCATGGGCGCCAAGCTCGACACCAATATGGCCTTCTGCGTGTCGACCGGTCGCGCCACGCGCGTGCCCAATTCGGTCTTCCCCGATTTGGGCGTGACTTATGGCGTGTTTGGCGGACGCACGCCGGCCTTGTCGACGTGGGCGATGGAACGCGGCTGGGTGCACCTCGATGACGAGGACAAGAACAACCGCAATCAGCCGGACAACCCGCCGTCGTGGACGACCGAGTTCCTCGGCGCGGGCAAGAACACCGATTATTGGGTCGCGCGCATTCGCTGAGGCGCGCTTGAGGTGACAAGCCGCGATCCACGACGCGATAACGTCGTGGATCGCGGCCACGCGCGGCGGTTCGCTGTAAACCCCTTCGCGCGACGGACCGTATGGTTGCAATGCATCAGCGTCCGTTGATGCCGCGGTATTTCCCAGCGTGAATTCGCGATCGCGCCGTGCTTGCGCCGCAACATGGCGCGTGAAAGTCGCGCGCGGTCGTCACGCGCGGCGCGCAATGCTCGGCGCGCGCATAAATTACGGCTCCTCCTGAAAGCGATTCTGTCCTTGCGTTTGCGCGCGAATCGGGCAACAGTCGGCGACGAACACCGGGTTTCCCGAGTCGATCGCGCGTCCTTGACGAGGCGCGACGCGGTGCCCGATGTGCGTTCACATCTGCCGCGTTCGCGGCCATTCCGGGAGGGGAATGCAATGCGTTTGAATCGTCTGACAGTGTCGGTGTTGTCGGGTTTGTTGTTGTCCGTGCCAGCGGCTTATGCCCAGGGCACGATCATCGCGAAGCAGTTGGCCGGTCCGCCGAGCGAATTCGCCGCGATGGCCGCGCCGGATCCGGCCGCGGCCGCGATTCAGTCCAAGTCGGCGCTGCTGCCGATCGAGCTCAACGAAGCCAAGGCCCAAGCGGGCCAATTCGCGTGGAGCGGCAAGCTGCCCGTCGAGAACGGCCGGCTGCGGTTCCTGGTGTTCTCGGGTGGCGATGAATCGTGGCAGGTTGGTCTGCGCACGCCGTCGGGCACGCAGCAAAAGGCCGCCAGCATCGCGCGCGAAATGAGCGGCGGTGAGTTTGGCCTCGAGAACGCGCGCTATCCGGCGCAGTACTTCGCGCTCGACAATCTGCAAAGCGGCGAGTGGCGCCTCGACATCGACGCCAGCGCGGCCAGCACGCGCCAAGGTTACGTACTGATCGAAGGCGACGAGCACACGGAACTCGCCTCGTATCAGACCAGCAAGCGTCAGCTCACCGGCCAGCGCATCGGCCTGGTGGCGATGATCACCGGCACGACCGATGACGATCAGGTGTTGATGGGCAAGGCCGCGGGTCAGATCACGCGTGCGTCGCTGCGTGTCACGATGCCCGATGGCGGCATCGAAACTTTCGCCATGTTCGACGATGGCGCGCACGCCGATGGCGCGGCCAACGACGGCACCTTCGGTGGCGACTTCCTCGCCAAGCGCGCGGGGCAATACCTCGCCCAGGTCGTGATCGAGGGTCGCGATCGTCAAGGCCAATCCTTGTTGCGCACGGCCGAACACGTGGTGCCGGTGCTGGATCCTTCGATCGCGCTTCTGTCGACCAAGGCCGCCGCGCGCGGCAGTTCGGTCGCGGCCAATCGCATCGAGATCGGCGTGCCCGTGACCACCAGCAAGGCCAACCAGCACTATCGCGCCTATGCCGAAGTGTGGGGCAGTGACGCGGCCGGCAAGGCCGTGCCCGTGGCCTGGGTCGGTGGCATGACCACGCCCGCGAATGGACAGCTCAGTCTCGCGCTCGACGAGCGCTGGGTCGTGCTGGCCGGCGCGCGCGCGCCGTTCGAACTGCGCAATCTGCGCGTCGAGGATCCCGATGACTTCGTGAGCCTGGTCACCGCCAAGCGTCTGCCGCTGAGCTTGCCGGCGCTGCGCACCAAGGCCACGCGCGCCAGCATCGTCGTCGACGACGTGATGACGCAAGGCCCGCGTCCGGCCTCGATCGACAGTTCGGCCAAGGGCGTGGGCACGCGCCTGTTGCTGGTGCATGGCTACTGCTCGGGCGGCGTGTGGCCGGCGGCGCAGTTCAGCAATGCCTCGACCTTCCTCGACACCAATCAGAATCGCAGCCACGACCAGTTCGCGCGCTTGATTCAGAGCTTCGGCGCGACGTGGAACTCGTTCGGCATCGTCGCGCACAGCCAAGGTGGCGCGGCCGCGCTGCATCTGTACACGTACTACTGGAGCGGCCTGGACAATGCCACGGGCAATCGCCTGATCCAGTCGGTGGGCACGCCATATCAGGGCACCAACCTCGCCGGCATTCTGGCCACGCTGGGTTCGTGGTTCGGCGTCGGTTGCGGCACCAACAACGACCTGAGCTATTCGGGCGCGTCGTCGTGGTTGTCGGGCATTCCGGCCTCGCGTCGCGCGAAGGTGTATTACTACACCACGGCCTTCCGCACCACGAACTGGTGGACCAACGACTACTGCAACTTCGCCACCGATCTGGTGCTGTCCGATCCCGAAGACGGCACGACCGAGAAGGCCTACGGCCAATTGCCCAGCGGCAACAACATGGGCCATACCACGGGCCAATGCCACACCTCGGGCATGCGCGATCCGGCGCAGTATCTGGATTCCGGTCGCAACGCGGTGCTCAACAGCAACGCGGCGCGCTGAGTTTCCGCGGTTTGAAGAACGGGCGCGCGAATGCGCGCCCGTTTTTTTTGGAACGCGGTAGTGGCGTTGAATCAATCTTCGCTATTGAAAGGCGCGCCCCGCACGGTGTCGTAAACCTGATCAAAGACGCGCAGGCTATCGAGATTGTTCGGCTCGCCGACGCGAATACGATCGCCGAGCAGCAGCACGCGGCCCTGGGTCGCTTCATAACGCGGCCACTTCGGCCGATCGCGCGCGTTGGGATCGCTGGTCTTGATGAACTCGCTCCAATAGGCACTCATCGCTGTCGCGAGGTCGCGGTCCGCCGCGGTCCACGCCCACGGCGATTGATCGAGATGATCGAACATGTACCACAGCTCGGCGAAATGACTCGCGCCCCAGCCGGCGTGCGGTGAGTCCTTCGGAAACGGCGGGCGACGATCGAACACGTAGTAGTACACCGGCGTCTTCGCGCGCGAGGCATGTAGTCTCGCCCACGTGTGCATGTCCCAGGCGAAGCGCAGGTCGCGTTCGAAATCGAGGCGCGCCTGGCGCGCGTCTTCGTCCGTCGCATGCGGATAGGCCTCAAGCAGCGCGGGTGGCAAGGCGCCGAATCGCTTTTGGATGTCGGTCACGAAGCTCGCCGCGCGCACATCGTCGACGTCGACCAGCGCCCTCGCCTCCTCCGCGTTGAAGCCGATCAGGATCGGCACGTCATGAATGCGCCGCGTGCGATATGCCTCGTACGGCGTGCGCGGCAACACGCGCGGCTCGATCACCGGATGCGAGACGGCATTCGCGGCGGGCGCGAGCAAATCGTCGACCTTCATCGCGCGCAGATCGGCGATCGATTTCGCGCCGAGCGCGGTAGCGTAGTCGATACCATCCTGCTCGGCCGCATCGAGCTGATACTGCGGCGCGAGTTGAATTGGCTCGAACAAGCCACCGCTTTGCGCGATCGCGCCGTGAAACAAGCCTTCGGCCGCCGGCGAAGCAAGCAAGATGCTCACCGACATCGCGCCCGCCGATTGCCCGGCGATGGTCACGCGTCGCGGATCGCCACCGAAGGCCGCGATGTTGCGCACGATCCAACGAAGCGCGGCGATCTGATCCAACACGCCGTAGTTGCCCGAGCCGCCCGCGCCGGATTCGCGCGTGAGCTCGGGATGCGCGAGAAAGCCCAAGGGCCCCAAACGATAGGCCACGCTCACCACGATCACGCCACGCGCGGCCAAGCGATCGCCCCAGTACAAGGGCATCGACGCCGAGCCATTGGTATAGCCGCCGCCGTGAATCCACACCAGCACGGGATAGCCGCGCGCGGAACGACGCTTCGGCGCCCAGACGTTGAGGTAAAGACAATCCTCGCTCGTCTCTGGCGCAACTTCGCCCGGCATCGACACCCCGCGTTGCGGACACGCCGGCGCGAAGCGTTCCGCGCGCCGAACGCCCGACCAGGCGGGCGTCGCGACCGGCTCGCGCCATCGCCGATCGCCCAACGGCGGCGCCGCGAACGGCACGCCGCGATAGACGCGCAAGCCGCCGTCGTCGACGCCGTCGAGCCAGCCTTGCTCGACCTTCACCGGCTTCGCGAACGCCAAGCCACTCGCGAGCACCCAGACCAAACCCGCGCAAATCCCGCGATACCACCGCATGCTGCACTCCGCTTCGAAAGACCAGAGCGCAGCCTGCGCATCGAACCCCGCGCGGGCCAGACCGCCTCGTCCCGCGACCGTCCAGTTCGTCACGAACCCCTGCCGTTCATCCCATGGACGAAGCGAATTCGCCCACGCACACTGCGCGCATGAACGTGATCGCTGGCGATACTCACGACCTGGCGCCCCGCTGGCCGACCTGGCAAGAAGGGCTGTGCGGCTTCGGCTACTGGCTGGCCTTCGTGCTGGTGCTCGAGCCCGGCAACATCCTGCGCGCGGCGGCCTTGGGCTACAGCCTCGATATCACGCATGAGATCACGCGCATGCTCGCCGCGAGCCTGCTTGGCGCGGTGGTCACGCCGATGGTGTTCGCCCTCGTGCGGCGCTACCCGCTGGCGACACCGGATCTCACGCGCCGCTTGACCCTGCATCTCGCCGGCGCCTTGGGCTTGAGCGCTGGGTTGATCATCGCCTCCTGCCTGCTCGCGGCCTGGGGCTTCGAAGGCGCGTGGCTGCCCAGCTTGCGCACGTTGCAGCGCGAGTTCGCGGCCAATGGCTTGCTGCTGATGTTCGCGCTCACCGGATTGATCGCGATCGCGCATGTCATCGTCTCGGGGCAGATCGCGCGCGTGCGGCGCGAGGCGATGCCGTCGCCCGCCACTTCGCCAGAAGACCCCGGGACCGAAGCCGCATCCCGAGTACGCATCAAGCATCGCCACCGCGACTACGACATCGACCTCGCGACCATCGACTGGGTGGAATCGCAGGGCAACTACGTCGCCCTGCACGTCGGCACCGCCGTGCATCTGCTGCGCGAAACGCTCACCGCCTTCGAACGACGCGTCGACGCCGCGCAATTTCTGCGTGTCCACCGACGATTGCTCGTGCGCGAGGATCGCATCGCCACAATCAAACCCTTGTCGAACGGGGACGCCCAACTCACGCTCACCGATGGCACGGAATTGCGCGCGAGTCGGAGTTTTCGATCGCAGTGGCGGCGCGAGCGCGCATAGGCTTGGCTCGCAAGGTCGCGAGGTGTCGCGCAACGATCCGAACAACGCGTTGGTGAAGATCGGCGTTACGACAACGCCCGCACCGCCGCCACCCGCCGCGCCATCTCAGCCTCGGTATCGATCGACGAGCTGCGCGCGTGCGCGAAGTGTTCGCGCAGATAGCGCGCCGTGGCTTGGGCTTCCGCGGTGACGGCGTCGCGCGTGGCGGTGTCGGGAGGATCGAGGTAGCCGACTTCGATGTCGCGGCGTGTGGGGTCGAATTCCCAGAAGCCGATAAGGCGATCGCGCGCGAGCACGGGGCGCAAGGCGGCGTGGCGGGCTTCGCCCAAGGGCGGTGATGCGGCTTCGGCTGCAAGCGGCAGGCGTCGCGCGTGATGGCGTGGGTCGATCCAGTCGGCGAGGCCTTGGCCGAAGCTCAGCAAATTGTCGTCGAAGGGCAGCAGGGCGACGAAAGACTCGAGATCGCGACGCCAGCCGGTGCGGACGATGACGGGGTCGCCGAGATAGGCGATGCCGTCGATGTCGTAGCGGTTCAGGCCCACGGCGTCGACGGCGGGCGCGGCGTCGTTCGGCGCGAGACCGCTCCAGGCGATGAACGCTTCAAGCGTGGCCAAGCCCGCCCAGGCGAAGAAGCGCGTGGCGAGTTCGCGCGCGAGCGCGCCCACCGGAATGCGGCCAATGGGCGCGGCGAGCGACCACGCGAACAGCTCGTGATCGAGCCGACCATCGCGCGGTCGGCGCGCGATGCAGCCATCGCATTCGAGCAGGCGCAGCACGTGCGGCAGCGGCGTGGCCAGGCCGAGTCGGCGGCCGGCGTCGCCGAGCGGGCGCAAGGTGCCCGGGGGCAGCGCGCGGCGCAGTTCATCGGTCGAGGTCGGGCCGTCGCGTTCGAGCGTGGTCAGCACGGCGCGCGCGACCGATTCGATTTCGACCGCGGGCACGGGCACGCGCGCGAGTTCGCGCAGCCAGCGCGCGCGACCGAGGTGACTGGCCGCGCCGAGCATCACCGCGCGATCTTCGCTCAAGCCAAGATGCAGACAGCCGCGCACGCTCGGGCCGACCGTGAGTTCACCTTGCGCGACGGCCAGATGCAGGGCTTCGGGTTGCAGGCCACGCGCGCGGGCGCGCAGGGCCAGATAGACATCGACGCCGCGATGAGCGCGATGCAGACCCGTGTGTCGATGCAAGTCGACGAAGGTCCGCGCGCGCGCGGGAAATTGCGTGGCCACGCGCACGCGGCGCAGCGCGCGCTGATCCATCGATGGCATAGGTCGACCTGCGCTCCCGTGACGCGCGCGCGCCGATCCATGATCGTTCGCGCGTCAATTCCAGCGCGCAAGCGTAACGCGCGACGCCAGGCCCAGCCGTGACCGAAAGTGCGCATCGGCGTTTGAATTCGCCTTGCGGCGAGATCAGCGTCGCTTGGCCTCGTCCTTGGCGGCCGCGCGGCACGCGGGAAGACGTTCGCAACTTCTGCGCCATGTCGCGCGGATCGTCTCGATCGCAGTCGACGTCATGACCGGCGAGGTTTGTTGCTTGCTCACGCGCACGGGATCGAGCGGCGCCGGCTCGCCGGGCGCGAGCACGCGCATGTCATGCAAGGACACCCACAGTCCGAAATAGCCCGTGCCTTCGACCGCCCAACCGACGGTCTTGATCGGCAGCGCTTGGTCGGTGGGCATGGGCGTGTCGAACAGTCCCTCGTCGCTGGCGCAGCGGAACAGCGCCTGCAGATCGATGGTGTAGCGGCGCTCGTCGCCGCGACCGCGCAACGGTTGCAGGTCTTCGAGCGCGGGGCAATGCAAACCGATTTCTCCCGCGTTGAAAAAGGCGATGTTCGCGCCGGGATACAAACCGGAATCACGCATCGGCCAATTCCAGCGCCGACTGAGGCCCGCGTTCCAGCGCGCGCTCCACGTGATGCCATTCCACAGCAGATTGACGAAGATCATGCGCGGCTGACCTTGCCACTCCGTCGCCACCCACACGTAGTGCAGCCACATGCCCTTGTGACCGCGCGCCTCGCCGGGCGCGGGATCGCGCACTTGCACGTAGTCCCACACGCGATCGACAAAGCTCAGCACGTGCGGCCGCGCCGGATCATTGAGCGCGCCGATGGGACCGCCATTGCCGTGATCGTCATCGATCACCAGCGACAGGAATGGAATAGCGTACTGCCCCAGCGGCCGATGCGGATTGGGGTACAGATGATTGAGCACCAAGTGCGCGCGCTTGAAGTCCTCGCCCGGCTGCGATTGCGACAACGCGGTGAAGCCCATGATGCCCTCGCCCGGATTGGCGCGCGGCAACGATTGGCCGGGCGGGCCGGAGCCGGAGGTGTCGATCTCCCACGGCTCGTTATTCATCTGCAGCATCCAGTAACGGCCATCGGCGCCGACATTCTGGCTGAAGTAGTTCGACGCGGCGAAGACGCTGCGCGTGGTCGGGCACTGCGAGTTGATCACGAGTGGATCGGGCGTGGGATACAGACACGGTCCGAACGACAGCGGCAACTCGGCCGTGCCGCGCCGTGGATCGTCGTAGTCCGTGCGAATGGGCGCGCGCACGAAACCTTGATCGAAGAAATAGTCGGCGCGCGCGGCACCCGCGAGCGCGAGAAGGGCTAGGCCAAGCCAAGGCTTCATGGTGGCACCACGCTGTGTTTCTTCGTTGTAGTTATTGGCGACGCTGAGCGTCGTCCGCGGCAAACCTCCGCCGCACTCCGATGGGGACCACTATACGGAAATTCACGCGCGCAACGTGAATACGCGTGATTTGTCGAAATTGCGCGAATGCGCGCGCCACGTGGATTCCGCTTGCGCAAGGCGCGCGGCGCTTTCTACGATGTTCATCGTATATTACCCACGGGCCCGACAGGAGGCCGCCATGTCACCGAAATCCCGAGTGCTTGCCTTGAACACACTCTTGCTGGGCGCCGCCACGATGCTGATCGGCGTGGCGCAAGCAAGCCCCGCCGACGATGCCGTGCGCGGCGCGGTGCTGCCCACGACGCTCATCGGCGCCGTCGACGACGGCACGATCGCAGACGTAGTCGACGCGCAGGCCGCGACCGAGGAACTGCCGGTGATCGCGGAAGCGGACGAGGCCACGCGCGAGCACCCCACGAAGTAGTCGAAAGGGCGGCGTCCGTTCCCGGGCGCCGCCCAGGAGCATGCGCATGACTGAGTTTCTGCCCCGCATCGCGCGGCCTTGCCCGCTGCGCGCGAACGAACGACCCGCGCCGGGCAGCGAATGCACGCGCTGCGCGCGGCGCGTGCATGATCTCGATACGATGAGCGTGGTCGAACGACAAGCGTTTCTCGCGGGCTGTCAGGCTTCGGTCTGCGTGGCCTACACGCGGCGCGTGGCGCGAAGCGCGTTGGGGCTTGGTGTGCTTGCGGCGATGTCGGCGGGCATGGCGCAAGCGAGCCCCGTGCTGCAGGACGCGGAAGCGCTGACGATCGAACTCGAAATCGTCGGAGGCACTGGCGAAGATCCAAGCGCCGATCTGATCGATGCCCAGGAAGAAGCTGACTATCGCGCCCTCGCGGGCTTGCCGACTCTCGACGACGCGTCGACGCCATCGACTTCAATAACCGACGAAGTCACCGCGCCTTCGCCCATCGATCCACGTTCGTCTACGCGCAAGCGCGATTGATCACTTCGCGCGCATCGACTCATTCGGTCGATGCGCGCGCGATCACCGCGCGCGAACGGTCACGCAGCGCTCCGGCCGCTTCCAATTTCAACTCGCGCAGAACACTCATGCCCGGCAACAAGCGCGACGGATCGCCATCCCCCGTGACCAAGGCGATGTGCCCACTGTCGAAGCCGTCGAGCGCCGCGTCATAGCTGCGCCAGCGACCGTCGATCCACGCCTGCGCCCAGACGTGGGGCACGAACACCGCGCGTCGACCATGAAACTGATCCGAATACACCATGCCCGCCGCGACGCGCGCCGGAATGCCTTGTGCGCGCGCGAGCGCCACGAGCAGCACCGCGTACTCCGTGCAGTCACCACTGCGACGACGCGCGGCTTCCAATGCCGACGCATAGCCGACGAATGCGACCTGACCCGTCATGTGCGTCGCGACGAAGCGCGTGAGCTTGTCCATGCGCAAGCGCGGGTCGCGCGCGGTGCCCGCGGCGCGACGCGCCATGGCGCGCAGTTCGGGATGGCCGCTCTGAATCCAGGCGTTCGGTCGACGCAGCGCTTCCAAGGTCTCGGCATCAGGCGCGGCTTCGTCGCCACAGTCCGCGCACACTTCGACGCGCCAGCGATCGCCCACGCGTTGCGCGTGCTGTTCGCCTGTCGTGACGAATGGGCTCTCGTCCGACGTCGCGCGAAACTCATACCGGATCGCGCCAGCGAGCGCTGGCTTCGACATGCGATTGGGCGAACGCAGCCACGCCGTGGCTAAGTGATCGAGCGGCACCGACGGCGCGGTGGCGCAAGCGCGATCGCAGGTCACCAGGTCGATGGCGAAGCCAGCCAGACGCAAGCTGGCGCGACGCACGTCGCCCGCGTCGTCGAGCCATTGCGTGCTTTCGCGCCACTGATCGCCCTCGCGTTCGCGGCGATGCACCTCGGTGACGCGCACCTCGCCCCTGGGCGTGGCGAGCGTCGAGACACTCACGGCCTCGACTTCGGTCTCGACCGCGACGGCATCGGCGGCGCTGAACCCGCGAAAGCGCGCGACCGCGCCCGGCCGCCCGAGCACGCGCGCGATCGCGGCGCGCTGCGCTTCGGGAAAAAGCACGTCGTTCGGCATCGTTGACTGCTGCCGTTGCTCGACACCGTCATTGGCGCGCCGCACGCGCAGCTGGCCGTTCTCGATGTCGCCTTGCACGACCGTCTCGGCCACGCCAGCGCGCGTGCGCGCCGTGAATCCCAGCGGTCGCCCACTCGCGTCCTCGCGATAGCTCACGTCAACGAGTAAGGGCTCGACGCGCGCGCCACGGCGCAACGACAGCCGCAACATCTCGCGATGTCGCACTTCACCGCGCGTCACCGTGCGCTCGCCTACGGACTGACCGACCTTGACGCCATCGACCAGCACCGCGCGCCATTGCCGCGTGTCGTCGCGCGCCCAAGTCGAGCACGACAGCATGAGCAAACCCCAGGCGACGAAAGGCGCGCGCATGCGCCATTGTCACGCCGCGACCGCGCGCGGTGGCCGCGAAAATTGCGTGTCCGCTCAGTCGACGCGGCGCAGCGTCACCACCAGCACATCGCGATACGCGGGCAAGGCGGGATCGACCGGCGTCACCGGCGTGACGCCGTGATACAGACGATGATCGTCGACCAAGGCCGTGTCGAAGGCATGCGTCAGCGTGAAGCTGCCCAGTTCGCGACCGCCCTCGTCATGAATCGTGGTCGTGCCCGAGGCGATATTGGTGCGTGCGACCATCATCACCAGTACCCAGTCCACGCCATCGCGATGCACGCCTTCGGGCGTGGGCAGGCCGGCCAGGTCGACGCGCGCCTCGATGCGGAACTGATGTACTTCGATATGCCAACGTTTCACTTCGGGCGAGAGCGCGCCGAAGAAGGCGCGCGCGAAGTGCAACACCGCGACCAGGCTCGCGCCCGCGCCGATGGCGTCGTCGATCGGCGCGAACCAGCGCGCCACGCCGCCGTTCAAGCGGTTGTAGTCCAGGCTTTGATAGTGCGCCTCGTGCGGCGCGCGCGTGATCTCGCCCGTGGCGGGCGCGTCGTACACGGCGTAGCGGCGACGGCGATAGCGGCCTTGATCGCCCATGTAGTCATCGAGCGGCAGATCGTTCCAGCTCGCCGCGAAGGCGGGCCAGTCAGCAAGATCGCGCCATTGCTCGAGCAGGCGTTGCATGCGCGCGGCCGGCACTTGCGCGAAGCCTTCGCGCGCCACGGCTTCGCGCAGCACTTCGGAAATCACCGGCACGGTCGCCGTCATCGCTTGCTCCGGCACCCGCGTTGGCGCCCTGCCCGCCCAGGCCCGCGCGCGCGAGCCGCGATCGCCGCGCGATCGCGCCTTCACTCTAGCGCAAGCGCGCGCCCGTGGCGCGGGCGCGCCGAGCGACTCAATCCTCGGCGAGCACGACAATCTGATCGTTCGGACCAAACGTAATCTTGTCCGACTTCTTGGGATTGACCTTGACACCGTAGCCGCGCTCGCGGTCGTTGGCATGCGCCATCAAGCGATAGCCGATCGCGGTCTCGCCACGACGCGCGGCGGATTCCATCACCGTATAGAAATTCACCGCCACGCCGGGCGCGATGTAGTCGGCCATCGGGCGAATGTAGATCTCCGAGCCTTCCGAACTGAACAGCACGCGGAAGACTTGATCGAGATGCTTGTTCTCCGACAACTGCGAGATCATCAAGCTCACCAGCTTGTCGCTGACGATGAAGTCGTCGGCCTTGGCGACCTGCGCAAGGGCGCGATTGCGCAGGTCCATCATCTCGCTGACGATCGACAGATCCACGCCCGCGGCATCGGCGATATTGCGAAGATGCAGCAAGCAGATCAGGGTCTGCGCGTCGGCTTCCTGAATCGGCAGATCGTTGTAGGACAGCAGGATGATGTGCTGGAAACTCGGCGCGTCGAGCGCGGACAGCGTGGCCGAACTGGTCAGATCGCCATTGGCGAAGCGCACGCGTTGACGCTTGAGGCGCTTGGACAGATTCAACAGCGCTTCGCGCGCGCCCTCGCGCTTGCACAGCACCACGACCTCAGAACCAGCCGCGACGTAGTTGTCGAGCTCGGTGATGATGGCCACGGCCTTTTCGTTCCAGCCCATGATCAAGGTGCGCTCGGGCTGCGCCTCGGCCTTCTCGCGATTGACTATGGCGCGCGTATCGGGCGTGGGCGGCGGGTCCTTGGCGGGCACGACGGTGTCGTCGTCCTCGCTGACCGCGATAATGCGATCGCCTTCCTCGATCAGGGTCGACATCGGTGGGTTGATCAGCACTTCGCCGTTGGCGCGCATGAAGCCCATCACCGCGGACTCGTCATAGGCGCGGATGGCATCGCCATAGGCCTTGCCGACGAGGGACTTCTCTTCGCTGAAATAGATCTCGGCGCCATCAAAATCCAGCAATTCCGTGTACACCACGCTAAGACCCGATTGCCGACACGTCTGTGCGGTGACGCGCGCGATCAGATCTTCGCCTTGGATGAAGATCGCTTCCTGGCCACCGACCAGGGCCGCGGCCTCGAGATTCTTGGCGTCGCGAATCTCGGCGACGATGTGATAGGGCTCTTGCTTGCGCTCGGGGTTGTTGGTCACCGCGAGCACGGACTTAATCACGTAGATGTCGGGGTTGTCCGACTCCGGCGCCAGGATCACGATCGAACGCGCCGAATGCGGGTCGACCACGGCCAGATCGTCGAGGTCCAGCGGATCGCCGCGGCGACAGATCACGCGCGTGTTGGCGGTGCTGGAGAACTTGGCGCGAATCTCGTCTTCCATCTCGACCTTGTCGCGGTCGGCCAGGATGACGATGGCGGGGTTCTTTTGATTGCTGTTGGCGATGATCAACTCGCCGATGATTGAAAACACCTTGCTCGACCAGCCCAAGATCAAGGTGTGCTCGGACTCGATCACGCGCGAACGGCCCTTGCGCAGCTCCTCGAGCCGCGTCTCCAGGCCCGAGGTGATCGTACCGATCAGGATACTGACGATGAAGATGCCACCGATCGTCACCAGCAACATCAAGCCGCGCAACACCCAGCCCTGATCGCCCGCCAGCGTGCCCGGATCGAGCGCATGCATCAGGCTTTGCCACGCGCCCTCGATCGGCCCGATCGGATGCTCGGCATCGGCCGGATCGGCGCCCAGATGCAGCAGGGTCAAAACCACCGTCGCGGTCAGGACAATGGCCAGCGACGCCAGCGCCAACCAACCGATGATGGCGATGGCGCCCTTGGACAAGGTGTTTTCGAATCGATAGCGCAGGCGATCGCGCCAGGTCACGGCTTGGTGCGGCATGTGGGTTCCCCGGAAGTATCGTGAACTTTACACGGTGGGGCGGGGGCATGGCACCGGGGGAGGCGCGGAAATCCGCGCGGCTCGGGGGACGTCGCCGCCGTGACCGGACGCGCGGTCGCGTCCGGCCAGGGCGAATTGGGGGATCAAGTCATTCCGAGCAGTTGCAGGGGGTTCTGGCTTCGACCGTATCAGCCGATTCCCGTGACGATCGGGGGGTTGGCTTGGCGTCGGCGGTCTGGGACTCGCCGGACACTTGCCAGCTGATGTTGGCATCGCCGTTGGTCGAACCCTTGACGATGATTAGTCCATTGTCATCGGTGACGAAGATGTTCTTGGTGGAACTGCGAGTTTCATAGCCATCGCCGGTGCCGCAGTGATAGCCATGCTTGGGCGCTGGGGAGAGATAACCCAGGTAACGGTCCACGGAGTTGCATCGCGGATGCTCGTGCTTGTCACCGGCGCTGAAGATCACCGTCTGCGCTTTGTTGGCGGCGACCCAGGTCGTGGAATTGCTGCCCGCGGTATCGGCGCCATGATGCGCGCCGGTAATCACATCGGTATCCGACAAGGTGACCGGGCTCGTCGTGCCAATCGCGTCCTCGGTCGCGCCTGTCATGTCGCCGGTGAACACCATCTGGAACTTGTCGTAGACCGAGGCCACGACCATGCTGTAGGCATTCGCGGAAGCACCACCGTTGACGCCGAGAATGTAGCCACCGACATCGACCTTGACCCCGCCGTTGCCGTCGGACACCCAACAGCTCAAGCCCGCTTCAGGCGCCTGAGATTGATAGAAATTCGGCCAATAGCTAACCACGGCCGCGCCGTTCAATTCCTCGCTGTTAATCCAGTTCTTGACCGCTTGCACGTAAGACGAGCGCTGACCACCGAGGTAGATGCCTTGGACCTTTCGGTCCGGGAAAACGGTGGGCAGATAGTTGCCGTGATCGCTGTCGCTGTGGCTCAAGGCCACGTAGATCTCGGTGCTGGGCTTGATGAGGTTGTCGACATAGAGCTTGACCTTGTCCGCGGACCATCCCATTTCACCAACACCCGTGGAGCCACAGTCAAAGATGATCATGCGATCCTGCGACGGGCATTGCAGCAACTGACAGTTGCCCGCGCCCACGGGCAAGGTGTGGACGATCACCTTGTCGGTGCCCGACTCCGGCATCGGCGAGACCGAGCCTGGCGACGGATATCCGACCAAGCTCGACGCTGGCGGAGCGGTGCGCGTGTCCTGATGCGCGCACGCGCTCAAACCCAACAGCGCGATTAACCACAATTGTCGAAAACGCAACGAATGAACAATCGCCATGGCGGCTCCTCCGATCGACGCGGGGTTCGCGTCGCGGGGCGCGCGTTTGCACGCGGCGTGCCACCGCGAGGTGACGCGCCGCGCACGGCTCGGCTGCGAACATCGCCCGTCGTGGCGGCACCGCCGCCGGTGACGCGGTCACGTCCGACATGTCGCGATCGGGCACGTTGTCGCCAGCAAGGTGGGACGCCATATGTAGGCCGCCGCGATCAAAAGCCGGCTGCCGCGATGGCGAGCACCGGGAACTTCAGTTCAGCGCGCTCGGCTACGGTCGATGATTCTTGGTGGCGTCGCCACGCCCTCGCCGGTCACCGGGATCCCATTCGTATTCGTAGCCGACGCCGTCCGTGAGAACCTTGATCAGGCCTTGGTTGTTGGTGACCAGGACCGGCTCCTCGGTCTTTCGCTTCGAGAAGACCTTGCCGACACCACACCAGTACTCATGTTCGTCCGAGGGATCATCAAGGAAGGGCAAATAACGATCGACCGCAACGCACTGCGGGTGACCATCTCGCGTTCCGGAGCTGAACATGACGAGTCCGGCCTCGTTCGCGTCGACCCACGAGTCGGAATTGCTCTTGAACGTATCTGATCCGTGATGGGCACCCGTGATCACATCGGTGTCGGCGAGATCAATCTGGAGATTCGCGAGGATCACATCCTCGGTCTTTCCCGTCATGTCGCCGGTGAAGATGGTTTGAAATGCCCCATAGGTTTCCGAGACGACCATGCTCATGTCATTGGCCGTCGGGCCGACTACGTCACTTGCCTTCTTGCCTGCATTGACCGCGAGAATGTAGGCCGCCACGTCGATGTCCCAGCCACCATGTTTGTCTGGCCGCCAGCAGCTCAACTCATCATTGGGCGCCAGATCGGAATGTTCGGTCTCCCATGAAATGACGTTCGCGCCCCTAGTTTCGCGCGCATCAATCCACTTTCTCACATCCGTGGGATAGTCAATGCGCTGCTGCGCCAGCACGATGTCGGCGATCTCCGTGCTCTTGAAGATCACCGGCAAGTAGTTGCTGTGGTCGGCATCCGCGTGGCTCACTGACACGACAATTTCCGTGAACGGGTCAATCAGATCCTCTACATACTGCTTGACCGCATCTTCGTCCCAGCCGAGGTTCCCCACGCCGCGACTTCCGCAATCGAACACAATCAACTTGTTTTGCGCGGGACACTGCAATAGCTGGCAATTCCCGGCGCCCACGGGCAAGGTATGAATGGTCATGATGCGACCTAGCACCATCTCGCCGTTGGAGAACGCCTCGCGAGGTCGTCGAGACGAAAGCCGCATTCCACCTGCCGCATTGAAACTTTCAGGGGAGCGAGATTCGCCACTGGTCGCAGTCGGCACGCTGGTCGTCGTTGGTCGCGAGACGGTCTTCCCTCCACCGCCGTGAGAAGCGCAGCCCACCAGTGTCAAGATCAGGGTCAGGCAGGCCGAACCAATCCAATTGGCCTTCGTTAGCATGTGATTTCCCCGCATCGACTCGGGATGAGTCGGTCGCGGGGCGGCGTTAGCATGCGATGTGCCAAGTCGATTGAGGCCAGCGAGCGCGACAGCGAGCGCCGCTAAGGAGGGCAGTCGCCGCGGGCCTTGGTGCATTCGCGAGGCACGGACTCCAGGAAGGAATCGCCGTGCATCGAGGGATCGAAATGCGCGTATGCCAGCGCGTCTTGCCCAAACAGGATGTCCGAATTGCCGGGCGTATAGCCTTTGACAATGATCAGACCGTTGGACCCGGTGGTGTAGGTCGCCCTTTGCGTGGTTCGCGTCTCTCGCCCACCGCCTGCGTTCCCGCAGGAGAAGCTGTGCTCTTTCTCACCCTCGCTCGTATCGTCGATATATCGGTCGACTGCTTGGCAACGCGGGTGATTGAACTTGGTGCCGGCACTGAAGACGGCGATCTGCGGTCGGGTCGTCATGGCCCACGAACTGCTGTTGCTGCCATCGGTGGTGGCGCCATGGTGCGCTGCCGTCAGCAACCGGGTATTGGCCAGATGGACTGGTGGGCTGTCCTCGACGACTTCTTCCGTTTCGCCGGTCATGTCGCCGGTGAACAAGGCG
This sequence comes from Ahniellaceae bacterium, assembly GCA_044226395.1. Classification (GTDB taxonomy): domain Bacteria; phylum Pseudomonadota; class Gammaproteobacteria; order Xanthomonadales; family Ahniellaceae; genus JBGAHD01. The sequence goes on from JBGAHD010000005.1 coordinate 553,386, forward strand.
AGAAAGTCCCCATACTCGCTCGCCACGACCATGCTGTTGCTGTTCTCGCCCAGGCCCGCGTTGACCGCGAGAATGTAGCCACGCGCTTCGAGGCTGACGCCGCCGCCAGGATCGTTGCCCCAGCAACTGAGGTCGGACTCGGGCATGGCCGTCGATGTGTACTGATGTGGCCACCAGTTCTGCACGAAGGCGCCATGCGTGGATTGCGTCTTGATCCAGGAGCGCACGGATGCCGGGTATGACGCCGGATCACCGCCTTGCAGTATCCATTGAACCGTCCGGTGAGCAAACACCGTCGGCAGGTAATCGCTGTGATCGTCGTTGCCATGACTCAGGCTGACGACGACATTCGTGTCTGCGTCAATCAATCTGTCGATATAGGCCTTGACGACGGACTTGTCCCAACCGCCCAACCCCTTTCCTCCGGATCCGCAGTCAAAAACGATCAGTCGATTCTGCGTGGGACATTGCAGCAACTGGCAGTTTCCGGCGCCGACGGGAAGCGTATGGATGATGACGGGAATCGTCTCGTCCTGCGGTCCAGGCGCCACTCGACGCGCATCCTGGTGCGCGCAAGCCGCCAATCCCAGCAAAACGACAATCCACGCCTTTCGAAATCTCGACAACCCTGGCACTGACATGGCATGCACTCCGATCGACGCGCGCGATGGCGTCGCGGGGGCCGTGTTTGCAGGCGCCATGCCAAGAGCGCCATCGGCTACTCGATCGACTCACGCGTCGCGACGGATCGACGCGCGCTTCCTTCGTGCACCGAGTTGGCGTTGGCAAGGACGCGACTTCTCCGAACCGCGCCATCGCGCGTGTCGCCGACATGTCGGTCATGCCGCGTTTGAGCAAGGCGTCTGTCGCGCTCGCACGATGTGGCGCGTGTCAGGCGCTGAACGTTGAAAGAGGCTCGCGGGATGGCTCGCGCGAAAGCACCAACCGAGTGGCGCCTCGTGTCGCCACCTCGCTCTGGTCGCGAATCGGGCGATCAATAAAGCGACGGACGCGCCGGGGCGCGTCCGTCCATGGTTCATCAGTTCTCGGCGTCGACGGGTTTGCCACGACTCAGCACGGTGTCGGGCACGACCGGCCCACCGGCGGCGCGGGGCTGCTTGATCGCCGTTGACCGCGCGCTGTCGGAATCCTGCCATTCGATCGTGGCATTGCCATCGTTCAGGGCTTCGACGGTGATCAGGCCATTGTCGTCGGTGACGAAGACGTTTCGCGTTGTCGTGCGCTCTTCGTAGCCGTCGCTTTCACCGCAGTGATAGCGATGCGACGTGTCCGCATGCAGATAGCCCAAATAGCGATCCACGGACGCGCACCGCGGATGTTTGTGCTTGTCGCCCGCGCTGAAGATCACGGTGCGCGGGCTATTGGCTGTCGCCCAGGATTGGGAATTGCTGCCAGCCGTGTCCGCGCCATGATGCGCGCCGGTGATCACGTTGGTGTTTGACAGATCATACGGTCCACCGGTGCCGATCGCGGCTTCGGTTTCACCCGTCATGTCACCCGTGAACAACATTTGGAAGTCACCGTAGACCGATCCCACGACCATGCTGTAGGCATTGGGGGAGCTTCCGGCGTTGACGCCCAGAATGTAGCCGGCGACATCGACTTTGAAACCATTCTTTCCGTCCGGCACCCAACAGCTCAATGCGTCCTCGGGCGCGTCGGACTGATAGAACTTTGGCCAGGAGCTGACCACCGTGGTTCCCTCCATCTTCTTGTCCGCGATCCAGTTCTTGACGGCAGTGACGTAAGCCGTTGGATTGCCACCGAGATAGATGCTGCCGATCGGCCGGTCAGGAAACACGGTGGGCAGGTAGTTGCCGTGATCGCTGTCGCTGTGGCTGAGCGCCACGTTGACCTCGGTCTTCGGTCCGAGCAATTTGTCGACGAAGACTTTCACGGCCTCGGCGGACCAGCCCTTGTCGCCCACGCCAGTCGAACCGCAATCGAAGACGATGACGCGATCCTGCGAAGGACACTGCAGCAGCTGACAATTGCCCGCGCCCACGGGCAAGGTGTAAACCATGAGCTTGTCGTTGCCCTGCTCGGGCGCCGGCGCGACCTGTCGCGTGTCCTGATGCGCGCAAGCGCCCAAACCGAGCAGCGCGATAAACCACGAATGACGAAATGAGAATGCTGGGAAATGTGACATGGCGGCTCCTCGTTTCGACGCTGAGATCGCGTCGCGGGGCGCGCATCTGCACATGCCGTGCCACCGCGAGGTCTCGGCGCGCCTTCGGCGAATGAACGAAGGTGATCATGAAGCTCGCCGATTCCGACGTCGGCGTGGACAAGCCGGACATGTCGCTTGCGACGCGGGCGGCGATCGCGCGCGGCGGGTCTAGCGACTGCCGAAGTGACGCCGCGAGCCCTGACGCGCACGCTCAGGACCCGGGCGTCGAACTCCATCAAGGGCTAGTTCGCTGGCGCCACCGGCGCGCGAGGCTTGGGCTCGTCATCGTCGGCGTCACCGACGTTGGGCGTGGCGTCGGGGTTCCACCGGTACTCGAAGATCTGACCATTGGTGTCGACGTTGATCAGGCCCTGGGTGTCGGTGACCAAGACCGCGTCGTTGGTGACGCGATTGACGTAGAAGCCGTTCTGACCGCATTCGTAGTCGTGCTGATCCGCGTTGGTCAGCACGTAGGGGCGATACACGTCGACCGAGACGCAGCGCGGGTGCTCGTTCAAGGTGCCGGAACTGAAGATCACCAGCTCGGCGCGATTGGCATTGGCCCAGGCGTGCGAGTTGCTGCCGTCGGTATCGGCGCCATGATGCGCGCCGGTGATCACATCGGTGTCGGCGAGGTTGATGCGCGGATTGGCCGCGATCAGTTGCTGTGTCGCGCCGGTCATGTCGCCGGTGAAGATGGTCTGGAACGTGTCATAGGTCTCCGACACGACCATGCTGGCGTCATTGGGCGTGTTGCCGGCGTTGACGGCAAGAATGTAGGCGGGCACATCGATGTCCCACCCACCATGGCGGTCTTCGGCCCAGCAACTGAGGTCATCGTTCGGGCGGGCATCGACGTGAGGACCTTGCCACCAGATCAAACGCGCACCGTCGTTGCGCTGCTGGTTCATCCACTGCTGCACGCGCACCGGATAGTCGTTCGGCGTTTGTCCGACCAGGATGGCGCTCACCTGGGTGTCGGCGAACATTGTGGGCAAGTACGAGCTGTGATCGCGATCGGCATGGCTGATCGACACCACGACTTCGGTATCGATGTCGATCAGGTTATCGACGTACTCCGTCACTTCCTCGCGCGACCAGCCCAACGAGCCGCGCCCGCGACTACCGCAATCGAACACCACGAGCTTGTTCTGCGCGGGGCATTCCAGGAGCTGGCAGTTGCCGGCGCCCACGGGAATCGTGTGGATCTTCATGACGTCGCCGACGATCATCTCGCCGTGTCGATGGACGAGTCGTGGCGAGCGCTTGCGCGTCGCGCCTGTCCTCGAGGCCGTGTCGGCGCTGGCGTCGGCGGCGGCCTCGGAGACTGCCGGCGATGTCACGGAAGCCGCCGCGTCGGGTTTGGTGATTCGCTGGGAACAGGCGCCGAGCGCGAGAACGACGAACGACGCCGCGATACCGCGTGTGCTGAGACTTGCGTGCATGTGATTTACCCCCGCATCGACTCGGGATGAGTCGGTCGCGGGGCGGCGTTAGCACGCGATGTGCCAATGCCTTTTGCGTGCTCGCGCGTGGCCTGCTTGCGCGTCGAGCGACGTCAAGCTCGTCGACGTGGCGTTCGCGCGTATTCGGGAGGAAAGCCCAGCGCGATGAAGCGCCAGCGCGTGTTGTCGGTGGTTCGCGCGACACGATTCGCGTCGTCTTCGCGAGCCGCGAGCGCGATCGGCTTCAGGCGCCGTGCTCGCGCAAGGTGATCGAGCGACGTCGCGCGAGCATCGACGCTCGCGCGACGCCCGTTCTCCTAGTCCTTGGCGCTGCGTTGAATCACTCGCCGCTCGCGATCATTGCGCGCGTCGCCCGCGCCCGCGCCGTTGACGGTCCAGGTGAAGTTGTAGTCGTCGCCGTCGGTGGTGACTTTGATCAGACCGTTGTCGTCGGTCACGACGATGTTGTCATCGGTGTTGCGATGCACGTAGCCACCGCCGTTGCCACAGTGATAGCCGTGGTCATCCGAATCGTCGCCGAGATGGGGCAGGTAGCGATCGACGCTGGTGCAGCGCGGATGGTAGTGGCGCGTGCCGGCGCTGAAGATCACCATGGTGGCCTGGTTGGCGTCGACCCAGGTTTGCGAATTGCTGCCGTAGGTATCGGCGCCGTGGTGCGCGCCGGTGATCACGTCGGTATCGCCCAGGTTGATTTGCAGGTCGCTGTTGATCAAATCCTCGGTGGCCTGGGTCATGTCGCCGGTGAAGATGGTTTGAAAATTGTCGTAGGTTTCCGACACGACCAGGCTCGCGGAGTTGGCGCCGCCGGCCGCGTTGACGGCGAGCACGTAGGCTTCCACGTCCATGTCCCAGCCGCCTTGCCCGTCTTCGACCCAGCAGCTGAGTTCATCGTCGGGGGCCTGGCCGACGTAATGCCCAGGCCACGACCACACGGTGCCGTCGTCGGCTTCCACTTCGGCGAACCAGTTGCGCACGGCGAGCGGATACGCGCCACGTTGCTGCGCGATAACAACGTCATGCACGTAGATATTGGCGAAAACCGTGGGCAGATAGTTGTTGTGATCGCCGTCGGTGTGGCTGACGGCCACGACGACTTCGGTATCGTCACCGACGAGGTTGTCGATGTACTGCGTGACCTGTTGAACGTCCCAGTTCTGCGTGCCCGCGCCCAGCGAACCGCAATCGAAAACGATGATCTTGTCCTGCGAGGGGCACTGGAGGATCTGACAATTGCCCGCGCCCACGGGCAAGGTGGTGATGGTCATGATGTCGTTGTTGGCCATCACGCCGTCTCGCATCACGCGCCGCGGCTTGCGCTCTTGCGGACGCGCAGGGCGCGCGGGTGGCGCGGCGATCGGTGCTGGAGTTGACTTGACTTTCTCCGTCGACGTGGCCGCGACGGGCGCGCTCGCCTGCGCCTCGGGGCGCGTGACGCGCGACGTGCACGCGGACAGCGCCGCGACCAAGGTGACCGCGGTCGACAGACCACGAAGACTGCGAATGTAGATCGACATGACGCCTCCCCTCGCCGGCTCGGGATGAGTCGGCAGCGGGGCGGCACTAGCACTCGATGTGCCAGGGGTTGGCGCGCGATGGCGCCTTCAAGTCAGAGGGATTTGATGCCGATACGCGCGTCGCGACGTGTCGCGGCTGTCGGCGACACGCGCGACACGCGCGATCGAGGGGCTTCGCCTGGAACGGCGTGGAGGTGCTCGCTCGGCGCTTGGCGTGCGCGCGGGGTCGCTAACAGGCGCGCGAGCGCTCGCCATGCGGCGAGCTCGCGTTCAGGCGTTCACGGGCGCGACGCTCGATCGAGACCCGTTGCGCGCGCCCGGCGCCGCGCTAAAGCTCGCGCTCGATCGACCGAATGCGCCGCTTCAACGCCTCGAGTGGCGTGTGCAAGGTCGCCGCCCAGCGATCCGGATCGCCGGGATGGGCACGCATCGTCGCGCGGATTTCGTCGGTGGCGATCTCGTCGATGCGACGCACGCGTCGGCTGCGCGCCAGCAGCGCATAGCACGAGGTGCGCGAGATGTTGAGGCGTTGCGCGGCATCGCGCACGCACCACGCGGTGGCGGCGAGCGCGTCGAACAAGGCGTCGTCGTCGATGGTGTTGGGGTCGCGATAGCGGCGCGCGGGGGACTCGGGTGCGCCATCGCGCGGCGACGCGTGATCTTCTCGCGGTGGCGCCGATGCTTCGCGCGCCCGCGCGGAAGAGGTGATCGGCGCCGCCTGCGTGAGCGTGTCGAGAATGTCGTCGAGCGGCGCGTTCGCGTCGTTCTGTCGCGCCAACGCCAGGCGGCGCACGACGTGCGCGAGTTGCCGCACATTGCCCGGCCAATCGAACCGCGCGAGGCGCGCGACATCGGCGGCTTCGAGCTCCACGCTCGGCGCGCCCTCGCCCACGGCCAGGGCGAGGAAGTGACGCGTGAGCACGCCCACGTCCTCGCGCCGCGCGCGCAAGGGCGGCAGGCGAATCACGAAAGCCTCGAGTCGACGCAGCAAGGGTTGATTGAAATGCCCGGCGGCGAGATCGCGATCGGTCGCGGCGATGAAACGCGCGTCGGCGCGCTCGACGCGATTGGCGCCGAGCGGCCGATACTCGCCGGTCTCGAGCGCGCGCAGCAGCATGGGCTGGATGGTCGCGGGCGTATCGCCGATTTCATCCATGAACAGCGTGCCGCCGAACGCTTCGGCCAGCAGGCCTCGGCGCGCGTGCTGCGCGCCGGTGTAGGCGCCCTTGAGCGCGCCGAACAATTCGGCGGCGGCGAGTTCGTCGCTCATCGCGGCCATGTTGATGCTCACCAACGGTCCGGCGTGACGCGCGCTGAGTTTATGCAGCGCTTGCGCCACGAGTTCCTTGCCCGAGCCGCTCTCGCCCAGCAGCAGCACCGACAAATCCGTGCGCGCGACTTGTCGAATCTGCGCGCGCACGGATTCGATCGCCGAGGACACGCCGATCAAGCCCAGATCGTGCCCCGCTGGGGGCAATGCGGCGATGCGACCGAGCATCAGCACCACGCGCTCGCCGAGCTGCAGCACCACGCCCTGGCTGATGCGCGCGGCGTCGAGGTGTGTTTCGTCGCGCGCGACCTCGCCATCGACCAGCACGCGCATGGCGCTGTCGGGCACGCGCAGATCGACGCCGCCATCGTCATGCGCGCGCAGCACCAGCGATTGCCGCGAGATCGCGCGGTGCGCCAGTGCTTGTCCCGGCGCGCGCGCGGCCATGGCGCGGAAGATCGGCGTGAAGCGATTGAGTTCCCAATCGGCGCCGTCGGGCGCGATCACGGCGGCTTGTTCGCCGATGCGCGCGCGCTCGGGGTGCCAGACGATGGTCAGGCCCACGCAGGTCTCGCCCAGGAGCTTGCGCCGCATCGAGGGCGCGGAGAGCGTGGCATCGGGGTCGGGGTGTCGCATGTGTCGCCTCCCTGGGCTTTCGCCCTGTCCTTGCGCCGCCGACGTGTCGGACGTGTCGGCGAGTCTTCTAGTCCTGGTGTCGCCCTGGCGTGAATCGCGAGAAACCGCGTCGCGGCGCGGCTTCTCGCGGTTGGCACGGCGCTTGATAAGGCCCTCGCGCCGCACCGGGCACAGTCATCGCCCAATCGGCCTCATTCGTCAACTGCCACCGCGCAAGGAGCAATGCCATGTCCACCATTACGCTTCGCAACAACACGCAAGAAGTGGTCCGTCTCGCGATCTTCAAGACCCCCGTGCTCAACCCGACGCTGTCGACCATCGCCTGGCGCGTGGCCGAACCGCCGCCGGGTGGCACGCAGACCATCGTCATCCCGAACGATTTCTCGATCTTCGCGCAGTACTCCAACGATCCGACCAACCCCTCGAACCTGTGCTGCGAGACCGCGCACGTGCCGTTCGCCGAGACCACGGCGGCGTTCTCGATCAATGGCGCCACCTCGCAGGACCGTCGCGCCTCGGGCGCGGTGATCACGCAGCAGTTCAACGGCCTGGTGCTCAACGAAGTGCGCGTGACCAACAACTACGGCATCGGCACGCTGACCACCATCGCGAAGGATGGCGACGCCATCTACGAACCGCAGGTGATCTGGCCGGGCGGTCTGTTCCTGGAAGACGTGCGCGCTTCGTTCTACGTCGCCGTGGTCGCGCAGTTCACGACCAAGGGCCAGCGTCTGGTGCAGGAAGAGTTCTCGCAGACCCAGACCGAAGTGCTCGAAGGCGGCACGATCACGGTCACCGGTTCGATGTGGAACGGCTACGCGCTCAGCGCCAGCTGAGATCCGACCCGCGGCTGGGGTGGGCAATCGCGCACCCCAGTACCGCGGCCTTTTTTCCAGCGCGCGAAGGAGCGTGGCCATGTCCAAGCAAATCAAGCAGAACAAATCGTCCGCGACCGACGAGCCTGAGCGCGCGGCGCGGCCCGTGACTGGCGAGGAGGCCGCGGCGACGGTCGCCAGCGACGCCGTCGTTGGCGACGATGCCGACGAAGTCGCGGCGGAAGCGCCACGCGTCGTCATCGCCGAGGAAGATCAGGCGCCGCGCGTCGAGGCGGAGTCGGTACCGGAAGCGCCCCGACATCAGGTCGAGCACTACTGGAAGCCGACGCTCGACGCCAGCGTCGAGATCGGCTGGGCCGATCTGGGCGGCGGCGAGTTCTTCGTGCAGCTGTATTTTTCCAACGCGCGCATGCTGACCATGCGCGCGCGCGCCGGCGCCGAGGGCGGCCAGCAGTTGCTGGTGTCGACCGTGATGAATCGCGACAACCGCGAGGTCGTGGTCGGCGTGCGCACGCCCGATTCGCCGCAGAACTTTCTGACCGGCACGTTCGAGCTGCGCGAAGTGAAAGGCCTGTGGCAGCTGTGGATCACGCGTCTGCGCTACCCCGGCGGCTTCGTGCCCGAGCATCAGTTCAACTGAAGGACCACGCGTCATGAGCGGCAAGGACTGCGCGGGCAAGCGCCAGTATCCGGACACCGAGATTCAGTGGGCGTGCCGGGAATCGTCGCGCAGTTGCACCGTGACCGTGACGTGGTTCGGCCAGAAGATCATGCAGGCGACGCTCGATGCCGAGCATCCCGTGCGGACCTTCTCGGCCAGTCTGGAAGATCAACCGGCCGTCACGATCTCGGGAGAGTTCGTGTACGGACCGGGCACGTGCATGCTCACGCTCAAGCATTTCACCTTGGGATCGAAAGAGTATCCCGAGGCGTTGTTATGTCCGAAGGATCCCCCGCCGCCGCCACCTCCCCCGCCACCGCCGCCGCCCGGTCCGGAACCGACCGAGGATGTCGACGTGGCCGTGGTCAGCGAGACCGGTTCGGACTTGTTTCCCTATGTGTTTCTGCGCGACTGGCCCTCGATCAGCGCCGAGCAGCGACGCGACCGCTTCGTCGACTACGTCCCCAGCTGCGTCACCGACGATCCGCGTCTGTATTGCCGGCTGACCCTGATCGATCGCACGGCCAAGGATGCCCGTACCCTGATGATCGATGAAGGCGTCAGCTTCATCGAGGGCCAGTCGCCGTACCAGGGACAGTACGCACCGCGGGCGCGCGATCTCGATGGCCTCGTGGGGCGCCTGGCGCCAATCTCGGCCGCCTTCTCGCGCGACCGCGCGATGACCATCGAGGAATTCGTCGCGCGCTTGTGCGAAGCGCTGGGCGAAGGCTGGACCGAAGTCGTCGCGCAGGTGCGCGACCCCGAGTACGCCGCGCAACTCGATCGCGCGTGGCAAAACTTGTTTGCCTTGAATCTGGTGTTGGGCTACGACCGCGTCGACACGCAGCAGATGGTGCGCACGGTGACCTTCGCGGTGCTGCTGCAACGCATGGTCGACAGCTTGCCGCCCGTGGGCGCGAGCGTCGAGGACGGCGGCATGCAACCGCTGACGCCGTTGCCGCCCGCCGCCACGTGGACGCCGGTGCGCATCCACGAAGGCATTGACGCCACGGTGATCCTGCCCAAGACGATCTTTCCCTTGCCGCCGCTGGTGCACGACAAGGCGCCGCAGGACGAGCCCGAGACCGATCGTCGCATCCTGCCCTACGCGGTCGGCATGCTGCAGCTCGCGCGTCGCGCGCTGATCGGCTACGAAGCCGGCGAAGTCGCGCAGATCGAGAACGTGATGGCCGGCGAACGCAAGGTCAGCACGCAACGCGAGCGCGTGAGCGAATCCGAGCGCAGCGAACAAACGCACGCCCTGCTCGACGACGCGCGCGACGCGACCGGTGGCCGCGCCACCAGTTTCGATGAGCAGACGCAGCGCCTGCTGACTGAACGCTATCGCGTCGACTACGAAACCAATTACGGCCCGCCCAGCGAGGCCACGGCCAAGGGCTTCTGGAAAGTCACGCCCGAGACCGACGGCAAGCCCACCGCCGAGCGCGATGGTCTGCGCAGCGCGCTCGCGCGCGAGATCACCACGCAAGCCGCGCGTCGACTGAGCCAGGAAGTGTCGATGCTGCGCGTGCGGGAATTGAGCAGCGAGCGCGAATGGTCGCAGCGGCACAGCTTCGATCGGCGCGACGCGGAATCGCATCTGCGCGGCATCTATCGCTGGGTCAACGCGATCTACGAATGCTGGGTCACGACCCAGGGCGAGCGCTTCGTGCTCGAGCTCTTCGTGCCGCACCCGGCGCGCAATTTCATCGCCGCGCAGTTCGATCTCGCCGGCGTGAATCTGAGCGAACCACCCTCGCCCGCCACGCTAGGCGTGCACACCTTCGCCGACATCTCGCTCGATCCGACCTCACCGCAGTACTACGCCAAGCTCGCCGCGACGTATGAGTTCGATCACTTCGAACCGCCACCGCCGCCGACCCTGACCACGGGCGCGACGTTCGAAAGCGGCTCGCCGCTGGGCATGCAAGTGCTCGCGCTCGCCGACGGCTATGCCGCGGCCGACGCGACCGTGGCGCTGAGTTCGAGCGCGACCGGTTTCAGCGCCAAGGGCACGATCGGCAGTCAGATCTTCAGTGTCACCGATGCCGACACGCAGCCGACGTCGGTGACGCTCGGTGGCCAGACACAATCGCTGCCGCTCGCGCTCACGGTGATCGCGCCCGCGCCCGCGCCGCCGGAATCCGACGCCACCACCACCACGCCGCCAAGCTTCGCCCTGGTGATCGAAGTCAACGCGCGCTTGACCGCGCACGCGACTGATCGCTGGAAGGCCGCGTTCCATGCCGGCTGGATGGCCGCGTATCGACGGCTGCGCGAGCGCTATCTCGAAGCGTCCGGCATTCGTCATGGCGCCAATCGCGCGCCCAACACCTTGGCGTGGCGCACGGCCGTGCGCGAGGAACTCAAGCGCAGTGGCTTGCGCGAGCTGGTCGCGCTCGCGCGCAAGCTCACGGGCGAATACGGACGCGCGCATCGTTTCCTGCCGGCCTTGTTGGTGTTTTTCGAGCGTGCGCTGGAATGGAACGAAATGAGCTATTCCTTCCTAGTCGATCTCGATGCCGATGGTCGCCATCTCGCGCGCCGCGTCGGCGGCGAGGACGAAGCGCTGACCGCCTTCCTGCAAGCGGCCTACGCGCGCGTGTTGCTGCCGGTGGCACCCGGCTGCGAACGCACGCTCGCGTACTACCTGGCCAGCGGCATGATCTGGGATGGCGAAGACACGCTCGCGCCGACCTTCGACGTGCCGCTGGCCAGCGATGCCAGCGTGACCACGACCTATGTCGATCTGGTCGATGACCTCAAGCGCATGGCCGCTTCGCCCGGCGCGCACGAGCCACCGATCGAACCGGTGCGCGACGCCTGGCGCGTGGTCGTGCCCACGACGATGACGATTCTTCAGGACGGACAGGAGCTGCCGCGTTTCAAGCGCGGCTGATCATCGATGAACGTATGGCCCAGCCCGATCGCGCATCCGCATCACCTGCGCGACGCCGTGCCCGTCGGCACGGTGTGCATGTATGCCGGTCAGGTACAGAACGTCTCGCATGACAAGAATCCCGCATGGAATGCCTGTCAGAGCGAAAGCACCGACACGCCCGCCGTCGCTGGCGCCGACGCGGACGCGGCTTCGGTGACCGTGCTCGAAGCACTCGGATGGATGGTCTGCGACGGTCGCAGTCTGGAAGTGGCGAAGTATCCACGGCTCGCGGCGGTCATCAGCCCCTTGTACGGCTCGAAGGGTTCGGGCGAGTTCAACCTGCCCGACTATCGCGGCATCTTTCTGCGCGGCGTCGACGATGGCGCCGGTGCCGATCCGGACGTGTCGAGCCGACGCAAGCCCGATGGCTCGGGCACGGCGTCGGGCGTGGGTTCGATCCAGTGCGATGCGTTTCAGCTGCATCAGCACACGTACGACGGCGCGAAAGGCGGGGCCACCGTGCAGGACGGCAGCCCCGCGGCCATGTTCAACCCGAATCAGACCACGGTCGAACCCGTGAGCGGCCGCCACAGCTCGGAGACACGGCCGCGCAACGCGGCGATCTATTTCATCATTCGCGTGTTTTGAGGACCGCTTACAAAAACGGATCGGCGCCGGTGCCGACTTCGCTCTCGGGGTCGATCAGGAACACGCGATAGGTCGCCTCCTTGACGTCGAGGAAGTACAAGGCCACCGAGACGACGATGGTCATGTCCCAGCGACCGGACTTCTCCGCGACCAGCAGCGGCAGGTCGGACATGCGCGAGTACGCCACGCGGCCATTGCCGTCGGGCGTCTTCACGATCTGCTGCCAGTTCTCGATCGTCAGCACCGCGCGATTGCCCCCGAAGGGCGATGGCGCCGATTGCCGCTCTTGCGTCGTGTGCGGCACGGTGATCATCGACACGTCGATGAGGTCGAAGCCGAGAAAGTTCTCGGCCATGCCGAAGCCGATGATTTCGAGCGCGACCGTGTCGCCCTGGTTGAAGTGCAGGGAACCGGCGAACAAGCCTTGACTGCGATAGGCGTTGCGATGCTTGGTCTCATCGACGGCGGCCCAAACCAGCGCGCCGCCGAATTGGTTGCTGTCGAAACTCACGCGAATCATGTTCTGTGTGCTGTCAGTGGCCATGGGATCAGTCTTCCTTGGGGATAATCGGATAGCGTCGATCGCCCCGCAGCGCTATCAACTCGGGTTCGGCATCGAGCAGGCGACGCGGATAGCCCAGCGCGAGCGCGCGCGCCGCGTGCGTGATCGCGGCGGCGCGATCGCCGCCGAGTTCGCTGACCACGGTGGCGCGAAAGCGCACGTCGGGGTTGTCCGGCGCCAGGCTCAAGGCTTGCGCGATCAACTCGCGCGCGCGCTCGGGCTCGCCGAGCTTGGCGTGATAGAGCGCGGCGCGGCTGAGCACGGTGGCGTCGTTGGCGCCGGTGTCGAGCTTGGGCGCGATCAGCGCGAGCGTGCGCGCGTAGGCCTCGCGCGCGTCGGCCTCGCGTCCGGGCACCCAGCGTAAGGCATCGGCGAGGTTGGCCCATTTGAGGTAATCGTTGGGGCTGCCGTGTTCGGGCGAGACCGCCCGTTCGAAGGCATCGACCGCTTCGAGATAGCGACCGCGCGCGTACAGCACGGTGCCGAGATTGGAATACAGGCGACCATCGGGCCGGATCTTCAAGCCTTGCTGCAACACGGCCAAGGCTTCCTCGGTGCGATCCTGGCGCAACAGCGCGGCATTGAGATTGCCGTAGGCGTAGACATTGTCGGGCTTGAGCGCGATCGAACGGCGAAACGCCGTCTCGGCGCCCGCGTAATCGGCGCGCTGATAGCGCAAGGTGCCGAGCGCGTCCTGAAACAGGCGTTCTTCCGGATAGCGCGCGAGGGCATGGTCGAGCAGTTGCTCGGCCTCGGGGTAGCGCTGCTGGCGCGTGAGCAGGCGCGCGTGACCGAGCAAGGCATCGAAGTTGTCGGGCTCGAGCACGCGGGCGCGCGCGTACTCGTGCGCGGCCTCGTCGAGACGACCGAGAAATTCCAGCGTCCACGCGCGCGCCGCGTGCGCCAGCGCCAGTTGATCGTCGGCCGCAAGCGCGAGCTGCGAGGCCGCGTCGGCGCGGCGCAACCACGCTTCATCGCGCGCGTCACCGGCGTACTTCAGGCAATAGGCGATCGCCAGGAACGCGGCCGCGCCGGCGTGGCGCGGTTCGACGCGCAGGCGCGCGCGTCCAGCGTGCGATGGCGCGATCGATATTGCCCTTGTCGTCGAAGGCGCGCAGCCAGGCTTCGACCTGGGCCAGTTCCGCGCTGATCGGCGCCGGCCGGGTCGGCGCGTGCTTGCCGCGTTCGCCGACGAAGTAGCCCAGCGACCACGCGCCGACCGCGACGAGCGCGATCACGGCGACGATGCCGCTGAGCGGCCGCGCGCGCGGCGTCGCGCATGCCGTCGTCGGCGCGGTCGGCGTCGACGGTGTCGACGGCGTCGCGATCCCGGATGGCGACACGGACGCCGACGCGTCTTGGTTGGCCGACCGCGCGCGCGGCCGACGACCGAGCAGATCGTCGATGGCGCGCATCACTTCGTCCATGCGCGCGATGCGCGCGCGCGGATCGCGATCGATCATGCGCGCGACGAGCTGCATCACGCGACCATCGCCGACCGCGCCGAGCAAGGCGGCGGGATTGTCCTCGCCATGCACGATGGCGTGCGCGAGCACGGCGCCGCGATAGGCCGCGTAGGGCCGTTCGCCGCTCAACATCTCGAACATGACCATGCCCAGCGAATAGACATCGCTGCCCGGATGCGGGTCCTTGCCCAGCAGCAGCTCGGGCGCCATGTAGGCGAGCGTGCCGCCGGCGCCGCCGCCGAGTTCGCTGTGCTGGGCGGTGGATTGCTCGATGCGTCGGGCCAGGCCGAAATCGAGAATGCGCACCTGATCGTCGCTCGCCACCATCAGGTTCGAGGGCTTCACGTCGCCGTGCACGAAGCCGGCGCGATGCGCGTCGCCCAGGGCATCGGCGCATTGTCGCAGCAGGCGCAGCACGCGCTCGAGCGGCAGCGGGCCTTCGGCGACGAGCGCGCCGAAGGTCTTGCCGCGCACCAGTTCCATCACCAGGGCGTGGATGCCGACGCCTTCGATCAGCTCGTGCACGCGCACGAAGGCGCGATGTTGCAGGTAGGACGCCGCGCGCGCTTCGCGCAAGAGATTGGCCGCCGCGCTCGAGGCCACGTCGCCGCGCAGCAGCTTGATCGCCACGGCGCGATCCAGTCGCGTGTCCCAGGCTTCGTAGACCGAGCCGAAACCGCCCTCGCCCAGTCGGCCGAGCAGGCGATAGTTGCCGACGCGGCGAGGACTGCCGGCGTCCGACGACGAATCATCGTGAACGGGGGCTGCCATGCGCGAACGACTAGCCGCGCGCGCGCCGACAAAGGCGCGCCAGCGCCGGCCACGCGCCGTCTCCCGATGCATGAAATCGGGGTTTGCCCAGCGCCGCGGCCATGCGTCCTCCTGCTCGTCGCTCCTTCGCGATCCGCGCGTGGTCCGCGTGGTCGCCCCTGCGCGGTTAGTCTCTCACGAGACCATGCGCAGACAAGACGGCGAGCGTCCAGTGGCGCTCATCGCGATAAGCGGCGCTTACGGCGTCGACGCGACGGCGCGATAGCGCCAATAGCCCCAAGCGACAGCGCCGGTCAACGACAGACCACCGACCGCCAGCAGCAGCACCCGCCACGGATCGGGCAGATCGCCACGCGTGGCCTCGGCGCGCACGCGCACGCGCCAGACGTGGCCGAAGGGCGTGATGCGATCGTCGCTGATCCAGTCCGTCGGCGCCCACGACGAGGCCTCGTCGGGTCCGCGCGCGGTGGCGTGCAGCAGGGTCTCGGGGTGGGCCTCGTCGACGTCGTAGACCTCGACATCGCAGGTCGTGCCGGCCTCGCGCAGGATGTTGTCGATGAATTCACCCGCGCGCGACACGACGTAGACGAAACCGCGCAAGCGCTCGGGCGTCTGCTGATCGAACAAGGGCGCGTAGAGCACGAAGCCGGGACGTCGCACGGGCGAGTCGTCACGCAGCAGCACTAGGCCCGCGGTCAGGCGTGGCGCGCGGGCGGCGGCGGCGGCGTGCATGGCGCCGCTGCGACTGGGCTCGGTATACATGTCGAAGCCCAAGGCCAGCGGATTGCGCTCGTTCATCGGCTCGACCATGGCCACGGGCGCGTAGACGTCGCGCTCGCCCTCGGGCCAGACGTGATAGTCGGGAATCACCGCTTCGCGTTGCGCGGCTTCGAAGTCCGGCAACTCCGCGCGCGTGATCACGCGCGCGAAGCCCACGCCCTGGATGCCGGGAAAGTGCTGCTGCAGATCGCTGCCATCGACATAGGCGTGAAAGACAGCGGGCGAAATCTCGGGCGCGGCGCCGAACAAGCGCGTGGCGCCCTCGATCAGATAGGCATAGACGTTCATGCGCGCCATGAGGTCGTCGCGCAGCCGATCGGCCTCGGCGAGAAAGTCCGCGTGGGCGCGCTGACGCTGGCGTTCGATGTCCCAGCCCGCGATGCCGCCGGTCAGGGCCGCGCCCGCGATCACGATCAGCGCGAGCCACGCGCGCGCGCGTTTCGCGAACGGCCGCGGCGCGCTCATGCCCCGCCCTCGCGCGCCAGGGCCGCGATCACCGATTCGGTGCGCGGCACGTCGAAGGCGCGCAAGGCGTCGTCGAGTTCGCGCGCGCGCGCCAGCAGGGCCGGCTCGCCCGCGTCTTCGGCCGCGCGCAGCAAGGTCTGCGCGAAGCGCGAGAGTTCGCGCATCGACATGGTGCGGCGCAGTTCGCGCAATTCGTCGAAGCAACGCGCGAGCGCGCGGCGCGCGTGCTCGCGATCCTCGGCCGAGATCTCGCGCTCGTCGTCGGTGGCGTCTTCGCCCTCGGCGTCGCCGCTCAGGCGTTGATGCGCGCGCAGCACGCGCACCAGTTCGGCGTGCAGCGCGACCGCGCCGACGGGCTTGCGCACGGCGCCATCGCAGTCGCGCGCGGCGATGGCCAGTTCGTCGTCGCCGATGTGCACGGTGGCGAGCAGCAGGCACGCGGGCTCGCCACGCGTGGGGCGCAGGGCCTCGCGCACGGGCTCGGCGCTGCCGGGCCATTCGACCAGGGCCAGGTCGAAGGCGGTCTCGCGCGCCAGGCGTTGCGCGGCGTCGAGCGAATCGGCCAGCGCCACTTCGTGCGCGCCGCCGGCGAACAAACCGGCCAGCAAGCGCCGGCTCAGATCATCGCCATCGACGATCAGCACGCGCATGCGCGGCAGATCGGCGATGCCGCCACGACCCGCGCCCGCGCGTGGCGCCGGGCCGCGACCGGGCAGCAAGGGCAGATCGATGCGAAACGCCGAGCCGCGGCTGGGTTCGCTGCGCACGCTGATCTCGCCACCCATCAGGCGCGCGAGGCGACGCGTGATCGCCAGGCCCAGGCCCGTGCCTTCCTGGCGTGATTCGGAGTCGAGTTGCTCGAAGGGTTCGAACACGCGCTCGAGATCGTCCGGCGCGATGCCGATGCCGGTGTCGACGACTTCGACGCACAGGCCCGGCAGTTCCGCCTCATTGCCAGGCCTCGCCCAGGCGCGCACGGTCACCGCGCCCTGGGTGGTGAACTTCACCGCGTTGCCGACGAGGTTCAACAGCATCTGACGCACGCGGCCGGCATCGAGCATCAGGGCCGGCGGCACCGAATCGTCGATCTCGGCGCGCAGGCTGAGTTGTTTTTCATGGGCACTGTGCGCGAACACCACGAGCACGGCGTCGACCGCCTCGCGCAGGCTCATCGGCGCGGGTCGGATCTCGAGCTTGCCGGCCTCGATGCGCGACATGTCCAGAATGTCGTTGATCAGCGCCAGCAGCGAGCGGCCGCTGGCCAGGATGCTGTCGACGTATTCGCGATCGCGCGGCGCGCGCACGCCGTCGGCGAGCAATTGCGCGAAACCGAAAATGGCATTGATCGGCGTGCGGATCTCGTGACTCATGTGCGCGAGGAAGCGACTCTTCTCGCGGCTCTCGCGCTGCGATTGCAGGGCGCGGCGCTCGGCCTCGCGCGCGCGTTGCTGCGCGTCGCCTTGTCGGCGCAAGAGATTGAGCGCCATCAGGCACACGAACAGGCCGGCGATCGTGGTCACGGTCAGGGTGATCGTGCGCACGGTGATCATGCGGTCGAGCGTGCGCTGCTCATTGGCCAGATGCACGAGCAGGCGCGCGCGCAGATTGTCGGCGGCGACGTTGAGACGATCGCTGACCTGGCGACCGACGTCGGAGCGCAACAGCGACAGCGCGGCCTCGGGCCCATGCAGGCGATAGAGCGCGAGCGAGCTCTGCAGCTCGCCTTGTTTCACCGCCAAATTCTCGCGGATCTCGAGCAGCAGCGGGCGGATGTCGTCATAGCGCTCGCCCAGCGGCCGCAACTGCGCGACGGCGTCGCGCACGCGCGGCAGGGTCTGGTGGAACTCGGCCAGGGTGTCGTCGTCGCCGGTCAGCAGATAACCGCGTTGCGCGCGTTCGAGATTGAGCACTTGGCCACGCAAGTCCGCCGCCGTGTCCAGCGCCGCGCCAATCGAGCGCGCGCGGTCGACCGTGCCCATCAAGGTCCAGCGCGCCGACAAGGCCGCCACCGCCAGACCAGCGAAGAACGCCGCCGCCGGAATCAGCAAGGCGGTGAACCATTGGCGTGGCTCGCGCGCGCCGGGCGTCGGCGAAGGACGCTCGGACGGAAGGGCTCGTGGACTCGACATGCGCCATGAGGCAAGACCGGCCGCGCCGGTCGGTGCCCGCAGTCTAGCGCCTGCGTCGGGCGCCGCCAGCGCGCGCTCGGCGACCGGCACTGGCCGGCCGGCCCGTCATCGGCTAGTCTGCGCGCTGCTTAACGCGTGTCCCCCGTTTTCCCCTGGCGTCGAATCCCGGGCCGGTTTCAGGCCAGCCCCATTCGTCGCGCCCCATGCGGGACGATCGCGTTGACCGGTCTGTGGCGTCATCGGACGCCCGCTGTCACCCTACCCCGCGCGTGGTTTTCGGGAGCGCTCCGGGTTTCGCCTAAGGAGCGAATTGTGTCTTTTGATCAGCTCGGGCTCGCGCCCGCGTTGCTGCGCGCGCTTGTCGACGCCGGCTACGCGCAGCCGACCGAAATCCAAGTTCAAGCCATTCCCGTCGCGCTGTCCGGGCGCGATCTGCTCGCTGGTGCCCAGACCGGCACCGGCAAGACCGCGGGCTTCGCCCTGCCGTTGCTGCAACGCCTGTATGTCGAGGGCCGTCGCGAAGGTCGCTCGACGCAACCGCGCGCCCTGGTGCTCACGCCCACGCGCGAACTGGCCGCGCAGGTCAATGATTCGCTGCGTGTCTACGGCCGTCATTTGCCGCTGACCTCGACCACGATCTTCGGTGGCGTGGGCATGGGTCCGCAGATCCAGGTCCTGCGTCGCGGCGTCGACGTGATCGTCGCCACGCCCGGCCGCCTGATCGACCACATGGATCGTCGCGGCGTGGATCTGTCGCGCGTGGAAATGCTGGTGCTCGACGAAGCCGACCGCATGCTCGACATGGGCTTCCTGCCGGCGCTGAAGAAGATTCTCGCCGCGCTGCCGCGCTCGCGTCAGAGCCTGATGTTCTCGGCGACCTTCGCCGATCCGATCAAGCAGCTGGCGCAGTCGTTCCTGCGCGATCCGGCCGAGGTGCAGATCGCCGCGCGCAATTCCATCGCCGCGACCATCGCCCACCGCGTGCATCCGGTCGACACCAGTCGCAAGCGCGACCTGCTGCATCATCTGATCGCGCTCGACAGCCGTCGCCAGACCCTGGTGTTCTCGCGCACCAAGCATGGCGCCGACAAGCTGGTGCGTTATCTGGAAGGCTTCGGCGTGCGCACCGCCGCGATCCACGGCAACAAGAGTCAGAACGCGCGCACGCGCGCGCTGAGCGATTTCAAGAGCAACCGCATCAATGTGCTGGTGGCGACCGACATCGCTGCGCGCGGCCTGGACATCGACCAGCTGCCGGCGGTGATCAACTTCGATCTGCCCATGGTCGCCGAGGACTACGTGCACCGCATCGGCCGCACCGGTCGCGCGGGCGCCGAGGGTCAGGCGATTTCGCTGGTCACGGCCGAGGACGCGCACTTGCTGCGCGACATCCAACGCCTGATCAAGCGTGACATCGATGTCGAGACGGTCGCCGGTTTCGAACCGACGCAGCCGTTGTCGCTGACTGCTCCGCGCGGCGGCCGTCCGCCGATGAAGCATCAGGCCAAGCCGGCGGCGCGTCATCGCCCCGCGCATGGCAAGCCGCACGGCAAGCCGTCGCATGGCGCGCAGAGTCAGCGTCGTCGTGGCGGCGAGCGTCAGCGCGCCGACCACGCGCGCTAGAAACGCGGTCTTCCTGTCGCTATCGCGTGCTGAGCGCGCGATCAATTCACTTCCGTTGCGCGCCTTGCGCGCGATCGCATCACCTCAATCGCGCGCTCAACGAGCCATCACGGATTGAGGTAACTCACCTTCAGGTTCCAACTGCTGGCGACGCCCGTGGCGCGCACGCTCACATAGGTGTTGGCGCCCACGAAGTCACGCAGGAACTCATTGCCCGAGGCATTGACCGCGCTCGTGCGATAGCTCGACTCGGTCGGCCAGGCGCCAGTCTGGATGTAGACATCCGGATTGCCCGAGAGACTGGTCAGATCGATCTGCAACTGCCCGGCATTGAACGGCCCGTAGTTGACCCAGCCATTGGCGACCGTGCTCTGCGCGTTGAAATTGTTCACCAGCGGATTGACGCCGTTGCCGGCGTTGTCGGTGAAATCGCGTTGCACGACGAAGCGCGTCTGCACCAGGGTGCGATTGGCCAAGTAGAAATAGAAGCCACCCCAACACGGCGGCACGAAGCCGCAGATGCGCGGGATGTACACGCGCGTGGGCGCGTACTCCAGGATCATCGCCCCGTCCTGCCAACGCCCATTCAAGTGCGCGAAGCTGCTGCCGGCGGTATTGCCCTGGTTCTGATGAACGTCGTGAATGCCCTTGGTGCCGTCGCTATTGAAGTAGGGCTCGCCGAAGACATAGACCTTCTGCGCGCCCGCGAACAAGTTGTCGAACACTGGCGCCGACGTCATGCCCACGACCGGGCCCGTGGTGTTCCAGGGCGTATTGCGAATGTCGCGCACCAGATCGGGGTGACGCGCGAAATCCAGCGCGCCGCCGGTGCTGGCATTGGCATTGGTGTGAAACGGCAGATAGTGCAGGCCCGGCGACAGCGAGAACACGCCGTTGTAGCTCGACAGCGGCGCCATCGCCACTTCGCGATGCAGCACCTGCTGATCGACGCGACTGAAGACATTGATCACGGCCCGATACGGGCCCTCGGGCGTGTTGATCTCGACCACGTAGTGCGGCCAGTTGCCTTCGGTGGCGGCGGGTTCGAGATAGTGCGCGGTGGGGGTGCCGACGACGACGCCGTAGTTGTCCAGCGCGGCGAAGGCCGGCGCGGTGAAGGTGGCGGCGGCGAGAATGACGAACTTCGAAAACAAACGCATGCCTTTTTGCTCCTTGGCGGTTGAACCGCTTCTATTACGTAAAACGGCGGTGAAAACCGACGCCGCGCGCGCGTCGAAATCGCGATCGGTGATGGTGTCGACAGTCCGGGCGCGCGCCTCGCGGGCGCGATGACGAAGCGATGACCGCGCGATGACGCGCGCGCGTCAGCGCAGCACGACGGTGCGATTGTCCTGCACGAAGATGCGATGCTCGGCGTGCCAGCGCACGGCGCGATTGAGCACGATGCTCTCGACATCGTGACCGATGGCGATCAGATCGGCCGGCGTCATGGCGTGATCGACGCGCTCGACGCCCTGCTCGATGATCGGGCCTTCGTCGAGATCGGGCGTGACGTAGTGCGCGGTCGCGCCGATGATCTTGACCCCGCGCGCCGCCGCCTGGTGATACGGCCGCGCGCCCTTGAAACTGGGCAGGAACGAATGATGGATATTGATCGCGCGTCCGCGCAACACGCGGCAAGTGTCATCGCCCAGCACCTGCATGTAGCGCGCGAGCACCAGCAGATCGGCCCGCTGATGGGCGAACAGCTCCAACAGCGCGCGTTCCTGCGCGGCCTTGTCGCCATCGACGATGGGCAAGTGATGAAACGGCAGGCCGTGCCATTCACTCAGCCGCCGCATGTCCTCGTGATTGGACACCACGCCGACCACGTCGACCGGCAAGGTGCCATTGCTCCAGCGATGCAGCAGCGAGTTCAGGCAATGGCCCTGACGCGATACCGCCACCAGCACGCGACACCGATGCGCGCCATCGTGCAGGGCCCAGGTCATGCGAAAGCGTTCGGCCACGGGCGCGAAGGCCTCGCGCAGGCGCGCGACCGAAGGCATGCCCTCGCCGGTATCGGCGAACACCGTGCGCATGTAAGACTTGTTCGCCTGCGCGTCGATGTGATGCTGCGATTCGAGAATGTTGGCGTGATGCTCGGCCAGAAAGCCGGCCACGGCGGCGACCACGCCCGAGCGATCGGGGCAATCGATGGTGAGGGTGTGGGGCGGGCCTGGCTTCATCGCGGCGTCCTCGGTGCGCGATCACGCTACACCGAAGGCGCGCGACTGCCGAAGGCGGATTGGTTATGAGCCGGCGCGCGCGCCGACGCGGTTGAGCGACGGCGCGCGTCCGACCGCGGCGATCAGGACCAAGGCGATCAGCACCGCGATGACCCAAGGGCTCTCGAGTTCGCCCAGCCCCGGCAGCGTCTGCACGAGGCTGCGCCACCAATCGGCGCCACGCGCCAGGACGACCAGGATCAGAATCAAGGCCCCCGCGCACAAGCCGATGGACAGGGACTGCTGCTCCCACGCATCGCTGATCGTCCGCAGGCGCGCGCGTCGGGCCACGCTCGCGGCGAAGTCCGCCGGCAAGGAGTCCTCGGGCGGCCACGCCGCCGCGCGCGCGATCAGGCGATAGCGGGCATCGCCTTCGGCCAGGCCCTCGCGCTCGGCGGCGAAGGCCTGCTCCTGACGGCGCCACTCGCGTTCTTCGGCGGCGGTGAGGGGTTGGTTGGGATCGACGGGATTCATCGCGCACCTTCCAGTTCGGTTTCCAGCATCTGCCGCAGCCGCAGCCGCGCGCGGAACAAATGACTCTTGATGGTGCCGGCGGCCAGGCCGGTAATGTCGGCGATCTCGGGAATGGACAATTCGTCGAGATGATAGAGCGTGAGCACGGCGCGCGGCACCTCGGGCAAGTCGTCGATGGCCGCGCGCAGGCGTTGATGGCGTTGTTCGTCGGACCAGGCCGATTCCAGATCGATGTCGTCGGCGACGTGATCGAGCGCGGCCTCGCCGCTGTCCACGACCGTGTCGGCGATGGGCTCGCCGCGGCGCGTTTCCAGATGGCGCAGGGCCACGCTGTAGGCCACGCGTCCGATCCAGGTCTTGAGCGCGGCCTCGTGGCGATATTGATGCAGGCTACGATGCACGCGCAGGAAGACTTCCTGACACAGCTCGCGCGCATCCTCGGGATGGCGCACCAGCCGTTGAACGATGTGCCAGCACAGGCCCTGATGCTCGCGCACCAGACGCTCGAACGCGCCCGCTTGGCCGCGCGTGACGGCCTCGACCAGTTCGCGGTCGGCATTCATGTGCTGGAGACTCCCATGCCGACCTAGATACGCCTTCGCCCTCGACGGTTGCAATCGCGCGACTGCAACCGACGCCGATGGCGCCGTATCTATGTCCGGCAAGCGGGCCACCGTGGCCCGGGAGGAAGTTCACATGCATTTCGAGTACATGATTCCGATCGTGATGTTCGTTTCCATCGCCTACGTGATCAAGCATCTGATCGATGCGCGCTCGCGGGCGCAGTTGCTGCGCGCCGGCGGCGCCGAGGAAACGATCCGCGCGCTGCTGCAGAGCGAGGAACTGTCGCGCCGTCACGCCTCGCTGCGCTGGGGCATCACCTTGACCACGCTGGCCGGCGCATTCGCCTTGATCGAGGCGTTCAACTGGCACGATGTCACGCCGGGCGCGATCGCGCTGCTGCTGTTCGCGGTGGGCGCGGGCAATCTGGTGTTCTTCTTCATCTCGCGTCGCCTGGGCTGAGCGCGGAACGCGGCCATGACCCGTCCCTTGTCCCCGCTCGAGCTGATGCCACCGCCGCCGCGCGCGCGCCGGTCCGGCCTGGGCCGCGGCCCGACGCGGGCGGTGCCGAGGATCGTGACGCGCGCGATCGCGACGATGGCCCTTAGCGTGGTCACGGCGCTGGGCGCCCTGGCCGCGACCGCGCCGACGACCTCGCGAGCGACGCTCGACGGCGCGCGTCACTCGTCGCTGACGCACGAGATCGCGCGCGCCGACGCCGAGTTGTTCGACGCCTTGTTCGACACCTGCGACGCGCGCGAATTGCGCGCGCGCATCGCCCCCGACATCGAATACGTGCATGCGCGCTGGGGCGTGATCGGTCGCGATGCGGCCGAAGTCCTGGGCGTGGCCGAGAAGCTCTGTGCCCGCGTCGACCGCGGCCACGAGCCGCGCATTCGGCGCGAGACCCTGCCCGGCAGTCTGGAAGTCTTCGCCCTCGCCGGCGACGGCGCGCTGGCGCTGGGGCGGCAACGCACCTACGCGCTCGCGGCCGATGGCCAATGGCAAGCGTTGGGCGAATCGCGCTTCAGCCAGCTTTGGCGGCGCGATGGCGGCCAATGGCGCGCCGCGCGCGTGATCGACTTCGACTGGCGCGAGGCCGCGCGCCCTTAGCCTGTCAACCGACCCGACGGGGGCGCGTTGAGCCGGACATGAACCCGGCTCCGCGCCCCCTGCGTTGGCTAGTGTTGGCCCTGTTGAGCGCCTTTGCGATGGGCGCGCGCGCGGCGGACGGCTGCGATGATCTTTCCGGGCAGCCGATCAATTTCAATGTGACTTGGCCGCAGGTCTGGCAAGCGCTGGACCAGCAGGCGCCGTGCACGCAGAACTGCCATCTGGGCAGCCAGCCCACGGGCGATCTGGACCTGAGCAGTCTGCAAATCTCGATCTATTTCCTGGTCGAGCAGATGAGTTTCCAGGATCCAAACTTGGCGCGCGTGGCCCCGGGCAATCCGCGCGCGAGTCTGTTCTTCCAGAAGATCACCTGTTCGTTTCCCGACGTCGGTGGCCCGATGCCGCCGGGCGTGGGGCATTTGCCGCCGGCGCTGGCGGGCCTGATCTATGACTGGATCGAGCAAGGCGCTTACGGCGAGAACACCGAGGATCCGATTCCACGCGACTTCGCGTTTCGCGATTCGCTGGAATCCGTGCGCCGTTAGGCGCGTTCGTCGATCAGGGGGCCACATGCGTGCCGTAGAGTGGGTGTTGCGCGTCGCGTTGCTGAGCATGGTTCTGGTCGCGCCCCACGCGCGCGCGGCGTATGCGATCGGACCGGACATCAGCGGCACGTTCTACGATCCGGCGCAGGCGGGTCAGGGCTTCATCGTCGAACACACGACGATCTCGGGCACGCCCGTGGTGGTGGCCTCGTGGTTCACCTATCTCGACGGGCGCGCGCGCTGGCTCGGCGGCTCGGCGCCGGCGACCGGTGGCAACGAGGTGCGGATTCCGCTGGTGATTTCGTCCGGCGGTGACTTTCCGCCGCGCTTCGTCGCCAGCGGCGCGAGCATTCAGCCCTGGGGCGAGTTGACGCTGCGCTTCGACGATGTCGATCACGGCCGCGCGACGTGGACCACGACCCAGCCCGGCTTCAACAATGGCGAAATGCCGCTCACGCGCTTGAGCACGGTGGCTAACGGCGGCGACAGTGCCGTGGGTCGTTTGGCCAATTGCCACAGTGGTACGTGGTACGACGCGACGCAGCCGGGCCATGGCGTGTTCGTCGAAGTGCTGGGCTCGGGCGCCAACCGGCAGATGATCGCCGTGTGGTACGCGTACTTGAACGGCGAGCAGCGTTGGATGACGGCGGCGGGGCCGATCACGGGCGATCGCGCGCAACTGTCCGCCACGATCACGCGCGGCGCGCAGTTTCCGCCCGCGTTTCGCGCCAGTGATGTGATCAGCGAGCCCTGGGGCACGATGACCTTCATCGCGCAGGGCGCCAACAGCGCGAGCTGGCAGTGGAGCAGCACGCAACCTGGCTTTGGCAGCGGCACCTTGGCGTTATCGCGTTTGACCACGCTGACCGGTCGAGATTGTGGGCCGGAATCGGACGCGCAAGCGTCGCGCTTCCTGACCCAATCGACCTTCGGGCCGACCACGACATCGATCGCGCAAGTGCGCGCCAGCGGCTACGCGGGCTGGATCGAAGCGCAACGCGCGCTGACGCCAACCCTGCAACGACCGACCGTCGAGCAACAGATCGCCGCGCAGGTTCTGGTCGATCCGCGCAATGGTCCGTTCTATCGCAGCTATCGTGTCGAACGCTGGTTCAACACCGCGGTCAACGCGCCCGATCAATTGCGCCAGCGCGTGGCGTTCGCGCTGTCGCAGATCCTGGTCGTGTCCGATGTCGGCGTGCTCGACAACAACCCGATCGGCGTGGCCGAGTACAACGATATTCTGCTGCGCAATGCCTTCGGCAACTATCGCCAGCTGTTGCGCGAGGTCACGCGCAGTCCGGCGATGGGCGCATTCCTGACCTTGCTGCGCAATCAGAAGACCGATTGGACGCTCGACAGCGGTGGCGCCCTGGTGCCTGGCGTGATCTCGCCCGACGAGAACTTCGCGCGCGAGGTGATGCAGTTGTTTTCGATAGGTCTGATCGAACGTAATCGCGATTTCTCGCCGCTGTTGATCAATGGCCAGACCGTGCCGACGTATTCGCAGGCCATCATCACGGATACCGCGAAGGTGTTGACGGGCTTGTCGTTTGCCTGCACCGGGCCGGCGACGGTCAGTGGCGTGGCGATCAATCGCAATTGCGGGACCTGCGTGGGCGCGGCGTGCAACTTCTCGACCAATCTGTTCTTCGCCACTCCGCCGCGCTACGCCGCGTCGGGCTCGGTGACGGCGCTTACGCATCCCGACACCTACAAGCCGATGGTGTGCTATCCGCGCTATGCCGACACGGGTCGCTCGGCGACTTCGGCCAACAACTACGCGGTGCTGCCCGCGCCCAACGACAGCAAGCGGCTGATCGCGGGCATCACCGTGCCACCGAGCACCGTCGCGTGCTACACCGCGACGCCCGGCGTCGATCAACAGGCGTGCATCGCGTACTGCGACGATCAGATCGAAACCCTGATCACCGCGCTGTACCTGCATCCCAATGTCGCGCCGTTCATGGCGCGGCAGTTGATCCAGCGCCTGACCACCAGCAATCCCTCGCCCGCCTACATCGCGCGCGTGGCCGGCGTGTTCGAGAACGATGGTACGGGCACGCGCGGCAATCTCGGCGCCGTGGTCGAGGCCGTGCTGCTTGATCCCGAGCCGCGCAATCCCGTGCCGCCGTCCTCGTTCGGCAAGTTGCGCGAGCCGCTGTTGCGCTTGACCGCGCTGTGGCGCGCGTTCGGCGCGCTACCGGGCAGCAATGGCGCGTATGGCTTGACCACGCCCGAGCGCGCCTTCGCGCAACGGCCCTTGGGCGCGCCCTCGGTGTTCAATTTCTACGAGCCTGATTATCAACAGCCGGGCGAGTTGGCCGATGCCGGGATGTACTCGCCGGAGTTTCAGATTCTCGACGAGTCGACCGTGATCGCGACATCGGACGAAGTGTGGCGTCGCGTTTTCTCCGGTTACACCTTGAGCGGCAATGGCGCGACGACCTTCGCCACGCCCGCCAACGCGGGTTATCTGCCACCGACCGTGATCGATGCCTTGCCCGCCGACAGCGCGGGTCTGGTCGAAGCGCTCAATCAACGTCTGCTCAATGGCGCGATGCGCGCGGCGACGCGCGACAAGCTCATCGCCCTTGTCGAAACCGGCATGACCGGCGCCGACAAGCGCCGCAAGGCGCTGAACCTGATTCACCTGATCGCCATCTCTCCGGAATACGCGCTGCAGCGCTGAGGGCTCGAACATGGGACGCCAGTCGATCCAGTCACGTCGCGATTTCCTCAAGGCACTCAGTGGCGCCTGCGCCGCGGGCTCGCTCGGCGCATTCGCGCCGATGTTGTCGCTGATGCCGCGCGCGGCGGCGGCGAGCACGGCGCTCACGGGCTACCGCGCCTTGGTGTGCGTGTACTTGGCCGGTGCCAACGATTCGTATAACTGGCTGGTGCCGCGCGATGCGGATAGCGCGGGCAGTCGCTACGACGCCTATCGAACGGCGCGCGGCGGTGTGTATAGCGCCTCGAACACGAATGGCCTGGCGCTCGCGTTCAATGATCTGCTGCCGATCACGCCGGCGAATTCGGCGACCGCCTTCGGCTTGCATCCCGCGCATACCGATTTCATCGCGACCGCGGACAGTGCGAGCCAAGCGCACAGCGGCTTGCAGACGCTGTTCAATCAAGGCAAGGCCGCCTTCGTGTGCAACACGGGCACGCTGGTGCAACCGATCACGCGCACCGAGTACGACAACGGCGCGCCGCGACCGCCGCAGTTGTTCTCGCACAACGATCAGGAACTGCAGTGGCACATCGGCATGGCCGCGCCCAATGACGCGCTGGCCCGCTACGGCTGGGGCGGGCGCTTGGCCAAGGCCACGGCCGGTGGCGCGCTGAGCAATGGCTTGTCGCCGACTTTGTCGGTGGCGGGCGCGGCGCGATTCTTGATCGGCGATCAGATCCTGCCGTATCAGTTGAGCACGAGCGGCGTCGATCTGATCGACAACTACGCGGCATCGGGCAGTGACAGCAACTACGGCGCGGCGCGCCGCGCGGTGCTGAACGATCTGCTCGACGACGGCTACGACAGCCCGTTCGCGCGGCAATATGGCGCGGTCCTCAAGCGCTCGCTCGCGGTGGGCGAGAATCTGACGAGCTTGCTCAATGCCGCCGATGGCTCAGGCGATGTCACGACGGTGTTTCCCGCCGGCAATTCGCTCGCCGAGCAGTTGAAGATCGTCGCGCGCATGATCAAGGTCAGCAAGAATTCGCTCGGCGCTTCGCGCCAGATCTACTACGTGCGGCTCGGCAGTTTCGATCTTCACGACGGCATGTTCGTCGCGGGCCAACCGGTGGCGAGCAATGGTCACGGCGCCTTGTTGACCACGCTCAATCAGGCGCTCGGCGCGTTCTGGACGGCGCTCGGCGAGATCAACGCGCGCAGCGCCGTGACGACGTTCACGATGAGCGATTTCGGTCGCACGCTCACGGGCAATGGCAGCGGCTCGGATCACGCGTGGGGCGGCAATCTGCTGGTGCTGGGCGACGCGGTATTGGGCGGAAGGCTTTACGGCACGTATCCGCGCTTGGTGGTCAACGCCAATGACAATGTCGCGCGCGATTGGAGTTTTAGTCGCGGCCAATACATTCCGACCACGGCGGTCGATCAGGTCGCGGCGACATTGGCGCGCTGGATGGGCGTGACCGATAGCGCGGCCTTGCGCGGCCTGTTGCCCTTGGTCGGCAACTTCGCGAGTGATGATCTGGGATTCATGATGCCTTGAGGCGCTGGGGACGCGTGTCGTCCCGAGCTTGGCCTTTGGGGCGCGGCGCGCGTCGTCGAAAAGCTTCGCGTGACGTCGCGTGATCGATTCGCGCGTGAGCCCTTGTGCGCGCGGCCGCGTTGTTGCTCGTCGGTCGCGCCGAGTGAGTGAAGCGCGCGCGCGAATCCGCGCATCGCGGCAATCAATCCTCTCTTCGAACTCAACTCGCGCGCGAAGGCGTGTCACGGCTTAGCCGACGCTAAGCCGCGCCAGCCAATGTCACCTTCGCGCGAACGAGCGAACGAGCAAACGAGCAAACGCCTCTGGGGATCACCGCGCAGCCCGCTCCGAAGTCGCCCAAAAACAGGGCTTGCCGCCGTTCGCGAACTGAGTATACACTGTATGCACAGTATGCACAGCGGCCTCCACATCAGTCAGACCGACCCGCGCCCCCTGTATCTGCAGATCATGGCGCAGATCCGCGCGCGCGTGGCCGCGGGCGATTGGCCGGCTGGCAAGGAACTGCCGTCGATTCGCGCGCTGGCGGCGGACCTCAACGTCAGCGTGATCACGATCAAGCGCGCTTATCTGGATCTGGAAACCGAGGGCGTGATCGTGACGCGCCACGGCAAGGGCTCCTTCGTGGCCGACGTGAACGGGCTCGAGGGGGAACTGCAGGAGAAGAAGCTGGCGGAGCGGATCGACGAAGTCATCGATCTGGCGCGCCGGCTCGGCCTGGATGACGCCGCGCTCGCGGCCCGACTGCGCCAAGCGATGAAGGCATCGAAATGAACCCGATTAAGCACATCGAAATGCACGGCGTGAGCAAGGCGTTTCGCTTTTTCACGCTGCGCGATTTCTCGCTGGAACTCGAACCCGGCCAAGTGATGGGCTTCGTCGGCCCCAATGGCGCGGGCAAGAGCACGACCATCCGCCTGTTGATGGGCATGTTGAGCGCCGACGCCGGCGAGATCCGCGTGCTCGGCGCGCCGATGCCGCGCGCGCAGGCCCTGGCCAAGCGCGAGATCGGCTACGTCTCCTCCGAGATGCGTCTGCTGCCCAATGCCACGCTGGAGTGGCACATGGGCTTCGTCGCTTCGATCTATCCCCGCTGGGACGCGGACTACGCGCGCGTCTTGCTCAAGCGCTTTCATCTGCGCGCGGAGCAAGGCGTGAGCAGCCTGTCGCTGGGCGAGCGGATCAAGGCGGCCTTGTTGCTGGCGCTCGCGCGTCGACCGCGTTTGTTGATCCTCGACGAGCCGACCACGGGCCTCGACCCGGTGGCGCGGCACGAAGTGATGGCCGAGTTCATGGACGTGATGCGCGATGACGAGCGTTCGATTCTGCTGTCGTCGCACAACACGGTCGACGTGGAGCGCATCGCCGATCGCATCGCCTTCATCGATCGCGGGCATCTGGTGGCGGACAGCGATAAGGAAGTCTTTCTCGAGCGCTGGCGCCGGGTCGACGTGCGCTGGCCCGCGGACGCCGCCTTGCCGGCGCTGCCGGGCATCGTCGATCACGTTTCGGACGGACGCTTTCACACGCTCACGACCCAGGCGTTCAGTGACGACTGGTGCGAACCCTTGGGCGAGCACGTGATCCAGGTGCAGCGCATGAGCCTGGAGGAAATCTTCGTGGCCAATGTCGTGGCCCAGCGCAAGGCGCGTGAAGCATGAGCCCGGTCGTTCACAAACTCATCGGCAAGGAGCTTTACGTGCACCGCTGGCTGCTGATCGGCGCCAGCGTCAGCGTGGTGGTGTCGGCGAGCATCGCCAGCTGGAGCGCGATGGCCTTCAACATCGGCGCGCTGACGTGGATCACGACCGTGATTGCGCTGGGCGTGATGCTCGGCATCTACGGCATCATGAACGAGCGCAAGGAGCATTCGCTCGAGTTCGTGCTGAGCCTGCCCTTGTCGGCGCGCGAGTACGTGGCGAGCAAGGTGATCGGCCTGATGCTGTGCTTCGTCGCGCCTTGGCTGGTGGCCACCGCCTCGGCCATCGCCCTGGTGCTCGGCACGGCCGTGCCCGATGGCTTGTTGCCCTATGTCGTGCTGCTGTGCGTGTTCACGCTGAGCAATTTCTCGGTGGTGCTGTGCGGCGCGTTGCACGCGCGATCGGAAGCGGCGACCACGGCGATCATTCTCGTGACCAATATGGCGGTGAGCTTGTTCATGTTCATCGTCGGCGGTCTGCCGTCGTTGAATGCGCACATGTCCGGCGCCGTGCCGGTGTGGAACCGCACGTTCTTTCTGGTGCTGGGCATCGAGCTGATCGTGTTGGCGATCGCGGTGACCCTGCCCTTCCTGGTGGCGGCGCGCCGCCGCGATTATTTGTGAGGTGACTCATGACCACGCTTCGTCACGATGCCGGGGATCATCGTCTGCACGCGCTCGACGCGGTGCGCGGCTTCGCGCTGCTGCTGGGCGTGGCGTTTCATGCCGCGCTGTCGTTCATGCCGGGCTGGCCGCCGGGCCTTTGGGCGATGAGCGACAACTCGCCGAGCGCGTTTCTGAGCGACGCGGCCTTCGTGGCGCATGTGTTTCGCATGACGCTGTTCTTCTTCATCGCGGGTTACTTCGCGCGATTGCTCCAGCATCAGCGCGGCACGATGGGTTTCTGGCGCAATCGCGCGCAGCGCATTGCCTTGCCCCTGATCATCGGTTGGGTTGTCGTGTATCCGGCGATTCAGGCCGCGTGGATCGCGGGCCTGGTGAAGCAATTCGGCCCGAATCTGCCGCCGATGCCGGACATGCCGAAGATCGCGGGCGCGTTTCCGCTGACGCATTTGTGGTTTCTGTATCAGTTGTTGATGCTCTACGTCGGCGCTTCGTTGCTCCATGCGCTGGTCGCGCGACTCGATGCCGATGGGCGGTGGCGTGCGCTGCTCGATTCGTGTGTGCACGGCGTGCTGCGCGCGCCGATCGCGGCCTTGCTGTTGGCCGTGCCGGTGGCGGCGGCCTTGCTGAGCGTGCCGATGTGGTTTTACTGGACGGGCATTCCGACGCCGGATCAGACCCTGATTCCGCAACTCGCGCCCTGCGTGGGCTATGGCGTGGCGTTCGGGTTCGGCTGGCTCGTGCATCGCTCGCGCGACGCGCTGGCGTTGATCGCGCGGCATTGGGCCGTGCATTTGGCGATTGGCGTAGTGGCCGTGTCGGGCTTGTTGTATCTGCTGCACACGCTGCCGCCGATGGCCGAGCGCGGCGTGGGCAGCGTGGCTTTCGCCTATGGCTTCGGCGTCGCGTCATGGGGACTGGCGCTGGGGCTCACGGGCATGGCTTTGCGATTCCTGAGCGCGTTCAGTGCGTGGCGTCGTTATGTCGCCGATGCGTCGTATTGGATTTACATCGCGCATTTGCCGGTGGTCGCGGCGCTGCAGGTGTGGGTTGGGCAGTGGTCATGGCACTGGAGCGTGAAGTTCCCCTTCGTCGTGGTGACCAGTCTCGCGCTGCTGTTCGCGAGTTATCACCTGCTGGTGCGTTCAACGCCGATTGGCCTGTTGCTGAATGGGCGGCGCTATCCGTTCTTCGGCGCGCGCGCGGCCGCGCCGGTCGAGCCAGCATCGAAGCCGATGCCGGTCGATGCCGAAGTGGTCGCATCGCTGCAAGGCGTGGTCAAGCAATTCGGTGAAGTCACGGCGCTGCGCGGTGTCGACGTGCAGGTGCGACGCGGTGAGTTGTTGGCGCTGCTGGGACCGAACGGCGCGGGCAAATCCACGGCGATCGCGTTGTGGCTGGGCTTGATCGACGCCGACGCGGGCGCCGTGGCCTTGCTCGGCGGCGCGCCGCAGGACGTCGCGCGTCGCAAGGGCCTCGGCGTGATGATGCAGGACGTCGAACTGCCGAAGGAACTGCGCGTGCGCGAACTCGTGCGCTTGGCGTCGAGTTTCTACGACGATCCGCTGCCGCTCGAGGAAACGCTGCGCCGCGCGGGCGTGACAAGCTTCGCCGATCGCGCCTACGGCAAGTTGTCGGGCGGGCAGAAGCGCCTTGCGCAGTTCGCGGTCGCGATCTGCGGCCAGCCGCGCGTGCTGTTTCTCGACGAGCCCAGCGTTGGCCTGGACGTGCAGGCGCGCGCGGCGCTGTGGACGAGTATTCGTGGCTTGCTCGACGCGGGCTGTTCGATCGTGCTGACCACGCACTATCTCGAGGAAGCCGAGGCGCTGGCCGATCGGGTCACCGTGATTGGCAAGGGGCGCGTGATTGCATCCGGCAGCGTCGATGACATGCGCGCGCTGGTCGAGCGCCGCGAGATCGGTTGTCAGACGCGCCTGGGCGCCGACGAAGTGCGCGCCTGGCCGGGCGTGAGCGCGGTGCGCGCCGAGCACGATCGACTCAACATCACGGCCACGGATGCGGAGGGCGTAGTTCGCCGATTGCTCGCGAGCGATCCCGAGCTGCGTCGCCTCGAGGTGCGCCAGGCCGGACTCAACGAAGCCTTTCAAGAACTCACGCGGGAGGCCGCATGAACGCGCGTCCGATGATGGCGACCGATCTCGCGGGATCCGGTTCGATGACCCAGGTGCTGCGCGCTTATCTCGAAGAGACGCGCTGCGAGATGCTGCGCTTCGCGCGCAATCCGGGACTGGTCATTCCGGTGCTGATTATGCCGGTGGCCTTGTATGCCTTGTTCGCGCTGGTCATCTCCGCCGAGGCCATGCGCAAGGACCCGATCGTGGGCATGTTCTTGTTCGCGGCCTTCGCGGTGATGGCCACGAGCATGCCCGCCTTGTTCGGCATGAGCAGCTCGTTGGCGATGGAGCGCGAGATGGGGCTGCTGCGCCTTCGTCGCGCGCAGCCCGCGCCGGCGGGGTCGTGGTTGGCGGCGAAGATCATTTGTGGTCTGGGATTCGGGGCGATCGCGTATTTGCCGTTGCTGGCCGTGGCTCTGGCATCGGGCAATCTGGCGCTCGCGCCCGTGGTCGTGGTGAAGCTCAGCGTGGTGTTGATCGCGTGCGCGGCACCGTTCTGCGCGCTGGGCTTGATGATCGGCACCCTGGTCAAGGGCTCGGCCGCGCCGGGCTACGCGAACCTGATCTATCTGCCGGGCTGTTATCTGTCGGGCATGTTCTTTCCGCTGCCGGCATCGATGCATTGGCAGGTGCCGATCTGGCCGCAGTTTCACGTCATCCAAGTGGCCATGCATGTCGCCGACGCGAAGAAGCTGCAGTTCGAGCCTTTCGCCGTCGCGGTGGCGAGCGTGGTGGGTTTCACTGTGTTGTTCAGCGCGGTCGCGATCTGGCGCTTGGCGCGCAAGGGTTGAGGCTTGGCGCGCGTCGACGGTAGTGGTCCAACGTCAGTCACGCCCTGATCCGGGCGAATTCCAGGAGTGAGATCGATGAGGCGGTGGTGGTCGCGCTTGTGGCGCGCGGCGGTTTTCGTGTTGAGTTTGTCGATGCTGGCCTTGGTCGTGATCTTTCTGATCCCGATCCGCGCGACGGTCGCGCCGATCGAGCCGCGCGCGAGCACGCGCTATTGGGCGATGTCGGGCGGCTATCGCATCGCCTATACGCGCTTGGCGCCGCCGGTAACGTCGCGACACGCGCTGCCCGTGGTGTTCCTGCATGGCGGGCCTGGCGGCTATGTTCATTCGTCGGTCATCGCCACGTTGCAGCCGCTGGCGGACGCGGGTCACGAGGTCTATCTCTACGATCAGCGCGGCTCGGGTCTTTCCGATCGCTTGGAGCGTCCGAAGGACAGTGGTTTCAATGATCAGATCGACGATCTCGATGAGATCGTGACGAAGCATCTCGGCGCGCGGCGCGTGGCCTTGATCGGTCATTCGCACGGCGCGCGCGTGGCGGCCTACTATGCCGCGCGCCATCCCGACGTCGTCGCGCGGATGGTGTTGAGTTCGCCGGGCAATCTCGAACCGGCGGAGTACGACGAACAGGGCCATTCCGTGGTGGAGACGCGGTTTCCGATTCCCGCGTCGCTGGATTTTCGTCTTCCGGACGCCGAGCAATACCGTCGGGACACGGCGCTGTCGGCCATGCCGCCGAAGGTAATCGTGGCGCAGGCGCTGGCGATGATGTTCAACATCAAGACCGTGTCGGACGCGCAGGCCGATGCCGCGCTCAACACCTTGGCCGCGGGCTTCACGCGCAACATGGTGTGCGATCCGAGCCAGGTGCGCGCGGAGGAAGGCGGCGCTGGTTTCTACGTGCGCACGGGCGCGAATTGGTTCGGCGATGTCGAGGATCCGCGCGCGCGGATGCGGGCGTTCCCCGGTCACGTGCTGGTTCTGCAAGGGCAGTGCGATTTCGTGCCCTATGCGGAAGCCTACGAATATGTGTCGCTGTTTCCAAACGCGCGCTATGAATTCGTGCGTGGCGCGGGGCACATTCTGTGGTGGGAACAGCCGGCGGCGTATGCGCGGGCGATTGCAGACTTTCTGGCGGAGGAGTCCGCGAGCGAGTAGCTCCGGCTTGATGCGCGTCTAAAAGGTCGCGGGCGTCGACGGCCTGCTCGTCGCGGTCACGACGACGACGGAACCGTCATCTCGCCATCGCGAGCCGCGTGCCTGATGGCATTCGCGGCTCAACGACGTTAGCCGTGGCGAGGCTTTGGGACGCGGAGACTTCGCGCGGCGCTCAGCCGCACTTCGAATGACCGCAATTGAGGCAGGTCGCGCAGCCGTCCATGATCACCAGGGCCTTGGTCGTGCACTTGGGACACAGGCTGGCGCTGGCCGGGAAGGCCGAGGAGTCCTCGCCCGTGGGCGGCGCCACCGGCTCGACTTCGGCCGGGGCTAGATCAGTTTTTTTTTTCGTCTGCTGCGCGTCGTAGGCCGCGCGCTTTTCCGCGATCAGCTTGCGCTGCTCGGGCGACAGTTCCGGGTCGACGATCATGCCGATCATCTTCAAATGATCCTCGACCACGGCGCCAATCTCGGCCACGATCGAGGGCATGTACACGCCGCCGGACTTGAAATAGCCGCCGCGCGGATCGAACACGGCCTTCATTTCCTCGACCAGGAAGGTCACGTCGCCGCCCTTGCGGAACACCGCGCTCATGATGCGCGTCAGGGCCACGATCCACTGGAAATGATCCATGTTCTTCGAGTTGATGAAGATCTCGAAGGGGCGGCGCGACTCGTGCTCGGTGCCTTGGTTGAGCACGATGTCGTTGATGGTCACGTACAAGGCGTGCTCGAACAGCGGCGACTTGATCTTGTAGGTGGAGCCGATCAGCACGTCGGGTCGTTCGACCTTCTCGTGCATTTGAATGACTTCGGCCTTGGGCAGTTCCAGCGCGTCGCTGGTCTCGCTGGCACGCACGGTCGTCTTCGCCTTTTCTTCCGGCTTGATGACGTTGTAGCCCTTGATCTTCTTGCTGATTTTGATGGCCATGGGGCGTGTCCTGGGCGCGGGCGGCGGCGTCTGGCGGCGCCCGTGTAGCCGGTCGCGGCGAGCGCGCCCGGGTTCGATCGATGCGTTACCCGAAAGGGCGCGCCGTGGTACGGCGCGCCAACTCGTTCCGGGGATGCTGCTTCCCTTGATTACTTCTTTTTGCCGCGCTTGGCGGACTTCTTCTTCGGCGCCGCTTTCTTGCTGGCTTTCTTGGCGCCTTTCTTCGCGGCTTTCTTCGCGGATTTCTTCGCGACTTTCTTGGCCGCCTTCTTCACCGGACGAGCCGGCTTCTTCGCGGTCTTCTTGGCGGCCTTCTTGGCACCCTTCTTAGCTGCCTTCTTGGCGGCCTTCTTAGCGGCTTTCTTGGCTGCCTTCTTCGCAGCCTTCTTCGGCGCGCCCTTGCCAACCGCCTTGCTGACGGCGGCGGTGGCGGTGGCGACGGCGGCCTTGGCGCCAGCGGCGGCGGCCTTGGCCTTTTTGGCCACGGCGCGCTTGGCCTTGGCGACCTTGTCCTTCGCTTGAGCGACCACTTCCGTGGCGCTGGCGACGGCGGCCTGACCGATTTCCTGAGCCTTCTCGGTCACGGTCTCGACGACCTGGCCGATCGTGGATGTTGCGGCTTCCTCGTTACTCATATCCTCCCTCCGGTTCTAGGGTGTGTTGATTGTTCCGATGTCCGTCAGGGCATTCAGAACTTGCCGTAGTAACCCTCTTTCAGGGCATCGAACAGATTGGCGGCGGTATGAAGCTCGCCGTCGTACTCGATCTCTTCATTTCCTCTGACTTCCACAACACTACCGTCTTCCAGCTCGAAGCGGTAGGTGGTGTTCTCGAGATCCTGTTCCTTGACCAGAACGCCCTGGAAGGCGGCGGGGTTGAAGCGGAAGGTGGTGCAGCCCTTCAAGCCTTGCTTGTGGGCGTAGCGATAGATGTCCTTGAACTCTTCGTACGGATAGTCGGTGGGGACATTGGCCGTCTTGGAGATCGACGAGTCGACCCAGATCTGCGCGGCGGCCTGAATATCGACGTGTTCCTTGGGCGTGATGTCATCGGCGGCGACGAAGTACTCGGGCAGCTTCTCGTCGGCGGCGTCGGCGTAGGGCCGCGCCTTGCCGTTGATGATGGTGCGGTAGGCCAAGAGCTCGAAGCTCATGACCTCGACCTTCTCCTTGGTCTTGCGCCCCTCGCGAATGACATTGCGCGAGTAACTGTGGGCGAAGCTCGGCTCGATGCCGTTGGAGGCATTGTTGGCCAGCGACAAGGAGATCGTGCCGGTCGGCGCGATCGAGCTGTGATGGGTGAAGCGGGCGCCGACCTCGGCGAGTTCGGCCACCAGTTCGGGCGCGACCTCGGCGACCTTTTGCATGTAGCGCGAATAGCGCGCGTGCAGGACGCGACCGCTGATGCGATCACCCAACTTGTACCCGTCGGCGGCCATCTCCGGACGCTTGCGCAGCATCTCGGCGGTGACCGGGAACTCCTCGGTCATGATCGGCGCGGGACCTTTTTCCTTGGCCAGCGACAGCGCGACTTCCCAACCGGCCAAGGCCATCTCGCGCGACACTTCCTCGGTGAAGCGGCAGGCGTCGGACGAGCCGTAGCGCATGCGCAGCATGGTCAGGGTCGAGCCCAGACCCAAAAAGCCCATGCCATGACGACGCTTGCGCGTGATCTCGTCGCGCTGGCGCGCGAGCGGCAGGCCATTGACCTCGACCACGTTGTCGAGCATGCGCGTGAACACGCGCACGACTTCGCGGTATTCCTCCCAATCGAAACGCGCGCGCGGACCAAAGGGATCGCGCACGAAGGTCGTGAGGTTGACCGAGCCCAGCAGGCACGAGCCGTACGGCGGCAGCGGTTGCTCGCCGCAGGGGTTGGTCGCGCGGATGTTCTCGCACCACCAGTTGTTGTTCATTTCATTGACCCGGTCGATCAGGATGAAGCCGGGCTCGGCGAAGTCGTAGGTCGAGGTCATGATCATGTCCCACAACCCCTTGGCGCGGACGTGACCATAGATCTTGCACGCGACCAGGCCGTCCTCGCGATGGACGTAGTTCTCCTTGGTCGGCCAATCGCGCCAGACGACTTGCTTGGGATCGTCGAGATCGACTTCGTGCGCTTCCTTGACGTTGACCGGAAAGACCATGGGCCAGTCGGTGTCGTTCTCGACCGCGGCCATGAACTCGTCGGTGATCAGCAAGGACAGATTGAACTGACGCAGGCGGCCATCCTCGCGCTTGGCGCGGATGAATTCCTTGACGTCGGGATGCGAGACGTCGAACGTGCCCATCTGCGCGCCGCGGCGACCGCCGGCGGACGACACGGTGAAGCACATCTTGTCGTAGATATCCATGAACGACAGGGGACCCGAGGTATAGGCGCCGGCACCCGACACATAGGCGCCGCGCGGGCGCAGGGTCGAGAACTCGTAGCCGATGCCGCAGCCTGCCTTCAAGGTCAGTCCCGCTTCGTGGACCTTCTCGAGGATGCCGTCCATGGAGTCGGGAATCGTGCCCGACACCGTGCAGTTGATCGTCGAGGTCGCCGGCTTGTGCTCGAGCGCGCCGGCATTGGACGTGATGCGTCCGGCCGGAATGGCGCCACGGCGCAACGCCCACAGAAAGCGCTCGTTCCAATAGCGCTGTTTCTCGGGCGTGGCCTCGGCCTCGGACAAGGCCTTGGCGACGCGCTGATACGTGTCGTCGATGGCCAGGTCGACCGGCTCGCCGCGCTTGGTTTTCAACCGGTACTTCTTGTCCCAGATGTCGTAGGACGCCGGTTGCAACGGGATGTCTACCTCACCACGGGCGCTAAGGGCCTCCAGGCGAACCGTGCTCATGAACCGTCAACCTCCCGAAATGCTTGTTTCTGTGCGTGCTTATTGTTGTCGTTGGCAACGCGCTCGAATCGCGCAGGGAAATAGCCCCCGCCACGGGCATCGTGGAATGCCCACCCTGCTTAGATTCGACTTCCGTAGGTAGCTGTGCGCCCACCGATCCGGCCCTGGATCGGCACTTCGTTCAACGATGAGACCCAAGACATTGGGTTCATTGCTGCCAGGCCACCACAAGATGTTGTGCTGCGACCGGCGCAAATTACGCCCTTGCCGCGCCCTCGTCAAGCGATTTTTTCGGGCTATGATTTGCAACGAAATCAATATCTTCCGCTAAAACCCCGAAGGTTTTTCGGGGTTTTTTTATCGATTTGTCACAATGCAAGGAAGCCCGCGGTCGAGCCCGATAACACAACATCTTGGGGTCGTTTCGAGACCGGCTTCGCGATTGAAGCCGGGGCAACGAGGGTGTTTAGGCGGGGAAAAGGCGCGCCGAAGGCGATGATTCAGACGTCAAGGCAGGCGGTTGCCTGAGTCGCGAGAACCAATGGGGAGCAGCCTCGGTGACGCGCGATGCGCGCTGGGTCGGGCCAACTTCGCTTTCGCCCAAAAAACAAACCCCCGCACTAACGTACGGGGGTTTGGGGATAAGGCCCCTGGCAGTGACCTACTCTTGCATGGCTTAAGCCACACTACCATCGGCGCGGGTGCGTTTCACGTCCGAGTTCGGGAAGGGATCGGGTGGGAC
>JBGAHD010000007.1:0-137824 GCA_044226395.1 Ahniellaceae bacterium
AAGGCGGGCACGCGAGTGTCCGCCGTTGGCGTTTTCAAAGGTGCTTGCAGCAAAACCGTACGCCAGTAGCTCAATTGGCAGAGCAGCGGTCTCCAAAACCGCAGGTTGGGGGTTCGAGTCCCTCCTGGCGTGCCACTCTTGAATACCGGGGCCTTGGCTTCGGCGAGTTGGGAACTTCATGAACGCGAACGTCGAAACACACGAAAACCCGGCCATGAACTACGCCAAGCTCGCCGGCGCGGTGTTGATCCTGGTCGCGGGTATCGTCGGCTTCTACTACTTCGGCGACGCGCCCCAGGCGTGGCGCATGCTGGGTTTGATCGCCGCGATCGCCGCCGCGCTCGCCCTTGGCGCGTTCACCGCGCAGGGCCGCCAAGTGCGCGAGTTCATGTCGGAGTCGCAGTTCGAGTTGCGCAAGGTCGTGTGGCCGACCATGCAGGAAACCACGCAGACGACCCTGGTCGTGCTGGCCGTGGTGCTGGTGTTGTCCATCATCCTGTGGATCATTGATTTGGTTCTGTGGAAGGTGGTGAGCGAATGGCTGTTGAGCGCGGGTAGCTGACGATCATGGCCAAGCGCTGGTATGTGGTTCACGCCTATTCGGGTTTCGAGCACCAAGTCTCGCGCTCGCTGAAGGAGCGCGTCGCGCGCGCCGGCATGCAGGAGCGCTTCGGCGAAGTGCTGGTGCCGACCGAGGAAGTGGTCGAAATGCGCGGCGGCCAGAAGCGCCGCAGCGAACGCAAGTTCTTCCCGGGCTACGTCCTGGTGCAGATCGACACCAACGAGGAAGGCAAGACGCCGCGCATCGATGACGAGTGCTGGCATCTGGTCAAGGAAACGCCCAAGGTGATGGGCTTCATCGGCGGCACCGCCGATCGCCCGCTGCCGATCAAGGACAGCGAGGCCGACGCGATCTTGCAGCGCGTCCAGGAAGGCGTGGACAAGCCGCGCCCGAAGGTGCTGTTCGAACCCGGCGAGATGGTGCGCGTGATCGACGGCCCCTTCAACGACTTCAACGGCGTCGTCGAAGAGGTCAACTACGACAAGAGCCGCCTGCGCGTGGCCGTGCTGATTTTCGGTCGGTCGACGCCGGTGGAGCTGGAATTCGCCCAGGTCGAAAAGGCCTGAGCAACGGTGCCGGGCGATGCCCGGCAGTGACAACGACGGGGAGTCCCGCAGCGCGCGAGCGCGTGCAGACGTTCGCACCCGAGGAGAGCAAACATGGCTAAGAAAGTTGTTGGCTACATCAAGCTGCAGGTGAAGGCCGGTCAGGCCAACCCCAGCCCGCCGGTCGGTCCGGCCCTGGGTCAGCGTGGCTTGAACATCATGGAATTCTGCAAGGCCTTCAATGCCGCCACGCAGAAGCTGGAACCGGGTCTGCCGATTCCGGTCATCATCACCGCCTATTCCGACCGTACCTTCACCTTCATCACCAAGACGCCGCCGGCGTCGATCCTGCTGAAGAAGGCCGCCGGCATCCAGTCGGGCTCCAAGCGCCCGAACACGGAGAAGGTGGGCAAGGTGTCGCGCAAGCAGCTCGAGGAGATCGCCAAGACCAAGATGGCGGACCTCACCGCCGCCGACATGGACGCCGCCGTGCGCACCATCGCCGGCAGCGCGCGCAGCATGGGCCTGGTGACGGAGATCTGATCATGTCGAAGACTGGCAAGCGTTACCGCTCCATCGCCAACAAGGTTGCCCCGGGCAAGGCCTATGGCGTCGATGAAGCGCTGAAGATTCTCAAGGACAGCTCCAAGACCAAGTTCGTGGAGTCCGTCGACGTGGCCATCCGCCTCGGCATCGACGCCAAGAAGTCCGACCAGGTGGTGCGCGGTTCGACCGTGCTGCCCGCGGGCACCGGCAAGACCGTGCGCGTGGCCGTGTTCTGCCCCGCTGGCGAAAAGGCCGAGGCCGCCAAGGCCGCCGGCGCCGACGCCGTGGGCATGGACGATCTGGCCGAGAAGATGCAGGCCGGCGATCTGAGCTTTGGTCGCGTCATCGCGACGCCCGACGCCATGCGCGTCGTCGGCAAGCTCGGTCAGCTGCTTGGCCCGCGTGGCTTGATGCCCAACCCGAAGGACGGCTCGGTCACCGCCGACGTCGTCAACGCGGTGAAGAATGCCAAGGCCGGTCAGGTGCGTTTCCGCAATGACAAGGCCGGCATCATTCATTGCACGATCGGCAAGGTTAGCTTCGAGATTCCTTCGCTGAAGGAAAATCTCACGGCGCTGCTCAACGACGTGGTCAAGGCCAAGCCCTCGACCGCCAAGGGTCAGTACCTGCAGAAGATCTGCCTGTCGAGCACGATGGGTCTGGGCATCATCGTCGATCAGGCCTCGCTGGGCCTGGCCAAGTAAGACTTTCGCGCGATCGCGCTTGGCGCGGTCGCGACGATGCAAGGCGGGTCGCGCGAGCGATCCGCGCATTTGAGGGCACCGGGGCGATGAGTCCTGGCGCCGTCAAAGACCGCAGGCGGCTCCACCGCGGCGCGAGCGACGGACATGGAAGTGTCATGGCAAGGGACCACGTCGCGAGTCCGCATCGAGCCTTAATCGAACATCGACCTGCGTAGATGGTGCAGCCCTTCCAGATTTCGTGGAACGGCCATCATCACCGGCGTGACATCGCCGGCGGATTCGCGAAGGGATTGCGGCGGATTCGAGACTCGATTGAACCTTAGCGGCAGGACGCCGCGAAGGATGCTTGGTTCGGAGGAATGCAATGGCACTCAATCTGGAACAGAAGAAAGAGGTCGTTGCCGAACTGGCGAATGTGGCCGCCAAGGCGCATTCCCTGGTCGCCGCCGAGTACAGCGGACTCACCGTGGAGCAGCTCACCGAGCTGCGTAAGAGGGCCCGGCAATCGGGCGTGTATCTCA
The DNA here is from genome assembly GCA_044226395.1 of Ahniellaceae bacterium. Taxonomy (GTDB): domain Bacteria; phylum Pseudomonadota; class Gammaproteobacteria; order Xanthomonadales; family Ahniellaceae; genus JBGAHD01. Next base: position 2,879 of record JBGAHD010000007.1, read on the forward strand.
AGGTAGCGAAGAACACGCTGGTTAGCCGCGCGGTCAAGGGTACCGATTTCGAGTGCGTTCAAGACGTGCTGGTCGGCCCGATGATCTATGCCTTCTCCAAGGAGGATCCGGGTGCTGCGGGACGGTTGATCAAGGAATTCTCCAAGGCGAATGAGCAGCTCAAGTCGAAAGTCGTCGCGATCGGTGGCCAGGTTTATCCCGGCACGCACATCGATCGCCTGGCTTCGTTGCCGACCCGCGATCAGGCGTTGGCCATTCTGCTCGGCGTGATGAAGGCACCGATTGAAAAATTCGTGCGCACTCTCGCCGAACCGGCAGCAATGGTCGCCCGTGCGGTGGCGGCGGTCCGCGATCAGAAGCAAGACGCGGGCTGAGCAAGCTCACACTGACTGGTTTAGCTTCGGCAAATTCAAATTTTCGAGGAAAAGACAATGGCCGTTTCGAAGGAAGAGATTCTCGACGCAATCGCGAAGATGAGCCTCATCGACATCACCGATCTGGTGAAGATGATGGAAGAGAAGTTTGGCGTGTCGGCTGCCGCTCCGGTCGCCGTCGCCGCCCCGGCTGGTGGTGGCGCCGCCGCCCCGGCCGCGGAAGAGAAGACCGAGTTCACGGTGGTCCTGAAGGCCGCCGGCGAGAAGAAGGTCGAAGTGATCAAGGCTGTTCGCGCGATCACCGGCCTGGGTCTGAAGGAAGCGAAGGATCTGGTCGAATCCGCCCCGGCGACCGTCAAGGACGCCGTGAGCAAGGACGACTCGGCTAAGTTCAAGAAGGAACTGGAAGCCGCTGGCGCCACGGTCGAGATCAAGTAATCGACCGTTGGTCGCTCGGCAGATCCACCGAGCAAGCGCGAGGCTGGGGGCGCATGCCCCCGGCCTTTCGCCGTTGGTAGTGGGCGGCTAGTGGTCAACGATCGTCCGGCGCGCGCGCCGCGATCGCTCACCAGTATCCGTTTATCCGCGATGGCCGGCAGCCATCACGTCAGCAAGGTGCCACTCGCATGACGACGTACTCGTTCACTGAAAAGAAGCGCATTCGCAAGGATTTCGGCAAGCGGTCATCGATTCTCGATGTGCCCTACCTGCTGGCGATCCAAACCGATTCCTACAAGGAATTCCTGCAAGCCAACGAACAGCCCGAAAAGCGCGGCGACCGTGGCTTGCATGCCTCGCTCAAGTCGGTTTTCCCGATCACGAGCTACTCCGGCAATGCCGCGCTCGAGTACGTCAGCTATCGCCTGGGCGATCCGCCGTTCGACGAGAAGGAATGTCGTTCGCGTGGCCTGAGCTACGGCGCGCCGCTGCGCGTGGTCGTGCGCCTAGTGATTTACGACAAGGAATCGTCGACCAAGGCGATCAAGTTCGTGAAGGAGCAAGAGGTCTACATGGGCGAACTGCCGCTCATGACCGAGACCGGCACCTTCATCATCAACGGCACCGAGCGCGTGATCGTGTCGCAGCTGCATCGTTCGCCGGGCGTGTTCTTCGATCACGATCGCGGCAAGACGCACAGCTCCGGCAAGTTGCTGTACTCGGCCCGCATCATTCCTTACCGCGGCTCCTGGCTCGACTTCGAGTTCGACCCGAAGGACTGCCTGTTCACGCGCATCGACCGTCGCCGCAAGTTGCCGGTGACGATCCTGCTGCGTGCGTTGGGTTACACCAACGAGGAAATGCTGCGCGCGTTCTTCGAGATCAACGAGTTCACCCTGCACAAGAAGGGTGGCGCCGAGTTGACCTTGATTCCCGAGCGTCTGCGCGGCGAGACCTTCAACTTCGATTTGCGCGTCGGCAACGAGGTGATCGTCGAGGCCGGCAAGCGCATCACGTCGCGCCACGTGCGTCAGCTCGAGCGCGCCAACATCGCCAAGCTCGAAGTGCCGGATGAGTACCTGCTCGGTCGCATCCTGTCGCACGACGTGGTCGACACGCAGACGGGCGAATTGCTCGCCACGGCCAACGACGAGCTGACCGAGACCTCGCTGGCGCAGTTGCGCAAGGCGGGCGTCGAGACCATCGGCACGCTGTTCGTCAACGACCTCGATCGTGGTCCGTACGTGTCCAACACGCTGCGCATCGATCCGACCCGCACGCCGCTCGAGGCGCTGGTCGAAATCTATCGCATGATGCGTCCGGGCGAGCCGCCGACCAAGGAAGCGGCGCAGAACCTGTTCTACAACCTGTTCTTCACCTTCGACCGCTACGACCTGTCGGCCGTCGGCCGCATGAAGTTCAACCGTCGCGTCGGTCGCAAGGAGATCGTCGGTTCGGGCGTGCTCTACGATCAACGCTACTTCGCCGATCGCACGGATGAGCAGTCCAAGAATCTGGTGCGCACGCGTGGCGAGAGCTCGGACATCCTCGACGTGTTGCGCGTGCTGTGCGAGATCCGCAATGGTCGCGGCGTCGTCGACGACATCGATCACCTGGGCAACCGTCGCGTGCGTTCGGTCGGCGAAATGGCCGAGAACGTGTTCCGCGTCGGTCTCGTGCGCGTCGAGCGCGCGGTCAAGGAGCGCTTGTCGCTAGCCGAGTCCGAAGGCCTGACCCCGCAAGAACTGATCAATGCCAAGCCCGTGGCCGCCGCGATCAAGGAGTTCTTCGGCTCCTCGCAGCTGTCGCAGTTCATGGATCAGAACAACCCGCTGTCGGAAGTCACGCACAAGCGTCGCGTGTCCGCGCTTGGCCCGGGCGGCCTGACGCGCGAGCGCGCGGGCTTCGAAGTGCGCGACGTGCACCCGACCCATTACGGCCGCGTTTGCACGATCGAAACGCCGGAAGGTCCGAACATCGGTCTGATCAACTCGCTGGCCGTGTACGCGCGCACCAATTCGTACGGTTTCCTCGAGACGCCGTATCGCAAGGTCGTCGACGGCAAGGTCACCGATGATGTCGAGTTCCTCTCGGCCATCGAGGAAGGTGAATACGCCATCGCGCAGGCCAACGCCGAATTGCGCGAGGACCGTTCCTTCGTCGAGCGCCTGATCTCCTCGCGTTATCAGGGTGAAACCCTGCTCAAGACGCCGCAGGAAATCCAGTACATGGACGTGTCGCCGCGTCAGACCGTGTCGGTCGCCGCCGCGCTCGTGCCGTTCCTGGAACACGACGACGCCAACCGCGCGTTGATGGGCGCCAACATGCAGCGTCAGGCCGTGCCGACGTTGCGCGCGCAGACCCCGATGGTTGGCACCGGCATCGAATGGGCCGTGGCCCGTGACTCGGGCGTGACCGTGGCCGCGCGTCGCGGCGGCGTGATCGATCAGGTCGACGCCGGTCGCATCGTGGTGCGCGCGCACGAGAACGAGATCGGCGAGAACGATCCGGGCGTGGATATCTACTCCCTGATCAAGTACACGCGCTCAAACCAGAACACGTGCATCAATCAGACCCCGCTCGTGAACGTCGGCGACATCGTCGCCACCGGCGACGTGCTGGCCGATGGTCCGTCGACCGATCTGGGCGAGCTCGCGCTCGGTCAGAACATGCTGGTCGCCTTCATGCCCTGGAATGGCTACAACTTCGAGGACTCCATCCTCATCTCGGAGCGCGTGGTCCAGGAAGATCGCTACACCACGATCCACATCGAAGAGCTGACCTGCGTCGCGCGCGACACCAAGCTGGGTCCGGAAGAAATCACCGCCGACATCCCCAACGTGGGCGAACAGGCGCTGTCGCGTCTGGACGAGTCGGGCGTGGTCTACATCGGCGCCGAGGTCAAGGCCGGCGACATCCTCGTCGGCAAGGTCACGCCCAAGGGCGAGTCGCAGCTGACGCCGGAAGAAAAGTTGCTCCGCGCGATCTTCGGCGAGAAGGCCTCCGACGTGAAGGACAGCTCGCTGCGCGTGCCGCCGGGCATGGACGGCACCGTCATCGACGTGCAGGTCTTCACCCGCGACGGCATCGAGAAGGACAAGCGCGCGCTCAAGATCGAGCAGGAAGAAATCAAGCGCGTGCGCAAGGATCTCGACGATCAGCTGCGCATCCTCGAGGGCGCGATCTTCCAGCGTCTGCGCGGTCAGTTGATCGGCCGCGTCGCCAACGGCGGTCCGCACGCCTTCAAGAAGGGCGCGGAACTCACCGCCGAGTATCTCGACACCCTCAAGACCGACGAAGTCTTCGCCATTCGCATGAAGGACGAGGACGCGGCGGAGCTGCTCGAGAAGGCGCAGGAACAGATCGCCTCGCACAAGGCCGCGTTCGACAAGCGCTTCGCCGAGAAGAAGGCCAAGATCACCGCCGGCGACGATCTCGCGCCGGGCGTGCTGAAGATGGTCAAGGTCTACCTGGCCGTGAAGCGTCGCATCCAGCCCGGTGACAAGATGGCCGGCCGCCACGGTAACAAGGGCGTGATCTCGACTATCGTTCCGGTCGAGGATATGCCGTTCATGGCCAGCGGCAGCCCGGTCGACATCGTGCTCAACCCGCTGGGCGTGCCGTCGCGCATGAACATCGGTCAGATCCTGGAAACGCATCTGGGCTGGGCCGCGAAGGGCCTGGGTCAGAAGATCCAGCGCATGCTCGACGAGCAGCGCACGGTCGCCGATCTGCGTGGCTTCCTCGATCAGATCTACAACAAGGTCGGTGGTCAGACCGAGGACCTTGATTCCTTCACGGACGCGGAAATCGTCAACCTGTCGCGCAACCTGACCAAGGGCGTGCCGATGGCGACGCCGGTGTTCGACGGCGCCTTCGAGCATGAGATCAAGGGCATGTTGAAGCTCGCCGATCTGCCGGAGTCGGGTCAGACCACGCTGTATGACGGCCGCACGGGCGAAGCGTTCGATCGTCCGGTCACGGTCGGCTACATGTACATGTTGAAGCTCAACCACTTGGTCGACGACAAGATGCACGCGCGTTCGACCGGTCCGTACTCGCTCGTGACTCAGCAGCCGCTGGGTGGCAAGGCGCAGTTCGGTGGTCAGCGCTTCGGCGAAATGGAAGTGTGGGCGCTCGAGGCTTACGGCGCGGCGTACACGCTGCAGGAAATGCTCACCGTCAAGTCCGACGACGTGGGCGGCCGCAATCAGATGTACAAGAACATCGTCGATGGCAACCATGAGATGGCGGCAGGCATGCCGGAATCGTTCAACGTGCTGGTGAAGGAAATCCGCTCGTTGGCGATCAACATCGAATTGGAAGGCCAGTGATCGTCGCGGCATCGGGAGATTGAGACATGAAAGACTTGCTCAACCTATTCAACCAGCAGCGTCAGTCGCTGGATTTCGACTCGATCCGAATCGGTCTGGCCTCGCCGGACTTGATTCGCTCGTGGTCCTACGGCGAAGTGAAGAAGCCGGAGACGATCAACTACCGTACCTTCAAGCCCGAGCGTGACGGCCTGTTCTGCGCCGCCATCTTCGGACCGATCAAGGACTACGAGTGCTTGTGCGGCAAGTACAAGCGCATGAAGCATCGTGGCGTGGTCTGCGAGAAGTGCGGCACCGAAGTGACCCTGACCAAGGTGCGCCGCGAGCGCATGGGCCACATCGAACTGGCCAGCCCCGTCGCGCACATCTGGTTCCTCAAGTCGCTGCCCTCGCGCATTGGCTTGATGCTCGACATGACCCTGCGCGACATCGAGCGCATTCTGTACTTCGAAGCCTATGTCGTGATCGATCCGGGTCTGACCTCGCTCGACCGTGGCCAGCTGCTCAACGAAGAGCAGTACCTGCAGGCGGTCGAAGAGCATGGCGATGAGTTCGACGCCCGCATGGGCGCCGAGGCCGTGCACGAACTGCTGCGCACGATCGATCTGCAAGCCGATCTGATTCGCTTGCGCGAAGACATGGCCTCGACGTCGTCCGAGACCAAGCTCAAGCGCCTGTCCAAGCGCATCAAGCTCATGGAAGCCTTCCTCGAGTCGGGCAACCGCCCCGAGTGGATGGTGCTGACCGTGCTGCCGGTGCTGCCGCCGGATCTGCGCCCGCTGGTGCCGCTCGACGGTGGCCGCTTCGCGACCTCGGATCTCAACGATCTGTATCGCCGCGTGATCAACCGCAACAATCGCCTCAAGCGCCTGCTCGAACTCAATGCGCCCGACATCATCGTGCGCAACGAAAAGCGCATGCTGCAGGAAGCGGTCGACGCCCTGATGGACAACGGTCGTCGCGGTCGCGCGATCACCGGCACCAACAAGCGCCCGCTCAAGTCGCTGGCCGACATGATCAAGGGCAAGCAGGGTCGCTTCCGTCAGAACCTGCTCGGCAAGCGCGTCGACTACTCCGGTCGTTCGGTGATCGTGGTCGGTCCGACGCTCAAGCTTCACGAGTGCGGCCTGCCGAAGAAGATGGCGCTGGAGCTGTTCAAGCCCTTCATCTTCTCCAAGCTGCAGCGTCGCGGCCTAGCCACCACGATTAAGGCGGCCAAGAAGCTCGTCGAGCGCGAAAGCGCCGAGGTGTGGGACATCCTCGAGGAAGTGATCCGCGAGCATCCGGTGCTGCTCAACCGCGCGCCGACCTTGCATCGACTGGGCATCCAGGCGTTCGAGCCGGTGCTGATCGAAGGCAAGGCGATTCAGCTGCATCCGCTGGTCTGCACCGCGTTCAACGCCGACTTCGACGGCGACCAGATGGCCGTGCACGTGCCGCTGTCGCTCGAGGCGCAGTTGGAAGCGCGCGCGTTGATGATGAGCTCGAACAACATCCTGTCTCCGGCCAACGGTGATCCGATCATCGTGCCGACGCAGGACGTCGTGCTGGGCCTGTATTACATGACGCGTGAACTGGTCAATCGCCGCGGCGAAGGCATGGTGCTGGCCAATCTGGCCGAAGTGCACCGCGCCTACGAGTCGCGCGCGGTCGAGCTGCACGCCAAGGTCAAGGTGCGCATCAAGGAAGTCGAGGTTTCCGAGGACGGTCAGACTCGTACCAACAAGACTTCGCTGCATGACACCACGATCGGTCGCGCCTTGCTGGCGGAAATCCTGCCGCCGGGCCTGCCGTTCGCGCTGATCAACCAAGTGCTGACCAAGAAGGCGATCTCGAACCTGATCAATGCCTGCTATCGCAAGCTGGGCTTGAAGCAGACCGTCGTGTTCGCCGACCAGTTGATGTACACCGGCTTCCGCTACGCGACCCGCGCGGGCGTGTCGATCGGCATCGACGATCTGTCGATCCCGAACGAGAAGCGTCAGATCCTGGCCGGCGCCGAAAAGGAAGTGATGGAGATCCAGGAGCAGTTCTCCTCGGGTCTGGTGACTTCCGGCGAGCGCTACAACAAGGTCGTCGACATCTGGTCGCGCACCAACGAGCAAGTCGCGCAAGCGATGATGAAGGGCATTGGCACCGACAAGGTGACCGACGCCAAGGGCGCCACGGTCGAGCAGAAGTCGATGAACTCGATCTTCATCATGGCCGACTCGGGCGCGCGCGGTAGCGCGGCTCAGATTCGCCAGCTCGCCGGCATGCGCGGCCTGATGGCCAAGCCCGACGGCTCGATCATCGAGACGCCGATCAAGGCCAACTTCCGCGAAGGCCTCGACGTGCTGCAGTACTTCATCTCGACCCACGGCGCGCGAAAGGGTCTGGCCGACACCGCGTTGAAGACGGCGAACTCGGGTTACCTGACCCGTCGTCTCGTCGATGTCGCGCAGGACGTGGTGATCACCGAGCCCGATTGCGGAACGAGCGCGGGTCTGACCATGACCCCGATCGTCGAAGGCGGCGACGTGGTCGAGCCGCTGCGCGATCGCGTGCTGGGTCGCATCGTGGCCGAGGACGTGTATCTGCCGGGCAACGACGACGAACCCTTCATCACGCGCAATACCTTGCTCGACGAGAAGTGGGTCGACAAGATCGAAGCCGCCGGCGTGCAGCTGATCAAGGTGCGTTCGGTCATCACCTGCGAAACCAAGTTCGGCGTCTGTGGCTCCTGCTACGGCCGCGATTTGGCGCGCGGTCATCTGGTCAACATTGGCGAGGCCGTGGGCGTCATCGCCGCGCAGTCGATTGGCGAGCCGGGCACGCAGCTGACCATGCGTACCTTCCATATCGGTGGCGCCGCGTCGCGTGCCGCCGCCGTGGACAGCGTGCAGGTCAAGACCAATGGCACGCTGCGCTTCAAGAATCTCAAGACCGTGCAGCACAGCGCCGGTCACTTGGTCGCGGTATCGCGTTCGGGCGAAGTCTCGGTCATGGACTCCGCCGGCCGCGAGCGCGAGCGTTATCGCGTGCCTTACGGCGCCACCATCTCGGTCAAGGACGGTGACGCGGTCAAGGCCGGTCAGACGGTCTCGAACTGGGATCCGCACACCCATCCGATCGTGTCGGAAGTGGCCGGTACGCTGCGCTTCACCGACTTCATCGACGGCGTGACGGTGCAGGAGCAGATCGACGAACTCACCGGCCTGCAGTCCGCGGTGGTGACCGATCCGAAGCGTCGCGGTGGCGCGGCCAAGGATCTGCGTCCGATGGTTCGCCTGGAAGACAAGAAGGGCAAGGAACTCAAGCTGCCGGGCACCGACATTCCGGCGCAGTACTTCCTGCCCGCGGGCGCGATTATTTCCTTGCAGGATGGCGCCGAAGTCGGCGTGGGCGACGTCGTCGCCCGTATCCCGCAGGAAACCTCGAAGACCCGCGACATCACCGGCGGTCTGCCGCGCGTGGCCGACTTGTTCGAAGCGCGCAAGCCCAAGGAACCGGCGATCCTCGCCGAGACCACGGGCATCGTCAGCTTCGGCAAGGACACCAAGGGCAAGCAGCGCCTGCTGATCACCGACAAGGACGGCAATACCCACGAGGAACTGATTCCGAAGTGGCGCCACATCATCGTGTTCGAAGGCGAACACGTCGAGAAGGGCGAGACCGTGGTCGATGGCGAGCCGAACCCGCAGGACATCCTGCGCTTGCTCGGCGTCGAGCCGCTGGCGGCCTACCTGGTCAAGGAAATTCAGGACGTCTATCGCCTGCAAGGCGTGAAGATCAACGACAAGCACATCGAGGTGATCATTCGCCAGATGTTGCGCAAGGTCGAGATCGCCGAGTCGGGCGACACGCGCTTCCTGCGCGGCGAACAGATGGACCGCTTCCGCGTGCTCGATGAAAACCAGCGGGTCACCGCGCGCAGCGAGCGCATTGCTCGCTACGAGCCGGTTCTTCTGGGCATCACCAAGGCATCCCTGGCCACCGAGTCCTTCATTTCCGCGGCCTCGTTCCAGGAAACCACGCGCGTGCTCACCGAAGCCGCCGTGCGCGGAACGCGGGACACCTTGCGCGGCCTGAAGGAAAACGTTATTGTTGGGCGTCTTATCCCCGCCGGCACCGGTCTCGCGTATCACGCGAAACGGCGCCGTAACACGGCGGATACGGTGGAAACTGGTATTGGCTCGTTCGGCGGCGGTGTCACGTTCGCCGAACCCTTGGCAGAGGATTCTTCGGCAGGCGACGAATAAGTAGGCGCTACAAACTCACATCGAAAAGAGGTCCAGGAAGGGCCTCGTGTTCGAGCTCAAGGATGGCGGCGAGTCATTGACAGCCCCAAAATTCACCTGTTAAAGTCTCAAAGCTAACAGGCCGGCTTGTCCGGCCTGTTTTTTCGTTTCTTAGGACAACGTAATGTCGACGATCAATCAGCTGGTTCGTAAGCCCCGCCAGCCGAAGACCTACAAGAGTGCGTCTCCGGCCCTGCAAAACTGCCCGCAGCGTCGCGGCGTTTGCACGCGCGTGTACACCACGACCCCGAAGAAGCCGAACTCGGCGCTGCGCAAGGTCGCCAAGGTCCGTTTGACCAACGGTTACGAGGTCATCAGCTACATCGGTGGCGAAGGCCACAATCTGCAAGAGCACTCCGTCGTGTTGATTCGCGGCGGCCGCGTGAAGGACCTCCCGGGCGTGCGCTACCACACGGTGCGCGGTTCGCTCGACGCGGCTGGCGTGACCAAGCGCCGCCAGAGCCGCTCGAAGTACGGCGCCAAGCGCCCGAAGTCGTCCTAATCCGCTCCTTACAAGAATCGATCAAGGTTTAATCCATGTCGCGCAAAGGCTCCACTCCAGTCCGCGTCAACCTGCCCGATCCCAAGCACGGCAGCCAGATGGTCGCGCGCTTCATCAACATGGTGATGCAGAGCGGCAAGAAGTCCGTCGCCGAGAAGATCGTCTATGGCGCGCTCAGCGTCATCGGCGAGAAGCACGCCGCTCCGGTGGAGCTGGTCGAGAAGGCGTTGAACAACGTTTCGCCCGCCGTTGAAGTGAAGTCGCGTCGCGTCGGTGGCGCCACCTATCAGGTGCCGGTCGAAGTGCGTTCGACGCGTCGCGTCGCGCTGGCCATGCGTTGGGTCATCGAAGCCGCGCGCAAGCGTGGCGAGAACTCGATGCCGCGCAAGCTCGCCGCCGAGCTGCTCGAGGCTTCGGAAAATCGCGGCGCCGCGGTGAAGAAGCGTGAAGAAACGCACCGCATGGCCGAAGCGAACAAGGCCTTCGCTCATTACCGTTGGTAAGAATTTAGTAGGGAACCGCTGTGGCTCGTACGACACCCATCGATCGTTATCGTAACTTCGGCATCATGGCTCACATTGATGCCGGCAAGACGACCACGACCGAACGCATCCTTTATTACACCGGCGTCAATCACAAGATTGGCGAAGTCCATGAAGGCGCCGCCACCATGGACTGGATGGAGCAGGAACAGGAACGTGGCATCACGATCACGTCCGCTGCTACCACGTGCTTTTGGAAGGGCATGAACATGAACTTCCCCGAGCACCGCTTCAACATCATCGACACGCCAGGTCACGTCGACTTCACCATCGAGGTGGAGCGTTCGTTGCGCGTGCTCGATGGCGCGGTGTTCGTGTTGTGCGCCGTCGGTGGCGTGCAGCCGCAGTCCGAAACCGTTTGGCGTCAGGCCAACAAGTACGGCGTGCCGCGCTTGGCGTTCGTCAACAAGATGGACCGCGCTGGCGCCGATTTCTACAAGGTCGTCGGTCAGCTCAAGGCTCGCCTGGGCGCGAACCCTGTTCCGATGCAGGTGCCGATTGGCGCCGAGGACGGCTTCGAAGGCGTCATCGACCTGGTGCGCATGAAGGCCGTGATCTGGGACGCCGAGTCCCAGGGCATGAAGTTCGAGTACAAGGACATTCCCGCCAATCTTGTCGACGAGTGCAAGAAGGCGCGTGAGTTCATGGTCGAGGCCGCCGCGGAGACTTCCGAGGCGCTGATGAACAAGTACCTCGAGAATGGCGCGCTGTCCGACGAGGAAATCCTCGAGGGCATCCGTACCGGCACGATCACCAACAGTCTGATTCCCGTGTTCTGCGGCACCGCCTTCAAGAACAAGGGCGTGCAGGCCGTGCTTGACGCGGTGGTGCAGCTGCTGCCTTCGCCGGCGGATCGTCCGCCGGTCAAGGGCACCGACGAGAACGAGAAGGAAGACAGCCGCAAGGCCGGTGATAACGAGCCGTTCTCGGCGCTCGCGTTCAAGATCGCGACCGACCCGTATGTCGGCACGCTGACCTTCTTCCGCGTGTACTCGGGCGTGCTCAATTCGGGCGACACCGTGTACAACCCGGTGAAGTCGCGCAAGGAACGCATTGGTCGTCTGTTGCAGATGCACGCGAACCAGCGCGAGGAAATCAAGGAAGTGCGCGCCGGCGACATCGCCGCGGCCGTGGGTCTGAAAGACGTGACGACTGGCGACACGCTGTGCGCCGTCGACAACGTCATCACCCTCGAGCGCATGATTTTCCCCGAGCCGGTCATCGCGATGGCGATCGAGCCCAAGACCAAGGGCGACCAGGAAAAGATGGGCATCGCCCTGTCGCGTCTCGCGCAGGAAGATCCGTCGTTCCGCGTGCGCTCGGACGAAGAGTCGGGCCAGACCATCATCGCCGGCATGGGCGAGTTGCATCTGGAAATCATCGTCGACCGCATGCGTCGCGAGTTCAGCGTCGAAGCCAATGTCGGCAAGCCGCAGGTCGCCTATCGCGAGACCATCCGCAAGGCCGCCATGGACGTCGAAGGCAAGCACGTCAAGCAGTCGGGCGGTAAGGGCCAGTACGGTCACGTCGTGATCAACATGGAACCGCTCGAGCGTGGCAAGGGCTTCGAGTTCGTCGACGCGGTGAAGGGCGGCGCGATCCCGCGCGAGTTCATCCCGGCGGTGCAGAAGTCGATCACCGAGAATCTGACCTCGGGCGTGCTCGCCGGCTTCCCGGTGGTGGACATCAAGGTCACGCTGCATTTCGGTTCGTATCACGAAGTCGACTCGAACGAGCATGCGTTCAAGTCCGCCGGCTCGATCGCTTTCAAGGAAGCGATGCGCCGCGGCAACGCGGTGCTGCTCGAGCCGATCATGAAGGTCGAAGTGGTGACGCCCGAGGATTACATGGGCGACATCATGGGCGACCTGTCCCGCCGGCGTGGCGTGTTGCAGGGCTCCGACGATTCTCCGTCGGGCAAGCTGATCAACGCGCTCGTGCCGCTGGGCGAAATGTTCGGTTACGCGACGTCGCTGCGCTCGATGAGTCAGGGCCGCGCGACGTTCACCATGGAGTTCGATCACTACGCCGAGGCGCCGAATAACATCGCCGAAGCCGTGATCAAGAAGAACTAATCCAGACCAATCGCATTAAATTTGACTGAGGTTTTAAGCCAATGGCCAAGGAAAAATTCGAACGCAAGAAGCCGCACGTGAACGTGGGGACGATTGGTCACGTGGACCATGGCAAGACGACGCTGACGGCGGCGTTGACGAAGGTGGGCGCGGAGCGTTTTGGCGGCGAGTTCAAGGCGTACGACCAGATCGACGCGGCGCCGGAAGAGAAGGCGCGCGGCATCACGATCTCGACGGCGCACGTGGAGTATGAGTCGCCGACGCGTCACTACGCGCACGTGGATTGCCCGGGACACGCGGACTACGTGAAGAACATGATCACGGGCGCGGCGCAGATGGACGGCGCGATTCTGGTGGTGTCGGCGGCCGACGGCCCGATGCCGCAGACGCGCGAGCACATTCTGCTGGCGCGCCAGGTGGGCGTGCCGTTCATCGTGGTGTTCATGAACAAGGCGGACATGGTGGACGATCCGGAGCTGTTGGAGCTCGTGGAGATGGAAGTCCGTGATCTGCTGTCGAAGTACAACTTTCCTGGCGACACGACCCCGATCATCAAGGGATCGGCGCTGAAGGCGCTGGAAGGCGATCAGAGCCCGATCGGCGTGCCGGCGATCATCAAGCTGGTGGAAGCGCTGGACGCGTACATTCCGGAGCCCAAGCGCGACATCGACAAGCCGTTCCTGCTGCCGGTCGAGGACGTGTTCTCGATTTCGGGTCGCGGCACGGTGGTGACGGGACGCGTGGAACGCGGCATCGTGAAGGTGGGCGAGGAAATCGAGATCGTGGGCCTGAAGCCGACGACGAAGACGACCTGCACGGGCGTCGAGATGTTCCGCAAGCTCCTGGACGAAGGTCGCGCGGGCGACAACGTGGGCGTGCTGCTGCGTGGCACCAAGCGCGAGGAAGTGGAGCGCGGCCAGGTGGTGTGCAAGCCGGGTTCGATCACGCCGCACACGGACTTCGAGTCCGAGGTGTACGTGTTGTCGAAGGAAGAGGGCGGCCGTCACACGCCGTTCTTCAAGGGCTACCGCCCGCAGTTTTACTTCCGCACGACGGACGTGACGGGCGCGGTGCAGCTGCCGGAAGGCGTGGAAATGGTCATGCCTGGCGACAACATCAAGATGGTGGTGTCGCTGATCGCGCCGATCGCGATGGAAGAAGGTCTGCGCTTCGCGATTCGCGAGGGCGGCCGCACCGTCGGCGCCGGCGTGGTGGCGAAGATCATCAAGTAATACTCACGAAGCGAGCGTCACGGGGTGTGCGCGCCCCGTGTCCCGCACAAGGAAATAGCAATGGCTGACCAGAAAATTCGTATCCGGCTCAAAGCCTTCGATCATCGTCTGATCGACCGCTCGGCCAGCGAGATCGTCGAGACCGCCAAGCGCACTGGTGCGCAGGTTCGTGGTCCGATTCCGCTGCCGACCAAGATCGAGCGCTACACCGTGCTGGTCTCGCCGCACGTGGATAAGGACGCGCGTGACCAGTACGAAACCCGTACGCACAAGCGTGTTCTCGACATCGTCGACCCGAATGACAAGACGGTCGATGCCCTGATGAAGCTCGATCTCGCCGCTGGCGTAGACGTGCAAATCAAGCTCTATTGATGGTGCGGGCGCAAAGGCACACGACCATGAGTATCGGATTGGTAGGCCGCAAGTGCGGCATGACCCGCGTCTTCACCGCGGAAGGTGTTTCGGTTCCGGTTACGCTGATTGAGGCGTCGCCGAATCGCATCACGCAGATCAAGACCACGGAAAGCGACGGCTACAACGCCGTGCAGGTAACCGCTGGCGCCAAGCGCGCCTCGCTGGTCGCCAAGCCCCTGGCCGGGCATTACGCCAAGGCCAAGGTCGAAGCGGGCCGTGGCTTGTGGGAATTCACCGTCGACGCGGAAGCGGTCGGCAAGTACAAGGTTGGCGGCGAGATCGCCATCGGCGACGTGTTCAAGGAAGGCCAGATGGTTGATGTCGCTGGCATCTCCAAGGGCAAGGGTTTCGCCGGCACGATCAAGCGTCACCACTTCACCATGGGCGACGCCACGCACGGTAACTCGCTGTCGCATCGCTCGCCGGGCTCGATCGGTCAGCGTCAGACGCCGGGCCGCGTGTTCAAGGGCAAGCGCATGGCTGGTCACATGGGCAACGAGCGTCAGTCGATCATCAACCTTCAAATCGTGAAGGTCGATGCCGAGCGCAACCTGATCGCGGTCAAGGGCTCGGTCCCTGGCGCGAACGGCGGCGACGTGATCGTTCGTCCGGCGGTCAAGGCCTGAGGGGAACGACGATGGAACTGAATATCCTGGGCTCCAAGAAGTCGGTCTCGGTGGATGACGGCGTCTTCGCGCGCAGCTTCGCGCAGGACCTGATTCACCAGGTGGTCACCGCCTATCGTGCCGCCGGTCGCGCGGGCACGAAGGCGCAGAAGTCGCGTTCCGACGTGACTGGCACCACCAAGAAGTTCAAGAAGCAGAAGGGCGGCGGTGCTCGTCACGGCGACTACCGCGCTCCGATCTTCGTGGGCGGCGGCGTGACCTTCGCGGCGCGTCCTCGTGACCATTCGCAGAAGGTCAACAAGAAGATGTATCGCGGCGCCATCGCCTCGATCCTGTCCGAGCTGGTCCGTCAGGACCGCTTGAAGGTGGTCGAAGGCTTCGACGTCAGCGCGCCGAAGACCAAGGAACTGGCTGCCAAGCTCAAGGCGCTGGATCTGGGTCGCACTCTGGTCGTGACTGAGAACGTCAGCGAGAACTTGTATCTCGCGGCGCGCAACATCCCCAGCGTGGCCGTGGTTGACGTGGCCGCCATGGACCCGGTGTCGCTGATCGGCGCCGACAACGTGGTGATGACCGTCGACTCGGTGAAGAAGATCGAGGAGTGGTTGGCATGAGCAACGAGCGCATCATCAACGTCATCCGGCAGCCGCACGTCTCCGAAAAGAGCGCGCGTATCCAGGAGACGGCCAACCAGTACGTGTTCGAAGTTGCGGGCGACGCCACCAAGGCGGATGTCAAAACAGCTGTCGAGAAGATGTTCAACGTGAAGGTCGAGTCGGTTCAAGTGGTCAACGTCAAGGGCAAGACCAAGGGTTTCCGTGGTCGGGCCGGTAATCGCGGCGGCTGGCGCAAAGCCTACGTGCGACTTGGCGAGGGCCAGACGATCGATCTGGTGGCGAAGCCCTGAGGTAGGACCCATGGCACTGATTACTTATAAGCCGACCTCCCCGGGTCGCCGCGCAATGGTTCGCGTGGCCACGCCGGGCCTGCACAAGGGCGATCCGTACGCCCCTCTGGTCGAAGCGAAGCACAAGACTGGCGGCCGTAACAACAACGGTCGAATCACCACGCGTCACATCGGTGGCGGCCACAAGCACCACTATCGCTTGATCGATTTCAAGCGAGACAAGGAAGGTATTGCGGCGCGCATCGAGCGGATCGAGTATGATCCGAACCGTACCGCGCACATCGCCTTGCTGTGCTACGCCGATGGCGAGCGCCGCTACATCATCGCGCCCAAGGGCGTGGCGGTGGGCGACCAGCTGATGGCGGGCCGAGACGCGCCGATCAAGGTCGGCAACTCGATGCCGCTGCGCAACGTGCCGATCGGCTCGACCGTGCATTGCATCGAGATGCGCCCCGGCAAGGGCGCGCAGATGGCGCGTGCCGCGGGCAGCTCGGCGCAGCTGATCGCTCGCGAGCAGGGTTACGCCACGCTGCGTCTTCGCTCCGGCGAGATGCGCAAGGTGCCCGCCGACTGCCGCGCGACGATTGGCGAAGTCGGCAACGACGAGCACAACCTGCGCAAGATCGGCAAGGCCGGCGCGCAACGCTGGAAGGGCATTCGCCCGACCGTGCGTGGCGCCGCCATGAACCCGGTCGACCATCCGCACGGTGGTGGCGAGGGTCGCGCGGGCCAAGGTAATCCGCATCCGGTCTCGCCCTGGGGCATGCCGGCCAAGGGTTACAAGACTCGCACTAACAAGCGCACGCAGAAGTTCATCGTGCGCGATCGCAGGGGTTGATAGGAAGCCACTATGGCACGTTCTCTCAAGAAGGGCCCGTTCGTCGATCTCCACCTCGCCAAGAAGGTGGACGCGGCCGTGGCTGCCAATAACAAGCGTCCGATCAAGACCTGGTCGCGCCGTTCGATGGTCCTGCCGGAAATGGTGGGCCTCACGATCGCCGTCCACAACGGCCGTCAGCATGTTCCGGTCCTCGTGAACGAGAACATGGTCGGTCACAAGCTCGGTGAATTCGCCGTGACCCGCACGTTCAAGGGTCACACTGGCGACAAGAAGGCCGCCGAGGCCAAGAAGTGATGGGTGCCGTGATGGAAGCCAAAGCGATTCTCCGCACCGCTCGCATTTCGCCGCAGAAGGCCCGCTTGGTCGCCGACCAAGTGCGCGGTCTTCCAGTGGGTCGAGCGCGCGATGTCCTGAAGTTCAGCACCAAGAAGGCGGCGCATATCGTCAACAAGGTGCTCATGTCGGCCGTGGCCAATGCCGAGAACAATCTCGGCGCCGACGCCGACGAACTCAAGGTCGCGACGATCTACGTCGACGAAGGTCCGACCTACAAGCGATTCCACGCGCGCGCCAAGGGCCGTGGTGTGCAAATTCTCAAACGCACCAGCCACATCACCGTGGTGGTGGGCACCGGCAAGTAAGCGAAGGATAAGAACGATGGGTCACAAAGTTCATCCCACCGGTATCCGCCTGGGCATTGCCAAGGACTGGAATTCCAAGTGGTACGCCAACAAGCGCGACTACGCCCAGTACTTGGCCGCCGACCTCAAGGTCCGCGAGTTGCTCAAGGAAAAGCTGGCGCAGGCCGGTGTGTCGCGCATCCATATCGAGCGTCCGGCGAAGACCGCCCGCGTGACGATCCACACCGCCCGTCCGGGCGTGGTGATCGGCAAGAAGGGCGAGGACATCGAGCGTCTGCGCAAGGAAGTGTCGACCGTGATGGGCGTTCCGACGCACATCAACGTCACCGAAGTGCGCAAGCCCGAGCTCGACGCGCAGCTGGTCGCCGAGTCGATCACGCAGCAGCTCGAGCGCCGCATCATGTTCCGTCGCGCGATGAAGCGCGCCGTGGGCAACGCGATGCGCCTGGGCGCCTTGGGCATCAAGGTCAACGTCGCGGGCCGCTTGAACGGCGCGGAAATCGCGCGTAGCGAGTGGTATCGCGAGGGTCGCGTGCCGCTGCATACGCTGCGCGCCGACGTCGACTACGGTTTCGCCGAGGCCAAGACCACCTACGGCATCATCGGCGTCAAGGTGTGGATCTACAAGGGCGAGGTGTTCGATCTCCAGGCCGCTCAACAAGAGCAGGCCAAGAGCGAGCGCCCGGCGGCGAAGTGAGGAACTAAGTCATGCTGCAACCCGCTCGTACCAAGTTTCGTAAACAGCACAAGAGCCGTAACCGCGGCCTGAGCTACGTGGGCAACCAGGTTAGCTTCGGCGAGTACGGCTTGAAGGCCACGACCCACGGTCACCTGACCGCGCGTCAGATCGAGGCGGCTCGCCGCGCGATCTCGCGCTTCGTCAAGCGTGGCGGCAAGTTGTGGATTCGCGTGTTCCCCGACAAGCCGATCTCGCGCAAGCCGATCGAAGTGCGCATGGGTAATGGCAAGGGCAACGTCGAGTTCTACGTCGCCGTGATCCAGCCCGGTCGCATGCTCTATGAAATGGAAGGCGTTGACGAGGCCACGGCGCGCGAAGCGTTCCGTCTGGCCGCGGCCAAGCTGTCGGTGCAAACCCAGTTCGTGACCCGTACGGTGCTGTGATGGATATCAAGGATCTCAAGGCGATGCCGGCGAAGGAACTGAACGCGCACATCGAAGAGTTGCGCCGCGAACAGTTCAACCTGCGCATGCAGCGCGGTACTGGTCAGCTCAACAAGACGCATCGCATCAAAGAGGTGCGCCGCGAAATCGCCCGCAGCAAGATGCTGCTGGGCAACAAGAAGTAAGGTCGCAGCCCATGAGCGAGAACGCCAAGCCCAAGCGCACGGTCGAAGGCCGTGTGGTCAGCAACAAGATGCAGAAGACCGTGACGGTCCTGTTGGAGCGCCAGGTCAAGCACCCGCTGTACGGCAAGTACGGCCGTCGTTCGACCAAGGTGCACGCCCACGACGAGAACAACGAGTGCCGTGAAGGCGACGTGGTTCGAATCAGCGAGTGCGCGCCCCTTTCCAAGACGAAGAATTGGAAAGTGGTCGAAATCGTTACCCGCGCGCAGCAGTAATTTCGGTCGGCATAAGGAGAACTACACATGATCCAGATGCAGACTCGATTGCTGGCGGCCGACAATTCCGGCGCCCGCGAACTGATGTGCGTCAAGGTGCTCGGCGGCTCCAAGCGCCGTTATGCGCAGATCGGCGACGTGATCAAGGTTTCGATCAAGGACGCCATTCCGCGCGGCAAGGTCAAGAAAGGCGAGGTTTACGACGCCGTGGTGGTTCGCACCCGCAAGGGCGTGCGCCGCGCCGACGGTTCGTTGATCCGTTTCGACGGCAACGCCGCCGTGTTGCTCAACAATAAGCTCGAGCCGATCGGCACGCGCATTTTCGGGCCCGTGACCCGCGAATTGCGTTCCGAGAAGTTCATGAAGATCGTCTCGCTGGCACCCGAAGTGCTGTGAGAGGGAGTGGCAAATGAAGCGTATCCGCAAGGGCGATCAGGTGATCGTGATCGCCGGCAGGGACAAGGGTAAGAAGGGCGAAGTGATCCGCGTCCTCGACGAGAAGGTCGTGGTGCAGAACCTCAACCTGATCAAGCGTCACACCAAGCCGAATCCGCAGGCCAACCAGCCGGGCGGCATCGTGCAGCGTGAGGCGCCCATCCACATTTCCAACGTGATGTTGTTCAACCCCGCCAGCAACAAGGGCGAGCGCGTCGGTTTCAAGGAGCTCAACGATGGCCGCAAGGTCCGCGTGTGGCGCTCCTCCGGCGAAGCGGTTGACGCATAAGGTAAGCGCCATGACGACCCGTCTCGAAAAGCATTACAAAGAAACCGTCGTTCCCAAGCTGATGGAACGCTTCAGCTACCAGAACGTCATGCAGGTGCCGCGCCTGTCCAAGATCACGCTCAACATGGGCGTGGGCGAGGCCGTGGGCAACAAGAAGATCCTCGAGAACGCCATCGACGACATGACCAAGATCGCCGGCCAGAAGCCGATCGCGACCTTGTCGAAGAAGTCGATCGCGACCTTCAAGATCCGCGAAAACTGGCCGATCGGCTGCAAGGTCACCCTGCGCCGCGCGCACATGTACGAGTTTCTCGACCGCCTGATCACCATCGCGCTGCCGCGCGTGCGTGACTTCCGTGGCGTGACGGGTCGCGCGTTCGACGGTCGCGGCAATTTCAACTTCGGGATCAAGGAACAGATCATTTTCCCGGAGATCAACTTCGATCAGGTCGACGCGCTGCGTGGCATGGACATCGCCATCACCACGACCGCGGGTACCGACGCCGAGGCGAAGGCCCTTCTCGAAGCTTTCAGCTTCCCGTTCCGCAACTGATTAGCCAGGAAGACGTCGGCCATGGCCAAGACGAACATGATCCAGCGCGAAATCAAGCGCGCGAAGTTGGTGAAGAAGTACGCGACCAAGCGCGCCGATCTCAAGCGCCGCGCCGTCGACCTGAAGCTTTCGCTCGATGAGCGCATGGAAGCTCAGAAGCAGCTGCAGAAGCTGCCCCGTGATGCCAGCCCCTCGCGTCAGCGCAATCGCTGCGCGTTGAGCGGCCGCTCGCGTGGTGTGTATCGCAAGTTTGGATTGGGCCGTAACAAGCTGCGCGAGGCAACGATGCGCGGCGATGTTCCGGGTCTTCGAAAAGCGAGCTGGTAACAGCTCGGGATATCGATGCTTGAAATGAGGAATGACACATGAGCATGACTGATCCCATTTCGGACATGTTTGTCCGAATTCGGAACGGGCAAGCGGCGGGCAAGTCTTCGGTGAAGATGCCGTCGTCGAAGGTCAAGGCCGCGATCGCGCGCCTTTTGAAGGATGAAGGCTATCTGCTGGACGTCGCCGAGCGCGACCTCGGCGGTGGCAAGCGCGAGCTGGAAATCGCGCTGAAATACTACGAGGGCCGTCCGGCCATCGACCGCCTCGAGCGCGTGAGCCGTCCTGGCCTGCGCAGGTATCGTGGCAAGGATGCGCTGCCCAAGGTGTTGGGCGGTCTGGGCATCTCCATCGTTTCGACTTCCTCGGGCATCATGACCGACTCGCAGGCCCGTACGAAGGGTCTGGGTGGCGAAGTCATCTGCTTGGTCGCCTAAGGAGCCACACCCAATGTCTCGTGTTGCGAAGAAGCCGATTGCCCTGCCGAAGGGCGTCGAGTGCGCCGTGGCTGGCGACGGCATCACCATCAAGGGTCCCAAGGGCAGCCTCAAGCTCGCCAAGCTCGACGGCGTCAATATCGACGTCAAGGGCAGCGAAGTGAATCTGTCCGGCGGCGACGCGCAGAGCTGGCGTAATGCCGGCACCTTGCGCGCGCTGCTCAACAACGTGGTCAAGGGCGTCAGCGAGGGTTACTCGAAGAAGCTCGAACTCGTCGGCGTCGGCTATCGCGCCGCGATGGCGGGCAAGGATCTGAACCTGACGCTGGGTTTCTCGCACCCGGTCCTGTTCAAGGCTCCCGAAGGCATTTCCCTGGAAGTGCCGAGCCAGACCGAGATCCTGATCAAGGGCGCCGACAAGCAGCGCGTGGGCGAGGTGGCGGCGAAGATTCGCGCCTTCCGTCCGCCCGAACCCTACAAGGGCAAGGGCGTGCGCTATTCCGGTGAGAAGATCACCCTCAAGGAAGCCAAGAAGGCCTAAGGGCCGTTCCGGCTTGGGAGATTGACGTGGAAAAGAGAATTACCCGTTTGCGTCGCGCCAAGCGCACGCGCATGCACATTCGCGATCTCAACGTACCGCGCCTGACCGTTCATCGCAGCGGTCAGCACCTGTACGCGCAGGTCATCGCCGCTAGCGGCGACAAGGTGATTGCCGCCGCCTCGACCACGCAGAAGGATCTTCGCGACGGTCTGAGCGGCACGAAGAACAAGACCGCGGCCGCCGCGGTCGGCAAGGCTATCGCCGAGCGCGCGATCAAGGCCGGCGTCGACGCGGTCGCGTTCGATCGTTCGGGCTTTCTGTATCACGGCCGCATCAAGGCGCTGGCCGAAGCCGCTCGCGAAGCTGGCTTGAAGTTCTAATCCGATACTCACATACAACTCTAAGCGGCCCAGGCCGCAAATTACTGGATAGTCCATGAGCAACAACGAGCGCGAAAATTCTGATGGCATGCTCGAGAAGCTGATTGCCGTCAACCGCGTGGCCAAAGTGGTCAAGGGCGGTCGAACCTTCAGCTTCACGGCCCTGACCGTCGTCGGCGACGGCGATGGCAAGGTCGGTCTGGGATATGGCAAGGCGCGCGAAGTGCCGGTCGCCATCTCCAAGGCGATGGAGAGTGCCCGCAAGAACATGACCCACGTGTCGATCAACAACGGCACGCTGTATTACGCGGTGAAGGCGCGCCACGGCGCGGCTCGCGTGTACATGCAGCCGGCCTCGGAAGGTACCGGCGTGATCGCCGGCGGCGCGATGCGCGCCGTGTTCGAGGTGGTGGGCGTCAAGAACGTGTTGGCCAAGGCCGTCGGCTCGCGCAACCCGATCAACCTGGTGCGCGCGACCATCAATGGCCTCAAGGCGATCGCATCGCCGGCCCGCATCGCCGCCAAGCGCGGCAAGAAGGTCGAGGATCTGGTGGGCGGTAACCATGGCTAAGAAGAGCGAAAAGACCATCAAGGTGCGTCTGGTCAAGAGCACCAACAGCTGCCAGGAGCGCCATCGCCTCAGCGTGCGCGCCCTGGGCCTTCGCAAGCTCAATGATGTGCGCGAGCTCAAGGACAGTCCCAGCGTGCGCGGCCTGATTGATCAGGTTGGCTATCTGGTTCGCGTCGAGCAGTAATCGCGATCGCGCCACAGTATTTCGAGGATCACACTATGCGTCTCAATACGCTGAAGCCGGGCAAGGGGTCGCGCCGCGCGCGAGTTCGCGTCGGCCGCGGTATCGGTTCGGGCCTGGGTAAGACCGCGGGTCGCGGCCACAAGGGTCAGTACGCGCGCACCGGCAAGGGCAAGGTCAAGCCGGGCTTCGAGGGCGGTCAGATGCCGCTGCAGCGTCGTCTGCCCAAGGTTGGCTTCCGTTCGAAGCTCAAGGACAACGTCGCCGAAGTCAGCCTGTACATGCTCGATCGTCTGGCTGGCACCGATGTCGACTTCGCCGCGCTCAAGGCCGCCGATCTCGTTCCGGCCACGGCCAAGCAGGCCAAGCTGATCAAGAAGGGCGAGGTCAAGCGCGCCTACACCGTGAAGGGTCTGGCACTCACCGCCGGCGCCAAGGAAGCCATTGCCGCCGCTGGCGGCCGCGTGGAGTAATCGGTGGCGAACACTAGCAGCCAATCCGGTGGACTGGCGGGGCTCGGCAAACTGACCGAGCTTCGCAATCGTCTGCTGTTCGTGCTCGGTGCCCTGGTGGTGTTCCGTTTGGGCACCTTCCTGCCGGTGCCGGGCGTGGATCCGGTGGCCATGAACGCCTACTTCAACAGTCAGGCTGGTGGCATCGTCGATCTGTTCAACATGTTCTCGGGCGGCGCTCTCGGTCGCTTCTCGATCTTCGCGCTCGGCGTCGTGCCCTATATCTCGGCCTCGATCATCATTCAGTTGATGGCCCAGGTCCTGCCGCAGCTGCAAGCGCTGCGCAAGGAAGGCGAGAGCGGTCGTCGCAAGCTGACGCAGTACACGCGCATCGGCACGGTTGGCTTGGCGGCCTTCCAGGCCTTCGGCGTGGCGATGGCCCTGCAGACGCAGACGACCAACGTCGGCAACGCGGTCATCTCGCCGGGCGTCGGTTTCATCTTCACCGCGGTGGTTGGCTTGACCGCGGGCACGATGTTCCTGATGTGGCTGGGCGAGCAGGTCACGGAGCGCGGCGTCGGTAACGGCATCTCGCTGATGATCTTCGCCGGCATCGTTTCGAGCCTGCCGCACGCGGTGGTCTCGACCCTGGATCTGGCGCGCTCGGGCGACATCAATGCCCTGGCCTTGCTGATCGTCGTGGCCTTGTCGCTCGCGGTGACCGGTTTCGTGGTCTTCGTCGAACGTGGCCAACGCCGCATCACGGTGAACTACGCACGGCGACAGGGCGGTCCGCGCGCCTACATGAATCAGAGTTCGCATCTGCCGCTCAAGATCAATATGTCGGGCGTGATTCCGGCGGTGTTCGCGTCGTCGATCATCCTGTTCCCGGCGACGGTCCTGTCGTGGGGCAGTTCGATCGGCGAGATGCGCTGGCTGCAAACCCTGGCCAATGCCTTGGCCCCGGGCGAGCCGCTGCACATGCTGCTGTACGCCGGCTTCATTGGCTTCTTCGCGTTCTTCTACACGGCGTTGGTGTTCAACTCCAACGAGACGGCCGAGAATCTGAAAAAGTCGGGCGCGCTCATTCCGGGTATCCGTCCGGGCAAGGCGACGGCCGACTACATCGACGGCGTGATCACGCGCTTGACCGGTTCCGGCGCGCTTTACCTCATCGCGGTCTGCTTGCTGCCGGAAATGCTGCGTATCTACGCGAATGTTCCGTTCAGCTTTGGCGGTACCTCGCTGCTGATCGTGGTTGTCGTGGTGATGGATTTCATCGCCCAGGTGCAGGCACACCTGATGTCGCACCAGTACGAAAGCCTTCTCAAGAAGGCCAATCTCAAAGGTTACGGTCGGAGCGGATTGCGCGGCTGACGCGCCCGATCCGAGCCAGGTGGGGAATGTCCTCCGGGCCGCGAGGCCCGGTCGGGGGTTTTTTCTGCCCGAATCACTGTGTATACTTTAACGTTCACTGCGCTTACAGCTTTTTCGGAGATTTCTTAACATGGCGCGCATTGCAGGTGTCAACCTGCCGACCCAGAAGCATGTCTGGATCGGTCTGCAGAGCATTTACGGCATCGGCCGCACACGATCGAAGAAGGTCTGTGAGGCGGTGGGTGTCAATCCGGCCACGAAGATCAAGGATCTGACCGAGGCCGAAGTCGAGAAGCTTCGCCATGAAGTCGGCCGTTACGCGGTCGAGGGCGACCTCAGACGTGAAGTCGCCATCAGCGTGAAGCGTCTGATGGACCTGGGCTGCTACCGCGGCCTGCGTCATCGTCGTGGCCTGCCGGTTCGCGGCCAGCGCACACGCACCAACGCGCGCACCCGCAAGGGCCCGCGTAAGCAGATCAAGAAGTAATTGAGCGCGAAGAATAGGCCATCATGAGCAAACCCGCCGGGGCAGCCGCTGCTGCCAAGCCCAAGAAGAAGATCAAGCGCGTCGTTACCGACGGTATCGTCCACGTGCAGGCTTCCTTCAATAACACCATCGTCACCATCACCGACCGTCAGGGCAACGCCCTGTCCTGGGCGACTTCGGGTGGCGCCGGTTTCCGTGGCTCGCGCAAGAGCACGCCGTTCGCCGCGCAGGTGGCCGCCGAGAAGGCTGGCCGCGCCGCGCAGGAATACGGCCTGAAGACTCTGGAAGTTCACATCAAGGGACCTGGTCCGGGCCGCGAGTCGGCCGTGCGTTCGCTCAATGCGATCGGCTACAAGGTCACCAACATCATCGACGTCACGCCGATTCCGCACAACGGCTGCCGTCCGCCCAAGCGCCGTCGCGTCTAATTGGAGATAGGTCCCCATGGCACGTTACATCGGTCCTACCTGCAAGCTCGCCCGTCGCGAGGGTGCTGATCTGTCGCTCAAGAGCCCGGCGCGCGCGCTGGATTCCAAGTGCAAGCTCGAGCAGAAGCCTGGCCAGCACGGCGCGTCCAAGCGCGCGCGTCTGTCCGACTACGCCGTGCAGCTGCGCGAGAAGCAAAAGGTCAAGCGCATTTACGGCCTGCTCGAGCGTCAGTTCCGCAATGTCTACGCCAAGGCCGCCAATCTGCGCGGCAACACCGGCGAGAATCTCCTGCGCGTGCTCGAATCGCGCCTGGACAACGTCGTCTACCGCATGGGTTTCGCGGTGACGCGTTCGCAGGCCCGTCAGCTGGTCGCGCACAAGGCGATCACGGTCAACGGCAAGAGCGTCAACCTGGCTTCCTTCGCGGTGAAGGCCGGCGATGAAATCGCCGTCGCCGAGCGCGCGCGCAAGCAGTTGCGTATCCAGGAAGCGTTGAACCTGAGCCAGGAAATGGACCTGACCCCGTCGTGGGTCGAGGTCGACGCGAAGAAAATGGCCGGCGTGTTGAAGTCGCTGCCCGAGCGCGCTGATCTGCCCTCGGACATCAACGAGAACCTCATCGTCGAGTTGTACTCGAAGTAATCGAATTTCAGGGATACGCTCTCCATGGCAGTGTCGTCTACCGTTATGCGTCCGCGCGGCATCAGCGCGGAAAAGCTGGGCTCGAATCGCGCCAAGGTGGTGGTTGAACCCCTCGAGCGCGGCTTCGGCCACACGCTGGGCAACGCGCTGCGTCGCGTGCTGCTCTCGTCCATTCCAGGCGCCGCGATCACCGAAGTGGAGATCGACGGGGTGCTGCACGAATACACCACGCTCGAAGGCCTGCAGGAAGACGTCATCGAAGTCCTGCTCAACCTCAAGGACATCGCGATCCGTCTGCACAACGTGGACGAGACCATGGTGACCCTGTCGCGCAAGGGCGCGGGCACGGTGCGCGCGGGCGACATCGTGGTCGATCACAACGTCGAGATCGTCAATCCCGATCACGTGATCTGCCATCTGACCAAGGAAACCGCGCTGAACATGCGCCTGCGCATCTCGCGCGGCGTGGGTTACCAGCCGGCCGCCGCGCGTCGTCGTCCCGACGACGAGGCGCGTCCGATCGGTCGCCTGCATCTCGATGCCTCGTTCTGCCCGGTCCGTCGCGTGGCTTACGAAGTCGACAGCGCGCGCGTCGAGCAGCGCACCGACCTCGACAAGCTCGTGCTGGACATCGAAACCAACGGCACGGTCGACGCCGAGGAAGCGGTCCGCAAGGCCGCCGACATCCTGGCTGACCAGCTGTCGGTGTTCGGTGACTTCACGCGTCGCGAATCGGCTGGCGCGAAGCCGGCGGCCGGTGGCGTGGATCCGGTGCTGTTGCGCCCGATCGACGACCTCGAGCTGACCGTGCGTTCGGCCAACTGCCTCAAGGCCGAGAGCATCTACTACATCGGCGATCTGATCCAGAAGACCGAGGTCGAGCTGCTCAAGACGCCCAACCTTGGCAAGAAGTCGCTCACCGAGATCAAGGAAGTGCTGGCTCAGCGCGGCCTGTCTCTGGGCATGAAACTCGAAAATTGGCCGCCGGCGGGTCTCACGCACGGCATGCAGACGGGCTGATCCGTCGCACTAGCAGCAAGGAATACGTGTCATGCGCCACCTGAAATCCGGCCGTAAACTCAACCGGAACAGCAGCCACCGCGCCGCCATGTTCAGCAACATGGCCAGCTCTTTGTTCAAGCACGAGGTCATCAAGACCACGCTGCCCAAGGCCAAGGAACTGCGTCGTGTCGCCGAGCCGCTGATCACCATCGCCAAGAACGATGGCGTCGCCAATCGTCGTCTGGCCTTCTCGCGCCTGCGCGACAAGGTGGCGGTGGGCAAGCTGTTCACCGAGATCGGTCCGCGCTATCGCCAGCGTCCGGGCGGCTATCTGCGCATCCTCAAGTGCGGTTTCCGCGCTGGCGATGCCGCGCCGATGGCCTATGTCGAGCTGGTTGATCGTCCGCAGACGGAACCGACCTCGGGCGAATAAGTGCTCGGTTGGTGTGTCGCCAAGAGGCCTCGGCTCGTCCGAGGCCTTTTTGTTTGCGCGCCCGTCGAGCCAGGGCGATGGATCGACGCGATATGACGTCAGGTCATGCCGGCAATCGCTGGAACTTCGACGCTTTCGCGGTTTCAGACGTTGCTGTAACGCACAAAACGGTTTAGAACTACGACCATGAATCCCTTGCAGTGGAGTTTCCGCACCGCCTTCAGCGTCGCCGCAGCGATTTGCGCGGCGTTCCTGGGTTTCGCCTATTACGCCCAGTTCCACATGCACCTCGAGCCGTGCCCGTTGTGCATCTTCCAGCGACTGGCCTTCATCGGCCTGTTCCTGGTGTGTCTGGTTGCCGCCATCCATGCGCCGCGTGGCGTCTGGGGCAAGCGGATCTATGGCGTGCTGACCTTGGTGGCCGCGGGCGTGGGCATGTCGATCTCGGGTCGACACGTGTACCTGCAGCATCTGCCGCCCGATCAAGTGCCTGCTTGTGGGCCAGGCCTGGACTACATGCTTGAAGCCTTTCCCTTCTCCAAGACACTCAAGATGGTGTTCACGGGGTCGGGCGAGTGCGCGAAAGTGGATTGGACGTTCCTTGGGCTGTCGATGCCCGAGTGGACCCTGATGTGGTTTGCGATCTTCGCGGTCGGCGCGCTGTATTTCGGCTTTCGCCGCTATACGCACTGACCAAGGGAATCCGGGACCGCTCGCTACCGCCACCGCCGTCGCTCCCGGATCGAAATCCGGACATGCGACGCGCGCATGACGTGGCTGGGACGAGAGGCTTAGAACATGCAACGGCTGTCACGCACTATGGCTGGATCCGCGATTCAACCGGTCCACGAGGCCGCCAACTGGAGTCCCTCCAGCTGGCTCGGCAAGACCGCGCTGCAACAGCCGTCCTATCCGGACGCCGCGGCGTTGGAAGCGGCATTGGCCGAAGTGCGGCAATTGCCGCCCCTGGTCACGTCGATGGAGATCCTGGCGCTCAAGCGTCAGTTGGCCGAAGCCGCCGAAGGCAAGCGCTTTCTACTCCAAGGCGGTGATTGCGCCGAAAGCTTCGGCGACTGCGAATCGGGGCTGATCTCCAACCGCCTCAAAGTGCTGCTGCAGATGAGCGTGGTGCTGATCCACGGTCTCAAGCTGCCCGTGGTGCGCGTCGGTCGCTTCGCCGGCCAGTACGCCAAGCCACGCTCGGCCGACATGGAGACGCGCAACGGCGTCACCTTGCCGTGCTACCGCGGTGACGTGGTCAACGGCCCCGAGTTCACGCTCGAGTCGCGCACGCCCGATCCACGACGCATGGTGCGTGGTCACGCCCTGTCGGCGATGACGATGAACTTCATCCGCGCGCTAATGGATGGCGGTTTCGCCGACCTGCATCATCCCGAGTACTGGGACCTGGGCTGGGTCGAGCATTCGCCGCTCGCGCGCGAATACAAGCGCATGGTCGAGTCGATTGGCGAAGCCGTGCGCTTCATGGAAACGCTCGCCGGCGAGCCACTGGGCGTCTATTCGCGCGTCGACTTCTTCACCTCGCACGAAGCCCTGTTGCTGCACTACGAGCAAGCGCTCACGCGCCAGGTGCCGCGCCAGTGGGGCTGGTTCAATCTATCGACGCACTTCCCGTGGATCGGTCTGCGTACCGCGGATCTCGATGGCGCTCACATCGAATATTGCCGCGGCATTCGCAACCCGATCGGCGTCAAGGTCGGTCCCTCGGTCAAGCCAGACACCTTGCTGCGCTTGATCGACATCCTCAATCCGCAGAACGAAGCGGGGCGCTTGATGCTGATCCATCGCTTGGGCGCGACCAAGATCGGCGAAGCCCTGCCGGGCATGCTTGAGGCCGTTCGTCGCGAAGGCCGCAATGTGCTGTGGTGCTGCGACCCCATGCACGGCAATACCGAATCGCTCGCCAACGGCACCAAGACGCGTCGCTTCGACAACATCCGTTCCGAACTCGAACGGGCCTTCGACGCGCACGCGGCCGCCGGCACGCGCCTGGGCGGCGTGCATCTGGAGCTGACGGGCGAGAACGTGACCGAATGCCTCGGCGGCGCGCGCGACCTCACGCCGGATGACTTGCAGCGCGCCTACAAGTCCACCGTCGATCCGCGGTTGAACTACGAGCAGTCGCTGGAATTGGCCATGCTGATCGTGCGCAAGCGCGGCGCGGGCGCCACGGCCACGGTCTGATCGCGATTCATGCGGCGTCGCGGCGATGAACGCCGCGACGCTCAATCCGCCAGCGCGAAATCCGTGTAGGCGAAGCGCTCTTCGCGCAACACACTCTCGCCGCGCGTCAATCGAAGTGGCGCGCTGAATTCGGGGCCGGCGAAACTCAAGGTGTGAAACTCGCCGCGCTCGCCGCAAGGATCGACCGTGTCGGGCAGCTCATCGAACAAGGTCGCATCGAACTCGCGACCCGCGAAGCGCGCATCGAGTTGCATCGTATCGACGCACGTCAGCATCGCGCGATGACCCTGCCGAACGAAATCGCGCGCCAGCGCGCGCGTATCGGCGCCCCACAAGGGAAACACGCCCTCGATGCCGAGTGGCGCGAGCATGCGCTCGCGATAAGCGCGCACATCGGTCAGGAACAAATCACCAAAGGCCAGATGCTGAAACGGCACCGTCGCTTGAGCGCGGGCAATGGCCTCGACGTAGGACGCCTCGTATTGCTCGTTGGATGAGGGCCAGTCCAGCACGGCCTCGATCAGCGGCAGGCCCAGCGACGCCGCCTGCGCGCGCAACACCTCGCCGCGAATGCCATGCATGGCCACGCGATCGAACGCGCGATTGATCGTGCAGATCAGTCCCGCCACGGACCATTGGCCGCTGGCGCGCAATCGCGCCAGGGCCATCAGGCAGTCCTTGCCGCCGCTCCAGGAAATCCAGACCGGCGACGCCATCGATCAGCCGCGCGAGGCGCGCTTGCGATCGTTCTCGGTCAGGAACTTCTTGCGCAGACGAATCGCGTTCGGCGTGACTTCGACCAGCTCATCGTCCTCGATGAACTCGAGAGCCTGTTCCAGGCTCATCTTGATCGGCGGCGTCAGCATCAGATTGTCGTCCTTGCCGGCGGCGCGGAAGTTGGTCAGCTGCTTGGCGCGCAGGGCATTGACCGTGAGGTCGTTGTCCTTGGCGTGAATGCCCACGAGCTGGCCTTCATAGACCTCCTCGCCGGCGTCGATCAACAGACGGCCACGTTCCTGCATCGCGAACTGCGCGTAGGCGGGCGAGGGGCCCGTGCCGTTGGAAATCATCACGCCGTTCTGGCGCTTGGCGATCGCGCCTTCGGCCTTCGGACCGTAGTGATCGAACACATGGAACAAAAGGCCCGTGCCCGCCGTGATCGTGCGGTACTCGGTCTGGAAGCCGATCAGGCCACGCGCCGGAATCAAGTACTCCAGGCGCACGCGACCGCGGCCATCGGGTTCCATGTTCTTCAGCTGCGCGCGACGCTCGCCCAGGCGCTGCATCACGCCGCCCTGGTACTGCTCCTCGAGATCGCACACGAGTTGCTCGAACGGCTCCATCTGCTGGCCGTCGATCTCGCGAATGATGACCTCGGGACGCGACACCGCGAGCTCGTAGCCTTCGCGACGCATGTTCTCGATCAGGATCGACAGATGCAGTTCGCCGCGACCGGAAACCTTGAACTTCTCCGACTCATCGGTCTCGTCCACGCGCAGCGCGACGTTGTGCATCAGCTCGCGCGTCAAACGATCGCGCAGCTGACGGCTGGTGAGGAACTTGCCGCCGCTGTGCTGCTTGTTGCCGGCGAAGGGCGAGTTGTTGACCTGGAAGGTCATGCTGATGGTCGGCTCGTCGACGGTCAGCGGGGTCAGCGCCTCGGGCGCGGTCGGGTCGCACAAGGTATCGGAGATGCCCAGCGCCTCGATGCCCGAGATCGCGATGATGTCGCCGGCCTGCGCCATCGGCACCTCGCGGCGCTCCAGGCCCATGAAGCCCAGCACCTGCAACACGCGACCATTGCGCTTGGCGCCTTCGCGGTTGATCACGGTGACCTGGGTATTGGTCTTGACGCTGCCGCGCTCGATGCGACCGATGCCGATCACGCCGACGTAGTTGTTGTAGTCGAGCTGGCTAATGCGCATCTGGAAGGGACCGTCGCGATCGACCTTGGGCGCGTGCACATGCTTGACGATGGCTTCGAACAGCGGGTCCATGTTGCCCTCGCGCACGTCGGGCGACATGCCCGCGTAGCCATTGAGCGCCGAGGCATAAACCGTGGTGAAGTCGAGCTGCTCCTCGGTCGCGCCCAGGCGATCGAACAGATCGAAAGTCGCGTTGAGCACGTAGTCCGGACGCGCGCCCGGACGGTCGACCTTGTTGATCACCACGATCGGCTTGAAGCCCATCTGGAACGCTTTCTGCGTGACGAAGCGCGTCTGCGGCATCGGGCCGTCGAAGGCGTCGACCAGCAGCAGCACCGAGTCGACCATCGACAACACGCGCTCGACCTCGCCGCCGAAGTCGGCATGGCCCGGGGTGTCGACGATGTTGATGCGGTAGTCGCGCCACGTGATGGCCGTGTTCTTGGCCAGAATCGTGATGCCGCGTTCGCGTTCGAGATCGTTCGAGTCCATCACGCGGTCGGGGACCACGGCGCGCTCGGACAGAGTGCCGGACTGCTTGAGCAGCTGATCCACGAGCGTGGTCTTGCCGTGGTCGACGTGGGCCACGATGGCGATGTTGCGCAACTTTTCGATGGACATGAATGAATCCGTGGGGCGCGGCGAAGGCCGGCCTGGCGTTGACTAACGAAGCGGGATCGACGGCGGGCCGCGGCATCCGCGGAGGCGGCCTGGTATCGAGCGCGCGCCATCACGGCGCGCTGGGCGCGGGAGTATACCGACAAATCAGGAATTTGGCTCGAACGGCCCGGTTCGCGGGCGGGGCGTTCAGCTGGGGTCGATTCCCTGGCCTGGGACCGGTCGGATTGGGGTCGGCATCCGGGCCTCGGGGCGCGCCCGGGCCGAGGCCCGCGCGCCGCTGCTACCATGGCCGCCCCTTACGACCAGGACCCCGGAACATGTCCCAGCTCGTCGCCCACATCCAGACCGCGCGCGGCACCATTCACGTCAATCTGTTCGCCGACAAAACGCCGATCACCGTGGCCAATTTCGTCAATCTGGCCCAGCGCAAGTTTTATGACGGGCTCGATTTCCACCGCGTCATCGCCGACTTCATGATCCAGGGCGGTTGCCCCGAGGGCAGCGGTCGCGGCGGCCCGGGCTATCGCTTCGAGGACGAAATCGTCGCTGGCCTCGGCCACGAGCGTGGCGTGCTGTCGATGGCCAATGCCGGCCCGGGCACCAATGGCAGCCAGTTCTTCATCACCCACATCCCGTGCGATTGGTTGAATGGCAAGCACACGGTGTTCGGCAAGGTCGTCGGCGCGGCCGATCAGGCCATTGTCGACGCCATCCGTCAGGGCGAGAAGATCGCGGCCATCACGATCGAAGGCGACACGGCGCCGGTGCTCGCGCGCGCCAAGGCTCACATCGACAAGTGGAACGCCGTGCTCGACCGCCGTTGATGCCGGCGCGCGCGACTCAACGCACGAGTCGCGCGCTATCAAGGATGCGGTCCACCAGGGCCGCGTCCTTATCGAAGTAATACTCGGCGGGCGCGAGAAAGATCAGCGCATACAGACGCTGCTCGCGCTCGGCCACCAGCACTTTGCCGCGATAGATCAAACCTTCGGGGCTGGCGAACGACAGCTCGAAGCGAAAGCCGTCGACATCGCCCATCCGCGCCGGACGCAAGCCGCTGGCCGTCGCGTTGACCATGCCCTGACCGCCGAAGGCGTCGACGAACAGCTGCTGCAACTGCAAGGCATCGAGTCCGGGTTTGAAATAGGCGCCATCGGGCGCGCTCTTCGTGCGTCGGCGATTCGTCAGCACATGTCGATCGGCGGCGACACCGTCGATGAAGTTCAATTGATTGAGCAACTCGCCATCGATGGTCCACAGCTCGCCGCCGAGCGTGGCCAGTCGCGTCCAGGCGCTGGGCGTATCGACTTCAAAGGACTTGCCGCCGTGCGCGACGCCGGGCTTGACCAAGCGGCTGCCGCACGCCGACAAGGCCAGCATCAGGCACAACAGCAAGACTCGCGACAAGGTCGTGGGCATCATGGACGTTCCAGTTCGCGCAGATAGTGGTCGATCGCGGCGCGATCGCTCGCGTCGGGATCGGCTTGCAGATAGCGACGCAATTCGCTTGCGGCCTCGGCGCGCGCGCCACTGGCGCGCAGCAGCATGCCGAGTTCGCGATGCGTCGCGATCGGCGCATTGCGCGTGGTCAGCGCTTCGCGATAGAGCGCTTCGGCGCGCGCCAGATCATCGGCGCGCGCGCGACGGCGATAGAGCTCGGCCAGGGTGAACAAGATTTCGCCGCGCGTCGCCACGGGTTCGTCCGCGCGCAGGCGTTCGAGCAGCACGAGGCTTTGCCCGTCGTGACGACGCGACAACTCACCGCGCAGCCACGCCGCGCGCAGCGGCGCCACGACCGCGCGCAAACGCGCCGAACCATCGTCGCGCGCCGTCATCGCCGGCGCGTCATGCGCCAGCGCGCGCAGATTGTCGAGGCGTTCCTCGGTCGGCGGATGCGTGGCGAAAATCGCCGAGGGCTTCTTGCCTTCGCGCGCGTGTTCTTCGTCGAGCAACGCGGCGTACAACCGCGGCGCGGCGCTCGGATCGTAGCCATGGTTGAGCAGCGTCTGAAACCCCACGACATCGGCCTCGCGCTCCTGATCGCGCGAAAACGCCAGCACCTGCGCCGAGCCCGCGAGACTCGCCAGCGAACCCACGAGCCCCGCGCCGAATCCCAGCGTGAGCACCTGAAACGCCGCGACGAAGTTCTCCGTGCGCTTGAGCCGCAACCACTGACTGAGCATGTGCCGCGCGCGATAGTGGCCGATCTCGTGACCGATCACGTAGGCGAGTTCGGCCTCGTCTTCCACGCGCAGCAACAACCCCGTCCACACCTGCATCATGCCGTTGGGCGCCATCGAGGCATTGAACGCGGGCACGTCGATCACATAGACGCGAATGTCGCCGCAATAGCTCGCCGCGAGTCGACACACGAGATCGCGCAAATAGGCATTGAGCGCCGCGTCGCGCACCAGCAGCGGTGACGCCTGCAATTGACGCTCGAGGTGATCCATCGCGTAGCGCAAGCCACCTTCGTCGCTGGCCAACGCCGGACGCGCGCCCGGCGCGGCCTCGCGCACGGGCGCGCCGCCACAACCGGGCACAAACATCGCCATGCTCAAGCCCAATGACGCCGCGACGCGCGCGAGCTTCACAGCGGAAACTCCTCCAGCAGATCGGCCACGGTCTCGCGCGCGCCTTCGGCATCGCGCAAATCGCCCGTGGCATCGACGAGAAAGTTGAACCACAACACGCGTCCACCGCGCAGATCGACCAGCGAGGTGAAGCCCACTTGCACGCCACCGCCCACGGCCACGCCGAGCAGCGCGCCCACGACCATCATCGCCGCGCGGCCGGAGCTGGTGTAGGAATCGCGCACGTAGGTGAACAGCGCGTAGTCCGCGCCCGTGGCCTCGCGCAAGGCCGACACGCCTGGGCCGAGTGTCCAGTCGAAGCCGGATTTGTTGTCGAGTTTCACCACGCCGAAATAGCGCGTGATGATCGACAAGCCCACGGCCTGATGCAGATGCAGGATCTGGCGGATGCGCGCCTCGGGCGGCAAATCGGCCGCGGGCACGTAGATGCCAGTCACGCGCGCGCCGCGCCCTTCGAGCACGCGACGCATCTCGGCCGGCAGCAGCGCGCGCGCGGCCTCGGTCCAATCGGCGCGTGTCGCCAGACGGCCACCGGCCAGCACTTCGGACAGTTCGAGATCGGGCTCGACCAGGACCACGCGCGCGTCCGGCGCGGGCCGCGTCAAGCCGTCGGCGCCCCAGTTCACCGCGACCACGCGAGAGCCGGCCAGCGCCGGCCAGCTCATCACCGACAGGCATATCCAGACCCAGGCCATCCGTCCGCGACAAGTCCCTGACATCGCGAGATTTCCCCTGGCAAGGCAAGGCCTGCATTGAAGCGAATGGCCACGCTTCGGGCAAGCGCGACGATGAAGTCGCGCGCACGCCCTGTGCTATCCTTCCGCGCCGCAACAAGGCCCCGAAACAGCGAATTTCAGACCGAGGACAGCATGCCCAAGCTCGCCGAGCGTATGGGTCGCGCCCGACCCAGCGCGATCATGGTAGTGGCCGAAAAGGCCAAGAAGCTCAAGGCCGAAGGCCGCGACATCATCAGCTTCTCGATCGGCGTGCCCAACTTCCTGCCCGGCGAACATGTCTATGACGCCGCGCGCCAGGCGCTGATGAAGGACACGGGCGCCTACGGTTCCAATCGCGGTCGCGACGATCTGCTCGACGCCTTCCTCAAGCATCTGCGCGAAGGCGGTTTCGAAGGTTACGAGCGCAAGCACGTCGCCGTCGGCGTGGGCGCCAAGCACGTGCTGTTCAACGCCATGTACGCGCTGTTGAACGAAGGCG
Organism: Ahniellaceae bacterium; assembly: GCA_044226395.1. GTDB lineage: Bacteria > Pseudomonadota > Gammaproteobacteria > Xanthomonadales > Ahniellaceae > JBGAHD01. The sequence goes on from JBGAHD010000007.1 coordinate 38,763, forward strand.
ACGAAGTGCTGATCCCGACGCCGTACTGGACCAGTTACGTCGACATCGCCGACATCCTGGGCGCCAAGGTCACCTTGATGCCGTGCCCGCCGGAGCAGAACTACAAGCTCACGCCCGCGCAGCTCGAGGCCGCGATCAAGCCGACCTCGCGCGTGCTGCTGTTCAACAATCCGTCCAATCCCACGGGCATGGTCTACACGCCCGAGGAAGTGAAGGCGCTGGCCGACGTGCTCGCGCGTCATCCGCAGCTGTGGGTGTTGTCCGACGACATCTACAACCGCCTGCTGTTCGATGGGCTCGAGTACGCGCACCTGGTCAAGGCACGCCCCGAATTGCGCGATCGCGTGGTGCTGCTCGACTCGATTTCCAAGACCTACGGCATGCCGGGCTGGCGCGTTGGCTTGATCGCGGGTCCCGAGAACTTCGCGCAGGCCATCGTCAATCTCAATTCCAATCACATCACCAACCTGCCCGAGGTGGTGACCGCCGCCGCCGTCGCCGCCTTTAGCGGCCCGCAAGATATTCCGCAGGCCAAGCGCCGCGAGTTTCAGCAAAAGCGCGATGAAGTGCTGGCCGCGCTCAACGCTATCCCCGGCGTCAAGTGCCCGGTGCCGCGCGGCGCGTTCTACGCGTTTCCCGATATCTCGGTGGCGTTCGGCAAGTCGCACAACGGCACGCGCATCGGCAACGACGTCGACTGGTGCAACGCGTTGCTCGACGCCAAGGGCGTGGCCTGCGTGCCCGGATCGGCCTTCGGCGAACCGCGCGCGATCCGCATCTCGTACACCTGCAAGGCCGCGGAACTCACCGAAGGCCTGCGCCGCGTGCGTGAGTTCTTCGCGGAGCTCAAGGACTAAGCGCCATGCGGCGCCTGCTGATCATCGTCGCGATTCTCGTCGCCCTGGGCTGGATGCTGCGGCGCGAGCCGCCGGCGTCGACCGTCAGCGAGGAAGTGCGCGCGCTGGTCGGGCCGTCGCCGGTAGTGCTGATCGGCGCCGAATGGTGCGGCTACTGTCAGCAGCTCAAGAAAGACTTCCAACGTCACAACATCGCCTTCCACGAGCTCGACGTCGATCATGACGAACTCGCGGTCGAGGCCTACGAAAAACTCGGCGGTCACGGCGTGCCGCTGACCATCGTCGGCACGCATGTCGTGCACGGCTACGATCCCAACGAGATTCTCGGCTACGCGCGCGAGCTGCCCCTGGCGGCGGCGCGCTAGTTTCCCCGGCTCAACAACCAAGCGCCCTGTCATAGAGGTGAGTCCATGAAATCCCCCGTCCGCGTTGCAGTGACCGGCGCCGCCGGCCAGATCGGCTACAGCCTGTTGTTCCGCATCGCTTCCGGCGAAATGCTCGGCCGCGATCAGCCGGTGATCCTGCAGATGTTGGAACTGCCCATCGACAAGGCCCAGGCCGCGCTCAAGGGCGTGATGATGGAACTCGAGGACTGCGCCTTCCCGCTGCTCGCCGGCATTGTCGGCACCTCCGATCCCAACGAAGCGTTCAAGGACATCGATCTGGCCCTGCTGGTCGGCGCCAAGCCGCGCGGCCCGGGCATGGAGCGCAAGGATCTGCTGCTCGAAAACGCCAAGATCTTCACCGAGCAAGGCCGCGCGTTGAACGCGGTGGCCAAGCGCGACGTGAAGGTGCTGGTGGTCGGCAATCCGGCCAACACCAATGCCTACATCGCGATGAAGTCGGCGCCGAACCTGCCGAAGGAAAACTTCACCGCCATGCTGCGCCTGGATCACAACCGCGCGCTGTCACAGCTCGCGACCAAGACCGGCAAGCCGGTGGGCGACATCAAGAAGCTCATCGTGTGGGGCAATCACTCGCCGACCATGTATCCCGACTATCGCTTCGCCACGGTGGCGGGCCAGTCGGTGAAGGACATGATCAACGACGACACCTGGAACCGCGAGACTTTCATCCCGAAGGTCGGCAAGCGCGGCGCCGCCATCATCGAGGCGCGCGGTCTGTCGTCGGCCGCCTCCGCGGCCAATGCCGCGATTGATCACATGCGTGACTGGGTGTTGGGCTCCAACGGCGAATGGGTGACCATGGGCGTGCCGTCCGACGGCTCCTACGGCATTCCCACCGACGTGATGTACGGCGTGCCGGTGATCTGCAAGGCCGGCAAGTACGAGCGCGTGCGCGATCTGGCCATCGACGCGTTCTCGCGCGAGCGCATGGACCTGACCTTGAAGGAACTCGAGGAAGAACGCGCCGGCGTCGCCCACCTGCTGGGCTAAACGCGAAGCGTGATATTGCGCGCGAGGGCGGCTTCGGCCGCCCTCGTCGTTTCTGATGACGGAAAAACCGCCGGCAGACCAAGGTCCAAGGCCCGCGAACGACGTGGCCGCTTGCGGCTGAGGTAGAATCGCCGCCTCGACGAACAGCCCAGTACGCGGGCACCCCCGCGCGTGGCGCGACTCGCGCGCCGCCGAATAGCCGGAGCATCCAGCATGAGCCTGACTTCCGCCGGCGCGCGATTCCGCGCCGCTCTCGCCGCCGAAAAACCTTTGCAAGTGATTGGCGCGATCAATGCCTACGCCGCGCGCCTGGCCGCCTCGCAGGGCTTTCGCGCGCTGTACGTGTCCGGCGGCGGCGTGGCCGCGTCGAGTTGCGGCATTCCCGATCTCGGCATCACCACGCTCGAGGACGTCGCCACCGACGTGCGCCGCATCACCGACATCTGCGATCTGCCAGTGCTCGTCGATATCGACACGGGCTGGGGCGGCGCCTTCAACATCGCGCGCACGATCAAGACCATGATCAAGGTCGGCGCCGGTGCCGTGCACATTGAGGACCAGGTGCAGCAAAAGCGCTGCGGTCATCGACCCGGCAAGGCCATCGTCTCGGCCGATGAAATGGTCGATCGCATCAAGGCCGCGGTCGACGCGCGCACCGATCCCGAGTTCGTGATCATGGCGCGCACCGACGCGCTGGCGGTCGAAGGCCTGCAAGCCGCGATCGATCGCGCTTGTCGTTGCGTAGAAGCGGGCGCCGACATGATCTTCCCCGAGGCCATGACCGAACTCGGCATGTATCGCCAGTTCGCCGACGCGGTGAACGTGCCGATTCTGGCCAACATCACCGAGTTCGGCTCGACGCCGCTGTTCACCGTGCAGGAACTGGCCTCGGCCAATGTCGGCCTGGTGCTGTATCCCTTGTCGGCATTCCGCGCCATGGCCAAGGCGGCCTTGAACGTGTACGGCGCGATTCGTCGCGAAGGCACGCAGAAGAACGTGCTCGACACCATGCAGACGCGCGCCGAGTTGTATCAGCATCTCGACTATCACGCCTTCGAGCACAAGCTCGACGCGCTGTTCGCGCGCGACGAGAAATAAGCCGCGCGACGCGATTCGCCGCATGGCCTTCACCGTGCCCCAATTGACCCCACCCGCGATCGTCGAGACCACGCGACTGATCCTGCGTCCGTGGCGAGATGCCGATCGCGAACCGTTCTCCGCGCTCGGGCGCGATCCCGAAGTGATGCGCTTCTTCGAGCAGCCGCTCGATCGCGTCGCCAGCGATGCGCTGATCGATCGCGTGCAAAACGGCATCGACGAACGCGGCTGGGGTTTCTGGGCGGTGGAAGTGAAGGGCGGTCCTTCGTGCATCGGCTTCATCGGCCTCAATCCGCCGGTGTGGGACGCGCCCTTCATGCCCTGCGTGGAAATCGGTTGGCGACTCGATCGCGCGCACTGGCATCGCGGTTACGCGACCGAAGGCGCGCGCGCGGCGCTGCGCTTCGGCTTCGACACGCTGGGGCTCGACGAGATCGTCGCCTTCGTCGTGCCCGAGAACGCGCCCTCGCGCGCGGTCATGGCGCGGTTGGGCATGCATCGCGATGAGCAGGGCGATTTTTTGCATCCGCGCGTCACGCCCGGGCATCGCTTGAGTCTGCATTGCCTGTATCGCTTGTCGCGCGCGTGCTTTCAGGAGCGCTTGGCATGAAGCCCGCGCATGCAGTGCTCGATCGCGCCACGCGCGCGACGCACTCAATCCTTCCAGTGCCATGCGCGTCGCGCGTGGCGCGTTTCAGCCAGCGCGGTCGTCATCGCCGCGCCGTCGCGTCAACCCGTCAACGCACCGCGGTGCAGAGGCTTCCATGAGCGAATCCGGTCAACAAGTGCTTCCCAAGGCGAAAAAATCTGTCGCGCTGTCCGGCGTGGCGGCGGGTAACACCGCCATCTGCACGGTCGGGCGCACCGGCAACGATCTCGCCTATCGCGGCTATGACATCAAGGACCTCGCCGAGCAAGGCAGTTTCGAGGAGATCGCCCATCTGCTCGTGCACGAGCATCTGCCCACGACGGCGGAACTCGCCGCGTACAAGACCAAGCTGCGTCGTCTGCGCGGCTTGCCGCAGCCGGTGAAGGCCGCGCTCGAATTGTTGCCCGCGGCCACGCACCCGATGGACGTCATGCGCACGGGTTGCTCGGTACTGGGCACGGTCATGCCCGAGCGCGAGGATCATCCCATCGCCGCCGCGCGCGACATCGCCGATCGCCTGATGGCGTGCTTCGGCTCGATCCTGCTGTATTGGTATCACTGGTCGCACAACGGTCGACGCATCGACACCGAGACCGACGACGACTCCATCGCCGCGCATTTCCTGCATCTGCTGCACGGTCGCAAGCCCAGCGCGCTGCACGCGCGCGCGCTCGATCAATCGCTGGTGCTCTATGCCGAGCACGAGTTCAACGCCAGCACCTTCACCGCGCGCGTGATCGCGGGCACGGGTTCGGATTTCTATTCGGCCATCACCGGCGCGATCGGCGCGCTGCGCGGTCCCAAGCACGGCGGCGCCAATGAGGTGGCGATGGACATCATCGCGCGCTATCGCTCCGCCGACGAGGCCGAGACCGACATCCGCGCGCGCATGGAGCGCAAGGAGATCATCATCGGCTTCGGCCATCCGGTGTACACCATCGGCGATCCGCGTAATCCCATCATCAAGGAAATCTCGCGCAAGCTCTGCGCCGAAGGCGGCAATCAGCGCCTGTTCGACGTCAGCGAGCGCATCGAGAGCCTGATGTGGAACTTGAAGAAGATGTTCCCCAATCTCGATTGGTACTCGGCCTCGAGCTACCACATGATGGGCGTGCCGACGCCGATGTTCACGCCGCTGTTCGTGATCGCGCGTACCTCGGGTTGGAGCGCGCACATCATCGAACAACGCATCGACGGCAAGATCATTCGTCCCAGCGCCAACTACGTCGGTCCCGACGATCGCGCCTTCGTGCCGCTGGCGAAGCGTTGATTCGATATTGAGTTCGCGACGCACGACCCCGCGCGGGGTCGTGACGTCGTCGGCGCGGAGCTCAGTCCTCGCGCTTGAGCACGATCACGGTCTGATCGTCCTCGCCGACCGCGCCGCCCTGGTGCTCGAACACGGCTTCCTTGATCGCATCCAGCGTCTCTTGCGCCGTGGGCTCGGCCATGGCGGCCGCGTCGTACAAACGATCGAGTCCGAATTGCTCGCCGCGTCGATCGCGCGCCTCGGTGATGCCATCGGTGTACAACACCAGCATGTCGCCGGGCATGAAGGGCGTCTCGACGTTTTCCCAGCGATGATCGCGCAGCACGCCCAGCGGAATGCCGGCATCGTTGTCGCGGCCCAGCCAGCGCGTGCCCGCCGCGCGGCGATGCAAGGCCGGCAGATGCCCCGCGCAAACGTATTGCAGCGTGTTGCGATCCGGTCGACACGCGACCGCGAAGATCGTCATGAAATGGCTGCGCTGCCGGCGCGAGAAGAAATGCCGATTGGCGTAGGTCAACGCGCCCGCCGGTCCGTTCGGCGGTTCGTCGCCCTTGTAGGTGCGCAAGATCGCGTCGAACTGCACCGATTCCATCGCCGCCGCCGCGCCATGACCCGACACATCAGCGAGCATCGCGCCCCACGCATCGGCGCCATGATCGACGAAGTCCGAGATCAAGGGCGTCAGTGACATCAGGTCGTAGTAGTCACCCGCGGCGGTTTCCGCCGGCTGCCAATGCACCGCGTAGTTGAACCCGCGAATGCGCGGCTGCTCGGGTTGCAGCAGGCGTTGAATATCGGCCAGACCCGCGATCTCGCGATGCTGACGCGCGACTTCGCTCTCCAGCGTGCGCCGCATCACTTGGCCGGCGATCAGCGAATACGCGAGCGCCACGTCGTACAAGGCGCGCTCCAGATTTACGTCCTCGAAGCGAAACGGCACGGCGCTGGTCACCAGCATCCAGTGCTCGATCTTGCCCTCGCGCGGCATTGGCAGGGCCATGATCGCGACTGGCGAAATCAGCGCCTGCGCCAAGGGCAAATGGCGTTCGTCGGCATTGACCTCGATGCGCTGCGCCTGCACGCGCGCGAACAAGCGCACGGCCAGCGCATCGTCGAAGAAGGGCAGGCGCGTGGTCTCGCCATAGGGATCGGTCGCCGCCAGTAACTCGTGACCGTCGGCGCCCACCAGCGCCACCAGTCGGCACTGCCCGGCCGGCAGATCATCCGTGAGCACCAAGGCCACGCCGACGCCCGGCCACTTGTTCATCAAGTGCTGGGCGAGGGTGCGAAACGCGGCATCGGGCTGGCCGTCGAAGCCGCTGAGCTTGACCAGCGGCTCCAGATTGGGAGCGATCGTCGTCATGGGCCGGAACATAACCGACCGCAGGCACGCTCACAACGGCCCGCGACGCGGGCGGCCCCGGCCGTCGGCCGGTCGCTCAGACCACTTCGGTGAATACCGCCACGAAATGGCAGATGCTGCCCACCAGCACGAACAGGTGCCACACGGCGTGGGCGTAGGGCAGGCGCTTGTGGTGATAAAAATACGTGCCGGCCGTGTAGGCGAAGCCACCGGCGAACAACCACGCCAGCGTGGTGCCCGGCAGGGCGCGCACCATCGGCTCCAGGGCCACCAGCACGATCCAGCCCATGGCGATGAACATCAGGGTCGACACGCGCTGAAAGCGCCCGGTGAAGAACAGCTTGAACACCACGCCGATCATCGCCAGCCCCCACACGGTGGCGAACAGGCTCCAGCCCCATTCGCTGCCGCGCAGACTCACCAGGGTGAACGGCGTATAGGTGCCGGCGATCAGCAGAAAGATCGCGCAATGATCGAGGATCTGCAGGCGCGCCTTGGCGGCCGGATGCGGCACCGCGTGATAGAGGGTCGAGGCCACGTACAGCAGCACGAGTGTCGTGGTGTAGACAGCGGCGCTGATCACCTGGCGCATGTCGCCGAACACGGCGGCCAGCGTGATCATGACCGCGCCCGCGCCCAGGGCCAGCACGGCGCCCAGGCCGTGCGACAGGGCATTGGCGATCTCTTCGCGATAACTGTGGTGAGCGACCATCGCGCGATGCTGAGCGCAAAACTTCGAGCTTGCAAGCCTGCTCCGAACCCGGGCGCGGCGCGGGCGAAATCCTGACCATTCCGTGACATCGCTTGAACGGCGCTTGTGCTGGCGGCCGCGCGCGTCGAGCATCACCCGGCCTTTCCCCCAACCCATGCCGTCGCGCGTTTGGCGCCGGCCCAGGAGTGCCCCCGCATGATGCCCCTGTTGTTCGCCGCCGCCCTCTTCGCCGCCGACGCGCCCGCTGATCTGCAACCAAAGACCTGTGATTACTGTGAGGCCTGGAATGCCAAGCACGCGCCCGTGCGGCTGCATGGCGAAACGTTCTATGTCGGCCCCGAAGGTCTGGCCGTGGTGCTGATCCGCACGCCCGAGGGCGCGATTCTGCTCGACGGGGGTCTGCCGCAATCCGTGCCCTTGATCGAGGCGAATCTCGAATCGCTCGGCGTGGCGTTGAGCGAGGTGAAGTGGATCGTCAATTCGCACGCGCACTATGACCACGCCGGCGGCATCGCGGCCTTGGCGCGTCTGACCGGCGCCAAGGTCGCCGCGAGTCACGCGGGCGCCAAGGCGCTGCGGCTGGGCGGCGTGACGCCCGACGATCCGCAAGCCGGTCTCGGCGAAGCCGCGATGGCCTATCCGCCGGTCAAGGACGTGGTCGAGATCGATGACGGCGGCACGATCACGCTCGGCGGCATCACCCTGACCGCGCACTACACGCCCGGTCACACGCCCGGCGCCACCACGTGGACGTGGCGCAGCTGCGAGAAGGACCAGTGCATCGACGCCGTCTACGCCGACAGCCTCAATGCCGTATCGGCCGAAGGTTTCCGTTTCGATTCGCCCGAGCGTCTCGCGCAGTTCCGTGCCTCGATCGCGCGCATTCGCGAACTGCCGTGCGATCTGGTGGTGTCGGTGCACCCGGCCTTCGTCAAGTTGTTCGAGCGCATCGAGGCACGCCAGACGGCCGCTAAAGACCCGTTGCTAGAAGGCGGTTGCCGCGCGTATGCCGATGACGCGGAAAAGCGCCTGGACAAGCGCCTTGCGGACGAGGCGCATTCGCCCAACTAGTCGCCCTAGCGAATCAGATGCTCGCCGCCAGGCGCGTGCCCTGATCGATGGCGCGCTTGGCGTCGAGTTCGGCCGCGATGTCCGCGCCGCCGATCAGATGCACGGTCTGGCCTTGCGCGGTCAGGGCCTCGTGCAATTCACGGTTGGGTTCCTGGCCGGCGCAGATCACCACGTTGTCGACCTCGAGCAATCGCGGCGTCGTGCCCACCAGCACGTGCAGGCCGCGATCGTCGATGCGTTGATAGGTCACCGCGCCGATCATCTCCACGCGCTTCATCTTCAAGGTCGCGCGGTGCACCCAGCCCGAGGTCTTGTTCAAGCGCTCGCCGAGCTTGCCTTCGCTGCGCTGGAGCAAGAACACCTGCCGCGCCGGCGGTTCCGGTCGCGGTTGCACGCCATCGATGCCGCCGCGCGCCTCCAAGGTCGGATCGATGCCCCATTCGCGCAACCACAGCGCCGGGTCCATCGAGGGCGAGTGGCCTTCGTGCACCAGGAACTCCGCGATGTCGAAGCCGATGCCGCCCGCGCCGACGATGGCCACGCGCTTGCCGACGGGCTTATCGCGCGCGAGCACGTCGACATAGTTCAGCACCATTGGATGATCGATGCCCTCGATGCGCGGCGCGCGCGGCGTAACGCCCGTGGCCAGGATCACTTCGTCGAAGTGCTCGCGCGTGAGCGCCGTCTCGTCGACGCGCGTGTTCAGGCGCGTGGTCACGCCGGTCAGTTCGAGCCGTCGCCCGAAGTAGCGCAGCGTCTCGTGGAATTCTTCCTTGCCCGGAATGCGCTTGGCCATGTTGAACTGACCGCCGATCGCGGGAGCGGCGTCGAACAAAGTCACGCGATGGCCGCGCTCCGCCAGCGTCGTCGCCGCCGCCAGACCCGCGGGGCCCGCGCCAACCACGGCCACGCGCTTGGCGTTCGCGGTCGGCGTGATCTTCAACTCGGTCTCGTGACACGCGCGCGGATTGACCAGGCACGACGCGAGCTTGCGCTCGAACACATGGTCGAGACACGCCTGATTGCAGGCGATGCAGGTGTTGATCTCGTCGACGCGGTTCTCGCGCGTCTTCTTCACCCACTCCGGGTCCGCGAGGAAAGGCCGCGCCATCGACACCATGTCGGCCGCGCCCTCGGCCAGCAAGCGCTCGGCCACGTCGGGCATGTTGATGCGATTGGTGGTGATCAGCGGCAGCTCGATCTCGCGCTTGAGCTTGGCCGTGACGAAGGCAAAGGCCGCGCGCGGCACCGAAGTGACGATGGTCGGAATGCGCGCCTCGTGCCAGCCAATGCCGGTGTTGATCAAGCTGGCGCCGGCCTGCGCGATCGCGCGCGCCAGCGCCACGATGTCCTGCCACTGCTGACCGCCATCGACCAGATCGAGCATCGACAAGCGATAGATGATGATGAAATCGCGACCGAGCTTGGCGCGCATGCGCCGCACGATCTCGACCGGAAAACGCATGCGCTTTTCCGGCGTGCCGCCCCAGTCGTCATCGCGGCGATTGGTGCGTTCGGTCAGGAATTCATTGATCAGATAACCTTCCGAGCCCATGACCTCGACGCCGTCGTAGCCGGCCTCGCGCGCGTACTGCGCGCATTGCACGAAATCATCGATGGTGCGCTCGATGCCGCGCGCCGACAGCGCGCGTGGCGTGAACGGCGTGATCGGCGACTTGACCCGCGAAGGCGCCACCGACAACGGGTGATAGCCATAGCGCCCCGCGTGCAGGATCTGCATGCAGATATGGCCGCCCTCGTCGTGCACGGCGCGCGTGACCTTGCGATGGCGATTGACCTCCCACGGCCACGACAACTTGGACGCGAACGGTCCCAGCCACCCCTGCACGTTCGGCGCGATGCCGCCGGTGACCATCAGGCCCGCGCCACCGCGCGCGCGTTCGGCGAAATACGTGGCGAGTCGCTCGTAATCGCTGGCGCGGTCCTCCAGGCCCGTGTGCATCGAGCCCATCAGGGTGCGATTGCGCAGTTGGGTGAAGCCGAGGTCGAGCGGGGCGAGCAGGTGCGGATAGGCGGTCATGGGCTGGCCTTCGGATGCTGAGCGAGGATGCTGCCGCGCGCCCGTCGGCGCCGCAAGCGGGATTCAAGGCTGGGGTGAAGATATTTCAAGTCCGCGCGAACGGCCTTGACGCCGCCGCGACGCCGCGCCGGCATTATCATCGTCACCAGTCTGATGGAGGAACGCCCATGCGTGGATGGATGCTGATGTGCGTCGTCGCCCTGTGCGGCGCCGGTTCGGCCGCGGCCAAGCCCGAATTGACCGAACTCAAGGTGCCGGCGGGCTTCCAGATCGAGTACTTCGCCGACAACGTGCCCAATGCGCGCGCCCTGGCGCTGGGCGACAAGGGCACGTTGTTCGTCGGCTCGCGCGAGGCCGGCAAGGTCTACGCGGTCAGTCACGACGGTCGCCGCGCCACGGCGGTCAAGGTCATCGCCAGCGGCCTGGACATGCCCTCGGGCATCGCCTATCGCGACGGCGCGCCCTACATCGGCGCGATCAGCCGCATCCTGCGCCTGGACGCGATCGAGGATCACCTCGATCAGCCGCCCAAGCCGGTGGTCGTGCGCGACGATCTGCCGACGGAAACCCATCATGGCTGGAAGTTTCTCGCCTTTGGTCCTGACGGTTGGCTCTACGTGCCGGTCGGCGCGCCCTGCAATGTCTGCGAAGTCGACGACGCCCACGGCGCGATCTTCCGCATGAAGCCCGATGGCAGCGCGCAGGAAGTGGTGGCGCGCGGCGTGCGCAACAGCGTCGGCTTCGACTGGGATCCGGCCGATGGCAAGTTGTGGTTCACCGACAACGGCCGCGACATGATGGGCGACGACGTGCCGCCGTGCGAGCTCAATCGCGTGGCCACGCCGGGCGCGCATTTTGGGTTTCCGTATTGCCATGGCGGCGAGATCGCCGACCCCGAATTCGGCGAAGACCACGCCTGCAAGGATTACGTCGCGCCCGCGCTGAACTTCGGCGCGCACGTCGCGCCGCTGGGCATGCGCTTCTATCGCGGCACGCAGTTCCCGGCGACGTATCGCGGCGGCATCTTCGTCGCGCAGCACGGCTCGTGGAATCGCTCGCGCAAATCGGGCTATCAGGTGCTGTACGTGCCGGTGAAAGGCGGCAAGGCCGGCACGCCGCAGGAATTCGTCACGGGCTGGTTGAAGAACGAGCGCGTGTCCGGCCGACCGGCCGACGTGCTGGAAATGCCCGATGGCGCCTTGCTGATTTCCGACGATTTGTCCGGCGTGATCTATCGCGTCAGCCGCGTCGACGACAAACCCGCGAGCCCCGCGACGGGGCGCTGATCGCGCATGCTGGGCCTGGCGCTGATCTTGGCGCTGCAAGCCGCGCCACCGGCGCCCCGGGCCTTGGAACGCGTCGAGGTCACGGCCTCGGCGCGCGCAACCGACGCGGTGTCCACGACCGCAGCCAAAGCCGTCATCGACGCGCCCGCGATCGCGCGCACCGGTCCCGGCATCGACCTGGGTGAATCACTCGCGCGCGTGCCCGGCGTACTCGCGCTGCAACGCTGGAACTTCGCGCAGGACACACAGCTGTCCGTGCGCGGCTATGGCGCGCGCGCGAGTTTCGGCGTGCGTGGCGTGCGCGTCTACGTCAATGGCATTCCGGCGACCGCGCCCGATGGGCAGAGTCAGGTCGGGCATGTCGTGCTGTCGGGCGTCGATCGCATCGACGTCACGCGTGGGCCTTTGGCCACGTTGTACGGCAATGCCTCGGCTGCCGTGATTCGCGTCGAGACCGATGCCGCGGGATCGCCATCACAGACAAGCGCGCGCGTCACGCTCGGTGACTTCGCGCGCGTGCTCGGCGCGGGCTGGCGCGCGGGGCAGGGCGCGATCATCGCGCATGTCGATGCGGAGATCGTCGATGTGAGTGGCTTTCGCGATCACGCGCGCGCGCGGCGCGCGAACCTCGATGCCGGCGCACGCGGTGACTGGGGCGAGTGGCAGTGGTCGAGCGCGCTCAATGTCTCCGACACGCCGCGCGCGGAAGATCCACTCGGTCTCACCGCCGCGCAACTGGCCGAGGACCCTCGCGGCACTGCGCCCGTGGCCGAGCAGTTCGACACGCGCAAGCGCATCGCGCAACAACAGCTAGGCCTGGCCCTGCGTCGCGACGCCGATATCGGTCGACCGGGCCTGAGCGTGGCCATCTACGGCGGCACGCGCGAGGTCGAGCAATACCTCGCCATCGCGCCGACCGCGCAACGCAATCCGCTGTCGGGCGGTGGCGTGGTCGATCTGCGCCGCGACTACTTCGGCGTGGAATCGCGTGCATGGCAAAACTGGGACACGGCCAGCGGCGAATGGCGGCTCGATCTCGGCGTGAATCTCGACACGCTAGATGAAGCGCGTCGCGGCTACGAGAACTTCATCGGCGATACGCTCGGCACGCGCGGCGCCTTGCGTCGTAACGAAGCCAACCGCGTGCGCAATCTCGATGCGCTCGTGGCCGCGCACTGGCGACCCAGTTCCCGATGGCGCGCGCTCGCGGGCGTGCGTCACGGGCAGACGCGATTCCGCTCGCGCGATCACTTCATCACTGCCGCCAATCCCGACGATTCCGGTAAGCGCGATTTCAACGCGAACAATCCCGTTATTGCGCTGTTTCACGAGCCCGATGCCCACACGACCTGGCATCTCGCGCTAGCCCGTGCCACGGAATCGCCAACGGTCAACGAACTCGCCTATCGGGTTGACGGCAGTGCCGGCTTCAATCGCGACTTGCGTGCCATGCGCGTGACGCGGCGTGAACTGGGGCTCTCTTGGCGGCAGTCACACGCGCGGATCGACGCCGCCGTGTTCGATGACGAGGCGCGCGATGACATAGTCGTCGCGCGCGCGGCCGGTGGTCGCACCAGTTTTCGCAATGAACCGCGCAGCACGCGGCGGGGACTCGAAGCCGGCATCGCTTGGCAGTTCGACGATCAGTGGGAGGCGCAAGCGCAATGGACGTTACTGTCCGCGCAAGCGGCCGACGGTCGACACTTGCCGGGCGTGCCTTCGCGCTACGGCACGCTTGATGTGACGTGGTCACCGAATTCTCGTTGGTCGCTCGCGTGGCAAGCGCGTCATGTCGATCGCCTCGCCGTCGACGACGCGGCCACCACGTTCGCGCCCGGATCATTCACGCAGAGCCTGCTCGCAACCCATCGCCGCGACACCGCGTGGGGCGAATGGCAAGGCTCGCTACGCATCGACAACCTCGCCGATCGCGACAGCGTCGGCTCGGTGATCGTCAATGACACTCAAGGTCGCTACTTCGAACCCGCGCCGGGGCGCACCGCGTGGCTCAGCGCGCAATGGCGCTGGCGCTAACGGCCTAGGCGATCAAGGCCGGTTCAACCTGTTCATCCAGCGCCAAGGCCAGCGCCTGCCGACCGTAGAGTCGGCCGAGCACCTGACCCATGCCGTTGTAGGCTCCGCAGACGACCGCGCCCGAAGGCAATCGCTCAAGCAAGGGCAGGGGCGAATCGTGATAACCGATGTTCGCGGCCCAGCGATGCGTGATCTCGGCCTTTACGCCCAAATGCTCGCGTAGCAAGCGCTCCAAGGCGTCCTGGACGCGAGGCGTGATATCACGGTGCTGCGTCCACTCCTCAGCGCCGCCGACATCGCGACAGCCCGCCAGCACCACGCAACCGTTCGGGCTTTGCTGCCAATGGTCATTGCCCAGTCGCGCGTGCACGGGGCGCGAGAGAGTGATCTCCTGGGTCGGCGCCGTCGCGAGCATCTGCACTCGCGCGGTGCGCACACGACCGCGAAGGTCGGGCAGCAGATGCTCGAGCCCGCCGTCGACGCACACCACCACCACCGGCGCGCGAATGGCGCCGCCGCGCGTGATCACTTGGTCCTTGATGATCGACGACGCCGGCGACCGCTCGAAGAGTTGCGCGCCGCGCGCCAAGGCCCATTGCGCCTCGCGCCGCGCCAAGGCCATCGGCTGAAAGCAGGCGTCATTGGGAAACAACAAGCCTTCGCCTTCCACGCCTCGATAGGTTGAAACGGGCAGTTCATCGCGCGTCATCGCCACCCATTGCGATTGGCAATCGGCCAGATCCTCGGTATCGCAAGCAATGCGCAGTGAACCGCGTCGCCAAATCACGTCCGAATGCGACGCGCACAGGCGATTGAGTTCATGCAAGGTCAATCGATACAAGGCCAGCGCGCGATCGTGACCCAGCGCCTCGACCGCGCGATGATGAAAACGCGACAAGCCCGCCTGCAGAAAGCCCACGCCACACCCACTGGCATTACCCGCCACCGTGCCTGCATCGACACCAATCACGCGCAAGCCCCGATCGATCGCGGCATGCACGGCCGACAAACCCGCGCCACCCAAGCCCACCACGCAGACATCCGCCACCCGATCGCCGCGCATCGCGGGCAAGGGCTGCCATCGGTCGTCTTCCCACAAAGGTCGCTGTGCGTGCATCGTCGTGTTGGAAACCCGTCGCGCGCGGGCGATGCGCATCGCAAAGCATTTCCCGGGCCGAGGCGCCGCGTTGTTGACGATGCGGGGAGGTTCTTTGCGTTGTTTGACAGGCAAGTGAGGAATGCCACACTAAATCCCAATCACCGCCTAGTGGGATCGGCTAGAAGTTGAGGGCACTCGACACGAGGTGGAAGCTGACGCTTCAACCGCCGAGGCGAGCGCCAATCTCAGCCTGATCGCGAAGGCGCACCACTTCTTGATCCGCGTTGATGCCGCGGAAAGGCTCAGTGCCTTTCCGACGAAAGTGGTTCCAGACGAGCAAAATCGCCAAGAGCATTGCGGGGAGACATCGCGAATCGAGTCAGGCGCGGGCTTGCGCGCTCGTGATCGCGTTCGTAGCGGGTGCGCTTGTGCGCCATCGCTGAATCGGCGATCTTCACCGCCTCGTTCGACTTCGGATCACGCCGTGACCACCACGCCCGCCGCGCCATTTCCGTTCTCCGCCATCGTTGCCGGCGCATGGCGTTTGCTTGAGTGGCATTGGAGCGCGCAAGAGCGCCTGGCGTGGATCGAGGCCTGCATTGATCTCGGCGTCGATACCTTCGATCACGCGGATATCTATGGCGACTACGGCGTGCATGCCGCGTTCGGCGAGGCGCTGGCATTGCGTCCGGCCTTGCGCAGCCGAATCAAGTTGGTGAGCAAGTGCGGCATCAAGCTGCTATCCAACGCGCGGCCCGAGCATCGCGTGCATGCCTACGACACGAGTGCCGCGCACGTGCGGCTTTCAGTCGACAACGCGCTTCGCGATCTACGCACGGATCGTCTGGATCTGCTGTTGATTCATCGGCCTGACTATCTCGCCGATCCACAGGCCTTGGCCCGCGTGTTCGAGGACTTGCGTGTCAGCGGCAAGGTCCTGCGCTTCGGTGTGTCGAATCACTCGCTATCCCAGTTCGATCTGATTCATCGTTTAACGCCGCTTGTCACGAATCAGATCGAGTTCTCGGTGCTCAACACGCAGGCGCTCGATGACGGCACGCTCGATCAAGCCTTGTCCTTGGGATTGCCGCCGATGATCTGGTCACCGCTGGGTGGCGGTCGCTTGTTTGAAGGCGATGACGAACAAGCTCGTCGCGTGCGCGATGCCCTCGACGCCATCGCTCGCGCGCGTGGCGTCAGCGCCGCCGAGGTCGCCTTCGCCTGGATCCTGCGTCATCCCGCGCGGCCCGTGCCAATTACGGGCTCGCGGCGAATTGGGGCGATCGCGGAGGCCGTCGCGGCCACGCGCTGGTCGTTGAGTTCGGACGAATGGTACGCGGTGCTTCAAGCGTCACGCGGGCGCGATATTCCCTGATCGCGCGATTCGAGGGAGCGACCGATCCACGGGACGAGACGATGCGTGATGGCGAGCGCTATTCGCGATAGCGAAACTCACCATCAGTCACCTGGATCGTCGTGCCGTCATTGGCCACCATCGTGCCGGAGAACGTCGCTACCACGGTCAACGGCGACTCGATCAAAGTCTCGATGCGCACGGTTACTTCAGCGCCGAGGCTGCCGCCCACCAAGTAGCGCGAAGGCTTCCAATTGGCCAACTGGATCGCGTTGTCGATGGCCGCGCTCACGCCAACGACGTAAGTGCCCGGGCCGTTAACGTCCGTGAGGTTGAGGTTGAAGGTCTGTTCCGTCGCGTCCTTGGGCCCCAAGGACGCGCCCAGCATCAGGCGTTGACTCGTCCCGACGGGCGCGAGCAGGGCGAAGAACTCGCGATTGGCTTGCCAGAGTTCGCCATCGAGACGCAGGCGTGCGACGTTCTGAACGCCGGTCGGCGTGGCCGCGGCATCGGCCACGCGCGTCGTGTCCGTCGCGCTCGACGCGGCATTGCCATCGCTGCCGATGCGACCACAGGCCGTCAGTGAAAGCACGGCGAGTGAGACGGCGGTGAGCAGGGTTCTTAGGTGCATGCGCGGTTCTCCGGTGGCGTGAGGTGGCGCGGGCGCAAGGCCGCGCGCGGATTCTGCGAGGGCGTACGCGAATCACGGCGCGCGCCTGACAGGGCGCGCCATAACCCCTTCGGACAAGGGCGCAAAGGCCGTAAGGGGTTCGCGCCCCGGCTCGGCGCCATGCCTTCCGGCACCCTTGACGGGCCTCCGCTGAAATGTGACGCTAAGGTCACATATGAAATCGGACGATCAAGACGCGCTGTTCTTCGCGCTTTCGTCGCCCATGCGGCGGCGGATCTTGGATTTGCTCAAGCGCGAGCCCGGCAGCAACGTCAATCGCATCGCCGAGTTTTTCGAAAACGAGGTCGGCCGCTTCGCCGTGATGAAGCACCTGACGGTGCTCGAATCCGGTGGATTGGTAATCTCGCAGAAGGAAGGTCGTGATCGTTTGCTGTGGTTCGACCCCACGCCGATTCAACTGATGCACGAACGCTGGACCACCGAATACAGCGCGTACTGGGCGGCGCAACTGACGCAGCTCAAGTACAGCGCCGAAGGCGCCCAAGTTCACGCATTGCCCGTTCGTCAGACCAAATCCCGCAGGAGAAGCCAGCATGGCTGAGCAAGCGACCGATGCCGTCTTTCGCATTTTCATCAAAGCCAAAATCGAACGCGTCTGGCATGAATTGACCAAGACTGGCGAGGCGCAAGGCGCCGTGTTCAACGCTTGGCTGCACACTACCGGCATGGCGCCGGGCGGCCGCATGCAAATGCGCACGCGTTCGGGCCAGCGCGTGATGGTCGATGGCGAAGTGCTGGTGTTCGAACCGCCGTATCGCTACGAGCACACGCATCGCTTCACCATGTACGACGATCCGGTGTGCCGCGTCGCCTATGAACTCAAACCGGTGGGCGAAGGCGTGGAAGTCACGCTGCGCGTCATCGGCCTGCCCGCGGGCACGCGTACTGGCAAGGCCATGGCCACCGGCGGCAACGACATCGTCCAGCGCCTCAAAGCCGTGTGCGAAACCGGCCAGCTGCCGCTGGGCGCGCGTCTGATGTACTGGATCTTCGACCACATGGAATTCATGCTGCCGGCGCGCACGCGCGCCGAGCAGTGGCCCCTCGACAAACGCTGAAGGTACGCGGCCATGTCCGATCCGCAAGCCGCCACCCTCACGCAACTGCGCAACATCCAAACCAAGACCGGCAAGACCATCGCCGAACTGCACGCCGTCATTGCCAAGAGCGGCCTGGCCAAGACCGGCGAGCGTCGAACCATGCTCATGGAGAAATTCAAATTGGGCTATGGCGACGCCAACGTCGTCGCCTTGTTCTACGGCAAACCCGTTCCGCCGCTCGACGGCAGTGCGCCCGCGAAAGCCACGACCGCAAGCGAAGATCCGCTCGATGCCATCTACACCGGCGCTAAGGCTCCGCTGCGCGCGCTACACGAGCAAGTGATGAAACTCATCGCCACGCTCGGCGAATTCGAGCAAGCCCCGAAGAAGACCTACATCAGCCTGCGTCGCAAGAAGCAATTCGCGATGCTCGGCCCCGCGACCAAGGATCAGATCGAGCTTGGCTTGAACGCAAAAGCGCTGCCCGAATCACCGCGCCTGAAAGAACAGCCGCCCGGCGGCATGTGTCAGTACAAAGTCCGCATCGCCACGGCGAAGGAAGTGAATCCGGAGTTGAAGGCTTGGGTGAAGGCGGCGTACGACGCCGCGGGATAGGCATCGATCTGCTGCTGACAAGGCATGCGGGACCGCACTGCGGAAATGCCTGAGCAGCATCGTCATAGCCGGAAGTTGCACAACGCCGCGGACGTTGGCGGCGTAGCACCGCCGCCGCGCCAGCAGCGTATGCATGCTCTGCATGCAGGGGAGAGCGCGATTCGGACCTCATAATGCGAGTGATGCGCGGCGACGAATGCTGCGTGTCACTACGCTGCATTCGAATGAAGTCGAAGGATGTTTGCCTGTTTTTCAAGAATATCGGCAACGCTCATCACCATCTCGTTGTGTTCGCATCATGTCGAACAAACGACGAAGCACACGCCTGCTTGATTTGATCTTCTCGGCTAAGTAGATTCGCCACGTCGATGGACGGATGCATTAGATGATCGTGATGATCATCTGGCCTCTCGTCACCCATCGACCGCCGTGCCGCCATTCGGGGGAATCCGTGGCGCGGTGACTCAGACCCAGCGCATAGACGACCTGTAGCACTTGGAACGGATCGATATCGATTCGATGGCAACGCCTTGCCCGCGAATCGACGTCGTCCGCCACGCCATTGCCGGGGACACGTCATGCCTGCACGTCTGTGGTTCGTTGTTTTTGCTTTGCTTTGGACAATCGATCTCGCGCACGCCCAACCGGCTTCACCGCCGGCGATCTACCGGGAGCCGTTGCCGACATCATCGAGCGCGTTCTCCGACAGCGTCGGCGCCACGCCCGCGCAGTTCCGCGTCGATGAGTCGGGTTCCGCGAGTTATTCGATACCGATCGCGGTGCCACCCGGCACGGCGGGCCTGTCGCCCAAGCTCTCGCTCGACTACGCCAGCAAGGGCGCCTACGGTCCGCTCGGACAAGGCTGGATGATCGGTGGTCAATCGACCATCACGCGTTGCCGCAAGACGATCGAAGATGGCGACGGCGCGGCCGCGCTGGGCAACACGATCAACTTCGACGGCAATCCCAACAATGATGCTTACTGCCTGGATGGGCAGCGCCTGATTCCGCGAGGGACGGGACTCGGCGAGTGCCCCAGTGGTGGCGTTGGCGGTCAGCAGTTCGCGCTGATGCTCGACACCGCTACGCGGATCTGCGCCTACGCCAGCACGGCCGAAGATGTGGGCTACACGTCATGGCTCGTTTTCCCCAAGGACGGCACCATCCGTCGTTATGGGCGCGAAGGCAATTCGACGCTCGCGCTCGCGATTGCGAATGTCCCCAATGCGGCACAGCGCACGCTGACATGGGCGCTCGATCGCATCGCCGATAGCACGGGCAACACGATAGATTTCGAATACCTGCGTAACGAGGCGCAGGGCGAGCTGTATCTGTCGAGCGTTCGCTACACCGGCAAGGCGAACATCGCCAACCCCTACGCGCAGACCACGATCACCTCGCCGTACAACCACATCGATTTCATCTATCAAGACTGGCCCCAAGCGGAGCAGGGCCGCGAGGACTATCTCGCCGGCGCCAAGATCGCGCTCACCAAGCGATTGCAGCAAGTTGAAGTTCACGCCACCCGGAACAACGGCGCCACGCCGGACGCCGTTAGCGAAGTGCGTCGCTACGTGTTGGGTTACGGCGCGGCCACCACCGGCAGCGCGCTGTCGCGCTTGGTCGCCGTGCAGGAATGCGCGCCGAATGGTGCTGGCGGCTTGGTGTGCTATCCGCCGACGCGGATGGACTGGAACTACGGTCAGGACGCGCGCGGCTATGCCCACGTCAACCCGGACACTTACCAAAACTACGCAAAGAGCCTGACTTTCGCCGTCGACTACAAGATCGGCGATATCAACGGCGATGGCCTTCAGGACGTGGTGTTCATCAAGGACCGCAGTTGCGCGGCGGATGACAACGTCGGGTCGGGTAGCAGTACGCGCTTTCCGTTCTTGATCGCGCAGGGCAAATTTTCAGGTATCGCCGCGCCGACACTCACGACCACCTATGCCATGCGACAACTGCCGAACGGCGTCGGCATTCCCGATTGCGATAGCGCCGGGCCCGCCACCGCCTTCGACAACTTTGAATCGCTCAACTGGCCAACGTTGTGGCATCTGTTCGACTTCACGGGTGATGGTCGCGAAGACTTGCTGCTGGCGACCGCTGCCGGTTGGCGCGTCTTTCCGGCGATCAATAGCGGCGGAGCGTGGACGTTCAGCACGATCGGCATTGACCCGGGCATTGGCGCTCAGCTGACCGATGACTCGCGGTTCGCCGACTACGACGGCGATGGCCTGCCGGACCTGTGGCATGCCACGCCAGGCAATAGCCTCGAGTTTTCGATCCGATTCCTCCGACGCACCACGGGCAACGCCGCGCTGGCCTATCAGTTCGAGGCCAGCGATGTCGGTGTGCAGATTCAAGTGCCCGAGGCGGTGACTGAGATCACCTTGCCCAGCATTGATCGCGACAGTTTGCAGAACGTCGATATCGATGGCGATGGTCGCGCGGATCTGGTGGTGAAGGTCGTCGAAGAGACCTTTCCTCAACGGTCAGCCGGCAACAAGACTTATCGCGCTAGACCCGCCGTCGCGGATTCGCCCTTCGTCGCGGCGCAAGGCTCGAGCGGTGTTTGCCAAGAGCCACCGTGCCCGGTGTACCGAACGTATTGGCATGCGCTGCTCAATCGCGGCGTTCAAAACGGCGGTTCGTATCTGTTTCAGGCCGACACGGCGTTTGGCGAAGCGGGCTTGACCGTTGGGCAGTTGTCGACGCATGGCGCCGCCGTGCAATTGGTCGACCTCAACGGTGACTCGTTGGCGGATGCCTTGATTCAGCGCGTCAGCTCGGTCAACGGCTCAACAACGCGACAGTTCGAGTATCGCCTCAACACCGGCATCGACGTGGCGGGACAGCGCTTCGCCGCGGCGCAATCGACGGGGCTCAACTTGCCCACGCCGATGGCCGCGCGACTCGTCACCGCCGACATCAACGGCGATCGCCGCACCGATCTCGTTTACCCCGTCGACAACGGCAGTGGCTCGAGCACGCGCTATCCGCTCATGGCCAAGCTCTGGCGTGCGAACGACTTCGGCCCGGAGATCGTTGCTACCGGTGGTGGCAATGACTTAACGACGATCGCGCAGCAAAACCCCGCGGAGTTCCTGACGCTATTCCTGGACTACGACGGCACCGGCACGCCGGACCTCGTCCGCTATCGCGCCAATGGCACGACCAGCAACAACCTCTACGTCGACATCGGCGCCTCGCCCTTCGGCGGCAATGACTTCATCACCAAGATCACCAATGGCCTGGGCGCGCAGACGCAAGTGCAGTACTGGCCGATGGTCTACAGCAGCGTGTACACGCGCGATTTCGACGGCCCCAGTCGCGTGTGGGGCCGTGGCTCACCCGTCATGGATGTGTATGCGCCGCTATGGGTGGTGCGGCAGGTCGATACGAGCGCGCCGACCTTCGGCGACGCCGGCAACACCACGGCGGGACCCGATGCGCTGACCACCGTACGCTACAGCTATCAAGGCGCGCGCCTGCAAGGCGGCGGGCGAGGGTTCCTGGGCTTCCGCAAGATCATCACGCAGGATCTGCAGAACTTCCTGCTGACCACGACGGAGTATCGCCAGGACTATCCCTTCATCGGCCGACCGCTGCACACGGCTGTCGAGCGCTTTGCTTCGGCCGGCACGGACCCTTGCGCGGGCGGAGGCGCCAGCACCGGTTGCGTGATCGAGCCGCCGATCAACTGCGGCCCGCTGGGTTGCTCGGTTGCTCCGACGGAACACGCTTTGACCACGCGCATGGGCACCGGTCAGGTGCTGACGGATGCGAATTCCACATGGGCGAGCATCCCTGCGTTCAACGCCGGCTCGGTCGAGCCGATCTTCATCTACGCCGCGACCTCGGACGAACAGAAGTTCGATCTGGAAACGGCCGGTGCATTTCTGCAGGGCGTGGTCTCCAGTTTCACCTACGACGCCTTCGGCAATCTGCTCACCGCCACGGTCACCACCAGCCAGGACAACGGCGCCGGCTCGCCCGTGGCGCTGCAAACGCAAGTCACGCAGAACGTCTATGGCTGCACGCTCGCGCCGGTGACGGTGTCGGGCTGCGCCAACAGCGGCAACCTCAACAGCGAGTGGCAACGCCTGGGGCGTTTGTCGCTGGCGACCGTCACGCATCATCGCGCGGGCGAGACCAGCGTGGTGCGGCGTTCCAGCTTTGAATACGACACCACATCGAAGCTGCTGATCGCCGAAGTTCAAGGGCCCTACACCGACCTCGAACCCAACGCGGCCGAACGCGAGCGTCTGGAACTGCGCACCGATTACGTGCTCGATGCCAACGGCAACAAGACGCTGGAAGTGAAGTGCTCCATCGCGGACTACGCCAATCGCGTCGCCTGCCTCAACCTCTCGGCTTTCCAGCAGCGGCAGTGGGAAGCCGATCCCACGCGCGTGCAACGTTACATTCGCTACGAGTACGACGCGAAGGGTCGCTTCGTCACCGGTGTGCGAACGCCGTTTCATGGCGGCAATGGCGCGACGTTCGAGACTTACGCCGAGCGACCGGGCATCACGGCCGCGGGCGCGCTCGATCGCAATGCCTTTGGCGATCCGCTGACTTCGCTCAATGCGCATGGCGTCGCGGTGGAGCAGCGATACGGGTTTTTGGGGCGCGCGAACTTCTCGCGCTCCGGCACTGGCTCGTTCGGGCGCACGCAATACGCTTGGTGCACCGATGCGGCGACGACGGCATGGATCGATGGCACGCCCGGCATTCCCGCCGGCGCGCCTCGCGTGAACTGTCCGGTCGGCGCGGTCTATCGCGTCGAGGGCGATGCCACCGCCACGCAAGCGCCGCAGACGGGCATTGCCGCGGCACCACGCACATTCGCCTATTTCGATCGCCTCGGTCGCGAGGTGCTCACTACCACGCGCATGTATCAAAGCACCGAGACCGATCCCGGCGCGATCAATCGCTGGGTCAGCGTCGCGCGCGCCTACGACAAGCTGGGCCGCGAGGCGATTGTTTCGGAGCCGTACTTCTCGACCGATCCCACGGTGAGCCAAACGACATCACGCGCTGGCACTGTTCAGAACGCTGCATCATTCGCGATCTCGCAGGCGAGCTTCGATCAGATCTCGCGCACCAAGTCGATGAGTCACCCGGAGCAAGCCGTCAACGGCAGCAGCACCTCGCTCGCCGCCTACGACCGCCTACGCAGCGACGAGACCAACCCGCGCGGCTTTACGCAGAAGACCGTCAAGAACGCCCTGGGCGAACTAATCAGCGCCACCAGCGCCGCGACCGAAGAGCTCGACCCCAACAGCACCTTCACCATCGAGTACGTGCACGACGCCATCGGCAACCTGCGCCAGGTCAAGCGCACGCCCAGCAATGGCAGCTCCGCGGGGCAGTTGATCACGACAACCGTCAGCTACGACCGTCTGGGCCGCAAGATCGGCATGAACGATCCGGACAAGGGCATCTGGATCTATCGCTACAACGCGCTCGGCGAACAGATCGAGCAGACCGATGCCAAGGGCCAAACGCAGCGCCTTTACTACGATGCCTTGGGGCGTGTTTGGAAGCGCACCGAAGAACGCCTGATCGCCGGCACGCTCAACCCCGAACCCACCAGTCTGTGGGACTTCGACACCGCGCTGCTGGCCTCGGGTCCATCGCGCGCCATCGGATTGATCAAGCATGAGTCGAATGACGCCGGCTTCTCTCGCGTCGTCGAGTACGACTCGCTAGGCCGTCCCGCCCGCGTGCGCACCACGCTCGACAACACCACGTACTACCAACGCCAAACCTACGATGCCTTCGGCCGCGGCTATCAAGCCTTCGACGCCAACCCGGGCAGCGACGGCATCGAGGGCACCCTGGTCGACTACTCGACCGACGGCTATCCCATCCGCACGCGCGAAGCCGCCAACGGCACCACGGGCACGATCTATTCCGAAGTGCTCGCGTTAAGTCAGCGCGGCCAGGTGCGACGAGAACGCCTTGCGGGCACCAACAACCTGATGATCGATCGCAGCTATGACGATCAGACCGGGCGTCTGCTGCAACTGAGCACCGGCCTCAACGGCGATGGCACCTATCAGCACTGGACCTACACCTACGACAAGCACGGCGACCTGACCTCGCGCTGGAACCTCGCCGGCCCGGTCGGCAACCAGTTCGATCTAAAAGAAGACTTCACCTACGACCGCTTGGATCGACTCGACAAAGTCATCCTCACTCGCTTCAACGGGCTCGTCACCAACACGGTCTCGCTCGACGTCAACTACGACCAGTTGGGCAACATCATCAGCAAGTCGGGTCTCGGCAGCTACGTGTATCGCAGCACGCCAGCCGGCTGCGCGCAGGCGGGCCCGCATGCCGTCAGCCAACTCGGCGCCAAGAACTTCTGCTACGACGCCAACGGCAATCAGACCGCGACCTACGTCTCCGGCGTCGCCGTGCGCACCATCAACTACACGGGCTTCGACCTGCCGGCCGACATCCATCGCCACGAGAACGGCATCGTCGCCGACGAAGCCTTCGTCTACGCGCCAGATCGCAGCTACTGGAAACGTATCGACAACGGCGGCAGCGAAGTCGTCACGCCGTGCACCACCGCCACTCGCCCCGAAGTGATCTTCTGCGATGGCCTCGAAGGCAACGGCGCGGTCAGCACCAGCAAAGGCACCACGACCTACTACGTCGGCAACGTCGAGTTCATCACGCGCGCCGGCGTCGCCGAAGTCAAACGCAACATCGGCGGATATTTGGTCATCACCAAGAGGGCCAACACCACCACCCACGAATACCTACTGCGTGATGGTCTCGGCTCGATCGACGCCGTCATCCCCATCGTCGGCGCCACCGTGCAGATGGCGAGCATCCAGCGCATGTCGTTCAACGCGCATGGGCAACGCCGCTATCTCGACCCTGCGACGCCGTCGACTCTTTGGGGACTGATGCCGGCGTCGGTCGCCGCCAATTTCGACACCGCGCGAACGACCAAGGGGTACACGGGCCATCAACAGCTCGATGGTGTGGGCTTGGTGCATTTTGGGGGAAGGCTCTATGACCCCGAGTTGGGGCGGTTCGTACAGGCCGACCCGATGGTCGAAGACGAAGCGACGCAGGGGTTGAATCGGTATAGCTATGTCTTGAACAACCCGCTGACACTGACGGATGCCACCGGCTACCTCAGCGGTCGTCAGTGGATCGGCCTCGTCGTTGGCGCAGTCGCCGCCGTCATCACGCAACAGTACTGGGCGATCGACAAGCTTGCGGCGGCGTTCGCGACCGCGGCAGTCGGTGGCTTCACCTCCGGATACATCGCATCGGGCTCCACGCGATCGGGGCTCTGGGGTGCGGTTTCGGCGGTGGCGTTTCTCGCTGTTGCCAGTGCATTCAGCCAGGTTGGGTTGTCGCCGGAAACAGGTGAGATCGTTCGAGAAGCGTCTGGGTCCTCGATGGCGAGAGTCGCGGCGCACGCAGCAGTGGGCGGGACGCTAGATGAGCTGCAAGGCGGAAACTTCGGAAGCGGATTCCTCAGTGCGGGCGTGACGAAGCTACTGACGCCTGCCCTTGAGAGCGTTGGTGACGAAACCTTCGCGGGACTCCTGGGAAGGACGATCCTCAATGCCTCGATCGGCGGAATCGTCAATGAGGCCACTGGCGGCTCGTTCGGTAACGGCGCAACCACCGGAGCGTTCCAGTACCTGTTCAATCAGGCCGCGACCCAAAGCCTAGTGGGTTGCGACGAAATGTGTGAGATCTCGCGGATGCGTGGCGCCCAGGGGGCGGCGACTACGCGCGCGGCACGAGCACTATCAATGCTTGGCGATGTGGTCGAAGCGTTTGAACCCTTGCCGGGGGGTAAAATCAAGCTTGGAAAGCGGATATTCTCAATTGCGGAGAAGGGCGCTGACCTACTCAAGGGCTACAAGTCTTACAAGGCGCTCAGGCGCGCGCTTGGGCCAGCTGGCAAGGGGAGGGACTGGCACCATATTGTCGAGAAGCGGAATGGAAAGATCTTCGGTGAGGAGAGAGTTAACAACGTTAACAACATAGTGAACATCGATGCCGATCTTCATCAGAAGGTAAGTAACTTCTACTCTTCAAAACAGAGCTTCATTACGGGCAGCGACCTCACGGTGCGTCAGTGGCTAGACGGAAAATCCTATGAAGAGCAATACAACTTTGGACTAGAAGCAATAAAGAATGTTTCAACTGGGGTTTGGAAATGAAGAAGGGCACGCTAGTAGCAAGATTTGCAGATCATGTTGCCGCTCAAGTCCATGAGATATTCAACGGTACGGCGAAGAAGGGAAATCGCCACGCAAATGCGTACACGAAGATCTTCAAGAAACTCTGCCAGCAGTACGGAGATGCTGGACGTGATGAGCTCTCAACGCTGTTCTCGGATCCGAGGCCCGAAGTGAGGGTCGCAGCGGCGAGCTATCTTCTTCGTTATCGCCATGAAGAGGCAATGAAGGTTCTCTTGGATCTCGCGAGAGGTGCTGGACTAGTCGCCTTTCAAGCTCAGCAGATCATGAAGCGATGGGAGGAAGGGGAGTGGAAGCTCGATCTAGTCGATCCGAATCGACTGACCAGTAATACCGGTATAGCGGCAAAGCAGTAAGGAGTCTGGCAAAGGGCATATGGTGATGCGCAAGGAGACTCTCGTGAAGAAGTTTGCGGAACACGTCGAAGCCCAAGGTCGCGAAATCGTTTCCGGGACCGCTTCGAAGGGTAATCGGCACGCAAACGCATACATCAGGGCGTTCAGACGGCTCTGCGAACTCTATGGTGATGCCGGCAGGGAAGAACTGGCGAAACTCTTATCTGATGATCGGCGGGACGTTCGACAAATGGCCGCCGTGTTTCTGCTTCGCTATCGGCATGCTGAGTCTGTCAAGGTCCTGGAGGATCTTTCGAAAGGTGTGGGAATGATTGCGTTTGGCGCCCAGGAGGCCCTTAAACGCTGGGACGAGGGTGCATGGAAGTTGGATCCTAATTCGATCGACGAGAAGCCTGCCGCCAGATTGAAGTGAGCGACCATGTACTAGTCGTCGTGCTCAGACTGCATGGGCCGCAAATTGATCCGAGATCGATTAGGAGAGACAAATGACTTCCAAGGCTGTCGAAGAACTCGTTGCGTTCTCGAAAGAGCTTGAAGCTCTCGTACATGCGGTCCCGAAGGACAAGGAGCAGCTCAGAGTCTGGTATGAGAAGGCCGAGAGGCTTCAAGAGCAGTTGACCCAGAAAGGCGTGATTGGTCATTTGCTCCCGCACGTTGTGTGGCACTACCTTGCGGACGCCGATATTCGAATGAGAGACGAGGCTTACCGGTCGCTTCAGAACGAACAGATGAGGCGGCTTATTGCCTCGCTTGAGAAGGGTGTCGTGCCGGAAGAGAGTGAGCTGGATGTTGACGGCTGAAGCAGTTGCGCCCGAAGCAGAAGGTGCCATCCGAGGGCTGGCGACCTGGGAATGCAAACTGAGTGATTTGCCGACACCGATCCTGAGTTGACGCGGTTGCGCCGCATAGAGGTCATTGGCGGTTTGTTCCGTTTCACTTGCTCTGAGAGTGTGAGCGGAGATGGATCGAGTTTGAGGGTCTGCTGAAGCGGAGTCGTTCGGAAGGCCCTACAAGCAGTTGACTTGGAAACAGCGGCTGTCGTTGTTGTAGCGGGGATGGCGTCGAGATCGCAATGATCATCGGACGGTGCGACAAGCCAGATCTGCCATCCGGAGATGCCGCCTGCCTTTGCGGCATTCGGCGGTAGTCGATACTTGTTGGATCCATTGAAGCCGCTTGGAGCCCGCCAGCGGCGTCGGCCCGCCGATCTTCTGTGGCGAACTGGACCATTTTTCGCTACAACTAGCCCCTGCAGAGTAAGAGCCAAGCGAAGCCAGGCAGGGCGGGGGCGAGCGGGCGGGGCGTTTTGGCGTCGCGTTGCTGCATCGCAAGGTCGTCGTGTCGGGCAAATGCGCCGACCAGATGCCCACGAGTTCGTCCAATTCCTTCAAGGATGCCGGCGCCATTGAGGGCGAAAAGGTTGACTGTTCGGTCGAATTGCGTGGCCGTGTGCACGAGTATTTGATCAACCACTTCGCCAGCGCCAAAAGCAAGAATGGCGAGCAGCACTACACGCCGAGTCGCACAGTGTGCGGCCTATTCGAGATGCTCGCTCCCCACAGAAGCTGCATCCGCTACCTTGCGTACGGCTCAGGCGGCAAGCTGGGCGACATCAGCATCTACGGCCAGGAGAGCAACGCCACCACAAGGCGCCTAGCCATCATGAACCTCGCCATCCGCGGCATCGAGGCCGACTTCGGCCCCGAGCATGCCGACACCTTCCGCCGCGATCTGCATCTTGATCTGCGCGCTGACTATGTGCTGGCCAATCCGCCGTTCAATGACTCTGACAGGGTCTTCAAGAATGATGACGTGCGACGGAAGGCCGGCGCATTGTCCAAGCGCGCTGTTGGCTTCCGGTTGGGACCATGACCGCGAAAGAGGCCACAGCCCGAATCAAAATCAACAAGCTGCTCGAAGCGGCCGGGTGGCGCTTCTTCGCTGACGAAGTTGGACCGGCGAACATCCGCCTCGAGCCGTCCGTGGCCATCAAAGCCGCTGACCTCAACTCCCTTGGGGAGAACTTCGAGAAGGCCGAGCGTGGGTTCGTCGACTTCTTACTGCTCGACGCCCGTGGTTTCCCGTTGCTCATCCTTGAGGCGAAAGCAGAGGACAAGAACCCTCTTGTTGGCAAAGAACAAGCCCGCAAGTATGCCCGTTCGCAGAATTGTCGCTTCGTCATACTGTCCAACGGCAACTTGCACTACTTCTGGGACCTGGAGCGCGGGAATCCCTACATCATCACTTCGTTCCCGACACCAGATTCGGTAGCGGGCTACAGGCGCGTCACTCCGAATCCGGCACGACTGATCGAAGAACAGATTGCCGCTGACTACATCGTGCTGACGCAGCGTCCGACTTACCAGTCTGAAGCCGGTTGGAAGAACGAAGCGGATCGCCCTGCATATATCAAGGATAATAAGCTTCGCTTCCTGCGCCCTTACCAACTCAAGGCCATCCACCAACTTCAGGCCGCCATTCGGATGGGAAGGGATCGCTTCCTGTTCGAGATGGCGACCGGAACAGGAAAGACCTTAACTGCAGCTGCTGTCGCAAAGCTCTTCCTGCGCACCGGCAATGCCAGTCGGGTGCTCTTCCTCGTGGACCGCCTTGAATTGGAAGATCAAGCCAAGAAGGCGTTCGCTGCAACTTTGTCCGCCGATTTCCAGGCCGTAATCTACAAAGAGAGCCGTGATGACTGGCGACGTGCCGAGATCGTCGTTACCACGGTGCAGTCGCTGCAGTTCAACAACAAGTACCAGCGCCTTTTTTCGCCGACCGACTTCGACCTCGTGATATCTGACGAGGCTCACCGATCCATAGGTGGCAACGCTCGCGCGGTATTCGACTACTTCATCGGCTATAAGCTCGGCCTGACAGCGACGCCCCGCGACTACTTGCGAAGTTTCGAGACGAACAACCGAGGAACACGCGATCCGCGCGAGGCCGAGCGCCGCCTGCTTCTTGACACCTATCGAACCTTTGGTTGCGACAGCGGACAGCCCACATTCCGCTATTCCCTTCTGGATGGCGTAAAGGACGGCTACCTCATCAACCCAACAGTAGTTGATGCTCGTACGGAAGTTACTACTGAACTTCTCTCCGAAGAGGGCTTCATCGTCTCTTTTACTGACGATACTGGCGAGAATCAGCAGGAGGCATTCAAGCAGCGTGAGTTCGAGAAGCGCTTCTTTTCCGATGCGACGAACGCCGTCTTCTGCAAGACCTTCCTTGAGAATGCGCTTCGCGATCCCGTCAGTGGCGAGATCGGTAAGTCCATCGTTTTTGCGGTCAGTCAGAGTCACGCTGCGAGGCTGGCGCAGATGTTTAATCAGATTGCTGATCGCATGTTTCCCCGCAAATACAAGTCCGATTTTGCCGTGCAAGTCACCTCGCAGGTGCCCGACGCGCAACAGTTCACGATTAACTTCGTTAACAACAACCTGCTTGGCTCTGGAAACTTCATTGCGGACTACAGGACCAGCAAGGCGCGTGTCTGCGTCACCGTCGGCATGATGACCACCGGCTTCGATTGCACCGACATCCTAAACCTCGGCATGTTCCGTCCCATCTTCTCACCCACGGACTTTGTCCAGATCAAGGGCCGCGGCACCCGCAAACACGATTTTCTTGAGCAGCTTCTCGACGACGAGATCCGGGCGAGTGTCGCCAATCCGGAAAAGATCGCCTTCAAACTCTTTGACTTCTTCGCCAACTGCGAGTACTTCGAGACCGAATTCAATTACGACGAGGTGTTGAAACTCCCTCGCACGACAGGCAAATCACGCGATGACGATGGCGACCCAGGTACGGTTGTCCACGGAGGGACATATGAGCACCTCGGCTCCGACATTCTCTCGTCGGTCCGGGAAGAGACAATCGGCCACGAGGGCATGAAGATTGATCGGATGTTCTTCGACCGATTCGGGGAGGCCGTGCGCGAAGACCCCGTCGTTGCCGCGGCCGTCGAAGCTGGCCAGTGGGACCACGTAATCGACTACGTCAACCGTGAGGTCTTCGACAAGCCGCAGGAATTCTACAGTCTCGACAAGCTGCGCAGAGCCGCTGCTGTGGACCGGCGCATTACCTTGCGCGAGATACTGGAGAAAGTCTTCGGCCTAATCCCACGCTTCAAGAGCAAGGACGAACTGTTGGAGGAAGAGTTCGCCAAGTTCGTCGCCGACCACGTTCCCGAACCGCCGTCGGCCATCCCGGCAATCAAGCACTACTTCAAGGCTTATGTCACCAGCGGGCGACTGCGCGACATCATCGACCAGCGACAATTCACCGACTTGGCCACCAACCCCATGTTCTCTACCCGCGATTTCAAGGCCGTGCCCGAGACGTACCGCGCTCTCGTGCCAGAATACGTGAAGGACTACGTTTCCTTGAACCAGTTTGCCGCCTGAAAGAGACCGAATGCTAGACACTGATACGAAACGCCGCATCGACACCGCCCGCGACATCCTCGTAGGCAAAGTGCCGGACCCCAAGAGCCAAGTTGAACAGATCACGATCGCGCTGATCTACAAGTTCATGCACGACATGGACGCCGACGCCGAGGAAATGCACGGTAATCGGAAGTTCTTCGCCGGCGACTATGCCCGCTACGGCTGGGCTAGGCTCATGCGCTCCGGTCTGGGCGGCCACGAAACCTTGAACCTATACGCCGAGGCCATCGCCAAGATGCCGGAGAACCCCGGCATCCCGCCGCTGTTTCGCGACATTTTCAAGAACGCCTACCTGCCGTATCGCGACCCGGAGACCCTGCGCGCATTCCTGAAGATCATCGACGAATTCACCTACGATCACTCCGAGCGCCTCGGCGACGCCTTCGAATATCTGCTCTCGGTACTTGGCTCGCAGGGGGATGCCGGGCAGTTCCGCACCCCGCGCCACATCATCGATTTCATCGTCGCCATCGTTGACCCCAAGAAGGCCGAGACTGTGCTCGACCCGGCCTGCGGCACCGCTGGGTTCTTGATCTCCTCCTACAAGCACATTCTGAAGGCCAACCGCGACGACAAGGGCCACAGCACCCTGACCCCCGACGACATGGGGCGACTTGCGCAAAACTTCAGAGGCTACGATATCTCGCCCGACATGGTGCGCCTCTCGCTGGTGAATCTGTACCTGCACGGCTTCACCGACCCGCACATTGCCGAATACGACACGCTGACCAGTCAGGACAAGTGGAACGAGTACGCCGACGTGATCCTGGCCAACCCGCCTTTCATGTCGCCGAAGGGCGGAATCAAGCCGCACAATCGCTTCTCGGTGCAGAGTAAGCGCAGCGAAGTGCTGTTTGTGGACTACATGGCCGAGCACCTGACGCCCGGCGGCCGTGCCGGCATCATCGTGCCCGAAGGTATCATCTTCCAGACCCAAGCCGCGTACACGCAACTGCGCAAGATGCTGGTGGAGGAGTACCTCGTCGCCGTCATCTCGCTGCCCGCCGGGGTCTTCAATCCTTATTCGGGCGTGAAGACCTCGATCCTCATACTCGACAAGTCGGTCGCGAGGCAGGCGCAGAGCATCGCCTTCTTCAAGATCGAGAATGATGGGTTCGGCCTAGGCACCCAGCGCCGAGGGATCGCCAAGAACGATCTGCCGCAGGCGCGTGTCGAGATCGCCGAGTACTTGCGGCGCCTGTACGCCCGCGAATCCGTCGACGATTTCCAGCCGACACTCGGTCTGGTGGTGCCGAAGTCAAAGATCGCGGCGAACGGTGACTACAACCTGAGCAGAGAGCGGTATCGGGAGGGTGAGGCTACGCTGACTGTCTTTCCCTTTCGAGCACTCAAGCACATTGCGCACGAACTGCGCGCGGGATTCGCCAGCGGCAAATCCGAGTTGAATTCGAGCGGTGTCCCTCACATCCGCCCGATGAACGTCAACGAAGATGGTCAGTTCGTAGCGGCCGGGATGCGGTTCATCACTGAAGAGGAATACAGAGGCAAAGAGGACTATGCGCTTGAGCCGGGCGATGTCCTCTTTAACAACACGAATAGCGTTGAACTAGTCGGAAAAACATGCTTGGTTGAGACCGCGATTCGCGGTGGTTTTTCGAATCACATTACACGAATTCGCGTCAACCCTGACCATTGCGTTCCCCGATTCCTTGCGGTGTGCTTGCACAGCGCGTGGAGCAAGGGACTCTTCAGCGATCGCGCCACACGCTGGGTTGGACAAGCTGGGATCAACGCGAAGAGCCTGGGCGATTTCGAGATCCCGCTCCCGCCGCTGGAGATGCAGAAGGAAATCGTGGCGGAGATCGAGGGCTACCAGAAAGTCATCGACGGCGCCCGCGCTGTCCTCGACAACTATCGCCCCCATATCCCTATCCACCCCGACTGGCCGCTGAGAAAATTGTCCGAAATATGTACGCTAATCTCGGGGCAGCACATCGATAGGGCGGACTACAACACTGAACAAATAGGGGTCGACTACATCACAGGGCCATCTGATTTTGGCCCCAAACACCCGGTAGCCACACGTTGGACATCGAGCCCGAAGGTGTTCGCGAATAGGGGAGATATCCTGATCACAGTGAAAGGGTCGGGTCTGGGAAGCGTCAACATTCTTGACACCGCGAGCGCAGCAATCAGCCGACAATTAATGGCGATACGCGTCAGTGGTGCCGACCCTGAGTTTGTGTACGTGTCGTTGCTCGCGCAGTTCGACTACATACAATCGCTCGGTGGAGGAGCGGCGATCCCGGGAATCACCAGAGATCATGTGCT
The DNA here is from genome assembly GCA_044226395.1 of Ahniellaceae bacterium. GTDB lineage: Bacteria > Pseudomonadota > Gammaproteobacteria > Xanthomonadales > Ahniellaceae > JBGAHD01. The sequence continues at coordinate 72,691 of JBGAHD010000007.1, forward strand.
TGGTCTCTCGATACCCCTCCCACCCCTAGCCACTCAGCAAGAGATCGTAGCGGAGATCGAAGCCGAGAAAGCCCTCGTCGCCGCAAACCACGAGCTCATTGCCCGCTTTGAGAAGAAGATTCACGTCACCCTTGCCCGCGTCTGGGGCGAGGGTGTTCAATCGTCACCGGCTGAGGAAGTGTAGTCATGGCGGTCTGGCTCGTTCGCGCCGGCGGACACGGGGAGTATCAAGACAAGTTCCTGTCCGAGACGCGGGTGTACGCCTCCTGGGACGATCTCGAGGTCGACCTGGCGAAGTTGCCCGACCGCGATGCACTCATCGCGGCGCTCGAGCAACGCTACCCAGCCAGCAAGCCGAATAAACTCATCAACCATGCTAGCCAGATCTGGCCTTTTGCCCATGAGATGCAAAAGGGCGATTGGATCGTGCTCCCACTCAAGTCCCAGCGCGCTATCCAGATCGGGGAGTTGACGGGGAATTGCACTTTCGAGCCGAACGGTCCTTCACCGTTCTTCCATTGGCGCGCCGTGAAGTGGATTGGCGAGGCGGTCCCACGAAGTCACTTCGGCAAGGATCTCCTCAACACCTTCGGCGCCTTCATGACCATCTGCCGCGTTCAGAAGAACGACGCGGAAGCGCGGTTGAAGGCTATGCGAAAGAACGACTGGCAGCCGGAATCTCTCGCGCAGGCGCTGGTGCCGACCGCGCGGACGCCCGAGGCCGACGAGGCCACCGACCTCGACTTGGAAGAGCGGGCGCGCGACGGCATCGTGCGTCTGATCCTGAGTCGATTCAAAGGCAACGATCTTACGCGGGTGGTCGAGGGCATCCTGCGCGCTCAGGGCTACACCACTTGGCGTAGCCCGGCCGGCCCTGGCGGTGGCGTCGACATTCTGGAGGGCGCGGGCCCACTCGGCTTCGGCTCGCCGCGATTGGTGGTAGAGGTGAAATCCGTACAGAGCCCGATTGATCGCCCGACCGTCGACAAATTGCTTGGCTCGGTCAGTAAGTTCGGCGCGAACTAGGGACTCTTTGTCTCTTGGAGCGGCTTCAAGAACAACGTCCAGAAGGAACTTGCCGGCAGCTTCTTCCGCGTCAGGCTGTGGTCCCAGACGGAGTTGCTCGATGCGTTGTACGAGGTCTACGACAAGCTCGACCCAGACCTGCGCGCAGAGCTCCCGTTGAAACAAGTCTGGACAGTGGCACTGACCGACGAGGACGACGATGGATGAGGCCTTCGAGCTGGAATCTGCCTCCCGCTCTCCTCTAATAGTCCGAAGGAATAAGAATAAATCGAGTTCCTCTGGGACTCCTGTGAGACGAACTATGTATCGCCATGCCACTCTCTGCAACGCCGATGCCGAGCTGACCCCAGCGACGCTGAAGCCGCTGTTAGCCGGGGCAACCTAGTGCAGTTCATTACCAACGGCCCCGATATTCCCGATGCGCTTCTGCAAGCACACGCCGATGGCCGCGTCGCCTTCTTCTGTGGCGCCGGCATTTCCTATCCGGCTGGGCTACCAGGCTTCAAGGGTTTGGTGGATGAAATCTATTCGCGAAGCGGCACTACGCCATCTGACATCGAGCGAGAAGCTCTTGCTCGCGAACAGTTCGACGCAGCCTTGGATCTTTTGCAGCGGCGTCTGCCCGGGGAGCGACTTGAGCTGCGTCAGAAACTGGCGGAGGCATTGACTCCCAGGTTGCGCCGGAAGGGCGCCATCGATACGCATACCGCGCTACTTCGACTGGCGCGCGATCGGTTGGGTGCTCTGCGGTTGGTAACCACAAATTTCGACCGCATTTTTCACGCGGCTGCTAGGCGTTCTGGGCAAGCCTTTCAGGAACATGCCGCGCCGTTATTGCCGATCCCGAAGAATAGTCGCTGGAATGGGCTAGCGTTCTTGCATGGCCTGCTTCCTGAAAAGTCAGATGACACGGCATTGAATAGGCTTGTGGTCACCAGCGGAGACTTCGGGCTCGCCTATTTGACCGAGCGATGGGCCGCACGTTTTGTAAGCGAGCTATTCCGAAACTACGTAGTCTGCTTTGTTGGTTACAGCATCAACGATTCGGTGCTGCGCTACATGATGGACGCGTTGGCGGCAGACCGCATGCTGGGTGAAGTCACACCGCAGGCGTGGGCGTTTGGTGATTGCGAGCACGGCCAGGAAAGGCGAAAAACCAGAGAGTGGGTCGCGAAAGGTGTTACCCCAATCTTGTATTCGGTAGCGGCAGGCACGAACGACCATTCAGCACTTCATCAGACTTTGCATGCATGGGCCGAGACCTATCGCGATGGGGTCACCGGAAAAGAGCGAATTGTCGTAACTCATGCGCTGGCACGGCCATCGGCAAGCACACAGCAGGATGACTTCGTGGGTCGGATGCTTTGGGCCTTGTCGGATCCGTCTGGGCTGCCGGCGAAGCGGTTTGCAGATTTCAACCCAGTCCCGTCGCTCGACTGGCTCCTCGATGCATTCGCCACAAACCGCTATGGGCATTCAGACCTTGCTCGATTCGGTGTGCCGCCGCTTGACAAGACCGACCCAAGACTGAAGTTCAGTCTGACTCACCGCCCGGCACCTTACTCGCTTGCACCGCCGATGCGGCTGGTAGCGGGCGGTCACGCGTTCTCGGAGTGGGATGAGGTGATGTCTCAGCTCGCGCGTTGGCTGTTGCGTCACCTGAATGATGTTCGGCTTGCTCTATGGTTCGCGGAGCGTGGTGGTCAGCTGCATGAACGATTGATCAGAATGATCGAGCAAGAGCTGAATCGTCTAGCTGATTTGGAGCGCGATGGCAAAACGTCGGAACTGGATAGCATTCGTGCAGACGCCCCCAATGCCATCCCCGGGCCGCCAATGCGGACCCTATGGTATCTGCTGCTAAGTCGAAGGGTGAAGTCGCCGTGGCGAGAACTGGACCTCTACCAGTGGAAGAGTCGGCTAGAGCGTGAAGGCTTGACGACCGGTTTGCGGTTGGAGCTGCGTGAGCTGCTGTCGCCGATGGTAAGACTGCGCAAGCCGCTCCGTTGGGGCGTGGAGGGGGACGACACAGCCGAACAATCGCGCCTAGGGCAATTGTTGGAATGCGAGTTGGCTCTGGCCGCAGATCATGTGCACTCGGCCATTGGCGAATTGGCCGATGTGAGATGGCAATCGACTTTGCCGTCCTTGCTTGAGGATATGCAGCAACTCCTTCGTGATGCGCTGGATCTCCAGCGCGAATTTGGTGAGGCCGACAATCGTCGAGACCAATCCCATTGGGATCTTCCTTCTATTAGCCCGCACTGGCAGAACCGGGAATACCGAGACTGGGTGCTATTGATCGAACTACTGAGGGATGCGTGGCTGGCTGTGCGCAAAGTCGATGGCGCTCGCGCGGCGAGGATTGCGGTGGCGTGGTTCGACCTTCCTTACCTCACTTTCAAGCGTCTTGCCTTGTTCGCCGCGAGTCAAGAGAGATGCATAGGCACCGAGCAATGGGTGGGCTGGTTGATAGCCGACAATTCTTGGTGCTTGTGGTCGGTCGGTACGCAGCGCGAGGTATTGCGGCTCTTGGTTCTGCAGGGAGGCCAGTTGACGTCAGCAGCGCAGGAACGTCTTCAGTCGGCGATTCTGGCAGGGCCGCCGCGCGCGATGTATCGGGACGATCTCGAAGCCGATCGACTACAAGACTTGATCGAGCGATCGGTCTGGTTGCACTTAGCCAAACTGCATAGCTCCGGACTAACTTTGGGTGCGACCACGGCGGCGAGGTTGGCGGAGCTGTCTCAGCAGCATCCCGAATGGCAGTTAGCGGCGAACGAGCGCGACGAGTTCTCGCATTGGATGAGCGGCACTGGCGACCCAGATTTCGAGGAGCGTCGAGAAGTTGACATCGCCCCGCGCAAGCGAAGGGCCCTCGTGAAGTGGCTCGTTCAACCACGGCCTGAAGATCGCCTGTTCTTCGAGGACACCTGGCGAGACGTTTGTCGGACTCGCTTCTTTCATAGCCTATTCGCACTGTACGACCTGACGCTAAAAGGAATATGGCCGACGGAACGATGGGGGGAGGCCCTTCAGGTCTGGAGCGAAGACGAGTTAGTGGCGCGATCCTGGCGCTATGGCGTACCACTGGTGCAGAGAATGCCTGAGTCGGTGCTGCAGGATCTCGCGCATGACGTGACCTGGTGGCTACAGACTGGCTCGAAGTCAATTGATCAGCACCAGGCGATCCTGTTGGATTTATGCAGGAAGATACTAGACCTGCCGCTCGATGAAGACTCCGGAATCAGACGCGGTGATGGCAGTCCGTTAGAGCAACCAGTCACGGAGGCAATCAATCACCCGATTGGCCGTATTACACAGGCCTTGATCAACCTTTGGTTCAAACAGAAGCCAAATGACGGTGATGGGCTTCCTACTGCCATCGGACTCTTGTTCACGCGGCTGTGTGACGTTCGAGTTCGGCGGTTCCGTCACGGAAGAGTACTGCTGGCCTCTCAATTGATAGCACTCTTTCGCGTGGACCGCCCTTGGGCCGAGCGGTACCTGTTGCCTCTGTTCGACTGGTCTTCTTCACTGGCAGAGGCCAAGGCTGTCTGGGAAGGTTTCCTTTGGTCGCCGCGGTTGTACGAGCCCCTTTTGCTTGCGTTAAAGCCCCAGTTTCTTCAAACCGCGAGTCACTATGTCGAGTCCCGGTTGTCAGTTACACGGTGGAGGATTGGCGCACGGCTTTCGCAGCCCTGCCGCAAGAGGGGCTGGATGAATCCGCGCAGGCGCTCTCGCAGGCGCTTGAAGGGGCAGGCGACCAGCGAGAGGAGTATTGGAAGAACCGCGTCCAGCCATTCTTGCGAGACATCTGGCCGAAGTCTCGCGAGCTAATCACGAGCAGTATCACTGAGTCTTTCGCGGAATTGTGTCTCGCCGCGGGGAATGCGTTTCCTCAAGCTCTCAACTCAGTGCTCGGCTGGCTACGCCCGATCGAGCATCCGAACTCCGTCATCCGCAGATTGCACAAGTCCGGACTCTGTACAGATTTTCCAGCCCACGCGCTACGACTGTTGGCGGCAATTGTTGACGATCAATCTTGGATAACGCGCGAGTTGGGCCAATGTCTAAATCTCATCTCAAAGAGGGACGGAACCCTTGTGCAAAGCCCTGACTATCAACGCCTGCATGAGTACGCTCAAAGGTGGGGAGGATGAGCGAAGGTTGCCGCTTGGTTTGCTTGGACTTACCGTAACGCGCAGATTGACATGAGCACCGAACGTGCAAGCGCGATGGACGACCACGCCGTTGACGAGAAGAGCAAAGCTTGCGTGCCGAAGGGCGCAAGCCCTGGCGTTCCGCCGACGGTTCAGACTGGGGGCGAGCATCCGAAACGAGGACAAGCGCCGTAGGTTTGCGATCTGTTCTAAGGACGTCTGGACCTAACACCGCATCGCGATCGTGCGTCAAAGGTGGCTGACAGGTTTCGACGGCAAGGACTACAAGCGGCAAAATTCGGCAGTATTTGGCTGAACACATCGCTTCTCAACCAACAAGCCGTCGATTGGCGCTAGCGTAGGAAGTGCAGCTTCGATATCGGCCCCGAAAAATCACTGGACTTGCGCGGGACTTTCGCGTGATTGGTGGAGGTGATGGCAGAAGTCGACCACGACTTCTTGAGCAACGGGCCCGTCGGCCGCGAAGCGGCTGTACGGTTCATCTCAGCAAAAACTGGCGCGCCCGGAGGGACTCGAACCCCCGACCACCAGGTTCGAAGCCTGGTGCTCTATCCAACTGAGCTACGGACGCGCGGTGGGCGCATTGTGCCGCAGGCGTGGGGCGCTCGCCAATGCCCCTCGGTTTTCGCCAATCCCAATCCCAATCTCAAGCCCGAGGCTAGTCCCGGCGCCGCAAGGCGCCGCCCGCCTCAGCCACCCAGCGCAAACGCCACCGCCGCCTCTGCATGCAAGGTCGTAGTGTCGAACACCGGCACCGCGCTATCAGCGGCGCTGACGAGCATGCCGATCTCGGTGCAGCCGAAGACGATGGCTTGGGCGCCGTCGTCGATGAGGCGGGCGATGGTGCGGCGATAGGTGTCGCGGGAGTCGTCGCGGATTTGGCCGCGGCAGAGTTCGTCGAAGATGATGCGGTGGACGTGGTCGCGATCCGTTTCGTCGGGCACGCGCATGTCGATGCCCATGTCTCGTAGGGCGTCGCGGTAGAAATCTTGTTCCATGGTGAAGCGCGTGCCGAGCAGGCCGATGCGCGTGATGCCGTGTTCGCGCAGGCGCGTGCCGAGGGCTTCGGCGATGTGCAGCAGGGGCGCGCGCACGGCGGCGGCGACTTGCGGCGCGACTTTGTGCATGGTGTTGGTGCAGATGAGGATGGCTTCGGCGCCGGCGGCTTCCAGGCGTTTCGCGGCATCGGCCAGGCGTTCGCCGGCGTCGTGCCAGCGTTGTTGCGCTTGCAGGTCGGCGATTTCGGCGAAGTCGACGCTCCACAGCACGAGCTTGGCCGAGTGCAAGCCGCCCAGGCGCGCCATCACGGCTTGATTGATCGCGCGGTAGTAGAGCAGGGTCGATTCCCAGCTCATGCCGCCGATCAGTCCGAGGGTTCGCATGCGGTGTTCTCCTGAATCGTAAAGCGATGCGCGCGCGGCGTTACCAGCGCAGATCGAGATACACCATGCGATGGTCGCTGGCGTCGAGCGTGTCGCGATCGGGTTCGGCGATGGTGGGCCAGAAGACGTGCGCGCCCATGGTGGCGATGCCGGCGCTCGGTAGCACATAGTCAACGCGCAGATTGCCGGCCTTGGGGCCGAACATCGAAGTGTCGGTGGCTGGCGGCGTGCGTTGCGTGCGGTTGACGCCGTCGAGTTGCAGGCTCGATTCCGCCGCGCCTTCGGATGTGGGCGCAGGTTCGGCGTTGACGCGCTCGTGCTCGAGCAGTTGTTGCATGGGGTTGCCGTAGGATTCGCCATCATTCGGATCGGCGTTGTGATCGCCCAGGATCACGAAGCGCGCGTTCGGATCGAGCCCGCCGCGCTGACCGCGATCGTCGCGAATGTAGGCGCCGCGCTTGGGATCGGCGGCGATGTAGTCCGCCCAGAAGCGAATCTCGTCGTGATTGCGCAGGCCGTTGCGATTCTCCGCGCCGTCGAACACCGGTGGCGTTGGATGATGCGCGAGCACGTGCAGCACGCCGAACGGCGTTGTCACGGGCAAGTCCCAATGACTCTTCGACGACAATCGCAATTGCCGCCAGACCTTGGCCGAATAGAAATCGTCCTTCGCGTCCGGCAAGCGCGGCCGAAATGCATCGGGCATCTTCGACCACAGAAACTTCTGAAACGTGCGCGCGTGTTTCGTGTCGATCGGAAAGCGCGACAGCACCACCATGCCGTACTGCCCCGGATGCCGACCGAAACCCCACGCATCGGCTGGGCCATCGGTCTTGCCATCGCCATCGAGATCAAGACCGCTGGGCACGCCCGTGTTCACGGGCGCGATGAAGGCGTGCTCGTAGTGGATGGGTTCCTTGCCGTCTTCGGCCACGGCGAGATAGCGGTCGCGGAACAACGCCAGCGCTTTGCCTTTCTCGTCGTAGTCGAATTCGTTGAGCAGCACGATGTCGGGCCGCACGGTCTGGATGATGCGCGCGGTCTTGCGCGCATTGGCGTCGTCGCCGCGCAGGCGTTCGATCAAGCCACCAGCGCGATCGTCGTTGAGCGAGGTGTTGAAGGTGGCGACGCGGATGGAGTCGGGCTTCGCGGGCGACGTCGTCGCGGGCTCGTCGGCGCGCGCGGTCGTGGCGTGGACGAAGACTCCCAGAATCAGGGCGCAACACACGAGCGTGATCGGGCGCATGAGCAGGTTTCGCGGCGGTGGAAAGCGAAGCTTAGCGGACGGGCGCGGCGAGCGTGCGACTCCACGCCTGACCGCGCAACACTTCCAGCGGCTGGAAGTTCTGCTTGTACCCCATCTTCGGATGACCGGCGATCCAGTAACCCAAATACAAATGAGGCAGGTTCAGCGCTTCGCACCAGCGCAGTTGGCTGAGCACGCAGAAGGTGCCCAGGCCGCGCGCGGTCTCTTCGGGGTCGTAGAAGGTATAGACCGAGGAAAGCCCCATGCGCGTGATGTCGGTCACGGCCACGGCGAGCAGGTGCTTGCCCTCGCGCACGGTCATGAAGCGCGTGGGGCTCCAGGGACTTGTGAGAAACCGCGAGAAGTCCTCGGGTGCGGGTTCGTCCATGCCGCCGCCGCGATGACGATGGCTCAGATAGCGGTAATAGAGATCGAAGTATTCATCGGTGAGGCTGGGCGCCACGTCGGTCACGATCAGATCGGCATTGCGCTTGAGGTTGCGGCGCTGGCTGCGATCGGGCGTGAAGTCGCGCACGGGCACGCGCGCGGGGATGCAGGCCTGGCAGCGCGCGCACGCGGGGCGATAGATGTGACCGCCCGCTCGGCGGAATCCGCGCGCCAACGCGACGTCGTAAACGGCCGGCAGATCGTCGGCCAGGGGATCGATGACGAGGTTCTGCGCCGAACGCTCGGCGAAATAGCCGCAAGCGTGCGGCAGGGTCTTGAGCAGGCGTACGGCGTCGGAGCGCATGGCGGTAGTCCTCGCCGTCGATTCTCGCGCCGTCGGGTCGGGATTTGAACCCCGACCCGACGAACGCTGTTGCCGCGCGTCGCGCCCGGGTTTACTCGAACAGCGTGGTGTCTTGCACCACGCGCACGTCCTTGGGCGCGAGCTTGAGCGGGTATTTCTGAATCACCTTGTCTTCGGCCAGCAGGTCCGCCGGCTTGTCGCTGTTGTACTTGATCGGCGAGGGCGCGCCGCTGCTCAGGGCCTTGGCCAGGCCGGCCGCGTCCTTGGCGACGAAGACGAACTGGAACTGATCGGGCTTGATGTGCGCGCGAATCGCCGCGTTGACCTTGTCGAGCGTCAGCGCCGCCAGACCTTCGCGCACGTATTGTTTGAACTCCGGCGTGCCGTAGTAGCTGCTGTCGAAGGCATAGCCGAGCTGACGCGTCTGCGTGGCTGTCAGGTTGGTGACGAACTTGCTCAGGAAGGCGCGCGAGGCCTCGAACTGCTCGGCGTTCATGCCATTCTTGACCAGCTTCTCGATCTCGAACAGCGCCGCGCGCGTGGCGAAGACGGCGTCGTTGTTGTCGCGCAGCGGACGCAACCAAATTTGGAACAGATCATTGCGACGCGCGAAGTTCGGCTGCGGCTGCATCAAATACATGCCGTACGGGAAGTACTCGATGTAGGCGTAGTCGCCATAGTTCATGCCGCGCGCTTCGCGGATGCGGTTGTACAGATGCGCGGAGGAATTGCGGTGCTCGCCCAACCACGAACGCACCAACCACAGTGCCAGCCAATCCGGATCGCCACGCTTGATCGTCAGCGGCGCGCCAAACGACACGGCCACGGCCGGCGCTTCTTTCTGGATGATGGTCGCCGTGCGCTTGGTCGGCACGGGCGCGGCGGGTACGTCGAACGGACGCTTCTTCTGGAAGCCGATCTGCACCAGCGGCGCCAGCATCACCGAACGGAATTCCGGCGTATAGCCACCGGCGATGCCGACCGTGATGCGGCCGCGCTGGATGAACTTGTTGTAGAAATCGCGCACGTCGTCGAGCGTGATCGACTCGACGTCCTTGAGCTTGCCCAAGGTCAAGGTGCCATACGGATGGTCGGGGCCGTAGACTTTTTCGTACAGCGCTTCCTTGGCCAGTTCCTCGTCGTTGTTGGCGCGCAGGCTCACGCGGATGGCGTTGATCTGGGCTTGCTTGACGCGTTGGAAATCATCCTCGCGGAAACCGGGCGTGGCGATCTGTTCCATCACCGTGGTCCACCACGGCTTGACGTTGTCGCGATGCACGGTGCCGGCGAACTTGATCATCTCCTTGTCGACCTGCACGGTCAGCGGCGCGGCGTAGGGATACAGCGCGGCCTGGATCTCGTCGAAGCTGCGCTTGTCCGAACCGCCCTGCGTCAGCAACGACGCGGTCAGCGCCGCCAGACCTTTCTTGCCGTTGGGATCGAGCGCGGCGCCGGCATCGACCATCACCACCAGATCGATCAGCGGCGAGTCGCTGGGCTGCTCGACCACGGGCACGGTGAACACCATCTCGTCGGCCGACCAGCGTTCCGATTCATTGGCATAGTTCACCAGGCGATAGTGTTCGAGGTTGTCGCGGGTCGGCTCGGCCGGCTTTTCTTCCTTGACCACTTCGGCTTTCGCCGGCGCGGCTTGACGCGCGCCGGCCACCAGACCATCGATGGCGCGGAAATCGTTCGCGCCCGCGAGCGCTTCGCCATTGGCGATCGACACCACGGAACGCTGTCCATCGGTGAACACGCGATCGGCGGCGGCGCGCACTTGCTCGGGCGTCAGCGCGTCGAAGGTGGCGTAGTAGCGATTGATCGTTTCCAGATCGCGCTCGTAGTGCGCAAACGACGCGACGATCGCGCCAACGCTAGCCGAACTGTTGAGGCCCGCGGCGAAACCGTACTTGAGCGCGGACTTGGTGTCGGCGAGTTTCTTCGCATCGATCAAGCGCGTGCGCGCGGCAAAGACCGCGTCCTGGATCGCCGCCGTCACCGCCGGCGCGTGCTTGGCATCGGTCAGGCGCACGGCTAGACCGGTCAAGCCGCTGTCGACATTGCGCGACGGCTGAAAGAACAGCTGATCGACCCAGCGTTCTTTCACGACGATCTTCTTGTACAGCTCGGACGTGGTGCCGAAATACTCTTCGCCCAGCACGGCCATAGCCGCGAACTCGGGGCTCTTGGCATCGAACGCGGGCGACTTCCAGCCGACCAGAATCCACGGCAAGGTCGGGCCTTGCCAGGCCACGTGTTCGTAACGCGCTTCGGTCTGCGCCGGTTCGGTCGGGATCTCGATCTTGTAGTTGCCGCGCTGCCAGCCGCCGAAATACTTCTTCACCAGCTCGAAGGTCGGCTCGAGTTCGACATCACCAGTGATGATGACGGTCGCGTACTCCGGGCGATACCAGCGATCGAAGAACGTGTGCGCGTAGGCGATCTGGTCGGGCATCGCCTCGATGTCCTTGAAGAAGCCCATCGCGTTGTGCTTGTACGTGTGCGTGGTGTAGGCGATGTCCTGCAGGCGCTCGAAGCCCTTGGCCAGCGGATTGGAGAAGTTTTTCAGGTACTCGCCCTTGACCGCGAGTGCTTCGGTGCGGAACTGCTCTTCGCTGAACTTGAGGTTGGCGAAGCGATCGGCCTCGACTTCGAGAATGCGCTCGAGATCGGCGGTGGTGAAGTTGGTGTAGTAGTTCGTGTAGTCGTCGTCGGTGTAGGCGTTCTGATCGGCGCCGGCGGCCTTGATTACCGCGCCATACGCATCGGCCGGATACTTGTCGGTGCCGCGGAACATCATGTGTTCGAAGAAATGCGCGAAGCCGGTCTTGCCGTCCTCGATTTCGTTGCGCGAACCGGTCTGCATCGGGATCTGCACCGAGACCGTGTCCTTGAACGGCGCCTGGATCACGATCACGCGCAGGCCGTTGTCGAGATCGCGCTGCAGATAGGGCAGGTCGAGCAGTTTCTTCGGCGCGGGCGCCGGCGCCGGTTGCTCCGGCTGGGCGGCGGGCGCGGGCTTGCGCGCGGCGGTCGGCGCCGACCACAGGCCCGCGACGAGCGCGAAACCGGCCAGCGAGGCAAGGACGTGACGAAGTGGCATGCGTGTGTCTCCCGAAATCTGTCAGGGCCGCGCGCGACCCGTGGCGTGAACCGACGACGGACTGCCGTCGTCGATCAGAAGTTCCCGAACAACTTGAAGGCGACCAGGGCCGCGCCGGCCAGCGCCACCCCGAACAGGATCATGCGCAGCCGCATCGCGCCCGAACTCGCGCGCGCGGGCTCGGGTTCGATCGCGGGGGGCAGGTAGCTCGCGCTTTCCGGCCGCGTGGAATCGAGCAGCAAGCCGGCCTCGCGCAGGATCTGGCGCGCGCGCGGATAGTCCTCGGACTGCACTACCCACAGCGCCGGCCAGCGATACCCCGATTGCCGGTCGCTGTAGCTGAAGTCGCGATTGGTCGCGCGGTTCCAGGTGCGCGCGTCGGTCATGCGCGTGTCGATGCCGGCGTCGCGCAACATGGCGTCGACGGTCTGCACGTTATCCAGTCGCGGCGAAGTGAAAATCTGGCGCATGCTCAGGCCTTGTCCGGGGTCGCGTCGACGATGCGAATCAAGCCTTCCTGCGCGGTCGACGCCACCAGCTTGCCATCGCGCGAATAGATCATGCCGCGCGCCAAGCCGCGCGCGCCTTGCGCGCTGGGGCTGTCGCAGGAATACAGCAGCCACTCGTCGATGCGAAACGGACGATGAAACCACATCGCATGATCGAGACTCGCCATCTGCACATTGGGCTGCAAATACGAAATGCCATGCGGCAAGGTCGCGGTGCCGATCAGATGAAAGTCCGAGGCGTAGGCCAGCAGCGCCCGATGCAGCTCCGGCTCGTCGCTGATGCGATCGGCCAGGCGAAACCACACGTGCTGAAACGGCGGACGCTTGGGCACGCGGATCTCGTCGCGCGGATAGACGTGGCGGAATTCGAACGGGCCCTTCTGCGCCAGCCAGCGCTGCAACTTGGCGCTGATGTGAGAAAAGCGCACGGGGTCGATGGGCTCGGGGATTTCGAGTTCCTCGGGCTTGGGCACTTCGGGCATGCCGAGCTGATGCTCGGGGCCAGGCTCGACGTGCTGGAACGACGCCGACATCACGAAGATCTGCTGCCCGTGCTGAATCGCCTGCACGCGGCGCGTGGAGAAACTCTTGCCGTCGCGCGTGCGCTCTACTTCGTAGACGATCGGCGCTTCGATATTGCCCGCGCGCAGGAAGTACGCATGCAGCGAATGCACCTGACGACCGTCCTCGACCGTGCGTTGCGCCGCCGACAAGGCCTGGCCCAGCACCTGACCGCCGAACACGAAGCGCGTGCCGATGTCGCGGCTCTGGCCGCGGAACAGATTGTCCTCGAGCCGCTCCAGTTGCAGCAGGTCGATGACTTCGCCGACGACGGGTTTGGGCATGTCAGGCACGCGGCTCAAGGGCCGCGCAGTATAGCGGGCGGGGCGGCTCAGTCCGAAGCGGCCTCGGGCGGGGCGGTCAGCGGCACGGCCGCCAGCACACGCGGCCAGGGGAACAGCTCGCCCGGGTCGCGCTTGCGCCGCACGGTCAGGGTCGGGTCGTCGGTGGCGGCGATGTCGCCGCGATCCAGGGCCTCGTGGCCGGCGATGTAGCGCAGGCTCGGGTATTGCGCGCGCAAGGCGCGCAGCAGGGCGATCAGGGCATCGATCTGGGCGATGGAATAGGGCTCGACCATGGCCTGTCGGCGCGAGTCGTACCAGTCGGGATAGCGGCCGAGATTGACCAGTTCAATCCCGATCGAGCGCGGATTGAAGCCGCGCGTGTGATTGGCCGTGCGGCCGGGCTCGACGAACTCGAAGATGCGACCGTCGCGATCGATGTAGTAGTGGCCGCTGGCGCCGGTGCCCGTGTCGGCGTAGAGCACGCGCTCGCCGTACTCGCGCGCCAGGGCCATGTCGGGCAGCTCGGTGCAGTGGATCACCACCAGATCGATCGCCGACGCGGGACGCTCGGCGAGCTGCTCGACATAGGGCAGGGGCCAGTGCTGGACGGGCAGATCGATCGGCATGGCGAACTCGCGCGGGGACCGCGCAAGTCTCGCATGGGGCCGCGCGCGCGCGGTAGCATGCGCGGATGAACTCGCGGTTTCTCGCCGAAAGGTCCGAACTGCGCGCCTTGATGGCGCGGCACGCGCGGCCCGGTCGCCTGGAATGGTTGGGCCTGCGCCCCGCGCGCGACGTGGCGATGCGGGCGGTGGACACGGTCGAGGCCGTGACCGCGCGCGGTCTCGTCGGCGATCGCTACGCGGGCAGCGGCAAGCGGCAGGTGACCTTGATCCAGGCCGAACATTTGCCCGTGATCGCGGCGATTCTCGGCGTTGACGCGGTCGCGGCGGCGACCTTGCGGCGCAATCTCGTGGTCTCGGGCGTGAGCGTGTTGGCGCTGAAGAATCGGCGCTTTCGCATCGGCGAGGTCGTGCTCGAAGGCGCGGGTCCGTGCGAGCCCTGCTCGCGCATGGAGCGCGCGCTCGGCACGGGCGGCTACAACGCGATGCGCGGTCATGGTGGCATCTGCGCGCGCGTGATCGCGGGCGGACAACTTCGCTTGGGCGACGCGGTGTACGACATCGGCGACGCGGAAACGGCAAAGGACGATTAGCGTGACAAGCAAAGGCATGGTCCTGCTCTCGCATGGCCTGGAAAGCGGACCGGACGCGACCAAGGTCACGGCCATGGCGGCGGTGGCGCGCGAACTGGGCTGGGACGAAGTGCGTCCCGATTACCGCGATCTCGATGTCACGCGCATCCCGGCCAATCTCGATCGTCGTCTCGAGCGCTTGATCGACGCCGTGCCGCGCGACGTGCCGATCGTGTTCGCCGGGTCGAGCATGGGCGCTTTCATCTCGGGCCTAGCCTCGCTGCGCGTGCCGTGTCGCGGCGTGTTTCTGTTGGCGCCGCCGATGCGCATTCCCGGTTACGCGCGCGAGTTCGACGTCGCGCGCGTGCCGACCGCGATCGTGCACGGTTGGGACGATGAGTTGATTCCGGCTGACGAGGTGATCGCCTTCGCGCACGCGCGGCGTTTGCCGCTACATCTGGTCGATGACAGTCATCGCTTGAGCGCGCACGTGGACATTACCGCGCGTTGGTTTGGCTTGTTCCTCGAGGGCTTGCGGTGAGCACGGTGCGTTACTTCGCGGCCTGTTCGAAGGGCCTGGAATATCTGCTCGTCGATGAGTTGAAGGCGCTTGGTGCGGTCGAGGCGCGCGAGCAATTGTCGGGCGTGCGCTTCGAGGGCGACGCGCAATTGGGTTATCGCGCGTGTCTGTGGTCGCGCCTGGCCAGTCGCATCCTGCTGCCTATCAGTGATTTTCAGGCGGCGGACGAAGGCGCGCTTTACGACGGCGTGGCCGAAGTCGATTGGTCGCGACATCTCGAAGCCACGGGCTCGCTGGCCATCGACGCGCACGGGCGCACGGCCGGTATCACGCACGCGCAGTTCGCGGCGCAGCGGGTCAAGGACGCCATCGTCGATCAGTGTCGCGATCGCTTCGGCACACGGCCCGATGTCGAGCGCGAGCGTCCCGATGTGCGCATCAATCTGCTGTTGCGCGGCGATCGCGCGCATCTGGCTATCGATCTGTCGGGCACGGCCTTGTTCCTGCGCGGCTATCGTCGCGGTCAGGGCGATGCGCCGCTGAAGGAAAATCTCGCCGCCGCCATGCTGCTGCGCGCGCGCTGGCCGGAGATTTATGCGCAAGGCGGTCCGCTGGTCGATCCGATGTGCGGCTCAGGCACTCTGCTGATCGAAGGCGCGTGGCTGGCGGCCGACGTGGCGCCGGGCTTGCAGCGCGATTACTTTGGGTTTCTCGGCTGGCGCGGTTTCGATCCGGCGGCGTGGGAAGCGATTCGGCGCGAAGCTCAGGCGCGTGCCGACGCGGGCCTCAAGGCGTTGCGTCCGGTGTTCTTTGGTTCCGATGCCGACGCGCGCGTGCTCAATGCCGCGCGTCACAACGCGCAGGCCGCGGGCGTGGCGGGGTTCATCAAGCTGACGCCGGGGAGTCTGTCGAGTCTGGCCGCGCCGCCGCACGACGCGCCGGGTTTGGTCATCGCCAATCCGCCGTATGGCGAGCGCATGGGCGAAGTCGAAACCCTGGCGCCGACCTATCGCGAATTCGGCGATGCGCTCAAGCGCGCCTTCGTCGGTTGGCGCGCGGCCTTGATCACGAGCCACGCCGATCTGGGTCACGCGATCGGCTTGCGCGCGGAGCGCAAGTATCAGCTGTACAACGGCGCGCTCGAATGCGTGCTGCTGTGCTTCGACGAAATCCGCGCGCCCGGCGCGGTGACGCGTGAGCTCAAGCCGCTGTCGGCCGGCGCCGAGGCCATGGCCAATCGCCTGCGCAAGAACCTCAAGCACCTCAAATCCTGGCGCGCGCGCGAAGGCGTGTTCGCCTATCGTGCCTACGACGCGGATCTGCCCGACTACGCCGCCGCCATCGACGTGTACGAAACCGAATCGGGCGACGTCTGGGCGCATGTGCAGGAATACGCGCCGCCGGCCGAGGTGCCCGAGGACATCGCGCGACGCCGCCTGTCGGAGCTCGTGCGCGTCACCGGCGAAGTGTTGGGCGTGGCGCGCGACCGCATCGTAACCAAGACGCGACGGCCGCAATCACGTCACGAGAAGTATCAACGTGTGGATGAACGTCAACACGAGCTCACCGTGATCGAAGGGGGGCTTAAGTTTCTGGTGAATCTGCACGATTATCTGGATACCGGCCTGTTCCTGGACCACAGGCCGATGCGCTTGCGTCTGCGTGAACTGGCCCGCGGCAAGCGCTTCCTTAATCTTTTCGCTTACACCGGCGCGGCCAGCGTGCACGCGGCCGCCGGTGGGGCGAGTTCGACCACGAGCGTGGACCTGTCGGCCACGTATCTGGAATGGGCCGGGCGCAATCTGGCGCTCAATGGCTTCGTCGGCCGCAAGCACGACTTGGTGCAGGCCGACGTGATGGCCTGGCTCGCGGCCGAGACGGGTACGTTCGATCTAATCTTCGTCGACCCGCCGACGTTTTCCAATTCCAAGCGCGCTGACGACTTCGACGTGCAGAAGGAACATGTGCGCCTGCTGCACTTGTGCATGGCGCGGCTGGCGCCCGAAGGGCTGCTGGTGTTCTCGAACAACTTCCGGCGCTTCAAGCTCGACGAGGGCGCGTTGGCGGCGTTCGAGATCCGCGAGATCACGCGGCAGACCATCGGCCCGGACTTCGCGCGCGATCAGCGTATTCACCACTGTTTCGAGTTGCGTCACCGAAGCTGAACGGCGGCGCGAAATTTCCGCCGGTTTCGCGCGCGAATCACGTCTTGTCGGGGGAACCTCGTTTCTTCCCGCAGGAGTGACTCATGCAAGGTCTTCGTCGGTGGTGCCTGTCCTTGGTCTTGGTGTCGGGTGTCGCGGTTGCGGCGCCGGGCGATTTCGATCCGGCCTATGGCTTGGCGCCGGGCTACACGGTGCTCGATTTCGGTGGGCTCGACGCGAATCGCGATGTGTTGATCGATGCCGGCGGTCGCGCGGTGGTCGCGGCCACGGCCGACAGCGGTTCGACGCAGACGGCGTATCTGATGCGTTACACCACGAGCGGCGCGCTCGACACGAGCTTCGGCGTCGGTGGCAAGGCCATTCCCGCCGTCGTGCCCGCGACGTACTACGGCGACGTGCACCTGACGCGCGTCGGCAGCAATCTGTACCTGATCGCCGCGGATAACACGGGCTACGACCTGTGGGCGTTCAACGCCAATGGCGCGCCGATCACGAGCTTCGGCGTCAATGGCCGCGCGCACGTCGCGCTGACGCAGACCTATCCGGTGTTCGGTGTCGTGGTGCAGAACGGCGCCTTGCTGCTGGCTACGGGCGCGCTCAATCCCGCGACCAATGTGCGCGAGTTCGTGCTCGCGCGCGTGACCACGGCCGGTCAGCTCGACACGACGTTTGGCGTTGGGGGTCTGTCGTGGTCGCGCGTGTACTCGGGGCCCACCGCGATCAATCGCCTGACCGACGTGAAGCTGCAGGCCGATGGCAAGATCATCGCCGCGGGTCGCATGGGGTCGGGCAGCAACGCGCAGAACTTCGTCGCCGCGCGTTATCTGGCCAATGGCGCGGTCGATACCACGTTCAGTGGCAGTGGCTTCGCCGAGGTCAGCGTCAGCGCGGTCGACTACGGGCGCCGCGTCGCGGTGCAGGCCGACGGTCGCGTGCTCGTGGGCGGCATCAGTTGCGACATCGATGGCTCGGGCATGGTCACCAACTGCCAGCCGCGCGTGCTGCGCTTTCTGAGCAATGGCGTGCTCGACACGAGTTACGGCAGCAACGGCGTGTTCGCCATCACCTACAACTACGGGGCGACGGCGCTCGATCTCGAACTCGATGGCGCCGGTCGCGCGCTGATGGTCGGCGACATGCAGATGCTCGGCGGCCAGACCGTGGCCTATGTGCTGCGCCTGACCACGACCGGCCAGCGCGACACTAGTTTCGCGGGCGTGGGCACCAAGCGCGCCTCGTACGGGCCGCTGACCGGGCAATACGCCAATGCTCACGAAGGCATCGTGGTGCAGGGCAGCAGTCTTTACGTCGCGGCGGGCACGCGCAACCTCGATGGCGCGGGCCAGACCAAGGGCGCCGGCGTGATCGCGCGCTTCCAGAACTGAACCGGGTTCACAGGCTGTTGCAATGGCCGGGGCGTGGGGCGGAATCTTTAAGTGGCGATTCAGCCCTTTTGCCCTGAAATAGCGGCCACACGCACTGAAGGAGGGCGTGACTCATGACCTCGATGATCAAGCACTGGAGCCTCAAGGCGCTGGCGCTGGGCGCTTTCCTGGTGGTGGCGGGTACGGTGGCGCCGGAAGCTCAGGCGCGTCACCACGGTTACAGCGTCTCCGTTTACGGCGGCGACTACGGCGGTGGTTACGGCATCACCTACACCTCGGGCCGCTATCGCCCGTACTACCGCGACTACGGCTACTACTCGCCGGGTTACTACTACAACGCGCCGTACAGCTACGCCAATCCGCCGACGTACGTGTACGACAGCTATCGCGATCCGTGGTGCCCCGACCATCGCGCCTATCACGTGCACTACTACGGCGGGCGTGATTGGGACCGCGGCTACTACGACAACGATCGTTACCGCGACCACTATTACCGTGATCGCGGCCACCGTCACCGCCGCCACGGCTGGTGATTTACCGGCGCCGACCCCGGCGCCCGCGTCAAAAACGCCCGGCCCTCCCGCCGGGCGTTTCTTTTTTCACGATCGTGAACCCGCCGACGGGCACTTGCCCGGCCGCGCCGGCAATGCAAGTCTTTGAGGTGAAACGCCCAACGACTATGATGCCGGCATGAGCCGATCGAGCCGCCCCGCATGACCGAACGCCGCGACGACCTTCCCGGCCGCCGCCGAGACGAAGCCGACGACCGTCTGTGGACGTTCTTTCGCCAGTGGTTGAAGAACCCGTTGGCGATCGCGGCCGTCTCGCCTTCCAGCCGCGAACTGGCGCAGCGCATGATGCGCGAGCTGCCCGAGGGCGCGACCCGCGTGATCGAACTTGGTGGTGGCACCGGCGTGTTCACGCGCGCCCTGCTCGAGCGCGGCATCGCGCCCGAGCGCTTGCTGGTGCTGGAACTCAATCAAACCCTGTACCAGCATCTGCGCGAACGCTTTCCCGACGCCCGCGTGGTGTGCGGCGACGCGCGCGACCTGGCCACGATCGCGCAGCGCGTGGGCTTTACCGACGACGGTCCGGCCGATGCGGTGATCAGTGGACTGGGTTTGTTGTCGATGTCGCGCGCGACGCAGAAGGCGATTCTCGAGGCCGCGTTCGCGGTGCTCGGGCCCAAGGGGCGCTTCATCCAGTTCACTTACGGTCCGACGATTCCGGTCGCGCGTGAAGTGTTGCGCGAACTCGACCTAACGGCCGAGCGCGCGGGCTTCACCTTGCTCAATCTCCCGCCGGCGGCGGTCTATGTGTTCTCGCGCAATCGCTCGCGCCGCGTGACGCCAGTGAAGGCGCGGGAAACCTGAGGCGAGCGGCCATCGCGCGACGCGCGATGGCGACCGTCAGCGCGCGTTGTCCGCGCGCGCGCCGCGATTCATCAGCCAGCCCGCCAGGGTCACGCTGACCGTCACCATCAGCACGATCAGGGTCGCGAGCGCATTGATCTCGGGCGTGACGCCGAGTTTCACCTTGGAATAGATCACCATCGGCAAGGTGCTCGCGCCCGGGCCCGAGGTGAAGCTCGCCACCACCACGTCATCGAGCGAGAGCGTGAACGCGAGCAACCAGCCCGCGATCAGCGCCGGCGCGATCAACGGCAGCGTGATCAGAAAGAACACTTTCCACGGCCGCGCCCCTAGATCCATCGCCGCTTCTTCCAGCGAGTGATCCATCTGCGACAAGCGCGAGCGCACGATCACGGTGACGTAGCACACGCAGAACGTGATGTGGGCGATCGTGATCGTGCTCATGCCGCGCGCGCCGATCAGGGGCTCGAGGCTGACGAAGAGCAACAACGCCGACAGGCCCAGCATGATGTCGGGCATCACCAGCGGCGCGCTGGTCAGCAGCGATAACAGCCCGCGCCCATGAAAGCGCCCGAAACGCGCCAGCGCCAGACCCGCGCTGGTGCCCAGCACCACGGCGAACGTTGCCGCCGTGCAGGCGATGATCAGGCTGCGCTTGGCGGCTTCGAGGATCTGCGTGTTCTGAAACAGCGAGACATACCACTGCGTCGAGAACCCGCCCCACACCGTCACCAGCTTGGAGCGATTGAACGAATACACCACGACCGCGATGATCGGCAGATACAAAAACGCATAGCCGAAGGCCATCATCGTGTAGAGCGTGAACGAGCGACGATTGTTCATGCGCGCGCGGCCTCGCGTTCGGCGCGGCGATCCTGGAACGCCTCGAAGATCAGGGTCGGAATCACGATCAGCAGCAACATCGCCACCGCCACGGCGGAGGCCAGGGGCCAATCGCGATTGGTGAAGAACTCGGTCCAGATCACGCGGCCGATGGTGATCGCATCAGGCCCGCCCAGCAGGTCGGGAATCACGAACTCACCGACCGCCGGAATGAACACCAGCAGCGAGCCCGCGATGATTCCCGGCAAGGACAATGGCAAGGTCACGCGCAAGAAGGCGCTGATCGGTCGCGCGCCCAGATCGGCGGCGGCCTCGAGCAGGGTGAAGTCGAGCCGCATTAGATTCGCCGTCAACGGCAGGATCATGAAGGGCAGGTAGTTGTAGACGATGCCGATGTACACCGCGAGATTGGTGTGCAGGATCTCCAGCGGCTGATCGATCACGCCGATACCGAGCAGCATCTGATTGAGCAGGCCATTGCTCTTCAAGATGCCGATCATGGCGTAGCTGCGCAGCAGCGAGCTGGTCCAGAACGGCAGGATCACCAAGGTCAGCAGCACCAGCCGCGCCATCGGTCGCGCGCGCGCGATGCCGTAGGCGATCGGATAACCCACCAGCAGCGCGAGCAAGGTCGAGACGCCCGCGAACATCAGCGAATTCAAATACGCCTTCAAGTACAGCGAATCGCCGAGCATGAACAGATAGTTCGCGGCGGTGAAGGTCAGGGTCATGCCGCCTTCGGGCGTGGTGCCGAACAAGGGCGTGTAGGGCGGTCGCGCGCCGGCCAGGCTCGTGGCGACGCTGATCTTCATCACGATCAGGAACGGCACCAGGAAGAACAAGCCCAGCCACAACAGCGGCAAGGCCAGCACCAGATAGCGCCCGCGGCTTTGCCGCAATTCGCGCCCGAGCACGCCGATCCAGCGAAACAGATCGAACACGAACTGGAACCACAGCGACCACAGCGAGCCGTTGCCGTTGCGCGCGTTCATGGCCTCAGCCCGTCAGCACGATGGCGGAACTCGCGTCCCAGGTCAGATACAGCGAATCGCCCCAGTTGTAATGCGGGTCGGAGGTGCGCTGAATGTGCGTCTCCTGCACGCGGATCACCAGGCCCGATTCGGTCTGCACGTGATAGATCGAGACATCGCCCAGATACGCGATCTCGACCACCTTGCCCTGCGTGACATTGTTCAGATGCAGCGGCGGTTGCTCGTGCACGTCGATCTTCTCGGGCCGCACGGCCACGGAGACTTCGGTGCCGACCGGCAGCGGGTCGCGATGACGGGCCATGATGTCGTGGCCGAGTTTCGGACAACTCACGCGCACGTCCTCGCCGTTCTGCTCGGCGACGCGGCCTTCGATCAGATTCACCGCGCCGATGAACTCGGCGACGAAGCGATTGGCGGGGTATTCATACAGCGCCGCCGGCGTGGACACCTGCACGATGCGACCGGCATCCATCACCGCCACGCGCGAGGCCATGGTCATGGCTTCTTCTTGATCGTGCGTGACCATGATGAAGGTCGTGCCGACCTTGTCCTGGATGTTGACCAGTTCGAATTGCGTGTGCTCGCGCAGTTTCTTGTCGAGCGCGCCGAGCGGCTCGTCGAGCAGCAGGATCTTGGGCTGCTTGGCCAACGCGCGCGCCAGCGCCACGCGTTGACGCTGACCACCGGACAGTTGATCGGGCTTGCGCTTGCCCAGATCGCTCATGCGCACCAGGTCCAGCATCTGCGCCACGCGATCGCGAATCTCACCCGCGCCCAGACGATCCTGACGCAGGCCGAAGGCGATGTTCTGTTCCACCGTCATGTGCGGAAACAGCGCGTAGGACTGAAACATCATGTTGACCGGCCGCTCGTACGGCGGCATGCGCGTCACGTCGACGCCGTCGATCAGCACGCGGCCTCGATCGGGCAGCTCGAAGCCGCCGAGGATGCGCAGCAGCGTGCTCTTGCCGCAGCCCGAGCCGCCGAGCAGGGCGAACAACTCGCCCTTGTAGATGTCGAGCGAAACATCATCGACGGCGTAGACCTTGCCGAAGGTCTTGGTCACGCCTTCGATGCGCAGGAATGGCTTGGCTTGCGGGTCCTGCCAGGGTTCGACGGCGGCTTGCTTGCGCGCGGGCGCGGCCATGCCTTATTGCCCGCTCTTGATCGTGGTCCACGCGCGTTCGCGCGCGCGGTTCACGTCATCGGGCAGGGTCTTGGGGTCGAAGAGCTTGGCCATCACGTCCGGCGGCGGATACACGCCCGGGTCCAGGCGCACGGATTCGCTCACCAGTTCGTAGGCCTTGCTGTTGGCGTTGGCGTAGGACACGTAGTCGCTGATCGGCGCGATCACGTCCGGACGCAGCATGAAGTTGATGAAGGCGTGCGCGTTGTTGGGATGCGGCGCGTCGCTGGGAATGGCCATGCTGTCGACCCAGCGCACGGCGCCTTCCTTGGGGATGATGTAGCCGATCTCGATGCCATTGCTGGCCTCGTCGGCGCGATCGCGCGCCTGCAGCACGTCGCCGCTGTAGCCCATGGCGACGCAGATCTCGCCGCTGGCCAGATCGTCGATGTACTTGCTGGAATTGAAATAGCGCACGAAGGGACGGATTTTGTCGAACGTGCCCTTGACCACGTCGATCTCGTCGGCGCCGCTGGCGTTGGGATCGCGACCCAGCCACAGCAGCGCGGCGGCGAACGTTTCCTGCTGATCGTCGAGCACGCTGATGCCGCAGTCTTTGAGCTTCTCGGCATTGGCCGGATCGAACAGCAGCGACCAGCTGTCGAGCGGCGCCTTGTCGCCCAGACGCTCCTGGACCTTGGCGACGTTGTAGCCGATGCCGGTCGTGCCCCACATGTAGGGCGCGATGTGCGAACCGGTGGGATCGACGTCGCCGAGCGCGGTCAGGATCGCCGGATCGAGATTGCCCCAGTTGGGCAGTTTCGTCTTGTCGAGTTCGCGATAGATGCCGGCCGCGATGTGACGCTGCGCGGTCGGGCGCGCCGAGGGAAACACCACGTCATAGCCGCTGGAACCGGCCGAGAGCTTGGCCTCGAGCGTTTCGTTGGCGTCGTAGACGTCGTAGACGACCTTGATGCCGGTCTCTTTCTCGAAGCGCGCGATGGTGTCTTCGGCGACGTAGTCCGACCAGTTGTAGATGTTGACGACTTTCTCTTCCGGCGCCGCGGCGGGGGGGGTGGCGGAAGCGTTCGAGGTGTCGGTGTCGCTCGGCGGCGGCTTGCCACCGCACGCGCACAGCACCGAGAGGGCGAGAACCAGAACGGCAGGACGCAGCTTCACGGGCAATCTCCCGGAACAGGGCGCGGTCGCGCAGGGCGGCGTCATGTTGGGTTTAGCCAGCGGTGCTGTCAATCGTTTCCGACGCGCCAGGCGCGTCGGCGGCGCTCACGGCTTGCGCGCGAGCACCGTCAGCAGCTCCGACGCCGTGCGAAGACGCTCGGCCGTGCCCGGCGCGCTGACGCGCACCTTGAGCTTGTCCTGGCCGTCGAGCGCGTAGACCTTGGGCAGGCTCTGGATCAGCTTGATGATGGTCAGCGGATCGATCGCGGGCTTGGGCTTGAACAGCACGCGCCCGCCTTGCGGGCCAAGCTCGACCTTGCGAATGCCCAGCGCCTGCGCGCGCAGTTTCAATTGCGTGACGGCGAACAGGTTCTTGGTCTGCTCGGGCAGCAGGCCGAAGCGGTCGATGATCTCGACCTCGAGCTCGCGCAGCTCGTCGTCGTTGCGCGCGCCGGCGATGCGCTTGTACAGCATCAGGCGCGCGTGCACGTCGGGCAGATAGTCCTGCGGAATCAGGGCTGGCAGGTGCAGCTCGATCTCGGTGTGCTCGCGCGAATTGAAATCCGTGTCGGGCACGCGGCCTTCGCGCAGGGCGCGCACGGCGCGCTCGAGCAGGTCGGTGTATAGCGAGAAGCCGACTTCTTGAATCTGGCCGGATTGCTCTTCGCCCAGCAGCTCGCCCGCGCCGCGGATTTCCAGATCGTGCGTCGCCAGGGTGAAGCCGGCGCCGAGCTCATCGATGGCGGCGATGGCTTCGAGGCGCTTCTCGGCGTCGGCGGTCATCGCGCGCTTGTCGGGCACCAGCAGATAGGCGTAGGCGCGATGATGCGAGCGACCCACGCGGCCGCGCAGCTGATGCAACTGCGCCAGGCCAAAGCGATCGGCGCGGTTGATGATGATGGTATTGGCCGTGGGCACGTCGATGCCCGATTCGATGATCGTGGTTGACACCAGCACGTTGAAGCGCTGGCGGTAGAAATCGAGCATCACTTGTTCCAGCTCGCGCTCGGGCATCTGGCCGTGGGCGAAGCGGATGCGCGCCTCGGGCAGCAGTTGCTCGAGTTCGCGCGCGGTTTTCTCGATGGTCTCGACCTCGTTGTGCAGGAAATACACCTGACCGCCGCGCGCGATCTCACGTTGAAACGCCTCGCGCAGCAGGGCCGTGTCCCAGGGCGTGACGAAGGTCTGCACGGCCAGGCGATGCGCCGGCGGCGTGGCGATGATCGACAGATCGCGCAGGCCCGACATGGCCATGTTGAGCGTGCGCGGAATCGGCGTGGCGGTGAGCGTGAGCAGATCGACCTCGGCGCGCAGGCGCTTGAGCGCTTCTTTCTGACGCACGCCGAAGCGCTGCTCCTCGTCGACGATCACCAGGCCCAGGTTCTTGAAGCGCATGTCGGCCTGCAGCAGCTTGTGCGTGCCGATGACGATGTCGATCGCGCCATCGGCGATCTTGTTCAAGGCCTCGTCGGTTTCCTTCTTCGACTTGAAGCGCGACAGCACTTCGATGCGCACCGGCCAGTCGGCGAAGCGATCGCGGAAATTGCGGTAGTGCTGTTGCGCCAACAAGGTCGTGGGCACGAGCAGCGCGACCTGCTTGCCCGCCTGCGCCGCCGCGAAGGCCGCGCGCACGGCGACCTCGGTCTTGCCGAAGCCCACGTCGCCGCAGACCACGCGATCCATCGCGCGCGGCGATGCGAGATCGTCGAGCACGGCCTCGATGGCGGTCGACTGATCGACGGTTTCCTCGAACGGAAAACTCGCCGCGAATTGTTCGTACAACGCGCGATCGATCGGCAGCGCGGCGCCGGGTCGCGCGTGACGCTTGGCGTAGAGTTCCAGCAACTCGGCCGCGACGTCGCGAACTTTCTCCGCGGCCTTGCGCTTGGCGCGCTCCCAGGCATCGCCGCCGAGCGCGTGCAGCGGCGCCAGTTCCGGCGCGGTGCCGGTGTAGCGGCTGACCAGATCGAGCTGGGCCACGGGCACGTAGAGCTTGTCGCCGCGCGCGTACTCGATGCACAGGAACTCGCCCGGCTGACCGCCGACGTCGAGCACCAGCAGACCGCGATAGCGACCGACGCCGTGATCGGCGTGCACCACGGGCGCGCCGAGATTGAGCTCGCCGAGATCGCGAATGATCGCCTCGGGATCGCGCGCCGCGCGGCGACGACGACGCGCCTGCTGCGCGCGTTCGCCGAACAACTGCCGCTCGGTCAGCACGCAAAGCGCCGGCTCGCGCAGGGCGAAGCCATCGTCGATGGCCGTGGCCGCGATGGCGTAGCGCGCGTCGCCGCGCAGGAACTCCGCCCACGAGGCGACGGTGACCGGTCGCGCGTCGAAGGCGCTGAGTTGCTCGGCCAGCGCTTCGCGGCGACCGGCGGAATCGACCGCGATCAACACGCGGCCGGGATAGTGCGCCAGGAAATCGCGCAGCTGCGCGCCGGGTTCGGCCTCGCGCACATTGATCGGCAGCGAGGGCGCGGGTTGCGTGGCGAGCGTCACGCCTTCGGCGTTGTCGGGCGCGACGATCTCGATGCGCGGCGCTTGATTGAGGCGCTCGCGCAGCAGTTGCGGTCCGAGATACAACTCGGCCGGCGCCAGCACGGGCCGCTCGATGTCGTGACGACGTTGCTCGTAGCGATCGCTGGTGCTGGCCCAGAACGCGGTCGCGGCCTCGAGCGCGCCTTCGTGCAGCACGATCAGGGTGTCGCCGCCGAGATAGTCGAACAGCGTGTCGGTGTGCTCGAAAAACAGCGGCAGGTAATATTCGATGCCGGCCGGCGTGCTGCCTTCGCGAATGTCCTGATAGATCGGGCAGCGGCGCGGATCGATGTCGAAGCGCTCGCGCAGCAACTGGCGCACGGCCTTGGTCGCTTGATCGGTGACCGGGAATTCGCGCGCGGAGAGCAGGTTGATGTCTTCGACCTGGGTGTTGGAGCGCTGCGTCTCGGGGTCGAAGGTGCGGATCGTCTCGACTGTCTCGTCGAACAGCTCGATGCGATAAGGTTCCGACGCGCCCATCGGGAAGATGTCGATCAGCGCGCCGCGCGTGGCGTAGTCACCGGGCTCGAGCACCTGCGGCACGTGACGATAACCGGCGCCATCGAGTCGGCGGCGCTCGTCCTCGATCACCAGGCGCGCGCCTTTTTTCACCGAGAGATTGGAGCCTTGGATGAAACTGCGCGGCGCGAGCCGCTGCATCAAGGTCGCCACGGGCACCACCAGCACGCCGCGCGCGAGCGTGGGCAGGCGATAGAGCGTCGACACGCGTTGCGAGACGATTTCGGCGTGCGGCGAAAACACGTCGTAGGGCAGGGTTTCCCAATCGGGGAAATGCAGCACCGGCACGCGTTCGCCGAGAAAGGCGCCGAGTTCAGCCTCGAGCGTTTGCGCCGCGTGCGAATCGCGCGTGACCACCAGCAGCACGCCCGGATGCGCCAGCGCCGTTTCCGCGATCGCCAGGGACAGGGCCGAGCCGTGCGGTCGCCGCCACCAGCGACGACGTTCGGCGCCACGCGGCAACGGCGCGGCGAGCAAGGCGGTGGGTGTCACGTCGGAAGTCATGCGGCGGGTCGGGTGGAGCGAGGCATTTCGCGCGGGCGCGAAGTGTAGCAAGGCGAGGGTCGGAATCGCCTCTGCGCCCGGGATGTTTCCGTCGTGAATCGCGTATCGCGCGCTTGGCGAACCGCTCAGGCCGGACGCAGTCGCCGCGTCACGCGCAACACGCCCGGCTCGCCAGGCACGTGATGCCGTTCGAAACCGAGCGCGTCGGTCACTTCGAGCATGCCGCCGTTCTCGATCAGCACGTCGCCATAGATCGTCACCAGGCCGCGACGACGGCACCAGTCGACCAGGCGACTCAACAGATGCGTGCCCAGACCGTGGCCTTGCAGCAGGCGACCGATGATGAGCCCGAACTCGGCGTGACGACCATCGTCGTCGAGCCCCACGCGCGCCACGCCGCCGATCAAGGCCTGGCCGGGCGGCAGCGGCTCGGCCACCACGAGGGCGAAAGCGCGCGCCGGATCGAGATGGGTCAGCGACACCGCGTGCGCGGGCGTGAGTTCCTTCAGCGGATGCATGAAGCGCAGGCGCACTTCATCGGGCGACAGCAGTGCGAAGGCCGCGCGCAGCGGTTCGGTGTCGAGCGGTTCGATCGGGCGCACCACGAGTTCTCGGCCATCGCTCAGGCGCAACTGCTCGCGCCACGGGCCCGTGCGCTCGCGCGCGAAGCGCGGGCGCATCAATCGTTTTTCGCCAGGTCGGCGCATCGGTCGGGTGAGTCGGGAAACCGTTTTCTTCATGGCGGCGAAGCATGGCAGCGCCGTGGTGAGCGCTTACTCTAGCCGGCTTCGTGCAAGGCGTGGGCCGGGCGGAATGCGGTCTTCGACCGTCATGGCGCGGTCATGTCCCGGCGCGCGCGCCGCGAAAGTGTCGCGACGCGCCGCGCCGGCGGTTCTCCGGCGCCCGGGTTCAAGTCTGGGCGGCGAACTGCGCGAAGGTCACGAAATGGCCACCCGGTTCGCGATAACCCGTCTCGCGCGCGCCGTAGAAGGTGTCGCGGCGGGGCATGACGATGTCGAACTTCGCCAAGGCCTGCTCCACGGCGGCCAGGTCATCGACCTCGACGAACAGGAAGGTCTGGCCCGCGCGCGTCGCCGCGCCGAGGTGCGGCATGTCGTCGGCGGCGCTGGCGTGGGTCTGATACATCACCTCGACATCGCCGCGCGTGAGGATGACGAAGCCCAGGTGCGCGCCATGCGGCACTTCGACTTGAATCTGGAAACCCAGCGCATCGCGCCAGAAGGCGAGCGCTGGTTCGATGCGATCGACGAAGAGCACGGGCGTGGAGCGTTTGATCGTGGCGGTGGTGGTCATGGTCGTTCCTGATACGGAGGTAGGTGGACTGAAAGCGCGTCGAAGCGCGGTGACGCCATCCTGGCCCAGCCGCGTGGCCGCGTCTTGAACGGATGCGACACGCGCTCAGTCGGCCGATTCGAACACCAGTTCGGTCGCGCGCAACGCCGGATCGCGCCACGCGCGCGGACTCAGGCCCACGTGCCGGCGAAACTCGCGCGAGTAATGCGCTTGATCCGCGTAACCGGCGTCGAGCGCGATCTCGGCCAACGCGCGCTCGGGTGCGGCTTGCAGCGCGCGCAGGCCGTGTTCGAAGCGCAGGAAGCGCAGGTACTCGCGCGGCGCCAGGCCCAGGGCATCGCGCAGGCGACGTTCGAGCGTGCGCGCGGTCAGACCCGTGCGCGCGCTGAGGTCGCCGACGCGACGCGGCGATTCGTGACGCAGCCGCTCCAGCCATTGCACGAGGCCGAGCAGACTGGCATCGGCGGCGCCGCGGATCGGCGCGGCCAGATGCGCGATGGCGTCGCGCGCGTCGTCGAAATCATCGGTATCGGCCAGACGCGCCTGCAAGTCACGCCAGGCGCCGGGCGCATGCGCGTCTAGATCGAGCGTGCCATCGGTGAGTTGCGCCGCCGGCAGCCGCAATAGCGGGCCCGCCGCGCCGGGGCGCAGCCGCAGGCCCATCACGCGCATCGGCCCTTCGACTGGAAACAGCATCGCTTGTCGCTGCGGCCCGACCCAATGCGCGTGCAAGCCGTCGCGGCCAGGCTCGATGATCAGATCGACGCAACCATCGGGCAGAACACGCACGCGCATGCCCGGCAGCGCCACGCCATCGACCATCCACACGCAACGGGCCCACGGGCGCAGGGCCGGCGGCGGCGCGAATTCGCGATAGCGCAGGGTCTCGGGCACGTCCATGACCCGATGATAGACTCGGCGCCGCGATTCACACACCTGCCAGGTAGACCATGGCCGCCAAGGGCGACTCCGTCAAAGCGATTTTCTTCGCGCTGGGCGCGAATTTCATGATCTTCGTGTCCAAGCTCGTCGCCGCGTTCTTCACCGGCTCCAGCGCGATGATGGCCGAGGCCGTGCACTCGCTCGCCGACTGCGGCAATCAGGGCCTGCTGTTATTGGGCCTGCGTCAGGCGAAGAAACCGCCGTCGCCGGATTATCCGCTCGGCTACGGCAAGGCGATCTACTTCTGGTCGTTCCTGGTGGCGCTGTTGCTGTTCTCGGTCGGCGGCATCTTTTCGTTGTACGAGGGCATTCATAAGTTCTCGCAGCCCGAGCCGTTGAAGTGGCCGTGGCTCGCGGTGGGCGTGCTGACCTTCGGCATCATCATGGAATCGGTGTCGATGGCCGCGTGCATGCGCGAGGTCAACACCGCGCGCGGCGATGCCAGTCTGTGGCGCTGGTTCCGCGACAGCCGTCAGAGCGAGTTGATCGTGATCTTCGGCGAGGATCTGGCGGCGCTGTTCGGCCTGATCTTCGCCCTGGTCGCGGTGTTGCTAACCATGATCACCGGCAATCCGATGTTCGACGCCCTGGGCACGGTCGCGATCGGCGTCTTGCTGCTGGTGGTGGCGATCTTCGTCGCGGTCGAGGTCAAGGCGCTGCTGATCGGTCAAAGCGTCGACCCGCAGGTCAAAACGCAGATGCTGCAGTTCCTGGAGCAACGTCCCGAACTCAAGCGCGTGTACAACCTGGTGACCTTGCAACTGGGGTCGGACGTGATGGTCGCGGTCAAGGCCGAGATGAGTCGCGACCTGTCGACCAAGGGCGTGGTCGATGAAATCAACCGCGTCGAAGCCGCGTTGAAGAAGCAGTTCCCGGAAGTGCGATGGTGCTTCTTCGAGCCGGATATCGAGGATTGAGTTCACATTGGGGCCCGCGAGCGGGCCCCAATGCCTGGCGCGATCAGTTGGCGGCGCAGTCGGCCTGCGACAGGCGTTCCGCCGAAGGCGTGGCGCACATACACGAGACCGAGGCCGGCTCGCGTGATGCCGAGAGTTTCGTCTTCGGCCGCGATTGCGCGATCACCTCTTCCGCGGGGACCTTGTCGAACAAGCGATGCACGCTATCGGCGATGGCGACATCGTTCTTGCTCGCGAGCGCAAATTTGAGCGCGTTCAGTTCGCCGGCGGCCTCGGGCCATCGCTTGGCGATTTCATTGCGATGGCTCATGGCATCGCGGGCCATGTCTCGGGCGCTCTTGCTCTGCGTCACGCCATCATCGGCGGAACAGGAAGTGCCGTCGGCGCATTGAATCGAACAACGGCGGGCGGACGCGGCGGCGCTGAAGGCGAAGGCCGCGAGGGATAGCACGAACACGGAAATCGCACGCATGACACAGACTCCTCGTTAATCAAGGGTAGTCTGTCGGCGCGTCGTCTCCCGCGCGGCTTGTTTAACACGAAGCCGCGCCATCTTGGAACCCCATCAAGGCTTCACGAAGCGATAGTGCCCCACCAGCCACTCATTGCCATCGCGATAGCCGAACAGTTCCGCGCAGGCCATCCAGAACATGCGCCAGCGCTGATGCCATAGGCGCGCGTCGGCCGCGCCGTAGGCGCCTTCGAGCACGCGCAGCACTTCATCGCGATGACGGTCCTGATTTTCCAGCCAGTGATTGGCGGTCTTTTCGTAGTGCGTACCCGATACGCGCCATTGTTCCTCGATGCGCAGATCGCGCTGGAACCACAACAAGGTATCGGCCGAGGGCATCAGGCCACCGGTGAAGAAATAGCGGCCCATCCAGTTGTCATCGCCTTCCGCTTCGAACGGATAGAGCAACTCGCGATGACAGAAGATGTGCACGAACAACTTGCCGCCCGGGCGCAGCCAGCGCGCGATGCGGCTCAACAGCGTTTCGTAATTGCGCATGTGCTCGAACATCTCGATCGAGACCACGCGATCGAAGCGCGCGGATTCCAACTCGAGCTGATTGACGTCGCGCGTGAGCACGCGCACGTTCTCGAAGCCGCGCGCGCGGCATTGCGCTTCGATGTGCTCGCGCTGCGGGCGCGAGTTGCTCACCGCCGTGATGCGCGCGCCCGGAAAGCGCTCGGCCATCCACAGCGTCAGCGAACCCCAGCCGCAGCCGAGTTCGAGAATGTCCATGCCGTCGCGCAGTTCCGCGCGTTCGCCGTAGAGCGCCAGCATGGCGTCCTCGGCCTGGTCGAGTGTTTCGTCGCCGCGCGGGTAGTAGCAGCTCGAATACTTCAGCCGTCGACCCAGGCACAGTTGAAAGAACGGCGGCGGCAGTTCGTAGTGTTGCTCGTTGGCCGCATCGGTGTGGATGGCGACGGGGCTGGCGCGCAGTTCGGCCAGGCGGCGTTGCGTGAGCTTCCAGGCGACTTCCAACTCGCCAGCGGCTTCCTCGCGCAGACGCGCCGCGCACAGGCGACGAATGCCCAGGCGCGTGAGCGGGTCGGGAATCCACCCGCGTTCACACCAATCGATCAGACTCATGATTCAGCTCGCGGCTCGCGGAAACCAGGGGATGAACATACTGGTGCGACGTTGATACTGGCGATAGCTGTCGCCGCGCGAGCGCAGCGATTGCGCCTCGACGAAAGGAATGCCCGTCACCCACAGCAGGCTGGCCAGCATTAGCACCGGGCCCAGCCACGTCAGGCCACTCCATGGCGCGCCCACGGCCAACAGCACGTAAGCGAACCAATGCAGCCATTCGAAGAAATAGTTCGGATGACGCGAGTAGCGCCACAAGCCGACATCGCACACGCGGCCCTTGTTGGCCGGATCGTGGCGGAAGCGCGCGAGCTGCGCGTCGGCGATCGACTCGCCGCTCACGCTGATCAGCCACACCGCGATCGCGGCGATGGCCCAAGGCGTGAATCCTTCGGTGGCATTGCCCGCCACCACCCAGAACGGCAGCGAGAACAACACGGTCAGGCCCGCCTGAAACACGAAGAACGCATACCACTTGCGCTGATCGTCGCCGATCGCGCCGCGCATGTAGGCGTAACGACCATCCTCGGTTTCACCGGCCACGCGACGCAGCAGATGCGTGCCCAGACGCAGACCCCATAGACCCGCCATCACCGCCACCAGCACGCGCGGCACCAGCGCGCCCGTGCCGATGTAGGCATACCACGCGGCCGCCGCGCCCATCAGATACGACCAGGCTACGTCGACATAGCCCGCATTGCGCGTGCGCCACGACAGCCACCACACCAAGGTCATCGCGACCCACGCGCCCAACGCGACTTGCGCGATCGGATGCAGGCTCATGACAGCACCGGCGCCGCGGGCGCGGGACGCGTCAGGCGCACGGCGATCTGCGCGAGCAGCGGCGTCATCACCGCCCAGGCCACGGCGAGCGCGAGCAGCGCGGGCCACGTCGGATCGGCGATGGTCAGCGCCGACCAGATCCGCGCCGCGATCCAATACGCCAAGGGCCCCGCGACCGCGCCGAGCACGCTCGCCAGCAGCACGCGGTTATGCAGGAAAGCCATCGAATGATTGATCGTCAGCGCGAAGCCCATCCACAAGCCGACGATCCACAGCGGCGCCAGATGAATCGACGGCACCGGCGACGCGTAGCGCAACAAGCCCGCCGCCGCGAGCAGCGAATCGAGCACGAAGCCCAGCACCGCCGCGAGCACGAGCAGAATCACATCGGCGCGCTGCTGACGACTGGCGCGCAATTGCCACGCGGCGAACGGCGCGAGCACCGCGAAGCCCAGCCACCATTGGCCGTGCGCGGCGCCGCCGACGAAGGCCATCCAGCACAGCTGGAAAGCCACGGCATTCGCGATCCAGGACATTACAGCGTGGGCTCCAGGTCGGGCAGGAACTGCGTTCGGCGATTGCGCGGCTTGGCGAGCAGCATCTGCACGTCGCCGATCGAGCGCTCGAGAAAGCCGCCCTCGCAATAGGCCAGGTAGTAGTGCCACATGCGCACGAAACGCTCGGGATAGCCCAGCGCCGCCACGCGATCGAGATTGGCGTCGAAGCGCTCGCGCCAGCGCCGCAAGGTCACGGCGTAGCTAGGGCCGATGTCTTCCAGATGCACGAGTTTGAGATCGGTCGACGTCGCCACCGCCTGCATCATCGCCGCGATCGAGGGAATGAAGCTGCCGGGAAAGATGTAGCGCTGAATGAAATCGACGTTGCGGATCGCCTGCGCGTAGCGGTGATCTTCCAACGTGATCGCTTGAATCAAGCCCAGGCCCTCGGGCTTGAGCAGGCGCGAGCACTGCGCGAAATAGGTCGGCAGGAACTGATGACCGATGGCCTCGATCATCTCGATCGACACTAGGCGATCGTATTCGCCGGTGAGATCGCGATAGTCGTTGCGCAGCAGGGTGATGCGATCCTCGAGGCCGGCTTCGCGCACGCGCGCGCTGGCGCGTTCGAACTGCTCGCGCGAAATCGTGGTCGTGGTCACGTGCGCGCCGTAGTGGCGCGCGGCATGCAAGGCGAAACCGCCCCAGCCCGTGCCGATCTCGACCACGCGCATGCCCGGCTCCAGCGCGAGCTTGCGGCAGATGCGGTCGAGCTTGCGGCGCGAGGCGTCTTCCAGCGACTCGTCCTCGCGCGTGAACACGGCGCAGGAATACATGAGGTTGTCGTCGAGCATCAGCTCGAACAACTCATTGCCCAAGTCGTAGTGCGCCGAGATGTTGCGTCGGCTGCCGCGACGCGAATTGCGATTGAGCGCGTGCAAGCCTTTCAGGATCAGACCGCCCAGTCGCGCCAAGCCCGTTTCCATGCGATCGAGCAGTT
Source organism: Ahniellaceae bacterium (assembly GCA_044226395.1). GTDB lineage: Bacteria > Pseudomonadota > Gammaproteobacteria > Xanthomonadales > Ahniellaceae > JBGAHD01. The sequence goes on from JBGAHD010000007.1 coordinate 107,132, forward strand.
CGCGATTGCGCACGAAGATGCGCACCAGGGTCGTGAGATCCGAGGCATCCCAAAGGCCGTCCATGTAAGCCTCGCCGACACCGACGCTGCCCGACAGCGCGACCACGCGAAACATCGCCGGATCGCGTACGGTGACCGTCACTTCCAAGGGCACGCGGCCGGGCAGGGGTTGGCCGAGCACGCTGCGACGCGTGCCTTCGACCAGGGTGATCTGGCAATCACGCAGCGATTCCAGCAGGGCCAGCATGCGCGCGCGGAACCACCGCAGACGACGCCCGGCGGGTGCTTGCTCCACGGCCTGGGCGGGATTGGCGACGTTGCTCATGCGGCCTCAACGGGAAGAGTTGGCGGGGTGATCGTATACGGGATTGCGTCTAAGCCAGATCAACAAGGCCTGCCAATGAATGGCGGCGACGACCTTGAAGCTCATCATCGGAAAGCGCGCCAGCGTCGCCGCCAGATTGCGGGCCGTCAGCGGCAGGCGATCGAGCACCAGTGTCGCGTCGAACTCGGGCCCTTGCTCGCCGTTGACGTTCATGTGCACGCGCAATTGCTCGGCCGGCGCGCTGAAGCGCCAATCGTAGTGACGCGCCATCGGCAGGAAGGGCGAGACATGAAACGCCTTGTCGAAGGCGAAGGCATGCACGTCGCCGTGCTGGCGCGTGGCGGCGTCGAGCGGCAGCACGTAGGCGTGGCGCTCGCGCCAGGGCGTATTGGTGATCTCGGCGACGATGGTGTCGAGCGTCACGCCATCGGCGCGATAGCAGTAGTAGAAACTCACCGGATTGAAGCAGTAACCGAAATACCGCAAATGCGTGAGCACGCGGATCGGCCCTTCGGGCGCGCGACCGAGTTGCGCTCGAATGCGGTCACGAACGGCGTGCGCCAGCGGCACCTCGGGATCGCCCAGATAATCCGAACGGCGAAACTCGGCGACATTGCGCCGATTCACCGACCACAACCAGCGCCCCTCGAACACGCGATCGAGTTCGTCCAGATCGAGATAGAGCTGGAACATCCGATAGCGAAACGCATGCGCGCGCGGCGCGAAGCGTCGGTGGCGCACCCAGCCGCGGTAAATCGCGCTGGCCAGCGGCGCGTTCACGGCCAACGCGTGCCCAGGGCCGTGGCCACATCGACGGCGCTGCGCATGCCGTCCTCGTGAAAACCCCAGCCCCAGTACGCGCCGCAGAACCACGTGTGGCGCTGGCCCTGGATTTCCGCGCGGCGCTTCTGCGCGGCCACGGTGGCGTGGGCATAGACCGGATGGTGGTAGGTCATGCGGCGCAGGATCTTGTCCGGCGCGATCGCCTCGGTGCGATTGAGCGTCACCACCAGGGGCTCGGGCGCGTCGAGCGATTGCAGCAGGTTCATGCAATAGCTGACCGTGCAATGCGGATCGGGGCCGTCGGGAATCAGCGCGTTCCATGCCGCCCACGCGCGACGGTCGCGCGGCAATTGCGAGGCATCGGTGTGCAGCACGGTGTCGTTGGTTTGATAGGCGATGGCGCCGAGCACGTCGCGCTCGGCATCGCTCGCGTCATCGAGCAAAGCCAGGGCCTGATCGCTGTGGCAGGCCATGACCACGGCGTCGAAGCGCGCTTCGCCGTTGTCCAGGCGCAGCACCGCGCCGCGATCGTCGCGACGCACGCCGCGCACGGGCGTGTTCACGCGCGCCGTGGCGCGCCACTGGCGCGTCATCGCCGCGATGTACTGACTCGAACCGCCCCGCACCACGCGCCATTGCGGACGATCGTCGACCTGGAGCATGTGGTGATTGGCCATGAACTGGACCAGGTAGCGCGCCGGGAACGACAGGATACGCGCCGTCGGCGACGACCACAGCGCCGAGGCCATGGGCACCAGGTGATCGTCGCGAAACCCCGCGCCGTAACCGCCGCGTTCCAGGTATTCGCCCAGGGTCGGGCCGGGCGAATCGTCGGCCAGCAGATCCGGCGCTTTGCGATAGAAGCGCAGGATGTCGTGGATCATTCGCCAGTGGCGCGGCGAGAACATACGCCGCTTCTGCAGGAACAAACCGCCATTGGTGCCGGCGTTGTACTCCAGGCCCGAGCGCTCGTTGCGCACGGCGAAGGTCATCGTGGTCGGTTGCGAGGCCACGCCCAAGGTATCGAGCATGCGCGTGAACAAGGGGTAGTTGCCCGGGTTGAACACGATGAAGCCGGTATCGACCGCGTACTGGCGATCGCCGAACGCGATGTCGTGCGTGTGCGTGTGGCCGCCCAGGCGCGAGGCGGCTTCGAACACGGTGACCTCGTGCTCGCGCGCCAGCAACCAGGCCGAAGCCAGTCCTGAAATGCCCGAGCCGACGACGGCGATGCGCATCGCGCTCACCGGGGCTCGCGCAATTCGGCCGGCACGGGCTTGAGATCCCACACCAGGCCGACGGCCGCGAGCGCGCGCAGCACGTAATAGGTCACGTCGATCTCCCACCAGCGAAAGCCCTGGCGAGCGGAGCCGGGGAAGTGGTGGTGATTGTTGTGCCAGCCCTCGCCGAAGGTGATCAGCGCCAGCCAAAAATTGTTGCGGCTGTCATCGTGCGTGCGATAGCGGCGCGACCCGAAGCGATGCGACAGCGAGTTGATCGTCACCGTGCCATGGAACAAGACCACGGTCGACACGAAGAAGCCCCAGATCAGCAATTGCGCGGCGCTGGTGCCGAGTTCCGGTGCGGCGGTCTCGAGATAACCACCGAGCAGGAACAGCGCCGTGGCCAGGGCCACGGGCATGAACACGTCGAAGCGATCGACCAGGCGCAGTTCCGGATAGCGCGTGAGATCGCGGATCGCGTTCTCGTCGGTGGCGAAGGCGCCGCGGGTGAGGAACCAGCCCATGTGGCTCCACAGAAAACCATGCTGACGCGGCGAATGCCGATCGAGCGGCGCATCGGAATGCCGGTGATGATGACGATGATGCGCCGCCCACCACAGCGGCCCGCGCTGCACCGACATCGCGCCGATCAAGGCGAACACGAACTGCATCGGGCGCGAGGTGCGAAACGCCTTGTGCGAAAAATACCGGTGATAGAAGCCCGTGATCGCGAACATCCGCAGCGCGTACAGCGCCACCGCCACGGTCACCGCGAACCACGACACGCCGACCCAGATCACGCCCAGGCACATCAAGTGCAGGCCGATGAAGGGGATCACGCGCAGCCAGTCGATGCGTTGATCGTCGGCGACGGCGGCCCTCGCGCCCGCGCTGGTGTCGAACCAGCGCACGAAGGCGATCAGGGCGCGTTTGAAAGGGCCCGCGGACACGGGCGCTGACTCGTTGGTTTCCATGCGGTCTCGGTGGTGCGACATCGTGATGCGTGACGCGGGGTCAAGTGGTCATTGAGCCTTTCGCGGCGTGAGGCGCGAGTGAATGCGCCCGCCGCGCGACGTATTCGTGCCGCGCTCAGTCGCGCGGCACGATGTCGACGTGGGCGCGAATCGAGTGCGCGATGAAACAGGCGCGGTGCGCGCGCTCATGGAAGCGCGCGAGATCCTCGGCCGAGGGCGATTTGCTCGCGTCGAAGCGCGTGCGTGGGCGCAAGGTCACGGCGGTGACGGCGGTCTGACCTTGCTCGTCGGTGCCGAGCGTGCCTTCGGCGTCGTCCTCGTAGCTCTCGAGCACGTAGCCGCGATTGGCGACGACGGCGAGAAAGGTCAGCATATGGCACGACGACAGCGCCGCGATCAACAATTGCTCGGGGTCGGCCAGTTCCGGATTGCCGCCATAACCGGCGGCGGCCGAAGCGCCGATCCGCTGTCCGCCCTCGAAGCGGACATGGTGATCGCGCGGATACTGTTCGCGCGCGAACGGCCGCGACTCGCGCGACCAGGCCAGTTGAATGCGGTGCAACGACATCGGAGGACTCCTTGATCGAACGCGACAGGCGTCGACCCGGCACCCGGCCGGGCGGTGGTCGCGAGCATAGTGCAGGGCCGCGTCACGGTGTGGCGCGCGCGCTGTCCAAGCTCGGCATCGCCTCGCGCACGGTCGCGGCGCAATGGGTGCGCGACGGGCGCGTGGCGATCAATGGTCGCGTGGTCGTCGATCCCGAGGCGCCGGTGCGCGCCGGACGCGACACGATCAGCGTCGATGGCGCCGCGATCGACGCGGCCGCGCGCGTCTACGTGGCGCTCAACAAGCCGCGCGGCCTGGTCACCACCGCGCGCGACGAGCAGGGCCGCGACACCGTGTACCGCTGCCTCGATGGCGCCAACCTGGGCTGGCTCGCGCCCGTGGGCCGACTCGACCGCGCCAGCGAGGGGCTGCTGCTGTTCACCAACGACCCGAGCTGGGCCGCGCGCGTCAGCGGGCCCGAGTCGGGCGTGCACAAGCGCTATCACGTGCAGATCGACCGCGTGCCGGACGAGGCCCTGGTGCAGCAATTGCGCGCCGGATGCCTGATCGATGGCGACCAGCTGCGCGCCGTCTCGGTGCATATCCTGCGCGCCGGCGCCCGCAATGGCTGGCTGGACATCGTCCTCGACGAAGGCCGGAATCGTCAGATCCGGCGCATGCTCGAGGCCGCCGATTGCGCGGTTTTGCGGCTGGTTCGCGTCGCGATCGGGCCGGTCGAGCTCCGCGATCTGGGCAAGGGCGCCTGGCGCCTGCTCGAGGCCGACGAGGTCGCCGCCCTGGCCGGAAAATCCCGGCCCACCCCAAGCCCCGGCGCGGCCGGATAGCGCAAGCGCGTCAGACTTGGTTAACATGGCGACTTTGCCGGGCCGACCCGCCCGGCGTTTGCCCGCCCAGTCTGTGACTTAGCCGTAAAGACCCATGACCAAAATCCTAGAACTCATCATTGCTGTCGTGATCGTCGTGCTGCTGTTCCTGGGCATCGGCTTGTTCTTGCCCGACCACGCGCGCGTCGAACGCGACGTCGAGTTGTCGAACCCGGTCACCCAGGTCTACGACTATCTGAACCACTTCAAGCGCTACAACCAGTGGCAGCCGTGGGCCAACATCGATCCGCGTCAGACCACGTCGATCGAAGGTCCGGAATTTGGCGTCGGCGCCAAGTTCAACTGGTCGAGCTGGGACAAGACCGTGGGCAAGGGATCGCTCACGATCGAGGAAAGCGAGCCCGACACGCGCGTGCGCATGGTGATGGACAACGACTGGCGCGGTCACGACAAGTACTCGACCTTCACCCTCGAACAGAACACGCAGACCAATGCCGTGACCCTGCGCTGGACGATCGAAGTCGAATACGGCTGGGACATCATGGGCCGTTACGCCGGCATGTACCTCAACGGCGGCGTCGGTGAACTGATGGATCAGGGCCTGGGCAAGCTCGGCTCGATCATGGCCGGCGTGCCCAACGTCGACTACAGCCAGGTCGAAGTGACCGTGGTGGAAACGCCGCCGACCGACTTGCTGATGGTCGGCATGTCCGTGCCCGCCGCGCCCCTGAAGTGGGACGAGGCCGAAGTCGCGCTCGACGCCGGCTGGGCCGAGATCGCCGAGTTCATCGCCAAGAACAAGCTCGAGGCGCTCGGCTCCAAGCGCCGCATCATCAACGTGCTGGGCGAGGAGAACAGCGATTACAACGTCGCCATTCCCGTCGCGCCCAACACCCTGCAGCCAACCGGCAACATCCACGCCGGCAAGACGCTCGCCGGTCGCGCCGTGACCTTGCAGTATCGCGGTCACCGCGTCGGTCTGGCCAAGCCGCGCGACATGCTGCGCGCCTACGCCATCACGCACGGCTACGAGTTCGACCGCGACCTGGTCGGCTCGTGGGAAGAATGGTTGCCCGACGAGGAAGAGACCGGTCAGTCGGTCACCAACTTGTTCCTGCCGATCCAGTGAACCCCGAAACGGCGCCCTCCGGGGCGCCGTTTCCGTTAGTGAACATGCGCGCGCCGGGAACTTTCGTCCTGTCGCGCGCACCAAGCGCCTCGGGCCGGCCCGTCACCGGCTCTTTCATCATCGTTCCTTACTCCGCCGCCTGACCGGGGCGCTTGCTGCACTGCGAGCCCACGCACTCGGCGTTGCGGAGTGTCCAAGGGGAGTTTGAGGACAGTCATGATCGAGACACAGCAACTGAGCAAGCACTACGGCGCGATCGCCGCCGTTGACGGCATCACCTTCAAGGTCGAACCCGGACAGGTCCTGGGCTTTCTCGGGCCCAACGGCGCGGGCAAGTCGACCACGATGAAGATGATCGCGGGCTTCCTGGCGCCGACCTCGGGTCGCGTCAGCGTCTGCGGACACGATCTGGAAAGCGCGCCCCTGGCCGCCAAGCGCGAACTGGGCTACCTGCCCGAGGGCGCGCCGAGCTACGGCGAGATGACGGTCGGCGCCTTCCTGCGCTTCATCGCCGACATCCGCGGCATGAGCGGCGACACGCGTCGCCAGCGCCTGGATGACGTGATCGGCCGCTTGAGCCTGGGCGGCGTGATCGAGCAATCGATCGAGACGCTGTCCAAGGGCTTCAAGCGCCGCGTCGGCCTGGCCCAGGCGATCCTGCATGACCCGCGCGTGCTGATTCTCGACGAGCCCACCGACGGCCTCGATCCGAATCAAAAGCACGAAGTGCGCGCGCTGATCAACGCGATGAGCAAGGACAAGACCATCATCGTGTCCACGCACATCCTCGAAGAGGTCCACGCCGTGTGCAATCGCGCGATCATCATCGCGCGCGGCAAGGTGCTGGCCGATGACACGCCCGATCAGCTCGAGGCGCGTTCGCGCTATCACGGCGCGGTGTCGCTGTCGACGGCCAACGCCGCCGCCGCGCGCGAGGCCCTGCTCAAGGTCGGCGATGTCGAGACCGTGGAGATCGATCCCCTCGACAACCGCCTAACCGCGTTCCCGCGCAAGGGCCGCGCGATCTTCGCCGCGATCAGCGAACTGCTGCGCGCGCAGAACATCGCCGTGACCGAGCTGCAACTCGAGCGCGGTCGCCTCGACGAGGTCTTCCGCACCGTGACCCAGGGCAACAGCCGCACTGGAGAAGCCGCATGAGCCCGATCCGTATCCTGTTCCGCCGCGAGCTGGCGAGTTATTTCCTCACGCCCGTGGCCTATGTCTTCATCGTGATCTTCCTGCTGATCAGCGCGTGGTTCACGTTTTATCTGGGCAATTTCTACGAGCGCAATCAGGCCGATCTGCAGCCCTTCTTCACCTTTCATCCGTGGCTGTATCTGTTCCTGATTCCGGCCATCTCGATGCGTCTGTGGTCGGAAGAGCGCAAGAGCGGCTCGATCGAGCTGCTGCTGACCTTGCCCATCACCATGGTCGAGGCCGTGCTCGGCAAGTTCCTCGCGGCCTGGGTGTTCTCGGGCATCGCGCTGGCGCTGACTTTCCCGTTGTGGATCACGGTCAACTATCTGGGTGATCCCGATAACGGCGTGATCCTGGCCGGCTACATCGGCAGTTTCCTGATGGCGGGCGCCTTCCTGGCCATCGGTTCGTGCATCTCGGCGATGTCGCGCAATCAGGTCGTGGCCTTCATCCTGACCGTGGTCGTGTGCCTGGGTCTGCTGCTGGCGGGCCTGCCGATGGTGCTCGACTTCGTCGGCGGCTTCCTGCCGCAGGTGCTGGTCGACGCGATCGCGAGCATGTCGTTCTTCAGCCACTTCGCCGCCATCGGCAAGGGCGTGATCGAACTGCGCGATCTCGTTTACTTCGGACTGATGATCGGCTTCTGGCTGTACGCCAGCGCCGTGGTGATCGACTACACGAAGGCGGACTGATCCCATGAACAACGCCAATACCCGCCGTGCCTTCACCGGCACCACGCTCGCCATCCTGGCGGTGCTGTTCGTCGCGGCCATCGTGCTGAGCAATTCGTTGCTGCGCGGCGCGCGCCTGGACCTGACCGCCAATCGCCTCTACACCTTGTCCGAAGGCACCGAGAAAGTGCTGGCCGAGATCAAGGAGCCGATCACGCTGTACTTCTTCTTCTCCGATCGCGGCACCAAGGAACTGCCGCAGATTCGCACCTACGCGCAACGCGTGCGCGAGTTGCTGGAGGAGATGGCCGACAAGGCCGGCGGCAAGATCACGCTCAAGGTCATCGACCCGCTGCCGTTCTCGCCCGAGGAAGACAACGCCACGCAATACGGCCTGCAAGCCGTGCCGGTGAGCAATGCCGGCGAGACGATCTTCTTCGGCCTGGTCGGCAACAACTCGACCGACGGTCGCATGATCATTCCGTTTTTCCAGATGGACAAGGAACAGTTCCTGGAATACGACGTGGCCAAGCTTATCCACGGCCTGTCGACCTCGACCAAGCCCGCGATCGGCCTGATCAGTTCGCTCAACATGGGCCCGGGCTTCGACCCCAACACGCGACAGATGAATCCGGGCTGGGCGATCAACAGCTCGATGTCCGAACTGTTCGACGTGCGTCAGTTGAACGCGGCGCAGACCAAGAGCATCGATGCCGACATCAGCACGCTGGTGCTAGTGCATCCGAAGGAGTATTCCGACGATCTGCTCTACGCCATCGATCAGTTCGTGCTGCGCGGTGGCAAGTTGATGGTCTTCGTCGATCCCAACGCCGAGCTCGACGAATCGGGCAACGATCCGAACAATCCTTCGGCCGCGATGTTCGCGTCCAAGGCTTCGGATCTGCCGAAGCTGTTCAAGGCCTGGGGCGTGGAATACGACCCGGGCAAGATCCTGCTCGACGCCAAGCAGGCGCTGTCGGTGCAATCGCCGACGGGCCAGGGCATCCGGCATCTGGCGATCTACGGTTTCCGCGGCGATTCGATGAATCAGGAAGACGTGATCACCGCGCAACTGGGCTCGGTCAACATGGCCACGGCCGGCGTGATTCGTCTGGCCGAGGGCGCGACGATGAAGCTTTCGCCCCTCATTCAAGCCTCGAGCGAATCGATGCTGGCGGAAGCCGAGCGCGTGAAGATGTCGCCCGATCCGGTGTCGCTGTTCCAGGGCTTCAAGGCGTCGGGGCAGACGTACGTGGTGGCCGGTCGTCTTGAAGGCACGGCCAAGACCGCGTTCCCGGAACGCACGGGCGCTGATCATCTGGCCGAGTCCAAGCAGCCGGCGAATATCGTCATCGTCGCCGACACTGACGTGCTGACCGATCGCTTGTGGGTGCAGGTGCAGAACTTCTTCGGCCAGCAAGTGATGAATGCCTTCGCCAATAACGGCGACTTCGCGGTCAACGCGGTCGATAACCTCACGGGTTCGAGCGCGCTGATCTCGGTGCGCAGTCGCGCCGCGTCCTCGCGTCCGTTCACCACGGTCGAGGCCCTGCGTCGTTCGGCCGAGGACAAGTTCCGCGCCACCGAGCAGCAGCTCAACGAGCGCCTGCAGGAAACCGAGCGCAAGCTCAACGAACTGCAGCGTGGCAAGGCCGATGATCAGGCGCTGATCCTGTCGCCCGAGCAGAAGGCCGAGTTGGAGAAGTTCCAGGAGCAGAAGGTCAGCATCCGCAAGGAACTGCGCTCGGTGCGTCGTCAGCTCGACGCCGACATCGAGAACCTGGGCGGCAAGCTCAAGTGGCTCAATATCCTGCTGGTGCCGAGCCTGGTGGCGATCGGCGCCGTGATCTTCGTGATGCGTCGTCGCGCGCGCCGTTTGGCCGCGCGTGCCTGAGGGACTGGCCATGAACACGCATAAATTGACCAAACTCGCCATCGGCGCGGTGATCGCGGTGGTGGCGGCGCTGTGGATCGGCAATGCGCGCCGTCCGAGCGAAACCCTGGACCACGCGGGCGCGCTGCTGCCCGGCCTCAAGGAACACATCAACGAGGTCAAAACGCTGCGCATCACCGGCGCCGAGAACAAGCCCATCGTCACGCTCGCGCGTGGCGAGGGCGGGTGGTCGGTGAATGAGAAGAACGGCTATCCGGCCGATGTCTCCAAGGTGCGCGAGTTCCTGCTGAAGTTGTCCGAAGCGGAGTTGGCCGAGACCAAGACCGCGACGCCCGAGCTCTACACCAAACTCGGCGTCGAGGACATCGCGGGCAAGGACGCCAAGGGCGCGCTGGTCGAGATCGAAGGCACGCCGACGCCGGGCAAGGTCATCGTTGGCAATTTCAACGGTCAGGGCGGCGATGGCACCTTCGTGCGTCGACCTGATGAAGCGCAGTCGTATCTGGTGCGCGGCAACCTGACCGTCGACAAGACCGCGGCGAATTGGTTGCTGCGCGATCTGGCCGACATCGCCTCGAGCCGCATCGCCGAAGTGCGCATCGAGCATGCCGGCAAGACCTTGCGCGCGTTCAAGACCGAAGGCAGCGAAGCCAACTACGCCGTCGCCGACGTGCCGAAGGGGCGCGAGTTGTCCTCGGAGTTCGTCGCCAATGGTCTGGCCTCGGTGTTGTCGGGCCTGCGCTTCGATGACGTGATGCCCGCGGCATCGGCGCAACCGGCCGATGGCGCCAAGGTGTTCGCGGCGACCTATGTCGGCTTCGATGGTCTGACGGTCGACGCCAAGACCTGGGAGCAGGACGGCAAGGACTACGCGATCTTCAACGCCTCGCTCGACGAAGCGCGTTTGGCCAAGCACATCGACGAAGAACAAGCTCGCGCGCGCGCCGACTACGAAGCCGCCAAGCTCAAGGCCGCCGAAGCCGCCGCGCCCGCCGACGCCGCGAAGCCGCCCGCGACCGATACCGCAAAGCCCGAGGCCACCACGCCCGCGGCCGAAGCGCCCCCCGCGACCACGCCGCCGGAAGAGCCGCTCGCGGTCAAAGACCCGGCCAAGGATCGCGAGATCCGCCTCGAAGCGCTGCGCAAGGAGGTCAACGATCTCAACGCGCGCTTCGCCGGTTGGACCTTCGTGATTCCGGCTTACAAGTACGCCAACATCAACAAGACGCTCGACGATATGCTCAAGCCCCTGGACGCGGCCAAGCCCAAGGCCAAGTAAGGCGAGCGACGCTGACACACGACGGCCGCCTTCGGGCGGCCGTTTTTTTTTGCAAGATGCGAGGAGGCGAAGGCCATGAGTCGGTATTTCGGCGCGTGCGCGGGCGTGTTCGGTTTCATCGGCGTGATGCTCGGCGCGCTCGCCAGTCACGCGCTGGCGCCGCGACTGACGCCGGAAGATCTGCAGCGCGTGATCATCGCCGCTGCCTTCGCGGGCGTGCATGCCTTGTTGCTGATGCAGGTGGCGAGTCTGTTGCGTCAGCAGCGCGCCTTGTTGCTGGGCATCGCCGGTCACGCCGTGGTGTTGGGCGTGGTGTTGTTCTGCGGCAGTCTCCTTGCGCGCGCGCTGTTGGGCTGGTCGTCGATGCTCGCGCCTTTCGGCGGATCGTTGTTGATGGCGGCGTGGTTGATCCTCGCCGTGTGGTTCATCTGGGCGCCGTCGCGCGTGCCGTGATTCGCGCGCGTGGCGATGACGCGCGTGACGCAACGAGGCGTCGTTGGAGAAACGCGAAGCGCGTCCAACGTTGCCGATGTATCCAATGCTGCGCTCTCGTCGTCGACTGTTGCGTCGCAGCGGGTTCGACGCCAAATGCGCGCGCATAATCCAAGGCTTGGGGGACCATCCTTGGAGGATCCATATGTCGTTCCGCAAGTCCGTCTTCTCGTCCGCGCGCGTGCATCGCTTGAGCTTGGCGATCGCGCTCGGCCTCGGCGCCGTCGCCGCGCAGGCGCAATCGACCATCACCGCGCCCGGCATGCGCGCGCCCGGCACCATCACCATCGACGCCGAGGGCGTGCCCGTCATCCAGGCCGCCAACGAACTCGACGCGGCCTTCCTGCAAGGCTACGCGCATGCGCGCGATCGTTTTTTCCAGATGGATTTCACGCGGCGCGGCGCCAGCGGCACGGCCGCCGAACTGTTCGGCCCCGCGGCGCTCGCCAGTGACGTGCAGACGCGCACGCTCGGTCTGCGCCGCGCGGCGCAGGCCACGTGGTTCGCGATGAACGACACCACGCGCGGCTGGCTCAAGGCCTATGCCGATGGCGTCAACTTCTGGCTCGCGACCAATCCGCTGCCGCCCGAGTATGGCGCGCTGGAACTCACGAGCGCGGCCAAGTGGTCGCCACTCGATTCGCTGGTGATCGGCAAGGCGCTGGCGTTCCAGTTGTCGTTCGATCTCGACATCGCCGCGACCTTGGCGCTGGACGCGTATCAGACCGCGGGCACGGCGGCGGGCTTCAATGGCCCGGCCTTGTTCTTCGAAGACGTGTATCGCGTGCAGCCGCCAGATACGCGCGTGTCGATTCCGGGATTCCTGCCCGGTGGCGCGGCGGGTGGCGCTTCGCTGCAGGTGAAGAACGATGCCGCGTCCGAGCCGACCGTTGATGCCGACACCGCGGCGCTGGCGCGCGCTTATCGCGATGCCGTGGCCAACAACCCGCTGATCTCGCCGGCGCTGCGCGCGCGCGAAGATCGCGGCGCCAGCAACTGGTGGCTGGTCGCGGGGTCGAAGACGCAATCCGGCAAGCCGATTCTGTCCAACGATCCGCATCTGGACATGGGCACGCCCTCGACCTTTCAGGAAATCCATCTGATCGCCAACGATGGCTTGAACGTGGTCGGCGCCAGCGTGCCGGGCACGCCGGGCGTGATCCTGGGCTGCAATCCGCGCGTGTGCTGGGGCCTGACCACCAATCCCTTGGACGTGACCGACACGTATCGCGAGAACTTCATCCTCAACACTTACGGCTTGCCCACGCACACGCTGTACAAGGGCAATGCCGAACCGGTGCAGATCGTCTTTCAGAGTTTCTTCGTCAACAAGCTCGACGGCACGCCGAACAATGTCGAGCGCGATCCGTCAATCGGTTATCTCAATGGCGCGATCACGGTGCTCGTGCCCCGGCGCAACAATGGCCCGGTGGTGCAGATCTCGGGCACGTCGGGCCTGTCGGTGCAGTACGCGGGTTGGGGGCCGACGTTCGAACTGGAATGCTTCCGTCAGCTCAATCGCGCGAGCAATCTCGATCAGTTCAAGGCCGCTATCGGCAATTTCGACGTGGGCTCGCAGAACTTCGCCTATGCCGATGTCGACGGCAACATCGCTTACTTCACTTCGGCCGAAATGCCGATCCGCGATGACTTGCAGAATCTGCGCGCGCCCGATGGTCTGCCGCCGTTCCTGATTCGCGATGGCTCCGGCGCCAAGCGCAATGAGTGGCTGCCGGCCGCGACGGTCTATCCGAATCAGAATCTGCCGTACGAGATTCTGGGGCCGACCGAGATGCCCTTCGTGGTCAATCCGGCGAGTGGCTACATCGCCAATGCCAACAACGATCCGGTGGGCACCACGATCGACAACAACGCGCTCAATCAAGTGCGCGCGAACGGTGGCTTGTACTACTTGAACGCGGGTTACTCGTCGTATCGCATGGGCCGCATCGATCGCTCGCTGCAAAAGCTCATCGCCGATGGCACGCCGATCACGCGCGATCTGATGAAGCAGCTGCAGGCCAATCAGCAGCCGATGGACGCGGAACTGGTGCTGCCTTTCCTGCTTGGCGCCGCCACCAATGCGGCCGCGACCAATGCCTGGCCGGAGCTGCGCGCGCTCGCCAACGATGCCAAGGTCGCCGAGGCGATCACGCGGTTGCGCGCGTGGGATTACTCGACGCCGACCGGCATTCGCGAAGGGTTTGATCCGGGCGACAATCCGGCCAGTCTGCCCGAGCCGACGCAGAGTGAGATCGACAACTCGGTCGCCGCGACCTTGTTCATGACGTGGCGTGGCCAGGCGATTCGCGGCACGGTCGATGCGACGTTGGCGCGCGTGGGCTTGGGTCAGGCGGTGCCGGACAGTGATATCGCCTACGCGGCGATGAAGAACTTGCTGGTGAACTACGGCGCGCGTCGCGGCGTGGGTGCTTCGGGCTTGAACTTCTTCCAGGTGACGGGCGCGCCTAATGCGGAAGCGGCGCGGGACTATCTGTTGCTCAAGAGTTTGAAGGACGCGTTGACCTTGCTCGCGAGCGAGTCGTTCGCGCCGGCGTTTAATCGCTCGACGGACTTGTCGGTTTATCGTTGGGGTCGCTTGCATCGCATCGTGTTCGCGCATCCGCTGGGTGGCCCCTTCAATCTGCCGGACGCGGCGGGGACGTATGGTTTCCGAAATCTGTCGGCGCAGTTGCCGGGGATTCCGCGGCCGGGTGGTTTCGAGAACGTCGATGCGTCGGGCCACAATCTGCGCGCGAACACGGTCAATGGCTTCATGTTCAATCATGGGCCGGCGCGTCGGTTCATTGGTGAGATGACGACGCCGGCGGTGGCGGAGCAGATTTTGCCGGGTGGCGAAAGTGGCGTGCTGGGTTCGCCGTTTTATGCGAGTCAGTTGTCGCGGTGGCTGACGAATAGGTACAAACCTTTGAATATTGAGGTGGGGGTGGCTACAGCTAACGCGGGGGTGGTTTTGAGTTTCGTGCCGAGGGTGCAGTGAGTTTGTGGTTCCTCACTTGGTGGTGAGAGATCTGGCTTTGGTCCACACCTCGCGGTGAGAAGCGGAACTGCGGGACCTCACCTGGCGGTGAGGAACCCGTGGTGGGTTGTGGATGGGTTTGCGTGACGTTGTCGCTTGGCTCGGGGTGCCGCCCCTTGTAGGTGGGCGAGGGATTCAAGACATCCCTGTCTTGAACCCTCGCGGCGCACATCCCTGTGCGCTGGCCACCTACAAGGGGACCGTCACCCCGAGCCGTCGAAACGTCACTGGTGTTTGTTGGGTTAGAAGAAAAAGAAGAAAAGCGCGCTTCGCGCGCCGCATTCGCGGCGCGCGAAGCAAGAGTCGATTGGTTTATGAAATAGGCCCGCGTTGCGGGCCTATTTCGTTGCGCGAGATGCGAGACGCAGGTTTGCGTTCGTTCCGGTGTCGGAAGGAACTATTCGCGAGACGTGTTGGAACTGGTTTGTCCTTGCAGCCGCGTTTGATTGCTTGGGAAATCGACGGCTGGCACTGATCGCGCATCGGCGCGACTCCCTCGGCACCGCTCAAGCGCTACCGATCACCAACTTCAGATTCAGATCGGCGAGGTGCTTGCGCTCTTGGTCGAGGTCTACTTGCGCGAGGGGATGACCCGCTAGCCAAGTTTCCGCGATGAATAGGCGCAGGGACTTGTCGGAAGCCTTGGCGCGCATTTCCGGTAGATCGAGGGGCGCGCGGCCGCGATGGAGTAGGGCGGCCAGTCGTAGCAAGACGGCGACGCGCCACGCGGGTTCGGCCAGGCGACTGGGCAGGTGGTTCAATTCATCGAGGGGAATGGCGCGGCGATGCGCGCGGACAATGAAGGCGAGCACTTGCTGCTCTTGATCGCTGAAGCCGAACAGGTCCGAGTAGCGCAACACGTAAGCGCCATGCACGTGATGTTGCGAGTGGGCGATGGCGAGGCCGGCTTCGTGCACGCGCGCGCACCAGCTCAGCCAGGCGCGATGATTCTCGTCGAGTTCCCAGTCGACCGAGACTTGGTCGAACAAGGTCAGCGCGGTCTGTTCGACGCGACGGGCTTGTTCGGTGTCGACGCCGTAGCGCGCGGCGAGGCCGTTGATGCTGGCTTCGCGCGGGTCGCGGTGTTCGGCGCGGCCGAGCATGTCGTAGAGCAGGCCTTCGCGCATGGCGTATTCGCACACGCGAAGGCGATCGATGCTCAGGGCCTTGAGCACGCTTTGCATGATCACGGCGCCGCCCGCGATGATGGCGCGGCGGTCTTCGGACAGGCCGGGCAGTTTGGTCTTTTCGATTTCGCCGGCGTCGATCAGGCGTTCCTGGATTTCGGCCATCGAGGCGGGCGTGATGAAGCCTTCGGTTTCGCCCAATGCCGCGCTGATGGCGCCGAGCGAGCGCGCCGTGCCGGAGGCGCCGAAGGCTTCGTGCCAGCCGCGCGCGCGATAGTCGGCGGCGAATTGCTGCAGTTCGACTTCAATCTCGGTCTGCGCGGCCAGCCAGCGCTTGCGCGTGATGCGGCCGTCGGGGAAGAAGCGCAGCGTGCTCGCCACGCAGCCCATTTGCAGACTTTCGGTGGCTTGAGCGGTAAGACCCAGGCCGATGATGAATTCGGTCGAGCCACCACCGACGTCGATCACCAATCGCGTGTGCCGGCTTGGCGGCAGGCTGTGCGCCACGCCTAAGTAGATCAAACGCGCTTCTTCGCGGCCCGCCACCACTTCGATGGGATGGCCGAGCGCGGTTTCGGCGGTGAGCAGGAAGGCGCGGGGATTGCGAAGCCGTCGCACGGAGTTGGTGGCGACCGCGCGCACGCGTTCGCTGGGCAGTTCGCGCAGGCGTTCGCCGAAGCGCGCGAGGCAACGCAGCGCGCGGCGATGACGTTCGGGTTCCAGCGTGCCTTCGGGCGTGAGGCCCATGGCCATGCGCACGGGGTCGCGCAGGCGGTCGATGATGCGCAGTTCGCCGCGCTCGTAGCGCGCCACGATCAGATGAAAACTGTTGGAGCCCAGGTCCAGGGCCGCCAGGGAATCGCCTTCGGCGATGCGGTTAGACCCGGGCACGGGTCAGCTCACGAGCAGAGTTTTTCCAGCAGCGCTTGCTGAGCGCTGTGCGGCGGCGCGCCGTCGGTCTCGACGCGCACATACCCGCCGTCGCTGCGCAGCAGCCAGGCCTGGGTGTTGTCGGCGAGATAATTCTCCAACTCTTCTTCGTAAACACGGCGCGCCAGCTCGGGGTCGAGGATGGGAAAACACACTTCGATACGGCGCAGCAGGTTGCGCTCCAGCCAGTCGGCGCTGGAACAGAAGATTTCCGGCTGGCCCTGGTTGGCGAAATAATACACGCGCGAGTGCTCGAGAAAACGTCCCACCACCGAGACCACGCGGATATTGTCCGACACGCCCGGCAAGCCCGGACGCAGGGCGCAACTGCCGCGCACGATCAGATCCACGCGCACGCCGGCGCGCGAGGCGTCGTAGAGCAGGTCGATCACGCCCTGTTCGTTCATGGCGTTGATCTTGGCGATGATGCGCGCCGGATGGCCGGCGCGCGCGTTGGCGATCTCGCGCTCGATGCGCGCGAGCAGGCCCTTGTGCAGCGAGAACGGCGACTGCATCAGGTATTGGAGCTTGATCATCGGGCCCAGGCCCGAGATCTGCTGGAACATGCGGTGCGCGTCGTCGCCGATGCCGTCGTGGCAAGTGATCAGACCATAGTCGGTATAGGCGCGCGCCGTGCCCGGATGATAGTTGCCCGTCGACAGATGCACGTAGCGGCGCAGGCGACCTTGCTCGCGACGCACGATCAGCATGATCTTGGCGTGGGTCTTGTAGCCGACCACGCCATACACCACTTGCACGCCGGCTTCCTGCAGACGATTGGCCAGGGCGATGTTGGCCTCTTCGTCGAAGCGCGCGCGCAGTTCGACCACGGCGGTGACGTCCTTGCCCGCGCGCGCGGCATCGATCAGGGCCGCGACGATGGGCGAGTCATTGCCGGCGCGATACAAGGTCTGCTTGATCGCGAGCACGCCCGGGTCCTGACTGGCCTGGCGCACGAAATCGAGCACGGTGCCGAAGGTGTCGAAGGGGTGATGCATCAGCACATCGCCTTCGCGCACGGCGTCGAAGATGCTGGCGTGCGCGAGCAGGCGCGCCTGCGTGCGCGGCTGGAACGGCGGGAATTTCAATTCCGGTCGCGTCACCATGTCGTAGACCGCGATGACGCGATTGAGATTGACCGGACCATTGCAGCGATACACGTCGTGGTCGGTGACCTCGAAGTTCTCCATCAGGAACTTCAGCACGGGCTTGGGGCAGGAGTCGGCCAC
Source organism: Ahniellaceae bacterium (assembly GCA_044226395.1). Classification (GTDB taxonomy): domain Bacteria; phylum Pseudomonadota; class Gammaproteobacteria; order Xanthomonadales; family Ahniellaceae; genus JBGAHD01. The sequence goes on from JBGAHD010000007.1 coordinate 124,817, forward strand.
TTCCAAGCGCACGGCGCGGGCGAAGCCGCGGCTCATTAATTCATCCTTGAGCGCGCTGGCGAGGTTTTCGACCTCGTCCTCGTCGACGATCAGCTCGGAGTTGCGCGTGACGCGGAACTGATACGAGCCCTTGACCTGCATGCCCGGGAATAACTCTTCGACGAACTCATGCAGGATCGCCGAAAGAAACACGAACTCCTGGCTGCTGGCATCGTCGTCGAGTTCGGCCGGCAATTGGATGATGCGCGGCAGCGAGCGCGGCGCGCGCACGATGGCCATGTGGCCTTCGCGCCCGAACGCGTCCTTGCCCTTGAGCACCACGGCGATGTTGAGGCTCTTGTTGAGAATGCGCGGAAACGGATGCGCTGGATCGAGTCCCAGCGGCGACAGCACCGGCAGGATTTGCTCGCGAAAATATTCCTTGAGCCAGGCGCGTTGCTTGGGGTTCCATTCCTCGCGCGTGATCAGGCGCACGCCGTTGCTGGCGAGCGCCGGACGCAGGGTCTTGTTCCACAGTTCGTATTGCGCCGCGACCAGATCGAGCGCGCGCGAGCGCACGCGATTGAGCGCCTCGCCGGGCGACATGCCATCGGGCCCGGGCACCCAGCCGCCGTATTGCTGCTGATGACGCAAGGTCGCGACGCGGATCTCGAAGAACTCGTCGAGATTGGTGCACGAGATGCACAGGAACCGCAGACGCTCGAGCAAGGGCAATCGTTCGTCGCGGGCTTGTTCGAGCACGCGAATATTGAATTCCAGTTGCGACAGCTCGCGATTGATGTACAGCTTGGGGTCTTGCGACGTCGTCATGAGGTTTCCCGGCGGCCGGCCAACGCTAGCACGCGCCTTGTACGTGAGGATGATCGACCAGCAAGCGCTCGGCGCCGAACACGCAGCTGAAGGTGCTGCCCACGGCCACAATGCTGTGAATGTCCAGGCGCGCCTGATGCAGGTTCAATACGTGCTTGACGATGGCCAGGCCCAGGCCCGTGCCACCGCTGGCGCGCGAACGACTGGTCGACACGCGATAGAAGCGCTCGGTGATGCGCGGAATGTGTTCGGCCGGAATGCCCTGGCCGGTGTCGATGACGGAAAACCGCCCGCCCTTGCGATCGCATTCCCAACGAATGACGATGCGGCCACCCGAAGTCGTGTAGCGCACGGCATTGGTGACCAGGTTCGAGAACGCGCTGTGCAGGTACTGCATCGAGCCGCGCAGATCCGCTTCGCCCAGGCACTCGATGTCGATGTCGTGGCGGCCTTGGCTCAGTGCTTCGGCCTCGCGCTTCAAGGTATTGAGCATGGCGCGCATGCCCACGCGTTCGTCGGCGACGTCTTGTTGCGCTTCGAGGCGCGAGAGCGTGAGCAAGTCCTCGACGATCTGGGCCATGCGCTTGGACTGCTGGCGCAGGTCGTTCAACATGCCGGCCCATTGCGGCGCGTCCTCGGGCTCGAGCATGTCGAGATAGCCGTGCAAGACGGTCAACGGCGTGCGCAATTCGTGCGAGACGTTGGCGACGAAGTCGCGGCGCATCTGCTCGAGCCGCATCAGGGTCGAGATGTCGCGCACCACGAGCAGCCGTTGATCGCGCGAGTAGGGAATCATGCGTAGCGATAGACGCGCGCCGTCGTCGTAGGGCGAGGGCACGTCGACGAGAGGCTCGGACTCGGGCATGCCCGACAGCCAGGCGCTCGCCGGTGGCTGGGTCAGGAAATCATCGATGAAAGCGCCGCGATCGCGCGGCGAGTTCAAGCGCAACAGACGCCCGGCGGATTCGTTGAACCAGACAATACGCCGACCGGCATTCAACACGATCACGCCATCGGGCAGGGCCGCGGCGGCCTCGCGAAAGGCACGCAGCAGGGCCACGAGGCGGCGCTTGCGCGAATGTTCGGAACGCAGTTTGCGATAGACGAAGTCCGACACGTCAGTCCACACACCCCAGTCCTCGGGTGGCGCCTGTCGGCGCCGGGATCGCAGCCAGTGTTGAATCCTGTACAGGCTGTACAACGACCACATCGAATAACCCGCCAGCGCGACGGTGAGCGCGGCCAGCGGATAGCCCACGGCCCAGCCCAGCATCACGGCGACCAGCAAGAGCAGGACAAAGCGTCCGATCGACACTTGCCAGGCGTGACTGGTCAATTCTCTCCACCGCATGCGCGCGCTTCCGGACCTTCGTTCGCCGCGCCCGCCGCGTCCACGCCACGGGGCGCGGTACGCGCGGGCGCGTGGCGGGGTTCATTGTGCCCGTCCGCTCAGACGGTCGTCGAGAAGCGATAACCCGAGCCGCGCACGGTTTGAATCAGACCTTCGAGCCGATAGGGCTCGAGGGTCTTGCGCAGGCGCCGGATGTGCACGTCGACCGTGCGCTCCTCGACGTAAACATTGCCGCCCCACACGTGATCGAGCAGTTGCCCGCGCGAATACACGCGCTCGGCATGGGTCATGAAAAAGTGCAGCAGGCGATATTCGGTCGGGCCGATGGTCACCGGCAGGTCGCCGGCGAAGACGCGGTGCGCGGGGCCGTCGATGGTCAGGCCGCCCAGGCTCACGGTGCCTTCCTCGGTCTCGCTCTGCGCGCGGCGCATCACGGCCTTGATGCGCGCGATCAATTCGCGCGTGGAGAAGGGTTTGACGATGTAGTCGTCAACGCCGGAATCCAGACCGGAGACGCGGTCGTTTTCCTCGCCGCGGGCGGTGAGCATGATGATCGGCACTTCGCGCGTCATCTCGTCCTTGCGCAGACGGCGGGCGAAGTCCAGGCCGGACATGCCCGGCAACATCCAATCGAGCAGGATCAGGTCGGGCACGCGCGCCATGATCGCGTCCTGGGCGCTGCGCGCATCGCTGGCGTGGATCGGGTCCAGGCCGGCGCGACTCAGCGCGAAGGCGACCATGTCGCGGATGGCGGGCTCGTCTTCGACGATCAGGATGTGCTTTTGCACGGTGTTTTCAGTTTGGCGACCCGCGCGGGCCGGACGCGGGCATTTGACTACGGTTTTGTTGCCGGGCCGTGACAGCGCCCGGGGTCAGGCATCGTCGCTCGAGGTACGGCGCTTGCGTCGCTGTTCCAGCGCCACCGGCGTGATCTGGGCGATGCGCGCCTCGATGCGGGCGCGCTGGTAATAGTCGACATCGGCGCGCTTGAGCAGATTGCCGAGTTGTTGCAGCGCGTCCTCGAAGCGACCGTTGAGCAAGGCCACTTCGGCGTGCGCTTCGCCGGCGCGCACCTCGTCGCCGGCGATTTCGCAGGCGCGGGCGAAGGCCAATTGCACGGCGGGGTCCTCGCCATTGGTGCGCGTGAGCAGCGGGCGCAGCAGGCCGATGGCGCGGTCGGCCGTGCGCGGCCGGGTCGAGGCCAGCAATTGCGTGGTGTAGGCCAGGATGACGGCGCGATTGTCCGGCCGTTCGGCCAGCAGGCGCTCGAGTCGGGTCAAGGCTTCGTTGGGCTTGCCGGCGTGGAACTGCGCGTCGGCCATGGCCAAGGCATAGGTTGGTCGATGCGGTTCGGCGCGTTCGAGCGGCGCGAGCCAGGCAATGGCGTCGCGCGCGCGATTGGCGCGAATCAGGGCCAGGCCCATGCCGTAGCGCAGATAGGCTTCGTCGGGCGCGTTGTCGAGCAGGCCCTGGTAATAGCTCAGCAGGGTGCGCGGTTCCTCGGCGCCGAACACGCGCGCGCGTTCGCGGAACAGCAGAAAGCCCAGACGATCGTCGGGACCGCGGCCGGTGGTTGTTTTCGCTGTCGGCGCGTCGATGCGGTCGCTGGGACGCTTGCCGATCGCCGGCAGCGTGGGCGAGGCCAGCGGGTCATCGCCGGCATCGAGCGGCACCTCGATCGGCGCGCGCTCGGCGGGCGTGAGCGCTTCGGCGCGATTCTTCGCCTCGCTCACGCGCGTGGTGGTGACCGGATGCGTGCGCAGGAATTCGGGCGGGCCCTCGCCATTGGCGCGCAACGCGCGGCCCATGCGGCCGAAGAACGACGCCATGGCCGAGGGATCGAAGCCCGCGCGCGCCAAGGTGTGAATGCCGACGCGATCGGCCTCGTACTCGTTGTGTCGGGTGAAGTTGATCGAGCTCTGCTGCATCAGGGCCGTGCCGCCGACGATCGCGGCCTGCGCCGCGTCGCCACCGCCGCCCTTGGCCGCGACCAGGGCGCCGAGCATGGCCAGCGCGATTGGCAGCGAGACCTTGGTCATCTTTTCGTACGCGCGCAGCACGTGCTTTTGCGTGACGTGCGCGACTTCGTGGGCCATGACCGCGGCGAGTTCGTCTTCCTTGTCGGCCGTGGCGATCAAGCCGGCGTTGACGCCGATGAAACCACCGGGCACGGCGAAGGCATTGATCTCGGACGAACGCACCACGAAAAACTGAAAGCCTTGCTCGGGCTTCTCGCTTTGCGCGACCAGGCGATAGCCGAGGTTTTCGAGATATTCCTCGAGCTCGGGGTCATCGAGCACGGCGTCCTGGCTGCGCAGTTCGCGATAGAGCTGCTGACCGAGCTGGGTTTCCTGCTCGGGCGACAGCAGGGCGTTGGCGGAGCTGCCGATGTCGGGCAACTTCACTTCGTCCTGGTCGGCCGAGGCCAGGGTGCAGACGGCGGCGGTTATAATCGCGACGAGCAGGCGTTTCATGGGGACGTGGCGGCAGGCGCGGGACCTGGATACGACCGCCGCAGTGTACGCCAAGTTGCGTTAAATCGACCTGAGGAGCGGCCCGTCCGCCCATGAACTACATCCTGGTGATCCACGCCGCCGCCGCGCGCGCTCAGGCGCCACGTTCGGCGCTGCGCTTCGCGCGCGCGGCCCTGACGCGCGGGCATGCGATTCGTCAGGTCTTCTGCCATGGCGAGGGCGTGTACAACCTGCTCGCGCCCGAGGCCGAGGCCGGCGCGGACGATGTTGTTGGCGCCTGGCGCGACCTGGCGCGCGAGCGCGGCTTTCCGATCCTCGCCTGCGTCAGCGCGGCCGAGCGTCGTGGCTTGTCGACGACGGCGGGTCAGGGCATGGCCGCGCCCGGCAGCCTCGGGCAATTGATGACCGCGCTCGACGAACCGACGCGCGTGATCGAGTTCGGCTGATGGCGCGCGTGCTCGTGATCTTTCGCCACGCGCCGCACGGGCGCGTTGACGCGCGCGAGACGCTCGACGTAGCGCTGGCCGCGCTCGCCTTCGATCACGCCGTGAGCGTGTACTTCTGCGGCGCCGGCGTCGACTGCCTGCGCGCGGAACAAGCGCCCGACGCGATCGGCGCGCCCGCGATCGCGCGCAATCTGCGCGCGCTGGCCGCGCATGGCGCCGAGCGCATCGGTGTCGACGCGGAGGCGCTGCGCGCGCGCGGCTTGTCCGCGAGCGATCTGCAGTTGCCCGCGATCGGGCTCGAGGGCGACACCGCCGCGCAGTGGCTCGCCGACGCGGAGCATGTCTTCAATGGCTGAAGTCGCGGGCACCTTGCATCAAGTCTCGCGCGCGCCCGCCGAAGGCGAGGCCGCGGCCTTGTGCGCGCGTCACGCGCGCGCCGGCGACGCCGTGATCCTGATCGAGAACGCCGTGGTGCTCGCGTTGGCCGACGCGAATGCCGCGACGAATTCGTGGCCCGCCGACGTGATCGTGCATGTGCTGCGCGCCGATTTGCTCGCGCGCGGACTGGCCGCTGCGCCACTGCGCGCGATCGCCATCGACGACGACGCCTGGGTCGCGCTGACCGAGCGTCACGCGCGCGTGGTGAGCTGGTACTAGCGATGGCGATCGAGTTCGAAGGCCGCGTGCTCGCCACCGATGCCGCCGGCTACCTGCGCGATCGCGCCGATTGGAGCGAGGCCTTGGCGCAAGAACTCGCGCGCCGCGACGGTCTGATCTTGACCGAGGACCACTGGCAGGTGCTGCGCTTCGTGCGGCAGTACCACGACGAGTTCGCGATGACCCCGGGCATGCGCCTGCTGGTGCGTGCCATCGCCAAGCAATTGGGCGAAGATAAGGGCAACAGCCGCTATTTGTACCGGTTGTTTCCGGACGGTCCGGCCAAGCAAGCCTGTCGTTACGCGGGTCTGCCCAAGCCGGTGAGCTGCATCTAGTCGATTCCCGTGACCTGTGAGCGCGAGCCCGCGACCATGAGCGACAAAGTCGAGATCTACACCACCGCGATCTGCCCGTATTGCGTCGCGGCCAAGAACTTCCTGGTCGATCGCGGGCTGAGTTATCAGGAGATCCGCATCGACACCGACCCCGCGCGCCGCGACGAGATGCTCGCGCGCAGCAAGCAGCGGCGCACCGTGCCGCAAATCTTTGTCAATGACCACCACGTCGGTGGCTATGACGATCTGGTCGCGCTGCACCGCGCGGGTGGATTGGAAAAGCTGCTGATCGGTTCCTGAAATCGAGGCCCCCATGAGCGACCGCGTCCGCGAATTCACCGATTTTCGAAAGCGCATGAACGAGCGCATCCTCGCCGAGGACAACCAAGTCGTGCGCCGTTTCTTCGCGCTCGACACGCAGACTTACAAGGAGGGCGCGCTGCCGCTCAAGACCAAGGAAATGCTGGGCCTGGTCGCCTCGATGGTGCTGCGTTGCGACGACTGCATCAGCTATCACGTGGCGCAATGCCGCGAGGCCGGGGTCAATCGCGAGGAGTTCTTCGAGATCTTCAGCGTGGGCCTGGTGGTGGGCGGTTCGATCGTGATCCCGCATCTGCGCCGGGCCGTGGATTTTCTCGACCAGCTCGAGGCCGGCGCCGAGGGCGCCTGAACCGGGCGCGACCCGCGTCATTCGTGACCGGGATCAAGGCGGGCAAGGGCGCGCCGGCTAAACTATACTCCGCGCCCCGCCGGCCGCGGCCGCGCGCCCTTTTCCCTTTCAAGACCCCGCCCCAATGAGCAAAACCATCGCAGTGATCCGTGGCGACGGCATCGGCCCGGAGATCATGGACGCCACCTTGCGCGTGCTCGACGCGCTGAAGCTGGATTTGAACTACGACTTCGTCGACGCCGGCATGTCCGCGCAGGAAAAGCACGGCGAACTGCTGCCGGCCAAGACGCTCGAGGCCATCGGCCAGCATCGCGTCGCCTTGAAGAGCCCGCTGACCACGCCCGTGGGCGAGGGCTTTACGTCGATCAATGTCGAATTGCGCCGTCGTTTCGATCTGTACGCCAACGTGCGCCCGGCGATTTCCTTCCCGGGCACCAAGGCGCGCTACGAGAACATCGACATCATCACCGTGCGCGAGAACACCGAAGGCGCTTACGGCGCCGAGGGTCAGACGCTGTCGCCCGATGGCGAGACCGCGCTGTCGCAGATCCGCGTGACGCGTCGCGGCTCCGAGCGCATCGTGCGCTATGCCTTCGACCTGGCGCGCGCGCTGGGACGCAAGAAGGTCACGGTGGTGCACAAGGCCAACATCATGAAGACGACCTCGGGCCTGTTCCTGAAGGTCGCGCGCGAGGTCGCGGCGCGTTATCCCGAGATCACCTGCAACGAGATGATCGTCGACAACACCTGCATGCAGATGGTGATGAACCCGCATCAGTTCGATGTGATCGTCACCACCAATCTGTTCGGCGACATTCTCTCGGATTTGTGCGCGGGTCTGGTTGGTGGGCTGGGCTTGGCGCCGGGCGCGAACATCGGCACGGAAGCGGCGATCTTCGAAGCCGTGCACGGCTCCGCGCCGGACATCGCCGGCAAGGGCATCGCCAATCCCTGCGCGTTGCTGTTGGCCGCGTGCCAGATGCTCGATCACCTGGGTCACCCCGATCAAGCCAAGCGCGTGCGCGATGCCATTCGCGCGACGATGGCGGCCAAGGATCGCGTCACGCCCGACATCGGCGGCGCGGGCAATACCTCGAGCTTCGCCGACGCGATCATCTCGCGGCTGTGATCGAACGTCGCGGCGCCTTCGCGTCGCGAGCGCTTCAAATGAAAACGCCCGCTTCTCGCGAAGCGGGCGTTTTCGTTACTGCATGTCGCGCGATCAGGGTTGCGGCAGGCTCAACAACACCAGCGGGCTGTTGCTGCGCGTGAAGTTGCCATTCGGCGCGCGCTGATAGTTGACGTTGAACGAGGTTTGATTGCCCGCGTTCGCGTTCTGACTTACCGCATTGAGCGTGAAGCGGATCGTGCCCGCCTGCACGTCGTCGTACTGACCGGCCTGCACGTTCGCGGGCACGGCGCAGGTGCGGCAATAGCCGCGACGCTCGAACAGCGGATAGTCCTGACCCGAGACGAAGTTGGCCGTCTGCATGAAGGCCCAGCGGCCGTTGCCTTGCGCGTCCGGGTAGTAGATCAAGGCGCCGAGGCCCTTGGTCTGACCGGCCTGGAAACTCAGGAAATCGAAACCCCAGCCCTGATCCTGCGGGCCCGAATACCACGCGCCCGTGTAGTCGGGCGTGGGACGCAGGCTCTCGGGAATCACGGCCTGCAGGCACCACTGTTGATTGCGATCGGCGCCGAGCGACCAGGTCATCACCGCGAGCGGACTCGAGGTATCGCGACCCTTGCCATCGCGACAGGCATTGGCGAACTGCGATTGATTGAAGTCCAGGCGCACGTCGCCGTCGAACGCCGGATCGGGCGTCTGCGGCGGATTGCCGGCGGCGTTGTACTTGTAGCGCACCAGACTGTCGCCGTTGGCGTTCTTCGAAGGCACGAACACGCCGTCGAGGAACTGACCGATGGCGATGTAGAACTCGGGCGCGCCGTTGGCGTCGTAGGTGTAGAAAATCAGGTAATACAAGTTATCGAGCACACGGCCGAAGTTGATGCCGTGGCCGGGATGCGCGGGGTCGAAGTATTGCGTCGGACGCGCGCTGCCGTTGTTGGGCGCGGCGCGCGGCAAGGTGCTCCAGCCGACCGCGTTCAACATCGGCGCGGCCAGGCCCAAGGTGCGCGGCGCGCCGCCGATCTGCGGCAGCATCAGCGAATTGGCGACCGAGGCATTGGCGATGTGCGACAACGTCGAGCCCGGTTGGATCGGATCAGGCGCGTACAAACGCACGAAGCTGTCCGGCGCGCCTTGGCCGAAGTAGGGATTGCGCGGCGAATCGACCGCTTCCGCTTCGTTCCAGCGCAGATTCGAGATTGACGCCAGCGCGGTCGCGCGATCGGCGTTGCTGCCGGACAGGAAGGGCACGACTGGCACGGGAAAGACCACGCCGTCATCGCGCACGTGCACGATGTTGGCGTCATAGATGTCGTCGAAGCCTTCGAAGCGCGCGCCGACCGGATCGCTGCCGCCACGCACGTTGACCAGACCCACGAAGCCCAGGCCATGCGTGATCTCGTGCATCGCCACGGCGATGAAATCAGTGTCGAGTGCCGGCGATTGCGTGGTGAAGCCGTACCAGAAGCCGCGATCGCCGAGCGCCGCCGAGGTGTCGATCTGATCGTTGAAGGTCGCGCGAATGTCGTAGACCGCGCACGAACCGCCGATCAAGCCGCACAGACGCGCGCCCGCGAGCTTGGTCGCCGGCGCCGAGGCATACCACGTGTAATTGCGCGGCAGGAATTGATTGAAGTTCGGCGCTTCCACGGTCTGTCCGCCGCTGGTGAACGTGTCGGGCGCCTTGTCATTGCGCAGCAAGAAGCGCGGACCGGCCTGCGCGAGCGTCACCGAATTGCCGGTGCCGAGATTGTCCCAGCACGCTTGCACGCGAATCGGCACGGGGCTCTTGAGTTCTTCGGACAGCAGGCGCGCGGCTTCGCGCAAGGCGTTCTGACGCTGCTGACCCACGGTCGTGCCGTTGTTGCCGCCCGCGGCGCCACGCGAGGTGCTGTCATTCCAGGGCGCGGTGTTGCAACCGCCGGAAGCATCGTCGGTGACGACTTCGATGGGAACGCCGCCGGGTTCGCTCGTCGACGTCGTCGCGGTGAGCGTGACATTGGCCTGCGTGCCGAAATTCATCACCAGCACGTACCAGCGACCCGCGCGCACGGGCTGCACGTTGGACTTGCTGATCGCGATGCTCTCGGCGCCCTCGCCACTTTGCGAGTAGTAGTGCGCCAGTTCGAGCAGATAGCTCGGCGCGGGCAGCAGACCGTCGACGGTGTCGGGGAATGGGCTGCCATAGCGCAGGGCGATGTCGATGTCCTGACCGCCCGCGGCGCTCGCGGCGATGCGCAATTGCGCGTCGTTGCCGGTCACGTCGACGTAATAGGTGTTGGTGAACGAGTTGCCCGGCATCGAGAACGCGCGCGGCGTGCCGCTTTGCAAGGCAATGGTCGGTTCGGCGTGGGCTTGACCAACGAACGCGCCGAGCGCGAGAAGGGCGGCGAAGAGTCGTTTCATCTCAACGCTCCCGCTGCGCCGAACGACGCGCCTCGAGGGCGGCGGCGTATTCGGGATTGGGTTCGTCGTGGCACTCCACGCGCAACTGACCATCGGCGCCGAGCGTGGCGGTGATGGTGTTGAGCTCGCGCGGCGGCATGGCGTTGTTGAGCACGGGCTTGCTCGCGACGGCGCCAGTTTTTTCGGCGCCCAACGGCAGGAATTTCGGGGTGGTCGCCGCGTCATCGGCGGCGCTCGCGATCGGCGCGGCGCCGATCAGCGCGAGCACGGCGAGCAGGTGTGGCGTCTTGATCATCATCGTCTTCCTGAACGACTGCGTGGTGCGTACTAGTGTCGCATACGCGGGATTAAGGATTTCTAGCGAGACCGGGCGCGCGGCCGCGGCGCCAGATGATCCGGCACCGAGACCGCGCCGCGCCCGGGCCGATAGGCATGGGTCAGCGCGTTCTGCAGATAAGCGATGGCGCTGGCGACCGCGTCGACGCGCGTCGCGCCATGCGCCAGATGCGCGGCGATCGCGGCGGCGAGCGTGCAGCCCGTGCCGTGACCGGCGATCTTCAAACGCGCATGACGGAACACGCGATGCGTGTCGGCATCGAGATAGTGATCGGCGATCGCGCCACGCGCCAAATGCCCGCCCTTGAGCACGACCGAACGCGGGCCGCGCGCCAACAGATCCGCGGCCGCCGCGCGCATGTCGGCGCTGGTCGCGACTTCGCGACCGAGCAGCAGCGAGGCCTCGGGCAGATTCGGCGTAAGCACTTCGGTCAGCGGCATCAGGTGATCGACCAAGGCGCTGACCGCGTCGGCCGCGAGCAGACGCGCGCCGCTCGACGCGATCATCACCGGATCGAGCACCACGCGCGGCGCGCCCTGCCGACGCAACGCGCGCGCCACGCAGCGCACGATGGCGGCATTGCCGAGCATGCCGATCTTCACCGCGCCGATCGCGAAATCATCGAACAGCGCGTCGATCTGCGCCTCGATCACCTTCAGCGGCACCGCATGCACGGCGGTGACGGCGCGCGTGTTCTGCGCCGTGATCGCGGTGATCGCGGAAAGGCCGTGCACGCCGAGCGCGGCGAAGGTCTTCAGATCGGCCTGGATGCCAGCGCCGCCGCCGGAGTCCGAACCGGCGATGGTTAAGGCGATCGGGCGGATCGCCGGGAGACGCTCGGGGCTGTTGCGTTTGCGAGACATGGCGAGAAATCCAATAAAAATGCGCTCGGGAGGCGAATTCTGCCCGTTCATACATTGACACGGTGTTGTTTTTTGCTCACCATGTGTCGCGTAACCAACATGGGGACCCGGGGACCGTCCGAACATGTCAGTCGAGACACGCCCATTGGCCAAAGCTATCGCATGCGTGGTCGCGCTGACCGCCTCGGGCTGGGCCTGCGCCAATGAAGACGCGCTGGGTGCGTGGCGTCAATACGCGACGCAATCGATCAAGCCGAATTTCGAATGGGCCGCGGCCGAAGTGCCGGCCAATGCGATCGAGCCGACCGTGTTCAACGCGGCCATGCTCGCGCGCCAGCAGGCGCTGCCCAACGTCAAGTTCTTCGATCTGGATTCCCGTGGCGTGTTCAAGCTGTCGCTGGCGCAAACGCGCCTGGGCGACGGCGCGCGCGGCGAGCGTGACGCGCTGGCCGGCAGCAACACCGCCGCGCTGAGTTCGGGTTTTGGTATCGAGCGCACCTTGATCGCGCCGTCCGTGTCGGGCCGTTTCGGCGAGGGCACGGTGTCGGGCGCGGTGGTGTTCGCGCATCAGCAGTTCGCCAGTTGGGGCATGGGCGCGTCGCTCAACGACGGCGCCATCAACGCGCAGTACAACGAGCGTTCGTCCGGTTCGGGCGTGCGGCTGCAATACGAGCGCCCCCTGAGCGATCGCTTGAATGTCAGCGTGGCCTATCAGTCCAAGGTCAACATGGACGCGTTCCAGGCCTATCGCGGCGTGTATTCCGATCCGGGCGATTTCGACATGCCCTCGATCACCAGCGTCGGCTTCGGCTGGCGCGCGAGCGATCGTTCGACCTTGGGCATCGGCTATTCGCGTCTGGGTTACAGCGAAATCAACACCTTCACCAGTTCGTCGCTGCCGACGCGCCTGCTGGCGCTGCTGGGTGACGGCACCTCGCCGGTGTTCGCTTGGCGTGACCTGGACGTGATCAGCGCGAGCTGGCAGTGGCGTCCGACCACGCGCGACGAGCTGACCGTGCGCTACACCACGCAGCAGCAGCCCGAGCCGACGTCGCGCTTGCTGTTCAACGCGCTGCGCGACGAATTCACCGACAACAACTTTGCTCTGGATTACCGCCACGACTTCAAGCGCATGGGCAGCTTGCGCTTGAGCGCGAGCTACGCGCCGGCGCAGTACTTCCTGGGCAATCTCTCGTATGACAACCGCGACGCGACCGGCGACCAGGTCGAGGTCGAGGCGATGTGGTCACTCGCGTTTTGAACACTCTCCAGCTTCAGGGCATATATTGAGGGCTCCTTCGGGAGCCCTACTTTTTTCTGCCTGTTGAGTCGACCCGCGGAGACTCCGCATCGCGTCGACGAGAGTCTCTCCCTTCGAAGCAGTCTTTCCTCGAACATGGCGCGCGACAATGCGTATGCGCGTGGACGGCCTCGCCGCTCGTCACCGCTGATCTCTCCTGATGATGCGACTCGAATCGAGTCGCGCGTCGCGCGCGCCGACTAAGCGACGCGCGCGATGACCTGGGTCCG
>JBGAHD010000001.1:0-560144 GCA_044226395.1 Ahniellaceae bacterium
TGTCGGTGGGCGAGGGATTCAGCACATCCCTGTGCTGAACCCTCGCGGCGCACGTCCCTGTGCGCTGGCCACCGACAAGGGGACCGTCACCCCGAGCCGTCGAAACGTCACTGGGGTTCGGTGGGTTAGAAGAAAAAGAAGAAGAGCGCGCTTCGCGCTCCGCATTCGCGGCGCGCGAAGCAAGAGCCAGTGTTTTTTGAAGAAGCCCGCAGGCGGGCTTCTTCTGGCGAGACCTGAGGTCGATCGCGACTTTTTGGCTTGCTCGGTCTGTGAACTATTGAGCAATCAAAAGGCGAGGAAGCTTTGAGGAGCTCATCTCGAAGCTTGCGCGCTTCGGATTCTGTTCGTGCTTGGCGTTCGAGTCTGACTTTCCGAAAGCATGCAATTCACCTCGAGGTATCTTCACTTCGGAAGTCGCGACCGCGACTTCCGAAGTGGGCTTTTGCTTTTGCTTTTTTCTTCTCGCTCTACCCCACCCCAAAGTGACGCTTCGATGGCTCGGGGTGACGGTCCCCTTGTAGGTGGCCAGCGCACAGGGACGTGCGCCGCGAGGGTTCAAGACAGGGATGTCTTGAATCCCTCGCCCACCTACAAGGGGCGGCACCCCGAGCCTAGCGAAGCGGTCACGAAAACCACCCCACAACTCACCACGGGTTCCTCACCGTCAGGTGAGGACCCACTCTTCACGCTCTTCATCCAAGCGAAAGCGAAAAGAACTCGCCGCACGGCGAATCGCCCCGAGACAACGGGCTCGCCATCAAAACCGTGAGGGGAAAAAAAGGACGCGCCCGAGGGGAACGGGCGCGCGCCTGAAACGGCCCCGCGCCGCGTTGCGCGGGCGGGGCCGTGCCGTCATCGCATCCTGCGGGGTCGGCGTCCGGGGTTGAAGTGCCGCTCGCGGGCAAGTTCTCCCAGTCGCACCGCGACCGAGCCACGCTGGGGGCCACCTCAATGCTGACGCCACCTTCGGCGTCGACGGCAACTCAGCGGCTGCGTTGGTGCCTCGCTGAGCGTTACCGCCATGCCGCTCGAAAGTTTGGAGCGCCCGCATCGCCCATGCGACCATCGCGCTTTCCCCGCTCGAACCCTCACGATGCCTTACACGCCCATCGTCGCCACGCTTGGCTACGTGCTGTCACCGCAGGCCGACAAGGTCCTGATGATTCATCGCAATGCGCGGCCGGGGGATCATCACCTCGGTAAATACAACGGTCTTGGCGGGAAGCTGGAGGCCGATGAAGACGTGATGACCGGCATGCGCCGCGAGATTCGCGAGGAGGCCGGTATCGAGTGCACGGCGATGCACTTGCGCGGCACGATTAGCTGGCCGGGGTTCGGCAAGCACGGCGAGGATTGGTTGGGGTTTTTGTTTTTGATCGCGCGCTTCGAGGGCGAGCCGATGGCGAGCAATGCCGAAGGCACGTTGGAGTGGGTCGAGCGATCGCGCTTGATGAGCCTGCCCATGTGGGAAGGCGATCGGCAGTTTCTGCCCTTGGTGTTCGACGAGGATCCGCGGCCGTTTCACGGCGTGATGCCGTATCGGGATGGGCGGATGGTGTCGTGGTCGTTTTCGCGCTGAGCGCGAGATGATATTCCTCGCCTGACCGCGGCGCGCTGATGCGCGCCGCGGTGGCGATTTCCTTTACTGCTTGGCCGGCGCGTCGAGACCGCGACGCACGAGCAGGGGCTTCACATCCGGGGCGCGGCCGCGGAAGTTCTTGAACAGTTCCATCGCGTCGATCGAACCGCCGCGCGACAGCAGCTTGTCGCGGAACCAGTCGCCGTTCTCGCGCTTCAAGCCGCCTTTCTCCTTGAACCACTCGACCGAATCGGCGTCGAGCACTTCGCTCCACAGATAGGCGTAGTAGCCGGCCGAATAGCCGCCGCCGAAGGTGTGGGCGAAATAGCCCGAGCGATAACGCGAGGGCACCGGCGCGAAGTCCACGCCCGCCTTCTTCAGCGCGGCCTGTTCGAACGCGACCACGCCATCGGCGTTCGGCGCTTGATCGGGCGAGATCTGATGCCAGGTCTGATCGAGCAGCGCCGCCGCCAGATATTCGGTCGTGGCGTAGCCCTGATTGAACTTCTGCGTGGCCATCACCTTGTCGAGCAGCGCTTGCGGCAGCGGCTCGCCGGTCTTGTAGTGCTTGGCGTAGTTCTTCAGCACTTCCGGCCAGGTCGCCCACATCTCGTTGACCTGCGACGGGTACTCGACGAAGTCCAGCGGCACATTGGTGCCACTGAAGCGCGGGTACTTCACGTTGGAGAACATGCCGTGCAGCGCGTGGCCGAATTCGTGGAAGGCCGTCGTCACTTCATCGAAGGTCAGCAGGGTTGGCTGGCCCGCCGGCGGCTTGGGAATGTTCAAGTGATTGGCGACCACCGGCTTGTAGCCGATCAGGCCCGATTGCGAGACGTACTCGTTCATCCAGGCGCCGCCGCGCTTGGATTCGCGCGCGTAGTAGTCCATCAGGAACAGGGCGAGCGGCTTGCCGTCGCGGTCGAACACTTCGAACACGCGCACGTCCGGGTGATAGACCGGCAGGTCCTTGCGTTCCTTGAAGGTCAGGCCGTACAGCTGATTGGCGGCGAAGAACACGCCGTCCTTCAGCACGTGATCGAGCTCGAAGTACGGGCGCAGCTGCGACTCGTCGAACGAGTACTTGGCCTTGCGCACCTTTTCGGCGTAGTAGGCCCAATCGGCGGCGCCGAGTTGGAAGCCACCTTTTTCCTCATCGATGATGGCCTGCATGTCGGCCGCTTCCTTGCGCGCGTTGGCCACGGCCGCGGGCGCGAGGTCGGACAGGAGCTTATTGACCGTGGCGACGGTGCGCGCGGTCTGATCTTCCAGCGCGAAGTCGGCGAAGGTCGGATAGCCCAGCAGCTTCGAGCGCTCCGCGCGCAGCTTCACGAGCTTGGCGATGGTCGCGCGGTTGTCGAACTCGCCGCCATGAATGCCGCGGTTGAGCGAGGCGTCCATGATGCGTTGGCGCAGCGCGCGGTTGTCGAGGCTCGCCAGCGACGGCTGGCCCGAGGTGTTCATGATCGCGATGACGTACTTGCCGTCGAGCTTGCGCGCCTTCGCGGCTTCGGCGGTGGCGGCGAGATCGTCGGCGGACAGGCCCTTGAGCTCGTCCTTGTTGTCGACCACGACGGCGGCGGCGTTGGATTCCTTGAGCAGGTTCTGCGAGAACGTGGTCGCCAGGCTGGCCAGCTCCGCGTTGATCGCCTTGAGCTTGACCTTGTCGGCATCCGACAGCTGCGCGCCAGCGCGCACGAAATCGGTGTGGTAACGCTCGAGCAGGCGCACGCCCTCGGCGTCGAGACCGAGCTTGTCGCGGTTGTCGAACAGCGTCTTGATGCGCGCGTAGAGCTTGCCGTTGAGCGCGATCGCGTCCTGATGCGCGGCGAGCTTGGGCGCCATCTCGCCTTGAATCTTTTCCAGCGCGTCATTGGTGTTGGCGCCGGACAGATTGAAGAACACATTGGCCACGCGCGTGAGCAGCATGCCCGTGCGTTCCATCGCCACGACGGTGTTCTCGAACGTCGGCGCGTCGGCGTTGTTGGCGATCGCGTCGATCTCCTTCAACTGCTCGGCCATGCCGCGTTCGAAGGCGGGCACGTAGTCGCTGTCCTTGATCTTGTCGAAGGGCGGCAAGTGATAGGGCAGGGTGCTGACTTCGAAGAAGGGATTGCTGGTGGCCGCGGGCGGTTCGGCCGCGCGGGCCGAGCCGGCCAGAGCAATGGCCGCGGCCATCGCCAGGGCGAGGGGAGCTTTCATGGGTCGATCCTGAGTCGGTTGTCGCAGCCGCGCAGCGTACGCCATGACCGGGGTCTCGGCCTATGGCGAAAGGCACGTGTGACGCGCCGTCGTGGGCTAAGAACTGGTCGGACTTTCGCCAAACGCCCGTTCGGTTTAGGCTGCCGTCGCCGCGGGCCAGCCAGTCCGGGCGCGCGTCGCATCGGTCTTCGGGGGAGGGTCGATGCGGTGACAGCGCGCGCATCGGGCGAGAAGCCTCGCGGCGAGTCGGCAAACGCACGTCACGGCCATCGCTTCGCGCGAGGGCCGCGCGCGCGTTCGCGACCTACTGCCAACCCGCGCGGTCGATCGTCAGGGAAGCGCGATCGCCGTGCCCGAATGAGAAGGAAAAATGCAATGACCGCATCGAAGCCAAGCCCGCGACACGCGCCCCGTCTGGGCACGCTCGCCTGCGCGATCGCCCTGGCGTTGCCGGGCCTCGCCCTGGCGCAGGACGAGACCGAGCAGAAGAAACCCGTCGACGATTCCAAGCTCGAAACCGTCACCGTCACCGCCGAGCGCCGCGTCGAGAACGTGCAGAAAGTGCCGATCTCGATCACCACGGTGTCGGACGAAAAGCTGCACGCCATCGGCTCCGCCGGCGATGACATCCGCTTCCTGGCCGCGCGCCTGCCCAGCCTGAACATCGAGTCCTCGTTCGGCCGCGCCTTCCCGCGCTTCTACATCCGCGGTCTGGGCAATACCGATTTTGATTTGAATGCCTCGCAGCCCGTGTCGCTGATCTATGACGAGATCGTGCAGGAAAATCCGCTGCTCAAGGGCTTTCCGGTGTTCGACCTCGATCAGATCGAAATGCTGCGCGGCCCGCAGGGCACGCTGTTCGGTCGCAACACGCCCGCTGGCGTGATCAAGTTCGAATCGCGCAAGCCGCAGCAAGAAGCCGATGGCTACGCGCGGATTTCCTACGGCAGCTTCGGCACCACCAATCTGGAAGGCGCGATCGGCGGCGGCTTGAGCGATGCCTGGTCGGGTCGTCTGTCGGTGCTGTATCAGCGTCGCGATGACTACGTCGACAACACCTTCACGGGCGAAGACGACGCGCTTGAGGGCTATCGCGAATACGCCGTGCGCGGTCAGCTGCTGTATGACGGTGGCAATGACTTCACCGCGCTGTTGAACGCGCACGCGCGCAACCTCGACGGCACGGCGCGTTTGTTCCGCGCCAACATCATCAAGCCGGGCACCAACGAGTTCGTCGATAACTTCGATCGCGAGTCCATCGCCATCGACGGCCGCAATCATCAGGACCTCGACGGCTTCGGCGCCAGCGCGCGCTTGAGCTGGGGCTTCGATGGCTTGAATCTGTACTCGGTCACCGGTTACGAGACCGTGGACTCGTACAGCCGCGGCGACATCGACGGCGGTTACGGTGCCGCGTTCGCGCCGCCTTCGGGCCCGGGCGTGATTCCGTTCCCGGCCGAATCGGCCGACGGTCTGCCCGACCACTCGCAGTTCACCCAGGAGTTCCGCCTCGAGTCCGATGACTGGGGCCGCTTCGACTGGCAGGCGGGCGTGTTCTATTTCAACGAAGACATCACCATCGACAGCTTCAACTACGACACCCTCGGCGGTGGCGTGCAGAACGGCTACGCGCAGCAGAAGCAGGACAACACGGCGTGGGCGGTGTTCGCTTCGGGCGACTACGAGGTCACCGATCAGTTCACGCTCAAGGGCGGTCTGCGCTTCACGCACGACGAGAAGGATTTCACCGCGCGGCGCACGCAGTCGCCGATTGGCGCGGGTCCGATCGGTCCGCTCACGGCCAATCCCAGCGATTCGGATGTGAGTTGGGATCTGTCGGGCGTGTATGCCGTCAACGACAACGTCAATGTGTTCGGCCGCGTGGCCAAGGGTTTCCGCGCGCCGTCGATCCAGGGCCGTCTGTTGTTTGGCGATACCTTGTCGGTGGCCGATTCGGAAACGGTGATTTCGGTCGAAGGCGGCATCAAGGCCGATCTGTTCGACAACCGCACGCGTTTGGGCTTCACGGTGTTCCACTACACGGTCAACGATCAGCAGCTCACAGCCGTGGGCGGCGCGGCGAATTTCAATCGCCTGATCAATGCCGACAAGACCGTGGGTCAGGGTTTTGAATTTGATTTGGAAAGCTACCTCACCGATC
This sequence comes from Ahniellaceae bacterium, assembly GCA_044226395.1. Classification (GTDB taxonomy): domain Bacteria; phylum Pseudomonadota; class Gammaproteobacteria; order Xanthomonadales; family Ahniellaceae; genus JBGAHD01. Next base: position 5,943 of record JBGAHD010000001.1, read on the forward strand.
GCCTGCTGGTGACCGTGGGCGCGAGCTACAACGACACCGAAATCAAGGACGACCAACTGGCCATCGCGCCTTGCGGCGCGCCATGCTCGGTGCTCGATCCGGCCGGTCCCGTCGCGGGCACGGTGCTGATCGACGGCAACAGCTTGCCGCAGGCGCCGAAGTGGGTCGGTAACCTGACCGCGCGTTACTCGATCCCGATGGGCGAGGGCGAGTTCTTCGTCTTCACCGACTGGTCGTATCGCAGTTCCATCAACTTCTTCCTGTACGAGTCGCGCGAGTTCAAGGGCGATCCCTTGCTCGAAGGCGGCCTGCGGGTCGGCTACAACTGGAACTACGGCGACTACGAAGTGGCTCTGTACGGCCGCAACATCACCGACCGCGAAGAACTGGTCGGCGCGATCGACTTCAACAACCTCACCGGGTTCATCAACGAACCGCGCGTGTGGGGCTTGGAGTTCACGGCACGGTTCTGATCCCGCGTTGTCGCGAGTGTGAAAGAAGGGGTCGGCGAGAGCCGGCCCCTTTTTTCTTGGCGCGCCGCTTGCGAAAGGGAGGGCGTGGGACGGAAGGCGGGAAATGTCTCCTTACAATTTGGGAGGGGTGCTACGAGTCGACAGCGGTCAGCGCGCGCCTTGCATTTGATCTCCGCCACGCTTTGAAAGCGTTTTCGTTTTGATTCGAAGAAAAGTTTGAGGAAGGGGTGAGAGATTCTTGCCTCTAGTGTCTCTGTAACTCCTGACAGTGACGCTAAGTTCGGACCACGTCGGGCTTGTGAGCGCCACTGAAACTTGCTTAGATTCACTACACGGAACAAGTCGAACAGCTCAGGGGGAGTCATGGCGACTTTGAATCGACGCGCGACGGACAAGCGCTTTTCCGGGCCCTTGCCCGATCGCATCCGCCACGCGCGGCGCTTAGCGAACTTCAGTCAATCCGGCCTGGCCGAACGCGTGGGCGTCGTGCCCAGCGCCGTCGCTCAGTGGGAACTTCCCGACGGCACCTCACCCACCGTCGATCACCTGGCCCGCGTCGCCAACTGCGCCGGCGTCGCCTTCGAATGGCTAGCCACCGGCCGCGGCGCCATCCATCCCGACGTCGAACGCACTCCCGCGGTGGATACCGAACTCTTCGCCGCTGATATGCTCGAAGAACGCCTGCTGCTGACTTTTCGGCGCATGGCCTTGAAGAAGCGTGAGGGGTTTGTGCGTTGGTTGGAAGACTTCGTCTGAGTGAATCGCAAGGCGGGGCCTGATGGCGACGATCGCCTGGGTCCTGGCCCTTTCATTGCCTCTGGCCGATGGGGCGGGCGAGGGTTGTCGCGCGTTCGAAGGCGTGTCGGATGACATTGATTTAGCGCTCGAGGAAGTTCGCGAGACCAAGCTCATTCCGCTGTGCGAGCAGTTGCCGCAAGCGGACGGCGAGTTCGCGCTTCGACGCACGATCACTTACACGCCAGACCACCGCTGGGTGATGGAGCTGCGCACGCGTCGCGGGCGGCTGCATGTTCGGGTGATCGATACCTTGTTCGAGCCTTCGGAATCCCGCGAGTTCGTGTCGCGCCTCACACCGGAGTCTTTCCTCCGCACGCTCGATACGCATCGCTGGTCCGAAATCTGGACGGCGCCCGATCCGCGCTGCGCGGGCGAGACCGTGAGCATGGAGTTGGGCACGCTGTGGGAATTCGTCGATGCCTCGGGCTATCGCGCACGCGTGGGGCCGATCGCGCAGTTCTGTGGCACGCCCTACAAAGACGTAGTGCATGAGATTTCAGAGTTGCTTGATGAGGTGTTGACGGTGCCGCGGGGCTCTGTGCGTGCTTCGCGCTAGGTGGTCTCGGTCGGCCTGGCGTCAACGTTGAATTTTTCAGCGCGCGATTAGATCAAAGATCGATGAAATTGGTGATGTCGCCAGATTGTGTTTTGCTTCGCCGTTGCGTTATCGGTGCGGTCGGGAACGTCCAATGTTCGGTTTGACGATTTGGATTGTCGGCACTTTCATTGCGATTCCCGTAGTCGTCATCCTATCCGGGTCGCGAAATCAGCCTTGGTACCGGGATAGGCATGCCTGGAAATTTGTCGGGATACTTCTGCCGATCGGGATCGCGCTGCTGGTGTGTTCGCGCATGAATGGCGTTCGGGTGGAGGGTGATCTGGCCACCGTTACCGCTTTCGGCTTTCACCATGCCCAGGTTCCCGCATCGCGACTGACGCATCCGGACCAGGTCATCGCCTCGACGGACGAGTGGGGCGAGTGGAGGCCAACGATGCGCCTGCACGGTCTCTGGATTTTTGCCTATCACGGCGGATGGTTTCGATTGTGCAATGGCGATCGCGGATTCTTGGTCGTCGACGGCTCGGGGCCAATGTTGGTGTATCGCGATGCCGTGGCCTCGGGCGGAAGCCTGGTGATCAGCGAGCACTACGTGACCTCAATCGGGCTCGCGATCGAGACGAACGCGAGCGCCGCAACGCCTTAGCGCCGCGTTCGCCCGCGTCACCTTTCACCAGCGGATCGACGCAGGACTCACCAAGGCAGCGCCTCCCCATTGGCATGCCAAAAGCTCCCCGTCTGCGCTGCACTCAACCCATCCATCCGCGCAATCAGATTCTTCGCCGCCTGCTCCGGCGTCACATCGCCATTGCCCCCGGTCATGTTCGTCTTCACGAAACCCGGGTGCAGCGCGAACACACCAATCCCGCGCGGCTTCAAGTCCATCGCGAGTGACCTCGCCGCGGCGTTCAACGCGGCCTTGGACATGCGATAGCCGTAGTAGCCGCCGGAGCCGTTGTCGGCGATCGAGCCCATGCGGCTGGTGATGACGGCGATCTGGCCGCCGTCGCGCACGCGGCCTTGAAGGGCGGCGGCCAGTTGCAGCGGCGCGAGCGCGTTGACCTCGAATTGGTGGCGGATGGCGGCGAGCGCGTTAGCGTCGACGCGGTCGAGCGATTCGCGGGTGAGGACGCCGGCGTTGAGGATCAGGCGGTCGATCTCGACCGTGGCCAGTCGGCGGGCGAGGTCGGTCAAGGTGTCGGGGCGGGTCATGTCGACGTCGGTTTCGACATGCACCTTGAGCGCGCGCAGTTCCGGCGAGGCTTGTCGGCAGACGCCGATGACGGCGTCGCCGCGCGCGGCGAGCTGGGCGCACAGGGCCAGGCCAATGCCGCGGTTGGCGCCGGTGATGACGTGGGTTTTCATGGGGTCGCTCCTGGTTTCATGCGGCGAGGCGCCGATCGGCGCGGCGCGCGCGGGGCGGTGGGCGGCCGCCGCGACGGGGCGGGGCCATGGCGAAACTGTACCAAGGTACAGATGCCGGCCCCAGGCCCGGGGACTACATTGCCGGACCAAGAAAACCCTGATCGCCCCGCGCGAGCCCTGCGCGCACGGGCGGCATGTCCACCATTTCGCGCCCAGCCAAGGGGAACATCATGTCGCGCATCAAGCTCACGCCACTCGCCGCCGCCATCGCCACCGTGTTTTTCGTGGCGCCCATGGTCACGTTCGCGCAGGATGCCGACGCGGAGAAGAAAGACAAGGACAAGAAGGAAGAGCCGGCCAATGACGCCGCGCAGCTGTCCGCCATCACCGTCACCGCGCGTCGCCGCGAAGAGACCTTGATGGACGTGCCGGTGGCGGTCACCGCCTTCGGCGAGCAGCAAATCGAACGCCTGAACATTCGCGACCTGTCCGATCTGGACGCGGTCGTGCCCAACCTGACCATCTACGCCGCGCGCGGTTCGTCGAGCACGGTCACCGCCTACCTTCGTGGCGTTGGCCAGTCCGATCCGCTGTGGGGCGTGGATCCGGGCGTGGGCATCTATATCGATGATGTGTACATCGCGCGTCCGCAAGGCGCGCTGCTCGACGTGGTCGATGTCGATCGCGTCGAAGTGCTGCGCGGCCCGCAGGGCACGCTGTACGGCAAGAACACCACCGGTGGCGCCATCAAGTACGTGACCAAGCCGCTGTTGCCGGACTTCGGCGGCAATGCCTCGCTGACCGTGGGCAACTACAGCGAGCTCGATTTCAAGGGCAGCGTCAATGTGCCGATCGCGGGCGACCGCGTGATCGCGCGCTTCTCGGCGGCCTCGCTAAATCGCGACGGTTTCGGCGAGAACCGCTTCCGTCACGAGGAAGTGTCCGACAAGGAAATCAACGTCGCGCGCGCGACGATTGGCTTCTTCCCCAACGACGATCTGTCGATCACGCTCTCGGGCGACTGGCTCGACGATCAGTCCGGCGCGCGCGGCGCGCAGCGCCTCAATGCCTTCAACCCGGCCGACCCCACGCGCACGCCGCCGCTGGACGACCGCTACGACACGCTGTCGGACATGGCCAATGTCAACGACACCAATATGTATGGCGGCGCGTTGACCATTAACTATCGCGCCAGCGATTCGTGGTGGTTGAAGTCGGTGACGGCCTATCGTCAATCCGACACCGACACCAATATCGACTTCGACACCTTGCCGCGCACCATCACCAATGTCCGCGCCGAATATTCCGATGACCAGTGGTCGCAGGAATTCCAGGGCCTGTTCGATGGCGGCGGTCCGCTGACCGGCGTGGTGGGTTTCTATTATTTCGACGGCCGGGCCGGCGGCACGGTGTACAACAACTTCCTCGGTTTGCAGTTCGGCACGACCAATGGCGATGTCGACACCACCTCGGCCGCGGTCTATGGCGAAGGCACGTATCACTTTAGCGACAAGCTGTCGGTGACGGCGGGCTTGCGCTACACCAGCGAAGAGAAGGAAGCCGATGTCTTCAATCAGGGCTTCCGCGATCCCAATTTCACCATTCCCTTCGCGGTCGTGGCCGATTTCAACGATTCGGTGCGCTTCCACAATGTCTCGCCGAAGTTGTCGGTCGACTATCACCCGAACGAAGACACCCTGGTCTACGGTCTGGTGTCGCGCGGCTTCAAGAGCGGTGGTTTCAACATTCGCGCGAATGTGACGGCGGTGCCGCAGTCGGCGCGTCCGTTCGACGATGAGTCGGTGACCTCGTTCGAGTTCGGCACCAAGGCCGCGTTCTACGACAACACCTTCTTCTTCAATGCCGCGTTCTTCCACAACGAGTACAAGGACGTGCAGTTGTCGGTGTTCACCGCCTTCGATGCCAATGGCGATGGCGTGAACGACTCGTTCTTCGGCGATTTCACCAATGCCGGCAAGGCGCACATTCAGGGCGTGGAGCTGGAGTTCTCCGGCCAGCCGACCGAGCGCTTGAGCTTGCAGGGCAATCTGGCCGTGCTCGAGGCGCAGTACGACGAGTTCATCGATCGCGGCGTCGATATCGCCGACCGTCAGAAGTTCACCAATGCGCCGCCGTTCTCGGCCGCGTTGACCGCGCAGTACACCTGGCCGGTGTTCGGCGGTGAACTGGCCGCGCGCATCACGGGCACGTATCAGGGCAAGGTGATTCCGACCACGGATCTCTCGCCGGCGATCGCGCAGGACCCGTACGCGCTGTTGCACGCGGGTCTGGTGTGGCGCAGCGAGCAAAGCCCCTGGTGGGTGTCGCTGCAAGGCAGCAACCTGACCGATCGCGCCTACCGCACGACGGGCTACAACATTCCGGTGCTGGGCATCCTCACCGGTTTCTATGGTCCGCCGCGTCAGTACATGCTGACCGTGGGTTACGAGTTCTGATTGGAAGGCGTCGACGCGCGTCTAGGCGCGCGTCGGTCGCGAGGTATCCTTCGCCCCGTGAGTTCGCTCACGGGGCGTTTGCGTTTTCAAGCGTTGAATCTGGAGTGTTGCGATGAATCGACTGCCCGCGTTGAAGGCGTTTCCTCTCGCGATGATCGCCGTGCTTGGCGGCTGCGCCGAACGCGCGCCCGAAGCACCGAAGTTGAAGATCGATCCGGCGCGCGTCACGGTGTCGGGGTTGTCGTCGGGCGCCTACATGGCCGAGCAAGTGCATCTGGCCTTGTCTGATCGCATCGCGGGCGCGGGCTTGTTGGCCGGTGGTCCTTACGGCTGCGCGCGCGGCGATCTGAACACCGCGCTCAAGCACTGCATGATGCCGGCCGATGGCGGGCCCGATGCGGTGGCGCTGGCAGAAGTCGCGCGCGAACGCGCGCAGAAAGGGGAATTGGCGCCGCTGTCGGGTCTGGTGGGCGATCGCGTGTGGGTCTTTCACGGCACGCAGGACAAGATCGTGAGCGAGTCGGTGTCGGCCGCGAGCGCGTCGATCTACACCTTGCTGGATCCTTCGGTGTTGCCCGCGAGCGAGTTCACGCGCGCGACTGCGCATCTGTTTCCCACTTTGAATGACGGCGTCGATTGCGCCGAGGGCGGTTCGCCGTATCTGGGCAAGTGCGATTACGACGCGGCGGGCGTGATGTTTCAAGCGCTGTACGGTCCTCTGACGGAACCGGCGCCGACCGCGCAGGGCAAGGTCGAAACCTTCGATCAAGGCAAGTACGCGCCGGCCGATGCCGATGCGGAACTGGCCGATAGCGGCTACATCTACGTGCCGCCGGCATGCGCGAAGGAGACGTGCGGCTTGCACCTCGCGTTTCATGGTTGCGAGCAATCGATGGACAAGATTGGTCCCGTGTTCGCCGAGCAAGCGGGCCTCAATCGCTGGGCCGATGCCGCGCGCGTGGTGGTGGTCTATCCCCAGGTCGAGCCGAGCATGATGCCGCTCAACCCCAAGGGCTGTTGGGATTGGTGGGGTTACACCGGCCCGCAGTACGACACGCGTGCGGGCGCGCAGATTCGTTTCGTCAGCGCCTTGATCGATGACCTGACCGCGGCGCATTGAACGCCCCGGCGCGCCGCGACGCCTGCCGCGCGCGCGCCGATGATGCGACAATCGCGCGCATGAGCGCCCCCGCGATTTCCTCATGCTGAGTTTGGCTGGCGTTGCCGCCGCGGGTCTGGCTTGGGCCGTGCTGTTGTTCGGCGTGGCGGTGCTGGGCGAGCGTCACGCCGATCTGTTCCGTCGCCGCGCGGCTACGGTGTATGCCTTGTCGCTGGCGGTGTACTGCACGTCGTGGACCTTTTACGGCACGGTGGCGCAAGCGGCGCGCTGGGGTTGGTCGGTGCCGCCGACGTTCATCGGCACGATCATCTTGTTCGCGTTGGGCTTTCCGTTCTTGCAGCGCTTGGCGGAATTGGCGCGCGCGCAGAATTCAACCTCGATCGCGGATCTGATCGCTTCGCGCTTCGGCAAGAGCAGTTCGCTCGCGGCGTGGATCACAGGCGTGGCCGTGCTCGGCATGGTGCCTTACATCGCGTTGCAGCTGAAGGCCGTGGCGATGAGTTACGCCATGCTCACCGCGCGCACCGCCGAGCAAGCCGAATCCGCGTGGCAGGACGTGGCCTTGTGGGTGGCGGTGCTGATGGCCGCGTTCGCCATGTTGTTCGGCACGCGACGCGCGTCCGCGACCGAACACAATCGCGGCCTGGTGCTGGCCATGGGCTTCGAGTCGCTGTTCAAGCTGGCGGCGATGGCGGCGGTGGGCGTGTATGCCGTGTTCGTGTTGAACCAAGGCCCGACCGAGTTGATCGCGCGCGCGCAGACCTTGCCGCCGGTGATGGAAGGCGGCGGTTGGCTGGCGCTCGTATTGCTGGGCGCGCTGGCCATGTTCACGCTGCCGCATCAGTTTCACATCGGCGTGGTCGAGTTGGCGGACACGCGTCATCTGCGCACGGCGCGATGGTTGTTTCCGCTGTATCTGCTGCTGATCGCGGCGCCGACCTTGCCACTGGCTTGGGCGGGGCAGTTGGCCTTGGGCGATCGCGTGCCGGCCGATTTGTATGTGTTGGGCCTGCCCTTGGCGCGCGAGAGTCAGGCGCTCGCGTTGTTTACCTTCCTCGGTGGACTGTCGGCGGCGACGGGCATGGTGATCATGGCCACGATCACGCTGTCGATCATGGTGGTCAATCACTGGTTGGCGCCGTGGGTGCTGCGCGATGCGGTGGCGGCGGCGCCGCGCGATCTGCGCGGCGTGGTGTTGACGCAGCGACGCATCGCGATTGCCTTGATCGTCATTCTCGCCTATGGCTACAGCCGCGCATTGGGTGGTAGCGATGCGCTGGGTGAAATCGGTGCGCTGTCGTTCTCCGCGCTGGCGCAGTTGGCGCCGGCGGTGATCGCGGCGGTGTACGCGCCGCAGTTGCCGCGGCGCGCGGTGCAGGGCGGATTGCTGATCGGCGCCGCGACGTGGGTGTATCTGCTGTTGTTGCCGCAGCTCGCGCATGGTGGCGCGATCGCGGGATTCTCGCTGGATTCGCTTGGCGCTTGGGCGCCGGATCGCGTGTTGGGGCTTGGTGGTTGGGATCGGTCGACGCGCGCGGTGCTGTTGAGTCTGGCGGCAAATGTGCTGGCGATGCTCGTGCTGTCGCGACACGCGCGGCGCGATGAGCCGCCGAGCTTGTCACCGATTCGCGTGGGTGATCTGAAGGCGTTGGCCGCGCGCTTCTTGTCGGAATTGCACGTGCGCCGCGTGTTCGATGATCGCGGCGACGACACCGTGATGGCGGATGCCAGCCTGGTCGCGCGCGTCGAGCACGAACTCGCCGCCGTGGTCGGCGCGGCGTCTTCGCGCTTGCTGATCGATGCCGCGCGGCGTGGCGGCGGTGGCGAACTCGAGACCATGGCCGCGCTCGTCGGCGAAGTCACCGAGGCCGCGCGCTTCGGTCAGGCCGTGCTCGAAGCCGCGCTCGAAAACATGAGCCAAGGTATCAGCGTAGTCGATGGCGATCTGCGCCTGGTCGCGTGGAATCGTCGATACGCGGAGCTGTTCAACTATCCCGCGCATTTGCTCGTGGTGGGCACGCCGGTCGAGGAGCTGGTGCGCTACAACGCCGAGCAGGGCTTGCTGGGGCCGGGCGATCGCGAGCAATTGGTGCGCAAGCGCATCGACTACATGCGCGCGCGCACGCCTTACGTGACGGAGCGGCATTTCGCTGATGGCACGGTGGTCGAGATTCGCGGCAACCCGATGCCGCGCGGTGGCTTCGTGGCCACGTTCACCGATGTCACGGCGTTTCGGCGCGCGGAGAGCGCGTTGAAGCGCGTCAATGAGACGCTGGAACAGCGCGTCGGCGAGCGCACGGCCGAATCCGAAGCCGCGCGCCTGGAAGCCGAGCGCGCGAATCGCGCCAAGAGTCGCTTCCTCGCCGCGGTGACGCACGATCTGATGCAGCCGCTCAATGCCGCGCATCTGTTCACGCACGCGCTGTCGCAGCAGCTGCGGCATGCGCAGTATCGCGAGGCGGTGGAGCACATCGACGGCGCTCTGGTGTCGGCCGAGACCTTGCTCGCGGGGCTGCTCGATATCTCGCGCCTGGATGCCGGTGGTATGGCGCCGCGCATTTCGCGCTTCCCGGTGCGGGAGTTGTTGTCGCATCTGGCGAGCGAGTTCCGCGTGCTGGCCAGTGAACGCGAGATCGTGCTGCGCGATGTCGCCAGCAGTGCTTGGGTCGAGAGCGATCCGCACTTGTTGCGTCGCGTGCTGCAGAACTTCTTGTCGAATGCCGTGCGATACAGCGAGCGTGGTCGCGTCTTGCTCGGCTGTCGTCATCGCGGCGATACCTTGTCGATCGAAGTGTGGGATACCGGGCCCGGCATCGCCGAAGCCGATCGCGAAGTGATCTTCGAGGAGTTCCGTCGATTGCCGTCGACGCCCGGTGGCGCGGGGCTGGGCTTGGGCCTCGCCATCGCCGATCGCGTCGCGCGGTTGCTGCGGCATCCGATCGAACTGCGTTCCGTCGTTGGGCGCGGCACGGTGTTCGCGGTGCGCGTGCCGCGCGTGCCGGCGCAGGCGAATGTCAGCGGTGAAGGCGAGCGCGCCAGCGTGCCGGCCACGCCGATGTCGACCGTGGTCGTCGTCGACAACGATGCCGCCGTCTTGAAAGGCATGGAGGCCTTGCTCAGTGGCTGGCGCTGCCAAGTGCTGCCCGCGCGTGATCTCGATGAAGCGCGCGCCCGCGTAGCGCAGGGCGCGCCGGACCTGCTGATCCTCGACTATCACCTGGACGCGCAACGCACCGGGCTCGATGTGCTGGCCGCGCTGCGCGCCGATGGCGTGGAGACGCCCGCCATCTTCGTCACCGCCGATCATTCTCAAGCCGTGCGCGAGGCCGTGCAGACGGCCGGCGCGCATCTGCTGCAAAAGCCGCTGCGACCGTTGGCGCTCAAATCGCTGATGTCGCGGTTGCTTACCGCCAAGCCCAGCGCGCGACTGGCGTGAGCTACTTCAACAAGCGCGGCGCCTGCTTGCGCAATTGCTCGGCGCGCGCCTTGTCGATATGCCCGGCGAGTTCGACGAAGGCGGGCAGGGGCGCGCCTTTCTTCGCTAGCGCGGCGTAACGCGTATCGAGCGACGCTAGGTAGGTCCACTGATAGGCCAGGTCGTAGTTGCGCACGTCGTCGACGGTGAGGTAGATCTCGCCGAGCAACTTCTTCGCCTCTTCATCGCCAGCCTTGGCCGCGCGCGTCAGCCACGCAATGCCTTCGAGCGGCTTGCGCCCACCGACGCCGCCGCCGAACGCGAGATTGGTGCCGACATAGGTCTGGTAGTCGACCCGGCCTTTCTCCGCCTGCGCGAGCGCGCATTGCCAATGGTCGGCGTCCTTCGCGGCGGCGAGCGTATTAGGCTGGGGGCAGGGCCGCTTCGCGGCTGGGGCGGCATTGACCTGGGCCGCGAACGACAAGGCAACGAGGATCGAGAACAAACGCGCGTGCATGAATCACCCTCCGTGGAAACGCGCGAGCGCCCGGGCGCTCGCGCGAGGATCGTGGTGTCGCAAGCGTAAGCCGCGCGCGCCACGAATGCCACTGGCATGTGGCAGGTGAATCCTCTCAGGGCGAACCGAGCAAGTGCTCGTGCATCGACCGATGCTGATCGTGAATGCGATGCGCGCCGTGCAAGAGCACGCGCAGTACCTCGACCGGCCGCCGATGCCAACTGGCCCAGGCCAGGGGCGAATCGCCGCGATCGTCGACACTCGTCACATCCGCGCCCGCCTCGATCAAGCGGCGAATCGTCGCCACGCCACCAAACGCCGCCGCGCGATGCAACGGCGTCTCGCCCATCGTCCGCCCATCTCGCATCACCGCGCCCGTCACCACGCCTGGCTTCGTCCTCGCATTCGGATTGGCGCCACCGCGAAGCAACACCGTCACCACGCGCTCCTGCCGCGCGCGATCCTCGTGCATCACCGCCGAATGCAAAGCTGTCTCGCCCGTGGCCGGATCCGCGTAACCCACTTGCGCGCCACGTTCGAGCAAGAACTCGCACAAGCGCCAATGACCGTGAAACGCCGCGCCGTTCAAGCCGAAGTCGCGGCCGAGTTCATGAAGCCCCGCGCCGTTGGCCAGCAGAAGACGCAGCGCGGAGACGTCGCCGTAGTAAGCGCACCATTGCAAGGGGCTCGCGCCTTCAAACAAAGGCCAAGGCGCAGGCAGGGCAATCAGCTCATGCACATGATCCGTGCGGCCAGAGGCGATGCGGGCGGTGAGGGCGTCTCGGTCCATGATTGGCCTGCTGTAATAGAAGGAACTTCGTCGTTGAGAAATCACCCGCAGGCGAGCTGCCCAAAAAAACTTGAGTCGAATAGGTCCATCAAGATAGCTTTGGCTATCGCATTCGAAACGAGTGCATCTGGTCGGATGGCCATGTAATCCGATTTCCGCTAAGGCGATAAACGGAGTACGGGGGGGGCATTGCAATTTGAATGAGTCGCCGAAATCGACATTCAGGATATTGACTCCAGATTCAAGCTGTTTGGCAATGCACTGGGATTCTCGACGGAACTACGGGGGATAGGACGTGAGCCTTGATCTTTCATATCCAAATATTGTTGAGTGCTTTGGAAATCACAACGTCCCAGGCCGAACAGAGTCACGTGCGTTTCTCGGTTGGTTTCTTGAAAACTACTACCGACTTGACGAGTCGGAATCGCAGGACGCCATCTGTGACGGACGCGACGACAAGGGGGTTGATGGAATTTATGTTGATGAGAATTTGGAGCTCATTACGATATTTCAAACAAAGCTGATGCAAAATGTCGTAAAGACTTTGGGCGATACGTTGCTCAAGGAGTTCTCGGGAACTCTAGATCAATTCAAGACTCGGTCTTCGGTTGAGCATGTCATAGCGACTACGTCAAATATCGAGTTGCGTGAGCTTCTTAAGTCGTACGACGTAGGACTACTAATAGAAAAAGGGTATACCGTTTCTGGCGTATTTGTTACAAATGCGATCACGGATGTGAACGCTAAGAATTACCTGAAGACTCGAGCAGACATCAGGGTGTTTGACGGAAACGCCCTCAGATCTGAATGGGTAGCGCCAGGGGATAGCTCGCCAGTTCATAACAAAGTGTCATTCTCTCTGGATGGCCTTTCGACCATTGAATATAGGACAACCGAGGCAACAGTATTCATTGCGCCTTTGCTGGCAAGTGAGCTGATCACGCTTGGTGGGATTCAGAGTACAGAGCTTTTTGATTGGAACGTGAGAAAGTCACTTGGAAAGACGAAGGTTAACAAAGCTATAGCCGATAGCATTGCAAAGCAGGAAGAGCATAAGAACTTCGTTCTCTATCACAATGGGCTCACAATTTTGGCGGAGACCGCAGAACTGACACCGACGGACAAGTTGGAGGTCAATGACTATACGGTGGTGAACGGCTGTCAAAGCCTTACGACGCTGTTCCAGAACAAGGCATTTCTTTCAAATGAGCTAAGGGTGGTGACGCGCATCATCAAGCTATCTCCCCAGAGCCAGTTGGCTGCAAAGATCACACGTCACAGCAACAATCAGAATTCCATTAGTGCTCGCGATCTGCAGTCAAATAGCACTATTCAAAGACGACTCCAAGCAGATTTTCAAAGAGAGTTTGGTTCTGGCATCTTCTACGAAATAAAGCGAGGCGAAATATCGACTCATGGTGAAGATGTTATTACAAACGAAGAAGCGGCACGAATGCTGCTCGCATTTGACGTGGAAGAGCCATGGGCTTGCCATCAGTCATACCGGCTATTTGATGATCTACACAGTGAGATTTTCGGTCGGCCTGAAGTAAATGCGGTTCGTATTGTCGTCCTCCATGCTTTCAAGAATGCGATTCTGGAAGCATTTTCCGACATGAAAGACCAGTTGATTGCAAGGTACAGATTAACGACATATTTCATGATGTACTTGCTTAGAAATGCGATCAAGATCGATGAGGAAGGAAAACAGTTCCTCGCGTCCCCCCATAAAGTGATGAAGGAAATTGGCATCGATGGGCTTAAGAAGATTGCCCTTGCTGTTGTTTCCGATCTTATTATTGACTTTGATGCCGAACTGGAAGAGCGACAGCAACGAAATGAACCGTTTGACCACAAGAGGGAGCTAAAAAGTCCGACTGCCGTTAGAAAGTTGACGGCGGAGGTTTTGGCCTCTTATCAAAAGGGTGTAAGGCGCGGCAAGTCGGTTAGTTTCTCCAGCGAAGTTCGCCGGATGAGAGAATTGGTGCAGAGGGGTGGAAGTCAGCCGTAGGCGTTACATCGAAATGCTGCGAGTTAATTCGATGGATTGGCCGCGATGTTGGCTGTAGTGGTGATTGAGGGCGCTCACCCCACCAACGGCACCTTCGCCGGATCCACCACCTCCAACGACCGCAACAACACGCCCGCTTGCGTGCGATTGCGCACGCCAAGTCGCTCGAAGATGGCGGAGAGGTGGGCTTTGACGGTGCGTTCCTGCACGCCCAGGGCGTCGGCGATTTGTTTGTTCAAGCGGCCTTCGGCGACCATGGTGAGGACGCGGAATTGTTGTGGCGTCAGCGCGGATAGGCGCGAGGCGAATTCGCGGTCGGCGCTGGCGGTTTGGGTGCGTTCGACGTCGGCGCGTAGCGTGGGGGGAATCCATTCTTCGCAATCGAGCACGCTCTTGATCGCGGTTTTCCATTCGTCGAGATCGGCGCTCTTGGAGATATAGCCCGCGGCGCCGTAGGCCAGGGCGCGGCGCACGGTGGGCGGGTTGTCGTGGGCGCTGATCATGGCCACGGCGACGGTGGGGAACTGCGCGCGGATGGCGGCCAGGCCCATGAGCCCGTGTGAGCCGGGCATGTGCAGATCCAGCAGCACCAGATCGGTGTCGGGATGGGCTTCGAGCGCGTGTTGGGTTTCGGCCAGGCTTTCGGCTTCGGCGCAGTGCGCTTCGGGCAGCAGGTCGCGCACGGCCTGGGTCAGCGCGCGTCGGAACAGCGGATGATCGTCGGCGATCAGGATGCGCGTCATGGCCGTGTCCGCCCTGCGATGCCCGCAGCTTATTGCACCGTCCAGCCGCCGTCGACGGTGATGGTCTGGCCGGTGATGTTGCGCGCGATGGGTGAAATCAAAAACTGCGCGATGCCCGCCAATTCCTCGAACGTGATGAACACGCCCTTGGGCATGGGCTTGAGCATGATTTCGCTGACGACTTGGGCTTCGGGAATGCCATGCGTGCGCGCCTGATCGGCGATCTGCTTGTCGACCAGGGGCGTCTTCACATAGGTCGGGCAAATGGTGTTGATGGTGATGTCGGTGTCGGCGGTTTCCAGCGCGATGACTTTGGAGAAACCAACCAGGCCATGCTTGGCCGCGACGTAGGCGCTTTTGTATTTGCTCGCCACCAGCGAATGGATGGATCCGATATTGATCACGCGACCGAAGCCGCGCGCGCGCATGCCGGGCAGTACGGCGCGCGTCAAACGCGCGGTGCCGGTGAGCATGACCTGCACGAGGAAATCCCATTTCTCCATCGGGAAGTCTTCGAGCGGCGACACGTGTTGCAGGCCCGCGTTGTTGATCAATACCTCGACCGGACGCGACAAGCCCGTCAGCGCGGCGGCGATGGACTCATCGCGCGTGACGTCGAGCGCGCGCGCTTCGGCCGAACCACCGGCGGCGCGAATCGCATCGGCCACGGCCTGCGCGGGCGCGATGGCGACGTCGGTGACGATCAGATGATGGCCCTTGGCCGCCAGGTCGTGCGCCATGCCGGCGCCGATGCCGCTGCCGGCGCCGGTGATGAGGATGCTGGATGTCATGTGCGATGAACCGGAAGATGCGGTGGCATTCGTGCCCCGAGCGGCCTAGCCTAGCATCGGCCGGCGGCGCGCGGGCTCGTACGGAAGTCCAATGGGCCGCGCGCGCCGAGCGGTTAGCTTGCCCCCAGTCACTGGGAGTGATGACATGCGTCGCCCTTTGTTGCTTCTACTCGCCACCTTGTGTGGCTGCGCCATGAATTCGAGACCGGATGTGATGATGGCCGATGAGGTGGGACCCGTGCGCGAGACGCGCCACGACGCGCCGGATGACTTGCTCACGGCGGGTCTGGGTTTGGCGGGACTGCGAGGCGCCGCGCCCGCGGTCGCCGTGCCAGAAGCGCCGACGCCCGAGGAACTGCGGCGCCGCGCGATCTACGCCAACTGGCGTGGCATCGCCGATGTCGCGCCCGGCGGCGGCTTGGGTGAACTCTACGGTCGCCTCGATGCCGTGCCTGGCCGCGAGTACAGTGCCTTCGCGCGCTTGCCCGGGTCGCGCGCGCCGCATCGCGTGCTGGCGCAGGTGCCCGATCGCTTCGATCTCGACACGCCGTGTCTGGTGGTGACGCCGGTGTCGGGTTCGCGCGGCGTTTATGGATCGATCGCGTTCGCGGGCGGCTGGGCGCTGCCGCGCGGGTGTGCGGTGGTGTACACGGACAAGGGCGCGGGCACGGATCTGTTCGACGTTGACAGCGGCACGGGCGTGGCGCTTGATGGCACGCGCGCGGCGGCGGATGCGTTGGGCTTCAAGCCCGAGGACAAAGCCGATGCGCCACATCGCGTGGCGTTTCGTCATGCGCACTCGGGCGACAATCCGGAAGCGCAGTGGGGCGAGCACACCTTGCAGGCGGCGCGGTTTGGACTGCAGGCTTTGAGCCGCGCGTTTCCCGAGCGCCCGGCGTTCACCTTCGCCAATACGCGCGTTATTTTGTTCGGCTTGTCGAATGGCGCGGGCGCGGTGTTGCGCGCGGCGGAGTCGCCAGGTTCGGAAGGCATCGCGGCCGTGGTCGCGGTGGCGCCGCAACTGCATGTCGAGGGCGCGCGGCCCTTGTTCGATTACGGCACGCTCGCGGGCTTGTATCAGCCGTGCGCGCTGCTCGATCCGCGCGCGGCCGGCGCACCGCAACCCTTGCCGGCGGCGATGCTCGAGGCCGCGGGGCGCGCGCGGTGTCAGTCGTTGATCGCGGCCGGCTTGCTGCGCGGGCCGGATGAACGCGCCGCGATCGGCGAGGCTTACGATCGTCTGCAAGCGCACGGCTTCACGCCCGGCGCGATGCGCGCGGGCGCGATCAATGTCGCTTTCGATTTGTGGCGCGCGCTGGGCGCGACGTATTTGCCGGCGTACACGCGCGCGGGTACGGGTTCGAATGCGTGTGGCTATGCCTTCGCCGCGGTCGACGCGCAAGGTCAACCGCGCGCGACCACGGTCGCGGAGCGCGCGCTGTGGTGGTCGGATTCGAGTGGGCTCGCGCCGGGCGCGGGCGTGCAGATCGTCGATACGAAGGCGGCGGGCGCGGACCCGAGTTTGCCGGGGCTGCGTTGTTTGCGCGACGCGTGGGAAGGCTCGGGCGAAGTCACCGATGCGCTGCGCGAAGGCGTGCGCGCGACGCAGGCCACGGGCGCGCCGCGCGTGAAGTCAGTCGTCATCGTGCACGGCATCGACGATGGCCTGGTGCCGCTGGCTTTCACCAGCGCGCCTTGGGCCGAACGCGCGCGTCGTCAAGGCGCGAACGTGCGCTTGTATCAAATCGAGCACGCGCAGCACTTCGATGCGTTCTTAGGCTTGCCCGGCGTAGCCACGCACTATGTGCCGCTGATGCCCTTCGCGTGGGCCGCGATGGACGCGACGATGCGCGCGCTCGATGGTGCCGAGCTTCCCGACGATGCCGTGCTCGCCACGCGCCCGCGCGCGGCGGGCGAGGCCTTGACGCGCGAGCATCTGGGCGACATCGACAAGCTCGACGCGCGCTGAATTCAGTTCGGCGCGCGCCGTGGCGGCGCGCGTCGGCTTCATGCGAGGATCGCGTTCACCCAGGCCAAGGACACGGGCGAACGCGATGGCAACACAAGTGGGGCAAGTCGTCTGGTACGTGACCGGACGTTTTTACGGACCGGCGCAGGGCAGCCCTTTCGATGCCGGGTATTTTCTGTACGTCGCGGGCATCAGCGCGAATCTGTTCAACGGCGCGCCGAGCGAGTCGACGGCCTATCTGACCTTCAGCGCCGATCCGATCACCGTGACGCCGGCAAGCAACGGCAATCTGTCCTTGTCGCTCGATGCGACAGGTCAGTTCAGCGTGTATCTGCAGACCACGCCGGCGGGGAATTTCAATGAGCCGTCGAGCTTCATCACGACGACCAAGGTCGCGACGTTTCAGCGCGTGTCCCTGGTCGTGGGCGAGGGGCAGGGCACCGGTTATTGGGGCAATGCGCCGCACACGTTGAGCAACAATGTCTTCAGCGCGACCTTGGTCAGCTCGACGCCGTTCCAGCTGGGTGGTCAAACCTATGACTTCGCGCAGCTGCTGCCCACGGGCATCACGCAGTGGGGCATGGGCAGTTCGCAGCCGAGTAATCTGCTGCCCACGTACCCGTCGATCACGCCCTTCGTCGGTTCGGCCGTGGCGATGGGGCCGGCGGTGACGTGAGCGGCGCGGCCATCCGTGGGATGATCGCCGTTCCGGGGGAGATGTACTGAACGCTATGAATTCGGGGTTATCACGGCCATCGCGCCGTGGCGTTGTCGGTCGCGCGCTGTTGGGCCTGCTCGTCATCGGCACGGCCGGGGCGCAAACGACTTGGGATACGAGTCTGCTCGATCGGTGCCGCGCGCTGCGCGAATCGCAGCCGGCCGAGGCCGTGCCGTTGTGTCGTCAAGCCGCGGCCGCCGCGGCGGGCGCGGGCGCGGCCGATCCGGCGTTCGAGGCCTTCATGCACACGGCCTCGCTCGCGATCGATCTGGGGCAGGACGATCTGGCCACGCAATCGCTCGATGGCGCGGCCGTGTGGCTGGGCCGGGTCAGCGATCCGCTGGCGGCACATCGGCTGGCGCGACGTCGCGGCATGCTGGCGTATCGGCGCGGCGAATGGACCTCGGCCACCGCGCATTTTCTCGATGCCCGCGAGGCCGCGCGCGCGCTCGCCAATGACGACGCCGTGGCGCAAAGCGAGAACGATCTCGGCGTGGTGCAACGCAAGCTCGGCGATGCCGCCGAGGCGCTCAAGCATTTTGAAGCGAGCCTCGCGCACAAGCGCGGTCGACCGGGCGCCGATCTTGGCCCGGTGCTCGACAATGTCGGTAATCTCTATCGTGAACTCGGCGACGCGCCCAAGGCGCGCGATGTGCTGAGCGAAGCCTTGGCCGCGCATCAGGCCAACGGTCATGTGATGAATGCCGCGCACACCGAGGAAAGCCTGGCCCTGGTGCTGGAAAAACTCGGCGACTTCGACGGCGCGCGTCGACAGTTCGATGCCTCATGGGACGTGTACACGGCGCAGGGCGCGGCGCGCGATCAGATTCGCCTGGCGATTTTGCGCGGCACGATGGAGCAACGCCAAGGCGCCCTGGTCGCGGCGCGCGAATGGTTGAATCGCGCCTTGCCCCTGGTTGCGAGCACCGATCGCGTGCTGCCGCTTGGTGGCGCGCTGTTGCAGGCGCGGCTGTTGCGCGCCGATGGTCGCGCCGCCGAGGCCTTGCCCTTGCTCGATGCCGCGCTCGATCGTTTCGTCGCCAAGGCCGGCGATCAAGCGGCGGAAGCCGATGAGCGCCTCGACGCGCTCGATGAACTCGTCTTGCTGGCGCGTGGCATTGGCGATTATCGCGCCGCGTTGGACTACGCCCTGGCGCAGCAGCAGTTCGCGCTCGAAGTCGAACAGCAACGGCACGGTCAGCGCATCGACGGCTTGCGCGTGAAGTTTGATCTGGCGGAAGCGGAGCGCGCACGCAGCGCCTTGGCCGCGCAGAATGCCGAGCAATCCCTGGCGCTGTCGCAACGTCGCGTGCAATTGCTCGGCGTCAGCGTGGCCGCGATCATCGCGCTGGCCTTGGTGATCGTGTTGTTCCAGCGTCGCTTGCATCGACAGGCCTTGCGCGCCGCGCGCGAACGCGCCGAACTGGAATCGCGCATCGACGCCGCGCGCGCCGCGGCCGAGCATCTGCGCGCGGACTTGCGTGGCGTGCACGCGGCGCTGGAGGCCACCGACAAGGCCATGCTCGCGGTCGATGCCGGCGGCATCGTGCGCGCGGCATCGTCGGCGGCGGCACGCGATCTCGATCGCGGCGAGGGTGAGCTGGTCGGCGCGCCGCTCGCGGCCGTGATTGGCGAACCGTTGGCCGCGCGCGTGCAATCGACCGTCGAGCGATTGAGCGAAGGCGAGGCCGCGAGCGATCAAGCGCGCGATCTCGGCGTGTGGCAAGGACGCGAGCCCTTGCGCCTGCGCGTGGCGCGCCTGGCGCTGGAAGAAGAAATCGCCGTGCTCGAGCTCGATCGCGATGAACCCGACACGCCGTCGGTCGTCAGCGAAGGCGTGAACGAAGCACCGCGCGAAGACGCGGCGCCCAGCCCCGCGCATTCGCCCGACCTGACCGAAGTCGGCGCCAGCCTGCATGCCGAAACGCCCGCGCAATCCTTCCGCGAGGCGATCGTGAGCCTGATGCACGCCGCGCTCGATGCCTGGGTGCGCACCACGCGCAAGACCAAGCTCGACCTGGCCGAACGCAGCGGCATCTGGCGCATCACCATCGACGAGGGGCGGTTGCGCGTGCGCGCGCTCGATCGCTACACCAGCCTCGACACCTTGCCCGAGCGTCCGCGCTGGCGCGAGGTGCTGCGCACGGCCTATTTCGTGCTGGCCGAATGCCGGCTCGACGACGAGACGCGGTCCGATCTGGAAGGTCGCGCCGAAGCGCTGTTGCGCATGGCCGGTCGACGCTGAGGTCGCCGTGGCGCGTGTCGGACGCGGCGAGGCGCCGCGTCCGACCGAAACTACCGACTTAGTTCGACGGCGCCGTGTTGGACGACGTCGACGCGGCCGCGCTGCAGCGCACGCAGACGCCTTGCAGGCCCTGATCGATGCTGTACAGCGTGTGGTGCTGGCGCATCAAGAAGGTCGTCGGGGCCTGGATCAAGGGAATGGTCGTGCCCTGATCGGGGACGGTCGTGGTCGGCGGCACCGTGGCGCCACGCGCCTGCGCCTGCGGCTGGACCGGCGCCACCGTGAATTGGTCGCACAGGTTCTGCGCCGCGCGCAGCGCCGCGCTGTAGTCGTCGTCGAATTCGCCGCACGAGCGCGTGTTGCCGCTGCCGGTGCAGTTACCTCCCGCGCGGACCTCGGTGAGGACGGAGGGCGCGATGTTGAAACTCATGACCGCGGTCGGCGTGCCCACGGCGCACCAGTCGACGGCCGGCAGCTCGCTGTGCGCCATCGCCATCGTGACCGGGAACAAACCGAGCGGTGCCAGGAACAGTCGCAGCGATTTCACGTAGTGATCCCCTCAGTAACGGCCGCGTCGCGGCCAGCGTCGCGCAGGGTAGCGCGGGCGCGCGCCAAAGCCAGCGGACGATGGGACCGCGACGGGATGCTTTGGCGCATTGCGCTTTGCGCATCAACCATTTGGACGCGCGCGAGGGCGCGCGCGCCGGACCGATCAAGGGCGGCGAATCGGGCGCGAACGGCGCCTCGTGTGGCGCCGCCGCAGGGTGTGCACGTGGCCTTCACGCGCGCGTTCGGGCATCATCGGCGCCCCCGACACGACACCTTAGATGCCGTCATGAGCGACACGCCTCCCGATCGTCTGTGCGCCAGCCCCAAGAGCCGTTACCACGATGCCGCCGCCATGGAGCGGGGCGTGGGCGTTCGCTTCAATGGCGAAGACCGCAACAACGTCGAGGAATACTGCGTGAGCGAGGGCTGGGTGCGCCTGGCCATCGGCAACTCGGTCGATCGCCGCGGCAATGCCATCACCATGAAGTACTCGGGCAAGGTCGAGCCCTACTATCGCGACACGGTCAGCAAGACCGAGGAATGATCGCGCGGGCCTGACGATCGTCGGCCCAATCGCTCCGTCGCGCCGCCAATCGCCCGATTCGCGGCCTGCGACACAATCCCATTTCTGGCGTTACGCACAATCGCCCGATCCTGACGTGGGGGTGGTCGATGCGTGTCTCGGGAATTGTCCTGGCCTTGTCCGGACTGTCGTTGCTGTCGTCCGCGGTGCCGGTCCCCGCGCAGACCTTGCCCGCGGGGTTTCAGCGTCAGCAGGTGATCGGCGCGCGCTCGAACCCGACCGCGATCCGCTTCGCGCGCGATGGTCGCGTGTATGTGGCGCAGAAGTCGGGCGAGATCTTCGAATACGACAATCTGCTCGACACCAGCGGCACGCGGATCGCCGATCTGCGCACGCGCGTGCACAACTTCTGGGACCGCGGCTTGCTGGGCCTGGCGCTCGATCCGGATTTTCCGGATGAGCCCTATCTCTATGTGCTCTACACCCACGACGCCGGCATCGGCGGCAATGCGCCGCGCTGGGGCGCGGTCGATCAATCGGGCGATGGCTGTGGTGGCGCCTTGTCGAATGGCGGACCGACCGCGTCGAATGGCGGTTGCGTGGTCAGTGGTCGCTTGTCGCGACTGACCTTGAGCAATGGCACGACCACCGAGCAGGTGCTGGTCGAGGATTGGTTTCAGCAGTATCCGAGTCATTCCATCGGCACGGTGCTGGTCGGCGCTGATGGCTTTTTGTACGCGGGTGCGGGCGATGGCGCGAGTTTCAATTTCACCGATTGGGGCCAATCGCAGAACGCGAATTTTCCCGACACCGATTCGCCCACCGATGAAGGTGGCGCTTTGCGCGCGCAGGACATTCGTTCGAGCGGCGATGCTTTGGGCTTGTCGGGCACCTTGATCCGCGTCGATCGGCGCACGGGCGTGGCGGCGCCGGGCAATCCGCGCTTCGGCGCGGCGGGCGTTTCGGCTAATGAGCGGCGCGTGTTGGCGCATGGTTTTCGCAATCCGTTCCGCTTCACGCAGCGATCGCCGACGAATGAAGTGTGGATCGGCGATGTCGGCTGGAATTCCTGGGAAGAGATCGACGTCGTGCCCGATCCCACCACGACTAGCACGACCACGCCGACCAATCACGGGTGGCCCTGCTATGAAGGCGTCGATCGCCAAGGCGGCTACGACGCCGAGAACAAGCCCTTGTGCGAAACCTTGTACACCGCCGGCGCCAGCGCGGTGAAGGCGCCGTTCTACGCCTACGCGCATGCGATCAACACCGGCGCGTCGTGCACAGGGTCGGGCTCGGCGGTCAGTGGCCTCGCGTTCTATCGCGGTGGCGCGTATCCGGCGAGCTATCTCAATGCGCTGTTCTTCGCCGATTACAACCGCGATCAGATCTTCGCGCTTCGCGACGTCAATCTCGACGGCGTGCCCGATGCGCCGACGCAATCGGGTTGCGGCTCCACGCCGGAGCCGACGCCGTATCTGTTCGTCAATGGCGGCGACATCAATGTCGTCGACCTCACGCGCGGGCCCGGTGGTGATTTGTTCTACGTGAGTCTCGATCAAGGCACGATCAGCCGCGTGACCTTCGGCGCCAATCGCGCGCCTTCGGCCGCCGTGCGTCTGGCCGCGGGCAATACCGTGCGCGGCGGCGCGCGCACGGTCGCGCTCGATGCCAGCAACACCGTCGATCCCGATGCCGGCGATACGCTGACTTATGCTTGGGATCTCGACGGCGACGGTCAGTTCGACGATGCCTCGGGCGTGAACCTGACCACGGCCAACGTGGTGCTGCCCGCGACCGCCGTGTGGCGCGTCGGCGTGCGCGTGAGCGATCAAACCGGCGCCAACGACAGCGCGCAATTGCGCGTGATCTCGGGCAACACGCCGCCGGTGGCGACGATCTCCGCGCCCACGTCACCGGGCGCGCTGTTTCGCGTGGGCGATGTCTTGTTCGGCGCCGGCAGCGGCAGCGATGCGGAAGACGGCAATCTGCCCGCGGCCAATCTCGAGTGGACCTTGATCGTGCAGCACTGCTCGGACGAGACGTTTCTCGACTGCCACTCGCATCAAGTCACGTCGGGCACGGGGCCTTTCGTCAATTTCGACGCGCCCGATCACGAGTATCCGTCCTTCCTGCGTCTGCGCCTGACCGCGACCGACAGCAACGGCGATGCCGCGCAAAGCCAAGTGGACATTCTGCCGGCCGTGGCCAATGTCACCATGGCCACCGTGCCCGCGGGCCTGCAGCTCGCCGTCGGCAGCGCCGGCGCCACGACCACGCCCTTCGTGCACAAGAACATCGCCAACGGTGAGTTCTCGGTCAACGCCATCACGCCGCAAGTGCAAGGCGCGACCGAATACGCCTTCACGCAGTGGTCCGATGGCGGTACCGCCTCGCACCTCGCGCGCATCGCGCAGCCAGGCAATGCCACGCTGACCGCGACCTATGCCGCGCATGCGAATCCGGCCGTGGCGATCAGCGGCCGCACCTCGCGCGTCATCGCGGGCGATCCCTTCACCTACACGATCACCGTGAGCAACCTCACCACGGTCCTCGTCAACGGCATCACCTACGCGCACACGCCACCGGCCGCCGTCGTCGGCGCCGCGTGGACCTGCACCGCGACGGGTGGCGCCACGTGTCCCGCCGCGAGCGGCACCGGCGCGATCAGCAACTCGGTGAACATGCCGGGCAACGCGACCCTGGTCTACGTCTTCCAGGGCACGCTGGCCGCGGCGCCGCCAGCGACCTTCACGATCACCGCCACCACCGCGCCGCCCAGTGGCTTGTTCGACAGCAATGTGGCCAACAACACCGCGAACGACTTGGTCGATACGCTGCGGATGTTCGCCAATGGCTTTGAGTGATACTTTCGCGGGGACGACAATGGACGATCGATCCATGGCTCGCGAGTATCCGGGGGACCCAACGCCTTGGACGGAATGGCCAAAGCACTTGGATCGGACGCTGGGTCAAGCGCGAGTTCGACTGTCAGTAGTCCGAACTTTCTGATCCATGCCCATAGCCCCCAAGTGAGACTCGCTTCTGGGGGCGCGCTGGTTGGGCTGCTTCGATGCCTTGTCAGAGTGTGCCTCGTAGTCGTGACGATGGCGCCGTTCATGGCATTCGCGCAAGGCGCTGACATATCCGTTCGATTCGAGTCTTCCGACACCGCAGTGACTCAAACGCGCGTTCCCGAGGTCCGTTTTGTCGTGCGTAACCTCGGGCCAAGCGCGGCAACTGGAGTCGTGGCCCGCACGCCTGCGGCATTTCCAGTTCCAGCGCAGGAGCTTGCCATCACTTCCACCTGTTCCCTGGTGACCAGCGGAGCCGCAAACGCCGTCGAGTTTTCATGGAGCATCGGAACGCTTGCCGCGGGCGCGGAGGCGACGTGCACGGTGACGCTTCGCGCATTGCCACTCTCGATGTCGCGCGTGATGAGTTTCCTCTTCCTAGTGAGCTCCGATTCGTCGGATCCCGTGAGCAACAACAACATCGCCGGGCCGACGCTCGCGGTGTCCTCGTTTGATCTTGTCTCGGATATCAGGCTTTCGGTCCAGGTACTTCCGTCTGCTGGGATACTTCCTACCGATGGAACCGCTCGTCTACAAATTACATTGTCCAATCGTGGGCCCGACAGAGCATCATTCACTCAGGCCGTTACGGACTACTACGATTCCCCGTTTTTCATTCCGGGCTATCCATTTGAGTTGTTCAGTGTTCCAGAAGACCCTTGCAGCACGAGGATCGCTGTCGAACTGAGTTCTTCTCAAGTGTTCACGGGACCGGCAAACGGTCTTGGTGTCGGCGAGTCGATCACCTGTGTCATCGGCATTTCGCCGAATAGAGCGAGCAACGTCGGCAATTACGCCTTTGGGGTCAGCTCCTACGTTAGTGGGTTTGGCTCGCGAGACCCGGATTTGAGCAACAACTCGACCGCTGTCGTTCTCGCGATTGGTTCCGTCGAACCCGTTCCCTCAAGCGACTCCAGGATGCTTGTGTTGCTCGCGGTTCTAATATTGACCGTCGGAACCTTGGCTAGCCTGAGATCAAGAAGGGTCTGAGCGTGTTGTGAGCGGCGAAAAGGTGAATCTAACAAATCGCTGGCTCACCTCGACATTCCGTAGAGAAACTCAAAGCCCCTCAAGCAAGATCGCGCGATACCCAGGGCTCACGAGTGCTTCGACGTGATCAATCTGAAGTTTCCCCCTCGAAGTGGTATGAGGATGAGTCTGCAAAAGGCTTCCAGCAGCCGCTACTGACGAAACGACGGATCAATCCGATCGAGCTTGCGCAACAACGCCGGCCACGCGAGTTGTCCACCGAGTTGCTTGGTGACTTGCGTGGCCTGTTGTTGCGCGGTGTCGAGGATGGGCTTGGGGATGGGCACGAGTTCGCCGCCGGCTTGCGCGCGTACTTGGATCTGACAGGCTGTCTCGAAGCCGTACATCGCGAGGAAGGCGTCGGGAATAGTCGACGCGACGGTTAGCAGGCCGTGATTGCGCAGCATCAGGAAAGTCTTGTTGCCGAGGTCGCGCACGAGGCGCGGTTTCTCGTCATCGCGCAGGGCCACGCCTTCGTAATCGTGATAGCCGAGGCTCGAAAGCACGAAGATCGATTGCTGCGAGATCGGCAGCACGCCACCGCGTTGCGCCGATACCGCGACGCCCGCGACGGTGTGCGTGTGCAGCACGCAGCCGACGTCGGGCCGCGCGGCGTGGATGGCGCTGTGGATGACGAAGCCGGCGGGGTTGATCGGCCAATGCGCCTCGCCGACGATCTGGCCGTGGATGTCGACCTTGATCAGGCTCGAGGCCGTGATCTCGTCGAACAGCGCGCCATACGGGTTGATCAGGAAATGCTCCTGCGGCCCGGGCACCTTGGCCGAGATGTGCGTGAACACCAGATCGCTCCAGCCGTAGTGCGCGATCAAGCGATAGCACGCGGCCAGATCGACGCGCACGCGCCATTCTTCGGGCGAAACTTGCGCGTGCAGTTGCGGACGGATGAGGGTGGACATGGCGGCCTCCTGCGCGGGATGCCGCTTTGTCGCGCCGATGGCGCGCGCTTGTCAATGGCGCGCGTCGCGTTTACTCGAAGCCGTTGGCGAACAACGCCAGATCGTCGGCCAGTTCCACCACGAAGCGATTGCCGCTGCCACGCACTTCGAGTTTGTAGCCGGAGCGGAACTCGTCGGCATCGAGCGTGCGCCAATCGAGCACGGTAATGGTCGCGTCGGTGGGTTCGACCACGTGGATACTCAGCTGACCCGCGCGCGCGTCGCGGCCATTGACCACGGGCGCGACGGGGACGTTGAGTTGCCACACGGCCTGCACGCCCGCGCCGATCGCGAACTGATCGGTCACGCGCACGGCGCGCTGAGCGAAGCGAAGTTGGCGCGTCCATTGCGTCACCGCGGCGGTGGCGCCATAGGCCGGAGTGAGGTTCGCGTCGAGGACGAGGGCGCCATCGCCGCCAGTGGAAACCGCCAGCGTCGAGGTCGTGCCTTCGACCTGGCGGACGGTGTTGCCACCGGAAATGAAGCGCACCACGTTGTGCACTTCGGGGCCTTGCTGGATGCCGCTATGCGTCCAGATGTTTTCCGTCACCGCGAGCCAGTCGCGGGCGTACAGGGTGAACGCGCCCTGATCCTGATGCGCGTGCGATTGATCGTAGGTGCCGGCGACCAGCGATAGCCAGAACGCCTGCGTGCCCCAATCGCTGCGCGCGAAAAAATGCCCCACGCCCGTGGCGTGATAGGTCAACGCCGTCGGTGTCGTCGGGTTGTTGCCGGCCGGCAGCAGATCGTGCCGGAAGTTGAAGCCCGAGGTCATCGCCGGCACCGAGATGCCGTTGAGCCACCACGCCGCGCGCGATCGTTGCGCGGCATTGCTCGACAAGGCCGTGGCCTGCAAGACGAGATTGCGCTGATAGTCGTACAGCGCGGGCACCGACACGCGCGCCTGATCGCCGATGGGCGCGAAGTGATCGCGCGTGGGCACGGTGGCGTGAATCCAGTAGTCGATGGTGTCGGTGGCGTGCGTGCTGGCGGCCGAGAGATTGGTGCCCGTGCTGTCGCGCCACAGACGATAGATCTCGAACAAGCGCATGTGCGAGGTGCCGTAGCCCGTGCCTTCGCGGCTGCCGCCACCGGTGAGGTTGGCGTAATAGGCCGTCAGCGGCGGAAACTTCTGTTGTTCGAGAAACGTGCGCCAGTTCGTGCTGTTGCTGGCCAGCGCCCACATCATGGTCGCCTGCAGAAAACTGAAGTGATAGTTGTTGCCCGGATCGTTGATCGACCAGCCCGACCACGGTTGCGCCGTGCCGCCCCATTGCGCCTGGGTCGGATGCCAGACATTCCACACGGCCTGTTCGGCGTAAGCGGCCCAGCGCGTGCGTTGCGATGGAGTGACGAAGGCCGCGCACCAGTCATAGGTCAGCGCGAGTTCGCCGATCATCTCGCCGACGTACAAATACGAATCGCCCGTGACCTCGGGACGTTGGCCCAGCGCGATCTGCGCCTCGGCCTGACTGACTTGCGACTCGACCATCTGCACGGCCAACTGGCAGTACGGCGCCGATGAGGTCAGGCGATAGGCATACGCCGCATCAATCGCCGAGAAGCCATAACCCGGCTGACCGGCCACGGCCTGATTGACGAAGCCGATGAAGCGCGTGTACGCGGTCGATTGCGTGTCGACCATGCTCAGGTCGATGGTGATCGCGGCGCGCGCGGGCGCGCCGAGGCCGAGCAGCGCGATCAGCGCCAGGCCCGCGGCCCAGCCTTTCGGGAACTTGCGATTCATATCAATTAGGAACGTCGGCCGGCGCGCGATTGGGACATGCGCGCAGCCTAGCCCCGCGCCCGCCGCGCGACTGCGGCTTGCGCCACAGTTGCCGAGGGCGGCTCAGTGCGCGGCGGCGGCGATGACGCGCGTGTCGCGTTGCAGCGCTTCGATCAGGGGCGGCAGGAACAAACTCAAGACGTGTTGCCAGGCGAGCAGGGTCAGGGCCAGTTCCGCGCGCGAGACGAACTGGATGTAGACGCGCAAGGTATCGGGCAGGGCTTCCTCGAGGTGGATCGCGTGTTCCTCGCGCTCCTGGTCCGGGCCGTCGAGCGATGCGCGCGTGATCAGGGCGAGCTTGATCGCGAGCGTGCCCGAGGTCGTCATCAGTTTGCGCGAGCGCGGCGCGACGCTGGCCATGGGCTTGGCGATGAGATAGGTGTCCGACGTGCCGGGCCAGATCAGGGCAGGGCACGAGCCATCGGCCGCCGGCAGATCGCGCGATTGGGGTTGCAAGGGCGCGAGCACGCCAGCGAGGTGACGCGCGGCGTAGCCTTGCAGCGTGACATCGTCGAGCTCGGCCGGCAGATCGCGCATCAGGTCGACCAAGGTATCGAGGTGACGCAGGAGTTCGCGCGACTTGCGCGCGTCGTGCTCGGCGTAGGCGTGGGGTTGACCGATCGGTCCCGACAGATGTTCGCGCTCGCGCTGGCGGTAGTACTCGCGCGCGCACGGCGACAGTTCCACCAGGTGGCGCGTCAGCGGTTGGCGGAACAGCGGCGTCACCGGGCCGTCGGTGCGCAGCCGCGCGAGCTTGCGCGCGTTGAGCCAGGCGGAGCGGCAGTTGGCATGGTCGGTCAGGATCACGACGCTGGGGTCATCGACCAGCATCACTTCGCGCATGAACTCGCGCTCGTACTGACGATGTTCCAGCCAGTCGCCGCCGGCGGCGATCTCGCGCATGCGGTCGCGCTGCGCGAAGCACGCCTCTAAACCCCGCGCGCGCAGGGCGTCGAACAGATCGTCGAGACGGTTGATCCACGCGGCGCCGGCCAAGCGCGCGCGCGCGGTTCGGATCGGGTCCATGCCACTCCTCGCCAGTCATCGGGCGCGTCGCGCGGGCGACGCCTTGCCGGTTTCTGCGTGGAGTGGGTGCGCTGACTGTCAGACGCGACGCGCGACGGCCGTGGCCGCCGCGCCGGTTTCAGCCCGTGGCGAGCGTCTTCAAGCGGGTATCGAGCATGTCCTTGGGGTAGCCCATCGCGGCCGTGACTTCGGTGAGGAATTCACGTTCGCGCGGCCGCAGACGCCCATCGGCGCCGGCCAGGCGCAGCAGGGAGTCGTACAAGCGCAGGGCCTCGGACGAGCCGGCCGGATGCACGGCCAGGAAGCGGCCGAGTTCGTTGTTGACGTCGAGCAGCTTCTTGCGTCCGCGCTCGAAGCTGTCCATGGCGACCTCGCGGCCGCGCAAGGGCAGCTTGAGTTCGTCCATCAAGGCATTGACGAAATCGGTCTCGTGGCTGGTGACGATGCTGTCGGCGCGCGCCAGGGCGCCGAGCAGGCCGAACAGCACCTCGAGATTGAGCTCGAGCGTTTGATCGATCTTGCCGCTGGCGAACAGTTCGCCGAACGACATCCGCCAGTCGCGCAGGGTCGCCCCCAGTCCGCTGGGTTTATCAGGATTGGCCATGGTCTTTTCGATCCCCGGAAAGTCCCCGGCCCCGATGCTGCGCTGTTTTGGCGTCGCTGAAAAGGGGGCGGGCGCGGACGATCGACGAAGGTTTGAAGTTTGGCCCGGCGCGATGCGGCTCAGGCGCTGGCGCTGGGCTGGAGCAGATCCCAGCGATTGCCGTACTTGTCGGTGAACACGGCGACCGTGCCATAGGGTTCGTGCCGCGGCGCCTCGGCGAAACGCACGCCATGGGCCACCATGTGCGCGTGGTCGCGCGCGAAGTCATCGGTGTACAAGAACAGAAACACGCGCCCACCGCATTGCTGGCCGATCTGCGCCCGCTGCTCGGGCGTGGCCGCGCGCGCCAGCAGCAGGCGCGTCGTGGCCTCGGCGCTGGGCGCGACCAGGACCCAGCGCTTATCCGGACCTTGCGGCGTGTCCTCGATCAGCACGAAGCGCAGGTCGCGCGTGTAGTGCGCGATGGCGGTGTCGTAGTCGTCGACGAGGATGCTGACGCAGGCCAGATGACGGTTCATGGGCGGTCTCGCGAGGGGCGCGAGACCTTAGCACGCGGGTCAGGGCTGATCCTCGAAGTCGTCGAGGGTCATGGCGTCGGTCAGTTCGATGTGCGCGCAGGCATTGGCGTCGTACTCGGCGGCGATGTCGGCGAGCATCTCGCGATAGACGGGCAGGCCCGCGCTGTTGACGCCGGGCCCGCCGCGAATCATGAAGACCCCGAAGACGTGACGCTCATAGTCGATCCACGGAAAGTAACCGAACGCGCCAAGGCTGTGCACCAAGGGCGCCGAGTTCGGACCGCGCGAATAGTCGATCCAGCTGCCCATGCCGTAATGCACGTCATCGCCGGCATTGGCCGGCGCGTAGGCCACGGGCAGATCGCCGACCTGATCGGCCTGGAAGTGACGCGCCGCCTGCGCGCTGAGAATCCGCCGGTTGTTGCCGCGACCGTCGTTGTTGACCATCGCCAGCACGCGGCCGTAGTCGCGCAGATTGCTGCGCGCGCTGCCGGCGATGCCGTAGTTCATGGTCGGGCCCAGGCCCTGCCAATCGATCGTGGTGATGCCCAGCGGCACGCCGATCTCGGCGATCCAGCCGGCCTGCCAATCGCCATTGGTCACCACCTCGGCAACGCGGCCGCCGATGTGCATCGACACGCCGCCATACGAGAACTGCCCGCCCACGGTGTAGCCCGTGTTCAAGGGCCGGCAGCAGGCGATCTGATCGACGGCCTGGGCCAGGGTGAGACTATCGTCGAACAACACGGCCGAGCCCGAGTCATCGCCATAACCGGCCGTGTGACTGAACATCTGACGCACGCTCATCGTGCCCTTGTCGCCGGTGAACTGCGGCAGATAGGTCGACACCGGCGCCTCGGGATCGATGGCGCCGCGATCGATCAACTGCGCGATGCGCACGCCGCTCAACCATTTGCTGGCCGAGGCGATGGGCACCACGGTATTGGCCGTGTAGTTGCCGTAGTAGCGTTCGAACAGCAGCCCTTGGCGATCGCCCACCAACACTGCGCCGCCGGGCAGGGACTGCGTGGTTAGGAACGCCGTGAAGCGATCGCTGGCGCTGGTGAAGGCGCAAGTCTGCGCGTGGGCGGAGGTGGTGGCGAGCAGCAAGGCAAGCGCGGCGACTAAGTTGCGGGGCATGGCGATTCTCCGGTTCGACCCTGGGCACAACGAACCGCCGAGCCATTCGTTGACCACCGCTCGCGTGGGCGTCGATCGCGTTCAGGATGCGTTTGTCATGGCGCTTCGCTATAAGCCGCTCATGTCCGCTCGCGCGCCGACCCCGTCGAATGAGTCGCCCCTGATCCTGCGTTACCGCATGGCCTGGGCCGTGTGGCTGTTCATGGCCTGCTGGCTGGCGATGCTGGGGGTGATGACGTATATCTTCGTGCGCGATGGCGGCTTTCATCAGGACGGCGTGCCCGATCTGCTGGTGATGATGGTGTTCTGGTTGTTCGGCATCGGCGGGGCGGGCTGGGCATTCTCGCAGCGCGGCGTGCGCGTGGAGATCACGCGCGGCGAAGTGCGCATCGACGAATACGTGCTGTGGTGGCGCACGCGAACGCTCGCGCGTCCCGATGCCGTGCACGTGCCGACCTTGCGTCACGATCGCGACAGCGATGGCGACGACACCTATCGCTGCGTCCTGCGCCTGCGCGACCGTCACGGCGCCACGCGCGAAGTCACTGTCGCGCAGAGTAACGATCGCGACGAAGCTCAAGCCACCCGCGAGCGCGTGCTGGCCGCCTTGCCCGTCGGCGCCGATCGCGCCGACTGAGCGCCTCGCTGGCAGTCCCCCGCGCCACGCCACGCACTCGTGCCTAGACGCGACCCTCGTTCGCGTGAGGCAGGCGCATGGACATGGTTCGCGGCTTGGTGTGGGTGATCATCGGCGTGATCTTGATGGCGGCGGATCTGCGCTCGCTGTCGTTGGGGTATCTGCCGTTCGGCGCGCGGTGGTTCGACGGCGGCAGCGATGTCTGGCGTCGTTCCAATCCCGGCGGCTTCTGGTGTCTGTTCGCGCTCTACGCGGTGGGCGGCGCCTGGGCGATCAAGCACGGTCTCGCGACGCTGGCGGTTCTGGTGTTCGGCCTCGCCTGATCGACGCCGCGAATGCTGCGTAGCAGCGCGAATTTTCGCGCCGCGCCGCGCGCTTTTCAGCCTCGTGATTTGGGCTAGACTCCGAAGCGTCGGGCCTGGCGCCTCGTGTCGTCTCGTCGTCGCCGTCGGCCCCCTGCCAGCGAGGAGGGTGAGGTGCGTCCCACCGATATTCGCAATGCCGACTATTTCCACAAAGTGGTCGATTGTCAGTGGGCGTGTCCCGCCCATACCCCGGTCCCCGAATACATTCGCTTGATCGCCGATGGGCGTTATTCCGACGCCTACATGGTGAATTGGAAGTCGAACGTCTTCCCCGGCATTCTCGGTCGCACCTGTGATCGACCTTGCGAACCCGCCTGTCGTCGCGGTCGCGTCGAGCACAACAACGGCGAAAAGCCCGAGCCGGTCGCCATCTGCCGCTTGAAACGCGTCGCCGCCGACAACAAGGACGGCGCCGACGTGCGCGCGCGTCTACCGCGCGTGGCGCCGCCCAACGGCAAGCGCATCGCCTGCGTCGGTGGCGGCCCCGCCTCGCTGACCGTGGCGCGCGATCTGGCGCCGCTGGGCTATCACGTCACCGTGTTCGAGGCCGACCCCAAGCCCGGCGGTTTCATGCGCACGCAAGTGCCGCGCTTTCGTTTGCCCGAGTCGGTGATCGACGAAGAGACCGGCTACATCCTCGGTCTTGGCGTCGAGTTCCGCGCCAACACGCGCATCGATTCGATGAAGGCCTTGTTGAAGCAAGGCTATGACGCGATCTTCGTCGGCTCCGGCGCGCCACGCGGGCGCGATCTGGAACTGCCCGGTCGCAAAGAGGCCGCGGCCCACATTCACCTGGGCATCGATTGGTTGGCCTCGGTCTACTTCGGTCATGTCGAACGTGTGGGCAAGCGCGTGATCGTGCTCGGTGGCGGCAACACCGCC
Source organism: Ahniellaceae bacterium (assembly GCA_044226395.1). Taxonomy (GTDB): domain Bacteria; phylum Pseudomonadota; class Gammaproteobacteria; order Xanthomonadales; family Ahniellaceae; genus JBGAHD01. Next base: position 39,002 of record JBGAHD010000001.1, read on the forward strand.
ATGGATTGCTGCCGCTCGGCGCGGCGCATGGGCGGCGAACAGGTGCAGGTGATCGTGCGTTCGGGCTTCGAGGAAATGAAAGCCTCGCCCTGGGAAAAAGAAGACGCGCTCCACGAAGGCATTCCGATCCTCAATTACCTCGTGCCGAAATCTTTCGAGCACGACAACGGCAAGCTCACTGGCATGTACTTCGAACCGGTGAAGGCCGAGCGCGACGCCAAGGGTCGTCGCCAACTCGTGCCCACGGGCGAGCCCGATCGCTTCGTGCCCTGCGATGAAGTGCTGATCGCGGTTGGCCAAGAGAATGCCTTCCCCTGGATCGAGCGCGACATCGGCATCGAGTTCGACGAATGGGGCATGCCGCGCGTGGACAAGACCACGATGCGCTCGACCTTGCCGCAGGTTTACTTCGGCGGCGATGCGGCGTTCGGCCCCAAGAACATCATCTGGGCCGTGGCCCATGGTCACGATGCCGCGGTGTCGATCGATCAAGCGCTCAACGGCGAGGACCCGGCCCGGCGTCCGCCGCCGCTGTTCAATCTGATCTCGCAGAAGATGGGCATTCACGAGTGGAGCTACGACAACGAAGTCTCCGATGACGAGCGCTTCAAAGTGCCGTGGGCGCCTCCCGAGAAAACGCTCGTGAGCATGCAGGTCGAAGTCGAACTCGGCTTCGACCGCGACACCGCGCGCAAGGAAACGCAGCGGTGTCTCAATTGCGACGTGCAGACCGTGTTCACGCGCGAAGCCTGCATCGAATGCGATGCCTGCGTCGACATCTGCCCGATGGATTGCATCAGCTTCACCGGCAATGCCGAGGAATCGGAACTGCGTCGCCAGCTCACCGCGCCGGCGCTCAACCTCACGCAGGATCTCTACGTCTCCGACGCGCTCAAGACCGGGCGCGTGATGGTCAAGGACGAAGACGTGTGCCTGCATTGCGGCCTGTGCGCCGAGCGTTGCCCGACGGGGGCCTGGGACATGCGCAAATCGCTGATCGAAATGACGCACGCGGGACCGGGCTGTCGCGGCCCGGCGCGCCAGGAGGCCGCGTGATGGTCACGCCGATCAGCGCGGTCAATGATTTCGTGGTCAAGTTCGCCAACGTCAATGGCTCGGGCTCGGCCTCGGCCAATGAGTTGTTCGCCAAGGCCATCCTGCGCATGGGCGTGCCGGTGAGCCCGCGCAATATCTTTCCATCCAACATCCAAGGTCTGCCGACCTGGTACGAAGTGCGCGTGACCGAGCGCGGCCATCTGGGTCGACGCGGTGGCGTGGATTTGATGGTGGCGATGAACCCGCAGACTTGGGACGCGGATGTACGCGAGATCGAGCCCGGCGGGTATTTGTTCTACGACGCCACCAAGCCACTTCCCAAATCCAAGTTTCGCGACGACGTGCACGTGATCGGCATGCCGTTGACCCAAATCTGCAATGCCACTTACAGCGATCCGCGGCAGCGACAGCTGTTCAAGAACATTATGTACGTGGGCGCGCTGTCGGTGTTGCTCGACATGGACGCCAAGGCCATCGAGACCTTGATCGGCGAGCAGTACAAGGGCAAGGAGAAACTCTTCGACGCCAACGTCAAGGCCCTGCATCTGGGCCGCGATTGGGCGAATGAGCACGTGGGCAAGCCGCTCGGCATCACCGTGCGTCGCGCCGACAACGTGGGCGATCGCATCTTCGTCGATGGCAATACGGCGGCGGCGCTCGGTTGCGTCTATGGCGGCGCGACCGTGTGCGCGTGGTATCCGATCACGCCCTCGAGTTCGCTGGCCGAGGCGTTTCAAAAGTACTGCCAGAAGTTTCGCGTTGATCCCGAGACCGGTGAAAACCGCTACGCCATCATCCAGGCCGAAGACGAGATCGCCTCGATCGGCATCGTTACCGGCGCGGGCTGGAACGGCGCGCGCGCGTTCACCGCGACCTCGGGCCCGGGCGTGTCGTTGATGAACGAGTTCATCGGCCTGGCGTATTTCGCCGAGATCCCGGTGACGATCATTGATGTGCAGCGCGGCGGCCCGTCCACCGGCATGCCCACGCGCACGCAGCAGTCCGACGTGTTGGCTTGCGCTTATGCCTCGCATGGCGACACCAAGCACGTGCTGCTGTTTCCCGAAGACCCGCGCGAATGCTTCGACATGGCGGCGGCGAGTCTGGACTTGGCCGATCGCTTGCAGACGCCGATCTTCCTGCTCACCGATCTCGACATCGGCATGAATCAGCGGCTGTGCGCGCCGTTCGAGTGGGACGACACGCGCGAGTACGACCGCGGCAAGGTCATGACCGCCGCCGAACTCGAGGCCGGTCGTGATTTCGGTCGCTACAAGGACGTCGACGGCGACGGCATTCCCTACCGCACCTATCCAGGCACGCACCCGAGCAAGGGCGCGTACTTCACGCGCGGCACCTCGCGCGATCCGTACGCGCGTTACTCCGAACGCGGACCCGACTACGTCTACAACATGGAGCGCCTGCTGCAGAAGTTCGACACGGCCAAGACTCTGGTGCCGCAGCCGATCGTGCACGCGGCCGCGCAGAAGGCGAAGTGCGGCGCGATCTTCTATGGCTCGACCAGCCCCGCCATGCACGAAGCGCTCGATGCCTTGGAAACTTCAGGCCTGCACCTCGATGCCTTGCGCGTGCGCGCGTTTCCGTTTCCGGAATCGGTGCGCGCCTTCATCGAGGCGCACGAGCAAGTGTTCGTGGTCGAGCAAAATCGCGACGGTCAATTGCGCACGCTCCTGATCAACGAATTCGATCTCGACCCCGCGCGCCTGGTGCCGGTGCTGCACTACGACGGCACGCCGATCACCGCGCGCTTCATCGCGCGCGTCATTGGCGAAAAACTGCGCGGCGCCTCGGTGACCACGCTCAACAAGGATCGGGTGGCCTGAGTCATGACCTATATCGCCAAGCCCAAGCTCCACCATCCCTCGCTGACCTGCAACGCGATCGGCTTCACGCGGCGTGACTACGAAGGCAAGATCTCGACGCTGTGCGCCGGTTGCGGTCACGACTCGATTTCCGCGTCGATCATCCAAGCGTGTTGGGAACTCGATATCGAGCCGCATCGCGTGGCCAAGCTGTCGGGCATCGGTTGCAGCTCCAAGACGCCGGATTATTTTCTGGGTCAATCGCACGGCTTCAACACCGTGCACGGGCGCATGCCTTCGGTGCTGACCGGTGCCAATTTGGCCAATCGCGAATTGCTGTATCTGGGCGTGTCGGGCGACGGCGATTCCGCCTCGATCGGCATCGGCCAGTTCGTGCATGCCATGCGGCGCGGCGTGAACATGGTCTACATCGTCGAGAACAACGGCGTGTACGGCCTCACCAAGGGCCAGTTCTCCGCCACGGCCGATCAGGGTTCGACCTCGAAGAAGGGTGTCGTCAACAGCGATTCTCCGATCGATCTCATCGGTCTCGCCCTTCAACTGGGCGCGACCTACGTCGGCCGCAGCTTCTCCGGCGACAAGGCGCAACTCGTGCCCCTGATCAAAGGCGCCATCGCGCATCGCGGCCCCGCCTTCCTCGACGTCATCAGCCCCTGCGTCGCCTTCAACAACCACCCGGGCAGCACCAAGAGCTACGAATACGTGCGCGCCCACAATGAGGCCGTCAATCGCCTCGACGTAATGCCCGAGCGCACCGAGATCGCGGTCGACTACGCCCCCGGCGAGTTGATCGAAGTCGAGCAACACGACGGTTCGGTGCTGCGACTTCGCAAGCTACACGCCGATTACGACCCGCGCGATCGGCTGGGGGCGATGAATCATGTGCAGCAGCATCAGGCGAAGGGGGAGGTTGTCACTGGGTTGTTGTATGTCAACGCCGAGAGCGGGGATTTGCATGGGCATTTGAAGACGGTGGCGAGGCCGTTGAATACGCTGGGGGTGAAGGAGCTTTCGCCTGGTGCTTCGGTGCTTGGCAAGATCAACCAGGGATTGAGGTAGGGGGGTTGATCGCCTGGCGGCGTGAGAACGCAAGCGGGGTGGTGGGTCCTCACCTGGCGGTGAGGACGACCGGTGCGGTGTGGGGTGGGTGGTGGTGACGTTGTCGCTTGGCTCGAGGTGCCGCCCCTTGTCGGTGGGCGAGGGATTCAAGACATCCCTGTCTTGAACCCTCGCGGCGCACATCCATGTGCGCTTGCCACCGACAAGGGGACCGTCACCCCGAGCCGTCGAAACGTCACTTTGGTTCGTGGGTAGATCAAAAGAAAGCAAAAGCGCGCTTCGCGCGCCGCGTGCGCGGCGCGCGAAGCAAGTGCCGTTTTTTTTCTTAGATGAAAAGGCCCGCTTTGGCGGGCCTTTTCATTTGGCGCGGCGAGTTCGGGGGTTTCGCACACGCCATGCTCAAGATTATTGATCACCTGCCGCTATCACTCGGAGACTCCGCGCAAACCGAGCATGAGCGCCCAACCGACATTCCCGAACGAAACCGCGGATTTGGCGAACCTAGTCCCTTGGGTCGCAGGTCTGTCGACGACCGCGCGGTTGTGGTTGGCGGATTGTTTGCGGCCGTTGACGTTGGCCAGTGGCGCGGTTTTGTTTCGCGCGGGCGAGCGTTCCGATGCGCTGTATGTGGTGTTGTCGGGGCGGTTGGCCTTGTATGAGGGCATTGGTGGGCGGTCGCCGGTGGGTTTCGTGGGGGCGGGCGATACGTTGGGGGAGATCAGTTTGCTGACGGGTCGCGAGCATCGCGCGGTGACGGTGCGCGCGGTTCGGGATTGTGAGTTGTTGCGGCTCGATCGGGCGGACTTTGAAGAACTGATCGAGCGTGATCCGCGCGCGCCCTTGGCGCTGGCGCGGCCCGCGTTGGAGCGGGCGAGTCAGGTTCAGGAGCGGCCGGCGACGGCGTTGGCGCCGCGCACGCTGGGCATTCTTTCGGCGGGTAACCCGGCGGATTTGCGCGCGTGCGCGCGGGCATTGCAGTGCGAGCTGTCGGGCCATGGGCCTTGCGCGCTGATCGATGTGGCCGAGGGTGGGCAGATGAGTCGCGCGGAGTTGGGCGCGCTCGAGAGTCGTTTTCGCTACGTCTTGTTCGTCGGCGATGGCGCGAGTGGCGCGCCGTGGAATCAGTTCTGCGCGCGGCAGAGCGATGCGCTCGTCGTCGTCGCGCCGGCTGGCGAGGCGGTGGACAAGGCGTGGCCGAGTGCCTTGTCGCAGACGGTGGCTCAGGATGCGGAGTTGCCGATCCATGTAGTGTTGCGTGGCGCCGTGCCTGGCGCCGCGGCGAATTGGTTGGCGCGGGTGCCGCGAGCGCGCGTGCATCGCGTGGATTCGCTCGATGAATTGGCGCGCGTGGCGCGGCTGGTGGTCGGGCGCGCGACGGGCTTGGTGCTTTCGGGCGGCGGCGCGCGCGGGTTCGCGCATTTGGGCGTGATTCGCGCCTTGGCCGAACGCGGTTGGGAAATCGACACCATCGGTGGCACGAGCATCGGCGCGATCATCGGCGCGGCCTTGGCGTCGGGTTGGGAAGTGGAGACGATCATTGAGCAGTTCCGGCGCTGGTTTACGCGCAAGGATCCGCTGAGTGATTGGACCTTGCCGCTGGTGTCGTTGTTCGCGGGACGTCGCATGGGCGGTTTGCTGCGCGAAGCGTTCGGCGAAACTTGCATTGAAGACTTATCGCTGCCGTTCTATTGCGTCTCGGCCAATCTCACTGAAGGCCGCGCGGCGGTGCATCGCTCGGGCCCCTTGGCGCGATGGCTGCGCGCGTCGGCGGCGATTCCCGGCGTGTTGCCGCCCGTGTTGCATCAAGGGCAGGTGCATGCCGATGGCGGCGTGATCGACAACTTGCCGGTCGAGGCCATGGGTGTCGCGGGTCGCGTGATCGCGGTCGATGTCGGTGGCGGCTATGGCGTGACGGCGCAACTCGATGAAGTGGATCTGCCGCCGTGGTGGCGTTTGCTGCCGCAGTTATTCGGCGCCGGCGGGCCGCGACGACCGGGGATCTTTCGCATTCTCCTGCGCTCGGGCTTGATCAACAGCGATTCGGCCAAGCAAGCGGCGCGACGCGCGGCAAGTCTATTGATCGTGCCGCCCGTGCGCGATATCGAATTGATGGCGTGGAAGCGCTACGACCAGGCGGTCGAAGCGGGTTATCGCCATGCGCTGGAAGTGCTCGGCTCGCACGAACCGGCCACGGTGCCGAGCGGCGGTCGCGCAGTGCATTGAGCACCCTTCGCGTGTTGGAGCGACGCGCGCATGATCGCGTTGCCACAGACACGAGGCGATCATTCTCAAGACAGATCACGGCAGTTGCCATTGCGGCGTGGTGCGCTTCGAGGCCGATATCGATCTGACCCGGCCGACGTTTCGCTGCAATTGCTCGATCTGCTCGCGCAATCGTTTCTGGTCGACGATCTTGGCGCCTTCGGCGTTTCGCCTGCTATCTGGGCAGTCCTATCTGACGCTGTATCAGTTCAAAACGCGCCAGCACGAGCTTCATTTCTGCAAGCATTGCTGCGTGCGCGCGTTCGGCATAGACAATGCCGCGGGCGAGAGCCGCATCTACAGCGTCAATCTTGGGTGCTTGAAAGACGCCACGCCCGTGCAGATTGCGGACAAGCTGATCATCGATTCCGGAACTTGCTTAATTGGGTCCTGGCCAGTCCTTTGTTCCGCTTCCGGCCAAGAGTGGTCTCCTGAGTTGAGCCTCGCTGCGAAGCGGTGTCGGCTCGAACGGTTTGTTATGCGGGGCCTTCATCAAATGCTGGCAATTAGGCCTTCACGTTCAAGCACTCGACGCACATCTTCGAATGCTGCGGCGATACTGCCCTTTGGAAAACGTATCTGACCAAGCCCGGCCACGTTGCTGAATTCAGTGCAGCCCTCTTCGAGCATGACAATGGCACGTCCAAAGCCCAACCGGCCTTGGAAGAGCCCGGCCTCGTGAATCACGTTCATTCGCGCCTGCGAAGTCCCGTCCGCCATCTCATCCTCAGCTGTCATCACGAGAAATGCGATGGCTGCTGCGTCTAGCATCTCAGACAGGCGGGCGATGTTCGTAACCCCGGCGACTGGGACCCTGTTGAACTCGTCCCAAGGGAGCCGTATCCGATCTTGAATGAAGTCCTTCAGCTCCCTCCATGCACCTGCTCGACCATGCCCGAGGAATACGTTAGTTCCGACACTCGACTCGCGAACTCTCTTTCTCGACTTCCGCTCAAGATGCGACGCTCCCTTTCGCGCTAGGTCCGCTGCCGTCCTACAAATTGCAAACGAATGTTCGATCGCGCGATACCGGGCCATGATGGCGATGTGCGGCGGCAACTGTGTGCCTTGACCGAGCGCAAGAGTGTCACGGGTCATCACCTTACCACGCTGATTCAGTCGGTCAGCGACCTCGCTAGGTGACAGCGGTTCAAGTGGCTGCAGCTGCTCGCTAAGGCTTTGGATAAAGCCATCAGGGCCTGCCTCCAGCTCAGTCTGAAAGATTGACGCGATCTCTGCCTTGGCGTGATCGAAAACCTTGTCAGCCGACTGAGCTGCAGTCTCCGCCGCCGAGAGGTCGGGACTCCCTGCCAGGCGATAAATATGTTGCTGTACGTCTTCTGCAGGATATTCCCGCCAGCTACCGATTGAACCAAGGCTCGCGTGCGTGTCCATGAGGCCCCATTCCTGGCTGAAGTGCTCGCCTGGTGGAGGGGTCTGGAAGTTCTCGTAGTAGACCCGCGAGTGGTAACCGAGCCAAGAGCCGGAGAACGAGCGGCCAACTTCCGTTACCGCTTCACGAAGAGCCGAGATCGGCTTCGAGACGTCCTCGCGCTCGGAGCCAGATGCCGCTGCACTGAGCGGCTCGACGAGTTGAAAAAGCTCTTCATGGGATGTCATCGAACTCTCCTGCGTCGCACGGCACCACTCACGCCTTTCGAACTAGGCATTGTCGGCGGTATGCTGGACCGAAGATGCCTACCGGTCAATTGGTGGATGTTACCGCGGTGCCTTCGCCAGGAAGCGCCTCATCGCCGCGATTGTACGTGCGTAACCGGTGTCCGCTTCGGGTCGAATCGTGACCCGCCGATAGCAGGCGCGACTCTGAGAGTACCGTGAGAATCTCTCCTGAAAGCCGCAGACCAACCCCGCCCTGTTCACTAGAACAAATTAGAGAACGTTGGCCAGAGGGCACCACTCAAGCTCGGAGACATCCGGGTGATCCGAGTGCGCCTGCAATGCTTTCGCTGATCTATCGCCGGACCCGGAACCTCCGAGCGGTGCAACGGCGCCTTGGCCGCACCAAGCTGGAGAAGACCATGCGATACCTGGGTATCGAGATGGATGACGCACTGGAAATCTCAGGGCAGGCCGAAGTCTGGGGGCGCACGAAACGCGCCCGGATCAACTCAGCGGTCGCGATCCGGCTAAGAGCAGCCCTTCACAAGTGCGATACTTTGCTCATTTGCGCGTCCCAATTAGTCCAAGACTTCCATGTCAATTGCGGAAGGACCGAAAAACGAGAATCCCAAAGTTAGCGCGACTCGCTTACCAAGCTGCGGCAAGTCAACTCCACCGCGCATCGACTGTGTATTGAAGTAACAATTTATTCTTTGCGCATCGAGCGTTACGAATCCGAAAGAGTCACGCCTGTTAGAGACAGTGCCATTGAAGCGACGCGGCTCGCCGTTCTCTTGGCGCACTTCCTCTTTTACTTTGCGCTTGATTTCGAATGGAACGACAGCGTTCTTCAGGTGCTCGTAGAGCGGCCTAGCATCCTGATGGCGACCGGCCAGCGACAACTGCCGCGCACAGAGCAACTGAGCACGGTAATTTTTGTCCCCCTTCGTGAACGAGCGTTGGTAGTAGCTCAGCAACGCCTCGGGGTCTGTGGAATCAACCGATGGATCCAGTGCGCGCCGAAGTTCCGCGAAATCAAAATTGAGGTCTTGGCTGCCTGGATTGTGCTCGAGAGCTTGACGCAGGACGTCTCTCGCCGCTGGCATTTTGCCCCTTGCCTTGAGAACAATCGCGTAACGTTTTGCAATGAGCTGACTACGCTTGTTCGACTCGAAGGCGCGATGCAGAGCGCGCTCTGCTCGCTCGTCATTTTCCAAGAGGTGGGCAAGGCTTGCTTCTTCGGCGAGGAGATGCCCATCGCCGGGGAAACGCTGAAGACCTGACCTGATGGCCTCTTCTGCTGACTTGATAGCTTCGCTAACGACATCTGACGACAGGGTGCTGTCTTCTTCATGGTCCAATGCATCGCTCAGTGCTTGAACCTGTGCCTTTGCAATTGTGTGATAGGCGTGTGACCCATTGGTCGCAGCCAGCAAGGGCCGCGCTTTGCCGATGGCCTCCAGCCGCCATGCAGCGCGTTCGAGCGGGTCGGTTGAAAGCCTGGACCGTGCAAGTGCCAACTCAGCAAGAGAGTGTTTAATGGTGCGGTCTGTTGGAGCAAGTTCTTGGGCAGTCTGAAGAGCGTTTTCGGCAGCGCGCAGCGCGCCAATATCTCCTGCGAGTCGCTTCAGATAGATGCCCTTTTGGTGGTATATGTGCGGCTCGTCGCCGAGCGCACGGATCGCCAAGTCGAAGATGGCAATGCCCCGTGTCGTGTCCGGGAACGCCTCTGCCAGCCTGTTCCCACGCAATAGGTCGCCGATTATTCTGCGGTCGTACGAATATGCCGGATTGAGTCGAGTGATAAACTTCGCATGGTTGTCGAACCGCTCAGGCATCGTCTTGAAAACCTGTTCGTACAGGATCTCTGCAATGTATGGGTGTCGAGCGCGGTATATCCAGTCACCGCTGCGCTCGTCCATTTCGAGAGACACTACCTGCTCCAAGGGGCGAAAGAATCGCTCGTGAAACGATTCAAAACTTATCCCGTGGACCCGTGAAATGAGGCCGGCGCGGACCGGTGACCCGAAACGATGCAAAGCGCAGATGTCTGCGTACAGAAGCTGGGCTTCGGGGGGCGTAATCTTCTGGTACTCATCAAGAATAATTTCTCTGAATTGCGCATTGCGAGTAGCTTCATGCAGCGCAACAAGTAATTGGCGTCCATAAACCTCGTTAAATTCCCTGACCCGCTCTTCGTGGGAGAGGCGCTTCAGCTCGCCGAGGCAATCGTTCAGCTCAAGCAGCGCGATAAGGGCTTCGGTCTCATTGCGGGTGAGGTATTTCAGTTCATACTCTTCGGTGACGTTGCTTTCAAGATTCTGAGAGCGGACGTTCCACTCGTTGAACCTCGCTCCGCCGATAACCACAAGGGGGTTTTTGCCCCGCTTCGCCGCTGAGATGAGGTCCAACACGCTATCAGACACTAGCGTGATGTCATCGACGATCAAGAAGACGGGTTCTTTCGCTAGTTCTAGAAGTTCTTGGACCGCTTGAATGTTCACGTAACCCGTGCTGGGTACGTATAGAACAAGCTTTGAGAGACGTTTCGCGGCGTCCCATGCAATTCTTCTGAGAGCGACGCTTTTTCCCGCGCCAGCATGCGCCTTCAGCACGATGAGCCTTGGGCCAGAAAGTCGACCTGTAACGGCAACTTGCTCTTGAAGTATCGACTGAGTGACTAGGCGCGAGACGTCAAGCTCTTCCTCGATAGGGTACCAACCCAAATCGAAGCCATTAAAGAACTTGGAAGCGCTGCTTGTTGGTGATGTGGTGTCCGAAAATACGTGTTCTGCACCGCTCGACAAATAATTTCGAAGCTCGGTGCTTTCTTGGCGGTTGCTAGCGATGAACTTGGTGAGAGAGCTTGGAGTTGAGCTTCGTGCGCGACTCAAAGCGCGAGCCGCTTGCGAAATGGCGCCATCAACTTCGGCAAGGAAATTCTCGAAGGTCGAGTCGGTGAGCGTAAAACGCCGTTCCGCCCAGTAGCGTTCCTCTACTTCGAGCACGCCCTTCTTGATGATGTAGTGGCGCATCCGGGCATCGCCATCGCGGACAATTTCGTCAACGAGTTGGCGTAAGTTGTAGTCTCGCAAACTGTAGCCGGCGAACACCAGGGTCTTCGTTTTTGCCCATTCTAAGAATTGTGCGAACTGCGCAGCGCGGCCTTCCTTGTGTCTCAGAATGCGTTCGGTGCTGTAGACCATTCCGGGGTTGACTTGTTCGAACGCGGTTATGCACCCGTGAAGCTTCAGGTAGAGGACGTCGCCCTTTGATAGGCGGTCCATGAAGTCCGGCTCGTCATGAACGAGAGGTCGCAACTGCTGAAGTCGCGTGGGAACTTGACTGTATGCCCGCTCCACTACAAGGTCGAAGTTGGTCGTTGCGAGGCCGGCCCATTGAAACGTCGGAATCTTCTTGTGGAAATCCGCTGGGTGGAATGGGTCAAGTGCGTCGCGGATGAATTGTTGAAGCTGGCGCCCAGATTTCGCTGTGGTCGCGTAGTCGCAGGTTTGGACGAAATCCAAGTCAGCATAGGAGGAGTCCAAGAACTGATCGCATATCAGTCTGCCAAGACCCGCTGTGTCCGGAATCTGGTGCCCTTTCCCGTCCATGGCGCCAAGGGACGCGCCAGCTCCAAGAAACAGGACGGCTCTGCCCGCCTTGATTTCGTCAATCAGGTTCGCATCGATTGGCATTGTGTCGTCTCTTGTGGTCTCCCCGCACCGTTATCTTATATTCGAGAAGCTGTGGTAGGACAAAAGCTCGGTTTTTCGGTGCGCAAACAGAAAGACGAACGGCGGTATGGGACGAGAGCGGAAGTGGTCAGCACCAGCAAGCTGATCAAAATTGGCTTGAACAGCGATCACCGGCCGCCAGCAGGCACGCACGCCCGAAGAGTTGGCCGCCACGCCAATCGTCTACATCAACGGCCGCCACGATCAGTGGACGCATCCGCCCACCATCACGAGTTATCTCTAACCGCGCCGACGACTACGTATCGCTCGGACGATCCTGCATCGCCATGAGCAAATCGCGCAGTTCGGCCAGTTCCTGTTCGAGGCGCGAAACGCGTTCGGCCAGTGGCACGTGGCCTTCGCTGGCGCTGGACGATTCGACGGCGACGGGCATGGCGCTGGTGTCGATGGCGCCGCACAGCAGGTGGGCGAAGCGTTCTTCGCGCTGACCGGGCGCGCGCGGCAGGCGCACGACCATCGCGGGTTGGCGATGCATCAGGCGTTCGATGGTGTCGCGCACGTCTTCGAGGTTGTGGAAGGCGGCCAGGCGTTCGCTGCGCGTGTGGATTTCGGCCAGGGTCTGCGGTCCGCGCAACATCAAGGTGCACAGCACGGCGCGCTGGCGCGGGGTGATGGTGTAGTGCTCGTCCATGCGGTGTTCGTAGCGCAGCGCGCGCGAGCTGTGCTGCACGCGCACGACTTTCTTGTCTTCGAGTCGACGCAGGCAGTGGCCGACGGCGCCGGGTTCGAGATCCATCACCGGTTCGCGGCTGGTTTTTTGATTGCACGCGGTGACGATGGCGTTGAGCGTGAGGGGATAGACGTCGGGCGTGAGCGAGGCCTTTTCGACCAGGCAACCCAGCACGCGGGCTTCGACCGCGTCGAGTTCGGTCAGGGGCGTCGGGACGTGGTCGTTGGCATCGGTCATGGGCGCACCGTCGTTCGAGGCGGGGCCGCAGTGTAACGCGCGCGCCGCGCCCGCGGACAAGGCGGGCGCGTTATTAGCGAGGTTTCAGGCGAAGGATTCGAGTCGCGCGCGCGCTTGCTCGATGCGGTCGAGCATGCCGGTGCGTTCGGCGAATTCCATGTCGATCGGCTCGCGCGCCGCCAGGGCCGAGGCGATGTGCACCGCGCCGGCCGCGCCACAGTGTTCGCCCGAGGCCGCGGGACGGTGATGAAAGGCCACGGTTTCCACCAGGAGCATGGGCAAGCCCCACAGGCCCAGCAAGTAGGCGCCAGCCTCGGCGTGCGAGGGTTGTGGCGGCGTGCCCACGTCGTCGGGTTGGCCGGACCAACTGGGTTTCAGCGGACCCGAAGGCAAGAGCCAGCCGAGATCGGACAACAACGCCGCCGTCGACGCCAGCGCGATTTCGGCGGGGTCGTCGAGCAGCGTCGGGATCAAACTCGAGGCCTGCGTCGCGCGCATCTGCAATTGCGAGGGATCCATGCCGCCGGGCACGTGATCCTTGAACGCTTCCGCGGCCAGCACGAGGTTGCGCACGGTGCGCAGGCCCAGACGCGTCACCGCGCCACGCACGTCGACGATGGCGGACTTGCCGCCGTACATCGCGGTGTTGCTCAAGCGCAGCACCTTGGCCGACAGCGCGGGGTCCTTGGCCATCATCGTGGCGATGCGCGAGGAATCGGAATCGGGGTCGTCGAGCGCCTGCGATAGGCTCAAATACATCGTCGGCGCCGCCGGCAGCGTCGTGACCGCGCCGAACAACTCGCGCAGGCGATCGTCCTTGAGGATGTCGCGCAGCGACAGAATGCGATCGGTGACTTCGACCAGTTCCTCGGTATTGCAGGGTTTGGACATGGTCCGGTGCGCGGCGTCGAGCGCGCGCAGCGCGGCATCGCTTTCGGGTTCGTTGGTCAGCAGGATGCGCACCGTTTCGGGGCGCAAGGTGCGCACTTCGCGCAGCAGGGTGGCGCCGTGCATCATGGGCAGACGCTGGTCGGTGATTACCACGTCGACCGGGCGCGATTCGACGATGGCCAGCGCGGTGCGTGGGCTGCTGGCGAATTCGATCTCCCAGTCGCAGCCCAGCGTGACTAAATTCCGTTCGATATCCGCGAGCGCGCGCTGGTCCTGATCGACAAATACGACAAACATTGGACGCCTCCGTCAAGGACTCGTCGCGACGGACTTCGGTATCGCGCGAGATCGCGGCGTGCCCCCGACGGACGACACCCTCGGTCGACCGCGTCACGCCTTCGAGGAGTTCGATTTGCAATCGCGATGCCACGCCTCGCCGGGCGCGGCGGCGGAGACTACGGCGTGGCCAGCGCCAGAGCCACGCCTTGACCCACGCCCACGCACAGGCTGATCAGCGCGCGTCGGCTCTCGCCATCGGCGATCTCGCGCGCGCAGCGCAAGGCCAGTCGCGCGCCGCTGGCGCCGAGTGGATGACCCAGGGCGATGGCGCCGCCGTGGCGATTGAGCACGTCGCTGTCGTCGGCCAAACCCAACTGACGCGCGACGGCCAGCACCTGCGCGGCGAAGGCTTCATTGACTTCGATGCGATCGAAATCGCCCAGACGCAAGGCCAAGCGATCCAGCAAGCGCGCGATCGCGGGTACCGGTCCGATGCCCATCACGCGCGGCGCCACGCCGGCCGCGCTCATGCCGAGCACGCGCGCCATCGGACGCAGGTTATGTCGCGACACGGCCGCTTCGCCGGCGAGCAGCAGCACGCACGCGCCATCGTTGAGGCCGGACGCATTGCCGGCGGTGATGCTGGTGCCTTCGCCAAGCAAGGGCGTGAGCCGCGCGAGTTGTTCACGTGTGCCTTGCGGGCGCGGTTGTTCGTCGGCGAGCAGTTCTGCGATCGGCGTGATTTCGGCGGCGAATCGACCGCTGAGGCGCGCGGCTTCGGCGCGTTGTTGCGAGCGGAACGCGTAATCGTCTTGTGCCTCGCGCGCGATGCCGTGTTCGGTGGCGAGGTGCTGCGCGGTCTGGGTCATCGAGTCGACGCCATGACGCGCGCGCATCTCGGGGTTGATCAGGCGCCAGCCGAGCGTGGTGTCTTCCAGGCGTTGTTCGCGATCGAAGCCTTCGCGGGCCTTCGCCATGACATACGGCGCGCGGGTCATGCTCTCGACGCCACCGGCGAGCACCAGTTCGGCCTCGCCACAGGCAATCGCCCGCGCGGCTTGGCCGATCGCTTCGAGTCCCGAAGCGCACAAGCGATTGACCGTGACGGCCGGCACCGCGATCGGCAGATCGGACAGCAGCGCGGCCATGCGCGCGACGTTGCGGTTGTCCTCGCCCGATTGATTGGCGCAGCCCAGGATTACTTCATCGATGGCCGCGTGCGTCGACGCGGGCAAGGTGGCGAGCAAGGCGCGCAGCACGTGCGCGGCCATGTCGTCGGGTCGAACGGCGGCGAGACCGCCGCGATATTTGCCAAAGGGCGTGCGCAGCCCCGCGCACAGATAGACCGGCGCGATCACGTGCCCACGGCTTGCAGATCGAGCACGGGCGTGCCGGCTTCGATCGCGGTGGCGGCGGCGCGCAAGCGCGGCAGCACGTGCTTGATCGCGTGCTCGCGCACTTGCGGGCGATAGGCGAGGCTCGCGTTCAAGGCGAGTGTCACGCGCCCTTCGCGATTGCGCACGGGCACGGCGATCGAGCACAGGCCGGGTTCGAGTTCCTGTTCGACGTAGGCATAACCTTGCGCGCGCGTGGCGTCGATGCGCTTGATCAGCTCATCGGCGCGCGTGACCGTGTGTGGCGTCAGCGCTTTCGGTTGCCATTGCTCGAGCCACGTATCGAGCGCGGCGCGCGGCAAGCCGGCCAAGAGCACGCGACCCATCGAGGCCGGCGCGGCGGGCAGGCGCGCGCCCACGCCGAGCGCGGTGCTCATCACGCGCCGCAGCGCGACGCGCACCATGTAGACGATGTCCTGGCCATCGAGCGCGGCCAGCGAGCACGACTCGCCGATCTCGCGCGCGAGTTCTTCCAGAATCGGCTGCGCAAAATCGTTGAGGTTCAGCGAGCCCATGTAGCCATAGCCCAGTTCCAGCACGCGCACGCGCAGCGAGAACTGATTGCCTTCCTGGCGCACATAGCCCAGGTGCGACATGGTCAGCAGCAAGCGTCGGCACGCCGCGCGCGACAAGCGCGTGCGATGCGAGACCTCGGCCAGGGTCATGCGCGCGTGATCGCGATCAAAGCAGCGCAACACCATCAGGCCGCGCGACAGGGACTGCACGAAATCGCGCGATTGCTCGAACGGGACCGCGGTGTTCATCGACAAGGAAACTCCGAAGGCGGGGCGGCGGCGTCGGGGACTGACGCGGCATCGCGATTGACGCGGAATGTAGTGGACCGTAGCATGATCCGCAATACGCACAACGGTGCGATTAGCGCACATTCGACGAAGGTCGCACAACCGTGCGCGCGGCGCACACCAGGCGGTCGCTCATGGTTTTCGAACGCGATAGCGTCGCGCACAGCTGGTGCGTGCAATCGGAGTGGAACGCGCCGACGGTGATTGGCGGGCAGGGCGCGTGGCTGGTGCTCGCCGATGGTTCGCGCGTGCTGGACCTGTCGAGCCTCGCGGAGTGCAGCAATCTCGGTCATCAACATCCGGCGCTGATCGCGGCCATCGCCGCGCAGGCCGAGCAGTTGTGCTTCGTCACCAATGCCTGGGGCGCGCGACCGCGCGCGGAACTGGCGGCGCGCTTGCTCGAACTCGCGGGCTTCGAAGGTGGGCGCGTGTTCTTCACGCTTGGTGGCGCCGATGCCAACGAGAACGCGATCAAGATCGCGCGTCTGGCCACGCGACGACCGCAAGGCAAGATCATCACGCGCGAGCGCTCGTATCACGGCGCCACGCACTTCGCGATGGCCTTGTCCGGCGATTCGCGCGGTGGCGATGAGCGCACGCGTCAGGCGCTGGGCATCGAGCAGGTACCGGGGCCGACGACGTATCGCTGTCCCTTCGGCAGTCACGATGCCGTGCAATGCGGTCAACGCGCGGCCGAGGCCGTGGCGCGACGCATCGATGAGCTGTTGCCTTCGCATGTCGCGGCCGTGCTGGTTGAACCCGATGCCGGCACCAATGGCACGGTGCCGCCCGACAGCTACTGGCCGGCGCTGCGCGAAGCGACGCGGGCGCGCGGCGTGCCGCTGATCGCCGATGAAGTGATGAGTGGCTTCGGGCGCTGCGGCGAATGGTTCGCGTGGCAGCGGCATGGCGAGTGTCACGCGCCGGATATGTTCACGCTCGCTAAGGGGCTGACCGGCGCGGCCTTGCCGCTGGGCGCGGTGGTGATGTCGCGCGCCATCGCGCGCGCGATCGACGATCAGATGTTGCTGGCCGGGCTGACCTACTCGGGCCATCCCCTGTCGTGCGCCGCGGGCCTGGCCGCGATCGAGGCCTATCGCGAAGGCGATTTGATCGCGCGCTCGCGACGCCTGGGCGGTCAATTGTTCGCGCGGCTGCGCAATCTCCAGCACCGGCACGCGGTGATCGGCGACGTGCGCGGCGGCCATGGTTTGTTCGCCGTGGTGGAACTGGTGCGCGATTGCGAGACCCGCGCGCCGCTGGCGCCGTGGCCGCAAGTCGATCCGCGGCTGCGCGAGTTGTTGCGCAAGGCCATGGCGCGCGGCGTTTCGCTGGCCGTGCGTGGAAACTTGATCTTGATCGCGCCGCCATTGGTGATCGAGGAGGCCGAGCTGTTCGGCGCCCTCGATCTGCTCGATCGCTTGCTCACCGAATTGTTCACGCTGGCGCCCCTGGGGGCTTCATGAGTTTTCGTCTGACTTACGCGACGATGTTCGATCCGCCCGAGCATTTGCACGAGCGCTTCGAACAGACTTTGCGCGCGCTCGACGGCATGATCGGTCGACGCGCGGGCATGTTCATCGATGGCGTCGATGTCGCGGGCGAGGCGAGCGCTGTCGCGCGCAGCCCCATCGACATGCGCCTCGTCACTGGCGAGTTCGCGCTGGCGCGGGTCGAGGATGTCGACATCGCCATGGCCGCCGCGCGGCGCGCGTATCGCGATTGGCGCGAGACCAGTATCGCTGAGCGTTGCGCGCATCTGCGGCGGATCGCCGACGTGATGGAGGCGCGCGTGTATCAGATCGCCGCCGCGCTGTGCGTCGAAGTCGGCAAGAACCGTATGGAGTCCTTGGGCGAGGCGCAGGAGACCATCGACTTCTTCCGCCAGTACGCCGATGACTTCGAGCGGCACGTGGGCTTCGATCATCCCTTGCCCGATGATCCGGTGACGGGATGGACGTCGCGCAATCGCTCGATCCTGCGCCCGTATGGCGTGTGGACCGTGATCGCGCCGTTCAATTTTCCGCTGGCCTTGATGGGTGGGCCCGTGGCCGCGGCACTCGTCACGGGCAATACGGTCGTGGCCAAGGGCGCGAGCGATACGCCCTGGGCTGGCCGCTTGCTCGCCGATTGCATTCGCGACGCGGGCTTGCCGCCGGGTGTGTTTAATTATCTGTCGGGATCGGGGCGCGAGATCGGCGAGGCCTTGGTCAATCACGCCGACACCTCGGGCGTGACCTTCACCGGGTCGGTTGCCGTTGGACGCGGCATTCTCGCGCGGATGCACGGTGGTCGTTATCCACGACCGTGCATCGCGGAAATGGGCGGCAAGAACCCTTGCATCGTTACCGAGCGCGCCGATCTTGATCGCGCCGTGCCCGGCATCGTGCGTTCGGCGTATGGCATGAGTGGGCAGAAGTGTTCGGCGTTGTCGCGGCTCTACGTCGATTCGCGCGTAGCCGATGAACTGATCGATCGGCTGCGCGCCGCGATCGCCGACATTCGCATCGGTGACCCGCGCGAGCGCGCGAACTGGATGGGCACGGTGATCCACGCGCGCGCCGCCGCCGCTTACGAACAACATCTCGAAGGTCTGCGGGCGCGCGGCGCGCGACTGCACGCGCCGGGCGGCTTGCTGCGTCAGGGCGAACTGCGCCACGGCCACTACGCCTTGCCCGCGCTCGTCGAGGCTTCCGCCGACGATCCGTGCTGGCGCGAGGAACTGTTCCTACCGATTCTGACCGTGATGCGCGTGCGCGATCGCGACGAGGCCATGCGCTTGGCCAACGACACCGACATGGGCCTGACCGCGGGTTTTTATGGCGGCGCGGATGAAGTGGCGTGGTTTCATCGCGAGATCGAAGCCGGCGTGACCTACGCCAATCGTCCGCAAGGCGCGACCACGGGCGCGTGGCCGGGTTATCAACCGTTCGGTGGCTGGAAAGGTTCGTCATCGACGGGCAAGGCCATCGCCTCGTTCTATTACTTGACGCAATACCTGCGCGAGCAATCGCGCACGGTGGTGGAGTAGGGCGATGGAGTGGCTCAGCTTGCGGGAGGCCGTGTCGCGATTCGTGCGCGATGGCGATTGCGTCGCGCTGGAAGGGTTCACGCATTTGATTCCGTTCGCGGCGGGGCACGAGATCATGCGCGCGCGTCGGCGCGAGTTGCACTTGGTGCGCATGACCCCGGATCTGATCTACGACCAGATGATTGGCGCCGGCTGCGCGCGCAAGCTCACGTTTTCGTGGGGCGGCAATCCGGGCGTGGGTTCGCTGCATCGGCTGCGCGATGCCGTTGAGAATGCTTGGCCGCGCGCGCTCGAGATCGACGAGCACAGTCACGCCGGCATGGCCGCGGCATTCACCGCCGGCGCGTCGCGCTTGCCCTTCGCGATGTTGCGTGGCTATCGCGATACGGACCTGCGCGCGCGCAATCCGCGCATCGGCGAGGTGCGTTGCCCATTCACGGGAGAGACGCTGGCCGCTGTGCCCGCGATCAATCCCGACGTGACGTTTCTGCACGCGCAGCGCGCGGATCGACGCGGCAATGTCGCGCTGTCGGGCATCATCGGCGCGCAGCGCGAGGCCGCATTGGCGGCGAAGCACTTGGTCGTGACGGTGGAAGACATCGTTGATGAACTGCCGCCGGCCTTGAACGGCATCGTGCTGCCGCATTGGTTGGTGAGCGCGGTGGTGCGCTGTCCCGGGGGCGCTTATCCGTCGTATGCACTGGGCCACTATCCGCGTGATAACGCGTTCTATCAGGCCTGGGACGAGATCGCGCGCGATCGCGCGCGCTTCGCGCAATGGATCGATCGCTACGTGCACGGCGTCACCACGCACGCCGGTTTTCTGCGCGCCTTGCACGCGGAGGCGGCATGAGCGCCTTCACTCGCGATGAAATGATGACCGTCGCCGCCGCGCGGCTGCTCGGCAATGGCGACGTGTGCTTCGTCGGCATCGGCCTGCCCAGCGCCGCGTGCAATCTGGCGCGGCTCACGCATGCGCCGGAACTGGTGTTGATCTACGAGTCGGGCACGCTCGGCACGCGACCGCGCGTCTTGCCGCTGTCGATCGGCGACGGCGAACTAGCCGAGACCGCGGCCTGCGTCGTGCCCTTGCCGGAGATTTTCAGTTTCTATCTGCAGGGTGGTCGCGTTGATGTGGGTTTTCTGGGCGCGGCGCAGATCGATCGTCACGGCAACCTCAACAGCACCGTGATCGGCGACTACGAGCAACCGCGCACGCGGTTGCCCGGCGCCGGTGGCGCGCCCGAGATCGCGCTGCACGCGCGCCGGACCTTCGTGATGATCAAGGCCACGCCGCGTGCTTGCGTGGCGCAGTTGGATTTTCGAACGTCGGCGGGGTTTCTTGAGGGCCATGGCGCGCGCGCGCGTGCCGGCGCGCCGGGCGCGGGGCCGCAGGCCGTGATCACCGATGTCGGGGTGTTGAAGCCGGCCACGGGTACTGAGGAATTGGAGTTGGTCGCGCTCGCGCCTGGCGTCGAGGTCGATGAAGCGCGCGCCGCCTTTGGCTGGCCGCTGCGCGTGGCCGAGCGCGTGACTTCGCTGGCGCCGCCTGAAGACGAGGAGCTGCGTGTGCTGCGCGCGCTGCAAGCCGCGACGCAGGCCGCGCATGCCGCCCCGGTGCGTCTGCCCGCCGCCGCCTATCGCGACGACTGAGCGCGCGGGTCACCGCGTCGGCGCGAAATCCGCTACAACCCTTCTTTCGTTCGAGGACGTTCCGTGAGCCATCCGCCCCTTCCCACCGCGCTCCCCGGACCGCGCGCGCAAGCCCTGATCGCGCGCGATGCCGCCGTGATTTCGCCGTCGTATCCGCGCGAATATCCCTTCGTGATGGCGCGCGGTCGCGGGCACGAAGTCTGGGATGTCGACGGCAATCGCTTCATCGATTTCGCCGCGGGCATCGCCGTGTGTTCGACCGGTCATTGCCATCCCGAAGTGGTGAGCGCGATCAAGAACGCCGCCGATCAGTTCCTGCACATTTCCAGCGACTACTGGCATGAGCAAATGATTGGGCTTGGCGAGCGGCTGGCGCGACTCGCGCCGTTCGGCGAACCGGCGATGAGTTTTCTGTGTCAGTCGGGCACCGAGGCGGTGGAAGGCGCGCTCAAGCTGGCGCGCTACGTCACCGGGCGGCCGCGATTCGTTGGATTCTTGGGTGGCTTTCATGGTCGCACCATGGGCTCGTTGTCGTTCACTTCGTCGAAGTACACGCAGCAGAAAGGCTTCGCGCCGACCATGCCGGGCGTGACGCATGTGCCGTATCCCAATCCGTATCGGCCTTTGTTCGCCGGTGACGATCAGGGTCGCGCGGTGCTCGATTACTTGGCGATGCTGTTCGAACGCAATGTGCCGGCTTCTGAAGTGGCGGCAATCCTGATCGAGCCGATCCAAGGCGAGGGCGGCTACATCGTGCCGCCAGCGGGTTTTCTCGCGGGCTTGCGCGCGCTGTGCGATCGCCATGGGATTTTGCTGATCTTCGACGAAGTGCAGTCGGGCGTGGGCCGCACGGGCAAGATGTTCGCGGGCGAGCACTGGGGCGTGGCGCCGGACATCATGACCCTGGCCAAGGGCCTGGGCTCGGGCTTGCCGATCGGTGCGGTCGTAGCGCGACGGCGCATCATGTCGCAGTGGCAGCGCGGCGCGCACGGCAATACGTATGGTGGCAATCCGATCGCGTGCGCGGCGGCGTGCGCCACGCTCGATGTGGTCGAGCGCGAACTGATGGCCAAGGCCGCGCGTGTCGGGGAGTACTTCATGGCGCGCCTGCACGAATTGGCGCGCGAATGGCCCTGCATCGGCGAGGTGCGCGGTCGCGGCTTGATGATCGGCATGGAATTGATCGAGACCGATGGCGCGCGCACGCCGGCGCGCGCCTTGTGCGATGCGCTGATCGATGCCGCGTATCGACGCGGCTTGCTGCTGCTGTCGTGCGGCACCAGCACGGTGCGCTTCATGCCGCCCTTGACCATCGACACCGACACCGTCGACGAGGCCATGGGCATGCTGCGCGCGGCGCTGTCCGATGCGCGGAGTCGCGTGGCATGAGGGCGTTCGCGAAATTGACGTTGTGCGTGATCGCGCTGAGCGGCGTTACGAGCGCGGGCGCCGTCGATACGACGTTCGGCGCGCGTGACACCACGAAACTTGTCGATGTCGCCGATCCGGATTTCTCGCCCGATGGCGAGTATCTGGTCTACGGCGCCAGTCGCGATGACATGAGCACCGACAGCGTGCGCGGCGATATCTGGCGCGTGCGCTATCGCGACGGTCAGCGCCGACGCCTGACCTTCACCGCGCGCGCCCGCGAATGGCAGCCGCGCTACAGCCCGCGCGGCGATGGCATCGCCTTTCTCACCGACCGCGGCCTGGACGCGCCGACGCGCGTGTGGCTGATGGCCGCCGATGGTGGCGAGGCGCGCGCGATCACGCCGGCCGGGCTCGAAGTCGAGGACTACGACTGGTCGCCCGATGGTCGCCACCTCGTGTTCACCGCGCGCGATCCCGAGCGCGATGCCACGGACCCCGAGCCGCCCAATCCCGTGCCCATCGTCACCGACCGCTATCAGTTCAAGGAAGACATGGTCGGTTACCTTGGCGCGCGACGCATCCATCTGTACGTGATCGACACGAAGGATGGCGCGTGGTTTCAACTCACCGATGGCCCGCGCGATGACATTCTGCCGGCGTGGTCGCCCGATGGTCGCCACATCGCTTTCGTCAGCAAGCGCGGCGTCGATCCCGATCGCACGCTCAATACCGATCTGTTCGTGATCGCGCCCAGCGATGGCGCGAAGGCGCGACAGCTCACTACCTTTCCCGGCGCCGATCTCGATCCGTATTGGGAAACGCGACCCGCGTGGCGGCCCGATTCGCGCGCGATCGCGTATCTGCAAGGCGACGAGGATCGCTGGATCAACTATCCACCGCCAGCTCTGGCCATCGTCGAACTCGACAGCGGTCGCGTGACATTGCCGGCGTCGATCGATCGCGCCTTCTATCACCCGCGTTGGACGCACGATGGTCGCGCGATCATTGCTCTGGTGGAACGCGATCGCGTGACTCACGTCGAGCGCGTCGACTTGCGCTCGGGCAAGCTGACGTCGTTGACCACGGGGCCGCGCTTCGAGTACCAGCTTGCGGTGTCGCGCAACGACCGCGTGGTCACGCTCGGCGGCGACGACACGCACGCGTATGAATTGCACGCGGTTGAACCGCGCGGTCTGCGCGCGCTCACCGATCACAACGGCTGGCTGCGCGACAAGGCGTTGATCGCGGCCGAAGACTTCGCGTTCACCAGCGCCGATGGCACGACCATCGGCGCGCTGCGCGTGAAGCCCGCGGGCTATCGCGAGGGCGTGCGTTATCCGACGATCATCCGACTGCATGGCGGTCCGGTGTATCAGTTCAGTCATGAGCTGATGCCGGACTGGCAAGTGTTCGCCGCGGCGGGCTTTCAGGTGATCGGCATCAATCCGCGCGGCAGCTCCGGGCGCGGTTTCGAGTTCGCGCGCGCGATCTACGCCGATTGGGGCAATAAGGACGCGGCCGATGTGCGCGCGCTGATCGATCACCTGATCGCGCAAGGCTGGGCCGATCCCGAGCGCATCGGCGTGGGCGGCTGGAGTTACGGCGGCATTCTCACCGACTATGTCATCGCCTCGGAGCCGCGGGTCAAGGCCGCGATCAGCGGCGCGGGTTCGGCGAACGCCTTGATGATGTATGGGCTCGATCAGTACACGGCGGCGTATGAGTTGGAATTGGGCAAGCCGTGGGAAAAGCCGGAGCTGTACCGCAAGCTCAGCTATCCGTTCTTCGAATCCCAACGCATTCAGACGCCGACGCTTTTCCTGTGCGCCGAGGCCGACTTCAACGTGCCCTGCGCCGGCGCGGAGCAAATGTATCAAGCGCTGCGCTCGAACGGCGTGGCCACGCGCCTGGTGGTTTATCCCGGCGAGTATCACGGCTTGAGCGTGCCGAGTTATCGCCTCGATCGCATCGAGCGCTCGCTCGCGTGGTATCGGCGCTATTTGCTCGGTGACGCCGGAGCTTCGCCTTGACGCAAGCGGCCGTGCGCGCGCAACACCCGGCGCAAGGCCTGGTGATCGATGGCGACGGCGCGATGGCCGTCCTGACCGTCGAGCGTGCGGGCCGCGATCATCGCGTTGACGATGGCTTCCTCGGTGGCGCGCGCGGTGGCGAGAAACAGCGCATCGAGCGCGTCATTGTCGAGCATGCTCACCGTCTTCACGCCATGGCGGCCGGCCTTGGCCTGCGCGGTGGAGAAGGCCACGAAGATGTCGCCCGAACCATTGCCCGCGTAGCTGCCCATGCGGCCCAGTCCCAGCGCGGGCCGCTGCGCGACGCGGCGCAGTTGATGCGGCAGCAAGGGCGCGTCGGTGGCGACGACGACGATGATCGAGCCGGTGTCGCGCGGTTCTTCGAGCGGCCAGAGCAAATCGTTGTTGAGCTCGCGACCCACGGGCACGCCAGCGATGCGCAGTTCCCGACGCACGCCATAGTTGGCCTGCACGAGCACGCCCAGGCGATAGTCGACGTCGCCGATGCGCACGACACGCGAACTGGTGCCCGTGCCGCATTTGAATTCATGGCAGATCATCCCGGTGCCGCCGCCGACATTGCCTTCGGCCTGGGGCTTGGCGCTGGCGGTCTCGATCGCCGCGCGCACGTGCTCGGGGCGCACGTGCATGCCGTTGATGTCGTTGAGATAGCCGTCCCAGGTCTCGGCGACCACGGGCAGGCTCCACCAATAGCCCTCGTCATCGGCCGGGCCGTGCTCGACGCGCCAAGCGATGGCGGCATCGTGGACTACGCCGACGCTGTGTGTATTGGTCAACAGGATCGGGCCTTCGAGTTGACCGGACTCCGCGATCCAATGCGCGCCAGTGAGTTCGCCATTGCCATTGAGCACGTGCACGGCGGCGAACACCGGCGTATCGCGCGTGGCCTTGCCGCGCGGCAAGATGGCGGTGACGCCGGTGCGCACTTTCTTGTCGCCTGCCGCATCGGCGATCAGGGTGCTGTAGCCCACGGTCACGCCGGGCACATCGGTGATGGCATTCATCGGCCCGGGCCGGCCGTCGAAGGGAATGCCCAGGTCGCGCGCGCGTTCGGCCGCCGTCGCGGGGGCGGCACACGACACGATCGCCAGTGTCCCCAGCAGAATCGTCCCCAGCGTCTTCAGCCCGATCGCGCGTTCCATGCTCGCCTCCTGGTTGCCCGGTCGAGTATGGTGCCAGGGAGCCGGGTTCGACCAGGAGTGTGTTCATGACATCCATGCCTCAAGCCGCCGCCCAAGCCTTGCCGACGGCGCGCGCGCTCGACGTGCGTTACTACATCGATCCGGCCTGGGCCGCGCGCGAGGGACGTTCGGTATTCGCACGGTCCTGGCAGCTGGTCGCGCATCGCGGCGATTTGCGCGAGGCGGGCGATCACGTCGTCGCCGAAGTCGCGGGACGGCCCTTGATCGTGCTGCGTCATCCCGAAGGTCAACTGCGCGCGTTCTACAACGTCTGCAAGCATCGCGCGGGGCCGCTGGCGCATTGTCCGGGCAAGGGCGCGAAGGCCTTGCACTGCAAGTATCACGGCTGGACTTACACACTCGACGGCGTGCTGCGCTCGGCGCCGGAGATGGAAGGCGCCGCCGATTTCGACAAGTCGAGTATCCGTCTCGACGCCGTGCGCGTGCACGAGTGGCAGGGCCTGGTCTTCGTCGCGCTCGATCCTTCCACGCCGCCGTTCGACGAGGTGTACGGCGGCATCGTCGAGCGCATCCAACCGGTGAATCTCGGCGCGATGCGCTTTCATCGTCGCGTGAGTTATGACGTCGCCTGCAACTGGAAGATCTACATCGACAACTTCCTCGAGGGCTATCACCTGCCGCACGTGCATCCGGGCTTGTCGCGCGTGCTCGACTATCGCGCCTACGACACCGAATTGTTCGAGTGGTACTCGCTGCAGCATTCGCCGCTGCGCGCCAATGACGGCATCTATGGCGATGGCCAGGCCTGGTACTACTTCATCTATCCCAATGTGATGCTCAACATCATGCCCGGACGCATGCAGACCAATCGCGTGCTGCCGCTGGGGATGGACCGCTGTCGGATCGAATTCGATTTCTACTACAGCGACGACGCCGAATCGCTGGCGCGCGCCGACAAGGACTTGGCCTTCAGCGACGAGATCCAGGTCGAGGACATCGCCATTTGCGAGGCCGTGCAGAAGGGTTTGACTTCGGGCGTGTACGAGCCCGGGCGTCTTTGCCCCAAGCGCGAGTCCGGCGTGTGGCATTTCCAGGAATGCCTGCGGCGCGCCTACGCGGACGCGGCAACATGAGCGAGGCAGCCACCGCGCGATCGGGTCGCGAGCTGGGCTTTTGGATGTGCACGGCCCTGGTGGTGGGCAACATCATCGGCATGGGCATCTTCGTGCTGCCGGCGTCGCTGGCGCCGTATGGCTACACGGCCTTGCTCGGTTGGCTGCTGACCGTGATCGGTTGCCTGATTCTCGCGCGCGTGTTCGCTTCGCTCGCGCGCGAGATGCCCAACGCGGATGGTCCCTATGCCTACATTCGCGCGCAGTTCGGCGATGCCGCGGCCTTCGTGGCGATCTGGTGCTATTGGGTCAGTCTTTGGATCACCAATGCGTCGCTGGCGACGGGCGTGGTCGGCTATCTCGTGGCTTCGGTGCCCGCGTTCGGCGCGGTGAATCCGGCGGTGTTGGCGCTGGCCTTGTTGTGGTGTTTCGTCGCGATCAATTTGCTGGGCGCGCGCGCGGGTGGCGGCGTGCAGGTGCTGACGACCGTGTTGAAGCTCGTGCCGATGGTGGTGGTGATTGTTTTGGGCGTGTTCTTCGCCATCACCGCGCCGGCCGGGTTCATGAGCGAGCCCGTGCAATCGCCCTCGGGCGTACAGCCCTTGCTCGCGGCGTCGACCATCGCGCTGTTCGCGATGCTCGGATTGGAATCGGCGACTGTGCCCGCCGGCAAGGTGCGCGATCCCGAGCGCACGATTCCGCGCGCGACGCTGGTGGGCACCTTGATCGCGGGCCTCGTGTACGTGGCCATCTCGGCGATTCCGCTGCTGGTGTTGCCGCAGACGACCGTCGCCACCTCGAGCGCGCCGTTCGTGACCTTGATCGATCATTGGTTCGGCGCGGGCAGTGGCCGGTGGCTCGGCTTGTTCGTGGTGATCAGCGGCCTCGGCGCGCTCAATGGTTGGACCTTGTTGACGGGTGAGTTGACGCGGTCGATGTCGGCGCAGGGCGTGATGCCGGCGGTGCTCCGTCGCGACAATGCGCGGGGCGCGCCGGATTTGGCGCTGATCCTGTGCGGTCTCTTGGCGAGCGTGATGGTCGCGATGAACTACTCCAAGTCCATGGTCGAAGGTTTCACCTTTCTGACCACCGTGGTGACGGCGGCGAATCTGCCGCTCTATCTGTTCTGCGCGCTGGCGCTCACGCGCTTGGGCGGGCGAGGGCAGGGCTTGCGCGCGCGCTTCATCGTGCTGGGGCTGTTCGGCACGACGTATTCGGTGATCGCTTTCGTGGGCGTCGGTGGCACGCCGTTTCTGTGGGCGCTGGCGCTGGCCGCGGCGGGCTTGCCCGTGTATGCGTGGATGCGCATGAATGGCGCGGGCACGGCGCGGGCCACGCCATGAGCCGCGATCCCCGCTACGACATTCTGTTCGAACCGGTGCGCATCGGCCCGGTGACCACGCGCAATCGCTTCTTTCAGGTGCCGCATTGCAATGGCATGGGTCACGCCATGCCCAAGGCCCACGCCAAGATGCGCGAGACCAAGGCCGAAGGCGGCTGGGCCGTGGTCAGCACCGAGGAATGCGAGATTCATCCGACCAGCGATGTGACGCCCTATGTCGAGGCGCGGCTGTGGGACGATCGCGATATTCCCGCGTTGAGCCTGATGTGCGAGGCCGTGCACGCGCACGGCGCGCTCGCGGCGGTGGAACTGGCGCACAACGGGCCGGCCACGTCGAATCTCTACAGTCGCGAGGTCGCGATCGCGCCTTCGCATCAGCCCTTGAAGCATGGTTATCCGATGCAGGCGCGCGCCATGGATCGCCGTGACATCGCTGATTTCCGGCGCTGGCATCGCGACGCGGCGTTGCGCGCGCGGCGCGCGGGTTTCGACATCATCTATGTCTATGCGGCGCACGATTTGTCGTTGTTGATGCATTTCCTGCAGCGTCGGCGCAATCAGCGCACCGACGAGTACGGCGGCTCGCTCGACAACCGCCTGCGCCTGCTGCGCGAAGTACTGATCGATACCAAGGAAGCCGTGGGCGATCGCTGCGCGGTGGCGCTGCGATTCGCGACCGAGGAGTTCCAGGGCGCGGCCGGCGTCAGCGTCGAAGGCGAGGCGCGCGAGATCGTCGAGCGCCTGGCCGACGTGCCAGATCTGTGGGACGTGAACATCGCCTCGTGGTATCGCGACTCGGCGACGTCGCGATTTTCGCAAGAGGGCTATCAACAGCCCTTCACCGAATGGGTCAAGCAAGTCACGCGCAAGCCCGTGGTGGGCGTGGGGCGATTCACGTCGCCCGATACGATGGTGCGACTCGTCCGTTCGGGCGTGTTGGACTTGATCGGCGCCGCGCGGCCCTCGATCGCCGATCCGTTCTTGCCGCGCAAGATCGACGAAGGCCGACACGACGAGATTCGCGAGTGCATCGGCTGCAATATCTGCGTCTCGGGCGACATGACCATCACGCCGATCCGCTGCACGCAGAACCCGACCATGGGCGAGGAATGGCGCAAGGGCTGGCATCCCGAGCGCATCGCGCCGCTGGCCAACGCGCCGCGCGTGCTCGTGATCGGTGGCGGTCCCGCGGGATTGGAAGCGGCGCGCGCGCTGGGTCAGCGTGGCGCGCAGGTCATGCTGGCCGAAGCGGGGCGCGAACTCGGCGGCCGCGTCACGCGCGAATCTCGCTTGCCGGGTCTCGAGGCGTGGGCCCGCGTGCGCGATTGGCGCGTCGGTCGTCTGCGGCAGATGACCAATGTCGAGATCTATCTCGACAATCGCCTGAGCGCCGACGACATCCTCGACCTCGGCGCCGAACGCGTGGTGATCGCCACCGGTGCGCGCTGGCGTCGCGATGCTTACGGTCGCAGTAATGACTTGCCGCCGCCGGGGCTCGATCGCGCGAACGTCTACACGCCCGATGACGTGTTCGACGGTCGCGTGCCCGAAAGCCCGGTGTTGTTGTTCGACGACGATGGGTTTTACATGGGCAGCGTGCTGGCCGAGTGGCTGCGCAAGCACGGTCGTGAAGTCATCTACGTGACGCCCGACGATGTGATCGCGCCGTGGACCGCGAACACGCTCGACTATCGCCCCATTCAAAAGCGTCTGCGCGAACTCGATGTGCGTTTGCTCACGGGCCACAACCTGCAAGCCGTCGAACCCGATCGCGCTCGGCTGACCTGCGTGTGGACAGGGCGCGAGCAGACCGTGACGTGCGCCAGCGTGCTGCTCGTCACCGCGCGGTTGCCCGAGGATGCGCTGTATCACGAGTTGGTCGCGCGTCAGTCACGGTGGTCCGACGCGGGCCTCGTCGATGTCGAGCGCATCGGCGATGCATTGGCGCCGGCCCTGATCGCGCACGCGGTCTACGCGGGTCATCGTTACGCGCGTGAATTCGACGATCCGCGGCCGCGCGAACAGCGCGTCGATGCCGTGGCCTTCGAGCGTCAACAAGCGGGAGTGCCTTGAGATGCGCGTCATGCGATTCGTGAGTGCGGTTGCGGCGGTGATGGTGAGTGTCAGCGCGGCCGCCAGCGGCGAGACGCTGAGCATCGCCGCCGGCCAGGTCTATGACACGGAGCACGGCAAGGTGCTCGAGCGTCAGCGCATCGAGATTGTCGACGGCCGCATCACCACGTTGCGACCGATCCGCGCCGACGACCCCGCGCCCACGCTCGACTGGCGCGATCGCGTGGTGATGCCGGGCTGGATCGATTGCCACACGCATTTGGTCGGCGACATTCAATCGGCCGATGTCTTGGCGCCCCTGCACGGCAATGCCGCGACCGATGTGCTGATCGGCGCGCGCAATGCGCGAGCGACCTTGATGGCGGGCTTCACCACGGTGCGCGACGTGGGCACCTATCGCGGCTTCGTCGACGTGGCGCTGCGCGACGCGATCGCGCGCGGCGATGTGTTCGGCCCGCGCATGTTCGTGGCCGGCGCCTATCTGACCATCCCCGGTGGTGGCGGCGAGGTTACGGGCGAGAAGGGCGTGACCATTCCCGCCGAACTGCGTCGCGGCGTGGCCAAGGGCGAGCGCGAAGTCCGCGCGCGCGTGCGCGAGCTCGTGGCCGGCGGCGCGGATCTGATCAAGATCATCGCCACCGGCGCCGTGCTGACCAATGGCACCGAGCCGGGCGCGCTGGAGTTCACCGAGGACGAGATGCGCGCCGCCGTCGACGAGGCGCGCAAGCTCGGTCGCGATGTCGCCGCGCACGCGCACGGGGCCGAGGGCATCAAGGCCGCGATCCGCGCGGGCGTGCGCTCGATCGAGCATGCCTCGCTGATCGATGACGAGGGCATCGCCCTGGCCAAGCAACACGGCGTGTTTCTGGCCATGGACATCTACAACGGCGACTACATCGAAGAGGTCGGCACGCGCGACCACTGGGACGCCGAGATCCTGCGCAAGAACCGCGAGACCACGGACGCCCAGCGGGTCGGCTTCCGCAAGGCCGTGGCCGCCGGCGTGGACGTGGTTTTCGCCACCGATTCCGGGGTTTACCCGCACGGGGACAATGCCCGCCAGTTCGCTTACATGATCCGTTACGGCATGACCCCGATGCAGGCCGTGCAAGCCGCGACCTGGGTGCCGGCGCACCTGTTGCGTCGCGAGCGGGAAATTGGCAGCTTGGGCCCGGGGAAAGTGGCCGATCTGGTGGCCGTGCCGCTGCCGGGGAAGGGCGGCGAGCTGGTGTTCGAGCAGCCGCGGGTCATTCAGGCCGGGCGCTTGCTCGACGTCGCCGCGTCGACCCCGCCGGTTTTGCACTAGCCTATGGTCGCGAGATTGCAGCGAGTGTTCAGCACGTGAACAGCAGTGATGCCCGCGCGCGCGCCGCCGCCGGACCCGGCGACGATGCACGCGCTCAGCTCGAACAGGCCTTGATGCACGCCGAGCGTCTGCTCGCGCGCGATCCGGATCTGGCCCTGGCCCAGGTCGTGGAAATCCTGCGCGTGGTGCCGAACGAACCGCGTGCGCTGCACCTGTTGGGCGAAGCCGAGATGGCGCGCGGCCAATTCGAGCGCGCCTGCGGCGTGCTGCAACTGCTGGTCGCGCAGCACCCGCACGCGGCGCGCGCGCACCTGAGCCTGGGCCGCGCCCTGGCCCGCGCGGGTCACGGCGAGGCGGCGATCCAGGCGCTGCGCCGTGCCGCGCATCTGAAGGCTGATTTGCCGGGCGTGTGGCTGGCGCTCGGCGATCATTTGGCCGCGATCGGCGATCAGGCCGGCGCCGAAGAGGCCTATGCCAAGCACGTGCGCCATTCGACGCGCGACCCGCGTCTGGTTCAGGCCGCGATCGCGCTGGCCGATAACGAGATTCCCACGGCCGAGCGCCTGCTGCGCGAGCACCTCAAGCAAGCGCCCACCGACGTGGCCGCGATTCGCATGCTGGCCGAAGTCGCCGCGCGTCTCGCGCGTCACGACGACGCCGAAGTCTTGCTGGCGCGTTGCCTGCAACTCGCGCCCGATTTCCACGAGGCGCGCCAGAACTACGCCCTGGTGCTGCACCGGGCCAACAAGCCCGAGCGCGCGCTCGCCGAGATCGAGCCCTTGCTCGCGCGCGACCCCAGCAACCCCAGCACGCGCAACCTCAAAGCCGTGCTGTTGTGTCGCATCGGCGATTACGAGCCGGCATTGAAACTCTACGCCGGCATCCTCGAGGAATACCCGAATCAGGCCAAGATCTGGTTGAGCTACGGGCATGCGCTCAAGACCGCCGGCCATGGCGAACGGGCGGTCGAGGCCTATCGTCGCTGCATCGCGCTGGAGCCGAGCTTTGGCGAGGCGTGGTGGAGCCTGGCCAATCTCAAGACCTATCGCTTCAGCGCTGAAGACATCGCCACGCTGCGCGAGCGCTTGAACGAGCCTAAGCTCAGCGACGAGGACCGCCTGCATTTCGATTTCGCGCTGGGCAAGGCGCTCGAGGACGCGCGCGAGTACGCCGATGCCTTCGCGCACTACGACGCGGCCAATCGCTTGCGGCGCGAGCTGGTGCCCTATAGCGCCGATGACAACAGCGCGCGCATGCGGCGCGCGCGGGCCTTGTTCGACGAAGAATTTTTCCATCAGCGCCGCGGCTTTGGCGCGCCCGATCGCGATCCGATCTTCGTGGTCGGTCTGCCGCGTTCGGGCTCGACCTTGGTCGAGCAGATTCTCGCCAGTCACTCGGCGGTCGAAGGCACGATGGAACTGCCCGAGATCATCTCGATCGCGCGCGGCCTGCGCGGCGCGGCCGAGACCGCGCGCGGCACGCCGTATTTCGAGGCGCTGGCACGCACTGATGCCGAGCACTGCCGGCAATTGGGCGAACGTTACATCGAGCACACGCGCATTCAGCGACGCACGGCCGCGCCGCGCTTCGTCGACAAGATGCCGAACAACTTCGCGCACATCGCGCTGATTCATTCGATCCTGCCCAACGCGCGCATCGTCGATGTGCGCCGGCACCCGATGGCCTGCTGCTGGAGTGGCTTCAAGCAGCACTTCGCGCGCGGTCAGAATTTCAGTTACAGCCTCACCGACCTGGGCCGCTACTACGCCGACTACGTCGCGCTGATGGCGCACTACGACCGCGTGCTGCCCGGGCGCGTGCATCGCGTGATCTACGAAGACCTGGTCGCCGACACCGAGAACCAAGTCCGCGCCTTGCTCGACTACTGCGAGCTGCCGTTCGAGGAAGGCTGCCTGCGCTTTCACGAGAACGCGCGGCCCGTGCGCACGGCCAGTTCCGAACAGGTGCGTCGGCCGATCAATCGCGACGGCATCGATCAATGGCGGCATTTCGAACCGTGGCTCGGGCCCTTGCGCTCGGCTCTGGGTCGGGTGCTGGACACTTACCCCGCGGCGCCGGAATACGTGGGCGACGCCGCGGACTTTCGCTCCGAGACGTAAAAAAACCAGAGAGGACACCCGCATGCGATCACGCGATCTTGCAAGACCCGCTACACGACCGCGATCAAGGATGACGCGCCTGCCCTTGGCCATGGCGATTCAGATGGTGCTCGGCGCCAGCGCGTTCGCCCAGGCCGAACCCGCCGCCGAGGAGCCGAGCCAGGCCGACAAGGCCCCCGCGCTCGAGGCGATCAACGTCACCGCGCAAAAGCGCGAGGAAAACCTGCAGGAAGTGCCGATCAGCATCCAGGTGCTCGACGACACCAAGCTCAAGGAACTGTTCGTCGCCGATTTCGACGACTACGCCAAGTACCTGCCCAGCGTCTCGTTCCAGTCGGCGGCGCCAGGCTTCGTGCAGGTGTACATGCGCGGCGTGGCCAGCGGTGGCGATGGCAATCACTCCGGTCCGCTGCCCAGCGTCGGTATCTATCTCGACGAGCAGCCGATCACCACGATTCAGGGCGCGCTCGATCTGCACATTTACGACATCGCGCGCGTCGAGTCGCTGTCGGGTCCGCAGGGCACGCTGTATGGCGCCAGCTCGCAGGCCGGCACGATCCGCATCATCACCAATAAGCCCGACCCGACCGGCTTCGCCGCCGGCTACACGATCGAGGGCAACACGGTCGATCATGGCGGCGCGGGCTACGTGACCGAGGGCTTCGCCAACTTCCCGCTGGCCGAGAACATGGCCGTGCGCGTGGTCGGCTGGAAGAAGAAGGACGCGGGCTACATCGACAATGTCTTCGGCGAGCGAACCTATCCGACCTCGGGCATCACGATCGACAACGCCGATCGCGCCAAGGACAACTACAACGACGTCGACACCTACGGCGCGCGCGCCGCGCTGCAGATCGACCTCGACAGCGGCTGGTCGTTCACGCCCACCATCATGGGCCAGCGCCAGGACGCCAATGGCAGCTTCGGCTATGACGAGGACATCGGTGATCTGGAACTGACGCACTTCTATCCCGAACAATCCGAGGACCGCTGGCATCAGGCGGCGCTGACGATCAAGGGCAAGGTCGGCAATTTTGATTTGACCTATGCCTTCGCGCATCTCAAGCGCGATGTCGACGTGGATTCGGACTACAACGACTACGCCTTCTGGTACGACACGCTGTTTGGTTACGGCACGTACTTCGTCAACGACGATGGCGACTTGATCAACCCCGCGCAGTACATCCAAGGCAAGGACGGCTACACCAAGCGCAGTCACGAACTGCGTCTGTCCTCGCCGTCGGACGAGCGTCTGCGCGTGGTCGGTGGCTTGTTCTGGCAGCAGCAGAACCACGAGATTCTGCAGCGTTACAAGATCGACGATCTGGCCGACGAGTTGTCCGTCACCGGCTGGCCCGACACGATCTGGCTGACGCGCCAGACGCGTCGCGATCACGACGAGGCGGTGTTCGGCGAGTTGTCGTTCGACATCACCGATCAGCTGACCGCGACCGGCGGCTTTCGCCACTTCCGCGCGCGCAATAGCCTGGAAGGTTTCTTTGGTTTCAGCGAGGGCTATAGCGGCTCGACCGGCGAGTCGCAGTGCTTCGACGACGTGCCGTTCAAGGGCGCGCCGTGCACCAACCTCGACAAGACCACGCGCGACAGCGGCACGCTGGGTCGCTTGAATCTGACCTATCAGATCAACGATGACGTGATGATCTACGGCACGTGGTCGGAAGGCTTCCGTCCCGGCGGCATCAATCGCCGCGGTTCGCTGCCGCCGTACAAGTCCGACTACTTGACCAACTACGAGTTCGGCTGGAAGACCATGTGGGCGGACAACCGCTTCATGTTCAACGGCGCCGTGTTCTCGGAGAAGTGGAAGGAC
Organism: Ahniellaceae bacterium; assembly: GCA_044226395.1. Lineage (GTDB taxonomy): Bacteria > Pseudomonadota > Gammaproteobacteria > Xanthomonadales > Ahniellaceae > JBGAHD01. Next base: position 73,907 of record JBGAHD010000001.1, read on the forward strand.
TTCCAGTTCGCGCTGCTGGGCGCCAATGGTCTGACCGAGATCAAGAACGCCAACCAGGCGCGCATCAACGGTCTGGAACTGGACGCGAGCTGGGCGGCCACTTACAACTTGACCCTGACCGCGGGCGTCGCGTTCTACGACGCCAAGCTGACCGAGAACTACTGCGGCTTCACCGACGAGGACGGCAACCCCGTCACCGTCTGCGACGACCCGCAGGCGCCCGATGGCACGCAGTTGCCGGTGACGGCCAAGTTCAAGGGCAATGTGACCGCGCGCTACAACTTCGATCTGCACGGCTTCGATTCGTATCTTCAGGGCGCTTGGATCCACGAGGGCAAGCGCACCTCGGATCTGCGCCTGGCGGAGCGGGCGATCATCGGCGATCTGGGCGCGTACGACTTGCTGGATCTCTCGGCTGGCTTCGGTCGCGACAACTGGAAGGTCGAGCTGTACGTCGAGAACGCCACGGACGAGCGCGCGGAGCTGTATCGCTTCGCGCAGTGCGCCGAGGCGGTGTGCGGCGAGCAGGCCTACACGGTAACGGCGCAACCGCGCACGTTCGGCGTGAGGTTCTCGCAGGAGTTCTAATCCTGCGAGGGGGCCGGTGGTCGAGGCACCCCGAGTAAAGAAGGCGCCGCGAGTTTTCGCGGCGCTTTTTTTTTGGAAAGTTGGACGTGCGCGAGATGGCGCGGACGGGCGGCAATGATCGTTCTTGATCAGCAACCGCGTCTTTTCTTGGCGGGGGGCTGACAGGGTTCGGCCGTTTCTTACACATTTTGAATGCGCGGCGGTGTTCAATAGCGCCCGCGCGGACCGAGCCGACGTCCAGGCCTGGGGCCGCGCCTGTCGCGCCGAGTGCAGTTCGTCGTAGTGATCATGGGAAGCGAGCCGCGATGCCCGCCGCGAAATCGATCGGGCGACGCGCGCTCATCGGCGCGAGCGTTTGACGCAAGGGACCCGAAAAAGCGCGCCGCTGGCGCGTACAGGAGGCGGGATGAATTCAGGATTCTTGGGCGAGCGCGCGCGTTCGCCCTGGCGTGGCGTGGCGCTGGTGGCGGCGAGTCTGGTCTTGAGCGCGTGCGACGCGCCGGGCCAGAACTTGGCGCTGGTGTCGACGTCGGTCGCGGCCGCGGAGCCGGCGTCAGGCGAGGAGTTTCTGGCCGATGGTCGACTGTCGCAGACGAAGTTGCTGGGACAGGTCGCCAACACGCTCGACGAGGGCTGGGTCGAAGAGAACGTCTTCGTCTATCCGGGCGCGCCGGATCTGGCCATTCGCGCGTGGCGCACGCGTCACACGGGTCCCGCGCTGTGGTTGATCGCGGGCGTGCACGGCGAGGAGCCGGCTGGCCCGAACGCGATCGCGCGACAGCTCGCCGTCATCCGCAAGCTCGCGGCGAGCGGCGTGCCGATGGTCGTGATTCCGTTGGCCAATCCGCGCGGCTATCGTCAGGGCTGGCGCTATCCCAACACCGCCGATCGCGATTGGCGCAGTGGCGGCTACAGCGTCGGCGATTCCGAGGCCCTGCTGCCCGATCTCTCCAATGATCAAGTGGCGCGCGCGACCAACGCGCCGGGGCCGGAGACGCGCGCCTTCACGCGCTACGTGCTCGCCACCACCAAGGCCTATCCGCCGCGACTCGTGCTCGACCTGCACGAAGACGAGCAATCGACCGAAGGCGGCTACATCTATTCGCAGGGCGAGCACGCCGACGGCAATCCGGTGAGCGACGAAGTGGTGCGGCTGCTGCAATCATCCGGCATTCCGCTGCGCTTGAGCGGCAAGACGCGCTTTGGCGAACCCATTGTCAAGGGCGTGATCAGTCGCGACGATCAGGGCGCGCCGATCCGCGACGGCTCGATCGATGAGTTGCTGGCGGCGCCACGCGTGGTGGTCGATGGCGTGGTCAGCGCGGGTCCGTCGGGGCGCACGGTGATCGTGGTCGAGACGCCGGCCTTCGCCGGTTCGCGCTTCGAGCAGCGCGTGAGTGCGCAGGCGGCCGTGGTGAGCAAGCTCGCGCGCTTGTGGAAGTTGCAGGGCTGATGCGCGAGCGTTCGGCGCGCGGATGAATGTCGCGAGCGCCGGGTTGATCGATCGTTCGTTCGTGGTGTCGTCAATTCGTGGAAGCGTCTCGGCGACCAAGGCGGCGACGCTAACACGCATCGCCGCTGGGCCCGCGCCGTGCGCTCAGGAATTCGCGCAAGCCAGATTCAACTGATCCTGTAGCCGTCGCCGCTCATCGAAGCCCATGCGATTGCCGCGTTCGCGATACGCCTTCTCGCGGGCGTCGCGCGCTTGCGCGCAGGGGTCGGCGGAGGCGCGTGACGCGGGGCGTTCGCTCGCGCGCATCTTCGCCGCATCGCGCGTGGATTTCGGGGGCGAGCCACCGAGACTCGCGGGCAAGTTCGCATGCGACTGACGTTCCCAGGTGGCGATGCGGCGCGCTTCATCGCGTTGCGCGGGCGTCGGCTTGCGCGAGGGTGGGGCCTCGTCGAGTGTGAGCACGCGCATGCGCGATTCGTCGGCGCAGGGCTTGTCGGCATAGACGATGGGCCCGTCGCCATTCGCGCATCGATAGACGTCGCGCGCTTGCGCGCCATGCAGGCTGGTGAGGACGGCCAGCAGCAGGGTCAGCAGCCACAGGCCGCGCAGGCGCCTTCGGGCTCGGCGCTCGCGCAGGCGTCGCGCGTCGCGCCAACGCAGCACGCAACGCGTGCGGGAATCGATGATCAGGGCGGGGCGCGTCCGCGAAGACACGCGGCGGCGGAGTAAGCGGCGGGAGACGTTCATCGTCGGCATCCTTGCTGTCGATGACGAAAGCCTACGAAGACGGGCGGCGCCGGCCCAGGGCAGGACGCCGCTGGCGTTTGTCAGAAGGCGCCGCGACGCGCTGTCAGCGTCGCGCGCGCCCGAACGCGAAGGCTAGGCCTTTGCCTCGTGCCACAGCTTCAGCAGTTCCGCCTCGCGTTCGGCGGTAAGACCCGCGCCGAGCTTGGCCTGGCGTTCGGCCGGCTGCGTCGCGAACCAGCTCAACGTGTCCTGCGTGGTGGTGGCCAAACTGCGGAAGGTCAGCCCGGTCTTGAGCGCGCGATCGATGCTGATGCGCGCGAAGCCCGCGCTGTCGCCCACCGCCGGTACCCACACGGGCATGTCGCCCCAGGGCGAGACCTTGTTCTTCTCCAGGAAATCGAGCGAGGCCCAGGTCAGTCGCGCGCCGGCCGTGGTGCTGGCGCGAATGCCGTGCAGCATCGCGGCCATGCTCAATTCGTAATTCGGTCCCGTGGCGTTGAAGGTGCCGAGCGTGCGCGACTCGGCCAGTCGGATGATCCACTCGGCCAGATCGCGCGCGTCGATGAACTGCACCGGGTCGCTGCCGTCGCCCGGCGCAAGCACTTCACCGCCACGCGCCAAGCGCACCGGCCAATAGGTAAAACGATCGGTCTGATCGCCGGGGCCCACGATCAGGCCGGGGCGCACGATGGTGACCTTGTCCTTGAAATGGGTCAGGGCTTCCTTCTCGCTCAGCGCCTTCAACGGCCCATACAACTGGCCGATGTTGGCGCGCAGCGAGTCCTGCGTTTCAGCCATCGCGTCCTTGCCGGTGTAGGGCGCGAGCGCGCCGGACTCGTCCATGTTCGGCTGACTGTTGTCGGCATACACCGAAATGGTCGAAATGAAGATGTAGTGCTTGACCCGCTTGGCGAGCTTGCGCCCGGCGTCGCGCACCCAGAAGGGCAGGCTGGTGGGCACGTCGATGCAGACATCCCATTCGCCCTCATCGAGCGAGGTCAGGTCGCCCGTGTTGCGGTCGCCCGTGCGCTCGTCGACTTCGGCCGGCCATTCCTGCGGGTGGCGGCCCCGATTGAAGGTCGTGACGTGATGCCCGCGCGACAGGGCATAGCGCACCTGATGCGGGCCGGTGAAGCCGGTGCCGCCCAGGATCAGGATTCGCAGTTTCTTGCCCGGCGCCGGGCCGTCGCCGGCCTTGGCCTGGCCCGCGGTGCCCAACAAACCGGCCATGCCGGCCAGGGCCGACAGTTTGATCAAGTCGCGACGCGTGCTGCCCATGGCGCTCTCCCGTGCGGATGTGTCCCCGAGTCTAGGCAGGCCGGCGGACTCGGGCACTGGGTCGGAAGTCAGGGGCGGGCGGAGTGCCTGTAAGCAGCCCTGACGAACGTTGTCAAGCCAGATGTTCGCCTTCGGCGCGGGAACCTGCTATGGTGCGCGCGCTGAGTTTGCTCGGTCACAATGTTTCGTGACTTGAGAAGCGGATCCAAGATCAGCTTCATCGTGCCACTGACGTTCCCTGGCAGCATCAGTAAGCCGGCCTTTCTCGGTATGGGAAAGGCCTATTTGTGTTCCAAATTTAGGAGTTGTTGTCATGTCGGATCGTCAGATCGGCACCGTCAAGTGGTTCAACGAGGCCAAGGGCTTCGGTTTCATCAGCCGCGAAAACGGCCCCGATGTGTTCGTGCACTTCCGCGCCATCACCGGCCGCGGCTTCAAGACGCTGCAGGAAGGCCAGAAGGTCAGCTTCCGCGTCGTGCAGGGCCAGAAGGGTCTGCAGGCTGAGGAAGTGCAGGCCGCCTGAGCGCGCCTGACACGATGCCATCGAAGCCGGGCGACGCAAGTCGTCCGGCTTTTTTTTGTTCGCGATTTGGGAATCGTCGATTCGACTCGGCGATGGCGAGGCCTTTTTGCGCGTGATGGCGTGGGCGTGCGATCGCGTGATCTTGGGATCGCGGGATCGCGGGATCGCGGGATCGCGGGATCGCGACGTCGCGCGGTAGCGAGAGCCTGTTGCGCATAGATGCATAGGCGCATAGGCGCGTAAGCACGAAAGAGCGTGAGCGCGAACGCGGACGATCTCGCGGTCACGCGATGGCGACACCCACCACCGAGCGACCTTCGCGCCAGGCCGGAAACGAAACGGCCCGCGGCGCTAGTCGCGCCGCGGGCCGTCCGACCTCCCCACAACCGTCGCGTCTGGTGCGAGACGCCACGTCTTCCCCACGAAGACCGTCCCTCGCGGCGAACCGCGAAGCAGGCCCCTATCATCGGCGTTTTCGCGCCCGATGCACGTCGCGGTGCAGCGGCCCGATCGTAAGAATCGCTTAGCGTTGACGATGTAAGCGTTTACGGCTTCGCGGCGGAACGCGAGCGTGTGCGAAACGGTAAGGTGGATAGGTCGATCGGCGATCACTGCTCGCCGCCACCTGCGTCACTTCAAGGGACCTATGCGCGCGAGTGCATCGGCACGACGCGCATGCCGGCGTCGGCACGCATGTCGTGATGATCGAAGCGCGGCCAAGCCCGCGCCGATCGATGCAAGTCTCGGGGAATCTTCGCGTCGCTCGATTCAGCGATCGCGCGAGGATGACGCGAGTCGCGTGCGCGTCGCCGCGCTCGCGTCATCCCGTTCTTTCAGGCGTGTCGCGCCCTACTGCGGATAAACCGTGAACTCCGCGCGGCACCCGTTCGAAACTTGAATTTCGGGGCCGCGCACGACCCAGTCGCGGTTCTGCGAGCAGTTGGCGTCGCTGAGTTGGCGGCTCAGGCGCACTTCGCCGTGGCGGCCGATGGCGCAGGTGGCGGCGCGCTTGCTGGTGGATTCGCACACGATGGTGCGCACGACATTGTCGTTGTTGCCGTACGAGTTGCCGCCGTACTGGGTGGCGCCGTATTCGTTGTGATAGTTGCGATCGCGGTTGCGGTCGCGGTCGTGATTGCGGTTGCGGTCATCGCCGTAATCGCGTTCGCGATCGCGATCGTTGTAGCGGCTGTAGTCGGTGTCGCGACGGTCGTTGCCGCGATAGCCGCCGGAGGCGTTGCCGCGATCGTAGATATCGAATTCGCCGCGACAGCCGTTGCTGACGATGAGGTTGGCGCCGTCGACCCACCAGTCCTCGTCTTCCTCGCACGAGGCATTGCTCAATTGCCGCGCCAGTTCGACGCCGCGATGCTTGCCGATGTAGCAGGCGGTGTCCTCGCGATTGCGCGATTCGCAGGTGATGCTGCGATCGGCGGCCACGGCGGTGGCGGACAAGGCGAGCAGGCCCAGGCTGAGAACCCAACGATTCATGACGCGCTCCTTCGACGGTTGCCGCGAGCTTAGCGCCCCATGAGCGTCAGTGCATGTTGCGAGTGGTGACGGATTCACGCGCCGTTGCCGCGGCTCGCGGCGTGGGTCGTCGCGCGTTCTGTTCGCGCGCCGACGCGCGTTGATGGTCGAGTGATTTCGGTGGCCCAGAGGCGTGCTTCGACGTCGAACGCAACGGCCCGGAGGCATCGCTGGGTGACCGATCGCGTCGGATCACCGACGTGGCTCGCCGCTCGGCAAGCCACGCCTTCCACGCGCCGCGAAAACCTCCGCGGCACGTGATCGCAAGCTCAGTCGAGCTTGCCCGCCAGCGCGATCAAGGCTTGCTCGATTCGCGCGCGCACGCTGGACAAGGTGTCGGCGTCGAGCCCCGCGATGGCGGCGAAATCGCGCAGCACTTGTTCGGGCGAATCGTGATCGACGCCGCCGCCGAGGCGACTGGCCAGGCGTTGGACCTGATACTCGCGACGCAGGCCGCGCGCGCTGTCGGGGCTGTCGATGCCGGCGGCGCATTCGATGCGCACGGCGAGCAGTTCCGCGTCGCGACGCGTTTTTTCCGCGCGCGCGGCGTCGGGCGTTTGCTGACCGATGCGGTCGAGGCGGGCGGCCAGCGCGTCGCGCAGCGGCGCTTCGAGCTTGAAGGCGTTGAGCCGCTCACGCTGCTCGGCATCGGGCGTGGCCGCGCGTTCTTGTTCGGCGCACCAGACGATGGCGTCGAGCGTGGCCTGACGCTGCGCGGCGCGGCGCGCGGCCTGGGCGCGCTGCATGGCGCGCTTGACCGCGTCGACGGCCTGATCGAATTCGCGTTCGCGCGGGTGCTCGCGGCGACGCGGCGGACGACCACGGCGGTCGTCGCGACCGCGATCGCCATCGCGACCGCCGCGCGGACCGCGACCGGCGTCGCGGCTGTCGCCCGCGTCTTCGGTGGGCTCCGATGTCAGCGCGCGCCAGCGCGTGGTGATCGCGGCCAGGCGTGCATCGCCCTGACGCAGATGATCGCCGTCATCGTTTGCGAGCTCGGCCAACTCGTCAAGCACGGCCTGCGCCTGTTGCGCGGCTTCGTCGGCCTGGGCCTGTTGCGCGGCGCGTTGGTCGTCGCTGCGCTTGAACAAGGGGTCGACCAGTTCGCGCAGTTCCTGATAGAGCGCGTCGTCGAGTTCGCGACCGAGCCGTGGCAGACCGCGCCAGCGCGCTTGCGCGTCACGCGCGAGGTCGAGCGCTTCGGCCAGTTCGGCCTGGGCGAGCTTGCGCTTGAGGTTGGCGATGAGCTTGCGCTTCTCGGCTTCGGCGGCGCCGCGCGCGGCATCGCGCAGCGTGTCGCAGCGCGCGAGCACGTCGCGCAGACGCTTGCCGAAAGCGCCGCGCACTTTTGGATCGAGTTCGTCGAGCAGGCGCAGGCGTTCGCCGACTTCGCCGCGCAATTGCGGCAAGCGACGCGAGTCGACTTCGCCTTGCACTTCGGCTTCGACGCGGGCGAGGAAGGCTTCGACGTCCTCGCGCTTGCCGGCGCGTAGGGCCTGACGTTTTTCGAAATAGCCGCGCGCCGGAGCCAGCGCGCGATGACACAACGCGCGGAAGCGACGCGCCAGGCCGGATTCGTTCTTGCCCGGCGCGATGCCTTCGAGCGCGTCGATGCGCGCCCATTCGGTCTGCGCGTCGCGCACCTTGGTCGCGACGGCGTCGGGATGCAGGGCGGCGGCGGGCAGGGCTTCGATCTCGTCGCACAGCCGCGCGCGTTGCTTGTTATTGGACCACTGCTGCCAGCGCGCGAGCTTGGCGTAAGCCTCTTCGACGCGCGCGCGACGCGCCTTCAAACCGCCATCGAGCCAGGGCGCGGGCGCTTGCGCGGCGGCTTCGAGCGCGGCGTGATGCGCGCGCGCGGTGGCGAGCTGACCGGCTTCGCAGGCCGCGTCGAGTTCGCGCAGGGCATCGAGGAATTGCTGATGACGCTGACGAACCTGCTCGGCCTCGCGCGCGTGTCGCTGACCGGCGTCCTCGCGCGCGCGCTCGAAGGCGGCGACGGCGGGATCTTGCGCGGCTTGCGGGCCAAGATCACGCAAGCGGCGTTCGAAGCGTTGACGCAAGTGCTCGAGCGACTTCGCGGCGATCTCGGGCGCGGCGGCTTGCGTGGCGAGCTCGGCCAGCTGCGCGTCGGGGCCGGTGTATTCGGGCACGCGTTCGGGTTCGGGCGCGGGGGCTTCGGCTTGCGGCGCGGGCGGGGCGTGTTCGATGTCGACGGCCGCGACTGTCTCCGGCGCGACGACGATCGCGGCCGGCGGCGGCGGATCGAGGATCACGCGCAGCGTGTCGACATAGCCACCGACGCGACGCTGCATCGGCTCGTCGACGCGCGGCGCCAGCGTGGCCCATTCGGTGAGCAGGACGGCGAAGCGCGCGCGCGTGTCGGCGGGGCGTTCGCGCGCGAGCGCGTCGAAGGCTTCGCACAATTCCAAGGCACGTGCTTGCAGCGCGGCGGGGTCGCCGGCCTCGCGCTTGAGTTCGGCGGCGCGATCGCGCGCGGTGCGGGCGAGTTGCTTGTCGGATTTGCGCACGGCCTCGGCGATGCGCTCGAGCGCGGCGGCGCCGTCGATGCGCGTGAGCAACCACGCGCGGATTTCGGGATCGGCATCGCGCTGGCAGCGTTCGATCAGCAGCGGCTGGCGCGTGACTTTTTCCAGCGCCAGTCGGCGCAGCGCGGGCGCGGTGGCCTGCACGGCGAGTTCGGCCAGCAGGTCGGCGTCTTCCTCGACGCGCACCACGCGCTCGCGCTCGGCGAGCGTGGGCGAGGCATGGTCCTCGCACAGCAGCTTGAGCAGCCGTTCGCGCGCGACCGCGCGCACGCGGCCATCGCCATCGTGATGCCAGCGATCGGCGAGCAGGGACAGGTCCGTGACGCGGCGCGTGGCGGCGGCGCGCACCTCGGCGTCGGCGTCATTGCGCGCGAATTCGGCCAGACGCGCGATCAGCGCGGGGTCTTGCGACTCGGCCAGGGCGCGGCGGCGCTCGCCGGCGTCGCGACTTTCCCAGGCGGGCTTGGACAGAAAACCGAAAATCTTCATGCGGGCGGACAACCGGAGCGTACGGCACGGAGCCCGAAAGCCTGCCGGATTTGGCGGGGAAGTCAACCGCCGAAAGCCCCCGTGCCCGCGAATCCACGCGCGCCGCCCCATTCGCGGCGGGTCTTCGCCGTTAAGCGAGGTCGCTGGCGCGACCGCGCGACTCAGCTCGCGGCCGGTTCGTCCACGCCCACGAACTCGACGCCCGCCGCGCCCGCGCGCACGCCGATCGCGCGATCGCGCCCTTCGTGCTTGGCGCGATACAGGGCCTGGTCGGCGAGGTTGAGCACTTGATCGAAGCGCAGTTCGCCGTCGGGGTCGAACGGAAACGCGGCCCAGCCGATCGACGTGGTCACGCGCAGCGACTGGCCTTCGATCGCGAACGGCGTGTCGCGCACGCGCGCGAGCAGGCGGCGCGCGATCTCGGCGCCCTCGGCGCGATCGCAGTCGCGCAGGATCAGCAGGAATTCCTCGCCGCCCCAGCGCACGGCCAGATCGGAGCCGCGCGCGAACTCGCGCAGGCGCGCGGCGAATTCGCGCAGCACGATGTCGCCGCCGTCGTGACCGGCGCGATCGTTGATCGCCTTGAAGTGATCGATGTCGACCAGCAGCACGACCAGATCACCGTGCGGTTCGCCCGCGCGGCGACGGCGCAGGGCGCGTTCGGCGTCGGCGGGGATTTCTAGCGCCACGTAACGCCGATTCCACAGCCCGGTCAGCGGATCGGTGAGCGAGGCCGTGCGCAGACGTTCGTTGGCCTCGGCCAGTTCGCGCGTGCGCAGGGCCACTTCGTCGCTGAGCGCGCGGGCGCGCGCGGCGATGCGCGCGGTGCGCCAGCGCACGGCCAGCGCGCCCAGCGCCGCCGCGATCGCGGCGAAGCCAAGCCATGCCCAGGCGCGTTGCCACCACGGCGGCGCGATGCGGAACGACAGCGTGGTCGGGCCCGAGACCACGCCGTCGTCGTCGCGCGCCCACGCGGCGAAGCTGTAGTCGCCGGGCGCCAGGCGCGAAAAACTGGCGCGACTGTCGGCGCTCCAATCGGTGACGATCGAGCTCGGTCCGGTCAGCGCGGTTTGATAGCGATGACGATGCTCGCGCTGCAGATTCATCAGATGAACATCGAAACGCAGCGAATGCCGCGCGGCCGGCAGTTCGTCGCCGTCGCGGACGGTTTCGCCCGTGTCGAGCGTGACCGCGGTCAAGCGCAGTGGCTTGGGCTCGCCCGCGCGCGATTCGTCGCGCGGATCGAACACGGTCGCGCCCGCGACCGTGCCGGCCCACACGCGGCCTTGGCCATCGACCATCGAGGTCGGATTGAATTCCAGCGCGGGCAGGCCGTCGTGCTGATCGAAATGCTCGACGGTCCAGGTGCCGAGATCGTTCGGGTCCGAGCCGGGCGCGAGGCGATCCACGCCGTCGTGGCCGAACGCGTAGACGCGACCCCGCGCGTCGAGCTGCAACTGCGTGACCATGTTCGGCGCGATGATCGATGCCGGGAAGGTCGCGCACGCATAGGGCGAGGCCGTCGAGACACGCGCGATGCCGCGCCGTGTGCCGACCCACAGCGCGCCATCAGCCAGGCGCAGATCCAGGATCTGGCGATGCGGCAAGCAGCCCTCGGGCACGGGCGTCCAGCCGCGCGCATCGCGTCGCGCGAGGCCATCTTCGAACCCGGCCCAGATCGTGAAGCCGCCGCTCGCCTCGGGCACGGCGACCACGCCGCGCGCTTGCTCCCAACCCGCGTTTTCGCCGGCAACGAACTCGGGCACGAAGCGATCGTGCTCCAGACGCACCAGCCCATGCCGCGTCGCGACCCACAGCGTCGGCGTGCCATCGGGCATGGGCGCGGCGATGACGTCGGTGACGATGATGCCGGGCAGATCGCCGTGATCGGCGGTGAATTCGTCGATGCGATCGCCGCGCAGGCGCAGCAGGCCGCGATCGGTGCCGACCCAGGTCGCGTCGTCGTGACGCGCGATCGCGTACACCACGCGATCGCGAAACGGCGCCTGCAACCACGGCTGCCAACGGCCCTCGTGCCAACGCACGGAACCGCTGATGGTGCCGATCCACGGCGCGCGCACGCCGTCGGGAAACTCAGTCTCGCCCAAGCCGACGACGCCACGATGGGGCAGGCCTTGACGCTCGTCGAGCGCGAGCCACCGACCGGGTTCGCGACGCAACAGGCCCGCGCTCGCGGTGCCGACCCAGAGCGTGGGTTCGGCTTCGCCCGTTTCGGTCAGCAACAAGCTGTAGACGTAGTCATCGGGCAAGCCCTCGCGCGCATCGAGCACGCGCCAGCCGCCATCGGCGCGAAAGCGCGCGACGCCGCCGCGAAAGAGGCCCGCGAGCATTTCCGGTTGGCCTTGCGCATCGTGGCTGGGCCGCAGATCGAGCACCGTGCCCAGATGATGACCGTCGAGTTCGGCGTAACGCACCACGCGATCGCCGAGCCAACGCGCGATGCCGCGACCCGTGCCGATCCACAACTCGTCGCGCGCGGCGCCAGGCAGCCGCGCGAAGGCGCGCACGGCGTCATTGGGCAGGCCATCGTCGCGCGTGAGTCGCCAGGCGCCGAGCGTGGGCCTTTCGCCTTCGACGTGATCGAGTCGTCGAACGCCCTCCATGGCCGTGCCGAGATACAGGCATCGGCCAGCGTCGCACTCGCTTTCATACAAGGCCGCGAGCGCGATGCCGCGCGTGGCCTCGATAAAGTCGCAGCCTTCGCGCGCGCAGCGATAGACGCCGTTGGGCGTGCCGACCCACACGCGCCCATCGGCGGCGGGCACGAGCGCTTCGATCGAAGGCAGCGCGCGGCCGTGATCGGTGATGGCGCGCGAGTCGCCGTCGATCAACCACAGACCCGCTTCGTCGGTGCCGACCCACAGGCCGCTCTTCGCATCGACCCACAAGCGCAGGACCCACGTGCCCGAGGCGCCCAGCGGCACGCGCTCGAAGCGTCGGCCGTCGTAACGCGCCAAGCCTTCTTGCGTGCCGACCCAGACATAGCCTTCGCGATCTTCGGCCAGCGCGAACACAGTGTTCTGCGGCAGACCGTCGACGCTGGAAAACGCGCGGAACGACAACCAGCGCGGGTCTTCATCGCGCGTCGCCGCGGGGCCATCGACGAAGGGCAGGGCATGGGCAGGCGCGGCGATCAGACTCGCGAAGTTCGAGGCCATGCAGAGCAAGCACGCGAAAATCATGCTCGCGAAGCGGGATCGCCCCGCTCGCTGAAGCACGACCCGGGCGAAGCCGCGCATCATCGCGCGTCGCCACCACGCCAGGATCGCTCGGGCATCACGTTCGACACCGCCATCGCGCGCGTACCGCATGCAGGGCCCCACCTCGCCACTGTCTGTCATTCGCCCCCGAGCGCCGGCACGATCGGCGAACGCTCGATCCCGGTCGCGCTCAGTCGCCGTAGACGATATCGAAACGCGCGGGCAATTGCGTGTAGAAGCGGTCGGGATCGACGTCGGTGATGACCTGACCGGCGCGCACGGTCACCGGCACCAGCACGCCGCCGGCGCAGTCCGTGCGGTTGGGTCCGCAGTCGTCCAGGCGGCTGGCGTGCGCGCCCACGAAGCGATTGGCATTGCCCGACAGCGCGAAGCTCGCCACGTCGTAGTCGCCGGGCGTCAGGCCCGCGATCAGGAAATCGGCCGTGTCGACGGCGGTGACGATGCAGCGCGCGCGCAGGGTCGGCTCGCGAGGCACGGCGCACACGCGCATCGGCGGCAGCGTGCCGCCGGGGAAACTCAGATGCCCCGCGATGCCGCCGCGTTGCGCGTCGATGCCTTGGGCGATGCCTTCGGCTTCGTCGCGTGGCGGCTGGCGCAAGCAGACCAGAGTCGTCGAGCCGTCTTCGCGAGGGCTGACGCGGATCTCGCGCGTGGTCGGGTTGTCGAGTCGCGCGATGAAGCTGTCGTCGGGGCCGGGCGCGAAGCTTGTTTTCAAGCGCGCGGCCACGGCGTCGCGCACGCGCTCGGGCGCGGCACGAAACACCACGCTGACGCGATGCGCGCCATCGCGCGCGTCGGCGAAGCCGAATTCTTGCGTGGGCAAACCGAACACGCTGATCGCGCGCGTCGCCGCGCATTCGACCGTGGTGGCATTGGCCAGCGCGAACACGCGGCATTGCGCGCGCGTGTCGCTGGCGATGCCGTCGGCGATCTCGCGCGGCGGGCGCGCGAGCGCGTCCCAGTCGGCGCACTGCAGCAGGTCGTCGAGTGGCGCGGCGCTGGCCAGGCCGCTGGCGAACAGGGTCGGAATCAGGATCGTGGCGAGTTCACGGAAGGTGCGCATGGACTTCTCCCGGATCAGGCGCGCGGTGGGCGCGCTCATCGATACTCGTGATGACAGGCTTCGCAGGCATCGTCGATCTCGCGCACCACGGCGTTGAGCGCGGTGCAGTCGTTCGGCGGCGACGCGAGCGCCTTGCCCAGGGCCGCGCCCAAGGCTTGCTGACGCAGGCCGAAGCCCGGGTTCTTGCCGAGGTCGTCGGCGAAGGCGGGCAAGGTATCGGGCGTCACCGCCGCCAGGCGTTGCAGCGCGGGCAATGACGCGGCGTTGGGGCAATTCGGCGTGTCCAGCGCCTCGCGCAGATCGGCGAAATGATGGCGCTGCGTCAGCATCACCGCGCGTCCGAAGGCATGACGCCGACTCAGGGCATTGGCGACTTGGAACGCCAACAAGGCGCCCACGAGCAGACCCAGCACGGCGGCGACGAGGTATTTCATGCGCGATGTTTCCGAATTTCGAGGCCATCAGGATAACGCGCCGCCCGATCACGCAGGGTGACGGTTGGCGTTTTCATCGATCGCCGCTTAGCATTTAGCCATGAATCGACGGAACTGGATGAGCTTCGGGCTCGCGTGGGGAATGCTGTTGTCGTGCGCGATCGCGCGCGCCGAAACCGCGGTGCCCGCGGATGCGGCGTGGACACGTCAGCACGGTGAGTTGGTGTTGGCCCAAGGCCAACTGGCCTTCGCGGCCTGCGGCGAAGCGGCGGCGCCGGCCGTGGACGCGACCGTGGCGAGCGAATTGCCCGGCCTCGTGCGCGAGCGTCATGACGGTCGCGATGGCGCGGTATTCGTCGAGGTCAACGCACGTCGCGATGACGAAGGCCACTGGCAACTCGGGCGCGTGCATCGCGTCTATCGCCATGGGCCGCGCTGCCTCGAGGACATGGCGAACCTGGTCTGGTCGGGTCGCGATGCCGCGGGGCAGTGGCGCTTGGAAGTGACGCCCTGGCGCGTGAAGTTGACCGAGCGAGGCCGCGACTTGCCCTGGTCGTATCGCTACAAGCCTTTCGTGGCCGCGGGCGAGGGGCGCTATCAATTCGCCGGCAGCAGCACCGATGGCGCGATCAATATCGTGATGAGCCCGATCGCCTGCGCGATCGCGGACGAACGCACGGACTTCACCGTCGAGATCACGCTCGCCGGTCGTCGCCTGCAGGGCTGCGCCTACAACGGCGCGCCACGCTCGCCGTGAGCGGCGAGGCGGCTTTCTTCAGCCCAACGCGCCGCGATTAGCGGCGCGGCAGCGGATCGAGCACCAGCGATTCGAGGAAGTTCACCAGCGCGTCGCGCTTTTTCGCCGGCACGCGGCGCGCGAGGCGCAGGAGTTTTTCCTCGAACAACGTTTGCGCGAAGGCCGACAACATCACCGCGGGCGCGCCATCGGCGGCGCCACCGCGGATCGCGCCGCGACCCGTGGCCAGCCACTCGAAGCTGACATGCGTGATGGCGGCGATGCGCGCCAGGTGCTCGACATTCGGCGCGGTGCCGAAGTCACTTTCCCACTGCACGGCCGCGCTCGGGCGAACGCCCACGCGACGCGCGAGTTCGGCCTTGGTCAAGGCCGCGAGCTCGCGGGCTTCGCGGATACGGTCGCGGATCGGCAGGACCGCGGGATGCTCTGCAACATCGGATTCGACAGTCACTCTGACACCCATAGATTAGAATCGCTTATCTGGTAAGAATCGCTTACTAACCCGGGTTCCCGCTCGGATTTTCTGGTCGCCATGCCCCCACCGCGTCCAGCCCCCCGAACGAATTCCCTTACGAATCGGCTACTTGCTCCCTGCTGCCGACCCAGGACCACGATGCCCTGATTCCGACCCGTTGCCAAGGGTCGGAACGGTCATTTCGCGTCCGATCGCGCGGGCCAGAAAGTCAGAATCGCTTACATCGAACAGCCGACGCGCGAATTTCGAGGCTCACGGCGCGGCCACTTCGACCAAGCGCAAGAGCACCCGGTCGCCCTCGCGCAGACTCAGTCGATCGTGGTCACGGGCGAGGCGGTCGACACGCGCCAGCGTGTCGAAGAACGCCTGCTCGAGCGCCAACTCGGGGCAGGCGCGCTTGCTCGCGCGGATCGCCTGCACCTGGAGCACGCCCTCGTCGTCCAGGCCATAACCGGCCGAGAAGGCATTGCACGGCGCATCGCCGCCCAGCATCAGCGCATCGAAGCGCAGGGTGATGCGCGGCGCATTGGCATCGTTCGCGAGCACCTGATCGCCGATCTGCGTGACTTGCCACGTGCTGCCGACCAGCGAGGGCAATAGCGGCTCGCGCGGCGCGTGGCCGACGCAGCCCGCGAGCGCGACACTCGTGACGATCGAAGCCAGCCAGCGCGCGCGGTCGGAGCGGATACGGATCATGGTGCGCATCTCCTGAAGGAATTCACGGGCAATCCACTGCGAGTCGAGGCTAGCGCCACCACCGCGAAGGCACGAAGCGACGATGGCTGTCGCGCAAGGCCGCGCGCACGGCCGCTTCATCCTGCCAGCGCGGATAGGGCCATTGCGGCGGGATCGATGCGGCTTCGGGCACGGCCTCGGGTCGATGAGTCAGGGTCGCGGCACAGCTGGCGTAGCCGTGATTGACCAGCACCTCGAACTCGTCATCGCGAAAACGATCGAGGTCGGTGCGCACGCGCGCGAGCACGTCTTCGATCAGGGTGCTGGCATAGCCAAAGGCGCCGGCCTCGACGCGCTCGGACAAACTCCAATGCGCGCCTTCGATCTCCTCGCGATGCCGCAAGGTCAAGAACAACCGCCGCCGCAAGGCGTACGCCTGATTGCCGATCACCGCAGTGTATCGCAGCAGCCTCGCCAAAGGATGCGCGCCCGCGCGGAAGGGAAACGGCGCGCCGGCATCCGAGATCAACACGCGTCGCGCGCGCTTGATCACGGGCTCGGTGCCGAGGTTGTCGTACACACCGCCGTCGGTCAGCTGCACGCGACGGCTCAGCCGTTCGCGATCGGCGCCGCGATAACGGCCGCGACTCAGGCGATAGGGCGTGGTGTCGAGCACGAGCGGCACGAACACCGGCGGAAAACAGCTCGATGCCGCCGCCGCCAGCGCGATCGGCAGATCGGCCGGATCGGGGCCGCCCTCGCGGGCTTCGAGATAACCCAGTTGATAGTCGCCCACGCGCTCGCGACTGAATTCGAAATTGACCCCGAAGGTGAGGTCGGTGGCGCAGAACACGAACTGTGGCGCATGCGGCAAATCGCGCAAACGCTCGTCGTTGACGTGATCGGCGTAGGCGCGCGCCAAATCATGCGCGCCCGAACGCGGCCACACCCAACCGTAGATGAGCGTGCGCCGGATCAGGTCCTTGATCACGGGCCACGTACGAATGTCGCGTCGAGAGATGGCGCGAAACGGCTCGGCGATGGTCTTGCGGAAATCCAGCGCCGCGCACCAGCGCGCGAAGCTCGCCTGATCGCCGCCGGCCGCGTCGCGCGTGATGCAGCACGCGAGCCACGCGGCCAGGATCGATCCGCCCGAGACGCTGCTCAAGCGCTCGATCTTGCCGAGCAAACCAAGCTCGTGCAGGCGCCACAGCGTGCCCAGATGAAACAGCGCCGCGCGATAGCCGCCACCCGACAGGCACAAGGTCAGGTCCAGCGTGCGTGCGCGATCAAGCGGCGCATCCGGACCATCGGCCGGATGGCGCGGATCGTCCATCACGCCGTGACCGCGCCGCGCTTGGCCGGCGGCAAGACCACGGCGATGCGCGCGGTCATGCGCGCGGCGAGTTGGTCGAAGCCCGAGGCCGTGGGATGCATCTCATCGTTCCACAACTCGTCGGCCTGAATCTCCGCGCGCAGATCCAGCACGTGAAAATTCGAGCCCGCGACGCGATCGAGCACGCGCGCCTCGAAGGCATCGATCAAGCCATGCACGAAGCTCAGCCGATCGGCCGGCGCGGGCAAGGCCTGATCGATGTGCTTGTCGATCCAGTCGCCGACCGAATGCTTGAACAGCGCGATTAAGCCGATCTGCTGCGCTCGCAATTGCGCGGGCGCGCCGAGCAGGCGCGGATAGGCATAGGTGTGCGCGATGATTGCCGTGGTCGGACTGACGTCGCCGGCGAGATCGACGAAATCCTGATAGCCCTTGTGGAGCTTGTCGAAGATCTTGGTGTCGATCACGCGGTCCAAGGCCGCGGTCACCGTCAAATTCTTCGCGCCCTTGAAGGTCTTCTTCAGGAACTCATCGACGACATCGTTGCCGCCCGCCGACAGCGCCACCGCATCGAAGCGGAACGTGCGCAAGTGATCCGCCAAACGCTTGAGATTGGCCTTGCCGAAGATATTGCGCGCGGTGTCGCCGGGTTTCTCGATGCGCAGGAACAGACCGCGCACGCGCGAGGCCACGCCATCCATCAGATTGGGATACAGCGGCGTGGAAAACCACGAATCGCCTTCGGCAAGAATTACTGGGGTGACGTCGAGCAATGGCGCGCCATTGGCCTGCTTGGCGCGCGTCAGCGCGCGATAGGCGTCACGAAACCGACCCACCGTGGTCATCGAACTCGACATGGCCGCACCCCCGCGATCGTCGTCAGCGCTGTTTAGCGCTTCGTGTCGGCGCGTGCAAGCTTGAACGGGTCTGGGCGCGGTGGGAGACTGCCGCGATGACTCGAACTTGGCGTGTGATCCTCGCGCGCGCGATCTTCATCGGCGCCTTGATTTGGAGTTGCGTCGCCTGCGCGCGCGGCGCGCCGCCGGCGAAAGACCTGCGCGATGGCGACGTGGTCTTTCAGACCTCACGCTCGCGTCAGAGCGCGCTGATCCAACGCGCCACGCATTCGCCGTGGAGTCACATGGGCGTGATCTTCCTGCGTCGCGGCGAGCCTTGGGTGCTCGAGGCCTCGGCCACGGTGCGCTACACGCGTTATGCCGACTGGGCCGCGCGCGGTGTCGATGGTCACGTCGTGGCCAAGCGTCTGCGCGAATCCGACGCGCGGCTCGATGCCTCTGGCATTCGCAAGCTTCGCGCGGCCGCCGAGCGCTATCTGGGCCGCGCTTACGATCGCGAGTTTCGCTGGTCGGATGAGCGCTTGTATTGCTCCGAACTCGTCTGGAAGGCCTACGTACAGGCCTTCAATCTGCGCGTGGGCGAACCCGCGCCCTTGGCGAGCTTCGATTTCGGCGATGCCGCCGTGCGCGCCGAGGCCAGCGCGCGTTATGGCAAGGCCTTGCCCAAGGACGAAGTGATGATCTCGCCTGCGGCCATGTTCGACTCCGACTTGCTCGAGACCGTGAACTAAGGCGCGCGACGCTTGCGCGGCGTCGCCTTGGTGCGCCGCTCGCCTTCGGTCAGTTGATGACTGTCGCCCGCCACGAGGTCGAGCGCGTAGATGCGCTTGAGTTCCTCAATGCGCGCGCGCGTCTCGGCCGAGAACGCCTGCTTGCCTTCGAATGCATGCAGCACGATGCCCTCGAGCAGATCGCCGAGCGTCATGTCCTTGTACTCGGCCAGGGCCTTGAGCACCTTGAGCAAGCGCTTTTCGATGCGGATGCCGGTCTGGATGCGTTCGATCTCGCTCATGCCGGCGTTGCTCCGCGGTGGCGCGCGGCGGCGCGGATCGGCGCTTCCCAGGCGCGTAGATAGGCGTCGTCGAAGCTGCCCATCTGCGCCTGGCCCGCGGCATCGAGCGCGCTGAGGTGATAGCGCACGTGGACCACGGTCTCGTCGCCACGCGCTTCGCACTGCACGTGGACGCGGCGAATCAACTGCTCGCCACGCAGGGCCAGATACTCGGCGCGATGCGCCTGGGCGTCGAGGTCGAGCACGACCCAGATCTCGCGACCCAGTGCGTTGTCGATGCGAAACACCGCGTTGGCCTCGTTGCGATAAGGCGTCGGCTGCAGGCCCTGGAAGCGCCAGTTCGGCGCCCATTCGTCCTCGTGACGGGGGTCGAACAGGGGAAAGACGCGGTCGACGGGGCCTTCGACCGTGAAGGTATGGGCGATGACGCGCTGCATGGCCATTCTCCATGTGGTATGTATGTACCAAGATACCAGAGTATCGAAGCCGCGGCCAGCACCGCGACCCGCGACCACGCTAGAATCGCGCCCCCGGAAAGTGCCGCCATGACCGATCTCCCGCAGCCCCGTTTCGACAGTCTCGACCGCTTGTACGGCGCCGGCGGCGTGGCCGTGTTCGCGCGCCTGCACGTGGCCGTGGTCGGGCTGGGCGGTGTCGGTTCCTGGGCGGTGGAGGCCTTGGCGCGCAGCGGCATCGGCGCGCTGACTCTGATCGATGGCGACGAGGTGTGCGTGAGCAACACCAACCGCCAGCTGCACGCGCTCGACGGCAGCTACGGCCAGTTCAAGGCCGAAGTGCTGGCCGCGCGCGTGCGCGCGATCAATCCTGAGTGCAAGGTCACGGTGATCGCGCGTTTTCTCACGCCGTCGACCATCGCGGAGATCTTCGCGCCCGAGTTCGACTACGTCTTCGATGCCTGCGACGCGTTTCGCGTCAAGGTCGAATTGACGGCCTTTCTGCGTCGACGAAAGACGCCGATCCTCGTGTGCGGCTCGGCCGGCGGTCGCCTCGATCCGACCAAGATTCTGATCCGCGATCTGGCCAAGACCGAACACGACGTGCTGCTGGCCATGGTGCGCCGCAAGCTTCGCGACGAGTACGCGTGGACGCGCAATCCCAAACGCTACTTCGGCGTGCTCGCGGTGTATTCGCTGGAGAACGTCCGCTATCCGCAAGCCGACGGCTCCGTGGCCTGCGCGCGGCCCGAGGAAAACGAAGCGGCGCTGCGCATCGAATGCGGCGGCGGTTTGGGCTCCGCCATGCACGTCACCGCGACATTCGCGCTTGTCGCCGTCGGCAAGATCCTCGAACGTCTGCTCGAGCGCGCGCGCGGCCTGCGGCCGCGCTAGCGAACCTCTGAACTAGTCGTTACATGGGGCGCCATCTCGCTCCCGCGGTAACCGCAACTCCAAATCGCGCGGATCAACGCTGCCGAGGGCACCACCTTATCCATTTCGGCGAGTAAGCGCGCCTTCCGGGTCATTATTCCTATTGCCGGCGAACTCGGCATCGTAGAAGGTCAGCATGTTTGTTCATGCGTGGCATGGATCGGATCAGGTCGTTCAATCAAAGCACAACTTAAGTGAGTTTTTCAGAGGCTCCCTAGGCTTGGGAGAAGTGACCGACAATGGCCCATCTACGAATCATTTGCCATGGTGGACATTCGAATGGATGAAGAGATGGCACGAGGCCGACTAAATCGCTTTGAGGTGTCGCTCAGAATTTGGCACCCGAGTCTCTCTCCCGAAGAGATCAGTTCGAGGCTTGGGGTTGCGTTTGAACGCGCGAACGCTGCTGGCGCAGTTAGGGTCGCACTTGACGGGCGGCTTTTGGGCGGAAAACACAAGGAAACGTATTGGATTAGTAGCTTGCGCGATTGCGTTGGGGAGCCTGCTCGCGAGCTGGAAGATCAGATTGGAAGACTGAGCAAGTGTCTCGCCCAGAAGAGGGATGCTATCTCTGAGATTCGAGAATCGGGCGGGAGACTTGAGTACTTCGTGGGCATCTTTGCTGACGACAATTACGATTTGGAGTTTCCCGTCGAGCTGCTTTGCGAGTGTGGCGAATTGGGGATCGGTTTTGGGTTCTGCATATACCCCAAGAAGACGAATTTGTCGGTCGAGATTGCCACGCTTGGCGGCACAGAGTGACGATCGTGAGATCGAGGGCTTCGGATTCGTGGGGTCATCATGAAAGGCGTCTTGCTGTACCAGTTGAGCAATTCCCCGACACCTAGCCTCGGTCGATGGGATTGAACGGCGAGGTTGTCTGCGATGCTTGTTTCGGTCTCCTCTGGCTCAGAAATCAAGAACGGCCAGACGTCGATCTACAGAGCTTGCTTAGATCTCAGCGCGGCGGCACTTCGGTCGGTGACCCATCGCGCGGCGCGCGCTTGCGCCAATTGGCGAAGATCGCGGTGGCCAGGCCGAGCAGGATTTCATCGATGAAGGGGATGAAATCCGGAATGATCAGATCGAACAGAAACAACGCGGCCGTGAGCGCCAGCAGCACGGGAAAGCGCAGGCGTCCGGCCCAGGCGACGAGACCGCCAACGACAGGTGCATTCATGACGAGGGCTCCGGGGGCAGCTTGAAGCAGCGTTCGAGGTTGCGCGTGGTGGCTTCGGCGAGGGCTTTGGGCGTGGTGCCGCGCAACTGCGCGACCAACTCGGCGATCTCGATCAGGCGAGCGGGTTCGTTGCGCTGGCCGCGCCAGTTCGCCAGCGGTTGATCGGGCGAATCGGTTTCGAGCACGAGTTGCTCGATCGGCAGTTCGGTCACGATCGCGCGCAGGCGCGTGGCGCGTTCATACGTCAGCGGTCCACCGATGCCGATGAGCATACCCATCGCGTGCAACTGCCGCGCTTGTTCGGCGCTGCCGCCGAAGCTGTGCACAATGCCGCCGCGAATGTCGAACTCACGCAAGGTATGGATCACTTCCTCGAAGGCGCGACGCGCGTGCACGATCACCGGCAGTTCGTAGGCGCGGGCGATGCGTAATTGCTCGTGGAAGAAATGCCGTTGGCGCACGGGATCGAGGCTTTCGACGAAGAAGTCGAGTCCGCATTCGCCGACGGCGCAGGGTTTTTCGCGCTCGATCCAAGCGCGCAGGGCGTCGAGATCTTCGTCGCCATGCAAGTCGAGATACATCGGGTGCAGGCCGTAGGCGGGATACAAGCCCGGATACGTCGCGCAGACTTCGCGCAGATGCGACCAACTGGTGGCGGTGACGGCGGGCACGAGTTGTCGCGTCACGCCGACCGCGCGAGCGCGCGCGATCACCTCGCCGCGATCGTGTTCGAACTCGGGCGCGTCGATGTGAGTGTGGCTGTCGATCCAGGTCGGCACGCGCCCAGGATGGGGTCCGGGGCGCGGCCTTGCAAGCGGCTCAGGCGAGACCGAGTTCGCCTTCGCTCAAGGTGTACAGGAAATACGGCAGGTCCATCTCCGGCGCGCGACCACCGGCCTGGCTCAGCGCGGTCGAGATCTGACCGCGATGATGCGTGCCGTGATTGAACGCGTGCAGGATGCAGCTCGCGCGCGGCAGGCGCCGCGGCGTGCCATCGAGCATGCGATAGCTGGCGATGCCGCCGAGGTCGGCGTCGCTCAGGCCATCGAGATACTCGAGCCACGCGCGATCGCGCGCGAGCAGGCGCTCGGCCAGGCGGCGGCGATCGGGTTCGATCTCGTCGCGCAGCGTGTTGAACGCGGGCGCCTGGCCGACCAGACGGCCGTGCCAGATCAGATCGACCAGGAGCAGATGATTCAAGGTGCCGTGGATGTGGCTGAAGAACAGGCCGCGATCGCGGCGATATTCCTCGTCCGATAGACGCGCTACTTCATCGAGCACCTTGCCGAAGGCCCAGCCGTGATAGCGCGCCATCAAACGCGTGTGGTCGCGTAGATTCATGGCGCGCGCTCCGCGGTGGGCGTGACGAAGCGCGGCAGGCCCGCGTCGGCGGCGGCTTGTTCGAGTTGCTTGACCGGGCCGTCGCGCCATTGCGCGATGCGCGCTTCGATCGCGGCGAGTTCCGACGCGAGTTCCGCGTGACGCGCTTGCATCGCCGCGGTCGGCGCGTGATCGGACGACTGCACCCAGTCGTACAAGGGACTGAGCTGCGAGATCAGCTTGGCGCCGCCATCGCGACCGGCCAACACGTCGTAGACGACTTCGGCCGTGGGATTGTGCAGCAGGCCTTCGAGGGTCTCGCCGGTCTTGCCCGTGTCTTCGATCAACTTCACAAGACCTTCGCGCGCGGGATGTCCGGCGAGGCGAAGGTCGAGGTCGGCGATCTGCTCGCGCAACGCGCGCACGGTGTCGACGGCGATGACGGCGCGATCGATTTCGCCGCGCAGCGTCAGCGCGAAATCGAGATTGGCGCGCATGTCTTCCGGCTTGCCGGTCCAGCGCGGATCGGCGATGACTTCGACGCTGCCGGTGGTGGTCTTGCCATCGACATCGAGCGTGAGTGCATAGCGACCCGGCACGACCAGCGGGCCGGTCTCGGGATCGCCCGCGTCGAGCTTGGCGCGTTCGAGACGGCGCGCGCCGTCGTGGCGCAGATTCCAATAGACGCGATTGAGGCCGGCGGTCTTGGTCAGATCGGCTTCGGGCTTGGATTCGGGCTCGTCCGGATCATCCGGCGGATGACGCGCGGGGCGCGCGACACTGCTGAGCGTGCGCACGAGCTTGCCCGCGTCGTCGCGAATCGTGAGGGTAATCTCGCCCTTGGGTTCAGCCGGCAGCCAATAACTCAGCAAGGCGCCGTAAGGCGCGTTGGCGATCTGGCCTTGCGAATCCCAGCGCGCGTCGGCGCGCCAGCGCACGGCGCGCGGCGCCGGAAACACCTGCGCGGCGCCGGCGGACTTGGCCGCGGGCAGGCGCGTGAACGCGGCGACATCGTCGAGCACCCACGCGGCGCGGCCGCGCGTGCCGACAATCAGATCGCCATGACGCACTTCCAGATCAACCACGGCCACGGGCGGCAGGCCGGCCTTGAGTTCGGCCCAGTGCGCGCCGGCATCGCGCGAGTACCACACGCCGCGTTCGGTGCCGAGGTAGAGCACGTTGGCGTCGGTGACGTCCTCGCGCAGGGCGAAGGCGTGCAGGTCGGCCGGCAGACCGTCGACCAGTTTCTCCCAGCGCTTGCCGTGATCGCGCGTGCGGAACACGTAGGGACGGAAATCATCGAGGCGATGCGCGTCGACCACGACATAGGCCGTGCCCGCGTCCACGCGCGAGGGCTCGATGCCTTCGATCGTGGCCCATTCCGGCCAGGCCTTGGCGGTGACGTTGTCCCACTGACCGCCGCCATCGCGCGTGACATGCACCAGGCCATCGTCCGTGCCGACCCAGATCGTGCCCTTGGCCAGCGGCGATTCGGCGATGGAGAAGATCGTGTTGTAGTACTCGACTGTGGTGATGTCGCCCGTGATCGGGCCGCCCGACCAGCCTTGCTTCGCGCGATCGTTGCGCGTCAGGTCGGGGCTGATCTCGCGCCAGGTGTCGCCGCGATCATCGCTTTGGAACAGCACATTGCCGCCGTGATACAGCGTGCCCGCGTGATGCGGCGACAGCGCCACCGGCGCGGTCCACTGGAAGCGATAGCGCCAGTCGCTGGCCGGATGGCCCGACGGATTGACCGGGTAGGGCATGATCACGCGGTACTGGCCGGTCTGCTCGACGTAGTGCGAGAGAAAACCGCCGTATTCGCCGGCGTAAACATGGCCCTTGAGTTCGGTGTCGTATTTGAAATCACCGGCTTCGCCGCCGCCGACGTAACGCCAGTCGGCGAGCGTGGCGCCATCGCCATCGAGCCCGCGCGAGGGACCGCTGACCGTGCCCATGTCCTGCAGCGTGCCGCCGACGTGATAGGGCAGGCGATTGTCGACATCGATGTTGTAGAACTGACCCAGCGGCAGATCGGGCGCGAACCAGGTCTTGCCGCCATCGGTGGAAATGTCGACGCCACCGTCGTTGGCCGAGATCAACCGCTGATTGTTCTTCGGGTCGATCCACACGTCGTGATGATCGCCGTGATGCGGGCCCTTGATGCTGACCACGGTCTTGCCGCCGTCGATGCTCTTCAACAACGGCACCTGCGGGAACCAAAGCACGTCGGCATTGCGCGGATCGACGGTCATGGTCGTGTAGTACCAGGCGCGTTGGCGCAACGAGCGGTGCGCGCTGACGCGCGTCCACGTGTCGCCGCCATCGTCGGCGCGAAACAGTCCGCCTTCCTTGGCCTCGATCAGCGCGTACACGCGCTGCGAGTCCGACGGCGCGATCGCCACGCCGACCTTGCCCCAATCGCCCTCGGGCAGGCCCGCGCCGGTGAGCGCGGTCCAGGTATCGCCGCCATCGCGCGAACGATACAGCCCGCTGCCCGGACCACCGCTGGTCAAGGCCCACGGCGTGCGGCGCATCTGCCACAGGCCGGCGTAAAGAATGTTGGGATTGTTCGGATCGAAGGCGACGTCGGAAGCGCCGGTGTCGGCGTTCTTGAACAGCACGCGCTGCCAGGTCTTGCCGCCATCGCGCGTGCGATAGACGCCGCGCGTGTCCGACGGCCCAAAGGGCGAGCCCAGCACCGCCGCGAAGGCGATGTCGGGATTGCGCGGGTGCACGGCCATGGTGCCGATCTGGCCGCGATTTTCCCACACGCGCGCCCAGGTCTTGCCGGCGTCGACCGATTTCCAGATGCCCCAGCCCAGCGAGACATTGCCGCGGATATTGGCCTCGCCCGAGCCGACATAGATCACGTTCGGATCGCTCGGCGCCAGAGCGAGCGAGCCGACCGAGGTGGTGAACTGCTCGTCGAAGATCGGCGCCCATTCGCGGCCGCCGTTACTCGATTTCCACACGCCGCCTTGCGCGACGGCCGCGTAGTAGGTCAGCGGATCGCCGGGCACGCCGGCGACGCGCGCCACGCGCCCGCCGACATTGGGGCCGATCAGGCGGAACTTGAGCGCGCCGAGTTCGGCGGCGGGCTTGGTCTCTTCCTTCGCCGCGAGCGGCGAGAGGAAGGCGACCAAGGCCAGTGACAGCAGACATCGCGGCGCAAACGACATGACGCGCTCCGGCAGGGACAAGCCGAGGACGCTAGTGCGCGCTCGCGATCGCGGTCAATAGGGCATTGGCTGGGTTTACGCGCTCGCGCCCGTGGCGAACCATCGGCGCGCGCCATAGGCCACGAACAGCAGCGCCAACGCGATCGCGATCGCGCCCCATTCGCTGGTCTGCAGCGTCGCGAACACCGCCGCCATCGCCAGCGCCGACATCAGCGGAATCAGCGGTCCGCCCGGCAGATTGAGCGTGCGGTCGTCGCTGCGGCCGCGATGCTGCAACCACCACGCGGCGGCGCTGACGGCGATATAGACCAGGCAGTTGGACCCGGTCGAGACCTTCACCAGGAAATCGAAATCGCCATAGATCGCCAGCGAACACGCGATCACGCCATGCGCGATCACCGCGCCCAGCGGCACGCGATAGCGCTCGGTGACGCGGCCGAGCACGGCCGGCAGATGGCCGTCGTGGCCCAGCGCATAGACCAGGCGCGACGTGCCCAGAAGATTGCCCATCAGAAAACCGAGCATCGACACCGTGGCCGTGATCAACAGCAAGGTCATGCCCGGCGCCCAGATCGCGCCCGCGGCCGAAGCCAGGGGCGTGGTATTGCCCTTGATCGAGGCGCCGAGCACGCCCTGGGTCACGGTTTGGATGCCGACGTAGAGCAGCATCACCAACAAGGTCGCGACCAAGGCCGCGCGCGGCACGGCGCGGCGCGCGTCGCGCACCTCGCCGGAAATCGTCAGTGCGGTCTCCACGCCCGAATAGGCGAAGATCACCCACAGCATCACGCTCGCCAGCGCGCCCCACGAGGGCAGGGCGAGCAAATCGATCTGGCCCCAGTCGACGAAGAACAGGCCCACGCCCGCGAGCACGAACAAGGGCGTGAGCTTGATCGTCGACACCGCCAGGATGGCGCGCGCGCCGAGCTTCACGCCGAACGCATTGAGCGTGATCAGCAGCGTGTACAGGCCGATCAAGAACGCCGCGCGCGCCGGTCGCTCGTTCAACACCGGAAACCAGCGCGCGATCTGATCGGTGAAGGCCACGGCCACGCCCGAGCCCGAGCCGAGATTGCAGATCCACAAAATCGCGCCGCAGACGAAACCCGCGAGCGAACCGAACGCCGTCGTGACATAGGCATAGGGACCACCGGCCGAATCGACGCGGCTGCCAGCGGCGGCGAAACACAGCGTGGTCGGAATCATCACGAGCGCGCCGACGATGAAGCCCAGCGGCGCGGCCGGGCCCAGCACTTCGGCCACCGATGTCGGCAATCGGAAGATGCCGCCGCCGACGATGATGTTGATGATCGCCGCGATCAGGGCCAAGGTGCCCACGGCGCGCAACAAGGTGGGACTGACGCGGACGGCGGGACTCGCACTCATGCTCGACGGTACTCCAATGACGGTGCTGGTACGTGGCCAGCACTGCCTGCCGAGCCCCTGGACCCGATCATGCCGCAAGCCCGGGGCGCTTGTCCCGCGCTGGCAATCTTCGGCGCCTTGCGCGATTCTGCCGAGCCTGCGCGCGTGGCGTCGTAACCGGGAGCACCTTGCATATGTCCACCCGTTGTTGGCTGGCGGTTGTGTTGTGGTGTGGCGTCGCGGGCGTGGCGAACGCCGATGTCCACGAGGACATCGTGCGTTGGCGTCGCGATTTCCATCAGCACCCGGAACTGGGCAATCGCGAGACGCGCACAGCCGGCATCGTCGCGGCGCATTTGCGCAAGCTCGGGCTCGAGGTCGACACCGGCGTCGCCCACACCGGCGTCGTCGGCCTGCTGCGCGGCGGCAAGCCCGGACCGATGATCGCGCTGCGCGCCGACATGGACGCGCTGCCGGTCACCGAGAATGGCGATCTGCCGTTCAAGTCCACGGTCAAGACGACTTATAACCAACAAACCGTGGGCGTGATGCATGCCTGCGGTCACGACGGTCACACCGCGATGTTGATGGGCGTGGCGCAGACCTTGGCGGCGCGGCGCGATGCGCTGGCGGGCTCGGTGCTGTTCGTGTTCCAGCCGGCCGAAGAAGGCGCGCCCGAGGGCGAGGAGGGCGGCGCCGAATTGATGTTGAAGGAAGGCCTGTTCACGAAGCACAAGCCCGATGCCGTTGTCGGCCTGCACGTGCTGTCGAACTGGACCACGGGACAAATCGCCGTGCGCGCCGGATCGATCATGGCCGAGAGCGATCGCTTTCGCATCGTCGTGCACGGACGACAGACGCACGGCTCCAAGCCTTGGGTCGGCGTCGATCCCATCGTCACGGCGTCGCAGATCGTCGGCGCCTTGCAGACCATCGTCAGTCGTCGCGTCGATGTCACGCGCGCGCCGGCCGTGGTGTCGGTGGGCTCAATGCATGGCGGCGTGCGCTACAACATCATTCCCGATCAAGTCGAAATGATCGGTACGATCCGCAGTTTCGAGACCGACATGCGCGATGCCATCTACGCCGACATTCGCCGCATCGCGCGCGCCACGGCCGAGGCCAACGCGGCCACGGCCGAGGTTGAGATCTGGCAGCACACGACCGTGCTGGCCAATGACGCGGCGCTGACCGCGCGGCTTCGCCCCGCGCTCGAGCGCGCGGTCGGTCGCGAACATGTGCTCGAGGCGCGGCCGCAAACCGTGGCCGAGGATTTCGCCGCGCTGGCCGAGGCCGTGCCCGGCATGTATTTCTTCGTCGGCTCCACGCCGCCGGATCGCGATCCGGCCACGGCCGCGGCCAATCACTCGCCGGATTTCTATCTCGACGAGAACGCGCTCGATGTCGGCTATCGCGCCTTGATCGAAGTGGTCGATGAATTCCTGAGCACGCCGCGCTGAGCCGCGCTCAAGAATTCAGCCGCTCGAAATCCTTGGCGATGCCCTCGTGCGCGGGCAGCAGTTCGCGCGCCTTGGCGATGGCGGCGCGCGCTTCGTCCTTGCGATCGAGTTGTTCGAGCAAAAGCGCGCGACGCCAGTGCGCGACCGCGGCGGGAATCTCGCGCGGAAACTGACCCGCCGCGATGAAGCTTTCGATGCCGGCCAGACCCGTCTCGCGATCAACGCCGTCTTCAAGCGCGAGTCGGCCAAGAAAGTAGCCCGCGATCGGGTCTTCGGGATGGGCGGCGCGCTCGGCGGTCCAGAACTGGCGCGCGTCGTTCCAGCGATCGCGGCCGAAGTAGAACGCGCTCAGCTGCAGCTTGGCCATCCGTTCGCCCGAACGCGCGGCGGCGAGGTATTCGCGCTCGGCGGTGGTCAGGTCCTCGTCGAGCTTCTCGGCGATGAAGCCGGCCGCGAGATGACCCCAGGCCGGATCGATCGCGGCGATGGCCTTGGCTTGCTCGCGCGCGAGGTCGTCGTCGCCACCGACGAAACCCGGCGCCAGCACGAAGTACTGCATCAGGTCATAGCGGGCTTCAAGCAGGTTGGGATCGAGCGCCACGGCCTTTTCGTAACCCGCCTTGCTCGCCTTCGCGGCGCCCACGCGCGAAAACACCGAGGCGACCATGGCCTTGCGCCCCTGCGCGCGCGCATACCAGTACCAGGCGCCGGCATCATCGGGCGTGGTGGTGGTGAGCGATTCGCCTTCGGCCACGGCCTCGTCGATCTTGCCGTCGTCGAGCAGCCCGCGAATCTGCGCGAAGCGCGTGGGCCAATTCGTCGCGGCCTGGGCGAAGTTCGCGCAGACGATGCACAACAAGGCGATGGCCAGGACGCGGCCGAAGGTGACGAGCATGATTTTCCCTCCCGGATGGGCGAGGGAGTATCGGCGCGCGGGTTTGAATGTCCAGTTAATCATTGCGCCTGCCCAAGCGGGCCGGCGCTCGCTATGCTCGCGCGATGTTCGCGTTCGGAGTCGGGCAATGATCGGCATCCTGCCTACACGCTATCTCGCCTTCGCCCTGTGTCTGTTGGCCTTCGCGGCGGCGCTGATCCTGATCGCGATGGGGCATCGCGAGCCGCTGACCTGGACGCTCGCGGGCGTGGGTGGATTCTTGAGCGCGGTCGGCGTGCGCGATGTCACGCAGCGGCGGCAATCGATCCGACGCAATTATCCGGTGCTGGCGCATCTGCGCTTTCTGCTCGAGGAGATTCGGCCCGAGATTCGCCAATACTTTCTCGAATCCGATGACGAGGAGCTACCGTTCTCGCGCGCGCAGCGCTCGATCGTGTATCAGCGCGCCAAGAACGAAGTCGACAAGCGGCCCTTTGGCACGCAGTTGTCGGTCTACGCGCCCGACTACGAATGGGTCAATCACTCGGTGGCGCCGGCCGAGATCGAGTCGCACGATTTTCGTCTGACCATTGGTCATGAACAATGCTCGCGGCCGTATTCGGCCAGCGTGTTCAATATTTCGGCGATGAGTTACGGCGCGCTGTCGCCCAACGCCATCCTCGCGCTCAACGAAGGCGCGCGGCGCGGCAGGTTCTTTCACGACACGGGCGAGGGCTCGATCTCGAAGTTTCATCGCGAGCCCGGCGGCGATCTGGTGTGGGAGATCGGTTCGGGCTACTTCGGATGTCGCGACGAGCAGGGGCGCTTTAGCGAAGCGCGTTTCGCCGAGAATGCCGCCGCCGAACAAGTGCGCATGATCGAGATCAAACTTTCGCAAGGCGCCAAGCCCGGTCATGGCGGCGTGTTGCCGGGGGCCAAGGTCACGGCCGAGATCGCGGCGGCGCGCGGCGTGCCCATTGGCGTCGATTGCGTGTCACCCGCGCGGCATTCGGCCTTCGACACGCCGGTGCAGATGATGCAGTTCGTGCAGCGGCTGCGCGAGTTGTCCGGCGGCAAACCGGTGGGATTCAAGTTCGCGCTGGGTCATCCGTGGGAATGGTTCGGCATCGCCAAGGCCATGCTCGTCACCGGCATCGTGCCGGATTTCATCGTCGTCGATGGCGGCGAGGGTGGCACGGGCGCGGCGCCGTTGGAATTCACCGATCACGTCGGCGCGCCGCTGCGCGAAGGTTTGCACTTGGTGCACAACACGTTGGTCGGCATCGGTCTGCGCGGCAAGGTGCGCGTGGGCGCGAGCGGCAAGATCGTCACGGCGTTCGATATCGCGCGCACCTGCGCGCTGGGCGCGGACTGGTGCAATTCGGCGCGTGGTTTCATGTTCGCGCTGGGCTGCATTCAGGCGCAGAGCTGCCACACGGGCAAGTGCCCGACCGGCGTCACCACGCAGGATCCCGCGCGTTATCGCGCCCTCGTCGTGCCCGACAAGGCCGAGCGCGTGTTCAACTTTCACGAGAACACGCTCAAGGCGCTCAAGGAATTGCTCGCGGCCGCGGGCCTTAGCCATCCCGAGCAATTGGGGCCCGAGCACATCATTCGCCGCGTGTCCTCGACCGAAGTGCGTTCGCTCGCGGCCCTGCATCACTGGGTCAAACCCAATGAACTACTGCACGGCGTGTCCGATCACCCCGTGTTTCGCGTGTTCTGGGAAAGCGCCAGCGCCGATCGCTTCAGCGCGCCGCCCAGCGTGCTGGCCATGCGCACGACCAAGATGCGCTAGGCATGTGCCTGATCGTGGTGGCGTGGCGGCAGCACCCGCGCTGGTCGCTGGTGCTGGCGGCCAATCGTGATGAGTTCTACGCGCGGCCGTCGACGGCGCTCGCGCCGTGGCCCGATCGCGCCGATATCTTCGCCGGTCGCGATTTGGAAGCGGGCGGGACTTGGATGGGCGTGCAGGCGAGCGGACGTTTCGCGGCGGTAACCAATGTCCGCGATCCGCGCGATCTGGCGCCGCGGCCGATGTCGCGCGGGGCCTTGGTCGCGGATTTTCTGCGCGGCGACGAGGCGCCCGAAGCCTATGCGCGACGGGCCAGCGAGGCGCGCGAGCGCTACAAGGGATTCAATCTGCTGCTCGGTGACGCGCGGGAGCTGTGGTACGTCGGCTCGCGGCATCCGCGGGCGATTTCGCTAGCGCCGGGCATCCATGGACTATCGAACGCGACGCTCGACACGCCCTGGCCCAAGGTCGAACACGGCAAGGCGGTGATGCGCGAGGCCTTGTCGCGGCCCGAACATCTCGACGCGATCATGCTCGACGGCATGGCCGATCATCGTCAGGCCGCGGACGCGGCCTTGCCCGACACGGGCGTGGGTTTGACCTGGGAGCGCGCCTTGTCGCCGGCCTTCATCGCGACCGAGAACTACGGCACGCGCGCGACCACCTTGTTGTACGTGGGCGAAGGCGAGGGCGATTGGCGCATTCGCGAGATTGGCTTCGGGCCCTTGGGCCAGCGCATCGGCGATGTCGAATTCGCGCGTCCTTGAGCGCGCGACAAATCAAATCCGGCGCCGCGAGCCCCGTCTCGCGCGCAATAAAAAAGCGCGGACCTGTGCGGGGTCCGCGCTTCAAGGAATTCTTGCGTGGCGTTACCGGAAATCAGACGGCGACGACGTTTTCCGCTTGCAGTCCTTTCTGTCCCTGCACCACCTTGAACTGCACCTTCTGGCCCTCCGCCAGCGTGCGACGCCCCGGGCCGCTGGACACGATGGCGCGGAAGTGCACGAACACGTCCGGACCGTTATCGCGCTTGATGAAGCCGTAACCCTTCTCGTCGTTGAACCACTTGACGGTGCCGATCTGTTGATCGCTCATTGCAGTTGCCTCGAACATTGCGAAGATGCGCGTTCCCCACGCGCCCGGTTTACTGGTGCAACAGGTGATTCGAGGGACCCCACAATCAGCGGCTAAGGCTGCTTGTACCTCGGCTTGGTACCTAAGCGCACACAGCGTGGGCGAACATAACGTCGCCGTTAAAAAAAATCCAGAGCCCGCCGACAGTCCGGCAAATCCGGCGAATTCGGCATCGGGAACAAGGCGCTAGGGCGCGTGGGAAGGGTGGTTTCCGGGCCCCTGATCGGCGATGGTTCGATGCGTTTGGCCAAAATGCCGCATCGCAATAAACAGGTTTCGCCGGAATCGTCTGGCGCGGGCTTGGAGGCGCGATCGCCTTGACCAAGTGAAACAAAGCAGCGCCGACGCTGTGTTACCTTGACCCCATGACGCCACGGGACCGGATACCGCGCGCGCCAGGAGGCGCGAACGCGGTTGTCGACTACACGCCATCGCGCAAAGGCAACGGGGCGCACATGGCGCCCCGTCGTTCCCCTCCGGCCTTTTTTCACGCAACGCCGCGCGTGGCCTCGCGCGGCATCGGCACAGTAGCGCGTCCGCGCGCCTTGATCCAGTGGTTGATGTGTCTGGCGCTGTGGCTGGTCGCCGCGCCATCGACCGTGCGCGCCCTGGGCGACACGCGGCCGCTCGACGAATACGCGCTCGACGCCTGGAGCACGGCCGAAGGCCTGCCGCATAACCTCGTCACCGCGATCGCGCAAACGCCCGAAGGGTATCTGTGGTTTGGTACCTGGGAAGGGCTGGTGCGTTACAACGGCCGTGAGTTCGCGCTGTTCGATCGCGCCTCGGTGCCGCAATTGCGCGACTCCGGCGTTCGCGCCTTGGTGGCCGCGGCCGATGGCACGTTGTGGGTGGGCACGTCGCGCGGCGGCGTGGCGCGGCTGCGCGATGGCGAGTGGTCGGTGCTCGGGCCCGAGGACGGCTTGCCTTCGGCCGAGATCATCGAGCTCGGTCTCGATCGCCGCGGCCGCGTGTGGGTGGCGATGGAAAGCGAAGGCGTGGCCGTGCGCGAGGACGATGGCCATTATCGTCGCTTCACCATCAACGAAGGCCTGCCGAGCAACAGCACCTCCGATCTGGCGCTCGATGGCGACACGGTGTGGGTGGCGAGCTCGCACGGCATCTCGCGCATCGTCGACGGCAAGGTGCGCGCCTTCGGTGAATCCGATGGCCTGCCGCCGGGCGATGTCACCACGGTGCTGGTGCGCCGCGACCGTTCGGTGTGGTGCGGCACGGAGCGCGGCGTGTATCGCTTCGATGGCCAGCGCTTCATCGCCGCGTTTCCCGACAGCGCGCTGTCGACGGTGGCGATCGCGCGCTTATCCGAGGACGCGGCCGGCACCTTGTGGATCGGCACCGCGACCGCCGGCGTCAGTCGCGTGCGCGGCGCGGTGATCGATCAACTGACCGTCGACGATGGTCTGCCCAATGGCCGCGTCTCGGCCTTGTACGAAGATCACGAGGGCAGTCAGTGGCTGGGCACCAACGGTGGCCTGGTGCGGTTGAAGGACACGGCGTTCACGACCTTCCTCACGCGGCACGGCTTGCCCGACAACTACGTGCGCAGCGTGCTCGATGACGGCAATGGCACGATCTGGGTCGGCACCAGTCATGGCCTGGGTTTTTGGCGCGAGGGACGCTTCGGCCATTTCTCCACGGCCGATGGCCTGCACAACGATTCGGTGCTGTCGCTGATGAAGGCCAGCGACGGCGCGCTGTGGGTGGGTTTCTACACGGGCGGCGTGGATATTCTGCGCGATGGCCAGATTCGCCATCTCGGCATCGGCGATGGTCTGCCCGGCAGTCAAGTGCGCGCGCTGGCGCAGACGCGCGATGGCTCGATATGGATCGGCACAGGGCGCGGCCTCGCACGCTGGCGTGACGAGCGCATCGAAGTGTTCACGGCGGCGCAAGGCTTGCCGCGCAATTTCGTGCTGTCGCTGTTCGCCGATACCGATGGCAGTTTGTGGGTGGGCACGGCCAACGGCCTGGCGCATCTGCGTGACGGTCGCGCCGAGCCCCTGAGCGGGCTCGAGGCCTTCGACGTGCAGGACGTGTTCGGCTTTCATCGCGATCGCGATGGCCTGCTGTGGATCGCCACGGATCGTGGCGTGCTGTTGTATCGCGACGGCAAGTTCTCGCAAGTGGCCGTGGCCCAGCATCTGGCGCGCGAAACGATCTTCGCCATCGTCGAGGATGAGCACGGGTATTTCTGGCTCACGTCGAATCGCGGCATCTTTCGCGTGGCGCGCGCCGATCTGTTGTCCGTGGCCCAGGGCCAGCAGCCGACCATCAGCGGCACGTTGTTCGCCGAGCCCGAGGGCCTGGCCAGCGCGCAGTGCAATGGCGGTTCGCAACCGTCGGCGATTCGCGACGCGCGGGGCAATCTGTGGTTCGCGACCGCGCGCGGCGTGGCGCGCATCGGCAGCGATCATTTGTTGCCGCAGCAACCGCCGCCGCCGCGCGTGGTGATCGAAGAGCTGCGCGTGGATGAGCGCTCGGTCGATCCCAATCGCGCGCAGATTCTCACGCCAGGCACGCGCAAGGTGGAGTTCCGTTTCGCCGCGTTGACTTATTTGTCGCCGGCGAACGTGCGTTATCGCTATCGCCTGGCCGGCTTCGACAACGAGTGGCTGGAGACGCGACGCGCCCACAGCGCGCAATACACCAACCTCAAGCCCGGCGAATATCGCTTTGAAGTGACCGCCGCCAACGAACATGGCTTGTGGAACGCGCGACCGGCGCAGGTGGTGCTCCTGGTCGAGCCCGCGTTCTGGCAGACGTGGTGGTTCCTGGCCGCGGTCGTGGCCAGTCTCGCGGGCATCGCCGCGGCGGTGTTTCAAGTTCGCCTGGCGCAGTTGCGCCATCGCGCGCGGCAGCTCGAGCACTTGGTCGAGAGCCGCACGCGCGACATCGAGGCGCAGAAGCAGGATCTGATCCGCGCCGATCGCGAGAAATCCGAACTGCTCGAACGTCTACGCGTGCAAGCCGATGCCTTCGAACGGCAAGCGCGCGAAGATGGCTTGACCGGGCTCGCCAATCGACGCGAGTTCGACGCGCGTTATTCGGAAGCCTTCAGTCGCTGTCGCGCGGCGGGCAAGCCCTTGGCCGTGGCCTTGATCGACATCGATTTCTTCAAGCGCATCAACGATGGCTTTTCGCACGCGGTCGGCGATGAAGTGCTGCGCGTGATGGGTCAGATGCTGCGCGAGGCCGCCGGTGGCGACGCCATCGCCGCGCGCTATGGTGGCGAGGAATTCGCGATCGCGTTCCCCGGTCTCGATGCCGCCGCCGCCGTGGCGCGCTGCGAGGTCTTGCGTCAGTGCATGGCCACGCACGATTTCAGCGCGGTCGCGCCGGGGTTGGTCGTGACGCTTAGCGCGGGCGTCAGCGATCGCGCCGATGTCAGCCATCACGAGCGCTTGTTGGCGTTCGCCGATCAGGCGCTGTATCGCGCCAAGCACGGCGGTCGCGATCGCGTCGCGACCTGAGCCTCAGCGCGACGCCGCGGCGCTCGCGCTTTCGGCGATGAAGGTCGCCACGTCTTCGGGTTTGACGATGGGCACCGAGCAGCGCTGATTCGTGCACACGAACGCGGCCGGACGCTTGAGCGGCGGATAGGCTACGTCGGGATTCGGCAGCGGTCCCTCGGCGCGATCCCACCAGTCCAGTCGCTTGTACGTCGCGCCGACGCGCAGGCAAGCTTGATGCAGGGCGCGCGTGGCGTCGTCGTCGCGCGGACCGATCACGGTCAAGTGCAGGGGCTCGCCGTTGATCTCGCGATCGGCCAGAAGAATCCCGGCCTCGGTCAAGCGCGACAGCGCGACTTCCGGCGCGGCCAGCCAAGACAACGCGTGGCGGGCCAGCGCGCGATGCGCGTCCTGGCCGTCATAGCGCGACAGCAAGTTGGCGAAGCGCGCGAGCGCGATGTTCTCGTCGATTTGCGGCACCGGCGCGATCGGCGAGGCGCCGCGCGCGGCGGCCGCGAAGCCGGCGCGCGCGCGAAAGTTCGCGTCGACGAAATCGGCGGCGCGACCGGCGCGCGACAACCAGTCGCGTTCGCCGGTGACGCGATACATCGCCAGCATCGCGCGGCCCATGCTCAAGGTGTCGGCGAGATAGGGGCCGGCGGCATCGCGCGCATCGTGGCGAAAGCCACCGTCGTCGCGCGCGCGTTCGCGCAAGGCCCAGTCGAGCGCGGCGCGCGCGTCGGCGAGCGCGCTGGCGTCGCCGGTGTATTCGTACAAGCTCAACAAGCCCTCGGCTATCGCGCCGGTTTCGCGCGCGTAGCGGTGCGTGTCGATGCGTGGAAGGCCTTGGCGGCGACGCGCGGCGTCGTCGAGTTGGAAATACGCTTCGCCATGTTCGCCTGGACGCGGGTCGGCGTCTTGGCTGACGAAGTAACCGCCGTCGTGGCTGGCGAGAAAGGTCTTGATGTAGCGACGGATATCGCGCGCGGCATCAAGCAGGGCGGCATCGCCGGTGATGCCGTAGGCGAGCGCGTAGACGCGCAGGTATTCGCCCTGCAAGGCGCCGAGTTTCTCGTAGTGCGGATGACGCCAGTCGCCATCGGTCGAGTACTGGTACACGCCGCCCCAGACGGGATCGATCAGCGCCCGACCCGCGAGCAAGGTCTGCAAGGCGCGCGCGCGTTCTTGCGTGTCGCCGTCGAGAGCGAGCGCGAGCGCGTACTCCACGCTGTCGCGCTCGACGTATTTTTGCGCGGTGTCGAGGCCGCCGAGGGTCGTGTCGTAGTGCTCGCGATGACGGCGCAGCAGGTCGTCGCGGACGGTCGTGCTCAAGCCCGAGACGGCGGCGACCGTGGTGTCGACTTTCGCGGCGCTCTCGGGACTGGGGTCGGCGACGATCGCGGCGAGCAGGCGCGCCATCGGCGCCGGCGCGATGTAGCCGCGACGCTTGACGATCTCGGTGCCGTCGGCGGCGAACACGATCGTCGCGGGCCAGCCGTACTCGCGATAGCGGTTGGCCAGGTCCGGTCGTGCGTCCTGATCGATGCGCAGCGGCACGAAGTGTTCCGCGATGGCTTGGCGTACTTTGGGGTCGAAGTACGTTTCATGATCCATGACATGGCACCAATGGCACCACACGGCTTCGAGATACAGCAGCACTTGCTTATGCTCGCGCGTGGCCTGGGCGAAGGCGGCGGTTTCGTCGTGCCGCCAGTCGACGGCGTCGTCGGCGCGCGCGATGGCGGGCAATCCCGTGGCGAACGCGAGCAGGATGAACAGAACGTAATTCATGCGGACGTGGGTCCTGGCGGCGGCTGGAACGAACCCTCGGCACTACGGTCCGAGGCTCGCGCCGGATGCGTGGTCGGCGCGGCCATCGGAATTTGCATTTGTTCAGTGCGTTGAAGGGTCTGGTGGTCGTTTGCCGTAAGTCAGAGGAACATCACGGGCTGGTATGATGCCCCCGTGCAAGGGACGCGTCGACAACCGGGCAGTTTTTTTCCAAAGTGCAGAGGGGAAATACGATGAAACGAGTTCTGATGGGGGCCGTGGCGCTGCTCGGCCTTGTTTCCGCCGACGTCTCGCTCGCGCGCGGCGCCAAGCCCACCGTGGCGGTGGCCGAGTTCATCAACGAGTCGGGCGCCGGTTGGTGGCGCGGCGGCGTGGGTTGGGAACTGTCGGGCATGCTGTCCAACGAACTGGCCGCGACGGGCGATTTCACCGTGCTCGAGCGCAGCAAGATCGAAGCCGTGCTGTCGGAGCAAAACATGGCGGCCTCGGGTCGCGTGCAGGCCGGCACCGGCGCCAAGATCGGCAAGATCATCGGCGCGCAGTACCTGATCGCCGGCACCGTGACCTCGTACGAGGAAAACACGCAGAGCACCGGCGGCGGCATCAGCTTCAAGGGCATTTCGCTCGGCGGTAACTCCGAGAAGGCCTATCTGGCCATCGATCTGCGCGTGATCAATTCCACCACCGGCGCGATCGAGTTCGTGCGCACCATCGAAGGCACGAGCAAGGGCGGCGGCATCAGCGTGGGCGTGTCGCGCGGCGGTTTCGGCGGCGCGCTGTCGAGCCAGAAGAACACCCCGGCCGGCAAGGCGATCCGCGCCGCGCTGGTCGAGGCGACTGATTACCTGGCGTGCGTAATGGTGCAGCGCAATGGCTGCGAGGCGGACTACCAGGCCAAGGATTCCGCTCGCCGCGCCAAGACCCGCGACGCGATCGATCTCGACGACTGATCGTCGACTCGCTTCCGAAGCGATGAAACAAAAAGGCGACGCCGCGAGGCGTCGCTTTTTTTGTTCCCGGCGCGGCGATCACTCGCGCGCGCGGGTGCTGCTTACGATCCGCGCGTGCGCTGACGACCGCCGCCGCGACCACCCGGGCCGCCCGGTCCACGATTGCCGCCGGGGCCACCGCGATTGCCGCCCGGTCCACGACTGCCGCCGCCCGGACCACGAGCGCCACCGCCGGGACCGCGACCACCGCCGCCCGGACCACGAGCACCATCGCCGGGACCGCGACCACCGCCGCCAGGACCACGAGCACCATCGCCGGGACCGCGACCACCGCCGCCAGGACCACGTCCGGCGCCGGGACGACCGCCCGGACCCGCGGCGCGATTGCTGCCAGGACCGCGACCGCCACCGGGCGCGCCCGCGCGTCCGCCACGGCCACTGTCTTGACCGAAGGCATTGCCGTTGCGTTCACCGCGCGGTTGCCGACGCGTGTTGCCTTCGCTGGCGCGATTGCCGACGTTGTCGTCGAAGCGCTTGGCGTAAGCGTGATCGGAAGGGAATCCATAGGGCAGGGCCTGGCCTTCGCCAGCACTCGCGCCACGACGCGGCTTGCCCGTCGCGCCGCGCGTGCGTCGCGCGTTCTCGCCACGACCAGCGCCGGGATTGAAAGTGCGCATGGCCGCGCCATTGCCGGCCTCGCCGCCCGCGCGCGGGCCACGACCGCGCTTGCCACCGCCGGGCGCGGGACGACGCTTGCCGGGACGTCCACCGCGCGGCGCATCCTCGCGCACGAAATCGAAGGCGCGCAATTCGCGTGCTTCGTCGGCGCCGGCGGACCAGCCGCCCTGGCTCTTGCCGGTCGGACGGAATTCGTTCTGTTGCTTGACCGCGCGACGCACGCCGATCACCGGCTGCAAGGTCAGGGTCTGCGGCGCCTCGGACAGGCCCACGGCCGTGCGCAGCTGACGATAGGTTTCCGGCGGCAGAATCTCGAAGTGCCCGCGGCGCAGGCCGCGCGGCAATTCCACCGTGCCGTAGCGAATGCGCTTCAAGCGACTGACTTGCGCGCCGACCGCTTCCCACATGCGACGCACTTCGCGATTGCGGCCCTCGCGCAGCACGACGCGGAACCACGAGTGACTTTCGCCGATGTTGATCACCGCGAGGTCGTCGAACTTGGCCGGACCGTCCTCGAGTTGCACGCCGGCGCGCAGGCGCTCGAGCATCTCGTCGGTGATCTCGCCGTGCACGCGACACACGTACTCGCGCTCGACTTCATAGCTCGGATGCATCATCGCGTTGGCGAGTTCGCCATCGGTGGTGCACAGGAGCATGCCGGTGGTGTTGATGTCCAGGCGACCGATCGAGACCCAGCGCGCGCCCTTGAGGCGCGGCAGGCGCTCGAACACGGTCGGACGTCCCTCGGGATCGTCGTGCGTGGTCACTTCGCCATCGGGCTTGTGATAGATCAGGACCTGCGCTTCCTCGGGCTCGGTCGCGACCGCGATGAAGGCCTTGCCGTCGAGTTCGACGCGATCGCCGGAGCGCAGCGAGGTACCGACCTCGGCGACCTGCGCGTTGACGCGCACTTCGCCGGCGGCGATGCGCTCCTCGATCGAGCGGCGCGAGCCCAGGCCGGCGTTCGCCAGTACCTTCTGCAGGCGCTCCTCGATCGTGATCGAGGCGATCTTGTCGCGATTGAGGGACAGCTTGCGCCGCGGCGCGCCGTTTTCTTCCGTGTTCATGGGCGTGTCTCTTCGACGTCGGCGCCCTCGGCGCCTTCGTCCGGGTGATTCGCGTCGGTCGTGGGGTCGTCGTGGCCGGGTTCGGCCGCGTCCGCGAGGTCGGCGTTGGTGGGTTCATCGGAGGCGCCGGGTTCGGCGTCGATGGGTGGTGCGGTATCGGTGTCGGACGCCTCGTCCGGCGTATCCGACGCGATGTCGTCGGTGGTCGTGGCGTCGCTGGAATCAATGTCGTTGTTGGTGTCGGTGCTGTCGCCATCGCTGGCGTCAGCGCCGGGCGTCAGGCTCGCGAGCGCGCGCGCTTCGGGCGTGCTCGCGCCATCGGCGCTGGCATCGCCATCGAGCGCGACCGCCGCGACCGGCGTGCCGTCCTCGATCGGCGCGGGCAGATCGAGCTGCGGCTCGAGTTCCTCGAGGTCGCGTATCTCGGCCAGCGGCGGCAATTCGTCGAGGCTCTTCAAGCTGAAGTAATCGAGAAACTGGCGCGTGGTGCCGAACAGGGCCGGGCGACCGGGCACGTCGCGATGACCGACCACGCGCACCCATTCGCGCTCTTCGAGCGTGCGGATGATGTTCGACGACACGGCCACGCCGCGAATCTGTTCGATCTCGGCGCGCGTGATCGGCTGGCGATAGGCGATCAGGGCCAAGGTCTCGAGCAGGGCGCGCGAGTACTTGGTCTGACGCTCGGTCCACAGCCGCGCGACCCAGGCGTGCACGTCGGCGCGCACCTGATAGCGAAAGCCGCTGGCGACTTCGATCAGCTCGACGCCGCGCTCGGCGCACTCGGCCTGCAGTTCACTCAGAGCTTGCGCGACGGTCTCGGCGCCGATGGGTTCGCCCTCGCCGAACAGGGCGGTGAGCTGGACGACGCTGAGCGGTTGACCGGCCGCGAGCAGCGCGGCCTCGATGATGCGTTTGACTTGGCTGATTTCCATGAGTCTCATCGTTACTCGGCCGCCAGGGTCTTGATGTAGATTGGGCCCAGCGACTCGTTTTGCATGATCTCCACGAGCTGCTCCTTGGCGAGCTCGAGGATGGCGAGGAAGGTCACGACCACGCCCAGACGGCCCTCGTTGACCACGAACAGCGACTCGAAGGCATGGAACTCGCGATCTTCCAGGGCCTTGAGCACGTCGCTCATGCGATTGCGCACCGACAACTGCTGACGCTCGACGGTGTGATGACCGTAGAGTTCGGCGCGCTTCATCACGTCCTTGAGCGCCAGCAGCAGCTCGCGCAGATCCACCGGCGGCGGCAGGCGGATGACGTTGCGGTCGGGCACGTGCGCCTGGGCGGCGACGGTGTCGCGATCGATGCGCGTGAGCGAATCGAGATCGGCGGCGGCTTTCTTGAAGCGTTCGTATTCCTGCAGGCGGCGCACCAGTTCGGCGCGCGGATCGTCTTCCTCGCCGCTCTCGGTCGGCGGGCGCGGCAGCAGCAGGCGCGATTTGATCTCGGCCAGGATCGCGGCCATGACCAGGTATTCGGCGGCGAGCTCGAGCTTCATGTCGCCCATCAGCTCGATGTAGTCCATGTACTGCCGGGTGATCTCGGCGATCGGAATGTCGAGGATGTCGAGGTTCTGGCGACGGATCAGGTACAGCAACAAGTCCAGCGGGCCTTCGAAGGCCTCGAGGATCACTTCCAGGGCATCGGGCGGGATGTAGAGATCCTGCGGCATTTGCAGGAACGGCTCGCCACGCACCAAGGCCAGCGGCATTTCCTGCTGCTGCGGGGCATTGCCCGTAAATGGCGCGGCGGCCGGCAAGGGCTCGGCGGATTCGGTGCTCATGGGTGTGGGCGCGAAGACCGCGCCAG
The DNA here is from genome assembly GCA_044226395.1 of Ahniellaceae bacterium. GTDB lineage: Bacteria > Pseudomonadota > Gammaproteobacteria > Xanthomonadales > Ahniellaceae > JBGAHD01. The sequence goes on from JBGAHD010000001.1 coordinate 116,387, forward strand.
GCATTTCCCTAGTGTTTGCGCGAAGCCATCGCGATGCCAGGCCCGGGCGTGGCACCGCCTCTTGCGCGAACAAACCGGGTTGCCGCCAAGGCATGGGCCTGGGCAGGGCACACTCGGGTCGGTTCGCGGTTATCCGCCACGGCGCATGTGCGACTTGAAACTGGTGTGTGACCTCGGGCGCCCTCCCGGCAGCCAAGGTGACACATGCGGAGTAGTCGGGGTGATCTACGAGCTTTTGGCGTTGGAACGCGCGCCGTGGGGCGGGCAACGCCAGTGTCGAGGGGTAGGGTAGCCCGAAACGCGCGCGCGCGTCCAGTGTTGGTCGGGCCCGCGTGGCGATGACGCGGCGCGTGGCGCTGATAGACTCGCGCGCCATGTACTACGCCATCATCGCTCGCGATCACGCCCACTCCCTGGACAAGCGCCGCGCCGAACGGCCCGCGCATCTGGCCCGCCTCGACGCGCTGCGCGCGCAAGGGCGTCTGCTCATCGCCGGGCCCTTGCCCGCGATCGACGCCAGCGATCCGGGGCCCGCGGGTTTCGTCGGCAGCCTCGTCGTGGCCGAGTTCGAATCGCTCGCCGCGGCGCGCGCGTTCGCCGAGGCCGACGTCTACGTCAGCGCCGGCGTCTGGGCCGAAGTTCGCGTCGAACCCTTCCTGCGCGTGTACTGAGCCACGCCCGCGAGCCGCCGCCGCGACGCGCGCATGCGTTAGCATCGCGGCCAGGGGGGGCTCCAGGGAGAAGAGCCATGATACGAATTGCCCTCATCGACGATCACGAATTGGTGCGCACCGGCTTTCGGCTGATTCTGGCCAAGGAAGCCGACATGGAGATCGTCGGCGAAGCCGCCAGCGGCGAGGAAGCGCTGCAACTCGCGCGTCAGCTCAAGCCCGACGTCATGCTGATGGACGTGCATCTGCCCGGCATCAGCGGCCTCGAGGCGACCGAGCGCATCGTGCGCGGTCACGCCGACATTCGCGTGATCGTGGTCACCATGCAGGACGAACAACCCTTTCCCAAGCGCCTGCTGCAAGCGGGCGCGGTGGGCTACCTGACCAAGATGTGCCCGGCGCAAGAGTTGGTCAGCGCCGTGCGCGCGGTCGCGCGTGGCGAGCGTTACTTGTCGAATGACATTGCGCGCGCGATGGCCCTGCAGTCCTTGCCGGGCGCGGCCAAGCAATCGCCGTTCGAGGCGCTATCCGCGCGCGAACTGGAAGTGGCGTTGAAACTCGCGCTCGGCGAAAACATGCAAGACATCGCGCGTCGGCTCAATCTGAGCGCGAAGACGGTCGCGACGTACAAGTATCGTCTGTTCGAAAAACTCGGCGTGGACAGCGAAGTGGCGCTCGCGCACTTGGCGTCGCAACACGGGGTGCTCGAGCGCAAGGCTTGAGCCCACGGCGACGCCGTCGGGGACGGCGTCGCCAATCGATCAGGTCAAATCAGGGCGTGGTCGGATCGCGCGGGGCATCGCCGTCTTCGCTGGCGCGATGCGGCTCGCCTTGCGAGGCGGGTTCCTCGGCTTCGACTTCGGGCTCGGCCGCGGGCACGTTGACCTCGGTGTCGGCCAGGCCCTCGGCTTGAGTCAGCACGTGTTCGCCCGTGGCTTCGGGCGTGTCGGCGATGACCACGTCGCGCTCCACGAACAACGGCTGGGTGCGCGGCGTCGGCTGCGGACGCACGACAGGCGGCGCGGCCGGCTCGGCCGGCGCGAACAGATCGGCCGTGGTGGTCGGCGGGGTCTCTCGCGCGGGTTCCGCGCTCGTGGCTTCCGACGACATCGACGTTTCGGTCGCGCTGTCCGACGTCGCCGTGGCGATGACGTCCGGCGTCAGCGTCGGCGAGGGACCGGTGATGCGTTGATCGGCGGGCGTCGCCTCATCGGCGGACGCGCCTTCGCCGAACAGATGATCGTCCTCGTCATCGAGATCGAACTCGTTGTCCGGCGTCACGCCATCGATCGCGCCGGCGGTGGCGGCGGTCTCGCCGCGTTCGCCACGACGACGCCGACGACCACCGCGACGACCGCGACGACGCGAACGGCCATTGCCTTCGCCGGCGGCTGCATCGCCCGCGGCCGGCGGCGCGCCATTCGCGCCATTGACCGTGGCGACGGCGGCGGTCGCGGTGACGGCGGCTTCGGCCGCGATCACGGACGTCGTGCCGTCCTCGGCGAGGGGCGCGATCGGCTTGGTCGGCGACGGCGCGGCTTGTTGTGCTTGCTGCGCACGTGGCGCGCGCGGTTCGCGAGGTTCCCGCGGCTCACGGGGCTCGCGCGGCTCGTTGTGTTGCGCGCGCGGCTGCGGCTGCTGGCCCGGACGCGGCGTCTCCGCGCGACCGTTTTGCGCGCCACCGGGCTTGCCGGGCGCGTTTTTGTCATTGGCCTTGTCGTGCGGCTTGTCATGCGACTTCGCGTGCGCGCCATGGCGCGACTTGTCGCGGTCCTGACGATCACCGCGTTCACCGCGATCACGGTCGTTGCGGTCGCGGCCCGGACGCTGCTGATGATGACGGTCGCGACGATCGCGTTGATCGCGATTCTCGCGGCGCTTGTGCGTGTCGTTCTTGGCCGGGGCTTCGGCGGCGGGCGTCGCGGCGGCCGGCTCGTCGCCACCGAACCACGACAGAATGCGCGCGAAGAATCCCTTCGAAGCCGGCGCTGGCGCGGCCGCTTTCGGCGCGGGCTTGGGCGTCGGGGCAGGGGCGGGCGCGGCGGCCGCCGGTTCCTCGACGTCATCGCGCGTCAGCGGCGCGGGCGTGGCGGGCGCCACGCCGGTCACGGCCGGCTGTTCGATCTTGACGTTGGCCGCGGAAGACTGCGGCGGCAGCACCGGCTGCACCGCGGTCAAGCGCTCGTACGAGGGGCGCTTGTCTTCTTCCATCTCGCTCACGCGCACGCGCTTGATCTCGTAGTGCGGCGTTTCCAGATTGTGATCGGCGACCACGACCAGGGCGGCCTCGTGGCGCGCCTCGATCTCGACGATGGTGCGGCGCTTCTCGTTCAACAGGAAGTTCGCCACGTCCGGCGGCACCTGAATCACCACCTGTCCGGTGTTTTCCTTCATCGCCTCTTCCTCGGCGATGCGCAGGATCGACAGCGACAACGAATCCACGCCGCGCACGCGGCCATGACCATCGCAGCGCGGGCAGATGATCTGCGTCGCTTCGCCCAGCGACGGACGCAGGCGCTGACGCGACATTTCCAGCAGGCCGAAGCGCGAGATGCGCCCGATTTGCACGCGCGCGCGGTCCATGCGCAGGGCGTCGCGGAGCTTGTCCTCGACCTCGCGCTGATGACGCGGGTTTTCCATGTCGATGAAGTCGATGACGATCAGGCCGCCCAAGTCGCGAATGCGCAACTGGCGCGCGATCTCGACCGCCGCCTCGACATTGGTGTTGAACGCGGTTTCCTCGATGTCGCCGCCCTTGGTGGCCTTCGAGGAGTTGATGTCGACCGCGGTCAGCGCCTCGGAATGATCGATCACGATCGAGCCGCCCGAGGGCAGGCGCACCGTGCGGTCGAAGGCATTCTCGATCTGAGTTTCGATCTGGAACCGCGAGAACAGCGGCACCGTTTCCTTGTACATCTTCAGCTTGCGCAGGTTCTGCGGCATCACCTGCTGCATGAAGTCGCGCGCGTCGGCGAACAGTTCCTCGTTGTCGACCAGAATCTCGCCGATGTCGGCGCGCAGGTAGTCACGCAAGGCGCGGATGATCAGGCGCGACTCCTGATAAACCAGGAACGGCGCGGCGCGATTTTGCGCGGCCTCGGAGATGGCCTTCCACAGGTGCAGCAGGTAATCGAGGTCCCACTGCAGTTCCTCGGCCTCGCGGCCCAGGCCGGCGGTGCGGACGATGATGCCCATGTCGTCGGGAATCTTGAGCTCGTCCATCACCTCGCGCATGTTCTGGCGATCATCGCCTTCGATGCGGCGCGACACGCCACCGGCGCGCGGGTTGTTGGGCATCAGCACCAGATAGCGGCCGGCGAGGCTGATGAAGGTGGTCAGGGCGGCGCCCTTGGTGCCACGTTCTTCCTTGTCGACCTGGACCAGGATTTCCTGGCCTTCCTTGATCAATTCGCGGATGCCGGCGCGATTGAAGTCGACATTGGGGTTGAAGTAATCGCGCGAGATTTCCTTCAGCGGCAGAAAGCCGTGTCGCTCGGCGCCGTAGTCGACGAAGGCCGCCTCGAGGCTGGGCTCGACGCGCGTGATGCGGCCCTTGTAGATGTTGGCTTTCTTCTGTTCTTTCGAAGGGGTCTCGAGATCGAGATCGAACAGTGTCTGGCCATCGACGATGGCCACGCGCAACTCTTCACGCTGAGTTGCGTTGATCAGCATTCTTTTCATTGTAGTACTCGGTTGCTGCGCTCCACCGCGATCGGGAGGCGCCTGGCGTGCGGCGGGCATTGCGCGATCGCGGTTTCGCGATCGCAGGCATTGGCCCGCGCCATTCAACACCGGCGCATCACGCCCATGGCGGGAGCGCGTTACGTTCATCGACGCGCGCCGGGGGCGCGCATCCCAAATCTGGAACCCGCGTCGGTTCCGGCCTCCCCATCGGGGAGGCGACAGTTGCTGCGTTCAAACGGTACGATGCTAGGACTCGGCCGTCTTAGATCGCCTGGGATCACATGCGCCTTCGCATGCCTCGCCCGGCCGTGTGTAGCGTCATGCCGCGAACGCTGGCGCCGTTTCTCGCTCCCGGACTCAAGTCATTGAAATCGCGGGAAGCAAAGACGCGCGGCGACGCGCGATGATAGCAATGAGCCAAGAGAATCAGCAACGTATGGCCGAGCCCGCCCCCGTACCGGAAAACACCGCCGGCCCCACCGTTCGTGTTGTGGAAGTGCCGCAAGACCGCGAAGGACAGCGTCTGGACAACTTTCTCGTCGGTCAGCTCAAGGGCGTGCCGAAGACACATATTTACCGTTTGCTGCGGACCGGACAGGTGCGCATCAACGGCAAACGCTGCAAGGCCGACTCGCGTTTGGCCGCCGGCGACAAGGTTCGCATCCCGCCGGTGCGCGTGGCCGACCCGACCGAACCCGCGGTCGCCAGCGACCGCGCGCTCGAGGCGCTGCAGCGCGCGATCCTGTTCGAGGACAAGCGTTTTCTCGTGCTCGACAAGCCGCATGGCCTGGCCGCGCACGGCGGTTCCGGCATCAAGCTCGGTGCCATTGAGATGCTGCGGCAGATGCGGCCGCACGACACGCTGGAACTGGTCCATCGCCTCGACCGTGACACCAGCGGCGTGCTGCTGCTGGCCAAGAAGCGCTCGGCCCTGACCGCCGCGCAAGCCGCGATGCGCGAGGGCACGGTGCGCAAGCGCTACCTCGCCCTAATCGTGGGCCGCCCGCGCAAGGACAAGACTCTGGTCAACGTGGCCCTGCGCAAGTCGGTGCTGCGCGGTGGCGAACGCATGGTCGCGGTCGATGACGACGGCAAGCCGTCGCTGTCGGAGTTCCGCGTGATCGAACGCTATCGCGACGCGAGCCTGTGCGAAGTGCTGATCGACACCGGCCGCACGCATCAGATCCGCGTGCACGCCCAGCACATGGGCCATCCGGTCGCTGGCGATCCAAAGTACGGCGACGCCGAGGTCAATCAGGCGCTGCGCGCTTACGGCCTGACGCGCTTGTTCCTGCACGCGGCGGAACTGTCCTTGTCGTTGCCCGATGGCGGCGAACAGACCTTCAGCGCGCCGCTGCCGGACAATCTCAAGGCCGTTCTCGATCGGTTGCCGCGCAAGTAAGCGCGGCGACTGTTGGGGCGCGGCTATCGCGCTGTTCTCGACGCGTGCCCGACGCGGCGTAGCCGCGTCTTCGAATCGCGCTACTTTCGTTCCTTAGATCGAAATTCGTTTTCTAGTCGTTTTCGATCACAGCGCATCGGTGCGCGCGGCGCAAATGAAGTCGTTGATCGACAAGCCGCCGACATCGTGCGTGGAGAACCGAACGAAACAATGGCCGTAGCCCACTTCCATGTCCGGATGATGGTCCTGGCCATGCGCGATCCAGGCCAGCGCGTTGACGAAGGCCATGGTGTGATGGAAGTTCTTGAACACGAAGTCGCGACTGATCGTCTTGCCGTCGTCGGACAGTCGCCAGTCCGGCACCAGGGGCAGGAGTTCGTGGACCTCGCTCACGCTCAATCCGTTCTCCGCGCCGCGCAGCGGCGTGCAGTCGCTGGCGCGCAGTTCCGCCAAGGTTATGGCCATGATCACCTCCAACGCATCGAGTCACCCAAGCCCTTGCGCCCGGCTTGCGGTGTTGCCCTCCAGGGCCGTGAAACTATAGCAAATTGATTGGCTTGCAAAATATTCCGGAAGTGGATTCACGCGCGCGTGACGCGCCACTGCCGACGATTTCCCTTACACTTCGCGCGCCAAGCATTCCGGGACACCCATGATCGACATCGGTAGCGAAGCCCAGGCCCACTTCAAGCGTCTGCTCGACAGCCAAGGCGTGCCCGGCATGGGCGTGCGTTTGCGCGCGGTGCGCGCGGGCACGGCCAAGGCCGATTGCGAACTCGAGTTCTGCGAGCCCGCCGATCTCAGCGGTAACGAATGGACGCTCGAGCTCGACGGCTTCAATCTCTACGTCGAAGCCGACAGCGCGCCCTGGTTCGATGGCGCCCACATCGACTACAGCAAGACCGCCACGGGCGGCCATCTGACGATCAAGGCGCCAAAACTCAAGGGCCAAGCGCCGGGCGCGGAAGCTTCGCTGATCGAACGCGTGCAGCACGTGCTCGAGCACGAGATCAATCCGGGATTGGCCAGCCACGGCGGCCGCTGTTCGCTCGAGACCATCGAAGCCGACGGCACCGTGGTGCTGCGCTTCGGCGGCGGCTGTCACGGCTGCGGCATGGTCGATCAGACCTTGCGCGGTGGCATCGAGAAGACCTTGCGAGCGCGCATTCCCGAAGTGACTGGCGTGCGCGACGCCACCGATCACGCGACCGGCAGCAATCCTTACGTGCGTCGCTGATCTCGCGTCGTCGACCAAACCCGAAAACGAAAAAGGCCCCGAACGGGGCCTTTTTCTTGCGCGCGAGGGCCGTGCCTCAGCGCAGATGACTCAGATCGGTCAGATCACCGGGCTGCGAGGCGAAGTACACCGCCAGATCCGCCATGTCCTGATCGGAAAGGGTATCGGCGAAGCCCTTCATCACGGCGTTCTGACGCGCGCCGCTCTTGTACTCGCGCAGCGCCTTCAACAGGTAATCGGCGTACTGGCCAGCCAAGCGCGGGTACTGACCGTCGAGGGTCTTGTTGCCGTCCGGGCCATGACAGGCCTGGCAGGGCTGCGACTTGTGCTGGCCCGCGGCGGCGTCGCCGGCGACCGAAGAGGCCTGCGCGGAAACCGCGACGGCCAGCAATGCGATGGCAAGAATGCTTCGAATCATGTTCGCTCCGTTCGCGCTCATTCGGCCGGGGCCGTGGACAGGTAGGCGGCGATGTCGGCGATGTCCTGCTCGGAGAGACTCTCGCCTTGCGCGCGCATCGTCGGATGCGAGCGTTCGCCTTTTTTGTACGCCGTGAGCGCGGCGATCAGGTAGGCCTGATTCTGATTGTGAATCTTCGGCACGTGATAATTGGGATAGGCGTTGCGGTAGCCCGTCACGCCGTGACAACCGGTGCACGTGTAAGCCTTGATGCGTCCGTCGGCGGCATTGCCTTCGACCGCGTGGGCGGGTGCAACAGCGAGGAGAGCCAGCAGGGCGGAGCCAGCGATAGCTTTGCGCATGAAGTTCTTGTCCTTGGGGCCAGCGACCCGGCGCTTGCCCGGTCGCAATCAAGCGGCGGAAGTGTAGCGATGCGTGCCATTAATCGCCAGCGGGCGGCCACCGCGATGTCATCGCGCGCGCGCTAAACCCTGCGATCATGGCGCGCATCCAAGCGCGGCCATCCGCGTCGATGACGCAGGGCGAAGGTCTTCCTCGTTAGCCAGGGGCGACGGGGTCGGCGGCCGGGGCAGCGATCGCGGGTATTTCGCCCCCATGCCGGAATTCCCCATGACTTGCTACCCACGGCAGAAGCCGTTCTTGCGGATACCTTACGCGCCACAGTGTTGGTGTTATATCGAGCTATAACACGTCGGGAAACCTTCGATGAAATTCAAGAAAAACAATATTTTGCGACTCGCCCTCGGTCTTGCCGCGGTCCTGATGCTGTCGGCCTGCCACAAGTCCGGCGACGGCAAGGGCGGCGCCGACAAGGACAAAAAGGAAGAGGCGAGCATTCCCGTCGAAGCCGCCACGGTCACGCGCGCCTCGATTCTGGCCAGCTACACCGGCACCGCCTCGCTCGAGGCCGAGCGCGAGGCCCAGGTCGTGGCCAAGACCAGCGGCGTGCTGCTGAAGCTCTTGGTGGAAGAGGGCGATCGCGTGCGCGAAGGCCAGGTGCTGGCGCGCCTCGACCCCGAGCGTCCGCAACTGGAACTGGCGCGCGCCGAGGCCAATCTGCGTCGCCTCGAGAACGACTTCAATCGCGCCAAGGAGCTGTTCGGCACCAAGCTGATCAGCCAGGAGGCCTACGACAAGATCAAGTTCGATCTCGACACGCAGCGCGCGGCCTATGACCTAGCCAAGCTTGAACTGTCCTACACCCAGATCGTCGCGCCGATCGATGGCGTGCTGAGCGAGCGCATGGTCAAGGAAGGCAATCTGATTCAATTGCACGCGCCGATGTTTCGCATCGACGACTTCGATCCGCTGCTGGCCGTGCTCAACGTGCCCGAGCGCGAATTGAACACGCTGCGTCCCGACCTGCAGGTGACCATGGCCGTCGACGCGCTGCCGGGCGACGCCTTCACCGGTCGCATCCAGCGCGTGAGTCCGGTGGTTGACGCGGGCACGGGCACGTTCCGCGTGACGTGCGAGTTCCGCGACGAAACCGGTCGCCTGAAGTCGGGCATGTTCGGTCGCCTGGGCGTGATCTACGACAAGCACGACAACGCGCTGGTGATTCCGCGCGAGGCGCTGATCGACGAAGACGGCGAGACCGCCGTGTTCCGCGTCGATGGCGACACGGTCAAGCGCGAGACGGTCAAGGTCGGCTATTCCGAAGGCTCGCGCGTGGAAATTCTCGAAGGCCTGAAGGAAGGCGATCGCGTCGTCACCGTCGGTCGCGCCGCCGTGCGCGACGGCGCCAAGGTGCAGGTGCTGGAGTCCACGCCGTGAATATCGTCGAGATCGCCACCCGCCGCCGCGTGACCGTGGCCATGGTCACGGTGACCCTGGTGCTGTTCGGCTTCATCGCGTTGGCCGACCTCAAGGTCAATCTGCTGCCGGATCTGTCGTATCCGACGATTACCGTGCGCACCGAATACACCGGCGCCGCGCCGGCCGAAATCGAAAACCTGATCACCGAGCCCGTGGAAGAAGCGGTCGGCGTGGTCAAGAACGTGCGCAAGCTCCGCTCGGTCTCGCGCACGGGCCAGTCGGACGTGATCCTGGAATTTGCCTGGGGCACGGACATGGACATGGCCGGCCTCGAAGTGCGCGACAAGCTCGAAGTGTTGAGCTTGCCGCTGGAAGCGAAGAAGCCCGTGCTATTGCGCTTCGATCCGTCCACGGACCCGATTCTCCGACTGGGTTTGTCGGGCGAGGGCAAGACCGACACGGTCAACGAAGCCCAGCTCAAGCAATTGCGCCGCTTCGCCGACGATGAATTGAAAAAGCGCCTCGAGCCCATCGACGGCGTGGCCGCGGTCAAGATTGGCGGTGGTCTCGAGGACGAGATCCAGGTCGACATCGATCAGCAGCGCCTGGCTCAGCTCAATCTCGACGTCAACGCCGTGATCGAGCGTTTGCGCAACGAAAACGTCAATGTCTCCGGCGGTCGCATCGAGGAAGGCGCGCAGCGCTATCTGGTGCGCACGGTCAATCAGTTCGGCACGGTCGACGAGATTCGCGACATGCTGGTCACGGTCGACAAGGGCGTGCCGATCCGGATCAAGGACGTCGCCGAAGTGCGTCAGGGCTACAAGGAACGCGAGGCGATCATTCGCATCGACGGTCGCGAGGCCGTGGAACTGGCGATCTACAAGGAAGGCGACGCCAACACCGTCGCCGTGGCCGAACTGGTCAAGCGTCAGATCGAGCGCCTGAAGGAATCGCTGCCCGCCGGCGCGCAGCTGACCACGGTCGACGATCAATCGATCTTCATTCGCCAATCGCTGGCCGAAGTGCGTCAAGCCGCGCTGGAAGGCGGCGTGCTGGCGATCCTGATCATCTTCTTCTTCCTGCGCGACAGCTGGGCGACGTTCGTGATTTCGTTGTCGCTGCCGGTGTCGATCATCGCGACATTCTTCTTCATGGGGCAGGCCGGCCTCACGCTCAACGTGATGTCGCTGGGCGGACTGGCGCTGGCCACCGGCATGGTGGTCGACGACTCGATCGTGGTGCTCGAGAACATCGCGCGCATGCGCGAACGCGGCTTGTCGGTGTGGGAATCCGCGCTCAAGGGCGCGGCCGAAGTGTCGATGGCGGTGACCGCGTCGACCCTGACCACGGTCGCGGTGTTTTTCCCGCTGGTCTTCGTCGAAGGCGTGGCGGGGCAGTTGTTCCGCGATCAGGCGCTGACCGTGAGCATCGCGATGGTGATCTCGTTGGTGGTGGCGATGACGCTGATCCCGATGCTTGCCTCGCTGCAGGGCCGCGCGCCGAATGCGTATCCGCCGGAGCCGCGCGTCGAGCCGAGTGGTCGCGGCTTCTTCGGCACGATCGGTCGTTGGTTGCGCGCCGCGCGCGACTTCGTGCTGCGCGTGGTCGTGATCGTGTTTGGTGGCGTCGGTAGTGGCGTGGGCTGGGTGCTGGGCAAGATCGGTAATGTCGTGCTGATGCCTTACGACTACGCCGCCGCGCTGTATCACCGCGTGCTGCCGGGCGCGCTCGCTCGGCCCGCGTTGGTGCTGGGCAGTTCGGCGATCGCGTTCGCGATGGCGATCTTCGTGGTGCCGACCCTGGGCCTGGATCTGATTCCGCAGCTGCAGCAGGGTCGCTTCGAGATGACCATGAAGCTGCCGCCGGGCACGCCGCTGGCGGAGACCGATGCCCTGGTGCGCCAGGTGCAGCGACAGCACGTCAGCGACAAGTTCGTGCAGTCGATCTATGGCGTCAGCGGCACGGGCACGCGGCTCGATGCCAATCCGACGGAATCGGGCGAGAACATTGGCCGCTTGTTGATCGCCTTGAAGCCCGGCGCCGGCGATGCCGGCGAAGCGGCGACGGTCGAGCAATTGCGCGGCACCATCGCCGCGCAGGCGGGTGTTGAAGTGAAGTTCTCGCGTCCGCAGCTCTTCAGCTTCGCGACGCCGCTGGAAATCGAAATCGCCGGCTATGACTTGGCCTCGCTTGAACGCGCGGGCCGCGATCTGGCTTCGCGCCTGGAGCAGTCCGATCGCTTCGCCGACATCAAGTCGACCGTGCAGGAAGGCTATCCGGAAGTGCAGATCCGCTTCGATCAGGAGCGCGCCGCCGCGCTGGGCCTGACCACGCGCGAGATCGCCGATCAAGTCGTGCGCAAGGTGCGCGGCGAAGTGGCCACGCGCTACAGCTTCCGCGATCGCAAGATCGACGTGCTGGTGCGCGCCAACGAGACGGAGCGTTCTTCGGTCGAGGACGTGCGCAACCTAATCGTCAATCCGAAGTCAGAGCGTCCGGTGACGCTGTCGGCCGTGGCCGAAGTGATCGCGACCGAAGGCGCGAGCGAAATCCATCGCACCGACCAAGAGCGCGTGGCCGTGATCTCGGCCAATCTGCGCCATGGCGATCTAGGCACGGCCGTGGCGGAAGTCGAGCGCATGCTGCGCGACAAGCCGCTCGCCGCTGGCGTGGAAGTGCGCATCGGCGGTCAGAGCGAGGAACTCGACGCCTCGGTGCGCTCGCTGATCTTCGCGCTGACCTTGGCGATCTTCCTGGTGTATCTGGTGATGGCCTCGCAGTTCGAATCGCTCCTGCATCCCTTCGTGATCATGTTCACCATTCCGCTGGCCCTGGTTGGCGCGGTGATGGCGTTGAAGTTCACGGCCACGCCGCTGTCGGTGGTGGTGTTTATCGGTTTGATTCTGCTGGTCGGCATCGTGGTCAAGAACGCGATCGTGCTGATCGATCGCGTCAATCAGCTGCGCGAAGAAGGCGTGAGCAAGCGCGCCGCGATCGCGCAAGCGGCCGAATCGCGCCTGCGTCCGATCATCATGACCACGCTGACCACCTTGCTCGGCTTCCTGCCGTTGGCGATCGGCTCGGGCGATGGCGCCGAAGTGCGCGCGCCGATGGCGATCACCGTGATCGGTGGTCTGGCCGTGTCGACCTTGTTGACCTTGGTGGTGATCCCGGTCGTGTATGACTTGCTCGACCGTCGCGGCGACGCGTTCTATGTCGAGAAAGGCCGTCGCGCCCGCGCCAAGTACGAAGACAACGCGGAAGATTCGGCCTCGGCCGAGCCCTCGCGCGCGCACTGAGGAGCGGACCCATGTCGATCGCCGAACTCAGCGTCAAGCGACCCGTCAGCACGGTGATGTTCTTCATCTCGCTGATGGTGATCGGCGCCATCGCGGCCGTGCGTCTGCCGCTGGAATTCTTTCCGGCGGTGGATGCGCCCTTTATCTTCGTCAATGTGCCGTATCCGGGCTCGACCCCGGCCGAGATCGAGCGCACGCTCACGCGCCCGATCGAGGAAGCGTTGTCCACGCTCGCCGGCGTCAAGCGCATGAACTCGAGCTCGCGTCCGGATGGCGCGCAGATCTTCATGCAGTTCGAATGGGGCGAGGATGTCGCGATCAAGGCCTCGGAGGTGCGTGGCAAGATCGACGCGATTCGCGGCGAACTGCCCAACGATCTGCAGCGCGTATTCGTGCAGAAGTTCTCCACCGATGACGCGCCGATCCTATCGGTGCGTCTGGCCAGTAATCAGGATCTGGGCAATTCCTACGAGCTGATCGAGCGCAAGATCAAGCGCCGGCTCGAGCGCCTGCCCGGTGTCGCGCGCGCCGAGATCAATGGCATCTCGCCGCCGGAAATCGCGATCGAGCTCAACGCCGACCGCGTGACCGCGCACGGCATTGGCTTGAACGAATTGGCGATGCGCCTGACCGCGGCGAATTTCTCGATCTCCGGCGGCACCATCGACGACGGCAACAAGCGCCTGCGCGTGCAACCGCTGGGCGAGTTCCGCACGCTCGATGAGATGCGCGCCCTGGTGATCTCGCCCACGGGCCTGCGCCTGGGCGACATCGCCACGATTAGCCTGCAGCCGGGCGAAGTGTTCGTGCGTCGCCACTTGGATTTCAAGCCGGCGGTCGGCATCGACGTGTTCAAGGAGCGCAACGCCAATCTGGTCGATACCGGTCGGCGCGCTTATGCCGAGGTGGAAGCGATCCAGAAGGACCCCGACCTCGGTGGCATCGAGATCTATCTGCTCGATAACCAGGCCGAGGGCGTGGTGACCTCGTTGAAGGACCTGGCCGAGGCGGGCTTCATTGGCACGGTGTTGTCGGTGATCGTGTTGTTCTTTTTCCTGCGCCACTGGCCGTCGACCTTGATGATTTCGGCGGCGGTGCCGGTGTGCTTCATCATCACGCTCGGCTTGATGTACTTCTTCGGGCTGTCGCTCAACGTGCTGTCGATGATGGGCTTGCTGCTCGGCGTGGGCATGGTGGTGGACAACGCCGTGGTCGCGGTCGAGAGCATCTATCAGATGCGCGAGAAGTACGCCGACTCGGCCAAGGCCTCGGTGCTGGGCGTGCGCAATGTCGCGATCGCGCTGTCGGCGGGCACGATCTGCCATTGCATTGTGTTCTTGCCGAACATCTTCGGTCGGCCCAATCAGATCTCGATCTTCCTGTCGCACGTCGCGATCACGATCACGATTTCGCTGCTGGCCTCGTGGCTGGTGGCGGTGAGCCTCACGCCGCTGCTGTCGGCGCGGGTGACGCCGCCGAAGTTCGTGCAGCAGGACAGCGCGGTGTCGCGCCTCAAGCAGCGCTACGCGAATGCCTTGGCGTGGACCTTGCGCAATCGCTGGTGGACCATGGGCGGGACCGCGTTGCTGCTGGCGATCAGTTTCGTGCCGGCGACCATGGTCAAGTTCGACATGTTCCCGGCGGGTCAGACGCGCCGTCTCGAACTCAACATCGAGCCCAATGGCGTGTACACGCTCGACGAGATGGAACGCGCGGTCGCGCCGCTCGAGCATTGGTTGTACGACCGCAAGAAGGAACTCGAGATCGAGTCGGTCTACACCTGGATGAGCGATCAGTTTGGCGGCGGCTTCCGTCTGCGCCTGACCGAGGACAACGCCAAGCTCAGCGCCGAAGAAATCATGGAGAAGATCCGTCAAGGCCTGCCCAAGCTCGCCATCGGCACGGTCAACTTCGGCGAGCAACAGCGCGGCGGCGGCGAGGGCATGCAGGTCGCGTTGGTCGGTGATTCCAATGCCGAGTTGCGCAAGCTCGCCGATGTGATCGTGCCGTTGCTGCGCCGGGTCGAGGGTCTGCGCGACGTGCGCGGCGACGACACCGCGGCCAATCGCGAGATCGCCGTGCACGTCGATCGCGAACGCGCCGCCGCCTATGGCTTCAGCGCCCAGGACGTGGCGCGCTTCATCGGTATCGCGTTGCGCGGCGCGCCGCTCAAGGAATTCCGCGGCGCCGATTCGGAAGTGCCCGTGTGGCTGCGTTTCCAGGGTTCGGATCGTGCCTCGATCACCGATCTGTCGGACTACAAGCTGCGCGCGCCCAATGGCGAGCAGATTCCGCTGCTGTCCCTGGTCGACGTGCGCGTGCGCGACACCGCCTCGGCGATTCAGCGCGAGAATCGTCAGACTTCGCTCCCGATCAAGATCAATCTGGCAAAGGATGCCTCGCCCGATCAAGTGCGCGAACGCATCACCGACGCGCTCAAGGCCGTGACTCTCCCGCCCGGCTATCGCTGGACGTTCGGCGGCGCCTTCGACGAGGAAGACGAGGCCGGCAAGCAGATGGCCTTCAATACCCTGATCGCGCTAGTGATGATCTACGTGGTGATGGCGGCAGTGTTCGAATCGCTGCTATTCCCGGCGGCGATCCTGACCTCGATCGTGTTCTCGATCTTCGGCGTGTTCTGGTTCTTCTGGCTTACCGGCACCACGTTCTCGATCATGGCCTCGATCGGTATCTTGATCTTGATGGGCGTGGTGGTGAACAACGGCATCGTCATGGTCGAGCACATCAATCAATTGCGCGCGGCCGGGATATCGCGCACCCAGGCCTTGATACAAGGCAGTCGCGATCGCTTGCGACCGGTCTTGATGACCATGGGCACGACCATCCTGGGCATGGTGCCGCTGTGTCTGGGTTCGACGCAGATCGGTGGCAATGGCCCGCCGTACTATCCGATGGCGCGCGCGATCGTCGGTGGCCTGATCTTCTCGACCTTGATCACGCTGCTGGTGTTGCCCGCGATCTATGCCTTGCTCGACGACCTGCGTCTGAGCACGGGGCGCGTGCTGCGTCGCGCGCGCCGTCTGCCGGAAGAGCCCGAGATCGCGACGCCCGCGGCCAGCGCGGCCTGATCTCGCGAGGGCGCGCGGTGGCACCCCCACCGCGCGCTACATCTGCTTGAACAAATGCAGATAGCTGCGGCTGACCGGCAAGGTCTCGCGGCGATGCTTGAGGTGGATGCTGGCGGTGTCATTGTCCTCGCGCGTGACGTGACTGATCGCGCGCAGATTCACCACGACGGAACGATGCACCTGCGCGAACTGCGCGGGGTCGAGTTGGTTGAGCACGTCCTTCAGCGCCGTGCTGATCAAGGCTTCGGCCGGCTCGCCGCCATCGCCGCGCCAGGCGATGCGCGTGTACTTGGTGTCCGAGCGCAGATAATCGATGTCATCGACCGCGATCAGGCGCAATGTGCTGCCGGCTTGCGCGCGGATCCAGCGCAGCGGCGTCGGTTCGGATTTGCGACGCAGTTGTTCGGCCAGTTGTTGTAGCAAGGCGTCGGTGGCCACGGCGGGTTGCGCGGCGCGCAGGCGTTCCTTCAGTCGCTCGACCGTCTCCGCCAGGCGCGCCACTTCCACGGGCTTGACCAGATAGTCGAGCACGCCGTGCGCGAAAGCCTGCACCGCGTATTGCTCGAAGGCGGTGACGAAGACCAGATGCGCGCGTCGACCGATCTCGCGCGCGGCTTCCACGCCCGACAATCCGGGCATGTGCACGTCGAGAAAACAGATCGCGGGGCGCAGCGCTTCGAACTGCGCCACGGCTTCGCGGCCATTGCGCGCCTGCGCGACGATCTCGAGTTCGGGCCAGGCTTGCGCGAGTTGTCGCGCCAGCGCTTCGCGCAGCAGCGGTTCGTCGTCGGCGATCAGGGCCGTGGGGCGTTCGAGGGTCATGCCGTGGCCTCGCGCGCGGGAAAGTCGAGTTCGGCGATGACGCCATGCGGCGCTTTCGCGCTCACGCGCAGCTCGACATCGGCGCCAAAACTCAACCGCAGACGCTCGCGCAAGGTCGACAAGCCGGTGCCGAGACTGTCGCTGGCATGAGTCAGACCCACGCCCGTGTCCTCGACGCGCACGTGACAGCGCGGACCGCGATTTTCGACCGTGATGTCGATGGCGCCGCCGTCCTCGGCCGGGTCGATGCCGTGACGCACGGCGTTTTCGACCAGGGTCATCAAGGTCATCGGTGGACAGCGCAGACCGCGCGCGGCGTCGTCGACGCGCAGGGTGAAGCTCAGGCGATCGGGGATGCGCATGCGCATCAGCTCAAGATAGGCCTGGACCAATTGCAGTTCCTGACCGAGCGTCGTCGCGGGCTCGTGCAATCGTGGCACCGCCGCGCGCAGATAGGCGATGAGGCTGTTCAGCACGGTCGATGCTTGCGGCGAACCCGATTCGACCAAGGCCTGGACATTGGCCAGCGTATTGAACAAGAAGTGCGGCGCGACCTGGGCCTGAAGCAATCGCAGGCGCGCGTCGAGCGCTTGCCGTTCGTATTCGCTGCGCTCGAGCGCGAAGGCTTGCGCCTGATAGCGGGCCAGCGCTTCCTTCTGCCGCACCAGCGCGGCCAACGCGATCCACGGCGCGAACAGCACGCCGAAGATGCTCACGATCAGATAGCCGCTCAGACGCAGCGGTTCGTCCCAAAAATGCGGCGCGCCAGGTTCGGTCGAGCCGACATAGATGAAGAACGCCACGACCGGAATCGTCAGCGCCACGGCGAAGACCTGCAGCACCCAGCGTGCCAGCCAATCGGGCAAACGCTTCGGCCATTGCTCGAGCACGCCGAAGGTCAGCATGGCGCACAGCCCTAGCAATTCGATGCGCCACAGCAGGCCCAGGCGACTCGATTGCCAGCCGATCGACATCACCCCGCCGATCAGGGTCGACGCGATCAGGGTGAAGCGAACGCGCCGCCAGGACACCAACTGGGCGAATCCGCGCGCGCGTTCGGGAGAGGCTTCGGCAAGCATGTCGCGATCATAATTCAAGGCGTGCCCGCGACGGCGCGCGGGCCCGCGTTCGGCGTCGCTCGACGACGCACGCGTCCCAGCCAGTACACGAGTAGCACCAGGGCCATCACGCTCGGCAGGAACAGCACGCCGCTGGCGCGGATCGGCGCCGGGAACAACGGCATCTGACCGAGGAAGAATGAGGTCAGCGCGAGCCACCAGGCCATGACCAGGCGCCACAGATGGCGCGTCAATCGCGCCGCGCCGGCGAGGCCGCCGATCAAGTTCAAGCGCAGGTCCATCACCGTCGCCACGGTGGCGATCGTCGCGAACAGGAAGAACGCGGCGGCGGGTTTGCCGTCGAGCATGCCGTCGCTACGGCCCAATGCGCGCAGGCCAAACATGATGGCGAAGGCTGCGATCGTCGCGCCCCAAATCAAGGCCCATCGTTCGAACAAACCGATCTTGCCCGCGGGTCGTCGCGCCGCCATCCAGCCGGTGGCGACGAGATAAAGGCTCAACCAGCCCGCGATGGTCGAGCCGCGGTCGGGCAACAGCGGCGCGATCAAGGCGCCCGTGGCCGACATCACCAACATGGAGACAAGGAAGAACTGTCCCGCGCGCCGATGCAATGGCCCACCCTTGCGCGCGATCATCGCGACCGTGCCCGCGCCGATGCCGACGAGTCCACCGGTGATGTGCGCGGCATACGCAAAGGCCGCGGCCGCGCTGGCCAGGGCTGAAGCCCCCGGTGGCAGTTCATAGATCATGGCTGTCCCCGATCACAGGCGAGGCAGCCACATGAAGGCACTCGCGGCGCCGATGCCCGTGAGCGTGAGCAAGGTCGCCAGTCCCAAGCCCACGCTCATCGCCGCGCGCGTGCCCGAACCACCACGATCGAGCGCGCGGAAATAGAGTTCCAACACCGCGAGCGGCACCATGTACTGCGCGAACGCGAGAAACGTCAGGAACGGTCCGGTGAAGGTCTTCGGATCGAAGCCCACGGGCCCTTGGTGGATCACGATCCACGCCATCAAGCCCACGCGGAAGAACCACACGCCGCTCACCGCCAGGAACACGCGTAGGGCCCAGCGGCGATGCGAGTCATAATTTCGCGCCCGCGCGAATCGCCAAGCCATCACCGCGCAGACCACGATCACCGCTGCGTTCGAGAGCGTGCCCAGATGCTGCCAGACATCGCCCGCCGCGCCACGACCCAGGATCAAGAGCGCGCCACCGAGGGCGGCCGCCATCGACAACAGCAGGTACACGCGACCATTCCAGCGATGCAGCTTCGGCGCGACACGCCGCACGCGCGGGATCAATTGCACGATGCCGCCCACGATCACGATCACCGCGAAGGCCAGATGCGCCGCCAGCACCAGATTGAGCGCGGTCTCGCCCGCGACGAAGCCCTTGGGCAACACGCGATTCCACAGATCGGGCCGGCCCTGCCACGCGGCGGCGCCGTAGAAGACCGCGACATAGACCGCGAACAGACCTTGCCCGAGCAAGGCGACCGTCAACCAGATTGCGCCCATCACGCGCAAGGCGCGGGCACCACCCGCGCGCGTGGTCGGGGTCGCCGACGCCGTGATCGGCAGGGACAGCTGCGCATTCATCGAACCAATTCCCACGAGGACGATGATCGCAGTCTGCCCGCGCGACATCGGCGTCACGCGCGGCGCGCGACGAATCGCGGATCGAAAGGACTGAAACGCGCCGAGGTCGGATGAGCGGCGCGCGACTACCGTCAGAGGCGCGTGAGGCTCAGTGCGAGAGCTTGACCGCGATCCACACGCCCGCGGTCCACACGCCGATCATGGTGCCGAGATTGGTCAGGAAGAACACCAGGAATACGCGCGACACGCGATTGCGCCACCAGCCGCCGATGTGGCTCAAATCATCGCGCAGCGCCTGGAAATCACCGACGCGCGGCTTGCGCGCCCACAACTCGACCGCGCCACTGACCATGCCCGAGGACAAGGCCGGATGCAGCGGCGTCAACGGCGACGCCACGAAGGCGCTGAGAATGCTCAAGGGATGACCGCCCGCGACGATGGCGCCGATCGCGCCCGTGACGCCGGTGATGCCAATCCACCCCAGCACCGCGTTGAGCCCCAGCGCATGACCACCCTTGAAGAACGCCCATGCGAAACCCGCGAGCACGCCCACCAGAATCGCGATCGTGATGTACTTGCCCACGTTCGACGGCGGCGGTTCCTTCACTACCGGCGCGATCACCTCGGCGGGCGGGCGCGTTTCCTCGGCGAGATGACGCGCGAGGCCTTCGAGATGCCCCGCGCCCACGACCACCAGCACGCGGCGCGGCTTGTTCGGCGTGGCTTCCTCGCGCAGGCGCGCGGCCATGTAGCGGTCGCGTTCGCTGATCAACGCTTCGAACAGCGGCGGCGAGCGCCGCGCGAATTCGGTGAAGGCGCTTTCGAGAATATCGCCTTCCTTGAGTTTCTCGATCTCGGACTCTTCGATGCTGGAATCATCGATCAAGCTCGCCACCAAGCCAGTCGACAGCTTGGTGCGCTCCCACCAGCCGATCGCCGCGCGCGTGCGACGCAAGGTCACGCCGACATCGCGATCGACCAGCCAGCAGGGCAGGCCGCGCGCGGAGGCGCCTTCCATCGCGGTCTTCATCTCCGCGCCCGGTTCGATGCCGAATTGCGTGGCGAGGCGACGTTGATACGCGCCCAGCGCCAGACCCACGGCGACCGCGCCGGCGCGACCTTCCTTCATGACCCGGAATAGATCCATGTCGCGGATCGCTTCGGGATTGCGCACGGCGTCGGCGCGATGCGGGCACAGCTCGACCGCGACCGCGTCGAAGGTTTCGGTCGCGAGAATCTCGCGCACCGCGTCGGCGCTGACCTTGGACACGTGCGCCGTGCCCAGCAGCACGAACTCGGTGCCCTCGCGCGTGACGCGGCGAAGGGGCTGGTCGGCGATCACGGACTGAGGCATCGACGCGAATCTCGAAAAGGGTGGGGACTCAATCGCGATAGCGCTTGAGCAGATCGCCATAGGCGTCGATGCGGCGGTCGCGCAGGAACGGCCAGATGCGGCGCACGTGTTCGCTGCGCTCGAGATCGACATCGCACAACAGCAGTTCCGGTGTTTCCAAGCCGGCTTGCGCCAGGAACTCGCCCTGCGGACCGGCGATGAAGCTCGAACCCCAGAAGCGAATGCCGCGCTCGGCGTCCTCGGGACTGGGCTCGAAGCCGACGCGATTGACGGAGAGCACCGGCAAGCCATTGGCCACCGCGTGCCCGCGCTGCACCGTGATCCAGGCTTCGCGCTGGCGATCTTTTTCTTCCTGCGCATCGCTCGGATCCCAGCCGATGGCGGTGGGGTACAGCAACAGATCGGCGCCGGCCAACGCCATCAGGCGCGCCGCTTCCGGATACCACTGATCCCAGCACACCAACACACCAAGCCGACCGACCGAAGTCTCGATCGGATGAAAGCCCAGATCGCCCGGCGTGAAGTAGAACTTCTCCAGAAAGCCAGGATCGTCCGGAATGTGCATCTTGCGGTACTTGCCGCACACGCGACCGTCGTTGTCGAAGACCACGGCGGTGTTGTGATACAGCCCCGCGGCGCGCCGTTCGAACAGCGAGGCGACCAGCACCACGCGATATTGCGCGGCCAGGCGCGAGAGATGTTCCGTGCTCGGGCCGGGAATCGGCTCGGCGCGATCGAACTCTTCCACCGCTTCGTGCTGACAAAAATACGGGCCGTTGTGCAGCTCCTGCAGCAACACCAATTGCGCGCCGGCCGAGGCCGCCGTGGCGACACCGGCTTCGATCGCGATCAAATTCGCCTCGCGCGAACCGCGCTCGGCTTCCTGCAACAAGGCCACGCGCAAGGACTTAGCCATGCAGCACTCCACGCGGCAGCTGCATGGTCACGCAATGCAGGCTGCCATTTTGTTCGATCAAGGCACGACAAGGCACGGCAATGGCTTGTCGATCGGGCAGGGCGGCGGCCAGCGCGCGCAACGCCGTGTCATCGGTGGCCACGCCATAGGCCGGCATCAGCACGGCGCCATCGATGATCAGGAAATTGGCGTAGGACGCGGCCAGTCGACGACCCGTCTCATCGCGAATCGTCGGCGCCCAGGGCAGGGCGGTCAAGCGATACGGTTGACCCGACGCGGTGCGCAGCATCGCGAGTTCCGCGGCCATGGCCTGCAGTTCCGCGTAGTGCGAGTCGCTCGGATCATCGCAGCCCTGATAGACGATGTGATCGGGCGCGACCAGACGCGCGAGCGTGTCGATGTGCGCGTCGGTGTCGTCGCCTTCCAGATAACCGCGTTCGAGAATGCACACGCGCGAGGCGTGCAATTCGCGCACGAGCTTGTCGGCGAGTTCGGCCTTGCTCATCTGGGGATGACGCTGATGCAGGCAGCGCAGGGTCGACACGATCGTGCCCGCGCCATCGCTCTCGATGCCGCCGCCTTCGAGCGCCCAGTCGATGCGCGTGTGCGCGTGCGGCGCGAACACGCCGCGCGCGATCAAGGCTTCGATCAGCTGATCATCGAGCGAGGCCTCGAACTTGCCGCCCCAACCGGTGAAGCGGAAGTCGAGCAAGTTGAAACCACTTCCATCGACCAAAGTGATTGGGCCGGAGTCGCGCAGCCACGTGTCGTCATACGGCGCGCGCACGAAGCGCACGCGATCCAGGCGCGCGCCCACGGCCTCGAGCCGCGCGCGCGCATGACGTTCCAAGGCCTCGTCGGCCACGATCACGATGGCGCGCTCGAAGCGCGCGATCGCGGCGACCAAGGCTTGATAGGTGACTTCGACGTCGGAAAGGGTGTCGGCCCAATCGGTATCGGCATGCGGCCAGGCCAGCAGCACGCCGTCTTGCGGCTCCCACTCGGCGGGGAGCCGCCACGGACTAGCGGTCATCAGTTACTCGGCGATTGCGGCGGTTGCTCGAGCGCGGTGGTGCGGTTGACCACGGCGTCGACCACGTGACTGTGCTCGAAATACACGGTGAATTCGGGATAGATCCAGCGCGTGATCGGCGGCTGCGACGGATGACCGCCGCCGACGGGCTCGAGCTTGCTCTGCGGTTCGCCGAACTGGGCGGCGACCGCGTCCATGCTCATGCCGCGCTTGGGCTTGGCCACCGAAACTTCGCGATCGACACGATCGACCAGCAAGGTGTCGGCGAACGCCACCGAAGTGAAACTCGCGACGCCGAGCGCGACGGCCATGGTCAACATCAAGGACGTGGTTTTCATGCTTGCCTCCAAAGGTGTGGAGTAGCCCTGTTTCCGGCCTGGATTTCTAGCAGAAGGTGACGCGCATATCCATGTCGCGCGTGGCAGCGGCCAAGAAAAAAGGCCGGCATGGCCGGCCTTTTTTCACAGCGCGGGCGGGTGATCAATCCGCCGCGTGCCCGGTCTCAGCGCTGACGCGCCTTGAAACGCGGGTTGGACTTGCAAATCACGAACACCTTGCCGCGGCGACGCACGATCTTGCAATCGCGATGACGCGCCTTCGCGGACTTGAGCGAGGACAGAACTTTCATGGCGGAACCTTATCGCTAGCTAGCGGAACGAAAAACGAGCCGCGCATTCTAGCCACAGTTTTCGGCAATGGGAAGGGAAGGTGTTGATTTTCTTGGGGTGTGGGCGACGGGCCATTGGTCCCGCCGTCACCGGCGTGCTCGAAGCGAGTGACGTCCAGTGACGCGCAACTGTCTGTTCAGAAAGGACTTTATTGCGAATTCATGTGGCCCGCGCCGACCCGGCGCGAATCGAACTCGGCGACGGACGGCGGACGGCGGCGAGAAGTTCGCATTGGCGCGCGGCCCGGGTACCAGAAACGAAAAACCCCGGGCCCATCACTCACCTAAAGTGTGTGAGGAGAGGAGTAGCCGGGGTGCGCGATGAGGAGGGTAAGCGAGACTCGCGCGATCTTCAATGAGGCACGGTGCGCGATCGACATTGAAGTGAGATCCAATGAGAGGCGATGTAGCCAACTGCCTCTGGGTTTGAAGTCATGCGCCATGAGAGCAGCGAGCGCCGTCTCTCGCGCAATCCTCGACGGACACGCTCTGGGCGGAAGCTGCATCGCATGTCGAAACCTCGCGCCGGGGCGAGATTGTGGTCCACAGAACAACTCCTGCTGACAATTGAACTCGCGCGCTGTCGGTGATGGGGGAGTCAATCGAACGGTGTTCGCCACCCCTGTTCGATAACGAACATCTCAACCGCCATCCACCCCTTCGATTGCCGCAAGCCCTTGTTCGTCTTGGTTTTCTTCGCGCCGCTGTGGCTGGCACGACGATTGCTAAACGGGGCACATGGACATCGCCCGACCTGATTTGAAGCACAAGAAACTCCGCCAGCGCCTGCTCGTGGGTGCTGGTGGCCTCGCGGCCTTGCTTGTCGCCGGCGTGTTGCTGGCGCGACTCGAACCGGCCGCGCCCTCGGTAGAAAAGGCCAGCGTCTGGATGGACCAGGTCAAGCGCGGCGAGATGCTGCGCGAAGTCCGCGGTCCCGGCACCCTGGTGCCGCGCGAGATCCGCTGGATCGCGGCCGAGAGCAACGCGCGCGTCGAGCGCATCCTGGTCAAGCCCGGCGCCAAGGTCGACGCCGACACGGTGATCCTCGAGCTGAGCAATCCCGAAGTCGACGATCAACTGCTCGCCGCGCGCGCGGCCCTGGCCGCGGCCAATGCCGACTACACGGCCAAGCGCGTGAGCCTGGAAAGTCAGGCGCTCGATCAACGCGCCGTGCTCGCCGCGGCCGAAGCCGAATACGAAGGCTCGCGCCTGCAGGCCGAAGCCGAATCCGAACTCGCGCAACGCGGCATCATTCCGGCGGTCAACTACAAGCGCACGCAATTGGCGACCGATCGCCTGAAGGTGCGCATGGACATCGAGAAAGAACGCGTGACCAAGCTCGCGCAGAACGTCGACGCGCAGCTCGCCGCCGATCGCGCGCGCATCGAGCAGATGCAGAACACACTGAGCCTTCGTCAGCGTCAGGCCGACGCGCTGAAAGTGCGCGCTGGCCTCGCCGGCGTGCTGCAACAGGTGCCGGTCGAGGAAGGTCAGCAAGTCACCGCCGGCAGCAATCTCGCGCGCGTGGCGCGTCCGGACTTGCTGATGGCCGAGCTTCGCATCGCCGAGACCCAGGCCAAGGACATCGCGCTCGATCAGACCGTGCGCGTCGATACGCGCAACGGCATCGTCGAGGGTCGCGTGATCCGCATCGATCCGGCCGTGTTGAACGGCACGGTGCAAGTCGACGTGGAACTGACCGGCGCGCTGCCGGCCGGCGCGCGACCCGATCTGTCGGTCGATGGCACGATCGAGATCGAGCGTCTGGCCAATGTC
Source organism: Ahniellaceae bacterium (assembly GCA_044226395.1). Lineage (GTDB taxonomy): Bacteria > Pseudomonadota > Gammaproteobacteria > Xanthomonadales > Ahniellaceae > JBGAHD01. The sequence continues at coordinate 141,196 of JBGAHD010000001.1, forward strand.
ATCTTCGTCGGCCGCCCGGCCTTCGGTCAGCCGCAATCGCAGACGTCGATGTTCAAGCTCGACGCTGACGGCGTGATCGCGCGGCGCGTGCCGGTGCAATTGGGGCGTGCCTCGGTCAACACGATCGAAGTGACGCGTGGGCTGGAAGTCGGTGATCGCGTGATCCTGTCCGACACCAGCGCCTGGAACGACTACGACCGCATTCAACTCAACTGAGCGCCGACCGCGCTCGCGAGGACCCCGCATGAGCTCCCAAGACACCCTGATCGACATGCACGACATCACCAAGGTCTTCTTGACCGATGAGGTCGAGACCCATGCCCTGGCCGGCGTGCATTTCAACATTCGTCGCGGCGAGTACGTGTCGATCTCCGGGCCCTCGGGCTGCGGCAAGTCGACCTTGCTGTCGATCCTGGGCCTGCTCGACACGCCCACGCACGGCACCTACATGCTCAACGGCACGGCGGTGGAGAACATCGGCGTGGCCGATCGCGCGCGCATCCGCAATCGCGAGATCGGGTTCATCTTCCAGGCGTTCAATCTGATCGGCGATCTGAGCGTGTTCGAGAACGTCGAGCTGCCGCTGACCTATCGCGATGGCACGACCAAGGCCGAACGTCGCGATCGCGTGCATGAAGCGCTCGAGCGCGTGGGCATGGCTCATCGTCTCAAGCACTATCCGGCGCAGTTGTCGGGCGGTCAGCAGCAGCGCGTGGCCGTGGCGCGCGCGCTGGTCGGCAAGCCGTCGATCCTGCTCGCCGACGAACCGACCGGTAACCTCGACTCCAAGAACGGCGAAGCCGTGATGCAGTTGCTCGACGAGTTGCACAAGGCCGGCGCCACCGTGTGCATGGTCACGCATGATCCGCGTTACGCCGAATTCGCGCAGCGCAAGATCTTCATGTTCGACGGTCGCGTGGTCGACGAGGAAACCCTGCATCGCCTGCGCAGCGAGGAAGACGCGCGTTTGTTCAAGCGCTCCACGCCATCCGCGCAAGCCACGGCCTGAGCGCCATGACCAGCCTGATCCTTCGCACCACGCTGCGCCGTCTGTGGCGCACGCCGGCGTTCTGCGCGCTGTTGATCGTGTTGATCGCCGGAACGATCGCGGTCAATGCCGCGGTCGGCGGCGCGATTTACGCGTCGCGCTGGAAGCCATTGCCGTATCCCGAGTCCGATCGGTTGATGGCGTTCAAGGTCAATCTGGAAAAGTTCGGATTCGTCATGGGCGCCTCGTTCGCGGTGTTCGACGAACTCGCGGCCGATACCGACACTTTTGACTCGGTCGCGGCTTACGCGCCGAACTCGACCACGATGCGCGTGAGCGATGGCGATCCGTGGCAGATGCTCGCGGTGACGGCCAATTTGCCGGCGACGCTCGGCCTGGCGCCGCTGCGTGGCACGTCGCTCGACGCGAACGTGCCCGATGGCGTGGTGATTTCGTATCACGCGTGGCAGACGCGCCTGGGCGCGGACCCCGCGGTCGTGGGGCGCACGATCGCGCTGCGCGATGGCGCCAAGCGCGTGCTCGGCGTGATGCCGCCGGACTTCGCGTTCCCCGACACCAAGATCGAAGCCTGGTATCCGCTCGCGCGACCTTCGGCCGACGCCATTGCCGCCGCGCAGGGTTCGGTCGGCGATCTGGAGATGATCGGTCGAATCAAGCCGGGCAAGACCTTCGTCGAGGCCGCTGGTCGCTACACGAATCTACTCGCGACCAACGCGGGCCTCGCGCAGATGCGCGCGGCGACGGGTCTCAAGGCCGAGCCCTTGCCGCTGCGCGACCTGTGGCGCAATGAAGGGCTGCGCTCGCTGTATCTGCTGCAATGGGCGGCGCTGCTGCTGTTCGTGGTCGTGGCGGCGAATCTGATCAACCTGGTGCTGGAACGCACCTTGCGTCGCGGTCGTGAGTTGGCCGTGCGCAGCGCGCTGGGCGCGAGTCGCGCGGAAGGCCTGATGCAAGCCGGGCTCGAAGTGGCCGTGCTCGCCGCGATCGGTTCGGTGATCGGCTTGTGCACTACTCCGTGGGGTTTGAATCTGCTGCGCGAGCAGCGGTTGTTGCCGCGCGAGCTGCCGTTCGATTTGGGTCTCGACATCGCTGGCTTCATCACGGCCGGTGCCTTGTTGACGTTACTGGTGCTCGCCGCCGTGTTCGCCGCGTGGTTGTTGCTGCGCGCCGACGGCATTGGTCGGCAATTGCAGACGCGCGCCGCCTCGTCGCGCGCCGGCCGCGTGCGCGCCATTCTGATCGTGGCGCAGATCGTGCTCACCACGGCCTTGCTTGGTGCTAGTGGCTTGCTGCTGCGCAGCGCCACGCGCTTGCTGGCCGAAGACGTGGGCTTCGATCGCGAGCGCGTGATCGTGTCCGATGTCGATCTCGATCCGGAGAGTCAGGGTCCGCGCAAACCCGATGCCAATACCAGCGCGCTGTACCGCGCGCGCGTCGAGCGGCTACGACAAGTCTTGGCGGCTCTGCCCGGCATCGAGCGCGTGAGCACCACCAACATGGCGCCGTTCACGCAGTCGGAGTCGGTGTCGAACCTGACCGCGCCCGATGGCACCGATGTGCAGGCGCGCATGTTCAATGTCGGCGCGGAGTTCGCCACGACCCTGGGCGCGCGCCTCATCGCTGGTCGCGATATCTCGCCGCAGGATGCCGAAGGCCTGACCGCGCTCGTCGATCGTCAGTTCGTGCGTCGCTATCTGGGCGATCGACCGCCCGAGACCGCGGTCGGCCAGACCTTCAAGATGACTGACAATGATGCCGACGCGCCGCGCGAGATCACCATCGTCGGCGTCATCGCCACGTTCAAGCATCGCGCGCTCGACGAGAATGACCCCATGGCCTCGATCTTCGTGCGTCGCGATCCGGCGATGCCGCAGATCGTGTACATGCTGCGCACCGCGCCGGGCGCGTTCCCGGCGGCGGCGACGGTATCGCGCGCGCTGACGCAGGCTGACCCGGGCGTCGCGGTGCGCAGTTCGATGGCGCTCACGGGCCTGATCGCGCGTTCGGTCGAGGAGCGTCAAGCGGTGATTCGCGCGATCGGCGCGTTCGCCTTCGCGACCTTGTTACTCGCGGGCGTGGGTCTGTATGCCCTGATGGCCTTCGCCGTGCGTCGTCGCTTCAACGAATGGGGCGTGCGCCTGGCGCTGGGCGCGACGCCCGCGCGCGTGCGCGGCCAAGTGGTGGGCGAGGGCATGCGGCTCGCGGCGTGGGGCTTGGTCGCGGGCGCCTTCGTCGGCGTGGTGCTGGCGTGGAGCGCGCTGGGCGGTCTGTACAAGACCATGCCCTACGACCCGGTGACGTGGATTGTCGTGGCGGCGCTGGTATTGACCGCGATGTTGCTCGGCTGCTGGCGCCCCGCGCAACAGGCGGCGCGCACATCGCCGCAACAGTGTCTGCGCGAAGAAGCTTGAGGACGTGTCCATGATCAAGTGGCCGAAGAATCTGTCGTTGTGGATCGGCGCGGTGTTGAGCTTGAGCCTCGCGCTCGGCGCGGCCGCGACCGTGTTCGGCATCGTCGACGCGGTGCTGTTGCGCCCGCTGCCGTATCCCGCGCAGGAACAGATCATGCGCGTGGAGCGCGCGCAGGGACCGCAACGCATCGGTCCGCCGGTGTCGGCGCCGGCGTTTCTCGACATCGCGCGCGATCAGGATGTGTTCGCGCATTTGGGCGCGGTCAGCCCGGTGCCGGTGGTGCTGCAAGGCGGGGGTGGCGCGGAGCGTCTGCTCGGCGCCGAAGTCACGGGCGATTGGTTCGCGGTGATGGGTCTGCCCGCGGCGACGGGGCGCTTGCTCAACCCCGGCGATGACGCGGCCGACGCGCCCTTGGTCGCGGTCTTGTCGAACGCCGAGTGGCAGCGTCGCTTTGGCGGCTCGCCGCAGGCGATTGGCGCGACGCTGATGCTCGATGGTCAGGCGCACACGATCGTTGGTGTCGCTTCGCCCGACCTTCGTCTGCCGGGTGGCGCGGTGCTGGCCAAGTCGGCGCAACTGCATCGCGCGGATCGCGGTCGCGGCAACAACTATCTGTTGATGACGGGGCGACTAAAGCCTGGCGTGTCGCAAGAGCAGGCGCAGCGCCAGATGAGCGCCATTGGTCAGCGCCTGGCGTCAACGTTCCCGGACAATCACGCGGAGCTGGATTTTCAGGTGCGCTCGCTCGTCGACCTGGTCACCGCCGGCACGCGCGACGTGGTCGGCACGCTGGGCGCGGCGATTGGCTTGCTGCTGATCGTCGGTGGCGCGAGCTTCGCCAATCTGCTGTTGGCGCGCACGGCCGCGCGGCGACGTGAGTTCGCGACCAAGGCCGCGCTCGGCGCGAGCGCCGCGCAACTCGCGCGTCAGGTGTTCGGCGAGGCGCTGCTGCTGGTCGGCGCGGCCACGATCGTGGGCCTGATCTTCGGCGCATTGGGCTTGCGCTGGATGATGCAAGTCGCGCCGCCGTGGTTGCCGCGTCCGGAGACGCTGGGCCTGTCGGGCACGAGCTTGATCATGACCCTTGTCGTGGCGAGCCTCGTGCTGACGATCTGCGCGGCGCTGCCGGCGTGGCGCGCGGGCCGTGGTCGTTTCGCCGATGCCTTGCGCGCGGGTCAGCGCGGTGGGCTCGATCGCGCGGGTCAGCGGTTGCGTCGTGGCCTCGTGGTGGCGCAGATCGCCTTGTCGTGCGTGCTCTTGATCGGCGCGGGCCTGCTCACCGAAAGTCTGCGTCGCGTGCTCGAGCAAAGCCCGGGCTTCGATCCGAAGGGCCTGATCAGCCTGCGCATGAATTTTCCTGAAGAAGCCGTGGCCGATTTCGGCGGCGGCGACAGCGATGAAGGACGCGCCAAAATCGCGCGCGGCGTGGCCTTGATCAAGCGCATCGAGGCCGACGTCGGCGCGATCCCCGGTGTCACCGGCGCGGGTTTCACCTGGAACGTGCCCATCGTCGATGGCAGCGGTCACAACGGCGATTACTATCTGGCCAGCGAGCCCGTGCCCGAGCCGGGCAAGTATCCGCTGGTCGAGTTCCAACTCGTCACGCCCGGCTATTTCCGCGCGATGGGCATCTCGACCCTGGCGGGTGCCGCGCTCGAAGATAATCCCGCGATCGACGGCGAGCCGCTGGTGCTGGTCAATCAAGCGCTCGCCGATCGTCATGCCGACGCGCAGCGCGTGATCGGCGACAGCGTGGTGTGGAGCGATCGCAATCAACGCATCGTCGGCGTGGTCGGCGATGTGCGTCAGAACGATCTCGAGGCCAAGCCATTGCCGGAGATGTATCTCTCGGCGTATCAGCTGGGACTGCTCGGCGAGATGGCCCTGGTCGTGCGCGCGCAAGGCGATGCCGAACAGACCGTCACCCAGATTCGCGAAGCCGTGCGTCGCATCAATCCGGCCATTCCCGTGCACAGCGTCGAAAGCCTCGACGCCGCCTTGACGCGCACCACCGCCGAGCGTCGCTTGCTGATGTACGTGATGCAGTTCTTCGCGCTGACGGCGCTGGCGATCGCGGTCGTGGGTCTGTATGCCGTGTTCGCCGACTCGGTCGCGCAACGCACCAGTGAGTTCGGCGTGCGCCTCGCGCTGGGTGGCACGCGTCGACGCGTGATCGGCACGGTCACGCGCGAAGGCTCGCGCTTGCTGCTGCTGGGTCTGGCGCTAGGCCTCGTGAGCGCGCTGGCGGGCGCCAGCGTCTTGAGCTCGCGCCTGTTCGGCGTCAGCACCTGGGAGCCGATGGTGTACCTGTGTATCTTGATCCTGATGGGCATCGCGACCTTGGTCAGCGTGCTCATCCCCGCGTGGCAGGCCTCGCGCGTGCAGCCCACGCAAGCCCTGCGTTACGAGTGAGCCTTCGACATGATTGAATTGAAACAAATCGACAAGTCCTATCCGCTGGCCGGTGGCCGCAGCTGGGTGTTGCGCAAGGTCGACTTGAGCATCGCGAAGGGCGAATTCGTCAGCATCGTCGGGCCTTCGGGTTCGGGCAAGAGCTCGCTGCTCGCGATCATGGGCCTGATGGATGGTGAGTTCGAGGGCGAGTATCGCCTCGACGGCCAAGCCATCGCGCCGCTCAATCCCAAGCAGCGTCAGGCCTTGTCGCGCGAGAAGCTCGGTTTCATCTTTCAGCACTATCACCTGATCGACGATCTGACCGTGGCCGAGAATCTGGAACTGCCGCTGTCGTATCGCGATGTGCCCACCAGCGAACGCCGCGCGCGCGTGGCCGATCTGCTCGATCGCTTTCAGATCGTGGGCAAGAAGGATCTCTATCCGCGTCAGCTCTCGGGTGGCCAGCAGCAGTTGGTCGCGGTGGCGCGCGCGGTGATCTCGCGGCCGTCGGTGCTGTTGGCCGATGAACCCACGGGCGCGCTGCATTCGGATCAAGGTCGCATGATCATGCAGCTGCTCGGCGAGCTTCATCGCGATGGCACGACCATCGTGCAGGTCACGCACAATCCCGAGTTCGCCGCCTGCGCCAGCCGCACCGTCGAGTTGTTCGACGGCTGGCTCAAGCCGCGCGCCTGACGCGATAGCCGATATCATCGCGACATGACTTCCGCATCGAACCTGCCCATCCTCGTCGCCGACGATCAGCGCGACGTGCTCGAAGCTTTGCGCCTGCTGCTCAAGGCCGAAGGCCTGGTCGCCGTGCCCGTGACCAGTCCCGACGAAGCGCTGGAAGCGATTCGCACGCGCGAGTTCGGCGCGGTGCTGATGGATCTGAACTACACGCGCGACACGACCTCGGGCCAGGAAGGCCTGGACCTGATCACGCGTCTGCGCGCGCTCGACGCCGAAGTGCCGATCGTGGTCATGACCGCCTGGGGCACGATCGATCTGGCCGTGCGTGCGTTGCAAGCCGGCGCCGGCGATTTCATCGAGAAGCCCTGGGAGAACCAGCGGCTGATTTCCGTGCTGCGCAATCAGCTCGCGCTCGGCGCCGCGCGTCGGCGTGAGCGTCGTCTGCTGCGCGAGAACGAAATCCTGCGCGGCAATGACGACGGCGAGTTCGTGGCCGAATCGCGCGCCATGCAGCCGGTGATCGAGATGATCCGTCGCGTCGCGCCTTCGGACGCGAACGTGCTGATCCTGGGCGAGAACGGTACGGGCAAGGGCGTGATCGCGCAATTGCTTCATCGCAACTCGCGGCGCGCCGATCGCGCCTTCGTCAAGGTCAACATGGGCGGTATCGCCGAGACCGTGTTCGAAAGCGAGATGTTCGGCCACGTGCGCGGCGCCTTCACCGACGCCAAGAGCGATCGGGTAGGGCGCTTCGAGCTCGCCGATGAGGGCACCTTGTTTCTCGACGAGATCGGCAATATTCCCTTGTCGCAGCAACCGAAGTTGTTGCGTGTGCTCGAGGATGGCGAACTCGAACGCCTGGGTTCATCGCGCACGCTGCGCGTGAACGTGCGCGTGGTGTCGGCGACCAATGCCGAACTCGCGGCCGATGTCGCGCGCGGGCATTTTCGCAAGGACTTGCTGTTTCGCCTCAATACGGTCGAGATCCGTCTGCCCGCGTTGCGCGAGCGACGTGAAGATCTGGTGCCGATGGCGCGACGCTTCCTCGCGCGTTTCGGCGCGCGCTATGGCAAGCCGGAGCTGCGCCTGTCGCCGTCGGCCGAGCGCGATCTGGCGCAATACGCTTGGCCCGGCAATGTGCGCGAGCTGTCCCACGTGATCGAACGCGCGGTGCTGCTGAGCGCCGGCGCGACCATCGACACGCTCGACTTCTCCCTGCCGCAGGCCCAGCCTTCGGCCGAGGGCACGGCCGAACTCGACAGCCTCACGCTCGATCAGGCCGAGGAGCGCATGGTCCGCCGCGCGCTGGATCGCGCCGAGGGCAATGTTCAGCGCGCCGCCGAAGCCCTGGGCTTGTCGCGCGCCGCGCTGTATCGTCGCCTGGAGAAATTCGGGATGCGCACGCCCGAGGAATGAGGCCGATCGCGCCGCGCGATCGACGGAGACGGTGATGGCGTCAACGCCGCGCAGCGCGCGACTCAACTTCGAAGCCCGCGTCTTGCTGGGCGCCATGCTCGTGGCCACGCCGGCGCTGCTGGGCCTGCTGGGGCTCGCGTGGTGGGTCGAGCCCAATGTCTCGCGCTGGTTGCCTTGGGCCTTTCCCGTGCTGTTGCTGACCTTTGGTCTCGCGTGGCGCCTGCGTCAGTCCGTCGCCTATCCGCTATACACCGTGTCGAATCTGCTCGAGGCCCTGCGCGAAGGCGACTACAGCCTGCGCGGTTCGCGCGCGCGTCGCGGCGATGCCATCGGCGAAGTGATCTGGGAGGTCAACGCGCTCGGCCGCACGCTGCGCGAGCAACGCCTCAAGGTCGAGGAAACCCTGGCGCTGCTGACCAAGGTCCTGCAATCGATCGATCTCGCGCTGTTCGCGTTCGATCACGAGGATCGTCTGCGCCTGATCAATCCCGCTGGCGAGCGTTTGTTGCAGGTCACGAGCGAAGCGGCGATCGGTCGCACGGCCGCCGAACTCGATCTGGTCGATTGCCTGGCGGTGCAGGGCGCGGCCACGGTGCGTCGCAGTTTCGGCGGCAATGGCGGGTCCTTCGAAGTGCGTCGCGCGACCTTTCGCGAAAGCGGTATGCCGCATCAACTCGTGGTGATCACCGACTTGAGTCGCGCCTTGCGCGAGGAAGAACGCGCCGCCTGGCAACGCCTGATCCGCGTGCTCGGTCATGAGCTCAACAACTCACTCGCCCCAATCAAGTCCATGGCCGGCACGCTCGCCAGCCTGATCGCGCGCGAACCCTTGCCCGGTGACTGGCGCGATGATGTGCGCAGCGGTTTGCAAGTCATCGGCGATCGTTCCGAGGCGCTGACGCGTTTCATGCTCGGCTATACCACGCTCGCGCGCCTGCCACCGCCCGTGCGCCGCGAAGTGGACTTGGGCCCCGTCATCGCCCGCGTCGCGCGCCTCGAACAACGCGTGCCCGTGCGCGTGCTCGACTGCGAACCGCTGCGCATTGACGTCGACCCCGACCAACTCGAGCAAGTGCTAATCAACCTCGTCAAGAACGGCGCCGAAGCCGCCATGCCCTTGCGCGGCGGCGTCGACCTGCGCTGGTCACGCCGCGGCGATCGCGCCGTGATCGAAGTGCTCGACGAAGGCGCGGGCCTGGCGAACACCGAGAATCTGTTCGTGCCGTTCTTCACCACCAAGCCCGGAGGATCGGGCATTGGCCTCGTGCTCGCGCGGCAGATCGTCGAGGCGCATGGCGGCGTGCTTCATTTGGGCAATCGCGCTGATCGAAGCGGCTGCGTCGTGCGCGTGGAGTTTCTGATCGGCATGGCTCAAACGACTCCGCGAACTACTGGTGGATAATTGTCTCAGGCGTTCCAAAAGAAGCTACGCGTAGAAGTCCCGAAGGTCTTGAGAGTCAGAGTGCGCGTAGGATAGACATTCCGCAGGCCTCTCCTGCGCGATTGTGCAATAGTGGTGAGTTGATCTGAGTCCTCTCTGGCCATAATGTTCCAGCGTGAAATGAATCTCACAGAGCATTGGGTGATTCGATTGCTCGTGTCCCATGTTGCGTTCGTACTGGCGTCAATTGCAGCGGAGGTCGCGTGTCATGAGTGAAAGAAACTTTGAGTTCTTTTCTAAGTCAGAAAAACGGAGCGTAATTCGGAGCTCGGCTGAATTGATTGAGAAGATGAGATTCGATCAGAACGAATTGACGGAATTGGCACAGGTCGTCTCTCACTTTCTGAGGTTGCTCGATGTAAATGCCGTTGAATTTGATCGTTCATGCAGAGCAAATATTGAATGGATTGGTGATCGATTCATTTCGGAATTGCAGAAAGCAGTGACAGAGGATTCCACAAGGAGAATAGAGTCTCTGAAAAATTTGTACGTGACGTGCTATCGAATCATTTGCGAATTCGAGTTTTTGCAACCTGGCGATATATCTGGTGATCTAAAAATTGTAAAACTATTCTGCGAAAACAACATCGATATTTTTTCCAATTTGCAGCGATCTCAACTCACATATGCAGCAAATGCGATGCCGGCATCAATCTTGAAGAGCATGATGAACTCATCAGAGATTGTCCATTTTTCGGATTTCGCTGCTTCGGCTGGGCGGGCCAAAGATCTTAAGGATCAGTGGGATAGAGAGTTTGCAGATAGGCGTGATGAGCTAAAGAAGTATCAAGAAGTCATCGAAAACCTGAAGACTTCCTTCAATTTTGTTGGCCTCGTTAGTGGATTCGATAGAATATTAAACTCGAAAATCACAGAGAAGACAAAGACGTTTGTACTCTTGTGCTTGCTTGGGCTAGCGATGCTCGTACCGATAGGTTTTCACCTTATTGCTGTTTCAAACGCTGCAACGTATGCAGAGTATATGTCTGGAAGGTATCTTCATTTCGCAATCCCGGCTTTGTCGGCCGAGGTCATTCTGTTCTATTTCTTTCGCGCAACTCTAGTCAACTTTAGGGCGGTCTCTGCGCAAATTCTTCAGATCAATTTGCGAGTTTCGCTCTGCCAATTTATTCAGAGCTATTCGGTGTATGCGAGGCAGATAAGGGAGAAGGATGCCAAGGCGCTGGATGGTTTTGAATCCATTGTTTTCAGCCCCATCTCGCCGAGCTTCGATTCGTTGCCTGCGACGATCGAGGGGATTGAGCAGATTGCAAAGATCGTCGGCACTCTTCGTTCCGTTAAGTAGTTGAATACGATAGGAGATTTCGCCGGGCTTCAACGCTATGGAACCTGGAGTTGCTTTTTTCTATGCGACCATGGCACGTGAATGTCTCTGCACCTCATAAAACTCGCCCACACCGTGATCTGGGCCTTCTTCGTCGCGTGCATCTTGGGCGCGCCACTCGCGGCGGCGTCGGGTGAGTTTCTGTGGGCCGGCGTGATGATCGCGATGGTGGCCCTCGAAGGCGTAGTGCTGTTCTTCAATCGCTGGTCGTGTCCCTTGACGGCCGTCGCGGCGCGGTACACGGATCGGCGCGAAGATAACTTCGACATCTATTTGCCGCGGTGGTTGGCGCGGCATAACAAGGTGATCTTCACGTCGATCTACGTGATCGGCGCGATCTATGTTCTCGTCGCGTGGTGGCGACACGGTTGAGCGCCGCGCCGCCGATGGTCGCGCCTCAACTCGTCGTGAGCGACTTGCGATAGAAATGATTGGCGTGGCCGATCGGCCAGTCCGCGATGGTGGCGATGCGTTCGTAGCCCTCGGCTTCGTAAAACGGCGGTGCTTGAAAATCGTGCGTGGCCAGGATCACGACGCGACACTGGCGACGCGTCGCTTCCGCTTCGGCCTCGCGCAGCAGCGCCTGGCCCAGCCCGCGACCGCGATGGGCCTCGTTCACCCAGAGATGCGTGATCACGCCAACGCCGCCCCAAGTGTGGCCGCTGAAGCCGCCGATGAGTTCATCGTGCTCATCACGCAGCGCCCCGCCGAGCAATCGCCCATCGGCGCGACCCGTGGCTTTGGCGTTGAAGGCATAGAGACGTTCGACGAGGTCGGCTTCGAGCGCCTGCGTGGCGGCTTCGTCGAGCAATTCGACGTGGATGTTCGTCATGATGTGCGAAGGCCGGCGCGGGTCATTCGCTTGCGCGCGTCAACGAGTCGCGCATCGCGCGTGCTCAAGGAATGCGTCGTGCGTTACGACGCGTCTGCCGACTCGGCGAGCAACTCGCGCACGCGCGCCTCGATTTGCTTCGCCTGCGGCGTATCGGCATGCGTCTCGCCAACATACCGCGAGCGAATGCGGCCCCGCTTGTCGACGAGGTAATAAGTCGGCCAGTAGTGATTATCCAGCGCCTGCCAATACGCGAGCTCGGGATCGAGCAAGATGGGGTGATGCAGGCCAAATTCCGCGGCCTTTTGACGCACGCTCTCGGCCACTTTCTCGCGCTCGAACTCCGGGCTGTGCACGCCGATGATGCGAAAGCTGTCCTTCGGCAAGCGCGCTTCCATGGCCGTGAGCCAGGGGAAGGACCGATAGCAGTTCCAGCACTCGAAGGTCCACACGTCGATCAGGGTCACCTGGCCCTTCAAGTCGGCGAGCTTGAGCGGTGGACTGTTCAACCACTCGGCCTGAGCCGGAAATTCGGGCAGCGGTTGATCGAGTTCGGTGGCGTGGACCACGGGCACGGGACTCCCGAGGAAGTACCAGGCGGCGCCGACGCCGATGAGTAGCGTGGCGAGGAGAGCAAGCAAGCGGTCGCGATCGGGCGTCATGCCAGTTCTGACCGGAAAGCGCGCCGAAGTCTTTCGGCGCGCGAATTCAATAGCCGTAAACGCCCTTGAGCACCTGCTCGGCGCCATCGTATTCCGCGGCCGAAGTCTCTTCGAACTTGGTGATGCCCAGTTCGTTGAGCACTTCGTACAGGGTCGGGTCTTCGTGCAGTTTCAACAGCGCGGTCTTGATCGAATCGCGCACGGCCGGATCGAGCGTGGCCGAGGCCGAGATCGCCGGGCCCGGAAAACTCGCCGACGTTTCGATCACGGTCAGATTGGGATACTGCTGTCGCAACCAGGTGGGCACGATCGCGGCTTGCGTTTCTTCGGCGCAGGCCATTTCCACGCCATCGCGCCAGGACACGGCCGACGACAGAATGTTGGGCTGCGAGACCGGGTTGGGAAAATACTGCGTGAGCAGGGCATAGCCCATGCTCGGACTCGGCATGGTCACGACCGAGGCGCCGACCAGATCCTTCAACGAGGTCGGACCCGTGGGCATGCAAGTGACGATGCTGTAACTGGTGCGCTCGGCCGTGCGCACGAAGGGCACGGTGGCGAAGCGTTTGGCGCGATAGTCGGTCAGATGCGCCTCGGTGAACATCAGGTCGACGGCGACGTTCTGACGAATGTCGCGCCAGAAGAAATGAAAATTACGCGGGGTCAGCAGTTGGATGTCGTGGCCGCTGGCTTTTGACAGATACTCGACGAGCGGTTTGTATACTTCGGCGGCGCGGTCGGGCGGATAGTTGGGCTCGACCATCAGGCGCAGTTCGGCGGCGTCCACGCGCGTCGCGCCGCCCAGGATCAGCAGCAGCGCGAGCCCGTGGGCCCGCCAATGCGAACGTGTGTTCATAGCTTCCATGTCCCTTCCCCTGTCATTGACGGTACATAGAGAGAATTTGCGTAAGCGCCGGCCAATCCGCGTCAGCGCCGGTGTTCGTGGTGCGTGCTCATGTCGCGACCCGCGTCCAGGTCAGGTGTTCGAAGCGATCGTCGACGTGGGCATGAATCGTCGTCGGCGCGTCCTCGCGCAGTACCGCCAGCCCGATCGCTTGGCCGTTGTCGGCGACCGCGTCGATGACTTCGCCCACGGACTCCGCGTCGCCGGTGGGCGCGCGCAGCAATCGCGTGATCGGGGCCAATGGCGTGGCGCCTTGCCAGCGCGCGAGCAGACGCTTGTTGCGACCCAGGAAATGCGTGCGCGCCACGATCTCCTGGCCGGGATAGCATCCCTTGCGCACGCTGAATGCCTGCAGACGTTCGAGCCCGAGGGCATGCACGAGCTGCGTCTCCACAACCGCGCCGACGATGCGCGGAATACCATCGACAATATCCGCCCGACGCCAGTCGGTATCAAGGTTCGCCGCCGCATTGACGATATTTTTGTCACTGACCCACAGGGTTCGCGCCTGGGCGCCACCCAGATGCAGGCCGAAGCCGCCCTCGGTCAGGCGCAACGCGCCGCCGGCGGCCAGCGGTTCGGGCGCGTGGTCGCGCAACTGGCCGGTCAGCGTCAAGGTGTCGTCGACGTGCAATTGGACTTTCGTGCGAAAGACATAGCGCTTGAGCCGCGCGGCCAGGGCCTCGGCTTCGCTGGCGGGCACGAAGGCGAGCAGACGCTGCGCTTCGGGACGCGCGACGGGAAACAGCGCGAGCACGCGACCCTGCGCGCTCAGATAACTGTTCCAGTGCCACTGGCCTTCGGCGAGCGCATTGACATCGTTGGCCCATTGCGCCTGCGCGAAGGCGATGGCCTCGGGGCCGGACAGCACCAGCGTCGACCATGTGTCGAGGCGGCCAGTGATCGCGCCGTCATCGCGCGCGGCGTGGTCGTTGGAAGCTTGAGTTGCTTGTGTGATCTGCATGCGCGTATTACGCTTTCGGGCTGTGTCGGGAGCCAAGATGATCGCAAACCCACCAGGGACCGCGGCGCCGGAGGAAGATTCCGGAACCCGTCGCGACGAAGCATCCGCGCCATCGCGTCCCGTCGAAATCGGAGGTCCGCCCGGCCCTGAGCCCACGCGCTACGGCGATTGGGAAAAGAACGGCCGTTGCATCGACTTCTAGCATCTGATCCGCCCGTGTTCCTGGTCACGCCAGGTGAGGAAACTCATGAGCGCTTCGCCCAGCAAGCCCCGACCGCTTTCGCCTTTCATGATCGGGCCGTATTACCGGCCGCAGATCACTTCGGTGTTGTCGATCACGCATCGCATCACCGGTCTGTTGTTGTCGGCCGGCGCCTTGATGCTGGCGTGGTGGCTGGTGGCCACCGCGTCCGGCCCGGATGATTATCGCCGCTTTGTCGCGATCGCGGGTGGTCCGCTGGGCAAGGCGGTGGCGCTGGGCCTGATTTTTTCACTGAGCTTTCATTTCGCCAACGGTATTCGACACCTGTTGTGGGACGCGGGCGTGGGCCTGGAAATCCGCCAGGCCGTCACTAGCGGCTGGCTGGTGGTGGCGTTCACCGTGGTGGCCACGGCCGCGATCGGCGCGGTGGCCTTGCTGGGAGTAGGCGCATGAGCGACAACCTGCGAACGCCGCTGGCGCGCGTGCGCGGCCTGGGCTCGGCGAAGGACGGCACGGGGCATTTCATCGCCCAGCGCATCACCGCCGTGGCGCTGGTGCTGCTGACCGTGTGGTTTTTGTTTCATGCCTTCGGCTTGATGCGCGGCGATTACGCCGACGCGCGCAGCTTCCTGGCGCAACCGTTCAACGCGACCCTGATGGCGGCCTACGTCGTGGCGCTGTTTCATCACGCGCAATTGGGCCTGCAGGTCGTGATCGAGGACTACATCCACGTTCGCTGGCAGGAAGTGGGCCTGCAGATCGCGGTGAAGTTCATTGCCTTCGGCGCCGGGCTCGTGAGCCTGCTCGCCATCATCCGCATCGCGCTCGGTAGCTGACCGTATGACCGCTTACAAGATCACGCAACACAAATACGACGCCATCGTGGTCGGCGCCGGCGGCGCGGGCCTTCGCGCGACGATGGGTCTGGCCGCCAAGGGCCTGGCCACGGCATGCATCACCAAGGTCTTCCCCACGCGCAGTCACACGGTGGCGGCGCAAGGCGGTGTCTCGGCGGCGCTGGGCAACATGGGTCAGGACGACTGGCGCTGGCATTTCTTCGACACGGTCAAGGGCTCGGACTGGCTGGGCGACCAGGACGCGATCGAGTACATGTGCCGCGAGGCCATCCCGGCCATCATCGAACTGGAACACTTCGGCGTGCCGTTCTCGCGCACCGAGGACGGCCGCATCTATCAACGTCCCTTCGGCGGCATGACCACGCAGATGGGCGAGGGCCCGCCGGCGCAACGCACCTGCGCCGCGGCCGACCGCACGGGTCACGCGATCCTGCACACGCTGTATCAGCAATCGCTCAAGCATGACGCGCGGTTTTTCATCGAGTACTTCGCGATCGATTTGATTTTCGACGAGGAAGGCGCGTGTCGCGGCGTGCTGTGCTGGGATCTGTCCGACGGTAGCCTGCATCTGTTCCGCGCGCACGCCGTGGTACTGGCCACGGGCGGTTACGGTCGCGCGTATTTCTCGTGCACCTCGGCGCACACTTGCACCGGCGATGGCGGTGGCATGGTGCTGCGCGCGGGTCTGCCGTTGCAGGACATGGAGTTCGTGCAGTTCCATCCGACCGGCATTTACGGCGCCGGCTGCCTGATCACCGAAGGCGTGCGCGGCGAGGGTGGGTTCCTGACCAACAGCAAGGGCGAGCGCTTCATGGAGCGCTACGCGCCGCGCGTGAAGGATCTGGCGCCGCGCGACATGGTCAGCCGCTGCATGACGCTCGAGATTCGCGAGGGTCGAGGTGTCGGTCAGCATGCCGACCACATTCACTTGCATCTGGAACATCTGGGCGCGGACGTGATTCACGAGCGCCTGCCGGGCATCTCGGAGTCGGCGCGCATCTTCGCCGGCGTCGACGTGGCCAAGGAGCCGATCCCGGTGCTGCCGACCGTGCACTACAACATGGGCGGCATCCCGACCAATTACATGGGCGAGGTGGTGCGCAAGGTCGGTGACAACCCCGACGCCGTCGTGCCCGGTCTGTTCGCCATCGGCGAGGCCGCGTGCGTGTCGGTGCATGGCGCCAATCGCCTGGGTTCCAATTCCTTGCTCGACCTCGTGGTCTTCGGTCGCGCGGTCGCGATCCGCTGCGCCGAAGTGGTCAAGCCCGGCGCCGCGCACAAGGAACTGCCGGCCTCGATCACCGACAAGGCCCTGGGTAATTTCGACAAGCTGCGTCACGCCAAGGGCGGTACGCCCACGGCCGACATTCGCCTGAACATGCAGCGCACCATGCAAAAGGACGCGGCGGTGTTCCGCACCGGCGAGTCCCTGCGCGAAGGCTGCGCGGCCATCACGAAGTGCTACGAATCCTTTGCCGACGTGCGCGTGAGCGACAGTTCGCTGGTGTGGAATTCCGATCTGGTCGAAACGCTGGAACTGCAGAACCTGCTCGGCCAGGCCGTGGCGACCATGTATTCGGCCGAGAACCGCACTGAATCCCGCGGCGCGCACGCGCGCGAGGATTTCGCCGAGCGCGACGACAAGCAGTGGCAAAAGCACACGCTCGTCGGCATCGACGAGTCGGGCAAGGCCACGTTCGACTATCGCCCAGTGCACAACTACACGCTGGGCGGCGTCGATTACGTGCCGCCGAAGAAGCGTACCTACTAAGCGCGTCAGCCGAGGACCAACACCATGGGTGAGTTCAGTCTCCCGAAGAATTCCAAGGTGACGTCGGGCAAGCATTTCCCGGCCAGCGGCGCCAAGCGCTCGCGCACGTTCAAGGTCTATCGGTGGAGCCCCGACGACACGGCCAATCCGCGCACCGACACCTACGAGGTCGATCTCGACAAGTGCGGTCCAATGGTTCTGGACGCGCTGATCAAGATCAAGAACGAGATCGATCCGACGTTGACCTTCCGCCGCTCCTGCCGCGAGGGCATCTGCGGTTCGTGCGCGATGAACATCGACGGCACCAACACCCTGGCCTGCACGCGCGCGATCGAGGACGTGAAGGGCGAGGTGCGCATCTATCCGCTGCCGCACATGCCGGTGATCAAGGATCTGGTGCCGGACCTGACGCACTTCTACGCGCAGTACGCCTCGGTGCGGCCGTGGATCCGCACGCAAAGCGCGCCGCCGCCGGACAAGGAGCGCCTGCAGTCGAAGGAAGATCGCGCCAAGCTCGATGGTTTGTACGAATGCATTTTGTGCGCGTGCTGCTCGACCTCGTGCCCCAGCTATTGGTGGAACGGCGATCGTTATCTGGGCCCCGCGATTTTGTTGCAGGCCTATCGCTGGATCATCGACAGCCGCGACGAGGACACGGGCGAGCGCCTGGACAATCTCGAAGATCCGTTCCGTCTGTACCGTTGCCACACCATCATGAACTGCGCGAAGACCTGTCCGAAGGGCTTGAACCCGGCCAAGGCCATCGCCGAAATCAAGAAACTGATGGTGGCGCGTCGCTCGATCTGAGCGGCGGGCGCGGTCGATGAACGTGTCGTCAGATCGCGCACCAGGCAATGGCGCCGACGTCGATCGCGCCGAACTCGGTCGTCTGCGCTGGCGTTGCCGGCGCGGCACCACCGAAATGGATCGGCTGCTGCTGTGGTTTCTCGATCAGCGCTACGTCGCGGCCGATGCCGACACGCGCCGCGACTTTCGCGAACTGCTCGAGCAGCAAGATCCCGATCTGTGGCGCTGGTTCACCGGCGCCGATCGCGCGCCGGAACCGCGCTGGCAGGCCCTGGTCGATGCGATCCGTCAGCAGTTTCAGGCTTGAGGCGCGACCGTCGCGCGGCTATCGCCTGGGGCTGATCGCGCTGGCGATCGCGGTCGCGCTGACCCTGGCGTGGACTGCCTTGCCCGTGGCCGCGACCAGCGCGGCCGCGGTCATCGCGGCGATCAGCTTGAGCCTCGCGTGGCGCCATCACCGTCGCGTCTTGCCGTCGGTGCTCAACCTGCGAAGCGATGGCCAATGCACCTGGCTCGATGTCGATGACGGCCGCGAGCGTCAGGCCCGCGTGGTCGAAGCCGCCGTGCTCGGACCCCTGATCGCGCTGACCTTGACGCCGGTCGAGGGCGGCTCGCTGCGGCTCGCGTACTGGTCGGACATGCTCGCCCCGGAAGCCTGGCGCGGCTTGCGCGCGGTCGCGCGCGGCTTACGCGTCGGCGCGGAAGATTCGCACGGCGTTTGACCGCGCGCGCGGTACACTGCGCGGCACGTCCGCACTTGGGTCTGGCATGTTGCGTTCCCTGCCGTTGTTCATCGGATTGCGCTACACGCGCGCCAAGCGCCGCAATCATTTCATCTCCTTCATTTCCGGCGTGTCGATGATCGGCATCGCGCTGGGCATTTGCGCCTTGATCACCGTGATCTCGGTGATGAATGGCTTCGAGAAGGAACTGCGCGGACGCATCCTGGGCATGGTCGCGCATGCCTCGATCACCGGTGTCGGCGGTGGCTTGTCCGAGTGGCGCGAGGCGGTGGCGCAGGCGAAAAAAACCCCGCATGTGATCGGCGCCGCGCCCTATGTCGAAAGCGAAGTGATGCTGCAAGGGCCGCGCGTGAGCGCCGGCGTGTTGCGCGGCGTCTCGCCCGAACTCGAACCCGAAGTGTCCGAGATCTCGCGGCGCATGAAGTCCGGCCGCTGGGAAGATCTCAAGCCCGGTCAGTTCGACGTGATCCTCGGCACCGAACTCGCCATGTGGTTGGGCGTGGGCGTGGGCGACAAGGTCGTGCTGTACGCGCCGATGTCGCGTGTCACGCCCGTGGGCGCGGTGCCGGTGACACGGCAGTTCACCGTGATCGGCATCTTCGAGGCCGGCACGCAGGAATTCGATCGCTATCTGGCCGTGACCCACATCGACGATGCGGGGCGTCTGTTCCGCATGAATCAGGACGTGACCGGCGTGCGCTTGAAGCTCGACGACATGTTCCGCGCCTTCGACGTGGCGCGCGAACTGCGCGACAACCTCGGCGGTTTCTATCGCATCACCGACTGGACGCAGGAGCACGAGAACTTCTTCCGCGCGGTCGCCACCGAAAAGGTCGTGATGTTCGTGATTCTGTCCCTGATCGTGGCCGTGGCCGCGTTCAATCTGGTGTCGACCTTGATCATGCTGGTTACCGACAAGCAGGCCGACATCGCGATCTTGCGCACCCTGGGCATGAAGCCTTCGACGGTGATGGGCATCTTCATGGTGCAGGGCACGCTCGTGGGCGTGGTCGGCATTGTCGCGGGCGTGATTGGCGGCTTGTTGTTGGCGCAGAACGTCACCGAGATCATGCATGGGCTGGAGAATCTCCTGCATTTCCAGCTGATGCCGCCGGAGATGTACTACATCAGCGAATTGCCGTCCGACGTGCGTTGGCCCGACGTGGTCAAGATCGTCGGCATCGGCATTCTGTTCTCGGTCATGGCCACCGTCTATCCGGCGTGGCGTGCTTCGCGCACGCAGCCGGCGGAGGCGCTGCGCTATGAATGAGACGATCAAGACCGAAGTACTGTCCTGCCGCGGCGTGGCCAAGATCTACGCCGAGGGGAAGCTGCGCACCGAAGTGCTGACCGGCATCGATCTGAGCGTGGCGCGCGGCGAGACCGTGGCCATCGTCGGCGCCTCGGGCGCGGGCAAGAGCACGCTGCTGCACATTCTTGGTGGGCTGGATTTGCCCAGTGGAGGCGAAGTTTTCGTCACCGGGCAGTCGATGTCGCGGCTGTCCGATCGCGCGCGCGGGGAATTGCGCAATCGCGCGCTCGGCTTCGTGTATCAGTTTCATCATCTGCTGCCGGAATTCACGGCGATCGAGAACGTCTCGATGCCACTGCGCATCGCCGGCGTCGCCGTGCCCGAGGCCATGGAGCGCGCGCGCGCCTTGCTCGAACGCGTGGGCCTGGGCGCGCGTCTGGAACACAAGCCGGGCGAGTTGTCCGGCGGCGAGCGGCAACGCGCGGCCGTCGCGCGCGCCTTGGTGACGCGGCCGGCCTGCGTGCTGGCCGACGAGCCCACGGGCAATCTCGACGCGCGCAATGCTCACCACGTCTACGAGCTGATGCTCGAACTCAATCGCGAAATCGGCACCAGCCTCGTGCTGGTCACGCACGATCGTTCGCTGGCGGCGCGCATGGATCGCGTGCTCGAACTCGGCCCGACTGGGCTCGCGGTGATTCCGCGCGAGGGCTAGCTTCATTCACGGCAAGGATGCCGCATGTTCAAACTCGATGTGGATGTGCCCGCGGCGCTGGCCGTCGCGGTCGGGGCCGCGTGCGTGCAATGGCTGCCGCACTTGCCGCCGCGTGCGACGTTGATCGCGGGGTGCGCGGTCGCGGCGGTCGGTGTGTTTCTGCCGTGGCGTGTGGTTCGCTGGCTGGCGTGGGCTTGCTTGGGCTTGTCCTGGTTCGGCTGGCGCGCGGACGTAGCGCTCGCGCGGCGATTGCCAGTGGCCATGGAAACGCGCGCATGGACCGTTCGCGCCACCGTGCGCGAGCTGCCCGAACGCTTCGCCGAAGGCTGGCGCTTCGTCGGCGATGTCGAGGTGCTCGATGACGAGGATCAGCGCACCTGGCGTGGCCGCATGGCGATCTATCGCGACGATCGCGTGGTGCTGATGCCTGGCAGCGTGCTCACGGGCACCGCGCGATTGCGCGCGCCGCGCGGTCTTCGCAACGACGGCGCGTTCGACTTCGAGCGTTATGCCTTGGCGCGGGGCATCGA
Organism: Ahniellaceae bacterium; assembly: GCA_044226395.1. GTDB lineage: Bacteria > Pseudomonadota > Gammaproteobacteria > Xanthomonadales > Ahniellaceae > JBGAHD01. The sequence goes on from JBGAHD010000001.1 coordinate 162,145, forward strand.
GCTCACGGGCTATTTCCAAAGCCTCGATCGCGTCGAGCTTCCCAAGCGAACGAGCATCGACGCGTGGCGTCAACGCTGGTCGCTCGCCATCGCGCGTAACGCCGATGATCCGCGCGCCGCGGGTTTGCTGCGCGCGCTCGCGGTCGGCGATCAAGCCGCGATCGCCGACGTCGACTGGCAAGTGCTGCGCGATACCGGCACGGCGCATCTGGTCGCGATTTCGGGCTTCCACATTGGCTTGTTCGCGGTGTTCGGCGTGTGGTGCGTGCGCGGGGCCTTTCGAGTGTGGCCGCGCATGGCGCGTCGATTCACGCGGCCGCAGGTCGAGCGCTGGGTCGCGATGATCTGCGCCGTGGGTTATGGCTTGCTCGCGGGACCATCTTTGCCGGTGTGGCGAACCGTCGGGGCCTTGTGCTTGGTCGCGACGATTGGACTCGCGCGACGTCACACGCGACCCGGTCTCGTGCTGGCCTGGTGCGTGGTCGCGAGCGTGTTGATCGATCCGTTGTCGACGATGACCGCGGGCTTCTGGTTGTCCTTCGGTGGCGTGGCGTGGTTGTTGATGAGCCTGCGTCGCGGCGAGCACTCGGCATGGCGCGAGTTCTTGCGCGCGCAAGGTGCGGTGTCACTCGGGTTGTTGCCCCTCGGCGTGGTGTTCTTTGGTCAGGTGTCGTGGATCGGGCCGCTGGCCAATCTCGTGCTGGTGCCGTGGACGAGCTTCGTGGTGCTGCCCGCGTTGATCGTCGCGAGCGCGGTGACCGCGTGCACGGATTGGTCGTGGCCGATGCGGGTGGCGCTGCGGCTGGCCGACCTCTTCTGGTGGCTGGCCGATCGCTTCGCCGCCGTGCCCGGCGCGAGTTGGACGCCGCCCGCGCCGAATGGCGCGTGCCTTGTGCTCGCCTTGCTGGGGGCCGCGTGTTGCTTGCTGCCGCGCGCGGTGCGCGGGCGAGGGTGGGGCGCGGTGTTGTTTCTGCCCTTGCTGTGGCCGCGATTGCCCGGGCCTGAGCACGGTGGCTTTCGCGTGGAGATGCTCGACGTCGGCCAAGGTCTGGCCTTGATCGTGCGCACGTCTGCGCATGCGCTGGTGTTCGACGCGGGGCCGGCGCCCGAGGGGCGGCTCGATCTCGGCGAGGCCATCGTGTTGCCCGTGCTCGCGGCCGAGGGCGTGCAGACGCTCGACCGCATCGTGATCAGTCATCCCGACAACGATCATGCCGGCGGCCTCGACGCCGTTCGCGCGCGTTTGCCCGCGCCCGTGTGGGGCGGGCCGGGCGTGCGCGCGGCGCAGGTCGTGTGCCGCGCGGGTCTGCGCTGGACTTGGGACGGCGTGCAATTCGAAATCCTGCATCCGGACGCCGGCTTTCCCGCGCTCGACAACGACAGCTCCTGCGTCCTGCGCATCGACAACGGCCATGCCGCTGCGCTGCTGCCGGCCGACATCTCGACCCTGATCGAGGACCGCCTCATCGCGCGCTCGGCGTCCGCGCTGCGCGCGGATCTGCTGATCGTGCCGCATCACGGCAGCCGCGGCAGTTCCGGCCAGGCCTTCGTCGATGCGGTCCGGCCGCGATTCGCGGCGGTGTCGGCCGGCTATCGCAGCCGCTTTGGTCACCCGGCTCCGGTCGTGGTGGCGCGCTATCGGGCCGCGGGCGCGACGGTGATCGATACGGCCAGCGCCGGGCAGGTGATCTTCGAGGTCGATGGCGCCGGGCAGTGGCGAGTCACGCGCGAGCGCCAGGACCGGCCCCGGTTCTGGCAGGCACGATGACGCGGTTCGCACGACCGGCGCCGGGCTTCGCGCTATGATTCCGGCGCTTGCAATCGAGGAGGCTTGGCGCGTGCTGGAACTTTTGATGGGCGGTGGCCCCGGGATGTACCCCATCGTGATCTGCTCGATCCTGGTCATGGCCATCATCGTCGAGCGCTTCTGGAGTTTGCGCCGATCGGTCGTGGCGCCGCCGCAGCTCGGCGCGGAAGTGCGGTCCTGGGCCGCGGGTCGCGCCATCGACGCCAATCACCTCAACGAGCTGGAAAAGAACTCGCCCCTGGGCGAGCTGCTGGCCAACGCGCTGCGCGTGCGCCATCTCGGCCGCGACGCCGTGCGCGAACGCGTCGAGGACGTCGGCCGGCACATCATGCATGACCTGCATCGATTCCTGAATTTCCTGGGCACTCTGGCCCTGATCTCGCCCTTGCTGGGCCTGCTCGGCACCGTCATCGGCCTGATCCGACTGTTCCTGTCGATCATGGGTCATGGCGTGGGCGATCCGCAGTACATGGCCGGTGGCATCGGCGAGGCCCTGATCTGCACGGCCAGCGGCATCGCCGTGGCGGTGCCGGCGTACATCTTCCATCGCTACTTCCGCGGCAAGGTCACCGATCTCGGCGTGACGCTGGAACGCGAAGTGCTGGGCCTGATGGACACGCTCGACGGCGGTCCCGCCGCCGCCGCGATCGCCGCGCGCGTGAAGGCGACCCGATGAAGCTGTCCTCGCGCGTGCCCGAGGACGACATCGAGATCAACGTCATCCCGTTGATCGACGTGATGCTGACGCTGTTGATGTTCTTCGTGCTCACCACCACGTTCGAGCACCAGACCAAGCTTCGCATCACCTTGCCGCAAGCCTCGGTCAAGCCGACGCCGGCCACGCAGAGCGATCTGGTGATCCTGGTCGATCGCGAGGGGCGTTATTTCGTCGGCGCGAACGAAGTGCTCAACCCCGGCCTGCAGACCTTGAAGGAAGCGATCGAGAAGGTCGCCGGCGACGACGTCGAACGTCGCGTCACGCTGCGCGCCGATGGCCGCACGCCGCATCAGGCCGTGGTCACGGCCATGGACGCGTTGGGCCAGCTCGGTTTCACCAATCTTTCCATAGCCACGGTGCCCAACGAGGGCGCGAAGTAAGTCAACGCGGTGAATGCTCAGCCCACGCCCAGCGCGGCGGCGATCTACAAGCGCCTGCTCGGATACCTGCGCCCGTATTGGCGTCTGGCCGTGCTGGCCGCGCTCGGCATGTTGGTCGAGGCCGGCGCCGCCGGCGCGTTCACGGCGCTGATGGAGCCCGTGGTCGACGAAACCTTCGTCGCCAAGAACCGCGAGGCCGTGACCTGGCTGCCCCTGGTCATCATCGGCCTGTTCGTGATGCGGGGCCTGGCGACCTTCGTCACCGACTACGGCATGGCGCGCATCGGCCGCGGCGTGGTGCAGACCTTGCGTCACGAAGTGCTGGCCAAGTATCTGCGCATGCCGACGTCGTTCTTCGATGGCGAGCCGACAGCGACGTCGGTCTCGCGCCTGACCTACAACACCGAGCAAGTCGCGCAGGCCGCCTCCGATGCGATCAAGGTATCGATCACCGACGTGCTGACCTTGATCGCGCTGCTCGCCGTGATGCTGATGCAAAGCGTCAAGGTGACCGCGGCCATGCTCGTGGTCACGCCCTTGATCGCCGTGATCGTCACCATCGTGGGGCGCCGCTATCGCCGCATCAATCGCTCGATTCAATCGTCGGTGGGCGAGATGTCGCACGTGGCCACTCAGGCCATCGGCGGTCAGCAAGTGGTGAAGGTCTATGGCGCCGAGGCGCGCGAGCTCGCGCGGTTCGACAAGCTGGCCGAGCGCGGTCGGCAATTGCAGGTCAAGGTCGAGGCGACCAAGGCCATCAGCTCCGCGACCGTGCAATTGCTCGGCGCGATTGCCTTGGCCGTGATTCTGTTCGTGGCCGGGCACGAGGCCATGGCCGATCGCCTGCGCCCCGGCCAGTTCGTGTCGCTGATGACCGCGATGATGGCCATGCTGCCCTCGCTCAAGCGCATCACCAATGTCCAGGGCATGCTGCAAAAGGGCGTGGCCGCGGCCAGCAGTTTGTTCGACGTGCTCGACGCGCCGACCGAGACCGACACCGGCAAGCGCGCGGTCGAGCGCGCCACCGGCAAGCTCGAGTTCCGCAACGTCAAGGTGCGTTACGCGCCGGACAATCCGCTCGCGCTCGATGGCGTGAACTTCACCGCGAGTCCCGGCACGGTGACGGCCATCGTCGGCCGCTCGGGCAGCGGCAAGTCGACCCTGGTGCGCTTGATTCCGCGGTTCTACGAACCGAGCGAAGGCGCGGTGCTGCTCGACGGCGTGCCGCTGACCGAGCTCAAGCTCGCCGATCTGCGTCGACAGATCGCGCTCGTCAGTCAGGACATCGTGCTGTTCGACGACACCATCGCCGCCAACATCGCCTTCGGCGCCATGGCCGGTACCTCGGGCGACGCGATTCGTCGCGCGGCCCAGATGGCCAACGCGCTGGAGTTCATCGTGCGCCTGCCCGATGGCTTCGCCACGCGGGTCGGCGATGGCGGCACGTTGCTGTCGGGCGGGCAGCGCCAGCGCATCGCGATCGCGCGCGCGATTTTGAAGAACGCGCCGATCCTGATCCTCGACGAGGCCACGTCCTCGCTCGACACCGAATCCGAGCATCTGATCCAGGACGCGCTCGCACGCATCATGCGCGACCGCACGACCTTGGTCATCGCCCATCGCTTGTCGACCATCGAGCATGCCGATCAAGTGGTCGTGCTCGACGGCGGTCGTCTGGTCGAGCGCGGCACGCACGCCGAACTGCTGGCCCAAGGCGGCCGCTACGCGCAACTGCACAGCCTGCAATTCCGCGATCCCGGAGCGGGCTGACATGAGCGCGCTGGCCGAGCGCCTGCAACGCATTTGGTACGACCAGGCGCCGGTGCCGTGGTGGCTCGATGCGTTGGAGAGCGTCTATCGCGGCGTCCTCGCCGTGCGTCGCGCGCTGTATCGCACGGGTTGGAAGCGCAGCACGCGCGTCGATGTGCCCGTGGTCGTGATCGGCAATATCACCGTCGGCGGCACCGGCAAGACGCCGCTGGTGCAATGGCTGACCGAGGAACTGACGCAACGCGGCTGGAAACCCGGCATCGTCATGCGCGGCTATGGCGCGCGCGTGCGCGGCGCGCGGCGAGTCGAAGGCACGGACCTGGCCAGCGCCGTCGGCGACGAAGCCGTGCTGCTGGCGCATTGCCATGCGCGCGCGGTCGCGGTGGCGCGTCGTCGCGCCGATGCCGCGCGGTTGCTGATCGACGAAGTGGGCTGCGACGTCATCATCGCCGACGATGGTCTGCAACACTGGTCCTTGGCGCGCGATCTCGAGATCGCCGTGATCGATGGCCGTCGTCGTCTGGGCAATGGGCGCCTGCTGCCCGCCGGGCCGCTGCGCGAGCCGGCCGAGCGTCTGCAACGCGTCGACTACATCGTCTGCAATGGCGAACCCCGCGAAGGCGAGATCGGCATGCGCGTCGGGGCGCGCCACGTGATGCCCTTGCGCGAACCCAGCCGCATATTGCCGCTGGAGACCTTTCGCGGTCAGCGCGCGCACGCGGTCGCTGGCATCGGCAATCCGCAGCGCTTTTTCGATACCTTGCGCGCCGCTGGCATCGACGCGATCGAGCATCCGCTGCCCGATCACTACGCCTATCGCGGCGACGAACTCGAATTCGGCGACGAACTGCCCGTGCTGATCACCGAGAAGGACGCGGTCAAATGCGCCGCCTTCGCGCACGAGCGCGTGTTCGTGGCGCCGGCCGAAGCGCATCTGCCGGCCGGTTTCGCCGATCGCATTCACGCCAGCCTGCATGCCTTGCGCGCGCGGGGTGGGGCGTGAGTCGCGCGCGATCGTTCTCGCGGGATGGCGCGCCAGCACGCCGCGCTTTGGGAGCATTCGCATGACCTTCGTCGTCGCCATCCCCGCGCGTCTGGGCTCGACGCGCCTGCCGCGCAAACCCTTGCGCGTGATCGCTGGCAAGCCGCTGATCGGGCACGTGGTCGAACGCGCGCGCGAGGCCGGCGCGGCCGAAGTCGTAGTCGCCACCGACGCGCGCGAGATCGCCGACGCCGTCGATGGTCTGGGCATCGCCGTGTGCATGACGCGCGCCGATCATCCGTCCGGCACGGATCGCTTGGCCGAGGTCGCGCGTCAGCGCGGCTGGGCCGATGAACTGGCCGTGGTCAATCTTCAAGGCGATGAACCGCTGGCTCCGCCCAGCGGCATCCGCGCCGTGGCCGCGACCCTGGCCGCCCATCCCGACTGCCCCATGGCCACGCTCGCCACCGCCATCGACTCGGCCGAGCAGCTGTTCGACCCCAACGTGGTCAAGGTCGTGCGCGACGCGCGCGGCGTGGCGCTGTATTTCTCGCGCGCGCCCATGCCCTGGGCGCGCGATGCCTTCGCCCAGTCGCGGCAGCAATTGCCCGAAGGCCTGCCGTTCCTGCGCCACATCGGCATCTATGGCTATCGCGCGGGTTTTCTGCGCGCCTTCACCGACTTGCCGCAAGGCACGCTCGAACGCGCCGAATCGCTGGAGCAACTGCGCGTGCTCGAGGCCGGTCACCGCATCGCCGTGTCGATCGCGCCCGAGCCGTTTCCGCCCGGGGTCGACACCGAGGCCGATGCCCTGCGCGTGGAGCAGTGGTTCCAGGCCCGGCGGTAGCGCGTGGCCGTCGAGGAATCCTCCCTTAGCGCTTGAATTCGATGCTAAAGTCCTGCGCGCAGAGTCCACGCGCGGGCCTTGTCCACCGCGCGCGCCGACCGATTCGATCACCGTGGGGAACCTGATGTCCGCTCGCCAACCGGCTCCCGAACTGCCCGCCGATCTGGAGTGGGTCAACGCGCGCGACGTGCCGCGACTGGGCCGCATGCGCCGCCGCGTGGTGCTGCTGAACTTCTTCACGTACTCGAATGCCAATTCGCTGGGCGCGCTGGCCGACATTCGTTATCTCGAGAACAAGTATCACGATGGCCTGAGCGTGCTCTCGCTGCATTGCCCGAAGTTCGCGCAGGAGCGCGTGTCGGCCAATGTGCTCAAGGCGGTCAATCGCAACTACATTCGTCACCCGGTCGCCAACGATCTGGATTTTCGCGCGTGGCAGTTGTTCGACGTGCGCGGCTGGCCGACCACGATCCTGCTCGATACCGAAGGCAATATCGCCGCGAGTCTGCCGGGCGAAGGGCGTCGCGCCGAACTCGACGCGATGATCGGTCAGATCCTCGAAGACGCCGCGCAACGCGACCTGCGCGAATACGAAGCCAGCGTGCCCGTGACGCGCGCCGAGCCCAAGCTGCCGCTGCGTTTTCCCGGCCGCGTGCTCGCCACCGAGAACATGCTTTACGTCGCCGACGCGGGCCACAACCGCATTCTGGAATGCACGCACGAAGGACGCATCCTACGTCAGTTCGGTTCGGGCAATCCGGGCTTTTGGGATGGGCGCGGGCAGGACGCGGGGTTTTCCTCGCCGGCCGGCATGACCATCATCAAGGACGCGCTCTACGTCGCCGACACGGGCAATCACGCGATCCGACGCATTCGCTTGCTCAGCGCCGAAGTGGAAACCGTCGCTGGCACCGGCCAACCGGGCGCGGTGATTGCGCGCGATCACGCCGATCCGCGCACCGTGCCGTTGAATTCGCCGGTCGATGTCTCGGGCAGCGCCGAGCGCTTGTTCATCGCCAACGCCGCCAACAATCAGGTGTGGGTGCTCGATCTCGGGCGCAATCGCATCGGCGTGTTCGTCGGCAGCGGCCAGCATGGCTTTGCCGATGGCACGGGCGAAGGCGCGCAACTGGCCAAGCCCATGGGCCTGGCCACGCAGGCGCAGATGCTCTACATCGCCGATGCCGATTCCTCGTCGATCCGCGCGGTGCGTTTCATCGACAACAACGTCAAGACCCTGATCGGCGCGGGCCTGTATGAGTTCGGCGATGCCGACGGCTTGCCCGACAAGGCGCGCCTGCAACACCCGACCGGCGTGGCGCTCGACCCGGGCGGCTCGATCTTGTGGGTGGCCGATACCTACAACAACAAGATCAAGGCGCTGTCGCTGCGTGGCGGTGGCGCGCGCACCTTGGCGCTGCCGTATCGCTTCCATGAGCCCATGGGCATCAGCGTCGCGGCGAAGTCGTTGTGGATCGCCAATACCAACGCGCACGAAATCGTGCGCATCGATACCGGCAGCGGCCAGATCAAGCGTCTGCCCGTTGGTGAGTAAACCCGCGTGAGCGAGGCACCCGCGCCAGGCTTCGACGGGCGCGCCTTCGTGCGCACCCTGGCGCACAATCCCGGCGTGTATCGCATGCTCGACGCTCAGGGCACCGTGCTCTACGTCGGCAAAGCGCGCGATCTGCAAAAGCGCGTGGGCAGTTACTTCATGCGCCCGCAGCTCGAGCCGCGCATCATGATGATGGTGTCGCGCATCGCCGGCGTCGAAGTGACGGTGACGCGCACTGAGGCCGAGGCCCTGCTGCTCGAGAACGAGCTGATCAAGTCGCTCAAGCCGCGCTTCAACGTGCTGCTGCGCGACGACAAGAGCTATCCCTACATCTACGTCTCGACCGCGGATGAGTTTCCGCGCATGGCCTTTCATCGCGGCGCGCGCAGTGCGCCGGGGCGCTACTTCGGGCCGTTTCCCAATTCCTACGCCGTGCGCGAAAGCCTGAACATGTTGCAGAAGGTATTTCGCGTGCGTCAGTGCGAGGACAGTTATTTCCGCGCGCGCTCACGCCCCTGTCTGCAACATCAGATCGGCCGCTGCACCGCGCCTTGCGTGGGTCTGGTCGACACCAAGACCTATGGCGATGACGTGCGCCACCTGCTGATGTTCCTCGAAGGCCGCACCGTCGCCGTGATCGAAGAGATGGTCGCGGCCATGGATCGCGCCTCGCAGGCGCTGGAGTTCGAAACCGCCGCGCAGATCCGCGACCGCATCGCCTACATGAAGCAGGTGCAGGCGCGCCAATACGTCAGCCCCGAGGAAGACAACACCGACGTGCTCGCCGTGCGTCTGAGCGATGGCCTGGCCTGCGTGCAGGCCATGTTCTTCCGCAATGGCGTGAGCCTGGGTGGGCGCAGCTTCTTTCCCAAGGTGCCGCCCGAGGCTGACGAGGGCGAAGTGCTCGAAGCCTTTGTCTCGCAGTACTACGCCGCGCGGCCCGCGCCGGGCGTGGTGTTGCTGTCGCATGCGATCGAGAACGCCGATCTCTTGGCCAGCGTGCTCGGCGAACGCAGCGGCGCGCGCGTCGAGATCCGTCACGCGCAGCGCGGTGATCGCGTGAAGCTGATCGAACTCGCGCTGCGCACGGCCGACCAAGCCATCGCCACCGAACGCTTGAGCCGCGAGACCTTGACCCAACGCTGGACCGCCGTGCGCGAACTGCTGGGCATGCCGCGCGAACTCGAGCGCATCGAATGCTTCGACATCAGTCACACCATGGGCGAGGCCACGGTCGCCGCTTGCGTGGTGTTCGGGCCCGAAGGGCCGGTGAAGGCGCAGTATCGGCGCTACAACATCGAAGGCGTGACCGGTGGCGATGACTTCGGCGCCATGCGTCAGGCGCTGGAGCGGCGTTTTCGCAAGGTCGAAGGCACCGCCGTCAATCTGCCCGATCTGTTATTGATCGATGGCGGGCGAGGGCAGGTCAATGCCGCGATCGCGGCGCTCGAGAGCGCGGGCGTGACTGGCGTGGAGATCGTCGGCATCGCCAAGGGCCCCGAGCGCAAGGTCGGCTACGAGGAACTCGTGTTCGGTCGCGATGGTCATGTGCTGCGGCCACCGGCCGCGCATCCGGGCTTTCGCTTGCTGCATCAGGTGCGCGACGAGGCGCATCGCTTCGCCATCACCGGTCATCGCGCCCGACGTCAGAAGGCGCGCGAGACGAGCACGCTGGAACAGATCCCCGGCGTGGGCGCGCGTCGGCGGCAGTTGCTGCTGAAGCACTTCGGTGGCTTGTCGGGCGTGGTCGGCGCCGGCGTCGAGGAACTGCAACAAGTGAAGGGCATCGATCGCGGATTGGCTGAACGCATCTACGCAGCCTTGCACGGATGAGCGACACTAGGCCATGCCGCTGAACCTGCCCAACCTGCTTACCCTGCTGCGCATCCTGCTGGTGCCCTTGATGGTCGCGGCGTTCTATCTGCCGTTTCGTGGCAGCAACATCGTCGCCGCGGCGATGTTCGCGGCGGCCTCGATCACCGACTGGCTCGATGGCTATCTGGCGCGACGCTTCGGCCAGACCTCGGCCTTCGGCGCCTTTCTCGACCCCGTGGCCGACAAGATCGCGGTCAGCACCGCGCTGTTTCTGATCATGCAGACCGATCCCACGCCGCTGATGGGCATCGTCGGCGCGATTATCGTGGGGCGCGAGATCACCATCTCGGCGCTGCGCGAATGGATGGCCGAAATCGGCGAACGCGCGCGCGTGGGCGTGGCATGGCTGGGCAAGATCAAGACCATCGCGCAGATGGTGGCGATCACCATCTTGCTGTACCGCCACGAGTTCGTGGGCCTGCCGCTGTATCGCGTGGGCCAGGGCTTGCTGATTTGCGCCGCCGTGCTGACCATCTGGTCCGGCGCGGCCTATGTGCGCGCCGCCTGGCCGATCTTGTCGCGCGAAGGGCGCTGAGCGCCGCGGCTGAGCCGCGCGATGCCCCGGCCGAGCGCCCGAAAAACCCCCTAATCTGCTGATTTATTGACCAATTGCACGCGGAGGGGTTGACACCACCGACGGTGTGCGTATGATGCGCGCTCCCCGCGGGAATAGCTCAGTTGGTAGAGCACGACCTTGCCAAGGTCGGGGTCGCGAGTTCGAGTCTCGTTTCCCGCTCCAGTTTCCTGACAGGACCTCGGCGCACCCGGGGTCTTGTCGTTTATGCGGTGCCGGTTTCGCTACACTGCGGCCGCAACGCAAGCCACGCGCAGACCACGCGCATGGTGATTCCTCGGGGCCAGGTGGCAGAGTGGTCATGCAGCGGCCTGCAAAGCCGTGTACGCCGGTTCGATTCCGACCCTGGCCTCCAATTCCCCTCGATTGAAACATGCCGCCGCACGCGAAAACCCGCGGCGCTTGTGCGCGCCGAATCGCGGCGCTAGTTTGCCCCTCATGCCCAGATGGCGGAATCGGTAGACGCAAGGGACTTAAAATCCCTCGGCCACAAACCGTGCGGGTTCGAGTCCCGCTCTGGGCACCAAGTCAACTTGCGAAGCTTGTAGCTAAGTGGAAAGCTCAACGGAGCCACAGAAAGGTCATTGGCTATCGAGGTGCCCAATGACGCCGCGAACCAAATCTTGCGCTGCGTTGCGCATCTGAACTGCCTTGTGGGTTCGTCATGCAAAGTCCTTGGTGACTGCGTCGTGCATGTCGTCAAGCAGAAGAAACGCATGCTGTTGCGTAAAGAATGAGCCTCTTTGAAGCGGTTTTCCAAACATCTCGTCTGTTGTCGCCAAATCTCTCCACACGACAGGTGTAGTGAGCTGCTTCCTTGGTCGTTCCAACAGGAAGTTGTGGAACACGCAATTCCGAATCAGCCAAGCAAATGTGTTCCAATTGTGGAGCCGCATTTTCTCCATCAATCCTGTCGATTCCGCATAGTCATTTACGCCCTCGTACGAAGAGGCGACCATGAATGCCTCAAGCCAGGATTCTGCAGTTCCCGTCGTCGATCGAAAGTTGGCTGAGCTGCCCGTCGCAACAGCGAAATGTTCCTGCAGCCAGTGTGGATATTGCCGCCCCTGACGCTTCCAATATGACTCATGAAGGGCGTTCTTCAGCAATTCCATTCCGGATGTCTGTTGGAATGGCTTGCCGGACCCGTCTCGATAGAGGGCGTAGGAGTTGCCGGCATGCAAGGCAACTATCGCTAGCGCAGTCGTCGCTTGCGCGCCTCGCAGCGCTTCAAGGCATTCGTGCTTGGTAAGTGAATTCGCAGCCACATCCAGTCTCGCGGAGAATCAATGAGAGGTTCTTGAGTGCTCTCAGATGTCGCGTATCAAACGTTGGACTTCCGGATCAACTCATGTCAACTATCAAAAGAATAGGTAACCTGCCCGCTCCATGCCATATCAAGTGAAGTCGTAAAGTCTGTCAGACACCACTACGGCATTGAAGGTGCGCGCCTTCCACTGCTGCGTTTACCGAGTTTGCCAGGAACGGGCAGCTGTTCGCGTTTGTGGTCATACGCATTGTTCGGCGCGCATTGCCGTCCTAGTGTTTCCTCAGAGGCACCTCACTTGATGTTGAGTCCCTTTGCAGTCACGCCTTGCGCGCCTGCGAGCGCGACAATCGTGCTGATGTCGTCAGCTGAAAGCCACTCAAGCGGCAAGCAATGCGCCTGACCGGGTCCGAAGAACAACATCAGGTAGCCAGCAACTGGCTGGACCTTTTGGATGGTCGACCAGCGATGCGTGAACTCCAGGGAAGCGGATGTAACGTGAATGCCGCCATCGTCAATTCGATAGGTAAAGGGTTCTCGCGCGATCTTGTTGCCGTAGTGAGTGGCGAGCGCGATGACGGTGATCAGGAAGGGCGTAAAGAGTAAGCACATCATCACGACCGCGATGACGCTCGTCGTCACGGGTTTGTGTTGAGAAAGGACTAGCGCCAGAAGCCCGATGCCGGCCAATGGAAAGATTAGGTGGAAGATCAAGTTGCCCCAGTGCTGAGGAATCAAGGCGAGATTGAACTTGATGCGATCGGTCAGGCCAACGGTCCTGTTGGCGAGCGTGACGCTGTGACTCATGTCGTCCATCTCCAGAACGTGAACTTCCGCCCTTTGGCGCCGCCAATCGTCGCCACTGGGTCGAGAGTGTGATCCTGGTCGCATTCCCCAATCAAGGCGCCGCGCTGTTTTGAGTCCGCCTGTCGCTTTCTAGGCACTCAATCGTCTTGATGGCCAAGGTCGGCATTCCGCCGATGCGAAGGAGCGATCCATGTCTTCCAGGAGACTTCAGGTCAGCCATGCGACACGTCGCTTGGTCCTACCGTCCGTGCGTCGCGCGCTCGTTGCGCTGGGGCTTGTCATGGCGAGCTTGAGCGCGCCGGTCCAGGCCACCGAAATCGTCATTCGCTTCGCCGGTTCGAGTTCGGACTTTGATCCGATTCCCGTGGGTGAGATCGTGATCGAAAACAACGATATCGGTCTCGTGGTGCCCTCGAACGCCTGCGGTGTCCGGCTGCATAAGCACAATCAGTTGTGGGACGAGCCGTGGGGTTTCCATGAGATCGCCGCCGGAAACGTCGGTGGCTATATGGACAATCTGTATGGGAACGGCGCGAGTGCCGAGTACCTGCAAGTCAATGGTCCGATTGGCGGCTGTAACACGGGTCTTTATGTGTTTCAGACGCCCGCGACGGCCGATAGTCCGACGTTCTTTCCGCCCGGTTCGGGCTCGATCGTGATGCAGGTGTCCTCCGCCAGCGATATCGAGTGGGTAACGCAAAGCGGCGACTTCGAGCCCGCGGAAGTGCCGGAGAGCGAGGACCCGATGTCGATCGAGGAAATGTGCGAAGAAGTGCCGGAGTTCTGCCAATGGCATGACCCCGACCTTAGTATTTGTATCGAATTCGGGATCGCGGAAGAGAGCTGTGAGTCGGAATCCGATTTCACGGGCATGCTGGTCAACTATTTCACCGCCGCTGGTGGTCACGCCAAGGTTGGTGGCGGCTTGATCGGCGGCGGGCGCAAGTCTTTCGCCGCGGGTCAATACACGGTGGCTGCGGACTGGCTGCGTCGCGCCAAGGTGGAGATTGATACGGCGAGTGCGCGCGCGACGACCGCCAAACAATACGAAAACCGTCTGATGGCGCGAGTCAGTACCTTGCAACCCACATCCGTGACGACCAGTCGACTCGCCGGCCTGCAAGCCGCGCGCGCGGGCTTCGAGCAGTCGATCGCCAGTTGCCGTCGTCAGGTCGAAGGTATGTTGCGCTCAATCCGTACGCAGACCGCCACGAAGTTCGTCGCCGCGCAGCGCCAATGCGCGATTGCGTTCGACCAATCGGAGGTCGTGGCCGAGCATGTGAAGATCTTGCGTGCCGTGAATCTGCCGCGGTTGATTCGACGCTGATCACTTCGGCGAAGTTCTCGTGGGCTGCGCTCAGCGCGGCCCACGGGATTCTGATGTCAGTCCGCGTTTGATTGACGCGATTTTGTTTCTGTTGGCGGCGAGCTTCAGTTCGATCGTCGCGGCTGACGCCAGTCGCCTCAAGCCGCCATCCGATGCTCATAAAACGGTCGCTCGCGATCATCCAAAATCGCGTAGCTGCGTTCGAGATGATTCGGATCCGGGTTTAGCCACGCTTCCATGTTTTCGGGCTTTATCGGGATGATGCAGCGATCGTGACCGGTGGCCGCGACTTCGGGTGGGGGCTCGTCGGTGATGGCGGCGAAGGAGAGCAGTTCCTCGCCGTTGGCGCCGGTCCAACGTGACCACAGGCAGGCGACGAGCATCAAGGGCTGGCCACGCGGCGCGAATTCCAGCACGACGTTCTGCTCGGCTTCGTTCGGCGCGAGTTCGCGACGTTCCAGTGTGTGGCGCGAGACGTTCTCGTAGAACGTGGTCGCCAGCATCAGGCCATGCGTGTGGCCGAATTGGCTTTTCCAGAAGCCTTCCAGATTGTCGCGTCGCGCGTTGTAGGTGCCGGGATATTTGGTGTCGTAGAACGCAGGTTTGCCGGCGGGTCGGCATTGGTAGCGCATGGGTTTGATCATGCGCTTGCCGTTCTCGACGACGATCACGGGCGCGAACCAGCCGGGAAAGATGCGGCCGTCCTTGGGTTCCAGCGTGGTGCGTTTGAGGTCGGCGAGTCGGCCCAGCGCCCATTCGACTTTGCTTGTGGCGATGCGTTCGTCTTCGGCGGCTTTCTTGGTGGGTTTGGTGGCGAGCGCGCGTCGCGCCGTGGCTAGGCGCGCGCGTTGCTTGAAGATCAATTGCTCGAGTTCGGCGATCTGTTCGCGCACGTCCTGCGCGATGGCGTCGGCGACTTGGCGTTCGGCCGCGGTCTTGGGGTGATTGAACCAAGCATCCATGGCCTTGGGGCGTTTGACCTTGCGCATGCCGGGATAAAACGTGCGCACGAAGTCTTCGATGCTGATGTCCGCGCCGGTCACGCGGATGTACTTGATGTAATCCTGCTCCAGGATCGCCGAGAAGCACATAAGCCCCCCCGGGCTTCGCTCGTCGTGGCGATGATCGCATTGGGACGGTGGCGCGAGAAGGGGTTTGGGTTCGCTCGAAAGCAAACATTCGCGCGCTTGGTGCTTACGGCAGAGTCGCGCTCACTCGGCGTCGGGTGCGATCCAGCCAACCTTCTGACGCCACGCGCGTTCGGCGCGTTGCTTGGCTTCGAACACTTCGGGCGAGAGACGAGGCACGCCTTGCATGGTCTTTAGCTGTTCGGCGATTGGGCGCAAGCCGAATTGCTGTCGCCGCTGATCCAAATGCTTGGGTGCATCGACGGGGTAAAGCGCCGGCCCCTCGGGCGTCACATCGTACTGCGTGCCGAAGCGTTGCGGCTTGCCCTCGGACACACGGATGCGATCGTCGAGATAGGCGAATTGCCAGGCCGGCGCGCGACCCTCGGCGACCGCGCGCTCGATCAGGTCGCGGCAGTGGCGCATGAAGGGCGGGTCGGAGATGGCATGTTGAACGACGAGCCAGGCGGCTTCGGCGCCGTCCTTGCCGACGGTCGATTCCGTAGGCCAGCCGTGGGTCGCGATGAGTTCACGCAGTTGGCGCGCATTGTCGAGGTGCACGGCTTCCATGCGCGGATGGTAGCCGTCGAAAAGCGTACCTTCGGCCTCGAGCGCCGCGCGCAGTTCAAGATCACGGCGTTGCAGGCTCAGCAAGGCGTCGCGCAGCGAAGCGTTGATCGAGTTCATGACGATGCGTGAAGTCGCGTGTCCGTGCCGTCACCGGACTAATCGTGAATCACGCCCGGGCGCCGCTCCGCGACATGCCAGAGCACGCCACTCGGATCGACGACGTATGCGATGCGCAGGCCCCACGGCTGCATCTTCGGCGGTTGCGGCGCGGGCACGCCGAACTGGCCGGGCAGGTCGAGCTGGGTGATGCGACGCCACCAGGCATCGAGGTCGTCGACCATTAGCTGCATCATGAAGTTTTCGGCCCAGTCCTTGTTGTAATAGTTCTGCAGCAGAAAACGCGTGGCGCCGATGCCGAAGATCGCGACGGTGCTGTCGAGCAGCACTTCAAACCCGAGCGCGCGGTAGAAACGTTTCGACAATTCGAAATCTTTCGCGGGCACGAAGGGGCGGGCGGCTTCAGTGCCCGTGGGCAAGGTGGTCATCGGGGTCCTCGACGCGAGTGGCGGTGTGCGGGAAGATGCCGTGTAGCGATGGCGCGTCAGTGTGCGTCGCTGGCGGCGTTACGACAAGCCCTCGCCGCGTGCGATCGGCGTCATGCTGGCGCCGGCCATCGATGGGACCCCGATTCATCGCGAAAGACGCTCGGGTCATCGCGATCTGCAGGAGCGAAGAATCATGCGCGAGACCTTGAACATTCGCGCGGCGCAAGTGACGGAACGCGCGGCGCTGGAGGCGCTGCAATGGCGTGCTTCGCTGGCGAACCCCGGCGATCGCGAAGTGCTGTCGCTTCATCCCGATGCGATCGAGTTACCGGAACAACAGATCGCCGACGGCCTGGTGTTCGTCGCCGAACGCGCCGGGCAGGTGCTGGGCTTCGCCGCGGTGTTGCCGCGCGATGACGGCGATCTCGAACTCGACGGCTTGTTCGTTGAGCCCACTTTGCAGCGCGGTGGCGTGGGGCGGGCGTTGATCGCGCATGTGGTGGGCGTGGCGATACGCAAACAGTCGCCCGGCATCCATGTGATTGGCAATCCGCACGCGCAGGCGTTCTACGAGGCCATGGGCTTCGTGCGCGTGGGCGAGGCTCGGACGCGGTTCGGGCCCGCGCCGACGTTTCGCTTGGTTTGCTAGTCGATCATTGCCGCCATGAACTCCATCGGTCCGGTCAATCGCGCGCATGCACCCGATCGCCTGTTCTTCGCGATCTTGCCGGATGACGCGGCTCGGGCGCGGATCACCACGTGGTATCAGGAGTTTCGTCTCGCGCATGGGATCAAAGGTAAGGCTATCGACTCGGCGCGCTATCACATCACCCTGCATTTGATCGGCGATTTCGAGGGCGTGCCGCAGCCCTTGGTGATCCGCGCGTTGGCCGTGGCCGAGCGATTCAAGGCTCGTGGCGGTGTCGAAGTGAAGCTAGATCGCGCGCGAAGCTTCGCGCGTCCCGGATCTCGGAGGGGCAGTCCCTTCGTGTTGAGCTGCAGTGATGCCGACACGCCAGTTCACGCGCTCCATCGCCAATGGGTCGAGTCGATGCAAGACGCGGGTGTGCCCGTGGTGTCGGACCACGCCTTCAATCCGCATCTGACCTTGGCCTATGACCGACGTGCCTTCGACGAGCAAACCATGGCGCCAGTGTGTTGGTTCGCGCGCGAGATCGTGCTGATGCATAGCCTCGTGGGGCAGGGCAGATACGTGCCGCTGGCGCGGGTCGCGCTCGATTAGAAGATGTTGTAAGTGCCAGTAAAATAACGCAAAAGCGTAATTACAGGTGATTTAATGGCATCCTGATTGCCGAAATGGCCAGTATTATGGCTATCCATGCGCTTCTGGGCTAAAATTCCGGCATCATGGCCAAGAAGATCACCTCCCTCCTGCCACCCACCGAAGACTTGCTGCGCCAATTTGGCGAGCGGTTGCGCTTGGCGCGTCTGCGTCGTCGATTGACCGCGCGGCAAGTGGCCGAGCGCGCGGGCATGGCGCTGATGACCTTGCGTGGCGTCGAGCGGGGCGGGGCGGGCGTGACCTTGGGCGCGTATCTGGCGGTGATGCAGGTGCTGGGCCTCGAACACGATCTGGACTGGCTGGCCAAGGAAGATGCACTCGGTCGCGATCTGCAGGACGCGCGGCTGCCTCGACGCGCGCGATCGGGCGCGCAGGCAACGGCGGCGCCCATCGTGTCCAAGTCGCCGAAAGCGACTGCGATAAGGACCACTCCGGTCTCGACCGTCACGTCTTCGCACGTTCGCGAGCCAACGAGTGACTACCTTGT
The DNA here is from genome assembly GCA_044226395.1 of Ahniellaceae bacterium. Lineage (GTDB taxonomy): Bacteria > Pseudomonadota > Gammaproteobacteria > Xanthomonadales > Ahniellaceae > JBGAHD01. The sequence continues at coordinate 180,086 of JBGAHD010000001.1, forward strand.
GTCGAAGCCCGCCACTCGCAAGCGCGCTTCGGAGGTTGCCGTCGATTCTCCGTTGTCCTGGGCCGATAAACTCGGCTTCGCGCAATCGCAATCGCTCGGCGAGTTGATCGAGCGTCCGCGCAAGAAAACACGCAAGACGCGGTGAGTCATGACCACCATCGCCGCGTATATCGATTGGGACGGATTGCCCGCGCCGCTGCGCCTGGGCTTTCTGCATGCGCGTCGCGGCTCGGGGCGAGAGGTCTTCGAGTTTGAATTCGACGCCGCGGCGCTCGCGCATCCGCAGATTGGCGACGCGCTGCTCGATCCTCGACTGGGCCAGTATCTCGGACCACAACATCCACGCGCGGGCGACGAGATCTTTGGCCTTTTCGCCGATGCCAGCCCCGATCGCTGGGGGCGCATGTTGATGCGTCGTCGGCACGAGCGCGACCAACGCGCGGGCGTGGTGCCGAAATCGGCGCGGCTCGCGGAATCCGATTATTTGCTCGGCGTGCACGACAGTTTTCGCGTCGGCGCGCTGCGCTTGCGACTGGACGACTTCGGTGATTTTCTCGACAACCGTCACGACGTGGCCGCGCCGCCGTTCGTGCAAGTGCGTGAGTTGGAAGCGGCGAGCCTCGCGCTTGAGCGCGATGAAGACAACACCGCGGCCGCGGGCAACGACTGGTTGCGCATGCTGATCGCGCCTGGCGGCTCGCTCGGCGGCGCGCGACCCAAGGCCAGCGTGGTCGATCCCGACGGGCAATTGTGGATCGCGAAGTTTCCCAGTGCGCGCGACACGCAAGATGTCGGCGCTTGGGAGATCGTCGCGCACACGCTCGCGCGCGCTTGCGGCATCCGCGTGCCGGCGAGTCTGGCCAAGCGCTATGGTGGTCCGCATCACAGCTTTCTCGTGCGGCGTTTCGATCGCACGGCCACGGGGCGACGGTTGCACTTTGCTTCGGCGATGACCTTGACTGGTCGCCGCGATGGCGAGGACGCTTCGACTGGCGCGAGCTATCTGGACCTTGCGCGCGTGCTGATCGCGCATGGCGCGCACGCGGCGGCGGACTTGCGCGAACTCTGGTCGCGCATCGTCTTTCATCTGCTCGTGTCGAATGCCGATGATCATCTGCGCAATCACGGCTTCATTCTGGAACCGGGCAAGGGCTGGCGACTGTCGCCGGCGTTCGACATCAATCCCACGCCGGGCGCGGGCGGCTTGAAGCTCAACATCAGCGAGTCCGACAACGCGCTCGATCTGGAACTGGCGCGCGCCGTGGCGCCGATCTTTCGCGTGAAGCGACCCGAGGTCGAGACGACGATCGCGACGATGCGCGGCATCGTGGCGCAGTGGCCCAAGCTCGCCACGCGCCTGGGCATTCCGGCGCGCGAGCGCGAGTTCATGGCGCCTGCTTTCGCGCTGGCCGCGTGACCGTTTATCCTCGCGCCATGCCCCGAGCCACGCCGATTCGCGACGATGCTTACTGGATGCGCCGCGCGCTCGCGCTGGCCGAACGCGCGCGCGATCGCGAGGATGAAGTGCCCGTGGGCGCAGTGCTCGTGCTCGATGGCGAGAAGCTGGCCGAAGGCTGGAACCGCAACATCGGCGCGCACGACCCCACGGCGCACGCCGAGATCGTGGCCCTGCGACGCGCTGGCAAGAAGCTAGGCAACTATCGGCTGCCGGGCGCCACGCTCTACGTCACGCTGGAACCCTGCGCGATGTGCGCGATGGCGATGATTCACGCGCGCCTGGCACGCGTCGTTTACGCCGCGAGCGATCCGAAGACCGGCGCGGCGGGCAGCGTCTTCGATATTCTGGTGTCCGATCGCCACAACCATCGCATCGCCGTCGAAGGCGGTGTGTTGGCCGAGGAGGCGAGCGAGATGTTGCGCGCGTATTTTCGGGCGAAGCGGATGGCGGGAAAGGTGCGGCGCGAGTGACGCATGTCGCGAGCGCGCGAAGCCTCGCGTGAACTACGTCGTGGAGAAGACTGCAATCTGCGACTGAATATTCTCGTCGACCGATCTTGCGCGTGAATCCACGTGCTACGGCGATTCCTGATCAGACGCTCGTTGCGCGTCGCTACGCACTTTGGTCGGGCGAACTAGCGATGCCGCAATCTTCGTCACCCGCGCGGCGTCTCCCGACGTTCCCGGCTGCACCGTGGTCCACACCAGCACGCCCACATCCTTCAGGCTCGCCAACCGCGGCACGCCCACGCCGCGACCCGCCGGCAGCGTGGTCACGTCGATTCGCGCGCGCTCGCGCAGTTCCGCGTCGAGCGACGCCAGCCGCAAGGTGCTGTCATTGCCCTTGCCGCCACCCAGCCAACTCAGCAGAAAGCCCCGATCGAATGCGCCGACATCGACGCGTCCCAACACACCAGGGCCTTGTTCGATCCGCACGGGCACACCTTCGTGGCCCAGACGCGCAACTTTCACCGCCATGTCACTACTCGTCGGCATGGTCGCCCACGCGACCAAGGTCGTGTCGCCCTGCATCGCCACGCCCGGGCCGTTAACGGGGCAGGCGCGGATCTTCCAGTTGTCGGCATGCACGAGACCATCGACATGCCAACCGCTGGTGTCGTGCCGCGCGAAGGCGATGTCGCGAATTTCCTGATCGCTGCGATCACGATAGACGGCGAGGTGACGGCCATCGTCGCCACGCGCGAGCGAAGTCCAGCAGCACGAGCATGTGCGCGCGTCGATTTCAATGTTCTCGCTGAGCTGGCCTTTCGCATCGATCACGGCGCCACGCAGGGTCATGTCGCCTTCGTGCTCGGCATGTGCATCCGCGCCAGTGCCGGAAACATCGTGCTTGGCCGCCGCGGCGCGACGACCGTCTAGCCACACCAGACGCATGCGATCGCCACCGTCGGGCGAGAGCGCGACGAAGCCGTGCTCGCTGCGCGTGCCGTCATCGTGCGGCGTGATCGGCGCCGACCACGTGCGGCCCTCGTCCTGCGAGTGGGCGACGCGGATGCCGTAGTCGTACGTGCCATCGCCTTCGCGTTGCAGCCAATAGACCCACCAGCCGCCGTTGTCGGCGACGGCAACGCGCGGATGATCTGCCCAGTTGATGAACCAGTCGCAGCCGCGCGCGGCATCGCGCGGTTCGCCGAGCACACCGGACTTCGACAAGGTCGCCACGCGCAGGCGCGCGCAGCCTTCGGGCAGACGCTCTTGCCAACTCAGCAGAAAACGATCGCGTGCCGGATCGGCGACGACAAAGGGCGTCAGCGCCGTGCCTTCGATCTTGAGGTCCAGGGGTTGCGTGTCGAGGCCCTCATCGGCGATGGCCGATCCCATCAGCGACATGCAAGTCAGTGCGATGGCCGCGGGCATTCGAAGGCATTTCGACATGAGCACTTCCCAAGTGGATTCGCCGAACAACGGCAGGCGCGTAGCTTACGCATCCACGGGCGTGTTGTCTGGTCGGCGCGGGGTTCGTGTCTTGCCACAGGCTTCGATGCCAGCGCGATCGCGCGAGGTCGCGACCCGCGACATTTTGTCGCACCACTAGGCAATGGACCGAAGACGAATGGACGGAATTACGAATTGGCCAGCAATTCGCGCCGAAAATCGCTCAAGCAACGCTCAATGCAAGGTCGACTTTGACGCCATGCGTCCACTGGCCGCGTCATCGGCGGCATCGCGCTCGCCGCGCGCATGCGGCGGCACGTGCGGCAGGCGAATGACGAAGGTCGTGCCCTTGCCCTCGGTGCTGCTCACTTCGATCGTGCCGCCATGCTTGCGCACGATGCCGTAGGACACCGACAGGCCGAGCCCCGTGCCCTTGCCGATCGGCTTGGTAGTGAAGAAGGGCTCGAAGATGCGATTGAGCTGTTCGCGCGGAATGCCCTTGCCGGTGTCGCTGATTTCCAGACGCACGGACTCGGCTTCGGCAATCGTGCGGATGGTGATCACACCGCGATCGGCGATGGCCTGAGCGGCATTGATCAACAGATTCATGATCACCTGGTTGAGCTGGAACGGCATGCACGTGATCGCCGGCAGCGCGTCGTATTCGCGCACGACCGTGGCCTTGTACTTGAGCTCGTGATTGACCAGGTTGAGCGTGCTCTCGATGCAATCGTGCAGATTGGCGGTTTGCCATTCCGGGCGGTCGACGTATGAGAAGTCCTTCAGATCGCGCACGATCTTGATCACGCGCGAGACACCGTCGAGCGATTGGTCGAGCAGCACCGGCAAGTCTTCGCGCAGATAGGGCAGGTCGATGCGGCGGAACTCGGCCGCGATCGCCTCGCGCTGCGCGGCGTCCAGACGCTCGCCAAAGGCATCGAGGATGGTGAAGAGGTCGTTCACGTATTCGCGCATCGAGTTGAGGTTGGACTGCACGAAGCCGATGGGGTTGTTGATCTCGTGCGCGACGCCGGCGGCGAGCTGACCGACCGAGGCCATCTTCTCCGATTGCAGCAGCTGGTTCTGCGCGTTCTCGAGCTGCATGTTGACCGCTTGCAGATCGTGATTGCGATTCTGTAGTTCTCGTTCAGCGGCCAGGCGCTCGGCGATCTCGGAGCGCAGTTGTTCATTGGTCGATTGCAGGCGCCCGTTGGTCACGGTCAGTTCGGCCGCGCGCTCGTCGATCAAGCGTTGCAGGGCGACGCGACGTAGGTTGTACAGATGCCGCATCCACAATTGCGCGAGCGCGACCAAGGCGAACACCGCGAGGATCAGCGCGAAGCGCACGCCCGAGCGTTCGTACCAGCGCGGCACCACGGTCAGCGCCACTTGCGCCTGATTGCCCACGCCGTTGCGGCCGTCGAGCACCTGCACCTTGAAGCGGAAATTGCCGGGCGGCAGGTTGGTGTAGGTCACGCCGCGATGATTCTCGGCGATGCGCCAGTCCTTGTCGTAGCCTTCGAGCTGATAGCGGAAGCGCAGGCCGTTGGGGTCGCGGAATTCGATGCTGGTGAATTGCACCTCGATGTCGCGACTGCCGTCGTCGAGCACCACGGACTGCGTGCCGCCGAGCAGCTTGCCGTCGTGGCGAATGCCTTCGATCAGCGTGAAGGCTTCGCTGGCATTGGGCGTGACGATCGAGGCCGTGTCGATGTGAATCGCGCCGCGCGTGCCGGTGAACCAGATGCCGGTGTCGTCGGTGGCCGCGCGCGCGAAGCCGCCGCTGACGCAGCAATCCTCGCGCGGCAGGATTTGCTCGGCGTGAATGCTGGTGGTGGTCGTCGCGCGCGGATCGGGCAGGTTGGCGAGCAAGGTGCGCCACACGCCTTCATTGGTCGCCACGTACAGATATTCGCCATGCACTTGCGTGTGCCAGGCATTGTCGGTGGGCAGCCCTTGCTCGGTGGTGAGCATCATCAGCTTGTCGCCGCTGACCAGGCCCAGGCCCGCGTCGCGCGTGGCGATCACCAGCAATTGCGGCGAGACGCGCGTGAACGAAGAGATATTGGCGTCGTGCAGCGGCGCGGCCCAAGCCGGTTCGCCCCACGTGCCATCGTGCAGATGCCAGATGCCGCTGGTGCTGCCAATCAGCAAGTCGTCGTTGTCGAGCACCAGGATCGAGCGCAGGTTCAAATCCGTCGCCGCCTTGAAGCGCTCGCTCATGGCCAGCACTTCGCCATCGGCGTAGCGGTACAGGCCATTGCCCGTGCCCAGCCACATCGCGCCATCGGGTTGACCGACGATGGCGAAGATCTGTGTCTGATCGAGCACGCTCAAGGTCGGTGGCGTGATCTCGCGAAACTTGTCGAAGACGGCCACGCCCGCGCGCGTGCCGACCCAGAGATTACTGTCGCGATCGAATGCCAGTTCGAACGCGGTGCGGCCGCGCAAGGCGAGCGGATCAACGCGCGTGAGCAACTTGCCATCGATCGCACGGATCACGCTGGAGTTGGTGCCCAGCAAGATGCCGCCGACCGGATCGCGCGCCAGCGACCAGACGATGGAATCGGGCAGACCCGAGCGATCGTCGATGCGCTTGGTCCAACCATCCCACAGGCCGAACAGCCCGTAGTAGCGGCTGCCCAGCCAGAGATTGCCCTGACGATCCTCGAACATGCTCAGCACATAAGGCGTGCGCGCCAGCGCCTCCGCCTCGATGCGCTCGAGCTTGCCGGCGGCGGTGCGTCGAAACAGACGCGCGGCCGTGCTGATCCACAGATTGCCCTGACGATCGCTGTGCAGGGTGACGATGTGGGTGGAGTCGAGATTGGGATTGCCCGGGCCGAAAGGTTCGTTGGCGTCTTGCAAGCCGGCCGGCTCGATCTTGCCATCGCGCAGCCGCAACAAGCCCAGCGATGTGCCCAGCCACAGCACGTCGCCATCGGTGGCGATGTGTTCGACGCGCGTGCTGGCGTAGCTGCTCGGCAGCGCGATCAGGTGCTTGCCGCGCGCGTTGAACAACTGCACGAAGCCGACGCCGCCGAGCGCGTAGCCATCGCGCGTGCGCGCGATGCTGCGCGCGGAGAAGTTGTCTTCGTCATGACGCACCAGACGACCTTGCTCGTAGCGCATCACGCCTTCGGCGGTGGCCGCGAGCACGGTGCCGTCATCGAGTTCGATCACGCCCGACACGCCAGTCTCGGGCGAGCCTTCGACCGCGACGAAGCGGTCGCCGTCGCGCAGCAGCAAGCCATGGATCGAACTGAACCACAGGCGGCCACCGCTATCGCAGAAGGCATCGCGGATGTCGGTGCCGAGCAGTCCAAGCTGTCGACGCGAGAAGTTTTCGAAGCGCAGGCCATCGAAGCGCGCCAGACCCGTGGTCCACGAAATCCACAAATAGCCCTGACGATCTTGCGTGATCGCGTAGACCGAGGCCGTGGGCAAGCCATCGGCCGGCGTCCAGTGCATCAGCGGGTAGTCGGCGAAGGGCTTGTTGGGGTCGAGCGCGCGCGTGGGCGCGACGGCGCCCAGCAGCGTCAGCAGCCCCGCCAGGACCATCGCGCCGAGCGCGCGCCAGCCCGATCGCGCGCGTGGCGCGACCTTCGGCGAGCGGCGACCCGACTCGAGCGACGACGACATGACCGTTCCATGTGGACCTTGACCGCGATCGTGCTGCACGGCGCATGCCAGTCGCGGCCACGGCCGATCGCGCCTGAAATCGCGGGCTTGGCGTGAAAAATCGCGGTCGGCGCGGGCAGGGGGCCGACGCTCAGGGCGCGCGCGGTTGGGCCGTGGCGTTCGCGCGTCAAGAAATCGGCGCGTGGCGCGTTCCCGGGTCGGGACCGAGGCGTCGCCGGTTCACAGACCGCCGGGGGATTCGTCGTCGCTGGCGCGCGTCGTCGGCGGCACGGGGGCGACCACGGACTTGGTCGTCGACACGGGGCGCATCGCGCTGATCATCAGCTCCAGCGATTGCACGCCCAGGCGCGCCTCGCGCCACAGTTGCACGGCCGCGCCCAACAACACCAGCACGCCGGTCATGGCCAAGGCCGTGGGCAATTGCGGCAGATGCAGCGAGGCCATGGCGTCGACCGCGATGGTCAGACTGGTGGCGACGAACATGCCGATGGCGAAGTGCAGTCGCTGGATCGCGCTCAAGGCCAGATGCGCGCGCTTGCGCATCAGGTTCACGCGATCGTGCATGGTGGCGCTGACCTCGGCCATGTTGGCCACGCTCGCCAGGTGTTCGCGCAATCGATCGCTGATGCGCGCGAGGCGGTTGTTGGCATTGGTCAGCAAGGCGCCGGCGGCGGTGAGAAACAACGCCGGCGTGAGCATGGCGGTGAGCAGCGGATACTGCATCAGGTGCACGGTGTCTGGGTTCACGCGCGACTCCACGGGTCGGCGTCCAGTGTAGCCGTTGCGCCCGGCTCCGCTAAGATGGCCCTTCGCCAAGGGAGCCGCACGTGGTCGCTGTCGCCAACGAAGAACATCTGATCTGGATCGACCTGGAAATGACCGGCCTCGATCCGCAAGCCGATTCCATTCTCGAGATCGCCACCTTGGTCACCAATAAGCAGCTCGAGGTCATCGCCGAGGGGCCCGAGCTCGCGATCCATCATCCGCTGTCGCGGCTGGAGGCAATGGACGATTGGAACCGCACGCAACATCGCAAGTCTGGTCTGTGGCAACGCGTGCTCGACAGTCGCGTCGATCTGATCGCGGCCGAAGGTCAGACGATTGAATTCCTGGCCAAGCACGTGGTGCCTGGACGCTCGCCGATGTGCGGCAATTCGATCTGTCAGGATCGTCGCTTCCTGGCGCGGCTGATGCCGCGGCTGGAGCGTTTTTTCCACTATCGCAATCTGGATGTGTCGACGATCAAGGAACTGTGTCGACGCTGGGCGCCGGATCTGAGCGCGGGCTTCAGCAAGGAAGCGGCGCACACGGCGTTGTCGGACATTCGTGATTCGGTGGCGGAGCTGCGTTACTACCGCCAGTTCATGGGGCGGCTGGGCGGCAACGCGTCCTGAGCGCGCGGCGAACGCGCGGTCGATGGGACGAGGCCGCGCGAGGCGCGGCCGGGCGTTCAGATCTTGAGCGTGACGAACATGGCGTGATTCCCGATCGTTGGGCGCTAGAGCATCGATGAAATCAGTGTAGCACGGGGTTCAGGGGCGTCGAATGATGTCAACGCCCCAGCCTTGCTCGCGGATGGCTTCGACCGGCACGTCGGCGCCGACCCAGCCGATCGCGGTCAGACCGTCGCGATTGGCCGGCAGTTCAGCCGCTTGCATGCGTCGACCCAGGGGCTGGACCTCGCGCTGGACCAGGTGCGTGCTCGCCGCCACTTCCACCGGCACGTGCAAGACCAGCTCCATGCGCCCGATCCGACCCTGGCCGCGGGCTGGAGCAAAGATGAGGTCATCGCGGCCGTTTTCCACCAGGGCGCGCATGAAGCCCTGCACCGACTCGTGATAACTCATGCGAAACGGCCCGGCGCCGACTTCGAGCGGGCGCGCGGGATGGACCAGGATCTGACGCGAGCCGTCGGGCTCGTCGTCGAAGCGCGCGGGCATGAGGATGGTCTCGATCGGCTGATCCTGCGCGTCGCGCAGATCGATGTCGGGCACCGAGCGCAGGAACTCCGGATCGCGCGTGTTCGACAGCAAGGTCAGGCACAAGGCGCGGATCGGTTGATCGATGGCGCGAAAGCGCAGCGCCACGCGCACGCGATCGGGTTCTTGCGCCTGCGGATCGGTGGTGCGGCGCAGGCAATTGACCTCGACCCCGAAGTGACAGTGCAGGAACTCGATCGGAATCTTGCGCTCGACCGCGTTGTACACGTGCGCGGCCTGTTCCATCACGAACACGGCGCTGGCGTTTTGATCGCGCCAGTAGTTGACCGGCACCGCGCGACGCGGACGCTCGACCTGGGCGAGATAGCTTTCCAGCCAGCGCTCGGCTTGCGTCTTCACGCGTCGATACTCTTCGTCGAGGCCGCGTTCGAGCGCGTCGGAGAAGGAGAAGGTCGACATCTGCGTGTCGATCTCGAACAAGGCCTCGGGCGGCAGCAGGGCGCGCGCTTGATCCTCGGACGCGGCCAGGGCGACGTCGATCACCGCGCCGAGAAAATCCTTGAGGTTGCGCGGCGTCGGCAGCTTGCGTCGCTTGAACGACACGGCGATGCGCTTGATCTCGTTGTCCTGCGCCAGCATCGGCGTGGGCAGATTGTTGGCCAGGCCGCCGTCGACGATGCATTCCGAGCCGTCCTCGCGCGGCCACAGGCGCAGATACAGCGGGATCGCGCAGGAATCGAGAATGGCCTCGACCACGTGCGTGTTGTCGGCCACCGTGTCGCTCAGGCGCGTGGACAGATTGCTGCGCGCGATCTTGAGTTCGATGCCGGTGCGCGCGCGCACGCTGTCGATGGTGTCGAGCTGACGCTCGGTCACGAACTGACGCTCGAGCCAGCGACGTAGCCCCAGCGGATTGCCGATCGGTTGATGGCGCCACAGCCGCGTCAGCGCCACGCGCCAGCCCGGCCAGTCGAGCAGGCGCGCGATGTGGCGGCCTTCGCCCTCGCGCAGTCGGCGCACTTCGGCGGCGATGTCCACGCGCGCGGCGAGCATGGCCGCGACGATCGAACCGGCCGAGGTGCCGGCCGTGCGCGCCAGTTGAATGCGGCCGGCGGCCTGCATCTCCTGCAAGGTTTCGCCCACGGCGAGCAGCCCGGACAACTTGGCGCCGCCGCCCTGGAAGGCGACCTGGATCGGGGTCGGCATGCACACACCTCCTGGTTGTGTCGTGCGTGTTGTGTGGTGCGATGGTATCGATGCGCGAGCGTGTCGCGGGAATTGACGTTTTACCGATTGTCTCGCGTCGCGAATGGCTGTATGAATATACAGTATGCGGCAGGGGCACGAACTTACCGAACGCCAGCGTCAGGTGCTGACGCTGATTGAAGACGCCATCGCGCGACGCGGGGCGCCGCCCACGCGCGCCGAAATCGCGGCGGCGCTGGGTTTCCGCTCGGCCAACGCGGCCGAGGAACATCTGCGCGCGCTCGAGCGCAAGGGCATGATCGGCATCGATGGCTCGCATCGCGGCCTGCGGGTGTTGCGGCCCTCGGCGCGCGCCGACGACGAGCGCGCGCGGCTGCCCTTGATCGGTCGCGTCGCCGCCGGCGAGCCGATCCTGGCCGAGGCGCGCGTCGAGCGGCGCGTGGCGATCGATCCCGCGCTGTTTCGTCCGGCGCCGGATTTTTTGTTGCGCGTGCAGGGCGCGAGCATGCGCGATGCCGGCATTCTCGATGGCGACTGGGTCGCGGTGCGCGCCACGCGCGAGGCGCGTCACGGGCAGATCGTGGTCGCGCGCCTGGGCGAGGAAGCCACGGTCAAGCACCTCGAGCGCCGCGGCGAGCGCGTGCGTCTGTTGCCGGCCAATCCCGAGTTCTCGCCAATCGCGATCGAGGGCGAGGACCTGGTCATCGAAGGCGTGGTGGTCGGCGTGATCCGACGCCTGGAGTCGGCGCGATGAGCGTGGCGATCGATCGCATGCTCAGCGAGCGGCCCGATCTGTGGCGCGCCAATCGCGCGCAGGCGCGCGTCGGCGGCGGCGTGCCCAGCGGTCTCGTCGAGTTCGACGCCTTGCTGCCCGACGGCGGCTGGCCGATCGGCGCCTTGTGCGAATTTTTGAGCGATCTGCGCGGCATCGGTGAAGTGAGTCTGGTGTTGCCGGCCTTGGCGCGACTGAGTCAGGAGGATCGCCATATCGCCTGGGTCGCGGCGCCGCTCGACATCTACGCGCCGGCGCTCGCCGCCGCGGGCGTCGATCTCAAGCGCTGCATGCGCGTGGCGCGCGGCGATGGCGACGGCGCCTTGTGGGCGGCCGAGCAATTGCTGCGCAGTGGCGCTTGCGCGGCGGTGCTGCTGTGGTCCGATTGCGGCGACACCCAAGTGTTGCGACGCCTGCAACTGGCGGCCGAGACCGGGCAGAGCCTGTGCTTTTTGTATCGACCCCTGGCCGCGCAACGGCAATCCTCGCCGGCCGCGTTGCGGCTGCGCGCCAGCGACGGTCATGCCTTCGAAATCCTCAAGTGCCGCGGCAGCCAATGGCAGCATGGTCGCGGCCGCAGCTTTCCGATTCGTCATGTTGTGGCTGGCCCTGCACTTTCCGCGGTTGTCGCTCGATCTGCTCGGTGACGCCAGCATCGCGCCGCTGGCCATCGTGCAGACGCAGGGCCAGACCCAGCGCGTGGTCGCGTGCAACGAGAGCGCGGCCGACGCCGGCGTGCGTCCCGGGCAAAAACTCGCCTCGGCCTTGGCCTTGTGCGGCGGCCTGCGCGTGTCGCCGCGCGCCGAGCGCGACGAACGCGCCGCGCTCGATCGCCTGGCCACGTGGGCGCTGCGTTTCACTTCGCAAGTCGGCCTGCGACCACCGTGCACCTTGATGCTGGAGATCGCCGCCAGTCGTCGTCTGTTCGGCGGCGTGGTGCCGTTGTGTCAGCGCGCGCTGCGGGAGCTGGCGGAGCTCGGCTATGACGCGCTCGCCGCCGCGGCGCCCACGCCCGCGGCCGCGCGCCTGCTGGCGTGGACGCGCGAGCGGCGCATCGTGCATCGCCTCGCCGCGCTCGCCAACAGCGTGAGCACCTTGCCCTTGACCCATGCCGAATTGAGCGAGGACGTGATCGCCGACCTCACCGGCATCGGCGTGCGTCACTTCGGTGAACTCGAACGCTTGCCGCGCGCGGAACTGGCGCGCCGTTTCGGCGCGGCGCTGGTGAGTTATCTCGATCGCGTGCATGGCCGACAGCCCGAGCCGATCTCGCCATTCCAGGCGCCCGAGCGTTTCGGCGCGCGCGTGGAGTTGTCGTATCTGGTCGAGCGCGTCGAGGGTTTGCAATTCACCTTGCGTCGCCTGATTCGCGAACTGGTGGCGTGGCTGGTGGTGCGGCAATGGGCCTTGATGCGCGCCGAGATCGTGCTCGAGCACGAGGACGCGCCGGCCTCGCGCGTGGATCTGGGCCTGAGCGCGCCCTCGGGCGACGCCGAGCAGATCTTCAAGCTCGCGCAAACCTTGCTCGATCGTCTCGATCTGCCCGGACCGGTGCGCCGGCTCGGCGTCAACGCGCTCGAATGCGTGCCGCTGGCCGGCGACAACCACGATCTGTTCGCGCGGCAATCGCGCGAGGACATCGCGCGCGTGGTCGAACGCCTGCGCGCGCGCCTGGGTCATGATGCGGTGAGCATGCCGGCGCTGCGCGACGATCATCGTCCCGAGCTGGCCAGTCGCCGCGCCGATCTGGTCAGCGGCTCGCGCGAATTGCCGCGCGCGGTCGTCGCCGCGCCGCGGCCCTTGATGTTGCTCGAGCCACCGCAACCGCTGATGCAATGGCTGAGCCGACATGCCGAGCCCGTGCGCATGGAAGGGCCCGAGCGCATCGAGAACGGCTGGTGGGACGGCGAAGCCTGCGCGCGTGATTATTTTCGGATGGTGCTGCGCGATGGTCGGCATCTGTGGGTGTATCGGCAGCGCTCGGCGCCGCGCGCGTGGTTCGTGCAAGGTCTCTTCGCCTGAGACCGTCATGGCCAGACTGGCGGCCTGACCCGCCGGAAGCCCCGACATGCACCGTCCCGATCTCGAACTGCTCGACCAACTCGCCGACCCCGCGCGCGACGACGCGCCGCCGCCGGCGTACGCCGAATTGCATTGCCTGAGTAATTTCAGTTTTCTGCGCGGCGCCTCGAGCGCGCGCGAACTGGTCGAGCGCGCGCATCTGCTGGGCTACACCGCGCTGGCCATCACCGACGAATGCTCGATGGCCGGCATCGTGCGCGCGCACGAGGCCGGTCGCGAATTCGGCGTGAAGTTGATCTACGGCACCGAGCTGCGGCTGCGCGATGGCCCGCGCGTGGTGCTGCTGGCGCGCGATCTGCGTGGCTATCAGCACATCTGCGCCTTGATCACGCGCGGTCGACGCGCGGCCGAGAAGGGCGAGTACACGCTCACCCGCGCCGATCTGGCCGAGCACGCGCGCGCGGGCGTGCTGGCCTTGCTCACGCCGGATTTTCGCGGCTGCGACGCGCGCATGACCGGCGACGCGGGTCAGGGCAGGGCGGATGCTCCGCGCGCCAGCGCGGCGCGGCGCGCCAAGGTCACGGTCAAACGCGTCGCCGACACGGCTGCGCGCGCGGGCCATGACCTGTTGCCCGAAGGCTTGCGCGAGGATCTGCTGTGGCTGCGCGACTTGTTCGGCGAACACGCGTGGCTCGCGGTCGAACTGCATCGCGGCGCGCGCGACGCCGAGCGCCTCGCCGCCTTGCTCGCCCTGGCCGAGGCCACGAACATGCGCGCCGTCGCCTGCGGCGACGTGCACATGCACGTGCGTCGACGCAAGGCGCTGCAAGACACCATGGTCGCAATTCGCGAAGGCGTGACCTTGGCCGAGGCTGGCTTCGCGCTGTTCGCCAACGGCGAGCGTCATCTGCGCGCGCGCGAAGAATTGCGCAAGATCTATCCCGAGGCCTTGCTCGCCGAGAGCGCGCGCATCGCCGAGCTGTGTCACTTCGGCCTGGATCAATTGAACTACGTCTACCCGCGCGAACTCGTGCCCGCCGGCCTCGGCGCCAGCGAACATCTGCGCGCGTTGACCGAACGCGGCCTGCGCTGGCGCTGGCCCGCCGGCGTGCCCGAGGCCGTGCGCGCGCAGATCGACAAGGAACTGGCCCTCATCACTGAACTGCGCTACGAGCATTTTTTCCTGACCGTGCATGACGTGGTGGCGCACGCGCGCGGTCGCGGCATCCTGTGTCAGGGCCGCGGCTCGGCGGCCAATTCGGCCGTGTGCTACGCGCTGGGCATCACCGAGGTTGATCCGGCGCGGCACAATCTGCTGTTCGAACGCTTCATCTCGCGCGAGCGCAACGAGCCGCCCGACATCGACGTCGACTTCGAACACGAACGGCGCGAGGAAGTGATCCAGTACATCTACGGCAAGTACGGTCGCGCGCGCGCGGCGTTGGCCGCGACGGTGATCTCGTATCAACCGCGCAGCGCGGTGCGCGACGTCGGCAAGGCCCTGGGCCTGGCCGCCGATCAGCTCGAGCAATTGTCCAGCGCGCTCGGCGGCTGGTCCGATCTCGACGATCTGCGCGCGCGTTTGCGCGAGTACGGATTCGATCCCGATTCGACCGTGATCCAGCGCCTGCTGCGCCTGGCCGAGGAACTGATCGATTTTCCACGCCATTTGTCGCAGCACGTCGGCGGCTTCGTGATCTCCGATCAGCCGCTGCATGAACTGGTGCCGGTGGAAAACGCGGCGATGGAAGACCGCACCATCATCCAGTGGGACAAGGACGATCTCGAAACCCTGGGCCTTCTGAAGGTCGATTGCCTGGCGCTGGGCATGCTGTCGTGCCTGCGCCGTTGCTTCGAACTGCTGCGCGCGTATCGCGGTCGCGACCTGACCATGGCCACCGTGCCCGCCGAGGACAACGAGACCTACGCCATGATCCAGCGCGCCGATACCGTCGGCGTGTTCCAGATCGAATCGCGCGCGCAGATGTCGATGTTGCCGCGGCTCAAGCCCGCCAATTTCTACGACCTGGTGATCGAAGTCGCGATCGTACGCCCGGGGCCGATTCAAGGCGGCATGGTGCATCCGTATCTGCGTCGACGGCAGAAACTCGAGCCCGTGATCTACGAAAAGCCCGAGCTCAAGGCCGTGTTCGGCCGCACGCTCGGCGTGCCGATCTTCCAAGAACAGGTGATGCAGCTGGTGATCGTCGCGGCCGATTTCCTGCCCGGCGAGGCCGATCAGCTGCGTCGTTCGATGGCGGCGTGGAAGCGTCGCGGCGATCTGCGCCAATACCAGGAACGCATCACCGCCGGCATGCTGCGCAATGGTTACAGCGCCGAGTTCGCCGCGCAGATCTGCGAGCAGATCAAGGGTTTTGGTTCGTATGGTTTTCCTGAATCGCACGCGGCCAGTTTCGCGCTGCTGGTGTACGTGTCGAGCTGGATCAAGTGTCACGAGCCGGCGGTGTTCGCCTGCGCCTTGATCAATTCCCAGCCGATGGGGTTTTATCAACCCGCGCAGATCGTGCAGGACTTGCGTCGCCATGGCGTCGACGTGCGGCCGGTCGACGTGACCATGAGCGATTGGGACTGCACGCTCGAACCCGATTCGCGACGCGAGCACGTGCTGGCCCTGCGCTTGGGCCTGCGCCTGGTGCAGGGCATCTCGGCCGATTGCGCCGGACGCATCGTCGCCGCGCGCGCCGAGCGCGCCTTCGCGAACGTGCAGGATCTGGTCGAGCGCGCCACGCTCACGCGCTTCGAGCGCGCGCGCCTGGCCGAAGGCGGCGTGCTGCAGCGCCTGGCTGGTCATCGTCATCGCGCGCATTGGGCCGTGGCCGGCGCCGAACCGCTGCCGGAAGTGCTCGAAGGCAGCGTCATCGGCGAACAACGCGTGGCGCTCAAGCCGCCGTCGGCGCATCAGGACGTGATGGCCGATTACCAGTTCGTTGGCCTGTCGCTCACCGGTCATCCGCTGGGCTTGATCCGCAAGCTGCTGCGCGCGCGTCGCGCCCGCAGCGCGCGCGAGCTCAACGCGATGGCCGACGGCGAACGCGTGCGCGCCGCCGGCGTGGTGACCGTGCGGCAAAGTCCGCAGACCGCGACCGGCGTGACCTTCGTGACGCTCGAGGACGAAACCGGTTCGGTCAACGTCGTCGTCTGGCGCGACCTCGCCGAGCGACAGCGACGCGAACTGGTCGACGCCACCGTGCTCGCCATCGACGGTCGCTTGCAGGTGGCCGATGGCGTGCGTCACTTGGTCGCGCATCGGCTGTACGACTGGAGCGCCTTGTCGCGCGAACTCGACCGTCAGTCGCGCGATTTTCATTGAGGTCGCGCGCGCTGACAGTGACATCCGAGTCTTGGCGCATCCCCTGCAGACCGACGACCCACGGTCTCGACCGGGAGATCTTCCATGCGCCATCCACGACTGCTCGCGGCCTGCGTGCTCGCCTTCGTTCCCTTCCTCGCGTTCGCCGCTGTCGACGACTCGCGACTCGATGCCAAGACCGTCGCGACCTTGCGCGCGCGCCTCGCGCCGAACGCGGCGACGAACACGCCCGCGATGCCCGCGATCACGCGCGACGGCGTCGAGTCGCGCGTCGAGACGGTCGGCGGCGCCTTCGAGCCCGCGGTCGCCGTCAGTCCGGGCGATTCGGCGCATGTCATCGCCATGGTCAGCAACCCGGGCCGCGATGAGTTGATCTGGCTCAGCGACGATGGCGGCGAGAGCTGGCGACCGGGCGGTGTCTTGCCCCAGACCGCGCAGATCTGCTGCAAACCGTCGCTGGCCTGGTCGTACGACGGCTCGCGCGCCTACGCGCTGGCCCTGGGCATGCCCGATGGCGACAGTCCGCGCGTGTGGCTGTACACCTCGACCGACTATGGCGCCACGTGGTCGGGTCCGGTGCTCGTCGGTTACAGCTACGGCTCGGCGGCGACCTTGCACGTCGACTCGACCCTCACCTCGCCACGCCGCGACACGGTCTACGTGGCCTGGCTGCACAACGAGCGCATGAACATCGCGCGCTCGACCAACCAAGGTCAGAGCTTCGAGATGCAGCAGGCCATCGATTATCCCGACTACGGCTTCGGCATCGATCTGGCCACCGATCTGGCGGGGCGTTTGTACTACGTGTACGCGCCGGTCACGCACGCCAACTCGCACAACGGACGCAGCATCCGCGTGTTGCGGTCGGACGATGGTGGCGACACCTTTCAACCTGGCGTGACCATCGCGTCGACCAACGCCAGCGGTGGTTATCTGATTCCCGCCGCCGACGTGCAGGGCGCGCGCGTGATTCCGCGTCTCGCGATCGATCGCTCGCCCAGTCCGTTCGCGGGCAGTGTCTACGTCACGTGGTCGGACAAGACCTCGCTCGGCGGCGGCGCGCCGAACACGCAACATGGCGTGGTTCGTCTAGCGCGCTCGCGCGATTTGGGCGCGACCTGGTCCGTGGTCACGCCGCACGAAATCGGCGATGGCGATCGGGTCGATCGCTTCGCGCCGGACGTGGCGGTCGATCCGGCCGGCACCGTGCATCTGGTCTTCTACGACACGCGCGACGCGGGCGTCTTGCGCAATGGCGTGGATCTGTACGCCACGACCTCGTTCACCGGCGGCGAAAGCTTCGGCACGCCGCGTCGTTTGAGCGGCGCGACCTCGCCGCGCATTCGCGCCTTGCCGCAATGGGGCGATTATTTGAGTTTTGACTCGCAGAACGTCACCGGCGTCGCCGTGTTCACCGACAATCGCGCCGCCACCGCCGCGAGCGATGCCGTGACCGTGTATGGCGTCAGCCGTTTCATCGAAGTGTCGGAACCGGCGATGCAACTGACGCTCGAACCCAGCCATGTCGACGCGTGTCGCGCCCAGCCTATGCCCGGTGTCGGTGTTGGCGTGCGTGGCATCGGTCGCGTCACGGACACGGCGCGTCTCGGCGCGACCTCGGACGATGGCGCGATCGAGGGCCTGGTCTTCGATCGTGAGTCCTTCGATCTGGCCGACGCGCCGCTCACCGCCGTGCTCGATGGTCGCGTCGCCGCGCTCGCCACGCCCGGTCCGCATGATGTCGTGATCACTGGCCTGCATTTGGCCAGTGGCGAGACCGCCGTTCCCGTGCGCCTTCGCGTCGATGTCGCCGATGGCGCGCCACCGGCGCCCACCGCGCTCGCGCCCGCCTCGGGCGAGACCATCGCCACGCCGAAAGTGCGGCTGCGCTGGTCGCCGGTGCCCGGCGCCTTGGCCTATGTGATCGAAGTCGCCAACGATCCCGCGTTCGAGAGCGTGATCGAACGCGCCGAAGTCAGCGCCGATGTGTTGCAGCGCGATCTCTCGGCCAGCCTTTCGTGGAATGGCCAGTTCTATTGGCGCGTGGCCGCGCACAATGTCTGCGGCGACGGCGCGTTCTCCGCGCCCGTGGAGTTCTTCACCGCCAATGCCGTGTGCTCGACCGAGCCGCAGGCCATTCCCGACAACGAGCGCGATGTTCTGGTCAGCGGCGTGACCGTGCTCGGCGGCGAGCCCAATGCGCGCGCCGTGCGCGTGGTCGTCGAGGTCGAGCACAGCTTCGTGGGCGATCTGCGTTTCGACCTCGCGCGCACCGGCTTCAACGATCCACCCGTGAGTCTGATGCACAACGCGCGACAAGAGGCCACCGATGCCTGCGCCGGTCGCGATCTGCGCGTGCTGTTCGATGATGC
The DNA here is from genome assembly GCA_044226395.1 of Ahniellaceae bacterium. Taxonomy (GTDB): domain Bacteria; phylum Pseudomonadota; class Gammaproteobacteria; order Xanthomonadales; family Ahniellaceae; genus JBGAHD01. The sequence goes on from JBGAHD010000001.1 coordinate 198,725, forward strand.
CGCGCCGACATTCGCGCAGGCGGCCTGCGCCGACAGCAATCCCGCGCTCGACGGACGCTATCGTCCGCTCGATCCCTTGTCGTCCTTCGACGGACAACCTTCGGCGGGCGAGTGGACCTTGCGCGTATTCGACAGCGTGTTCCGCGACGCGGGCACGCTCACGCGCTGGTGCTTGATCCTGCCGTCGCGGCCGCGCGCCGAGGCGGTGTTCAAGGATGGCTTCGAGGACGCCGCCGCGCGGCGTTGAGCGGCGAGTCGCACCCTAAAATGACGAGGCGCCCCGTGGGGCGCCTCGTCGTTTTCATCGGTCGCGCGTTCGACTCAGTGTCGCTCGGCCTTGTGCTTGGCCAGCCGCAACCACGTGTCGACCACGGTGTCGGGATTGAGCGACACCGATTCGATGCCCTGATCCATCAACCACTCGGCCAGATCGGGATGATCGGACGGGCCCTGACCGCAGATGCCGACGTACTTGCCCTTGGCGCGCGCCGTCGAGATGGCCATGGCCAGAAGCTTCTTCACCGCCGGATTACGCTCATCGAACAGATGCGCCACGATCGCCGAATCGCGATCCAGGCCCAGCGTCAGCTGCGTCAGATCGTTCGAGCCGATCGAGAAGCCGTCGAAGATTTCCAGGAACTCCTCGGCCAGCAAGGCGTTCGAGGGCAGTTCGCACATCATGATGATCTTCAGGCCATTCTCGCCGCGCACGAGGCCATTCTCGGCCAGCACCTCGACCACGCGCTGACCTTCCTCAAGCGTGCGCACGAAGGGAATCATGACCCAGGCATTGGTCAGGCCCATGGTCTCGCGCACCTTCTTCATGGCGCGGCATTCCAGGGCAAAGGCCGCGCGGAAGCTCGCGTCGACGTAACGCGAGGCGCCGCGGAAGCCGATCATCGGATTTTCTTCCTCGGGCTCGTAGCGCTTGCCGCCGACCAAGTTGGCGTATTCGTTCGACTTGAAATCCGACAGACGCACGATCACCGGATGCGGCGCGAACGCCGCCGTGATCGTGGCGATGCCTTCGGCCAGACGATCGACGTAGAAGCTCACCGGATCGGCGTAGCCCGCGATGCGCTCGTCGATCTGCGCGCGCGTGGCGGCATCCTGACGGTCGTAGTCGAGCAAGGCCTTGGGATGCACGCCGATGTGCGCGGCGATGATCATCTCCAGACGCGCCAGACCCACGCCCGCGTGCGGCAGCATGGCGAAGTCGAAGGCGCGCTCGGGGTTGGCGACGTTCATCATCACTTTCAGCGGCGCCGGCGGCATGGCGCCGAGATCCGCGCTGATCTTGTCGAACGGCAGCAGACCGTCGTAGATGAAGCCGGTGTCGCCTTCGGCGCAGGACACGGTCACGGCCGCGCCATCGCTCACGCGCGAGGTCGCGTCTCCGCAGCCGACCACGGCGGGAATGCCGAGCTCGCGCGCGATGATCGCGGCATGACAGGTGCGACCGCCGCGGTTGGTCACGATCGCGGCGGCGCGCTTCATCACGGGTTCCCAATCGGGATCGGTCATGTCGGCCACCAGCACATCGCCGGCCTGCACGCGATTCATGTCGGCGACCGAACGCACGACCTTCGCCGTGCCTTGACCGATCTTCTGACCGATCGAACGGCCTTCGGCCACGACCTTGCCGCGACGCGAGAGCACGAAGCGCTCGATGGTCTGCGTGCGCGAACGCGACTTCACCGTTTCCGGGCGCGCCTGCAGCACGTAGATCTTGCCGGTGATGCCGTCCTTGCCCCACTCGATATCCATCGGGCGGTCGTAATGCTGCTCGATGATCAGGGCCTGGCGCGCGAGTTCGTGCACGTCGTCGTCGGTGATGCAAAAGCGCGCGCGATCGGCGGCCGGCGTCTCTTCCACGGCGACGCGCTTGCCGGCGTGATTGGAATACACCATCCGCTGCTGCTTGGCGCCGCGCTGGCGACGCAGGATCGCGCTCTTGCCCGCGCGCAGCGTCGGCTTGTAGACATAGAACTCGTCGGGATTGACCGCGCCTTGCACGACCATCTCGCCCAGACCATAACTCGCGGTGATGAACACCACGTCGCGGAAACCCGATTCCGTGTCAAGCGTGAACAGCACGCCCGAAGCGCCGACGTCGGAACGCACCATCAACTGGATGCCGGCCGACAGCGACACGTCCTGATGACGGAAACCGTGATGCACGCGATAAGCGATGGCGCGGTCGTTGTACAGCGAGGCGAAGACTTCCTTGACCTTACTCACCACATCGTCTTCGCCGCGGACGTTGAGGTAGGTTTCCTGCTGGCCCGCGAACGAAGCATCGGGCAAGTCTTCAGCCGTGGCTGAAGAGCGCACCGCCACCGCGACCTCGGCGCCGGCATCGGCGCACAGCTTGCGGTAACCGGCGCGAATCGCGGCGTCGAGCGGCGCTTGCAGCGGTGCTTCGATCACCCAACGACGAATCTCGGCGCCGGCGCGCATCAGCGCATCGACGTCATCGACGTCGAGCGTGTCCAGTCGCTCGTGAATGCGCGCGGCCAATCCCGATTGCGCGATGAACTCGCCGAAGGCCTCGGCCGTGGTGGCGAAACCGCCCGGCACCGACACGCCGAGCTTGGCCAGATGGCCGATCATTTCACCGAGCGAGGAGTTCTTGCCGCCCACGCGGGGCAAATCGGCTAGGCGCAGCTGGTCGAGCCACAGCACGTGGTCGGTCATGGGGCGACTCCGGATAGTGGGAACGTCGTGGCGAGCGGGGCGCCGAAGGCGCGCAATGATCTTAGGTTTCCGTCGATGAAACAACCGCCGCGAGCGCGCGACGAAGCGCGCGACCGCGCCGCGCGCGCGGGCTTGCGGCGATTTTTCCTATCGCCGGCGCGCGCGCCGGATTTCCGCGCGCGACTTGCGCGCGGGCGACAGCGCTGCCTTAGAATCCGGTCATGAACAGTCCCGCGCGTCCACGCCGCACGATTTTCTACATCTCCGATGGCACCGGTATCACCGCCGAGACCATCGGCCACAGCGTGCTGACGCAGTTCGAAGGCGTCGACTTCGACACCCAGCGCATTCCCTTCGTCGGCGATGCCGAGAAAGCGCACGCCGCCGTCGCGCGCATCCGCAACGCCCAGACCATGACCGGCGAGCGGCCGATCGTGATCAACACCGTGGTCGATGGCGATCTGAGCACGATCCTGGCCTCCAGCGGCGCGCTGATCCTGGACGTGTTCGCGCCCTTCATCGCGCCGCTCGAGGCGGAACTGCGCACCCGGCGCTCGCCGCGCGTGGGTCAGGCCCACGGCCTGGTCGACTTCGAGCAATACGAAACCCGCATCAACGCGACCAACTACGCGCTGACCCACGACGACGGCATCGACGTCAACTACGACCTCGCCGAAGTGGTGCTGGTGGGCGTGTCGCGTTCGGGCAAGACCCCGACGTGCCTGTACATGGCCCTGCATTTCGGCGTGAGCGCGGCGAACTATCCGCTCACTCCCGAGGATCTGGAAAACCAAGAACTGCCGGCCCGCCTGCGTCATCACCGCGGCAAGCTCTACGGCCTGACCATCGACCCCGAGCGCCTGCGCCAAGTGCGCGAAGCCCGTCGCCCCGGCAGCCGCTACGCCACCATCGAGCAATGCCGTTGGGAAGTGGGCGAGGCCGAGCGTCTGTTCCGCAAGGAACGCGTGCCGTGCCTGTCGACCACGCACACCTCGATCGAGGAAATCGCGTCCAAGGTCTTGGCGTCGTTGGGGCTCAACAAGCATTTGTTCTAGCGCGACGCGCGCATTCATCGATGGGCGAGGGCGGCCAAACCACGAGCCCGACCCGAATCGCGCGCAAAAAAAAACCTCGACCGAAGTCGAGGTTTTAATCGTAGAACTTGGCGTCCCCACGGGGATTCGAACCCCGGTCGCTACCGTGAAAGGGTAATGTCCTAGGCCTCTAGACGATGGGGACGCGGATTGTCGTACTTGGTGGAGCCAGCCGGGATCGAACCGGCGACCTCTACAATGCCATTGTAGCGCTCTCCCAGCTGAGCTATGGCCCCACGGAGAGGGCGCGAATACTAGAGGCGCGGCCGGGGGCCGTCAACTGTTTCCGCACAATTTGTTGCTGATTGGCCAAGTCGTGGCCTGGAGCGTGAAGCGCGAGTGGCCACGCTCCTCCAGATACTCCAACCATTTGCTGAAGAAACTGTTCATGCGCAGGCGGTGATCGAACACGCGCCGCAGATCGGCATCGCGCCCGAGCACGTCTTCCAGGCGCGGGCCCAGATAGCAGGTCGTGACCTCGGCCATCTGTGCGTCCAGATACAGCCGGATGAAGGCCGAGGGGTCGGGTCGACCCGTGACTTCGTCGTGAAAGGCGTAGCTCAGTCGCAGCTCCATCGTGTACGGATGGCGCTCGAGCACGTCGAGGTGCAGTTCCAGATCCTCGTGGCCGTGCGAGACGTGACGTCCCGGCGCGAGCTCGGTCGGTCCGAACAGCCGCGTGATGCGCCAATAGTTGTCCGCGTAAAGGCCCATCAGGAAGCTGAACTTCCCCGAGGCGATCTGTGAACGCGTGGCGCGAGTGGGCAACATGCGGCGGACTATAGCAAACGGCGGCGTCGCGACCAGTCGTGGCAAACGCGCGCGGTTGGGTTACGATGGGAGTGCAGTTCCCGCCCGTGGTGAATCCTTCACGCCGTCTTGAATTCGCGCCGATGAGCGCGCGATGGCGCGTGGGCAATCGACGGATGGGCAATTGCTTTCGCGCCAAACGCGTGAACCGCGCGCAGTCGAGTGGTGAATCGTAAACGCCGCCGAACGAAGTCTGGCGTTGATGACCAGTCGCGAGCGCTCTCCGTCCGGCCGCGCGCCCCGCAGTGCAGGCTGCCCGCTCGGTCTCGAGGCGACGACGAGATCCTTCGCGCGAACTAGCTTCTTCGCGCTACACGCGCGACGCCGTTGATCGCGCCGCTCCACCCCTCCCGCGATACGTTACGACAGACACTGCTGGCGCCCTCGCGCTCGGGCTAGTCTCGCCGACGCCATCCTCGTCCCGCCTTCGGAAGGACCATGAAACCAATCCTTGCTCTCTCGTTCGTCCTCGCCATCGCGCCGGTCGCCGCGCGCGCCGACACCGCCCGCTTCATCGCGATCTTCGGCGGCAAGCACGTGGGTCATGTCATCGCCGATACGCGCGGCAATACCACGCGCGTCGATTTCGACGTCAAGAACAACGGTCGGGGTCCCACGATTCAGGAGACCGTGGTGGTCGACGCCAATGGTCTGCCGACCGCTTGGACCATCACCGGCACCACGACCTTCGGTAGTCCCGTCGATGAACACTTCGCGATGCGCGGCGGTAAGGCGACGTGGCGCGATTCCACCGGCAAGGGCGAGGCCGTGGTCAAGGAGCACGCGATCTACGTGCCGCAAAGCGGCAGCCCCTGGGCCGACCAGATCTACGCCAATGTGTTGTTGAAGCGCGAGGGCATGATCATGCCCGCGCTGCCCGGTGGCACCCTGACCCTGACCAAGGGCGTGACTTTTCGCGTGGAAGGCAAGGGTGGCGCGATCGATGTGACGCGCTACGAACTCTCGGGCATCGACACCTCGCCCGAGACCATGCTGCTCGACGCGCAAGGTCGCTTGTTCGCGTCCGTGTCGGCCAGCAGCGTGGTCGTGCGCGAAGGGTATGAAGGCGAGGAAGTGCGCCTGCGCAAGCTGGCCGCCGATTGGACCACCGAGCGCTTCGAGGCGATCGAACGCGACGTCGCGCATCGTTACGATTCCCCGGTGCGCATTCGCAATGTGCGTGTGTTCGATCCCAAGACGAGCGCGCTCACCGCGCCGGTGTCGGTGGTCGTGCGGGGCCGCGAGATCGCCGCGGTCGAACCGCTGGACAGCCCCGCGACGCCGGGCGAAGTGCAGATCGACGGCGCCGGCGGCAGTCTGATCGCGGGCATGTACGAGATGCACGCGCATCTGGGTCAGGAAGGCGCGCTGCTCAACGTGCTCGCCGGCGTGACCACGGTGCGCGACATGGGCAATGACAATGCCGTGCTTGACGCGCTGATCCAGCGCATCGACTCCGGCGCCATTGGCGGACCGCGCGTGATTCGCTCGGGGTTCGTCGAGGGGCGCAGTCAGTACAGCGCCAACAACGGCTTCGTGGTCGACAGCGAGCAGGCGGCCGTCGATGCCGTGCGCTGGTATAGCGCGCGCGGCTATTGGCAGATCAAGGTCTACAACAGCATGAACCCCGCGTGGGTGCCCGCGGTCGTGGCCGAGGCGCATCGCCTGGGCATGCGCGTGGCCGGTCACGTGCCCGCGTTCGCCACCGCCGATCAAATGATCGAAGCGGGCTATGACGAGATGACCCATATCAATCAGTTCGTGCTCGGTTGGGTGATCGGCAAGGACGAGGACACGCGCACGCTGTTCCGCCTCACTGCGTTGAAGCGTCTGCCCGCGCTCGATCTCAACAGCGACAAGGTGCGTCACACGATCGATCTGATGGTGGCCGGCCACAAGGCCATCGATCCGACGCTCGGCATTCACGAGAACCTGACGCAGAATCGCGATGGTCAGATTCCGCCGGGCGCGGTCGGCTACTTCGATCATCTGCCCATCGGCACGCGTCGCGATGCGATGAAGGGTTGGGTCGATGTGTCCAAGCCCGGCGACGATCAGGCCTATCGTCAGGCCTTCGATAAGTTGCTCGCGGTGGTCAAGCAATTGCACGATCGCGGCGTGTTCATCGTGTTCGGCACGGACACGGGCGGCTCGTTCACCTATCACCGCGAGTTGGAGCTGTATCAGCGCGCCGGCATGACCGCGCCGGAGATCCTCAAGCGCGCCACCTTCGACAGCGCGCAATACGTCGGCCAGGATCAACGCCTGGGGTCGATCGAGAAGGGCAAGCTCGCCGATTTCTTCCTGGTGCCGGGCGATCCCACGGTGGATCTGAAGGCGATCAAGAAGATCGCGATGGTGGTGAAGGACGGGCGCTTCTACTTTCCGTCCGAGGTCTATCCGAAGTTCGGCATCGCGCCCTTCGTCGATGCGCCGACGGTCACGCTGCCGACCGCGACGAACTGAGTCACGAGACGCGAGGCGGCGATGCGCGCCGCCTCGCTTCGCTCATCCGTGCGTGCAGGTCTCGCCGGGTTTGTCGTCGAGTCCCAGCGTGCGACCGAGCAAGCCCGCCGCATCGAAGTAGCGCGTGTCGCCCACGGTCTGCACTTGCAGCGCGGGTTGCAGATGAAAGTAAGGCGCCTGATCGAGCGCGGGCCAGCGACCGAGATCGGCCGGCGCGTACCAACAGGTGACCTGCTGGAAGGGCACGGCCTTGCCCCGCGGCAGCGCTTCGGTCAGCACACGGCCGACGAGTGAACCCTTCGCCGGCAATTCGATCTTGAGCACGTGCGCCAGCGTTTGCGCGATGTCGGCATTGCTCGTGGGCGCGGGATCGACGAAGCCGCGACGAAAATCCGGACCGAGCGCGGCCATGAAGTTCCACGTATCGGCGCGACTGAAGGCGCCGTGCATGCCCTGGCCTTGACTCAAGGTCGAGTCGGCCACTTCGACACCGCAACGAAATGGCTGGTCGCAGCCGGCGGAATACGAACGGAAACTCACCAGCACCGTCGGTCGCGGCGTCGCCGCGTCGCCGATCAAACCGATGTCGCGCATCGGAATCGTGCCGGGCAAGTCGCGATACGCGTCGTCGACGAAGACGCCGCCCGTGTAGTCCTGCGACAGCAGAAAGCGCACGAGCTTCGGCACCTGGTCGCGCGCCTGATCGTCGCGCGCGTAGATCAGCGCCGAACCCGCGCCCGCGGTAACGACGAAACTCGGGGCCTCGGCGCTGCCACCGATCAGACCACTCGCTTGCACCGGATGCTTAGGCATGCCCGCGGTGGCCGCGGCGACGCCGCGGGTTTCACAATCACGCTGCCGATCGATCTCGGTCATGCGCGCATCGGGATCGCGCAAGGTCAGGTCCAGCGCGGTGGCGATGTCGATGGCGAGAAAGCCCGGCGGCAGATGACCCAGCGGCACGTCATCGTAGTGGCAGCGTCCGGCATGACTCGTGTCGCTCTGCTTCGAGATGGTCGAGAAGCCATGATCAGAGGTGATGAAGAGATTGGTCTGGCGATCGAGCCCCAGCGATTTCAGCGCGCGGCGCAATTGGCCCACGTTGTTGTCGGTGTTGCGGATCGCCGCGAGCGAAGTGCCGCCGTTGATGCCAGGCAAGATGCCGTAGCGACTGTCGAGCTGACTGTGCTGCGTGCTGTCAGGATCGCGCAGCCAAAGCACGATCACGAAGGGCTTGCCACGCGCCTGAAACTTCGGCAGCACCACGCGCGTGAGCACGTCGAGCGCGTACTGCTGTTGCGCGCGATTGGGTCGGTCTACCGCGGGTGGCGTCGGCGGCAAGCCGGCGGCGGCGATGGCCTGGGCGAATTCGGCATTCATCGCGATGCCGTCGGGCAGGCCGGTGCGATCGTCGAGGAAGAACGTCGTGTTGCCATCGCGATGCGCGTGATCCTGGATCAAGGTCGGACCGAGCTTGCCAATGGCCGCGGTGCTGAAACCCTGCGACGCGGCGGCGAGCAAGGTGATCTCGTGCAGATAATCGCCGCCGAAGTGCGCGTCGACATCGCCAAGCGTCACGTTGTCCTCGATGAAGGGCGTGGGCGTCGTCGTGCCGCGCGCGGTCTTGGCCGGATAGTCGACGTAGAGCACGTTGGCGAAATCACCCGTGTCGCCCAGATAGTGACCCGTGGCGATGGCCGAGGCATTGGCCGTGGTCACGGTGGGGAACAACGAGTGACTGTTGGGAAAGCTCACGCCTTCGCGACGCAAGGCGTCGAGATTCGGCGCGGTCTTGGCATCGACGATCGATCCGCGCAAGCCGTCGGCGACGACGATGATGGCGTTGCGCGGCGCGGTCTCGCGCGCGGGCGAGGCGAGCGGGATCAGCGCGAGGCTAGCGGCGAGCAGAAGAATTCGCATGACATCTCCGCGAATGTAGAAAGGGAATAGGTGCGAGCGTGGCAGGCCTCGATGACAACGCGAGGGCATGCGTGGCGCCTTCGAACTACGCGCGCGGGCGTTGCGCCAGCCACCGGTCGAGCGCATTGGCGAAGGCTTGTCGATCGCGCGCGTGCAGCGCGGCCGGTCCGCCGGTCTGCACGCCGGCGCCGCGCAGACCGTCCATGAAATTGCGCATCGACAAACGCTCGGCGATGGTCTCGGTGGTGTAGAGCTCGCCGCGTGGATTGAGCGCGACCGCGCCCTTGGCGATGGCGCCGGCGGCCAGCGGAATGTCGGCCGTGATCACCAGATCGCCCGGCTCGGCGCGGCGCACGATCTCGTTATCGGCGACATCCAAACCATGCGGCACCTGCACCGCGCGAATGAACGGCGAGGGTGGCGTGCGCACCCAGGCGTTCGCGACCAAGGTCAGCTCGATTCGCGCGCGATCGGCGGCGCGGAACAGAATGTCCTTGATCACATTGGGGCAGGCGTCGGCATCGACCCAGATCGGCATGCGCGGATGGTAGCGGGTTCGCGCGGCCTTGCCGACCGCGCGGGGCTGGCGAAACGGCGACGTTGGCGTACGATGCGGGGGCGCCGCGTCAGGGGATCGCGGCGCGGACAATGTCGACGGGTGACAGGCGTCGCCTCGATGTCGCGCATGCTTGCTCAGTCCCCGCGCATCGTCCAGGAGGACCCGCATGAACGCGAACGAGCCCGAAGCCACGCCGACCGAAACGGCCAATCCTTATGCCGCGCCCAACGCGCCGGTGCGCGACGCCGCCGAGATGCGACGCGTGCCCGACTATCTGTTGGTGCCGATTCGACATGCCGCGTACGCCGGCTATTTCATGACCTTCGGCACCGTGGCGCTGCTGGCCATCGCCGTCGTCGCCAAGCAAGAGGGCGCCTGGTTGGGTCTGATTGACGTGATCTTGTGCGCGGGCCTGGCCTTTGGCATTCAGCGCAAGAGTCGTGCTTGCGCGGTCGCGCTCCTGGCCTTGCTGGTGTTTTCGCGCCTTTTCGAAATCATCAGCACCGGCAAAATGAGCGGCATTCTGATCAGCGTGATCATCGGCGTGTTCCTCTTCAAGGGCGTGGTCGCAACGTTCGCGTATCACCGTTTTCTGCGCGAGGGCGATCGTTTCGTGCGACCGAGCATGTTGTGAGCGCGCGCCGCGTCGCGCCTCTCGCGCGAGCGGCGGCGCGGTCGGCGAAGTCGCGCGCGTGCTCTGTCGGTATCACTACGGATCACGGTCGATCCTCGACTACCATCGCTTCGCGCGAAAGATCGCCAGCATCGTGCAGCCGGGTGGCGAGTGAAGCCCGGTCGATCGAGCGCGAAGACGGGGCCATGCCAGTTATAAATGACGGAGTGCGCACGTGACCGGCGGCGACCCGCGCCAAGAGGCTCTCGACGCGTCGCGGGACCCGTACTCGCCACCCCAGGCGCCGGTGCGCGAGCCCGCGTGGGATGAGATCGATGGCGTGCCGCGCGAGATTCTCGTGCCACTGCGTCGCGCGCAAATCGCGGGCTGGGTGGCGTTAGGCGTGTCGGTGGTCCTGCTGGGATTGCGCATGCCGAGGTGGCACTCACTCGATGGTCTGATCGCGGTGTTTCGTGTGCTCGAGATGCTGATGATCGCTGGGCTGACGATCGGCATCCTGCGGCGCAATTACGCTTGCGCCGTGGTGCTGTGGGTGTATTTGAGTCTGTGGTGGTTCGTCTCGATCATGGTGGGCAATGGCCCAAATCTCGCGCACGTCGTGATCGCGGCGGTCGTCTACTTTCTGATCAATGGCGCGAGTGCTTGCGCGCGGTACTGGCGGCATCGGCAGGGGGTCGACGAGCCGCCCGGATCGCGCGCGTGGGCGGTATTCCAAGGCGTGGACGCACAGCGACGCGGCACGAGCGCGGCATCATCGCCCGATGCTCCGGCAGCGCCGCCTTGAGCGCGGACTCGGATGCGAGTGACGTGCGTCGCCATGATTCGATCACCTCGTTGGCGATATGCTTTGCACTCCACGCGTTTCGACACCGCCATTTCGGAGATTGCCGCATGAACCTTCGTTCCCTGTCCTGGCTTTGCGCCGCCCTGTTCGCGACCGCCGGTACGGCGTCCGCTTTCGATCTGAGCAGCGCCGACCTCAAGGCCAACGCGCGCATCGATGACAAGTTCGTGTTCAACGGGTTTGGTTGCACGGGGCAGAACGTCTCGCCCGCGCTCGCGTGGAAGAACGCGCCCGAGGGCACCAAGAGCTTCGCGTTGCTCGTGCACGATCCCGACGCGCCCACGGGCGGCGCGGGTTGGTGGCATTGGGTCGTGGTGAATCTGCCGGCGAGCGCGACGTCGCTCGCGCAAGGCGCGGGCGCGGCCGATGGCAAGGGCTTGCCGGCGGGCGCGATGCAGATCGCGACGGATTTCGGCGCGCCGGGTTGGGGCGGTCCGTGTCCGCCCGTGGGTCATGGCACGCACCACTATCACTTCACCTTGCACGCGCTCAAGGTCGAGCATCTGGATCTGACGCCCACCGCCACGGCGTCGTTGGCGGGCTACATGGTCAATGCCAATTCCTTGGGCAAGGCGGAGTTCACCGCGACTTACGAGCGCTGAGGCCGGGCGATTCGTTGCGTCGATCCGCGGATCGGCGCAGCGCGGCACGCACGAGCTGTGCTCGAGGCGCGCCGTGCTTTCGGTGACACACGTCTCGCGCGAGGCCGACGATCAGGGCCGCGCGCGTTGGACGAAAGTCGAGTGCGATTCAAACGCCGATGACTAACGCGGCGCCGAGCGCGCTGCTATGGTCCGGCGTCGATAGCGACGGGCCCGGCATGGCGTGATGGACAACAGCCGCGGCCCTCGCGCGCGCCTTCAGCCTCGGAACCGTCAACGATGACCTCAGCGCCCACTCCGGCCGACACCTCCGCGAAGATCAAATTCACTGGCAGTCGCGACTTTCAGGCGGAACTGCGCCGCCGCGTCGATGCCTATTTCCAGCGCAGCGGTCGACGACAGCGCGATTGCTGGCAGATGTACGTCAAGACCGCGGTCATCGGTCTGTGGTTCGCGGCCTCGTATGGGCTGCTGGTGTTCTGGGCGGATGCGTGGTGGGAGGCCGTGCCGTTGGCCTTGTCCCTGGCGCTGGCCGTGGGCGCGATCGGTTTCAATGTCCAGCACGATGGCGGGCATCGCGCGTACTCGGACAAGCAGTGGCTCAACGTCATCACCGCCTTCAGTCTGGATGTGATCGGCGGCAGCTCCTATGTGTGGCGCTGGAAGCACGCCGTGTTTCATCACGCCTACGTCAATATTCAGAACTACGATTCCGATGTCGATCTGGGTGCCATGGCGCGCCTGACGCCGTATCAGAAGCGCGTGCCGATCCAGCGCTGGCAGCATTGGTATATGTGGGTGCTCTATGGCGTGATGGCGATTCGCTGGCAGTTGTACGGCGACTTTCGCGATCTGATCGCCGGTAACGTCGGCACGCAGCGCATTCCGCGCCCCAAGGGCTGGGACCTGTTCGTGCTGATCGCGGGCAAGCTGGTGTTCTTCACGCTCGCGTTCGGACTGCCCTTGATGTTTCATGCGTGGTGGGTCGTGCTGATCTTCTACGCGGCGAGCATGGCGGTGACGGGCGTGTTGCTGGCGATCGTGTTCCAGCTCGCGCATTGCGTGGAAGAAGCCGAGTTCGCGCCGCCACCCGGAGCTTCGGGCGAAATCGACACGCCCTGGGCCGTGCATCAGATCGAATCCAGCGTCAACTTCGCGCGCCGCAATCCCTTGATGGCCTGGTTCCTGGGCGGCTTGAACTTCCAGATCGAGCATCATCTGTTCCCGCGCATCTGCCACATCCACTATCCGGCCTTGTCGGAACTGGTCGAGGCGACCTGTCGGGAATTCGGCGTGCGCTATCGCGAGCATCGTTCCTTCCTGGCCGGCGTGATGTCGCACTTTCGCTGGTTGCGGCGCATGGGTCGGGCCGACGGCGCGGCTTGAATCGCGCCTCGACGCGCGCGCATTCCAATCGTCGCGGGTTCTGTGCCGATGATCGCGCGCGCGTTTGCCGCGCGCGCGAGTCGACGGATACTGCGCCACGGTTTCGGGGTGGGGTAGAGCATGCGTGCACGACTCATGACGCTGGGCGTCATCGCGGGATTTTTGTTTTCTGGCGCGGCCTTCGCGCAAGCCAATGACGCCACGCGCGTCCGCGCGCAAGAAAGTGTGACGGCGTTCACGCAATGGGTCGGCGACTATCAATCCGCCGCGCCCGAATCACGCGCGTCGATGCGCGAACAAGGCCTGACCCTGGCGCGCGCGCGCCGCGAAGCCTTGCATCTGTTGATCGTCGAGGACCCCGGCCTCGCCATCAAACTCGCCGCGCCCACGAGCTGGCGCGCGAGCCTGCCCACCGACATCGCCGCGCAACTGGAAACGCGCGTCGACGGCCTGGGCCAGTTGACCGACATGATCACCATGTATCACCAGCACGAGGCGTCGGCCGATCAACCAGCCGAGAACCTGCATCGCGCCGTGCGCACGCCCGTGGTGATGATGGGCGATGCGCGCTGGACCAGTTTCGCCGAAGGCCGCCGTCGCGGCGTGCGCAGTCTGATTCCCGTGCCCGTGCATGGCATCGCGATAGATCAGGATCTGGCGCTGTCCGAACACGTGTGGCGCGAGATCGAAGCCAGCGAAGCGCCGGCCGTCGCGCGCATCGCGGGGCCTGCGTCGTGTCCGGCCAACGCGCCGCGCGCGGTCGATCGCCAACTCGTGCGGCACGGCGACGACGTGATGCGCGTGTGCGATGACGACGCCTTGAATCAACTCGATCAAGCCGCCGCCGTGTTCGAAAAGGAAGGCACGGATGGCCGCGTGATCCAGCCGATGGCCGAGACGCGTTCGAGCTACACGACGGGGCCGAAGACGTTTCTTTATATCCGCGTGCGCTTCGCCGATCAGGACGAGAGCCTGCTGCCGACCGACACCACGGCCGCCGCGACCATGGCGAGCCTGAAAAGTCACATGCTGGCCTACAGCTACAACCTGATGAGCGATCTCGTGCCGACCTACACCACGGTGGTGAAGTTGCCGGAGAACGAGGCGTTTTACGTGACCAATGGCGATGTGCGGCTGCTGTCCGACGCGCGCGCCGCGGCGTTGGCGCTGAACTCGGCGTGGAATACCGCGAGCTTCAATTTTTACGCGGTGCGCTTTCGCAATGGCCCGGGCGGTTACGCGGGCCAGGCCTATGTCGGTGGCACGGGCATCTGGCTCAAGAGCGACGATGGCGGCGTGGCCGCGCACGAGCTCGGACACAATCTCGGCCTGTATCACGCCAACTTCTGGTCGCCGGGCACGGCCGATCCCACGGGCGCTGGCGCGAATTCGGAATACGGCAATCCTTACGATCGTCTCGGTTCCGGCGGTTCGCTGACCGCGCATTTCTCCGCGAGCTTCAAGGAGCGCCTGAGCTGGTTGCTCGACCCGCAGTTCACGCGCGTGTGGGGCAGTGGCGTGTATCGCATCTATTCGCACGATGCCGCGCAGCCGGTGAGCAATCGTTTCAGCGCGGCGACCTTCGGGCGCGAGAAATTATGGCTGGGCACGGTGGCATCGGGCGATGCCTTGCCCAATCCCTTGCCGACGGTCGAGCGCGGTTATTACTGGTTCGAGCATCGCAATCAGTATTCGCAGTTCAGCAATTCGGTGCTGGTGGCCTTGCAGGGTTCGGCGAACTATTTGCTCGATCTCACGCCGCGCAGTCGCAATGATCGTTCCGACGCGGGGCTGATCATCGGGCGCACGTATTCGGATCCGGCGCTGGGCTTGCACGTGACGCCGCTGGCCAAGATCGCCGGCACGCCGCCCGCATTTGATTTACGCGTCAATCGCGGCGCCTTCGCCAGCAATGGCGCGCCGACCGTGAGCTTGAACGCCAGCGCGACCGCGGTCGCGATCAACGCGCCGGTCACGCTCACGGCCACGGCGACCGATCCCGATGGCGACGCGCTGGCCTATAGCTGGGAGTGGGGCGACGATACGTTCGGCGTCGCCAATCAGGCGAGCACGGTCAAGAGTTTCGCGGCCGCCGGCAACTATCGCGTGCGCGTGGTCGCCAGCGACATGAAGGGCGGCACGGCCGCCGCCGCGGTGACGATCACGGTCGGCAGCCCGACCACGTTTCGCGTCGGCGGTCGCGTGACTGTCGATGGCGCGGGCGTGCCGAACGTGCTGGTCAACAATGGTCTGACCGGCGCGAACTATCGCGGGGCGTACACCGATTCCGACGGCAACTACGTCATCGGCAATGTCGCGGCCGGCAGTTACACCTTGTATTGCGGCTTGCCGGGCCACGCGTTCACCGCCGGATTCGGCAATCCACTGTCGGTGTCGGCTCATGTCAATGACGCGAACTTCACTGGCGTGGCGCAGCCGCGCGTGAGCATCGCCGCGATCGATGCCAACGCGGCCGAATCGCCGAGCGACACAATTACCTTCCGCCTGACGCGCACGGGGCCGACGACCAATATGCTGCGCGTGTGGTTCGATCGCAGCGGCATCGCGTTTTCGAGCGGCACTTCGGGCGATTATTCGTGGTCGACCGGCGCCAATCGCTACGTCGAGATTCCCGCCGGCGCCGCTTCGGTCGATCTGGTCGCCACGCCGATCACCGACACCAGCGTCGAGCCGAACGAGTCCATCGTCATCGACCTGGTCGATGGCATCGACTACACGCTGGCGTATCCAACGCGCGCGCAGGGCACGATCGCGGGCAATGCCGGGCCGGCCAATGATCACTTCGCCAATCGCATCGCGCTGAGCGGCGCTTCGGTCAACACCACGGGCACGACGCTCTACGCCACGCTCGAAGAGACCGAGCCGCCGCACAACGGCCGACTCGGCTCGGGCAATTCCGTGTGGTGGCGCTGGACCGCGCCGAGCAGCGGCCCGGTGGTGATGACCACGACCGGTTCGACCGCCGACACCGTGCTTGCCGTGTACAGCGGCGACACGCTCGAGCAACTCGTGCCCTTGGCCGCCAACAACAACGATCCGACCGTGGTGCCGTCGACCACGGCCTCGCGCGTGAGCTTCGCGGCGGAAGCCGGCATCACGTATCAGATCGCCGTGGCCATGCCGTTCGCTGGCGCCACGGGCGGCAATGTCGCGCTGCAGATCGCGCTCGATACATCAATGGCCGACATCAGCTTCAAGGATGGCTTCGAATAAACCGCGAACCGAGCCCGGCGCGGCGTCGCCGTGTCGGGCATAGTCGCGCGATGCTCGCCGAAGACGACCTCCGCGATCGCCAGCCCGTGTGGCTGGCCTTGTCGGAACTGTGGCTGGACACCGAACTCGATGCGCGCGACGAAGCGCGCATCGCCGAGGTCCTGATCGCTTCGCCCTATGACCTGACCACGCTGCGCGAGATTTATCTGTACGAACTCGCGCCCGTGCTCGGCGCCAATCTGCTCGCGCCCGCGGGCGTGTGGACCGGCTTCGATCCCGAGTGGTTGTACGACCGCGCCCGACGCCGGGCGAGCCGGCGAGGGTGGCGCTACCGCGGCTGGATGGCGCTGGGCTGGGCGCGCTGGCTGATGACGAATGCCTGCGAACCGCATTGGCGGCAGATCGCCGACCGCGTGTCGCACGCCCGAGCGTGCTGAGCCGACCTAACGGCGCGCGCCGCCGCTTGCGTCCAACGCAAGGTGAAACTTTGATCGCGGATCGGACCTGTCGATGACCGTCGCGTGAAAATCCCTCGACGCCGTCACGTAATCCTAATAATGTGCGCGCTGTGTGAAACGCAAGAATCGTCACGAGGGGTCGTGGCGATTGCCCGAACATTCTGATGGGGGTCAACTCGTGAATCGTAGACTGCAAGGCTTCAGTCTTGGTGCCCTGGCCATGGTTTTGGCCCTGGGCTCGTCCCTGGGAGGCATGTCCCGCGCTCATGCGGCCGGCAAGGCCATCGACAAGGTCAACGACAAGGCCGTCGTCAAATCCCTGCCCACCAGTGTTCAGTTCGTCGAGCCGAACTTGCCCGAAGAGGTGAAGGGCGCGATTCCCGTGCGTCCCGCGGCGCCGATCCAGGGCCCCAACCTCACGCCGGTGCGTCCCTTCGGCCAGGGTTACGCGGGCGAGGTCGAGCCCAACGGCACCTTCGGCACCGCGTCGCCGATCGCCAGCACCAATACCGTGGTGCGCGCGAATCTCTACCCCAATGGCGATGTCGACTTCTATTCGTTCACGGGTAACGCCGGCGACAAGGTCTACGCCGCGATCATGACCTCGGGTTCGGCCGGCAGCAGCACCGACAGCCAGCTGACCCTGCTCAACACCGATGGCACGACCATCATCGAGTTCGATGACGACAACGGCTCCTTCGCCGGTCTGTCGTCCTCCATCGCCGGCGCGACCCTGCCGGCGGCGGGCACGTACTTCATCAAGGTCAATGATTTCACCGCTGGCACGACGTCCGAACGCAGCTATGAGCTGCACTTGCGCGTGCAGTCCGGCGCGCCCACGCCGGAAGTTGAATCCAACGACACGCCGGGCACCGCCAACGTGCTGCCCGCCAACGGCTTCGTCAGCGGCGCGCGCAATCCGGCCGTGGCGACCGAGCAGGACTGGTACAGCTTCACCGCCAATGCCGGTGACACGGTGTTCCTGTCGCTGGATGTCGATCCCGAGCGTGATGGCGTGTCCTGGAATGGTCGCCTGGGCTTGGGCCTGTTCGGCGACGCGGCCAATCAGATCCTGGTGGTCGACGACGCCGGCACCGGCGATGTCTCGCCCAATCCGAACATTCCGTCCGAAGCCTTCTTCATGACGGTCAAGACGACAGGCACCTATTTCGCCTTCGTCGATTCCGCCTCGGCCGCCGTGGGTGGCCCGACGGCGACGTACAACCTCAGCGTGTCGGTCCATCCGGCGACGAACGAAGGCGTCAACTGCACAACCTATATGTCATCCGACGTGCCCAAGACCATCGGTCCAGGCACGGGTCTCGTGAGCTCGACCTTGACCGTGCCGGGCAATCCGCGCATCGCCGACGTCGATGTCGAGCTGGTGCTCAATCACGCGCTGATGCAGGACATCGACGCGCATCTGCGCTCGCCGGCCGGCAATGACAATGGTCTGTTCACCGACATCGGCGCCGCCGCCACGGGTGGCCAGACGCAGATGGATCTGGTGTTCGACGATGAAGCCGGCATGGTGCCGGCGTTCACCGCGCTCAAGGGCATTCAAGTCAAGCCGGAAAACAATTCGACCGCGGGCACCGCGAGCACCTCGGGCGCGTATCGCCTGTCGTGGTTCGACGGCGAGAACGCCGGCGGCACGTGGACGCTCGATCTGCGCGACGACACCGCCGGCGCCAACGGCGGCACGCTGACCTCGTGGGGCCTGCGCATTTGCGAAGCGCCGCCACCGCCGACCTGCGCGCCGGGCTTCACGCAGACCACGGTCTATGGCACCGACTTCGAACCGGGCGATGCGGGCTTCACGCATTCCGGCACCGCCGACCAGTGGGCGCGGGGCCTGCCGGCCACCGCCGCCACGACCACGGCCAATCCGATCGCGGCGTTCAACACCTGCAATAGCGGCACGAATTGCTGGAAGACCAATTTGAATGGTCCGTACGCCGTGTCGTCGTCGCAGGATCTGTTGTCGCCCAACATCAACCTCGCCGGCTTGCAGCCGCCGGTCGTGGTCACGTGGGCGATGAAGCATCAGATCGAGACCGCGAACTTCGATCACATGTTCGTCGACTTCCAGCAGGTCGGCGGCGCCACGCCGACGCGTTTGTACGAGTGGATCGAGCCGACGCCGATCAGCGCTTCGGCGGGCACTGGCAATCCGCAGAACAACATCGGTGGCAGCGTCGGTTGGGGCGTGTACTCGCGTCGCGCCGATAGCTTGGCGGGCTTGAACTCCGAACTGCGATTCCATCTCGACAGCGACACGACCGTGGTCTTCGGCGGTCTCGCCGTCGACGACGTGACCGTGACCGCGTGCCGCGCGCTCACCGCCGATCTCGCCATCACCAAGACCGATGGCGTGACCACGGCGACGCCGGGCGGCTCGGTGACCTACACGATCACCGGCAGCAACGCCGGCCCCGACCCGGTGACCGGCGCGACCGTGGCCGACACCTTCCCGGCGTCGCTGACGTGCACCTGGACGTGCGTTGGCGCGGGCGGTGGCACCTGCACCGCGTCGGGCTCGGGCAACATCAATGACTCGACCAATCTGCCGGTCGGCGCCTCGGTCACCTACACCGCCTCGTGCGCGATCAGCGCGGCGGCCACGGGCTCGCTGAGCAACACCGCGACGATCGTCAGCGCGATCACCGATCCGACGCCGGGCAACAACTCGGCGACCGACACTGACACGCTCGCGCCCTCGGCCGATCTCGCCGTGACCAAGACCGATGGCGTGACCACCGTCGATGCCGGCGGTTCGACCACGTACACGATCACCGCCTCGAATGCCGGCCCGAGCAACGCGCCGGGCAGCACCGTGGCCGACACGTTCCCGGCGTCGCTGACGTGCAGCTGGACGTGCGTCGGCGCGGGCGGTGGCACCTGCACCGCGTCGGGCTCGGGCAACATCAACGACTCGGCCAATCTGCCGGCCGGTGGCTCGGTGACCTACACCGCGTCGTGCGCCATCAGCGCCGCGGCGACGGGCACCTTGTCGAACACCGCGACCGTGGCGGCAGCAGGCGGCATCACCGACCCGACCCCGGGCAACAACTCGGCGACCGACACCGACACCATCGTCCAGCAAGCCGACCTCGCCATCACCAAGACCGATGGCGTGACCGCGGTGACGCCGGGTGGCTCGGCCACGTACACGATCACCGCGACCAACGCGGGTCCGAGCAATGTCTCGGGCGCGACCGTGGCCGACACCTTCCCGGCGCCGCTGACTTGCAACTGGACGTGCGTCGGCGCGGGCGGTGGCACCTGCACCGCGTCGGGCGCGGGCAACATCAACGACAGCGTGAACCTGCCGTCGGGCGGTTCGGTCACCTACACCGCGAGCTGCACCGTCAGCGCCGGCGCGACCGGCACCATCGCCAACACCGCGACGGTCGCCGCACCCGGTGGCGTGACCGATCCCACGCCGGGCAACAACAGCGCGACCGACACCGACACCGTGACGATCAGCGCCGATGTGTCCATCACCAAGACCGACGGCGTCACCACGGTCGCGGCCGGTGGCACGACGACGTACACCATCGTCGCCAGCAACTCGGGCCCGCAACCGGCCAATGGCACCACCGTGGCTGACACGTTCCCCGCGGGCCTGACCTGCAACTGGACGTGCGTCGGCGCCGGCGGCGGCACTTGCACGGCCTCGGGCGCGGGCAACATCAACGACACCACGGTCAATCTGCCGGCCGCGGCCAGCGTGACCTACACGGCCGCTTGCGCGGTCGCGGCAGGCACGGCCTCGGGCACCATCTTGTCGAACACCGCGACGGTCACGCCGCCAGGTTCGATCACCGACGCCAATCCGGCCAACAACACCGCCACCGACACCACCACGGTGACGGCGGGCGCGGTGATCGCGGCCAGCAAGGCGGTGAGCGGCACCTTCCGTCCGGGCGGCTCGGTCACGTACACGATCGTGCTCAACAACACCGGCAATGGCGCGCAAGCCGACAACCCCGGCAGCGAGTTGACCGACGTCCTGCCCACGGGTCTGACCCTGGTCTCGGCCTCCGCGACCTCGGGCACGGCGGTGGCGACCATCGGCACCAACACCGTGACCTGGGACGGCGCCATCGCCACCGGCGGCACCGTGACGATCACGATCAACGCCACGATCAATTCCGGCGTGTCGGGTCAGATCAGCAATCAAGGCACGGTCAGCTTCGACGGCGACGGCAACGGCACCAACGAATCGACCGCCGCTACCGACGACACCACCGTCGTCGGCGCGTCGAACCCGACCGTGTTCGGCATCGTCAGCTCGATCCCGACCCTCAGCTGGGCCGGCCTCGCCGCGCTCGCCGCGCTGATGCTCTACATCGCCGGCCGTCGTCGACGCCAACACGACTGATTCAAGACGTCATGAAGCACGAAAAGCGGCGCCTTCGGGCGCCGCTTCTTTTTGGCGACGAGAAACGAAATCGCCAACGCCATTTCCACCCCTCGCCAACATTCCAATCACCAGCATTTCAGCCCGAGTAAGAGAAGACCCGCGAACTCGCGAGCTTTAAACAAGGAACCGGCTCTTGCTTCGCGCGCCGCGCACGCGGCGCGCGAAGCGCGCTTTTGCTTTTTTCTTTTGATCTACCCCACGAACCCAGTGACGTTTCGACGGCTCGGGGTGACGGTCCCCTTGTCGGTGGCCAGCGCACAAGGATGTGCGCCGCGAGGGTTCAGCACAGGGATGTGCTGAATCCCTCGCCCACCGACAAGGGGCGGCACCCCGAGCCAAGCGACAACGTCACCAACACCCACCCCCACACCCACCGGTCGTCCTCACCGCCAGGTGAGGACCCACCCCAACGCCCTCACGCACAAGCGCAAAAACCACAAAAGACCCCAGCCCCGGCCGGGAATCCGGCCAATCCCCTATCAACTGCTAAAGATCATCAAGACCCCGCGCGCGCCCCGCGCAATCCCTAAAATGTCACCGTTGTCACAGGGGGCTTTACTTGAACGCGCCGACGACTCGTCAGTTGGAGACGCTGCTCGCGTCTTTCGTCAGGCAATGCTTTTCCGGCACCGTG
This sequence comes from Ahniellaceae bacterium, assembly GCA_044226395.1. Lineage (GTDB taxonomy): Bacteria > Pseudomonadota > Gammaproteobacteria > Xanthomonadales > Ahniellaceae > JBGAHD01. The sequence goes on from JBGAHD010000001.1 coordinate 220,492, forward strand.
CCCGTCGCTCGCGCGCATGCGCGCGATCTCGACTGGGTGCACTTGCGTCTGGCTCAGGGTCGCGCCTTGTCCATGCGCGAAGTCAGCTTGTGGGCGGGCGCCAAGCAGCGCGCGCTGTACGAAGTGCTGCGCGATCGCCTGGTGGCGATGAAACGCGAATCGCTGACGCATCTGCCCGAAGGTCTGCTCGACGCCAGCTCCGGCGAAGTGCTCGGCGCGCGCGTGCTCGATCATCTGCGCGCCCACGAAGCCAAGGCCGCGGCCGCCGCGAGCGGCGCGGGCGGCAGCGCCGCCTGATCAAGCCTCAGCCCGCGACGCGTTCCTCGCCCGACGCGCGACCGTCGATCCACGTTTCGCGCACCGCGATGTCCTCATCGACCAGCACCAGATTGGCGCGATAGCCCGGCGCGATGCGCCCGTACTCGTTGCTGATGCCGAGAAACTGCGCCGGATACGTGCTCGCCATGCGCGCGGCTTCCGTCAGCGGCAGACCGAGCAAGCGCACGGCATTGCGCACCGCGCTCGCCATGTCCAGATCCGAGCCGCTGAGCGTCCCGTGCTCATCGACGCAGCGACCGTCGCGTACCTCGATGCGTCGGCCCTGCAAGAAAAAGTGATCGCGCGTCGAACCGACACTCGGCATGGCATCGGTGACCAGGATGAAACGCTCGTGGCGCTTGCACGCCAGCGCGATGCGCAACACCGTCGGATCGACGTGATGATCATCGACGATGATCCCGCACCAACTCTCCGGATCGCTCAGCGCCGCGCCAACCACGCCGGGTTCGCGACTGGTCAGTCCTGACATGGCGTTGAACAAATGCGTGAAGCCGCGCACGCCGTGACGCAGCGCCTCGGTCACTTGCGCATGCGTGGCATTGGTGTGGCCGGCACTGACGATCACATCGTGCGCGACCAACCGCGCGATCGTGCTCGGCGACGTCATCTCCGGCGCCAGTGTCACCAGGGTTCGACCCGTGCGCAGCGAACTCAGCACCGCGATGTCGTCCTCGTCGAGATCGCGAAACTTCGCGGCATCGTGCGCGCCTTTCTTAATCTCGTTGAGGCAGGGGCCCTCGATGTGCACGCCCAGCACGCCCGGCACACCCAGCGCCAGCGATTCGCGCACGGCCTCGATCGCGCGGGCGATGCGCGCGCGATCGTCGCTGATCAGGGTCGGCAGCAAGCCCGTCGTGCCATAACGGCGATGCGTCGCGGCGATCGCGCGCACGGCATCGACACTGGGGTCGTCGTTGAACAGCACGCCGCCGCCGCCGTTGACTTGCGCGTCGATGAAGCCGGGCAGCAGCAGGCCGCCGTCGAGATCGCGAATCAGCGCGGTGCGCAGACGCGTGTCGTCGGGCGCGACCACGGCCTCGATGCGGCCGCCTTGCAGCAGCAACACGCGATCGTCGACGACACCGTCGTCGAGCAGGAGGCGGGCGTTACGGAGCGCTTGGCGCATTCAGTGCGTCTCGGTGACCTTGCGCAGATGCGGCGGGCTGTCGGGGTCGCGACCGCGCGCCAGCGCCAGCGCGTTGACCAGGCGATAGTAGGCCTGAATCAGCAGCAGCGGTTGCAGCACCGGGTGCGCGGCGAGGGTGGGCAGCACGATGGCGCCGGGCACGTCGGCGCCGGCGATCAGCACGTCGACATCGCGCGCGACCAGATCGCGCGCGAGTTCGATCATGCCCGCGCGCGTTTCGTCGTCTTGGATCAGCAACAGCGCCGGAAAGCTGCCCGACAATAGCGCCTGCGGACCATGGCGCACTTCGGCGCCACTGAAGGCTTCGGCATGCAGCCCACAAGTCTCCTTGCCCTTGAGCGCGGCCTCTTGCGCGATCGCCAGGCCCGGGCCGCGGCCGATCACGAACAGATGCTCGCGCAATTCCAGACGCTCGCGCGCCGCGCGCCAATCGAGTTGCCACGCGCGCGAAAGCAGATCGGGCAGGGACGCGAGCGCCTCGAGCAGCGCCTGGTCTTCGGTCCACGCCGCCACCAGCAATGCGATCGCGGCCAACGCGGCGATGAAGGATTTCGACGCCGCGACCGAGCGCTCCGCGCCCGCGCTCAAGGCGAACACGTGCTCGGCGACCTGCGCCAAGGGCGAATGCTCGACATTGACCAAGGCCACGACAATCGCGCCGCCTTCGCGCGCCGCGCGCGCCGAGGCCACGAGATCCGGGCTCTTGCCCGATTGCGAAATCGCCAGGAACAAACAGCCGCGCAGATCCTGCCGCGCGCCATAGACCGAACTCACCGATGGCGCGGCCGAGGCCGTGAGAATGCCGGTGCGCGTCTCGATCAAATACTTCGCGAACGTCGCCGCGTGATCGGAACTACCGCGCGCGCAGGTGACCACCGCGCGCGGCGGCTGCGCCCGCAAGGTTGCGCCCAACGCGCGCGCGGCATCGCCATGCCGCGCGAGCAGGGCACGCGACACCGCGGACGATTCGCCCGCCTCGCGAAACAACAGGGTCGGCGCCGATTCAATCATGGTGCGAATTCAACTCGGCGACGAAGTCATACGTGTCGCCGCGGTAATAGGACTGACTGAATTCCACCGCGCGACCATCGCGCAGAAAGCCCACGCGTTCGACCAAGAGCCCCGCGTCGCCTTCGCGCGCGTCGAGCAGCTTGGCTTGCTCCGCGCGCAGCACGAGCGCGCGCAGACGCTGCAGCGCGCGCACCGGACGATTGCCCGCGTGTTCGAGGGCTTCGTAGATCGAAGCATCCACGGCCTCGAGCGAGGGCAGGGCGGAGGCGACAATGGTCACGTACTCCAACGACATCGGCGTGTCGTCGGCGATGCGGATACGGTGGAAGCGAAACACCGGCGTGCCCGGGCTCAGTCGCAAGGTCAGTGCTTCCTCGGGCGTGACCGTGCCCTCGGACTTGCGCAACCACCGGCTGCGCGGCACGCGACCGCGCGCGCGCATGTCTTCCGAGAACGACGTGAGCTTGGCGAAGTTCTTTTCCACGCGCGCCGCGACGAAATTGCCCGCGCCTTGTCGGCGCACCAGCAAGCCTTCGTCGACCAGGCCTTCGATGGCCTTGCGCACGGTGATGCGCGACACCGCGAGTTCCTCGGCGAGTTGTCGCTCGGCGGGCAGGGCATCGTCGACGCCGAGCACGCGGCTTTCGATCGCCTCGCGCAGCGCGCGCTGCAACTGCTGATACAGCGGTTGATTGCTGGTCGGGTCAAGGGGGCGCAGGGCCTTCGCGATCGAGGTCATGGCTGCACTCGTTCTAGTACCACTGAGATACCACTGGCATCACCCTTCATCTGACCCTTCATCCCTGCGAATGTGGGAATGTGCCGCAATGCAGCGCATTTTCAGCCCCACGACGATGGGCACTGTAGCATTGCAATTCCGTGATTGGTAGGGTATAGGTGTCGTGTGGTCATAATGTGGCATTGTAGTGGTATGCATCGCTTAGCGGCCCTCGCGAGGCCGCGGGCGGGGCGTGACCGCTGCGAGGCCGGGTTCCGGGATTCGCTATCGCCGCGCCTGACGCGCGGCCTACCTGTGGGGGATATTCCATGAACGTCAAGCGCACTGCCATTGCCACGGCGATTTCGCTCGCCTTGTTCTCCGCTTCCTTCGGCGCGATCGCGCAAGAAAAACCCGCGTCCGACGCCAACGACGACAAGACGCTCGAAGCCGTCGAAGTGCGCGGCATCCGCGGCTCGCTCGAGCGCTCGCTCGAAGGCAAGCGCAACGATGACAATCTGGTCGAAGTCATCAGCGCCGAGGACGTCGGCAAGATGCCGGACAAGAACGTCGCCGACTCGCTGCAACGCGTCGCCGGCGTCACCACGCAATCGCAATCGGGCGGCTCGGGCGGCTTCGACGAGAATGATCGCGTGAGCTTGCGCGGCACCAATCCCAGCCTCACCCAGACCTTGATCAACGGCCACGCCATCGCCTCGGGCGACTGGTTCGTGCTCGATCAAGTAGGCCTGGTCGGTCGCTCGGTGAGCTACGCCATGCTGCCGTCCGAAATCGTCAGCCAAGTCGTGGTGCGCAAGAGCGCCACCGCCGATCTGGTTGAAGGCGGCGTCGCCGGCGCGGTCGACATCATCACGCGCAAGCCCCTGGACTTCACGGAGAACTTCTCCGTGCAAGGCGCGCTCGAGGGTGTGTACGCCGATCTGCCGGGCAAGACCGATCCGCAGATCAGCGCGCTGATGAACTGGAAGAACGAAGCCAACACCTTCGGCGTGATGCTGCAGGCCTTCGACGAGAAGCGTCATCTGCGTCGCGACGGTCAAGAGATTCTCGGCTACGCGCAGATCTCGCCGACCAGCGCGCTGGCCACAGCGCGTCCCGATCTGGCCAATGTCTATTACCCGACTTTGATTGGTTCGGCGCTGTTCGAGCAAGAGCGCGAGCGTCGCGGCGGCATGATCGATCTGCACCTGCGCCCGAGCGATGCCTTCGAGATCGACCTCAACGCCTTCAAGTCCAAACTCGAAGCCAGCAACTACAACCGCAACTGGATGTTCTGGGGCAGTCGCGTGATCGGCACCGATAATCGCGTGCCGAACAATTATGTCGTGCGCAACGGCACCTTGGTCTCGGCCGATTGGGCCAATGTCGGCACGGCGGAAAACCGCGCGCAGTACGCCATCGTTGATCAGATCTATCGACCCGGCGCGTACTCGGACACGGATTTCGTCAACCTCGACGTGAAGTGGCTCGCCAGCGATCGCCTGACCTTGCGCGGCAAGGCTGGTGTCACCAACGGCGAAGGCAACACGCCCACGCAGGCCGTCTTCGAAGGCGATGTGTTCAACACCGGCGCGTCCTACGCCTTCCACGGCATCGGTCGCCCGGCCGATGTGAGTTTTCCGAGCGGCGATCCGTCGAACTTCGCCGGCACCACGCTCGACTGGATCTTCGGCGCCAGCCCCGCGAGCACGCAAGACAAGGAAAAATACGGCCAGATCGACGGCGATCTGAGTTTGGACAACGACACCTTCACCCTGCTCAAGTTTGGCTTGCGCTATGCCGAACACGATCGCGACACGCACCAGGTCGCGCAAGGTCCCAACTTCGCGCGCGATCCGTTCAATACCGCCAATCTGCCCGCGTGGAATGGCGAGACTTATCCGGATGATTTCGGCGATGACCTCGGCGGCAACTTCCCGCGCAATGTCTGGCAGATCTCGCGCGGCGAACTGCGTCGGTGGGGCGATATGTTCTCCAACCGCGATCCGGTGTCGCGTCAGTACTGGCCGGGCGAGTTCTCGATCAACGAAAAGAACACGGCGGCTTACGCCATGGTGCTGTTCTCCGGTGGCAACTGGAGCGGCAACGCGGGTCTGCGTTTCGTGCGCACGGAGGAGAACGTCACCACCAACGTGGCCATTCCCGGTTCCGAATGCGCGGCGCTGGCGCCTTGCGACGTGCCGGGCGCGATCACGACCTCGGCCTTCGGCTCGTTCTATCGATTGCCGGTGAACAACACGTATAACGATGTGCTGCCCAGCGTGAACCTGCGTTGGGACCTCGCCGAAGACCTCGTCGCCCGTGTCGCGGCCGCGCGCACCATCGCGCGTCCGGACTACAGCGCGCTTGGCGGCGCGCTCACGGCGGACGACACCACGCGCACCGGCAACGGCGGCAATCCCGAACTCGAGCCCATCGTCTCGGACAACTTCGATGCCGCGCTGGAGTGGTACTACGGCCCGCGTTCGCTGCTGTCGGCGGGCGTGTACTACATGGACCTCAACAACTACGTTGGCTTCGGCACCTATCAGACGCAGCTGTTGAATATCCGCACCGATTCCTTCGAGACCTACACGATCTCGGCGCCGATCAACACCTCGGGCAGCGTCAAGGGCGTGGAACTGGCGTGGCAATCGCCGATCGTCGGTGACTTCGGCGGCTTCGCCAACTACACCTATGCCGATGCCGAGGAAGACAATGGCGCGGATCTGGTCGGCGCGTCGAAGAACACCTACAACGTCGGCGCGTACTACGAGAACGCACGCTTTGGCGCGCGCCTGGCGTATTCGCGGCGTTCGGACTTCTTCGTCGGCCTCGATCGCAGCTCGCCGCAGTATCAAGACGCCACGGGCACGCTCTCGGCCTCGATGTCGTACACCTTGAACGACCACATCAGCTTCACCTTCGAGGGGCTGAACCTCAACAACCCCACGCTCAAGTACTACGGCCTCAACGAGGACCAGCCGCGCGCGTTCTACACCAACGGTCGGCAGTTCTACCTGGGCATTCGCGTCAAGATGTAAGTCGACGCGCGGGCGCGTGTCGATGATCCTCGACGCGCGCCGCCATGCCCCGATGCACCCCACCCGAGGGCGCGGCAAGGACGCCAGCGCCCTCGCTTCTTGCCCGGCGCGCGCGCCGCCGCGCGGGCCGCGCGCGGTTACACTGAGCCTCGCCATGGTCATCCTCCCGCGTCGAATGACGATGTTCTTGCGTAGTGCCGCGATTGGCGTTGGCCTGCTGCTCGGTGCCTTGCCGGGCGCTCTGCCGGCGCGCGCGGTGGAAGAGCCGGCCCTGGTGCCGACGCCGGCGTCCTTGCAGCTCGATCGCGGCGCGTTCGCCTTGCGCGAGACGATGCGGTTGCGGGTCGCGGCGGATGCTGATGAGGTGCGCGATGTCGCCGCGCTGTTGACCGAGCGTGTCGCGCGCGTCTGCCAGCGTCGGTTGACCACGATTGAAGGCGACGACGCCGACATCGTGTTCGCCCTCGACACGAAGACGCCCAACACCTCGAACGAAAGCTACCGCCTGCGCGTGGGTCGAGAACGCATCACGCTCTCGGCCGCCGAGATCGCCGGCCTGCGCGCCGGCTCGCAGACCTTGCTGCAACTACTGTGCGCGCCGAACGCGAAGCGCGTGCCGGCCCTGCGCATCGAGGACGCGCCGGCTTTCGCGTGGCGTGGCGCCATGCTCGATTCGGCGCGGCATTTTCAGAGCATCGAGTTCATCAAGCGCTTTCTCGACACGATGGCGCTGCACAAGCTCAATGTGCTGCATTGGCATTTGACCGATGACCAAGCCTGGCGGCTCGAGATTAAGCGCTATCCACGCCTGACCGAGATCGGCGCGTGGCGCGTGCCGGCCGGCGATGCCGCGCGCGCGGACATCGATCCCGCGACGAATCGTCCGCGCCAGTACGGCGGCTACTACACGCAAGATCAGGCGCGCGAGATCGTCGCTTACGCGCGGCGGCTGGGCATCACCGTCGTGCCCGAAATCGAAATGCCCGGGCACGCCAGCGCCGCGCTCGCGGCCTATCCCGAACTTGGCGCGCTGCCCGGCACGGTCACGAGCGTGCCCGCCGATTGGGGCATCTACGGCAATGCGTTCGGCTTTCAGGAACCGACGTTCGCGTTCCTCGAAAACGTGCTGCGCGAGACCCTGGCGATCTTTCCTTCGCCTTACATCCACATCGGCGGCGATGAAGTCGAGCCGAAGCAATGGCGCGAATCGGCCGCGGGCAAGGCCCTGATCGCGGAACTCGGCGAGGAAGGCGCCAAGCATCTGCAAGCGCGCTTCACCGAACGCATCGCGCGTTTCGTCGAGGCTCAAGGTCGTCGCATCGTCGGGTGGGATGAGATTCTTTCGCCGGGTCTCGCGCCCGGCGCCATCGTGATGAGCTGGCGCGGCATCGATGGCGCGATCACGGCCGCGCAACAAGGTCACGACACCGTGCTGGCGCCGTGGCCCACGCTGTATTTCGACAATCGCCAGGCCGGGACCGCGGTCGAGCCCCCCGGACGCACGCGCACGATCACGCTGGCCGATGTTTACGCCTTCGATCCTCAGCCCGCGGCCTTGAGCGCGGAACAGCGCCGGCACGTGATGGGCGTGCAGGGTAATGTCTGGGTCGAGCACATCCGCACCGAGGCGCGCGTAGCGCATATGGCGTGGCCGCGACTCGCGGCGATCGCGGAGCTCGGCTGGACGCCGGGCGAACGGCGCGCGTGGCCGGATTTCGCGCGACGCGTACCGACCTTGTGGCCGGCCTACGCGGCGTTTGGCATCACGCCCGCGGATAGCGCGTATGCGCCCGAGGCCGAGATCGCGCGCGACAAGGATCGCGCGCGCGTGACGCTGCGCACGCAGACCGACGTCGGCGAGATTCGCTACACGCGCGACGGCAGCGAGCCGCGCGCAAGTTCATCGCGCTATCGCAAACTGCTCGATCTGAAGTTGCCGGTGACGCTGCGCGCGCGCACGTTTTTGGACGACCAACCCATCTCGGCGATTCGCGAATACCCGATCCGCGCCGACGATGTGCTACGCCGCGACAGCCGCGATCTCGAACGCTGCGGCGACGCCATCGGCCTGATGCTCGAGGACGACGCGCCGCGCGAAGGCGAGCGCGCCGTCTTCACCGTCGATCTGCAAAACCCCTGCTGGTACTGGCGCCAGGCACCGCTCGCGGGCGTGACCGGCGTGCGCGCGCGGGTGGGGCAGGTGCCGTTCAATTTTCAGATCGGCGATGCGGTGAAGAAGATCAAATTCGGCCAAGCCGAGACGATAGTTGGCGAACTCGAGATTCACCTCGATACCTGCGATGGTCCCTTGCTGACGCGCCTGCCTTTGGCCGAAGCCGCGAAATCCTTCGGCGTGAGCGAAGTTCGCGGCGCCTTTCCCGCGCAAGACCGCGCGCGCGACGTGTGTCTGCGCTTCGCGCAGCCGGCGCTGGAGCCGTTCTGGCTGATCGACCGACTCGAATGGGAGCGTCCATGACCACCGTGGTGTTGCGCGCGCCGCTCTCGGGCTGGCTGATGCCTTTGTCCCAGGTGTGCGACGAGGTCTTCGCGGGCGGCCTCGCCGGCGAAGGCGTGGCCATCGACCCCACGGGCCATGTGCTGCACGCGCCTTGCGATGGCGAAGTGGTGCTGATGGGCCAGGCCCGCCACGCCTTGAGTCTGCGCGCGCGCGGCGGCCTGGAATTACTGATGCACGTCGGCATCGACACCGTGCGCATGAACGGCACGGGCTTCGAGCTCCTCGTGCGCGCCGGTCAACGCGTCACCACGGGGGAGCCCTTACTGCGCTTCGATCTCGACCGCATCGCGCGCGAGGCGCGTAGCGCGGTCACGCCGATTCTGATCAGCGCCGGTGGACGCTTGATCGCGCCGACGGTGGATCGCGAGATCGCCGTGGGCGAGGCGTTGATGAGCGTCGATGGCGCGGATGAAGTCGTCGCGAGCGAAGCGGCCGAGTCCACCGAGGTCCGCGCGTTCTTCCGCGTCGGCTTCGATCATGGCTTGCACGCGCGACCCGTCGCGCGCCTCGTCGCCGCGATCAAACCCTTCGCCGCCGAAGTCGTGATTCACGCGCATGGGCGAACGGGCAATGGGCGCAGTGCCGTGGCGCTGATGGCCTTGGGCGCACGGCAAGGCGATGAAGTCGAAGTCGTCGCGCGGGGTCACGATGCCGCGGCGGTGCTTCAGGCCTTGTCGAGTTTGCTGCTGCCGGTGACGCGCGCGAGTGAGACATTGCGTTCGCCGGTGCTATCGACACCACGCGTCTCGCTTGAAGTGCCGCAGCAAGCGCACGGTGTCATCGCCGTTTCCGGTCTGGCCGTGGGCGAAGCGGTGCCCTTGGACGAACCCGAGCGCGAACTCGTCGAGACCGCCACCGACGCTGCCGCCGAGAGCGCCGCATTGGCCGACGCACTGTCGCGCACTCTCGCGCATCTGCGCGAACGCGCCGCGACCACGCGCGGCGCGCAAAGCGAGTTGATGCAGGCCCATGCCGAATTGCTCGCCGACCCCGAACTCGTCGAACAAGCACGGGCGCGCATCGCGACCGGCGCGAGCGCGGCCTATGCCTGGCGACAAAGCGTGCGCGCGGGCATCGAAGCCTTGCAAGCGCTCGATAACGCTCACCTGGGAGAACGCGCCGCCGATTTACGTGATCTCGAACGCCAAGTCTTGCGCGCGCTCGCCGGTGAACCGCTGACGCAGGCGCGCGCCTTGCCCGAGCACGCCATCCTCATCGCCGAGGAATTATTGCCGTCGCAATTGATCGCGCTCGATGGCGCGCGCATCGCGGGCATCTGCATGGCGCGCGGGGGGCCGACATCGCATGTCGCCTTGCTTGCGGCCGCGCGCGGCATTCCGACGCTGGTTGCCGCGGGCGAAGGCGTGCTCGCGATCACGGCCGGCACGGTGCTCGTGCTCGATGCGGAAAGCGGCGTCATCGCCATCGATCCACCCGTCTCCGAACGCGAGGCCGCGCGCGAACGCCTAGTGCGCCGAACGCGCGACGAAGCCGCGGCCCTCGCGCACGCGCGTGAACCCGCGACCACGCGCGACGGCACGCGCATCGCCGTGCGCGCCAACATCGGCGGCGCCAGCGAAGCCGCGCGCGCGGTCGAGCAGGGCGCCGAAGGCTGCGGACTGTTGCGCACGGAATTCCTGTTTCTCGATCGCCGCTTGCCGCCCGACGAAGCCGAGCAGACGCGCGAATACCGCGCCATCGCCGAAGCTTTCGCGCCGCACCCGCTGACCTTGCGCACGCTGGATGTCGGCGGTGACAAGCCGCTCGCTTACCTGCCGCTCGCGCGCGAAGAAAATCCCGTGCTCGGCGTGCGCGGTCTTCGCGTCGGCCTGCACTGGCCAGATGTCTTGCGTGCGCAATTGCGCGCGGCGCTGCGCGCGAGCGAGGGCAAGACGCTGAAGATCATGTTGCCGATGGTCACCGATGTCGGCGATCTGCGCGCGGCGCGCGAGCATTTGCGCGCCTGCGCCGATGAACTCGGCTTGCGCGAACTGCCCGCGCTCGGCGTGATGATCGAAACGCCATCCTCCGCCGTGCTTGCCGATCAACTCGCGCGCGAGGCGGATTTTCTGTCGATCGGCAGCAACGATCTCTCGCAATACGTGCTGGCCATGGATCGCGGCCACGCCGCGTTGGCGGCGCGGCTTGATGCGTTGCACCCGGCCGTGTTGCGATTGATCGAGATCGTGGCGCGCGCGGGTAATGTTGCGGGCAAGCCCGTTGCGGTGTGTGGTGGCCTGGGTTCGGACAGCGCGGCGATTCCGCTGTTGATCGGGCTCGGCGTGCGCGAAGTCTCGGCGGTGCCGCGGCGCGTGCCGCGGATCAAGCAAGTGGTGCGTGCGCTCGACGCGCGCGCGTGCGCGGACTGGGCGCGCGAGGCTTTGACGCTGGAAAGCGCCGAAGCCGTGCGCGCGTTCATTGCCGCGAAACTCTCGACATCATCGGCGTCGACCGTCGATGGAGGTGGCTAATGAAACGCCTGCGCGATGCCACGCAGCAGCTCGGTCGCGCCCTGATGCTGCCGATCGCGGTGCTTCCCGTGGCGGGTTTGTTGTTGCGCTTCGGTCAACCGGATCTGCTCGATCTCGCCTTTGTCGCGGCGGCGGGCGATGCGATCTTTTCGCACCTGGGTTTGTTGTTCGCCATCGGCGTGGCCGTGGGTCTGGCGCGTGAGAATCACGGCGCGGCGGGCCTCGCCGGTGTCGTCGGTTTCGTGGTGTCGACGCAGGGTATTCAAACCATTTTGCAATCGACGCCGGCGGAAGTGGCCAAGCTCGGCGTGCCCTTGGGCATCATCGCCGGCGTGATCGCGGGCTGGTTGTACAACCGCTACAGCGAGATTCGTTTGCCGACGTTTCTCGCGTTCTTTGGCGGACGTCGCTTCGTGCCGATTGCTTCAGGCTGCGCTGCACTGGTCGTGGCCGCCGTGTTTGGATTGGCGTGGCCGCGCCTCGTCTCGGGCATGGACGCGCTCAGTCATCTGGTGATCGAGAGTGGCGGCATCGGGCTGTTCGTGTACGGCGTGCTCAATCGTTTGCTGCTGGTCACGGGCTTGCACCACATTCTCAACAATGTCGCGTGGTTCATCGTCGGCGATTACGGTGGCGTGACGGGCGATCTCAAGCGCTATTTCGCGGGTGATCCGCAGGCCGGCGCGTTCATGAGCGGCTTCTTTCCGGTGATGATGTTTGGTCTGCCGGCGGCGTGCCTGGCCATGTATCGCGCGGCGCGGCCGGAGCGACGCAAGGCCGTGGCGGGCATGTTGTTGTCGATGGCCTTGACCTCGTTCTTGACCGGCGTGACTGAGCCGATCGAATTCACTTTCATGTTCCTGGCGCCGATGCTGTACGCGCTGCACGCCGTGCTCACGGGCTTGGCGATGAGCGTGATGAACCTGCTCGACATCCATCTCGGTTTCAGTTTCTCCGCGGGCGCGCTCGACTACGTGCTCAATCTCGACAAGTCGCGTAATGGGTGGTTGTTGCTGCCGGTGGGGTTGGTGTATTTCGGCTTGTACTACGGCTTGTTCGGCTATTTCATTCGTCGTTTTGATCTGCCCACGCCGGGTCGTGAATTGGAAACGACGGCGGCGCGTGTCGATGCCGTCGTGACCGAAGGCGCCGCGGGTTGGGTCGCCGCGCTCGGCGGTCGCGACAATCTGCGCGAGGTCGCGGCCTGCACCACGCGATTGCGCTTGGAGCTGCACGATCGCGCGCGCGCCGACGAGGCCGCGCTCAAGCACCTGGGCGCACGCGGCTTGCTCGCGGTCAGCACGCACGGCCTGCAAGTGGTGATCGGGCCGCAGGCCGATCAGGTGGCGGGCGAGATTCGCGCCTATCTGGCTTCGGGCGTCGACACTCGCTCAACGACGTTGCGGGACGCGCCGTCGTCGTCGGCCTTGCGCGAGGCGCTCGGTGGCGCGAGCAATCTGGTCGAGATCAAGGCCGCGCAAGGTCGCGTGCTTGTGTCCTTGCGTGATGACGCGACGCTTGATGAAGGCTTGCTGCGACAAGCACAAGTCCGCGCCATCGCGCGCCCGGCGCCACGCCTAGTGCATCTGCTGCATGCCGATCCGGAATGGCTGGCGCGGCAGCTGGCCAACGCCTGATGCGCTCAACGCGCGCCTTGCAAGGCGTCGCCGAGTAAGCGCAGCGCGCGTCGCGTGCGTGCATCGCGCAGACGCGAATGCAGGTGCACGCGAGCGCCGGGCAGGGCAGGCAGTCCAAACCGCTCGCCGACATCGATCGTGTCGCGCGGCGCCGCGCGTCGCGAGATCACCGCCACCGCGAGTCCCGCCGCCGCGGCACGACCCACGGTCGCCGCGCCCAGGCCCACGAAGTGTTCGACCCACGCGATGCCCGCTTGATCGAGCGCGCGCACGGCCGCTTGCCGAATCGCGCAGCTCGCGCCTTGCGTGGCGATCGGCAGGGCCTGATCGGCGACGTGATGAAAGTCGCGCGACACAAACCAACCGAAAGGTTCCTCGAAGGTCGAACCGCCCGCACGGCCACCGCGCGTGGGCGACAACACGAAAGCCGCGTCGATGCGGCCCGCGCCCAAGTGCTCGAGCAAGGCCTTGGAACCGTCGACTTGCACCGACACGCGCAGCCCAGGTTCCTCGCGCGCGATGGCCGCGAGCATCGTTGGTAGCGCTTCGCCCATCAAGTGATGACTCAGGCCCACGATCAAGCGTCGCGGGGATTCCTGCAGCGCGGCCAGCGCCTGCTCATGACTGCGCAACAACTCGCGCGCTGGTTCGAGGAAGGCCGCGCCCGCTGCCGACAGATGCAGCGCGCGCGGCGTGCGTTCGATCAGGCGTTGTCCAAGCCGCGCCTCCAGTCGCTTCAGCAAAACACTCACCGCTGCTTGCGTGCTGTCGAGTGCTTCGGCCGCGCGCGTGAAGCCGCCGCGATCGGCGATGGTCACGAAGGCGCGGACGGCCTTGAGGTCGAGGGGGCGCATGCGCGGGCTCCGAGGCAATCCCCGAGAGACCGGCGCGCGTGGCCGTCACTTTCGCGTGTCGCGAGTTCGTATGTCACGCGCGCATGCGCCAAGCCAAGGCGCATCAAGCGCACGAAACTTCAGGCGCTCAGGCCTCGGGCCACAACAACGCCTGCGCCACGATCACGCGCTCGCCGTTGAAAGTCAGCGCCGGCGAGCCGTGCAGGCGATAACCCAGGGCCAGCGCTTCGCTGACGCGTCGGCAGAACGTGGCATCGTCGGGACCGGTGAGCACGCGGTAGATCGGCAGATTGTCGGGCGGCGAGGCGGGCATGGGGCGCTCCTGTTCGGCGCGCTAGGCTAGCAAGCCCGCGCGATCCAAATCGAGCAAGAGGCGCGCATTGAAAGCGCGCAACCGAAAACGCACCAAGCGCGCGCTCAACCCGACTGCCGCTTCAACTCCGCCTGATACGCCTTGATCTGTGGCAACAAGGCTTCGCGCCGACGCAGGCTTTCGCGCGGCCAGTACTGCTGGCGATCGTAGTACTGCGGCACCGCCGGCACGCCTTCGGGCAATTGCACCCAGGGCTGGCGGGATTCGGTATAGATGTGGATATCGGGCGGCAGCAGCTGCGTATTGTCCAGCGTGCCCACGCGCACGAAGCGTACCGCTGGCCCAGCGCCCCCATACGTGCTCCACAACGCGATCTGGCACCGCGGACAGCGCGCGATGTGCTGACCCAGACCGCTTTCCGAAGGCGTGAGCACGATCCTGGGTTCGCCCTTGAGCAACTCCACGCGATCGGCCTCGATCATGGCATTGATCGCGAACGCCGAGCCGGTTTCGCGCTGACACCAGCGGCAATGACAGCAGTGCACGAACAGCGGCGCGCTGGTCAAGCGATAGCGCACCTCGCAGCAATCGCAGCCGCCGTGCGCGGGATAGTCGCTGGTTTCGGAAGTGACGGGCTCGGACATGGACGGGGCGTTCCCTCGCGCCGTTGCGGCACTCCGGCCACGCTAGGCCCGGCCCGCCGCGCCGTCAAGGATGGACGTGTGAAAATGTGCGTTCGCGCGAGGGAATGGCCGGGGGTTTCACGTAATCTACACGACGACGGTCTTGTCGCCATCGTGGGGAACGACATGCGCATCGTCTTGTTCGGGGCCAGCGGCATGGTCGGTCAGGCCGCGCTGCGCGAGTGTCTGATCGATCCGGGCGTGGAAGCCGTGACGTGCATCGCGCGCGCGCCGCTGTCGGTGCCGGCGCAGGCCAAGCTCACGGTCATCGTGCACGACAACTGGAACGACTTCAGCGCGCTCGCCAGTCTGTTCGCGCGCAGCGACGCCTTGCTGTTTTGCCTGGGCGTGTCGGCCGCGGGCATGAGCGAGGCGCGCTACACGAGCCTCACCTACGATCTCACCCTGAACGTGGCGCGCGAGTTCGCGCAAGCGCATCCGGGCGCGAGCATCGTCTACGTGTCGGGTGTCGGCACCGACAGCAGCGAACGCGGTCGCGTGATGTGGGCGCGCGTGAAGGGACGCACCGAGAACGCCTTGCTCGCCTTGCCCTTGAAGGCCGCGTTGTTTCGTCCCGGCGCCATCGTGCCGATGCACGGCGAACGCTCCAAGACCGCGAGCTATCGCTGGTTGTATCGCCTCGGCGCGCCGATCTTGCCGTGGCTTTCGCGAATTGCGCCGCGCTATGTCACCACCAGCGACAAGATCGCGCGCGCGATGTTGCGCGTGGTGCGCGAAGGCACGCCCACGCCGATCCTGGAATCGCTCGACATCAATCGTCTGGGCTGAGCGCGAGGCCGCGCGGGCACGCGCTTTCGCGGCCTTGAACAGCGGCGCTGTTCAAATCATCCGCAGGGCGAACACTGGGGGCCGAGCCGATGCCGGTTTCGGCGATCCTGTGCGTTGGCGCACATCCATGCCCCCGACCGGCACCTAGCATCAGCGCGGGTTTGTGTTTCGCGGGATCGAGCGCCATGGCCGGGGGCCCAGCGCTCGCGCGATCACGAATGCCAACAGGGGGAATCAAAAACATCAGCCAAGGAGTGCATATGAAAGTTCTACGTGGGGTGGGGGCGTTCCTGCTCGCGCTGGCGTGTGCTTGCGCCGGCACGGCATTCGCCGCGCAGTCGCCAAGCGGCTTCGCCGGCGGCCATCAAGACGCCTGGGGTCCGCAATACGAAGCCTTGCTGCAAGCGGCCAAGGTCGCGCCTCAGCAATCGCTGCAAGAAAAAACCGCCAGCACCAGCATGCTGCGCAAGTGGAGCAAGACCGCGATCGATGCCAGCGGTCTCGATCACACGCCGGTCGCGCCTGGCGAGCAGCGCGTGTTCGGCGAGCAACTGGGGCCCGTGCGTGCTTCGCGCGCCATGGCCATCGTCCACATCGCGATGTTCGACGCGGTCAATGCGATCACCTTGCGCTATCGCAGTTACGACGGTCTGTATGGCGCCATTCCCGGGACCTCGATGGACGCCGCGATTGCGCAATCGGCGCACGACACGCTCGTCGCGATGTTCCCGTCGCAGAAGCCGAAGTTCGATCAGCAGCTCGCCAACGATCTCACGGGCATCCCCTTCGTTCCGAAGTTGCTCGGCGTGGAGTTGGGGCGTTTGTCGGCGTTCTTGATCCTGGCGCGGCGCACGAATGACGGCTCCAATCAGCCCGAGCCGCGCCTGGGCATCGAATACATCACCGAGGACGCGGCCGGCAAATGGCGTCAGGATCCGGTGAGCCAGGTGCCGATCGCGTTGGGTGCTCTGTGGTCGGACGTGACGCCGTTCGTGATGCGTTCCGCCAGCCAGTTCCGTCTGCCGCCGCCGCCGTCGATGAGCAGCGCCGAATACGCCAGTGCCTACAATGAAGTGAAGGCGCTCGGCGGCGATGGCGTGATCACGCCGACCACGCGCACGGCCGAGCAGACCTTCATCGGTACGTTCTGGGCCTATGACGGCACGCCGAGCTTGTGCGCGCCGCCGCGCTTGTACAACCAGATCACCGATGTCATCGCCGATCAGCAGGGCACCGATCCGGTCGATCAGGCGCGGCTGCTGGCCCTGGTCAATGTCGCGATGGCCGACACCGGCATCGCCGCGTGGGAATCGAAGTACTACTACGAGTTCTGGCGGCCGATCACCGGCATTCGCGAATCCGACGCGGGCACCGGCCCGACCGGCGCGGGCGATGGCAACGCGGCGACCGCGGGCGATGCGACCTTCATGCCGCTGGGCGCGCCGGCCAGCAATTTGAGCGGCCCCAACTTCACGCCGCCGTTCCCGGCGTATCCGTCGGGTCACGCGGCCTTCGGTGGCGCGCTGTTCCAGACGCTGCGTCGTTTCTACGGCACGGACAATATTCCGTTCACCTTCGTGTCGGATGAGTTCAACGGTGTGACCGCGGGCCACGATGGCGTGGTGCGTCCGCTGATGCCGCGCAGCTTCGCGACCTTGAGCGAGGCCGAGGAAGAGAACGGCCAAAGCCGCATCTATCTCGGCATCCATTGGTCGTTCGACAAGACCCGCGGCATCGAACAGGGTCGTCGCGTGGCCGACTATGTGTTCCGCAATGCCTTCCAGCCGTTGCGCTAGACGGTGAGCGCGCGCGGGCCGGCCACGTGTCGGCCCGCGTTGGCGTGGGTTCTTGGTCGGCTTCTCTCGTGATCGCGAGCCGATTTCCGTGCCAGTAAATCCAGACGCGGTCCAGCGCCGTACTCCTGCGCCTGTCAGGACTGGGCGGTCGCGTCGGTCTGATTCCGATCTTGCTCGTATCGCGCCCGCGCCCCATGACGAGGGCGTGGCCGTGCGAGTCTGTGCCTGGGCGTGGCGATGTATTGAACATCGCCCCGTTCCGGCGCGCGCGCCGACATCAGTGCGAGTTTCGATCGGGAGTGACCGTGAGCAAAAGCCGTACCGTTCCATTGCGTCGCCGCGCCGATCCGCGCTTGCGCGCGTCCGTGATCGCGGCCAAGCCGCGCAAATCCACGCGTTTCGTCAGCGCCTTTCGCGAACGCCTGGGCGAAGCCCGCGCGCGCAGCGGCCTGAGCCGTCGCGATGTCGCTCAGCGTCTGGGCGTGTCCGTGTCGGCGGTGACGCAGTGGGAGAACGGCGTGGTCGTGCCGTCGCCCGAGAACATCGTGCGCATCGCTCAGCTGCTGGCCACGCGCGTGGAGTGGTTGATGACGGGCGAGCACGATGACGCGGCGCACATCGAAGCCCTGTATCGCGCGCTCGACCGTCGCCATCGGCAGATTCTCGCGCGCTTGGCCAAGGCCTTGCTCGGCGCGCAACGCGGCGCGGCGGAATAGTCGCGCTCAGTGATGGCGCAGTCGCAGCGATAGCCAGAATACGGCGAACAGAAACACGCTCAGCCCCAACCACATCGCGCCCGAGGGCAGTTCCTCGCCGCGATAGATGAAACGATGCGGCGCTTCGCGCGCGTAGATAATGTCCACGCCTTCGCCCGCGATCAAACGTTGGGCCTCGGCCACGGGGATGCTGCGTTCGGCCACGATCTCCTGGCCGTCGGCGGTGCGGTATTTCACCGGCATCGAGATCATGTCGACATTGCCCACGCGCATCGGCGCGCTCGGCGCTTGCGCCGTGGAGCCGCGCTCGAGTCGCGCCGGCGCGCCATTCGCGGTGAAGGCGCGATAGGTGTCGTACTCGGCGAAAGCGCCGATCGCCGCGGCGAAGGCCATGGCCAGCATCCCGATGCGAAACATCCAGGCCTTGATCATCGTCGTCATCCGCGGCGGAGGCAGCTGGCAGAGTAGGGCAAGCCAGCGTTTTCGGCGAACCGCTGGCACGCGCGCGCGTGGCCTTGACCGCGCCGCATCGCTTCTGTAACTTCCAGGTTATGAAACCAGCAAGCAATGCGAAGAAGAATCCCGACCGCCTCGGCCGCACCTTCGCGGCCCTGGCCGACCCCACGCGTCGCGCCATCCTGGCCAAGCTGGCCATGGGCGAGGCCTCGGTCAAGGAATTGGCCGAACCCTTCGCCATGAGTCAGCCGGCGATCTCCAAGCACCTGAGCGTGCTCGAACGCGCGGGCCTGATCGAACGTGGGCGCGAAGCGCAGCGTCGCCCCAGTCGCGTCGTCACTCAGCCGATCGACGAGGCGATGGACTGGCTCGACACCCTGCGTCACACGCTCGAGGCCAACTTCGATCGGCTCGACGCGCTGCTCGAGGAACTGCAGGCGATTCATCCGCGCATGAAGAAACATCGTCGCCCGAGCGGGCGCAAGGCACGGCCATGAAGCGCATCGGTCGCAGCGTGCTCGCGGTGTTCACGGGCTTGATCACGGTCATCGTGCTGTCGGTCGGCGTCGATGCATTGCTGCACGCCACGAAGGTCTTCCCGCCGCCCGATCAACCGATGTACAGCACATCGCTGCTGATGCTGGCCTTGAGTTACCGCGCGGTATTTTCAGCCGTGGGCGGTTACGTCACCGCGCGACTCGCGCCGAGCGCGGTGCTCATGCATGTCGTCGCGTTGGCGGGCATCGGCCTGGTGCTGGGCCTGCTCGGCATCGTCGCGGCCACGCGGATGAATCTGGGGCCGATCTGGTATCCGATCGCGGTCGCGGCCAGCGGGCCGGTCTTCACCTTGATCGGCGGCTGGTGGTGGTTGTTGCGCGCGGCGCGTTCGCCCGCGCCACGTTGACGCGCGCCGAGTCGCCTCGGCGCGCGCGAGATATCAACCCGCGCTCGCCGCGGGCGCGCCACCCGAGGCGTCGCGCTGACGCAGCACCAGGAACGACAGCAGATAGATCACCAGCGCGAGCAGACCAATCGCGCGCAGGCCCACGGCCATCGACAGATACTCGAGCAAGCCACCGACCATTGCGCCGCACAAATTGGCGCCGAGCGCGGCATCGGCGCTGGGCGCGCGTCGCAGCGAACTCGAAAAGATGATGCCCGCGAAGAACACCGGCACCGCCACCAGCAAACCCGCTGCAAAAATGCGCGTGCCCACCGCCAGCTGATTGAGCATGCCCACGCCCAAGAACGTCACCGCGATCAGGGCCAGGAACAGCAAGCCGTACCACGCGTCGAGCTTCTCCGGCTTCCAGCGCGACGCCGCCTCGTTGGCCAGCAGCACCATGCACAGAATGCCGCCAAACACGCTGGTGTTGACGATCCAGGTCGAGCCAAACAACAAACTCAACTCCGTGACCATGCGCGTTTCGATCAGCATGAAACCGGCGCCCAGCAAGAACATCTGCCAATCCAAGCCCGCCACGCTCAAGGTCTTGGCGCCGAACGCGCGCCTCAGCGCGACGGTAGCAGTGAGCGCGACCAGCAACATCACCGACAAATACGCGAACGGAATCGTGCCGGGACGCAGATACAAGAACGGCCAGTCATCGGTCGGCGCGCGGATCGATTCGTCGGGACGCAGATTGTCGACCACGCGCGGATAAGCCGCGCGCACCATCTCGGGCGTGAGCGTCTTGCCCACCAGGAAGGTCGCGCCGTAGTTGTAACCGTGCGGCACGATGATGGGCCGCAGACCCGTGGCCTGGAAGATCATGTTGTTCATGCGCTGCGCCATCCAATCGCCGGCGACGATCGAGAACGACACGCTCATCACGCCGCCTTCGGCCACGTGCTGCCAGCCGGCGCGAATGCCTTCGACCGTGTAGACGAAGTTGTCCAAGCGCAGGCTCGACATCGCCGAGAACATGGCGTGCGAATCGAGCAGGCCATAACAAACCACGTCGAACTTCTTGTCGGGCGTCTGCACGAAATACGCGCGCGCGTCATTGACCACGCGCTCCACGCCCGGGTTGGCGTAAGGCTTCTCCGGATGAAAGGCCTCACCCAGCTTGATGATGCGTGGATCGATGTCGACGCTGGTGACCGTGTCGAAACCCACGCGCAACGCGGCGGCCACATCATTGCCCGTGCCCGCGCCCACCACCAAGGCGGAGCCCTGCAACGGACTCGCGCGGAACGGAATCTCGTAGATCATGCGCACCTGGCCGCGATTCGACAGCGGCTTGCCGAGTTCGTCGGGCAGCAGGCGCAGATCGAGCATGTATTGATGGAAATCGCGATTGACGCTGACTTCGTACTCGGGCAAGCGCTGCGTCTTGAGTTCCGCCGGTTCGGTGAAACCTTCGGCGACCTGATCGACATCGATGCGGTTGTATGGCGAAAAAATCGCGTGGTGCACCGAGTACCAGCTCATGCCCAGGATCACCACCGCCGCCACGAAGTTGCGCGGATGCGGCATCACCAACAGGATCGGCACGATGCCCAGCGCGAACCACACCGGCGGCGTCGCGCCCGCCCACGCGATGATGGCCATGGTCGCCACGCCGAGCACCGAACCCAGCAGATCCCAGCGATATGCCACCAGCGGATTCATGCGCGCGAACAACCAGCCGACGGGAATGCCGGCGAGCACGAACACCGCCGCCAGTGCCCAGAAGAACACCACCATCGCGCCCGAGGCGATCAGAAATCCAAAGTTCGAGGCCTTCTGCGAATTCTCGCCGCCCCACAAACTGATCGCCGGATCGGGGAAGGTAATCTGCGTCAGACCCAGATCGGTCGCGAAGCCCAGCAGCACCGAGAGCAGCGCCAACCACGTCAGCGCCCAGCCGAACAGCTGCGGCTTGCGCCGGCCTAAAGCTACGCCCAGACCCATGCCCAGAAAGGCCGCGATCAGCACCAGGTTGGCGAAGTAGGCCGCGACGCGAATCTGCGTGCCAACCCAGCGGATCAAAGCCAGCTCGATCACCAGGATGGCGAAGGTGCACAGCGCCATCTGCAAGCCGGGGTGAGTGACGAGGGGTTTGTGGAACGGAGACGCGCTGTCGTCGAGAGTCGTCATGAGGACGCGAGGGGCCTTATCGTCGGGCGTGCGGAGCAAGCGGCGAGGGTAGCCCATCGCGTGGATATCGAACAGCGGCCGCGTTGGCAAGCGCGGGCCTTTCGCCGTCGTCGGCGCCGATACGCACGATCTTTGACGCAACGCCCTTGAATGGGCGCATCGCGCCAAGGACAAGTCCCGCGCGACGCGACCGCCGCAAGTGTTCGCCACCGTCGCGCGCGTCGCGCTAGAGTGCCCGCCAAACACCGCGCAGGGAGCCCGCCATGCTGACCGCCCTTCTGATCGCCGTCGTCGTCGCCTTCATCATCGTCCTGCCGGTCAAGCTCGCGGCGCGCTGGTGCGGTGCTCAACAGTATGGATTCTTTTGCGTGCTCGCCGCCGTGATCGTGGTCGGCGTGATCTCCGGCTTGTTCACCGGCGCCAATCAAGGCGCGCTCGTCGAGTTCCTGGTCGGCACCGCGATCGGCACCGTCGTCTACGCCATCATCCTCGAAGCGACATGGAAGCAAGGCTTGATGATTTCGATCCTGTCGAACGTCATCGCCATGGGCATGGCCTTGGCGCTGGTGGCCGCGCTGGCGGCGTTGGGGTTTGCGGCGGTGTAGCGGCGGGCGAAGCACCGCTAC
Source organism: Ahniellaceae bacterium (assembly GCA_044226395.1). GTDB lineage: Bacteria > Pseudomonadota > Gammaproteobacteria > Xanthomonadales > Ahniellaceae > JBGAHD01. The sequence continues at coordinate 242,692 of JBGAHD010000001.1, forward strand.
GTCGATCTTCGCTGTTTGCCTTGCCCCGAAGGTTTCGCAAACTTCGATGCATACCGCCATCGACTGGATTCGACAGCAACGCGTCGCGCGCTAGCGAGACAGTTGCGCGCGATAGGCCTTGGCGTCGAAACCCACGATGCGCGTATCGGCCGTGAACAGCACTGGCACGGCTTCGAGGTCGAGCGCCTCGAAGCGCGCGCGGGCTTCATCCGAGCGATCGATCTCGTACACGGTGTAATCGGCGTGCAGTTGGTCGAGCAGGGCCTTGGCGTGCTGGCAATGCGGGCACGTGGACTTCGAGAACAGCACCAGCGGCGATGGGCTCTCGGCGACTACCGCGCTGAAATCACCTTTCACGGGCGGGGGCGGCGAGGCCAAGCGGTTGTGCACGGTCGATGTGACGACCCAGCCGAGCACCAGGCCCAGCGCGATCACGGCGATGGAAAACAGCGCGGTTTTCGCGCGTTCGAAGAAGCGGGTTCCTGACATGAGTTGACCCTTCGGGGAAGCGAGGCGACGTCCCTGTCGCCTCGGGGGGGTGTTGGCGGACGGCTTAGATGCCGAACAGACCGCAGCAGACATCGAACGAGAAGAGCTCGAAGCAGAACGCCCACATCGGGTCGATCATGCAGGTCCGACCGGTGGGCGGCATGGCGAGCGCGGCGCCGCTGGCGACGCTCATGGCGAGCACGAACAAGATCGCGATCTTGGGATGCTTGATCAGGTGTTTCATGAAGAGTTCCTTCTGAGGTAATGCCCGGTATCGTCGCGCGTCATTCGCGACGTGTTCCAGAAAACGGCGCGCGCGGGCCGAATACGACATCGGTCGATCGACGCCGCGCGCGCCACTGGGCTACCCAGCGAGCCCGATGTTCGGTCAGAACCCGAACAGGCTGCAGCAGAAATTGAACGAGAAATAGTCGAAGCAGAACGCCACGCGCGGATCGACCACGCAGACTTCACCACCGACCGGCAGCGCCATCGCGGCGCCACTGGCCAAGGCCATGGCCGTGCCGGCCATCAGGGCGAACTTGGCATCACGCAGTTTCTTGAACATGACAGAGTCCCTTGTGTTGGAAAGAACGGGACACGCTTGACGCGCATCCCATCGCAGGGACGAGGGTTCACGGCGCGCGGGGACATTCGCGCGCTAATTCGGAAAAACGGCAAAACGCGAAGTTCGGCGTTATCGGCCTAAGTGTGGTTCTGCGTCTTCGGTTTTTGGCGGCTGCGGTCGCGGCTGCGCGTCGATGAAGGTCGCCAAGTCCCACGCTTCTTGATCGCTCAACAAGCCGCCGCTCGTGTAAGGCATGTTTGACTTGAGGAAGGCCGCCAGCACATTGACCTGACCCAGGCCCGCGTCGATGTTGTACGAGTCCGGGCCCCACACGGCCGGTCGGAAGTAGCCGTGAACGTAGCGGCCTTGTCCTTCGGCGTTGTGGCAGAACGCGCATTTCTGCGCGAATACGGCTTGGCCGCGCGTGGCATCGGGCGTGATCGGCGCGGCGCCGATCGGCGGAAAGCCGCTCGTGGGGGTCTTGCCGGGGTGCTTGGCCTCGAACTGCGCGGTCAACCAGCGGATGTAGGCCACGAGCGCGCTCATGTGCGGATTGCTGTCGCAGTCCTTGCCGGGCGTGCAGAGCATCTGGCCATTCATGCTGCGCAGGAAGCATTGATTGATGCGGTTCTGCAAACCGGTGAGTCCCTTGAAGCGCTGTTCCGAACCTGCCCACCACCCGGCGTCAGGATCGGCGCCAGCGTGCAGATGACAGCTCTGGCAATGCAGCTTGTTGCCGACATACGCGGGCTTGCCGGGTTGATTGGCGATCTCATACGTCCGGCGCGCAAGCTCGTAGCCGTTGTAGACGAGTGATACGACTTCCGAATTCCGTGGCGGCGCGGGCGGTGGATCGAGTAGTCGGTTGTTGCACGATTCGGAAGCCTCGACGTCCTCGCATTTCGCGTGCGGCGGCCGCGGCTGCGCGTTATTGAGCGTGAAGCTGAAATCGGCGCTGACGAAACGCCGAGGATTGAGCGTGCGCGACATCGCGTGGCAGCCCATGCAGGTCGACGTGCGCTGCGAGAAGCTCTCCATCGTGGTGTTGGCGAGCACGGCGGGTAGCGCCTGGAACTCGGTCGGTCGCGTCGCGCCGATGGCGGGCTTGGGCCATTGCGTGTTGACGAGATCGTATTGGCCGAGCGGTGCGTAGGCGTGGCTCAGCGCGTCGCGCAGGTCGCGATTGAGCGCGGCGACATTGTCGTTGGCGGCCTGGACCTGGGCGCACACGGGATCGCGATTGGGAATGGCGATTTCGCGCGTTAACTGCGTGGGTTGGCGCGCGGGCGTTTGTTGATTGATGGGGCACAGCGAAGGCGGGCAGGTCGGATCGTTGAAGGCCTCGATGCCACCATGCGTGCTTCGAATGTTGTCGACCTGCTCGAACGTCGACCAGATCCATTGCGGCGTGGCCGCGGTCTTGGTCATCAGATGAAAGCCGGCCAGACCCATGCGCCGCACGCTGCATTGCGTGGGGTGATCGACGTCGATGTCCTCGCACACGCAGGCGCGCGTGGAGACGAAGTACTTAGCTTGGTCGTCGGTGATCTCGCGCCACGCGGCTTTGAGCAACTGACTGCCCGGCGGAAATGTCACCGACGTGGCCTTGGCCTGCACGCGCCCGTCATACCAGCGATTGGCGACGATGGCGTCGAACATCGTGCGGTTGAGGCGAATCTCGTAGCGCACGAGTCGCCCTTGCTGATCCTTCAAGGTCGCGGGCAGGGTGCCATCGGCGGGCAGGGCTTGCGTGGTTTCGTCGACGACGTCGCTGACCTTGGACGTGCGCCACAGCAGCTTCTCGGCGCCGGCGCAGGATTCGGGAAACGTCTGTCGTGTGTTCCAAGCTGCGGGCGCGCGGCCATCGGGCAGATAGATTTCGTAGGCTTCCTTCCAGGTTTCCCAGACGCGCGGTCCTGGCGCGGACAGGGGCTTTTCTTGCGCCGGCGCGCCGCGTTCGTTCATCGACGCGGGCCAGTTCAAGGCGATGAACTGCTGCCACGAAAACAGATTCGCCGCGCGTTGCGCGGTGTTGGTATTGGCTTGGCGCAGATCGTCTTGCGCGCGCGTGGGCACGACGCAACTCAGCGTGGGCGGCGCCAGTACCCCGCAGGTCTTGGCCTTGATCGCGATGGCGGGGCCTTCGAGACAATTCGTTTGATCCGCCGCTCGCGCCAGGCCCGCCAAGGCCAGCGCCAACACGATGCCCATCCCGGCTTGCGTCCGCTGCATGATCGTCTCCCGCGCCCCATCGCGATCCTGGCGCGAGACTACGCCCGAGACCGGGCGCTGAACAAGCACAGCGGCGCTGAGGATCGCGAGAAGTTGCGATCGACAGCGCCGCTGCTCGTGCGCATGCCGGTTGGCCGTCGCGCGCGAGACTTACTCGAAGCCGTCGGCGAACACTGGATCGGTGAGCTTGCTCAGTTCCACCTCGTCAAAGCGGGCGTAGAGCGAGGTGGCCGTGGTTGACGCGGTGTTCTGCGCCGCTTCCAAACGCACCTCGATCGTGGTGTTCCAGGTCCAGCGCGCGGGATCGATGTCGATCACGGCATCGCTGTTGGCCGGCAACCAGGCGCTGCCGGAACGGCCGAGGAAGGAATCGCCTTCGGCATCGAGCGCGCCGGCGCAATCCTCGCTGTTGTAACGCACGAGCCAGTGCAGGATCGGATAGTCGCGATTGCCCGAGGGCACGGCGGCCATGCCGTAGCCGCGCAAAGTGTAGCGTCCGGAACTGGGCACGTTGAAGCACTGCGTCAGCGCCGCGCGGCGTTCGGTCGCGCCGACATTGGTCGAGGGAATGTTGAAGATCACCGCGCCACCTTCCGGCGTGGCGCTGCTGGTGCCGTCCCAACTCACGTAACTGGGTTCGAGCACGGTCCACAGCCGCAGATCGCTCGCGAAATCGCCATTGATCAGCCAACGATCGCCGGGCTGGCGCTCGTAAGGGCCGACATCGCGCGGGCGCGTGTTGGCGCTGACGTCGCCCAGATCGGCATGTCGCGCGCGGCCGTCGAGATCGCGTTCGTTCGCGACCGGCGGGTTGGGAATCGGCGCGTAGTCGACGCCCATCGAGCCCACGCGTTGACGATAGTCCCCGCGCGCGGGATCGACAAATCGCGCGGTGCCCGGCTGGATCGTGGGATCGAAGGGCATGTTGGTGATGTCATTCGCCACGATCCAATCGCTGGTGGAATTGCTGATCGCGCCGCCCACCATCTGCTTGCCCGGCTGCGCCACCAGCAAGCGATGAAACTGCAAACTGCGGCCCTGATCAAAGTGCATTGTGTCGGCCGCGGGAAAGACATTGCCGGCGATGACCGTGTCATTGAGACGGATCGTGCCTTGGGAGAACGTGCGCACCACGCGCTCGGTCAAGGTATTGCCCACCAGCGCCGCGTGCTCGAGATAAAAGCTCGACAGACCCGACGAGGCACTGATCAAGCGCGTGCCCTGGTTGTTGATCATGGTGAAGTACTTGCCATCGAGCGTGCTCTCATCCTGGATCTCGATGACGTTGCCATTGGTCGGCTGGCCGTTGAAGTCCTCGGCGCGGTTGTTGTCGATGCGATTGCATTCGGCGCGGTTGGTGCATTCCACGCGGCCCAAGTCGGCCAACGGTTCATTGCATTGCGAGAATGCCGGAGCGTTGAAATAAAGATCGGAGCCCGCGTAGATGTCGAGCGTGGACGAGCCATCGAGGAACACCGCGGGACCATTGGTCGCCGTGTTGCCATCGATGCGGAAGTCGTACAGGCGCGTGATCGGCACGTCGACGGTCGAGGTTTCCAGATTCGCGCGCAAATAAATCGCGCCGCCGACATTGGACGCGCGGTTGTTTTGCAAACGCACGGGCCGCGACGGATCGGTCGTGAACAGGCGAATGCAACTGTCCTGACCGCTGTCATCGGGCGCGTAGCCGGCCAGCGCGCCACCGCGACCGGCCTCGTTGGCATAGAGCACGCCCAGGCCATTCAAACCTGGCGAGCCGATATCGATGCGCGCGGGCGTTTGCGCATAGATGCCGCCACCATCGCCGTTCAGGGCCTTGTTGAAGGCGATCAGTGTGCGATCGCGCAGCGCGTACAGTCGCGCGGTGCCTGCGATAAAGATGCCACCGCCATTGCCGGTGCTGGCTTCGTTGTTGTTGATTGACACGTCGCTGTCGATGGTCAGCGCCGTGGGCGAGTCGGTGCCGACCATGCAGATGCCGGCGCCGGAATTCGCGTCGTTCTGCGCGATGCCGCCGGCGCGAATCACCAACTCGCCGCGACCGATAAAACGCACGCCGCCGCCGCAACCCGCGCCATTGCTCAGCACATGATCGCCATTGCGGATCAGCAGATGCTCGAGCACGCGCACGCCACTGCCGCTGATGTCGAACACCGGCGCGCTGTTGCCGCCACCACCATCGATGACGGTGCTACCGGCGGGCACGGCATCGACGGGCAGCGCATCGGCGCACGTGGCGAAGCCACCCGTGATCGTGAGGTCTTGCGCGCCGATGGTCAGAGCCATGGCGGTGTAGCTTTGATTGCCGGCGACGCGGATGCTGTCCTCGCCCGCGTGCGAAGCGGCGGCGTTGATGGCGGCTTGCAGGGACGTGAAATCGCACGGCGCGTCGGCGCCGACGAGATAGGTCAGCGCGGCGGCGGGTCGAATGCAGGCGGCGCCTGTCAGCAACAGGGCGCCAAGCGCGCGCGCGACGTGGTGGGGACGAGGGGCCATGATCGCTCCGAAATGCCGGCGAGGTGCCGGGGTGGAGTGATCAACGCCGCTTTGATTCGAAACGCGCCAGGGAAAGACTGGCTCTAGCTGAACGGTGCTTGCTCGACGCGCAGTTGCCATTTGCGCCTAACGAGGTACCGATCGATGTCGATGAATGACCTCTCACGTGCACTTCGGAATGCGTTGGACGTTCGTTGTTCCTTCAAGTTGTGGCTAGTCGAGACCGGGATAAAGCTCGGGTTGCGCCAGGGCTTCACGCAGAATGGCGCGCGCGCGCGACGAGAGTTCGTGCGGGTCCGCGCCGAGGTCGACAGCGGCTTGCGCGGTCTCACGCGCTTCGTCCGGTCGATGCAGATCGAGCAGGGTGCGCGCGCGGGCGGCGCGCATTTGCACGCGTCGCGCGAGTTGGGTCGCCGCGACGCGATCGAAGAGTTCGATGGCCGCATCGATCTCGGGCAGTGCCACTTCGGGTTTCTTGGCGTTGATCAGCGATTGCGCGAGGCTGTTGCGCGTGAGCGCCATGTCGCGCGTGTCGTCGAGATGCAGCGCGCGAAGCAGGTCTATCGCTTGCTGGCATTGCGCGATCGCGGCGGCGTGCTCGCCTTGCGCCGAGAGCACGTTGCACAGCACGGTGCGCGCGGTGGCGACGCTGTAGTGCTCGTCGCCCAGCGCGTCGCGCAGTTGTTGCAGCGAGGCCTCGGCTTCGGCGCGCGCCTGGTCGTACTGGCCGTCGCGATACAGCGACATGCTCAAGGCGCCATGCGCGCGCGCGCAATCGAGGTTGTCGATGCGGGCGCGCGCGCAGATGGCCAGCGCGGCGCGGTATTCGTCGACGGATTCGGGCAAGCGTCGCGCGCCGGCGAGCGTGAGCGCGAGATGCAGGTGACCGGCGACGAGCAGTTCGTGATCCTCGCCGACGACGGCGCGCAGCATGTCGATCGAGCGATGATGCGCGGCCAGGGCCTCGTTGATGCGGCCGTTCGCGGCGAGCACGACGGCGTAGTTGCGCAGCGTCTTGGCGATTTGATCGTGCGGTTCGCGATAGATGCGATGTTGCTCCTCGAGCAGATTCTCGAAGCGGCGCAACGAATCCTGCGCGTGGCCCGACATGTGCAGCGCCGTGGCGAGTGATTCGGCGGCATCCATGTAGTCGCTGTCGTGGGGCAGGGACAGCGCTTCCCAACGGGCGAGCGCGGGTTCGAGTTCGCGCACGGCGTCGTTGAAATGCTCGGCCGCGCAAAGCGCGCCGCCGTGCGCGAGCCAGGCGCGATGCAGATCGATCGGCGCGATGTCCTCGGCCGCGCGCGCCAACTGAAGCGCGCGTTCGGTCAAGACGATGGCCTGCTCGGGCTTGCCGAGCGAATGCTGCACGGCGGCCTCGACATCGAGCGCTTGCACGCGCAACGCCGTCGGCTGGTCGATGAGCAAGGGTTGCAAGGCCGTCAGCGCGCTGCTGGCTTCGCGATAGCGACCGCGCTGTTGCAACAGCATCGCGCGCGACAGACTTAGTCGCGCGGCGAGCCCGCGGTTAGGCGGGCCCAAGGCAAGACTGCGCGCGGCCGTGTCGTAGAGTCGCTCGGCGTCGGCGAAGGCTGAGCCCAGTCGACTGACTTCGCCGAGCGTGAAGGCCACTTCGGCGCGCGTGGCTTCATCCAGGCGCGTGTTGTCGGTCAGTTTCTCGTGCGCGAGGCCGATCAAATCTTCGATCGTGGGTCGCTGCGCGCGCGGCAAGCGATCCTCGGCGGCGCTGAACAGGCCGACCAGGAATCCGCTCACGGCACGCGCGTGCTCGGCTTCGCGCACGGCCTCGCCACGTTGCCACACGGCGGCGGCGAACAAAGTCAGCATGCCGATGGCGATCAGCGCGGTGACCAGAATCCCGCCGCGATGGCGCGCGACGAATTTGCGCGCGCGATACAAGGTCGACGGCGGATGCGCGTTGACCGGTTGCCCGTCGAGCAAGCGCTGCACGTCGTCGGCGAAGGCGGCGGCGGTTTCGTAGCGGTCTTCGGGCGCGGTTTCCGTGGCCTTGCGCAGGATGTTCTTGAGATCGTCACGCCAGGGCAGGGTGGTTGATGCGAACGCTCCCGCGTCGGTGATGGTCGTGTCGCTGGCCACTTCGGGCGCGAGTTGCGCGTGCGTCGTGCGTTCGCCCGTGAGCAACTCACCCATGAGCACGCCCAGCGCGTAGACGTCGGTCGCCGTGGTGATGACGCCGCCGTCGCGCTGCTCGGGCGCCGCATAGGCTGGCGTGAATGCGCGATATTGCGTCTGCGTCTGCGTGTGCGTCACCGCGTCGGCCATGGGCTCGAGCAGTTTGGCGATGCCGAAGTCGAGCAGCTTTACTTCGCCGTCGCGCGTGATCAACACATTGCCGGGCTTGAGATCGCGATGCACGATCAGCGAGCGATGCGCCGCGCTGACCACGCGCGCCACCGCCACGAGCAGGCGCAATCGCTCGCGCGGCGAGAGATCGTGCGCGCGCGCGTGCTCGATCAAGGGTTTTCCGTCGACGTATTCGAGCGCGATATAGGCCTCGCCGCGCGCGCTCACGCCCGCATCGACGAGTTTGGCGATGCCGGGATGGTTGAGTCGCACCAAGGCCAGGCGCTCGCGATCGAATTGCTGACGCGCATTGCCGGCGCCGAGTTCGAAGCGCAGCACCTTGAGCGCCACGGTCTGGCGCACGCCCTCGATGACGCGGCTGGCACGATAGACGCGGGCCGATCCGCCTTCGCCGATCTGGGCTTCGATCTCGAAAGGCCCGACGGTTTGGCCGTGACCGCGAGGGGGCGGCGTGATGGGATCGCCGATGTCGCGCGCCCATTGCGCGGGATCGCGGGCGATGGGCGCGTCGAGCGCGGTCTCTCGCGCGGCGCGCAGCAGGCGATGCAGGCGCTCGCGTTGCGTCGGATCGGCGCAGCGCGCGTCGACGAAGGCCGCGCGCTCGGCCTCGGGCAAGGCCATGGCCTGATCGAATAGTGCTCGGATTGACACGTCGCTCATCCCGCTCCCCCGGCGTTCCATTCTCCGGCCAACGCCAAAGGGCACCCAAATACGCCACGCCCGCGCGCTGGCTCAGCCTAATTCGCTCTTGAGAAAGGCGCGCGCGAACACCCAGTCGCGGTCGACGCTGCGCGGCGAGGTCGCCAGGGCTTCGGCGGTCTGCTCCACCGACAGGCCGGCGAAGTAGCGCAGTTCGAACACTTGCGCGGCGCGCGCGTCGGTCTGCTGCAAACGGGTCAGGACTTCGTCGAGCGCGATGGCTTCGTCGGCGCTGTCGAGGGCAAATTGGTCCTGCGCGCCGGTCAGAGTGACGCGCACCCATTCGCCGCCGGCGCGCTGGCGCTTGCGATCGCGCGCGCGGTCGGCGAGCAGGTGGCGCATGGCGCGCGCGGCATAGGCGAAGAAGCGCGCTTCATGGCCGAATTTCAGGTCGGGCTGGCGCTGCAGACGCAGAAACAAGTCATGCACGAGCGCCGTGGTTTCGAGCGTGGCGCCCGGTGGCAAGCGCGCGAGCTGGTTCGCGGCCATGGCCTTGAGGCGACCGTAGACGGCGGCGAAGAGTTCGCTCGTGGTCTCGATCGGCGCGGAACCGTCGTCGGCGGGGACGGGGGTTTCGTTCGACATGGTCGTCGTTCGTCGCGATGGGCCAGTGTGACGCATCGCGCGATCGCGGAACAGTTGCGCGGTTGGCGGTTTGATGCGGCGTTCGGTCAGGCGTCGCGCAGGAATTCGCCGATGGCCGCGGTCACGTCGCGGCGGCGTTCGATCGGCAGCATGTGGGTTTCGCGGGGGAAGAGCATCAATCGCGCATGGGCGAGTAAGCGCTGGGTGTCGCGCAAGGCGTCGGCGTCGAAGAAGGGATCGGCGCCGCCGCCGACGAGCAAGGTGGGGCAGGCGATGGCGCGCGCGATTTCCGCCTGTCGCACGAAATCGGCGCCGAACAGCGCGCGATAGTCGGCCAGGATCTCCGCGCTTGAACGCATGCCGTCGCGCAGGCGATGGCGATCCTTCCACAGCTTCAAGCGAACGAGCGCGTTGTACCAGGGGCGGCGAAATAGCAGGGCGTTCTCGCGAACCAGGCGTTCGATGTCATCGCGCGCGAGCGCATCCATCTGACGTTCAAGGCGCGCTCGGCCTTCGGCGCTGAAGCGATGCGCGGAGACGAGCAGCACGAGTTTTCGCGCGAGTTCGGGATGCGTGGCCGCGAAACGCTGCGCGACGAAGCCGCCGAGCGAGATGCCCATCACCACGTCGGGCGCGCGCGACAAGGCGCGCGCGGCATCGTCGACGAGCGCGTCGAAGCCGGTCGCGCCATAACCCAGCAAGGTTAGGCGATGATTCGGCAAGAGTGCTTCGATTTGTCGGGCGTAGCGCGCGGGATTGCCAACGCGGTCGAGCGGCTTGAACAGCGCGTTGACGCCGAAGAACACCAGCGCTTCGCGTGATCCACGACCTGCGCGAATGTACGGCAGGCGGTCGTGGAAGCGGCCTTGCGTGATGGCGCCATCGTTGGCATCAAGAGAGGGGGGCATGACGCGGGTTGTCGAGTCGGTCGGGGGCGATATGATGCGTGGACTTGCACGCGTTGACGAGGAGTGCACGATGGATCCGTACGCCGCTCCGAAGGCGAAGGTCGAAGACGTGGTCTTGCCCCCGCGAAGCGTGTTCGCGTATCCGGGCTGGTACGCCGGGGTGCTGATGTCGGTGTTCGTGGCCGCAGGGATTGGTTTGCTGGTGACGTCATCATTGCATCTGTTCGAGCAGTTTGGCGCGGAACTGCCATGGTTGACGCGGGCGCTCGTTGTTGGACACGGGGCGTTGTGGCTTGGGCCCCTCATTTGCGTGGCAAGTGCGTTCGCGCGCGGCGATGGCGGACGTCGCGCACAATGGAGTTTGCGCACGGGCTTGGTGTGGCTGGTGGTGATGTTTCCGTTGTCGCTGCTGGCCAACTACTTGCCGATTTTCTCGTTGGCCGCGGCGATCTGATTGCGGAGGCGAGCGGGGTGCGGGGGAGTCGCCGTTAACGGTGCGAGTCTTCGGTGTTGAATCGGTGGGTGTCCTAAGTCGGGCCGGCCTTAATCGGTGGGTGTTCCAAATCGCGCTCATCTTCAATCGCGCTCATTGGCGACCGAGCCCGTGAACTTCATGGATGTCCCGATTTGGGCCGATCGTGGGTGTCCTCATTCTTGATCAAGCGGGTCGCGATCATGGGTGTCCCGAATTCGGAGACGTCCAGGGACCGTGCAAGATCGAGAGAAGGATCGTGGGAGTCCCGAACTGAAATGACAGGGCACTTTGCCTGCGCTGTCTTTTCGTTCGCTCAAGTCAAATCAATGGCTTGACGTGAGAGCGTAGATGCGAGTAATTTGCATCTACGTTTCACCACACAGATGTCGCCATGCCCGCGCTGTTGCAGGAACGGGGGGAGGAGGGACTCGGCGCGGCCACGGATAGCCCGGGCTTGCTTCGCGATACCACCCCGTTCGTGTCGAACGACTTCGAACCCGCGCCCGCGCCGGATTGGGCGCCGCGGCTTCGCGTGGCGCATGAAGATTCGCCGGCAACCCTGCGATTTTCCAGGGTATTGGCTCTGGCGCTGACGCTGTTCGTGCACGTGGGTATGGGCGCCTTCCTGATCCTCGCCGCGCGGCCTTCGGTCGACCAAGCCGAGCTCGCGCCGCCCGCCATCGAGGACACCCAGATGACCTGGGTGGATTTGTCACCCGAGCCACCGCCCGTCGTCGCGCCGGTCCTGCCGCCGCCGCCCGAACCGCCGCGCGTCGTGGCCAAGCCGAAGGCGACACCCGCGCCCGCGCGAGCACCCGAAGTCGAGCCCGAACCCATTGCCGAAGCGACGATGCCCGAACCCGTGGCCGTCGCGCCCACGCCATCGCCCGCGCCGGTCGAGCCCGTGGTCGCCGAAGTCACGCCGCCGCCCATGCCGGTCGAGACGCCGGCGCCGCCGCTGGCCAAGCCGGTCAGTGCCGCGCAAGCGCGTCGCGAGCAAAACGCTTACGTGCGCGCGCTCATGGCGTGGTTGTTGAAGTACCGCGTCTATCCCGACGCGGCGAAAAAGGACAAGGCCCAGGGCGTTGTCCAAGTGCGTTTCACCATCGATCGCGGCGGCCGCGTGCTCGCCTCCAGCGTGCAGAAGAGCGGCGGTCACGCCGCGCTCGATGCCGCCGCGCTCGACGTGCTTTCCCGAGCCAGCCCAGTGCCGCCGATGCCGGATTCGATGCGCATGAGCAAGCTGACCATCACGCTGCCCATCGAATACTCACTCATCAAAGATTGATCCGAGGTCTCCATGTCCAGAAATACCGTTCTCCGTCCGCGAAGCTTGCGCGGCGGCATCACTGTGTCCCCCACGCGCACCTTGCTCGCCATTGGCGTGTCGATGAGCTTCGCCGCCGCCGCGCACGCGCAGGCGCAAACGACCACCGCGCCCGATGACGAGGAAGAGGCCACGCTCGAACTCGACACGCTCAAGATCGAAGATCGCACGCTCGACACCAATCCCTACGCCGAACGTGGCGCGCCGTACAAGGCGCGCGTGTCGGGCGACAAGCGTCGCACCGAACCGCTGGCCGAGACGCCGGCCACGATCTCGGTGCTGACGCAAGAACAGATCAAGGAATCCGGCAGCACCGACCTTCGCGACATCGTCGGCGCGCAACCGGGCATCACCATCGGCACCGGCGAGAACGGCAATGCCTTTGGCGATCGCTACGTGATTCGCGGCCAGGAAGCGCGCAGCGACGTCTTCATCGACGGTCTGCGCGATCCGGGCATGACCATCCGCGAGAGCTTCGCGGTGGAGCAGGTGGAAATCACCAAGGGTCCGAATTCGACGTTCGCCGGTCGCGGTTCCTCGGGTGGCACGATCAACTCGGTCACCAAGCGCGCCAGCACGGACTACGATTTCACCGAGATCGAAGCCGGCCTCGGCACCGACGAGTACCGCCGCTTCACGCTCGACAGCAACCTGCCGATCGGCGAGCGCGCCGCGTTCCGCGCCAATCTGCTGCATGCCTACGAAGAAGTGCCCGATCGCTCACCCGCCGATCGCGAGCGCCAAGGCGCCGCGCTCTCGGGCGTGTTCGAACCCAATGAAGACCTGCATCTCTTGGCCGACTACTACTATCTCGACGCCGATGGCGCGGCCGATCTGGGCACCTATATCGTGCCCGGTGGCGGTCGACCGGTGAAGAATCTGCCGTCTTATTTGCAAGACGAAGATTTCCTCAAATCGACCGTGCGCATCGGCACCTTGCGCGTCGGTTATGACATCAACGACACGTTGCAGATCGAGAATTCGGCCCGCTACGGCACCACCGACAACGGCTATGTGCTCACCGGCGCGCGCGGCACCACGCGCTCCGCCGCTGACCCGCAGGCGCCGAGCGCGCCCACGGTGACTTTGTCGACGCATCAAGGTTGGCAAGAGGTCGAGTACTTCGTCGACCAGTTCAACACGTATTGGCGTCCCGAATTCGCCGGTCGCGAGCATCGCTTCGTGTTCGGCGCGGAATACTCGGACCTGTCGGTCTTGAACGGCAATTACACGGTCACCAACAACGGCGCGCGCAATTGCCTCACGGGCGGCGGCGCCGGCACCGGCAACTTCTGCATGATCGGCGCCGATGGCCGCGTGGTGCCGAACGTGCACTCGCTGCTGCAACGGAGCATCACGCGCAGCGGTTTTGATTCCGATTACAACGTCGACACGGTGTCGTTGTACGCCATGGATACCGTCGATCTCACGGATAACTTGGTGTTCACGCTTGGCTTGCGTTGGGATGATTTCGACTACAAGAACACCCTGCGCAGCAACGCCGGCGTAGAGACCGTTTACGAATATTCCGACACGCTGTGGAACGGCAACACGGGCCTGACCTACAAAATCAACGATCAGGGCAATGTGTATCTGTCCTACGCCACCGCCAGCGACATCAATGGCGGCGAGTCCGACGTCGGCGGCAGCTGCGGCTATGGCGGCCTGTGCGGCACCACCGATCAAGTGGTGCTGAGCAAGCCCGAGCGCGTGGAGAACATCGAGCTCGGCACCAAGTGGAATCTGTTCAACGAGAAACTGCTCGCCACCGCGGCGATCTTTCAGATCACCAAGGACGACGTGATGGAAAGCGTTGGCAGCTCGTACGAGACCCTGGGCACGCTCAACACCGGCAAGAACCGCGTGCGCGGTATCGAGATTGGCCTGAGTGGCAACATCACCGACAAGCTCAGCGCGCAATTCAGTGCCACGGCCATGGACGCTGAAGTGCTCGAGGCCTTCGTCACCAATCAGATCGGCAAAACGCTGTCGAACTTCGCCGATGAGCAGGCGTACCTGCAGTTGCGCTATCAGCTCACGCCGAAATTTTCGTTCGGGGGCTCGGCCACGTATCAAAGTCAGATGTACGCGGGCCAGCCGGACACGGCCGCGGGCTTCGATGCCACGACCGGCGAGTATTCGTATCGCGTGCCGCCATACACGACGGTCGATGCTTTCGCCACCTACGAGTTCAGCGAGACCCTGCGGCTGCGCGGCAACGTGGGCAATCTCTTCGACAAGGACTACTACCTCGCGGCCTATCGCAGCGGCTCGTTCACCTACATCGGTGATGCGCGCAACGTGCGATTGACCTTGACCGCCGAGTTCTAGCCGCGACGCGCCGTCGTCCGCGCTGGCGGACGACGGCCTTGCCCGGAATCGATCATGAGCCCGCACTCGTCGCGTCTGCCCGAAGACATCGCCTGCGCCGTCGACTACGAGCGACACGCGCGACTGTTGCTGACGCCACCGTTGTGGGCCTATCTCGACGGGGGTAGTGGCCAGGAAATCACGCTCAAGGCCAATCGCGAAGCGTTCGCGCGACGCGCGCTATTCAACCGCGTACTGGTCGATGTCTCGCGCGGCGACACGCGCGTGAATTTGCTCGGCGAGCGCCTTCGTCATCCGATGATGTTGGCGCCCGTGGCCTATCAATGCCTAGTGCATGACGAAGGCGAACTCGCCACCGCGCGTGGCGCGGGCGTCACCGATACGCCGATGGTGCTGAGCACCTTGTCCTCGCAGCCGCTAGAGTCCGTCATTGCCTCGCATGGCGGATCGTGCTGGTTTCAGCTGTACTTTCAGCCTCGACGCGAAGACACGATGGCCTTGATCGCGCGCGCGGAAACCGCGGGATATCGCGCGATTGTCGTGACCGCCGACACGCCCGTGCAAGCGGTCAATAGGCAGGCGCGACGGCTCGGCTTCAAGTTTCCTGCTCACGTGCGCGCTGCGAATCTGGCGGAATTCGCGCCGATGCCGCGCGTCGAACTGCCCGCCGACAGTTCGATCGTGTTTCAGGGGTGGATGAGCGAAGCGCCGCGCTGGGCCGATCTCGAATGGCTGATCGCCGCCACGCAATTGCCCGTGCTGGTGAAGGGCATCTCGCATCCCGATGACGCGCGACGTGTCCTAGAGATCGGAGCCGCCGGCATAATCGTGTCCAATCATGGCGGTCGCGCGCTCGACGGCGTGCCGGCCACCTTGGATCTACTGCCGAGCATTCGCGCGGCCTTGGGTGCGCAAGCCACGATTCTGATGGACGGCGGTATCCGCGGCGGCGCCGATGTGTTCAAGGCGCTCGCGCTCGGCGCTAGTGCCGTGCTCATCGGTCGTCTGCAATGGCAGGCCTTGGCCGTGGCCGGCACGGTCGGCGTGGCGCATCTGATGCGCTTGCTGCGCGAGGAATTGGAACTGACCATGGCGCTGGCCGGTTGCGCCACGATCGACGCGATCGGGCCACAAGCCTTGGCGTCGGACTTTCGATTGCGGGAACCCTAAACATGCTGCTCACGATCGACAACGTGCTCGACAAGACCGAAGTCGCGCGCTTCCGCGCCGAGTTGGACCGCGCAACGTGGGTCGATGGGCAAGTGACCGCCGGAACGCTCTCGCGCAGCGTCAAGCGCAACGAGCAACTCGATGCGGATTCGGAACTGGCGATCGCGCTCGGCAATCACCTGCTGCGCGTGCTCGGCCGTCATCCGACCTTTCTCTCCGCCGCCTTGCCCGAGCGCATCTACCCGCCCAAGTTCAACCGCTATCGCGATGGTGGCGAGTACGGCGCGCACGTCGATGGCGCCATCATGCGCGTGCCCTCGGCCAATCTCACCATCCGTTCGGACGTCTCGGCCACGCTATTCCTGTGCGAACCCGAGGAGTACGACGGCGGCGAACTCGAAATCGAAACGCCGCTAGGCATGCAATCGATCAAGCTTCCTGCCGGCGCGATGGTCCTCTATCCCTCGACCACGCTCCACCGCGTCACGCCCGTCACCCGCGGCGCGCGCGTCTGCGCCTTCTTCTGGCTGCAAAGCCTGATCCGCGACGCCGGCCAGCGTGAGACGCTGTACGACCTCGATCGCACCATCCAAAGCCTCACGACGGAACTGCCCGCGAATGATCAGCGACTGCTGGCACTGACGGCCATTTATCACAATTTGTTGAGGCGTTGGGCGGAGACGTAACGTCGTAGCCTAACGTCGATCCGGCCTCGGGCTAAAAGCATACTTTGAGGTTGAAGACGCCATCGATTGTTTGAAGAAGGCGTCCTTAATCAGCATTGGCGATCCTGTCGCGACAGGCGGTTCGCGCATTGCTTGTGAATTTGCCACAATCCGTTGGGACACGGGGGTGGCAAGCATGGCAAGACCATTTTCGATTCGCGTTTTCCTGCCCGATGGCGATCCAGATGGATTGCGAGTCATCGAGAAGTCAAATTGGAGCGGGTCGGGCATTGTCATTCCGCGGGCCCTGTTTCCCAAGGGCAGAGGCCGCAAGGAAGTGGCGCGAGCTGGCGTGTATGTGCTGGTTGGCAGTCCCGAAGAGTCGGAGTTGCCTCGCGTCTATGTGGGCGAAGGTGATCCGATAAGGCCTCGCCTCGAACAGCATGCCAAGCAGAAGGACTTCTGGACACGCTGTTTCGCCTTCAGCAGCAAGGACGACAATCTCAACAAGGCGCATGTGCAGTATCTTGAATCGCGCTTGATCGAGATCGCGAGCAAGGCGCGTCGATGCACCCTCGATAATGCGAATCAGCCGACGTTGCCCTCGTTCTCCGAATCCGACGCCGCCGATGCCGAAGGCTTTCTCGAAGAGATGTTGCTGTGCTTCCCGGTGCTGGGCCTGAGTGTTTTCAGCGCCGCCACCGAATCGGCCGCTCACGCGGCCTCGCCGGACATGTTCCTGACCACGCGCGGCACTAAGGCCAGAGGGCGCGAGACTTCCGAAGGCATGTTGGTGTTCAAGGGCAGTGACGCGGCGAGGGAACTTCTGCCCTCGGCGAGCGACGGATTGCGCCGCATGCATCGGTCCTTGGTGGACAACGGCGTGCTCGCGCCTTCAGGCGATCGATTCGTGTTCATGCAAGACTATGTGCTCAATTCGCCTTCCCTGGCGGCTTCGATGGTGACTGGCCGTCCCACGAATGGTCGAACGGAATGGAAGACGCGTGAAGGCGTAGCCTTGAAGGAACTCCAAGAGGCTCAGGCGGAATAGGCCATGCTTGCCGAGAGAAGCGTTCTGACGAAAGGGAGACGATGATGCGCTTCTATCAGCATGCATGCGGCCTCGTTCTAATCGGTTTCTGCTTTGCACCAGGCGAGATTCGGGCCGCTGATCTTTCCCTCGAAACCTGGCCCTCGTCCGTGCAAGTGATGCCAGGTCATGCGCAAGATGCCGTCTTTACCGTGCGTAATCTCGGCACGCAAACCGTCGAGCAAGTTGGCGTGCAGTCGCTCAGGGGTGTTTCGGCGGCACAGGTCGAGATCGTCGTGGCCAATCCGGAGTCCTGTGGCGCTGCCGTGATGACCGCGGCTGGCCTTTCGACGGTGACGTGGATGATGGCCGAGTTAGCGCCTGGTGCCAGTCAGCGCTGCGTGCTGCGTTATCGCGCCATGCCGGGCGCCATCACGGGCGAAGCCGATGCCACGCTTCGCATCAGCGCGCTAGGCAGTGGCGATGTGAACGCGACCAACGATTTTGGACGGCTGCGTGTTTACTATACCGGCATGGATATTCCCGTCGACCTTGCGCTCGAAGCGTCACCCTCGGTGGTCACGCTGGCGCGATACGGCGACATCGCCATCGTCGATCTGACCTTGCGCAATCTCGGACCCAACACGCCCGGTGGCGTGGACATCGTCAGCGATCCCTTCTTGGTCGCCAACGTGCCCGCGCTCGGCAACCTCGGCTTTGATTTGGTGCCCGTGCCGAGTTCGGATTGCGCGGTGTTCGTCGATTCAGAAGGCGCCGGTGTGTTTGGCGTTTACATCACGCCACGCGTGAACCTCGCGCCCGGGCAGAGCACGCAGTGCCAGATCGGCTTTCGTCGCTTGCTTGGTGCTCCTGTCAGTTCAACGCTGGCGCTTCGCTCCGTAGCGCGTGGTCTCGGTGTTTATGACGGCGAGCCGAACAACAGCGATGCCTTCATCACGGTGTTCTTCGGCGAGCCGGCGTCATCGGTGCCAGTGGCGCGCGCGGCGATGCTGTTGACGGCGGGTTTGCTGTTGATCCTGGGCGCAACGCGCTTGCGGCGCGCGAGGAACCAGCGCGCGTGCTAGCGCGCACCGCACGCGCGCGTGACCGAAGCGTGGTGTAAACGCTCAACCGTGAGTCAGCTTCGCGCGCATGAACGAGCCCAGTGCAATAGCCAGCATACTGATCCCTGCCAGCGGAAAGAGTACGGCCAGAACGGCGAGCATGATCTTCAATGCCATCGGCAGTCGCTGATCCTTCGGCACGGTCGGCGCGCCCAACGAGCCCTTCGGCCGATGGCGCCACCACAGGGTTAGTCCCATGACGACGCTTGCGATGACGATCAAGCACACCATCAGCGCGGCCAGCCGATTGATCTCGCCGTACTGCTTGCCCGTGTGCAGCAGCACGCCCCATTCGACGGTCTTGCCGAGTGGGCTGTAGCGCGACCAGTCGATGTCATCGATGATCTTGCCCGAGGTTGGGTCGATGTAGATCGTGCGTTGTCCCTGCGCGCGCGCGGGGACAAAGCTCACCGTGTAGACGCCGGTGTTGGCTTCGCGCGGGTAGAAGACGCGAAGCCTCGGACCGATTTGATCGAGGCCTTTTTCCTGGATCAGTCGTTCGACGTCAGCGATGTCGATCGCGGCATGGCCCTCGGCGGGCGAGGGCACGGGGGCGTGGCGAATACTCCAAGGCAGGGCGACGTTGTCGGTATCGTGATGCCCCGATCCGGCCGTCGTGATCGTGCCCGGGCGCGACGGCGGCTCGCGAAAATTCGGCGTCGGTTGCGTGAAGGCGCTCAAGGTACCGAGCGCGGCAAGCCTTTCGCCCCAGAAACCCGACCACGGCAGTCCCGACAGCACCAGCACGACGACGAACACGCCATTGATCGCCGACGGCACGGCATGCAGATCGCGCCACCAGGCGCGACCGCGCTTGCGCCATCGTGGCCAGACAACGCCGCCAATGCGCCAGCGACGAGGCCACCACAAATACAGGCCCGTGAGGATCAACACCAGAGTCCAGCACGCGGCCAGTTCCACCAGCCAGTCGCCGACGCGGCCGATCAGCAGTTCGCCATGCAAACGCGAGATCATCGACATCAGGCGCCATGAGGCATCGAGCGAACCGGTCACGCGCGCGTGGTAGGGGTCGACGAAGACATCGCGGGTCGCACCGTCGGCCAGGATCACGCCGAACTCAGTGGTGCTGGTGGATGAGATCGGCCACGAGACGCGCGTTATCGTCGCGTCGGGAAAGGTGACGCGAACGGCGCGTTCCTGCTCCGCCATGGCGCGCGGCGCGGCGCCAGCGCTGACCTGCGTCAGATCGCGATACCACCACGCCTCGATCTCGGTCGCGTACAGATACAGCGCGCCCGTGATCGCGAGGACGATCAGGAAGGGTGCAACGCACAATCCGGCATAGAAGTGCCAACGCCAGATCGCGTGATAGGGACGACGCGCGCCGTTCTCGCGCGCGTCATCACTGCCCGTCGCGGGAGGCGACGTGCTCACCACTGCCACGTCGCGCGCACGCCGATTTGACGGGGATCACCGGGATAGACCGAAAACGTAGTGCCCGTCGCGGTGTAGTACGTACGATCAAAGGCATTGTCGAGGTACACATCGACCGACCAGTCCTTTGCGCGATAGCCCACGGCGAGATTCACCAAGGCATAGCCCGGCACGCGAATCGCATTGCCCTGCGTGAGCAAACGCGAGTCGACCGCGTAGAAGCCCGCGCGCCATTGCCAGTTCGGCGTGAATTCGTGCGTGACGCGTGCAGTGAACGTGTGGCGCGGCGTGTCACCGAGCTCGTCGCCTTCATCGCCATCATTGCTCTTCGTGACTTCGCCTTTCATCCAAGCGAGACCGCCATTGAAGGTCAGCGTGTCGGTGGGCTGCCACTGACCTTCGAGTTCGATGCCGCGCACGCGCTGTTCGCCAGTCTGCACGCTGAAATCGGGGTTGACGGGGTCGGTGGTCAAGGCGTCCTTGCGCTTGACCTCGAAGGCCGCGAGGCTGGCGCGCGCCGTATCGCCCGCGTAGCGCACGCCCGCTTCGAGCTGCTCGGATCGCTCGGGCTTGAGCGGCGAACCATCGGCCGCGCGCGTGCCGAGCGAACTCTCCACGTCGATGCCCGAGTTGTAACCGCCGAACAAGGACCAGTCAGTCGCGAAGCGCCAATTTCCGCCCACCTGCGCCGTCGTGGCCGAGGTGCTCAGATCATCGACGTCGTCGTTGAACACGGCGTGGTTGTCGAATTTGCTATGACGCGCGCCGAGCAGCAAGTCAAAGTCCGGCGTGAACGAGAGACGGTCTTGCAGATACAGGGCCGTGCCGTCGATATCGCCGACCAAATCGAAAGCGAAGACGGCTTGCGGCGCGTTGTCGCGATAGAAGTACACCGGCGCCAGGACATTGATCGGCGCGACATTGGTCAAGTTCTCCTGATGAAACGTCGAGCGTTCGCGATCGAACTCGATGCCTGCGAGCAGGTGATGTTCGACGGCGCCGGTCGCGAATTCACCGTTGAGGTCGAGCTGAGCGATTTGGTAAGCATCGTCCTCTTCGCCAAAGCGACCGTTGCGCGACAGCGTCACGCCGTCGGCGCCCATGGCGCGCACGCGGATCTGGGTGAAGGCGCTGTTGAACTCTTGATACTGATAGCGTGGGGTCAGCGTCCACGTGTCATTGAGGCGGAAGTCGGTCCACCATTGCACCAGCGGCGCATCGGCGGTGAGGCCGCCCGCGGTCGGTTCGCCGAGATAGAGCGATCGATCCAATCGACGCACGCCATTGCCCATGACGGTGCCGATCACCGGCAGGCCGGGATTGCCCAAGGTTTCTCGATCGACGTATTCGGTGACCAGGGTCATGCGCGCGCGATCGGAAGGTTCCCAGGTCAAGGTGAAGCCCGCGTTCTGACGGCGCATGTCCTGATAGTCGACGAAGGTGTCGGAGCGCTCGACTTCACCGGTCAGGCGCGCGCCGAGCGTGCCCGTGGCGTTCAAGGGTCCGCCAATGTCGAACTCGCCGACCTTGCGATCATCCTCGCCTACCGTCAGCGCGACCGAGCCCGCGAACGCGTCGGTCGGTCGCTTGGTGACGATGCTGAGGATGCCGCCGATGGCTGACTGACCGAATAGCACGGACGAAGGTCCCTTGAGTACTTCGATGCGATCGATATTGGAGATGGCGGAGGCATCGATGTCTTCGTAGTAGCGCTGACGAATGCCATTGCGCATCTGATCGGCCAGGAAGCCGCGCACCTTCAGGCTAAAGCTCTGATAGCGCGCCACGCGGGAATTGCCGGGGTTGGCGCTGGGCACGTCGCGCAGCGCATCGCCGATGCTTTGCGCATCCAGGTCGCGCAGCTGCGCGGCCTCGATCACCTGCACGCTCTGCGGCATGCGCGAGAGCGGGATGCCTGTCTTCTCGCCGAAGGGGCTGTCGCTCTTTGTGCCCGTCACCACTACGGTGTCGAGGGCAGTGCGGCGATCGGGCTTGGATGTCGGGGAAGCATCGTCATCCGATGCTCGCGCCAGCAGCGGTAGGGCAAGGACGATCGCGCAGGCGAGGGCATGGCGGCGAGGGGACATCGATAACTCCGGCGTAGGATAGAGCGGGCCGGTAAGTTAGCGATTCGTCTTCGGCGTGGTGTGCGACAAATTGTCGCAGGAATGGTTGAATGGGTGATCGATTGGAAAGCTGTCGCGCTCGATTGGCCTCTCGATCGGTCGGAATCGAATTGATGCCGTGTCTGCCACAGGGAACGCGCAAAGCATGACGCCTTGGAAGAATCCCGAACTCCTGCCGCCCGCGCCAGCGCTCGACGTGTGGTCTTGGCTCGAGGGCAACGAGAGTCGCCCGGTGACGCTCGAGCAGTTACGCGAGCGCATCGCGATGAGCGGCGGCAGAACGCTGTGGAATGGCAGAAGCGAAATCGCCGACGTCGTGCTGGTGGCGCGACCGGCGTCGACGCGATACGTGCCCGCCACGGAGTGCCGAGAACTCGCCGAGGCCCTGGTGGCGCGAGACGAAGCGCGACTTCGCAAGTCGCGAAATCTCAACGCGGTGTTGCTAGCCGCGCCTGGGTTGTTCATCGCGTTGAGTGTCGCGCTGGCGAATCGAGTTCCTTGGCTTTTTGTCATGCTTGGCACCATCCAAATTAGCGGAATGTTCCAAGCGGAGTTCGCGCGGCGTCGATTGCTGGCTGCACCCGATCGCTACCTCGCCGAGCAAGCGGCCAGAACGCGCTACGGCATCTGGTTGATGACGACTCGAAATCGACGCGTCAGTGCGACCTTGGCGATGGTCGTTGCCTGGACGATCTTGCTTGCCATGACCTTTCTCCGATCGGGCGTGTCTTCCAATGATCAAGTGTTGTCGGTGGCGCTGGTCAAATCCGCCATCATCGCCGAGCCCTGGCGCTTGATCACGGCCACCTTGATGCACGGCTCGATCCTGCATCTGTTCTTCAACGCCGGAACGATGCTCTCCTTGGGCGGATTGATGGAACGAGGCGTGAGTCGGTCCCTGGTCGCGCCGGTGTGGCTCGTCGCGGCCCTCGTCGGCAGCTTGGCGAGTTGGTTGCTGCTGCCCGCGCCCTCGGTCGGTGCTTCGGGCGGCATCATGGGTGTGTTCGCCTTCTTGCTGGTCATGGCGTGGCGCAGAAAATCGGAATTGCCACCGGGGTTCTACCAATCCTTACTGCTCAGTCTGGGCATGATCGTCATGATGGGCATCTTTGCCTGGGAGATCATCGACAATGCCGCGCATGCGGGTGGCGCGGCCGCAGGAGCCTTGATCGGTTGGTGGGTGTTTCGCGCGGACGAGGGCGAGTTGCCGTTGCCCGATTCGCGGGGATTGGTAGTTTTGAACTGGATCGCGTTTGCGATCATTGGCGCGGTGGCGCTGTTCATGGCGGCAAAATTGTTCGCGTCCCCGATGTTCTGAATTTGGGAGCAGGGCGTCGCTGGCGCGCTTCACCTGGCGCACCAAGGCCCGCCGCGGTTGGCGAAGTAGTGTTAGTTCACTCAGGGAAAGCGCACGTCATGCCTCAATGGAACAAGCCCGATCTGTTGCCCAGCGTGGTGCCACTGCCCGAGTGGTCTTGGCTCGAGTCCGGTGAACGACGCACAGGAACGTGTGATGCCTTGCGCGAGCGCCTGTCGAGGGGCGGCGGTCGGCGAATGTGGCATGGCGGCGATGAAGTCCAGGAAGTGACGCTCGTCGCGCCGCCCGGCGCGAGCCGATATGTCCCTTTGGCGGAGTCTCGTGAACTGGCTGGCGCGGTGTTGGCGGGAGAGGAGGCCCGGTTGCGTCAAGCGCTTCGCTGGAATCTGTTCGTGGGCGTGATGTTCATGTCGAGCTTTCTGTTTCGATTGGCGATGAAAAGTCACTCGCCCTCGTTCATCTTTCTCCTGCTGTTGCCGCAAGTCGCGCTCTATGTCGAGACAAAATTGAAACTCGACCGTCTACTGGAGCAGCCCGATCGCTACCTGCTCGAACACGCGACGACGAAGCGCTATCGCTATTGGCTTGACGCGCGTGGCGGGTTTCGGTGTTTGACCTGCGTCCTCGCGACGATTTGGGTCATCGTCTACGCATTCCAGTTCTTGATGCCGCCCGCCGGAAACGTCTTTGGCGGCCCGCCATGGTTCGCGACGGCACTGGTCAAATTCGTCGTTGTCGACGAACCGTGGCGCTTGCTCACGGCGACCGTGATGCATGGCTCGATCCCGCATCTGCTGTTTAACGTCGTCGGCATGTTGTCGCTGGGCATGATCGTGGAGCGCGGCGTGAATCGACACTTGGTCGCGCCCGTGTGGCTCGCCGGCGCCATCGCGGGCAGCCTGGCGAGTTGGGCGATGCTGCCCGCGACATCGGTGGGCGCTTCTGGCGGCATCATGGCGGTTTTTGCTTTCCTGCTGGTGATGGCCAAGCGCAGACCATCGGAACTGCCGCCGGGCTTCTATACGTCCCTGAGGATCAGCGCCGGCGTCATCATTCTGATGGGCATCTTTGCCTGGGAGATCATCGACAACGCCGCGCATGCTGGCGGCGCGGTCGCCGGAGCCTTGATCGCTTGGTGGGTGTTTCGCGCGGACCAAGGCGAGTCGCCGTTGCCCGATTCGCGGGGGCTCGTGGTGTCGAACTGGATTGCTTTGGCGATCATTGGCGCGGTGGCGCTGTTCACGGCGGCGAAGTTGGTGGTGCCGAACACGCTGTAGCACCCGAGCACATCGGTGAATGGGTTTCGCCGACGTGGTCTTGGTTCGAAGCATCATCTCAGCCAACGTCGTTTCGTCAGCGCGCGTCTTTCCGCTTCGGCCAGTTCGAGCGATAAGGCTTGCTCGAGCTCCAGATCGACGCGCGTCAAACCGCTTCCCGGAGTCGCGACCACCCACGGTGGCCAAGGATCGGTTCGCACGTCGACGAGGCGGTTCCAGTAGGCGACGAAATCCGCGGGCGCATGAAGGGCCACGAGCGCATCGACCCACGTCATGGGACTCAGCAGGCCATTGAGTTGTTTGTGCGCGAGCGTGTCGCCGATGGGAATCACCCGACGACTGCGAT
Organism: Ahniellaceae bacterium; assembly: GCA_044226395.1. GTDB lineage: Bacteria > Pseudomonadota > Gammaproteobacteria > Xanthomonadales > Ahniellaceae > JBGAHD01. The sequence goes on from JBGAHD010000001.1 coordinate 267,599, forward strand.
GTCGTCGAAACGCCGAGTCATCGCCCGCGACCATCACCAAGGGCTGACCGCCAGCGTGTTCCCAACGCGCGAGGATCCTGGCGAGGCATTCCCGGGAGTCCGGATCGACCGCGGTGCCGACCACGATGGCGGTCTTCTCGTGTTCGAACAAGGTGGCGCCTTCATCCTTGAAGGCCATGACGGGACCGAGATTGACGCTGGATCGCCGCGATGCGATCTCGGCCATGGTCTGCCGTCGCGTTGCCGGCGCGCGACGCGTGCGCAGAAACCAGCCTTCGCCTTGCGTGACATCGTAGCCTTCGATTTCCTCGGTCAAAGACGTTGTTAGGATGTACAGAGGTGGGCTGCGATAGCGACCTTTGATCAGCTCGCCGATCGGAAGGCCCAACTCGCCGGGGCCCTCGATGAACAGGTCGCCATGCGCCAATCCCTCCGAGAAAAACCAAATCTCCGAGTCCCAAGCCTTGTTGTCGATGGTGAGGTTTACCAAGGCGCTCAGGTGCAGCGCGTCGCCCGGACAGTGGCCCGTCGTCAGTGCGCATTGACGTTGACGAATGGCGAGTTCGCGCAAGACGCGCCAGTCGCCATCGGCACGGTAGGCGACGGAAGCCAGCCGCGGATCGCGAAGTACTTCACGCAAGGTCGCGTAGTAGTCCTCGGTGTGCGCGTCTTCCGCTGGACCCTGATTGCGCGACATGGCGATCGCCGTGTCGCGGGGCAGATAGTCATAGTCATGTCGCCCCGCGAGAATGCGACGACACACATGGGCCGAGACGACGTCGAGTTTGGGAGCAAGTTGCTTCGCCAGGTTCGCGGAGGCGAAGAGACCATCGAGCAGGGCGTTCTGAGAGTCTCTGCGCCACGCGCTGTGCCAGGCCTCGTCGGAGGGCTGCATGTCGTCCTCGTGCGAGTACAACAGGGACGAAAAGCGCGCGTAAGGCATGGTGCCCTCGGGCCAGGGCGGCGAACCAAAATTCGCGTCGGTGGCCACATGGCGCGCCTTAGTTACGCGTTGCCGTAGTTCATCGGGAAGCTGCGTGAAGTTGACTCGCAGATAGGCGAGTAGGTCGCCTGGTCGATTCAACGACAGCAATTCGTAGAGGCGATGTCCGATTTCGACGTCGCGGCAGAGTTGAGCGAAGGGTTCCGCATCGATCTCGACGCAGAAGTGTTGCTTGGGCCCGTTGTGATAGCCCACGGGACCGAAGTCCCAAACGACGGAAGTCTCGGGTATGGCCACGTGTTTTCCCCCTGCGGTGGCGCCGGCCTCATCGCATGAGCAACCGGGTTGCGGAAGAGCTTAGTCGTTCGCTTCTCACCCGCTGAGATCGGATGGACATCAATGCGGTGGCAGATGCGCGATGTCCGCTGTCGGCGACGGCTGGAAGATTTTGGAGATGAGTTCAAGTAAGGTGTCGCCCGACAGCCACTCCTGGAACTGATATGCGACGTCCGACCATCCGGCTTACCGCGTTGGCCCTGGCCTTGATCAGCGCCTCCGCCTTCGGCGCGCCCACCGAGTCGAGGACTTTCGAGAAGGAAAAGACCGAAGCGCAAGCCAATCTCGCCACGCCGGACGGCGCCGCGTATGACGAAGAACTCGGTCGCTATCTGATGAGCATCGTCGGCGTGAAGGACGCGATGCACGAGTGCGCGGAACGCGTCGAGCCGCCGCGGGAGGTCTACGGATTCTTCCGCTTCGATGAGAAAGGCCAGTACCGATTGATCATGCGGCCCGAGGGCGTTCTGTCGAAATGCCTGGCCCAACTCTTTGAAGGCCGCGATCCGCCCAAGCCGCCGCGCTTGCCTTACGTCAACGATTTCAATTTCACCGAGAACGAGTAGGGCGCGCTCCAGTTCCGTTGGTCTCGAACGCGAACACCTGGCGGACGATGCGGCGCTCTACGCGACATTGTTGAAGGCCAAGTCAATTGAAGTATTCGACGAGACCAAGAGCGACCAGGCCGAGGCGTCTTCCCTATTCATGGGTGAGGTAAGTGGCGACGCACACCTGCATCGTGGCGTCGTGGATGTCGAGCACGCGTCGCAGCGGAATTTGATAACCGCCCGCGAGGTTCCAAGCCACCGGCAGTCCCAGCTTGCGACAGGTGTCGAAGACCAGGAAGTCGCGATGCGCCAGTTGCGCGTTGGTCAGCCAACCGCCGAGCGGATCCTTGATGTGCGGATCGGCGCCGGCTTGGTAGAGCAGAAGTTCGCAGTCGCGGAAACTCCGCACGATCTCGGGAAGTTCCGCCAGGAATGGCGCGGCTTGTTCTGGACGCTCGAAATCGGCGCCGGCGGAAAACTGCTTGATGTCATTGCCCAAGCCGAGAAATCGAATGATCTGCGCCGTGCCGTCACCATAGTGCATGTCGCAATCGAGAATGCCCACGCGCTTCACGCGACCTTCGGTGAGCAATGCGCGCGCGGCCACGATCAGTCCATTGAAAGTGCAGTAGCCCGCGGCTTCATCGAACTTCGCATGATGAAAGCCCGACACTGGCGCGACCGCCACTTGTTGATTCGACAACGCTTCGCGCGCGGCGGCGAGCATCGCGCCAGAAGTCCAAGGCAGCGCCTGCGCCACCTCCGGCAGTAGATTGCCAAAACCATTGGCGATGCGTCCCTCAAGCACGCCATTCACGAACGGCCGCGAATGCGCCAAGGCCAGTTGCTCGCGCGAGGCTGCCTCAAACGGCTTGAACTCGAGCGGCGCGCGCATGCGCCGCCAACTGTCGACGACCTCTCGCGGCTTGCCCGCGCTCGGCGAGTAGCTCTGCGCATTGGCGACCATGCGCTCGTCGTAAAACACGGGAATGGCGGCGAGTGATCCGACCTGCTGCACGGCGGTCTCCTCGAGGAGAAGGGTAGGAATCCGCGGGCGTCGAGGTGCTCAAGCCGTCTGCCCGGTCGGCGAGGCATTCTCCGAGGGTTTGTCTCATGCGATGCGATGCGCGCGATTGGGCATCTGGTTCTGGCGAGCCGGAGAGTCGGGTGGGGGAATCGGTTCGCCCATCGCAATCGATGAATCGTGTTCGGATGCGACGGTAACCAGAGATCGAACTGGCATTGCCGCGTAATGGTCGGTGCGACAGGGCAGATTCTCGTGCGTCGTTTCGACGCAGCTGCTGATTTCAATCAGTCAGTGGCAAAAACTCGCGCACAAAAAAGGCCACGGATCTCTCTGCGGCCATCTATTGGTGGAGGAACACGGAACCGAATCCGCGTCTGCAATTCGAGCCAGATAGTCACGCCAAAGCCTTGGGGTCGTGATTTCGACGATTTGGTGATCTCACTTGCTTGAGTGGGCGCAAGCTCTGGCGCAGAATGGCATCATTTTGATGATGTGACTAGCCTGCCACTAGGCAATCAAATGAAGGGCGACGACAAGCTCAAGCTGTTTCCCCAAGAAGTGCCCATGAGTCTGCGCGAAAACATATCGGTCGATTGGGCCTACCGGGACTCTGCACGCGCACGGATGCCGGTACTGGCGAAGTGTATCCTGCGGAAGTACGGCTACCCGCCCGGCCTTAAGCATGCGACGGTGAAAACGGTGTTGCTGCAAGCCGAGGCGTTGTCGTCGAGGTGGTCGATTAAGCATCGCGGCACTGCCTGATCAGTACCGACATGAAGCGTAACTTCACTGAAACAAGAAAAGAGGGAATCCGCGAAGTATGGCCCGCATCGAGAATCACAAATACAGCATCGAGGAAGCCTTCAGAGAGTGCTTCTATATCGTCCCGGACTACCAGCGCGAGTACGTCTGGACGGACAAGGAAGTGCATCAGCTGCTCGAAGACATCGGCGAGCAGATCGATGCGGGGACTAAGCGTGAATATTTCATCGGCACTGTTCTCGTGTCGCCCGCCGACCAGAAGAACCACTACGAGGTCATCGACGGCCAGCAGCGTCTGACCACGTTTTTTCTGCTGCTTTGCGCCTTGAAGCACTTGTTTCAGGGCGAGCCGCAGATGCAGACTGTCAGCGGCCTGATCTCGACCAGCTACACGGATGGTGATGGGGAAACGCGTACCAGCCTGAAGTTGGAGCCGCGCTACGAAAATGCGAGCGATGTAATCACCAAACTGGTGGAATTGGATGCCGACCCTCAAACCGTGCGCGCAGGTATTCAATTGTCAGGCATTCCCTGCTTCGGGTCGCTGGAGAATCTGGTAGGCGCCTACAGCACCCTGTATAGCTATCTCAAGGACAACTACGACGATGCGCCAAAGCTAAAGAAGTATTGGGGTTATCTGGCGAACAATGTGGTGTTCATCCAGATATCCACGGACGTGAGCAGCGCCTTGAAAATCTTCGAGACCATCAACGAGCGCGGCGTCGGCCTCAATCCGATGGACTTGCTCAAGAACCTGCTGTTTACACAGGTGAAGCAGGAGCAGTTCACTCAGCTCAAGGACGAGTGGAAGAAGATCACCAGGCCGCTGGAGAAAGAGAGGGAAAAGCCTCTTCGCTTTCTGCGCTACTTTCTGATGGCGAACTACGTCATCAAGAACGAGCGCGGCGATGCTGTGGTGCGCGAAGATGAAATCTACGATTGGTTCGTGGGCAAGGACAATGCGGCACTGTGCGACTACGCCAGCAAGCCCTTCGAATTCGTCCGGAAGGTCATTCGGAACGTCGAGCACTATCTCGCGTTCTCGAACGGACTGGGCAACGACGGCAAGCCCAGCCTTGCGATGGACAGCCTCAAGCGGCTGGCGGGCGCAGCCTTCAGCCTGCACTACGTGCTGCTCTTGGCGGCGGCAAACTTCCCGAAGCCGCTGTTCGACCACTTCGTGGGGCAGTTGGAGAGCTTCCTTTTCTACTACATCTTCACTAAGACGCCGACCAAAGATCTGGAGCGCAGCTTCTCCCAATGGGCCGATGAGTTGCGCGCGATTGCAGCAATCTCCGATCCCGTGAAGCAAAAAGTGCAACTCAACGCGTTCATTGCCGACCGGTTCGACAAGAACATGGCCGGGAAGTCGCAAGAACTGATCGATGCACTCCGTCGCTTCACGCTGTACTCGATGCAGCAATACCGGACGCGCTACTTGCTGGCGCGACTGACGCAACACGTCGACATGGCGTTCAGGGGCTTAAAGACGCCCGCTAGCCTGGAGCCGTTTTCCAAGCTGGAAATCGAACACATCTTGCCCGACCGCCCGACTCCGGAACTGCGCGGCAAATGGGCTACCGACAATCCGGGTGCCGTTTACGACGACTACAAGAATCGGCTCGGGAATCTTGCCTTGCTGGAGAAGCCCATCAACATCGTCGCAGGCAATGATTTCTATGCGGCGAAGCGGGCCGAGTACCGCAAGAGCGGCAACTACCTGACCCGCAGTCTGGTTGAACTGACTAGCGTCGGTCAGAACACCTCGATTTCCCGAATAAACGAGAAGCTGAAAGCGTTTCCCGCGTGGAATGCAAAGGCCATCGAGGATCGCCACGCGTTGCTGATAGCCTTGGTTCAGGACGTGTGGAAGACATCATCCGTCGAAGTCTAAAGAGACACCATCGGAGATCACGGAGGGGCGCAGATGGCATTGGGGCGAGTCGAGCGAATCCTGATACTGGCGAAGACCTACCCATCGCCAAGCGCGCAATTCGTCGAAACCTCCTGTATCGCTGGCATCGCCCAGAGCGGCGCGATGCGCCGTCTGTTCCCGGTGCCATTCCGGATGGTCGAGGACGGCCAGCAGTTCAGAAAGTGGCAGTGGATCGACGTGCGCGTCGAGAAGGCCAGCAAAGATCACCGACCCGAAAGCCACAAGGTCTACGTCGATACCATCAACTGCGGCGAATTAATTGACACCAAGAAGGCGTGGGTCAGGCGTTGGGAGTGGCTGGACAAGATGCCGTCATTCGGTAGCTTCGATGCCATTGATGCCGCTCGTCTTGCCGATGGCTTGTCGCTTGCCTTGTTGCGTCCCAAGCGACTGCTGGGTCTGGACATCACCAAGGCACGCACCCCGGACTGGACGGACGAAGAGCGAGAAAAGCTCCTACAAGAGCAGATGCAGGGAAATCTGTTCTCGGAAGTGGAGGAGCGCAAGCAGGTGAAGCAGCTCCGCAAGGTACCGTTCGACTTCCACTACCGCTATGTGTGCGATACGCCGGACGGCGAAAAAGAGTACAAGCACAAGATCGTCGATTGGGAGGCTGGCGCGCTGTTCTGGAACTGCCGCCAGCGGCATGGCGTGGGTTGGGAGAAACCGTTTCGCGCCAAGCTGGAGGAAGCGCTCGGAAATAGGGAACTGATGTTCCTAGTGGGCAATCAGCACCGGTTCCAAGACCAGTGGCTGATCGTCAGCCTGATCTACCCGCCTAAGCGAGAGCCAACTTACGACCGGCAGATGACGCTGCTTTGACCGTAATGTGCTCGATGTCCGCGCCGCAGTGCTTGTTCACCGCGTCGGCCACCATCGAGCGGTGGCAAGAGTTGAAATCAGCCTCGTAACACAGCAATGCGCAGGTCGAGGACTTCACTAGTTCAGACAGCTCGGCGACGGCGTCCTTTTGCGTCTTCAGGTAATTAAGGAAGCCAGTGGTGTACCGCTTCCAGTCGCCATCCTTGCGGTAGCCGTCGCGCACTGGCCTCGGGCAGCCGAGTCCGACCATGTGGACGTATTCGAGGCCGGAGAGGTTGAGCACGTTGGCCAGCGCCTTCTTTGAGAAGCCGGGTTTGCGGGACAGCGGCAGCTCGCGAATGTCCACGATTGTTTTGATGCCGTGCTCGGTGAGCAGCGACATGAAATCGTCGATGTCCAGTCCTTCATAGCCGATCGTGAAAACAGTCATTTTCTTCTGTCCCTCTACGGGTTTGATTTTACCGGAGGCGACCCCGAACGGGCACCCTTTCGGTGCATGGTTTTCGTCGTCATAGCGGCTTGACCTCGGCCTCGCGCCGGGCCACCGTTCCGGGCAACGCCCGCCCGTAACCATGCACCAAGCGCCATAGTTCCGTTGCGACGGCGGTCCTATCTCGCTGGTTCTCGCGACGCCGAAGGGTCGACGTTTGCAGCCGCCCTTAGCCGAGGTTGGACGTGAAAATGGGGGCAGGTCAGTTTGCTCTGGCGAGAGAATTGCAGATCCTTGACATGACACTAGAGATCTCACCCACAAAAAAAGGCCGCAGATCTCTCTGCGGCCTTTGATTGGTGGAGGCGGCGGGAATCGAACCCGCGTCCGAAAGTCCTACGTCCCCGGTACTACATGCTTATCGCGTCGTTAGCTCTTGATCATGGCAACACAACGCGCAGAGCGCACCATGATCACAGTCCGTTTTAGTTTAGCCCGTTACCGACGCACGACAGTCGCGAGCGATCCCATGATAGTGACCCTACATCCGCGAGCATGAGCACAAACGGGTTCGGGACAGAGCCTTAAGCGGCTACTGCGTAGACGTCGTCGTTGGCGTCTAAAGGTTTGTCGCTGGATTAACGAGGAGATCGACAACCTCGGCATGCACCAGGCGATTTCGTAACCCCCGTCGAAGCCAGTCGCCCCCGAAAGTGGTATCGCCGTGGCCAGTATATGGGGATGGGCGAGGCCATCACAAGGCGGATGGCTTGTCGCGCTCCGTCGTCGTGCGCATCGCGCGCTTTCCGCGCGGGGAAGCTCCGCGAAAATCGCGGCACCCGCGCGGCGCTCAGTAGCGATTCTTCGCCCGCATCACGCGCTGCTTGTCGCGCTGCCAGTCGCGATCCTTCTCGGTGTCGCGCTTGTCGTGTTCCTGCTTGCCGCGGGCCAGGCCCAGTTCCAGCTTCACGCGATTCTTCTTCCAGTACATGGCCATGGGCACGAGGGTGTAGCCCTTGCGCTCGATCTGGCCGAGCAGGCGGTCGATCTCTTCGCGGTGGAGCAGGAGTTTGCGCGTGCGGCGTGCCTCGGGCACGACGTGCGTGGAGGCCGACAGCAGTGGCGTGATCTGCGCGCCGAACAGGTACAGCTCGCCATCCTTGACGATGGCGTAGGCGTCGCCGATCTGGCCCTTGCCTTCGCGCAGGCTCTTGACCTCCCAGCCCTCCAGGGCGATGCCCGCCTCGTAGCGATCATCGATGTGGTACTCGTGGCGGGCTCGCCGGTTAAGGGCGATGGTGGAGTCTTTTTGTTCGTCTTTCTTCTTGGCCATGGGTTGTTGCCGCCGCGAAAGCTAGAATTGTCGCCCATTACGGACGGGGAAGCATCCAGCCCCGGCCTTTCGCCCGGGGAAGTTCGCTTGACCGAGATTCATCGTAGTGCCTTGGTGCCGCGTTCGGCGGCGCGCATGTTCGAGATCGTCAACGATGTCGAGGCGTATCCGCGTCGCTTCAACTGGTGCGTGGCGGCGCAGGTCGAGCCCATCGACGCCTCGACCTTGAAAGCGCGCCTGACCCTGCGCTTCGCGGGCATGAATCTGAGTTTCACCACGCGCAATCGCGTGGTGCCGGACAGTCGGATCGAACTGGCCCTGGTCGAAGGCCCGTTCACGGACCTTTCCGGCGCGTGGCAGTTCCGGCCGTTGGGCGAGGAGGGCTGCAAGGTCAGTCTGGATCTCGATTTCGAAATGGCCGGCAAGTGGGTGGGCAGCGCGATGGCGCTGGGGTTTCAATCGCTCGCCGACAAGCTGGTCGACGATTTCGTGCGCGCGGCGCTGGCGACGTGAGCGCGCCCGCACTCATCGCGGTTGAAGTGGCCTACGCGGGGCCGGAAGGTCAGTGGTTGATCGCCTTGCATGTGCCCGCGGGAACGACTTTGATCGAAGCGATCGATCGTTCCGGATTGCGCGCGCAAGTGCCGGGTTTGAAGGTGGAAGAAGGCGCGGTGGGCATCTTCTCGCAGCCGCGGCCATTCGAGACGGTGCTCGCGGCCGGTGATCGCGTGGAAATCTATCGGCCCTTGCAGGTCGACCCCAAGGCCGTGCGCCGCGCGCGCGCCAGTGTCGGCGCGCGCAAGCGCTGAACGCGGGTATCAGCCGCCGCCGCCGCGCTTTTGCTTTTCCTTGGCGCGCTTGGCGTTGAGTTCCTCGATCGGATCGACCGGACGGCCGCGCAGACGCACGGCTTCGCGCACCAGGTCTTCTTCATTGCGCGGGAAGTAATCGCCTTCCATGCGCACGAGGGCGTTGTTGTCGAAGAACAAGGTCAGCGTCTTGACCTCGGGCTCGGCGCCGCGCTTGCCGATGCTGGCGGTGTAGTCCCAGCGGTCCTGGTCGAATGGACTCTGGATCGCCGGCGTGCCCAGCACCAAGGAGACTTGACGCTTGGTCATGCCCGGCTTGACCGAGTCGACCAACTGCTGTTCCAGCAAGTTGCCCTGGTTGACCTTGACCTTGTACACGCAGGCCGACATCAGGAGCGCGGCCACCACGACCACGCCGGTATGCAAAAGACGCATGCGTCCGCTCCGATCGAAAAACCGGGCGATGATACACTTAACGGCCTGAACCGACATCCGTATGGAGATGCCCGTGGAGTCCCAGGATCTGCGCAAAGTCGGCCTGAAGGTCACGCACCCGCGCATGCGCATCCTCGATGTGCTCGAACGCGGGCATGGCCGGCACCTCACGGCCGAGGACATTTATCGCGAGCTGATCTCGCACGAGGACGACATCGGCCTGGCCACGGTCTATCGCGTGTTGACCCAGTTCGAGGCCGCGGGCTTGGTGGTCAAGCACAATTTCGAGGGCGGTCAAGCGGTTTACGAGATGGACCGCGGCGAACACCACGACCACATGGTCGATGTTGAAACCGGCAAGGTGGTCGAGTTCACCAGCCCCGAGATCGAGCGTCTGCAGCACGAAATCGCCGAGCAGCACGGTTTCGTGCTCGAGGATCACAGCCTCGTGCTTTACGTGCGCCGCAAGAAAGCCTGAGCGGCGCCCACCCCGCAACGAAAATCTAACGCGATTGAACTCAAGCGCCTTGCGCGCGCTTGAGCAGATCGCGCGCGTGCGCGCGGGTTTCGGCGGTGATTTCGACGCCGCCGAGCATGCGTGCGAGTTCATCGGTGCGCGTGTCGGTGTCGAGCGCTTGCCACGCGGTGCGTGTCTGACCACGCTGCACGGACTTGCTCACCGCGAACTGATGATGCGCTTGCGCCGCGACCTGCGGCAGATGGGTCACGCACAATACCTGGCGCGACGAACCCAGCTCGCGCAGCTTGCGCCCCACCACTTCGGCCACCGCGCCGCCGATGCCGGTGTCGACTTCGTCGAAGACCATGGTCGGCACATCGCCGCGACCGAGCGTGGCCACTTCGATCGCCAGCGAGATGCGCGACAGCTCGCCACCCGACGCGACCTTGCGCAGCGCGCGCTCGGGCTGGCCGGGGTTGGCGCTGACCATGAATTCCACCGCGTCGGCGCCTTCGGGGCGCGGCGCGGCATCGGCTTCGGTGTCGAGCGCGATGTTCAGACGGCCACCGCTCATGCCGAGTTCGCCCATGATTTCGCTGACGCGCTTGCCCAGGCGCGTGGCGGCCTTGGCGCGCGCGGCGCTGAGCTTGACGGCGGCTTCGCGATAGCGGCTCAGGGCCGCGTCGCGATCGCGCGCGAGATCGGCCAGGCGCTGTTCGGCGTGGGCGAGTTCGTCGTATTCAGCGCGGAGTTCCGCTTCGCGCGTCTTGAGTTCGGTGGGCGCGAGGCGATGCTTGCGCGCGAGTTCGTGCAATTTGGCCAGTTGCTGGTCGAGCGCGTCGAGGCGCTCGGGATCGAGCTCGGCCGTGGCGCAATAGCGTTCCAAGGCATCGGCGGCTTCGTCGATCTGCACGCTGGCGTCGCGAATCAAACTGGCGATGGGCGTGATGGCGGGATCGTGGCCGACCAGGCGATCGAGTTCGATGGTCAAGCGCGCGAGCACCGCGCGCACCGCGCTGTCGTGATCGCCATCGACCGCGTCGCGGGCGCGCGCGGCGCCGTCGAGCAGTTCGCCGCGATGGGCGAGGCGTCGGTGTTCGGCCTCGATCTCCGCGAGGGCCGCGGGTTCGAGGGCGTGGCGTTCGAGTTCATCGAGCTGGAAGCGCAGGAACTCCAGCGCTTGCCCGCCTTGGCCGACTTTGCCGCGCAAGGTTTCCAGTTCGCGATCGAGTCGCGCCCAATCGCGCGCGGCGGCGGCGGTTTTTTCCAGAAGCGCCGGGTGATCGGCGTAGGCGTCGAGCAGGGCCAGCTGGCGCGCGCGAGACAACAGCGCTTGGTGTTCGTGCTGGCCGTGAATCTCGACCAGTTGTTCGACCAGCCCTCGCAACGTCGCCGCGCTTACCGCGCGATCGTTGACGAAGGCGCGCGAACTGCCATCGGCGCGCAAAACGCGGCGAATGCGGCAGTCATTACCTTCGTCGAGTTCCAGATCGGCGAGCCAGCGACGCACGTCGGGCAGGGCGGAGACGTCGAATTCGGCCGCCAGTTCGGCCCGTTCAGCGCCGTGGCGGATCGCGCCGCTGTCGGCGCGCGCGCCAGACAGCAGCATGAGCGCGTCGACCATCAGCGATTTGCCGGCGCCGGTCTCGCCGGTGAGTGCGGTCATGCCCGGGGCGAGCGCCAGATCGGCGCGCTCGATGATGGCGAAATCCTGAGCGGCTAGGGAGCGCAACATGCGGGGGTTCTTCCGTGGGGGCGCAAAACTAGCATTTCGCGGCGGACCGGGCCACCGGGCTTGGATTGCCGGCGGCGGACGCCATATTGACCGCGTCGGCGGCCGTTGCTAGCGTCGCCCGAACCTTCAAGGCCCTTGGAGCGATGCATCGTTCCCTCCATTTCAAGCTCGATTCGCGCGCGCGCCATCTGCTGCGCGCGCTGATCTCGCAGTACATCCGTGACGGCGAGCCGGTCGGCTCGCGCACCTTGGCGCGTAGCGCCGGGCTGGATGTCAGCCCCGCCACCATCCGCAATGTCATGGCCGATCTGGAAGAAATCGGCCTGGTCTCGGCGCCGCACACCTCGGCCGGGCGCATTCCGACGGCGCAGGGCTACCGGGTCTTCGTCGACTCGCTGCTGCAGATGCGGCCGCTGGACGAGCCGGATCTGTCGCGCATTCGCGACGAACTGCCCGCCGCGCACAACACCCAGCATTTGCTGGCCAATGCCACCTCGTTGCTGTCGGGCCTGACCCATTTCGTGGGTCTGGTGACCGTGCCCAAGCGCGAGCAGTTCGCGTTTCGTCATATCGATTTCGTCTCCCTGGCGGCCAATCGCATTCTGGTGATCCTGGTGTTCACCGATAACGAGGTGCAGAACCGCGTCATCGAGATGCCGCGCCCACTCGCCCCGGGCGAGCTGGAACAGATCGCCAACTATCTCAATGCGAATTTCGCGGGCCGAACCTTGGAAGAAATTCGCGCGAGCCTGGTGCAAGAGATGAGACAGGCGCGCCAGGACATGGACAAGCTCATGTCCGCCGCCATCGAAGTGGCCAACGCGGCGCTGCGTCCCGACCACACCGAGGACGTGCTGGTCGCCGGCCAGACCAATCTGATGGGCGTGCAGGAGCTGGCCTCGGTCGATCGACTACGCGAACTCTTCGATGCCTTTCAGCGCAAACGCGAGCTGCTGCGCCTGCTCGATGGCTGCATCCACGCCGACGGCGTGCGCTTGTTCATCGGCGAGGAATCGGGCTTCGGCGCGCTCGACAATTGTTCACTCGTGGCCGCGCCCTACGCGGCCAATGGCCGAGTGCTCGGCGTGCTGGGCGTGATCGGCCCCACGCGCATGGAATATGAGCGCGTGATTCCGGTGGTGCAGGCCACGGCCCGCATGCTGGGCCACACCTTGAATCGCGGCGGACAGACCCCATAGCGGGGTCGGCCGAGCGGGATTCGGTCCCGGGCGGGGCGGCCGGGACGCGCGAGATCCCGGGCTATCCAGGGGCAAACCTTTTTTGAGTTGGCCGCGCGCCGATGAGCGCGGCTTTGGAGTTGGCATGGAATCGACCGAGCAAGGCGCCGCGACACAACCCAGCGGCGATGACAACCGTTTGATCGAGCTGGAAAACCAGCTCAAGGCCGCGCGCGAGGAACAACTGCGCCTGCTGGCCGAGATGGATAACCTGCGCAAGCGCGCCGCGCGCGACGTGGAAAGCGCCCGCAAGTTCGGCACCGAGCGCCTGCTGGGCGAACTGCTGCCGGTGTACGACGGCCTCGAAGCGGGCCTCAAGTCCGAATCCGCCGACGCCGACAAGCTGCGCGAAGGCCTGCAACTGACCTTGAAGATGTTGAACCGCGTGCTCGACAGCCACGGTCTGCGCATGGTCAATCCGGTCGGCGAGGCCTTCGACCCCGAACATCACCAGGCCATGGGCACGGTCGACACCACCGAGCACGCGCCCGGCACGGTCGTGACCGTGCTGCAAAAAGGCTATCGCTTGAACGAGCGTCTGCTGCGACCGGCCTTGGTCAGCGTCGCGCAAGAGCCCTCCAACGGCTGACAACGTCTTGATTTGATCCCCGCGGGCCCCATTGTCGAGGCCAGCAGCGACGCACGAAGTCGCGAACATTTTCGGAGAAGCACATGGGCAAGATCATTGGCATCGACTTGGGCACCACGAACTCCTGCGTCGCCATCATGGAAGGCGGTCAGGTGCGCGTGATCGAGAACTCGGAAGGCGACCGCACCACGCCCTCCATCGTCGCCTTCGCCAAGGACAACGAAGTCCTGGTCGGTCAGTCGGCCAAGCGTCAGGCGGTGACCAACCCCAAGAACACCTTCTACGCGGTCAAGCGCCTGATCGGTCGCAAGTTCACCGATGCCGAGGTCAAGAAGGATCTCGACCTGGTGCCCTACGGCATCGTCGCGCATGACAACGGCGACGCCTGGGTGCAGACCTCGGGCGGCAAGAAGATGGCCCCGCCGGAAATCTCCGCGCACGTGCTGATGAAGATGAAGAAGACCGCCGAGGACTTTCTCGGCGAGCCGGTGACCGAGGCTGTGATCACGGTGCCGGCGTACTTCAACGACTCGCAGCGCCAGGCGACCAAGGACGCCGGCCGCATCGCCGGTCTCGAGGTCAAGCGCATCATCAACGAGCCGACCGCGGCCGCGTTGGCCTATGGTCTGGACAAGTCCGCGACCAAGGACCGCAAGATCGCCGTGTACGATCTGGGCGGCGGCACCTTCGACGTGTCGATCATCGAAATCGCCGAAGTCGATGGCGAGAAGCAGTTCGAAGTGTTGGCCACCAATGGCGACACCTTCCTCGGTGGCGAGGACTTCGACAAGCGCATCATCGACTACATCGTCGACGAGTTTCAGAAGCAGCACGGCGTCGACCTGCGCCAGAACGCGATCGCGCTCCAGCGCATCAAGTCGGCGGCCGAACGCGCCAAGATCGAGCTGTCCTCGCGCGCGCAGACCGACATCAACGAGCCCTTCATCACCCAGGTCAACAACGAGGCCGTGCATCTGGACATGCGCCTGACGCGCGCCAAGCTGGAATCCTTGGTCGAGGACCTGGTCCGTCGCACCATCGATCCTTGCCGCACGGCGCTGGCCGACGCGGGCCTGAAGGTCGGTGACATTCACGAGGTGATCCTGGTCGGCGGTCAGACCCGCATGCCCAAGGTCCAGCAGGCCGTGACCGAGTTCTTCGGCAAGGAGCCGCGCAAGGACGTCAACCCCGACGAGGCCGTGGCCATCGGCGCGGCGATCCAGGGCGCGGTGCTGTCCGGCGCGGTGAAGGACGTGCTGCTGCTCGACGTGACCCCGCTGTCGCTGGGCATCGAGACCCTCGGCGGCGTCATGACCAAGCTGATCGAGAAGAACACCACGATCCCGACCAAGGCCTCGCAGACGTTTTCGACCGCCGATGACAATCAGTCGGCCGTGACCGTGCATGTGCTGCAGGGCGAGCGCGAGCGCGCCAGCGCCAACAAGTCGCTGGCCAAGTTCGACCTGTCGGGCATCGAGCCGGCGCCGCGCGGCATGCCGCAGATCGACGTCACCTTCGACATCGACGCCAACGGCATCCTGCACGTGTCGGCCAAGGACAAGAAGACCGGCAAGGAACAGCGCATCGAGATCAAGGCGGGCTCGGGCCTCAACGAGGACGAGATCCAGCGCATGGTCCGCGACGCCGAGGCCAATCGCGAGGAAGACAAGAAGTTCCACGAACTCGTCGACGCCAAGAACAAGGCTGATGCCCTGGTCCACGCCACGCGCTCGATGTTGAAGGAGCACGGCGGCAAGCTGCCGGGCGAACAAGTCGGCGCGATCGAAACCGCGGTGAAGGATCTCGAGGCGGCGATGAAGTCCGACGACAAGGCGCGCATCGAGGCCAAGGCCTCGGCGCTCGAGCAGGCCGCGCAATCGTTGGCGGCCGCGGCGCAAGCCGGTCACGCGCCGGGCGGCGCGGGCCCGGGCCCGACGCCGGGTGGCGCGGCCGACGACGTGGTCGACGCCGAGTTCACCGAGGTCAAGGACAAGAAGTAAATCGATCGACGGCCCCGCTTCCTCTGAGACGAGGAGGCGGGGCTTGTTTTTTGCGCGTCGGGGAAGGCGGCACCACACATGAGCAAGCGCGACTATTACGAAGTCCTCGGCGTGGAAAAAACGGCGAACGAGGATGAGCTGAAGAAGGCTTATCGCCGCCTGGCGATGAAGTACCACCCCGATCGCAATCCCGACGACAAGTCCGCGGAAGAAAAATTCAAGGAAGCGAAAGAGGCCTACGAGGTTCTTTGCGACTCGGGCAAGCGACGCCTGTATGACCAGCACGGTCACGCGGCCTTCGAGGCCGGCATGGGTCGCGGTGGTGGTGGCCCCGGCTTCGGCGGGGATGTGGGCGATATCTTTGGCGATATCTTTGGCGACATCTTCGGCGGTGGCGGCGGACGCGCGCGTCAGCGTCGCGGCTCCGATCTGCGCTATGTGCTCGAGCTCGATCTCGAAGAAGCCGTGTTCGGCGTCGAGAAGCAGATCGAGATTCCCACTCAGATCGAATGCAAGACCTGCTCGGGCTCCGGCTCGGCCGATGGCAAGCGCGCGACCTGCGATACCTGCCGCGGTCATGGCCGCGTGCGCATGCAAAACGGCATCTTCTCGATTCAACAGACTTGCCCGCATTGCGGCGGCTCGGGTCAGAAGATCACCAATCCGTGTCGCGAGTGCCGCGGCGCGGGTCGTATCGAAGACGAGAAGACCTTGTCGGTCAAGATTCCCGCTGGCGTCGACAACGGCGATCGCGTGCGTCTGAGCGGCGAAGGCGAGGCCGGCCCGCAAGGTTCGCCCGCGGGCGATCTGTACATCGAAGTCGCGGTGCGCGAGCACAAAATCTTCCAGCGCGACGGCAATGATCTGTTTTGCGAAGTGCCGATCCGCTTCAGCCAGGCCGCGCTGGGCGCCGAGATCGTGGTGCCGACGCTGCAAGGCGAGGCCATCATCAAGGTGCCGTCGGAAACGCAGACCGGCAAGGTGTTTCGTCTGCGCGGCAAAGGCGTGCGCTCGGTGCGTGGCGGTGGTCCCGGCGATCTGATGTGTCGCGTGGTGGTGGAAACGCCGGTCAAGCTCAACAAGCGTCAGCGCGAGTTGCTCGAGGAATTCGAGAACTCCTTCGAGGACGGCAAGGAACACACGCCGCGACAGACCTCGTGGCTCGATGGCGTGAAGCAGTTCTGGGATCGCATGACCGGTTGATCCTTGTCTTGCGACAACGCACGGACTCGACCGAGTCCGTGGCTTCCGGCACCTGTGTGCTTGCATCGCGCGATTTAGGCTGACCTCACGACTGATCGGGGGGCGGCATGATGCTGGGGATTCGAACGTCGTTAGGCGCCATCGCGGCGCTGCTGTTGTCGATTGCGCCGTGCGCGGCGGAAGAGGACTTCGCCAGTGTCGACGCGCAAGCGCGCAAGGCGGTGGAGTCCGGTGAACTCGTGTCGGTGTCCTATGCGGTGATGCGCGGCGATCAACTGCTGCACGTCGCCGCATTTGGTTGGGCCGATCGCGAGGCGAAGCGGCCCGCGCGCGTCGATACGCGCTATCCCCTGGCGTCGGTTACCAAGCCCATCGCCGCGACCGCGGTGATGCGACTGGTCGCGCAGGACAAGCTCGCGCTCGAGGCGCCGCTGTCGCGCTATCTCGACGTCGGCAACGATGCCGAACATCCGCTCGGTGCCGTGACGATCGCGCAATTGCTCAGTCACACGGGTGGACTGGGGACTTACGCGCGCATCGACTATGGCGATGACACGCCTTCGCGACCCTTGATCGATGAGCTGCGTCGCTTCGGTCAACCGGTGAATGCGCCGGGGCGTATCGCGGAATACTCGAATCTCGGCTACGGCGCGCTCGGCGAAGTGCTGGCGCAAGTCTCGGGGCAAGGCTTCGATCGCGTCGTGCGTCGACAAGTGCTCGATCCGCTGGGCTTGAAAGAAACTTTCGTCGAACCCGACTGGCCGCGTCGCGATCGACTCGTCGCGCGCTACGACCAGCAAGGCAAAGTCGTGCCTGTTCTGCGCAACAACACACCCGCGGCGGGCAATGCCTGGTCGACCGCGCGCGATCTCGCGCGCTTTGGCGCGTGGCATGCGGGCGGTCTGCGCAATACGAAATTCCTGGACGACAACTCGCGCGAACGCATGCAGCGACGCGTGAACGACGCGTTCCAGCATTACTACGGCGATGCGTTTTACGGCCTGGGCTGGTATGTGCGCGAAGCCCAAGGCGATGCACCGCGCTACGTGTGGCACGAAGGCGGCATGCCCGGCGCCAGTACCTTGCTGCTGCTCGTGCCCGATTCGCAATTGTCGATCGCCGTGCTCGGCAATCAGACCGACGTCAATCCCATCATGCAGCGCTTCGGTGATGCCTTGCTGCGCACGCAGCTGCCCAAGGCCAAGCCCAATGGCTTCGATCCGGTCGCGGGTTATCGCGCGCTCGACGCGAAAGCGGGGTTCAGTGGCACGTGGCGTGGCGAGTTGCTGATCGATGACGCGAGTTGGCCGTGCGAGTTCACCGTCGCCGATGACGGCGGCTTGCACCTGCGGTGTGGCGACGCGGCGAAACCTTCGGTCGAAGGCCAGGCGCGTGGCATGACCAATGGCGATTCCCTGATCGGCGCGATCCAGAGTCCCTTCGCTTCGCGCGATGTCACGGCCACGCCGACCGCGATTCTCCTGCTCAAGCTGGTGCGCACGGGGAATCGACTCGCCGGTGGCGTGGTGGCGTACGAAGGCGCGGAAGGGCTGCGCTATCTCCTGCCGTATCGCTTGCGCCTGGAGCGCGTGAACGACAACGCCACGACAGATGGCGATCGCCCGCACTGAAGCGCGGCGACGATGATCATGCCAGCACGACTTCCGTCGAGATGTCCGCCGCGCGAGGTTGCTCGCGCGCGCGCAAGCCAGCGCGCACGATCACGGCATCCAAGCCGCCGTGCGAGCGAAGGCCTTCGTCGCTGACGTACGCGATCACGCGCTCGCACATCGCGAACACACTCGCGAGTCGTTCAGCGCGCGCGGGTTCCTCAAGCATCAACAAGTCTTCGGGGCGCAGTAGACCGATGTCGAAGCGCGCCTGATCCAGGCCCAGGCGCGCGGGCAAGTCCGGCGCGGGTTGCGCCACGACCAAGGCGTGGGCGCGTTCCGGCAATCGCTGTCGCGCGCGCGTGATTTGATCCTCATCGGCGTCGATGCCGAAGACTTCCAGGCGCGTGGTCTCGTACTGCGCGAGTTGCAGCAGATAGCCGTCGTGCGCGCGCAGATCGAGCACGCGACCGCCGGCGCGGAAGGTGCGCGATTGTTCCCAGGCGACGCAGGCCAGACGCGATCGCCAAGCGTGCGCGTCGGCGAAACCGTGCGCGCGTGCTGTCGGGTGATCGATGTCGAGCGGCTCCTCATCTGCGACACTCGTCGCGCTCGCGCTCACGGGGGTCATGGTCGTGGTGGTCTGCGGCAGCGTCACCACCACGCGCTCGGTCGGTCGCCAGCGGGCGCGAAGGCCCTCGATCGAGGGATCGACGCGAAGCACGAAGCGCAATGAGGACGTGCGCACCTCGGCGATGCCGACGCGTTGATCGTAGCCCATGCCCGCATCGAGCAAATCGCGCAAGGGCGCGAGGCGCTTGCTCAAGTCTGGCGATGCGGCGAGCAAGCGCGCGCGGGCTTCATGTTGCGCGGCTTCGCAGTCGGGCGAGCACGCGCGGACCGGGCTGGCACTCAAGCCAAGATCGCGAAGCATCGCATTGGTTTGCCAGGGCAAGGCGCGTGCTTCGACGGGCGAAAGGCGCGACAGCCGTTTCGCCCAGGACGTCAGCGTGGTGCGCTCGCCCGCGCGCAGGGCGAAGAGCAAGGCCTCGATGCAGCACTCGGGATAGCTCGCCATCCGCAACGCGGCGCGCGGATCGGGGTTGGCGAGCGCGTCGATGGCGGCATCGAAGTGCGCCTCGGTGACCAAGGCGAAGCGAAAGCGCACGGCTTGCTCGGCATCGCCCGCGTCTTCGAGCGCGACCGCGCCAATCGGCAAGGCGATGATTTGGTGCGGGGCTAGGCGTTGCGCGAGCAGCGGGACCTTGAGCGCCGAGCACTCGACCGCGCTCAGTCGCAACGAATCGCCCCTCGCCAGTTCCTGCAACTCCAGTTCGAAAAGCGCATCGCGCAGATCCTCGCAGCGCGCGGCCCAAGTCGCGCGCGCTTCGCGCGAGCGCCAGGCGAGTCGCGGCAACGCGGCGTCGAGCGCGGGTAAGTCATCGCGCACCGGCAGCGGCAGGCGCAACAGGCGGATACTCATGCGTGAACCTCCGCGCGCGCGAGCAGCGAGGCGAGACTCGCGTCCGCGCCGGAACGCCACAGATCGAGCAATGCACGCTCGATCGCTGGACGCTCGGGTGAGCACGACAGCGGCAACTCGTCGTGCGCGAGCAGTTCACGCTCGATGTCCTCGAACAATCCGAACCATGTCACGCAATGTTCGCTGCGCAAGCGCCAATCACCATCGAGCGCGGTGCCAGGACAGTTGCCCTTGCACATCAGGAAGAAACGACAGCCCGCGCAACCGCCTTCGGAGTGCGACGTCTGGTGCAGCGAAAGTTGACGTTCGTAGCCGCGCGTGTCGGCGGCGAGGTAGGTGATCGCGTCCTTGTGCGTGCGACCGCAATTGCTGCGCTGACCCTGGCCTTCGACCCCGCGCACGCCGCGCGTGGCATAGGCATCGCAGGCTTGCCAGACGCAGGAACTGGTTTCGTCGCGGCCGAGCAGCATGTCGCGCATTTCCGCGAAGAGATCGAAGCGCGCGTGCTGGAACGTAGGCTCCAGGGCTCGCAATCGGCGCAGCACGCGAAGATTCTCGGCATCGCTCAACCGCAGACCGCGCGAGTCATTGTGCGCATCGACCTCGAGCAGATGCAGACGAATCCGCCGCACGCCCAGACGATCGAGATGCGCGAGCCAACCGGCCAACACCTCGAGCCGCTCGCCCGCGGTATTGCCCCGATGCAGCGTCACGATGACGCTGGGTTCGAGACCCTCGCGACACAAGCGCTCGATCGCGGCTTCCGCGCGCGCCGTCGCGCGACGCGTGCGGCCCATCGATCCCGCCCAGCGCGCGTCGTTGAGCGCGCCCGGCCCGTCGAGCGAAATGCCCACGCGCACGCGATAGCGACGGAACATCTCGATGTGATGCGCTTCGATCAGCGTGCCATTGGTTTGCAGGGCGTTGACGCCATGGCGCGCCAGGCCGTGCGCGAACAGCGTTTCCAGATCGCGATCGCGTACCAGCATGGCTTCGCCGCCGAAGACCACGAAGGGATCGCCCAGGGCGTCGAGCGCTTCGATCATGCGCTCGAGCGAGTAGGGCACGTGATTGGGCGCGGCCGCGCGCGCGCCCTCCTGATAGCAATAGCGGCACTGAATATTGCAGCGATCGCCCAGCGGACGCAGCTCCACGCTCATGCGCCACCTCCATCGGTGCCGGCGCGATCGTGATCGGCATCGCGGCTCACGCGATGGCCCCAGGGAAAGTCCGCGCGCGCCGCGTCATCGACCAATTGGCCGCGCGCCTCGACGGTGAGCGCCAGCGCCGAGTGGCCTTGCACCAGCACGAGGCGCGCGCTGCTGAGCAAGATCAAGGCACCGGCCGCGTCGTGGCCGGGGAAACGTTCCTCGATCGCGCGCAAGGTCGAGGCGACGGGGCTCGGCTCGCGAAAGGCATCGAGCAAGGCCAGCGAGGGTTCGTCGAGCAGCAGCACCGATTGCGTGGCGCAGCGGCGCGTGTCGGTGACCAGGCCAATGGTGCCGAGGCGTTCGAGCTGCAATTGTGGCGGGCGATCGGTTTCGTACCATGCGGCGCGCCAGGCGCTGACGGCATCGCGCAGGGCCTGGGCGTAGCTGAAGTCGTCGCCCTGAGTCGGTCGGCCTTCGAAGAAGTAGGCGAGGTCGCGCGTGCGCGCCGCGTTCTGGCCATACAGCGCGGCGTACGAGCGCGCCGGCCGCACATGCGCGAAGCCCATGGCCTCGGCCTGCTCGAAGTTGGGACTGAAGCGATCGATGCGGATGCGCGAGCAACTGGTCGGCGGCCACAGATGCTCCAGCCACGGCGCGATCTCGGCCATGCGCGCATAAGCTTCCGCCGGCTCGCCGGGAAAGCCGTAGAGAATGTTCCATACGGTGCCGACGCCGAACTCGACGAGATTGCGCAGCAAGCGAATGTTGGCCAGCGCCGTGACGCCCTTGCGCATGATCTTGAGCACGGCGTCGTCCAGGCTCTCGATGCCCGGTTGCACCCAGGTCACGCCGCCGAGCGCCAGGGCGCGCAGGCGCGCTTCGGAGAGATTGGCCTTGATCTCGTAGAAGAAGCGCCAATCGCCGGCCGCGCGCGCCAGGGGCGAGAACACGCTGTCGATGTGGTCGAGCGCCATGATGTTGTCGGCGGCGCAAAAGCGCGTGATGCCGTGACGTTCGGCGAGCACGCGCAACTCGTCGAGCACGCGTGGTCCCGACTTGGCGTTGAAGGTCATGCTGTCGGCATTGAGGCCGCAGAAGGTGCAGTGATGCTTCTGGCCCCACCAGCAGCCGCGCGTGGATTCGAACGGCAGCGCCGGCGCGATTTGTCGCGCGAAGTGCGTGGTCTTCAACTGCGCGAAGTAGTCGTCGTAGCGTGGGATCGTCAGGGCGTCCATCAACACCGGACGGGCGGGCGGCATCGGCGCGTCGCGTTCCAGGTCATGTCGATGGATGACCTCGGCCAACGGCGCGTCGCGCAGCGCGATCGTATCGGCGACGTAGTGGGCGAACGTGGTGTCGGCATAACCGGTGAACACCGTGTCGATCTGCGGGAAGCATTCGAGCAAGGTCTTGCCCATGGGACCGTGACAGTTGGCGCCGCCGAAACAGATCTGCGTCGTCGGCGCGCGACGCTTGATCGCGCGGGCGATCGCAAGCGAGGCGCCGGTTTGCTGGAATACCGTGGAAAAACCCACGATGCGCGGCGAATCGATCAAGACGCGCTCGGCCGCGTGCTCGACGAAGGCCGCGCTGCGCTGACGCAGGCGGCCCAGCTCGCGATAGCGCGTTTCGCCCGCGACGCGGCGCAGTTCCGCGTCATGCCATCGCGCCGCCAGTTCATCGGGCGATGCCACGAGCGGCGCGAACAGCCAATCGCCGACGAGCAGATGCGTCGGCACGTCTTCGGCCAGCCACTCGTTGAGATCGAGACCGATCTCGTTCGCGTAGTCGAGATTGAGGTAATGCACGCGCGCATCGACCGGCTGATCGGCCAGCGAGGCTTGCAGCAAACTCACGCCCAGCGCCGGTCGCAAGACCGACAGGACCGGCGCCACGCAGAGCGCAATCGCGGGGCGCATATCAGGGCACGACCGTGATCGGCAGGCGACGCGGCGACGGCGACGGCGATTCGAGCGCTGGCGCGCGCCACAGTCCCACGGCTTGCAGCACGGCGACGTGCGCCGTGAGCGCGGCGCGCTTGTCCTCCAGCGCGATGCGCGCGCGACGCAGCAGATCCGGCGAGCTGAACAAACGCTCGCAAGCGGCGCAGATGCCGTCGAAGTCTTCGGCCACGAAGGCATCGGGCGCGTCGCGCGTGGTCTCGACGAGGATCTGCACCGGTCCTTCGAGCGCGATCCAGGCCCAGAGCAAATCGTCATAGGCTTCGCTCAGGGCTTTGTCGACGCGATCGCCCTCGCGCAATTCGCCGATGACCATGCTGTCCAGATGCGGCAGCACGCCGCAACACGGCAGCACGCGAGCGTCATGCGTCACTTGCACGTTCTGCAGTACGGACTGACACGCGCCGCGATGCACGCGCGGATCGTGCTTGCGGGTTTCGCGGTGCTCGGCGGTGGCGCGGCCGGTGTCGTTGACCACCACTTCGTAGACGGTCTCGCGCGGATGATGTTCGGGAATGTTCAGCAGCTCGCGCAGATAGCGCGCGTCGATGCGCGCATTGGCATCGAGCGTGACCGCGACATAGAGCCGCAGCCCCAATGCCCGCGCGGCATTGACGGCGTTGACGACATTGCGCACGGGCACGAACTCGGCGTGCGCGTCGTCATAGCTGATCACGATCTCGTTCAAGCCCGCCCGCGCCAGCGGTTCGAGCACGGTCAGCGCGCGCGCCGAGGTGCGCGCCCAATAGGCGCTGGTGGTGGCGCTGCCGCTCAAGCCCAGCTTGCGCGCGTGCGCCAGGCAATCGCGCATGAGCTCGGTCTTGAGGAACGGATCGCCGCCGACGAATTGCACTTGGCGCAGCGTGTCGAGCGTCGCGGCCTGATCGATGGCGCGCAGGGCTTCATCGAGACCGATGCAATCCTGCATGCCCATGTCGGCGCTGTAACAGCAGTGCCCGCATTTCAGCGGGCACTGCAGGGTCAGGTTGAGCACCAGGCTGCGTGGTGCGATCGCATGCCCCGGCATGGCATTCTGGTCGAGCTGATCGATCCCTTGGCTCATCTCGCGCGCCTCCCGCACGCCCCGGAACCGCCGGGGTGACCACGATCAGATATCGATGTGAACGACCGAGGCGGGCTTGGCCTGTTGCTTGCCCGACAGACGGCCCTTGATCGCGGCGGCCGTGGCGTCATCGATGCCCACGCCGAAACGCGCGAGGAAGGCCTTCGGGTCGGCCTCGAGGGCGCCAATCACGCTGGGCTCGTTCTTCAGCGCGGCGGCGGCCGACTGCAGTTTCGACTTGTCGAGATTGAAGCTCAGAACAGTAGCGGCACTCATGTGAACCTCCTGTTTGAGAAGTACTGCGGATTCGGGGCTTTCCCAGCCCCGAATCGACTATACACATCGCGCGCGGCGTGCCTACCTCGTAGAAATCGCGGTGCGCGCGCGCTCGATCGTCATCGCGATCGCGATCACGCGCGCATATCCGATTGCA
Source organism: Ahniellaceae bacterium (assembly GCA_044226395.1). GTDB lineage: Bacteria > Pseudomonadota > Gammaproteobacteria > Xanthomonadales > Ahniellaceae > JBGAHD01. The sequence continues at coordinate 291,906 of JBGAHD010000001.1, forward strand.
CGCAACGACTTGCCCACGCGATGCGCAGGCGCGCTGTCATCCTCAGCGTGGCTGGCCGCGACGACTCAGCGAGACTGCGGTGACGCGCGATGGCGAGTGAATGCGCGACATGACAACGCGCGCGCAGCAGCAGCGCTGAGGAAATGCGATGAAATTTTCAGGTCGCGCTCAGTCGCGATGTGTCGCTGTCGAAGCGGACGAAGAGGCGGGGAATTTGCACGCCAATGCGCGCGACGCGATGCCACCGAAGCGCATCGCGTGACGCATCGACGAGAGACCAGCGAGGGCTACGCGCGAATCAAGCCCACCAACTGCGTGATCGCGCCCAGCGCCGAGCCCACGGCATCGAGCACCGCGATCGCGGTCTTGGCCTTTTCGACCGCCTCGGCCATGGCGAGCGTGCCGGCCTCGAGTTCTTCGGCATTGGCTTTGGCCGCGGCATTGAGTTCGCTGAATTGAATCAGCATCAGTTGATTGACGGCGCGGCGAAGTTCGGCCATGCGTTGCGCGCGTTCGGCCTTGCGCTTATCGCTCAAGGCATTGCGATCGAGGCCCTTCACGCGCGCGTGGGCCAGCATCAGATGTCCGATCGTGGTCGCGAAGTTATCCATGGCTCAGTGCTCCGGTCGCGTGTCTTGGGCGCGGCGTACTTGGTCGATCACCTTCAGCGCGCGCGCGATGTCGTCGAAGACCGCGGCGGCCGATTCGACGCTGCCGGTGCCGCTGAGAATGTCGCGCCAGACATCGCGCAAGGATTCGCTGGCCGAACGCAGCGCCTGCAGTTGCGTGATCTCCGGGCCGGGAAACAGCGCGGCATAGCGCGCCTGACGCCACGCGCTGGCGCTGCCGATGCTGTTGGTCAGGTAGGGCTTGCGCACGTTTTCGAGAAAGGCTTCCTCGCGCGCGGCCGCGTCCATGCCTTCGAGCACGGCGGCATTGGACGCGAGCACGCCGTCCTGCACGTCGATGGCGCGGCCGATCGGCGCGGCGTCGGCGCGCAGTCGCGCGCGCAAGCGTTCGGCCTTGATGGCATTGCCCACCAAGCCCGCGAGCTTGCCCCAGGCGTCTTTCTGCGCGGCGGTGATGGCGGCCTTGCCTTCCAGTTTGTCGCTAAGACCATTGATGCGATCGATCAAGCGATCGGCCGCGCTTTCGGCGCCGCTGGCGGCGTCGTAAGTCGCCAGGGTCTTCAAGGCTTGAAAGTAGCGGCCCAGCGCATCGGCGTGATCGATCAGGCCGGCGTACTGCTCGACTAGTTTCTTGTCGTTGTCGGTCTGCTGCGTGAAGTCCTCGATCAGCGCCGCGCAATCGGTCGAGGGCGTTTGCTCGCCGGCGACTTCCTGGGCCGTGCAAGCCGGTCGATCGCGCACTTCCTCGATCAGGCTGTTGCTCTCCCAATCGATGTAGCGATCGCGCGCGAGCGTCAGCACATCCTGCGCGGCCTGGCCGTAGGCGATGCCCGCGTCGGCCAATTGCGTCGATTGCTTGACCGTCACCGAACTCGCGCAACCGCCGAGCGCGACAAGACTCATCACCATCACGACCGCACGGATTCGCATGAGGCTTCCCGTCCCTGAGTGGAGTGAGCGGGATCATGGCATCGGCGCTCGGCAAGCCCGCGTCAGCATGGCTGTGGGGAAGTGCCAGTCGACAATGACAAACCGCGTAGGCCCGCGCCGGTCACAGCACTACTGAGCAAATCGTCTCAGCCCCGCTGGCCGTGTCAGCGTGGCTGAGCAGTGGCGAATCGTCGTGAGCGCGATAGCGACTGCAATGACACAAAAGGAAGGGGGCGCCGAAGCGCCCCCGACCCTCACCTCAAGCGACTTCGATCACGCTCGCAAATCGCGATCCTTGGTCTCGCGCAGGAACAAGCTGCCCACGATCAGGGTCATCGTCGCGATGCCGATCGGATACCACAGGCCATAGTAGATATCGCCGCTCGCCGCCACCAAGGCGAAGCTGATCGTCGGCAGGAAGCCACCGAACCAGCCATTGCCGATGTGATAGGGCAGCGACATCGAGGTGTAGCGGATCCGCGTCGGGAACAGCTCCACCAGCAAGGCCGCGATCGGTCCGTAGACCATGGTCACGTAGATCACCAGCAAGGTCAGCAGCAACAACACCATTGGCTTGTTGATTCGCGCGGGATCGGCCGCGGTCGGATAGCCCGCCGCCTTCGCGCCATCGGCGATCTGCTTGGCGAAGGCATCACTGTTGGCCTTGAATGTCGCGCCTTCCAGGCCCGCGCCTTCGAACGAACTGATCTCCTGCGAACCGATGCGCACCACCGCCACCGCGCCGGGCGCCGCCTTTTCATTCTTGTACGGCACGCCGGCCTTGGCCAGGGCGCTCTTGGCGATGTCGCAGCTGCTGGTGAACTTGGCCTTGCCGATCGGATCGAACTGGAAGCTGCAGGCATTGGGATCGGCCACGACCGTGACCGGGCTGCTCTTGGTGGCTTCCTCGATCGCGGGGTTGGCGTAGTGTTCGATCGCGCGGAACACGGGGAAGTACGTGATCGCCGCGATCAAGCAACCGGCCATGATGATCGGCTTGCGACCGATGCGATCGGACAGCGCGCCGAACACGATGAAGAACGGCGTGCCCAAGGCCAGCGCGCCGGCCACGAGCAGATTCGCCGTGGTGCCATCGACCTTGAGCATCTGGGTCAGGAAGAACAAGGCATAGAACTGTCCGCAGTACCACACCACCGCCTGACCCGCCGTGGCGCCGAACAGGGCCAGCAGCACGATCTTGAGGTTGCTCCATTGGCCGAAGGATTCGGTCAACGGTGCCTTGGAGTGCGCGCCCTCGGCTTTCATCTCCTGGAACACCGGCGACTCGGCCAATTGCAGGCGGATGTAGACCGAGATGATCAACAGCACCGCCGACACCAGGAACGGAATGCGCCAGCCCCACGTATCGAAATCTTCCTTAAGCGTGAGGCGGCACGTCAGGATCACCGCCAGCGACAGGAACAGACCCAGCGTGGCCGTGGTCTGAATCCAGCTCGTGTACAAACCGCGTCGACCATTGGGCGCGTGCTCGGCGACATAGGTCGCCGCGCCACCGTACTCGCCGCCCAGCGCCAGACCCTGCAATAGCCGCAAGACGATCAGGATGATCGGCGCGGCCACGCCGATCGTGGCGTAGGTGGGCAGGACACCGACCAGGAAGGTACTGATGCCCATGATCACGATCGTGACCAGGAAGGTGTACTTGCGCCCGACCAGATCACCGAAGCGACCGAACAACAAGGCACCGAAGGGACGCACGGCGAAGCCGGCGGCGAAGGCGAGCAGGGCGAAGATGAAACCCGTCGTTTCGTTGACGCCGGCGAAGAACTGCTTGGAAATGATCGCCGCGAGCGATCCGTACAGATAAAAGTCGTACCACTCGAAAACGGTGCCGAGCGAGGAAGCAAAGATCACGCGTCGATGCGCGGCATCGATGCCCGTGGTCTGAGTTGTGGCGGTGGCCATGGGTCCGGTCTCCGGTCAGAACGAGTAGCGCACGAGGAAATGCAGGCGGCGAAGATCGCCGTCGGCACCGCTTTCGAGCTCGCGTCGAGCGACGCGGAATTCCGCGCCCACGTCGAGCTTGGGCAGGGGCGAATAGATCAGATTCACCGCGTAGGAACGCACGCTCTCGGTCACCGCCGTGCCCGACAGATCGGTGTCGTTGTCGAAGTTGGCGGTCGAGAAGTAGGCATTGCCGCGCAACTTCGGACTGAAGGCGTGGTGATACGCGAAGTAACCGGTGACGCCGCTGACGCCTTCGATATCGCCATTGCCGTCGATTTCCGCGTCGGCCGCCACGCCCAGGCCCGTGTAGCGACCCAGACCCTTGCCGGCATTGACCGCGAAGCGCAGATCGTCATTGGGCGTGAGCAGATACTTGCCCGAGAACGAGAACGCCGCCGCCGCCGAGGAATCGTCGATGGCGCCCGCGCCCGTGGTCTCGTGCCGCAATTGACGCAGCATCGCCGCGCCGGTCAGATGACCCCACGCGGCCTTGTACAGATAGCGCGCGGTGAGATCGGGCAGGGAGTTGTCGTCGCTGCTGATGCGCGTGCCGCCGTGGAAGGGCGTGAGCGTGGTCTCGGGGTTTTCCAACGAGAACGACCAGTTGCCGCGCGTGTAGCGCACCTGCGGCTGACGCACGAAGACCGTGCCTTCGGTCGGGCCGATGAAGTCCACGGCCTCGGGCAGGGCGAGCGTATCCATGAAGTTCGACCAGGTCTGACCGACCAGCCATTCGTTCCAGCCGACATAGGCATGACGCAGGGTCACGCCATAGGTGTTGGTCGCGACTTCGTTACCGAGCGCGCCACCGAACAAGTCCAGCTCGACGCGCGCGGTGACCTTGTCGCCGGCGTCGCTGACATTGTCGATGCCGAACCACAGGCGCGAGAACTTCACGTGCGCGTCGTAGTCGGTGCTCTCGTCGAGACCGCCGACCGGAATGCCGCCGGGCAGATAGAGATCGCGACCGGCGCTGCCGTCGGCGATTTCGCCATCGCCCGTGGCGGTGAACATCATGTCGGTGCGCGCGAAGCCACCGAAGGAGAACTTGGTGCCGGCGACCGCGCCGGGCGTGATGGTCGTGGTTTGTATCGGCAAGGGCGCGGGCGCCGCGCCCGGTGCCGCCGCCGCCGCGACCGGCGCGGCGGGCGCCGCCGCGGGCTTGGCTTGTTGTTGTTCGACCAAGGTCTTGACCAGGCGTTCGAGCTCGGCGACGCGGGCTTCGAGTTGCGCCTCGCGATCGGTTTGCGCGAAGGCCGGCGCGGCCGTGCCCAGAGCCAGGGCAATCGCCGCGACCAGTCGCGTGACACGCAGGACTTGCTGCTTCTCCACCATGTGCTTCTCCCCCAACAGGATTGGATTGTGGAAGTGCGACCAGGACGACGGCGCGCGCGGGCCCCAAGACCACCGCGCAGGCACGGCGACGCCACCGTTCGTACGTCGCCCCGGATGCTGCGCGCGGCATCGGACACCAACCATTCGCCTTTGGTCGAAGGCGCGCGGCACGCGTGATGCGTGGCGTCGTCGCGCGCGGCGGCGCATCGACGTGTGCGGGCGCAGCAGAAAACGATTACCGCCGCGCGCGCCTTGAAGGCATCGCCAGGCGCGCGAATCGGCGGTGCGCTCGTTCGGATGATGGCCAAGGACCCGTGACGCCGAGAACGGAAATCCGTCGTCGCGCGCTGGCACGGAACTGGCAATCGATACGGTCGTGCGATATGCGAGCGGCGATGCGCGATCCGTGACGTCAAGTCATAAACATTCAAAGATCGTCATCTTGAATTCGCGCGCGCGACCCGGATGATCAGTAAAGCCGACGATGACTGGTAAGACCGACTTACTTCGCGCATCGGCTACTACAAGGGGGCGCTAATGTTCACCAACACAACGGTTCCGGTAAAGACGGACGCGGGCCGGCGGGAAATGCAGGCGCGCCAGCTCAAGTTGCCACCGATGGCGCGCGTATTGCTGATCGCCATCGACGGCCATGCCACGGTCGGCGAATTGCGGGAAAGCTTCACGTCGCTGGGTGATGTCGTGGGCTTGCTGGGCACCTTGGAAGCGCAAGGCCTGCTCGCGGCCAATGGCGCCGACGGGGGGCACGCGCCAAACAAACCCGCGGCGAACGCGGCGGCGACACCGGCGTCGACCTTGTCCGATGCCGCGCAACGGTTCATCCATGCGCAGCGATTCATGAACGAGACCGTGGTCGAGGCCTTGGGGCTACGCGCGTTTCTGTTCACGCTCAAGCTCGAGCGTTGCTCGAACGTGGCCGAACTGCGCGAGCTCGTGGGCGATTACGATCGCATGATCGCGAAGGCGCGCGATGCTTCGCTGCTCAAGGCCTATCACGCGCGGCTCGATCACTGGCTGCGTTGAGTTTGTCGAAGTTCTGATCGACGACGACGGCCGCCTTCGGACGGCCGTCGCGCGTTTGGTCATTTCGTGGTCCGCGCGCGCATGCCGCGCCGCCGCATCCGGCGTATCCTGGACCCGTCTCGCGGGCGATGACCGCGAGCATGCGTCTGCGACCAAAGTCTGATTGGTGCCCGAGCGTCGTCCGGCGGGACAATCAGGCCATGACCGTCGCCACGCGCAATCGGGAGGAAGGACATGAGCGGGAAGATCTACGCGGCTGACGCCGCCTTCATCGCGCGCGCGCGCACCTCGCGCGCCGACTACGACCGGTTGTACGCCGAATCGGTGCGCGACCCCGAGACCTTTTGGGCGCGAATCGGTCAGCGCGTCGACTGGATCCGGCCATTCACCAAGGTCAAGGACACCTCGTTCGACGCCGACAATCTGCACGTGCGCTGGTACTACGACGGCAAGCTCAACGTCAGCGCCAATTGCCTCGATCGCCATCTGCGCGATCGCGGCGACAAGACCGCGATCATCTGGGAACCGGACAATCCGGCCGAAGCCGCGGTGCATCTGACGTATCGCGACTTGCACGCGCGCGTGTGTCGCTTCGCCAATGCGTTGCGCGCCGAAGGCGTCAAGCGCGGCGACCGCGTGACCATTTATCTGCCGATGATTCCCGAGGCCGCCGTGGCCATGCTCGCCTGCGCGCGCATCGGCGCGGTGCATTCGGTGGTGTTCGGTGGTTTCTCGCCCGATTCGCTGGCCGGTCGCATTGGTGACTGCGGCAGCACCTTGTTGATCACGGCCGACGAAGGTCTGCGCGGCGGCAAGCCCGTGCCGCTCAAGGCCAATGCCGACGAAGCCCTGGCCAAGCCCGACGCGCGCACGATCGAGCGCGTGATCGTGGTGCGTCGCACGGGCGCGCCGGTGGCGTGGAACGAGTCGCGCGATCGCTGGTATCACGACCTGGTGGCGAACCAACCCGCGCACTGCGAGCCCGAGGCCTGCGACGCGGAAGATCCGCTGTTCATCCTCTACACCTCCGGCTCCACCGGCAAGCCCAAGGGCGTGCTGCACACGACCGGCGGCTACTTGGTCTATGCCTCGTACACGCACGAGCAAGTGTTCGATCTGCGCGACGATGACATCTATTGGTGCACGGCCGACGTCGGCTGGGTCACCGGTCACACCTATGTCGTGTATGGCCCGCTATGCAATGGCGCGACCTCGGTGATGTTCGAGGGCGTGCCGAACTTCCCCAATGTCAGCCGCTTCTGGCAAGTGTGCGACAAGCACAAGGTGACCTTGTTCTACACCGCGCCCACCGCGATCCGCGCGCTGATGCGCGATGGCGAGGCACCGGTGAAGCAATGCTCGCGGCAATCGATTCGCTTGCTCGGCACGGTCGGCGAGCCGATCAATCCCGAGGCCTGGGAGTGGTATCACCGCGTGGTCGGCGACGGTCGTTGCCCGATCGTGGATACGTGGTGGCAGACCGAAACGGGCGCGACGCTCATCGCGCCCTTGCCGGCGGCCGTGCCGCAGAAGCCGGGCTCGGCGACCTTGCCGTTCTTCGGCGTGCGTCCGGCCATCGTCGATAACGACGGCAAGATTCTCGAAGGCGCGACCGAGGGCAATCTGGTCCTGCTCGATTCCTGGCCGGGGCAGATGCGCACGGTGTATGGCGATCACAAGCGCTTCGCCGACACGTATTTCCGCACGTTTCGCGGCACGTATTTCACCGGCGATGGCGCGCGGCGCGATGCCGACGGGTATTACTGGATCACCGGTCGCGTCGATGACGTGATCAATGTCGCCGGTCATCGCATGGGCACGGCCGAGGTCGAGTCCGCGCTGGTCGCGCACCCGGCCGTGGCGGAAGCCGCGGTCGTGGGCTATCCGCACGATGTGAAGGGGCAGGGCATCTATGCCTATGTCACGCTCAAAGTCGGCATCGAAGCCACGGAAGCCTTGCGCAAGGAATTGGTGCAGCACGTGCGCAAGGAAATCGGACCGATCGCCTCGCCCGATCTGATCCAGTGGGCGCCGGGTCTGCCGAAGACGCGCTCGGGCAAGATCATGCGCCGCATCCTGCGCAAGATCGCCGCCAACGAACACGATCAGCTGGGCGACATCACGACCCTGGCCGATCCGGGCGTGGTCGGCAATCTGGTGAACGAGCGCATGAACAAATAAACCATGGCGACCATCCTGATCGCCGACGATCATCCGTTATTCCGCGAAGCCCTGCGCGGCGCGGTGACGCGGGCCATGCCCGAGGCGCACGTCATCGAAAGCGATACCGTGGCCGCCATGCTCGAGTCGGTCGATCAGCATCCCGACGCGGACTTGCTGCTGATGGATCTCAACATGCCCGGCGCGCACGGCTTTAGCGCGCTGGTGCAGGTGCGCGTCGCGCATCCGGCCTTGCCGGTGATGATTGTCTCGGCGCGCGAAGAGCCCGCGGTGATTCAACGCGCGCTCGCGCATGGCGCCAGCGGCTTCGTGCCCAAGTCGTCCGACGTGGCCGCGATCGGCACCGCGTTGAGCACCGTGCTCGACGGTGGCCGCTGGGCGCCGGCTGGCACGCATGGCGCGCAACCGCTCAGTCACGACGAGGCCGACATGGCGCGACGCGTCGCCGCGCTCACGCCGCAACAGTTCCGCGTGCTGGGCATGCTCGCGCGCGGCTTGCTCAACAAGCAGATCGCGTATGACCTGGGCGTGTCCGAGGCCACGGTCAAGGCGCACATGACCGCGATCCTGCGCAAGCTCGGCGCGAGCAATCGCACGCAGGCGGTGCTGCTGGCCGGGCGTCTCGCGCTCGATCCCAATGATGTCGATACGAGCGCCGTCATCGACGAATAAGGCCGCGCGCTAACGCACGAGCGCGCGCGGCGTTGACGCGATCGCGAGCTTCGCGCGCCTCGCATTGACCATCTTCCACTGTTCGCTCGTTTGGCGCCGTTCATCCGTGCTCGGCGCGCGAGGGTCAACCGATGTCGACCTGAGCCGTTGGCCGCCGTGTCGTTCGACGCACGGAGGCTTTATGCGCGCGGTGATAATGATCTTGGGTTTGTGGTGCGGCGCGGCCGCGGCGCAATCCGGCGATACGGTATTTGGTGGCGCGGGCGCGGGGTTCGAATCCGCGGTGGACTTGCCCGCGAGTGACGCGCAGGCCGCGCGGTTTCTTACCCGCGCGACCTTCGGCCCGACCCTGGCCGACATCGCGCAACTGCGCGCGGTGGGTTACACCGCCTGGCTCGATCAACAAATGAGCACGGCGCCGACGCTGCAACGTCCGCCGGTCGAAGCCACGATCGCGCAAGCCGTGCTCACCGATACGCGCAATGGCCCGTTCTATCGGCGATTTCGCCTGGAGAATTGGTTCAAGACGCAATTGAGCGCGCCCGATCAATTACGCCAGAAAGTCGCTTACGCGCTGTCGCAGATCCTGGTGGTCAGCGACGCCACGGTGCTCGATGACAATCCCATCGGCGTGGCCGAGTACAACGACATTCTGCTGCGCAATGCCTTTGGCAACTATCGCGCCTTGCTGGGCGAGGTCACGCGCAGCCCGGCCATGGGCGTGTACCTGAGTCATCTGCGCAATCGCAAGACCGACTGGACTTACGTGGGCAATGTGCTCACGCCCAGTCAGCTGCAGCCCGACGAAAACTACGCGCGCGAGATCATGCAGCTGTTCTCGATCGGCTTGATCGCGCGCGATCTGGACTTCTCGCCGATCCTGGTCGGTGGCGTCACCGTGCCGACCTACACGCAGGACACGATCACCAACACCGCGCGCGTGTTCACGGGCTTGTCGTTTGGCTGCACGGGGCCCGAGACCATCGGCACGATCACGCTCAATCGCAACTGCGGTTGCACGGGCACGGCCTGCAATTTCGCGCCGGTGTTGTTCAATCAAAATCCACCGCGCTATGCGGCGAACAACAATGTCTCGGCCTTGATCCATCCCGATGCTTATCGGCCGATGGTGTGCTATCCGCGGTATGCCGATACGGGTCGCAGCGCCACGGGGCAGGACAACTATTCAATCCTGGCGCCGCCGTATGATCGCAAGCGCATCATCGACGGTCTCGAGATCGGTCCGAGTCCGGTCGCGTGTTACACCAACACGCCCGCCGCCGATCGTCAGGCTTGCATCGACTATTGCGATGATCAAGTCGACACCGTGGTCGACGCGCTCGCCAATCATCCGAATGTCGCGCCCTTCATCGCGCGCCAGCTGATCCAGCGTCTGGTCACGAGCAATCCCTCCGCGCCTTACATTCGGCGCGTGGCCGAGGTCTTCGTCGATGACGGTCATAGTCGACGCGGCAATCTCGACGCGGTGGTGCGCGCGGTGCTGCTCGATCCCGAAGCGATGAGCGACACGCCGGCGCCGAGCTTCGGCAAGTTGCGCGAGCCGATGTTGCGTTTGATCGCGGTGTGGCGGGCGTTCGGCGCGCAGACGGGGTCGTCGGGCCTCACCGGCATGACGGAACCGGAAACGCCTTTCCTGCAGCGGCCGCTGGGCGCGCCTTCGGTGTTCAACTTCTACGAGCCCGACTATCAGCCGCCTGGCGCGTTGCAGGACGCGGGCCTGTACGCGCCGGAATTGCAGATCTCCAATGAGTCGAGCGTGGTGTCGACTTCCGACAGCCTGTGGTCGAACTTCAGCGCGGGCTACACCTTCGTGGGTTCCAACACCACCAGCTTCGCCGTGCCCGCGAACAGCGCGTATCTGCCGGCGACCGTGATCGATGCGCTGCCGAGCGCGCACGCGGCCTTGGTCGACGCGCTCGATCTGCGCTTGATGGCGGGCACGATGTCGCCGGGCATGAAGACCAAGCTGGTCGCCTTGCTCGACGGACCGATGGCCGCCACCGACAAGCGCCGCAAGGCATTGGACTTGATTCACTTGATCGCGATCTCGCCTGAGTTCGCGGTGCAGCGCTGAGGGAGACCGGACATGACCCAGCACACGCGTTTCGATCGTCGTCGTTTTCTGACCGGCTTGTGTGGCGCTTTCGCCGCCGGCACGGTGGGCAGCCTGTTGCCGCAACTGAGTCTGGCGCGCGGCCTCGCCGCGAAAGGCGCGGGGAGTTATCGCGCGCTGGTGTGCGTGTATCTCGCCGGCGCCAACGATTCCTACAACTGGTTGGTGCCGCGCGATGCCGACACGGTGGGCAGTCGCTACGATGCCTATCGCACGGCGCGCGGTGGCGTGTATTCCGGCGCTAACACGGCGGGCCTCGCGCACGCGTTCACCGATCTGCTGCCGATCGCGCCGAGCAATCAACCGATCGCTTACGGCCTGCATCCGGCGTGCACGGATTTCACGGCGAACAATGGCGGCACGCAGGCGCACAAGGGTTTGCAGACCTTGTTTGGCGAAGGCCGCGCGGCCTTCGTCGCCAATGTCGGTCCCTTGGTGCAGCCGATCAACAAATCGCAGTACAACGCCGGCGCGCCGCGACCGGCGCAATTGTTCTCGCACAATGATCAAGATCTGTTGTGGCAGTTGGGGTTGACCGACGTGGCTTCGCCGCTGGCGAAGTATGGTTGGGGCGGACGCATGGCGGTGGCGGCGGGCATCACGGCCTTGCCCAATGGCTTGTCGCCGTGCATCTCGGTGGCCGGCGCGTCGCGACTTCTGGTCGGTCAGCAGATCACGCCGTATCAGATGTCGACCTCGGGCGTGGATCTGCTCAATCAGTACATTCCCGGCAGTAATCAGAACAATTTTCCGGCCGATCGGCGCGCGCTGCTCAACGATCTGCTCGATGACACGCAGAGCAATCCCATCGCCACCGAGTACGCCGCGATCATGCGTCGCGCGCTGGGCGTGGGCGAGGCGATCTATACCCAACTCGAATCCAGTGGCGGTCAAGTCGCGACTGTGTTTCCAAGCACGAATTTGTCCGACCAGCTCAAGATGGTCGCGCGCATGATCAAGCTCAGTCGCGGCGCGCTGGGCGCGCAGCGGCAGATCTACTACGTGCGCATCGGCGGTTATGACTTGCACGACGGCATGTTCGTGAATGGCCAGCCGGTGGCCACGAGTGGACACGGCGCGTTGCTGACCGATCTCAATCAGGCGCTGGGCGCGTTCTGGTCGGCATTGAACGAGATTGGCGCGCAGAACGAAGTGACCACGTTCACGATGAGCGACTTCGGTCGCACGCTGTCGGGCAATGGCAATGGCTCGGACCATGCCTGGGGTGGCAATCATCTGGTGTTGGGTGGCGCGGTCGATGGCGGCAAGATCTACGGCCGCTATCCGCAGCTCGTGCTCGATGCCGATGACAACACGAATCAGGACTGGAGCTTCTCGCGCGGTCAGTACATCCCGACCACGGCGGTGGATCAACTCGCGGCGACCTTGTCCAAATGGATGGGCGTCACCGACAACGCCGCGCTGGATGCGATTTTTCCCAATCTCGCGAATTTTGGCGCGCGCGATTTGGGTTTCATGCTGCCGTGAGGCGTCGCCGCGTCAGGCGGCGACGCTGCGACGGCACGTGGCGAGGAAGGCGCGCAACGAGGCCGGCTTGACCGGCTTCGTCAGCAGCGGAAAACCCTGCGCGCGCGCCAGGCGCTTGACCTCGTCGCTGCCGTCGGCCGTGACCAGTGCCGCCGGAATATGGCGCGCGCACGTCGATTGCAGCGCGCGCAGCGCGGCGATGCCATCGACGTCCGTGCCCAGGTGATAGTCGACGAGCAGCACATCGGGCGTGCGTTCGCGTAGCAGGGCCTGTGCTTGTTCGAGAGTTTCCGCCGTGCGTGGCGTCACCGACCAACGTTGCAGCAAGGCGCGCATGCCGTCGAGGATGTCGCGATCGTTGTCAAGGCACAGCACGTCGAGTCCGGCCAGATCATCGCCGGCCGGCTGCGCGAACACGACTTCGCTCACCGGCACCGCGCCGACCGCGGCGAGTGGCACCTGCACCGAGAACACGCTGCCATGCCCGGGCCGTGAGCGTACGCGCAGCGGCAGATCGAGCATGCGCGAAATGCGCTGGCAGATTGAAAGACCCAAGCCGAGACCACGCTCGCCCCAAGGCGAATCGTGCTCGAGTCGCGTGAACTCGCCGAAGATCTGTTCGAGGTGCTGCGCGGGAATGCCCGGACCCGTGTCCCAGACCTCGATCTCGACCGCGCCCGCGCGGCGTCGCGTGCCGATCAGCACGCGACCCTGACGCGTGTAGCGCAGCGCATTGGCGACGAAGTTCTGCACGATTCGGCGCAACAGTCGGCGATCACCGTGCACGACGGCGCGGCTGGGCCGCAGCCGCAAATCGAGGCCGCGCGTTTCGGCCAGACCCGCGAACTGTTCGGCCACGGACGACAGCACGTCGTGAATGCGGAAGTCATGCACCTCGGGACGCAGCGCGCCGGCATCGAGGCGTGAGATGTCGAGCAGACCGTCGAGCAACTCCTCGGCCGCGCGCAGCGAGCTGTCGACGCGCAACGCGAGCTCCTGCGCCTTCGCCGGCTCGCTGCCGCGCAGCGCGGTGGCGAACAAACGCGCGGCATTGAGCGGCTGCAAGAGATCATGGCTGGCGGCCGCGAGAAAGCGTGTCTTGGCTTGATTGGCGTGTTCGGCTTCAAGCTTGGCGGCGCGTTGTGCTTCCAGCGCCTGCGCCAGTTCGGCCGTGCGTTGCGCCACACGCGCTTCCAGCGTTTCGTTGGCCTCGCGCAGATCGTGTTCGGCGCGCTTGTACGCGGTGACATCGCTGAAGGTCGTGACGAAGCCGCCACCGGGCAGGGGTTCGCCGCGCATCTCGATCACGGTGCCATCGGCGCGCACGCGCTCGAACACGTGCGGTGACCCTTGGCGCATGTAGTTCAGGCGCTTGCGCACGTGCTCGGCCACTTCGCCGGGACCGCATTCGCCGCGCTCGGCGTTGAAGCGAATCAGATCAGCGATGGGGCGGCCGACGTGCACGAGGCCCGGCGGATAATCGAACAATTCCAGATAGCGACGATTCCACGACACCAGTCGCATGTCGTCATCGACCACGCTGATGCCTTGCGAGATGTTTTCTAGCGAAGCCGACAACAACGCGCGACTGAAGCGCAGATCATGCGAAGTGCGGTCGAGCAGGGCGACCACTTCCTCGACCTTCATGCCGGTGCCGCGCAGAGCACTGGTCAGCACGCGTCGCGCCGAGACCGCGCCCAGCGCGCCGGCGAGCAGGCGTTCGGTGAACTGCACATCGATGCTCTCGGCGGCATCGTGCCAGCCGCGCACGCCGCGTTCGGCGAGGTGCTCGTCGAAGGCGCGACGCGCGTTGTCGTCGCCGATGATGCGCGCGGCGAGGATGCGCAAATCCTCGAGCGTGGCGCGCGCGCGCCAGCGACCGACGATGGGCGCATCGAGCGTGGGCGCGGTGCCGAGGAAGGACTCGGCGCGCAGACGATCCTCGACGCTGGGTTGCCGCAACGCCGAGACGATGACGAAGCCGAGCACATTGACCAGCAGCGACCAGAACGCGCCATGCGTGACCGTGTCGCCGATATGCACGCCGAACAAGGCTTGCGGGCGCAACCAATCGAGACCGAAGGGCCCTTGCGACAACCAAGTCTGCGGCAACCAGCCCGCGCCGCCGAGGCTGGGCAGCAGCAGGGTGTAAATCCACGTCGCGAAGCCCAGACCCAGACCCGTCGCCACGCCAGCGCGACTGCCACCACGCCAATACAACGCACCGATGATCGCCGGCGCGAACTGCGCCACGGCCGCGAAGGCGAGCAGGCCGATCGAGGCCAGGGCTTGGCTCGATTCGGTCAGTCGATAGTACGCGTAGGCCAGCAGCGACAGGCTCAGAATCGACACGCGTCGCACGCGCAACACGATCTTGCTGATGTCGGTGCGTTGACTGAAGCGCAGCGAGCGCAGTCGCAACAGACCCGGCACGATGATCTCGTTCGACACCATCGTCGCCAGCGCGACGCTCGCCACGATGACCATGCCCGTGGCCGCTGAGAAGCCGCCGAGATAGGCGACCAAGGCCAGCACATCGCTGTTCATCGACAAGGGCAACCACAAGACATAAGCATCGGCCGGCACGGCGTGACCGCTTGAGGCCGCGAAGCCCGCTTGCGCGATCGGCACCACGAGCACGCTGATCACCGCCAGATACACCGGGAATAGCCAGCGCGCCGTTCGCAGATCGCGCGGGTTCTCGCATTCGACCACGCCGACCTGGAATTGCCGCGGCAGACAGAACACCGCGAAGAAGGCGAGCACGGTCTGGGCCATGAAGGCGCTGCCGCTCACGGCCGAGCGCGCGCCATCGGGCGGCGGCAATTGCCAGGAGACCTCGCCCTTCAAGTGATAGATGCCGAGCACGCCCACGGCGACGAAGGCGACGAGCTTGACCAGGCTCTCGAGCGCGATCGCGAGCATCATGCCGTGATGATGCTCGGTCGCGTCCACGCGCCGCGTGCCGAACAGAATCGAGAACGCCGCCAGCAGCAGCGCGACGTAGAACGCCGTGTCGCCCGTGATCGGCGGGTGCGAGTGCAGCGTGCCGGCGCCGCTCATCACGTCAATGCTCATCGTCACCGCCTTGAACTGCAGCGCGATGTAGGGAATGGCGGCGGTGATCGCGATCAGGGTGACAAAGGCGCCCAGGCCCTGACTCTTGCCATAGCGCGCGGCGATGAAATCGGCGATCGAGGTGATGTTATGGCTCTTGCCGATGTCGACCAGGCGCCGAAACACCGCGAAGCACACCACGAACACCAGAATCGGCCCCAAGTAAATGGGCAAATAGGAATAACCGTGGGTCACGGCCGTGCCGACCGCGCCATAGAACGTCCATGACGAGCAGTACACCGCCAAGGCTAGGCTGTACACGATCGGCCGCAGCCAGGCGCGTTGCGGGTAAAGCGGCCAGCGATCGCCGGCATAGGCCACGGCGAACAAGGCCGCGACATAGGTCAGCGAGACCAGTAAGAGAATCCAGTCGGCGATCACGCGTCCTCCGGTCAACGCGCGGGGCGTCGCGCGGGCTACAATCCGCGCGACCTTGGATGACGTGAACCTTCGCAGGCGCGCCGTGAGCGCACACGCCGCACTGCACAAAGCCCTATGAGTCCGACGCGAATCGTGGTGTGGGGCGCCAATGGGCGCATGGGGCAGGCCGTGCTGCGGGCGGCCCTGCATCGTCGCGACTGTCAGGTCGCGGCGGCCCTGGTGCGCGCGCAATCGGGTCTGTCGGGCGAGATGCCGAACAAGGACATTGGTCCCGGCGCCGATGCGCTGAGTTACAGCGCCGCGCTCGACCCCGACATCGGCGCCGATGCCCTGATCGATTTCACCGGCGTGCACGGCTTCGATGCCGCGCTGGCCCTGGCGCGCGAGCGCGGCCTGGCCTTCGTCAGCGGCAGCACTGGCCTCAACGCTGAACAGATGAAGGCCCTGCAGGCCGCGGCCGCGCACATTCCGGTGTTATGGGCATCGAATTTCAGTCTGGGCGTGGCGCTGCTGCGGCGCTTGGCCACCCAGGCCGCCTTGGCTCTGGATGAAAGCTTCGATGTCGAGATCGTCGAGACCCATCACCGCAACAAGGTCGACGCGCCCTCGGGCACGGCCCTGACCTTGGGGCGCGCCATCGCCGAGGCGCGTCGCCAACACTTCGACGACGTGGCCCGCTACGAACGCGTGGGTCAGGTCGGTCCGCGCAAGCCCGGCGAGATCGGTTTCGCGGTGCTGCGCGCGGCCGACGTGGTGGGCGAGCACACGGTCTTGTTCGCCGCGCCGGGCGAGCGCATCGAACTCACGCATCGCGCGGGCAGTCGCGAGATCTTCGCCAGCGGCGCGGTGCGCGCGGCGCGCTGGCTGACCGGTCAGGCGCCGGGCTGTTACGACATCACCGATGTGCTGAGTTGAGCGCGCGCGGTCGCGAACACGCGACCTTGGTCATGGACAGCGCCGGGCAGGGCACCTATCATTCGCGCCTGCCTCGATTCTCGTAACCTTCGGGCCACAGGACTGGTTCCGCGCCCGCGCGGTGGCGCGCGCCCAGAACGGCATCCTGTCCCGAACTGCGTCGGTACCGGTGAAGATGAAAGCTCTGCTCGCCCTCGAAGACGGCTCCGTGTTTCACGGCACCAGCATCGGTGCCCCCGGCGTGAGCGTCGGCGAAGTGGTGTTCAACACCGCGATCACGGGCTATCAGGAAATTCTCACCGACCCGTCCTACGCGCGACAGATCGTCACGCTGACCTATCCGCACATCGGCAATACCGGCGTCAACGCGGTCGACGTGGAGTCCAAGAGCCTCTACGCCGCCGGCCTGATCGTGCGCGACGCGCCTCGATTGATGTCGAACTGGCGCGCCGAGGAAAGCCTGCCGGCGTATCTGAACCGGCACGGCGTGGTCGGCATCGCCGACATCGACACGCGGCGCCTGACCCGCATCTTGCGCGACAAGGGCGCCCAGGCCGGTTGCCTGGTGGCCGACGACGCGCCGGATGTCGAGGCCGCGATCGCCAAGGCGCGCGCCTTCCCCGGCTTGAAGGGCATGGATCTGGCCCAAGTCGTCACGGTCGAGCGCGCGTATGAGTGGCGCGAGGGCAGTTACGACCTCGACGCCACGCGCTTCGTCCAGCCGGAGGCGCGCTTTCACGTCGTCGCCTACGACTTCGGGATCAAACACAATATTTTGCGAATGCTGGCCGACCGCGGTTGCCGCATGACCGTGGTGCCCGCGCGCACCCCCGCGGCCGAGGTCCTGGCGCTGCGCCCCGATGGCGTGTTTCTCTCGAATGGCCCGGGCGATCCCGAGCCTTGCGACTACGCCATCGCCGCCATCGCCGAGTTCATCCGCCAGCGTCTACCGGTGTTCGGCATTTGCCTGGGCCACCAACTCCTGGGGCTTGCGGCCGGCGCAAAAACCGTCAAGATGAAGTTCGGGCACCACGGCGCCAATCATCCCGTGGTCGATTTGGACGAGGGTCGCGTGATGATCTCGAGTCAGAATCACGGATTCGCGGTGGACGAGACCAGTCTGCCCGCCCACGTTCGTCCCACGCACCGCTCGCTGTTCGATGGTTCCTTGCAAGGGATCGCGCTGACCAACGCCCCGGCCTTCGGCTTTCAAGGGCATCCGGAGGCCAGCCCCGGGCCGCATGACGTGGCTCCGCTGTTCGATCGATTCCTGCGCGCGATGACCGCGCACGCGGCCCGCGATCGGTTGGCGGCCACGGGATAGCGCGCCGTGGGGGGCTCGTTGAGCGCGCGACTGACGTTATGGCGGCTCCCACGGTATTTCGTGGCGGTCACCGTCACGCTGTTGGTGCTCATCCTCGGCGGTGGTTACTTCGCCGCGCAACGCGGCGCCAAGCGCCTGCTCGAACCGCTGCGCTGGTTTGGCATCGTTCAATACGAATCGATGAGCGTCGGCCTGGGCGGTGGCGTCGAGTTCCGCAATCTGGTGATTTCGCACACGGTCAACGGCAAGCCCGAGGACGTGTTGCGCGCGGGCGTGGCGCGCATCGACACGCCGGGCCTGATCTGGCTGATCCTGGCCGCGCGTCATGGCGCGCCCAATACCGACAAGAGTTCGCTCGCCGGCTTCATGGGCGCTGCGCGGCCGTTCGGGGATTCCTTGCCGGCGGCGTTTCCCGCGGCCGACGCGCTGCGCGTGCATCTGACCCAGCCGGTGATCGGCCGCGGGCCGCGCGCGTTTTACGATTTGCAGTGGTTCGGTCTCGAAGTCGCCGCGCCGTTCGCCACGGAAGGGTGCGGTCAACCGCAGTTTTCGGCGGCGGATCTGAAAGCCATGCGCTTGCCGGAAGCCGGCCTCGAGATCGATCTCGAATTCGCCGTCACCGGCCCCGATCAGGCGCGCGTGGGCCTGGTGTTCAATGTGCCGGAATCCTCGCGCGCGGCGTTGGACATGCGCCTGCGCTGGCCGGCGCCCGATCGCCTGCTCGACGCCAACTGGGATCAGGTCGTGCTGGTCGAACGCACATGGCAGGTGCAGGACGCGGGTTTCGTGCTGGCGCGCAATCGCTTCTGCGCGCGCAAGCTCGGGGTGACGCGCGATACCTTCGTCGATCAGCACGTCGAGGCGATTGAAAATCGCCTGACCGAATTCAACGCCGTGCCGCAGCTCGAGTTGCTCAACGCCTATCGCCGTTATCTGTCGCGCGGTGGCGAGATTCGCTGGCATTCGCAGCCGTCGCCGGCGATGGCCATGGGTCAGTTCAGCCGCTTCCGTCCGCCCGAGCAGGTGCGCATTCTCAATGCCACGGTCGAGACGATTCGCGGCACGGCCGTGCGCTTCGGTTTTGATTTCGTGCAGCCGTCGCCGACGGTGACGCCGCTCGGCACCGAGGCCGTGGCCACCACGACCCCGCCCGACGCCACCGGCGCCACGCCCGTCACCGCGACCCCCACCACGCCCGCGCCGAACGCCTCGACGACGTCGCCAACGGCGACTTCGCCAATCGTCACCACGGTCACGGCCTCGGCGCCGACGAACGCCACCACCGCGCCGACCACGACCGCGACCAATCCGCCGCTGCCGATCAAGCCGGTGACCACGCCGACACCGACGCCCGCCACCGTGTCCGCGCCCGCGACCGTGGGCGCGCCGCCGCGACCGGTCGCCACAGTCGCCGCGCCGACGTCGACGCCAACGCCGGCGAAGCCCATCACCACGCCGCCGCGCACCGCGCCCATCGATCCGCTGGCGCAGTCCCCGGCCACGGTCTCGCGGCCGCCGCCGAATTCGAGCAGCATCGCGACCACGCCACCGGCGACGATCGCGACCACCAAGAACTATGGCGCCACCACCACGCCACCGACGCAGCCGATCGCGCCGCCGCGCCCCAATGGGCCGCTGAAGTACGAGGACCTGGCGAACTACGAAGGTCGGCGCGTGGTGATTCGCAGCCGTTACAACTCCATTCGCACGGGCACCTTGGTCAAGTACACCGATTCCGCGCTGACGCTGCGGCTCGAAGGCCGTCAGGCGGGGCTGGAATTGTCCATGCCGCGGCAGACCGTGCGCGATGTCCTCGCGGCCGGAAACTGAGCACTCGCCGCCACCGCGAGCAACACAAACACCTTAGGATTCACGAACCACCCGGTCGCGCCGCGCCGAGCGCGCGCGCGACCGACTGATCAGCACGAAGGGGAACAAGGGCATGGCTTCGAGACACAGCGGTTCCGGCACCACGGTCGGCGCTCTGGTGAAAAAACTGGTGATCTATGTCGGCCTGCCGCTGGCCTTCGCCTATTTCGTGGTGACGTGGCGCGTGAGTTCGGCCGTCGACAATTTCTTCGGCGCGCTCGGCGCCTACGCCAATGTCTCGCACGGTCGCACCTCGGTCGGCTTCAATGGCGATCTGACCGTGCGCTCGATCTTCATCTCCGACATTCCTAACACGCCCGGTTCGATCAGCGCGGACGAGGTGACCTTTCACACGCCGGGCTTGCTGTGGCTGGTGAAGGTCGGTCTGTTCGGCACGCGCGAAGTGCCCACGCGCCTGGGCATCACGCTGCGCAATGCCGAGGTCACGCTGTCCAGCAACGAACGCGTGGGTGAGTTCGTCACCGGCGGCATCTCCGGCGCCTTGTTCGATTCGGTTGGTTGCGGCGATGCCTCGTTCAACAAGGCCGAACTGCGCGAGATGGGCATCGAGGATCCGCGCCTGGATTTCACGCTCAACTACGAATTCGAGACCGACATCATGGCCGTGCTGACCTTCCGTCAGGAAGTCGCGGGCTCGACGCTCACCGAAATGCACATGCGCATGGACATACCCTCGGGCGGCCGCGCCGATCCGCAGGCGGCCATGGGCGCGTCGCTGCGCGGCATGGACGTGAAGTTCACCGACGAAGGCTTCGTCGGCGCGCGCAATGCGTTCTGCGCCAAGCGTTTGAGCCTGCGTCCGGGTCAGTTCGTCGATCGCCATGTCGACATGACGCGCAAGGTGCTGCGCTCGATGGGCCTGGGTCTGGCCGAGGAGGATTGGCAGGTGTATCGCCGCTTCGCCAACAGCGGGGGCCACATCGGCGTGACCGCCGTGGCGCAGACGCCCTTGCCGATGATGACGCTGCAAGGCGCGGGGCCCACCGACATCGCGCACGCGATGTCGCTCAAGCTCGTCGACTCGCGCGGCACCGA
Source organism: Ahniellaceae bacterium (assembly GCA_044226395.1). GTDB lineage: Bacteria > Pseudomonadota > Gammaproteobacteria > Xanthomonadales > Ahniellaceae > JBGAHD01. The sequence goes on from JBGAHD010000001.1 coordinate 312,949, forward strand.
TCGCATGTTCGTGCTGCAAGCGCTGGACAAAGTGCCGCTCGACGCCAGCGTGCGTCCGCTGACCCTGGAAGAACAAGTCGAAGCCGAAGTGGCCTTCGAACGCGAGAACCAGCGTCGCATGCGCGATGGCCTGGCGCCGCTGCCCAAGCCGGGCAGCGAGCCCGTCGCCAGCGCCGCGCCCGTCGATCCCACCGCCGCGACCGCGCCGGCCACCGCGAGTCCGACCGCACCGGTCGCCGCCGCGCCCATCACCGCGTCGCCCGCGCCCGCCGTGACCACGGTACCCGCGACCACGACGCCGGTCGCCGCAGGGCCCGTCGCCGCCGATGCCAAGCCGACGCAGGAAGTGCCGTACACCGAACTGGCCAATCACATCGGCCGCCCGGTCAGCGTGCAAACGCAGTACGGCACGGTGCGCACGGGCACGCTCGAGCGCTTCAATCTGGCCTCGATCAGCATCAAGCTGGGCCTGAAGGACGGCGGCATTTCGTTGTCCGTGCCGGCCAATACGGTCAAGCGCGTGCTGGTCGTGCCGATCGCGGCGCCGGTTGCCGCGCCGGCCACGCCCGCGACCACCACGGGCGGCTGATCGCCGCGCGCCCGCGTCGCGGGCGCATCGAACCCGCGCGCGCGCCTTCACCGGCCGCGCGCGAAAGCAATTTCCGCCGAGGGCGCGAACCGGCTAGAATTCGCGCCCGTCCCCGCATCGCGCGCGCCCGGTCCCTCGACTCGGGCCGTGCATGCTCACGCCCGCAGTACCCGGAAGCTCGCCATGCCCAAGCGCCAAGACCTTCGCACCATCCTCATCATCGGCGCCGGCCCCATCGTCATCGGACAAGCCTGCGAGTTCGACTACTCCGGCGCCCAGGCCTGCAAGGCGCTCAAGCAGGAGGGCTACCGCGTCGTCCTGGTCAACTCCAACCCGGCCACGATCATGACCGACCCCAACACGGCGGACGCGGTCTACATCGAACCGATCAACTGGCAGACGGTCGAGCGCATCATCGAAAAAGAAAAGCCCGACGCGCTGTTGCCGACCATGGGCGGCCAGACCGCGCTCAATTGCGCGCTCGATCTCGCCGATCACGGCGTGCTGGAAAAACACGGCGTCGAACTGATCGGCGCCTCGCGCGAAGCCATTCGCCTGGCCGAGGATCGCGAGTTGTTCCGCAAGGCCATGATCGAGATCGGCCTCGACGTGCCCAAGGCCGCCGTCGCGCGCACGATCGAACAGGCGCTGGAGATTCAGACCACGGTCGGCTTTCCGACCATCATCCGCCCAAGCTTCACGCTCGGCGGCTCGGGTGGCGGCATCGCGTACAACCGCGAAGAGTTCCTCGAGATCGTCAATCGCGGTCTTGAGCTGTCGCCGGTGCACGAAGTCCTGGTCGAGGAATCCGTGCTCGGCTGGAAAGAGTTCGAGATGGAAGTCGTGCGCGACCGCGCCGACAACTGCATCATCGTCTGCTCGATCGAAAACCTCGATCCCATGGGCGTGCACACCGGCGACTCGATCACGGTCGCGCCGGCGCAGACGCTCACCGATAAGGAATACCAGCGCCTGCGCGATGCCTCGATCGCGGTGCTGCGCAAGATCGGCGTGGACACCGGCGGCTCCAACGTGCAGTTCGGCGTGAACGCGCAGAACGGCCGCGTGGTGGTGATCGAAATGAATCCTCGCGTGTCGCGCTCCTCGGCGCTGGCGTCCAAGGCCACGGGCTTTCCGATCGCCAAGGTCGCGGCCAAGCTCGCGGTCGGCTACACGCTCGACGAACTGCGCAACGAGATCACGGGCGGCAAGACGCCGGCCTCGTTCGAGCCCTCGATCGATTACGTGGTGACCAAGATCCCGCGTTTCGCCTTCGAGAAATTCCCCGCCGCCGATTCGCGCCTGACCACGCAGATGAAATCAGTGGGCGAGGTGATGGCGATCGGTCGCACCTTCCAGGAATCGCTGCAGAAAGCCCTGCGCGGGCTCGAGATCGGCGTCGACGGGCTCAACCCCAAGACCCAGGATCTCGATGACGAACATCGCCAGATCGAAATCACGCGCCAATTGCGCGAGGCCAGCCCCGACCGCATCTTCTACGTGGCCGATGCCTTCCGCGCCGGCTTCACCCGCGCGCGCGTATTCGATCTGACCTGGATCGATCCGTGGTTCCTCGATCAGATTCAGGAGATCGTCGAGCTCGAAGCCATGGTGCGCGATAACGGTCTGGCCTGGCTCGACGCCGATCATCTACGTCTGCTCAAGCGCAAGGGCTTTTCCGATTCGCGCCTGGCGACCTTGCTCGCCACCGAAGAAAAAGCCGTGCGCAAGCTCCGTCACGCGTATCAAGTGCGCCCCGTGTTCAAGCGCGTGGATTCCTGCGCGGCCGAGTTCGCCACCAGCACGGCGTATCTGTACTCGACCTACGAGGAACAGTGCGAGGCCGAACCCAGCACGCGCGACAAGATCATGGTGCTCGGCGGCGGCCCCAACCGCATCGGCCAGGGCATCGAGTTCGACTATTGCTGCGTGCACGCGGCGCTGGCGCTGCGCGAGGATGGTTACGAGACCATCATGGTCAACTGCAATCCGGAAACCGTGTCGACCGACTACGACACCTCCGATCGCTTGTACTTCGAGCCGCTGACGCTCGAGGACGTGCTCGAGATCATCGACAAGGAAAAGCCCAAGGGTGTGATCGTGCAGTACGGCGGTCAGACCCCGCTGAAGCTCGCGCGCGCGCTCGAAGCCAATGGCGCGCCGGTGATCGGCACGTCGCCCGACAGCATCGATCTGGCCGAGGATCGCGAGCGCTTCCAGCAGTTGATCCAAAAGCTTGGCCTGCTGCAGCCAGCCAATCGCACCGCGCGCAATCCCGATGAGGCTTTGTCGCTGGCGCGCGAGATCGGCTACCCGCTGGTGGTGCGGCCGAGCTATGTGCTCGGCGGTCGCGCGATGGAAGTGGTGTATTCCGACGCCGACCTCAAGCGTTACATCACCGACGCAGTGAAGGTGTCGAACGATTCGCCGGTGCTGCTCGATCGCTTCTTGGATAACGCCACCGAGGTCGATGTCGACGTGGTCGCCGATCACGAGGGCCAGGTGCTGATCGGCGGCATCATGGAGCACATCGAAGAAGCGGGCGTGCATTCGGGCGATTCCTCGTGCTCGCTGCCGCCGTATTCGCTCACGCCCGAGATTCAAAATCGCCTGCGCGATCAGGTCGCGCAGATGGCGCGCGCGCTCAAGGTCGTGGGCCTGATGAACACGCAGTTCGCGATTCAGGGCGAAAACATCTTCGTGCTCGAGGTCAATCCGCGCGCGTCGCGCACCGTGCCCTTCGTGTCCAAGGCCACGGGCGTGGCCCTGGCCAAGGTCGCGGCGCGCTGCATGGTCGGCCGCACCCTGGTCGATCAGGGTCAGACGCGCGAAGTGATTCCGAGCTACTACTCGGTCAAGGAAGCGATCTTCCCGTTCCTGAAATTCCAGAACGTCGATCCCATTCTCGGCCCCGAGATGCGCTCGACCGGCGAAGTGATGGGCGTAGGCGCGAGCTTCGGCGAAGCCTTTGCCAAGGCGCACGAGGCGGCCAACATCGGCGCGCCCAAGGTCGGCAAGGTCTTCATCAGCGTGCGCGATCCGGATAAGGCGCGCGTGCTGCCGGTGGCGCGCGAACTGGTGCGTCGCGGTTACTCGCTGGTGGCCACGAGCGGGACGTGTGATTACCTGATCGGCGAGGGCGTGCCCTGCGCGCGCATCAACAAGGTGCTCGAGGGTCGGCCGCACATCGTCGATTTGATCAAGAACGGCGAGATCGTGTTCATCGTCAACACCACCGAAGGCAAGGCCGCGATCGCGGATTCGTTCTCGATCCGGCGCGAGGCGCTGCAAAATCGCATCACCTACACCACGACCGTGGCCGGCGCCCGCGCCCTGGTCAATTCGCTGGATTTCCGCGGTTCGCCGCGCGTGAGTTCCCTGCAGGAGTTGCATCAAAGCCTATGAAACGCGCACCGATGACCATGAAGGGCGCGCAGCGCCTGCGCGAGGAACTCGATCAGCTCAAGAGCGTGGCGCGTCCGCGCATCATCGAGGCCATCGCCGAAGCGCGCGCCCACGGCGATCTGAAAGAGAACGCCGAATACCACGCCGCGCGCGAGCAGCAAGGCTTCATCGAGGGCCGCATCAAGGAACTCGAAGCCGCGCTGTCGTTCGCCGAAGTGATCGATGTATCCCGGCTCAATCCCGGTCAGCGCATCGTATTCGGCGCCTGGGTCGAGCTCGAGGAGCAAGACAGCGGCGAGACCGTGCGCTACCAGATCGTGGGCGACCTCGAGGCCGACATCAAGCTCGGTCTGATCTCGGTCAGCTCGCCCGTGGCGCGCTCGATGATCGGCAAGAACGAAGGCGACACGATCGAGATCCAGGCGCCCAGCGGCACCCGCGTCTACGAGATCATCACCGTCACCTACGAGGGCTGAGCGCGGCGCATGCCCTCGGCCCTCGCGCTGTGGCTGCCTTCGCGCGCGCGCCTGGCGAGCTTGACCGATGGCGCGCGTTTCGCCGTGCTGGAACGCGCGCTCGCGCGCGGCGATGCCGGGCGCGCCGATAGCGTTCTGTTGTCCCGTCATGTCGACCACGGTCCCGGCCCTTGGCCCGCGGCCGCGATCACGCGCGCGCTCGATGTCGGCGATGCCGCCGACGCCACGTGGTTGCGCGCTGATCCCGCGTTCGCGCAGGCCGAGTTGTCGCGCGCGCGCTTGCTCGCCATCGGCGAGATGGGGCTCGATGCCGACGATGCCGAGGCGTTTCGTCGGGCGCTCGCGCCCTTGTTCGGCGATGAAGGTTTCGAGCTGTCGACGCCACATCCCGCGCGCTGGTATCTGCGCGCGCTCAGTGGCGCGCGTCTTCCGCGCTTCGTGTCGGCGGCCGAAGCGCTCGGCGCGGATCTGCACGACGTGATGCCGAGCGGCGAAGACGCCGCGCGCTGGCATCGTCTGCTCAACGAGACCCAAATGCTGCTGCACGCGCATCCGCGCAACGAATCGCGCGCGTCGCGCGGTTTAGTGCCGGTGAATAGTCTGTGGTTCTGGGGCGCGGGCAGTCTGCCGACGCGTTTGCGCGCGCGATTCGCGCGCGTGGCCAGTCGCGATCCCGAGTTGCTTGGCGTGGCGCGGCTCAGTGGCGCGAGGGTCTGCGAACTGGAATCGCTTTGGCTAGGTCGCGTCGAAGGCGATGCAGTGATCGATCTGCGTCATCTGCGCGATCTCGCGGCGCTCGAACGCGAAGTGCTGACGCCGGCGTTGGCGGGGTTGGGGAAGACGTTCGACGCGGTGACGCTGGCCTTGGGCGAGCACGACACCGTGATGCTCACGCGCGGCGCGATGCGTCGCTTCTGGCGTCGCGCGCGCGCATTGAGCGAGGGCGTTTCGTGATCAAAGGGTCGTTAGCGCGGGTCAATTCACGATGACCCCGGTCCGCATTCGCCGTCGCGAAGTACCGTCGGAATCGCGCGGCTGGGACGATCAGGTTCACCCCGTGCTGCGCCGAATCTATGCCGCGCGCGGCGTGCTGTGCCCGGCCGATGCCGATCTCGCGCTCGGCCATTTGCTAGTGCCCGATACGCTCGGTGGTCTCGACGCGGCGATCGAGCTGCTGTGCGACGCGATCGCGCGCGAGCAGCGCATCCTCGTGGTCGGCGACTACGACGCCGATGGCGCCACCGGCACGGCCGTCGCCTTGCGCGGGCTTCGATTGCTCGGCGCGAAACATCTGAACTATCGCGTGCCGCATCGCTTCATTCATGGGTATGGCCTGACGCCCGAACTCGTCGCCGAGATCGCGCGCGACGCGCCGGATCTGTTGATCACGGTCGACAACGGCGTCGCCAGCCACGCGGGCGTGGCGGCCGCGCGCGCGGCGGGCATGCGCGTGCTGATCACCGATCATCACTTGCCGGGCGAATCGCTGCCGGTCGCCGACGCCATCGTCAATCCCAATCTGCCCGGCGATGGTTTCGCCAGCAAGGCGCTCGCGGGCGTGGGCGTGATGTTCTATCTGCTGATCGCCTTACGCGCGACGCTGCGCGCGCGCGGCTTGGCGCCCGAGAGCGCCGAGGCTCTGTCGAGCCTGCTCGATCTCGTCGCGCTCGGCACGGTCGCCGATCTGGTGCCGCTCGATCGCAATAATCGCGTGCTGGTCGCGGCCGGGCTCAAGCGCATTCGCGCGGGGCGCGCGTGTCCGGGCGTGGCGGCCTTGCTCGACGTGTCGCAGAAATCCGCGGCGAACGTCACGGCCACCGATCTCGCCTTCTTCGTGGCGCCACGGTTGAATGCGGCCGGTCGCCTCGACGACATGGGGCTGGGCATCGCCGCGCTGCTGACCGACGATGCATTTGAAGCGCGCGCCATCGCCGAGCGCCTGCATCGCATCAACGCCGAACGCCGCGATCTGCAAGCCGACATGGTCGACGAAGCGCAAGCCATCGTGCGTGGCATGCGTTTGGATTCGGGCGCGCTGCCCCTGGCCGTGAGTTTGTGCGAACCCAGTTGGCACGCTGGCGTGGTCGGCCTGGTCGCGTCGAAGTTGCGCGAGACCTTGCATCGGCCCGTGATCGCGTTCGCGCCGGCGGGTGAGGGCAGTGATGAGTTGAAGGGTTCGGGCCGTTCCGTGGATGGCTTCCATCTGCGCGACGCGCTGGCCGACGTGCACGCGCGGCATCCGGGCTTGATCGATCGCTTCGGCGGTCACGCCATGGCCGCGGGCCTGAGCATCCGAGCCGATCGCTTCGAGGACTTCGCCCAAGCCTTCGCGCGCCGCGCCGCCGAGATCTTCGGCGACGTGCCGCCCGATGCCGTGCATTGGAGCGATGGCGAGCTGGTATCGAGCCACGCCACCTTGGCCCTGGCCGAGCAATTGCGCGCCGCCGGTCCGTGGGGTCAGGCCTTCCCCGAGCCGACCTTCGACAATGTCTTTCGCGTGCGCGACTGGAAGGTCATGGCCGAACGGCATCTGCGCCTGACCCTGGTGTTCGAGCCCTGCGGCAGCGTCATCGAGGCCGTGTTCTTCGGTGGCTATCTGGGCAGTCCGCCGCCGGCGCGCGTGCATGCCTTGTATCAACTGACGATCGACGACTGGCGTGGCGAGCGGCGGTTGCGCGCGATGATTCGGCACTGGGACGCGGCCTGAGCCAGGCGAGTCGATCGCGACCCTAAAGTTCGCGCTTTGCCGGCCGATACGGGGGCAAAGGAGAAACCCATGAGTTCGATTTCCGCGATCGCGATGTCGGGTATGAATGCGGCACGCGTGTCCCTGAACGTCGCCGCGAGCAATGTCGCCAATGCCTCGACCGAGGGCTATGGGCGCCTGCAATTGACCAACACCGAGGCCGCCAATGGCGGCGTCGAAGCCGCCGTGTCCGTGTCGAGCGATGGCAACGACCGTGAGTCGCTGGCCGAGGATCTGGTCTCGGCGCGCCAGTCGGTCTATCAGTTCTCGGCCAACGCCCAAATGATCCGCACCGAGGATCAGATGATCGGCAGCTTGCTCGACACGCGCGCCTGATCGCGCCCGGTCGCGGGACGGTTTCGACAAAATTCCACGATTCGTGTTGCCGCGCGCCGAGCGTTGCGCGTAACCTTCGGCTCTGGCGATGTTCGGCCCCGATCGGGGACATGTGCGCGGCACGGGGACGCGGGCCGACAATCGCGAGGACGCATGACGGGAAGTCTGGTCTGCGTGGGGCTGGGGATGACGCTCGGATCGCACTTGAGCCCCTTGGCGCGCGCCTACATCGAAGGTGCCGACGTCGTCTTCGCGGGCGTCTCCGACGGTGTCGTCGAGATGTGGCTGATGAACATGCACGCCGACGTGCGCAGCCTGCAGCCCTACTATCGCGAAGGCAAATCGCGCCTTCACAGCTACCGAGAAATGGTCGACGCCATCCTGACCGAGGTCAGGGCGGGCAAGCGCGTGTGCGCGGCGTTCTATGGTCACCCGGGCGTGTTCGCCTGGCCGCCGCACAAGGCGATCGAGATCGCGCGCGCGGAAGGTTACGAGGCGCGCATGGAACCGGGCATTTCGGCCGAGGATTGCTTGTACGCCGATCTGGGCATCGATCCCGGGCGCGTGGGCTGTCAGCACTACGAGGCGAGCCAGCTGATGTTCTATCGGCGGCGCATCGATACGTCAGCGTATCTGGTGTTGTGGCAGGTCGGCGTGGCGGGTGATCGCTCGTTGGCGCGCATGAGCACCGACGCGGCGCATCGCGCGCTGCTGGTCGAGCGGCTGGCGCGTGATTATCCGCTCGATCACGAGATCGTCATTTACGAAGCCGCGACCCTGCCGACGCAGCGACCGCGCATCGAACGTCTGCCGCTGTCGGGCCTGACGCACGCGCGCATCGATCTGCGCGCCACCGTGGTGCTGCCGCCGGCGCGCGCGCTCAAACCCGACGAGGCCATGCTCGCGCGGCTCGAGGCCCTGAGCGCGGCCGAGGCCGTCAATCCATGAATGCGCTCGTCGCCGAGCGCGCGCATCTCGCGACCGCCATCACGCGCGACACGATGCTGCGTCCGTTGCGCGAGGCCGACCGTACGGCCTATGTCGCGCTGTATTCCGACGCCGACGCGATGGCCTTCATCGCGCCGCCCTTGAGCAAGGAACGCGCGCGCGCCAGCTTCGATACCGTGCTGCGCGATGGCGCGCGGGCACGGCCGCGGCATCGCGGGTATGTCGTGCGCGATGTCATCGACGACGCATGGCTTGGCGTGGCCGGGATCTCCGGCGTCGACTACTCGCGTTCGCGCTGCGAGGTTGGCATGATCCTGCGGCGCGAGGCGCGCGCGCGCGGTGTGGCCACGCGCGCGCTGGCTGAGTTGGTGACCGTGGCTTTCGACACCTTGCCGGTGGATGAAGTCTGGGTCAGATTCGCGCCCACGCACGAGGCGGCGCGCCGCCTGGTGGCGCGATTGGGATTTGTTGCCGGGGGCGAGGCGCCCTTGGGAACGGGGGGAAGCTCGATGCTGATCAGTTCGGCCTATCGAGCGTCCTGGTGTGGTTCACAATCCATGGATGCACGAGGTGTGACCAATGCGCAATTTGATTGAATTCCTGGAACGGATGGGACGGGACCCGCAACTGCGTGACGCCGATCCGGCGAGCCTCGCGGCGGCCATGAACGCGGCCGGCTTGTCGCCGGAACTGCGCGAGGCGATCGCGCAGCGCGATCAAGCTCGGCTCGAGGCCTTGCTCGGCGCGCGCACCAATGTGATCTGCGGTCTGTTCCCGGCCGACGATGACGACAAGGAAGACGAGCCCGTGCCCGACGACGATGAGGTTCGCGCGCGCGTGGCCGGTGGCCGCTAAACGCTCACGCTGGCCGAACTGGCTCGCCCGGTGCTTGGCGCCGGGCGTGCTGGTCGTCGCGCTCGCCGGCCTCGCGCCGGCGGCGATGGCGCTCGATGGCGCGGCGCTCGATGAGTTGCTGCGTCGCGCCGACACGATCAAAAGCGCCAACTACACCGAATTCTCGACCCTGGTCGATCAACTCGCGCCCGACAGCGAGCGCATGTCGACCGAGCAGCGGCAGTTCTTTCAGTATCTGCAAGCGTGGAAGGCGGCCTATGTGGCCGACTATGACTTCGCCGTGCCCGTGCTCAAGGGCGTGTTCGACGAATCCACCGACAGCGCGCTGCGCGTGCGCGCGGCCGCGAGTCTGGTCAATGTGTTTTCCATCTCGCGTCGCTACGAGGAAGCGTTTCAGTACCTGAGCCGTCTCACCGAGATGTTGCCCAGCGTGAAGGATCGCGCCGCGCGCGAGTTCGGTCTGCTGGGCGCCGCGCTGCTGCACAACGAAGTCGGCCGCTATGAATTGGGCCTGGGCTACGCCGAGCAGTTGCTCAAGGAAAGCGATGGCGGCCGTAACTACTGCATCGGCCAGCAGATGAAGTTGCAGGCGCTGTACAAGCTGCATCGTCTCGCGCCCACGGGCAGCGAGGTGCAGGACGGCATCGATGCCTGCGTTCGCCGCAAGGAATATGTGTTCGCGGATTTGATCCGCACATATGTCGCGCGCATTCGCATCGAAGGATCGCAATTCGCCGACGCCATCGCGTTGCTTCGCGCGCACTACGACGAAGTGCAGGAAACGCACTATCCGCGTTTGATTTCCGAATACGACGCGCTGCTGGCCCAGGCGCATTGGGAAATGGGCGACCGCGCCAACGCGCGTCGCTACGCGCAACGCGCGATCGAGCGCGGCGTCCAGAAGGAATTGACCGAACCCCTGGTCGCGGCCTATCGCTTGCTTTATCTCATCGCCAAGCAAGAAGGCGATGTACGCACCTCCCTCGACTTCCACGAAAAATACGCCGCCGCCGACAAGCGCTATCTCGACGACGTCGGTGCGCGCGAACTCGCTTTCCAAATGGCCACGCACGAAGCCACGGCCAATCGCTTGCAGATCGATGCCCTGGCCAAGCAGAACCAGGTGCTGCAACTGCAACGGGCTCTCGGCGACAAGGCGGTGGAAAACGGCCGTCTGTACATCGTGCTGCTGGTCAGCACCTTGATCTTCATGGCGGCGCTGGTCTATCGCACCAAGCGACTGCAATTGCACTTCAAGCGCTTGTCGCAACGCGATGGTCTGACCGGCATCTTCAATCGCCACCATTTCATCGAGCGCGCCGAGATCGCCCTCGAAGACTGCCGCAAGATGGGCCAGAGCGCCTGCGTGCTGCTGTTCGATGTCGATCACTTCAAGGCGGTCAACGACAAGTTCGGTCATGCCGCCGGCGATGCCGTGCTCGCCGCCGCCACCGCCGCGTGCAAGGACAAGCTCGACGGCAATGACATCTTCGGCCGCCTCGGTGGCGAGGAGTTCGGGATTTTGATCTCGGACGCCACGATCGAGGACGGTCATCGCCGCGCCGAGCAATTGCGAGCCGTGCTCGCCGACATGCCCACGCGCAGCGGCGAGGCGGCGATTCACATCTCGGCGAGTTTCGGCGTGGCCGCCACCGGCCAGTCGGGCTTCGAATTGCGCCAGCTCATGGCCGACGCCGACGCCGCGCTCTATCGCGCCAAGAACGCGGGGCGCAATCGCGTCGTGGTGTTCGCGAGCACCGAGCCCTACGTGGTGCTCAACTAAACGTAGGCGCCGCTCAGTCGGCGCCGACGTGATCGGTGAAGGTCTTGCGCGCGCGGAACGGCATCCAAAGCTGCGCCCAAAAGCCGCGCGGCACGGTCTCGAGTTTCATCACGCCGTATTCCTCGGGCCAGATCTTGGCCGCGGGCAGCTTGAACGTGCCCATCAGCATGTCGACCAAGGGCAAGTGGATGGCGTAGTTCTTGTCGATGTAGTCGATATGCCGCGCGTGATGCCAGTGGTGATAGCGCGGCGTCACCAGCACGTACTCGAGCCAGCCGAAGTTCAAGCGCAAGTTCGCGTGCGCCAGCACGGCTTGCAAACCAACCAAGATTACATAGGCATTCACCGCCGGCGCGGAGAAGCCCATCAGGATCAGCGGCAGCAACACCGCGCCGCGCGTCAGCAGAATCTCCACGAAATGCACGCGCGAACCGGCCAACCAATCCATGTGCCGGCTCGAGTGATGCACGGCATGAAAGCGCCACAACCATGGGATGTTGTGATACGCGCGATGCAGGCCCGCCTGAGCGAGATCGGCGAAGAACACCGCGAGCAGGAACTGCGCCCAGACCGGCAGCGTCTGGATCGATTCCTTGAGCGCGGGCCACGCGGCGAATCGGTCGATGGCGTTGGTCGAGGCCGTGACCGCGATCAGGATGAACTGCACCATCAAATGACTGACGAAGAAATAGGTCAGATCCGTGCGCCATTCTGGCCGCAGCGGCGACAGCGGCCGCACCGCCATGAGCTTCTCGATCGGAATAAACACAAGGGCCGAGAAGAACAGCGAAATCACGAACCAATCGAGACCGAGCGAGTAGGGCGTCGACGCGATGCGATCGAAGTGCACGGTCGCTCCGCCCAGCAATACCGCCAGTGAAGCGGCGCCGACGCCGGTCATCGCCACGCGTCGATCGCGATTGCGCAAGATCGCGATCGTGCCCAGCACGAAGGCCGCGATCAAACCGATCAGCAGCAACTGCCGCGCGAAGCCTTCGGTGTAAACCGCGCGGAAATCGCGACTGGTGAGTAATTGCGGGAAGTGAAAGCACAGCACGCCGAGCAAGGCGGAAAGGCCAAGGCCCGCGGAGAGGTAGGCGAACCAGGAGAGGCGGGGGCGCGTGGCGTGCATGAGTGACTTCGTTCCTTGTGGGCGAATGCTTGCGTAAAGCGCCGATGATTCTCGCATATCGCTCGTGGCCGCGGCTTCATCGTGAGACAGCAGACAAGGCGGCAACTCCTTCTCCCAAGGGACAGGCGTGACGCGGGGGCGCGTCGACGCAACGTCGCTGGGCACGGGCGTGTCACGGCGAGAACAGGGACTAACTCGGATTTTCACTCATCTCACTCGATTGGGGGATTCCATGTTTTTGCTCGATGATTTGCGAGAGAAGTTCAAGGCGCGACCGTTGGCGCTGGGCGGTGGCAGGGACGAGGCGGGGATCTGCGCCTCCGTGGTCAAGATTCTCGGAGGGACCTCGATCGTCCTGGGTTCGGGCGTGGCGATCGCGCCGCGCTGGGTGCTGACCGCCGCGCATCTGTTCCGCGTGCCGCAATCGCTGGTTCGCGTGCAGACAGGCCGCCTCAGTTCCTCGGCGCGCGCGGTCGCGATTCATTGGCGCACGGCGTCGTATCGCTTCGGCACCGAGGATCAGTGGCCGGACTTCGCCATCAATGCGGGCGGCACGCAGGACGCGCTGGTCTTGATCGAGCTCGATGCCGATCTGGACCTGCAAGGCCGGCCGGCGCGCTTGCCCCAAGGTTTGGAGCCGACGCCGGGTCAATCGCTGTTCGTGGTCGGCTTCGGTCTCGATGAGTCGGGTCTGTACGATCACGAAGGGGTGCCGCGCTTCGCGCAGATGATCTACGGCGGCACCGACAAGCGCTTCGACTACCGCGGCGTGGCCCTGCGCGACAACACGGTGATGGCCGCCGGCATGCCGTCGAGCGATGACTCGGGCGGGCCGGTCTACATGTGCAATTGGTCGAGTTTGGATTTTCGCCAGATCGTGGGTATCCATTCCTCGCGCGGACGACTCAAGGATGCCAATGGTGATCCGAAGGCGCCGCCCGAGTACTTCGCGCGCTTCATTCCCTTGACCAAGGGCAAGGAAGCCTGGATCAACAAGGTGATGCAAGACGGCACGAGAAGGTCCGTGCCGCCGCCGCGTCCCGGGGTGATCGCCGCCGCCGCCGGGAAGCTCTCGAAGTTGTTCAATCTGCGCAAGGCGCACAATTGCCTGACCTTGGTGTCCGATGCCGATCTCGATGGCCAATGGCGCATGCATTGCGTGTCGGGCACGCCGCTGGCGCTGTATCACATGGATCGCGTGGTGATCGGCGTCGATCCGGACGGTCAGCGTCGTCTGCGCGTGTATCGTTGCACCGACCAAGAGCCGACCTGGGAAGCGGAGCTCGGACCGCAGAGCGCTGGCGCGCTCGTCGACGACGCGTGGATCGAGGGTCCTTGCCGTCGCGTGAAGGGTCCCAAGCTCACCGGTCGCTTCTATGTCTATCGCCGATCCGATGGCTCGAAGGAACGACTGGACCCCGATGGCGTGATTCGCATCGTGCCCACGCGCCGCTTACACATCGATTTCTACATCGACAACTCGACGCACGAATTGCCGCACAAGACGGTGAGCCTGGGCTGGATGAGCGGCGAGCCCTCGATGCCGGCGAAATTGTCCGCATGTCCCAAGAGCACGCCCGATCTGTCGATCATCCGCGGCGAATTCGAGGACGACCAAGACGACGAAGGCGACGGCTACGAAGACTGAGTCTTCCGCCACGCCGTTCCCCAAACGGCGTGGCCCCCCGCGCGAATCGGCCTTTCGACCCTGGTTTTCCGCCGCGACCTCGCGTTAGGCTTGCCGCACACCCGCCAGGATGGCGGACGGGCGCGCGAGGCCTGGCTTGAATCCGATCGTCTACGCCATTCCGGTGTTTTTCGTCTTGATGGGCCTGGAGTGGTGGCTGGTGGCGCGGCGTGGTTCGCGCACGTATCGGTTGGGCGATTCGGTGACCAGCATCGGGCTCGGCGTGTTCTCGCAATTGCTGGGCTTGTTCACGCGGCTGATTCCGTTCGGCATCTATGTGTTCGTGTACGAGCACGCGCGCGTGCTCGAGCTGTCGGCGAGCGCGTGGTGGGTGTGGGTCGTGGGCCTGGTGCTGTACGACTTCTGTTACTACTGGCATCACCGTTTGGGGCATGAAGTCGGCGTGCTCTGGGCCGCGCACGTGGTGCATCATCAGAGCGAGGAGTTCAATCTCGGCACGGCCTTGCGCCAGACGAGCAGCGGCTTTTTGCTTGGCTGGGTGTTCTACGTGCCGATGGCCTTGCTGGGTTTTCCGCCGATCGTGTTCGCGGTCGTGGCGTTGATTGATCTGCTGTATCAGTACTGGATCCACACCGAATTGATTGGCCGGCTCGGCTGGTTCGATCGCGTGTTCGCGTCGCCGTCGAACCATCGCGTGCATCACGCGGTGAATGATCGGTATCTCGATAAGAACTACGGCGGCATTCTGATCGTTTGGGATCGTCTGTTCGGCACCTTCATCGATGAAGACGCGGCCGAGCCCGTGGTCTACGGCACGCGCTCGCCGCTGCGCAGCTTCGATCCCTTGTGGGCCAACGTGGAAGTCTATGCCGCGCTCGCGCGTGACAGCTGGCGCGCGAAGCGGTGGCGCGACAAGCTGCGCGTGTGGCTCGCGCCTCCGGGATGGCGGCCCGCCGATGTCGCGGCGGCCGATCCCAAGCCGCCGTTCTCGTTGGCGGGGCGCGTGAAGTACGCGCCGCCGGCGTCGTTCGCCTTGCAGGTGCATGTGTTCGCGCAGTTCGTGCTGGTGATCGCGGCGGCGACGTTCACGCTGGCGATCTCGCATCACGGCATCACGCCCTGGCTCGTGGCGTCGGCGGCGTGGCCTTGTCTGTCGTTGTGGGGATTGTGCGGCTTGATGCAGGGGCGGGCGATGATGGCGTTGGAGTTCGCGCGTTTGCTCGCGGCGATCGCGGTGGTGGCCGCCACGGGCACGTGGTTTGGCGCGACGTTGTCGATGCCTTGGCGTGTCGCGGTGTTGATCGCGCTCGGCGCGTCGCTCGTGACGGCGCTCTGGGCGGCGCGCGAAGGTTCGCGCGAGACTTCAGTGGTGCCGGCATGATCCTGTCGACCGCGATCTCCGATGGCGTGTTGTGCCTGGTGACCTTGTGGGCGACGTGGCGCATGGCGCGCGCCGGTCACGCCGCGGCGGCGCTGAGCCTGGGCCTGATCGCGATTCCCGCGGCCATGGGCGCCTTGCGCTTTGGCGGTCTGGCCGAGCTGGCCGATCTGCATCAACGCGCGTCGTATGCGGCGGCGGTCAGCGCCTTGCCGACGTTTTGCATCGCCTTCGCCTTCGGTGCTTGGAAGTCGCGCGCGCTGGCGATCATGCACGTGCCCTGGCTCGTCGGTGTGTTCGTGCTGGCGGCCGCCTTCATCACCTGGCCGATGTACGCGACCGTGATCGGCGCGAGCGGCCTGGTCCTGGCCGTGGCCGGCGCGGTCGCGAGTCGACGTCTGGGCGCGATCGTCTGGACCGTGATCGCCGCCGCCGTCTACGCGGCCGCGGGCCTGGTGATCGGCACCACGGGCGAGTGGCGCGGCATCGCCCGCGTGGACCTGTATCACTACGCTCTGGCCGGCGCGAACATCGCCTTCGCGTTCGCCATCGACCATCTGGTCACGCGCGCCAGCCGCCGCCGTCGCTCGGCCTGAGCGGTCGTCTCGTCGTTCGTCGCGTTCGTCTCGTCGCGCTGGACGAACTTTCGGCGCGCCCGCACAGTCATCCGTCCTTGCCCGCGTTGGGGGGCGAATCGACTCAGGAGAATCCGATGAAGACGTTGCGAATGGCCCTGGTCCTGGGGCTCGCGCTGGCGCCCGCGTGGGCCACGGCGGCTGACGAAGCCACGGCCCAGGTGCGGGCCGCGGTGGAAAAACTCGCGCCCGGCACCAAGATCGACACCATCTCGCCCACGGCCATGCCGGGCATGTTCCAGGTCGCGATGGGCGCCGAGGTGCTCTACGTCAGCGGCGATGGCAAGTATGTCTTCTCCGGCGCGATGTGGGACGTGGGCTCGGGTCGCAATCTGACCGAGGATCGTCAGGCCACGTATCGTCGCGACGTGCTCAATCGCTTCGGGCCCGAGCAGCGCTTCGTGTTCGCGGCGGCCGAACCCAAGTACAAGGTCACCGTGGTCACCGCGCTCGACTGCGGCTACTGCCGCAAGCTCCACGAGCAGGTGCAAGCCTTCAACGATGTCGGCATCACCCTGGAATACTTGCTGCTGCCGCGCGGCGGACTCGATTCGCCCAGCTACGCGGATTCGGTGTCGGTGTACTGCGCCGCCGATCGCAACAACGCCCTGACCGCGGCCAAGCGCGGCGAGCCGATCGATGCCAAGACCTGTCCCAATCCGATTCGCGATGAATTCATCGCCCTGCAGAGCCTGGGCATCGGCACCACGCCGACGGTGTTGGCCGCCGATGGCAGCCTACTCGGTCACTACATGACGCCGGGCCAGATGCTGGGTCAGCTGCAAGCGCGCGGCGCGATGGCGAAGTAGGGCGCGGCCGTCCGGGCTGCGGGCGCGCGCTGGCATCTGCTACCATCGCGCGCTTTCTCGCGAGCCCTGTAACGTCATGATCGAATCCGGCCAAGTCCTGGCGCGCATCGCTGATCTTTCCGATCGCGTGCAGTCGCTTAGGGGGTATCTTTGACTTCGATACCAAGCGTGAACGTTTGGAAGAAGTCTCCCGTGAACTGGAAAGTCCCACCGTCTGGGACAACCCGAAACGCGCCCAGGATCTGGGTCGCGAGCGCGCGCAGCTCGAGCAAGTCGTCTCCGAACTGTCGGGCTTGAGCAGCGGCCTCATCGAGGCGCGCGAGTTGTTCGACATGTCGGTCTCCGAGGGCGACGAGGGCACGGCCGAGGCCGTCATCGCCGATCTCGACCGGCTGCAAAAGCGCACCGAGGGGCTCGAGTTTCGGCGCATGTTCGCCGGCCCCATGGACTCGCATCATTGCTTCGTCGACGTGCAAGCCGGCGCCGGCGGCACCGAGGCGCAGGACTGGGCCGAAATGCTGCTGCGCATGTATCTGCGCTGGTGCGATTCGAAAGGCTGGAAGACCGAGTTGATGGAAGCCTCGGCCGGCGAAGTCGCGGGCATCAAGAGCGCGACCTTTCGCGTCGAAGGCGATTATGCCTTCGGTTGGCTCAAGACCGAGACGGGCGTGCATCGTCTGGTGCGCAAGTCGCCGTTCGATGCCGATCAGCGTCGGCACACGTCGTTCTCGGCGGTGTTCGTCTCGCCCGAGGTCGATGACGACATCGAGATCGAGATCAATCCCGCCGATCTGAAGACCGACGTCTATCGCGCGTCCGGCGCGGGCGGTCAGCACGTCAACAAGACCGAATCGGCCGTGCGTATCACGCACATGCCCAGCGGCATCGTCGTGGCTTGCCAGAACGAGCGCTCCCAGCACGCCAATCGCGACAAGGCGATGAAGATGCTCAAGGCCAAGCTCTACGAGATGGAAATGCAAAAGCGCAATGCCGAAAAGGAAAAACTCGAAGCGAGCAAGTCCGACATCGGCTGGGGCTCGCAGATCCGCTCGTACGTGCTCGACCAATCGCGCATCAAGGATCTTCGCACCGGCGTCGAACGCACCGACACGCAGCGCGTGCTCGATGGCGATCTCGACGAGTTCGTCGAGGCCAGCCTCAAGTCCGGCCTCGAGATCGGCGCCAAACGCGTCAGCTGAAATCCCGCGGCCGCCTTGCGAGAGCGGCCGCGCTCGCCGACACTCAGCGGGCCCCGCCCGCGACCTGCCACGGAATCGACCATGTCCCAGCACGACACGCCCGCCACCGGCCAACCGATCGACACCAACAAGCTCATGGCCGAGCGGCGCAACAAACTCGAGGCGCTGCGCGCGGCCGGTCAGGCGTATCCGAATGATTTTCGTCCCGATGCCTTGTCCGGCGATCTGCAGGCCGAATACGCCGACGACAAGGTCTGGACCGCCGAGAAGCTCGACGCGCTCGGCCGCCGCGTGCGCGTGGCCGGTCGTCTGATGTTGAAGCGCGTCATGGGCAAGGCGAGCTTCGTGCAGATTCAAGACATGAGCGGCCGCGTGCAGTTGTTCCTGCAAGCGGGCGCATTGGGCGACAGCTACGACGCCTTCAAGGGCTGGGACATCGGCGACATGATCGCGGCCGAGGGCGTGCTCACGCGCACCAAGACCGGCGAGTTGTCCGTGCGCGCCGACGCGCTGCGCTTGATGGCCAAGTCGCTGCGGCCCTTGCCCGACAAGTTTCATGGCGTGGCCGATGTCGAGCTGCGTTATCGCCAGCGTTATGTCGATCTGATCATGACCGAGGAATCGCGCCGCGTGTTCCAACTGCGCGCGCAAGTCATCGGCTTCATTCGCCGCTATCTGGAAGCGCCGCCGTACCGCTTCATGGAAGTGGAAACGCCGATGATGCATCCGATCCCCGGCGGCGCCGTGGCCAAGCCCTTCGTCACGCATCACAACGCGCTCGATCTGGACATGTATCTGCGCGTGGCGCCCGAGCTCTATCTCAAGCGCCTGGTCGTCGGCGGCTTCGAGCGCGTCTATGAGATCAATCGCAACTTCCGCAATGAAGGCGTGAGCACGCGCCACAACCCCGAATTCACCATGCTCGAGCTGTATCACGCGTACGCGAGCTACATCGAGATCATGGACATCACCGAAGGCATGATCCGCGGCGCCGCGCAACACGCGCTGGGTCGCACGGACCTGACCTGGGAAGGTCATGCCATCGACGTGGGCCCGGCGTTCCGCCGCTGGCGCATGGAAGACGCGGTGCGCGAACTCAACCCCGAGATCGGCGCGCATGAACTGCGCGATCGCGACGCGCTCGCTCGCCATTGCCAACGCCTGGGCATCGCGATCAAGGCCGACTACGGTTGGGGCAAGCTGCTGACCGAGTTGTTCGAGCGCACGGTCGAGCCGACCCTGATCCAGCCGACCTTCATCACGGCTTATCCGACCGAGGTCTCGCCGCTGGCGCGCGCCAATGATCAGGATCCGGGCATCACGGACCGCTTCGAGCTGTTCATCAACTGCAAGGAGCTGGCCAACGGCTTCTCCGAGTTGAACGATCCCGAGGATCAGGCCGAGCGTTTCCGTGCCCAGGTCGCGGCCAAGGACGCGGGCGATGACGAGGCCATGCACTTCGACGCCGACTACATTCGCGCGCTCGAGTACGGCATGCCGCCCACCGGTGGTCTGGGCGTTGGCATCGATCGTCTGGTGATGTTCCTGGCCGACGTGCCGTCGATTCGCGACGTCCTGCTGTTTCCCTACATGCGGCCGGAATCCTGACGCTTTTCGCGTCCGCGCCAAGCGACTGGCGCCAGTAATCAGGCAGGCATGTCGCGCCGCGACGGTTCGCCGTCACGGAGGCGTCCGCGCGTGCGCGCGCCCAGCCGCCGAAAGCCCACCCGAGTTCAACCATGATTGACAAAAAAGCGGGCTAAGTACCCAGTCCCAGACACTTTTTTGCTCATGCTAAAGCTCGCATCCCCCTATGCCGATGTTGTAGGCTTGCCCCGACGGATCGATTTCCGCGACGCGACATGGCTCGCGTCCGGGGCCTAAGCGCGTGGAGAGGGAAGGGAAACGACCATGAACGTACTGATCGTGGATGACCAGCCGTCGGCCCGTGCCATGTTGCGGCACGTGGTGGAGGGCATCGGCCCCGATCTGCACGTCGAGGACTTCGGCGACCCGCTCGAAGCCCTGCGCCGTTCCGAAGAGTGGGACCCGGACCTGCTCCTGCTCGATTACCGCATGCCCGAAATGGACGGCCTGGAGTTCGCCCGACGCTTCCGTCGGCCGCCGGCCCATCGCGACGTGCCCATCATTCTGATCACCGTCGTCGGCGACGAGCCCGTGCGTCAAGCCGCGCTGGAAGCCGGTGTCATCGATTTCCTGGTCAAGCCGGTGCGTCCGCGCGAACTGCGCGCGCGTTGCCGCAACATGCTGACGTTTCGCCAGCAGGGCGAGTCGGTCAAGCAGCGCGCGCGCTCGCTCGAGCGTCAGGTGCTCGCGGGCATGCGCGAAGCCGATCAACGCGAACGTGAGACGCTGTATCTGCTCGCGCGCGCCGCCGAATATCGCGAGCCGGGTTCGGGCTCGCACCTGTTGCGCATGGCGCGCTACGCGGGCGTGCTGGCAGAAGGTCTTGGCCTGCCGGACGCGGAAGTGCAGACGATTGAGCTGGCCGCGCCGCTGTACGACATCGGCAAGATCGGTATTCCCGACGCGATTTTGCACAAGCGCGACGCGCTCAATGCCGACGAACGCGCCACGGTCAATCGCCACGTCAACATGGGTCATGACATCCTGCGCGAGAGCTCCAGCCGTTTCGTGCAGCTGGCCGCGATCATCGCGCTCAATCACCACGAACGCTGGGATGGCTCGGGTTATCCGCAGGGACTTAAAGGCGAGGACATTCCCTTGCCGGCGCGCATCGTCGGCCTGGCCGATGTCTTCGATGCCTTGATCTCGGAACGTCCCTGGCGCGCGGCCATGCCGATCGACGACGCGGTCAACTTCGTCGAGAACGGCCGCGGCAGTTTGTTCGATCCGGCCGTGGTCAACGCCTTCCACCGCAATCTGCCGCGCATTCTGGAAATTCGCCGCGCCTTCAGTCCGGCGAATGTCATGACACCCTTGCCCTGATCTCGGGGGAATCCGCGGATGCTGCGCCCCTTCGCCGCGCTGTCCCAACGCTTCCGCGGTCGCGTCGACACGGAACACGAACAGGCCCTGATTCGCCTGGTGATCGTGTTGCTGGTGCTGGTGTATCTGTTCGGGCTGGGCATGTCCTCGGGCTTCGATCAGGGCACGCTGCGCGACACCACGGCGGTGATCCTGGCCGAGACCTTGATTGGTTTGGGCCTGGTCGTGGCGATCGCGTTCGATCACGGCATCTCGCACGCGCGTCGTCTGATCGGCATGGTCAGCGACTACGCCACGCTGGCGCTGTTGATGGCCTTGCACGGTCGCGAACTGGCGCCGCTGTACATCATCTTTCTGTGGATCACGATCGGTAATGGCCTGCGTTTTGGCCAGCGTTACCTGCATGGCGCCGCGGCCATGGCCTGCGTGGCCTTCGCCGCGATGGCGATGTCGACCGACTACTGGCGCGATAACGCGTATCTCGCGATTGGCCTGGTGCTGGGCTTGATGGCGATTCCGCTGTACCTGTCATCGCTGATGGCCGAGGTCGTGCGCGCCAACGAGGAAGCGCGTCGCGCCAACGAGTCCAAGAGCCGCTTCCTTGCAAAAATTAGTCAGGAAATCCGAACACCCCTCAATGGCATCGTGGGGATGACCGATCTATTGGCCACGACGCGGCTCAATCCCGAGCAGCGGGAGTGCACCCAAGTGATCCAGTCGTCCTCGAATTCGCTGCTGCTGGTCATCGACGACGTGCTGGATATCGGCGCGCTCGAATCGGGCAAGCTCAAGCGGCGCGAGAGCGATTTCCGGCCGGGCGACGTGGTGCGTTCGGTCGCGACCATGCTGCAGCCCTTGGCCGGCGAGAAAGGCCTGCGCTTCGACGCGCGCGTGACCAGCGACGTGCCCGTGGTCGTGCACGGCGATGGCGGTCATCTGCGTCAGGTGCTGGTCAATCTGATGCACAACGCGATTCGCTTCACCGAGCAGGGCCTGGTGGAATTGGAACTGGGCGCGGTCGGCGTGATGGGCGCGGGCCTGCGTCTGCGCGCGACGGTGCGCGACACGGGTGTCGGCATTCCCGATTCGGCCAAGGCGCGCATTTTCGAAAGCACGTTGCCGGCCGAGAGCGCGCGCGTCGAGCGCGTGGGTGGTCTGGGCACCACCATCGCCAAGATGCTCACCGAATTGATGGGCGGCCAGATCGGCCTGGACGACAATCCCGGCGGCGGCGCGCTGTTCTGGGTCGAGGTGCCGGTGGCGCCCGCGCAAGGTCCGGCCGAGCCCGTGGCCGCGCCCGCGCCGGGCAACATCATCGCCTTCGACGATCCCTTCGTGCGCCATCGCGCGCGCGTGCGCAGCCTGCGCGTGCTGCTGGCCGACGATCAGCCCGCCAATCAGCTGGTGATGCGGCGCATGCTGGAAAAAGGCGGTCATCGCATCGAGGCCGTGAGCGATGGCGAAACCTTTCTCGATCATCTCGCCCTGGGCGGTTTTGATCTGGCCGTCGTCGATCTGCATTTGCCGGGCATGTCGGGCATCGACGCGATCAAGCAGGCGCGGTTTCTCGAAGCCGGTGGCAAGCGCACGCCGTTTCTCGGCGTCAGCGCCGACACCTCGGCCGAGATCGTGCGCGAGGCGCGTCAGGCCGGTTTCCACGGCGTGTTGAGCAAGCCCTTGGTGGCGACGCAATTGCTCGAGGCGCTGGCCGAGATCAGCGCCGAAGGCGGCGCGCCCAAGGCCGCCGCGGTCGAAACCACGCCCGTGGTCGCTCCCGGCGTGGTGCTCGATCCCACGGTGCTCGGCGAATTGCGCAGCCTCAATCTGGGCGGCGAGTTCGTGCGCACCTTCTCCGATCAATGTCTTCGCGACGCGGCGCGTTGCCTGGCCGATATCGAACGCGCCGGCGCGCGCGCCGATTGGGATGCGTTTCGTGACGCGTGTCACGCGTTGAAGGGCGTGGCCGGCAATATCGGCGCGTTGTCGCTGGCGCAGGCCACGTCGGATCATCTGCGGCCCTCGCGGGCCGATCTCGGCCGCGCGTGGCGCGGCTATCTGCGTCAGCTCGAGCAACACCTCGATCGCGTGCGCGCGCAATTGCCCCAGGTCCTGAGCGCGCTGCAGGCCGATTCCTCCAGCGAGAACGATCACACCTCCGCGTGATCTCGCGCCGGGGATAGACGTCCCGGCTTTCGCGACACCCGCCTTCGTCGAACACGTCCGGGACCCGCGCTGTCGCGTCGATCCGACGCGCGACCCTGGACGCCGCGCCCGCTTCGCCGCACACTCGACCCACTGCGCGCGCTGGCACCAACCATGCACGGCAAGCGGCAGTCCATCATCGGACGATGCGGCGTTCGAAGGAACGCATTCGATGCGCGCGCGCAAGGCGCGCGATCGAAGCAGCGAACGAGGATCCGGATCGCTGTACCGAGACGACGGCGTCTGCGTAAAGCGCCATGCGCACCAGCGTCGTCGACTCGCCAACGTGGTCGCGCCGAGACATTCGCGTCGCCGCCGCGAGGCCATCGTGCCCGCGACGACGGGCGACGCTTGCCCGCGCCGAACCACCTCGCGGCCCCTCCAACGATGTTCGCGTCGGCACAGGCGCGATCGTGTCGCGTCACGGATGAGAGCCGATCTTCGTTTCTTTTCTCGTCCGATGGCCCGGCGTATCGTTGGCCAGCGATCATTCGCTGCGCAACATCAGGACTATCTGTCAAGGAAAGGGGATCGACATGCTCAGTGTCCGCCGTATGAACACCGACGCCATGCCCACCGACTCGCGTCTGTGGGCCAAGAACGACGCCTTCATCACCCACGTGCTCAATACCTATGGCGCGCTCGTGCCGGGTAATGAAGGGTTTTACATCCGCACGATCCGCGCCATTTTGCCGCGCATCAAGAACGCGGAGCTCGCCGAGGAGGTCGAGCGATTCGTCAGACAAGAGGGTCAGCACGGCGTGGCGCACATGCGCGCCTGGTCCGTGCTCGAAGCCCAGGGTTATCGCTTCCGTGGCCTGGTCAAGTTCGTCAACGCCGTGATCTACGGCTCGTCCGAACGGTTGTTGCCGGTGAAATTTCGCATGAGCATGGTGGCGTGCATCGAGCACATCAACGCCATCATGGGTTACGAATTCCTCGCGCAGAACATTCTCGAGGGATCCGAGCCGCGCATGCGCGCGGTGTTCGAGTGGCATTTCGCCGAGGAAATCGAGCATCGCGCCGTGTGTTTCGACGCGTTCCAGGAAATTTCCGGCTCGTGGTCGCTGCGCCTGCTCGGCGCCGCGGTGACGGTGCCGTTGTTCTACCTGCTGATGAGCGCGGGCGCGCTGTGGTTCATGGCGCAGGATCGTTCGCTGTGGAGTCTCAATCCATGGCGGGGCATGGTCCGGCACCTGTTCACGCGCGACGGCATGGCGGCGCGATCGATCGCGCATCTGTGGCGTTATCTCAAGCCGGGTTTCGACCCGCGCACCGCGGTCGCCGGTGATATCGCCGACGCCACCATGCATCGCTGGTCCAACGTCATCTCCACGATCGACGCCTGAGCGTCGGTGGCCATCATCTTTCCCACGGTTTCGAATGGACGTGAGCTTGCGTCCCAATGCCTGGAGTCCCGCATAATGAACACCTTGCAACTGCCCAACACCATCCAGAATCGCTATTCCGCGCACGTGTTCGATCGCGTCGCGCAGACTTATTGGACCTTCATGCACGCGCACGACGATGACGCCGCGCCGATGCGTCCGTGCTTCCACGAAGAAATGATGAATGAAATGCGCGCCTTCCAACTGCGCGTCACCCGCGAGCTGCAAGCCATGGACGACGGCGACATCGCCCACTTCGTGCTGGCCTCGAAGGGCCCCGTGTTCAATCTCGGCGGCGATCTCGATCTGTTCGTGCGCTTCATCGAAAGCCGCGACCGCGAGGGGCTGCGCAAATACGCCGAGCTGTGCGTGCGCGGCGTGCACGCCTATCATCGCGGCCTGGGCAAGAACACGCACTCGATCGCGCTGGTGCAAGGCGCCGCGCTCGGTGGCGGCTTCGAGGCGGCGTTGTCGTGCAATACCATCGTCGCCGAGGAAGGCGTGGAAATGGGCTTGCCGGAAGCCTTGTTCGGTCTGTTCCCGGGCATGGGCGCGTATCAATTCATCCGTCGCCGCGTCAACGGCACGGTGGCCGAGCGGTTGATCATGAGCGGCCAGATTTACAGCGCGTCCGAGCTGCGCGACATGGGCGTGATCGACATGGTCGTGCCCAAGGGCGAAGGCTATGCCGCAGTCGAGGAACTGATCCGCGCCAATCGGCGCCGTCCGCGCACGTGGTCGGCGGTGTCGCAGATGCGCGACTGGGCCGAGCCCGTGACGATCGAGGAACTGCTGCGCGCGACCAATCTGTGGGTCGACACCGCGCTCGAGCTCAACGATCGCTCGCTCAAGACCATGCAACGCATCGTGCGCGCGCAGGAAAAGCGCCATCTCCACGCCGAAGGCTCGGCGTCGAGTCAGGCGATCACGGCTTAGTTTTCCGCCTTCGCATGAATCGCGTCGAGCGCTTCCCGGAGGGCGTTGCGTAACTCAGTTTCGAGCGCCGGCCAGCGGGTTTCCCGCTGGTCGGGTTCGAGCCGCATGCCGGCGCCCGCGATCGTCGCCAGCCGGCGCGCGCCGGCGTTGGCGGCCACGCCCTTGAGCGCGTGGCAATGGTCCTTGACCGCCTCCCATTCCTGGCGGGCGGCGGCCGTGCCCGCGAGCGAGAGATTGCGCGCGGCATCGTCCATGGCCGAGCGCGCGAGCGAAATCACGCGTTCCAGGCTCAGACCCGCGTCTTGCAGTTCTTCCCACACCGCGCGGTCGATGACCGTGTGTTCGCCGGGCAGGGGCGATTCCTCGCGCGGCTTCTCGATCATCGGCAGCGGCATCGACGGCGCCTTGCCCAGCGCATCCTCGATCGCGCCGATCAGTGAATGCACCGAGATCGGCTTGGTGATGAAGGTATCGACGCCGGCCGACATCGCGCGCGCCCGCGTTTGCGGCGTGGCGTCGGCGGTGAGCACGATGATCGGCGTGTGACGCGAGCCGCCTTCGAGCGAACGTAACTCGGTCAGAAAATCCAGGCCCGTGATCACCGGCATGTGCCAGTCGATCAGGGCTACGTCGAAGTGCGAGTCGACGATGGCGTCGAGCGCGTCGCCGGCCGATTCGAATTCCACCGGCTCGTGACCGAGGCGATGCAGCAGATGACGCAGCACTTCGCGATTGGCGGCCAGATCGTCGAGCACGAGCACGCGGCGCGTCTGCACTTGCAGGCGATGGGCCTCGATGCGCGCTTCCAGATCGACGCGCGTGCTGGCGCGCGGGTCGGGCGTCGCCGGCAGACTCGTTGCGATCTTGAGAGGCAAACGGAACCAGAAGCGCGATCCCTTGCCCGGCTCGCTGGCCGCATTGATCGCGCCGCCCATGCGTTCGACGAAGGCCTTGGCGATGGTCGTGCCCAGGCCCGTGCCGCCGAAGCGACGCGCGGTGCCTTGATCGGCTTGCTCGAAGGCCTTGAAGATGCGCTCGAGCGCCGCGGCCTCGATGCCCACGCCGGTGTCGATCACTTCGAAGCGCAGCCAGCGTCCGGCATCGTCGTTGTAGACGCTGAGGTTCACGTCGACATGACCCTGCGCGGTGAACTTCACCGCGTTGTGGGTCAGGTTCATCAGCGCCTGGGTGGTGCGGTTGGCGTCGAGTTCGACCGTCTCGGGCACGTCCTGGGCGACGTCGGTGCGCAACTCGATGCCCTTGGTCGTGGTCGTGGGCGCGAGCATCAGGCGCACGTTCTCCACGATCTCGCGCACGCGCACCGGCTCGGGACGCAGGACCACGCGGCCGGCCTCGATCGCGGAGATGTCGAGGATGTCGTTGACCAGATGCAGCAAGGCCGTGCCCGAGGCGGTGGCCGTCTCCGACAGCGTGCGCTGCTCATCGGACAGGCGCGTGGTGCGCAGCAGCTCGATCGCGGTCAGCAGGCCGTTGAGCGGCGTGCGCAGCTCGTGCGACATCGAGGCGAGGAACCAGCTCTTGGCTTCGTTGGCGCGCGCGGCTTCGTCGCGCGCGTCGGTGAGCGCCTTGACCAGGCGATACAGATACGCCGGGATCACGATCAGCACGCCCAGCATGGTCCACGACAGGATCGGATGATCGCTCCACGAGGGATTGGTCATCAGGATGATGGCGAAGCCGGTCGACGACATCACGATCGCCAGCAACAAATAACGCGTGCCGAAGCGCAGACCATTGCCAATCGAGGCCCACAGAAAAATGCCCCACAGCGGCGCGGCATCGACGCCGACTACCCACATCGCCAAGCCCGAGCTGAAGTAATCGGCCAACATGCCCAGCACGCGTCGCGTGTGTGACACGCCGGGCCAGATCGCGATCGCGCCGACCAGGATCACGGCCGCGATCAATTCAATCGCGATCGCCACCGCGAGCCAGGGCACCCCGTGCGCGGTGTCGGTTTTCTCCGGCGCGACGACCAGCAGGATGGTCGCCATGCCGGCCGAGATGGCCAGACGGAACAGCGCCTGCTCGTGCTCGGAATCGGGGCGATTGCGAAAGCGCCCGCGCATCCAGTCCATCGCCGCGTTGAAGCCTTGGCGTGGCGTCATGGCGCGCGGATTCCGCGGCTGGGGTGGACGACGATCGGCGGGCAACGGCGCCATCCTTGGGCCATGCGAAGTCCTCGGGCGATGCGGCGCGCGGGCACGCGCGCGGGGCGGCGCGTCTCGTGGGTGGTGGCGCCGGAGACTCGCGGACGGCGCGCGGTGCGGATCAATGCTGGCATGCGGTGGCGATGACTCCCGGATCGCACGGATGTCCGCGGCGCGCGTAGCTTGACAGCAGCGCGCTTTGCGATCAAAACACGGACCCCCGACCGGGTTCGCAGGCAACGTCCGTGCCATGACGCGCGCCATCATCCACGTCGACATGGACGCCTTTTACGCGGCCATCGAGCAGCGCGATCAGCCGTCGCTGCGCGGCAAGCCCGTGATCGTGGCCGGCCTCGGCCGTCGGGGCGTGGTGTCGACCGCGAGTTACGAGGCGCGCGCGTTCGGCGTGCGCTCGGCCATGCCCACGGTCACGGCGCGGCGGCTGTGCCCGCAGGGCGAGTTCGTGGAACCGCGGCACGAGGTCTACGCCGACGTTTCGCATCAGGTGTTCGAGGTCTTCGCGCGCATGACGCCGCAGATCGAGGGCCTGTCGCTCGATGAAGCCTTTCTGGATGTCACCGCCAGCCTGACCTTGCTCGGCAGCGCCGCGAGCATTGGCCATCGGATCAAGCGCGAAGTGCGCGAGGTCACGGGCTTGAATTGCTCGGTCGGCATCGCGCACAACAAACTGCTGGCCAAGCTCGCCAGTGAGATCGGCAAGCCCGATGGCCACTTCGAGATCACGCCCGAGGGCGTGCGCGCCTGTCTCGATCCCTTGCCCGTGGGGCGGATGTGGACCATCGGCAAGGTCGCGGCGGAGAAGCTCGAGCGCATCGGTATCCGCACGGTCGGTCAGATGCGCGTGGCGCCGTTGTCGGTGCTGTCGCGCGCGTTGGGTTCGCACGCGGCGAGCGCGCAAGCCCTGGCGCGAGGCGAGGACGAGCGCGACGTCGTGCCCGATCGCGAGGAGAAATCGATCTCGGCCGAACACACCTTCGAGGAAGATCTCGCCACGCTCGCCGACGCGCGCGCCTGGATCTTGCGTCTGGCCGAGCGCGTGGGCGAGCGCACGCGCGCGCGTCAATTGCGCGGTCGCACGATCACGGTGAAGCTGCGCGTGCCGCCGTTCGAAACGATGACGCGGCAATCGAGCCTGGGCGCGCCGACTTCGGTCACGGCTGAGATCGCCGGCGCCGCCGATCGCTTGCTGGAAACTTGGTGGCGCGAGCGGCGCGGCGCGCGGCTGCGCTTGCTGGGCGTGGGGCTGAGCGGCTTCGGCGATGATCCCGCGCAGGTCGATCTGTTCGCCAAGCCCAAGGTCGATCGGCGCGACAGCCTGGCCGACGAGATCAATCGCAAGTTCGGGCGCGGCGCGATTCGACGCGCGCGCACCCTCGACGCCGACGAGACTTAGCCGGCGGCGACCTTGGCCGCGCTGGCGCTCTCGCGCAATTCGCGACGCAGTATCTTGCCGACATTGGTCTTGGGCAGGGACTCGCGGAACTCGATGTAGCGCGGCTGCTTGTAACCGGTGAGGTTGGCGCGGCAATGCGCCTTGATGTCGTCGGCCGTGAGCTTGGGGTCCTTGCGCACGATCACGACCTTCACGGCCTCGCCGGATTTGTCGTCGGGCACACCGACCGCGGCGACTTCGAGCACGCCGGGCAGGGTGGCGATGACGTCCTCGATCTCGTTGGGATACACATTGAAGCCCGAGACCAGGATCATGTCCTTCTTGCGATCGACGATGTAGAAAAAGCCTTTCTCGTCCATCTTGCCCATGTCGCCGGTGCGCAGCCAGCCTTCGGGCGAGAGAACCTTCGCGGTTTCTTCCTCGCGCTGCCAGTAGCCGCGCATCACTTGCGGGCCGCGAATGCACAACTCGCCGACTTCGCCTTGCGCCAGCAGCACGCCGTCGTCGGATTGCACGCTGAGTTCCGTCGAGGGCGCGGGTAGGCCGATCGAGCCCGAGTACTCCGGCAGATCGATCGGATTGAAGGTGGCGACCGGCGAGCTTTCGGTCATGCCATAGCCTTCGATCAAGGTGCAGCCCGTGACCTTCTTCCAGCGCTCGGCGACCGCGCGCTGCACCGCCATGCCGCCACCGAAGCACATGTGCAGCGACGTGAAGTCGAGCTCGGTGAAGCCCGGCGTGTTGAGCAGGCCATTGAACAGCGTGTTGACGCCGGTGATCGCGGTGAACTTCGACTGCGCGAGCGTCTTGACGAAGCCAGCCATGTCGCGCGGATTCGCGATCAGCAGATTCAAGCCACCGAACTTGATGAAGGCCAGGCAATTACAGGTCAGCGCGAAGATGTGATACAGCGGCAGCGCCGTGACCATGATCTCTTCGCCAAGCTTCACGCGCGTGCCGAACCACGCCGACACCTGCTGCATGTTGGCGACCATGTTGCGATGGGTCAGCATCGCGCCCTTGGCCACGCCCGTGGTGCCGCCGGTGTACTGCAGGAAAGCGATGTCCTCGTGCACGATGTCGATGCGCGGCAGCGGATGACGCGCGCCGATCGCCAGCGCGTCGCGAAACCACACGGCGCCCGGAATGCGGTATTCGGGCACCATCTTCTTGATGTAGCGCGACACGAAATTGACGATGGTCGACTTGGGAAAGCCCAGCATGTCGCCCGCGCCGGTCACGATCACTTGCTTGACCTTGGTCTCGGCCAGCACTTCGGCCACGACGTGCGCGAAGTTCTCCAGCACCACGATGGCCGACGCGCCGGCATCATTGAGCTGATGCTTGAGTTCGCGCGCGGTGTACATCGGGTTGGTGTTCACCACGGTCAGACCCGCGCGCAGGATGCCGAACAGCGCGACCGGGTACTGCAGCAGATTGGGCGACATGATCGCCACCCGATCGCCCTTCTTGAGCTTGAGGTCGTTGACCAGATAGGCGGCGAAGTCGCGACTGAGGCGATCGACCTCGGCATAGGTCATCACGCGGCCCATGCAGGAGAATGCCGGGCGCGGACCGAAGCGCTCGCACGAGCGCTCGAGGACCGCGACCACCGAGGCGAACTCGTTGACGTCGATCTCGGCGGGGACATCGCTGGCATAGGTCTTCAGCCAGAGCTTGGCGGCATTCGTCATCGACTCTCTCCTGGAACTTTTCTCGTGCCGCGCCGCACAATGACGCGGTGACGCAAGTCGAATCGATTGGAGCATAGGCCCCCATGACTGACAAGCTGAAAACCCTGGGGTTGAGCCTCGCGCTACTGGCCGTGCTCTCGTCCTGCGCGAGCGACACGCCGGAGGCGCGCCTGCGTCAGACCATCGACACGATGGAAGAGGCGGTCGAGGCGCGTCAGCCCGGCGACTTCATCGAGCACGTGAGCGAGGACTTCACGGGCGATCATGGCCTGTTCGATCGACAAGGCCTGCGCATGTTCCTGGCGCAGCAGATGCTGGGCGCCGAGCACATCAATGTCGTCACCGGGCCACTCGACATCACGCTCCAGGGCGAGCGGGCCACGGTCAAGGTCACGGCCATCGTCACCGGCGGCCGATGGTTGCCCGAGCAGGGCGAGACGCTGGCGCTGACCACGGGCTGGCGGCTGGAAGACGGCGAGTGGGTGTGCTTTCGCGCCGAGCGCGAGTGAGCGTCGCGAAGCGCTAGTTCGGAGCGATTCCGCGCCCCGAAAGAAAAGAGGGCGCGCCTCGCGGCACGCCCTCTCGATTTCAACTACTACGGCTTTGAAGCGCTGATCACGCGGCCTTGGCCAACTGACGCAGCACGTAGTGAAGAATGCCGCCGTGGCGGTAGTACTCCACTTCCTTGGGCGTCAGCAGCAGGACCTGCGCCTTGAAGCGCTTCTCGCCGCTCGGACCACGCGCCACGACCTCGACGGTCTTGGCCGCGCCGTCGTTGAGGCCCGGGATCTCGATCACTTCGTCGCCCTTGAGCCCCAGGGTCTGCGCGTTCTCGCCCGGCATGAACGACAACGGCAGCACGCCCATGCCCACGAGATTGGAGCGATGGATGCGCTCGAAGCTCTCGGCGATCACGGCCTTCACGCCCAGCAGCATCGTGCCCTTGGCCGCCCAGTCGCGCGACGAGCCGGTGCCGTATTCCTTGCCCGCGAGCACGACCAGGGGCACGCGCTCGTTCTTGTAGCGCATCGCCGCGTCGTAGATCGACAGCTTGTCGCCGCTGGGCTGATGCAAGGTGTTGCCGCCTTCCTCGCCACCGAGCATCAGGTTCTTGATGCGGATGTTGGCGAAGGTGCCGCGCACCATCACGTCGTCATTGCCGCGACGCGCGCCGTAGGAATTGAAGTCGGCTTTCTGCACGCCACGCTTTTGCAGGAACTCGCCGGCCGGCGAACTGGCCTTGATGTCGCCCGCAGGCGAGATGTGATCGGTGGTGATCGAATCGCCGAAGATGCCGAGCACGCGCGCGCCATGCACGTCGGTGATCTTGCCCACGTCCAGCGTCATGCCTTCGAAATAGGGCGGATGCTTGATGTAGGTCGAGACGTCGTCCCAGCGATACAGCGCGCCATCGGGCGACTGCACCTGGTTCCAGCGGCTGTCGCCGGCGAAGACGTTGGCGTAGTTGGTCTTGAACATATTGGCGTCGATGGTCGCGGCGATGGTCGCGGCGATGTCGTGGTTCGACGGCCAGATGTCGCGCAAGTAAACCGGCTTGCCATCGCTGCCGGTGCCGAGCGCGTCCTTGGACAGGTCGATGTTGACCGTGCCCGCCAGCGCGTAGGCCACGCACAGCGGCGGCGAGGCGAGATAGTTCATCTTCACCTCGGAATGCACGCGACCTTCGAAGTTGCGGTTGCCCGACAACACCGAGGCCACGACCAGATCGCCATCGGCGATGCCCTTGGACACTTCCGGCGGCAGCGGGCCGGAGTTACCGATGCACGTCGTGCAGCCATAGCCGACGACGTTGAAGCGCAGCGCCTCGAGCGATTCGAGCAGGCCCGCTTTCTTCAGATAATCGGTCACCACCAGCGAGCCCGGGCCGAGCGAGGTCTTGACCCAGGGCTTGACCTTGAGGCCGCGCTTGACCGCGTTGCGCGCCAGCAGGCCCGCGCCCAGCATCACCGCCGGGTTCGAGGTGTTGGTGCACGAGGTGATGGCGGCGATGACCACCGCGCCATCGGTGAGCTCGAAGGTTTCGCCATCGCGCGTGACCGTGGCCTTGCCCGGCGACGTCGACTTGGTCTTGGCGGCGCGCGCCTCGGCCATGGGCTTGAGGTTGTCGAGGTAGTTCTCACGCACGTGATCGAGCAGCACGCGATCCTGCGGACGCTTGGGGCCGGCGAGCGAGGGCTTGACCGTGCCCATGTCGAGTTCCAGCGTCGAGCTGAACTCGGCGTCCGGCGCGCCCGGATCGCGCCACAGGCCCTGGGCCTTGGCATAGGCCTCGACCAATCGAATCTGCGCTTCGTCGCGACCCGAAAGACGCAGGTAATTCAGCGATTCGTTGTCGATCGGGAAGATGCCGCACGTCGCGCCGTACTCGGGCGCCATGTTGGCAATCGTCGCGCGATCGGCCAGCGGCAGCTCATCGAGACCGGGGCCGAAGAACTCCACGAACTTGTTGACCACGCCATGCTTGCGCAGCATCTGCGTGACGGTCAGCACCAGGTCGGTCGCGGTCGCGCCCTCGGGCAGCTTGCCAGTGAGCTTGAAGCCCACGACCTGCGGAATCAGCATCGACGACGGCTGGCCCAGCATCGCGGCCTCGGCCTCGATGCCGCCCACGCCCCAGCCGAGCACGCCGATGCCATTGATCATCGTGGTGTGCGAGTCGGTGCCGAACACGGTGTCGGGGAACACTTGCAGTTCGCCGTTGCGCTCGGCCGCCATGACCACGCGCGCGAGATGCTCGAGATTGACCTGATGCACGATGCCGGTCTTCGGCGGCACGACCTTGAAGTTGTTGAACGCCTTCTGGCCCCAGCGCAGGAAGGAATAACGTTCCTGATTGCGCTCGAACTCGATGCGCACGTTGTCGTCGAGCGCGCTGGCCTTGCCGAAGACATCGACCTGGACCGAGTGATCGATCACCAGTTCGGCCGGCGCCAGCGGGTTGATGCGATTGGGATCGCCGCCGAGCTTGCGCACCGCGTCGCGCATCGCCGCGAGGTCGACCACGCAGGGCACGCCGGTGAAATCCTGCAGCACCACGCGCGCGGGCATGAAGGCGATCTCGGTGTCGGGCTCGTCCTTCGGGCGCCAGTTGCAGACCGCCTCGATTTCCTTGGCCGCCACGGTCACGCCGTCTTCGTGACGCAGAAGATTCTCGAGCAGGATCTTCATCGAATAGGGCAGGCGCTTGAGATTGAAGCGCTCGCCCAGCTTGGGCAGGCTCCAATAGACATAGCGCTTGCCGTCCACTTCGAGCGTGGAACGGACCTTGAACGAATCGGTCATGTGAATCTCCGTGCGCGCGGCGGCGCGACTTGACGTGGGACGAGGCGGCGGCTGCGGCCCCCAGTCCCCTATTATCGCCAATCTGCCCGCGTCGGGGAAAGCGCGACGGCGGGCGCGCGCCTAGTCCTTTGGCAGCAGGGCGCGCGCGGCTTCGGCCAGGCCGCGCCGCTGCAGGATCAGTTTCCAGCGCGAACCGCCGCATTGACGCCACAGCACGGCCGCGCGCACGCCGGCCAGCAGCAGGGCGCGCACGCGCGAAACCAGGGCGGGCTGGCTCAGATACTGGCCATTGCCTTGCACGATCACGCGCGGGCGCAAGGTGCTCAGGGTGGCGGAGTAGATATCGCCCAGGCGTTCGTAAATCACTTCGTGGTCGGCGCCCAGCGCCGTGACCGCGCGATCGGCGCTGGCCACGCCTTCGCGGATTTTCTCAAGCAGGGCGGGGCGGCCGCGCAGTTTCGGTTCGAGGTGCAGCACGGTGGCGCTCATGCCGGTGATTTCGGGATCGCGTTGACGGCCTTCGAGCGCATCGCCGAGCACCTTCAGGCCCAGATGCACGCCCTCGACGCCGCCGAAGACTTCGGCCGGCGAGTCGGCGTCGAGCCGCAGCACCGAGGCGATGCTCGCCGCCGCTGGCTGCGCCGCGCAGGTGCCGGTGTGAGCCAGATCGCGCACCAAGGAGACGGCCTGGAAGACACCGGCCAGACCCAGCACTTCGCCTTCGCGATTCATGTCCAACCACCCCAGGTCGCGTCGGTGACATCGATCACGCCGCCGCCCAGGCAATCGTCGCCGTCGTAAAACACCACCGACTGACCGGGCGTGACCGCGCGTTGCGGCGCGTCGAAGCGCACGGTCACCGTGCCATCGTCGGCCACCATCACTTCGCACGCCTGATCGGGCTGGCGATAGCGGGTCTTGGCCGCGGATCGAAACTGACGCGTGGGCGGCGCGCCGGCGATCCACGACACTTCGCTCGCGCGTAGCCGCGTCGAGAACAAATGCGGCGAGTCCTGACCTTGATCAACGATGACCTTGCGCCGCTCGCGATCCTTGCCGACCACGTACCACGCCTCGCCGCTGGCGCCGCGCAGACCGCCGATGCCCAGGCCGCCGCGTTGCCCCAACGTCACGAACATCACGCCCGGATGCTCGCCGAGCACGCGGCCTTCGGGTGTTTCGATCGGACCGGGCTCGGGCTGGATGTAGCGCGCCAGAAAACCGCGAAAATCACGCTCGCCGATGAAGCAGATGCCGGTGGAATCCTTCTTCGCCTGTGTCGGCAGACCGGCTTCGCCGGCGAGTTGGCGCACGGCGGGCTTTTCCAGTTCACCGACGGGAAACAGCGTGCGCGACAAGGCCTCCTGACCGATCTGGTGCAGGAAATAGCTCTGATCCTTGTTGCCATCGCGGCCCTTGAGCAGATGCCAGCGGCCGTCGCGCTCGGCCACGCGCGCGTAGTGACCCGTGGCGATGCGCTCGGCGCCCAGATCCTGCGCGTGCTCGAGAAAGGTCTTGAACTTGATCTCGCGATTGCACAGCACGTCCGGGTTGGGCGTGCGTCCCGCGCGATGCTCGGCGAGAAAACGCTCGAACACGAAGTCCCAGTACTCCGACGCGAAGTTGCGCGTGTGAAAGGCGATGCCCAACTCGCGCGCCACGGCCGCGGCATCGGCCGCGTCGCGTTCGGCGGGGCAGGTGCCCGAGGCATCGTCTTCTTCCCAGTTCTTCATGAACATGCCGGCCACGGGCAGGCCTTCACGGCGCAGCAACAGCGCCGCGACGGAGGAGTCCACGCCCCCGGAAAGTCCCACGATGATTGGCGAAGCCGATGCCGTCATGCGCCCATTGTGCCAAAGCGCGCCGTCCGACGGCGCTCGATCGGGCACATGGCGGCGCGATCGCGCGGCTTCAATCCACCCACGCGGTGGTATCAAGCGGCAGCTGACGCCCGCGCTGATAGTCCTCGATCGAGCGCAGCACCAAGGAACTGCGCGGCTGATACGCGCCCGAGCGCAAGTCCTCGGGCGTCAGCCACAGCGCGCGCGTGATGCCCTCATCGAGCGTGCGCTCCGGATGATGGCGCAGCGCGCGCGCGGCATAGGTGAAGCGCAGGAAATGCTCGCCCGAATGCGGGCTGGTCCATTGATACACCGCGATCAAATGCTCGAGCGCCACGTCCCAGGCCGATTCCTCGAGCGCCTCGCGCACGGCCGCCGCCGCGAGCGTCTCACCGGGATCGAGATGCCCCGCGGGCTGATTGATCACCAATTGACCGCGCGCGGTCTCTTCCACGCATAGAAAGCGCCCATCGCGTTCGACCACCACGGCCACGGTCGCGTGTGGCCGCCATTCCGTTTCGGCGTGCATCAAAACTCGTCCTTGCCCGACATCATCTCCTGCTCGACCTGGTCGGCCAGGCGCACCGTCGCCTCGATGGCGTCTGTCAATTCCTTGGCATCGGCGTCGGCGGCGATCTTGGTGCTGAAGATCGCCATCGCGCCTTGCTTGGTCCAGCCGCCGAGCTTGGCCTGGTTATTCAGATCGAGCAGGCGATTGGCGACCGGGGCCGGAAAATCGCCGTTCGGCGCGCGATAGCCGATCGACAGGATCTCGCGCACCTTCAACGCGCCGTACTTGAGGATCGTCGAGCGCACGAAGGCCAGCTGCGTGCGGCCGCCGCCCACGTCGTAGGTGATCTTGAAGTCGCCCGAGGGATCGATCTCGTAATGAATCTTGCGACTATCGAGCATCTTTTGCACCCGACGGTCCGCGTCGGCGGCTAAGGTGTCGGTGACGAACAAGGTGGTGATCAGGGCGCATCCGGCCAGTGCGACACGTTTCATACTTGAGCTCCCGGGGGGCGACCCCATAATCCGTGGCCGGAATGTTGCATGCAAGGACGGGTGACCGTCCATCCGCCCCGGTCGCCTCGGTACAAGCGCCTAGAGCGGTCCTATACTTCGGAGCAGCAACGGGAACCCACGAAAACGAGACATGACGCAGAACGACGATCCTCAACACGACATCGAGCGCCAACGCGGCGCGGTCGTCGAGGAAGCACGGCCGGAAGTCAAGAAACCGCCGATGTATCAGGTGGTCTTGCTCAACGATGACTACACGCCTATGGACTTCGTGGTCGCCGTGCTGGAAATGTTCTTCGGCATGACCCGGCAGAAAGCCACCCAGGTGATGTTGCACGTGCATACGCGAGGCAAGGGCATTTGCGGCGTGTTCACGCGCGAGGTGGCAGAAACGAAGGTGACTCAGGTCAACGAGTTCTCGCGGACGCATCAACACCCGCTGTTGTGCACGATGGAACGCTTGTAGCGACACATGACACGAACGTGCGAGCGTTTTGGCGGGGCTCCTGGCAACGGGCGAGAAGAGGAAAGCCATGTTCAGTAAGGATCTCGAGATCACCATCGGCCAGTGTTACAAGGAGGCGCGCGAGCGCCGCCATGAATACATGACCGTGGAGCACCTGCTGCTGTCGCTGCTCGACAACGCCTCGGCGGCGGCGGTCCTGCGGGCCTGCGGCGCCGACCTGGGTCGATTGTCGGGCGATTTGCGCTCGATCATCACCGAGACCGTGCCCGTACTGCCTGCCGGCGACGAGCGCGACACGCAGCCGACACTCGGCTTTCAGCGCGTGCTGCAACGCGCGGTCTATCACGTGCAGTCCTCGGGTCGAAAAGAAGTCACCGGCGCCAACGTGCTCGTGGCGATCTTCAGCGAGAAGGACTCGCATGCCGTGTACTTCCTCGGTCAGCAGGAAGTCACGCGCCTGGACGTGGTCAACTACATGTCGCACGGCGTGGCCAAGATCGGCCAGGAACCGGCGCGACCCGAATCCGAAGCCGGCAAGGATGGCGAGGAAGGCGGCGAACCGCGCGCCAACCCGCTGGCCGAGTTCACCAACAACCTCAACGAACTCGCGCGCCAGGGCAAGATCGATCCCCTGATCGGCCGCGCCGACGAGATCGAGCGCACGATCCAGGTGCTGTGCCGCCGGCGCAAGAACAATCCGCTCTACGTCGGCGAAGCCGGCGTGGGCAAGACCGCGCTGGCCGAGGGCCTGGCCAAGCGCATCATCGAAGGCCAGGTGCCCGAGGTGCTCAAGGACTGCGTGATTTACGCGCTGGACCTGGGCGCCCTGGTCGCCGGCACCAAGTACCGCGGCGATTTCGAAAAGCGCCTCAAGGCCGTGCTCGGTCAGCTCAAGCAGCAGCCGCACGCGGTGCTGTTCATCGATGAGATTCACACCATCATCGGCGCCGGCTCGGCTTCGGGCGGCACCATGGATGCCTCGAACCTGATCAAGCCCGTGCTCACCTCGGGCGAGCTGCGCTGCATCGGCTCGACCACGTTCCAGGAATTCCGCCAGATCTTCGAGAAGGACCGCGCGCTCGCGCGTCGCTTCCAGAAGATCGACGTGGTCGAACCCTCGATCGCCGACACGCTGGAAATCCTGCGCGGCCTCAAGACCCGCTTCGAGGAACATCACCAGATCGAATACACCAACGATGCGCTCAAGGCCGCGGTCGATCTGTCGGTCAAGCACATCGGCGATCGTCTGTTGCCCGACAAGGCCATCGATGTGATCGACGAGGCCGGCGCGCGTCAGCGCCTGATGCCGGTCGAAGACCGCAAGAACGTCGTCGACGTGCCCGAGATCGAATACATCGTCGCCAAGATGGCGCGCATTCCGACCAAGCAGGTCAGCGCCTCCGATCGCGACGTGCTGCGCAACCTCGAGCGCAATCTGAAGATGGTCGTGTTCGGCCAGGATCAGGCGATCGAAACGCTCACGTCCTCGATCAAGATGGCGCGTTCGGGCCTGGCCAATCCCAACAAGCCGATCGGTTGTTTTCTGTTCGCCGGTCCCACTGGCGTGGGCAAGACCGAGGTCACGCGTCAGCTGGCGATGCAATTGGGCATCGAGCTGATTCGCTTCGACATGTCGGAATACATGGAAGCGCACTCGGTGTCGCGCATGGTTGGCGCGCCTCCGGGCTATGTCGGCTTCGATCAAGGCGGACTTCTGACCGAGCAGATCACCAAGCACCCGCATTGCGTGCTGCTGCTCGACGAAATCGAGAAGGCGCATCCGGATGTGTTCAACATCCTGCTGCAGGTGATGGACCGTGGCGCGCTGACCGACACCAATGGTCGCGAAGCCAACTTCAAGAACGTCATCGTGGTCATGACCACGAATGCCGGCGCCGCGCAGGCCGCGCGTCGCACCATCGGCTTCGTGCAGCAGGATCATTCGACCGATGCGATGGAAACCATCCGTCGAACCTTCACGCCCGAGTTCCGCAATCGTCTCGACGCGGTCGTGCAGTTCGCGCCGCTGGAGTTCGATCACATCCTGCGCGTGGTCGACAAGTTCCTGATCGAGCTCGAGTCGCAGCTGCACGAGAAGCACGTGACGCTGTCGGCCGATCCGGAAGCGCGGCACTGGCTGGCTGAGCACGGCTTCGACCCGCAGATGGGCGCGCGGCCGATGGCGCGCGTGATCCAGGAAAACGTCAAACGCCCGTTGGCCGAGGAACTACTGTTCGGCGCCTTGTCGCAAGAGGGCGGTCGCGTCACCTTGAAACTGCGCGACGGCAAGCTGGTGCCGGAGATCGAACCCGCCGAGCAAGCCGAATCGGTCGTTTGAACGTTTGAATGTGCACGAGTGGCGTCCACCGCGATCGGTGGACGCCCACAAAGTGTGACCTACGTCACACTTCGAGCCTGACCCCAACCCTGAGTAAGGCTAATGGCGCACGCGTGTAAGCGGCGCTACTATCGGGGCTTCCATCGTAGGGGGTGGGTCACAATGCAGTCGTATATTCGTTCGCGTCGCGCGCGCGTTGGCGCGCTGGCTTTCGTTTTCATTCCGGCCATCGCCGGCGCCGCTTCCACGGCGAACCTGCAATCGCAACGTCCCGATGTCGTCGCCGCCGCCACCGCCAGTCAAACCTGGAAGGCGTGGGGTGGTGAAGTGGGCTTTCGCTTCAACACCGATCTGCTCGAGAACGTCGGCTTGTCGCTCGACAGCGTCAAGGCCCGTCGTGATGGTGAGTACTCCGTTTATCCCTTGGCCGACAGTGACGGCCTGACCTTCGACGCGCCGCTGGGCACCTTGAAGGCCTTCACCGGTGGCAAGCTGACCTCGCCGCAGGGCTTCGTGCTGCGGTGGAATGGTGGCAGCGTCGACATGCGCGGCTTCTCGATCAAGGCCCGCGCCGGCGGCGCCGATCCCATGCTCGACGTGGTCGATGCCAAGGGCAACGCGTATTTCTACGTCGATCACATGATGTATGAACTGACCTCGGGTCAGGCCATGCTCAACGTGCCGACCATGGACATTCGCATCGCGCCGGCGCTGGCCAAGCGCATCGGCCGCGCCGACCTGGCCAACATGGCCATCGCCGACATGCGCATGCGTTCCAGCGTGATCGAGCGCGCGCCGACGGCGAAGGTCATCGATTCCTGCGCCTCGCCGAATTGGCCCAACTCGGGCGGCGGCGCCTACATCGCCGACGTGTCGATGGAAGCGATCTCCGCGCAGCAGATGCGCTGTCGCACCAGCGCCGGCGTCAACGGTTGCGATGGCCTGGGCGCCGATGATGGCGAAGTGGTGTTCGCGCCGAACTCGACCTTGCGCAATTCCGCCGATAACAACGGCGGCGGCGCCTGCACGCCGGCGAATCCGTGCGCGGCCGAAGTGGCTTGGTACACGAAGTTCTCCGGCCAGTTCCCGCCGTACAACAACGACCAGCATCCGTATCTGATCTGGAATCTGTATCGCGTCGACGCCAGCGGCAAGATCGAACAGATCGGTCGCTCGGGCGTGAAGCACGCGTTCCTGACCATCAACTCGAGCTGCGCCGAATCCTGCGGTGACAGTCACATCCTTGGTCGTGGTTGCGGCGATACCTATTCGACCGGCAACAATGACTCCAACGGCGCGCTCGGTCCTCGTTCGGAAATCATTCCGGCGACGGGTCAGTGGGGCCGCTGCGGTTCGATCTACGACGTCAATTGCGATGGCGCGATCGACTCCTCGGGCAACACCAACTACAGCCAGCGCCTGATCGTGCGCGAGTCGCAGATCCAGCCGTCGTTGAACACGGGCGCGCAGTACTTCTTCGAGTCCTGGTACATCGTTCGCGACGACGTCAACATCTACAACACGCACGGCAGCTATCGCGTCGCCCCGAGCTTCGGCTCGACCTGGACCTTGCCCGCGCAGACCGCGTTCAAGACCGGCGCCGTGATCGATACCTGGGTCGACCCCAGCGTGCCGACCAGCACCCAGCGCAATGTCGAACTGGTCGCGCCGGAAGGCCATGCCAAGGTCGCGGTGCGCGTCACCGATCTGGGCAACGGCAGTTTCCGTTACGACTACGCGGTGATGAACTTCGATTTCGCGCGCGCCGTGATTGACGCCGCGCACGCGACCGAGCCCAATCTGAAGGTGCTGAGCAATCTCGGCTTCGGCAGTTTCTCGATTCCCTTGCCCGCGGGCGCCACGGTCAGCGCGATCGAGTTCGGCGATGGCGACGTCAATGCCGGCAACAATTGGACTTCGGTCGCCGGCACCGACAAGATCACGTGGACGGCGCCGACCGGCAATGAATTGAACTGGGGCACGTTGTATCGCTTCAGCTTCACCGTCGATGCGCAGCCCACCACCGCCGTCAGCACCTTGGGCGTGGCCACCACGGGTACGCCGTCGAGCTACGACGTCAATACGCTCGGCCCGCAAGCCGCGCCGCCGCCGCCGGAGAATCTGATCATCTCGGGCTTCGAGGACGGCGAGTAACGCCACGCCAGCGAGTACCCCGATGGCAGCAGGGATGGTGAACACGCGGGCGCGCCCAAGCGCGCGACCGTGGGTGGTGGTCGCGGGCCTCGTGGCCCTGATCGCGGGCGTGAACGCCTTTGGCGGCACGCCCGCGCCGATCGACTTCACTCGTCATGGCACGCAGCCGACCTTGCTGCGGCCGCTCGAGGCGTCGGAGACCTGCCAAGGCTGCCACGCGGGTTATCTGGAAGAAGATCGCCAGTTCACGCCGCACTCCACGTGGAGCGGCTCGATGATGGCCAATGCCGCGCGCGACCCGTTGTTCTGGGCCGCGCTCGACGTGGCCAATCACGATGTGCCGGGCGTCGGTGATTTCTGCCTGCGCTGCCACACGCCGTCGGGCTGGTTCGCCGGTCGCGTCAGCAAGACCGGCACCGGCACGGTCGATGGCGCCGATGGTTGTTTGCTTCGCGGCGATCACGACGACGCCGATTTCGTGAACACCGACTACGATGGCGTGAACTGCCATCTGTGTCATCGCGCCATGCCCGAAGGCCCCACGGGGCAGACGGCGTCGCTCGACAACACCAACTTGTGGATCGACGACTCGGCTTCGTGTGGCATTTTCTTCGGCCCATGTCGCCGCGGTCCTTACAAATATCCCGACGGCAACATCGGCGGCTCGCCGCCGCACGGTTGGCAGCAATCGGCGTTTCATCTCGACAGCCGTCTGTGCGGCAGTTGCCATGACGTGACCTCGCCCGATCTCGAGAGCGGTCCGTTCAAGACCCTGATCCTCAACAACGGCATGGATTCGGGTTCGCCGTTTCCGATCGAACGCACGTATAGCGAATGGCGCGCGAGCGACTTCGGCGATCTGATGTTCACCGATGGCTTCGCCGGCAACGAGCCGCTGGCCACGGGCGCGAAAGCGGGCGCTTCTTGCCAGACCTGTCACATGCCGATCTCGACCGATCCCATGGCGCGCGCCTGCGATCAGTTCCCCTCGGGCACGCGCACCAACAATTTGCCCACGCATCAGTTCGTCGGCGGCAATACGTGGGTGCCGAACCTGATCAAGAATCTCTACGGCGGTGAAACCGGCCTCGATCGCGCCGCCGCCTTCGATCGCACCATCGCGTGGGCGCAGAACATGCTCACGCAGAACAGCGCGAACCTGGTCGTGACGCTCGATCCTCTCGCCGCGAACGCCACCTCGCTCAACGCGCGCGTGCGCGTGACCAACCGCACGGGCCACAAGCTGCCCACGGGCTATTCGGAAGGGCGGCGCATGTGGCTCAACGTCGAAGCGCGCGACGCCGCCAACAACTTGATCTGGACCAGCGGCGCCTACGACGACGCCACCGGCGTGCTGACGCAAGACGCGCAATTGCGCACCTACGAAATCCAGCAAGGCGTGTGGAATGCCGGCAACTCGCAATGCGAGATCACCAACGGTCTCGGCGAGGAGGTGTTCCACTTCGTCCTCAACAACTGCATTCGCAAGGACACGCGCATCCCGCCGCTGGCCTTCCGCGGCGCCACCGACATCGAGATCCGCCCGATCGGTATCAGCTATCCGGAAACACGTCCGGGCTCGGGCATCCTGGTCAACTACGACGACGCGCCATTCGCGATCCCCGTGCCGACAGGCACGCCGCGACCCATCACGGTCACGGCCAAACTGCGCTATCAAATCGCCACGCGTGAATACATCACCTTCCTGCGTGATCAAGCCGTCGATCACAACTTCCCCAGCGAGAACGACCTCTGCGCCCCCGACCGCGCGCCCCTGGCCACGGGCCCACGCACGCAAACGCGCGGACAGTTCATGCACGATCTGTGGACGAACAATGGGCGCTCGCCGCCGGTGACGTTGAATACGGGTAGCGCGGCGTCGACGCC
Source organism: Ahniellaceae bacterium (assembly GCA_044226395.1). GTDB lineage: Bacteria > Pseudomonadota > Gammaproteobacteria > Xanthomonadales > Ahniellaceae > JBGAHD01. The sequence goes on from JBGAHD010000001.1 coordinate 356,675, forward strand.
GTAGTGGGCGTCGACGCGGAGCACGGGCAGGGCATTTGAGGCATGCGCTTAGACGCAGAGTCGCTCGATACGGTTCAGCCGAATCCGATGTCGCCGTTGAGAGCGATCCAATGAAACAGATGTGGGGCGTTCCCAAGTGCGGCTTGGCGAGTAACCTTGCTCGGACCTCGTGACCGCGCCATGAAAAGAACGGACGCCTTCGTCTTTACGGACACACCATTGCTTGCCTCGGAAGCCTTTGTTGCACGAGTTCCAGTCGGACTCACCAGCAAGCAAGAACTTCTTCGCGCGCTCCACGAGCAGGCGCGACTGCCGAACTACTTCGGGTTCAATTGGGATGCGCTGTCGGACTGCTTGCGTGACCTCCACTGGGTCGCTTCTCGCGAATTCGTCCTGCTACATGGCGACGTGCCGAACTTGGCGCGTCATGACTTGAATTCCTACTTGGAAGTGCTCGCGGAATCCGTTGCGACTTGGCTACCCGGTGACAAACACGCGCTGACGGTCGTTTTCCCCAGTGCCGCCCGACTCGAGATCGCGGTCTTCGAGTGTCCTTAGCTAGATGTATTGAACACCCTTGGCATCCGGTGGTAGGTCGATCCAATTCGCCGGCAGCTGGTTCTATGAGTAATCTCAAGCTGTCAGTCCTCGACGAAATATCTGCTCGGCCATTCAATACGAGATGTCGAGACTATGGACGCTTTCCTACGAGGCGATGGAGGTCTCAGTTACGAGGGCGTTGCTCAGCTACTCAGCTATCGCAATAGAGGCGATGGTTCGGTCAAGACGGCATTCAAACAGTCGATGTATGTCGGGAGCCTAGAAGTGAAGGCAATAGGTGAATTCTCGATTTCTCCAGTCAATCTGGCGAAGTTTCCCCACGGTGAGAAGGCCCTAGTCGGGATTTCTTTGCCTCAAGATCACCTTTCGGAAGTGCTGGGGGTCGAGTTCAATGAGGCTTTGGATGAAGACTGGGGTCCTGTTTGGTATGCCGGATTCGACGTGGGTGGGCTTGGCAATATGCTTCTCGTTAACTACGTCAATCAAGGAGATGGAATTTATTACCTTATGTGCGATCGGAAAGTAAGCACAGACAAGGCCATCCAAGCAGCGCTGAGTATCTTCAGGATTTCGAGGGAAGAATTGGCTTGGTGCTCGACGAGTACAGACTAAGAGTGCGAGTCGAGCGGTCACCTGACTTCGGATACCGATTGAGAGACTTGCGCAGCGAGTAGATCGGCACAACGTGGATGCATTCTCAAGGGTTGAGCAAGCTCCCGACTGTACAAGTTGAGTAATTTCCCGACACTTGGTCACGACGGACGTAGCCGCCCGGCGAGGGTGTGAGGGGCGGCTATCTTGGCCTCATCTGGGTCGGGCATCATGGGCGCAGTCGGTCATCTTGCTGCGCCTTCTGAAGTTTCATCATCGAGACGTTGGCGTCCCAATGCGTTCGGCTTCGTTCTTGACCATGATTCGCCTTCCCCCACCTTGCCTTTATCCAGCCACCATGGCACCTTGCACCCCGCCGGCCAGCCCCGGCACGCCTCGTCGTTTCGAGGCCTACACGCTGGAGATTCAAGCGCGTCGCGGGAGAGACCGGCCAAGGCCGGCGCCGAAGGAGCAACCGCCCCGGAAACTCTCAGGCAAAAGGACCGCGACGCGGGTCAAAATCTGGAAAGAGTCCGCTGGCGCGCGAGCGCGGGTGGGCCGCCGACGGGATAATGCTCTCAGGCATACGGACAGATGGGGCTCTCGAAATCGTCTTGACGGCTTTCGGAGTCGACCATGTCCATCGGTACCCCGCCATCCCTCGCGGATCCGGCCGAAGCGGTGTTCGCCGCGATCGGGCGTGAACTGACGCGGCAACAGCAACAGATCGAATTGATCGCGTCGGAGAACATCGTCTCCGAGGCGGTGCTGCGCGCCCAGGGATCGGTGCTGACCAACAAGTACGCCGAAGGCTATCCGGGGCGTCGGTACTACGGCGGTTGCGAGTTCGTCGACGAGGTCGAAACGCTGGCGATCGAGCGCGCCAAGAGGTTGTTCGGCGCCGAGTTCGTCAATGTGCAGCCGCATTCCGGCGCGCAGGCCAATACCGCGGTGTTCATGGCCCTGCTGCAGCCGGGCGACACGATCATGGGCTTGTCGCTTTCGCACGGTGGTCATCTGACGCACGGCTCGCCGGTGGCGATGTCGGGCAAATGGTTCAATGTCGTGCATTACAGCGTGCGCAAGCACGATGCGCTGATCGATCTGGACGAAGTGCGCGCGCTGGCCGAGCATCATCGGCCGAAGATCATCATCGCCGGTGGCTCGGCGTACGCGCGCACGATCGATTTCGCGGGGTTTCGCGCCATCGCCGACGCGGTCGGCGCGCATCTGATGGTCGACATGGCGCATGTCGCGGGTCTCGTGGCCGGTGGTGCCTATCCGTCACCCATCCCGCACGCGCACGTGGTGACCACGACCACGCACAAGACGCTGCGCGGCCCGCGCGGCGGCATGATCCTGACCAATGACGCGGCGCTGGCCAAGCGCATCGATTCGGCCGTGTTCCCGGGCGTGCAGGGCGGTCCGCTGATGCATGTAATCGCGGCGAAGGCGATTGCCTTCGGCGAAGCCTTGTCGCCCGCGTTTCGCGAGTACGCGCACCGCACGGTGGCCAATGCGCGCGCGCTGGCCGACTCGCTGATCGCTGGTGGCCTCGACATCGTCTCCGGCGGCACCGACAGTCATTTGATGCTGGTTGATCTGCGCCCGAAGCAGATCACCGGCAAGCTCGCCGAGCATGTGCTCGAGCGCTGCGGCCTGACCTGTAACAAAAACGGCATTCCCTTCGATCCGCAGAAGCCCGCGATCACTTCGGGCATTCGTCTGGGCACGCCGGCGGGCACGACGCGCGGTTTCGGCGAGGCCGAGTTCCGCACCGTCGGTCGCTTGATCGTCGACGTGCTCGACGGCGTCGCGCGTCATGGCGAAGCCGGCGATGCCGCGGTTGAAGCGCGCGTGCGCGACGACGTGCTGGCCCTGTGTCGACGTTTTCCCATCTATGGCGGCCCGGCCGCGTAACTCACGGAGTACCTTTGCGCATGAGCGACCACGCCGAAACCCGCCGCGTCCCGCTGCACGATCTGCATGTCAGTCTGGGCGGCAAGATGGTGCCCTTCGCCGGTTACGAATTGCCGGTGCAATACAGCGCCGGCGTGTTGAAGGAACATCAGCACACGCGCGCCGCCGCGGGCTTGTTCGACGTTTCGCACATGGGTCAGCTGACCTTGCGCGCGCGTTCGGGCAAGGTTGAAGACACCGCGCGCGCGCTCGAACGCCTGGTGCCCGCCGACATCGTGGGCCTCGGCGCGGGTCGTCAGCGCTATGCGCTGTTCACCGCGCCCGATGGCGGCATTCTCGATGACTTGATGGTGGCGAACTTCGGCGACCATCTGTTCCTGGTGGTCAATGCCGCGTGCAAGGCGGCCGACGAGGCGCATCTGCGCGCGCATCTGTCCGCCGATTGCGAGATCGTGGCGCTGACCGATCGCGCGCTGTTGGCCCTGCAAGGGCCGCAGGCGGAAGCCGTGCTCGCGCGTTTGGCGCCGGAATGCGCGGCGATGAAGTTCATGGACGCGGGTCCGCGTCGCATCGACGGCATCGATTGCTTCGTCTCGCGTTCGGGTTACACCGGCGAGGACGGTTTCGAGATCTCGGTGCCGGCCGCGCAGGCCGAAGCGCTGGCGCGCGCCATCCTCAAGCAGCCAGAAGTGCTGCCGATTGGTCTGGGCGCGCGCGACAGCCTGCGCCTCGAGGCGGGTCTGTGCCTGTACGGCAATGACATCGACACGGGCACGACGCCGGTCGAAGCCGCGCTCGAATGGTCGATGCAGAAGAGTCGCCGCACGGGCGGCGCGCGCGCGGGCGGTTTTCCGGGCGCGGAGAAGATTCTGGCGCAGCTGACGACGGGCGCCACGCGCCGTCGTGTCGGTCTGCGGCCTTCGGGTCGCGCGCCGATGCGCGCGGGCGTCGAGCTGTTTGCCTCACCCGAGGCCACGGCGTCGATCGGTCGCATCACGTCGGGCGGTTTCGGTCCTACCTTGGGCGCGCCCGTGGCCATGGGCTATCTCGCGATCGCGCACTCCTTGGTCGGCACGACGGTGTTCGCCGATCTGCGCGGTCAGCGCGTGCCGGTGGAAGTGGCAGCGACGCCCTTCGTCAAGCAGACGTACAAGCGCTGAGCCACTCGCGATGGCGACCCGATACAGCCGCGATCATCTGTGGGTGCGCGAGCACGACGGCGAAGTGACGATGGGCGTCACGGGTCAGCTGCGTCTCCTGATGGGTCCAATTTCGATTTTCGAAATGGACGAAGTCGCGCCGTCGTTCGCGTCCGGCGATGTGCTGGCGCGATGCTATTCCTCGGGCAGCGTTGGCAATGTCATCGCGCCTTGCGCGGGCACCCTCGTCGCGCGCAACGCCATGCTGCTGCACGACCCGAGCGCGCTCAATCACGATCCGGAGGGCGCGGGCTGGATCGTCCGTTTCGTGGCCCACGATGCCCATGCCTTCGACGAATTTCTCGATGAGCGCGCGTATCGCGCGCTGATCGCCTGAAGCCGTCGCCATCACACGTCTTATCCGAATTCCATTCTCGAACCCAGGTCCGACCATGAAGACTCCGACTCCGCCGCGCATCATCCCCGAAGGTTTCGCCGCCCGTCACATCGGTCCGGATGACGCCGACATTCAGGCCATGCTCGAGGTCGTGGGCGCGCCCAGTCTCGACACGTTGATCGCGCAGACGATTCCCGGCGCGATCCGTCAGGATCATCCGCTGGCGATGGCGCCGGCTTTGTCGGAAGTCGACGCGCTCAAGCGCATGGCCGAGATCGCGGCGCAAAATCGCGAGATGGTGTCGCTGATCGGGCAGGGCTATCACGGCACGATCACGCCGGGCGTCATCCAGCGCAACATTCTGGAAAATCCCGCGTGGTACACGGCGTACACGCCGTATCAGCCCGAGATCAGCCAGGGCCGCTTGGAAGCGCTGTTGAACTTCCAGACGATGATCTGCGATCTGACTGGCCTTGATGTCGCGAATGCCTCGCTGCTCGACGAAGCTACGGCCGTGGCCGAGGCCATGGCGCTTTGCGCGCGCAGCGCCAAGAGCAAGGGTAAGCGCTTTTTCATCGATCATCAGGCGCATCCGCAGACCATCGCGGTCACGCGCACGCGCGCCGAGCCGCTGGGCTGGGAAGTGCAGGTCGGCGATCCGGCGAAGGATCTCGATGCCACGCAGTGCTTCGGCGCGCTGCTGCAGTATCCAGGCACCTTCGGCGATATCCACGATCCTTCGGCCGTGATCGCGAAGTTGCACGCGGCCGGCGCGATGGCGGTGATCGCGGCCGATCCGCTGGCGCTGACGGTGTTGAAGTCGCCGGGCGAGCTCGGCGCCGACATCGCCGTGGGCAGCACGCAGCGCTTCGGCGTGCCGATGGGTTTTGGCGGTCCGCACGCGGCTTACATGGCGGTGAAGGACGCGCTCAAGCGCAGCATGCCGGGTCGCCTGGTCGGCGTGTCGGTGGATTCGCGCGGCAATCCGGCTTATCGCTTGGCCCTGCAGACGCGCGAGCAGCACATCCGTCGCGAGAAGGCGACTTCGAACATCTGCACCGCGCAAGTCTTGCTGGCGGTGATCGCCTCGATGTACGCCGTGTATCACGGCCCCGAGGGCCTGCGTCGCATCGCGCGGCAAGTGCACGCGCGCGCGGGCACGCTGGCGGCGGGGCTTCGGCAGTTGGGCTTCACGGTGCGCAACGCCACGTATTTCGACACGCTGACGGTGGATGTCGGCGAGCGTCGCGGCGCCATCGTCGATCGCGCGTTGGCGGCGGGCATCAACTTCCGCCTGATCGACGCGCGCACGCTGGGCATCGCGGTCGACGAGACCACCACGCCCGAAATCGTCGCGGCCGTGTGGCGCGCCTTTGGTGGCGAGCTCGACTACGCGCAGGTGTCGGCGAAAGTCGGCGAGGCGATTCCGGGCGCGCTCGCGCGCACGTCGCCGGTGCTCGCGCATGACGTGTTCAATCGCTATCACTCCGAGACCGAAATCCTGCGCTACATGCGCAAGCTCGCCGATCGCGACCTCGCGCTCGATCGCGCCATGATTCCGCTGGGCTCGTGCACGATGAAGTTGAACGCGACATCGGAGATGGTGCCGATCACCTGGCCCGCGATCGCCAATCTGCATCCGTTCGCGCCGCGCGCGCAGGCCGCGGGTTATTTGAAGATGTTCGCGGAGATGGAGCGTCAGCTGTGCGAAGTCACGGGTTATGACGCCGTGTCGCTGCAACCCAATTCCGGCGCGCAGGGCGAATACGCAGGCTTGCTGGCCATTCGCGCGTATCACCACAGTCGCGGTCAGCAGCACCGCGATGTGTGTTTGATTCCGACGTCGGCGCATGGCACGAATCCGGCGTCGGCGCAGATGGTCGGCATGGAAGTCGTGCCGGTGGCCTGCGATGGCGACGGCAATGTCGACATCGCCGATCTGCGCGCCAAGGCCGAGCGCCACGGCGATCGTTTGGCGGCGATGATGATCACGTATCCGTCCACGCACGGCGTGTTCGAATCGGCGATCCGCGAGATCTGCGAGATCGTGCACGCGAAGGGCGGTCAGATCTATCTCGACGGCGCCAATTTGAACGCGCAGGTCGGTCTGTCGCGGCCTGGCGATTACGGCGCGGACGTGTCGCATCTGAATCTGCACAAGACCTTCTGCATTCCACACGGCGGCGGTGGCCCGGGCATGGGTCCGATCGGCGTGAAGAAGCATCTGGCGCCGTTCTTGCCCGGTCATCCAGCGGTTGATGAGGGCAAGTCGACCGTGGGTCCGGTGTCGGCGGCGCCGTACGGTTCGGCGGCGATCCTGCCGATCTCGTACGTGTACATGCTGATGATGGGCGGCGAAGGTTTGCAGCGCGCGACCGAGATCGCGATCTTGAACGCCAACTACATCGCCGCGCGCCTGCATCCGCATTTCCCGGTGCTGTATCGCAATGAGCATGGACGCGTGGCGCACGAGTGCATCGTCGATCCGCGGGGTTTGAAGAACAGCAGCGGCGTCACCGTCGATGACATCGCCAAGCGCCTGATCGACTACGGCTTCCACGCGCCGACGATGAGTTTCCCGGTGGCGGGCACCTTGATGATCGAGCCGACCGAGTCCGAATCCAAGCGCGAGCTCGATCGCTTCTGCGACGCCATGATCGCGATTCGCGGCGAGATCGCCGCGGTCGAGGCCGGCCGCTACGCGATCGAATCCTCGCCGCTGCGCCATGCGCCGCACACGGTTCACGACATCTGCGCGACCGAGTGGAATCGCCCGTATTCGCGCGAGGAAGGCTGCTTCCCGACCAGCGTCGGGCGCATGGACAAGTACTGGTCGCCCGTGGGTCGCGTCGACAATGCCTACGGCGATCGCAATCTGATCTGCACCTGCGCGCCGATGGACAGTTATACCGAAGCCGCGTGATGGCGCTCGCGCCGGGGACGTTTTCACGTTCTCCCCGGCGCGATTCTGCTAGGTTTTGTCCCGGTTCGATCGCGTGGGGGTCACCATGCGCGTGGGAATGTGGGGCTGGATCTGCGGAGGCTTGATCGTCGCGCTGAGCGCGTCCGCGGCTCCCGAGTCGTCGACGCCTGCATCGGCGTCGCTCGAGATTCGCTGGAATCGCGATCTGCTCGATCGCTTGGGCATCGCGCGTCGCGACGCCGCGCAGGGCCGCGACGCGAACGATCCCGCGCGCGAGACGTTTACCGTCGATGCCACGCGGTTCGACTGGCGACTGCTCGGTCGCGGCGCCTTGCTGCCGCCGGCGGGCGAATTGCACTTCGGCAATGACGCGCCGCGGTTGCGCGTCAACGGCCTCGACATCGATCTGCGCCAGGCGCACTTGCGCCTGGTCGACACGCAAGGCACGCGTATCGACGTGCTCGATCGCGCCGGACAACGCTGGCTGCAACTCGATCAAGCCATGTGGATCTGGGAGCCGACGCAACAAGCGCTTCGATTGCGCACGGCCGATCTGCGCGTGTCGCCAGAACTCGCGGCGAAACTGCGGCGCGGCAAGGGCACGACCTGGGCGCTGGGCGAAGTTCGCGCGCGCGTGCCATTGTCCGCCGCGCCCGCCGCCGATGCGCGCGCGATGCAGGCCAAGGATTGCGGCGCGCCCAATTGGCACGGCAAGCCCGCGCCCGGCGGCGGCACGTATCGCACCGACGTCATGTTGATGGAGATGGCCGCGCAGTTCATGCGCTGCCAAGGCTGCGATGGACCCGGTGGCGCCAATGGCACGATGGTGATCACGCCCTCGACCTGGCTCAACAACAACCGCAATCGGGGCACGCCCCTGGTCACGGTCGCGGGCGATCCGCTGGGCACGAGCGCCGAGCTGTACGCGGCCGACGTGCCTTGGTACACCAAGTTCATGGATCCGGCGCCGCCGTATCAAAATGATCAGCATCCGTTCCTGTTGTGGAATCTCTATCGCATCGATGCCGATGGCGTGTTCACCCAGATCGCGCGCTCGGGCCTCAAGCACGCCTTCGCCACGGCGAATCTGGGCGTGGAATGCGACTACTGCAATGGCGGCCACGTGCTGGGTCGCGCGTGTGGCGATCCCTATTCGCTGGGCAGCAATGATTCGCCGTATGACTTGGGCTTGCGCTCGGAAGTGATTCCCGCGACGGGGCAGTGGGGACGCTGCGGTTCGCTGTTCGATCCGAATTGCGACGGCGTATCGCAGAACCCCAGCGTCGGCGACTACGACCGTCGCATGGTGGTGCGCGAGCAGGCCATCGATCCCACGCTGCGCGCGGGCGCGACGTTTCTGATCGAAGCCTGGTACGTGGTGCGCGAGGACACCAACATCTACAACACCATGGGCACGCGCGTGCTGACGCCGACGTGGAACGCGAGCTCGGGACTTTGGAACATCGCGCAGCCCAATCCCATGCGCCTGGGCGCGGCCATCGATCGTTGGCTGGAACTCGCGCCGGGTCCGGTCGCCGCGGCCCGCGTCAGCGAACTCGTGACCGGCGAAGGCCACGCCAAACTCGGCGCGCGCGTGCGCGCGCTCGGCGGCGGCTTGTATCGCTACGAATTCGCGCTGATGAATCTCGACTTCAGTCGACCCTCGACCACGGGCGCGGAGCCGCATCTGCGCGTGCTGTCCAATCGGGGTTTCGGTCGCATCGATCTTCCGCTCGTGGCCGACGCGCAGATCACGCAGTTCGCCTTCGACGACGGTGACGAGAACACGGCCAACGATTGGAGCCTGACGCTGACCACGGACACGGCCGTGATCACCGCGCCGCACGAGGCGGTGAGTCTAGATTGGGGATCGATGCTGCGCTTTGGTTTCACCGCCGACCGCGCGCCAGGCCAGCACGAGGCCGTGCTGTATCCCGCCGACGGCGGAACACCCGCGGAATTTCGCGTCACGACCTGGGGCGTGGGGTCATCGGCGTGGTTCGCGGATGACTTTGAGTAGTCGGGCGCGGACGCCCGCTTACTTCATGCGGTAGGTGATGCGGCCCTTGGTCAAATCGTAGGGCGTCATCTCGACCTTGACCTTGTCGCCGGTCAGGATGCGGATGTAGTTCTTGCGCATGCGCCCGGAGATATGGGCGGTGATTAGGTGACCGTTCTCCAGTTTGACGCGGAACATAGTGTTCGGCAGCGTCTCCAGGACGGTTCCTTCCATTTCGATTTGGTCGTCTTTCGCCATTATTTTCGCGATCGGGGAATTCCGGGCCTTCAGCCCGGCGCGCGATTCTGCCACGTTCGCCTAGTCGGAGGAAGCAAAATCATCCGGGCGGGTCATCCGGACGGGGTTCGCGACCGGTCACCAGCATGTGGGCGGTGAGGGGTTCGAAGCTGTCCCGCCAGTGGCCCAGGGGCCAATCCTGGGCGCACAGCCGGGCGACGCGCTCGGTGAAATTCGCGCGCGGCAGCAGCGCCGCGCCCAGGCTCAGCAGGTGCGGCGAGGGCACCTGCGCGTCGATCAGTTGCCAGCGCCAGCGGCGCAATTGCCGCGCCAGCGCGAACAGCGCGACCTTGGACCCGTTGCTGTCGAGGCTGAACATCGACTCGGCGAAGAACATGCGACCGATCGCCACGCCGTACAGGCCACCGATCAAACGATAGCCCTGACGCACCTCGATGCTGTGCGCATAGCCCTGTTCGTGCAGATGGATGTAGGCCGCGCGCATGTCGCTGGTGATCCAGGTGCCGGCGCGCTCTTCGCGCGGCGCCGCGCAGGAATCGATCACGTTGGCGAAGTTGCGGTCGGCGCTGATGGTCCAGTCGCACGTACTCAGCCAGCGACGCATGCGCCCGGTCATGTGGGTCAGGTGTGGTTCGAACACGCAGCGCGGATCGGGGCTCCACCACAGGATGGGATCGCCGGGCATGAACCACGGAAAGATGCCCTGGCGATACGCATTGACCAGACGACGCACGCTCAAGTCGCCGCCGCGCGCGAGCAGGCCGTTGGGCTCGGCCAGCGCGGTGGACACGGCCGGGAAGGGCGCTTCCGGCGACGATCCCAGTTCGGGCAGCAGGCGCGTGATCACGGCGCTCGCTCCGCGAAAGGGGTGTGCGCCAGCAAGGAACTTTCGTATCGATGGAGCCATTGTCTTTCCCTGTCGAGGGCCTGGGCGACGGCCTGATGCAGGCCCGCGTGCGCGAGCCAATGAAAGGAGCGCGTGCGCGCTGGCAAGAAGCCGCGCGCGATCTTGTGCTCGCCCTGGGCGCCGGGCTCGAAGCGACGAAGACCATGGCGGATGCAATAGTCGATGCCCTGGTAATAGCAGGTCTCGAAATGCAGTCCGGGGCTGGCCAGATCCGTGCCCCAATAGCGGCCATACAAGGTATCGGCCGAGCGCAGCAGCAAGGCCATGGCGTGGCCGCCGTCGGGATGCTCGCCTTCGACGATGATCATTCGCGGCCCCAGTCGCTTCGCGAGCAGGCCGAAGAATTCGCGCGACAGCGCCGGGTGATTGCCTTTGTCGAGGAACGTGCGCGCGTAGAGTTCGTGCGCGCGATCGAGGCGTTTGGCGTCGAGCGACGCGCCGTCGTGCCACGCGAAACGCCAGCCTTCGCGCGCGACCTGCTGCCGCTCGCGACGAATTTCCTTGCGCCGCTTGGCCGTGAGTCGACTCAGGAAATCGTCGAAGTCGGCGTAGCCGTCGTTGGTCCAGTGAAACTGCAAATCCTCGCGCTCGAGATAGCCCGCGGCGCGCAAGGCCACCGCGTCTTCGGCGTCGACGAAGTTCACGTGCACGCTCGACAGGCCGCGCGCCACGGCGAACGGGCGCAGGGCTTCGGCCAAGGCCAGCCGCGTGTCGGCGTCGCGCGCGAACAGCCGCGGCCCCGTCACGGGCGAATAGGGCGCCGCGATGAGGAGCTTGGGGTAGTAGCGAATGCCGGCGCGCTCGCTGGCCTCGGCCCAGCCGTGATCGAACACGAACTCGCCATGCGAATTGCCTTTGCGATAGCCCGGCGCCGCCGCGACGAGTTGATCGCCCTCGCGCCATTCGATCGGGCAGGGTGTCCAGCCCCAATCGACACGCAGGCTGTCGCTGCTTTCCAAGGCTTCGAGAAAGTCGGGATCGACAAAAGGATTGTCGTCGCGCAGCAGCGCGCGCCAGGCGGCGTGGTCGACGGCGGCAATCGAGTTCGGCGATTGAAGCGTGGGCATGCGCCTAATTTACGGCGACACGCACGGCTTCCGGTGAAAATTGTGCCGATCGCATCACTCGATTTGCGGTGTTTTCAGTCGCTTGGCCGCGAAAAACCTCGTGGTTCTGGCCAATCGACGCTTTTCGGAAGGCGCGAAAAGAATTTTCGCGCGCCCCCCGTTTTACGTTACCAATTGTGCCAAAACGGCTATCTCTCGCTCAGCCGTGCAGGGCGTCGAGATACTTCTCCGCGTCGAGCGCGGCCATGCAGCCGAAGCCGGCGGACGTGATGGCCTGGCGATAGACCTGGTCGGCCACGTCGCCGGCCGCGAACACGCCCGGCACGCTCGTGGCGGTGGCGCCGCCCTCGATGCCGCTGCGAATGCGGATGTAGCCGTTCTTCATGTCCAACTGGCCTTCGAACAGGCTGGTGTTGGGCGTGTGGCCGATGGCGATGAACACGCCGTTGACCTTGAGATCCTGCTTGGCGCCGGTTTGCGTGCTGGCCACGCGCACGCCGATCACGCCGGCATCGTCGCCCAGCACTTCATCGACGGCGTGATTCCACAGAATCCGCACCTTGCCCTCGCGTTCGCGCGCGAACAGCTTGTCTTGCAGGATTTTTTCCGACTTGAGCTTGTCGCGGCGGTGCACCAAGGTCACGGTCGAACAGATGTTGGCCAGGTACAGCGCTTCCTCGACGGCGGTGTTGCCGCCACCGATCACGGCCACGTCCTGGTTCCGATAGAAAAACCCATCGCACGTCGCGCACGCCGACACGCCACGGCCGCGCAGCGCGGTTTCGCTGGGAATGCCCAGGTACTTGGCCGAGGCGCCGGTGGCGATGATCAGGGCATCGCAGGTGTATTCGCCCGAATCGCCCTTGAGGCGGAAGGGGCGGGAGCGCAGATCGGCCTCGATGATGTGATCGTTGACCAGCTGCGTCTCGAAACGTTCGGCATGCTTGCGCATGCGTTCCATCAGGTCCGGGCCCATCAAGCCGTGGACGTCGCCGGGCCAGTTGTCGACCTCGGTCGTGGTCATCAATTGCCCGCCCTGTTCGAGGCCGGTGATCAGCACGGGCTTCAAATTGGCGCGCGCGGCGTAGACGGCGGCCGTGTACCCGGCGGGCCCGGAACCCAGGATGATCAAGGGGGAATGTCGCGTCATGTATAATTTTTCCGAAGTGATTGCGGTCAACGCGTCGACTCGCCGCGGACGGGGAGCATGGGGTGTCGACGACCAGGAATCAAGGTGACCGCCCGCGAAGCGCCGCGATTGCGGCGCTTTGTACTTGGGCGGCCAAAAAACTCGAAAACTCAGCTAGAACTTGGGAGCGGACAACATGCGTATCGGTATTCCGAAAGAGACCAAGACCCTCGAGGGGCGCGTTGCCCTCGTGCCGGCGGCGGCGGCCGATCTGGTGCGTCGTGGGCATGAGGTGTGGGTGGAAGCGTCGGCCGGCAACAAGAGCGGTTTCTCCGACGCCGACTACACGCGCGTCGGCGTGAAGATCGCGTCCGATGCCGCGGCCCTGTACGAAAAGGGCGAACTCATCGTCAAGGTCAAGGAACCGATCGCGGGCGATCTCAAGCATCTGCGCAAGGATCATCTGCTGTTCTGCTATCTGCATCTGGCGCCGGAGCCGGAGCTGACCAAGAAGCTTCTCGACATCGGCCTGACCGGCATCGCCTTCGAGACCGTCGAACTCGACAACGGCGATCTGCCGCTGCTCGCGCCGATGTCGATCATCGCCGGCCGCATCGCCGTGCAGATCGGCACGCATCTGCTGCATCAGCCGGCCGGTGGCAAGGGCAAGTTGCTGGGCGGCCTGCCGTCGACCGAGCGTGGCAAGGTCGTGGTGCTGGGCGCGGGCGCGGCCGGTGGCAATTCGGCGCAACTCGCGGCGGCCGGTGGCGCCAACGTGGTCGTGTTCGAAAAGCGCCAAGACCGCATGGCGCAGATGATGATGCTCGGTTCCAACGTCACCACGCTGTATCCCTATGAAGAAGCCGTCGCGCGCGAACTGGCCACGGCCGATCTCGTGATCGGCGCGGTGCTCGTCACCGGCGCCAAGGCGCCGCACGTGATTACGCGCGAGATGGTCAAGCGGATGGAACCGGGTTCGGTCATCGTCGACATCTCGGTCGACCAGGGCGGCTGCGTGGAAACCACCAAGCCCACGACCTATGCCGACCCGACCTATGTGGTCGACGGCGTGACCCATTTCGCCGTGACCAATATGCCCGGCGCGGTGCCGCAGACCAGCTCGCACGCGATCTGCGCGGCGATCCTGCCGTTCGTGCAGAAGCTGGCTTCGGGCAAGTGGCGCGATAATCAGCCCCTGGTTCGCGGCATCAATGTCGAAGGCGGCAAGCTGGTTCATCCGGCCCTGCTCGCCATGGGCAAATAAGTGATATCTTTCAGCAAGCTATAAGACAGACTTGAGGTAGATTCTCCCGGTGGCGCGCAGTCCCAAAGAACCCAAGCCCGAAGCCGTCAGCGTGGTCGACAAGCGCCTGCGCGAATTCGGGGCATTGGTCCTGCTGCCGGCGGTGGTTTATCTGCTGATCTGTCTGCTGAGCTATCACCCGGCCGATCCCGGCTGGTCGCATGACGGCGATGCCTCCCACGTGGCGAATGTGGGAGGCACGCTCGGTGCCTGGATCGCGAGCACCGGCTTGTTCTTCATCGGTCTCGCCGCGTATCTGATTCCGCTGCTGATCGCTGGCGCCGGCTGGCGCATGCTGCGACCGCCCGCGACGCCGCAGGCCAGCGAACCGCCGTTGCGCTTGATCGGCGCGGTGCTGATGCTGATCAGCGCGAGCGGCTTGGGCTATCTGCATGGCAGTGGCCTAAGCGATGTGCTTCCCGAAGGCGCCGGTGGCGTGTTCGGCAAGCTGCTCGGGGGCGTGCTGTTCAAGTTGCTCGGACCGTTCGGCACGCCGGTGTTCCTGGTGGCGCTGTTCCTCGGCGCGTTGACGCTGACCACGGGTGTGTCGTGGTTTCGCGTCGCCGATCGGGTGGGGCAGTGGTCGGTGCTGGGTTTCGCGGCGCTGGTGCGCGCGTTCCGCGGCGCGCAGGAATGGCGCGAGGCGCGTCAGGCGCGCGTCGAGCGCGAGGAAGTGCGACGCGTCGAGACCGTGCGTCAAACCAAGCGCGAACCAATCAAGATCGAGCCCAAGGTCGAGCCGATCGAAAAGAGCGAGCGCGCCTCGCGCGAATTGCAGATCCCGCTGTTCGCGGCCCTGCCCAAAGGCTCGCTGCCCGCGCTGTCGCTGCTCGACGAACCCAAGCAGCAGGTCAAGGGCTATTCGCCCGAGACGCTCGAGGCGCTGTCGCGCCAAGTCGAGATCAAGCTCAAGGATTTCCGCATCGAGGCCCAGGTCGTCGGCGTCTATCCCGGCCCCGTGATCACGCGCTTCGAAATGCAGCCCGCGCCCGGCGTCAAGGGCAGTTCGATTTCCAATCTCGACAAGGACATCGCGCGCGGCCTGTCCGTGGTCAGCGTGCGCGTCGTTGACGTGATCGCGGGCAAATCGGTCATTGGCCTGGAAATTCCCAACGCCAATCGCGAGACCGTGTACCTGTCCGAGATCCTGCGTTCGAAGGAATACGACAAGGCGACTTCACCCTTGTCGCTGGCCCTGGGCAAGGACATCGGCGGCCGCCCCGTGGTGGTCGATCTGGCCAAGATGCCGCATCTGCTCGTGGCCGGCACCACTGGCTCGGGCAAGTCGGTGGCGCTCAACGCCATGGTGCTGAGCCTGCTGTACAAGGCCAGCGCCAACGAAGTGCGCATCCTGATGGTCGACCCGAAGATGCTGGAACTGTCCGTGTATCAGGGCATTCCGCATCTGCTCGCGCCGGTCGTGACCGACATGAAGGAAGCCGCCAACGCCCTGCGCTGGTGCGTGGCCGAGATGGAGCGTCGCTACAAGCTGATGGCCGCGGTCGGCGTGCGCAACCTCGCGGGCTTCAATCGCAAGGTCAAGGACGCGCAGGACGCGGGTCAGCCCCTGATGGACCCCTTGTTCGTGCGGCGCGACGACGAACCCAACGCCACCGCGCAGCCGCTCGAGCCGCTGCCGTTCCTGGTGGTGTTGATCGACGAATTCGCCGACATGATGATGGTCGTCGGCAAGAAGGTCGAAGAACTCATCGCCCGTCTGGCGCAGAAGGCGCGCGCCGCCGGCATTCACTTGATCCTGGCCACGCAGCGGCCTTCGGTCGACGTGATCACGGGCCTGATCAAGGCCAATGTGCCCACGCGCATCGCCTTTCAAGTGTCGTCGAAGATCGACTCGCGCACGATTCTCGATCAGTCCGGCGCCGAGCAACTGCTAGGTCATGGCGACATGCTCTACCTGCCGCCAGGCACGGCCACGCCGGAACGCGTGCACGGCGCCTTCGTCAGCGACGACGAGGTGCATCGCGTCGTGCAGCACCTCAAGTCGCATCAGGGCGAACCCGATTACATGCCCGGCGTGCTCGACGAAGTGCAGACTTTGGCCGACGGCTCGGTCGTGGGCGCCACCGGCCTGCCGGAGCGCCCGGAGACCGAAGGCGGCGAGGTCGACGAGCTTTACGATCAAGCCGTGCGGATCGTCACCGAGACGCGACGCGCCTCGATCTCGGGCGTGCAGCGGCGCCTGAAGATCGGCTACAACCGCGCCGCGCGCCTGATCGAGGAAATGGAAGCCGCCGGCATCGTCAGCGCGCCCGAGCGCAATGGCGACCGCACCGTGCTCGCGCCGCCACCGCCCAAGGATTGATGCTGCGCCGGCGTTCAGTGGCGTCGGGGCAGGCTAGGGAACCTTTCGAAGGAATGCATGCATGAACCGCTTCGTCTTCCGCTTCCTTGCTCTCGTCGCTCTGGGCCTGCCAGTCGTGGCTGCCGCGCAGACCGCGCGTGAGCGCCTGGAAACTTTCGCGAAGGGCCTCGATGGTTTGAATGGCACCTTCGTGCAGGAAGTCTTCGACGTCAACGGCAAGTCCACCGAGACCTCGCGCGGCACGCTGAGCCTGCGCGCGCCGCGCCAGTTCCGCTGGCAGTACGAAGCGCCGTTTCCGCAGCTGATCGTCGCCGACGGCGACAACGTGTGGATTTACGACGAAGACCTCGCCCAAGTCACCGTGCGCCCGCAGGCGCTGGAAGAGGCGCAGAGCCCGCTGACCGTGCTCACCGACCTGTCCCAGCTCGATCGCGAATACAAAGTCAGCGCGCGTCCCGACGCCGATGGCCTGTCCTGGCTGCGCCTGACGCCCAAGAATGACGAGGCCTCGTTCAAGAGCTGCGATCTGGGCTTCAGTGGCGCGGCGCTCGCGCGCATGGTCGTGCGCGATCAACTGGGCCAGCGCAACGAGATGCGCTTCGGCGCCTGGGATCGCAACCCCAGTTTCGACGCGGCCAAGTTTCAGTTCACGGTGCCCGAGGGCGTGGACGTGGTCGGCGAGCCCGTGCGCAACGCCGATACCTATCCCATCAAGAATTGAGCACGCGCGCGGCTGCAATGCCCGGCCGCGTCGATTAAGCTAGCGCGGTGTCGTCCGCGAAACGCCGTCAATCCAGCGCCGCCGCCGGTTCCTTGTTCACCGAACCGCAGGGCTTGAAGCCGCTCGCCGAGCGCATGCGCCCGCGTTCGCTCGATGAAATCGTGGGCCAAGAACGTCTGCTCGGACCCGACAGCGCGCTGCGTCGTGCGGTCGAGAGCGGGCGCGTGCATTCGATGATCCTGTGGGGCCCGCCCGGCTGCGGCAAGACCACGCTCGCGCTGTTGCTGGCG
This sequence comes from Ahniellaceae bacterium, assembly GCA_044226395.1. Classification (GTDB taxonomy): domain Bacteria; phylum Pseudomonadota; class Gammaproteobacteria; order Xanthomonadales; family Ahniellaceae; genus JBGAHD01. The sequence continues at coordinate 374,203 of JBGAHD010000001.1, forward strand.
CGGTACGCGCAGGCCGAGTTCGAGGCGATCTCGGCCGTGCTTTCGGGCTTGCCCGATGTGCGCGAGGCGCTCAGTCGCGCCGAGGCGCGCTTCGCCACCGGGCAACGCACCGTGCTGTTCGTCGACGAGGTGCATCGCTTTAACAAGGCGCAGCAGGACGCGTTTCTGCCGCATGTCGAGCGCGGCGTGATCATTCTGGTCGGCGCCACGACCGAGAATCCGTCGTTCGAATTGAACTCCGCGTTGTTGTCGCGCTGTCGCGTGCATGTGCTCGAATCCGTTAGCGCCGCCGCCATCGAGCAAGCCCTGCGCCGTGCCCTGGTCGATGCCGAACGCGGCCTGGGCGAGCGCCAGCTCACCGTCGACGACGAGTCCCTGGCCCAGATCGCGCGAGCCGCCGATGGCGATGTGCGACGCGCGTTGACGCTGCTGGAGATCGCCGCGGATCTCGCGCGCGACAACCGCATCGACGCCGACACGCTCGAACAAGTGCTGGCCGATCGCACGCGCCGCTTCGACAAGGGCGGCGAGCAGTTCTACGACCAGATTTCGGCCCTGCACAAATCCGTGCGCAGTTCCCACGCCGATGCCGCGTTGTACTGGTTCACGCGCATGCTCGATGGTGGCTGCGACCCGCATTACCTCGCGCGCCGGCTGACGCGCATGGCGGTCGAGGACGTGGGTCTGGCCGATCCTCGCGCGCTGTCGATGGCGATCGAGGCCTGGGCCGTGTTCGATCGGCTGGGCTCGCCAGAGGGCGAACTCGCGCTCGCGGAGCTGTGCGTGTACCTCGCGCTCACCGCCAAGAGCAATGCCGTGTACAAGGCCTTCGGGGCCGTGCGCGCCGACGTCGCCGCCAGCGGCACCGAGCCCGTGCCAATGGCGCTGCGGAACGCGCCGACCAAGTTGATGAAATCGCTGGGTTACGGCCAGGGTTATCAATACGATCACGACGTCGAAGGCGGCGTCGCGCTCGACCAAGTCTGCTTTCCCGACAGTCTCGGCGAACGCCAGTACTACGAGCCGGCGAACGCCGGCCTCGAGATCAAGCTCCGCGAGAAACTCGATCGACTGCGCGAAGCGCGCGCCGCCGCCCGGGCCGAACGCGAGGCCTCGTCGAAATGATCGCGCCCGTCTGGCATGCCGTCGCGGTGGGCGTGGGTGGCGCGATCGGCGCCTTGCTGCGCTACGCGATCGGCCTGTGGTACACGCGACACGACTGGCATGGCCTGCCGTTGGCGACCTTGACCGCCAATGTGCTCGGCTGTTTTCTCGCCGGCATGGTCTTTCTGTGGCTGGAATCGCGCGGCGCCCAGGCGCTGTTCTGGCGCAATCTGCTGATGGTGGGTTTCTTGGGCGGGCTGACCACGTTCTCCGCGCTCAGCGGTGAGTTGTGGCAGTACCTGCGCGCGGGCCGCTATGACCTGATGTTGCTGGTCGCCGGGGTGTCCTTGCTGCTCGGCGTCGCGGCCATCGCCGCGGGCTATCGCCTGGGTCGCGCGCTGCTGGGCTGAGCGTTCGCGTTGCCTGCGCGCGGGGGCGCGGCGATAATCGCCGTCTTTCGTCGGTTGCCCAGGTGTTGTCATGCTCGATCCCGTGCTCTTGCGCGCCAAGCTCGCCGAGACCGCCCAGCGTCTGAAGGCCACGCGTGGCCTGGACCTGCCCGTCGCCGAGATCGAAGCGCTCGAAGCCGAGCGCAAGCAACTGCAGACCCGCACCCAGGAACTGCAGAACCTGCGCAACACGCGCTCCAAGGCCATCGGTGCGGCCAAGGCCAAGGGCGAGGACGTCAGCGCGCTCATGGCCGAGGTCAACGGTTTCGCCGAGGAACTCAAGCAATCCGAAGCGCGCCTGGCCGACATCCAGACCCGCTTCGCCGACATCGCCATGCGCCTGCCCAATATCCCGCACGAGTCCGTGCCGGTGGGGCGCGATGAGAGCGACAACCGCGAGATGCATCGCTGGGGCACGCCGGCTAACTTCGACTTCACGCCCAAGGATCACGTCGAACTGGGCGCGCGTAAGGGTTGGTTGGATGCCGAGAGCGCGTCCAAGATTTCCGGCGCGCGCTTCACCGTGCTGCGCGGCGAACTGGCGCGCCTGCATCGCGCGCTGGCGCAGTTCATGCTCGACCTGCACACGCAGGAGCATGGCTATCAGGAAACCAATGTGCCCTTGCTCGTGTCCGCCGAGGCCATGCACGGCACCGGGCAATTGCCCAAGTTCGAAGAAGACCTGTTTTCGACCACGGTCGGCGAGATCAAGCGTTATCTAATTCCCACGTCCGAAGTGTCGTTGACCAACTTGGTGCGCGACGAGATCGTTGACGACGCGCGCCTGCCACTGCGCATGACCGCGCACTCGATGTGCTTTCGCGCCGAAGCCGGCAGCTACGGCAAGGACGTGCGCGGCATGATTCGCCAGCATCAGTTCGAGAAGGTCGAGCTGGTCAGTATCGCGCGTCCGCACGAGTCCAACGACGAGCACGAGCGCATGACCCGTTGCGCCGAAGTCGTGCTGGAAAAACTCGGCCTGCCGTATCGTCGCTTGCTGCTTTGCACGGGCGACATGGGGTTTTCCGCCGCCAAGACTTTCGATCTGGAAGTGTGGGTGCCCGCGCAAAACACCTATCGCGAAATCTCCTCGTGCTCGAACTGCGAGTCTTTTCAAGCGCGTCGCATGCAAGCGCGCTGGCGCAACCCCGAAGGCGGCAAGATCGAACTGCTGCACACGCTCAACGGTTCGGGCGTCGCCGTCGGCCGCGCCTTGATCGCGGTGATGGAGAACTACCAGCAAGCTGATGGCTCGATCCGCGTGCCCGAGGTGTTGCGGCCGTACATGGGTGGCGTCGACGTCATTCGCTGACGGCGAACGTCGCCTCGAACGGTCACTGCGATGCGCACCTACGCTTACGGTGACGATCCCGCGCAGGTCGCGGATCTGCTCACGCCCGAAGGCGCGGGCCCTTGGCCCGTCATCGCCTTGCTGCATGGCGGCTTCTGGCGCATGCCATATGGCCGCGAAGACTTGCTGCCGATCGCGCGCGATCTGCAGTCGTGCGGTTACGCGGTGTGGGATATCGAGTACCGCCGTGTCGGCGCGGTCGGTGGCGGCTGGCCCGGCACGTTCGTCGACGCGCTGACCGCGCTCGATCACCTGACAAAAGTCCGCGACGACGGCGCGGCGATCGATCTGTCTCGCGTGGCCGTGGTGGGGCATTCGGCCGGCGGGCAGCTCGCGTTGTTTTGCGGTGCGCGTGGGGAGTTCAAACCGGTTGAACGTGCCGCGCGAGTCGAGCCGAAGATCGTGGTCGGCCTCGCGGCGGTGTGCGATCTGGCCAGCGCCGAAGTATTGAATCTAGGACGCGGCGCGGTCGTCGATTTGCTGGGTGCCGATGCCAACGCGCGTCGCGATCGCATCGCCCAAGTGTCGCCGCGAGAGCGCCTGCCCTTGGGCACGCGCCAACTCGTGATGCACGGTGATGGCGATACGGCGGTGCCGGTCGCGATGGCACGGGACTACGTTCGCGCCGCGCGCGAAGCGGGCGATCGGGTCGACTACATCGAGATCGAATCGGGCCAGCACATGGACTTTGTCGACCCTGCGTCGGCCTCGCATGGCCGCCTGTGCGAGGCGTTATCGACCGCGCTGTAGCGCGTGTTTGGGCAAGAACCGCACCCAAAATCGCGTGACCGCCGATCTAAGATCAGCGCACGACTTTGGGAGCTTCGCGTGAATTCACAATCGGTGGCTTCGTCAGCATCACTTCGCGGCGTGGATTGGCGACGACTGAGTTGGGCCGTGGTGTGGTTCGCGATCGCGGTCTGGGCCGCAACCTTCCTGCATTCGGTCTTCACGCACTACGCGACGGTCACCGCCGACTCGTACGGCATGTTCTGGACGCGGCGCGAATGGCTGTGGGCGCACATCGGCGGCGGCTCGATCACGGTGATCCTGGGCTTGATGCAGTTCGCGACGCGCTGGCCGTTCGACTTCGCGCGCGTGCATCGCTGGGTGGGGCGGGTGTATTTGCTGGGCATTACCGTCGCGTTGACGGGCGCGATCGGATTGATCGCGACGTCGCCGGCGCCCATGTCGATCCGCGTTGCGTTCTCTTTCACGGCGTTGGCGTGGACGGTGACCGCGTTCACCGCCTGGCGCGCGATTCGAAGCGGGCAGGTGGCAAAGCATCGCCGCTGGATGATTCGGAACGCGTTGGTCACCTTGGCACCGATCGCGTTTCGCGCCATGTTGCCTAGCGCCATCGCCTTGTCGTTTGAACCGACACCGGATTTGATCGCGATCCTGCTGTGGTTGAGTTGGATCGTGCCCGTATGCGTCGGCGAGCTCGCGTTCTGGTGGCAGGATCGAAGGGCCGCGGGCGAGCGAATCGCTACGATGCAACCGGCCGATTCGTTTTGAAACCGGCGATGGTGCGCTGACTCAAGCCAGCACGGCTTTCGCCACGTCAATGAACGCGCGCAACTTCGGCGCTTGCGCCGCGCGACGCGGAAAGTACAGGAACAACCCGGGCTCCTCGATGCTGGCTTCGGGTAGCACACGAATCAGTCGCCCGGTGGCCAAATCCTCGCGCACCAGCGGCTCGAACAAGTAAGCAATGCCCACGCCCGCGCGCGCCAGATCGCGCGCGCTCATCGGATCGGACACACGTGCGCTGCCTTGCACGCTCACGGCGACTTCGCGATCGCCATCGCGCAGTTCCCAATCGTAAGGCGCGCCGCTCGACAGCAGCCGATAGCCGATGCAGTTGTGCGTGGCCAGGTCGGCGATCGCGCGCGGCGCGGGTCGTTCGCGCAGATAGTCAGGCGAGGCCACGAGAATGGCCTCGAACGCGGGCGTCAACCGCACCGTCACCATGTCCTGGGCGATCATTTCGCCCAGACGCACGCCAGCGTCGTAACCCGCGGCGACAATGTCGACCAGGCTTTCGTCGGAGGTGATCTCCACCGTGAGTGCGGGAAAGCGCCGGGCCATCGCCGCGAGCACGAGCGTCAAGGCCATCGGCAGCGCAAGACGAGGCGCATTGATGCGTAGCACGCCCGTGACATCGCCTTCGCGCGCGCGCAGACGCTCGATGCTGTCTTCCATCGCCGCCAACGCGGGGCCCACGGTCGCGATGAAGCGTTCGCCTGCCTCGGTCAAAGCGATGCTGCGCGTGGTGCGCGCGAACAAGGGTTGACCCAGGCGTTCCTCGACCGTCTTCACCGCGTGACTGACCGCCGATGGACTCATGTTCAGCGTGGCCGCCGCGGCCGCGAAACCCCCGCGCCGCGCGACCGCCAGCACGACCGGAAAATGAGACAGCAATTCGCGATTCATTGCTGAACTATATCGAATGGTCCTGTCGATGCGCGCCGGCTAATCGCGGTCGACACGCGCTGGCATAGTGCGCCGCGTCTTCCGTAACCCTGGAAATTGCCATGACCACCAAGACCTGGTTCATCACCGGCGCCGCCACTGGCTTTGGCCGCGCTTTCGCCGAGCACGCGTTGTCGCGCGGCCATCGCGTCGTCGCCACGGCTCGCCGCGTCGACGCGCTCGCCGATCTCGTTGCCACCGCACCCGATCGCGCGCTCGCCGTGGCCCTAGACGTCACCAAGCCCGAGCAAGCCACCGCCGCCATCGAAGCCGCCATCGTCCGCTTCGGCCGCATCGACGTGCTCGTCAACAACGCCGGTTACGGCATCGTCGGCGCCTTCGAGGAAACCCCCGACACCGAACTGCGCGCGCAAATGGAAACCAACTTCTTCGGCGCCATGCACGTCACCCGCGCCGCGCTGCCAATCCTGCGCGCGCAACGTGCCGGCGCCATCGTCAATATCTCCAGCATGGGCGGGCAGATGTCCTTCGCCGGTTTCAGCGCTTACTCCGCGGGCAAATTCGCGCTCGAAGGCGCCAGCGAAGCACTCGCCCAAGAACTCGCGCCTTTCAACATCAAAGTGCTCATCGTTGAACCCGGCCAATTCCGCACGCGCTTCGCCGGCGAAGGCCTGCGCCACATGCCCGTGCTCGACGCCTACACGCCCATCGTCGGCGCCACGCGCGACTTCGCGCGCGGCATGCACGGCACGCAATCGGGTGATCCCGCTAAGGCCGCGGCCGCGGTGGAGGCCGCGCTGGAGGCGACGTCGACGCCGTTGCGTTTGCAGCTTGGTGGAGACTCGATCGATGCCGTGCGGGCGCATGCGGAGCAGTTGTTGAAGGATCTCGCGACGTGGGAGGCGGTGGGGCGGGGCACGGCCTTCTGATATTGATTGTCGTAGGCGGGCGGGGGAAATCGTGGAGTTGAATGGGCCGACTCGTAGGCTTGACGTGTCTCCCGCGCCCTCGCAAGCTTTGACCAAGGGGGGGATAACCAAGCGCCATGGAGGTGCGAAGTGATTGGACTATCCCGTTGTAGGTGTGCGTTCGTCGCCTTGCTTTTAGCGCTGTTCTCGGCAGCACCGCTTCGCGCGGGTGAGTCCGAAGTTCGAGTCTTCACTGGCTCGGTTCCCTCGATCTCCGTTCAGTATCGATCGTTTGAGCACGAGCTTCTGGAGCGAGTGCTGTCGGACACGCAGTTTCAGTTCGCCGCTCTACGTTCACGGCAGAACCTACATGTCTTGCCCACTCTCAATGAGCTGGGCACGGAGTTCACCAGCAATCAATCGTTGTCGCCGACCCCGTCGAGATTCGCGGGCCATGTACGCATGGTCAATGGGACCGTTGTTGAGTACTTGGCGCACGATGGATTGATCGATTGGTACTCCTCTGACGGTCGCAGAAAAGGAAGCTTCGTGGCGCGCGATTTGGCCATGGAGCTTTGGGGCGGTTCTGCCGAGGCGACCAAATCGCTGCAAAGAAAATGCCCACTTTGCGTCATCGGCGGCGCGATTCTCATTGGCGCGGGCATCTGCGCGCTGACAGAAAATGCCGGGATGACGGTGTGCTCCAATCAGTGCGCGTGCGGCTTTGCCTCGTACAGTCGACGCTGCTTTGCAGGCTATGCCGAGGTGCAGTGCATTTGCCGCACGTGTCCCATACCTCAGATTCCTGTTCCTGGCCCATACCCCGGTGGCCCTGGCGGCGCTGGTCCCTTCATTCCAGGACTTCCCTGGAACTTCTCCGATGGAAGTCCGTGGATCGTCGAAGGATCGATCACTGACCCGCCGTGATAGTGCCAACCCTAGAGACACGAAGCGGAACTTGGCGCGACCTTGCGGTCGCGCTGAGTTCTTCAGCGTCATGGCTTTCGGGCATCGGTCTTCTTTCGTTGGCCATTGGCGGGATGTGGCTTCTCGTAAGTTCGGGTTTCGAGATTCGTGGCGTAGTTCAACTCGAAATTCGCGAGTGCAGCGAGAATCCGCGTGCATCCATCGAAAGAGCCGTGACGAGCCTTCACGAGTTGTGCGAATGGCATGGTTGGATAGTGAGAGCGACTCCAATCGAACAGAACAGTTCGAATACGCCCAATGAAGGCACTGGGCATTGGCGAATGGAGATCGGCTACACCCGATCAAAAGATTGGATCGGTCAATCGGTCGACGATGCTCAGTGCTTAGCGATGATCACCCGTGCGCCGCGTTGCCAGCTGGCTTCGTTCTCACAGCGTCAATCGTTGGTGCTGGCGGATGAATTGGCGACTCTTGGGATGAGTTTGGCCTTTGCTCTAGTGTCTGTGGTCGCCTATCGCTGGCGCTGGGCGTCAACGAGATCGACCGGACAATCCCCTGACACCTCTGCATTGACCATTCTCCTCGTGTCGACCGCAGGCCTTGTCGCAGTCGAAGCAGTTTGGTCATCCGCGATACACATGCTCGGCAACGAGATGAACTCGGGACGCCACGCATGGCTGATTGATTCCATCGCTCGCCGCCCATGGATGATAGTCCTGCCCGTGCTGATCGCGCCTGTCGCCGAAGAATGCCTATTTCGCGGCATCCTGCTCTCGCGATTTCTACTTGCCGGGTGGCCGCGTGTTGGCACCCTAGTGATATCCATCTGGTTCGCGGGCTTGCACGGCTTGGCTTGGGGAGGCGAGGGAATGCACTGGCCGGAGTTTGGGGCACTGTTCTTGATGTCTATCGTGCTTTGCGAAGCCTATTCCCGGTCACGCAAGCTGATGGTGCCCATCCTCGTGCACGGGCTCTACAACGCCGTCGCCGTCGCCATGGCGGTCCTATGAAGGTGTCTTGCGGCGGCTTTGATCACGAGGACTTCAAGTCGAAGACTCTCGCGACCGCGATATTTCTCGTGGTCTGAAGATGACGAATGCGAGAGGTGACTTGGCGGAGAGAGTGGGATTCGAACCCACGGTAGTATCGCTACTACGCCGGTTTTCAAGACCGGTGCCTTAAACCGCTCGGCCATCTCTCCGGATATTGTTCGTGCGCGCGTGAGCCATCGGGCGCTCGCGGACGTCGCAGTATAGCGATGGGCCGCGAGCCTGGCGCGAGTGCGACAATATGGGCGAGCCCCTAACCGACACGCCCCGCATGACACCGACGCAACGCCTGGACGCTATTCGACAACGCCTCGAGTCCGCGCTCTCGCCGACCGCGCTGACCGTCACCGACGATTCCCACAAGCATGTCGGCCACGCTGGCGCGCGCGATGGGCGAGGGCATTTCAGCGTGGCGGTGACTTCGCCGGCTTTCGCGGGCAAGGCCTTGCTGGCTCGGCATCGCTTGGTCTATGCGGCGCTGGGCGAGTTGATGCAGACCGACATTCACGCGCTGGCGATTCAGGCGCGGGCGCCGGGCGAGGAGTGAAAGCGACGAACCCCGGTCGATTGTGGCGCCGATAGCGCCCACACCCGAGCGTTTCGCGCCCCGACGGCGCCGCGATTAGACCGCAAGGGCGGTCAGGTTCCACCCACCACCCTCAACACCCTGGTCAAGTTCTGACCAATCGGGCGACCCGCCTCACGCGAGCCGCCCGCCGACCGGCTAGGCCGACTCAGGGCAGGGTCACCGCCGGTTCCGGCTTCCAGCCCTTCTTGCGGTGCTCGGCCACGACCGTGGTGTAGATGCCGCCGCGCACGTACCACTCGGCCGTGACCCGCATGAAACGGGGCTTGGTGGCGCGCGCCAGGTCATCCAGGATCCGGTTGGTCACGGCTTCGTGGAAGGCGCCTTCGTCGCGGAAGCTCCACATGTAGAGCTTGAGGCTCTTCAATTCCACGCAGGTCTTGTCGGCCACGTAGTCGATGTGGAAGGTGGCGAAGTCCGGCTGGCCCGTCTTGGGGCACAGGCAGGTGAACTCGGGGATTCGCATCCGGATGGTATAATCCCGGCCCGGCTGCGGGTTCGGGAAGGTCTCCAGTGTCTTGGACGGCTGACTGGGCACGACCGCAAGCTCCTTATCTTTCGCATTCCCCCTCGGAAATGGGCGCGGAAAGGTAGCGGAAGCGCCCGCTGCCGGCAATCCGCGCGTGGGTACTCGCGCGAAAATCCGACCCTTGGTAGAACGTGCGGACGGCCAGACCCGGGCCGCCCAGGAATTGCCCGACGATGCGCCTGTCGACCATCAAACTCTCCGGCTTCAAGTCCTTCGTCGATCCGACGACCTTGCACCTGCCCACCAACATGACCGGCATCGTCGGTCCCAATGGCTGCGGCAAGTCCAACATCATCGACGCGATCCGCTGGGTGATGGGCGAGTCGGCCGCCAGCCGCCTGCGTGGCGACAACCTCACGGACGTGATCTTCTCCGGTTCGGGCGGACGCAAGCCCGTGGGCACGGCCACCGTTGAGTTGGTGTTCGACAATTCCGATGGCCTGATCACCGGCGAATACGCCGGCTTTAACGAGATCTCGGTCAAGCGCACGGTCAGTCGCGATGGCCAGTCGAGCTATTTCTTGAACGGCGGTCGTTGCCGTCGTCGCGACATCGTCGATGTTTTCCTGGGCACGGGCCTGGGCGCGCGCAGTTACTCGATCATCGAGCAGGGCATGATCTCGCAGATCGTCGAGGCGCGTCCCGAGGATCTGCGTCATCACCTGGAAGAAGCCGCTGGCATTTCCAAGTACAAGGAACGTCGCAAGGAAACCGAGTCGCGCATCAAGGCCACGCGCGAGAATCTCGAGCGCTTGAACGATGTGCGCCAAGAGGTGGACAAGACCATTGAGCACTTGAACCGTCAGGCCAAGAACGCCGAGCGCTGGCAGCGCCTGAAGGACGAAGCCGCGCGCGTCGAGGCCGAATTGAAGGCCTTGTCGCTCAAGGCGCAGGAAGGCGAACTCGATTCGCGCGTCAGCGCCGTGCGCCAGACTGAAATCGAGATCGAACGCCTCACCGCCGATCAACGCCAGATCGAAGCCCAGCTCGAAACCTTCCGCGATCGCCAGATCGCCGCCAGCGACAACTTCAACACCGTGCAGGCCGAGGTCTACCGCATCGGTGGCGAGATCGCGCGCGTCGAGCAGCAGATCCAGCACAACAAGGAGATGGCCGAGCGCCTCTCACGCGCCGGTCGCGAAACCGAAACGCAGCTGGCCGAAGTCGTCGAGCACATCCGCTCCGACCGCGAGCAAATCGAAACGCTGACGATGATGCTGGCCGAAGTCGAGCCGCGCATCGAAACGCTCAACGCCGAAGCCGATACCCGCGGCGAGCAACTGCGTCAGGCCGAGACCGCGCTCAACGATTGGCAGCAGCGTTGGGACGGTTATGCGAAGGCCAGCGGCGAGGCCGCGCGTCTGTCGGAAGTCGAGCGCACGCGCCTGGATTATCTCGACAAGCAATCGATCGACATCGCGCGTCGTTTGGAACAACTCGAAGCCGAGCGCGCCCAGGCCGACGTCGGCAAGCTCGGCGAAATGGCCGACACGCTGACCGGCGAGCAGGACCAGCAGCGCGAGCGTCTGGACACGCTCACGACGATGCTGGAAGAGCGCAAGGCCACGCTCGAGAATTTGCAGGAACAACAAAAGCAGGCGCAGTCCGAACTGTCGCGCGCGCGTCAGAGCGTGGAAGCGGCCAAGGGTCGTTTGGCCTCGCTCGAAGCGCTGCAACACGCCGCGCTCGGTCAAGAGGCCGGCGAAGCGAAGGAATGGCTCGATCGGGTGGGTCTGGGTCAGGGCAAGCGTCTGGGCGAAGTGCTCAACGTCTCCGACGGCTGGGAGCGTGCGGTGGAAACCGTGCTCGCCGGCGTGCTCGATGGCGTGTTGACCGAGGCGCCGCACGATTTCGCCGAACGCTTCAGTGAAGTCGGCAAGGCCAATCTGCATCTGTTCGCCGAGACCGCCAGCGCCAGTGGCGCGACCGGCACGCTCGCGAGTCAGGTGCGCGGCCCGCAAGTCGTGCTAACGATGCTCGCCAAGGTGCGCATCGCCAAAACCCTGAGCCAGGCGCAAGACATCGCGCGTCGCCTCCAGGCTGACGAATCCGTGATCACGCCCGCCGGCGAATGGCTGGGCCCGGATTGGGCGCGCGTGCTGCGCGGCGGTGGCGCGCAATTCGGCGTGCTGGCGCGCGAGCGCGAGATTCACAACCTCACCGCCGAGCGCGACACGCACGAAGCCCGCGTGCAGGCCCTGATGTCGCGCCTGGACGAACTGAAGTCCGAAGCCGGCGACGCCGAAATCGCGCGCGACGATGCCCAGCGCGAGCTGTACATGGCGCATCGGCGCATGTCGGAAATCGCCGGCCAATTGCAAAGTCATCAAGGCAAGCTCGAAGCCGCGCAGCAACGCGCCGCGCGCATCGAGACCGAGACCACCGAACTGCGCACGCGCCTGACCGGTGTCGAAGAGCAAACGCGTGAAGCGCGCGCGCGCCTGGACCAATCGGTCGGCCAGATGGGTGATCTCGAAGCCGAGCGCGGTCGCCTCGATCAGGAACGCCGCCAGTTGCTCGAGCGTCGCGAAGAGTTCCGCATGGAAGCGCGCGAGGCGCGCGAGCAGGCGCACCAGATGGCCTTGCAGGTCGAGGCCAAGCGCGCGCAACTGCGCGGGCTCGAACAGACCCTGCAGCGCATGGACGCCCAGCAACGCACGCTCGAAGCGCGCGCCGGCGAGATCGCGCAGCAATTGTCGACCGGTGGCGAGCCGGCCGATCGTCTGGAAGCCGAGCGCAAGACTTATCTCGATCAGCGTTTGCTGGTCGACAAGCAATTGGTCGAAGCGCGCAAAGCGCTCGACGAGTTGGAACAGGAAACGCGCGGCTTCGAGCAAAACCGTCACCGCATCGAACGCCTGCTGGCCGAGCAGCGCGATCTGTTGTCGCAACACAAGCTCAGCGAGCAGAGCACGCGCATGCGCGCCGAGAGCCTGAGTCAGGCCATCGCCGAGGCCGGTTTCGACGTGGCCGCGGTCACGGCCGAGCTACCGCCCGAGGCCGACTTCGCCACCTGGCAGTCGCGCCACGAGGACCTGGAAGCCAAGATCAAGCGCCTGGAGCCGGTGAATCTGGCCGCGATCCAGGAATACGCGGAGCAGTCCGAGCGCAAGAATTACCTCGACGCGCAATTGAACGACCTGACCACGGCCCTGGAAACGCTGGAAAACGCGATCAAGAAGATCGATCGCGAAACCCGCACGCGCTTCAAGGAGACCTTCGACAAGGTCAATCAAGGCATGGGCGAGTTGTTCCCGCGCTTGTTCGGCGGTGGCCATGCCTACCTGGAACTGACGGGCGAAGACCTGCTCGACACCGGCGTGTCGATCATGGCGCGTCCGCCGGGCAAGCGCGTGGTGAGTATTTCGTTGCTGTCGGGCGGCGAGAAGGCACTGACGGCGGTGTCGCTGGTGTTCGCGATCTTCCGCCTCAATCCGGCGCCGTTTTGCTTGCTGGACGAGGTCGACGCGCCGCTGGACGAGGCCAACGTCGGTCGCTTCTGCAACATGGTGCGCGAAATGAGCGAACGGGTGCAGTTCATCTGCGTCACGCACAATAAGGTCACCATGGAAGCGGCCAATCAGTTGTGCGGCGTGACCATGCGCGAGCCAGGCGTGTCGCGACTGGTCCAAGTGGATCTGTCCGAAGCGGCCAAGCTCGCTGGCGCCGCGTAAGGGCGCCTTGCGCCGCGCGCCGGGCTTCGCCAAGCTCGGCGTCGCGAGTGGCCCATTGACGATGCCGACGCGCGCCCCGGGCGCGCGCGACCAGGAACCTCGAGCATGAGCGACGCCAACATCCTGCGCCTGATCATCGCCATCGCCGGTCTGGCGTGGCTGGCCTACATCTGGTGGTCGGCCCAGCACAAACCGACCCAGGGCGAACGCACCGCGGCGCCAAAGGCCAAGGCCAAGCGCGGCGCGCGCGTCGAGCCCTCGATCGGCGAAGGTCGATCGGGCGCGCCGCTCGATCCGGAACTCGAAGCCGAAATCGATCGCCTCAGCGCCGGCCTGCGCGCCGAGCGCGATGAGGACGCGCGCGACGATCACCCCGATCTCGACGCCGCCGACGACACCGACGACACGCAGGACGAAGAACCCGCGCCCCCGCCGCGTCGGGCCGAACGCCCGCCCGTGGGCGTGCGTGGCGATGGCAAGATCGAGCGCATCGTCACCATCTACGTGAGCGCGCGGCCGGGCGAGACCATTGCCGGCCCTGAACTCGTGGTCGCGGCCGAAAAAGCAGGACTCGCCTTCGGCGATCGCGCGATCTTTCATCGCCTGGTTGATGGCCGTCCCGAACTGGGTCCCGTGTTCTCCGTCGCCAACATGATCAAGCCCGGCAGCTTCGACATGAGCACGATCAGCGAGCTGCGCACGCCCGGCGTGAGCTTCTTCATGACCTTGCCCGGCCCGATGCGCGCGCTCGATGCCTGGGACACGATGCTGCCCGCGGCCCAGCGCCTGGCCGAACTGCTCGACGCGCAATTGCTCGACGACGAAAAGAACACGCTGGGTCGCCAGACCATCCAGCATCTGCGCGACGACCTGCGCGCCTTCGATCGTCAGCAGGAAAAGCAAGTCATCAAGCGCAGTTGGTAAACGCACGCGGGGCAGGGCATGAAGATCGATGTCGACACCCTCACCGCGCGCGAGGCCGCGGAGTTGGCGCCGCGATGGCGCGCCGAGATTGACGAGCACAACTACCGCTATTTCGTGCTCGATGATCCGAGCATTCCCGATGCCGAATACGATCGCCTCGTGCGCCGCCTCGAGGCGCTGGAAGCGCGCTTTCCCGACCTGATCGTGCCCGAATCGCCGACGCAGCGCGTCGGCACTGCCGCCCAGTCGGCCTTCGCCGAAGTCACGCATCGCGTGCCCATGCTGAGCTTGGGCAATGCCTTCAGCGACGAAGAAATTCATGACTTCGTGCGGCGCATCGTCGAAAAGGTCGGCACCGAGGATGTCGAATTCTCGGTCGAACCCAAGATCGACGGCCTGGCCATCAGTCTGACCTACAAAGATGGCGTCTTCGTGCGTGGCGCCACGCGCGGCGATGGCGCGACCGGCGAGGACGTCACCGCCAATCTGCGCACCGTGCGCGCCATTCCGATGAAGTTGCGCGGCGACGATTGGCCACGCGTGCTCGAAGTGCGCGGCGAGGTCTACATGCCCAAGGCCGCGTTCGAGGCCTACAACGAACGCGCGCTGGAAACCGGCGAGAAGTTGCTCGCCAATCCGCGCAACGGCGCGGCGGGTTCCTTGCGTCAGCTCGATCCGCGCATCACGGCGCGTCGGCCGCTGTCGTTTTTCGCCTATGCCGTGGGCGTGGTCGAAGGCGGCGAGTTGCCCGCGCGCCATTCGGCGTTGCTGCGGCAGTTGCGCGACTACGGCTTTCCGCTATCGCCGCAAATCGACACCGCGGTCGGCGCCGAAGGCTGCTTGAAGTACTTCGAGCGCATTGGCAAGCAGCGCGAGCGTCTGCCGTACGATATCGATGGCGTCGTGTACAAAGTCGATCGCTACGATTGGCAGGAACAGCTCGGCTTCGTCTCGCGCGCGCCGCGCTGGGCGATCGCGCACAAGTTCCCCGCGCAGGAAGAATCGACCGAAGTCGAAGCGATCGACGTGCAAGTGGGTCGCACGGGTGCGATCACGCCCGTGGCGCGGCTCAAGCCCGTCAAGGTCGCGGGCGTCACGGTCACCAACGCGACCTTGCATAACGAAGATCAAATTCGTCGCCTGGACGTGCGTGTCGGCGATCACGTCATCGTGCGTCGCGCGGGCGATGTGATTCCCGAAGTCGTGCGCGTGATCGAAGCGCGTCGCCCTCACAACACGCAGCCTTGGCACATGCCCAAGGTCTGCCCCGAGTGCGGCTCCGCGCTCGAGCGCGAGGCCGACAAGGCCGCGTGGCGCTGCACCGGTGGCATGGTGTGTCCGGCGCAATTGAAGGAATCGATTTTTCATTTCGCCTCGCGCCGCGCGCTCGATATCGAGGGTTTGGGCGGGCAGTACATCGAGGATCTCGTCGACTATGGCTACGTCAAGACGGTGGCCGATCTCTATCGCCTGAGCGTCGACGACTTCGTGGCAATGAAGCGCCGCGCCGACGAAGAGCGCGGCACCATTCCCGAGACGGTGAAGAAGGGCAAGATCGCCACGCGCTGGGCCGAGAACTTGGTCGAGGGCATCGAGGGCAGTCGCAAGACCACGCTCGAGCGCTTGTTGTACGGATTAGGCATTCGCGATGTTGGCGAATCCACGGCGAAGGTGCTGGCGCGCTATTTCGGCGGGCTCGATGCCTTGATGGCCGCGACCGAGGCCGAGCTGATGCTCGTGCCCGATGTGGGTCCGATCGTCGCGCACCACATCGCGAGCTTTTTCGCCGAATCGCACAACCGCGAGGTGATCGCAAAGCTGCGCGCTCACGGCCTTGCGTGGACGGAACACGAGCCGCAACGCGAAGTGCAGGGCCCCTTCGCCGGTCAGACCATCGTGCTTACCGGCACCTTGTCGGCGATGAGTCGCGACGAAGCCAAGGACAAGCTCGAAGCGCTCGGCGCCAAGGTCTCGGGCAGTGTCTCGAAGAAGACGAGCTTCGTTGTTGCCGGCGCTGAAGCGGGTTCGAAGCTCGCCAAGGCCAACGAGCTTGGCATCCGCGTCCTCGACGAAGACGCCTTCCTCGACCTGTTGCGCGAGCACGGCGCGGCCTGAGCCCGCGCGCGCGATGGACGAAACCTGGCGACCAACCGCGAGCCCCGCCGCGCTCGAATTGCGCGCGCGCGTCCTGCGCACGATCCGCGAGTTCTTTCACGCGCGTCACGTGCTCGAAGTCGAAACGCCGATCCTTTCGGCCCACGGCAATACCGATGTGCACATCGAAAACCTGCGCGCCGAGTTCGACGGTCCACGCCACGCCGGCGCGCGGACGCGCTGGCTGCGCACCTCGCCCGAATACCCCTTGAAGCGAATGCTCGCCGCAGGCATTGGCGATTGCTACGAACTCGGTCGCGTGTTTCGCAACGGCGAGGCCGGTCGGCGCCACAATCCCGAGTTCACGATGCTCGAGTGGTATCGCGTCGGTTGGGACCATCGACGCCTGATGGACGAAGTGGCCGAGTTGCTGCAGCAGCTGCTCGCGCTGGTCGGTCGTCGCGTCGCCGTGCGTCAAGTCACGTACGCGGAATGGTTCGCCGAAACCCTCGGCATCGATCCGCATCGCGCCGATGAAGCCACGCTACGCGCGCCGCTGACCGATTTCATGATCTCGCCCGAAGGCCTGACGCGCGACGATTGGCTGGACCTGCTGATCACGCACGGCATCGAACCTACGATGCGCGATGACGAACTGTTGCTCGTGCATGACTATCCTGCCAGCCAGGCGGCGCTGGCGCGCGTGCGCGAGGGCGATCCGCCGGTGGCCGAGCGCTTCGAGGCGTTTCTCGGTCGCGTCGAACTGGCCAACGGTTATCACGAACTCGGCGACGCGCGCGAACAACGCCAGCGCTTCGAACGCGATCTGGCCAGACGTCGCGATCGCGGCGCGATCGAACCACCGATCGACGAGCCCCTGCTCGCCGCGCTTGATCACGGCTTGCCGGATTGCGCCGGCGTCGCCCTGGGCGTGGATCGCGTGATGATGTGCCTGCTCGACACACGCGAGATCGCCGACGTGATGGCGTTTCCGTTCGGGCGGGCTTGAAACGCGCGCGCAAGGCAATTTTGCGCGGTCGAGCATTGAAAGAATGCACCGACGCTATTCTCTCAACGCCGAGTTCCGCGTCTAGTCGTCGCCGGAGGCGACCAAAGCTCGCGCCCGTGCCTGCAAAAGTTCCCGCTCGCGCGCATTGCGCGTTAGCGTCGCGGCGCGCTCCAATTCGATACGCGCTTCGTCGAGACGGCCGAGCTTCTTGAGAAAGTCGCCACGCACCGCGCCGAACAAATGGTAATCGCGCATGCGCGCGTCATCGACCAGCGCATCGGTCAACGCCAAACCCGCGGCCGGGCCTTCGGCCATGCCCACGGCCACGGCGCGGTTGAGTTCGACGATGGGCGAGGGCGATACCGCCGCGAGCACGGCATACAGCGACGCGATGCGCGGCCAATCCGTGGCATCGGGCGTTAGCGCGCGCGCGTGGCAGGCGGCGATCGCGGCTTGCAAGGCGTAGGTGCCTTGCGCGCCGCCCAGGCGCTCGGCGCGTTCGAGCGCGACCAGCCCGCGACGAATCAGAATGCGATCCCAGCGCGCGCGGTTTTGTTCGAGCAGCACGATTGGTTCGCCTTTCGGACCGACACGCGCGGCCGAGCGCGAGGCCTGAATCTCCATCAAGGCGACGAGCCCATGCACCTCGGGCTCGCGCGGCGTCAGTTCGGCGAGCACGCGACCCAGGCGCAGCGCTTCGGCGCACAGCGTTGGACGCATCCAATCATCGCCGGCGGTGGCGGCATAGCCTTCGTTGAAGATGAGGTAGATCACTTGCAGCACGGCCGCCAAGCGTTCGTGCAGCTCGGATTTCTCGGGCACTTCGAACGGTACGCGCTCGCGCGCCAGCGTGCGCTTGGCGCGGACGATGCGCTGCGCGATCGTGGGTTCGGGCACCAGGAAGGCCCGCGCGATTTCGTCGGTGGTCAAACCACCGAGCAAGCGCAGCGTCAGCGCCACGCGCGCTTCGAGCGACAGCACGGGATGGCACGCGGCGAAGATCAAACGCAGCAGATCGTCGTCGATCGCGCCGTCGGCGGGAGCTTCGCTCATGGCATCGAGCGCCGCGTCATGGGCCAGGTGTTCATGCTTGTCCTCGGCCAAGCGGCGATGACGCGCGCGGTCGATGCCGCGACGCTTGGCCGTGGTCATGAGCCAGGCGCCGGGGTTGTCGGGCACGCCGTTGGTGGGCCAGGTTTCGAGCGCGGCGACCAAGGCGTCCTGCGCCAGGTCCTCGGCCAGGCCGATGTCGCGCACGTGGCGAACGAGGCCCGCGATCAAACGCGGGGCCTCGATGCGCCAGACCGCCTCGATGCTGCGATGAAGTTCGCGCGTCGTCATGACGCGCGATCAGACCATCGCCGCCGTTCACGGGCAAGCCCTCGGCCGTCGGCGCGTGGCCGAAGCCGCGACCGACGCGATGCGTCTCGCGCGCGAGACGCGTCGACGCTCACGCCGCCATCGCCGGCAGCGAGCAATTGATCATCCACGGCACGCCGAAGCGATCGATCAAAATGCCATAGCGCTGCGCCCAGAATGTTGGCCCGATCGGCATGCACACGGTGCCGCCTTCGACGAGCACGGCGTACAAGCGCTCGGCCTCGGCGGGCGTGGGCACGTCCAGCACCAGATGCGCGCCGCGCACGTTTTCGTGCTCATGACCGGGCGAACCGTCGGTGCCCATGATGCTGACCGCGCCCAGATCCAGACAACCGTGCATGATCGCTGTCTTGGTCTGCGCCGGCATCTGCTCGCAGCCCGGCATTTCGCCATAAGTCATCATGGCGGTGATCTTGCCGCCGACATGGGCGGCATAGAATTCCAGCGCTTCGCGGCAATTGCCGTCGAAGCTCAGATACGTGTTCAAACGCATGGTCGATGTCCTTGTTGATGTGAGATGGCGCGAGCGCGCGGCTCAGGGCAGGGGCTTGACGCAGTTGATCATCCACGGCACGCCGAAGCGGTCCTGCACCATGCCGAAGCGCTTGGCCCAGAAGGTTTCGGTCAAAGGCATGCGCACTTGGCCGCGATCGGCCAAGGCGTTGAACACACGCTCGGCTTCCGACGGCTCGTCGATGTTTAGCACGACCTGGGTGCCTTCCAACGGCTTGTAGGGCATCTGCGTCGTCATGTCGCATCCCATGATCTGGTCTTGCCCGATGCGCAAGCTCGCGTGCATGACGTTGGGTTTGTCGGCCTCGCTCAGTGACATCGGCTGGGGCGAATCGCCCCAGGTCATCAGGCTTTCGATCTGCCCGCCAAGCGTGGTGGCGTAGAAGGCGAAGGCCTCGCGGCAACGGCCGTTGAAGGTGAGGTAGGGGTTGATTCTCATCGCTGACGCTCCTGGCGCGGGTGGCGGGACCATGCTGGCATTTGGTTCATGGGTTCTGGCGCTCGGCCAACGTCGCGCGCAGGCGCTCATCGAGCGCGCGGATTTCGGGCGTGAGTTGATCGCCAAAGTCCTCGGCTTCGAACAAGGGTCGTATCTCGATCACCGAATCCTCGAGATGCGGATTGGGGCAACGCTTGACCCACTCGATCGCCTCGGCCATCGAGCGCACTTGCCAAAGCCAGAAACCAGCGATCAGTTCCTTGGTCTCGGTGAACGGGCCATCGATGACCGTGCGTTGCTTGCCGGAGAACTCCACGCGCGCGCCGCGCGAGGTCGGCTGCAGGCCTTCGCCGGCCAGCATCACGCCGGCCTTGACCAGTTCTTCGTTGAACTTGCCCATTTCGGTGATCAGTTTTTCGCTGGGCATGATGCCCGCTTCGGAACTCGGGGTCGCTTTGACGATGACCATGACGCGCATGAGGGTTCTCCCGTCAGTGAGGCTTGTGTACCGGCCATTCCGGTCTCTCGGATAGGCGACGAATCAGCGCGAACGAAATCGACACGGTGCGAAGAAAAACTTCGCGAGCCGACGAACGGTCGAAACGCAACATCGCGGTCGCAACGCCGACCGACACGCGGCGTAAGGTCGCGCGCGCGGGGCTTGCATATCGACCCACGCGCTCGGCACGATGACGCCCCCATCGAGCCGTCCGGGATGCGCCATGAAGTTCCTGCTGCTGATCTACATCGACGAGCGCATGCTCGGCAACGTGCCGCAAGACGAAGCCGACGAGATGATGCGCGGCTGCATCCGGCACGCCGATGAGATGCGCGCCGAAGGTCGCTTGCACGATTCGCAGCAACTCGAGGCGCCGGCCACCGCGCGCACGGTGCGTCGTCGCGGCGATCAGTTCGCCATCACCGATGGGCCGTTCGCCGAGACCAAGGAAATGCTCGCGGGCTTCAATCTCATCGAGGCGGACAGCCTCGAAGCGGCGGAACGCATCGCGCGCGAGGAGTTTCCGTGGTCGCGTTTTGGCGCGATCGAGGTGCGGCCGGTGCGCGACATGGCGACGGTGCGTCAACGCGTGGGGATGTAAGTATCGCGCCGGCGAATCGCGCGCGCGGCCAGCCGAACGGCGATGACGCGCCAGCAAAAGAAAACGGGCGCGAGATCCTCGCGCCCGTTTCCACACCCCGCCGCCTTGAGGGTCAGCGTTCGATGCGCAGGCCGCGATCGCGGCGTTCCATGACGCCGAGAGTGGCCTGATTCGACAAGGTCAGCTCACGCACTTCGTACGGCGCGCTCAACCCGCGCGCGCCGAGCAGATCGGCACCGAAGGTCAGCGCCAGGCTTTGCGTGCCCGCCGTGAGCCAGTTGGCCGAATGCGCGGTCGCCGCCGGCACGAGCTGGCCCTTGGCGTCCGTCGCGTAGAGCACGGCGCTGAGGTTGTAGCGACTGGCCGTGGCGACATCGACGTCGAAGCTCACCTGCACGCCACCGCGCGCGGCCTTTTGATCGGCCAGACGCGCCGTGCCCGCCAGACGCGCGGTCGACGGCGCGGCGTTGAACGCGGTCTTGGCATCGCGTTGCACCTGACCGTCGCTGGTGGTCACGAAGGTGTGCACTTCCCACAAGCCTTGACCCGCGCCGGCGATGGCGTCGGGACGCGCGGTCGCGACCCAGCGACCTTGCGCGTCGGCGGCGAAACGCAGGTCGGTGGTCAGGCCATTGGGCGCCGTGATCAAGCCGGCGACGCGGCCCAGCGATTTCGCGCTGGCGCTGGCGTAGTCGACGAAGACCTTGAGCTCGCCGCCCGAGGTCACGTCATTGCGATCGGTGGTCAGCGACAGCACTTCGCCGCTGTGCGGCTCGAACACATGCACCAGAAAATCGCCGCGTGCTTTCGGCATGATCAACTCGAAATCACCCGCGCCGAGTTCCGGCTTCAAGGTGAAGGCGATCGTGCCTTCGGGGAACACGGCGCCGGCGGCCTTGAGTTCGGCTTGATTGGACGAGGCCGCGAAGGCTTCGCCGCGCGCGTAGGTGAGGCCGTCCTTGCGCACGGCGACTTGCAGCGGATCGAAGGCCTTGCTGCTGTTGCCCGCGTGCGGGCTCAGCCGCACGACCGCGCCTTCGGCCGTGGTGTGGATGCGAAAGCCTTGCGCGAGCTGCGCGCTGTCGGCATCGGTCCAGTACTCGCGGCTTTCTTGCACGAAGGGCTTGGCGGCGGTGAGCGCGGACGAGGTGTCCAGCGCCCAGGCGAATTGCACCGGCGCGCGCTCGATGTCGGCGGGCACGGCGATGCGCGCCTTGCTCAACTGCGCGGCGACGAGATCGCCGTCGCCCGCGGGCAACAGGTGCACGCCGCGATCGGCGGCGAACGCGGTCAGTGGCGCCAGGGCGAGAGCGAGGGCCGTCAGACGAAAAGATGCATTGATGGTCATGGCGGGCTCCTCAGATGTCGTCGCGCAGGCGCAGGTCGAGACCGAAGCACTGGCGTCGGCTCTGGTTGTGGTTCAAGTAATGACCGAGCGTCGAGCGATCGGTGAACCACAAGCGGCCCGCGGCCGACTGACTGGTGCAATTGAGGAAACCGTCCGAGCAGCTGGCGAGCCAGTTCTGCGTGATCTCCAGACCCACGCTCTGCGTGTAGCCCGCGCAATACGCATCCGAATCCCAGAAGCCCGAGATCACATCGCTGCCCACCACCGACCAGAAACCCTTCGGCAGCGCGGGGCGGCCCGAAGTGCCGATCAGATTATTGGCGTTGTAGTAGGCCATCCAACTGGTCTGCTGCATGCGCACGGCATCGTTCTGATAACCGAGCAACCAACCCAAGGCGGCCTCGAAGACATTGCCCGCGATCACCGCGTCGGCCAGCGGCGTGCCGGCGGACGAAGGCGCCAGCGCGTTGACCCAGCGGATCTTGCTGATGATGCCGGGATAGCGGCTGTCGTACGTCGGATTCGACAGAATCCAGCGCATGACATTGCCGCCATTGGAATGCGTGATCACCACCAGATCGGTGATGCCCTTGCTGCTGATGAAACTGCTCAATTGGCCCGCCAGGCAACCCGCGGCGCCGGACGTCCACATGTATTGGGTGAAATCGCAATTGATCACGACATAGTTATTGCCGTTGACCAATTTGGATTTGACCGTGTTGACCATGCCCGCGGTCCAGTAGTCATCGAGGGCATTGGTCTGACTGCCGGTGCCGTGCACGAAGGCAATGCCCGTGCCGGCCGTGGCGGTCTTGGCCAGCAGCGCGGTGTCGACCTGCGACGATTCAATCCATTTGTTCGGCGTTTGAGCGGCGACAGCCGTCGCCGCGAGCCCCAGAACGAGGCTGGCGATGAGTTTCAACGTAGGCACGTTCCCCTCCCAAGGATGAGTGCGTTGTGGGCACGACCGGCAGACCCCCGCCGGTGTGGGAAGGAAGCTAATCCCGCGCGCGACGCTTGTCAAACATTTGTTTCAAACCTGCGTTCACGCGCTGCGGTGCATCACGGAATCCCATGGAAAAAGGCCTTCTTGAGCCAGCCAAGCGTTCGCATCGCGAACCTTAGAACTCCAGATCCAAGGCCGCGCACAGATAGTCGACCAAGGGCGCGAGTCCGCGCAGATCGGTCTCGATCCGTCGCAGCAAACCCGTGCCCAGCACGTCGGCGTCGGTCAAATCCACCGAGGCCACGAAGTCCTTGCGCTTGATGTCCTCGATCAGCGGGTGCTTGGGATCGAAGCCGCGCGGCGGGCGCACCAGGGTGTCGCCGCCGAGCGTGTATTTCTTCTTGAACGCGGACGAATGCACGGCCTTGGTCCAGGCCGCGGGATTGTCGGCCATGAACTCGCGAATGCGCTTCTGCGTCGGCGGTTCCGGATGCCAGATGCCCGCGCCGATGAAATGCCCGCCGGGTTGAATGTGAATGTAGAAACTCGGCGCCGGCGTCTGCTTGGCGCGTTGATGAAACAACCGCGCGCCAGCCCAGGTTTTGTACGGTGTCTTGTCGTTGGAAAACCGCGTGTCGCGATGGATGCGGAACAGCGAGCCGCCATTGCCGCGCGGATCGGCGCGATACTCCGCGCTGATCGCGGTCAACGGCCCTTGCAGATCGGTGAGCAGGCGCTGGAACGGGCGCAGCAGGTGTTCTTCGTACTCGGGTTTGTGCGCGGCGAACCATTCGCGGTTGTTGTTGCGCGCCAGCGCGCGTTGAAATCGAAAGGTCTTGTCGGTGAAGTACGCAGTCTTGCTCATGCGTGCAGATCCTCGGTGAGTTGCCGACCCCAGTCGTCGAGCGCGTCGAGCAGGGCTCGATCGCGGGGCGAGTCGCGTTCGGCGCGGCATTGGGCGATGCAGGCGGTGTAGCTGGTCCAGTCGAGCGAAGCCTGCGCGCCCGCTTCGAGCAGACGCGCGCGGCGCAAGTCGCGCCAGCGTTGGGCCTCTTCGCTGGTGAGCGTCTCGGGCCAATTGCGTGCGCGATAGCGGAACAGCAGTTCGCGATAGCGCTCGTCGTCGAACCGCGGCGGATGCGCCGCGAGCTCGGCCGGCGTGGCGCGACGCACTTGGTTCAGGCGCGCGCGATCGGCGTCGGCGATGAAGCCGGCGTAGAGGGCCTGATCGGCGTCGGGCGTCGCGCGTTCCTCGGCGGGCGCGAAGACTTCGCGCGCCTTGGCGGCGACCTCGGGCGATTCGTGAAGCCGTTGCCAGTGACGCTGGCAGCGTTCTGGATCGAGCGCGATGCGCGTCAGGTCCACGCCCTTGAGCGCCGACAGCGGCGCCAGGGCGGGCGAGCGATTGGTGTGCACGAGCTTGAGCGGGATGCGCGCCACGTCCTCGCCCAAGGCCTCGCGCGAGGTGAATACGCGATGGCGGATGGCCTCGGCGTCCAGTCGCAAAAACTCCTCGGGATCGGCATCGAGGTCATACACGATCACCGCATTGGCCTGCACCGGATGCGCCGCTAGCGGAGCGACCATGGCCAGACAACCGCGACTGGCGGAAAAGCGCGAGGACACGTGCAGCACCGGCTGCATCGTCGTCCAGTCCAAGAGCTTTTGCGCCTCGCGCTTGAAGCGCAGGTTGAAATAGAACTCGTAAAGCCTCGGCTGGGCCGCGCGGATCAAGCGCGCCAGCGCGATCGTGGCGTGCACATCGCTCAGGGCGTCATGAGCCGTGTCGTGAATCAGGTGATTGGCGGCGCTGAGTTCCTCGAGCTTGAAGCTCGGCGTGCCGTCATCGCGACGCGGCCAGACCACGCCCTCCGGGCGCAGCGCATGGCACAGCCGCACCAGATCGATCAGATCCCAGCGCGAATTGCCGCGTTCCCATTCGCGCGCATACGGTTCGTGAAAATTGCGGTACAGCAAAAACCGCGTCACTTCGTCATCGAAGCGAATGGAGTTGTAACCCACGCCGCAGGTGCCGGGCTCGGCCAACGCCTCGTGCACCAGGGCGGCGAACTCGGCTTCACGCACGCCATGCGTTTGGCAATGTTGCGGCGTGATGCCGGTGAGCAGGCAGGCATCGGGATGCGGCCAGGTATCGCGCGCGGGCCAGCAGTAAGCCGAGATCGGTTCGCCCACGGGCTGCAAATCCAGATCGGTGCGCAACGCCGCGAACTGGGCGGGCCGATCGCGGGACGGATTCGCGCCGAAGGTTTCGTAGTCGTGCCAGAGCAGGGTGGGTGCGTTCACCGCGCCATTCTAGCGTGCGCGCGTCAAAGCGCTGACGCTGTCGCGCGTGCCTTGAATTCGCGGCGACTCCGGCCGATAGTACCGACGACGCCCCAGGGACATGGTCATGGCGGTCAGCAGCGGCGAAGTCACGGCGACGATCGATGCGCGACAACGCGTGTCGAGCCTGTTGTGGGCGGTGATCGAATCCGCGCCCGTGGCCATGATCTTGTCCGACACCGCCGGTCAAGTCGTGCTGGCCAATCGCGAAGCCGAGACTTTGATGTGCTACGAGGCCGGCGCGATGCTCGGCGTCAATGTCGATCGCCTGGTGCCCGCCGTGGCGCGCGAAGAGCACGCGATCGCGCGCGAGGATTTCGTCAAGCGCCCGCAAGCGCGCAGCACCGGTCCCGTGCTGGCGATGCGCCGCGACGGTCGCGAAGTGCCGGTGGAAGTCACGTTGAAACCCGTCAGCACGCATGGCGCGCTGTACGTGCTCGCGGTCATCACCGACATCAGCGGGCTTGAAGTCGCGCGTCACGAGAACGCCTTGCTCGAACAACGCGTGCGCGAACGCACGGCCGAGATCGGACAACAGACCGAGGAACTGCGACGCGCCAATCAGGCACTGGAGCGCTCCAACACGCAGCTGCAACAGTTCGCCTACATCACCTCGCACGATCTGCAGTCGCCATTGCGCGCGATCAGCGGGTTCCTGCAATTGCTGCAGCGACGCTACGCCGACAAGCTCGACAGCCAAGGGCAAGCGTGGATCGCCGCCGCGACCAATGGCGCGCAGCGCATGAATACCTTGATTCGCGACGTGCTGGAGTACTCGCGCGTCGATGCGCGCGCGCGGCCGTTCGAGCGCGTGCCGATGAACGATGTCTTCGCCGACGCCCTGCAATTGCTCGACGTGTCCATCCGCGACGCCGGCGCCACCATCGAACGCGACGATCTGCCCGAAGTGCAAGGCGATCGCTCGCAACTGCTGCAATTGCTCCAGCACCTGCTCGACAATGCCTTGAAGTATCACGGCCCGCAGCGGCCGCGCGTGCACGTGAGCGTGCGACGTCTCGAGCACGACTGGGAGTTCTCGGTGCGCGACAACGGCATCGGCATCGCGCCGGAATATCACGAGCGCATCTTCGAGATCTTCCGTCGCCTGCATTCCAAGTCGGCTTATCCCGGCACCGGAATTGGCCTGGCGATCTGTCAGCGCGTCGTGCATCGCCATGGCGGTCGCATCGCCGTCGAATCCGCGCTCGGCCAGGGCGCCACCTTCCGCTTCACCTTGCCCTTGAATTGAGGACCCTCGCATGCCGCAGCGCTTCAGCAAACAGCGACCCGCCCAGGTGCTGCTCGTCGACGACGATCACGACGACGCCACGCTGACGCGCGAGGGCTTTCGCGAAGCGCAACTGCCCGTGCAACTGCATCACGTCGAGAACGGCCGCGAATGCCTGGCCTTCCTGCGCCGCCAATCCGGCTACGCCGACGCGCCCATGCCCGATTTGATCCTGCTCGACCTCAACATGCCCCTGGTCGACGGCTGGGAAGTGCTCGGCGAAGTGGTCAAGGACCCGCAGCTGTGCCACATCCCGGTCGTGGTGCTCACCACGTCCGCGGCCAAGACCGAAATCCTGCGCCTGTACAAACTGCGCTGCAGCGCCTTCATGATCAAACCCACCGACTTCGATGAGTTCGTGCGCGCGCTGCGCGTCATGGGCGAGTTCTGGTTCTCGGTGATTGAATTGCCGTCGCCGCGGGAAGGCGAGATCGAGCGCCCTTCGGTCGCGCTCTCGCGCTGACTACCGCCGCTGCCCAATCGCCACGACATTGTTCGTCGGCGAATCGTGCGCGGGCGTGGGGCCGGTGCCGAGTTGCGTGCGTGGCAAGCCGACGGCGTGGCCTTGCGCGAAATCGACGCCGCATTCGAGTAGGGCGAGCAGGGCGCGCGGGTTTTCCACGCATTCGGCGACGGTCTTCTTGCCGGCGGTTCGGGCGATGTGGGTCAGCGAGGTGACGACCGCGCGGTCGAGTGGATCGTCGGGCAGGCCTTGAATGAGCGACCCGTCGATCTTGAGGTAGTCGGCTTCGAGGTGACGCAGGTACGAGAACGTGCTGAAGCCCGTGCCGAAGTCGTCGACCGCGATGTGACAGCCCAGCGAACGCAGGCCGCCGACGAGGCGTTGCATGCCTTCGAGGTCGGTGATGGCGCGCGATTCGGTGATTTCGAACACGATGGCCGTGGGGTCGACGTTGTAACGCACCAGACGATCGGTGACGTAGTCGACCAGGTTGGCGCTGGCCAACGATTGCGCGGAGAGATTGATCGCGAGCGTGGTCGCGCGCGTCGGGCGCGCTTCGCGCAGCGCGCGCATGGCGCGGTCGATCACCCAACGGTCGATCTCGGCCATCATGCCGAAGCGTTCGGCCGTGGGCAGAAAGGCATTGGGCGCGATGAGTTCGCCTTGCGGATCGCGCAGGCGCAGCAGCACTTCGTACGCGGCCGGGCAGTCCTTGTTGCGTTCAAGCTGGCGCTGCCATAGATCGTGATCGGCGCCGAGCATCGTGTCCGACTGCACGCCATTGAGCGGCGAAATCGGCTGGAAGCACAGCACGAAGCGATCGGCGCGCAGCGCTTCTTCCAAGCGCTGCGACCAGCCGAGGTCCAGATCCATGGCCGCGCGTTGCGCGGCTTCAGGCGTGTACAACTGGGTCTGATTGCGGCCGGCGTTCTTGGCTGCGTGGCAGGCGATGTCGGCGTGCGCCATGGCCTCGGTGACCGACTGCGTGTGCTGATCCAGACGCGCCGCGCCGATCGACACCGTGATGCGATAACTCTTGCCGCCATACACGAACGGCGCATTCGTCAGTGCCTTGCGGAAACCATCGGCCAGCAAGCTCACGTCGTCGACGCTGACATTGCGCAAGATCACGGCGTATTCGTCGCCGCCCATGCGCGCCAGGTGGTCCGAGGCGCGCAGGCGCGATTTCAGACGCATCGACACTTCCAGCAGCAACTGGTCGCCGGCGGTATGGCCGGCCGTGTCGTTGATGTACTTGAAGCGATCGACGTCGATGAACAGCAGCAGCGAGGACTGCTCAGTGCGCTTGAGGCGCGAGACTTCCTGTTCCAGCTGCTGCTCGAACCAGGCGCGGTTGTGTAGCTTGGTCAGGGCATCGTGCTCGGCCTGCCAGCGCAGTTCTTCCTCCAGCATGCGTCGCGCCGAGACGTCGCGGAACGCGACCACCGAGCCCATGCGCTCGCCATCGACGCGCATGGGATAGACCGTGCACTCCACGGGTACCGCGCGCTTGGCCGCGGTCCAGAACACGGTCTGCCACGCTGGCACTTGCGAGCCATTGGTGTAGCACTGATTGAGAAACGAGGCCGAGCGCGGCATCGCCGTGCCGTCGTCGAAGGCGTAGTGAAAGGTCTCGAAGGCATTGCGGCCGATCAAATCGTCCGGCGACGCGTAGCCGAGAATATCGACCGCCGCCGGATTGATGAAGGCGATCTGGCCATCACTGTCGACGCCATACACGCCATCGCCCACGGAACTGAGAATGCCGTGCAGGCGTCGACGCTCGGCGTCAATGGCCTTGCGGTCGTTGATCGTGCGCGACAACGAACTCAAGCGCGCCAGGAACAAATCCTTGGCCTCGCTCTTGAACAAACATTCGACCGCGCCCGAAGCGAGTGAATCGGTGATCACTTGATCGGAATAGGTGCCCGTGATCGTGGCCGAGAGAATGTGCGCGGTGGCCGGGTCTTTCTTCATGGCCGCGATCAATTGCGGGCCGTTGGCGCCGGGCATGAAGTAATCGACGATGGCGATGTCGAAGGGCTTGGTCTTGACCGCTTCGAGACCGGTGGCGACCGATTCCGCCGTGGTCACGTCGTAGCCGTGCTTCTGCAGCAGCTTGCTGAAGGCCATGCGCACGGTCGCGGAGTCATCGACCAGGAGCACGCGCTGCGTGCCGTTGTTGTCCAGGCTCAGGCGCGGCGAGGGCGGACGCAGCAGTTGATCGAGCGCGTCGCCGGCTTCGGTGTAATCGGTCCACAGCAACAACGAGGTGCGCGGACGGGTCATGCGCCAGGTCAGGGCCTGGGCGCTGGAGGAATCGGCGAGCACGAGCACGGGCAGATGTTCGTACTGATCGCCGTGCAGCAGACCGAACACATCCTCGGCCACGCCGTCGGCGTATTCGGGCCAGCCGAGCACGATGCCTTGGAAACTATTGGCCGAGCTGGTCAGGCGCTTCAAGACGGTGTAGGCCTCGTCGAGACTCGACAAGGCGGTGACCGCGAAGCCGCGTTGCGTGAGCAAGGCGGAAGTGGCGCGCCGGCGCGTCAGCGACGCTTCGGCCAGCAGGATCGGTCTCACGGTGCTTCCCCTGTTTGAAGCGGATTTAGGCTAGCGCGAACGGCCCGGCAGTCCAAGCGCCGCGCGGGCTTGCTGGGCGTCGGCGGCGGGGCCGGATAGACTCTCGCGCGATGGAGTCCCCCGCGTTTCGTGTCATCACGAGCAATCGCCTGGAAGCGCTCGCCGATCGGCTCGCGGCGCGTCTGGCCGCGCCCGCGGCCGAGGCCGCGCGCGTGCTCGCGCCGACCACGATCGTGGTGCCGCACGCCGGGCTCGGACAGTGGCTGGAACAGCGATTCTGCGCGGATTTCGGCATCGCCGCGCATTGGCGCTTTCCCTTGCCGGAACGTTTTTTGTGGCAATGGGTCGGGCGTCTGCACGGCGAGGTCGGGCAGCGCTCGCCGTTCGCGCGCGAGGTGCTGGTCTGGCGCCTGTGGCGCGTGCTGGCGACGCTGCCGAAAAGCCCGGTCTTCGGGCCTTTGCAAGAGTTTGTCGACGGTGCCGATGACCGTCGTCGCTGGCCGCTGGCGCGGCGCTTGGCGGAGTTGTTCGACCGTTACTTGGTGATGCGACCCGATTGGCTCGCCGCCTGGGAAAGCGAGGACGACATCGGCGCGCGCGAGCATCCCTGGCAGCCGGCCTTGTGGCGCTTGCTGCGCGCGGAAGCGGACCTGCCGCACCGCGCGCGTTTGCTCGAGATGCACGCGCGCGCGCTCGATGCGGGATCGATCGCGCCGAGCGATTTGCCCGAGCACGTGCATTTCTTCGGCGTGGCCACCTTGCCACCGGCGGAACTGCGCTGGTTCGAGGCCTTGGCGCGCCACGTGCCGGTGGATTTCTACGTGCCCGCGCCCTCGCGCGAATGGTGGGCGGATTTCGGCGATCGTCGCGCGCTGGCGCGCGCGGCGGTGGAGCGCGCGCGACATCGCGGCGATGTCGAGGGCGTGGCGCTTGATGCGCGGCATCCGCTGTTGGAAAACCTCGGCGCGCTCGGTCGCGATTTTCAGGCCTTGCTGTATGCGGAGCAGGGACCCGCGAGCGTCGAGGATTTGTGGGAAGCGCCCGCAGCGAATCATCTGCTCGCGCGCCTGCAGCGCAGCTTGCTCGATGCCGACGCCACCGTTCTCGCGCATGTGCCCGCGCCCGAGCACGACGCCTCGCTCGCCCTGCATCGCGCGCACAGTCCCTTGCGCGAAGTCGAGGTGCTGCACGACGCCTTGCTCGCGCGCTTCAACCACGATCCCTCGCTGACGCCGCGCGATGTCGTGGTGCTGTGCCCCGATCTGCGCCGCTACGCGCCCCTGGTGCGCGCGGTGTTCGGCGCCGCGTCGGGCGAGCGGCGCATGCCGTTTCATCTCGCCGACACCGGCGTGCGCGAACGTCATGCCTTGATCGCGGCCTATCTGCGCGTGTTCGAACTCGACGCGGCGCGCTTCACCGTGAGCGAAGTGCTGTCGTGGTGGGAGCAACCGGCGGCGCGCGCGCGTTTCGGCGTCGACGCGGCCGCGCGGGAGCGTCTGGAACACTGGCTCGCGGCCGTGGGCGCGCATTGGGGCGTGGACGCGGCGTTTCGCGCCGCGGTCGGTTCGGCGCCGGACGCACAGGGAAGCTTGCGACGCGCGCTCGATCGCTTGTTGCTGGGCTATGCCTTGGGCAGCTACACGCGGTTGATTGGCGAGGTCGCGCCGTGGTCGGATCTCGAAGGGCAGGGCACGCAAGTCCTCGGCCCCTTCGTGGAACTGGTGTCGCGACTGCTGCGTCTGCGCGATGGCCTGGGCCGCGCGCGAACGGCGCGCGAGTGGCAGCAAGTGTTGCTCGCGGCGTTCGATGATTTGTTCGACGCGCGCGAGAACGAAGAGATCGCCGCGCGCGCGGCGTTGCGCGATGCCGTGGCGCGTTTGCTCGCCGATACCGAAGAGGCTGGCCTGTCCGGCCCGATCGAAGGCAGCGTGATCCGCGAGTGGCTAACGCGCGAACTCGCCGCCGACGATGGTCGCGCGCCTTGGCTCGGCGGCGGTGTCTGCGTGTGCGGCATGGTGCCGCTGCGTAGCGTGCCGTTTCGCGTGATCGCGGTGCTGGGCTTGGACGATGGCGTGTTTCCGCGTCAGGCCTTGCTCGATGGTCTGGATCTCACGCGCGCGGCGCCACGGGCTGGCGATCGCGCCTTGGCCGATGACGATCGCTATCTGTTTCTCGAAGCCGTGCTGTCGGCGCGCGATCATCTGCACTTGAGTTGGGTCGGTTATGAAGCGCGCGATGGCGCCGAGCGGCCGCCGTCGACCGTGGTGGGCGAACTGCGTGGTCTGCTGCGCGATCAGGTGTTCGCGGGCGACGGCGCCGCGCTGGCGCGTTGCATCGAGTACGCGCATCCGGCCTCGCCGGGTGATGCGCGGGCGTTCACCGATCCGCGCGCGCCGAGTTTCGCGCGCGAGTGGTTGCCGTCGATAACGGCCGCACGCAACGAGCGCTTCATGGTGCCGATCGAAGACGCCGACGATCCCGACGACGTGAGCGTGCGTGAGCTGCGCGAGTATCTGCGTTCGCCATCGAACTTCTGGCTCGATCGCTTGCAGGCGCGCGTGCCGCCCGATGATCTGCCCAGCGACGACGATCTCGACGAACTCGACGGCCTCGACGCGCATCAGGCGCTGCAATGGCTGGTCACGCGCGCTTGGCAAGACATTTCGCTCGATGCCGCGCGCGCGACGCGCGAAATGGCGGCGCGTGATCTTTTGCCCAGCGGCGCCGCGGGCGCGGCGATCGCGAGCGACTTGATCGCGCCGGGCATGGAATTGGCCATGGGCTTGCGCAATATCGAGGCGTCGCCCGTGCTCGACACGTGGCGCGCGATCGATCTGCGCCTTGACGCGGGCATGCTGCGCGGCGAAGTGCGCGTGTCGGCGCAAGGCGACATCGTGCTGGTGCGCAAGGCCATGCGCGGCGGCCGTTTGCTCGGTGCTTTCGTCGAATGGCTGGCCTTGCTTGCGCAGGGTCAGGCTTCGCGATTCATCATCGGTGCGATGGACGGGCCATCGGGCGCGCGACTGGCCTTGCTCGAACCGCCCAGCGATCCGCGCGCGGCGCTCGAGACTTGCGTTCTGCTAGTGCGTCGCGCGCGTCGCTGTTTGCCGGGATGGGCACCGAATAGTTCGTGCGCCGCGGCGGAACTGCTGCTGGATGAAAAGCCCGCCGACAAGGCGCTCGATGCCGCGCGTTCAACCTGGAACGATGCCTTCGATCGACCGGGCGAAGGCAGTCGCGACGCCTGGCCCTTGGTCGCGCGTGGTTGGTCGCCACTCGAGGAGCCAGAGTTTCTGGACCTTGCGGCCGCCACCTTCACGCC
Source organism: Ahniellaceae bacterium (assembly GCA_044226395.1). Lineage (GTDB taxonomy): Bacteria > Pseudomonadota > Gammaproteobacteria > Xanthomonadales > Ahniellaceae > JBGAHD01. Next base: position 406,968 of record JBGAHD010000001.1, read on the forward strand.
GCTGCTGCGCGCCTTGCGGGAGCAGACGTGATGCGCCGCCATCCCTTCGACGCCGCGCAATTGCCGCTGACCGGCGTGCAAGTGATCGAGGCCAGCGCGGGCACGGGCAAGACGCACAGTTTGATCGCGTTGTTCTTACGCGCGGTGACCGAGCGAGGTTTGCGCGCGGAACAGATTCTGTTGGTGACGTTCACGGAAGCGGCGACGGCGGATCTGCGTCGGCGACTGGATGATGCGCTGCGACGACTGATCACGCGCGGCATTGACGATCCCGCCGAACCCTATCGCGGCCTCCTAAACCAAGTGCGCGCGCGCGTCGACAACGACGATCTGGTTCGCGCGCGCTTGCATCTGGCCGCGCAGACCGTCGACCGCGCTGCGATCTCGACGATCCATGGCTTCTGCGCGCGCGTGTTGCGTGAGCAAGCGTTCGCGGCCGGGCTCGATCTCGAAGCGGCCGAGGCCGGCGCGCAAGGGCCCTTGTGGCGCGAGGCAACGCGAGACTTCTGGCGGGCTTACACGCATGGTCTCGCCGGCGATGAAGTGAATGTATTGCGCGAGTGCTTCAAGACGCTGGAGGCGTTGGCGCGTCAGCTGTCGGCCTTCGCTTCGCGCTTGAGCCCCGCGGATGACGCGCGGGCTTTCGCGAACGAAGTGGCGCGCGAAAGTGAGCGTTGTCGCGCGCTCGCCAGCGACTTGCGTGACCGTTTGCGCGATGAATCCGAGCTCGATGCCGCCGCCAACGCCGTCGCCACTAGCAAGGCGCTGTCGAAGGACAAGCGCAACGGCTTGGCGCCCCCGCGCGTGTGGGCCGCTTCGAAAGCTCTCAAGGAATGGCGCGATGGAACGGCGATCTTCTTGCCCTCTACCGCGCGCGTGCTGGCGACGAATGCCATCGCCGAACAAATGACCGCCACCGCGACGAAGAACGGATTGAGCGCGCCAGCGCATCCGATCTTCGATGCCATCGACGCGTTGAGCCAAGCGCAAGCGAGCTACACACGCTGGCGTCACGCGCAGTTCTTCCTCGACGCCACGCGCGGCGTCGCCGAGCGCGTGCAGCGGCGTCAGCGCGCGCTGGGCACCATCGGCTTCGATGACCTGATCGAACGCGTCGCGCAGGCGCTCAATGGCCCGCATGGCGCGCGACTAGCGCAAGCGCTGCGGCGACGGTATCCGCTGGCCTTGATCGACGAGTTCCAGGACACGGATGCGCGGCAATACGCGATCTTCCGACGCTTGTACTTCGATCAATCCGAGACAGGGCTGATCCTGATCGGCGATCCCAAGCAGGCGATCTATCGTTTTCGTGGCGGCGATGTCTATGCCTACGGCGCGGCGTTGCGCGACGCCGGGGGCGAGGCACACACGCTGGGCGTGAACTGGCGCAGCGAGGCGGGGCTCGTGGCCGCGGTCAATGCGGTGTTCGCGCGCACGGCCGAGCCTTTTGGTTTGGCGTTCGTGCCGTTCTCGCCCGTCGAGGCCGCGCCTGTGGCGCGCGATGTCTTGCGCGATGAGGCGTGCGCCGCGTCGATGATCGCCTGGATCGACCACGAGCCGCCGCGATCGAGCGGCGCGTTCGAGTCGCGCGCCATCGATCTGTGCGCCGATGAGATCGTGCGTTTACTCGAAGCGGGCCGCGCCGGCACCGCGCGCATCGGCGATCGGCCCGTACGCGCCGATGACATCGCCGTGCTGGTGCGCAAGAACGAACAGGCGCAGCAGTTCCGCGCGGCCTTGCAAGCGCGCGGCGTGCGCGCGGGCTTGGTCGCGCGCGGCAGCGTGCTGGAAACGGAAGCCGCCGCGGAATTGGAAACCTGGCTCGCCGCCGCCGAAGGCGCCGACGATCCACGTCGCGTGCGCGCGGCGATGGCGGGCCTGGCGATCGGCGCGGACAGCGCCGCCTTGGCCGCGCGCGATGGCGCGGTGTTGCGCGACTGGGCGCGCGTGTTCGCGCAGGCGGCATGGCGTCAGCGCGAATCCGGCGCAATCGCGGCCTGGTGGCCGGTGCTGCAGCGTCTTGCGCCCGACTTGCTCGCGCGCGGCGGTGCCACGCATCTGGCGCATTGGCGGCATCTGTTGCAGTGGCTCGACACGCACGCGCCGCCGGGCGCCGAGCCCGGCGCCTTGCGCGCTTGGTTCGCGCGACGTCGCGCCATGCCCGATCCCGAGGATCGCGAGGAAACCTTGCAAGCCAGCGACGATGGCGCGCGCGTTCGCTTGCTCACGATCCATCGCAGCAAGGGTCTGGAATTCGGCATCGTATTCGCGCCGTTCTTGTGGCAAGGCGCGAAGGAAAAGATCGAGGCGCCCTTCGACTATCACGACGACGAAGGCACGCCTCGCATCCAATGGTGCGAGATCGACGACGACCCCGCCGCGCGCCAGGCCTTGCGCGAACAACTCGATGAAGAAGTGCGTCACACCTATGTGGCCATGACGCGCGCCGTGCATCGCCTCTACGTATGCTTCTCGCCGCAGAAGACCGCGCGACGCAGCGCCTTGGCGCGCTTGGTCTACGGGCAATCGCCCGCGGATGAGTTCGCGAAGGACTTTGAATCGCTGCGTGAACCGTGGATCACACTGGGCGAGACGATTGAAGTTCGCGAGGCGCGGGCTGAAGAAACGCGCCGCCGGCTCGCACCCGAGCCCGAGCAGTCGCCACGCCCCGCGCGCTTCACGCACGACTGGCCCGTGCCTTGGGGCAGTTTCAGCTTTTCCTCGCTGCATCAGCAGGGCGAGCGCGCGGCGTCCACCGCCGATCACGATCAGGCACCGGCGACGCGACTGCCGACCGAGGCGCCACGCGCGCGCAACGCGGCCGTGGATTTCGGCGAGTGTTTTCATGCCGTGATGGAAGACGGCATTGGTCAGGCGAAGGACGACGTGGCCTGGGCCGCGCTGTGCACGCATCATGCCGATCGCTACGCCTTGGGAGTTCCAGAGCGCGAGGAATTGGCGCGCTATGTCGCCGCGACGCGCGGCGTGGTGTTGTCGGGCGCGACGCGACTCGATGCGCTCGCGCCTGACGACTTCATCGTCGAAATGCCCTTCGTCTTCGCGCTGTCGACCGATGCCGCGCGCCGCGCCGCTGCAGTTCTGCGCGGCGACGCCGAGCATGCGCACCTCGCCGAAGTCTTCGAGGAAGCCGGTGCGCGACTGCACGGTCAGATGCGCGGCTATGTCGATCTGATCGCGCGCGCGGAGGGACGCTACTTCGTGCTCGACTACAAGACCAATCGCCTGCGCGACGAGGACGGCTACAGCGACGCCGCCATGGCCCGCGCCATGCGCGAGCAAGGTTATGACCTGCAGTATCTGATCTACGGCGTGGCCTTGCATCGCTATCTGCGCTTGCGTCTGGGCGAGCGCTTCGACGCCGCGCGCGATCTGGGCGGCATCGTTTATCTGTTCGTGCGCGGACTTGAGGAAGGCGAAGGGCGCGGTGACTATCGTCGCGTGCCATCGCCTGTGCTGTTGGCGGCGCTGGATGCAGCGTTCTGGACGCGCGAGGTCGCGGCATGAACGGCATCGACGAGAAACTCGCGCGCGGGTTCGAACGCGCCCTGGCTGACAGTCTCGCGCGACATTGGCCGGGCGCACCCGCGTTCGCGCATGAAGCCGTGGCGCGCCTGGCGCGCGCGATGAATGAAGGCCACAGCGGCCTCGCGCTCGGCGATTCGGCGACGGAAGACGTGGCGGCGTTGCGCGCTTGGTCGGCGGTCGCGCAAGGTCAGGCCGACGGCGACCGGCCGCTCGTGATCGACGCGGATCATCGCTTATTCCTGCGTCGCTATTGGCGTTATGAACACGCGGTGGTCGAAGGCGTGTTGACGCTGGCGCGTCGCGAGTTCGCGATTGACGACACCGTGATGAGTCCGGTGCTCGCGACACACGTCGATGCGTACCAAGCCGATGAAGCGCAACGCGACGCGATCATGCGCGCGCTACGCGGCGGCCTGACCGTGATCATCGGCGGACCGGGCACCGGCAAGACGTGGACCGTGATGCGATTGCTGGCTGCCCTGCGCGCGCTACCCGAGGGCGACGGGGCTCGCATCGCAATGGCTGCGGCAACAGGAAAGGCCGCACAGCGCTTGAACGAAGGTCTGGCGCGCTCGAACGACACGTCGCTCGCCGCGATCAAGGCGACAACCGTGCACGCGCTGCTGGGCCTTCGTCGCGACAGTCTCGAAACCCGCTATCACGCCGGCGCGCCGCTGCCGGCCGAGGTGGTCGTTGTCGATGAAGCCGCCATGCTCGATCTGCCGACGATGGCGCGACTGCTCGCGGCGATTGGTCCGCGCGCGCGCTTGATCCTGCTCGGCGATCCGGATCAATTGGCCTCGGTCGAGGCCGGTTCGGTTTTGGCAGAGTTGCGCGCCCTGGCGAGCGAAACGCCAGACCATCCCGTGTCGCGCGCGGTGATCTCGCTGCGACGCGCGCATCGTTTCGAACACGACGGCGCCTTGGCGGGGGCCTTGGACGCGATTCGCCTCGGCGATTTCGAAGGCTTGAGCGCGACGATCGAAGGCGCGAGCGGCGTCTTCGATTGGCGCCGCGACGTCTCGCCACGCACGGCGCGCGAGATCGCGCAAGGCGACGTCATCGCCACGATGCGCGCGGGCAGGGACTTGCCATCGCGCCTTGCCGCGATCGCGCAGGCCCGCGTGTTGGTGGCGCCGCGCGAGGGCGTCTATGGCGTCAGCGCGATCAACGCCGCGGTGCGCGAACTGCGCGGTGGCCGCCTCAATGGCGAACCCGTGCTGATCACCGCCAATGCGCGCGCGCTCGATCTGGCCAATGGCGACGTCGGCGTGATGATCGAGCGCGCGGGCGAGCGTCAGGTCGCCTTCGATCGCGGCCCCGAGCGCATCGACGTGCTCGATGAACACGAATTGCCCGAACACGAAGCGGCCTGGGCCATGACCGTGCACAAGGCGCAAGGCTCGGAGTTCGAGCACGTTGGCGTGCTGCTGCCCGAGCCGGCGCACGCCCTGGTGACGCGCGAGTGGTTGTACACCGCCGTGAGCCGCGCGCGCCGGCGCGTGAGCGTGTGGGCGAGCGTCGACGCGCTTCGCGCCGCCATCCAGCGCCAGGCGCCGCGGATGTCGGGGCTGCGGTCGCGGCTGCGGGAATTGGCCTAGGGCGGCCGTCGCGCGGCGCTTGCGAGGGAACGGCCCCGCATCGTCGCCGCCTCCGCCATCGTTTATCATGCCGACGACCATGGCCGACGACGTCACCCAACTCATCAGTGCCGCCGGGCAGGGCGATCAGGCCGCGGCCGCGCGCTTGTTCGCGCTGGTCTATCCGGAATTGCGCCAGATCGCGCAACGGCATTTGCGCGGCACGTCCGAGGATCAGTTCCGCACCACGTCCCTGGTGCACGAGGCTTATTTGCGGCTGGCGCCGCGCGAAGGTCAGCAGTTCAACGACCGGGGTCACTTCTATGCCTCGGCGGCGCGCGCGATGCGGCAGATCGTGATCGATCACGTGCGCCGTCGCGAGTCGCTCAAGCGCGGTGGCGACATGGCCACGGAGTCCCTGGATCAAGAGACGCACGAGCCCGCGCCCGAGCAGCGCGACGAGTCCTTGCTCGCGCTCGACGAAGCCCTCGAACGCTTGCTGCAGATCGATCCGCGTCTGGGTCAGATGGTCGAGTTGTGGTTCTACGGCGGCATGACGCTGGAAGAAATCGGCGAAGTCACCGGCTTGTCGCCGCGCACCCTGCGGCGCGACTGGCGCCGCGCGCGCGCCTTCCTGTATCGCGAAGTGGCGGGCGATGAGCTCCCCTCGTTCGACGAAGACTGATCCCGAGCGCTGGGCGCGCGCCTCCGCGCTGTTCGATGCGTGGTGCGATCTCGATCGCGTCGCGCAGCGCAAGCACTTGGACGCCTTGCGCGCCGAAGACGCGGACCTCGCGCGCGAAGTCGCGGAGTTGCTCGCCGCCGATGCCAGCGAGGACGATCTGTTCGATCGCGGCCTCGCCGCGCAGGGCGAGGTCGTGCAGGAGAGCCTCGCGGCGCAAGGCCTAGCGCCGCGCCGCGCGGCGGGGCGCAAACCCGACACAATCGTGGGTCCGTATCGTTTGATCGATTGCGTTGGTCGCGGCGGCATGGGCGAGGTGTGGCGCGCCGCGCTCACGGCCGATCCCAATGCGCCGCCTGTCGCGCTGAAACTTCTGCGACCCGGCATGGACAGCGAGGATCTGGTGCGTCGCTTCGCGCTGGAGCGCCGCATCCTCGAGCGGCTCGATCATCCGGGCATCGCGCGCCTGCTCGATGCGGGCACGGCCTCGGACGGTCAGCCGTGGATCGCGGTCGAATTCATCGAAGGCATCGCCATCGATCGATACGCGCGTGAGCACGGGTTCGATGTGACACGGCGTGTCGAACTGATCGCGGAACTCTGCTCGGCCGTCGACTTCGCGCACCGGCGCTTGATCGTGCATCGCGATCTCAAGCCGTCCAATATTTTGATCGACGCGCAGGGCCGCGCGAGCCTGCTCGACTTCGGCATCGCCAAACTGCTGGCCGAAGAACCCGGCGCCGATCGCCTGACGCAGACCGGCATGCGCGCGTTTTCGCCCGCGTATGCCGCGCCGGAACAGATTCTCGGCGAGCCCGTGACCACGGCGACGGATGTCTACGCGTTGGGGCTCGTGTTGTTCGAACTGCTCACGGGCCAGTTGCCGCACAACACGCGGCGCAAGACTGGCGCGCCGGCGGGGCGCGATGTCGAGCGCGAAGTGGTCGAGGCGCCGAGCGCGGTGTTGCGTCGCGCGCCGGGGAATCAGGTCGAAGCCGCGTATGGCACCGCCGCCAACGAACGCGAGCGTCATGTGCGTCGCATCGCGGGTGACCTCGACACCATCGTGCTCAGCGCGCTGCGGCGCGAGCCCGAGCGTCGTTACGCCTCGGCCACGGCCTTGGCCGACGATTTGCGGCGCTATCTCGAAGGCATGCCGATCAGCGCGAGGCGCGAATCCTGGCGTTATCGCGCGCGCAAATTCGTCGGTCGGCATCGGGTGGCCTTGACGGTCACGGCCTTGCTCGCGGGCGTGTTGTTCGCCGGCGTGGCCGCGACCTTCTGGCAAGCGCGCATCGCCGAACGCGAGGCGCGTCGCGCCGATGCCGAAGCGCGCACGGCTCGCGACAGCGCCGCGCGCGCGAGCGCGACGCGCGATGCGCTGGTCGCGATGTTCCGCGCGTCAGGCCCCGACAGCATCGGCAATCCCACGCTGAGTCTCGGCGAAGTGCTGGAGGAAGGCCGCCGTCGCGTTGAATCGGAAGGCGAGGAAGACGCGCTCACGCGCGCCGATCTGGCCGAAGCGCTAGCGCGCGTGCACCTGGCCGCGGGCATGAACGACGATGCCTTGCGCTTGGCCACGCTGGCCGTCGATTTGCGCGAGAAGCAAACCGAACCCGACTCGCGCGCGCTCGCGATGGCACGCGTGACCTTGGGCCGCGCGCTCGCGGTCGCCGGACAACGCGATCGCGCGCAGGACTTGCTGGCCACCAGCGCCGCGAGCTTGCGCGACACCGGCGGCTTGCCGACCGCGCGCATGGCGCTGGAACTGGCCACGCCCTTGATCCTGCTCGACCGCTACGATCAAGCGCGCGAGGTGCTGGGCATCGCCGAACGCGCGGCCACGAATCGTCGCGGTGGCGAGGCGTTGCGCATCGAGGCGATCGCGCGACAGGGTGAACTCGCGCGCGATGCTGGCGATTACGACACCGCGATCCGCGAACTGCGCCGAGCACTCGCGCTCGCCCAGCCCGAAGGCAGCGATCCCAATGCCGAAGCGCTGGCGCTTGAAGCGCGCCTGGCCGATGCACTGGCCGACAGCGGTGCGCCCGCTGAAGCCTTGACGCACTACGAACACGTGCTGGGCACGAGTCGCGATCTGTTCGCGGGCACGTCGAGCCTCGCGCTCGATGTGTTGCCGAAGGCCGGCGCCGCCGCGTTGCAACTGGGGCAGGGCGCGCGACTGCGACGCGCGTTGGATGATCTCACGGAATTCGCCGCGCAAGGCTCGGCCGCAGAAGCGCGCGCACGCTTGCTCGAGGCCGAGAGTCTTCGCGCGCGGGGTGAAGCCAACGCGGCCTTGGTCGCCTACACGCAGGCCATCGCGCTGCTCAATGCCAATCTCGGTGGCGATCATCCGCTGGTGTGGTGGGGTCGCTTGCGCCAGAGCTTGGCGCGCGCCGACGCGCAAGGCGTGAATGCCGAGGCCTTGACCGAGTTCGACGTCGCGCGCGAACGCCTGGCGGCGGCCTATGGTCAGCGTCATCAGCTCGTGCGTCAGGCCGATCTCGATCGCGCGCTGCTCGGCTGCCGCGCCGGTCAGATCGACGATGGCCTGGCGCGTCTGACGCGCGTGCGCGAGCGGCTGGACGTGAAGGACGACACGCGCGCGCATCCCGAACTCACGCGGCTGGCGCTGGCGCGTGCTGAATGCGCGTTGCGCGCGCCGAGCTTCGATGCCGCGCGCGTCAACGCCGAACTCGACGCCGCCGACAAGACTTTGCCCGCAGGTCTGCGCGACACCGCGCTCGAAGCGCGACTGATCGCGCTGCGCGCGCGCTCGGCGCAACGCGAGGGCCGTCGCGAGGAAGCGCGCGTCTTGGCCGACAGCGCGGCCGCGCGTTTCGAACGACTCGACGCGCGCGGTCTGGCACCGGTGTTCGAAGCCAAGTAAGGCGCCGCGCCGCGACCCTGCCAAAAGTCCCCCTGACAGGCGCGCATCGACCTGACACACTAGCCCCGTCATCCCGCCCCAGCCGAGCGACGCCGATGATGGTCAGCGCATGGATCCTGATGTTCGCCGTGAGCACGGCGCCGGGCGATATCTATCGCTGCGTCGGCGCCGACGGCAAGGCGCGCTTCCAGGACAAGCCCTGCGCGGGGCAACCCGCGGCGACGACGAAGGCTCCGGGAAAAGGACGCGCCAGCGAACAGCGCGAACTGCGGCAATGGCTGCGGGAATTGCGCGGTCAGACCTCGACCGCGGCATCGCGACCCGCGACCACTCGCGCGGGTCGCGCCGCGACGGCGGCCGATGCCAAGCCGTGGGTCACGCCGACGGGGCCGGTCGACGAGACCTTGCTGTCGTCGTGCTCGGAACGATTCCTGTCCTGCGCCGATGGCCATGGCGAGAGCATGGATCGCTGCGTGTCGAGCATTCCCAGTTGTTCCGCGCAACGGCGCTCGGGCTGCTGCCCGACCGCGTGCACCACGCGTTACGCCGAGTTGCGCAATGGCGGCGCCAGCATGGCCAGCGCGGTGCGCGATGCCTTGCTCGATGGCTCGCGGCCCAGTTGCGCGGCGGCGGTGAAGTAGATCGCGATCGCGCGAGTTCCGCCGCCACGCGCGAATCCTAGATTTCTGCGCAATCGCTGCCAGGCCCGTGCGCGCGGGCCCTCTAGGCTGTGTCGTACTCGCTTCGACAGCTTCCGGCCAAGCCCCGCCATTGAACGCCGACCGCGAAAACGGACACACTCGGCGGGCGCGCGCCGCTGGCGGCGCGTCTTCGTCGCTCCCTCGAGCATCGACGTCAGGTCGACCCATGCGTTTGTGGCTGCGTCTGTTCATCGCCATCGCCACGCTGAGCGTGGCCAGTCTGTGCGGCCTGTTGTGGTGGCAGCAGCAGGCCTTCGCGCGCGGCTTTTCGAGTTATCTCGATGGCGTGGCGCTGGCGCATGCGCGCGATGTTTCGGAGCGCTTGTCGCGCGACTACGCGACGCGCGGCAGTTGGCAATGGTTGCGCGACAACCCCTCGCGCTTCGGTGGCATCGTCGAGGTCAAGGTCTCGGCGAACGCGGAGGCCGAGTCGCCGAACCAACGCTCCGCGCCGCCACATCCGCCAGAGTCGAATGACTTACCGCGTCGTCCGCCGCGCGAAGGATTCGACGGCGATCGCCCGCCACCGCCGCGTGACGGTCGCGAGGGCAAGGGCCCGCCGCCCGGCGGTCCCGATCGCGGGGGGCCGCCTTCGCATCGCTACGATGTTGGCTCGCGTCTGAGTCTGTTCGATGCCGAAGGTCGCTACATCGCCGGCAGTCGTCTGCATTCGGTGTTGGCGCAAACCGTGCCGGTGCAAGTGGGCGATCAACGCGTGGGTGAGTTGCGCATCGCCGCCTTGCCGCGCCCCGATGGCGATCTCGAAACCGCGTTCGCGCGTCAGCAATGGCGCAGCGGCTGGATTGCGGGCGTGATTGTGTTGGCCGCCGCGCTGGCGAGCGCGTTCTGGCTGGCGCGTCGCTTGCTGGGCCCCGTGCATGCGCTGGCGGCGGGCACGCGCGCCTTGGCGGCGGGCGATTACGCATCGCGCGTCGCGGCCGTGGGTCGCGATGAACTGGGCGCGCTCGCGCGCGATTTCAATCAACTGGCCAGCACCCTCGAACAACACCGCGGCGCGCGCCAACGCTGGGGCGCCGACATCGCGCACGAACTGCGCACGCCGCTGACCGTGCTGCGCGTCGAACTGCAGACCTTAATCGATGGCGTGCGCGTCGCCGACGCGGCCGCGCTGACATCGCTGTTGTCCGAATGCGAGCGGCTGTCGAGCCTGGTCGATGATCTCTATCAGCTCTCGCTCGCCGACGCGGGCGCCCTGGAATATCGCTTCGCGCGCGTCGACGTGGGCGATGTGCTGGCCGAGGCGGCGCAGCATCTCGAACATGCCGTGCGCGGCACTGGCATCGTCGTCGCCGTCGACGCGGCCGAAGGTCGGATCTTCGCCCGCGCCGATCGTTGGCGACTGGCGCAGGTGTTCGCCAATCTGCTGGCCAACTCGCGCCGCTACACCGATGCGCCCGGGCGCATCGAACTTCGACTCGCGCGCGAAGACGATCTGGCCGTGATTACCCTCGACGACACGCCGCCCGGCGTCGCGCCCGAGGATCTGCCGCGCTTGTTCGAGCGTCTGTTCCGCGCCGAAGCTTCACGCACGCGCGAACGCGGCGGCGCCGGTCTGGGGCTGGCGATTTGTCGCGCCATCGTCGAGGCGCACGGCGGACGCATTCAGGCCTCGGCCTCGCCGTTAGGCGGCCTGCGCGTGCGCGTCGAACTGCCGCTGATGAAGGAGGACGCATGACCGCGCCGCATGTGCTCGTGGTCGAGGACGAGATCAAGATCGCCGCCGCGCTGCGCGACTATCTGCGCGCGGCCGAATTTCGCGTGACCGTGCTCGATCGCGGCGACGGCGTGGTCGATTGGGTGCGCGCCAACTCACCCGACGCGATCTTGCTCGATGTCATGCTGCCCGGTCGCGATGGCTTGAGCGTGTGCCGCGATCTGCGCGCGTTCTCCAGCGTGCCAATCTTGATGTTGACCGCGCGCGTCGAGGAAATCGATCGTCTGCTCGGTCTCGAATTCGGCGCCGACGATTACATCTGCAAGCCTTTCAGCGTGCGCGAAGTGGTCCTACGCGTGCGTGCGGTGCTGCGACGTGTCGCGGGCGACAGCGCCACCGCCGGCCAGGCCACCGTGCAACTCGATCACGATCGCCTGGAAGTGCGCGTGCGCGGTCAGGCGATGACGGTGACGCCGGTCGAGTTCCGCCTGCTCAAGCACCTGATGGACAAGCCCGGCAAGGTCTATTCGCGCGAGCAATTGCAGGCCACGATTTACTCCGATCACCGCATCGTCAGCGATCGCACGGTTGACAGTCACGTGCGCAATCTGCGGCGCAAGTTCGCCGAGCACGGTCTGCCCGAAGTGATCGCGTCGGTGTATGGCGTGGGCTTTCGCTTCGAGTTGGCCGAGGGCGACTAGCGCCGCGCGTCGACCCTCACGGATAGTCCGAACCGTCCTTGCGCACGAAGCGGCCATCGGCATTGGCGCTTTTCAGATCGATGTCCGAGCAGATCGCGACATCATCCGGGTGACGCGAGCCGATTTCGAGATACACGGCCACGCTCGCGCCTTCGTTGCGCAGATGATGGCCATTGCCCGAACCCGCCGGAAATGCCGCGCAATCGCCAGCGCGAAGCACGGTGTGGCCTTGATCCTCGACCAAGATCAACTCGCCTTCGAGCACGTAGACGAATTCATCTTCATGCGTGTGCCAGTGACGCTGACTCGACCAGCGTCCGGGCGGCAGATGCATCAAGTTCACGCCGAAGGCCTTGAGGCCGCCGGCGTCGCCCAGGCGACGGCGCAGACGCCCCACGCAGGCTTCGTGAAAGGGCGCGGGATAGCCCGCGCCCTCGCGCACCGCAATCGTGTCCAGATCGATCTTGGGCACGATTCAGTCCATGCGCTCGGTCAGATGTCGACGATGCTCGGCGGCCGGAAAAGGTTCGGGCCAGTACTCGAGCAGGTGCGTGATCTTGCCGTCGACCACGGTGAAGAACGAGATCGCGTCGCCGCCTTGCTGACCATCGGTGACGCTGACCAAGGTCGTGACCTGATCGCCCTGCGCGACGCAGCGGCGCGTCGTGAAGCGCCAGTCGCGCGACTGGCTGGGGTATTCCAGATTCATGCGCGCGTAGTTGGCCGGACCGCGAATGCGTTCGCGCGATTGCGGCCATTCGAGCACGAAGTCGGGCGCCAGCACGGCGCTGACGGCGTTGAAGTCATTGGTCGCCATCAGGCGCCAGTAGTCGGCGACGACGGCTTGGGGATCGGCACTCATGCGGGGTTCTCCGGCGTATCGTTGTCGAGAAGGTAACGTGGCGCCTTGCCGGTCCAGGCCGCGCGGATCAGGGATTCGACCGCGGCCATCTCGGCTTGCGCCACGTCGGCGCGAACGCCCATCACCTTGCCGCCCCAGTAGAGTTTTTCGAGCGCCTCGGGATGAATCGCCAAGGCCTGGGAGCGCGCGGGCTCCGGCACGAAGATGTGCAGATGGGTCTGCTCCGGCGGCACGGTCAGAAAGATCTTGCCGCGCACGCGAAACGAGGTCATGTCGTGATGCGGGGCTTCGACCGCTTCGGGCAGGGACAGGGCGAAGGCGCGGACGGCGGAGAGATCCAGACTCATGGGACGCATCCTGGCGTGGGGAAAATCTAGCGAGGCGCCGCGGCGCTGACATTCGCGACAAGGCCCACCCACAAGGCGAGCACCGCGACGAAGTTGATCATGAACACCAGGCCGCGCAGACGCACGTTGGTGGTGCCGATGTGCACGGCGCCATGCAGCAGCCGGCCGCCGATGAAGACCCAGGCCATGGCCCACTGCCAGCTCGCGATCGTCGGCGCGCGCATCAGCAGCAGGCAAGCCACGTGAAAGAACAGCGGCCATTCGAACTGGTTCGTGAGATTCGCGCTGATCCGCCGCTCGACCGCGGCCCAGGGATTGCCGCCATCGGCGGCGCGCCCCAGATGCCACACGGCCGGCGCGCGCGCCACGGTCAGCAGGGCATAGAGCATGGCCGCGTAGGCGACGTGGGCGACCATGGGGTAGAGCAGGGCCTGACTGTTCATCCTGAGCACTCTCGGTAAGGACGCGAGGCGCGATCCATCGACGCGGACGGCGTGCGGCGGGCGCGCCGGCACGTTAGCAGAACGCCTTCGACGTCCGTCCGCTGACCTCAGATGCGTGACAGCGCCCGAAGTCCTCGCAATGCGCGCGCGTCGACTTTGCCGAACGGCTTGCGAAGGGCCGGCGCGGCGGCGTCATAATGGCGCGCGTACCCGCCTCGGGAGGAGGGCCGCTTGCCCATTCACCTGGTGCTGCACGACGCCGAGCCGCCGCTCGCCGACGAGGACCTGGCCGTGCTCGACGCCAGCGACCGCGCGCGCGCGGCGCGCTTCGTGTTCGAGCGTGATCGCGCGCAGTTTTTGCTGACGCGCGTGCTGTTGCGGCGCCGCCTTGCCGAACATCTCGGCGTCGCGCCCGAGGCTCTCGCCTGGACGCGGGGCGAGCAGGGCAAGCCGGGCATCGTCGGCATCGATCCGGGGCGCTGCGCGTTCAGCGTCAGCCACAGCGCGGGCGCGATCGCCGTGTTCATCGGCCAGGGTCTGGTCGGCATCGATATCGAGAACCTGGCGGCGCGCGCCTTCCCCGCCGAAGTCGAGCACAGCGTGTTCAACTCGGCCGAGCGCGCGCGGCTGGCGCAATGCCCGGCGCCGCGACGCTCGCGCCTGGCCTTTGAATGGTGGACGCGCAAGGAAGCCGTGCTCAAGGCCGATGGCCGCGGGCTCTACCTCGACCCGCGCCAGATCGATCTGAGCGCGGACGCGCCCGACGACACGCCCGTGCGCGACTGGTCCTGCCAGGCCGTGGGACGCACGTGGTTCGGTCAGAGCCGCGGCGTCGGTCAGGACTGGCTGTGCTCGATCGCGGCCGACCGGCCGGTCGATCGGGAACCCTGGCGGCCGCTCGCGGCGGACGCGTGCTAACCGATTCGCGGACCGGCGCATCTTTACCGCCGTGACCGCCACCGACCCTCAACTCATCGAAGCTGCCCGCCAGGGCGATCAGACCGCCTGCCGGCGCTTGTTCGAGGCGCATGGCCGCGATGTCTTTCGCACCTGCATGCGCTTGCTGGGCGATCGGGCCCTGGCCGAGGACGCGGTGCAGGACACCTTCGTCAACGCCTTCCGCTCGCTCGATCAGTTCGATGCGCGCGCGCCCTTCGGGCAATGGCTGCGACGGATCGCGATCAACGCGGTCGGCGCGATGGTGCGCAAGCATTCCTTCCGTGAGCTCGCGACGGAGGCCGAGGACATCGAGGCCGAACTCGAGCAGCACGCCGGCGCGACCGTGCCCGATCCGCAAAAAGTCGCGCAGCGCTTGCAGACGCAGGCCTTGGTGGCGGTGGCATTGGAAGAACTCACGCCGCTCGAACGCCTGGCCTTTCTGATGCGCCACGTCGAGCAGCATTCGCTCGAAGACATCGCCGTCGCCGTCGGCGGCAACGCCAATTCGATCAAGCAGGCCCTGTTTCGGGGCGTGCGCAAGCTGCGCCTGAGTCTGGCGCCGCTGCGCGAGGAGTGGGTATGAACCGCATCGACATCGCCGAACTCGAACGTTTCGCCGTGGGCGAGGGCCTCAGCGCCGCGCGCCGCGCCGAAATCGCGCAGGCCTTGCTCGACTCCGACGAACTGCGCGCGCGCTACGAGGCCTTGACGCGCATGCTCGGCGACACCGCCGCCATGGTGTCGACGGTCGAGCCCGACGACGGCTTCGAGGCGCGGCTGTGGGCGTGTATCGCGCCGCGCATTGACGCGTCCGCCTCGTCGACGGAACTTGCCGCGGTGCCGGCGACCTCGCGCGAACTCGCGCCCGTGATCGCCTTGCCCACGTCGCCGCGTCGGCGCCTGTCGCCCGCCTGGCGATCGCTCGCGCTGGCCGCGTCGCTGATCGCGGCCGTGGGCCTGGGCATCGTCATCGGGCGTCAACCGAATTCGACCACGACCGCGTCGCCGGACACCGCGTTGCTCGACGGCGATGCCAGCGACCGCGTGCTCGCGGGCTATCTCGTCAATCATCTCGGATCGGCCGAAGCCGTGTTTACCCGCGTCGCCAGTGAAGGCGATGACGCCGAGGTGCGCGAACTCGCCGCCCAAGTGATCGCCACCAATCGCCTGTATGCCGCGGCCGCCGAACGCGCCCATCGTCCCGACCTCGCGCAATTTCTGCGCGAGATCGAGCCGGTGCTGGCCGAACTCGCGACCGGAGAAGAAACATCCGAACACGTGGTCGCGGAAGTGCGCGATCGCGATCTCGCCTTCAAGACCCGCGTCGTCGCCGACAAGGCGCGCCGCCGCGCGGGCCCCGCCAATACCCCCATTTGATCCGCCATCGGAGATCCTGATGAAGACCTCGACACGACAATCCCTGTTGACCGTCGCGCTGTTGGGCGCCCTGTCCCTCGCAACCCCGCCCGCGGGGGCGCAATCGTCCTCGTCCTCGGCTGGCGCTTCGTCCTCGCCCACGTCGGCATCGTCGCGACCGGTGAGCGCCGCGATGGCGCGCGAGGACGCGGCGCGTCGCGCCGAACTCGCCGACGCCGACGGCATGGCCAGCGGCGAGCGCTCGGCGCGCCTGGCCGATCTCGAAGTGGCGCGCGCCGAACGCGATCAAGCTCGCGCCGCGCGCGATCAAGCCCGCGCCGAACATGGCGCGCGCGGTGGCCGCGGCGCCAGTCTGAGCGAACGCGATCGCGACGCCCTGATGGCCGTTGAAACTCTGATGATGACCGAATCGGCGAAGGCCACGCCCGTGCTCCAGCGCGTGCTCGCCGGCGACTACGCCGAAGAGGTGAAATCGCGCGCGCTGTTCGTGCTGACCCAGATCGACATCAAGGCCGCGAGCGCCGCGATCAACACGATCTTGCGTGGCAACGGGTCGATTGATCTCAAGCAAGAAGCCGTCCGCGTGCTCGCGATGAGTGGCGACGACCAAGCCCAGGCGCGCCTGCTCGAAGTGTTCAAGACTGAAAAAGACGGCGAGTTGCGTCAGGCCGTGCTCGATGGCTTCGTGATGACCGGTCGCGGCGATCTGCTGCTGCAAGCCGCGCGCACCGAGACCGATCCGGAAGTGCGCGATCACGCGATTCACAGTCTCGTCGCCACCGGTTCAGTGAAGGAACTGGGCGCGCTCTACGACGAGCTCAAGGACCCCGAGGCCAAGCGCACCGTGATCGACGCGCTCGGCGCCACCGCCGGCATCGACGCGCTGCAACGCATCGCCAGCACTGAGCCCGATCAGGATCTGCGCACGCACGCGATCAGCGCGCTGGGCGTCGGTGGCGGCAAGCGCGGCATCGAGGCCTTGCTCTCGGCCTATCGCTCGGCCAATGGCTCCGAAGCGCGCCAGGCGGCGTCGCAAGGTCTGATGGTCGCGGGCGCGACCGATGCCCTGGTCACGCTCTATCGCGAAGAGAAGGAACCGCGCGCCCGGCGCGAGATCCTGCGCCTGATCGCGATGACCGATGACGATCGCGCGATCGAACTGATCGACGAATCGATCAAGTAAGCGTCGTCCGCGAACTCGCGGGCCGACAAGCCCGCGGGTTCGAATCCCCCGAATGTTCCACCGGCGCCGCGCGCGGCGCCGTCGGGCACGCGCGTGCCCACCGAACGAGGAATCGTCGATGAGAATCCTGATTGCCCTGTTGTTGTTCGCCGCTTTCGGCATTGCCCAGGCCGGCCCACTCGAAGACCGCATCGCGCGCACGCCCGATGGGCATTGGTTGCGCTACACCGTGCCGATCGTCGAAGGTCAGGGTGGGCCGTGTTGTTTCGAATACCGCGCCGGCGGCAAGCCCGTCGGCAAGGCCTGTCCGCTCGATGCGCGCAGCGGGTCCTGGGGTTTCAGTTCGGGCCCGGATGCGCCGCGCGCGAACGCGCTCGATGTCTATCTACGCGTCGAGCACGGCGCGGTGGCCGCATTGCGCAGCTATGGCGATACCTGCGCGGTTGATGCCTCGCGGGTGACGCTCGAGACCGTGGATGGCGTGAGCGAGCGCGACAGCCTCGCGCTGCTCGCAGGTCTTGTGCGTCGGCCGGGTCCGGCCACGCCGGGCGATCCGCTGATCGCGATTGCCTTGCATGCCGGCGCGGGAGCCACGTCCGTGCTGTCGACCTTCGCCGGTCCCGAGCATCGCGCCGAGCTGCGCCGCGACGCGATCTTCTGGCTCGGTCACGCGCGCGGTCAGGCCGGCTTCGATCGTGTGCGCGCGGTGCTGGCGACCGAGTCCAACGAGGGCATCCGCCGTCACGCCGTGTTCGCGCTGTCGCAGTCCGAAGTGCCCAGTCGCGACGCGACCCTGGTCGCGATCGCGCGAGAGCATGCCTCCGTCGGCCTGCGCGGCGAGGCGCTGTTCTGGCTCGCGCAGATCGACAGTCCGCTGGCCGTGGGTGAGATCGAACGCGCCTTGCGCGTCGAGACCTCCGCCGAGGCGCGCGATCGCGCCATTACCGCCCTCGCGCAATTACCGGCCGAGCGGGGCACGCCCGCGCTCAAGGCTCTGGTCATGGACAAAACCCTACCGCGCGCGACGCGCAAGCAGGCGCTGTTCTGGCTGGCGCAGTCCGACGACGAGGGTGCCCAGCACGCGGCCGACGAGTTGTTCGGCGCGCTGATTCGCTGAGCGACGGCTAGCGTTTGCTCAACGCGCATCGACGACGCGGGCGGGCGTCGATGCGCGCAGGCATTGTCCGAAAGTCTCGAACAGGTCCGACCGCGCGACGCGCCGACCTCGCTACAATCGCGTCCGCAAGCTCGCGATGCCGGCGAGCACGGAGTCGTCCATGTTCGAGCCCCTCGTCGCCGCCTCGCCGCACGTCATGTCCACCTACAACCGCTTGCCGATCGCGCTGTCGCACGGCGAGGGCTGTCGCGTGTGGGACATCAACGGCAAGGAATACCTCGACGCGCTGGCCGGCATCGCCGTCAACACGCTCGGCCACGCGCACCCCAAGCTGGTGCCGGCACTGCAAGATCAAGTGGCGCGCCTGATTCATTGCTGCAACTACTATCACATCCCCGATCAGGAACGGCTCGCGGCCAAGCTGTGCGAGATCTCGGGCCTGGACTGCGCGTTCTTCTGCAACAGTGGGCTCGAGGCCAACGAAGGCGCGCTCAAGCTCGCGCGCAAGTACGGCCATGATCGCGGCATCGCGCGGCCGAAGGTCGTGGTCTACGAAGGCGCGTTTCATGGCCGCTCGATCGCGACGCTCAGCGCCACGGGCAACGTCAAGATCCAGCAAGGCTTCGAGCCCCTGGTCGAAGGCTTCGTGCGCGTGCCGCTCAATGACATCGCGGCCCTGCGCGCGGCCACGCAGAACGATCCCGACGTCGTTGCCGTGTTCTTCGAGACGATTCAAGGCGAGGGCGGTATCAATCCGATGCGCCAGGAGTATCTGCGCGACGTGCGCGCCCTGTGCGACGAACGCGGCTGGCTGCTGATGATCGACGAGGTGCAATGCGGCATGGGCCGCACGGGTCGCTGGTTCGCGCATCAATGGGCCGACATTCGTCCCGATGTGATGCTGCTGGCCAAGGGCCTGGGTTCGGGCGTGCCGATCGGCGCCATGCTCGCCGGCCCGCGCGCGGCGAAAGTGCTGGGGCCGGGCAATCACGGCAGCACCTTCGGCGGCAATCCGCTGGCCATGCGCGCGGGCGTGGAAACGCTGCGCATCATGGAAGAAGACGCGTTGTTGAAGAACGCCGAAGTCGTCGGCGCGCATCTGCAAGCCCGCCTGCGCGAAGCGCTGGGCGCGCGACCGGGCGTGCGCGAAGTGCGCGGCCAGGGTCTGATGATCGGCATCGAGATGGACAAGCCCTGTGGCGAGCTGACCGGGCGTTGCGCCGAGGCCGGGCTGTTGATCAGCGTCACGGCCGAGCGCGTGATCCGCATCGTGCCGCCCTTGATTCTCACCATCGCGGAAGCCGATGAAATCGTGAAGCGCCTCGTGGCGGTGCTCGACGCGGCCTGACCCGCGCTTCGCCATCGCGCATGCCGCGCGAATGCGGACAGCTTTCGACCTGATTGATCCCTAGGCTGCGCCCGGCCCGTCGCGCTCGCGCGGGCATGGGAACCAGCGGAGGCATCATGCATCAGTCGCGACGTCGTCTCTTGGCTTCGGGCGTGGGCGGTTTGAGTTTGTTGTTGAGCGTGGGCGCGCGGGCCGCGTCGACGGGCGAAGGCCAGGCAAGCGCCGCGGTCACGTCCGAGACGGGCGTGGTCGGCGCGGGCGGTCGGGCCAATGACGGCCGCCACGATTTCGATTTCTACTTCGGCCGCTGGGACGTGCGCGTGCGACGTCTGCGCGAGGCCTTCGTCGGCAGCGACGAGTGGATCGAGTACGACGCCACGGACGAGAGTCGCTCGATCATCGGCGGGCTCGGGTGCATCGACGAGTTCATTACCGACCACAACGGTGGCTTGGTCGGCATGGCATTGCGCCTATTCGATCCGGAAACACGGCTCTGGAGCGTGTATTGGGCCAGCAGTCGCAGCGGTAGGCTCGATGCGCCCGTGGTCGGTCGCTTCAAGGACGGCATCGGCGAGTTCATCGGCAAGGATGTCCATGAAGGTCGGCCGATGCTCGTGCGCAATCTCTGGCGCGATATCGAAAAGAACAGCGTGCGCTGGGAGCAAGCCGCTTCGCTCGACGACGGCAAGACCTGGGAAACCAATTGCGTGATGCTGATGCGTCGTCGCGCGTGAGCGTGGCGCTCACGCGTCCTTGCTGGCGCGGATCTTGATGCCGGACAGATCCGGCGCCGGGATGCGCGCCAGCGGGCTCGCGACTTCGGCGAAATGCCGATGCGCGTTCCAGTCCTCGGCCGCGCGCGCGAGTTCCTCGCTGGTGCGCGCGACGAAGTTCCAGCTCATGGCGACGGCCTCGCCGAACGGAGCGCCGCCGATCAGGATGGCGCGCGCGCCGGCACTGCAACGCAGATCGATCGCGTCGCGACCGAGGCCCAGATAGAGCAGGGCGCCTGGTTCCAGGCGTTGACCATCAACCTCGATGGCGTGTTCCAGACACACGATCGCGTGCTCGAACGCGCGATCGATCGGCAAGCGCGTCGCGGCTTCGGTCGTGGCCAGCAGATCCAGGCCCACGAGCGGCGAGTACACGCGCGGCGGCGCGGTTTGACCCAAGGCGCTGCCGGCGAGCACGGTGATTTCGAAGCCATCGCGCCGCACACGCGGCAATTCGGGGCAATGCTGAAACGCCGGTGGCTCGTGACGATGCGCGTCGGGCAGCGCGATCCACAACTGCACGAGATGCGTGCGCGTCGATTGACCGGGCGCGGCTTCCTCGGCATGCGCGATGCCGCGGCCGGCGGTCATTAGATTGACCTGGCCCGGGCGAATGATCTGCTCGGTGCCCAGGCTGTCGCGATGCAGGATCTCGCCCGCGATCATCCACGTGAACGTCTGCAAGCCGATGTGCGGATGCGGACCGACGCTCGGCGTGGCGCCGGGCGCGTGATCGACGGGGCCGGCGTGATCGAGAAAGCACCAGGCGCCGACGAGGCGGCGTTCGCGATTGGGCAGCGCGCGACGCACGACGAAACCCGTCGCGATCTCGGTGGTCTTGGCCGGATAGAGGCGCGCGGTCGTGGGTTCGGCGTCGGTCATGGCGTTCGTTCGCGAATCATCAGGCGCGACGCGATCAGATCGCGCGGCCGTCGAAGTGCTTCACCGGGATGGCATCGAGCGCGACGTTTTCCAAGCAGCGCGCATTGATCGCGGCGACGACATTGCCTTGACCATCCTTGCCCTCGGCATACGGATGAATGCCGCAACGCGGGCAGAAGCGATGCGCGATCGCGTGGCGATGAAAGGTGTACGTCTGCGCGTTGGCCTCGGGCGTGAGCAGGGTCATGCGCTCGCGCGGCAAGAACCACAACAGCGAGCCCTTGCGCTGACAGATCGAGCAATTGCAGGCGAGCAGGCCATCGATCTCGCCTTCGACTTCGAAGGCGACGTGGCCGCAATGACAACTTCCCTGATACTTCATGGCGAGAATCCATGCGCGAATTTCAACGCACGGATCATCGCAGATCGACGCGCGTCATCGCCAGCGATCGGGCGAGACGTGATGGCCGGGCGGCGCGCGGTTGGAGACGCGCGCGCCCGGCCGGCAGGGCTTAGAACGAAATGCCGAAGTTCACGCCGAAGGTGCGCGGCGGCAGGAACTGCGACAGATACACGAACTCACCATTGCCCACCGCCGTGCGACCGGCATTGGTGCGGATCTCGTCGTCCTCGAGGTTGTCGACGTAGAGATCGGCGTACCAATTGCCTTCGCTGGGCTGGTAGCGCAGGTTGAGGTCCGTGCGGTGGTAGCTCGACTGCTGATCGCCCGAGCCGAGGTTGAACGGCGACAGCCAGCTCGACGTTTCGTAATGCGCGCTCACGCGCGGCGACAGCACGGCGCCATTGGCCAGATGGAAGTCGTGTTCGTAGACCAAGTGCAGCGCGGCGTCCGGCGCGTGCGCGAGCTCATTGCCCGACACGTCCAGGCACGAACCGATGCCCGAGGCCGGCGCGCATGGCGGCAGACCCTGATAGTCGTTACTGCCGGCGTAGAGCAGGGTGCCGAGCTTCTTGTGCGGGATCGCCGAGAACACGACCTGCAGGCGATCGTCGTCGGTCAGACGCGCCGTCAGTTCGGACTCGAGGCCCCACACCTTGGTGCTGCCCTTGACGTTGGAGAAGCCCAGACCACGGCTGCCGTCGATGAAGGTGATCGGCGCGGCCAGCTGGAAATCCTTGAAGTCTTCGTAGTACACGGCGTTGTTCCAAACCAGCTTGCCGTCCCAGAAGGTGTTCTTGGTGCCCAGTTCGAAATTGGTCAGCTCTTCGTGCTTGTACGGCACGCCGCCGTCTTGCAGGCCGCCGGACTTGTAGCCGGTCGAGACGCTGCCGTAGAACAAGAAGCCCGGCGCCACGTCGTAGTCGGCGCGCGCGAGCCACGTCACCTGACCGTGGTCGTACTTACCGTCGTTGATGCCGCCGATGCCGAAACCAAAGCCATTGGCATTGCTCGGAATGGTGCCTGGCGCGATCGGGACCTGCGGGATTTCGGGATGGCCATAGCCTTGCCAGCCCCAGCCGCGGCCACCGATGTTTTCCTTCTCGTCATCGGTGTAGCGCAGACCGCCGGTCAAGCGGAACACATCGGACACATGCCACGTGGCCTGGCCGAAGATCGCGCGCGAATCGACCGTCTGCTTGGGCTGGATGAACGAGCCCTGCCAACCGACCGTGCCTTCCTGCGTGCCGTTGAAAATCGGAATGTCGAAACGGATCTTGTTCTTTTCCGACGCGTAGTACAGACCCAGGATCCAATCGACCGTGTTATCGCCGGTCGACTTCAGATCGAGTTCGTGGCTCGCGTTCTCGTAGCGCGAGTAGTTGGTGCGATCCTGCTGATAGGTCGCGCCGGTGGTGAAGCTGGTCGGCACTTGCACGCCGCCGTCCTGATCGTAATCGGACGCGCCTTCGAAGCGGCTGAAGCCGGCGATGTAGCTCAGGCTCACGCCGTCGTTGATGTCCCAATCGACGCGGCTGCGCACGGTGTCGACGTCGCGCTCGAGGAAGGGCGCGGTGTCGATCAGGGCCGACCAGAAATCCTGGCCCGCGCGCGGCTTCTGCATCAGATTCGCGTTGGGCGTGCCGCGATCGCGGAAGTACTCGTACGACAGATTCCACACCAGGCCATCGTTGATCTGCCACAAGCTGCTGGCGCGCACGGCCGATTGGTTCTGCGCGTTGTACTTGTCGCCGCCGGTGACGAACAGATTGGCGTTGATCGGACGAAAGCCTTCGAGGCTACCGTTGTTGCTGGCGGCATAGGCCGCTTGTTGCGAGGCGAGAGAGGGGAGCAGCGCGCCGGGATTTTGATAGTCGACGTAGCCGTCGTGCTGCTCCTGGGCGAATGCGAGGCGTAGGGCCCACGAGTCCGTGAGAGGGAGATTGTACGCACCGCGCGCACCAAAGCGGTTGTAGCTGCCGGCGCCGAATTGCAGGTTGCCGTAGCTCTCGCCGAGTTCGGGCTTGGCGGTCTGCATGTTGACCGCGCCGACGGTGGAGTTGCGGCCCCACAAGGTGCCTTGCGGACCGCGCAGCACTTCGACGGCCTCGAGATCGAGCAGCAACGAGGCGGCGCCTTCGGCGCGCGGCGTGTAGATGTTGTCGACGAACAGCGCGACTTCCGGATCGGCGTACTCGGTCTTGGCCGAGTCGTTACCGATGCCGCGCAGCGTGAGCGTGATCACGCCGTGGTCGCCCTGGGTCGTGGCCGAGAAGCCGGGCACGAGACTGGTGATGTCCTGCACCGTCATCACGCGCTCTTTTTCCAGCGACTCGGAACTGATCGCGGTGATCGCGATCGGGGTCTTCTGCAATGGCGTGGCGCGCTTGGTAGCGGTCACAACCACGGTGTCGAGCGTTTCTTCGCGCGACTTGTCGGCGGCGGCATTGTCTTGTGCCGCGATCGGGGCCGCTTGCGCCGCGAGTGCGGCGACGACGGCGCTGTACAGCAGCGTCTTTCGACTAAACATGGTGGAGCACCCTCCCGGTTGTGGCGACGGCCTTTCCCCTGGCCTTCGCGTGGAAAATTCGCGAGCGAGGGTGGTCTTTCATGGCAGCGCTGTCAAGTGCTCTAGCTACCGGTGGACATTCCACTTTTGCATCGATGCACTGCACAATGACAGCGCCGTCACTCGTCGCTAAGCTCCGATCGCCGGAAGCTGTCAGCCGCGTCAAAAACCCCCTGTTTTTGCGGGAAACCAGGCCATGTTGCAGAAACTCTTAGTGGTGGGTGGCGGCACGGCGGGTTGGCTTTGCGCCTGTTACCTGGCCCGAGTCCTCAATGCCCGCGCGCCGGGCGCGATCGAGGTCACCTTGGTCGAGTCGCCCGACGTCGCCATCCTCGGCGTGGGCGAGGGCACGTTTCCATCGATCCGCGGCACGCTGTCGGCGATCGGCATCGACGAATCGCGCTTTTTGCGCGGCGCCAACGCCACGTTCAAGCAAGGCATCAAGTTCGTCGATTGGGTGCGACCCGCGGGCGCGCCGGGTCACGACCACTACATGCATCCGTTCAATGTGCCGAGTCAGCGCGAGCACGATCTCGATCTGCTGCCGTATTGGTTGCTCGGCGCGGCGGGCGATGTGCCCTTCGCCGAAGCATCGACCCTGCAAAAGCGCGTCGCCGACGCGGGCCGCGCGCCCAAGCGTCGCGGCGATGGGCCGTATCAAGGCCCGATGAACTATGCGTATCACTTCGACGCCGCGCGCTTCGCCGCGTTGCTCGCCGAGGAAGGCCGCGCGCTTGGCGTGCGTCATGAACTCGCGCACATCGATCGCGTCGAGTTGAACGAACAAGGCGCGATCGCGCGCGTGATCACGCGACAGCGTGGCGCGCTCGAGGCCGATCTGTACATCGATTGCACGGGCCTGCGCGGCGCCTTGATCGGCGATGCGATGGGCGTGCCCTTGCATCGTCTCAACGATGTGTTGTTCGTCGATCGCGCGGTGGCGATTCAAGTCCCGTACGAGCGACCCGACACGCCCATTCCCTCGTACACGATCTCGACCGCGCATGAAGCGGGTTGGACGTGGGACATCGGTCTGCAACAACGTCGCGGCGTGGGCTATGTGTATTCGACGCGGCACACGGACGATACGCGCGCCGAACACGTGCTGCGCGAGTACATCGGTCCCGCGTCGCGCGATCTATCCGCGCGCGTGTTGAAGTTCGACACGGGCTATCGGCGCGTGCAATGGCGTCACAATTGCGTGGCCGTGGGCTTGGCCGCGGGGTTTCTCGAACCGCTGGAATCGACCGGCATCGGTCTGATCGAGATCGCCTCGTATTTGATCGCGCATCTGCTGCCGGTCGATGGCGATCTGACGCGCGCGTCGCGTCATTTCAACGAGGCCATGAACGCGCGCTACGAGCGCATCATTGATTTCTTGAAGCTTCACTACTGCCTGACGCAACGACGCGACAGCGCGTTCTGGATCGACAACGCCGACACCGCGTCCTGTCCCGACAGTCTGCTCGACAAGCTCGCGATGTGGCGCACGCGGCCGCCGCATCGCTTGGACTTCGTCACTGATCTGGAAATGTTCATGCCGGCGAGCTGGCAGTTCGTGCTTTACGGCATGGAGTTCCGCACCGATCTGTCGAGCCAGCGCGCGCGCTATCCGCGCCTGGACGCGGCGCGTCGCGAGTTCGAAACTCTGCGCACCGTGGCCGGTCACGCCATCAACGACCTGCCGCCGCACCGCGCCCTGGTCGAGGAACTGTGCGCCCGCGCGGAGAACCGATCCAGCGCCGCTTGATGCGACCGCGATAGCGTCCGAACGCTTGTTTCAACGCGAATTTTCGTCATCGACGGGCGCCGGATTGTGGCGTTGCAGCAGGAAACCGTTTTCAGGACTACAATGCCCGCCGGTGTTCCGGACCGAGGTTCTCCATGCTCTATCACCTGCACGAATGGTCGCGCGCCTGGATCAGTCCGCTGACCCATCTGGCCGAAGCGGGCGCCAAGATGTTCGGCACCTCGGATTCGGTGTGGGCCAAGATGCCCGGCGCCGATCGCATGGCGGCGGCTTACGAACTGTTCCATCGCGTCTCGAAGGATTACGAGAAGCCCGAGTTCGGCATTCGCGAAGTGACGGCCCATGGGCACCAAGTGCCGATCGTGGAAATTCGCGCGCTGTCGAAGCCGTTTTGCAATCTGGTGCGCTTCAAGCGCTTCAGCGACGATCCCGATACCGTCAATGATTTGAAGGACGATCCCGTCGTCCTGGTGGTGGCGCCGTTGTCGGGCCATCACGCGACCTTGTTGCGCGACACCGTGCGCACCTTGCTGACCGATCACAAGGTCTACATCACCGATTGGATCGACGCGCGCATGGTGCCGACCGAAGTCGGTCCGTTCACGCTCGACGACTACATCGCCTACGTGCGCGAGTTCATCCAGCACATCGGCGCCAAGGATTTGCACGTGATCTCGGTGTGTCAGCCAACCGTGCCCGTGCTCGCCGCCGTGTCGTTGATGGCCGCGCGCGGCGAGACCGTGCCGCGCACGCTGACCATGATGGGCGGGCCCATCGACACGCGGCTGAGCCCGACGCAAGTCAACGACCTCGCCACGCACAAATCGCTGACCTGGTTCGAAGGCAACGTGATTCAGTTCGTGCCGAACAACTTTCCGGGGCGCGGACGTCGCGTGTATCCGGGGTTTCTGCAGCACGCGGGTTTCGTGGCGATGAATCCCAGTCGTCACTTCAATTCGCACTGGGAGTTCTATCAGGATCTGCTGCGCGGCGATCTCGATGACGCCGAGGCGCATCGTCGCTTCTACGACGAATACAACGCCGTGCTCGATTTGCCGGCCGAGTATTACCTCGACACCGTGCGCGTGGTCTTTCAGGAACATCTGCTGCCGCGCGGCTTGTGGGACGTGGGCGGCGAGCGCGTTGATCCGTCGAAGATCACGACTTCGGCCTTGATGACGATCGAGGGCGAGCTTGACGATATCTCCGGCCTCGGTCAGACGCGCGCCGCGCATGCGCTGTGCACGGGCGTGCCGGAATCGCGCAAGCAGCACATGACGGTGGAAGGCGCCGGTCACTACGGCATCTTCAGCGGCCGACGGTGGCGCGAAGTCGTGTATCCGCGCGTGCGCGAGTTCATCGCCAGTCACGCGCGACGCTGAACTTCACGCACGTGAAATAGCGGCGCGCGTTGGGCGCGCCGTTGCGAAAATTTTCGTCGATCCGATCATGCGGCGCCGTTCCCGGCCGCGATATCTGTCAATAATGGCAGTATCGCGTTCGCTCAAGGACTGCGGGCATGGTTCGACAAAGGACGACAGGGTTTCGCCAGGGATTGGGGCATTGGGGACGATTCGTGGTCGCGGTGTTCGCGGCAAGCCTCAGCGCCGCGGCCGCCGCGCGTGACAGCGTGAGCTGGCCCAACGACGCCATGGCGCGTCTGAATCTGATCGCGCAATGGCAAAGCCTGCGCGTCGACTTGCTGGCCAATGCCAGCGCCACCGAAGTGCTGCGGCAGTGGTGCGAGCAGCATCATCTGGCCGAGCCCGCGCGCATCGTCGCTGATCGCATGGCGGTGCCGTCGCGCGCGCCGGACATGGAGCAACTGCGTCGACTCGATGTCGCCGCCGCCGAGGAAGTGCGGTATCGCCGAGTGGAACTGCGCTGCGGCGATCATGTGCTGTCCAAGGCCGAGAACTGGTACGTGCCGGCGCGTTTGACGCCGGAGATGAATCGCCTGCTCGAGACCACCGACACGCCGTTCGGGCAAGTGGTGTCGCCCTTGAAGCCGTTTCGAAAGACGGTCGAGACGACGCCCTTGTGGTTGCCGCCCGCGATCGAGGGGGATTGTCCCGCGCGTGGGGGACGCTTGATCTTGCCGGCGGAGTTGCTGCGGCATCGCGTGGTGCTTTACAGCGCGGATCTGGTGCCGTTTTCCGAGGTAGTTGAGGTTTATCAGGATGATCTGATGGACTTTGCGCCGCGGGTTTGCGCTGTTGCTCGATGAGATCGAGTGGTGATCTCACCTGGGGGTTAGCGGGGTGGGGGTCCCCACCTAGCGGTGAGAAGAGCTGAAGGGTGGGTCCCCACCTGGCGGTGGGGAGCCCGTGGGGTGGTGTGGGGTGGGTTGTTGTGACGTTGTCGCTTGGCTCGGGGTGCCGCCCCTTGTCGGTGGGCGAGGGATTCAGCACATCCCTGTGCTGAACCCTCGCGGCGCACGTCCCTGTGCGCTGGCCACCGACAAGGGGACCGTCACCCCGAGCCGTCGAAACGTCGCTGGGTTCGGGGGGGAGGGCGAAAAGAAAAAGAAAAAAGCAAAAGAAGAAAAGAAGAAACAAAAGCAAAAGCAAAAGCAAAAGAAGAAGCGAAAATTAGAAAGCAGAAGCAAGAAAAAGAAGAAGGCAAAGGCAGAAGCTAGCGCAAGGCAAGAGGTAAGGGACGTTCAAGCACTCGAGCTGCTGCGTGCTGTGGTGGCGGGCGGTTTCTGGAGTGTTCGATTGGTGCTCGGCGAGTGATGTCCTGGCTTGGCGATCGCGGCGAAAGCACGGCGCGGACAGCGCCGGACGTTGTCGTCCGTACGCCGCCGCGCGTGCCCTTGGGGGTGCTATTCGAAGCTGTCGCGGTGTTGGGCGTCGTCGATTTGGCCGCGTAGTTCGCCTTCGGGGGCGACGGTGGAGCGGACGTCGAAGTACCACTCGCCGCGTTTGAGTTGCGCTGCTTGCGTCGGCGAGATCGTCACGGGGCCGAAGCTTGTCGTTGCACTCGCCGCGCCTGACGTCGGCAGATCGAAGATCGTCGTGCCGTTTTGGCCGCGTCGCGCGGGGCCACGAATGCTCGTGAGTGTGTTCAAACCGTCGAGGCCGATGTAGTTCAGTCGCACGGTGATCGCATCCTCGGGGCCGGCTAGCGTTACCGTGCCGAAGCCCGTGGCTTCGGTGTTGGCGCCGGGCACGACTTGGGTGCCGGTGAGGAAGGATTCGATCACGCGATCGCCCAGCACTTGGCCGCGAATCTCACCGTTTACGTCGGCCGTGGAGTGCACGTCGAAGTACCACAGACCGTTGAGCAGATCGGCGACTTGCTGCGGCGTCACCGCGAATGTCAGCGGCCCGATCGCGCCGGAGGCGGTGTTGGTGTTGCCCAGGTCGAAGATCACGCCGGCATTGGCGCCGGGCAGGGCGGGGCCGTGCAGGTGCGTGGCGGTGTTGTTGCCGCCGAGCGTCTGGAAGTTCACGCGCACGGTGATCTGATCGCGCGCGCCATTGAGTTCGATCGTGCCGCGCCCCTCGCCCGTGGTATCTGTCGGCGGCACGACTTGCGCGCCGTCGAGCGCGGCGGTGAAGGTGGTGACGGCGCCCGTCGTCGGCACGAATTCGAACTGCGTGTGCGCGATGGGGCCGAAGCCGGGGATGGCGATTGGCGACACGCTGGCATCGCCGGTGAAGCCCACGATCACGAGTTCGTCGCCGGGCACCGCGACCGGATCGCCGCCGTTGAGCGATTGATCCATCACGATCAGCGGCATCGTGGTCACGCGATCGGCGCCGCCAGCGGCGTTGAGTTGCAGATGCTCGCTGGTGCCGATGTCGACGAAGAAAGGCGCCGGCGCATTGTTGGTGCGCTCGAAGCGCACGCGCGCGCCGACCTGGGTGATGGCGAACTGCTCGGCGCCGCCACCGCCATTGATCACGACCGTGTCATCGCCGTCGCCGCCTTCGTTGAGGTCGTCGTCCTTGCCGGGGTTCCAGATCATCGTGTCATTGCCCTCGTCGCCGAAGATCTGATCGGTGGTGGCGATGGGATTGTCGTTGCCGTCGAGCGTGTCGTTGCCCGGGCCGCCATGAATCACGTCGACGCCATCGCCGCCGGTGAGCGTGTCGTTGCCTTCGCCACCGTTGAGTTCGAGCACGATCAAGCCATTGAGTCCCGCGCTGGCCGTGACCACGTCATCGCCGACATTGCCGTTGACGATGAGTTTCTCCGTGGTGCCGATGTCGACGAAAAAGGGCGCCGGCGCCGTGCGCGCGAAATCGATGCGTCCGACATTCACCGCGTCGGGCGCGATGGTGAAGGTCTCGGCCGCGCCGCCGCCGTTGATGATGCTGGTGTCATTGCCCGGGCCGCCTTCGTTGAGATCGTCGTCCTTGCCGGGGTTCCAGATCATCGTGTCATCGTCCTCGTCGCCGAAGACTTGATCGATCGTGGCCACGGGATTGTCGCCACCATCGAGCGTGTCGTTGTTGGCGCCGCCATGGATCACGTCCGCGCCATCGCCGCCGAGGATGGCGTCATTGCCCGCGCCGCCGTTGAGTTCGAGCGCGATCAAGGTCGCCAGGCCCGCGCCGCCGCTGATCTGATCATCGCCGCCATTGGCATTGACCACGAGCTTCTCGGTCGTGCCAATGTCGAGAAAGAACGGCGCCGGCGTGGTGCGATTGAAATCGACGCGACCCACGTTCACGCCATCGGCGGCGATGGTGAACACTTCCGCCGCGCCACCGCCATTGACGACGCTGGTGTCATTGCCCGGGCCGCCTTCGTTGAGGTCGTCGTCCTTGCCCGGATTCCACACCATCGTGTCATCGCCCTCGTCGCCGAAGACTTGATCGACGGTGGCGACGGGATTGTCATTGCCATCGATCGTGTCGTTGTTGGCGCCGCCGTGGATGAGGTCCGCGCCATCGCCGCCGAGGATGGTGTCATTGCCATCGCCGCCGTTGATCTCGAGCGCAATCAGCGGCGCCAGTCCGGCGCCACCGGCGATCACGTCATCGCCGCCATTGGCATTGAGCACCAGCCGCTCGGTGCCGCCGATGTCGACGAAGAACGGCGCCGGCGCGTTGTTAGTGCGATCGAAGCGCACGCGTCCGGCGTTGGCCGCGATGG
This sequence comes from Ahniellaceae bacterium, assembly GCA_044226395.1. Lineage (GTDB taxonomy): Bacteria > Pseudomonadota > Gammaproteobacteria > Xanthomonadales > Ahniellaceae > JBGAHD01. Next base: position 437,842 of record JBGAHD010000001.1, read on the forward strand.
TGAAGTTCTCGGCCGCGCCGCCACCATTGATCACCGAGGTGTCGTTGCCGTCGCCGCCTTCGTTGACGTCATCGTCCTTGCCCGGATTCCACACCATCGTGTCGTTGTCTTCGTCGCCGAAGATCTGATCGGTCGTGGCCGCCGGATTGTCCGAACCATCGAGCGTGTCATTGCCGGGGCCGCCATGAATCACATCGGCGAAGGCGCTGCCCACGATCCCGTCATCGCCGCCGTTGCCTTGAATCGCGACTTGCGTCAGCTGCGGGAAATCCGGCGCGGTGATCGCGGCCAAGGTGATGGCGTTGACGCCCGGGCCACCGTTGGCGTTGATGGCTTTCACCGCCGCGCACGTCACCGGGCCCGCGATCGCGGTGCCATTGAGCGAGACCGTGCCGCCGACGCAGGCCAGCGCAATGTTGTCGGCCGCGTCCGACGTGACCGTCAGCGCGCCAAGGCCCGCGTCGAAGTTCGTGCTGAGCGCGGCCCAAGTCGGCGCCGACAGCGTCAGCGCGACGCTTGCGAACGCCAATCGAGTGAGTAAGGATTTCATGTTGCCTCCAGCCAGGGGGATTGCTGGCCGGCAGTCTGGTCGCGACGGTGATCGCGGGGCACCGCCATCGGCGGGCGCGCGCGCCCTGCGCTTGGGCAGTCCTCTTACCCTATCGAAAGAACCCTGTCCGCCAAGCGCGGGCACGAAGCGCCAATCGCATCACACTCGGACAGGGGACGAAAGTTGGTGTCGCGACTGGTGACTTAGGGCGAGGGCGCTTCGGAAGGATCGAACCACAGTTCCTTCCGCGCGAGCGGCGTGGCCGCCGGCAACTCGGAGTTGTCGAGCTCGAGCACGCGACGCCCGCGCAGATTCATGGCCGCGACGTCGTCGCCATAGGCCCGATCGAAGCGCTCGCGCAGACTGCCATCGGCGACCGCGCGTTCGAGACCGGCCTCGAGCGCGTCGGCCAGCGGCTTGTTGTCGCGATTGACGAAGAAGTAGAGCGCCGAAGGGTAGTGCAGCACCAAGGTGGGTTCGAGTTCGATCGGTATTTCGGCGCGGGCGCGCAATTCATCGCGCGCCTCGGAGATCGCGCGCGGAAAGTAGTCGATGTGACCGCGCGCCAGCATTTGGAACAAGCCGTCGTAGGTGGGCGAACCCAGCACTTCGAGACCCGCCGATCGCAGGATGCGCAGATCCGGCCAGTCATGACCTTGGCCGCCTTGCAGCAAGGACAAATCGTAGGCGGTCTTGACGTCGCTGAAGCGCAGGCTGCTGCCTTTCTGAATCAGCAGCACGCGCCAGCCAATCAGGCCGCGATCGATCGGAATGCGGATGGGGCGCAAGGCTTGTTCGCGTTCGCGCGAAGTGACCGACCACGCCACGTCGAGCGCGTCGCCATTGGCGATGGCTTGCAAATTTTCCGATTGCTGGCGCGATTGTTCGCTGGCGAGCAGCAGATGCGTGCGACCCGAGCGCTCCAGCGCCAAGCGCAGGACGGCGGTGGGATAGGTCCAGCGCCGATCGTTGACCGTCTCTTCGCGCGGATAGATCACGCGCAGATTCTTGCTGTCTTCGGCGCGCGTGGGCAGGGCCAACACCGCGATCGCGAAGACGCACGACAAGACCAGCAGGCGAATCAGCCGCGTTCGCGCGAACGCACCAATGTCGATGAAGAAAACAGCGGCCATGCCGACTCCTCAGGTGATCGATGGCCGATGACCGCGCGGGGTCTCCCTCGCGCGTTGGCCATTGCCGCCCGAAGCCACAACGCATCCTGACGAGGTGGCGAGCGTCAATCTGCCAAATCGCGCGCGAAAGGGCGAGATAACCGAGGTGAGAAGTTGTGAACAATGCGCGCATCGGGCACGACGACCGCGAAGTACAACGCTGTCTTCGCGAATCGATATCGATTGGCGAATGGCGCAATGGCTCGCGTCGCTGCGTTACTCGTGGGCACTGATCGGCTGGTCGCGGCTCGCGACGACTTCATCGGGGTGGTTGTGACGACATCGGCGACTGGACCGTGGAATGATGTCGGCCCCGTGCCCACGCGCGACCGCGCCAGCCGAATCAGTATGATCGCGTGAGCAGGGCGGAAACGAGAGCGGACGATGAGCGACGAGCACGACTATCAAGCGGCCTTGCAGTTCGCGCTACGCGCGGCCCTGCTGCATCTCGAACAAGATCAGACCGCGCATCTCGCGCCCGGCGCTTCGGCGACGACTCTGCGTCGACAATTTCCGCGCGCATTGCCCGCGCAGGGCGCGCCGCCCGATCAGGTCGTGGCCGAACTCACGCGCATGGTCAAGGATGGCTTGGTGCGTTCCACGAGCGGACGCTTCTTCGCCTGGGTCATCGGCGGCACCTTGCCGGCCGCGCTCGCCGCGGATTGGTTGACCTCGGCCTGGGATCAGAATGCCGCGATGCACGATTGCTCGCCGGCCGCGGCGGTGACCGAGGAAGTGGTCGGTGGCTGGCTCAAGAGTTTGTTCGGTTTGCCCGCCGATGCGGCGTATGCCTTGGTGACGGGCTGCCAGATGGCGCATCTCACGTGTCTCGCCGCCGCGCGTCACGCCTTGCTGGCGCGTCGCGCCTGGGATGTGGAACGACAAGGCCTGGCTGGCGCGCCGCGCATTCGCGTGCTGACCAGCGTCGAGCGTCACACGACGATCGATCGCGCCTTGAAGCTGCTGGGCATTGGCACGGGCAATATCGTCGCGCTGCCGGTCGACGAGCGTGGCCGCTTGCAACCGCAGGCGTTGTCGCGTGAACTCGCGCGCGAGCCCGATGCGGCGACGCTCGTCGTTTTGCTCGCCGGTGATCTCAATCAGGGCGCGTTCGATGATTTCGCGACCTTGATTCCGATCGCGCGCGCGCATCACGCCTGGGTGCATGTCGATGGCGCGTTCGGATTGTGGGCGGCGGCCAGCGCCGAGCATCGCGGCTTGGTTGAGGGCGTGCAGTTGGCCGATTCCTGGGCCACCGATGGCCACAAGTTTCTCAACGTGCCTTATGACTGCGGCTACGCCTTCGTGCGCAGCGTCGAGGATCTGCGCGCGTCGCTGTCGTATCAGGCGAGTTATGTGCGCGGCTACGACGACGTGCGCAATCCCGCTGACTGGAATCCCGAATGGTCGCGTCGTGCGCGCGCCTTTCCGACGTGCGCGGCGCTAATGCAACTCGGCAGCCAAGGCATTGAAGCCCTGGTCGATCGTTGCTGCGCGCACGCGCGCGCGGTCGTCACCGGCATCGGCGCCTTGCCCGGCGCCGAGGTCGTTTGGACGCCGACCTTCAATCAAGGCCTGGTGCGCTTCAAATCACCCAAGAACCGCGCCACCGCCGCCGACCACGATCAGTTCACCGATGCCGTCATCGCCGCGGTGCGCGCCGGTGGCGAGGCTTTCTTCGGCGGCGTGACCTGGCGCGGCCAGCGCGCCATGCGCGTGAGCGTCAGCAACTGGCGCACGGACGAGCATGACGTGCGCCGTGCCATCGCCGCCGTTGGCGAGGCCCTCGGCGCGCTCGGTCACGGCACGGCCGCGCGCTCGGCTTGAAGCGCCCGCGCCCTTTGCTAGGATCGCGACGACGACGGGGAAGGGGCTCTGGGCATGGAAGCCAGCTGGTTGCGCGCGTTCGATGGTTTGGGCAATCGACAAGGCCTAGCCGTCTTGATCCTGACCACGCGCTTGTTCGCGATCGGTCCCTTGATCCTGTTCTGCGCCGATCGCGCGATGTTCCTGCAACTCGATCTGGCGCGCGTGCTGCTGCTGGCCTTCGCGGCCGTGCTGCCGGGTATGTTTCTCGGCGCCTTGTTCGCCATCGGTAGAGAAGACTGGGGAGAGGACCGCGACCGTATGGCCGTGGGCGTGATGCTCGTGCCGACGGTCTTGCTCAACGTTTTCGATCTTGGCGCGCTGGCGGCGGTGTTCTTCTTCGGCCGACCAGCGATCTGGGTCGCCTATGCCGAGTTTTTCGCGCTTGTGGGCGTGCTGATCGAGACTCTTCGTATTCGCCTCATCGCTAGGCGCGGAAGCGAAGCGAACCCGCCAAACGATGAGGTAAAGTAAACGCATGGAGTTGACGAACCTAGTGCCGATCTTCGTCGTGGCGGCCGTGATCACCGATGATCGCGGCCGCGTGCTGCTGGTGCGCAAGCGCGGCGCCTCGCAATTCATCCAGCCCGGCGGCAAGCGCGAGCAGTCCGAGTCCGCCGCCGTCACGCTGGCGCGCGAACTGCGCCAAGAGCTGGGCGTGCAGTTACTCCCGGAATCGCTCGATCGCCTCGGCGAATTCGAGGCCGACGCCGTCAACGAGCGCGGACGACGCGTGCGCGCCGAAGTGTTCGAAGCGAGAATCGCCGGCGAACCCACGCCAGGCCACGAAATCGCGGAAATCGCCTGGATTCCGCCCAAGGCGCCGCATCCGTTTCCGGTCGCGCCCTTGAGCGCCGAACACATCCTGCCGCGACACCTCGCGCGCGTCGAGAACGATCGCGCGGCCTGAACTCAGGCGGACGGTGTTTCGATCATCAGCGGCATCAGGATCTCGGCGATCCAATCCATGAAGGCGCGCACGCGCGCCGGCACGTAACGGCGACGCGGGTAGAGCAGGGTGATCGGCATGGGCTCGGGCGGCGCGTGCGCGAAGATCTCCACGAGCCGCCCCGACGCGATCAAGTCGCGTAGCCCAATCCACGGCGCTTGAATGATGCCCAGGCCCGCGAGGGCCGCGCCTTGATAAGCATCGGCGTTGTTGACCGTGACGGTGCCGGCCATTTCGACCGTGGCATAGCCTTCGGCCGTGGCGTATTCAAAACCGCTAGAGCGCTGGCCGAAAGCATTGACGTAATGCACCAGGCGATGCCGCGCCAAGTCGTCGATCGTGCGGGGCAGACCGTGCTCGCGCACGTAGTCCGCGCTCGCGGCGTTGATCACGCGCAACGCGCCGAGCGGGCGCGCGATCAGACTGTCATCGCCAATGCCACCCACGCGCACCACGCAATCGAAGCCTTCGCGCACCACATCGACGCGCCGGTCGGTGCAACTGACTTCGATCTCGATCTGCGGATGACGCTGCAAGAACTCGCCCAGCCGTGGCATCACGTGGTGACGCGCGATGCCGTGCGACATGTCCACGCGCAAGCGGCCGCGCAAGGCGCGCGCGTCGCCGCGAAACATCGATTGCAGCTCGTCGGCCTCGCTCAGGAAATCGCGAACGCGTTCGTGCAGCGCCGCGCCATCGCGCGTGAGCTGCACGCGCCGCGTCGTGCGATGGAGCAATTGCGCGCCAAGCATCGCCTCCAACCGCTGCACCGCCGTCGACACACTGGCCTTGGGCAGGCCCAGGCTTTCGGCGGCTCGACTGAAGCCGCCCAACTCCGCGACCCGCGAAAAAATCCGAAACGATTCGAGGACATCCATGATTCGATTGTTCCGATATCGCGAACAGACAAATCGACTATAGCCGATTTATCCCGGATTCCCGGAGCAATAACCTCTCGCGGCACCCCAATCCGGCCCTTCCGACCGATTCAGGACACCCATCAATCCCAGCCGCGGCCTTCGAGGACAGCCTTCGATCCCGCCAAGACTCACCGGAAATCCGCCGATTCGGGACACCCATCATTCGCCCCAGCCCCTTCGAGGACACCCATGAACATCACGCCCACCACCCCAGCCCCCATCACCCTGATCACCGGCGGCAGCCGCGGCCTCGGTCGCAACGCCGCCGAGCATCTGGCCCGCCAAGGCCACGATGTGATCCTGACCTACCGCGCCGCGCGCGCTGAAGCCGAACAAGTCATCGCGCTCGTTGAATCGCACGGCCGCCGCGCCGCCGCCCTCGCGCTCGACGTTGGCGACAGCGCGAGCTTCCCCGCTTTCGCCGACGAAGTGCGTCGCGTGCTCGCGGGCTGGGGCAGGGAACGCATCGATCATCTGGTCAACAACGCCGGCATGGGCATTTACGCGGCCTTCGCCGACACCACGCCCGCGCAGTTCGACGATTTGATGCGCGTGCATCTCAAGGGTCCGTTCTTTCTGACGCAAGCGCTGTTGCCCGTGATCGCCGATGGCGGCCGCATCCTCAACGTGTCGAGCGGTCTCGCGCGCTTCTCGCTGGCGGGCTATGCCGCCTACGCGATGATGAAGGGCGGTATCGAAGTGATGACGCGCTATCTCGCCAGCGAACTCGGCGCGCGTCGCATTCGCGTCAACACGCTCGCGCCGGGCGCGATCGAGACCGATTTCGGCGGTGGCCAAGTGCGCGACAACGCCGCGGTCAACGCACTCGTCGCCTCGGTGACGGCACTCGGTCGGCCGGGCCTGCCCGACGATATCGGTGGTGTGATCGCGTCGCTGTTGTCGCCGGGCACGGCGTGGATCAATGGTCAGCGTGTCGAGGCTTCGGGCGGTATGTACGTCTGATCGAGGTCGCCGACCGCCGCATCGCGCGTCGTCATCGCGACGCGCGATGCGGCGACGATCCGAACGCCAACGCCTCGCCGCAAGATTTAATTTCGCGCCTGACACCTCGCGCGCGAAATTGCCGCATCCCTCCTTTCCGCCCGAATCCAGCGCCGACCAAACTTCGCCCGATCGCGCGAAAACCCCTGAAAAAAAGGACTCAAGACACACGCCCCGATGCTACGATGAAACCTCAGTGCGAGACCTCGAGCGCGACCGACACTGACATGGAGACAATTCACCATGAGCATTACCGTCGTCGCGCGCGCGATGATCTTGATCGTCGGCCTTTGGGCCGCTGAAGTAAACGCGGCAAGCATTACCCTCATCAACGCCGATGGTCCCGGCGAGGGACTCAACGACACCACGCCGGCCGTGCCGGTCGATGGCAACGCCGGCCTCACCGTCGGCGATCAGCGCTTGCTGTCCTTGCAGGCGGCCACCGAAGTCTGGGCGTCGCAGATCGACAGCGCCGTGCAGATCCGCATTCGCGCGCATTTTGATCCGGCCTCGTGTCTCGACCCGACGCTTATTCTCGGTCGCGCGAAACCCGAAGCCTGGGTGAAAGACTTCGCCAACGCGCCGTTGGGCGGCACGTTCTATCCGATCGCGCTGGCCAATGCGCTGGCCGGCGGCTATGTGTCTCCGGCCATCCCGGTCGAGATCGACGCGCAGTTCAACACCAACTTCGACAGTGGCGCGTGCATCCCGTCGTTCAAGTGGTGGTATGGCATCGACCGCAACGTGGTGATGCCGGCGAGCCGGATCAACCTGGTCGATTTCGCCACGCATGAGATCGCGCATGGCTTGGGCTTCATGACGCGGGTCGATCTCAATTCCGGCCAATATCCGGAGGGTCGTCTCGATGTCTGGGCCCATCACTTGTTCGACATGCAGACCAGCAAGCTGTGGGCGCAGATGACCCCGGCCGAGCGCGTGCTCTCGGCCAAGAACGATCCCTACCTCACGTGGCAGGGCGACGAGGTCACCGCCAATCTGTCGACCTTCTTGCGCCCGCAGGCGCGCATGACCGCGCGTCTTGGCGATGCCGCCTTGTCGCTGCCGGCGAACGTCGCGAGTTTCGGCACCATCCCGTCGCTGGACGGTTTCACCGCGCCACTGGCCACCGCCACCGACGCGGTCGGGTCGATCTACGATGCCTGCGACCCCTTGAACAATGTCGGCGTCATTCGAGGTCGTATCGCCTTGATCGAGGCGCTGGGCTGCGCCAACGAGGTCAAGGCGCTCAATGCGCAAAACGCTGGCGCGGTCGGCGTGATCATCGCCAGTACCGATGCCTTTCCCACCAGCTTCGACAATGACACGCGCGCCCAGCGCGTGAACATTCCCGTCTATGGGGTCTCCAGCAATGCGACGACGTCGCTGCGCGCGCAAGGGCCGGGCACGGTCACGACCACGCTGCACTTCCAGGCGGTCAACAACAATCTGCAAGGCACGTGGCTGGGCCGCATGCGCATGCATGCGCCGACGACGCTGTCGTCGGATTCGGTCAATCACTTCAGCATCGATGCCTTTCCACATGCCTTGATGGAGCCGTTTGACTATCGCATGGCCTTTCGGGGCGTCGATCTGGCCTTGCCGCTGTTGCGCGACATAGGCTGGCAATTGCCGCGCAATCGCGCGCCGACCATCGCCGCGCCCGACACGCAGGTCGTCACCGAAGACACGGCCAAGGCCTTGCTCGACATCGTCTTCGGCGACCCCGATGCCGGCACGGCGGCGGTGCTGGCGAGCGCGCAAGTCAGCGAGGGCACGCTGTCGACGCTCGACAATGTCGGCGTTTCCATCACCGGCCGTGGCACGAGCGTGATGACCTTCAGCGGAACGATCGCCGCGATCAATACGATGATCTCGCGCGGGTCCTTGGTCTACACGCCGGCGCCCAACGCGACCGCGACCGTGAGCCTGCGGCTCGACATCGACGACCTGGGTAACAGCGGCAGCGGTGGCGCGCTGATCAGCACGGTCGCGCGCACGATTACGATCAACGCCGTCAACGATCGGCCGACGCTGACCCTGCCCGCGGGCAATGCCATCGCGGTCAGCGAGGACCTGCCGAGCGCCATCGCCGGCATTGCCGTGGCCGATGTCGACGCGGGCGCCGGGCCGGTCACGCTTACGTTCACCGTCACGCAGGGCACGCTGTCGGCGACACCCCAGGCCGGCATCACGATTGGCTCGGCACCGCCCCCGTCGTTGACGATCAAGGGCACCGTCGGCGACCTCAATGCTTACATCGCCGCGGGCCGACTCAGCTATTTGACCGCGCTCGATGCCAGCGGCACACGCACGCTAACCGTGCACGCCGACGACAACGGCAATACCGGCAGTGGCGTCGCCGGGACGGCCGACGGCACGATCACGCTCACCATCGCCGCGATCAACGATGCGCCGACGATCAGCGCGCCTGCCGCCCAGTTATTGGGCAGCGCGGCCGGCACCTTCGCCTTGCGCGATGTCTCGATCGCCGATGTCGATGCCGGTAGCGGCACACTCACGCTGACCCTGAGCGTGCCTAGCGGCAGCCTCGCCGCGACTTGCGGCGCGGGCGTGACGGTGACGGGCGGCGGTGCTTCCGTGACGCTGACTGGCACCATCGCCACGCTCAACACGTGCTTCACCGCGCAAGGCGTCACGTACGCGCTGACGGCCGATGATCCCGCGACGGCCGTCGTGCAGTACCAGCTCAACGACAACGGCAATACCGGCGGTGGCGGCGCGCGCACCGCGACCGCCAGCACCACGCTGCAACGGCCCAGCGAGATCGTGTTCAAGCACGGCTTCGAGTGAGGGCCAGCACGCACCGCGTGTGAGGTCAACGAGGCGCGCTCCGGCGCGCCTCGTCATTTTCGGATACTGAGCGCGGCCGTCTCGCCGGATCGAAGCGCGATCGCGATGGCGCTTAAGTCCGTCGCCACGGCCGCAACACCCGTCGCACGGGCGAGGCCGTCGTCGCCGGCAAGGTCGGATCGATCAAGCCGCGCCGCCGTAGATGACGCAGCGCGGCCTGCACCGTCGACTTCGACAATCCCGTTCGAGCCGCAATGGCCTGCAAACTCGCGCCCACTGTGTCGCGCCGCGCGCGAGTCGCCAGCCCCAGCAAATGCAAGTACACGACGAAGGCCGCCGGCCGCTTGTCGTGACCGACCAGATCGGGCATCAGCACCTCGAGCACATAGCTGTCTATCGTCACTGTCTTCATACCGAATAATGCTACAGCGATTATCGGTATACGGGCAGCCCCGACATGGCGATAATGCCGCCGTCGGCCGCGACGGCCATGCAATCGGATGTCTCCATGATCACGCAAATCAAATTCGTTGGCGTGCCGGTCAGCGATCAGGATCGCGCCCTGAAGTTCTACACCGAGCAACTGGGTTTCGAAGTCGCCACCGACCAGCCCATGGGCCCGGGTCAGCGGTGGATTGAACTTCGCGTCGGCATGTCGCCCACGCGCCTGGTGCTGTTCACGCCCGAGGGGCACGAGAATCGCATCGGCACCTTCTTCAACGGTTCGCTCGCGTGCGACAACGTCGAGGCCACGCATCGGCAGTTGACTCAGCGTGGCGTGGTTTTCGTCGAAGGGCCGACCAAGCAGCCTTGGGGCACGTTCGCGAAGTTTCGCGATCCGGACGGCAATATCTTCGTGCTGTCTTCCGGCTGAGCAGTTCCCGTCGGGTAGTGGAAATCACGCCCGACACCGATACGCTGCGCCCATGACCAACCGACGTGGGCGCCCGCCGTACCCCGATCAATTGACTCCGGCCGAATGGCAGGTCGTCGACGCGGTGCGGCACGGCTTGAGCAATCCCGAAATCGCCCGCGCGCGCGGCGTCAGCATCGACGCCGTGAAATTCCACGTGGCCAATGCCTTGTCGAAGCTCGGCATGACGAGTCGACGCGAGATCAGGCACTGGTCGGGCATCGCGCGGGGCTCGGCCCTGGCGACATCACCGGAGCACATCGCCATGAACATCACCCTGGGCCGTATCGGTCAGATCTCGCGCGGCGTCAGCGACATCGCCGCCGCCACGCGTTGGTATGCCGAGGTGTTGCGCCTGCCGCATCTGTATTCCTTCGGCAATCTCGCGTTCTTCGATTGCGGCGGCACGCGCCTGTTCCTGGCCGAATCGGAAAGCACCGAAACGCCCTCGATCCTGTACTTCCGCGTCGACGACATTCACGCCGCGCGCGACGACCTGGCCGGCCGCGGCGTCGAGTTCATCAATGCCCCGCACATGATCCATCGCCACGCCGATGGCACCGAGGAATGGATGGCCTTTTTCAAGGACATCGACGGCCATCCCCTGGCCCTGATGTCCCAGGCGCGCGGGGCGGCGGACGAGGGCGGCGCGACAGCGGCGGGCTAACCTGGGTCGGGTGGGGCCGCGGCGCGCGCGAACTTTCTTCGCGATCGATGGCGCGTTTTGGTGGCCGATGTCGTTCACCAAGACGTGAAGCCCTTGAACCCCGCGCCTCCGACGACCAGGATTGCCCCATGACGTCTTTCGCCACCGCGCGCGCCGATCGCGCGTCGACCCTCCGTTCGCGCCGTATCGCGCGGTTCCTGATGACCGTGCTCGCCTTGGCGCCAGTCGCCGGCGCGAACGCCCAAAGCGGCGATGCGCTGTTCGGCAGCGGCTTTGAAAACCTCGTCGCGGCGAACGCGCCCAAGATCGCCGCGCCCGACATCGAACGCGCGCTCGCCGACGATGCGGTGTGGAATTCACTGCGCACGCGCTGCGAGCGCGATCTGAACGTGGTCATTCGCGACATCTACGCCGGCTTCGACTGGCGCCAGGCCGCGCAAGACTATGGGCTGTGCTACGCGGTCGGCACCGCGCGCGGCGATGCGCGCGCGCCGGTCTACGGCAAGAAGGCCGTCGCCGTGCTCAAGACCCTGGCGCGCAGCTTTCCGCTGATCGCGCCGAATCAGAACCATCAGTTCCTGGCCTTCGGCGACGGCGCCACGCGCGTGTTCACACTGCCGATGACGCCGCTCGATGCCGCCGCCGTGCGCGTGTTCACCAATCCGGTGACGATCAATACGTTCACCTATTCGGGACCGAACCAGATCGGCGTGACGCGCGAGTTCACGTCGGGAGCGCTGTATCCCGTGCTGCGCGTCGCCACGACGCTGGCAGGCGCGACCTCGAACGCCGCGCCCGAGTACTCGCCCGAAGTCGACTATCACGTCGCCTTTCGCGAGCTGATCAATGGCGATTCCCAATTCAACATTCTGCGCTGGCTCGGCGCGCATCATCCCGCCAGCACCTATTACGTCGCGACAAACACCAATGCCAACGACACCTCGGTGACGGCGGGCGCCTTCACGGTCAGCGGCACCACGCTGACCTTCAACACGGCGCCAGCGACCAACACTGCGATCTATGTCGAATACCTCGGCAGCGACTACACGCAGACCAGCAATCGCACCGGCCGCGCCGAATCGGTCAAGCCCGACGGCCCGGGCTACAACATGCGCGCGATGAATGTCGGCCTGGCCTATGGCTATGACGCGATTCGCCAATCGCCGGATCTCACCTCGGCGCTGCGTCAGGAGTTCTACAAAGTTCTCAACGATCAGATCGATTGGTACACGCAGGCGGGCTATGAAGGGCCGAACCTGGGCCTCAACCCGATCGGCAACTACTACATTCGCGGTTATCTCACGGGCGTGATGTTCACCGCCTACGCGACCGACGCCGACAATCCGCGCGCCATGAGCGGCGGCGATCTCAAGCCGCTCGCGCATCAGTTGCTGCATCAGACCTTCGACGTGATGGACGCCGATCTGCCCGGCGGCTTCGGCCCGCAGGGCACGTATTCCGAAGGCACGAATCAAGACATGCTGCAGCTCTACGATCTGTGGAAGCGGCTGACCACGCTTGATGGCACACCCGAGGATCTCGCGCCGCAACTCGCCTGGACCGATCACCTGGTGCCCGCGACGTTCCACGGCACCAAGCCCGATCGCGTGACCTTCTACGACGGCGGCGATTGGAACGAACTGCCGGCCACGCCGCTGACGCTGTCGATGCGCGCCTTCGCGCGCTATCAGCCCGATCACCCGATGACGCCGTACGCGCGGCAACTCCTCGCCGACGTGGGCGATCCGATCGCGGGAACGCGGCTTGATTACAAGAGCGGCGCGACGCAGTTTCCCTTGTCCTATGTCGCCGCGCGCACCGGGCCGTTGTACGCGCGTTCCGATTGGGGCACGTCGGCCGTGTGGCTGAGTCTCGCCGCGGGTCCCGTGCTCGAGGATCATCAACACCTCGATCAAGGGCACTTCACCCTGCAGCGCGGCGCGGACTATCTGGTGATCAATGCCGGTGGCTACGGCATTCTCGACAGCCTGCCCACGCACAACACCTTGGGCTTCGACGATCGCGGCGCGGGCAATCACATTGTCTATCCGCCGGGGCAGGGCTATTGGGGGCCGGACGCGAAGATCACGCGCTCGCTCGATCACGGCGATTTCGTTTATGCCGAGGCCGACATCGCCGATGCCTACGTCAACAACGATGGCGTGACCAACTCGGTGCAGACCGCGTTGCGGACCCTCGTCTACATCCGCCCCAATCTCATCGTGATGCATGACGCGATGAAGGTCGCCAATGCCAACGTCAAGCGCATTTTCAATATCAACTTCAACGCGCCGACGCTGGCTCGCTCGGGCGATGTGTTCGCGGCGACGCGCGGCACGAGCAAGGTGTTCATGCGCGCGCTGACGCCCGCCAACCCGACGCCCACCATCACCGCGCTCGACTACAACGGCGGCACCGACAATGTCAGCAACTACCAAGTGCAGACCGTCGGACAGACCACGGGCACCTTCCTGCACGCCTTCGAACTAGCACCGTCGACGCAAGGCGCCATGACCGCGACGCAAAAGATCACCTCGTCCGACAACCGCGCGCAAGGCGCGCAGATCGACGCGGGCGCGCGACGCTGGGTCGTGCTCGCCACGCTCACGTCCACGCCTATCGGCACGGCCACGCCGCTCGAATACACGCTGACGCAAGCCTGCCCCTGCACGCACGTGCTGACCAATCTGACGCCGTCGACCAATTTCCAGATCACGCGCGTCGGCGGCGCGGGCGGCACGGTGACGGTGGCCAGCGATGCGCGCGGCGTGTTGACCTTCGAGACCAATGATGTCGGTACGACGGGCATTCGCGTGAACTAGTCGCGGGCGACTAGGGCATGGGCTCGGGTGATGATGCTGAGCCTCGATGACCTTCGCGCGTGCTTCGGCCTGACTTGCCGTCGCCTGTTGATGTCATCGACATCAGCGAGGCTCGATCACGCGCGGGCAGAGCGGGGTCGAGCCCGGGCTCCACGCTTGCTCGAACAAGGCGCGCGCAACGGCCAGCGCCTGATCATGGGGCGAACCCGGCGGCTCCGGCGCCACCGCGCAATGCGGTGGCACGCCGCGACCGATCGGCAATTCGCGCCAGGCGAAACGAAAACGCAGCAGCGGCACTTCGAGCGGCATGCCGCTATTGGGCAAGGTGACGTCCCAGGTGTAGCCACTGGTGTTGCCCGCGTGCGCGCCACCGACTTCCTCGCCGACGAAGATCGCGCGTCGCGTGTGATAGAGCATCGAGGCGAGTTCCGCCGCGCCGGAGAACGTATTGCCGCCGGCGAGAACAACCACGCGCCCCTCGAATACCGGCGAACTCGGCACCCAGTGCGACATCAATCCTTCCGGCGCCTGATTGCGACGCAGCAGTTCACCGCCGGGCAGCAGCAATTGCTCGCGCCATTCCTCGAGATCGAAGACATCGACGGCATGCTCGCGGCCGCCGAGATCGCGCACGCTCAGCCGCGCGCCGCGCGCGCGCACCGAGGCGTACTTGCGAATTGGTTGTGCAACCAGGAACGAGAACAGCCAGTTCTCGTTCGATTCCGAACCGCCGCCGTTCTCGCGAAGATCCAGAATCAACCGATCCGCGCCACGCGCGTGCAGTTCATCGAAGGCCGACTGGATGGTCGCACGATAGTCGGCGCCGACCGCGCGATAGCGACGGTTGCTCAAGGTCGGCACGGTCAGCAGGGCCGTGCGCGCATCGAGCCACTGCAAGCGCGCCAAGGGCGAAGGTTCGGGCGATGCGACGCGCGTCTCCGCGTGATCGGCGTAGGCGACACCCGCGAACTCCTCCACGCGCACCTCGCCCGCGGGCGCTTGCCACTTCACGCGAAATCGCGCCTGGGGTCCGCGCAACCAGAAGCGCGCGCGGGCATAGCCTAGGCCTTCGCCCTCGCGCATCGCGCCCGTGCGAATCTCGCCGTCGTGGCCGAACGCCGACATCATTTCCGCGATCAGTGTCGACGGCGGCTCGCCATCGATCGTGAGCAGGCGCGAGCCCGCGGGAATGCGCGACGCGTCGCCATGGCCTTGCGTGATCGTCGCCGAGGACTCCGTCCAATGCACATCGATCGGCAGAAGGCCGCGCGCCTGACGTTCATGCGCGCGCATGGCCTCGGAACGATGCAGGACCAGATGCCCCTCGCCAATGCGACTGAGCAGCGGCCGCAGCACGCGATACAGCGCATCGGCATCGGTGATCGCGGGCAGGGCTTGTCGTGCGCGGCGCTTGGCGAGATCCCAGCTTGTCGACGTCACGAAGGTATGAATCTCGGGCAAGCCCGCTTCGACCGCGGCAATCGCCAGTTCGAAATCCTCGCGCACTTGCTCGGGGCTCATCGACAAGGCCGTCGATGCCGGGTCGGCGAGGGGAGGCGTCTTCGCCTGGGTCTCGACGGCGAACACACAGGCGCTGGCGACGAACAGACGTCCGGCCAGGCGGTTGAACTGGAACATGCTTTCGGGCCTAATGGCAAAATATTGCCACTCGATTGGATACGCAATATTTTGCCTAGTCAAGCCATCCCCGAATTCCTGGCCCATGTCGCTCACAATGTGCGCGCGCGTCGTGTCGCCCTTGGTCTCAGTCAAAAGGCACTGGCCGACGCCGCGGGGGTGAGCCTGCGCATGATCGGCGCGATCGAGAACGGCGCCAGCAGCGTCAGCACCTCGACGCTCGATCGCATCGGCGTGGCCATGAGCGTCAGTCTCTCCGAGTTGGTCGCCGATCCCGCAAGACCGCGAGTGCGCGCGCAACGGCGCCTGGGCTGGAAAGGGCGGCGCGGTGGCACGGGCACCTTGTTGTCGAGCGTGCCGGCCAGTCGCGAAGTCGAAACCTGGGAGTGGCGTCTCGCGTCCGGCGAACGCTATCGCGCCGGCGCCGATCCGCTGGGCTGGCGCGTGCAATTGATCGTGGTCGCGGGCACGGTGACGCTGACCATGGCGGGCAAGTCGCGTCGTCTCGGCGTGGGCTCGCATGTCTTCGACAGCGATCGCGCGCACGACTTCGCGAACGAGGGCGCGGAGCCCGCGCACTTCTTTCGTCTGACGATCTGCTGATCGCGAGCCCGCGTCGTCGGGCAATTCGCGGAAATGCCGCGTGTAAGAATTGCCGCCGCCCGACAGCACAAGTGCCGGGCGATGATGGTGTAATGGCGCCGCGACCATCGCCCAGGGAGAGGGGAGATGAAGTCACTGCGTTTCGCGGTCTGGGCCCTCGTGCTCGCCATGCCTGCGCACGCCGACTCGCCTTCAGCGACGAGTCTGCCGCCGTTTCCGCCCGACCAGCCTTCGGCTTGGGTGTGCGAGAACTCGCCACCGGCGCCATCACCCACCGAGATCGCGCAATGGTGTCAGGCGCATCGTGATCGCGGTCGGCCCGCGATCTTGCCGTACGCGCCCGCCGAGATCGACGATCTCGACGCGAAGAATCGCTACGATCTGTCGCTGCGTCATTTCCTGCGCGCGCGCACCTATCGTCAGCTCGGTTGGATCGCCGATCGCGAGTGGCGCCTCACCGGCCCCTACGTCGGCGACTTTCCCAACGGTAAGAGTTACGGCGTGCACCCGGCGGTGCGCGTGTGGTATTCGCCCGAAGTGGTCGATTGGTTGTGCAAGGGCCGCAAGACAGCCTTGCCCACGGGCGCGATGATCGTCAAGGAAATGCGCGCCATCGATCCGGCCGCGCTCGACATCGACGTCAACGCGCAGTGCCTGGTCATTCGCGCGCCGACAAAGACGCTCGAGCCCGGCTCGTGGACCGTCATGGTGCGACAGGATCAAGCCACGCACGATGGTTGGTATTGGGCCAATCCCACCGCGAGTGGCGACGGCAATCCGCCGATACTCACCTCGAGTGCGGTCACGGATCCGAACTTCTTCGGCCCGCATCCCGAGCGGCCCGACAATAATCCGTGTTGGTACCCCACCGGCGATCTGTTCACCAACACCGCGTGCGAGCGTCCGGGCAAGCCGCCGAGCGCCAAGCTCGCCGACACGGTCACGCCGTACAGTCTGTTCGGCGCGTACTGCATGAATTGTCATGCTTCGGCCGAGAAAGACCTGACCTTCGCCACGCTCGACAATGTCCTGACGGCGGGACTGCAATACCGACATTTCAGCGCGCCGACGATCGTGCCCACGGCGACGGGGCAGTTGGGCATGCTCAGTCAACGCGAGCCGGGCTTCGACGATCGCGGCGGCGCCGAGCACGACGACGCGCGCAACGATGCCGAAGGCGAGCAGCGCCTGCGCGCCGCGCAACGCCAAGCCTGGGCCTTCAGCCAACCGCTGCCGCGCCCGGCGACGCACTTCGCCGAATCCTTCGGCAAGCTCGGACCGACAACCTTCGCCGACGCATGGCATCTGCATTTGCCGGCGGAAACGTTTGATCACCGCACCGCTGGCGCCAAGTCGCCGGGGCTGTTCCTGACTTCGGATCAATGCCAAGGCTGCCACGACGCCACGGTGTCCAACGACGCCACGCCGAACATGCTGATCAACGATCCCGAGACGGGCAATGCCATCAACGTCTCGATGTATGGCGAGTGGCGCGCATCGCCGATGGGTCTCGCGGGGCGCGATCCGGTGTTCTTCGCGCAACTGCAAAGCGAGACCAATCGCCTGCCGTCACTCACCGAATGTTTGGAAAACACCTGCCTGCATTGCCACGGCGTGATGGGCCAGCGGCAACTCGCGATGGATACGCGACGCGACGAAGCGCGCTGCAAGAACTTGTTCGCGATCGCGCCGCCGCCCGAAGTGCCGTTCGGCGATCCGTTCCGGCTGGGCCTGGTCACGCGCTATCAGACCAGCGACGATCCGCACGGCTACGGCAATCTCGCGCGCGATGGTATTTCCTGCACGGTCTGTCATCGCATCGCGCCGACGGCGCTCGGCACGCAGGCGAGTTTCACAGGCAATTGGGTCGCGGGCCCCGAGGACAAGATCATCGGGCCGTTCGACAATGTCATCGTCGATCCGATGCAAAACGCGCTCGGCGTGACGCCGCAAGCGGGCGACCAGATCAAGAGCTCCGATCTGTGCGGCAGCTGCCACAACATTCTGCTGCCCGTGCTCGATAACGACGGTCAACCGCACGCGGTCAAAGTGCCCGGTGGCGGCACCGTGACCAGCACCTACGAACAGACCACGCATCTGGAGTGGACCAACAGCGTGTTCGCGCGCGGCGCCACGTTCCGCTCGTGCCAGGACTGCCACATGCCGCGACATTACAAGTCGATGAGCCTGGCCGGCACCCATATCGCCAATATCGAGTCCGATGCCTTCGCGCCCACGGCGCATCGCCTACCCGACGACAAGATCACGCTCACGCCGCGCGACACTTACGCGCGTCACTCGCTGCACGGGCTGAATGTCTTTCTCAACGAGATGTTCCAGCAGTTCCCGTTACTGCTCGGTGTGCGCCAGATCGACTATATGGGCGCCACCACCACGCAGCCCGGTCTGATCACGGCGGCTGAGTCGATGCTGCGCATGGCGCGGCACGAAACCGCCGACATTGACATCACGCAGATCCAGCGCAACGCCGACGCATTGAATGTCGCCGTGCGCGTGACCAACAAGACCGGGCATTTTCTGCCGTCAGGCGTGGGCTTTCGACGCGCCTTCATCGAGTTCGTGGCCGAGGACGCGGTCGGCAGGCCATTGTGGGCCTCGGGGCGCACGGATGATCTGGGCTTCATTCTCGATGGCTTGAGCGATCGCCGCTTGCCCAGCGAGAACGGCGTCGATCAGCGCGAGTTTCAGCCGCACTACCAGCGCATCACGCGCGGCGACCAGGTACAGATCTTTCAAGAGCTGATCCAGGATTCCGCGGGCGTGCTCACGACGTCGTTCCTGCGCCGCGTGCATCCGGTAAAGGACAATCGACTGCGGCCGCGCGGCTTCGATCCGAAAGTCTTTCTGCGCGATCCTTCGCCCTACATTCGATTGCTCGGCGAAGTCGAAGGCGATGCCGCGCGCGATCCGTACTACACCGATCCGAACCTCACCGGCGCCGATGTGTTGAGCTACGAGATCCATCTGGCGCCCGATCAACTGGCGCGCATCAAGCGCGTGCGCGCGACCTTGTACAGCCAGAGCATGCCGCCGTTCTATCTGCAGCAGCGTTTCGCCGATGCCCAGGCCGGGCCCGCGAACAAGGACGAGATCGAGCGCCTGTACTACCTCACCAGTCACTTGAACACGGGGCAGGGCACGCGCATCGCGCAATGGAAACTGCCCTTGGTGACGACGATGGTGCGCTTGCCCTAGGCGCACCTCGTCGTTGCGGTTAAACGAGTCGCGCGAGCAGCCAACCGGTGATGCGCCGAGACACCGGCGCCAGGAAGTAGATCGCCGCCACGGCCACCGGCCAGGCGACCAGCCACGCATCGAGCCAGGCGCCCAGCGCGCCCGGCGCGAAGCCCTGACGCACCGGCACCAGCACGAAGGTGAGCAGCGACACCATCAAAGTTGCCATGACGATGGCGAACAGCGCGCGA
Source organism: Ahniellaceae bacterium (assembly GCA_044226395.1). Lineage (GTDB taxonomy): Bacteria > Pseudomonadota > Gammaproteobacteria > Xanthomonadales > Ahniellaceae > JBGAHD01. The sequence continues at coordinate 457,201 of JBGAHD010000001.1, forward strand.
ACGTGGATGGGTTCCATGCGGCCTCAGTGTTTGACCGTGATCGGTAAGCCCGCCTGCTGCCACGCCATCACGCCGCCGCGCAGATTGAACGCGCGTGGACCCAAGGCCTCGCGCAGGCGCTCGCAGGCATTACCCGAACGCATGCCGCTGCGACAGATCAGCAGCACATCGCGACGATCGTCGGGCAAGCCCGCGCGTTCGAGCGCCGCGATGCCTTCGGCCAGAATCGCCTTGAGCGGCACATTGACCGAGCCGGCGATGCTGCCTTGCGCGTATTCCTCGGGATCGCGTACATCGACGATCCAGGCGCCGCGGCTCGCCAAATCGGCGGCGGCCTCTGGCGCGAGCGCTTCGTTCCGAACACCGAACGAGGACTGAAAGATGCCAGACATGTGGAAACCCTCCGAAGTACGGAAGAACGCGGTCAGCGCGCGGGCGCTTGGCACTTGCATTGCCATATGACCAAGCGTACTTTAGCGCCTACTAATACGCAAGTCGATGGGAGGGCCATCATGAAGCACATCATCGTCCTGGGCGCGGGCATCGGCGGCATGAGCGTCGCTTACGAACTGCGCGCGGCGCTGAGCAAGGAGCAGGCCAGGATCACGGTCGTTGGCGAAGGACCGATGTTCAGCTTCACGCCGTCCAATCCCTGGGTCGCCGTCGGTTGGCGCAAGCCCGCCGACGTGCAGATCGACGCGCCGAGTCATCTCAAGAAGAAGGTCATCGATTTCGACGGCGCGGGCGCCGAGCGCGTCGTGCCCGAGGCCAATCACATCATCCTGCGCGACGGCCGAACGCTCGACTACGACTATCTGGTCATCGCCACGGGGCCGCGACTGGCCTTCGACGAGGTCCCGGGCTTGGGGCCTTCGGCGTTCACGCAATCGATCTGCACCACGGCGCACGCGCAGGCCGCGTGGGAGGCCTACGAGAAGTTCCTCGAGGATCCCGGCCCGGTCGTAATCGGCGCGGCGCCTGGCGTCAGTTGCTTCGGTCCGGCGTACGAGTTCGCCATGATCCTCGATGCCGATCTGCGCAAGCGCAAGCTGCGCGATCGCGTGCCAATGACCTATGTCACCAGCGAGCCTTATGTCGGTCATATGGGTCTTGGCGGCGTGGGCGATTCCAAGGGCCTGCTGGAATCGGAACTGCGCCAGCGCCATATCAAGTGGATCACCAATGCGCGCATCACCAGCGTCAGCGCGACCGAGGTGGCGGTGCAGGAGATGGACGATCAAGGCAAGGCGCTCAAGGAGCATGCCGTGCCGTTCAAGTTCGCCATGATCATGCCGCCATTCACCGGCGTCGACGCGGTGCGCGCGGCGAAGGAGCTGTGCAATCCGCGCGGCTTCGTGCTGATCGACGCGCATCAGCGCAATCCCAAGTTTCCCAAGATCTACGCCGCGGGCGTGTGCGTGGCCATTCCGCCGGTGGAGGTGACGCCGGTGCCGACGGGCGCGCCCAAGACGGGCTTCATGATCGAGTCGATGGTCTCGGCGATCGTGGCCAATATCGCGGCGGACATACACGGCAAGACCGGCGACGCACGCGCGACCTGGAATGCCATCTGCCTCGCGGACATGGGTGACACCGGCGCGGCCTTCGTGGCCTTGCCGCAGATTCCGCCGCGCAATGTCACCTGGGCGAAGGTGGGCAAGTGGGTGCACCTGGCCAAGATCGCGTTCGAGAAGTACTTCTTGGCCAAGATGAAATCGGGCAATACCGAACCGATTTATGAAAAGTACGTGCTCAAGGCGCTGGGCATCGAGCGATTGAAGTAGCGGCCGAGCGATGGCGCGCGTAACGCGCGCGCGAACCGCGGTTCCACAACGAACGTTGAGGACCCGCGTCACGTGAAGGTGCGGACGTCCATGACGAACTGCCCAACGTCGATCTAGCGTGTGACCAGATGAAGTGCGCCCAACCCGATCGCGACGAGCACGGCCCAGCCCGAGAAGATCCACCGCAATCCGAAAGCCTTCCTGCGCGATCCTTCGCCCTACATTCGATGAAGGTGCGCTTGCCGTGATGGCGCGCGATGTTCGCGCGATCAACCATGTGGCGTGAACCTTCACACCTTGATGCGCCGCGACAACGGCGCCACGAAATTGATTGCCGCCTGAGAACTCAGTGCTTGACCGTGACGGGCAGGCCTGCTTGTTGCCACGCCATCAGGCCCCCGCGCAGATTGTAGGCGCGTTGACCCAAAGCCTCGCGCAAGCGCAGACAGGCGTTACCCGAACGCATGCCGCTGCGGCAGACCACTAGGACCTCGCGACCATCGTCGGGCAGTCCGGCGCGCTCGAGCGCCAAAATTCCGTCGACGAGAATGGTCTTGAGCGGCACGTTGACCGCGCCGTCGATGCTGCCCTGCGCGAACTCCTCGGGCTCGCGCACGTCGAGGATCCATGCCCCCGCGTTCACCATGTCCGCCGCTGTCTGTGGTGGCAGCGCCTCTTCCGGATCACCGAACGTGGACTGGAACATGCTGGACACAGGGGAACCCTCCGATCTGGGGGAGAAGGCGTCGACGCGCTGACGCGCGGTGTCCGCCATGCCATGTCGCTGGTCCGACTTTAGCTGGCACTAATACGAAAGTCGATGGCGGGAAGCGCTGAAACGCACCATCGTGCTGGACACCGACTTCGGCCACAAGGCCTCTCCAAGCAAGCTGCTCAAGGCATGGTGCAAGATTGAGGCCCCGCGCAAATCGCGAACAAACGTGCAAAATGCGGTGGCGCGAATTCCTTAACGGGCTGGAATGGATGATTTCGATCTAACGAATGGCCAAATGGAGTGAGGCCAGCGCGATGGCGACCAGCACGGCCCAGCCCGACAGGACCCAGCGCGGCACGAGATGGCGAGGAATAAAACCCACGCCGCGCACGAAGCCCGCGCTCATGCCCCAAAAGACCACGATCGCCAATCGATGGTCGGCGTGCCCGCGGGCATCGGCGAAGAGGATCGGCGCCACGACACCGCCGATCATCAGCATCAGCGCCGCGATCAGCGACGGCCAGTGAAAGCCCGGCGAGGACGCCGCGCCGGGCTCGGTGCTCGACATCACGTTTCGTCCTGGGCCTTGATCAAGGCTTCGCGACGCGCGTCTTCGTTCTCGCCCCACATGGCGTTGAGGATCGACAACAACACCGCGAAGCCCACGCCCAAGACCCAACTGAAATACCACATGATTCCTTCTCCTTCGTTCGCACGCGAGCCAGAAAGCGTCGCGCGCGCGTTGGCGGGCCGGCGAGGGGCCGACCCGCTAGTGGTCAGTACGCCGAATGCGAATGCTCGCGTACATAGGCGGCGGTGACCTTGCCGCGCATCACGCGATACGCCCAACTGGTGTAGCCGATGATCAGCGGCATGAAGATCACCACGACCCAGAACATGATGCCCAAGGTCAGATGACTCGACGTGCTGTCCCACACCGTCAAACTCGCCATCGGCATTGACGACGAGGGCAGAATGAAGGGAAACAGCGTCGCGCCCGCCGTGCCGATGATGCCGGCCATGCCGAAGGCCGAGGCGACGAAGGCCGACAAGGTGCGACCGCGCGAGACCCACCACGCTCCGCTCAACAACCCCAAGACACCGATCATGGGCACGATCAAGAGCAGGGGATGCGCCGCGAAGTTAGTCCACCAGGCACCGGCCGCGACGACCACGGTCTTCGCCAGCGGATCCGACACGGCATTGGGATCGATGGCCGAGCTGATCTGATAGCCCGCGATGCCCAAGTGCAACCAAAGACCCGCGACGATGAAAGCAACGACCGCCACGATCGCCGCGACAACCGCCGCGCGCGCGGCCCGTCGCGCGATGTCGCCTTCCGTGCGATGGGCGAGATAGTTGCCCCCATGCGCGATGATCATGGCGCTGCTGACCACGCCGGCGAGCAAGGCGAAGGGATTGAGCAAGGCCCAGAAGCTGCCCGTGTACGTCGGCACCAGAAATTCATTGAACTGAAACGGCACGCCCAGGAACAGATTGCCGAACGCCACGCCGAAGATCAGCGGTGGCACCGCGCCACCGACGAACAATCCCCAGTCCCAGACTTGGCGCCACGTCGCATGATGAATCTTGCTGCGATAGTCAAAGCCGACCGGACGAAAGAACAAAGCCCACAGCACCGCCAGCATCGCCCAGTAAAAACCACTGAACGCCGCCGCGTACACCAACGGCCATGCCGCGAATATCGCGCCACCGGCAGTGATGAACCACACCTGGTTGCCATCCCAATGCGGACCGACGGTATTGATCACGACGCGCCGCTCGACGTCGTTCTTGCCCACGAAGGGCAGCAACGCGCCCACGCCCATGTCGTGGCCGTCCATCACCGCGAAGCCGATCAGCAGCACGCCGATCAGCAGCCACCAGATGATCTTCAAGGTTTCGTAGTCGAACATGGCAGGCTCCTCAGGCGTGCGCCAGCGTGGACGGGGACGATTCGCCTTCGTAGCGACCCGTGCCCAGACTCGCGGGCCCCAGGCGCGCGAACTTGATCATCAAGTACATCTCCACCACCAGCAGCACGGTGTAGAAGCCGATGAAGCCCGCGAGCGAGCCGTAGAGGCTGCCCACGCTCAGACTTGATACCGACAAATGCGTGGGCAACACGCCATAAATCGTCCACGGCTGTCGACCGTACTCGGCCACGAACCACCCCAGTTCGCAGGCGATCCACGGCGCGGGCAGCATCCACACGGCCGCGCGCAGCAACCACGGCCAACGCCAGAAATCGCCGCGAACGGTCACGTAGAACGACGCCGCGAACAGCATCAGCATCAAGAAACCCAGCCCGACCATCGCGCGGAAACTCCAGAACATCGGCGCCACGCGCGGGATGGTGTCGTCGGTAGCCTGATCGATCATCGCCGGCGTCGCTTGACTCACGTCGGCCACGTATTTGCGCAGCAGCAGGCCAAAGCCTAGATCGGACTTGTGTCGTTCAAACGTGGCGCGCGCGGTTTCATCGGCGCCATTGGCGCGCAAGGCCTCGAGCGCGCGCACGGCGTCGATTCCGTTGATGATGCGCGCGCGATTGTGGGCCTTGATCTCGGCGATGCCCGGAATCTGCTTGCTGATCGAGCGCGTGCCTATCAGGCCCATGACCCAGGGAATCTTCACTTCCCAGTCATTCTTCTCTTCGGCTTCGTTGGGCCAGGCGACCAGATTGAAGCCCGCCGGCGCGGGTTCGGTTTCCCACATGGCTTCGAGCGTGGCCATCTTGGTCTGCTGCGCTTCGCCGACGGTATAGCCCGACTCGTCACCGAGCACGATCACCGAGCACGCGGACGCCAGACCAAACGCCGCCGCGACGCGAAAACTCCGCTTCGCGAACTCGATATCGCGCCCCTTGAGCAGATACCACGCCGAAATCGACAGCACGAACATCGCGCCCGTCACATACCCCGCCGACACCGTGTGCACGAACTTGGCCTGCGCGTCGGGGTTGAACACCACGGCCCAGAAGTCCGTCATCTCCATGCGCATGGTCTGATAGTTGAACTCGGCGCCAACCGGATGCTGCATCCAGCCGTTGGCGATCAAGATCCACAGCGCCGACAGATTGGTACCGATCGCCATCAGCAAAGTCACGGCCAGATGTTGCACGCGCGAGAGCCGGTCCCAACCGAAAAAGAACAAACCCACGAAGGTCGATTCGAGAAAGAAGGCCATCAAGCCCTCGATCGCCAGCGGCGCGCCGAAGATGTCGCCGACGTAGTGCGAGTAGTACGCCCAGTTGGTGCCGAACTGAAATTCCAGCGTGATGCCCGTGGTGATGCCCAGCGCGAAGTTGATGCCGAACAACTTGCCCCAGTAGCGCGTCATGTCCTTCCACACGACCTTGCCGGTCATCACGTAGACGCTTTCCATCACGACCAGCAGCCAGACCATGCCCAGTGTCAGCGGCACGAACAGAAAGTGGTACATCGCCGTCACCGCGAACTGCAGGCGGGATAAATCGACCAAGTGTTCCGAGATCATCGGGTTTCTCCAGAAGAATTCAGGACATGGCCGGCCGCCGAATCCTCGGTGACGGGCACGCGCGCGTCGCGCACGAAGATCGTCCAGATCACCCCCAGCGCGACGAGCTTGAGCGTCGCGATCACGATGAGGTGCCGGAGCAATCGGCGTTGAGAAGAGGTCATCGACGTGGATCCGATGCGGACACGACGACCGGATGGAAGGGCTGGCCAACGTCGCCCGAGGGGCGATGCAAGCGCTGGCGCGCGTCGTTGTCGGCGGCAAGGATAGACCCGGGGCGGGGTACTGCCAAGGCGGTGTTGCGGCGACATGGTGTCGCGGCGCGGTGCGAGGAACGCCAATTCGTCAGTACCGCAACTGACACGGACAGTTCGCGTGAAGAGGATCGGCCAGGGATGAAGTCGCGAGCTGAGCGATCCGTGACCAAGGCCATGTCTCGAACCGCGGCGAGTGGCCATAAGCCGCGCTTATCGCGCGCGACATCTTCTTCGAAAGAGCGATGGCGACTAAACGGCTGCTTGGTCATGGCGCTGGGGGATCGCGCGTCGAGGCGCGGCTAACGCGCGCCGCAATAGGTCCGACGCAAGACGCCAATGATCTCGCGCACCGGCCCCTCGGCGAGCCCGTAGTAGATTGACTGGGCGTCGCGACGGGTGCTGACCAGGCCTTCTTCGCGCAGCAAGGCCAGGTGCTGCGAAAGCGCCGATTGCGAAAGATCGACCAAGGCGTTGATCTCGCTGACCGTGCGCTCGCACTCGGCCAGCAGGCACAGAATCAGCAGGCGGCGGTGATTGGCCAGGGCCTTGAGCAGATCGGCGGCTTGCAAGGCATGTGGCGCCAAATCGGCGATGCCTTGGGGCAGCTTGGCCCGGGAGGGCTTGCGGGCTTGCGGTCGGGAGGTTCGCATGAGTCCGTCCATCAGTTGCATCTAATATTAGGTATTGCTACAGTACACCCATCCGGCGCCTGCCGGAAGTGACTGAGGAGTCGCCATGAACATCGATCGCGCCGTCTTCGCCTTCGCCGGGACCCTGATCCTGGTCTCGCTCGTGCTCACACACTACGTCTCGCCGTGGTTCTGGTTGCTGACGGCCTTCGTCGGCGCCAATCTGCTGCAGGCGGCCTTCACGGGCTTCTGTCCGGCTGCCATGATCCTGGCGCGGCTGGGCATGAAGCCCGGCAAGGCGTTCTGAACCGACCGCGCCAACGCCGCCCCGCGCGACCTCGTGTCGGGGCGGCGCCACAGGGAGTGACCCATGATCGTCAAAGGCCCAAGACTCGCCAGCCTGCTGTCCACCACGCTCCTGCTCGCCGCGTGCGGTGGCACGCCCGAATCCACGACGCCGCCGCCGGTCGACACGGGCCTGGCCACCTTGCAGGCCACGCCCGAACCCGCGATGCGCGAGCGCGTGTGGGACGGCGTGGTCGAGGCGGTCAACCAAGCCACGCTGTCGGCGCAGACCGGCGGTCGCGTGCGCGAACTGCCCTTCGACGTCAATGATCTGGTGCAGGCGGGCGACGTGGTCGTGCGCTTCACCGATGTCGAGCAGCAGGCCGCGCAACGTCAAGCCGAGGCCGCCCTGCGCGCGGCGCGCGCGGCTTTCAACGAAGCCGAAGCTGAGTACACCCGCATTCGCGACATCTTCGAACGCAAGTTGGTCTCGCGCACGCAGTTCGATCAAGCCACCGCGCGCCGCGACGCCACCCGCGCGCAACTCGAATCCGCCGAAGCTGCCGTGCGCGCCGCCGGCGAGCAAGTCGACTACACCGCCGTGCGCGCGCCTTACACCGGCATCGTCACGCAACGTCATGTCGAAGTGGGCGAGACCGTGCGTCCGGGGCAGCCGCTGATCTCGGGCCTGTCGCTCGATCGACTGCGGCTCAATGTCTCGGTGCCGCAGAGCGACGTGGCCGCCATTCGCGAACACGGGCGCGCCGCCTTGCTGCTGGCCGATGGTCGACGGCTCGATGCGACGCGCGTCACCGTGTTTCCCTACGCCGATCCTCAGACGCACAGCTTCAGCGTGCGCGTCGAACTGCCGCAGGCCGAGACGGGCCTGCAACCGGGCATGATCGCCAAGGTCGCCTTCGTCATCGGCGAAGCGCAGCGCTTGCGCGTGCCGATCAGCGCGCTCGTGCAGCGCAGTGAGGTCAGCGGCGTCTACGTGGTCGACGCGCAAGGCCCGCGTCTGCGTCAGGTGCGCCTGGGTCATCGTCAGGGCGATCGCGTCGAAGTGCTCGCGGGCCTGGCGGAAGGCGAGCGCATCGCGACTGATCCTGTCGCGGCCGGCTTGTGGCTGAGCGCGCGTCAGCGCGGAGCACAGTCATGAATCACGTCGTTCCGCCGCGGCTCGGTCTCTCGGGCCGGCTCGCGGCGATGTTTCAAGACAATCCACTCACGCCGGTGCTGGCGCTGGCGGCGATGCTGCTCGGCCTCGTCGCCGTGCTGATCACGCCGCGCGAGGAGGAACCGCAGATCGACGTGACTATGGCCAATGTCTTCGTGCCGTTTCCCGGCGCGGCGGCCGAGGACGTCGAGAACCTCGTCAGCTTTCCGTTCGAGCAAGTGTTGTCCGAGATCGAAGGCGTCAAGCACGTCTATTCGTTAAGCCGGCCGGGCATGGCCGTGCTCACGGTCGAGTACCGCGTCGGCGTGCCGCGCGCGGACGCGATCCTTCGTCTGTACAACCAGGTGTATTCGAACGCCGATTGGGCGCCGCCGGGACTCGGCGTCGGCCAACCGCTGGTGCGGCCCATGGGCATCGACGACGTGCCCGCGATGGCCTTGACCTTGTGGAGCGACGATCCCGAGCGCGGCGCGCTCGAACTGGCGCAAGTCGCGCACAGTCTAGAAACCGAACTCAAGCGCGTGCGCGGCACGCGCGATGTCTACACCATCGGCGCGCCCGATCGCGCCGTGCTGGTGGAACTCGACGCGACGCGTCTGGCCGCCTATGGCCTTGATCTCGACGCGCTCGCCAACAGCCTCGCCGCGAGCAATGTGGTGCAGCATGCGGGTGAACGCGTGCAGGATGGTCGCGTCGTGCCACTTACCGCCGGCACATTTCTGAGCGACGCGCAGGAAGTCGGCGAGTTGGTGATCGGCCTGCACGAAGGTCGGCCCCTGTACTTGTCCGATGTCGCGCGCATCGCCAAGCCATCCGATCTGCCCGATCGCTACGTGTGGCATGGCGCGCCCGCGGGACGTGGTGGCCCGGCCACTGGCTTCGCGCCGGCGGTAACCATCGCCATCGCCAAGCAGCCCGGCGCCAATGCCGCCGACATCACGCGCGCCATCCGCTCGCGCCTGATCGATCTGCAAGATCGCCTGATCCCCGAAGGCACGCACGTCGACGTAGTGCGCGACTACGGCGAGACCGCCAATGCCAAGGCGCTGCAGCTGATCCACAAGCTCGTCTTCGCGACCATGGCCGTGGTCTTGCTGGTGCTGTTCGCGCTGGGGTGGCGCGAGGCCATCGTGGTCGGCACGGCGGTCATCATCACCTTGGCCCTGACTTTGTTCGCCTCATGGGCGATGGGCTTCACGATCAATCGCGTGTCGCTGTTCGCGCTGATCTTCTCGATCGGCATTCTGGTCGATGACGCGATCGTTATCGTCGAGAACATTCATCGGCACATGACGTTGGGCGGCAAGTCGCTGCGCGAGGCGATTCCGCCGGCGGTGGATGAGGTCGGCAGCCCGACCATCCTTGCGACCTTCACCGTGATCGCGGCGCTGTTGCCCATGGCCTTCGTCAGCGGATTGATGGGCCCGTACATGCGGCCGATTCCGATCAATGCCTCGGTGGGCATGTTGCTGTCGCTGGGCGTGGCCTTGATCGTGACGCCGTGGCTGGCGCTTAAGCTGTTGCGTCATGGCGCGCACGACGCGCACAACGACGGCGCGCCGAGCAACAGCAACACGCGCCTGCGCCGCGTATTCGAGCGCGTGCTGCGCCCGTTCCTGTCGAGCGAGTCCGGTGGTCAACGTCGTACTTGGCTGTTCGTCGGCATCGGCGGCGCCCTGATGTTGGCGGTGGGCTTGGCCGTGGTGAAGCTCGTCGTGCTCAAGATGCTGCCGTTCGACAACAAGTCGGAGTTCCAGATCGTCGTCGACCTGCCCGAAGGCACGCCGCTGGAGCGCACGAACGCGCTGCTGACCGAGCTCGCGGCGGAAGTCGCGCGCATTCCGGAAGTCGACAACTTTCAAGGCTACGCGGGCACCTCGGCGCCAGTGAACTTCAACGGCCTCGTGCGCCAGTACTATTTGCGCGAAGGCGCGAATGTAGGCGACTTGCAGGTGAATTTGGTCGATAAGGCTCATCGCCACCGCAAGAGTCACGAGATCGCGCGCGCCGCGCGTCCCGCGTTGACCGCGATTGCGCAACGCTACGGCGCCTCGCTCAAAGTCGTGGAAGTGCCGCCCGGTCCGCCGGTGATGGCGCCGCTCGTGGCCGAACTCTACGGCCCCGATGCCGCGCGCACGCGCGCCATGGCCCTGGCCTTGGCCGAACAAACGGCGAAGACGCCGGGCCTGGTCGATATCGATACCTCGGTCGAAGCCGATGCCGCTCGCGATGTTTTGGTGATCGATCGCGAGCGCGCCGCGCGCCTGGGCATCGCGCAGGCGCAGATCGCGAATCTGTTGCAAGCCGCGCTGTCCGGCCGCGACGCGAGTTACCTGCACGATGGCGCGGCCAAGTATCCCGTGCCGATCCGCTTGCGACTGCCCTCGGGCGATCAGGCCGATCTCGATGCCTTGCTCGCGCTGCGCGTGCGCGCGCAGGACGGACGCTTGGTCGCGCTGTCGGAACTCGTGTCCGTGCGCCGCGCCACGTGGGAAAACAGCATCCAGCACAAGGATCTGATGCCCGTGGTCTATGTCACGGGCGATGAAGCTGGCGCCCTCGACAGTCCGCTCTACGGCATGTTCGCGGTCGTGTCCAACCTGGGCGATCGATTGGCGGGGCAGGGCTTCGAACAAGTCTTCTTCAGCGCACCGCAGACCACCAATCAATTCGTGCTGCGCTGGGGCGGCGAGTGGGAGATCACCTATGAAACCTTCCGCGACATGGGCATCGCCTACGCGGCCGGCATCGTGATGATCTATCTTCTGGTGGTCGCGCAGTTCCGCAGCTATGTCGTGCCGCTGGTAATCATGGCGCCGATTCCGCTGACCGTGATCGGCGTGATGCCGGGGCATGCGCTGCTCGGCGCGCAATTCACCGCGACCAGCATGATCGGCATGATCGCGCTGGCCGGCATCATCGTGCGCAATTCCATCTTGCTGGTCGACTTCGTCAATCAATCGCTGGGCGAGGGCAAGACGCTCGAGGACGCGGTGGTCGAAGCCTGCGCCGTGCGCGCGCAGCCGATCGCGCTGACGGCCGTGGCGGCGATGGCGGGCGCCTTGTTCATTCTCGATGATCCGATCTTCAACGGTCTCGCGATCGCGCTGATCTTCGGTATTCTGGTGTCGACCGTACTGACCCTGGTGGTGATTCCCTTGCTGTACTACGTCTGGATGCGTCGCGCGCGTCGTGGAGCGCCGGCATGAGCGATGACGATCTGCTGCTGGCTTGCCCGCATTGTCACGCGATGAATCGCGTGCCGCAGGAGCGGCTCGAGGATCGCCCCGACTGCGGTCAATGCCAGCGTCCGATGTTCACGGGCGAGCCGTTTCCACTCACCAGCGCGAACTTCGACAAGCACGCGCTCGAGGCCGATCTGCCCTTGCTCGTGGATTTCTGGGCACCGTGGTGCGGGCCTTGCCTCGCGATGGCGCCGGGTTACGCGCAAGCCGCCACGCATCTCGAGCCTTGGATCCATCTGGCCAAGGTCGATACGCAGGCACAACCCGAGTTGGGCGAACAGTTCGGTATTCGCAGCATTCCGACCCTGATTCTGTTTCATCGCGGCCAGGAACTCGCGCGCCACTCCGGCACCGTGCCCGCGGGCGCGATCGTCCAGTTCGCGCAAGCCGCCTTGATGCGACATTTGCAAGGAGATGCGACGTGAGCGAAGCCGGCTTCACCGTCACGGTCGAGCAAGAAAGCGACTACGTCTTTCGCGTGCGCTTTGACGATACCGCTATTCCCGACTTGCTGACCGACGAGCCCGAACCCTTGGGGCACGGCAGCGGGCCCAATCCTTCGCGACTGCTCGTCGCGGCGGTCGCCAACTGCATGAGCGCGAGCCTGCTCTTCGCGCTGCGCAAGTTCAAGAACGAGCCGGGACAGATCGTCACCACGGCCAAGGCCATCATGGGACGCAATGCCCAGGGGCGCTTGCGCGTGTCGCGCATCGAGGCCAGCATCCGGCTGCCCGATCCCATCGATCAATACGAGTCGCTGCCACGCATCCTGCAGCAGTTCGAACAGTTCTGCGTGGTCACCGAAAGCGTGCGCTCTGGCGTTCAAGTCGACGTGCAAGTGATCGACGCCGAAGGGCGGCGACTGCACCCCGAGATCTGAAGCGGTCGACGCTTCGCCCGCGAAAGCGTGACCGGCGCGTGTTGTACGCGCCCATCGCGAAATGACATGATGCGCCATCGTCGATCCGTCGACTTCGAGCGATGATCCGCATGCGTCTGCGTTTCTCGATCGGCCCGCGCGCCTACCGCGTCGTGGCTTGCTTGTTCGTCTTGCTGTTCGCGTCAACGACCCAGGCCGCCGAAGTGGCGCTGGCCGCGACCTCCGCGTCGTATTTCGAGAACGCCGCCCGCGCGCGGCGCGCGCATGATCGGCCTTGGTCGCCGAGCGAAGGCCAGCTCGGTAATCTTCGTCATTTGCAAATCACCGCGCGCGATTGCGTGGTGCGTGTTGTCTCGGGTCGTGAGAATCGCGTTTTCCCCGGCACCATGCCGGTCATCGCGGTCGAGAAATCGCGCGTGCTCGATACCGATCCGAATGAGCAACCGACACCGCGCGACATCGTGCTCGCGCCCGATCACGCGCAGGCCTGTCCGGGCGTGGGCAGCTGCGGCTTGACGGTCACGTCGGTCACCGACGCGCCGCGCATTGGCGGCAAGGACGACGTGTGCTTCACCGTCGAACTCGCCACGGCTCACGATATGTTGATCGGCGGCGATGGCCTGACCCTGCTGTTCGATCGTCTGCAACAGCCGATGCTCAGGCTCTACATCAACCCCAGCGCGCGCATCAACGTGTGGTTTCAGCAAGTGCAGATGGGCTTTCTGTCGATTGATGCCAATGCGCCCGCGCGTGTGGGTGGCAGTGGTCGCGTCGATCTGTTGAGCGCCAGCAGCTCCAATCGCGCCAGCGCGATGTACTTGCAGGGCTTCGACGCCAAGCGCGTCGGCATCTCGACCACGACTACCGGTACCACGTGGGCGATTCGCATCGGCGATCAGACGAGCGCCGGTTACTACCAGCCCGCGCGCGCGCCAGGCAAGATCGCCAAGGAATACAGGATCGAGATCGACGGTCCCCTCGATCGTCTCGAAGTGCCCGCCGGCAGCGTCACGCCCGTGCCCTTGAGCGACGCGACCCGCGAGGCCACGCGCAAGCTTCGCGATGACGTGCTCCAGCGCTTCGGCCCCATGCCCGCGCTGCCGCCGAGCGACCCCGCGTTTCCGCTGGCGAAGGATGCGCTGGGGATGCTGCCATTGAGCGGTCGCGAGCGCGTCGCGCAAGTCGTGTCGCGCTATCTGCCGAAGACCGTCGAGATCACCGAAGTGGCGCTGTGGAAGAAGGGCGGTCGTCTCGAAGGCACAGCACCCGATGCCGCGACCGCGAGAGGCATCGCCAAGTTGCTTGAGGCGTCCGGCGAATTCACGGCCATAAGCGGTGGAGGCGGCACCGCAAAAGGCGACCGTTTCGCGTTTTCCGTGCAGATGCATTTCTCCTGCGAGGCGCCGGGCGAACCGAGCGAGTGTCCCGCCGCCGTGCCGCCGGGCTCGACCGAATACACCATCATGCAAGTGCGCGATACCTTGCGTCCCTTGCTCGCGCCCGACGCGACCTTTCGCGATTTGAGCTACAAGGACGGCCGCTATCATCTGCAAGCCGATGCCGCCAATGAAGCACAAGCGCGCGCGGCGTTGGACCGCATCAGCAAGGGCACGCGTTTGGTGAGCTCGTCGGTTTCGGGGATCGGTCCGCCCACGGGCGGGCCGACGATGCCATTCGAAACGTGGATGGAATTGGTCTGCCCCAAGCCGCCGAGGCCGGATGGCATTTGCGTGCCGGCAGAGTCGCCGTGATCCTCAAGCGCGGCATGCGATGATGCGATTCGCGCGCGAGCGAAGCTTGGGGTGAGCATTCGTGTCGGCGCGGCGCGAAGATAGTGACGAACGCCATCGCGCGTCACGCGCGCTGGAAGTGTTTCGCGTGTTTCTCGCCCTCGGTCTGACCTCGTTCGGCGGACCGCTCGCGCACATCGGCTATTTTCGCGAGACCTTCGTGCGTCGCCGCGCTTGGCTCGACGAAACACGCTTCGCGCACTTGCTGGGTCTGTGTCAGTTCTTGCCCGGGCCAGCGAGCAGTCAACTAGGCTTCGCGATCGGGTGGACGCGCGCGGGTTGGCGAGGCGGCCTAGCGGCGTTCATCGGTTTCACCTTGCCTTCGGCGCTGTTGATGTTTGCGTTCGCGAAGTTGGCGCCGACGCTGGATCAAGGCTTCGGGAAGGCCGCGGTGCATGGCCTGAAGCTCGTCGCAGTGGTCGTCGTTGCGCAGGGCTTGCTCGGCATGGCGCGCACGCTCACGCCTGATGCTCGGCGTCTCTTCATCGCCATCGGTGCGTTGCTGGCGATGGTGCTCGGAGGTCAAGCGTGGATGCAGCTGCTGGCGATCGCGCTCGGTGGCTTGCTCGGCGTGTGGTGGTGCAAGCCAGTGCCGCTGTCGGCCGACGCCGCGCGTGATCTGCCCACGAATCGTCGCTGGGGTCTGATGTGTTTTGCGCTGTTTCTTGCCGGTCTCGTGGCGGCTTTGCTCTTGCCATCGTCAGACAAGCCCACGCTCATCGCTCTGGCCTCAGCGTTCTATCGCGCGGGCGCGCTCGTCTTCGGCGGTGGCCACGTGGTGCTGCCCTTGCTCGAGCATTCGGTCGTCGACACGCAGTGGCTCGCGTCCGACACGTTTCTCGCGGGCTACGGCGCCGCGCAAGCCTTGCCGGGACCGATGTTCTCGCTGGCCGCGTTTCTCGGCGCCGAAGTGAACACGGGGCAGGCGAGTGCGCTCTGTGCCATCGTCGCGTTAGTGGCGATCTTCGTGCCTGGGTTTTTGATTCTGCTCGCGGCGCTGCCGACGTGGGCCTCGATCACGCGGCACCCCAAGGCTTCGGCCGCGATCGCGGGTGTCAATGCCGCGGTCGTCGGCCTGCTGGCCGCGGCGTTCTACGATCCGGTGCTGCGCGAAGGCATCGCATCGTGGAGCGACCTCGCGATTGTCTTGGCAGGTTTCGCGATGATGTTCGCTAAGCGCGTGCCGGCCCTCGCGGTCGTGGCGTGGTGCGTGCTGGCGTCGATCGGCGTGGTGATCTGGCGCTAGCGGTTCGTGAGTTCCGCGCGTTCAAGAACTTCGAGCGCGGCACGATGCGCGGTCTTCAGCACCATATCCGGCTTGCCTCGGCGGTGCACCGTGATCTCGCACCGCGCGAGCTTCGAATTACCGCAAGCCTGGATCGCGCCACACGGACTCTCGTAGCGCAATCGCGCCATCATCGTCGGGTCCGCTTCGACCACGCCCGTGATGCGCGCGCCGCCACGCGCGCGACCTTCGAATCGCCATGACGCGGCCGTGCCTTCGTTGTTCACGCGCAAGGCACGCACGATGCCGCGCACCGCGAACTCCTGACCCTGGCAGCGTAGATTGAGAAAGGCGAAGGTCGGGCCCCAAAACCCCGCGACCCGCGGCCGACTGCAAATGCCCTCGAAGGTTGCCTCGGGATCGTTATCGAACCCGCAAACCTGCGCCCACACGTATTCATCGGCATGCCGCCGACCCCAGTTGTGATTGTCGCTGCCGCGCCAACCATCAACATCGATGCGCTCGTGATTGACCATCACGTGCCCGCTGAACTCAACGAGCGGCGCCAGCGTGTAAGTCTTCGGCGTCGGCGATCGCGCGCTGTAGAGCATCGACGGCAATAGCGCCATGGCCGACGCACCGGCGGGCGCGATCGCTCGCCACCGCAGATTCCACTCGACCGCATCGTCGCCTTGCTTCGCGCCGCCATCCGAGTCGAACGACTCCAGCCGCGAACCCCCGATCACCCACGTCGCCGTCCGCGCGCCCCACACGCAAGCCCGCAACGGCCACGACTGCTTGATCGCCGTCACGCGATGAGTGAGCCCATCGAACGTGATCGCCCACAACTCCCCCGTGGCCGCGTCCGGCGCGCCGCGCGGAATCCGAATCGTGTGGCGAATCCAAAACGCCAAGGGCAGGGTGGGGTGATTGCCGCGGAAGAAGCGGCTTTCGTAGTGGCCGTCGGGTGAAACGACGGCGGGGTACTTCGTCGAGACAACGTTGGACATGGGCGGCGGCGCTTCCCAGCAGGCATCGATCCAGCGCGGCTTCCTGATCGCCCGCGTCTTCGTCAGTGCATCTTACCGTTCCTGATCCGGTGGAACGTGCCGTTTGGCCTCGCTTCTTCCGATGTCATTTCACGACGAGGCGGGCATGGAAGCACGACGAACAGAAGGCTCCTCGAGAGGAGAATCCCCCACCGCCACGGCGTTTCCCGGCCGAAACCCACTTTGGAATCGCTTCATAACCCATCACGAATGCCCATTCTCGCGCCGATCCGTAGTGTTCGCCCCGCACCACTCGCGCGACTGGCCTGGCCAGCGCCTCCATGCCCATTCATTCCACAGGAGTGCTTACGATCATGAAGGTCCATGTTCTCGGTGTTGCTCTGCTGGCTGCCCTGGGCGCCAGTGTTTCGTTCACGGCGCGGGCGCAGTCCGCGGAGGTTGTGGAAACGACTCCGACCGGTCAGGTCGCGAAGTCAGTCGACCTGGCGCCGGCGTCGTTCACGGCCAAGGGCAAGTTCCAACGCCTGGTGCTGTTGCAAGGGCAGGGCGCGAGCGCGGTGTATCGCCATCAACTGACCTTGCCCGCCGGCGCGCGCGTGCTGGGCACGGCCGAGGAAGCGGGCAAGTCCGACTTGACGGGCGATGTCAGCGTGGTCGATGCCAAGGGTCGCACGCTGGGCTACATCGACTCGGCGTGGGCGACGGATGCCAGCGGTCAGTCGCTGCCGAGCTACTACCGGATCGAGGGCAATAGCCTCGTGCAAGTGGTCGACACGAGCGACGCCATGGGCGACGTGACCGTGCTGCTGCAGTACACGGGCGTGTCCGCGGAGACGACCGGCGTCAGCGCCAAGGCTTATGTCGGCATTCCGTCGAACTACGTGTACAACCTCAATCATCCGCGCAAGACGCTGCACGACTACTGCACCAAGTCGCCGGACGAGTTCCCGAATCCGGTCGGTACCAATGCCAATTTCCGCGGCCCGTGCGCGCGTCACGACATGTGCTTCGAGCAGAAGCAGGCCTCGCAGTACACCTGCAACAACCGTCTGTGGAGCAACCTGGTGTCGAACTGCGAGTACTACTACGCCTGGTACAACCCGACGCGTCAGGCTTGCATCAACACGGCGAATGTCTATTGGGTCGCGGTGACCGCGAATACGATTTGGCCTTGGTAAGACCCCGTTGAGCACGTGACGACGCCGGTACCGGCCGGGGTCGTTGATGCATCGACAAGCGCGCGGTCGATCACGTCGGTCGCGCGCTATTGCTTTCCCTGTTTGCTGATCTCGAATGCGATAGCGATTTTGCTGCGCATCGCGTGACCGATGCATGCAACGACATGAAGCCGGCCGCGGCGACTTGAACGCTTGGACGCACTTATCCGTAGCCGTTGATGCACGTCATGCCGAAGCCGTCTGGCGAGGCCGCATCGCCCACCACGTGACCCACGCCATCGACATGCCGACCACGACGACGTGCGCGAACAAACTCGTCGCGAGCGAGAGCAACTTCGCGGGCGGGAAGGGCGAGCCAAAACGCAAGGGCAGCACTACGCCGAACATCACGAGATAAATCGCTAAGCCGTACAAGGCGCCGCTGAGCCACGGACTCATCGCTGCGACGAAGGGGATTCGTCGGATGCGCAGCCACACGGCGACCATGATCGACATCAAGGTGAAATGCACCGCCAGCCCCGCGAAAGCGCCGGGCGTGCCCCATTGCAGCGCGCGATCGCCCAGCGGGCCGGCGGCCACGCCGCGCAGCATGTTGGTGGCGATACCTCCGTTCATCACGGTCACCAGCGCGGCGTAACTGATGTCGAGCGCGCCCGTGATGGCCGTGCCGAGCGCCCAGGCGCGCAGCGAGCTCACGGCTTCGCCGCTGTTGGGGGATGCACTTTGAGCCATCGAATGTCTTCTCCCTCGCGACGATCGACAAAGGCCACGATCTCGCCGTGCTCGTCGCGCACGAAGAGTCGTCGTGTTCGGGGTTGCCCCAGCTGAAAGAACATGTCCCGCGTTTCGGGAAGATAGCGCGCTTCCGGCCGGCCGGCGCGCGTCGCGACGAGTGCATCATTCTCGCAACGGATCGTGGTGGTGATCGCCTCGGTCAAGTCGTATTGCCCGACGTAGGCGCAGAGTTGCGCCGATGACAACTTGATCGACGGCGGGTCCTTGAGCACGGCTGTCGTTTGTTCGCCGATCAGATGCCACCCGTTGTCGTCGCGTCGCCAGGTGTCGACGCTGCGGAAGCGGCTGCGCAAGGCTTGCCCGTGATAGTCGAGATGTTCCTGCGCCTCTTGCGCCACCACGGCGACATCGCCGAAGTGGCGGACTTCGAAACGATCGATCGTGAGGTTGCCGTGCAAGCCGGGCGGCAAGGGCGACAGTTCCGCGATGAGCTCGCGCTTGGTGCGAACGACGCCGTTCTCGTCGACATGGATCATGCGCTCGTCGAGCACGCGTTCCCACACGGCTTTGTCGCCGGTCGCAACGGCGTCGAGCAGTTGTTGCGTGAGGTCACGAAGCGTGGCGTCATCGTTCTTGCCAGCGCTCGTTTCGACGGGAGGCGAGGCCGTGGCCGCAAACGCCATCAAAACGAGGGCCGCTGTCGGCGCGATCATGGAGTTGCTTCCTTCGCGCAAGGGGTCGCAAGACCGATTTCCGCGATCGGCACGCGATAGACATCGCGCAAACCATTGCCCGGCGCGTCGATCCAGGTCGACAACGCGTCGATGGTTCTCACCGTTGGACGCGGCAGCGCACGATTGCTGGTGAAATAGAAGGACTTGCCGTCCGGCGAAATCCTGGGACCAAAGTCCCATCCCGCGGAATTGACATCACCCGTGAGCGGCTTCGGCGCGATCCATTCACCCGCGCAGTGATAACTCACGTAGAGGTCGTAGCTGCCCGCACCCGGCTTGTGCCCGCGCGCGGCGAAGATCAACCAGGACTCATCGGGCGCGATCAGCGGTTCGATCTCCTGATCGGGCGAATTGATGGTCGCGCCCAAATTCTCCGGCTCACTAAAACGGTCGCCAACCCAGCGCGCGCGCCAAATATCGCTGGCGCCCAGGCCGCCTTCGCGTTCCGAACCGAAGTAGAGCGTGCCATCGGCCGTCAACGTGGGAAACCATTCGAAGCCGGGGCTCGAGAGTTCGTCGAGATGCCGCGGCTCGCTCCAACCGGACTCGCCACGATCCATCACCCAAATGTCCGTGTCCTGGCGCGGCACCCCGTTCACCGGGCGAGTGGAGACGAAGTAGATGTGCCGACCATCGGGCGTTGGAAACACATCGCCATCGTCCCAAGTGCCGCTGAACCCGGCGATGCGCGGCGTGCCCCAGTTCGCGCCACGACGTTGCGATTCGACCACGGTCCAGTGCATGAAATCGGGCGTGCTGCGCAGGAACCACATCGTCTGGCCATCGGGCGCGAAGGCCACGTGCGCGTCGTCGGTGCCAGTGGAAACCAGGCCGGGCGCGAAGATTTCCGGCGCGGCCGACGTCGTCATGCCGATCGACGCCAAGGTCGCGGCCACCATCAAACGCAGAATTTCTGTCGAGGTATTCATGGCCGAAAAGCCTAGCGAACGCGTGCGCCGTGGGACAATTGGGCAAATCCACCAGAATCGCTAGTCAAAATGTCGCGTACCAAAGCCAAGATTGACAGCACCGATCAGCGACTGCTGAGTCTCTTGCGCGCCGATGCGCGCAAGCCGCTCGTGGCGCTCGCGCGCGAGATCGGCCTATCGCGCAGCGCCACCATCGCGCGCATCAAGCGCATGGAACGCGATGGCGTGATCGCGGGCTATTCCGTGATGCTCGCGCTGCCCGATGAAGGACAGAAGCGCGCCTGGATCGTCATTCGGCTGACCGAAGGCTATCGCTGCCGCGACGTCGCGCCCGTGCTGCTCGAGCATGTCGAAGTGCATACCTGCCACAGCCTGGCCGGTGATTGGGATGTGCTCTTGGGCG
Source organism: Ahniellaceae bacterium (assembly GCA_044226395.1). Lineage (GTDB taxonomy): Bacteria > Pseudomonadota > Gammaproteobacteria > Xanthomonadales > Ahniellaceae > JBGAHD01. The sequence continues at coordinate 477,675 of JBGAHD010000001.1, forward strand.
TGGCCGTCGACAGCAACGAACGCTTGGCCGTGTTGCGCGATGAATTGGCCGCGATCAAGGGCGTGGCGAATGCCACGACCTTTCCGGTGTTGATCGATCATTTACCGGCGTAGGGCGCAGATCGCGGGTTGCATCGCGGCGAGACGCTTCGGCGCAACTCAATTGAGTTCAATCACCCTTTCACACGCGGGCACGGCGTCGGCGTCATGCCGCTGATCAAACCGCTTTTCGACATCGACACGCCTGCGGTAAATCCACCAAACACACGTTGGTAGTCAACTAACTGCAGCGCGCCTTGAGCGCCAAGAAAAAAGGCGCGCGATCGAATTATCGTTCGCGCGCCTTGGAAAAATCGGGGACGCGATTCGCGTCCCCGTGGTAACACCGATGCCAACGTGCTTATTCGAAGCTGTTAGCGAACACCGCCTCAGTAACCACATCGATGGTGTAAGCACGCGTCACCGAACAGCCGGCGATCAAGGGATCGGTGCCGCTGATGGTGATGTTGGATGTGCCCACCGCGCTCGGAATGCCGCTGATCAAGCCGCTGCTCGACACGCTCAAACCCGCCGGCATCGCCCCAGTGGCCAGCGCGTACTGCACCGCTTGCAGCGCATTCGGCGCGGTGAGTTGCACGTTGTAGGCCACGCCGACAAAGGCCGTCGGCAAGGTGAGGCCGATCGGACGCGGGTTGGTCACGCGCTGCACGATATTGCTGGCGCTGCCCGCGCAGGTATTGAGCGTGGGCGTCACCGCGTAAGTGACATCACCCGAACCCGCCAAGGCCTGCGCGATCGGGTTGGCCGAACCGGCCGCGAAACCGATCACGGTGCCCGCCGTATTGCTGGCCGTGTACGCGAACGTCGCGCCCGCGGGCGTGCTGGTCAAGGCGATATTGGTGGTGTCGAGCGTGCAGATCATCGGCGGCGTGACGCTGTTGACCGAGGGCAGGGGATTGATCGACACGTCGACGCTGCCTGTCATCGTGCTGCCGCAGCTGGTGGTGCCATTCGACGCGGTGACGGTGTACGCGCCCGCGAGCGTTTGATTGCCGAACGCCAACGCGCTGCCCGTGCCCGCGACCGGCGCGCCCACTGGCGAACCGTTACGCAGCAACTGATAGTTCACGCCGGTTTGCGAACCACTCAAGCCCACGGCGACACCCGAGCCTCCGCTGCAATAAGCGCCGCCACCGGTGACCGTGAACGCGGTCGGGTTGGCGTTGATCGTCACCGATTCACCGGTGAAGGGCAGATTGGTCGGCGTGTGCGACAAGCCCGTGGCGTTGATCATGTCCAGTCGCAGCGAGCCCGCGGCCGTGCCGACATTGGTCGCGATGGTGCGCGTGGTGCCGCTGCCGGTCACGCTCGAAATCGACGCGCCCGTGCCACCGACCAATTGGAAGTTGCTCGGCGCGCCGCCCGTCACGGCATCGGCGAAAGTCGCCTGCCAACTCAAATTCTGACCCGCGCACACCGCGCCGGCGCCGACGCGCGCCAGCGAACTCACCGTGGTCGTGGGGCCGCCGGCGGTGACGTTGATGCAGCCGACGATGTTCGCGGCCTGACCATCGGGATTGGTGATCGTGACCGTGCGCGGGCCCAAAGTCGCGCCCGCGGCGGCGCTGACACTCAAGCTGATCGACGTGGCCGAATTCAACGTCGGCGTGACCGTCACGCCCGTGCCACTCGCGCTGGCCCCTAGCTGGATGCGACAGGCGCCGACATCGGCCGACGGCTGAAAGAAGCCCGTGCCGGTGACCGCCACCGCGACATTGCTTTGACCTTGCATCACATCGGTCGCCGTGCACGTCGCCGTCGGCGACGGCGCAAGCAAACGCACCGCGCGCACGCCGTAGCTGTTAGTGCTGTCGGCGAACTCCTGAATCGTCCACATGGTCATGTCGTCGCACGGGTCGAGGCTGGTGTAGGAGTAATCGCCCCAACGACGGCCGCCCGTGCCACCCGGATCGCCCGGCGGGTTATACGCGGCCGTGGAGTTGGTGTAATTCACGACCGGGCCCTGCGTGGTGCCCGTGGCATCGGTGGCCAGACGACCGATCGTGCCCGCGTTCGGCGCCAAGGTATTGCCCGCCATGGTGAAGCCCAGCGCCGCGTGACCCTGACCCGAGACCATGATCGACGGAATGAAATAGAACTGCGGATTGGTGGTCGCCGTGTCGAACACCGTGCCCGATTGCACCAGGGTCGGCGTGGTGTTGAGGTTTTGAAGCTCGTACCAACGCACCGATGTGCGCGTATTGGTGCCCGACACGCCACTGCTGTTGGTGGCGATGTTATGCGCGGTCCACAAGCGGCCATTGCGCAAATGCGCCGCGTACAGGCGATCGTCCAAGGTATCCAGACGACCGTTGTTGCCGCCGGTATTGCCCAGATGCGGCGCCAGCTGCGGGAATGACGTCGTTGGCACCGTGACCGAGATATTGGCCGAGATCGTCGGCGTGCCGCCGGGGTTCGTCACGCGGCGCACCATCAAGGTGCCGAAGGTGGCGTTGTCGACGCCGATGAAATAGCCGTCGGTCGCCGCCGGATCGTAGTTGTCCACGCCTTGCGGCGTGAATGGCCCCGCGCCAGCGCCAGTCGCGAGATTCGCGAACACCGTGCTCACGATCGGCCCTGTCGACAACACCGACGACTTGCGCACCACCGCGCCGTGAGTGCCACTGAAGGCCCCCGCGAAACTAAACATATTGCCGCCGATGTACAGCGCGTTGGCATCGATGCCCAGCGTCGGGTAATCGGCGAACACCGTCGTCGACATTTGGAACTGGAAGAAGGTGAAGTCGGTCGTCGCCGTGATCGTCGGGCCACTGCTGACCGCGATCATCACGCGATTGGCTTGATCGCCCGCGCCACCCGGCACATCAATCGCGATCACGAACCAGCGACCGCTCAAGCGGTCATAGCGGATGCGCGGATCGGTCGAGAAATTGCTCGACGTGGGCGGCGTCATCACCGAGGCGAAGAACGCATCGGTGTCGGCATTGATCACGCCATCGGCCGCGCCCGTGACCTTGTTGAAGGAGCGCACGCGGCCATTGACCGCGACGATGAATTGCGTCGGACCGACCGCGCCCATCGTGTCGGGTGGAAACGCGCCCGTGTCCGACAAGGTCGCGCCCGTGAAGTTGGGCGTGGTGACAATCTGCGCGCCCAACGGCGAGGGGCCCACCGAGCGCGACTCGCTGCCAGGCGGCCACGAGGCCACGAGCGGCGACTCGGGATTCTGCGCCGGACGTCGCCACTCGTTCTCCCATTCGAAATTGCGGCGCTGAACCTTGTTGGGCCGCGCGTCATATGCCTGCGCGCGCTCCATGATCGTATCGACGCGCTCCACGATACCGACCGCGCCAGTCACCGGCACGCCGACCGTGGAACCTCCAGTAGCCGCATCCTGCGCGGAAACGCTGGCGCACGCCAGCAAAGCGACAGCGATCCACGCGCCGCGCATGGTGGAGCGGAAAAACATGGTGACCCCCTAAGTTGGGCGAATGCGTGCCCGATCTGCCGCGATAGCTTGCCCGGGCGAGGAGCCGGTCGCAACTCGGAACGCGGGCGCCGCGAGGCAAAGCGCGTCAAACACTGCCAATCACGGATGTCGCCGCGCAAGCGCGCGCGGGGATCCGGGCGCGTTACCGGCGCGTGCGCTCTGGCGTCGAATCCATGAACCCGTGCTCGAGCCCATCGAGCGCCTCCAGACCAAGCTGCGCGAGGTCGGGCTTGCCGTCGTTGTCGTACCAGTACCGCATCGTCGCGCGGATCACGCCGATCGCGGCGCCGGCCATCAGGCGCGCGCGACGTTCGGCGGCTACACCGCGACCGAAATGGCGGCGAAACGTGGCGGTCATGGCGGTTTCCCAATCGCGGTCGATCTCGTGTTCGCGCGCCGCGAGTTCGGGCACGGAGTCGACCAAGCGTTGCTGCGCGAGCAGGGGATCGCGGTTGGCGGAGTACTCGTGCGCGAAGATCGTGCAGATCGTGCGCAAACCGTCGACGGGATTGGCGGCCTTGCCGGCGCCGTCGAGCAAGGCCATGAAGCGCTCGAGCCGTTCGGCGCGGTGCGGAAACGCGAGCGCTTCCTTGTTCTCGAAATAGCGAAAGAACGTGCGGCGGCTCACGCCCGCGTCGGCGCAGATCTCGTCGATGGTCGTCTGCGCGAAGCCATGACGATGGAAGCGACGGTTCGCCGCGGCGACCAAGGCCTGGCGCACGGCGGCCTTTTTTTCCTCGCGCAGTGGCATTTCCGCTCCATCAGGGCTATAACGACGTTCCTAAAAGTGCCACTGAGTGCCAATTTTGGCTAGTGTCCCCGCGATCGTTCCTCCCGCGCCCGCGCATTGGCGTGGCGCCGCGCCCGCCTTCACACCCGCCGAACTGGCGCGCGCCTGCGCGCAGCCGCGTCGTGGCGCGGTGGTCATTCGCGACGATGCCGACGGTCGCCTAGGCCTGGGGCTCGATGGCGATTTGGTGGCCGAGGGCCAAGGCCAGTCCTGGCCCGTGCTCGGCATGTTGCCGCCGCTGTATCCCGAATGGTTGGGCGATCGCACGTTTCAGGAAACGCACGGCACGCGCTTTCCTTATGTCGCCGGCGCGATGGCGAATGGCATCGCCACGACGCGTCTCGTGATCGAAATGGCGCGCGTCGGCGGCATCGGCATGTTCGGCGCCGCGGGGCTGTCACTCGCGCGTGTCGAAGCGGCGATTGACGAACTGGCGCGCGAACTCGATCCGCGCGGATTGCCCTGGGGCGTCAATCTCATTCATAGCCCGAGCGAGCCCGCGATCGAAGACGCGGTCGCCGACTTGCTGATTCGCCGCGGTGTGCGCTGCGTCGAAGCCTCGGCCTTCATGGGCCTGACGCCGGCGATCGTGCGTTACGCGGCGAGCGGCTTGAGCGTCAACCGCGCGGGCGTGATCGAACGTGGTCATCGCGTGCTGGCGAAAATTTCGCGCGAGGAAGTGGCGCAGCAGTTTCTCGCGCCCATGCCAGTCGCGATCCTCGACGCCTTGGTCGCGCGCAATGAACTGACGCGCGCCGAAGCCGACCTCGCCGCGCGCGTGCCGCTCGCCGAGGACATCACCTGCGAAGCCGATTCCGGCGGTCACACCGACAACCGTCCTCTGGTCGCGCTGCTGCCCACGATTTTGGCACTGCGCGATCGCGTCGTGGCGCGCGAGCGATATGCGCGCCCGATTCGCGTTGGCGCCGCGGGCGGTTTGGGCACGCCCGGCGCGCTCGCTTCGGCTTTCGCGCTCGGCGCGGCCTATGTGCAAACCGGTTCGGTGAACCAGGCCTGCGTGGAATCGGGCCTCGGCGCCGGCGCGCGCGCGATGTTGGCGCAAGCCTCGATGGCCGATGTGATCATGGCGCCGGCGGCTGACATGTTCGAGATGGGCGTTGACGTGCAAGTCCTGCGTCGCGGCACGATGTTCGCGATCCGCGCTCGCAAGCTCTACGAGATCTATCGCGCCTATCCCTCGCTCGAGGCGATCCCCGCCGTCGAGCGCGCGAAGATCGAAAAGGACATGCTGCGCGCGAGTTTCGACGACGCCTGGGCCTCGACGCGCGCGTTCTGGGCCGCGCGCGATGCCTCGCAAGTCGCGCGCGCCGAGGCCGATCCCAAGCACCGCATGGCCTTGGTGTTCCGCTCGTATCTGGGCCTGTCGAGCCGTTGGGCGATCGATGGCGTCAGCGAGCGACTGACCGACTATCAAATCTGGTGCGGGCCCGCGATGGGCGCGTTCAACACCTGGGTTGCCGGCAGTTTTCTTGAAGCACCCGCGCAACGCACCGTGGCGCAAGTCGCGCTCAATCTGCTCGAAGGCGCGGCGGTGATCACGCGCGCGCAGCAACTGCGCACGTTTGGTTTGCCCATTCCGTCGTCCGCGTTTGATTTCCGCCCGAGGCCCTTGGCATGAGTTCGTCCCAGCGTCCACCGATCGCCATCGTTGGCGTCAGCGCGATCTTTCCCGGTTCGCACGATGCCAATGGCTTCTGGCGCGACATCCTCGCCGGCAAGGATCTGTTGACCGATGTGCCGGCCACGCACTGGCGCATCGACGACTACTACGATGCCGACCCGTCCGCGCCCGACAAGACGTATGCACGACGTGGTGGCTTTCTCACGCCGATGGATTTCGATGCCCTGGGCTGGGGCGTGCCGCCGTCGACGATTCCCGCGACCGACACTTCGCAATTGCTCGCGCTGATCGCGGCGCGCGCCGTGCTCGAAGACGCGGCGCGTGAGCAGTTCGAGACGATGGATCGCTCGCGCATCTCGGTCATTCTTGGCGTGACGAGTGCGCAGGAACTGCTGTTCTCGCTGGTTTCGCGTTTGCAACGCCCGGTCTGGCAAAAAGCGCTGCGCGAAACGGGCTTGCCCGAAGACGAAGTGCAGGCCGCTTGCGAGCGCATCGCCGCGCACTACGTGCCGTGGCAGGAAGCCTCGTTTCCCGGCTTGCTCGGCAATGTGGTCGCCGGACGCATCGCCAATCGCTTGGGTTTGGGCGGCACTAACTGCGTCACCGACGCGGCGTGCGCGTCGAGCTTCTCGGCGATCCAGATGGCGGTCAATGAATTGCAGATGGGCGATTCCGACCTCGTCATCAGCGGCGGCGTCGATACGCTCAACGACATCTTCATGTACATGTGTTTTTCCAAGACGCCGGCCTTGTCGCCCAGCGGTGATTGCCGACCGTTCTCGGATCAAGCCGACGGCACCATGCTGGGCGAAGGTCTGGGCATGGTCGCCTTGAAGCGACTGGCCGATGCCGAACGCGATGGCGACCGCATCTATGCGTTGCTGCGCGGCGTGGGCACTTCGTCGGATGGTCGCGCGAAGTCGGTGTACGCGCCGGTGTCGGCGGGGCAGGCGATGGCCTTGCGTCGCGCGTACGCGCAAGCGGGCTTTGGTCCCGAGACCGTCGAGTTGGTCGAGGCGCACGGTACTGGCACAAAAGCCGGCGACGTCGCCGAGTTCGAAGGCCTGCGCAGCGTCTTCGCCGAAGCCGACGCCACGCGCACGCAATGGTGCGCGCTGGGGTCGGTGAAAAGTCAGATCGGCCATACCAAGGCCGCCGCGGGCGCGGCGGGTTTGTTCAAGGCGGTGATGGCGCTGCATCACAAGGTGCTTCCGCCGACGATCAAGGCGGACGTCGCCAATCCCGCGCTCTCGCTGACGCGCAGTCCGTTCTATCTCAACACGCGGGCGCGCCCGTGGATCCGCGATGCCGCGCATCCCCGTCGCGCCTCGGTGAGCGCGTTTGGGTTTGGCGGTTCGAACTTCCATCTGGCGCTGGAGGAATACGTGGGCTCGGCGCCGCGCGCGGAGCGTTTGGCGACGCAGTCGCATGAATTGATCGCCTTGAGCGCGTCGAATGCCGAGGAGATGCTTGAGCAGATCGCGCAATTGCGGCGATCGTGCGCGGACCAACGTCCCTTGTCCGCGATTGCGCGCGCCTCGCGTGAAAGCTTCGATCACACGGCCGCGTTGCGTCTGGCTGTCGTGGCATTGAGCACGACCGAACTCGAGGCGCGACTCGATCTCGCGCACAAGAAGATCATCGCCGAACCCGCCCAGGCCTTTCAGTTGCCCGACGGCACGAGCTTCGGCGTCGGCGCGCCCGATGGCGCGCTGGCGTTGTTGTTTCCGGGGCAGGGCAGTCAGTACGCGGGCATGACGGCAGCCGTCGCGATGCAGTTCGACGCGGCGCGCGCGGTGTGGGATCGCGCGGCCGATCAGAACATTCACACCGTGGTGTTCGGCGATGCCGGCGACGCGCTCACGCGCACGGAGAACGCGCAGCCCGCGCTGGGCCTGACCTCGATGGCGCTGCTCGATGTCTTGCGCGAACTCGGCGTCGAAGGCGCCATGGCCGCCGGCCACAGTTTCGGCGAGATCGTCGCGCTGCACGCGGCGGGCGTGATCACGGCGGCCGATACGCTGCGCATCGCGCGCCGTCGCGGCGAATTGATGCGCGATGCCGCCGCGAGCGGCAGCGGCGCGATGAGTGCGCTGGCGTGTTCAATCGAGCGCGCGCGCGAGTTGATTGGCCCGTCGCTCGCCATCTCCAATCACAACGCGCCCGAGCAGGTCGTGGTGTCGGGACCGCTCGAGGCCATCGACGCGCTGGAAGCAAAAGGCGTGGCGGCCAAGCGCTTGCCGGTTTCGGCCGCGTTTCATTCGCCGCAAGTCGCGCCTGCGTGCGCGCCGTTCGGCGAGTTCCTGGCCACGATCAACTTCGCCGCGCCCCGCATGCCGGTCTACGCCAACGCGCACGCGGCGCCGTATCCCGGCAACGTGGGCACCGTGCTGGCGCAACAGATCGCGCAGCCCGTGCGCTTCGTCGAGACGATCGAGGCGATGTACGCCGCGGGCGCGCGTTGCTTCGTCGAAGTCGGCCCGGGCACGGTGTTGAAGGGTCTCGTCGGCGCGATCCTCGGCACGCGCGCGCATCGCGCGATCGCGCTCGATCGCAAGGGCAAGACCGATCTCGAGCCGCTGCTCGTCGGGCTCGCGCAACTCGTTGCCGCGGGGCATGTGCCCAAGATCTCGGCCTTGTTCGCCGACGTGCGCGTGCCGTCGGCGCCGGTCAAGCACAAACACGGCATCGCCATCAGCGGCACCAATGTCGGCAAACCTTATCCCCCGGCGGACGCCTCGCGTCTGCCTGCTCCCAATCCGCCGCGCGCGCAGCCCGCGCCGGTGGTCGAGGTACGTCCAGTGAATGATGAATCGCCCGTGTCGCCGGCCTGGCTGGCCGCCTTTCAACAAGCGCAGCAGCAGACCGCCGAGGCGCACGCCGCGTATCAGCGCGCATTGAGCGACAGTCATACGCAGTATCTCAAGTTGGCGGAGAGTGCGATTCAAGGACTGACTGCGTTGTTGGGCGTGGCGCCGAACGCTGTGGGCGCGTCTTCGAGTGTTGTTGCGCAAGCACCGGTCGTTGCTTCATCCGTGATGCCGAGCGCGCCGATCGCGATGCCTATCGCAACGTCGACGCCCGTGCCCGTCGCGACGGTGTCGCCGGCCCCGGTGGCGAAGCCGGCGCCCGCGCCAGTAGCGCCTTCGACTCACGCCGTTGCCGCATCGACAGCCGTCGCTCCCACCGCCGCAGTACTTGCGCCGGCGCCGAGCAAGGACATGGCCGCATTGCTACTCGCCGTCGTCGCCGACAAAACCGGCTATCCCGCCGAGATGATCAACCTCGACATGGATCTCGAAGCCGATCTCGGCGTCGACTCGATCAAGCGCGTCGAGATTCTGGCCGCCGTGCACGCGCAAGGCGCGGTCGTCGCGTCGGTCGATCGGGCAAAGATGGGCGGCATGCATACGCTGCGGCAGATCGCCGAGTATCTGCAAGGCGGTGCCATCATCGCCGCGCCCACGACTTCGCCAGTCGCCACGCAGCCAGTCGCGCCAACGAGCGCGCCAAGTGCCGCGCCTGTCGCCACACCGACCGCTGCCAGCGGCGACATCGCCGCGATCCTGCTGCAAGTCGTCGCCGACAAGACCGGCTATCCGGTCGAGATGCTCGATCTCGCGATGGATATCGAAGCCGATCTCGGCATCGATTCGATCAAGCGCGTGGAGATTCTCGCCGCGATGGCCGAGCGTGTTCCTGGCCTCGCGAACGATCGTGCGCGTCCGTCGACGCTGCATACGCTTGCCGACATCGTGGCTTATCTCGGTGCCTCGCCGGCACCAGCGGTAGCGCCGAGTGTCGAAGCACCACCGACCAAACCGACGCGTCGCGCCGAACTCGGCCGCTTCGTGCTGGAACTCATGCCCGCGCCCGCGGCGGGTTTCGCCACGCCCGGGCTGTTCGACGCCGAACCGGTTTTCGTCTGCGGTGGCGAGGGCATGAACGCCGCGCTCGCGAAGACGCTACGTGCTGCCGGTGTCGACGCCAAGCCCGTCGACACCTTGCCCGAAGGCGCGAAACGCTGCATCTATCTGGGCGGTCTGCGCAAGGTCAATGACGACGCGCAAGCCATGGCCATCAATCGCGAAGCCTTCGTCGTGGCGCAACGCCTGGCCCAAGTCGACGAGCCTTTGTTCATCACGGTGCAAGACACCGGCGGCCACTTCGGCCTGCGAGATGCCGACGCGCGTCGCGCCTGGCTCGCGGGCATGCCGGCCCTGGTCAAGACCGCCGCGCTCGAATGGCCGCGCGCAATCTTGAAGTCGATCGATGTCGAACGCGGCACGCGCGATGACGCGGCACTTGCCGAAGCGATCGCCAGCGAACTGCTTAACGGCGGCGGCGAGATCGAAGTCGCCTTACCCGCAAGCGACGGCCGCTTCACCTTGACGAGCGTCGCACGCGAAGTGCGGCCCTCGGTCGCGGCGATCGATGGCGGCGATGTCGTAGTCGTCTCGGGCGGCGCGCGCGGCGTCACCGCGGCGTGCCTGATCGAGTGGGCCAAGCAATGCAAAGCCAAGTTCGTGCTGCTCGGCCGCACGCCACTGCGCGGTGAGCCCGCCGACTGCGTCGGCATCACGGACGAGACGCAGTTGAAGCGTGTGGTGCTCGCGCGTGGCATAGCACTCACGCCGAACGAGCTGTCGAAGGAAGTCGATCGCATCCTCGGCGCGCGCGAGATCCGCGCAACGCTGACCGCGATCCAATCGCACGGCGCGCAGGCGCGTTACGAATCCGTCGCGGTCGACGATGCCGGCGCGCTCGCATCCACACTCGATCACGTGCGCAAGGACTGGGGCCCCATCGCGGGCGTGGTACATGCCGCGGGCGTGCTCGCCGATCGCCGCATCGCCGACAAGACTCTCGCGCAATTCGATCTCGTGTTCGGCACCAAGGTCGGCGGACTGCATGCCTTGCTGGCCGCGACCGCGAGCGATCCCTTGAAGTTGCTCTGCGTGTTCTCGTCGGTGTCGGCGCGCTGCGGCAACACCGGCCAAAGCGACTACGCCATGGCCAACGAAGTCATCGCCAAGGTCGCCGCCGCGCAAACACGCGTGCGGCCTGGTCTGCGCGCGAAGTCGCTGGGCTGGGGCCCGTGGGAGGGCGGCATGGTGTCGCCCGCGCTCAAGACGCGCTTCGCCGAGCTTGGCGTGCCCATGATCCCGCTCGACATCGGCGCCCGCATGTTCGCCGACGAAATGCGTAACGCGCGCGTCGGTGACATCGAACTCGTGCTCGGCGGCGAACCGCGCGGTGAAGCCTTGTTGATGGACGGCACGCAAGCGCGCGTGCAGCGCGTCGAGATCGTGGTCTCGCGCGCCAGCCATTCCTATCTCGAAGGCCACGCCGTGAAAGGCACGCCCGTGGTACCCGTCGTCCTGGTGGCCGAATGGATGGCGCGCGCGGCGCGCGCGTTCCGTCCGGGCCTGGTGCTGGCGAGCCTGCACGACATCAAAGTGCTCAAGGGCATTCGCCTCGGCGGCTTCGACAATGGCGGCGATCGTTGCCGCATCGAAGCCACGCCGCTGCCCAGCGATCGCGGCGCGCAACTGATGATGACCGTGCGCGACGCGCGCGGCGTGCTCAACTACAGCGCGCGCGCCGAACTGTTGCCCGAGTCGCCCAAGGCCAAGCGCGAATCGCCTGGCCTCGCGCTCGATCAATGGAGCGGCGAACGCATCTATCCCGAGCTGTTGTTCCATCGCAAGCAATTCGAGTTGATCGACGAAGTGCATGGCATCTCCGACGCGGGCATCGGCGCCACCGTGCGCGGCGTCGATGCCGCGGGCTGGGACGATCAAGGTTGGGCACTCGATGTCGCCGCCCTCGACGGTGGCTTGCAAGTCGCCGCGTTGCACGGTCGACGCCTGCTCGGCGGGCAGACGCTGCCCACCGCGATCGCGGAGCTGCGCCACTTCGGCGCTGAACCCATCAGCGGCCCGATCACCGCCACGGCGTATCTGCGCAAGGTCGGCAGCAGCGACACCACGACCGACATCGTGCTCACCGACAAGAGCGGCAAACGCTACGCCGAAATGATCGGCGTGCAAAACCACGCCCTGCCCAACGGGGCCTGAGCGTGTTCGAACCCATCGCCATCGTCGGGCGCGCCTGCGTGTTGCCCGGCGCGCTGAGTCCGGCCGCCTTGTGGCAAGCGGTGGTCGAAGGGCGTGACCTGATCACGCGCGTGCCCGCCGAACGCTGGCGACTCGCGCCCGAGCACGCTTTGTGCGCGCCCGATTCGCCGCGACCGGATCGCGCTTGGTCGGATCGCGGGGGTTATGTCGAGGGCTTCGAAGCCATTTGGAACCCGCGCGGTTTCGCGGTCGATGCCGCCGAACTCGAAGGCCTCGATCCGCTGGTGCACTGGACCCTGCATTGCGCGCGCGAGGCACTGTGCGAAACGAAGACGACCGGGCGCGTCGGCGCGATCTTCGGCAATCTCGGCTTCCCTACCGCTGGCATGGCCGCGTTTTGCGAGCAGGTGTGGACAGGCGAGGGCAACGCCGATCCTCGCAATCGCTTCATGAGTGGCGGTACGGCGGCGATGCTGGAGCGCGCATTGGCGTTGCAGGCGGGCAGCTTCTGTCTCGATGCCGCCTGCGCTTCGTCGCTGTACGCGATCAAACTCGCCTGCGATGCGCTGCATGATGGCCGTGCCGACGTGATGCTCGCGGGCGCCGTGCAACGCGCCGATGATTTGTTCCTGCACATTGGTTTCTGCGCGTTGGGCGCGTTGAGCAAGTCCGGGCGCTCGCGTCCTTTTCATCGTGACGCTGATGGTTTGGTGCCAGCGGAAGGCGCGGCCTTTCTCGCGCTCAAACGCCTCGATCAAGCGCGTCGCGATGGCGACATCATTCACGGCGTGATTCGTGGCGTGGGACTTTCAAACGACGGTCGCGGCAAAGGTTTTCTTGCGCCGAGCGAAGAAGGCCAGCAACGCGCGATCGGCGCGGCGTATGCGATGGCGGGGATCGCGCCCGAAAGTGTTTCCCTGCTCGAATGCCACGCCACCGGCACGCCCGTCGGCGATGCCACCGAAGTCAACAGTAGTGCGCGTGTGTTCGCGCGAGCGCGTGACTTGCCCATCGGCTCGCTCAAATCCAACCTCGGCCATCTCATCACCGTGGCGGGCGCGGCGGGTCTGATCAAAGTGCTCGAAGCGATGCGGGCTGGCGTGCGTCCACCGACTTTGCATTGCGACGAACCCAATCCGACGTTGGCGCAATCGCCGTTTCGTTTGCTGCGCGAGGCCGAGGCATGGCCCGCCGAAGGGCCGCGCATCGCGGGCATCTCCGCGTTTGGGTTCGGTGGTAACAACGCGCATCTGATCGTGTCCGAGGACGATGCCAGCATCGCCACTAATCGCGTCGACGTCGTTACGCGCCAAGTCGCGATCGTCGCCATCGGCATCAAGATCGCCGATATCCCCGACCGCGCCGCCTTCACGCGCGCCTTGTTTGACGAGGACGCGCCGCGCGATGGCCGCATGACCTCGTTCGAACTCGACATGGACGGTCTGCGCTTTCCGCCGCGCGATCTTGAACAGGCCTTGCCACAACAGCTCGCCTTGCTCGCCGCCGCGCGCGAAGCGCTCGCGGAAACGGTTCCGTTGCCGCGCGAGCGCAGCGCGGCACTGATCGGAATCGAGCCCGACCCGGAGGTCGCGCGTCACGGCGCGCGCTGGCGCCTCACCAACGGTCGCGACGACGACTGGGCCGCGCGCGCGCGAGCCACGCTGGTGCCCGCGCTCGAAGCCGCGGGCGTGCTGGGCACCATGCCCAACATCCCGGCCAATCGATTGAATTCGCAGTTCGATCTGGGCGGGCCTTCCTTGACGTTGCAGGCGGGCGCGGCATCGGGAAGGCACGCGCTGCGTGTCGCGGCACGCGCGATCGCGCGCGGTGAGCTCGATGCAGCCATTGTGGGTGCGGTGGATTTCGGTTGCGAAGCCGTCAATCGCGCGGCGAGCCGGGAATCGGCCGGTGATGCGGCCGTGGCGCTGGTGGTGAAGTCACTCGACGATGCGCGGCGTGATGGCGATCGGGTGTATGCGTTGGTTGATGTGTCCTTTCTCGGCGAAACCGCGAGTTCGACTGAATCATCACAGTCGCAACTTAGTGAGCAACTGCAAGAACGATTCGGCTACGCACAAGCCGCCTTCGGCTTGATCGAAACCGCCGCCGCCGCGCTGAGCTTGCATCATCGACGTCACGTGGACGGTCGCCCCTGGTTGAGTGCCGAACCGCGTCGCGCAGTTGATCTGGTTGAAGCCCAAGCGCATCCGCGTCGCGCAGAACAAGGCGTCGCGCAATTGCATTGCTTCGCCGGGGCCGACAAGGCCGCAGTGATCGACGCTCTGAAGCACGATCGTCGAGGTCTAGAAGGCCCGGCACGTTGCGTGCTCGTGGCAACCGACGCCACGCTCGAAGCCGTGCGTGCTCGCGCCATCGCGCACCTGGAGACGGGCACGCCCGCGGGCCGCGGCGTGTACTTTCGCGAGCGACCCATCGGCGGCGAAATCGCATTCGCCTTTGCTGGAGCTGGCGCGTCGTACCGAGGCATGGGTCGCGACTTGCTGCTGCACTTGCCGCACTTGCAAGAATCGCTTCGTGCGCGCAGCCCACGCTTGGCCGGCGCGCTCGACTGGTCCTTCGCCGCGAGCGATGCCGCGCCGAGCGTCTTCGATCAACTCTGCGGATCCTCCGCGCTGTCGCAACTGCACCTCGCCTTGAGTGAAGGCGTGCTCGGCCTAAGCGCCGATGCGTGGCTGGGCTATTCGTCGGGCGAGACCAATGCACTGATCGCATCCGGCGTGTGGAACGACCCCGATGCCTTGATGAGCGACATGGAGGCCTCGGGCCTGCTCGATCGCGAACTCGCCGGCAGCTTCGATCTGCTGAAGCGCACGTGGGGCGAAACCGGCGCCTGGCACTGCTGGACCGCCGCCGCGCCGCTCGACGACGTGCGTCGCGCGCTCGAGGGCCTCGACCGCTTGCGCATCGCCATCATCAACGATGACGCGAGCTGCATGTTCGCGGGCGCCGCCGAGCAATGCGCGATCGCGGTGGGTCGACTTGGCGCGGCGCGTTGCCTGCGGCTGGACTATTCGCTCGTAGTGCATGTGCCCGAATTGCGCGGCGTCGAACGCGCCTGGCTCGACGTGCATCGCCGCGTGACGTCCGCGCCACGGCGCGGGCGCGTCTACAGCACGGCCACCGGACGTCCTTATGCGACGAGCACCGAGGCTTGCGCGCAAGCCATCCTCGCGCAGGCGGTCGATACCATCGACATTCGCGCCTTGATCGAGAATGCCTGGAACGACGGCGTGCGCGTCTTCGTCGAACACGGGCCGGGCGGTACGTTCGGCCGCGCGATTCGTCATGTGCTCGGCGCGCGTGAGGCATTGGTGGTCAGCCTTGATCGCGCGGGCCACGGCATTGATGCCGTGCTCGGCGCCACCGCGGCCTTGTTGGCCGCCGGCGTGCCCGTCAATCACGCGGCCTTAGAAACCGCGCTCGCGCCCGTACCGCGCGTAGAGCCCAAACGCCCGCGTCGCTTCGATGCGCATCCGCCAGAAGTTCGCTTGCCACCGCGCGAGGTGACCGTGCAGATCATGGCACCAGCACCGCGCTTGCCCGCCATCCTCGAAGCGGCGAGTGTCGCGTCAAGCGTCGAGTTGAGTGTTGCGCCAAGCATCGCGCCAATCGCCGCGCCAAGCGTTACGACAATCGTCGGGCCCGCCATCGCCGAGCCCACACGCGCATCGCAGCCGCATGCAGTGCGAACGATCGCTACCGCGCGATCGGGTCACGCCGCGCATCCCGTGATCGAAAGCCTTCGCGCGGAACTGACGCGACTAACCCAAGCGCAGCAATCCTTCACGCAGGCGCAAGCCACCGCGCATGCACAGTTTCTGGCGTTGCAATCCAAAGCGACCGAAGCGCTGATGCACGCGGGCCGTCATGGCGTGAGCCCGCGCGCGATCACCTCGATACCGCAGAGCGATGGGCGAGGGCAGGGACACGAACTTGCCACGGCAACGCCAGCACCACAACGCACCGTTCGCTTCACGCGCGAGGACCTGATGGTCCACGCCGACGGCAACATCTCCGCGATCTTCGGTCCCGCCTTCGCCGCGCAGGATGAGTTCCACCGCCAAGTGCGCATGCCGCGTCCGCCGCTGCTGCTCGCCGACCGCGTGACCGCGCTGCACGCCGAACCCATGAGCATGGGCAAGGGCTCGATCACCACGCAGACCGACATCGGCGCCATGTCCTGGTATCTGCACGAAGGGCGCATGCCGGGCGGCGTCATGGTCGAGGCCGGCCAGGCCGATTTGATGTTGATCTCCTACGTTGGCGTCGACGCCCACAACCGCGGCGAGCGCGTGTATCGCTTGCTCGGCTGCGAGCTCACGTATCACGGCGAACTGCCGCGCGTCGGCGAGACCATCACCTTCGACATCCATCTCGACGGCCACGCCGCGCAAGGCGACGTGCGTCTGATGTTCTTCCACTACGACTGCGTCAACGGCGATCGCAAACAACTGACCGTCAGAAATGGCCAGGCCGGATTCTTCACCGACTCCGAACTCGCCGGTTCCGCCGGTTGCTTGTGGACGCCCGAAGGGCAGGCGATCGTGGCCGAACCTCGCCTCGATCCGCCGCGCGCCATCAGCGCGCGCACGAGCTTCGATCGCGCCGCGCTGCTGGCCTTCGCCAATGGCGACACGCACGGTTGCTTCGGCAAGGGTTTTGAACTCGCGCGCACGCACACGCGCAGCCCGCGCATTCAATCCGGCGACATGCTCCTGCTCGACCGCATCACCGCGTGCGAACCGCGCGGCGGCCCGTGGGGGCGCGGTTACCTGCGCGCGGAACTCGACATCGACCCCACGCGCTGGTTCTTCGACGGTCATTTCAAGAACGACCCGTGCATGCCCGGCACCCTGATGCTGGAAGGCTGTCTGCAAGCGCTGGCGTTCCACCTGGCCGCGTGCGGCTACACGCTCGAACACGACGGCGCGCGCTTCGAACCCGTGCCCGAACTCGCGTACAAACTGCAGTGCCGTGGCCAGGTCATCCCCACGTCCAAACTGCTGGTCACCGAAGTCTTCGTCGAAGAAATCACCGCCGGCCCCATGCCCACCATCTGGGCCGACCTCTTGTGCACCGTTGATGGCTTGAAAGCCTTCCACGCAAGGCGACTGGCGCTGCACTTGGTGCCCGATTTCCCAGCCGCCAATAGCGAAGGCTTGCTCGCCTCCGCACTAGGCCGCCCCTCTCGCGCCTTCGGCCCTATGTACCAACGCTTCGACGGCGCACTACGCGCACCGCGCCTACCCGCGCCGCCGTACTTGTGCATGAGCCGAATCGCGAACGTCGAAGGCACACCCGGTGAAATGCGCGCCGGCGCGCGCGTCATCGCCGAATACGACGCAGCACCCGACGCCTGGTATCTCGACACCGCCGGCGTCGTGCCGTTCGCGGTGCTACAAGAAGCCGCGCTGCAACCCTGCGGATGGCTATCCAGCTGGGTCGGCTGCGCACTCTCGAGCGAAGAAGAATTGCGCTTCCGCAACCTCGACGGCCGCGGCACCCAACACAGCGAATTCAGAGGCGGCGAAACCCTTCGCACCGAAGCCACACTCACCTCCGTCTCCGCGTCCGGCGGCATGATCATCGTCGCCTTCGACGTCAACTGCAGCGTCGACACACGCCCCGTCTACACCCTCAAAACCGTCTTCGGCTTCTTCCCCCGCGCCGCACTCGCCGCGCAAGCCGGATTGCCGCGAAACGCAGCGCACGAAGACATCTACCACCGCGAATCCAACATCACGCTCGAACTCAACAACCCCTCGATGCTACGCATGATCGACCGCATCGACGGCCACTGGCCCGACGCTATCCGCGCCCGCAAACGCGTCGACGCCGGCGAGTGGTTCTTCAAAGCCCACTTCTTCCAAGATCCTGTGCAACCGGGATCTTTGGGCGTGCAAGCGATGCTGCAAACGCTGGAGCAATGGCTACGCATCACCCACGGCGTGGAAGCGGGGAGGGTGGGTCCAGTCCTCGGGCATGAGCACACCTGGAAGTACCGTGGGCAGGTGTTGCCGCAGCATGGGGAAGTCGTGGTTACGGTGCGCGTGACTGACACGAGCGGGAACCATGTCGTCGGCGACGCGAGTTTGTGGGTGGATGGGGAGCGAATCTATGAGGCGGGATTTGAACTGAATTTCGTCTTCTGAGGCCGTGATCCTTCGCGCGAAGCTAGGAAGCCTCGCGCAATTGCAGCCCGATCCGGCCACTTCTACAGGAGGCGAAGCGCCATCGCCGTACTCCGACCTAAATGCCGCTCTCGAGCCACCAATTGAGCAAAATGTTCGAAGAGACGGATAACGCAACAATGGATTCCCGTTGGCAAGCCTATTCAAATTGCTCATCTCGATCTCGGTCCAATCGTGTCTCATACTCCCTAGCGCTTGCGACCTCCTGTGCAAGTTCAGCCTTAGCACTGATGACGAGATCCAGCAGCACGGTCTGCAGTGTGCCAAGCTGATCCAGCAGCTTCGCATTCGCCTCCAAAGCCACAGCATAGGAACCGCTCCAACTCACCGGTCTAAGTCGCCGGATTAGAGTAGTAAAGACTTTTCGAGCGTCGGGTGCCCGCTGGAGAAGGACCTTAGCTTGGTCTGACCAGACAATTGGCCCGACTGCGTCGGGACGACGAGCGATCGAAATAATCGACGCCATCTGGGCATACCGCTTCTCGGGCTCCTTGTCGCACCAAGCGACAAGTGTCTCAATTCCAATCGAATCTATCGGATTTGCTCGATTCAGAGCAATATCGAACATCTGGATGGTGCGCGCATGATTCCTCGCACCGGCAGCAAACAGTGCATCCAAAACCGCCTCGGGTTGGACCTGAAGCAATGCTCGAAGCAAGTCGTCATAATCGAAAATAGAAGTCTCGTACTTGGTCGCAGCCTGCCGTATTCGTAGCGCGATCTCCGCTGCGATTGGCCCGGAGTCAGGACCGACAAGGGTCAGCTTTGCAATGCCGGACAGTTCGTGATCGCCGCGATGGTCATTCCTTCGGAAGGTCGCCAAACGCATGAGCTCCTTCCCAACGCGCAGTAGTTCTTGGGCATGAGGTTGCTTCGCGGAATTGTCGGCGAGAAACCGCATATACAGAATCTCGATCGCGACACGAACGCCGTCTGAGCGGCGTGCAATGGCAGCAAGCAAGTCAGACAGGACTGTACTCTCTATATTGGCGCTAACGCCTCCGAACGCAAGATTGGAAAACGCCCAAGTTGGCACGCGATTGTCATTCAACGCAAACTTCAGACGTTCTGCACCTCGCGCGTCGATATCAACAGCAATTTGCAAGATCGGGAACACCGATACAAGAAATTCGTTTGTGAGCGCGGAGTCAAGAATGCTCTGAGCTAAATCAGAGTCTCGCTCCCAAAGCCCTGCCACAAACCCCTTGACCACGCGAAGGTCACCGATCCCATGGGGCTGCTGCTCCATTCCCCTGGCTAGCAACGCCCATGTCTCGTACGGGTCTGGGGAAGCGGAGGCGAGACCTCGCCCAAATTGCCAGGTTCTAGATCCACCTCGAAGCAATTCAGGAACAAGGCTCTCTAGAAGGTCATTGCTTAAAGCAACCTCTTTCCCAAGCTCTACCGCATGCGCGTCGAGTCTGTCGGCGGCCTCGCCTGCATCATCCTCCGGGTCGAGGTTCTCAAGGTCAAATTCCAATGCCCGAGTCGAAAGGACTATTGCCGCGACGCGGTCGCGAAGGTTTGAAGGCGCCAGGTCATGCACAAGTGAAGAAAGATGCGACATCGCAAGTGGTGTCAAACGACTTCCGTCGTACTTCATCGTCTCACGGCACGCCAACCAGCCGTCGCGCCAAAAGCAGTTCCTCGCAAGACGTCTGCATAGTGCAGCCATAGGTCCATATGCCCTGGATGAACTCCATAGACCTCGAAACTTGTGCGCCACAACTTTGCGAAGCTCCTCGACTGGAACGCCACCATCCACCACCAGGCGCTCAACTAGTGCGAGGGCGGCACTATACCAACGAGACATGTCCGCGTCGCACTTGGGACTGTAACCAAAGTCACGAGAACGGGCTCCAAATTGAAAATTGTTCGCGGATGTGAAGTGTGTCGCCTCGAGGGCTGATTCGAGCGCTGCAAGTCCAAGTGAACGGGTTCTCTCGTTTACATCTTTAAGAAGCGTCTCGATAACTCCAAGCCGCTGTTCGATAGGGGCGTGGGTTCCTGAGAGCAGTATTGTGAATAGTGATGAATGCACTTCTGAAGCAATTTTGGCGATCTCCCCATCCTCGATCTGTGTCGCTATTGCCTTCAACAATCTCGCGCATCGCTCAAAGTATGCTGCATCGTAGGCCAGCGAGCGCAGAACGTAAATGTGACGTTCGAGAGGCACGCCATCGCCAAACCGCGAGTTCGAAATTAGGCGTTCCAATGCAGAAAGTGTGGCCTCGGGGGCAACTGGCGCAATGTTCTCAAATATAGCCTGGTAAAATTCATCGAGCAGGTTACCGTGGCCTAGCAATCCATTTGGTGAGAGCCAATCCCGAGCGATTTCGACGGCCTTAGGATGCTCATGTAGGTAGGAAAGACGGCGCGAAAACGACTTTACCAAATGGGGCGTCCCTTTTTGAACAATCTGCTCGTTTATGACTCCCATCGGAATCTCTTCCAGAGCCCGCGCAGCAAGAGTGTTGGCAATCGCGTGCGGCAATACGGCGCGCCACGGGCCACGCTTCTGCGCAAGACCTCGCCTCAAGAGCTCACCAACATGGCGATAAGTCTCGCCAATGGATTGCCCGGCTAGCGCGGCCAAATGTGGAAGATCGGCTTCTGCACTTGTCAGATCCTCGCCTTGAAATGAGTACACAAGAGAGCATGCCTGAGCAGCCAGAAGTAATGAACTGCTCGAATCATGCCTCTGGCGGAAGAGTCGCTGAAATAGCTCTTCATTTGACAAGCCGGCAACGGTGTCTGAACGGCGAACTGTGTCGGCAATTGCGATCGCAATTCGCGCATTTCCCCCGGATGCTCTGGCGATGGTTCGAACATCGACTTGGGAAATATGCGGGTATCGCTGACCAATCAACTTTTCAATTAACGCTTCCGACGAGGTGTCGAGTCTTACAACTAGAGTCCGCTCTGGCTGATCGTCTCGTACGTCATATTCAACTGTCAGAACGCTGATCGAACTGGCATCTCCACTACAAAGCTCCGCAAGTCGTCGATGTAGGTCAGGCGGACAGTTGTCTACTATCAGGATGGCTCGCTTCTTGTTTGCGAGGACGTCCGAGGCCAAGCCCGTTGGTTGCGGATTTGGGTTGTCGGACACATTTGCGTATACCGCCTGCGATGCCATCAGTGGCCGCGCACCAACTTTGGGGTCGAACAGGGCTTGGGCAAGTCGCGTCTTTCCTACGCCCGACAATCCTACAAGTCGAACAACGCTCCCGGGCCTTGCCAGTTCGTCGCGAATCTCATCGATGGCGGCTGCCACCGGCAGCGCAGGACTGTCTCGGCGGAAGCCGAGGTGAAGCCGCAACGTTTCGTCGACCAAGTATTCGCCTTGTGCCATTTCTGCGGCGCCGACCCACGAGCCATAGGGCTGCCATCCGATCAAACTTCTCCCTACTTGCGTTCTAGTCCAAAGGATGAGGCCGGCATGTTGACGTACCCATGTAGCGATGCGATTGCGATCGTAGAAGTCAATGTGAAGCTGCGCCCCATCTGGTGAGTCCCCCAGTGCTTCGCGCACTGCCTTGATTCGCCTTTTCAGAGCAGAATCTGCTGTGGAGCCCTTTGAGCTCACAATGACATAGGCTCCACCGACGGCTGCGAGGTCCTTGATGGTCTCTCGCAAGATGTCATTCGGCGCCATTTCGTGAACAATCTCATTTGGTGGCATATCCTGTGCCTTAACCTGAAATCCCGTCGCCGCGCGAGGAACGAACCCAGCAATAGCGGTTCCCGCGGGAAGGGCAACTCGGACATCAAGCCCTCCGTCAGACGCATTCATGTTGCCGCCCCACGTAACCGCGACGGGGGAAAACCGATGACGAAGAACCTCGGCCTCGCAAAGGCGCCCCACCAGCTCACGGAGGCTCTTCTCGTCTAGAAGCGCAATATCGTCGGATGTTACGTCGAACATTTGTGCGGGTAGCTCAATGGTCGTTAGTAAGAAAGCCAATAGTCGCAGACTTGTTTAGGTGTGGTTATAACGCGTTTCTCTACGTTTTGTGAGATATCAGCGGACGTCGCTGTATATTGGTTTGGATGCAAAAGATCTGCCGCATCCTGGGATAGCATCAATCGAACGCTTGCTCCACAGCGCGAGCTATCGTGACGGCCCGCCGAATGGTTTCGGCTTGGGTTGTCTCTGCTCCCGCCAACCGTGTGAACAAGACCTGGAGAGGAACGCCGTGCATCCAGTGGATGTCTGCAACGGCGATGCGCTCGCCCTCATGGCCCGGTCGCAACGAGAGCAGCATCGCCGCGCCGTCGCCAGTCTTGATGACCTGGAACACTCGGCACGAGTTCGTTGGCGTGTCGATGAAGTTACCGCCGTCCACGTGGAACGGATCGCCCAGAAAGACGATCAGACAGACGCTCCCCCACGTGTCAGCTTGGAGTGCGACGGCTTGCTGAAGATCACCGTCAATCTGAAGGGCGTTGTGCGACGCCCGAAACTTGACCTCGACGAACATCGGCACCCACGGCGGCTGAGCCTGGAGGTCCAGCACCAAAAAATCTGGGAGCTTGCGGAGTGCTTCATTTACGCTCAGGTACGCGTCGAGATCCTGGTCGGCGATAGCGCGCAGTTCTTGGACGGAATGCTCGATCCCGAGCGGGATGACTCGGTATCCTACGGAACGGAGTAGGGCGGCGGTCAGAGCTTCGGTCACGCCTCCCTTGACGCTGGCTTCAAACGTGAGCGGCATATCCGTATCCCCTTCGCCCGGTCAGACCAATCAGTATCACATTGCTTGAGCCAGGAAAATCAACCGCCCTCGGCTGTTCGCCAGTTTGACACTTACGTCGTCGCAGAGTTTCGACACAGCGCATAACCAGAGGCAGCGCCGCTTCGCGGAGCCCCAAGGGGCGAGGAGAGGCGATGAAGAAGTCGAGGTTCACCGAAGGGCAAATTGCGTACGCGCTGCGGCAAGCCGACGGCGGGACGCCGGTGTCGGTCGTCCGCCGGCAGATGGGGATCTCCGAGGCCACGTACTACGTGCGGCGCAAGAAGTACGCTGACCTGGGCGTGGCGGAGCTACGGCAGCTACGTCAGCTGCAGGAAGAGAACGCGAGGCTGAAGCGCGTAGTGGCGGACCTGACGTTGGACAAGCACATCCTGTCGGAGTTGGTCCGAAAAAAGGTCTGAGGCCGACACGACGTCGCGAACTGGCTCTCTGGAGACGGGAACGGTTCGGGACCGGCGTCCAGCGTTCGTGTCGGCTGGCGCAGATTCGCCGCGGTTCCTGGTAGTACCGGAGCATTGCCCGAGACCAGTCGGCGCTACGGTCGCGTATTCGCGAGCTTGCGCAGGTGAGGCCATGGTTCGGCCATGCCCGCATCCGGATCCTGCTGCGGCGCGAGGGGTGGCAGGTCAATCGCAAACGGATCCTGCGCCTCTATCGGCTGGAAGGTCTGCAGCTGCACAACTGCACAACTGGGTACGTCGCCGTTAGCGGCCCAACCTCATCGCCAAGTTGTGGCCAACCTGCTGTTGGCATATCTTCGACAACTGACGGCAAATAGGCTTGACCTTCAAAGAACGACTGGGATAACGCTGCTATGAAACTCGAATCCTCAGCCTCACATGATGGATATTTCTGGCTTCCATGTCGCTCAAAAAGATGTAGCGGACGATTGTGCATTTCGGAGTTAGGCAAATGCTATCTCGAAATTCTTGGAAGTTTCGGCGACGAATTGCTGATCGATTTCGACAACAGAAGTGAGTTTGCACACATCCATGGAATAATAGGGAAAGGTTATGTAACGCTCTATGATTGCTTCTTTGTCAATCAAAACATAAATGTTGGAAGACTGTCGATTTCAAAGCTTCATGTTGGTCGCGCTTTTATTGGTGGCGAACTCCCTCCCGATGGTGAGCTGCAAGTAGTGAAACTCGAAGCGGCGGTAGCCGGCATAGATGAATGGCTCCAGGTTTACGGGATCGAGTCGCGCCCCCAGTTCGACACAGACGCAAATATCAAAGGTGTAATCGTCGAATATCAGATTCCGAGAAAGATTGAGGCACGACTTTGCGATACGAATGTCGCCTTCATCTTCGCATGTAGTCTACCGAGCGGTCGCCAATTGACGAGCGCGTCGGTTTCACAGTCTGCGCGCCTAGTTCTCTCTACCACAACAGCTGAACCCTTCGATGCCCTGCTTGAAAGACTCGCGCGGATTGTCAATTTCATCTCGTTCTGCGTTGGAGACTTCCTTAATATCGATCAGCTCTATGCATATTCACCCTCGGTAGTTGTCGAACGTGAAGACGGCAGAGTGGAGCCAGAGCGACTACAGGTCATCTTTGAGAGCGCTGCACCGGCCAGGACATTGGTAGTCGAGCACCAAGAGATGTTCATCACATACAGAGATGTGTCCGACAGGCTGGAGTCTGTGCTATCAACGTGGCTTAGTCTCTACGACACGCTATCTCCGGCTTTCAATCTCTATTTTGCACTTCAATCTGGTCGGTCGACATATGTAGAGAGCTCCTTCTTGTCTATGGCGCAGGCGCTTGAGACGTTTCACAGCAGGACCAGCAAAGACGAGAAGGTTGTCAATACTGAGGATACAGCTCGAGTTCAAGAGGTAATCTCGGCGTGTCCGGACGAACATGTGAAATGGCTGTCGAAAATTCTCGACTATGCACGCAAACCAACCCTGCGTGAGCGCCTAAAGTACATGCTTTATCCCTTCAGATCACACTTTGGAAGCTCCAAATCGCGAGACCGCTTCATTGAGAATGTCGCTGCCACCCGAAACTATTTGACGCACTACAATCCCGAGCTTGAAGGGCGAGCAGTGGGAGGAACAGAGCTGTTTCGCCTTGGCCTGAAGCTGCAAGCACTTTTCCAGCTTCATGTGCTGAAACTACTGGGGATAGAGATGGAGAGAATCGAGGAGATCATCCGGACCAACCGCAGCCTTCGCTATCGAATGGGAAAGTACGTGTCCTGATGCGCGTCGGTGAGCCTGGCCTCATGGGCCACGTCACAGGCGGTCAGAGATTCCGGGTTCTCAACAGGTATCCGGTCCTGTTGTTGATTCTGAGTCGCGGTTTTCGAGTTCTTTCGTGATGACTTTGAGTCCCATCGTGTCGACTCGCCCGGGGGCCACTGTGAGTTGTCGCGAACAGATTCAATCAGGAATTCCGAGGCTTGCGCCAAATAGTGGGTGCAAAGGTTCAATTGATGCCAAGGATGACGATGTCGTCAGGAATATCGAGCGGCTGCTCACGGAAGCGCATAGCAGTCATGATGCAGGGGTGATCAGTCGACGCCGGTGCCGCTGTTGAATGCGTCTAATGTATATTATGTAAACTCCGAAATACCATGTGGCTCAAGGCCCTAGCCCCAGCCCAAGTTCACTGGCGTTCCCCGGCTACCGCAAATCCAGCCACCTCTCCCAGCCCAGGCTCGCATCGAACCGACAGGACTCTCTCTGGCACTGTCCTTTTCGAGCACAACTTCAACGTCGAAAAGTGCCTCGCGCCGTACCTCGCGGTCGAATCGTCTTTCTCGCGTGTGGCTTGCCAGTACCAGTGCTCACTCGTTTGAGCGTCCTGTTGAAATTCACCCGTGGCAAGTCGCCTTGACGAACATCGTCGGTGCAATCACATTGACCGGAGGTCCGACGAAAGAAGACCTTGCCACTCATGAAAACCGTCAGCAAGGAAGAGTTTGTCCAGAAAACCAAGAAAGTTCTCGCCGCGGTGTCATCTCATGAGCCGACGATCATCACCGAGCAAGGGATCGCGCGGTGGCGCGTCGTTGCATTGGACAGCACGCTTGACCCGGTTTCTTGCCTCCTTGCCGCGGGCAGAATCACGCCGTCAAAGCGCTCGCCGAGTCCCTGGATCGCGCGCCCTAGTCAGTACACGCCCGAGCAGATCGACGCCTTGTTCGCCGCATCGCGCGGCGATCGTTGACGACTTCCCTTCGCCGCGACGGGACAACCGTCCCAGGCTCTGGCACTCTTGAGTCGCTCGCTCGAGCAGGGAGTCGCGCCATGTTCGTCCTTCGATACTGCTGCGGCACCTCTGGCGACCTTGCGCCGAAGCTTGCATGAGCACTTCCGGGGATCCCGCCGACCCTCGGCAAACCCGTGACCAGACCGGCAGATCAGACTATCGCCCTAGCCAGGCGGCACGCGATGCCTTTGGTCTGCACTCGCTGCATGCGTCACTCGATGCCGAGCATGCCAACCCCGCTGCGAGCAGCGAAAAGCCCGCGCGAACGTACAGCCTCCTCGACCGCCTGATTCACCGCTTCGGCCCGGCCGTGCACCTCTTGGCCGTGTTGCTCCTCTATGCCCTCGCCGCTTCCGCTTTCGGTCTAGCCATCGCCGCGGCGTTGTGGTTTCACGCGTTCTGGGTGACGTGGACCGCGTCGGTGACTGGCATTTGGTATTGGCCAGTCGCGGGTTTCGGCTATGGCCTCGCGTTCTTCATAGGCGGCTTTGCGCTGCTGGTCGTGGTGCCGTTGTACAACTTGGTACTGCCGACGCGCGTGGTGGCGTATCGCGGGAGTTACTTCGCGTTGGCGTCCTTGCCTTGGTGTTTGCACAACGGCTTGTTCTATCTGGTGCGCTACACGTTTCTGCCGTACATCACGTTGACGCCATTCGGGCCGTGGTTTCTGCGCGCGATGGGCATGCGCATCGGGCGGCGGGCGTTCATCAATACGGAGTTGATTTCGGATCCGTGCTTGATTCGCTTGGGCGATGATGTGGTGATTGGTGGTGCGGTGCATTTGTTCGCGCACTATGGCGGTGGCGGACATTTGACGATCGCGCCGGTCGAGATCGGCGATCGCACGACGATTGGCCTGGGCGTGACGGTGATGGGCGATGTGATCGTGGGCGCGGATGCGACGATTCTGCCGCACTCGGTGCTCTTGCCGGGTTCACGCGTCGGGGACGGCGAGACCTGGGGCGGCGTGCCCGCGCGGCCGCTGAGCGAAGCGGCACAAGAACGGTTGAAAACGTTGCGCAAGGAAGGTCGCGGTCGACGGCCTATCGACCGCGTCGACGCCGCATCCATCACGCCCTCGGCGCATCGCAATGACAAGCTCGGTTAGCACCGATCGAGCGGCATCGTTGCGAATGCCGCGACATTTGCCGTGCGAAGACTCACTCGCGCATGGCGATGCGCACGCTTTCTAGATCTGCTCGATCGACTTCGTCGCGAGCGCCACGAAGTTCACTGCACCAAAACCCCACTGCGCTTGGCAATCCCCACCTCGGCGCGCACGCCGGCATTGAACTCCAGGTAATCCCGTTCGATGCCATCGCTGAAGATCACGCCGTAGTCCGCCATCTGCGACACGAGTTGCAGCGATTGCTTGCCCTCGATGCGACCAAAGACCAGACTCGCCTGGGTGCTTCGGCTGGGGAACGGTTCGCGCACGGTGAAGTACAGGCACTGCGATTCCCACGGGAAACCGCTTTCCTGCAGCGCCTTGAGTTGCTTCGACTTGCCCCCACCGGCCACGCCAATGGCGCCAGTCAGCAAGCTTCGAAACCACCCGGTGGAACCTAGCCCCGTGGAAACGATGATGCCGCTCGAGGAATGCACTTCCTGCTTCTTGCCCAGCGTGATGCTGTAGCGCGCGGATACGTGCGTTCTGGGCCCGATGAACAGATCGTTCACCGCGTGCAATTCCTGGCCATCGCTCAGCACGACGCGCGCCATGGTGATGCTTCGCGCGGCGCGTCGTTCTTGCAGGGCTTCGGGAACGACGAAATGCAGATCGTCGACTTTGAACGGCAGCAGCACGCCATCCCAGCGCGCGGGATCGGGGTTGACGCCAATCACGGGTTGGCCGTCGAGATACTTGAGCGTGTTGGCCACGAGCCCGTCCTGCCCCAGCACCACGACCAGGCAATCGGGCGGAAACAGAAAGCTCGACACCAGGGATCGATCCAGCCGCTGCACGCGCGCATGCTTGGCCAGCACCGCTTCGGTGGCGCTGACGGCCTGGCGGTAGACGCGCAGTTCGTTCTCGTAGTCCGAGAAATCCGCGCCCATATGCTCGACGTAGAAGCGCGCCTGTTCGATGGTGTTGAGGCGCGCGACCAGGTCCTCGAGCCGGGTCTTGCGCGTGACCAGCACGATGCGGCGTTGCGAAGCGTCCATGCCCTACTTCCGCGGCGCGGACGACACCGACTGAGTCAACTGCTGTAGCAGATCCGGCGAGATATTGAGCTCGCCGATCTTGCCCGCGTTCTGCGCCAACTCTTGGAAGGCCGAGGCGATGATCGCGCCGGGTTCGGCGCTGCCCAGCGCCAGCGCTTGCAGCACGCGCGGATCGACGCCGCTGATGGTGCGCACCAGGGCGCTCATGGCATAGGCGCGCGCGTCGGCTTCGCGCTTGGCGTTGGCGGCGCGCAATTCGGTCAGGGTTTCGTTTTCTTTTTCCTGCTGAATCTGGCCTTGCAGTTCCTGCGCTTGTATTTGCTGGCGCTTTTCCAGCACGGCGCGTTCGGCTTCGAGCTGGGTTTCGCGAATCTGGCGCTTCTTGGCCTCGACCGCGATGTCGGTATTGAGTTCGTTTTCCTTCACCGCGCGTTCTTGCTCGATGGCGGCGTTGCGTCGGCGATAGAGCGCGTCGTCGGCTTCCTTGAGGATCTGTTCGCGCACGGTCGCCTCGAGCGCGCGCGCGGTGTCGGGCGTGGGCTTGATGGCGAGGATGGCCAGCGTCACGAGTTCCAGACCGAGGCTCGCCAAGCCATCGGCCTGACGCAAGCCATTGCGCACGCTTTGCACCAGGCCTTCGGAAACGCGCAACAAGTCCTGCAGTTTCTGTCCCTGCAAGGCCGCGCGCAGTTGCACCTGCACGGCGTTGACGACGCGTTGCGGCAGCTTGGTCGGGTCTTCCGACACGTACTCGCCATTGGGCTTGAGCGTGAAGTTCATCAGCGCGGCCAATACTTTGGGATCGGCGACGCGATACGTGATCTGGCCCTGGATCGTCACTTCCTGAAAGTCCGCGCTCACTTCGCGAAAGATGAAAGGCGCATCGACGCTTTCCATCGGAATCGACACCAGCGAGGCATTCGGCGCGAAGTAGAAGAACGACAAACCCGCGCCTTCGCGCACGGGTTGGCCATTGCGGTATTGGATCAGGTACGTGCTGGGGCTCGCCTTGGCGTAGCGAATGCCTAACATGGTTGCGTCCTCGACGGTCGGTCCGTGGGCGCAGTTTAGCGGCAACCGCGGCGCGTGGATCGCCGCCCTGCCCTAATGACGAACCAGGGCCAGCACGATCTCGAACACGATCAACAGCACGATGGCCAGTTCCAGCAGTTCCGCGCGCCGAGTGCTGGCTTCGTCGTAGAGGGCGGCGTAGGTGTCGCTCGCTATGGCGAGTTTGCGATGCACCGACTGGCTGAGCTTTTGCACGCGGAACAGTTCCAGGGCGTGGCTGTGCACGCGCGCCAGGTAGACGTCCTCGGTCACTTGCAGCGTGTTCTCGACCTTGCTGGTCAGCGCGGTCACTTCGGCTACCAGGCCGTGGACGCGTCGCGCCAGGGCGGCGCAGCGACGCGAGGCCATCAAGGACAAACCCCCGCGGGCATTGAACACGAGGTCGTTCATCTTGGTCAGCTCGCTGTCCATCAGCGCGTCGTAATAGCGCATCTCCAGCAACTGCGCGTTGGCGACTTCGATGATGTCGACCACGTCCAGATCGTCGTGCGGGCTCAGCACCACGGCGCGATCCCACGTCAGCATCACCAGATCATCGACGTAGTATGAGAACGCTTTGCCAGTGAGTTCGGCGCGTTGGGTTGACGACAGCGGGCGGGTCTCGCCAGACAGCAGACTCGCCAAGTCGACGCTGGACTGGAACTGCGCGGCATCGAGCGCGGGTTCGGTGCGACGCACGACCGCGTAAAGATAGTCTTCTTCCAGATGCGCTTGCGCGGGCCGATGCAGGGCATCGCCGATGGTGTCGCGCACCGTGCGCAGGGCTTTGTCCCACAGCGGCGACGCGGCCGCCGGGCCCAGCGTGCGATCAAGGGCGTTGCAGCGCTGGACGAAGGCGTCCCAGTCCAGATCGCTCACGGCCACGTGCACGGCCAGGGCGATGGCGCCGAAGTCGTAAAGGCGCGCGCTCACGCGAGCGGTAACCTCGCGACCTTCGAGTTCGAACGTGATGGACTCCAACTCGACTTGCAGTGGCGGCGCTTCGAACGCAAGTTCGTTGGGCGCGACCGTGGTCAATCGCGTGCGTCGGCTCGTATCGCCATGGCGACGCTGCCAGGCGGACTCGGCACGCGCCAGATCAATGGCATCGGCGACGTCGATCAAACGATGCGCGATCAAAGTGCCGGCTTGAATGCGCATGGGCGTGCCCTTGGGCGAGTGAGCCATGCCCCGAGGCTACCGCGTTCGCGTGACCTTTGTACCGTCGCGCACGCTCTCGCCGGGGAAGGCGATCACCGCCTCATCGGCTTTCAAGCCCGCGCGCACTTCGGCCCGGTCTTGACCGATCTGGCCGATCTCGACCTGACGCAGGCGCGCGCGACCGCGCTCGATCACGTACACGCCCCAATTCGCGCCTTCGCGAAACAGCGCAGACACGGGCACGGTCACCACGTTCTCGCCGCGCCACACGACGAAGCGCGCGTCGACGCGATAACCATCGCCCAGTCCGCTCGGGGGTTCGGCGAAGTCGACGATCACGCGCACGCGTTGTTCCTCAACACCGAGCGCGGACACCTTGGTGAAGCCGCCCGGCTCGATGACGCGAATCACGCCGCGCAAGGGCGCTTGATCCTCGGCCACGCTCAAGGCCACTTCGCCGCCCGCGCGTAGGCGCGTGGCGTCGGCAGTGAGGACTTCGACCATCACTTCCAGGCGCGCGGGATCGCCGACTTCCATCAGGGTTTCCCCTGCCCCGACGGGTTTCTCGCTTTCGATGTGGCGTTGAATGACGACGCCCGTGACCGGCGAAAGGATGGGCAGGATTAGTCCGCCCGCATCGGCGCGGCCTTGTTGTTCCAGACGCGCGGCGGCGGCAGCGCGGCGATCGCGGGCTTCGTCCTCATTCGCTTCGGCGGCTTCCATGTGCGATTGCGCGAGCGTCACGGCATTGGCGGCCTCATCGCGCGCCTGAGCGGAGAGTTGAGATTGCGCGGCGAGCGTTTCGACGCGCTTGGCGGTGCGGCGCGCCTGCGCCAGTTCGGCGGTGGCGCTGTCGTGCATGGCGCGCGCGGCGACGAGCGCGGCTTCGGCCGAGCGCAATTGCGCGCGCAGTTCCTTGTCGAGCGCGGCATCGAGCAGGCCCGCGCGTCGCGGTCTCAGCGTGGCGATGGCCTGACCTTCGCGCACCGCGTCGCCGGGTTCCAGATTCACGCGATCGATCACGCCGTCGAGCGGCGCGGCGATGGTGTAGCGATCGATCAGGCGCGTGCGCCCTTCCTCGGTGAAGCTGATCTCCAGGGTCTGTCGCCGCACGACGTCGGTATCGACGATCACCGAACGCGGCCACAGCAGCCAGGCGCCCAAGGCCGCCAGCGCCAGCACGGCCGCGCCGTAGAGCGGAAAACGTTGCCACCAGTTCTTCTTTGCCGTGTTCATTCGCGCGCCTTGAGTACACGAACCAGATCGAGCCGGCCAACGCGACGTCGCATCGCCAGACCACACACCAATGCACTGACCAAGGACACCAGCCCCGCCACGGCATGCGTGCGCGCGCTGAGGTAGTGCGGGATACGGAACAAATCGGAATCAAAACCCGTGGTCAGCAGATACGCCAGCCCATGCCCCATCAGAAATCCCAAGGGCACGGCGGCGATCGACAACAGCACCAACTCGCCGATCAGCAGATACCCCACTTCCGATTCGGTGAAGCCCAGGATACGCAAGCTCGCCAGATCGCGCTCCTGTTCCGACAAGGCCACGCGCGCGGCGCTGTAGACCACGCCGACCGTGATCATGATGCCGAAGCTCGTCGCGATCAGCGTGAAGGTCAAAATGGTCTTGGCCATGCCTTCGTTGAAATTGCGAATACCGAGCACGCGTTGATCAATGCCGGCGATGGCCGGGCGCCGTTCGAGCGCGCGCAGCACTTGCGGCAGGCGCTGAGCGTCGACGCTCAGCAGCCAGCCCGCGTCGAGCTGGGTTTGATCGAAGACGCGGTCGAAGGTGTCGCCATTGACGTAGGCTTGCACGCCGAACGGTTCCGACGTCACGCCGGCCAGCGCCAAGGTCGCGGTCGGCGTTCGACCATCGAGCGGTTCGATCGTGATGGGGTCGCCAAGTTTCGCGCCGATCATGCGCGCCAGGTAGTCGGTGAGTATCACGCCACGCAGCGGGGGCGCGACCGGCGCGCCTTGCGTATCGAGCGCGCGACGAAGCCGCGATGCCGTGGAAAGCACGCGCACGGCCGAACGATAGCTCGCCGCGCGAAAGCGAATCTCCGCGGGCAGCGCGCGCACGGGTTCGACGCGCAGCACGCCGGGAATGCGCGCCACTTCATACCGCGCGGCGCTGGCGTGCGGAAAGATCAGATCGACCGAGACATCGTGCCGCTCCGCGAGTTGGAACTGCGTGTCGAGCATGCGCCCGATGGCATCGCCCTGAAACCGCCCCATCATGATGATGGCCGTGCCCGCGGCCAGACCTATCCAGGTCAGCAGCGCGCGCCACGGTCGCAATTGCAGGTGACGAAGAATCAAACGGCTCGCATGGCCAAGCTTGCCGCCACCCGTGCGCACGCCCGCCTTGATCCAACGCGAATGCGGCACGGGCGGACGCATCGCTTCGGCCGGGAGCATGCGCGACACGCTCCACGTCGGCACCGCCACGCCGAGCAAGGACGTGAGCAGACTCACGAACATACTGCCCACCACCACGCCGCCCGAGATGTGGTAGTCGATCCACGGTAAGCGATAGAACTGCTGATACAGATCGGCCATGCGACCGCCGAGTTCTAGTCCCAACGCGATGCCCATCGCCGCCGAGAGCACGCCCGTGACCAAGGCCACGCCGGCGTAGTGCGCGGCCAACTCGCCCTTGCGCAGACCGAAGGCGCGCAGCGTGCCGATCTGCTCGCGTTGCCCGGCGATCAAGCGACTGAGCACCACATAAAGAATGAAAGCCGCGACGCTAAGAAACACCGCCGGAAACACGCGCGCCATCGTGCCTAGCTGACGAAACTCCTCGCTCAGATAGCGATGCGAACGCTGATCGACGCGCGCGATCGCGCCACGACAGCCGTAGCGGCGCAGACGCTCATCAACCTCGGCGATCACCGCGGCCGCGCGCGCGCCGGGCCGCAAGGCCATGGCCACGCTGTTGAAGGCGCCGTCCATGTCGACCGCGCCGGCCAGCCAATCGCGCGGCAGCCAGACCACGGCGAAGCGTTTCGAATCCGGAAAGATCGAGGCCGGATCCATTTGCGACACGAACTCCGGTGACGTGGCCACGCCAACCATCACCGCGCGTTCGCGTCGGCCGTGAATCGTCAGCGTCAACTCGGCGCCCAAGCGCAGACGATGCGCTTCGACGAAGGCATCGCTGAGCACCATCGCGCGATGCTCGCCCGGTTCGGGCAGCCGCCCTTGGCGCAGATGCACGCGGTTGAGCGCGGTGTCGGCCGAGGTTGGCAGGCTCACGGCCTGGATGCGGATCGGTTCGCTGAAGCCTGCGAGTTCCGCGCGCCCCAAGGTCATGATGCGCGTATCGACCTGGGCCACGCCCGGCAAGGCCGCGAGATCGCGCGCCACGGCTTCGGGCGCGCGCTCGAGATCGGCGAAGACGTCGGCGAAGTGATACTGACGATAGAAATTCGCGCGACTCGTTTGCAGCGATTCCAACGTCGTGCGCGTCATCACCAGATTGGCGATGCCCACGGCCGCGACCATCGAGACCGCCAGCAATTGCACGCGCAACTGCCACAGATCGCGGGCGAGTTTGCGCGTGAGCATGCTCACCAGCGCAGATCCTCGGCGCGCGCGCGGACGGTGTTACGCGACTCGCCCTGAATGCGGCCATCGGCCATGCGCAACACGCGATGCGCCAGGCGCGCGATGTCGGCGTTGTGCGTGATCACGAGTGTCGTCGTGCCGTAGTCACGATTGACCGCGTCCAGCGCGGCCAACACGCGCACGCCGGTGGCCGCGTCGAGCGCGCCAGTCGGCTCATCGCACAACAGCACGTCGGGTCGCTTGGCGATGGCGCGCGCGATAGCGACGCGTTGTTGCTCGCCACCCGACAGCTGCGAGGGAAAGTGATCGGCGCGCTCTTCCAGGCCCACGCTGGCGAGTGCTTGCTCCACCGGCATGGGATCGTCGGCGATTTCGGTGACCAGGGCCACGTTCTCGCGCGCGGTGAGGCTGGGAATCAAATTGTAAAACTGAAAGATGAAACCCACGTGCTCGCGTCGATAGCGCGTGAGTTCGGTTTCGCCAACGCCATGCAAGCGATGATCGCGATACCAGACTTCGCCCGCGGTGGGCACGTCGAGTCCGCCGAGAATGTTGAGCAAGGTCGACTTGCCGCTGCCCGAGGCGCCAAGCAGCACGACGAACTCGCCAGGATAGAGATCGAGCGTCACGCCACGCAGCGCGTGCACCGCCACTTCGCCGGCCATGTAGACCTTGGTGACATCACGCAGTCGGAAGGTCGGGGGGCCGGCATCGGCTTCGACGCGCGCGTTCATGCGCGAAGGCTCGATCGACGCGGCGATGACGCAGCGCCAGACGCGGGACTTACTCGCATCGACACGCGCGGAATCGCAGTCCATGTCATCGTCATCGTGACCTCCAGTCACCATTAGACGCGATCGCGCCCGGCGAGCCCTTGACCGACGTCAAAAGATCGTCGTCGGGCTATTTGCGAGTTTCGCACGCCGATGCATGCCTTCGCGAAGCGCCACGCGGGCAATTTGAACGAATCTCGACGCCACTCGAACAGCGTCGCTGAGCAAACCCACGCCGCGCGTTTTCGCGCTTCGACTAATTGACTAGGATAGCCCCGTGATCGCGCCTCGGGCGCCGATAGCCGCGGCAACGGACGGAACCGCTTTCGCGTGGGCATGTGGGCTGTCCCGGAGAACCTTCGGATGGACGCGACACGCGAAAGGTCGACGAAGTCGCAGCATGTGCTGGCCGTGATCGGTGCCGCGGCCGGCGTGCTGGCGATTGTCTTGCTCACCTTCGGGCGCGAATCGATGCCCGGTTATCACACCATGCTCGATACCGGCGCGTTTCTGCTGTCGGGCATGCTCGCCGCCTTGTTCTGGGACATGGGCGCGCGCCTGGATCGTCCGATCAAGCGCTGGCTCGCACTGGCCTTCGCGGCCACGGCTTTGCTGGAACTGATGCACGCACTTTCGGCGTTGGAATGGACGGGCGCGTTCGCCTGGATCACGCGCAACGCCGACGCGCTGCGACCCGCGACGTGGTCACCCGCCGCGCACGTGCTACCGCTGGGCATCGGCGGCGCGATTCTCGGTCACCATCGTCAGGCGCGCGGTGTCTGGGCATTCGCCGCGGCCTTGTTGGCACTGTGCGTGGGCATGGTCGGGGCCTATGTGGTGCTGCCCGCATATACGACGCCGAGCTGGCTCGGGGTCTCGCGTCCCTTGCTGATGGCGGTGCCGGTGTTGTGGGTCGTGGTGGGATTGGCGTGCTGGCGACTGCGCGCGAGCGACCGCATTCTGCCAACCATGGCGTGGATGGCGCTGGTGATCTTCGTGGGTCAGATTGCCATGCTGTACTCGCAAACGCCGCACGACACGCCCTCGATCATCGCCCATCTGGCCAAGACCACGGGCTATTTGATGGTGATGATCGCGCTGATGCAGTTCGCCTCGCAGGACATGGTTCGACGCATCGCCGCCGAACAGGCGCTGGCGCGCAGCAATCAGTTGCTGGAACAGCGCGTGGCCGAGCGCACCAGCGAGCTTCAGATCGAAGTCGATAACCGCCGCCACGCCGAGCGTCGCCTGCAGGATCAATTGCAGCGCATGAACCTGCTGCAGCACATCACGCGCGCGATTGGCGAGCGTCAAGACATTCGCAGCATCTTTCAAGTCGTGGTGCGCAGCGTCGAGGAGCATCTACCCGTCGATCTGGCGTGCATCGGCCTGCATGGCGTAGGCAATACCTGGATCGACATCGCCTGCGTCGGCGTGCGGAGCGAGGCCTTGGCCATGACCCTGGCGATGACCGAGCAGGCCCGCGTCGACATCGACGAAAACGGACTTTCGCGCTGCATGCGCGGGCAATTGGTCTACGAGCCCGACATCGGCCAAGTCGCCATGCCCTTCCCTCAGCGCCTCGCCGCCGGCGATCTGCGCGCGCTGGTGCTGGCGCCGTTGTTGATCGAAAGCCAGGTGTTCGGCGTGCTGATCGTGGCGCGGCGCGCGCCGGAGAGTTTCGCCAGCGGCGATTGCGAGTTCCTGCGCCAGCTCAGCGAGCACGTGGCCCTGGCCTCGCATCAGGCGCAATTGAACGGCGCCTTGCAGCGCGCCTATGACGATCTGCGCCAGACCCAAGCCGCGATCATGCAGCAGGAGCGCCTCAAGGCCCTGGGCCAGATGGCCAGCGGCATCGCGCATGACATCAATAACGCCATCTCGCCGGCGGCAATCTACGCCGAGTCCCTGCTCGAGCGCGAACCGGGCTTGAGTGATCGCGCGCGCGGTCATCTGCAGACGATCCAGCGCGCCATCGAGGACGTGGCCAAGACCGTGGCGCGCATGCGCGAGTTCTATCGCGATCGCGAAGCAGCCATCGCTCTGGTGCCCGTGCGCCTGAACGAGCTGGCGCAGCACGTGCTGGATCTGACGCACGCGCGCTGGCACGACATGCCGCAAGAACACGGTCATGTCATCGAGGTCAAGACCGCGTTCGATCCGCAGCTGCCCGCCGTGCTTGGCGCCGAGAATGAAATTCGCGAAGCCCTGACCAATCTGATCTTCAACGCCGTCGACGCCATGCCGCGTGGCGGCACCTTGACCTTGCGCACGCGCGCGCTCGGTGATGCCGCCGTTCGGCACGCGCCCCGTCATGCCCTGATCGAAGTGATCGACACCGGCATCGGCATGGATGAGGCCACGCGCCTGCGTTGCATGGAACCGTTCTTCACCACCAAGGGCGAGCGCGGCACCGGTCTGGGCCTGGCCATGGTGTATGGCGTGGCGCAACGCCATGGCGCCACGCTCGAGATCGACAGCACGCCCGG
Organism: Ahniellaceae bacterium; assembly: GCA_044226395.1. Classification (GTDB taxonomy): domain Bacteria; phylum Pseudomonadota; class Gammaproteobacteria; order Xanthomonadales; family Ahniellaceae; genus JBGAHD01. Next base: position 515,116 of record JBGAHD010000001.1, read on the forward strand.
CCAGGGCAGCACGATGCGCCTGATCTTCACCGTGCCCGAGGCGGTGATCGGCGCTAGCGAAATTGGCCGCGCGCCACCTCGGCTGCGCCGTCAGCGCGTGCTGGTGATCGACGACGATCCGCTGCTGCTGAAATCCCTGCGCGACGTGCTCGAAGGCGATGGCCACCAGGTCACGGCGATGAATGGCGGACAGATCGGCATCGAGACCTTCCTGGCGGCGCGCAACGCGCAAGGCTTCGATCTGGTGATCACCGATCTCGGCATGCCGCATGTCGACGGTCGCCAGGTGATCGCCGCGATCAAGCGAGCCTCACCGGAGACGCCGGTGATTCTGCTCACGGGCTGGGGCGAGCGCCTGCTCGACAGCGGCGACGCGCCGGCGAACGTCGATCGCGTCCTGAGCAAGCCGCCAAAGCTGCGCGAACTGCGCGAAGCCATGGCCCACTGCCTGCGCGACGCGCGCGAGGCGGATTGAACGCATGAACTCGGTCGACGAGATCCCGATCCGCATCCTGATCGTCGACGACGAAGCGGCGCTGATGCGCGCCTTGTGCGAGACCTTGCAAGAGCACGGCTACGCGGTGCAAGGCTGCACCTCGGGCGAGTCCGCGCTGGCCATGCTCACGACCGAGCGCCACGATCTGCTGCTGTCGGACCTGATGATGCCCGACATGGACGGCATCGCCCTGCTCCGCGCCGCGCTGCGCATCGACCCCGATCTGGTGGGACTGATCATGACCGGTCAAGGCACGATCGCCAGTGCCGTGGCGGCGATGAAGGTCGGCGCGCTCGACTACATCTTGAAGCCGTTCAAGATCAGCGAGATCGTGCCGGTGCTGTCGCGCGCGATCACGGTGCGCCGCTTGCGCCTGGAAAACACGCGCCTGCAGGAACGCCTGCGCGAATACGCGCGCGAACTCGAACAACGCGTCGAAGCGCGCACGGCGCAACTCGCGCGCCAAACCGAGGAACTGATGCACGCCAATCAGGAACTCGAACGCAGCAATATCGAACTGCGCCGTTTCGCCTACGTCGCCTCACACGATCTGCAATCGCCGACGCGCGCCATCTGCGGCTTCGCGCAGTTGCTGCAGCGGCGCTATGGCGGTCAGTTCGATGCCCAGGGCGAGGAATGGATCACGCGTCTGGTCGAGGCCGGCGAGCGCATGAGCGCGCTGATCTATGCCCTGATCGATCACGCGGAGATCGACGCCAACACGCGCGCGTTCGAGCCCGTCGCGCTCGATGACGCGATCGACGACGCCCTGCGCCTGCTGCGCGGACCGATTCACGACACCGGCGCGGTGATCACGCGCGGGACGCTGGGCACCGTGATCGGCGACCGCTCGCAGCTCGCGCAGTTGCTGCAAAACCTGATCGGCAATGCGCTCAAGTTCTGTCGCGGCCATGCGCCCGAAGTGACGATCAGCGCGCGGCCGCGCGAGGAACTGCTCGAGATCAGCATCGCCGACAATGGCATCGGCATTCCGCTCGAATCGCTGGAACAGGTTTTCGAGATCTTCCGTCGCCTGCAGCCGCGCCAGGAGTACCCCGGCACGGGCGTGGGTCTGGCGGTGTGTCGCCGCATCGTCGAACGCCACGGCGGACGCATTTGGGCCGAGTCCCGCGTCGAGGGCGGCAGCGTGTTTCGGCTGACTTTGCCACGCGCGCCCGAGGCCGGCGAACGCGTCCGGCCACCAGCTTCCGGTCCCGGCAGCAGCCTCTGATCACTGGGCGATTGCGCGTGTTTTCGGCTTGTCCTAGGCTGCCGCCCAGATAGCAAGACGAGCGCGCCACCACAGACGCGCCGAGAACAGGGGGAACACATGAGTATCGTCAGCACCCGCGCGCGCGCGTCGTGGTTGTTGGGTTTCGTTTTGGCGTCGGCCTTGAGTCTCGCGACGTCCGCGCAAGCGGCGCCGTCGTTCACCCTCGGCACGCCGACGTTCACGCAAATCGCCGGCAATGGCGACGCCAACATTGATCCCGGCGAGGACTGGTCGTTCGCCTTCGTGCTGAACAATGTCGGCGATGAAACCGCGACCGCCGTGGTGGCCCAGCTCACGTCGAGCAGCCTCAATATTCAAACCTATTTGCCCAGCACCACCGTGCCCGATGTGACCGCTGGTGGCAGCGCGCCCGGCGCCACGCCCTTGCGCTTCGCGCTGACGGGGCAGCCCTGCGGCTCGTCCCTGGGCTTGCAGCTCAACGTCGTATTCAATGCCGTCAGTGGCGCGGGGTCGATCTCGATTCCGATCGCGCGCAACGCGGGCGCGCTGGGCGCGCCGGTCACCTTCACCAGCGCGACGGTGGTGCCCATTGCCGATGGCGCGGGCGCGGAGGTTCCCGGCACGGAAGCGTTGAGCACGGTGGCGGTCTCGGGGCTGTCGACCTCGCTCGCCGATGTCGATTTCAGCTTCAATGGCTCGACGTGCACCAATACCGCGGGCGCGACCACGGTCGGGCTCGATCACACCTTCGTCGGCGATCTGCGCCTGCGCCTGCAGTCGCCCGGCGGCACGAGCGTGTTCATCGTCAATCGTGTGTCCAACGGCGGCGGCGGCAATTCGGGCAATAACTTTTGCCAGACCGTGCTCGATGACGCGGCGGGCGCGCCGATCCAGGCCGTCTTGGCCGCCAGCGCGCCATTTACCGGCAGTTTCCAGCCGGCCAATCCCTTGTCGGCGTTCAATGGCGAGGATCCCAATGGCACGTGGACGTTGGGCGCGCAGGATTTCTTCGTCGGCGATACCGGCAACATTCGGTCCTTCAGCGTGCGCATCACTTCCCCGGTGTGCGCGGCCGCCGCCGGCACGGTGGCCCTGAGCGCGACCAAGACCGTGGCCGGTGCGCTCACGAACGGATCAACCGTCACCTACACCGTGACCCTCACCAACACCGGCACGCGCACGCAGCTCGACAACGCCGGCCATGAGTTCACCGACAACCTGCCCGCGAGCATCAACGCGCCCAGCGCCACGGCGTCGAGCGGCACCGCCACCCTTGTCGGCAACACCGTGCGCTGGAATGGCGCGGTCGAGCCCGGCGTGCCGGTCACGATCACGATCCAAGGCACGATCGGCGCCGCCCCGGGCACACTCATCAGCAATCAAGGCACGTTGTCGTTCGACGCCAATCGCGACGGCACCAACGAAAGTACCGCGGCCACCGACGACCCGGGCACGCCGACTGCGAACGACGCGACCAACTTCACGGTGCAGGGCCTGCCGCAAACCATCACCTTCGGCGCCAATCCCGGCCCTCTGACCCTGGGCACCGTGGGCGCGAGTGTCAGCGCGAGCGCCAGCAGCAGCTTGGCGGTGACGTTCACGAGCACCACGCCCGGCGTGTGCGCCGTCGGTTCGGGCACGGGCGCGCTGACCTTGTTGACCGTGGGCAGTTGCATCATCGCCGCCGATCAGCCGGGCGATGCCACCTTCGCGCCCGCGCCGCAGGTCACGCAAACCGTGGTGATCGGCCAGGCGACGCAGACCATCACCTTTGGCGCCAATCCCGGGCCCTTGACCTTTGGCACCGTGGGCGCGAGTGTCAGCGCGTCCGCCAGCAGCCTGTTGGCCGTGAGCTATTCCTCGACCACGCCGACCGTGTGCGCGGTCGATGCGAACACCGGCGTGCTGACTCTGATCACGACCGGCAACTGCATCATCGCCGCCAACCAACCGGGCGATGCCACCTTCGCGCCCGCGCCGCAGGTCACGCAGACCGTGGTGATCGGCCAGGCGACGCAGACCATCACCTTCGGCGCCAATCCCGGGCCGATCACGATCGGCACGGCCACGGCCAGCGTCAGCGCGACCGCATCGAGTGGCTTGGCGGTGACGTTTGCATCGGACACGCCCGCCATCTGCACGGTCAATCCCACGAGTGGCTTGATCACGACGATCACCGTGGGCGGCTGTCAGATCAGCGCGTTCCAATCGGGCAATGCCAACTACCTGGCGGCGCCGTCGGTCTCGCAGATCGTGACGATCGTGTCGGCCACGCAAGCGCCCTTGGTGCTCACGGCCACGCCGACCACGCTCACCGTCGGCAGCAATGCCACCTTGAACACCACCGGCGGCTCGGGCACGGGCGCGGTGACGTACGCGGTGACCACGGGCGCGACCAATTGCTCGGTGACCGGCAATCTCGTCACCGCGTTGGCGCCGGGCAGCTGCACGATCACCGCGACCAAGGCCGGCGATGGCACCTTCGGGCCGGCGACGGCGACCGTAACCTTGCAGGTCGGCGCATTGACCGCCGTGCCGGTGAATGGCGGACTCGCGCTGCTGAGTTTGATCGCGATGATGCTGGGCCTGGGCGCCTGGTGGCACGCGAGTCGCGCTCGCGCGTGATGTCGCTCGCGCGGGGCCCGGTGCGGGCGCATCGGGCCCTCGCGCCTTAAACGTTCAAGAAGCGCTCGCGTCGCGGGATGGCGGCGCGGCGCTCATCTCAGGTCTTCGAATACTCTCCGCGAATCGCCGACGTCGTCATGGGACGCGAGCCTCACCGCGTCCCGACGTAGACGCGTGCTCGGCGAGCGCCACGAACTCGCCACCTGACAAATCGTCAACCGTCACCCCGAACCACCTGACAAGGTCGCCGTTCCGCCAGGCATGGGGCCTGCCGATACTGCTCACCACCGCGCGGACTGGCCCGCGCAAGCACCTGGGGAACACCATGCAATTGAACTACTGGATCGATGGCGACGAGAGCCAAGGCAAGCGACAGCTCGTGGTGCTCACGCCCGAAGCGATCTACGCCGACAATTACGACAAACCCGCGCTCGATGCCGCGCTGCGCGAACTCGAGTCCGGCAAGTCGCCGGCGACATTGTTCGGCAAGGACGCCACGCACGTGCCGCTGCGCCATCTGAGCCAGGTGAAGTACAACGAACACGATGACGACATCGACTTCGCCTGGCGCGAAGGCGACAAGACCCAGACCTCGTGCATCGACTTCACCACGCGCGCCAAGCGCGATGCGCTGTTCTCGACCTTGCAGACGCGCATGCAGGGCACGCTGCAGCATGGCCATGACGAGATGACGCGCGTGCGCGCCGCCGTCGGCCCGCTGACCGGCCTGACCGTGTTGTCGATCCTGACCTGGATCTGCTTCAACGCCGCCACCGCCATCCGCGCGGCGGGCGAGATTCACGCCGAAGGTCGCAAGAAGGGCTTGAAGCTGCTGATCCTCAACATCCTCGATCTGCTCGGTCCGATCGGCGTGAGCGTGATCGGCGGCCTGCTGTTGGCGCTCACCGCGTGGTACTTGGTCGTCAAGGTCAATCAGCCGCCGCGCCTGCACGTGCTGCAGGAAAAGCCGTATCGCGTCGCGGGGCCGATCGTGACTTCACTGAAATACCTCGCGCTGTTCGGCGTGTGGGCACTGGCCTTCCGGGCCGCGTTCTGAGGATGACCGCGCGCGCCGCCTTCGGCGCGCGCGGCCCACGGCCGCGATGATTGACACCGGCGAGGCATCGGGTAGCCTGCTCGACCTCACGGGGGCGAGCACGGCCGGGACGATGCAAGACGATTTCGCGGCGCTGCTGGGCGCCTACATGCGCCGCATCCGCGCCAGCGCCGGTGGCGTGGCCACCGAGATCGGCATGAGCCGCGAAGCCGTGAACAACTGGCGCCAGGGCTTGGCCCTGCCCAATCGCAAGCATCGTCACAAGCTGCTGGCCTGCGCGCATCATTTGCGTCTGACCGAGGAAGAGACCGATCGCTTGTTACGCGCGGCCGGCTTCGAGGCCGAGTTTCCCGCCGCGAGCGCCTTGCCGCGTGGACCCTACACGGCTGTCATCGATGGCTTGTACGAGCGTCTGGCGCGCTTGTCGCCCTACCCGATCCTGTTGCTACTGAGTCAAGCGCACTGGGGGCAACCGCCCTTTCGCGAACGTCTTCTCGACCGCGCGCGCGCGATCTATGGCGAGGCGCAAGTGCTGCACATTCGTCCGCCCTACAGTGCCACGGCCGATGCCGCCGAATACTTCGGCGCGATCGGCGCGCAATGCGGTCTCGAGGGCGTGAACTCCGATCTTGCGTTCGAGACGGCCTTGGAAAAGCGTCTGTTGTCGGGCCCACGTTTGTTCGTGATGGTCAGTCGTTTCGAGCAAGGCGAACCGCGTCAACGCGTGACGCTCGCCGGCATCCTGCGTGGCCTCAGCGAGACGCACGGCGCGCGTCTGCATCTGATGTTGTGCGGTGGTGAAGCGCTGGCCGAGTTGAAGTATCAGGGCGGCGATCTGTCGCTGCTCAACATCGCGCGCAGCGAGCAATGGCCCGAGCCGACGCTCGACGACGTGCGTGAACTCACGCGCGATGCCGCGGGCGAAGCGCTGGACGATCGCGCGCTCGCGATCTTGCTGCGCGCGAGTGGCGGGCATCCGGCCTTGATTGAAGACGGCGCGCGCCTGCTGCGCGAGCAACCGCGCCTCGATGAAACCGCGTTGAGTACCGAACTCGCGCGCGCCGAGCGCTTGTGGGAAGCCTTCCTGCCGCTGGCCACCGATCCGACGCTGCGAGAAGCACTCACCTCGCGCTTGGACGCGCCGAACCTCGGACGCGCGCGACCCTTCCTGGTCGATCGTGTGTTGCGCGCCTTGTATTGGTCGAACCTGGTGACCACGCGTCGCGAGGAGGATGAGGATCGCCTCGTCTGGCGCTGCGAAGCCGTGGTGCGCGCGGGGCGTCAAGTATTGGCGTCGGAACCCCCGACATGAATCGCGCCTCGCGACGACCGCCCTGGTGGCGGCCGCTGCTCATCGCGCTGGTCACGGTGTTTCTCGGCACGGCGCTGCTGACGCCGCAATACAACCCGGTGATGCGCGCGTGGTTTCCCACCGACGTCGAGTCCGCGGCGTACTTGTCCGGCGCGCTCGGCGACCTGGCGATGCTGCGTTATCGCGTGGGCGAATACGTCGATGCCAAGGGGCATTGGCCCGATTCCCTGGAAGAGACCGGTCATCCGCTCGAAGCGGGCTATTTCAATTATCGCTCGCCCAAGCCTTATGAAATCGAGGCGACCCTGCTCGTCGGCGGGCTGCAAACGCCGATCAAGGGCGCGCAGCTGATCGTCACTTACGAACCCACGACTGGACGCTGGCGCTGTCGATCGGGCGCAACGCCCCTGCCCGATCGCTATCTGCCGGCCGATTGCCGCGAGCGGCCGCCGCGCGATCCGAAGATGGTGATGACCGGCTTGCTCGCGATCTGCGTGCTCGGCGTGGCGCTGATCGCGGGCTTGCTGCTGTTTCGTCATCCCTTGATCGCGCCGATTCAACGTTCGCCGCGACGCCTGCTGCGCACGCCGATCGATCTGCTGCCGCGCGTCGATCGCGTGCTGCGCGTGCTGTGGCGAAGCTCGGCCGTGCTCGCGGCGGCGAAAGTGCGCGAAGACGATTGGCACGATGCCGTGCACTTGCGCGATGCCAAGGCTGTTGCGCGCGACAAGGCCTTCGCGCCGCGCGTGACCGCGCGCAGTGAAGCCAGCGCCGGATGGTCCTTGCCGGGCAGCGTGTTCGCGTGGCGCTTTCCGGTGGAATTGCCGATCGCGCTGGAACGGTGCCTCGCGTATTTTCCCAGCGCGGGTGTCGGCGGCGAGGCCCTGGTGCGTCATCTGCGTCAATGCCAGATCGGTCTCGACGTGATGCTGGTCTTCGTGCCCGATGCCGACACCGAGACCGCGCTGCGCGCCTTCTGCGCCGACCGCGCCCTGCCCTTCGTCGCCATCGATCGCGAGACGCAGAGCGAATGGCTGCTCGCCGGCGACGCGGTGGCGGTGCTGCTGCGCGTGCTCGCGCGACAATTGCGCGTGACGCGCGTGTCGCCGTATCAAACGCGCGGCGGCGTGTCGCGACCGTCCTCGTTCTTCGGTCGCGAGCAGATGCTCGCGCGCGTGATCCAGCGCGAGCCGGGTAACTACCTCGTGGTCGGCGGGCGGCAGTTGGGCAAGACGAGTCTGCTGAAGGCCATCGAGCGCCGCTTGCGCGATCACCCGCAAGTGCGGTGTCACTATGTCGTGTTGCGCGATGAGCGCCTGGCGCCGCGTCTGGCCGCGATCGCCGAGGCGCCGGCCGATGCCGATCTTGAAGCCGTGATCCCCGCCTTGCGCGCCCGCGCGGAGGGTCGACGCTTGATGATTCTGATCGACGAAGCCGATCCCTTCTTCCGCGCCGATGCGCAAAATCACTACACGCAGTTGTCGACCTTGCGCGCGCTGAGCGAGGAAGGACAGGTGCATTTCATGCTCGCGGGCTTTTGGGATCTCTACGCCGCCGCGCTGCTCGACTATCAATCGCCCTTGCGCAATTTCGGCGAGACCTTGGTCGTGGGCGGTCTCGAACTCGAAGCCTGCCGTGAACTCGCCACCGTGCCGATGGCGCTGCTGCAATTGCGCTATGCCAACCCCGAGCTGGTCGAACGCATCGTCACGCAATGCGGTCAACGCGCGAACCTCGTGGCCATCGTCTGCCACGAGTGCCTCGAAGCGCTAGGACCGGGCGAAACCGTGATCGAAGCACGTCATGTCGATACGGCCCTGCATTCACAGGCCGCGCTCGATGCCTTGGCCGGCTGGGGACGCTTGAGTCATGACGCCGAGGACAGCACGCTCGATCGCTTCGTCGTCTATGCCTGCGCGCTGCACGGCGCGCGCGATCTGCGGGAACTGCTCGACCTCGCGGCGCAAGGCGGCGCGATGCTCGCGGCCGATCATCTCAAGACTGCGTTGGCACGGCTGCGTCTCGCCTTCGTGCTGCGAACCGACGGCGAGCGTTACGCCTTCGCCGTGCCGCTGTTCGAGCGACAGTTCGAGCGCGCGGAGCTGCCACTCTTGTTGCAGCAGGAAATCGAACGACTCGCGGTGAAGTAGAACGCGCGCCTCAACCCAGCGCGCACGACCACTCGCTGAAGCAGTAGCTCGCCATGTTCAAGCCGCTGCCCGAGCGCGCGAAGAAGCTCAGGCCCGGATGGCCACTGAGAATGCGGCCAGGTGTGTCATCGATGGCGGTCGCGACCAGCACGTCGTTGGCGTAGCAGTTCAGCACGACTTGGTTGCCACTGCTCGCGTCATAGCGCAGTTCCATCACATCGCCATCCCGGGGCACGCCGACACCGGGACCGCTCACCGGCAAATCGAGCGTGAAATCCGAGGGCAGCCCATTCCAGCGCACGATCTGAAGACCGCCGTGAATGCTCCACAACCACTCGTACAAACGCACGCTGTTGGGGCCCAGGTTCACGGCCACGACCAGCTCGACTTCGTGCGTCGACGGCGCGGTGTAACCCGCCGCGCGATGGATCACCGCGCGCGCGCGATGCTTGTCGCCGCCGAAATCGGCGCGGCACGCGGTGCAATCGTCATAGTTGGCCGAAGGGCCGACGCCAAAGGCACGGCCGCCTTGCACGCGCACGTTCTGCCAATTCGGCCCCGCGATTGTGCCGGCCTGCCACCAACCGCCGTCTTCGACCAGGGGATTCTCGTCGAGCGCGAAGGTCGTGAGATACGACGACGCGACCTCGAAGCCATCGCGCAGCACGGCGACATCGCCCTTCGCGGCGAATCCGCGCTTCTCAATCTCGAGCGCCGCCGCGCCCTCGGCGCCCGTCGCGATGACCGCGCCGCTGGCCAGGGCCAGTCGTAACGCCTCGCGACGCGCACGATTGAACTTGGCCTGTCGTTTCGCCTCGTCATCCATCGCGCGAGTCCTTGCAGTGTGGCGAGCGCAGCCTATCACCAGCGTCGCGCGCGAAACTGAGCACGGCGTCCGGTTGACGTCAGGTCGTGATGCTCAGCGCGCGCGTTTTCGGCCCTTTGGCGTCGACGACGCGCCCGACACGGGCAGGCGCCCGGAGACCGCCGCCCGGGTCGCCGCGCGCATCAGACGTCGAAACGTCGGGCATTCGAGATGGCTCGGCGCGGTGCATGCCACGGCGTGTCGCAGTCCATCGCGCATCGCCGACAGATGGCGAATCGTGCGATCGAGCTGATCGGCCTTGGCCGCGAGCGCGCGACGATCGATGCGCGGCCGACCCGCGTGCGCGAACAGCCGCGCGATCTCGGCCAAGGCGAATCCGGCCGCGCGACCCAGCGCGATCATGCCAAGCCGCTCGAGCACGGTCTCATCGTACTGTCGCCGCAAGCCCTTGCGGCCGATCGCGGCGATCAGGCCTTGCTCCTCGTAGAATCGCAGCGTCGCGGGGCTCAGGCCGCAGCGTCGCGCGACCTCGCCGATATCGAGCACGGCCATGGCTTGACCTCAAGCGCACTTGAAGTGGCACAGTGTAGCCCCGATCGCCCAGGAGACCCGCATGTCCGCGCCCCTCACCGCCAATCAGGATCAAGCCCGTCTGTGGAACGGCACCGCGGGGCAAGCCTGGGTCGAAGGTCAGGCCTTGCTCGATGCCTTGTTCGCGCCCTTGGCCGACGTGCTCGTCGACGCGGCGCGCGACGCCGACGCCAAGCGCGTGCTCGACATCGGCTGCGGCGCGGGCGCGACCACGCTCGCCATCGCGCAAGCCTTGGGAGCCGAGGCGCGCTGCGAAGGTCTCGACATCTCCGAGCCGCTGATCGCCCTGGCGCGCGAACGCGCGGCGCGGATCGGCGTCAACGCCGTGTTTCATGGCGCCGATGCGCAGACGAAGACCTTCGACGACGCGAGCTTCGATCTGCTCGTCTCGCGCTTCGGCGTGATGTTCTTCGATGACCCGGTCGCCGCCTTCGCCAATCTGCGTAACGCCGCGCGACCCGACGCGCGCCTGTGCGCGATCGCCTGGCGTGATGCCGCCGAGAATCCCTTCATGACCACGGCCGAGCGCGCGGCCGCGCCCTTGCTGCCCGAACTGCCGCCCCGCAAACCCGACGCGCCGGGGCAGTTCGCCTTCGCCGATGGCGAACGCGTGCGCGAGCTGTTGACGCGCGCGGGTTGGCGCGAGGTTGCGGTCGAACCGCTGGACGTGACCTGCGTTTTCCCGAAGACGCATCTCGGCTTCTACTTCACGCGACTCGGGCCACTGGCACAGTTCCTTCCGACGATCGACCCCGAGCGCCGCGCTACCGTGATCGAGGCTGTGCGCCCCGCGTTCGCGCCCTTCGTGCACGATGACGAGGTGCGTTTCGTCGCGGCGTGCTGGCGCATCACCGCGCGTTGCTAGTTGCGCCGCGCGCGCGATCGCCCTCGGATTTGCTCTTACCGTAACGATATGCGGCCTCTCGTTCTCGCTCGTCTCGCGTTCCGCCTCGTCGCGATGGCGTTGAGCCTTTGCGCGGGCGCGATGAACATCGCGCGCGCCGAGACTTGGGTCATCGCCGATATCGCCATTGTCGACTTGACGCGCGATCGCCCACCGACCGTGCGCACGCTGGTGATCGAGGATCAGCGCATCGTCGCCGTGCTCGCGCCAGACGATGCGCGCATTCCGCGCGACGCGCCGCGCTTCGATGGCCGCGGACGCTATGTGCTGCCCGGCCTGATCGACATGCACGTGCATCTGTTCAATCTTTCCTCGCGTCGACCGCCGAATACCTGGACCTTTCCGCTGTTCCTCGCCGCTGGCGTGACCGGCGTGCGCGAGATGAACACGGATGCGGAAGGCCTGGCCTTGATTGGCCAGTGGCGCGAGCAGTCCGCGCGCGGCGAACTGCTGGCCCCGCGCATGCTCGCCGCGGGCATCGCGGTTCGCGGCAACTCGCCAGCGCAGGCGCGACGGCAAGTCGATGCCGCTGTCGCGGCGGGCGCCGATTTCATCAAGGTCTTCTCGCAAGTTCCCGCGCCGCAGTATCGAGCGATCATCCATGAAGCGCGACGACGCCACGTGCCAGTCGAGGGTCACGCGCCCGAAACCTTGCCACTGCTCGACACGACGCGCGCGGGTCAGCGTACGGTCGAACATCTGACGCAGGTGTTCGAAGCGTGCTCGCGCGTCGACGAAGAAGTCATCGCCGATCGCGTGGCCGGCGTCGATGCGGGACACGACGAAGCACGCGTGCTGAATGCTTTCGACGCAGGCCGCTGCAAGCGTGTCGCGCGCGAGCTGGCGAAGCACTCGCAGGCGCAAGTCCCCACCTTGATGCTTCCCTACATTGAAGCTACGCGCGAGCAGCGCCACCCCTTCGAGGATCCGCGCTTTCGCTACTTACGTCCCGACGAACGCGAACGCTGGCACCGATTCCTCACGCCGATGACACCGAACGAACAGACGCTCGCGCGGCAACGCTGGGCGGTCGCGCGCAAGATCGTGGCCACGCTCCATCGCGCCGGCGTGACGCTGATCGCCGGCACGGACGCGCCGATGCCCGAGGTCTATCCGGGCTTCGGCCTGCAGGAAGAACTGCGCTTGTTCGTGGCGGCGGGTATGACGCCGCGCGAAGCCTTGTACGCCGCGACCCTCGCCCCTGCGCGCCTGCTCGGCCGCGAAGCCGATCTGGGACCGATTGCGCCGGGGCGATTCGCGGATCTGCTCGTGCTCGACGCCGATCCCACGCGCGATCTGTCGACACTCGGCCGCATCGCGGCCGTGGTCATCGACGGTCGCTTGTTGCGACGCGCCGATTTGGACGAGATGCTCGAGAAAGCAGCGCGCGACTCACGCCCTTAAGCTCAATCCGCCAACGCGCGCGGGCGTCACGCGCCATCGTCACTCAAGCCGCGTCCGAGTCTTCCTGTTCGCGCGCATCAAGCGGCAACCAGATCCGAAACGTCGTGCCTTGATCAGGCTCGCTCGCGACTTCGATGCGCCCGTGGTGGCGCGCGATGATGCCGTAGGACACCGACAGGCCCAGGCCTGTGCCCTGCCCGATCGGTTTGGTGGTGTAGAACGGATCGAAGATGCGCGCGAGCACCGGCTGCGGAATGCCGCAGCCGTCATCGCTGATCTCGATCGTGATGCCTTCGATGTCGGCGCTGGTGCGAATGCGGATCACGCCCTGCTGCGGGATCGCTTGCGCGGCGTTGACGAGCAGGTTCAGGAACACCTGATTGAGTTGGAACGGCAGGCAATGAATCGCGGGAATCTGACCGAATTCGCGCACGATTTCGGCCTTGTACTTGACCTCGTGCGCCGACAGCTTGATCGCGCTTTCGATGCAGGTGTGGATATCGACCGACTGCCATTCGGGATTATCCAGGCGCGAGAAGTTCTTCAAATCCTCGACGATGCGACGCACGCGACTGATGCCGTCGGACGTTTCTTCCAGCAGCGCGCCGCAATCGCCGCGGATGTAGTCGAGTTCCAGCCGCTCGCGCGCGGCCTTGATCACTTCGATGGCGTCGCGACCGAAGGCGGCGCGCACTTCGGCCTGGTCGAAGGTATCGAGCATCCGCCACATGGCGTCGATGTATTTCGACAAAGTCGAAAGATTCGATTGAACGAAGCCAATGGGGTTGTTGATCTCGTGCGCCACGCCGGCGGCGAGCTGACCAACCGTGGCCATCTTCTCGGCTTGGATCAGCTGCTGCTGCGTCTCGGCCAAGCGATGATTGGTGGTGTGCAGTTCGTCATTGCGCGCGGTCAGCGCTTGATTGGCCTGACGCAGTTCCTCGGTGCGCGCGGTCACGCGCTGCTCCAGCGCGGTGTTGACGGCTTGCAGGCGCATGGTGCGCGCGCGAACCAGTCCAATCACCAGCAACACCAGGGCGACCGCGAACAGCAGGCGCGCCCACAGCGTGTCCCACCAGGGCGCCTTCACGGTCAGATCGATCGTGGTCGGCGCGCCCCAGGCGCCGGGCGGCACGCGCGCCGAGGCCTTGAACAGATAGCGGCCGGGATCGAGGCCCGGATAGCGCGCCTCGGGCCCGCTGTTGACCACCGGCGTCGGATCGATGCCGATCAACTGCACTTGATACTGCACGGGCTCGGCGCCGAGGAAACTCGGCGCGCCCAAGCGCACCTCGAGCGCGTTGCGCGAATGGGGCACGACCAGCGCCGTCGTGCTCGTCGCGATGGCCTCGCCACCCACGACCAAGCGGCGCACGACGACGCGCGGCGGATGCGCGATCGGCAGCTCGGCGTGGCGCGCCGCGTCGAAGCGCGTCAGGCCATTGATCGCGCCGAACCAGACATCGCCATTGGTATCGGCCCAGAAGGCCATGCTGGAAATGTCTTCGCCGGCGATGCCATCGGGCACGCCGTAGTGCGTCACCGCCGCGCCGTCGACGCGATCGATGCCATAGCCCGTGCCGATCCACAACGCGCCGCGCAGATCTTGCGCCACCAGAAAAATACGATCGGACAAGCGATCGGAATAGTGGCGCGTGTCGAGCACGCGCAGTTGCCCGTCGCGAAAACTCAAGCGCGACACGGCATTGAAGGCCCCGGCGTGGGCGATGACCCAATCGCCATCGCGCGACAGTGGCCGCGCATAGGCCACGGGCGCGGCCAGCAGACCATCGTCCGAGGTGAATCGACGCCATTGCCCGCGATCGAGCACGTAGAGCCCGCTCTTGGCCGCCACCAACAGTCGATCCTGTTGATCGAGCGCAAGGTCGGTGACCGCTTCCTCCCGGCCCATGCCGGGAATATCGACGTGTCGCAAGGGCGTGTTGTCGAGCGGATCGTCGACCTTGAGCACGGCGTCGAAATCCGTGCTCGCCCACAACGCGCCCGCGCGATCGAGGGCCAGGCGAAAGATCTTGGTCGACTTACCCGAGGCCACGGACAAGGCGCCTTCGACGCTGAGCGTGCGGCGATTGATGCGAAGCACCTTATCCACCGGCGTGCCGGCGATGAACAAGGTATCGCCCGATTGCGCGATGGATCGCGCGGCGAAGCCTTCGGTGCCGCGCACGCGCCAGAATCGCCGGCCGTCGGAATAGGCCAGGCCATCGTCGGTGCCCACGAACAAGGTGCCTTTGTCATCGCGGAACACGCTCCACACGATCGCGCCCGGCAGACCTTCGTCGCGGTCGTACAACCGAAAACCGCGACGACTGACGATGCGCTGCAGGCGACGCGAGGCGATCCATGTCGAGCCATCGGCGTCTTCCAGCACGGCGTGCGCATCATAGGCCTTGTCGACGAAGGTCATCCAGCGCTGACCATCCCACAGCAGAACATCGGCGTTGTTGGGCACCCACAAATCATCGCGACCGGCGGGCGCCAGACCACCGGGTGAGTTGAGCGCGACCGGCAAGGTCACGCGTTCAAACGCGTCACGTGCCGCATCGAGACGCCACAGCTGCGTGCGCGTCCTCGCCCACACCTGCCCCGTGCCATCGACGACGACGGCGTTGATCGTTTCGTTGGGCGCTTCATCGGGCGAGTTCACGCGTCCCCACGCGCCGTCGTGCCAGCGATCGAGCCAGGCATCGGTGCCGCTCTTCGCCGCGACCCAGAGTTCGTCCTCGGCGGCATGAGCGACCATCGCGGTGATCGCCGTGTTTGTGAATGCTGGCGCGGGCGCCAAGGGCGCGTCGCCGTCGGCGCTCAGCAAGCCCGTCTCGGTGCCGACCCACAGCCGCGAGCCGCTGGTCGCGATCGCGGTGATGCGTGTCGCCGTGAACGGCGCGGGCATGGGCAGCGCGCGAAACCCTTCCTCCGCGAAACGCGCAAGGCCCTGCGAGGTGCCAACCAGGATGCGACCCGAAGCGTCCTCGCAGATCGCGGTGACCGTGTTCGAGGGCAGCCCTTGTTCCTTGCCGAAGCGCTCGAAGCGACTGCCGTCGAAACGAAAGGCGCCGTCGTCGGTGGCGGCCCACAGATCGCCGCGCGAATCCTGAATCAGGCGCGAGATCGCGGCATCGCTCAAGCCATCGCCGCGCCCGTGGGTGCTCAGGGCGAAATGGCCCGTCGGCGGTTCGGCGCTCGCCTGGGGCGGCGCGTCGACGGCCCCACCGAGGAGCGATGCGAGAAGGAGTGCGGCGTTCAACACCTGATTCGTTCTCGCTCCGAGGGGACGTCGTGGCGTGTTCGGTAGTCTAGCGAGTTGATTGCAATCCGCATGCCCTGTTTTCAGTGTTTTGCGTGGCGCGGTGGCCGGCACGCTGGATTCAGTCGCGACGCCCCGTACGCCTTGTCGCGGACAACGGGCCCGCCGCCACCTCGGCTCACGCCGCCTGCGACTTCTCCTGCTCGCGCGCGTCCAGCGGCAGCCAGATCTGGAAGGTCGTGCCCTTGCCGAGCTCGCTGTCGACTTCGATGCGGCCGTGATGGCGCGCGATGATGCCGTAGGACACCGACAAACCCAGGCCCGTGCCCTGCCCGATCGGCTTGGTGGTGAAGAACGGATCGAAGATGCGCGCGAGCATGGGCTTGGGAATGCCGCCGCCGGTGTCGCTGATCTCGATCGAGATGCCCTCGATGTCGGCGCGCGTGCGGATGCGGATCACGCCCTGACGCGCGATCGCCTGCGCGGCATTGACGAGCAGATTCAGAAACACCTGATTGAGCTGGAACGGCAGGCAATGGATCTGCGGCAGCTGGCCGTAGTCGCGCACGATCTCGGCCTTGTACTTGACCTCGTGCGCGGACAACTTGATCGCGCTTTCGATGCAGGTATGGATGTCCACCGACTGCCATTCCGGGTTTTCCAGGCGCGAGAAGTTCTTCAGGTCCTCGACGATGCGACGCACGCGGCCGATGCCATCGGCGGTTTCCTCGAGCAAGGCGCCGCAATCGCCGCGGATGTACTCGAGTTCCAGGCGTTCGCGCGCGGCGTTGAGCACTTCCATCGCGTCGCGGCCATACAAGGCGCGAATCTCGGATTGTTCGTAGGTGTCGAGCATCTTCCACAGCGCGTCGATGTATTTCGACAAAGTCGAGATATTGGACTGCACGAAGCCAATCGGATTGTTGATCTCGTGCGCCACGCCGGCCGCGAGTTGGCCGACCGTGGCCATCTTCTCGGCCTGAATCAGCTGCTGCTGGGCCTCGGCGAGGCGATGGTTGGTGTTGTTGAGTTCGTCATTGCGCGCCTGCAGCATGCCCTCGGCGATCTTGCGTTCGCGCACTTCGGCTTGCAGGTCCTCGTTGGCGTGGCGCAGTTCTTCAGTGCGCGCGGTGACGCGCCGCTCGAGCGCGGTATTGATCGCCTGCAAGCGCATGGTGCGCACGCGGACCAAGCCAAGCACGACCAAGACGAGACTCACGAGGGCGAGGAATCGCGCCCACGGGGTTTCCCACCACGGCGAATCCACGGTCAATTCGAACGTGGTCGGCGGACCCCACGATCCGGGCGGCAAACGCGCGGCGGCGGTGAAGCGATAGGTGCCCGGCGTCAAACCCGGATAACGCACTTCGAAGCCACTGCCCACGACGGGCGCTAGGTCGACGCCGCCGAGTTGCACCTTGAATTGCGTGGGATCGTTGCCGAGAAACCCCGGCGCGGCCAACCGCGCCTCGAGCCAGTTGCGCGAACTGGGCACTTCGATGCGCGCGGTTCCGGGATCGAACTTGAGGCCACCGATGCTCAGGTGCTGCACGTCCACGCGCGGCGGGTGAATCGGCGGCAAGGCATCGGCGTGGCGCGCGTCGTAACGCGTGAGGCCACCGACCGCGCCGAACCAGAGATCGCCCTGCGGCTCGACCAGGATCGCCATGCTCGCCGTGTCTTCGCCAGCGATGCCATCGAGCGCGCCGTAGTGCGTGGTCTGATCCTGATACCAGCGATCGACGCCACGACCGGTGCCGATCCAGATCGCGCCGCGCGGGTCGTCGGCGACGAAGTAGACGCGGTCGGCCAGACGGTCGCTGTAGCGCTTCTCGCTCAGCACCTCGATCTTGCCGTCGCGATAGCGCAAGGTCGCCACGCCATTGGCCTGATCCATGAAGGCCACGAGCCAATCGCCACCCGACGACAGCGGCCGCGCGTAGGCGACGTGGTTGGCCATCAGGCCATCGCGCATGTCGAAGTGCCGCCAGCGCTCGCCTTCGCGCACGTAGAGGCCGGTCTGCGCGGCAATCAGCAAACGTCCCTGATGATCGAGCGAGAGGTCGCTGACGTATTCGCGCGGCCCAAAGCCGGGCACGTCGACCGGGGTCAATGGCAGCGAACCGTTGGTATCGTCGACGGCGAGTACGCCATCGGCATCGGTGCAGGCCCACAGCGCGCCGCGCGCGTCGAAGGCCAGGCGATAGATGCGCCGCGATTCGCGCGAGGCCACGCGCACCATGCCGGTGACGCGCGCCGTGCGCCGATCGACGCGATAGATGTGATGGGCGGAACTGCCCGCGAAATACAGACTCTCGCCCGATTGCACGATCGAGCGCACGGTAAAGCCTTCGGTGCCCGGCACGCGGTAGAAGCGCGCGCCATCGGTGTACACCAGGCCATCGTCGGTGCCGAACCAGATCGCGCGATCGCTGTCGCGAAAGATGCTCCACACGATCGAGCCCGGCAGACCCTCGCCGCGATCGTAGACCTGGAACACGCCGCGACCGAGCATGCGATGCAGATCGCGCGAAGCGATCCACACCGAGCCATCGGCATCCTCGAGCACGGCGCGCGCGCCATAGGCATCGCCGGCGAGTTGGTGCCAGCCTTGGCCATCCCAATGCAACAACGCCGCTTCGCTCGGCACCCACATGCCCTCGCGACCGCTGGGCGCGAGCGCGCCATACGTCGCGGTCAGCGGCGGTGGCGTGACCACGTTGGCGAAGGCATCGCGCGATTCGTCATAGCGCCACAATTGCGAACCGGTGCGCGCCCACACGTGACCCAGGCCGTCCTCGACCAGGGAGTCGATGGTTTCGCCGGGGCCTTCGTCGGGCGAGTCGATGCGTTCCCACAAATCACCATGACGACGCATGACGAAGGCATCGCCATCGCGCGCGGCCGTCAGCCACAGCGCGTGATCGGCGCGACGCGCGAGCAAGGCGTGCACGGCCGTGCCTTCGAATTCGGGCAATGCCGAGAGCACGTGATGCGATTCGCCGCTGAGCAAGCCCGATTGCGTGCCGACCCACAGACGACCGTCGGTTTCGGTCATCGCCAGGATGCGCGCGCGCGCATGCGCGCCGCGCAAACTCACGGTCGCGAACTGGCCCCCTTCGACATGCGCGAGCCCCGCTTCCGTGCCGACCAGCACATGGTGCTCGGCGTCCTCGAACAGCGCGGTCACGGTGTTCTCGGGCAGCCCGCGATCGGTGCCCAGGCGCTCGAAGCGCTGGCCGTCGAAGCGAAATACGCCGTCGTCGGTGGCGGCCCACAGGTAACCGCGCGAGTCCTGCATCAAGTGCAGGATCAGCGGATCGGTCAGGCCTTCGATGCGGCCGTAGCTGCGATAGAGATGATGCCCCTCCGGCGTCCGCGCGCTGGGCGCGGCCGGTTCCGCCGCGACGAACGCGAGGCTGGATGCCAAGAGCAGAGAAGCCGTGAACATCGGTGATGGTTTCGCGCGCGCCGGCAGACCGCCAGCGCGGCCCCTTGGCCGATCAGTTTGCAAGCAGCATGCCCGTGCCCCGACGTGGTGCGTGCGCGGTCCCCGTGCTTCGATCGGTCGTTCCAGCGCGCCCGGTCGCGCGCGGCGTCAAGTTTCCGTCCCGGGTTGGCGCGGCTTCATGGCTCGACGGTGGCGACGATGCGCGCGAAGACCTGGTGCACGGCGCGCGCGAATGTCACGTCGCCATAACCGCCACCGGTCACGGTCACGCCCAGATCGAGCGCCGGCACGATGAAAATGCGCTGCCCGCCATTGCCGAAGGCCGCGGCCCAGGGCAGCGTGCGATCGCGCCAGCGCACTTCGCCCGTCCACACGAACAAGCCGTAACGCGTGTCATCGAAGCCGGTCGCGAGGCGCGGCCGCAGCATCGCGTCGATCCATTCGGCGGGCACGAGGGCTTGGCCTCGCCACTGGCCGCGATCGAGCAGCAGGCGACCGAGCTTGGCCATGTCGCGCGGTCGCAGGCGCAGACCCGTGTAGGCCATGGGCCGACCGAGAAAGTCGCGCACCCAGCGGACATCGTCGATGCCCATCGGCGCGAACAAGCGCTCACGCGCGACGTCGGTCCAATCCTGGCCCGTGCGTCGCGCGATCAGCTCGGCCATTACCGCCGTGCCGCCGCTGTTGTAGTTGAAGCTGGTGCCCGGCGCGGCGAGCACGGCGCGATCGAACACGCGTCGCGCGGGCGACCAGGCGAACATCAGGCGATGCTCATCGTCGCGACCAGCGCCGCCTTCGCGCCAATCGAGGCCGCTGCTCATGCTCAGCAGATGTTCGATCGTGATCGCTCGCGTTTCGGGCGTGGCGACGACTTCGAGTGCTGGCAGATGTTGCAGCACCGGTTCGCGCAGACTGGCCACGGCGTGCTCGCCCTCGACGCTGCCCCAGAGCAAGACGATCACGGTCTTGCCCACCGAGCGCGCGTCGTGCGCGAGGGTTGGCGTGAAATCTACGCTACGCGCGAAGGGGCGATTGACCACGGTGTTGCGGCCATGTCCATAAATCTCAGCGACGAGTTTGCCCGCGCGTTCGACGACGATGGCATGCACGCGCGGATCGTCGATCAATGCCTGGCGCAACACGCGGGTCAATGCCTCGCCATCGATGCGTGCCTGCGCTGGCGCGGTCACGGACCA
Source organism: Ahniellaceae bacterium (assembly GCA_044226395.1). Classification (GTDB taxonomy): domain Bacteria; phylum Pseudomonadota; class Gammaproteobacteria; order Xanthomonadales; family Ahniellaceae; genus JBGAHD01. The sequence goes on from JBGAHD010000001.1 coordinate 535,630, forward strand.
GCCGTCGTCGAGCACGATCGGCGTCACTGAGCGTTCGGCCGCGGGCACGGTTTCGGTCGAACCGGCAGCGCAACCGAACACGCCGCAGGCGATGATCAGCGCAAGGCCGACGTGAAAGGGAACGCGCATGCTGGGCCTCGATGGTCGCGAATGAGGCCGCACGATGAGCATTCGCGCCACGCCACGCCAGCGCGTCGGGATGAATCGACGCGGCCGAGGGACGAGGCGCGAACCGTGGGGACGCGTCGAGGGCCGGCGATCGGCGCGCGTCGCGTCGATCGCCCGCGAGATGGCGAGACTTCGGCTAGCTCGGGGCCGGCAAGAGGTATTCGCGCACCAGCACGCGCGCGCGATGCAGACGGCTCTTCACGTTGGCCGAGGTCAAGCCCGTGCGCGCGGCAATCTCGGCGATGGTCATCTCCTCGACATCGCGCAGGAGCACCACCTCGCGGTAGTGCGGCGGCAGCGATTCCAAGGCCGCCGCGAGATCGACCTCTAGCTGAGCCTGATCGCGCGTCACCACCCAGTCTTGATACCGCACCTCGTCATACGGGTCGTAGCGCAGTGCGACGCGACCGAGCCGGCGACACTCGCGCGCCACCAGTCGAATCAACCAGCCGGAGAACGCCGCGAGCACGCGCAAGGACGGCAGCTTGCGCGCGACGATGAGCAGCGCCTCCTGCACGGCATCGTCGACATCGCTCGACAAACAATGCCGATGGGCATAGCGACGCAGATCGGGCTGGGTCACGCGCAGCAACTGCGCGAGCGCCTGCTCGTCGCCGCCTTGCGCGGCCGCGAGCAGGCGCTGATGGTCAAGAGCCGAGATCATGGACTATTGGAGCTTGCGCCCCACCAGCGCGCAAGCCGGACAGAAACCGATCAGACCCGTCGTCACCATCATCGCCGCGCTGCCAGCCACGAGCCAGCCGACCAGTCCACCCAGCCCGAGCACGGCCCAGATCGCCACGCCCAGACCGATGAGCACGCGCAGCGCGCGCTCGGTGTTGGGCACATTCTTGACGTAAAGCATCGCGTTCTCCCGAGGTTCGAGGTCAGTCCTCGGGAGCTAGAGGGCGGTCGAGCGAGAAAGGATTCGCGCGCGCCGAAAAATCTTCGGTCGAAGGGTTTCAGGCCCGTTTCGGCAAGGTCACCTGGAAGTGTCCCCGCGTCGAGGCATCCGTGGCGACCCAACGCACTTCACCGCCATGCCGCCGCGCGATCTGTCGCACCAGGGCCAAACCCAGGCCCGTGCCGGATTCAGCGGGCGCGCCCGGACGGCGGAAGAACGGTTCGAAGACGCGCTCGACCCATTCGGGCGCGATGCCCTCGCCCGCGTCGGTCACGTCGATGACCGCGCCTTTGTCCGTCGCGCGCACGCGCACACTGATCGGTGGTTGGCCATGGCGTTCGGCGTTCTCGAGCAGGTTGCGCAACAAGCGGCGCAACAGGTGCGGGTCGCCGCGCACTTCGCAGGGCTCGCCTTCGACGGTGACTTCGCGATGGCGCGTGCCCTCTTCCGCCGCGAGCGCGAGCAGATCGATGATTTCGTCGGCTTCCAGGCTGTCGACGGCTTCGAGCCGGCTCGCCAACAGGATCTCGCCGATGAGGTGATCGAGTTCGACGATGTCCTGCTCGAGGTTCGCGCGTTGGCGCGGATCTGCCGCGTCACGCATCAACTCCACCGCCATGCGAATGCGCGCCAGCGGCGTGCGCAGTTCGTGCGAGGCATTGGCGAGCAGTTGCTTGTGCGCGCCAACGAGGTGCTCGATGCGCGTCGCTGCGTGATTGAAGCTGGCCGCGAGCCGCGCCACTTCGTCGCGCCCTTCGACCGGCACGCGCGCGCTCAATTCGCCGGCGCCCAGTGACTCAACGCCCTGTTGCAGACGTTCGAGCCGCTTGGCCATGCGCCGCACCAGCGGAAACGCGCCCACGCCCACGGCAAAGGCCAAGGTCAGCAGACTGATCATCAGTGCATACGCCGGCGGCGTGAAATCGCGCAGCGGCACGACCACGAGCCAACGGCCATCGGGCAAGCGCATCGACAGTGTGGCCTCGCGTCGCCATGCGCGAAAAGCTTCGCGCGTCGGCAAAGGCCCGGGCGGTAGACGCATGCCGGGGCTGACGACGATCGCTTCGCCGCTGGCGCGATACAGGCCCAGGTTCGCGTCGAAATCGCGCGCTAACTGTGTGATCGCCGCCTGCTGTACTTCACGCGGCGCATCGGCCGCGGGCAAGGCGCGCTGCACCAGTCGCGCCAACACGCCGCTGCTGCGATCGCCCGGCGCGCCGAGGTGATGCCAGATCAGGGCCGTGGTCACGGCGAACACGATCAAACTGCCCAGCAGCGCTAGATAAAATTTCAGATACAGGCGCGACATGCTCAATCCTGCGCCTTGGCGAAGACATAGCCCACGCCCCGCAAGGTAATGATGCGGCGTGGCGCCTTGGGGTCGTCTTCTATCGCCGCGCGGATGCGCGAGATGTGCACGTCGATGGAGCGATCGAAGGCTTCCAGATTCTCGCCCTTGACCTTGTCCATCAGCGCCTCGCGCGACATCACGCGCCCGGCCTGCTCGGCCAGGGCCACGAGCAGCGCGAACTGATACGAGGTGATGGCGCGCGCTTGACCATCGAGGCGGACGACGCGCGCGCCACGGTCAATCTCCAGACGCCCGAAACGCAGCGGACCTTCATCGGCTGGACCCTCGTGACGACGCCGCAGAATGGCGCGCAAGCGCGCGAGCAATTCGCGCGGCTGAAAGGGTTTGGGCAAGTAATCATCGGCGCCGAGCTCCAGGCCGACGATGCGATCGGCGGTGTCGCCGCGCGCCGACAACATCAACAGCGGCACGCGCGAGCGCTGGCGCAGTTGGCGACAGATGTCGAGGCCATCCATGTCGGGCAACATCAGATCGAGCACCACGGCATCGACCGTGGCCTCGTCGAACTGCTGCAAGGCCGCCGCGCCCAGCGGCGCGACGCTGACGCGAAAGCCGGCCTCGCCGAGATATTGCGCGATCATCTCGGCGAGGCGGCTGTCGTCTTCCACCAGCAGAATGCGCTCGGTCATGCGCGTGAGCGTAGAACGTCGCATGCGTCGCTGGCGAGTCCCTGCTTCATCCGATGGCCAGGCGATGGTGGGCCTCGATGCGGTCGAGCAACTGCTGGCGCTGTTCCGGCGTGAGGATCTCGGCCACGTCGCCGATCAGACGCGCGATCGTGCGCGAGGCGTCTTCGGCGATGTCGAGCTGGTTGGCGCGCAGCGTCTCCAGGGCCGCGCGATCGATCGTGGGCTGGCCGAGAATCTCCAAGCCCTGGCGACGACCGTCGCGCATGCGCTCGCGCAGCGGCGCGAGATCGGCGAAGGCTTGCTTGAGAATCGGCTCGAGACTGGCTTGCTGCGCCTCGGTCACGTCGAGTTCGACATAGACGTGACGCAGCAGCCGATCGACCTGCTCGGCGCGCGTCGCCGGGTCGGACGACAGCGCCATCTCGCCATGATGCCAACGCATGCCGCCGTGCGTGCCGACGGCGGCGGCCACGCCGACGATGCCGGTCAGCGCGACGAAACTCGCGCCCAGCAGCCAGCGCTTGAAGATCTTGGGAGATTTCGGGGATTCGGTGTTCATGCGGGGTCCTTTGAGGGGCGTGGGTCGATCCCACGGTGCCCACGATGGACCTCGCGTGTCAGCGCGATTTGTCGCCTGGGTAAAGTTGTGTAAAGCGCGGGGCCTTGTGACCCCGCGCCTGGCGATCAGACGCGACGCAAGCGCCGCGCGCCGATCAACACGATGCCCAAGGCCATCAGCAGCAGCACGAGGGGCGAGTTGACCGGCACCGAGACCGGTCCGGGCAAACCGCTGACCACGGTCACGGGATCGGCGTCGGTATTGTTGCTGGGATCGCTGTCGCCGCCGCCGGTGACCACGCCCGTGTTCTGCAGCGCGCCGGTGACGCCGACGTTGACCGAGACCGCAAGCACGATCGGCGGATACTGATTGCCGGGCGCGAGTGCGTCGGCGCGCGTGCAGGTCAATGTCGCAAGCACGCAAGTCCAGCCGCTGCCATTGATCGCGGTCGCGGTAAGGCCCGCGGGCGGCAGATCGATCACCGAGACCGGGCCCGTGCTGGTCGCGGTGCCGACGTTGCGCACGACCAGACTGTAGTTGCCGCCGGGCAGACCCGCGACGAAGGTGCCCGAGTGCGATTTGTCGAGCATCAGATCGGGCCGCGTCACGCCGACCACCACGGTGTCGTCGCAGCTCGGATCGGACGGACACGCGGGATCGCCACCGCCACTGACGATGGCCGTGTTCGTGCCCGATGTGGCGGAGGCGCCGACATCGACCATCAAGGTTAACGTCGAACTGGCGCTCGCCGAGAGCACGCCCGTGAACGTGCACGTCAACGCCGTCGTGCCCGCGCAGGACCAATTGACGCCACTCGCGCTCACCAGGGTGATGCCCGCGGGCAAGGTGTCGCTCACGCTCAGATTGCCCGTCGTCGCGACCGCGCCGATGTTCGTGACCGTGATGGCATAGCTCGCCGGCTGCGCGACCACGAAGGGATTAGGCGACGCGGTCTTGGTCAGTTGCAGGCGCGGCGTGGTGGCATCGGTCACGGTGACCGTGTCGGTACAATGCGCGGGCAAGGGACTGATGCAGGACGGATCGCCGCTGGTGATCGTGACCGTGTTGTCGACGCTGCCCGTTGAAGTCTTGGTAGCGTTGAAGGTGGCGACGACTTCATTGCTCGCGCCAGCGCTCACGCCAGCGGCCTTCACGCAGCTGATGCTCGATGGACCCGCGAGCGGCAATGCACCGGCCGGCGTGCACGCCCAGCCAGCGCCATTGCTGATCGCGGTGATCGATACGCCGGCGACGAAGGTGTCGACGATGGTCGTGTTGACGCCGCTGTCCACGGGGCCGCTGTTGCTGACCACGACGTTGTAAGTGAACGTACCGTTCTGCGTGGTGTTGGCGACGCTCGCGGTCTTGTCGACGATCAGGTTGGGCGAACTCGCGTCCGTCACCGTGACGACGTCGGTGCAGCGCGCCGGCAGCGGGCTCACGCACGCGGGATCGCCGCTGGTGATCGTCGCGGTGTTGTCGACGCTCGAGGTGCCGGTCTTTGTGGCATCAAGCGTGACCACGACTTCGTTCGCCGCGCCTGGGCTGACCCCCGCCGCTTTCACGCAACTGAGGCTCGACGGACCCGCGAGCGGCAACGCACCCGCGGGCGTGCAAATCCAACCTGGCCCATTGGTGATGGCGGTAATCGAGACACCGGCGACAAACGTGTCGACGATCGTCGTGTTGGCGCCGCTCGCGATCGGTCCCGTATTGCTGACGGCGACTGTATAGGTGAACGTGCCGTTCTGCGCCGTGCTGGCGACGCTCGCGGACTTCGCGACCACGAGGTTCGGCTGACTGGCATCGGTCACCGTGACGGTGTCGGTGCAGCGCGCCGGTAGCGGACTCACGCATGCGGGATCGCCGCTGGTGATTGTTGCCGTGTTGTCGATGCTTGCGATCGAAGTTTTGGTGGCATTGAACGTGGCCACGACTTCATTGCTTGCGCCGGCGCTCACGCCCGCGGCCTTCACGCAGTTGATGCTCGCGGGACTAGCCAACGGCAGCGCGCCCGAGGGCGTGCAGATCCAGCCCGCACCATTGGAGATCGCTGTGATCGAGATACCGGCGACGAAGTTGTCGACGATGTTCGTGTTCGCGCTGCTGTCGACGGGACCCGAGTTGCTCACCGCGACTGTGTAGCTGAAGGTGCCGTTCTGCGATGTGCTGGCGACACTCGCGCTTTTCGTGACGATCAGGTTAGGCTGACTCGCGTCGGTGACCGTCACGGTGTCGGTGCAGCGCGCCGGCAGCGGGCTCACGCACGCGGGATCGCCGCTGGTGATCGTCGCGGTGTTGTCGACGCTGCTGGTTGAGGTCTTCGTGGCATTGAACGTGGCGACCACTTCGTTGTTTGCGCCCGCGCTCACGCCCGCGACCTTCACGCAGTTGATGCTCGCGGGACCGGCCAACGGCAGCGCGCCCGAGGGCGTGCAGATCCAGCCGGCCCCGTTGGAGATCGCGGTGATCGAGACACCGGCGACGAAATTGTCGACGATGGTCGTGTTCGCGCTGCTGTCGACGGGACCCGAGTTGCTCACCGCGACCGTGTAGCTGAAGGTGCCGTTCTGCGACGTGCTGGCGACACTCGCGCTCTTCGCGACGATCAGGTTCGGTTGACTGGCATCGGTCACGGTGACTGTGTCGGTGCATCGCGCTGGCAGCGGGCTGACGCACGCGGGATCGCCGCTGGTGATCGTCGCGGTGTTGTCGACGCTGCTGGTTGAGGTCTTCGTGGCATTGAACGTGGCGACCACTTCGTTGTTTGCACCCGCGCTCACGCCCGCTGCCTTCACGCAGCAACACACCCGAAGGTGTGCACACCCAGCCGGAACCATTCGCGATCGCCGTGATCGACACCCCCGCGACGAAGTTGTCGACGATGGTGGTGTTCGCGCTGCTATCGACCGGGCCCGAGTTGCTGGCCGTGACCGTGTAAGTGAACGCGCCATTCTGCGCGATGCTCGCCACGCTGGCGGACTTGCTCACCACCAGATTCGGCTGACTCGCATCGGTGACCGTCACGGTATCGGTGCATCGTGCTGGCAACGGACTCACGCACGCGGGATCGCCGCTGGTGATCGTTGCCGTGTTGTCGACGCTCGCGGTCGAAGTCTTGGTGGCATTGAACGTGGCCACGACTTCATTGCTCGCGCCGGCGCTCACGCCTGCGGCCTTCATGCAGCTGATGCTCGCAGGACCGGCCAACGGCAGCGCACCCGACGGCGTGCAGATCCAGCCAGCACCGTTTGATATCGCCGTGATCGAGATACCAGAGACGAGGTTGTCGACGATGCTCGTGTTCGCGTTGCTGTCGACGGGACCCGAGTTGCTGACGGCCACGGTATAAGTGAACGTACCGTTCTGAGCCGTGCTCGCGACACTCGCGCTCTTCGCGACGATCAGGTTCGGTTGACTGGCATCGTTCACGGTGACCGTGTCGGTGCATCGTGCCGGCAGCGGACTCACGCACGTGGGATCGCCACTGGTGATCGTGGCGGTGTTGTCGACGCTGCTGGTCGAGGTCTTGGTGGCGTTGAAGGTGGCGACCACTTCGTTGCTAGCACCCGCGCTCACACCCGCTGCCTTCACGCAACTGATGCTTGAAGGACCGGCCAGCGGCAACACACCCGAAGGTGTGCACACCCAGCCGGAACCATTCGCGATCGCCGTGATCGACACCCCCGCGACGAAGTTGTCGACGATGGTGGTGTTCGCGCTGCTATCGACCGGGCCCGAGTTGCTGGCCGTGACCGTGTAATTGAAGGTGCCATTCTGTGCCACGCTCGTGACGCTCGCCGTTTTCGCGACGATCAGATTGGGCTGACTGGCATCGGTCACCGTCACGGTGTCCGTGCAGCGCGTGGGCAAGGGACTCACGCACGCGGGATCACCGCTCGTGATCGTCGCGGTGTTGTCCACGCTGGCGGTTGAGGTCTTGGTGGCATTGAAGGTTGCCACGACTTCATTGGAGGCACCGGCGCTCACGCCCGCTGCCTTCACGCAACTGATGCTCGAAGGACCGGCCAGCGGCAACACACCCGAAGGTGTGCACACCCAGCCGGAACCATTCGCGATCGCCGTGATCGACACGCCCGCGACAAAGTTGTCGACGATGGTCGTGTTCGCGCCGCTGACCACGGCACCAGAGTTACTCACGGCCACGGTGTAGGTGAGCGTCCCGTTCTGAGCGGCGCTCGCGACACTCGCGCTCTTCGCGACGATCAGGTTCGGTTGACTGGCATCGGTCACGGTCACCGTGTCCGTGCAGCGCGCGGGCAAGGGACTCACGCACGCGGGATCACCGCTCGTGATCGCCGCGGTGTTGTCGACATCGCCCGTGGACGTCTTGGTCGCGTTGAACGTGGCGACGACTTCATTGCTCGCCCCGGCGCTCACGCCCGCGGCTTTCACGCAATTGATGCTCGCCGGACCCGCCAGCGGCAGCGCGCCCGAAGGCGTGCAGACCCAACCCGCACCATTCGCAATGGCTGTGATCGACGCGCCGGCGACAAAGTTGTCAACGATCGTCGTGTTCGCGCCGCTATCGACTGGGCCCGAATTGCTCGCGGCAACGGTGTACGTGAACGTGCCATTCTGCGCCGTGCTCGCGACACTCGCGCTCTTCGCGACGATCAGATTGGGCTGACTGGCATCGGTCACCGTCACGGTGTCCGTGCATCGCGCGGGCAAAGGACTCACGCACGCGGGATCACCGCTGGTGATCGTCGCGGTGTTGTCGACGCTGGCGGTTGAGGTCTTGGTGGCGTTGAACGTGGCCACGACTTCATTGCTCGCGCCGGCGCTCACGCCTGCGGCCTTCACGCAAGTCATGCTTGAAGGTCCGGCCAGAGGCAGCGCACCCGAAGGTGTACACACCCAGCCGGAACCATTCGTGATCGCCGTGATCGACACGCCCGCGACGAAGTTGTCGACGATCGTCGTGTTCGCGCCGCTGACCACGGCACCAGAGTTACTCACGGCCACGGTGTAGGTGAACGTCCCGTTCTGAGCGGCGCTCGCGACACTCGCGCTCTTCGCGACGATCAAGTTCGGTTGACTGGCATCGGTCACGGTCACCGTGTCCGTGCAGCGCGCGGGCAAAGGACTCACGCATGCGGGATCACCACTGGTGATCGTCGCGGTGTTGTCGACATCGCCCGTGGAAGTCTTGGTCGCGTTGAACGTAGCGACGACTTCATTGCTCGCCCCGGCGCTCACGCCCGCGGCCTTGACGCAACTGAGACTCGCCGGACCCGCCAGTGGCAGCGCGCCCGATGGCGTGCACACCCAGCCGGAGCCGTTGGCGATGGCCGTGATCGAAACGCCAGCGACAAAGTTATCGACGATGGTCGTGTTCGCCGCGCTGATCACGGGGCCCGAATTGCTGATAGCCACGGTGTAAGTAAACGCGCCATTCTGCGTCGCGCTCGACACGCTCGCGCTCTTGGCGACGATCAAATTCGGTTCGCTCGCGTCGGTCACGGTCACCGTGTCGGTGCAGTGCGCGGGCAAGGGATTCACGCAGGCGGGATCGCCGCTGGTGATGGTGACGGTGTTGTCGACGCTGGCGATCGAGGTCTTGGTGGCATTGAACGCGGCCACGACTTCATTCGCGGCGCCCGCGTTCACGCCCGCGGCCTTGACGCAACTGATGCTCGATGGCCCCGCCAGCGGCAACGCGCCCGAAGGCGTGCAAACCCACCCTGCCCCGCTGCTGATCGCGGTGATCGAAATGCCGGCGACGAAGCTGTCGACAATCGTCGTGTTCGCCGCGCTGACTATCGCGCCCGTGTTGCTCACGGTCACGGTGTAGGTGAAGGCGCCGTTCTGCGCGATGCTCGCCACGCTCGCGGACTTGGCGACGACGAGATTCGGCGCGCCCGCGTCCGTCACGGTCACGGTGTCGGTGCAGCGACTGGGCAAGGGATTCACGCAGCCGGCATCGCCGCTGGTGATGGTCGCGACGTTGTCGACGCTCGTCGCCGAAGTCTTAATCGCGCTCAAGGTCGCCACGGGCTCATTGCTCGCGCCTTGACTCACGCCCGCGGCCTTGACGCATTGCACGCTGGCGGGACCGGCCAAGGGCAAAGCACCCGACGGCGTGCAAACCCAACCGGCGCCGTTGGTGACGGAGCCGATCGTGACGCCCGCGACGAAGCTGTCGACGATGGTCGTGTTGGGATCGCTGTCGGCGGCGCCGGTGTTGCTCACGGCGATGCCGTAACTGTAGCTGCCGTTCTGCGCGATGCTGGTGACGCTCGCGGTCTTGTCGACGACCAGGCGCGGCGCGATCGCGGTGACGGTCACGGTGTCGGTCGGTGAACTGGTGACGCCATTGGTCGCGAAGGCGATATTGGTCACGCTGCCCGCGATCACGTCCGCGCCCGTGATGGTGTAGGTCGCGGTGCACGTGAGGCTTTCGCCAGGATCGAAGAAATCGTCGAAGTCGCCGATGGTCGACAGCGCCGGGCAGGCCTCATCGCTCGAGCGATCATCGATCACGGTGATCGGGCCGTCGATCGTGGCGGCGCCGGAGTTGCTCACCAGGAAACTGTAGTTGATCACCTGCCCCACGCTGACATAGGTCATGGGCGTGGCGGTCTTGTCGATGGTCAGGCCCGTGGTCGCGTAGGTCGCGGTGTCGATCGCACTCACTGGCGAGCCGCTGAACGTGCCGTTCGCGGTCGCCGTATTGGGATGCGTGCCGTTGCTGGCCGCGACGGGACCGACCACGCAGGTGTACAGATGATCGTCATCGCTGGCATCGGCCACCGGCAAGGTCGCTGGCGGCGCGCATGCGGCGGTATTAATCAACGGATCGGTGAGCGTGACCGGCGACAGCGGCACATCGCCCGCGTTCTCGATCGTGAAACGATAGAAGACATTGCCCGGCAGATCGATCGCCTCGAACGGCGACCACGGACCGCTGGCCGTGGGCCCGACTTGCTTGAGCAACTCAATCGCGGGATTGGGCGCGACCACGTTGAGCGTATCGCTCGCGGTGTTGCCCGCGATCGGCGAACCATTGACGAGGTGCGTCACCGTGCCCGAGGTATTGGCGAAACTGCCCTGCGACGCCACGCTCACGTTCACCGCGACCGTGCACGACCCGCCGGCGGCGATCGTTCCACCACTGAAGCTCACGCTGCCTGCTCCGGCCACCGGCGAGAACACGGGCGAACCACAACCCGAAGTCGAAGCACCCGGCGTCGCCGCCACCACCATCGGCGCGGGAAAGGTGTCGGCGAAAGCGACACCAGCGATGGCGTTGTTCGGATTCGGATTGCTCACGGTAAACGTCAGTCGCGACACACCACCCGCGAGAATCGGATTCGGCGAGAAGCGCTTGGCGATGACGGGCGGTCGCAGCACGGTCAAGGTCGCCACGGCAGAACCGCCGGGGCCGGCGTTGGTGCCGCCTTCGGTTGTTGACACGAAGCCGCTGACATTGGTGCTCGGGCCCGCGGTCGCGCTGGTGACGTTGACGGTGACCGTGCAAGTGCCGCTGCTCGGCAACGTGCCGCCGGAGAACGACATCGAAGTCGCCCCGACGCTTGCGCTCACCGTGCCGCCACACGTGGTCGACGTGCCCGTCGGCGAGGCGACAGTCATGCCGCTGGGGAAGCTGTCCGCGAAGCTCAGGTTGTTGAGCACGGCGGTGTTGGGATTGGTCACGGTGAAACTCAACGTCGACGCCGCGCCCGCCGCGATGGGATTGGGCGAGAAACTCTTCGCGATCGTCGGCTGTTGCGGCGCGCCGCAGCCGGTGAACACGACATCGTCGATCACCGGATCGGAACCGGGATTGGTATTGCCCGAGTTGAACGAATAGATCCGGAAGTAGGTCAGCCCCGAAGGATTGAGTCCCGAGCTGGCCGTGATCGGCCCGAACGCGACCGTGGTGTTTTGCGCCGGAATCGCCGTGGCATTGCTCGACAGCTGCGTGCCGGTCTCCGGCCGCGCATTGCTCGTGCCCACGTACACCGCGATGCCTTGCGGACCATTCGCGCTACGCCGCTGGCCATTGAACGACAGCGAGACCTGACTCAACCCGGTCGTGTTGATGCCGAATTCGAAATACTCATCATTGGTCAGCCCCAGACTCGCGCCCGTGGTGATGCTGCCATTGCTGCCCCACGCGGCCGTGCCATCGGCGGTGATCGTGGTCTGCGTGTTGGGCGCGATGCCGGCGCCGACGGCGCTCGCCACCGTGACACTAGCCGTGCTCGCCGCTGGCGCGGTCAAGGAGAAGCCGGTCGGGAACCGCCATGTCGCCAACGCCAAGCCGCAAATACCGGGCGGCGGCGGCGGCGCGCTGGTCACCGTCAGGGTCGCCGTCGCGCTGTTGCCGGTATCGGCCGCGCCAACGAAGAGATGATTGGTCGTGTTGACCAGCGAGCCCACGGTCGTCGCCGTGACATTGACCGAAATCGTGCACGAGCCATTGGCCGGAATCGTGCCATTGCTGAAACTCAAGCTCGTCGCGCCCGACGTAGGCGCGAACGTCGGCGTGCCGCAATTGCTCGTCGCGGCATTGGCCGGTGTCGCCACCGTCATGCCAGTGGGCAAGGGATCGGTGAAGCTCAGGCCCGTCTGCGTGAGTGGATTGGGATTGCCGAGCGTGATCGTCAGCGTCGACGTGCCATTGATCGGCACGCTAGACGGCGTGAAGCGCTTGGCGATGGTCGCCGAGGCCGGATCGATGATCGTCACCGTGCGCGCGCCAACGGTGAAGTCGGCGTTGTAGTGATAACTGCTGCCGGAAAAATCGTAGAGCAGCGTGTTGAGCGTTTGCGAGCTGCCGCCACCGCCGATCACGCGCAGCGTGTACAAGGTCACGACATTCGAGCCACCGATCTTGCCCGCGTCCTGACAGGCGCGATAGATCGGACTATTCGGATCGTTCTGCCACAGACAGGCATCGCCGTAGAGTTTGTCGTTGGGCGAACTCACGTGCGGCGTGCTGTCGGCCGAGTACGTGGTGCTGGTCGACAGCACTTGAAAGATCGCATTGGGGAAATTGATGAAGGATTCGAACTGCTCGTAGCCCTGCGTCGCCGTGCCGCCGGACAGTTCGACCACATAAGTATTGCCCACCACCAGGCTGAAGCCCGCGCCCGGCGCCACCGCGACGAGATTGCCCACGTCGGGCCCATAGCGCACATTGGTGATGGCGTTGCGGTTCTGCGAGACCAGATGCTCGACATAGAGCTCGCGCGGCGTCGGCGAGCTGTAGCTGCCCGTGCCATCGGTCGCGGTGACGTGGTAACGGCGCGTCGTGTCGTAGGCCGCCGGCACTGGATTCACCGCGGCCTCGAAATACGCATCGACGCAGGCGCCCGCGCCGATGCTGGGAAAATTCAACGTGCTCAGCGACCCGACACGCAGATCGACATTGGCATTGGCCGAACCCCAGACGAAGGCGACCGCGACATTGCTGGTCGCGACGCTGCTGCAGACCCGAGCACCGACGGGAAAATGACGCGGCCCCGTCGTCGGACTGTTGCTGTCGAGTCCGATGATGTTCCAAGTCAGGGGTGTCACCGTCAGCGCGGCCTGCGCCGCCCCCGACCAGACGGCGATCTGCACGATCACCAACGAAAACAGGACGCGCGCGAGACGTCGAGCCTTGCGAAAAGCCATGATGTCACCCCAAGCCATGCCGTTTCCCGCGGCAATCCCGAGGTGCTGCAAGAGTCATGCGCGCGCCTGACGCCAGGCTCCGCCGCGAGAGGGACAGCGCATGGCGAAGCTTTTCCCGAGCGCGCGACGGCCCGAGCCGATGCGCGACCACTCTTCGCGCGATCGCTCAGGACCGCTCGGGTGCTTGGCCCCCTGCGCCTAGTCGCACGCACGTCTCGCGCCATTTCGCGAACAAGGCGCGATTGCCCGGACGCAGCGCGGCGTCGGCCGTGTCGGGTTTGGCGAGCACGCGCAGCAGCGCGTCGGGTCCCGTGTCTTCGGTCAGGCAGCGCGCGAAGGCCAAGGCCACGCGCTCCTGCGCGATGTTGACGCGATCGCGGCCGGGCCATTGCGTGCGACGTGCCAGCACGTCGGCGAGTTCCTTCGCCGCTTCCGCGGGCCGATCGCGCGCGAGTAACCAACGCGCGCGTTGCGCGCGCACGCCGAGCCAATGCCGCGCGCCGCCTTCGCCTTGCGCCAGGCCAATGGCCAGGGCGTGATCGAACACGGGTTCCGCCTCGTCCAGGCGACCCGCGCGCGTGAGCAGCGCGGCGTAGTCCGCGGCGAAGATCAGCACATCGGGGTGATCAGCGCCCATGCTCGCGCGCGCGTGCTCGTAGGACTCGCGCATGCGCTCCAGGCCTTCGCGCTCGTTGCCTTGCGCGAAAGCCAGCCGACCGCGCAAGCGCTCGATGTACACCTGGGTGCGATAAGCCGTGGAGACTCGCGGATCGGCCAGAGCGACCGCGCGTTCGATCCGCGCTTGCGCGCGATCGAGCCGACCCATCTGCAGTTCCAAATCGGCGGCGCTGATCAGACTCACGGCCAGTTCGTTGCCGCTGTCGGGCAGATGGCGTTCCAGCGCGGCAATGGCGCGATCGAAATAGGCCGCGGCGCGCGTCTGCGCGTCGAGCGAATTGGCGTAGACCGCGGCCGCGCGCGTGAGGCCGGCCATGATCAAACTGTCGTCGTCGCCCATCGCCGCGCGCCGCGCCAGGGCGCGATCGATCCAGGCCAGGGCCTGCTCGGGCTGGCCGAGTCCGTACAAGGCCATCGCCAGATAGCGTTGATGCTCGGCCAGATCGTCCTCGGGCGGTGGCTCGATGCTGGCGAAGATGTTGACGGCGCGCTCGAACTGCCGCGCGGCGCGCTCGCGCAGACCGATCTCGAAGTACACGTGTCCGGTCGAGGCGATCAACGCGGCGCGCGTGCCCGGATCGAGACTCGCGCCCGACTCGCCCTCGAGCCGCTCCACGACGCGATCGAGCAAGGCGATTGCGCTTATGCGCCCTTCGCGCACTTCGGCCGGCGTGGCGGACTGATACAGTGTGATCGCGAAATCGGCGAGTTCCGACGCGCGATCGCGCTCGCGCGCCACGATCGCGAGCTGACGATTCATGCTCACCACGTGATACGTCAGCAAACCCACCACGACCAGGGCCGCGGTCAACCAAGGCCAGCGGCGCGCGACGAAACGCCGCGCCGCGTAGCCGCGTTCGCCACGGCGCGCCTCCACCGGTTCGCCGCGCAACGCGCGATCGAGATCGGCCAGCCAATCGTCGACCGAGCGATAACGATCCTGCGGGCGCTTGCGCAAGGCGCGCAGACAGATCGCATCGAGATCGCGCGAAGGAACGGCGCGCCCGAGCCGCGCCGCCACCGTAGACGGCGCGGGCGGATCGTCATGCACGATCGCGTGCGTCAAGCCCGCCGCCGGCACGCCCGCGTGCGGTGCTTCGCCGGCGAGCAGTTGATACATCAAGCACCCGAGCGCGTGCACGTCGCAAGCGACGCCGGCCGGTTGTCCGAGAATCTGCTCGGGCGACGCGTAACGCAGCGTCAAAGGGCCCGCGCCCGCGATGGTCGTGTGACCTTGCTCGTCGAGCAGCCGCGCGATGCCGAAGTCGAGCAGGCGCGGTTCGCCTTCGGCATCGACCAGGATGTTGGCCGGCTTGATGTCGCGATGAATCACCAAGTGCCGATGCGCGTAGGCCACGGCCTCGCCGACCTTGCGCAGCAGGTTCACGCACGCGCGCAAGTCGAGCGCGTGCCGTTCGGCGAACACGTCGATGCTCGGGCCATCGACGAACCACGTCGCGAGATAGGGCCGGCCGCGCGCGTCGCGGCCGCCATCGATCAGGCGCGCGATGTTCGGGTGATCGAGCGCGGCGAGGATCTCGCGCTCGCGCGCGAAGCGACGCTCCTCGACGTCGTCGACGCCCTCGCGATCGAGCTGCTTGATCGCGACCTGGCCGCGAAAACCATCGTCGTCGCGTTCGGCCAGCCACACGCGGCCCATGCCGCCACGACCGATCTCGCGCAGCACGCGATAACGCGCGATGCGTGGCGGCGCGTCGGCGGTCGGCGCGTCGAGGCTGGCGACGGGCCGCTCGGCCGCGCGCAAGCGACGCGCGAGCACGGCGGCAAGTTCGGCGTCGGTGTCGGCCAGGCGCGCGAGCGCGGCGTCGCGCTCGGCGTCGGTCAGCGCGAGCAATCGACCGAACTCGGCCTTCTCGCGTTCGTAACTCTTCGCGTCCAAGACTCTAATCCGCCGGCGCCATTTGATCCTTGAGCCAAGCGCGCGCATGCGCCCACTCGTGATTGACCAGCGACGGCGTGATCGCGAGCGAGGCCGCGGTCTCGTCGATGGTCAAGCCGGCGAACACGCGAAGCTCGACGACGGTGGCCGCGCGCGCGTCGACGCGGGCGAGTTTGTCCAAGGCATCGTCGAGCGCGAGCAGTTCAACCGGATCGGCATCGATGGCGGCGTCGTGATCGTCCAGCGACAGCGGCTTGATGCCGGCGCCGCGCTTGTCGCTGAGCTTGCGGCGCGCGCGATCGATCAGGATCTGACGCATGGCGCGGGCGGCGATCGCGACGAAGTGCTCGCGATCGCGCACGGCCGGCGCGCCGGATTCGCTCAGGCGCAGCAGCGCGTCGTGCAGGAGTTCGGTGGCCTGCACGGTCTCGTGACCGTCGTGCCCCCGCAGCACGCCGCGCGCGAGACGTCGCAGCCGCGCATAGAGTTGATGGAACACCCGATCGCGCGCCACGGCATCGCCGGCGCGCCAATCGTTCAACCATTGGGTGATGTCGCTGGCCTCATCGCTCATGACGCGATGATAACCGACGACGCCGGGCGCGCCGTGGCCGCGCCGCGCGCGCGCGTGACGGCGATTGCGCGCTCGTCGCGACACGACGTTATTCAAAGCCATCGACGAAGCTCGCCTCGATGCGCTCGCGCGCGATCCAATAGTCCCGAGTGGTCGGTGCCCCGCAAGCACCGCCCACGCCGACGCCGACCACGGTCACGCGCCCGGCCCACAGCGTCGTGCGCGAATGACGCACTTCGCGCGGCAGCGCGCAGCCCACGCCATCGAGCGCGAACTGCCAGTGACCGTCGACGCCGAAGCTGGTGTCGACGCGATCGGGCGAGCCATCGGGCAGGCTCAGGATCGCCGCTTGATAAAGCGCGCGGCCCATGTAGTTCTCGCTGGCGATGCGCAGCGTCGAGGTCACGAGCAGGCGACCATCGGGCAAGGGAATCACATCGCCGTCGCCATCGTGATCGATGGCCCGGGCGGTCTGTCCCGCGATCGCGTCGATGGGCGGCAGGTCGATCATGGTGGTGCCACTGAGGCGATGAACCAAGAGCACGGGCTGATCGACGCCATTGCTCCCGGGTCGATGACCCGCCGTGACCAGGGCCGGTCCGAACAGGCGACCGCGCGCGGCGCGAGAGATCACCGTGCCGCTGTCGCGAACACCGACCAGCGCCAGACTGACCGGATCGAGGGCAACGAACAACGATTCCTCGGTATTCGAGATGCGCCGCGCCTTGCCCGCCGCCCAGACTTTGCCATCGGGCCCATCGCCAACAGCGGTGAACGACGTATCGGGGTACGGCGCCACGGCAGGCGCCGCGACCGCGAGCACCTGGCCTTGCGCATCGATGCGCGCCACGAAACCGCGATCGACGTCATTCGCGGCCAGCGTCACCTTACCGCTGAGATACACGCCGCCATTGGCCGCGGCATTGAGACCCAGCGGCGCCTCGAGCGCCGCGAGTCCTTGCAGATGCGCGTCCAGATCGAGCAAGACGAAGCCCTGCGCGCCAAAGCCCGGATCGGGCAGACCCGTGGCGCCATCGACACGCACGAGCAGAATGTCATCGTCGTCTTGACCTCCCAGGCGCAAGGCCATCAGCGCATCGCCGTCGGGCAGACAATGACCCACGTGCTCCACGAGCGTGGTCGAGGCGACACGCGCGAGCGCAAAGCTCTCCTTGCCATCGTCGCTGAAGCTCGGGTCGAGCGTGCCGTCATCGCGCAGCCGCGCCGTGACCACGCGTTGCCCGCCCGAGGCCAGGCCCGTGACCACGAGCGTTCGACCCGGCCCCGCGCATGCGACCAAAGCGACATCGGTGCCCAGCCCCCCGATGCTGTCGAACGCCAAGTGCCGCTGGCCTAAGGGACCAAACGTGGGATCGAGCGTTTGCGCGTGGGCATGCGTCGACGCCGCCAACGCGAGCAGCGCGCCGACGCCAGCGCGCCGCCAGGACATCGTTCTAGCGCGCGACCACGAAGAATCCACCGACATGTTGAAGCTCCAGCAAGGGGACTGGATGGCGCTACGCAAAACGGCGCGATTTCCACCGAAGTCATTTTCCGGTGAAAACGCCGCGCCTTTGCGTAGTGATCGCGGCGCCGGCGAATTCGCGTCGGCGCGAACCTCGGCGCACCACAAGGAACGATCCCCATGCGCGCACTTCCCCTGTTGTTGTCCACCCTTGCCTTCGCCGGTCACGGCGCGGCTCACGCCTCACCCACCGATGTCGATACCGGCGCGTCCACGCACGCGAATCTGCTCGCGTCTTCGGCGATCGCGCCGATGGCGCCCATTCGTCCGGAGACGCGACCCTGGCCCGGCGGCGTGGTGCACTTTCGGTTCGCTTCCGGCCTGGCGCCGGCGTTTCGCGATGCCGTGCGGCTGTCCATCGCCGAGTTCACGCAAAAGACGCGCATTCGCTTTCTGGAAGCGATGCCCATGCGTGGCGAAGGCTTTCTCACCATCGCGCACGGTGATGGCACTTATGTCAGCCACGTCGGCTATCTCGGCGATGGTTTGGAGCAATTCCTGTACTTCTGGCCCGGCGACGTCGCGATCTGGGGCGTGGCCACGCATGAACTCGGTCACGTGATCGGCCTCGAACACGAGATCCAGCGCTGCGATCGCAACAGCTATGTGTGGATTCCGGCGGTCAACGGCAACAACGAAATGCTGTGCGACACCTTGACCGTGGGGCCGTACGACACGTATTCGGCCATGGCTTATTCCGAAGTCGAAATGCACGGCGTGGGCAGCGTCAAGGGCTCGCAATCGGAATTCATCTGGCCGCACTGGACGCCGCCGAAGAGCGTGATCAATGGCCTTACCGAGATCGATCTGGCGCGCATCGCGACGCTCTACGGCACGGATGGCGACTTCTCGTTGGTCAATGTCAGCAGCGGCAAATGCCTCAGCGCCGGCGGTGGTGATCAGATTGGACCGCCGCGCGCGCGTCCGAGTCTGCGGACCTGCGATGGCGATGCCAGTCAGCGCTGGCACTACGATGCCGAGCGTCGCTCGCTCACCGACCAGCAAGGGCGCTGTGTCGAGAGCGCCGGGTCCTATGGACGCGCCACGCTCGCGGTCTGCGATGCCGCCAATCCGTATCAACGCTGGGCCGTGGGTGAACATGGCTTCATCACGGCGGCGTCGATGGATGCCTTCGCGCGCGACGCCGATAGCGTGCCGGTGTGTCTGACCGGCGATGATTCCTTGGCCGATCCCGGCGCGAGCACCGTGGTCAGTCGCACGTGTACCGACAGCGACAGCGCGCGCTGGGTCGCGCACGATTTCGCGCGCGAACCGATGTACAGCGTGCGCGGCAGTCTGGTGAGTTACGCCCTGGTCGATGGCAATGACTCGCTCACGCGTCTTTCGGAGTTGTGCATTGGCAAGCGCAACGGTCCTGACGGTCTGGCCAAGCTGCAACCGTGCGTGACAACGAGTCGTCAGAGCGGTCCGCGCGCGGCGCAGGTCGTGAGCACCTATGCCGGTCCGCGCGCGCACGAGCGGCAGTACCTCAACGACGAGAACCTGTGTCTGGGCGCGAATGCCAGCGAAGGCGCTCTTCTGAGCTGGCGCCCGTGCGCGCAGTTGGGCGATCGCGCGTGGAAGCGCGTGCAGGGACAGTTGTACTACGTCGGCGCGTCGGACTCGGCGTCGTGGTGCGTGGTGGTCGACACGCCCGCGGGCGCGCCCAACAGCGGTCATCCGGGCCATGAACTCGTTCGCCCGGATTGGGGCCTGCGACTGACCTCGCAATGCCCGGCGCCGTGGATCGCGCAGCCGGCGACGATGCGCTGGGCTTTCCGTGACGCGGCGACGCAGCCCCTGGGTGAAGTCCCGCCTTCGGGGCTTTGATCGATCTCGCGACTTCTGTCGCGACAACGATCGCGGTGAAACCGTGCGCGCGTCGACATTCGCTGTCGGCGCGCGCGCTTTCTGCGCGAAGAATCCTAGATTCCCGCCTTGTACCGAGCCACGCCCACGCGCCACGCTAGCGCCCAGTCACCTCGACCTGGAGCGACTCATGCGCGACGTCTTCGATCACCGCGACCTGTTGTTGCGCGACACGCACGCGACGCTCGGCGAAACACTCGACGTGCTCCAAGCCCGCGAGATCGCGAAGCGGCGTCGTTTTCTGGGTCTGATTGGTTCCGCCGCGGCTTTGTCGGTGCTGCCCGGTCGCGTGCTCGGTTGCACCTTGATTCCCAGCGAAACGGGCGGGCCTTACCCCGGTGACGGCACGAATGGTCCGAACGTGCTGACGCAGACTGGCATTCTGCGCTCGGACATTCGCGCGAGTTTCGGCACCGCCGGCACCACGCAGGCCACGGGCACGGTGCTCACGGTCACGTTGCGCCTGGTCAGCACCATCACCGCGTGCGCGCCGCTCGAAGGCCTCGCGGTGTACTTGTGGCATTGCGACGCGGCCGGTGGCTATTCGATGTATTCCTCCGGCATCACGCAGCAGAACTATCTGCGCGGCGTGCAAGTCAGCGACGCCAATGGCGAGCTGACCTTCACCACGATCTTTCCCGGCTGCTATCCGGGACGTTGGCCGCACATGCATTTCGAGATCTACGGCTCGGTCGCGCAGGCCACCTCGGGCACGAATGCGCTGCGCACCTCGCAGCTGGCCTTGCCGGAAGCGGCGTGCCGAATGGTCTATCAACAGACCGCGTTGTATCCGCAGGCGACCGGCAATCTCAATGGCGTCACGCTCGCGAGCGACGGCGTCTTCGGCAACGATCTCGCGGTGAATCAGCTGGCCGCGACCACCGGCGACAACGTCAGTGGTTATGCCTGCGCGCTGGAAGTCGGCGTGACGGTGGCCCCGAGCAGCACGCCCAACGCCGTGTTCGCGAACGGTTTCGAGGACACGCTCGCGTGATCGCGCGCGCTCAGTAGCGCACGTACAGCGGTTCGGCCACGGCACCGCGCGCGGCGAGGCGTTGCAGGGTCAGGATCGTGGTCTCGGTGAATTCGTGGCCGGCCGGAATCAGTTCGCGGCCATCGTCGGCGAGCACGGGCTCGTCGGCGATCCAGCCCGGCATCAGATCATCGACGCGCGCAGTCTGCATCAACGAAGGTGCCTCGCGGAAGCCGGTGACGGCGGCAATGATCTCGGCCGGAATGCTCGGGCATTCGAGATGCAGCTGCGTCGCGGCCGTGTCGCCGTACAGACCTTGGCGCGCCAGATCGTAAAGCCGCAGCGCCGCTTGAATCAGACGCGCGCCGCGGCGCACTTCCAGCGGTTGATCCTCGGCCACGTCCTCGTTCTGATGACGCACGATCGCGGCCACGCGCTCCAGGCGCGGAATGCGCGTGAGCAGAATCCGCGCGGTCTCGGCGTGATCGATGAAGAACCGTTGCTCGGCCACCGACAGCGTGCGGCCGCGTTCGGCGCGACGCATGATGTCGGCCGGCACGCCGACGTAACCGAGTTGGCTGAGCGACGCGGCGAGTTCGTACAGCCACGCTTCGTCCCACCCCAGCCGCGTGAGCGCGAACTGCGTGCAGCCGCGCGCGAACACCGCGCGCCGATGCGCGCTGGGCACGGCCAGGGCCAGCACATCGCACAGCACGCGCACCGAACCGGTGAGCGTGGTCTCGAGCAAGGCGCGCTCGGCCTGCGCGACGCGACGCACTTCCACCGCCTGACGCACGGTGTCGCGCAGCAGTTCCTGCGCGCAGGGCTTCGCCAGAAAGCGAAAGATCGCGCCCTGGTTGACCGCGGCCATGGCGCTTTCGACATCGGTGTGGCCCGTCAACAGAATCCGCACGCTGTCGGGCGCGATTTCGCGCGCGCCGGACAGAAACGCCACGCCATTCATCTCGGGCATGCGCATGTCGGAGATCACCACGTCGAACGGACCGTCGGCGCGCATGCGCTCCAGACCCAGCGCGCCCGAAGTGGCCGAGGTCACTTCATAGGCGTTCTTGAGGGTGCGCTCCATCGCGCGCAGCAGATTGGGTTCGTCGTCGACGCAAAGCACGCGCGGGAGTGCATGATCGCCATTCATTCGCTTCGTCTCCCTACGCTCGTGCTCGTGTTCGCCAGGAAATTGGCGCGACTCGACGTCAGGTCGGCGCGCGATCCCGGGGCCGCCCAGCCGGAAGTGTCGGGAACCGCCTTCCTCGGGGCCGCGGTGGCAGACTGCAAGTTGGGTGCCGCGCTGCTCGAAGGCGCTGTCGTGGGGCAACGTCGCCGCGATCTTTGTCGGGCATCGCCCTTTGCCCCTATCCTCGGGCCGACTGCGGAGACCTCTTAGTGACCGGAAAGCCCCAAGCATCCTGGCGCTGGCAAGGGCCGCGCGATCAGGGCGCGAACGTTCCCGCGAGCTTGCTCGCGCTGTTCGCCGTGATCTGGGTGGCATTGGCCTTCGACGTGGGCGATCGTCAGGACTGGGCGCTGGAGAACGCGCTGGTGTGGGTGTCGCTGCCGATCTTGGTGTTGACCTATCGGTCGCTGCGTTTTTCCAACTTCAGCTACGCGCTGTTGTTCGTGTTCTTCGTGCTGCACGAGATCGGCGCGCACTACACGTATTCCGACGTGCCGTATGACGACTGGTGGCGCGCGCTCACCGGCGACACACTCAACGCCGCCTTGGGCCTCGAACGCAATCACTACGATCGCGTGATTCATTTCGCCTATGGCTTGATGATGGTGCCGCCGACGCTGGAACTGCTCGACGCCAAGGCGCCGCCCGTGGGCGTGTGGCGCTTCGTCGTGCCCTTGTTTTTCTTGCAGGCGCAGGCCGGGCTGTACGAATTGATCGAATGGCTCGCCGCCGAAGTCTTCGGCGGCGAGCTCGGTCAGGCGTATCTCGGCACCCAGGGCGATATCTGGGACGCGCACAAGGACATGGCCTTGGCGGGCCTGGGCACCATCATCGGCTTGACGCTGAGTTTCGTCACGCGGCGGCGCTGAACGCGGCGCCGCGCGGGACTCAGGTGTCTTCGCGTTCCTCGATCGCGGTGTAGAGCGTCTGGAAGGCTAGGCCGATCTTGGTGGCGAACTCCTCGGCGCTATTGTACGTGACGACGAGCGCCTTGGACTCCAGCGCCGCCACCAAGATGGACGTCACCGCCTGCGTGCGGGCCTGTTGCTTGATCGACATGGCTGCCTCCTGTGCTGTGGCATTGGACTAAAGGGAAATGACTTCCGTGCTCAACCCCGACGCGCCGACGCGATGCGCTGTTCACGGCATGAACAGTGCCCCGACGGCGTGCAAAATCCCGACCCGGTCACATTCGCGACGATAACGGATTTGCATACTGCACCGCCCGATCGTCGAGTAGCGACCATGAAGTACTCCCCCTCCTCGCGCTGGCTGTGCTGCGCGCTGCTGCTGAGCCCCCTCGCCCATGCGGTTGAACGTCCGCGACCGGTCATGACGAACATGAACGAGGTCGCCGCGCGCCCCGCCCTCCCCGCGCCGCAATCGCGCCCGAGCCTGCCGGGCCCGTGGTCGGTCACGGCCGCGCCGGTCATCGACTTCGAGGGCTACACCGTCGGCGGCCTGGGTGGCCAGGCCGGCTGGTGGAACCCCGCGGGCAATGGTCGCGACGCGGTGATCGCTGGCGGCATCAGCGGTCAATCCGGGCGCGTGCTCGCCGATGCCTCGGCCACCTTCGGCGTGCCGTCGATGTTGAACTTCGAGCCGGGCTACGGCGTGTTCAGCATGGACGTGCGCGTGCCGCCGCTGGACACGTTCTTTCTGTTCGGCATCTTCTCCGAGGTCAACGGCACGAGCGGCCTGCTCGA
Organism: Ahniellaceae bacterium; assembly: GCA_044226395.1. Classification (GTDB taxonomy): domain Bacteria; phylum Pseudomonadota; class Gammaproteobacteria; order Xanthomonadales; family Ahniellaceae; genus JBGAHD01. Next base: position 559,327 of record JBGAHD010000001.1, read on the forward strand.
TCCGCAAGCGATGCTGCTGATGGGCGGCGATCGCGAAGTCACGATGTATCAACGCACGCGCGCCGACCAGGGCGACTATGTGCGCCTGGACCTGCAACTGGCCGAGAACACGGTCGCGCGTCTGTCGTGGGATATCCGCGCCGATGGCAGCGCGCGCCTCTATCGCGACGGTCGCTTGATCACCATCGGCCAAGCCGAGAGCACCGCGATCACCGGCGCGCCGCGTCAGATGAGCGCCTTGCAAGTGGGCACCAGCAACAATGTCACCTTGAGCGCCGATGGCTCGCGCAATGCCCTGGTGTTCGACAACATCGGTCCGGGCCTGCCGACGGTGAACGATCTTCCGGATGAAGCCGATCTCGCCATCATCGTGTCGTTTGGTCGCATCGCGCCGGGACAGGCGCTGCGCACCTCGCGCGAGATCGCGGTCAACGGCTCGAGCGAGATGACCTTCATCGGCGTCAATTCCGGCGCGGCGCCCGCGACGAACGCGCACTTCGGCGGCATCCTGCCGGCGGGCTATCAGATGACGGGCATCACTTGCCCGGTTACTCAGAACGGCGATGCCTGGGACACGGCGCCGGTCACGATTGCACCCGGTCAGACGCTGACGTGCCAGACCCGACTGACCATTCCCGCCGGCACCGCGCCCAATGGCTGGGTCGTGGGCAGCGTGATCAACTCGGACGCGCCCGATCCCTTCGGCGGCAACAACGTCAAGTCGGTGGTGATGTACACCGGCGTGTTCGCCAGCGGCTTCGAATGAGTCGCTGAGCGCGCGCCGCGCGACCCGGTCGTGTTCGCGATCGGGTCGCAGG
>JBGAHD010000001.1:560151-1341013 GCA_044226395.1 Ahniellaceae bacterium
CGCGAGTTCAAAACCGCCGCGGAATTGGGCATAGTCGAGACTCCTTCGCTTGCTGCCCTTCGCGCCCCGCATGCCCTCGGCACCCGCCTCGATCGGCCTGATTGGCCACGGCCGTTTCGGCGCCGCCTTCGCCGCCTTGCTCGCCGAACACGGCCACGCCTGGCTCGCGCTCGACGCGCGGGCCGCCGTGCCCGAGGCGCACCGCGCGCGCGATCTCGCCGATCTGGCCGCGCGCAGTCAATGGCTGGTGCTGGCCGTGCCGGTGCCGCGCATCGAGGAAACCTTGCAGGCGCTGCGGCCGCACTTGCACGCGGGGCATGTCGTCATCGATGTCGGCAGCGTCAAGGTCCATCCTTGCGAGGCGCTCGATCGCTGTCTCGGCGACGCGATCCCGCACGCGGGCACGCATCCGCTGTTTGGACCCTTGAGCATCGCGCGCGCCGATCCCTTGCGCGCGATCGTGTGTCCGAGCGCGCGTCATCCCGAGGCCGCCCGCGCGGCGCGCGCGTTGTTCGAATCGATTGGCGCCGACGTGCTGGACCTCGATGCCGCCAGTCACGACCAGTTGATGGCCAGCACGCATGCGATGGCGTTCTTCATCGCGCGCGGGCTGGTCGAGATGGGCATCGGCGATGATCTGCGCTGGGCGCCGCCCAGTTTCGCCGCGCTCGCGGCCTCGATCGCGGCCGTGCGCGCCGATGCCGGTCATCTCTTCAACGCCATCCAGCGCGAGAACCCCTTCGCCGCCGCCGCGCGCAAGCAATTCATCGAGGCCTTGTCGACCATCGACGGTCACCTCGACGCCAGCGCCGCCGACACGCCCGTGCCCGCGCTCGACGCGCGCGCCGACCGCGGCGATGACGCCGATGAACATCTGCGCCGCATCGATCGGGAACTCGAGGCGCTGCGCAAGCGTCGCCAGGAGCTGGCCGCGCGCGCCGGACGCGCGCCTCAGGCGTAGTGATTCAAGCGCAGCCAGTACGCGCCGAGCTGGCGCATGGCCTCGCAAAAGCCCTTGAAGTCGGGCAATTTGTGCAAGTAGCTGTTGGCGCCGAGGCGATAGCAGGTGCGGATATCGCTGTGCTCGCGCGACGAGGCCAGCACCACCACCGGCACGTGGCTCATCTCTTGATGCGCGCGCAAGACCCGCAGTACTTCGATGCCGTCGACGCGCGGCAGTTTCAAATCGAGAATCACCAGCAGCGGACGACCCTGCTCGCGATCGCGGTACGGCCCACGGCGGAACAGGAAATCCAGCGCCTCTTCGCCGTCGCGCGCCAGATGAATGGGATTGCGCACCGCGCCGTCGCGCAAGGCGGTGACGGTGAACTCGGCTTCGTCGGGGTCGTCCTCGACCAGCAGCACTTCGATGTCGTCATTGACCATGGCCGGCCCCTTCGTCGGGCAGGTCCAGCGGCTCGTCGTCCTCGGCCGCCGCGCCCAGCGTGAAGTAAAACGTCGCCCCTTCCCCGGGACGACTGTCGGCCCAAATGCGGCCGCGGTGATGACGCACGATGCGCTCGGCCGTGGCCAGACCCACGCCCGTGCCTTCGTATTCCTCGAGGCGATGCAGGCGCTGGAACACGCCGAAGAGTTTGTGCGCGAAGGCCGGATCGAAGCCGATGCCGTTGTCGCGCACATAGATCGCGCGACCGTGCTCGGACGCGGCGGTGCCGATCTCGATCACCGACGGGTCGCGGTCGCGCGAAAACTTGAGCGCGTTTTCGATCAGGTTGGACAGCAGATTGCTCACCAGGCTCTCGTCGCACCGCCAGACCGGCAAGGTATCGACCTTCCACACCAGATGGCGGTGCTCGACCTGCTCGCGCAGATCGTCCAACACCACGCGCAACACGGTATTGAGATCGATCGGCCGGCGCGCCACGTGCGCGCGCGCGATCTGGGTCAGCTGAAACAAGCCATCGACCAACTGGTTCATGCGCAAGGCCGAGCGCTGGATGCGTTCGATGAAGGCGCGCTGGCCCGTGTCGACATCGCCCTGGGTCGCGGCCAGCGCGCGGTGCGCGTAGCCTTCGATCAAGCGCACGGGCGCCCGCAGGTCGTGCGCGACGGAATAGGCGAAGGCCTGCAACTCGCGATTGGCCGAGATCAGTTCCTCGCCACGCGCGGCCAGTTCGCGATTGATGCGGCGCAGTTCCACTTCCTTGCCGCGCAGGGTGAACAGGGTCGATTCGACTTCGCGACGACGCTCGGCCAGCATGTCGACCAGGCGCTCGAGGTCGTAGTCGCGGCTCGCGAGCTCGCCCTGCAAGCGTCGACGCGCGACCGAGACCTTGAGCAGATTGTCCACCCGCGCGACCAGTTCGTCGGGCAGGAAGGGCTTGCTCACGTAGTCTTGCGCGCCGTGACGCAAGGCCGACACGCGCAGCTCGTCGTCGGCGCGCGCGGTCAGCAGCAGCACCGGCACGTGCTCGAGTTCGGGCTGGGCGCGCACTTGCTTCAACAGGGCTTCGCCGCTCATGCGCGGCATCATCACGTCGCTGATGATCAGGTCCGGCGAACGGCTGCGCGCCAGTTGCAAGCCTTCGACGCCATCATGCGCGGCGATGGTGCGCGCGCGGCCGGACAGCGTGTCGCGCACGAAGCGATTCATCTCGACGTTGTCTTCGACCACCAGCACCAGCGGCAATTCCGTGCGCGAGCCGTTGTCGTCGTTGGCCGAGGCCGGTGCTTTCGCCGGCGCGGGATCGACGAGAATCTGCAAATCGGCCGAAGTCACCGGCGCGGCGCCATCGGCGATGACCGTGCCCTCGGGCGCACGCAAGGGCAACGCCAGCACGAAGCGCGCGCCGCCGGACGCGGCCTCTTCCACGGACACATTGCCCCCGAGCAGTCGCGAGAATTCGCGCACGATGGCCAGGCCCAGCCCGGTACCGCCGTAAAAGCGCACGCTCTCGGCCTCGCTTTGGCGATACGGCTCGAAGATGGTCTGGCGCAACGCCGCGGGCACGCCGGGGCCATCGTCCTCGACGATCAAGCGCGCGTCACTGCCCTCGGCCGTCAAGCTCAAGCGCACTTGACCGCCATCGGGCGTGAAGCGAAAGGCATTCGACAAGAGATTGATCAGGATTCGCTGCACCTTGGGCGAGTCGACCTGTGCCGGCAGGCTCGCCGGTCGCTCGACCGCGAAGCGTAGGCCGCGCTCGCGCGCGTGCAGCGAGAACAGATCGCCCACCATGCCCACGATCGCCGAAAGATCTTCTTCGGTGTATCGCACCTGCGTGCGACCGCTCTCCAGACGCGCGACTTCCAGCAGATCATTGACGTGACGCAGCAGGATCATGGCATTGGCCGCGATCACGCGCATGGCTTCGCGTTGCTGATCGTCCAGCGTAAGACTGGCGAGCAGGCGTTGCACCGGGCCCAGGATCAAGGTCAGCGGCGTGCGCAGCTCATGGCTGACATTGGCGAAGAACGTGGTCTTGACCTGATCGAGTTCGCGCATGCGCCGATAGGCCTGCTCGAGTTCGCGATTGGCCTCGATCAGTTTGCGATTGGCGGTCTGCACGTCGGCGGCGCGCAGATAGACCTCCACTTCCATGCGTCCGACGTGATCCTCGAGCGCTCGCGTTCGCTCGCTGTGCTCGACGTCGCGCTGGCGCAGGCGCATGAGGTCGGTGACATCCTCGACGCGGTGGATGATTTGCAGCACTTCGCCGTTGGCGTCGAGCAAGGGCGTGTTGATCGGGCTCCAGTAGCGCTCCTCGAAACCGCCCTGGGCATTGCGGATGTCGTACTTCTGGATCGCCATCGAATGCGCCGCGCGCGTTTCCAGCACGGTTTCCAGGCTCAAGCGCAAATTGCGCGAGCCATCGGCGGCGGGATCATCGGGATTGTCGGGAAAGATTTCGAACAGATTCCGTCCGACGATCTCCTCGCGCCGGGTCATCGTGGCACGGAGATAAGCATCGCTGACCGCGACGACGTCGTACACGCGCGAGAGCACCAGATACAGACTGGGCGAGCGCTCGAACAGCGCCCGATAGTCCACCGCATCGTTCCTGCCGTCGCTGGTCAAGCGCGTTCCTCCGTGCGTGGCCGTGCCGCGAGCCTTGGCGCGCTTACCCGCGACCAAGGATAAAACACGAAATCACGAATTGTCGGTTTGCGCGCCTATCGCGATTGTCAGGATGGAACGTCGCCGCGTTTCCGCCCGGATCGCACTCGATGCTTTCGCGTCCCTGCTGGTGGTGCTATCGGCCGCGCGACGCGGTGTTTTATCGCCAGCCGCCGACCGGCCATCGACATCGCACGATGCACGGTGACCGTGTCGCCGCCGATCTGGAATTTCCCCTGCGAATCGGCGGCGATTTGCTTGGAGCTATCGTATTCCGATCGCGCCAGCGACGCTACGTCCCAATCGCGTCGTCTTGCGTCCTTGAAGGCACGACGTCACCACGTCGGACGAGCCACCTTGCGCGCGCGCGTGCCGGCGGGATGTCGATACCAGCCTGGATCGCCATAGTCGCCCGGCGCCTGATCGTCGCGCACCTTGATCACGGTGAACATGCCGCCCATTTCGAGCTGCCCGAAAGGACCCTGGCCCATCATCATCGGCAAGGTATTTGCGGGACCTTGCATATGGCCCGATTCGGTGTGGCCTTGATGCTCGGCCATGCCCTCGCGACCCATGGGCATGTAGTTCGGCACGACGCGACGCAAGCGTTCGCCGAGCGCGTTTTGATCGACGCCGACGGGGTTGGGCACGTCATGGCCCATGGCATTCATGGTGTGATGCGCCATGTGGCAATGCAGCGCCCAATCGCCCGGCACCGCGACGAACTCGAAATCGCGCGCCTGGCCCACGCCGACCACCTCGGTCACTTCGCTGCGCCACTGGGCGCGCGGCCAACGCCCGCCGTCGCCGCCGGTCACCAGAAAGCGAACGCCATGCATGTGCATGGGGTGATTCCACATCGACAGATTTCCGACGCGTACGCGCACGCGTTCGCCGCTGCGCGCGACCAGGGTCTCGATCGCGGGAAAGACCTTGCTATTGAAGGTCCATAGATCGAATTCCTGCATGATCGAAGGATCGGGCCGAAACGTGCCCGGATGCAGGGCCCAGTTGTGCAGCAGCAAGGCGTAGTCGCGATCGATGGGTTCGGGTTCGCCATCGCGCGGATGGATGATGAATAAGCCCATCATGCCAAACGCGATCTGCGTCATCTCGTCGGCATGTGGGTGATACATGTGCGTGCCGTGCTGCGCGAGCGTGAACTCATACATATACGTCTCGCCCGGCAGGATGTGCGGCTGCGTCAATCCGCCGACGCCATCCATGCCCGAAGGCAGCAAAATGCCATGCCAGTGCATGGTCGTGTGTTCGGGCAACTCGTTGGTAAGGTAAATGCGCACGCGGTCGCCTTCGACCGCCTCGATCGTCGGCCCCGGCGTGCTGCCGTTGTAGCCCCAGCAGCGCGCGACGCAGCCGGGCGCGAATTCGTGATCGAAGGCTTGGGCGATGAGGTGATATTCCTTGACGCCGTCGACCACGCGCGGCTTCAGCGTGCGGCCGTTGAGCGTGCGCACGGGCGTGTAGCGACGCGGCGCATCGCCGTCACTCGTGGCGGTTGGCGTGGTCGCGGGCGCGGCGGCGCTGGCGCCCGGCAAGAGCGCGGCGGCGCCGGCGGTGAGCAACCAATCGCGTCGGGAGATCTTCATGGGTGGGCTCCGTGATGATGATGCGCCGGCATCGGCGCCGTCTCGGTCGGCATCAAGGCGTCGAGCGTGTAGGCGCGGGTCGCGGCCTGCGTGTCGCTGGGCAGGCGCGCGCCGGTGGCGCGTTCGAGTTCGGCGCGCGCCAGCCAGTAATCGCGCAAGGCGTCGAGATAGGCCAGATGCGCGGCGTACTCGGCGCGTCGTTGCTCGATCAGTTCAAACGGACCGCGCAGCATGAAATTGACTTCGCGCTGCGTCTCGGCCGTGACGCGCGCGCGCGCGGGCAGCAGGCGTTCGCCGTCGTCTTCGACTTGCGCGCGCGCCGCTTGCACCGCGCGACACGCGAGATCGACGTCGTTGGCCACGCGCAGACGCAGACGACGACGTTCGGCCTCGCCCCATTCGCGCAGCGCTTGCGCGCGCGCGACGCGCCCCTGACCTTGATCGAACAGAGGCAGTTGAATCGACAGACTCGGCCCGAGCAGGCGCGAGCGATCGGTTTCGCGTTCGTAATCCACGCCAAGTTCGACATCGCCGAGCCAGCGCCAGCGGCGCGTGCTCGCTTCGCCGGTGGCGAGCAGTTCCACGAGTTTGTCGGCGGCCGCGAGGTCGAGGCGCATCGCCACGGCGCGCGCTTGCAGACCGTCGTGCGCGTCTTCCTCGGCCAGTGGCAGGGCCACGCCTTCGGGCCAGGTCCATTCGACGTCGACCGGCAAGCCCAGCAGTTGGCGCAAGGCGACATGCGCGGCGAGCGCGGACTGCTCGGCCGCGCGCGCATCGCGGGCGGCTTCGAGCGCGGTCGCTTCGGCTTCCGCCAGTTCGCGCGCGGAGATATTGCCGGCGTCGTGAAAGGCGCGGGCCAGATCGGCCGACGTGCGCGCGGCCTCGGCATCGAGCGCGTGGAGCTGTTGCGATAGTCGCGCCACGAGCGCGCGGTGGTAGGCGGCTTTTGTGTCCACCGCCAGATCGAAGATCGCGCCAGCGAGCAATTGTTGCGAGCGCAGGAACTCGCCTTCGGCGAGCGCGCGTCGCGGACCGCGCAGCAACAGTTGCGCGAGATTCTGCGCCACGCCCAGGCTCCATTGGCGACTCGCGCCGGCTTCGTTGCTGTCGAATGACGCCGCGGTTACGTGCGGATTGGCCAAGCGCGTGGCCTCGAACGCCTCGGCGCGCGCGATGCCCAGACTCGCGAATTCAGCGGCGAGCGCGGGATTGCAGGCCAGGGCCAAGGCCACGGCGCGTTCGGGATCGAGCGGCGCGGCGAGCGTGTCGCGCACCAGCGGCGTCGTGGCCGCGCAGTCGCTCGGCGCTTCGGTGATGTCGATGTCGACGCCGCGCGCCGACACCAGATCGCGCGTCTCGGACAAACCAGCGCGCGGCGAAAAGCTGGCGCAAGCGCCCAGCAAAGGCACGGCGGCGAAGGCCACCGCGAACCAACGAGGTTTCATGACTAACTCCACGGCCACGCACCCGCGCGGTCATGAACACCGCGCAAAGCACTCGGCAACGACTGACGGACCGCCATTGCGGCCCACGGACTCGGGACGGATTCAGCCCACGCGGGCTAGACGATCGGTGGCCGCAGCCAGTCGAAGGCGACGCCGGACTCGAACGAGACGGCGCGGAGAAGGCGCGGCGCGGTCGCGGGATCGGCCGCGATCGGGGACGCGCGCTCGATGACCAGGCTCACGGGCGACCCGAAATCGCAGTCGCAACGCTTGCCGGTTTCGCAGCAGGACTTGCCATGGGCATCGTGCGCGTCGGCGGCGGCCGCGGCGTGATGCGCGTGTTTCGACGCGCGCATTTCATGCATCGCGCAATCGTTGCCCATCGCCGGGGCCGCCAAGCTCATCGCCAGCAACTGCGCGGGGCGACCGATGGCATTGACCGCGAGGGTCAGCACCAGCAGACAACGCAGGATGGATGCGGCGAAGGACATCGACTACCCCCGAGGGACAGCGCAAAGACTGGGGCAAGGCGGGCAAAGTTTCAAGCGCGCGCGGCGATGTGCGTGTTCGCCGCGCGCGCGAGAAGACTCACGCGTTGACCAAACGCATCGACTCGGGCACGTAGCGCTCGCCCGCGACTTGGCCGGCAGCGAGAATGGCATCGATTCGCGCCAAGTCCTCGGCGCCAAGCACCACGGTCGTGGCCGCCGCGTTCTCGTCCAGACGTTCGATCCGGCGCGTGCCCGGAATCGGCACGATCGCCGGATCGCGCGTCAGCAGCCAGGCCAGGGCCAGTTGCGCGGGCGTGATGCCGCGCGCCTGGGCGATGGCGCTCACGGCCTCGACCAGCTTCGCGTTGATCGCGATGTTCTCCGGCGCGAAGCGCGGCGTGCGGCGGCGGTAGTCATCGGTCGACAAGACATCGACCGTGGGAATGGCGCCGGTCAGAAACCCCCGACCGAGCGGACTGTAAGCCACGAAGCCGATATCCAATTCACGACACACGGGCAGCGCGTCGTGTTCGACCTCGCGCGTCCACAGCGAGTACTCGCTTTGCAGCGCGCAGATCGGATGAATCTTCGCCGCGCGTCGCACGGACTTGCCCGAGGCTTCCGACAAACCGAGATGGCGGACCTTGCCCGCCTCGACCAGGCGCGCCATGGCGCCGACCGTTTCCTCGATCGGCACTTGGGGATCGACGCGATGCTGGTAGTACAGATCAATGTGACTCACGCCCAGGCGCTTCAAGCTGGCCTCGCACGCCTGGACCACGTACTCGGGTCGACCGTTGACGCCGAGAAAACTGCCGCCGGGTCCGCGCACATTGCCGAACTTGGTGGCGAGCACCACCTCGTGACGGCGGGTCTTGAGAATTTGCGCGAGCAATTCTTCGTTGGCACCACTGCCGTACATATCGGCGGTGTCGAGAAAATCGATGCCGATGTCGAGCGAGTGGTTGATTACCGCGAGATTCCGAGCGGTCTCCGACGGCCCGTAGAACTCGCTCATGCCCATGCAGCCCAGGCCGATGGCGGAAACGGCGAGGCCTTGACCGAGCTGGCGACGCGGGACGGTGATGGTCATGTCGATCCTCCGTGAAAGGGTGGCCAGGATAGGTCGCCGGCGCGGCCGAGATTAGCGCATTCGTGGCGGGAACTTGCCCGATCCTGCAAGCGCGTCGCCGCCGCCGAACCGCGCGCGAAGCGCGCGCTAAGATGCGCCCCAGTTCCAGCGGAGCACCACGATGGCTGCGAGAAGCCCCGACAGCGCCGCCCTCGACCTGCCGGGCGATGCGCGACAGGTCGAGCTGGCCGACCGCATTGCCCGATTCACGCGGGTCGATGGTCAGCACGAGACCCCCTGCCCCGCGCTGCACCTGATCCGCATGAGCTCGCCCAGCCAAGCCTTGCCCTCGGTCTACGAGCCGTCGCTGTGCCTGGTGGTGCAAGGCGCCAAGCGCGCTCTGCTCGGAGCCGAGGTCTATCACTATGACGAGTTGAACTATCTGGTCGTGTCGGTGACCTTGCCGATGATCGGGCAAGTGCTCGACGCGTCGCCCGAAAAACCGTATCTGTGCCTGCGCATCGCGCTCGATCCCGCCGAGATCGCGCGCTTGATGGTCGACATGGGACCGCGCGCGCCGCGCGAACCTCGCGAAGCGCGCGGCTTGTACTGCGCGCGCGTCGGCAGCGAGTTGCTCGATGCCGTCGTGCGCCTCATGCGTCTGCTCGACGAGCCACGCGACCTGCCCGTGCTCGCGCCGCTGGCTTTGCGCGAGATTCACTATCGCCTGCTGCTGGGCGATCTGGGCGAGCGCCTGCGCGATCTGGTCGACGCCGGCGGCGTCACGCAGCGCGTGGCGCCGGCGATCGCCATGATCAAGGCGCGTTTCGCCGAGCCGCTCAGCATCGAGGAACTGGCCGCGCGCGTGCACATGAGCGTGTCGAGCCTGCATCACCGCTTCAAGGCGGTGACCGCGATGTCGCCGCTGCAGTTTCAAAAGCACCTGCGCTTGCACGAGGCGCGTCGCTTGATGCTGCGCGACGATCTCGATGCCGCGGCGGCCGCGCATCGCGTCGGTTATGAATCCGCGAGCCAATTCAGTCGCGAGTATCGACGCCTGTTCGGCGCGCCGCCGCGACGCGAGATCTCGCGCCTGCGCGACACGGCCGTCGGCGGTTGAGCGAACGAGGACGCGGCGCGTCCCCGTTCGCGCGAGTCGATTCGCGACTCAGGTCTTGGTGAATCCCGTGAACGAGATCACCACCTCGCCACCGGTCACGCCACCTGTGCGCTGATTGTTGCAGGTGCCCTGCGGCGCGGCGCTGGTGCTGTCGCTGATGACATGACAGACCTTCTTGCCGGTGGGATTGCCGTTGGCGTCGACCGACGCCACGCACGGCACGGTCTGCGTGCCATTGGGCGAGGTGCACTGACCACTCTTGGGACAATCCAGCGACTTCGGCAGATCACGCGGCTGCTGACACACGGGCGAACTGCTGGGGTTCGGATAGCCAGCATCGTTGATGCAATTGGTCGCGCCCCAGCCGAACACACCATTGATGTTGGCATTCAAGCCCAGTGCCTTGTTGCGATAGTCCGTGTAGCTCCAGCTCGCGCCCTTCGATTGCACGCGAATCAGGGCATTGGTGCCGTTGACGCCGCTGATGTCGTTGTCGTCGGCATTGGCGCAGGTCGTGCCGACCGAACCATTGAGTGGTGCGTTCAAGGTCACTTCGCCCAGATTCACGGCATTGGGGAACTGCGTCGACTGACAGCCTTGATTGGTCGCGCCGTTCCAGGTGCCGAAGAACACGTTCGCGGAGAGCAAGGGCGTGTGGCCGTTGGCGTCGAGCTTGGGCCGATACGCCACGGAAGCATTCGCCGGCAGCATGAAGTAACCGCCCGTCGTGACGCCCGGCGCCTGCGGCTTGATGATCACGCGATGCGGCGTCTGGCCGACGGTGTACAACGCGAGATCACCGATCGCCTTCAATTGCGCGCCCCAGCTGGTGCAGCCCGCGGGCAAGACCGTGGGCGGTTGGCCGAGAATGACATTGACCTGCACGGCCTTGGTCGTTTCGTTGCGAATCACGAGCTGCGTTGGTGTCTTTCGTCCGGCGTCGGACTCGGCGCCCGATTCGGCGGCGACGGCGCGATTCGATGATCCGATCGCGGCCAGGATCACGGCCGTGGCCAGCATGGTGGTGGCTTGCATGCGCGACTCTCCCTGTTTGGTGATGCCGCGCGCCCCCGGCGCGCGGTCACCTGACCATTAGCACGGCGACTCGCGCGCCACGACCCGGCACAAATCGCAGCTTGACGCTTAGCGCGGCGTGGCCGCGCGCATCATCGGCTCGAGGCCCGGCAGGCACCCGCGCGCGAACAAGCGATCGACCGCCGTGCCATCGAGCGGCGCGCGCGTCGACAGCCACCACACGGTGCAGGACCACAGCGCGCCGACCACGAACTCCACGGCGAAGGCGCGCGTGGCCTCGTCACCCTCGACCGGCGGATAGCGCGTGTCGAGGTCTTGTCGCGTGAGGTCCTTGAGCACGCGACGAATATAGGCCTCGACCATGGCCTGACTCTTGCGCCCGACGATGGCGTCGTAGATGCGCCGATGCGAATCCACGTGCAGAAAGAAGCCCAGACTGAAACCCAGTACCACGTCCGGATCGCGCGCCTGACGCGCGCGCCACTGTTGCAGCAGCCATTGCTTGAGGCCATCGATGCTCTGCGCCAGCAGGTCTTCCTTGCTCTCGAAGTGCGCGTAGAAAGTCGCGCGGCCGACATCGGCGCGATCGAGCAGATGCTGGATGCTGGTGCGGTCGTAGCCGCGTTCGATCATCAGTTCGCCCATGGCCTTGAGCAGGGCTTCGCGCGAGCGACGCGCGCGGGCGTCGAGATTGGCGTCGGTCACGCAAGGCTCCCGAACAAAGCGGACGAATAAGTTCGATATCGCGTTTTCACCGGGTTTTCGCCTTGGGATCGATCGTGGCCGAGAGTATCTTCGCCGGCCATCGCACCGACAAGAGCCACCATGACCGACCTTCGACCCGATGCCGCGCGCGACGCCGTGATCGACCTGCGCCGCGTGGAAAAGCGCTACGACACGCCCCAAGGCGCCTTCACCGCGCTCACCGCGATCGACCTGCGCGTGACGCGCGGCGAATGCGTCGCCGTGGTCGGCAAGTCCGGCAGCGGCAAGACCACCTTGATCAATCTGATCACCGGCATCGACAGCGCCAGCGGCGGCGAGGTGCGCGTGGGCGATCAGGACCTGGGCCGGTTGTCGCAGGAGGCGCTGGCGATCTGGCGCGGTCGACAGGTCGGCGTCGTGTTCCAGTTCTTCCAATTGCTGCCGACGCTGACCGTGCTCGAGAACGTGATCCTGCCGATGGATTTCGCGCGCCTGCGCCCGCGCGCCGAACACGCGCCTCGCGCGCGGGCCCTGCTCGACAAACTCGGCATCGCCGACCAGGCCGACAAGTTGCCGGCCGATCTTTCCGGCGGCCAGCAACAACGCGCCGCGATCGCGCGCGCGCTGGCCAACGACCCCGTGCTGATCGTCGCCGACGAACCCACGGGCAATCTCGACACGGCCAATGCCGATGCCGTGATGCGCCTACTGGCCGAGCAAGCGCGCGAAGGCAAGACCGTGCTCACGGTCACGCACGAACGCGAGTTCAGCCACTACTTCACGCGCACGGTGAGCCTGCGCGACGGCCGCATCGTCGACGACACCGGCACGGCCACGCCATGAGTCCGCGCTGGATCAAGGTCGCTCGCGACATCGCGTTGACGCGCGGTCGCTTCATCGCATTGGCCATCGCGCTGGCCGCCGCCGTCGCCGCGCTGACCACGATGCTGGTCGCGCACGCTGTGCTCACGCGCGCCGCGGGCGGCAACTACATCGGCACGAACCCGGCGTCGGCGCAGATCCAAGTCGAACGCCTCGATCCCGCCGTGATCGAGCGACTGCGCGCGCGGCCCGAGTTCACCGCGGTCGAAGCCGGCGGCTCGCTGTATGCGCGCGTGCGCGTGAGCGAGACGCAATGGTTGCCCTTGCTGTTGTTCGTGATTCCCGATTTCGAGCACTTGCGCGTCAATGCGATCTATCCCCAAGCCGGGGCTTGGCCGCCGCCGACGGGCGCGATGCTGATCGAACGCAGCGCGATGGGCCTCACGCAGGCCGCGATCGGCGACACGCTCGACGTCGAGATGCCGCGCGGCGGCGCGGGACGTCTGCAATTGGCCGGTGTCGCGCACGATCCCGGCCTTGCGCCCGCGTGGCAGGAACAAACGATTTACGGCTATGTGACGCCCGAGACGCTGACCCGCCTGGGCGAGGACGATCATCTCGATCTGATCAAGCTCGTCGTGGCCGAAGGCGCCAACGACATGGAGCGCATCGCCGAACAATCGCGCGCGCTCGCCGGCCAACTGCGCGATGAAGGCGTGACCGTGCGCGAGATTCGTGTCCCACCGCCCGGCCTGCATCCGCATCAAGGGCAAATGACCACGGTGCTCGGCATGCTGCTCAACTTCAGCACGCTGGTGCTCTTGCTCGCGGCCGTGCTGGCCGCGCATCAGATGAGCATCCTGTTGACGCAACACGCGCGGCAGATCGCGATCATGAAGGCCATTGGCGCGCGCGCGCGTCAGATCGCGGGTCTCTACGTGGCGATGATCCTGGCGCTCGGCGTGGCCGCGGCGGTGATCGGCGTGCCCTTGGGCTTGAGCGTGGGACTCGCGTTCGCGCGCGCGGTCGCGCAGTTGTTGAATCTGGAACTCGCGACGATCGCATTGCCGTGGTGGTCGTGGGGCGCGGGCGCCTTGCTCGGCGTGTTCGCGCCCTTGCTGGCGGCGGTCGCGCCGATCGCGCTGGCCTTGCGCCGCACCGTGCGCGAGGTCATCGCCGACTCGCACATCGCGCGCGATGCCACGCGTTCACGTGGCGTAGATCGACTGCTCGCGCGCTGGCGTGTTGGCGGCGCGGCCATGACCTTGGCCGTGCGCAACAGTTGGCGACGTCGCGGCAGACTCGCGCTGGGTGTCGGCCTGCTCGCGGCGGCGGGCGCGATGTTTCTCACCAGCATGGGCATGCAGACGAGCTGGCGCGCCAGCATCGCGCGCGGCAATGCCGAGCGTCACTACGACATCGAACTGCGCTTGAGCGAGCCGCGCGAGTTCGATGCCATCGCCGATGCCGTGCGCGCCATTGTGCCAGACGCGCGCGTGGAGAATTGGGATCGCGCCAACGTCGGCCTCGACCCGGGCGCCACCTTTCCCGTCGTGCACAACTACCCCGACGGCGGTCACGGCGTGCTGAATCTGCGCGCCGCGCCCCCGGAATCACGCTTCTTCGACCGCGTGCTCGATGAAGGACGATGGTTGCTCGCCGACGACGAGGACGTGGCCGTGCTCAACAGCGGCGCCGCGCACGGCCTGCTCGACGGCACCCAGGTCGGCGACACCATCGTGCTGCGCGTCGACGACACGCCGCTGCGCCTGCGCGTAGTCGGCACGATCCGACAGACCGTGTTCCCCGCCACCGTGTACGTGCCGCCGAGAACCTTCGCTCGCGCGCTGGCACGCGGCACGCGCACCACCTCGATTCGCGTCGCGCTGAGCGACCGCGCGCGCGCCGACGAAGTTGCCGATGCACTGGCCGAGCGCCTGGCGAAGGCCGCCATGCCCATCGACTGGCTGATCACGGACAAGCGTCTCGCCGCCGCGCAAGGCGGTCACTACCGCATCATGGTGCTGGCGATGGTGTTCATCGCCGCGTTGATGGCCGTGGTCGGCCTGCTTGGCCTCGCCACCAGCCTCGGCGCCGCCGTGCGCGAACGCACGCGCGAAATCGGCGTGCTGCGCGCCATCGGCGCGCGCGCCGGCGACATCCGCGCGAGCCTGCTGTACGAAGGCGCCTTCGTCGCCGTGCTCAGCATCCCCTTCGCGCAACTGCTGATGTGGCCGCTCGCCAGCATCGCCAGCGCCACGGTCTCGCGCATCTCCGCGCAACCGCTACAAGCCCTACCCTCATTGCCCTCGACTCTGCTGTGGACCGCCTTGATCGTGCCCAGCGCCCTCCTCGCCTGCTGGTTCCCCGCGCGTCGCGCCATCCGCCTGCACGTGCGCGAAACCCTCACCCAACTCTAAGGAGCCCTCATGAAACGCAAGAACCTAATCTGGACCGTGACCGTCGTGATCGTGCTCGTGGCACTGATCGTGGCCGCGCATCATGTCGATGGCGTGGCGTTGATTCGGAAGATTCATGGCGGGTGACCTGACGGCACACAACTCTGAGCGATTACCCGGATGAGTTTCGAGGCTTTTCGACGCCCGTGAAGCCGCTTTGCACGCGTCTTCACGATCATTGCACCGTAAGGCAAGTCAATCGCCAGGCGGTGTAACAGGTACTTGGAACTGACTTAGATGCCGACGCTATCCAAGCCGCGCCAAAAGCACGGATGCTCATTCGTGACTACACGATATCGATTCACAGATAGCCGCGAAGGCGCCTCCGTAGGAGCATTCGACAAGTACCAACAGAGAGTCCGGAAACCGGTCCCTAAGCTTGCTGGCGTCAGTCTCGACATCGAATGATCTCCCCGACAGCAGAACGCTCCAAGCACTGTTTTCATAAAGCCCTGGAGGAACATCTTTCAGAGGCCAAACAAAAACATCGGAGACAATCGGACTGCGCCAGAGCTCACGAGCCGCGAATTCAACCAGATTCCTAAACTCCAACACAGCTGTTTTTCCATCCTGCGACAAGAGCTCGATGGTAAGAAGTGAGTCTTCTAGAGCGAATCGCTTCAAGCACGAGTCGTGGACCTCGAATCCCAGGAGCCGACCATGGATATCCGTCGCGACTTTTGATTCCACAAAGTCATCCTCGAGGTGGCGCTACGCAGATCGGAGCGCCCAGAAGCATCAATTGCCCAACTACTGACTCAAAGTGTCGTCAGCGTCCGGTTGCGCTATCACCCAAAACGCCGCGCCTGCTATCGCGCCAAATATTGCCGACAACGGCAAGAATGGAAGCACGCCAAGAATGCCGTTCCTCGCCGCCTCGGGGTCGGCGATCGTGCCAGGCAATAGCGACCCGAAGAAGAGGAGAGTTCCGGAAATGAACCCAATCGTCGTGCAACCGAGGATTCCCACCCACGCCTTTTTTCTCGCCCACAGGAAGAGAGGAAGTCCGACGACAGCAATCGCGCAATAACCGGCCACGGCGGCAAAATAGAGATACCAACGCGCCATCCCATAGTTTCCAGCCAGAACGGCAGGCACCGAGAAGAGTGACCCTGGCACGAGTGGCGCAATAAGCGCGGCGATAATTGCCCTGACTATCCACCCCCATCCCGTCGTCACGTTCATCCCTGATTCCCACTCAAACTCGCCGAACGAGTTGTCGGCCTCATCTAGACGCTATCGCTCATAGACTTTGACCGCAATCTACTTTTGTGAACTAGCACGTCAAAGCAACAGATGATCGCGCCAACGAGATCGCAACGCGCCAAAAACAAAGGGCGCCGCAACGAACCCGTCACGGCGCCCTCGATTCAAGTCGGCCTGCGCGAAGCAGGCCAACCCCATCTACTTACTCAAAGCCATTCGCGAACACATTCTCCGGCAACGAACCGCCGCACGGACCCGGACCCACGACGCAGATGCCCGGCGGCAGCGAACCGGTGAGCTTGGTGCCCGCCGAGATCGAGGCCGTGTTGAGCGAGAACTGCGTGAAACTGGTGCCAGTCGCCGCGCCCTGCACGCCGATCGTGGCGCCCGAGCCGCTGGCGCCCGCCGCGTTGTTGTAGGTGATGTCGAAGGTGTTCGACCCTTCGTGCAGCACCAGCGAGAAGTTCACGGCATTGCTGCCCGTGAACGTGATGCCGCGCCACTCGATCACGAAGTTGCGATTGGGCGGCGTACCCGTGACGGCGGTGAAGATGCCGCGACCCGCGCCGGTGAGATTCAAATCATCCCAGTAGGCGAAGATCGTCGGACGGCTGGCCGGGAACGTGCCCGTCACACCCGAGCCGCCCGTGGCGCTGATCGGCAACGCCGCGTTGGCATAGGCATTGGTGCCCGCCGTGTCGAACTGCACATTGCCATTGGTGCTGGCCTGGATCGTGCTGCCACCCGCGATCGTGGTGCCATACAGCGAGAAGCTGAAATCCGCCGGCAAGGTGATCGGCACGACCGCGTCGTCGTCGGCGCTGTTGGTGACCAGGGTCGTGCCCGGCGTCAGCGTCTGACCCGTGGTTGACGCGAACGAGTAGTTGCCCGCCGCGGCTTGGCCCACCGGCAAGGTGAAGTTCAACACCGTCGGCGACGCCGCGCCGGCATAAGTCACCGACTGCGACAGCGCGATGTTGCTGAAGCACGGCACGGCGGCCGTGGTGCTGATCTGATACGCGGTGGTGTTGGTGCTGGTGCCACCCGGCGGCACGTCCGGATAACCCGAGTTCGCGGTGGTGATGGTCACGCCCGGCGTGCTGGTGCTCAACGCGCCGAGCACGGTGGTCGCCGCGCCGCCGCCGCCGTTGCCGACGGTGACGTTGACCGTGTTGCACTCATTCGGCTCGATCAGGTTGTTGCCGCTGGTGACGGCCGACGCGCTGAAGTTGATCACCGGATCGGGCGTGGCCACGACCAGATTGAACTGCGTGATCTTGGTCGCGCCGCAGGCATCGATCGCGCTCACGCGGATCGGATACGTGCCCAGCGTCGTCGACGCCGTGGTGGTGATGCTCACCACGCCCGCCAGATTCACGCCAACCGTGCCGCCACCGGGCAAGGTGGTCGGGCTGACCACGACCTGGGTCAGATTATTGTTGGCATCGGCCGGCGCCGCGCTGGGTGTCACCGTGGTCGAGGCGCTGCGGCCGATCGTGGTGTTGGCATACGTGCCCACGGTCGGCGCGGGATCCTTGCCGACGTTGACGTTGACCGCCGCCGTCGACAAACCGCCCGAGGCATCGGTGACCGTCACGATCAAGGGATAGGCCTTGGTCTGACCGGTCGTGGTCGGCGCCACCAATTCGCAGGCGGCGGTCGCGGTGAGCGCGAGCGTGCCGGCGGTGTTGACGATCGCCGCGCTCATCTCCGGCGGCATGCCGCTGACCGTGACACCGAGCGAGCCGGCGGCGGTTTCGGTATCGGCGACCGTGCCGACATTGGCCGAGGTCGCGGGCGAGCCTTGCAGCGTGCTCACCGCGCCGGTGATCGTGACGGTCGGCGGATTATTGGCCGGGCTCGACACGATGGTGAACGGCGCATCGGACACATCGAAGAAGACATTGCCCACGGCTTCGACGCGCACGCGCGCTTGAGTCGTCGCCGGCGTGTTGGCCGGCACGGTGACATTGGCCGAACCGTTGTTGG
The DNA here is from genome assembly GCA_044226395.1 of Ahniellaceae bacterium. GTDB lineage: Bacteria > Pseudomonadota > Gammaproteobacteria > Xanthomonadales > Ahniellaceae > JBGAHD01. Next base: position 578,181 of record JBGAHD010000001.1, read on the forward strand.
GCACGCTCGCGGCGAGCACGGTCGGGAAGCTCTCGCCATTGTCGAGCGACAACAACAAGCGCACGTTCGCCGCGCTCACCGGCGCGGCCGTGGTGTTGGCCACGTCCCACGTGATGGCCTGGGTCGAACCCGCGGTCCACGACACGGCCGTGTTTGGCGCGGTCACCAGGAAGGGACCCGCGGCCGTGGTCACGGTGATCGCGCTCGAGGCCTCGTTGGTGCCACCGGTGCCGGCGTGGTTGTCACGCACGGTGACGCGGAAGTTCAGCGTGCGATTGCTGTTGGCGATCTGCTCGCCCGAGTACACGGCCGGCGTGGTCGTGCCCGGCAGCGGCGCGGTCGCCGGCGGCTGGTTGGCGTTGTTGAGCACGTAGCGCATCTGCGGGAACGTGCGCTTGCCCGACAGCACCGGATCGAGCGGACGGAACAGCGGACGCGTGCCGTCGTCGACGATGGCGCCGCCGCCACTAGTGCTGGCACCGGTGTTGAACTGTTCCCACAAATACGTCAGGCGATCACCGGCATCGGTGTCGCTGCCAGTCGCGCTGAGTTCGAACGGCGTGCGCGAAGGCACGGTGAACGCCGCGGCCGTGGTGACCGTCGGCACGGCATTGCCCGAGGACGTCACGGTGCCGCAAGCGGTGCTGACGAAGTTCAAGATCGAAGTCAGGCTGTCGCGATGGAAGTAATCCTCGCTGTGCGGCTGCAAGTCTTCCGAACCGCAGATGCCCGCGTAGGCCATGATCGACACGCCCGAGCCCGTTTCGAACGCGTGCGCGGCGGAACGATTGCCACCACCGCAATTGCTCACGGTGCTGTTGAAGGTGTGTTCGGCGTCGAACTGATGGCCCATCTCGTGCGCCACGTAGTCGACGTCGTACGCATCGCCCGTCGGCTGCGAGGAACCGGTCACGCCCTGCGCCTTCACGCCGGATTGGCAGACCGAACCCAGGGCCGCGATGCCACCACCGCCGGTCGAGAACACATGACCGATGTCGTAGTTGGCCGAGCCGATGAGGCTGTCGAGCGTGGTCTGGTTTTCGTCGAGCAGCGTGCCGCCGTCATTATTGGTGTACGGATCGGTGCCGCCATCGGTGAAGATGGCCAGATCGGTGTTGGCCACCAGCACCATGCGCACGGCGACGTCGCGCTCGTAGATGCCGTTGACGCGATTCATCGTGCTGACGATGCCCGACAGCGCGCCGACCTTTGTGCCGCCGTGAAACGCGGTGTATTCACCCGTGGCGCCCATGGCCAGACGGAAGGTGCGCAAGGACGCGCCCGACGAGGTCGCCGGCGCCGGCGGCGCTTCCGTGTTCGACTTGTCGCCGCGATCGGTGCTGGTCACGCCGCACGTGCGGTTCTTGTCCTGGCGCGTGTAGTCGCCTCGCGCGTAGCTGATGTAGTGCTCGGTGTCGCCGGCCTGATAGGGGTCGATGTAGACCGTGCCTTCGGCCGACAGCACCTGGGCGTGAAAGCCCGCTTCGGTGGTGTCGAAGCGCAGGGTCGCGGTCGGATCATCGACACCTTGGCCGAGATACGTGCGAATGGTCGGATACTTGGCCGCGAGGCCCGGTTCCATGATCGGCGATTCGACCACGCGGAAGCGCGCCATCTTGCCGTCGGGCATGGGCAGGCTGATCACGTGCGGGCTGTTCTGCGGCGACACGGCCGCCTCGAGCGGCACGGTGTTCAGACGCGCGATCATGCCATCGAGGTTCAAGGCCACGGCGCGATAACGCTGCGGCACGATCTGACGCGCGCCTTGGCGCGCGATCGAGGCTTCACCCACGTCTTGCCACAGATTCTCGGACTGCGCCGAGGCGATCAGAGGCAGACTCAGGGCCATGCCCAGCAGGGCCCATTTCACGGTTCGAATCACTAGCGATCTCCCTGGCGGAAGGCATCGACCGCGCGCGCGACTAGCGCGCCCGCGATCGGCGAGCCGCCGGCTCGTTGCGGATTGGAAACAAGGAACTTGGAAATACGGTGGTCACGCGATGGCCGAAGGCGGGCGTGTCGTGACGACTTCGCGCGCGCGACGAATCGCCGCGCGCCGGAGCGTCGAATCCAACTTGGGACGGAGGCACGCGGAATGCGTGGTGTCGTGACATCGATCGATGCCCCGCCCGCCCCCGCGTGGAAATGAACCCGCATCGCCATGTTGCGCGATCGTCGCCCGCCCCGGATGCCGAACTCGCCCGCGTTCGCGGGCCACCCCTGCCTAAGACTCTCCGCGCCTCCCTGGACGCATGCGTGCGCATGCCGCGAAGAGTCGCCGAAGGCTGACAGAAAACCCACGCGCGCGCCAGGGTCGCGCCGACGAGCGCGCGACCGTGGACGCGACGCCGTCAGCGCCGCATCATCGCGGGCATCGACCCCGGGGGAAGGGCCATGCTCGATCAGTATTTCAAGATCCGCGCGCAAGGCAGCACGGTCCGCACGGAGGTGCTGGCCGGCGCCACGACATTCCTGACGATGGCGTACATCATCTTCGTCAATCCCGAGATCTTGTCGACCACGGGCATGCCGCGCGACGCGGTGTTCGTGGCGACCTGTCTCGCCGCCGCGTTGGGCTCGGCAATCATGGGCCTGTACGCGAACTACCCGATCGCGATGGCGCCGGGCATGGGTCTGAACGCCTACTTCGCCTTCGTCGTGGTTGGCGCGATGGGTTATTCGTGGCGCGTGGCGCTGGGCGCGGTGTTCATCTCGGGCTGTCTGTTCGTGATCGTGAGTTTGTTGCGATTGCGCGAATGGGTGGTCAATGCCATTCCGAAAGCGCTCAAGCTCGCGATCTCGGCCGGCATTGGCTTGTTTCTGGCCTTCATCGGGCTCAAGAACGCGGGCGTGGTGGTCGACGATCCGGCGACCTTGGTGACGCTGGGCAGTCTGCACAAGCCCGAGCCGCTGTATGCGCTCGGTGGGTTCGTGCTGATCGTGGCGCTGCAAGCGCGGCGCGTGCCGGGCGCGATCTTGATCGGCATTCTCGCGGTGACCTTGACCTCGATTTTTCTTGGGCACAGCGCGTCGCATGGCGTGTTCTCGCCGCCGCCTTCATTGGCGCCGACCTTCTTGCAATTGGATCTTCGCGGCGCTTTCAACACCGGCTTGATCGCGATCGTGCTGACCTTCTTCCTCGTCGAGTTGTTCGACGCGACCGGAACGCTCGTCGGCGTGGCGCATCGCGCGGGCTTGCTCGATCGCGAGGGCAAGTTGCCGCGACTCAACCGCGCCCTGCTCGCCGATTCGACCGCGATCGTCGCGGGCGCGGCCTTGGGCACGTCATCGACGACGGCGTACATCGAGAGCGCCGCGGGCACGAGCGTGGGCGGTCGCACGGGACTCACGGCGGTGGTCGTGGCGATCTTGTTTCTCGCCGCGCTGTTCTTCTCGCCGTTGGCCGCGAGCGTGCCGCCCTACGCCACCGCGCCGGCGTTGATCTACGTGGCGATACTAATGACGCGCGCCTTGGCCGAGATCGCCTGGGACGATCTGACCGAGACCGCGCCCGCCGTGCTGTGCGCGGTGACGATGCCGCTGACGTTTTCGATCGCGCATGGCATTGCCATTGGTTTTGTCGCGCATGCCGCGATCAAGTTGCTGGCCGGTCGCGCGCGTGAAGTACCACTCGCCGTGTGGGTGATCGCGGCCGTGTTCGTGGCCAAGTTCATCTGGCTCGGTTGAGCGCGCTACACCGACTCGCTGGTCGCGGGCGATAGCGCGACCGGCGCTGGCGTCGGCGCGGAAACCACGCGACCAACCCACCACGCCGCGCCCAGCGCCACGACCGCGGCGACCACGCCCACGGTGTCATAGCCGCGAATCGTGCCATCAGCCTGCGTGGTCAACATCAAGCCACCCAGCCACGCGCCACAACCTGTGCCCAGCGATTGCACCGCGCTGCTCACGCTAAGGAAGGCGCCACGACGCGACGCTTCCGGCACGGTGGTCAGCAGCGACTGCATCGGGATCATGCGTCCCGAAATCAGCACCATGAACAGCGGGAAGGTCGACAGCACGACCAAATACGACACCTGCGGCAGATGCGTGATGAACAAGACCGGCGCGATCGAGGCCACGGTCACGACACGAAACACCCGCCGCGCGCCGAAGCGATCAACGGCGCGACCGATCAGGCGCGCGGTGAAGAACGTCGCCGTGCCGCCGGCCATGTAGATCCAAGACAATTGATCAGGCGCGATGCCGTGATTGGCCACGAGCGTCGGCGAGATGAAGGGAATGACCAGCATCGACGCGATCATCACCAGAAATGTCAGCGCCAGCGCGCGCAGATGACGGCCTTCGGTGAACAGACTCAACAAGCGGGGCAACACGCGCGACAGCGGCACGCGCTCGGCGCTCAAGTGCGCGGCCAGCGCCGGTACCCAGCGCGCGCCGCCGATCCAAATCGCCACCGACAGCGCCACCAACAACCAAAATGGCGCGCTCCAATGAAAGTGCGCGCCTAGCAACACGCCGATCGGCACGCCCAGCACCGAGGCCATGGCGAAGGCCGTCATCACCGTGCCCGTGGCGGCGCCGCGGCGCTCCTGCGGAATGACATCGGCGATGATGGCCATGATGATCGAGCCCAGCACGCCGCCGGTGATGCCCGCGAACGCGCGCGCCACGATCAGCATCGCATAGCCATTGGCCACGGCGCAGGCGAGATTCGACAGCGTGAACAGCGCATACATCACCAGCAACAAACGTCGACGATCGAAGCGATCGATATAAGTCGCCGCCGCGAGTCCCGAAAGACCCGCGCACACCGAATACGCCGACACCACGGTGGCGAAGGCGGCCGGGCCGATCTTCATGGCCTGCATGATCTGCGGGCCCAAGGGCATCACGACCATGAAATCCATGATCAAGGTGAATTGCGTGAGCATCAACAACGCGAGCAAGCGACGCTCGCGCGGGGCACTGAGGGTATACATGTCATGTCCTCCCGGCGTTGCGCGCCGGATGTGGGCGGGACGCGCGATTTAGCGCGCGTCACCATCTTCGATTTCCCGCACGGCGCGACGCAGAATCGCGGCGATGCGACGTTGTTCCTTGGCCGGCGCGTCCTCGCGACTGCGTAGCGCGTGCTTGATCGCGGCACGGGCCTTGATCAGTTCGGGCACCCAGCCGCTGTCGCCGCCGTCGTCCACCGATTCGCCGGCGAAAGCGCGACGCACCAAGTGCATGCGCTCGGCGATGCGTTCGAGCTTGGCGAGCATGGCCTCGACGCGTTCGCGGTTGTCCTTCAGATGCGCGCGACCGGTGGTGGACAGCGAGTAGCGCTTGCGATTGCCTTCCGCTTCGACGATGACGTGACCGAGATCCTCGAGATAGGTCAGCGCCGGATAGACCATGCCGGGGCTCGGGCTGTAGTAGCCATTCGAGCGCGTTTGCAGGGCCTTGATCAGTTCGTAGCCGTGACGGGGTTGTTCTTCGATCAGGGCGAGCAGCAGCAGCTGCAGGTCTTCGCCGGAGAATTTGCGACCGCGCGCGAATTCATCGCCGCCGTGGCCGCCGTTGCCGCCGCCGAATTCGGGGCCATGACCGTGGTGTCCTCGATGACCACCGCCGTGGCGGCCGTGGGCCATGACCTGGCGAATCGCATGAATCCAGCGGTTGGCGGGGTGCCGACGATTGCCGCGATCGTCGTGATGGTGTTCATCGTGGGGACGCATGGGGTGGGTCCTGGCTTTCTTACGATAGGTCGTACGATATATATCTTACGATAGTTGGTCAAGTCCGAGTTCTCACGTGGTAAAGCCCACAGCGGGTCCTCACCTGGCGGTGAGGAACCCTTGGGTGGTGTGGTTGGGTGGGCGTGACGTTGTCGCTTGGCTCGGGGTGCCGCCCCTTGTCGGTGGGCGAGGGATTCAGCACATCCGTGTGCTGAACCCTCGCGGCGCACATCCTTGTGCGCTTGCCACCGACAAGGGGACCGCCACCCCGAGCCGTCGAAACGTCACTTTGGGCTGGGGGGTAAGAAAAAGAAAAGAAAAAGAAAAAAGCAAAAGCAAAAGCCAAGGCGCGCGCTTACGAAGAAGGGCGCTTTCGCGCCCTTCTTCGTATCGCTGTTTGTGTTTATGCGTGAGGACGGATCGAACGGTGTGCCGATTCGATTGTGTCCGCGCGCTGCTCTACTCGAACCCGTTCTTGAACTGGAACAGATTATCGACGGTGCCATCGCAGTCGTTGTCGATGCCGTCGGTTACTTCGCCGGTGGGTCCGACGAAGCCGATGCAGGTGCCGCCGCACGCTTGTTGGCCGAGCGTGCACTGACTGGTGCCGCCATACACGAGACCGTTGGGCGTGCCGGGCGCGGTGCAGACGACGGGGGCGATGCCGTCGTCGACGATGCCATTGCAGTTGTTGTCGAGGCCGTCGCAGACTTCGGTTTGCGGGCTGTTGCTGCACGCTTGGAAACCACCGCCGACAACGCAACCGCCCGGCGTCACGGGTTGCGGCGCGCGACAGCTTTGCGTGCCCGCGCAGGTCGCGGGCGGCGAGGTGCCGCAGGCGATGGGGGCGACGCCGTCGTCGGCGATGCCGTTGAAGTCGTTGTCGCAGCCGTCGCAGACTTCGGCGGTGATGTTCTGGCCCGCGCATGGCAGGCCGTTGTCGATTACGCCGTCGCAGTCGTCGTCTTGGCCGTTGCAGGTTTCGGCCACCGGGCAATGCGCGGGCAAGCCGCATTTGCGTTGGCCTTCGTCGACTTGGCCATCGCCGTTGTTGTCGACGTTGTCGCAGGTCTCGCCGACGTCATTGCACAACCAGTTGTTGGGATCGAGTGATTGCGCGGGCGTGGTGCATGGCAGCAGCGAGGTCGTGCCCAGCGGATTGGCGGGCGTGATGCTCGCGCGGAAATTGTTCAAGCAGCTATTGCGCTGCCCCGTCGAGGCCCAGGCGCAGCAGGTGCCGGTGGTCTGCACATTGGCGAGATGGCGATAGCCTTCGTCGGTGCAGCCATTGCAGTTGTTGTCGCTGTTGTCGCACGTTTCCGAGGACAGTTGCGCTTGAATGATCGCGCCCAGGGCGACGGTGATGTCGGTTTCGCGCGTCACGTCGACGGCCGCGGTGGTGAGGCCCGCGCTCGCGATCGCGTCGAGTTCGGTCGAGGCCGAGCCGCCGCTGAAGTCGAGCACGTGCACGCGCGGCCGAAACACATTGGCGCCCGCGCTCACGCCGACCGTGGCCAGATCGGTGGCGACGGCATTGGCGTCGCCGACGGTGTCGCACGTCTCGCCGCCGTCGGCGATGACCACGACGATGACTTTGCGACACGCGCGATCTTGCGCATCCAAGGGCGTGGTGTAGGTCACCGAGCCATCGGGCGCGGTCCAACTGCCGGCCAAATAGCGCTTGACGTCGCGCAGCGCGCCGGCGATCGGGGAACCGCCGTCGGCGAACAGCTCAGCATTGTCGCTGCAGATATTGTCGGTATGGCCCAATGCTCCCAAGATCGTATCGGCCACAGGTGGCGCGGTCCAGAAGGCATCAGTGGCGATCGGCGTGGCGATGAAACCGCCAGCGCGCGTCGCGCCCGTGCCCGGGCCGCAACCCGCGGCCGTTTGGTTGTTGGGAAAGTCGCTGTAGACGCAGTTCGTGTAGCAGGTCGCCGAGCAACTTTGCTGCTTGCGCGCGAAACGCATCAAACCAAAACGCGCCAGACCACCGTAGGTCCGCATCACGTTGTTGAGCGCACAACGCAGGTGACCACGACGATCACTGGAATAGCCCACGCACGTGGGCGCCGGACTCCCCACGGCCGTGCTCATCGAGGTCGAAGTATCGGCCACGATCAAGACATAGGGCTTGCTCGGTTGTGGCCACGCCGAGGGATCGGTCGACAGGCAGGCGACCGGTTCCGCCGCGCGCGCCAGCGCGGCGAGGCCGATCAAGACCGTCAACAGCACGAATCGCATCATCGGTTGTCGAGTCATGGTCGCGGCCCTATTGCGTCGGATCGGCGTCGAAGCAGCAGCGGAAGCCCGCGTCGCGATAGCGGAAACCGCCATCAGTCAAGAAATCGTTCTTGGCGCAGATCGCGCCGGATTCGACGTTGCTGAGCATCGAACCGCCGACCTGGATGTAGCTGTTGGCGGCGACCTTGGTGACCTCGCGCAGATTGCCGGTGATGTCATACAAGCGACCGCCGGCGCCGGCATTGCCCTGCAGTCCGTTCCAATCGGCGTAGCAATTGAGCAGTGCGCTCGAACCCGTGGGCAGCACCGCGTCCTGATCGCCGGGCGTGCCGACGTCGCTGTCGTAACTGATGGCCAGATTGCAGAACTTCGTGCTCGTGTATCCCGAAGTGCAGGAAGCTCCGCGCGGCGCGTAACCCCAGATGCACGGCACGGTCGCGCTACACGTCGTTTGATACTCGAGCTGGGTGCAAACACGCCCACCCATGGCGGCGCAGGCCTGCTCGACTTCGGGCGGCGTGACGTCGGTCCAGGGCATGACCCCGGGCGCGGAGCACGCGCGTGTCCGGTCATACGTCGCGCCCGCCGGCGCGGTCGTGAAGTAACCATTGCCCTGCCCCGGCGTGGTCAATGTCGCGCCGGGCCGGCTGGCCTCGTACTGAAACATCCACAAGTTGGTGCCCACGCGCGTCACCGCCGGCTTGACGAAGAACGCCGCGTTGAGGCCACGCGCGGTGAAGGGCTCGTCGATCAGCTGATCGCAATCGTTGTCGATGCCATCGCATTGTTCGGTGCAGCCGCCCGGCAAGAGCGCGCAACTGGCTTGCACGGCATTGCACACGGTCGCGTTGGCGCCATTGCAGACAAAGGTGCCTTGCGTGCGGCAACGGCCGTGACCAGGCGGGGCCAGGCCGTCGTCGCTGGCGCAGGCCTTGCCGTAGTTCGCCACGTTCTCGTTCAACAGGCCATTGCAGTTGTTGTCGACGTTGTCGCATATCTCCGCGGTGCTCGCGCAGTTGCCGCCGAGGCAAACGCCCGAAGGAAACGCGCATTGCCACGCGCCACTGACGCACGTACGCTGCACTTGCGCATTGCATTCGGCGCCGGTGGCGATGGGGCTGACGCCGCAGACGGCTTGGGTCGTGGGCGTGGGCACGTCTTCGTCGATCTGGCCATCGCAGTCGTCGTCGAGGCCATTGCATTGCTCGACCGCCGAGCGGAAGGTGCAGGCATATTCGCAGCGACCGTCGCTGTTGAGATCGTAGAAGCCCGCGCGACACCCGAGATTGACGCATTGCCCGCTGTTGCAGGCGAAATTGGCGTTGAGTGAGTTCGCCGTGCAGTCGTTACCGCAGGTGCCGCAGTTGCGAACGTCAACCTGCAACTCGGCCGGTGAACACTGCTGCGCGAGCACAGGTCCGGACAGACACCACGCCGGCAACAAGGCCAGCCACCACCCGCGTAATCGCATGGCACGCGCCCCCGCGCTGGGCGAGCCTTCGCGCCACTTGGCGAACCCGGCTCGCGGCGACTCCGACGACGAGTCGCGACCCCGCGGCACCCCTGCCCCGGGTCTCGATCGCACTATAGGTCAAGCGTTTTGTGATATCGAGCCGACGTTCCGGCGCAATTGCCGAACTTCGTCAATGCACGCCTAGATCGCCGCCGGCTTCAACACCAGATTCCATTGCCACAACAGCGCCGCCACCGCCGCCAATACCACCACGGCGAAGGTGTAACGCCACTTCGATCCCGCGCGCCAACCGCCGCGCCACACCATGACCAAGGTCAGGACTTCGATGGCGCTGATGATCGCCGCCGCCGCCGTGAGCCACGTCGCCAGCACGAGTTCGGACGTGGGATAGATGTACAACAGCCCCACGCCCGCGTTCATCGCGCGCACGACCGCGCTGATTAATGAAACGACCGCCGCGAGCCAAGCGAACGCGGACAGATACGACAGCAGCTTCACGCCGCTCAAGCCCGGTCGCGGGTCCTCGCCCTTGCGCGCGCCACGCAAGCCTCGCCACAGGCGCGCGATAGCGATCAGCAGCGCCAGCAGCAGACCCAGGCCGAGCGCCTGCAATTGCTCATGCCAGGCGAGGCGCTCGAATGTCGCGATGCCGATGCCATAAGCGAAGCGCGTGGGCTGGCCGCGCTCGTCGCGCAGGAATTGCAGCACGTATTCGTTTTCGGCATTGCGGAACAGATCCTCGCCGATCGGCACGTAGCGCTCGAAGCCCTGCCCCGTGTCGATGCGCAGCGTGCCATCGTCGCCGGCGATCACGGTGTCGTCGTCGAGCGAGGCCATGAAGAGTTTCTCCACGGTCGAATAGGCCCGGCGCGTGCTGCGATACTTGCCGACGTATTCGGCCAGTTGCGCGGGCGTGAGCGCGATCGGCTTGGGTGTGTCGCGCGCGTCGGGCAGCAAGTGCGTGATCAACTGCCGCGCGACATCGGCGACCGGCGCGCGCGCCTTGTCGGTATTGGCCGAGACGAACACACCGATGCCCGCATCAGGGATCAGCCACATCGCCGAATGAAATCGCAACAAGGCGCCACCATGACCCCACGCCTGATGCGGCCCGAACTTGAGCGTCAGAAAGCCATGCGTGATGCCGGGCACGTCGCGGGAATTGCGAAACAGCACGTCGTGCATGCGCCGCGCGCTATCGGCGGACAGCACGCGCACGCCATCGACTTCACCCTCGCGCAGATGCACGCGCATCCAGCGCGCCATGTCGGCGGCGGTCGCCGACATGCCGCCGGCCGCCGCGCCATGCGCGATGAACTCAAAATCGCCCGGCTCGAACTTGCCATTGACGCGCGCGTAGCCGGTGGCGATGTCGGCGGCTTGCGCCGGATCGAGGCGACGCGGATCGTCGGCCAGCAAGGGCTCGCGAAACGTCGCGTGACGCATGCCCAGCGGCCCGGTCAGGTGATGCTCAACGTAGTCGATGTAGGACTCGCCACTGACCTGCGCGATCACCGCGCCGAGCAAGGCCACCGAATAGTTCGAATACACGGCCTGCACGCCCGGCGCGCGCACGCGTTTCGGCCGGTGCTTGACAAGGTAATCCGATGGCGCGAGCACGTTCGCCGCGTCATTGGCGAACAAATGCCCCAGGGCCGAATCCTCGAACCCCGCCGTGTGCGACAACAAGTGACGAATCAGAATCGGCTGCGCGAAGCCATCGTCGGGCACGCGCAAGTCGGGCGGCAGGCGATCGTTGACCGCGTCATCGAGACCAAGCTTGCCCTGCTCGATCAATTGCATCGCCGCGGTGTAGGTGAAGGTCTTGGAGATCGAGCCGATGCGAAAGCGCGTGGTGTCGCCATCGGCGCGACGTTCGGGATCGATCACCGCGTAGCCATAGCCTTCGGCCAGACGTACGCGATCGCGATCGACCACGGCCACGACCATGCCGGCGATCTGGTCGCGACGCAGCACGCCCTCGACGAGACCACGCGTGTACTCGGCGAGCGCGCGGTCCTCGGCGCTGAAATCGGGGCGCGTGGTCGGATCATTCGCGCTGGTGGCGACTTCGTTCGAAGCCGTCGCTTCGGGAGTCTTGGGCGCCGCCAACCACGCGCTGGCCGATTGCACTTCGAGCGAACCTTGCACGGCCGGCACGCTGGCGGTACTGGTTGGTGCGGGCGGCGGCGGCGTGGTCTTGACGTCCTGGGCGGGCAAGGCCGTGGCGACGGTGGCGAGCATCAGGCTCAGCAGCGGGTAACGCCAGTTCATCGCGCGGCTCCATCCGGGGGACGCGGCATTCTAGGACAGGCGTCGACCGCTGCGAACCGCGACATTGCCGCGAACATCGGCCGCGCCCACCTTGACACCCGTCGCGCGCGCCCGCAGCGTGGGCGCCATGATCCTTGTTGGTGTGATCTCGGACACGCATGGCCTGCTGCGCCCGCAAGCGCTGGCGGCACTGCGCGGTTGCGCGCACGTGATTCATGGCGGCGACATCGGCGATGCCGCGATCTTGCGCGAACTGTCGACGCTCGCGCCCCTGACCGTCGTGCGCGGCAACAACGACACCGGCGAGTGGGCCGCGCCACTGCCCGAGATCGCGCGAGTCACGCTGGGCGGCGTCGATTGCTGCGTCGTGCACGATCTGAAGCAACTGTCGCGCGACGATGCCGGCGATGCGCGCGTGATCATCAGCGGCCATTCGCACAAACCCGAAGTGCGCGAGGACGACGCGCGCCTGTACCTCAATCCGGGCAGCGCCGGGCCGCGACGATTCAAATTGCCGGTGAGCGTGGCCTTGCTCGAAATCGCCGAGGCGCGCGCGCGGGCGCGGATCGTCGAACTGCCGCTCTGACACTCTCGCCAGGATCAGCCCCCGAATGCACGACCCAGACCCTCGCGACGACTACCAACGACGCTTGCATCGCGTGCTCGCGCACATCGACGCGCACCTCGACGCGCCGCTCGATCTGGAACAGCTGGCGGCGATCGCGCACTTTTCGCCCTTTCATTTTCATCGCGTGTTCGCGGCCTTGGTCGGCGAGACCTTGGGCGATTACCTGCGCCGTCGTCGCGTCGAAGTGGGGGCGATGCGCATGATCGCGCAGCCGCGGCTGAGCGTGCTGTCCGCGGCGTTGGGCGTGGGCTTCGGCTCGGGCGAGGCGTTCACGCGCGCGTTCAAGGCGCGCTTCGGGCAAGCCCCGACCGTCTGGCGCCAGGCGCAGGCCGGCGCCGATCGCAAGATCGATCCGCTCGAGCGCAATCCTGATCAGATGCTCACGCGTCGGGACGGGCAAGGTGGTGGCCCCTTCACTGCCGTCGAGGCCCACCCCATGTCCGTGCAATTGATCGACCGCGCGCCCGTCACGATCGCGTACTTTCGTCACACCGGTCCCTATGGCGATTCGGTGGGACGGTTCTGGCAGCAGATCGTCGCGCCGTGGATGTACGCGCACGATCTGCTCAGCGCGCCGCGCTACGGCATCAGTCACGACGATCCCAGCATCACGGCGCCGGAAAAGTGTCGCTACGACGCGGGCATCGAAGTGCCCGCGAGCTTCAAGCCGACGGGCCAGGCGCAACTCACCGTCATTCCGGGCGGACGCTACGCGTGCCTGCGCTTCGAAGGCACCTCGGCGACGATCGGCGCGGCGTGGAGCGCGTTGTTGCGCGACTGGATCGCGCCACAAGGCTTGCAGATCGATGCGCGACCGGCGTTCGAGTATTACCCGCAAGGTTCGCGCTACGACCCGGCCACGGGCGTGTTCGATTGCTTGATCTGCGTGCCGGTGGTGTGACCATGGGGCACGTCGAGAGGTAGGCACCGATCGCGAGTCCAGTGGATCTTGGCCGCGACGCGCGCGCATCGGTCGATCGCGCGCGTCGTCCCGCCCGCCGATCGCCGCTCGTGCGAAGTGAGCGCCCACGAACATCGTCATCCCGAGGACGGAGCCGAGCGATCAGCGCGTGCCCATAGTCGCGCCAACCATGACTTTCGACCCGAGCACGGACTCGGGTCGAGGCGCCCAATGCGGGTTCCTTCCTTGGGCCGACTCTCATGCGCGCTTCCCGATTGTGGTCTTTCGTCGCCTTGGCGGGCGCTTGCCTGCCGGCCGTGTCCGTCGCCGGCACGCAATTGCTGCGCTTTCCGGATGTTTGTGGCGACCGCGTGGTGTTCACCTACGCCGGCGATTTGTGGTTGGCCAGCACGCAAGGTGGCACGGCGACGCGATTGACGTCTGCGCCGGGGCTGGAGCAATCCGCGCGCTTCTCGCCGGACTGCGCGACGGTCGCGTTCACCGCGCAATACGGCGGCGACGATCAGGTCTATCGCGTCGCCACCGCCGGTGGCGAGCCGACGCAGCTGACGTTCTATCCGGCCAAGGGCCCGTTGCCGCAGCGCTGGGGTTTCGACAATCAGGTTTATGGCTGGACGCCGGATGGGAAATCGATCCTGTTCCGTTCGTGGGAACTGTCGATCAATGAAACGCACCCGCGCTTGTTCACCGTCTCGCGCGACGGCGGCCTGCCAACCGCGCTGCCGATGCCGAGCGCTGGCGTGGGTCGCTATTCGCCAGATGGTCGGCAGATCGTGTATTCGCCGGACTATCGCGATTTCCGCACGTGGAATCGCTACACGGGCGGTTGGGCGCAGGATCTGTACGTCTACGATTTCGCGGGTCGCGCGGCGACCAACATCAGCCTCGATCCACACACGGATCGCGATCCGGTGTGGATCGGCACGGGCATCTATTTCCTGGCCGATCGCGACGATTACTTGAATCTCTATCGCTACGACACCGCCACGCGCGAGACCGAGCAACTGACCCACTATCGCGGCCAGGACGCGCGCTGGGCCAGTGGCGATGGACGTCGTCAGATCGTGTTCGAGGTCGATGGCAGCTTGCACGTTTACGATGTCGAAGCCAAGGTCGATCGCGCGCTCGACATCACCGTGCCCAGTGAGCTGCTGAACCTGCGCGCGCGCGAACGCCCGGTCAAGGATCACATCGAAGAGTTCCGCCTCAGCGCCAATGGCAAGCGCGCGCTGTTCACCGCGCGCGGCGAGCTCTTCAGCGTGCCCTTGAAAGAAGGCATCACGCTGAACCTGACGCACAGCCCCGGCGCGCACGAGCGTGAGACCGAGTGGTCGGCCGATGGTCGACACGTGGTTTATGTCTCCGATCAGAGCGGCGAAGAAGCGATCTGGACCCGCGATGCCGATGGCGGCAACGCCAAGCAGCTCACGCGCGAATCGTATGGCCGTCTGTACGCGCCACGCTGGTCGCCCGACGGCGCGCGCATCGCCTTCGTCGACAGCGAGGGCAATCTGCGCGTGGTCGCGTCATCGGGCGGCGCCGTGACCTTGATCGCGCACGATCCGGCGGGTTCGCGTCGCGATCATGCCTGGTCCGCGGCGGGCAGCTATTTGGCTTATACCCAGGCCGATAAGGACACGCAGTTGCCGCAGATCCACGTGCGCGACATGGCTTCGGGCAAGGACGTGCGCTTGGGCGAGTCGCGCTTCGACGGCTATGGGCCGACCTTTTCGCCGGACGGCAAGTATCTTTATTTCCTCGGCAATCGCGAGTGGGCGCCGCAGATCTCTTCGATCGAATGGAACTTCGCCACCAATCGCACGACGGGCATCTTCGCGCTGGCCTTGCGTCCGGGCGTCGACAATCCCTTCGCGCCGCGTAACGACCTCGCCACGAACGCGAGCGATGAGGACAAGAACCCGTCCGACGACAAGAAGAAGGACGACAGCAAGCCGAGCAAGATCGACGACCGCATCGACTTCGCCAATCTCGACCAGCGCCTGCTGCGCGCGCCGATCGGCCCGGACAATATCTTCGGCTTCACGGTCACCGACAAGGCCATCATCTACACCGTGAGCGATGCCTTCTATTACGGTCGCGATCCCGCGTTCAAGACCAAGCTCAAGGCCTGGTCGTTCGAGTCGCGCGAGAGCCGCGATCTGTTCGACGGCGCCGATCAGATCGCGTTGTCCGCCGATGGCAAGACCGCGCTCGTGATGAGCGGCGGCGCCTACAAGTGGTTCGATGCCGAGGCCGACAAGCCCGAGCCCAAGGACGTGGGTCTCGATGGGCTGTATGCCCTGGTCGATCCGCGCGCCGAGTATCGCGTGATCTTCCAAGAAGTGTGGCGGCGTTTTCGCGATCACTACTACGTGCGCAACATGCACGGCTATGACTGGCAAGCCTTGCGCGCCAAGTACGAGCCCCTGCTCGCCTCGGTCGGCGATCGCAGTGATCTGAATTATTTGATGGGCCAGATGGTGGCCGAACTTAACAGCGGTCACGCCTATGTCAGCGGCGGCGATCTGGGGTTGCCGGAGAAGCCGCACGTCGCTTTGCTAGGCGCGCGTTTTGAGCTGGACGCGGCGAGTGGTCAGTACCGCATCGCCGAGATTCTGCGCGGTCAGAACGACGAGGAACGCTATCGCTCGCCGCTGACCGAAGTCGGCGTCGACGCGCGCGTGGGCGATTACATCGTCGCCATCAACGGCCAGCCGCTGACCGCGAACGACAATCCCTATCGGCTCTTGCGCACGGCGCCTGGTCAACTGGTGCAGCTCACGCTCAACGACAAGCCCGGCGGCAGCGGCGCGCGCACGGTGCTGACGCGACCGATCGAGGACGAGATGCCCTTGCAGTATTTCGCCTGGGTCGAGCGCAATCGCGCCTATGTCGAACGCGCGAGCGGCGGCACGATCGGTTATCTGCACATCCCCGACATGGGCGGCGACGGCATTCGCGAGTTCATCAAGGCCTTCTATCCGCAGTTGCGCAAGCCGGGCTTGGTGATCGACGCGCGCGACAATGGCGGTGGCAATGTCTCGGCCATGATCATCGAGCGCCTGTCGCGCAAGCCGCTGGGGCTGGATTATTCGCGCGGCGCTGATTTTATCGGCACCTATCCCGCGCAGACCTACCTCGGTCATCTCGTCGCGCTGTGCAATGGCACCACGGCTTCGGATGGCGACATCTTTTCCTACATGTTCAAGCAGGCCAAGCTCGGGCCGCTGATCGGCAAGCGCACCTGGGGCGGCGTGGTCGGCATCAATGACTGGGGTCCGCTGATCGATGGCGGCTCGGTCAATGTGCCGCAGTTCGCGACCGCGAGCACCGAAGGCCAGTACGTGATCGAAGGCCATGGCGTGGAGCCCGACATCGACGTCGAGCAGGACGTGGCCGCCGTGCTAGCCGGCAAGGACCCGCAGCTCGATCGCGCCATCGCCGAGTTGCGCAAGACCATCACGGAACATCCGGTGACCTTGCCGCCGCGTCCGGCTGATCCGATCAAGACGCCGGGTTCGGGCACGCGTTGAAGAAAGCACGCGCGTCGTCGCGATGAATTCGCGACGACGCGCGCCTGGCTCAGTTGACCCGCACCGCGCCACGCAGGCGATACGCGACTGGATGCTTGTCGTCGCCGGTGAAGGTGTGGTCGATGGTGATGTCGCCCTGGCGCAGTTCGGCGAAGGAAAATTGCCGGAACAGAAAGCCCAGCATGTCGTCGGGATTGAGCACCACGCCGATGTTCTCGCGAATGGCCTTGTCGACGGCGGCGGCGACTTGACTTTCGAGTGCGCTGAAATTCTTCAACTCGCCACGCGCGATCTGATCGTCGACACCATCGCGGATCGACTTCACCAGGGCGGCGCGACCGATCTCGATCGTCTCGTCCTTGAAGCCATCCTGCTCCCAGGCCACTACCACCATGCCCATGCCGGTGAGATCGCGCGCGGTGGTCGGTCCGTCGACATTGGGCAGGTCGAGCACGAAGTTCGGATCCAGCCCCGTGATCGTGCGTAGCGAAGTCGCGAAGCGACCCGCTGGCAACGGCACGACGACCGTGGTGCCTTCATCCACGCGATCGGGTCCGCCCAGGTTGTGATGACTGCCCGAGAGCGAGCTGACTTGCGGCGCCGCGTCGCGCAGGGTCTCGAACAGCTGCGTGAGGAACACCGCGTCATTGGTATCGCGCAACCCGCGGGCATCGACGGTGTCGCCATCGACCTTGACGAAGGCCGACCACAGGAAAGGTTCGTCGCGGCGCTCGTCGGTCTTGTCCAGGCGCAGCGTGTCGAGCTTGATCTCGACATCGAGCTGCTCGTACCGCGCGAGCGTCGTCGACAGCGCGCCTGACTCGCGATCGAGCACGCCCGAGCCGATGCGCGGATGATCGCGCAGCAGGTATTGCACGGTCTCGTCGCCTTGCGCGGTGGCCTTGGGCAGATCGACGCGGCGACCTTTGAGGCGCACGCGCGGCAGATCATCGATCACCACGTTCTCGCGCGTGCCGATGAAGACGTGGCAGGCGCCGGGCTTCTCGCCCATCCACGCCACGCGCTGGCCGAATTGCGTCACGTAGTAGAAGAAGCCGTCGTCGCCGCGCCAAGTGCCGGTGAGATCGTCCTTGCCCTCGCCCTGAAAACCCGCGCGCACCGGCAAGGCAGTCGCGCGCAAGGCTTGGCACGGCAGCACCGGCGCGGGCAAGGGCGCGGCGGGCTCCTGACCGTCGCCGTGATCATTGGGGTCGGGCGCGATGCGTGGACGCGCGGGCTGGGCGAGCGGCACCACGCAGGCGTTCCAGTTTCGACCGGTGAAAGTGCCGCTGGATGCGTTGAGCACCATGGCGCGGTCGTTGTCGATCAGGGTCAGGCTCAAGGTGCCGCGCACCTTGCGTTGACCCTTGCAACAGGCGATCAACTCGCCGGTGACTAGATCGCCGACGCGCTTGCCGTGGAAGATGCTGGAAAAGCCGCGCTGCTTGTGCTCGGCGAACCAGAAGAAGGCTTGATCGATCTGGCGCACGTAGTACAACGCGCCGTCATCGCAACTGAAGGTTTGAAACAGGGACATGATCGCGTGCTCCTTGCGTTGGGGTGGCATCGCGGCCTTGCTTGCCGCGACGTGTGAGGCGGCACTCTAGGCATCGCGCCCGGGCCGCGGCACTGCCGGAGGACGCGCGATCGCCCTGTCCTAGGTCAGTGGGAGATTGCGCGGCGATTCGCCCGATCTGCGGGCAGGTTGCCGGCCGCGCCGGGCTTCGGATGGGCAAGATTTAACTTGCGAGCCCGTAAGCCGACCATATAATAAGCCAACCTTATTATTGACCCGGCCATGAAGTCACCCACCGAAAGCATCGGCTTCCTGATCCATGACGTGTCGCGCCTGCTGCGTCGGCAATTCGCGGGCCGGATCGAGGGCAGCACCCTGACCCTGGCCCAGGCGCGCGCCCTGATTCATGTGTCCAAGCAAGAAGGCATACGCCAGGTCGACCTGGCGGAACTGCTCGACATCGCGCCCATGACCCTGGCGCGCCAGATCGATCAGCTGGCCGAGCAAGGCGTGCTGGAACGGCGCGTCGACCCGCTCGATCGCCGCGCCTTTCGCCTGTATCTGAAAAAAGGCGCGGCGCCGCATCTGGCGGCGATCGATCAGGTCATCGCCGAAATTCGCGCGCTGGCCTTTCACCGCTTCACCAAGGCCGAAAGCGAAGCCCTGCAAAGCGCCTTGCGCAAGATGCGCGGCAATCTGGCCGCGACGCCCACGCCATGACCACCACGAATTCGCACGGAGCCACGCCATGAGCCCGGATGCCAACACCGCCACGCCCACGGTCGATACGCCGACCGCACAACCGGTCGATCGACGCCAGCGCCTGCGTCGCGTGCTCCTGCTCGTGGTCCCTACCCTCGCCGTCATCGTCGGCGCCGCGATCTATCTCAAGGGCGGTCGTTACGTCGAGACCGACAATGCCTATGTGAAGGCCGACAAGATTCCGATCAGCGTCGACGTCTCGGGCACGGTGCGCCAAGTTCTGGTGCGCGAGAACGATGTCGTGGTCGAAGGCCAGCCGCTGTTCGTGCTCGATCGCGACGCGCTGACCATCGCGGTCGCGCGCGCCGAGGCCAATCTCGCGCAAGCCCGCACGGATCTCGATGCGCTCAAGGCCAGTTATCGCGAGAAGGAAGCCGAGATCGCGCTCGCCCGCACGCGCCTGGCCTTCGCGGAAAAGGATCAAGCCCGTCAAGCGGATCTGGTCGACCGGCATTTCGTGTCCGCCATCAACTACGACAATGCCAAGCAGGCGACCGAGCTCGCGCGTCAGCAGATCGATGCCCTGCGTCAAGACTTGGCGCGCATCGCGCAGACGTTGGGCGGCAGTGTCGATACACCGGTGGAAACGCATCCGACGTATCTCGCCGCGGCAGCCGAACTCGAACGCGCGCGTCTGGACCTGGCTCATGCCGAAGTGCGCGCGCCCAGCGCCGGCATCGTCAGCGATCCGCCCAAGCCCGGGCAATACATCACCACCGGCGGCACGGCCATGGCCTTGGTCGCCAGCGGCGATCCCTGGGTCGAGGCGAATTTCGTCGAGACCGATCTGACCTATGTGCATCCGGGCGAGGAAGCGCGCGTGCGCATCGACACCTTTCCGGGCAAGACCTGGGTCGGCGTGGTCGATAGCGTCAGCCCCGCGACCAGCGCCGAGTTCTCGGTGATCCCGGCGCAGAACGCCACGGGCAATTGGGTCAAGGTCGCGCAGCGCGTGCCGGTGCGCGTGAAGCTGCGCGCGAGCGCCGATCTGCCGCCCCTGCGCGCGGGCCTGAGCGCCGTGGTCGAAATCGACACGGGCCATCGCCGCCGCTTGCTGGGCATGACGCTCTGATCGCGCGATCGTGAACGCCGTCGCGCGCGACCTCGAATCGGCGACGCCGCATCGCGGCGCCATCACGATCTCCGTGATGCTCGCCACCATCATGCAGGCGCTGGACACGACCATCGCCAATGTCGCCCTGCCGCACATGCTGGGCTCGATGAGCGCGACGCAGGATCAGATTTCCTGGGTGCTGACGTCCTATATCGTCGCGGCCGCGATCTTCATGCCCTTGACGGGCTTTTTGAGCGCGCGCTTTGGTCGGCGGCGCGTGTTCATGACGGCGGTCGCCGGTTTCACGCTGGCCTCGATGCTGTGCGGCGCGGCGCAGTCCTTGCCGCAGATCGTGCTGTTCCGCTTGTTGCAGGGCTTGTTCGGCGCGGCCCTGGTGCCGCTGTCGCAATCGGTGCTGCTCGACAGCTATCCGCGCGAACGTCACGGTTCGGCGATGGCCTTGTGGGGCGTGGGCGTGATGGTGGGACCGATCCTCGGGCCTTCGCTCGGCGGTTGGTTGACCGAGTTCTACGACTGGCGCTGGGTGTTCTACATCAACCTGCCGTTCGGGCTGTTGGCCTGGTATGGGCTGGCGCGTTACGTGCGCGAGACGCCGATCGATCACGCGCGTCGCTTCGATGGCTTGGGCTTCGCCTTCCTGGCGCTGGCGATCGGCGCGCTGCAGATGATGCTCGATCGCGGCGAATCGCAGGACTGGTTTCACAGCCCCGAGATCGTAATCGAAAGCGTGATCGCGGGCCTGGCCGCGTATCTGTTCGTGGCCCACATCTTCACCGCGCGACAGCCTTTCATCGAGCCGGGGCTGTTCCGCGATCGCAATTTCAGCGTGGGCTTGATCTTTATCTTCATCATCGGCGTGATCCTGCTGGCGACCATGGCCTTGCTGCCGCCGTTCCTGCAAAACCTCATGGGTTATCCGGTGATCGACGTCGGCTTCGTGCTGGCGCCGCGCGGCGTCGGCACCATGATCGCGATGATGGCGGTGGGACGCTTGGCCGGCCGCGTCGACGCGCGCGCGCTGATCGTCACGGGCCTGGCACTCACCGCGCTGTCGTTGTGGGAGATGACGCATTTCAACTTGATGATCTCGCCCTGGGACGTAGTGCGCACGGGCATCGTGCAGGGCCTGGGCCTGGGCTTCATCTTCGTGCCGCTGTCGACGGTGACGTTCTCGACGCTGGCGCCGCGCTATCGCAACGAAGGCACGGCCCTGTTCAGCCTGATGCGCAATATTGGCTCGAGCATCGGCATCTCGATCGTGATCACCTATCTGGCGCAGCGCACGCAGATCAATCACGCGCACCTGGCCGATCTGATGACGCTGGGCAACGCGGGCTTGAATCAAGCGGTGCAGGCCGGCGTGTACGATCTGTCCACGCCCGCGGGACTGGCCGCGATCAATGCCGCGGTGACGCGCCAGGCCGCGACGCTCGCTTATCTGCAGGACTTCCGTTTGATGATGGTCGTGGTGCTGGCCGCCCTGCCCCTGGTGGTGCTGCTGAAACCCGTATCGCGCGCGCCAACGGGCGCGGCCGCGGCGGCGATCGATTGAGCGCGACTTACAGGCTCAACGCGCTGACGAACTCGCGCGGCTGACCGCTCAAGGGATCGATAAAGGACAGACCGCGCGCGAGCAACTTCAACGGCCGCGCGTAATCATCGGGTCCGTGTTCCCGCGCCACCGGATACCAAGGGTCGTTGACGATGGCCGCGCCCAGCGCCGCCATGTGCACGCGCAGCTGATGCATCTTGCCGCTGCGGGGCGTGAGCGCGTAGCGCCAGACGGGACCCGTCGCATCGAGCACGTCGATGTGCGTGCTGGCATTGGCTTCGCCGGGCACTTCTTCGTTGCGATAGCCGTCGGCGCAGCGCGCGATGCGCGAATGACGCTCGAGCGGAAAGCGCAACTCGGGCAAGGCCGGCGCCAGGCATTCGTAGCGTTTGACGATGGCGCGATCGCGAAACAGCGCTTGATAGATCGCGCGCGTGTCGCGCTTCGCGCCGAACAGCACCAGGCCGGCGGTCGCGCGATCGAGGCGATGCAGGGGCGACAATTTGGGATTGCCCAGGCGCGCGATCACGCGCGCGACCAAGGTCTCGCGCAGATAACGGCCGGCGGGAATCACCGGCAGAAAGTGCGGCTTGTCCACGACCACCAGATCGTCGTCGACGTGGACGAGGGTTTCGCGCGCGGGAATGTGGTCTTCCGAAAACTCGCGGTAGTAGTGCAGCACCTGACGCGGTCGCCAGGGTGTCTCTGGCGCGATCGGCGCGAACGTGTCATCGAACACGTGGCCGCGCGCGAAGCGCTGCGACCAGTCTTCGCGCGCCACGCGCGGATAATGCGCGCACAAGGCCTCGAGCACGTTCGCGTGCGCGCCCTCGCCTGGCACCACGCGACAAGGCAGCAGACCTTCCACCGGGGGCAAACGCGCGCGCACGATCGGGTATTCCGCAAGCTGGTCGAGGGGCGCGCAGCATAGCGCGTCGGTTCCTCGCCAGGGCCGTCAAGGCGTCGACGAATCGCGCGCGCGAACGGCGCGAGCTCGCCCGCGAACGGTATCGCCTCGCGCTGGCAAGAATCCTGCAAGTGACATCCGAGCTCTGGAGAGGCCCGTGAACTCCGTTCCCGAACTGCCGCGCGTGTTGTGCGTCGATGACGAGCGTCACCTGCTCGAGGCCCTGGCGCGCGCGCTGGGCGATGATTTCGACGTGACCACGGCCTCATCCGGTCGCGATGGCCTGGCGCGCATTTCGCAATCCGGACCCTTCGACGTGATCGTCTCCGACATGCGCATGCCCGGCATGGATGGCGCGGCGTTCTTGAGCCTGGCGCGTTCGGTCGCGCCCGAGGCCGTGCGCATCCTGCTCACCGGCCATGCCGATACCGAAGCGGCGATGGCCGCGGTCAATCGCGGCGCGATCTTTCGCTTTCTGGCCAAGCCCTGCCCCGAGGCCGTGCTGCGTCAGGCGCTCAACGACGCGGTCGAGTATCACCACGTCGCGCGCGCCGAGCATGAGTTGCTCGAGACCACGCTCAGCGCCTCGATCCGCGTGCTGTCCGATGTGTTGGCCATGGTCTTTCCCGCCGGCCATCGTCGCGCCATCGCCGCGCGTCATTACGTGGCGCATGCGCTGCGTCATCTGGGCTGGCCCGAGGCGTGGTTGTACGAAGTCGCGGCGGCCTTGAGTCAACTCGGTTGCATCGGCGTGCCGGCCGATGTGTTGCGGCGCGCGGAGGCCGGCGAGGAACTCACCGCCGCCGAACGCCTGCTGATGGCCGATCATCCGCAGACCGCGCACGCGCTCATCGTCACCATTCCGCGCCTGGAACGCGTGGCGGCGATGGTGCGTCATCAGGCCACGGCCGTGCGCGAGGACGAACCCGAGGAAGTGCATCGCGGCGCGCGCTTGCTGCAAGCGGCCCTGATGTACGAACAGTTCACGCGTCGCGGCATGAGCGATCGCGAAGGTCGTCAGGCGCTCAATCACTGCATGCCGCCGATTCCACCCGAGATCATCGAGGCCGTGTGCGAGTACCGCGCCCTGCCCGTGACCGTGCGCGCGGCGCAGGCCGATGAACTCGAACCCGGCTGGATCGCCGACGAGGACATCGTCACCGGCGACGACACCGTGATCGTGCCACGCGGTCAGGAACTCACCGCCACCGCCATCCTGATCGTGCGTCGACTGGTCGCGGCCGGGTCCATCGCGGAGCCTCTCTACGTGCGCGCGTGAAGGTGCATTCACGTCGCTCGTCGCGCGCCGGTTGACATACGAATATGTTCGTACAACCATCCGCGCGACGACCGCGATCTGGATGACCTCATGCGCGCCGCCTGTTTGATCCTGCTTCTCGCCGCCTCGACCGCGTTGGCTTGCGACCTCCCGCACGAACACGCCAAGGCCCGCGCGAAAACCGCGCCAAGCGCCAAGGCCGTCACGCCCACGTGGGTCGGCCCCGCGATGTCGGGCTCCTGGTACAACCCCGCGCGCGCCGGCGAAGGCTGGACGCTCGAGATCCTCGAGGACGGCAGCGCCGTGGTCGTGTGGTTCACCTACGCGCCGGCCGACAGCGAGAATCCGCAGGTGTGGATCCTGGGCCAGGGCGGCACGATCAGCGGCAATCGCATTCACTTCGATCAGGTGTACACGGCGCGCGGCGGTCGCTTCGGACCGAACTTCGATCCGGCGCAAGTGCAGTTGCAGAATTGGGGCACGCTCGATTTCACCTTCGACGGCTGCAATGGCGGCAGCATGAGTTACTCGGGCCCCGCCGCGTACGGCAACGGCTCGCATCCGATCGCGCGATTGGCCGCGATCCAGGACCTCGATTGTCAGCGCGCGTCGACACGCACCGCTTCGGGTGCGCGCGCGGCATCGAGCCTGCGTCAGTTCGGCGGTGCCTGGTTCGACCCGTCGCATGCGGGCGAAGGCTGGGTGATCGAACCCCTCAGCGCCACGCAAGCGGGCGTCTATTGGTATACCTACACGCCGCAAGGCGAGCCCGTGTGGTTGCTCGGCGTGGGCACGATGGACGGCACGCGCCTGCGCGTGGATACGCAACTGCGCCCGGTCGGCACGGCCTTCGGGAGTGCCTTCAACGGCGGCGCGATCACCAATGCGACCTGGGGTTCGCTCGAGATCAATTTTGAGTCCTGCAACCGCGCGCGCGTGAACTATCGCTCGACGCAGGCCGGCTTCGGCGAAGGCGTGTTGCAAGCGCAGCGCTTGACCACGCTCGCCAGTGGCATCTGTCTCGATCAGTTCCCGGCCGCGCGCACGCAAGGCAGTTGGAGTCAGGCCGCGACGCAGGCGGTGCGCGAATCCGAAGTCGCCGCGGCGTCCGACGTCGGCGCGCTGTATTCCATCGGCGGTTATGTCTCGCGCCGCACGGTGCAGCGCTTCGACGCGGTGGCCAATGCGTGGCAAGTGCTGCCCGAACTGCCCGGCGGTCGCGATCACGCGCTGGCCGTGGTCGATGGCGGCAGCTTGCTGGTGTTCGGTGGTTACAACCTCAATGGCGTTGGCGATCGCGATTCGCCGGGCTTTCGCTACAACCCCGCCACGCAGCAATGGACGACGATTGCGAATGTGCCATGGACCGTGGCCAGCGGCGCGGCGCGGCTCAATGGATTTTTGTATCTGGGCGATGAGTCGGGCGATCTGATTCAGATCCAGCCGCGCGACATGAGCTGGCGCCGCATCACGGCGATGGACGCGACCGCGCGCGATCACTCGCAAGTGGTCGCCTTCGCCGGCGAGATCTGGATGATCGGCGGTCGCTCGCCCGAAACCGCCGAGCAAAATCGCGTGACCATCTTCGACCCCGTGACCGAAACCTGGCGACGTGGTCCGCCGCTGAGTCAGGCGCGCGGCGGCTTCGCGGCCACCGTCATCGACCACCAGATTCATGTGGCCGGTGGCGAGATCATCTACGTCACGGCCAGCGAGCAGCGCGTGACCCCCAGCCACGAGATCATCGCCGCCGGCGAGAATGCGTGGAGCCCCGCCCCGCCCCTGCCCACCGCCGTGCACGGCGTCGGCGGCGCGAGCATCGACGGCAAGTTCTACGCGGTCGGCGGCAGCATCAATGCCGGCCGCGGCGGCGGCCCTGGCACGCTACAGGTGTACACGCCCAATCGCTGAAGCGCGCGCGCGTGATGGTTCGCGCGCGCGATCTACGTAGTCGGATGGCAAGTCGTCTTGCGGACGACGCCACCGAGACACGCGATGAAGTGCAGCACCACGTGGTGGTCGATGGCCGCCCTCGCCCTGATCGTTTGCGCGCCGGCGCGCGCCGCCATCTTCTGCGTGACCAACGAGACCGAGCTGCGCGCCGCGCTGCAAACCATCTCGACGACCTTCACCGCCGGCGCCAATGAGATCCGTCTGACACAGCGCGTGTTCTTCACCGGCACCATGGGCTTCAGCGCGCAGCCCAGCGGCCCCTCGGGTGATCTACGCGTCAGCGGCGGCTGGGCTTCGGGCGCGAGCACGGCGTGCGATACGCAGACCATCGATGCGCGCCTGACCGCGCTCGACGCGCAAGGCACCTCGGCCGTGCTCAACATCAATCGCAGCAGCGTGTCGGGCAGCAACACGCCCTTGATCGCGGTGTCGAACCTGACGGTGCGCAATGGCTTGGCCAATGATGCCGTGCCTGGGCTGCATGTGGTGAATTCCTTCGGGCCGGTCGAAGTCGACAACGTGATCTCGCACGGCCATCGCGCGCCGACATCGTTTTACGACTCGGGCATCGCGATCACGCTCGACAGTTCGCAGAACAACATCCGTCTGCGCAACGCGCTGACGTACGACAACCAGGGTTCGCTGTTCAATACTCCCTTGGCCAGTGTGTTGCTGACCTCGCTGAGTCTGTCGCCGGCGCGCGTCTGGTACGTCAACAACAACACCTTCGTCGGCGCCAATGCCACCGATCCGGTCTTGCGCCTGCAATCGGATGGCAATTTCTGGGTCAGCAACAATGTCATCGTCGGCACCGCGCGTTATCTCGGCTCGATCACCGGCGCGGGCGCGGCGACGGCGCCGCAGCTGCGGCAGTACTTCAATCAGTTCGGCAGCTTGCCTACGGTCAATCAGGCGACCGTGCTCGCGGAACTCGCCAACGACACGGCGCTGGCGCCCTTGAACACGTCGAACTGGGAGCCGCTGGACACGTCGCCGACGATCAACAGCGCGCTCAATGCCCCACCCGGTGGCGAGGGCACGCGCGATGTCTACGGTCAGCCGCGCGTGTTCGGCGGCTTGCTCGATCGTGGCGCGGTGGAACTGCAGCGTCAGCCCGACGCGGCCTTCGCCAATCAATTCGAGTGATCAGCGCTCGATGCGATAGTCGATGCCGGCCTGCGTGCTGGTGCTGGCCGATTGCGCCTCGAGTTGCCAGCGCTTGGACAAGCGATAGCGCAGCGTGATTACTTCGCCCGGCGTGAACAGGCCCACGCCGTAGCTCAGATACAACCGCGGCGATAGGTATTTGCCGACCGTGAAGGCCGCGCCACCGATCGCGCCTTCGTCGGACACGCCGGCATCGACACCGAGCTTGGCGCCCACGCTTTTGGCCAGCAGATCGCCCGTGGCCGCGCCGAGCGCGCGCGTGGCGGTGCCGACCATGTCGCTTTCGCCGCTCTTGAGCGCCGACAGCGGTCGCCCCGTAACCAGATACGCGATCGCATCCGATTGCTCGAGCGCGGGCTCGGAGAACACGGTCAGTTCCGGCCGTCGCGCCGTGCCCTTCACGCTGAGTCCCGCGGTGACTTCGGTGAGCTTGCGCACGGCGCGCAGATCCAAGCCCGGATCGTCGATCGCGGTGCCGGCGAACAGCAAGCGTCCGCGCTCGATCTTCAGATCCTGACCATAGGCTTTGTAGGTGCCGTTGATCACGATCTCGCCGCGACCCACGGTATCGCGGCGCGGCGTGTCGATCACCACGAGTCGACCGACCACTTCGCCGTTCAAGCCATAGCCCTTGAGCTTGACCGCGTCCCCCAGCACCACGGTCACTTCGGCCGACAGCGGCGTGGCCGCCTCTTCCGCGCGCGGCGGATCGTCAACGATGACGACGTCGGGCGACAGCTTGGCCGAACCGCCACCGGGAAGCCGCGCGAGATCGATCGAGGCTTGCGGGATCGTGACTTCACCCGTGAGCTTCAAACGCTCGCCCGCGCGTTCGAGCAACAACTTGGGCGTGATCACGACGCGCGCGCCGGGAATGTCGGCGGCGAGAAAACGTTCGCCTTCGATCTCGACGCGCAAGGTATCGAGCGCGTCGACGCGACCTAGCGAGGTCAGTTTCAGTTGGCCCTCGCCCGAGGTCACTTGCCCTTCGAGTTGCAATTGACCATCGCCATCGGCGGTCGCGCGCAAGTGGCCTTCGCGCAGCTTCAAGCCCAGCCTCGGCAGCTCGGTCGCGAAGTGCTCGAGCGTGATCGCGCCATCGACACGCGGTGCGTCCAGCGTGCCGCCGACGCGGCCCTCGCCGCGCAATTGGCCGCTGACTTCGGCGAACTGCGTGCTGAGGAGTTCGATCACGGCCAGATCGTTCATGGCCACGTCGACCTGACCGTCGAGCACGCGCGCCGCTCCGGTGATCGCGATATCGGCGTTGGCATGACCGCCATCGTCGAACCGCGATCGCCATTGCAGACGATGGCGATCACCGTCGAGCGTGAGGTCGGCCTGCAGATCGCGATAGGCCAGCAGCGTGGTTTCGTCATCGCCCGTGGGTGACACGCGACCCGCGCTGGAATGCAGTTGCAGCTCGCCTTGCGCGGCGCCGTCCGCCTCGAAGCGCACCGTGCCGCCGCCCGCGAGTTCACCTTCGGCATCCAGGGCCAGATCGGGCTGGGCCAGACGCGTGAGCCACGCTAGGCGCAAGTGCTCCAGTTGCACGCGCGCCTGTCCCGCGCCATCGACGCCACGTTCGCCGGCGACGCAGACGCGCGCGACCTCGTCGCTCAGGCACGCCTCGCCCAGGGTCATCGCGCCGTCCGAATAGTCGAACGTCACGGGCGCGACCAAGGACCATGTGCCTTGATCGCGATAGTCGATCGCGAGCGACTCCAATTGCTCGCGCCAACGCGCGTCTTCGCGCGTGCCGCGCAGACGCAGCCGCGCGGCGAGCTGATCGCCCGAGACATCGACCGTCAACGCATGCGCCTCGCCCTCGCCCTTCGCGTTGACGCTGGCCTGATCGAAGCGCCATTGCCCGCCGCGCCATTGCGAGCCCGTGATCGTGATCTCGCCCTGCGTGGCGTCGAGATTGGCGATGTCGATGCGCGCGTCGAGCACGTCCGCGGCGAACTCGCCCACGACGAGATGGCGCGCGTTCGCCTCGCCCGCGATCGCCACCGCGGGCCAGCGACCCTGCACCCGCACATCGGCCTCGGCCGTGCCGGCGCCGTCGGCCCACCACTCGTGCAGATCGGCCAGATGCAAGCGCACGCGCGCGTCGAGATCGTTGCTGGGCTTGGCATCGATCGCCAAGCGCGAATCGCCGGCGCTGGCGAGCAGATGACCCGCGAACGCGCCGTCGACCGAGGCATTGAGATCGCCTTCGGCGCGAACTTCGCGACCGCGGAGTTGACCTTCGAGATTCTCGATGCGCAAGCCAAAGCCAATACCCGCCGCTTCGCGCGAACCGCTGCTATCGGCGTTGAAACTCAGCGAGCCGGGCCAGTCGACCAGGATCGCGCCGGGGTCGAAGGTCTTGGCACTGGCTTTGAGATCCCAATGCTGCGAGCCGTCGAGCAGGCGCACTTCGCCGGCCACGTCGAGGCGACCGCGCGCCTGGACCACCGCGAGCTGATCGACGCCAATCCGCTCGGGACTGTACTGCGCCGCGACTTCGATATTCGACAAACGCCCTTCGGGACCGAGCGCGAACTGGCCCTTGATCGTCGCCAGCGCCGTCGTGCCCACGACATGACTCTCGCCTTGCGTTCGTAGTGCTTGGCCGACGAGATCGGCGGGCAACTCAACCTCGCGCCAACTCAGATTCACGTCGAACGCCGGCGTCTCGGTGCCAAGATCGATCGTGCCTTTCACGCTGGCTCGCCCCGGCGCGGCGGTTGAAGCAAGTTCGAGCGCGTCGAGCACCAGTACACGATCCCGCCATTGCCATTGCGCGGGCGAGAGATCGATCACGTGGCCGTCGAGCGTGAGCTTCGCCTGGCCTTGACCGCCTTCGGCGGTTCCGCTCGCGTCGGCGCTCAAAGCGATGGCGCGTAAACTCGTGTCGGGCGAGAGACGTCGCGGATCGAACTCGGCGATGTCGAGGCGCGCTTGCCAGCGCTGAAGATCTTCGGCATCCAGCGCGAGATCGAGCTTGGCGCTCAACGGCTCGGTCACGTTGAGCAGTGCTTTGATCTGTCGTGCTTCGCGACGCGTCTCCAGCGTGCCGCGCCACATGTTCTCGCCTTGGCGCCATTCGAAGTGACCGGTCGCGCGATCGATGAAGGGTCGGTCGCCCGCGAATGTGCCTTTCAGATCGACGCGACCCTGATCGGCGCGAAGGTCGAGCGTGTCGATGCTCAAGCCCGTCGACAGCCATCGTGCGCGAAGTCGCAAGCTGGCCTTCGTCAGCACGGGCTCGTCGTCGTGATGCACGTCGGCTTGAGCGATGTTCGCCTCGTCGATGAGCAGATCGATCGGCGCGCGCAGATCGAAGGTCGACTCGGGCGCGGCTTCGGTCGCGGGCGTTTCGCGCGTCCGCGTGATGACGGTGACGCTGCCGATCTCCACACGCTCGACGCGCACGCGACGACCGAGCAGATCGAGCAGCGCGAGACCGAGCGTCGCGCGCGACACGCGCGCGTCGACGCCTTCATCGCGATAGCGCAGATCATCGATCACCAAGGGCCCCGCGAGCGTGCCCGACACGGCGCCGATCGTCAGACGCCCCGCCAGCGCGTTCTCGACGCGCGTCAGCACGAAGCGCGCGCCACTGCTCGTACGTGCAATCCACCACGCCACGCCGACAACGACCGCGAAGATCGCGATCAAGGCGATCGCGAGACGACGCGGCCAGCGGCGACGAGGCATCGGGGTCGCGTTCATAGATCCGGCCCGATGGTCAGGTGAATCTCGAAGGCCGAGGCCTCGCTGTCGCCCAGCGCATGGCCCACGTCGAAACGCACCATGCCCACGGGCGAACGCCAGCGCACGCCCACGCCCACCGACTTGCGCAAGGTGAAGTCGCTGCCCGAGAACGCATCGCCCGCGTCAACGAAGACGGCCGCGCCCCAGCGACGGGTGAAGTAGTACTCGTAGTCGACACCGGCCGCGACCAAATGCTCGCCGCCGAGAATCCGACTCTCGGCCGACAGCGGCGCGTTCGGATCGAACGGCACGCGTGGGCCCACGCCTTGAAATGGATAACCGCGAATGGAGCGATCACCGCCAGCGAAGAAGCGCAATTCCGGCGGCAATTGCTCGAAATCCGAGACCCAGCTCGTGCCCACGGTGGCGCGCGCGACCACGCGCTGGCGTCGTCCCCAGCCGTGAATCCATTGACCGTCGGCGCGCACTTGCACGAGGTCCGTGTCCGACAGCGCGGCATTGGCCGCCACGCGGCCGACCACGGTCAAGGCATAGCCGCGGCGCACGAAGGCCACGTCATCGGCTTGCTTGCGACTGAAGCTGATCTCGGGATACACCAGGGTCGAGCGATCCTTGCGCCCCGCCACGGTGAAATCACCGCCCAGCACGTGCAGACCGCCAGTCGCGTTCCAGCCGCGCCATTCGCGCGATTGCGCGGCGACCAGGCCGATGGTGCGCGACTGCGTCGAGACCGTGTCCTCGTCGCGCAGATTCAGTCCAAAGTTGTTCACGCGTTGATCGGCGCCGGCCAAGGGCACGCGATACAGCGCCTGCAAGGTGCTCAGCCGTTGCGCGAGGCTGGTGCCGATCTGCAGCGAGTGACCGCGGTCGTTCAACCAACGCCGCTGAAAACCGCCGCGCACGCCGGCGCCGGTGTCGGTGCCGAAGAACACGCCGCCGCTGTAGACATCGCGCTTGGCCGGCACCAGGAGCACGCGCAAGGGCACCACGCCATCGGCCGCAGCATCGATGTCGGGAATCACGTCGACGACGGCGAAGAATTCCGTTTCGGACAAGCGCCGTTGCAAGGTCAGCAAGCGTTCCTGCGAATACGGATCGCCCGCGCGCCAGGGCACATAGCGCTGCAGAAAACCCGGACGGAATTGACTGCCCTCGAAGCGCGCCTCGCCCATGGCGTAGCGCACGCCCGGTTCCCAGCGCAGGTCAATCTCGGCGCTACGCGCGGCGCGCGACAAGGCAACGCGGTGCACGCGGGCCTCGGCATCGAAGAAGCCATTCGACAGCAAGGCCGATTGAATGGCGGCCTTGCCGGCCTCGTAAGTCGCGTGATCGAAGCGATCGCCAGGCTTCAGGCCGAAGGCGCGCACGGCGCGGCGCACGTCGCGCAGTTCACGCGCGGGCCCTTCGAGTTGCAACGAGACGCGCGTGACCCGCACCGGTTCGCCCGGATGCACGCGATAGGTCACTTGCCAGGTCTTGGGGTCCTGCGTGAGTTCGCTGTCGACTTCGGCGGCGTAATAGCCATAGGGTTCGAGCGCGCGACGCAGTTGCTCGGGCGCGCGCGCGTGCAGGCGACGGATCTGCGCCGGCGACACCGAGCGCGCGGCGTATTGATTGATCTCAAGCTCGCTGGTGATGGCCGCGAGCATTGGCTCATCGATGCCCTCGATGCGCACGCGCACGCGCTCGGCCCAGGTCGGGCTCGACGCCATCATCGCCAGCGCGGCGGCGAACATGGCCGTGCGTCGTGCCCGCGCGAATTGCATCAATCCCTTCATGCCTCGCTTCGTGTCGAGTCGGTGGGCTCATCGTGTTCGCGGCAGTCTAACGCGCGTGAGGTCAAGGTGGCGCGCAGGCGTGCCTGCGACGTGACAAGACGTGACGCAAGCCTCAGTCGCGCGCGGGCCCGCAAGCGCGCGCGTATTCAGCCGGCGTCACGCCGACCATGCGCTTGAAGTCGCGAATCAAATGCGCCTGATCGTAGTAACCCAGATCCTGCGCGAGTCTCGGCCAATCGCAGGTCAGGCCCTCGCGCAAGCGTTCGAGCGCCTCGTGCAAGCGATAGCGCGCGATCACCCACTTGGGCGACACGCCGACGTAATCGCGGAACAACCGCTGCAAGGCCCGCGTGTTCAACCTGGCGCGTTCGGCCAGTTGCTCGACGCGCGTGATCTCGCGATCGTGGATGATGCCCAGCACCCAGTCGCTGACGCGCGCGACCTCGGGATCGGCCGCGGGCGCGCGTTCGCGCAGAAAACGCTCGGCGATGGCGATCATGGCTTCGTCGTCCGGCGCGTGCGCGAGGAGCTCGCGCGCGAAGGCCTCGCCCGCGTCGCCGAAGACGTCGCGCAGCGGCACGGTCCGTTCCGAATACGTCGCCACCGGCCGATCGATGAAGGGCCGGAAGCCACCCGGCTTGAACTTGATGCCGAACACGCCATCATGGCCAACCAGCTCGCGCTCGAACCGCCGTGTGGTGACGCCCGTGACCTCGGCGCGCGAGCCTTCGATCGTGAGGTGAACGCTCGGGTGCGGCAAGGTCGCGACCTTGAGCGGCGGCTGTCCCCGCAAGTCCCAGCGCACGATCCAGAAATGCTCGATCCACGGACCGAGATCGGCCGACGCCGCGTGGCGCGCATGATGTTGCAGGCCCGGCGCGGGCGCGCCGCCGATGATGCCCCGCGCCTTGCCGGGCACGGCGCGATCGGTCATGGCGGAAGGACACTCGTATTCATGCGCCTAGGGTAGCGCCTTGTCGCGTTTTTCCAATCCGCGCGCGGTCGCGAATGCTTCAATGGCGCCCTCTTCCGCCTGGAGCTTTCCGCGATGACGCGAACCCTGCTCGGCCGCGCTGGCCTGGTCCTCGCCCTCGGTGGCATCCTGCCGACCGCGAACGCGGCGCCGCCGTCCCCTTCACCCTCGCAAGAGAATCGTCCGATGCAACACGTCAAGGGTACCTTCGATGTTTCGGTCAAGCCGCTCGCGTTCGAGAACGCGCCGGACTCGGCGGCCTTGAGTCGCTTGACCATCGACAAGACCTTTCATGGCGCGCTCGAGGGCACGTCGGTCGGGCAGATGCTCGCGGTCGGCACCGAGTTCAAAGACTCCGGCGTCTATGTGGCCGTGGAGCGCGTCACCGGCACGCTCGACGGCCGCGCGGGTTCGTTCGCCCTGCACCATCTCGGCAAGATGCGTGGCGGCAAGTATGAGTTGCATGTCGCGATCGTGCCGGACTCGGGCCGCGACGCGCTCGCCGGCATCGAGGGCGAACTCCGCATCATCATCGACAAGGGCGTGCACTACTACGAGCTGGACTATCGCCTGCCCGCCAAGCCCTGATCGACGCGCGTCCGCTTCGCAATCGGCGCCATTGCTGATTCAATGGCGCTTTCGACGGAGCCACGCGCATGGCCGGCGCCCCACGGCGAGTTTACGATCAGGCGTATTTTGAACGCTGGTATCGCGCGCGCGCCACGCGCGTGAAGCGCGATGACGACGTGCGCCGCAAGGTCGCGATGACCGTGGCCACGGCCGAGTATCACCTCGGCCATCGCCTGCGCTCAGTGATCGATATCGGTTGCGGCGAAGGCGCATGGCGCGCGCACTTGCGCGCCCTGCGACCGGGCATTCGCTATCAAGGCTATGACGCGAGCGAATGGGCCGTGCGTCGTTTTGGTCGCGCGCGGCAATTGCGCCTGTTGCGCTTCGATCAACTGGCGCTGGCCCGACCGCGTCGACCGGCCGATCTCTTGGTGTGCACCGACGTGATGGCCTATGTGCCCACGCCGGAGTTGTTGACGGGGCTTGGCGAGTTCGCGCGGTTGTGCGACGGCGTGGCGCTGCTCGATGTGTTCGCGCGCGAAGACGAGTTCATCGGCGATCGCGAGGGTTATATCGCGCGAAGCGCGCGCTGGTATCGCCAACGTTTCGCCGAGGCGGGCTGGACGCCTTGTGGCTCGCACTGTTACCTCGGCGCGCGGCTGGCGTCGCGCGCGGCGACGTTGGAAGTGTTGCGCTGAGTCAGCGCGCTTCGTTCGCGGGTCGTGTCAGATTCCCGCGTGCGCGCTCGAATGAGTCACCGAGCATCGTGCTCGTCACTCACTCGGGAGAACACCTATGAACATGCGCAACATTCTGATCAAGTCCGTCCTGGCCACCTCGATCCTGCTCGGCGCGCAAGCCGCCATGGCCGTGCCGAGCACGTGCCAGGGCCAGCCGGTCACGATCTACGGCACCGACTTCGATGACGCCAATATCCAAGGCACGTCGGGCGACGACGTGATCCACGCCGGCGCCGGCAACGACATCGTGCGCGGCAATCGCGGCAACGACATCATCTGCGGCGGCAATGGCGTCGACGACATCGAAGGCGAGTCCGGCGACGATCAGATCAAGGGCGGCGCCGGCGACGACGTGTTGTCGGGCAACGAAGGCCACGACACGCTCAGCGGCGACGACGGCAACGACGACCTCAACGGCGGCGATGGCCAGGACGTGCTCGACGGCGGTCCGGGCTTCGACAACTGTAACGGCGGCCTGGGCGCCAACGCGCTGAGCGCCTGCGAGAAGTAGGCGCTCGCGATCCGCGCAAACGACAAGAGCGCCTCGCGGCGCTCTTGTCTTTTTCCACGCGGGTGGACGACTTACTGCTTCAACGCCGCCTCGGCCGCCGCGATCTCGGCCTGACGCTTGGCGATCATGTCGCCGATCGGCGGACCCTGGAAGCGACGCGCCTCGAACGCGAACCACACGATGGCGGTCAGCACCAGGAAGCCCACCGTGATCTTCCACGCCCAATCGTTTGGCGGCTGAATGCCGATCACGAAGATCAGGATCATCGACACGATCGAGGCCACGGCGAACAAGGTGTACATGCCGCGACCCATGTTCCAGGGTCCCATCTTGGGCCACTTCGAAGTGCCGTAGGCGAACAGGCCCAGCGTGATCGGAATCGCGAAGGAGAAGAACAGGAAGATCACCGTGCAGCTGACCACGATCGAGTACACCGGCGTTTCGCCGATCGACACCAGGGACGAGCCCCATACGAACAACACCGACAAGGCGAACGACAGCCAGATCGCCGGCACCGGTGTGCGGTGCTTCGGCGACACCGAGGCGAGCAATCGCGATGCCGGCAGTCCACCATCGCGCGAGAACGCGAAGATCATGCGCGAGGCCGAGGTCACCGTGGCCAGGCCGCACAGGAACTGCGAGATAAAGATCGCGCCATGGATGATGATCTTCACGGTCGGATTGACCTGGGCATCCATGGCCCAGAAGAACACGTTCCAGCCCTGCTTGGCGGCATCGTCCATGTTGGGAATCATCAGCACGAAGGAGCACAGCATCACGTAGCCGAACAAGGTCGACCAGATCACCGAGGTGATCATGCCCACGGGCACGACGCGCGCGGCGTTCTTGGTTTCCTCGGCGGTGTGCGCGGACGCGTCATAGCCGGTGATGGTGTAGATCGGCAGCAACAAGGCCAACAAGAAGGCCCAGGAATCGTTGACCGCCGGCCACACGTTGGCGCCGGCCTCGC
Organism: Ahniellaceae bacterium; assembly: GCA_044226395.1. Lineage (GTDB taxonomy): Bacteria > Pseudomonadota > Gammaproteobacteria > Xanthomonadales > Ahniellaceae > JBGAHD01. The sequence goes on from JBGAHD010000001.1 coordinate 614,416, forward strand.
CGGTGTAGTTGTGGAAGGTGAATAGCCGCGAGAACTCGAAGCTGGTCGCCGAGGCCAGACAGACGATGGTCAGTCCGATCGCCGTGGCGAAGATCAGATACCCGGAAAAATCCGTGAGCATCGCGGTCAGGCGAATGCCGAAATGATTGATCAGGGCCTGCACGCCGGTGAGCACGGCGAGGAAGGTGATGCGCAACGCGGTGCTGTCCTCCCAGCCGAGCATGGGCCCGAACGCGCCCATGAAGAAGTAATACGTGCCGACATTGATCGCGCCCAGCACCGTGATCAAACCGAGCAAGTTGAACCACGCGGTCAACCAACCGGTGAAGCGATTGCCGAGAATCGAGCCCCAGTGATACAGACCACCGGCCGTGGGATAGGCCGAACTGATCTGGGCCATGGCCGCGGCGAACACGCCCGAGATCAGGCAACCCAACGGCCAACCGATGCCGATCGAGATGCCGCCACCGCCCGACGTCGCCTGCGCCAGCGAATTGATGCCGCCGGACAGGATGCAGATGATCGAGAAGGAAATCGCGAAATTGGAAAAGCCCCCCATATTGCGCAGCAGTTCCTGGGCATAGCCCATGCCATGGAGGATCTTGGTGTCTTCGTCATGCGGATGATCGGGCGCAGCGCTCATGCCATGTTTCTCCTCGGATGAAAGTCCCCAACATTTTCCGGCGCGCGCCCCGCCTCTCCCGCGTGGCGCGTTCCGACCCGTAGAAGCCCCGCTCGCGCGGGTCAATCGAATGCCGTTTCGATGCCTGTGGCGCGTTCGCCCGCGGCGACGCTACAACTGTCCCCCGTGCGCGGCCGAGAAGACTTTCGCGGCCGCGGCCTTGTCGAACTTCACCGGATTGCCGCCGGCCGAAGGATCGGCCTCGGCCATCTCGGCCACCAGTTCCGCGCGCGCGTCGTCGACGCCGAGGGCCTTGAGCGTATGCGGCACGCCCACGTCCTCGCGCAGACGCAGCACGAAATCGAGAAAACCCTTGAAGCTCGCATCGGCCAAGCCCAGATACGCCGCCAGCCGCGCGATGCGATCGGCGATCGCCGCGCGATTGAACGCCAGCACATAGGGCATGAAGGTCGCATTGGTCATGCCGTGATGCGTGTCGTACAGCGCGCCGACCGGATGCGACAGCGCGTGCATGCCGCCGAGCCCCTTCTGGAACGCGGTCGCGCCCATGGCGGCCGCGGCCATCATGTCGGAACGCGCGTCGAGATCGTCGGGCGTATTCACCGCCTTGCGCAGCGATTGCGCGACCAGGCGCATGCCTTCGACCGCGATGCCATCGGCCATCGGGTGAAAGCCCGGCGCGCAATACGCCTCCAGGCAATGCGACAACGCATCCATGCCGGTGCCCGCGGTGATCTTGGCCGGCATGCCGACCGTGAGTGCGGGGTCGCAGATCACCACGCGCGGCATCATCTTCGGATGGAAGATGATGCGCTTGGTGTGCGTGCCCTCGTCGGTGATCACGCCGGCGCGACCGACTTCGGAACCGGTGCCGGCCGTGGTCGGCACGGCAATAATCGGCGCGATGCCGGCGGGATCGGCGCGCGTCCACCAATCGCCGATGTCCTCGAAATCCCAGATTGGGCGTTGCTGCCCGCTCATGAAGGCGATGAGCTTGCCCATGTCGAGCCCGCTGCCACCGCCGAAGGCGATCACGCCGTCATGCGCGCCAGCGCGATACGCGGCCACGCCGGCATCGAGATTGGCGCCGACCGGATTGGGGCGGATATCGGAAAACATCGCCGCGTGCAGACCGCCGGCGCGCAGCACCTCGAGCGCGTTGAGCGTGATCGGCGCGCGCGCCAGGCCCGAGTCGGTCACCAGCAAGGGCCGCGCGATGCCCTGGGCGCGACACACTTCGGCGAGTTCGGCCACGCGACCGGCGCCGAAGCGCACGGCGGTGGGGTAATTCCAATTGGCTTTCGGACTCATGTCGGAATCTCGTGACGCAGATGAAAGGACTTCGGACGCGTGAGCGTTTCATAGCCCACGCGCGAGAGCGTGGCGCCGCGACCGGTGTCCTTGACGCCGGTCCACGCGAGCGCCGGATCCAGATAATCGCAGCGATTCATGAACACCGTGCCGGTGGCGATGCGATCGCCCATGCGCTCGGCCAGCGAGAGATCGGCGCTCCAGATCGACGCCGTGAGGCCATAAGGACTGTCGTTCATCAGGGCCACGGCTTGATCTTCGCTATCGACGGGCATGATGCCGACGACGGGGCCGAAACTCTCCTCGCGCATCACGCTCATGCGGTGATCGACGTCGATCAGCACCTGCGGCGCCAGATACGGCGTGCCCGCGGCATCGGCCGCGAAAGCCTTGGCATCGATCTGCGGCTTGGCGCCTTGCGCCACGGCTTCCGCGATCTGTTGACGCACGAAGTCCGCGGCGCGCGTGTGCACCAGCGGGCCGAGCGTCGTGGCCTCGTCAAGCGGATTGCCGAGCACGTACTCGCGCGTGATCGCGTTGAAGCGCTCGACGAAACGCGGATAGATCGCGCGATCGACATAGATGCGCTCGATGCCGCAGCAGCTCTGTCCCGAATTGAAGAAACTGCCATCGACCAGATTGGCCGCGGCGTATTCCAGATCGGCATCGCGATGCACATAGGCCGGGTCCTTGCCGCCCAGCTCCAGGCCCACGCCGATGAACTTGCCCACGGCCGCGTGCTCCATCGCCTTGCCGCCGGCGACCGAGCCCGTGAAGTTGACTTGCTGCACGCGCCCCGAGCCGATCACGCGCGCGGCCTGATCGTGGTCCATGAGCAGATTCTGAAATACGCCTTCGGGCAAGCCGGCCTGCGCGAAGGCGCGCGCGAAGCGCTCGCCGACCAGGGCCGTCTGCGTGGCATGCTTGAGGATGACGACATTGCCCGCCATCAAGGCCGGCACCACCGAGTTGACGGCGGTGAGATACGGGTAATTCCACGGCGCGATCACCAGGACCACGCCCAAGGGTTCACGCTTGATGTAGCGACGAAACCCCGCGATCGGTTCGGGCTCGATCGGCGCGAGGGCCTGAGCCGCGCAAGCGATCATGTAGCGCGCGCGGTCGGCAAAGCCCCGCAGTTCGCCCGCGCCATAACGCACGGGGCGCCCCATCTGCCAGGCGAGCTCGGGCACGATCTCGTCCTTCATCGCCAACATCGCTTCGACCGCGGACGAGCACGCGACCGCGCGCTCCGCCAAGGGACGTTGACGCCACGAGACCTGCGCGCGCTCGGCCGCGTCGAGCGCGCGCGCGACGTCGGTGTCCGTGGCGTAGGCGCGCTCGGCGTAGACGCGGCCATCGACCGGGGAAATCAATTGCACTTGCTGTGACATGGAACCACACCCTCTAACTCGAATTCCGTGATACCCGGAGAACCCGCGCCGCGATTCACGCGCGCCATCGCGCGGTCACCGCCCATCGGCGCGACCGCGCGAAGTTTCCCCGCGCGGCGCGCCTCCCGGTGGCGCGCCGCGCGATCGTCAATACCGTTCGAAACCGCGTCGCAATTCCCAGTCGGTGACCCGTCGATCGTACTCCGCCTGCTCCCAGCGACCGGTGTGCAGATAATGCTCGATCACGTCATCGCCCAGCGCCTTGCGCAGCATCTTCGAGCCGTCGAGCGCGGTGAGCGCGTCGCGCAGGGTCTTGGGCACTTCGGGCAATTGCTCGCCGCGATAGGCATCGCCCTCGTAAGGCGCGGCAAGCTCTAGTTTCTCATCGACGCCGGCGAGACCCGCGGCGATCAAGGCCGCGAAGGCCAGATAGGGATTGAGATCGGCGCCACCGACACGGCATTCGATGCGAATGCCCTTGCCGCCCTCGCCGCACAGGCGATAGCCGGCGGTGCGGTTGTCGCGACTCCACACCGCGCGCGTGGGCGCGAAGGTGCCGACCTGGAAGCGCTTATAGGAATTGATGTACGGCGCCAGGAAATAAGTGACATCGCGCGCGTACTTCAACTGACCGGCGACCCACTGCCGCATCAGCGTGGACATGCCGTATTCCTTGCGCGCGTCGTAAAACTTCGGCGCTTGGCCCTTGCTGTCCCACAGCGAGTTGTGAATGTGGCTGCTGGAACCCGCCAAGTCATAGCGCCACTTGGCCATGAAGGTGATGGCCTTGCCTTGCAGCAGGGCAATTTCCTTGCAGGCGTTTTTCAGAATCACATGGCGATCGGCCATGGTCAGGGCATCGGTGTAGCGGACATTGATCTCGCCCTGCCCCGGTCCCCATTCGCCCTTGGTGTTTTCCACCGGAATGCCGGCGGCCTGCAGGCCGGTACGCATCGCGCGCATGATCGATTCTTCGCGCGTGGTCTGCAGAATGTGATAGTCCTGGATGTAGCTGCCCGAGGTCTGCGGGTTCTCGTAGTGCTTGGCGGCGAGCGATTGATAACTCTCGTCGAACAGATAGAACTCGAGTTCGGACGCGAACATGCCGACATAGCCGCGTTCGGCCAGGCGCGCGACCTGGCGCTTGAGAATGGCGCGCGGGCTGTGCGGCACGTCGTCGTGCGAGTGGTGGTCGAGGACGTCGCACAGCACCAGGGCCGAACCGGGCAACCACGGCACGCGACGCAAGGTCGACATGTCGGGCTTGAGCACGAAGTCGCCATAACCGCGCTGCCAGCTCGCGGCGGCGTAACCAGGCACGGGCTCCATGTCGATGTCATCGGCCAGCAAGTAGTTGCAGCCGTGCGTTTCTTCGTGCGCGGAATCGAGGAAATACTCGGCCTGGAAGCGCTTGCCGATCAGGCGTCCCTGCATGTCGACCATGGCCACGATCACGGTATCGATCTCGCCGGAAGCCACGGCTTTTTTCAAATTGGCGAAACTCAGGGGCGCTGCGCTCATAGTCCTCGTCCGTGTGCGCGCCGCGATCAGGCGGCGGGTGAATCGAAAAGAAGCTCGATCGCCGGCCGCAACCCACGTGCGAGACGATGCGCCCAGGCTGATTGCCCAATGGGGTCGGCAATCAGATCGTTGCGCACTTCGAGCATCGCGCAGGGGAGTTCGCGGGCCTCGGCATGGCGACCGAGCGTGTGATAGACGCCATCATCGGGCGCGTAGGGCTGGTTGTCGCCCACGCACAGTTGCGCGTCGTCGCGCAGGAAAGCGAGCAAGGCATCGGCCAGGCGCCGGTCGCGATGCGAGATCACGCCCACGTGCCAGGGCCGGTCGACGCCGTGATAACTCGGCGTGAAGGAATGGATGGACACCACCGCGGTCGGTCGGCGCTCGCGCAGGCGTTCCTCGATCAAGACATCAAGCGTGCGATGAAACGGCGTGTAGACGCACTTCTCGCGTCGCGCGCGCTCTTCGACGCTGATCTCGAGATTGCCGGGGATCGGCGTGCCCTCGCCACTGGTGACGATGGCGTCGGGCGCGTCGATGGCGCGGTTGACGTCGAACAGCAGGCGCGAATACGCGGCGTGCACGAGCACGGCGTCAATCTCCTCGGCCAGGCGTCGCGCCACTTCCAGGGCGCCGGGGTCCCAGGCGTAGTGATTTTGCAGTTGTTCTCGGGTCAGCCCCAGGGCCTGGTAGGCGGCCGGGACGGTGTTGCTGGCGTGCTCGCACACGAGCACCAGCCCGCTTCGCGCGCGCGGGTTGACGACGACCACGGGGTCGTTGAAGCTCGCGCACATTGGGAGTTGAACAGCTGCCATGTGAGCCCTCCCCAGGGCACATGTAACGTGAATTACAAACGCAGCGTTCGAAATCGACGGTGTAAAACGTATAACGTCTTGCGACATGCGTCAATGCGCGCGACGGGGGAGGATCGATGAAACCGACGGCAGCCGAGCGCCTGCGTACCGGCATGGACAAGTTCCCCGCCACCGAGCGTCGCGTGGCGCATCAACTTTTGGCCGAATATCCCTTGGCCGGCCTGCGCAGCGCCTCGGACTTGGCGCGCGGCGTCGGCGTGAGCGTGCCAACCGTGACGCGGCTGGTCTCGCGCCTGGGCTACTCGACGTATCAGGAATTTCAGAACACGCTGCGGGAGGAATTGGCCGCGCAGTTGTCCTCGCCCTTAGCTAAGCAACCGCATCGCCCCGCCGGCGATGAGCGCGGCGCGTCCTCGCCGATCGCGCGTTTCGCCCAGGCGGCGGCCGACAATCTGCAAGAGACCTTCGCCAACCTGCCCCAGGCCGAGTTTCGCCGCGTCGCCGAGCTGCTGGCCGACAAGGGCCTGCGCATACATCTGGTGGGCGGGCGCTTCACCGATGCGCTGGCGCGTTACGTGGCGGCGCATCTGCGCATCCTGCGCCCGGGCGTCAATCATCTGCAGGATCAGGAATCGAACTGGCACGATCAATTGCTCGACATGGGCAAGCGCGACGTGCTGGTGATCTTCGACATTCGTCGTTATCAGGACAGTCTCTCGCGCCTGGCCCAAGCGGCGGCGGCAAGACAGGTCAAGATCGTGCTGCTGACCGATCAATGGCTGTCGCCGATCGCGCGCGTGGCAACGCGCGTGTTGTCCGCGCGCGTGGAAGTGCCGTCGATGTGGGATTCGAACCTCGCGTTGATGGCCTTGTCCGAAGCCTTGCTCGCCGAGGCCACGCGCCTGGGCTGGGATGGCAGTCGTCGACGCATCGCGGAGCTGGAATCGTTGCGCAAATCGATCCTCGCGCCGCGCGCCGACTCGTAGGCGTGGCCGCGCGAATCCGACAAGTCGGCCAGCACGGCCAAGCCTCGCGGCGCGCGCAAGCGCGCGCGTTGAATCGCGTTCAAATCGGCTTGCGAAGCTTTCACTGGTCGTTGTGGGTGCGCGCGGCTAGGCTCGCGCCATGACTGCCAAGACCCTACCGACCGTCGTCAACCTGATCACGCGCGCCGCGACCCTGCCCGAGACGTGGCGATCGAGCGTGCTCGCGCCCCTGGGCGCCAGTCGCTTCAAGCTGCTGCGCATGGATGCCGCCGCCTATCCCGCGGAGACGCACGACTACGATGAAGCCCTGCTCGTGGTCGACGGCGAAATGCGCCTGACCCTGGACGCGGGCGAGATGATCGTGCGCGCCGGCGAAGTGGTGATCATGCCGGCCGGCGTGCCGCACGCGGTCGCGCCCGGCAGTCGCGGCACTTTGGTGATCATCGATCCCGCCAACGCGGCGTAGTCCGCGCGCTACACTGCGCGCCCCTGCCCTCGACGCCTTCCGCATGGCCGCGCGCTTCGTCGTTCGTCATTCTCCGATTCATGGCCGCGGCGTGTTCGCGACCACGCGCATTCCGGCCGGCACGCGCTTGATCGAATATCGCGGCGCGCGCATCGACAACGCGCGCGCCGCCGCGCTCGATGCCGATCTCACGCGCGCCGGGCAGACTTATCTGCTGCGCGTCAACGACGAGTGCTTGATCGACGGCCAGATCGGCGGCAATTCCGCGCGTTTCATCAATCACGGCTGCGCGCCCAATTGCGAGGCGGTGATTTACGTCAACATCGACGGCATCGCCGAGCGCGACAAGGTCTGGATCGAAACCCTGCGCGCCATCCGGCCGGGCGAGGAACTGACCTTCGACTACGACATCCGTCTCGCGGTGAAGCACACGGCGCGGCTCAAGCGCATCTGGGCGTGTCACTGCGGCGCGCCGACGTGTCGCGGCACGATGCTCACCGACGACTCACGGTAACGGCAGGCTCAGGCACGTGAGACCGGCTTCGGCCTTGCCGAACTCCGAGATGTCGACCGCGAACACGCGATAGCCTTCGCGATCGGCGAAACGCTTCACGCGCTCGGCGGTAATGGGAAAGGCCGCGTTGACGATGAGGTCGTCGCCCAGCCGCAGCACATTCGCGGCGAAAGGTTCGGCGGGATCGATCGCGAATTGGCGCGGCAAGCGCAAGGCCGAAGGATCGACCCAGGCGGGATTGAACAGCAAGGTCTCGTCATCGAGCGCGGTGCACGCGGTTTTCAGATGCAGGCTGGCGCCCAACGGGACGACGTGCACGACATAGCCGTGCGGTGCAAACGCGTCGCGCAGTTGGTTCGCGGCTTCGAGATTGGTGCGGGTCGACAGGCCGACGTAAAGCACTCGCCCGATGCGCAGCACATCGCCGCCGTCGAGCAGCGCCGGTTCGCGCAACGCGATCATGGGGCGTGACGGGGCCAGGACTTCGCGCAAAGCCTCAGGTTCATCGCGACGCGACACCGCGCCCGAACGTCCAAGCACGGCGACTTCCGCCACGACCACGGCCGCGTCTTCGACGAACACCGAATCGGGCTTTTCTTCCCATGCGGGCAGCACATGAACCGAGGCACCGGTCTTGGCCAAGGTCTCGCAATAGCGGACGTGTTGCGCGAGCAAGGTGTCATGCGCGATGGCTTGTCGCGCGATGAAGGTCAGCTCGGCTCGATCGCAGAGGCTGCGCGCGGGCAATCGCGTGAGAATATGCATGGCGGAAGCGTAACGCGCGTGATGACGATCGCGCGAGCCCCGTCGATCAACAGCCCGCGTTCTCGAAGCCGTCGCACAAGTAACGATCGCTGGTGCCGACTTCATAGGCGCCGATATCGAAGCCCGCGCCAATCGGTCGCGATTGCCCGCGATAGTCGTTGGGCACCAAAGCGCCAACCGCTTGCCCCGTGTTGAGCGCCGGACTGTTCGCGCCGATCATCAGCGGCGTCGCGCCAGTGATCGCCGTGTACAGCGGGTCACCGACGAGACTGTTGTCCGCATGCCCCGTCAGCGCTAGGAACTGTGTCTGCCATTGCGCGAACGTCACTGGCGTCGAGAAGAAGTCACTCGAAACAAAACGCGGCACGCCATCGCCGGTGTAGTACAGGTTCCGCGCGACGACAAGACTCGTGTAGTCGCTCATCGCATCGCTACCGATCTTGAACACGGGCCGCGCCGACGAGCCATAGACGATGTTGTTGACGAAGGTGTATTGCAGCCCGCGCTGGCCAATCTCGGATTCGTTCGACAACAAGATCGACCCGTGCAGATTCTGCCCTGTGTTGTAACAGGCATTGTTGTAGAAACGCGCGTTGAACGACGACGAGACCGCGAGGCACGACCACGCGGTGTCGATCACCACATTGTTGCGCACCAGGCCGTCGTAGGATTCGTAGTCGCCGTCGAGCAGGCGATCGGCGTCGGTGGATTGACCGAGCATCAAGGCGTGACCGGCATTGGCGCCGCCGATGTGCACGAGCAGATTGCTTTCGAAGAGTGCGTCGCGCGCATTGCCCTTGGCGTAGACGCCGATATCGGGCACGTCGTGGATGTAGTTGCCCGCCACGCGCAGGCGGTCGCCGCCGACCATGTCGATGCCCTGGGCATTGGTGCTGGGCACCACGAGCGCGCTGTCTTGCCAGATCTCGTTGTCGAGAATCTCGACGTCATTGGCCGTGCGCACCAGCTTGACCACGTCGGCCTTGGCGCAACACAGCCGATTGCCGATCAGGCGCACACGCGGCGTGTCGATCTTGATCGCATTGCCATCGCCACCGCCGTTGGCGCTGCCTTCGATGCGCAGGCCACGAATCTCCCAATACATCGGTCGGCAATCGACATTACCGTTGTCGTCGCCGATCGTGCCCTCGTCGCAATCGTCGTGATAGACGTAGACCGTCGGGCCCACTCCGGTGCTGCGCAAGACCGGCGCTTCGCCGGCGAAGGCGCGCAATACAATCCAGGCATTGGCGCCGCCAGGCCGACTGATGATGACGTTCTCGGTGTACGTGCCGGCGCGCACTTCTATCGCATCGCCGGGGTTCGCGCGACCGACGGCGAAGGCGATGTCACGCCAGGGCGCGCCCGTGCTCGTGCCGGCATTGGCGTTGTTGCCAGTGGTGGCGACGTTGTACGTCGCCGCCTTCGCGACGCCAGCGCCGAGCGCCAGCATCGCGAAGGCGAGTCGCGCGGCGACCGAGACCTTCGACCTCATCGCGAGTAGGTATCGAGCAAGGTGCCGTCGGCCCCGATGCTCTTGAGCGTCACCTGCGCGCCATTGATGTCGATGCGCAAATACTGGAAGGTCGAATTGCGGTAGGCCATCAAGGGGCTTTCGGAATTGAACCCGTGCAAGGCCGAGCCACCGCCGCCCGTGATGGTGTAGACCGTTCCGTTGGCATCGTCACGCACGCCGTTCGGAAACGTCGCCGAGGCGAAGATCGGCCAGGTCCGCTCGTACACGTGGTTGTGGCCCGAGATCACCAGCTTCACCCGATACTGCGAGAACAGTTTCGACAGGGCCGGCCACGACACATTGCCCTGATGCCCGTCCGACGTGGTGAACAGCGGCGCGTGCAACAGCACGATGAGATTGTCGATGCCCGGTTGCGACGCGGCGGCCGCGAGATCCGCGCGCAGCCAGTGCAGTTGATGGATGCGGTAGTAGTCGTCGTAGTCCTGCTCGTTGCCCGAGCAGTTGTTGCACACCTGCAGATCGTCGTAGTCGCTGTTGAGGCGCATCACGGCGAAGTGCGTGTTGTGGTAGTTGAAGCTGTAATACATGAAGGTCGGATAGACCTCGCTGCTCGACAACGAGCACGCCAGCGTATTGAACTGCGTGTTGGTGTATTGCGCCGAGTGCAGGGTCGAGTAGTACGGCTGCTGCGTATGGTTGGGCACCAGCGCCGTCGGGTCGAACACCGAGCAGAACCCCTGCCCCGAAGGATCCGGGTACCACTGATCGTTCCAGTTGTCGTCGTGATTGCCCACGACCGGGAAGAACGACACGGGCAAGCCCGGCGGCGCGGGCTTGTTCTGCAGCGGCGCGATGATTTCCTTGAAGCTGCCGCGCGAAGCATCGAGCGGACAGGTGCCGCGACTGACCCAATTGGTCGAGGCGTCGTAGCCGGTGATCATGTCGCCGAGGTGAAAGACAAAGGGCGCCTGCTCGGCGACCATCCGCGAGACCAAGCCGATATGCACGGCATTGCCATCGCAGCCATTGCCCGAGCGGCTGTCGCCGTAGGCGAGGAAGCTGAACTGATTGGTCGTGGGCGCGCCACAGCTCGTGTTCTCGAAGCCGTCGCAGTGCACGGTGTCGCTGGCCGCGGGCGCGGCGGGCGCTGCGGCGACCGTGGCGTTCGCGGTCAATGACATGGCCAGGACGATGCCGATCGCCGCGAAGGACGGGCATGGTGCTTCCAGCATGAAAATCTCCTCGTCGATCTCGCCCGACCCCCATGAGCGCGTGAATCGACGCGAACACCGCGAGCAAGTGCGCGCAGTGTAGTTCTTCATGCCGGCATGGCGAGGACAAGCATCACAAAACGCGGACGTGACGCGCGCCTGCGTCACTGGACGAAAGGGCAGTCTCGTCTAATTTCGTCCAAGCCCGAGGCGCGAACGCGCCAGAAAAACACAAGCCCATCGGATCGCGTCAGCGGCGCGGCGCCGCTGACATCGACCCGACAGGCTTGAGGAGAGAAGAAGACGCGAACGCGGCGACCTGACCCAGCGGATCCGAAGCACATGCAGAGTCAGGACGGCCAACGAGACGAGGGGGGTAAACACGCGGCAGGGGGGGGTCTAGACGCGTGAATCAGCTCGCCTAATTTTCAGCGGTCGAGAATGTGCTCCGGTAACTTGAGCGACGACCGACAGTGTGGTCGCCGCGTTCGCACAGTCAGATGGCGATGAAGAGCGGGGTTTGCTGTCAGCGTTCGTTCTTCGAGACACACAAAGTCAACATGCGCATCTATCCGGGCCGATGGGGCGCACAAAAGATAGAGAGCCGATCGCGAGGTCTTTGGCGCTGAACTGGGCTTCGCGCATCGCTCCCCTGCCCGGCCCTGGCCCCGATGGACCGACTTGGCTATCGTGCCCGCTCCCGCGGCTCGACCCGCCGCGCACTTTCCCGGAGCGCACGCATGCGATTGTGCTGGACCCTGGCCCTGGCCGCCCTGACCGTGAGCCCCGTGGGCGCGGTCGAGGAACACAGCTACGCGAAACCCGACGAGGTTCGCGTCACCCACCTCCACCTCGACCTGGACACCTCGTTCGAACGGCGCGAGCTCGCCGGCTTCGTCGACCTCAAGCTCGACTGGCGCTCACCGACCGCGCGCACCCTGGACCTGGACACGCGCGATCTGAGCATCGAGCGCGTGAACTATGTCGATGCCGAGGGCCAATGGCATGGCGCGCGCTACACACTGGCGCCGCGCGATCCGGCCTTCGGCTCGCGACTGTCGATTCCCCTGCCGATTCAAGCGGCGCACGTGCGCGTGTACTACCACACCTCGCCCAAAGCTTCGGGTCTGCAATGGCTGACGCCCGAGCAGACCCTGGGCAAGCAGCACCCGTTTCTGTTCAGTCAATCGCAGTCGATCCACGCGCGCTCGTGGGTGCCGCTGCAGGACACGCCGTCGGTGCGCTTCACCTTCGATGCGCGCGTGACCGTGCCCAAGGGCTTGCGCGCGGTGATGGGCGCGCAGAACGATCCGACCTCGACGGGCGAACCCGGCGGTTTCCGCTTTCGCATGCCGCAGCCGATTCCGTCGTATTTGATGGCGATCGCGGTCGGTGATCTGGCCTATCGCGAGATCGGTCCGCGTTCGGCCGTTTACGCCGAGCCCGGCCGCGTCGAAGCCGCCGCGAAGGAGTTCGAGGACACCGAGGCCATGATCAAGGCCGCCGAGAACCTCTACGGCCCCTATCGCTGGGAGCGCTATGACATCCTGGTGCTGCCGCCGTCGTTTCCCTTCGGCGGCATGGAGAATCCGCGCCTGACCTTCGCGACGCCGACCGTGATCGCAGGCGACAAGAGCCTCGTCGCCCTGGTCGCGCACGAACTCGCGCACTCGTGGTCGGGCAATCTGGTCACTAATGCCTCGTGGCCGCACTTCTGGTTGAACGAGGGCTTCACGACCTATGTCGAGAACCGCATCGTCGAATCGCTCTACGGCGCCGACGAAGCGCTGATGCAGGAACGCATCAGCCAGACCGAAGTCATCGAGGAAATGAAAGGCATCCCGGCCGGCGACCAATGGCTGGTGCCCGACATGAAGGGCCGCGATCCGGACGATGCCTACACCACCGTGCCTTACACCAAGGGCGCGTGGATGCTTCGCACGATCGAGCGTCGCGTCGGTCGCGCGACGTTCGATCCGTTCCTGCGCGGCTGGTTCGACGATCACGCCTTCCAGAGCGCGACCACCGAGGATTTTCTCGCCTACTTGCAGAAAAACCTGCGCGCCACGCATCCGCAGGCGATCAGCGACGAGGAACTGCGCGAGTGGTTGTATGCGCCGGGCATTCCGAAGTCGGCCGAATTGGCCAGCACCGACACGCTCGCGCGCATCGACGCGCGCCGTCAGGCCTGGCTCGAGGGCAAGACCAGCGCGACCGAACTCGACGGCAAATCCTGGGGCACGCAGCAGTGGTTGTATTTCTTGAACGGCCTGCCGGCGGACTTGAGCGCGAAGCGCATGAGCGAACTCGATGAGGTCTATCACCTCACGAGCACCGGCAACAGCGAGATCGCGCACCGCTGGTTCCTGGCCGGCATTCGCGCCGATTACGCGCCCGTGCGCGAGCCGTTGCGGCAATATCTGATCGGCATCGGTCGACGCAAGCTCATCGTGCCCTTGTACGCGGAACTGGCGAAGACGCCGACCAACCTCGCCTGGGCGCGCGAGATCTTCGCGATCGCCAAGAGCGGTTATCACCCGCTGACGCAAGGCAGTGTCGCCGCCGCGTTGAAGCTCTGAACGATCACCGACGGTCGCGACCCCGGTGTCGCGACCGTCGGTGTTGCCGCGGTGCTTTCGCGCGCGGCAATTCGATCAATCCAATGCAGCTAGCGTTGAAACGTCGCACGAAGCTTGTGCGCGCGGAAGCTCGAAATTCCCGCGGCACCATCGCAATTCGCGGCTGAGCGCTAGGCCAGTCGCTTTCCCTCCTAACGATCCGTTTTTCCGACACTCTACTTCGCGGCGCGAGCACGGTTTCGCCCGTGGCGCCCCCGGCCGGCCGAGTTCTGGGCGCGCAACAAAAGCGTCAACGAATGTGCACGACTGACAGTCAGCCCCTGCGATCCCCGCATTGCTGGGTCGGAGGCCGCTTTCCCAGAGGACGACAAACGTCGACCTGGCGAGCCTATCCGGGGGTTTATCATGTTGATCCAACGCACGATTCTGGCCACGGTGCTGGCCAGTTCCATGGCCCTTGGCAGTCAGGTGACCCTGGCGGCCGGGGTGGGCTCAAATGCTCATCACGCGTATCCGAACTTGCTCGAAGACGCGGGTCTTGCCGCGGCGCGCGCGGCGACCCCGTCGCCCGATGCCGCGATTTCCAGCCTCGACTCGCAGCTGCCGCGCGAAATCGAGTCCAACAACACCGCCGCCACGGCGACGACGATGCTGCTCAGCGGCGACGCGGCGCGCATCCAGGGCACGATCAACGCGGTCGGTGACGTCGATTACTTCAGCATCACCGCCCAGGCGGGCGATCGCTTGTTCACCGCCACCACCACCTCGTCGAGCGCCGACAGCGGCGACACCGTGCTGTCGGTGATCGCGCCCAACGGCACCACGATTCTCGAAACCGACAACGACGATGGCGTGCAAGGCGAGCAGGCCTCGAGCATCGCCGGCCTCGTGCTGCCGACCGCGGGCACGTACTACCTGCGCGTGAGCGAGAACGGCAATGACGCGCGCGTGCTGCCGTATCGCCTGTACGCGCAGTTGCAGCGTGGCGTGCCCTTGGCCGAAGTCGAGCCCAATGACATCAGCGCCCAAGCCCTGAGCATCGATGGCAATCACTTTGCCTCGGGCAGTCTGTCGTCCACCGACCAACGCGACTTCTACAAGATTCTTCTGAACGCGGGCGACACGGTGATGATGTCGATCGACGAGGATCCGGAGCGCGATGGCACGGACTCGGCGATTCGCCTCAACTTCGGCGAACCCAGCGCCTCGTTCGAGGTATCGGCCCAGGATCCGGGCAGCGCGGGCCAACCCGATTCGCAGTTCCTGATCCACACCGTTCGCCAAGGCGGCGTGTTCTACAAGATCTATCCCGACGCGCAGGGTGGCGCTGGCGGCAGCTATCACTTGAGCGTGACCGTGTTCCCCGCCTTGGTGGCTCCGCCGGAGCGTCGCTGCTACTCGGTCAATAATCCGGGCAATGCCGTCACGCCGCCTGGCGGGGAAGCGCAATTGCCGTTGGTGGTCAATGTCGCCAACCCTGGCTTCATCGACGACGTCAACATCAGCTTTTCAGGCACCGCCAACACGCAGAGCGATATCTCCCTGCGCTCGCCCGACGGCATCGAGGTGCCGCTGTATCAGAACCTGGCCAATAGCGATGGCTCGGCGCAGTTGACGTTCGACGACGAGGCGGCCACGCCCGTGGGCACGCCGGCGCTGGGCGGGCAGTCGATGATTCGATGGCACTTCCAGCCGCAGGGCGCGGCGCGACTGTCGTGGTTCGATGGCACGCGTCCCAATGGCACCTGGCAGTTGATCGCGCGGGACGACGCCGTCAGCAGTCCGGCCACCACGATCATCAATCCCACGCTGACCATCTGCGAACGCCCCGTACCGCCGACCTGCCCCTCGGGCACCGCGCCGTACACGGCCTATACCAGCGACTTCGAGACCTCCAGCGGTGGCATGACGCATTCCGGCGCGCAGGATCAGTGGGCGCAGGGCTTGCCGAGCGGTTCGGCCATCGCCGATTGCGCGTCAGGCAGCAGTTGCTGGAAGACCAATCTCACCGGCAACTACGCGTCGAACAGCATCCAGAACCTGGTGTCCTCGCCGATCAACCTGGCGATGCTGCAGCCGCCGCTGATCGTCAACTGGGCGCAGAAATATCAGCTCGAAGCGGCCGCGGCCGACAACTTCACCGTCGATGCCGAACAAGTCGGCGGCGCGGCCGTCTCGCGGTTGTTCGAGCACATCGATGGCACGATGCAGTCGAGCCTGGGCTCGGGCCCGACCACTATCGATATCGCGGCCGGCTGGGCGTTCCAGTCCGCGCGCGTCGATGAGTTCGCGGGTCAGAACCTGCGTCTGCGCTTCCGCCTCGACAGCAATGCCACCACCCAGTTCGCCGGTGCCGCCATCGACGATGTCAGCGTGACTGGTTGCCGCAGCACGACGCAAGTCGACGCCAGCGTCGCGATCAGCGATGGCACCAGTTCGGTGATCGTGCCCAGCGGTTCGGTGACCTACCAGATCGTGGCCAGCAATCCGGGCCCGGCCGACACGCAGGCCAATCTCGCGGTGACCTTCGGCACCGGCGCGGTGTGTACGTGGACGGCGACGTACAGCAACAACGCCACGGGCGCGGCCTCGGGCTCGGGCAATATCGCCCAGACCTTGAACATGCCGTTCACCTCGCAGGCGTTCTTCACCGCGGTGTGCCATTTCCCGGCGCTGCAATCGGGCACCACCACGACCACCGCGACGCTCACCACCACGGGCTCGGTGTCGGACACCAACCTGAGCAACAACACGGCGTCGGACACCAATACGTTCCTGCCGGCCAACGACACCATGTACTCCGACGGTTTCGAATAACAACACCCCCGTGGCACCGACTTGGGAGGCGACGTGAGTCGCCTCCCCTTTTTGTTTCCAAAATCGCCCCCTGCTTCCGCCGATCCATTTGCCGTCCGCGCAACTAAGGCACCTATAGAGCCTCATTTCGTGACAGTCGCGGCGGCGAACTCCCGCACTGCTGTTTCGTAGGGTCGCCGCGAAGCCTTCGACACCCGTCGACCGCGCGCGACCGCTGGGGGTTGGTATGTCGATTCAACGCGGATTTCTCACGACCTTGCTCGCTGGCGCGGTGGTGCTGGCCAGTCTGAACGTTCGCGCGGATGCGCGGGCCGATCGCCGCGAACAAGCGGCCACGTTCGCGCCGTCGGTGCAAGCATCGACCTCGTCTTCCGCCGGCGAGGCGGCGATCTCGAGTCTGGATTCGCGTCTGCCGCGCGAAGTCGAGCCCAACGACTCGGCCGCCACCGCCAACGACATGGGCCTGGTCAACGATCAGGCGCAAATGCAGGGCACGATCGGAACGATCGGCGATGTCGATTACTTCCGTTTCGTCGCGCAGCCGGGCGACATCCTCTACGCCGCCACCAACAACATCAGCGCCACGAACATCGGGATTGGCGACACCTACCTGGAAGTCATTGGGCCCGACGGCGCCACCGTCATCGCGAGCGACGACAACAACGGCTCGGCCAATGATTTCTCTTCCGTGTTGGCTGGTGTCGACCTCCTGGAGGGCGGCACCTACTACCTGCGCGTCACCGAGTCCGGCAATGACGGATTGGTGTTGCCCTATCGCCTCTACCTGCAGCTACGTCGAGGCATGCCGGCCAACGAGGTCGAACCCAACAACGGCACCAATCTGGTCATGCAGGACCTTGGCGACATCCGTTGGATCGAGGGCAATAGCCAACCCGGCCAAGCGGATCCGGACGGGTTCAGTCTGGACTTGAACGCTGGCGATACCTTCGTGGCCATTCTCGATCGACAACCCCATGGCGTCACCCTCGCGCGCTCGATCAAGATGGAGATCGGTCGATTGGTCGCCGACGGCGTGCTCTTGTCCACGTCGACGAGCGTGAACGACGGCAATCTTCCGGCCGGCGAACTGGCATTCACGGCGCGCGACAGCGGTCGCTATTACATCCTGTTGAGCTCGAATAACTTGAACCTTGCGCGGGGCAGGAACTACCAGCTCAGCATCACGGTATTCCCGGCGCCAACGCCCCTGCCCGGCATGCGATGCACGACGTTTTCCGGCCCGGTCACGCCCATCGTCGACGCCGGCGAGGTAATCGTGCCGATCGATGTGAATCTCATCGATCCCGGCCTGGTCGACGATGTCGATCTGGACTTGGAGGTCGTCGACTCCAGCGCGCACGACCTCGACCTGAGTCTGCGTTCGCCTAGCGGCACCGAGGTTTTGCTGTTTCACGATTTCCTCTCGACGGGCACCGGCGTTTTCGTGTCGGGTCTGATGCTGACCTTCGATGACGAGGCGGCCTTCACCACCAACACCATCCTGTCGACGAACATTCCGCCGCAAACGCGTTTTTCGCAGCTGGCGCCGCTCGATTCGCGCTTGTCGTGGTTCGATGGCACGCCGGCCAATGGCACATGGCAGTTGATGGTCCGGGACGACTCGGTGGGTGGCCTGGTGGGCGCGGTGCAATCGGCCAAGCTGACGATCTGCGAGCGACCGCCCGAACCGCAATGTCCGACGGGCACCGCGCCGTACACCGTGTACGACTCGGCCTCGTTCGAAGGCGGCAATGTCGGCTTCACCCATGTCGGCTCGCAAGATCAATGGGCGCTCGGCCAGCCTTCGGGCTCGGCGATCGCGAGCTGCGCCACGGGCAACGCGTGCTGGAAGACCAATCTCACCGGCAACTACGCCGCCAGCAGCGTGCAGAACCTGTTGTCGCCGCCCATCGATCTGCGTCTGGTCACCGGCCCTCTCTACGCGCGCTGGTCACAGGCCTACCAGATGGACACTGTCTTGAACGACCATTTCTACGTTGATGCCGAACTGGTTGGCGGCGCCACGACATCGCGTCTGTTCGAACACCTCGATCAGGCCATGACCGCTTCCCTGGGCGTTGGCCCCACGGTCGTCGACACGGTCGCGGGCTGGTCGCGGCAATCGGCGCGCATCGATGAGTTCGCCGGCCTGCCCGTGCGTCTGCGCTTTCACCTCGACAGCGATGCCGCCACGGAATTCGCCGGCGCCGCCATCGACGACGTCAGCATCGTCGGGTGCCGCAGCACCACGCAGGCCGACACCAGCATCACGATCAGCGATGGCGCGACGTCGATCCATGTGCCCGGCGGCGTGGTGACCTACAACATCGTCGCCAACAATGCCGGGCCCGCCGACACCACGGCGGAGATCATCGTCAACTTCGGAGACACGGCGCAATGCACGTGGACCGCGACGTTCGATCCCGGCGCCTCCGGTCCGTCCTCCGGCAGCGGTCCGATCGATGTCGGCATGTACATGCCACTGAACAGCAACGTCTACATCGTCGCCACCTGCCAGTTCCCGCTGCTGCAGTCAGGCACCACGACCACGATGGCGAGCATCGCCACCGTGGATCCGGTCGCGGACACCCAGCAAGCGAACAACGTCGCCACCGATATCAACACGTTCATTCCGGCGAACGAAACCGTGTTCTCCGACGGTTTCGAATGACGCGCGATCAGGCCCTCGAGGGGCGGCATCGGCCGCCCCTCGCACGGACCTGCGTCGCCAACATCGCGCGGTCTCGGCATCCGCGCCGCGCGACCTGACACCAAGTTCGAGAAATCGGCGCAACCCCTTCCAGGGTGCCGCCCTTGAAGGTCGATCCCGTCGATCATGCGCGGCCCACTCCTGGGACCATGACAGCGCTTCGATTCGCCTTGATCCAATGCCTCGCGACGGTCGTCGTGCTCGCCGGCACGACGGCGCACGCCCGATCCGCCGCCGACACCACTTCGTTCAATATTCAAGGGGCATCGCCCCCCATCGTCGCCACCACCAGCGCGCCGATCTCCAGCCTCGATCCGCGCGTGCCTCGCGAAATCGAAGCCAACGACACCGCGGCCACGGCCACGCCCATCGACATGTCAGACGATCAGTACCGCATTCAGGGCACGATCGATCCCATCGGCGATGTCGACTACTACGTCTTCTTCGCGCGCGCGGGTGATCGCGTCGATCTCGCCACGATCACCGCGTCGAGTGTCGCGAGCACCGACACCGTGATCGACCTGATCGCCAGCGACGGCGTCACCGTGATCGAGAGCGACGACAACGACGGCTCGCAGACCGACCTCGCCTCATCGATCTCGGGCCGACTCTTGCCGAGCGCGGGCAACTACTTCGTGCGCGTGCGCGAGCAAGGCGATGACGCACGCGTGCTGCCGTATGTCCTGTTCGCGCGATTGCAGCGCGACGCGCCCTCGGTCGACATCGAACCCAACGACGATGTGTTCACCCAACAGACGCTGGGCGATGGGCGCTTGCTCGTCGGCACGGTGGGCGGCGCGGACACGCGCGATCAATTCGCGCTGCGAGGCGTCATCGCCCGGGGCTTCCTTGTCGCCTGGCTCGACCTCGATCCCGATCGCGATGGCGTGGTCAGCCAGGCGCGCTTGCGCTTCGAGCCACCGGGCGGCCCGGGCGTCGATCCGGTGTTCGAATTTCCCGAACCGACATTCGGGTCATCACCGGTGTCGCGGGTGCTGATCTATCCCGTCGCGCCCAATGGCACGAATACCTCGACCGTGGTCGTCGAAAGCGAAGGCCTGATTGGTGGTGACTATCGTCTGAGCCTGGCCTCGTTTCCGCCGCCCGTTTCTCCGCCGGATCGTCGCTGCACGACGGTGTCCGACAGTGCCTCGACCACGATTGCCGATGGCGGCGAACTTCGACTGCATTTCACCTTCCTGCCCTTCGATCCGCGCCCCGTCGACGGCGTGACCCTCAACACGTTCGTCCAAGGCGGCGAGCCGGGAGATTTCAGCTACGTGCTGCGTTCGCCCTCGGGCATCGAAGTGCCCTTGCTGCGCGACTTGCCGCCCGTAAGCAACCGCCCCTTCGGCAACTTCTTCGATGACCGCGCGCTGATGCCCGGCGTGCCGACGCAACGTGGCCTGACCATGCCTCAGGACGGTGCGCGGCTGTCGTGGTTCAACGGTTCACCGCCCAACGGCATCTGGACCTTGATCGTGCGCGACAAGCCCAATCAAGCCGCGCGTCCGATGACGATCTCGGCCTTTCTGGGCGTGTGCGAACAACCGCCGCCGCCGGCCTGCCCGATCAACACCGAGCCCTATGTCGCCTACGCCACCCCGTTCGAGGACGGCGATGCGGGCTTCTCGCATTCCGGTCGACTCGATCAATGGCAACGCGGCCAGCCGTCGGGCGGTTTGATCGCGAGTTGCGCCTCGGGCAATGCCTGCTGGAAGACCAATCTCACCGGCGACTACGCGCCCAACAGCGATCAGAACCTGATTTCGCCACCGATCGATCTGCGCATTCTGACCGGCCCGATCCTCGTGAACTGGGCGCAGAACTACCAATTGCAGAGCGCCGATCACGACAACTTCGTCGTCGACGCGCAACGGGCCGACGGCAGCGCGGGCACGCGTTTGTTCGAACACATCGACGGCGACATGGCGACCTTCGCCACCACGCCGCGCGTCGATAGCGTCGCGGGCTGGTCGCAGCAACGCGCGCGCGTCGACGAGTTCGCGGGTCAATCGATGCGCTTGCGCTTTCATCTGGACAGCGACGCGGCCACGCAATTGGCCGGCGCCGCGATCGACGATGTCAGCGTCACCGGCTGCCGCAGCACCGTCGCCACCGATGCGTCGGTGGCGATCAGCGATGGCCTGACCGTGATTCCCGTGCCCAGCGGACAGGTCGAGTACCGCATCGTCGCGAGCAATGCGGGACCGGCCGACTCACCGGCGAATCTCACCGTGACCTTCGGCGTCGGCGCCCTTTGCACGTGGACCGCGACGTATGCCGGTGGCGCCAGCGGTCCCGACGCGGGCAGCGGCGACATCGCGGCGACGTTGAACTTGCCGCTCAATGCCCAAGCCTTCTTCACTGCGCGCTGCGACTTCCCAGAACGACGCGTCGGCACCACGGAGACTCGCGCCACGCTCACCACCGGCGGCACCGTGAGCGACGTCAATCTGGCCAATAACACGGCCAGTGACATCAACACCTTCGACCCCGCGCCCGACGCGGTGTTTTCCGACGGCTTCGAATAGGCCTCGGAAAGCTCATGGAGCGGTGGCACCGGCCACCGCTCCGGTTGAGCCCGACGAGCTTCGATCGAGGCCATCCCCCCCGCTTCACGCCGACCCGCCGTAACTCGAGTCGCCACGAAACTCGCCACGCGACGCGAAACGACTCGGCAAACACCACCCACCATCTACTCAGCCCGCGACGCATGCGTCATCATGCGCGCATGAGCGAGATCGTCCTGACCACCTTGAACGCGCGCTATGCCCACGCCTCGCTGGGCCTGCGCTATCTGCGCGCCAACCTGGGCGAACTGCGCGAACGCTGCGTGATCCGCGAATTCGTGATCGGTCAGAAGACCGAGGAGATCGCCGAGCAACTTCTCGCAGGCTCGCCGCGCGTGATCGGCTTGGGCGTGTACATCTGGAACGTCGAGGAATGCACACGCCTGGTCGCTCAGCTCAAGACCTTGGCGCCGGACATCGTGATCGTGCTCGGTGGCCCCGAAGTTAGTTACGAGGTCGACGAACAGCGCATCTGCGCGCTCGCCGACTACGTCATCACCGGCTGGGGCGATGTCAGCTTCGCGCACTTGCTACGCGCCTTGTACGCGGGCGAACGACCGAGAGAGCGCGTGATCGCCGGCGTGCAACCGCCGTTGGCCGCGTTGACCTTGCCTTACGACGAATACACCGACGAAGACGTGCGTCAGCGGCACCTCTACGTGGAGGCCTCGCGCGGCTGTCCGTTCAAGTGCGAGTTTTGTCTGTCGGCGCTGGACAAGACGGCGTGGCCGTTTCCGCTCGCGCCTTTTCTCGAGGCGCTGGAAACGCTGTACACGCGCGGCGCGCGGCAATTCAAGTTCGTCGATCGCACGTTCAATCTCAAGGTCGATACGTCGCTGGCGATTCTGGAGTTCTTTCTGGGCAAGCTCGCCGCCGCGCCTGAAGACCCAGTGTTCGTGCACTTCGAACTGATCCCCGATCACTTGCCCGACAAGCTCAAGGACGCGATCACGCGGTTTCCCGCGGGCACGCTGCAGTTCGAGATCGGCATTCAAACTTTCGATCCGCAAGTGCAAGCGCGCATCTCGCGTCGCCAGAACAATGCCGCCGCCGACGCCAATCTGCGCTGGCTGCGCGAACACACGCAGGCGCATTTGCACGTGGATCTGATCGCGGGCTTGCCGGGCGAGGACGTGCCGACCTTCGCGGCGGGCTTCGATCGTCTCGTGGCCCTGGCCCCGCACGAAATTCAATTCGGCATTCTCAAGCGTTTGCGCGGCGCTCCGATCGCGCGGCACACGCGCGATCACGATCTGCGCTTCAACCCCGACCCGCCATACAACATCTTGGCGACGGATCAGATCGATTTTCCAACGATGCAGCGCCTGTCGCGCTTCGCGCGCTACTGGGACATGGTCGCCAATTCCGGTCGGCATCCGCGTGGGCGCGCGTTGCTGCTGGGCGATTCACCGTTCGCGAATTTCCTAGCATTTTCGGATTGGCTCTACGCGCGCGCCGGACGCACGCACGCCATCGCGCACGAACGACTGATTCACCTGCTGCACGAACATCTGACTCAGACGCGCGGCCTGGATGAAACCACGGTCAACGAGGCCCTGATCGCCGACTATCGCGCGACCGGCGGCCGTAGCCGCCTCGCTTTCGAACCGGCTGACGCGCCCTTGCCTTTGCCGCGCGCGGCCAACGCGGGCGCCACGCCTAAGCGTCAAGCACGGCATCTGCGCGGCCACGGCTGAGGCCGCGCCGCTTAAATCAATCGCGGAAATTGTCGAACTGCAGCGGCATTTCCAGTTCGACCTGACGCAGCAGCGCGATCACGGCCTGCAGATCGTCCTTCTTCTTGCCCGTGACGCGCAGCTTGCCGGTGTTGATCTGCGCCTCGACCTTGATCTTGGCGTCCTTGATCCGCGCGATGATCTTCTTCGCCAGCGCTTGCTCGATGCCGGTCTTGACCGTCACCTTCTGTCGCGCTTCGTGCAGATTCACTTCGGGCTCGTCCACTTCCAGGCAGCGCACGTCGATGCCGCGACCGGCCAGGCGCGCGCGCAAGATGTCGCTCAATTGCTTGAGCTGGAAATCGGTCGGCGCGAAGGCCGTGACCACCATTTCCTTGAGCTCGAAGCGCGAGTTCGTGCCCTTGAAATCGAAGCGATGACTCAGTTCGCGGTTGGCCTGATCGACCGCGTTGGTCAGTTCCTGCTTATCGACTTCGCTGACCACATCGAATGACGGCATGGTGTCGCCCCTGAAAGAGAAAGGTACCCGACGCGACGCGCCCCACGCATCCGCGTTCCGCGCGCGAAACGTGACCGATCGATCTGTTCCGCCGCGCGACAGCGCGCGATGATAACCGAGCCCTCGCGCGCGTCCCAAACCGACCGCGCGGCGCCCACCTCGCCATCACGGGACACGACATGGCCGACATCCTCATGCCCCTGCCCGACCACGACTTCGACCCGACCGAAGCCGCTGTGCCCTGGCGCCGCTTCACCGAGGCCGGCCATCGCATAGTCTTCGCCACGCCCCAAGGCAAGCCGGCCACGGCCGATCCGCGCATGCTCGAGGGCACGGGCTTGGGCCTGCTCGCGCCGCTGCTGGCCGCGAACACGCGCGGCCGCGAGAGCTATCGCCTGATGACGCAGGCGCAGACGTTTCGCCAACCGTTGGCCTGGGAGGGCATCGACATCAATCGCTTCGATGGCCTGATCCTGCCCGGCGGCCACGCGCCCGGGATGATCGAGTACCTGGAATCGGAAGTGCTGCAGCAGGTCGTGTCGGCCTGCTTCGCCGCGCGCAAACCGGTCGGCGCGATCTGTCACGGCGTGGTACTGGCCGCGCGCTCGAATCGTGACGATGGCCTGTCCGTGCTGCACGGCAAGCGCACCACCGCGCTGCTGCGCCAGCAGGAACTTGCCGCATGGCTGCTCACCGCCGCCTGGCTGGGCGACTACTACCGCACCTACCCGATGACCGTGCAGGAAGAAGTCACCGCCGCCCTGGCCCGGCCCGAAGATTTCGAAACCGGCCCTCTGCCGCTGTGGCGCGACGATCCCGCCCACCGCGAACGCGGCTTTTGCGTGCGTGACGGCCACTACGTCTCGGCCCGCTGGCCGGGCGATGCCCATCGTTTCGCCGAGGAAATGGCGTTGAATTTCGCCTGATCGGCGCGCCCGAGGGGCCGCGATTCGCCGCCGTTGCGATCAATTGCCGCGCCGGACGCGGTTTTCCGCTATCTTTCGCGTCCTTTTTGCATTGAGTGACCCATGTCCGAGCCAATCGCCGCCGACACGCCGCGCTTTTCCGACTTCGCCCTCGGCGAGTCCTTGCAGCGCGCGCTGGCCGACGTGGGCTACGAAGCGCCCTCGCCCATCCAGGCCGCCACGATTCCGCATTTGCTCGAAGGCCGCGACGTGCTGGGCCAGGCCCAGACCGGCACCGGCAAGACTGCCGCCTTCGCGCTGCCCATCCTCGCGCGCCTGACGTCGGCGGCGGGCAAGCCGCAGGCTCTGGTATTGGCGCCGACGCGCGAACTGGCCATCCAGGTGGCCGAAGCCTTTCAGCGCTACGCGCATCACATCCCCGGATTCCACGTGCTGCCGATCTATGGCGGCCAGGGTTACGGCCAACAGTTGTCGGCATTGCGTCGCGGCGTGCATGTGGTCGTGGGCACGCCCGGCCGCGTGATCGATCATCTCGAACGCGGCACGCTGGATCTTTCCGGCCTGACCACGCTCGTGCTCGACGAAGCCGACGAAATGCTGCGCATGGGTTTCATCGATGATGTCGAGACCGTGCTCGCCAAGACCCCGCCGGGTCGTCAGGTCGCGCTGTTCTCGGCCACGATGCCCGCGCCGATCAAGCGCATCGCCAAGACGCATCTGCGCGAACCGGCCGAGATCTCGATCGCGGCCAAGACCACCACCGCCGCCAATGTGCGTCAGCGCTATTGGCTGTGCAGCGGCCTGCACAAGCTCGACGCGCTCACGCGCATCCTCGAGGCCGAACCCTTCGAAGGCATGATCGTCTTCGCCCGCACCAAGCAGGCGACCGAGGAACTGGCCGAGAAACTCGCCGCGCGCGGCTTCTCCGCCGCCGCCATCAATGGCGACGTGCAGCAGCAAATTCGCGAACGCACCATCGCCAAGTTGAAAGACGGCTCGCTCGACATCCTGGTCGCCACCGACGTGGCCGCGCGCGGACTCGATGTCGATCGCATCAGCCATGTCGTGAATTACGACATGCCGTACGACACCGAATCCTACGTCCATCGCATCGGCCGCACCGGTCGCGCTGGCCGCAGCGGCACGGCGATTCTGTTCGTGACGCCGCGCGAGCGCCATTTCCTCAAGGTCATCGAGCGCGCCACGCGTCAGGCGCTCGAAGCCATGGATCTGCCGACCATCGACGCCGTCAACACGCGTCGCGTCGCGCAGTTCAAGCAGCAGATCGCCAAATCGCTCGAAGCCGATGGGCTCGATCCCTTCCGCGCCCTTATCGCCGAATACGAACGCGAGCAAGAAGTGCCCCTGCTCGATATCGCCGCCGCGCTGGCGCGTCTGGCTCGCGGCGACAAGCCGCTGCTGCTGGCGCCGCCGTCGCCGCGCGAGCGCGCCGAGAGCGAACGTTCCGAACGACCGCGCGCGCGCGATGATCGCCCCGCGCGCCGCGACGACCGCCCGCGTTCCGATCGCCCCACGCGCGAATCCAGTTTCAAGCCCACCACGCGCGAACGCGACGTCGACGACGCCGAAGCGCCGCGCGCGCGTCACGGACAAATGCCCTCGCCCGATATGTTCGACGACGGCGGCGACGCGCCGCGTCAACGCGCCAGCGCCGATCGCAAACCGCGCCGCCCGCGCGGCGAGCCCGAAGCCGGCATGGAAACCTATCGCGTCGAAGTCGGTCACGATCACGGCGTGAAGCCCGGCAATCTCGTCGGCGCCATCGCCAACGAAGCCGCGCTCGACAGCAAGCACATCGGCCGCATCGACATTCACGACGACTACACCCTCGTCGACCTGCCCCAAGGCATGCCCGAGGACACGCTCAAGCACCTCAAGAGCGTGTGGGTCGCCGGCCAACGCCTGCGCATCACGCGCGCGGACGAAAAACCCGATCGCTCGCCGCCGAAGCGCTCGTTCGCGGACGATGGCGCCCCGCGCAAGCGTCCGGCGAAGCGTTTCGATGAAGCCGCAGACGCATCGCCCAAGCGCCCCTTCGCGGGCGACAGCAAGAAGAAGTTCGCGCCGGGCAAAAAGCCCAAGCGCTGAAACCGAATCGCGAGGCGCATTGGCAAGCGCCTCGCCAGCATCTATTCGCGATCAGACGTCGCGGTCTTCCGAAGTGGCCGCGTTGCCTGACGGCAATTCGCCAACCGCCCCCGACGCGACGCTCGACTCGAACTCCGGCACGATCCAACGCCCCAACAACCGGGCGTTGATGATCATCAGCGCCGCCAGCGCGGCTTGCACCGCCCGTGCGACCAGATCGAACTTTCCTTCGGCATCCAGAATCCGGAAGAAGGACTCATCGCCTCGCCAGACAACCTCGTTGAACAGATACGACAGCAACTGCGGCACGGTCTCGGCGAGCAACCACAGGCCCAACAAGCCGACACCAACGCGCGCAACCTCGTTCGCCGTGAGCGTCCACTTCACTTCCGCGGTCGATCGCGGCAGCACCGCGTTGACCACCACCATCGGGAACAACCACAGCGCGATCGACACTCCCAAGATCGCGACACCCAGCAGATACACCATCCTGGGGCTGCCGATTTCCGGAAAGTCCTCGATGGCAATGGTCAGAAAGTAGGTGTAGGACGCGCCTCGCAAGGCAAGCCACACCGCGAACAAGCGCACACCCAGTGCGAGAAGCGTTTTATGCGTCATGAGAACGAGACCCTTGGTGTGAATTCCATTTGTGCGGTATCGAAGACTTGTTCTTCGATCCTCGATTCCTTGCGTGAAAAGCCCCCAACGCATCGCAACTGATCAAAAGCGCAAGGCGACCTCGCGCGTCGAGTAAAGCACACGGACGCGCCCAATCGCGCGCATCGTCAGGATTGCCGACTCAAGGCGGATAGACGCGAATCGCATCCAAGCGCTCCCATCGACAATCAGGAATCAAGGCAGAGAAAACGCGGTTCGCGGACGCAACCGCGCTTGCCCTCGACTACCGAAGCGAAGTTACTTCGCAAGCTCGGCATTACGCCAAATCCGCCGCCTCATAAAAAGGCCGAATCTCCAGCTCACTCGGACCTCGCATGGGATTAGGGCATCGCTTCGCCCAGGCCTCGGCTTCGTCGATGTCCTTGACCTGCCAGACCCAATATCCCGCAATCAGGCCGCGAGCGGGCAGAAACGGACCTTGCGTTACTCGACGATTCGGTCCGTCGAAGGCGATTCGGCGGCCATGCCTCGAAGGCTTCAAGCCATCGGCCGAGACCAGAATGCCGGCCGCGCTGAGCTCATCATTGAAGCGGCCCATCGCCTGCATCATTTCGGTCGACCAGGGCGAAGGTTCGAAATCCTGATCGCCATCGTCGGACGCTTTTACGATCACCATCACGCGCATGTTCGTTCTCCTTGGGAAGTAGGCCCAGTGGCCCGTCTTCAAGGCGACGGACGAGTAGCATGGAAATCGACAGGGGAGCGCCGTGGCGGACGGCGCGAATGACAACCCGCGGGAACGTCGACGACGTCGCGGTCGACAACAGTAGTCAACGCGCCGGGCCGCGCGATGCCGTCCCGCATCGCGCGAGGCAGAAGTGCGAGTCTGGCCTTGCGCCAGACTCGCCCAACTTCAGTCCTTCACGAAAGGCCCTCTCGCAAGAACCCTACGGCTGGTGCAGTTGCAGGTTCTCCAGCGACGATCGACGCGCCCCGGACGACACAGAATCGACCACGATCGGCGTGGCCTTGCCCTGTTCGCCGCGCGCGCCGTTCAACGGCGGAATGTTCTCGAAGCCATCGGCGAAGTCCGCCACCGCGGTCTCCAAGCTAATGGCCGGCATGCGCGCGAAGCTCGCGCCAAACGACTCGACGTTCGACCACGCAGGCGCGCCAGGAGCGCCAGGCCAGTTGACCCACACCTGACCACTGACAAAGCGATCCGGATGCATGAGCAAGGTCAAGGTGGCATCCGTGCCGGTGGGCTCGATCGCGGTCACCACGTACGTGCCCGCGCTCAAGGTCACCGGCGAGGCGAACGGCAAATAGTATTCGGCCGCGGAGTTGATCGCCGGCACCGACATCGTGGTGGCGATGCCTGTCCCGGCGTAAGCATCGGGCTGACCCGCCGCGATATTTCGCAGGCGAGCTTGAATGGGCAGACCAGCCCAGCCCGGGTTGTCCATCGCCGGCTTCTCGGCAAGGGTCAAGCGAATGGCGCGAACCGTCATGGCTTGGGGAATCGTGAATTGGTAGCCGATTTCCCCGCCGTTGCCGGCGCCAATGCCCAGCGATCCCGTCGGCGCGCCCGAATGTCGCGCCAGCGTGCCGTAGGTCACTTCGGTCGCCGCGCCGGTGGCTTGATTGTTGGCGAGATTGCCATCCGCTGGGTTCGCGCTGACGTCGTAGTGCACTTCCCAACTGCCCATCGCGTCAATCGCCGGCAGCGCGGGAAACGTCAGCGGCACCGTGCTATTGCCATTGAGCGTCGTCAGCACGTTCGATGTCACGGCCGAGCCAACAGGACTGCCGTTATGGAACAACGTGGCTTGCGCCGACACATTGGTCAGCGCTATCGCCGTCCCGTTGACCGCGCTCATGCCAACGCCCGCGGTCAATGCCAGGGTTCTCGGCACGAGGGTGAAGGGTGACAAGGGCGCCGGTTGAGCGATCGACACATCGGTGGTGGCGAGCGACACCGTAATGTCATCGACCACGAGAATGAATTTATCCGTCGTGGTCAACCGAAAGCCGATGTACACGGTTTGACCCGCGTACGACGACAGGCTGACGCGATGCTCGGTTTCGACATTCGCCTCGGCGGCGGTCGAAAAGATCACGGTACTGGCGGTGATCTGATTGCCGATCACGCCCGCGCCACCGGTGGGCGGGCCGAGGTTGGAAGGCATGACGCGTACTTCATAGCCTTCCAGGTAAGTCGTATCAAAATTGCGCGCGTTCCAGACCAAATCCGCGGCGGGACTGAGGGGCAAGGTGATCGCGGGCGTCCACATCCAGTCGTTCGCGGCCACGACGGGCGAGTAGAACGACGTGGCGAAGGCCTTGCAGTCCGAACTCGTGCCGGTAAAGTCTCCGCGCACGATCCAGGCATCGGTGACATAAGAAACCTGGGCATCGGGTATGCCCTGATCGACGTTGCGGCGAAGCCAGTTGACTGGAAACGGGTTGCCTGCGGGCACGTTGCTGTCGCAGGTCACGCCGGGCAAGCTGTCGAAGGTTTCTTGAAACAAATTTTGCGCGAATCCCAAGGTGGGCATCATCGCCACCAGACCCAGCAACCCGCGCATCCCAGCCATCGTACGTAGACTCACAACATTCCCCCATGTGAATTGGCGCAAAAGCGAAAGAGCCGCCCGACTCGCGATGACCCCGGTTGGGTCCGAATCGAACGACGTTGCAGAACATCCGCGCAAACGCGCTCAGCACCGACATTGACTCGCCGACAAACAGCGACGAGCACCCAAAGTCGTCTGACTCCGATCACCGGCGCACCGCGTCGACACCGCCTTCGACGTCGCTCTCGCCGATGACCCTAGGCGCGTGAGTCTAACGACCGAGTCACCACGATGCGCGGCGCAGTTGACAATTGTTTTTCCGAGGGCCGATGGGTGTCTCGAGGACAAAAAAACTCTCGCTCCGAGACACGCACCGCGAGGATCAAGACAATTGCAAGGCCCTGCATTGGTTGAGCGAGGCAGTGATTGAAATCACCGATCGCCGCTTCCTGTCCGGCGAGTAGGACATGGACGACGACAACCTACTCGACCTTCAAGCGTCGCCCGGTTCCCGAGTGACGTGATCGACGTCAACCGGTTTCATAACGTCCGCAACCCTGGCGGGCTCGAGATTCGGAAACTTCAGTTCCTCTCCACGCCGGACATGACGCTTGTACCGGATGATCTCGACAGGCTCTCTGTACTTCCGGGACAGGTAGCGTCGATAGAACCATTGCGGTCCGACGGGCCGCAGGCCGAGCTTCTCGATGACCCTGCGCGACGCCGCATTGCTGGCGAAGCAGTCGGCGACGAAGCAGTCGATGCCATGTGTTCGCGCGCAAAGCCGCATCAGGCGGCTGACGGCCTCGGAGGCATAGCCTTTTCCGGCCCAAGCGCTCGAGAAATGCCAGCCGAACCGGGCATATCGGCGCATGCCGAATTGGAACCTGGCATCGCAAATTCCCAGCAGCGTGCTGTCATCCTTCAACTCGACTGCGAGCGACAAGACGATGCGCTGGTGCCATTGCACGGTTTCAGCGTGTTGGGCTCGGCGTTCGAAGACTCCACGCATGTGCCCGCGATCGCGTTGCTTGCTCAAGATGTGATGCGCCGCGACGGGCTCCGAAAACATGCCAGCGATTCGCTCGGCATCGCCTTCTCGCAAATCGCGCAAGCGCAATCGCGGTGACTCGATCTCCAGTGGCTTGTCGCGCGTGAACTCCGCGTCGCTCATCTCGTGATTCGCGTGATGACGGACGCGGATTCTGATCGTTCGACTATCCGCGAATCAAGATCGCCAACCTCAAGCCACCGCCGCCATCAACTCCGCCATCACTTCCCTCGCCCGCGCCAACTTCGCTTCGGCGAAGTGCGCGCGCACGTAGGCTTCGTCGATGGGCTCGCCCGCGACCAGCGCGCAGGCCAGGTGCACGGCGCCAGCGACGCCGAAGGTGGTTTCGGGCGCGAGGCCGGGGCAGTGGTGATAGGCCACGGCTTCGACGATGGGCATGGGCAAGCCCCACAGGCCCAGCAAGTAGGCACCGGCGGCGGCGTGCGCGGGCACTTTGCCCTTGCCGGCGTTCACATCGCCATCGTGGGCGAGGCCCGGCAGCAGTTGGCCCACTTCGGCCAAGAGGGCCGCCGTGCAAGCCATCTCGGCCGTGGTCGGATTGAAGGTGATGCGTTCGGCGATGATCGACGCGGTGAGCGCGCGCTGTTGCAGTCGCTCGATGTCGGCGGCGCGCGCGCCCTTGGCGGCGAACACTTCGCAGGCCAACACGACCGAGCGCAGATTGCGCCAGCCCAAGCGCGTGATGGCCAGGCGCACATCGCTGATCTGTTTGCGCGCGGCGAACATCACGCTATTGCACAGCTGCAGGATCTTGGCGGTGAGCGCGGGGTCCTGCGCGACGATGCGGCCGACATCGATGGCGTCGGCATTGGGGTCTTCGAGAATGCGGGTCACGCGCAAGTAGAGATCGGGCGCCGGCGGCAGCGCGTCGAGTTGACCCATCCAGCGATGCAGGGGCCAATCGCCCATCAGTTGCTGCAGCCGTGACAGGCGCGCGACGGCCTCGACGGCTTCGGGCGCGGTCACGGGGCCGGAGAGCACGCGTTGCGCGACGCACATCGCGCGCACGGCCTTGTCCGGATCGTGCTTGGGCACGAACATCATGCGCAATGCACCGGGCAGCGCCTGCTTGACCGTGGCGAACAACTGCTCCAGATCGGCCGTGCCGCTGGGCATTTGACCAATCAACACATCCACGGGCATCGGATCCTTGACGCTGAACTCGCCTGGCGGACGAAGCGCGACTTCCCAGTCGGCGCGTAACGCGGCCATCTCGCGGGCCAGCGCGCACAAGGCGCCTTCCGCTTCGGCCAGGATCACAATGCGCATGTTCCTCCCCTCGAAGAACATCTAAATCGGGTGATTCGGCACAACTTCGGAATTTACGGGCAAGACTTGTGCCGCGTCAGCGCGCCGGCTCTCACTTCGTCGGCGAAAATCCGCGCAATTCGCGCGAACGGCCGCCGAGGTGTATGTTTTGCGCCGACGACCCAGCGAGTTCGACCATGGAAGAAAAGCTTGCGCCGCCCGTCCAGGGCACCGCGGCCCCCGCTTTGTTCGACGAAGTGTATGACCGCTTGAAGGCCATGGCAGGCCGCCAACGGGCCCGTAACGGCGCGCCCCAGACCTTGGGCACGACCGAACTGGTGCACGAGTTGTACGTGCGCATGGTGGCCGGCGACGAGAAACGCTTCGCCAACCCGACGCAGTTCTTCGCCTACGCGGCCCGGGCCATGCGCCACATTCTGATCGACGCCGCGCGCGGCCGCCTGCAACTGAAGGCCGGCGGCGATCAACTGCGCCTGGCCCTGACCGACCCGGCCGTGGACGCGGTCAACATCGATCCGCAGCAGGCCCTGCAGCTCGACGCCGCGCTCAACGCGCTGGAAGCCGACGACGCCCGCGCCGCGCAAGTGGTGGAGCTGCACTACTTCGCCGGCCTGTCGATGGAACGCGTGGCCGAACTGCTGGGCGTGGCCCGGCGCACGGTCGATCGCGACTGGCAGTACGCGCGCGCCTTCCTCGCCGCCCACGCCGAATCCTGACGATGGCGCAAATCGCCTCGCGATTTCGTTACTCCCGCATATGTCCGACGTCTCTCCGCCCACGACCCGGCCCTTGCGGCTGCGCGAGATCTTCGATCGCCTGATCGATCTCGACCCCACGGCGCGCGCCGCGCGTCTGGCCGAACTGGCTTTGCCGCCCGAGGTCGAGCGCCAAGTCCTGGCCCTGCTCGAGGCCAATCCCGCCGGCGCCGCGATCCTCGACCATCCGGCCAGCGATGCCCTGGCCGACTGGCGCGTGCAACGCGGTTCGGCCGAGCAATGGCTCGGCGCGCGCGTGGGCGGCTTCAAGCTGATCGCGCTGATTGGCGAAGGTGGCACCTCGGTGGTGTTTCGCGCCGAGCGCGCGGTCGGCACGGCCACGCAGATCGTGGCGTTGAAGATGTTGCGCACGGGCTTGTTCTCGGCCGAGGCGCAACGCCGCTTCGCGCGCGAGCAAAGCATCCTGGCGCAGTTGACCCATCCGCACATCGCGCGCCTGATCGAAGGCGGCGTGGCCGACAATGGCGCGCCCTACATCGCGATGGAGTACATCGACGGTCAGCCGATCACGCGCCACGCCGACGCGCGCGCGCTCGATCTAAACGCGCGTCTGCGTCTGTTCGTGACCTTGTGCCGCGCGGTCGACGCCGCGCACGCGGCCCTGGTAGTGCATCGCGACCTCAAGCCGTCGAACGTCTTCGTCGACGCGCATGGCGAGGTCAAGGTGCTCGACTTCGGCATCGCCAAGATTCTCGACGAACAACAAGACGCGCCCACGCGCACGCAAGCGATCATGCTCACGCCGCAGTACGCGGCGCCCGAGCAATTCCACAGCGGCTCGGTCACCACCGCCGCCGACGTCTACGCGCTCGGCGTGATCCTGGGCGAATTGCTCACCGGCGAATTGCTCGGTC
This sequence comes from Ahniellaceae bacterium, assembly GCA_044226395.1. Classification (GTDB taxonomy): domain Bacteria; phylum Pseudomonadota; class Gammaproteobacteria; order Xanthomonadales; family Ahniellaceae; genus JBGAHD01. The sequence continues at coordinate 648,594 of JBGAHD010000001.1, forward strand.
ATGCGCAAACACGCAGTGCCTCGGAAGTCGCGGCCACGCGCGCCGATCGCGCGCCGCCGCGCGGTCTGCCCGGCCGCACGCTGCTCGCGCGTTATCTGCGCGGCGACCTCGATGCCATCGTCGCGACCGCGCTCGAGGAAGACCCGCAGCGCCGCTATCGCTCGGCCAGCGCGCTCGCCGATGACATCGAACGCCACCTCGCCGGTCAGCCGGTAACGGCGCATCCGCCCTCGCGCTGGTATCGCGCGCGCAAGTTCATCGCGCGGCATCGGGGCGGCGTGGCGTTGACCTCGCTGCTCGCGATCGGCGTGCTCGCCAGTTTGGGCTTGGCCTTGTGGCAAGCGCGCGTGGCGAGAATCGAAGCCGAGCGCGCCAATACCGTGCGCGATCTGCTGGTCGATGTCTTCGACACCGCCAAGGCCGGCCTGCCGCGCTCGCGTCGACCGTCGCCGGACGATTTGATTCAGGCGTCGATCCAGCGCGTGCGCGCCGATGCCACGCTCGATGCCGTCACGCGCGCGCAATTGCTCGACGCGCTCGGTCGCGTCAGCGCGAGCAATGGCAACTATCCACTCGCTTTGCAATTGCTCGATGAGTCTCTGGCGCTCGATCGCGCCACGAGCGGCGAGTCAACCGCGCGCGTGGCCGACACTGAATTCGTCAAGGCGCAGGTGCTCTACGAGCAAGGTCAACACCAACAAGCACTCGACCTGATCGAACCGCGACTGCCCGCGCTGCGCGCCAAGCCCACGCCGCGCGCGCCGGAGATCTTCGCACTCGCGGCCGAACTCGAGGTCTATGTCGGCGATACCGAGAAATCCCTGGCCTATGCGCGCGAATGCGCCGCGTTGGGCCCGCGCGTTTTCGCCGCCGACACCACCGATGCCCTCACCGCGCAACTGGTGCCCGGCCTGATGCTGGGCCACGCCAATCGCTTGCAGGAATCGGTCGACGCCCTCGAACCCGTGATCGCGCGCTGGAAAGCCTTGGGCCTGACACGCACGCGCGAATTCGCCGACGCGCTGAGCACGCTCGCCAGCAGCAAGCACGCGCTCGGCGACATGGCCACGGCCGAGCGCTACACGCGCGAAGGGCTGGAAGTCGATCGCGCCATCCTGCAAGCGCCGCATGACGCGCTCGCCGACGATCTGAACAACCTCGGCGCGTTGTTGAGTTCAGTACGCCGCTTCGACGAAGCCGAAGCTCCCTTGCAGGAAGCACTCGCCATGCGCCGCGCGCTGTTCGGCGACGATCACGTCGACGTCGTGCGCTCGCTCAACACGCTGGCGAACAATCGCAATGCCCAAGGCCAGTTCGATGAAGCGATCGCGCTGCTCGAGCAAGCCCACGATGTCTGCACGCGCCTGTCCGCGCGCAACGAGTACTGCGCGCAGACCTACAGCCAACTCGGCTCGACGCTCACCTCGATGGGCCGCTATCAAGAAGCGCTGAGCAACAACACCCTCGCCGTCGAATGGCGCAAGGCGCTCAGCGGCGAAAAGAGCCAGGCCTACGCCACGGCCTTGTCCGGCCGCGCCGCGACGCACATCAACCTCGGCCATCTCGATGAGGGCGAGCGCGATTGCCGACAGGCGCTGACGATTTATGGCGAGATCGGCATGGGCGATAGCTTGCAGGCCGCCTCGTCACGGCAATGGTGCGCGCGGGCGAGCCTCGATCGCGGTGATTTCGCCACCGCGCTGGCCGACGCGCATCAATCCGCCGAACTGTGGCAAGCCCAGGGCATGTCGCGGCAACCGTCGCGCCTGATCGATCTGCGCTCGATCGAGGTGCGCGCGCTGCAAGGTCTGGGACGCGGCGATGAAGCGCGCGAGCTGGCGCGCGCGACCTTGACCGTCGCAGACGGCATCGAGCGCGTGCCGCCCAAGACCCTCGAGGTGCTGCACGCGGCGGCGGGAACGCGCGCGAAGTAGCCGTCCCCTCGGACGCGCGTGCCGTCCCCGCGTTGACGCCGAAATCGCGACGAATCGTCGAGAAACCGCCGATTTCGTGACGCACGCTTCACAACCGAACCGCCCCGCGCCCGCGCGCGGGCCGCCGTTCCATGCGAAAATCCGGGCGGCTTCGTTCCGCCCCGAGTTCCATGTCCAGCCCCGAATCCGCGGTTTCGCCCCTGGGCGAGGCCTTTCCCATCGCCCTGCCCGCGACCGACGAGCAAGCGCCCGCGATCCTGATCGTGCCCGCGCTCGGCACACCGGCGGGCGCGTATCGACGCTTCGCCACCGCGCTCGCGGGCGCGGGTTGTCATGCCCTGGTGCATGAGCTGCGCGGCGTCGGCACCAGTCCCTTGCGCGCGTCGCGCAGCGAAGTGTGGGACTACGCGACCCTGGTCGACGATCTCGACGCCGCCATTCGCCGCGCCCGCGCCGCGCGACCGCGCGCGCGCTTGGTCTTGCTCGGGCATTCGCTCGGCGGGCATTTGAGTTTTCTGCATCAGGCACGGTTTCCCGATGTGGCCGTCGATGGCCTGAGCCTCGTCGCCAGCGGCGCGCCGTACTGGCGCGCGTATCCCGGCGCGGCGCGCCCGGTGGTGCGCTTGTTCGGCGCGATCACGCGCGGCCTGTGCGCGACGCTCGGCTACTTTCCCGGCGACTGGCTGGGCTTCGGCGGCAAGCAACCCGCGGCGCTGATGCGCGAATGGGCGCAATTCCTGCGCACGGGTCAGTACGATGTGCGCGCGTGGACCGATCCCGCGTGGCGCGAGCGCCTGCGTCATCTGCGTCGTCCCACGTACGCGATCACGGTCGAAGGCGACACGTATTGCCCACCGGGCGCCACGAATCATTTGATTGAACTCAGCAGCTGTCGCGCGCGCATCGATCATCATGGCGGCGAAGGCCCGGCGCCCGGTCACTTCGGCTGGATGAAGCAACCGCAGGACATCGCCGAGCGCATCGCGCGCTTCGCGAAGGAACTGCCCGAGCCGGTGATCATGCGATGAACCTCGGCTCGGCTCGCGGCCGTTTCGCCGCCGCGATCTTCGACATGGACGGGCTGCTGCTCGATTCCGAACGCGTGTTGCTGCAGTTGTGGACCGAGGCCACGCGGCGTCGCGGCATCGACTTCGGCGAGCAACAGTTTCTACGCCTGGTCGGCCTCAACGAGGCTGAATCGCGACCGATCATGCTCGAGTGCCTGGGCCATCAGGACACCATCGACGAAGTCAGTCGTGAAGTCGGCGTGCTGCTGCGCGCGCGCATGCCCTGCTATGACTTGAAGCCCGGCGTGCACGCGGCGCTCGATTATCTGCGCGCGCGCAATGTGCCGCGCGCCGTGGCGTCGTCGAGTCGCGCGGCGACCATTCAACGTCACCTCGGCGCGCACGATGTGCTGACGCATTTCCACGCGTTCGCCGGCGGTGATGAAGTGCCGCGCGGCAAGCCCGATCCGGCCGTGTATCGCCTGGCGGCCGATCGCATCGCCGTCGATCCCACGCAATGCCTGGCGTTCGAAGACAGCGAACCGGGCGCCACCGCCGCGCTCGCCGCTGGCATGCAGGTCGTGATGATCCCCGACCTCAAGTCACCCGGCGATGCCTTGCGCGCGCGGGCCTTGCACGTGCTGCCCTCGCTCGACGCGGCTTTGGCGCATTTTCCCGAGTGGTTCGGCCACTGACGACGCGCGCCTATTTTCGCTGAGTCTGCGCGCGCGCCAGACGCACCACGCCCAAGGCATCGTCGCGACGATCGAACACGCAGTAACGCCCCGCTAGCAGCGGCAGGCCGATGATGGTCTGATTCGGCCAACGCGGCATCTGCCGCATCAGCAGACAGATCGATTCGCCCGCGCGCAAGGCGTTCTTCTGCCAGTACTCGCCCGGTTCGCAACTCACGCGCGCGGTCGCGCCGTCGAGGCCCTCGAACACGAAATGCAGATCCGGCCAGTCCTGACCGCGAATGCGCGCGTTGGCGATGCCGCGCTCGTCGCGCAGCGCGGTCTGCGAGGCCTCGATCAGTTTTGGAAAGGACTCGTTATAGGTCGCCAGATCGGCGAGCACGCGATCGTAAATCGTGTTTTCCAGCACCAGAAAACTCGCGCCCGTGTCGATGATGGCATTGCTCGCCGCGCGTCGCGCGTAGGCGGGATCGAGCGCCGGCGCGGGAATCGGTTCACAGGCACCGACCTGCACGCTCAACAGATTCGCGTTGTAGTACAGCTCGTGGACGATGCGGATGGTCTGAAAGGCGCCGTCGTACAAGTCCTGACATTCCTCGCCGCCACCCACCACCAGCACGCCACGATTGAGCGGATCACGCGCGAGCTGCGAGGGCCCATGCGCGTCATCGAGCACGTGCACGATCGAACGACCGATCTGCATGGCGAACTTGTCGGCGACCACGCCCTCGGATTCCAGCGCGCTGAAGAACGGCGCCACGTTCACGCGCGGCTGCGCGTTCAATTGCGACTTGAACGCGGCGTAGTCGGCGCGCACGTCTTCGCTGAAGGGCCAAGGCCAGGTCACGGCGGGCTCGTGGCCGCGCTCGCGCAGCAGCTCGGCCACGTCATGCGCGTGATTGAGACCTTGGAAAGCCAGGCCCAAAATGCCGTCCGCGTCGCGAAAGGCGGCGACTTCGTTTTCCATCAGCGCGAACGGTGAGTCTGACAGCACGCGCGCGTGAATGCCCTCGCCAAAGGCCACGCGCGAACGCAGCACCGGACCGGCCCAGGCGCCCTGACCGTAGGCGACTTCCTGCGCGAGCGGCGTGGCTTGGCGATGTTCGTCGGTGTCCGAGCGATAGACCTTGGGCGACACCGCGAGTGTGCTCGAGCCCGTGTCGAGCAGCAGCTGCGCCACGCAGTCGCGCGAGCCGAAGCTGACCTCGGCCGTGTAGGCGCCCTTGGCGTAGGCCAGGGTCATGGGCAGTTGAAGATGGCGGTACTTGGTGGCCATCCGGCCCTCCCTGGCGGCGCGCGGCAAAGGCCAATTGTGACGTGAAAATTCGCGGACTTGTTGTGAATTGTTTGCGGTCCCGGGCTGATGGCTGCGGCATAATCGAGCCGTCCCGGCGCTGCTCGATGCGATGATGCGATTGCGTTGCCTGCTGATCTTGGCTGCCTTGCTCACCGCGCCTGCCTTCGCGGCGGATGGGCCGTCGACCGAGCCTTCGCGCATCGACCTGTTCGACCTCGCGGCCCCGGCCTTCACGACGTTTTCCGCGCGCGACGGCGTGCCCGAAGCCGTGATCGTCAGCGTCCAGACCGATGCCCAGGGCTTCGTCTGGCTGGCCTCGCCCTTGGGCGTGGCGCGCTACGACGGCCATCAGTGGGAACGCAGCGAAGACCCCGCGGTGCAAGGCTCGGTCGCCAACCTGATGGTCGACAGCCAGGGCACCCTCTGGGCCAGCGGCCACGACATGGGCGTGGTGCGCTACGACGGCGAGCACTGGCATCACGAAGGCCGCGAGCAAGGCATGAACACCCTGCACTTGCGCCGCCTGGCCGAGACGGTCGATGCCCAGGGTCATGTCGACCTGTGGGCGTTGACCTTCGACTCGGGGCTTTACCACCGCGTCAACAATCGCTGGGTGATCGACGAGTACGGCATCGACCTGCCACCTTCGGGCGTGCTGTCGATCGCGCGCACGAAAGACCTCGGCGGTCGCGATCGGCTGTGGGTCGGCAGCTTCAACGAAGGTCTTTGGTATCGCGAGGACGGGCGCTGGCATCGCTTCCAGGATCCGTCCTTCGACGTCGCCCAGATCGAGCATCTGACCGTCACCACCTATCGCGGGCGCGAGGAGTTGTGGATCTCGGCCTTCGGCTCGGGCATCTATCGCCTGGACGACAAGGGTCTGCGCTCGTGGTCGCGCGCCACGGGCGATCTCGCGTCCGACACCTTGTACGACCTCGCCGCCGTCGCCTTGCCCGGCGGCGAGCGCGTGCTCTGGGGCGCGTCGCGCGCGGGCCTGGTGCGCATCTATCGCGAGCGCGCGCAGAATTTCGATCAGCGCCATGGCCTGCCCTCGGCCGTGGTGCGCAGTCTCTCGACTTGGCGCAGCCCCGATGGCATCGACGTGTTGTGGCTCGCCACCGAAGGCGGCGTCGCGCGCGCGGTGATGACCGCGAGCCGCTGGCAGACCGCGTCGCTGATGGGCGCGCAAGGCGCGGGCGTGTTCGGCGTGATGGTCGATCGCAATCCGACCGGCGACGAGCGTTTGTGGGTCGGTTCGACCAGCAATGGCCTGGGCCTGTTCGAGCGCGGCCGCTGGCGCACGTTCAGCCTGACCGAAGGCAGCCTGCCGGACAACGACGTGACCATGATCCTGCGCGCGCCCGACGAACACGGCGACGACGAGATCTGGCTGGGCCTGCGCTACGGCCATCTGTTGCGCGTGCTCGAGGGGCCACGCTTTCAGAATCAGGACGTGCCCTGGGACAAGAATAGCGGCCAGGCCGTGATGCACATGATTTCCCGTCGCGAGCAGGGCCAGTTCGAACGCTGGGCCGCGACGCGGCAATCGGGCGTCTATCGCTGGCGCGACGGCAAGTGGACCGCGTTCCGACCGGTCAAGGCCATCGGTCAGTGGCGCACGAACAGGCTACTGGAACAGATCGACGAACAAGGCCGCTCCTGGTTGTGGGCCACGAGCAATCAGGGCCTGGCGCGGTTCGATGGCGAGATCTGGGACTTGTTCGGCGCCGACATCGGCCTGCCCGACACGGATCTGATCGGCGTCTCGCTCTACACCGACGCCGAAGGCAAGCCCATCCTGTGGCTGGGCAGCGTGCACGCGGGCCTGATCCGCGTCGATGTGAGCAATCCTCGCCTGCCGCGCCTGCTGCCCAACGACCTGCCGCCCGCGCCCGACCCCATGGTCTACGGCGCCGAGCGCGATTCGCGCGGACGCTTGTACGTGTGCAGCAACAACGGCGTGCAGGTGCTGACGCCGCGCGAGCGCGGCTATCAGTCGGTCATGTACTCGCGTCACGAAGGCATGGTGCACGAGGAATGCAATCGCAACGCGCAGACCATCGACATGCACGATCGCTTCTGGACGGGCACGCTCGGGGGTCTGACCGTGTTCGATCCCAACGAAGAAATCATCGACACGCACGCCAAGCCGCTCGCGCTGACCCACGTGACGGTCGATGGCGTGCCGGTCAGCACGGATCTGGTGCGCGTGCCCGCGGGCGGTCGCGATCTGCGCGTGGAGTTCGCCCTGCTGTCGTGGCAGCGCGAATCGGAATCGCGCTTGCGCACGCAGTTGATTGGCTTCGACGCGCGGCCCAGTGCGTGGACCGCGCAGACCTCGCGCTCGTTCAGCGCCCTGCCCGCCGGCAAGTACACGCTGCGCATCGAAGGTCGCGACTACGCCGGCAATGTCAGCACGCCGATCGAACTGTCGATCGAAATCGTGCCGACGATTTGGGAACGCGCCTGGGTGCGCGCCCTGCTCGCGCTCGGCGTGATTGGTCTTGGCGCGGCGCTGTTGTCGTGGCGCACGCGCTCGCTCGAAGGTCAGCGTCAACGCCTGGCCAATGAAGTCGCGTCGCGCACGGCCGAACTCAATCAAGCCAACGCGCGCCTGCTCGAACTGTCGTACAAGGACGCGCTCACGGGTCTGGCCAATCGTCGACATCTGCTCGAGGTGCTCGACGCCGGCGTGTTCCCGCAAGACCGCCCGACCTCGCTGATCTTCGTCGACGTCGATCACTTCAAGCAGTACAACGATCGTTACGGTCACCCGGCTGGCGACGAAGCCCTACGGTGCGTGGCCGAAGCGCTGCGCGCGAACGTGCCCGGCGATGCCCTGGTCGCGCGTTACGGCGGCGAGGAATTCGCGTGCCTGTTGCCCGGCATCGACCTGATCGGCGCGCGCGTGATGGCCGAACTCGTGCGCGTGGCCGTGTCCGAGCGTCCCGTGCCCGTGCCCGGCACGCCCGATCACAACCGCGTCACCATCAGCGTTGGCGTGGCTTGCGTCGAACGCGCCGACGCCATGCAGACGCATCGCCTGCTGCGCGAAGCCGACATCGCGCTCTATCAAGCTAAGAACGACGGCCGCAACTGCGTGCGCGGATAAGCGGCGCTGTCGCTTTTCGCGGCGTTTTCCTACACGCGATCGCGGGTGCTTCCTACGCGCCGCGCATTCGATCGCATGCCGTTCGTGACGTTATTTCCCGCGTCGAGTGACTGCGGTCGACCGCAGGGATGCCTCGACCTCATCACATTCATTCGGGAGAAACGATCATGTTGACCAAAGAAGGCCTGCAATTCGTCTTGCGTCTGACCGACTACTTCGGCGGCCATTGGGAAGATCCCAGCTGGGGCCGTCGCGCCGTTAATCAGACCTTGCTGCTGACCAGCATCGGCACGCTGGTCGAAGGCGTGGCCGACGAGGAAGCGCGCCGCGCCCTTCAAACCGCCGTCGCGCGCGCCACCGTGGGCGCGGCGCGCGGCGTGGGCGTCGCGGCATGAGCACGCGCTTGAATCCGCTGCGCGGCCTCGTGCTCGCGACCTATCTCGTGCTGGGTCTTATCGGCGCCAACGCGCACGCGGGCACCTGGCACGTGATCGAGACCTTCACCGATGGCTGCGACGAGGACGTGACCATCAAGAAGCCCTACACCGGCCCCGAAGGTCCTTCGCTCGACTACGGCGATGTGCTGCTGTGTCGAAGCAATGCCTGCAAGAGCCTGCTCAACAACAACCCGCCCGCGTTCAACGGCGTCGCCGCCAACGGCTCGGGCGTGAGCCCGTTCACCACGCGCGAATGGCTACATCCCGTGCCCAAGAACAGCGACCGCTATTTCCGCTGGTTCTGCGGCCTCACGGCCGAACGCTCGCGCTGCCCCACGGGCACTGATGCCATCACCGCGCGCTTGAAATCGCCGGGTGCGTTCGAGACCAAGTGCTGGGATTTCGATCCGTAAGCGGATCCGCGTGAAGCTTGCGCGGGACACGATCCGCCATCGCGTCCCGCGCAGTATTCTCAACTGACCGCGAAGGTGTCTGGATTGCCCAGCGCCCGCGTCGCCAACTCCGTGTCCATGTATTCCGTCACTTCGCGCAAGCGGCCATCGACCACGCGAAAGATGAAGCAATAGGCGTTGTTGTACGGTTCGCCGGACGTGGTGGTCACTTCGCCGCGACCTTGCACGACCACGTACTCGCCTTCGGCGATGAAGCGCTCGGCGCGGTTGAGATACGGCGTGGCGAAGCGCGAGAACAACGGTCGGAACAAGTGCTCCAGCACCGCTTGCTTGCCGCGGAACACGCGCGCCCACTGCGCGACGCCTGCGACCGTCCAAATGAAGTCGTCGGCCATGGCGTCACGCAGCGGCTTGGCGTTGCCCACCGCGAGTTCGGCAAAGATCGCGTGCAGCAGGGCCTTGTTGGATTCGGTGCTCATGGAAGGATCCTTTGATCGTCGCGACCCCGCGGGGCCGCGACGCGAGTAGCGGCGTTCGAACGTTCAGAACGAACGCGCCTGCGATCAGCCCGCGACGCCATCACTACGACATCGCGGGCCCCGAGCTTACTCAAAATCATCGGCGAACATGGGCTCCTGCTCCTGCTGCCACACGATCAATCCGTCCGCCGACAGCGCCAGCGCGCCGGCGAAGTCGATGTTGCCGGTGGCCAGGTCGACACGGAACAGGCCCGTCGGCACGCCGCCGGCGAATACGGCGTAGCCAATGCCCGTCGCCGGGAAGTTGGCGATGGCCGACCCCACGTTCGGCGTGATGTCGAAGCCGCCGACGCCGGTGAAGTTGTAAGGCGCGCCGTTCAAGGTGATCGGCAGAGACATGGTCTGCGTGCCATTGTTCGGCGGGTTCTGAATCAGCAATTGATTGAGCGTGGGATCGAGCGTGTACAAGGTCGTGACCAAAGTGCCGGTGACACTATTGGTGTAGGCCGCGCCACTCACGCCAGTCGTGCCCGAACCTTGGATCGCGATGTCGGTGTTGATGCCCGCGGTCAGCGAATCGCCATCCACCGGCGCACCCGTGATCGGATTGACGCGGAAGTTCAATCCGCCACTATCCGACACCACGCGCACGCGATCGACCATGGGGTTGAAGTCCACGCCATAGCCCGTGTCGGCGAAATCAACCGGCGCCGAACCCGCCGTGACGAAGGCGATCTGTCCCGGCGTGCCAATTGGCGTGGCCGCGCCCGAGGTCGCGTCGAGCAGATACAAGGTGCCGGTGTTGCTGGTGAAGTTCAGCCCCAGGCCGTAGGCATTGCCAGTGGCCGGTCGGCCATCGATGCCCACCAATTTCTCGCCGGCCGTCAGACTGGTTACCGTACTCGTGAGTGCCGTGCCCGGCACCGACACTTCGAAGCGCGCGAGTTGCGTGCCGGTGCTGCTGAGCGCAAGGCCCATCGGCGCCGTGCTCACCGTCAGATCGATCACCGACAAGCCATTAAACGGTGTCACCAAGGTCGCCACGCCAGTCGACAGTTCGATGCGATACAAACCACTGTTACCGCCCACCGTCAGGGCCGCGTACGCCTGCCCCGTCGCCGCTTGATTGGCGCCCGGCGCGTTGATGCCTTGCGGGATGTCGAAGCCCACGTTCGCGTTGAAATCCACCGTCATGCCACCGAGCGTCACCGTCAGCGCGCCGTTCTGCGTGCCCGTGTTCGGCGGCGACTGAATGAACATCTGATTGCCCGCCGAATCGAGCGTGTACAAGGTCGTGATCGTGGTCAACGCGCGATTGTTGGTGTAGGCCGCGCCCTGCACGGCGGTCGTGCCGCCATTGATGGAACCGTCCGGATTGACACCCGGGACCGAACCCGCGGCGCCGCCAAAATCACCATCGACCAAGGCGCCCGTGACCGGATTCATGCGGAAGTTTAGGCTGCCCGCCACCACGCGCACGCGGTCGACTTGCGGGTTGAAGTCGATGTCGTAACTGCTACTCGGCAACATCACGACGCCACCGCCGGCATCGACGAAGCTACCAGCCACGCTCGCGAGCGGCGTGGCCTGCACCTGCGTGGCCTGCATCGTGAGGTGGTACAGCTGCAAGGTGTTCGCGACGGGGTTGACGGCAAGACCATACAACTCGCCATTGAGCGGGCGAATGTCGATGCCTTGCAGGGTTTCATTCGCGGCCAGGCCCACCACCGGCAATGCCGCCGCCAACACCGTGGGCCGCGGTTCCGCGAACAGGGCAATCTGCTGATTGCTCGTGAGAACGTACACCGTGCGCTCGGCCGTGCGCGCCGACACCGCGGGCGCGATCAGTCCGCACGCGATCACGCTCAACACGCCCAACGCCAGCTTGCTTTGTCCTTTCATGGCCAACACCTCGCGAAATGAGAAAACCCAAGCCCCTCGCCAACCATCCCGGCCAGCCGCCGAGACCTACGGATCGCGATACGGCTCGGATGCGAAACACGGCGCCTTCACGCGGCGCTTACGCGCGCGCGCGGGGACTTCCAGCAGTAGACGCAAAAAGGGGCGGAACTCCGGCAATCGACATCGCGCGACGGCGTCGCGACGTCAGCCGAATCGCGAGGTCAAGGCTTCACGAGCGACGCACAAGGCTGTGAAAGTGTCCCGACGCATCGCGTACCACTTCACCGGAACGCAGCGCGGTGATGAACTCGGCGGGCAGATTCGCCTCGCCAATGCGCGCGACCAGGGATTCGATTTCCACCTGCGCCTTCGCGCGTTCGGCGTCGATCTCCGCCGATTTATGGCCGCTCCACTCGGCGCCTTTATCGTTGTAGCCGGCGAGCGAGCCGAGCACCACGATCAATTGCTCACGCGCCGAGCGCCGTTCGGCATCCTCGACGGTTGGGACGGACCGTTGGTTTCCGGTGGCCATGGCGATTCCCGTGTCGTCGTTGGCGCGATACTAACGCCAATGCGAGCTCGCGCGCAGGTCGCCTTGAAGTGCATCGACCTGGCTTGCCGATCCGCGACTTCCCCCGCACACTCGCCGCATTCATCACGGACACGCGACCTCATGAAATGGCTTTCGCTAGTTTTTGGGTCAACGTTCGTGCTGGCGACCAGTTCGGCACTCGCCTGTGATCTGCGCTACTACGCGCCCGCCGTGTTTGATGCGGCGAGTCCACGCAGCAACGACGCGCCACCCGCCGCCCCAATCGTCGATTCGCTGCGCTTGTCGCGAGCCGGCAGCCTGCCGGGCTCGTGCGCGGACATCGCGACACTGCACATCGACATCGATGCCCGAGAAGCCCGCCATGTCCGCGCCTATGGCATCACCGTCGCGAGCGGCCAAGCGCCGGCGGGACTGATTCCTCCGCATCCCTTCGTCGCGGACGTACGCGACGGCCACGCGCTGATCGATCTTCGCTGGATCGACGATCCGAAACAAACGTGGCACTTCGCGCTGGAGATCCGCGCATATTCGCGAACCGGCGTCGCCAGCAAACCGACCGTGCCGGGCAACCCACTTGGCGCCAAGCAAGGCGATGAGCATTGAACCTTCGCCACCCTCGCGATGCGTTCGCGCGGATCGGTCGTGCGAAGCGGCGTCGGCCGACATCGCGCGAAAGGTCGTTCGCCTAGTTCTCGCGGCGGCACGCCGCCTCACGTCGTCGCATCGTTGAACTCAAGCGAGTGCCTGAAGCTTTCGCCACGCCCGCGGCGACTTCCCCGCCTGCGCCTTGAACGCGCGCGAGAACGCCGCCTCGCTGCCATAACCCACGTCCTGCGCGATCGTCTTGATCGCGCGGCCCTGCAGCAGCGCCTTTTGCGCCAGACCGATGCGCCAGCCTTGGAGATACGCGGCCGGCGTGGTGCCGACGGTGTCGCGGAACTGATTGGCGAAGACGCTGCGCGACATGCCGGCGACGTCGGCCAAGCCTTCGAGCGACCATTCGCGTTGTGGCTCGTCGTGCATGGCCACGAGCGCGCGACGCAGGCGCTCATGCGCAAGGCCCGCGAGCATGCCCGCGCGCGTTTGGCCGCTGGCCATGAGTTGCCGCAGCACCTGGATCATCACCACTTCGAACAAGCGATCGAGCATGGCCTGACGGCCGCAGTTGCGCGAGCGCGCTTCGGTGAACAGCAACTCGAGCACTGCCTCGCTTCCTTGCAAGTCTTCAAGTGGCAAGCAAACGAAGGGGGGCAATGCCTGTGTCAGTGGATTCGCGGGACCGCCGGAAAAACTCAAATGCGCGCACACGAAATCCGCGCCGCGCTGGCGATCGGTGATGAAGCGATGCGCGAGTGGCCGCGGATACAACAGCAGACTTGGCCGCTTGATGCGCAGCGGCTTGCCCTTGTCGTGACGCACTTCAACTTCGCCCTCGCGAATCAGATGCAGCTGACCGTGCACGCCATCCGAGGGCAGCGCATTCACGCCGCACAAGGCGCCCGCCTGAAACGTGCTGGCGCTTACCGAGAAATGGCTTAGCAGCGCCTGCAGGCGGTCGACGGGGTTTGGCGCGTCCATTTGATACTCCTGGTCAAGTATTCGATACGTAACGTGCCGAATCGTATCACCGGAAGGCGCAAAGTACGCCTCACCGAACCACCCACCCCCTGGAGAGCGCCATGAACAAGCCCGACAAAATCCTCTACACCGCCCAGGCCACCGCCACCGGTGGTCGCGATGGTCGCGCCATCAGCAGCGATCGCGTGCTCGACGTCGCGCTGGTCACGCCGCGTGAACTCGGTGGCGCCGGCGGCGCGGGCACCAATCCCGAGCAGTTGTTCGCCGCCGGTTACTCGGCGTGTTTTCTGAGCGCGCTGAAGTACGTGGCCGGCAAGCAAAAGATCACTTTGCCCGCCGAGACCTCGATCAGCGGCAGCGTCGGCATCGGCCCCATCGCCACGGGCTTCGCCCTCGACGTGCAGCTCGAAATCCGCGTGCCCGGTCTGCCGCGCGAACAAGTGCAAGCGCTGGTTGAGCAAGCGCATCAGGTGTGTCCGTATTCCAACGCCACGCGCGGCAATGTCGACGTGCGTCTGGTTGTCGTCTGAACCTCGTCATCACCTCAAGGAGAAAGCTCATGAATACCTGGATGAAGAAACTCACCGCGACCTTCGCCGCGCTCACGCTCGGCACCGCCGCCTTCGCCGCCACGCCGGTGAAGACCGCGAGCACCGTGACCACGCGCGATGGCGTGCAGATCTACTACAAGGACTGGGGTCCGCGAAACGGTCCCGTGGTGGTGTTCAGTCATGGCTGGCCGTTGAATTCGGACAGCTGGGAATCGCAGATGATCTTCCTGGCCGATCACGGTTTTCGCGTGGTGGCGCATGATCGTCGCGGTCACGGTCGATCGAGCCAGCCGTGGTTTGGCAATGACATGGACCACTACGCCGACGATCTGGCGCAAGTGATCGAAGCGCTCGATCTGAAGGGCGTGACGCTCGTGGGCTTTTCCACCGGCGGTGGTGAAGTGGCGCGTTACATCGGTCGACATGGCACCTCGCGCGTCAAGAAGGCCGTGCTCGTGGCCGCGGTGACGCCCTTGATGCTCAAGACCGAGGATTATCCGATCGGCACGCCGCTTGAAGTCTTCGATGGATTGCGCAAGGCGTCGCTGGCCAATCGCTCGCAGCTGTATCTCGACATCGCGTCGGGGCCGTTCTTCGGTTTCAATCGCCCGGGCGCCACGCCGAGCGCGGGCCTGATCCAGAGTTTCTGGGCGCAGGGCATGCAGGCCGGTCACAAGAATACCTACGACTCGATCGCGGCCTTCTCGGCCACCGATTTTCGTCCCGACCTGGCCAAGTTCAACATCCCGACGCTCGTGATCCACGGCGATGACGATCAGATCGTGCCGATCGATGCTAGCGCGCGCGAAGTCGTCAAGCGCGTCAAGGGCGCGCGGCTGATCGTGTACCCCGGCGCGCCGCACGGCCTGACCGACACGCACAAAGATCGACTCAATCAGGATTTGCTCGATTTCCTGCGCGAGTGAGATCAAAGATCGAAGACGCCGCGCTCGAATGCGCGGCATCTTCTTGATGACCGCCGACTAGACCACCGACGTCGTGCGTCGCTTGAAGTACGGCGCGAAGAACAGATACAAGCCCGTGAGCATCAGCGCGATCAGCGGGAACAGGGCGAGCATGCCCACCCAGGTGCTCTGCGCATGCGCGGCCAAGGCCACGAGATTGATCACCACCGCGACCGTGAACACGATCGACGTCCACCGATGAAAAACGCGAAGTGTCATGTTCATGCTCGCCTCGCTTGAATCATCTTCCAGCCATTGCCCGACGGATCGCGAAAACCCGCGTCGACCGTGCCGTAACGATCCACCGGTTCCTGCGTGATCTCCACGCCCTTGGCGCGAATCTGCTCGCACATGGCGCGGCAGTCATTGACCGACAACACCAGCGGCGGCATCGCGCCCTTGGCCACGAGCGCGCGCAGGGCTTGGCCCGTCGCCTCGTCGAGCACCGGCGGACCGGGCAGGAACAAGCCGAGCTGAAACGACGGCTGTTCCGGATGCTGCACGGTCAACCAGCGATAGTCGCCATTGCGCACGTCCGCGTGCACGCGAAAGCCGAGCTTTTCGTAGAACGCCAGCGCCTCGTCCTGATCGCGCACATACAAGCCCACCACTTGCACACCCTGAGTCATACAACCTCCTTCCGTTTGCGTGGGCTCTTTGTAGCGGGCGCGATCCGGCGCCGCTTCTCCAAAACTGAGGACTGCAATTTCGGCCGCTCGATCGCGCTGACGATGCATGCGGGTACGCCCGCCAAGGCCAGGGCCGACTGCGCCCGCGCGCGAGCGCGCACCTCGCCCGGACTTTCGCCCGTGATGTCGCGGAACTGACGACCGAAGGTGCCGAGGCTGCCCCAACCCGTCTGAAACGCAATCTCGGTGATCGGCAGGTCGGAGTCGCGCAACAAGCTCGAGGCACGCTCGATGCGTCGCGTCAGTAGATAACGATGCGGCGGCACGCCGAAGGCATCGCGGAACGAGCGCGCGAAATGCGCCTCCGACACGCGACTCACGCGCGCCAGGCGCCGCACCGGCCAGTGCTCGTGCGAGGCGGCGTCCTTGCGGTCTTTCGCGCGCAAGAGTCTTCGCAACAGCGCGGGCTGAAGATCCGGCGCACGCGTGGGTGCCTTCGTCGACGATGAATCGGGTGACGTCTTCGAGCGACGACGCGCACTCATGCGCGTGCCTTGGTCGAGGCGCCACGGGCGATCGAAGGGCGACGGCGATTCAAGAACCACATGGCGCGCGAGTATGCGCGATTTCGGCAACCGATGTATGGCTTCCAGCACGGGGGACGCGCACGGCGCGGGACTAGCCTGAAGTCGGACGTTTCGTTGATGCGGTCCAATCACGGGTCTTTGGCCCAGGAGGATGGCAATGCGCCTGCTCCATTCGAGGATTTCGCGACGGTGCCTTCAACGCGGCGTCTTCTTGGCCGCGACGATCCTGGCCATCGGCCCCACGTTCGCGGAGGACTCGCCGCCGAACGACTGCACGAAGGTCGAAGGCCTTTGGCTCGGCACCACCGGCTCGCCACGCGAGCGCATCGAAGTGGGTCTGCGCATCCAGCGCGGCGATCAGGGCCAATGGTCCTTGCGCCTGACGCAGCCGATCATGAACTACTTCGACGCCGATCCCGGCAGCGAACTTCGCTGCGAAGATACGCGCATCACTTACGAAGGACTGTTCCTGTCGCTACAACTCGAAGGCGACACGTTGCGCGGCACCTACCCCGGTCCCAACAGCACCGCGACGCTCACGCGCGCGAAGCGACTGCCGACCGAAGCCTCGCCGCCGCGCGTCCCTGATCTGAAGCCGCGATGGGAGGCGCGCCTCAGCGGACAGATCTATGCCTCGCCCATCGTCGTCGATGGCATCGCCTACATCGGCACCACCGGCGGCGTGGTCAACGCGGTCGACACGCGCGACGGCAAGATTCGCTGGACCTTCAGCGTCGGCGCGCCCATCTTCGGCAGCGTCGCGGTGACCGACGACGCGGTCTACGTCGCCGCCGACAACGGCTTTCTCTATCGCCTGCAACGCGAAGACGGTAAGGAACGCTGGCGCTACGCGCTGGGCGATGGCGACATCGCGCGCGTGCTGCCGCATCCGCAAGTCTTCGAGTGGGATTGGCAAGGCGCGCAGCCCGTGGTCGCGGGCGACACGGTCTACATCGGCGCTGGTGATGGTGGTCTGCACGCCGTCGCGCTCGACACCGGGCAACGACGCTGGCGCTTCGATACGCGCGGCGCCATTCGTAACGCCGTCGCGGTCGATGACGCGCGCGTTTACGTCGGTAGTCTCGATCATCATATCTACGCCCTTGCCCGCGCCGACGGCCGCGAACAATGGCGCAACGACACCGGCGCCGCCGTCGACGCCGCGCCCGTGCTGCACGAAGGTCGCGTGCTCGTCGGCAATCGCGGCGCCGGCTTGCTGTCGATCGACGCGACCACCGGCGAAACGAAATGGCGCTTGTTCTTCTGGGGCTCCTGGGTCGAATCCACGCCCGTCGTGCGCGACCGCGTGATCTACATCGGCTCCTCCGACCTTCGCCGCGTCAGCGCCATCGATTCCACCGACGGCCACGTGCTGTGGCGCACCGACGTCTTCGGCTGGACCTGGGGCACGCCCGTCGTCACCGACCACCACCTCTACGTCGGCGCCGCCGGCGGCACGCCCTACTTCATCCACCACCAAGCCAGCTTCACCGTGCTCGATCGCGAAAGCGGCAAGTTCATCGCGCGCCATCCCCTACCCGACCCCGGGGGCCATCAATGGGGCATCGCGGGGTCGCCAGCGTTGGCGGGAGAAACCGTGGTGGTCGCGACAGTCGCGGGGTCGTTGCTGGGGTTCGAGGCAATGCGGTAGGGATCACGCATGATGCCGAGCACCACAAGCCCGGCATCACTTCATCACGGAGAAGAGCCGTTCGGCACGCGAACGGCTCTTGAATCGATGCCCTACTAAACGCTAGTCAGCGGAATGCGCGAGTGCTCACTGCACCACCGGCAACACCACCGCGCTCGCACTCTCCCCGCCAAACCACACACTCTGCGTCGCCTTTTGATAATCCTCGGGTTTGGCGAACATGATGTTGTCGACATAGGTCTGCGGGTTGCGGTCGTAAAGCGGGAAAAGGGTCGATTGCACTTGGACCATGATGCGATGGCCGGGCAGGAAGACGTGATCGACGTTGGGCAGTTCCCAGCGGTAGTGCTCGATCTTGCCGGGCTTGAGCGGCGCGGGTTTGGCGAAACTCTTCACGTAACGGCCGCGGAAGATCTCAATGCCGATCGGCAATTCGAAACCGGCCATGCCGGGCTTGGCGCCCTGGAAATCAGGCTCGGGCACGTCGTTGGGATAGACGTCGATGAGCTTGACCACCCAATCGCTGTCCGTGCCCGTGGTCGCGGCGAAGAGTTCGACGGTGGGCGCGCCCATGATGTGCACGGGCTTGTCGAGCGGCGCCGAGGTCCACGAGGCCACGTCCGGTCGACCGGACACGAAACGCTGGTCATGCACCAACCACGGCTTCCACTGCATCGGATCGGCCATGTCGATCGGGCGCGGAATGAAAGGCACGGGATGCGCGGGATCGCTTAGATACTCGTAGTGCCCCGCCTTCGCCGGACGCTCGAACGTGATCTTGCCGCCATCGGCCAGATACGCGGCCTTGGGCGAACCCATCGGCCAACGCGGCGACACCTGCCACTGATTGACGCCCGTGGTGTAGGTCAGCACTGGCGGCGTCTTGGGATCGGGGCCGCCCTTGAGCCAATGATCGAAGAACGGCTTGACGTATTTCACGCGCCACTCGCGCGCGGTGTCGCCGGTGAAGGTCAAGGCGCCAAGATCGTATCCGTAGTGATTGGCGCCCGAATGACGCCACGGCCCGATCACCAGGGACACCATGTCGTTGTTCTTGTCCTTGGGCTCGAGCGCGCGATAGGCGGCGGGGCCACCGTAACTGTCTTCTTGATCCCATTGACCGAGTTCGATCATGGTCGGCACGGTCAGCGGTTCGGCGGCGAGCCATTTGTCGACGGCCTGCAGCGACCAGAAATCCGTGTACGCCGGGTTCTCGAAGAATTTGCGCACGCCCGGATAGTGTTCGATACGAAGCATCTTGGCGAAATCGCCGATCGAACCCGCTTCCAGATAACGCGTGTAGTGATCGCCACCGCCGAGCGCGAACTCGCCGCCGCCATTGGCCTTGTTGGTGCCCTGGCCCACCGCGTAGTCGAGCGAGGACACGCGGAACGCGCCGTTATGAAACCAATCGTCGCCGATCCAGCCATCGACCATGGGGCTTTCCGCCACGGCGGCCTTGAGCGCCGGATGCGGCTTGATGATCGCCATCAAGCTGGTGAAGCCCAGATACGACGAACCGATGATGCCGACCTTGCCATTGCCCTCGGGAATGTTCTTCGTCAACCACTCGACCGTGTCGTAGGCATCGGTCGATTCATCAATGCCCGTGCTGTTGAGCGGCCCGACGATGGGGCGATTCATCACGTACTCGCCTTCGGAGCGATGCAGGCCACGAATGTCCTGATACACGCGCACATAGCCGTCCTCGGCGAACTCCGCGTCCATCACGTCGAGAACGTCGACGATGCGCTGGCTTTCGACGCGATGCGCGGCGTGGTGCGCGTCATACGGCGTGCGCGAGAGCAAGATCGGCCCGTTGGTCACGCCCTTCTTCATCACGATGATGGTGTAGAGCTTGACGCCATCGCGCATCGGCACCATGGCCTCGCGTCGAATGAAATCGGCCGAAGGCAGCACCTGCTCGTAACTGTCCATGACGTCGGGCGTCATCGGCGTGACGGGCTTGGCGTCCAGCGCGAGCGCGGCGGTGAACGTGAAGGAGGCCCCGAGAGCGAGGATGGCGGTTGAGCAACGGAGAATGTTTTTCATGGCTCGGCAGCCTACGACGCGAGGCACGACCTCGCAAGCGACGAAATCGCGACCAGGCTTGAAAAATTCGCGAGGCTAGGCGCGCGACGCGCGCCGCGAACGGGCGCTACGCCACGGCGCCGAACACGGCGCCCGCGCCGGCGGTCACGGCCATCGCCACCGCGCCCCAGAATGCGACACGCCACGTCCCACGCCATGGCGGCGCACCGCCGAGCTTCGCCGACAAGGCACCGAGTCCGCCCAGAAAGACCAGAGTCGAGATCGAGACCGACGCGATCACCAGTGTCACGGGGATCAGCGCGACCACGATGATGGGCAAGATCGCGCCGATCGAGAAACTCGCGGCCGACGTCCAGGCGGCCTGAAGGGGACGCGCGCTGGTCGTCTCGGACAGCCCCAGTTCGTCGCGCGCGTGCGCGCCCAAGGCATCGTGCGCGGTCAGTTTCACCGCGACTTGCTCCGCCAGCGCCTGGTCGAGTCCACGCGCCACATAAATCTGCGTGAGTTCGTGCAGTTCACCCGCGGGATCGTGCTTGAGTTCGGCGCGTTCCTTGGCCAGATCCGCGTCTTCGGTGTCGCGCTGCGATTGCACCGACACGAACTCGCCCGCCGCCATCGACATGGCGCCGGCGATCAGGCCCGAGATGCTGGTCAATAGAATGGTCTGGTGCTCGGCGCCCGCGGCCGCCACGCCAAGCACCAAGCTCGCGGTCGACACGATGCCATCGTTCGCGCCCATCACGCCCGCGCGCAGCCAGCCGATGCGATCGCTGCGGTGCATCTCCGGCGCGTGGTGCATGGTCTTGATCGCTCGCCGCGTGCGCGGCGGCTGCCCTTCGTTCGTCGCGGTTTCGTTGGCCATGGTCGCCCTCCAGTGACTATGAGTCTAGCGTGCGCGGCGGGCGATCGGCCCGCGGGGCCAGGCAATCGTTCGATCGATTGACCAGCGTCATGTCGGACGCGGCCGGCAATGCCTAGACTGGTTTCAGGAGGGTGGCTGGAGGCGAGGAAGACGCCGTTCGCGAAGGTGTCCTCGATCACCACCGCAAGCGGTCGCGCCCCGCGCCATGCCACCCATCCCCTCTCACGACTAGGGAAGCCCGCCATGAGTCTGTTTCACGCCGTCACCTTGATCAATCACGACTTCGCCGAAGTCCTGCAATTCGACAACGACCACGTGGTCAAGCAGAAAGTGCATCAGCACCATAAGTTCTCGCGCAAGCACCACAGCGACGTGCGCACCCAGCACGAGTTCTTCGGCCAGGTCTGCGATGCGCTCAAGGACATCGGCGAAGTGCTGGTGGTCGGCGGACACACCAGCCTGTCGGACTTCAAGCACTACGTCGAAAAGCATCGCGCGCAAACCGCGCCGAGCATCGTCGGCTATGAAGTGGTCGATCACCCCACCGAGAACCAACTCGTCGCCCTCGCCCGCCGCTATTTCGCGAAGTACGACCAGATGGCCGGCACGCGCCCGATGGCGTGAGTCGTATACTGGCGCGACGCTTCGCGGCCCTCGCGAAGCCTCGCGCCGGGAGCGACATGAGCGACATTTCGATTTGGACGTATGACTGGGTGCCGCAAGGACCGCGCGGCTTCGTGCGCGATCTGCGCTTGCGCTGGGCCTGCGAAGAAGCGGGCCTGCCCTACACGGTCCATACCGTGCCCTTCGACGGTCGCCAGACCAATCACCTCGCGCACCAGCCCTTCGGCCAAGTGCCCTATTTGAAAGACGGCGACGTCGAACTGTTCGAAAGCGGCGCGGGCCTGCTGCATCTGGCCGCCAAGAGTGAAGCCCTGATGCCGCGCGATCCCATCGGCCAGGCGCAGACCCTGCAATGGACCATCGCCGCGCTCAATTCCATCGAAATGGTTTCGGTGCCGTGGTGGTTTTTGGAAATCTCCGGTCACGCGCCCAATCCCTTGGCCGATTGGGCCGGCATGCGGCTGGGGCAGCTTGAGCACGTGCTCGCGCAACGCGAGTGGCTGGCCGCCGATCGGTTCACCGTGGCGGATCTGTTGATGGCGGACGTGCTGCGCATCGGCAAAGTGCGCGCCTTCGGCGATCGTCCCGCGACCGAAGCCTATGTCGCGCGCGTCATCGAGCGCCCCGCGTTCAAGAAGGCGCACGCCGATCAGCTGGCGCACTTCGCGGCGGCGGATGCGCGGCGCGCGGCGGCGAGCTGATTTCGCGCTAAGGTCTCACGCCATTTGGAACGCGCGCGTCAGATCAACGTGACGCGCGTCGTTCGCGTTTCCAAACCTCAGCCCGGCATCACCGTCGCCGCGATCGTGTCGTCCCCGCCATTGGGCACCAGGGACGGCCGTCCCACGATCAAGGGATCGACGGCGCCAATCGCGTCGAGGTCCTTCTTGCCGTATGGCAGGCGATGCAGCACGTAGCGCATGGCGTTCAAACGCGCGCGTTTCTTGCAGTCGCTCTTGATCACGGTCCAGGGCGCGTCCGAGGTATCGCAATGCAGGAACATCGCTTCCTTGGCGCGCGTGTAGTCATCCCACTTGTCGAGCGAGGCCAGATCGACGGGGCTGAGTTTCCAGCGCTTGAGCGGATGGAGCTTGCGTTCCTTGAAACGCCGACGCTGTTCCTCGCGACTGACCGAGAACCAGAACTTGAACAGATACACGCCCGAGCGCACGAGATGCCGCTCGAACTCCGGCGCCTGACGCATGAATTCCTCGTACTCGGCATTGCTGCAAAAACCCATCACGCGTTCGACGCCCGAGCGGTTGTACCAACTGCGGTCGAACATCACGATCTCGCCGCGCGTGGGCAGGTGCTGCACGTAGCGCTGGAAGTACCACTGACCGCGTTCGGCCTCGCTCGGTTTTTCCAAGGCCACGACGCGCGCGCCGCGTGGATTGAGATGTTCCATGAAGCGCTTGATCGCGCCGCCCTTGCCCGCGGCGTCGCGACCCTCGAACAAGACGACCACGCGCGCGCCGGTTTCCTTGACCCACGCTTGGAGCTTCAGCAGTTCGACTTGGAGGCGATACTTCTGACGCTCATACGTTTTGCGCGAGAGCAAATTGCGATAGGGATAACCGCCTTCGCGCCAGCCCGCGGCCAGTTCCTTGTCGCGGTCGGTCAGGGGCGTGGCCTTGCCGCCCGCGGTCGTGAGCATGCGCTTGAGCGCCTTGCGATCGTCCGGCGACACGCCATCCATCAGCGCGGCGATTTCCGCGATCGGCGGCGCGGCCGGATCGCCAATCGCGTAGCTGGCGAGGATGTCGCTCAAGGTCTGCGCTTGAATCGTGCGCGCGCGGGCGAGCTTGCGGTCGGTCACTTCGGCTTCGAAGCCGGCATCGCTGAGCGTGGCGGCGGTGTCGCCCGCCGACACCGCGCGCGCGGTCGCCTTGCGACGACGGGGCTTCGCGGACTGCAACTTCGCGCTGGCACTGGCTGGACGCTTCGCCATGAAAGGCCTCCCTGGGCATGTGACCGTCGTGTTTCAGCATAAACCGATCCACGGGCCAGTTGCCGCTGGGAGAAGCCGCCAACTTGACGCTAGTCATGCGCGGGGCGGGGTCGCGGGCCGCGTCGTCATGACGCGGCGCAGCGAACGCGGCGTTCTGGCGCGATGAGTCGCGCGCTCTGTCGTCGAAGCATCGTCGAAGTGAGAGTTCGCGCGTCTACGCGACACCGAGCCGACCGCGCTCGCCTTCGCGCGGCGTGGCGAGTTCTTCGGGCGTGACGAGTCCCGCCAAGTCTTCCGCTTCCATGAAAGGCCAGATCTCCAACTGACTCGGCCCCGACATGGGATTGGGACAACGCTGGGCCCAACTCAGCGCCTCGGCCATGTCCTTGACCTGCCAGATCGCGAAGCCGGCGATCAGTTCCTTGGTCTCGGTGAAAGGACCATCGATCACGGTGCGCCGGGCGCCATCGACGAGGATACGCTTGGCATGCGTGCTCGGCATCAGCCCCGCGCCCGCGACCAGGATGCCGGCCTGGACCAATTCCTCCGTGAAGCGATCCATGGCCGCGAAGGCTTCGGGCGTGGGTGGCAGAGCGCCTTCCGTCTGGGGCGTGGCTTTGGCGAAAACCATGACGCGCATGTCGTTCTCCTTCGGCTGACATTCGTGGGACTTCCCGAGTACCGACGAGCCAGCGGGTCGAGAATCGACAAGGCCCCACGAAAAAACCGTCACACAATGCGAATCGCGGCCAAAGTCGTATTCTGCACGGCGATGGGTTTTCTAGAATCGAGTCATGACTGCGATTGAGAAGCTCGACCGTCTGCTGCGCTTGGCCCGCTGGGCCTTGATTCCCTACCTCATCGGCGTGCTGTTCGCCTTGGTCGGCGCCGTGCTGTTGGTCGGCTACGGGCTCGCGCATGCCAGCGGTCCGTCAATCGGCGCGTTCTTCTTGACCTTGGCCGCGGTCGGGCTTGTCGCCGCGGGGCTGCCGTTCTTTCTGCTGACGAAGAGCACGACGCCGTTCTGGCTGACCCTGCGCTTGGCGGGACTGGCGGTGATGCTGCTCGCGGCCGGCGTGATTGGGCGCATGCTGTGGATGCTGGTGATCGAACCGCGCGTGATGGCAGCGCGCTACGACTACCTGATGTCGACGCTCGAGCCCGGCGAGGTGACGGAACAGTCACTGATGCTCGACGGCGAACTCGCCGGCGTGCGCGTGAGCGTGTCGGTGCGCGTGCCGCGCGACGTGACGCTGCAGTCCGATCGCACGCATGTGCTCGAGGCGCTGCAATCGTTGAACGTCGAGCCCGTCGAGACCAACCTCGCCAATCCACTGGTGCGGATTCCGGATGAGGCGATCCTCACCGTCGACGATCGGCCGTTGACCGATTTGCCCGGCTGGCAGCGCGACGATTCGCCCGCGACGGTGTGGCCCGCCGCCGATGCCGTCTTGCCCGCCGGCAAGTATCGCGTCCAAGCGGATTTTTGGTTTGCCGGTGTTTCGCAGTTGCCGAGCGATCCGCGTCCCTGTCGACTCGAAAGCCTCGATGCCGATGCGTGGCTCACGCAGCGCGCGGCGCAAGTGGGCACGAGCGTGCGGCCGGTGATTGTCGCGAGCATGGGGCTCAAGTATCGGCTCGGCTATCGCGGCTACTCGCATCGCTGGCCGGCGCTGAACACGCGCGGCGATGCCGCGCATTGGCGCGAACACTTCGCGCGTCTGTCGCTGCCCCGTTGCAGCGAATTGCAGGCGCAACTCGACGCCGACCGCGCGGCGCAAGCCGCTGCCGATGCCGAACGCCGCTTCGCGACGGGCGACGTCGGCATGCCCCTGGAAGACAACCCGCTGCGGCGCGCGATCTGCGCGGGCGATGAGATCAACACGCGCCGACTGCTCACGCTGCCAGGCGCGAAGCGCTCGCCGCTCGGCGCCATCCTCGCCGACTGCGCCATCAACACGCCTCGCCCTGATCTGCTGCGTCTGGTCTTGCCCGAACTGCTGGCGCGCGAGGATCACGATGATGCGTACTGCCAGGTCATCGTCGCCGTGCACCAGCATCACCAGGTCGAATTGGCTCGGTTGCTGCTCGCGGAAGGTTTGTCGCTCGATTGTCCGGGGCGCGATACGCCGGCATGGCGATTGCCTTTCGAACTGCGCGATAACAACGGCGAACTGGTCCCCGTGACTTGGGATGAGTCGACCCAGGCGTGGCTCGAGTTCCTGATCCAGCAAGGCATCAAGGTCTGCGCGCCCCACTTCGGCGATAGCCTGCTCGCGCGCGCGGTGCTCGATGCGCCCGAAGGCACGCTGCAGGTATTGCTCGACAATGGCTGTGATCCGCATGAGCCGGGATTCAACGCGCGTCTGGCGTCGTTGTCCGAAGATATGCCCTCGCTCAATCCCGCCGTGCGCTTGTGGCCTCTGCGCCGCTTCGCCGCGGGGCGCCATGGCATCGCGCCGCTCGACGACGCGGCGATCGCGCGCCTCAATCGACAGCTCGACGGCGTGACGCCGATCGAACTCGAGGTCAGCAATGGCCCTCGCTCCGATTTGATTTATCGATTGCGAGGTCTGGCGCTGCAAGAACCGGCCTTGGTGCATTACCTGCTCGCCAAGGGCCAGAACATTTCGCACGCGGCGGGCGAGACATGCCAAACGTGGTTCACCCCGGGCTATGAACCGAGCGACCCCAAGGCCACGACGCTGCCCGAAGTGGCCTTGCTCGACACCTTCAGCGATGCGCAGCTCGCCGAACTCATCAAGCCTTGGTCGATGTACTGCACCGCGGTGGAGCCGATGCCGGAAGTGCGCAACTTCGCGCCCAATGCTCTTGGCACTTACCTGTGCCGACGGGGCGTGGTGGCTTGTGGCGCGTCCATCACGTTGAAGTGATCGCGTACATCTGAAACAGCGAAAGCCCGCGCGCGACAATGCGCGTCCGAGACCAGGACGCGCGCGCGTTCATTGAATGCCGAGGATTCGCGGCAGCTCAGTTCCCGTGTTGCATCGCTGACGCGCATTCGGCGCCGCTGCTTGCGCTTCGCCAGCGACCCTGTTAATACTGAACCATATGGTTCAGTCTCCGCAAACCCGTTTCGATGCCGCGTTTGGCGCGCTTTCCGACACCACGCGACGTGGCGTGCTGGAACAACTCGCGCGCGCCGACGCCTCGATCACCGACCTCGCCGACAAATTCCACATGACCCTCACGGGCATGAAGAAGCACGTCGGCGTGCTCGAGGACGCGGGTTTCGTCATCACGGAGAAAGTAGGCCGCGTGCGCACCTGCAAGCTGGGACTGCGCCGATTGGATGAAGAAGCGGCGTGGATCGAACGATACCGCCAGCTGTGGGACGCGCGCTTCGCCGCGCTGGATGTGATCGTCGATACCCTCAAACGCCAGGAGAAACTCGGTGGACGCAAAAAGAAGAAATGAGCCCTACACCACGACCGTGGAACGCGCGTCCGACCGCGAGATGGTCGTCACCCGCACCTTCGACGCGCCCGCGCGAGTGGTTTACAAGGCCTGGACCACGGCCGAGTTGTTCAAGCAATGGTGGGCGCCCAGGTCGATGGGCGTGCCCATCCTCGCCTGCGAAATGGACGTGCGCGTCGGCGGCGGCTATCGCCTGACCTTCGGCCACACGCCCGAGGAATCGATGACTTTCCACGGCAAGTACATCGAAGTGGTCCCCAATGCGCGACTCGTGTGGACCAATGAGGAAGACCCCGACGGCGCGGTGACCACGGTGACATTCGAAGAGAAAGACGGCAAGACCTTGCTCGTGATGCACGAACGCTATCCCTCGAAGGAAGCGCTCGATGCCTCGTTCGAAGGCATGGAGAGTTGCATGCCCGAGCAGTGCAGCCAGCTCGACGAGCTGTTGTTGCGAGGCATCGCGGCCTAAGGTCGGCTGTTCCGGCGGGGCTGGTCCTGGTAGGGCCGCCCCGCCCTGCTCTCGCGCGCTTCGAAAACCACACTGTGCGTCGACGCGTCGTGACATGGGGCGAAAAAGATCCCCGAGTGCCTGTCGAAATCCCGCTTATCCGTTCGACTCTCCTATGATCCGTGCCCAAGGCGCGGTGAATTCCCCATCAGGAGCGCGATCATGAAGTACTTGTGTCTGCTGTACGGCAATCAGGAAAAGGTCTCGAAGCTGTCGAAGGACGAATTCGCGAAGATCGTCGAGAAGTGCAAAGTTCACGACGAGGCTTTGCGCCGCACCGGCGCCGTGCTCTCGGTCGAATCCCTCGAATGGGACGTCACCACGGTTCGCCCACAAAACGGCAAGCCAACCGTCGTCGATGGCCCCTTCGTCGAGACGCGCGATGTCGCCGGCAGTTTCATGGTCATCGAAGCGCGCGACCTCAACGACGCCATCCGCATCGCCTCACTGCACCCGGCGGCGAACATGGGCGAAGACCTGGGTTGGGGCATCGAGATTCGCCCGATCGCGGATGGCTGCCATCAGTAGCGACGCGAAGCCCAGCGTAGTGAACCCTAACGACGCGCGGGAGCGGATCGAGGCGGTCTACCGCCTCGAATCCCGCCGCGTACTCGCCACGCTGATTCGACTCCTCGGCGGTTTCGATATCGCCGAGGAAGCCCTGCACGAAGCCTTCACCGCCGCACTCGATCAATGGCCGCGCGAAGGCATTCCCGACAATCCGCGCGCGTGGCTCGTCGCCGCAGGTCGCTTCCGCGGCATCGATGCACTTCGTCGCCGCAAGTTGCACGCGGCCGCCGTGGACGCGATGACGGAACCCGTCGCGCCCCACTGGCCACCGCCCCACTACGAACCCATCGATGACATCACCGACGATCGCCTGCGCCTGGTCTTCACCTGCTGCCGCCCCGAATTGCCCGCCGACGCACGAATCGCGCTGACCCTGCGCGAAGTCTGCGGCCTCACTACCGAAGAGATCGCGCGCGCCTACCTCACCCGACCTCCCACCATCGCGCAGCGCATCGTGCGCGCCAAGCAACGCATTCGCGACGAGCGCATTCCCTACGAAGTGCCCGGGCCCGCCGAACTTCCCGCCCGCCGCGACGCCGTGCTGCGCGTGATCTACCTCGTCTTCAACGAAGGCTACAGCGCCTCGCAAGGCCAGGAGCGCGTACGCGCGAATCTCTGCGACGAAGCCATCCGCCTCGCGCGCCTCATCGTCGAACTGATGCCCGACGCCGAGACTGAAGGCTTGCTCGCATTGCTGTTGCTCCAGGATGCGCGTCGTGATGCTCGCACCACGACATCGGGCGATCTCGTGCTGCTCGCGGACCAAGACCGCGCGCTTTGGAATCAAGAACGCATCGCCGAAGGCACGGCCCTCGTCGAACGCGCGCTCAAACGCGGCTCCGCCGGACCCTACGCGCTACAAGCCGCCATCGCGGCGGTGCATGCCGAGAGCCCCGATCAAGCCAGCACGGATTGGGCGCAGATCGTGGCGCTTTACGATGTGCTGATACGCCTCGATCCTTCGCCCGTCGCTCGACTCGCGCGCGCCATCGCGATCGCCGAACGCGATGGCGCTGCCGAAGGACTCGCGCTCATCGACGCGATCCTCGAAGAAGAAGTACTCACGGCGTATCTCCCCGCGCATTCGGCGCGAGCGGAACTCTGCCGCCGATTGGCACGAAACGATGAGGCACTGGCTTCGTATCGACGCGCCTTGGAACTCGCGCAACAGGAGCCGGAGCGACGGTTTCTACTCATCCGTATCGAGGAGATGCAGCGCTAGGCGCACGATCAGTCCGATTTGGAGATACAGACCACCTTCTCGGCAAGCACAAACGAACGAACGAGAAGCGGTGAATCAGCGACCACTACTCCATCGTGATCTCCACCTTGCCGACCTGTCCACTCCGCGCGATCTGATGTACCACCCAATCGAGGTAGGGCTGCGTGAAGCAAACACTCTTGGTGTTCGAAAGGGCCATCCCCACTTCGCCCTCATGCGGTTGATAGATGCCGATGACCTTCTTCTCGGCCAGAAGGCTCCGCGCTTCGGACAAGGAGATCCGCCGACACCGCTCCATGTCAGGCATTGTGGGCGGGTATTCCAGCACCCACTCTTCGCTGTTCTCCGCGTCTTGTTGGGGCACCGGTTTGGAAGCCACTGGTTTGGTCTTCGAGACCGGCAGGCTGAGGACTATCGCGGCGCCAGACAGCACACTGAGAATGGCCGCCAGGACGGCCACTCGCCAGGGATTGAGCGCACGCTTCATTCTCAGGACTTCCTGTTCACGATGACGCAAGCCTCGTTTCGCGCCACTTCCACACTACGCCATCTTCCGGATGTTCGACCGAGCCGATGCATTCGAAACCAAGCTTCGCGAGGATGGTCGTCGATGCGCCATGCTGAGGCAAGGTGTGGGCGATGAGCACCTGTTGGCCCTGATGCGGGCCAGCAAGTCGAATCAACTCGCGCGCCATCGCCGTCGCCACGCCCTTCCCTTCGTGGCCCGGAAAGGTGAAATACGCAATCTCCGCCTCGCCGTCGGCCGGTGGGCCGGTGAAGCCGCACGTGCCAACGATTTCGCCTTCGTGCTCGGCGAGGTAACAGATCCAAGGCGGCTTGAATCCTCTTCTGCCATAGAGCGCATGCACCGATTGCACGGTCTGCGAGATTAATTCGGATTTCGCGCAGGCTTCGGCGAGCGGGATCGACAACTCACGATCAATACCATGCAAAAGCAATGTCTCACCTCAGTGTCTTCAATAGAATTGAGTCGCCCGATTTCAGCCCATCTTCCGGAACATCGTGAGCAAGGACGGTTCCGCTTGGGATGCTTCTACCCTTCGATCGCCTTTCGCAGGCGCTCGATGGAAGCAAGCCAAGCGTCGATATCTTCACTGTCTTGCCACAACTCCAGAAGTTCCGAATTCTCGGAGACCACCCGTTGAAGCGCTTGCCGTGCCTTGCCGAGCAGCGCCGGGCTGGGCTTCAACTTGACCCTTCGCACCCACTGTTCCATCTTCTCGGTATAGGTATCGTGTTGCGTCCCTTTGCCGAGTAGATGCGCAATCACCTCGATCGCAGCTATGGCGATTTCGGCGTCGCCGGCATCGAGATACTCGACGCCATTGCGCAGCGCCTCGTCGATGGCCTCTTCCACCAGCGACAGATCGGCAACTTCTTCAAGTTCGTAGGCCCAATCGTTCGCCCCGTCGTTGCCGAACGGCTCGTGCGACCACGTTCCCATCCTCGTTCCTCCTAGCGATTGGCATTGAGCGCATTTTCCATCGCGAAACACACTGCGATCGCAATCTCAATGCGCGGCGTCAGCGAAACTTGTTCGATTACCCGGCGGTTGGCAGCGGCGCCGCCGGATCCACCAATCCCGCCGCGCGCAAATCGCGCCAGAACTGCGCGGGAACAACTTCATTGAGCGCCGCCGTGTCCTCGGCGATGCGCTGCGGGCGGCTCGCGCCGGGAATGACCGCAGCGACCGCGGGGTTGGCGAGCGCGAACTGCAGGCCGGCGGCTTTCATGCTGATGCCGTGACGGTCGGCCAGTGTCTTGATGCGCGCGACCTTGTCGAGGATGGCCGGCGTGGCCGGCGCGTATTCGAAGTTGGGGCCGCCCACGAGCGCGCCGGAACTGTAAGGTCCACCGACAACAATGCCCAGACCGCGTTCGGCGACTTTGGGCATGAGTCGCTGCAGGGCGCGGCCATGATCGAGCAAGGTGTATCGCCCGGCAAGCAATGAACCATCGGGGCGCGGTCCGTCGAGATCGAGCAGCAGTTCCACGGCTTCGACGCGATTCACGCCCAGGCCCCAGGCCTTGATCACGCCTTCGTCGCGCAGGCGATCGAGTACGCGGAAGGCGCCCTTGCGGGCTTCCTCGAACTTCGCCAACCACTCGTCGCCGTAGAAATCCTGCGCGACATCGTGCACCCACACGATGTCGATGCGATCGGTCTTGAGGCGCTTGAGGCTGTCCTCGATCGAACGCAGGGTCGCGTCGGCGGAATAGTCGTTGATGACTTTGTTCGGCCGACCATGCGCGAACACCGCGCCCTTCTCGCCATTGTCGCGCGGGCCCTGTTCCACTTCATCGAGGACCACGCGGCCAACCTTGGTCGCGATGACATAGGCATCGCGCGGCTTGCCCTGCAGCGCCTCGCCCATGCGAATCTCGGCGAGCCCCGCGCCGTAGAACGGTGCATTGTCGAAGAAGCGAATGCCGTCGTTCCACGCCGCCTCGACGGTCGCGAGCGCTTCGTCTTCGGGAATCGCGCGGAACATATTGCCGAGCGGCGCGGCGCCGAAGCCGAGTTTGCTGGGAAGGATGTCCTTGAGTGCCATGAGGTCGGTCCTTGGGGTCGAGTCGATCGCGGCCGCGAGTGGGATAGGCAGACCGCGATCAATGAAAGGTTCGAGAGGGTGATGCGCCGACGTTTGAGTATCGCCTCGCTTCAAGACAGCAGTCCACTTGAACGCGTCATCCCGAGCCTCTCAACGAGCGCTACTTGTTGCCCGGCAACATCCCCAACTGGCCCATGATCGCCAAGCTATCCATGAGATTCCAAGTTTCGACGATCAAGCCCTCGTCATCAAACCGATGAAGGTCCCAGAACGTGGTTTCGATCTTCTTGTTCGTGGGTTTGACGCCGAGCAGTTCGTGGGCATGCGTCGCGGTCGATACGCTGCGGCCCATGACCCAATCGCCTTCGGCGACGGCGTGCTCGACGACAATTTGAATGTCGGGCCATTGCTGGCGCGTGCCTTCGAAGAAGGCCCGGATGGACTGCCGACCTCTTGGGCTCGGCTTGGACATGATCTGGTGGTCGGGCGAGTAGAAGCTGACGCAGGTATCGATGTCGTTTCGATTGAAGGCTTCCTTGGCCAGAAGGTAGTTCGACTTGTTCCAGCTCGCGATGGCGATCGCGTCGATCTTCGTCATCGTTGATTCCTTCACCGTGGTTCGCTTCGGAAGGCTGGTACGGCAATCGACGCGTGGGCCTTGGCCCGCCGCGATCCTCGTGCGCACTGCCCCGCGTACTTCGCAAGGCGCCTGGGAAGGCGCTGCTCGAAGTGCGTTCGATTGAACCACCCGATGCGATCGGTGCCAAGTAGTCAGCAGTCGGCTTTCGCGAATGTCCAGTGAGGAAGCAAGATGTGGTGGCACTGACACTGGCGCTTCCCGGCCCGATTCAGCAAGGGTCGGAGTCACCAGGGACTGACGAGACGCACCACGAGGTGATCGGCAATTGCGCTACCGCGCTACTGCGAAGCGGCACCGCTCGGTCGCGGCGAGTTCAAGCCGACGCTAGCCAACTCCCGACGCAGTGCGGCGATCTCCTCGCGAAGGGCGGCAAATTCTTCTGACGACGCGGGAGTCGCGGCACTCGCGCGCGAACCGACGGCGGGATCTTCCATGGCTTTGACGATCAGCGCGATGAACAGGTTCAACACGGTGAACGTAGCCAGCAGAATGAAGACGATGAAGAACAGCCAGGCCGCCGGGTAACGCTCCATGACCGTGCGCGCGATCTCGGCCCAGGCTTCGAGGGTCATGATCTGGAACAGCGTGAACATCGATGTCCAGAGACTGCCGAACCAGTGGGGAAACTCCGCGCCGAACAACTTGGTCGCCACCACCGCAAACACGTAGAAGAAGATCACCAGCAGCAACGCGATGGCGCCCATGCCCGGCAGAGCGCGCGCCAGCGCCTCGACCACCGCGCGAAGTCGCGGCACCAAGGACACCAGTCGCAGAATACGCAGCACGCGCAGCGCGCGAAACACCGCCAGCGGACCCGCCGAGGGCACCAGCGCGATGACGATGACCGCGAGATCGAAGAGATTCCAGCCGCTGCGCAGAAAGCGTCGCCCCTGCGCCAACAACTTCAAGCTCAGCTCGCCAACGAAGACCGCGAGCAGCGCGCGATCGACCACGGGCAGCCAGCCACCCGCCACCGCCATGACTTCGGGCACCGTTTCCAAGCCGAGCGTGATCGAATTGACGATGACCAAGGCGATGATGACTTGCTGAAATCGCGAGGACTCGACGAAGGCGTCGAGACGCGCGCGCCAGTGCGACGCGCGCGGTTCGGGCGTGATGATTTGTTCGGTCTGCATATCAATTCAGGCGAAGAAGCCCAGCGATGGTTGCGGCCAATGAAGCGAGGCCAGGACCCGCGATGACGCGCTGCTCTCGTCACGGGACATCGTGTTCAAAAAGTGGCTTCGCACTTCACTCGCGTAGCCGCCACTAATCATGGCCCTGCCTCACGCGCATTCGCTTCGCCGCCGACGTTCGCGCCCAACGCTTTGCCAGCGACGGAGTCCCGCGTGCGGTACAGCGAATACAGAATGCCCGCCGCCAACACTCCAATCGTCACACTCAACGAAATCCACGCCGGCATCTTACCGATGATATTCACCGCGAAGATCTTGCCGCCGATGAAGATCAACACCACCGCCAGCGCGTACTTGAGGTACTTGAAACGCTCGATCATCGCCGCCAGCGCGAAATAGAGCGCGCGCAAACCGAGAATGGCGAAGATGTTCGAGGTGTAAACGATGAACGGATCCTGCGTGATGGCGAAGATCGCCGGCACCGAGTCGACCGCGAAGATCAGATCCACGAACTCGATCAGCACCAGCGCCAACAGCAGCGGCGTGGCCCACCACACCAAGGGCGCGCCGGGGCGCGTGGACGGTGGCCCACCCTTCACTTCGGGCGCCGGCAACTTGACCCAGAATCGATTGCCATGCGGCGCGTCGGTCACGCGCAAGCGCGCGCGCAGCCAGCGCAGCACGCCGTTGTTGGCGATGTCGAACTGCTGGTTGGCCATCACCAGCATCTTGATGCCGGTCAGCACCAGGAAGGCGCCGAACAGATACAGCACCCACGAGAACTGCGTGACCAGCGCGGTTCCCAGGCCGATCATGATGGCGCGCAACACGATGACGCCGAGCACGCCCCAGAACAGCACGCGGTGCTGATACTGGAGCGGCACGGCGAAGAACGCGAACAGCATGGCGATGACGAACACGTTGTCCATCGCCAGGGTTTTCTCGACCAGGAAGCCGGTCACGTACTGCATGCCGGACTCATCGCCCAGGTACCACCACACCCAGGCGCCGAAGACGAGGCCCATGCCGATGTAACCGGCCGACAGCCACAGGCTCTCCTTCGCCTCGATGACGTAGTCATCCTTGTGCAGCACCCCCAGATCGAACGCCAGGAGTGCCACGACGATGCCCATGAACATCAACCACAGCCAGACCGCCTTGCCGAGAAAATCCTGGTTCAGAAACTCGATCAACGCGTCCATCACCGCTCCCGATCAATCAGGCGTAGACATCACCCGTGTGCGCGCGACGTCGCAGCGAACGCGAGCGACGCTGGCTCGAGCCCAAGGCGCGGCGCAACTTGTCGAAGGCTGCGGGAATGGCGCGGTAGAGATCCGAGTCCATGTCCGTGGCGACCAGCATGCGTCGTTCGCGACTCAACTGCAGCGTGACCAGACAGCCCTTGTCGATGCCGCCGCGGGTGCCGTTGACGTCGAACAAGCGCACTTGCAGGCGATGAGCGCCTTCCAGTTCGCTGAGCCTCGCCGTCTCTCGCCGGATCGCCGCGTGAATGGCCTCGGTCAGCACGAAACCCCTACCCTGCACGTCGATATTCATGATGCTTTCCTCCGTCGGGTTGCCACTGAGCCCGAGTCTGGGGTTGGCCTTCCTCAGAAAAAAGCAGAAACTTCCGCAAACCAACCTCTGGAAAAACCTGATGAAAGGCAAACGCCCTCTTAACTTCAAGCATCTGCGCTACTTCGCCGAGGTGGCGCGGCGCGGGTCGGTCTCCGCCGCCGCGCGCGCGTTGTTCCTCACGCCACAGACCGTGAGCGGTCAGCTGCAGGAACTGGAATCGGCCATCGGCCAGCCGCTGTTCGATCGCGTCGGCCGACGCATGGTGCTGACCCACGCGGGC
Organism: Ahniellaceae bacterium; assembly: GCA_044226395.1. GTDB lineage: Bacteria > Pseudomonadota > Gammaproteobacteria > Xanthomonadales > Ahniellaceae > JBGAHD01. The sequence goes on from JBGAHD010000001.1 coordinate 683,821, forward strand.
GAAACCGCGATGGACTATGCCAAGGCCATCTTCGCCCTGGGCGAGGAATTGCGCACCGTGCTCCAAGGCGGCGCGCGCGCGCGATCGGTCACCTTGCGCGTGGGCATCACCGACAGCGTGGCCAAGTTGCAAACGCTGTCGATCTTGCGACCCGTCATCGACAGCCATCGCCATCAACTGGAACTGATCTGCCAGGAAGGCGCTTACGCCGACTTGCTCGGCCGCGTCGGCGCGGGCGAACTCGACATGGTGCTGTCCGACAGCCCCGTGCCCTTGAGCCTGGCGCGCTCACTGCACACGCTGGCCTTGGCCGAAACCGGCGTCAGCTTCATTGCCGCGCCGACACTGCACGGCAAACTCAAAGGCAGCTTCCCGAAGAACCTCGATCAGGCGCCCTTCCTCTCCGGCTCCGGCACCGCGCTCACGCAATCCCTCGACGCCTGGTTCACGCGCCAAGGCATCAACCCCCGCATCGTCGCGCGCATCGAAGACAGCGCATTGCTGAAAGCCCTAGCGCAAGACGGCATGGGCTTCGCCGCCGTGCCCACGCAGATCGAGCAAGAGGTCAAGAAGCAATACACCATGAAAGTGATTGGGCGCGCGCCCGATGTGCGGCTCGCGTTGTTTCTGGTGCGGCCGCGAGGGCGACGGGTGCATCCGTTGTTGGCGGAGATTGAGCAGGGGGTGGTCGGGTCGTAGCTCACCCTAAACCCAAGAATTAGAACTTTCTTGCCACTTTAGGCCAGGAGGTTCCATTAGGAAGTCACGATTCACCGAAACCGAGATCGTCGCGATCCTGAAGCAGGCCGACGCGTGTCGGCGCTGATTGAAAAGTGAACTAACTCGCCGATTGAAAACTGACCCACCTCAGCGTGATCCACTGGCTCCCAGACAAGGGTCCAAGCGCGGCCTGAATCATTCCGCGCAACACGGATGCCAGGCAAGGCGAAAGTCGCGCAACAACGTCACGCCCGGGCAGTAGTTCGCGGCTACTCCGCGCCCACCGCCCGGTAGTTGTCCTGCATGGGATAGCGCCGCGCATACAGAGCGAACGCTGCCGCCGCGGCGAAGGCGAAGCCGGCGAAGAAGAACATTAGGAAGGCGTTCTCGCTCAGGCCGGTGTCGGCGATGTGCGAGATCACCGTCTCGTTGCGGATGCCGGCGTTGGTCAGCAACACCCAGAGGCTGCCGAAGGTGCTGGTGAGGTACCAGAACGCCATGATCACGCCCTTCATCGCCTGCGTCGCCTGGCTGTACGCGAACTCCAGTGCAGTGGCGGAGACCAGCACCTCACCGAAGGTCAGCAGCAGGTAGGGCAGGCTTTGCCAGGCCAGTGAAATCTCGTGGCCGCCGTCGATGTAAAGCTGCAGCGCCCCGGCGACAACCCACGACACGCCCGAGATGGCGATGCCCCAGCCCATGCGACGCAGCGCCGTGACCTTGATGTTCATGCGACGCAACGCCGGATACAGGGCGAGATTGTTGAACGGGATCAACAGCATCACCAGCAGCGGGTTGAGCGCCTGCATCTGCGCCGCGTCCTTGACGAGCCAGCTCGGCCACCACCACTCGCCGTGCGGGATCAGCATCTCGCGGCCCTGGATGATCCAGGTCGAGGCCTTCTGGTCGAACAGCGACCAGAACGGCGTGACCAGCGCGAACACGATCAGCACGCGCAGCACGCCGCGCACGCTGTCGATGGCCGCATCCGGATGCAGGCCGCGTGCGCGTTCGAGTTGCAGCGAGGTGCCGTAGCCGCCAAACGCGATCAGCACGCCGAGGCCAAGGCAGGCGCTCACGACAAAGTTGAAGTCCTTGGGCCACCAAGCGGGCGCGACCTTGAACAGCGCCAACGTGCCGAACACCAGCAGCACCGCGGCGATCGCGGCGCCGACCGAGGCGATCGCCAGACCCGGGCGACCGGCGTCGGGCGCGCGCGCCAGCAGCGCGCTGCGCGAGACACTGAGGAAGGAATCCGGATCGGCGCCCGACGGCGGCACGTTGACGTACTTGTGCCGACCCAGCCAGAACACCAGCGTGGCGATCAGCATCAGTACGCCGGGCACACCGAAGGCTACGGCAGGACCGTAGACGCGCAGCAGCAGCGGCGCGAATAGCGAGGCGAAGAACGACCCGAAGTTGATGATCCAGTAGAACGCGTCGAAGGTGATCTTCGCCTTGTCCTTGTTGCTCTGGTCGAACTGGTCGCCACAGAAGGAAACCACCAGCGGCTTGATGCCTCCGGAACCCAGCGCGATCAGGAACAAGCCGAAATAGAATCCAGTGCGGCTGTCTTCCAGGAAGGCGAGGCAGGCGTGGCCGGCGCAGTAGATCAGCGAGAACCACAGCACGGTGTTGTACTTGCCGAAGTAGCGGTCGGCGAGCCAGCCGCCAAGCAGCGGGAAGAAGTACACGCCGATCACGAACATGTGGAAGACGTCCTTAGCGGCGGAATCGCGCGCGGAGCCTTCCGGCAGGTACTGCAGCAGCACCGAGCTGATCAGGAACGGCACCAGGATGTTTCGCATCCCGTAGAAGCTGAAGCGCTCGCAGGCTTCGTTGCCGATGATGTAGGGAATCTGCCGCGGCATGCGGCCGGCGGCGGAAGATGCGCTGCTCATGGGCGGTCCGGTCCGGATCAAACCCCGACTTTAGCGATAAACAGGCGGGGCGTGCAGCGCCATCGCGCGGCGACGGGCAGAACCTGCTCAGGGCAAGCAGGCGGCAGGCTGGCGGCGACGCCGAAGCGGCGCACTTAGTCCTTGAACAATTCGCGCAGCGGTTCGACCAAGCCCAGTTGCATGCGTTCGGGCAAGCCGCCGACGTTGTGATGCGACTTGATGACGTGGGCCTTGCCGGTTTTGCTGGCGGCGGATTCGATCACGTCGGGATAGATCGTGCCTTGGGCCAGCCACTTCACGCCGTCGAGTTTCTTGGCTTCTTCCTCGAAGATCTCCACGAAGAGACGGCCGATGATCTTGCGCTTGGCTTCGGATTCGTCCACGCCCGCGAGCGCGTTGAAACAACCTTCGGCGGCATTGACGCGGATGACGCGCACGCCCATGTAAAGGACCATGGTTTCCACACGCGCATCGGGCCGCGCAGCCGCGACCGTCAGCACGCACGATCGAACGAAGCACGGCGAACCCTAGTTCCTCGGACCACTTGCCCCGCCCAGGACGCCGCTCACCCCAGATCCGACTCGCACCGTGAGCGTGCCACTACAATGCGCCGATGTCAGTCGACACCGCCGCGTCCTCACGGGATCTCGAAGCCGCGCGCCCGCCGTTCGCGGTGCTCGCGACGCTGTGGGGCGTGTTCTGCGCGGCGATGATCGGCGTCGCGGTGCGCGACTACTTTCATGACGGTGGTCATCACGCCTGGGAGCCCTTGCTGTGGGAGATCAGCTCGATGCTCGATCTCTCCGCGTTGCTGGTGGCGCAGCGAATCCTGGGTCGTCGATATGCGGCCCATCTGACCGAACCGCGGCGCTGGTTCTTTGACCATCTGAAATGGCTGCCGCTGGCCGTGGTGCAGTTCGTCGTCGTGGTCTACGGCATTCGTCACGCCGTCTATGCTTGGAAAGGGCTCGGCTATTCGCATCCACCCTGGCTCGATGTCGTGACCTACGAAGGGCTGAAGGTCGGCCTGTTCATCGGGCTCTGGTTGGGCGTGATCTTCGCTTTCGACTCCTTTGCCTACGTGCAGGCGCAGCAACGACGCGTGCTGGCGATGCAGCGATCGTTGGCCGAGGCCCATCTGGCGCAGCTCTCCGCGCAGTTGCGCCCGCACTTTTTCTTCAATGTGCTCAACACGGTTTCGGCGCTGATGCATCGGGATGTGCAGCGCGCGGACAGGCTGTTGTCGCAACTGGGCGAGCTACTGCGCGGGAGCCTTGCCACCAACTCACGCACCCTGCACCCCTTGCGTGAAGAACTGCGCTTGCTTGACCTGTATGCGCAGATCATGTTGGCGCGCTTCGCGGATCGGATCGCGCTGCACTGGACCATCGACGACGCGTCGAGGTCGGCCAGCGTGCCGGCGCTGCTACTGCAGCCGCTGCTGGAGAATGCTTTCAAGCATGGCGTGGAGCTCACGCGCGACCCGGTGCGTATCCAGGTCGATGCCCGTCGAGACGGTTCCACGCTGCGCTTGACCGTCATCAACAGTGGCACCTTGGCGCCAGCGGGTCCGCGCGAGGGCATGGGCCTGCGCAATTGCCGAGAACGGTTGCGCACGCTCTACGGCGAGGCCTCATCATTGACGCTGACGGCAACGTCGGACGAAGTCCGCGCCGAGGCGACGCTGCCATGGACCGAGGACAGGCGATGATCCGCGTCGTGATCGCCGAGGACGAATGGGCCGCGCGGGAGAAGCTGCGCGCCTGGCTCGCGGAGCAAGGCGACATCGACGTGGTCGAAGCAACGGCCGACGGTCTTTCGGCCGCGAGCGCGATCGCGCGACATACGCCCGACGTCGCCTTCCTCGACATTCAGATGCCCCTGCTCAGCGGTCTCGAGGTCGCGGCGCAGTTGGAGCAAGGCGCGGCGCCCTTGCTAGTCTTCGTCACGGCGTTCGATGAGCACGCGCTGCGCGCCTTCGAACTGGAAGCGGTGGATTATCTGCTCAAACCCTACGACAAGGATCGGCTGCTGCACACGCTGGCGCGCGTCCGAACGCGCACCCAGGATCGCGCGGCCCGCTTGCAAGCCGTGGCCACCGCGCGTCGCAACAGTCGCTCCGCGGATCGACTCCTGGTGCCCGTGGGTGAAGAGCTGCGACTCATTGATGCAACTAGCATCGAGTGGCTCGAGGCCGACGACAACTATGTCCATGTGCACTCGTCCCAAGGCAGCTTCTTGTTGCGACGTACCTTGCAGGACTTACTCGCCCAACTCGGCGAGCAGCGTTTCGCGCGCATCCACAAATCCACGGCGGTGAATCTGGCGGCCATCGCCGCGTTCGCACCGTTGTTCAAGGGGGATCAAGAAGTGCGCCTGCGCAGTGGCAAGGTGCTGCGACTGAGTCGGCGCTACAAGGACGCGGTGTTCGCCCTGGTGAGCCGCTGAGCGCAAGCGTCCCGCTTGCCCACGCGGGTGAACCCCTTGCCCCAAAGGTCATGATCGCTGCCGCGCCCTGATCGATGATCTCCGCCTCGCCCCGGAGACCGCGTCATGACCGATACCACACGCTACGACTTTCTCGATTGGCTGCGCGTGCTCGCCATCGCCCTGCTGCTGGTGTTCCACACGGGCATGATCTTCGTGGGCTGGGGTTGGCATGTCACCAATGCGCAGACCATTGCGCAGCTGCAGTGGCCCATGGACATCGCTCATCGCTTGCGCATGCCGCTGTTGTTCGTCATCGCCGGCGCAGGTCTGTGGTATGCCGCGCGGCGTCGTACGGGCTGGGAGATCATCGGTGAGCGAGGCTGGCGTCTGTTGGTGCCCCTGGTCTTCGGCGTGCTCGTCATCGTGCCGCCACAAGTGTACTTCGAGCGCAGGTTTCAAGGCCGGTGGAGCGGGTCGTACTTGGATTTTCTGATCGATCGGGTTTTCCAGTTTCATTGCTATCCGCAGGGCGACTTTGCCTGGCACCACTTGTGGTTCATCGCCTATCTGTACCTCTTCGTCTGGGCCTTGGTGCCTGTGGTCGTGCTATGGCGACGCGCCCAGACGACGCTCCGTCCGGGCGCCTGGCTCTTCGCGCTCGCGCTGCCGCTGGGGGTGAACGAGGTCTTGCTGAAGGAACGCTTCGGCGAGACGCATCTGCTGATCTCGGACTGGTATCTACTGGTGCACTATCTGACTTTCACCGCCTACGGCGTGCTCCTCGCACGAGTGCCCAGCTGCTGGGATTGGCTGGCCGAACACCGCCGCGCTTCCCTTGGCGTGGCAATCGCATCGCTGATCCTGGTCGTCTGGCTCCTGGTCTCGGGCCACATCGAGCATGGCAGCGCCGAGGACTCACTGCTGACCAATGTCTTCACCTGGGCGGCGCTGATGGCATTTCTGGGCCATGCAAGGCAGCATCTTTCCTGGAGCAATCCACTGCTGCGTTGGGCGCGGGACGCGAGCTATCCGATCTACATCCTCCATCAGACCGTGACCGTGGCGTTGGGCTTCTATGTCGTTCGACAGCCCTGGACGCCTTGGGTCAAATTCGGAGTGGTGCTTGCCGGAACCGTTCTGCTCTGCCTGATGGCATATGAGTTCGTCATTCGCCGCTTTGGCCTGACGCGCTTGCTGTTTGGCATGAAGCGTGTCGATGGCTGATCAAGTTGATCCCATACGGAGGCCATCGCATGTCAGCGCGCCAAGACTGGCGCGCTGTTGCTCGAGAATTCGGCTGCGAGTTCGCGAGGCAGCGGCGAGAGGCGCGGCGCGAAGGCAATCGATGTGGCGGTTCGCGACCAGCTATTGGCTCGAGCGCGCGCCGTGGGGCGGTGTCGACGATCCCGAATTCGACGCCTCGGTGCGGATCGTCGGTCACTCCCACTCAATCGTCGCCGGCGGCTTCCCCGAAATGTCATACACCACGCGCGACACGCCGCGAAGTTCATTGATGATCCGCCGCGACACGGTGTCGAGAAACTCGTACGGCAAATGCGCCCAGTGCGCGGTCATGAAGTCGATGGTTTCCACGGCGCGTAGCGCGATGACCCATTCGTAGGCGCGGGCGTCGCCGACGACGCCGACGGATTTGACGGGCAGGAAGACGGCGAAGGCTTGGCTGACGCGGTCGTAGAGGTCGGCCTTGCGCAGTTCTTCGATGAAGATGTGATCGGCCTTAGCCAGCAGTTCGGCGTATTCGGCTTTGACTTCGCCGAGGATGCGCACGCCGAGGCCCGGGCCTGGGAAGGGATGGCGGTAGACCATGTCGCGTGGCAGGCCGGCGGCGACGCCGATGCGGCGCACTTCGTCCTTGAACAGTTCGCGCAGTGGTTCGACCAGACCCAGTTGCATGCGTTCGGGCAGGCCGCCGACGTTGTGATGCGACTTGATGACGTGGGCCTTGCCGGTCTTGCTGGCGGCGGATTCGATCACGTCGGGATAGATCGTGCCCTGGGCCAGCCACTTCACGCCGTCGAGCTTCTTGGCTTCTTCCTCGAAAATCTCGACGAACAAACGGCCGATGATTTTGCGCTTGGCTTCCGGCTCATCAACACCAGCAAGCGCGCTGAAGTAGCGTTCGGCGGCATTGACGCGAATGACGCGCACGCCCATGTGGCGGGCCATGGTTTCCATGACCTGATCGCCTTCGCGATAGCGAAGCAGACCCGTGTCGACAAAGACGCAGATCAGGCGCTCGCCGATGGCGCGATGAAGCAGCGCCGCGACGACGGATGAATCGACGCCGCCGGACAGGCCCAGCAAGACGCGATCATTGCCCACTTGCTGACGCACGCGAACGATCGCGTCTTCGATGATGTTCTCGGCGGTCCACAACGTATTGGCGCCGCAAATGTCGACGACGAAGCGTCGCAGGATCTGCGTGCCTTGCTTGGTGTGCGTGACTTCGGGGTGGAACTGCACGCCGTAGTACTTGCGCGCTTCATCGGCGATGACGGCGATGGCGAGCGAGTCGGTGCTGCCGACGGTTTCGAAACCGTTTGGAATTTGCGTCACGCGATCGCCGTGCGACATCCACACGTCTAGTTGCAGTTCGCTGCCCACCGCGTGCGCCTGTTGCGCGGCGCCCATCCAGGATTCGCCCTCGCCCACCGCCAGCGCGCCTTCGACGCCGGGGCCGATGCCATGAAACAGCGAGCAGGCCTTACCGATGCGTACGCGCGCGTAACCGAATTCACGATGATGGCCGCTCTCGACGCGACCGCCCAGTTGCTGGGCCATGGTCTGCATGCCGTAGCAGATGCCGAGCACGGGCACGCCGAGGTCGAACACTTGCTGGGGCGCGCGCGGGGAGTTCTGCTCGGTGACGGACTCGGGTCCGCCGGAGAGGATCACGCCGCGCGGCGCGAAGCGCGCGATCTCGGTGGGATCGTGGTCCCAGGCCCAGATTTCGCAGTAGACGCCGATTTCGCGGATGCGGCGCGCGATCAGTTGCGTGTACTGCGCGCCGAAATCGAGGATGAGGATCTTGTCGCTGTGAATGTTCTGCATCGGCATCCTGGAATGGGTTTGGGGCTCAATCCATGCGGTAGTTCGGCGCTTCCTTGGTGATGGTCACGTCGTGCACGTGGCTTTCGCGCACGCCGGCGCTGGTGATGCGCACGAAGCTGGGCTTGGTGCGCATGTCATCGATGGTGGCGCAACCGACATAGCCCATCGACGCGCGCAGACCACCGACCAATTGATGAATGATGGTGCGCAAAGTGCCGCGATACGGCACGCGACCTTCGATGCCTTCGGGCACGAGCTTGTCGGCGTCGGCCGAATCCTGGAAGTAGCGATCCTTCGAGCCTTGCTGCATGGCGCCCAGCGAGCCCATGCCGCGATAGGACTTGTACGAGCGGCCTTGATAGAGCTCGACTTCGCCCGGCGCTTCCTCTGTGCCGGCGAACATGCCGCCGATCATCACGCACGAAGCGCCAGCAACCAGCGCCTTGGCGATATCGCCCGAATAGCGAATGCCACCATCGGCGATCAGCGGCACGCCCGTGCCCTTGAGCGCGTCGGCGACCATCGACACGGCGGTGATCTGCGGCACGCCAACGCCCGCGACAATGCGCGTGGTGCAGATCGAGCCCGGACCCACGCCGACTTTCACCGCGTCGGCGCCGGCATCGACCAGCGCGCGCGCGGCTTCGCCGGTGACGATGTTGCCGCCGATCACTTGCAGCGCGGGGAAATGCTTCTTGACCCAGGCCACGCGCTCGAGCACGCCGCGCGAATGACCGTGGGCGGTGTCGACCACGATTAGATCGACGCCAGCCTCGACCAGGGCCGCGACGCGCTGCTCGGTGTCGCCGCCCACCCCCACGGCCGCGCCCACGCGCAGACGTTCTTGCTCGTCCTTGCAGGCATTGGGGTTTTCGTGGGACTTCTGAATGTCCTTCACCGTGATCATGCCGCGCAATTGAAAGCGGTCGTTGACCACCAGCACTTTCTCGATGCGATGACGATGCAGCAGGGCCATCACTTCGTCATCGCCGGCGCCGTCTTGCACGGTGACCAGGCGATCCTTGGGCGTCATGATGGTGCGCACGGGCGCGTCGAGCTTGGTTTCGAAACGCAGATCGCGCGAGGTGACGATGCCCACGAGATCGGGCCCCTGCACCACCGGGACGCCGGAGATGTTGCGCGCGCGCGTGATGGCCATCACGTCGCGAATGCTCATGTCGGGGTTGACCGTGATCGGGTCGCGAATCACGCCGGCCTCGAACTTCTTGACCAGGCGCACTTCCGCCGCCTGGCGTTCGACCGACATGTTCTTGTGCATGATGCCGATGCCGCCGAGCTGGGCCATGGTGATGGCCAGTCGCGACTCGGTGACCGTGTCCATGGCCGCGGAGACGACGGGGATGTTCAAGCCGATGGTGCGCGTGAGGCGCGTGGCGGTGCTGACGTCCTTGGGCAGGACGTTGGACTCGGCCGGAACCAGGGAGACGTCGTCGAAGGTCAGTGCTTCGGCGAGGATACGCATGCTTCACTTCCTGGCGAAAGGAAGCGCGGCATTATAGGCGGGCACGGGCTCAACCGCCAGTGGCGCGGGGTTTTTTGGGGGGTTTTTCGCGATCGCGCGTCCCGGACCTGGCCGCGCGCGCGGCTCAATGGGCCAGCAAGGCCAGCGACAACCAGGGCCAGTACGTGATCACCAGCACCGCGCCGAACAACAGCGCGAGATAAGGCAAGCTCGCCATCGTGAGCTTGAGCACGGGCTGCTGGAAGCGATAGCTCGCGATGAACAGATTCATGCCCACCGGCGGCGTGAAGTAGCCGAGCTGCATGTTGGCCAGGAAGATGATGCCCAAGTGCACCGGATTGACCCCGAACTGCGTCGCCACCGGCACGATGATCGGCACCATGATCACGATGGCCGAGAAGATGTCGAGCAGCATGCCCAACACGATCAGGAACAGATTCAGCAGCAACAGGAACTGCACCTGCGAATCGATGTGACGGCTGATCCATTCGAACAACTGGGTCGGCACTTCGGCGTCGATGAGGTAATAAGTGAGGCCCAGCGACGCGCCGAGAATCAGCAAGATCGCGCCGACCAGCATCATCGCCTCGCGCAGCGCGCGCGACAGCGCGGAGAAACTCACTTCGCGACGGATCAGCACTTCGACCACGATCACGTACAGCGCGACCAGCGCCGCCACTTCCGACGCGGCGAAGGTGCCGGAGTACACGCCGATCAACACCACGAAGGGCAAGGGCAATTCCCAGCCAACATCGATCAGCGCACGCCCCACTTCCTTGATGTCGAAGCGGCCGGTATCGCGTTGCAGGCGCGGCGCCTTCCACATGCTGTAGATCGCGAGCACGAGCACCATCAGCAAGCCCGGCAGCACGCCGGCGCGGAACATCTCGTCCACGCCCACCGGCGGCGTGGTGCCCAGTTGCTGCGCGACGATGCCGTACAGAATCAGCGGCACCGACGGCGCGAACAGCAAACCGAGACTGCCCGAGGTGGTGACGAGGCCCAGACTGAAGTTCTCGTCGTAACGCGCCTGACGCAAGGCCGGATACAGCAGCGCGCCCAGCGCCACGATGGTCACGCCCGAGGCGCCCGTGAACGCGGTGAAGGCCGCGCACGAGAGAATGGCCACGATCGCGAGCCCGCCCGGCATCCAGCCGAACAAGGCATCGGTGATGCGCACCAGACGCCGCGGCGCTTGCGATTCCGACAGCACATAACCCGCGATGGTAAACAGCGGAATGGCCACGAGCACGGGCATGTCGGCCAAGCGATAGAACTCGCCGGCAAACACGATCAGATCGGCGCCACCCAGATACAAACCCAGCAAGGCCACGGCCGCGATCAAGGCGAACAGCGGCGCGCCGAACGCGGCCAGCACGACGATCACGGCAACGAACAGCCAGATCATGCCGGCGGCTCCGCCGGCGCGGGTTTGATCAGCGAACGCAGCGCGAAGCGCAGCGCCAGCAGGCCGAAGCCCGTGGGCATGATCAGTTCCACCATCCACGCGGGTACTTTGGCGAAAGCCATCGTGCCGCTCTCGCGATCAAGCTGCACCAGGCCCACGCTGTAGTACGCGATAAAGCCGCAAACGACCGCGGCGAAGGCGAAGGTGACGAAGCGCGCCAGTCGCAACCACGGTCCCTTGAGCAGCCGCGTGATCGCGTCGAGATTGATGTGACGCTCATCGCGCGCGGCGGCGACAGCACCGAGCATCGCGGTCCACAGCACCAGCGCGCGCGTGGCCGGATCGATCCACACCCAGCCGGAATCGAAAAAGAAGCGCGCCATGATTTGCGTGGCGGCCAACACGACCAGCGTGAGCACCAGCAGCACCAGCACGCCGTTCTCGAAGGCATGCAGCCAGCCGAGCAGACGCGCCGGCAGCGAGGGCGCGTCGTGGTGGTGCTTGGACGAAGTCAACGCGTGACGCTCAATGCGCGGCGGCGGTGGCCGATTGCGCGCGGAACTCCTCGAGCGCATCGTTGACGCGCTTGAACAACTCCGGCGTATAGGCGCCTTCGTCGAGCAGACGCTTGCGCGCTTCCAGGCCGATGCTGATCCAGAACTCCTGTTCCTTCGCTTCGGGCTTGAACAGGGTCACGCCCTGCTTGGTCAGCGCGGTCAGGGCCGCTTCGTTATCCTTGCGCGTGTCGGTGTCGATCGCGGTGAAGGCCTTGGCGAATTCCTCGAGCATGATCTTCTGATCGTCCGGCGCGATCTTGTCGAAGGCTTTTTTGTCGAGCGCCATGATGCCCATGACATAGGTCAGCGGAAACTCGACCACGTGCTTGATCCGCGTGTGCCACTGAAACGCGATCGAGCCACTGGGCGTGTTGCCCGCGGTCTCGATCATGCCGGTCGACAACGCGGTGTAGACATCGGCCAGCGGCAGGGCCACGGGCTTGACGCCGCCGACTTCGAAGGTGACCTGGGCAATGCGATCGGCCTGCGGCACCCAGACCTTGGTGGCCTTGAGATCGTCGCGCGTGCGGATCGGCTTGGTGCTCATCAAGAAGGCGAAGCCACCGCCGGCCATGCCCATCACTTCGAGATCCTTCTTGCGGAAGGCGTCCTTGAGCGTGTCGTCGGCGCGCGCGCGCACGTAGTCGACTTCGGCCTGTTCGCGAAACAGAAATGGCAGGCTGTAGATCTGCGCGTCGGGCACCACGGGCGAGAGCTCGGCGCCGGAGAATGCGCCGCCTTGCAATTGCCCGAGCTTCATCTTGCGCAGCACCGCGACGTCATTGCCCATGACGCCACCGGGGAAATACTTCACTTCCACGCGACCTTGCGTGCGTTCCTTGATCGCGGCGGCGCCGGCGCGCATCTGCTTCATCCAGCCGCTGCCTTCGGGCGCGACGGTGGCGATCTTGATCACGGCCGCGTGCGCGCCCGCGAAGGCGAACAGGGCTAGCCAGCACAGCGTCTTGAGCATCCGCTTCATCAGAAATAATCCTTGCCGGATTCCAGCAGTGCGCGCGCGCGTTCGCGCGCGATGGTGTTCATCAGGGTCAGGCCCGGGGCGTTGGGATCGGCCGCGAGCACGGCATTGAGCAATTCATCGTGACGCGCTTGATCGAAGGTCAGGCGCGCGCAGTACTGTGCGTCGAGCACGCGCGCCATTTGATTGCGACCACCGGAACGTTCCAGTGCCTCGGCGAAATAGCGCACGCCATCGGCCGGCTTGCCGCCGAGACTTTCCGGACGCAGGCAGTTCAACACTCCCAGATACATGGCGACCGCGCCGCCATCGTGATCGGGCGCGAGCGAGCGCACGCGTTGCAGCATGGCTTCGATGCGCGGCAGATCGGCGATGCGTTCCCAATCGCCCGAGTCGGCTTGCAGCACGCCAGCGCGCGCGACGGCGAGCGTATACAGCGCGGGCACTTGCTTGGCGCCTTCGTTCGCGAGCGCGGCTTCGAAGGTGTCGAAGGGCTGGGTCAATTGCGCGCAGAAGGTTTTGTCGAGCACGCAGATCGCGCGTTGCGCATAGCGTTCGGCCTTGAGCGCGAGACGCTTCTGACGCTCGGGCGTGCCGGCGAAGCCCCCGGCATAGGCGCCGTAGAGTTTCGACGCGGCCATCAGCAGATCGGCGTTGTCGGGCGAACCGGTGAGCAGGCCATCGATCAGCAGCAGATAGGCCGGCAGTCCGTCGGCGACGGTCTGCGTGTCGTCTTGTTCGAGCACGCCGGCGGTGAGGTTGCGGCTCAGGCCCGAGCCCGCGCGATTGACGATGCTGGCGCAGCCCGTCATCACCAGGACGCTACACACCACCGCGGTCAGGCGCGCGCCCCATGCGCGCGAACGTGAGTTCGGTCGATTCATGGCGCCGGATTGTAGCGGCTGCGCGCCCATCCTGGATGACTCCGGCGCGACAGCTTCATAACGGCAGGGCTTCAGCCGCCTCGAGGGTGTTCTGCATCAGCATGGCCACCGTCATCGGACCGACGCCACCCGGCACGGGCGTGATCCACGAGGCGCGCTCGGCGGCGGCATCGAAGCCGACATCGCCGACCAGGCGGCCATCGTCCCGACGATTGATGCCGACGTCGATGACCACGGCCCCGGACTTGATCCACTCGCCCGGCACGATGCCAGCGCGGCCGACCGCGACCACGACGATGTCGGCGCGACCCACGTGTTCGTCCAGATGCTCGGTGAAGCGATGACAGGCCGTGACCGTGCAGCCGGTGAGCAGCAGCTCCAGCGCCATCGGCCGGCCCACGTGATTGGACACGCCCACGACCACGGCGTGACGGCCGCGGATCGGCCGATCCGTGTGCGCCAGCAAGGTCATGATGCCCTTGGGCGTGCACGGGCGCAGACCGGGCTGGCGCAGGGCCAGGCGGCCGACGTTCTCGGCGTGAAAGCCGTCGACATCCTTGCCAGGTCGAATACGTTGAATCAAAGCCTGCGCGTCGATGTGCGGCGGCAGGGGCAACTGCACCAGGATGCCATTGATCTCGGGGTCGTCATTCAAACGATCGATCAACTCGAACAGCTCGGCCTGGGGCGTGCTGGCCGGCAGATCGAAATCGCGCGAGACGAAGCCCACGCGCTCGCAGGCGCGGCGCTTGTTGCGCACGTACACGGCCGAGGCCGCGTCATTGCCCACCAGCACCACCGCCAACCCCGGCGCGCGGCCGCCGCCGGCGACGCGTTGCAGGACGCGGCGCCGCACGTTGTCGAGCACGCTTTCGGCGATGTGCTTGCCGTCGAGAAGCTTGGCCGGCATGGGAAGAACCGTGTGATCCGAAACCGCGATTGTAAACGCTCGCGGCCCGCGCCGTCCGATCACGGGGCGGCCCGGGCTAGACTGCGTGACCTTGGAGGTGAGCCATGAACTTCGATCAACAGGCCGCGGCCGCGGCCTTCACGCGCCTGGTGGCGCATCTGCGCGCGCGCACCGATGTGCAAAACATTGACCTGATGAATCTGGCCGGCTTCTGCCGCAATTGCCTGGGCGATTGGTATCGCGAGGCCTTGGCCGCGCAAGGCGTGGAGCTGTCCAAGGACGCCGCGCGCGAAGCGATCTACGGCATGCCGCCGGCGGAATGGAAGGCGCGTTATCAGACCGAGGCGTCGCCAGAGCAATTGGCGAAGTTTCAAAAACCTTCGCACTGAGCCGCGTTTCGCGCGCGGCGTCGTTCGTGATTCGAGCCGCGCCTAGCGCGCGGCGCAGACCTGCTCCCAATCCGTCAGCGGGCCCTGCCCCGATCCGGGTCCGCAGCCGGGGCACTCGGGGTCGCGGGGCAGACGCACTTCGCGCGGATGCATGGTGAGCGCGTCGAAGTGCAGCAAGCGCCCGATCAAGGGTTCGCCGATGCCGAGGAGAAGCTTCAAGGCCTCGGTGGCCTGCAAGGTGCCGATCAAGCCCGGCAGCACGCCGAGCACGCCGGCTTCGGCGCAGTTGGGCGCGGCTTCCGGTGGCGGCGGTTCGGGGAAGAGACACCGATAGCACGGCCCCGGCGCGCCCGGTCGCGCGGGCCAGAATACGCTGACCTGGCCTTCGAAGCGGTGCACGGCGCCGTAGACCAGCGGCACGCCGCGACGCGTGCAAGCTTCGTTGAGCAGATAGCGCGTGGCGAAGTTGTCGCTGCCATCGATGACGACGTCGACGCCCTCGAGCAAGGCCATGGCATTGGCCGCGATCACGCGCTCGTTCACCAGTTCCAGCGCGACGCGCGGATTGAGCGCGCGCAGGCGCGTCGCGGCCGATTGCGTCTTGGCCTCGCCGACATCGGCCGTGGTGTGCAGGATCTGGCGTTGAAGGTTCGACAGATCCACGTGGTCGTGATCGACCAGACGCAAATGCCCTACTCCCGCCGCGGCCAGATACATCGCGGCTGGAGAACCGAGCCCACCCGCGCCGATCATCAACACGCGCGCGCGCATCAAGCGTAGCTGCCCTGCTTCGCCGACTTGCGGCAATAGCAGATGACGCGAGTAGCGACTGCGCGCCTCGGCATCGAGCGCGGAGACGATCTCGAACGGTAGACCTTCGCGCTTCCAGCGCGTGAAGCCTTCAGTCACCGAGCACAACTGCGTGTAGCCCATCGCCTGCAAGCGCTGCGCGGCCGCCATCGAGCGCTTGCCGCCCGCGCAGATCAGCACGAGCGGCGTGTCGGGGTTCGGCATTTCGCGCGCGACGTAGTCGGCGACGCCCGCGAGCGGCACGCGCAACGCGCCGACTGGCGACCCTTGCGCCCACTCGCCCGGTTCGCGCACGTCGATCAACACGGCGCCGACGGCGACGCGGGACTTGGCGTCGACGGGCGTGACTTCGGTGATGGTGGAAGGCGTTTCGCTCATTTCAATCGAGGCTCAAACGATGACAGGGCAGACGATCGCCGATGGCGAACTGGCCCGGATGTTCGGGCAGACGCACGAAGGCTTCGCTCTCGGCGACTGAACGCAAGGCGCCGGAACTGAGCGACGCGTGCGGTTCGACGTGCAGCACGCCCTCGCCATCGACGATCACGCGCGCGCGACGAAACTCGGCGCGATGATGATCCTTGCGCAGCGGCGCCGCCAGTCGCGCGGTCCACGGCGCGGGATCGAGCGCGGCGCACGCGCACAGACTCGCCAGCGCCGGTCGCGCGAAGGCGATGAAGGTCGCGGCCACAGAAACCGGATTACCCGGTAGAGCGAGCAGCGGCGTGCCGCCGATCGCGCCGAACAGCGCTGGCATGCCCGGTCGCATGGCGACTTTGTGGAAGAACACTTCGCCGAGTTCGGCCACGAGTCGCGGCATGTGATCGGCCTCGCCGACCGACGCGCCGCCCGTGGTGAGGATCAGATCGGCGCGCGTGCTCGCTTCGCGCAGGGCTTCGCGTAAGGCGTCTTTCGAATCGGCGATGCGTGCTTGCCAACTGATCTCCGCGCCATGCGCGCGCAGCAGGCCGGCGAGCAAGGTCGAGTTGCTGTCGTGACGCAAGCCCGTGGCCAAGGCCTGACCCGGCGGCACCAACTCATCGCCCGTGACGAGCACGGCCACGCGCGCGCGTCGCACGCTCACGCGATCGACGCCGAACGAGGCCAGCACCGCGAGTGGCGCCGCGCCCAACCGTTGACCGCGCGCGAAGACGCGATCGCCCTGCGCGTAATCGTCGCTGGCGGAACGCACGTTGGCGCCGAACGGTGTGCCCGGTTCGAGCGTGATCTGGTCGCCGTCGACGCGCGCGTTCTCGCGAATCACCACGGTGTCCGCGCCTTCGGGCAGGATCGCGCCCGTGGCGATGCGAACGCATTGGCCTGATGCGATGCGCAGATTCAGCGCGCGGCCGGCGAGCTGGGTGCCGATCAGGCGCAGCGCTGTCGGCGCGTCGTCGCGCAAATCGGCGGCGCGCGCGGCGTAGCCATCCATCGCGGCATGCGCGAAACCCGGCACGTCGCGCGGCGCGAGCAGATCGTCCGCGAGCGCGGCGCCGAAGGCCTCGTCGAGTGACGCCACGCGCGGCGCAACAGCGCGGTCGCGCAGGCGATTGAGAATCAAGTCGCGGGCTTCGGCCAGGGCCAGCATGCGCAAGGACTCAGGTCACGGGCCCGGCAGTATCGCCGAGCGCGTTGAGGTTGGAAAAGCTCGCCGCGCGATCGCGAAAATCCACGCTCACCGCGCCAAGCTGGCGCTGCATGGCGCGCACCTGGCGCTCGCCCGACGCGAAACACTGACCGACTTCGCGCGAGACCGATTGCGCGTAGATCGCGAACAGCGGCTGCTCGCGCTCGCCGTCATTCGCGACGGCGATGCGGGCCTTCCTAGCGATCGCGCCTTGCCACAGTCGCTCGACCAGATCGGGCGCCGGCGCGCGCGCATCGACGGGCACGGTGACCAGCCAGGGCGTGGCGACGTGCGCCAACGCCGTGACGATGCCCGCGAGCGGACCGTGGAAACCGGGCGTCTCGTCGCTGATGACCGGATGCCCGAGCGCGGCGTAGCGCGCATGCTCGCGATTGGCGCTGATCAGGATCGCGCCGACTTGTGGCGCGAGATGCGCCAGCACGTGCGCGATCAGCGGGCGGCCTTCGACTTCAACCCAGCCCTTGTCGCGCCCGCCCATCCGCCGGCCCTCGCCGCCGGCGAGGATCACCGCGGTGATCGCCGGCCGCGGCATCGGCGAGTTCATGGCTAGCGCTTGGCGCGCTTGGCGTGACGGATGATGCGCTGGCGGCGCTTGACCTGACGCTCGCTCAGCTCGTTCTTCTTGCCTTCGTAGGGATTCTCGCCGTCGCGCAGATCCAAGCGCACGGGCGTGCCTTCGAGTTTGAAGCGCTTGCGCAGGAAGTTCTCGAGATAGCGCTTGTACGACTCCGGCAGCGACTTGGTGCGGCTGCCGTGAATCACGATGCGCGGCGGATTGCGGCCGCCTTGATGCGCGTAGCGGAGCTTCGCGACTTTACCGCGCACCAGCGGCGGCTGATACGACTCGTAGGCAATCTCGATCGCCTTGGTCAGTTCCGAGGAACTGAATTCGCGCGACGAGGCCTTGGCGGCGCGATCGACCGCCTTCATCAGATCGCCGAGTCCCGAGCCGTGCTTGGCGGCGATGAACACACGCATGGCGTAAGGCACGTAATCCAGGCGCCGATCGAGTTCGGTGCGGCAACGCTCGCGTTGATAGCGATCGAGGCCGTCCCACTTGTTGACGGCGATCACCAGCGCGCGGCCGGATTCGAGCGCGTGACCGAGCACGGTGGAATCCTGATCGGTCACGCCTTCGGAGGCGTCGATCATGACCACCGCGACATTGGCTTGATCGAGCGCCTGCAGGGTCTTGATCACCGACACCTTTTCGACATCGTCCTCGACGCGCGCGCGGCGGCGCATGCCGGCGGTGTCGATCAACAAGTAACGCTTGCCATCGCGATCGATCGGCACGTGGATGGCATCGCGCGTGGTGCCGGCGACTTCGGACACGATCACGCGTTCCTCGCCCAGCAGGCGATTGACCAGGGTCGACTTGCCCACGTTGGGACGGCCGATGATGGCCACGCGCGTGCGATTGACATCGACTTCGAGCGTGGTCTCGGCCGATTCCTCGGGCAAGTGCGGCATGATCGCCAGCAGCAATTCATCGACGCCCTGACGATGCGTGGCGGCGGTGAACACCACTTCCGACAAGCCCAGGCGCGAGAATTCGGCTTGCGCCGCTTCCTCGTCCACGCCATCGCATTTGTTGACCACGAGAATGCAGCGCTTCTCGCGCTTGCGCAGGCTGTCGAGAATGCGGCGATCGTCGGGCAACAGGCCCTCGCGCGCATCGACCACGAACAGCACGAGGCTGGCCTCGGCGATCGCGGCGTCGACTTGGAGGCGCGTGAAGTCGGCCAGTTCGTCGGCATCGCCCAGGCCACCGGTATCGACCAGGACGAAGGGCTTGTCGCCGTTGCGGCAAACGCCGTAGTGACGATCGCGGGTCACGCCCGGACGGTCGTAAACGAGCGCGTCACGCGAACGCGTGAGCGCATTGAATAGAGTGGACTTGCCGACGTTGGGTCTGCCGACGAGCGCAACGACGGAAAGCACGGGCGATTCCTCTTGCGGAAAAAACGCGCGCCGCGTCAGGCGGCGCGCGCGCGATCAGCCTTTGCCGCCAACGCGGAAGGCGGCGATGTCCCCTTCGGCGCCGGACACGTACACGGTATTGCCCACGACCAGCGGCGCCGAACGAATACCCTTGTCGCCCACGCGCTGACGCGCGGCGAAAGCGCCGGTCTCGGCGTCGAGCCAATGCACGAAGCCTTCGAGATCGCCGATCACGACATAGTTGTCGACGACTTCGGGCGAACCCAGCCAACGATGCGCCAGGCCTTCTTGCTTCCACAGCGAGGAGCCGCTGCGCGCGTCGACCGACCACACGATGCCATTGGCATCAGCGACGAAGAGCTTGTCGCCGGCCAGCGCGACGCCGGCGTAAGACGACATCTCGCGGCTCCACAGCAGACGACCGCTGTCGATCGCGAGCGCGCCGATCTGACCGTTGAAGTTCACCGCGTAGAGCTCGCCACCCGTGGTCGACACGTGCAGCGTGCCGTCGACATCGTTCATGCGTTCGAGTTCGGTGCGGCCTTGGGTCTCGGACAGGGCTTGTTCCCAGCGCAGGGTGCCGTCTTGCAGGCCCAGCGCCGCGATCTTGCCGTTGTCGTAACCCACGAACACCGCGTCGCCCGCGATCAGCGGCGGGCCATTGCCGCGCAGCGACAGCAGCGGCACGCCACGATCAAACACCCAACGGCGCGTGCCGTCGGTGAGATTGAGGCCGAACAGACGACCATCGTAGCTGCGCGCCACGACCACGCCATTGCCGATGGCCGGCGCGGCGACGACTTCGGACGACACGGCCGCGCGCCAACGTTCGGCGCCGGTGTCGGCATCGAGCGCGATCACTTCGCCATCAAGCGTGCCGACGGCGACCACGCCTTCGGCCACGGTCGGCGAGCTGCCGGTTTCCAGATCCTTCCACTCGACGTGCCACAGCTCGGCGCCGCTATCGGCGTTGAGCGCGTAAACGCCGCCTTCGATGTCGGACGCGTAGACCTTGCCGTTGGAATACGCCGGCGTCAGGCGCGTGCCCGCCAAGCCCGTGCCCTCGCCCAGATTGCGCGACCAGAGCTTGGACACCGAGGCCGTGGCGCTGAACTCGACCAGTTCGGTCGGCGGTTCGAGATTTTCCTTGCTCGGCGACTTGAACCACTTGCAACCGCTCACCGCGAGGGCGAGCGGCAGCACGGCGATCAGGGCCAGGCGCTTCATGCGCCCGCCTTGGCGGGTTCCGCCGCGGCGGTCGTCGCGGCGGGGGCCGGCGCCGCGACCGGCGCGGGCGCGTCGGCGGTGGGCAGATCGTCGCGCTTCATTTCGATGAAGGAACGATCCGGCGACGTGGCGTCGAGATTGGCCAGGGCTTCTTCATAGGCATTGCGCGCGTCGGCGTTCTTGGCCTGCGCGACATAGGCATCGCCGCGCAGGTCGGCGACGCGAGCCTTGTAGCTGTCGGCTTCGATTTGGGTCAACGCATTGAGCGCGGCCTGGGCATCGCCCAGCGCGAGCTGGATCTGCGCCACGCGCAGGCTGGTCAGATCGCGCAGCGCCGGCACGGACGCGTGATCGCGCGCGCGCTCGAGCGTGGCTAGCGCGGACTTGCTGTCGCCCTTGTTCACTTCTTCCTGCGCCTGGCGCAGCAGCGCCAGCGTGGCGAAGTTGGTGTCGCCGTAATCCTTGTCGATGCGCGTGGTGATCTCGGCGATCTTGGCCGAGTCCTTCTGCGTCAACGCTTCTTCGAGCTGGGTGAACTCGGCCTGGGCCTTGGCCGCGTGCTGCTCGCGCGCGTTCTTGAACCACCAATAGCCCGCCACCAGCACGGCGCCCACGACCAGGCCCAGCAAGATGGCGCCGGCATTGTTACGCAACCACGTCCGCACGGCTTCGCTTTGCTCGTGCTCGTCCATCAATTCCATTGCCATTGAATCGCTACCTTTGAACAAATACGGGTCCGCGGCGGGCGACCGCGGACGGATCAGTGTTGCGGAGTCTGCTCGCCGCCGATGCTCAGGCGCGCCACGTTGGCGCGTGTGTACGGGACGAGATCGACCGCCTTGCCATCGATCGACAGCGTAGCGCCCCGAACATTGCCGATTCGTAAATCGGCGGTGCCGGCGAGCTGGTACTGGCGGTCGGTGCCGGCCGGCAGCAGGGCGAATTCGAGTCGCTGGCCGTCGGCGCCGATGAATTCTACCCAGGACGGGGCCGTGAGTTTCAGCGCGACGCGACGCACGGTCAGCGCGACTTCGGGCGCGGGCGTGGTGACCGGCGCGTGCACGGGCGCGAGCGAGGCCATCAAGGGCGCGGGCGATTCGTCCGGCGCGGCGACGGCGCTGGTGTCGGCGCCGAGGTCGCTCGTGGCCACGCCATCGGTCGACGACGACTCGGAAGCGCTGTCCGCGCTCGGCGTGACCGGCGGCGCGATCGCGACCGTGGCCGGCGCCGCCGACATTGACGGCATCTGCAGCAACTCGGCGCGGGTCGCGTCGATCGGCGCCAGATCCGGCGCGCGCGCCGGCGCCAGCAGCATCGGCCGCAGCAGGAACCACACGGGCACGATGACCATCACGGTCAGCGCCGCGTAGGCGGTTTGATTCCAATAGCGCGCGAAGAACGACGGCAAGGGCCGCGCGCCATGCGAAGGCATCAAGGTCGGCGTGGCCGCGGCCACTTCGCGCATGGCGCCATCGACCACGATTTCGGGCAGTTCGACCACGCGCGCGTAAGAACGCAGATAACCGCGCAGATAGATCGACGCGCCCATGGCGTTGAAGCGTTCGGCTTCGATGTCGGCGATCACGGCGGCGGGAATGCGCACCTGACGGGCGACGTCCTCGCGCGAAAGGCCGCGCGATTCGCGCGCGGCGCGCAGACGCGCGCCGATGCCGCGCGCCGGCTCGGGCAAGGGCAAAGCGAATTGATTGGTATCGATCTCGGGCTGGGCGACGAACTCGCTGGCGCCATCGGCCGCGATCGTCTCGACCGGATTCGGATCGAGGGCGAACGCGTCGTCGGCCATCGGCGCGCGTCGCACGGCGTCACCGAGGGCGACATTGGCGGCATCGGCGGCGGTATTCACGTCGTGCGGCCATTGCGTGTCGGTGTCGGCGCGATAGCTCACGCTCAGATTGGAAACCCCGTCGGCCTCGACCACGGCCACGCTCAGGCCGTCGTCGTCGTCGATCCCCGCCCCTCGCGGCGCGCCCATCTGCGGACGCGGTTCCATTCCACGTTTGCGATGTTTCTTGCTCATGGGACCTCAGTTGCCGCCGTCCAGGCCGCGCGCTTCCGGCGAATCCGGAAAATCGCTCAGCAATCGATTCTTGTAGTCGTTGGAGCCCTTCACGTTCTTCAACTGCTGCTCGATCTGATAGCCGAGCAGCAAGGCGCCGGGCAAGTTTTGCCCCGTCGATTCGTAACGCTGCAGGAAAGCGCGCGCGCGCAAATAATCGGCGCGCAGATACTTCACCTGCGCCA
Organism: Ahniellaceae bacterium; assembly: GCA_044226395.1. GTDB lineage: Bacteria > Pseudomonadota > Gammaproteobacteria > Xanthomonadales > Ahniellaceae > JBGAHD01. Next base: position 706,445 of record JBGAHD010000001.1, read on the forward strand.
TGCCCAGCAAAGCCTCGGGATCGTTGGGCGTGAGCTTGGTCGCCTGCGTGTAGGCGTCCTCGGCCACCTCCAGATTGCCGGCCGACGCCGCGCAACTGCCGCGATTGGCCAAGGCCACCGCGGGCGTGGCGTAGAACGGATCGGCGAGCGCGCGGGCGAAGTACTTGTCCGCCTCGTCGTACTTGCCTTGATGACACAGGAAGGTGCCGTAGTTGTTCGCCAGCGAACCGCTTCGCGTATCGAGCTGGGTCGCGCGATCGTAGTGATACTGCGCGTTGGCGATGTCGCCGATGCGCTCGTACAGCACGGCGATCACGGTGTGCGCGGTCGCCGAGCGCGGATTGAGCTCGAGCGCGCGCTTCAATTTTTCCATGGCGATGTCGAGCTTGCCTTGCTCGAGATAGCCCTGGCCGAGTTGGGTGTTGGTGTCGGCCGCCTTGGTGCGTTCGGTCTGCACTTCGGCAGCGGGGGAATTGTCGCGCGGCGGACGCGTGCCCTGGGCGCCGCAACCGGCGAGCATCAACGACATCGCCACCGGCAGCCAGAAATCACGCCGCATCGAGTTTGCCCTCCAGCTTGGCGCGGAACTCGCGCGATCGGCGCGTGCGATCCATGACCTTGCCGACCAGCTGCCCGCAGGCCGCGTCGATGTCGTCGCCGCGCGTGCGCCGGACCATGGTCATGATGCCGCCATCGAGCACGATCTTCTGGAACGCGCGGATCGTCGGCTCGTCGGAACGCTCGAACTGCGTGCCGGGGAATGGATTGAACGGAATCAGATTGAGCTTGGAAGGCACCTTGCGCAGCACCTTGATCAGTTGCTTGGCGTGCTCGGGCTTGTCGTTGACGCCCTTCATCAAGGTGTATTCGAAGGTGATGGTGCTGCGCGGCCGCTTGGCCTGGTAACGCTGGCAGGCGCCCATCAGTTCGGCGATCTTGTACTTCTTGTTGAGCGGCACGAGTTGATCGCGCAACTCGTCGTTGGGCGCGTGCAGCGACACCGCCAGACTGACGTCGGCGCGCTCGGACAGCATGTCGATCTGCGGCACCAGGCCCGCGGTCGACAAGGTGACGCGCTTGTTGGCCAGGCCAAAGCCCAGATCGTCGCGCATCAGATTCATCGCGGCGATGACGTTGTCGAAGTTCAACAGCGGTTCGCCCATGCCCATCATCACCACGTTGGTGATGCGGCGCACTTGATGCGTGACATTGCCCAGCGCCTTCGCCGTGCGCCACACCTGGCCGATGATCTCGGACGTGGCGAGGTTGCGATTGAAGCCTTGCGTGGCGGTGGAACAAAACCGGCAATTCAAGCCACAACCGACCTGCGAGGACACGCACAGCGTGCCGCGCGAAGGCTCGGGAATGAACACCGTCTCGATGGCATTGCCGCCTTGCAGCGCCAACACCCACTTGCAGGTGCCATCGGCCGAGCGCGCTTCGTGCAGGGCCTGCGGCGGAACGATCTCGGCATGCGACTTGAGCTTGTCGCGCAGCGCCTTGCCGAGATCGGTCATGGCGTCGAAGTCATCGACCAAGTGGTGATACATCCACTTCATGATCTGATGCGCGCGGAAACGCTTTTCGCCGATGTCGACGAAAAACTTTTCCATGCCCGCGCGATCGAGATCGAGCAGATTGGTCTTGGTTGAAGTGACTTCGACGGTGTTCACGACGGCATCAAGCGCGCGGGGCGAGCTCGAGTTCCGAGAAGAAATAGGCAATTTCGGCTTTTGCCGTGTCCGGACCGTCGGAACCGTGAACTGCGTTCGCATCGATCGACTGCGCGAAGTCGGCGCGAATGGTGCCCGGCGCGGCCTTCTTCGGATCGGTGGCGCCCATCAGATCGCGATGCTTGGCGATGGCGTTGTCGCCTTCGAGCGCCTGGATCATCACCGGGCCCGAGATCATGAACTCGACGAGCGCGTTGAAGAACGGACGCTCGCGATGCACGGCGTAGAAGCCTTCGGCTTCCTTTCGCGAGAGTTGCTTCATCTTTGCGGCGATGATGCGCAGACCCGCGTTCTCGAAACGAGAATAAATCGCGCCAATGACGTTCTTGGCGACGGCATCGGGCTTGATGATGGACAGCGTGCGCTCCAGCGCCATGTTCACTCCTGAAAATTTCACAAAGGATGGATGGGAAAGGGGTCGACCGATGGACGGTCGAAACGGGCGGATGCTATCACAATAAACACGCGCGAAATCGGGGGCTTAGCGTCCAAACCGGAGACTTTCACCCAAGCCGTCGGTCGGTCGGCCCGGGCTTACGAGAACGGTTTGACCACGGCCGAGTCCGTCCCCTATGCTTTAAACGCTTGTTTGAGCGCACCCGGACCCGTCAGGACCCCACCGATGCACCCGCATTTTTCCACCAAGGAACGCATTCTTTCCGCCGCCGAGGAACTCTTCGCGCGGCACGGCTTTGCCGGCGCCTCGCTGCGCCAGGTCACGGCCGCGGCCAACGTCAACCTGGCCGCCGTGAACTATCACTTTGGGTCCAAGGACAATCTGATCAACGAGGTGTTCCGTCGGCGCCTGGACGAGCTGACCGAGGAGCGCCTGAACGCCCTCAACGCCGCCCGCACCGCCACGCCCCGCACGCTCGAGGGCCTGCTGCGCGCCTTCGTCGAGCCGGCCTTGAACCTGGCCACGGACAAACTGGGCGGCTCGGCCTTCATGCGCGTGCTCGCCCGCGCCTACGCCGAGCACGACCAGAGCCTGCGCAAGTTCCTGTCGGACAACTACGGCCATGTGCTCAAGGCCTTCGCCGGCGCCATCCACGAGCTGATGCCGGACCTGCGCAAGGAAGATTTGTACTGGCGCCTGGATTTCATCGCCGGCGCCCTGACCTACGCCATGAGCGAGTTCGGCATGGTCAAGCGTCCGACCGGCCGCACCGAGGAAGAACACCGCCGCCACGCGGCCGAGCAGTTCGTGCGTTTCGCCGCCGCCGGCATGCGCGCGGCCTGAGGCCGCTGCCGGTCGGTTTGAAGACTTTGCTCTAGATCGACCGGTTTACAAACGCTCCTCCCGCGCGGCGCGACCACCGCCCCGCGCGCACCGCATCCGTGTCCACCGTCTCCGAGGCTCACATGTCTAAAGCCAATACCCGCTTCCGCCGCGTCGCCGTGCTCGGCGCCGGCGTGATGGGCGCGCAGATCGCCGCCCACCTGGTCAATGCCAGCGTGGAAACCGTGCTGTTCGATCTGGCCGCGAAGGAAGGCGATCCCAATGGCATCGTCAACAAGGCCCTGGCCAATCTGGCCAAGCTCTCGCCGGCGCCCTTGGCGACCAAGGGTCGCGGCGCCGAGATCATCGCGGCCAACTACGACCAGCATCTGGAACTGCTGCGCGGCTGCGATTTGATCATCGAAGCCATCGCCGAACGCACCGACTGGAAGCGCGACCTCTACACCAAGATCGCGCCCTTCATCGGCGCCGACACCATCGTCGCCAGCAATACCTCGGGCTTGTCGATCAATGCGCTGGCCGAGGCGCTGCCGGCGGCGGTGCATCCGCGCTTCTGCGGCGTGCATTTCTTCAATCCGCCGCGCTACATGCATCTGGCCGAGTTGATTCCGACGGCGAAGACCGACGCGGCCGTGCTCGCGGCGCTGGAAGCGTTCCTGGTCACCACGCTCGGCAAGGGCGTGGTCTACGCCAAGGACACGCCGAACTTCATCGGCAATCGCATCGGCGTGTTCTCGATGCTGTCGACCATGATCCACACGCAGGCCTTCGGCCTGGGCTTCGACGTGGTCGACGCGCTGACCGGCCCGGCCATCGGCCGACCCAAGAGCGCGACCTATCGCACCGCCGACGTCGTGGGCCTGGACACCATGGCGCACGTGATCAAGACCATGGGCGACACCCTGCCCCAGGATCCCTGGCATCAGTACTTCAAGTCGCCGGAATGGTTGAGCGGCTTGATCGCGCAAGGCGCGCTGGGTCAGAAGACCGGCGCGGGGTTTTTCAAGAAGGTGGGCAAGGACATTCTGGTGCTCGACGTCGCCAAGCGCGATTACCGTCCAAGCACCGGCGAGCCTTCGGCGGAAGTCGCGGCCCTGCTCAAGATCAAGAATCCGGCCGAGAAATTCGCCAAGCTGCGCGCCAGCGCCGATCCGCAGGCGCAGTTCCTGTGGTCGATCTTCCGCGATCTGTTCCACTACACCGCGTTTCATCTCGCCGAGATCGCCGACAACGCCCGCGACGTCGACTTCGCCATTCGCTGGGGTTATGGCTGGCAGATGGGGCCGTTCGAGCTGTGGCAGGCCGCGGGCTGGAAGCAGATCGCGCAGTGGATCACCGAAGACATTGCCGCCGGCAAGAGCATGAGCACCGCGCCCCTGCCCGCCTGGGTCCTCGATGGTCGCGAGGGCGTGCATGGTCCCGACGGTTCGTTCGCGCCGGCGATCCAGGGCCCGCGCGCGCGCTCGAGCAATCCGGTCTATCGCCGTCAGCACTTTCCCGATCCGATCCTGGGCGAAAAGCCCAAGGCCGGCACCACGATTTTCGAAACCGACGCCGTGCGGTTTTGGACGCTGGGCGATGACGTGGGCATTCTCAGCTACAAGACCAAGATGAACACGGTCAGCGCCGGCGTGCTCGAAGGCATTCATCAAGCCGTCGAACACGCCGAGCATCACCTCGCCGCCGCCGTGATCTGGCAGACCGGCGAACCGTTCAGCGCCGGCGCCGATCTGTCGGGCGCGATGGAATCGCTGAAGGGCGGTCAGGTCGCGGCCTTCGAGGCCATGGTCAATCGCTTCCAGCAGACCTCGATGCGGATCAAGTTCTCGACCGTGCCCGTGGTCGCCGCGGTGCGCGGCATGGCGCTCGGCGGTGGCTGCGAGTTCCAGATGCACGCGGCCAAGACCGTCGCGGCGCTGGAGAGTTACATCGGTCTGGTCGAAGCCGGCGTGGGCTTGTTGCCGGCGGGTGGTGGTCTGAAGGAAATCGCGGTGCGCGCTTCGCAAGCGGCGCAATTCGCTCAGGGCGGCGATGTCTTTCCGTTCCTGCAAAAGTATTTCCAGACCGTGGCCATGGCGACAGTCTCGACCAGCGCGCTCGAAGCGAAGGAACTCGGCCTGCTGCGTCCGACCGACACCATCGTGTTCAACCCTTACGAGTTGCTGCACGTCGCCATCAGCGAAGCGCGCGCGCTGCGCGAGGCGGGCTATCGACCGCCGTTGCCGGCGCGCAATGTCGTGGTGGCGGGTGACACCGGCATCGCCGTGCTCAAGATGATGCTGGTCAACATGCTCGAGGGTGGCTTCATCAGCGCGCATGATTTCGAAGTGGGCTCGCGCATCGCCACCGTGTTGTGCGGCGGCGAGATCGAGCGTGGCTCGACCGTGGACGAAGCCTGGCTGCTCGATCGCGAACGCGAGCACTTCGTCGCCCTGGGCCTGATGCCCAAGACCCAGGAACGCATCGTCCACACCCTGACCACCGGCAAGCCGCTGCGCAATTGAGGAGCAAAGACATGTCCCGCCAAATCCAAGACGCCTACATTGTCGCCGCTCGCCGTACCGCCGTGGGCAAGGCCCCGCGCGGCGCCTTCCGCAACACGCGCCCGGATGATCTGCTCGCGCACGCGCTACGCGGCGTCATCGCCGACGCGCCCGGCATCGACACCAAGCGCATCGACGACGCCGTGATCGGCTGTGCCATGCCCGAGGCCGAGCAAGGCATGAACGTGGCGCGCATCGCCGTGCTGCTGGCCGGCCTACCCGACATGGTCGCGGCGATGACCATCAATCGCTTCTGCTCGTCGGGCCTGCAAGCGGTGGCGCTGGCCGCCGATCGCATTCGCCTGGGCGAAGCCGATCTGATGCTCGCCGGCGGCACCGAGAGCATGAGCATGGTGCCGATGATGGGCTACAAGCCCTCGGTGAACCCGAGCATCTTCGCCGACGACAACGTCGCCATCGCCTACGGCATGGGCATCACCGCCGAACGCGTGGCCGAACGATGGAAAGTCAGCCGCGAGGATCAGGATCAATTCGCCTACGCTTCGCATCAGAAAGCGATCAAGGCGATCGCGAGTGGCGAGTTCAAGGACGAGATCCTGCCATTCACGCTGGCCGACCGCTATCCGAATCTCGCGCGTCACGACGTGCAGCCGGACAACCGCGTCATCGTCAACGACGAAGGCCCGCGCGCCGACACCACGCCCGAAGCGCTCGCGGGTCTGCGTCCCGTGTTCCGCATGAAGGGCTCGGTGACTGCCGGCAATAGCTCGCAGATGTCCGACGGCGCGGCCGCGGTGCTGCTCGCCAGTGAGAAGGCGGTGAAGGAATTCAACCTCAAGCCGCTGGCGCGCTTCGTCAGCTTCGCGGTCGCGGGCGTGCCGCCCGACATCATGGGCATCGGTCCGATCGCCGCGATTCCGAAGGCGCTCGCGCACGCGGGCATCGCCAAGGACAAGCTCGACTGGATCGAGTTAAACGAAGCGTTTGCCGCGCAAGCGCTGGCGGTGATTCGCGATGTCGGTTTGGATCCGTCGAAGGTCAATCCGCTCGGCGGCGCGATCGCCCTGGGTCATCCGCTCGGCGCCACCGGCGCGGTGCGCACGGCGACCATCGTGCATGGCCTGCGTCGTCGTCAGCAGAAGTACGGCCTGGTGACGATGTGCATCGGCACCGGCATGGGCGCCGCGGGAGTGTTTGAAGCGCTGTAGTCAAACCGCGGAAAGTCATGATGGTGAAAAGGGCTCGCGAATGGCGGGCCCTTTTCGTTTTGCGACGTTTGGAATTGAGACGCCGTATCGGTTGATTATGGGTCGAGCAATCGCCTCGATCTCGCGCGCTGGCGAGACGCCTACGCCAGACCTCAATCACGAATGTCATGCGCGAGGCCCAAGCTTCGACGATCCGGTTGATTTGCATCAACGTTGAACCGCTGGCTCCGCGGATAATGAGCAATGGCGGATCGCGTGATGAGCGCGACTTCCCGCGCTAGAGTGCACTGGCCGTGGCCATGACTCGGAGGACGAACGATGTCGAAGGATGCGGAGGACAAGGCGCTCGCGCGTCGACTCGACGCGCTGGTACCCGGTTGGCGCGGCCGTCTGCGGATCGCGCTGAAGGACGAGGCGACGTTCTCGAGCTGGTCCGAAGTCTCGGGCACCGTGGTCGAAGCCTGCGCGGAGTTGCAGCCCTGCGATGACGGACGACACAAGGCGCCGTGGATCGTGATGCGCACGGCGGAGAATCCGCGCATGACGATTGCCCTGGCGGATGTGCTGGAAATCTTGCCGGACTGAGTGTTGCCCTGCCCTTGCCCGCGTGAGCTCTTCGCGTGATTTCCGCGCGTGCTCGAGCGCGTGGCCACTCGTGCTTGGATCGCCTACGTCGTCATAACAGCACGACTGTCCGAGACCGGTAGCGAAGCTCAGCTCGCGAGCAAGTTGCGCATCGCTCGCGCGATGACCAGTTCTTCGTGCGTGGCGATGACGTGCGCCGTCACGGCCGAGCTTGCCGAGCTGATGGTGCTGGCATGCCTGCCATTCGCGTCGGCATCGAGCGTGAGGCCAAGCCAGGCCAGTTGATCGCCGATGCGCTGGCGCATGCGCGCGCCGTGCTCGCCAATGCCCGCGGTGAAGACCAGCGCGTCGAGCCCGCCGAGCGCGGCGACCATCGCGCCAATCTCCAGATTCACGCTGTAGGCGAACAAAGCCAGCGCCTCGCGCGCGCGGGGGTCGTCGCTGGCTTCGAGTTCGCGCACATCGTCGCTGAGCCCCGAAACGCCGAGCAATCCCGAGCGATTACCGAGCACATCCGCGATGCGATCGCGATCCCAACCCGGCTGCGCCAGAAGATGCAGGATCACGCCGGGATCGAGTCGACCGCAGCGTCGGCCCATCATCAAGCCTTCCAGCGGACTGAAGCCCATGGTGGTGGCGATGCTTTGGCCGTCACGTAGCGCGCACAGACTCGCGCCCTGCCCCAGATGCGCCACGATCACGCGACCGCGCGCGCGTTCGCCGATCACTTCCGACAGCATCGCTGCGATGTACTCGTACGACAAGCCGTGAAAGCCATAGCGCACGATGCCGGCCTCGGTAAGCTCTCGCGGCAGCGCGAACAACTGCGCGAGCCGCGGCTGCGTGCGATGAAACGCGGTGTCGAAGCACGCGACTTGCGGCAGATTCGGCCAGGCGCCGCCAACGGCGCGAATCGCGGCCACGGCCTGCGGCTGATGTTGAGGCGCGAGCGGAATCAAGGCTTCGATGCGCGCCAGGGCGTCGGCGTCGATGCGCGTGGGCGCGATAAGGTCCAAGCCGCCATGCACGACACGATGACCGACGGCGACGAGCGCGTCGTCAGTCAACGCGATAGGCAAACCCTCGACTAATCGTGCGACGGCGATGGCGTGATCGGCGCTCGCGGGCACGTCGACATGACGCGCGATCTCATCGCCAATCTCGCCTTCGACGCGCAGTCGCGCCTCGCGCCCGAGCCGATCGATGTTGCCGCGACAGCGCAAGGCGAGCGTGTCGGCGGCGTACAGGGCGAACTTGAGGCTGGACGATCCGGTATTGATGACCAGCAGCGATCGACTCATGGCGCGTGCGTCGGTCGATGCTCGAACAGCAGCGCGAGCGCGCACGACGCCAGCCGCGACAACTCATCGTCGGAGCGACTGGTGAGCATGATCGGCACGCGTGCGCCGAGCGCGATGCCGGCCGCCATCGCTTCGCTCAAATGAATGAGCTGCTTGGCGAGCATGTTGCCGGACTCCAGATCGGGCACGACGAGAATGTCGGCATCGCCGGCCACGGGCGAGACAATCTGCTTGGCCGCGGCGGCTTCGCGCGAGACCGCGTTGTCGAAGGCCAAGGGGCCGTCGAGCACGCCGCCCGTGATCTGACCGCGATCGGCCATCTTGCACAAAGCCGCCGCGTCGACGGTCGAGGTGATCTTGGGATTGACCGTTTCCACGGCCGAGAGAATCGCGACCTTGGGCCGCGCGATGCCCAGCGCATGCACCAGATCGATCGCGTTCTGAACGATGTCGCGCTTGTCCATCAGATCGGGATAGATATTGATGGCGGCGTCGGTGATGAACAGCGGGCGCGGATGATTGGGCACGTCGAGCGCGAAGACATGGCTCATGCGCCGCTCGGTGCGCAGGCCCAGTTCGCGATCGAGCACGGCCAGCAGCAACTCGTCGGTATGCAGCGCGCCCTTCATCAGCGCGCGCACCTTACCCGCGCGCGCCAGGGCCACGGCTTGCGCGGCAGCGGCGTGGCTATGCGGGGCGTCGACGAGTTCGATGCCGTCGAGCGTGCACCCAGCTTCCGCCGCGGCGACGCTGATGCGCGCGAGCGGACCGACGAGCACGGGCACGATCAGGTTCTCGCGCGCGGCGGCGAGCGCGCCGCCCAGCGACAAGCGATCGCAGGGATGGACCACCGCCGTGCGAATCGGCGCCAGCGTGCGCGTGGCTTCGATCAGTTGCTTGTAGCGCTCGCCACGCGGCAGTGGCGTGGACGCATCGCTCGACGCGCCGCCAGGCGCCGATACACGCGCCTCGCCCGCGAGCACGGCGTCACCGCGCGCGTCGACACCCGCGCAATCGAGCACCAGATCGCCGTCGGCGCGCCGTTCGCGCAAGGTCATGCGCACGGTCAGTTCGTCGCCGACGGCGGCGCGTTGGTAGGCGTCTGGATTGATGAAGCGCATGCCTGATCCTGCCCCTGTCGCGAGTGGCGCCGAGCATAGCGCGGCGCCTCGCCTGGATCATGACAGGCGCAGCACCATGCGACCATCGACCTTGCCGGCCTTGAGGTCGGCGAAGATGCGATTGATGTCCGGCAGCTTCGCCTCGTGCACGTGCGCGCGCACCTTGCCCTCGGCCGCGAAGGCCAAGGCTTCGGCGAGGTCGCGCCGCGTGCCGACGATGGAGCCGCGGATGGTGATGCGCTTGAGCACCACGTCGAACACCGGCGTCGGGAAATCGCCCGGCGGCAGGCCGACCAAGCTCACCGTGCCGCGACGACGCACGACGCGCAGCGCCTGATCAAACGCGCGCAGCGACACGGCCGTGACCAGCACGCCATGCGTGCCGCCACCGGTTTCGCGCAGGATGCGCGCTTCGGTGTCGGGCGCGGCGGCGTCGAGCGCGAGATCGGCGCCGAGCTCACGCGCCAAGGCCAATTTATCCGCGCCGACGTCGAGCGCGATCACGTGCAAACCCATCGCCTTGGCGTACTGCACCGCCACGTGGCCCAGGCCACCGATGCCCGAAATCGTGATCCACTCGCCCGGTCGCGCTTCGGTTTCCTTGATGCCCTTGTAGGTGGTGACGCCCGCGCACAGAATCGGCGCGAGCGCGACGAAATCGGGCCGCGCCGGCAAGCGCGCGACATAGTCGGCGGCGCCAATCACGTATTCGGCGAAACCACCATTCACGCCGTAGCCCGTGTCGTGTTGCGACTCGCACACGGTTTCCCAGCCGGTGGTGCAGAACTCGCAGCAGCCGCAAGCGTCGTGCAACCACGGCACGCCAACGGCATCGCCTTCCTTCAAGCCTTTCACGCCGGGGCCGAGCGCGACGACGATGCCCGTGCCTTCGTGTCCGGGGATGAAGGGCAGCCCGGGCTTCACCGGCCAATCGCCGTCGGCCGCGTGCAGGTCGGTGTGACAGACACCGCAGGCTTGCACCTTGATCAGCACCTCGCCGAGTCCCGGCGTCGGCACCGGCACTTCCTCGATCGCGAGTGGTTTGCCGAATTCGCGCACCACGGCGGCCTGCATCGTCTTGGCCATGAGCTTGCTCCCTGGGTTGTCGATACCTTCAGACTAGGCTTGCGGTATTGCCCTTGCGTTGACTTGCGTCAATCCACGCGAACCCCGCGCGGTGACCGTGTTGAAACATCGGGCGAATCGCGGTCATGGCGCCATCGCGCCGCGCTGGATCGACGTCGCATGCAGCGCCGCTTGCACGCGCGGCGAAAGCTTGAACACATCGAACGCGATCACTGATACGCCGCCCAGCACCGCGGCCATCAGCAAAGAACCAAGCGCCACCGGCGCGAAATGAAACAGCGTCGCCAGTCCCGGCACCATGACGCACATCGCGACGATCGCGATCGCGATCGTCGCCACGATCCAGAACGCGCCGTGGCCCCGATCAAGCAGACTCGGCAAGGTCGCGCCACGCGTGGCATTGACGCGTACCAGCAAGAGATTGCCCACGGTCAACGCGACGAAGGCCAAGGTGCGCGCTTGCGCTTCGTCGCCGCCATTCGACATCGTGTACAGATACAGGCCCAGGGTCGCGGCGAGCAACAGGCTGCCCTGCAAAAGGGCCAGCAGCAATTGCTTGCCACTGATCAGGCCTTCGTTCGGATCGCGCGGCGGGCGTCGCATCAGATCGCGATCGGCGGGCATGTTCTCGAAAGCGATCGAGCAGATCGGATCGATCACCATCTCGATCAGCACCACGTGCGCGGGCCACAGCAAGGGCGGCATGCCGAACAGCACCGGCAACAGCGCCAGGCCCGCGATCGGCAAATGGATCGCGGCGATGTAGATCAAGGTGCGACGCAGATTGTCGAAGATGCGTCGACCGTGACGCACTGCCGTGACCAGGTGACCGAAGTCATCGGCCAACAGCACGATGCCCGCGGCCTCGCGCGCGACATCGGTGGCGCGCGTGCCCATGGCCAGGCCGATGTCGGCGGCCTTGAGCGCGGGCGCGTCGTTGACGCCATCGCCCGTCATCGCGACCACGGCGCCATCGGCGCGAAACGCCTGCACCAGGCGCAGTTTCTGTTCGGGGCGAATGCGCGCGAACACGCGCGCGCGGCGAACGGCGGCGGCGAGCGCGGCATCGTCGAGACGGTCGATCTCGGCGCCCGTGACGGCGCCAGCCGAAACATCGATGCCCGCCTCGCGCGCGATCGCGATCGCGGTGGCGGGAAAATCGCCGGTGATCATCGCCACGTCGATGCCGGCTTCCCGCGCCTCGGCCACGGCGGCGGCGACGCTCGGGCGCAAGGGATCCTCGAAGGCGAGCAAGCCTTGATACGCGAGTCGAAGCGCGCGCGGATCGTCGGGCAGATTCGCCACGTCGACTTCGCCCGCCGCGACGCCGAGCACGCGCAACCCGCGCTTGGCGAAGGTCTCGACGCGCGCGATCAAGGCCGCGCGTTGCGCGTCGTCGAAGCGACACAAGGTCGCGATCGCTTCGGGCGCGCCCTTGGCCGCGACCACGGTGCCGCCATCCTCGCGCCGCCACACGCGCAGCAGCGCGGGCAGTTCGTGACTCAGGCCGTATTCGCGTTGCAGCGGCCATTCGGCGTGCAAATGCTCGGTGCCGGCGAGCGCGCCACGTCCGAGCGTCGTCGTCGCGACGTCCATCGGATCGACCGCTTGACGCTTCGAGGCGAGCACCGCGTACTCCAGCAGCGCGTGGAACTCTTCCGGCAAGGGTCGACCATCACCGGTGACGTCGAACTGATCGCCATCGCGCGCCAGCACGCGCACGCGCATGCGGTTCTCGGTCAGCGTGCCGGTCTTGTCGACGCACAGCACGCTGGCGGCGCCGAGCGTTTCGATCACGGCCGGTCGACGCACCAGCACGCTCACGCGCGCCAGACGCCACGCGCCGAGCGCGAGAAACACCGCCAGCGCCATCGGAAATTCTTCCGGCAACATCGCCATGGCCAACGCGATGCCGGCGAGCACGCCGCCCAGCCAGTCCTCGCGCAGCCAGCCATGCAGCAGCACCAGACCACCGCTGGCGAACACGGCGAACACCGCGAACAGCCGCACCAAGCGGCCGATCGTTCGTTGCAACAGCGTCGGCGCGATCTCCAGCGTGGCCAGCGACACGCCGATGCGTCCCGCCTGCGTGTTCACGCCGGTGCTCGCGACTTCGGCGATGCCATGGCCACGCACGGCCAGCGTGCCGGCGAAGATCCACGGCAGATCATCGCCGCCGGGCACGGCCGCGGGCACGTCATCCTGGGCCACATGCTTGCGCACCGGCACCGATTCGCCGGTGAGCAAGGACTCGTCGACGGACAATTGATCGCAGCGACGCAACACCGCGTCGGCGGCGATGCGCTCGCCCTCGCCCACGACCAGCCAGTCGCCGGGCACGACGTCGCGCGCGGGCACGCGCTGCTCGACGCCATCGCGCAGCACGCGCGCGACCGGCGCGCCCATGGCGCGCAAGGCTTCGATGGCGCGCTCGCTGCGCGCGCGTTGATACACGACCAGGCCCACGGTCAGACCGGCGAAACCGGCGAGCATCGCGCCCTCGGCGAGATCACCGACGACCAGATAGATCGCGGCCGCGATCACCAGCAAAAGAAACATCGGTTCGGACAAGACGCCGATGATCAGGCGCGCGACGCCCTCGCGCGGCGGGCGCGGCAATTCGTTGGGGCCGTGCTGTTGAAGGCGACGACGCGCCTCCTCGCTGCTCAAGCCGGGACCGATCGTCATGCGTCACCGAGCCGTCATGGGCGCGCGCGAGGCTGTCGGTGAACGCGTCGCGCCGCCCTCGCGCGAGGGTGACAACGACAAGTCATGACGAGGCTTCATATCAACCATCGTAGCAACGACCGACGACAAGCGCTTGATCGCGATCAACTCCTCGCGCCGGGCAAACCGCACGCGTGGCCGCGCGATGGCGCGATTGATTCAAATCAATGCCGACGCGGGCGCGCGAGCGCAGGATGAGCCTAGCCTTCTGGAGAACCGCGATGAGTACTTCCACCGTTTCCGCCGCGGGCAAGCCCGCGGCCGCCAATGATCCGCACTGGACGCACCGCTTGAACGACGGCACCACGGTCCTGGTGCGTTCGATCAACAAAGCCGACGCGCCGCTCGAGCGCAAATTCATCGAACGCCTCTCGCCGGCGGCGAAACGTTTCCGCTTTCTCGGCCAGATCGGCACGCCCAGCGACGCGTTGATCAAATCCCTCACCGACATCGATCGCGAACACGAAGTCGCCTTTGTCGCGCTGATTCACGACGACGGCGAGAAGAAGGAAATTGGCGTCGGCCGCTTCTGCGTCGCGCCGGACGGTCAAAGCTGCGAATGCGCGATCACGGTCGCCGATGACTGGCGCGAACGCGGCCTGGGCACGCTGCTGATGCGACATTTGATCGATTTCGCGCGCGAGCGCGGCATTCATGAGATGGTGTCGATCGACGCGGCCGACAATTATGCGATGCGCGATCTGTCCCTGCATTTGGGCTTCACGCGCGAAGTCGATCCCGAAGACAGCACCCTGGTGATTCATCGCCTGACCTTGTGAGGGCAAGACCATGACCGAAACGCCTGAAGTCCGTCCCGAACTGCGCGCGCATCTGCGCGATCTCGTCGACGCCGCCGAAGCCTTGATGCGCGCGACCGTCGACGAGGCCAATGTCGAGTATCGAAACGCGCGGCAAGCACTCGACGAGAAACTCCGCGACGCGCGCGAGCGTTTGGGCGAGCGCGCGCACGACGTCGGCGAAGGCTTGAAAGCCGCCGGCGCCAAGAGCGATCGCTTCGTGCACGACAACCCTTGGGCCTCGGTCGGCATTGGGGCGGGCGTGGGGCTGCTGCTCGGTCTCCTGCTCGGCCGTCGCTGAATCGATGGACGCCGATCCGCGCGGCCCCGCGACGCGCCTGCTCGATTCGGCGCGGCTCGCCTCGGCGAGCGTGCTCGATCTGGCGCGCACGCGCGTGGAACTGTTCGGGCATGAAGCCGGACTGGAACTCACTCGCGCGCGCGCCACGATCGCGTTGCTGGTGTGCGCCTTGATCTGTTTCTCGCTAGCACTGGTCTTGCTGGTGCTGCTGATCGTGGTGATGTTCTGGGACAGCCATCGCTTGCTCGCCATCGGCGGCTGTGGCGGCGTGTTGCTGATCGCCTCGGCAATCTTGCTGTGGCGTTCGCGACAACGAATCAGCGCCGAACCACGCCCCTTCGCCGCCACGCTCGGCGAACTGGCCAAGGATTGCGCCAGCCTGCGCGGTGGCGCGCCGTGACCACGCCCCTCGATCCGCGCACGCGCGCTCTGGTCGAACGCGCCACGCGTCAACGCGAGGCGATGATGGCCACGCTGCGACCGTGGTCGGCGCGCGCGCGTCGGGTCGATGATGCGACCGCGCGCTGGCGCGCGCACGGACCGGGCTTGGGTCTGATGCTCGGCGTGGCCTTGGGCTTCGCGGTCGCTTGGCGACCGCGCTGGTTGCTATCGACGGCGCGCGCGGCCTTGACGCTGTGGCGACCGGCGAGTCTGCTGTGGTTGGTGCGTTCCGCGGTCGCGGCGCCGCGCGGACGCGAACCCTGATCGATCATGACGCGCCCCGCGCGGCCGCCGCCCGCGCGAACGCATCCGGAGTTGCCCATGTACAAACGCATCTTGCTCGCCACCGATGGTTCGCCACTGGCCGAACATGCGTGGCGTCATGGCTTGGCGCTCGCCAAGCTCGTCGGCGCGCGCGTGCTGGGCGTCTATGCCTCGCCGCCTTACGTGCCGCCCGTGGGTTTCGAATTCGTGCCCGCGACGCTGATTCCGATCGAGGACTATGAACTCGCCGCGCGCGAAAGCGCCAAGCGCTATCTCGGCGAGATCAGCTCGGCCGCGAAGGCGCTCGAGGTCACGTGCAGCGTGCGCCACGTCGCCGACTCGGCGCCGGCCGAGGCCATCATCGCCGCCGCGACCGACGCCAAATGCGATCTGATCGTGATCGGCTCGCACGGCTTCGGCGCGGCGCGGCAGCTACTGCTGGGTTCGACCACGACACGCGTGCTCGCGCACTGCACGGTGCCGGTGCTGGTGCATCGCGACCCGCGCAAGCAACGAACCAAGGCGTGATCCGCGCGTTGTCGCTACGGCGACGCGCGTTCAAACCACGCCGACGCGCGTCGCACGCGCGAATGCTTCGGGCCCAGGGCCGCGCGCAGCACGGGCATGGCTTGCGCGAGCAGTTCGCGCGCGCGTGGTCGTTGCGCTGAATCGCCCGATTGCAGCAAGACCGCCGCGCGCACCGCGCGAATCCACGCCAGCCCGGGATGCTCGGCGGGCATGGTTGCTTCCGAAAGACTCAGGGCTTCGTCCGACACGCGCATCGCGCCTTCGAGGTTGCCGGCGTCTAGTTCGATCTCGGCCGATACTTGCAGCGCGCGGGCCAGCAAGCCCTGATCGCCGATCGCGCGAAAGCGCGTCACGGGCCGCGCGATCTCGCGTCGCGCCGCCGCCAGATCGCCCTTGCCCGCGAGCGCGCGCGCTCGCGTGAACGCGGGAAAATACACATAGGCATGATCGCGTCCGAGCGCGCGCGCGAAGGCCTGCTCGGCGGTGTCGAGTTCCTTCAGCGCGCGATCGTAGTCGCCCAAGGTCAAGCTGGCCTTGCCCAGCTCGAGATAGGCGTGACTGAGCAGTTCGTCATTCGCCTCGGGCCGGCCGCTCATGATGCGCAGGCCCTTCTCGAGATTGGCGCGCGCGATCGCGGCCTGTTCGGTGGTATTGAGCACGTTCGCGGAGTTGAACAACTCAGTCGCCAGATTCATCTGCGCGCCGGTGCTTTTCTCGAGCAAGGGCAGCGCGCGCGCGTAGGCCTCTCCCGCCTCGTTCAAGCGCCCCAGATTGTTCAATGCACCGGCGGCGCCAAGCAAGGTCGCGGCGGCATCGCCCGGATAGCCGTGCGGGTCGGACACGGTCGCCGCATAGGACGCGCGATACGCCGCCAGGGCCTGCTGATCATCGCGCGCCAGCGAATAGACATTGCCCAAGGTGTGCTGAAGATAAGCGCGACGGCGCTTGACCGAGGCCTCCGCCGGGTTCTCGCGATCGAGTTCGCTCAGGGCCAAGCGCATGTCCGCGATCGCTTCGTCGTGGCGTTGCAGTCGCGAGAGCAATCCGGCCCGCACCGACAGGCAGAAGCCGTATTCCTCGCGGTCCGTGCCGCGCAAGGGCGATGCGAGCGCGAGACCGCGTTCGACCGACGACAGGCCCTTCTCGATCTCGTCAAAACGAAACGTGCCGCCCAACTGGCACCAGGCGCGCGCCTGCTCGGCCGCCGGCAGTTGGTGGATGTCGCGGTCGAGCAAGGCCTGCAAGGTCTGGCGCGCGGCCTGGCCATCGCCGCGCAAGGCGCGCAGATCCGCGAGCGTGCCGACCAGGCGCGCGCGCAGCACGGGATCATCGGGGCCGCCTTGCAGGACGGATTGCGAGGCGCGATC
The DNA here is from genome assembly GCA_044226395.1 of Ahniellaceae bacterium. Taxonomy (GTDB): domain Bacteria; phylum Pseudomonadota; class Gammaproteobacteria; order Xanthomonadales; family Ahniellaceae; genus JBGAHD01. Next base: position 723,648 of record JBGAHD010000001.1, read on the forward strand.
GAGCAGTTCGGACGGCGTCATGCGCTCGCCCTCGCCGATGCCGTCGCGAAACATGTGGGTGACGAAGTTCAGCAGCATCGCGTAGCGCTCCGCCCCCGTCTGCGCCGCGTCGCGTTCGGCGCGCGCCAGATCGCGCTCGCGCGCGACCAGCTGACTTTGCCGATACACGCCCCAGGTGCCGACCGCGATTGCCGCGATCGCGGCCACGCCGAGTGACAAGGCCAACCAATGTCGTCGCGCGAAACGCCCCGCGCGATAGGTCCAGCGCGGCGCCCTCGCCTTCACCGGCAGATGCGCGCGCCAGGCTTCGAGATCGGCAATCAACGCGTCGACGCTGGGATAGCGACGCTCGGGCTCGCGCGCGAGCGCGCGCATCGCGATGGCATCGAGGTCACCGCGAATCAACGCCGCCGCCACGCCGCCATCGCCCGTGGCGCGACTGGGCCAGGGCGGATCCTGATCGCACACGCGCGTGATCAACGCCGCGAGCGCCAAGCCTTGCGTGTCGTGCGGCGGTCGACCGGCGAGCAACAGATACAACAATGAACCCAGCGAATGCACGTCGGTGCGCGTGGTGATGGCCGCGCCGGTGAGTTGCTCGGGCGCGGCGAAAGCCGGCGTCAAGGCCAGATCGTGTGTCGCGGTGAACTGACGCACGGGGTCGAGCAGTCGCGCGATGCCAAAGTCGAGCAACTTCACGCGACCCTGCGCGTCAACCAACACATTGGCCGGCTTGAGATCGCGATGCACGATCAGATTGGCGTGCGCGTAGGCCACGGCCGCGCACAACTGCGCGAACACCGCGATGCGTTGCTGCAGATCGGGCTTGCGCTCGCGACACCAGCGATCGAGCGCCACGCCATCGACCCATTCGGTGACCAGATACGGACGACCGTCGTCCGTCACGCCACCATCGAGCAGCCGCGCGATACCCGGATGATCCAGACGCGCCAGCACCGCGCGCTCGTCGGCGATGCGCGCGGGCTCGACCGCGACATCGCGGCGCAGCAGCTTGATCGCCGCGCGCTTTTCGAACGCGCCGTCGGCGCGATCGGCCAGATGAATCTCGCCCATGCCGCCGCGGCCGATCAGTTCGCCGATGCGCCACGGCCCGATGCGTTCGGGCACGGCGCTGGCGAGGCGTTGCGCATCGGCGATCTGCGGTTCCAGGAAACCGCTCGATTGCTCGATCGCGGCCAGGCATTCATCGAGCGCTTGCGCGCGTTCGGGGTCGATGCGCGCGATCGCCAGCAAGCGCGTGCGCCGCGCCGTGTCGGTCAGGCCTAGCAGGATGTCGATCTCGGACTCGAGCGCGGCCCAGTCGGGTCGACGCGGCTCGGTGCCCGTCATCGCGCGCCACCGATGCGCTGGAACAACCAGCCGCGCGCCTTCAACCAATCGCGACGCACGGTGCTGGGATCGACGGCCATGAGTTCGGCGATCTCGTCGTCGCTCATGCCGGCGAAATAGCGCAGATACACCACCTGGGCCGGGCGCGGCAGTTGATCCTCGAGATCGTCGAGCACGCGGTCGAGGTGCAGCAAATCCTCGGCCGCGCGCGTCTCGGCCGCGACGTGCGACATGCCGTCGAGTGTCACGTGCTCGGCGCCAGCGCCGCGCTTTTGCGCCAACTGCGCGCGCGCGTGATCGACCAGGATCTGCCGCATCGCGCGCGCCGCCGTGGCGTAGAAATGCTTGCGCCCGGCGAAGTCCGGCAGCGCGCCCTGACGAAAACGCAGAAAGGCCTCGTTGACCAAGGCCGTGGTCGACAGGGTCTCGCCCCCGCCCACGGCCATGCGCTCGGCATGGGCGATGCGCCGAAGGTCGGTCTGCGCCAGCGCCATCAGCTCGGCGATGGCCGCGGGGCGATCGGCCGCGAGACCGCGCAGCACGGCGGTGATCTCGGCGGCTTCCTCGTTGGCGAGCGATCGCGGGTTCATGCACGTATCCCCATCGGCGCGAAGTACAGCACAAAGCCGAGGCGCGATGAAGCGGATGCCCGGGCTGATCGGCCGGGCATGCACGCCTTGGGCGGGTTTCTCCGTATGTCGGGCAACCCCCTCGGAGTGCTCGACATGAAGCGCGCGAACGTTCTTGCCCTGGTGCTTGGCCTGGGCCTGCTGCAGACCACCGGCGCCAGCTGGGCGGCGACATACACTTGGCCGAACCTCTCCGGCAGCGGCCTGTGTCAGGGCACCCTGCAGAACTGCGTCGACACCGTGGGCGTGGGCGACCAGATCATCATCGGCGCCGACGAAAGCTTCCTGCCCGATCGACTGACCCGCATCGATGAGAACGTGTTGATCACGCGTTCGGTCACCCTGGGCGCGCGCGATGGCATCGACGCCGTGTTGGCCGCGGGTCGCATCCTGGCGGTGTCGACCTCGGGCGCGAGCACCGCCAACATCACGGTGAGTCGATTGGCGTTCGAGCGCGGCCGGGTCGTGATTCAGCACGCGACGACGGGGCCGACGAATCTGATCACGCTTTCGCAGCTGCGTTTCGCGGACGTGTCCGACGACCAGTGCGCGGTGAACTTCGTCGACTTCTCCTCCGCGGCGGGCCCCATGCAGTTGGTGCTGGGCGACTCGATCATTCAGTTCGGCGCCGGCACCGCGGCCAATCCGCCGCGCTCGAGTGGCTTGTGCGCGTCCTCGTCCGGCCCGGAACTGCGTGTCGATGCCTTTCGTAACCTGATCCAGACCTCGCGACCGCGATTGCGCGCGGCGATCTCGGTCAATGGCTCGGGCGTGCGCACGGTCAATGTCACGGCCAATGTGGTGCGCGCCAACACCATGACTTCGGGCATCACGGTCACGGCCTACGGGCCGCAGGCGACGCGCCGCGCGATCACGTTCCGCGACAACTTCGTGCGCGGACAGCGCGTCGACGCCTCGACCTCGGAATACGCCATGGCGATCGCCGGCGAGGCCATCGATGCGCGCGTGATCAACAACACGGTCATCGACAACTCGCGCGGCCTTTTCGTCGCGGGCGAGATCGCCAATGCCATCATCGGTCGCGTGAGCAACAACGCCGTCGCCTACAACCTGCTGTCGGGCATGGGCCTCGACACGGTGGGTACCACCAACTTGGTCAATCAAAACAATCTGGTGTTCGGCAACAGCAACGATTTCTTCACCCCGGGCTCGGGCACGATCGCGCTCAATCCTCAGTTCGAAAGCCTACTGACGGGTTTCGCGACGATCGTCTCGCCCCTGCTCAACACGGGTCTCGACGCCGATCTGCCGGCCTTCATCGGCGGCGAGGCGGCGGGCGATCCGCGTCGCCTGCAAGCGGCGGTCGACATCGGCGCCTTCGAATACCACGACGATCGCGCGGGGCGTCTGATCGCGACCGCGAGCAATACCGGCGGCAACACCACCGACATCGACGTGCTCGGCGCGCTGTCGACCAACGAGAACATCATCGCCACGCCGCTGATGAATCCGGCGGCGGACATCACGCAGAATCTCGGCGTCTACCTGGCGAGCACCGCGCCGCTGACGTGGTCGCTGTACTTGCAGCAGCCGATTCAGAACATGACCGTGGGCCGCCAGTTCAACGTGCTCGCGCCCTTGTTCGCCAATGCGCATTTTCGACACGTGACGTCGGCCGGCACGATCTCGGGCGATGCCTCGATCATCGACTCGCCGGATTTGAACGGCCGACCCTTCGCCCTGCCGATCGCGTTCGCGCGCTACGAATCGCCGACGTCGTCGTCCTATCACGATTTCCCGATCGGCATGGAATACATCGGTTCGCGCTGGCGCGTGCGCAATCAGGACGGCGCGGCGATGGCCGCCGATCGCGCCTTCAGCATCGTGGTGCCGCCACTGTTCTCGCCCAATGCCTTCGTGGTCAGCGCGACTGGCAATACCACCGCGCTCGCGTTGATTCATCCGATGCTCGACGAGAATCCCTGCGCGGCGCCCCTGGTCGGTCGCGGCGATGATTCGGGCGATGCGGTGCACATCGCCAATCCGACGCCGTTCGCGCTCGAGTACCGAGCCGGTAGCGCGGGCGTGCCCGGTCATTGGTTCGTACGCTCGGCCTCCGCCGCGGCATTTCCAGCGGGCTCGGCGTTCTCGGTGCAGATCAATGGTCGCCAGGCACTGGGCTGTGGCGCGGCGAACTTCGCGAATTCGCAGTTGTTCGCGGATGGCTTCGAGTGAATCCCGGTCGGTCGACGCTAGAACGGTCGCGCGCGTGAATCGCGCGCGACCCGAAGGATCGGGCGACACGCCTCGGCAATGTCGTGGCGTCCGATAAGCCCGCTGGCCTCGTGTTGGCGGGCACGGCTTGGCATGGCTAAGATGCGCCAGCGACCTCCAGCGACGCAGGCGGTGCCATGGACACGGAGCCATCTCTGCGGGAGAAAGACCTGTCCGACGTCACGCAGTGGCTGTCGGACTGGCATGCGGGCGACGAATCCGCGCGCGAGCGCGTGTTCGCCTGGGTTTATCCACTGGCGCGCACCGTCGCGGGACGACGCCTCGCGCGCCACGCCGGGCACGACCTCGACACGACCCAACTCGCGCACGACACCTTGCTGCGCTTGATCGAACGGCCCGCGCTCTACGCCCATCGCGAGCATTTTCTCAAGGTCATTTCGATCGCGACGCGGCAGATCTGGATCGACCACATTCGCGCCAAGCGCAGTGACAAGCGCGGCGGTGACGTGGTGTTCGTGACCGTCGAAGCGGCGGACGACGTTGCGGCGGAAACCGGCCATGGCGATGGCGCGCTACTTACCGCGCTGACCGAGCTCGAACGACTCGACGCGCGCAAGCGCCAAGTCGTCGACATGCACCATTTGCTCGGCCTCGAGCGCGCCGACATCGCGCGGCTGATCGGCATTTCGATTCCCACGGTCGATCGCGATCTGGCCTTCGCGCGAGCATGGCTCAAGGCCAAATTGGCCGAGTAACGCGATGATCGATCCTCCGCGACCGATGTCCGACGAGGTCGACGCGAATTCGCCGACCGCGCACTTCCATCGCGTCGAGCATTGGTTCCATGTGCTCGCGACCAGTCCGCCCGAGACCTGGGCTTCGCGCCTGCTCAGCGACGAACCCGACTCCGCGATTCGCGACGAGGTCCTGCGCCTGCTCCAGTGCGCCCAGGCGCCAGAACATCCGCTCGATGAGTTCCTGCGCGATACCCCGTCGGACCCGCGCGCGGGCCGCGTGGTCGGCGCCTGGCGCCTGCTCGGTGAGTTGGGCAGCGGCGGCATGGGCACGGTCTACGAGGCCGAGCGCATCGACGGCCGCTTCGCGTCGCGCGTCGCGATCAAGATGCTGCGCCCCCACACGTCGGAGGCGCTGCGCTCGCGTTTCATTCATGAGCGACAGATCCTGGCGTCACTCAACCACCCGCACATCGCGCGCTTGATCGATGCCGGCGAGACCGCCGAAGGCGAGCCGTATCTGGTGATGGAGCGCGTGGTCGGCGAACCCCTCGCGACCTGGATGAGCGCGCGCTCGCCCGATCGCGACGGTCGACTGCGCTTGTTCGAGCGCTTGGTCTCCGCCGTCGCGCACGCGCATCAGCGCTTGGTCATTCACCGCGACATCAAGCCGTCGAATGTCATGGTGCGCGAGGACGGGCAGCCCGTGCTGCTCGATTTCGGCGTGGCCAAGCTGATCGAACCGAGCGCGGCGGAGGCCTGGCAAGCGCCGCCAACTCGAGTGTTCACGCATGGCTACGCGAGTCCCGAGCAAGTGCAAGGACAACCGGTCACCACGGCCACCGATATCTTCAGTCTAGGCGTGCTGCTGCGTGAACTTCTCACCGGCGTTACTCCCACGCAACCCGATGGCGCGCCACCACGATGGCCACCGGTGCCGATCGATGCCGAACTGCGCGGCGTCATCGCCTGCGCCACGGCGCCGGACGCGAGCGCGCGTTATGCGAATGCCGATGCGCTGGCCGAGGACATCGGTCGCTGGCGCGCGGGACTGCCCTTGCGCACGGCACCGGATCGCGCGTGGTATCGCGCGCGCAAGTTCATCGCTCGTCATCGTTGGGGCGTGGCGACCGCGTGCCTGATCATGACCGCGGCCGCGGCCGCGGCTTGGCGCATCGCCGACGAACGCGATCGCGCCGTGCAGGCCGAGCAGCAAGCGCGGATCGCGCTGGCGCGCAGCGAGCGGCAACTGCGCTTCCTGTCGAACTTTTTCCTGGGCGTGGGTCAGCGCGATAGTAACGGCCAGCTACCCGACGCGAATCGCTTGCTCGATCGCGCGCGCGAGGCCATCGCTGGCGAGGAAATAATCGATCGCGCCGGCGCCTCGGGCCTGCAACTGATGCTGGGCGAGGCCTATCTCTACGCGGGTCGATGGAACGACGCCTCGTCGTCCTATGCGCGCGGACTCGCGGGCACGATCGACCGGATCGAGCCGATCGATCGCGCCGAGGCCCTGCGCAACTGGGCGCGCGCCGAACTGCAGGCCCATCGTCCCGATGAGGCCTTGCGCATCGTCGAACGCGCGCGCGCGATGGTTCCGCGTCAGCCGACGGATCGTTCGTGGGTCGAACTCGATCTGAAACTGCGCGTCACCCAGATTCAAGCGCTGGCCGCGACGCATCCCACGCAAGGCGACACGGTTCCGGCCGAGGTCGAAGCGGCGTTGCGATCGGCCTTGAGCGTCGCGCGTCGCGAGTTTCCACGCGGTCATGTACTGCTCGGCACCTTGTTGATGGAAGACGCGCTCGCGCGCGAACGCGCCCACCAATTCGATCAACTCGTCGCGATCCGCCGCGAAGCGCTGACGGCCTGGGAAGCCGATCCACGCGCCGTCGCGATCGATCTGGCCGTGCAGCGACGCAATCTCGCGCGCGCGTTGTGGCTGACGGGCGCCGTCGACGCGGAAGCCGACGCCTTGCTCGACGCCGCCGCGCCCGCGTTCGAGACACACTTCGGCGCGACCGGCATGGCGACCCTGGCCTTTGATCGCGCGCGCTTGGCCTTGGCGCGACACGATGAGACAGGCGCTGACCGCGCCTATTCGCAAGGTCTTGCTCATCTGCGCCAAGCGCAACGCGCGCCCGACGCGGACATTCTCGCGCTCGGCGACACGATCGCGCGAGCCGCATCCGCGAACGCGAAGTCGCCGCGCGATCCTGAGCGCCGTTCGTCGGCCGAGTGATAGCTCAAGCACGCCGCGTCCGTCACCCCCTGCAGAAGCGCAATGTCGACGGTAGCCGCCCGGCCGCGGGCGATCGTCGCTCGCGCATCAACCGCCGCGGTACCCGAGGAGCGCGCGTCGCCATGGCGCGCGTCGTCGCGGGCGCCGAGCGCCGAGCCCACCGACGACCTGGATCGACAACGACAACACTGCTGGGGAGAAATTGCTCGCATGAACCTCCGTCGCCTGCGACTGCCATGCCTGACCCTGAGCTTGGCGTGCTTGCTATCGCCCACCGCGCAAGCCCTGAGCGCGGTCGTGGTCACCACGCCAAATGACGCCGGCGCCGGCAGTCTGCGCCAAGCCATCGTCGACGCGAACGCGAACCGCGACCTCACCGCCATCCAATTCGACATCGACAAAAACTCCTTCGGCCCCGGCCCCTGGACGATCCCATTGCAGTCCGAGCTTCCCGAGTTCACCGCGCCGGTGCGACTACTGGGCTTCAGTCAGCGCGGCGCGCTCGTCAGAACATCGCCGCTGGACTCGGAATACCGCATCGAGATCGATGACTCGGCGGTGGTCAGAACGACCGACAACATGGGCGCGACCCTGTCGTTCGCGCCGGGATCAATGGGCAGCGTCGTCAGCGGCCTGGCCTTCGTCGGCACCGCGTCGGGCCAACGCGATGCGGCCGCGATCCTCGTGGTCGCCGACGATGTCAGCGTTCAAGGCAATCGCTTCGGCATCGGCGCCGATGGTCGCTTGAGTCGCTACGACGGCATTCCTATCGGCACCGCGTGCGCGAATCGCGCGAAGATCGGCGGCGATCTGCCGTCCCAAGGCAATCTCATCGGCGGCAGTACGCGTGACGCGATCATGATCACGGGCGGCAGGCATCTGATCGCGAACAACTGGATTGGGTTCGAGGTCACCGGCGCGTCCTACCATCACAGCAACTTTGTCGATGGCGCCGGCATTCGTTCGGGCTCAATCGGTTGGGGTGCGCCTCGACGGTATTCGAGAACGTGCAGCGCGAGCGTGCAACAGGAATTCTGGGGCCTGCGTCAATCGACGATCCGCGCCAACTACATCTCCGCCACGCGTTTCGCGGCCATTGTCCTGGCGGGCGGCGCTACCACGTTCACCGAGTTCAACGAGATCAGCGGCAACAGCCTCGGCGATGATCTTTGGCTCAATGGCAATTCTCATGTCGACATCGGGGTTCAACTCACGCGTGGCGCGCGCAATAACACGGTGCGCGACAACTTGGTGGGTCTCGCTTACATCGGCATCGCGCTGGGCGAGGACTCGACCACGGCGCCGAACGACGCCGGCGCGGGCAATCTTCTCAGCGGCAATCGCTTCCGCGAAGTCTGGGAGCATGGCATTGGCCTCGATGGCGGTCAGCGATTCGCGCCACTGGCGAACGATCCCGGCGATGGCGACCGCGGCGCCAACGAGCGCCAGAACAAGCCGGAACTGACCTCGGTCGATGGCGACTGGGTCCAAGGTCGACTCGAATCCGTGCCGGGCAGAGTCTATCGCGTCGAGTTCTTTCATTCGGCGAGTTGCGAGGATGTTGCCTACTTCTGTCTGGAGCATTTCCTCGGCGCCACGCTCATTGGCACCGACGGCAACGGCGCGGGCCATTTCGATGTGCGCTTTCAGGATCTGATCGGCGCGACGCTGCCCACCGCTGGCTTGCGAACCGGCGATCGCCTTTATGCGACCGCCACTGATGTGCTCACCAACAACACGTCGGAGCTGTCCGATGTCGCGCGGGTCAGGGCGCCGGCCGCCACCGCGATCACCGTCACTGCCTTGCCCACGCCGATCGCGGCGATGACGGGACCGGCGTCGATCACGATCGACGTGGGCTCGTCGTCAGCGCATCCCCCCACCGGCGAGGTCGTCCTGACGCTGATCACCGCGACAGGTCGCCGTCCGTTGGGACGCGCGACCTTGAATCAGGGCACGGCAACGATCTGGGCGCCAACCGAGACAGGCTCATTCTTCCCGCAAGCCGGACACTTCGATATCGAGGCCTACTATCTCGGCGACGCGTCACACCAGCAAAGCGCATCCGCGCTCCAGACCGTGATCGTGTTCCGACCAGCCGCCGCCTTACGCTCCGTCGAACTATCCAGCCCGCTGCGCCGTCATCTGGCCACGGGCGCGCTCGAGCGCTTCGACATCGCGCTCCAACAGTTCGTGCCCTTGCTCTCGCGTCCCTCGGCGAGCGTGATCGACAGCGAACGCCTGCAGACGTTTCCGCTCGACCTGACCTTGATCAACGATTCGGGCCAATGGCAGACGCTCGACGGCGCGGGAGGCGTGACGTCCGTCGCGAGCTCGCTGATTCCAAGCGGCTTCGCCGTGATCGATTTGATCCAGGCCGATACTGATGCGCACGCCGACGCCCTGGTGCAAGACCCTGCAACGCGCGAATACGGCATCGTCATCAATGCGTTCACGGTCGAAGGCAATGTTCGCCGCTTCGTCTCCCTGCCTCGCGGTCCCGAGCGTGAGTATGCGACCAGCGGCGACTTCAACGGCGATGGCATGAGCGATCTGGTGTTTCGCGAGACCAGCAACGGCGCCGCCGTGATCCTGTCGCTCGTCGATGCGCAAGTGATCAGCGCCACCACGCTGGCGAGAACTGGCAATCAGCAGCCGGTGACGGCGGCGGACCTCAATGGCGACGGCTACGAAGATCTGATCTGGCTCGACGGTGCTCGCGGCGACGTCACGGCGTCGATCATGAAGGAGGGCAACCCGATCCGCACGGCCATCGCCACTTTGCCACCCGGCATGTGGTCGACGCCCGGCAGCGGCCACTTCGCGTTGCGTGGTAGCGCAGACTTTGGTCTTGGACATGTCGTGTTCTTCAACGCCGTCAAAGGCGAGGCCGTGGTCTGGCGCCATCCGCGCCTCATTGGCGGCGCGCTGACCGTAGTGCCCGACACCTTGTTCATCGACTTGGCGTACGGCGTGGAACGCTTGCGTTGATCCTCGCTTGATATTGCGCGACGAGCGCTGAAGGGAGCAAGTCATGAAACCGATCAAACTGACGCTCGCCTTGATTCTCGCCGGGACAGGCACCGCCGTCGCGCAGACCGGCGTCGCCGAGTACCAGCAGATGCAAGCGCGGATGGAACAGGCGCAAGCTGATGCAAACCGACCCGGCGACGAGCGACTCGATTGCGCGGCGCTGGAGAAGGAGATGATCGGCGTCGCGACAGACCCCGCGCTCAAGGATCAGGTCGCGAAACTGGGCAAGCAGGCCGAAGACGATCGCGCGCGCATCGACGCGGGCATGAGCCAGATGTCGATCCAGACAGCCATGACCGTGTATGCCTCGCTGATGCCCGGTGGCGCGTGGGCTCAGCTGGGCGCGGCTCAGGCCAACATGCCGGCGCAGCGGACCGATACGAACCAACGCGTCGATCGCATCCGCGAGGACAGTCAGGCGATGATGCGTTTCCTGCCGCAGATCATGCGCGGTCAACGCGTGTTCGAACTGGCGCAGCAGCGGCAATGCGCCTGGGTTATCGAGGGCATGAAGGCCCACTAGCCGCGCGCAGTGCGGAGTCCCGTCGGCGCGAACCAATGCGCGGCGACGACGAAACCAACGTCTCGTCGTCGCCGCGCATCAAGAAGGTCACGGGTTCTGAATGCGGATCGGAATCGGGTAGTACGCGCCGGAGAAATTGGCCGCGTCGAAGCGATAACCCACGTGCGCATAGCTCGGATGGCTCTTGAGCCCCGAGGGCGAAACCGCCTGCACGAACAACTCGTACTCGCCATTGGCGAACTGACGCGTGTCGAGGTTGAGGCGATAGCGGCCCTGCGGCGCGGGCGCGTCGACGGCGGTGTTGAGGGTCAAGACGACATCGCCCGGACCCGTCACGCCGACGCGACGCAGGTAGACATCAATCTTGGCGATGCCGGCCGTGCCGCCGGTGCTCCACACCTCGTTGCTCTGCACCGGATGATGCATCAGCTGCGGCGCCCAGTTTGCCCAGGACGCATTGCCCACTTCGATATTGAGCGGCACCACGCCCGTGGCCGGCAACGATACGCGCGGATCGGCGTCGAGCAATTGCGCGTCGCCGACCTCGGCGTCGCCGACGAAGGTCAAGCGCGCGGGCGTGCCCAGGCGCGGCAGCTCCGCGTGCAGCGGGAAGTGATGGATGGCCTGCGGCTCGGTGTAGGCCGGCGCGCTGCCTTGCGGATACGACACTTCGACGTGCACGTTGAGAATGCCGGAGTTCTCCAGGAAGAACTTGAAGGTGTTGTCGCCCATCAGCAAGGGCGAAGCGCTGCCCTGGCGAATGTCGCCGATCTTCACGCGCGCGGTGTGCGGCACGCCCCAGCTGTTGGCATCGACATTGAGCGGCACGGTGTTGTTGCGCGGCTGCGGCGGCGTCAGGCGCGCGCCACCGTTGACCTCGATGTAGTCATTGGGGCCGACCGTGATGTAGGAATAGTCGCCCATCTGATACGTGTAGACGAGCCAGGCTTCCGCCGTCTGATTGGCCACGGTGGGCATCAGATTGTCGGGGATCTTGACCGTGAACACCGGGATCTCGCTATTGCCGCGCGAGGCCTTGCGATAGTCCGTGCCCTCGATGCGGGTCACGTAGTTGTGCACCTCGCGCGCGTCGACCACCGGGCCGTCGAAACCGAAGTTGTCCCAATGCAGCAGGAAATACGGCACGTCGTCCTTGACCGTGTTGTAACCCAGGCCGAGCCACAGCGGCTCGTAGTCGCCGGCGGGCAGACTGTAAGGCGCGAAGTCCGCGTCGATCACCTGACGACCGTCGATCAGCACGCGCACGTGCGACGTGCTCACGCGCACATCGAAGTTGCGTCGCACATTGGTGATCGCCTGACGGCCGACCGCTTCCATGTCGACATCGGCGATCTTGTGCGAGGCGCCTTGCATGTCGACGATGCTGACGCTGAAGGACTGAAACTGCGAGCGCAAGCGCAAGATGCCGGCGGGCAGACCCAGCGCGCCTTCTTCATCGAAGAAGCTCGCATGGCCGGACAAATCGGTCGACATTGGGTTGAGATCGAGGTACCACACCGAGCGCGGACTCATGGGCGAGTCCATGTCGAACACGATGCGACGCTCGCCGCTGGCGGGAATGCGCACGCGCTGACGGAAACGCTGTGCGGTCTGCGCTTTGTCGCCAACGTTGTCGGCCTTGGTGCCGGTCAAAGTGTGCGCGTGGTACTGGTCATTGATGAAGAACAGATTGAAGCGCGGGTCAGTGGAGACCATGTTCGCGTTGTTCCACAAGCGCTCGTCGGCCGCGCCCAGCGGACGATTGAACTCATCGAACGAACTCATCGACGCGCGCAAGGCCGCCACGCGCGTGCCATCGCCACCATTGAACTGGATCTCGGCCGCCTGCGTGGTGATCGCGCCGCGCGCGCTCAAACGCTGCACGCGCACGCGATACAGGCGATCGTTGTCGAGCGGTTGAATCTGCACGCGCCGATTGGCCGTGACCAGCCAACGCGCGCCGGGCGGCAGGTCGAGCGCCTTGCTCGTGACCGGCGACACCGGCGCGGTGAAGTGATCGGGATTGACGCAGGTCCCCGCGGCGTCATTGCCGGCGATCGAGCGTGTCTTCTCCAGCGCGTTCGCCGTCACGGGCCACCACGTCACGAGAAACCCGGCGTCGTCATCGGGCGAGCCGGTCATGGTCCAGAACTGGCCCCAGGCGTTGTCGGCGTTGTAGTCCATTTCGATCGTGGCGACGCGATCGTCGCGCAGCACGCGCACGGTCGGCGCGGCCGGCAAGGTCGGCTCGAAGCCATTGGCGAAAAAGACTTCCGACTGCGCGGAAGCCGTCGTCGATACGACACTCGCCAGCGCGAGGACAAACAGCGGCGCGACGCGCGCCATGAGCGAACGATCCATGATCCCTACCCCCAACCTGTGACAGCGCGAGACTAAGGAGGAAACCGGTGGACTTTTGTGATCGCCCCGGCAGTTTTACTCAGCCCTCGCGCCAGTCCTTCCAGGCATCGCGGAACTCGTACCACCAGTACGTGGCCTGCGCGCCGAGGAAGCCGAAGGGCTTCCACGCGGGGGTGAAGTCGTAGCGCGCGTAGTCGAGATGGTCGCGGGCATTTTCCACGAGCGCGCGCGCGAGCACTTCGCCCGCGACCGCGGTGGTCGCCAAACCATGGCCGCCGAAGCCTTGCGCGCACCACAGCCCCGGCTCTAGTTCGGCGATCTGCGGCATTTGATGACGCGCATAGCTCATCAAGCCGCTCCACGCGAAATCCACGCGCGCATCAGCGAGGTCCGGGAATACGCGCAACAGATCGCGCTTGAGCAGCCGCGCGACCTGCGCCGGCGCGCGATCGAGAATCGAGATGCGTCCGCCCCAGAGCACGCGCGTATCGGCCAAGGGGCGGTAGTAGTCAAAGGCGAAGCGCGAGTCATACACCGCCGCGCGCGTGCCGGGAAAACAGGCGCGCAATTGCTCGCCGAGTGGCTCGGTGGCCATGACGTACGTCGCGATCGGCAGGATCGAGCGATCGATCGCGCGATGGAGCCCGGCGAGATAACCACCGCAAGCGAGCACCACGCGCTGGCAGCGCACGCTGCCACGCGCGGTTCGCACGCGCCAGCCGGCGCCCTCGCGCGTGATCGCGGTGACGGGCGAATGCTCGTGCACGCGCACGCCCAGCGTTTGCAAGGTTTCCGCCAGACCAATCGCATAGTTCAGCGGATGCAAGTGCAGCGCGTCGCGCTCCCACAGCGCGGCTGAATAGCGTGGCGAAGCAATCAGCCCTTCGAGCCGCGCCTTTTCGACGAACTCCCAACGCGTGTCGTAGTGACGCGCGAGCAAATCGGCACGGTCCTGCAACACGGCCGAGTCGCGAAACCAGTTCGTCCACAGCACGCCTTCGTCGACCGCATCGCAAGCGATCCGGTAGCGCGCCAAGCGCGAACGAATCAGGCCGACCGCGGCCACGCTGCGCGCGTAGACGCGTCGCGCGACCTCGGGCCCCAGTTGCGCGAGCAGACTGCCCTCGCCCAGCGAATAGCCCGCGAACACGAAACCACCGTTGCGACCCGAAGCACCATGACCGACGGTGTTGGCTTCGAGCACGATAGTGTCGCGCGCGTCGCGCTCGGCCATGCTGAGCGCGGAGTTGAGTCCCGCGTAGCCGCCACCGACGATGCAGGTGCGCGTCTCGTGGTCGCCTTCCAGCGCATCGGACAAGCGATAGTCGCGCGCGGTCGCGCGATAGTAGGTCGGTGCCTCGCTCATAGGCGACGCAGGGCGTTATCGAGATCGGCGATCAGCACGTCGGCCGATTCGAGACCGATGGAGAAACGCACCAGATTCACGGGCACGCCGGCTTCGTGCTCGCGGCCGCGCCAGTCGCGCACGCCGGCGATGGGAAACGCCAGCGACTCATGACCGCCCCACGAGGCCGCCATCAGAAATCGCGTCAGGCCATCGCAGAAGCGTTCGATGCCATCCTGATCGGTATCGAGTTCGATCGAAAACAAACCGCTGGGATGACGCAATTGCGCGCGCGTGAGTTCGGGTTGCGTGTAACTGGGACTTTGCGGGTAATACATCCGGCGCACGCGCGGCTGCGCTTCGAGAAAGGCCACGACTTCGGCCGTGGTCTCGGCGATCTGACGCAGACGCACGGGCAAGGTGCGCAGACCGCGCAAGGCCAACCAAGCCTCGTGCGGCGCGAGGATGGCGCCGAACGTCATGTAGGGCCCCGCGAAAATCGCGCGACAGATGGCTTCGCTGGCGCAAACCACGCCGAGCAGCACGTCGCTGTGACCGTTGAGATACTTCGTGCCCGAATGCGCGACGATGTCGATGCCCAGCGCCAGCGGCGATTGCCCGAGCGGTGTCGCATACGAGTTGTCGCACATCGTGACGATGCCGCGCGGTCGCGCGATCGCGGCGATGGCGGCGAGGTCCTGTTGCTCGAAGGTCAACGAGTTCGGACTCTCGAGCACGATCATGCGCGTGTTGTCGCGAAGCGCGTCGGCGACGGCCTGAGTGTCGCGCGCATCGACGAAACTCGTCTCCACGCCGAAGCGCGGCAACAGCGCGCGCAACAAAATCTTGGTCCAGCTGTAAGGCTTGGCCACGGCGACGATGTGATCGCCCTGGCGCACGTGCGCGACGATGGGGGCGGCCATCGCGGCCGCCCCGGAGCCGAACACCAGCGCGTCCTCGGCGCCTTCGAGCGCGGCGAGCTTCTTACGCAGGATGGCGTTGGTGGGATTGTTGCCGCGCGTGTAGACGTGATGGTCGTATTCGGCGCCGAAGGCCTGGCGCATCGCCGCCACCGTGGGCATGGCGAACATGCCGGTCTGGTGGATCGGCGGCACGACGGCGTGATGGTAGTGCTCGCGTTCCTCGCCCAGCTGGTTGAGGATGTACGACAGGTCCATCTCGCCTCCGCGCGCGCTCAGCTCAGCAAGCCGCGCACCATCGGCGCGAGTTCCTTGTCGTGCAGGGCGAAGTGAATGGTCGCCTGCACCACGCCCGCGCGATTGCCGCAATCGAAACGCTGGCCCTCGAAGCGATGGCAGTACATCGGTTCGAGCTTGACCAGTTCGGCCAGCGCGTCGGTGAGCTGGATCTCGCCACCGGCGCCGGGCTTCGTGTTCTCGAGCAACTGCATGGTGCGACCGCTCAACACGTAGCGGCCCACGACCGCGAGCGTCGACGGCGCGACTTCGGGCTTGGGCTTCTCGACGAGCGCGCGGATGCGGCCGTGCGTGTCATCGACCGGTTCGGCCGAGACGATGCCGTAGCGATGTGTGTGCTCGCGCGGCACTTCCTCGACCGCGATCATCGAGCCGCCGAATTTTTCGGACGACGCGACCATTTGCGCCAAGGCGCCCTGCCCCGCGCTCCAGATCAAATCATCCGGCAGCAACACCGCGAAGGGTTCGTCGCCGACCACGGGCCGCGCGCACAGCACGGCGTGGCCCAGACCCAGGGCCTCCGACTGCGTGACGAACACCGGCTTGACGTGCGCGGGCAGCACTTCGCGCGCGATCTTGAGCAGATCTTCCTTGCCGGCGCGCTCCAGGCGCGATTCCAATTCGAAGGCGCGATCGAGATGATCGGCGATGGCGTGCTTGTAGCGATTGACCACGAAGATCAGCGTGTCGCAACCGGCTTCCACCGCTTCGTCGATGGCGTACTGTAGCAGCGGGCGATCGATGATCGGCAGCAGTTCCTTCGGCACTACCTTGGACGCCGGCAACAGACGCGTGCCGAGACCGGCCACGGGAAATACGGCCTTGCGAATTTTCATGCGGAGGACTTCACGAAGATTTGGCGCGGAGAATGGACACGAGCACATCGCCCGCGGGCGATGGCGCGAATTCGGGCACGAGTTGCTTGAGCACGCGCAGGATCTCGTCCTCGTCGTAGCGCGCGACGGCGGCGCTGGCGCGGCGCAAGGCGCCGGTGAGTTCCTGCCACGGCAAGCGCCGCGGCGAGGCGAGGAAGATCTTGGCGTGCTGCGTGCCTTCGTAATTTTCCTGTTCGTGGAAGAGTTCCTCGAACAGTTTCTCGCCGGGACGCAGGCCGGTGTAGACGATGCGGACGTCCTCGTCGGGCACCTTGCCGGTGAGGCGAATCATCTGCTCGGCGAGATAGCTGATCTTGACCGGCTCGCCCATGTCGAGCGCGAAGATCTCCCCGCCCTGCCCCAACGCCGCCGCCTGCAGAATCAACTGGCAGGCCTCGGGAATCGTCATGAAATAGCGCGAGATCTCCGGATGCGTGACCGTGACCGGACCGCCCTGACGAATCTGCTCGCGGAACAAGGGCACCACCGAGCCGGCCGAATCGAGCACATTGCCGAAGCGCACGGTGATGAAGCGCGTGCGCGATTGCGCCGCGAAATTCTGACAGAACAGTTCGGCCGCGCGCTTGGTCGCGCCCATGACATTGGCCGGGTTCACGGCCTTGTCGGTGGAGATCAGCACGAAGCTCTCGACCTGATGGCGATCAGCCGCGAGCGCCATGTTCTGCGTGCCGAGCACGTTGTTGCGAAAGGCCTCGCGCACTTGATCCTCGAGCAATGGCACGTGCTTGAACGCGGCGGCATGGAAGACCGCGTGCGGACGCGCGTCGCCGAAGACCTTCTCGACCAGGGCGGCGTCGCCGCAATCGCCGAGCACGGCGCGCAGGATCAACTCGGGAAACTCGCGCCGCAGTTCCTGCTCGACGCGATAGAGGTTGTATTCCGACAGCTCCAGCACCGTCAGCGACTGCGCGCCCAGGCGCGCGACCTGCCGACACAGTTCCGAGCCGATCGAACCGCCGCCGCCGGAGACCAGCACGCGACGCCCCGCGAGGCCGGAACGGATCGCGGTCCAATCGAGCAGCACCGGCTCGCGACCGAGCAGATCCTCGATCGCCACTTCCTTGAGCTCGTTGAAGTTCGAGCGGCCCTCGACCACGTCCTGCAGACGCGGCACGGTGCGAAACGACAAGCCCGTCTGCTCGCACAGCTCGACCACGCGCTGCATCTGCTGATTGCTGGCCGAAGGCATGGCGATCAGCAGCATCTCCGCGGCGACTTCGCGCGCGACGCGCGCGATGTCCTCGGTCGTGCCCAGCACCGGCACGCCGTGCACCTTGGCGCCACGTAGCGCGCGGTTGTCATCGAGAAAACCGACGGCGCGGAAGCGCGATTCGCGCTTGATGTCGCGCGCCAGCGCCTCGCCGGCGCGACCAGCGCCGAGGATCAGCACGCGTTGCAGTGGCGTCGAGCGCTGCAGATCGAGGCGGCTGTCCTTCCAATAGCGATACAACATGCGCGGCGTGCCGAGCAGCACCAACAGCGCGGCCGGATACAGCACCAGCACCGAGCGCGGCACGCCTTCAAGACGCGAAAACAGGAACAAGCCCAAGGCGATCGCCAGCGAACCGAGCACGCCGGCGCGCGCGATGTTCCAAAGATCCGGCAAGCTCGCGAAGCGCCACAGCCCGCGATACAACCCCGTCCACCACAAGATCATGCCCTGCGCGGCCAGCACGATCGGCAATTCCTGCGCGAGCAAGGGCACCGACGGCGGATGCGGCAACAGGTTGAAGCGCACCCAGTTGGTGAAGAACCAGGCGAGCCACACCATCACCAGATCGTGCGCGACCACCGCGATGCGCGGGTGGAAGGTGCCGATCAGTTTGCGCAGCAATTTGCCCATCAGGCCTTGGTCCGCAATGCGTTGAGCACGGAGCGCTTGCCCACGTACCAGACCGCGCTCGAGGTCAGGTACACGGCCACCATCAGGGCCCAGGCCCAGGTGTCGCGCAGGTGCCGCGCGGCGAGAAACGTGGGCAGGACCAGCCAGAGATTCCAGGCCGCGTACGTCAGGCTCACGCGCGCGTGGCTCCAGCCCGCGCGCACCAGCCATTGGTACAGGTGCTCGCGGTGGCGAGTGTACCATCGGCGTCCGCGCAGCATTCGCGAGATCAAGGTCAGGCTCGCGTCGACGACGAAGCTCGACACCAGGATCAGCGCCGCCGGCGCGGGCAGCAATTGCATGCGCCACGCCCACAAGGTGGCCACGCCGATGCCCAGGCCAATCGTGCCGCTGCCGACATCGCCGAGAAAAATCCGCGCGCGCGGAAAATTAAACGGCAGAAAACCCAGCGTCGCCACCGCCATGGCGCCGGCGACATTGGCGAGCGTCGCGGCCTCGCCATTGAGCCCGCAGATCGCGAGCGCGATGCCGACGAAGATCGCCTGCTGCGCCAGCAGACCGTTGGCGCCATCCATGAAGTTGTGCAGATTGATCGACCACACGATCAGGCCGAAGGCCGCGATCGCGTGCCACCAGGAAATCAAATCCAACCGCAGCGCGGTGACCGCCAAGGCCGCGGCCACGGCATGCGCGAGCAGGCGCGGCCAGCGCGGCAGATTGGCGTAGTCATCCCACGCGCCGATGCCGGCGACGAGCACCACGCCAAGACTCAACCACAACGCATCGAGCGCATTGCCCGCGAACTGCGAACCGAGCATGGTGCCGATCAAGGCGCCCAACATCGCCAAGGCGATGCCAAGGCCGCCGCCGCGCGCGGTCGGTCGCGTATGCGAACTGTGCTGACCGGGCACGTCGACGGGCGCGAGACGACGCTCGCGCAGCAAGGCCCAGGGAATCAAGGCGCCGGCGATCAGACTCACTAGCCACAGGGGCATGGCCGTGTGGAACAAGGCCCAGCCTTCGGGCGACAGCATCTTAGTCTCCGGCTACGCCGTGGATCGGCTTGACCGAGCCCCAGGTCTTGCAGCTCGGACACTGCCAGTGATGCGCGCGCGCGCCGAAGCCGCAGCGCGTGCAGCGATACGCCGCGCGCCCTTCCATCCAGCGACGCACGAGTTCCTTGAGCAGGCTCAGGTTCTCGCGCTCGCTGTCGGCGGCGGCGAGCTTGATGCGCAGATCAATCAAGGCCAGTAGGCCGCGCACCGAAGGCCGCGAACGCAATTGCTCGGCCAGGTAACTGCTCGCGGCATTGTCGCCCTGCTCGCGCGCGATCATCTTCACCAAGGCCAACGCGGGCGAGATGCCGTCGTAGCGTTCGGACAGCGCGAACAGGAATTCGCGCGCGCGCTTGCCTTGTTCGAGCTTCTCGTAACACTGCAAGGCGCTGGGCAGAATCTCCGAGGCGAACTCGACGTCCTGCTCGACCACTTGCTCGAACGCATGCGCTGCGGCCTCGAAATCGCCGGCATCGAAGGCCATGCGCCCGACGATGATCAGGCCACGCACGCAATGCGGTTCGCAGGCGAAGGCCTCGTTGAGAAAACGTTTCGCCGATTCGACATCACGCCGGCTGCGCGCGTGCTCGGCCAGTTCGCAGTAGTACTGCGCGATGAGCTTGCCCTGCGATTCGCCAATGACTTGTTCGAGCCGGCGCGCGTGATCGATGGCCTTGTGCCAGTCGCGTTCCTGCTGATAGATCGCGATCAAGTGCTTCAAGGCCGAGGGCGCGCGCTCGTCGATGCCGACCAGGTCGGTGAACAAGGTCTCGGCGCGATCGAGCAGGCCCGCGCGCATGTAGTCCTCGCCCAGTTCGAGCAGGGCCTGGGTCTTTTGCTCGGCGTTGAGCGTGGGCCGCGCGATCAGGTTTTGATGCACACGAATGGCGCGATCGACCTCGCCACGGCGACGGAACAGATTGCCCAGGGCCAGATGCGTTTCGACCGTGTCGGTGTCGACCTCGGCGATCTGCAGGAAGACCTCGATGGCCTTGTCCGGCTGCTCGTTCAACAAATAGTTGAGGCCGCGGAAGTAATTGGTGCGCAGACGCGTCACCTGCTGGCCACTGACGCGCTCGGAACCGCGCCGCGCCAGATACCAGCTCAGGGTCGCCGCCAGCGGCAGCAGCAACCAGAACAGACCGACTTCGGAACTCATCGCCGCGGCGCTTCGACCTGGGCGGCGACCTGCGCCTGCTGGCGCTGGGCGGACAACAGACGTAGCCGCAGCGGCATGATCACCGCCGTCCACAACACGGCGCCGGCGAGCAAGAAGCCCGCGACCAGCGCGGCCAGCACCAGCACGCCCAGGGGCACGCGCCAGGTGGCGAAATAAACATCGAGCTTGACCGAATCGGCGTTGATCGCGCTGAAGACGATACCGATCAGGGCGACCAAGGCCGCGATCGTCAACAGCATCCAACGCTTCATGATTCGTCCTCGGTCGCGCAAGGCAGTCGGGAGCATCGCTTTACGCGTGACGCGATGCAAGCCCGTGGGGCGCGCTCGCGAAGGCGCGCGACGCGGCATTCAGCCCGCGCTATTCCTCGTGACCGGTGATTGGATGACCGGCCAGGGCGCCGGCATTGACGCGCTCGCGCAATTCCTTGCCCGGCTTGAAATGCGGCACGTGCTTGCCCGGCAACGCCACGGAATCACCGGTCTTGGGATTGCGACCGATGCGCGGCGGACGGAAATGCAGGGAAAAACTGCCGAACCCGCGGATCTCGATGCGCTCGCCGCGCGCGAGTTCCTGGCTGATCTGTTCGAGCAGTTCCTTGACGGACAGCTCGACATCGTGGAAGGCCAGATGCGTTTGACGTCGCGCCAGCGCTTCGATGAGTTCGGACTTGGTCATGGCCTTGAGTATAGGACTCTGGCGGTTCGGCGGATCAACGGGATGCGACGCGGTCGCCCGCGTCGCATCGGCCAACGGCGCCCGGTCGCCCGGGCGCCTGGTCGCTTACTCGCCGCGACTGAGCTGTTCCTTGAGCAGCGCACCCAACTTGGTGGTGCCGCCCGAGGCGCTCTGGTACTCGGCGAGAACATCTTGCAGCTCTTGCTCGTCCTTGGCGCGGATCGACAACTGCAAGGTGCGACCCTTGCGATCCATGCCCACGAACTTGGCCTCGACCTCGTCGCCGACCTTCAGATGGGCCGTGGCGTCCTCGACCCGCTCCTTGGCGATGTCGGAAGCGCGCAGATAGCCCTCGATGCCGTCGCTGATCTCGATCGTGGCGCCCTTGGCGTCCACGGCCGTGACCTTGCCACGCACGATCGAGCCGCGCGGGTGGTTGGCCATGAAGGTGCCGAACGGATCCTGCTCGAGCTGCTTGATGCCCAGCGAGATGCGCTCGCGCTCGGGATCGACCGCCAGCACGACGGCCTCGACTTCCTCGCCCTTCTTGAAGTTGCGAACGAGGTCCTCGCCCGTGCCCTGCCAGGAGATGTCCGACAGATGCACCAGGCCATCGATGCCACCGTCCAGGCCCACGAAGATGCCGAAATCGGTGATCGACTTGATGGTGCCGCGCACGCGGTCGTTCTTCTTGTGGGTGGCGGCGAACGCTTCCCACGGATTGGCCTGGGTCTGCTTGATGCCCAGCGAGATGCGGCGGCGCTCTTCGTCCACGTCGAGCACCATGACCTCGACCTCGTCGCCGACCTGGACGATCTTCGACGGGTTGACGTTCTTGTTGGTCCAATCCATTTCGGACACGTGCACCAGGCCTTCCACGCCCGGCTCGATTTCGACGAAGCAGCCGTAGTCTGTGACGTTGGAGACCTTGCCGTACAGACGCGCGCCGGTCGGATAACGACGGGCGATGTTGACCCACGGATCCTCGCCCAGCTGCTTGAGACCCAGCGAGACGCGGTTGCGCTCGCGGTCGAAGCGCAGCACGCGCACTTCGAGCTCGTCGCCGACGTTGACCACTTCGGACGGGTGACGCACGCGCTTCCACGCCATGTCGGTGATGTGCAGCAGGCCGTCGATGCCGCCCAGATCCACGAACGCGCCGTAGTCGGTGAGGTTCTTGACCACGCCCTTGACCACCGCGTTTTCCTGCAGGCGCTCGAGCAGCTGCTCGCGCTCGGCCGAGAATTCGCTTTCGACCACGGCGCGGCGGCTCACCACCACGTTATTGCGCTTGCGATCGAGCTTGATGATCTTGAACTCGAGTTCCTTGCCCTCGAGGTAGACCGGATCGCGCACCGGACGGACATCGACCAGCGAGCCCGGCAGGAACGCGCGAACGTCCTTGATATCGACCGTGAAGCCGCCCTTGACCTTGCCGCTGATGCGACCGGTGACGGTTTCGTTGTTCTGGTGGGCCTTTTCCAGGTCGTCCCACACCAGCGCGCGCTTGGCCTTTTCGCGCGACAAACGGGTTTCGCCGAACCCGTCTTCGAGGGCGTCCAGCGCCACTTTCACTTCGTCGCCGACGTTAACTTCCAACTCGCCGCGTTCGTTGCGGAATTGCTCGATCGGCACGATGCCTTCGGACTTCAGTCCGGCATTGACGATCACGACGTCGGAGCGGATCTCGACGATGATGCCCGACACGATCGTGCCCGGCTTGAGTTTGGTCAGCTGCTGGCTGCGCTCAAACAGTTCGGCAAAACTTTCAGTCATTGTAGTTCCCAGTTGACTCGGGCCGCCTCGTCGCGTCGCGGGTTATCCGCTCAGGTCCGACGATCGACCCACCGGTCGGTGGCGCTTGCGCGCCGTGGTCAAACCCGCCGCGAGCGGCGGGGCCTTTGCCGCGACGGAGCGAGCTCCGCACGGTTCCATCACGCGCGCGCCGTGGCCCAAGGCCCGTCGCGCGCGAACACCAACGCCTGCCGCGGGCCTTGCCCGCGCATCTAATCCCTTTCGCGTGAAGTGGCGCGGAAGTTCGCGCTAGCGCGTGCCGCGAAGTGACGCCGGCACCAGACTCAGCACGCGTTCGACCACGACCTCGATCGGCATCCCGGTGGTGTCGAGTCCGATCGCGTCGTCGGCGGGTCGGGTCGGGGCCACGGGGCGCGAGGCATCGCGGGCGTCACGCGCCAGAATGTCACGCAAAAGGGTGGCGAGTGTAACGTCCAAACCCTTTTGCTTCAACTGCTTATAACGGCGCTCTGCCCGTTCTTCGGCGCTGGCGGTCAAAAACACCTTGAGCACGGCGTCGGGGAAGATCACCGTGCCCATGTCGCGACCGTCCGCGACCAGGCCCGGCGCCTGCCGAAACGACCGCTGCTTGTCGACCAGGGCGGCGCGCACTTCGGGGATGGCGGCGATGGCCGAGGCCGTGGCGCCGCAGGTCTCGGTGCGAATTTCCTCATGCGCTTCAACACCATCCACGAACACCAGGGGGTCGGCGCCGGCCCGATCGACAAAGCGGATGTCGGTGCGCAGGGCGCAGTTACTCAAGGACGGGATGTCGTCGAATTCGATCTCGGCCCAGCTCGCGGCCAGACTGACCGCGCGGTAGAGCGCGCCGGAATCCAGGAAATGCCAGCCCAGTCGTTCGGCCACGGCGCGACTGATCGTGCCCTTGCCCGACCCGCTGGGCCCGTCGATGGTCAGCACGGGAACGGGGTGAGCGGCTTGGCGGGCGTCTGCGGTCATGTCGGGACTCGATGGGGTGAAGGCCGAATCACCCCGATCCGGCGGCGTTTCGGACAAGAGCAATCTCGACGGCGCGCCCGCGCGAGCCCCCACGGGGACCGCGCGCGCGCTGAATACCTTCGGGATCGACTAGGCGTCGCGCAGTTCGAAGCCCACCGAGCGCGCCAATTCGACGAACCCGGGGAACGATGTCGCGACGTTCTCGCAGTCGCCAATGGTAACCGGGCCGGAGGCCACTTGGGCAGCCACGGCGGCGGCCATGGCGATGCGATGATCGCCCAGGCTGTCGACGCGCGCGCCATTGAGCGCGGCGCCGCCTTGGATGATGGCGCCATCGGGCGTCTCTTCGATGCTCGCGCCCATGGCGCGCAGCACGCGCGTCATCGCGGCCAAGCGATCGGATTCCTTGACCCGCAACTCGGCCGCGCCGCTGACGCGCGTCTCGCCTTCGGCGCGCGTGGCGGCGACGAAGAAGGCGGGAAACTCGTCGATCATGTCCGGCACCAGGGCCTCGGGCACGGCAATGCCGCGCAGGCGCGCGTGACGCACGCGCAGGTCGGCCACGGGTTCGTCGCCGACTAGACGCTCGTTGCTGGCGACGATGTCCGCGCCCATCAGGCGCAAGGCGCTGATCACGCCGGTGCGCAGGGCATTCATGCCCACGCCTTCGAGCAACAGATTGGAACCGGGGATCACACTCGCCGCGACCAGAAAGAACGCCGCCGAAGACACATCGGAAGGCACGGTCAGTTCGGTCGCGCGCAAACGCGCGCCTTCCGACACGGCGATCCAGCCGTCGCTTTCGCTCACCGTCACGCCGAACGCGCGCAGCATGCGTTCGGTGTGATCGCGCGTGGCATGCGGCTCGCGCACGCGCGTGGTGCCGCGTGCGTAAAGCCCTGCGAGCAGCACGCAGGATTTGACCTGCGCGCTCGCCACGGGTGAGGCGTAGTCGATGCCCACCAGCCCTTCCGGCGCGGGCAGAATGCGCAGCGGCGCCAGCCCGCCTTCACGCGATTCGATCCGCGCGCCCATGCGCGACAGCGGATCGAGCACGCGCTTCATCGGTCGACGCGACAGCGACTCATCGCCAATCAAGGTGCTTTCGAAACGTTGGCCCGCCATCACGCCCGCGAGCAGGCGCATGCCGGTGCCGGCATTGCCCATGTCGAGCACGCCTTCGGGCTTTTGCAGGCCATGCAGGCCCACGCCATGGACGATGCGTTCGCCCGGCGCGGGCGCTTCGATGCGCACGCCCATGGCGCGAAACGCGGCGGCGGTGTGCAGGGTGTCTTCGCCTTCGAGGAAGCCGCGCACGCGCGTGATGCCTTCGGCGAGACTGCCAAACATGATCGAGCGATGCGATATGGACTTATCCCCGGGCACGCGCAAGCGGCCGGTCAGGGGCTGGCCGCGTTGCGCCAGCCAATCGAGCGTCTTCGCCGAACTCATGCCAGAGCCTTCCCGAGCGCGGCCATTAAGGCCGCGTTCTCCGCTTCGGAACCGATCGAAATGCGCAGGCACGTGGGCAGGCCATAGCCGCCCATCGGCCGCACGACCACGCCTTGCTCCAGCAGGCGCGCTTCGATCGGCCGAGCCTCGCGCGCGAAATCGATGAGGATGAAATTGGTGCGCGAAGGATGCACGCGCAGGCCCAGCGCCTCGACTTCGCGACTCATCTTGGCGCGCATGACCGCGGTTTGCTCGCGCCCCGCGCGCACATGCGCTTGGTCCTCCAACGCGACGCGCGCGGCCAGCAAGGCCAGCGCGTTGACATTGAAGGACTCGCGCAGCCGATTGATCACATCGACCACGCTCGCGCTCGCCACCGCGTAACCGACGCGCAAACCCGCAAGGCCATAGCCCTTGGAAAACGTGCGCGTGACGATGACATTGTCGAAGCGCGCGCGCAGCGCGACGGTGTCGCCAACGCCATCGGCGGGATCGACGAACTCGTGATACGCCTCGTCGACCACGACCGGCACGTCGGTTGGCACGCGCTCGAGGAAGCGCGTGAGCTCGGCCTGCGTGAACCACGTGCCGGTGGGATTGTTGGGATTGGCCAGATAGATCAGCCGCGTGCGCGGCGTGATCGCGCGCGCCAGCGCGTCAAGATCGTGACCGCGCGGCATCGCCGCGTCGAGCCCCAAGGCCGGCACGCGCACGGGCGTGGCGCCGACCGCGGCGGTGGCGATCGGAAACACGGCGAATCCGAATTCGCTGAACACGACTTCATCGCCCGGCGCGGCGAAGCATTGCGCCAGCAGCATCAGCAATTCGTGCGAGCCATTACCGAGCACGATCTCGTCGACGCCAGCGCCGAGGAAAGCGCCCAGCGCGCGACGCAAGGCCAAGCCCAGCGGATCGGGATAGCGAAAGATCTCTTCGACCGGCGCCTTCGCCAACGCGTCGCGCACGGCGGGCGATGGGCCGAAGGGATTCTCGTTCGAGCCCAGTTCGGCCAGGGTCGCGGACGCGAAACGCGCGCGCAACGCCGGCAAATCGTGACCAGGATCGTAGGCCTTCAAGCGCCCGATGATCGGCGTCGGGCGCGCGGTGAATGCGGTCATGCGCGCGGAGTCTTCATGGCTGGTGGCGAAACCGGCGCGAACGCGAAGCGCGCGCCGGCGGAAGGAATGAGAACAAGTCGTCGCATGCGCTCGGCGGCGATGATCGACTAGTTCACCGCCACCGGATACGAACCGAGGATGCGCACCTGCGCGGCGAACTCTCCGAGCTCGCCCAGCGCGCGGCGCACCGGATCCTCGTGCACGTGGCCGGCGATGTCGATGAAGAACGCGTACTGCCACTTGCCCTCGTGCGAGGGGCGTGACTCGATGCGGTTCATGCTCACGCCGTGCTCGGCCAAGGGACGCAGCACGCTGTACAGCGCGCCGGGTCGATCGTTGACGAAGACCAGCAGCGAGGTGCGGTCATTGCCCGAGGGCGGGAACAACTCGCGACCCACCACCAGAAAGCGCGTGGTGTTGTCCGGGCGATCCTCGATCGGGCCGGCCACGGCCTTGAGGTTGTAGACATGACCGGCCGATTCGCCGGCGATGGCCGCGGCATCATCGGCATTGCGCGCGCGGCGCGCCGCTTCGGCATTGCTGGCCACGGCCACGCGTTCGGCCTTGGGCAGATGCGCGCGCAGCCACGCCTTGCACTGCGCCAGCGATTGCGGATGCGAGTAGACGCGTTCGATGTCTTCCAGGCGACCCGTGCGCGACAACAGGAACTGATGCACGCGCAGCTCGACTTCGCCGCAGATCTTGAGGCTCGAAGTCAGGAACATGTCGAGCGTCGACTGGATCGTGCCCTGCCCCGAGTTCTCCACCGGCACCACGCCGAAGTCGGCATTGCCGGCTTCGACTTCCTGGAACACTTCCTCGATCGACGACAACGGCAAGCCATGCGCGGAATGACCAAAGTGCTTGTGCACGGCCTGTTGCGAGAACGTGCCTTCGGGTCCGAGAAAGCCGATGCGCAGCGGCTCCTGTTGCGCCAGGCACGCCGACATCACTTCGCGAAACAGGCGCACCAGCACGTCGTCGGCCAGCGGGCCTTGATTGCGATCGACCACGCGGCGCAGCACCTGCGCCTCGCGCTCGGGCCGGTAATACTCGACCGCGGCCTTGAGCGGGCCCTTGGCCTTGCCGACCTGACGCGCGAACTGCGCGCGTTCCTGGATCAATTCCTGGATGCGCTGGTCGATCTCATCGATGCGACCGCGCACCTTGAGCAGATCCGGCGACGGCGGCGCGGCCGCGGGCGCGGTCGCCAATGCCTTCGCGACGGACGCTTTTCGCGTCACGGACTTGCGCTTCGCGTCCGCCTTGGGCGGCGCGGCCTTGCCGGTTTTCTTGCTCATGCCTTCAGATCACGCGGACGGACAGGATGCCGTCGATGGCCTTGAGCTCGGCGACCACGGCCTCGGGCACGGCGGACTCGACGTCGACCAAGTTATACGCGAGCTCGCCGCGCGACGCATTGTGCATCTGCACGATGTTGAGCCCGGCGGCGCCGAGCACGTGCGAGAGCTGACCGATCATGTTGGGCACGTTGCGGTTGGCCACGCACACGCGATGCGAGCCGGCGCGGGTCATGCGCGTGGTCGGAAAGTTCACGGCATTGACGATGTTGCCGTTCTCCAGGTACTCGCGCACCTGATCGACCACCATCACGGCGCAGTTTTCCTCGGCCTCGAGCGTCGACGCGCCCAGATGCGGCAGCGCGATCACGCGCGGATCGCCGACCTGCGCGGGCTTGGGGAAATCGGTGACGTAGCGCGCGATCTTGCCTTCGTCGAGACCGCGCTTGAGCGTCGCCGCGTCGATGATCCCGTCGCGCGAAAAATTGAGCAGCACCACGCCGCTCTTCACCGCCGCCAGCGCCGCTTCGCCAAACAAACCGCGCGTCGCGTCATTGAGCGGCACGTGGAAGCTGATGTAGTCCGACGCCGCGAACAACTCGGTCAAACTACCGGCCTTGACCACGTCGGACGACAACTGCCACGCGCCTTCGACGGTCATGTGCGGGTCGAGACCGAACACGCGCATGCCCAGCGCGCGCGCGGCATTGGCGACCTTGACGCCGATCGCGCCAAGACCGACCACGCCGAGCGAACGCCCGGCCAGTTCCGTGCCGGCGAAGCGCTTCTTCTCGGCTTCCATCGCCTGCTCGGGATCGGCGTGATCCTTGAGCGTGGCGGTGAACGCCAG
The DNA here is from genome assembly GCA_044226395.1 of Ahniellaceae bacterium. Classification (GTDB taxonomy): domain Bacteria; phylum Pseudomonadota; class Gammaproteobacteria; order Xanthomonadales; family Ahniellaceae; genus JBGAHD01. The sequence goes on from JBGAHD010000001.1 coordinate 752,405, forward strand.
CGCCTCGGGAATATTGCGTGCCGACAGCAGCATGCCCGCCAGCACCAGTTCCTTCACCGCATTGGCGTTGGCGCCGGGCGCGTTGAACACGACGACGCCGCGCTTGGACATCTCGGCCACGGGAATATTGTTGGTGCCCGCGCCCGCGCGGCCAATCGCCTTGAGCGACGGCGGCACGTCGAGCTTGTGCAGATCGGCCGAGCGCACCAGGATCGCGTCGGCGTCGGCGAGATCGTTGCCCGTGGTGTATTGACCTTGCGGCAGGCGATTGAGGCCTGTCTTGGAAATATTGTTCAGCGTCTTGATCTTGAACATGAGCGGTCCTAGCCGTTGCGGCGCGCGAAGTCCTTCATGAAATCCACCAGGGCCTGGACACCGGCCAAGGGCATCGCGTTGTAGATCGACGCGCGCATGCCTCCGACCGAGCGGTGACCCTTGAGCGTGAGCAGACCCGCGTTCTTGGATTCCTTGAGGAAGGGCTCGTCGAGGCGTTCGTCGATGAGGCGGAACGGCACGTTCATGCGCGAGCGCGCGGCCTTGGCGATGGGATTGGCGTAGAAGCCGCCGGAGTTGTCGATGGCGTCGTACAGCAACTGCGACTTGGCGACATTGTGCTTCTCGATCGCCGCCAGACCGCCCTCGGCCTTGAGCCACTTGAACACCAGGGCCGCGAGATACCAGCCAAAGGTGTTGGGCGTGTTGAGCAGCGACGCCTCCTTGGCATGCGCCGCGTAGTTGAAGATGTTCGGGATCTCGGCAGGGCTTCGCGCCAGCAGATCCTCGCGAATGATCATCACCACCAGACCCGCGGCGCCGATGTTTTTCTGCGCGCCGGCGTAGATCGCGCCGAACTTCGACACGTCGAGCGGTCGCGACAACAGGTTCGAGGACATGTCGGCGATCAAGGGCACGTCGCCGACCGCGGGCACGTCATGAAATTCGACGCCGCCGATGGTTTCGTTCGAGGTGTAGTGCACGTAGGCGGCTTGCGGATCGAGCTGCCAGGTCTCGTGCGCGGGAATCTCGAAGAAGTTCTGCGCCTCGCTCGAAGCGGCGATGCGCACCGCGCAAGAAGGCTTGGCTTCCTTGGCGGCCTTCTGGCCCCAGGAACCGGTGAGCACGTAGTCGGCCGAACGGCCGCGCGCGAAGTTCATCGGAATCTGCGCGAAGTGCTGCGTCGCGCCACCTTGCAGGAACAGGATCTTGTGCGAGGCCGGCACCGACAGAAGCTCGCGCAGATCGCGCTCGGATTCCTCGGCCAGGGCCATGAATTCCTTGCCGCGATGGGAGATTTCCATCACCGAGGCGCGCGCCCCGCCCCATTCCAACAGTTCTTGTTGCGCCTGCTTGAGCACCGCCTCGGGCAGCGCCGCCGGGCCCGAGCTGAAGTTGTAGCCGCGAGACACGAGTCACCTCCATACGGATCAGCATGGAGGCTACCATGTGGCAGCGCAGCATGGGAGCCTCGACTATATGACGAGGCGTTCCGCTCCCAGGGTGCTGCCGGCCAGCATCGCCGCGAACTCGGTTTCGGCCAGGGGCGCGGCGTAGAGAAAGCCCTGCGCCGTGCGGCAACCGAGCTCGCACAGCATGTTGGCCTGAGCCTGATTCTCCACGCCTTCGGCGGTGAGGTTGAGGCCCAGGTCCTCGGCGAAGCGCGCCACCGTGCGCACGATGGCGCGGTGACGGCGATTGGTCTCGACATCGCTGACGAAGGCGCGATCGATCTTCAAGCCATCGAAGGGCGAAGCCGCGAACAACTCGAGCGACGAGTAGCCGGTGCCGAAGTCATCGACCACCAGGCCCACGCCCCGCTCCGACAACGACGACAACAAGGCCACCGAGCGCGCGCTGCCGAAGCGGAACACGGTCTCGGTGATTTCCAGCCATACGCGATCGGGACGGATGCCGGAGCGTTCCAGCACCAGACTCAACTCATCGGCGAAATCCAAGGCCGAGAGCTGACGCTCGTCGACATTGACGTTGATGCGCAGATCACTATGTCCGGGATAACGCCGCTGCCACTCGAGCACGCGCGCGCAGGCTTGTTCGAGCACCCACCAGTCGATCTCGGCGACCAGGCCCGATTCCTCGGCCACGCCCAGGAACTCAGCCGGCGGCAACAGCCCGCGCGTGGGATGTTCCCAGCGCACCAGGGCCTCGGCGGCGACCACGCGGTGCGTGCGCATGTCGACGATGGGTTGGTAGAAGACGCGGAACTCTTCGCGTTCCAGCGCCTGACGCAGATCCGTCTCCAAATGAAAACGCGCGCGCGCGGCGTTGTGCATGGCGGCGTCGAAGACGACATAGCCGGCCTTGCCGAGGGCCTTGGCGCGATACATCGCGGTGTCGGCATCGCGCATCACTTGATCGACCGAGTGATAGCCGAGCGAGCCGAGCACGACGCCGATGCTCGCGCCGGAGTAAACGCGATTGCCGCCGATGTCGAAGGGCTTGTCGAACAGATCGAGCACGCGCCGGGCCAGATCCTCGGCGCGCGCGCGATCGCAGGCACCGCGCGGCAGCACGGTGAATTCGTCGCCGCCGTAGCGCGCGACCACGGCCTCGCCGCCGAGCGTGCCGCCGATGCGCTCGGCGATGGTCACCAGCAGGCGATCGCCGGCCGAGTGCCCCAGGCCATCGTTGACCAACTTGAAGCCATCGAGGTCGAGAAACAGCACGGCATATTGATGATCGAAGCGCTGCGCGGCCTCGCGCATGGCCAGATGCAATTGCTGCTGAAAGGCGAAGCGATTGGACAGCCCCGTGAGCGCGTCGTGCGTGGCCTGAAAACGCAGCCGCGATTCGGCGCGACGCTCGAGCGTGATGTTGCGCACCGTGCCGACCGAGGAACGCACGCCGTCGATCTCGATCGGCCCCGCGCTCAACATCACGTAGATCAGGCTCCCATCGCGATGCAGAAAGCAAGTTTCGAATTCCTCGGGCAGCGGCTCGCCGGCATCGGCCTTGCGCTGACGTTCCTCGACCTGGGCGATATGGGTGGTCGGCACGAAATCACGCCAGCCGCGGCCAATCATTTCGCGTTCGGCATAACCAAGCATGCGCGCCAGCGCGCGATTGACGAAGGTGAACTCGCCGCCGGCATTGAGATAGACGCCGAACTGACTGTTGTCGACCAAGGCGCGATAACGCGCCTCGGAACTGAGCAAGGCCTGCTCGGCCTGACGGCGCGCGGTGATGTCCTGCACGGAACCGTCGAAGGCATAGATGCGGTCGGCCTCGTCGCGCAGGGCACGCACCGAGATCTCGACCCAGATGCGGCCGCCGTCGGCGCGCAGGATTTCGGTCTGATGGTTTTCCAGCCGGCCCACCTCGCGCAGGCGCGCGATGATGCGCTCGCGCTCGCCGGCGCTGGCGTAGACATCTTGCATGTGACGCACGCTGCGCTTGGCGAGCACGGCGTCGTCGTAACCCATCATCTGCGCCAGACGCGTATTGCACTCGAGCACTTCGCCGGCGAGCGAGGTCTTGAACAAGCCCACGGGCGAGTTCTCGAACATCTCGCGCACGCTCAGGCTCGCCTCGCGCAGTTGCCGCTCGGCGCGACGCTGCTCGGTGATGTCGCGGATGGTACCGGTGCTGGCGATGGCGCCGTTGTACATGATCGGCGACGAGCGCACGGCCGCCAGCACCTCGGTGCCGTCGGGGCGCACCAGCACGATCTCGTGGTCGAAGGTCAGCGACGAACCGGCCTCGCGCTGCTCGCGGCGACCGATCTGTTCCTGACGAAAGCGCGGCGCGACCACTTCCAAATAGTCGTGGCCGATGATGTCCTCGAGCGCGCGCCCGAGCATGCGGCACATGGCTTGATTGACGAACAGCACCAAGCCGTGTTGGAACAAGAACACGCCGTCGGCGAGATTGTCGACCAGGGCGCGATACAAGGTTTCGGACTGGCGCAGCGCGGTCTCGGCCGCGCGTTGCGCGGTGATATCGATGACCGAGCCCTCGAAGAAGCGCACGCGCCCTTCGTTGTCGCGCACCACGCGCACGTTCTCGGAGATCCAGATGGTCGAGCCGTCGCGGCGACGGATCTGGCTGCGCAGGTGCTCGATCGAATCGCGCGCCATCAGCTCGGCGTAGAGCCGCCCGGCATGGTCCTGATCGACATAGATGTCGCGCGCGCGCATGCCGGTGTTCGACAGCATCGCCGCGGGCGAATCGAAACCCAGGATATGCGCCATCGCCGGATTGGCGTCGATGAAATCACCGCCCGGCAAGCTGCGATACAAGCCCTCGAAGGCGGACTCGAACAAGGCGCGGTAACTGCCGCGGTTGTCATCGGGAGGTTCGGCCTGATCGAGCGGGCGCAGGCGCTGGACGAAGCCCAGCACCACGAGTCGACCGTCGTCCTCGAACATCTCGGCGCTGAGCAGGCCTTCGCGCATTTCGCCATCGCGCAGACGGATGACGATCGGCACCGCGGAGACGCGGCTGCAACTGCGCAGATCGCCCCAGATGCGCGCGCGCAGTTCGAAGTCAGGCCACAGGCCGAGTTCCAGCGGCTGCTTGCCGATGGTTTCCTCGCGCGACCAGCCCGTGACATGCTCGAAGGCGAGATTGACGTCCACGAAGGTGCCGTCCGTGGCTGCCAGAACCACGACCAGGCTGTCCGAGTACTTGAACGTCTTGCCGATATCCACAGGACTCCTGTGTTCATGCCGGCGTCGCGACGCGATCGAGTATAAGGGTCGATCACCGTCGCGGCGAGCCGTTCACGTTTTCCTTGCCGCGCGTTTGTAAGCTGCCGCGATCGAACCCGGTCACCCCTAACGACCGAACTAGGAATGGCCATGCGCTACCGACCACCCCAATTGCCCGCTTCGCAGATCACGGACGAAGCCTTGTATCTCTCGCGCCGCCGCTTGCTGCGCGGCCTGATCGGCGCCGCGCCCCTGTGCCTGCTCGGCTGCGGCGAAGATGACGCCGCCCCTTCCGCTATCGATACCGCGACCGCCGCCGATCCCCGCCAAGCGCCCTACGCAGGCGCGCGCAAGAGCAACTACAGTACGACCGAAACCCAGACCGGGTGGCGCGAAGCCACCGGATACAACAATTTTTACGAGTTCGGCACCGGCAAGGACGACCCGGCGCGCCAGGCCCGGCGCTTCGTGACCTCGCCGTGGGAGGTGACCGTCGCCGGTCACGCCGAAGTCACCGGCACCTTCGCCCTGGAAGACCTGCTCAAGCCGCACACGGTCGAGGAGCGCGTATACCGCATGCGCTGCGTCGAGGGCTGGTCGATGGTCATTCCGTGGAACGGCATTCCCTTGGGCGATGTGCTCAAGCGTTTCAAGCCGACCTCGCAAGCCAAGTACGTGGCCTTCACCACCCTGCTCGCGCCCGAGCGCATGCCGGGCCAGTCCTATCCCGTGCTCGATTGGCCGTATCGCGAGGGGCTTCGCATCGACGAGGCCATGCATCCGCTGACCCTGCTCGCGGTCGGTCTGTATGGGAAGACCTTGCCCAATCAGAACGGCGCGCCGCTGCGCCTTGTCGTGCCGTGGAAGTATGGCTTCAAGGGCATCAAGAGCATCGTGCGCATCGAGTTCACCGAGAACCAGCCGCCGACCAGTTGGAACATGGTCGCGCCCGGTGAGTACGGCTTTTACAGCAACGTCAATCCGGCGGTGGATCATCCGCGCTGGAGTCAGAAGTCCGAGCGACGCATCGGCACCGGCGGCATCTTCGGCTCGCGCATGGCGACGATGCCGTTCAACGGCTATGGCGGCGAAGTGGCGTCGTTGTACGCGGGCATGAATCTGCGGAACGATTTCTGATGTCGCCACGGTGGCCCAAGCTCGCGGCGCATGCCCTGTGCGTCGCGCCGGCGCTCGTGCTCGTCTGGCGCACCTGGGCCGGCGCGCTCGGCCCCGACCCGGTCGCCGAGCTCACGCACGAGACCGGCATCTGGGCGATACGGATTCTGTTGGCGTGCTTGTGCGTGACGCCCGTGCGCAAGCTCATGGGCTGGCCGGTGCTGGCGCGCTATCGCCGCCTGCTGGGGCTGTGGGCTTTCGCGTATGCCGCCACGCATCTGGCGATTTATCTGGTGCTCGATCTCGGCGGCTACTGGGCGCAGATTCTCGACGACATCGTGAAGCGTCCCTTCATCACGGTCGGCTTCGCGGCCCTGGTGCTGATGCTGCCGCTGGCGGCGACCTCGACCCAGGGCATGATGCGGCGGCTGGGCCGGCAATGGGCGCGACTGCATCGCCTGGTCTACGCCATCGGCGTGCTGGCGGTGCTGCATTTCTGGTGGGTGGTGAAATCGGGCAAGGTCATCGCCCGCCTCGAGCCCGTCGTCTACGCGGTCTTGCTGACCGTGCTGCTGCTGGCGCGTTTGCCCTGGTCGCGCTGGTTCAAGCGGGCGCCGCGGCCCGCGTGATCGGGGCCGATGACAGCGCCGCTGTCTAGTTGAACTTGAGCAGGAACAACGCCGCCATGATCACCGCGATCAGGGCGCCGGTGCCGATCAGCCACCAGGGATTCCAGCTGCCACCGGCGGACTGAGTCGTCGACGACGCGGCGGGCGCGTCGTCGGCTCGCACGGCGCGCATGGTCTGCGTGACCATGGGCGCGCGTCCTTCACCAGCGCCTAGCGCGCCGGGCGGCGGCACCGGCGTGGGCGTGGGCTGACGCACTTCATCGCGACGCGTGGGCATGCCCGGCGCCTCGATCAGGAATCGATTGCGATCAAACGCCAGCTGATCGCCGCTGTAGAGCACCGCGTCGCGCACCTGCACGCCATTGACGAAGGTGCCATTGGCCGAGCCGAGATCGCGCAGGAACAATTCGCCCGACTGCACTTCGATCATCGCGTGGCGACGCGACATCTCGGGCTCGTCGAGCACCAGATCGCAATCGCTGCCGCGACCGATGACCAGACGCCCCGGAATGGCCACGACCTTGCCGAAGTAAGGACCGGACACGCCGCGCAACACGGCGCGCGGCGGCACCGCGCGGTAACGCGTGTCGCCAGAATCATCGGCGTCTTCCATGGGCGCGCCTCCAGGCGGCGGCGGAACGTGCTGGGTGACGACCTCGTCGGAATCGGGCTTGATCACGATGTTGACCGAATCGACGCTGACCACGTCGCCGAGATTGAGGATGGCTTTCTCGCGCACGGGTCGCGCGTTGACGTGAGTCCAGGCTTCGGGGCTGGCGACCTCGAGGGTCATGCCGCGCTGATCGACCACGATGGACAGATGATGGGGTTGCACCGCGCCCGTCTTGAGCACGATGCCGTTGCCATCGGCGGACCCGATGGTGGTCTCGCCCGGCGGCACGAGCACGTCCTGATGTTCGCCCCTAGGAAAGCTAAGCCGCACGACCGTCCCCGCCATTGCCATGGCCATTCACTCTAGCATACGCAAACGCCCGCTCCCGCGCGTCACCACTCGCCACGAACATCGAGCAGCGTCCGCTTGGTGTGCAGGTCTTGACCATCGGCGCCTTCGACGAACATGGCCAGGCGCACGCGCCAATGATCGTCGAAACCATAGCCCACCCAGGGCATCACGCCGCGCATGGCGGCATGAAACCACCAGTCCTCGGCATTGAACGCCGCGAGCACGGCGTCACGCTGGATGCGCTGGTAACTCAGGCCCAATTCCCAGGACTGCGGCTGGCGGCTGTCGCCCCAGACGAGGCTGCCGCGCGCGCCTTGATTGAGATCGTCCGCGCCGAAGTTGTGCACCAGGTCCAGGCGCGCCTCGAGAGAACGTCCGGCCAGCGGCGTGTCGAACACGAATTGCAGGTCGCCCAGTCGATAGTCGCTGGTCAGACCTTGACCGGTGCGGCGATTGCCGCGCGCCAGGCCGTCGGGTCCGATCTCGTCGATGTCGTCGAAGCCGAGAAAACTGAAAAGAATGCCGCCACGCGTGGGCGCGCCCTCGCGCAGACGCCAGCCGACCTGCGCCGCGACCAGGCGAGTGACATCGGTATAAGGATGATCGATCTCGAAGGCGCCGCCGGAGAACGTCAGCCGATCAAAATCGCCGATGGCCATGCCGTGCTCGATCGACACGCCGGTCGGCCGCAGTTCGTTGTCCCAGACCATCGGCGACAACTCCAACGGCAAGGCATTGCGGCCGAGCGTCAAGGCGGTTTGCTCGCCCCAGTGCCAGCGCGCGTAGAGGCGATCGAGGTTGATGTCGGTGGCGCGTTGATTGTCGTGACTCCGGCGCAGCAGGCGAATGCTGTCGGCGCCATGGGAGCCTTCGATCGCGCCACCAATCTCGATCGACTCGGTCGCCTGCCAGCGCGCGCCGATGCGACCGCGCGCGACGGTGCGCACTTCGTCGGGCAGATTCAATGGCAGGTCGCGCGTCTGATCGCCGCGCAGCAGGAAATCGCCGAACCAAGTCCAGTCGGAGGCGGTTTGCGCGGCATCGTCGTCGGCCGCGGCGGCGATCGGATCGTCGCTCTGCGCCGAGACGGATCCCGCCATCGCCATGGCCAACACAGCCCCCCACCATCGCGGCGCGATCGTCATGCCCTCTCCTCCACGCCCCAGCCCGTCCTGGCCGTAAGAATTCCCCTGAGGACAGTTATGTATCTTATTGATTGATAGGCGTCAACTCACCATCGTCAGGGTCGGCGCCCGACCCTTCGCGAGGGCTCAGGCGCGCAATCCAGCCAGGGCCGCGCCGAGCTCATCGGCGGACTGATAACGCATGGCGGCATCGCGCTCGATGCAGCGCAGGATGATGGCCTCTAGCGCGGACGGCATCTCCGCCCAATACTGCGAGGGTTTCACCGGCGCTTGCTGCATCTGGGCGATGTAGATTTCCATGGTGTTGCCGCCGGTGAAGGGCAACTTGCCGCAGAACATCTCGCACAGCAGCACGCCCGACGAATAGATGTCGGCGCGATGATCGACTTCCTCGCCCGCCAACTGCTCGGGCGCGGAATACGCCGGCGTGCCGACAAACATGCCGGGCTGGGTCTGGCCGGGTTCGGAGCGACGGATCGGCCGCGCGATGCCGAAGTCCATCAGCTTGGCATTGCCGCTGGCTTCCAGGATCAGGTTCTCGGGCTTGATGTCGCGATGGAGCACGCCGACCTCGTGCGCCGCGTGCAGGCCCGACACCAATTGCCGCGCGATGCGCAGCGCCGCCGAGTACGGAATGCGTCCGGCCTGCCGCAGCAGATAGCGCAAGGTCATGCCGCGTACGTACTCCATCGAGATGTAGGGCAGCCCGCCGACTTCGCCGAAGTCGAAAGTGCGCAGCACATTGGGATGGGTGATCTTGCGCGCGAGCTTGATCTCGCTCTTGAGCCGTTCCAGATGCTCGTGATCGACCAGGGCGCTGGCCTTGAGCATCTTCAGCGCGACCACGTCGTCGAGTTCCAGATCGCGCGCCTTGTACACCACGCCCATGCCGCCGGAGCCGAGCACAGACAGAATCTCGTAGCGTCCGCCCAGGCGCGCGCCGGGCTTGAGCGACATGGCCGACGCGGCCGCGGCGCTGCGCGGCGTGAACACTTCGCGCGTGGCCGTGCTCGAGTCCGCCGGCATCGGCGTGGGCGCGCGGGTGTCGATGGCGCGCGGCTCGACCGCGGGCACGCGCGCGAGCGTGGCGATGTCCAAACCATAGAACGGCTTCGCGCTGACCGCGCCCTGCACCACCGGCACCGCTTCGGGCGCGAGCAAGGTCTTGGCGCTTTCGCCCAGGCCGCGCGGCAACATCACGCGACCGGGCGCGGCCTCGCCGAGCAAACGCTCGAGCTGGAAGCTCGCCGGACCAACCGCGGTTTGCGCGGCGACGGCATCGGTATTCACCGTGCCATGCACGATGTCGCCTTCGATCATCGCGGCGGCGACTTGCGGATCGGCCGCGAGCACATCACGCGCCGCATTGAGCGCGCACGCGAAGCGATCGGCGCCGCTGAAGCCCAGCACCGAACGCGTGCCGCCACCGGCGACCAAGCGACCGCCGAAGCGACGACCCGAATCGATCACGCTCGTCGCGCGCTCGGCCAATTCGGCCAGGGCCTCGTCGGCGCCACGCGCTTGCAGGGGGCGCGCGAACTCGCGCAGATCCAGACCCAGCAACAACAGACTCTCGCGACGCGGCGGCGTGGCCGCGCTCACCGGCGCGGCTTGCGCCTGCTGCGTGACGAAGCTCGGCACTTCGCGGTCCTGACCGGGATCCGGCAGGAAGCGCGAGAGATTGGTGACATAGCCCTCGATGTCGCTCTTCTCGCGCAGATCCGACAGCAATTGATTGAACGACTTGCCCAGTTGCGCCAGCTCATCGCGACCGGGCACCTCGATGCGCGTCTGATAACTGCCGCCGGCCGCGTCCTGCGCGGCCTTGGCCATCTGCTTGAGCGGCCGCAAGGTGATCTTGGCCAGCAGGAACGACAGCGGCAGCGCGATCAACAGCGAGACCAGGCCCGTGAGTCCGACCAAATTGAGAATGCGCCGATAGCCCGCGCTCGCGAAATCCGATGAGGTGAAGCGCAGCGCCGACCCCAAGGTCGCGCCACCGGCAGCATCGACGGGCGCGAGTTCGCCGATCCACTGCTGCCCCTGGAAATTGAGCGTGACGCGATCCATCGGCGTGCCCGCGCGCACGGCATCGGCGACGCCACTGGCGGCGAGCGCCTCGCTCAAGGCATCGCGCGACGCCGCTTCGAGCGACGTCGCCGAGACCACCACGCGATCTTTTTCCGGCAACAGATAGGCGATGTCGGCGCCGCTGGCCTTGCCCACGCGCGTGCCGAGTTCATCGTCGACTTCGAGCGCGACCAGCAAAAACCCGACCAGATCCTGATCTTCCGCCAGCGGCCACAACGCGGCCTGATAGAGCTTGTCGTTCAAGCGCCAGTAGCCGCTGATGGGCTTGTCCTCGGAAAGCGCCGAGGCAATGAAGGGATCTTCCGCGAGCGACTGCTCGAAGCCCTCGGTCTCATCGCTGCGCGCCAGCACTTTGCCGACCGGATCGAGCACCATGCCGATGTCGAAGCCGAAGGACTCTTGCCGTTCCTTGACCAGATCCCCAATCGAGGTCGAGTCGAGCACGACGTCATCGCCCAGACCCAGGCCACCGCCTTGCGCGTCGGACACGTATTTGACGAAGCTCGGGTCGGCGGCGATCAACTGCACCTTGAGCTGCACTTCTTCGAGGCGCCGCTGCGTGAATTCGCTCTGCACCGCCGAGCTGGTGCGCAAGGCACCGGCGACAGCCTGTTCGGCGATCTTGTCACCCTGCGTGTAGGTCACCGCGATCGCGGCGCCAATCGCGAGCACGATCAACACGGCGAACAGGGCGAAGATCGATGTCGCCAGCGGCAGGCGAAAGCCGCCGCGCGTTTCAGTAGGCGCCGGCATTGCCACCTCGTTCGTAAGGCTTGCCGAATTTGTTCATGTGCGGCGGCACTTTGCGTTTGTCCAAATCCATGCGCAGGTTCAAATCACCGGCCTTGCCGGTGTTGACCGTCACGCGCAGCGGCTGGCCGCGATCATGGTAGACCACCAGTTCGCCGTCGGCGTGCTCGGGCAGGCCCTTGAGCTCGAAGCGACCCACCGCGTCGGTGCGGGTGAAGAATGGCGTGTCCAGCACCAGGATGTAGCCGAACATCGCGTGATGAACATTGCAGTACACCTTCACCAGCCCCGCTTGATTGAAGGTGTGCAGCGCGCCAGTCCCCGTGGCGTACAGGCCGGCGTCGAAGGCATTGTTGGGCGAGGTCGAGAACACGTTGTGCAGGATCGGATCCTCGTTGGGAAACCGCACCGAGCTGCCCGCGGAAATCGCCAGAATGCGTGGCAGGAACTGCTTGCGCCGCGTGGTCATGGTCGCCGGCTCCGTCGGCGGCGTGAACGCCACCGGCGCGCGCGGCCGGAAATAGATCACCGCCTCGGCCGACTCGCCCGCGCGCAGCGGCTGACCGCCCGAAATCAGGCTCAGACTGCCCTTGAGTTCCGCCGCCGATGCGGCGACGCAAAAACACGCCGACAGCAAGGCCAGACACCACCGTTTCATCGCTTCCCCTTTCGCGCGCGCGCGCCTTGACCGATCATACCCGCCGAAGTCCCGGCCGCCAGCCCCACTCGCGGGGGTGGCCAACACTGACCGAGGTCAGTACGAGTCGGGCGCGTTCCCTGGATGAGGATTGGACCGCATGCCCTCGATCGATATTTCGCGCGCGCACGACAAACCGCTGGCCGAGGCCCGCAAGTCGGTCGAGCGCCTGGCCAAGCAGATCGCCAAGCGCTTCGACGTGGAATATGCCTGGGAAGGCGATGTCCTGATCTTCGAGCGCAGCGGCGTCAGCGGCGAGATCTCGGTGAGCAAGGGCAAGGTGCGGGTCAAGGCCCAGTTGGGCTTTCTGCTCATGGCCATCCAGCCCGCGGTCGAGCGCGAGATCCACAAGCAACTGGAAGACGAATTCGGCTGAGGCCCGATCAGGCCACGCGCTGATTGACCAGGCCGCGCAGGGCTTCCGCGTCGAAGGGTTTTTCCAGGTGCGGGCAGGACACTTCCGCCAGGAACTTGCGCGCCGCGGCGGTGAACGCGCCGCCGGTGAGAAAGATCATGCGTTCGGCCAAGGCCGGGTGCTCGCGCAGCAGGCGCGCGTGCAGATCCATGCCGGTCATGCCCGGCATCATCAGGTCGCACAGAATCACATCCAGCCCATCGTCGCGCGCGATCAGGTTCAACGCGTCCTCCGCGCGGGTGCAGTCGAGCACCTCGTGATCGCGTCCGAGCACGCGGCGGATGGCCGAGGCGATCAAGCGCTCGTCATCGACCACCAGCACGCGGCCGCGACGGCCGTGAGCGGACGCGTCGTCGACGGGCATGTCGTGTCGCGCCGAACGCGCGAGTTCGACCACGCGCGCGACCGAGGCGGCCGCGCGCTTGTCGATCGTTGACTCGGCGCGAGGCGTCGGTCCCGTCGAAGCGATCGCGAGGGGCTTGGCGTCGACCGCGGGCTTCGTCGCCATTTCCGACGGCGTCGCGCTCTTGCGCAGCCGCACGCGAAAGGTCGTGCCCTTGCCCAACTGGCTTTCCACGTCGATCACGCCGCCGGCTTCCTTGACGATGCCCTGGCAGATCGTCAGGCCCAGGCCCGTGCCCTCGCCTTGCGGCTTGGTGGTGAACAAGGGCGTGAACAAACGGCGCAGCGTTTCCGGCGACATGCCGGAGCCCGTGTCGGTGACTTCGACGATCACCTGCCCATCGCCGAGATCGCGACTGCGCAAGGTGATGGTGTTGGCATCGGCCTGCCCTTCCTTGATCGCTTGCGCGGCATTGACCAGCAGATTGAGGAACACCTGACCCAGTCGTGATTCCGAGCCGTGCACGCGCAGCGGCGCGGTCAGGCCCACCACCAGCCGCGCGCGTGGACGGATGTGGCTGGAGGCCATGCGCGCGCTCGATTCGAGCATGCGGTTGAGTTCGCATTCGCCCACGCCCTCGGCGTCGTGACGCGCGAAGTACTTCAGATCGCGGGCGATCTCGCGGATGCGCGCGCCGGCCTGGCGCGCGTCGATCAGGCTCTCTCGCGCGCGCGACTGGGCTTCGTGGCCAGCATCGAGGTCGGCGAGCGCGGCGTCGATGTCGGCCATCAAGGCCGCGAGCGGATTGTTGATTTCGTGACCGACGCCGGCCGCGAGCATGCCGATCGAGGCCATGCGGTCGGAGATCATCAGTTGTTCCTGCGCGGCGCGCTCGCGCGTCACGTCGCGGAACACGCCGACCGCGCCACGCACCGCGCCCTGCGCATCGCGCAGCACGCGCGCGCTGGCCAGCAAGCGCCGGTCCTCGCCGCCACCGGGGCAGCGCTGCAAGACCTCATGCGAATCGAACGCGCCTTCGACGAAAGTGCGCAGCAACAGGGTCTCGGGCGGCGGATGCGGCGTGCCGTCGGGATTGAACAGGCAGGACACGCGCGGCTCGGCCGCGGCCGCGGCGTCGGCGACGATGCCCAGCAGCGGATCGGCGGCGCGGTTCCACAGCAGCACCTCGCCTTGGGCGCTGATCATCAGCACGCCTTCGGGCACGCTTTCGAGCACCAGGCGCAGGCGCCGCTCGGAGGCTTCGATTTCGACGCGGCTGCGTTCCAGTTCGGCGCGCAGCGCGCGTTCGTTCTCGAGCACCGAATGCAATTGCGCGAACGTGTGCCGCAGCTTTCGGCCCAGGGTCGAAAACGCATCGTGCACGGGCTCGAGTTCCGGCGGCACGTCCAGCATCTGGGCCGACATCTCGCCATCGGCGAGCGAGAACGCGCGCATGCGATCGGCCACGCGCGCGATGTGCTCGGTCAGCGCGCGCGTCGCCGCCGGCAACAAGGTGATGGCCACGAACAAGGCCAGGGTGACCAGGCCGATGGCGAAGCCGATCGCGGTGAACGCGCTGTCGGTCAACATGGCGCGCGGCGCCAGCGCGGCCACGCGCCAACCGTGCTCGGTCGGGTGATGCGAGGAGATGAAGCGATCGGACAAGTCTTCGCCCGCGCCTTCGTGCGCGTCGCTCATGCCCAGGATGCACGCGAGCCCGCGCGTGGCGTGGACATCGCTGCCCACGACGAGTTTCAGACCGGGGCTGGCATAGACCACCTTGCCACGCGCGTCGGTCACGACCATTTCGAAACCCGGCGACACCGAGGCCCCGGCGTAGTGGCTCGCGAATCGCGCCGAGGGCAAGGAGCCCTCGATCACGCCGTGAAATTGCCCGTCGCGAATCACCGGCACCGCGACCGCGAGCAGATAGTCCGAGCCAAAACCGCGACCCTTGAACAGATTCGAGACGAAGGGCTCGCCGGTGTCGCGCGGCCGCGTGAAGTATTCGCGATCTTCGACGCGCGTGCGTCGCCAGAAGTCGAAGCGTCCATCGCTGCTCACGCGCGGCGCCGAGGCGATCAGCTGCCCCGTGGCATCGGTGGCGAGCAAGGTGATGAAATCGTCATAGCCCTCGCGCAATTGCGCCAATCGCGCCAGACGCTCGCCCTCGGACACGTTCGGGTTGTCGCGCCATTCGCGCGCGACGATCGACAGCGCGCGCAGGTACTCGTCGATGTACAGATCGACGGTGCGCACGCCCGAGCGGACCGTGGTGGTCAGCTCGGCATTCAAGCGGTCGCGCGCGGCCAAGTACTCGGCCACCGCGATGGCGGTGCCCAGCAGCAAGGCCGGCAGGGCCGCGCCCGCCAGAATCATTGCGCCGGACCGCACGCGCAGCGAGTTCGAGTTCAAACCCAAGCGCCGCAGGATGGAACGCCAGTCGAACATGCGTGGCGGGCGCCGCCCCCTCGTGAATCGGGCGAAGCCAGTTTCGCCCTCGAATGGTCGACGTCGCTGCAAGGTGTGTTCCGGCGCGCCAATCCGCCGTTGCGCGGGCGCGCCGGGCGCGGGCGCCAAGGCCCCGACCCGTGTCAGCGGATTGACGGCGTCGGCACGGAAAGCCGATTCAAGCGATTGACGGCGTCATCACGAAAGGCGCGTTCGGCCGAGTACAGGCATCAGCACGGAAAGAAGGTGGGGAAATCCGGGCCGAAGGGCGCGGGCTCGCCGCGCGCCAAGGCGCGCAAGGCCGCGCGTTCGCGCGTGTCGATGGTGCGCAGAAAATCGCCCGCGCCGCCGAGCGCGCGAAACGCCGACATGCCGCGTTCCAGGAACGCCTGCAATTGCCCCAGCCCCGCCTTGCCCGCCGGGCCGCGCGCCAGGCGCAGGACGGTGTACACCAGTGGCATGCGCACGACGCGATCGAGTTCCTTGCCGACCGAGGCCAGCAGATCGAGTTGACGCTCGCGGTCGCGCGCGCGACCAACTTCGGCGTAGGCGCGCGCATAGTCGCGCACGCGCAAGGTCGATGTCGGCTTGGGGATTTGCGCGCGCAGCGCCTCGGCCATGGCCAGATCGAGGTCGAGACTCAAGCGATCGAGTTCCAAGGCGCCGTTGACCGTGTCGAGCACGGCATCGGGCAGCCAGCGACGCATGGTCGGCAACATGCGCAGCACGTCGCGATCGCGCCAGCTCACGTCCTCGTCGCCATACATCTCGGCCAGGAAGAACTGCGCGGCCGCCGCCGTGCGCGGGCTGATCAGCAAGTCGGCGAAGGTTTCGGCCAGACGATGGCTCTGCCAGCGCTGCAATGGCTTGAGCCAGCGCGGCTCGCCGCCGGGCGCGGCCAGCGACTCGCGCATGGCGCGCAGGCCCTGCACCGTGTCTTCCAGTCGTTGGGCGGCTTGGCTCAAGCCAGTCTCCGGCGTCGTGCGCCACGGGGGAATCGTGAATATTCTAAACAACTCGCTTGGCGGCCGGATCATGCGCGCCGCGCACGGCCACGCGCGGCCCCGCGACAGCGAGGCGCGCGGTCGCGAATCGACCACCCCTATGCAAGTGGGGTCCGGCCGTTACAATCCAACGCTGTCACCTCTGGCCAACGTTCGTCGCATGCTCGTCCTTCAACCTGCGCCGCGCCGCCCCAAGCGGACGCGTGGCTCGTCATCCCGGATCGGCCTGGCCATCGCCGGCGGCGGTCCCATCGGTGGCATGTACGAACTCGGCGCCCTGCGCGCGCTGGACGAGGCGCTCGACGGCATCAAGCTCACGCATCTCGATGTCTATGTCGGCGTCAGCTCCGGCGCCTTTCTCGCCGCGTCGCTGGCCAATGGCATCAGCACCGAGGAGATGTGTCACATCTTCCTCAGTGGCGAAAGCGGCGCGGTGAAGTTCCGGCCCGAGACCTTCCTGCGTCCCGCCGTGTTCGAATATCTGCGGCGCGTGAGCGGGATTCCGCGTCTGTTCCTGACGTGGCTGGGCGACATGGCGCGTCACCCCTTCGACGCGAGCTGGAGCGACATGCTCGGTCGGCTGGGCAGCCTCATTCCCACGGGCATGTTCGACAACGACGCGATCGAGCGCTTTCTGCGCGACGTGTTCGAAACCCATGGCCGCACCAATGATTTTCGCAAGCTCAGCCGCAAGCTCTACGTGGTCGCGGTCGAGCTCGACACCGGCGCCACGGTTCGCTTTGGCGCCGAAGGCTTCGATCACTTGCCGATCTCGCGCGCGGTGCAGGCCAGCGCCGCCCTGCCCGGTTTGTATCCACCGGTGGAGATCGACGGCAAGTTTTACGTCGACGGCGCCCTGCGCCGCACCTTGCATGCCTCGGTCGCCATGGACGAAGGCGCGGACCTGGTGCTCGGCCTCAATCCGCTCGTGCCCTTCGACGCCGGGCTGGCCGCCGCGCGCGGCCGCAAGGTGCCCGAGAATCTGATCGACGGCGGCCTGCCCGTGGTGTTGTCGCAGACGTTTCGCACCATCTTGAAGTCGCGCATGCAGGTGGGCCTGGACAAGTACAAGGCCCAGTACGAGGACACCGATCTCGTGCTGTTCGAGCCCAATGCCGACGACGCCGAGATGTTCTTCACCAATATCTTCAGCTACACCAGCCGCTTCGAGCTGACCGAGCACGCCTATCGCGCCACGCTCGACGATCTGCGCGCGCGCCGCGCCGAACTCGAACCCCTGCTCAAGCGTCACGGCATTCGCCTGCGCGACGAGGTGCTGGCCGATCCAAGTCGTGGCCTGATGGCGAGCCTCGGCATTCAACCCGCGCGCATGTCGCGACCGACGGCGAAACTGCGCCGCGCGCTCGACGATTTGGAAGTCGCGATCGAAACGCGCGGCAAGCGCAAGCGCTGATCGCGACCCGCGCGCGCGAAACGCGCGCTTTTTTCGCGCTTGCTTAGTGTGTTCGCTCTATTGCGCGACAACAGAATTCGCCGCAATCGCCGCGCAGGCGCTCATCACACGTGGAGGGATGCAATGAACAAACCCAAGCTCAAGAAGAAGGCCTCGGCTGGCGCTTCGGCCGATCGTCCGAAGTCGCTGATGGAATCCGCGCAACAGATCTGGATGGCCGGCATGGGCGCCTTCGGTCGCGCGCAGGAAGAAGGCGGCAAGTTGTTCGAAACCCTCGTGCGCGAGGGCATGTCGCTGGAACAAAAGACCCGTCGTTTCGCCACCGGCAAGGTCGACGAAGCGCGCGACGCGGTGGAAACCACCGTCTCGCAGGTCAAGGAACGCGCCGCCGACACCTGGGAGCGCCTGGAATCGGTGTTCGAAACCCGCGTCTCGCGCGCGCTCGGCAAGCTCGGCGTGCCCGGCCGCGATGAAATGCAGGCCCTGCTCGACCGCGTCGACGAACTCAACCGCGCCGTGCGCAAGTTGAACGGCGAAGCCGCGCCCAAGGCCAGCAAGCGCGCCGCCGGCAAGACCGGCGCCGCCAAGAAGACCACGCGTCGCGCCGCCAAGCCGCGCGCCTGACGCCACCTCGCCGGGCACCCCACGCCCGGCGCGTTTTTTAGCCCGCCAACCACGAACATTGCCGCAGAACCCTCCCCTACGGCCGGTTGGCGGGCTTCTTCATCGTGACACCGCCTCTTCGCCGATCGGGTCAACTCGCCCGATCGCGCATTGAAGATCGAAGCGGTGTAAAAGCGAACGACGATCGCGAGTTCCTCGATATCGGTCGAGAACTTGGCGACGACGCATCTTCGGCGTCACGACGCGATCAAGGCCAGCCTTAGGGCGTAACGGCGAGACACGCCCGCGTGATCCGCTCCGGGTCCTCGCAGGCCTTGCGCCAGGCCTCGGGCCACACGCGCGCGCCCGATTCCACTTGCATCAACGCGCGTCGATAGCGCGCGAGTTCATCGCCCGCGATGCGCTCGGTCGCCGCCTGCGCGCGCGTGACGCGCGTGGCTTCGCCCACCGCTTCGCGCCAAGCCGCGGGCGCGCGCGGATGCGTATCGAGTTGCCGCTGCGCGTGCTCGACCCAGCGCAGCAACATGGTGTGTCTGAAGCGCGCGATCTCGGCCGCGAGTTCGTAGTCACGCGCGCACGCCAGCGCGCCACACAAGGCGCCGATCGCGCGCAGGCGACGTTCGCGATCCTCGCCGCGTAACGCCGCGCCGGCTTCGCCGAACAGATGCGCGAGAAAGGCATTGCGATCGACCGGCAGAGGCTGTCGCAAGGCCTCGGCGCGTTCGCGCGGCCGCAAGTCCAGGTGCCCGAGCATGGCTGGCACGTGCGCGAACAACACCGGCCCCGCGATCGCGCGCGTCAGCATCAGAAAATACGTGTCATCGACGCGACCCCATGTGCCGGCGAACGGCAGCAGGCCCGCATCGTCGAGCAGCAAGGGCGTGTAGACCGCATGCACGGTCAGGCGCGGATGGCGATAGGCATGCCAGACGCGATCGGCCTGCAAGCGACCGTGATGAAACGGCTCGCGCCAGAGACTGCGCAGACTCGACGCCTCGCCGGTGATGGCGTACGCGCTGGTGTTCAACGCCAAGCCACCGTACAGCCCCGGCACGACGCCGATCACGCGCGCGCCCGCGACCATGCCCAGCAGATCGCGCGGCGAGCGATCGACCAAAGTCTCCTGACGCCATCCATCGCGCGCGATCAACTCACCGGCCTCGCCGCGCAGCCATTGGCCCAGGGCTTCGTAAGGATCACCAGGGACGACGGCGGCGCGCGCGTACCCGTCATCATCGAAGAACTCGATCTCGGCTTCGCTGTGATCGATCAGATCCAGCGAGCGCGCGGCGCCTGTCGGCAAGCGCAAGGGGAAGCTCGTGTCGTCATCGAGTATCGACAGGCAACCGCCCGCGCCGCGCAGAATCGCCCAGTTCCAGGTGCGCGAACCAGTGATCGCGGAAGGACACTCCGGGTCGAGCAACTCGGCCAAAGCCGCGCGATCGTCGCGCGCGCACAAGGCATCGATGGCGGCGGCGCGCTGTTCGGGTCCGAGGTAATGCACGGCGTCGCCACTCGCGGCGACATGCGCGCGCACCTCGTCGAGCGTCGCGCGCGCGCGCTCGGGCGAACGCGTGTCATCGACCACGAGCAACCGTCGCGGCCGCGCGCCATCTCGACGCGCGTTCGCCCACGAGCTCAACAATCGTCGCAAGCCCTCGGGCCGCTCGTACGCACGCACCACCAGCCACGGATCAACGCCCGCGCCGACCGGCGCCGAGCGCGCGCCATCGCGATAGTCGAAGAACCAGCGCGGCTCGACCAGCAAGCCATCGATCACGAAGCGATCGAGCAAGGCCGCCGCGCGATGCGCGTCCATGCCGTGTTGACGCAAGCGCGCCACGTGCTGATCGCGCGTGGCGAAGTGCTCGCACGCGGCCAGGGCCAGGCCTTCCTCGCGCGTCAGGCTGGCGCGCGCGCCATCATCCCAGCGGCGCCAGCTCAGCCGGCCCGGCGCCTCGGGCAGGAACTCGCCGGGCATGGCGGCCCACAACGACATGCGCGCGCCGCCAGCCGCCCGCGCGCGCCTACCAGTGCACGCCGCGCATCAGCGAGGCGAAGGCGATCTGCTCGTTCGACGGCGGTTCGTCGCGACCCTTCATGCCCTTGGCCGCGGCCGAATCCGGGAACAGATGGAAGGCCGTGTTCATCACCACTTCGTAAGCCTTGGGCGCGATCGCGTTGAGCGTCGCCGAGAAAATGCCCAAGCGCGTGGCGATGCGGCTGGGTTTCTCGATGATGCCTTGCACGATCATGTCCGCCGCCTCGTCGGGCGTCAGCGTCGGCACCGAGTCGTAGATCTTGGTCGGCCCGATCATGGGCGTGCGCACCAGGGGCATGTTGATCGTGGTGAAGCTGATGTTGTGATCGGAGAACTCCGCCTGGGCGATGCGCGAGAACGCATCGAGCGCCGCCTTCGACGCCACGTAGGCCGAGAAGCGCGGCGCGCTGGCCAGCACGCCGATCGAGGAAATATTGATGATGTGGCCGCGCCGCTGCGCGGTCATCGTTGGCAAGAAGCCCATGATCAAGCGCAGCGAACCGAAGTAGTTCAACTGCATCGTGCGCTCGAAATCATGGAAGCGATCGTACGACAGCGCGATCGAACGACGGATCGAGCGACCCGCGTTGTTGATCAGCACGTCGACCTGCTCGTGATCGGCCAGCACCTTTTGCACCAAGCCATCGACCGCCGCCATGTCGGTGAGGTCGGTGGGATAGATCCAGGCCTTGCCGCCGGCCTTTTCGATCTCGGCCTTGGTCGCGTTGAGCTCGTCGATGCTGCGCGCGACGATGCACACACGCGCGCCGGCCGCCGCGATCTTGAGCGCGGCCGAACGGCCGATGCCCGAGGAGCCGCCCGTGATCACCACCACCCGATCACGCACCTTGCCGGCGAGCGAGCGGTCGATGAACAAATCCGGATCGAGGTGACGTTCCCAGTAATCCCACAAACGCCAGGCATAGGTCTCCAGCGCCGGCAGCTTGATCTTGCTGCCGCGCAGGGCGCGCTCGGTCTCGCGGTTGTCGAACTTGGTCGGGTAGTTGATGTACTTCAGCACCTGCCGCGGAATGCCGAAATCGCGCAGGATCATGTTGCTGAAGCGCTTGACCGGCGGCAGATTGCCCAGCGCGTGACGCACCATCGGCGGCACGAAGGCGAACATGCGCGCGTCGACGCGCATGGTCATCTGCGGCGCGTTGGCGGCCTTGGCGAAGATATTGAGCACCTCGCCGACGCGCTTGGGATTGGCGTCGGTCAGATGGAAGCAATGGCCATCGAGATCAGCCTTGTGCGCGATGTGATCCATCGCCGCCGCGACCCAGTCGACCGGCACCAGATTGATGCGGCTGCCCTCGATGCCGATGGTCGGCATCCATTGCGGCAGCGTCGCGCGCAGTTTCTTGATCAGGCGGAAGAAGTAGTAAGGCCCGTCGATCTTGTCGATCTCGCCGGTCTTGGAACTGCCGACCACGATGCCCGGGCGATAGATGCGAAACGGGCGCTTGCATTCGCGCCGCACCACGCCCTCGGAATCGTGCTTGGTGCGGAAGTACGGATCGTCGAGATCCTCCGCCTCGTCGAACATGTCTTCCTTCCACAGGCCCTGGAACATGCCCGCGGCCGCGATCGAACTGGTGTGATGGAAGATGCCGGCCTTGATCGCCTCGGCGAACTGCACCGCGTGGCGCGTGCCGTCGACATTGGTCTTGATCTGGCTTTCCTCGTCGGCGGTCAGGTCGTAGATCGCCGCGAGATGGAAGAAATGCTTGATCTTGCCCGCCAGTTGCTTGGTCGCCGCCGGCGACACGCCGAGCCGCGTCTTGGTCAGATCGCCGTAGACCGGCACCAGCCGATCCTTGGGCGAGCCCAACTTCTCCACCAGGGCATCGAACTTGTCCTGCGACGCCTTGCGCACCAGCACGTAGATTTTGCCCGGACGCGCCAGCAGCTTCTCGATCAGGTGACGACCGACGAAGCCCGTTCCCCCGGTGACGAAATAAGTCATGAGCTCTCCCCTCTCGCGGGCGTAGCGGTTGAATTTCTTGTGCGCGGCAACACGACCGTCGCGCGCGCGACGCTGGCTAAGATAGCCCTCCGGCCGCGGCCTTCCAAGCCCGATCGCGCGTCGATGCGCGCGCGTTGACCGTTTTTCCGCACGCGTGCTACAAGCCCAAGGCGCCGCTCGCCACAACGGACACGGAGACCGCGATGGCCACGAAGAAGACCACCGACACCAAGAAGGCCGCGCCAGCGGCCAAGACCACGACCGCGGCCAAGGGCGGCGGCGATATCGATCAGCAGTTCGAGGCCGCGGCCAAGGCCGCCAAGCAGCTCAAGGAAAAACCCGACAACGACACCCTGCTCAAGCTCTATGCCTTCTACAAGCAAGGCTCCGAGGGCGACGTCAGCGGCGACAAGCCGGGCTTCTTCGATTTCGTCGCCACGGCCAAGTACGAGGCCTGGTCCAAGCTCAAGGGCACCAAGGCCGACGACGCCAAGAAGAAATACATCGATCTGGTCAAGCGGCTTTCGGGCTGATGTCGCCCGCGAAGTCGCCACCGTCCGCCGCCGGCGCCAAGCGCACGCGCGAACGCATCCTCGACGTGAGCCTGGCCATGTTCAACGAACGTGGCGAGCCCAACGTCACGACCAATCACATCGCCGACGAGCTGGAAATCTCGCCGGGCAATCTCTACTACCACTTCCGCAACAAGGAAGACATCGTCGAGCACCTGTTCGCGCGCTACGAAACGCGCATCGACCTGGCCCTGACCGTGCCCGACGATCGCCTGCCCACGCTCGAGGACCTGTGGCTGCAATTGCACCTGGCCTTCGAGGTGATGTGGGAATACCGCTTCATCTTCCGCGACATCGTCGACCTGACCAGCCGCAACCGCAAGCTGCGCATGCACTTCGCGCGCATCCTGCGTCGCGCGGCCGACAGCGCGCTGCAAGTGCTGGCGGGCTTGAGTCGCGCCGAGATCATGCGCGCCAGCCGCGACGAGATGGAGGCCACCGCGCACAACATCTTGCTCGTGTCGACGTTCTGGATGAATTACAACGCCGTGCGCGGCGGCACTTCGGAAAAGACCGCGCAGGACCTGACCCAGGGCATCTATCAAGTGATGATGCTGCTCGCGCCCTTCCTGCGCGATGCCGAGCGTCTGCATCTGAACACGCTGGCGCGCGCCTACATTCGCTAGTCGCGCGCCCGGGCGCTTACTCCGACAAGGTCACACCGCTGCCGCCGAGTTCGGCCGGCATGTCGCGCCACTTCGGCAGACCATCGCGGATCGGCAGCACGGATTCACCGTAATGCACGTGCAGGGCCGGCGCGAAGGTCACGCTGGGCACGATGGCCGCGTAGACGTCGATCAGATTCATGCCCGGATGTTCGGTCATCACGTGACCGCCGCAACGCGTGCACCACTGCCGCGCGCTGTGCTCGGTCTTGCGATGCGTGCCCAGAAGCGCCGCGCCGCGCGTCACGCGTACGGCCGTGGGCTGCCACAGCGTGAAGGCATTGACTGGACCGGCCGACCAATGGCGGCAGGACTGGCAATGACAATAGCCCATCGCCTCGGGCTCGCCCGAGACCTCGATTTCCACCGCGCCACAAAAACAGTGCCCCACGTGCTTGCTTGCCGACATCGCGTGCTCCAAGTTCCTCGATCATGTCGCGGCCGATCCCCGTGATCGTCGCGGACCGGCTCGCAGGGCATGCACCCTCGGCGGTCGAGAGGGAGTAACGACGTGACGCGGGCAATCACGCCATGAGCGACGCGCCACGAACGCCGGGGCGGTGTTCGATTCGCGATCGATGGCCCCAAATCGCGCGATTCGCGCGAGTCGAGCAGGGTCCGGGCAAGAAAAAACCCCTGGGGGCTCGCGCCCGCCAGGGGTTCTCTGCATTCACGCGAGGCGCCGACTTCGCGCCTCGCCGTCGACATCACGCCGAGCGACGACGACCCGTCGAACGCGTGCGCACCTGACGGTTGAGTTCGGTGACGCGGCCGAGCAGTTCCTGCACGTCGCTCTTCGACGGCACGCCCAGGCTGCCGAGCACCGCGCCGATGCGATCGCCGAAGCGGTTCTCGAAGCGACGTACCGCGCGCGTGGCGCGGGTCTTGATCGGGGCGATCGCGCCCTTGACCTGCTTGCTCACGTCGTTGGCGGCGCGGCGCGCGTCGCGCACGGCGGTGCGCGCGTACTTCTCGGCGCGGGCCTTCAAGTCCTCGCCTTCGTCGACCAGGGTGTTGACCAGGGTCTGACCGTTCTTCTGCGCCAGCGAGACCGCGCCGAGACCGGCGAGCCACAACTTGCGGGCGAGATCCTTGCCTTCGACCGCGCGGGCGGCGCGGGTCGCGCGCGGAGCGCGCTTGAGTTTGCTGCGGGTAGCCATGTGTACACCTCGTGCTGTGCGCGTCGTCGCGACGCTTGGCTGCGAGTCCATGATTGGACCACGCGGCGAAATCTAGGCTGCGCTGCTAGAACAATCACACTAAGGGTGGGGAGGGGCGATTCGTTGGGTTCGCTCATGCATGCGGTGTAGTGCCCCCACAACCCCACGCAGTGATTGCTGCGCAATCACTGCGTCGCCCCTTAACTTAAGGGGCTAAGAGCGAGAGCATCGCAAGATCACTGGGTCGCCCCTTAACTTAAGGGGCTAGGAGCAGGAGCATCGCAAGTTCACAGCGTCGCCCATTAACTTAAGGGGCTAAGAGCGAGAGCGTCGCAAGATCAAAGCGTCGCCCCTTAACTTGGGGGGCTAAGAGCAAGAGCAGCCCGAGGGTGGACAAGCCCGCTCTGAAACCAGCAAGCGATGAGAGAAGACGACGCCGCGCCCAGAAGGCGCCGCCAATCCTTGTGCATTGCAGGATTGCGCGACCCTCCATCAATGCCCGAAGCTTGCGGCAGTTCTGGAGGACGATCATGGCCAAGGCGAAGTGGGCACCCTTTCCGCATGCCAACAAGGCATTCGACTATGCCGGCGACAAGCTGGCCAAATCCTGGGACAAGTTGCACGCGGGCGATCAGGAGCCCTTTCCCGATACCGCGCGCGTCACGGCCCTGATCAAGGCCAACCCCAAGGTCGCCAAGGCCGCCGAGGCGGAAAAGATCGCGCAGACGCTGGCCGATGCCTGGCGCGCGTATCACCGTGGCGATTTCGAGGACGCCTTCGCGCTGGGCGAAAGCCTCGGCCCCATCGGCGCCGCCGTGGCCAACAAGGCGCAAGGCATTCACGCGACGTATCTTGTCGATGATGACAAGGAGAAAGCCAAGCGCTTCCAGGCCGTGGCCGCGCGCGCTGAAGCCGCGATTGCCGCGCTGCCAAAGGAAGCGAATTCGCACTACTTCCGCGCGTTCGCTTATGGCCGCTACGGTCAGTTGATCTCGATCACGAAGGCCCTGGCCGATGGTCTCGCCGGCAAGGTCAAGGACAGTCTCGAGACCACGATCAAGCTCGCGCCCAAGCACGCCGAGGCGCATCTGGCGATGGCCCTGTATCACGCCGAAATCGTCGGCAAGGTCGGCGGCATGCTCGCGGGCCTGACCTATGGCGCCAAAGCCGCGACCGCCGAAGAACACCTCAAGACCGCGCTCAAGCTCACGCCCGACGCGCCGGTGGTGCATCTCGAACAAGGCAATGCGCTGTTGTTGCTGTACAAGGATAAGCGTGAGGACGATGCCGCCAAGGCTTACGCCAAGGCCGCCAAGATCAAGCCCATCGACGCCATGCAGGCGCTGGACGCGGCGGCGGCGCGCGAGCAGATCGAATAGCCCGCGCTCGACTGATGATCACGCGCCGCGAGCAATCTCGCGGCGCGAGGGTTCAAGTCTCCGACTTCGGGAGCTGACGAAAGCGGCGCATGCGTCGCGCGAAATCGCTTTCGCTTTTCGTGGCGGTGGTGCTTGCGCGCGTCTTGCGCGCTCGCGCGCGACGCGATTTGGATTTGCCGGTGGGCTCGGGCGCGACGTCGATGATCGCCGGCGTCGGCGCTTCCTCGGCCGCGACGGCAATCACTTCCACGGGTTCAGTCGGTTCGGGTTCTTCAGGTGACGACTCGGCGACTTTCGAGTTCTTAGCCGCGCGCTTCTTCAACGCCCGCGGCTTCGCGCGCTGGCGCCCCACGCGGCGCGCCGGCTTGCCAATCTCGGCCGACTCCGCCACGAAACGATCGAGCGTGGCCTGCGCGTCGCCCGCCGAAATCTCGCCTTCCCAATCTTCCATCAAGGTGATCAGCAGCAGCTTCTCGAATTCGGGCTTGAAGCGGCGAATGATCTCGGCCGGATCGGGCACCAGCTTCGCGTCGACGATCAGACCGAAGTGCACCTTGCCGTTGTACGACAGAATACTGATGCCCATGCCGATCGACCCCGATTGCGGCACCCAGAACATCATCTCGCCCATGCGCGCGCCGGCCAGATACAGTGGCATCTGCGGCCCGGGCACATTGGTGGCCACGGCCGTGGCCTTCTTCGACAGCAGTTCCAGCGAGGCGCGCTGCACCGACAACGGCCCCATGCCGAGCGCGGCGAGCACGCCGAAGGTCATGATGGCCTGACGCGATTTCTTGATCTCGCGCATATTGGCCGCGACCATTTCCAGGCGTCGCAGCGGATTGGCCTCGCCGATCGGCAGATCGAGAAAGACCAGGCCGAAGTGATTGCCGAGCTTCTTGGCGTGTTCGAGCGGGCGCAGATTGACCGGCACGGTGGCGCGAATGGTCTTGCCGGGAATGTCGCCACCGGCGTCGCGCATGTATGAACGCAGCGCGCCCGCGGCGGCGGCGAGCAGCACGTCATTGACCGTGCAGCCCAGACCCTTGCCGATGGCCTTGACCTCCTCGAGATCGATCGGCTCGGCCCAAGCGCAACGCTTGGTCACGCCGAGCGAACCCTTGTAGATGGACG
Source organism: Ahniellaceae bacterium (assembly GCA_044226395.1). Lineage (GTDB taxonomy): Bacteria > Pseudomonadota > Gammaproteobacteria > Xanthomonadales > Ahniellaceae > JBGAHD01. Next base: position 779,632 of record JBGAHD010000001.1, read on the forward strand.
CCGGATCGTCGGGCAAGGTCAACGCGTGCGCGAGTTCGCGCGCGATCGCCGAACCTTCCTGGACGATGTGGGCCATGGCCTCGGGGTCTTGAAGCAGGGCCATGCCCTTCTCCACGACCTTTTCGCCCATGTGCAGGGCCTTGGCGATGCCATCACGCGTCGGCGCGAGCAGACGTTCGATGACGCTGCCCTTGTCTTCCTTGAACCAGATCTTGTCGAGCTCGGCCTGCTTCTCGGGCGTCGGCTTGGCGTCGGTCAGCGACAGCAGCACCTGCACGAGTGCAATGCCGTCGGCATAACAATGATGAATGCGCGTGATCACCGCGCTGCCCTGCCCGTAGCGCTCGACCACGTGGAACTGCCACAACGGCTTGGAATGATCCAGCGGCGTCGAGGCCAGTTGGCTGACCAGGCGTTCGAGCTCGCGCTGACCAGCCTTGCCCGGCAACGCGGTCAGACGCACGTGCCAGTCGAGATCGAAGTCGGGATCGTTTTCCCAGAACGCGCCGGCGGCGGTGTCGACGGCCTTCTGCCGAAACCGGCGGAAGGCGAGAAAGCGTTCGGCGATGGTGCGCTTCAAGCGATCGATGTCGATGGGCTCATCGAACATCAACACGCCCGTGATCATCATCAGATTGGTCGATTTCTCCATCCGCAGCCAAGCGGTATCGACCTTGGCCATCGGTTCCCGGGCGCGCTTGAGGCTGGGGCTGGGCATGGCGCACTCCGCGGCAGGGGGACGCCCGGATGTTGCACGCCAGTGAAAGACTCGTCAACGCGCATCGCGGCATCAGCCCGCGCGCATGTGTTGATACGCCGCCAGCGCGGCTTCGCGACTTTGCTTGAGATCGACTTGCGGCGCGGCATAGACACTGCCCGCGATGCCGGCGGCCTTCGCTTCGAGCGGACCGAGCGTCCACGGTTGCTGCACGGCCGGCAAGGGCACGCGCGCGAGTTCGGGAATCCAGCGCCGCACGTACTCGCCCTTCGGATCGAAGCGCTCGCCTTGCGAGACCGGATTGAAGATGCGGAAGTACGGCGCCGCGTCCGCGCCCGACCCCGCGGTCCATTGCCAGCCGGCGGTGTTGTTGGCCAGGTCGGCGTCGACCAGGGTGTCCCAGAACCAGCGCGCGCCGTGCAACCAGTGCTGGCGCAGGTTCTTGGTCAAGTACGAGGCCACGACCATGCGCACGCGATTGTGCATCCAGCCCGTGTGCCACAGCTCGCGCATGCCGGCGTCGACCAGGGGAATGCCCGTGCGGCCGCGACGCCACGCCTCGAGCACCGCGTCATCCGCCACCGCCCATGGAAAGCGCGCGAACTGCGGATTGAGCGGCTGATCGGTCGTGGCCGGAAAATGAAACAGCAGGTGATGATTGAACTCGCGCCAGCCGAGTTCGCGAATGAAGTGCTCGCCGACGTCGACCAGACCCTTCGCTTGCAGCACGGCCACGATCTGCCGCGGCGAGATCTCGCCGAAGTGCAGATGTGGCGACAGCCGTGACGTCGCGCGTCGGTCGGGGCGATCGCGTTGTTCCTTGTACGTGCCGATGGCGCCGTCGATGAAGACGTCGAGCTCGGCCTCGGCGCCGCGCTCGCCGGGCGTCCATGATTCGGCCATGCCGGTGTACCAGATGATTCGCGGCATCAAGCGCAGATCATCGATCGCGTCCGAGCGCACCTTGGCCACGCCAGCGATGCGCTTCGGCGGTCGCGCGGGCTGACCGGGGCTCAAGCGCGCGCGCGCGTTGCGCCAAAACGGTGTGAACACGCGATACGGATCGCCCGCCCCCGTGGCCAACTGCCAGGGCTCGAACAGCAGACTGCCATTGAAGCTGTCCACCGTCAGGCCATCGCCTTGCAAGGCCTGCTTGATGCGCGTGTCGCGCGCGATCACGGCGGGTTCGTACAGCCGATTCCAGAACACCTGCGTGGCGCCGGTCTCGGCGATGACCTCGCGCAGCACCTTCAGCGACGACGCGCCGCGCCGCACGATCAGTCGGCCGCCGCGCGCGCGCAACTCGACATCGAGCGCGGTCAGCGATTGATGCAGCCACCAGTGCGTGGCCGCGCCTGGCGCCCAGGGCGCTTCTTCCTTCGGCGCGTGAATGTAGAGCGCGACGATCGGCAGGCCTGTCGATAACGCGGCCTCGAGCGCGGGCTGATCGGTCAGGCGCAAATCGCGACGAAACCAGACGATGGCGGCGCTCATGGACGACGTTTCCTGACGATGCGTTCAAGCGATCGGGTGTTTTTCGCGCACCACGACACAGGATGGCGCGACGCCGCGAGAGGTCGCGCGACCGGCCCGGCGGCGAAAGGCCGCGAGGGTAACGCAAGGATGTCGTGGAAAGGTGAAGCGCGATCCGCCCCTGGCGAGTCAGCCAAGCATTCCGCGTCTATAGCTCGAAACTGGTCGCGCGGGCGCGGATCGCTCGACTCGGTTTCGATCGTCTTCTCACCGTCAAGGAATCCGATCATGAGCCTGTCGATTTCGCGAACCCGCCTCATCGCCCTTTCCCTGTTGGCCGCGGTCTGCGCGCCCGCACAGGCCCTCGTCGTGACCGTCGGGCCGAGCGGCTGCACCTACACCAGTTTGAACGCCGCGTTCAATGCGCTGGACTCGCAACCCGGTTCGCACACGATCCGCGTCATGAAGGGCACCTACGCCATGCCCAATGGCGCGCTCTACTCGCCGACGGTGGCGCAGACCGCGGTCTTCATTGAAGGCGGTTACGATACCTGTGCCTCGCCGTCACCCAGCGGTGACCCCTCGACCGACATCGACCGCGCCGTGTTCGATGGCGCCGGTGGCGCCAATGCGCCAGTGATCGATCTCGATATCCAGGGCCGCGTGGGCACCGTGCAGTTCCGCCGTGTCGTGATCACCGGCGGCGATGCCACCAATGCCTCGTTCGAAAACCTCAACGCCGGTGGCGGCCTCGCCGTGCGCGGTCCGGCCTCGGTGCTGATCGGCCTGGGCACGAGCATTCGCGGCAACACCGCGGGTCATGGTGGCGGCGTGGCCTTGGTCGGCGGTCCGGTGATCACCGGCTCGACCATCGATCGCATCGATTTCTACATCGACGAAGGCGCGCAGATCCAGGGCAACACCGCCTTCGATCGCGGCGGCGGCATCTTCTGCGGTGGCTCAAACTCCGCCGGAGGCGCGAGCGTCCTGCGTCACGGCGCGATCGTCTTCATCGACGGCATCATCGCCAACAACACCGCGCAAACCGGCGGCGCCTTCTATTGCTTTGGCAGCATCGAAGGCGGCGGCGGCTTTCAGCCGCGCCCCCGTGCGAACGCGACGGCCTGGATCTTCGCCAATCAGGGCATCAACTCGGCTGGTTGCGCCGGTGGATTCGGCACGCTCGATACCGGCATCGCGGCAGGCGGCGATGGCGTGCGCGCGATCGGCGCGGGTAACAACGAGAATGGACTACTGGCGATCACCCACAATCTGGGCCCACAACCCGGCCTTTGCCTGGCGGGCAGTTTCCTGCTGGGCACCAACACTCTGCCAACCGACCAACCGCCCTTTCGCCTGCAGAATCTCTATGTGTCGAACCAAAGCGGTCGCGGCGCCCTGGGCTTGAGCTTGCAGTCTTATGTGAATCTCGACGTGCGCCCTTCCGGCAACACGGTCACGTGCAGCTTCTTCAATCCGGTGCCTTGCGTGAGCTTCGTCGACAACGCGCACGACGGCTCGACCAACACCTCTCCCGCCGGCGATCCGGTGGTGTTCAACAATTCCGGCGTGTTGACTTTGCGGCGCGCGCGCATCGCGGGCAATCTGTCGCGAACGGAATTGTTGGGTGTCAACACCGCCAGCGGCTTGCTCACGGTGGAATCGAGTTTGATCGTCGACAACACCGTGGTCGTCAATCCCTCGCTGCCAGCCGAAGGCAACTCGCTGCTCGATGCGACGTTCTCCGGCAAGGCGCGGCTGATGCACAGCACGGTGGTGTTCGACACCGCGCTCGACGGCTTCTTTCATGCCTCGAACGCCGGCAGCATCGTCACGCGCGCCAGCATCCTCGCGTCCACGGTCTCCAGCATCCAACCGACCTTGGGCGGCGGCACGCCGGGCAGCGCGCTCACGCGGGAATACTGCGGTTTCTTCCAGAACACCGCCGACTTCGCCTCGCACAACGTCATCAACGACCCCACGCTGGGCAGCTTCGTCACCTTGCCGCCGAGTGCGCTGTCACTCGACGCCAACACCTACGCGCCGCTCTCGCCCGAACTCATCGACGCCTGCACGACCTCGATCACGCGCGACTACTACGGCCGTCTTTTCGGCTTGACCTACGAATCGCTATCACCCGCCCCGGCCGACATCGGCGCGGTGGAGGCGCAGTTGAATAGTGTGTACTTCGCGGATGGGTTCGAGTAGCAATCGATCGAGGGCGACCGATCAGGCGCGGCTAAACATAACAAGCCGCGCCTACCAAGCGAACACTGAAATCGCGACCCCAGATTCCGCAACGCGCATGACGGCGGCAAGCTCAACACTTCCAAGCAAGATGCGCGTGTAGTCCAAATCCGGCACAATCGCGTCGAAGCGACGACAACGTGCGCCGGGGGCAGGATGCGAAGGGTTCGCGCAATAGGAATGCTGGCGTTACTGGCCTTGGCCCCATCGGTGCCCGCCACGACGCTGACCGTGGGTCCGTCCGGCTGCGACTTCAGCGATCTGCCGCAGGCGCTGCTCGCGCTGGCCACGCTCGAAGGCAGTCATGAGCTTCACCTCGTCAAGGGCCACTACGCCCTGCCCGATGGCGTTCGTTACGCGCCGCAAGTCGCGCAATCCGAAATCGTGATTGAAGGCGGCTACGCGAGTTGCGCGAGCCCCACGCCCGATGGCGACGTGTCGGACGAGAACCAGCTCGCGGTGCTCGATGGCGCGGGTGGGCAAGCACGCAGCGTGCTCACGATCGTATTCAACGGCAATCCCTCGCGAGTGACTTTGCGTCGCGTGGTGCTGACCGGCGGCGACGCCACCGATGTCGCCGATCTGCGCCAGAGCACGGGTGGTGGCTTGCAGGTGATCGGCGCGGGGGAAGTGGTGCTCGGCCTGGGGTCGCGCGTTCGCGACAATGCCGCTACCCACGGCGGCGGCGTGGCCTTGATGGGATCGCCCGTCAATCGTGGCAGTGAAAGCGCGCGCGCCGACTTGGTGATCGAGCAAGGCGCGCGTGTTTCGCGTAACACGGCGACATCAAAAGGCGGCGGCATCTATTGCGGTGGCACGTTCGACGCCGCGGGCCCGATCGAGAACATGCATGGATCGATCATCCTGCGCGATGGGGTGATCGAGGAGAATGTCGCGAGTTCGGGTGGCGCCTTCTATTGCATGGGCAGTTCCCAAGCCGGCGGCGGCTTTCGGCCGAAGATTCCCAACGCATCGGTGGGTTTGATTCGCGCCAACCTCGGCAATTGCGCTTCGGGCTATACGACGTTCGATCGCGGCGAAGACCTGAGTTCATCCACGATTTCCTTGGGTGCCGAGCCCGACGGCGATGGCGTACTGTCGATTTCCGGCAATTCGGGCTCCATGCCTGCGCTGTGTGTGTTTGGAAACTTCCGACGCGGCACGGATGTGAATGAAACCGTCGCCGGCTATTTTCTCAGCAATGTGGTGATCTCGGATCAGGTAGGAACTGGCGCGCTCGCGGTTTTCGCGGGCGACGGGGCGCTCATTCACTTCAATCGCTCTGGCGACCATGCGCGATGCGAGCGTTTTCACGCGCTGGGCTGTTCGGCGGCCGTCAGGAACCGTCACACGGGCCCCGGATCACTCAGCTCGCTTTATTACGTCTATGACGGCCAGATCAATCTGTACAACACTTTGATCGCGGACAACGATCTGATGTCGACCATGTTTGGCGCGTTCGGGGCTAACGTCGCGATGCCCACGGAATACGTTTCGCTGGATGCCACGGTCGTGATCAACAACACGATCGGCCGTGTCAATGATGGAACGGCGACACTCGCCAAAGCCCACGCTCGAGGCGGAATCCGAATCACGCAGAGCACGATCCTATTCGCCACGCCGCTGGACGCGTTCTTCGAACTTCAACAGATCGAAGGTCGGCAGGCGATTGTCGAGGCGAGCATTCTGGCGTCGAGCGCCGATCCGGCGCCCGCGAACGTCATTCCCGTGGAGTCCGCTCACAAGTTGACGCGGCGATATTGCGGCTTCTTTCAGCGTGTTGATGATTTCGCCGATCATCAAGTCGTCATTGATCCCGACATCGGACAGTTCGTCGTGCTGGCACCGAGTTCGCTGGTCCTCGATCCCATCGATCTCGCGCCGCGTAACCCTGATCTTGTGGACGCTTGCCCCAACACGAACTGGCGACGACACGTGGACTATCGCGGGGCCCCCTATCCCTACGTGATGAAGCCCGACGCGCCCGTCCACGGTGACATCGGCGCCGTCGAAGCCGTTCCGCCCGAATTCGGCGACGGTTTCGAGTCCGCGACCGCGCGCTGAGCCGCGCGAGGACACGCCTACGCCGTCGTCAATCTTTTGCCGACGACGCGCCTGACATCAACGCGATCAGCGCCTCCAAATTGCCCGCTGTTCGACCCGAGTCCGCCGTTGCGACCGGTATACTGGCGAGGACCATTCGGGAACCCTCGCCCATGCGCAGCCTTCTTCGTTTTTGTCATCGCGCCGCGTTGCTCGGCGCGCTTGCCGTCTTGTCGGCGTGCGGCGGTGATTCGACGCCGAGTTCGGACAACGCGTCGACGCCAACAAACGCCGCCGTCAGCGGTTTCGCACCGGTTTCGGTCGAGGCCGAGTCGTATGAAGGTCGACCGGCCGCCTTGCTGACGTTCTCGCAGCCACTGGCCTCGGCGCAGAAGTTCGACGAGTTGATGGTGATCACCGGCGACAAGGGCGAGACGGTCAGCGGCAGTTGGTCGTTGACGGGCGATCTCAAGCAGCTGCGCTTTCCGTACCTCGACGCCAACAAGACCTACAAGATCACGATCAAGGGCGCGTTGGCGGCGGCCGACGGACACACCATCGGCACCGATGTGCCGCGCGACTTGTACACCGGTCCGCTCGAACCCCTGCTCGGCTTCGCCAGTCAGGGCAGCGTGCTGCCCACGCACGAGACGCGCGGTCTGCCGATCATCACGGTCAATGTGCCGGCGGTGGATCTGGAATTCATGCGCGTGCGCGACAAGTCGGTGCAGAATTTCCTGGCCGAGATGCAGAAGAACGGTCGTCGCGGTTATTGGAGCCTCGATACGCTCACGCGCTACGCCGAGCCGGTGTACGCCAATCGCTTCGCGCTCGAGGTCAAGCCCAACGAACGCACGGTGACCTATATCCCGGTGCGCGACATCGCCGAACTCAAGAATCCGGGCCTGTACTTCGCGGTGATGAAGCGACCGGCGCAGTTCACCAGCGAATACGACACGGCGATGTTCTTCGTCTCCGACATCGGCCTGCACGCGCGCTTGTACGGCACGCGCATGCTCGTGCACACGGCGTCGCTGGAAAGCGGCGAGCCCAAGTCGGGCGTCACGCTCAGCGTGCGCAACGAGAAAGGCGAAGTCGTGGTCACCGGCGAGACCGATGGTGACGGCCTGGCCACGCTCGACTACACCTTCGATGCGCGTCACGTGCTGGTGGCCGAGCGCGGCAGCGATGTCTCGTTCCTGCCGTTCAATCAGCCGGCGCTGGATCTTTCCGAATTCTCCGTCGCGGGTCGTCCGCAGCGCGCGGCGGAAGTGTTTCCGTGGTCGGGTCGCGATCTCTATCGTCCGGGCGAGACGCTGCGCGTGGCCGCGCTGCTGCGCGATCAGGACGGCAAGTTCATGCCGCCGCAGCCGCTGTTCGCGACCTTGCGTCAGCCCGATGGCCGCACCGTGATTCAACAACAGGTGTCGCCGGGCGAACTGGGCTACTACGAATTCACGCGCGACATCGCGCTCGACGCGCCGACGGGGCGTTGGTCGCTCGATTTCTCCACCGATCCGAAGGCGAGCAAGGCCGATCATGCCTTCGTCTTCCGCGTCGAGGAATTTCTGCCCGAGCGCTTGAAGCTGGATCTCAATTCCAGCAAGGAAACGCTCAAGCCTGGCGAGGCCCTGCCGGTCACGGTCGAGGCCGCGTATCTCTATGGCGCGCCGGCGGCGGGCAATCGCTTCACCGCCAAGCTCGCGGTCGGGCGCAAGGACCATCCGGTCGCCACGTTGAAGGACTTCTATTTCGGCGATGCGCTGATGAGTTTGCCCAAGGAGATCACCGACGCGGTCGACACCTCGCTCGATGAGGACGGTAAGCTCGCGCAAGACATCGAAGTGCTGAAGGACACCACGATCACGGGCCCCGTGTCGGTGATGATCCAAGGCAGCGTCTATGAGACCGGCGGCCGCGCCGTGTCGCGCAATCTCGAGCGCGTGGTGTGGCCGGCGCCGCAATTGATCGGCGCGCGTCCGATGTTCGAACTCAGCGAAGGCTCGCCCTCGAATGGTCAGGCGAGTTTCGAACTGGTGCGCACCGACGCCAGTGGCGAGTTGCTGCCGGCCACGGGCCTGCAAGCCAAGTTGATTCGCGAGTATCGCGACTATCACTGGACTTTCGTCGCCGACATGGGCTGGAAAGCCGAGTTCACGGCGCGCTACGAAACCATCGAAGAACAAAAGATCGACATCGCCGCCGGTGGTCGCGCCAAGCTCAATTTCAATGTCGACTGGGGTCCGTATCGACTCGAAGTGCTCGACCCGACCACGCAACTGACCTTGCGCCTGCCGTTCAACGCGGGTTGGGGCTGGGATGACAATCGCGGCGACGAGGCGCGTCCGGACAAGGTCAAGGTCGCGCTCGACAAGGTGGCTTATGGTCCCGGCGACACGCTCGTCGCCACCCTCACGCCGCCGCACGAAGGCCCGGCCTTGATCATGCTCGAGGGCGATGAACTGCTGTGGCACACGACCGCGAATGTGCGCGCCGGCACGCGCATCGAGATTCCGCTCGATCCCAGTTGGCAGCGGCACGATTTGTACGTGACGGCGCTGGTCTTCCGCCCGGGCTCGAGCGCGGAACGCGTGACGCCCAATCGCGCGATCGGCGTGGCCTGGGTGCCGATGGCGCGCGACGACCGCAAGATCGCGGTGAAGCTCGACTCGCCCGAGACGTCGCGCCCGAACACCGATCTGCGCATCAAGGTCGAAGCGCCGGCGCTCGCCGGTCAGACCGCGCGCGTGCGCGTGACCGCGGTGGACGCGGGCGTGCTCAACATCACGCGCTTCCCCCTGCCCGATGCCGCGGCGTGGTTCTTCGCGCAGCGTCGCCTGGGCATCGATGCCTATGATCTGTATTCGCGCGTGATCGAAAGTCTCGACGGCGCGCAGGCGCGCCTGCGTTACGGCGGCGACCAGGCGCTCGCGGCGCTGCCGGCCGCGCGTCGACCCAATGCCGACGTCAAGACCGTGGACTTGTTCCAGGCGCCGGTCGCGCTCGACGCGCAAGGCAAGGCCGAGATCGCCCTGCCCGTGCCCGACTTCAACGGCACCTTGCGCGTGCGCGCCCTGGTCTTCGGCGAGGATCGCTACGGCGCGGCCGAGCACGAGAGCATCGTGCGCGCGCCCTTGGTCGCCGAAGCCAGCACGCCCCGCGTGATGGCGCCGGGCGACAGTTCGACGCTGACGCTGGATCTGACCAATCTCAGCGGCAAGGCCGGCGATTTCGAGATCGCGCTGAGCGCCGAAGGCCCCGTGTCGCTCGGCCAGACGAGCGCGCGCGTGAGTCTCGACGATCAAGCCAAGCGCACTTTGCGCATGCCGTTGCGCGCGACGGGCGCGTTCGGCGCGGCTCGCATCACCGCGCGCATCAAGGGCCCCGAAGTCAACATCGAGCGACATTTCAGCCTGGTCGTGCGGCCGGCGTGGGGCGCGGTGGCGCGCGTTTCCAGCGAAGTGCTGGATGCCCCGCGCACGATCACGCCGAGCAACGACTTGCTCGCGGGCTTGCATGGCGATTCGATCCAGGGCCGCATCACGGTCAGCACCTTGCCGCCCCTGCCCTTCGCGCAGAGCGCGCGCGAGCTGGTGGCCTATCCTTATGGCTGCGCCGAGCAGACGACCAGCAAGGCCTATCCGCTGGTGTGGCTCGATGAGAACACCATCGATCGCCTGGGCGTGGGCGAACTGACCATGACCGATCCCTTCGGCCGCGTGCAGGTCATCGATGCGCCTAAGCGCGCCGCGATGCTCGAAGCCGCGTTCGCGCGACTGACTTCGATGCAGACCGACAACGGCCACTTCGCCATGTGGCCGGGCGCGAGCGAGCCGACGACCGCGATCACGCCGTACGTGGCCGAGTTGTTCCTCAATGCCCGCGATGCCGGTATCGCGATTCCCGAACAGACGCTCGAACGCGCCCTGGTGCGGCTCAACGAGGATCTGCTGTCGGGCGGCAACACGAACTACGAGTACGACAACTACGAGCACATGCGTCTGGCCGAAATGGCCTATGGCGCCTATGTGCTGGCGCGCGCGCGTCGCGCGCCGGTGGGCACCTTGCGCGCCATGTTCGACAACGAACGCTCCAAGTTCGTGGTGCCGATGCCGCTGGCGCATCTCGGCGCGGCGCTGGCCCTGATGGGCGACAAGCCGCGCGCGGAGAAGGCGTTCGAGGAAGCCTTCTCGCGCGAATTCCAGCGTCCGGATTATCTCGGCGACTACGGCAGCACCTTGCGCGACACGGCTTGGATGCTGGCGCTCGCGCACGAGAACGGCCTGAGCAAACCCGAGTATGATGCGCGCGCCATCGAAGCCGCGCGCGAATGGCAGGGCCGCGGCGATGTCTATCTGAGCACGCAGGATCAACAGGCGATCTTCCGCTTGGGCCATGACCTGATCGCGCAGGCGCCGCGCAGCTTCGCCGCGAGCGTGCGCGTCGGCGGTTCGGCCGACGAGGTCACGGGGCGCGCGGTGATCTCACGCGCATTCACGCAAGATGACCTCGCGCGCGGCCTGTCGATCACGCCCTCGGGCGGCGCGCCGTTGTACGTGGTGCAGGATGTCGCCGGCACGCCAACGCGCGCGCAGCCGACGACGCGCGATGACCTGCGCATCACGCGCAAGTTCTACACCACCGATGGCGAGCCTTGGAAAGGCGGTCGCTTGAATGAAGGCGATCTGCTGATCGGCGCGATCGAAGTGCGCAGCAATCAGGCGATGAACGATGCGCTCGTGGTCGACTTGGTCGCCGGCGGCCTCGAGGTCGAGAACCTCAACCTCACCGACGCCAGTCAGTGGGAGAATGTCACCCTCGATGGCGTCACCTTGTCCGAGCGCGGCATCGAAGCGACGATTCGCTTCGAGGAGTATCGCGACGATCGCTACGTGGCCGCGATCCAGATGTATGCCGAGAGCACGGCCAAGCTCTATTACCTGGTGCGCGCGGTCTCGCCGGGCGACTACATCGTGCCGCCGCCGACGGTCGAGGACATGTATCGCCCGTCGCTTCGCGCGGTCGGCCAAGCCGTGCCGGAGCGCGTGCAAGTGGGTCGGCCGGAGTAAACGCGACGCCTCGCGCGCGCGAGTGCTTCGATGAAATGGCCGACCTTTCGACGTGATCGCGCCTCGCCCTCGGGCGAGGCCGCGGGCGCGTCGCCTTCGCGCTTCAGGCGATGGCGACGACGGGTGGCGTGGAGCGCGGTGATCATCGCGATCGCGCTCCTCGTGCTCGATCGCGCGTTTCCGCCTCCGATTCCCGACCTCACGCGCGAGGGCGCGACCGTGGTGCTCGCCGCCGATGGTTCACCGCTGCGCGCCTTCGCGGCCGAGGATGGCGTGTGGCGCTATCCAATCACGCCCGAGACCGTGTCGCCGCGATATCTACAGGCACTTCTCGGCTACGAGGATCGTTGGTTCGACTATCACCCCGGCGTCAATCCGTTCGCATTGGCGCGCGCGCTCGGCCAAGCCCTGGTGCATGGCGAGATCGTGTCGGGGGGTTCGACCTTGACGATGCAAGTCGCGCGCTTGATCGAACCGACGCCGCGCAGCGCCTGGGGCAAGCTGCGGCAGATCGCGCGGGCGCTGCAATTGGAGTGGCGTTTGAGCAAGCGCGAGATCCTGACGCTGTATCTCAATCTCGCGCCATTCGGCGGCAATCTGCAGGGCGTCGAATCGGCGAGTTGGGCCTATCTCGGCAAATCATCGCGACAGCTCTCGCACGCGGAAGCCGCCTTGCTCGCGGTGTTGCCGCAAGCGCCGAGCCGCTTGCGTCCCGATCGCGCGCCCGAGCTCGCGCGCGCGGCGCGCGACAAGGTGCTGCGACGCCTGGCCGATCTGGGCACGTGGGACGACTCGGCCTTGCGCGAAGCGCAGCTGGAACCCGTGGTCGCGCGCGTCTTGCGGCCGCCGATGCTGGCGGCGCTGCTTGCCGACAAACTGCATCGCGAGCAACCCGACGCGCGCGTGATCCGCACCAGCATCGATCCCTTGCTGCAAGGCCTCGCCGAACGGCGCGTGAGCGCGCATCTCACGCCTTTGCCGCCACGCACGTCGGCGGCGGTGTTGATCGTCGAAAACGACTCGCTGGCCGTGCGCGCCTACGTCGGTTCCGCGCGCTTTGGCGATGACCAACGCCTGGGTCATGTCGACATGGTGCAGGCCGTGCGCTCGCCCGGCTCGACCTTGAAGCCGTTTCTCTACGGACTGGCCATCGATGACGGCTTGATTCACAGCGAGAGTCTGCTGATCGATGCGCCGCAAGCCTTCGACGGTTATCGTCCGGCGAACTTCGGCGATGTGTTCAATGGTCCGGTCAGCGCCGCCGACGCGCTGCGGCTGTCCTTGAACGTGCCCGCGGTCGATCTGCTCGCGCGCGTGACGCCGCGGCGATTCGCCGCGCGATTGCGTCACGTGGGCCTGAATCTGCAATTGCCGCGCGGCGCAGAGCCGAACCTCGCGATCATTCTCGGCGGCACCGGCACCACGCTCGAGCAATTGGTCGCGGCTTACACGGGCTTCGCGCGCGAAGGCCTGGCCGGACCGTTGCGCTATGACGCCGCCGCGGCGATCGAGGATCGTCGCGTGCTCAGTCGCGGCGCCGCGTGGATCGTGCGCGAGATGCTCGAGGCGCACGCGCGCCCCGGCGAACCGGTCAACGGCATCGCCATTCGCACGCGATCACGATTGGCGTGGAAGACCGGCACGAGCTACGGCTTTCGTGATTCGTGGGCAATTGGCGTGGGACCGCGTTACACCATCGGCGTGTGGGTGGGTCGTCCCGATGGCACGCCCTTGCCGGGTCACTATGGCGCGTCGACGGCCTTGCCGCTGCTGTTCAATCTCGCCGATGGTCTGCCGCGACGCATCGACGACGCGGTCGCGCCGCCACCGCCCCCCGAAGTGCGTCAGGCCGAGATCTGCTGGCCACTGGGCACCGCGCCCGATCCCGCGCATCCCGAGCAGTGTCAGGATCGACGCGAAGCGTGGGTGCTCGACGAGACGATTCCGCCCACGCTCGCCGCGCGCGATGAAAGCGAGCCGCTACAAGAAACCTATTGGATCGATCGCCATTCGAAGTTGCGCGTGAGCGCGGATTGCGTCGGCGTGGAGCCGATCGCGCGCGTCGCCGTGCGCTGGCCCACGCGCGCCGAACCGTGGATCAGCGCCGCGCGCGACGCCGCCGCGCGCCTGCCCAACTATGATCCCCGCTGTTCGCCGCCGGCCGCGCCCTTGGCGCGTCGCTTGCGCATCGATGGCCTGGTCGAGAACGCGGTGCTGCGCCGCGCGCCGGGAAGTCCGCGCGCGCCGACCGTGGCGCTTCGCGCCTTGGGAGCGGCGGGAACGGTCGCGTGGCTGGTCGATGGTCGTTGGGTCGGCGCGAGCGAACCGGGACAAACACTGCAGTATCGCTTCGAGCGCGGTGGCGAACAGACCATCGTCGCGCTCGATCAGGAAGGCCGCTTCGACCGCGTCAGCGTGCGCGTGACGCTGTAACTCCGCCGGGAACTGACACCAATCGCCGTCGAATCGCGCACCAGCTGATAACCCCAGCAGGCGATCCGGCAACCCGGACGAGAGGACATCGTGTTCGCGGTCACCATTCAACAGCAGTACGAAGTCAGCCCCGATCAGATCGACGCTTTCCTCTCCGTCGTCGAACAATTGACGCGCCAGGATCGCGATCAAGGCATCCGCGTCCTCGACACCCGTGCCTACACGCGCATGAGCACCCAGGCGCAGAGCGGCACCTTGCTAAAGCGCATCCGCGACGAAAACGCGCGACCGGAGCTGCGCCGCACCAACCGCGTCTTCGTCGAACACGATCTGCAGGGCATTCAGGACTATTCGAATTTCATGTTCGGCCGCGACACGCGCGAGCGCTGGCTGCGCGCCTTCGCCGGTCGGGAATCGCCGCAAGCGCGACTGATCAGCACCAGCGTGCTGGAACCCACGCGCCTGCACATCGCGCAGGCCTGACGTCGGTCGACGTTCCATCGCCACGCGACGCGCGACGCGTGGCCCGCCTCAAGATTCGCCATCATCGCCGCGAACACGATCGCGGACCTGCGTCGCCTCCCGCGCGTTGACACTCGTGGCATCGAGCCACGCCGCCTCGTCGATGCGAATGCCGGTATCGAATGACATGGCCTGCTCGGCGCATTCGAGCAGACGCGCGAAAGCCCAGATCTCGGGCGGAAACCGCAGGATCGGCGCCGTGCGCACCGGGGGCTCGGTGCCCGCCTCGTGCAGTTCGGCGTAACGCTTGCCACTGAGTCGCGCGAGATCGCGCGCCATCTGACCACTCAAGGTCACGGGGTCGATGATCAGCAGATCGGCCTGTGCTTCCGATCCGAGCATCCACGTGGCGCGCAGGCGCGGCGTTAGCCGCAGAAACTGTTCGCGCATCACCCGCGCCGCGGCGCGATGAAGGCCCGCGAAGGCAAGCACATGGATGTGAGTCGCGCGCTGATCGGACATGAGCCTGCCTGTGTCGAGCGGTTGCACCGGTGCCGCTATCCATTGCGTATAAACTCGGCAATCGCGCTCAGGCCCGCGCGTCATCGGAGACCTCGATCATGACCTCGATCAGCGCGGCACTGACGGCGTGGCGCGATGCCGGCGAATTCCAGACCTTGCTGGGCCATCGTCTCTACACGCGCCACGAGGGCGACATGAACGCGCCCGTGCTCGTCTTGCTGCACGGCTTTCCGACCGCGAGCTTCGATTGGCAACCGCTGTGGCCCGCGTTGCGCGCGCGCTTTCGCGTGATCACGCTGGATTTTCTCGGCTTCGGCTTCTCGGCCAAGCCGCGCGCGCACGATTACAGCTTCTTCGAGCAGGCCGATCTGGTCGAAGCCTTGGTCGCGCGCCTGGGCGTGGCTCGCTATCACGTGCTCGCGCACGACTATGGCGTCACCGTCGCCGAGGAGTTGCTGGCGCGCGCGATCGAGCGCTCGTCATCGACGCCGGACTCGGGCCCCTTGAGCGTGGCGATGCTCAACGGCGGCATCTTTCCCGAGGCGCAACGGCCTCGGCTGATTCAGAAACTGCTGGCGAGTCCGGTTGGGTTCCTCGTCGCGGGCTTGATGCGCGAAGCGCGATTCCGCCGCAGCTTCGCCGCGATCTTCGGCCCCGACACGCCCGCCTCGCCCGCGCTGCTCGACGATTGCTGGGCGCTGGTGTCGCACGACGAGGGTCATCGCATCGCGCATCGATTGGGCCGCTATCTGCGGGAACGCAAGCGCTGGCGCGATCGCTGGGTTGGCGCGCTGCGCGATTGGCCCGGCCCCAAGCATCTGATCGATGGCACGGCCGATACGATCTCCGGCGCCAGCATCGTCGCGCGCTGGCGCGAGGTGATCGGCGCGGAGTCGGTGACGGAGTTGCCGCGCATCGGTCACTACCCGCAATGCGAGGCGCCGCAAGCGGTGCTCGCGGCCTTGGATCGGTTCTGGCGGGACGTCGCGCGCGGGTGAGCGCGCGAGGGTTCGGATCGCGACTCAGCGCGTGAGCGTGAGCGCGGAGTTCAGCTCAGCGCGTCAGCGTGAACTCGTCCGCATCGAGGAAGAACGGAAACCGCTCGCGATGCGCGCGCAGCGCCGCGGCGTCGAGCACCGTGGTCGCGACCTGCGTCTGCGCGCCCAGCTCGACCAGCGCCGTGCCCAAGGGATGCAAGACCACCGAGCCACCGAGATAGTCGAGCTTGTTGCCATCGGTGCCCGTGCGATTGACGCCGATGCAATAGCTCAGGTTCTCGATGGCGCGCGCGCGCAGCAAGGTTTGCCACGCGGCATGACGCGGGCTCGGCCAGTTGGCGACGAAGATCAGCAGATCGTAATCGCGACCCGCGGCCTCGCGGCCCGCGAAGCGATTGCGGATGAACACGGGAAAGCGCAGGTCGTAGCAAACCAACGGACACACGCGCCAGCCCTGCAGATCGACGATCAGGCGATCGGCGCCGGCGGCGTAGCGCTCGTGTTCGTTGGCGTAACGAAACAGATGCCGCTTGTCGTAACTGGCGTGCGTGCCGTCGGGACGCATCCAGATCAAGCGATTGTAGAAACGCCCGCCCTCTTCGATCGCCATGCTGCCGGTGACGACCGCGCCAACTTCGGCGGCGAGGTCGCGCAGCCAGCGCATGTTGTCGCCGTTGACGGTCTGCGCGTTGTCGCGCGTGTCATTGGTGAAGCCCGAGGTGAAGGTCTCCGGCAGCACGATCAGATCCGTGCGGCCTTTCAGTTCGCGCGCGAGATCGCCGTACAGCGCGCGATTGCCGGCGGCGTCGTGCCACCGCGTGTCGGCTTGGACGATGGACACGCGCAGATCGCGCTGGGGCAAAATCACGGACATCGAATCACTCTCCTCGAACTCTCGCGCGCCTGGCGCGCGAAGCATTCACGCTAAGGCGACCGCGATGCGATCGCCACGCCCTCAAACATCGGCCAGCCGCGCCGCGGCCTGATCGAGCAAGGCCTCGGTCTTGGCGAAGCAGAAGCGGATCAGCTTCATCTCCGGCGGCGTTTCGTAGAACGCCGACACGGGAATCGCCGCCACGCCCTTGTCCTTGACCAGCCACTCGCAAAAGCTCAAGTCATCGCGATCGGAAATGGCGCTGTAGTCGACGATCTGGAAATACGCGCCCGAGACCGGCAACAAGCGAAAGCGCGTGTGCTTGATCTTGTCGCGAAAATGATCGCGCTTGGCCGCGTAGAAGCGCGGCAGATCCAGGTAATGCGCCGGATCACTTTCGAGCACGTCGGCCAGCGCCCATTGCGCGGGATTGAAGGTGCAAAAGGTCAAATACTGGTGAACCTTGCGAAATTCCGCCGACAAGGCCGGCGGCGCGACGCAATAGCCGACCTTCCAGCCCGTGCAGTGATAGGTCTTGCCGAAGCTCGACACCACGAAAGCGCGCTCGGCCAGTTCGGCGTGACGCAGCACGCTCTGATGCTCGAGCCCGTCGAAGATGATGTGTTCGTACACTTCGTCGGACAGCACGAAGATGCCGGTGTCGCGCGTGATCTCCGCCAACGTCTCCAGATCGGCGCGCGTGAACACCGCGCCGGAAGGATTGTGCGGCGAGTTGATCATGATCATGCGCGTGCGCGGCGTGATCGCGTCCTTCACGCGCTGCCAATCGACGGCGAAGCTCGGCAAGCTCAGCGGCACGTGCACGGCGCGCGCGCCTTGCAGCTCGATCGCGGGCTCGTACGAGTCGTAGCAGGGATCGAGCACGATCACTTCGTCGCCCGGCCGCACCACGGCGGCGATGGCGGCGAACAAGGCTTCGGTGGCGCCGGAGGTCACGGTGACCTCGGTGTCGGCGTTGACCTTGCGGCCATACAGACGCTCGGTCTTGATCGCGATCTGTTCGCGCAGCCGCGGCACGCCGGTCATCGGCGCGTATTGATTGCGCCCTTCGGCCATGTGTCGGGTCAGCGCTTCGCGCAGGGCCACGGGCCCGTCGAAATCGGGAAAGCCCTGGCCCAAGTTCACCGCCTTGTGCTGCAAGGCCAGCTGGCTCATCACCGTGAAGATAGTGGTGCCCACGCGTGGCAGCTTGGAGCTGATCTGCATCGTCCGAGTCCTCCTGCGAGCGCGCGAGGATAGCATCGGCGCGGTAAAGCCGTGATGGCGGTCGGTGATGAGCTCGCGCCCGACCGGCATGTCAGAACAACAACGAGCGCCCCGCCCGCGCCAGCCGCGCGAGCAGGCGCTCGCGGCGCGCGTGATGGCGCGCGATGCCGGGTTCGCGCTCGATCAGACGATCGGTGAAGCGCAGGGCGCGCGCGGGATCGCGATCGATGTGTTCGGCGATCTTGGCTAGGCGTTCGAGCGCTTCGACGCAGGGTCGGGGCGCGTCGGCCAGGGGCTCGAGCAAAGCGCACACTTCCGGCCAGCGGCGCTGGCGGCGTCGGTGTCGGGCCAGGGCGCGGCGCACATCGTCGTGATGCAGCGCGCCAGTGAGCACGCGCTCGGCGGCCTGCTCGCGACCGAGCTTTCGAAGGCGCTCGGCGATGGCGACGGGGTCGGCGTCGAAGCGCGTCGGTTCGGCCCACACCTCGCCCAAGGTCGCGAGCAAACGCGCGAGCGATACGATGTCCTGACGATTGTGCCGCACCACTTCGGTCAGCATCGCGCCATCGCCTTGGCGCAGGAAATGATGGAAGGCCTGCGGCGCGAAGGCGCCGGGCAGATCGTCGACGCGCTCGATGCCGAGCAAGCGCCGCTCGGCGGTCTGCAAACGGCAATCGGGCCAGCGCTTGTCGAAGGCGCGACGCAGCGGATGCATCAGATCCCAATGCCGCAGCCGCGACAGCGGATCGACCGCGCGCGCCAAGCGAAAGCGCGCGGCGAGCAGCGGCAGATCGAAAGTCTTGCCGTTGAAGCTTACGAGCACCGCATCCTCGGGCACTTCGCGCGCGAAGGCCTCGAGCCACGCGGCTTCGGCGCGCGGCGAGGTCAATAGCCATTGTTCGACGAGCAAGTGACCGTCCCGCCAACGCGCCAGCCCGAGCAGAAAGATCAAGGTGCCCGTGCCACCGGCGAGGCCCGTGGTTTCGGTATCGAGAAAGATCAGCGGCGATGTTGTCGTGCCCTCGCCCGCTTCCCAAACGGGCGGCGTCGTCTCCGACACGGGACCGCTGTGCGTCGGCGGCACCAAGGTCTGGATGCGACGCACGCCTGGGCTGAGTTCTTCGCCCGGCAAGGCTTGCTCGGCCGCGCGCTGGCGCGCGTCGCGCGTGCGTTGTGCTTGGCGCAGTTGTTCGACTTGGCGCGCCCAGTCCGGCGCCGCGGGCACGGCCGATTGCACGGCGCCGCCGGTTTGGCGCACGAGCGCGGTGAGGCGCGCGCGAAGATTGGTGGTGGGCTTGGTGACTGGCGCGGCGGTGGCATCGATCCGCGCGGGCGCCGACGTGTCGCGCTCGCGATCGACGCGCGCCGCCATATCGACCGACGCGCGCGGGGTCGCGAGCGACTCGCTCATCACGACCGGCTCGCCATGTTCAGGCGTGTCCATGCAGCAACCGCAGCACGCGCAGCGCGAAGTCCTTGGGCGCGCGCTGCGACTGTTCGTCACTCTGCAACACGGGTCCCACGCACGCCGGGCAGCCGTGGCGGCAATCGCAGCGCTCGACCAGGCGCAACGCGTCGTCGACGATCACGGTCTGCTCGCGAAACAAAGGTTCGGAGAAGCCCGTGCCGCCCGGGTAGTTGTCGTAGAGGAACACCGTGGGCTCGAAGCGCGATAGCGTTTCCGGCGACAACGGCCGGTCCGAGGCATCGCGCAATTCACCGCGACCCTGCGCGCCCACGGTCGCGGCCCAGTCGCCGGCGCCCGAGCCCACGGCCTTGCCGATGTCGCGCGATTCGGCCATGGCGCGCAACACGGCCACGGTGTGCAGGGCGTACGCGGCGCCGAGGAAACCGTCGAGCGCGGCGTGGCGGCTGTCGAAGACGCGCATCAATTCTTCTTCGCGCAGACGCCACCACAGACTGGAGGTGTGCATCTCCTGATCGGGCAGGTTCACCGGGCCGTAGCCGACGTTTTCGTGCGTGTAGTAGCGAATCTTCTTGTAGCCGGTGACGCGGCGGATCAGATGCACTTCGCCGTGGCCGCGTTCGACGCCCTGCTCGGTCGTGCCGTCGAAGCGCTCGAGGATCTTGAGCTTTTGATAGTCGATGGCGTCGGTGTAGTAATCGGCCGTGGTGCGGGTGACGAAGGCCTTGCGCCCGACCCAGTCGAGTTTCTCGACTTGCCAGGGCTTGCTCTGGATCAGATGGATGGCGCCTTCGTAGAGCGTGGTCGCGGCGGCGCTGTAGTCCACTTCGGCCAGCACGGTCTGGCGACCGTCAGTGCGATCGATGACCAGGAAATTGCCATCGGCCACCGAGCGCAGATTGACCGCGTTGGCGGGATAGCTGTCGGCGATCCAATGCCAGGCATCGCCGTCGGCATGGAGCACGCCGGTCTCGCCGAGGAATTCCAGAAAGCCGCGCGGGTCCTGGCCGCCGAACTGTTCGCCGTCCTTGAACGGCAGCTCGAACGCGGCGCAGCGCACGTGATCGAGCGCGATCAGCAGTTGATCGGGAGCGATGCGGGCTTGCTCGGGGCTGGCGCCGAGGAAGAACTCGGGGTGGCGCACGATGTATTGGTCGAGCGCTTCCGAACCGGCGACCAGCACGCCGAGCGCCGCGCGCTGGCGCCGCCCCGCCCGACCCAAGCGTTGCCAGGTCGCGGCGATCGAGCCGGGATAGCCGTTGAGCACGCAGACGTCGAGGGCACCGATGTCGACCCCAAGTTCCAGCGCCGAGGTCGTGACGACGCCATCGATCTCCCCCGCGCGCAGCTTGCGTTCGACGGCGCGGCGCTCCTCGGGCAAATAGCCGCCACGATAGGCATGCACGCGCGGCGGGCGGCGCGGGTCGTGATCGAACACGTCCTTGAGGTACTTGGTCAGCACCTCGACCAGCAAGCGCGACTGCGCGAAGACGATGGTCTTGAGCCCGGCCCGGATCGAAGTGCGCGCGATCCGGTTCGACTGCGAGCGCGCCGAGGCGCGGATGCCCAGGTCCGGGTTCACCACCGGCGGGTTCCACAGCAGCAGATGGCGCGCGCCGCGGGGCGCGCCGCTTTCGGTGATGGCGTGGACCGGCGTGCCGAGCAGCGCCTGGGCGTGCTCTTGCGGATTGCCGATCGTGGCCGAGCACAGAATGAAACGCGGCTTGACCCCATAGAAGGCGCAGATTCGACGCAGGCGTCGAATGACATTGGCCACGTGCGAACCGAACACGCCGCGATAGCCGTGGACCTCGTCGATGACGACATAGGCCAGGCTTTCGAAGAACTGCGCCCACTTGGTGTGGTGCGGCAGGATGGCGGTGTGCAGCATGTCGGGGTTGGTCACCACGACATCGCCCTTGGTACGCACGGCGCGACGGGCATCGCCCGGGGTATCGCCATCGAAGGTGAAGGCGCGCACGCCGAGTTCGCCGGCGCGGTTGAGTTCGTTCAACTCCGCGACCTGATCCTGGGCCAGGGCCTTGGTGGGGAACAGATAGAGCGCCTTCGCCTGCGCGCCGCGCACGGCATTGAGCACGGGCAAGTTGTAGCAAAGGGTTTTGCCCGAAGCAGTGGGCGTGACGACGACCACGTCATTGCCGGCTTCGATCGCGTCCCAGGCTTCGCGCTGATGACTGTACAGACGCGTGATTCCTCTTCGTTCCAGCGCGGTTCTGATCTGGTCGTCGAGGGTCTCGGGGAAATCCGCGTAGCGGCCGGTCTGCGCGGGTTCGGTCAGCTCGCCGGTGATGCGGTCGGCGTACTTGCGCTTGAAGGCCGCGATCAGGGCATCGACCTCGATGGTCTGACGCTTGGGCCGCGTCGGCACGAGGGTGGTGGCGAGGCTGGTCATGGCGGATTCCCCATTCGTTCTTCAAAGAGAGTACGAAACGGATAGAGAACGCACAAGTGGCGGGGATCGTCGCTCTTGGTGGGTGTCCTCGAGTGGTGGGTGTCCTCGAGTGGTGGGTGTCCTCGAGTGGTGGGTGTCCTCGAGTGGTGGGTGTCCTCGAGTGGTGGGTGTCCTCGAGTGGTGGGTGTCCTCGAGTGGTGGGTGTCCTCGAGTGGTGGGTGTCCTCGAGTGGTGGGTGTCCTCGAGTGGTGGGTGTCCTCGAGTGGTGGGTGTCCTCGATGTGGACGCACGCGAGCGGAAGGTCGGCGCGTCGAGGGCGTCGAGGGCGTCGAGAGAACGATCGTTGGTGAGGTCAATCGAGAGAAAGCGTGACGTCCGCGGGCAGCGATGCGGGGTGTTCAAACCCCATTTGCGCGCGAAGCTTGGCAAGATGGCTCGCTTTCGTGCTGCAAGTACTGGTATTGCGGTGATTTTCGGCTTAGCATGTTCCCCGTCCGTTCTGCAAGCGGAGTTCGGGGCCGATGGAAAACCCACAAGACAAACGCGGCACGAAAAAGAAGCGCGAGGAGAACCTGACCGATCTGCGTCAGATGGATCTCTGGTCAAGCGGCGCATCGGTGCCAAGCGCGCCTGCGGCCAGCGCGCCCACGGCCAGTGCGCCCGAAGCTCCAGTCGCCATCAAGACTTCGCCACAAGCCACTGAAAAGAAAGCGGTTGTGGATCAACCTCAAGTGGTTTCTCAGGTCGTGATGAGTGCGCCCACGGCGGCTCCAGCGAACGCGGCGAAAACCGAAACGACACCAACGGCGAACCGTCCCGCGCGCTTGCCCACCGCGGCGCCCGCGACGACGCGCGTGACTCACGCGAGCGCCGATGCCCTGCCGCCGCTCACGCGGCGTCAGCACGACATCCTCGACTACTTGCGCGAACGCGCGGCGCGCGGTCAGCGCCCGCCTTCGCTCACCGAGATTTGCCGCGACCTGGGGTTGATCTCTCGCGGTTCCCTGCACAAGCAAATCGTCGCGCTGGTCGCGGCGGGCTTGGTCGAACCCATGAACGGCAAGCAGCGCGGCGTGCGGCTGCTCAGTGCCGCCAACGATTCCGGCGAGGTGCCCTTGCTCGGCGCGATCGCGGCGGGCAAGCCGCTCGAGGCGCTCACGCGCGACGAGTCGATCGTGCTGCCGACGTGGATGCGCGCCGGCAACGAGTGCTACGCGCTGCGGGTCAAGGGCGATTCCATGCGCGACGTCGGCATTCTCGACGGCGACGTGGTGGTGATCGAGCCGCGCCAGACCGCGCGCAATGGCGAGACCGTGGTCGCCCTGATCGATGGCACCGAGGCCACGCTCAAGCGCATCGAGCAGCGCCCGGGCACGGTGGTGCTGCACGCGGAAAACCCCGCCTTCGCGCCGCAACGATACGAGGCCGAGCGCGTGCGCATTCAAGGCGTGGTGGTGGCGCAGTTGCGCCGTTATCGACTGTGATCGCGAAAGCGCGGGCGGAGTGACTCCGCCCGTTCACGTGCTCCGCGCGAAAGACCTCAGGACTGCGGACTGACGCCCGCGGCCTGCGAGCCCTTGGGCCCTTGAACCACCTCGAAGGTGACCCGCTGGCCTTCCTTGAGGCTGCGGAAACCCTGCGAATTGATCGCCGAGTAGTGCACGAAGATATCTTCCCCACCCTCTTCCGGCGCGATGAAGCCAAACCCCTTGGCGTCATTGAACCACTTGACCGTACCCGATCTCATTGTCGCTCCCCATTGCTGTGAAATACCGCGCCAGCCCCCCGGCCGACGCGATAGCGGGCGAGTATGCGTTGGCCGACTTTGGCACGCAAGATGGGTCCAGGACGCGCGCGCGAGCCGCGCGCGTGGGGATCGAATGGCCTCGGCGAGGCGCGCGATCAGGCCGCGAGCAGCGCGCCGATGATCGCGGGCAAGCGCGCGGTGGCGGACTTCAGATGGCCGAAGATTTCGTCCATCGTGATCGGCGGCGCGTGCACGCCGACGCCGGCCTCGGAGCAACCGGCGGCCCAGTTGGCGACCATGCACAAGGTCGCGTAGTCGAGTTCGAGTTCGCGCGCCAACGCGGCCTCGGGCATGGTGGTCATGCCCACCAGGTCGCAACCGTCGCGCGCCAAACGCACCACTTCGGCGGTGGTTTCCAGACGCGGGCCTTGCGTCACCGCGAGCACGCCATGCGGCACGACGTCCGTGCCCGAAGCGCGCGCGGCGGCGAGCAGGGCCGCGCGCAGCGGCTCGTGAAACGGCTCGGTGAAATCGATGTGGGTGACTTCGGTCGCGGTGTCGGTATCGCAATAGCTGCTGATGCGGCCCTGCGTGTAGTCGATCAACTGATGCGGCACGGCGATGACGCGCGGACCCATTTCGCGCGTGATGCCACCCACGGCGTTGACCGCGACCACGCGCTTCGCGCCGGCTTCGCGCACGGCCCAGACATTGGCGCGGTAGTTCACGCGATGCGGCGCGTGCTTGTGCCCGGCACCGTGGCGCGCGAGAAAACCCACGCGCGCCGCGCCCAAGCGACCAATCACGAGATCGTCCGAAGGCTTGCCGAACGGCGTGTCGATGGCGCGCCGCTCCACCACTTCCAGACCCGGGAACTGATACAGGCCCGTGCCGCCGATCACCGCCAGATCGAGAGTCGCGCTCATGCTCAGACCGCGTAGATGGCCGGCAGATTGCGGCCCTGTTCGTGATAGTCCATGCCGAAGCCGAACACGTAGCGATCGGGCACTTCGACGCCGACGAAATCGGCCTTGAGTCCAGGCACGCAGCGATCGTGCACCTTCAAGGCGAGCACGGCGATGCGCACCGAGGCCGCGCCTTGCGTCGCGCAGAAATCGCGCACCGCAGCCAGCGTGTGGCCTTCGTCGAGAATGTCGTCGACGATCAGCACGTGGCGACCCTTCAGATCCAGGTTCGGCTTCTTGATCCAGTGCAACTGCCCACCGCTGGTCTCGCCGCGATAGCGCGTGGCGTGCAGATAATCGAACTCGCAGTCGACGGTGAGCGTGGTGGCCAGATGGCCGCCGAACACCAGCGCGCCGTTCATGATGGTCAGAAACACGACCTCCTGACCGGCGCAGGCGCGGTTGATCTGCGCGCCCATCCGCGCGATGGCCTCGATCAGCGTGGCATTGTCGATCAGGCGATCGGCGCTCTTGAGCGCCTCGGACAGCGCGGGACGGTTCATCAGGCAGTCTCCTTCCGACCGCTCAACGCGGTCACACGGGCAATGAATTGGTCGCGTTGCGGATTGCGAATCAGCTCGCCCCAGGTTTGCGGCACCAGGCCTTGCAGCGACGCTATCAGATCATTCGCGGCGGGCGCATGACCGTTGACCGCGGCCAGCGAATCCTCGACCAGACTCGGGTGACACACCAACACGAAATCGCAGCCGGCACGAAGGTGCGCGTGAATGCGCGCGGCCACGCCACCGGCCGACTCGGCCGCGGCCATGCCGATGTCATCGCTGAACACGGCGCCGGTGAACTTCAACTCGCCGCGCAAGATCTCGCGAATCCACTTCGTCGAGTAACCGGCCGGATCAGGGTCGACGGCGGGATAGCTGACGTGGGCCATCATCACCGCCTCGGCGCCCGAGTCGATGGCGTCGGCGAAGGGCAGTACGTCCTCGGCGCGAATCGTGGCCCAGTCGCGCGGATCGACCGCGTGGTCGAAATGCGTGTCCTCGAGCACCGAACCGTGTCCGGGGAAATGCTTGATCGTGGCGGCCATGCCGGCCATGCGCATGCCGCGCAGATAACCCAGGCCCAACTCGCTCACGGCGGTGGGCGCGGCATGGAACGCGCGATCGCCGATGGCGCGATTGCCGCGCATCAGATCGACCACGGGCGCGAAGGACAGATCGATGTCGATGGCGCGCATTTCGCTGGCCATCAGCCACGCGTGCTGCTCGGCCAGATCGACCGCGCCGACCGAATCGCCGTCGTACAACGCGCCGATCGCCGACAACGGCGGCAGCGCGGTGAAGCCTTCGCGGAAGCGCTGCACGCGCCCGCCTTCCTGATCGACGCAGATCAGGAACGGCCCACCGCGCAGATGGCGAATGCTGCCGATCAAGGCCGTGACCTGCGCGCGCGATTCGAAATTGCGCGCGAACAGAATCACGCCGCTCACCGCCGGATGCGTGATCCAGGCGCGTTCGCGTTCGGCCAACACCTTGCCTTCGATACCGATGATCAGCATGTCATTCCCGCCCCATCAGGGCTTGCCGGTCGGGCCAGCGCGAGAACGGCTCGCGCGCCAGGTTGAGATTGTAGTAGCGCGTCTCGTCGGTGACTTCGCGTCCGAGCCACGCGGGCCGCGCGAAGTCGGCATCGGCGCGATCGAGTTCGATCTCGGCCACCACCAGTCCGGCGTTCTCGCCCAGGAATTCGTCAATTTCCCAGGTGTAAGGCCCGGCGGGCACGAGGTGCCGCACCTTCTCCACGCGCCCGGGGCAGAAGGCGGCGAGCATGTGCTCGGCGTCGGCCAGGGGAATGGCGTATTCGAATTCGAGACGTGTCGATCCGGCGACGCGCGATTTGATGTTGAGCCACGCGCGCTCGCCGGCCACGCGCACGCGCGCGGAGCAGGCATCGCCGCCCAGATAACCTTGGCTCAGGCGTTCGCTCGAGGTCACCTCGGCGCGCCAGCGCGCATCAGCGAGCAGGAATTTACGTTCGATCTCGACGGCCATGACGCTCAGCGCTCGAACAGCGCGATCGATTCGACATGGCCCGTGTGCGGGAACATGTCCATCACGCCCGCGGCCACGAGCTTGAATCGATGTTGATTGACGAGGATGCCAGCGTCGCGCGCGAGGCTCGCCGGATGGCACGAGACATAGACCACGCGCCGCGTCGACTTGCGCGGCAAATAGGCCAGCACTTCGGCCGCGCCCGCGCGCGCGGGATCGAGCAGCACGCGATCGTAATCGCGACGCGCCCACGCGGCATCGCGATGGTCCTGCGACAGATCCGCGGCATGGAACTCGGCGTTGCCGATGCCATTGCGTTCAGCATTCGCGGCGGCGCGACGCACCAGGCCCGCCTCGCCTTCAACACCGACGACCTGCGCGACGCGACGCGCCAGCGGCAAGGTGAAATTGCCCAATCCACAAAACAGATCGAGCACTTGCGAGGTGGCCGTGGGCTCGAGCAATTCCAAGGCGTGATCGATCATGCGCGCGTTCATGCGCGCGTTGATCTGGATGAAATCGAGCGGCTGAAAATGCAGGCGCACGTCATAGCCCGGCAGCGCGAAGGACAGATCCACCGCTTCGGGATACAGCGGCGCCACCGAATCGAGACCGCCGGGCTGCAGGAATACGGCCAGGCCCGTCGCCTTGGCGAAGGCGATCAAGCGCGCGCGATCGGCTTCCGACAGCGGCTGCAAATGACGCAGCACGATCGCGCCCAGCTCATCGCCGACCGCGAATTCGATCTGCGGAATCTCGCGGCGCGAGTCCATGCCCGAGATCATCGCCGACAAGGCCTCGATACGCTCGCCGATCGCCGGATGCAGCACCGGGCAACGACGCACGTCGGCGACGTAGCGGCCATTGGTCTCGCGAAATCCGACGAGCAGGCGATCTTTCTTTTCGACCCATTTCACCGACAAGCGACCGCGACGGCGATAACCCCAGGGCTCGTCGAACAAGGGCGGCAACACGCGCTCGGGCGTGACATGGCCGATGCGTTCGAGATTCTCCAGCAGCGTGCCCTGCTTGGCCGCGATCTGCGCGGAAGGCGATTGATGCTGGAGCGCGCAGCCGGCGCAGACGCCGAAGTGTTCGCACGCGGGCGTGACGCGATCGGGTGACGGCGTGAGCACTTCGACGACTTCCGCCTCGTCGAACTGACGATGACGACGGACCATCTTCGCGCGCACGGTTTCGCCCGGCAGCGCGCCGGTGACGAAGATCGCCTTGCCGTCCTGTCGGGCCACGCCGCGACCGTCATGACTGAGGTCGCTGATCTGAAGTTGCAACTCGCTCACGGACACGGCCCGGAATCGCAGGGGCCGCGCAGGGTACGAGGGATGCGCCCCGAACGCAATGCCGGGGCGCACCGGGCCGAAAACGCGCTTATTTGCGCTTCCAGGCGCCGTTGTCGTCCTGGTAATACCAGCCGGCGCGCGCGCTTTCGATCCACTGCTTGGCGAAGGTATTGCGGATGTCGGCTTCCCACTCGGGATGGCCGTTGGCCACGGCGATTTCGCGATAGACCGCGGCGCGATCGCGATTGTCATCGGCCACCGCCTGCTTGACCGCGGTGCGCGCCGCCAGCGGGACGCCGGCCGGATCGCGCAATTCGACCAGACCATCGCGGGTCAGGCCCAGAGCGCCGGAATCGAAGTGCGCTTGCAGACTGTCGCTGAAGCGCGCGGCCATGCGCGACTGGATCGCCTTGATCGCCGGCGTCTCGATCGAGATGTCGGCCTGCGCCTGCGCGCTGGGCACGATGTCGAACAGCGCGCTGAGCGACGGCGGCTTGCCGCCCGAGCCTTCGGCCGGCGCGGTGGCCGGATCGGCTTCGGGCTTGGCGGCGTCGGTGCCGATCACGTTGTCGATGAACTGCTCGGCCGCTTTTTCCGCCTGCGCCTCGGGAAAATAAACATTGATCGTCACACAGGCCGTGACCAGGGCCACGCTTGCCATCAGGCCCAACCAACGCGTGCGTTTCATGCGACTGCTCCTCGTGATCGATGCAATGAACTAGTGAATGATCGGACTGGTACCGCTGGTCGCGGCCTTCAGGCGCGCCACCAGCACGGGCCAGTCGACGCGACGCTGATGACCCACCACCGACAGCCGCGGCAGCCCCGAGCCTTCGACGATAGTGTAGCCACCGGCGTTGCTGTCGAGGCCGCCCAGATAGCAAACGTTGTTGGCGAGCTTCAGATCCAGGCCCAGATTGGCGTAGCTGAAATGCTCGAAGACCTTGAGCAGGCTCTGCTGCAAGGAGATGCCGCCGCCGACCGACGACAGCGCGTTGACCGCGCGTTGCGACAAGCGCTGACGCTCGGCGCGCGTGCGATCGGAACGAAAACGCGCGTCCATCGCCACCGGCGCCCAGTCGACCAGACGCAGGCCCTTGATCGTGCCATCGAGCCGGCCTTCGATGCTGCCGAAGGAAAACGCCTGCGTGACCAGACCCAGATCGAGATCGTCCAGCGTCAGATCCGCCGCCAGCGACGGCGCCACGCCGAACGGTCGCTCGAGCGAGAGCGCGCCCACGTCGATCTTGCCGTCGAACACGTTCAAGTGCAGCCCACCCTCCACGCTGTAGCGGTCGCCAACGCCGCGCACCGCCGGAATCTCGCCCGACAAGCTGCCGCCGAACGCGGGCCAGCCCACCGCCGTCGCCAGTCGCGCCAAATCGAGTTCATGCGCCGACAGCGCCGCGTCGACCTGGGCCACGCCATTGGCGTCATACGTTCGCGAGAAACGCTTGAACTCGACCTGACCGCCGAGCATGCCCAGACGCAGCGGCTGCAGCAGACGCCAATCGCGTCGCTGAAAGCGCAGATCGACGCGCGCGGCATCGACCGGCAGGCCGTAAATCTTGGCCGACTGCCAGGCCAGATGACTCGGCGGCGGATCCTGATCCTGGATGTGCACTTCGGCCTTGAAGGCTTCGACCGCGAAACGCCCCAAGCCATCGTCGAGGCGAGACAGATCCGCGCTCAGATTCATCGCGAAGGGCGCGGCGCCGTCCCAATTCAAATCGCCCGTGGCCGTGCCCGCGACGGCGAGCTTGCCCGCGCCCGAAGGCGCGGCCAGCGTGGCGAGATAGCGATCGTAGGCTTCGGGAAAACGCAGCGCGAAGCGCGAGGCGCGCACTTGCTGGGGACGATCCTCGGCGTCGAGCACGGCGCTGCCTTCGGCGCTGAGCACTTCGGGATCGTCATAACGCCATTGCGCGAGCCGCCAGGCGCCGTCGCGCCGCTGCATGTCGACGAAGACGCCGATCGGTTGCGCGCCCGTCTCGACATAGACCGGCGACACCAACCAGGCGCCGCGCGCAATCGTGGCGTCTAGCTTGAGCGCGTCGAACGCTTCGCCGATGCCCGCGTCGATCGTGCCCGAGGCATTCAAGTCGGCGGTGCCGATGCTGCCGTCGCGCGTGTCGAGGCCAAGGCCCGTCACAGTCCAACGGCCCTGCACGTTCGTGCGCGTGGCATCGCCGGGAAAACTCAGTTCCGCGGTGATGCGACCTTGGCCGATGATGTAGTCGGGCGCGAGCACGGCGAGCACGTCGGCGAGCCAGCTCAAGGGCATGTCGCGCGTGTCGAGCGTGGCGGGCGTGGTGCCCTCGCCCCAGGCATAACGCGCGCTGGCCGCGCCCGAGGCCAGGGTCAGATTGGCGCCGCCCGTGGGCGCGCGCGACAGGCTCAGACGGCCATCGAGCACCAGCTTGCCTTTGCTCGCGCGAATCGGGCCGGCGCAGGACCAGGATTCATCGGCGCCACGTCGCAGTTCGCATTGCCAGCGCAGTTGCCGCCAACCCGCGTTCCAGCCGGGCAGACTGACGTCCTGGGCGCGCAGGTCGAGCGCCACGGCCTCGCCCTGGGGCGTGATCGCCAAGGCCAGCCCGCGCGCGTCGACCGTATCGTTGCGCACGCGCTCGGCGCTCACGCGCAGGGCCGCGACGCTCGGCGACGCGAGCGCGACGAAGATCAGGGCGACAAGTCCCCGCGCGATCAGCGCGCGTGGCCACCAGCGGATGAAGCGCGAGTCGGTCATGCGTAAGATGGTGCCAGCTCCAAAGGGATTTGGCTAAGCATGGCCAGCATACTCATCGCCGATGACGACCCGATCAGCGCGCGCTACCTGCGCGACCTGCTCGAGGGCGCGCGACACGACGTCACCCACGCCTCCGATGGCCGCGACGCCTTGCGCGAGGCGCGAACGCGCCGCTTCGATCTGTTGATCGCCGATCTGCGCATGCCTTTGTTGGATGGCGCCGAGTTGCTGCGCAGTCTGCGCGCGGATTCGGCGGCGGCGTCGCGCACGTGTCGCGCGCTGGCCATGTCGGGCGAAATCTCGCGCGAACGTCATCGCGAATTGCTGGCCATCGGCTTCGAGGACGCCGTGCAGAAGCCCATTCCCGCGCAGACCGTGCTCGACTGGGCGGCGGGACGACCGCACGTCGCCGACGCGGACATGACGCCAAGTCCCGCGCCTTCGGAAACCGCGGGCGCGGTGCTCGACGATCGCGCCGCGCTCGAAGCCGTGGGCAGCGCCGAAGTGCTGCAAGGCCTGCGCGAACTCTTTCATGCCGAATTGCCCGTGCTCGCCGCGCAACTCGGTAGCGCGGTGGCGCGCGGCGATCGCGAGACGGTCTCCGATATCGTGCATCGCCTGCGCGCTTCGTGTCGATTTTGCGGCGCGACGCGCTTGGATGCCGCGCTGCGCGAACTCACGCGTGGCCAATCGTTGACGGCCGCGTGGCGTGTAGCCTTGGAGGAAGTGCGCGCCGTGCAGCAGGCGCTCGGTGGTGAAGACGGCTAACGCGATCGCGTCGAACCTCGCGCGCTTAGTCATCGAGCGCGTCGACGCCCTCGCCCACCGGATTCGAGGCCGGTCGGTTGCCCGCATTTGGCAGCACCATCCGCCAAGCCGCCAATTCATGACCGCCGAGATGATGACGCAGCACCGCGCGCATCAGGCGCTTGAGTTCCTTCGCCTGCGCTAGCGGCGGCGGTATATCGCCATTCAAGGCGATCAAGGCGGCGCCGCTAATCGCATAAGGCGCGTGACCGCCCACGGGCTGCGCGCCGAGTTCGGGATCGAAGCGATACGCGCCGCGCGCATCGATCGCCGCGCCGCTTTGATCGAGGTCCAGATTCAGGCCATAACCGAGAATGCCCAACAGATCGCGCTCGAACCGCCGCAAGGCCCACGCCTGCGCGGCGAGATCGGCGAGCGCGAGTTCGCCCAGGCATTGGGCATAGCGCGAGATCAGTTCGACATGCGCGTCATGACGCGAAAGCAAGCGCGTCAGCAGTTCGTTGATGTAGAGCGCGCACAGCAGCCCTTCGTCGGCGAGTGGAATCGGCGTGCCGACCGGATCGGCGTCCGTGAGCGTGCCCAGTTCTCCGCGCGCCTGCCAGGACAAACTCAGCGCCTGCAGCGGTCGCAGCAAGCCGCGACCGAAACGCGGCTTGGCCGCGCGCACGCCGCGCGCGATCAAGCCCACGCGACCGTGATCGCGCGTGAGCACTTCAAGCAAGACGCTGGTTTCGCGATACGGCCGCTCATGCAGGATGAAGGCCGGCTGCCCTTCGATGCGCTGCATGGCGCGGCCTCAGTCGACGTAGCCGAACTTGCCCAGCGCCTCTTCGTCGTCGCACCAGCGATCGCGCACGCGCACTTGCAGTTCGAGAAAGACCTTGCCGTCGAGCTGCTTTTCCAGCGCTTGGCGCGCCGACGTGCCGATCATCTTGATCTGCTCGCCCTTCTTGCCGATGGCGATGGCCTTCTGCCCTTCGCGCTCGACCCACAGCGTGGCGGTGATGCGCGTGAGGCCGGGCTCGACCGTGAACTCGTCGATCTCGACCGTGCTGGCGTAGGGCAATTCCTCGTGCAATTGCCGCACGACTTGTTCGCGAATGGTCTCGGCCGCGAGAAAGCGCTGACTGCGATCGGTGATGGCATCGGGCTCGAACAGCGCCTCGCCCTCGGGCAGCATGTTCAGCAGCGTGCGCCGCAGATCATCGAGACCTTGTTGCTTGAGCGCGCTCACGGGCACCAGCGCGGCGAAGTCGTGCTTGGCGCCCAAGCGCGCGAGCAACGGCAGCAGATCGGTGCGTTGCTGGCGCAGCTTGTCGATCTTGTTGATCACCAGCACGATCGGCAGCTTGGCCTCGCGCGCGGCGGCGAGCGCGAGGTCGTCTTCTTCGTCCCAGCGCTGCGCTTCCACGACCAAGGCCACGACATCGGCCTCAACCAGCGAACCGCGCGCCGCGCGATTTAGATAGCGATTGATCGCGCGCCCACCACCGGCATGCAAGCCCGGCGTGTCGGCGAACACGATCTGGCCGTGCTCGTCGGTGATCACGCCCAAGATGCGATGGCGCGTGGTCTGCGCCTTGTGCGCGACGATGCTGACCTTGAAGCCGATCAGCGCGTTGACCAGACTCGACTTGCCAACGTTGGGCCGGCCGATGACCGCGACGACGCCGGCGCGAAAGGGGTGAGGCGCGTTCATGCCGGGCTCCTGCCAGTTTCCAGCTCGCGCACGCGCGCGAGCACGAGTTCCGCCGCGCGCGCTTCGGCCGCGCGTCGACTATTGCCCTCGCCCGTGGCTTCCAGGCCCAGGGCCGGCAAGCGACAGCGCGAGTAGAAGGTTTTGTCGTGATCGGCGCCGGTGGTCTCGACCAGTTCGTAGGCCGGCAGCGCGAGACCGCGTCCCTGCATCAGTTCCTGCAGCGCGGTCTTGGGGTCTTTCTGCACGCGGCCTTGTTCGAACTGCGCGATCTGCTGGGCGAACATCGGCAGAAAACACGCGCGCGCGGCGTCGATGCCACCATCGAGAAACACCGCGCCGACCACGGCCTCGAAGGCATCGGCGACGATCGACGCGCGCGCGTGACCACCGCCGCGCGCCTCGCCCGCGCCCAGCGACATCGCGTCGCCGAGCTTGAGCAAGCGCCCCAGATGCGCCAGGGTTTCCTCGCGCACGATGGCCGAGCGCAGCCGCGTGAGCTCGCCTTCCGAGGCGTTGGGGAAACGCTGATACAAGGCTTCGGCGACCAGCAGGCCGACCACGGCGTCGCCGAGGAATTCCAGACGTTCGTTGTGCGGCCGGCCGGCGCTTCGATGGGTCAAGGCGACCGCGAGCAGGCTGTCGTCGCGGAAGCGGTGATCGAGGAGCGGAATCAAGTCGATGTCAGCGCGCGGGCGCTGCCTGGGCGGGTCCGCGCGTGGCGGGCCCGCCGGGCGGAGTTCACTCGGGTCCGCGACGCGACAAGTCGATGGTCTTGTCGAACTTGGCCACGAAATCGATGTTGTAAATCATGTTGTCGCGCACTTCGTACTTGATGTTCAACAGATAGCCGCCGCCATTGCGCGTGATGCGAATGTTGTTCGGCTTGACGGAAGTGACATAGCTGATGTTGAACTTGCGATCGAGCAGCGAGCGGATTTGATCCGGCGTCTTGTTGGTGATCGCGGGTTCGACCTGCAGGGCCTTCATCGCCTGCAGCACCCCGTAGTATTCGGAGTACACCGGGAACAGCTTCATCGCGATGTAGGCGAAGAAGCCCACCACGGCCAGGACCATGAGAAACCCGATCAGGGTGATGCCGGAAATGCTGCGCTTCATGGATTGCATCCTCTCCTCAGCTCGGCCCGATCTTACTTGATCACCGTGCCGATGCGATTGAATTCGACCCCGCCGTGGACGCGGTCCCAACTGAACCAGATCAGGAAGGCCCGGCCGACCAGGTTTTCTTCCGGCACCAGGCCCCACACGCGGCCGTCGGCGCTGTTATTGCGGTTGTCGCCCATCACCAGATAGTGACCGTCGGTGACCGTCCATTCGCCCTCGGTGCCGGCGGCGAAGGTCGGCGGCGGCCCCATCAGGATATGGTGCTCGACGCCGGGCAGGAACTCGTCGGCCTCGATATAGCCCTCGCGATCGTAATCGCGCGAACGGCTGCGACCGGCATAATGCCCCACCGGCTTGAGATCGACCGGCTGGCCATTGATGTAAAGACGGCTGTTGCGCACCACCACGTGATCGCCCGGCAAGCCGATAACGCGCTTGATGAAATCAGTACCACGCTCGGGATCGGTGGGACTGCGACCGGGGTAACGAAACACCACCACGTCGCCGCGAGTGGGTTCGCCCAGGGGCACGACTTTCTTGTTGATCACCGGCACGCGCAGGCCGTAGGCGAATTTGTTGACCAGGATGAAATCGCCGTCGAGCAGGGTCGGCATCATCGAATCCGACGGAATCCGAAACGGCTCGGCCAGGAAGGAGCGCACCAGCAGCACGATCAGGATCACCGGGAAGAACGAGCGGCTGTATTCGACCGCCAGCGGTTCTTTTTCCGTGCCCAGGGCCAGGCGGCGCTTGCGCGCGAACAACCAGTGGTCCACGCCCCAGATCACGCCCGTCAGCAACAGCAAGCCCGCGAGCAGCGCGGAGAAGTCCAGATCGAGATTCGCCATGTGCGACAACAACCCTCAAGGTAAGGCGCGTCGGGCCAGGCCGCCGCGCGCGCCGCCCGCGATCTTAAACGATCGCGACGGCGATCCGGCGCTCCTTCGCGCCGCCTTCGATTCCATTCCGACCCGATCGCGCCGCCGATGCCGCGCCGATCGACCCTGTCTTGCCATTCGCACCGCCGCCGGTTCCGGCGGCGCCGCGGCTCCGTCGCGAGGACGAGCCGCGCCGATCACGCGGTCACCCGTCGCGCCGCCCCGCCCTTTGGGACTGGGCCGCGCTCGAGTGGCGCGCTGGCGTCGCGATCGAGCCTTCGCCCGACACGCGCCGCGCGCCGCGGATCACGACTTCGATTCCACCTGCAGCACGGCGAGGAAGGCCTCTTGCGGAATCTCCACGCGGCCAACCTGCTTCATGCGCTTCTTGCCTTCCTTTTGCTTCTCCAGGAGCTTGCGCTTGCGCGTGGCGTCGCCGCCGTAGCACTTGGCCAGCACGTTCTTGCGCAGCGCCTTGACCGTGGAGCGCGCGATCACCTGCGAGCCGATCGCGGCCTGGATGGCCACGTCGAACATCTGCCGCGGAATCAATTCGCGCATCTTCTCGACCAGATCGCGGCCGCGACGGTCGGCCAGCGAGCGGTGCACGATCAAGCTCAGGGCATCGACGCGATCGCCGTTGACCAGAATATCCAAACGCGCGAACGGACCGGCCTCGAAGCGCAGGAAGTGATAGTCGAGCGACGCGTAGCCGCGCGAGACGCTCTTCAACTTGTCGAAGAAGTCGAGCACGACTTCGGCCAACGGCAGTTCGTAGGCGATCTGCACCTGGCTGCCCAGGTATTGGATCGAGCGCTGCACGCCGCGCTTGTCCTCGCACAGCTTGATCACATTGCCGATGTAGTCCGGCGGCGTGAGGATATTGGCCAGGATGATCGGCTCGCGGATTTCCTCGATCTGGCTGACATTGGGCAGCTTGGCCGGATTATCGAGATTGGAGACCGTGCCATCGGTGGCCACGACCTGATAGATCACGGTCGGCGCGGTGGTGATCAGGTCGAGGTTGTATTCGCGCTCCAGACGCTCCTGCACGATGTCCATGTGCAAAAGGCCCAGGAAGCCGCAACGGAAACCAAAGCCCATGGCTTCGGAGTTTTCCGGCTCGAAACGCAGCGCCGCGTCGTTGAGCTTGAGCTTCTCCAGCGCCTCGCGCATCGCCGGATAGTCGTCGGTCTCGGTCGGGAACAGGCCCGCGAACACGCGCGGCTGCATTTCCTGGAAACCCGGCAGCGCGTTCTCGGCCGGCTTGGCCGCGAGCGTGATGGTGTCGCCCACGGGCGCGCCATACACGTCCTTGATCGAGGCGCAGATGAAACCGACCTCGCCCGGACCCAGACGATCTTTCAAGGTGCGCTTGGGCGTGAATACGCCGACTTGATCGACTTCGTGCGCGCGGCCGGTCGACATGACCAGGATCTTGTCGCGCGGACGAATCTCGCCCTGCATGATGCGCACCAACGAGACCACGCCGAGGTAGTTGTCGAACCACGAGTCGATGATCAGGGCTTGCAGGCGATCGGTGTCGCGCGGCTTCGGCGGCGGGATGCGCGCGACGATGGCCTCGAGCACGTCGCGCACGTTCAGGCCGGTCTTGGCCGAGATCTGCACGGCGTCGGTGGCGTCGATGCCGATGACGGCTTCGATTTCTTTCTTGACGCGCTCGGGATCGGCCGTGGGCAGATCGATCTTGTTGAGCACGGGCACCACTTCGAGACCTTGCTCGACCGCGGTGTAGCAATTGGCGACCGATTGCGCCTCCACGCCTTGCGCGGCGTCGACCACGAGCAGCGCGCCCTCGCAGGCGGCGAGCGAACGGCTGACCTCGTAGGAAAAATCGACGTGACCGGGCGTGTCGATGAAATTCAGTTGATAGACCTGACCGTCGCGCGCCGTGTACGGCAGCGAGACGCTTTGCGCCTTGATGGTGATGCCGCGCTCGCGCTCGATCGGATTGGAGTCGAGCACCTGGTCTTCCATTTCGCGCGCTTCAAGCCCGCCGCAGATCTGGATGATGCGGTCGGCCAGCGTGGACTTGCCATGGTCCACGTGGGCAATGATCGAAAAGTTACGGATGTGATTCATCGGTTCCGCGGCTCGGCCCGGACAGGTCGGGCGGGGGGAAAAGCCCGGCATTATGGCAAAAGCCGGGCCGTCGCGCCGCATCGGTGCCGTGACGGCGGCGGCAAGCCGCCGCGCGCCCGTCACAAGGCGAGCGCCGGCCCGGGACGGGAACGGCGCTCGCGGGACCTCATTCCCCGCCTTCCGGGCGAATCGGCAGGAAGGTCTGCTGATCGCCGCGACGGACCAGGAGCATGACCGGCTGACCGGGCTTGAGCGCCGCGGCCGCGGTCTTGAACTGCGCGGCCGTGGCCACGCGCGTGCGACCGACCATCAGGATCACGTCGCCGCGACGCAGACCCGCGCGCTGCGCGGCCTCGCCACGCACGGCGTCGACCAGCACGCCGTCGTCGTCGAGCTCGAGTTCCTTGCGCTCATCGGCGGTGAGATCGCGCACGTCCAGGCCCAGGGAATTGGCGCTGGCGGGCTTGTCGTCGTTGGCGCCGACCGGGGCGCCGGGGGCGTTGTCCTTCAACTCGCCGACCACGACGGGCAGGCTCAACGACTTGCCGTCGCGGAACACGCTCAGGGTCGCGCGCGTGCCCGGCGGCGTGCTGCCCACGAGCGGCGGCAGGTCGGACGAACGATCGAGCGCCGTGCCATTGAACGCGGTGATCACATCGCCTTCCTTCACGCCCGCGCGCTCGGCGGCGGAATCGGGCGAGACTTGCGCCACCAAGGCGCCGCCAAGGGTGCTCAGGCCCAGCGACTCGGCCGAATCGCGCGTGATTTCCTGAATCACCACGCCCAGCGAACCGCGCGTGACCTTGCCCTTGCTCTTGATCTGCTCGACCACGCCCTTGGCCACTTCGATCGGGATCGCGAACGACACGCCCATGAAGCCGCCGGTGTTGGAGAAGATCTGCGAGTTGATGCCCACGACTTCGCCCTGCAAATTGAACAGCGGGCCGCCGGAATTGCCGCGGTTGATCGCGACATCGGTCTGGATGAAGGGCACGTAGCGCTGCTCGGCGCTGAAGGAGCGGCCCTTGGCGCTGACGATGCCGGCGGTCACCGTGTAGTCGAAATTGAACGGCGAACCGATCGCGACCACCCACTGACCGGGCTTGAGCGCATTGGAATCGCCGATGGTCACGGCCGGCAGGCCGGTGGCGTCGAGCTTGAGCAGCGCGATGTCGCTCTGCGCGTCCGAACCCACGACCTTAGCCTTGAGCTCGCGACGATCCTTCAAGCGCACGCGCACGTCATCGGCGCCATCGACCACATGATGATTGGTCAGCACGTAGCCGTCGGTGGAAATGATGAAACCCGAACCGCCCGACACAGCGTCCGGCATGCGTCCGCGCGGCATGCCCGGCGTGCCGGGCGCGTTCGGGTCGCCGAAAAAGTAGCGGAAGATGTCGGGCGCTTCCTCGGGATCGAGCTGCGAGGGATCACCGGAACGCGCCGCCGTGCCGCTCTTGGTCGCGGTGATGCTGACCACGGCCGGCGTGTTCTTCTCGACGATGCCGGTGAAATCCGGCAAGTCGGCGCGCGCGGTGCTGGCGGCGCCGATCAGCGCCCACGCCGCGATCAGCCAACTGAAACGACGCATTTCGATACTCACGTTCTTACCTCGCGTGATGGTTGATTTGAATTGCCGTGCCCCGAACGCGCGCATGGCGCGGCCGAGGCGCTACCTTGTTCATTGACGCGGGCCCGGTCGCCCGAAGGCGATCGAACACCGCGCGACATCGACTGCGAAACCCTTTGCGTCAGCGGCGCTCGAGTGCCTTCGCGTCGAACTGCGTGGCCACGCGCTCGACCGTGGCGGCGGGCAACTCGCCGACCACGACCACATGCGTGCCCGACAGATCGCGACCGAAGGCATTGACCGCGCCGCGCATCGCCGCGCCGCGCAGGGCCGCCTCGCCGTCGCCGACATAGATCGACACGCTGGCCAGGCCATCGGAGAACACCCACTGACGTTCTCCCGCCTCGGCCGGCGGCGTGGCGATCAATTCAAACCCTTCCGGCAGTCCCGTGATGGCGATCGCGCGCGCCGCGACCTTCGGCGTCGCTGGGCTCGCCGCGTCGGCGCGAATCTCGCCCAGCGTCAAGGACGTGAACACTTGCCGCTCGACCGCGACGCCGCCGCTGTCTTGCAGCAACGACGCCAGCAGCATGCCGCTTTGCGGTTCGATCCAGAAGCGATAGGTGTAACGCGCGGCGTCGACCGGTTCGGCATCGACCATGATCGCCTCGTAGCCGGCGATGCGATCGCGACCGGCCACGCGCATTCGATAGTGACGATCGAGCGCGGCGAGCGCCGTGTCGGACCACGTGAACGGCGTGAGCTCGGCCAGCGGCGCGTGCGTGCGCTCGCCATTGGGCCAGGTGACGGTGACGACGCCCGCTTCGCTGATCACTTCGCGACGTTCGCCGGTGAGCGCCAACAGGCGCTGGCGCTGGCCATCGCGTTCGATCTCGACCGCGTCGAACTGACCTTCGCGAATGAAGGCGAGCACGCCGCGATAATCGAGCTGGCGCATCGCCTCGCCCATGCGCCGCAGCCAGGGCGTGGCCTCGTCGGCGGCGCCCGCCGCGGTCGCCAGCAGCAGGGCCGCGAGGCCCAGACTCAGACGCAGCGCCACGGCGAAACTTACTGCGCGCCGTTGGCGCTTCGGGCTTGTTCCTGCGACGCGCGCGGCGTGGCGACCACGTACACATAGGGCGCGTAACCGCCGCGGGCCGAGGCCCACGTCGCGCCGCTGTGTCGCAGGAAATAACTCTCCACGCGCGGATCGGTGGCCATCACGGCCTGACCCTGCACGGGCACCGAGAAACTCTGACGTTCAGTCACGCGTTGCAGCGGCACGCCCTGCGAAAGATCTTCATTGCGCAGGCCCGTGGCATTGGCCAGGGTTGGCACGCCGGCCGTGGGATTGCCCGCCGGCGGCGCGATCGCCACCAGGGCCACCGCCGCCACGCCCGCCGCGATCAGTCCGCCGAAGCCCGCCTTGAGCCAAGGCAGGGTGCGAGCCACTGGCGAGGCCGCGGCGTCGTCATCGAGTCGCGCC
This sequence comes from Ahniellaceae bacterium, assembly GCA_044226395.1. Taxonomy (GTDB): domain Bacteria; phylum Pseudomonadota; class Gammaproteobacteria; order Xanthomonadales; family Ahniellaceae; genus JBGAHD01. The sequence continues at coordinate 819,937 of JBGAHD010000001.1, forward strand.
ATCACCGAGGCGGCGAAATCCGCGCCGGCCGTGGTGGTGGCTTCGCCCCGCAGCGCCGCGCCGATCAGGTGATAGGACGCGAAGCGCTGTCGCGCTTCGGCATCGTTGTCGAGACGGCGCAGGAGGAATCGCACCTCGTCGCGCGCGATCTCGCCGTCGCAGAAGGCGGAGAGTTGCTCATCGTGGGGATGGGTGGGCTTATTCGTCATGGGGCGTGTCGTCGCTCAGCAGCGGCTTCAGTTGAACTTCGATCGCGTCTCGCGCGCGGAAGATGCGCGAACGGACCGTACCGATGGGGCATTGCATGCGCTCGGCGATCTCTTCGTAGCTCAGACCGTCGACTTCGCGCAGGGTGATCGCCTGGCGCAGTTCTTCGGGCAGTCGCTCCACGGTCGCGGTGACCGTGCGTTCGATCTCCTGGCGCAACAACTCACGTTCCGGCGTGGAGCTGTCCTTCAGCCGCACCGCGGCTTCCAGATACACCGCGTCGTCGACCTGGACATCGTCCGTGGGCGGACGACGTCCCTGCGAGACCAGATAATTCTTCGCCGTGTTAGTGGCGATTTTGTAAAGCCACGTATAGAACGCGCTGTCGCCGCGAAAGTTCCCAATGGCGCGGTAAGCGCGCACGAAGGCTTCTTGCGCCACGTCCTGGCTTTCGGCCCAGTCGGCCATGAAGCGCGAGATCACCGCGATCACGCGATGCTGATACTTGCGCACGAGCAAATCGAAGGCGCGCTTGTCTCCAGCCTGGACGCGTTGAACCAGGATCTGGTCGGTGTCGTTTTCGCCCATGGCGTGGCTTGCGCCCAGCTCCGGTTTGGCTGGCGCGGTCAGACTACCGTCGGCCACGTTGCGCCTCCCTGTTGTGTCCACTGATCCGTGCGTCCCAAGAAGCGGCAAAGCGATGGCCTCGCCGGTATCCCCGCACTGTACGGCAAGACCGGCATCGTGGCGAAAAGTTCACGCGCTCGCGCGCGAAGGGATGATTGATGCCCGATTCGGGCCAGCGCGCTACAGCGCGGCGCCCGACAACAGCCGCTCGCGCTCGGCCAGCAAGGTGTCGAAACTCGCCGGCGGCAAGGGGCGCGAGAACAGATAGCCCTGCAGTTCCTCGCAGCCGTGGGCTTGCAGGAAGGCGAGGTGTTCTTCGTACTCCACGCCCTCGGCGACCACGTGACGATTCAAGTTGTGAGCCATGTGGATGGTGGCGCGCACGATCGCCTCGTCATCGGGATCCACGCCGATGTTGCGCACGAAGACCTGATCGATCTTGATGCGGTCGGCCGGGAATCGGCGAATGTAGTCGAGCGAACTCTGCCCCGTGCCGAAGTCGTCGATGGCGATCTGGCAGCCCATGGCGCGCAGCGCCTCGAGGTTCTCGAGCAAGTTGGGAATCGATTTGACCGAAATGCTCTCGGTCACTTCCAACTCGAGATAGCGCGCTTCGAGTCCAGCATCGACCAGCGCGCGCTGCACGACATCGATCAAGTTCGGCTGACGCAATTGCAAGGCCGACAGATTGACGCTGATGCGCAGCGGCAGGCTGTACTTCTGCTGCCAGCGACGCGTGTCCTGCACGGCCTGACGCAGCACCCATTCGCCGAGCGAGACGATCAGTCCCGTTTCCTCGGCCAGGGGAATGAAGAAGCCCGGACTGATCATGCCCAGTTCCGGATGCTCCCAGCGCACCAGGGCTTCCATGCCGACCAAGTCCTCGGTCGAGGCCAGGACCTGGGGCTGGTAGTAGACGCGCAGTTCGTTGTTGCGCTCGGCCTGACGGAGTTTCGCCTCCAGCGCCAGGCGCTGCTGATGCGATTCCTCGGGCACGGCGACGTAAGTCTGAAAGGTGTTGCGACCCATGCCCTTGGCGCTGTACATGGCCACGTCGGCGTGTTGCAGCATGCGCTCGGCGGTGGTCGCGTCGTCGGGATAGAAGCTGATGCCGATCGAGGCCGTGATGTGCAGCTCGCGCCCATCGCTGAGGTTGAGCGGCGCTTCGAGCACGCGGCACACTTTCTCGGCGATACGCAGCACGTCCTCGCGCTGCACGATGTGGCGCAGCACGAGGGTGAATTCGTCGCCCGCGTAGCGCGCCACCGTGTCCGAGCCACGCACGCTGGCGCGCAGGCGCTTGGACACCGCGATCAGCACTTCGTCGCCGACGCTGTGGCCCAGCGAGTCGTTGATGTTCTTGAAGCGATCGAGATCGACGAACAGCACCGCGAACATTTCGCCCGTGCGATGCGCTTCCTTGAGCGTGGTCTCCAGGCGATCGTTGAACAGCAGGCGATTGGGCAGCCCGGTCAGCGAGTCCTGCAGGCCCTTGGCGCGGCCCTGTTCGCGCGCGCGCTCGAGTTCGAGGTCGAGCGAGATGCGCGTTGCCGCGACGTCGATGACCTCGCGCAAGCCCGTGATGCCGCCCCAGCTCTGGCTGGAACCCAGCACCAGTGCGCCGACCTGATCGAGGCGCTCGTCCACCAGCGGCACCACCGCCAGCGATTCGAAATCGAAACCGGCGATGGCATCGTCGCCGGCGAGCACGCGCGAGGCGCTCTCGGTCAGGAAGATCGGCTCGCCGGTGCGGATACGGCGAAAGATATCGGCCCAACTTGGCGTGCGATCGCCCAGGCCCTGGGCCTCGGCGTAACTGAGAAAGTATTCCTCGCCCGCGCCGCGGGCCACAACCCACAAGCCGTCGGGCTTGAGCCAGCGCACCAGGGCCTGACTGACTTCATGCAGGGCCGTGCCGGCGAGCGCGCTGCCGATGTCGCCGATCACTTGCAAGGCTTCGCGCGGGGCATTGGCCTCGTCGAGTTCGCGCATGGCGGTGACGCACACCGTGTCGGCGCCGCGCATGGTCATGCGCGAATGCGCGTCGACCCATTGCCGCAGACCGTCGCCGCGCAGACGTTCAAACCGATGTCGCGCCTTGCCCTCGCGGCGCAAGCGCGCGCGGAATTCGGTCGCGGCGGCGGAGTCGTGCGCCACCGCCAGGCTTTCGAAGCTGCGACCGGTGATCTGCACGCGCGACACCGACATCGCTTGCTCGAAGGCCTGATTGACGTCGAGGATATGGCCCGAGCGCGGATCCCAGATCACGATCTCGTCGGGCTGACCGTCGAGCGCGAAGCGCGAATCGACCACGCGCTGCTCGCCCGACACGCTGCGCGCGCCCGTCGCGGGCGCCGCCGCGGGCGCGGCCACGGCGCCCAAACGCGTGGCCAGGACCAATTGAATGCGATGGATCGCTTCCTCGCCGAGCAGCGGGCTGCGCAACCAGTCGGCGACCGAGCCCGGTTCGTTTTCCCAGGACCAGCGCTCGACCAGATGCTCGGGCCGGGTCACGCCGATCACGGGCGGCGGCGAGGCCATGCGTTCGAGCGCGCGACAGAACTCCAGGGCATCGCGGTCGACGTCGCCGAACTCCAGCACCACCACGTCGATGCGCGGCGCCTGACGCAAGAAGGCGTGCGCCTGGGCGAAATCCTTGGCCGTGTGGATGGCGTCGAACTCGTAGGCGTCGAGGGTTTCGAACAGGGTGCGGCGATCGTCGCGGTTCATCACCACGACCAGCACGGCCCCCCTGATCAAGCGACGCGTCACCGTCAGGTGACCCAGCGACCGTCGCGCAGTCGCAGCCGGCGCATGCCGGCGGGTTGGTCGGCGATGCGTTCCATCAATTCGTCGAGTCCCTCGGTCAGGGACACGTGGGTATCGATCAACACGACCTTGCGCGCCGTGCCGCCCGAACCGCGCCCGCGCGCGATCTGGCGCAGCAAGGCCAGAACCTGGGCGCGCGCCGGCGAGAACCGGATCTGCGCGGTCAGCTCATGAAAAATGAAGACGCCAAAGTGCAGACCCGCCTGGACGTAGCGCAGGGCATCGGGCAATCGGACCGAGCCGGACACGCTCATGCCCTGCTCGCGCAGACTGGTCAGCCCTTCGGCCTCGTTCCACGCGTAGATCGAATTGCCGCTGCGAACGGCGAAATGGCGGAATTGCGCCAACACGTCCGCCCCGCGCGGCGTATCGATCGCGATCAGGCTCCGTTCCGAGGAGGTGATGCGTTCGAACAGCTGCGCGGTCACGAAGATGCTGCCGGTTTCTCCGGTCACCGCTGTGCCAACCATGGATTCCACGAGATAAAAATAGCCCGCTACAGCGCCAATGACCAGAGCCCCGTCACAAAACGGGGCGCCAGTCTGGCAGCATTGACCCCATTCAAGAGTCTTGCCGCGAGGAACTGACCATGTTTGAAGGTTTGCGCACCCGACATTGGCGCCACGAACTCGCGGCCGACGGGATACTGACGCTGACCCTCGATCGCGCCGGCGCCTCGGCCAATGCCCTGGGTCGCGAAGTGCTCGAGGAGCTCGGCGCCCTGGTCGAGCGCATCGCCATCGAGCCGCCCAAGGGCGTGATCCTGCGCTCGGGCAAGCCCGGCAGCTTCATCGTCGGCGCCGACCTCAAGGAATTCGAGGAATACGCGGCCAAGGACCAGGTTCTCGACGCCATCGAGCGCGGTCACCGCGTGTTCAATGCCCTGGCGGCGCTGCGCTGTCCGACGGTGTCGACCATCCACGGCGCCTGCATGGGCGGCGGCACCGAGATTTCGCTGGCCTGCCGCTATCGCGTGGCGTCCGATGCGCCCAATACCCGCATCGGCCTGCCCGAGGTCATGCTCGGCATCCATCCCGGCTGGGGTGGCACGGCGCGCTTGCCGCATCTGATCGGCGCGCCCAAGGCGTTTGATCTGATGTTGACCGGTCGCGCGGTCAGCGCCTCGGCCGCGCGGGCCATGGGCCTGGTCGACGCGGTCGCGCCCGAGGCGGGCCTGGCCGATGCCGCGCGCAAGCTCATCGCGCGCCGGCCCGTGCGGCCCTTCCCCCAGCGCGCGACCGCCTGGGCGACCAATACCTGGATCGCGCGCCAGTTCCTGGCGCCGATGATGGCCAAGCAGGTCGCGCGACGCGCCGATCGCCGCCACTACCCTGCCCCCTACGCGATGATCGAACTTTGGCGGCGCAACGGCGGCTCGGTCGGCAAGATGCTTCGCGCCGAACCGCGTTCGGTCGCCAAGCTCGCGACCACGCCGACCGCGCGCAACCTCGTGCGCGTGTATTTCCTGCAAGAAGCGCTGAAGAATCAAGGCGACAAGAACGGTCACGGCATCACCCGCGTGCACGTGGTCGGCGCCGGCGTGATGGGCGGCGACATCGCCGCGTGGTGCGCGCTGCAAGGCTTCACCGTGAGCCTGCAAGATCGCGAACTCAAATACGTGCAGCCCGCGCTCGATCGCGCGCGGACCTTGTTCGAGAAGCGGCTCAAGACGCCCGAGCGCATCGCCGAGGCGAGCGTGCGCCTGGTCGCCGATGTCGAGGGCGCGCTCGTGCCCGAGGCCGATCTGATCATCGAGGCCATCTTCGAGAACATCGAGGCCAAGCAGACCCTGTACGCCAGCCTCGAACCGCGCATGAAGGCCGGCGCCTTGCTCGCGACCAACACCTCGAGCATTCCGCTGACCACGCTGCGCGAGAAGCTCGCCGATTCTTCGCGCTTTCTGGGCTTGCACTATTTCAATCCGGTGGCGCAGATGCCCCTGGTCGAAATCGTCACGCACGATCGCATGGCGCCCGAGGCGCGCGCCCGCGCGCTGGGCTTCGCGCGCGGCATCGACAAGTTGCCGGTGCCGGTGGCGGCGACGCCGGGCTTCCTGGTCAATCGCATCTTGATGCCCTACATGCTCGAAGCCGCGACCGCGTATGCCGAAGGCGTGCCGGGCCCCGTGCTCGATCGCGCGGCCAAGCAATTCGGCATGCCGATGGGTCCGATCGAACTGATGGACACGGTCGGCCTCGACGTGGCCGCGTCGGTGGGCAAGATTCTCGCGCCGTTTCTCGGCCTGACCCTGCCCGCGCAGATGACCGAGGTCACTCAGGGCAAGCGCGGCAAGAAGGATGGCCAAGGCTTCTACACCTGGGTCGAGGGCAAGCCGCAGAAGCCCGAAGTGCCCAAGGACTATCGTCCGCCCGAGGATCTCGCCGATCGCCTGGTCCTGCCGATGATCAACGAGGCCGTGGCCTGCCTGCACGATGGCGTGGTCGACAGCGAGGAACTGCTCGACGCGGGCGTGATCTTCGGCACCGGCTTCGCGCCGTTCCGAGGCGGTCCGGCCAACTACATCCGCGAAACGGGCGCGGCGCAGGTGCGCGGCCGGCTCGAAGCGTTGGCGACTCGTTTCGGCGAACGTTTTCGGCCGAAGGCGGGATGGGATCGCTTCGGCGCCTGAGCGCTCGTCGCGTCGCCCAGCAAAAAGCCCCGCTTTCGCGGGGCTTTTTTGTTTCGTGACGCGAAGACGCCGACGATCAATCGCCCATCTGGCGCTGACGATGTTCCCAGCGTTCCTGGGCATCCAGGCACAGGGTCGCGATCGGACGGGCTTCGAGACGCTCGATGCCGATCTCTTCGCCGGTCTCCTCGCAATAGCCGTACTCGCCGTCCTCGATGCGCTTGAGCGCCTTGTCGATCTTGGAGATCAACTTGCGGTAGCGATCGCGGGTGCGAAGTTCCAGGCTGTTTTCGGTCTCGCGCGTGGCGCGCTCGGCTTCATCGCCGACATCACGCACTTCGTCACGGAGATTTTCGATGGTCTGCTTGGACTCTTCGACCAATTCCGCGCGCCAGTTGAGCAGCTTGAGTCGGAAGTACTCCAACTGCTCGGGACTCATGTAGGTTTCGTTGGGCTGGGGCTTATAGCCTTCGGGCAACACCGGTCTGACTACCTCGTTTCCTGCGACTTTGATGGGGCTTGCGGGTTTCTTCGGCGGCTTGGGCGGCAACTTGACCTTGGTCGAAGCCACGGCCACGGCCACCGGACCGGAAGGCCGCGGTTTTTCCGCCGGCGCGGCGGGCCGCGCGACGGGCGTGATCTTGTTGGACGTTTCCGCGACCGGCTTGGTCGCGGGCTTGGCCGGCGGTGGCGCGGCCTTGACCGGCGCCGCGACGGGCTTGGCGGGCGCGGCCTTCACCGGCGCGGCGGGCTTGGCCGGCGCCTTGGGCGCGGGCTTCGCGGGCGCTGCCTTGACGGGCGCGGGCTTCACGGGCTTGGCGGTCGACTTCGCGACAGGCTTGGGCGCGGGCTTCTTCGCCGGCGACTTCGCGGCGGGCTTGGGCGCGGGCTTGGACTTGGCGACCGGCTTCTTCGGCGCCTTCGCGGGCCTGGCGGCCTTCGCCGACTTGGCCGGCGCGGGCTTGTGCGATTTCGTCGTGGTCGCAGCTTTCTTCGGTGGAACGCGCTTTGCCATGTAGACGTCTTCCTCGCGGGAGTTCGTCGGTCTCGGGGCGCGCGCCGACGGTCGCGTGACCATCTTCGCCGAGCTTGAGGCCGAGCGGCCGCGTGTTATAGCTTAGTTGTCCTACTGCGGCAACCGCGCCGCGTCATCGGCCAGCATCGTCTTGACCGGTCCCCAAGCCCTCGCGCGTGGCGTACTGCGCGCGCTGATTCGCGGCTATCAACGCGTCATTTCGCCGTTGCTGGGGCCGCGCTGCCGTTTTTATCCCTCGTGCTCGGCCTACGCGCTCGAAGCGATCGAACGCCATGGCGCGGCGCGCGGCATGATTTTGGGATTTTTGCGTGTCGCGCGCTGTCAGCCCTTGAGCGCGGGCGGCATCGATCCCGTTCCCGACCATTTCACCTGGCGACCGTGGCGACACGAGCATGGCTCGGACTGCGCCCACGACGCCCCGCATCAGGACCCGCCATGACCCATTGGCTGATCAAGAACGCCGTGATGATCAACGAAGGCGAGCGCCGCGAAGGCGACGTTCGCGTGCGCGACGGCCGCATCGACGCCATTGGCGCCGACCTCGCCGCGCGCGAGGACGAAAAAGTCTTCGACGCCGCCGGCCGCGCCCTGCTGCCTGGCCTGATCGACGATCAAGTGCACTTTCGCGAACCCGGCCTCGAGCACAAGGGCGATCTCTACACCGAATCGCGCGCCGCGGTCGCCGGCGGCATCACCAGTTTCATGGAGATGCCCAACACGCGCCCGCCGACGATCACGCGCGAAGCACTGGAGGACAAATACCAACGCGCCGCGCGCCGCTCGCTGGCGAATTTCGCCTTCTACATGGGCACGACCAACGACAATCTCGATGAGATTCGTCGCCTCGCGCCCGGCCAGGCCTGCGGCCTGAAGATTTTCATGGGCGCCTCGACCGGCAACATGCTGGTCGACGATCCGGCCACGCTCGACGCGATCTTTCGCGACGCGCCGACCTTGATCATCACGCATTGCGAGGACACGCCGACCATCGACGCGAATCTCGCCGCCGCAAAGGCCGCGGGCCGCGTGCTCGGACCGCGCGATCATCCCGACATCCGCAGCCGTGAGTCCTGCATCAAGTCCACGCGCCTCGCGCAATCGCTGGCGCGCGCGCACGACGCACGCCTGCACGTGCTGCACATAAGCACCGCGGAAGAAGTGGCGCTGTTCGCGCCCGGCCCGATCGAGAAGCAGCGCATCACGGCCGAAACCTGCGTGCACTTTTTGCATTTCGCCGCCGAGGACTATGCGACGCGCGGCAACTTCATCAAGTGCAATCCCTCGATCAAGACCGCGCGCGATCGCGAGGCCATCGTGCAAGGCCTGGCCGAAGGACGCTTGTCGATTCTCGCCACCGATCACGCGCCGCACACCTTGCAAGAGAAACAACAACCCTACGACACCGCGCCCTCGGGCCTGCCCCTGGTGCAACACGCGCTGCAATGCGCGCTCGAGCGCGTGTTCGATGGCCAGCTCACGCTCGCGACCCTGGTTGAGCGTTTCTGTCACGCGCCGGCGAAATTGTTCGGCGTCGCCGAGCGCGGCTATCTGCGTGAAGGTTATTGGGCCGATCTCGCACTGGTCGACCTCAAGCGCCCCAGTCCGTGCCGTCGCGAGGACGTGCTGTCGAAATGCGGCTGGTCGCCGTTCGAGGGCTATACCTTCCGCGCCTCGCCCGTGGCCACATGGATCAATGGCCATCTCGCCTGGCACGAGGGTCGCTCCGACGATTCGCGCTTGGGCCAGCGCCTGACCATCACGCGCAATCGCGATTGAGGAACTCGATGTTTCGTTCTTTTGTTGTTCTGATGTTGCTGTCGTTCGCGATCTCGACCGCACGAGCGCAAGATTGCCAAGTCGAACTGAGCGAGCGCGCGCGTCAAGGCGCGCTGGTCATCGGCAAGGCGTCGCCGTCGTGCGCGTTGCGCTTGGGCGAACGCCCACTGCGCGTCGCCGCCGACGGGACATTCCTCTTCGGCGTCGGCCGCGACGCCACGGGCACGCTCGACGTGATCGCGCGCGCCCCTGATGGTCGCGAAACGCATCATGCCCTCACCGTGGTCGCGCGCACGTGGCAAGTCGAGCGCGTCAACGGCGTGCCGGAATCCACGGTGACGCCGCCGCCCGACATCGCCGCGCGCATCGCGCGCGAGCAGGCCGAAGTCGCCCGCGCGCGCGAACGCGACGACGATCGGCAAGACTTTCGTTTCGGTTTCATCTGGCCCGTGCAAGGCCGCGTCAGCGGCGTCTTCGGCAGCCAGCGCGTGTTGAACGGCAAGCCGCGCGATCCGCACATGGGCCTGGACATCGCGCGCCCCACGGGCACGCCGGTGATGGCGCCCGCCGGCGGCGTGATCAGTTTCGCAAAGCCCGATCTGTATCTCACGGGTGGCACGGTCGTGCTCGATCACGGCCACGGCTTGTCGAGCGTGTTCGTGCACTTGTCGCGACTGGACGTGAAGCCCGGTCAGCGCATCGAACAGGGCGAGCGCATCGGTCTCGTCGGCATGACGGGCCGCGCCACGGGCCCGCACTTGCATTGGGGCATGAACTGGTTCGACGTGCGCATCGACCCGGGCTTGCTGGTCGATGCGCCCGAGCGGCCGCAGGATCGCTAGCGGCCGCGAGACTTACCGCGCGTCAGCGTTCGCTGCTGGCGCTGTAACCGCCCGGCACGCCCTTGCTGGCGTAAGCGACGGCGTTGTGCGGATGCAGGCTTTCGTAATGCGTCGCGCGCACCCAGAAATCGGTGATGCGTTCGTCGACATCCAGCGCCTGCTGCATGCGCCGCGCGGCGTCTTCGCAGAACATCAGATTGGCGCCATTCAAGGCCGCGAAGGCTTGTTCGTCCTCGCGCTTGACCGCGGTCTGCACCACGGTCTGCAGCGCCGCTTCGACGCGATCGATGATGTCAATGATCGGCAGGCTGCCGAAGCACGGCACCAGGCGCACGCGCACATCGGCGATCGAACGCTGCGAATGCGGCGTGGCGGCGATGCCTTGCTCGCTGCCCAACCAGCCGACCACGGTTTCGTAGTCGAGCGCGTTACCGGCCGCGAAATCCTGACGGAAACGTTCCTGGATCAATTGCCGCGCCAACGCCGCCGAACACGGGCAGGTGCTCGAGTACGCGATCTCCACGCCCAGTTCGAGATGAAACTGCGAGCCTTCCATCACCGCGTGCAACGACACCGGATACGACTTCCAGCCACTGTTGGCGCTGGCGAGCGCGGGACGACGCACCAAGTATTCGAAGCGGACGTCGAGTCGCGCGCGCGTGGACAGCTCGCGATGCGAATCGAGGAATTCCTTCAGCGCCAAGCGCAAGGACGCCGGCGTCAACGGACCCGCGGCGAACGCGCGATCGACGTTGAGATACAGTCGCGACATGTGGATGCCCCGCGCCTCGGTGCGCGACAGATCGACAAAGGCCGCGACCTTGGCCGGCGTGCGCCACGCCACGCCTTCGCCATCGACCAGAGTGACAGGCACGTCGATCTCGGCCATGCCGACCCAATCGAGTTTGCCCGCGGCTTGCGGGCGTGCATCCTGCGCGATGTCGGGCATGACGCGGGCGGCGGATGGCGTACGGACCATGTCGGTTTCCTCGAACGGGAACGGGAATAGCGCGGAAGGCAGTGTAAGTGGGGCAAAGTCCACGCGAGGTCAAGACCCGCGCGCGGCGCGCCACGCGGTCCACGCCCACGCCATGCGGGGTCGCAAGCCCGTGCCGCGCAGTATATCGCGCGGATTCACCGCGCCTTGACGCGCCAGACGCACGGCCAGCGCCATGCGCGCGCGATCGCAACGCGCTAATGACGCGGCGTTATGAGCCGGCGTCGCGCGATCATCGAAAGGTTCGACCAGGGCGCGCAGCACGGTGCGCAGCGCCAGCTCGGCCTGATCGGATTCGGCCGCGACGCGCGTGAGTTCGGCGCGCGCCAGCAAATCGAGCGGCAACAAGGCGCGTTCGGCATCGGCGAAGCGCGTCCAGCGTCGCGCCTCGAGCATCAGCACCGCGCGCGCTAGGCCATGGCCACCGTCGACGCCAACGTCGGCGCCACGCGCGCGCATCAAGGGCACGATCAAGCGCGCGGTCGCGGCGATCAAGTCCTCGGTGCGAGCGATCGATTCCATCGCGACGAGCGCCGCCGCGCCGTCGGCGGCGTCGAACAATCGCGCGCGCGTGGGCGCATCGGCGACAAGCGCGAGTTGCTTCGTCAAGGGATGACGCGGGCGATCCTGCGCGGTGAGGAGCAACTCTTCGCGCCACCACGCGAGCTTGGTGCGCGCGACGTCGCGATGACTCCACTGAAACGCGGTCTCGCGCAAGTGATATTCGAGCAACAACAGGGCTTCATCGCGCGGCGCGCGCGCGTCGGCGCAGAGCGCGCGCAACACGCGCCATTCGGGCTCGGCGTTGAGCCACTCTTCGCGAAAGCTGTCGTAGGCCGGCGTGGCCGGATCCATCGTCGTCAATCCAGGCCCAGCACGCGCAGCACGTCGAGCGGCTGGTCGGCGTGATGCGTCGCGCCCCAGGTGTCGGGACATTCGTCGGCGCCGATGTAACCCCACGCGGCGACAACGCCGACACCGCCGGCGGCTTGGCCGGCTTCGATGTCGCGACGATCATCGCCGACCATGGCGACGCGTCGCGGGTCCACGCCCATCGCGCGGCAGGCATGCAGCACGGGCGCGGGATCGGGCTTCTTCACCGGCAAGGTGTCGCCGCTGACGGTCGCGCCGACGCGCTGATGCAAACCCAAGGCTTCCACAAGCGGCTCGGTGAGCCAGCCCGGCTTGTTGGTGACGATGCCCCAGGCGATGCCGCGCGACTCCAGGCGTTCGAGCACGAGGTCCATGCCCTCGAACAAGCGCGTGTCAACGCAGATGCGTTCGCGATAAGTGTCGAGAAATCGCTTGAGCAATTCGACATCGGCGCCCGGACGATCACGAAAACCCGCGCGCAACATCGCCGCGCCGCCCTGCGAAACGGCGGGACGCACCTGCGCTTCGGGCACGGCCGCGTAGCCGAGTTCCTCGCGCACGCGATTGAGCGCGTGGATCAAGTCGGGCGCGGTGTCCGCCAAGGTGCCGTCGAGATCGAACAGTACCGCTTGCCACTCGCTCAAGCGAGTTTCTCCGCCGCCAGCAGGTAGTTCACGTCATTGCTGCCGATCAACCGCGCGCGACGCAGGATCGGGTCGTAGCCCAGGCCCGTGACATCGCGCACGTCCATGCCCGCCACGCGCAACCAGCGCGAGACTTCGCTGGGCTTGAGAAAACCACCGTAGTGATGCGTGCCGCGCGGCAACAGGCGCAGCAGATATTCGGCGCCGACGATGGCCAGCGCGAACGCCTTCGGCGTGCGATTAATGGTCGACACGAACAGCTTGCCGCCGGGCTTGAGCAACCGCGCGCACGCCGCCAGCACCGCGCCCGGATCGGGCACGTGCTCGAGCATTTCCATGCAGGTGATCACGTCGAAACTCGCCGGCTCCGCCGCGGCCAGCGCTTCGGCGCTGATCTCGCGATAGTCGACCTGGCGACCGGATTCGAGCAGATGCAGACGCGCGATATCGAGCACCTCGCGCGCCAGATCGATGGCCACGACGTTCGCGCCCTCGCCCGCCAGCGCCTCGGACAACAAACCACCACCGCAACCGACATCAAGCACCCGCGCGCCCTTGAGCCGCGCGCGCCGCGCCACGTAGTCGAGACGCACCGGATTGAGATCGTGCAAGGCGCGCGAATCGCCATCGGGGTCCCACCAGCGCGGCGCCAGCGCGGCGAAGCGCTGCAGTTCGGCGGGATCGACATTCATCGGTTCGGTGCTCATGTCCGTGCTGTCCTCATTCGCCGTGCTTGGCCATGGTCTGACGCCAGCGCGCGGCGCGGCCGAGAATCGCCGCCGTGTCCATGCCGACGAGCTGACCGCGATCGAGCTTGCGCGCGCCCGCGATCCAGACATCGCTGACCTGACGGCGATTGCCCGCGTACACCAATTGCGAAATCACGTGATAGAACGGCTGCGCCTCGAGTTCGTCGAGCGCGACCGCGGCGATGTCGGCGGCCTTGCCCGCGACCAGGGAACCGATCTCGTCCTGCCAGCCCATGGCGCGCGCGCCGCCGAGCGTGGCCATGCGCAGCGTGGTCGCGGCATCGAGCGCGCTCGCGTCGCCGGATACGCCCTTGGCCAGCAGCGCGGCCGTGCGCATTTCGCCGAACATGTCGAGATCGTTGTTGCTGGCGCAGCCATCGGTGCCGAGCGCGAGCTTGACCTCGGCGCCCACCAACTTCGCGGCGGGGCAAAACCCGCTGGCCAGTTTCAGATTCGATTCCGGGCAATGCACGATGCCCACGCCTTCGCGCGCGCAGAGTTCGATCTCGGCATCGGTCATCTGAGTCATGTGCACCGCGATCAATTGCGCGTTGACCAGACCCAAGCCTTGCAGGCGTTGCAGCGGGCGCACGCCGTGTTCCTTGCGCGAGTCGTCGACTTCGCGCGCGGTCTCGTGCAGATGCAGATGGACCGGAATATCAAGCTGATCGGCCATCAAACGCACGCGACGGAAACTGTCATCGCTGACCGTGTACGGCGCATGCGGCGCGATCGCGGTGCGAATCAGCGCGTCGCGGCGAAAGTCATCGTGCACCGCCAGGCCCTTGTCGAAATAATCGGCCGGCGTGGCCGCCCAGGCGCTGGGGAATTCGATCACCGGCAGACCGACCATGGCGCGAAAGCCATGCTGGCGATAGGTCGCCGCGATCACATCAGGAAAGAAATAGTTTTCGTTGGCGCAAGTCGTGCCCCCGCGCAGCATCTCGGCGATGGCGAGTTCGACGCCATCGCGCACGAACTCCGGGCCCATCACCTGACGTTCGGCCGGCCAGATGTGATCCGACAGCCAAGTCATCAGCGGCAGGTCGTCGGCGAGACCGCGCATCAAGGTCATGGGGTTGTGCGTGTGCGCGTTGACCAGGCCCGGGATCAGCACGTGATGCGGGCGCTCGACGCGCTGGGCCGGCGCGAAACGCGCGCGGGCCTCGACGCTTGGCACGACGGCGACGATGCGTCCCTCGTGCACGGCCACGGCATGATCGCGCAGGACCACGCCGTGCGGTTCCACCGGCACGACCCACGCGGCTTCAATCAGCAGATCGATGGCTTGCATCGTTATCCCGGAGCGGGCGGACCGTCGGTCTCGGCGACGCGGAGTCTATCGACCCCGCGCGACCGCATTACTTCACGCGCGAAACGTACTCGCCCGTGCGCGTGTCGACCTTGATCACTTCGCCCTGCGCCACGAACAGCGGCACGCGCACCACGGCGCCGGTTTCGAGCTTGGCCGGCTTGCCGCCGCCGCCCGAGGTATCGCCACGCACGCCCGGATCGGTTTCGGTGATCAGCAGTTCGACGAAATTCGGCGGCGCCACGACCAGGGGCGCGCCATTCCACAGCGTTACCACGCAGGTCTCGTTGCCCTTGACCCACTTCGCCGCGTCGCCCATGGCGGCCTGATCGGCGCCGAGCTGCTCGTGCGTTTCCGTGTGCATGAAGTGCCAGAACTCGCCGTCGGCGTACAGGTATTCCATGTCGGTGTCGACGACATCGGCCGGTTCCACCGAGTCGGTCGACTTCATGGTCATTTCGACCACGCGACCGGTCTTCAGATTGCGGTATTTGACGCGGGTGAACGCCTGGCCCTTGCCTGGCTTGACGTACTCGGTGTCGACGATGGTGCAGGGATAACCATCGACGATGATCTTCATCCCGTTCTTGACGTCATTCATGCCATAACTGGCCATGGCTACAACTCCGATGCGAGGCGAGCCGCCCAGTGAAAGCGGCTAGAATGGAAGGTAAGGAAATGTCCGAGGGCCGCGCGAACGCCGGCCAGACCCCGAAATGATAACCGCAAGCGCCCTTCCCGCGCAGCCCGGCGACTGGAAGCGGCAGTGGCGCGAGGCCTTGACCGATCCGCGCGAGCTCCTGCGTCAGGTCGGCCTGGCCTCGCTCGCCGAACACGCCGATATTCCCGGAGCCGATGAATTCCCCCTGCGCGTGCCGCGCGACTACGTCCGCCGCATGCGCCACGGCGACGCCCAGGATCCCTTGCTGCGTCAAGTGCTTCCCCTCGATCTCGAGCGGCGCGTCGTGCCCGGCTGGGGCCTCGACGCCGTCGGCGACATGGCCGCGCGCCAGGCGCCCGGCGTCATCCAGAAGTACGCCGGACGCGCGCTGCTGATCGCCACCGGCAGTTGCGCCGTGCATTGCCGCTACTGCTTTCGCAAGCATTTCCCCTATGCCGAGGAGACGGCGGCCAGCGCCGCGTGGTCGGCCGCGCTCGAGTACTTGCGCGCCCATCCGACCGTGTCCGAGGTACTGCTGTCCGGCGGCGACCCCTGGTCGCTGGCCACGCACAAGCTCGCCGAATTCACCGAGGCGCTGCGCGGCATCGCCCACGTCCGACGCCTGCGCGTTCACACGCGCCTGCCGATCGTGCTGCCGGCGCGCGTCGATGACGAATTGCTGGCCTGGATCGCGGGCCTGCATCTGCCCCTGACCGTGGTCGTGCACGCCAACCATGCGGCCGAGATCGACGACGGCGTCGCCGCCGCCCTGGCGCGCCTGCGCCGCGTCGGCGCGACCTTGCTCAATCAATCGGTGCTGCTCGCCGGCGTCAACAATCAATCAGCGGATCTGATCGCGCTCAGCGAAACCCTGTTCGATGCCGGCGTCCTGCCGTACTACTTGAATGTCCTCGATCGCGTGGCCGGCACCGCCCACTTCGAGGTCGACGAGGCGCGGGCACTGCACTTGCACGCCGAGATGGCGCGCGCCCTGCCGGGCTATCTGGTGCCTCGGCTGGTGCGCGAAGAGGCCGGCGCCACCTCGAAGACGCCGTTGAGGCCACGGTCGGAGAGCGGCGCATTCGCGTAAACTCCGCCGTTCACCCCGGCGGCCGAGCCGCGCGGCTTCGGTGTCGTTTCGACCCGAACCCGTGGCGGGCGCGCGCGAGCGTTCGCTCGCGCGACACCGGTGTGATTCGACGATGCATCCGTTTCGATTCGTGCGCGAGTTCCTGGCAATAGCCGCTTGATTGAGCTACAAAAGCCGGGGACGAAGGAAAGCGGGCAAATGGGTAAGCAGGACAATGTGATCCGACTGGTGCTGATCGAGGATTCGGCCGAAGACGCCGAACAAATCGTCAGCCAGCTGCGCAATGGCGGCATGGCCGTGCGACCGCACCGCCCCGAGAACCGCGACCAACTCGCCGACATCCTGGCGCAACAAGAAGTCGATCTGGTCTTGGCCAATGGCAAGTCCCGGGTGATCAACTTGCCGGCGCTGGCCGCCCTGGTCGAACAATCGGGCAAGGATCGACCGATCGTGGCCATCCTGCCCACGGTCAGCGACGACATCGCCCTGCAACTGATGCGCGACCGCGTGCGCGCCTACGCCCTGCGCGGCAATCCCGATCATCTGCAAGCCGTGGTCCGGCGCGAGTTTCAGGACCTGACCCAGCGCCGCGCCGTGCGCAAGCTCGAAGCCGCGCTGCGCGAAAGCGAACGCCGCTGCGACGCCCTGCTCGATTCCTCGCGCGACCCCATCGCCTTCATTCACGAAGGCATGCACGTGCGCGCCAACAAGGCTTATCTCGACATGTTCGGTTTCCGCGACTTCGAGGAAATCGAAGGCACGCCGATCCTGGACATGATCGCGCCCGACGCCGCCGACGGCTTCAAGAATCTGCTCAAGCGCCTGTCCAAGGGCGAGAAACCGCCTGCGCGCCTGGAACTGCGCGCGCAGAACGCCGACGGCAATGCCTTCGACGCCTTCTTGGAGTTCGCCGAGGCCACCTTCGAAGGCGAACCCTGTCAGCAGATCACCTTCCGCCAGAACCTGGGCGTGGTGATTCAAAACGCCGATCAGGATCTGGTGACCGGCCTGTACACGCGCGCCTACTTCCTGCGCGAACTCGATCACGCCGTGTCGCAAGCCGCCGAAGGTCAGAACGATCTGGCGCTGATGTTCGTCGAACCCGACAATTTCAAGAACATCCTCGACACCATTGGTCTGGCCAGCGCCGACCTGCTGCTGGCCGACGTCGCGCGCGTGTTCGAAAAATTCGCCAAGCCCGAAGACGTGGCCGCGCGCATGAGCGACACCGCCTTCGTGCTGTTGATTCGCCGCAATTCGCACGAAGACGCGGCCAAGCGCGCCGCCGCCGTGCGTCGCGCCATGGAAGATCACATCTTCGAAGCCGGCGGCAAATCCCTGCCCGTGCCGGTAAGCGTGGGTCTGGTGATGATTGGCGAAAAGATCGCCAATGCCGACGCGATCCTGGGCAACGCCTCGCGCGCGCTCAAGCAGGCGCAGGACGCCGGCGGCAATCAGATCAAGGTCTTCGACCCCGCCGCGCAGGACAAGGTCGACGCCGAGGCCGAACGCGCCGCGTTGGGTCGCATCCAGGACGCGCTCAAGAACAACGGCTTCGTGCTGTTCTATCAGCCCATCATCAGCCTGCATGGCGCCGAGGGCGAGTTCTACGAGATTCTGCTGCGCTTGCAGGGCCCCAACGGCGAGATCATGCCGGCGGAGTTCTTCCCGATCGCCGAGAAGTACAACCTGCTGCCCGCGATCGATCGCTGGGTCGTGGCGAGCGCGGTGCGATCACTGGCCGAGCGCGAGAAGGCGGGTCACAAGACCACGTTTTTCTTGAAGCTCACCGTGCCGTCGCTCGAAGACCCGACCCTCTTGCCGTGGATCGCGCAGCACCTCAAGTCGCATCGCGTCGGCGGCGACAAGATCGTGTTCGAGATGCCCGAGAGCAAGGTCACCACCAACCTCAAGCCCGTGCGCGAGTTCCTCAAGGGTCTGGCGCAATTGCATTGCGGTTTCGCCGTGCAGCAGTTCGGCAGCGGCTTGAACTCGTTCCAGCTGCTCAAGCACATCGATTGTCAGTATCTGAAGATCGATCGCACCTTCATGCCGGAGCTGCCGAAGAACAAGGAAAACCAGCAGCGCGTGAAGGAACTGTGCGACCAGGCGCACTCGCACGGCAAGCTCACGATCGCCGAGTTCGTCGAGGACGCGGCCAGCATGTCGATTTTGTTCACCTTCGGCGTGAACTTCGTGCAGGGTAATTTCCTGCAGGAAGCCGAGAAGGTGATGTCCTACGAATTTGCTTGATTGCAAAAGCGAACGGCGCCGCCCCAAAGGGCGGCACCGTTTTTTTTCGCCTCAATTCAGCGCGACGTGATCAGCGCGCGTTCTGCAGCGCGGCGATGCGCTCGTCCAGCGGCGGGTGGCTGGCGAACAACTGACCGACCTTGCCCGAGATGCCAAACGCCTGAATCTGGTTCGGCAGGCTGCTTTCCTGATTGCCCTTGAGCCGCTGAAGAGCCGAGATCATGGCCTCGCGACCTTCCAGTCGCGCGCCACCGGCGTCGGCGCGGAACTCGCGATAGCGCGAGAACCAGGCCGCGATGATCGAGGCCAACAGGCCCAGGAGCAGTTCCGCCACCATCACGATCAGAAAGTACGCGATGCCGCGGCGGCCATCGTCGCGATTGCCGCTGATCGCGCTATCGATCACCGAACCGATCACGCGCGCCAGGAAGAACACGAAGGTGTTGAGCACGCCCTGCACCAGGGTCATGGTCACCATGTCGCCGTTGGCGACGTGGCTGATCTCGTGACCGAGCACGGCCTCGATCTCGCGTCGGCTCATGCCGCGCAGCAGGCCCGTGCTCACCGCGACCAGGGCCGCGTCGCGACGCGCGCCGGTGGCGAAGGCGTTCATTTCGGGCGCGTCGAAGATCGCCACCTCGGGCATGCCGATGCCGGCCTCGCGCGCCTGGCGCTCGACCGTTTGCAGCAGCCATTGCTCGGTCGCGTCACGCGGCTGCGTGATCACCTGCGCGCCGGTGCTCCACTTCGCGATCATCTTGGACAAGGCCAGCGAGATGAAGGCGCCGCCGAAACCCATGATCGCCGCCCACACCAGCAGATACTGGTTGTTGCCCAGGCGGATGCCGAACACGCTTTGCAGGATGAACATCACCGCCGACAGCAGTGCGATCACCGCCAGATTGGTGCCCAGGAACAATAATATGCGTAGCATGTAGCGATCTCCTCATGCGTCGATGGTTAAAGGCGCATGCCCGGCATCTGGGGCCAGCGAGCGGGCGATCAAGGGTAGACGGAAAGCCATCACGTGTCCTCGACAAATTCCGGTCGGCCGCGCTTCACCTACCGGGGCCGATTCGCGCCCTCGCCCACGGGCGACCTGCATTTCGGCTCCCTGGTCGCGGCCGTGGGCAGCTGGTTGCGCGCGCGCATCGAAGGCGGCGTCTGGCTGATCCGCATCGAGGACCTCGATCCGCCCCGCGAGGTTCCCGGGTCCGCCACGCGCATCATCGAAACCCTCGCGCGCTTCGGCATGAGCTCGGACGAACCGATCGAATACCAAAGCCAGCGCGCCGATCTCTACGCGCGCGCGCTAGAGACCTTGCGCGATCAAGGCGCGCTGTTCCCCTGCACCTGCACGCGCACCGAGCTCGCCGCCAGCGGCGGCCTGCATCGCGAAGCCTGCGTGCCCGCGCCCGACCGCGCCCAGGCCCTGCGCGTGCGCGCGCCGCGCGGGGTCATCACCTTCGAGGATGCCGTGCAGGGTCCGCAACGGCAGGATCTGTACGGCGAAGTCGGCGATTTCGTCGTGCGTCGCGCCGATGGCCTGACCGCGTATCAACTCGCGGTCGTGGTCGATGACGCGGCTCAGGGCATCACCGAGATCGTGCGCGGCGCCGACCTGCTCGACTCCACGCCGCGGCAACTCTACTTGCAGCAACTGCTGTCGCTGCCGCATCCCCGCTACGCCCATCTGCCGCTGGCGGTCGATGCCCAGGGCGTGAAGCTGTCCAAGCAAGCGGCCAGTCGACCGGTCGATCCCGACGATCCCCTGCCCGCCTTGGTCGCGGCCTTGAAGTTCCTCGGCCTCGACACCAACGCGCACGAAGGCCTGCGCAGCCCCGAGGCCGCCCTGGCCCTGGCCGCGCTGCAATTCGACCTCGCGCGCGTGCCGCGCGCGCATAGCCTGTCGATCGACGAGCACGCGCCCGCCGCGCCGTAGAATTCGCGCGGCAGTGCAGCTTGCTTGTCGTCAAAGTAGCGTGCGTACAATCGGGGCTCGCGCGCGCGGCGCGCGCAGGATCGCTATTTCCATCGAGGGAGGCTTGGCATGACTTCACGCGTAGCATTGGTTACCGGCGGCACGGGCGGCATCGGCACGGCCATCGTCAAGCGGCTCGCCCGCAATGGTCATCGCGTGGTGACCAACTATCGCGACGAAGCGCGCGCCAAGGCTTGGCAAGCGCAACTCAAGAGCGAAGGCGTCGATTGCACCATCGTGCCCGGCGACGTCGCCGACCCGGCCGCGTGCGACGCCATGGCGCGCACCATCACCGAGCGCGTGGGACCGGTCGAGATCTTGATCAACAACGCCGGCATCACCCGCGACACCACGTTTCATCGCATGAGCGCGGCGCAGTGGCTCGAGGTGATCAACACCAACCTCAACTCGTGCTTCAACGTCACCCGCCCGGTGATCGAGAGCATGCGCGAGCGCAAATGGGGCCGCATCATTCAGATCTCGTCGATCAACGGCCAGAAGGGTCAGTACGGTCAGGCCAACTACGCCGCCGCCAAGGCCGGCATGCATGGCTTCACCATTTCGCTGGCGCAGGAAAACGCGAAGTTCGGCATCACCGTCAACACGGTGTCGCCCGGCTACGTCGCCACCGACATGGTGATGGCCGTGCCCGAGGACGTGCGCGCCAAAATCGTCGCGCAGATTCCTTCCGGGCGTCTGGGCGACCCCGATGAAATCGCTTACGCGGTGAACTTCTTCGCCTCGCCCGAGGCGGCCTGGATCACCGGCGCCAACCTCGCCATCAACGGTGGTCACTACATGGGTTGGTGAGCCCTCGACACCGGTGACAGCGCAAGTCGCCGCATGAACTTGCGGCGATGCACCACCAGGGCCGATCACGAAGCTTTTGCAGCGCACAAGCTTCGTGATAATTTCTCGTTATGGCCAAGCTCCGTGTCATCAAGAAGTATCCGAATCGGCGTCTTTACGACACCGAGATTTCGAGCTACATCACGATCGAAGACGTGCGCCAACTCGTGATCGACGGCGAAGTCTTCGAGGTGCGCGACGCCAAGAGCGGCGACGACATCACCCGCTCTGTCCTGCTGCAGATCATCGCCGAGCACGAAGAGCGCGGTCATCCGATGTTCTCGACCACCCTGTTGTCGCAGATCATCCGCTTCTACGGCGACTCGCTGCAGGGCTTCATGGGCAGCTATCTGGAAAAGTCGCTGCAGTCCTTCCTCGATCAGAGTCAGCAGTTCCGCAGTCAGTTGAACAGCCTCATCGGCCAGACGCCGTGGAGCATGTTGAACGACCTGACCGAACGCAATCTCGATATCTGGAAGTCGATGCAGAACCGCTTCCTCTCGGCCGCCTCCAGCACCGTGCGGCCCACGCCCGAGAAGCCGGCCGCGACCAAGCCGCCCGAGAAGAAGTAGGCGACCGGCCCCGCGCCGCGCGCGTTTGACAGCCCAAGACCGCCTAAATACCATCCCGACCTGCTGCGGCGCAGCATAAGCGGCGCTGCCCTTTCATTGCACTGCAAGGAGTAGTACCGCATGACTCAGCGCGTGGCCGTCGTCACCGGCGGCATGGGGGGACTGGGCACCGAGATCTGCAAGTATCTCGCGCGTTCCGGACGCAAAGTCATCGCCGCCGACCTGGCTAGTCGCGAAGAACGCATCGCCGCGTTCAACGCCGAGGTCGCCGAATTCCAAGGGCAGATTCGTTTCGCGCCGATCAACGTCGCCGACTTCAGCGCCTGCGCCGAACTGTTCGCGCAGATCGCCAAGACCGACGGCCCCGTCGACATCCTGGTCAATGGCGCCGGCATCACCCGCGACGGCACGCTGCGCAAAATGACCGAGCCGCAATGGCACGACGTCATCGATATCAATTTGAACGGCGTGTTCAACATGTGCCGCAACGCCGTCGACAGCATGTGCGAACGCGGCTTCGGCCGCATCGTCAACATCTCCTCGGTCAACGGCCAGACCGGTCAGTTCGGACAGACCAACTACTCCGCCGCCAAGGCCGGCATGCACGGCTTCACCATGGCCCTGGCCCGCGAAGTCGCGCGCAAGGGCGTCACCGTCAACAGCGTCTCGCCCGGCTACTGCCGCACCGCGCTCGTGATGCAAATCCCCGAAGCCGTGCGCAACGACATCATCGCCAAAGTCCCCGTCGGGCGCCTGGGCGAACCCAGCGAAATCGCGCGCGTGGTGGACTTCCTCACCGCCGAGGACGCGGGCTTCATCACCGGCGCCAACATTCCCGTCAATGGTGGCTACTTCATGGACTTCTAAAGTCCATCGAAGCGCGAGAAGCATGTCCGATCATCTCGTCAAGCTGAGCAAGTTCCTCAGCTACGTCCTGCGCCATCGCCCCGACGAGATCGGCATCACGCTCGGAGACCAAGGCTGGGTCGATGTCGATGAACTGCTGACGAAAGCAAAAGCCGCGGGACACGAGATCTCGCGGCAAGAGTTGCAGCAAGTCGTAGACACCAGCGACAAAAAGCGGTTTTCCTTCTCGGACGATGGCCGACGCATTCGCGCCGCGCAGGGCCATTCGGTCTCGGTGGAACTCGGCCTGACGCCGCAAGAACCCCCAGCCAAGCTCTATCACGGCACCGCCACGCGCTTTCTCAATGCCATTCTGCGCGAAGGCTTGAAAGCTCAAGCGCGACAACACGTGCATCTATCAAGCGATCTCGACACCGCGACGCGCGTTGGGCAACGTCATGGCAAGGTCGTGGTGCTGACGGTCGATGCAGGGAACATGCACGCCGCGGGCTTCGTCTTCTATCGTTCGGACAATGGTGTGTGGCTTACCGACAAGGTGCCCATGGAGTTCTTGTTGGCGGTGCCGAGCGATACTCAAGCTTGAGCCAAGTATTGAGCGGAGAGTTCGCCCCTCCCGATAGCTGAACTGCCCTAGCCTGTCGCACCAATGGTTGGTGCCACACCACCGACTACCGAGCCATCAGTCGGAACCGTTTTGGGCGTCCCCGATATCCAGACACGTACTCCCAGAGCGCACGAAATCGTACGTGCCGTCGGCGTCACCAACTCCGACGATGCGATCACGCTCAATGAAGACGTAAAAGTCCCAGTCACCATCGTAGCCACAAACTGGGCACGGTTCGTCGGCTGCTCCGTCCGCAACAACGCGCACTAGACCAGTTGTCCCTACATCGTTGCGACCCCAACGCAGGGCATCGCCAATGATGTAGCGATACTGCCAAGTCTCTCCGAACTTGAACTGAACTCCGACCGACACCTTGGCGTGACACTGTGGACAGTTCGCCGGGATCTCTGCAACGGTGTTGTAAGTGCCCATCAGAAGCCCTCCACGAGATACCCGAATGCGCGAAGGAAGTCCTTAAACGCCCGATAGTCGGCGCGCCCAGATGTCTACCACCAACAACGCTACCAAATGCAAGCGATCCTTGCCGCAAGTGGCTAACACTTTCGGCAATCTGCCCCGAGTCATCGGAGACCAAAACAGGCGCCGCAAATAGCCTCGCGGCGCAATCCCATCACCCGAGGTCAGATATCGGGGAATTACTCAGCTCTTACATTAAGTCCTCAGCATTTCTATCAAACTGCCAATCTTTCGCTACTCCAAGATTTCCTTCAGCTTTCTCGCTTGCGTTCAATCTGGTCGCAAATCATTGACACCATTCCAATCTCTGCTGTTGCCAAAATCCAATAGCTGCAATCGAACGCCCTTATCTCGATAGTCGCATTGCCGATATCCGCATCATCATCATCATCCGTCCAAAGCATTCCCTCTCTGAAGCGCAGAAATGATTCCGAGGACGCAACAGCGACAAAAACTCCGCTACCGAACTGATCAATCTCCTTTGTACCTATCAATAGATCAACTGCGCTTCCAACAAGGATCGGTTCACGTCCTTGGGCCGCGCGCGGAAGACTACCAGTAGGTTGAAGGTCCGCCACGTACCACTGAAGACCCGGTCGAAGACTCTCAACCGCCTCAACCAAATCGAAAAGTTGCGTGCCGAGGCAACACGCACTATCACCCCATAGCGATCTCTTGATGTGCGCTACTTCACCACCAATCGGCATACCAAAGTTCTCCCAGCCCAGGTGCTCTTACATCACCTTTTTTATTGTACCGCCTGTTTCATTGGGCAAGTAGTCATGCACTTGTGGAGTTGAATGATCACTCGGCCGACCATGATTGGTCCAGTCAATCGGACGTGAGTGTAGTCGGTGCGCCAAGTTTCGAATTCGTGGCGCACGTGGTCGATCGAATTGAACTCGTGGATGTTGAGGCACACGTCTCGAAGGTGGCCGTTGAGGTACTCGATAGACGCGTTTCCCGCTGGCTTTCCATGGCGGATGAAATCGAGCTACACGCCGCGGCGATAGGCCCATTCGTCGAGGACCTTCGACGTGAGCTCCGTGCCGCGATCAATGGTGATCGCCTTCGACAGTTGGTGACATTGCGCCCATCGTTCGAGCGCATCGACAACGCGTCGCCCGCTCAGTGCGAGGTCGGCCTCTAGCAACACACTCTCGCGACGCCATTGAGCGATCAGGGTGAGCACCTGAAACGACCTCCCGCCCGACTGCTGTTCATGCACGAAATCCATGCTCCAATGCAGATGGCGGGCTGTGGCTTTCGATACCGGGCCGCGGTGAAGGCCAAGCTGCTTACGACGACGCACCTGGTTGCGCAGCTGCAGACCTTCCAGCAGATACAGGCGCAGAATCCGTTTCCGATTGACCCGCCACCTCTCGCGCCGCAGAAGGATCCAGATGCGGGCATAGCCGAAGCGTGGCCTGGCCTGCGCAGGCTCGCGAATACGCGACCGTAGCGCCGACTGGTCTCGGGCAACGACCAATGGCGCCGCCCACTGCGCAATGCGCCCGCGCGGCAAGTGTCGAGGCCGCGGCGCCAAGCCTTGGTGCTGATTCGCGTGCGCGCGAAGCCGGGCGAGCGATCGCTGTCGCCGAGTGCGACGATCGGGTTGGCGTCGCCCCACGGCGTGGTGCTGCGGGCGACGTCCGCGGTTGATGCGCGCTGGCTCGGCACGCTGGTGCGTGAGGTCAGCGCATGCTGAATCCGAAGGGTTGGTGGCTGGCGGTGGTGCCGATCAATCTGCGTTGCGGCATCGATCGGCTGCTGGTGCTCATTGGCGAGGTGCTGGACCGCGCGCCGACCGAAGGCGGCGCGTTCGTGCTCAGCAATCGCGCCGGCACACGGATCAGGGTGCTGTGCGTTGATGCGCACAGGGTGTGGTTGTGCGTTCGGCGGCTGCACGAGAGTCGATTCCAGTGGCCACGATTGGATGACGCGATGTGCGCGCTGTCGGCGGACTTCGCGCCAGAGCACAGTGAGGCTGCAACGTCCTGAACGCTCTTGCCTGCGAAGGGTCCTTCCACCTGAACATCTTGCCGAACGTTGCCTGTGCGAACTTCGCGTCGGCAGCTACTGCCCATGCAGCAACTGTGTAGCGCAATGACCGGACGGAGCGGGCGCGCGTGGCTTACTCAAGCATTCTTACCTTCTCGATGTCCCTCCAATCGGGCACGCGGCCAAGGGCCAGCATGTGTTTGTCAAACGTAGTTCCCGCTCGATCGAAAACAGGCTGGTCTTCGAGCCAAACGGAATCGCACTCGAAGCACATCAAAAATCGAAGCTCAGGTGCCGTCTTGAGGCGTACGCGCCAAACGGCATCCTGCTGACAGAAGGGGCAGAGTTTCATTTTGGGAAGGCGGTGATAAATTGGGTTGTTCCATCGCGGACCACGATCTGAACACAGGTCTGACCGCCCGTGCCGACTTGCCGTCCATCCTTCCATCGCCCCGCGTCAGGAGAATTTGGTCTGCGGCGAGAGTCCAACCGCATCGCCATCTTCGGAACACCAAGCAGCCTCTCAATCTCATTGGTTGTCGCAGTAGTCGCAAGGCTGTAGGCGTTTTCGTCACCGCCCACCTCACGCACCCGTTCAATCTGCCAGCTCATGAATAAGGGTATATACCAAAGCACGGAGACGAGCCGACGCGGTAGTTCTGCATCGTCGTCTATCGTCAAGGACCGAAGCTTTTCCAGCGTTCGCGTGAACGCGTGCTGGTCGAATTGACCCTTGCGCGCTTTCCAGAAGAATCCGTCGTCGGGATCCCACTCGGCCTCGATCTTCTGGATGAAATCCGCGTAGCTCATGACCCCTTGACCCTCGACCCCACTCCAGGGTTTACGCTATCACCATTCCGGCATGGAGCATGCCCATGAAGATTGGTGAGTTGGCGCGGCGGGCGGCGGTGAATATCGAGACAGTGCGCTACTACGAGCGCTTCGGCTTGTTGCCGGCGCCTTCGCGGCGGGCGAGTGGTTATCGCGAGTATGGCGAGATCGACGTCAAGCGCTTGAGCTTCGTGACGCGGGCGAAGGCGCTGGGGTTCACGCTGGGTGAGATTCAGACCTTGCTGCAGTTGTCGAGTCGTCAGGGCGAGGACATGGCGGGCATGCGTGAGACGGCGATGGAGAAGCTCGCGGATGTCGAGGCGCGCATCGTGGAACTCGAGCGTATGCGTGGCGCGTTGAAGCAGTTGATCGCGGCGTGTCCGGGTCATGGCGCGTTGGCGGATTGCCCGATTCTCGAGGCCTTGGCGGGAGGTTCGCGGTCATGACGCACGATCATCATGCTCCCAAGGATCAGGCGTGTTGCGGCGGCAAGACGCCAACCGCTCCGATCGCGCAAGCACGCGGCAAGACGCTTCCGACGACGATGGCGGGTGGCTGTTGCGACGACTCGCAGGCATCGGTGAAGTCCGCGGAAAGTTGCTGCGCTTCGCATCACGCTTCCGTTCCCAGCACTGAGCTCACTCACGCTGACCATGCCTCCGCAAACTTGGGAAGCTGCTGCGGCTCGTCTCATTCGGCCGTCACGCCTTCCAAGCATTCGCAGGCCGTTCAAACGTCGGCAGCGGCCGGCGACTGCTGCGCTTCGCATCAAGCCCCGAAGGAACATTCATCCGCCTCGGCCATCGACCCCGTGTGTGGAATGACGGTCGATCCCGCGAAGACGTCGCACCATGCGGAACACGCGGGCGAGTCGTTCCACTTCTGCTCGAATCGCTGTCGCGAGCGCTTTATCGCGGAGCCTCAAGAATTCCTGAAGCCCAGCGACAAGCCAGCGACCACGGACACGAACGCGATCTACACCTGCCCCATGCATCCCGAGGTGCGCCAGCACGGCCCGGGCACTTGCCCCTTGTGTGGCATGGCGCTCGAGCCGGAGATGCCAAGCCTGGAGGCGGAAGACGATAGCGAGGAGCGCGATTTCTCGCGTCGTTTCTGGTGGACCTTGCCCTTGTCGCTCTTCGTCTTGACGATGGCGAGTTGGGGCCACCAATGGACACCGCTCTCCGCCGAAACGCGGACGTGGCTGGAATTCATCGCGAGCACGCCCGTGGTGCTGTGGGCCGGCTGGCCGTTCTTCACGCGACTGATCGCATCGTTCCGTCATCGCAGCCCGAACATGTGGACCCTGATCGGCACAGGCGTGCTGGCCGCATTCGGCTATAGCGTGGTGGCGACGTTGGCGCCGGGCTGGTTCCCCGCGTCATTCCGCGAGCATGGCCGCATCGGCGTGTACTTCGAAGCAGCGGCGGTGATCATTTCGCTGACGTTGTTGGGTCAGATGCTGGAGCTGCGCGCGCGGTCGAAGACTTCGGCCGCGATCAAGGCATTGCTCGGTCTGGCGCCGAAGACGGCGCGGCGCGTGCATGCCGACGGTCGCGAGGAAGACGTGCCGATCGAGTCGATCGTGCCCGGCCAGGTGTTGCGCGTACGTCCGGGCGAGAAAGTGCCCGTCGATGGCGTGGTGGTCGAGGGTCATTCCTCGGTCGATGAGTCGATGCTCACGGGCGAAGCGATGCCGATCGCCAAGCAAGCGGACGAGCGCGTGATCGGCGCGACGATCAATGGCACGGGCAGCTTGCTTGTGCGCGCCGAACAAGTTGGCGCGGACACAGTGCTCGCGCAAATCGTGCGGATGGTCGCGCAAGCGCAGCGCTCGCGCGCGCCGATGCAGCGCATGGCCGATCGCATTGCGTCAGTGTTCGTGTTGACGGTGATGGCGATCGCGGTGGTTACGTTCTTCGCTTGGGGCTTGTTCGGGCCCGAGCCCTCGTGGACGTTCGCGGTGATCAATGCGGTGTCAGTGCTGATCATCGCGTGTCCGTGCGCACTGGGTCTGGCAACGCCGATGTCGATCATGGTGGCCACCGGCTTGGGCGCGCGCCAGGGCGTGCTGTTTCGCGATGCCGCGGCGATCGAGCATCTACGGCGCATCGATACCTTGATCGTCGACAAGACCGGTACTTTGACCGAAGGCCGCCCCACGTTGCGCGAACTCGTGGTCAATCCCGGTTTCGAGCCCGATCGCGTGTTGCGTCTGGCCGCGAGTTTGGAGCAAGCGAGTGAACACCCGCTAGCGGCGGCCATCGTCGCCGAAGCGCGCCAGCGTGGTCTCACGCTTTCCCCAACCTCTCACTTCGAATCAATCACCGGCGGCGGTGTCAGTGGAGAAGTCGAAGGACACACGCTGCGCCTGGGCACGCGCGCCATGCTTGGCACTTCCATCGCGACTTCCGAAGCGCTCGATCGCCAAGCCGAGAACCTGCGCGCACAAGGCGCCACCGTGCTCTACATCGCCATCGATGACGCGCTGGCGGGAATCATCGCCGTCGCCGATCGCGTGAAAGCGACGACGCCGGACGCGTTGAAGCTGTTGCGCGATGCGGGCGTGCTGATCGTCATGGCATCCGGCGACAACGTCGTCACCGCGCAAGCCATCGCGCGCGAACTCGGCATCGACGAAGTGCATGGCGGCGTCGGTCCGGGCGACAAGCTCACACTCGTTGAACGCTTGCGCGCGCAAGGTCGTCGCGTGGCCATGGCGGGCGATGGCATCAATGACGCGCCGGCGCTGGCCGCCGCCGACATCGGCATCGCCATGGGCGCGGGCACGGATGTCGCCATCGCCAGCGCGCAAGTCACCTTGGTCAAAGGCGATCTGCGCGCGATCGCGCGGGCCATCGAGACCTCGCGCGCGACCGTGCGCAACATGCGCCAGAACCTGGCGTTCGCGTTTCTGTACAACGCGCTCGGCATTCCCGTGGCGGCGGGCGTGCTCTATCCCGTGTTCGGGCTGCTGCTCAGTCCCATGATCGCGGCGCTGGCGATGAGTCTGAGCTCGCTGTCGGTCGTGGGCAATGCGCTGCGATTGCGGGCGAATTAGGGCAGCGCGCACGGGCTTCGCAAGACCAATGCGGCCCAGTCGACGAACGACATTGCCCGCGCGCCAGGGCCCTCCCCGGCCATGACTTCCGGCGCTTGCCCGTCCGACGGCGCGGGCGAGTACAGTGCGGGTCGACTCCGCCGCGCGGCGGATAAGTGGATTGGACCGTAGTCCTGGTCCTGGGCGCATCACCCGGCCGATGCTCGCCATCGCCGGTTCACGGGAGAGGCACATGACAAAGCGTCTTGGCGTACTGGCGGCGCTCGCGCTGCTATTGCTCGTCGGCAGCGCGCAAGCGATCACCGCGGAAGAACTCGTCGCGAAGAACATCGAGGCCCGCGGTGGCATCGACAAGATTCGCGCGATCAATTCCCTGCGCCAGGAGGGGCGCATGCAGATTTCCTTCGGCGACTTCAAGCTGGAGATGACGTTCCTCGGCATGACGCGTCGCGACGGCATGGTGCGCACCGATGCCTCGCTGCAGGGCCTGACCGCGATCACGGCCTATGACGGCAAGGATGCGTGGCAGATCTCGCCGTTCCAGGGCCGCAAGGATCCCGAGAAGCTCTCCGCCGATCAGGCGCGCGATCTCGCCCGCTCCGCCGACATCGACGGCCCGCTGATCGATTGGAAAGCCAAGGGCCATCGCCTCGAATACCTCGGCACCGAGGACGTCGACGGCACCCTGGCGCACAAGCTCAAGCTGACGTTGAAGGATGGCGACACGCAGTTCTGGTTCCTCGATCCGGATTACTTCCTCGAGATTCGCGTGCTCACGCGCAGCAAGGTGCGCGGCGCCGAAGTGGAGCAGGAAACCGATCTGGGCAATTACGAGTTGGTCAATGGCGTGTACCTGCCCTTCTCGATCGAAAGCGGTCCGAAGGGTGGCCCCAAGGGGCAGAAGATCACGATTGAACGCGTCGAGGTCAATACCGATCTCGATGAAGCGCAATTCCATTTCCCCGCGCCGGTCGCGGCGCACTGAGGAGCGAAGATCATGAAGCATTCCCTTTCGCTCAGTGCCAGCATCGTCGCGCTGTTGTTGGCGTCGCACGGCGTCACCGCGCAACCTCGGAACGCGCCTGTGACGGCGCGCTTCGATTCCGGCGCGCTGTCGGGTCTAGGCGCGCGCAACATCGGCTCGGCCACGATGAGCGGCCGCATTTCCGCCATCGACGCGCGCGCCAGTGACGACGGCAAGACCACGGTCTTCGTCGGCGCCGCCAGCGGCGGCGTGTGGAAATCGATCGATGGCGCGACCACGTTCAAGCCGGTGTTCGATCAGCAGCCCGTGCAGTCGATTGGCGCGATCACCATCGATCAACGCGATCCTTCGATCGTCTGGGTCGGCACCGGTGAATCGTGGACGCGCAATTCCGTGTCCGTGGGCAATGGCATCTACAAATCGACCGATGGCGGCGAGAGTTTCACCCACATGGGTCTGCCGGAATCGGAGCGCATCAACCGCATCCTGGTCGATCCGCGCAACAGCGACAACGTGCTCGTCTGCGTGCCGGGCAAGTTGTGGAGCGACTCGACCGATCGCGGCCTGTATCGCACCACCGACGGCGGCAAGACGTGGTCGCTGGTGTTGAAGAGCAAGAGCCCGTCGACCGGTTGCTCGGGCCTCACGCGCGACGCGAAGAATCCCGATGTGTTGTGGGCGGGTCTGTGGGATTTCCGTCGCCAGGGCTGGACCTTCCGCTCCGGCGGCAATGGTCCCGACGCCACCAGCGCCAGCGGCGTGTTCCGTTCGAGCGATGGCGGCACGACTTGGCAAGAAGTCACCGCGGAAAATACCAAGGGCCTGCCGCCCAAGCCCTGGGGCCGCAGCGAGATCGAGATCGCGCCCAGCGATTCCAAGCGCGTTTATCTGTTCATCGAGTCGGCCGATTCGGCGCTCTACGTGTCCGATGACGGCGGCAAGACCTTCGAGGCGCGCGACAAGAGTCAGATGATGGTCTGGCGTCCGTTCTACTTCGCCAACATCGTGGTCGACCCGACCAATGCCGATCGTCTGTTCAAGATGAATCTGGGGCTGATCGTGTCGGAAGACGCGGGCCGCAGTTTCCAGGGCGCGGGCGGTGGTTCGCACGGCGACTGGCATGACCTGTGGATCGATCCGCGCAATCCCAAGCACATCATCGGCGGCGATGATGGCGGCTTGTTCATCTCCCACGACGGCGGCAATCGCTGGTGGAAGGGCAACAACCTGCCGATCTCGCAGTTCTATCACGTCAGCACCGATGATCAGGATCCCTACCAGGTCTACGGCGGCTTGCAGGACAACAGTTCGTGGGTGGGCGACTCGGCGTATCCGGGGGGCATCTCGAACAGTCGCTGGGAAAATCTCTACGGCGGCGATGGCTTCTGGGTGTTCGCCGATCCCAGCGATCCCAACTTGGTCTACGCCGAATCGCAAGGTGGCTACATCGGTCGCATCGATCGTCGCAGCCTCGCCACGCGCGATATTCAGCCCAAGGCGGGTTTCCGCGAGAAGCTGCGCTTCAACTGGAACGCGCCGATTCACGTGAGCCCGAACGAGAAAGGCACGATCTACATCGGTTCGCAGTTCCTGTTCCGCTCGCGTGATCAAGGCCAGACTTGGGATCGCATCTCGCCCGACCTGACGACCAATGATCCGCAGAAGCAGCGTCAAGAAGAATCCGGCGGCATCACGGTCGACAACTCGTCGGCGGAGATGCACACCACGATCTACTCGATCTCCGAATCGCCGAAGGACGGTCAGACGATCTGGGTCGGCACCGATGACGGCAACCTGCAGATCACGCGCGATGGCGGCAAGACTTGGCGCAATGTCGTGGGCAATGTGAAGGGTCTGCCCAAGGCGTCGTGGGTTTCGTGGGTCGAAGCCAGCCGACACGACGCGGCCACGGCTTACGCGACCTTTGATCGCCACACCTTCGGCGACATGGCACCTTATGTCTACAAGACCTCGGACTACGGCCAGAGCTGGACGCGCATCGCCGGCCCCGAGCAAGGCCTGCGCGGTTACGCGCACGTGGTGAAGGAAGACAGCGAGAACCCGCGCCTGCTCTTCGTCGGCACCGAATTCGGCCTGTGGGCCTCGATCGACGGTGGGGCGCAGTGGGCGGCGTTCAAGGGCAATGACTTCCCGTCGGTCGCCGTACGCGACATCGTGATCCAGCCGCGCGAGAACGACGTGGTGCTCGCCACCCACGGTCGCGGCATCTGGATCATCGACGACATCACGCCGCTGCGCGAACTATCGGCGCAGACGATGAACGAGGAAGCCGTGTTCCTGAAGGCGCGCGCCGTGCAGCAGCGCATGCCGGGCAATGGCGGTTGGGTCGAGGGTGACGCCACCTTCGTCGGCGCCAATCCGCCGACCGGCGCGGTGATCACTTACTACCAGCGCACGCGTCATCTGTTCGGGCCGATTCGTTTGGAAATTCTCGACGCCGAAGGCAAGGTGATCGACACCTTGCCGGCGTCCAAGCGTCGCGGCATTAATCGCGTCAGCTGGAACATGCGCGTGGCCCCGCCGCGCGTGCCGAAGGCGGCACAGATCGCGTTCAACTCGACGCAAGGGCCGCGCGTGTTGCCGGGCACGTACACGGTGCGCCTGACCAAGGGCAAGCAAGTGCTGGAGTCGAAGCTCGTCATCGGCCTCGACCGTCGCGCCACGTACACCGTCGACGATCGCAAGGTGCAGTTCGATGCCGCGATGCGCGTGCACGCGATCTTTGGTCGCATGAGCGCGCTGGCCGATCGCATCAACTATGCCCGCGCCATGGCCGATCAGATCGGCGCGCAATTGCCGGCCAACGACAAGCTGCGCCGCGACCTCGCGACCTTCGCCGCCGACGCCGACGTGGTGCGCAAGCTCATCGTCGCGACCAAGGAAGGCGGCGCGATCACCGGCGAAGAGCGCCTGCGCGAGCATACCGACACCTTGTACGGCGCGATCATGTCGTACGAAGGCCGTCCGGCGCAGTATCAGATCGAGCGCACCGAAGTGCTCGAGCGCGAACTCGCCGACATCGAGGCGCAGTTCCAGGCCCTGGCGAGCAAGTCGCTGCCCAAGCTCAACGAGCAGCTCAAGGCCAAGGGTCTGCCCGAGATCGCGCCGCCGCAAGGCCCGGGCAAGCCGACGGCGGATGTGTCGTCGGCGGATCTGCAGGCGGCGTTCGCGTACTTCCTCGGTCGTCAGGTCAATCGCGTGCAGTTCACCGAGCGCGATTGAGGGGCGCGAGGCGCTAGATCAACGGCGCGGTCCACGCTTCGAGTGTGGATCGCGCTGTCCAAGTGAGATGTTACGAAGAAGCCGAGCGCTCGATCGAGCGCTCGGCACTCGCCGAATCGACTTGTCGATCGCGCCTCGCAAACCGGTCGAGGGTGATCGGAAATCTCCCCTCGCCTACACCGCCACGAACGAATTACTTCTTCGCGTCATCCGGCCACAACACGGCCAAGGGGCCATCGGGCAGCGGCCCGCGCGCGCGCGGATCGTTTTGCGTCGCGGCCCAAGCCTTCGGAATCACCAGCGGCAAGCCCGCGGCATCGGGCGCGCGACCGCCGCCCCAGATGTCGACATGCAGGGCCAAGGCGATCGGGCCTTTCTGTACTTCGATCGGTTGAATCTTGCTCATCGCGTCGATCATGGCCTGCACGAGCTTGGGATCGATCAGGTCTTCGCCTTGCTCGATCCAGAACCGCGCCTGGCGACCCGGCTTGATCGCGACCACGATGGCGGCGCTCACTCCGCGCGGGCCACGCGGCGAATGCTCAAGCACGCCCGTGGCGGCCTCGATGATCGACGAGAAATACGTCGCGCTCGCCTCCGAGGAATGCTCGCCGAGCCGATCGGCCAAGACATTCTCGGGCTGATAGCGCGAGAGCTTGGTCATGGTCAACACGGGCAGCGCCTGCGCCATCGCGGCGCCGGACACGATCAGGCCAAGCACGGCCACGAAGCAGATGGACAGAACGCGCATGTTCACCTCGAACGGAAAACTGCGCGCACTGTGCGATACGACCGGCGCCCTGTCCACTCGCGGCGCGCTTGCGCGCGCAAGCGGCCGACCGGCGGCGCGTTCAGCGCTTGCCCGCGCCCGGATATAGAAAACAACCCTGAATGTGATCGTTGACCATGCCCGTGGCCTGCATGAAGGCGTAGCAGATGGTCGAACCGACGAAGTTGAATCCGCGCTTGGCCAGGGCCTTGCTCATGGCATCGGATTGCTCCGTCTTGGCTGGCACGTCGCCGCGGCCTTTGAAGCGATTGATCACGGGCTTGCCGCCCACGAATTGCCACAGGTACTGATCGAGCGAACCAAACTCGTCGCGCAGTTTCAAGGTGGCCTTGGCATTGCGGATCGCCGATTCGATCTTCAGGCGATTACGCACGATGCCTTCGTTCTTGAGCAGCTTCTCCACGCGCGCTGGCGTGTAGCGCGCCACGCGCTCGACTTCGAAATTGTCGAAGGCTTCGCGATAAGCCTCGCGCTTGCGTAGCACCGTGATCCAACTCAAGCCCGCCTGCGCGCCTTCGAGGATGAGCATCTCGAACAGATGGCGATCGTCGTGCTGGGGCTTGCCCCATTCCTCGTCGTGATAGCGCACGTACAAGGGATCGTCGCCGCACCAGAAGCAGCG
The DNA here is from genome assembly GCA_044226395.1 of Ahniellaceae bacterium. Classification (GTDB taxonomy): domain Bacteria; phylum Pseudomonadota; class Gammaproteobacteria; order Xanthomonadales; family Ahniellaceae; genus JBGAHD01. Next base: position 855,345 of record JBGAHD010000001.1, read on the forward strand.
TGACACGGGTTTGGCGGTGGGACTCATTCGCGTAGGTGCTCCTCGGCATCGGTCGGCAACAGAAAGGCGTGCTCGGTGCGGGGATCGCCCGGCTCGACCACATCGGGATTGCGCAGGCCTTCGAGGAACTGCACGTCGTAGATCTCGCGCACGTCGCCCTCGAAACGCAGAAAACCCATCACGCGGCCATCGCGCGTATCGACGGCCCACACGCCGCAATGGCGATCGTGCTCGCGATCGGCAATGGGCACGCCGGCGAACAGCGATTCGCGCACCTGCGACAAACCCACGAAAGCGTAAGGCCCCACGAAACACAGGCCGCGCGTGAACCCCGGCAGCGTCGCCACGGTGTCGACGCGACCACTGGCCAGATCGACCGTGCTCAGCGTGCCGCGGCCGGATTCCAGCACCCAGAGTTTGCCCTGATGCCAACGCGGTGAATGCGGCATGCACAGGCCGCGCGCGATGCATTCGTGCGTATCGATCTCAATCAGCACGCCGCCCACGCCCTTCTGTTCGCGCCAGCCTTGCTTGACGTCGCTCTCGCCGAGCGCGGTGACGTAGCGCGGCTTGTCGTCGACGATGGCGAGGCCATTGAGGTGACAGCGATCTTCCGCCGCCAGCGCGGTGACAAAACGCGGCCGCCAGCGCGGTACGAAACTGTGCTGCCCATCGAGCGTCGCCAGGCACGAGAAGCGCGTGTTGACCACCCACAGCTCATCGCCCGCGAAGGCCATGTCGTGCACGCGAATGTCGCCGGTGACCTGCGTGCCGGTGGGCATGAAACAGGCATCGAGCGGGACATCGCCGGCCTCGGCCGCGGCCACGCCGGCGTGGTGCTGAAACTCGCAGACATGACGCAAGGTGCCCAAGGCAATGCGCGAACCGCGACGCGCGAGGCCCATGGGACTGGCGAACGCGCGCAGATGCGTGTTGAGGCCGGCATCGCGCGGTCGCGCCAGAATCAATCGACCGCTTTGATACGTGGTGATGGCGAGTGAACCGCCGGCGCGACGCAACAGCTCGGCGAACGACTCGGTGAAGACGCTGGCGAAGGTCTTGTCGACGTTCGCTTCGATCGGCGTCTTGCGCGCGGGCTTGGCGCTCGCGGAGTCGGTGACGGGTTCGGTGGTGAAGCTCACGTGCTGGCGTCCCGGGTGCGTGGGCAGATGACGGCGACCGGCCGGTCGCACGGCTGGCGGCTCGGCGAACAATTGATGCGCGCGTTGCGCCTGCGCGGCGACGAGGTGCATGACCGGCGCCAGTTCATCGGCATTGCGCTTCCACTTGTTGGGTTCGGGCGACGTCAGCGTGTGACGCGAGCTCGGCAATGGCACGGTGAGTTCGCGATCGAAGCGCGCGCCGAGAAACTCACACAGGCGCGCGATTTCATCGCGCGGTTGTTCGATCAGTCGATCGTAGCTGGCCACGCACCACGACTCCGGCGGCAAGGCGTGGAGATCGTCGAGCAGGATACGCACGGTCGCCTGCCATTGGCGCGCGACGATTTCCGCGATCGGCAAGCCGCGCCATTCGCGCCAGCCCGAAGGCAGCAGCAGCGACCACGGCGGGCCCGACCACTCGGGCAGATTCGGATAAGTGACGAAACGCCCGGATTTCCAGGCGTCGAGCATGCTGCTCAAGGTCTCGCGCGCATCGCGGTAGAGATAGATGAAGCGCGCATCGGGAAAAGCCGTCGCCAGGAAGGGAATGCGCAGCGCGTTCTTCGGCGTCTTTTCCAGAAGCCGCGCCGCGTCGCTGCCTTGCGTTGGCGCGCGACCGTCGCGATCGCGCAAGCGCTCGGCGAAGCGGCGACGCAGTTCTGCCACGACCGTGGGTTCGGCATCGCGCGCGAACAAGCGATTGGAATCGAAACCATGCGCGGCCGGATGAAGAGCCTCGATGCCTTCGATCAGCGCGTGACTCTCGCCGCCAATCGTGAAGAAATCCGGCGACAGTGCCAAGGTTTCGAACAACAACGACGAGCCCGAGCGCGGCGGCGACACGATGAAGACCGGCGCGGCGAAGGCATCGCTAGGCGTCGAGGTCACGCGTACCCGCGATGCATTGACGACGGAGCCCGGCGTCGGCGTCGCGGATCGCGTCACGGCTGACGCCGTGGTTTTCGTCGCGCCACCACACAATTCAGGATTGAGCGCCACGCGTACGATCCATTGGCGTAGCGCCTCGACCAGATCGACGCCGTTGGGCAAGGGAATACGGCCGGCCAAGGGCGCGATGCTGGCGTCGAAAGCACTCAGCACGGAGGCATAGCGGTCGATCGCGCTGGCGTCTTCTCCGTGCTCGGCCCACAAGGCGCGCCAGGCCAGACTTAGCTGTTCCGCGGCCGCGCGCACGGTGTCGAGCTCGAGCGACTGCGCGAGGCTGCCCGCTTCGTCGAGTAACTGGCGAACGTGCTGGCGCAGTTCCCACGGACTCATCACGCCGGGTTGATTGCAGGTCTCCCAGCGGACGTCGGGCATGACATCGCTCGAGAAACTCACTGACCGAGGCGACCACGCCGCCGGCGACGCGAAGGGATCGCGCCCTTCGCGCAACCAGCGCGCCAAGCCTGGCGAACCGACCGTGTCGATCACCAGATGAATGCGCGCGCTGTCGGCGTCGTTGAGCACATTGTGCGGACGCCAGGTGTCGAAGACCCAACTCTCGCCCGCGGCCATGTGCACCGCGCGATCGCCGCAGATGAAGCGCACATCGGGCGTGGTGATCACGGGCACGTGCACGCGCAGATGCTCGGACCAGTAGTAGTTGGTGTCGGTGTGCGGCGTGGCCTCGGCATGGCCTTGCAGACGCATCAGGCGCGTGCGACCGACCACGGTGTCGAGTGTCGCCATGACCTGACGCAGCGCCGGCAGGCGCGCGAGCACGGGCGTGGGTCGCATCGGACCCTTGGTCGCGTTGTTGGCGGGGTCGCCATGCGCCGCGACCAGGGGCAAGGCGCTGTTGCCCGGATGGCCTTGTGGGTGCGGCAGCCACTGCGATTCCTCGATCGCGAGCACTTCGGCGCGCAGCCGCTCGGCGTCGAACAACAGGGGCAATTGCAGGAATTCGCTGGGCAGTTTCATGGTGGACGCACGACGACGCGACGGGCGAGCCTAGCCGGCCGGCGCGCTCGGGGGAAGGCATGCGCGCGTCCCCATCCTCCGTCTCGAGCATGAGCAGCGGCGCTTATCGGGTCGATGCGGGTCTCGCACGCGGATTGCACGGCCCTGGCCGACTGGAAAAAATGTTTGACGGCGGTCACAAATTCGCGCGGATGGCCTAGACTCGGACCTTCCGGAACATCGATCGAGCCGGCCATCGGGGGACACCATGACGCAGCGCGAACCACAGGCGAACAAGGACATGTCGAACGACACCACCAAGGACAACGCCAAGACACTCGAACAGATCTTGCCGTCGGCCGCCTTGCTGACACTGAGCGTGGGTGCCGGCCTTGCCGGTCAGGCCCAAGCCGCCACGTTCACCGTCACCAACACCAACGATGCCGGCGCGGGCAGCCTGCGCGATGCGATCGCCGCTGCCAATGCCGCCGGGGGCGCCGACATCATCGATTTTCAAGCCGGACTGACCGGCACCATCACGCTGACGACGGGTCAACTCAACATCGCCGATTCCGTCCAGATCAACGGTCCCGGCGCGGCCAACCTCAGCGTGAGCGGCAACAATGCGTCGCGCGTGTTTTATCTGTACGCCGGCGGCGTCCTCGACGTTCAGATCTCGAACCTCACAATCACCGGCGGAACAGCCGTCCGCGGCGGCGGCATTTTGAATACCGACGAGAATCTCACGCTCGACGGCGTGGTGATTCAAGGCAACACCGCCACGAGCCACGGCGGCGGCATCTTTGCCGACGGCTTCAACATGAACCTCACGATCCGCAATTCCACCATCACCGGCAATACCAGCGGTGCCAACGGCGGTGGCATGTACGTCGAGGACACGGGTGGCCCACTGCTGATCGACAACTCGAGCTTCACCAACAACGACGCCTCCGGCAGCGGTGGTGGCATCTACTTCTACGATCCCGACAATTCGATCACGATCAACAACTCGACCATCGCGGGCAACGTGTCAGGCGCGGCGGGCCGACCGGCCGGCAACGCGCCGCAAGGCTTGACCTCGCGCGGTGGCGGCGTCTACCTCTATCACATCGATGGCGGTGGCCCGGGGCGGCCGCTGGTGATCACCAACAGCACGTTCTCGACCAATTCGGCGGGCGACGGCGGTGGCATCTACTTGGATGACCCGGTCACGTTGACCCTGCAGAGTTCCACGATCAGCGGCAACACCTCGGTCAATCAAGGTGGCGGCGTGCGCGTCGCGACCATGTACTCGCCGGCGAGCCTCACGCACTCGACCGTGGTCTCCAACACCAGCGGCGCTGGCGGTGGCATTAGCCTCGGCACGGGCACCGGCACCATCGTGCATTCGGTGATCGCCGACAACACCGGCGGCGCCACGCCCGACCTCGCGGGCACGTTCACGCAAAGCTTCAGTCTGGTGCGCACGCCCACGGGCGCGACCGTCACCGATGGCGGCGGCAATCTGGCCGCCGGCACCGCGCCCAATCTCGGCGCGCTCGCCAACAACGGTGGCCCGACCGCGACGCATCTGCCGCTGACCGGCAGTCCCCTGATCAACGCCGGCAATGCGGCCTTCGCGCCGCCGCCGAACACGGATCAGCGCGGTCTGGCGCGCGTGAGCGGCGGTCGCATCGACATCGGCGCGGTCGAAACCGTGGCGACGTCCACGCTGCAGTTCGCCGTGACCACGGCGAGCATCGGTGAAACCGGCGGCACGGTCAGCCTCAATGTCGCGCGCGTGGGCGATACCTCGGTGGCGGTGTCGGTCAACTACGCCTCGGCCAATGGCACGGCCACGGCCGGCGCGGACTACACCACCGCCAACGGCACGCTCAACTGGGCGGTGGGCGATGCCGCCGACAAGACCATCACCGTGCCGATTCTCGACGATGCCCTGGTCGAAGGCCCCGAAACCTTCACCCTCACCTTGAGCGGTCCCAGCGCGGGCGCCGTGCTCGGCGCCAATACCGCGGCCACCGTGACCATCGCCGACGACGATGCCGGCGGCACGGTGCAGTTCTCCGTCGCCTCGATCACGGTCAACGAGAACGCGGGCACGGCCACGCTGACGGTCACGCGCGCGGGCGGCAACTCCGCCGCGTCCGTCGACTACGCGACCGCGCCGGGCTCGGCGACCTCGCCGGCCGATTTCACCGCGACCACGGGCACGCTCAACTGGGCGGCCGGTGACACGAGCAATCGCACGATCACCGTGCCGATCATCAACGATACCCTGCCCGAAGGCACCGAAACCTTCACCGTGACGCTGAGCAATCCGCAAGGCGGCGTGGCCGTGGGTACCGGCACCGCGACCGTGTCGATCCTCAATGCCTCGACGTCGATTCCCGCGGGCGATACCACGGGGAAGATCCTGCTCGCGGGCTTGCTCGCGCTCGGTGGTCTCGCGGCGCTGCGCAAGCGCGTGGCGCGCGGCGGTGGCATGGCGGCGGTGATCGCGGCGCTGGCGCTGGGCGGCGTGTCGACGTCGTCCGAAGCCGCGGGCGTCGCCGGCAAGGACGTGCGTCAGTCGCGCGTGACCGCGGTCGAGACGCAAGGCGCGAATGTCACCTTGCGCCTGGCCGATGGCAGCACGATCACCGCGCCGGCCAACGTGGTGGTGGCTCGCGACAAGCGCGCCAAGCACTCGGCCGACGTCGTCGATCTGGCCAAGCTGCCGACGATCGACGCGCCGACGCTGGTCAAGGTTCGTCGCGATGCCAGCGGCGCGATCACGCGCGTGCGCGTGGTCCTGCTCAACGCCAACGATGGCGATCTGCGCAAGCGCTGATAGCTTCGTGGTGAGCTGAAACAAAAACGCCCCGGGAAACCGGGGCGTTTTGCTTTGTGCCTTACGTGAGCGAGATCAGCCGCGCTTGCGCAACCATTCGTGGATCGCCGGCGGCACCTCGCGCTGCGAGCGACCCGACACGTAGATGCCAATGTGCCCGCCCTTGAACGCGATTTCGGTGTAGTCGCTGGTGCCCACGACACCGCGCATCGCGCGCGAGGCATTGGGCGGCACCAGATGATCCTGCTCGGCGAAGATGTTGAGCACGGGCTGGGTGATGCGCCGCGTGTTCACCTCCTTGTCGCCGATCTTCAAGCCGCCGCGAACCAATTTGTTGCCTTGATAGAAATCGCGGATGAACTGGCGGAACGCCTCGCCCGCCTGATCGGGCGAGTCGAAGATCCATTTCTCCATGCGCAGGAAATTCTCGACCTCGGTCTTGTTGTCGAGGATGTCGATCAGGCCCACGTACTTCTGATGATTGAGGCGGAAGGGCTTGAGCGTGAGGTAACACCAATTCATCAGATCTCCCGGCACATTGCCGAGCGTGTCGACGAGCAGGTCGACATCCATCTCCTGGGTCCAATGCGAGAGCATGTTGTCGCTGGTGTGAAAATCCACCGGCGTGACCATGGTGATGAGGTTCTTGACCTTCTCGGGATAGATCGAGGTGAAGCACAGCGACATCGCGCCGCCCTGGCAGATGCCGAGCAGATTGATCGCGGGCAGACCATGACGACGCGCGACCACGTCGACGCAGCGGCGAATCCAGCCGTTGATGTAGTCATCCAGGGTCATGTAGCGATCGGAAGGATCGGGATAGCCCCAGTCGATGATGTACACGTCCTCGCCCAGCGCGAGCAGATTCTTGACGATGGAACGATCGTCCTGCAGATCGACCATGTAGGGCCGATTGACCAGTGCGTAGACGATCAGCAGCGGCACGCGCGCGGTCGGCGCGCGCGAACCGCGATAGCGATAGAGCACGACCTTGCCGTCGCGCCAGACTTCTTCTTTTTCGGTCGCGCCGTAGTGCACGTCCTCGACCTGGGTCAGCACGCTGGCGCCGGCCGTGAGTTTTTCGCCCAGCCGCGAGACCTCGCGCAGCGCTTCCTCGGGGCTGATCTTCACCGGATTCATGCTCATGACTCAGCGCCCTCCCCGCTTGGTGGATTTCTGCGCGGCGAGCAAGGCGGCGAAGTTGCTTGGCGCGTTCGCGGTTGCCTTGCCCGACGTCTTGGTCGCCGGCTTGGCGCTCGGTGATTTGATCAACGGCGCGGGTGGCTTGGCGGCTGCCTTGGACTTCGGTCGCGGCACGGTAGCGTGAGTGTCACGCGGGCGCGCGGCTTGCGCCTGCGCTGTCGCCGGGGACGAAGCGCTTCGCGCGGGCGCGGCGGCGCTGCGCGTGGCGGGCTTGCTCGCGCGCGCGGCGGCGCGTGGCGCCGAGCGCTTGGGCTTGGCCTTGTCCTTGGTCGGTGCTTCGGCGGACTTCGTAGCGCGGGGTGTTGCTTCGGGCTCGTCGCGCGAGGTCGACTTCGCCGCGCGCGGGGCTTCGGATTCGTCGCGCGCATCGGGTTCGCTTGGGACTTCGCGCTTCGGTGGCTTCGAAGGCGCGGACTCTTCGCGTTCCAGCGCTTCTTCCAGACGCGAAATGCGACGACGCAGCTCGGCGATCTTCTGATGCGTGCCATTGAGCTCGGCGCGCGTGGGCATACCCAGCGCCGCCGACGCTTGCTCGACTTCGAGCTGCACCATCTGCCGCACGCGCATCTGCGCGTTGACCAAGGCGCCGTAGACGTGACGATAGTCTTGCGACAAGGCGATCTCGGCGAAGCCTTCCTCGGCGGCGTCGATGAAGGTGTCGTAGAACTCGCGATAGCTCTTGATCTCGCGACCGGGTTCGGTGCGCGCGGCGAGCTTGTCCTCGAAGATCTCGAGACCGCGCTGACTGGCCTTGAGCATCAGCGCGTTGTAGCGGTTTAGCTGATCATTATAGTCGGCCGTGGCCTGGGCGAGCTTCTGCAGTTGTTCCTGCCGCTCGCGCGTGAAGCCGAACGCTGGCAGATGCGTGGCCGTGGCGAACTGCTGACGCAGCGGCTGCGCGAACTGCGCGAACTGCTCGTACATCTGCTCGAAACCGCGCGAGCCCTCGCCCAGCGCCTGACGCATGGCGTCGGCGACAGGATTGGATTGCAGGTTCATCGCGCCGAGCGAATCACGAATGGTCTTGGTCCACGCGCTGGGATCGAAACCTGCGCCCGCGCCCGCTTGCTGCGCGGCGCCTTGCATCAGGTTCACGAACTGTCGCGCGCTGGCGAGCACGCGATCGAGCGTGTCGTTCTGCGTGTTCTGGCCGCCGATGAAGCGCGACCACATCTCGAATGCTTCCTGCAGCGGCGGTCGCGAAGGCTGACCGGCCTGACGCGCGGCCTCGGACCACGCGTTGGCGAATTGCTTCTGCAAGGCTTGCCAGTCGCTCATCCAGGCGGCCGCGGAACCCTGATCGGACATGAGCTTGCTCCCTGAAATCCTGGCTCGATGCTACAACGGCCCCATGGACCCCTCAAGAAACCGCGCGTGGGCATGACAGCGCCCGCGCGCGCTGCTAGCGTGCGGCGCTCCGCGACCGTCGAGCCTTGCGCATGAGCGACCCTTCCGCCACCCCGCCCCCCAACAACGACGAGGCCCATCGCGTCCCGCGCGCGACCACGCCGACCTGGGAAGCGGAGCTGCTGCTGTCGGCCGGCATGGTCTTCGGCCTGATGCAGGCGCCGTCGGGGCTCGACGACATCTTCGATCGCCTTCGCCCGGTGCTGCGGCCTTCCCTGCTCGAGATCCTGTGGTTCTTCCACATCTACGGCAAGGTGCTGGTGTTCGCGCTGGTGTCGACCTTCCTCGTGCATTTGGCCGCGCGCGGCGTGTGGACGGCGGTGCTCGGCCTGCGCTCGGTGTTTCCCGACGGCGTGCGCTGGGACAAGCTGCGCAATGGCCCGAATTACATCGCGGTGACCAAGCCGCGCGTGCCCGCGCTCGACGAACTGGTCGAGCGCGTCGACAACTTCGCCAGCATTCTGTTCGCCTTCGGCGCGGTGATGGTGATGCTGGCCCTGGTGTCGATCCTGATGATGCTGGCGTTCTCGGCCACCGCCAGCGCGATCTCGTCGCTGCTGCTCGATGGCAAGTACGCCTCGATCATCTTCTGGTCGATGTTCGGGGTCACGATCGTGCCGATGAGCCTGGCGAACTTCATCGATCAGCGCTTCGGCAAGCGCCTGCCGCCCGAGCATCCGGTGTCGCGCGTGCTGCGCGGCACGTTCCGCTACACCAATTTCTTCATGCCGCTGGGGCTGATCAATCCCTTGATGCTGACGTACATGAGCAATGTCGGTCATCGCAAGGGACTGGTGCTGCTGCTCGGCGGCTTGTACGCCATGATCGGACTGGCGACGCTCGACTCGTTGGCGCATCGCGGCGGGCTCAATTTGAGCGGCGCGACCTATGTGATGACCGCCGACAGCAGCGCCGTGGGCGCGTGGCCGCAGCACTACGCCGATCAGCGCGACGGCGCGCGACGCTTCAGCGCCGCGCCCTTCATCGAATCGGCCGTGGTCGAGGGACCGTACCTTCGGCTGTTCATCCCTTACATCATGGACCGTCACAGCGCGGCGGTCGCGCGCGCTTGCCCGGATCTGCAAACGGCCGAGGACAAGGACGAGCAACGCGAACGCGCGCGTCAGGCCATGGCGCTGGCGTGCCTGGCGAAAGTGCTCGACATTCACCTCGACGCGCAGCCGGTCGGCCCCGAGCAGATGGTCTTCGCGCGCGATGGCGTGTCGGATTTTTACGGCGTCGTGGCCATGCTGCCGATGCGCGATGTCGCGCCGGGCCGCCACGAGATCATGATCACCAAGCCCTCGCGCGTGGAATCGAGCGCCTTGATCGGCTCGCGCGAATCCGAGCCCGACCCGCCGTATCGCATCGTCTTCTGGCGTTGAGTCGCCAGCAACGAAAAAGGCCCGGAAAACCGGGCCTTTTTCTTGGAGCCGCGAAACGCGCGAGGCTTACTCGGCGCCAGCGTCTTCCATCAGCGCCTTCATCGACAGGCGGATGCGGCCCTGCTTGTCGACTTCCAGCACCTTCACGCGCACCATGTCGCCTTCCTTGAGCTTGTCCGAGACCTTCTCGACGCGCTCGGTGGAGATCTGCGACACGTGCACCAAGCCATCGCGGCCCGGCAGGATGGTCACGAAGGCGCCGAAGTCCATGAGCTTGGCGACCTTGCCTTCGTAGATCTTGCCCGGCTCGACGTCGGCCGTGATCATCTCGATGCGCTTGCGCGCGGCTTCGGCCGCGTCGCGATTGACCGAGGCGATGATCACCGTGCCGTCATCGTTGATGTCGATGGTGGTGCCGGTTTCCTCGGTGATCGAGCGGATGGTCGCGCCACCCTTGCCGATGACTTCGCGGATCTTGTCCGGATGGATGCGGATCGTGAGCAGACGCGGCGCGAAATCCGACAGCTCGGCGCGCGGCTTGGAGATGACCTTGGCCATCTCGCCGAGAATGTGCAGGCGACCGGCCTTGGCCTGGTCGAGCGCCACGCGCATGATCTCTTCGGTGATGCCGTCGATCTTGATGTCCATCTGCAGCGCGGTCACGCCTTCGGCGCTACCGGCGACCTTGAAGTCCATGTCGCCGAGGTGATCCTCGTCGCCGAGGATGTCCGACAGCACGACGAAGTCGTTGTCTTCCTTCACCAGGCCCATGGCGATGCCGGCGACGGGCGCCTTCATCGGCACGCCCGCGTCCATCAGCGCCAGCGACGAACCGCACACCGAGGCCATCGACGAGGAGCCGTTGGATTCGGTGATTTCGCTGACCACGCGGATCACGTAAGGGAAGGCTTCCAGACCCGGCATCGCGGCCACCACGCCGCGCTTGGCCAGGCGACCATGGCCGATTTCGCGGCGCTTGGGGCCCGACATCATGCCGGTCTCGCCCACCGAGAACGGCGGGAAGTTGTAGTGGAACATGAAGGGATCCTTCGACTCGCCTTCCAGCGCGTCGATGATCTGGGCGTCCTTGGTGGTGCCGAGCGTGGCCACGACCAGGGCCTGAGTCTCGCCACGCGTGAACAGGGCCGAGCCGTGCGTGCGCGGCAGCACGCCGACGCGCACCGAGATCGGACGCACGGTCACCAGATCGCGGCCGTCGATACGCACCTTGTCCTTGAGCACCTGGGCGCGCATGGTGGCGTATTCGAGATCGCCGTATTCCTTGCCGACCTGGGCATCGGTCCAGCCGTTGGCCTCGTACTGCGGCTTCAGCGTTTCGATGACGGTCTTCTTCAGGGCGTTGATGGCGTCGCGACGCGCGGCTTTTTCGCGGATGTTGTAGGCCTGACGCAGCTTGTCGCCAACGGCGGCCTTGATCGCGGAAATCAGCGCTTCGTTACGGGCCGGCGCGACCCACTCGAACTTGCGGATGCCCGCCTCGGCGGCGAAGGCATTGATCGCGTCGATGGCCACGCGCATCTGCTGGTGACCGAAGACCACGGCGCCGAGCATGACTTGCTCGGACAGGCTCTTGGCCTCGGACTCGACCATCAGCACGGCGTTGGCGGTGCCGGCGACCACGAGGTCGAGCTGCGAAGCCTTGATCTCGGTCTGGGTCGGGTTGAGGAGGTACTGGCCGTTGGCGTAACCGACCTTGGCCGCGCCGATCGGACCCTTGAACGGGATGCCCGAGAGCACCAGGGCCGCGGAAGCGCCGAGCAAGGCCGGGATGTCGGCGTCGACTTCCGGGTTCAACGAGAGCACGGTCGCGATGATCTGCACCTCGTTGCGGAACTCTTCGGGGAACAGCGGACGGATCGGTCGATCGATCAGGCGCGAGATCAGCGTTTCCTTTTCGGTCGGGCGACCTTCGCGCTTGAAGAAACCACCGGGAATGCGGCCGGCGGCGTAGAACTTCTCTTGGTAATGCACCGTCAGCGGAAAGAAGTCCTTGCCCTCGAGGGGCTTGGACGCGCACACGGCGGTCACCAGGACCACCGTGCCACCCATGCTGACCATCACGGCACCACTGGATTGGCGGGCGACCTCGCCCGTTTCCAACGTTACTTCGTGATTACCGTAACGGAACGTCTTGGTCGTCTTCGCCACTGCGCGATCCTCTGGTGGCCGCTTAGCGGCGGATGCCGAGGCGGCTGATCAGCGCTTTGTAGCGCTCGCCGTCGGAGTTCTTGAGATAGTTCAACAGGCGACGACGCTGGTTGACGAGCTTGAGCAGGCCGCGACGCGAGTGGTGATCCTTCACGTGCGTGCCGAAGTGCTGGCTCAAGTGCTCGATGCGAGCCGACAGCAGCGCGACCTGGACTTCCGGGGAGCCGGTGTCGTTCGGCGCGCGCTTGTGTTCGTTGATGATCTTGCTGGTCTGTTCGGGGGTGAGCGACATTTTCGGTTCCCAAAAATAATGACGAGGCTCGAGCGTGCCGTCGATGACACGAAACTCGAAAGCCTCGTTAGTGGTGGCTTTCAAACCCTTTGTGAGCCGCCAATTCTAACTGGCAAACTCTTTTGCGGACAAGCAATTGGTGAAAATCGGCTTGTCTTTTTCTGTCACGGACCGCCCAGCAGCACGCGACGCGGCCGCAACGAGCCGTCCTCGCGGCGTTCTCCCAGGGCCAGCAGCGCGCCCTCGACGCCGTAGACGCGGCAAAGCCCCAGCCAGTCGTCGTTCGGCCGGGTGACGATCTGACCCTGGCGCAGGCGCCGCGAGTCATTAGCGTCGAGATGCACGGCCGGCAGCGCGGTCAGGCCGCGATCCATCGGCTGAATCAGGGCGGCGAGCGCGGCCGGACCGGCCTCGCGCGCGGTTTCGATGTCTTCCAGCGTCACCATGGTCACGCCATGAAAGGGATCGACCCACAGTCGGCGCAGCCCCGCCAGATGACCGCCGCAGCCCAGGGCCGCGCCCATGTCGCGCGCGAGACTGCGAATGTAGGTGCCCGAGCCGCACACCACGTGGAAGGTGAACTCGGGCAGATTCATCGATTCGAGGTCGATCGAGACGATCTCGACCTCGCGCGGCGGCACTTCCACCGCCACGCCACGTCGCGCCAGCTTGTACAGCGGCACGCCGCCGCGCTTGAGCGCCGAGTACGCCGGCGGTCGCTGCTGAATGCGGCCGACGAAACCGGCCATCAGATCGCGCAGGCGCGCCTGATCGATCTCGGGCACGGTGGCGGTGGCGATGACTTCGCCCTCGGCGTCGTCGGAACTGGTGATCGCGCCCAGGCGCGCGGTGGCGCGATAGGCCTTGCGCGCGCCCAGCAGATAGCCCGCGACCTTGGTCGCCTCGCCCAGGCAACACGGCAGCATGCCGGTGGCCAGGGGATCGAGCGCGCCGGTATGCCCGGCCTTGTCGACGCCGAACGCGCGCTTGACCCGGGTCAGCGCCTGATTGGAGGTCAGGCCCAGGGGCTTGTCGAGCAGGACGATGCCGTTGAAGGTGTCGGACATGCGCGGCTTACCCACGATCGCCGGACGCGTTGGCCCGCGTCCGCGCGCGCGTCATGGCTTGTCTTCGCGCAGCAGGCGCTCGATGCGCTCGCCGCGATCGACCGAATCGTCGTACTTGAAGTGAAGCTCCGGCACCATGCGCAATTTCATGGTGCGCGACAGCTCGCGGCGGAATTCCTTGGCCGCGCCGTTGAGTTCGCGCACGGCCTCGGCCGCTTGCTCGCTGACCAGGGCCGTGACCCAGACATTGGCGTGCGCGAGATCGCGCGTGACCTCGACGTCGGAGACCGACACCGAGGGCAGCACATGCTCGCGCACGGCATCGTGCACGAGCATCGCCACTTCGCGGCGAAGCTCGGCGGCGATGCGCTCGGCTCGTGAGTATTCGCGATGGGCCATGGTCAGAGCGTGCGCGCGACCTCAATGCGTTCGAAGCACTCGATCTGATCACCGACGCGCACGTCGTTGTACTGCTTCACGCCGATGCCGCATTCCATGCCATTGCGCACGTCTTCCACCGCTTCCTTGAAGCGGCGCAGCGATTCGAGTTCGCCCTGGAAGATCACCACGTTGTCGCGCAGCACGCGGATCGGCTTGTTGCGCTTGACGTTGCCCTCGATGACCATGCAGCCCGCGATCGCGCCGAACTTGGACGAGCGGAACACGTCGCGCACCTGGGCCACGCCGATGATTTCCTCGCGGATCTCGGTGCCGAGCAGGCCCGAAGCAACCTGCTTCACCTGATCGATCACGTCATAGATGATCGAGAAGTAACGCACGTCCAGGCCGGCCTCGTTGACGATGCGACGCGCGGTGGCGTCGGTACGCACATTGAAGCCGATCAGCATGGCCTTAGAGGCCTGCGCCAGGGTGGCGTCGGACTCGGTGATGCCACCCACGCCCGAAGCGATGACGTTGACGCGCACGCGCTCGTTGCCGAGCTTGGTCAGCGAATCGCGCAGGGCCTCGACCGAACCTTGCACGTCGGCCTTGACCACGATGTTGAGCACGCGCTGGCCCTCGCCCTGCTGGCCCATCTGCGCCATCAGGTCCTCGAGCTTGTTGGCTTGCTGCTTGACCAGGCGCGTCTCGCGACGCTTGGCCTGACGCTGCTGCGCCACGTCCTTGGCCAGACGCTCGTCCTCGACCACGACGAAATCGTCGCCGGCGTCGGGCACGCCCGACAGACCGAGCAACTGCACCGGAATCGAAGGACCGGCTTCGTCGACCTGCTTGCCGATCTCGTTGAACAGCGCGCGCACGCGACCGTACTCGAGACCGCACACCAGGAAATCGCCCTTGCGCAGCGTGCCTTGCTGCACCAGCACGGTGGCGACCGGACCGCGACCCTTGTCGAGCGCGGATTCGATCACCGTGCCCGAGGCGCGGCCCTTGGCCACGGCCTGCAGTTCCATGACTTCGGACTGCACGAGGATGGCGTCGAGCAGCGCGTCCACGCCTTCGCCGGTCTTGGCCGAGACGGGCACGAAGATGGTTTCGCCGCCGAACTCTTCCGGCACGACTTCGTGCTGGATCAGGCCCTGCTTGACCCGCTCGGGGTTGGCGTCGGCCTTGTCGATCTTGTTGACCGCCACGATCAGGGGCACGTTGGCCGCCTTGGCGTGCTGCACGGCCTCGATGGTCTGCGGCATCACGCCGTCGTCGGCGGCGACCACCAGGACCACGATGTCGGTCAGGCGCGCGCCACGCGCGCGCATCGAAGTGAAGGCCGCGTGGCCCGGCGTATCGAGGAAAGTGATCACGCCCTTGTCGGTGGTCACGTGATACGCGCCGATGTGCTGGGTGATGCCACCGGCCTCGCCGGCCGCGACCTTGGTGCGACGGATGTAGTCGAGCAGCGAGGTCTTGCCATGGTCGACGTGACCCATGATCGTGACCACCGGCGCGCGCGTGTTGAGATCGCCGCTGGCGCTGTTGTTCTGCGCCACCAGTTCGCTCTCGGCGTCCTTCTCGCTGGCGCGCACGGCCTTGTGGCCGAGCTCCTCGACCACGAGCACCGCGGTGTCATGATCGATGACCTGATTGATCGTCGCCATGACGCCCATCTTGAACAATGCCTTGACCACTTCCGCTCCCTTGACCGCGAGCTTTTGCGCAAGCTCGGCGACTGTGACGTTGTCGCCCAGCGCGACCTCTCGAATCATGGGCGCGGTGGGTCGCGAGAAACCATGCGGACCCGACTGCACTTGCGGCGCATGCCGCGTTTCCACCGGACGCGAGCGCGGCTTGCGCTTGGTACGACGGGTACCCGCCGCGGCCTCGCCCAGATGTAATTGACCATGCAGGTAACGGCCGAGGCTTGGATCGACCTCGGCGACGTCGTCGTCCTGCATGCGATGCGAACCGTGCACGCCCTTGTGTCGGCGCGGTTCGTCGCGCTCGCGCAGCTTGGCGGGCTCGGAGACTTTGACCGGACGTTCTTCGGGCTTGCGCTTGTCGTCGCCTTCCTTGCGCGGCGGACGCGGCGTGGTGGCGGCGGCGCCCGTGGCGGGAGCCGCGCCTTCGGCCGGCGTCGCGGTGGTCGCGGCGACGGCGGCGGCGGGCTCGGCCTGACCCGGCTGCGCGTTGGCGGCGTGGCGACGCTCTTCGTCGGCGCGGCGGCGTTCTTCCTCGGCGCGGCGACGATCGTCTTCTTCCTTGCGGCGACGATCATCGGCCTCGCGCAGCGCCACTTCCTCGGCGGCGCGCTTGGTCTCGGATTCCTTGAGCAGGCGCAGCGCTTCCTCGCGCTCGGCGTCGGGCGCCTGATCCTCGTTCATCATGCTGCGCTTGACGTAGGTGCGCTTCTGGCGCACCTCGATGGCCACGGTCTTGCCCTTGGCCACGCCCGTGGGCACGGTGATTTCGGTGACGGTCTTGCGCCGCAGAGTGATCTGGCGTGGGCCGGATTCTTCCTCGGCGGGCGTCTCGCGCTTGCCGTGTTGACGGCGCAGGAAACCCAGCAGCTTGACCTTCTCGGTGCTGGTCACGACTTCTTCGGGACCAGACTTGCCCATGCCGGCCTCGGTCAGCTGCTCGAGCAGCTTTTCGGGCGACAGACCCAGGACATGGGCCAGCTGTTTAACGGTGGTGTCGGACATGTTCGATCGTCTCCGCGATTCCTGCGTCGTCTGGGTTACGGACCTCCGTCACCTCAGCCGCCTTGCTCCAGCTTGGCGATCATCGGCGCGCGCGCGGCCATGATCAGCTTCGCGGCGCGATCTTCATCCACGCCCTCGATGTCGGTGATCTCGTCGACCGCGAGGTCGCCCAGATCGTCGAGCGTGCGAATGCCGCGCTCGGCCAGCTTGTACGCCACCGCCTCGTCCATGCCCTCGAGATCGAGCAGTTCCTGAGCGGGGGCCTTGTCGTCGAGGTCTTCCTCGGCCTGAATCATCTGCGTGAGCAGCGAGTCGCGAGCGCGCGCGCGCAGCTCCTCGACGATGTCTTCGTCGAATTCCTCGACCGAGAGCAGCTCCGAAGCCGGCACATAGGCGATTTCCTCGATCGAGGAAAAACCTTCCTGCACCAGGATCGAGGCGATCTCGGCGTCGACCTCGAGCTTGTCCATGAACAACTGCCGCGCGGTCTCCTGCTCGGCCTCGCTCTTGGCCTGCACGTCGGCCTGGGTCATCACGTTCAACTGCCAGCTGGTGAGCTTGCTGGCCAGGCGCACGTTCTGGCCGCCGCGGCCGATGGCCTTGGACAGCTCGGTCTCGGCGACCGCGATGTCCATCGAATGGCGTTCTTCGTCGACGATGATCGACTCGACCTGGGCCGGCGCCATGGCGTTGATGACGAACTGCGCGGGGTTGTCGTTCCACAGCACGATGTCGACGCGCTCGCCGTTCAATTCGTTCGACACCGCCTGCACGCGCGAACCGCGCATGCCGATGCAGGCGCCGATCGGATCGGTGCGATTGTCGTTGGCGCGCACCGCGATCTTGGCGCGATCGCCCGGATCGCGCGCCGCGCCCATGATGCTGACCAGGCCCTGGCCGACTTCGGGCACTTCGAGCTTGAACAGCTCGATCATGAATTCCGGCGCCGTGCGTGACACGAACAGCTGCGGTCCGCGCGATTCCTGGCGCACTTCATACAGATAACCGCGGATGCGATCGCCGGCGCGCACGTTCTCGCGGGCGATGGCCTTCTCGCGCGGGATGAAGGCTTCGGCGTTGCCGCCGAGGTCGATGTAGACCGAGCCGCGCTCGACGCGCTTGACGATGCCGGTGACCAGCTCGCCCACGCGTTCGCGGAAGGCGTCGACCACTTGCGCGCGCTCGGCTTCGCGCACGCGCTGCACGATCACTTGCTTGGCGGCCTGGGCGGCGATGCGGCCGAATTCGGCGTTCTCGACCTGCTCCTCGACGAACTCGCCCACTTGGGCGTCGGCGCGCATGTCGACCGCGTCCATCAGGCGCACCTGACGGTCGGGCGATTCCATGGCGATGTCGTCGGCCACGACTTCCCAGCGACGGAAGGTCTCGTAATCGCCGGTGACGCGGTCGATGTGCACGCGCACGACGACGTCCTCGTTGTAGCGCTTCTTCGCGGCCGAGGCGAGCGCGGCTTCCAGCGCGTCGAAAATGACGTTCTTGGCCACGCCCTTTTCGTTGGCGACCGCGTCGACGACCAGCAACATGTCTTTGTTCATGGTTCTAGCTCCCGGACGGCTCCTGCCGCCACGGCTTGGTTTAAGTCCCGCGCGTGGTCGCGCGGAACCGATGAAACTTCATTCGCCCTTCTTGCCCTTGCGCCCCGGCTTGGCCGCGGGCACCAGGCCCAGCGCGGCGAAATCGGGAACGAGATTGGCCTTGAGCACGTTGTCGTGACGGATCACGACCGGTTTTCCATCCTGGATCAGGGTGATGTCGGCGCCCGCCACGGCCTCGATGCGGCCCTGAAAGCGGCGTCGGCCGGCCAGCGGCACATTGAGCTGCACCTTGGCGTCCTGCCCGACGAAGCGCGCGAACTGCGCCGGCGTGAACAAGGGCCGCTCGAGGCCCGGCGAGGAAACTTCCAGGGTGTAGCGACCGGCGATGAGATCGGCCACGTCGAGAGCGGCGCCGACTTCGCGACTGACCGCCTCGCAATCGTCGAGGTTCACCGGACGATCGGCGGCATCGATGTACAAGCGGACGAGGCTATTGCCACGGCTGGGCGCGAATTCGATGCCCACGCATTCGAGACCGAGCGCGGCGATCACCGGGGCCAGCAGATTTTGCAATTCCTCGTGCTTCACGCGTTCGCTTCTGGACTTGCCTTCGTTATTGCGCCGTATAAACAAAAAATGGGCGCGGCGTTGGCACCCCCGCGCTTGCGCGCATCGGCACCACTGCCCCGGCCCACCGCGTTGTGACTATTCACGATGGACGCACGAGCCGCGCCGAAACAACGCGAATCGCGCTCCTTAACAGGTAACACCGCGTGGCCTCGACCGCGCGACGCCACCAACGAAAAAGGCTCCACGCGGGAGCCTTTTCCAGAGCATCTTGGTAGCGGGGGTAGGATTTGAACCTACGACCTTCGGGTTATGAGCCCGACGAGCTGCCAGACTGCTCCACCCCGCATCAGGCGGCGCGAAGTGTAAACACTCGTTCGCGCCAAAGCAAGAAACTTCGCGATGATGCACTCGCTCGCGCGTTCACGTCTCGCGTGAATCGCGCGCGCGCGTTGAAAAAAACCCTACAAACCCAGCGTTTGGCGGCACCAGGACATCAGCGGATCGGACAGCACGCCCAGCAGCAACAAGGCCAGGCCATTGACCGACAGCACGATGCGGAACGGCATGTCCGACGGCAACGCCAGCGGATCGGCATTGGCCGGCTCGTCGAAGTACATCACCTTGATCACGCGCAGGTAATAGAACATGCCGATCACGGCGAACACGCCGGCGGTGATCGCCAACCACAGATAACCCGCCGACACGGCCGCCTTCAGCACCGCCAGCTTGGCCACGAAACCGACCCAGATCGGAATGCCGCCGAGCGAGGCCATGACCATCAGCATGATCAGCGCGTACCAGCTGTTGCGCTGATTGAGGCCGGCGAAGTCGCGGATCTCGTCGGCCTCGAAGCCGGCGCGCGACAGCAAGGTGATCATGCCGAACGCCGCCGCCGAGGTCAGCGCGTAGGTCAGCGCGTAGAACATCGCCGCCGCGTGACCCTCGGCCGAGCCGTTCATCAGGCCCAGCAGCAGAAAGCCCACGTGCGAGATGGTCGAGTACGCCAGCAGTCGCTTCAGATTGGTCTGCGCGATGGCGATGATGTTGCCCACCGCGAGCGAGGCCAGCGCCAGCACCGCGAGCATGCCGGCCCATTGCGATTGCAGCGGGGTCAGGCCGGTCTCCAGCAGGCGATAGGCCATGCCGAACGCCGCGATCTTGGGTGCCGAGGCGATGAACAGCGTGACGGCCGTGGGCGAGCCCTGATACACGTCGGGCAACCACATGTGAAACGGCGCCGCGCCGAACTTGAACGCGATGCCCACCACGATGAACACCAGGCCCACCGACAACAACGCGGTGCTGCCATAGGCATTGCCGGCCTGGTTCGAGATCGCCGCCAGATCGAGCGTACCGACGGCGCCGTAGACCAGACTCATGCCGTACAACAGAAGACCACTCGCCAGGGCGCCGAGCACGAAGTACTTCATCGCCGCCTCGGACGACTGCGCCGAGTCGCGATTCATGCCGACCAGGGCGTACGAGGTCAGCGCCAGCAATTCCAGGCCCAAATACACGATCAGCAGACTCGCCGCCGACACCAGGAACATCATGCCGAGCACGCCGAACAAGCACAGGATGTAGTACTCGCCCTGGAACAGATCGCGCGCCTTCAAATACGGCTTGGCGTAGATGAACACCGCGATGGTCACGACGTAGATGCCGAGCTTCAACAGATCGGCCATGCCATCGCGCACGAACATCGAGGCGAAGATGCCGCCGGTGGTGAACTCATGCGGACGCAGGGTCAGGATGATCGCCACCACCAGGGTCGCGATCGACAGGAAATGCGTCAGCCCGCGCCGCGCCGGCGCGATGAACAGATCCACCAGCAGGATCAAGCAGATCGCCGCGGTGATGAAGCACTCGGGCAGCAGGGGCGCGAGGTCTTGCCAGGTGATGGTCAACATGGTCTCGTCACGCCCTCGCTCAAATCTTGCTCACGGTGATGCGCTGAACGAGCTCGGCGATGGACACGTCCATCAGATCGGTCAGCGGCGCCGGATAGATGCCCACGAACAGCACCGCCGCGGCGAAACTGCCCAGGACCAGGGCCTCGCGCGCGTCGATGTCCTTCAATTGCGCCACGTGATCGTTGGCGATCTCGCCGAACATCACGCGCTTGATCAGCCACAGCGTGTAGGCCGCGCCCACGATCAGGGTCACGGACGCGCCGATCGCGAGCCACGGATTGGCCTGGAAGCTCGCCAGGATCACCATGAATTCGCCGACGAAACCGCTGGTGCCCGGCAGGCCGCAATTGGCCATGCCGAACAGCACCATGAAGGCGCCGAACCAGGGCATGGTGTTAATGACACCGCCGTAGTCCCGGATCATGCGGGTGTGCATGCGGTCGTACAGCACGCCCACGCAACTGAACATCGCCGCCGAGATGAAGCCGTGCGAAATCATCTGCATCATCGCGCCCTGCAGGCCCAGGCGCGCGGCATCGGCATTGCCGTCGCCCCGCGCCAGCATGAAGGCGATGAAGGTGCCCAGGGTCACGAAGCCCATGTGCGAGATCGAGGAATACGCGATCAGCTTCTTCATGTCCTCCTGCACCAGGGCCACGAAGCCGACGTAGATCACCGCCACCAGCGACAGCGCGATGACGAGCCACGCCCATTCCTGCGAGGCATCGGGCGTGATCGGCAGCGAGAAGCGCAAGAAACCGTAGCCACCGATCTTCAACATGATCGCGGCCAGAATCACCGAGCCACCGGTCGGCGCCTCGACGTGGGCATCAGGCAACCACGTGTGCACCGGCCACATCGGCACCTTGACCGCGAACGCGGCGAGGAAGGCGAAGAACAACCACATCTGCTCGCGTCCCGACAACGGCAGCGCCGCCAGATCCGACAGCGCCCAGCTATTGGCCTGCAGATACAGATAGATCAACCCGATCAGCATGAAGATCGAGCCGGCGAAGGTGTACAGGAAGAACTTGATCGTCGCGTACACGCGCCGCGGGCCGCCCCAGACGCCGATGATGATGAACATCGGAATCAGCATGCCCTCGAAGAACACGTAGAACAGCAGTGCGTCGAGCGCGCAGAACACGCCGACCATCAGGCCTTCGAGCACCAGGAACGCGGCCACGTATTGATTGACGCGTTCGTCGATCGCCTCCCACGCGCCGATCAGCACCAGCACCGTGCAGAACGTGGTGAGCATGATCAGCGCCACCGACACGCCGTCCACGCCCAGGTGATACCAGCTGTTGATCGCGCTGATCCAGACATGCTGCTCGACCAACTGCATGCCCGCCTGCGCGGGGTCGTAGTGCAGATACAGCGGCACCGACAGCGCCAGGGTAACCAGGGCCGTGACCAGACCGATCCAGCGCGCCTGCTGCGGACGGGCCGAGCCGGCCGCCAGCGTGAGCACGCCACCGAGGATCGGCAGCCAGATGAGGAGACTTAGGATGGGCAGATTTTCCATGGAATGCGCTACTTGTTCTGTCGGTCGTCGGCGCGCGCGCGGGAACTCGAGTCCGCGCGCCCCGCCAAACTCATTGGTGCAGCCACACGAAAGCGCCCAGCAGCGCGATCAGTCCCAGAATCATCGCGAACGCGTAGTGGTACAGATAACCCGACTGCACGCGCCGCACGATCGCGGACACGCGATCGACCAGCGCCGCCGAGCCATTGACGATGCCATTGTCGATCACCGCCACGTCGCCGCCCTTCCACAAGCCACGGCCCAGCAGCACGCTGCCGCGCGCGAACAGGGCCTGATACAGATCGTCGAAGCCGTACTTGTTCTCGAGCACGCGCACTATCGGCGCGAACGCGCGACGCGCCTTCGCCGCCAGATCGATGTTGAACAGATACACATAGGTCGCCAGCGCGAAGCCCGCCAGCGCCAGGAAGAACGGCAGCTGGGTGAAGCCATGCAAGGCGAAGGCGACAGGACCGTGGAATTCGCGCCCGATCTCGCCGACGGTGTCGTGCGCCTCGTTGACGAAAATCGCGCCATCGAAGAAACCGCCGAACAGCATCGGCTGGATCGCGAAGAAACCAACCGCGATCGAGGGAATGGCCAGCAGCACCAGCGGCACCGTCACTACCCACGGCGACTCGTGCGGCGCGTGCGCCAGATGACCGGGCTCGTGGTGACCGTGCTCGTCGTGGTCGTCGTGATGCGCGTCGCCGTGACCGTGATCGTCATGGTGCTCGACCACGAAGCGCTCGCGCCCATGGAAGGTCAGGTACAGCAGACGGAAGCTGTACAAGGAGGTCACGAACACGCCCAGCAACACCGCGTAATAGCCGTAGTGCTGCACCCAGCCGCCATGATGCGCGGCCTCGGCGGCGGCCTCGATGATGATGTCCTTGGAGTAAAAGCCCGACAGGAACGGCATGCCGGTCAGCGCCAGCGTGCCGACCCAGGCGGTGAGGAAGGTCCAGCGCATGTATTTGCGCAGGCCGCCCATGTAGCGCATGTCCTGCTCGTGATGCATGGCGATGATCACCGAGCCCGCGCCCAGGAACAGCAGCGCCTTGAAGAACGCATGGGTCATCAAATGGAAGATCGCCGCCGAATACGCCGACGCGCCCAGGGCCACGGTCATGTAGCCGAGCTGCGACAGCGTCGAATACGCGACCACGCGCTTGATGTCGTTCTGGACGAGACCAATCAAACCCGTGAAGAACGCCGTCGTGGCGCCAATGAACATCACGAACGACAGCGCCGTCTCCGACAGCTCGAACAGCGGCGACATGCGCGCCACCATGAAGATGCCCGCGGTGACCATGGTCGCGGCGTGGATCAGGGCGGAGATCGGGGTCGGGCCTTCCATCGAATCGGGCAGCCACACGTGCAGCGGCACCTGCGCCGACTTGCCCATGGCGCCGATGAACAGGCAAATGCAGATGAAGGTCGGCACCGCCCATTCCATGCCATCGAACAAGGCGATGGTCTTGCCCTCGAGCGAGGACGCGGTCGAAAACGCGGTCGCGTAGTCAAGCGTGTTCAAGTAATACAGCACGCCCGCGATGCCGAGCAGAAAGCCAAAGTCACCGACACGATTGACCAGGAAGGCCTTCATGTTGGCGAAGATCGCGGTCGGTCGCTTGTACCAGAAACCGATCAGCAGGTACGACACCAGGCCCACCGCTTCCCAGCCGAAGAACAGCTGCAGGAAGTTGTTGCTCATCACCAGCATCAACATCGAAAAGGTGAACAGCGCGATATAGCTGAAAAAGCGCTGATAGCCCGAATCCTCGGCCATGTAGCCGATGGTGTAGATGTGCACCATCAGCGAGACGAAGGTCACCACGACCATCATCACCGCCGTGAGCTTGTCGACCAGAAAGCCCACGTGCGCGCCGAGATTGCCAATCTGAAACCAGGTGTAGATGTTCTGGTTGAACGGCTGCGCGCCGTCGAAGGCCAGTTGCTTGAACACGTACAGCGACAACACGCAGGACACGGCCACGCCGAGGATCGTGACCGTGTGCGCGCCGGCGCGACCGATCTGTTTGCCGAAAAGGCCCGCGACGATGGCGCCCAGCAAGGGCGCCAAGGCGATGGCGAGCAGGATGTTCTGATTCAACACGCGCTCACCCCTTCATCGTATCGAGTTCGGCCACGTTGATCGTGGCGCGATTGCGGAACAGCGCGACCAGGATGGCCAGGCCAATCGCCGATTCGGCCGCCGCCACCGTGAGAATGAAGAACACGAAGACCTGGCCGCCGACGTCGCCCATGAAACTGGAGAACGCCACGAAATTGATGTTGACCGCCAGCAGCATCAGCTCGATCGACATCAGCAGCACGATCACGTTCTTGCGATTGATGAAGATGCCCGCGACCGAGATGCAAAACAGCACCGTGCCCAGCGCGATGTAATGACCCAGGGTGATCACGATTGCGACTCCTTGCCGGTCACCGGCATCTTGACCACGCGCAGGCGGTCCTCGCGACGCACCAGCACCTGGCGCGAAGGATCCTGCGTGCGCGTGCCCGAGCGTCGACGCAAGGTCAGCATCACCGCGGCGATCACCGCCACGGTCAGGATGATCGCGGCGATCTCGAACGGCAGCAGGTATTGATTGAACAGCGCCTGGCCCAGCCACTTGACGTTGCTCACGCCGGCGGCGGTGGCGCCATCGATCGCGGGCAAGGTCTTCTGCGCCATGGCGCGAAAGCCGATCAGGCCCAGCATCTCGACCAGCATGACGATGGCCACGATCGTCGCCACTGGCAGATAGCGCGCGAAGCCCTCGCGCATCTGTTCGGTCTTGATGTCGAGCATCATCACCACGAACAGGAACAGCACCATCACGGCGCCGACGTAGACCAGCACCAGGGCGATGCCCAGGAACTCGGCGCGCAGCAGGATCCACGTGCAGGCGACCGAGAAGAAGGTCAGCACCAGCGACAGCGCCGCGTGCACCATGTTCTTGACCGTGATCACCGCCACGGCCGAGGCCACGACGATGGCGGCGAAGGCGTAAAAGAAAGCGAGTTCCATGGTCATGCGCCTCAGCGATAGGCCGCGTCTTGCGCGCGGGCGGCGGCGATCTCGGGTTCCAGGCGATCGCCCAGCGCCAGGAGCTTGGCCTTGGTCAGGATGTTTTCGCCGCGCGTCTCGAAGTGATATTCGTGCAGGTCGGTCTCGACGATCGAATCAACCGGGCACGACTCCTCGCAGAAGCCGCAGAAGATGCACTTGAACAGATCGATGTCGTAACGCGTGGTGCGACGTTGACCGTCGGCGCGCGGCTCGGAGTCGATCGTGATCGCCAGCGCCGGGCACACGGCCTCGCACAACTTGCAGGCGATGCAGCGCTCCTCGCCATTGGGATAGCGACGCAACGCGTGCAAGCCGCGGAAGCGGTTGGACTTGGGCGTCTTCTCGGCCGGATAGTGCAAGGTGTACTTCGGCTTGAAGAAGTAGCGGCCAGTCACGACCAGGCCCTGGATCAGCTCGATCAGCAGCAGGCTCTTGAAGTAGTTGATCACGCGATTCATGACTTGATCACCTCAGGCGCCGATGACGATCCAGCGGTCGTAGACCATCCACGCCGCGACCATGACCCAGGCCATGGTGATGGGAATGAACACCTTCCAGCCCAGGCGCATGATCTGGTCATAGCGATAGCGCGGGAACGTGGCGCGGAACCACAGGAAGCAGAACATGAAGAACACCGCCTTCGCGCCCAGCCACCACCAACCCGGCTGACCCAGGAAGCCCCCGACCCAGCCTTGCAACGGCGACAGCCAGCCACCGCAGAACAGCACGGCGGTCAGGAAGGAAATCAAAATCATGTTGGCGTATTCGGCCAGGAAGAACACCGCGAAGGCCGAACCCGCGTACTCAACATGGAAGCCCGCGACGATTTCCGACTCGCCTTCGGCCACGTCGAAGGGCGCGCGATTGGTCTCGGCCACGCCCGACACGAAATACACCACGAACAGCGGCAGCAGCGGCAGCCAGAACCATTCCAGGAAACCTTGATTGCCGGCCTGCGCGTGCACGATCTCGGTGAGGTTGAGCGAACCCGCCGCGATCAGCACGCCGACGAGCGCGAAGCCCATCGCGATTTCGTACGACACGACTTGCGCCGCCGAACGCATGGCGCCCAGGAAGGCGTATTTGGAATTCGACGCCCAGCCGGCCAGGATGATGCCGTACACGCCGGTCGAGGTCATCGCCAGCAGATACAACAACCCCGCGTTGACGTTGGACAGCGCCACGCCTTCATCGAAGGGAATCACCGCCCACGCCGCGAACGCCGGCGCCAGCGCCAGCACGGGCGCCAGGAAGAACAGGAATTTGTTCGCGTTGGCCGGGATCACGATTTCCTTGATCAACAGCTTCAACACGTCGGCGAAGGGTTGCAGCAAACCCAGCGGACCGATGAACACCGGGCCGCGGCGCACTTGCATCCAACCGATGACCTTGCGTTCGGCCAAGGTGTAGAAGGCCACGCACAGGATCAGCGGCACGGTGACCACGAGAATCTTGATCGCCGTCCAAATCACCAAGGCCACCTGCGGGAAACCGCTAAGCGCCGAATTGAGCAGATTGTGCAGACTGTCGACCATGATCAGGCCTTCTGGATCGTGAGCAGGGCGCCGGTCGGCTTGAGCACGGCCGTGGCGGGCAGGCCCGCCTCGATCCATGCCGCGCCGTGTGGCACCGCGGTGCTGATCTCGACCGGCAAGGTCACCTCGCCATCGCCATCGGACACGCGCGCTTGCGCGCCGGCCGACAGACCCAGCGCCAGCGCGTCGCCCGGATGCAGGCACACGCTCGCGGGCTTGGCGATCGGCGTCGATTGCAGCGCGGCGGCGCGACGCACCACGGCGTCACCGCCGTAGACCGCGACCGTGGCGATGCGCACCGTGCCACCGGTGCCTTCCATGCGACGCGCGAGCGTGGTCGCGGTCGGCGCCGCGAACGCGGGCTCGGCCGCGACCTGCGCGCGCAGTTCGGCGAACTCGGTGAAGTCGAAACCCTTCAAGCCCAAGGCCGCGCCCAGCGCGCGCAACACGCGCCATCCCGCGCGCGCCTCGCCCGGCAACTTGGCGCCGGCGCTCACGGTCTGCGCGAGGCCGTCGACATTGACGAGCGTGCCTTCGATTTCGGGCAACAAGCCAATCGGCAGAATCGCGTGCGCGGTGTCCTTCAAGCAATCGCGCGCGTAGGACGCGAACGCGACCACGAAGCCCGCGGCCTTGCGCGCGCGCTTGAGCGCCTCGGGTTCGGCGCAATCGAGCGGCATCACGTTGTAAGTGATCAGGGCCTTGCGCGGCGCGCGCAGCAGCGCGTGCGCGTCGAGACCCTTGTCCTTGGGCAACACGCCCACGCGCGACAGACCCACGGCATTGGCGCCATCGGGCAGTTCGTTGAACGCGGTGTCGGTGGCGCGCGCGATGTAACGCGCCAGCGCGCGCAGGATCGAGGCTTGCGGATGCTGCACGGCGAAGTCGCCGAACAACAGCACCGAGGCGCTGGCCTTGCGCAGCGCCGCGATCATGGCGCGATGCGCGTCGCCCACCTGCGCGTCGCGCGCGAGTTCGGCGATCGCGCCTTCCGGCGCCGCCCCGCCCTCGCCCGCCGCCGCGGCCAGGGCCGCGAGTTCGTCGATCATCTGCGCCGGGCCGACGATGCGCTTGCCCGCCAGGTCGAAATGGAAATTGAAATCGACCGGATTGACCGCGAACACGCTGGCGCCGCGCTTGAACGCCTTGCGCACGCGATGGCCCAGCAGCGGCTGATCCAGACGCGGATTGCCACCCACGATCAAGATCGCGCCGGCTTTCTCGACTTCCGCCAGCGGGCGCTCGAACACGCGCGCGACGGGCTTATCGGCGAAATCGCTGGTGCGCAGGCGATGATCGATCGTGTCGGAACCGAGCCCGCGCACGATGCGCGCCAGCAGCGCGCCTTCTTCATTGGTGGTCATCGGCGCGACCAGCGCGCCCAGTTGCTCGGGACCGTGATCGCTCACGGCCTGACGCAAACCGGCGGCGACGAAGGCGATGGCCTCGTCCCACGACACCTCTTTCAGCGCGCCATCGGCGCCGCGAATCTGCGGCTTGCGCACGCGATCCTCGGTGTACAGCGCTTGATGACTGTAACGATCGCGATCGGACAGCCAGCACTCGTTGATCGCTTCGTGATCGCGCGGCACGGTGCGCAGCACTTCGCCGCGACGCGTGTGCAGATACAGATTGGAACCGAGCGCGTCGTGATAGGCGATCGATTCGCGCGCGACCAATTCCCAGGCGCGCGCGCGGTAGCGGAACACCTTGTTGGTGAGCGCGCCGACCGGGCACACGTCGATGATGTTGCCCGACAATTCGCTTTCCAGCGACTTGCCGATATAGGTGCCGATCTCGAGCGTCTCGCCGCGGCTCATGCCGCCCAGCTCATAGGTACCGGCGATCTCGCTGACGAAGCGCACGCAGCGCGTGCAATGAATGCAGCGCGTCATGTCGGTGGCGACCAGCGGACCCAGGTCCTCGTCGGCGACCACGCGCTTGCGTTCGGCGAAGCGACTGACCGAACGGCCGTAGCCCATGGCGACGTCTTGCAGCTCGCACTCGCCGCCCTGATCGCAGATCGGGCAATCGAGCGGATGATTGATCAGCAGGAACTCCATCACGTTGCGCTGCGAATCGAGCGCGCGCTTGGACTGCGTGAAGACCTTCATGCCTTCCATCACCGGCGTGGCGCAGGCCGGCACGGGCTTGGGCGACTTCTCGACATCGACCAGGCACATGCGGCAATTGGCCGCGATCGGCAGTTTGTCGTGATAGCAAAAGCGCGGGATGGCGATGCCGGCCTTGTCGGCGGCATGAATGATCATGCTGCCCTTGGGCACCTGCATTGGCTTGCCATCGATCTCGACGTTGACGTGATCGGGCGGCGTGTTCGGCGTGACGGGCGCGGCGCTCATGCGGCGGCTCCCAGCTGCTGATCGTCGACGAGGGAGCGCTTGTTCACGATGTAATACTCGAATTCATGCCAGAAATGGCGCAGGAAACCCTGCACCGGCCAGGCCGCCGCTTCGCCGAAGGCGCAGATCGTGTGGCCTTCGATCTGACCGGCCGCGGCCTTCAACATGTGCAGATCGTCCATGGTCGCCTGACCGTCGACGATGCGACTGAGCACTCGGTACATCCAGCCCGTGCCTTCGCGACACGGCGTGCACTGACCGCAGGACTCGGCCTTGTAGAAGCGCGCGATGCGTCGGCACGCGCGCACCATGCAGGTCGTTTCGTCCATCACGATCACCGCGCCCGAACCCAGGCCGGAACCGGCCTTCTGCAGCGCGTCGTAATCCATGGTGATGGCCATCATGGTGTCGGCCGGCAGCACCGGCATCGACGAACCACCGGGAATCACGGCCTTGAGCTTGCGACCGCCGCGCACGCCACCGGCCATCTCGAGCAGGTCCTTGAACGGCGTGCCGAGGCGAATCTCGAAATTGCCCGGCTTGTTGACGTGACCGGAGACCGAGAAGATCTTCGCGCCACCGTTGTTGGGCTTGCCGAGGTTGAGAAACCACTCCGCGCCATTGCGCAGAATCGGCGGCACCGAGGCATAGGTCTCGGTGTTGTTGATCGTGGTCGGACGGCCGTACAAGCCAAAATTCGCCGGAAACGGCGGCTTGAAGCGCGGCTGGCCCTTCTTGCCCTCGAGCGATTCCATCAGCGCGGTTTCCTCGCCGCAGATGTAAGCGCCGGCGCCGAGCGCGGCGTGAATGTCCACGTCGATGCCCGTGCCCTGAATGTTCTTGCCCAGCCAACCGTGCTTGTACGCGTCCTTGAGCGCTTCCTCGAAGTGCTCGAACGGTTCGTGATGGAACTCACCACGCAGATAGTTGTACGCGACCGTCGAACCGGTGGCGTAGCACGCGATCGCCAGACCCTCGACCACGGCGTGCGGGTTGAAGCGCAGGATGTCGCGATCCTTGCAGGTGCCCGGCTCCGATTCGTCGGAGTTGCACAGGATGTATTTCTGGCCCGGCGCGTTGCGCGGCATGAAGGACCACTTCAGACCGGTCGGAAAGCCCGCGCCACCGCGACCGCGCAACGCGCTCTTCTTGAGCTCGTCGATGATGGTCGCGGGGTCGGGCTTTTCGGCCAGGATCTTCTTCCACGCCTGATAGCCGCCGGACTTGAGATAGTTCTCATAGGCCCAAGGCTGCTCGTAGTGCAGCGTGGTGAAGCAGATATTGTGTTCTTGCGGTGCGGGTCCGACAGCCATGGTCGTGTGCCTAGTGCTATGCGTTGGCGGCGATGCCCTCGCGCGCGCGACATGCGCGCGGCGCGGGGTTCACTTCAACTGATCCAGGATCTGATCGACTTTGTCGACGGTGAGCTTCTCGTGGTAGTGGCCATCGACCACCATCATCGGCGCGCCACAGCAGGCGGCGAGGCATTCCTCCTCGCACACCAGCTTGATCCGGCCGTCGGCGCTCGATTGCCCGGTCTTGCAACCGAGTTTCTTCTCGACGTGCGCGACCAGATCCTCGGCGCCGTTCAACCAGCACGAGATGTTGGTGCAGATCGACACCTTGTGCCGACCCACTGGCTCGAGATCGAACATCGAATAGAACGACGCGACTTCGTAAGCCCAGATCGGCTGGATGCCCAAGTACTTGGCCACCGCCGCGATCAGCTCGTCGGAGAGCCAGCCGCCGTTTTGTTCCTGCGCCGCCATCAGGCCCTGGATCACCGCCGAGCGCTTGCGATCGGGCGGGAACTTGGCGACCCAGTGATCGATGTGCTCGCGCGTGTGCGCGCTCAACACGACGGCGGGGTCGACGTCCTTCACGGCGGCGAAATTGCCCGTTGCTTTCATCGGTCAATCTCTCCGAAAACCACATCCAGGGTGCCGATCACCGCGACCACGTCGGGCAGCATGTGGCCGCGCACGATCTCGTCGATCGCCGACAGATGGGCGAAGCCCGGCGCGCGCAGCTTGAGGCGGAACGGCTTGTTGGCGCCATCGGAGATGATGTACGCGCCGAACTCGCCCTTGGGCGCCTCGACCGCGGCGTAGGTTTCGCCGGCGGGCACGCAATAGCCTTCGGTGAACAGCTTGAAATGATGGATCAAGGCTTCCATGTCGTCCTTCATCTCTTCGCGAGATGGCGGCGACACCTTGAAGTTACGCAGCATCACGGGGCCGGCATTGGCGCGCAGCCACTTCAGGCACTGCTGGATGATGCGATTGGATTGGCGCATTTCCTCGACGCGCACCAGATAGCGGTCGTAGCAATCGCCATTGGTGCCCAGCGGCACGTCGAAATCGACCTTGTCGTAGGCCGCGTAGGGCTGCTTCTTGCGCAGATCCCAGGCGATGCCCGAGCCGCGCACCATGGGGCCCGACATGCCCCACTTCATCGCCTGCTCGGGCGTGACCACGCCGATGCCGACGGTGCGCTGCTTCCAGATGCGGTTGTTGGTCAGCAGGGTTTCGTATTCATCGACGCGCGCGGGGAAATCGGCGCAGAAGGCTTCGAGGAAATCGATCATCGAGCCTTCGCGCCACGCATTGCGGCGACGCAGGTCCTCGCCCTTGGTCCAGGGCGACTCGCGGTACTTGGGCATCTGCTCGGGCAGATCGCGATAGACGCCGCCGGGTCGATAGTAGGTGGCGTGCATGCGCGCGCCCGACACCGCCTCGTAGCAGTCCATCAATTCCTCGCGCTCGCGGAAGGCGTAGAGGAACAACGTCATGGCGCCCAGATCCAGCGCGTTCGAGCCCAGCCACATCAGGTGATTGAGGATGCGCGTGATCTCGTCGAACATCACGCGGATGTACTGCGCGCGAATCGGCGCCTCGACGCCCAGCAACTGCTCGATGGCGCGCACGTAGGCGTGCTCGTTGCACATCATCGAGACGTAGTCCAGGCGATCCATGTAGCCGATCGACTGGTTGAAGGGCTTGGATTCGGCCAGTTTCTCGGTGCCGCGATGCAGAAGACCGACGTGCGGGTCGGCGCGCACGATGGTTTCGCCATCGAGCTCGAGCACCAGGCGCAGCACGCCGTGCGCGGCCGGATGCTGCGGACCGAAGTTGATGGTGTAGTTGCGAATTTCCTGCGTCATGCGCGCCCCTTACTTGTCCTGCGCCTGCGACTCGGCCTTGCCTTGCAGGTAGCGCGAGTCGTGACGCACCACGCGCGGCACGCCGACGCGCGGTTCGATGCTCACCGGCTCGTAGATCACGCGACCCTTCACCGGGTCATAGCGCACTTCGACATTGCCGATCAGCGGGAAGTCCTTGCGGAACGGATGACCGACGAAACCGTAGTCGGTGAGCAAGCGACGCAGATCCGGATGGCCTTCGTAGACGATGCCCAGCAGATCGAACGACTCGCGCTCGAACCAGGTCGCCGCCGGCCAGATCTCGACGACCGAAGCAATGGTCGGCAAGGTGTCGTCGCTGGCGAACACGCGGACGCGCAATCGACGGTTGTGATGCACCGACAACAGATGCGTGACCGAGGCGAAGCGGCGCGCGTTGCTCGACGCGTGCGGACGCTCGGCCCAGGTGAAG
The DNA here is from genome assembly GCA_044226395.1 of Ahniellaceae bacterium. Lineage (GTDB taxonomy): Bacteria > Pseudomonadota > Gammaproteobacteria > Xanthomonadales > Ahniellaceae > JBGAHD01. Next base: position 888,019 of record JBGAHD010000001.1, read on the forward strand.
CGACCAGCGCCTTGGCCCTCGACGCCGCGGCTGAACCCTTCGCTGGACACGTCCGAGGTGTCCCACTCGGCCTGGCCGTAGCTCAGGTAATCGACGCCGCAGACATCGATCAATTGCTCGAAGCGGAAATCGCGCTCATCGCGCAGCGCGCGCGCGACTTCCAGCCAGTTTTCGGGCGCGACCTCGATCGTGGTCTGCGCCAGCGACTCGCTGACGGTGATCTTGTCGCCGAAGCGCGCGCTGAGTTGCTCGGCCAGACGGGGCGAGGTGTCGGTCATCGCGGATTCTCAGCGGGCGATCGTGTGAGTGCGGCGGATTTTCTTCTGCAATTGCAGAATGCCGTAGACCAGGGCCTCGGCCGTGGGCGGGCAACCGGGCACGTAGATGTCGACCGGCACCACGCGATCGCAGCCACGCACCACCGCGTAGGAATAGTGGTAGTAGCCGCCACCGTTCGCGCACGAGCCCATCGAGATGACCCACTTGGGGTCGGGCATCTGGTCGTAGACCTTGCGCAGCGCCGGCGCCATCTTGTTGACCAGGGTGCCGGCGACGATCATCACGTCGGATTGGCGCGGACTGGGACGAAACACGACGCCGTAGCGGTCGAGGTCAAGGCGCGCCGCGCCCGCGTGCATCATCTCCACCGCGCAGCAGGCCAGACCGAAGGTCATCGGCCACATCGAACCGGTGCGCGCCCAATTCATCAGGGCGTCGACCGAGGTGGTGACGAACCCGCGCTCGAGCAGCGGATTGTCGCCCTGAGGCCGCAGAATGTCGTCGACGCGACCTTCCGGGATGGGGTTATGCATCACTCCCATTCGAGCGCTCCCTTCTTCCAGACGTAAACGAAACCAATCACCAGCAGCGACAAGAAGATGCCCATCTCGATGATGGCGACGACGCCGATCTCGCGGAACACCACCGCCCACGGAAACATGAAGGCGATTTCCAGATCGAACACGATGAACAAGATCGCCATGAGGTAGTAGCGCACATCGAACTTCATGCGCGCGTCCTCGAAGGCCTCGAAGCCGCACTCGTAGGGCGAGAGTTTCGCCGCGTCGGCGCGCTTGGGGCCGAGCAAGGAACCGAGCGTGAGCAAGGCCACCGCGATCACGGTGGAGATGCCGAGAAAGAGAAAGATCGGCAGGTACTGCGACAGATCCATGGGCTTGCCTTGAGGTGGGTTCGGCGCGCCGGTCGTGCGCGTCGGCCTGAACCGCCCTATTTTGCCTGCGAGGACCGGGGTTGCGCTACTTGTTCTCGCCTCGATCGAGCGAAGTTTGGTCGCCAAGCGGGCGAAAAGCGAATCGATCGCGTCGTCTTGCCGTCGAAGGCGTGATCGCGATCACGCGCGCGTCGATGATTCGTCGCGTCATCGACACGCGACGGAAACGAAGACGGCGCGATCGCTCGCGCCGTTTTCAACTTTCGATATTGGTGCCCAGAGTGGGACTCGAACCCACACGACTTGCGTCACTACCCCCTCAAAGTAGCGTGTCTGCCAATTCCACCATCTGGGCGGGAAAACGGATTCTAGTGTAGCTCAGGCTCGCGCCGATTACGGCTTGGCGTCGCCCTTCGGCGCTTCCGGCTGCGCGGGCGCGGTGGCGTCCGTCGGGGCCGGCGTGGCGGCGGGAGCCGCCGGCGTTTCGCTGGTCGAGGTCGCGGCGGCCGGCGCGGCGGGCGTGTCGCCCGTGGCGGCGGGCGCGGTCGCGCCATCGGCCGGCGGCAGGGCCGGTACATCGCCTGCGGCCGGCACGGTCGCGTCGGCGGGCTGCGCGGCTTCGCTGCTCATCACGCCGATGTCCTGGGCCGCGGTCTTGCTGACGCGCGCGCCATGCGCGATCAACATGCCCATGCCCAGGCTGATGCCGAAGAAGCCGATGGCCAGCCACTTGGTGGTGCGGGTGAGGAAATTGCCCGCGCCACGCGCGCCGAACACCGTGGCCGAAGCGCCCGCGCCGAAGCCCGAGCCCGCCTGCGCGCCGGAACCACGCTGGACCAGGATGAACCCGATCATGGCGATCGCCAACAGCACGTAGACCACATTCAAGATCGTCAGAGTCATGATTTGCCTAACTAAACGCCGCGAGCCGCGGCCTGGGCCGCGCGCGCGATCGCGAGAAAATCCGCGGCGACGAGGGAGGCGCCGCCAATCAATCCGCCGTCGACATCGGGCTGGGCGAACAGCGCCGCCGCGTTGCCGGGCTTGACGCTGCCACCATAGAGGAGCCGCAGCGAGCGCGCGATCATAACATCGGCCGCGGCCAATTGGGAACGGATGAAGGCATGCACGGCCTGAGCCTGCTCCGCGCTGGCGGTCTTGCCCGTGCCGATCGCCCACACCGGCTCGTAAGCCACCACGGCGCGGGCGAAGGCCGCGATGCCAGCGCGCGCCACGACGGCGGCGATCTGGCGACCGACCACGGCCTCGGTCTGACCCTGCTCGCGCTGATCGAGCGTCTCGCCCACGCAAAGAATTGGCGTCAACCCGGCGGCCTGCGCGGCGACGAACTTGCGCGCGACCAGATCATCGCTCTCGGCGTGATACTGACGTCGCTCGCTGTGTCCGACCAAGGCGAAACGCGCGCCGTACTCCGCCGCCATGGATGCGGAAATCTCTCCGGTATACGCGCCCTGCGCGTGCTCGCTGACATCCTGCACGCCCATCTGCAAGCGCGCGCCCATCAAGGGCGCGAGCTCGGCCACGAAAACACTCGGCGGCACGATGGCGACTTCGACGCCCTCGGGCGCCCCTTCGGCCACCGCGCGCGTGAGCTCGCGCGCTTCGACGCGCGTGCCATGCATCTTCCAGTTGCCCGCCACCAGTTTCGCGCGCATGCCATTGCCCCGCAGAAAAGGGCGCGCAGCATATCGACGCCACGCGCGTCTGGCAAAGACAGCGCAAGCCCGGCGTAGAATCCTCTGCCCTTTTCCAGGAACGCCCTCATGAGCGCGACCGCGAACCCACGCCCCCTGGCCCTGATCACCGGCGCGTCGGCCGGCATCGGCGCGGCCTTCGCGCGCGAACTCGCGCGTCGCGGCCACGACCTGCTGCTTACTGCCCGCCGCGAAGATCGCCTGCGCGCGCTCGCCGACGAATTGGAAAAAGCGCACGGCACGCGCTCGTGGTGCCTGCCCCTGGACCTCGCCGACCCCGCCGCGCCGCAAGCGCTGTTCGACTACGCGAACGCGCAAGGCCTGTCCGTCGACGTGCTCGTCAACAACGCCGGCTATGGCGTCACCGGCACGCTCGAAAGCCAACCCTGGCGCAAGCACGCCGACTTCATCGAAGTGCTGATGACCGCGCCCGTGGCCCTGAGCTATCTCTTCCTGCCCGGCATGCAAGCGCGCGGCCGCGGCTGCATCATGAACATCGCCTCCCTCGCGGGCCACGTGCCCGGCTCCGCCGGCCACACGCTATACGCCGGCTCGAAAGCCTTCCTGATCAAGTTCTCGCAATCGCTCGCGCTGGAAAACCGCGCCAAGGGCGTGAAGGTCTGCGCCATCTGCCCCGGCTTCACCTACTCCGAATTCCACGACGTCACCGGCGCCCGCGCGCAAGTCTCCAAGATGCCGAAGTGGATGTGGATGACCGCCGACGAAGTCGCCATCGACGGCATCGACGCCGCCTTCCGCGGCGACGTCGTGCGCGTCAACGGCCGCGTCAATCGCCTGATCAAAACCTTCGTCAGCCTACTGCCCGACACCTGGGCCCTGGCCATGATCCAGCGCAGATCGAAAGACTTCCGCGTAATCGAACGCTAATGAAAAAGCCCGCTAACGCGGGCCTTTTCATAAGGAACCGACTCTTTGCTTCGCGCGCCGCGCACGAAGCGCGCTTTTGCTTTTGCTTTTTCTTTTCGCTCTACCACCCGAGCCCCAGTGACGTTTCGACGGCTCGGGGTGACGGTCCCCTTGTCGGTGGCCAGCGCACAAGGATGTGCGCCGCGAGGGTTCAGCACAGGGATGTGCTGAATCCCTCGCCCACCGACAAGGGGCGGCACCCCGAGCCAAGCGACAACGTCACCAACACCCATCCCCACACCCCACCGGTCGTCCTCACCGCCAGGTGAGGACCCACCCACTCACAGCTCTAAACCCACCGACAGGCGCCCCACCCTCAGATGAGTTTGATTTCGCGAAGCCTCTCCATCAAATAATCATGCGCCGAAATCGGCGTCTCATACCGCTTCGGATTATCCGCCGTCACGCAACTCGGCAAGGGATCGAGCATCACATCCGGATTCGGATGCAGGAAGAACGGCACCGAATACCGTGGCTGACGCGCCGACTCGCCCGGCGGATTGACCACGCGATGCGTCGTCGACGGATACACGTGATTGCTCAGGCGCTGAAGCATGTCGCCGATGTTCACCACGATTGCATCGCCTTGCGTCGTGATCGGCAGCCACTTCTCCTCGCGCGTGAACACCTCGAGACCCGCGGCGCTGGCGCCCACCAGCAAAGTGATGAAATTGATGTCCTCGTGCGCGCCCGAGCGCACGTTCGGCACGTCCGGCGACGTGATCGGCGGGTAGTGGATCGGACGCAGGATCGAATTGCCGAAGTTGGTCTTGTCGTCGAAATAGCTTTCCGGCAGATCGATGTGCAGCGCCAGCGCGCGCAGCACGCGCGAACCCAACTGATCGAGCGCCTCGTACAGCGCGTAGCCGTACTGGCGGAAATTCGCCACCTCGGTCGGCCACAGATTCGGCGGCATGATGTCGGCGAACTTGGAGTCGCGCGGAATCTCGCGACCGAAATGCCAGAACTCCTTCAGATCGGGGTACTTCGAATCCTTCGCCGTCTCCACGCCGAACGGCGTGTAGCCGCGCGCGCCGCCCTGGCCCTTGACGTGGTACTTCATCTTCACCTCGGTCGGCAGGGCGAAGAACTGCTTGAACACGTTGTAGGCGTTGTCGACCAGATCGCGCGGGATGCCGTGATTGGCGATGCAGCAGAAGCCGAACTCGCGATAGGCCGCGCCGATCTCGGCCACGAATCGGGTCTTGTCGGTCTCGAAGCGGCTCATGTCGAGCGTGGGCACGGATTTCATCTTCGGCTTCTCCTTGCGGTCGGGCGCGCGCCCCTTGGCACGCGCGGATGATTGAGATTCGGAAAGGTATTCGATCAGGCGGCGCCGCGCACGGCCTCGGCCAGACGCACGACGAGGCGGTCGACGGTCTCGGCATTGTCGGCCTCGACCGTGACGCGCACCACGGGCTCGGTGCCCGAGGGACGCAGCACCACGCGACCGCGGTCGCCGAGTTCGCGCTCGATCTCGGCGCGCGCGGCGAGCACGCCCGGATGCTCGGCCGGCTTGCTGCCATTGGCCACGCGCACATTGATGGTGCGCTGAGGGAAGCGTTGAAGATCAACCAGGCAATCGGCCAGCGAACGGCGATTGCGCGTGAGCACATCGAGCACCTGCAGCGCGTTGACCAAGGCATCGCCCGTGCTGGCGCGATCCAGGCACAGGATGTGACCCGAAGCCTCGCCACCGAGCATGCCCTCGCGCTCGATCAACATCTGATGCACGTAGCGATCACCGACGCGCGCCCGCGCGAACGCGATGCCGCGCTCGCGCAGGGCCAGCTCCAGCCCAAAATTTGTCATCAAGGTGCCGACCACCGGACCCCGCAAGCGGCCGCTGGCCAACCAGTCGCAGGCGAGCAGGAAGATCGCGTCATCGCCATCGACCAGTCGCCCCAGATGATCGACGAAGACCACGCGATCGCCATCGCCATCGAAGGCGATGCCGATGTCCGCGGCCTGGTCGACCACCTCGCGCATCAGCGCTTGCGGATGGGTCGAGCCGCAGTCGAGATTGATGTTGAGGCCATCGGGTTCATGCGCGATGGCATGCACGCGCGCGCCCAGGCTTTCGAGCAGATGCGGGCCAAGTTGATAGTTGGCGCCATTGGCGCAATCGACCACGATCTTGAGCCCCGCCAGCGACAAGCCCGGCGCGGTCGAGCGACAGAAGTCCAGATAACGCTCGGACGCATCGACCATGCGCACGGCCTTGCCCAGGCGTTCGGCCGGCACGGTGCTGAACTCTTCCTCGATCGCGGCTTCGATCGCCAGTTCCACCGCGTCGTCGAGCTTGGCGCCCTGCGCGGAAAAAAACTTGATGCCGTTGTCATGATGCGGGTTGTGTGAGGCGCTGATGACGATGCCGGCGCTGGCGCCGCTATCGCGCGTGAGCTGGGCCACGGCCGGCGTCGGCATGGGGCCGAGCAAACGCACGCCCGCGCCGGCCGCGATCAGGCCAGCCTCGAGCGCGGACTCGAACATATAGCCCGACAGACGCGTGTCCTTGCCAATCAGCACCGAACCATCGCCCGCGATGCCCGACAGCACGCGACCGGCGGCGCGACCCAGACGCAGCATGAAATCGGCCGTGATCGGCCACTGCCCGACCTGACCGCGAATGCCGTCAGTGCCGAAGTATCGTTTCGAACTCATGATTTTCCGTGGCGGTCGCGCGCCCGGCGCGCGACTACATCGTGTGGGTCAGACGCTCGGCGGCCTGCGTGCCGGCGAGCAAGGTCTCGATCTTGGTCTTGGCGGCTTCGCCGTCGGCGGTTTCGGAGAACTGCACGCCGATGCCGGCGGTGCGATTGCCTTGGGCGCCGGCGGGCGTGATCCAGACGACCTTGCCGGCGACCGGCAGGCGGTCTTTCTCGTCCATCAGCGACAACAGAATGAACACTTCGTCGCCAAGGTTGTAGCGCTTGGCCGTGGGCACGAACAGACCACCGCCTTTCACGAAGGGCATGTAGGCGTTATACAGCGCGCCCTTGTCCTTGATCGCCAGGGACAAAATGCCTTGGCGCGGCAAGCCGCCACCAGCCCCCAAGTTCGCCGCCATACGCTCACCTCATGCCCGTCGGACGGTGGGGATCAGCCCTCGGAAGTCGCGCAGCAATTCCAGGATCAATAAATCGCTGCGCAGCGGCGTGCGGACCTGCTCGCGCACCAGGTTGGCGCGCTCCCACCAAGCCGATAGCTTCGGGAAATCCACGGTGGCGGTCAAGTTGGCCAAGGGTTTGAGCGGTTCGGGCAGCGGTTCGCCACCCTCGGGACGCAGCACGCGCAGCACCGCCTGGGCGATCAGACGCAGGCGTTTCTCGGCGTCTTCGCGGGCCCAACGATTGGCGGTTTCGACCGGGCTCGCGCGGCCGCCGGCGATGGCGACCAGGGTGTTGACGGTATCGGCCAGCAGTTGCCGCGCCGCCGGCTGCGCCAGTTCCAGCGCCGCGCCGGGATTGCCGCTGACCAGGCCCAGCGCGGTTTGCGCCGATTCGCCGCTGAGTCCCTGCTCGGCCAGCCAGGCGAGCGCTTGGGTGCGCGGCGGAAAGCGCACGTCGATGCGCTGACAGCGGCTGCGGATGGTCGCGGGCAATCGCGCGGGCGCGTCGGAGACCAGAATGATCACGGTATTGCGCGCCGGTTCTTCCAGCGTCTTGAGCAGCGCGTTGGCGCATTCGACCGTCATGCCTTCGGCCGGATCGATGACCGCGACCTGGTAGCCGCCGAACTGCGTGGTCATGGCCAGGCGCTCGGACACGGCGCGGATCTGATCGATCTTGATCTGAGTCGCGTCTTCCTCGATGCCCACGCGCACGAAATCGGGATGCGCGCCGGACTCGCGTAGACGACAGCCGCGGCAATTGCCGCATGCCCTGCCCTGGTCATCGCGCGCGGTGCACAGCAGAGCCGCGAGCAACTCCTCGACGAAAGCGCGCTTGCCCAGGCCAGCGGCGCCCGCGAGCAAGATCGCATGCGGCATGCGACCAGCATCGAGCCGCGCGCGCCACGTGCGCCAGGCTTCTTCGAGCCAGGGCGCGATCATGCCGTCACCGCGCGGCTGTCGTGGATCAAGCGGGTCAGGTCCTCGCGCATAGCGGCCACGACCTCGTCGAGCGGCCGCGCGGCATCGAGCACGACGAAGCGCGCCGGATCGGCCGCCGCGCGCGCGCGATAGGCGGCGCGCACGCGTTCGAAAAAGGCCACGGCCTCGCGCTCCATGCGATCGCTCTCGCCACGCGCGCGCACGCGTTGCAGGCCGATCTCGACCGGCACGTCGAGCAGATACGTGCGATCGGGTCGCAGCCCGAACGCCGCCCAGCGTTCCAGTTCCTCGATGCGCGCGACCGGAAGACCACGACCGCCACCTTGATAGGCGAAGCTCGCGTCGGTGAAGCGATCGCTCATCACCCACTGGCCCGCGTCGAGCGCGGGGCGGATGGTCTCGACCACGTGCTGCGCGCGCGAGGCGAACATCATCAGCAGTTCCGCTTCGGCACAGACCGCGTGTTGGCCGGCTTCGAGCACGAGGCGACGCAGCGATTCGCCCAACGGCGTGCCGCCCGGTTCGCGCGTCTTGATGTGGGCCACGCCCAGATCGCTCAGCAACTGATCGGCGCTCGTCATGAGTGTGCTTTTGCCGGCGCCCTCGCCGCCCTCGAAGCTGATGAAGCGTGCCCTTGCCATGTTCAACGTCTCAACTGAAATTTCTGCACGGCGCGATTGTGATCGGCCAGGGAATCGGTGAACTCATGACTGCCGTCGCCGCGCGCGACGAAGTACAGCGCCTTGCCCGGCTCGGGCCTCGCCGCGGCGCGAATCGCGGCCTTGCCCGGCAGCGCAATCGGGCCCGGCGGCAGACCGTAGCGCGTGTAGGTGTTGTACGGCGTGTCGGTCTGCAAATGCTTGCGCGTGATATTGCCTTCGTACGCTTCGCCCAGACCATAGATCACGGTCGGATCGGTCTGCAGTTTCATGCCGATGCGCAGCCGCCGGATGAACACGCCGGCAATGCGCGGACGCTCGGCGGCGCGGCCGGTTTCCTTCTCGACGATCGAAGCCAGTACCAGCAACTGGTCCTTGTCGCGCAGCGGCGTGTCGGCTTCGCGATCGCGCCACGCGCGCTCGAGCGCTTCATCCATCGCCAGATAAGCGCGCTTGAGCAAGGCCAGCTCGCTGAAGCCGCGCGTGTACGCGTACGTCTCGGGCAGGAAACGTCCCTCGGGCGGCACGCCGGGCGCGCCGATGCGGGTCATGATCACGTCGTCCGACATCGCGGCGGTGTCGTGCGTCAACGCCTCGCCGCGCGCGAGTTCGACGCGCAGATCGCGAAACGTCCAGCCCTCGACGATGGTGAAACGATGCTGCACCACCAGGCCGCGCGCCATGCGATCGAGCAAGGTGCGCGGCGTCAGGCCGTAACTCAATTCGTATTCGCCCGCGTGCAGGCCTTCGGCGACGCGCATCTCCCACGCGAGCGCGCGCCAGTACAAGGTCGGCGCGCGCGTCAGACCGCGCGAACGCAGTTGCGAGACGATGCGATTGAACGGCGTGCCCAGCGGCACGTCGATGATGCGCTCGGTCCTGCCGATCGCCAGCGGTGCTTCGGCGAAGCGCTGATAGTCCTGATACACGAACCAGCCCGCCACGCCGGCGGCGATGACGAGCAGGAGCAGCAGGCGCTTGAACCAGCGCATCATGCCGCGCGAACTCCACGCGCGATGCGCGCGTCGCGCGTGTCGACATCTGCCGGCCGCATCGGCCCGTCGCCGCGAATGCTGATCAAGCGGGATGCCTCGTTCAAAACCGGCGGCTAGTGTGCCTGACCGGACCGGCGCCAGACCAGCACGCCGTCACAGGGCGCCGATCCAGTCCTCGGCGCCGGCCGGCACGAAGCCCAGACCGGCCAGATGACGCGCGGCTTCGCGCGCGGCGGGACCGACGGCGAAGGCGCGCTCGCCCACGCGCGCCACCGGCACGACGCCACGCACGGCATTGCTGAGAAACACTTCATCGGCGCGCATCAGTTCGTCCGCCATGAGCGCGCGCTCGACCACGGTCGTCGACCACCAGCGCCGGCGCAACAAGGCCTCGCGGCACACGCCCGCCACGCCAGCGCGCGTCAGCGCGGGCGTGACCCAGCTGTCGCCGAAGCGCGCGAAGACATTGGCCGAAGTCGCGCAGATCACCTGATCGTCGGCATCGCGCAATAGACCTTCGTGGATGTCGGCATCGTGCCATTCCGAACGCGCCATCACTTGCTCGAGTCGATTGAGATGCTTCAGCCCCGCGAGCGCGGGTTGCTGCGCCAAGCGCCAATCGCACCAGCGCACGACCACGCCTTGCGCGTAGGCTTGCGCGGGCAAGGGCGACAAGACGTGACGCGAGACGATGCGCCGCGCCGGCGCATCAGCAATGCCCGCATAACCGCGACCGCCCGCCGCGCGCGTGAGGATGATCTTGATCACCGCGTCGCCCGCGCCGGCCAGCCGCGCGACCTCGCGCGCGAGCACGCCGAAATCCGGCTCGGCCAAGCGCAGCCGACGCGCGCCGGCGCGCAAACGTTCCTGATGATAGGCCCACAGCGCGACCTGGCCGCCACGCGCGAGCAAGGTCTCGAACAGACCATCGCCGTAGTGCAGGCCGCGATCATCCAGCGGCACTTGCTCGGCGATCACGCCATCGACCAGGGCCTCGTTCATGCGTCGTCCCGCAGCGCGCGCAACATGCCGCGCGCCTTGGCGCGGGTCTCCTCGAGCTCGCGGCCCGAGATCGAATCCGCCACGATGCCGCCGCCGGCGCGCACGCGCGCCACGTCGCCGCGCAGCCAGATCGTGCGGATGAGAATGTTCAAATCCAAATCGCCATCGCGATTGAGATAGCCCATCGCGCCGGTGTAAGGCCCGCGGCCTTCGCCTTCGAGCTCGGCAATGATTTCCATGCAACGCACCTTAGGGCAGCCGGTGATGGTGCCGCCGGGAAACACGGCGCGGATCACGGCGCCGGGCGTGGCGTCCTCGCGCAGGCGCCCGCGCACGTTGGAGACGATGTGATGCACGTGCGCGTAAGTCTCCACGCTCATCAGTTCGTTCACTTCGACGCTGCCGGCGTGACACACGCGACCCAAGTCATTGCGCTCGAGATCGATCAGCATGATGTGCTCGGCGCGCTCCTTCGGATGACCGATGAGTTCGCGCACGCGCGCCGCGTCGTCGCTGGCGCCCTGCCCACGCGGCCGCGTGCCGGCGATCGGTCGCGTCTCGACGCGATCGCCGTGGATCGCGACCAGGCGTTCGGGCGAGGAACTGAGCACCGCCGAGTCACCATCGACGAACAAACCCGCGAACGGCGCGGGATTGGCGCGACGCAAGCGGTCGTACATGGCGAAAGGATCGGGCGCGGTGTCAAAGCGCGCCGTCCACGCGCGCGACAGATTGACTTGAAAGACATCGCCCGCGCGCAGGTAGTCGTGCACGCGACGCATGCCTTCGGCGAAGCGTTCGGGGTCTTCTTCCTCGATGCGCGCGTCCGGCATCGCGTCAAGATCGCGCGCGCCCGCCGGCACCAGATCCGCGCGCAGCGTATCGAGCCAATGACGATGATCGGGTTCCGCCACCAGGATCGTGGCATCGCGCCGGCGGTCGTAGATCGCCGCGGCCGGCGCGCGCAACGCGATCGCGCGCGGCATCGGCGCCGGTGGCGGCGGCAGACGCAGGCGCGGCTCGCACTCGGCCGCCAGTTCGTAGCTCAGCAAGAGCACCCAGCCGCCGCGAAAGGGCAGATCGCGCGCCAGTTCCTCATCGCGCGGCAAACGCGCGGCGCGCCAGGCGGCATCGAGGCGATCGAGAAAATGCGAGGACACGGCGCCCGCCGTCGCTTGCGCGGGCGCCTCGATGCGCTCGCCCTCGTGCGCGAACAGCACGTCGAAACGCGCCGACTCGTGCCCCGAGGCCTGGCTTTCGAGCAAACACGGATAGCGCTCGCGATGCTTCGCGGCCGTGGCCGCGAAGTCGAATCGTCCGGGCAGCGCGCGCGCGATCAGTCCCATCGGGCGCGCTCCCGCCGCCTCACACGCGCGTGAACAACAACGAACCGTTGGTGCCGCCGAAACCGAAGGAGTTCGAGATCACCGCGTTCATGCGCGCCTGACGCGCGACCTTGGGCACGTAGTCGAGATCGCAGCCCTCGCCCACTTCGTCGAGGTTGATCGTCGGCGGCACCACGCCGTGATGCAAGGCGAGCACGCTGAAGATCGCCTCGACGCCACCGGCCGCGCCGAGCAAATGCCCGGTGACCGACTTGGTCGAACTCACCATCAACTTATCGGCGTGCGCGCCGAAGGCCGTGCGGATCGCGCGCGTCTCGGCGACATCGCCCAGCGGCGTCGACGTCGCATGCGCGTTGATGTAGCCAATCGCCGACGCATCGAGCGCGGCATCGCGCAACGCGTTGCGCATGGCCGCGGCGGCGCCGGCGCCATCGTCGGGCGGCGCGGTCATGTGATAGGCGTCATCGGACATGCCGAAGCCCGAGACTTCGCAATAAATGCGCGCGCCGCGGCGACGCGCGTGCTCGTATTCCTCCAGCACCAGCACGCCGGCGCCATCGGAGAGCACGAAGCCATCGCGATCCTTGTCCCAAGGCCGGCTCGCGCGCGGGCCGTCGTTGGAACCGGTCAACGCGCGCGCGGCGATGAAACCGCCGATCGCGGTCGGCGTGGTCGAGCATTCGGCGCCACCGGCGACCATCACGTCGGCGTCGCCGTACTGAATCATGCGCATGGCCAAGCCAATGTTGTGCGTGCCCGTGGTGCACGCCGACACGGCCGACAGATTCGGACCCTTGAGCCCCAACATGATCGCCAGATTGCCCGGCAGCATGTTGATGATCGTGCTCGGCACGAAGAACGGCGAAATGCGCCGCGGGCCCGAGGTCAAGAACGTTTCGGTGGTCTTCTCGATGCCACCGATGCCGCCGATGCCCGCGCCCATCGCCGCGCCAATGCGCTCGGCATTGTCGGCGGTGATCTCGATACCGGAATCCTTGACCGCTTCCACGCTGGCCGCGAGGCCGTAGTGGATGAACGGATCCATCTTCTTGACGTCCTTGGCCGGAATGTACGCGGTCGGATCGAAATCGCGCACTTCGCCGGCGATGCGCGTGGAAAACGCGGTGGCGTCGAACCGGGTGATCGGGCCGATACCGCTGTTTCCTTCCACCACGTTCTTCCAACTCGTGGCGATGTCGTTGCCGACCGGCGAGACGATGCCCAGGCCAGTCACTACCACGCGACGTTTTGTCATGCTCGTTTCTCCCGCATCGGAACGAGTGTCTCAAACCGATGTTTCAGGGCGCCTAAAACGAGAACTGCGCCAACGAGGGCGCAGCTCCGGGAAACCAGATGTGGCGGCGAATCAGGCGCTGACGTGCGCCTTGATGTAATCGATCGCGCCTTGCACGGTGGTGATCTTCTCGGCTTCCTCGTCGGGAATCTCGCACTCGAATTCTTCCTCGAGCGCCATCACCAATTCGACGGTGTCGAGCGAGTCCGCGCCCAGATCATCGACGAACGAAGCGCTGGTGGTGACTTCGTCTTCTTTGACGCCCAATTGTTCGACGACGATCTTCTTGACGCGTTCTTCGATACTGCTCATTGGTGTTCTACCTCCCGAGAGTGAGCGGGCGCGAATTGTACGTGAAGCCCGAGCCCTGTCCAATCGGCCTCGTTTCAAACGCCCGTCAGGGCATATAGAGGCCACCGTTGACATGCAATGTCTCGCCGGTGATGTAGGCGGCGCCCGGCGACGCCAGGAAAGCCACGGCCGCGGCGATGTCCGCCGGCGCGCCAAGTCGGCCAAGTGCCGTATCCGTCAGCATTTTCTGGCGCGCGGCCTCGGGCAGATCACGGGTCATGTCGGTTTCGATGAAGCCCGGCGCCACCACGTTGACGGTGATGTTGCGACTGCCGATCTCACGCGCCAGCGATTTCGAAAAGGCGATGATGCCGGCCTTGGCGGCGGCGTAATTGGCCTGACCGGCATTGCCGGTGACGCCGATCACCGAGGCGATATTGATGATGCGACCACGGCGCGCCTTCATCATGCCGCGCATCACCGCCTTGCACGTGCGGTACACGGAGGTGAGGTTGGTGTCGAGAATCGCCTGCCAGTCCTCGTCCTTCATGCGCATCAGCAATTGATCGCGCGTGATGCCGGCGTTGTTGACCAGGATCGACAGCGCGCCGAAGTCCTTATTGATCGCCTCGATCAAGGCCTCGACCGCGGCGCCGTCGGTGACGTTGAGCACGCGGCCCGCGCCGCCCGAATGCGACAGACGCTCGTGGATGGCGGCGGCGCCCGACTCGGTCGTGGCGGTGCCGATCACGCGCGCGCCCAGGCGCGCGAGTTCGTCGGCGATGGCGGCGCCGATGCCTCGGCTGGCGCCAGTGACCAGGGCGATGTCGCCGGAAAGGGGCAGGTTCATGCGCGGCGGTTCCTTGTGCGTGGGGCGATGATCGTTCTGTTCGAGCGACGCGGTATCAGGCCGCGCGCCATTCGGCGAGCGCGGCGTCGAAATCGGCGACCGTGCCCAGCGCGCGCGATTCCAGCGACTTGTCGATGCGCTTGATCAGGCCCGCGAGCACCTTGCCCGGTCCGCATTCGGCCACGCGGGTGACGCCACGCGCGGCCAGCGCCTGCACGCATTCGGTCCAGCGCACGGGTTGATACAGCTGACGCACCAGCGCGTCCTGAATCGCGGCGATATCGGCGTGCGCGGCGGCGTCGGCGTTCTGAATCACCGGCAGCGTCGGCAGGCGCCAACTCAGCGCGCGGATGCGTTCGCCGAGCGTTTGCGCGGCCTCGCGCATCAAGGCGCAATGCGAGGGCACGGACACGGCGAGCTTCATCGCCTTGCGCACGCCTTTCTCGGCCAGCAGCGCGATGGCGCGATCGACCGCCGCGGCGTGACCGGCGATGACGGTTTGACCGGGACTGTTGAAATTGGCCGGTTGCACCACCTCGCCAAGTGCTGCGGCGGCGCAGACCTCGGCGATCAACGCGTCCTCGCTGCCCAGCACCGCGGCCATGGCGCCGGTGCCCGCGGGCACGGCAGCCTGCATCAAACGACCGCGTTCGCGCACCAGCGCGGCGGCATCGGCGAGCGCGATCGCGTCGGCGCAGACCAGGGCCGAGTATTCGCCCAGGCTGTGACCGGCAAGCGCGGTCGGCATCGCGCCGCCGGCTTCGCGCCAGGCGCGCCACGCGGCGACGCTGGCGGCGAGCAGCGCGGGCTGCGTGATTTCGGTGCGATTGAGTTCGGTGTCGGGGCCTTGCTGGGCCAGCGCCCACAGATCGAGGCCGGCGCCTTGCGAGGCCTCATCGAAGGTCGCGCGCACGATGGCGCGCGCGCCGGCGAGTTCGCCGAGCATGCCCACGCTTTGCGAGCCCTGACCGGGAAAGACGAATGCCAGTGACGACATGGAAACCCTCAACTGAAGATCGAATCCGTGGCGATCGGCGCGCGACCGCGAGTCGCGCGCCGCGCGGGCTCAGTAACGCAGCAGCGCCGAGCCCCACGTGAAGCCACCGCCAAACGCCTCGAGCAACAACATCTCGCCGCGCTTGACCTTGCCCGAGCGCACGGCGAAATCCAGCGCCAGCGGCACCGAGGCGGCCGAGGTATTGCCGTGCTTGTCGACGGTGACGATCACGCGCTCCATCGGCATTTCCAGGCGCTTGGCCGTGGCGGTGATGATGCGCAGATTGGCCTGATGCGGAATCAGCCAATCGATGTCGGATTTGGCCAGGCCATTGGCGGCGAGCGTTTCCTCGACCACGGCATCAAGCGTCTTGACCGCGACCTTGAACACGTCGCTGCCGGCCATCAGCACGCGCACGCCGTGATTGGGCTCGTCCTTGAAACCGACCGAGACGCCGACCGGGTTGTACAGCAGTTCCTTGTGGCCGCCATCGGCATGCAGATGCGTCGACAGGATGCCGGTCTCGGCATCGGCCTTGAGCACCACGGCGCCGGCGCCATCGCCGAACAGCACGCAGGTCGAGCGATCGCTCCAGTCGAGCATGCGCGAGAGCGTCTCGGCGCCGACCACCAGCGCGCACTTGGCCGCGCCGGAACGAATGAACTTATCGGCCACGCCCAGCGCGTACAAAAAGCCCGAGCAGGCGGCGTTGACGTCGAAGGCCGGACAACCGTTGGCGCCCAGGCGATGCTGGAGCAGACAGGCGGTCGAGGGAAAAATGATGTCGGGCGTGGTCGTGCCCACGACCAGCAGGTCGATTTCGCTGGCGTTGACGCCGGCGGCCTCGAGCGCGCGACGCGCGGCGCCTTCGGCGAGATCACACGTGGTCTGGCCTTCGGCCGCGATGTGGCGCTGGCGAATGCCGGTGCGCGAGGCGATCCATTCGTCGCTGGTGTCGACCAACTTTTCCAGGTCGGCGTTGGTGACGATCTTCTCGGGCAGGAAGCTGCCCGTCCCGGCGATGCGTGAGTAGATCAAGTTCGCTCCCCTGGACCGCGAAAAAGCAAAACGCGCGGGAGCCATCTCGGGTCCCGCGCGATCGGTGAAGCTTGAAGCCGGACGCGCGCGGATGCGCGCGGCGGATCAATCCTCGTCGCTGTCGCGGACCTTGGTCTTGGTCGCCACGACCTGACGGCCGCGATAGAAGCCGTCCTTGGTGATGTGGTGACGGCGATGGGTTTCGCCCGTGGTCTTGTCGACCGCCAGCGTCGTGGTGGTCAGCGCGTCATGCGAGCGGCGCATGCCGCGGCGCGAGGGGGTCTTGCGACTTTTCTGGACAGCCATTGCGAAATCTCCGACTTCGATTCAGTTTTTCTTGAGCCGCGCCAGCGCCGCGAACGTATTCGGGCGCGAGGGCTCGGCCTCGTCGGGCGCGGACGGGTCTTCCGCGCGCCATTGCATTACACCCTCGCCATCGGCGACGGGCGACAGCGGTACCACGGGCACCGCCAGGATCAATTCGTCCTCGATCACGTCGGCGGGGCGAACCTCGCCGTTGTCCACGAGCAAGGCCTCGTAACCAGGCGGCAACGCCGCCTCGTCGGCCTCCGACACGATCAAACCCAGGCGCTGAGCGATCTTCACCGGCAACTCGAAACGGTCGAGCGTGCGCTGACAGGTCAGCGGCAACGCCGTTTCCGCGCGCAATTCGATGAAGGCGACGCCCAACTCGTCCCGCCCGAACTCGAGCTCGAAACGCACGACGCCAGCGTCGTCCGCCAGGCTACTGGCCAGACGGGACATGGCGGAGAGTGGTATCGACCCCTGGAAGCAACGTCGCGAAGACACCGCCCGCCAGGCGTCCACTACCTCGGGCAGATCGGCGGACATGGGCGCGCGATGGTAGGCGCCCACCCCCCGAGTGTCAACCGCGCATTTGCCGCCAGCGCCGCCTTGTCGCAGTATGTCCGTCCATCGAGGGGTCTGGAAACGCCATGAGTTATCTGATCGCCACCGTGGTCTCGCTGGCGCTCGCCTGCCTGGGATTATGGCTGCGGGCGCGCAGTTTTCGCCGTCGCGAGAACGCCATGCGCGAACTGCTCGACGGCGCCGACGCGCTGGAGGCGCAGATCCACGACTATAAATCGCGCATGCTCCGGCTCAAGGGCGTATTGAACCAGCTGCCCTCGGACATGAGCGCCCCGGCCGTGGCCAAGATCGACCCCGAATCCCAGGTCCAGACCGCCCTGCGCGAAGTCCTGGCCCATCGCCTGTGGATTCAGCGCGAGGGCGCCAGCGCCACCCAGTCGGCCCTCGACGTGGCCGTGGCCGCGATCCAGCGCTCGCGCGACAGCCTGGCGACCCAGCTGGCCCTGCTCGACGAAGTCAGCGAACAACTGCAGCAAGCCGGGGCGGGCCTGCGCAACGCCTATCAAGAAGCGTCGGCGGCGATGAGCCAGCTCAAGCGCCTCAAGGATCGCAACGGCGGTCAGGAACTCGACGGGCCCACGCAGATTCGAATGCCGCGGCCTCCCGAGAACCCGACCCGTCACTGATGCCGCTGATCCTGGCTTCCACCTCGCGCTACCGGCGCGAACTGCTGTCGCGCCTGGCCCTGCCGTTCGAGACCCGGCAACCCGGCGTCGATGAATCTCCCCTGCCCGGCGAGACGCCCGAAGCGCTCGTCGAACGCCTGGCCATCGCCAAGGCCGATGCCGTGGCGCGCGCCGTGCCCGAGGCCGTGGTGATCGGCTCCGATCAAGTCGCGATCGCGCCCGACGGTCGCGTGCTCGGGAAGCCCGGCGATGCCGAGACGGCTCGCGCGCAATTGCAATCGCTCAGCGGCCGACGCGCGCGCTTTCTCACCGCGCTCGCCGTGCGCGAACCGCGCGGCGGCACCCTGCGCCATGGCATCGTCGCCACCGACGTCGATTTTCGGCGGCTCGACGCGCGCGCGATCGCGCGCTATGTCGAGATCGAACAGCCGCTCGATTGCGCCGGCAGCTTCAAGTCCGAGGGCCTGGGCATCGTGCTGTTCGAACGGATCGTCAGCGACGACCCGACGGCCTTGATCGGCCTGCCGCTGATCCTGTTGAATCGCTTCCTGCGCTTGGCCGGGCTCGACCCGCTGGCCGCGCCCGACACCCCCATCACATAAGGAAGGACATGGACGCATTCCTGCGCGCCGCCATCGAGGAAGCCGAAGCGGGCCTGGCCGAGGGCGGCATTCCCATCGGCTCGGTGCTCGTGCATCAAGGCCACATCATCGGCCGCGGCCACAATCGCCGCGTGCAGAAAGGCAGCGCCACCCTGCACGGCGAAATGGACGCGCTGGAAAACGCCGGCCGCCTGCCCGCGCACGTCTATCGAGAATGCACGATCTACACCACGCTGTCGCCGTGCTCGATGTGCTCGGGCGCGATCTTGCTCTACGGCATTCCGCGCGTGGTGATCGGCGAGAACCGCACTTTCCTCGGCGAGGAAGCGCTGCTGAAGAGTCGCGGCGTCGACCTGACCGTGGTCGATGATCCGCGTTGCGTCGAACTGATGCGCCACTTCATCGCCACCAAGCCGCAGCTGTGGAACGAAGATATCGGCGAGTGACGCGCTTCAACGCGCGCTCGCTTGCAGCCACTTCCAGAGTTTCGGGTTGTCGCTGAAGGCGACATTGAAGCGAAACCACGCGCCCTTGCTCGGCTGCGTCTCGTAATACTGACCCGGCGCCAGCCAAATGCCCTCGCGCATGGCCGCGGCCGCCAGCGCGTCGCGATCGAGCCCCGTCGGCGCCGCGGCCCACACGAATAATCCTGCCGCCGGCCGATGAAACAAACGCCAGCCGGCGCCTTCGAGCCGCGCGCCGACTTCGCCTTGCGCGCGCGCCAAGCGCTCGCGCAGCCGCTGCAGAAATCGTCGATGGCCAGTATTGGCGAGGATCGACAGCACGGCCATCTCCAGCAGTTCCGAACTGGTGAGACCCGCGAGCATCTTGCGCGCGACGAAGGCATCGATCAGCGGCTCGGGCACGACCGCGTAGCCCACGCGCAAACTCGGCGAAATGCTTTTCGAGAAGCTGCTGACATAGATCACGCGCTTGCCGCCATCCAGCGCGGCCAAGGTCGGCGGTGGCGCCAAGGCGAGTTCGGCGAAGGGATCGTCCTCGACCACCAGCAACTGCTCGGTCTCGGCCACGCGCAGCACGGCATGCGCGTTGGCGGGACTCAAACTCGTGCCCGTGGGGTTGTGCAGCGTGCTGTTGGTGAAGAACACGCGCGCGCCGGACTCCTTGGCTCGCGCGCGAAGCGCTTCCGCATCGGGACCGCCCAAACCGCGCGGCACGCCGATCGGACGCGCGCCATAGCCGCGCAAGGCCTGCAAGAGATTGGAGTACATCGGCTCGTCGACCAGCACCGCGTCGCCGGGCTTGAGCAGCACGTGCATGGCGATGTCCAAGCCCTGGCTCGCGCCCGAGGTCAGCACGATGCGGTCGGTGTCGGCCTCGATGCTCTGACGCGCCAGGTGATCGCGCAGAAACTGGCGCAGCGGCGCATAGCCCAAGGGATGACCGTAGCGCACCAGGCGCGCGCCGGCGCGACGCACCATCTCGCGCATCGCGCCCTTGACGCCATCGGCGTCGAGCCATTGCTCGGGTAACCAGCCGCAACCGGGCTTGAGCGCGCCGGAGTTGTCCTCGAACACGCGTCGCGACAGCCATTCCGAATCGAGCACCGGCGGCTTCGACGAGACGGGCGTCGCCGCGCGCACCGTGGCCGCGCGCGCCTGCGCGACGAAGTAACCGCGCCGCGTGCGCGCCTCGATGCGATTGCGCGCCTTCAGCCGCTCATAGGCTTCGACCACGCTGAACACGCTGATGCCCAGCGTGTCGGCCAGCGCGCGCACCGATGGCAGTCGCGCGCCGGCGCGCATGCGGCCGCTGTCCATATCGTCCTCGAAATGCTCGACCAGTTGTTCGATCAAGCCGTGCGGCGCGTCGTGGTCGAGCGCGAACGACAGGGGTCTGCGCGCGGCGGCGCGCGTCGAGGTGTTAGCGCCGCTTCTGCCGGTGGCCATGGGCGATCCTTCTGTACTGGCCATTTCACCTATACAGCGGGGGCATTTCGCGCGCAACTGTATCTGTGGCGTCGGGGCCGCATTGGCGACCTTGAGCGATCGCATCGCGCCACCGCGCAGGAATCGCCATGACCGACCACGCCGCCGACAAAGCCTCGATCGAGGCCATGAATCTCGATCCGTACTGGATGCCGTTCACCCACAACCGCTACTTCAAGGCCAAGCGCCCGGGCGATCGCCTGATGGTCGCGGCCGAAGGCGCGTACTACACCACCAGCGAAGGCCAGAAATTGTTCGATGGTCTGTCGGGCCTGTGGTGCTCGGGTCTGGGGCATCGGCATCCGAAGATCGTCGAGGCGGTCAAGCGTCAGCTCGACATCGCCGACTACGTGCCGGCCTTCCAGGTCGCGAGTCCCGACACCTTCCGCTTGGCCGAGCGCATCGCCGACGTCGCGCCGGGCGATCTCAATCGCGTGTTCTTCACCAACTCCGGTTCGGAAGCGGTGGACACGGCGCTGAAGATCGCGATCGGTTATCACCGCTTGCGTGGCGAGGCTTCGCGCACGCGCTTCATTGGTCGCGAAAAGGGTTATCACGGCGTCGGCCTGGGTGGCATTTCGGTCGGCGGCATGGTCGCCAATCGCAAGATGTTCGCGCCGGCCATGATCAATGGCGTCGATCATCTGCCGCACACGCACAGCCTCAAGGACATGGCCTTCTCGAAGGGCCAACCGACCTGGGGCGCACATCTGGCCGATGAACTTGAGCGCCTGGTCGCGCTGCACGATGCCTCGACCATCGCCGCGGTCATCGTCGAGCCGATGCAAGGCTCGGTCGGCGTGGTGGTGCCGCCGCAGAACTACTTGCAGCGGCTGCGCGAAATCTGCACCAAGCACGGCATTTTGTTGATCTTCGACGAAGTGATCACGGGCTTCGGCCGCATGGGCGATTGGTTCGGCGCGCAGGCCTTCGGCGTCACGCCCGATCTGATCACCTTCGCCAAGTGCGTCAACAATGGCACGGTGCCCATGGGCGGCGTGATCGCGCGTCAGGGCATCTACGACGCCTTCATGCAGGGCCCGGAGTACGCGGTGGAACTCTTCCACGGCTACACCTATTCCGGTCATCCGCTCGCGGTCGCCGCCGCGCACGCCACGCTCGACGTGATGCGCGACGAAGGCACGATCCAGCGTTTCAACGAAGTCGGAAAACTCCTCGAAGCCGGCGTGCATTCGCTGCGCGGCGAGCCCAACGTGATCGACGCGCGCAATTTCGCCGCCGCCGGCGCGGTGGAGCTGAGCCCCCTGCCCGGCCAGCCGGGCTTGCGCGCGATCCGCTTGTTCGAGGACGCCTTGAAGCGCGGCCTGCTCGTGCGCTTTACCGGCGACACCATCGCCCTGGCGCCACCGTCGATCAGCACCGCGAGCGAAATCCAACACTTGATCGAAGGCCTGCGCGCCGCGATCCGCGCCGTGGCCTAAGGCCGCGGCGCCGCTGCCGTCACACTAAAACCGGACTATGATCGCGCGATCGCCGCGTCGATCGCATGAGGGAGAAATGCCATGAGCGTGCCGATCCGTTCCGCCCCCGCCGCCGCCGAGCCATCGCGCATTCCGCACTGGATCAATGGCCGTCGCGTCGACGTGGCCGACGCGCGCGTGAGCCCGGTGTTCAATCCCGCGAGCGGTCGCCAGACCGGCATCCTGCCGCTAGCCGATGCCGCCACGGTCGATGCCGCCGTCGCCGCCGCGCATGCGGCCTTTCCGGCTTGGGCCGCGACGCCGCCGATTCGACGCGCGCGCGTCATGTTCAAGTTGCGCGAACTGCTCGAGGCCAATGCCGACGTCATGGCCGCGCAGCTGACCGCCGAACACGGCAAGACCCACAGCGACGCGCTCGGCGAAGTCACGCGGGGACTCGAAGTGGTCGAATTCGCCTGCGGCATTCCGCATCTGCTCAAGGGCGAGTTCACCGAGAACATCGGCGCCAACATCGACGCCTGCTCGGTGCGCCAGCCGCTGGGCGTGGTCGCGGGCATCACGCCGTTCAATTTTCCGGCGATGGTGCCGCTGTGGATGTTTCCGATCGCGCTGGCTTGCGGCAACAGCTTCGTGCTCAAGCCTTCGGAGCGCGATCCCTCGGCCTCGCTGCTGCTGGCCGAATGGTTGCGCGAAGCCGGTTTGCCGGAAGGCGTCTTCAATGTCGTGCACGGCGACAAGGTCGCGGTCGATGCCCTGCTCGCGCATCCCGACGTGCGCGCGGTCAGCTTCGTCGGCTCAACGCCGATCGCCAAGTACATCTACGAAACCGGCTGCCGCCACGGCAAGCGCGTGCAAGCGCTCGGCGGCGCCAAGAATCACATGGTGGTGATGCCCGACGCCGATCTCGATCAGGCCGCCGATGCGCTGATGGGCGCGGGCTATGGCTCGGCCGGCGAGCGCTGCATGGCGATCTCGGTCGCCGTCGCGGTGGGCGACGAGACCGCCGATGCCCTGGTCAAGCGGCTCGCGCCGCGCGTGAAGGCGCTCAAGATTGGCGCTGGCACCGGTCGCGACATCGACATGGGTCCGCTGATCACCGCCCAGCATCGCGATCGCGTGCGCGGCTATGTCGATCACGGCGTGAGCGAGGGCGCGAACCTCGTCGTCGATGGTCGCGGCCTCAAGGTCGACGGCTGCGAGGACGGATTCTTCCTCGGCGGCTGTCTGTTCGACCACGTGCGCGCCGACATGCGCATCTATCGCGAAGAAATCTTCGGCCCGGTGCTGTCGATCGTGCGCGTGCCCGACTACGAAACCGCGCTGGCCCTGATCAACGCGCACGAATACGGCAACGGCACCGCGCTGTTCACGCGCGATGGCGATGCCGCGCGCGATTTCGTGCAGCGCGTGCAGGTCGGCATGGTCGGCGTCAACGTGCCGATTCCGGTGCCGGCGGCTTTTCACAGCTTCGGCGGCTGGAAGGCCTCGCTGTTCGGCGATCATCACGTGTATGGTCCCGAGGGCGTGCGCTTCTACACGCGCTTGAAGGCAGTGACGTCGCGCTGGCCCACGAGCATTCGCGCCGGCGCGCAATTCGTGATGCCCACCGGCGGCTGAGGCCGGCGCAGTGATACCGGGGCAATGACCGAAGCCCTTCCCCAGTTCGAGCGAGGTGTGCGATGAACGTGGCGTTCAAAACCGACAATCGTTCGCTGACCATCAACGGCCAGCGCCTGTGGGATAGCTTGATGGAGATGGCCAAGATCGGCGCCACGCCCAAGGGCGGTGTCTGTCGCCTGGCCCTGACCGATCTCGACAAGCAAGGTCGCGATCTGTTCGTGCGCTGGGCCCGCGAAGCCGGCTGCACGATCAGCATCGACCAGATGGGCAATGTCTTCGCGCGCCGCGCGGGTCGCGACAACTCGCTCGCGCCGGTGATCACGGGTTCGCACGCCGATTCGCAGCCCACGGGCGGACGCTTCGACGGCATCTATGGCGTGCTCGGTGGGCTGGAAGTGATTCGCTCGCTCAACGATCACGGCATCGAAACCGATCGCCCGATCGAAGTGGCGATCTGGACCAATGAAGAAGGCTCGCGCTTCGCGCCGGCCATGGTTGCCTCGGGCGTGTTCGCGGGCGTGTTCACGCTGGAATATGGTCTTTCGCGCGCCGACGTCGATGGCAAGACCATGGGCGAGGAACTGCGCCGCATCGGCTACGCGGGTGATCAACCCGTCGGCGGCCGACCGATCCACGCGGCGTTCGAACTGCACATCGAGCAAGGCCCGATCCTCGAAGCCGAAGGCAAGACCATCGGCGTGGTCACGCACGCGCAGGGCCAGCGCTGGTACGAAGTGACTTTCACCGGCCAGGAATCGCACGCCGGCCCCACGCCGATGCCGCGTCGTCGCGATGCCCTGGTCGGCGCCGCGCGCGTGATCGACGCGGTCAACAAGATCGGCCATCAATTCGCGCCGTTCGCCTGCGCCACCGTGGGCATGGTGCAAGTGCATCCGAACTCGCGCAATGTCATTCCCGGGCGCGTGTTCTTCACCATCGACATTCGCCACCCCGATGACGCGGTGCTGGCGCAGATGGACGCCGCCGTGCGCGCGGCCGTGGCCGAAGCGGCCGAGAGTCAGAAGCTCGAGACCACGCGCTTCGAGCAGATTTTCTATTACAAGCCCGTGAGCTTCGATCGCGCTTGCGTGGATTCGGTGCGCGCCGCCGCGCAGCGCTTTGGCTATTCGCATCGCGACATCGTTTCGGGCGCGGGTCATGACGCGTGTTATCTCGCGAAGGTCGCGCCCACGGCCATGGTCTTCGTGCCCTGCGTCGGCGGCATCAGTCACAACGAGATCGAGGACGCCACGCCCGAGTGGATCGAGGCCGGCGCCAACGTGCTGCTGCACGCGATGCTCGGCCGCGCCGATCGCTGAATTCGTTTCTTCATCCCAGGCCGCCACCGCGCCACCCAGGAGCCCGCATGGTTCGCAAAGCTCTCGCCGACATCGCCGCCGGCCGCGTTTCTCCGGAAACACTGGCCGAGCACTTCGATGATGTCGCCCCCCGCATGGATCGCCAACGCGCGCTCGTGGCCGCGCAGCGCTGTCTGTATTGCTACGACGCGCCTTGTATCCAGGCCTGCCCGACGGGCATCGACATTCCCAGTTTCATCCGTCGCATCAGCACCGATAACTTGCGCGGCGCTGCCACCGACATTCTCGGCGCCAACATCATGGGCGGCATGTGCGCGCGCGTGTGCCCGACCGAGATCCTGTGCGAAGGCGTGTGCGTGCGCAACAAGGACGACGGCAAGCCCGTCGAAATCGGCGCGCTGCAACGCTACGCCACCGATTGGGTGTACGAGACCGACACGCGGCTGTTCGAGCGCGCGCCCGACACGGGACGTCGCATCGCCGTCGTCGGCGCGGGCCCCGCGGGTCTGTCGTGCGCGCATGCGCTGGCGCGTCGCGGCCATCGCGTCACGGTGTTCGACGCCAAGCCCAAGGCCGGTGGTCTCAACGAATACGGCATCGCCGCGTACAAAGTGCTGGACTTCGCCGCGCGCGAAGTCGAGTGGTTGTTGTCGATCGGCGGCATCGAGGTCATCCCCGGCCGCGCGCTCGGTCGCGATCTGAGTCTGCAGCAGTTGCGCAAGGACTATGACGCCGTGTTTCTCGGCGTGGGTCTCGCGGGCGTCAACGCGCTCGGCCTCGAGGGCGAGGACGCGATCGGCGTCGAGGACGCGGTCGCCTTCATCGCGGATCTGCGTCAGGCCAAGGATCTCTCGACCTTGCCCGTGGGTCGTCGCGTGGTCGTGATCGGTGGCGGCAACACCGCGATCGACGCGGCCATTCAAAGCCGCAAGCTCGGCGCCGAAACCGTGCACATGGTCTATCGCCGCGGCGAGGCCTCGATGGGCGCGACCTGGGCCGAACGCGAATTCGCGCGCGCCGAAGGCGTGACCATCACGACCTGGGCGCGACCGAATCGTCTGCTGTTCGCCGAGGGCAAACTCGCTGGCATCGAGTTCGAGCACACACGCGCCGATGCCAAGGGCGCGGCCGTGGGCACGGGCGAAACGTTCCGACTGGACGCCGACGTTGTGCTCAAGGCCATCGGCCAGGTTTACGTGGCCGCCGAAGGCGCGGAAATGCCGGCGGTGAAGAACGGCCGCATCGTCGTCGATGCCCAGCACGCCACTTCGATTGCCGGCGTGTGGGCTGGTGGCGATTGCGTCGGCGGCAAGGTCGATCTCACCGTGCAAGCCGTCGAGGACGGCAAGCGCGCCGCCGCCGCCATCCACGCCGCGATCACCGCCACCGCGCCGAGCGCGGCCTGAGCCGAGTCCACCTCATGACTGATATCAGCAGCAATTTCGTCGGCATCCGCGCGCCCAATCCGTTCTGGCTGGCGTCCGCGCCGCCGACCGATAAGGCCTACAACGTTCACCGCGCCTTCGAGGCCGGCTGGGGCGGCGTGGTTTGGAAGACGCTGGGCATGGATCCGCCCGTGGTCAATGTCAGCTCGCGCTACGGCGCGGTGCAATGGAATGGTCAACGCATCGCCGGCTTGAACAACATCGAACTCATCACCGATCGGCCGCTGGCGGTCAACCTCGCCGAGATCCGCGAGGTCAAGCGCGCCTGGCCCGACCGCGCGATGATCGTGTCGCTGATGGTGCCCTGCGACGAACAGTCGTGGAAAACCATCCTGCCGCAAGTCGAGGACACCGGCGCCGACGCGGTCGAACTCAACTTCGGCTGCCCGCACGGCATGAGCGAGCGCGGCATGGGCTCGGCCGTGGGTCAGGTGCCCGAGTACGTGGAGATGGTCACGCGCTGGGTCAAGCAGCACTCGCGCCTGCCCTGCATCGTCAAGCTCACGCCCAACATCACCGACATTCGCACCTCGGCGCGCGCCGCGCATCGCGGTGGCGCCGACGCGGTGAGTCTGATCAACACGATCAACTCCATCGTCTCGGTCGATCTCGACCAGATGGCGCCCACGCCCACGGTCGATGGCAAGGGCACGCACGGCGGCTATTGCGGCCCGGCGGTGAAACCCATCGCGCTGAACATGGTCGCCGAGATCGCGCGCGACGCGCAGACGCGCGGCCTGCCGATCTCGGGCATCGGCGGCATCGGCACCTGGCGCGACGCGGCCGAATTCATGGTGCTGGGCTCGGGCACAGTGCAGGTGTGCACGGCGGCGATGCACTACGGCTTTCGCATCGTCGACGACATGATCAATGGCCTGCGAAACTGGATGGCCGAGAAGGGCTATCGGCGCCTGGAGGACTTCGTCGGCAAGGCCGTGCCCAATGTCACCGACTGGCAGTATTTAAACCTCAAGTACGACATCAAGGCGCGCATCAATCAGGACCTGTGCGTGCAGTGCGGCCTGTGCCACATCGCCTGCGAGGACACCGCGCACCAGGCCATCATGAAAGAAAAGGACGGCCGCCGTCACTTCGAGGTGATCGACGCCGAGTGCGTGGGCTGCAATCTGTGCATGCACGTGTGTCCGGTCGACCACTGCATCACCATGGAACGCGTCGACCAGGGCGGCTACGCCAACTGGACCACGCATCCCAACAACCCCATGCGCAAGACCGAGCCGGGCACGGCGTGAGCCACGACCGACGCGATGAAGCCCCGCGCGCGGGGCTTCATCAATCGCCCGCGCTGGATTAGATTCACCCTCACCTTCCGCCGCGCGAGGTCGCCGTGAGCGAACATCGTCCCGATACCGCCGTCAGCCACGGCGCGCTCTACAACGAAGACCTCGCGCCAACCTCGGTCGCGCAACGCACCTGGACCTGGTACCACTTCGCCGCGCTGTGGGTGGGCATGGTGATGTGCATTCCCTCGTACACGCTGGCGGCGGGCCTGATCGATCAGGGCATGTCGCCCTGGCAGGCGGTGACCACGGTGCTGCTGGGCAATGCCATCGTGCTGGTGCCGATGCTGTTGATCGGTCATGCCGGCGCCAAGTATGGCATTCCCTACGCGGTGCTGGTGCGCGCCTCGTTCGGCACGCAAGGCGCGAAATTGCCGGCGCTGTTGCGCGCGATCGTCGCGTGCGGGTGGTATGGCATCCAGACGTGGTTCGGCGGTTTGGCGATCTACACCTTGCTCAACATCATCACCGCCGGCGCGCTGGTGGGCGAGCCGCTGGCGATGCTCGGCATCAATGTCGGGCAATTGATCTGCTTTCTCGCGTTCTGGTTGCTGCAGTTGTACTTCGTGATCAAGGGCACGGAGTCGATCCGCTGGCTCGAGACCTTGTCCGCGCCGGTGAAGATCGTGATGTGCGTGTTCCTGGTGATCTGGGCGCTCAACGCCGCCGGCGGTTTCGGCACGATGATGCACACGCCCTCGCAGTTCGGGCCCGGCGGCGCGAAGGAAGGCTTGTTCTGGGCGACGTTCTGGCCCTCGCTGACGGCGATGGTCGGGTTCTGGGCGACGCTCGCGTTGAACATTCCCGACTTCACGCGCTTCGCGCGCTCGCAGCGCGATCAGGTGATCGGACAAACCATTGGCTTGCCGATTCCCATGGGCTTGCTGGCGCTGATGTCGGTGCTCGTGACATCGGCCACGGTGGTGATCTACGGCAAGGCGATCTGGGATCCGGTCGATCTGTCGGCGCGCTTCACTGGCATCGGCGTGGGCGTGGCGCTGTTCATCCTCACGCTCGACACCATGTGCTGCAACCTCGCGGCGAATCTGGTCGGTCCGGCCTATGACTTCGCCAGTCTCGCGCCCAAGCGCATCAGCTATCGACTCGGTGGCTTGATCACCGCCGGCATCGCGTTGCTGGCGATGCCGTGGAAGATTCTCGAGAGCACGCAGGGCTATATCTTCACCTGGCTCGTGGGTTACTCCGCCCTGCTCGGTCCGGTCGCGGGCATCATGCTGGTGGACTATTACCTTCTGCGCGGCACGCGCCTGGACACTCGCGAGTTGTTCGAGGAAGGCGGCGAGTATCGCTATCACAAGGGCTGGAACCCGGCCGCCGTGATCGCGCTCGCGGCCGGCGTGCTGCCGAATCTGCCGGGCTTTCTCAACGCCGCGTTTCCGGAAAGTTTCGCCGGCGTGCCCGTATTCTTCAAAACCTTGTACACCTATGCGTGGTTCGCGGGCCTGGGCATTTCGGCCGCGGTCTATGCGATCTTGATGCAATGGCAACGCGCGCGGCGTCCCACGCCGGCGGCCGCGTGAGCACGGGAGGTTCTATGTCAGCGGTCTTGATTCGCGGCGGCACCGTCGTCGACGACACCCACAGTTATCGCGCCGACGTGCTGTGCGCCGACGGCCGCATCGCCGCCATCGCCGAGCGTCTCGACGCGCCCGCGGGCGCCGAGGTCATCGACGCCGGCGAGCAATTGATCATGCCCGGCGGCATCGATCCGCACACGCACATGGAACTGCCCTTCATGGGCACGGTGGCGAGCGATGATTTCTACACCGGCACCGCCGCCGCGCTGGCCGGTGGCACGACGAGCATCATCGACTTCGTGATTCCCAATCCGAAGCAATCGCTGCTCGAGGCGTTTCATACCTGGCGCGGTTGGGCCGAGAAAGCCGCGGCCGACTACGCCTTTCATGTCGCGGTGACGTGGTGGGACGAATCGGTGCATCGCGAGATGGGAATACTCGCGAAGGATCACGGTGTGTCCAGCTTCAAGCACTTCATGGCCTACAAGAACGCCATCATGTGCGATGACGAAGTGTTGGTGAACAGCTTCAACCGCTGCGTCGAACTGGGCGCGCTGCCGACCGTGCACGCCGAGAACGGCGAACTGGTGTTCCGCCTGCAACGCAAGCTCGTCGCCGCCGGCATCACCGGGCCGCAGGGTCATCCGCTGTCGCGTCCGCCCGCGGTCGAAGGCGAAGCGGCCAATCGCGCCATTCGCATCGCCGAGGTGCTGGGCACGCCGATCTACATCGTGCACGTCTCCGCCAAGCAAGCGCTGGAAGCGATCTCTCGCGCGCGCGGCGAAGGCCAGCGCGTGTTCGGCGAAGTGCTCGCGGGGCATCTGTTGATCGATGATTCGGTTTATCGCGACACCGATTTCCGCCGCGCCGCCGCGCATGTGATGAGCCCGCCGTTCCGTCCCAAGGAACATCAAGACGCGCTTTGGGCCGGCCTGCAAGCCGGGCATCTGCACACCACGGCCACCGATCACTGCTGTTTCTGCGAACCGCAAAAGGCCGCGGGCAAGGACGACTTCACCAAGATCCCCAACGGCTGCGGCGGCGTCGAGGATCGCATGTCGCTGTTGTGGCACTACGGCGTCGGCACCGGCCGACTCACGCCCAGCGAATTCGTGCGCGTGACCTCGGCCAACGCCGCGCAAATCTTCAACCTCTATCCGCGCAAGGGCACGGTGAAAGTCGGCGCCGACGCGGATCTGGTCGTGTGGGACCCCAAGGGCTCGCGCACGATCTCGGTCAAGACCCATCACCAGAACGTCGACTACAACATCTTCGAAGGCCGCACCGTCACCGGCATCGCCACGCACACGCTCACGCGAGGCGTGGTGGCCTGGAAGAACGGCGATCTGCGCGCCGTGCGCGGCGCGGGCCGCTACGTGCCGCGGCCGACGTCGGGGGCGTTCTTCGAGGCCAACAGCAAACGGCAAGCCGCGCTCGCGGGTTGAGTCAGGCGCCGCTGGTATCCTTGTCGGGCTTTTCTTCAAATAGGCTCGGAATGTATTCGGCGACGGGCCCGAGTTCTCGGTTTGGTCCTGACGACGAGGGCCACGTCGGCGAATCGAACAGCGTGGCCTCTTCCTTGACGGCGCCGAGCAGGGTCTCGATGGCGCTGGCGTCGGCGGTCGACAGTTCGCCGTCGACTCGTCGAGCGTCGATCGCGTCGAGCCAGTCTTTCAAGAGGCGCCGACGTTCGGGCCCCGGGACCTGCGCGCGAAACAGTTCCACGTCGACCGCGCGAGCGGCGCGCAACACTTCGATTTCCTTGAACTTGTATTCCGAGAAGCGCGGCTCGAAGGTTGGCGGCCGATTCACGGCCCAATACGCCGAAGGCGAGAACTTGGCGTCAACGCCCAACCACAGGCCCGGAAGAAAGCCCGCCGAGAACGCCAGGAGTTGCACCGCGAGCAGCCGCGCGCGCGCCGGCATCGTAGGTCCGAGCAAGGCATCGCTCTTCTGCGGCGCGCGGGCGATGTAGACCGCGCCACCCGCGGTCGCGAGCGAAAACACCAGGGGCAACAGCACCGCCACCACGGGCGATTGCGAGATCCCCGTCAGCGTGCCGATCATCAGACCGAAGAAGACTAAGGCCAGACTCAATAACGCGTTCGTCGCGAAACCCATGCGTGCCCTCCCGTGCTGCCGCAGTGTAAGCACGCTGGAGAGCATGTCCTCGGGCAACCCGCGCAGCCGCGCTGAAGTCTGAGCGACCAGATCAATTGATTCGCGGCTATCTCGCGAGCGAATTCAGCGCCGCTGAGGTTCCGTGCTCAGCCCCGCTGGGTGTCGCAGTGACCCTGAACTTCCGGCTTCGAACGAATCGTTGCCGGACCGCTTCGCTCAATCCCCCGCGCCAATGCGCACGCGCTGCCTCGCCAAAACCTCGCGTCGCCCATCATGACCCACGACCGCGATCGCGAGTTCGTGCCAGCCTTTCGACAACCGCATCGCATCGACCGTCGCCGCGAAACCCACGTTGGGTTGCGCGGGATCGGTCGAGTCCGGCCATTGCGCCAGCACTTGCGGCGCGGGAAGGCCGTGCTCGGCGAGCGTGATCGCATCGCCGTCGAGCACGATCTCGACTTTCGCCAGACCATCGCCATCGCGAAACGCCCAACCGGTGACATCAAAAGGCCCGGGCGGCACGGTGACGTCGATCGCGGGCGTGTCGATGTAAGCAAAGGCCGGTAACTGACACGGCGTGGCGCGTTGCCCCGCGACGGGCGGCTTGACCTCGAAGGCGACAAAACGCCAGCGGCCCGCGAACAGATTCAGATCATCGATCGCGCGCAATTCGCCGAAGCGATCGCACAGTCCGCGAATCAGATCGGGCTGCTCGCGCGCGTCGACCGCGCTGACTTCGACGATGAGCACGCCCGAAGTCCATGCGAGCGCGCGCAACGCGGCCTCGTCGCGACGCAGAACCTCGAGCTCGCCTTGACGACCATGCTTGCGATTCATCGGATGATCGAGCACGTACACCGGTCGCGCGTCGCGCAAGCGGAACGACCATTGCGCGGCCGGCATGAAGTTGTCGGCGATCAAGGTCGCCTTCGGATGCGTCGCGGCCAATCGCGCGGACCAGCGATAGAACTCGCGCCAGCCTTGCAGATTGTCCGGGATCGGTCGGCCCAGCGGCGGCCGATCGATCGACGCGGGCAGGCTCGCGTTGAACAACACCGCGCCGGTGAGGCCCACGCCCGCGAGCGCGACCGGCACGGTCAAGCGCGCGATCCAGCGTCGAATCAAGGCCGAGGCGCCGCCATGCCGCTCGCGCCAATCGCGCAGGATGCCGGGCACCAAGGGCAAGGCCAGCAGATAAGCCGGCAAGGGCCAATGCAAATGCAGGCGCGTGTTATCGGTGAACAAGCCCACGAGCAGATAGAACACCAGCATGCCACCGCCGATCAGGGCCAGGATGTCGTGCGGCGCGTCGTGCTGATCGCGGCGTCGCCAGGCCACGACCATGGCCGTCACCGCGACGATCCACAACATCGGCGTGGTCACGCCCCATTGCACCACCGGCTCGGCCAAGGCGCCCCATTGGAACGACCACGGATGACGATCGACGAACTGAAACCGAAAGCCCGCCCACTCGTGACGCAGGTTGAAGATCAGGGTCGGCACCAAGCCCAGCAGGCCAATCCCAAAGGCTGCGTACAAACGCGGCCCACGCCACAACGCGCGTCCGCGCGGCGCGGCGATCAGAAACACCAGGCCCATGAAACACGCCACCGCGAAGCGATAGTGCGCCAGCCACCCCGCCGCGATCAGCGCACCCAGCCACAAGTAGTCGCGCCAGCGCCCGGTGCGCACGACGTTGTCGAGCATCAAGGCCAGCAGCAAGATCACCACGGTCAGCGGCACATCGGGCAAGGCCAACAGCCCCATGCTCGCCGCGAGCGGCACGAGCATGCTCAGGATCGCGGCCGCGCGCGACTCGCCATCGCCAACGAAACGACGCGACCACGCGAACACCAGGAACGGCAACATCAACCCCAGGATCAGGAACCCCAGGCGCGTGGCCAAGGTCTGAGGCACCGGCAATTGCGTGCCGAGCGCGATCAGCCAGGGCGTTAGGCCGGGCACGTCGGTGTGGGCGAAGCCCGGGGAGCGACTCTCCAGCCAGTAGAAGGCCTCGTCGCCGAACAAAGGCAGACGCCAGGCCAGCCAGACCTTGGCCAGGGTCAGCACCACTAACAACAGAGCGAAAACGACGCGCGAATTCAACCGCATACACAATTTGACCGCGTCGACACGACGGACAAGACTACACTCGGGCGCGTCACTGGCCGCGACCCGCGAGCCTCGCGCGCGACGGCGCGAACTTCCCAACGATCATCCATAAGACGACGATAATGACCCAAGCCTCCCCCGCGACGCGAGCCCCCCGCGACAGCGACCCTCGCCAGGCCCTCGACGCGGCCATCGCGCAAGTCAACACCGTGCTGCTGGGCAAGAGTCGCGAAGTGCGCCTGGCCTTCGCCTGCCTGCTCGGCGGCGGTCACCTGTTGCTCGAAGATCTGCCCGGCATGGGCAAGACCACGCTCGCGCACGCATTGGCGCAAACGCTGGGGCTGAGCTTCCAGCGCATCCAGTTCACCTCGGATCTGCTGCCCTCGGACATCATCGGCGTGTCGATCTACGAGCGCGAGCGCAACGCCTTCACCTTTCATCCGGGCCCGGTGTTCGCCCAAGTGGTGTTGGCCGATGAGGTCAATCGCGCCACGCCCAAGACGCAGAGCGCCCTGCTCGAAGCCATGGCCGAAGCCCAGGTCACGGTCGATGGCACGAGTCATCCGCTGCCCGAACCTTTCTTCGTCATCGCCACGCAGAATCCGGTCGATCTGGCCGGTACGTTTCCCCTGCCCGATTCGCAGCTCGATCGTTTTCTAATGCGGCTGGGTCTGGGCTATCCCGATCCCGCGGCCGAGCGCGAGATGCTCGCCAGTCCCGATCGACGCAAGTTGCTCGAGCAACTCGCGCCGCGCCTCAACGCGGCCTCGGTGCTGGAACTGCGGCGCGTGATCGATGAAGTCGTGTGCAGTCCGGCCTTGGTCAACTACGTGCAGGCCTTGCTCGCGGCCACGCGGCAACATGCGCGCATTCGCGTGGGCTTGTCGCCGCGCGCGGGCTTGTCCTTGCTGCGCGCCGCGCGCGCGATCGCCTTCTTGTCGGGTCGCGCGTATGCCCTGCCCGATGACGTGCGGCAAGTGTTCGTCGCCGTCGCCGCGCATCGCCTGGTGCCCAGCCCCGACGCCGGCGCCACGCGCGAAGCGCTCGCGGCCCTGGTGCTCGAGCACGTCGCGGTGGATTGATGACCGCGATACCTGCCCGCCTACGCGCGCGCTGGGACGGCCTGGTGCAACTGGCCGAGCGGCGCCTGCCGGCGCTGACGCGTTACAAGCGGCCCGAGGCGTTGCCGATCACCCTGCATCAACGCCGCATCTATGTCATTCCCACGCGCTTCGGCCTGGGCTTCGGCACGATGCTGGCGGTGATGCTGTTGGGCGCGCTCAACTTCAACAACAATCCGGCGTTGCTGCTGACGTTCTTGCTCGCGGGCGGCGCCTTGTTGGCGATGCCGCGCACGGTGCAGCACTTGAATGGCATTCGCTTGGTCGCCGCGCGTGGACAGACCGTGCATGCGGGCCAGATCCTCACCGTGCAACTGCATTTTCAGCAGACCGAGAATCAAGCGCGCCCGCGCCTGAGCTTGCACCGCGACGACACGATCGAACGCTTCGACCTCGTCGAAGGCGGCACCGTCACGCCGATGCGCGTGACCGCGACGCGTCGCGGCCTGCAAGCGGTAGGGCGCCTGGCGCTGTCGGCGGAATATCCCTTCGGCATGTTCCATGCGTGGAGCGTGCTCAATCCCGACGAGACCGTGCTCGTCTACGCCCGGCCCGAATCGCCCGCGCCACCGCTGCCGCGCAAAGCCGCGCGCGACGCGCATCACGAACGCGCCGCGCAGGGCGAGGACTGGCACGGCCTGCGCGACTATCGCGTCGGCGATCCGCAACGCGCCATCGCGTGGAAGGCGAGCGCGCGCCAGGACCGTCTGCTCAGCAAGGAGTTCGCCGAACCCGCGGGCGATGAAGTGGTGCTCGACTGGCATGCGCTGCACGGTCTCGATCACGAACACCGCATCGCGCGACTCACCGCCTGGGTGCTCGATGCCGCCGCGCAGAACCTGAGCTTCCGATTGATCCTGCCGCAAGCCGCGCTCGGCCCCGCGCGCGGCGACGAACACAAGCACGCATGTTTGCGCGAACTCGCCCTCTTGCCTTGAGCGAGCGCCTGGCCTGGCCAGGCTTCATCGCCACCGCCGTCACGCTGTTCGCCAGCGTGATGCTGCATGCGCGCTGGTTGCCGTCGGCGCTGACCGCGATTCTGTGCGCCATCATCGTCTTGCGCGTGGCCTGGCGTTTTCGCAGCGGCCGTCGCGTGCCGGCGTGGTTGCGGCTGATCCTGGTGGTGTTTTTGTGCGTGGCCGTGTGGCGCACGCTCGGTGGCTTGTTCGGGCGCGAGGCGGGCTCGGCCTTGCTCAACGCCATGCTGGTGGTGAAGCTGCTCGAGACCGAATCGCGTCGCGATGCGCGTCTGGTGGTCACGGTTACCTGCTTCGTCGCGTTGTGCGGTTTTCTGTTCGATCAAGGGCCGCTGCAGACGGCGCTGACGGCGATCGTGGTCGTGCTGATCTTCGCCACGTTGTTCCGTCTCGACCCGGGTCCCAACGAATCCGAGCGCGGCGCCCTGCTGACCTGGGCCGGCGCGCGCGAGGCGGCCAAATACGTGGCCTTCGCCCTGCCCTTCGCGGCCGTGTGCTTCGTGTTCTTTCCGCGCTTGTCGTCGCCGCTATGGGGCGCGCCGGAAGACGCGCTCACCGCGCACACGGGCATCAGCGATCGCATGGATCCCGGCGGTATCTCGAGCCTCGCGCTCGACGACACGCCGGTGATGCGCATCACCTTCGACGGGCCGCTGCCCGAACCGCGCGATCGCTATTGGCGCGGGCTCGTGTTCTGGTTCTTTGACGGCACGAGTTGGGGCGGCATCGACATGCTACGCGGCTACAACCAGCGGCCGGAAGTCGAGGCACTCGGTCCGCGCGTGAATTACGAAGTGCTGCTCGAGCCAACGGATCAGCGCTGGTTGTTCCTGCTCGACTCGCCGATCCAGCCGCCCGACGGCGCGATACTCACCGGCGATCTGCAAACGCGCGTCGACAAGCCCGT
The DNA here is from genome assembly GCA_044226395.1 of Ahniellaceae bacterium. Classification (GTDB taxonomy): domain Bacteria; phylum Pseudomonadota; class Gammaproteobacteria; order Xanthomonadales; family Ahniellaceae; genus JBGAHD01. The sequence continues at coordinate 924,329 of JBGAHD010000001.1, forward strand.
GATCTCGGTGATGAGCTATCGCGGCAGCTCCGCGCTGCAGGCGCGCGTGCAGCCGAGCATGGACCGTCGACAGGCCTTGCAAGGCAAGCTCCTGCCCAATGGCTACAACCCGCGCACGCGCGAACTCGCGCAACGTTGGCGCGAGGAGACCGGCGGCGATGCGCGCGCGATCGCCGAGCGCGCGCTGGCCATGTTCAACGAAAGTTTCATCTACAGCTTCGAACCGCCGCTGCTGGCGCGCGATAGCGTCGACGATTTTCTGTTTTCCACGCGCACGGGGTTTTGCGAGCACTACGCCAGCGCCTTCACCTTCCTGATGCGCGCGGCCGATGTGCCGGCGCGCGTGGTCGTGGGCTTTCAGGGCGGTTTGTTCAATCAGGCGGGCAACTATCTCGTGGTGCGTCGCTCCGACGCGCACGCGTGGTCGGAGATCTGGATCGAAGGCGAAGGCTGGGTGCGCGTCGACCCGACCGCCGCCGTCGCGCCCGAGCGCGTGCAACGCGACGCGCGCGAAGCCTTGGCGCAATCGGACGCCTGGTTCAGCCGCGGCTGGTTGTCGACCTTGCGCGAGCGCCTCGACCTCGCCGGTTACTACTGGAACCAACTCGTCGTGCAGTTCAGCGCCCTGCGTCAACAGAATCTGCTCGAACGCCTGGGCATCGACGCGGGCGACCCGACGCGCTGGAGCGTGATCCTTTTCGGCCTGGGCGCGGCCTGTCTGCTGATCGCGGGTTGGCTGGTGGGCTGGCGGCGCAAGATCACGGGCGATGCGCTCGATCGCGCCTGGCGCGAGCTGCTCGCGCGCCTGGCTCGCGCCGGCCAAGCCAAGCGCGACACCGAACCGGCCGAGGCCTACGCGCAACGCGTCATGAACGCGCGACCCGATTGGCGCGCGCCCTTGAGCGCCTTGACCCAAGATTACGTGCGACTGCGCTACGCTAGCCGCGAGATCGACGACATCGCCGTCGAGCAGTTTCGACGCGCGGTGCGCGCCTTTCGTCCGCGTCGTCGCCGTCGGGCGGCCTGACGCGACGAAGCGCGACCCGCGTCCGTCGTAGTGATCATGGCCGAAGGCCGAGGAGGCCCCATGCGCAAAGTCTGGTTGTTGCCCGTGCTCGTGCTCGCCGTATCGGCGTGCGCCACCATCCCCAAGCCCATCGCCGGCGACATCGCGCCGACCTCGCCCAATCAAGGCGTGAGTGAAGGCGCGCGCGTGCGCTGGGGCGGCTCGATCATCGTGGTCGAACCCAAGCCCGACGAGACCTGCTTTCAGATTCTCGGCCGCGATCTCGGCGCCAACGCGCGACCACGCGAGAGCGACAACAGCGCCGGCCGCTTCATCGCCTGTCGCCAGGGTTTCTATGATCCGGCGATTTTCACGCAAGGCCGCGAACTCACCATCGTCGGCACCGTCGCCGGCACCGAGTCGCGCAAGATCGGCGAATACGACTATCGTCTGCCACGCGTGAATGCCGACGTCGTTTACCTGTGGCCCGAGCGCGTGGACTACTACGACACCTACTATCCCGCGCCGTCGTTCTACTGGTGGCCCTACTTCGGTCCGCCGGTGATTCACTACCGTCACCCGCATCCGCGCGGCAAGGAAGCGACGCCGCAGCCGGTGCCGCCGCCGCAGGGCAATTGAAGCCTTTCTCGCGGGGCCGGCGGATGCGCCGTCGGTCCCGCGATTGCTCGTCGCGAACAAGGTTCTCGTTGTGGAACCAAGTCTCTCGCTTGTCATCCCTCCTTCACGCGAAATGAGTCGAACGCGCCAATGCGCGGTCTCGACTAAGGCTTCTTCGCGCAAACCACGAAGGACTTCGCAAATCATGCCGCGCGCTTCGTCGTAGAACAGGTTACGCGCGCGCGTCGACCACGGCGCCTTGACGCGAACCGGGTCCAGACTACACCGGACTTTCACCGCGACACGTGATGCGCGACGGATGCGCGCCTCGGGGGGACGAAGACATGACACGAAAAGACGCGCGACCCACGTCGACGCCACGCATCGACGCGCGCCGCCGCCAGTTCCTGCAAGCCGCCGCCGCGATTGGTGGCGCGCAATTGCTGCCGGCTTCGGCCTTGGCCGCGATGGTCGAAGGCAGCGGCGCGGAAACCGTGTTCGCCAATGGCTTCGAACCGATCAACATCACGCCCAGCGGCATCACCGGCGGCTACTTCAGCCTGCCCTCGCTCGCCGACGAGCGCGCGACGTATGACTTGCTAGGTTGGGCGCGCACGGCCGCGGACGAAGAATTCGACTTCCTCGACCTCGGCCCCATCGGCACCACCGACGTGCACGACGACAGCGAAGCCGACGATCTGTGGACCTGGGACGCGCAAGCACGCCGCGGCTACACCGCGCCGATCGTCGCGACCATGCGCGGTCGCTGGCTCACGTACTTTCGCACGGGCCAGTACCGCGCCGATCTGATCGCGGATGATCCCAATCGCGGCGACATCACGCCCGCGACCAGCGCCGATCCCTTCTGCCACGGCTATGGCACGGGCTTGATCACGGTGGGCTATCTCAACAACGACGCCACCGCGATGACCGAAGCCGAGGCCATCGCCGACATCGGCCTGACTGCTTTGTTCGGCGGCACCACCGCGCCCGGCAGCGGCGGCCGTGCCTTGGCGGCCAGCGGCAACAACTTCGGTTGGGGCGGCGGCCGGCAGATGGCGCGCATCGGTCAGTTGGTCGTCAACCTCGCGTACGCGACGGGCAAGGCCAAGTGGGTGAAGTGGCTCAACGCGCTCACCGATGCGTACCTGACGGCCGCGAATTGGGCCGAGGCGCCCGCGCTCGGCATCGTTCAAGGCGGCGCGTACTTCTGTGATCGCTACTGGATGGACGTCAACGGCCAACAAGGTGGCGCGGCCTGGGACGCCGGCGCGCGCAGCAATTCGATCTATCAATACGGCATGCACGCGGAGTTTCTGTGGCGCGCCTTCTTGGTGACGCGTCGCGCTGACGTACGCGAGCGCCTGATCAAGTTCGCGCGCTTCATGCAGCACTACGCGCACGATCCGGCCATGACCGCGGCCGGTGGCCCATTCTGCGGCAGCTACATGGGCATCGCGCCGGGTGGCGGCCATTGGCATCGCGACAATCCCGGCGACGCGCATTACGACTGCAGCGTGGTCAACATCCTGGTGTGGGGCCACAAGTTGACGGGAGACGCGGCGCTGCTGACACGCGCGCGCGTGCACTTGCGACAAGGCACGCGCTGGCGCGAAGGCGATCCGGGCTCGGGCGGCGGCGGTCCCTTGGTCGGCCCGAATGAAGTCGCCGACTTCATGGACACGCGCCGCAACGTCGGCGGCTCGATCCTGTTCACCGACAACAAGGGGCAACTGCAATACGCCTATCAAGTGTTCGAGAACGGTGGTCGACCGCTGACGCTCGACAGCGGCGTGCCCAACTACATTCGTAATCTACCCGCGGGCAACGCCTACGCGATTCCAAACTCGCGCATCAGCAATGCGTTTCAAACCTTCGTGGGCGAAGCGGGCGATCCGATCGCGATCTTCGCGTTCTCCGGTGGCGCGTACGACAGCAAGCGTCGACGACTCACCTATTGCGGCGGCGGCCACAACGATCACAACGGCAATGGCGCCTACGGCTTCGCGCTCTACGACAGCGAAACGCCGACATGGACCTTGTTCAAGCCACACACCTCGCCGCCGAGCATCGACAACTTCGACGCGCCCGGCCCCGAGGACGCGCCCAACGGCGATCCGGCGTCTTCTCACACCTACAACCAGATCGTGTACGACGAGCATCTGGACAAGCTCGTGCTCTGCGGCCTCGGCTCGATCGCGGGCGCGAGTGGTTCGAACGTGCCGCGCTTTCGATTTCTCAATCTCAGCGCCAACACGTGGGACCCAAAGTCCAATGCTTTCCTGAGCACCGGCGTCTCGATGTTCGGCGCGGCGTTTTGTTTTCACGCCGTGGAACGCGCGATCTACGGTCGCGGTGGCGGTAGCGAAAGCAAGGCCTTCCGCTTCGACAGCGTCGCCAACACCTTATCGACGTTAAGCCTTTCGGGCACCGGCGCGATCACGCCCAACATCGACTCGGCCACCGCCATCCATCCGCTGCAGAACTACCAGATATTCATCGGTGGCTACGGCGACCTGGGCCCGGCCGACAACGGCAGCGCCGACATGATCCTGTGGGATCTCTCGACGCGCAGCGGCAACGCGGTAACGACGTACGCGCGAACCCTGATCGGCTTTCCCACCGCATTGCGCGCGGGGAAACTCGCGCTGGAATTTCATCCGCCTTCCGGCACCTTCGTCGCCTGGGACGGCGGCACCGTCATCCATCGCCTCATTCCCCCCGCCAACCCCTTCACCGGCACCTGGACCTTCACCACCGTCACGCCCGGCGGCAGCGGACTGCCCACGCCCGCGGACACCAGTTACGGCGAGCCCTACAGCAAGTTCCGCTGGGCGCCTTTTCCAAACGATCCGAGTCGAGGCGTGTTCGTAGTGGCGGTGGCGCAAGGCACGAGCGGGGCGTATACGGCGAGTTTGACGTATGTGTTCAAGCTGAATTTTTGAATGAGGGTGCGGCGTGCCGTCGCCCGCGGCCCGTGCGCATCAACCATCGCGCCCGAGCATAGGCATTGGGGCGCCATCGGCTAGTGCGCATTTCCAAATATGCGGCGTTTCAGTATCGCCCGCGCTAAACTCGATCTCACCTTCGCCGGGACGATCCGGCCAAAACAGGCACACTGTGTCGATCTTTAGGGCGAGGACTTCATTTCGCCACAACGCCAGCTTGGCGTCCCTTTCCAACTCACTCTTGAGAAATCGTTCGACTTTTTGCTTGAACGTTTCAGCATCGAGGGCCAATCTCACGGCGGCCTCGATCAACACTGGCGCTGGACCTATTCGCGCTTGCTTCGAGTTCCAGTCTGCCGTGACCAGAAACTCGAAACCAATCTTCGCGCGCATGCCAACCGTGATCCAGCACTCGTCCTCGTCCGAGAACGTCAGGCGTCCCAGGTAGTCGTGATCGAATTCGCGCTCGATCTCCCGCGGATCGCCGAAGAGAAATCGCTTGAGCTTCTCAAGCATGAGACGACTTCAAGCAATGTCCGTGACGTGCACGTGGGTTCCTCACTCAACCCGGCGGCCAACTCATCTGCCGCCCCGCGAGCAAATGCAGGTGCAGATGAAACACGGTCTGGCCGGCGTCCCGGTTGCAGTTGAACACCGTGCGGTAGCCGCTCTCGGCGTAGCCTTGATCGCGGGCGTACTTGGCGGCGGCGAGGACGAGGCGACCGATCAGGGTGGCGTCGGCTTCGGTGATGTCGTTCAAGGTGGGAATGGGTTGGCGCGGGACGAAGAGCACGTGCAGCGGCGCTTGCGCGTTGATGTCCTTGAAGCCGACCACGTGCTCGTCTTCGTGGACGATTTGCGCGGGGATTTCACGGCGGATGATGCGGCTGAACAAGGTCTCGCTCATGGGCTGCTCCGTGCGGGTGTCGATTACAAATCGTGGCGGGTGCCGAAGGCATGCGCCAGGGTGCCGCGATCGACGAATTCGAGTTCGCCGCCGATCGGCACGCCATGGGCGATGCGCGTGACTTTCACGCCGGCGGTGCGCGCCATCTGACCGATGAAGTGCGCGGTAGCCTCGCCTTCGACCGTGGGATTAGTGGCGACGATGAGCTCGCGCACCTCGCCTTCGCCGAGGCGTTGCGCCAACAGATCGAGGCCGAGTTCCTGCGGGCCCAGACCATCGAGCGGCGACAGACGACCGAGCAGCACGAAGTACAAGCCGCGATAACCCGTGGCCTGTTCAATCGCGACTTGATCGACGGGCGTTTCGACCACGCACAGTTGCGTGGCATCGCGCGAAGGGCTGCGGCACACGGCGCACAAGGGGTCTTCGCTGAAGGTGCGGCAGCGTTGGCAGTGACCGATGCGATCGACCGCTTCGACCAAACGTCCAGCGAGACGCCGCGCGCCCGCGCGATCGCGCTCGAGCAAGTGGAACGCCATGCGCTGCGCGCTCTTGGCGCCGACGCCCGGCAAGCAGCGCAGGGCTTCGATCAGTTCGGCGAGCAGGGGCGATCCGGCGGTCATGGTCGTCGCGAGGTGGTCATTGCACGATCACGCGGCGCGGCACTGCACGCCGCGCGCGTAGCGCGAATCAGAACGGCAACTTCATACCGGGCGGCAGGTTCATGCCGCCGGTCACTTCGGCCATGCGCGTTTGCGTCTCGGCGGCGAGGCGATTGGTGGCGTCATTGAAAGCGGCGACGAGCAGATCCTCGAGCATCTCCAGATCGCCCGCGACCGCGGGATCGATCTTGACGCGACGCACTTCGTGACGACCGTTGATGGTGATCTCGACCATGCCCGCGCCGGCCTGGCCGGTGAGTTCGAGCTTGGCGATTTCGTCCTGCGCGCGCTTCAGGTTTTCCTGCATGCGCTGCGCCTGCTGCATGATGTTGCCCAAGGGTCCGCGCATGGCGTTTCTCCGTCAGTTGAGCGGACGCGTGCTGTCAGTGACGATGCGCGCGTCGAAGTGCGTGATCAGGGATTGCACCACCGGGTCGGCCGCGATCGAGGCGCGGGCCTGCTCGTGGCGCTCGGCGTCCTCGCGACGCAATTGCGCGGCGAGGGTCTGCGTGGCTTGATCTGCTTTCTCGAACGCCAGTTTCAAGCCCGTGCCGAAGAACGGCGCCAGGGCATCGGCCAGTTTTTGCGTGGCGGCGTCGGTGCGCAGTTGTTCGTGCATGGCGCCCAGGCCCAAGCGCAAGCGGCCGGCTTGCCAGCCCAAGGGCATGGCGTTGTAGGCGAGTTCGCGCAGCGGGCCGCGAAGCCCGGCGTTTTCCAACGCCTGACGCCATTGCGCCAGATCGACCGGCCCTTCGCGCGTGGGATCGGCGGGGCCGACGGGTTCGCGCGGCAGATTTGGTTCGGCCGACGCCATCGGAATACTGGTCGCGGGCGGCATCGCGGGCGTCGTGCCCGCAGGTTCGCGCACGCGAAGTTCAGAGACGTTGGCGGTATCGGGTCGTTTGGTCGGCGGCGCGAATGGCGCGCGTGCTTCTTCCGTGCGCGTCGGCACGGTGGACACGGGCTTGCGCGATTCGGGCGGTCGCACGAAGTCTTGTCCCAGCGCGCGCGCGGCGGCCGCGGCGGCATTGGGATCGCCGCGACGCGAGGCGCTTTCCGGCGGCGGGGGCGTGATCACGGGCGGCGCGATCTGCGCCGCGGCCGCGCCACTGGCGACCACGCGCAGCGTCGGCGGGCTCGATGAAGTTACCGGTGCGTGCGCGATGGCGGAAGCGACAGGCGCTCCGCTCGAAGCGCTGCCGCCCGTCGACGTACTCGCGCGACCCGCGCTTTCACGCGCGCCACCACCACTGCCCGCGCCACCACCCTCGCCCGGCCCGGCCGGTCGAAAGGCGAGCATACGCAGCAAACTCATCTCGAAGCCCGCGCGCGGACTCGGCGCCAGGCCCAGATCGCGACGACCGAGGATGGCGATCTGATACAGCAACTGCACTTCCTCGGCCGCGAGCCGCGCGGCGAGGCGCGCGATCAAGGGTTCGTCGTGCTCGGCCGTGGCCGGCACGAATTGCGCCAGTTGCACGCGATGCAGCACGCCCGCGATCTCGTCGAGCACATTGGCGAAATCGGGCGCGAACTCGGCGACCTCGACGATCTGCGCGTACAGCGCCGTGGCATCGCCATTGGCGATAGCCTCGACCAAACCCTGCACGCGCGAGCGATCGATGGTGCCCAGCATCGCGCGCACCTCTTCGGCGACCAGCTTGCCACCGCCGAACGCGATCGCCTGATCGAGCAAGCTCAACGCGTCGCGCAGCGAGCCATTGCCGCCGCGCGCGATCTCGCGCACGGACTCGTCATCGAAGGGAATTTCCTCGGCGCCGAGAATCTTCTCGAGCTGACGCGCGATCTGATCGTCGCCCAGGCGCTTGAGGTTGAACTGCAGGCAGCGCGACAACACGGTCACCGGCAACTTTTGCGGATCGGTGGTCGCGAGCAGGAACTTGACGTGCGGCGGCGGCTCCTCGAGCGTCTTCAACAGCGCGTTGAAGCTGTGACCCGAGAGCATGTGCACTTCGTCGATCAGATAGACCTTGTAGCGGCCGCGCGCCGGGGCGTAGATGACGTTGTCGAGCATCTCGCGCGTGTCGTCGACCTTGGTGCGCGAGGCGGCGTCGATTTCGAGCAGGTCGACGAAGCGGCCGGCGTCGATGTCGCGACACGAGGCGCACTCACCGCACGGGTTGGCGCCGACGCCGGTTTCGCAATTGAGCGACTTGGCGAAGATGCGCGCGATCGTGGTCTTGCCCACGCCGCGGGTGCCGGTGAACAAAAAGGCGTGATGGATGCGACCGGAGTCCAGCGCGTGCGACAGCGCGCGCACGACGTGCTCCTGGCCGACCAACTCGGCGAATTTACGGGGGCGCCATTTGCGCGCGAGAACTTGGTAGGCCATGCGACTCCGCCGGTTCAGCGCGTGATTGTGCCATCGCCGGCCTCGGCGCGCGACGGCGGCGCATCGCGCGCTTCTCGTCCACCTCGGGCAAGTGCTTGGCCCACAAGCGATTGCGGCGCGCCCTTGGCCGGCCGCGCGACTTGATTTCCCTTGTGATGCCGGGGCGCTTCCAGTAAAGTCCGCGCCCTCCGCGCGCGCCGGTTCGAGTCATCGATCCGACGCTCGCGGCGGCTCAGGCGTGGAGAGGTGTCCGAGCGGTTGAAGGAGCACGCCTGGAAAGTGTGTATACGGCCTAAAGCTGTATCGAGGGTTCGAATCCCTCCCTCTCCGCCACTCTGAGCCCAAAGTCTGACCCCGAATCCATGGTGGTCTCCGTCGGTTCCTCGCGACGATAGGTGGCAAACCCCGCCAGGCCCGGAAGGGAGCAACGGTAGTCACTGATTCGGGTGCCGGGGGTCAGCCGGCGGAGGCCGCCTCCATTCGAGGCGCCTCGCCAATGCGCGAACCGCGCGAAAGCTGGCCTCAGCCCTTCCCCGCCACCGAAGTCACCGACGCGTCCGTGCCCGGATGCAGCCATTCGCTTTCGCCTTCGGCATAGGTTTCGCGCTTCCAGATCGGCACGCGCTGCTTGACCTCGTCGATGACGTAACGGCACGCCTCGAACGCGGCATCGCGATGCGCGGCGCTGACACCGACCCACACGGCCACGTCGCCGATCGCGAGTTGACCCACGCGATGCGCGCAGGCCAGACGTTCGATCGCGAACCGCGCGCGCGCTTCGTCGAGAATGCGCGCGCCTTCGCGCGTGGCGAGTGCGTCGTAGGCCTGATACGCCAAGGCGCGCACGACGCGACCGCGATGATGATCGCGCACCGTGCCCTCGAAGATCGCCAGCGCGCCGGCGCGCGGGTCTTCGATCGTCGCGCGCAGCGCGGCGGTGTCGAGTGGCGACTCGCTCAGGAAGAAGGTCACGTGGGTGATCGACGACATGCGCGGATTCTCGATCAGGCGCGTGACGCGCTCAACCGCCGGACACCGGTGGAATGAACACGACTTCGTCGCCCTCGCTCGGCGCGCGCGACCACGCGGCGAAATCGCCATTGACGGCGACGCGCACGCGCTCGCGCGGCAGCGCGAAGTGGTGGCGCGCGCGCAGCGTGTCGTAGAGCGCGCCCAGATCGATCGCGTCGGTATCGATGTCCTCGCGCTCGCATCCGGCCGCGTCGCGCAGGCTCGCGAAATAAATCAGCCGCACCTTCATCGCGAGGCTCGCCACGTACCACTGTGACCGCCGCGCTTTTCGAGCAAGCGCAGCGGACCAATGACCATGCCGTGACCGAGCGCCTTGCACATGTCATACACGGTCAGCGCGGCGACGCTGGCGCCGGTGAGCGCTTCCATCTCGACGCCCGTGCGCGCGGTGGTGGCGACTTCGCAGGCGATGCGCACCGTGGTCGCGTCGACGAAGGCGATCTCGAAACGACAGGCCTCGATCGGCAAGGCGTGACAGAACGGAATCAGCTCATGCGTGCGCTTGACCGCCTGCGTGCCGGCGATGATGGCCGTGTCGAATACGGGACCCTTGCGACTGCGACCATCGGCCGCGCGCAGGGCCTCGGCCGCGTCGGGCGCGAAACTCACCAGGCACTCGGCCGTGGCGCGACGCGCCGTAGTCGGCTTGGCCGTGACATCGACCATCGTCGGTTTTCCGGTCGCGTCGATGTGACTGAGCTCGCGGGCGCGAGGTTTCGCGCGCGCGCGCGTCTTGCGGGCGGCCGCCATGATCATCCTCCGATCTGATACATCTCGATGCGTCGACGCGAGGGCGTGGCGCGCTCGGCGCGTTCCTCGCTGTAGCGGTCGCCGCGCGCGCGCCAGACTTGCTCGATGCGCGCGAGCAGCGCCGCGTCATCGGCGCCACCGCGCAAGGCTTCGCGCAGATCGTGACCGCGCGCCGCGAACAAGCACGTGTACAACTGCCCATCGGCCGACAAGCGCGCGCGATGACAATCGCCGCAGAACGGCTGACTGACCGAGGACACGAAACCGATCTCGCCTTCGCCATCGACATAGGCGTGACGCTCGGCGACTTCGCCGCGATAGTCGCGCGCGAGTTCGCGCAAGGGCCAGCGCGCGGCGATGCGCGCGCGCAATTCGGCGCTGGGCACGACGCGGCCGGGATCCCAGGCGTTGCAGGTGCCCACGTCCATGTACTCGATGAAGCGCACGATATGGCCCGTGCCGCGAAAGCGCGCGAGCAGCTCGAACACGCCGTCTTCGTTCACGCCGCGCAGCACCACGACATTGATCTTGATTCGCGAAAAGCCCGCGCGCTCGGCCGCGCCGATGCCGGCCAGCACGTCGACCACCGCGCCGCGGCCGCCGCTCAGGCGCGCGAATACGGCGGGATCGAGCGAATCCAGACTCACGGTCAATCGCTTCAATCCGGCCGCGCGCAAAGCGTGCGCTTGCTCGGCGAGCAAGCTGCCATTGGTGGTCAGCGCCAGATCCTCGGCGCCGTCGATGCGCGACAGGCGCGCGACGATGTCGGGCAGATCGCGTCGCAGCAGCGGCTCGCCGCCGGTGATGCGCAATTTGTTGACGCCGGCGCGCACGAACAGCCGCGCGAGGCGTTCGATTTCGTCGGCGCTCAAGCGCTCGGCCAGACGCAGAAAGCGCGCATCGCGCGGATACTGATCCTCCGGCATGCAATACGGGCAGCGGAAATTGCAGCGGTCGATCACCGAGATGCGCAGATCGCGCAGCGCACGACCGTGACGATCGCGCGGCGCTTCGCTGGCCATGACGGGTGCCGCAGCCATGGCGGACACCTCAACCACGACCGGCATCCGCCGCCATCACCGGCGCGCGCAGCGCGAAAACTTCGCCGCGCTCGGCCACGCGATGACCGCTGGCGCGCAGACGCGCGCCATCTTCGGCCGAAGCGTAGTGATAGAGCACCATGCGGCTGCGCAGCGTCGACGGATAATCCCGAACCAGATCATCCAGACCGGTGTGCGAAGGATTGCCTTGCACGCCGCAATCGTGCGCGATCAATTCGGCGCCGGTGCCGTAATTCGCGAGGATTTCGGGGATCGGCCGCGTATCGCCCGTCCACACCAAGGCATCGCGCAAGCCAAGACCAAAGGCCGTGCCGGGCGCGTGATGGCGCACGGCGAAAACATCAAACCAATACGCTTGCCACCAGAAACCGCGCAGCACGGGCACGAGTTGGAACGCATCCCAAAAATTCGCGCCGCCTTCGGCCACGACATTGGGATAGCTCGCCAAGCGATCGTGCAGCACCGGCACCAGGGGCGCGGGCACGAACAAGCGCACGCGGCCGCGACGCTCGGCGTCGAAGTACACGCGATAGAACAGTCGCTCGAGCCCACCAACGTGGTCGAGGTGCGCGTGGGTGACGAAGACTGCGCGCGGCGGTTCGCCATATCGGTGCAAGTAATCGGTCAAGCCCTCGGGCCCGCAGTCGATCATCAGCAGCGGCGCGCCGTCGTGTTCGATCACGGCATTGGCCGAGCCGAGTTCGACGGCGGCGGCGCTGCCCACGCCAAGAAAACGCAGCGTCCAGCTCATGCGTCGTCCCCTTCGGCGAGCAAGGCTTCGGCGTGCGCGTCGAGCAGGCTCGGCCAGGCCGTGCCGTCGAAGTCTTCCACCGCCTCGGCCGCGCCGAGCTTGAGCAAGGAGCGGCGCAGGCGCAGCAGATTGGCCATCTGCCAGGTCGAGTTGGGCTCGCGCAGCGCGCCGCGATCGAAATCGATCAACCAGATCTCGCGCGCGCGCAGCAAGACATTGTGCGCGTTCAAGTCGGCATGGAACGCGCCCGCGCGATGAAAGCGCGCGATGCAGCGACCAATCGCCGGCCAGTCGATGGTCTCGGGCGCGGCGCTCAGGGCTTCGGCCAAGGTGCGCGCGTGCGTGAGGGTTTCCACCAGCAGATCGGCGCGATAGAACCCGCCATGACGCGCGTAGCGCGCGGCCAGCGGGCGCGGCACGGGCAGATCGCGCTCGCGCAGCGCCAGCAGCAAGCGAAACTCGGCGAAGGCGCGCGTGCGATCGGCGCCGAGATACCAGTAGCGATCGCCCATCAACGCGGCCATCAGACCGCCGCGACGATAGTGCCGCAGCACTGCCGCGCCCGCGGGCGTGGTCACGTGCCAGGCGCTGCCGCGTCCGCCGTCGGGCGCGCGCACCTCGCCTTGGCCGCGCCAAAAGGCCACGTCGAACCAGCGCGCGTCGGGCGCGTGCGCGTCCAGGGCCGCGTCGAACAGCGCGGCGCCATCGGGGGTTCGCAGATGACGGACTTCTACAGCCATGCCGGGATCAGTACGATGCCCCGGTGCGCGGGGCCAGTCGCGCCATTTTGCCTGGAATCGCCACTGTCGGACATTCGCGTGAATCCACCCGCTTCGATCTGCATCCTGCGCCTGTCGGCGCTGGGCGATGCCACGCACATCGTGCCCCTGGTGCGCACCTTGCGCGCGGCCTGGCCCGAGACCGCGCTGACCTGGGTGATCGGCAAGCTTGAGGCGCGCCTGGTCGGCGATCTGCCCGGCGTCGATTTCATCGTGATCGACAAGGCGCGCGGCTGGCGCGCCTTCGGCGATCTGCGGCGAGCCCTGGCCGGGCGTCGCTTCGACGTGCTGCTGCAATGTCAGGTCGCCTTGCGCGCGAATCTGCTCTCGGCCCTGATTCCAGCGCGTCGTCGCATCGGCTATGACGCCGCGCGCTCGAAGGATCTGCACGGTTTGTTCATCCGCGAACGCATTCCCGCGCGCAGCGGTCAACATGTGCTCGATGCGTTGGGCAGTTTCGTTGAGCCCTTGGGCCTGCGGCAGACCGAAGTGCGCTGGGACATCCCGATTCCCGACGAGGCGCATGCCTTTGCGCACGAGAAACTGCCCGGCGATCAACCAACCCTGATCATCAGCCCCTGCTCCAGCCACCCGCGCCGCAACTGGCTGGCCGAGCGCTACGCCGCCGTGGCCGATCACGCGATCGCGCGTCATGGCTGGCGCGTGGCGCTGTGCGGCGGACGCTCGGCGTTGGAGCGCGAGGTCGCCGATCACATCATCGCCACCATGAAGCAAGCGCCGATCGACCTCGTCGGTCGCGACACCTTGAAGCAGTTCCTGGCCTTGGCCCAGCGCGCGCGCGCCGTGCTCACGCCCGACTCCGGCCCCATGCACATGGCCAATGCCGTGGGCACGCCCGTGATTGGCCTGCACGCGGCCAGCAATCCGGCGCGCAGCGGCCCGTATTCCTCGCGGCCGTGGTGCGTCGATCGCTATGACGCCGCCGCGCGACGCTTCCGCGGCGTGCCGGCCGAGGCCCTGCCTTGGGGCACCAAGCTCGAATATCCCGACGTGATGAGCCTGATCGAGACCGAGGCCGTGATCGAACGCCTCGACGCCCTCGTCGCCGCCACCAGCGACCCGATCAAGGCATGAACGCGCTCAGCTCGGCCGCGCGTTGCCGTAATCCTGATACGACTTTTCCTCGACCAGGGTCGAGCCCAATCGCTCGTTGATCTGACGCTTGAAGCGCGCGCGATCGTCGTTCTCGAAGTAGACGCTACGCGCCAGGCGGATGAACTCGGCGTCGAAGCGCTGCTGCTTTTCCTGCACGCGGATGTCGTCCTCGATCACCCACAGGCGCTCGTTGACCGCGCGCAACTGCGCCCACAGGTCGGCGATGTCCACGCGCGACTGCGGATCGGCGCGCCACAGGTCCATCAGCAGATCCAGCTCGCGCCGCACATTGGCGAGCTTGCCGGCGTCGCTGATGCGCGCCGCCTTGATCTCGAGAATGGTGATCTTGTCGATCAGCTCGCCGTAGGAAACTGGCACGGAAATCAGCGACATGGACGGGCCCGGGGGAATGAGGGCGCGCATTCTAACCCGCCCCGACCGCACCGGCACGCGGCCCGGTTGTCGACGGGCGCCCGAATGCGTATCATGCGCGGCCCTGCACGCCGGAGAGGTGGCAGAGTGGTCGAATGCGCCGGATTCGAAATCCGGTGTACGGTTTCACCGTACCGTGGGTTCGAATCCCACCCTCTCCGCCAGGACATCGAAAAAGCCCCGCTCGCGGGGCTTTTTTGTTTCCGAAGCCTTCAAGTTCCTGCTCGAAGGCGTCTCGGTGGGCTCGCGACCGGGACGACCGGCTCGATGAGTGCAAGTTCTCCGCAAGTCTGGGCGCTGGTCGCCGACCTCGACTCGAACACATTCGATTTCAGGGATTCGCTCAGGTGCCTCCTAGTTCGCATCGCATACGAGTCCCTGTGGACTCTCTACGCATTGATCGTTGGACGCACGATCGTCGTCGCGTCGATTCTCCCGAATGCGAGTGACGAGATGACCATGACCCAACGAAAGCCCGCCACGGTCGGCGACATCCTGACCGAGGAATTCATGAAGCCCTTGGGCTTGACCCAGACGGCGCTGGCCAAGGCCATGGGGGTTCAGCGCAAGCACGTCAACGAGCTGTGCAATGACCGTCGCAATGTCACGGCGTCGACGGCGCTGATCCTGGCGCGCGTGTTCGGCAACAGCGTCGATTTCTGGCTCAACGTTCAGCGGCGGACGGATCTGTGGGTCGCGATGAACGATGCCCATGAGCGTCGGCGGATCGAACGCGCGCGCCCGTTATCCGCGGCAGCCTAGCGCTCGACTTCAGTCCGACGATCGACGACGCGCCGATCGTTTTCGCGCGTCACGGATCTCGCCCACTCGGCCACTCGCGATCTCGCGCACGATGTGCGCCTTGAACGCCTGCGCCAAGGGCGACAGTCGCTTCGCGGCCGGATGAACCAAGTGCCAGGCGGATGGCAGGGGGAAGCCTTCGACGTCGAGCACGCTGACGCCGTGTTCGCGGCGCAGGCCGTGCAGCGCGTGGCGCGAGATCACGCCGATGCCGAGGCCGCCGGCGACGGCTTCCTTCACCGCTTCGTTGCTGCCGAGTTCGAGGCGGATGTCGGGCTTGAAGCGCGTCTTGCGAAAGTGTCGATCGGCGGCCATGCGCGTGCCCGAACCTTGTTCGCGCAGGATGAATCGGCGCGCGGCGAGTTCGCTCAGGCGCACGCGCGCGCGCTTGGCCAGGGGATCGGCGTTGGCGGCGATGACGACGATGGGATTGGCGAGAAAAACCTCGTCGCGCAGGTCCATGTCGGCCGGTGGCATGGACATGATGTAGATGTCGTCGCGATGCTCGCGCAGGCGCTGCACCACGCCGTCGCGGTTTTGAATCTCGAGCGAGATGTCGATCTCGGGATGGGCGCGGCAGAACGAACCCATCAGGCGCGGCATGAAGTACTTGGCCGTGCTGACCACGGCCACGCGCAATTGCCCGCGCGACAGGCCCTTGAGCGCATCGACTTCCTGCTCGAAGGCTTCCCAGGCACCGGTCATGGCGCGCGCGGTGTCGGCCAGGCGCTGACCAACTTCGGTCAGGCGCAACTGGCGACCGACGATGTCGTACAGCGGCAGGCCGATGGCCTGGGCGATCTCACGCAGTTGCATCGACGCCGTGGGCTGGGTGACGTGCAGCGCGCGCGCGGCGGCGCTGACGCTGCCGGCCTCGGCCAGGGCCAGGAACAAGCGAAGCTGACGAAAGCTCACGCGCGCGTGCATAGAGTTTTCTCTATGGAAGACAGGGCGAGAATCGATTTTACGCGAAACCGCGCCGAACCTAGGATGCGCGCCCCGGAGGTGACGCATGCAAAATCTTCTCGACCCGGCGATTCTGTTCTTCGTCTTCGGCGTGCTTGCGGGCGCGATGCGCTCGAATCTCGAGATCCCGCCGCCCATCGCCAAGTTCCTGTCGCTGTATCTGCTGATGGCCCTGGGTTTGAAGGGCGGTTTCGCGCTGGCCAAGTCCGGCCTCACGCCGGAGATCGCCTTGAGTCTGGGCGCGGCGATGACCATGGCCTGCGTGGTGCCGGCGCTGGGTTACGTGGTGTTGCGCCGCTTTGCCTCGCCGTTCGACGCGGCGGCGGTGGCGGCGTCGTATGGTTCGGTCAGCGCGGTGACCTTCGTCACCGCCATGCAATACCTCGACGGCGTGGGCCTGGCGCCGGGCGGTCACATGACCGTGGCCCTGGTGGTGATGGAATCGCCCGCGATCATCATGGCCGTGTTGATGGCCAATGCGCTGCGTCACGCGCAGGCGCGCGCGATGTCGACCGCGAGCGTGGGCGGCGCGGGCGTCGCCACGCTCGCCATGGGCCCCGAAGGCCCGGGCGATCTGTCGATCCGCAAGATCGTGCGCGAGTCCTTCACCGATGGCGCGCATCTGCTCCTGCTCGGCGCGATGGCGGTGGGCGTGATCAGTGGCGAATCGGGCAAGTCGGTCATGCAACCGTTCTCGGACGATCTGTTCAAGGGCATGCTCGCGTTCTTCCTGCTCGACATGGGCTTGATGGTGGCGCGGCAGTTCCATGCCGCGCGCGCGGCGTCGAAGATGCTGATCGCCTACGCCGTGATCGGCCCGCTCTCGCACGCGATGCTGGCGCTAGGTTTGGCGTGGATGCTCGGCCTGCCCGTCGCGGACGCGGCCTTGTTGATGGTGCTGTCGGCGAGCGCGTCCTACATCGTGGTGCCGGCGGTGCTGCGCTATGCGATTCCGGAAGCGAGCCCGGCGCTGTACTTCGGCTTGAGCCTGGGCATCACGTTCCCGCTCAACATTCTGGTCGGTATTCCGCTGTACACCGCGATCGCGCGCGCGTGGCTGGGGTGATGGCCCCGAGACGCGCGTCTCAAACAGCGCGGCTAACAGATTCGCCAAGGCTATCGAAGTCATCAAGACAATCGATTATTGAAATGCGCATGCCGTTGTTACCGTGCACTCCGGTACACAACCGGAGGGCATTCTCATGCGCAAACGCAGCATTTCGCTGGTGGCGTCAATCACGGTGGCGTTGTCGATGATCTCGTCGCCGCTCGCCGCGCAAGATCAACCGATGACGAACAAGGACTGGTGGCCGCAACTGCTCGACCTCGGTCCCCTGCGTCACGACACGGCCGAATCGAATCCGCTGGGCCAGGATTTCAACTACGCGGAGGCCTTCAACAAGCTTGATCTCGCCGCGGTGAAAGCCGACATCAACAAGGCCCTGACCACCTCGCAGCCGTGGTGGCCGGCCGACTACGGCAACTACGGTCCGTTCTTCATTCGCATGGCCTGGCACAGCGCCGGCAGTTATCGCGTGGCAGATGGTCGCGGCGGAGCCAGTGGTGGCGACATGCGCTTCGAGCCGCGCAACAGCTGGCCGGATAACGTCAACCTCGACAAGGCGCGTCGTCTGCTGTGGCCGATCAAGCAGAAGTACGGCGCCAGTTTGTCGTGGGGCGATCTGATGGTGTTGGCCGGCAATGTCGCGCTGGAAAACATGGGCTTCAAGACCATTGGCTTTGCCGGCGGTCGCGTCGATCGCTTCGAGCCCGATCTCGTGTTCTGGGGCCCCGAGCGCAAGTTCCTCGAATCGCGTCGCACCGATGCCAAGGGCAAGCTGCAGGGTCCGCTCGCGGCCACGCAGATGGGCCTGATCTACGTCAATCCCGAAGGCCCCAATGGCAATCCCGATCCGCTGGCCGCGGCCAAGGACATTCGCCAAGCCTTCGGCCTGATGGCGATGAATGACGAAGAGACCGTGGCCTTGATCGCCGGTGGTCACACCTTCGGCAAGGCGCATGGCGCGCATCGTCCGGCCGATTGCGTCGGCGTCGATCCTTCCGCCGAAGGCGTGGAATCGCAGGGCCTGGGCTGGCACAACAAGTGCGGCAAGGGTCATGGCGTCGACACCGTGTCGAGCGGCCTCGAGGGCGCGTGGTCGTCGAACCCGATCGCGTTCACCACGCAGTATCTCGACAATCTGTATGCCTTCGAGTGGGTGCAGACCAAGAGTCCCGCCGGCGGCATTCAATGGATTCCCAGCGACAAGAGCGCCGCGAATCTGGTGCCCGACGCGCACGATCCGAGCAAGCGCCACGCGCCGATTATGTTCACCACCGATCTGGCGTTGAAGATGGATCCGAGTTATCGCGAGATCACGACGCGGTTCAAGAACGATCCCAAGGCCTTCGCCGATGCCTTCGCGCGGGCGTGGTTCAAGCTCACGCATCGCGACATGGGTCCGCGCGCGCGATATCTGGGCAACGACGTGCCGGCGCAAAATTTCGTGTGGCAGGACCCGCTGCCGGCGGTCGATCACGCGCTGATCGATGACGCGGATGCGCGCGCGCTGAAGGCGAGCATTCTGGATTCGGGCTTGAGTGGCGCGCAGCTGATTCGCGCGGCGTGGGCGTCGGCCTCGACCTTCCGCGTCACCGACAAACGCGGCGGCGCCAACGGCGCGCGCGTGCGATTGGCGCCGCAGAAGGATTGGGCGGTGAACGATCCTGCGGAATTGTCGCGCGTGATCGCCAAGCTCGAGGGCATCCAGAAGCAGTTCAACCAAACGCACAAGCCGCAAAACAAGCAGGTGTCCTTGGCCGATCTGATCGTGCTCGGCGGCGCCGCGGCGATCGAACAGGCCGCGAGCAAGGGCGGTCAGTCGATCACCGTGCCGTTCAAGCCCGGTCGCGTCGATGCCACGCAGGCGCAGACCGACGAGCATTCGTTCGCCGTGCTTGAACCCAAGGCCGATGGCTTCCGCAACTACTACGGCGCGGGCCAGGACAAGTCGCCGGCCGAGGCTTTGGTCGATCGCGCCAGCCTGCTTGATCTCACCGTGCCGGAAATGACGGTGTTGGTCGGCGGTCTGCGCGTGCTCGACGCCAATGCGGGTCAGTCGAAGAACGGCGTGTTCACCGCGCGGCCCGGCACTTTGAGCAATGACTTTTTCGTCAACCTGCTCGACATGTCGACCGTGTGGTCGAAGGCCGAGACCGAAGGCTTGTACGAAGGTCGCGATCGCGCGAGCGGTCAGTTGAAGTGGACGGCGACGCCGGTCGATCTGATTTTTGGATCGAACTCGGAGTTGCGCGCGGTGGCCGAGGTCTACGCGGCCAATGATGCGCGCGAGAAGTTCATCAAGGACTTCGTCGGCGCGTGGGACAAGGTGATGAACGCGGATCGCTTCTAAGCGTCCGCGGGCCGCGGCGATGGGACGCGTCGTCGCGGTCTTTTTTCATCATCCGGATGGAACAAAAGAAAAAGGCCCCGAAACGGGGCCTTTTTCGTCAGTGCGTTTCGAGGTTCAACCCTTGGGCTTGAAGAAGAACTCACCCGCCTCGTGCCCCGAGAACTGAATCGGTGCGTATTCGGGAATCTGCGTGAGACTCGATTCGGTGGCCGACAACGCGAGGCTCGCGGTGATTTCGCGGAACAGGCGCTGGCCTTCGAGCAACTGATTGTTGTCCTCGAGCGAGGTGATGAAGGCGCGCGCGAACAAGGAATTGCCGGCGCTGTCGGGCACGGGCGCGAGACCGCCCGAGGTCAGCGCGGTGCGCGAGCGACTCTGGCTCAAGTTCTTCACCCACTGCGCCCATTGCTGATCGTTGAGCGCGTTATTGAAGCTCGGCACCGAGGCGCGCGTCATCGCGCCCGAATAGCACGAGTCGGCCACCACCATCACGTGCTTGGCCTGCATGGTGTTCAAGATATCGCTGATCGCGCGGTTGGAAATCCAGGTGCCGGTGTTCGCGGCCTGCGCATCGACCGGAATCCAATAGCCCTGCTGGGTCTTGCGATCGAGTTCGCCGTGGCCGGCGAAATAGACGAGCAGATTGTCGTCGGGCCCGAGTTGCTCGCGCATGTCGTTCAAGGCGCTGAGCATGTCGAAGCGCGAGGCATTGACGAGCAGGCGCGTGTCGAAGCCATAACGACGCTTGAGCACGTCGGCGACGCGCTGCGCGTCGGACACGGCGCCGGCGAGTTTCGGATAAGCCGCGTACTCGTTGTTGCCGATCACCACCGCGTAGTACTTGCCAAGCTTCACGCCACCAGGCACCTGCGCGCGCCGCGGCATGGCCGTGGTCTGCGCGGCGGCGCTGGCCTTGGCGCCCGGCGCGGGCAGCAGCACGAAGTCGAGACTGGTGCGCGTGCCGGCCTTGTCGACCGCCGCCACTTGCACCGAACTGCCATCCTCGGCCACGGGCACGGCGACCTTGAACAAGCCATTGGCGCCGACGGTGACGTTCTGACCGTTGATCATCACGCTGGCCAGGCCCGCGCGCGCGACGACCTTGCCCAACACTTCGGAACTACCGGGCGCGGAACGCACCATCGCCGCGGGCTTGCCGCGCGTGACGGTCAGCGGAGGATCGATGATTTCGAGCAGCGGACCCGGCACCGTGGCCAGGGCCGCGAGCGCGACGCCACCACCGGTGCCGCCCATCTGACGTTCGAGCGTGGCGATCTGCATGCGCTGATCATTGACCTGACGCTGCTTCTCGGCGAGTTGCTGTTCGAGCAGCAGCAGCAATTCGCGATCTTGCTTGGAGGCCGCGAGCGCGTCCTGCATGCGCTTGCGCTCCATGTCGAAGCGCGATTGCTCGCCTTGCGTGCGCTGATCGTTGTCGGCGAGCTTGGCTTCCATGCTCGACACGCGGGTGAGCGCGTCATCGAGTTGCAGCGCCAATTCGGCCGCGGCGGCGCGCACGCGATCGACCTCGGCCTTGTCGGCGCCGCCGCTGGCGGCCTTGCTCGTGAGTTCCTGCTCGCGCGCGCGCAGTTCGGCCAGGCGCGCGCGATCGTTGGCGGCTTGCTCGACGTAACTGGCCTTGTCGCGTTCGAGTTGCGCGCGTTCGGTGGCGAGTTGTTGTTCTTGCGCGGCCAGTCGCGCTTGCGCGGCCTGGAGCGCTTGCGCGTCGGACCCCGCCAGCGACGTCTGGGTCTCGACCAGCTTCATGCGCGCCTGCTCGAGTTCGCGCTGCGATTGCTGCAGGTTGCGGCGACGCTCATCGAGTTGAGTCTTGAGTTTCTCGTTCTCGGCCTTGAGGCGCTCGGCCTCGGCCTTCTGCGATTCGACCGTTTGACGAAGATTGGCGATTTCGGCGTTGGCCGCTTCGGTCTGCGCGGTGACGGTCGAGGCGAACAGCAATTCGTCCTGCGTGCCCGAGGCCTGACGATAGAGATTGAGCGCCTGGGTGAGATCCTGGGTCACGCCCAGGCCTTCTTCGTAGAGATAACCCATGTTGATCATGGCGCGGCGATTGCCTTGCTTGATCGCCTTGCCATACCACTCGGCGGCGCGCGCGTAGTCGGGCGCGGTGCCTAGGCCCTTGCTATAGATCTCGCCGACGTAGTTCTGCGCCTCGGCGTCGCCCTGCTCGGCTTGCGCCAGCCAGACTTGCAGCGCGGTCTGATAATTGGCGCGATCGTAGGAGACGTATTCGCCGCCACGGATTTCGCAATCGGCCTGCGTGGTGTGCACCGGTCGACGCGCGGTCATGAAGCTCGAGACATTGCCGAGCTTTCGCACCTGACCCGGCAGCAGGCAATCGACGATGAGCAGGTCCTCGGGATTTCTGACCTTGGCCGCGGGGGCCTGCTGTGGAAACGCGCCGATGATGACCGCGAACATGGCGACGGCACCGCTCAGGATCCGTATCCGACGCCCGTCCGCGCCGGTCTTGCCCGTGTACGAAGCGCGCATACAGCCTCCTCGTTGTCCCCTGCCTAACGTAAGGTCCCGCCGCGTCGCGCATTTTCAGGCGCGATGCGGTGTAGTAACCTGCGATTGAGTATAACCAAGCATTCTGGGGACGGGGCCATGCCTGCGCTGAATAGCGAAAAACCTGCTTGGGCCGGTGCCGCACGCACCGCGGGATCCATCCACGCCACACGCACCCGAAGGCTTGCCCTGCGCTGTCTCCACGCGTTTATCCTGCTATTCGCGCCGATAGTCGCGCTGGCCCAGCCCGTTTTTTCCGGTTCGCCCACCAATGGCGCGCCGATCATGCTTTATGCGTTGACACCCTCGGGCACGGCCTCCACAAATCTGACGATCACTAATGTCGGCACCGGCTCGGATCTGTTTCTCAATCCGCAGGCGGTGACCACGCCGATCACGACCTCGCTCAACAGCACGCAAAGCTTGATGCCGGGCGAGTCGCGCAGCTTCACGGTGACGTGCACGCCGACGGCCGCGGGCATCTACAACGCCAATCTGGTGATCCAGACCAACGACGCGGCGCAGCCGACGGTGACGTATCAGATCATGTGCACCGCGGCCACGGCGGGCCCGAGTTGCCCGGTGATCGGTGTCGCCGGCAATGGTCAAACGCAAGCGGTCGGCACCACGTTCCAGCCGATGCAGGTCAAGCAGGCGCGCTTCGCCGCGGTGGCGCCGACGACGCCGGTGGTCTTCACCTGGCAGATCACCTCGGGTAACGCGACGTTCCAGGCCAATGGCGCGACCAGCTTCAGTCAGACCGTCAACTTCACGCCTTTCGGTGGCGCGTTGTACGACGCCTTTGCGTCCACCGCGATCGTGGCCGGCAACACGCCGGGCACGGTGACGGTGACGGTCAACAGTTCTGATTGCACATCGAGCGCCGCGCACACGTTCAACGCCACGATCGCGGCGGGCGGCCAGCCTTTCCGCATCGTCGCTGGCGAAGGCAATGGCGCGACCGTGGCGCCGGGACAGACCTTGACGCTCGGTGGCACGATCGAACTCAACGCGGCGGGCCGGCCGTCGCGCCCTGATCAACCCTTGGGTGGCGTCTCGGCCGTCAACTTGCAGATCAACGGCGGCGATGCCCGCTTCAGCAATGGCACTTCGTCGATCTCGGCCTTGGTGAATCAAACGACGAAGACCTTCACCGCCGACGTGATCGCGGGTTCGCAGCTCGGCGACGTGGTCATTGACGCGACTTCGCCGCTGGCGAGTCCGGCGCAGTTTCGCTTCACGGTTGGCGAGCGCAAGACCATTCGCGTGGTCAGTGGCGCCAATCAGCAAGGTCGGCCGGGCGAAGCGGGCCAACCGCTCGTGGTCGAAGTGCTCAATGCCAACAACCAGCCGGTTGCTGGCGAGAAGGTGTTCTGGCAGGTCGCGTTTGGTTTCGGCGTCACGCTGGCGTCGGACTCGTCGGTGACCGACGCGAATGGCCGCGCCAGCATGAACTTCACCTTCGGCAATCAGCCGACCACGGCCGTGATCGACGCGCGCCTGGGTTCGGGTGATGGCGTGCGCTTTCAAGTGTCGAGCACGCTCGGCGGTCTGCGCCTGATCAGCGGTGACGCGCAGTTGGGCGTGATCGGCTCGCAGGGCGATCCGCTGGTGTTCCAGCTCAGCGACGACAACGGTCAGGCGGTGGTCGGCCAGACGGTGACGTTCGCGGTGGCCGAAGGCGCCGCGACTTTGCTCAACACATCGGAAATCACCGACGCGCAGGGCCGCGCGAGCGCGCGTTTCCGCTTCGGCGCCACGCCGGGTCAGTCGCGCATTCAAGCCGCGGCCGGCAATGCCACGGCGTTCGCGACGGTCAATGCGCTCGGCGGCGTGCTGTCGATCAGCAGCGGCAATGGTCAGTCGGGCGCCACCGGCGCGCGTCTGGCGCAGCCGCTGGTGGTGCAACTCGCGCAAGCGCCGGCGCAAGCAAAGGCGCTCGGTGGCGTGGCCGTGACCTGGAGCGTGCTCAGTGGCGGCGGCACGCTGTCGTCGACGACCAGTCTGACCGGCGCCGATGGTCGCGCCAGCAATGAATTCACGCTCGGCGCGCAAGCCGGCATCGCGCAGATTCAAGCGAGCATTCCCGGCGCGACGCCGGTGGTGTTCACCGCCACGGGGGTCGACAACGCGCCCGTGGGCGTGCGGTTCGAGATCGCCTCGGGCAACAACCAGGCGCTGCCGACCAATACGCCTTCGGCGCCGCTGGTGGTGCGCGTGCGCAATGCTCAAGGTCAGGCCGTGGCCGGAGCCTTGGTCAATTGGCGCGTGACGCCAGCGGTCAATGGGTCGGCCAATCCCGCGACGTCGACGACCAACGCGCAGGGCGAAGCCTCGACCGTGGTCACCCTGGGCCTGCCCGGCGGCGCGACCGTGATCGCGACCTTGCCCAATGTGCCCGGCAGTGGCGCGCTCAACTTCGCGCTCAATGGCGGCGTGCGCAACCTCGATGGCCTGACCGACAACCAGCGCCGTGTCGCCGGCGCGATCGATTCGGCCTGTCCGAATCTGGCCTTCGCCAACAATCTCTCGGCCGCGCAGCAGGATCTGTTGCAGCGCTGTTCCGAACTCGTGGTCAACGCCGGCACGCGCCCCGGCGACGTGCGCGGCGCGCTCAATCAGATGCTGGCCGACGAAGCCGGCGCGCAGGGCGACGCGGCCTTGTCGACCATGGGCGCGCAGTTCGACAACCTCAAGGCGCGCATCGCGGCGCTGCGCGCGGGCAGCTCGGGCATCAACATCGGCGGCTTGTCGGTCGTGGGTGGCGGCGGCGCCCTGCCCCTGTCCTTCCTGCCTTCGGCGATCCTGGGCAACAACGCCGAGCCCACGGGCGAAGCGGGCGCGGAATTCAGTCGCTGGGGCTTCTTCGCCACGGGCACGATCGGTCGCGGCGATCGCAACGCTGACAGCCAGCAACCGGGCTTCGAGTTCGACACTTATGGCCTGACCGCGGGCGTCGACTACCGCTACAGCGATGCCCTGGTGCTGGGCATGGCCGTGGGCTACAACAACAACAACACCGACATCGGCGCCAATCAGGGCAGCCTCAAGACGAGCGGCTACAGTATTTCGGGCTATTCGACGTTTTACCGTGGTAACAGCTTCTACACCGACGCGGTGCTGACTTGGGGACGCAACAACTACGACATCGATCGGCGCATCCGCTACACCATCAATGGCCTGAGCGGCGGCACGACCACGGTCGATCAGACCGCGAGCGCCTCGCCCGACGGCGATCAGGTGTCGCTGGCGATGTCGCTGGGTCACGATTTCAACCGCGGCGGCTGGACCTTCGGCCCGTATCTGCGCGCCAACTACACCAAGATCGATTTCGATCCCTATGTCGAGCGCATGTCCAATCCGTCGGCGCCCGGCGCGGGCCTGGCGATGGCGGTGAGCGGTCGCGAGCTGAAGTCGCTCGAGGGCGTGATCGGCGGCAAGGCCAGCTTCGCCAAGAGCACCAGTTGGGGCGTGCTGATGCCCAACGTCACGCTCGAATGGCTGCACGAATTCGAAGACGACCCGCAAGCCATCGTCACGCGTTTCGTCAACGATCCGACCAATACCCTGATCAGCATCGACCCGGGCTCGGTGGACACCGACTACTTCAACCTGGGACTGGGCTTGTCGGGTATTTTCGCCAATGGACGTTCCGCGTTCTTGTACTACGAGCATCGCGCCGGTCAGGCCGATTTCTCGCAGGACAGCCTGGCGCTGGGCGTGAGAATCGAATTCTGATGAGGCCTATGCGCACACTCGCCCCAGTCAACACGCCCATGGCATCGGCTTCCCGGGAGCGTCCCCGATGATTGAGTTCGGTCACCGCACGCACGTGGGCCTGCGCCGCGAGCACAACGAAGACACCTATTACGCCGACGCCGATCTGGGTCTGTGGCTGGTCGCCGACGGCATGGGCGGTCACGAGAATGGCGAAGTCGCCAGCGCGCTCGCCCGCGACACCCTGATCGACGAAATCAACAAGGGCCAGACCCTGGCGCGCGCGATCCAGTCGGCGGACGAGGAAATCATCCGTCACTCCAATCGCCGCACCCAGGCCCTGCCCATGGGTACGACCATCGCCGCGCTGCGCCTGAAGGACAACGACTTCGAGGCCGCCTGGGTTGGCGACAGCCGCGTGTACATGTGGAATGGCGCGCTCAAGCAGATCTCGCAGGATCACTCCTACGTGCGCGAACTGATCGAGCAAGGCGCGATCAGTCCGGAACAGGCGCGCACGCATCCGCATCGCAACGTCGTCACCCAAGCGCTGGGCGTCACTGACCCGCAAAGCCTGCGCGTGGAAACCATCGCCGGCACGCTGGAACCGGGCAATCAGATCCTGATCTGCTCCGACGGCCTGACCGAGGAAGTCGATGACGAGATGATCGGCAGCTTGCTCGGTCGCGGCGATCTGTCGGCGCAGGAATGCGTCGATCACCTGATCCTGGCCGCGCTCGATGGCGGCGGTTCGGACAACGTCACCGTGATCCTGTTGCGACGCAAGTAGTCGTCGCGTTTCGGCGCGTGGTGATCTCGCCACGCGCGTGACTTCCAGAGATGATTCCTCGACGTCGTGGCGATGCGCCAAGTCGCCGCGCTTCAGCGCGCAGCCACTACGCCACGTGCCTCACTGCCCGAGCTGCTTCCTCGAATCCGCGGCGATGCGTTGCAAGGCCGCGTTGTTGGGATCGGCCTTGAGGCCTTCCTCGGCGAGCACCATCGAGCCGTTGAAGATGTTGCGATCGAACGCGGCCTTGGCCTTGGTCTCGTAGTAGGCCGCGATCTGGCCGAGGCCGGCCTTGGCGTCGGCGTTTTCGGGATCGATCGCGAGCGCGCGCAAGAACAGATCCACCGCGCAATCGCCCGGCGGCGAGCTGATGCGACGACCGCTCTCGACCAGACCGATCTTCATGTATTCCTGCGCGCGACGGACCAGCGAGGCGACATCGTCGGCGCCGACTTGATCGGGCCCGAGATCGGTCACCGGCACCTGCGGCGGTTCCGTGATCGGCGGTTGATTGGGGTCTTCCGTGGGTTGCTCGACCACGGTCGGCGTGTCGGTCGGCTTGTCGACCTTCTCGCCGCGTCCGAACAGCGCCCACATCGCGATCGCGACCAGCGCGATGCCACCGACGAGACCGCCATACACGATGTACGGCGAGCGCGCGACCGCCGCCGCGCCACTGGCGCCCGTCGACGACTGGCGCGCCTGCGGGCCCGCCGCGCGCTGTTGATCGGTGCGCGACAAGCGCGGCGACGCGCGCTTGCGCGTGCCGTGGCCATCGCGAATGGCTTGGCCTTGCGGCGAGCTGGAGAGCAGCTGATCGCACGCCGCGACGAACGCTTCGCCCGTGGCATAGCGATCGTCGGCGTTCTTCGCCATCAAGCCATCGATCAGCGGCTGCAGCCACTGCAGATCGTTCGGCAGCTGCGGCAGCGGATGAGTGACATGCATCAACGCGATGGTGAACGGATCGGCCGCGTCATAAGGCGGCGAGCCGGTCAGCATCTCGAACAGCATCGCGCCCAGGCTGTACAAGTCGGAGCGGCCGTCGACCTTTTCGGCGCGCGCCTGCTCGGGGCTCATGTAGTGCGGCGTGCCGATCGACGACCCGGCTTGCGTGGCCATGGTCTTCTGATCCATCGACTTGGCGATGCCGAAATCGGCCAGCACCGCCGTGCCATTGCCCTTGAACAGCACATTGCCGGGCTTCACGTCGCGATGGACGAAGCCCATTTCGTGCGCGTAATGCAGACCCATCGCCACTTCGCGCGCCACGTCCAGGGCTTCGGCGATGCTGATGCCGCCGGAGAGTTTCTCGCGCAAGGTGCCGCCGGGAATGAACTCCGCGGCCAGGTAGTAAATCGTGCCGTGCTGACCGATGTCGAACACGGTCACCAAGTTGGGATGACTCAACTTGGCCGTGATCCGACCTTCCTTGAGAAACCGATCGGTGAATTCCTGATTGGCCGCCAGCGCCGGCGCCATGACCTTGAGCGCGACCTCGCGATCGAGCGACTCCTGCAAGGCCAGATAGACCGAGGCCATGCCGCCCACGCCAAGGGGGCGGATCATTCGATAGCCGGGAATGCGGGGCAGCTCGGTCACGCGGTAAGTCCCTCTCGTCCGCGGACAAAGATAGCAAACGAACGCGGCCCTGCCACGCGCGGCGACGACAGGGGCAGAAAAACAAAACGGGGCGGCACTGGGCCGCCCCGCGAGATCGAGCGAACGCGGGCGCGCCTCAGGGCGCCGCCGCGCGCACTTCCTTGAGTGCGCCGAGGAAGCGGCTCATGGCGTAGCTGTCCTGATTGGCGACCGTGTCGTACAGCGCGTCCAGGCGCGTTTGAAGAAGCTTGGAGCGCTGCTCGTCCAGGCTGCCGGCGTTCTGGAACGCCACGACCACGGACTGCACCGCCATCGCGCCCTGTTCGGCGGCCGAGAAATCGCGGAACTCGCCGCGCTCGGCGTCGGCGACCAGACTCGACAGGATCGGCTTCAAGGCGCCAGCGTTGAAATCATAGGCCGCGACCTTGGGCAGTTCCGCGCGAATCGACGCGGAAAGCTCGCGCGCCGCCGCGAACGTGGCCTGACGATCGCGCAGCGTCGCTTGATGCAGCCCACGCGTCATCTGGAACAAACGATCGGACGCCGGCTTGTCGACCACCGACAGCACGTGACGGAACATCACGAGGTTCGAGTCGTTCAAGCGCACCACGCCCGGGCCCAGGCCCGTGCCTTGGCGCGGGCCCCATTTGCCGGCGTTCATCGGCTTGTGGCACGCGTGGCAATCGAATAGCACGAGTTCGGGGAAGATGCCGGTCCAGCCCGCGCGCTCGTCGACCAGGGTATCGAGCAAGGTCGTGGCGGCGATGCCCTGACCCACGCCCCAATCGCGCACGCCGTTCCAGTTGCCCTTGCGCGCGCGATAGTCCTCGTCGACCTTGTAGTGCGGGTTCAACCACGTGAAGGTATCGAGCTCGAACGACAGGCGCGGATGACCCGCGCCCATGATGCGATGCGTGATCATGCGATCGCGCGTGCCCATGTGACAGGTCAGGCACAGTTCCGCGCGTTGAATCGGATCCTCGGTGGCGTAGGCGCCCTTGGCGAGATTGTCGGCGTGGTTGGCGCCCTTGTCGGCGTGCGAGTTGATCCACTGCTCGGCACCGCCGTGACAGGCCTCGCAACCGATGCCGTCGGTGATCTGAAATTTTTCGCCGCGCTGCGCGACGGGCACGTTGTCGGCGTGGCAATCGAGACAGACCTTGGCGCCGGTGGCGTCGCCCAGGCCGAGCTTGCGCGCGATCGCCTGACCTTCGGCGCTGCTCAAGGCTTGATAGGCCTTGGTCGCATGCGGATCGAATTCCTGCCACAAGGCGAATTCGTTCTGCATGACGTTGGATTCCTTGAACGCCTGCGTGGCGCCGTGACAGACGCTGCTCGCGCAGGTGGCCACGCCCAGGTGCTTGTGCCGCGCGATCTCGTCGACCGAAGAGGCCATGGCCCAGTTCGACAGCGCCAGCAAACCGATCCCCAACCAGCAAAGCTTCATCGCTTACCTCCCCAGGTTCACGGTCTCATACGCGGAAAGCGCCCCACGGCTATTATGCCACCCGCGCGCGCCCTGCCAATGTCAACGCGGATCGGTGCCCGAATCGGACACCGTGGCCGCCGCTTCCAGTCGACGCCACAGCGATGGCGCCTTGGCCGCCTTCTCGATCGCGCTCAGGCGCGCCTCGTGTCGCGCCAGATCCTCGCCCTCGGCGCGCAGCACGCGCAAGGTCGCCGAATTCGAGGCGCGCAAGGTCACGCGCGTGTCGCGGCGTTTTTGCTCGGCGGCCGCGTCGAGCGACAGCATCAGGCTGGCCTGACCGGCAGTCATGGCCAGATAGACGTCGGCGAGCAAGGACGCGTCGAGCAAGGCCCCGTGCAGCTCGCGATGACTGTTGTCGATGCCCAGGCGCTTACACAGCGCGTCGAGGCTGTTCTTCTGACCCGGATAACGCTCGCGCGCCAGGGTCAGGGTGTCGAGCACGGACACCAGATCGCGCGAACGCGCGCCCGCGGGATCGACCAGGGCCAGTTCGGCATCGAGAAACGACAAGTCGAACGCGGCGTTGTGGATCACCAGCTCCGCGCCCCGCAGGAACTCCAGCAGCTCGCCGACGACGTCGCGAAAGCGCGGCTTGTCGCTCAAGAACTCCGTGGTCAGGCCGTGCACCTCGAGCGCGCCGGGGTCGCTGTCGCGATCGGGGTTGAGGTAACGATGAAACGTCACGCCCGTGCGGCGGCGCTCGATCAACTCGACGCAGCCGATTTCAATGATGCGATGACCACGTTCGGCCGACAGGCCCGTGGTCTCGGTATCGAACACGATCTGGCGCATGCGCGCGTTATCCCATCAGCGCGCGCAAGGCCGCGCGCGCCTGTTCGTCGACTCGTTCGTTCTCGGCGTGGCCGCTGTGGCCACGCACCCATTCCCAGCTCACGTGATGGCGCGCGAGTTGCGCGTCCAGCGCCTGCCACAGATCCTGATTGCGCACCGGTTCGCGCGCGGCCGTGCGCCAACCGTTGCGTTTCCATTTCTCCAGCCACTCGGTGACGCCGCGCTGGAGGTATTGCGAGTCCGTCGACAGATGCACGCGGCTGGGGCGCGTGAGCGTTTCCAGCGCGCGGATCGCGGCGAGCATTTCCATGCGGTTGTTGGTGGTGTCGGGCTCGGCGCCGCTGACCATGCGTTCGCGATCGCCGTAACGCAACAGCGCGGCCCAGCCACCGGGTCCTGGGTTTCCGCTGCAGGCGCCGTCGGTGAAGATCTCCACCGGCTGCGACGCCGCCGTCATGCCGCCACCTCGATCGCGCGCGCGGTCGGCACCAGCGCGCCGTTGCCGCGCGCGAACGCGGGCCGACGCGGGCGCAACGGAATGACCGTCGCCGCCGATTTGATCGCGCGCAGCGCCACCACCGCGCGCCAGTCGCCGGATTCGCTCCACGCATGCGTGCTGCCGGCCGGGTGCCAGCGCGGGCCGAGGCCGATGCTGCGCACCACGGTCAGGCCCAATTGCCGCAGCAACTGTCGGCGTCGCGCCGGCAAGGACGGCCGCAGATGACGACGCGCGCTCGCGTCCGAGGCGCGACGGCGCCACCACCACGGACTCGCGGGATTGAGACAAAACAACGTCAGCTCGCCACCCGGCGCCAGCACGCGAATGCACTCGCGCAGCAAGGCCGGCGAGGCCACGCGCATGTCGAGCGCGTGCTGCAACACGATCATGCGCAGGGAGTCATCGGCGAACGGCAGTTCGGCCTCGGCGCAGCGCAGCGCGCCGGCCAGATGGCCTGGACGATGGGCATCGGGATAGAGAATCGCGGCGCCATCGTCGCAATCGGGGCCGGGCATCAGGCGCAGCATTTCGGCGAAATGCGCCGATTCGCGCGCGAGCCAAGTCAGCTCGGCCTCGAAAACGCCCGCGTCACGCCATTCGTTCCACAGCTGCGGCATTGCAACATCCACACTTCACCACCGCGTCCGGGGCCTCGGGCCTGATTGTGATACAAACCGCGTCCCAAGCCCAAGACACCCGCCGCATGGTCCAGCCCCTGGCCATCCCCGCCCTGATCGACAACTACTTCTGGGCCTTCGCCCTGCCCTCGGGCCGCGATGCCGTGGTGGTCGATCCCGGCGACGCGGCGCCGGTCGAGCGCCTGCTGGCCGAACGCGGCTGGCGGCCGCGCGTGGTGCTGATCACGCATCACCATCCCGATCACATTGGCGGCCTGGCCGAGATCGTCGCGCGCCACGCGCCCGTGGTCATCGGCCCCGACGACCCGCGCGTGCCATGCGTGACGCGCATCGCGCGCGATGGCGATCGCCTCGACGAGGTGCTCGAAGGCTTGCGCGGCGAGGTGTTGTTCGTGCCCGGGCACACCCGCTCGCACGTGGCCTATCGCATCGGCGAGGACGCGCTGTTTTGCGGCGACACACTGTTCAGCGTCGGCTGCGGGCGAATGTTCGAGGGCACGGCCGCGCAGATGCTCGCCTCGATCGACAAGCTCGATGCCCTGCCCGCCCACACGCGCCTGTATTGCGCGCACGAATACACGGCGGCCAATTGCCGATTCGCGTTGAGCATCGAACCCGACAACGTCGAATTGCGCGCGCGCGATGCCGAAGTGCGCGCGCGCCGCGCGCGCGGCGAAGCGACGGTGCCGACCACGCTGGCCGCCGAGCGCGCGACCAATCCGTTTCTGCGTTGCGATCTACCCGCCGTGCGCGAGACGGTGACGCGCCGAGCGCCCGAAGCCCGCACGCGCGTCGACATCTTCGCCGCGCTGCGCGCGCGCAAGGATGTGTTCGCGTGAGGGGCGTGCGCGCGGGGCTCGGCGTGATCTTGTCGCTGCTGCTCGGCGCGTGCGCGCATGCGCCGTCGCGCGAGGTCACCGAGGCGCCAGCAACGGCACCGGTCGACACAGCACCCGAGACGCCGCCGAAACCCGCGCCCGCAGTCGAGAAGGAACGCCCGAAAGCGCCCGAGCCCATCACGGAAGAAATCCCCGCGCCGCCGCCCGATCTGTGGTCCCGTGTGCGCGACGGTCAGCGCTTCACTTCCTGCGATCTCTCGCCGCGCGCCAAGCGCTGGGCGCTGGTGTACACGCGCCAACCCGAGCGCTTCGCGGCCTTGCTGACGCGTTCCGGTCGCTTCTTTCCCTTCGTGCTCGACGCGCTCGCGCAAGAGAACGTGCCGAGCGAATTCGTGCTGCTGCCCGTGGTGGAAAGCCAGTACCTGGCCGTGCGTTCGCGCGGCAATCAACCCGCGGGCATCTGGCAATTCATGCCGATCACGGCCAAGAGTCATGGGTTGACGATCACGCGCGAGCGCGATGCGCGCCTCGATCCCGTCGTGGCCACGCGCGCCGCCGCGCGCTTGCTCAAGTATCTCGGCGAGCAATTCGAAGGCGATTGGTCGCTCGCGACGATGGGCTTCAACGCCGGCGAGTATCGCGTGCGCGGCGCGCTGAAGAAGCAGGCGCAACGCGGTCTGCCGCGCGGGCATCAGACGCTCGAAGTCAACGCGATCACGCACGATCATCTGGCCAAGCTCACCGCGCTCAATTGCGTGCTGCGCGCGCCAGAGCAATTCGGCGTGAACCTGCCCGCGCTCGATGGCGACGAGACCTTGATCGCCGTCACCGTGCCGGACGACACCGATGTTGATCTGCTCTCACTCCTCAGCGCGCAAACGCGACAAGCTTTCCTCGCGGTCAATGCCGGCGACATCGGCGAGATCGTGCCGGCGCGTCGCGAGATCCTGATCCCCGCGCGCGCGAACGAGCGTTTGAGCGAATGGCTGACGCGCTTGCCCGCGTCCGTGGCCCGCCACTGGCGCGTGCTGCCGCGTCGAGGCGAACCGAATTGGACCGCGCTCGCCGAAGGCCGCGTCGCGCCCGAACTGCTGGCCGAACTCAACGCGCTGATGCCCGACGCGAAGTCGCTGCTCGTGCCCGCATCGGCCTCGCCGGCGGCGACAACGTCGGCGATCGTCGCGGACACCAACGGTCGCTACGTCGTGCGCTCCGGCGACAACCCCTGGCTGATCGCGCGTCGCCTGCGCCTGCGTCTGGCCGATCTGCTGTCGTGGAATGGCCTCGACGCGCGCGCGCGGCTGCGACCGGGACAAGTGCTGCGCACGGTCGAGCCCTGAGCGCGAAGCGCGCGCCATGCCCTACACTATCGGCGCCGCGCGCCCGGCGCGCGACGAACACGATATTCGGGAGGAGACACGATGGGATTTCTCGCGGGCAAACGCGCCCTGATTCTTGGCATCGCCAGCCAGCGTTCGATCGCCTGGGGCATCGCCGAAGCCATGCATCGCGAAGGCGCGAGCCTGGCCTTCAGTTACGTCAATGACCGCATGAAGGATCGCGTCGAGGACGCGGCCAAGACCTTCGGCAGCGACATCGTGCTGCCCTGCGACGTCGCCGAGGACGCGCAGATCGATGCCTTGTTCGAAGGCCTGGGCAAGCGCTGGGATGGTTTCGACATTCTCGTGCACTCGATCGGCTTCGCGCCGCGCGAGGCGTTGCAAGGCGCGTTTCTCGATGGCCTCACGCGCGAGAGCTTTCGCGTCGCGCACGATATCTCCGCATACAGCCTGGCGGCGCTGGCCAAGGCCGCGCGTCCGCAGATGCGCGGTCGCGATGCCGCGGTGCTGACCTTGTCGTACCTGGGCGCGGTGCGCGCGCTGGCCAACTACAACGTGATGGGTCTGGCCAAGGCCAGTCTCGAGGCCTGCGTGCGCTATCTCGCGTTGAACCTTGGCCCCGACGGCATTCGCGTCAACGGCATCTCCGCGGGCCCGATCAAGACGCTCGCCGCGGCCGGCATCGCCAACTTCCGCAAGATGCTCGACCACGTCGAACAGAACGCGCCGTTGCGTCGTTCGGTGACGATCGAGGACGTGGGCAATGCCGCGGCCTTCCTGTGCTCGGATCTCGCCTCGGGCATCACCGGCGAAATCACTTACGTGGACGCGGGCTACAACACGCTGGGCATGACGGGCATTGACGTGCCGGGCTGAGTCCGACGCTTCGACGAGCCCCAACGAAAACGGCAGCGCGGGTTCCCCCGGCTGCCGTTTTTTTCGTGTCGCGAAGCCGCGAGGCTTACATGCGGTCTTCGTGAATCTCGACCGGATAGCGCGAACGAAGCGCCTGGATGAAGGCGGTGACGTCGCTGTTGGAAGCACCCGCCGCCAACTGCTGACGCACGGTGTCGCGACCCGCGGCATCGACCTTGGCCGGATCGCCCTCGGTCACCTTGCTCAACTCGACAAGGGCATAACTGCCGCGCGCGAGTTCGATCATGGCGCGCTGCGGCTTGCCTTCGGCCGGACGCGCGAGACCAAAGACTTTGGAGATCAGGGTCGGATCATGCGCCACGGCCGAACGACCCGAGCCCGCGGCATCGGTCACGGTGGCGCCGAGTTCCTTGGCCAGATCGTCGAGGCTCTCGCCAGCGACAAAGCGTGATTCAAGCTTCTTGGCTTTTTCGATGGTGGCCTTCTCGGCGGCTTCCATCTGCAAGCGCGTGACCACGATCGGGCGCACGTCGTCGAGCTTCTGCGGCTCGCTCGGCTTGTGATCCTCGACTTGCACCAGCACGATGTGATTGGCGCCGAGTTCGATCTGATCGCTGACCAGGCCATTGGTCAGCAGGTCCTCGGAGAACGCGGCCTTGAGCACGGCCGGGAACGCGGCGACGCCGTCGCCACCGTTGCGACCGAACAGGGCCGTGTGCTTGATCTCGAGGTTCACGGCATTCGCGGCCGATTCCAGATTGGTCGTGTCCGACTGCGAGGCATCGATCAGCTTCGAGGCCAGTTCGTCGTACTGACGCTGACGCTCGGTGTTCTTGTATTCGTCGGCCAGTTCGGCGCGCGCTTCCTCGAACGTCTTCACGTGCTCGGGCTTGACCTCGCGCAGTTGAATGACGTGATAGCCCTCGGCCGACTTCACCGGTTCGGACACGGTGTTGGCTTCCATCGCGAACAGCGCGGCTTCGAAGGCCGGATCGGAGAAGCCCTTCTGCAACCAACCCAGATCACCGCCCTGCTCCTTCGAGCCGAGGTCGTCGGAACTTTCGCGCGCGAGCGCGGCGAAGTCCTTCGTGGTCTTGGCCTTGGCGGCGAGCTCGGTGGCCTTGGCCAGCGCGGCCTTCTGCGCGTCGGCGCCGGCGTCGGCCGGCACGCTCACCAGGATGTGGCTGACCAGACGCTCCTCGGGCTGCACGAAGCGGGCGTGATCCTCTTCGTAACGGGCCTTGAGCACTTCTTCCGGCGGATTCTCCGGCACGTTGAGCGTGGCGGCGTCGATCTCGACGTACTTCAGCGAGACCTGCTCGGGCACCATGAATTCGCTCTGGTGCAGATCGAGGAAGGCTTTGATCTCGTCTTCGCTCGGCGTGGCCGGCGCGAGGTTTTCGCGCGGCACGTTGACGTAGCGGAAATCGCGCGTCTGATCGCGCAGCTTGATGTAGCGATCGATCACCGCGTCGGTGACAAAGCTGCTGGACTGAATCTGCATCGGCAAGAGACGACGCGAGATGTCCTCGCGCATCGTTTCCTGGAACGACTGCACGCTCATGCCCTGCGAGTTCAACAGCAAGGCGTACTGCGAGGCGTCGAACTTACCGTCTTTCTGGAAGGCGGGAATCTTGGCGATTTCACGGCGCAGGGCTTCGTCGCTGGCGATGGCGTTGGCGTCGCGCGCGGCGGCGAGCAACAGTTCCTCGTCGATCATGCGCTCGAGCAGCTGACGCTTGACCTCGGGCGAGTCGAAATAACTGCTGTCGAAATTCTCGCCCTGCATCTGAATCGCCTGACGGCGATATTGATCCAGGCGTTGGCGGAAATCGTCGGGCGAAATCTCGTTGTCGCCGACCTTGGCCACGAAGGAAGACACCTTCGCCTGGAAATAGTGCTCGATGCCGAAGAAGGCGAAAGGCACGCTGACCGCGGCGAGGATGAAGAACGCGATCCAGCCGGAAGTTTTTTCTCGAAGCGCCTGCAACATGGTCGATTCGCTACCCGATTGTGTGGTCGCGATCTCCGCGCGACCGCGGTCCTGCCACGCGCTCGCGCGCGAGTTGCCTTGTGATGCCGAGCGACGCCCATCGGTTCCGCGAGCCTTGCGGCCCAGGCGACTTCGCGATGGCGCGCCACGCGACGCTGAAAAAACAAGGGCGCCGTTGCCGGCGCCCTGGTCGAAAATGGCGGAGTGGACGGGACTCGAACCCGCGACCCCCGGCGTGACAGGCCGGTATTCTAACCGACTGAACTACCACTCCGCGTTGTTTCGTTGGTGGGTGCTGAGGGTTTCGAACCCCCGACCCTCGCCTTGTAAGGGCGACGCTCTACCGCTGAGCTAAGCACCCAAGGCGACAGAGCAAACTAGTTTATAGCGTCTTTCAGCGCTTTGCCAGCCTTGAATGCAGGAACTTTCGAAGCCTTGATCTTGATCGTCGCGCCGGTCTGCGGATTGCGGCCCGTGCGCGCGGCGCGCTTGCGCACCGTGAACGTGCCGAAGCCGACGATCGAGACATCGTCCCCCGACTTGAGCGCCTTCTTTACCACCGTGATGACCGCTTCGATTGCGTTGCCGGCGTCGACCTTCGTCAGGTTGCCGCACTCGGCGACAGCAGTAATGAAATCGCCTTTGTTCATGTGTCACTCCCTCAGAGGATTGTTGCGACTCGCGCGTTCCGAACACTCGCGTGGAGAGTGAAGACCGGATGCGGAGTATCTGACTGGCGTCGTTGCTGCCCACATCGCGTGGAGAGTGGGTGCGTTCGCGACGGACGCTTTATACCAGCGTCACTTTGGGCACGCAACCCGAAAATGGCGTGGCTACGCGGTTTGCGCGGGGTTGAAGCAGCTTCGCGCGATGCGGTCAAGAGCATGCTTCGCGACTCGCGAAAAAAAATTTCGCGAGTCGCGGCATGTCGCGCGCGTCAGTGCGGACGCGGTGCTTGCGTGCCCGTGTCCGATGTCGCGGGCGCGGTCTCGGCGGGTTTGTCTTTGGTGCTCGTGGCCGATTCGCCCGTCGCTTCGCCGCGCGCGCTGGGCACCAGGGCCTGCGCGAGCGCGAGATCGAGCACTTCGTCGATCCACTTCACCGGACGAATCTCGAGCGACTCGGTGACGTTCTTCGGAATGTCGGCGAGATCCTTGCGGTTCTCTTCCGGAATGATCACCGTGCGCAGGCCACCGCGATGCGCGGCGAGCAACTTCTCCTTGAGGCCACCGATCGGCAGCACGCGGCCGCGCAAGGTGATCTCGCCCGTCATGGCGACATCGGCGCGCACGGGAATCTTCGACAGCGCCGAGACCAGGGCCGTGCACATGGCGATGCCCGCGCTCGGACCATCCTTCGGCGTGGCGCCCTCGGGCACGTGGATGTGCACGTCGAGCTTCTGATGGAACTCGGGATCGAGACCGAAGCGATCGACGCGCGCGCGCACCACCGACAACGCGGCCTGGATCGACTCCTGCATCACGTCGCCCAACTGGCCGGTGTGAATCAGCTTGCCCTTGCCTGGGACCACGCTGGCTTCGATCGACAGCAGATCGCCGCCGACTTGAGTCCACGCGAGACCGGTGACCACGCCGACTTCGTTCTGCGCCTCGGCGCGGCCGTAGGTGAACTGGCGCACGCCCAGATAGTGTTCGAGGCGCTCGCCGTTGACCACGATCTTCTTGCGCTTGGCGCCCTTCTTGGGCTCCTTGTCCTTGGCCGTGAGCGCGATTTCCTTCACGACCTTGCGCGCGACCTTGGCCAGCTCGCGCTCGAGACTGCGAACGCCGGACTCGCGCGTGTAGTAGCGAATCATGTCGCGGATCGCGTCTTCCTCGACCCCGAGTTCCTGCGTGTCGAGGCCATTGGCCTTGATCTGCTTGGGCAGCAGATAACGTTCGGCGATGTTGATCTTCTCGAGCTCGGTGTACCCCGGGATACGGATCACTTCCATGCGATCGAGCAAGGGCGCCGGAATGTTGAGCGAGTTCGCGGTCGCGATCCACATGACCTCGGACAGGTCGAAGTCGACTTCGAGGTAGTGATCGTTGAAGGCGTGGTTCTGCTCGGGATCGAGCACTTCGAGCAAGGCCGAGGACGGATCGCCGCGAAAGTCCATCGACATCTTGTCGATCTCGTCGAGCACGAACAACGGATTGCGCGTGCCGACCTTGGCCATGTTCTGGATGATGCGACCGGGCATCGAACCGATGTAGGTGCGGCGATGACCGCGAATCTCGGCTTCGTCACGCACGCCGCCGAGCGACATGCGCACGAACTTGCGATTGGTCGCCTTGGCGATCGATTGACCCAGCGAGGTCTTGCCCACGCCCGGCGGTCCGACCAGGCACAGGATCGGGCCCTTCATCTTCTTCACGCGGCCTTGCACGGCCAGGTATTCGAGGATGCGTTCCTTGACCTTCTCCAGGCCGAAGTGATCGGTGTCGAGCACCTGCTGCGCGGCGGGCAGATCCTTGCGCACGCGCGAGCGCTCTTTCCACGGCGCCTGCAGCAACCAGTCGATGTAGTTGCGCACGACGGTGGCTTCGGCCGACATCGGCGACATTTGCTTGAGCTTGTTGAGCTCGTTGCGCGCCTTGGTCTCGACCGGCTTGGGCATGCCGGCGTTGGCGATCTTCTTGGCCAGTTCCTCGAGTTCGTTGGGCGCGTCTTCGAGCTCGCCCAACTCCTTCTGGATGGCCTTCATCTGTTCGTTGAGGTAGTACTCGCGCTGGCTCTTTTCCATCTGCGACTTGACGCGGCCGCGGATGCGTTTCTCCAGCTGCTGCACGTCGATCTCGCCATCGACGAAACCGATCAGCAATTCCAGGCGCTCGGCTACTTCGATGGTTTCGAGCACGCGCTGCTTGTCGCCCAAACGCACGTTGAGGTG
This sequence comes from Ahniellaceae bacterium, assembly GCA_044226395.1. Taxonomy (GTDB): domain Bacteria; phylum Pseudomonadota; class Gammaproteobacteria; order Xanthomonadales; family Ahniellaceae; genus JBGAHD01. The sequence goes on from JBGAHD010000001.1 coordinate 963,924, forward strand.
CGCGGCGACGGTGTCGGCCAGGCGACCCGGATCATCGATGCCCGCGAGCGTGGTCAACAGCTCGGGCGGAATCTTGCGGTTGAGCTTGACGTACTGCTCGAATACCGTGACCAGCGACTTCGACGCGGCATCGACTTCGCGCGCGTCGCGCGACATCGCGGATTCGAGATTGTTGCCGCGCGCGCGCAGAAAACCATCTTGCTCGCGCACGTGACTGACCGTGGCGCGCGACACGCCTTCGACCAGGACCTTGATCGTGCCATCGGGCAGCTTCAGCAGCTGCAGCACCGTCGAGATCGTGCCGACCGAGTAGAGGTCCTTGGCGCCGGGATCGTCGACGTCGGGGCTGCGTTGCGCGACGAGCAGGATTTGCTTGTCGCCATCCATCGCGGCGTCGAGCGCGCTGATGGACTTCTCGCGGCCCACGAACAGGGGAATCACCATGTTCGGAAAGACCACCACGTCGCGCAGCGGCAGAACCGGCATGTCGGGCGAGACGGCGGTAGCGGTGTGGGTAGTCATCTAGTTTTCTGCTCTCGCGTGCTAGGCCCCCATGGCAGACTGCGCCGGGGCCGACCCTGCGTCAAGTGTGGCCTGGGTGAAAGAATGCAAGGCGCGCGCCGGGCGCCGCGACGATTTCGCGACGCGCTCGGCAGTTTTCAGGCGGACGCGGTTCAGTCCGCGGCGGCGCGCGGCTGCGGCGTGCCGCGATAGATCAGATACGGCTCGGCGGCGCCGTTGATCACGGCCTCGTCGACCACGACCTTGCTGACGTGCTCGAGCGAGGGCAGCTCGTACATCGTGTCGAGCAGCACCGACTCGAGAATGGTGCGCAAGCCACGCGCGCCCGTGCGTCGCTGCAGCGCCTTGCGCGCCACGGCTTGCAGGGCTTCGGGTCGGAACTCGAGCTCCACGCCTTCCATGTCGAACAGGCGCTTGAACTGCTTGGTGATGGCGTTCTTGGGCTCGGTGAGAATCTTGATCAAGGCTTGCTCGTCGAGTTCCTCGAGCGTGGCCACGACCGGCAGACGACCGACGAATTCCGGAATCAAACCGAACTTGATCAGATCCTCGGGCTCGACGCCCGCGAGCACCTGACCCACGTTGCCGCGACGATCCTTGCTGCGAATCTCGGCGGAGAAACCAATGCCGGTGGATTCCGAACGCGCCTGGATGATTTTCTCCAGGCCCGCGAACGCGCCACCGCAAATGAACAGGATGTTGCGCGTGTCGACCTGCAGGAATTCCTGCTGCGGATGCTTGCGCCCGCCTTGCGGCGGCACCGAGGCGACCGTGCCTTCGATCAGCTTGAGCAGCGCCTGCTGCACGCCTTCGCCGGACACGTCGCGCGTGATCGACGGGTTCTCGCTCTTGCGCGAGATCTTGTCGATTTCATCGATGTAGACGATACCGGTCTGCGCCTTCTCGACGTCGTAGTCGCACTTTTGCAGCAGCTTCTGAATGATGTTCTCGACGTCCTCGCCCACGTAACCGGCTTCGGTCAGCGTGGTCGCGTCGGCGATGGTGAACGGCACGTTGAGCAGGCGCGCCAGCGTTTCCGCCAGCAAGGTCTTGCCCGAGCCCGTGGGGCCGATCAGCAGAATATTGCTCTTGGCCAGTTCCACTTCCTCGTTGCGGCTACGCGATTCGAGGCGCTTGTAGTGGTTGTAGACGGCGACCGCCAAGGTCTTCTTGGCGCGGCCCTGACCGATGACGTACTGGTCGAGCACGTCCATGATTTCGCGCGGCTTGGGCAGATGACTGCGAGCGCTCGCGGCTTTTTCCTCGAGCTCTTCGCGGATGATGTCGTTGCACAACTCGACGCATTCGTCGCAGATGAACACCGAGGGGCCCGCGATCAGCTTGCGCACCTCGTGCTGACTCTTGCCGCAGAACGAGCAGTAGAGGATCTTGCTGTTGTCGCCGCCCCTACCCTGTCGATCCTCAGTCATGTACTACCTCGACGTCGTCGCTGCGCGCCAAGCGCGGCTTATGGATTCCCGGCCGTACAATAGCATAGCCCGCCCGGGGGCTTGACAAGCCCACGGGCCGGTCATGCTTGCAAGTCCCAGACCCACCGGCCTCCGCGACCGGCGGTCACTCGTTCAGGCGGAACGGATCGTGCCTTCGGGACGCTTCTCGAGCACCGCGTCGACCAGGCCGTAATCGCGGGCATCCGGCGCGCTCATGAAGTTGTCGCGATCGGTGTCCTTGGCGATGCGCTCGACCGCCTGGCCGGTGTGACGGGCCAGAATGCCGTTGAGACGCTCGCGAATCGACAGGATTTCACGCGCGTGAATATCGATGTCGCTGGCTTGTCCCGAAAAACCACCCAGCGGCTGATGAATCATGATGCGCGAGTTCGGCAATGCATAACGCTTGCCCTTGGTGCCCGCCGCCAGCAGCAGCGAACCCATCGACGCCGCCTGGCCAATGCACATGGTGCTGACATTGGGACGCAGGAATTGAATCGTGTCGTAGATCGCCAGGCCCGCGGTGACCACGCCACCGGGGCTGTTGATGTAGAGATTGATGTCCTTGTCGGGGTTTTCCGACTCCAGGAACAGCAACTGCGCGACGACCACATTGGCCATGTGATCGTCGATCGGGCCGACCAGGAAGATCACGCGCTCCTTGAGCAGGCGCGAGTAGATGTCGTAGGCGCGTTCGCCACGGGCGGTCTGCTCGACCACCATGGGCACTAGATTCAAAGCCTTGATCATGACCAGCCCTCCAGGAGTTCCCCGAATATGGTTGCGAGCGCGCCGGCAATCAAGCTCAGCCGCGCGCCTGCATGATCTGGCTGAACGGCACGCGCTCTTCGCGACCCTTGGCGTGCTGCACGATCCATTCCACGACCTGATCCTCGAGCACGCTGTTGCGCAGGCTCGCCATCAGTTCGTTGTCCTTGAGATACAGCTCGACGACCTTCTCGGGTTCTTCGTAGGTCGAGGCGATCGCGCCCAGGGCTTCGTTGACCAGACGCGCGTCGGGCACGATGTTGTTCTGTCGGGCGATTTCGTTGAGCAGCAGGAAGGCGCGCACGCGCGCCGAGGCTTCGGCGGCGAAAGCGCCCGCGTCGGTCGGCGGCGTCGCGCCGACGCGCTGAGCCTGCTGCTGAGCGCGCTGCAACAGCGCCTGCGATTCGTTGTTGACCATGCCCTTGGGCACTTCGATGTCGGCGAAATGCGCGACCAGGCGATCGACCGTGTGCGCCTTCACGCGCGCCTTCACGGCGGCGTTGAGCTCACGCTCGAGATTGGCGCGCACGTCCTCGCGGAAGCGCGCCAGGCCACCCTCGCGCACGCCGAAGCTGGCGGCGAAGGCTTCGTCGATTTCGGGCAGCTTCGGTTCCTGCACGCGCACGATCTTGATCTCGACGTCGGCGGTCTTGCCGGCGAGCGAGGTCTCGCGGAACGCTTCGGGGAAGGTCAGCTTGGCCTTGCGCTCATCACCGGTCTTGACGCCGACAAGTTGCGCTTCGAATTCGGGGAACAGCGCGCCGATGCCGATCACCGTGCCGGCGCGCTCGGCGCCTTCGGCCGGATGACGCAGGTCACCGGCGGTGGCGGCGTATTCGAACAGCACCATGTCGCCGGTCTGGCTGGCGCGCTCGACCACGTCCCAACCGCGACGCTGCAGACGCAGGGTTTCGATCATGGCGTCGACGTCGGCGTCCTCGACCGAGGACGCGACCTTGGTCAGCTCGATGCCCGACACGTCGATGGCGCCGATCTCCGGCACCACTTCGAAAGTGGCGGTGTATTCGATCTCGCCGGCGCCGGCGGGATTGGCGCGAATCGACGGCGCCACGGCCGGACGCAGATTCTTCTCGCGCACGGCTTCTTGATAACTGGTGGTGATCACATCCGACATCGCTTCGTTACGCACCTGGGCGCCGAAACGCTGCTCGATGATCTTGGCCGGCACCTTGCCCGGACGGAAGCCCTTGATGCGCACGGTCTGGCCGAGTTCGCGCATGCGCTCGCGGACACGCGTTTCGACGCGGTCGGCGGGAATGCGCACGGTGAGCTTGCGTTCGAGGGTACCGACGGTTTCGAGCGAGACCTGCATGGATGTGCTCCTTACAAACGACTAAGGGCCACCCGAACCGGGCGGCCCATGAAATGGATTGGTGCGAAAGGAGAGACTCGAACTCTCACGGGTTGCCCCACTGGAACCTAAATCCAGGGCGTCTACCAATTCCGCCACTTTCGCATCGCGGTGAACACGGTAGCGGAGTGAGTCGAATCGGAGCGCATCGCGAGGGATCGGAGGGCAAGACGGGCGGAAGTTTGGTGGGCCGTTCAGGACTCGAACCTGAAACCTACGGATTAAGAGTCCGCTGCTCTACCAATTGAGCTAACGGCCCGGAAACTTCTAGTTTTTCAACGTAACTGGGGTGAGTGATGGGATTCGAACCCACGACAACCGGAATCACAATCCGGTACTCTAACCAACTGAGCTACACCCACCATAAACCGTCTTCGCCGTGGCACGCCCGACAGGACTCGAACCTGCAACCGCCGGCTTAGAAGGCCGGTGCTCTATCCGGTTGAGCTACGGGCGCCTCGATCCAACCCTGTCGCTACGCCAGGACCACCGTCGCGCCGTCACCCGCGCCTGACGCGGACCTTGTCCACGCCGTCGCGTACCGCTCACCGGAGACCCTAGCGGACCGCCTCGAACCACCTCACCACCACGCCGGCGATCAACCGCCCACGCTTTACACAACTGGTCGGGGTAGAGGGATTCGAACCCCCGACACCCTGCTCCCAAAGCAGGTGCGCTACCAGACTGCGCTATACCCCGGAAGCCATCCGCCAAACCACCGCGAAGGGCCGCGAATACTAAGCCGCGCCATCTGTTGCGTCAATGCGATCGCCGAACCCCTAAGGCCCGACCGCTTCGCCTCGAACGCGAATGCGACACCCACCGCGCAAAATAAAAAGGGCGCCGAAGCACCCTTCTTGGAATATGGCGCGCCCGGAGAGATTCGAACTCCCGACCACCAAGTTCGTAGCCTGGTACTCTATCCAACTGAGCTACGGGCGCGAAGACGTGAAAGTATGCGGACAGTCGCGACGGTCGTCAATACTTCCTCTGGTCGATCTCGATCCAAACGCGTCGCCGCGCGGGGACCGACACCGCACCGAAATGCAGAAGGGGCCTGACGGCCCCGTCTTTGTTGCAACTGGCGGAGAGGGAGGGATTCGAACCCACGATAGATCTTTTGACCCTATACTCCCTTAGCAGGGGAGCCCCTTCGGCCTCTCGGGCACCTCTCCGTGGTTCGTCGCGCGTGACCCGCTCGACGACGGGCGCGCAGGATACCCGGATGCGACGCGCGCGTAAACCGATGTCAGCCGACCTCGTGAGGACCCGCGGCGCCGTCGACGACACCGTCCTTCTGCTCGCGCTTGATGCGCTGATAAATCTCTTCGCGGTGCACGGCAAGATCCTTCGGCGCGTTGATGCCGATGCGAACTTGATTGCCCTTGACTCCGAGAACCGTGACCGTGACGTTGTCACCGATCATCAGGGTTTCGCCGACGCGTCGCGTCAGTATCAACATGTGTATCCCTCCCTCCGTCCCATCATCGATCGCGGGCGGAGTTTTTTTCGCTGGCGTTCGCGTCCGCTGGATGTCCGCAAACGCTGCTTCGTCTTTCCGTGCGAAGCGCATACGGCGACTGCGAGGCATGGTAGCCCACGCCCCATGCCCGCGCAATTCACTACAACACGCGTAGAAAGGAAGATTTACAAGATTTCAGAGTCTGTCGCGAACCCACTGCCCGACGCTGTCGAGCGCGATGGCGAGCTTCGGCGAATCTTCGCCACCGCCTTGCGCCATATCGGGACGTCCGCCGCCCTTGCCACCAATTTGACTCGCCACGTGCGTCAACAATTCGCCGGCCTTCACGCGACCCATCGCGCTGCCAGCCACGCCGGCCACGAGCGCGACCTTGCCATCGCTGCCCGACGCCAACAACACGATGGCATCGCCGAGCTTTAGCTTCGCCTGATCTACGCCATCGCGCAGCGACTTCGCATCGAGCCCATCGACGCGCGCGGCGACGAGCTTGACGCCATTGATGTCGATCGCGCGCGCGAGCACGTCTTCGAGCGCCGAGCCGGCGGCCTTGGCCTTGAGCGACTCCAGCTCGCGCTCGAGCTTCTTGTGCTTGTCGAACAGTTGCTTGAGCTTGTCGACGATGTCGTCGGGGCTGGTGGTGAGCAACCGCGCGGCCTCGGTCAGCGTGTGCTCGCGCTCGTCGAGATAGGCGATGGCGCCGGCGCCAGTCACCGCTTCGATGCGACGCACGCCCGCCGCCACGCTCGACTCGCCGACGATCTTGAACAGACCGATGTCGCCGGTGCGACCGACATGCGTGCCGCCGCACAATTCGGTGGAGAACTCACCCATGCGCAGCACGCGCACGCGCTCGCCGTACTTTTCGCCGAACAGCGCCATCGCGCCGTGCTCGATCGCTTCCTTGTAGGGCATTTCGCGCGCCTCGGCGGCGACGTTGCGGCGCACCTCGACGTTGACCAAGTCCTCGATGCGCTTGAGCTCGGCCGGCGTCACCGCCTGGAAGTGCGAGAAGTCGAAGCGCAGTCGATCGGGCGCGACCAGCGAGCCCTTCTGTTGCACGTGCTCGCCCAGCACCTGGCGCAGCGCCGCGTGCAGCAAGTGCGTGGCCGAGTGATTGAGTACGACCGCGCCGCGCCGCGTGGCATCGACCGTGCCCGCGAGCACGTTGCCGACCTTGAGCGCGGCGCCGGACCACTGACCAACGTGACCATGGAACGTGCCGGCGAGCTTTTGCGTGTCGAGCACGCGGAACTGACCGTTGGCGCCAACGAGCACGCCGTGATCGCCCACCTGCCCGCCCGACTCGGCATAGAACGGCGTGCGATCGAGAATCACGGTGGCGGTTTCGCCCTCGCTCAACGCGGCGAGCGGCGCGCCGTCGCGCACGATGGCGAGCACGCGCAAGTCCTTCGCGGCCAGCGTGTCGTAGCCGAGGAAATTCGTCGGCGCCAATTGCTTGACCAGTTCCGCCGACAACATGGCGGCGCCGCCGAAGCTGCTGGCGCCGCGCGCGAGTTCACGTTGCGCTTCCATGGCCTGCTCGAAGCCAGCCATGTCGACGTCGAGGCCGCGCTCGCGCGCGATGTCGGCGGTCAGATCGACCGGGAAGCCATAGGTGTCGTACAGACGGAAAGCATCGACGCCGGCGATGCGTTGCTTCGAGCGCGACACCACGTCCTCGAACACCTTCATGCCCTGCTCGAGCGTCTCGGCGAAGCGTTCTTCCTCGGCCTTGAGCGCGGTCTCGACCAAGGATTGCTTTTGCTTGAGCTCGGGATAGGCCGCGCCCATCTCGGCCACCAAGGCCGCGACCAGGGTGTGGAAGAACGTGCCCTTCTTGCCCAACTTCCAGCCATGACGCAAGGCCCGACGGATGATGCGACGGAGCACGTAGCCGCGACCTTCGTTCGAAGGCAGCACGCCGTCGACGATCAGGAACGAGCACGCGCGGATGTGATCGGCGATCACGCGCAGCGATTTGTTCTCGAGGTCGCTCGTGCCCGTGGCCTTCGCCGCGGCCTGGATCAGGCGCTGGAACAGATCGATCTCGTAGTTGGAATGCACGTGCTGGAGCACGGCGGCCAGTCGTTCCAGGCCCATGCCCGTGTCGACGCAGGGCGCCGGCAGCGGCGAGAGCTTGCCATCGGCCGAGCGATCGAACTGCATGAACACGAGGTTCCAGATTTCGATGTAGCGATCGCCGTCTTCTTCCGGCGAGCCCGGCGGACCACCAGCGATGCCGGGGCCGTGGTCGTAGAAGATCTCGGTGCACGGACCACAAGGACCCGTGTCGGCCATCTGCCAGAAATTGTCCGAAGCATAGGGCGCGCCCTTGTTGTCGCCGATGCGCACGATGCGTTCGCGCGGCACGCCGATCATTTCATTCCACAGCGCATAGGCCTCGTCATCGGTGTGATAGACGGTGACCCAGAGTTTGTCCTTGGGCAGGCCGAGCTTGTCGGTGAGCAACTCCCAGGCGAAGGCGATGGCATCGCGCTTGAAGTAATCGCCGAAGCTGAAATTGCCCAGCATCTCGAAGAAGGTGTGATGACGCGCGGTGTAGCCCACCGAATCGAGATCGTTGTGCTTGCCGCCGGCGCGCACGCAGCGCTGCGAGGACGCGGCGCGCGTGTACGAGCGCTTGTCGGCGCCGAGAAACACGTCCTTGAATTGCACCATGCCGGCATTGGTGAACAGCAGCGTGGCGTCATTGCCCGGCACCAAGGGACTGGAGGGCACGATCTCGTGACCCTTGGAGCGGAAGAAATCGAGGAAGGTCTGGCGAATCTCGGCGCTGGTCTTCATGGCGGACACGGTATCGGCGAAACGACGAAGGATACCGGGATTATGCGGCTGTCCGCTTGGGGAACAAGCTCTACTCGGTCTCGTCGCCGACCTCGACACGGGTGGCGCGGGCCACGGCGGCGCCGGGAAAGCCACGGCGGGCCAGGAACTGGGCGGCCTTTTGCGCGACCTCGCGCGTGTCCAGTCGCGCGCCGTAACGGCGGCGGACCAGGGTCTTGGCCAGCGCGGCCCAGTCGTGTTCGGCCAGGGCCGCGCGGTGCGGGCGTGGATCGATGCGGTGACTGCGCAGCTCCGCCTCGATATAGCGCGGGCCGTAGCCGGCGCCGACACGGGCCCGGATCAGGACCTCGGCGAAGCGCTCGTCGCTTTGATAGTGCGAACGCTGCAGATCGGTCAGCGCGCGCTCGCTTTCATCGTCATCGTGGCCGCGCGCGGCGAGACGTTGCTTGATCTCGCGCGCGGAGTGCTCGCGGCGCGCCAAGAGCGCCAGCGCCCGGTCGTGGGCGCTGGGCTCGGGCTTGCCGGACTTGCGTGATGCCAAGGATCAGTCTTCCTCGGCCTCGGCCACGGCGGCCTTAGCGCCGGCCTTGGCATTGACCAGCTTGGCGCGGATCAGATCCTCGATCTCCTTGGCCATGGCCGCGTGATCGCGCAGGAACAGGCGCGTGTTGTCCTTGCCCTGACCGATGCGCTCGCCCTTGTAGCTGTACCAAGCGCCGGATTTTTCGACCAGGTTATGGGTGACGCCGAGTTCGATGATCTCGCCCTCGCGCGACGCGCCCTCGCCATAAAGAATCTCGAAATCGGCCTGACGGAACGGCGGCGCCAGTTTGTTCTTGACCACCTTGACGCGCGTCTCGGAGCCGATCACTTCCTCGCCACGCTTGACCGAGCCGACGCGACGGATGTCCAAACGCACCGAGGCGTAGAACTTCAGCGCGTTGCCGCCGGTGGTGGTCTCGGGATTGCCGAACATCACGCCGATCTTCATGCGGATCTGATTGATGAAGATCACCATGCAGTTCGACTTCTTGATGTTGGCGGTGAGCTTGCGCAGGGCCTGACTCATCAGGCGCGCGTGCAAACCGACGTGCGAATCGCCCATTTCGCCCTCGATTTCGGCCTTGGGCGTGAGCGCGGCGACCGAGTCGATCACCACCACGTCGACCGCGCCGGAGCGCACCAGCATGTCGGCGATTTCCAGGGCCTGCTCGCCGGTGTCGGGCTGCGACACGAGCAGATCGTCGACCTTGACGCCGAGCTTCTCGGCGTAGCTCGGATCGAGCGCGTGCTCGGCGTCGACGAAAGCGGCGGTGCCGCCGTTGCGCTGACAGTTGGCGATGACTTGCAAGGTCAGCGTGGTCTTGCCGGAGGATTCCGGTCCGTAGATCTCGACCACGCGGCCGCGCGGCAGGCCGCCGATGCCGAGCGCGATATCCAGGCCCAGCGAACCGGTGGAGATGACATCGACGGTATCGTCGGTGCGATCGCCCATGCGCATGACCGCGCCCTTGCCGAATTGCTTTTCGATCTGCGACAGCGCGGAAGAAAGCGCGCGTTTCTTGTTGTCGTCCATTGCGATTCCTCGAAGCTCAGGGTTGGAAGGGCCGCCACCCTGGCGCGCGCCCGTCTCACAAGTTGCGATGTCCGGCCCGGCCGGCATGGCCGCGACCCGTGGAAGGATTATCCCACAGCAAGCGCCGTCGATAAGACGCGAATGCCGCGTCAGCTTGTCAGCATTTTGCGCAAGCCCTCGAGCGCCGTCGCCACGGTGTGACGTCGGATCAACTCGCGATCGCCGTCGAAGTGATAGCGCGTCATCACCGGATATCCACCGCGCCGCTTCCAGGCGATCCACACCGTGCCGACGGGCTTGTCGGCGGTGCCGCCCGAGGGACCGGCAATGCCGGTGACCGCGACCGCGATGGTCGCGCCGGAATGAATCAGCGCGCCCGACACCATCTCGAGCACGGTTTCTTCGCTCACCGCGCCGTGCTTGAGCAAGGTCTCGGGGCGCACGCCGAGCAAGGCCTGCTTGGCCTCGTAGCTGTAGGCCGCGACGCCGCAATCGAACCAGGCCGAGCTACCGGCGATGTCGGTGACGGTCTTGGCGATCCAGCCGCCGGTGCAGGATTCAGCGGTCACCAGCATCTGGCCGGTGCGCGTCATCAAGGCGCCGAGGTCGTGAGCCAGGCGCGCGAGCGCGGCGTCGTCAAGGTTCTCGTGCTGGGGCATGTCGCTAGGGCATCATATGCAGCTTGTGCTTTTAGCCCGTCCCCCGTCCGAAGTCCAGCATGCAAGCCGTCGATGAGTTGAGCCAACACACGCCGCTGATGCGGCAGTTCCTGCGCGCCAAGGCCGACTATCCGGACACCTTGCTGTTTTTTCGCATGGGCGATTTCTACGAGTTGTTCTACGACGACGCGCGCCGCGCCGCGCGTCTGATCGACATCACGCTCACCCAACGCGGCCAATCCGCCGGTCAGCCGATTCCGATGGCGGGCGTGCCCGTGCACGCGGTCGAGTCCTATCTGGGCAAGCTCATCCGGCTCGGCGAATCGGTGGCGATCTGCGAGCAGATCGGCGATCCGGCGCTGGCCAAGGGCTTGGTCGAACGCAAGGTCGTGCGCGTGGTCACGCCGGGCACGGTCACGGATGACGCGCTGCTCGAGGATCGTCGCGAGAATCTGCTGCTGAGCCTGCATCGCGGCGCGCAGCGCATTGGTCTCGCCTGGGTCGATGTTTCGACCGGGCGATTCGCCGTGACCGAAGTCGCCGACGACCAGCAACTCGTGGCCGAACTCGCGCGCTTGTCGCCGGCCGAATCCCTGGTCGCCGAAGACGCGATCTGGCCGAAAGCCGTGCAGCAATTGCCGGGTCTGCGGCGCCGACCGCCTTGGCATTTCGACGCCGACTCCGCGACGCGCGCGCTGTGCGCCTTCTTCGCCACGCGCGATCTTCGCGGGTTCGGCGTGGCCGATCTGGGCGCGGCCATCGCCGCCGCCGGCGCGCTGTTGCAATACCTCAAGGACACGCAACGCACCGCCCTGCCCCACATCAGCGGCATGAGCGTCGAGGAAACCACCGACACCGTGGCGCTCGACGCGGCCACGCGGCGCAATCTCGAAATCGACACGCACGCCTCGGGCCGCGAGGATTTCTCGCTGCTCGGCGTGATCGACCGCACCGCCACGCCCATGGGCGGACGCTTGCTGCGCCGCTGGCTCAATCGGCCGCTGCGCGATCGCGCGACACTGCGTCAACGCAGCCAAGCGATCGGCGCCTTGATCGACGCGCGTGCCTTTGAGCCCCTGCACGGCTTGCTCCGCGGCGTCGGCGACATCGAACGCATTCTCGCGCGCGTCGCGCTCAAATCCGCGCGACCGCGCGATCTGTCGACGCTGCGCGATGGCCTGCTGCTATTGCCGCGTCTGCGCGAAGTGCTGGCGCCTTGCGACAATCCGCGCCTCGACGCTTTGCTCGCCGCCATCGGCGAACACGGCCCGCGCGCCGAGCATCTGGCGCGCGCCATCGTAGAGCAACCGCCCGTGCTGATGCGCGATGGTGGCGCCATTCGCGAGGGCTTCGACGCCGAACTCGACGAACTGCGACGCCTGTCCACGCACGCCGACCAGTTCCTGCTCGACCTCGAAGCGCGCGAGCGCGCGGCCAGCGGCATCGCCACGCTCAAGGTCGGCTACAACCGCGTGCACGGCTACTACATCGAAGTCAGCCGCGGCCAAGCCGACAAGGTGCCCACGCACTACACGCGTCGGCAGACGATCAAGGGCGCCGAGCGCTACATCACCGAGGAACTCAAGACCTTCGAGGACAAGGTGCTATCCGCGCGCGAACGCTCGCTGATGCGCGAACGCGCGCTCTACGACGGCCTGCTCGACGAACTCATCGCCGAACTCGAACCGCTCAAGCGCTGCGCCGCCGCGATCGCCGAGATCGACGTGCTCGGCGGTCTTGCCGAACGCGCCGACAGTCTGCGCTGGAACGCCGCCGACCTCGTCGATGAACCCGGCATCGAGATCACACGCGGTCGCCATCCCGTGGTCGAGGCCGTGCGCGACGATCCGTTCGAGCCCAACGACACGCGACTTCATGGCGATCGCCGGATGCTCGTGATCACCGGCCCGAACATGGGCGGTAAATCGACCTTCATGCGTCAGACCGCGCTGATCGTGCTGCTCGCGCACGTCGGCTCGCACGTGCCGGCCGATGCCGCGCGCATCGGCCCGATCGATCGCATCTTCACGCGCATTGGCGCGGGCGACGACCTGGCGCGCGGCCAGTCGACCTTCATGGTCGAGATGAGCGAGACCGCCAACATTCTGCACAACGCCACGCCGCAGAGTCTGGTGCTGATGGACGAAGTCGGCCGCGGCACCAGCACCTACGATGGCTTGGCGATTGCGCAAGCCGCGGCCGTGCATCTGGCCACGGTCAATCGCGCGTTCACGCTGTTCGCGACGCACTACTTCGAGCTGACGCAGTTGGCGCTGCGCATCGAAGGCGTGGCCAACGTGCATCTGGACGCGGTGGAGCACGGCGACCAACTCGTGTTCCTGCACGCGGTGAAGGAAGGCCCGGCCGATCGCAGTTTCGGTCTGCAGGTCGCGGCGCTGGCGGGCTTGCCGCGCGGCGTGGTCAATCAGGCGCGCGATCTGTTGGCGCAACTCGAAGCGGGTGGCGCGCCGATCGAAGCCAAGCCGATCGAGTCGAGTGCCAGCGTGACTTCGCCGCAGCTGTCGTTGTTCGCGGCCGAGCCGCAGGCCTTGAGCGCGCTGCGCGAACTCGATCCCGATGCGTTGACGCCGCGCGAAGCGCTCGACGCGCTCTATCGCCTCAAGCAACTGCTCTGAGCACGACGCGCGCTCAGCGCGTCCATTGCCACAAGGCGTCGGCGAAGGCCTGACACGTCGCCTCGTTCGCGAACAACAGCGGCGCGCGCCTTCGAATGCGATCGTGCATCGCTTGGCGCTCGGTCGCATCGCTGGTGAACATGAGCGCGCGTTCGACATAACTCGCCGCGTCGTGAGCGATGCCATCGTCCGCGCCGATCAAGCGCAGCATCGCCGATGTCTGCCGACCGCGCGCGAAGGTCGATTCCCAAGCGATGACCACCGCGCCCATCGCGAGCGCATCCAGACTGGTCGCGCCACCCGAGAACCACGGCGTGTCGAGCACGACCGTGGCGCCGTCCAGCGCGCCAAGGAATTCGGGATACGACAGCATCGGTTGCGCGCTCACGACGTCCGCGACATCGAGACCGCGCGCCCGCAATGGCGACGCGAGGCGATCCAGATACCGCCGCGTCAATGCCGCGTGGCGATCGAAGATCAGCAACCGAGCGCCCGAGCGCGCGAGCACCTCGGCGATCACGTCATCGAACGCGGGCACGATCTTGTTCGGCGGCTGCGCGCACACGAGCACGGGCCGCTGGTCGCGCCAATTCGCGAACCATGTCGGATCCGGCGCGACTGACGGCGCGGACGGCGCGGCGCCGACGCCGGGCAGACGCCACAAGCGCTCGCGATAGTGCGCCGCGCCATCGACGGGCTCGAGTGCCTCGCCACTGAAGAACACGTCCATGGTCGCGAGACCGCAACTCGCGGGATGGCCGTAGAGCAGGCCCTGTCGCGGCGCCAAGCGCATCGCCGCAAGGGCGAGTTGGCGCGCGTCCATGCCGATCTCGGGAAAAATCAAGGCATCGAGCGCGGCGTCGGCGATGCGCGCGGCCAGCGCGTCGAGATCGCCCGTGTGATGCGCGAAGTGTTCGACGCGTCCCTGCAAGTGCTCGCTGATCGCGTCGGTCTGTTCGCCTGTGTGCCAGACGAAAACCTCGAAGCGCTCGCGATCGAGCGATTCGATGAAGGCATTGAAGTAGCGCGACACCGTGTGCCGCGTGAAATGCGCGCCGACGAATCCGATGCGCGCGCGTTCGGGCGCGACGCGCGTCTCGGGCACACGATGCTTCGGTCGCGCGCGGGCGACGACCTGAGTCACCAGATCGCCGAAGGCGTTTTGCAGCGCGCGCGTGTCCCGCGCGAGATAGTGCATGGCGAAGGGCGTCACGCTGGCGGCCGCCGCCAACTCCGCGCGCGGATCGCGCGCGGGCCGCTGACGCAGAGACTCGATGCCTCGCGCGAAGGCCTCGAGCGCGAGATCGACCTCGGCCTCGTCGCGCGGCAAGGCCGGCAGCGACAAGGCAGCGGCCCAGCGCACGCGCTCATCATCGGGCGCTAACGCCAAGGCGCGCGCGAAGGCTTCGCCCGCGCCCGCGTGATCGCCGCCGGCCTCACGCACTAAAGCGAGTTCATGCCAGGCATCGAGCTGCCCATCGTCAATGGCCACGGCGCGCTCGAGCGCGGGCAAGGCCGCATCGAGATCGCCTTGCAAGCGACAAGCGCTGCCGAGCGTGGCCCAGGTCAAGGCGTCATCGGCATCGAGTGCGGTCGCGTGCGTGGCGCAATCGCGCGCCTGCGCGAACTCGCCCAGATCGATGTGAGCCAAGGCCAGGTTGCACGCGGCCTCGGCCGAACCACTCAGCGTCGCCGCGCGTTGCAGCGGCGCCAGTGCATCGCGCGCGCGATCGGCGCGGCGCAGCAGATTGCCGAGATTGGTCAGCGCCGCGATTGAATCCGGCGTCCAGGCGAGCACTTGGCGATACACGCGCTCGGCGTCGTCGAAGTCACCGCGATCGCCCAAGGCCAGGCCCAAATTAAACGCGGCCTCGGCATATTCCGGACGAATGTCGAGCGCTTGCCGAAACGCATCGAGCGCGGCTTCGCCCTGCCCCGCGGCCTTGAGCGCCAGGCCGAGATTGTTCCAGGCCTGCGCGAAGCGCGGCCGCGCCTGCAGCGCGCGTCGATAGTGCTTGATCGCGCGCGGCCCCTGCCCGGCCTGGAACGCGCATACGCCCAGCAGATGCCAGGCCTCGGCATGCGCGGGATCGAGCTTGACCACGCGCAGGTAATGCGATTCGGCCAAGCCCAAGCGCCCTTGCCGATGCATGGCCTGGCCGAGTTCGAATTGCTGCTGGATCTGCGCCGTGCTCATCAGGCGCGCGAGCATAGCGGCGCGCGCCGTCGCCGTCAGCCCTCGAGCAAACGACGCAGCTGACGCCGCGCCTTGCTGTCCGGCCGCGTGGCCGGTGGCGTGAAGCCGCGCGCGGCCAGACGTTGTTGTTCGCGCGCCGCCTCGCGCGTGGCGCGAGCTTCGTCGGATTCGTGATAGAGCTGTCGCGCCGCGGTCGCGGGACCGCGTGTTTCGCTGAGACCCAGCACGCTGATCCGCATCACTTCCTCACCTCGCCGCACGGTCAGATGATCGCCGACGCGGACGAGTCGCGCCGGCTTG
The DNA here is from genome assembly GCA_044226395.1 of Ahniellaceae bacterium. Lineage (GTDB taxonomy): Bacteria > Pseudomonadota > Gammaproteobacteria > Xanthomonadales > Ahniellaceae > JBGAHD01. Next base: position 979,693 of record JBGAHD010000001.1, read on the forward strand.
CAGGCCTGATCGTCGATCGTGACGCGACCGCCGACCACGGCTTGCTTGGCCAGCGAGCGCGTCTTGAAGAATCGCGCCGCCCACAGCCACACGTCGATGCGCACACCGCTGGATTCCGCTTGCATGACGCGATTGTCGCGAGGCCGCGTCGGCGTGCCAAGACCCGGCGTTCAACGGCAGCGGACGGGACGACGCGCGTCATCCCGTCCGCGACGCGCATCAAGGCCGACGCTGCGCGAGCAAGCCCAGGAACATCATGGCGGCGATCAAGGTGACCACGCCCCACCAGGCCAGGATCGGCACCGCGGTCGCGGCCACGACGCCATTGACCACCAGCACGGCATTGGTCGCGGCGGTGTTGCTGCCAAGCCCCGTCGCCAATCCGCCGACTGGAATGCTCACCGTGTACTCGCCCGCCTGATCGCCGCGCACGGAGAGCGTGATCGCGCAGCTGCCCAAGCCCGGCAAAGTCGCGCCCGCGGCGAGGCTGACCGTGGTGCCGCCGAGCGGCGCGGAGAGCGCGGCGCCGCAGTTCGTGGTTGCCGCGACGCCATCGATACGCAAGCCCGTGGGCAAGCTGAAACTGGTCGGGCTGGTAGTCGTCGTCGCCAACGCATTGGGATTGCCGAGCGTCGCGGTCAAGGTGCTGCTCTGCCCCACCGCGATCGTCGCGGGCGCGAACTGCAGCGCGACGCTGGGCGAAGTGCCATTGACGACGAGAACCGCGGACGTCGCGCTCACGACCGTGCCGACGTCAGTCTGCAAGGTCTGCGGGGGAATGGTCGCGGTCAGATTGCCCGTGCTCGATGTCGTCACCGGCAACGCATAGCGGCACGACCCATTCGCCGGGATCGTCGCGCCCGTCGCCGCCAACGTGACCGTGCCTCCCCCGACGCCCATCGGCGACGGCGCGCGCGCTGGCGAAGGCGGCGCCGAGCACGTCACCGTCGCCGCGCCCGCCGCGGCCATGCCCGTGGGCAGACTGACCGTCAGCGGCGCGGTCAAGGTCGCGACCACGGCATTGGGATTGCTCGCTTCCGTTGTCAGCGTCGAGCCCGCGCCCAGATCCACCGCGCCCGGCGAGAAGCTCATCGACAAGGTCGGCGACACGCCCTGAACGAGCAACTGCGCCGACGTGGCCTCGAGAAAACTGCCGATATCGGTAGTGAGCGAATTCGCGGGCAAGAGATTGGTAAGCGTGGCGATGGTCGAAGACGTCACGCTCGCTGTCACCGCGCAGTTGCCCTGCGCGGGAATCACTGCGCCGCTGGCCAACGTGATTGCGGTGGGCGTGGCGCTGACGCCAGCGCCACCCGTGCAAGTCGTCGCCGCCGTGCCTGCCACCACGGTGAGGTTCGCCGGCAGCGTGTCGACGAGATTCGACGACAGCACCGCGGGCGCGGTGTCGGCATTGCTCAAGGTCAAGGTCAGCGTCGACGTGCCGCCTGGCGAAATCGACGTCGGCGAGAACGACGTCGCCAATCTCGGCCCCGTCACCACCAAGGTTGCCGTGGCGACGCCTACGGTGGGCCCGCGATCAGTCGATATCGCGCCTTCACCGATGGTGAAGGTATAGACGCCCGGCACCAGCGATGTCACTTGCATGTCGAGCTGGCACCGCGCGGTCAGAAAGAAGCTGCTCGACCAGCCCAAGCCTTGCGGCACCTCGATGCTGTGGCCCGAGGGTTGATAGTTGATGTTCGAACCCGAGCAGTTGGTCGAGTTGACATTGGTCTGCGAAAGCACCGTGAGATTGTTCGGATCTCCGGTGCCGCCATTGCTGAAAAGAAACGTGCGCGTAATCGTGACGTGCGTGCTCGCGCTATTGCCGCCTATGCCGCCGCTGGCGCTGAGACTGATCCGCGCATTCGTGGTGCCACCGGCGGCGATGGTCGCGGGCGTGAACGCGGCATCCGGCGAGACGAAGACTTGCGCGACGGCTCCCCGCGCGAACACCACCGCCAATACACCGATGACGCGCGCGATGGACGCGCGCCGGCATGATTCGAACCAAGCCATGATCAACTCCCAGACGCTCGGACGTCATTCGTGAACGAATGCATCCGTGCGCCGGGCGAGCGTCGCGCTCGTCTCCTGTCGGCCAGCTTCGAGTGGCTGGCGGCGCAGAGTCTAGGCAGACGCGGCGCGTGTCAGAAGCACGCGCCGCGCAAATCGGCGGGAAATCGATGGTGTTTTACAGTGTTGATGCCACTTCGCTAATCAACCAGAAACATAGGCGCAACCAACGTTGCAGATGTTTCCAGTTCGACTAGTTCCCGCGCAACAACACGCGATTGAGCCGCGCCACGAACGCCGCCGGATCGTCCAGCGCCACGCCTTGCGCGAGCTGCGCCTGTTCGAGCACGAGCAGCCCCAGATCCTCGCGATGCGTGGCGTCGTTCTCGCCTTCGAGCTTGCGCAACAGCGGATGCGTGGGATTGATCTCGAGCACGGGCTTGTTGTCCGGCACGTCCTGGCCCGCGTCCTTGAGCAGACGCTGAAGATGCAGGGCCATGTCGTTGTCGTCGATGGCCAGGCACGCGGGCGAATCGACCAAGCGACGGCTCACGCGCACTTCGCGCACGCGCTCGCCGACGATTTGCTTGACCTTGTCGATCAAGGGCGCGGCCGCGCTTTCGATTTCGGCGCGACGCGCGTCATCGGCGCTGTCGCCGAGCTTGCCCAGATCGAGTTCGCCCTTGGCCGCGTTCTTGAGCGGCTTGCCGGCGTACTCGCGCAGATAGCCGCTCATCCACTCGTCGATGCGGTCGAACATCAGCAGCACTTCGACCCCGCGCGCGCGCAAGGCCTCGATCTGCGGACTGCCCTTGGCCGCGGCATGCGAGTCGGCGGTGACGTAGTAGATCGCCTCTTGGCCCTCGCGCATGCGCGCGACGTAGTCGTCGAGCGACACCGCGCGCGCGGCATCATCGCGACTGGTCGAGGCGAAGCGCAGCAGCTTGGCGATGCGCTCGCGGTTGGCGAAGTCCTCGCCGATGCCTTCCTTGAGCACATTGCCGAATTCATTGGTGAAGCGCTGGAACTTGTCGGCGTCGTCCTTGGCGGTCTTCTCCAGCAGATCCAGCACGCGCTTCACCGCGCCCGAGCGAATCTGCTGCACGAGACGATTCTCCTGCAGGATCTCGCGGCTGACATTGAGCGGCAGGTCGTCGGAATCGATCACGCCCTTGACGAAGCGCAGGTAGTTCGGCAGCAGTTGTTCGCTGGCGTCCATGATGAAGACGCGGCGGATGTAGAGCTTCAGCCCCTTGCGATCGTCGCGGCCGCTGAACATGGCGTCCCAGGGCGACTTCGCGGGGATGTACAGCAGCGAGGTGTAACTCTGATTGCCCTCGACGCGATTGTGCGACCAGGTCAACGCGTCCTCGTAGCCGTGCGTGAGGTGCTTGAAGAAGGCTTGGTATTCCTCGTCCTTGACCTCGGCCTTGGCGCGCGTCCACAGCGCGGCGGCGTGATTGACGGTTTCCCACTCGGCGCCGGGCTTGCCGTCCTCTTCCTTGCGCATGCGGATGGGAAAGCCGATGTGGTCGGAATACTTGGCGATCAGATCGCGCAGGCGCCAGCCGGATAGGAACTCCGACTCTTCTTCCTTCAGATGCAAGGTGACCGTGGTGCCGCGCACGGCGGTCTCGGCGGCGTCGAGCTGATACTCGCCGGTGCCGGTCGATTCCCACCGCACCGCGCTCTCGGCGGGTTCGCCGGCCTTGCGCGTGGTCAGCGTGACGCGGTCGGCGACGATGAAGGCCGAATAGAAGCCCACGCCGAACTGGCCGATCAGGGCCGTGTCCTTACGCGCGTCGCCCGACAGCGACTCCAGGAACTTGCGCGTGCCCGAGCGCGCGATCGTGCCGATGTTCTCGATCACCTCCTCGCGGCTCATGCCGATGCCGTTGTCGCGCACGGTCAGGGTGCGTGCCTCGGCGTCGTAGCTGACTTCGATGCGCAGGTCCGCGTCGTCGGCGGTGAGCGCCGGCTGGGCAATGGCGGCAAAGCGCAGCTTGTCGCAGGCGTCGGAGGCATTGGAGATCAGTTCGCGCAGGAAGATCTCCTTGTGCGAATACAGCGAGTGCGTGACCAGGTGCAGGACCTGGGAGACTTCGGCCTCGAAGCGGCGGGTTTCGGCGGTGGTCGTGGTGGTCATGGGCGCCAGGGCGAAAGGGAACCGGGCCCGGTCATGGGGACGCGCGAAGGCTTTTCAACCATTGTCACGGCGCGCGGCGACCGCTAGCGCCCGCCACACGCGCTCATCGCCCGCCTCTCGGGCGCGCCCCCGACGATCGCCCACACCCGTCGCGAGACGGCTACGCCCTCGGCCTGGCGACGGTCCTCCGGCGCGCTCGCCCTTTCGGTGTCGGGTTTCAGGCGATACGCCCTGAGCACTGTGACCGCGTTCTCGCCGGCGCGCGGGCGGGAGGACGGCGCGGACCTAGCAGACATGGGGCGCGCATGGCATCCCGGCGAAGTTCGCGCCGACCACGAACCGGCACGCGGAAAGGCCGAAGAGCCTTGCATTTTTCAGGCACGGCTCTTGCTCCTTGGCCGGGAACTCAGCGCGATACCGCGAGCAAGGCCATGATCAACGACGAGGCACTACGCGAATTCCTGGTGGAAAGTCACGAGAATCTGGATCGACTCGATCAAGATTTCGTTGCCCTGGAAGAGAATCCCACGGCGAGCGAACGCATCTCGGCGATTTTCCGCACCATCCACACGATCAAGGGCACGGCCGGCTTTCTCGGCTTCTCGCGCCTGGAATCGTTGACCCACGCCGGTGAGAACCTGCTCAGTCGCATGCGCGACGGTCGCATCGTGCTCAACGGCGAAATCACCACGGCGCTGCTGGCCCTGGTCGACGCCGTGCGCAAGATCCTGCGCGCCGTCGAGCACAACGGCCGCGAGAGCGAGGACGACAACAGCGCCCTCATCGCCAAGCTGCATGCGCTCACCGACGGTCACGCCCCCGCGGCGCCCGCCGAAGCGCAGGCCGCGCCGAGCGCGCCCGAGACGGAGCCTGTCGCCACGGCGGAAACGCCGGCGGCCGACAAGAAGCGCGGTCGCGCCAAGAGCGCCGCCAAGCCCGCCGCGGCAACGGAAGCGGAAGACGCTACGACTCCGGTCGCCGTCGTCGCCGCCACGCCCGAATCCATCGCCGCGCCAATCGTCGCGGAAGCCGTCGTCGCGCCCGCGCCGGCCGCCACGCCAGCGGCAGCGCCCGCGGCCGCCGCCGCGGCCAGCGCCGATGCCGGCGACGGCGCCGGCTCGATTTCCGACAGCACGGTCCGCGTGGCCGTGGGTCTGCTCGACAAACTGATGAATCTGGTCGGCGAGCTCGTGCTCGCGCGCAACCAGATCCTGCAGTGCAGCTCGCGCATCGAGGACCCGACCTTCCTCAGCACGACCCAGCGCCTGAACCTCATCACCACCGAGCTGCAAGCCGAAGTGATGAAGACCCGCATGCAGCCGATCGGCAATGTCTGGTCGAAGCTGCCGCGCGTCGTGCGCGACCTCGCCGTGGTCTGCGGCAAGCAGGTGCGCGTGGAGATGTTCGGCAAGGACACCGAGCTCGATCGCACCGTGCTCGAGGCGATCAAGGACCCGCTCACTCACATCGTCCGCAACGCGGTCGATCACGGCATCGAAGCCGCCGACGATCGCAGCGCCGCCGGCAAGCCGCGCACCGGCACCTTGATCCTGCGCGCCTTCCATGAAGGCGGTCAGGTCAATGTCGAGATCAACGACGACGGCCAGGGCCTCAACACCACGCGCATTCGCGCCAAGGCGATCGAGCGTGGCCTGGTCAGCGCCGAGCGCGCCGCGCAGATGTCCGAGCGCGAACTGCAGCAGATGATTTTCCTGCCCGGCTTCTCGACCGCGGCCAAGGTCACCAATGTCTCGGGCCGCGGCGTCGGCATGGACGTGGTCAAGACCAATATCGAGCGCATCGGCGGCACGGTGGAAATGCATTCCTCGACAGGCCGCGGCTCGACCATTCGCATCAAGATTCCGCTCACCCTGGCGATCGTGCCGGCCCTGGTCGTGGCCAGCGGCGGCAGTCGCTACGCGATTCCGCAGGTCAATCTGCTGGAGCTGGTGCGACTCGAGGGCGATCAGGTCGCCACCGGCGTCGAGAGCATTCGCGGCACCAAGGTCTATCGCCTGCGCGGCAATCTGTTGCCGCTGGTGCATCTCAACGACGTGCTGCGGCTCAAGTCAGCCGCGGCCGAAGCGAGCGATGAACGCGAGCAGGCGGTCAACATCGTCGTGCTGCAAGCCGACGATCGCCAGTTCGGCCTGGTCGTCGACGAAGTGCGCGACACCGAGGAAATCGTGGTCAAGCCCTTGGGCAAGGAACTCATGGGCATTCCCGCCTTCGCCGGCGCGACCATCATGGGCGACGGCCGCGTGGCCCTGATCCTGGACATCATGAGCCTTGCCCAGTACGCCGGCGTCATCAAGGACGCGCGCGATCAAGGCCTGCTCGATCAGTCCGACACCAAGGGCAGCGCCGCGATCAAGGAACACGACGCGCAGACCCTGCTGTTGTTCCGCATCGGCGAGAACGACGCCATGGCCGTGCAGCTCAACGAAGTCGCGCGCCTGGAAGAGTTCCCGATCAACCGCGTCGAGCGCACCGGCCATCAGCGCGTGGTGCAGTACCGCGGCGGCATCCTGCCGCTGATCAATCTGTCCGACTACGTCGAAGGCGTGGCCGGCGACGATCGCGATTCCCTGCAGGTCGTGGTCTACGCCAACGGCGCGCGCCAGGTCGGCGTGGTGGTCGGCACCATTCTCGACATCGTCGAGCAAACCATTTCGATCACGCGCCGCGTGTCGCGACCGGGCGTGCTCGGCGCCGCGGTCATCCAAGGTCGGGTCACCGACCTGGTCGATCTGTCGGCGATCGTCGGCGGACAAGGTGATCACTACGGGGAGGAAGCGGCATGAGCGAGCTCGAACAGGCGCAAAGCGCCAAGCAGTTGTGCACCTTCCTCGTCGATGGCCTGCTGTTCGGCGTCGACGTGACCCAGGTGCAGGAAGTCATCCGCTATCAGGAGATGACGCCGGTGCCCCTGTCGTCGAACGTGGTGCGCGGGCTGATCAATCTGCGCGGTCACATCGTCTCGGCGATTGAAATGCGTCGTCGCCTGGGCCTGAGCCCGCACGCCGACACCGATCAACCGATGAACGTGGTCGTGCGCCAGCAAGGCAGCGTGATCAGCTTGCTGGTGGACGAGATCGGCGATGTCGTCGACGTCGACGAATCGACCTACGAAGCGCCGCCGACCACGCTCGACGGCCGTCTCAAGGAGCTGATCACGGGCGTGTACAAGCTCGACCAGCAACTGCTGCTCGTGCTCGACACCGACAACGCCATTCGCATCGACGGTCACAAGCACGAGGGCGCCAGCCATGACGCACGCGCATCGTAATCCGCACGCGACCACGCGCTCGGACCGCATGCGGCACATCGCGCGGATCCTGGCGCCGACCACGACCGCGTTCAGCCGCGGCAATTGGCGGGCGCGCATGAGCGAGCACCACGAGGACTTCCCTTTCCTCGAAGCCCGCCTCGACACCGACGCCGCCAACGCCCCGGGCGAGCCCGGCGCGCAAGACCTCGCGTTCGACGGCCTCACGGACCATTCGACCCGCGGCAACGATTAGCGACACCTCGGCGCGCGTCCGAAAAATCGCGCGACCGCGCCGACACCACTGCACATTCACCCCATCATCCTTTCCAAAGATCAGGACACCGACCGTCATGAGTAATCTTCTCAGAAGCCCGAGAACTTCCCCGAAACGCGGCGCCGGCAAGCGCAAGCCGACGGCGAAGCTGCGCGCCGATCATGGCGGCACGCGTAAATCGCCGCGCGCTGGCGCCAACACCAGCGGCGACGCCGCCGCGGCCCTGGCCGCGATCAGTCGCTCCCAGGCCGTGATCGAATTCGACATGACCGGCGTCGTGGTCGACGCCAACGACAACTTCCTGCGCACGCTGGGCTACGCGATCGACGAGATTCGCGGCCAGCATCACCGCATGTTCTGCGAGGACGGCTACGCGCGCAGCCCCGAGTATCGCGAGTTCTGGACCCGTCTCGGTCGCGGCGAATTCGTCGCCGACGAGTTCAAGCGCATCGGTCGCGGTGGCAAGGAAGTGTGGATCCAGGCGTCGTACAACCCGATCCTCGGCGCCGATGGCAAGCCCTACAAGGTGATCAAGTTCGCCACCGACGTGACCGCGCAGAAGCTGCGCAACGCCGACTACGCGGGCCAGATCGACGCCATCGGCCGATCGCAGGCGGTGATCGAATTCGATCTCGCCGGCACCGTGCTCGCGGCCAATCAGAACTTCCTGCGCACCCTGGGCTACGCGCTCGATGAGATTCGCGGCCATCACCACCGCATGTTCTGCGAAGACGGCTACGTGCGCAGCAATGAGTATCGCGAGTTCTGGGCGCGCCTGGGCCGCGGCGAATACGTCGCCGGCGAGTTCAGGCGCATCGGTCATGGCGGCAAGGAGGTCTGGATCCAGGCCTCGTACAACCCGATCTTCGACCTCAACGGCAAGCCGTTCAAGGTCGTCAAGTACGCCTCGGACATCACGCACCAGGTGCACCTGCGCGCGCAAATGCAGCGCGTGCTCGAAGGCGTCTCGCGCAATGCCGACACTTTGCGCTCGGCTTCGGAAGACCTTTCCGCCGTCAGCCAGCAGATGAGCGCCAATGCCGAGGAAACCGCGACGCAGGCCAACACCGTGTCGGCGGCCTCGGAGCAAGTCAGCAGCAACGTCCAGACTGTGGCCAGCGCCACCGAAGAGATGAGCGCGAGCATTCGCGAGATTGCCAAGAACGCGGCCGACGCCGCGCGCGTGGCGACCAATGCCGTGCATACGGCCGAACACACCAATGCCACCGTCGCCAAGCTCGGCGAGAGCAGCGAAGAGATCGGCAAGGTGATCAAGGTCATCACCTCGATCGCGCATCAAACCAAGCTGCTGGCGCTCAACGCCACCATCGAGGCCGCGCGCGCGGGCGAAGCCGGCAAGGGCTTCGCGGTCGTCGCCAACGAAGTGAAAGAGCTGGCCAAGGAAACCGCCAAGGCGACCGAGGACATCAGCGCCAAGATCGAGGCGATCCAGAGCGATACCGATTCGGCCGTGGCCGCGATCGCTCAAATCAGCGGCGTGATCGGCCAAATCAACGCCATTCAAAGTTCGATCGCCGGCGCGGTCGAGGAACAGACCGCGACCACCAACGAGATGAGCCGCAACCTGTCGGAGTCGGCCAAGGGCGCCTCCGAGATCGCGCGCAACATCACCGGCATGGCGCAAGCGGCGCAAGACACCTCGATCGGCGCCAGCAAATCGCGTCAGGCGGCCACGTCCTTGTCCGAGATGGCAATGGAATTGCAACGCTTGGTCGGAGAAGTCGAGTTTTCGTCCGGCAACAGCCCGAGGAACAGCAAGTGAAAGCCATCGTCGTCGATGATTCCCGCGCCATGCGCACCATTCTGCGCAATGCCCTCACGCATCACGGGTTCGAAGTCGTGGAGGCCGGTGACGGCCGTCAAGCGCTCGACCAGTTGGAAAAGACCGGCGCCGTGGATTTGGCGCTGATCGACTGGAACATGCCGGTGATGACCGGCATCGAGCTGATCGGCGCGCTGCGCTCGCGGCGCGACATGGACGGCATGTCGATCATGATGGTCACCACCGAGACCGAAGCGCCTCAGGTGCAGAAGGCCATGGACGCGGGCGCCAACGAGTACGTCATGAAGCCGTTCACCGAGGACGTGCTGAAAGAAAAGCTCATGTTGCTGGGCCTGGCCAAGGAGTAACCCGTGGCTCCGATTCGCGTCCTCATCGTCGACGACTCCGCCGTGATCCGACGGATGCTCACCGATATCCTGACCGAAGATCCCGAAATCGAGGTGATCGGGGCGGCGGGCAGTGGCGCGATCGCGCTGCACAAGCTGAGCAAGGCCATGCCCGACATCATCACCCTCGATGTCGAAATGCCGGACATGAGCGGGCTCGAGACGCTCACCGAGATCCGCAAGATGAATGCCCGGGTGCCGGTGATCATGTTCAGTTCGCTCACGGAGCGCGCGGGCGCGATCACGCTCGACGCCCTGTCGCGCGGCGCGACCGACTACGTGACCAAGCCCGCCAACACCGGCAGCGTCGAGGCCTCGGTGCAGCACGTGCGCGAGCAACTGCTGCCCAAGATCAAGGCCATCGGTGCCCGCGCGCGCACGGCATCGTCCGTGGGTCGCGGCGCGACGAGCGCGGCGCCCGCGCCGGCCGCGGCGCGCGTGACCAAGCCTTCGACCGATGCCTCGCCGGCCAGGCCGCGCGTCGCGGGTCCGATCCGTCATGTCGACGTGGTCGCGATCGCCAGTTCGACCGGTGGCCCCAATGCCCTGGCCGATGTGTTCGCGCAACTGACGCCGAATCTACCGGTGCCGCTGCTGCTCGTGCAGCACATGCCGCCGATCTTCACGCGCCTGCTGGCCGAGCGTCTGCAAGCGATCTGCAAGTTCCCGGTGCGCGAGGCGGTCGACGGCGAGATTCTCGAGCCGGGTTGCGCGCTGATCGCGCCGGGCAACTATCACTTGTCGGTGGTGCGCGACGGCAAGACCGTGCGCGCCGTGCTCGACCAGGCGCCGCCGGAAAATTCCTGCCGCCCGGCCGCCGACGTGCTGTTTCGTTCCGTGGCTTCGGTCTACGGCGCGGGCGCGCTCGGCGTGGTGCTCACCGGCATGGGTCAGGATGGGCTCAAGGGCGGCACCGAACTCGTCAATCACGGCGGCGCGATGATCACGCAGGACGAAGCGACCAGCGTGGTCTGGGGCATGCCCGGCTTCGTCACCCGCGCCGGCATCGCCGATGCGACCTTGCCGATCAGCGAGATCGCGGGCGAAGTCACTCGCCGCATCATGTCGGCGCCGCGCTCGCTGGCGCCGCGTCGGGCCACAGCACAGGAGTCTCGCGGTGTCTCTTGATTCGACCGACATGGCATTCGTGCGCGAGCTGGTCTATCGCCGCTCGGCGATCGTGCTCGATCAGTCCAAGGACTATCTGATCACCTCGCGATTGGAACAGGCCGCGCGCGAAAGCGGCATGCGCAGCGCCACCGAACTGGTGACCAAGGTCCGGGCCGGTCAGGCCACGCTCGACACGCAAGTGGTCGAGGCCATGACCACGCACGAGACGACCTTCTTCCGCGACGTGCAGCCGTTCGACGCCTTGCGCCTGGACATCATGCCCAAGCTCATCGCCGCGCGGCAGCACACGCGCACGATCGCGATCTGGTGCGCGGCGTGCTCGTCGGGGCAGGAGCCCTACAGCGTCGCGATGACCCTGCTCGACAGCTTCCCGCAATTGAACACCTGGAACGTGCGCATCCTGGGCACCGACATCTCGGGCAAGGTCCTCGATACCGCGCGCCAGGGCCAGTTCCGCCAGATGGACTGCAATCGCGGCCTGCCGGCGCGCATGCTGCTGAAGTACTTCGTCAAGCGCGGGCTCAATTGGGAGGTCAACGACGACCTCAAGCGCATCATCAGTTTCCAGAAGCTCAATCTGCTCGAGAACTGGAACCTGATGTTCACGCCCGACATCATCTTCATGCGCAATGTCCTGATCTATTTCGACATCGCCACTAAGCGCGCCTTGCTGCAACGCGCGCGCGCCTTGCTCGCCGGCGACGGCGTGCTGTTCCTGGGCGCGGCCGAAACCACGATGGGTCTCGATGACAACTGGGATCGCGTCGCCTTCCAACAAACCGCCTATTACCGACCGAAACGCTGACGGGGATCTCCATGGACGCCATTGAATTTCAACTCGACGACATCGTCGAATCCGTCGCCAGCTCGTTCCTGGGCACCGACGCGCACGCCATGCCCTCGCCGCCCGCCGACAAGGCCGCGCAAGGCGCCCCCTGGGCCGGCTGCGTCACCGTCGGCGGCGTGTGGAACGGCGCGGTCACCGTCGCCTGCGATCATGAACTGCTGCGACGCGCGGCCTCGAAGGTCTTTCAGACGCCGCTCGACGCCGTCACCGACGAAGACTCGGTCGACACGCTCGGCGAAATCACCAACATGATCGGCGGCAACTTCAAGTCGCTGGTCGCGTCCGAGGCCAACGGCCATTGCGTGCTGTCGATTCCGGTCGTCGCGCGCACACCGATCTCGGTGCCGAACTCGGTGCTGCTGCAACGGATCTTCTTCGACTGCGAAGGCGCGACCCTGTGCGTGTCCGTGTGGAAGGCCGATGATGGCAAGTCCGCTGGCGAAGGCTTCAGATCGCGTGGGAATGGCCATGAAGGTACTGATCGTTGATCAGAACGCGGCCGAGTCCGCGGCCCTGGCCACGGTGGTACGCGAGCGCGGTCATGTCGCCTTGTGCGCGCAGAACGAGGCCGAAGCGGCCTCGTTAGCCAGCAAGGAACTGCCGCAGTTCGTGCTCAGCGAAAAGGAACTCGCCGCCGCCGGCGATTTCGCGCTGATTCGCTCGATCCGGGCCCTGAAGGCGCCGCATTACATCTTTTGCAGCGTCTTCGCCAAGGACTTTCCCGACGAGCAACTCGTCGCCGCCTACAAAGCCGGCGTCGATTCGGACTTTCGGCGCCCGTTCGGGCGCGCGCACATCGTCGCGCACGCGCTCGCCGCCGAACGCGTGTCGGGCATCTCGCTGACCGCGGCCGCGACCGACGCCAAGCGCGTCGCCGCGCCGGCGGTCAATGGCGCGCCCGTCAACGGCGCCGCGGTCAACGGCACGCCAGTGAACGGTGCGCCGGTCAACGGCGCCACGGTCAATGGCGCCACGGTGAATGGCAAGCCGGTCAACGGCCACGACTCGCTCGCGCCGGCGCGCGCCGATGCCTCGCCGTTCGAGTCGCTGTGCGGCTCGACCGCGTGGAAGGACGCGTCCGCGAGCATGCGCGACGCCGCGTCGAAGTTCCTCACCTTGCCGGTCGAGCTCGATCTCGCCGTGCCCAAGCAACCGCCCATGGGCCTGGCCTCGTCGGTGGTGCTGCTCAACGTGCAGCAGCAACTGGAACTGCGCATCGCGGTGGCCGCGAGTCCATCGAGCGCGAAAGCCCTGGCGATGCATCTGTTCGGCGAGGACAGCACCGAGATGGCCGAGGACATGCTCTCGGAGCTGACCAATATCCTCATGGGCACGCTCAAGGCGAAGTTCGGCGCGGAATCGATCAGCTTCGCCGCCGGCATTCCCGGCAAGATCGGTCCGGCCGAGGTCATGCAGCCCAAGACCACGTATCAACGGCAGGAAGTGTTCCAGCTGAGCCTGCTCAACGAACAGGTGCTGATCCACCTGGGCGTGCGCTCCAAGGCCAACATGCTCATCGCCGTGCCGGGTCTGCAAGAAGGCATGGTGCTGGCCAAGAACGTGTTCAACGCGCGCGGCATGTTGTTGCTCAACGAGGGCACGCGCCTGTCGACCAACATGGTCGAGCACATTCAATCGATCCTGCCACCCAAGCAGATGGTGGAAGTCATGCCGGCCTGAGTCGGCGCTTGACGTGAACGAGGGGGAACGTCGTGAACGCAATTACAAAGCAAGTGGTGGTGGTCGCTCATGCCGATCGCGCGCGCCGGGAGCGCGTGCGTTCGGCCCTGATGCACCCGGGCGCGCGCGTGAACGTGATGACCTCGGATTCGCCGCGAGCGGCGCTGGACATCGTCGATCAGCACGAAGTGCAGGCGGTGTTCTGCGACCTGGAATCGCGGCTGGAATCCGGTGTGTCCATGCTCGCGCACCTGGAGAACGAACATCCGCGCGTGGCGCGGCTCGCGGTCTCGCGCCATCCCGACATGGATCGCGCCTCGCCCGACGGCCTGCACGCGCAGCAGATCCTCGGCACCGACGACAGTTCCGATGAGTTGCGTCACGCCCTCGAGCGCGTGCTGCGACTCAATGCTTGCCTGCACAGCGATCGCGTGCAGGCGATCGTGGGCGAGATCTCGCAGTTGCCTTCGGTGCCGCAGTCCTACCTCGCCCTGGTGCGCGCGGCCAAGGACCCCAGCAGCGGCCTCAACAGCATCGCCTCGATCGTGCAAAGCGATCCGGCGATGAGCTTGAAGGTGCTGCAACTGGTCAACTCCGCGTTCTTCGGGTTGTCCAAGCGCATCGCCTCGATCGAGCAGGCCGTGGCCTTGCTCGGCGTGGAAATGCTCAAGGCCCTGGCCATGTCCGCGCAGATCTTCACCGCCTGCGAGATGAAGCCGCAGCCGAAGTTCTCGATCGAGCGCTTTCAGACCTATTCGATTTTGACCGCGCGCTTCGCCAGCCGATTCTTCGACGAGCGCTCGCTGCGCGAAGCCGCGTTCACCGCCGGCATGGTGCACGACATCGGCAAGCTGATCATCGCCATGCGCCATCCGCGTGAGTTCGATGAAGTGCTCACCATCGCCATGCGCGACAGTCGCCCCTTCGACGACGTCGAGCGCCAGGTGCTGGGCGCCTCGCACGCCGAGATCGGCGCGCATCTGCTCTCGCGCTGGGGCATTCCGTTCCCGATCGTCGAGTGCGTGGCCTTGCATCACAGCACGGCCGATCTCGACGGTCACCACTGCGAGCTGATCGCCGGCGTGCACGCGGCCGACGCGCTGACGGGCATTCTTTCCTGCGGCGATCCCGAGAGCGTGCTCGACACCGCTTTCATCGAACGCTGCGGACTGACCAGCCAATTGCCGCGCTGGCGCAAGCAGATCTCGGAAGCCCTGCGCGACGTCGCCTGAGCGGCGTCGCGCGCGATCGAACCCCGGAAAGCAAGAAGCCCCGCGTTGGCGGGGCTTCTCGTCGTCGCTCGCGGACCGCCTCGATTATTCGAGGTTGCCGGCGTTTGCGATGTCCTCGCGGATACGGGCCGACTTGCCCTCGCGATCGCGCAAGTAGTACAGCTTGGCGCGCGCGACCTTGCCGCGACGCTTGATCTGGATCGACTCGATCGCCGGGCTGTGCGTCTGGAACACGCGCTCCACGCCCGTGCCGTGCGAGATCTTGCGCACGGTGAAGGCCGAATTCAGGCCACGATTCTTGACCGCGATGACCACGCCTTCGTAGGCCTGCACGCGCTCGCGATTGCCTTCCTTCACCTTGACGTTGACCACCACCGTATCGCCCGGCGAGAAGCCCGGCACCTTGGCCTTGAGCTGCGCCTGCTCGAACTGCTGCACGATATTCATTGGCATTACCTCATCTTGTGATCGGTTCGCAGAGGCAACTCGCGCGAGGCGGTTGCGATACGCAACACTTTGTCTGAGCCACGATCGATCGCGAACGATCGATCAACATCCACTCGCCAGATATTCCCGGCGAAATTCTTCCAGCAACTCGCGCGACTTCTTGTCCAATTCCAGTCGCGCCAGCAAATCCGGTCGGCGCAACCAGGTGCGCCCCAACTTCTGCTTCAGTCGCCAGCGCGCGATCGCGGCGTGATCGCCCGACAGCAGCACTGGCGGCACCGCGTCCTCGCCATCGCGCTCGGGGCGCGAATAGTGCGGACAGTCCAGCAACCCGTCGGTGAAGGAATCCTCCCGCGCCGACGCGGCATTGCCCAGGGCGCCGTCCTTGAGCCGCCCAATGGCATCGATGAGCACGGCCGCGGCGAGTTCCCCGCCGGACAGGACGTAGTCACCGATCGACAGTTCCTCGTCGACCTCGCGCGCGATCAGGCGTTCGTCCACGCCCTCATAGCGCCCGCACAACAACACCAGTTGCCCCTCGCCGGCCAGCGCTTGCACGCGGCCTTGCGTCAATCGCTCGCCCTGCGGGCTGAGGTAGATGACGCGGGCGCCCTCGCCTTCGGCCTTGGCGGCGTGGATCGCGCGCCGCAGCGGCTCGATCACCATCACCATGCCAGGTCCGCCGCCGTAGGGCCGCTCGTCGACCGAACGATAGTTGTCGGTGGCGAACGCGCGCGGGTTCCAGGTCTTTACTTGCAGCAGGCCGCGGCTACGCGCCCTGCCGACCACGCCGAGATTGGCCGCGGCCTCCATGAATTCGGGGAAAATCGTGATGACGTCGATGCGCATGCGTCACGCCATCAGAACTCCGGATCCCAATCGACCTCGATGATGCGCGCATCCAGATCGACGCGCTTCACCGCATGGCCGAGCACGAAGGGAATCAACCTCTCGCGATCGCCCTTGACCACCATCACGTCGTTGGCGCCGGTCGCGAACAGATGCGACACCCGCCCCAGCGCGACGCCTTCGACCGTGACCACCGCGAGATCCTCGAGGTCGACCCAGTAGTACTCGCCGGGCTTGGGTTTGGGCAGTCGCTCGCGCGCTACCCAGATCTCCGCGCCCATCAACGCCGCCGCCTGATCGCGATCGCTCACGCCCGGCAGCTTCGCCACCAGGCCACGTCCTTGCGGACGGCCCTGGGGCTTGTCCACCACCCGGGTCTCGGCGCCAAGCACCAGCGACCACGGGCGATAGCGGAAGATGTTCTCGCGCGGCTCGGTGAACGAATGCAGCTTCACCGAGCCATCGAGACCGGAAACGCCAACGATCCTGCCCAGCAGAATCCGCCGGTCGCTCACGGCGACAATCAAGCGGCTTGCTTGCCCGCTTGCTTGAGCAGCTGACGCACCTTCTCGGTCGGCTGAGCGCCCTTGGCGATCCACGCCTGGGCCTTGGCCGTGTCGAACTGGAGCTTCACATCCTTGCCCGCGGCGATCGGGTTGTAGAAACCCAGGCGCTCGATGCTGCGGCCGTCACGCGCATAGCGCTCGTCGGCGACGACGATGTGATAGAACGGACGGCCCTTGGCGCCGCCACGGGACAGACGAATCTTGACCATGGTTTCTCTCGTTGCTGGATGAGGCGCAGGACGAAGGCCCGGGCGCCCGGAAAAGGGCGGCATTGTAACCACGCGTCCGCCAAAACAAAACCCCTGTGTAATCCGGCCTGTCCGGAACCGTCTCCCGGGGCACCGGAACCAGGCTCGGAAAAATCGAACAATCCGTGCCTTAACAAGGCGCTAGGCGAACCTGCTCACCGCGGGAACATGCCCCCGGGCTTGAGCATGCCGCCCATCTGACGCATCAGGCCCTTGATGCCGCCGCCGGAAAGCTTCGACATCATCTTCTCCATCTGCATGTATTGCTTGAGCAGGCGATTGACGTCGGCCGGCTGCATGCCCGAGCCGCGCGCCACGCGCGCCTTGCGCGAGCCATTGAGCAGATCGGGATGGCGGCGCTCTTTCTTGGTCATGGAGTTGATGATCGCGATCATGCGTTTGATCTCGCGATCGTTGACCTTGTCCTTGAGGTTCTGCGGCACGTTGGACATGCCCGGCAGTTTGTCCATCAGGTTGGCCAGGTCGCCCATGTTGATCATCTGATCGAGCTGGTCGCGCATGTCGTTCAAATCGAAGCGCTTGCCCTTGACCACTTTCTCGGCGAGCTTGGCGGCCTTGTCGGCGTCGACCTTGCGCTGCACGTCCTCGACCAGGGACAGCACGTCGCCCATGCCCAGGATGCGTTGCGCGGCGCGATCGGGGTGGAAGGGCTCGAGCGCGTCGGTCTTTTCGCCGGCGCCGACGAACTTGATCGGCGCGCCGGTGAGATAGCGCACCGACAGCGCGGCGCCGCCACGGGCATCGCCATCGGTCTTGGTCAGCACCACGCCAGTCAAGGGCAGGCGCGCGGCGAAGGCCTTGGCCGTGTTGGCCGCGTCCTGACCGGTCATCGAGTCGACCACGAACAGGGTCTCGATCGGCTTGAGCGCGGCGTGCAGGCGCGCGATCTCGTCCATCATCGCCTGATCGACCGAGGTGCGACCGGCGGTGTCGACGATCAGCACGTCGGCGAAGTTCTTGCGCGCGGCATCGATCGCGCCTTCGACGATCACCAGCGGATCCTGGCCCACGTCGCTGGGATGAAACAGGCAACCGACCTGCTCGGCCAGCGTGCGCAATTGCTCGATGGCGGCGGGACGATAGACGTCGGCGCTGACCACCATGACCTTCTTGCGCTTGCGCTCGGCCAGATGGCGCGCGAGCTTGGCGACCGTCGTCGTCTTACCGGCGCCTTGCAGGCCCGCCATCAGGATGATCGCGGGCGGCTGCGTGGCGAAGCTGAGCTCGCTGTTCTGCGAGCCCATTACCGCGGTCAACTCGTCGCGCACGACCTTGACCAGGGCTTGCCCGGGACTGAGGCTCTTCAACACTTCCTGGCCGATCGCGCGCACTTTCACGCGTTCGATCAAGCCTTGCACGACGGGCAGCGCGACGTCGGCCTCGAGCAGGGCCACGCGCACTTCGCGCAGCGCGTCGCGGATGTTCTGCTCGGTCAGGCGCGCGCGACCGCGCAGATGATCGATGGTGGTGGACAGACGCTGGGTCAACGACTCGAACATAACGGGCGATCGCGAGCGGGAAAATCCGGGCGCGCAGTATATCGACCGCCGCCACGGGTTACGAACCGTTCGCGCTATGCGACACTTCGCGCATGATGACCTGGCTTGCCTGGGTGGCGAGCGCCTGCTATCTCGCCTCCGCCCTGCTCTTGGCCGATTCCGTGCGACACGAGGGCGCGCGCCCGCTCGGCGCGCGCGCGGCGTTGCTGTGCGCGGCGCTGGGCGTGGGCGCGCATCTAGTCTTTCATGGTCTCGGATTTCGCGCCCTGGGCGGGCCGGACATGCATTTCTTCGCGGCCCTGTCGCTGGTCGGACTGGGGATGGCCGGCCTGGTCACGGTCCTGTCGACCTGGCGACCGCTCGCGACGGCCGGTGTTCTCGTCTATCCGATCGCGGCGCTGATGCTGCTGCTCGACGTGGTGCTGGGCACGCCGCGCGCGACCGACGCGGCCATGACCTGGCAAATCACCTTGCATGCGGTGCTGGCGCTGCTGGCCTACGCGACCCTGAGCATCGCGGCCCTGGTCGCGATCACGCTGGCGATTCAGGAGCGCGCCTTGCGCGCGCACCGCGTCGGCCCGTTGCTGCGTTGGTTTCCGCCGCTGGCCACGGTCGAGGCGCTGCTGTTTCAGTTGATCGGCGCGGGCTTCGTGCTGCTGTCGGCGACCTTGCTGACGGGACTGCTGTTCGTCGAGAACCTGCTGGCTCAACATCTGGCGCACAAGACTGTGCTGTCGGTCGCGGCCTGGGTCGTGTTCGGCGTACTACTGTTCGGCCGCTGGCGGTTTGGATGGCGGGGCCGCCGCGCGACCTTGTGGACCTTGGCGGGCATGCTGCTGCTCTTGCTGGCCTTCGTTGGTTCCAAGTTCGTTCTCGAAATCATTCTGCATCGGGGCGGCTAGGCGAAAGCCTGGCTTCGACGTATTCTGATGATCTTCCCGCAAGCCTTTGTTCGCGAAGGAGCCGCGTGAGCGCAGTCGTCATCACCGAGAACAATCGCCGCTTCCGTCGAATCCCGTTCGACGGCGAGGTGCGCGTGTACTCCGAGAAGGCGATGTGGAACACCCGTCTGGTGGACATTTCGCTCCAGGGCGCCCTGGTCGACCGTCCGCGCGACTGGGACGGCCAGGTCGGCAAGACCCAACGCCTGGAACTGCGCGTGGCCACCGGCCTGATCATCAGCGTCAGCGCCAGCGTGGCCAACTTCAACGACGAGGCGATCGGTTATCGCTTCGGCCGCATCGATCTCGACAGCTTCACGCGCTTGAAGCGCCTGATCGAGTTGAACCTCGGCGACCCCGAGCTGATCAATCGCGAATTGTCGATGCTGGGCCGCTAGGGCCGCGCGCGTCACAGCGCCGCGAGCGCTTCCGACAGTCGATCCACCGCCACGATTTCGATTTGCCCGGGCGCGCGCTTGGGCGCGTTGGCGCGCGGCAGAATCACGCGTTCGAAGCCGTGCGTGGCGGCTTCGCGCACGCGCTCCTCGCCATTGGGCACGGGACGGATTTCGCCCGACAGGCCGACCTCGCCGAAAGCCACGAGCTTGCGCGACAGCGGCCGATCGCGAAACGACGACAGCACCGCGAGCAGCACTGGCAGATCCGCCGCCGTCTCCTGCACGCGAATGCCGCCGACCACGTTGAGGAACACGTCCTGATCGAACACCGCCACGCCGCCATGCCGATGCATGACCGCGAGCAGCATCGCCAGACGATTTTGCTCGAGCCCCAGCGCGACGCGTCGCGGATTGGCCAGCGGCGATTGATCGACCAAGGCCTGCACTTCCACGAGCAAGGGCCGAGTGCCCTCGCGCGTGACCATGATCGCGCTGCCGGCCGCGGGCTTGTCTTGCGCGGAGAGAAAAATCGCCGACGGATTGGCCACTTCCTTGAGGCCGCGATCGGTCATGGCGAACACGCCGAGCTCGTTGACCGCGCCGAAGCGGTTCTTGAACGCGCGCAGCACGCGAAAGCGACTGCCCGCCTCGCCTTCGAAATACAGCACGGCGTCGACCATGTGCTCGAGCACGCGCGGGCCGGCGATGCCGCCTTCCTTGGTCACGTGACCCACGAGGAACACGCAGGTGCCCGACTCCTTGGCGAAGCGCACGAGCCGCGCGGCCGATTCGCGCACCTGACTCACCGAACCGGGCGCGGCGGTCAGCAATTCGCTCCAGATGGTCTGGATGGAATCGATCACCATCAATTGCGGCTTGTAGTCGATGGCTTGAGTGACGATGCGTTCGACGCAGGTTTCGGCCAAGGCATCGAGCGTGCCGAGTTCCAGGCCCAGTCGACCGCCGCGCGCCGCGACCTGCGCGAGACTCTCCTCGCCCGTGACATACAGACTGCGCATGCGCCCACTCATGGCCGCGACGCTTTGCAGGAGCAAGGTCGACTTGCCGATGCCGGGATCGCCGCCGACCAACACGACCGAGCCTTCGATCAAGCCACCGCCGAGCACGCGATCGAGTTCGCCGATGCCGGTCTCGTGGCGCGTCTGCGCCTCGTTGAGCACGTCCTTGAGCGCGGTGATGCGCGGCGCGCCCGCGGCGCCACCCGCGTAGCCGCCACGACCGCCGGCCGCCGCGGGTTTCGCGACATCGACGCGAATCTCGGACAAAGTGTTCCAGGCGCCGCAATCGACGCACTGACCTTGCCACTTGCTGTAGCTGCTGCCGCACTCGCTGCAGACAAACGCGGTCTTGGCCTTGGCCATGGGCAATCCGAAAGAGTGACTATTGTTCCAGGTGCAGGCGGTGCAAGAAGCGATGCACGGCCGGCGCGAGCATGATGCCGGCGATGGTGATCAAGGCCAATCCGGAAAAAATCGCGTAGACGCCGGCGAAGATCTTGCCCGCCGTCGTGCGCAACGGATCGACCTCGCCCATGCCGGACAAGATCATCGCCGCGTTGAGAAAGGAATCGACCCAGCTCAGGCCCTCGGTGAGGTGATAGCCGAGCATGCCGATCGACAGCGACACGATCACCAGCGCCAGCGCGGTCAAGGCGCTGCGCGCCAAGCGCGTCAGGTACACGC
Source organism: Ahniellaceae bacterium (assembly GCA_044226395.1). Classification (GTDB taxonomy): domain Bacteria; phylum Pseudomonadota; class Gammaproteobacteria; order Xanthomonadales; family Ahniellaceae; genus JBGAHD01. The sequence goes on from JBGAHD010000001.1 coordinate 1,001,152, forward strand.
GATGACTCGCCAGGGGCTTGGCGCGGTGTTCGTACGAGGGGGACGCGGCGGTCTTCATGCGGCCATGTTACCCGCCCGCGAGCACGAAGACAGCGGCGTAACGCCCGCGTCGATGTCGGCGAAAAGCGATCGCTTCAGTCGTCCGATTCGACGAATTGCACGCGTCGCGTCATGCCGCAGACCAGCTCGTAGGCGATCGTGCCCGCGGCCGCGGCGACGCGTTCGACCGGCAGTTGCGGCCCCCAGACCACGACGTCATCGCCCACGCGCGCGTGGGGATGTTCACGCAGATCGAGCGTGATCAGGTCCATCGACACGCGACCCACGATGGGCGCGGAACGGCCATTGACCAGCACGTTCGTGCCCAAGGCGATTTGCCGGGGATAGCCGTCGCCATAACCAATCGCGGCCACGCCGATCGGCATGTCCTCGGGGCAGACCCAAGTGTGACCGTAACCAATCGACTCACCGCGCGCGACGCGATTGATCGCGATCAAGCGGGTCGACAAGGTCATGGCCGGACGCAAGCCAAAATCCGCGCCACTCTTGCCTGCGACCACCGACAACCCGTAAAGCAAGCCACCGGCGCGCACCCAATCGCATTGCGCGCCCGCGAAACCGAGGATGCCGGCGGAGTTGGCCAGCGAGCGTTCGCCACCGAGCGCCTTCGCCACCGCGTCGAAGCGTTCGATCTGCCGCGCGGTCACCGGATCATCGAAGACATCGGAATTGCTGAAGTGCGTCATCACCGCGATGCGCGGATCGACGCTCTTGAGCACGCGCAGCGCGGCGTGAACGGAAGGCGCGTGATCGGGCGCGAAACCCAGGCGATGCATGCCCGTGTCGATCTTCAACCACACGCGCAGGGGCGCGCCTTCGGGCGCGGCCGCCAACAAATCGAGTTGCGAGACGTGATGGACCACGGACTCGAGATCCAGCGCGCGCATGCGCGCGATGTCCTCGGCCTCGTCGATGCCCGACAACACCACCACGCGATTGCGCAAGCCCACGGCGCGAATGCGCTCGCCATCGGCGATCGAGGCCACGCCGAAGGCATCGGCGTCGGCGAGTTGCCGCGCCACGCGTTCGAGACCATGACCGTAACCATCGGCCTTGACCACGGCCATGACCTTGGACCGCGGCGCCAGCGCGCGCACGCGGGCCAGATTGTGTCGCAACGCGCCCAGATGGATGGTCGCGCGGGTGGCGCGACTCATTCGAATCCTCCGGCGTAGGAATCGGAGGCGAAATTCTCGAACCGAGTGTACTGACCGAGGAAGGCCAGCTTCACCGTGCCCGTGGGGCCATTACGGTGCTTGCCGATGATAACTTCGGCCAGGCCCTTGTCGGGCGAATCGGGGTTGTAATACTCATCGCGATAGATGAATACGATCAGGTCGGCGTCTTGCTCGATGGCGCCCGATTCGCGCAGGTCGGCCATGACCGGACGCTTGTCGGTGCGTTGCTCGAGCGAGCGGTTGAGCTGGGACAGGGCAATCACGGGGACGGCGAGTTCCTTGGCGAGCGCCTTCAAGCTACGCGAAATTTCTGAAATTTCGGTGGCGCGATTCTCCTTGTTTCCGGGCACCTGCATCAGCTGCAGGTAGTCGATCACGATCAAGCCCAGATCGTGCTCGCGCTTGAGCCGACGCGCGCGCGCGCGCAATTCGATCGGCGACAGCGCCGGCGTGTCGTCGATGAAGATCTTCATCTCCGACAGCAAGGTGATGGCCGAGGTCACGCGCGGCCATTCCTCGTCGGCCAGATCGCCCGTGCGCAGATGCTGCTGGTTGATCCGGCCCATCGAGGAAATCAGACGGAACGCGAGCTGCGAGCTCGACATTTCCATCGAGAACACCGCGACCGCCTTGCCGGTCTTGTACGCGGCATGCTCGCCCATGTTGAGCGCGAGCGAGGTCTTGCCCATGGCCGGACGCGCGGCCAGGATGATCAGATCGCCCGGCTGCAAACCCGCCGTGCGATGGTCGAAATCGGTGAAGCCCGTGGGCAGGCCGGTGACCGAGCTGCGATTTTCGTAGCGCTCCTGCAATTGCCGGAATGCTTCCTTGACGGCGCTTCGCATCGACACGAAACCCTGACGCCCGCGCGAACCGGCCTCGGCGATCTGGAACACGCGCTGTTCGGCCACTTCGACCAGTTCGTGCGCGCCCCGCCCCTCGGGCTGAAAGGCATCGCCGATGATGGAATTGCCGGCATCGATCAGCTGCCGCAACACCGACTTGTCGCGCACGATCTCGGCATAGGCGGCGATGTTGGCCGCGCTCGGCGTGGCATTGGCCAGCTCAATCACGTAGCGCGCGCCACCGACTTGCTCGGCCAGGCCCTGCGATTCGAACCATTCGCCCAAGGTCACCGCGTCGCACGGCATGCCCTTGCCCGAGAGCTCGCCGATCGCGCGAAAGATCAACTGATGATCGCGACGATAGAAATCTTCCTCGGTGAGCTTGTCGGCGACGCGATCCCAGGCCTCGGCGGCGAGCATCAGGCCACCGAGCACGGCCTGCTCGGCCTCCAGCGAATGCGGCGGCACGCGCAGGGCCTCGATCTTGCGTTGCGTCGCCATTTGCTCAGTCTGTGCCATCACCCTGCCCTCGCGCGCGACCCGCGATCATACCCGCACGACCTTGTGGACAACTGTGTGCATACATCGGCGTTTTCGGGGGATAAGTCTGTGCATCGATCCGCCGCGCGCCGCGACACACATAGGCGCGGACCATCTCAGGCGAAGAGACGAGCGAGCGAAGAAATTATTTCGGGGAGGCGCGCGGCGCGAGCGGCGCCGCGCGCAAAAAAAGAGGCCGCCGGGGTCACGGCGGCCTTAAATGTCCCTAGAAGCAGCACCCACCGGCGCACGAAGCCGGCGGAGTTACTTGACGACGACATCGCATCAACCAACCACGATGTCGCGCATGAGACGTCCCTGCCTCACGCTGACGCCGCGCTCGTCGAGCGCGACGCCTGGTCAATCAATTTTCGGGCGCGACGATGACCTTCACCATTGCTTGCACGTCGGCATGCAGGGCGACCTGGACATCGAACTCACCCGTGCGGCGCAGCGGACCCTCGCCCATCACCACTTCGGCCTTGTTCAGCGGATAACCCGCCCCGGTAAAGGCTTCAGCGATGTCGCGCGGTCCCACCGAACCGTACAACTTGCCCTCGGTCGAAGCGTTGGCGCGGATGGTCACCGCGACGCCTTCGAGCTTGGCCTTGCGCGATTCGGCGGCGCCCAGCGAGGCATGAGCCTTCGCTTCGTATTCGGCGCGACGCTTCTCGAACTCGGCCACGTTGGCCGCCGAGGCGGGAACCGCCTTGCCGGTCGGCACGAGGAAATTACGGCCATAACCCGGCTTGACGCGGACCTTGTCGCCCAGGCCGCCGAGGTTTTGCACTTTGGTCAGAAGAATCAGTTCCATGTTCTACGCTCCGGCTCAGTGCGCGTCGGTGTATGGCAGCAAGGCCAGGAAGCGCGCGCGCTTGATCGCCGTGGACAGCTGACGCTGATAGCGCGCCTTGGTCCCGGTGATGCGGCTCGGCACGATCTTGCCGGTCTCGGTGACGTACTGGCGCAGGGTGTTGAGATCCTTGTAATCGATCTCGGTCACGCCTTCGGCGGTGAAGCGGCAGAACTTCTTGCGGCGGAAAAACTTCGACATGTCAGATCCTCATCTCGCTCAGGCGGCCTGCGGCTCGTCCGTGGTATCGGTGGTGGTTTCGGCGTTGTCGCCAAAGCCACCCTCGTCGTCACGGCGGCGCTTCTCGGGCTTCTCGTCCTTCTGCTTCATGATCGGCGACACTTCGGTCACCGCGTTGTCGCGGGCCATGATCATGTGACGCAGCACGGCGTCGTTGAAGCGGAAGCTCGTATTGAGCTCGGCCAGCACATTGGCCCCGCACTCCACGTTCATCAGAACGTAGTGAGCCTTGGCCAGGTTCTGAATCGGGAACGCCAACTGGCGACGGCCCCAATCTTCCAGGCGATGAATCTGTCCACCGTTGCCCTCGATGAGCGTCTTGTAGCGCTCGATCATCGCGGGAACCTGTTCGCTCTGGTCTGGATGGACCAGAAACACAACTTCGTAATGACGCATGAAAACTCCTTACGGTCTGGGTGATGCGGTTGTCCGCATCGTCTGGCCTCCCGCACCCGCGGTGAGGCAAGGAAACCCGCGGAAAAACCACGCTCCGCGAGTGCGCGAATGGTAGGGGATTTGCCCATTTCGCTCAACCAAGCGGAACCGGAAAAGCCCTGATTCCGCGCCTGTTTTTCCATTCGATTCAATTCGTTACACGATTTCCAAAAATCTTCGTCACTAGGCCGAATCTTGTGGAGAACGGATACAGAACACAAGATTTGCCGGTCCGCAAGTGCCTCAATTCTCGATGGATTATCGGTTGGTTCTCCAAAGGCTTCCGGATCGGGAATGACCCGATCAGCACCCAAGGAGTACGAATCACGCACGACCGTCGGCGCCCGCGCACGACGGGAGACCGAACCAGAACGCGTGGAAATCGGGCGGCGCGGCCGCCCGCTCAGTCGACGGTGAAGCTCTCGCCGCAGCCGCAAGCGCCGGAGGCGTTGGGATTGTTGAACACGAACTCGGCGTTGAGTCCCTTGCGCGCGTAGTCGACCTCGACGCCCTCGAGCAAGGGCAGGCTCGCCGCGTCGATCACCACGCGCACGCCGCGATCGAGGAACACGTGATCGCCCTCGCCCACCGCGCGCGCCAGATCGACTTGATACGACCAACCCGAACACCCCGTGCGCTTGACGCCCAGGCGCAAGCCGACCGCTTGCGGGTCCTGGGTGATGAAGGCCTGCGCGCGGCGCGCGGCGGCTTCGGTCAGGCTGATGCTCATGATGGACGGCTCGGCGACGACGGCGATACGACGATGACGCGTGACGGACTCGCGAAGACGAGGACGTCACGCGAGACCATTCTAGAACAGCCGAAGGATCGCGGTATCATTTCGCGCTTCGTCGGCCAGGCCGATATCGGATCGAATGGTGGGGTTTCAAGGCATGAGCGTGGTCAGTGTGGCGAAGGCGTTGTCGGGCGGCGTGGCCGCGGGCACCACGGTGACGGTGCGCGGTTGGGTGCGCACGCGGCGTGATTCCAAGGCGGGCTTGTCGTTCGTCAACCTCAGTGATGGTTCCTGCCAGCACGTGATCCAGATCGTCGCGCCCAATACGCTGGCCAATTACGAGGCCGAGATTCGCCATCTCACCGCCGGCTGCTCGCTGATCGCCACGGGCGAACTGGTGGCCTCGCAGGGCAAGGGTCAGAGTTTCGAGATCCAGGCCTCGCGGATCGACGTCACGGGCATGGTCGATGACCCCGAGACCTATCCGATCCAGCCCAAGGCGCACACGATGGAGTTCCTGCGCGAAGTCGCGCATCTGCGCCCGCGCACCAACACCTTTGGCGCGGTGGCGCGCGTGCGTCATTGCATCGCGCAGGCGATCCATCGCTATTTCCACGAGAATGAATTCTTCTGGGTGAACACGCCGATCATCACCGCCAGCGACTGCGAAGGCGCGGGCCAGATGTTCCGCGTGTCGACGCTCGACGCGATGAATCCGCCGCGCACCGAGCAAGGCAAGATCGACTGGGGCCAGGACTTCTTCGGCAAGGAGGCCTATCTCACGGTCTCGGGCCAGCTCAATGTCGAGGGCTATTGCCTGGCGTTGTCGAAGGTCTACACCTTCGGCCCGACGTTCCGCGCCGAGAACTCCAATACCACGCGTCACTTGGCCGAATTCTGGATGATCGAGCCCGAGATCGCCTTCGCCGATCTCAACGACGACGCCAACCTGGCCGAGGACTTTCTCAAATACGTGTTCCGCGCCGTGCTCAACGAGCGCGAGGACGACATGAAGTTCTTCGTCGAGCGCGGCGAGCCGACCGCGATCTCGCGCCTGGAGGCGCTGATCAACGCGCCGTTCGAGCGCATCGACTACACCGACGCGATCAAGATCCTGCAAAACGCCAAGAAGAAGTTCGAGTATCCGGTCGAGTGGGGCCTGGACCTGCAGACCGAGCACGAGCGCTATCTGACCGAAGAACACGTCAAGCGCCCGGTGGTGGTGATGAACTACCCCGAGAAGATCAAGGCGTTCTATATGCGGCTCAACGACGACGGCAAGACCGTCGCGGCCATGGACGTGCTGGCGCCGGGCATCGGCGAGATCATCGGCGGCAGTCAGCGCGAAGAACGCTTGGATCAACTCGACGCGCGCATGCGTCAGTTCCATCTCGAACCGGCGAGCTATTCCTGGTATCGCGACCTGCGTCGCTACGGCACGGTGCCGCACGCGGGCTTCGGTCTAGGCTTCGAGCGCTTGGTGGTTTACACCTGCGGTCTGGGCAATATCCGCGATGCCATTCCGTTCCCGCGGGCGCCGGGCAGCGCGGAGTTCTGATCGTGGTCTCGATGTTCTTGCTGCTGCTGTTCGTGGGCCTGGCGACGTCGGGGCTGACGGGGTATGTGATCTTCGGGCCGCTGGCGTATCGCCATCAGCTCGATCGCGACCCGCAACGCCAGCGCACGCCCGATTTCGTGCGCTTCACCGGCTGGTTGATGAGCGGCGCGTATCGCGCGCTGGGCGACAAGAATCTCAACGGCCTAGCCGCGCCCGCCTTCGTGCTGGCGTGGTCGACCGTGATCGGCCTGGTCGGTAGCGGCGTGGTGCTGTTGACGAGGTCGCTGTGAGCGCGCCGCAGTGGTGGTTGACCGCGGCCGAGTACGGCGTGGTGCTGTGGGCGCGATTGACGCTCGACGAAGAAGGCCGCGCCGACGTGCTCGAAGCCAGCGGCATGATCCTGCGCTTCGATGACGAGGACGTGGCGCGTCATCACCTGCTCGGTTCCGAATATCGCGCGTTCGATGGCCTGGACGAGGACGACGCGCGCGTCATGGGCGCGACGCTCGAGGAACTCGTGCCGCCAGAAGCCGACAGCGACGAGCAACTCGTGCCGCTGATGACCCAGCGCGTGGGCGGCTGAGATGGACTTGAACTTGGTCGGCAAGCACGCCTTGGTATGCGGCGCTTCGCAAGGCATCGGCCGCGCGAGCGCGATCGCGCTGGCGGAACTCGGCGCCGACGTCACCGTGCTCGCGCGCGATCGCGAGGCGCTCGATGTGCTCGCGCGCACCCTGCCCCGCCCGGCGCCCTCGCAATCGCACGCGTGGATCGATGCCGACATGAGCGAGCATCCGACCCTGCGCGCCAAGGTCGAGGCCTTGGTCAACGGCCGGCCGGTGAACATTCTGATCAACAACACCGGCGGCCCGCCGGGTGGCCCCGCGCACGCGGCCACGGCGGAGCAATTTCTCGCCGCGTTCCAGCAGCATCTGCTCGCGAATCAGGTTTTGCTGCAAGCCGTGCTGCCGGGCATGCGCGCCGCGCGCTATGGCCGCGTGATCAATGTGATCTCGACCTCGGTCAAGGAACCGATCAAGCAGCTCGGCGTGTCCAACACGATCCGCGCCGCGGTCGCGAGTTGGGCCAAGACGCTCGCGGGCGAACTGGGCGCCGATGGCATCACGGTCAACAATGTGCTGCCGGGCTACACGATGACGCGCCGGCTCGAGCAGATCATCGCCGATCGCGCCGCGACCACGGGCAGTCGCGACGCGGTGACGCGCGCCATGCTCGCGAGCGTGCCGCTGGGCCGATTCGCCGAGGCGCACGAGATCGCCAATGCCGTGGCCTTTCTCGCCTCGCCGGCGGCGGGCTACATCTCGGGCATCAACCTGCCGGTCGACGGCGGGCGCACGCAATCGCTGTAAGCGCGGCGAATTCAAACGTGTGTTCCGCGCGTGGCGCGTTTCGCGCGACGCGCGCGCCCGCTAAGCTGCGCGCATGAGCGCGGAACTGCCGAAATTCGCCAATCTGATCGACGGGCGCCTGTCGCCGCCCTTGTCCGGCCGCTATCTCGACGTGCACGAGCCGGCGACCGGTCAGGTCTATGCCCTCGTGCCCGATTCGGGCGAAGCCGATGTCCAGGCCGCGGTGACCGCCGCCGCGCGCGCGTTTCCCACTTGGTCGGCCACGCCGGCGAGCGAACGCGCGCGCTTGCTCGAACGGCTGGCGCAGTTGATCGAATCGGAAGCGGTGCTGTTCGCCGAAGCCGAATCGCGCGACTGCGGCAAGCCCCTCGCCCTGGCGCGACGTCTGGATATTCCGCGCGCCATCAGCAATCTGCGTTTCTTCGCCGCCGCCGCGACCCAGTTCGCGTCCGAATCGCACGGCATGGAAGCGCAAGGCTTCAACTACACCCTGCGCCAGCCGCTCGGCGTGGTCGCGTGCATTTCGCCGTGGAATCTGCCGCTGTATTTGCTTACGTGGAAGATCGCGCCGGCATTGGCCGCGGGTAACACGGTCGTGGCCAAGCCCTCGGAGATCACGCCGCACACGGCGTGGCTGTTGTCGCGCGCGGTGCTCGAGTCCGGTCTGCCGCCGGGCGTGCTCAACATCATTCATGGCGCGGGCGCCAACACGGGCGCGAGCCTGGTGGCGCATCCCACGATCAAGGCCGTTTCGTTCACCGGCAGCACGCGCGTGGGTCAGCAGATCGCGGCGGTGGCGGCGCCGCAGTTGAAGAAGATTTCGTTGGAGCTCGGCGGCAAGAATCCCTTCATCGTCTTCGCCGACGCGGACTTCGATCGCGCGGTCGACACCGCCGTGCGCGCGGCCTTCACCAATCAAGGGCAGATTTGCTTGTGCGGTTCGCGCGTGCTGGTCGAGCGACCGATCTACGAGCGCTTTCGCGAAGCCTTCGTCGCGCGCGCGAAAGCGCTGCGCGCCAGCGATCCCGTCGGCGCCGATTGCGAGTTCGGCGCGGTCGTGTCGCGCGCTCATTTCGACAAGGTCATGGCCTGCATCGCGCTGGCGCGCGAGGAAGGCGGCACGGTGCTCGCGGGTGGTCAGGCCGCGCGCGTCGAGGGTCGCTGCGCCGACGGCTGGTTCATCGAGCCGACTGTGATCGAAGGCTTGCCCGCGCGCTGCCGCACCAATACCGAAGAAATCTTCGGCCCCGTAGTCACGCTGCTGCCATTCGATGGCATTGAGGAAGCGCTCGATATCGCCAATGCCGCGCCTTACGGCTTGGCGGCTTCGGTCTTCACGCGCGATCTCGACACGGCCCATCGCCTGGCCGCGCGGCTGGAATGCGGCATCGTCTGGATCAACTGCTGGCTGCTGCGTGATCTGCGCACGCCGTTCGGCGGGGTCAAGCAATCGGGCATGGGTCGCGAAGGCGGCTTCGAGGCCATGCGCTTTTTCACCGAGCCGCGCAATGTCTGCGTGGCCCTGCAATGACGTCGTCGCGATTCGCGGCGGCCGGAGTCGAATCCGCTCATGAGTGAATTGACCGACCTGCTCGAACGCAATCGGCTGTGGGCCGAGCGCGTCGCGCGGCAGGACCCCGAGTTCTTCTCGCAGCTGTCGAAGCTACAGTCGCCCAAGTATCTGTGGATCGGTTGCTCCGATTCGCGCGTGCCGGCCAATCAGATTGTCGGCATGGCGCCGGGCGAGATTTTCGTCCATCGCAATGTCGCCAATGTCGTGGTGCATGCCGACCTCAATTGCTTGTCGGTGATGCAGTTCGCGGTCGACGTGCTCAAGGTCGAGCACATCATCGTCTGCGGTCACTACGGCTGCGGCGGCGTGCAGGCGGCGCTGGAGAATCGTCGTCTCGGTCTGGTCGACAATTGGTTGCGACATGTCGGTGACGTCGCTCACAAGCATTTCGATCGCCTGCAAACGCGCGACTCGGCGGCGGCGCGCCACGCCCTGCTGTGCGAGCTCAACGTGATCGAACAAGTGGTCAATGTCTGTCAGACCACGGTCGTGCAGGACTGCTGGGATCGCGGTCAGTCATTGGCCGTGCATGCCTGGATTTACGGCCTGACCGACGGCCGCATTCGCGAACTGGGCAACGGCGTCGATTCGCGCGAATCGCTGCACGCGGCCTATCAGCACGCCTTGAACTCCCTGCGTCAACCGTGAACGAAGGAGCCGCGATGAGCGACATCGTCCGCACCGCCACCGCGCCCAAGCCCGTCGGCGCTTATCCGCACGCGCGTCGCGTGGGCGATCTGCTGTTCCTGTCGGGCGTGGGTCCGCGTCAGGCCGGCACCGATGTGATTCCGGGCAATGTCTATGATGCGCAGGGCAAGCTCGTGTCCTACGACATCGAAGCGCAATGCCGCGCCGTGTTCGCGAACGTGCGCGTGATCCTGGAATCGGCCGGCGCGCGTTGGGAAGATCTGGTCGACGTGACCGTGTACTTGACCGACATGGCGCGCGATTTTCCGATCTACAACCGCGTCTATGCGGAGTACTTTCAGGAAGCGCAGCCCTGTCGCACGACGCTGGGCATCACCGCGCTGCCCACGCCGATCGCGATCGAACTCAAGTGCGTCGCCGCCTTCGGCGCGCGCGCGAATGCGTCCCGGGAGGACCGATGAATCTCGCACCGCCCTTCGATTTTCGCCGCTGGATCGACGAGCACCGTCATCTGCTGCAGCCGCCCGTGGGCAACAAGTGCGTGTATGACGGCGATTTCATCGTGATGGTGGTCGGTGGCCCCAACGAGCGCACCGACTATCACTTCGAGGAAGGCCCCGAGTTCTTCTATCAGCTCGAGGGCGAGATGGTGTTGCGCATCCAGGAAGACGGTCGTCCGCGCGATATTCCCATCCGCGCCGGCGAGATTTTCTATTTGCCGCCGCGCGTGCCGCACTCGCCGCAGCGCATGGCGGGCTCGGTCGGCCTGGTGATCGAGCGCAAGCGCTTGCCGCATGAGCACGACGCGCTGATGTGGTTCTGCGAGCGCTGCAATCATCCGGTGTACGAGGAGTTCTTTCAGCTGACCGACATCGAGCACCAGTTCCAGGCCGTGTTCGATCGCTACTATCGCTCGCGCGCGGCGCGTACTTGCTCGGCTTGCGGGCACGTGCAGTCGGCGCCGGCGAAGTACGGCGACTGAAGTCGCCCGCGCGAGCAGGCGGGAAGCCGGCAAGAATCGGCCATTTTTCGCGCGATCGAGCGTGGGTGCGACACTATGTCGCACGTCAATGAGCGCGCGCGCTGGCAGCATTCGGCGCCATGAAGACCCTTCAGCGCACGACCCTGTTTCTGGCCTGCGGACTCGCAGCCCTCTCGTCCTTCGACGCGCGCGCGAGCTGCGGATCGGCGTTCTGCCCCGTCAACACGCAATGGGAAGTTCAGGCGCCCTGGCAAGGGCCGGGTTGGCGCACCGACCTGCGCCTCGAGTATCTCGATCAGGATCAGCCGCGCAACGGCCGTGACGCGGTCGACGTGGGCGAGATTCCCGCGCATCACGACGAGGTCGAGACGGTCAATCGCAACGTCGTGCTCGATGCCAGTTACACGATCAATGAGCGCTGGGGCGTGGCGTTCTCGCTGCCACGCGTCGATCGCGAGCATCAACACATTCATCACCATCACGGCGAGGATATGCTCGAGCGCTGGAACATCCGCGGCATCGGCGACGCGCGCGCGGTGGCGCACTATCGCTTCGCGAACAGCCCGGTGACCTTGTTGTTCGGCCTGAAGTTGCCGACCGGCTCGACCGACGAAGCCAATGACGAGGACGAAGTCGCCGAGCGCAGCCTGCAACCCGGCACCGGCACCACCGATGCGATTCTGGGCGTGGCGTGGCGCGCGAGTCGGCCGCAGTCTTCACTGTCGTGGTTCGCGCACGCGCAGGCGCAACGCGCGCTGGCCAGTCACGACGCGTTTCGACCCGGCACGCAGTTCGTGCTCGATGGCGGACTGCGTTACGCGGTGTCGCAAAAGATCGGCCTGCTCTTGCAGGGCAACTTCGTCAACAAGGGCCGCGATCGCGGCGACGAGGCCGAACCCGAGGATTCCGGCGGCACCTTCCTCTACCTGACGCCGGGCGTCAGCGCGCAGTTCACGCCGCGCGTGCAGGGCTATGTGTTCGCGCAACTGCCCGTGTACCAGCGCGTCAACGGCGTGCAGCTGACGGCGGATGCGGGTTTCACGGCGGGCTTGAGCGTGCGCTTCTAGTCGCGACGACACCGCGACGGCGCCGGCATCGGACCGTCGCGGCCGCGCGCCGAACCCGCGTCACCGACCACGGTCGCGACGGCGCCGGCTTGCCAGCGCCGGCCGCGCGCCAGATACTCGCGGCCCCGAGTTCGGCGCGGAATCGCATCGCGATGCTCAAGATCGACACGCACGCCCACATTCTGCCGCCCGACTGGCCGGATTTCGCCGAGAAGTACGGCGACGATCGCTTTCCGGTGATTCACCACACCGAAGGCCGTCATCGCATCTATCGCGGCGGCAAGTTCTTCCGCGAGATCTGGCCCAACACGTGGGACCCCGAATTGCGCACGGCCGAATACGCCGGGCACGGCGTGGACGTGCAGGTGATCTCGACCGTGCCCGTGATGTTCAGTTACTGGGCCAAGCCGCATCAGGCGCTGGAGCTGCATCAGTTCCTCAACGATCACATCGCCACGATCTGTCGTGAACGCCCCAAGCACTACGCGGGCATCGGCACCGTGCCGCTGCAATCGCCGCGATTGGCGATCGAGGAACTCGAACGCTGCGTCGAGCAATTGAACTTGCCGGCGGTGCAGATCGGCTCGCACATCAATGACTGGAATCTCGACGCGCCGGAGTTGTTCGAGTTCTTCAGCGCCGCCGCCGATCTGGGCGCGGCGATCCTGGTCCATCCCTGGGACATGATGGGCGGCGAGTCCATGCCGAAGTACTGGCTACCGTGGCTGGTGGGCATGCCGGCGGAGCAAAGTCGCGCGGCGTGCAGTTTGATCTTCGGCGGCGTGCTCGAGCGTCTGCCGGAATTGCGCGTGTGCCTGGCCCATGGCGGCGGCAGTTTTCCGTACACGATCGGGCGCATCGAGCATGGCTTCAACATGCGACCCGATCTCGTGGCGACCGACAATCCGCGCAATCCGCGCGAATACCTGCAGCGCTTGTACTTTGATTCCTGCGTGCACGATCCGCGCGCGCTGCGCTATCTGCTCGACGCGGCCGGCGCCGAGCGCGTGATGCTCGGCACCGACTATCCCTTCCCGCTCGGCGAGCAGAAGCCCGGCAGCGGCATCGATGCGCTTTCCTTGCCCGAGGACGAGCGCGCGCGCTTGTTCCATCGCACCGCGCTCGATTGGTTGGGCTTGCCGGCGGCGCGCTTCGGCGTCTAGGGCTTATTCGAAATCGTCGCGGAAGCGCGGGCTTGCTTCCGGATAGATGTACACCGCGCCTTCGCGCGGATTGTCCGAACGCCGGCCCGGCGCGCCCGCGACCACGGTCGAGCCGTCGAAGGCCACGAGTCGACCGAGAAAGGCATAGGCCTCGGCCGGCGTCGGCGACAACAAGGCTTCGCGTTCGATCGAGCGACCATCGATGACGTAGCGATACACGCGCCCCTCCATCGGTCCACTCGCGCCATTGACGCGCGGCGCGCCGATCAACATCACGTCGTCGAACAAGGCCACGCCCGCGCCGAAGTTGAGATCATCGGCCGGTTGATCGGGCAAGAAGCGACGCAATTCCGAACGCGTGTCGGTGGCATCGGCCAAGTAATACGCCGCGCCGTGCGCGAGGTAAAACCGTTCGCCACTCGCGCCGGGCGCGCCGATCACGAGCGCGCGGCCATCCACGGCCAGGGAATTGCCGAAGAACTCGCCCACCGAGCGCGTCGCCTGCGGCGGATCCCAACCCGTCGAATACTGATAGCTGCCACCGCCATTGGCGAACACGTACACCGTGCCGCAATTGCCGCACACATAGTCGGCATCGGGCGAACCGACCACCGCGATCTGACTCGACAGCGCCACGCGCAAGCCCGCGGCTCCATTCACCAGACGTTTGGGTGAGAACAAGGTCTGCGTGGGCTGCCATTGGCCATTGCGCAGTTCGTACAACTCAGCCGCGCCGCCATCACTGCCCCCTTGATCGGCGCCCGGCACGCCCACGATCAAACGCGTGGCGTTTTCATCGAAGGCCACGCCGAAGCCGAACAGATCCAGTCGCACGCCGCCGACGCGCACGAGCTTCTGCGCGAAAGTCCATTGCCCCGCCACGCGTCGGAACAGATACACCGCGCCGCGATCGAGCGAGCCATTGATCACCGCGCGCGGCGTGCCCACGGCAAGCCAATCCTTGCGCAGGTCCAGGGCCATACCGAACAAGTCCTGATCCAGGCCATCGGGCGCGGTCAGATAGGCCACGCGCTGCCAATCGCCGTCGCGACGCTCGAACATCGAAACCGAACCGCCATCTTCGAGCACCAGCGTCGGATCATCGTTGGGCGCGCCCACGGCCAGCGTGTCGCCATCGACATCGAGCGTGAGGCCGAACAATTCCTCCGCCGCGCCCTCGCCTTCATCGATCTGATCGATGCGCGTCCAGGCGTTGCCATCGAACGTGAAGCGCTGCACGGTGCCTTGCGCGCGATCATTGCCGACGTTGTCGAGATTGGCGCCAACCCAGGCGAGATTGCCCAGCACCGCGACACTGCTGCCGTGATTGGCCGGCAGCCCATCATCGGCGTAGCGCAACAAGCGGCCCGCGCCGAAGCCCGCGCCTTCGCGCGCGAAGGCATAGGCCGCGCCGATGATGCGTTCGCGGCCTTGCGCGCCGACCAGCAAGGTCGCGCCATCGAACGACAAGGCATTGCCCAAGCCATCGCGCGCGGCGGCATCGGGCGCTTGCAGAATCGTCGGTGCGTCGAATTGCGTGCCGGTGAGGCGCGGATACGCGTACACCGCGCCACGCCCCGGCATCTCCGGCGGCCCATCGCCGGGCGCGCCAACGAAGGCATGCGTGTCGGACAACAACAAGGTCGTGCCGAAACCCGCGCGATCGGACAAGGTCTTCGGCTGCCAGATCGTGTTCAAAAGCCAGGCCGAGGTGCGCGTAAAGACCAGCACGCGTCCCGCGATGCGCGTGCCGCCATCGTCGATGCGATTGGGCACGCCGACCAGCGCGACCTCGCCCGACACCGCCACCGCCGACCCGAGTTGATCGCCCACGTGGCGTTGGGCCTCGGTGAGCTTCTGATTGAAGTACCAGAGATTGTCCGGCCCGCGCGCGAAAACATAGGCCGCGCCCGCGTCGAGCACCTCACCGGGATCGTTGAACGGCGCGCCGACGATCAAGCGATCGCCCTTGACCGCCACCGACCAGCCGAAGAAATCGCCACCAATGCCATCGGGCGCCTGCAGGATTTGCTGCAACTGCCATTGCCCCGAGGCGCGCGAATACAGATACACGAGACCGACATCGGCGACCTCGCCCAACCACGCGCGCGGCGCGCCGACTACGGCCAGGCCATTGTCGAGCGCGATCGAAAACCCGAACAAGGCGCGTTGCGCCGATTCCGGCGGCACCAGCTTGCCGTCCTTGACGAAGCCACCGCCCTGCGCGCGATAGCAGAACACCGAGCCGCTGCGCTCGCCGAATAGACTCGAGTCGCGCGTGACCAGATCCTGCATCGCGCCGACCAGCAGATGCGTGCCATCGAACGCCATCGACGAGCCCAACTGATCGGCGACGCCGCCTTCGCCCGTGGTCGGTGGCGTGAGGCGTTGCACGGCGGGCGCGGACTCGGCGCGTGGCGCCAGGGCGTCGTCGAGAATGACTTGGCCCAAGGGCCCGCGCACGCCGCCGAAACGCGCCAGCGTCAGTTCGCGCTCGATCAAGGGCGAGGATTCGCGCCGCGGCGGAATCTCCACCACTTGCGGCGCCGCCAGCGCCGGCGCTACCAGCGCCAGACTCAGAACGCATCCCAAGGGCCACGACCACTTCATGCGCCGCATCTTCACCACTCCCAGGTCGATCGGCAAGTCGACGTGGATGCGCGCGACGGCGCGACAGTCCCTGCCGCGCTGGGCCATCCACGGCCGCCGTCCCAGGCAATGCGCGCGCCGCTCCGCATCGCTGTCAGCGCGGGCTTGGCAGAATGCGGCGATTGGCGTAGCGTCGCGCCCGTCCCGCGCGTCAGCGCAACCGCTTCCCGAGGAATCGTTCCGGCATGAATGCGCCAAGTCTCGAAGCCGTCGCCGCCCCGCTCGATCGCGACGACGAACTGGCGCCGCTGCGCGCGGAGTTCCTCATCCCCACGCACGACGACGGTCGCGATCAGGCCTATTTCTGCGGCAACTCGCTCGGCTTGCAACCGCGCGCCACGCGTCAGGCCGTGATCGACGAACTCGATGCCTGGGCCACGCACGGCGTCGAGGCGCACTTCAAGGGCGCGCATCCGTGGATGCCTTATCACGCCTTCGTGCGCGAGCATCTGGCCGAACTGGTCGGCGCCCTGCCCGAGGAAGTGGTGGCGATGAACTCGCTCACGGCCAATCTCCATCTGATGATGGTCAGTTTCTATCGCCCGACCCGTGAACGCGCCGCGATCCTGATCGAACGGCGCGCCTTTCCCTCCGACCGGCACGCGGTCGAATCGCAGATTCGTTTCCACGGCTTCGACCCGGACGTGGAGCTGATCGAGCTCGACGCCGACGAAGCCAACGGCACCCTGAGCATGGCCGCGATCGAGCGCGCGCTGGATGAACATGGTCATCGCCTGGCCTTGGTCTTGTTGCCGGGCGTGCAATATCTCACCGGGCAGCGCTTCGATCTGCGCGCCATCGCACCAATGGCGCATCGCAAGGGCGCTTGCGTGGGTTTCGATCTGGCCCACGCGGTGGGCAATGTGCCGGTGGACCTGCACGATTCGCACGCCGACTTCGCCGTGTGGTGCAGTTACAAGTACCTGAACTCGGGCCCGGGCGCGGTGGCGGGCTGTTTCGTGCACGAGCGTCACGCGCGCACGCCGCGGCCGCGCTTCGCCGGCTGGTGGGGTCACGATCAGCGCACGCGCTTTCAGATGGGCCCGCACTTTTCGCCCACGCCGGGCGCGGAAGGCTGGCAGTTGTCCAATCCGCCGATCCTGGCGTTGGCGCCATTGCGGGTGTCGCTGTCGGTGTTTCATCGCGCGGGACTTGCGCGCTTGCGGCGCAAATCGGTCGCGTTGACGGGATGGTTGGCGCAGCAGATTCGGGGGCATCTGAGTAATACGCTCGACATCCTCACCCCGGATGAGCCCGAACGCCGCGGCTGTCAGCTCTCGCTGCGCGTCAAGGGCGCGCGCGAGGCCGGTCGTGCGTTGTTCGAGCACCTCAGCGCCGCCGGCATCGTCACCGACTGGCGCGAGCCCGATGTGATTCGCGTCTCGCCGACGCCGCTGTACAACACCTATGGTGACGCCGCGCGCTTTGTCACCACGGTCGCGCAATGGGCGTCGCGCGCATGAGCCGCCACATCGTGATCGCCGGCGCGGGCCTGGCCGGCGCGCTGCTCGCGGTGTTTCTGGCGCGACGCGGGTACCGTGTCGACGTGTTCGAGCGCCGCGCCGATCCGCGCCGCGCCGGTTATGTCGGTGGACGCTCGATCAACCTCGCGCTGGCCGAACGCGGCATGGAAGGCTTGCGCCGCGCGGGACTGGAACGCGAGATCCTGGCCCAGGCCGTGATGATGCGCGGACGCGTGGTCCATGCCATCGATGGCGGCACGCATTTCTTGCGCTATGGGCGCGATGATTCCGAAGTGATCTGGTCGGTGCATCGCGGTCGGCTCAATCTCACCTTGCTCGATGCCGCCGAGCGCGCGGGCGCGCGTTTGCATTTCGATCAGCGTCTGGTCGATGTCGACTTCGACGCTGGCCGCGCGCGCGTGCAGGACGAACACACGCAAGCGATTCGTACCATCGACGCGCCGGTGATGATCGGCGCCGATGGCGCGGGCTCGGCGCTGCGCGCGGCGATGGCGGCGGTGATGCCACTCGACGAGCGCTTCGAACCGCTGGGGCACGGCTACAAGGAACTCGAGATTCCGCCCGGTCCCGAAAACAGCTATCGCATCGAGGCCAACGCCCTGCACATCTGGCCGCGCGGCGGCTACATGTGCATCGCGCTGCCCAATGCCGAGCGCACGTTCACGGTGACCTTGTTCCTGCCGCAGGTCGGCGATCCGGGCTTCGATCAGCTGACCTCGATCGAGGCCGTGCGCGCGCTGTTCGAGCGCGACTTCGCCGATGCCGTGCCCTTGATTCCGGACTTGTACTCGGACTTCTTCGCCCATCCCACGGGCACGCTCGGCACGCTTCGCCTGGCGCGCTGGCACTTGCGCGATCGCGCGCTGCTGATCGGCGATGCCGCGCACGCCATCGTGCCGTTTCACGGTCAGGGCATGAACTGCGCGTTCGAGGATTGCGTGGCGCTGGACGAACTGATCGCCGAGAACGGCGACATGGCCGATGTCTTCGCCGCCTTCGAGCACGCGCGCAAGCCCAATGCCGATGCCATCGCCGACATGGCGGTGGAGAACTATATTGAAATGCGCGATCTGGTCGACGACGCCGATTTTCTGTTCAAGAAGCAGATCGAGCGCGCGCTCGCCGAGCGACATCCGGGCGTGTTCGTGCCTCGCTATTCCATGGTCAGCTTCCGACGCACGCCCTATGCCGTGGCGAAAGCGCGCGGCGCGGCGCAATGGGCCATCGTCGAAGCACTCGCGCAAGGCGCGACGCGACTCGATCAGATCGATCTCACCGCCGCCGACGCGCGCATCGCGCAAACGCTGACGCCGCTGCCGCCCGATCGCTGAGTGAGTGCCCGTCGCGATGCGCGACGGGCACCGTGAGACTCACTGACAGCTCAAATCGCGCGTGAGTTTTTCAGTCGCCTGATTGGTCGACCACGCGCCCACGAGCGGCGTGACAAAGTTGACCTGCACATTAGCCGTGCCCGCGCGCGGCGTGGCGAAGGCGCGCGTGAGCGCGCCGACCGCGGTCGCTTGCGGCTCGACGCGCGCGCACTGCGGGCAGAAGCCGTTGAACTGCGACAAGGCCAATCCCGTCGAGGCCGCTTGTCCCTGCGCATAAGCCCAGCGCGCAACGCCTTGCGCGTCGTACAGATACACGACTTCGGTTTCCGACTCGCCCACGGTCAGCACGCTGAAGCCATAACCCGGCAACACCGGCGCGTACCAGCCGCCAGTGAAATTGGTCGGCGTGCCACCGACATTGGTGCACGCGATCGGCGCGACCGGCACCATGGGCTCGCTGCCCCATTGACCGTCGAGCAACCAGGTCCAGTGGAACTGATCCGTGGCCGTGCGCGTGATCAAGGCTTGGCCGACCACCGTGCCGAGATTCTGCGCGCCATTCCAGGTGAAGCGATACAAGGGCGAGCGCCACACGCTTTCGGTTGCGGTCGGCGACGGCGCTTGCGCGATGTACCACGTCGACGTGCCGTCCTCGAGATAGGTGTACCAAATCGTCGCCCACTGCGTGCCGACATCGCTGAAGAACAAGCCATGGCCCGAGCGCGCGGGATTGAAGTACCCGTTGTCGCGCAGCGCCGGCGCATTGCCCGCGATCGTGGTGCGCACGGACAGCGTGATGTCGGCGACCGACGTGCCGGCATTCACCGGCGTCAGATACCAACGTCCCGGCGTCAATGCGGCGCCATTGAGATCAACCGTCTCGGTCGAACCGGCATGAATCGACGTGCCCTGCGCCTGACCTCGCGGCGGCGCGGCGTCGAAGCCCGGGCCCGAGGTCTCCGCGCTGGCGCGCGCCACGTACAGATCGACATTGCCCGAGCCATTGGTGCTCGCGGTCATGGCCGTGGCATTGGCGGGCACATCGACCACGATGCGATCGTGAGCCACGCCCGGATTCAAGCGCAGATGCACGCTGTCGTCGCGCGCGTCGAGCGCGATTGGCGCCAGCGTCATGGCGTTGCTGGCCCTCAAGGTCACGAGTGACTGCCCGAGTTGATCCGGACGATTGCGCGACGCGCCGACGCCGACGAAGCCGTACCAGACCTCGTTCGGCAGCATGTCCGGCTGATACCACGCCACGCGCAATTTGAACGGCGCGCGCGCGGCATTGCGACCGACGCCGCTGGCCGACAGCGAGGGCGCCAGCGGATTGACCTGCGGATCGCCGCTGGCGTGCTTGGGCACGGCGCCGTATTGCAGGTCGATCGCGGCCTGCGCGGCGGGGCTCGCGAAGTTTTGCGCGTAGATCCAGTACGTCTGCGACTGACCTTCGGCGAGCGTCGCGTCGACGGTGCAGGTCTCGTTGGTGCTGGCGCCGCTGCTGCTGCACAGTTCCTCGTTGCTGTCGGGCGCGCCGTCGCCATCGGCATCGAGGCCGACGAAGAGATCGACGTCGGTGGCTTCGCTGGAACTCGTGCGCGCGACGATGGCGAACTGGCGCCGCGTGCCGGTGCCGATCACTTGCACCGTGCGCACCACGCCGCCATTGCTGGGATTGGTGTACGGCGTGTTGCGCTCGCCCGAAGGATCGCGCGGCACCACGCCGTTGAAGCTCTCACCCCGCACCAGCGGACCGGCGGTGAAGATCGCGTCGGGCAAGCTCACCACGTCGGTGACGTCGATGATCTGCGAGCCGCCGGTGCTTTGCGCGGTGATCTCGATATTGCTTGGAATCGCGCCCGGATCGTCGAACACCGCGACCGGCAAGCGCTGCTCGACGCCCGTGGCCGGGATCATCGCCAACTCGCCATAGACCCAGGTGCCCGCGAACGGCGCCGTGGTCAGATCGACATTGACCGTGAAGTTCTGCGATTGCCCTGCCGCCAGCGTGAACTGCGACGGCGTGACCGTGGCGTAAGGCGCCACCGCGCCGCGCCACTCGAAGCGCCACGTGCCCGCGACACTGGCCGTGACCGTGCGTTGCCACGAGCAACGCTCGAGGCAAGCGTGGTCGACGAGATATGGCATGTTCAACGCGCGCGGATTGCCGCCGCGCTGCGGATCGGCGCCCACGAACTCGGCGCGCGTCACGTTGAAGTACAAACTCGCGCGCAAGGCATCAGGCACGCTGACGCGACCGCCGCCGGTTTGATGCGGATTGGCCGGCGTCTGACCGTCTTCGGTGCGCACGGTGCTGGTGCCCGTGGTGAGCAGGGCCGATTCGATCTGCGCATTGCTCCACGTGGGAAACGCCGCAGCGATCAATGCCGCCGCGCCCGCCACATGCGGCGAGGCCATCGACGTGCCCGACAGAAACGCCAGCGTGTTGCCGGTCTGCCCCGCCGCGAGAATGTCCGTGCCCGGCCCGGCGATGTTGGGCTTGAGCCAACCACCAGCGGGCGAAACTGGACCACGTCCGCTCGAGGCGCTGAGCACATCGGCGCGACTTGCATCGACCACGCGCGTGGTGCCGATGATCTCGCCCTGGATCGCGCCGCCTGCGGCGCGCGCATTGGCCACCAAGGTCACCAGGCGCTGGCCCGCGACATAGCCCAGATGCACGGTGGGAATCACGTGCGCGTCGCTGACGATGCTTTCGGCCTCGGCCGGCGTGTTGACCAGAATCATGCCGCCCGCGCCACCGGCGCGCACGTTGAAACTTTTCTCGACGCGCGCGTAGATGCCGCGCGTGCAGATCACGATCTCGCCGTTGAAGGTGCCGGCGGGAAAGGGATTCGATGCGCCCGTGGGCTCGGTGCCCTGACTCGTGCCCGTGCCGCACAGCGCATTGCCGAAGTCGCGCGCATCAACGATGCGTCGGCTCGACAAACCGCCCGTGCTGCCACCGCCCGCGAAACTCTGCGGCTGCGCGATGCCCGTGCCCGTGACTTGCGCGAGCGTGGTGCCGAACAAGCGATCGTGCGTGGCGTTCGCCGTGGCGATGACCCACGGCGCATTGGCCACGCTGCCAACCGTGCCCGGACGCGGGCCATCATTGCCCGCCGCGAGCACCGTCACCAGACCCGCCGCGCGCGCGTTGAGCCAAGCCACGTGCGGATCAACGCTGTTGGCGCGCACGCTCTGCCACGGGTCGTAGGGGTCGCCGCCGAGCGAGGCATTGAGCACGTCGACATTGTCGCGCACCGCTTGTTCGATGCCTTCGATCATGTCGGCGGCGCTGCACGTGGCCGTGCCCTCGGGGTTGTCGGCGGGCCGACGACACACTTTGTACGTGATCAAGTTCGCGCGCGGCGCCACGCCACTGATGGTCAAGGGCACGGACACGCCGCCAGCGGTGACATTGCCGTTGACGACATTGCCCACCGCCGTGCTGGCGACGTGCGTGCCGTGGCCATCGGTATCGGAACCGTCGCGCGTGCCTTCGTCGGTCATGTCCCAGATGCCGATCAACTTGTCGTTGCAGCGCGTGGGCGCGGTCTCGCACAGGCCGTAGACGCGACCGCGCGGATTGCTGTGATTGAAGCCATCGCCCGCGACGTCGGCGAACGACGGGTGTCCCCAATTGACGCCGCCATCGAGCACGCCCACCACCACGCCTTCGCCACGCGTGCGCACGGTGCTGCCGGCGATGGTGCCGGCCCAGGCTTGATCCGCGCCGATCCAGCGCGGGCCGGCGTCGGTGAGCGGCCGAAACACGCGATCGGGTGCGACCGCGGTGACGCCAGGCAGTTGGCCGACGATCTCGGCCTCGGCCGGCGTCAATGCCACCGCCATGCCGTTGGCGACCACGCCGTAGCGCGCGCGCACATCGAGCGAATGACCCAGCGCGTTCGCGGCCGTGGTCAGCCATTCGTTTTTGCGCGCGTCGAGATGCTCGAGATAGGCCACGCTCGCGCGGGCCTTGGTGTCCAATCGACGCGCGCCAGTCACGGCAGTGGCCGTGGCTTCCAGACGCTTGCCGGACTTCGCCGTGATCGCGGGCGAGGCTGTGTAGCTGGCCAGGGGTTGCTCGGCGAAGCTGACGATATACGTCGCGCGGCCATTGGCCTTGAGGCGCGGGTCGGGCTGCGCGTCGCGCGCGAGGCCCGTCGTGCTCAATGCCAGCATCAGGGCGGCGGTCAAGGCCAGCGGTTTCATGGCAATCTCACTCCTGGAATCGGTACGGCTGCCCCGGTCGGGTCGTCAGTGTGCCAGGGGCGGAGGCCAGGAATGTATAGAACTTCGCATAGCACGCGGCGCGCCGTTTATGCGGCGGCGCAGTATTGGGTGGACATCGACGGTCGGCGCCTGCGGATCGTGCCGCTGACGCCGTGGCCGGCGACCATTCCTGGCCTGCGCGGCTGGTGCGCGCGGATCACCGCGTTCAATCCGGGCTCGCGCCCGATGTCGGCGGCCGATAATGCGCGCGCCCACGACGAACTGCGTGCCCAGCTCGCGCGCGACGGCCTGGCCACGTGGCCGGCCGGGTCGAGCGATGCCGACGGCGAATGGCACGAACCCGGTTTCCTAGTGCTCGACACCAGCCCCGAATACATCGACGCCCTCGCCCGCCGCTTCGGCCAGTACGCGGTGCTTGCCGGTGCCGCCGACGACGCGCCGCGCCTGCGCTACTACGACGACGAGGCCGGCGCCGAAGGCGAGGACGATTGACCCGCGTCATGGACAGTCCCGCGGGCGACCACTAGCATGGCGCCCGATCCATTGTCCCGCCCCATGAATACCGCAGAAGTCTTCGCATCAGCGCCCTTGTTCCAGGTCAGCGCTCTGTCCTTCGCGCGCGAGGAAGAGCCCGTGTTCGGCCCGTTGTCGTTCCGGCTCGAAGCCGGCCAGGCCCTGGCCATCGAGGGCGGCAATGGCGCGGGCAAGACCAGTCTGATCCGCGTCATCGCCGGTCTTATCGAGCCCACCGAGGGCGATCTGCAGTGGCAAGGCGCGCCCCTGACCTGGCCGCGACCGCCAGGCTGCTTCGCGCTGCTCGGCCATCACCTGGGCTTGAAGATCGATCTCAGCGCGCTCGAAAACCTGCGCTTTCGCCTGCGCGTCGACGGCACGCGCGGCGGCATCAGCCCCGCGACCGCGCTCAAGAGCGTGGGCCTGGAAGGTTACGAGGACGTGCCCGTGCGCGCGCTCTCGGCCGGTCAGCGCAAGCGCGTGGCGCTGGCGGCGCTGCTGATCAATCCCGCGCCCGTGTGGCTGCTCGACGAGCCCTATGCCAATCTCGATCGCGACGGTCAGTTGATCGTCGATCGCATGCTCGAAACGCATTGCCTGCGCGGTGGCGCGGTGATTCTCACCAGTCATGGCCTGATCGCGCCCAACCTTTCTCGCCTGGCCACGCTGCGGCTCGATGGAGCGCGCGCATGAGTTCCGGTCTGCCCGTGTTCTTCGGCGTGTTGCGTCGCGATCTGCTGATGCTGTGGCGTCGCCGCGGCGAAGCGTTGAACCCGCTGCTGTTCGCGCTAATGGTGACCACCTTGTTTCCGCTCGCGCTCGGACCCGAGGCGCAGAAACTCGCGCGCATCGCCGGCGGCACGGTGTGGGTCACGGTGCTGCTGGCCAATCTGTTGTCGCTGGATCTGCTGTTTCGCGGCGATGCCGAGGACGGCAGCCTCGATCAACTCGTCGCTTCGGGCCATTCGCTGACCTTGATCGCGGCGGCCAAGATTCTCGCGCACTGGCTCGGCACCGGCCTGCCGTTGACGCTCGCGGCGCCGGTGCTGGCGAAGATGCTCGGTTTGCCCGATCTCGCGATCGCGCCCTTGTTCGCCGCGATGGCGCTGGGCACGCCGCTGATGTCGATGATCGGCGCCACGGTCGCGGCCCTCACGGTCGGCATGCGGCGCTCTGGTATTCTGCTGGCCCTGCTGGTGCTGCCCCTGATGGTGCCCGTGCTGATCTTCGGCGCGGGCGCGGTGGAAGCGGTGCAGACGGGGGGCACGGCACAAGTGCCCTTGCTGTTCCTCGGCGCCGGCCTGGCGCTGGCCGCGCCCCTGGCGCCGCCGGTCTGCGCCGCCGCCTTGCGACTGGGCACGTATTGATCGCCGCGCGCGGCGAGCTTCGAGATTCGATGGCATGAATGCGCTCACCCTGTGGTTCCACAAGCTCGGCTCGCCGCCCACCTTCCACGCTTTCGCGGGTCGCTGGGCGCCGTGGTGTTACGCGCTCGCCGCGCTGTTCGGCGTCGCGGGTCTGGGCATCGGGCTGTTTCACGCGCCGCCAGATTATTTGCAAGGCGAGAGCGTGCGCATCATGTACATCCACGTGCCCTATGCGTGGATGAGTTTGTTCGTGTACGGCGTGATGGCGCTCAATGGCGCGATCGCGCTGATCTGGCGCATCAAACTCTCCGAGCAATTGGCCATGGCCTGCGCGCCGATCGGCGCGATGTTCACCGCGGTGACGCTCGCCACCGGCGCGCTGTGGGGACGCCCGGCCTGGGGCACGTATTGGGTGTGGGACGCGCGCCTGACCAGCGAGCTGGTGCTGCTGTTTTTGTACTTCGGCGTGATTGGTCTTAATCAAGCGATCGAGGACACGCGCAAGGCCGCGCGCGCCGCGAGCCTGCTGGCGATCATCGGCGTGGTCAATCTGCCGATCGTGCATTACTCGGTGGAGTGGTGGAACACCTTGCACCAGAGTTCCTCGATCAGCATGTTCTCGGGCAAGAACACCATCGATCGCTCGATGCTGGTGCCGCTGCTGCTGGTGGCGCTGGCGAGCAAGTTTTATTTCGTCGCCGCCTTGCTCACGCGCACGCGCGTGGCCGTGCTGGAGTTGGAATCGGGCAAGGAATGGGTGCGCGACCTGGTGCTGGGCAAGCACGGAGACGCGGCATGAACGCGATGAACTATGTGATCGCGGCCTATGTCGTCTTCGCCGTTGGCCTGGTGGTCGATCTGCTGGTGCCGGTATTCGCGCGCCGTGAACTGATGCGCAAGCTGCGCGGGCGCCTGGCGCGCCAGCGCCAGAAGGAATCGCAGTCATGAATCCCACGCGTCGCCGCCGTCTGTGGCTGGTGCTGGCCATCGTCGCCGGCGTCTCGATCGCCGTGACGCTCACGCTCGCGGCACTGAGTCAGAACGTGCAGCACTTCGTCAGCCCCAGCGACGTGCTCGACGGCAAGGCCCCGCAAAAACGCAGCTTCCGTCTGGGCGGCCTGGTGCAGGAAGGCAGCACGCAGCGCGATCCGCAATCGCTCAAGGTGCGCTTTGAAGTGACCGACCGCTTCAACAAGACCGCGGTCGAATACGAAGGCATTCTTCCCGATCTGTTCCGCGAAGGTCAGAGCGTGGTCGCCACTGGCGAGCTGCGCGACGACGGCGTGTTCGTCGCCAGCGAAGTGCTGGCCAAGCACGACGAGAACTACATGCCCAAGGAAGTCGCCGACGCGATCGCGCGCGCCAAGGCCAAGTCGGCCGCGGCGCCTTCGGAAAAACCGCAAAGCTGAGGAGCGCCCCGCGCCATGATTCCCGAACTCGGCCAATTCGCGCTGATTCTTGCCCTGATCCTGGCCCTCGTGCAGGCCTCGCTGCCGATGATCGGCGCGCATCGCGGCAATACGCGCTGGATGGCGCTGGCGCGTCCAGCTGCCGCCGGACAGTTCGTGTTCGTGGCCGTGGCCTTCGGCCTGCTCACGCATGCGTTCATCACGCAGGATTTCTCGGTCGCCTACGTCGCGCAGAACTCCAATCTGAAACTGCCCTGGTACTACCGCTTCTCGGCGGTGTGGGGCGCGCACGAGGGATCGTTGTTGCTGTGGGCCCTGATCCTCAACATCTGGACAATCGCGGTGGCGATCTTCTCCGGCACGTTGCCGCAGGCCTTCGTCGCGCGCGTGCTGGCGGTGTTGGGTTTGGTCAGCGTGGGCTTTCTGTCGTTTCTACTGTTCACGTCCTCGCCGTTCCTGCGTCATCTGCCGGCGCTGGCCGATGGTCGCGATCTCAATCCGCTGCTGCAGGATCCCGGCCTGATCGTGCATCCGCCGATGCTGTACATGGGCTATGTCGGTTTCGCCGTGGCCTTCGCGTTTGCGGTGGCGGCCTTGCTCGAAGGACAAGTCGACACGCGCTGGGTGCGTTGGTCGCGACCGTGGACCAAGGTCGCTTGGGCGTTTCTGACGCTGGGCATCACGCTCGGCAGTTGGTGGGCGTACTACGAACTCGGCTGGGGTGGCTGGTGGTTCTGGGATCCGGTCGAGAATGCCTCGTTCATGCCCTGGCTCGTGGGCACGGCGCTGATTCACTCGCAAGCGGTCACCGACAAGCGCGGCAGTTTTCGCGGTTGGACCTTGCTGCTGGCGATCTTCGCGTTTTCGTTGTCGTTGCTCGGCACCTTCCTCGTGCGTTCGGGCGTGCTGACGTCGGTGCATGCCTTCGCGGCCGATCCCGAGCGCGGCCTGTTCGTGCTGATCTTCCTGGGCGTGATCGCGGGCGGCGCGTTGACCTTGTACGCGGTGCGCGCGCCGCGGCTCGCGGGTGGTGGCGAGGACTTCGCCGATATGTCGCGCGAGAGTTTGTTGCTGCTCAATAACGCGCTGCTGTGCGCGGCGGCGGCGATGGTGCTGCTCGGTACCTTGTTCCCGCTGATCGCGGACGCGACGGGCATCGGCAAGATTTCGGTGGGTCCGCCCTACTTTGGATTGTTGTTCTTGTTGTTGATGGCGCCACTCGTGGTGTTGTTGCCGCTGGGTCCTTTCAGCAAGTGGCGACGCGATGAGTTTCCGCGCTTGTGGCGCGTGCTGCGTCCGGCGGCAATCGTGAGCGCGTTGGCGCTGGTGCTGTTGTTCCTGCCTTTGTTTGACCGCCAGGATTGGGTCGCGCGCTTGAAGATCACTGGCGGCGCGCTCGGCTTGGCTTGGGTCGGCATCGGCACGCTGGCTTATGCGTGGAGTTTGTGGCGCGATCCCGTGCGCCGTCGCGCGCTGGGCTATGGCGAGATCTCGGGCATGTGCCTGGCGCATCTCGGCGTGGCGGTGTTCGCGCTGGGCGCGATGGTCACCGACGTCGCGAGTCTCGAAAAAGACGTGCGCCTCAAGCCCGGGGACAGCGTGGCGCTGCGCGATTACACGCTGCGCTTCGTCAAGCTCGATCATTACGAAGGCCCGAACTACGTCGCCGACAAGGGCGAGTTCGCGCTCGAGCGCGACGGCCGCGAAGTCGCTCACCTGTATCCGGCCAAGCGTCTTTACGGTTCGGGCGGTCAGGTGATGACCGAGGCCGCGCTCAATCCTGGCTTCACGCGCGATGTCTATGTCGCGCTCGGCGAACCGCTGGGCGATGACGGCGCCTGGGCCGTGCGCGCGTATCTCAAGCCTTATGTGCGTTGGATCTGGCTCGGTGGTCTGTTGATGATGGTCGGCGGCTTCGTGGCCGCGGCCGATCGTCGCTATCGTCAGGCACGCGCGCCCGCGACGGCCACGGTCGATGCCGAGGTGGCGCGCGCATGAAGTCCCTGCGTTTCGCGCTGCCCTTGCTGATCTTCGCGGGCCTGGGCGTGTTGCTGTACTTCGGCTTGCACAACGATCCGCGATACGTGCCCTCGCCCTTGATCGACAAGCCGGCGCCGGAATTCACGCTGCCGGAACTGCGCGACACCACGCAGACCGTCAGCCGCGCGGGTCTACTCGGCAAGCCGTATCTGCTCAATGTCTGGGGCAGCTGGTGCGTTGCCTGTCAGCAGGAACATCCCGTGCTGATGCAGTACGCGCGCCTGCAATCGCTGCCCCTGATCGGCCTCAACTGGAAGGACGATCCGGAAGACGCCAAGCGCTGGCTGCGTCGCTTCGGCGACCCTTACGCCGCGATCGCGCTCGATGTGCAAGGCCGCGTCGGCATCGACTTCGGCGTGTACGGCGCGCCGGAAACCTTTCTCATCGATGGCCAAGGCACGATCCGCTGGAAACACGTCGGCCCAATCACGCCGGAAGTGATCCGCGACGAGATCGAACCCTTGGCGGCGCGACTGCGAGGCCCGTGATGATGCGATCGCGATGGTGCGTGCTCCTGCTTGGCGCGTTGTTTAGCGTTGGCGTTTGGGCGATTGATCCCCTGCCCTTCGCCGATGGCGCGGAGGAAGCGCGCTTCAAGCAGCTGTCCGAGGAACTGCGTTGCCTGGTCTGTCAGAACCAGAACCTCGCCGATTCCGATGCCTCGCTCGCGCGCGATCTGCGCGCGGAAGTGTTCGAGCTGATGCGCTCGGGCAAGAGCGATGACGAGATCAAGCAATTCCTGGTCGCGCGCTACGGCGACTTCGTGCTGTACCGGCCGCCGGTCAAGCCGCTGACCTGGGTGCTGTGGTTCGGCCCCGCCGTGCTTGCCTTGGGCGCGGTGATCGTGGTGATTCGCATCGCGCGCCGCCGCGCGCGGCAACTGCCCGCCGATGCGCAGGGCGTGGAAGATCTGCCGGGCTGAGGCCCACGGGAAACGCATGGCTTTTTGGACGCTCGCCGCCCTGTTCACGCTCGCCGCCCTCGTCGTGGTGGTGCGCCCCTTGATTCGCGGCGGCGCGCATGCGCTCGACGCCGACACCGCGCGCAAGCTCGCCGCGCTCGACGCCGCGCGCGATGCCGGCGTGCTCAGCACCGAGGAACACGCGCGCAAGCGCGAGGAACTCGGTCTGGTCGCCAACAAGGTCGCGCCGCCGCCGACTTCGCTGCCGATGGCATTGACGCTCGCGGCCGTGATCCCGGCGCTCGCGTTCACGCTGTACTTTCAGATTGGCGAACCGCGCGCGCTCGATCCCGCGAATCTCGCGCGCTCGGCTAACGGCGACGACACGCGCGCGCCGGACATGGAAAAGGCCATCACCGATCTCGCGCAGCGCTTGCAGGAACAACCCGACGATCCCGAAGGTTGGGCCTTGCTCGGCCGCGCCTATGGCGCCACGCAGCGCTTTCCGCAAGCGCGCGACGCGCTGAAGAAAGCCTTCGACCTGATGCCCGACAATCTCGACATGCAGGCCGAGTACGCCGAATCACTCGCGCTCGCTGGCGCCGATCGCACCATCGAAGGCGAATCGCTGCGACTGATCGACGACGTGCTCGCGCGCGATCCCGAGCATCAACGCGCGAGCTGGCTCAAGGGCATCGCCGACTCGCAGGCCGGCAACTACGCGGCCGCCGCCGAACGCTGGCAGCGTCTGCTCGCGCAACTGCCGCCCGACGCCGAGATCGCCACGACCATTCGCAATCAGATCGCCGAAGCGCGTTCGCGCGCGGGCTTGCCGCCGTTGGCCGATGCGCCAGTGGCCGCGAACGCTCCGCCAGCACCGAGCACACCCGCGACGGCGAACGCGACTGGTCCTTCGCTCACCGTGCGCGTCGACATCGCGCCCGAGCTCAAGGCCAAGGTCTCGCCGCAGGATGTGCTCTTCGTCTTCGCGCGCGCACCGACCGGCCCGCGCATGCCACTGGCCATTCAACGCCTGAGCGCGGCGAGCCTGCCGATGACCGTGGTGCTCGACGATTCGATGGGCATGACGCCAGCGATGAAGCTGTCGAGCGTCGAGCAAGTGATCGTCGGCGCGCGCATTTCCAAGAGCGGCAATGCCGCCGCGCAGCCCGGTGACTTGCAGGTGCTGTCGGCGCCGCTCGGCGTCACCACCACGACCGCGCCGATTGATCTGATCATCAACGAAGTCGTGCCCTGATCGGCGGCGACGCCGGCGCGCTCAGTGGCGCCGGCCTTCCTGGAACGTCGTGGGCAATTCGACGCGCTGACCGTCGCGCAACACCACGGCGGTCACGGTCTCGCCGGGCTTGGCCTGCATCAGCACGAACATCAGGTCCTCGACCGAGGTCACTTCGTACTTGCCGAGCTTGACGATGATGTCGCCGCGCCGCATGCCCGCCTGCGCCGCGCCACCGCCGACGCGCACATCATCGAGCAAGACGCCCTTGATGCCCGCCGGCGGTCCCGCGTAGTTCGGCACCGTGCCGAGCGAGGCGTTGAAACTGCGCGCGTCGCCGCGGCCCGCGGGCGCTGGCAGCTTGGCATAACTCAGCTTCACGCCATCGAGCCGCGCGATCAGATCGACCGCGATATCGGCCACGCGCGCCATGCCGATGCCATTCAACTTATCGGCCGTATCGCTGACCTTGTGATAGTCCGCGTGCGCGCCGGTGAAAAAGAACACCACCGGCAAACCCGCCGTATAGAACGGCATGTGATCAGAAGGCCCGTAACCATCGCCGCCGGTCTTGCACTGCACGCGCGCGCGTTCGCACGCGGCATCGACCAGGGCCACCCACTCGGGCGCGCTGTCGGTGCCGAGCGTCGAGAGCTGGTTGTCGCGCAGCCGACCGACCATGTCGAAATTGATCATCGCCTTGGCCGACGCCAACCACGCGGGCTTGGCGCGGATCAAGGCATCGGAGCCGAGCACGCCGGACTCCTCGCCCGAGAACGCGGCGATCACCACGTCGTACGGCAACTCCGCGCGATGCGCCTGCAATTGCCGCGCGATCTCGAGCACGGTCGCCGTGCCCGAGGCATTGTCATCGGCACCGACGTGCGGCTCGTGCCGATCGGGCGTGAGCGAATGCACGCCGCCATAGCCCAAATGATCGTAGTGCGCGCCGACCACGAGCGTGCCCTGACTCGGCGCGCGCCCGCCGCGAATGCGGCCGATCACATCGAAGGCATTTTCGCGCGTGGCCACGGTGGCCACGTCCATGCGCACCGACACCGCGTCGCCTTGCTCGAGCGCGGCCCACACTTTCGCCAACGCCGCGCGCTTGACCACAAGCACGGGCAAGCTGGCATCGAGCGAACCTTCGGGCGTCATCGACGGCAGCGCGGCTTCGGGCGGCATGTCCTCGGCGCGTTCAACGCGCGGCCAGTCGACGACGATCAGCGCCTTCGCGCCAGCGGCGCGCGCGTTGAAAGCCTTGCGCCGCAGATCGCCCGCGCGACGTTGCGCCTCGGGCGTGTCGAGCTTGGGATGCTCGGGCACGAAGCGACGCGCGATGACGATCTTGTTGCGCACCGACACGCCCTTGAAATCGTCGAGTCCCAAGTCCGCGTCTTGCATCGCCCAACCCGCGAGCACCGCGCGACCCCGCAGGCGACCGTTGCCACTCCACGCAACAGGCGTGAAGTCCTTCGCATCGACCATCTCGCCATCGATCGTGAGCGCGGTGTCGCCGCGATCGACGGCGGTGACGACGGGAAAGGTCTGGCGATAGCCGCCGTTCTCGCCCACCGGTTCGAGCCCCAGCGTCTTCATGCGCGCCTCGATCCACGCGCCGGCTTCCGCCAATCCGGCGGTGCCCACGCCGCGCCCTTCGCGCGCGGGATCGGCGAGCCACGTCGCGTCGCCGAGGATCCGTTCGGCCGCGCCTTCGCCCGGCTTCGGCGGATGATCGTCCCAGCGCGCCAGGAACAGATTCGTATCCGTGCGTCCCGGCGTGGTCGCGCGATTGGACGCGAAGATCAGATGCCGACCATCGGGCGAGAACATCGGAAAACCATCGAAGCCCGGCGACGACGTGATGCGTTCGAGATTCGTGCCGTCGATGTTCACGGCCCACAGATCGAACTCGCGACCGTTCGAGCCGTAGTTGCTCGAGAAAATCACGCGTCGCCCATTCGGAAAGAAGAACGGCGCGAACGACGCCGCATCGAGATAGGTGATCTGCCGCGCGTCCGAGCCATCGGCATTGGCCACGAACAACTCGAGCTTCGACGGCCGCACCAGACCCTTGGCCAGCAGCGCGCGGAACTCGTCGAGTTCCTTGCCTGGCCGCGGCCGCGACGCGCGCCACACGATGCGCGAGCAATCGGCGCTGAAGAACGCGCCGCCGTCGTAACCGGGCGAGTTCGTCAAGCGCTTCACGTTGCCACCATCGGCGTCCATGCGATAGAGCTCGATATCGCCGTCGCGCACGCTGGTGAACACGATCGAGCCGTCCTTGCCGCAGACCGTGCCCTCGGCGTCGTAGCCGGGCGTTTCGGTCAGTCGCTGCAAGGGGCCGCCTTTCACAGGCCGGCGAAAGATGTCGTAGCTGTCGTACAAAGCCCAGACATAGCCCTGACTCATGTCGGGCTTGGGTGGGCAAGTCTTGCCGCCGAGATGGGTCGAGGCGAACAGGATGTCCTGATCACCGGCGAGAAAGTGCGAGCACGTGGTCGCGCCTTCGCCGCTTGAGATCGGCGTCAGGCGTGGCTTCGATACTCGCTGGCCCTGATCGAACAAACGCATCGTGTAGATGCGATCGCAGGCCTCGCCTTCGCCACGCCGTTGCAGCGACACGCGCGTGCCGTCGAAACTCCAATAGGCCTCCGCGTTCTCGCCGTCCTGGGTCAGTTGCACCAGATCGCGCAGATGCGTTTCCGGCGCCAGCGGCTCGTCCGCGTGGGCCGCGACCGCCACCAGCATCGTCAACGAGGTGAACGTCGCGCCGAGGAAACGCCGACTTGCCGAAGCCTTCATGCCGTGCCCTTTGTCATCGCGGGTTCGCGACGCGACGATCGCGCGCGTGGCCTTCGATCATAGGCCAAGGCACGCGCGGCGTCAGGCCCGTCTGGGCTTACTCGAAACCGTTGGCGAAGACCACGCCCGAAGGCGCGTCGAGGCGCGTGTCGCAGTCGTTCTCGCCGTCGTATTCGAGTGCGCCGATGTCGTTGACGCCGTCATCGCGATCGTCTCCGCACCAGTCATCGACGACGCCCGTGCCGCCTACGCCGAGGTTGACCAGGGTCGCGACATTGAGCGCGCGAAAATCGCCCTGCGCGGGATTGACGAACCAACCTTGCATCGTTGCCAGCGGCACGCTGACGAGATTGCCCGACTGCGTGCTGGTGCCACCGTCGCGATTGCGAATCGCGCCAGTGATGGCGTTGTTGCGCAGCGTCGCGGTGCTGGTGGCGAAGCGCACGTCGATGCCCGACGTGTTGTACAGCGTGTTGTGATCGATCAAGGTGTTCTGCGCGCGATTGAGATAGATGCCCACGTCGTCGCAGTTGGCGATCAGGTTGTTGCGCAGGCGGCCGTTCTGATGCTCGGTGGCGCAGGTGCCATCCTCGCAGAACTGCGCGCCCGTGCCGCCGCCGCCCAGCGACAGACCCAGCCGCACGCCGCCGCTGAAATTGCGCGTGCACATGACCCAGTTGCGCTCGAACAAACCGTCGCGTGAATTGCCCTTGAGAAAGGCCGCGTAGCTGATCGTGTCGCCGCCGAGCTTCTCGTAGTCGTAGATGAAATTGCCACGCACGATCCAGCGCCGGCCGCCGACGATGTCGAGCTTGGTCACCGGATTGCCGGTATCGCGCGGGCGCGTGTCGTAGAGGCGATTGCCCTCGATCAACACATCGTCGGCGAAGATGTAGGCGCCGCCCGTGCCCAGCGGCTCGCCATTGCCCTTGACCTGAGCGTTGAAGTCGCGCACCCAATTGTCGCGCAGCACCGTGCGGTCGGCGCCCGAGAGCAAATGGAAGGCATGCTCGCAATCATCGTCGAGCGCGCACACGCCCTCGATGACCAGCCCTTCGAAGCGCCAGTCCGACACCGACACCCTGAAGCCTTCCAGCGCGTTGAACTGGATCAAGGCGCCACGCGGCGTGGCCGCGCGCACGACAATCGGCTGCGCGATCGTGCCGGCGCGCGTGATGCTGAGATTGCCGGTGATCGCATACGTGCCATTGGCGAGCACGATTTCGTCGCCGGGATTGGCGATGGCGATCGCGTTCTGCAGGCCCGTCGGCGTCGACACTGGCAAGGTCACGGCGAGTGCTGCCGGCACGCCGGCGCCGAAGAGAAGTGCCAGCGCGATCAAGCTTCGCATCAGAAGTCCAAACATGATCCACCCCCGATCGATCTGGGCGGATTCTAGACAGGTTTCGCGCGCGGCGGCGCGGGCGCGATCACACCTTCGCGCGCACGCGCCACAGCACGTGGCCCGAGGCGCGGTACTTGAGCTCGAACGGCGACAGCGCCGGTTCCTCCTCGGCCAGAAGCGCGCAGTCCGCGTCGACCTCGGCCACGGCCAGGGCGCGCGCGAATTCACGCGCGTAGATGTCCCAGTTGCAGCGCAACTCCACCGCGCCACCGAGCCGCAGCAGCGCCGGAAACACGGGATGCGCATGCCAACGCCGCCTCAGATGCCCCGGTTTGGGCCAGGGATTGGGAAACAGCAGATACTGCGCCGACGCGCGCACGCCCATCGCCGCGAGCAGGGCCAACAAGGGCTCGGCATCGGCGCGCAACCAGCAGCAGCGATCGCGCCGCGCGAAGGGCGCCTGATCGAGCACGCGGGCCAAGCGCGCGGCGGATTTGTCGATGCCGATCACCACGGCCTCGGGGTGGCGCGCGGCGAGCAAGGTCGTCGAATGCCCCGTGCCACAACCCCAGTCAAATACCAGCGGCTCGCCCGCGCGCAGGATCGGTTCCAGCGCGGCCAAGGCCGCGTGCGTGTAGGGCGCGATGGGTTCGCGCCAGGTCGAGCGCAGATGGCGCGTGACCACGGCGTCGAGTTGCTCGTGCACGTCGGTCTGCGACGACACCACGCGCGAAGAATTTCCTCGTGACATGCCGTGCAGTGTACTTCGCCGCGCGGCGCGCTATTGGCTTGCCGCGCGCGGATGGGCTATAAGGCCGCGTCCCCGTCACGGTGTGCCGCATGAGCGCGACGAAGTATCACCCCCTGCCCTCGCCCTTCCGCATGCATCGCGGCGGCGAGTTGCACGGCGCGCGCATCGCCTACGAAACCTGGGGCGAACTCGATGCCGCGCGCGCCAACGCCGTGCTCATCCTCACCGGCCTGTCGCCGAGCGCGCACGCCGCGTCGAGCGAGGCCGATCCCTCGCCCGGCTGGTGGGAAGAGATGGTCGGCCCGGGCAAGGCCATCGACACCACGCGCTGGTTCGTCATCTGCGTCAACTCGCTGGGCAGCTGCAAGGGGTCGACGGGCCCGGCATCGATCGATGCCAAGACCGGCGAGCCGTATCGCATCGATTTTCCCGATCTCACGCTCGAGGACGTGGCCGAGTCGGCCCATCACGTCGTGCGCGCGCTGGGCATCGACGTGTTGCGCGCCGTCGTTGGCCCCTCGATGGGCGGCATGACCGCGCAAGTGCTCGCGCTGATGCACCCCGAGTGCGCGCCAAACCTGTTGCTGATCTCGACCACGCCGCAGGCCCTGCCTTTCGCCGTGGGCATTCGCTCCCTGCAGCGCGAGGCGATTCGCCTCGATCCGAACTGGAACAACGGCCGCTACACGCCCGACACCTTGCCACTCAACGGCATGCGCATCGCGCGCAAGCTCGGCGTGGTGACGTATCGTTCGGCGCTGGAGTGGAAGCAACGCTTCGGCCGCGCGCGCATCGAACACCCGGGCAGCGAACCCTTCGCGCGCGAATTCCAGATCGAGGGTTATCTCGAGAATCACGCGCAGAAATTCATCCACGGCTTCGACCCCAACAGTTATCTGTACCTGTCGCGCGCCATGGATCGCTTCGACCTGGCCGACTACGGCGAGACCGTCGAGCAGGCCTACACGCGCATGAACGTGCGCCGCGCGCTCGTGATCGGCGTCGACACCGACATTCTGTTTCCGGTCGATCAACAGGAACAGATCGCCGAAGGCCTGCGCATGGCCGGCGCCAGCGTGGAATTCCACGGCCTGCCCTCGATCCAGGGCCACGATGCCTTCCTGGTCGACTTCCGCCGTTTCTGCCCGATCGTGGCGAAGTTCATGGCGAGCCTGTAAAGTTCGCGCATGCTCGCGCGCGAATTCCCCGGCTCCGACAAGTTTGTGCACTGCATCGACGATGCCGTGCGCGCCGGCTCCACCGAAGCCATCACCGATGCCCTGCGCAACACGCTGTGCCGCATGATCCGCGAGCAGTCGGTGCAACTGCCCGAGTGCATCTACCAGGCCTGCCCCGAGCACTACGCCCGTCGCGAGCTCTACCACAGTCAGGAATTGGGCTACAGCGTCATCGCCATGACCTGGGGCCCGGGCCAGGGCACCTCGCTGCACGATCACAGCGGCATGTGGTGCGTGGAAGGCGTGTGGCACGGCGCGCTTGAGATCGTCCAGTACGACCTGGTCGAATCCAACGACACCCGCTTCCGCTTCCGCCCTGTCGGCTCGATCCAGGCCGGCGTCGGCTCCGCCGGCAGCCTGATCCCGCCGCACGAGTACCACACCATCCGCAACCCCGCCGACGACGGCGTGGCCGTCTCCGTGCACATCTACAAGGGCCCGATGACCTCCTGCTCGGTCTTCCGCCCCCTCGGCGACCAGTGGTACGAGAAGGACTTGCGCCAACTCGGCCTGGACGCCTGACCCGCCCCTCCCCATCCCGGGGGCCTTTGCCTTATACTCGCGCGCCCTCCTGCCGGAGTGGCGGAATCGGTAGACGCAGCGGACTCAAAATCCGCCGATGGCAACATCGTGTGGGTTCGAGTCCCACCTCCGGCACCAAGTCCCCGTTCGTTTGATGTCCCGCTCGAAGTGCTCGCCTGATGGAGAGCGCTATTCCTGCGCGAGTCCGCTTCGTCCCGAGCTCACCCTCGCTGTGAAACGCGAGAAGCCTCCGCCTTGCCGAGCAACCACTGCAGCCCCGCCAGATGCTGCTGATCGTGGCTGCACAAGTAATGCACCAGGCTTCGCAGCGATAGCGGCCCGTAACCTTCGAACACGGCCCTGCGATCGAACTGTTCGGGCGACAAGCTCTCGATCAACGCCAAGGTTTCCAGCCGCGCCTGACGAAAGGTCGCCATTGCCTGGTCGGCATTCGACTGGCCATACGCGCGTTCCCTGGCCAAGCCTTCCGTGTCGATCGACGCCAAGGTCGGACAGTCTTCCGACAGCGTTCGCCGAAAGCGCACGTGATAACCATCGATCTCGATGTCGCGAACGTGGCACACCTGCTCGATCGCCGTGAGCGGCTCACTTGGCACGCCGTCCCACGACGGCGGCGCCCAATGGCGGAACTCGGGCGGGAAAGCGGCGTAGTGTTCTTCCAATTGCTGCGGGAAGGCGCGAAGCGCGGTCAGGGTGATGGGATTCATGAGTCCATGATGCTCAAAGCGCTTGAATTCGATGTTCGGAGAGATCGGGGATCGCTCGCCAATCTCTCCTTTGCATGGAAGCCATAGGGACTGAAAGTTGAGGTCGAAGCTACTTCGCAAAGGCTAAGGCGTCCAGCTTCTTGAGCTGACTTCGGATGGTATTCGCGCGAATCAGTTCCGATATCAGCGTGGAGACCTCCGCACGCTTGGCAGCCGTTGGCGGCGTGAACTGGAACCCCAGAATGGTTCGAACTTGCTGGCCTTGCGCTGCGAGTTCGCCTTCGGTGTTCAAGATCGACTTGCCTACATTGAAGAAGGCGGCCGAAGTTGGGGCACAAGTAGATGTTCCGTAGTACCCGCTACCAATCGTCGCATCGTCGGAACTGGTCCCACTGAAACAGTAGTATTGACCTCCGCCTAGATTCACCAAGCCGTAGTATCCGCCCGTGCTCGCGTCGAAGCCGATCGCACCGGGGGCACCTTGAGCAGTCACGAACTGTTTGGTGCGAATGCCGTTGACGGGAACCACATTGGGGGAAAACTGGATTGCGATTGCGTCGCCCACATTGATCCCGAGCAAGCTGATGGCCCAAATGCCGTGGAAGAAGTCCAGGGGCTCGGCGAAGGCATAGGTGAACTGTTCCAAATGGCGAACCACGCCGGCAGCATTCACGGTGCCACGGATCTGCCCATTAATCACGGAGAACGTGCCGGAGAGATTTCCGACCAGTTGGTTATTTCCGCGACTGACCGCTTGATACATGGTGGCATTGATCGTGAAAACCCCTTGCGGCGAAGCCACGATGCTGCCGGAGAACACGCGAAACGACGATCGACCGTCCGGCTCGTACATGTACCAAGTGCCCGCGATGATGTCCTTCTGCGATTCGAAGGTCCACCCTTCACCATTCTGCGAAGGATCCCAATAGGCTCCTTCGAGACTGGCACTTGCAAATCCCGGAATCAGGGCCGCGATGACCAGCAACACGACTCGTAATGCGCGCATGACCTTTCCCCTGTTCGCCGATGTCAGGCCACAGCATATTCCTGAAATCTTGCCCATCCAAAGTCGTTTTTGGCTTTCCGACACTTTGCAGTTCGCAACTCCGCGAAGGACCGCGCGCATCGGGATTCTTGCAATTCAAGTCGGCGAAAGGGTCGGCGACGACTAGCACTACCGATCGCCTTCGACGCCTTCAGCCACAAGCGTTAGTCACGTGCCGGCAACACCTTCGCCCGCCGCGCGCCATAGATTTGAAACCCATCGGCATCTCGGCGATGGAAGAACAACAGGCTTTCGTCGGCCGATAACGTCGGGGCTTCGACGAAGCCGGTGATGGCGTCAACGAGGCGCGGGGCGTCGAAGGGGGCCTTGGTCGACGCGCGTTGGGTCTGATAGATGCGCGCGCCTTCCGCGTCGAGGCGCGTGAAGAACAGATGCCGTTGGTCTTCGGAGATCGCGGCGGCGTATTCCAGCGCGGGCGTGTCGATGGCGCGAAGCAGGTCGTCGCTGTTCTTGATGCGCGCGAAACCCTGGCCTTGGTGACGCGCGATCACGAGTTTCGCGGTTTGCGGCGTGGTGCCGAGGAATTGGCTTTCGACGAAATACAGGGTTTCACCATCGGCGCTGACTTCGACGTCG
This sequence comes from Ahniellaceae bacterium, assembly GCA_044226395.1. Lineage (GTDB taxonomy): Bacteria > Pseudomonadota > Gammaproteobacteria > Xanthomonadales > Ahniellaceae > JBGAHD01. The sequence continues at coordinate 1,040,601 of JBGAHD010000001.1, forward strand.
AAGTTCACGATGCCGGGTTGCTGGATCGAGATGCCGGGCACCAGCTCCACGTCGATCACGCGGCCGTTTTCGAAACGCCCGCGATACACGGTCGATGCCGTCTGGTCGTAGCTTCGCGTCGACACGAAGTACAAACGCCCGAAGCGATCCAGCGAAGCCACGCCATCGAGCGCCGGACTATTCACGCCTTGGATTTCGCCGCGGAACGCGTAGCGCCAGTCGTCGATGCGCTCGGCGAAATAGAGATTGGTATCGACCGCGGGATCGTTGGAATTATTGAATAGCAGAAAGCGACCGTCGCGCGTGAGGAAGGGCTCCATGGCGTCGCCGGTATAGCCCTCGATGGTGACGCGCTGGACGCCGTAGAAGCACCAAGGCGACGCGGTGCTCGTCGTGGCGTTGGAGGCCCCTCGCGCAGTATCGCGTTCCGCGGACGCGCCAAAAGCAACATTCGTCGGGGCGGCCATCGCGAACGACAACCCCAAGAGTGGCCACCATCGCGCGCGGCAGTTCACGTCGATGCACTCGCTGCCTGAAGTCCGAGAGCCTTCGGTCGAGTCTGGCCATCCGTCCCGTCGAAGTCCAGCAGCCCTCGATCAGCAAGCCAACCACGACTTGAAGTTCAGGTCGATCGAGCTAGTCGCCAATGGGCGCCAGTTCGCGCGTCGGCGTAGGCGCCGCGCTTCCGCTGACCTCGCGAAACGTACCCGCGTCACTTCAATGCCGACTTGCGCCACCTCAATGCCGACCCGCGCCGCTTCAATGCCGACTCGCGCGCCCATCACCCTCGACCAGGGCCGCGAGTTGGCCAATCACCGTGCCCCACCCCTCGTGGAATCCCATCGCTTCGTGCTGATCGCGTGCCGCGCGATCGGCATGCATGGCCAAGGCGTGATAGTGCGTGCCCTCGGGGTGATCGGTGAAGGTAATGATCGCCGTCATGGGTGAGGGGTAGCTCGACGCCGCCGGTCGCCAGCCGCCGAGCAAGGCATTGGTGAAGACGATTCGCTCGCGCGGACGCACGTCGAGAAAGCAGCCGGCGAGATGCGGCACCCAAGGGCCATCGGGTTCGCGCATGCGCGTGATGAAATCACCGCCCGCGCGCAGGTCCATGGTCACGACCTGACAGCCCATCGGCGCGGGCAACCACCAGCGCTCGAACTGTCGCGGATCGGTCCACGCGGCCCATACGACTTCGCGCGGCGCGCGGATGATGCGGGACGTCACTAGATCCAAGTCGGTCGCTCGCTCGGCGGTCATTTGGGTTTGCTCTTGCGTTGCTGTTGCGTGACGAAGCGCTCCAGCCGATCGGCGCGCGCTTCCCAGATTTCGCGTTGCGCCGACAGCCATTTCTCGACCGCGGCTAGGTGCTTGCGATCGAGTTCGCAGGTGCGCACGCGACCTTGCTTGCGGGTGCGGATCAGGCCGATGCCCTCGAGCATCTGGAGGTGCTTCATGAACGAGGGCAAGGCCATGTCGAAGGGCGCCGCGAGGTCGCCCACGCTCGCCGGTCCGCGCGAGAGTCGCGCCACGACGGCGCGTCGCGTGGGGTCGGCCAAGGCCTGGAAGACGCCGCCCAGGCGATCGGGATACTGATCCATGCGGCTAAGTATCGGCGCGCGCGATACTTAGGTCAATGGCTAAGCGAAGGGAATCCGATCGGGCGATTCGCCGACGCGGCGCGTCGGCGCGAGGAAAAGCCGCGGGCGCGATGCGCGCGCGTCGAAAGCCGCCTCAGGCGACCAACATCACAGCGCGCAGCGCGGCGCGCGTGCGCTCGGTCAGCAGCCACGCTTCCTGCACGTGCACGGCCATGCAGACGGAACGACCCAGCACGATGTGATCCTCGAGCAATTCCGACACCGTCGACGGCAGGCCCAAGGCCTGGTCGAAGTCATCGCAGAATTGCGTGTAGCGCGGGTCGAACATCAGACGCTGGAACAGCGCGCGGCAGGTATCGATCGCGATTTCATTCGGACGGTAGAACGGGTCCTCGACGAAGTCGTAGTCGCAAATCTCCGGCGCCCAGTACTGGCACGCGAAGCGCAACCACCACGCGCCGCGGAACAACCCCAAGCCACCCAAGTGACCGAAGATCGAGCGACGCAGGCCATCGCGCTCGATCGCGTAACTCTCGATCGTGTGCTCGATCAGATCGACCTGGAATTCGAAGATGCCCAGCGCGCGCACGGTGCGCACGCGGCGCAGCGAGCCCTCACAGACGCTGACCTCGAGCGGCTGGCCCTCGAGCATGTCGTCGAACTTGGTCCACAGCGTTTCCAGCAGTTCCACGTCGACACGGTTGCGGACGTGGGCCAGATGCGCCATGCGGTCGGAGCGTTCGATTTCCACCAGCGACTCCCAAGCTTCGGATGGCCGCATCTTCCCGCCGCGCCCGCGCGCAAACAAACCCAAAACCGGTCGGATTGACGAGTTTTGACGGTTTGACACCGCTTGCCACGCGGGCGCACGCGGTGTCACAAAAACTCGCCGCGCGTGATCGGGCGGGACGCGGTCGCGGGGCGCGTCGCCGGGACGCGCGCGATCCGCGATCGAGACGGTGGTCACGGCGCGACCGGATGAGCGCGCGACGCGGTTTGTAGTACCTTTCCCGCATCATCACGACCCGGGAGGAAGGTCCATGATTCGATTCGGCTGGCTCGCCTTGGCCGCGCTCATCCTGGCCGCGCCGAGCGCGCGGACGCAGGCGCAGGTGCAGGCCAAACAGACCACGTACGCCTTGATCCGCTGCGAATCGCCGCGCGGTCGCGACAGCTACTGCCCGGCCGACACGCGCCTGGGCGTGCAGCTCACGCGCGACCTCAACGGCCGCTGCCAAATCGGCCGCACCTGGGGTTATGACCGCGGCGGCATCTGGGTGCGCGGGTGCTCGGGCGAATTCGAAATCGGCCGTCGCGGCAATGGCTACGGCTGGGGCTGGGGTTATCAGGGCACGGACTACGTGGTCTGCGAATCGCGCGATTACCGCTACGAACTGTGCAACGTCAACACGCGCGGTGGCGTGGTGCTGACCAACCAGATCAGCCGCGCCGATTGCGTCGAAGGCCGCAGCTGGGGCTATGACAATCGCGGCATCTGGGTCGATCAAGGCTGCGCGGGCGAATTCGCCGTGGGCGGTCGACCAGGCGGTGGTGGTCGTCCGCAGGGTGGCGGCGGGGATTACTACCCAGCCGATCCGAACCTGGGCGCGACCTTCACCTGCGAATCGCGCGACAACCGTCGTCGCCAGTGCGCGGTCAGCTTCGGCCGTGGCAATCGCGTGACCGTGATCCGCAACATCAGCTCGCAGCCCTGCGTCGAAGGCGATACCTGGGGTTATGACGGCGCCGGCGTGTGGGTCGATCGCGGCTGTCGCGCGGAGTTCCGCGTGATTCAAGGCAGCGGCGGCAACTATCCGGGCCCGGGCCCGGGCGGCGGCGGTAGCGCCGAGACCGTGCGCTGCGAGTCGCGCGACTACAAGCGCACCTTCTGCGATGTCGGCCGCGTGCAGGACGTGCGTCTGCGTCGTCAGATCAGCAAGTCGCAGTGCGTGGAAGGCCAGACCTGGGGCTACGACCGTCGTCGCCTGTGGGTCGATCAAGGCTGCGGCGCGGAGTTCGACATTTATCGTTGATCCCTGACGGGACAACGTCGAGCGTGCAAGCGGGGCCCGACGGCGCAAGCCTTCGGGCCCCGTGTGTTTTCAGGGCTCGCGATCAGTTGAGCGCGGGGCAACCCATGGCCGTGCGCACTTGAATCGCCTCGTCCATCCACGACTGCAATTGCGCGATGCGCGTGCCGTGCGCGGGATGCGTGGACATGAATTCCGGCGGCGCGCCGCCGCCCGCGGCTTCGGCCATGCGCTCCCACAGATGCACCGACTCGCGCGGATCGAAACACGCCGCGGCCGAGAGCATCAGTCCCACGCGATCGGCCTCGGATTCGTGATCGCGCGAGAACGGCAGCAACACGCCGAACTTGGTGCCCGCTCCGAGCGCGGCCATGACGATCTGTTGCTGGCGCGGCTCCATGTCGCTGACCGACATGCCCGCGGCCATGGTGCCCAGTTGCACGAGCTTTTGTTGCGCCATGCGCTCGGCGCCGTGACGCAGCAGCGCGTGCGCGATCTCGTGGCCCATCACCGCGGCCAGCGCATCGGCGTTCTGCGCCACGGGAATGATGCCGGTGTAGACCGCGATCTTGCCGCCGGGCAGGCAGAAGGCGTTGACCTGATCGGATTCGATCACGCTCACCTGCCACTGGAACTGGTCCCACGGCGTCGAGGCCTGGATGCCCGCGGTCTGCTGCAGATACTGCTCGACGCGCGGACCGGCGGCGATGAGTTTCTCGGCGATGCCTTCGACCTGACGCGGCAGCTCGCCGGTGGTGACCACGCGCGATTCCGACAGCACTTCTTGATACGACTGATAACCCAGCGCGACTTCTTCCTCGAACGAGGTGTCGATCATCTGCGCGCGACCGGTGAACGACGCCGGCTGCTGATGCGTGAGGTAGTAGTAACCCAGATAGCCCGCGAAGACGATCAGCACCCACCAGCGCACGCCACCGCGGCGCGCGCCCTGACGCGGATCGCCGCCACCGGGAAACCGCATCCCTGGAACGCTCATGTGTCCTCCTACAGTTCGCGCACCACGCGCAGACCGATGCGCGCGCCCCGCGCGCTCGCCGGCGAACCTTGCCGGAACGCGGAGCGTACCTGATCGGGCGCGCTGCCCCACGAGCCGCCGCGCACCACGCGGCGGTCGCAACCTTTGTTCACCCAGTCGCTGCCGTCCTCGGGCGCGCGCAGATACGAATCGTGCCAGCAATCCTCGGTCCATTCCGAGACATTGCCGTCGATGTCGAACACGCCCAGCGGATTGGCCGCGTACGTGCGCACGGGCGCGGGGCCCCAATAGCCATCGCCGTAGCGCGGGAAGGCGCGCGTCCAACTACGGCGCGAACGCGAGCGATCCTCGGAACCGGTGAAGTTGCCGCGCACGGTCGTGAGATTACCCGCGCCCCACCAATAGCGCGTGGTCGTGCCGGCGCGCAGCACGTATTCGAACTCGGCTTCGGTCGGCAGGCGATAGCGCTTGCCCGTGCGTTGCGACAGCCATTGCGCGAAGGCGCGCGCGTCGTTCCACGACACGTGCACGACCGGCGCGCGATCGTCGGCGGTCTCGCCGGCGTAGTCGTGCCGCCAGTTGATGTCGCGCGCGCTGGCGATGCGGCCGCTCTTTTCGTCGTAGAAGCCGGTCGAGCCCAGGCGTTCGGCGTCGGTTTGATACTCGGTGTCGCGCACGAAGCGGCCGAAATCGGCGACCGTGATCTCGTTGCGCGCCAGCGCGAAGGGCCGCGACATCTCGACCGTGTGCTGCGGGCCTTCGCTGGCCTCGCGGCCGCGTTCCTTGTCGGGCGAGCCCATGCGGAACTCGCCGATCGGAATCACCACCATCTCCGGCCCCGCGCCGCCGCGATCGACGAAGCTGTCGGTGAAGGTCTCGCCCGGGTTGTAGTGATCGTACAGGCGCGCATTGGCCAAGCGCTCGCGCAGCGATTGCAATTGCTCGGCGCTGACGCCGAAGGCTTCGGCGCGCACCAGGTATTCGGTGGCGCGGTCGAGATCGCGCGCGTCGAGCGCGGCGCCGATGCGTTGAATCAACCCGCGCGCGCGTTCATCGCGCAGGGCCACGATGCGCGTGCGCGTCTGCAACTGCGCCTGCGAGCCCGGCACGATCTCGCCAGCGAAGGCCAGCAAGCGATCGGCGTCGGCGAACTGATCCTCGGTGGCGGCGGCGAGCGCGCGCGTGAGCACGCTGGCCTCGATCTCGCTCAGGCCCTGACGCGCCACGACCGAACGCGCATCGAGCGCGAGCGCGGCGCGATAGCTGTCGAGCGCGCTGGCGCCCGAGGGTTCGTAATACTGACCGGCGGCGATGCGCTGCGCGCCCTCGCGCAGTGCCTCTTCGAGCTTGGGCAAGGTGTCGAGGCGACGCTGGATCTTGTCGAGCTCGGCCTTGGCGTCGTCGATCTCGGCCAGGGCCGCGGTCCACAAGGCCGCGGTCTTGAGATCGCCCTGATCGATCGCGACCTGCGCGGACTCGACCGCATCGGCCAGGGCCTTGGCGCGCGCGCGACGCGCGACGCGGTTCTTGCCATCGATCTCGAGCGCGCGGTCGTACCAGGTCACCGCGTTGTCCTCGGCCGGAAACACCAGATGGCCGGCGGCGGCGGCCTTCTCGGCGCGCGCGATGGCCTCGGTGAACTCGGCGCGCGCGTCGTCGGCGAGCGTGCTCGTCGGGGTCGCGGACTCGGGCTTGTCGTCCTCGGTCGGGGTCGTGGTGGGCTCGGGCGCGGCCGCGATCTGTTGCGCGGCGGCCTCGTAGGCCTGGGCCAGGGCGGCGTCCTCGTCGGTGGCCGCGTCCTCGCCCGGCGTCCACCACCAGCGATAGGCGAACGCGAGCACGAGCAGACCCAGCCCCAGGATGCCGCCCAGCGAATTGCGATTGCGCACCCAGGGTTTCACACCGACATCCGTCGCCGTCAGCCGCTTGCACGAAGACTGTGCCACCATAAGGCGAAGCCCGCGCGCGCCGCAACACGCGCGGCCCCCGAGACTTCAGCCCCCGGTGAACATGCACCACTGGATCGATTCCGCCGGCGCCTTGAGCGACGTCGCCGAGCGCCTGGCCCGTTGCCCGCGCATTGGCTTCGACACCGAGTTCATGCGCGTGCGCACGTACTGGCCCGAGCTCGCCCTGCTGCAGACCAGCGATGGCTCGCGCATCGACCTGATCGACCCGGTCGCCCTGCCCGACCTGTCGGCGCTTCGCGCCATGCTCACCGCGCCCACGCCGGTGAAGCTGCTGCACAGCGCCAGCGAAGACCTGGTCGCGCTCGCGCCCATCGCCCAGGCGCCCATCGGCGGCCTGTTCGACACGCAAGTCGCCGCGGCCTTCGCGGGCCTGGGCCCGGGCATCGGCTATCAGCGCCTGGTGCTGACCGTGGTCAATGTCGAACTGGCGAAGGCGGAGACGCGCTCGAACTGGTTGGCGCGGCCGCTGTCGGACGCGCAGCTAGCGTACGCCGAGGCCGACGTCGAACACCTGTTCGCGGTGCACGACGCCCTGATGGAACTGCTGACCCGGCGCAACATGCTCGACTGGTGCCTGGCCGAGTGTCAGCGACTGGCCGACAACGCCGCGCTCGGCGATGGCGCGGGCCAGCCGCATCACGAGTTCAAGAGCCTGTGGCGCTGGCCCGACGAACGTCAGTACCTGCTGCGTCGCGTGCTCGACTGGCGCGAAGCCACCGCGCGCGCGGTCAATCGCCCGCGCCTGTGGATCTTCGACAACCCCACGGCGGTGCAGCTGGCCGAGGCGCGGCCGACCGACACGGCCGCGATCAATGCGCTGTTGTCGAGCCAGCGCGCCTTCCCCAAGCGCGCCCTGGGCGATCTGATCGATTGCCTGACCCAACCGATCGACGACGCCTCGCTCGTCGACTTCTCGCCCATTCCGCCGCCCTTGCGCGGCGAGGACGAGCGCCGCTTCGACGAGGCCCGCGACCGCATTGCCGCCCGCGCCCAGGCCCTGGACCTGCCGCCGGCCCTGATCGCCTCGCGCCGCCAGATCGAGGCCCTGATCCGCGGCGAAGGCACGGCCCAGCTCGCGCCCTGGCGCCGTCAGGCCCTGGGCGATGCCCTGAGCGAACTGGTCGCGTCCTGATCGGTCGCGCGCCCGACCGGGCCGGGGCCCTAGCTATCCCCCCGGACCATCCGTTATGATGCGCGCCCTTCGACGGGGCCCCAGTCCCGTCGACGCGTGGGGCGGTAGCTCAGCTGGGAGAGCGTCGCGTTCGCAATGCGAAGGTCGGGAGTTCGATCCTCCTCCGCTCCACCAAATCGTTGACCGAAAGAACCGGCCTCAGGGCCGGTTTTTTTTTGCCTCGCGCGCGGCGCGCCGACTCGGCGGAAGGCGATGTCGGTCGACAGGTCCTCGGTCGAAGCCGCCAGCGCCTCGCGCGCGCCGACGCCGTGGACGACTACATTAGTGATCGCTGGATCACTGAGTTCGCCACGCGCCGACACGCCGCCGCTCGACGCGCGACCGTTCTGGAATTGACGGTTTTCGTCAATTACTCGTCTATGTCGCGCCACGCGCATTAGGAAGCCACTCGACCTTCGCGCGAATTTTGACTTCGCCTGAGAGATCGCAAGCCCCGATGACACGCGCGCGCGCGCGAAGCGACGCCCTTGCGAGACATCGCGGCGCACGCGAGAAAGCTCACGTTTTCAAGTATTTCCGGCGAATTCTCATATTCGTGACATGGAATACACCGAATGCACTCATCGAGCACGTGACACCGACCGGTACGCGTCGAGCGCGACAATTCGAGGCTGCTTCGCATTACCGCGTCAGTTGACTGACGAATTCGCGAGCGCGATCGGTCGATTTGCATTCACAGCTCAAGTCATCGCGATGTGAAAAATTCCGGCATGGCCCTTGCAGATCGCGGTGCAAGGCCGGTTGTCTTCCCCACTCCGTCGTGGTCGCGAGCGCCAGCCAGGACACGTCCGCGGCATGCCGCATCTACATTCAGGAGTCCATCCATGTTCCGCGCACTTCGACTGGCCCTCACGCATCCCAGCACGCCGATCCCCGCGCCCGTGGCGCCCGTGGCCGCGCCGCCGACCGTGATCGAGCCCGCCGCGCCGCCGCCGCCGCAAGGGATCAATGGCGTGCCGTTCGAACGTTTCGCGGCCATGGTCGAATCCTCGCCCAGCAACATCATGCTGGCCACGCCCGAAGGCGTGATCGTGTACATGAACAAGCGTTCCTACGACACCTTGCGCACCATCGAGCACGAACTGCCGGTGCGCGTGAGCGAGATCGTCGGCAACAGTTTCGATGTCTTCCACAAGAATCCCGGCCGCGTGCGCGGCATCGTCGGCGACCATCGGCAATTGCCGCACCGCGCGGTGATCAGCGTCGGCGCCGAGAAGCTGCAACTCAATGTCACGCCCATCTTCGATGAGCACCGCAACTACGTCGGCGCCATGCAATCGTGGGACGTGGTGACCAAGCAACTCGAGGCCGAGGCGCGCAACGCCGACTTGATGGCCCAGATCGCGGCCCTGAGTGAATCGCAGGCCCTGATCGAGTTCGATCTCGATGGCGTGATCCTCACCGCCAATCACAACATGCTGTCGGTCGTGGGCTATTCGCTCGACGAGCTCAAGGGCAAGCATCACCGTTTGCTGCTCGATCAGGCCGAACGCGATTCGGTCGAATACCGCGAGTTCTGGCATCGTTTGCGCCGCGGCGAGCACATCACTTCCGAGTTCCGCCGCCGCGCGCGCGATGGTCGCGAGCTGTGGCTGCAAGCGACGTATTGCCCCGTGTTCGGCGCCGACGGCAAGCCCTACAAGGTGCTCAAGTGCGCCATCGACGTCACCGATCAGGTGCGCATGCGCGCGCAGATGCAGTCGGTGATCAAGGGCGTGACGCACAATGCCCGCAATCTGGAAACCGCCGCCGAACAGCTGACACAGTTGAGTCAGCAGATGGCGGCCAATGCCGAGCAGACCGCCTCGCAAGCGCAGACCGTGTCGCTGGCCTCGACCGATGTCAGCAGCAATGTCCACACCATCGCCAGCGCCACCGAGGAGATGACCGCGAGCATTCGCGAAATCGCCAAGAACGCCGCCGATGGCGCCCGCGTCGCCAGCGCCGCCGTGGAAGTGGCCAGCAGCGCCAACGCCACCGTGACCAAGCTGGGCGAAAGCAGCGGCGAGATCGGCAAGGTGATCAAGGTCATCACCGCGATCGCGCACCAGACCAAGTTGCTGGCGCTCAACGCCACCATCGAAGCCGCGCGCGCGGGCGAAGCCGGCAAGGGCTTCGCGGTCGTCGCCAATGAAGTCAAGGAACTGGCGAAGGAAACCGCCAAGGCGACGGAAGACATCAGCGCCAAGATCGAGGCGATTCAGTCCGACACCGGCAGCGCCGTCGACGCGATCACGCGCATCAGCGCCATCATCAATCAAATCAGCGATATCCAAAGCTCGATCGCCGGCGCCGTGGAAGAACAGACCGCGACCACCAACGAGATGAGCCGCAATCTGACGGAAACCGCGCGCGGCAGCAGCGAAATCGCCCGCAATATCGCTGGCATGGCTGATGCAGCGAAAGACACGACGGTCGGCGCGACCAAGTCACTCGCCGCCGCGCGTGACCTGACCACGATGGCCGAAGCCCTCACGGGCCTGGTGACCACCGCGACCGACAAGAAACCCGGCGACCGCTAAGTCGCCGAACACCTCCCGGCAACTCGGCCTTCCTACCCCCGGAACGCCGAGCCCCCCGAAGGCCGACCCGACCCCTGGGTCGGCCTTCATCTTTTCTGTCCCCCCGTGTCGCGAAATCACCGGTAATGCGACGCCTACATCCGCAGTCGAGGATGAGTACTCGGCGCATTCTTCGGCAACATCCGACTTCGCCTGGAGACCTTCAAGAATCTGAATTTGCGGAGCCCGCCACGTCAATCAAAGGCCTCGATGTGGACCCATGCCTCGTGCAACGCAACGCAGCTTGTCGCGTGCCTTCGATGTCAAGGATTGGACGCGGTCAACAACACGCGCAGCTCGTCGAGCGTGGCGACGTGATGATCTGGCGTGATGTCCTCGGGCACGGGCTTGCCCGCGACATTCAACCAACAGGTGCGCAGGCCCGCGTCGATGCCGCCGCGCACGTCGGTGGCGGCGGTATCGCCGACCATCAACACGTGGTCGCGCGGGGGATTGCCCATCAGCTCCAGGGCGTGGTCGAAGATGCGGCGATCGGGTTTGCTCACGCCCACGCCTTCGGAGGCGACGACGGGAAAGAAAGTCTCGCTCAAGCCCAAGCGTTGCAGGCGCACGGGCTGCAGTTCGGTAAAGCCATTGGTGACGATGCCCATGCGCGCGCGGCCGCGCAGCGCGGCGATAAGTTCGCGCGCGCCGGGCACGAAGCTCGTGGTGTCGGCCATGGCCACGAGGAAATCGGTGTCGAGGTCACGCGCGCGTCGGCCGGTGGCTGCTGCCCAAGGTTGGAAGCGGATCTCGCGAATGCGTTCCGAGGTGATCAAACCGGCGGCGTAGTCGATCCACAATTGGGTGTTGTGCGTTTCGAAGCGCGCGAAGTCCTCGTCGTCGAGCACGACGCCATGGCGTTCGAGCATCAAGCACACGCCTTGACGCGCGTCGAAGTGGAACAACGTGCCGTCGGCATCAAACAGAATCCACGGATAGCGCATGCGTTGCCTCTTCGCGCCGCGATCAGGGCGCGTAGATCTCGGGGTGAAGGAAGGGCGCCATCGCCAGCACCAGGGCCTGCGTGTACGCGCTTTCGCGCGTCGCCTGACCGCGCGTGAGCAACGCGATCGCGCCGCCCTGCTGCTTGGAGTTGTGCGTGTTGAACATGCGATCCATCACCGAGCCGAGCTCCGCCTGCGGCGTCAACGCGGCGTGCACGCGCGGCGGCAAGGGCATGGCCGCGCTGCGTCCCACGCTCACGCGCGTGGCGTCGGCGATGACGACATAGGCGAAGGTGTATGGCCCGTCTTCGGTCACTTCGATGCCGCCTTCAAGCGCGACGTAGAAATCGGCGCCACCGCGCTCGCGCAAAAACTCAACGCGATTGAGCGCGCCACGTCGCGTTTCCTCGGCGGTCATCGGCTGATCGGCCACGCCCGAGGGCGCGTGCTGGCCTTCGCACACGAGGTCGCGTTCGGGCATCAAGGGCGCCAGCGCGCCGCGCACGGCGTTGATCTTGACCGGGTTGCGCGATCCGACGATCACGCGCAGGGGCGTTGGGTTCATGGGCGGGTTTCAACTCTCGGGCGCGCACTGTGACAAGAGCGCGCCGCCGCCCGCAAGTCCCGTCGGTTCACCCGCGTTCGATGCGGGCGCGCTCGTCTTCCCAATGCTGACGCCAACGTTCGAAGCTGGCGCGATTTTCCTCGAAGGCGTTACGCAGCAATTGCCGTTCGAACGCGTTGGTGCTTTCCGGTGGATGGTCGACGCGCGCGCGTTCGGCGTCGAGCCAGCGTCGACCATCGGCGATGTGCTGACGGATCTGCTCGACCTGCTGCGCGCGCGTGCCGCGCAATTTCAACGGCGGCAAGGGCGGTTCGGGATAGAGCTTGGCGATGCTCATGTCGACGCGATGCTCGATCGTCTCGACGGGCGCGCCTTTCGCGGACGGAGGCGCGGGCGGCGCGGCCACGAGCGAGGACGACGTAGCCACGTCGGCCGGACCGCCGAGCAAGGGCGACGCCGATGGCGCGACCACGACGGTCGCGGGCTCCCCGCTGCGCCACATCTGAATGGTCCAGGCCACGCCCGTGGCCACCAGCAAAACGCCCGCGGCCGCGCCGAACCAGCGACGCAAGCGACGCATGGGCAAACGTTCGCGGGACGTGATCGATGCGGGCTCGAAGGTTTCGGGCGACGCGGACTCGAACGACTCGGATGACGCGCGCGAGGCTTCGCTCGACACCGATTCGCCCGCGAGGATGCTCGCCGCCAGCGCATGCACCGGACGTTCGCCGGACGGACGCGACGCGGCTTCCGGTTCGGGCGTGGCTTCGGGATTCAACTTGGGCAGCGGCTGCGTGGCGCCGCGCGTGTCGAGTGCCAGCGCTTCGATGGCGCGCGCCATTTCCCGCGCGGAGCCGAAGCGCTCGTCTCGTCGCTTGGCCAAGGCCTTGGCCACGATCGGTTGCCAATGCGCGAGTTCGCGCGGCAGGTTTGGCACCGGCGCGTCGCTGTGCGCGAGCGCGATGGCAAGATCATCGGCGCCGGTGAAGGGCAGTTGCCCGGTGAGCATCTGATAAAGCACCACGCCGACACTGTACAGATCAGCGCGCGGATCGAGCTTGTCGCCTCGCGCCTGCTCGGGACTCATGTAGCGCGCCGAACCCAGCGTGCGGCCGGCGCGCGTGAGGCGCTCGGCCGTGGGCGCCACCCACAGCGCGATGCCGAAATCGGCGAGCTGCGGGCGACCCTCGTTGTCGAACAGAATGTTCTCGGGCTTGATGTCGCGATGCACGAAGCCGCGCGCGTGCGCGTGATGCAGGGCTTCGAGCAGGTTCAGCGCGATGCGCCGCGCGTCGGCCTCGGGCAGCCGACCGCGCAGGCCCAGATGGCCGCCGTCGAGCACGGGCATGGAGTAGTACAATCGGCCATCGGCGGTGACGCCCGATTCGATGATCGACACGATGTGCGGATGCTGGAGCGCCGCGACCGTCTGCGCCTCGCGCAGGAATCGCGCGCGGGCCTCGCCATCGCCATCTTCCTGGGCCAGCACCTTGACCGCCACCGTGCGCTGCAGGCCGACCTGCTCGGCGCGATAGACCGTGGCCATGCCGCCGCGCCCTTGCAGGCGCACGATGCGGTAGCCTGGAATCTCCGGCCACGATTCGGACGGCTCTCGCTTCATGCCCATGCTCCCCCCGCGACCGCCTGCAGCCCCCTGAGGCGCGACGCGTGGCGGCAGTATCGTAAACGCCAAATGTCCCGCTTGTGAACGCCGGGGCATGTCATGCCCGAACAAAACCCGATAGCCACGAGGTGAATGATGTCAGATACGCCGGCCCTCGCCCTGATCCTGCGCGCCACCGCCTTCGCCGCCGCCAAGCACCGCAATCAGCGGCGCAAGGACGCCGAAGCCTCGCCGTACATCAATCACCCGATCGCACTAGCCGACACCTTGGTCAACGAAGGCGGCGTCGACGACCCCGCGATTCTCGCCGCCGCGATCTTGCACGACACGATCGAGGACACCGACACCACCGCGCAGGAACTGCGCGACACCTTCGGCGCGATCATCGCCGACGTGGTGCTGGAAGTCACCGACGACAAGTCCCTGACCCGCGATCGCCGCAAGCAGGCGCAGCTCGAGCACGCGCGACATCTGTCGCCGCGCGCGGCCCAGGTCAAGATCGCCGACAAGATCAGCAATCTGCGCGACATCCTGGCCACGCCACCGGCGGATTGGTCGGCCGCGCGCAAGCGCGAGTATTTCGAATGGGCCAAGGCCATCGTCGATGCGGTGCGTGGCGCCAACCCGAAGCTGGAGGCGGTGTTCGACGCGGTGTACGCGCGGGGCGGCGCCTTCGTCGACTGAGCGCGCGCGAGGTCCTTCGCGCGCGCTGGGCGTGGTGACGTATCGCGAGCGGGCCGCGATCTCGCCGGCGGCCCGCGCCGAAGTCACTGCATGTCGGCGAGCGTGTCGCGCATGCGCTCGCGCCAATCGGCGTCGGTTTCCGTGGCGATCAGTTGCTTGAGAATCTCGATGTGCGCCGCGTCCTGGGCGTCATCCACCGACACCGCGATGTCCGGCGTCACGCCCACGCCTTCCCAATCGGTGTGCGTGACTGGATTGATCGGGCGACCCGTGGGCACGAACAGCATGAAGTGATCATTCAAGCGCCGCGGACTCCCCGCGTGCGCGCCACCGCCCGTGGTCTTGCCGACCAGCACCGCGCGCCCCGCGTGCTTCAAGGCGTAGGCGAAATCTTCGCAGCCCGAGAACGTATCGGGGCCAATCAGCACGTAGATCGGGCGCGACTCGCCGTAACGCACGCCCGCGACGTCGGCGCTGGTCCAGCGCACTTCGGTGCGATCCTCATCGCGCCAATAAATGTCGTTGAGATGCGTGGGGCGATCGAACAGATAGCTCGCGACCAGCATCACGCCCTCTGGATCGCCGCCGCCACATTCGCGCAGATCGATCACCAGGGCGCGCGTGTCGGCGACCAGTTGCATCGTCGCCGCCGCGCGCGTGGCGATCTGATCGGGCCGACCGAAGCCGCGCAGATCGATCAGGCCGATATTGGCCTTGAGCCGCATCACGTGCGCGAAGCCAAAGTTGAAACGCGTCTGCTGCAGCAACTCGGCCGCGCGCTCGTCCGCCGAGCCGGCGTCGCCATCGGCGGACGCGGCCAGGGGTTTGTCGAAGTAACGCGAGGCAAGATGCGGGTCGTGGCTGATGTCCTGCAAGGTCTCGGTCAGCGTGTCGGAAAACTCGATCGCGCTGTCGATCTTCGCGAACTGCCCGGCGCGCGCGCGTTCGCGCAATTGCTCGGCGATGGCCACGCCGCGATCGGGAAAGACGTAGTAGCGGCTCAAGGCCTGCGCGGCTTGCTCGATGACCTCGGCGCGCGTCGCTTCGTCGATCGCCATGTCGACGACGGGCGGTCCCGGTGGCGGGCGATGGCTCCAGAGCATCCAGGCGGCGAAGCCCAGGCCCAGAACCAAGATTCCCGATCCAGCCCACAGCACGCGGCGCCAGGGGGCGCGGGCGGGTGTTGCGTTCATCGTTACTCCTCGCAAGTGGTCAGCGTCGACAGTCGACGCGGAACAGCCTGCGCGCGGAGTGTGGGGACATTGTGGGCAAGCCCTAGAGCGTCAGGCGATAGCCCACGCCGTAGACCGATTCGATGAACTCCCGCGTCGGCGCGAGCGCCGCCAGCTTGCGACGCAGGTGCTTGATGTGCGTGTCCATGGCGCGATCGGTGGTGTCGAGCGCGTCGTGATCGAGGGCATCGAGCAGCTGCGCGCGCGAGAAGATCACGCCCGGCCGCGCTGCCATCAGGTCGAGCACGCGAAACTCCGAGCGCGTGAGGGTCACCGCGTGACCGTCGATCCGCGCCTCTCGCGAATTCGCATCCAACACGAGCCCTGGCGCCGCCGGCGCGACCGCGCGTCGACGTCGGAGCACGGCTTGAATGCGCAGCATCAGTTCACGCGGACTGAAGGGCTTGCAGACATAGTCATCCGCGCCGACTTGCAGCCCAAGCAGGCGATCGATTTCCTCGACCTTGGCCGTGACCATGATGATCGGCACGTCGGAACTCTCGCGCACCGCGCGGCACAGCGCGATGCCATCGAGCCCGGGCAGCATGATGTCCAGCACGATCAGATCCGGCGGCGCGCGTTGAAACTCCGCCAGCGCCTGCGCGCCATCGCTGATCACGCGCGCGCGATGACCTTCGGCGGTGACGAAGTCGGCGATGATGCCGGCCAGATCGCGCTCGTCCTCGACGATCCAGATCGTCGCGCTCATGGCGTCGTCACCAGGGGCAAGCTCAGGATCACGCGCAAGCCGCCTAGCGGCGAAGCCGCGAACGACAATCGACCGTGATGCGCCTCGGCGATGCGCCGCGCGAGCGCGAGGCCCAGGCCCGCGCCACCGTCGGCGCGGTTGCGCGAGGCTTCGACGCGATAGAAGCGCTCGCCTAGGCGCGGTAGTGCATCCGCGCTGACGCCGGGGCCGGTGTCGTCGACGATCACTTGCAGCTCGTCGTCGATGACGCGACCCGAAATCTCGATACGACCCTCGGGCGAGACATATCGCGCGCCATTGTCGAGCACGATGCACAGCACCTGACGCAGTCGCGCCGCGTCGCCGAGGACTTGCGATCGCGCGGGCACCGCCGTGACGCGACAGCTCACGCGCGCCTGGGCCAAGCGATCGGCCTGCGCCGCGACCGCCTCCGTCACGATCGGCCACAACTCAAACGGCGCAACGTCACGCAACAAGCGGCCTTCATCGGCGCTGGCCAGGGCGTGCAGATCGTCGACGAGTTCACTCAAGCTCAGCACTTGGCGGCGCATCAGCGCGAGATTCTCCGGCGTCGCCGCGCGCACGCCGGCCTCGAGCGCTTCGAGTTGCGCGCGCAGCACGGCGAGCGGCGTGCGCAGTTCGTGCGAGGTGTCGGAGACCCAGCGTCGACGATCCAGTTCCGCGGCCTCCAGCGTGGCGGCCATGCCGTTGAAGGCGCGCGCGAGTTCGCCGAGTTCATCACCGCGCGCGGCATCGAGACGCGTGTCCCAGCGCGCTTGCTGCCACAGTCGCGCGCCGGTCACCATGCGCTGGATCGGTCGCCGGAAGTGCCAGCCGAGCACGGCCGCCGCGAGGGCGCCAGACACCAGCGCGAGGGCCGCGATCCATGCGAGATTGCGTTGCTGGTCGACGAGAAAGCTCATCGCCAGGCCGTGTCGCGCATCGCCGGCCTTGATCAGGACGAGATAACCCACGGGTTCGTCCGCGACCACGATGGGCAACCGCGCGAGGTCAGTCGAAATCGCTGCGACCAGCAAGGGATGCGGCACGGCGCCCGCGAGATAGTGTCCTTCGCGATCAATCAAACCGAGCCGAAAGCCCAAGCTCGAAGCCAAGCCCGCGTCATCGCGCGTTGGCGCCACGCGAGCCGAGAGAGTACCCCACTGATCGCGCAACCACGCGTTACGCGCGGCCGCCGTGGCGGGCAGAAAAGACCAGTCGCCCTGCCGCGCGTAGCGATTCGCCAGCTCGTCGATGAGCGGCGCCAGTCGATCTTCCTCATGCACGATCGGGGCCGCGATCGGCGCGTCGAAGATGCGCCAGCGCACGGCACCGAGCCCGATCGCCAGGATCGTCACGAAAGCCAACGAGACCGCGACGAACGCGCGCGCACCCAAGGTCAACCGCAAGCGAAGCACTCACATCGTGAGGGACACCGGCTCGCACGCTAGACCAGTGGGCGCCGCGCGGCAAGTCACCTAAGGCACGCGGCAAGAAAGATCCGAGCGCGTGACAGACGAGGTACTTGCGATTCCCGACAGTAGGCGCCAGCCCATCACCTTCAGGCGCAAACCGTCACACCCGCGCCTTCACTCGAAGCCATGCGAGAAGTACCCATCCTCATCGCGCTCATCCGCGCCAATGTCATTGCCACTGGCTCGCGGCTGCTGATCGATGTCATCGCTCACCGCCGCCAGCGTCAAGCCCTGATCGATCGCGGCGCTGCCCGGCAGCAGATGCCCATCGGCCGCGACCGAGATCGCGGCCTCGCGCGAATGCGCGTCGGCAAGCTCATGCGCCTGCCATTGCGCGAACGGGCCGCCCTCGTCGATGGGGCTGCCGGGACGTCCATCGATGAACCCGCACGCGCCGGCCGTGTCATGAAACCAGTTGTAGTCCGAGCCCACGTTGCCGCTCAACCCCGACAGGCCGCCCAGCTCCGTCGAATAGCGAATGCCCATGCAAGCGCGTCGGTTCTGAATCACCAGATTGTTGCGCAAGATCGGATTGACGTTGGCCGGTCGTCCGGCTTGCGGTTCGTAATCCTGGAAGGTCACGCCGAAGTAGAGCGCCGCATGCGCCAAGCGCGCGCTGTCGACAATGGTGTTGTTGAGCACTTGCGCGTTCTGACTGGCGTACAGGCCGATGCCCGCGTAGTTGGTGCCACGCACGACGTTGTTGCGCACGATGCCGCGCACGGCTTCGTAGTAATTGGGATTGATCGCGGTGTCGAAGAATTCGGGGCTGGTGTCGAAGCCGATCAAGATCCCGGCGCCGCCGGCGTTCTCGATGCGATTGCGCTCGATGATCACATCGGCCGCGCCGCCCTTGAAATACACGCCGGTCGTGGCCGTGTCGTGGATGTAGTTGTCGCGCACCTGCATGCCCGAGCCGTTGACGTTGTCGATGCCTTCGGCGTTCTCGTCGTCGAGCGGCGTGCCCGGCGGATAGATGGCGCCCGTGTGGTGAATCTCGTTGCGGCGCACGATCAGGCGATCGGATTTGGGCGTGACCTTGATCGCATCGCGACCCGTGTCATGAATGTGGCAGTCCTCGATGATCACGTCGCTGGCGCCGTGCTCGGCCTCGCCACCGCCGGTGTACCAATCGGTTTGCAGGAACACGCCGTAGTAGAAGCCACCGCTGATTTCCAGGCGACTGAGGCGACTGCCGCTGGCATCGGGATCGATCTGCACGGTCACGGTGTCGGGCGTGGCGAGGTCGCAATGCAGATGCGCGGTTTCGTTCGGCGCGGAGCGCAAGGTCAGCGGCACGCGCAGACGGATATCGCACTCGGCGTAGGTGTTGTTGCCCGCCGGCCCGCGAATCGTGACGATGTCGCCGCCATTGACGATGCCATTGGCCGGATCGAGCACATGGCTGATCGTACGAAACGGCGCGGCTTGCGCGCCCGTGCCCGTGGCGTCGCTGCCCGTGGTCGACACCCACCACTCCGCCGCGTGGGCGGCGCACGTCATGCCCAGCGCCGCGACGAACAGGGCCTTGCTCGCGATCCTCATTCGATGCTCCCGTCAGCGCGCGCGACACGGTGTCACGCGCCTGACGTGGCGTACGCGATCGCGGCCGAGACCTGACATCGACCCCGATTGCGGGGAGCGCGGCGCCCTACTCCGCCTCGAACAAATCGAAATCCCCGGCCATGACGCGATCGAATCGGCCCGAGCGCCAGCCATGCACGGCATCGCGCACCAGCGGCGAGCCGCCATCGGTATAACGCCGGCAGATGCGCGACTCGACGCCGGGCTCCCGCGCGTCGTGCTCGTCCTCGCCGACGACGACGCGCGCGCGATGCCGCGCGCCGCTGTCATCGGCCGGATCGAGCAGATGCAGCCCCGCTTCGTGACGCAGAATGCGCCAGGCGCCGAACCCGCGCACACGCGCGCGCAACACGCCGCCGGCCAGCGGACCTTCCCAACGCAGCCGCATGCCGCGATCCTTGGCCCACAGCGAGTACATGTGCATCAGCCGATCGCGCCAGTCGTGCGCGCCGGCGTGATGGCTCTCGAGCGGCTCGATCGACAGCGTCGCATCCTCGGCTTGCTCGGCCGACAGGCTCTCGACCGCTTCGCCCATCACGTGCAGCAGCAAGCTCAAGCGGCGCACGATGTCACTGGCGATGCGGCCGGGGTGACGCTGCAGCCGCATCAGCAAGGACTCCGCGCCGCGCCAGCCGGCTTCAAGGCGATCGAGACGTTCCAACCAATCGAGCACGCGCGCGCGATCGGGCTGATCCCAGAAGTCGCGCGCCTGCATCGCGGCGGCGGCGTTCTCCTTGAGCTGCTGCAACTCGTCGCCATCGAGGCGCGCGCGCAGGTTCTCGAGCGCTCGCGCGAGCAGCCGCAAGGCTTCATCGTGCTGGCGCGGGTCGAGCGCGAGCGCGCGCACGTCGACCACGGGCGTCGTGTCCACCGCGCCCGCGACCGGCGCCGCTTCGGCATTGGGATCGACGAAACGCACATCGATGGCATCGCCCAGCGCCGCCACGAACAGAAACTGCTCGCCACTCGGCGCGCGGTTCTCGACGATCGCGCGCGACAATGGCGCCAGAAAATGCCGCTCGATCGCACGCCGCAAGGGCCGCGCGCCCAGATCGGCGGTGAATCCGCGATCGAGCAGGAACTCAATCGCCGACGGTTCCCACTCCACCGCCCAATCGCGAATGCGAAAGCCGCGACGATCGAGCACCAGGCGCAGTTCCTTGCGCAGGATGTCGCGCATCGCCGCGCGCGACAGCGCGTCGAAGATCACCACGCGATCGATGCGATTGATGAACTCGCGCCGGAACGTCGTGTCGATCGCGCGCTGCACCACCGCGCGCGACAAGCCGCCCGTCTGCGGCACGAAGCCCGGGCCGCCGCCGCGATCGATGGTCGAGCCGACGTTCGAGGTCAAGATCACGATGGCATGGCGAAAACTCGCGGTATTGCCAGCGCGATCGGTCAAGCGACCATCGTCGAACACTTGCAGGAACAGATCCCAAATGCGCGGATGCGATTTCTCGAACTCATCGAGCAGCACCACGGCGAAGGGCTGCTCGCGAATACGCGCGGTCAGCGAGCCGCCGCTTTCATCGATCAGGCGCCAATAGGCTTCGTCCGACTGATACTCGCTCATGTCATAGCGCAACATGCGCTCGGGCGAGCCGAACAGATACTCGGCCAGGGTCTTGGCGATCTCGGTCTTGCCCGTGCCCGTGGGGCCCGCGAACAGAAACACACCGAGCGGCCGACGCGGATCGGTGAGGCCCGCCTTCATCATGGCGATGCGATCGACCAGGGTCTCGACCGCCTCACCCTGACCAATCAATCGCTCGCTGAAGAAGCGACGCACCCCACCGAGATCGAGTTCGCGCTCGACATCAAGCACGGCCATCGGCAAACCCGTGCGCCGCGCGAGCGCGCGCAGCAAGGCCTCGCGATCGAGCGGCACGGCCGGCGGATCGCTCGCGCGCGCGTCGATCAGCGCGTCCTTGAGCAAGCCCAGCGTGCGCCCCGGTTCAACGCGATCGGCGAAATGCTGGCGCGCCAGTTCCATCGCCTCGGCCGTGACTTCGGGCGTGAGCACGGTCGCGCCCAGCCGCGTGCGCCAATGCTCGGCCCACTGCGCGATCAGCGCGCGCAGGCCGGCATCGGTCAGCGGCTCGAACTTGAGCGTGCGCAACACCGTGCCCGCGCGCTGACGCTTGGCCACGACTTGCGACCACGCCGCTTGCTGTGACTCGCCGATGATCTGCAATTGCCGCGCATCGAGCAGCGGCAACAGGCGATCAAGCAGGCCGTTGGGATTGCCGCTCCACGTGCCCTTTTCGAGCAAGGCATGGCACTCGGGCACGAACCACAAACTGCGCGGCGCCGACAACGCGAGCGAAATCGCCTCGACACGCCGCTCCAGTTCGCCGATATAGGTCATGCCCGAGGCCACTTGATCGGGCGAAGCGATGAGAATGCGCCAGCCATCGCGCGCGAGGCGCGACAGCACCAGGCGAATGGCCGTGGTCTTGCCCGCGCCGAGCGCGCCGACGAGAACATGGCTGGGCCGATCGGGTTGCGTGATCGCGTCGATCAGGGTGGCGACGGTGGTTTCGACCTCGGGCGTACGCGCGATGTCCTCATCGCCCAGATCGCCAGTGAACCACGGCGCGACGCGCGCCACTTCGCGCTCGGCGCGCTGACGCCGCGCGACGCGATCGACTTCGGCGAGGAATTGCGTAGCGACGGGATGCGTCAGGGCCTTGAGGCAATCGCGCAGGGACTCGACTTCGCCTTCCTCGATCACCGCGGCATCGGCGGCGATGCGCGGCGCGACGTCGTGCGCGGCCAAGGCATCGAGATACGCGCGCAGACCATGCCGCGTCGGCGGATGCTCGGTCCACCAGCCGTGCATGGCGATCAGCACATCGCCCGCGATTTCGGGATCGCGACTCGACGCCATCAAGCGCAGCGCGAAGTACAACGAGAAATAGCCCATGCGCGACATCACGCGCGCGACATCGCGTTGACTCGGCTCCTGCAACACGATCATCGCCGCCAGGCTCGCGCACGACAGCGGCACCATGTTCGAGGCCAGCCAGAACACGCGGTCCTGAGCGCTGACGGTGGGATCGGCGAGCAGATCACGCAAGCGCGCGAACTCGGGCAGACGTTCGAGCGCGCGCGGGTCTTCGATGTTTTCTAGGCGCGCGACCAGCTGCTGCGAGAGCGCGCCGATCTGCGCGCGCGGATCGTCGTCCGTCGCGGCCGGCGGCGGTTGATCGCGCGGCGCGGGCTCGGCGGGTTCATCGCTCGCGGGCGGCTCGCTGGCGCGCGGCGCGTCGTTCGCGTTTCCCGCGCGCGTGCGCCGGGCCTGCGCGATCAGCCAGCCCAGCACGACGCCGATAACGACGAGAGTCAATTCCATGAATGCAGTCGCTCCCCAGAGTCGCTCGCGAGGTGACGCGCGAGCCTAGCAAATTCGTCGGGCTTGTCGCGCGTCGCTGTTGATCGAACGTGACCGCGCCGAGACGCGATCACGCGAACGGGACGTGACCTCTGCCGTTCAAAGACCCAAGGCGCGCTTGATCAAGGGTTCGGGCGCGAACGGCGGGAACGGCGGTGGCGGCTCCTTCTTTTCCTTCGCGCGCGCCGCGGAAGCTTGGCGCAAGGCCGCTTCGTGTCGCTCGCCGGCGCTGCTCAGGCCGCCCTGGGCGTCGCGCAGGAAATAGTCATCGCCCTGCTCCGACACCAAGGGTCGGCACTGCGACAGCACCACGGTTTCCATGCCCGGCGGCGCGCCGGTGCTGTCGTTGTCGGTGGTGTCGATCATCAGCACGCGCAGGCCGTCGATGCGGTAGTGATCGCTCATCGCGATGGCCACGCGCGCGGCCTCGCAATCGGCGCGGCAATCCTGGTGCGTCACGACGACGAGCAGCGCCGGCGCCTGCCAGAGTTCCGCGCGCGTCGCGCGGCGGGCTTGATTCAAACATTCGATCGCCAGATCGCGGCGGCCCGCGAGTACGGCGTCGAGGTCGTCCGTGGGCGGCGCCACCTCGGCCTTGGGCGGCCCGGCCGGTCCGTAGATGCTTTGTCGATCGGCTTCGCGCTGCATCCGCGCGCGCTCCTCGTCCTCGGCCACGCCCGAACGTTCTTTCAGCACGGGTTCCATCATCTTGGTCAGGACCCACAGCAACAGCAGCGGGATCACGGCCACGAACAGGAAGAATCGAAGGATACGCATGCGCGGGACTTCCCAGTGTTGCGGCGCAGCTTACCCCAAGGTCCAAGGGCGCGCGTCGCGGTGGACGCCTATCGTCCCACGCTGCGGCCGGCCGGTCGCGCGCAGCCTAAGGACAGGAGTTCATATGAAGCTCGCCTCGATCGTGCTTTGCGGCCTCGCGGCGCTGACCTGGCACAGCCAGGCCTCGGCGCAGGCCTGTCGCGACAACGTGGTGCTGGTGCACGGCAATACGGGTTCGCCGTCGGACTGGAACAACACCGTCACCGAATTGAAAAGCCGCGGCTACGTCAACGCGCAGATCTTTCGGCCGAGCTGGGGCAATGCCCTGTGCGCGGCCTGCAATGACCACTATGGCAGTGAGGAAACGCCGGTGGAGAACGCGATGATCGACGCCATCGCGACCTCGTGCACGGGCCGCATCGACGTGATCACGCATTCGATGGGTGGCACCTTGGCGGCGCGCGTGATCTCGCGGCTGAATCTGCGCAACTACGTCGAGAGTTTCGTCGGCGTGGCGGGCGCGTTTCGCGGGCTGTGGAGTTGTGGCACCTATCCCTTCAATGTCGCCACTTCGACTTGCGGCGCGTGGGGTTTGTCGGTCGGCAATCCATTCTTGAATGGCATCTACGGCCAGCGTTTCGGCGCGCGCATGTACTCGATCAAGTCCTATTCCGATCAGATCGTGTGCTTCGGCGGCGTGTGCACGGTCGGCGGCGTGCACAGCTCGTCGATCTGGAACGAGAACGCCAGTTACACCTATGTGCTGGGCCATTTCGGCTTGCAGACGGGCACGGCGGTGAAGCAGGTCGATTTGATCAACTGATCGCGCGCGGGCCGCGGATTCTCCCGCGTCGAGACGTGGGCGCGCGATTGAACGATCCGACGTTCGACGCGCGCGGCGGTTCAGTCGCGCCGCCGTTTCGGCGATGATGGCGGGATGACCGCCCAAACTTCCCGCGCCATCGCCGTGATCGGTGGCGGCCCCGCCGGCCTGATGGCCGCGCAGGCCGCCATCGATGCCGGCGTTTCCGTCGATCTGTACGAAGCCAAGGGCTCGGTTGGGCGCAAGTTCCTCATCGCCGGCAAGGGCGGGCTCAACCTCACGCACAGCGATCCCTTCGCGCGCTTCGTGTCGCGCTATGGCGAGGGCGCGGAGCGCGTCGAGCCCTGGCTGCGCGATTTCGATGCGACCGCGCTGCGCGAGTTCGCGCGCGGCCTGGGCGTGGAGACCTTCGTCGGCAGTTCCGGCCGTGTGTTTCCCAGCGATCTCAAGGCCGCGCCCTTTCTGCGCCGCTGGGTCCATCGCCTGCGCGAAGCCGGCGCGCGCTTTCATGTGCAGCACCGCTGGCGCGGTTGGGCTGCGGACGGCGCGCTGCGCTTCGACACGCCCCGCGGTGAAGTGACGACGTACGCCGCGGCCACCGTGCTCGCGCTCGGCGGCGGCTCGTGGCCGCAACTGGGCAGCGATGGCGCGTGGATCGATCTGTTGGCCGCGCGTGGCATCGCCATCGCCCCGCTGCAACCGAGCAATTGCGGTTTCGACGTGGCCTGGAGCGCGCACTTCATCGAACGCCATGCTGGCGCCGCGATCAAGCCCGTCATCGCTACGATCGCCGGCGATCACGCCGACGACGCAATGCAAGGCGAATGCGTGGTCAGCGCGAATGGCATCGAAGGGCAATTGATCTACGCGCTGTCGGCGCGGCTGCGCGACACCATCGCGCGCGAAGGTTCCGCGGTGCTGCATCTGGATCTGGCGCCAGGTTTGTCGCTAGCCCGCGTGCGCGCCGAACTCGCGCGCCCGCGCGAACAACGCTCGCGCAGCGAGCACTGGCGTCGGCGCTTGAAGTTGCAGGGCGTGAAGGCCGGGCTCGTGCTCGAACATCTGGCGCCCGAGCTTCGCGACGACCCCGATGCCGTGGCGGCCGCGATCAAGGCCCTGCCCTTGCGACTGCTGCGCCCGCGCCCCTTGGCTGAAGCCATCAGCACCGGTGGCGGCGTGCGCTGGTCGGCGCTTGATGACGAACTGATGTTGCGGCCCTGTCCGGGTGTTTTCTGCGCCGGCGAGATGATCGATTGGGAAGCGCCCACCGGCGGTTACTTGTTGACCGCCTGCTTCGCCAGCGGCCTGCGCGCGGGCCGCGCCGCGGCGGCGCGCGCGAAGGCCGGTTGATGCCGGCCATCGCACTCGCGCCGCGTGAAGCACGCGGCGCGAGCGACGGACCGCGCCTCAGCGCGCCAGGTAATCCGACTTGCCCAATTCCACGCCGTTATGGCGCAGGATCGCGTAAGCCGTCGAGCAGTGGAACAGGAAATTCGGCAGCAAGAAGTGCAGCACGTAGTCCTTGCCCTTGAACTCGAACGTGGCCGAGGGGAACTTCAGCACGATGTCGCGCGCCTCGCTGCCCTCGAACTGCTCGGGCTTGAAGCCGGCGATATAGGCCATCGTCTTGGCGATGCGCGCCTTGAGTTCGGCGAACGTGGCCTCGTTGTCCTCGTACTTCGGCGCCTCGCTACCGGTCAGGCGCGCGACGCAACCCTTGGCATTGTCCGAGGCAATCTGAATCTGACGGGCCAGCGGCAGCATGTCCGGCGCCAGACGCGCCTGCACCAGCACGGCGGTGTCGAACTTCTTAGCCTCGGCATGGGCCTGGGCCTTGTCCAGCCAGGTGTCGAGATTGCGCAGGAAACGCTGCAGCACCGGCACCGTGGCTTCGAACATGGAAATACTCATCGACGAACTCCTTCACGCGGGGCCGGCATCATGCCACGGCGCGACCCGCCTGACAGGGGCGGAAACGGACGGGCTGGCGGATCGGCCCTCGCCCTGGATTAGAATGCACGCGGGGCCCCGTAGCTCAGCTGGATAGAGCATCCCCCTCCTAAGGGGAAGGTCGCACGTTCGAATCGTGTCGGGGCCGCCAAGTTCACCTTCGAAGGAAGACCATCTGCGCCCCTCGGCATGAGGTCGGCGAGCGTCGTAAGGGCGTGACCGACAGGTTGAAGAGCGTCCGCGGCAAGATTCGGGGGATGGATTCAGCCGTTGTCTCCTTCAACACCCGACGCGGAGGACGCGCGATGTGGTCACCCAGAAGAAGAACAATCGTGCTCATCGCCGTCTTGATGCTTTCCGGACTCTCCAGTTGCGCGACGTGGGATCGAGAAGCTTCGCGATCCGCGACGGCGAATGCCGAGCCCGAAACCGTCGTGAATCCAGGGCAAGCAGCCATCGCGAAGTCAATACGAACCCTTGAATCCGACATCGCAGTTCTGAAGACGCAGATGACTTCGGTGCCCGACCGGTGGAGTCGATACGCCTCGAATTGCGTAGACAACGACGAGTATTTGAATCTGCCGTATTTGATCCTTCTCCGCCAGAACATCGCTTCGCTCGAATTCGAATGGAGCATCGAAGAGACCGACTCTGGCAGGTGCATTCGAATCGAGAAACCCTATCGGGCGCTTCTCTCGCCGCAAGACGCCGCGACATTCATGAGGGCAGCGCATCTCGCTGGAACGAAGTCCCCGCCTGTTGGCCTGCGCGGAGAATTTCTGTTTCTTGATAACTATTATCATGGCGACATAGAGAAGGTCGACGTCACGCCATTACCGAGGATCGTCCACTAGACATCTCCGAGCGACAGGCGCGGAGAGGGTGCGTCGGAACCTCAATCCGCGCGACGCGGTGCGTCGCCAATCCGATGTCAACGATGCCTTCCAGCGGTCTCCTTAGCACTCGGTTCAACTGAACTCCGAGGCGCCGCCACGCTCGAGGCGATCGTCATCGCGGACACGCCAGGATCTGAACTCAACACGCGCGACAGGCGCGCTGTCATGCGCGCCTTGACCTCTCGCTTCACAGGTCAGGGGTCGCGCCCGTCGATGGACAGGGCTTCGTGCCCGTCGAGGGACACTGCTGACGCGCGCGTCCAATCTTGAGAATGCGCACCGCGCCATGAGCGCGACAACATCAACATTCTCAAGGAGCTTCACGTGTTCAAAGGAAAGTCCCCTCTCGCGCTGGCGAGCGTCGCCACGCTGGCCATTGCCCTGCTGCCGACGACTTCGGCGAGCGCTGCCTCCGATCCGATCTGCTTGAACTGCGACGCGCGTCCGACCCTGTCGGTCGCCGATGACACGCAGATCGAGGACACCAACACCTTCCTGCATTTCGTGGTGCGTCGTCGCGGTGATTCCCTCGGTATCGCCACGGTGCAGTTCCAGACCGCGGACAACACCGCCATCGGCGGCACGCGCTGCTTCACGCCGCAGGGCGTGCCGCTGGCCGACTACGTGTTGCGTTCGGGCACGCTGACCTTCGGTCCGGGCGACGCCGCCAAGTCGATTTCGGTGCAAGTGTGCAATGACCACGTCAACGAAGGCGCCGGCGAGGCCTTGTTCTTGAATCTGTCCGCGCCGACCGGCGCACGTATCGTCGATGGTCAGGCCGTGGGCACGATCATCGGTTCGGAAACGCTGGAGTAATCGATCTTCACGCACCCGCCGCCGACGCCGCGCACCGCGGGTGGTGTCGGCGGCCGGGTGCGTGTCTTGTCAGCGAAATCGCGATGGGTATGCGTGACCTTTCCGATCGTTTGATGATGCGCTCGCTGTGGCGATGAAGATGCTCGGCATCGCGCGCGCCTTCGAGTACACGAGATTCCCACGCGTGTTCGGCGTAATCGCCGTCCGCGATCACGCCATTCCGCGCCGCTAGAATTCCCAGCGCAACGACGCCACGACCGCGCGCAGCTCGCCGCGCTTGCTGAGCGTGCATTCGACCGCCGTGCAGCCGAGCGCGAAATTGCCGCTTTGCTGTTGGAACTCGGCGCCCAGGAAGAGCCCTGACCAGAGTCGCCATTCGCTGCCGAGACCCAGCACATAGCCCGTGGAGTCTTCCTCGACCACGGCGTGCACCGGCACCAGGACCGCGACGCCGCCGGTGCCATTGACTTCGATGCGCGCGCTGAAGCGACCGGCGCCCGCGCGGCCATAGACGGTCCAGCGGTCGTCGAGGGGCACGTCGTAACGCGCCGACAGCGTCACGCCATCGATGTCGATATCGCGTTGCAAGGCCATCGGCGCGGGTGCATCGAGCTTGCCGTCGTCCTGACGCCGCAAGTAGCCGAGTTCGATCGCGAACCGTGGCGTGACGCGCCAGCCGCCAAATACTTCGCCGGTATTGGCGTAGAGGCCCGTGTCCTCGGTGCCCTCGCCACCGCCGGCGCGCGCGCCGAGATAGATCGCATCGCGCGCCGAGGCGACGCCGATGCCGCTGCCCAACAAGATCGTGGCCACGATGAAATAGCCCTTATGCATGACGGTTCCTAAATTAGGCGCGACGATCGCGCGGTGCACAGACACGCGCGATGGGCTTCGGTTCCGACTTGGGCGAGAAACATATTTTGGGTGAATGGCGGAACTAGATTGAATTCCATCGGTCGAGCGCGTGCTCGCGTCAATCTTCGAGTGACTAAATCGCATCACGAGAAATTGCCGTTTTCTTGCTTGGAAACCGCCGATTTCTTCAGAGCGATTCCATCGCGTTCAAGAAGCCGACGCGCTCGCCATCGAAGCCTTCGACAAAAAGTTCCCGTCGCGGAAAACGAATTCTTCGCAAGCAGCGCAACTGACGATCAAGCCAGCGCGACTGTCACGAACGAGTTCACCGAATCACGCCGCCAGCCGATCGCGATACCGACTCGCGATGAGAACGTCGACGACGATCGCGCTTCTTCCGCTCGATCCACCATCGCCGCGACCAACGTCGCGCGCGACATCAATCGACATGCCATGGACCTCGATTCGCCAACGCGAACTCACGAATCGACCAGTCCTTGCACCCCACGTCGCCAAAACCCAGCCTCCCCGGCGGGCGATTCGCAGGACACGCCGCGCTGACCGCGCCACGCCGCCCGCCTTTGGTCGAATTTCGCCCCGCTTCGGTCTCGCGACGGATGCACGCCCCCTCTTTTTTGCCATACTCCGAGGCTGTTTCGGATGGGGGATGGGTTTCTATGAAGGCTTCCGCCTTGTCGGCCGCCATTGTGCTGGCCTTGGGGGTTTCCAGTGTCAACGCCACGCCGCTGCGTCTTTGGGTAGACGCGGCCGCGCCGGGCATCGAGCAACTCGAATCGGCCACGGCGCCGAATCTGCTGCTGCTGCGCGCGGGCGTGTTCAACCCCGGCACGCAGGCGCTGCGTTTCGCTTCGGACACGCTGACCAACACGAAGGACTCGCGCTACGCGGTCATTCAATTCGATCCGGCCAACGCGCCGAGCGCCGAGCAATTGCGCGCGCTCGATCTGACCGTGGTCGGTTTCGTGCCCAACAGCGCCTACGTGGTGCGCGTGGGCGCGGTGCCGCTGACCAAGGTCGCGGCGCATCCGGCCATCACCTGGGCCGACGGCTATGTCGCGGGCTGGAAGGTCGAGCCGAGCTTGCTCCTGCCCGGTCCGACGACCGCGCGCGGCAGCGGCCAGCTGGAAATCGACGGCTTCAGCGGCGAATCGGCCGAGCGCCTGGCGCAAGCCATCGCCAAGCTCGCGCCCGAGGCGCGCGTCGACAGCTTGCGCAGTGACGCGGTGAATCCTCGCGTGCGCATTGACGCGCCGTTGGAGCAACTCACCGCTGTGGTCGAGAAGATCGCCGCGATCGAAGGCGTGGCCTGGATCGCGCCCTATGTCGAGCCGCGCTTGACCAATGACGATTCCATCGGCCCGATGCAGGCCAATGCCGCCACCGGCACGCCGATCTGGGATCGCGGCATCATCGGTTCGGGTCAGATCGTCGCGGTCGCCGACTCGGGTCTCGATCACAACGAATCGTGGTTCACGCGTTACAACACCGGCCCCACCGACACCGCCACCCCGCTGCTGACGGATGCCGAGAACACCACGCCGCCTGCCGTCGGCACCAGCTTCCCCACGCACAAGGTCTATGGTTACTGGGTGCAGCCCGGCGCCACGGGCTATGACAACAACCAGACTTGTCCGGGCGGTTCGCCGACGAGTTTCCACGGCACGCACACCTCGGGCACGGTCGCCGGCGATCGCGGCGCGACCGCCACGACCATCGCGCCCGCGCACGACGCGCTGGGCGATGACGGCATGGCGCCGAACGCGCAGATCCTGTTCCAGGACATCGGCAACGACACCTCGGGCTGTCTGTCGGGTCTGGGCAATCTGCAAGCGACGATCCGACAGGCGCGCAATGGTGGCGCGCATCTGTCGAGCAATTCGTGGGGCGCTTCCACCGCTGGCGCGTATTCGGGCAATGACGTCGACGTCGATCGCGCGAGCTGGGAATTGCAGGACATGCTCTTCGTCGTCGCCGCCGGCAATGATGGCTCGGCCGCGACTTCGATCGGCTCGCCGGGCAATGCCAAGAACGCGCTGACCGTCGGCGCGCTCGGCCACGGCAACTCGACTACGGTGGCCTCGTTCTCGAGCCGCGGTCCGACGACCGACGCTCGCTTCAAGCCCGACATCATGGCGCCGGGCACGAGCATCGTCTCGGCCTCGGGCAATGCCGACAACAGCAATACCGAAGTGACGGGCACGTCGAAGGCCTTGAGCGGCACCTCGATGGCCACGCCGACGGTCGCCGGTTCGGCGGCGCTGATGCGTCAGTATTTCGAGGATGGCTACTATCCGCGCGGCGCGATCACCGCCGCCGACAAGATCAACCCCAATGGCCCGATGATGAAGGCCATCTTGCTCAACGGCGCCGCGATCACCGGCACCTGGCCGAGCAATTCCACGGGCTGGGGTCGCCTGTATCTGGAAGGTTCGCTGTACTTCAACGCCGCGATCGGCGGCGGCGCCGGCGACAGTCGCCGCATGCGTCTGTTCGAACGCGACCGCACCAGCGGCGTGGCCACGGGCGACACGCACAGCTACACGCTGAGCAATGTCGGCGCGGGCCAGGAACTGCGCGTGACGATGACGTGGTACGACCCCGAAGGCGGTCTCGGCGCGGCGGTATCGCTGGTCAACAACCTCGACCTCGAAGTGGTCGGCCCCGGCGGCACCAACGTCTACAAGGGCAATGTCTTCACCGGTGGCATCTCGCAGCCCAACACCGGCACCGCGGACGCGCGCAACACCGTCGAGCAAGTGCGCCTGACCGCGCCGACGGCGGGCGAGTACACGATCCGCGTCAAGGGCACGGCCGTGCCCGGCAACGGTCGCGAATACAGCGCGCGACAGGGTTATGCCGTGGCGGTGTCGGGCGAGTTCGGTGTGCCGGACTCAGCCGCGCAAGCGGCGCCGACGGCGGTGGCCGTGACCAGCAACAACGCCTCGGGCATCGGCGTGGGCTTCACCGGCACCGCGCCGAACGGCTTCCAGCTTTATCGCGCCGACGGCACCTGCGCCAGCGCCGATCCGAAGGAGTTCCGTCTGGTGCAAACCGGCGCGACGAGCCCGCTCGTCGACGATCGCACGCAAGGCGGCTACACCTACGCGTACAAGCTGCGCGGCGTGGCCAATGACGTCGAAGGCACGGCCTCGGCCTGCGTCGACGCGGTCAGCGCCGACGCCTGCACGCTGCAACCGACCTTCAACATCGGCGGCAGCACCGGCGACTACACCAATGCCTCCTGCTCGGTGGTGTTGAACTGGGCCGCCGGCGCGTCCAACTGCCCGACCGCGAACACGGTCAGCTACAAAGTGCAGCGCGCCACCTCGCCGTACGCAACCTTCACCGATCTGACCACGGTCAGCGGCCAGACCACGTACACCGACTCCGCCGTCACCGGCGGCACGCCGTACTTCTATCGCGTGGTCGCGATCGATGGCCTAGGCAACCAGAGTCAGTTCACCAACACGCTCAACGCCACGCCGGTGGGCACCAACGGCCCGATCGGTCCGATCGTCGACGACGTCGACAGCGGCAGCTTCATGAGCATGGCCTCGCCGTGGCGCATCTCCAACGTGCGCGCGAGCACGGGCACGCTGTCGTACCACAACGCCAACGACAACCAGACCTACACCTCGGACACCTGCGCAGCGATCACCTCGATCCCGTTCACCGTGCCCGCGGGCGGCACGCTGCAGTACGCGGCGCGCTACAACCTGGAACAAAACTGGGACGGCGTGGTGGTGGAAATCTCCACCGACAACGGCGCCACGTGGACCGACCTGCCGCCGACCGGTGGCTATCCGAGCTCGTTCTCGCAGACCGGCTCGCCGCCGGTGAACGCCTGCGCCTTCGCCGCCACGCACGGCGCGTTCAGCGGTTCCAGCGGCGGCGTGTTCACCAACTTCAGCACGAGCCTCGCGAGCTTCGCCGGTCAAACGGTGAAGGTGCGTTGGGTGTTCTCGTCCGATCCGGCGTCCGAGGAAGAAGGCTTCTACCTCGACAACGTCCAGCTGCCGCAAGCCGGCAACCTGCCGGACGCGATGAACCGCGCGGGCTTCGAGGATTCGGATGTGCCGCCGACGGTGGTGACTGGGTCGAGTCCGGGCTGCACGCCGTGAGGTGATGCTTCACGCTTTGGAAAAAGGCCCGCGAAAGCGGGCTTTTTTCTTGGTGTCGAGGGTGGGGAAGGTGATCGCTGCCGCTTTGATCAATGGTGTTTTGGTCGGGTTCTCACCCTGTGGCGAGAGGCGTGAATCGTGGGGCCTCACGTTGTGGCGAGAGGCGTGAACGGTGGGTCCTCACCTGACGGTGAGGAACCCGTGTGGGGTTGTGGGTTGGGTGGTGGTGACGTTGTCGCTTGGCTCGGGGTGCCGCCCCTTGTCGGTGGGCGAGGGATTCAGCACATCCGTGTGCTGAACCCTCGCGGCGCACTTCCGTGTGCGCTTGCCACCGACAAGGGGACCGTCACCCCGAGCCGTCGAAACGTCACTGGGGTTCGTTGGGTTAGAAGAAAAAGAAGAAAAGCGCGCTTTGCGCACCGCGTTCGCGGCGCGCAAAGCAAGAGCCAGTGTTCTTTTTCTAGAAGCCGCGCTGTCGGACTTCTTCCGCGAGGGTTGAAGAGTCGCCAGTGCATGTTCGACGGCCTTCGTGGTGTGAGCTTGGTTTATTCGAAGATCGAGATGCGGAGATCTTCGGCGTTGACACGCGCGCAATCGCTCGTTGAGACCAACATTGCGATGCCGTGATCTTGCTCAGTCGACAATCTGGTGCAAGGCGCGAGAGCACCCACAGGTCCCGCGCTAGATTCTGAGTTGTTCCCAACATGTCCTCGTCAATTGGCCTTCGGTGTCTGAGCGCGCGCGACTCGACGCAGACAAAAAAGATCATGCTCGTGTTTCCTCGCGAGCCTTCGAGCATCCCCAGCATTTCATCTAGCGCGGAGGAAGCCCGCGAACGCGGGCTTCTTCAAAAACAAACGACTCTTGCTTCGCGCGCCGCGAATGCGGCGCGCGAAGCGCGCTTTTTCTTCTTTTTCTTCTAACCCACCGAACCCCAGTGATTTTGACGGCTCGGGGTGACGGTCCCCTTGTCGGTGGCAAGCGCACACGGAGCCGCGCCGCGAGGGTTCAGCACACGGATGTGCTGAATCCCTCGCCCACCGACAAGGGGCGGCACCCCGAGCCAAGCGACAACGTCACCACCACCCAACCCACAACCCCACACGGGTTCCTCACCGTCAGGTGAGGACCCACCGTTCACGCCCTTCCCCGCCCGACGGGGACCCCAGTCACGCCCCTAACCCCCAATCCCGACGCCCCTGCTAAAATCAGAAACCACCCTAAAAATCGGCCCCCACCAGGGCCAACCCCCTCCTTCGGAGCCTCCATGTCCTCCACGATTCTGAATTCCCTCGGCCTCGCCGCCGAAAACCCCGGCACCTACCTCGGCAACGGCGAATGGTCCAAGACCCGCGACGCCGGCGTGCTCGAATCGGTCAATCCCGCCACCGGCGACGTGATCGGCCGCGTCTTCGCCAGCTCCGAAGCCGACTACGACACCCTGATGGAACGCGCCGCCGAGTCCTTCAAGACCTGGCGCAACGTGCCCGCGCCGCGTCGTGGCGAGGCCATTCGCCTGTGCGCCGATGCCCTGCGCAAGCACAAGGACGCGCTGGGCTCCCTGGTCAGCCTCGAGATGGGCAAGATCAAGGCCGAAGGCGACGGCGAGGTGCAGGAGATGATCGACATCGGCGACTTCGCCGTGGGTCTGTCGCGTCAGCTCTACGGCTTGTCGATGCACTCCGAGCGCCCGGGTCATCGCATGTACGAGCAGTGGCATCCGCTGGGCATCGTCGGCGTGATCAGCGCCTTCAACTTTCCGGTCGCCGTGTGGGCCTGGAACAGTTTCCTCGCCGCCGTGTGCGGCGACATCACCGTGTGGAAGCCCTCGCCCAAGACCCCGCTGTCGGCGGTCGCGGCCATGCGAGTGTGCAATGACGCGCTGCGCGCGGCGGGCTTTCCGGACATCTTCTTTCTGTTCAACGACGCGCGCACCACGCTGGCGCAGCGCTTCGTCGACGACCATCGCATTCCGCTGATCAGCTTCACCGGCTCCAGCCAAGTGGGTCGCATCGTCGGCGAGCGCGTGGCGCAGCGCATGGGTCGCTCGTTGCTGGAACTGGGCGGCAACAACGCCATCATCGTCGACCAGTCGGCCGATCTGAAGCTTGCCATTCCCGCGATCGTGTTCGGCGCGGTCGGCACGGCCGGTCAGCGCTGCACGACCACGCGTCGCTTGATCGTGCACGAATCGATTCTCGAAGACGTGGTCGGCAAGCTGGTCGCCGCGTACAAGCAGGTCGAATCGCGCATCGGCGATCCGCTCGCGCACGGCACCCTGATGGGTCCGCTGATCGATGGCGCTTCGGTCGATCGTTTCCTGCACGCGGTCGACAAGGCGCGCGCGGCCGGTGGTCAAGTGCGCACTGGTGGCGCGCGCGCGCCGGGCAAGGGCAACTACGTGCTGCCGACCATCGTCACTGGCGTGCCCGGCACGCACGAGATCGTGCAGACCGAGACCTTCGCGCCGATTCTCTACGTGATGCCGTTCAAGACCGTCGACGAAGCCATCGCGATTCAGAACGGCGTGCCGCAAGGTTTGTCTTCGGCGATCTTCACCACGGATCTGCGTCATGCCGAGGCGTTCCTCGCGGCCGGCGGTTCGGATTGCGGCATCGCCAACGTCAACATCGGCACGTCGGGCGCCGAGATCGGTGGCGCGTTCGGTGGCGAGAAGGAAACCGGCGGCGGTCGCGAATCCGGTTCCGACGCGTGGAAGATCTACATGCGCCGTCAGACCAACACGATCAACTACTCCAACGCCCTGCCCCTGGCCCAGGGCATTAAGTTCGATCTGTAATTCGCCGTGTCTCGCGCGGCCGCTCGTGAGCGGCCGCGCGCATCGGAGAGATCATGTACGGGCTGGCCAAACCGTTTCTGTTCGCCATCGACGCCGAGCGCGCGCACGACATCGGCTTGAAGGCCATGGCCGCGGCGTATCGCACCGGCCTCAATCCGCTGCTGGCCGATCGCCATCAGCCCCTGCCCACGCGCGTGTTCGATATCGACTTCGCCAATCCCGTCGGCCTTGCCGCGGGGCTGGACAAGAACGGCGCCTACATCGACGCGCTCGCCGCGCTGGGCTTCGGGTTTATCGAAATCGGCACGACGACGCCGCGCGCGCAGGCGGGCAACCCCAAGCCGCGCATGTTCCGCTTGCCCGAGCACGAGGCGGTGATCAATCGCCTGGGCTTCAACAATCAAGGCGTGGCGGCGCTGGTGAACAATGTCGAGCGCGCGCGCTATCGCGGCGTGCTCGGCATCAACATCGGCAAGAACAAGGACACGCCCAACGAACGCGCGGTCGACGATTATCTGTATTGCCTCGAGCGCGTGTATCCGCTGGCGAGCTATGTCACGGTGAACATCTCCTCGCCGAACACGCAGGGCCTTCGTGATTTGCAAGAAGAAGACACGCTCAAGCGCTTCATCGGCACGCTGCGCGAGCGACAAGAGTCGCTGGCGGCGCAACATGGTCAGCGCAAGCCGATGCTGCTCAAGATCGCGCCGGATCTGAGCGAGGCCGAGATGGACGCGATCGCCGACGTGCTGATCGCCGCCAAGGTCGACGGCGCGATCTGCACCAACACCACGATCGCGCGCGACGCCGTGCAAGGCGCGCGTCACGCGCAGGAAACGGGTGGACTCTCGGGTCGCCCCTTGTTCGAGAAATCCACGGCGGTGCTCGCCGGCATGTCGCGCCGCCTCGGCGAGCGCGTGCGCTTGATCGGTGTCGGCGGCATCGTCGAAGGCGCGCACGCGGCGGCCAAGGTGGACGCGGGCGCCAGTCTCGTGCAGTTCTACACGGGAATGGTCTATCGCGGCCCGGCTTTGGTGGCCGAGTGCGTCGGCGCCATCGCCCGCTGGCGCGCGGCGCGCGCGGCATGATCGTCGAGAACGCCTCGCTCAAACCGTTCAATACGTTCGGCGTGGCCGCGCGCGCGCGGTGGTTGGCGCGACTGCGCGATCCGGCGCGATTGCCGGACATCCTGGCGCGCGAGACGTTTCGCGATCTGCCGCTGCTCGTGTTGGGCGAAGGCAGCAATATTCTTTTCGCGCGCGATTTCGAAGGCCTCATCGTGCGCCTCGAATGCTCGCGCATCGAAGAACCCACGCGCGCCGGCGAGATGACCCACGTGCGCGTCGAAGCCGGCGCGCGCTGGCATGACTTCGTGCGCTGGAGCTTGGAGCGCGGCCTGTCGGGACTGGAGAATCTTTCGCTGATTCCCGGCACGGTCGGCGCCGCGCCGATTCAGAACATCGGCGCGTATGGCGTGGAGCTCGAACGTCACGTCGACACCGTGCGCGTGTATGACCTGCGCACGTCGGAGACGCTCGAACTCACGCGCGCGCAGTGCGAGTTCGGTTATCGTAGTTCAATCTTCAAGACGCACGCGGCCGGGCGCTACATCGTGCTGGGCGTGCGCTTTCAGTTTCCGCCGCACACGCCCTTGCAGCTCGACTATCCGGGCGTGCGCGAGGAACTCGCCGCGATGCGCGCCAACGCCACCAGCCCGCTGGCGGTGTCGGAAGCGATCTGCCGCATTCGTCGGCGCAAGCTCCCCGACCCGGCGGTGCTGGGCAACGCGGGCTCGTTCTTCAAGAACCCCATCGTGCCGCTCACGACCGCCGAGGCGCTGCGCCAGACGCACGCCGATCTGCCGGTGTTCCCGGCCGAGGACGGCTTCGCCAAGCTCTCGGCCGCGTGGTTCATCGACAAGCTCGGCTTCAAGGGCCAGCGCGAAGGCGATGCCGGCGTGGCGCCGACGCATGCCTTAGTGCTGGTCAATCACGGCCAGGCCACGGGCGCGCAGATCTGGGCTTTGGCCCTGCGCATTCAGGACGCGGTGCGCGCGAGCTTCGGCATCACGCTCGAACCCGAGCCGCGCGTGATCGCCTAACGCGCCTCAGCGAGAACCCGCGCGCTTGACGCGCTGCGGCGAGTACGCGCGCGAACTTGAGCCTATGATGCGCGCACGTACGGGATGACCAGACCATGCGCGCGCTAAAACCCATGGGATATCTGCTGGTGTTCGTGGTGCCGGCCTTGATGCCGTTCTCGGCCTGGCTGATCGCGCGCGGCGCGTCGCCGGATCTGGCCGCGTGGTTTCCGATCTTCTTTCTGTTCGTGTTGCTGCCGGCGATCGACTACGCGGTCGGGCGCGACGGTAGCAATCCCGCCGACGAGGCCGCGATAGCGCGCCTGGAAGGGCAGATCTATTTTCGCGTGCTCACGTGGTTGTGCTTGCCGGTGCAGGTCGCGCTGGTGGTGTGGTCGGCGTGGGCGTTCGCGCATTTGCCGCTGGGGCCAATCGGTCAGCTCGGTTGGTTGTTGTCGCAGGGCGTGGTCAGCGGCGTGCTGGGCATCAATGTTGCGCATGAGCTGATTCACAAGCGCGCGCGTGGCGAAGCCTGGGCCGGTGGCGTGATGTTGAGCACGGTGTGCTACGGCGGCTTCAAGATCGAGCACGTGCGCGGGCATCACGTGCACGTGTCGACGCCGGAGGACGCGTCATCGGCGCCGTTCGGGGCCTCGGTCTACGGCTTCATCGGTCGCGCCCTGATCCGCAACACGCGCAATGCGTGGCGGTTGGAAGCGCAGCGACTAGCGCAACTGGGTCTGCCCGCGCTGCATTGGCGCAACGAGTGGCTGTGGTGGACGGCGATCTCGGCGAGTTTCGCCGTGGGTTTGGGGCTGTGGTTTGGCGCGATCGGCGTGGTGTTCTTCGTGGCGCAAAGCCTGTTCGCGGCATTGAGCCTGGAGATCATCAATTATGTGGAGCACTACGGCCTGCGCCGCCAACGTCTGCCCGATGGGCGTTACGAGCGCACGACCCATCTGCATTCGTGGAATTCCAATTATCTGATCTCGAACTGGATGCTGTTCCAGTTGCAACGTCATTCCGATCATCACGAGCACGCGCGTCGGCGCTATCAAGCCCTGGTGCACTACGAGGCGAGCCCGCAATTGCCGGGCGGCTACTCGGCGATGTTCGTGTTGGCGCTGGTGCCACCATTGTGGCATCGGATCATCGACCCGCGCGTGCGCGCGTTCGAGGCGTCACGAACGGCGGCGTGAGCATGCCATCAGCGAGCGCGCGCAAGATCGCGCGCGCCGGCCGAAGTGCGACGGCATGCCCTGGGCCTGCGTGATCGGCTAGTCGCGATCTAGCGGTTCGCCCCAGTAGTTGCCGAAACACCAGATGTGGCCTTCCGGATCGCGACAGCTGTATTCGCGCGCGCCGTAGGGCGTGTCATGCACGTCGGCCACGATCTCGGCGCCAGCGGCGCGCGCGCGGTCGCAATGCGCGTCTACCTCATGGATGCCCACGCACACGCACTGATTGGTGCCGTTCAAGACGCGCGGACTGTGCATGCCGTAGGCATCTTGGGGATTGTCCGGCCCCAGGAACAGCAAGTCGTCGCCCAGGCGCATTTGCGCGTGGATGACGCGACCGGCGTTGTCACGCGCGACGTAGTGCGCGACGAAACCGAAGGCCTCGGCCAACCAGGTCACCGCGGCCTGAGGGTCTTGATAGCGCAATGTCGGAAACAGTCGGGGCTTGCGTTCGCTCATGGGGTCCTCCGTTGACGGAACGATTGTGCGCCAGGACCCGCATGACGTCGAGCACGCGCCGGGCGCGCGCCAAAATGGATTGCCAATACATGCTGATTGACCCGCGAAATCGGGGCCCGGATCGACGACGTTTCGAGGCGCGTCGACGTCGAGTCAACGGCGGCGGATGCGCTCAGCCGATGCAGACGTAGTACAGCGTGTCTTCCTTGTTGGCGGCGATGGCCTGACCCAGGCTGATCGTGCCGGTTTTGCGCAGGTGAATCTCGTCACGGTGCAGGCGCAGCTCGTCGTCTTCGCCGAGCTTGACCCACGTGCCGTTGGTGCTGCGATCGGACAGCATGAAGTAACCGCGCTTGTATTCGATCGAGGCGTGATTGCGCGACACCCACTCGGCGTCGATCACCAGGCTCGAGCCGGCATCGCGGCCCAGAGTGAACGGCTGCGAGGTCGGGTCGAGTTCGAACACGCGGCCGCGATAGCGCAAGGTCAACTTGGTGCCGGTGGCGCCGGGAATGGAATCGAGCCGAATCGCGCGCTGCACCGTGGTGACGTTGGAGATGTCCTCCTGCCACATCACGTCGACGATCTCGATCGGGAACTGCTTGCCGCTGACCCGCGCCGTGCCCAGCGCGCGCGAGCGCACCGCGCCCGGCGACACACCCTGCACCGTGGTCGCGGTGGTGACGATCTGTTCGCGCTTGGCCAGCGAGGCCATGCGCGCGGCGGTGTTGACCGCGTCGCCGAAGACATCGTTTTCTTCGATCAGCGCGTCGCCGTGATGCAGGCCGATGCGAATGCCCAGGTTCTCCTTGACGAAGGCAAGGTCCTGGCCCAGGCGCTTTTGCATGTCGGTGGCGGCCAGCAGGCCATTCAAGGCCGCCGGGAAGGTGCACATGATCTCGTCGCCGATGGTCTTGATCACGCGTCCGCCGTGGCGCGCCGCCACTTCGCCCAGCGCGGTCAGCACCGCGGCGATCAACTGCCGCGCGATCACGTCACCGCGCAGCTCGAAGAGCTTGGTGCTGCCGCTGACATCGGCGAACAGGATGGTGATCGGCTGGGTCGCACTCATGGCGATCGATGATAGGCGAATGTCGAGTCCGGCTCCACCGGGCAATCAACGGCCGGGCGAAGCCAGCAGGGCCTCCACCGCGTCGACGATGCTCTGGTCGCTGGGCAGGATCAGGTTGGCGGCGGCGGCCAGCGGGGTGTAGGTGTCCTCGCCGACCACGCGGGTCAGGGGCTTGGCGCCCAGACCGGCCTCGACCAGGGCGGTGATGATGCCCTCGCCCACGCCGGCCGAGCGACGACCCTCGTCGACCACCACGATCCGGGCGCAGTCGCGGCCGTGACGGGCGATGGCCTCGGCATTGAGCGGCTGCAGCCAGCGCAGATCGACCACGCGGCCCTTCAGGCCATGGCGTTTTTCGATCTCGCGCGCGGCGCGCAGCGCCATGGGCACGCCATTGCCGAAGCTGATGTAGAGGATGTCGCGGGCCTCGGGGTGATAGACCCGCTCTTCGCCCGGGGCGATGGCCTGATCGGGCGCGGGGTAGCTGGTCAGCCACTGCCCATCGCCGGCCTCGTAGAGGTCCTTGGTCATGTACAGCGCGATGGGTTCCAGGAAAATGCACACGCGGCCATCGACGCGCGCCATCGCCGTGAGCGTGCGCAGGATCATCGCCGCGTCGTCGCCGCGCGAGGGACAGGCGACCACGAGCCCGGGGATGTCGCGCAGCGCGGTCACCGAGTTGTCATTGTGGAAATGCCCGCCGAAGCCGCGCTGATATCCCAGGCCCGCCATGCGCACGACCATGGGATTGCGATACTGGTCGTTGGAGAAGAACTGCAGCGAGCACGCCTCGCCGCGGATCTGATCGCAAGCATTGTGGAAATACGCCAGGTACTGGATCTCCGGGATCGGCAGCATGCCCATGTTGGCATAGCCCTGCGCCAGGCCCAGGATCACCGTCTCGTCGAGCAGGGTGTTGAACACGCGCGCGCCCTTGAAGGCCTTGTGCAGGCCCTTGGTCACGGTGTACACGCCGCCCTTCTGCGCCACGTCCTCGCCGAACAGCAAGGTGTCGGGATACTTGCAGAAGATGTCGAACAGGGCGTTGTTGATCTGAATCGCGAGATGCCGCGGCGGCTGGTTCTCGGGCAGGTTCTTATCCGCGCCGAACACGCGCAGGCGCTCGGCCTGGTAGTTCGCGTCCAGGCGACGCGCTTCGGCGGCCACGGCCTCGGGATGCGAGGGCGCGAGCGGTCGCATCACGTCGACGGCGGTGGTGAGCTTGGGTCGCAGATAGGCCTTCTCGGCCGATTGCAGGCAGCGCGCGCGCAGCGCTTCGTAGCGCTCGAGCAGTTCCTCGCGCGTCATCAGGCCCGTGCTCAACGCGATGTCGGCCGAGCGCAGCAGCGGGTCTTGCGATTCGGCCTCGAGCAGTTCCGGGATGGGTCGGTACTCGACCTCGAAATCCGTGCCCGCATGACCCATCAAGCGCGCCGTGCGCAGATGCAGGAAGGTCGGCTCGCGCGTGCGGCGGCAATGCTCGACCGCGGCCAGCACCTGGCCATAGCCCTCGGCCAGATCCAGACCATCGGCGCAGAAGTACGCCAGGTTCGGCCGCGCGCTGAAACTTCGCGCGATCCAGCCATTGGGCGTCTTGACCGAAATGCCGATGCCATTGTCCTCGCACACGTACAGCACCGGCGCGCCCAGGCCCTGATACGCGGCCCATTGCGCGGCGTTGAACGCGGTCTGCGCGGTGGCGTGATTGGCCGAGGCATCGCCGAAGGAACAGATGGCGATGGAATCGTCCGGCACCGGCAACTTGGCGCCGATGCGCGCGGCCTGCTCGATCGCCAACGCCGTGCCCAGCGCCTTGGGCAGATGCGAGGCGATGGTCGAGGTCTGCGGCAACACCCACAGTGGCTTGGAGCCCCACACCTTGTGACGACCGCCCGAAGCGGGGTCATCCGAGGCGGCGGCGAAGCTCAAGGCCGAGTCGTACACCGGATCCATGTCCGGCAATTTGCGAAAGCGCTCGGCCATGAAACCGCCGGAGCGATAGTGCAGGAACGCCGGATCGGTGTGCCGCGTCGCGCGCGCGACCATGGCATTGCCCTCGTGGCCTGAGCTGCCGATCGTATAGAACACTTTGTTCTGCACGCGCAGCACGCGCGCCATCAGGTCCAGATGGCGGCTGATCAGCTGCGACTCGAACAGTTCCAGGAAACCGCGCGCGTCGAGATAACTGCCCGCGACCACGGCCTGATGCGGCGCCGGCCGCGGCAGGCTGGCGCCGGCATGGGCGCGCACGAAATCGATGAAGTTGAGGTCAACCACTTCGGCGCGGTTGACCTGCTTGGCGCGCGCCGACAAGGGCGCAGGATTGGCGGCCATGACTAGTGCTTCGCTGCTAGCGCGCTCAGAACGCGTTGATGCCGGTGAGCTCGCGGCCCACGACCAGTTGATGCACGGTCTCGGTGCCCTCGTAGGTGATCACCGATTCGAGGTTGAGCGCGTGACGCACCGGGCAGTATTCGGTGGTGATGCCGGCGCCGCCCAGGATGTCGCGCGACTCTCGCGCGATGTCGATGGCCATGCGGCAGTTGTTCCACTTGGCCAGCGACACTTGCGTCGGCTGCATGCGACCGGCGTCCTTGAGACGACCCAGTTGCAGCGACAACAACTGCGCCAAGGTGATGCGACGGGCCATGTCGGCAAGCTTCAACTGCACGGCCTGCGTCGCCGCGATCGGGCGATTGAACAGCACGCGCGTCTTCGAATACTCGGTCACTTCGCGCAGGCACGCGATGGCCGCGCCGATCGGTCCCCAGGTGATGCCGTAACGCGCTTGCGTGAGGCAGCCCAGCGGGCCCTTGAGACCGCGCACGTTCGGGAGGCGATTGGCCTCGGGCACGCGCACGTTGTCGAAGAACAGACCCGAAGTGACGGAAGCGCGCAGACTCATCTTGCGATGGATCTCCTGCGCGGTGAAGCCAGGCGTGTTGGTCGGCACGATGAAGCCTTGAATGCCGTCTTCGGTCTGCGCCCAGACGATGGCGATCTGCGCGAGATTGCCATTGGTGATCCACATCTTGGCGCCATTGATCACCCAGTCGCCGCCGTCGCGCTTGGCGTGGGTTTTCATATTGGCCGGATCGGAGCCACCGTGCGGCTCGGTCAAGCCGAAGCAGCCGATGATCTTGCCCTCGGCCATCTGCGGCAGGTACTGGCGCTTTTGCTCTTCGGTGCCGTAGGCGTAGATCGGATACATGCACAGCGACGACTGCACCGAGACGAAGCTGCGGATGCCGGAATCGCCGCGCTCGAGTTCCTGACAGATCAGGCCGTAGGACACGGCGTTCATGCCGGCGCAACCGTATTCGGTCGGCAGCGACGAAC
Source organism: Ahniellaceae bacterium (assembly GCA_044226395.1). Taxonomy (GTDB): domain Bacteria; phylum Pseudomonadota; class Gammaproteobacteria; order Xanthomonadales; family Ahniellaceae; genus JBGAHD01. The sequence continues at coordinate 1,084,416 of JBGAHD010000001.1, forward strand.
CCAGCAGGCCCATCTCGGCGATTTCCGGAATCAGTTCGCGCGGAAAGGTGCCCTTATCGAAGCACTCGCCGATGATTGGCAACACGCGCGTGTCGGTGAAGCGCGCGACGGTGTCTTGCACCAGGCGCTCTTCTTCGGAGAGCATGGAACGGATGTCGTACAGATCGGACGGATTGAGGTTGGCAGCCATGGTCGTCGGGCGCGCGGGGCGGATGGGAAAAGTCCGCGATTCTAGCGCGGAAGCTTGTCTAAAATCTCGCAAATTCCGCGACTTGAGCCCATGCGCGTCCCCGTCCTGACTTATCACTCGATCAATATCGGCGGGCCCGACTACGCCCGCAATGATCACGCCGCCTTGACCTCCGACCTGGACACGATCGCGGCCCTGGGCCTGACCATCGTGCGTCTGCGCGACGTGGTCGATGCCCTCGACGGCCGCGCGCGCCTGCCCGATCGCGCGGTGGCGCTGTCGTTCGACGACGGCTCATGGTTCGACTGGCACGATCTCGACCACCCGAGCGAGGGCCGGCAGCGCGGCATGGCCGGCATCCTGCGCGATTTCCGCGCGCGCACGGGCCGCGTGGCGACGGCGACGAGCTTCGTGATCGTCTCGCCCGACGCGCGCGCCGTGCTCGACCGCACCTGCATGATCGGCCGCGGCTGGTGGACCGACGACTGGTGGCCGCAAGCCACGGCCGAAGGCCTGATCGACATCGAGTCGCACAGCTGGGACCACAATCACGACACCCTGCCCCACACCGCGCAGCGCGACGGTCGCAAGGGCACCTTCCTCACCATCGCCACGCACGCCGAGGCAGACGCCGAAATCCGCGCGGCCAGCGTTTGGCTGGACGCGCATTGCCCGGGGCGGCGCACGCGGTTGTTCGCGTATCCCTATGGCGAGGCCAATGACTATTTGGCCGAGGACTATCTGCCGCGCCATCGCGCCGAGCACGGCCTTGACGCCGCGTTCACCACGCGGCCCGCGCCGATCGAGGCCACGAGCGATCGCTGGCGCTTGCCGCGCTACGTCTGCGGCCACGATTGGCGAACGCCCGAGGCGCTGGCGCAATTGCTGCACGACGCCACGTGAGCGCGTCGCGTCGGTCGCGAGGTTGCGCCGCGCGCGCGCCCTCGCCACTATGCCCGCTGGTTTCCGCGCGTTGATCGATCATGAGTGCTCACGACATCCTGCCGCCGCCCTTGCGCGAGTTCATGGTCATCACCGAGATCGACGACGCGCAGTTCCTGGCCGGCGCGCTGTTCCAGCGTAAGTTCCGCGATACCGTGCCCGACGTGCCGCATCACCTGGTCGCGTTCTATCGCGATCCGCAAGCGTCGCTGCATCTGCTGGGCTATTCGCACATGCGGCCGTTCGGCGATGTGTTGTTGTCCGGCGGCTCGTGCACCAATGGCGACACCGTGCGGCGCATGCAGCCGCATGAATCGGCGGCGCTCAATGCCGCCGGCGGCGCGCTGCACTACATCCTCAAATACGCCTTCGCGCGCTATGCCGACGATTGCGATGCCTTCTTCGGCCATTGCGGCGATCGCCGCGCGCTGGAAGTGGTGCGCGCGGTGGGCTTCGTGCCGACCGAGCACGAACACGTAATCGTGCATTGGCACAAGCCGCTGAGCGAGACCGTGCGTCGCGCGCTGGTGGCGAAGGTGAATGCGATCGGGGCGTTTTGATCGGCGCTGGCGGGAGACTGTTCGGCGTCGATTGGCTGGGGTCCGCGTGTCTCGCGCGCCAGTCGCCTAGCGGCTTCGCCCACGCGTAGCGCCATTGATGGCAAGTCGCCGCGTCGAGCCCATTGCCGACGCGAGACGCTGGTGATCATCGTCCCGCGTTGTCCGCGAAACATGTCGCAATTCAGGCCTCGAAATCGTTATTCGAAGCGACGGGCAAGGTCAATCGTGACCAGCCGCGCTAGAGGCCCCGATGATTTCCTGGATTTGCCGCGACAGTGCTTTCACCCACGATGCCGACGCCCACCACGCGCAGCTGCTGCGCACCCGCGTGGCGCAGTGGCGCGCGCAGCCCGGCAATCACGCCGTGCACGTGTTCCGTCGCCCCGAAGGCGAGCGCACGCAGTTTCTGATTCTGACGTTCTGGGAATCGCGCGAGGCGCTGCGCGCCGGCGTGTCGAGCACCGAACAACCGTCGACGCCCGATCACGCCGTGTCGGCGTGATCAACGCGCTTACTCGAAGCCATTGCTCAACAGCGGCGGTTCCGAGTAGCGATACACCACGCCTTGACCGAAGAATGAGCCCGCGTGATTGGGCGCGGCGATGAAGACATTCTCCGCGTCGGGCATCGTCAGCACGCCGCCGAAGCGATCGTTGCTGCGCGACGCGGCGTACGTCAGCGTCTGCGTCTCCAGCCAACTGTTGCCGGCCTTGTCGAACACATAGGCCGCGCCGGGGCCATTGGGGCCGGGCTGGTTCGAACACCCGACCACGATGCGACCGCCATTGATGGCGCTGTTCACGCAATAGGTTTCCACCGTGGCATCGGCGGGCAGCAGACTGGTCTCGGGCAACCACGCGGCGCCGCCGCGACGAAACACTTGCACGGGCAAGGCGCCGGCGCCGATCGAGGACACCGCCATCAGATCGCCGTCGAGCGCGATGTGAAAGCCAAAGCGCTGCCCGCCATTGGAGCCATTGATCGCGCCCTGGAACTGCCACTGCCCCGCGCCATCGCGCAGATACGTGCTGACCTTGCCGACATCCACGCTGGTGAGATCGGCGGAAGGATCACCCAGCACCAGCATGTCGCCGGCCAAGCGCACGCTGCTGCACGCATGATTGATCTCCTGCGTGAAGGTCCACGTGCCATTGCCATTGCGATCGAAGGCCCAGCTCACGCCCGAGAGCCGACCGCAGAACACCGCGCGCGCGCCGTCGAAGGCGATCTCGGCGCCGAAGCCGCCACTGGCCGTCGGTGTCGGCGCGATCAACTGCGCCTCGAGATTCCACGCGCTGCCGACGCGACGGAACGCGTAGACCATGCCCGCTTCATGCACGCCACTCACGCTGCGATTGGGCGCGCCAACAAGCAGCACGTCACTCTTCAAGGCGACCGAGCCACCGAACTGATCGTCCTGTTGCCCGTCGGGCGCGAGCAAGCGCAATTGCTCGACGAAGCCACCGGCCTGGTTGCGCAATTCCAGGTACACGGCGCCGCGGCCGCTTTGCACCGTCACGTCTTCCCACGGCGCGCCGACCGCCATCCAGTCGCCGTCGATGCTCAAGGCGCTGCCAAAATTGGCATTGGTCAGGCCCTGGCCCAAATCCAATCGACGCACGGCGCGCGGCACGGGATCGCTGAACTCGCCGCCGCGACCGATCATCACCACGCCTTCGCCGCTGTTGTCGGGGCCATATACCTGCGCGCCGGGTGAACCGACGAACATCGTCGGGCCGCTGCGATCGATCGACACGCTGGCGCCCATCTCGTCATTGGTCGTGCCTTGCGCGTCAAAGCGATCGGTGCTCGACAGCACGCTCTGGAAGTTGCTCGCGAAGCGCATCACCGTGACCTTGCCCGCGCGATTGGCGGTGACATTGCTGTCGCAGGCGCCGATCACGGCCCAGTCGCCGTCGAGCGCGAGGCTGCAGCCGAAGGCATCGTCGGTATTGGCCTGGGCCGAGGTGAACGTTTGACGCCGCGTCCAGACATCGTTGGTCTGGGTGTAGCTGCGCACCAGCGCGGCGACGGAATTGCGCGTGCGCGTGGAAGACACCAGCAAGCGATCGGGCGTCGACTCATCGGCGCCATTGATCGCGACCGCGCGGCCGAAGCCGTTGTTGTCGGCCAGGTCCGCGTCGGGCTCGACCAGGGTCGCGGCGAGGTTCCAGGTGTCGATCGTTAACTCGAAGACATAGGCGCCGCCGGCGTCGGTGTACACCGTCGGGTTGATGCTGTGCTTGACGTCGAGCGCCGGCGCGCCGACCGCGATCGTGCCCGCGACGATTGCCACCGATTGCCCGAAGCGCTGGCCGGTTTGCGAGGGCGTGGGCGTCGGCGCGGAGATCACCGTGCTATTCCAGGTGCCCGTGTTGTCGCGTCGAAGCACGCGCAAAAATCCCGCGGGCGGACCGGGCACGCCCAACACCGCGATGAAGCCATCGACGGCAACGCTCTCGACGGGGTTGGAACTGCCGCTGTTGTATTCGAGGACCCAGGCGCCGTTAACGCGGCGATAGATGCGCGTCTGCGAACTGTTGCTGACCCCGGCGGGATAGTTCACCACGAGCGTGCCATCACCCAAGGCCAGCTTGACCACATTGCTCGGCGAACCGGTGTTGTACGTGAGGTCGGCGCCTTCGCGCTGCCATGTGGTGCCGACGCGCACATAGGTGCGCACGGTGGCGCGGCGCACGTCGAGGGTGGAGGCAAGATCGCTGACCACGGCCAGATCGCCATCGACCGCGACCTGGGTGCCGAAGCCGCGCGCCGGCGCGCCTTCGCCGGTGTTGGTCGCGAAGATCGTCTGCATCGCGGTGAAGGCGGCCGCGGTCGCGCCGCGTGGCGCCAAGGCCATGAGGCCGGCAAGACAGACACTAAGCATCAATCGGACGAACATGGCGCGGCTCCAGGACGGGTGTCTCCCGGTTACGCCGAAAGCGCGCGACAGGGGCCAAGCGCGGCCGCGGCCCGCGCGCTTGGCCCCGCGATCGGGCGTTTTCCGTATTGGCCCACATGCCCGTCCCCGCACGCTGCCCGCGTCCGCGATTGCCCGGCCCCTGCGCTATGCTCGGCGCCATCCAGGGGGAGGTGGCGCATGGGCGAGCTCACCGCGTTGATCGCGCGCGCGCATCAGGGCGATGGCGCGGCGCAGGCCGAGTTGTTCACCCAGGTCTATGCCGAATTGAAGCGCGTCGCCGGTCGCCAGGTCCGGCGCATGCCGGGCGCGCCGCTGCAAACCACCACGCTCGTGCACGAAACTTATCTGCGCCTGATCAAGCCCGAGGCCTTGGGCATGACTAATCGCGAGCATTTTTTCGCCGTCGCCGGACGCGCCATGCGTCAGCTGTTGATCGACGAAGTGCGCGCGCGCCAAGCCAGCAAGCGCGGCGAAGGTCAGGACGTGCCGCTCGACATCGTGCCCGCCGACGTGCTGGCCGCGCCACGCCAGGACGCCGACGTGCTCGCGCTCGAACAAGCGCTCACGCGCCTGGCCGCGCTCGATCCGGCGCTGACGCGGCTGGTCGAGATGCGTTTCTTCGCCGGCCTGGAACTGAGCGAGATCGCCGAGATCACGCAACGCAGCGAGCGTTCGCTCAAGCGCGACTGGCGCAAGGCGCGCGCCTTCCTGCACGCGCAACTCGGGCACGGCGAAACGACCGACAACGCGGAGGACGCATGAACGATCCGATGTCGGGTTCCGCGCTGGACCTGTTCGATCACCTCTTGGAATTGCCCGACGCCGAACGCGCGGAGCGCTTGCGCGACCTGCGCGCGCGCGATCCCGCGCTCGCCGCCGAGGTCGAAGCCTTGCTACGCGCCGATGCCGCGCGCTCGGGCGTGCTCGATCAAGGCGTGGAAGTCATCGTCGCGCAAGTCGTGCAGCCGCCCGCCGCATCGCCCACGCCGCGCCGCCTCGGCGCCTTCGACCTGCTGCGTCGCATCGGCGAAGGCGGCATGGGCGAAGTGTGGCTGGCCGAGCGCGACAGCGGCGGCTTTCGTCAGCAAGTCGCGCTCAAGCGCTTGCGTGGCGGTCGCGACAGCGAGGATCTGCGCCGTCGTTTCGTGCAGGAACGCCGCATCCTGGCCGAGTTGTCGCATCCCTACATCGCGCGCTTCATCGATGGTGGCGTCGATGACGCGGGCGCACCGTGGTACGCGATGGAATACGTGCAAGGCACGAATATCGTCGACTACGCGCGCGATCGCGCGCTCGACGTGCGCGAGCGCGTCGCCTTGCTCGCCGATGTCGCCGAGGCCGTGGTCTACGCGCAGAACCGCCTGGTCGTGCATCGCGATCTCAAGCCTTCGAACATTCTGATCGACGCGCAGGGGCGACCGCGCTTGCTTGATTTCGGCATCGCCAAGTTGCTCGAGGCCGATGGCCTCGATCCCGGCGAGACCGCGACGGGTCTGCGCGCGATGTCGCCGGCCTATGCCGCGCCCGAGCAGATTCTGGGCGAGACCATCAGCACGGCCACCGATGTCTACGCGCTCGGCGTGGTGCTGTATCAATTGCTCACCGACAGCTTGCCGCACGAACGCGCCTCGTCGAGTCTGGAATCGCTGATCGACGCCGTGCGCGCCGAGAGCACCGAACGCCCGAGCGCGCGGCTGCGCCGCACCACGGGCGTCGAGGTCAACACCACCGACGCGCAACGCGCGCGCGTGGCGCGCCAGATCCGCGGCGACCTCGACACCATCGTGATGATGGCCCTGCGTCGCGAACCCGATCGTCGCTATCCCGCCGTGGCCGCCTTCGCCGAGGATCTGCGCCGCTGGCTCGACGGTCGACCGATCACCGCGCAGCCCGACACGCGCCGCTATCGATTGCGCAAGTTCATCGCGCGGCATCGCCTGCTGGTCGCGGGCGGCACGGTCGCGACGCTGGCCTTGATCATCGGCGCGGGTCTCGCGTTGTGGCAGGCGCGCGTGGCGCGCGAACAGGCGCGTCTGGCCCAGGCCGAAAGCGCGCGCGCCGAAGCCGCCCTGCTCGCCAGCACCGAGGCCGGCGATCGCACGCGGCGCGTCAAGGAGTTCCTGATGCGCACCTTCATCGCGGCCGATCCGATGAATCGTCCCGATGGCGCCGAGCAAACCGTCTCGCAAGCCTTCGACGAGGCGCTGCAACGCATCGACACCGAGGTCGCGGACGATCCCAAGCTGCAAGTCGATCTGCTCGACGATTTCAGCGAGATCCGCGGCAATCAGGGGCGCTTCGACGAGGCCTCGGTCCTGGTCAATCGCGCGCTGGCACTGGCCGAGAAGCTCTATCCGCCCGACAGCCCGGTGATCGCCGAGTCCCTGCTCAATCAAGGCGCGATCGCCGCCGCCATGGGCAACACGCTGCAAGCCCTGCCCGCGGCGGAACGCGCGGTGGCGATCCTGGCCAAGCACGAACAAGACACGCCGTTGCAGTACGCCGCGGCGCTCAACGCCCTGCTCGTGATGCGCGACAGTCAGGGAAGGCCCGAGGAAGCGCTCGCGCTGTCGAATCAAGCGCTCGCGATCATTCGCGCGCACTACGATCCCAGCACCGACCAACTGGTCGCGGCACTGAGCAATCACTCCAACATTTTGCTGTCCCTGGGTCGTCACGCGGAAGCCGAGCCCTTCGCGCGCGAGGCCGTGAAGGAAGCCGAACGTCTCTGGGGCCCGAATGCGCCGCGGCTGTCGGACGTACTCAATGGCCTGCAGATGATCGTCTATCGCCTGGGGCACTACGACGAAGCCGCCGAGATCGCGCAACGACGCGTTCGATTGGTGCGCGAGCTATTCGGTGATCGCCATCCACTGACGGCGGCCGCGTTGTCGGACCTGGCCTCGATCGAGCAGGACATGGGTCAGACCGATCTGGCGCGCGAGCATTTCGACACCGCGATCGACGCGCTCTACGCGCTCGACAGCGAGCAACTGATCCTGGCCTTGCGCCAGCGCGCGCTGTTTCGGCGCGATCAGAAGGACAATGCCGGCGCGCTGGCCGATTTCGAAGCCGGCCTCGAGCAATGCCGCAAGCACAAGCCCGGCCACGTAATCTGCCAGGTACTGCGCGCCAATCGCGCGGGTCACTTGGCGCGCATGGGGCGCGGTGAAGAGGCCTTGCGCGAAGCCGACATCGTCATCGCCGAACTCGAGCGCGACGATCAGATTCACGACAACGAATATCCGCAAGCGCTGGAAGCGCGCGCCTTCGCCCTGCACGCGCTCGGTCGCGTCGATGAGGCCAAGACCACGCAACAACGCGCGATCGCGAGTTATGCCGCGCTGTTCGGCGACGACCACGAAGAGGCCAAACGCGCGCGGCGCAATCTCGCCAAGCTCGACGAGCCGCCGCCGACGAAATGAGTTCGCGCTAGGACTTGGCGCTTTCGTTCGACACGCCGTGCGGCACGTGGCCCGAAGCCACGTGCTCGCGCGCCGATTCGATATTGCTGTGCGAGTCGTCGAAGAAGATATCGGCGCCAAACGTGCGCAGGAACGGTCCTTTATCGCGACCACCGAGGAACAGCGCCTCGTCCACGCGCACGCCCCATTCGCGCAAGGTCAGGATCACGCGCTTGTGCGCCGGCGCCGAACGCGCGGTGACGAGCGCGGTGCGAATCGGCGACTGACCGACCGGAAACGCGCCCTGGATTCGATGCAGCATGCCGAGAAACGCGCGAAACGGCCCGCCCGACAGCGGCGAGTTCGCCTTCGCGCTCTCGGTCGCGTGAAACGCCGCGAGACCTTGCTCCTGCGACACGCGCTCGGCCTCGTCGGAAAAAATCACGGCATCGCCATCGAACGCGATGCGCAATTGATCCGAACTACGCTCCGGTGCTTTCGACGGCAAGATAGTGGCGGCGGCGATGCCCGCCTCCAGCGCGCTGCGCACGTCCTCGGCATTGGCCGACAGAAACAGTTGCGCGCCAAACGGATGAACGTAGGGCCACGTCGGCGCGCCATTGGTGAAGGCGGCGCGCACGATGTCGAGCCCATAGCGCTCGATCGAATTGAAGATGCGCAAGCCCGAATCGCTGGAATTGCGCGACAGCAGAATCACTTCGACGCGCGGCGTATCGGCCTGGATGCTGTTGAGCCGCAGCAGTTTTTCCACCAGCGGAAACGCGATGCCCGGCGCCAGCACCTCGTCCTCGCGCGCGATCTGATAGCGGCGATAGGCATCGAGCCCTTCGCGTTCGAACAAATCATGACTTTCACGCAGATCGAACAAGGCGCGCGAGGAAATCGCGACGACCAGACGATCGGAATCGGGGCTGATGGCCATGCGCGCATGATCGCGCCGGCGGGGGGCGCTTGCAATCGATTGGACCCCTCGCGCGCGGAAAGTCCGGGCAGCAATCGACCAGATCGCAAGCAGCGGTGCGCGAGATCACACTTTCGTCAGGACTCGCGTCAAGGTCGATAGGGGCACGGCGTCTGCTTCAGACGCCGTGCCCCGACGATTACTCGAACTGATCGGCGAAGTAATTCTCGCCCTGCACCACGATGTTGAAGCTCACCGGCGCGGAGGTATCGACACCGCCATTGGCCGTGCCGCCATTGTCGCGCAGCGTGGCTTCGAGCGTGGCGGTGCCGGCGGCGCCCGAGAGCGTGTACGTGAGCGTGCCATTGGTGGCGATGGCGGCGGCGCTGACGATGTTGTTGAGGTCGCTGGTTTCGGTGACGGTGTAGGCGCTGACCGCTTGCGACGATTCGTTCGGCCCGAAGTTCACCGAAGTCACGAAGCCCGCGCGCGTCTGCACGCCGGTAACACCGGCGACGTGCGAGGAATCGCTGCCCACGGTGAAGCTCGGCGCGTCGTTGACCGCATTCACCGTCAGATTCATCGTGCTGTTGGCGATGGCGTTGGCGCCATCGCGCACGGTCAACGTGACGATGACCGAACCGCTGGTGTTGGCCACGGGCGTGACCGTGATCGTGCGCGCGGTGCCGGTGCCGCCGAGCGCGAGCGCACCCGCGGTGTTGGGCACGAGCGCGGGGTTGTTCGAGGTCGCGGTCACGGTCAGGGCATCGGCGGCGGTCTGCGTGTCGCCGACGGTGATGCTCATCGGCCCGGCCACGCCGTCCTCGCTCATCGTTTGCGCGCCGGGTCCCGTGATCGTCGGCGGCGTATTGCCGGCGATGCGCGACTGCACGGCGTTGAGCGCGTCGATGCGACCGTGGCCGAAGATCGTGTTCGGCACCGTGCTGCCCGGAAAGCCGCTGCAGCTGCTGGCGCTGGTCAGCGGGATCGCGGTGCTACGCATGATTTGTTCGACCTGGGCCGGCTGACCGATCAGGCTGGGATCGGCGCTCATGATCAGCGCCGCCACGCCGGCCGCGTTGGGCGTGGCCATGCTGGTGCCGCTCTTGGTGCCGTAGCCGTTCGTGGGCACGGCCGAGCGCACGCTCGAGCCGGGCGCGCTGACATCGGGCTTGAGGCGATTGCTGCCGTCGACCGTGACCGGACCCCAGTTCGAGAAACTCGAGATCGCATCCGCGTTGGTGGTCGAGCCGATGGTGAATACGCTCGACAGGATCGCCGGCGGATCGGCGACGCCACCGCAGAACGCGCTGCCATTGCCCGCCGCCACCACCACGAGAATGCCTGCATTGCGCAGATTGGTCGTGACCGTGTCGAAGGAATTGAGCGCGCAGTCCTCGCCATTCGGCGGCGGCCCGACCGGGCAGCCCCAGGAATTGGTGATGATGTGCGGCGCCTTGCTCGGATCGGGATTGCCGCCGGCGACGTCGGTCGGCGCCATGAAGAATTCGAAGCACTCGATGTAAGTGCTGGGCCGACCCGTGCCCGAGTCCATGTTGCGACAGCCCATCCACTTCGCGGCCGGCGCCACGCCGATCTGATTGGTCGAGCCGTCGTCGCCGAGCACGGTGCCGATGGTGTGCGTGCCGTGGCTGTTGTCGTCGCACGGCGCGGTGGTGTTCATGCCGCAGGGATTGCTGGCGCCGTCGATGTCGACGTGAATCGCGTCATGCCAGTTGTAGGCATGCGTCGCCGTCACGCCATCCCAGCCGCGATACTTGCTCTTGACCGCGGGATGATCCCATTGATAGCCCGTGTCCTCGGCGCCGATCACGATGCCCTGACCGTAGTAGCCCAGTGCCCAAACGCTAGGCGCGCGCACGCGCGTGACATTGGGCTCGACCGCGAGAATCGCATTCGGCACGGGCCCGAGTTCGTCGACCGGCAGATTGACCTTGAAGGCGCGGTCGGACTCAATCATCTCGACGTCCTCGCGACCCGCGATCGCGGCCAGCTGCGCCGGCGTCAGGCGCGCGGCGATGGCGTTGACGATCCAGAACGGGCGTCCCTCGACGCCCAGCGCGCGCAGATGCGCCAGCACCGGGCCCTGGGTGACTTCCGCGACCGAACGCAATCGCGTCGTGGCCTCGGTGACTTTGCTCACGAAACTTTGCTCACGATCGAGCATGCGCAGCGCGGCATCGCCGCGCACGCGAATGAGCACATCGACCGATTCGCCGGCATCGGCGCGGTCACGCACGCCCACCGGCGTCTTGTCGCGCCAATCGGCCGCTTGCGCGCCATGCATGGTCCCCAGCGCCGCGACTACCGCCAGCGCCACACCCGTCATCTTGATACGCACTGCCCCACCCCCGTGGTTCTAGACCCAGCCGCCGTGGCCGGCGGCGTCTTTCATATCACATCACGAACTGTTCGTTGAGAATTCGCTCCTCGAGGCTGTGCTCGGGGTCGAACAGCAGGGTCACGGTCTGTTCGCGCGATTCGCGAATGGCGACCTCGACGATGTCGCGCACTTCCGAGGCATCGGCGGTGGCGCTGACCGGGCGCTTGTAGTGATCGAGCACTTCGAAGCGCACCTCGGTGTCGGCGCGCAGGATCGCGCCGCGCCAGCGTCGCGGCCGAAACGCCGCGATCGGCGTCAGCGCCAGCACATCCGTGCCCAAGGGCAGAATCGGCCCGTGCGCTGACAAGTTGTACGCCGTGCTGCCGGCCGGCGTGGCCAGCATCACGCCGTCGCAGACCAGTTCATCGATACGCACGCGACCATTGAGAAACACGCGGATCTTCGCCGCCTGCTTGGTCTGACGCAGCAAGGACACTTCGTTGAAGGCCAGCGACTCCGTGGTGTTGCCCGACTCGCCCACGGCCTGCATCACCAGCGGCCGCAACACGGTGGGCTGCGCGGCGACGATGCGTTCGATCAGATCGTCGGGCTTGTACAGATTCATCAGGAAACCGACCGTGCCCGCCTTCATGCCGAACACGGGGCGGCCGAATTGGCGATGGCGATGCAGGGTCTGCAGCATGAAGCCATCGCCGCCGAGCGCGACGATAACTTCGGCCTCGGCCGGCGCGACATTGCCGTAGCGCTGTTGCATCTCGGCCAGCGCGCGCTGCCCTTCGGGCGCGCGGCTGGCGACGAAGGCGATCTTCTTGTCGGGCATGGACGCGCGTTCCCCCTCGGACACGTTCTTGAGCAAGCGCAAGGTGATGTCGGACAAGTGATCGCTCATCGGCGCGGCCTCGCGGCGACGAGCACGTGATGCGCGCGCGACGACGGCGGCGACCGCGACGCGAACGTCGCGGTCTGCGCGCGCGTCGCGCCCGTGCCGATCACGCCGCGCGCGCCCCGGCCTGGATCAACTGCGCCAGGCGACGCACGGCCACCGACACGGTCGGGTAGTCCATGTTCACCTGATTGCGCATGTCGGCGAGCATGCCCAGCGTGAAGCGCAACGAGGCATCATCGCGACCGAGCCATTGACCGACGAGCTTGGCGCCGTCGAGTTTGTCATCGGCCTTGAGCAGCACCTGCGCCACCAGGGCGCGCTGCTGGCTCAGCAACTCGTCGCGCAGCGTGCCGCGCGCTTGCGCGTGCCAGCGGCCGTCGACCGGCAACTCTTCGATGCGCGCGAGCAGCCACTTCAGATGCAGCGCGTCGCCGATCGCGAAGTACGTCTGACCGACGCGATCCACCGGCAACTTGCGATCCGCCGCGACTTCGATCACGTCGAAGGCCGACGCCAGCGCCTGCAACTGCGCGAGGCCCTTGGCCAGCGCCCACGGGAAACCGGCCTTGACCCAACGCGCTTCCTCGGCCTGCATGCCCAGACGATCGCCCTCGGTGCTGATTTGATCGAGCACTTCGCGCAGCTTCTTGATGCCCGGCGCGTAACGCGTGACGGCCTGACCGATGTCGAGTCGACCGCCCGGCGCGTTGAGCAGCCAGCGCGTGGCGCCGCGCATCAGGTTCCAGATGCGCAACAGCGCGTCGATCTGCGCGTTGCCGTGCACCTTGCCGTCGAGCGCCTCGATCTGCAGCCACAGTTCGCGCATGTCCAGCACTTCGCGCGCGATGGCATAGGCCTTGGCGATCTGGCCCGGGCCCTCGCCCGTGTCTTCCTGCATGCGCATGACGAAGGTCGAGCCCATGCGGTTGACCATGGAGTTGGTCACCGCCGTGGCGATGATCTCGCGACGCAGGCGATGACGCTGCATGTTCTCGCCGAAGCGATCTTGCAGGGGCTTGGGGAAGTAGCGCACGAGTTCCTTGCTCAAATGCGGGTCTTCCGGAACGTCGGAATCGAGCAACTGCTGGAACAGCACGATCTTGGAATACGACAGCAGGATCGACAGCTCCGGTCGCGTCAGGCCCAGGCCGCGCGCCTTGCGCTCGGCGAACTCGGCGTCGGACGGCAGGTATTCGAGCGCGCGATCGAGCAGGCCCTGCGATTCCAACGTGCGCACGAAGTGCTGCTTGGAACCCAGGCGCTGCACGCTCATGCGTTCCATCACGCTGATGGCCTGGTTCTGCAGGTAGTTGTCGCGTAGCACCAGTTGCTCGACTTCGCCGGTCATCTCGGCCAGCAGCTTGTTGCGCTGATCGAGCGTGATCTGACCACGCGCCACGGCGTCGTTGAGCAGGATCTTGATATTGACCTCATGGTCCGAGGTGTCCACGCCGGCGGAGTTGTCGATGAAGTCGGTGTTGAGCAACACGCCATTCAACGCGGCCTCGATGCGACCGAGCTGCGTGCAACCCAGATTGCCGCCCTCGCCGACGATCTTGCAGCGCAGTTCCTTGCCGTTGACGCGCAGCGCGTTGTTGGCGCGATCACCAACGTCGGCGTGGGTCTCGCTCGACGCCTTGACGTAAGTGCCGATGCCGCCGTTCCACAACAGATCGACCGGCGCCTTGAGAATCGCGCTCATCAATTCATTGGGCGACAGTTGCTCGACCTGGCCTTCGATGCCCAGGGCCGCGCGCACTTCCGCCGACACCGGAATCGACTTGGCGCTGCGCGGATACACGCCGCCGCCCTTGGTGATGAGCGACTTGTCGTAGTCGTCCCATGACGAACGCGGCAGCGCGAACATCCGCGCGCGTTCGGCGAAGCTCTTGGCCGCGTCGGGATTGGGATCCAGGAAGATGTGACGATGATCGAACGCCGCCAGCAGTTTGATGTGGCGCGACAGCAGCATGCCGTTGCCGAACACGTCGCCGGACATGTCGCCGACACCGACGCAGGTGAAATCCTCGCTCTGGCAATCGCGACCGAGCGCGCGGAAATGGCGCTTGACCGACTCCCAGCCGCCCTTGGCGGTGATGCCCATGCCCTTGTGGTCATAACCCACCGAGCCGCCCGAGGCGAACGCATCGCCGAGCCAGAAGCCATGCTCGAGCGAAATCGAATTGGCGATGTCGGAGAACGTCGCCGTGCCCTTGTCCGCGGCCACGACCAAGTACGGATCGTCCGCGTCGTGGCGCACCACGTCCTGCGGATGCACGGTCTTGCCTTCGGCCAGGTTGTCGGTGATGTCGAGCAGGCCATTGATGAAGAGGCGATAGCACGCCACGCCCTCGGCCAACTGCGCGTCGCGATCGCCGCCCACGGGCGGACGCTTGACGAAGAAACCGCCCTTGGCGCCGACCGGCACGATGACCGTGTTCTTGACCATCTGCGCCTTGACCAGGCCCAGCACTTCGGTCCGGAAATCCTCGCGCCGATCCGACCAGCGCAGACCACCGCGCGCGACCGGTCCAAAGCGCAGATGCACGCCTTCGACGCGCGGCCCGTAGACGAAGATCTCGCGATACGGTCGCGGCTTGGGCAGATCGGGCAGCTTGGCTGGATCGAGCTTGTAGCTGATGTATTCCTTGCACTTGCCGTCGCGCTGTTGGTAATAGTTCGTGCGCAACGTGGCGGCGACGAAGGCGGCGAAGCTGCGCAAGATGCGGTCTTCGTCGAGGCTGCGCACGGTGTCCATGACCGCGCGGAACGCTTCGGCCACGGCCTTGATCTGCGCCTCGCGCGATTCAGCGCGCGCCGCCGCGATCTGCTCGGCGATGCCCGCGTGCTGCTTGGCCAGCTCATCGGTGATCAGCGGCTCGATCTCGCGCAGCGCGCGCTTGCGACCGGCTTCGACCTGCGTGCGCGAAGCGCCTTCGCGCGCCGGATCGAACTTGGCCTCGAAGGCCTCGACCAACAAGCGCGCGTGCAGCGGATAGCGGATCAGAGTCTCTTCCATGTAGGCCTGCGAGAACGGCACGCCGGTCTGCAGCAAATACTTGCAGCAGCCGCGCAGCAGCGCGACCTGACGCCAGTCGAGACCCGCGCCCAGGATCAGGCGATTGAAGCGATCGTTCTCGGCATCGCCGCGCCAGATACGCTCGAAGGCGTTCTGGAAGGCTTCCTTGATCGTGTCGATGTCGAACTCGGACGACAGATCGCTCGAGACTTCGAAATCCTGGATGTAGATGTTGGAGCCGCCAAGGTCCATCTCGTACGGATGTTCCGACAGCACCTTCAGGCCCATGTTCTCCATCATCGGCAGCGCGTCGGAGAGCGGCAGATGCGAGCCGTAACGGAACAGCTTCAGGCGCAACGCGCCTTCCTGGCCCTTGCGGCGCGAGCGGTACAGCGACAGGCGAATGTCTTGCGGACCGCGCAGCGCGGCCGCGATTTCGACATCGGCGGCGGCGACCCAGGCAGTGACTTGTTCGATGTAGCTCGCCGGCAGCGCGCGACCAAAGCGCGCTGCCAGCCGCAGGCCTTTGTCCTCGCCGTGCTTCTGCACCAGGATGTCGCGCAATTCGTCGTGCCAGTTGCGCACGATCTGGCCGATGCGCTGCTCGAGATCGGCGATATCGACCTGCGGTCGCTCGCCGGCCTTGGTGCGAATGATCAGATGCATGCGCGCCAGCGCGGATTCGGCGACATGGATGGTCGAGTCCACGCGTTCGCCCGCGAAGGCGCGCTTCATCAAGGCCTCGACGCGCTCGCGCACGTCCTGATTGAAGCGATCGCGCGGCAGGAACACCAGGATCGAATAGAAACGCCCGTAGCGATCGCGACGCACGAAGACCTTGCTGCGCTGACGCTGCTGGAGGGCCAGCACGCCCGTGGCGATCTCGGTGAGTTCCTCGATCGTGCAGTGGAACAGCTCATCGCGCGGCAGGGTTTCGAGAATATTGCGAAGCGCCTTGCCGCTGTGCGAATCGCGACGCAGGCCCGAGGCGTCCATCACGGCCTCGTACTTGTGGCGCACCAGCGGGATATCCCACGGGCGACGCGCATACGCGCCCGACGTGAACAAACCCAGGAATCGCTGCTCGCCGATGGCGCGACCCTTGTCGTCGAACTTGAGCACGGACAGATAGTCCATGTAGCCCGGCCGATGCACGGTCGAGCGCGAATTGGTCTTGGTCAGAATCACCACGTCGCGCGGGCCGCCCGTGGGCTCGCTGCTCGCGGCCAGGGTCTTGAGCGAACGCGGCGACGCGCTCTCGGCGCCACGCAGGATGCCCAGGCCGCTGCCGGCGACGGCTTGCAGTTGTTCCTCGCCGTCGCGCTTGACCACCTCGTACTCGCGAAAGCCGAGGAAAGTGAAATGATCGGCCGCGGCCCAGCGCAGGAATTCCTGCGCTTCGGCGCGCGCGGTCGCGTCCACCGGAAGCGTGCGTTGCGCGAGTTCTTCGGCGATGGCCACCGCGCGGTCGCGCATGGCGCGCCAATCGCGCACCGAGGCGCGCACGTCGCCCAACACCGCTTCGATCGACTGACGCAGGCGTTCCTGCTCGGCCGGTTCGGCGCGGCGATCGATTTCCAGATGCATGATCGATTCGGCGCGCGCGCGACCGCCGACTTCATCGGCGATGGTCAGGATGTGCCCGCCCGGATCGCGTTCGACCGCGATCACCGGATGGATCACCAATTGCGCCAGGCACTCGAGCTGCGACACGGCCATGCTGACCGAGTCGACCAGGAAGGGGCTGTCGTCGGTGACGATCTGGATCACGGTATGCGAGGCGTCCCACCCGTGCTCGTCTTGCGTGGGATTGAACACGCGGACGTTGGCCACGTCGTGCATGCGCACCTGGATGAAGTTCATCAGGCCATGCACGACCGCGGCCCAGACCTGTGGCGCGCGCGCGGCCACGTCATCGGCGGCGACGCGACGGAAGAAAGCGTGCGCGAATTTCTCGGCGTCGCGTTGACGGCTGCCGGAGAAGTGCGTTTTCAGCGCGGCGATGATGGGTTCGATCGCGGCCCCAGCGGGCGCGCCGGCGGTGGTTGGGCTCATGATTCGGGGTAATCCGGGATGAAAGCTTCGAGGCGCGGAAGGATACCCGCAGCCCCCACCCAACCGCCACCCCGGAATTCGGCTAAACTCTGATCCTGAAAGGAAATTCATCATCCGCGCGACACGGGCGACGGACGCCGCCGATGGCCTCGGACTTGCAGGATTCACGAACGTCGTCGCGCACCACGGTGCGGAGCTGTGGATTACGTCACAAGTACAGCTGGCATCGCGGCCGAAAATGCAGTAACTGACTACAGAACCGCCCCGACAGGAGCGCGCAAGCAATGACCTCCGGCCCCCCCACCGGCAAAGTTGTCGAACTCAATCGCCTGGATGGCGGCACCGTCCGACCCGAGGCGATCCGGGTTCTGCCGATTCTGCGCGGCATCGCGCAGAAGCGCATCGCCGCGCTGGCCACGCAGTTGTTCGGAGGTGTCGACGACGCCCTGTTCGATCTCGCCGAGCGCGCCAACAACAATCAGGCGCAGGCGCGCTTCTTCGATGGCATGCGCGAAGTGCGACGCAAGCGTCAGCAAGCCGAGGCGCAATTGCAGGAGCAGATCGCGCGCAACCTCGCCGATTTCGAGGCCGGCCGCGTCGCGCCCACCGCCGAGGAAGCCCTGTCCGAGACCAGCCAGCGCGGCAAGGACGAACTGGCCCTGGTCGACGAAGCCGAGCTCGAAGAGACGCTCGCGATCAATGCCATGGTCGACAAGACCGACACCCGCCTCAATCGCCAGATCTACGCGCTCAATCAGCGCTTCGGCGCCTTGCTGGGCGGACGCAAGATCGACAATGCCAACAATCCGATCGGCCCGAAGTTGCTGAGCCGCGCCTTCGGCCACGCCGTGCGCGAGTTCGAGGTTGATCTGCAAGTCAAGCTGATCGTGCTCAAGCTGTTCGAGCGCCACGTGCTCGCCGGCCTCGATCAACTCTATGACGAAGCCAATCTGCTGCTGATCCAGGCCGGCGTGCTGCCGGAGCTGCGCTATCAGGTCTCGGTGTCGCGGCGCGCGGACGCGCGTCCAGCGACGCCGGGCTCGAGCGAGGACAAGGCCAGTTCCGCCGCCGAATCGGCGCTGCAGGAAGCCTCGCAAGCGCTGTCCGAAGCGATCGACGCGCCCAGCGCTTCGCACACGGACGTCGAAATCATGTCCCTGGTGGGCGAATTGCGCGGGCTGTTGTCAGCGCGTCGCGGTCCGAGCGTGGGCGCCAGTACCGGCGGCGCGCGCGGCGCGGGCGGCAACGTCGCCACGCCGTCGCCGCGGGAACTGCTAAACGCCCTGTCGCTGATGCAAAGCGAACTCACCGCGCATCAGCAGGCCGGCAACATCGATCCGCTGCAGGTCAAGCAAAGTCTGATCAGTCAGGTACGTCAGCTCGGCGGACATGCCGGTCAGGCCACGCATCTGGGCAGCGACGAGGACACGATCGATCTGGTCGGCATGCTGTTCGAATACGCGCTGCAGGATCGCAATCTGCCGGCGCCGATGCAGGCCTTGCTGGGTCGCTTGCAGATTCCGTATTTGAAAGTCGCGCTGATGGACCGCGAGTTCATCGCGCAGCGCTCGCATCCGGCGCGTCGATTGCTCGACGAACTCGCGCATTCCTGCGTGGGCTGGAGCGAGGACAGCGATCGCGATCGTCGCCTCTACGGCAAGATCCAGGAAATCGTCAACACCCTGCTCAAGGACTTCGACGACGACACCGGCATCTTCGAGAAGCTCTCGCACGACTTCAACGAGTTCATCGACAAGAATCGCAAGCGCAGCGAGCTGGTCGAGCGCCGCACTTCCGAAGCCGCGCGCGGTCGCGAACGCCTGGAGTCCGCGCAACGCACCGCCGCGCGCGCGATTCTGTCCAAGATTGCCGGCCGCAATCTGCCGGCGGGCGTGCGCGATCTGTTGACGCGCCGCTGGTCGAACTACTTGGTGCTGACCTATCTGCGTCACGGCGAAGAGTCCACCGAGTGGCGCAACGCCAATCGCCTGATCGAGGATCTCGCCTGGTCGGTCGAACCCAAGCACGACCCGAACGAACAACTGCGCCTGCGCGAGCGCACGCCCGAAATCGAAAACCTGCTGCGTCAGGGCTTGGCCGCCACCGGTCTGCACGAGAGTCATCTCGACGAACTGTGGAACGAGATCAAGCAGATCTACGACCATCAGGTCGGCCCGCATCCGCACACCGACGCCGCGGGCGCGGCCACGACCGAAGACGAAGACGCGCAAGCGCTGACCATTCGCTTCGCATCGAGCAAGGCCGGCGAGGAAATCGTCTTCCGCGACGACATGGCCGAATCGGTCGACACCGTCGACGTCGATGCCGCGACCCTGCAAGCCCTCGACACCTGGCTCAAAATCGCGCGCGCGCTCAAGGCCGGCACCTGGTTCGAGTTCATCAAGGACGACGGCTCGCGCGAACGCGCGAAGCTGCTGTGGATCAGCACGATTCGCGCGCTGTATCTGTTCGTCAATCGCAACGGCATCAAGATCGCCGAGAAGACGGCGAATGAATTGGCCGAGGAATTGAAAGATCAGCGCGCGGTGATTCTGGAACAGGTGGCCCTGGTCGATCGCGCGCTCGATGCCATCCTCACGCGCTTGCGCGAAAACGAAGGCGGCACGGGCGAGGAAGGCGCGATCGCCGAGGCGACACCACCCACGGATACGCCAACCGCCGCGCCGATAAATCGCGCGGCGGCGCCGGCCACACCCCAGAGTGGAACCAACGCCGCCGCGCCGCGCGCGGAAGCCGCGCCTAGCCCTATAGGCGCCACTTCCGCGGTTCCGCGACCCGCGACCGCCGCCCCGGCGGCCGCGACTGCTCGACCTCAAGCACCGACCGCCGCGCCAACCGCGACGCGTCCCGTCGCGCCCGCGCCGCGTCCGGCCACGCCGGGCGTCACGCCGACACGCCCGGCCGAAGCCGCGGCGCCGAGCGCGCGACCCGCGCCTTCGACCCCTGATCCCATGCGCTCGGGCAATGCACCGACCGCTTCGCCGCAAGTACCACCACGCGCGGCGCCGGGTTTGCCGCCGCGTCCCGCGGGCGCGACACCGACCGCCGCGACACCGCGTCCCGCCATGCCTGGCGCGCCGACCGCGACTCCGCGTCCCGCAGCACCGACCGCGACTCCGCCAGGCGCCGCGCGACCCGCCGCCGCCACGCCTGCGACCGCCAAGCCTGCGACACCCACCGCGCCCGGCCTTACCGCGGCACGACCGACGACGCCTGGCCAAGCCAACCCGCCCGCGAGCGGCGCCAACAATCCACGCCCGAACGCGGCCAACGATCCGAAATCACCGCCGCGCCAATGAGGCGCGGCGCTCGTCGATGAGTTGACGGGGCCGAGCACCGTCCCTGGCAGCGACGACCCGTCTTCGCGCGTCGCCTCCCTGCGATCGGACTGCACGGCGTTCCTGCCGTCTCGGCTTCCTCCCTTGAAGCCGACGTCCCGCGCCAGCACTCGCCCAATCGACTCGACGCTGCGACTTCGAGCCGGCTCAACGAGCACGAGTGCAGTCTGCCGAAAATCGAACCGCCGTGTTTTGAAGAACCGCTGCAAGCGTCGCGCGCGATGAAGTCGCGTGCGACGCGGGGAAACTTTCGAACGAGTGTCGTCGCGCGCGACGCGACCGATTGTTCGCGAGACCTCGCGCGCGCCGCGTGATCGACTCAGCGCGACAACTCCTCGAGCAGCCGCAGCACCAGATCACGCCGCGTCGGACGCAGCTTGCGACCGAGTTGCAGCAGGCGTTCCTCGAACAGATCCTGCGCGAAGTTGGCGATATCGAGCGCGGACTTTTCCGCGCCGCGCGGCGAGCCCCGACCCGTCGCCAACCATTCGAACGTGACATTGGTGACCAAGGCCACGCGCGCGAGATTCTCCACGCTCGGCGCCGTGCCATCGACGCGTTCCCACTGCGACGCCGCGCTCGGCTGCACGCCGACACGACGCGCGAGCAAGGACCGCGTCATCCCCGCCGCCTCGCGCGCCGAGCGAATGCGCTCGCCGATCAACATCGTGTTCTCGAGTTTGCGGCTCACGCGCGACTCTCTCCGACAGTATCGCTGTGACTTGCAGAATCGCTTCATGCGATCGCGTTTCGGGCAAGCACGAGCGGCCCGACGCAGAGGATGCGAATGAACCTTCTCTTTGCTGTCGCGACGGCACGCCGATGCGCGCCGGAGAGATCTCGGCGACCACGAGGAAAGCAGGCGCTTATTGGACTTCGAGGCCGGCAGAGGGCGAGGCGCGAAGTTCGATCGCTTCATCGAGGCGCGATCATGCGAAGCCTCGTTCGCCCGGGCGTCACGCTGGATGCGCGACCGCGATCACGCGGCCGCGCCATCGCGAGAGGCGGAGTTTCGTGAGCCGTGACTCCGCCTCGATGAGATCGCTTACTCGAACCCCGACATCATCATCGACTCGGAAACGTCGGCGCTCTGCGCCGACTCATTGTTGCCGGGCTGCTGATCCGAAAAGACGAACGGTCCGTCCGCGTAGGCGACGTAACTCAAGGATCCTTGGCCTTCGATGAGCATCGCGATGGTCCCACGCAAGGTGGCATGCGCGCCCGGCTCCATGCGCAAATGCTGACGCACATCACCGAGACGGGACAGGGCCTGGCATTCGCCGAGATCGATCGTGCAACTGACGTCCTCGAACACGACTTCGGGAAACGCCGTGCGCACCCAGACATCGTCGATGGCGGCATTGCCGGTGTAGTCGACCTCGATCCGGAAACTCGCGCGCGCGGGCGAGCCGCCGCGGTTGTCCTCGATGAACAGATTCGCGCGCAGATCGCCGCTGATCGTGCCCGTCGCGCGCTTGATCACGCGCGGCGCCAGCAGGCGGCCGAAGGGCGCATAGTTCTCGACGAAGACCACGCCGCCGTCGGCGGTTCGGCTGTGCATGGCGAGGCCGTCGAGCGAGCTGACGTCATCGCCATCGGCGGCGCCTTCGATGTGCCGTGACTCCAAGAGCTGACCGGTGGCCATATCGAGCGTCATCAGATACCAGCGTTCACCGCGAGTAAGTAGCGAGATGCCGCCGGCGTATTCCACTTGCGCGACATCCAGGCGGCCATCGGCGGTTTCCAAGGCGGTGCCAGGCTGGGCATAGCTGAACTTCGAGCGAGGCAGCGGCGCTCGCCATTTCTCGGCGCCCGTGGCGCCATCGAGGCGCACAATTACTGTTTGACTGCCGTCGTCCGCTAGGCCCTGCTTGAGGGCAATCAGGACATCGCCATCACGGGTCTCGCGAACCGAATGAACGCCCATGCTCAAGATCGACTCAGGCACGAACTGCCAAGTCCACGAGAGATTCCCAGAGCTCGCGTTGAGCCGTCGGCATTCGATGTGAGGACCCGCGCCATAGGTCCGGAAGGCGTGCAACAGATCGCCATTGGCCGCCGCCGAAGAGACCTGTGCCACTTGAGCCGGCGACGCCTGCCAAGTCAGCGATCCGTCGCTGGCGGAAAAAAACTTCTGGTTGTCGACGAGGACCCCCAGGCCACTCGCGCTGGTCAACAGCGGCCCAAATGCGTAAGGCTTGCTCCACCGCAAGGCGCCCGTGGCGGGGTCATAGGCCTGGAGCGTGTACTCGCTCGTGCCGGAAACAAAGTCGGATGTCGAATGGAAAATCGATTGATTGAAATAAATCGAGCCCTGACTGGGCGCCAAAGCCGAGCCGAACGTATAGAACAGGCGGGCGGGAAAATCAGGGGCGAACGCATGACGCCATTTCTCCACGCCCGTCGTCGGATCGACGCCCACTAACAGACTGCTGCCCACGGAAGGGTTGTTGGACAGAAAGGTGCGGAAGTTCATTGCGGCGACCTCGGTGCCGCCGCGATTGAAAT
Source organism: Ahniellaceae bacterium (assembly GCA_044226395.1). Taxonomy (GTDB): domain Bacteria; phylum Pseudomonadota; class Gammaproteobacteria; order Xanthomonadales; family Ahniellaceae; genus JBGAHD01. Next base: position 1,107,549 of record JBGAHD010000001.1, read on the forward strand.
GGCCAACAAGCGACCGAGGATATTGGCCAGCCAGCTTGGTCTCGAAGCGCTCGTCGCCGGTCGCGGTATCGATGCCCGTCAAGACGGCGCGATGCTCCACCAGCCCATTCGCTTCGCGAGCACCCGCGATGCCACGCAACAAGTGGACGATCCCCGTGCCCGCGCTCGGCGAGTATTGCTTGGCATTCGCGGGCAACTCGACGAATCCGTTCTCCATCGCGGACCCCGCCAACGAGAAAGACGCCCATCGCGAGAAATAGACCGTGCGCTCCGGCCAACTCGGACCCAGCAAACCGACTTCCACGACGGTCAACCGATCGTTTGCGAAAAACAGCTGCGGGTTCACGCTGCTGGTTGGACTGAAGTCCGGCATGTTCACGGGCACGTCCCACAGCGTCGCGCCCGTGGCGCGCGAGATCAGGCGCAGACGATGGACACCCCCGTCCGGATCATCATCGGTAGTGATGACCGTCGCGATGGCATCGTCATTCACGGGAATCACGGCACCGGCATAGCCTTGGAACGAATTGCTCCAGCGCGAAGACTGTTCGTTGACGCCGGCGACATTCAAAGTCGTCGGGCCTCCTTGCTCCGCCGTCGTGAAGACCAGATCTTGACCGCCGATCTCTCGGAACGCGTAACCCAACAGCCCCATGAACGCGGCGTTTTCAAACTGCGCGACCAGTGCGCCGTTGGCGATATCGATATCACGCGTGAGGATCACCGAATCCGAGGTCACGAACCTCAGGCGAGTACGGCCATTACCCGCGCTTTCGACTTCCAGTCGCCGCGATCCGCTAGGCACATTGAGATTGATGCGCGCGCCCAGCGCGCCGTCACTGAGTCGAACCAGCTGCAACATACGCTCGGAGCCGGCGTCCTCGAACAGTCCCATGTAGTCCGTGGATTGCGGAAGAGCAACGGCGACGCCCGGAAAGGCGACTTCCTTGCGCGCCCACACGACCGATCCCGACTGACTGATCAAGGCCCGCACGCGCGCGACCGGCTGATCCGACGCTCCATATCGCGTAATGGTCAGGAAGACTTCATTGTTGGCCGTTCGCGCGAGCGCTGGCGGCGTCCGCGCTTGGTATCCCGCCGGCAGATGCATCGTCCAACGCGGCGTGCCATCACCGCCCAGGCGAATCAGGGTTTGCTCTTGCAGGTTCTCGGAATCGACCAGGATCACGCGATCGCCGTCATCGAGCGTCGCGAACGCGATGGGTGTGCCGTTCGTGGCGATGGGGCGCGAGAAGCCCGGCTGGTCGGCGGCCAGGGACAACAGCCATGTGCCGTCGTAGAGATCGGAGGCATAAGGCAACTGATTCTCGGGCGACGCGATGACCGAATTCACTCGGTAAGCCACGCCGTCGTCTTGCGGGGTGAAGTTCCAATCGGCGGCCAAACCCGGCAGCGCGAGCAACACACCCACGCAGGCCCCCACCGTGGAGAGCACACGACGCATCCCGGCACGCACAATCATCATCCAACAAGTCCTTCTGCCATTGATCATGTTTCAAAGCAATAACTCAATCGCGAACACCTCAAGCGTGGTCGGCGTATCTCGTGCAATTTAGAAACACGAACGGACGGGCGTCGCTGGTCCCCTGAAATTCACTACTCGAATCCATTGATCAGAGTCGGCGTGTCCAATGCGACCCTGCTTGGCGCGCGATTGTTGACGAGATCGGATTCGGCCAAGGAGATGGGTCCTTGGATATAGGCCCCATACTCGGTTGGACCATAGACGATCAAGGGATCACTGGCGCCGACCGTGCCCGTCACGATGACTTGCGCGCCGGGCTCCAACCTCAGGTGCTGACGGATATCGCCCAAGCGCGTCAGTTCGCCGCAAGTTCCCAGATCGACGACGCATTCGACGCCCTCGATCGCCGTGCTGGGGAACGCGGTTTCCAACACGGCGTCTTCGAGAACACCATTGCCTACGTAGTGCGCCTCGAGTCGGAAATCTCGCTTCGTGGCGTCGCCCGTCGCGGAATCGGTGAGGGTCAGCGACAAGCTGAGATCGCCCACCAAGGGCGAATCCACCTGGCGACGAAGAACCCGCGGCTGGCGCGCGCCACCGAACAGCGCGTGGCCTGCGACAACGATCGCTTCGCCGGAATCGAGCCAACGGTCGAGTCTGACGCTATCGACACGATCAACTAGATCGTAGAACGATGAAGCATCGACCACATGGCCATCGCCAATGATCCCGGTTTCACCATCGACTCGATACAACACCCAGCTCACGCTCGCGAACTCGGACAGAAACGGAACTTCCGAATAGTCGAGCACCAGAACTCGCAGCGACCCGTCCGTCGACTCCGCCAAATCAACGATGGCGTTCTTGCGCTGCGCGACGCTGGGAAACGTCGACTGCCATTTGACCGTGCCTGAATCGCGGTCGATGCGCGCCAAGGACACTTGGCGCGTGGACGAATCCACGACGCGGATCAAGCGAACGAGCAGATCGCCGTTCTCGGCTTCCGTGACGCGAGCGGCATTGGACAAGCCGGGCGCCCGAGTCGCCAACGAAGCCACCCATCGCGCTAGACCGGTCGTGGCATCGAGCGTCCGAATCTCAACGTGGTCGGGATTGACCTGCGGCGCGAGGTACGACAGAAACACATCGCCATTGCGCGCCACCACGCGATCCGAATAGATGTCACCCAAGTTTGCTCGCCATAAGAGCATGCCGTTGCTGCCGCTGTATAGATTCGACGGCGGCTGCAACACACCGCTCGGCGACCCAGCGATCGTCGAGATCGTCAGATTGCTGTTCCATGTCGACTGCCATCGAAAGGCGCCCGATCCGAAGTCGAGCGCCAGCAGGTCGAGCGTTTGCCGGCCGAAGCTGGGTTGTCTTTCGTAGTTGCGCTGGCCGACGTAAAGATTTCCATTGGTGTCAGCGGCCAGCTCGGCATATTCGCGAAAAACGTAGTTCGTGGGATTGACGACTTGCCACGGAAACTCGCGGAACCACAAATGCTCGCCAGTGCTGGCGTCGATGGTCATCAGGGCGCTGGAGCGTTTGTCGGGCCGTGGTTCGGCGCTGGGCAATGGCAAGGAAACCGGCGGAAGCTCGCCAAATGCCGTTATCACGGCCACCTTGGTGTCGGTAACCTCGAGATCGGACACGGACGCGGGCGCCAACTGACCCGTCGCCACGGTGGGCTGGAAAAGCGCGGCGCCGGACGCCGGATCGATCTTGGTCAGCACCGAACGAGGCGTCGGTCCCCACGCGACGTGCGCGCGAGCCAAGTACAAAGGCCCACCATGCGCGGACCCGGTCAGAAACGTGTTATTGCTCGGAGCGTCGAGCACGGCCGTGCCCGCTTCATTGCCATCGGCATCGAGCAGGGTCAATTCCGAGTGCGCCAGACGCGTCGCGGCGTTGTAGGGAAAACGCAGCACATAAATGCTGCCCCCATTGGAGAAGATTTCGGGCGCTCGATCCTGAAGTGGCGAGACTTCGTTCCAAGTCTTCGACCAACGCGTCTGCCCATCGGCCAGCGAGATGACCGTGGCCAGCTTGAGATCATCGGTATTGGGCGCGTGGAGACTGTCCGTGATCAGGGCAGACAGCCCATCGACGGGAACGACGGCATCAAGATAGCCATTGAAGTCTCGCGACCAGATCGTCGAACCACTATCGAGATCGATCCACGACACTCGGGTCAAGGTCTGATCGATGTACGACCTCGACAACATGCGATTGGCACCCACGGCGAAGCCGGGCGTGACGCCAATGAGCGTCCTGGCGCCGGTGTCTTGACCATCGGTGACTCGCAGCTGGCGAATCTCCGTGAAGAAATCGCCGAAATCCCGCAGTTTGATCTCGATATCACTACCCACTCGGCGCGCGTTGTCACCACCGATCCAGAAATAGTTCGGAAGGCTTCTCTGCCAACGCGGGCTGCCGGTAATGGCGTCCAGGCAGCTCACCGACACGCTGTCGTTGGAGTGAAGCTTCACCAGCAAACAATCGGCATAGGCATCGACGCCGTCGACCAAGAGGCCGCCGGCGAGATCGCGTTGCCAGCGCACCGTGCCCAAACTGGACATCAATATGAGCCTGGGCCCGCGACCGGCGTAGTAGCTTTGGTCGTAGTTGATCGACAGCAGAATGTCGCCGCCCGACAATTTCGTCACTGTGGGAAAGGTGTATTCCGATCCGCCAGCGACAGGACTCATCCACACGGGAAAACCCGCGGGATCGAGTCGGGCGACATACATGACCCCAAAGCGAAAATCGACAATGCTGGCGGCGTAGTAACCACCATCGAGGCGAGCAACCGACTTCGTCACGCCGGGGATGGCGAGCGCTGGATTGGCGACCTCAGTGTCCTGACGCAGCCGCACGAGCCACGAAGTGCTTTGAGAGGCGTATGACAGCTGGAGTAAGCCAGGCGCTTCGGCGCCATGGATCAAGTAGTCGGAACTCAGGATCGGCCCTCGCGACCCGCCTTCGTACGTCCACTCCGCGGCTTTCGACGGCGCCGATAGCGACAAGACCACCGCCACCACCCAAGCCCAACCACCACTCCACCGCGACAATCCCGTCATCGTCCCTTCCTCAAAAACAAAAACGCCGGGCAATGAACCCGGCGTTTCGTCGAATTCCCGAATTTGAGTCTAGCAGCGTCAGCGTAGACCGGTCTCGTTGCGGGCGATGACCAGGCGCTGGATTTCGCTGGTGCCTTCGTAGATTTCCGTGATTTTGGCATCGCGGAAATAACGCTCGAGCGGCATTTCCTTGGAATAGCCCATGCCGCCGTGAATTTGCACGGCTTGATGGGTGATCCACATCGCGGCCTCGGAGGCGAAGAGCTTGGCGACCGAGGCTTCGGTCGAGAAGCGGCCGCCGGCCTTTTCCGCTTCGCCCTTGGCGAAGGCCGCGCGCAGGGTCAGCAGGTAGGCCGCGTCGAGCTTGCACTTCATGTCGGCGATCTTGGCCTGGGTCATCTGGAACGAACCGATCGGCTGGCCGAAGGCCTTGCGATCCTTGACGTAGGCGATGGTCGCTTCATACGCGGCGCGCGCCAAGCCCACGGCCTGCGAGGCGATGCCGATGCGGCCGGCGTCGAGCACGCCCATGGCCATCTTGAAGCCCTCGCCTTCCTGGCCGATGCGATCGGCGACCGGCAATTTGTAGTCCGCGAATTCGATTTCGCAGGTGGCCGAGGCGCGGATGCCAAGCTTGGGCTCGGTCTTGCCGCGATGAAAACCTTCACGCGTGGTGTCGACCAGGAAACCGCTGATGCCGCGCGCGCCCTTCGACGGATCGGTCATCGCGAACAGCATGATGTAGCGCGCGACCGGGCCCGAGGTGATCCAACTCTTCTTGCCATTGATCACGTAGTGCGAGCCATCAGCCGAAAGCACCGCGCGGCAGCGCATGGCCGAGGCATCGGAACCGGACTGCGGCTCGGTCAGCGCGTAGGCGCCGATCGCTTGGCCGGTGGCGATGGGCGTGACGTATTTGTGTTTCTGTTCTTCGGTGGCGTACTTGAGCAGGCCATTGCAATAGAGCGTGTTGTTGACGCTCATGATGGTCGAGTGCGCGCAGTCGGCGGCGGCGATCTCGATCATGGCCAGGGTGTAGGCGATCGGGTCGAGGCCGGCGCCACCGTATTCGTGCGGCACTTCGATGCCCATCAGACCGTTTTCACCGAGCACCTTGATGGTTTCCAGCGGAAACTCGCCGGTCTTGTCGCATTCGGCGGCCACTGGCGCGATGCGCTCGACCGCGATGCGGCGGGCCACGTCCTGAATCATCAATTGCTCTTCGGTGAAGCGGAAATCCATGGCGGCACTCCAGAAAGTGGCGGGGCGCGGGGCCCGCCGGTCCAATCGAACAGGTCGGAAGGCGGCGGAATATACCGGGTTTGCGCCGAGGCCGCCGTCAAAACCAGGTCGCGACGCGCCGCGCGCATTGACGCGCCGGGCGACGCCCGCTAACTTGCATCTATCTCTGAATCGCGATGAAAGGATAAAAGACCGCCGTGGATCTTGCCGGCTGTTCCAGCTTCCTGCGCGTGCTGTCCGACGCGACGCGCCTGCGCCTGCTGGCCCTGCTCGAACGCGAGGAGTTGACGGTGGCCGAACTGGCGACCGTCACGCGTCTGGCGCAGCCGCGCGTGTCGACCCATCTGGCCAAGCTCAAGGAGCTCGACCTGGTGCGCGATCGCCGCGCCGGCGTGTCGGCGTACTATCGTTTCAACGCCGAGGCCGGCGCCGCCGCGCAAAAGTTGTGGGAAGCCTTGCGCGGTGCCTCCGATGACGCGCTCTTGCGCGACGACGCCAAGCGCCTCGCCGCGGTGCTGGCCAAGCGCTCGCAACGCGTGGGTTGGGCCGACGCGGTCGCCGGCGACATGGAGCGTCACTACTCGCCTGGCCGCACCTGGGAGGTGCTGGCGCGCGGCTTCTCGCACTTGCTCGATCTGGGCGATGTGCTCGACGTGGCTTCGGGCGATGGCGTCATCGCCGAACTGCTGTCGCCGCACGCGCGCTCGATCACCTGCGTCGATGCCAGTCCGCGCGTGGTCGATGCCGCGCGCAAGCGCTTGTCGGATCGCGCCAATGTCGACGTGCGCGAGGGCGACATGCACGCGCTGGCCTTGGCCGACGGCAGTTTCGATCTGGTCTTGCTCTTGCACGCCCTGCCCTATTCCGAACGCCCGGCGCAGGTCATGGCCGAGGCCGCGCGCGTGCTGCGTCGGGGCGGTCGACTGCTGATCTGCACCCTGGCTAAGCATCAGCATCGCGGCACGGTCGAGGCTTTCGATCATCGCAATCTCGGGTTCGCGCCGAACGAACTGCGGCAGATGGCGACCAAGGCCGGCTTCGAGGTCGTGGCCTGCGAGCAAGTGACGCGCGAGCGCCGCCCGCCGCACTTCGAAGTGCTGTCGTTGTTGGCGCGCAAGCATTGAACGCCGCGCGCGGCCCGACCGCGCGCGCGAAGGAGGACACATGCAACACCTGCCCTGGCATCGCCCCGACCGCGTGGCCCAACTGCTCGACGCGCTCGAGCGCCGCATTTTGATCATCGATGGCGCGATGGGCACGATGTTGCAGCAACACAAGCTCGACGAGGCCGGCTATCGCGGTCAGCGCTTCGCGCGCGCGGCGGACGATCACGGTCATGATCACGCTCATCACGGCGCCGGTTGCGATCTCAAGGGCAACAACGATCTGCTGGTGTTGACTCAGCCCGAACTCGTGCGCGGCGTGCATCGCGCCTATCTGGAAGCGGGCGCGGATTTGATCGAGACCAATACCTTCAACGCCACCAGCATCAGCCAGGCCGACTACGGTCTCGAGTCGCTGGTGCGCGAACTCAACTTCGAAGGCGCGCGCGTGGCTCGTCTCGAATGCGAGGCCATGGAAGCGCGCACGCCCGATCGTCCGCGCTTCGTGATCGGCGTGCTGGGTCCGACCAATCGCACGGCCTCGATCAGTCCGGACGTGAACAACCCGGGCATGCGCAACATCGATTTCGACGCCTTGGCGCGCGCTTACACCGAGGCGACCGAGGGCCTGATCGATGGCGGCGCCGACATCATCATGGTCGAGACCATCTTCGACGTGCTCAATGCCAAGGCGGCGCTGTACGCCATCGCCGAGGTCTTCGAGCAGCGCGGCTATCGCTTGCCGGTGATGATCTCGGGCACGATCACCGATCTGTCGGGGCGCACGCTGTCGGGACAAACCGCCGATGCGTTCTGGTATTCCGTGCGTCACGCGCGGCCGCTGGCCGTGGGTCTGAACTGCGCGTTGGGCGCGACTGAGTTGCGGCCCTACATCGATCTGATTTCGTCGGTGGCCGAGTGCTATGTCAGCGCGCATCCCAACGCCGGCCTGCCCAATGCCTTCGGCGAATACGACGAAACGCCCGAGCAAATGGCCGCGACGCTGCGCGAATTCGCGGCCTCGGGCTTGGTGAACTTGCTCGGTGGCTGTTGTGGCACCACGCCCGCGCACATCGCCGCGATCGCGCGCGCGGTCGCGGACCTTCGGCCCCGCCAGCGTCCGGGTGAACCCGCGCGCGCCGCCTGACTTCGGAAAGAACGCACACGATGAATGCCGCGCCACGCCTGACCTGTCTGTCGGGCCTCGAACCCCTAATCCTCACGCCCGAGTTGAATTTCATCAACGTCGGCGAACGCTGCAATGTCACCGGCTCCGCGCAATTCAAGAAACTGATCAAGGAAGACCGTTACGACGAAGCCGTGGCCGTGGCGCGCGCGCAGGTGCAAAACGGCGCGCAGATCCTCGACATCAACATGGACGAGGGTCTGATCGACGCCGAAGCGGCGATGACGCGCTTTCTCAATTTGATCGCGGCCGAGCCCGACATCGCGCGCGTGCCGGTGATGATCGACTCGTCCAAGTTCAGCGTGATCGAGGCGGGACTCAAGTGCCTGCAAGGCAAGGGCATCGTCAATTCGATTTCCTTGAAGGAAGGCGAAGAGGCGTTCCTGGCGCAGGCGCGCAAGATTCAACGCTACGGCGCCGCCGTGGTGGTGATGGCCTTCGACGAACAAGGCCAGGCCGACACCGCGCGACGCAAGATCGAGATCTGCCGGCGCGCCTATGCGCTATTGACCGAGCGCGCGGGCTTCGCGCCGGAAGACATCATTTTTGATTTGAACGTTTTCGCCATCGCCACCGGCATCGAGGAGCACAGCGACTACGCGGTCGCCTTCATCGAGGCGTGTCGCGAGGTGCGCGCCGAAATGCCGTGGTGTCACGTCTCGGGTGGCGTGTCGAACGTCTCGTTCGCGTTCCGCGGTAACAATCCGGTGCGCGAAGCCATCCACGCGGTGTTTCTGTATCACGCGATCCAGGCCGGCATGGACATGGGCATCGTCAATGCCGGCGCCCTGCCGATCTATGACGATCTGGATCCGGCGCTGCGCGAGGCGGTCGAGGACGCGGTGCTCAATCGTCGCCCCGACGCGACCGAGCGCTTGATCGCCATCGCCGAGCGCTTCAAAACCAAGAAAGGCGGCGCGGCCGAAGTCGAATCCGAGGCCTGGCGCGATCTGCCGCCGGCTGAGCGCATCAAGCACGCGCTCGTGCATGGCATCGACCAGTACATCGAGGGCGACACCGAGGCTTGCCGCGCGCAAGCCGAGCGCCCCTTGCACGTGATCGAAGGGCCCTTGATGGATGGCATGAACGTGGTCGGCGATCTGTTCGGCGCCGGCAAGATGTTCCTGCCGCAAGTCGTCAAATCGGCGCGCGTGATGAAGAAGGCCGTGGCCTATCTGATTCCCTATATCGAGCAGGAAAAACTGCGCACCGGCGAAGTGCCGCGCAGCAACGGCAAGATCGTCATCGCCACGGTCAAGGGCGATGTACACGACATCGGCAAGAACATCGTCGGCGTGGTGCTTCGCTGCAACAACTTCGACGTCGTCGATCTGGGCGTGATGGTGCCGGCGCAGAAGATCCTCGACGCCGCGCGCGCCGAGAATGCCGACGCCATCGGTCTATCGGGGCTGATCACGCCTTCGCTCGACGAGATGAGCCACCTCGCGCGCGAGATGGAGCGGCAAGGCTTCACCTGCCCGCTGCTGATCGGCGGCGCCACGACCTCGCGCGCGCATACGGCGCTGCGCATCGAACCGCACTATCGCGGCGCGACTGTGTGGATCAAGGACGCCTCGCGCGCGGTGGGCGTGACCCAGAACCTGATCGGCGCCGACAGCGCACCGCCTTTCGTGGCCAAGGTGCGCGCCGAGTACGCCGAGATCCGCGAGCGTCATCGCGAACGCGGCGGCGGCAAGCGTCTGGTGACCCTGCGCGCCGCGCGCGAAGCGCGCTTCGACGGCGACTGGGCCAATTACACGCCACCGCGTCCGCAACGGCCGGGCCTGACCGTGTTCGAGGACTGGTCGCTGGCGGAACTGCGCGACTACATCGACTGGACGCCGTTCTTTCAGACGTGGGAATTGGCCGGGCGCTATCCCGCCATTCTCGATGACGCCGTGGTCGGCACCGAGGCGCGCAAGCTGTTCGCCGACGCGCAAGGCATGCTCGATCGCCTCATCGCCGAGCGCTGGTTGCGCGCGCGCGCCGTCGTGGGCCTGTGGCCGGCGGCGAGCGTGGGCGACGATGTCGAGATCTTCGGCGACGAGTCGCGCACGCACGTGATCGACGTGCTGCACTTCCTGCGTCAGCAGGCCGACAAACCCGGCGAGCGCGCCAATCTGTGCCTGGCCGATTTCATCGCGCCACGCGCGGTCGACACGCCCGACTGGATCGGCGGCTTCGCGGTGACGGCGGGCTTGGGAATTGAAGAACACGTGGCGCGCTTCGAAGCCGCGCATGATGACTACAACGCCATCCTGCTCAAGGCCCTGGCCGATCGCTTGGCCGAGGCGCTCGCCGAAGCCTTGCACGCACGCGTGCGGCGCGAGCTGTGGGGCTACGCGAATGACGAGCACCTCGACAATGAATCGCTGATCGCCGAAAGCTATCGCGGCGTACGTCCCGCGCCGGGCTATCCGGCCTGTCCCGATCACACCGAGAAGGCGACTCTGTTCCGCCTGCTCGATGCGCCACGACACGCGGGCGTGACCTTGACCGAAAGCTTCGCCATGTATCCGGCGGCGGCGGTGTCGGGTTACTACTTCTCGCATCCGCGCTCGCAGTACTTCGTGGTCGGCCGCGTCACGCGCGAGCAAGTCGAAGACTACGCGCGACGCAAGGGTCAGTCCCTGAGCGAAGCCGAGCGCTGGTTGGCGCCCCAGCTCGACTACGACCCCGAGTAGGCCGCTTGCCGGCCGCCACGCGCGTGGCGATACTTGCCCGGCGACGGCGATCAATCGCGGAGAGGCCATGGTCACGATCAGCGTGCGCCACAAAGTGTCGGACTTCGAGACCTGGAAGCGCGCCTTCGACAGCGCGCGCGAGCATCGCCGCGCCGCCGGCGAAGTGGCCTGTCGCGTCTACGTGGCGCACGGTTCGCAGACCGATGTGATCGTGTCGATGGACTGGGAGTCGCTCGATCGCGCGCGCCAGTTCCTGGCCTCGCCGCAATTGATGGAAGGCATGACCCGCGCCGGCGTGCGCGAAATGCCCAATATCCTGATCCTGGAACCGCGCGACAGCTATCAGCTGTAGTGGGCTAGGAAGCGAGCGGTTCGCGGTCGTCGACGCGCGGTCGAGATCACGGGGCGTTTCGCAAACCAGCCCCGACATTGCGCTCCGAGCTCCAGTCGCGGCGCTCTCGTTCACCGCCGCTGCTCGCGCCGCGGTCGCGACCACCCTGAAGAACTTTGACTCCAGACCCTCGACCATCCGGCAACGAGGCTGACACTTTTTGACTCGACTCACGCATCACTGAATAGGCCCCGATCCATTCGCGGCCAGCGGCCCGCGCGAGCGGCCGCCCAACGCAACCGATGCCCAGGTGAGCCGTGCAGAAAATCCCCAGCATGACCGTGCGCATGAGCTATCAGGACAACACGCTCTCGTCGCCCGTCCGCAATCGCAATGAACTCAACGTCATCCCCGATCACGAAACCCGCGTCATCATCCATCGCCTGCAGGGCGAGATCTCTTCCGGCGGCTGGTGGCCCGCGCACTTTCGCGTGGTCGTCGCCGGTCGCATCTATCTGCAAGCCGAGTCGCTTTACGTGCCCATGAACGCGGGCACGCTGTGGGTCTCCGACGCGGGCAGCCGCCACGCCGCGCGCGTCGCGACCGGCAGCGAGGCGACCGTGATCTCGCTGATCCCCGCCCGCGCCCTGATCGAACGCGCGCTGCCGCCCGAGCATTCGCAGGTCGTCGGCGCGCCGCCGTGGTTCGACTCGATCAGCCCGCCCGACGTGCACACCGCGCGCTTCGCGCGCGCCGTGCTGCAACACCACGCGGGCGTGCTGGCGCCGGAGCAACAAGACGACGATCGTCAGATCGAACGCCTGATCCAGGACATCGCGCTCGACCAGGAAGACATCCGCATCCGCGCCACGCACTGTCCCGGCCGCACGGCCCTGCACCGGCTCGACGTGATGACCCGGCTGCAGCGCGTGCGCGCCCTGCTCGACGCCGACTTTCGCGGCAATCTGTCGCTCAACGAGATGTCGCGCATCGCCAATACCTCGCGCGTGCATCTGTTGCGGCAGTTCCAGCACGTGTATGGCTCGACGCCGTTTCAGTATCTGGATCGGCGTCGCATCACGCTCGCCTCGGAGCTGCTGGCCGACGGCCGTCTGACCTGCATCGAGGTCGCGCGCGCCTATGGCTTCATTAATCGCTCGGCGTTCTCGCGCTGGTTCCGCTTGCGCACCGGCCTATCGCCCGAGATGTTCCGCTCGGTGATGCAGAACGATCGTCCCAATGGCGTGCGCGAGCCCGTGCCGATCGAAATCGACCGCACGCTTGGCGTGTGGAACGACCAACGCGCGATGCCGTGGAATGTCGATGCCTCGACCCAGTTCGGTGGCGACACGGAGGATTTCGAGGACCCGACCGTCAGTTTCCGAAGTCCACCGACGGAACCGTTCAAGCTGGGCCCCGCGTGATTCGCGCGCGTCGCGTCGTGGCGACACGGGTCGACATGGCGCGGCGCGATCGGTGATCCCGGGCGATATCCCCGCTGTCGACGATCACGCGCCGCGTGCGCTTGACCTCACTCGAAGCCGTTGGCGAACGTGATATCCGTGGGCAACTGCGTGGGCACGCAGTCATAGGTCTCTTGAATGCGCGGGCCGGTGTCGATGACTTCGAAATCGCTCACCGACACGATCGGCGCGCCGGCCGTGGAATCGAACACGCGGGCACCGAGGCCGAGACTTGCCCAGGTCGTCGAGGTGAAGTTGTCACTCTCCGCGGTCAGCGCGACCGTGCCGCCATCGGCGAGCACGATGCCATAGCGCTGCATCGTGCGCAGGATCACCTGCGCCGCCGGCGGATACGCCGCGATGTTGAAACTCGACTTCAAGCGCAGGCGCGCGCCATAGGCCACCGTGCCCGGCGGACCACTCGGCGCGCCGGCGTGCGAGCCCGGACGCACGTACAAGCGCCCCGCGACATTTGCCGGGGTGTTGGAATTGGCCATGCGCGGATTGGGCAAGATAAAGCGAATGGCATGACCCAGATGCCGATCGCCGACATTGGGCTGGGCCAGGGCCGCGGCCACTTCATCGGCATTGAACAGCAGCGGCGCGATCGGAAAACCCGCGGCATCGGCGCTGGTGCAGTGCTCGCCACGGCCGGCGGCGGGATACACGGTGTCGAGCCGCCATTTCACCAGGCACTGCGCCTGGATGGTGTTGCCCGAGACATTGGCGCGATAGACCTCGTACAGCGTGGTGTCCTGCACCACCAGCAGATGGCAATCGTCGTTGAACACGTCGCAGGTCAAGCCACTCTGCCCTTCGATGCGCGCGCCGACCGGCACCGGCACGCTGGTGCCCAGTGGTTCGCAGTCGGGCAAGTAGTACGCGTCATCGGGATTGGCGCTGGGTATCGACGTAATCGTGTACAGCGGCGCGCCGGCCTGCGCGCGCACGATGTTGAACGAGAAATCGATCTGCATGCGGCCATTGCCGAAGCCGCAAGCAACACCCGGCGAGGAGCACAGACCGGCCAGCGTGTTGATCATGCTGGTCGACGCGGGATCGGTCGCGGCGGCGGAGATGTCCTGATACCACACCGCGCCATTGGGAAAACGCGGTGGCGCCACGGCCAGCGCCTCGCCACACACCAGCGCCAAGGCGGCGCCCGTTAGCCAAAGTTTCATCATGCCCCCGAATTCGTTCCACAACGGATAACGCCACGCGCGCGTGTCAGCGCACGGTAGCCGTGACGAGAAACGAGGAAACGTGCGCGAACGCGCAAATCCTGCCGAGCGGCACCAGACAGCAGATTACGTCACGCGCGCGCTTGGACGCACGGTTGCGACGACGGCAAACCGGGAAATCCAGGCAATCGCGCTAGCTCTGACGCGCGGCCTTACCAGGTCAGATCGGGCGGAATGTCGTCCTCGCCCGAGGCGCCGGGTTCCGGCAACAAGGCCAGCGATTCCTCGAGAATGTCGCGCGCCGCCAGCGCGATCTCGCGCGCGACCAGGATGTAGCGACCATTCCATTGCACCACGCCCAACTCGCCCGAGTTGAGCGCGAGGCGCTGCTCGCCCGTGACGTAGACGCGGCGAATCTTGCCGCCGTGATTGAAGTGCCGCGCCTCGTCGGCCTCGGGCACATTGCGCGCCTGGCCTTCGAGCAATTTGTTCATGCGATCGCGGCGTTCCTTGCGTTCGCGAGCCTTCTGCTGCGCTTCGCGCTCGGCGCGCTCGCGTTCCTCGCGCTCGGCGCGCGCGCGCGCGGCATAGGCCTGCGCGAGATCGGGTTCGCCGCCGCCGCGAGGGGGCGAAGGTTCCTGACGGGGACGTTGCTGACGATTGGCGTCGCGGGAGCGCTCGCGATCGGGGCGCGCGGGCGCGCCGCCCTTGCCCTGCGCGCGATCACCGCCGTTGCCCTGCGCGCGATCGCCGGGCTTGCCGCCCGAGGGCTTGCGCGGACCGCCGGGGCGCGCGTCGCGCGCCGGTTCCTTCGCGGGCGAATTCTTGCCCAAACCGAGCGCCAACAACTGATCGCGCAAAGAGCCAGCCATGGATCGACTTCCCGTTTCTCTCAGTAGTGCGGCGGTGGCGGTTCCTCGGTGACATCGTGGCTGACCGCCACGCGCACCGCGTCGACGCTCTCGCGCATGCGCGCCAGTTCGGCGCGCAGACGCTCGACTTCGAGCGAGAGCGTCGCGACATCGCGGTTGAGCGTCTGGATCAGATCGTCCTGAAAGGCGATGCGGATTTCCAGCTCTTCCACGCGCGCGGGCAAGTTCTCGTTCATGTCACCGACCATTCGACAGGGCGGGGATTCTACTGGGGCGCGGCGGCGTCCAGCCAGCCCAGGTCGACGCAGCGCGTGCGCGCCTCGCGCGGCAGATCGGCGCGGGCGCAGACCGATTCGGCCAGACCGGCGCGATCGGCCGCGTCGATCCAGGCTTGTGGCTGGCGCGGCAACATCGCCGTGTAGCCTTGCGCGAGCAGTGGCGCGACGGCCGTGGCGCGCGCATCGGCATCGAGCCAGGCCAGGGCCAGGGCGCGTTGCACGCGGGTCTCGCGCGCGCCCAGGCGCACGGTGTCGCGCACGGCCTGTTGCCAGACCGCGTCGAAACGGCCGCGCGCCTGCAGGATTTCCATCAGCGTCAGGCGCGCGTAGGGCCAGCGCGGTCGTCGCGCGATGGCGCTGTTGGCGAAATCGCGCGCGCGGTCGAGCAGAGCCTCGCGATCTGCGTCTTCGCGTTGCGCCGCCCGCAGCCACCAGCGCGCTTCGAGTTCTAGCCAAGCGCCGCTGTCGGGTTGCAGCGCGCGCGCGCGATCGAGGCCGGCGCGCGCCGTCGTGGCGAAGGCTTGATCGCGGGCGTCGTCGGTGAGCGGCGTGGTCAGATAATCCTGCGCGGCGCGCGCGGCGGCATTGGCCATCGCCAAGTTCAAGGCCGCGAAGGCGAGCACGACGCACAGCGCGCCCGCGCCGGCGGCCAGCGCGCGTCGCGCCATCGGGGTCACGCCGCGCAGGCCTCGATCACACCGCGCGCGATCGCGGCGGGTCGGTCGCGGACGAGTCGCCAGGATTCGGCTTCGCCAACGATGCGGGCGGCGGCTTGTCGTCCCGCTTCCAGGCGTGGCGGACGATGTTCGAGATTGTGCGCGTCGCTGGCCAGGATCGTGACCCAACCGCGCTCGAGCAGTTCGATCGCGCGCGCCCGCGCCAGCGGACCGAAACCGCCGTCGACGGCATCGGCCGTGACCTGCAGCAGCGCGCCTTCGGCGATCAGGGGCGCGATCGCGTCGAGACGACGGATCACGTCCTTGTTGCGTTCGGGGTGGGCGATCATCGCGCGCACGCCGCGCTTGTGCAGCCAGGCGATCAAGCGATCGCTGCCCAGCGGCAATTGCCCGTGCGGGAATTCCAACAGCACCACGCGTTGGCCTTGATACTCGCCAATCAGGGGCAGTTCGCCAGTCTCGGCCCAGACCATCACCTCGGGCCCGGCGCGCACTTCACCGGCCACGCCCAAGTGCAGGGGGATGCCGAGTTCGCGCAGCTTGTCGCGCAGCGTCGCCGCGGCGGCGCGCGCGATGGCGTTGGTGTTTTCCCAGCGGCCGGGATGAAAATGCGGCGTCAGCACCGCGCCCGTGATGCCCGCGCGCACCGCCTCGCGCGCCAGGGCCACCGACTCGTCGAGCGTGCGCGCGCCGTCATCGATGCCGGGCAAGAGATGGCAGTGCAGATCGATCATCGACGCCTACTTGCTGCCGTGCGAGTAGCCGTAGTCGTGATGATAGCCATCACCGTAGTAGTAGTACTTGCCGTAACCATAGCGACCCTTGGTCGCGACCACGCGATTGACCACGGCGCCAATCAGCGGCGCGCCGACGCGACGCAGGCGCTTCAAGCCCTGATCGGCGAGCTGCCACGGCGTGGAATCGCTGCGCACCACGTAGACCACCGCGTGCACCAGGCGCGACAACACCAGGGCATCGCTGACCGCGCAAGCGGGCGCGCAGTCGATGATCACGTGATCGAAGGCATTGGACAGACTGGCGAGCGCGTCCTCGAAACGCTTCGACGACAGCAACTCCTGCGGATTCGGCGGCACGGGACCGGCGGGCATCACGAAGACATTGCTGTCGCCCAAGCGCTGCACGCAATCGGAAATGCTGGCCTCGCCGGCGACGAAATGCGACAGGCCTTTTTCCGGCTTCAATTCCGGCAGACCGCGATGCACGGCGGGACGACGCATGTCGGCGTCGATCAACAACACCTTGCGCATCTGACCGAGCGCGTGCGCGAGATTCACCGACAAGGTGGTCTTGCCCTCGCCCGGCACGGACGAGGTGATCAACAACCGTTTGTGTGGTTGATCGATCGCCGACAACAGCACGCCCGTGCGGATGGTGCGTACCGCCTCGGAGAACGAACTCTTGGGACTCTCGGCGAAGTGGCGCAGCGGCGTGCGATCGCCATCGCCCTTGGTGTCCAGGCGCGGCAATTGACCGAGCACGCCGATGCCCAGGCGCTGCTCCACGTCGTCCGGGCCCTTGAGCGTGTTGTCCAGATGATCGAGCAGGAAGGCCAGCGCCACGCCCAACAACAGTCCCAGCATTAGGCCCACCATCGCCGTGCGCTGCTTGTTCGGAAACACCGGCGCGCCGGGTTCGAGCGCGCCTTCGATGATGCGCGCGTTGGCGTTCTGCACGCCGCCGGCGGCGCTGGTCTCCTTCGAACGCGTCTGGAACTGCTCATACAGTTCGCGATTGGCCGTGACCTCGCGCTCGAGCCGCGACAGTTCGTATTGCTTGCGATTGATGTCGCGCACCTGACCCTTGGCCGAGCCCAGCTCGCCGCCGATCATGCCCTCGCGCTGACGCGCGGCGCTGTATTCACGCTCGATGCCATCGGCCACGCTCGCCAATTGCCGATCGAGCGCCGCGCGCGCGTTGTCGTAACTCGACTGCGCTTCGATGCGCTTGGGATGCTTGGGTCCGTAGCGCTGAGTCATCTCGCGCAGATTGCGTTCGGCCTCGACCAGGGCGGTCTTCAACTCACCGACCAGGGGATAGGTCGCGAGCGCCGGAACCGAATCCAGACTGCCACCCGAATCGCGCACCTGCTTGACCTGGCTGTACAGCGATTCCTTGTCGGCGCGCTCGCGCCGCGCCTGCGCCAGGCGTTCTGTGGCGAGTTCGAGTTCCTGCGTGGCCAGGCTGTCGACGCCTTTCACGTCGATCAAGCGCTCGCGATCGCGGTATTCCTGCAGCGCGCGTTCGGATTCTTCGAGCTTCTGACGAAGCCCGGTCAGGCGTTCGTTCAACCACTGCGTCGCGGTCTCGGTCATCTGCAGACGACCTTCGAGCGTTTCCTCGATGTAGGCCTGCGGCAGCGTGTTGGCGAGCTTGGTGATCAAAGCCGGATCGGGCCCTTCGAACACCAGCTTCACCAACTGCGAATTGCGGATCGGCTGCACCTGCACCGATCCTTGCACCAGGCCCACGGCCGACTCGAAGCGCGCAGCGTCGCTGGGCGGCTGGGCCGGCGCGGCATTGCCGCCGATCCAACGCGAGAGACTGAAAATGCCCGGCTTGGCCGGCGGCGTGTCGAAGGTCGCGAGGCCCAGCTTGTTGACCACGCGCTGCGCGATCGGCCGCGACTTCAGGATCTCGTACTGCGTTTGGTAGTACTCGCCGAAATCGAAACCCGGACTGTTCTGGTAGATCGCGTCGATCGAGACGAAGCGCGCGGCCTGGCGTTCGATCAGCAAGGTCGAGCCGGCGCGATAAATCGGCACGTCGGTCAGCGCCTTGAGCGTGCCCAGCACCGCGCCGATCAGGGCCAGGCCGATCACGCCCCACTTGTAGCGCAGCAGGGTGCGCAGGTAGTCCTGCAGATTGGGCATGCCGCTGGCGCGTTCGGCGCTGGCCTGCGGCTCGACGATCACATCCGTGCTGGGCGCGAGATTCATGGGCCGACTGACTCCAAAGGTTTCGCGCCCGCTGTCGTTCGGCGGCGCGCGGCGGCTAGAAGAAGCTTTCCTCGACCGTGACGATATCGCCCGGTCCGACCGGATCGTCCATGCCAACTTTGTGCCCGGTCTGGCTGTCGCGTTGTTGTTCCGGAATCAGCGTGATGCGCTTGTCGGACGCGCGCTCGGTGAGACCCCCGGCGAGCGACACGGCCTTGCGCACCGTCATGCCCGGCTGGAACGGAAAACTACCCGGGTTCTTCACCTGACCGTTGACGAAGAACGGTCGGTACTCGGTGATCGACACCGACACGCGCGGATCGACCAGATAATCGCCTTCCAGCGCGGCCGCGATCTGTTTTTCCAAGGCCGCCGGCGTGGTGCCCGCGACCGAGAGTTCGCCCAGAAACGGGTACGCCACGCGACCGTTGTCGCCGATCTTCACCGTGATCGACAACTCGGGCTCGTTGAACACTTGAATCGACACCGTGTCGCCAGCGCCGAGTCGGTAGTCTCGTGAACTAGACGGCGCGGATGCCGCGGGCGACGCCGTCGGCGTCGCGGCCTCAACGCGCGCGCCGATCAACAGCGCGCACAGCGTCAAGATGATGACGAATCCGGTACGAATGTCAGCAGCCATGCTCCACCTCCATGCCAAGCTTCACGGGGCCGGACAAAACCCCCTGTGAACACTCAGAAAGAAGCCTCAGCCGACAGCATGTAAAGATTTCTGTCGTAATCGAACTCGCGCACGTCGGAGTCGCGCTGATAGCCGCGCCAGCTGGCGCCAAAACGCATCCAGCGACGCCACACGTAGTCCGCGCTCAGGCCGTAGTAGTCGACATTGTCCACGCGCGTCGTCGGCAATTGTTCCTCGCGCGCCACGCCCAAGTCGACCGTCGTGCGAAACCGGTCGGACCAATTGTGCGCCCAACCCAGGGTCAGGTCACGCCGCAGAATCAGATCGCCGAAACCGTTGGTCTCGTCGGTCTCGCGGCCCGTGCTCAAGGTGAAGATCGAGTAGCTGCGCGGGCGCCATTCCAGATTGCCGCGCCACGAAGCGCCGGAAAAATCGCTGCGCGCGGCGTCGGCGAAATGCTTGGCGACGCGGCCCACCAGGATCGACCCCGAGGTCTTGGCCGTGGCGTCGAACTCCACGCCCACGTAGTAATGGCGCTCGTCGGAATCGAGCGTCGCGCGGTCGTAATCGAAGTGGCCGTACTCCACGCGCGCCAGACCCGAAGTCTTGGGCGCGAAGCGCCAGTAGAAGGCGCCGGACAGGAACTGATCCTGCCGATCGCGAAACGCGGTGAACTGACGATTGTTGGCGTAGCGCACGTCGCCCGCGCGCCCGCTGAATTCCAGACGCCCGCGCGCGCCCGGCGCGCCGAAGCGGTATTGCGCGCCGATCTCGTCGCGACGAAAGCGATCGGGATCGAGATTGAGATCGCCCAGACTGCCCTCGCGCGCCGCGGTGCCGCGCTGATCGTGATCCCACATCATCGAGGCGTCGAGCGCGAAGGCATGGCGCAGCACCGGGTTGTACAACCACGAGGCCGACACGCGTTGATCGCGGTAGTTATCCAGGCTGGAACTCGAGTAGTTCACGAGTTCCGCTTCGTACGACGCGCCGAAACGGCTGCGCTCATTGCCGCCTTCCCAGCGAACGCCGGGCGAGAGGCGAAAGAAGTTCGACGACACCGGCGCGTCGCCGGAGAGGTTGAGATTGGAGTCGTGACCCAGGGTCAGGCCGAGCGAGGGGAAAAGCCGCCCGAGGCCGATGGCGACGCCCGTGCCCGCCGTGCGCTGGCGAGTCGTGGGCGCGGTCGGCTGTGTCGAATTGTCGTCGCTGGTGGCATGAAGCGGCGAAACAACCCCGCATAAGGCAACAGCAAATCCCAGCACCAACCCCCGCACGCTCGCTCCTGGCAGTGGACGTCCCTCGAAGGGGCGTAAGTGTCGCTTACCCCCGAAGCATTGCGGATGTTATCAACAAAACTTCACAAGGAGTATCGCCTAAGTCATGGTTTTAACGAGAAATCTCGGCAAAATCCGGGACTGGACCGGGGGCCTCGGGGGTATTCGAGGGCACGGTGCGCGCCAGTTTGCGCGTGACCACGGCCGCCGCGAGCAGCGCATGGGTCGCCGCCGCGTACGCAGGAATGGCACCGTTGAAGTCCGCCACGGCGTGCAAAATGACGGCCATTAGCGCGGCGCTGATGCCGAACGCCGCGCCGCGCAATCGCGGGTCGACGCTGCGTCGCAAGGTGCGCAGAGCGGACACCAGGCCATAGCCCATCAAGGCCAACCACCCCAGCAATCCGGGCCAGCCGCGCTCGGCCAGCAGTTCCAGCCAATCGTTGTGGGCGTGGTCGTAGAACAGTTGCACGGACTCGGGTTTCGCTTCCGGAAACGCCACGCGGAAACCGCCCGGCCCCACGCCGGTGTGGGGATGACGCGTCCATAGATCGAACGTCGCGCGCGCCACTTCGGCGCGTTCGGCGTCGACACTCGCGAGGCCTGTCGTCGCCGCGGCCACGGTCGTTTCGCGCAGTCGTTCGGCCACGCGTTCGACGCCGAGCCACGAACCCAACAACACCGCGTCGATGATCAACAACGACACCAGCAACCAAAACAGATTGCGCGGCAAGGGCCGCATCAACCACAACGCCAGCGCGCCAGCCATTGCCAGCGCCAGAAAGAACGACAGATTGCCCATGCGCGACTGCGACAGCACCAGCCCCAGCACGATCACCACCAGCCCCGCGCGCAACCAAGCGCGCGGACCCATCAGCACTTGCAGCCAGGCGCGCACGCGATCGCGCCAATCGACGCTCGCGCCCTGCCCCAGTTGCGCCACCAGCAAGCCCACGCCCAAGGCGCCGGTCAACGCCAGATAGCCGGCCAAGTGATTGCGATTGACGAAGGTGCCCGTGGCCACGCCGCGATTGACGACCTTGGGCCCGAACGCATGCCATTCGATGCCCGACAGGGTCATGAAATCCGCGAACGCGGCCTGCGCCGCGCCGCCAATGAACAGCGCGAGCAGCAAGGCCATCAAGCGTCGGCGTGAATCGACCGCGCCCAACACCATCAGCGCCAGGGTCACGTAGAAGCCTTGCTTGATCGCTTCGAGCCAGGCCGCGTCGGGATCGACCGGCACGTCGGCATCGATCACGCGCGTCAGACCCAGGGCGTGACACCACGTCCAGGCCCAACCGGCCAACAGCAACACGATCATGGTTGGCGAATGCCGCAGCACGAAGCCCGCGTGCCAACGCCCCGCCGCGATGCCCACGGCCCACATCGCCGCGACCAGCCAAGTGATCGCCGCGAACCACGGCCAGATCCAATCGCGATTACCGCCGAAGGGCACGGGCAGGCACACCAGCACCGCGATCACGGCGACGAGCACGAACGTCGGCGCGCGACGTTCGCCGCCGTGGCGACGCTGGCTCAACTGGCGCGCGCGGCTCCCCATGCGGGCAGTATGCCGGCGGCACGCGCCGCGCGTCGATGGATCAACAAGGCCAAGGCCAGGAAAGTCGCGAAGGACAGCGGCTGCGGCAGGCCCGCGCGCTCGAGTCCCACGCCGATCACCATGCCAGCGATCTGCGCGCCCAGCAGCAAGGCCAGACTCGCGTTGACGCCATAACCCGCTCGCTGCAACAGATGATGCGCGTGCTGATGATCCGCGTCGAAGGGCGAACGACCCGCGGCCATGCGTCGCCACAGCACCGACACCGTGTCGACCAGGGGCACGGCGAACAACCACAGCGCGGTCACCGGCGCGTACGCGCGCGACGGGCCTTGCGACAAGCCGACCAGCAGCCACGCCAGCGCCATGCCCAGCGCGAGACTGCCGCCATTGCCCAGATACACGCGCGCCGCGCGCGCGCCGAAGCGCAGATTGAACACCAGGAACCCCGCGACGCAGGCAGCGAGCACGGCGGCGAAACGCGCCGCCACGTCATTGCCGGCCTGCCATGCCAGCACGGCTAGGCCCAGGAACACGATCATCACCAGGCCACCGGCCAAGCCATCCATGCCATCGATCATGTTCGAGGCATTCATCACGCCGACCGCGCAGAACACGGTCGCGGGAATCGCCAGCCACGCCAGCGGCAACACGCGTCCAGGCAGCAGCAGTTCGCCGAAATCGACCAGCAGCACGCCGCCACCCCAGATCATCGCCAGCGCCGCGATGATCTGCGCGACGAAGCGCACCAGCGGCGACAAGTTCAAGCGATCGTCGCTCATGCCCACGGCCAACAGACCCAGCATCGCCAACAGCAACAACCACGCCTGCGCGCCCAGCCCCGCGCTCAACGCGCCCGCGAGCAGGCCCGCGACGATCGCCGGTCCGCCCAAGGTCGGCACCGCGATGGCGTGAGTCTTGTGCGCGCCGGGCTCATCGACCAGGGCCCAGCGATGGGCCAAAGGCAGAAAGATCGCGAGCAACAACGCGGTCGTCGCCAGACCGAGCGAGGCGGCGGCGGCGAGCGGCAAGGCGGACATGATCACGCGGCCTCGGCGTCGTCCCGCGCGCCGGCGCGCACTTGCTCGGCGATCCAGCGATAGGTCGTTTCCAGGCCCTGGACCAAGGGCAGACTCGGCTTCCAGCCCAGGCGCTCGGCGATCAGGCGATTGTCGGAATTGCGGCCGCGCACGCCGGTCGGGCCGGGCACGTGCTTGATGCTCACGCGCTTGCCGGCGAGCGTCATGATCATCTCGGCGAACTGGCGGATCGAGACCATTTCTTCCGAGCCGATGTTCACCGGTCCCGTGAAGCTCGATCGCGTCAGGCGCAGCGTGCCTTCGAGGCATTCGTCGATGTACAGGAACGAGCGCGTCTGCGTGCCATCGCCCCAGATCTCGATCTCGCCGCCGGGCGCGGTCGCCGCGATCTTGCGGCACAGCGCCGCCGGCGCCTTCTCGCGACCGTCATTCCACGAGCCCAGCGGCCCGAAGATGTTGTGATAGCGCGCCACGCGCACGTTGATGCCGTGATTGCGCGCGTAGGCGAAATACAGCCGCTCGCTGAACAATTTCTCCCAGCCGTACTCGCTGTCGGGCGCGGCCGGATAGGCCGAATCCTCGCTGCACGTGGGATTTTGCGGATCGAGCTGATTGTGCTCGGGGTACATGCAGGCCGAGGACGAATAGAACACGCGGCCCACTGGCGCCTCGCGAATCGCCTCGAGCACATTGAGATTGATCTGCGCCGAGTTGTGCATGATCGCGGCATCGTTGGCGCCGGTGAACACGAAGCCGGCGCCGCCCATGTCGGCGGCCAGCTGATAGACCTCGTCGAAGTCGCCACTCACGGCCTCGCGCGCCACGCGCAGTTCGCGCAGATCGCCGACGGTGAACTCATCGGCGGCGGTCGGCTCGTAACGCGGACGCTTCAGATCCACGCCACGCACGAAGCAGCCCTCGCCCTTCAGGCGCTTGACCAGATGACTGCCGATGAAACCGCCGGCGCCCAGGACCAATACTCGTTTCATCATTCGCCTCGTTGCCCCAGCAATGCTTCCAACGCGCGCGCCACGCCCGGCGCGTCGCCCACGTCCACGCGCCGGTATCGCTCGGCCGGCAGGTGTTCGCGACAGATTAGATCGACGTCGGACTCGGCCGAGCCCACGAACAGCACGGGGCGTCCCGACGCCACGCAAGCGTAAACCTTCGACGGCAAAACGTAGCCCACGAAAGCGTCACGCAGTGTGATCAAATGCAAATCCGCCGCGCGCAGCACGCCCGGCAAGCGCTCGATCGCCACCGGCTTCGTGCGCGCCAGCGGCAAACCACGCGCGCGCAACGCCGCTTCCACGGTATCGGCGCGACCCCCGGTGGCATTGAGCCACAGACCCGCCGCATCCGGATAGCGCGCGCAGAATTCGGCGAAGCCCTCGATCCACGTGCCCTCATCGTGGGCCACGCCCCAATTGCCGGAATACAAGATCACGCGTCGCCCGCGCAGCGCCTCGGGCGGTTCGGCCGGCGCGACGTCGCCGTCGAAATTCACCGGCGAGGGATCGCGCGCGAGCACGATGCGCTCGGCCGGCACGCCGCAGGCGGCGATGCGTCGACGCTGGTCCTCGCCCAGCACCTCGATCACATCGACCCGGCGGCGCCAGAACACGGTCAGCGCGCGCAAGGCCCGCAGCCACGCGGGCGCGCGATCGAGCGCGGCGATCAGGCATTCGGGATGAAAATCGGTGATGCGATAGCGCGTGCGTCGACCCAGCAAACGCGCTACCGGCATCACGAAGTGAATGATGTAAGGCGGCGAGCCCGTGAAGCGAACCTCGTCGGCCTGGCGCAATTCGCGTCGCGCGGCCCACAGCAAGGCGATGTTCGCGCCGAGCGTCCACAGCGCGCGCGTGATCAGGGCGGCCTTGTCATAGGTCGGCCGATGCACGCGACGCACGACCAGTTCGCCCGCGCCGATGACTTCGCGCGTTTCCGAAGCACCCGCCGACGCGAAACCCACCAAGGTCACCGCATGCCCCGCGCCCGCCGCTTCGCGCGCGAACGCGAGCGCGTACTGGCCCACGGCGCCAAAGTCGGGCGGCAACCAATCGCAGAGCATCAGGATCTTCATGCTCACGCCGACGGCCGCGACAGCATCACATCGCCCAGCACCAGCACATCCATGCTCGTGCGCAGGAAGCACGCGAGCGCCTCCTCGGGTCGACACACCACGGGCTCGTTCTCGTTGAACGAAGTATTGAGCACCATCGGCACGCCCGTGCGCGCGTAAAAGGCGCTGATCAACTGGTGATAGCGCGGATTGTCCTCGCGCGTGACCGTCTGCAAGCGGCCCGTCCCGTCGACGTGCGTCACCGCCGGCAGCGCCGAGCGCTTCTCCGCGCGGATGGTGAACACCGAGGCCATGAAGGGCACGTCGGCATCGGTCTCGAACCAGTCGCGCACGGCCTCGCGCAACACCGAGGGCGCGAACGGCCGGAACGACTCGCGCCGCTTGATCTTGCGATTGAGGATGTCCTTCATGTCGGCGCGCCGCGGATCGGCCAGGATCGAACGCTGACCCAGCGCGCGCGGGCCCCATTCCATGCGGCCTTGGAACCAACCGATCACGCCGCCATCGATCATGCGCTCAACCACGCGCGCGTCGAGCGCGCGGCTGTCGGCGATAGTCTCGACACGGCAACCGCTCGCGGCGATCTCGCTCTCGAAGGTCTTGAGCGCCGCCGCGATCGCGTCCGCGCCATACGCGGGACCGAGTTGCGCGTGCGCCAGCGGCTCGGGCCGACGACCACTGACTTCCGCCGCGAGCGCGAGCGCCGCGCCCAACGCGCCGCCCGCGTCATAACCGGCAGCCGCGACATAGACTTCCTCGAACGGCGTCTGCGCCGTGATCTTGCCGTTGGCCACCGAGTTCTGCGCGCAGCCACCGGCCAGCGCGAGTCGATTGACGCCGTAGCGCGCGTGCAAGGCGCGCAGCAGATGCATCAGCGCTTCCTCATAAACGACCTGGGTCGACCGCGCCAGGTCCTTGTGCCGTTGCGTCAGCGGCTCGTCCGGCGCGCGCGGCGAACCGAGCAGCATCTCGAGTTCGGGCGAGGACAGTCGCGCGAACGTCGGCACGCCATCGTCCCAGTCATAGGCGATGCGTTCGCGGTGATGCACGAAATAGCGCGTGTCGAGCGCGAAGCGACCGCCATCGCCCAGGCTCACGAGTCGCCGCAGTTGCTCGACATAGCGCGGCTCGCCATACGGCGCCAGGCCCATCACCTTGTACTCGTCGCCGTAATGCGGAAAGCCCAGGAACTGGGTCATCGCCTGATAGAACACGCCAAGCGAATGCGGAAACGCCACGCGATCGTCGATCGACAAAGCCGCGCCTTGCCCCACGCCCCAGGCGGCGCTGGCGAAATCGCCCATGCCATCGATCGACAAGGCCACGGCATTGCCAAACGGCGACGCGAAATACGCCGACGCCAGATGCGCGCGATGATGCTCGACCGGCACGAAGCGCGCATCGATGCGCGCGCCCGGAAACACCCGCGCCAGATGCTCGCGCGCGCCCAACCGCTTGCGCCGCGCGCGCAGCCGATCGAACACGAAACGCGGACTCGGCCAATGGCGCAGCGCGTAACGCACGCGCGGCCAGCGCGCGGCGGCCGGATCGGTGTTGAGCGCCACGTGCGTGAGCTGCTCGGGCGTCACGCCGGCATCGCGCAGACACCAGGCGATCGCTTGCTCGGGAAAACCGGCCCAATGCTTGATGCGCCGAAAGCGCTCTTCCTCGGCGGCCGCGACCACGCGGCCATCGATCACCAGGGCCGCGGCCGAATCGGCGTGGAAGGCATTCAAACCCAGGACGATTACTTCTGCGGCCACAACAACTCCTTGGCGATCAGATATTCCGCCACCATGCGCTCGCGCGCGTAACGCCAGCCGGCGCGGCCATCGAGCACGACCCCGGCCACCAGCAAGACATAGATCGGCACCAGCCACGGCGCCAGCACGGCCACGCGCCGCACGCGATCGCGCCAGCGCATCGCCGACCACGACAGCGCGCGCAAACGATCGGCCTCGAGCCGCGCATACTTACGCTGCGACGCCAGCCAGCGCGGATAAGGCTTGCGATCGTCGTGAATCATCGGCGAGCGCAACTCGACCACGCGGCCATCGATGAATACGCGTTGCTGATGCCCATGTTGCTCGTAGCGCGCGCGATCGCGACGCACGATGCAGGTCTGCGCCGGGTACAGCGTCGCGCGCAGCACCTCGCCGTCGATCGCGTAGCGGAACGGCACGCGATACGCGCCGACATCATCGGCCGGCACCAGCGCGCGAAGTTCTTCGACCAGTTCGGCGCCGACTTGATAGTCGGCATCCAGCGCCATGATCCACGGCGTGCGCACGCCCGCGCGTTCCAGCGCGAAGGTCCATTGCGCCGCGTGCGATTCGAACGGGTTGACCACCAGCCGCGCATTGGCATGACGCGCGACCAGGGCCGCGGTCTCGTCGCTGCTGCCCGAGTCGAGCACCACGACCTCGCGCGCCCACGCGAGTGCACTCAACGTGCGATCGATGTTCGCCGCTTCGTTGTAGGTGATGACCACCGGCGTGATCGAGTCAAGCATGGCCGGCGCCTGTGTGATCACGCGCTTGCGCATACACGGCGTCGAACTGGCGCGCGATGCAATCCCAGGTCAGATGCTCGCGCACATAGGCGCGACCGCGTTCGCCACGCGCGCGCAGCGATTGCGGATCAGCGAGCCACTCGCCCAGCACGCGCGCGATCGCTTCGGGCTCGGCTTCGACCACTGCGCCCGCGTCGGCTTGCTCCACCACGTCGCGCGCGCCGACGCCGGGCGCGATCAGCACGGCGCAGCCCTCGGCCATCGCCTCGACCACGACATTGCCGAAGCTCTCCGATACCGATGGCAAGACCAGCACGCTGGCGCTCGCCAGCAGCACGCGCTTGGCCTCGTTGTCGAGCGCGCCCACCAAGGTCACGCGCGCGCTCACGCCTAGCCGCGCGGCCATTGCGCGCAAGTGCTCGCCATGACCATCGCCCGCGTCGGCACCCGCAATCGTCACGCGAATGCCCGGCGCGCGCGCGGCCGCTTCCACCAGCACTTGCACGCGCTTTTCCCAACTCAAGCGCCCCAGATAGACGATGTGCGCGGGATCGCGCGTCACCGCCAACGGCGCGCCGGGCGGATCGATACCGTTGTTCACGACCACGGCGCGACCGCGATGACGCAGCCCCAGTCGCGCGAAAGCATCGGCTTCCCAGCGACTGGTGAAATGCAGCGCATCGCAGCGGCGCAGCGTGCCGCGCTCGAAGCTCGCGATCCACGCGCGCTTGATCCAGGCACTGCGCGCCGCGATCAGCTCCGGCACCAGCATGCCGCGCGGCGAATACACGAAGGCGCGACGCGCGCGCGCCGCCGACACGCCCGCGTGCCAGGCTGGCCACAGAAAAGCCGCATGCGCGTGCACCACGTCGAAGCTCGCGACGCGCGTCGTCAACCACTCGCGCAGCGCGGGCGCGCGATACAAACGTCGCGGCGCGCCACACGGAAAATAATGAATCGTCGCGCCATCGAGTTCGCGCGGCGCGCCTTCGAGTTCGCGCAAGTCCTCGCTGCCATCGACCGACGTGGTTAGTACCGTGACCTCGTGCCCCGCGCGCGCTTGCGCCGCGACCAATGCGCGCGTTGACACGATCGGTCCGCCATAGCGCACGGCCGGCCAGTACGTGGGCGTGACGTGCAGAATCTTCATGCGCCCTCCCCGGCCTTCGCGCCCGGACGCAGTTCGCCGCGAAACACCGGCACGACCCAGCGGCGCAGCACCAGCAGCACCAGCAACTGCACGATGAAGACCGAGATGATGCCGCCCAACAATTTCGGCAGCGCGGTCTCGAACAAGCGCGCGCTCATCAGCGCCGAACACGACAACGACAAGGCCAGCGCCGGCTCCGGCGCCGCCTTGCGATAGGCCGCGATCACGCCCGTCATCAAGGCCGCGAGCATCACCGCCATCAAGGCCACGCCCAGCACGCCGAAATCGATGTAGCCCTCGGTCACATAGCCCAGACTGATCGAGGTGCCCGGCATGTAGAGCAAGTAGACATTGGCCGTGTAGAACGCCGTGAGTTCCGAATCCGAAGGCAGCGGTGGCTTATCCGGAAAGATCACGCGCGGCACGAAGATGTGCATCAACGCCGCCTTGAGCAAATCACCATCGCGATGCGGCAACTCGCGCGGCACGCGGTCGAGGACGATGCCGAAGTATTCGACATAGCCCAGCCGCGTGGCGAAGCGTTCGAGCGTGTCGGTCACGTCCGAATCCATGGTGCGCGAGGCCATGCGACCGAGCGTGGAGTACCGCTCGCCCAAGCCCACGGTCACCACTTGCTCGCCGCTATACCCCGAGACCTCGCGGCGATAGTCGTTCTTCACCGCGTTCCACATCACGCCGAGCACCACCAGCACCAAGGACAGACCCAGGGCCGCGGCGCGTTGATTGGCACGCAGGAAGGTGAATACCGACACGAACGCGAGCAAGGCGTACAGCAGGGGCAAGGCGAAACTCGCGAAGAAGCCCGACAGACCAATCACGACTTCCAGTCCGATCACGGCCATCACCCAAGTCGCGTATTTGCGCTGCACCAGCGCGGCCGAGATCGCGGTCACCAACAACGCGAAGCGTAACGCTTCCAGACCTTGGACCATCTGCGCGAGCTGCGACACCACGCCAATGACCACGTCCGCCGGCACCGAGACCATCAACGCCACGCCATAGGCCTTGAACAGATTCGGCACGTAGGCGCGCGCCAGACTCTCGCGCAATCCGGCGGGATCGACCGGCGCCCAGCGCGGCAGCACGAAGGCGCAGATCGCCGCCGCGATCGCCAAGGCCGCGTGGCCGAGAAACGTCGCGTTCTCCACCGCGCCAACCACGATCAGATCGTGCAGCGAGATGCCGAGCGAATTGGCATAAATCGTCGCGACCGACGTCTGCAACCACTGATAGCCCAAGGCCAAGGGCACGACGGGCACGACTTCGGGACGCAGCAAGAGGCCGCCGATCAAGGCCAACACCATCGCCGCGCTGGTTTGTTCCAGCGCATTGGCGGTGAACGGCGCGCTGATCAGCAGCAAGCCAGCGACGATCAAGACGAGCAGGCGCGGCGTCATGCGGGCACTCCATACACGCGCGCCCAGCGCCAAGGCACGTCGTCGATGCCAAGACGCTTCAGCGAAGCACGTGCCGCCTCGCCCTGTGCGCGCGCCAACGCGCGATCGTCGGCATAGCGCGACAGCGCAGCTTCGAGCGCCGCCGAGGTCGCCTGCGCGCAGACCTGACCTTCGACGCCATCGGCGACGAGCTCCGGCAACGCGCCATCGTCGAACACGATCGACGGCAGGCCGGCCGTTTTGGCCTCGAGCACTACCATGCCGAAGGCCTCGCGACACTTCGACGGCGCCACATGCACATCGCTGACCGCGAACCACGGCGCGGGATCGTCGACATAGCCGACGAAGCGCGCGGCTTCGGGATCGCGGCCCTGGCTCACGCGCTCGCGCAAGGCCGTGGCCCACGCGGCGCTGGTGTCGCCGAGAATCACGACTTCAATCGCGACGCCGCGCGCGCGCAGTGCGATCACCGCGTCGATCAAATCATCGACACCCTTGTAATCAGTGACGTGACCGACATAGATCGCGCGCAGCGCCTCGCCACGCGGCGGCACGGGCGTCGTCGCGCGCGTCGTCGAAGGCCGCGTCGGCACGATGTTGTAGATCACTTCGATCTTGTCATTATCCAGGCCCCAGGACGCGTAGTGACGCGCCAGGAACCGCGACACCACGACCACGCGCGACGCGCGTCGCCACACGTGTCGCCACAAGGCTCGCATCGCCGGATGCCTCGCATCCGCCGCCGTGCCTTGATGAACGATCATCGCGCCGCGCCAGCCGCGCAGGCCCCACCACGCGTTGACGTAGTCCCACACGTGACCGACGTGCAGATGGGTCGGGCGGAATTCGCGCAGAATCTCGCGCAGTTTGCGGCCTTCGGTGAACTGCATGCGGATCATTCGCCACAGCCGTATCGGACTCAGCCGACGTTCGACCGCGCCGAAGAAACGCATGCCACGATAGGGTAGACCCAGCCCGTCGAGCCGCGGCCCGATGGCTTGATGCGAGTATTCGCCATTGACGACGAACAGCACCTCGCAACCGGCGTCGCGCAGCATGCGCCCGACTTCGATCACCGACAGCTCGAGGCCGTATAGCGGAATCGCGCCGAGCAGTATCAGCACGCGCGGCCGGTTCATGCGCGCCCCCGCGAACAGACTTCGACCAGTTCGCCCGCCGTCTGCTCGGGCGAGAACCAGCGCAAGGCGACTTCGCGCGCGGCGGCCAGCGCCTGCACGTTCGTCTCATCGATCGCGCCCGCGAGCGCGGCATCGAAGGCCGCGTCGCTCGTATCATCGTAAACCGTCACCACAGGCGAAAACGCGCCGAGGTCCGGCGCGCAGCCCGCGCTCGCCGACACCACCACGCGACAGCCCGCGGCCAACGCTTCGTTGGCGACCAGGCCCCAGGTTTCCTGACTGGTCGACGGCAGCACGAAAACATCCATCGCCGCGAACAAGCCCGGCAATTCCGATTGATTGCGAAAGCCCGCGAACACGGCATCGACGCCCCAGGTCGCGGCGAGCACGCGCAGATTCTCGCGTTCGGGCCCATCGCCGACGATCAACACCCAAGGCTTGCGACCGGTCATGCGCGACGCGGCGCGAATCAAGGCATCGACACGCTTCCACGACAGCAAGCGACCGACGAAGCCGAGCACGGGCCGATCGCCGAACCCCAACGCCTCGCGCACGCTCGCGCGTCGCGCGTGACCTTCGCTAAAACGTCGCACATCGATGGTGTGCGGCACGACCGCCAGACGACGATTGTCGACGCCCAGATCGCGCGCATAGTCACGCGACCGCGCGCCGGCGCAGACCACGCCCGTCGCCAAATCCAGCGGCCAGCGATACAGCGCGCGCTTGAGCAGGCGTCGCCAGGCGCTTTCGTCGACACGCCACTGCGAATCACTGCGAAACCACACGGAAGCGCCGACCGCGCGCGCCGCGCGCAAGGCTTGCCAATAAACCTTCAGATTCCAGCCGCCGAGCACCACCGCGTCCGGCTTCCAATCGCGGATGGCCTTCGCCACCGAAGGGCTGTCGCACCCGCGAAAATGATCGACCCCCGGCCGCGACGCGACATTGACCAGATCGCGATGCGAATAGCCCGTCAGCAGATCCACGTCCCACTCGAAACCCACGCCATAACCCGCCGCCGCTTGCCCCGCCGCGTCTTGCCGATGCGCGAACCACGCCTGAAACTCGCAAAACCGCGGCAAGGCGCGGAACAGCGGCGCGTGATACTGAATCGGATGACTGGCGAGGTACACGAGCTTCATGCGCGCGCGACCCGGTTGAACAGATCCACCAGACGTTCGCTCATGCGTCCGGCCTCGAGGTCGCCCAGATCAGGCGCGGTCTGACGCGCGGGCATCGGCGGCGTCAGGAACTCGCGATCGATGGCGTCACGCAGTCGTTCCGCCGCGGCCTCGCTGTTGTCGTCGAACGCGAGCAAGCGAACGCCCGCGTGCGTCCGCGCCAAGGCATGCGCGGGGCTCGCGGCATGAAACATCGCGAGCAAGGGCTGACCGGTCAGCAAACACGGCGCGAGCTTCGACGCGTTGTAGGCCGGATCATCGGAGCCCGGCACGACAATCGCTTCCGCGCTATCGAGCAAGCGATAGGTTTCCAACAAGCCCAGCCGCTGCGTGCGCTCGAACACCAGATCGCCCACGCCGCGCGCTTGCGCCAGTTCGGCGATCTCCGTGCGCGTTACGCGCGGATCGTAAGCCGTGCCGACAAACCACAGCCCAAGATCGGCATAGCGCGCCGGCTCGCGCTCGCGCGCGCGACGCAAGGCATCGAACAAGGCGCCGAGCGCGAAGTGCATGTCGCCACCGCCACGTCCCGCATATACCCACCACCGCCGCCCCGGCGCCGGCCACGACGGCGGCGGCAAGACGCGCGCATGCGCGAGATCGCTCGCGGCGGCGGCGAAGGGCAAGGTCAGGAACTCGCGATCGGCCAGATCGGGATAGCGTGCGCGCAACTGCGTCGAGTAATGCGCCGACACCACGACATGCGCCGCCGCGTGCCGCGCCACGCGCGGTTCATAACGACGCGCAATCGCTTGCATCGCCGCGTAACGCAGACCGCCGCCAGGCTTCGGTTGATGGGGATTGCGGTCGTAGTAATCGCTCAACCACGGGTCTTGCCAGTCGAGCACCACGGGCATGCGCAGATTCAAAGTCTGCGGCCATTGCGCGAAATCCGTGTGCGACACGAAAGCCGCATCGAAGCGCCGCGCGGCCTGCAGCTTCGCCAATACGGGTCGCCACGGCAGGTACGCGCGCAGCGCGTGCTGACGCAACCCCAAGCGTCCCGCGATCGCGCGCGGCCAGGCGCTGACGCGCACGATCTCGATCTCTCCGGGCAAAGTCACGTTCAACCCAGGATCGAGCGCGCCCGCCTCGCTGTCCTCGCTGGCCGCCACCACCGTCGCATGCCAGCCCAACCGCCCCAGATGCGGCAACAGCACGCGCGCGCGCTGGGCATCGGCGCCGTTGTACGGCGGCAGGCGCGGCGAGATGACGAGCAAGTGTTTCATCGCGCCGGCACCATTTGCCGGTACAGCGCCTCATAGCGCTCGGTCACGCGCGCGGCTTCGTATTGCTCCAGCACGCGCGCGCGGCAATCGCGCCGATCGATCTCGCTCAAGCGTCCCACGGCCACGGCGGCCTGCGCGACATTGTCCACGACGAAGCCCTCGCGCCCGTCGCGAATCACCTCCGGCACCGCGCCGCGCGCGAAACCAATCACCGGCGTGCCGCAGGCCAGGGCTTCGATCATCACGATGCCGAAGGGCTCTTCCCATTCGATCGGGAACAGCATCGCCGCCGCGCGACCGAGCAAGGTGTTCTTCTGCGCGTCGTCGACCGGACCGATATAAGTCACGTCCTCGCCGTCCAGATGCGGCGCGATCTCGCGTTCGAAATACAGCGATTCTTCGCCTGACGTCGCGCGATTGCCCGCGATCACCAGCGGCCGCCCGGCCGCGCGCGCGATGGCGATGGCGTGATGCGCGCCCTTGATCCGCTCGATCCGCGACAGAAACACCAGCGGCGCGCACGGATCGACGTGTTCGACGAAGTGATAACGCATGGCGTCGACGCAATTGGGAATCGCGTGCCACTGCCCGCCCGCTTGCGCGCCACGGCGCGCGATGTGCTCGCCGCAGCCGCTGAAGTGCAGCGAACGTCCGGCCAAGCGCGCGGCCCAGCGCACCGTGCGCGGCGTCGGCTCGCGCTGATAGCACATCAACTTGGGCCGACGCGTCAGCAAGTGCGCGCCCAAATACGCCAAACGCGAGAAACTGTGCACGATATCCGGCGCGAACGCGCCGATGGCGCGATTCATCGCGCGCGCATTGGCCGCATGCGCAACCCAACCGCCCTCGCCTTCGTTGGGCCAGTAGTAATGCGCGTCGGCATCGACCGTCGATTCGCGATGCGCGAGCAAGGCCACGGTGTGATCGCGACCGCGCAAGGACTCCACCAGCATCGCGATGATGCGCTCGATGCCGCCGTAGAGCTTCGGCGGCACGGGCAACATCGGATCGGCGGTCATCAAGATGCGCATCAGCCCGCGCCCCAGCGCTTGTCCGCGCGCAGCGGCGAATCCACGCGCACATAGACCAGATCCATCTGCCACAGCGCGCCATCGAGCGGACGTCGCGTCAGGCCGGCCACGTCATAGGCCACGAAGCCTTGCTTCGACAGCCACTCGCCGATCTCGTGCATCAAGGGCACTTGGCGATGGATATCGAGCAGGTTCACTTCGATGATCAAGGCGCTGGCGCCGCGCAGCACTTCGATCGCGCCTTGCAGGATCGCGAGTTCGTAGCCTTGGGTATCGAGCTTGATCAGATCGGGCGGGCCGATGATGGCGCCGCCGTCGTACAGATCATCGAGCGAGGAGGTGCGCCGCTCGAGCCGCTCGAACGGCTTGTCCTCGTATTCGTACAACACGCTCGACGCGGTTTCGGCCATGGCCAGACTCACCGCCTCGCCGCTGCGACTGCCCAGCACCGCGTCGTGCACGAAGACATTGCGCGTCTGCGCGAAGCGCGCGCGCAGCGCCTCGCCCATGTGCGGCAATGGTTCGAAACACTGCACTTCGGCGCGCGGCCAGCGCTCCAGCACCTCGGCGGTGAAATCGCCGCGATAGGCGCCGATGTCGTAAACGCGCCGCGCCTGATAGCCGCGCGCCACCAGACGATCGAGACTGGCGCCCATGTCCGGCACGCCGAGCCGGCGACGCAACCATTGCGCGATCATTCGACGAATCATGCGGCCCCCGGTCGCGTGGCGAGACAACGCGCGATCGCCTCGAGCCAGGCTTCGCGTTCGAATTCCCAGCTGTAGCGCGTCTGACCCGCGCGCCACGCGGCATCGTGCGCGCGCGCGCGACGCTTGGCGTCGCCATGCCACGCATCGAGCATGCGCGCCGACTCGGCCACGCGGTCGAGATCGATCTTCACCGCCGCGTCGCCCAGTTCAACGGCGAGGCGCGCCTGCGCGCGCGTGTCGCTCAAGGCCACGGGCACGCCGGCGGACAGGTAATGAAAGATCTTGTTGCCCAGGCACACATCGCGATTGGGCACATCGGCGATCTCGGTCGACAGGCCCAGCGCGTAACCCGCGCAGCTCAGACTCAACTGACCGGGGCTCAAGGGTTCCTCGAAGACGAGTCGTTGTCGCGACAGACCCGCCGTCGACAAGCGCTGCAGCAAGCGCCCGCGATACTCCGCGTCGCAGCGGCCACGCAAAGTCAGGATCGCGGGCGTGTGCATGTGGCCCATGATGTCGATCACTTGCTCAAGGCCACGCCCGGGACCGAGCGTCTGCGACATCCAGTACCACGTGGCCGCGAGCGGCGGCGATGGCGGTTCATCCACGCCGGCGCTCTTGCGCGAGAAGACATTGAGCACGGGCAGGAACTCGCGTTCGAAGCGCTCGCCCAAGGCATCCGCCATCAGGGGCGAGGCCGCGGTCAGATGCGCGCAGTGCGGCAGCCACTCGGCCTGAATGCGCTCGCGGTGTTCGCGCGCGGTGGCGAACTCGACGGTGTCGGGCAGTTCGCCGATGTGATCGTCCTCGGCATCGAAGCCGAGCAAGGCGCCCTGCGCGCGCGCCGCGCGACCGGCCGCGATCAGGCCCGCGAGGTTGTGACCGATGAACAAATCCGCGTCGACGCGCGCGGCCGCTCGCGCCAGATCGCCGACCACGGGATGAAAGGCCTGATCGCGCCAATACGCGCGCGACGGCGCGCCGAGATCACGCAAGCCCATCGCGAGGCGTTGACTCAGGCGCTGACGACTCCAAGTCCAAGGCGCCATCTCGCGCGCGAACGGCACGGTCACGCGTGTCCACGGCCGACGATCGAACTCTCGATCGGCGAGATCCGCCCACGCGATGAAGCGTCCACACACCGTGGTCACGCGATAGCCGGCCTCGCACAGCGCATCGGCTTCCTTCACGAGACGCGGGTCGGTCGCCAGATGTCCGGGCGAAACCAAGCACACATGGCCGCGCACCGTGCTCATGGGCGTCCGCTCCACACTTGCAGGCGTCGCGCCCAGCGCCAGCCGATCAGGCGCGCCAGCGTCACGAAGCGCCAGCCGCCTTCAAGCGGCAGCGTCGCCGAATGCAGCAAGCGCGCGCGACGCATGGCCTCGTTCGCCGATGCGGGCAAGAAGGGATAGGTGCCGTAAGCATAGCGCTGCCACATCAAGGAAAGCCCTTGTCGCAGCGATTCGTCGTCGAGCCTTGGTCGTAGCGTGTTCTCGATCGCTTCGATCGAGCGGAAGTACGATTCGAGTCCGCGCGCGTGACGCTGACTCGACACGCTGCCCGCGACATTCGACCGATAGTGCGCGCGCGCCCGCGGCTCGAACAACACGCGCGACGCGGCCATGACCACGCGCGTGAAGTACTCGCCATCGTTGTGCACGGTCAGCGACTCGTCCCAGCCGCCGGCCTTGTCGAGCACCGCGCGCGGCAACAACCAGCGCGCGGGAAACATCATGCCGCCACCGATGTGCCACGACAGCGCCAACCACGCCAGCGGCGCGGCATCGCGCCAGCAGGGTTCGGGGATGAATGCCGTCTCTTCGACGCGCTCGCGAAAACGACCCCACGCGCTGACACCCACCGCGCCGGGTTGCGCGAGCAGGCGCGGCATCTGGCTCGCGATCTTGTCGGGATCCAGCACGT
This sequence comes from Ahniellaceae bacterium, assembly GCA_044226395.1. Lineage (GTDB taxonomy): Bacteria > Pseudomonadota > Gammaproteobacteria > Xanthomonadales > Ahniellaceae > JBGAHD01. The sequence goes on from JBGAHD010000001.1 coordinate 1,144,992, forward strand.
CGTCGGCGTCGAGAAACTGGATGAACTCGCCCCGCGACTCGGCCAGCGCGCGATTGAGCGCGGCGGATTGCCCGGCGTTGTCCTGACGAATCACGCGCAGATCGGGACCGGCCAGTCGCTCGAGCACGGCCGCACTGTCATCGCGCGAGCCGTCGTCGACGCAGATGATCTCGATCGGTCGATAGGTCTGCGCGCGCGCCGAGCCAGTCGCCTCGGCGACATAGGCCGCGGCGTTGTAGCAAGGAATCAGCACGGACACGAGCGGGCGCGCGGTCATGGCGACACCTTGTCGCGCAGTCGCGGCTTGAACAGCCGCACGCTCATCTCGCGCGTCCACAACGCCAGCTTGGGATTGATCCGGCACAAGGCGACGAACCGCGCGGAAGCGCTGGGCTCGACGCGCGCGCCCAGACGCGTCGCCGCGTCGATCAAGGCCATCGCGTCGCGCCACTGACCATACGTCGCCAAGCCCGTCGCCGCGCGCCACAGCGCCGCGCCGCAGGCTTGCGCGTGACGCGCGCCATGACGATCGATGTAACTCAAGGTCACCGCGGCATTGGCCAGCAAGCAGCGCACTTGATTGCGCTGCGACATGCTGTCGCCATGACGCACGTGCGACAGGCCCTTCTCGGTCACCGCGCGAAAGCGCGCGCCGGCTTCCGCGAGCTTGAGATGAAAGGCGCGATCCTCGTTGTACAACTTGTCGGCGTCGCAATCGAAGCCGCCGTGCGCGCGCAACAGACTCACGCGATACACGCCGACATTCGGAATCGTGTCGATCAAGTTCACCGCGACTGGATCGCTGGCGACCGCCGCCGGATCCAGCGCGGATCGGCTGATGACCTCGCCGTTGACGCCGTCGCGATAATCCCACGCGGGCAGCAGCACATCGCAATCATCGGCCTGCAAGGCGGCGCGCGCGAGGCGCGTGAAGTGCGGCGACAGCAGATCGTCCGCGTCATGAAAATGCACCCAGGGCGAACGCACGTGCCCCAGGCCCGTGTTCTTCGCCGCCGAGCAACCGCCATTTCGCGCGCGACGAATCACGCGCGCGCCCAGGCGTTCGGCCACGGCGATGGTGTCGTCCTGACTGGCGTCATCGCAGACGATGACTTCGTCGAACGGCTCGAGCAGCGCCGCGACGCTTTCGAACAAAGTCGGCAAATGCCGCGCCGCGTTATACGCCGGCACGACCAAGGCGATGGCGGGCCGCGAACTCATGCGCGCCACCGATGGCGCAGGCGCGACCACGCGTGGCCGAGCAGATCGCGCAAGGGATACTGCTTGAGGAACGCCGTCGAAGCGCGCGCGTCGGCGCGTGGACTGAGCATGGTGTCGAGCGCGTCGTGCGCAGGCTCGGCCGGATGCAATTGGCGATACAACTCCAGATTAGCGGCGGCGGCGCCATCGGGATCGAGTTCGCGACGAATCGTCTCGCGGGCGGCGACGCCGATCCGCGCACGCCCGGCATCATCGAGTGCCGCGAGACGACGAAGCGCATCGGCCAGCGCGGCGGAATCCTCGGCGTTCACGCGAAAGCCGTTCTCGCCATCGACGATCAGCCCGGCCATGCCCGCGCCCGTGCTGGCCACGACCACGGCGCCGCAGGCCATGGCCTCGGCGCCGGCGAAATTGAACACGTCCCACGTCGAGGGCACGAGCACGGCGCGCGCGCGGCGCGTCCACTCGAGCACTTGTTCCGAACTCGTGGTGCCGTGGTGATCGACATGTCGCGTCCACGCGCGCGGAAACCGCTCGCGCAGTGTCGCCAGGGTCGACGGCGAGCGATGCTCGAAGTCCGGTACGTCGCGGCCGACCCAGCGCACGCGCGGCGGTTGGTCCAAACGTTCGAGCGCGGCGCCCAGCACTTGCGGGCCCTTCCAGCGCTGCACGCGCGCGATGACGAGCAGATGATCCTCGTCGGCGCTCGCCGGTTCGCCAAGCAAGGGCAAGGCAGCCGGCACGTAGTCGACCGCGCGATCGACATCGCGTTGCCAGGCCTCGGCGTGCATGCGCGAGTACGTGGCGCGCTTGCTCGCGCGACGCATCAGCTCGCGCTCCATCGCCACCAGCGCCGCTTCGAAGGGCACCAAATCCGGATCAGGCTCGCGCAGCGCGATCTGCCCGGCGCTGCCATGACCGCGAATCAACAACGGCGCGTCGCGCGCGATGACCCAGGGCGCGAACAGCCAGCCCCAGTCGACGGCCTCGACCGCGTCGAAATGGCCCAGCGTGCGCGCTTGTTCGTGCAAGGCCCACGCGGCCGCCAGATGACGACGCAACGCGGGAAACGCCTGCCACGCAGCGAACATGCCGAGATGACGCTGAAAGCGTTCCTCGGAAAGACCAATGACGCGCACGCCCTCGATCTCGGTATCGAGATCGCTCTGCGTGGTCGCGCTGCCCACGAGCGCGGTCACCCGCACGCCGGCGCGCACGAGCGCGGGTAGTAGATGGCGATAGAAGGTGATGATCCCGCCACCGGCACTTGGCAGGTATTCGGGCGTGACGACCAGGAGCTTCATCGGCTCGCCCCCACGCGTTCGGGTGTCGCGATCACGCGACCTTCCTCAAGATGAATCACGCGATCGCAAGCCGCGAGCATGCTCGGCCGATGCGCCACGACGACCACGGTGCGACGACCGCGCAAGGCCGCGATGGCGGCGACGACTTCGGCTTCGGTCTCGGCGTCCAGCGCCGAGGTCGCCTCGTCCATCACCAAGAGATCGCGCTCGTGATACAGCGCGCGTGCGATCGCGACGCGTTGCCGCTGTCCGCCCGACAAGCCCTGCCCGCGTTCGCCTAGCACGGTGTCCACACCTTGCGGCAGACGCGCGATGAGTTCTTCCAGCCGTGCTTGACGCAAAGCATCGGCGAGCGCGCCGGGTCGCGGTTCGGCGCGGCCGAAGGTGATGTTGTCGCGCAGCGATCCCGCGATCAGGAACACGTCCTGCGGGATGTAAGCGCACTGCGCGTGCCACTGCGCGCGATCGAGCGAGATCGCCTCGCCATCGACGCGCACCTCGCCACGACGCGGCGTCAGCAGGCCGAGCATCACGTCGATCAAGGTGCTCTTGCCCGCGCCCGATCGACCGGCGATGCCCAGCACTTCGCCGTGGCGAAGGTCCAGGCTGACGTCGAGCAGACTGTCACGCTCCGCGTCCGGATAGCGATAGCCGATCTCGCGCAAGCTCAAGGTCTTGAACGTCGACGCGCCCTCACTCGCGTGCGCGGTCGTCGTCGACTCATCGAGGGCCGGCGCCTCGCGCAACTCGCGCGCGATCTCACTCAAGGCCAAGCGCGATGCCCGCAGATTGTTGAAGCTCGACAACAACGACGTCGCAATCGGCATCAAGCGCATCGCCGCCACGCCCATGGCGCCGAGCACGGGCACGAGTTGGGCGCCCGAGCCGCTGCGCAGCGAATACAACGACAAAGCGACCAGAAACGCGACGAGCGCCGTTTCCACCGCCACGCGCGGCACGAAATGCGCCGAATGCTGACGCGCGGCGGCATCGGCCATGTCGCCGACCGCGCGCGCCAGCGCCGCGCGAAACGCATCGGCCGTACCGAGCACGCGAATCTCGCGAAACGCGCCCATGCTGTTCTCCACCGCGGTCAGCGCCGCGCTTTGCGCGCGCGCCAATCGCTGTGAACTCTCGGCGAGTTCGCGACGCACCCAACCGGCCACCGCCACCGAGACCACGCCGAGAAAACCCGCGAGCATCATCGTCGCCAGCGGACTGATCAACCACAGCATCGCCGCCACCGCCGTCAGCACCAGGCCATCGGTCACCACGCGCAGCGAACTGGCCAGCGTGCTGCCGCTGTACTGCGCGGTGTGCCAGAACAAAGTCGTCACGCGCGCCGCCGTCGGTTGGCGCAGATGCATCTCATACGAGCGCGCGAGAAACGACGCCAGCAATCGCGTCATCAAGCGCGCGCGATGCGTCTCGGCGAAGCGCACGATGTGCTTCTGCAAGCGATGACTGAGGATGGACTTGGCGACGAACACCGCGACCACGACCAGGCCGAGATTGGTCAACGAGAAATGCCCCGCCAACCAGGCCATCGAGCGCGGCAACTGCTGCGCGTCGGAACCGACGACCAAGGCCACGAAGGGCGCCACCAAGCCAATGCCGAGCAGATCCAGCGAAGTCGCCACCAGCATCAACGCGGTCACGCCGACTAGGCCAGGCGCGGCGCGACGCGCGTCGAGCACGACGCGATAGTCGTCGACGTACTGCTTGACGCGGTGGCGCCAGGTCGCGCTCATGCGGCGCTCCTATGCGCCTGCAGTTCGCGCAGGAACAAATCGACGCGCGCCTCGAACGGCGCGCGGCCGAACACGGCGCGCGTGGCTTTCGACAAGTCCTCGCCGCGCGGACGCGCCGGATCGAGCAGCGCCATCAGCGCCTCACCGAGGCCCGACTCCGTGCAAACAATACCCGCCACGCCATCGCGCAGCGGATCGCGACTGCCGTCGCCATCGAGACCCAGCGCTGGCGTACCGCAAGCCATGGCTTCGAGAAACGCGATACCGAAACCCTCGCCCGTGCTCGGCATGGCGAAGCCGCGCGCGCCGCGATAGAGCGTCACCAAGTCATCGCCATCGACTTGACCGAGAAAGCGCACGCGCTCGGCAATGCCAAGTTCATCCGCGATAGCGCGCAGGCGCGCCGCATCGTCGCCGTCACCGGCGATGGCGTAAACCAGATCGGGAAACCGCGCCGACAAGCGCGGCCATTCGCGCAGCACGCGATCCTGACCCTTGTAGCGCTCGCCGGAAGCCAGACGACCTACCGTCAGCAAATAGCCTTGATCGCGCAGCCCCAACGCGCTCAGGCGCGCGACATCGGGCGCGCCGGGCGAGAAACGCTCATGCACGGTGTTCGGCAAAACGCGCAGACGCTCGGGCGCGCCCGACCACCATTCGCTGACGCGCAGGCGCGTGAAGCGGCTCACGGCCGTGATCCACTCGGCGCGACGCGCCTGCGCGAGGCGATAGTCCTCGGGCGGCGACCACGCGTCGATGCCATGCACCTGCAACCACGACGTCGCGCCACTCGCGCGCGCCGCGACCGCGGCCACGGGCGAAAGATGCAGATGACCGCACAGCACGACATCGGGCTTGAAGCGACGCGCTTGCCATACGCTGGTCAGCGCGAAGCGCGCGCGACTCGAACCGGCCCAGGCGTATCGCGACTTCGCGCGCGTTGACGCGACCCGCGGCGGATGACGCGTGTAAGCGCACACGCGAATCGCCGCGCAGGCCTCGCTGCGCGCGCAGGCATCGAGCAAATCGCGGTTGTATTGCGCGATGCCCCCGGGGGCATCGTCGGCATCGGTCAGCAGGGCCAGGATGCGCATGCGCTCGTCCTCAGATCAGGCTGCCGGTGGCTTGGATGCGCCGCGCGGGCGCGCTGGTCACGCGCGCGCGGGCCCAGTCGACGTCGCGAATCATCAAGGCATTGCCGCCGATCGCGCTCGCGTCGATCGGCGCCAATCGACGCGTCTCGGGCGAGTACGCATACGGCGCGAAGCCTTGGTCCGTCAGCATGCGCAGCGATTCCTCGCGATCGGCGCCGGAGAGTTCGATGATCAAGGCGCGCAGATCGCGATCGGCCAGCACGCGACTCGCGCCGCGCAGCACGCCGGACTCATGGCCTTCGACATCGATCTTGATCAGTTGCGGCACGTCGGCGCCGATCAGATCGTCGAGGCGCGCGCACGGCACTTCGTCGGTGCGCGCGGGCGCGTCCTCGTCGTCGGCGATGCGATTGGTCGTGTCGCTGTCGACAATGAAGCGCACCGTGCCCGGGCGGTCGGCCGCGGCGACGCGGTGCGCGTCGAGGCGTTCGCTCAAGCCATTGGTCTCGATATTTCGCCGCAGGCGCGCGAACGTCGACGCCACCGGCTCCAAGGCCAGCACGCGCGCGCCGCACACGCCGGCGGCGAGCACGGCATAGCTGCCAACATTCGCGCCGACGTCGACGAAGCGATCCTCGCGACGCAGGACATGCAGCGTGAACGCCATGTCCACGAACTCGTGCAGCCCACAGTAGACATTGCCCGTGGCGCCCGTCATGCCGCGCTCAACCACGAGCCGCGTGTCATCGACGAACGGCACGAGCCGCGGCCCTGGCCGCATGCGCGTGCCGACTTGCCAGCCGGCCCAACGCCACACCGCGTGCCACGGTCGCGCGCGATTGAGCGGGTGACCGATGATGTAACGCAGCGAAGTCCAGGCGTTCATGCCGACCCCGCGAGAATCGAATACGCGAAACGCCGCGCCCAATGCTGCGGCCGCGCGAGATGGCGATGCGAGCGCCACTGCGACAAGGCTTCGGCACCTTGCAGCCAGCGCGCGATCGGCGTCGAGAAGCCGGTCTTGCGGCGCGACAGCACCGCGGCGGGCAAAGCCTTGCGCGGCACGCCAGCGAGCAACGCCTTGCCGCGCCCCCCCGTGAATCGCGCAACGCGCGGCGCGAGGGCGCGCAGCAAAGTGTAGTCAACCAGCGGCGTGCGCACTTCGAGGCCATGCGCCATGCCGGCCCAGTCGGTATCGCGCAGCAGTTGGTGGCGCAGATAGACCTGCGATTCCAGCGCGGCGACGCGCGCGATCGGCGAGCCCGGATCGGGCGACAGCGCGCGCTCGAGAAGCTCGCGCCACTGCAAGCGACGCAAGCCATCATGCGCGAGTTCCGGATCCATCACGCACGGCAACTCCCACGGCATGAACACGCCACGCCGCAGGAGATAGGCCCCAGGCCAGGTGCCACCGAGCTCGAGCATGCCCGCGGCTTTCGGGCTGATGCGCGCTTGATCGCGCAAGATCGTCGCGAACAAGGCTCGCGTGGCGCGACCCAGACCGGGCAATACGCGCGCCAATCGCGTCCACCGCACCCAGCGCGGCACATCGATGAAGCTGGGATAGCCCGCGAACAACTCGTCGCCGCCGACGCCCGAGACCGCGACCTTGAGGCCACGCTCGCGACACGCCTTCGCGGCGAACCAGGTGTTGATGCCATCGATCGACGGCAGATCCATGGCCGCGAGGATGCGCGGCAGATCGTCGTGGAACTCGCTTTCGTCGACCACGCGCGTGGCGTGATCGACGCCATAGTGGCGCGCCACTTCGATGGCGAGCGGCGCTTCGTCGTCGGCGGTGTCGTTGAACTCGGCGAAGCGCAAAGTCGCCGCGCGAATGGGCGTGGCGGAACATTCGCTCATCGCGCCGACCAGCGCGCCAGAGTCGACGCCGGCGCTCAAGAACGCGCCCACGGGCACGTCGGCGACCAGATGCGCGCGCACGCTGTCGGTCACGGCCGCGCGGACGGCGCTGGCGTCGTCGAGGCCTTGCTCGATCGGCGCGCGATAGCACGCGGCAATGCTCGCCATCGCGCGCGGCGAACGTGGACCGCATTCGTCGATCCACTGCACCGCGCCCGCGGGCACGGCGCGAATCTCTCGCCACAAGGTGTAAGGCTCGGGCACCGAACCCAGCATCAAAAAGCCCGCGTGCCCCGCCGTCTCCGGCGCGCGCGACACGCCACCACCGGCGAGCAGCGCGCGCGCTTGCGAAGCGATGCGCGCGGTCCAGCCATCATCGGCCAGATACAGCGGCTTGATACCGTACGGATCGCGTCCCAACAACATCGCGCCGCGACGCGCGTCCCACAGCGCGAAGGCGTACATGCCGCGAAGCTTCTCGACCAGGCGCTCGCCATGATGGCGATAGAGTCCCAGCAGCACTTCGGTATCGGAATTCGTGCGCAGCGTTTCACCGGCCGCGATCAACTCTTCGCGCAGCGCGCGGTAGTTGTAGATCTCGCCGTTGAACACCAGACGCAGCGCGCCATCGGCGCTGCTCATGGGCTGATCGGCGCGCGCGTCGAGGTCGATGATCGATAGCCGCCGATGCACCAGGCCCACGCGCCCGTCCTCGGAGAACCACTCACCCGCGCCATCGGGACCGCGCGCGGCCATGTGCTCCCGCACGCGACGCAAGCCGTCGCGATCGACCGCGTTGGCGGCCGAGTGATAGGCGAAGCTCGCGCCAATGCCGCACATGCTCAGGCCACCGCCGCGCGCGCGCCGAGGCGGCGCGACCAGGCGAGCGCGGGCACTTCGACCGCGCGCCAGAAGAGCCAGGCGCAGGCGATGCTGGCGCCGATGGCTAGCAGCGCGATGACTTGAAAGCGCCACCACGATGCATCAACGCCGCGCCCCAGATAGTTCACCACGCGACCGGCGATCGGCACGTGGATTAGATAGATCGAATACGAGATACCCCCGAGCCACAGCAACACGCGCGGCGCCACGCGAACCCAACTGATCGCCAAGGCCGTACCCACGCCCGCCACGGCTTCGGAACTCCCACGGGTGATCCACGTCAGTATCGCCAGCGACACGAAGACGAACACGGCGCTTGCCATCACGGGCCGGCACTGCTCGCGCCACCACACCCAGGCACCGAGCGCGAATAGCATCGAGAATGCTGGCAGGAACGCCTTTGACGTCCAGGGCGAAGCCAACATGATGGCGACCGCCGGAGTCAGCGCGAGCCAGATCGGCGCGCGCGTCGACAATGCCGCGCACAGCGCGACCAGGGCGTAGAACTGAAACTCGATGCCCAGTGTCCAGAACACCGGATTGAGCCAGGCGACACCGAACATCTCGCACGTCGCGGTCGCATGACAAGCCACGAACCCTGGCGTCAACGCCGGTGCGGGCACGCCACGAAAGCCAGACCAGAACGATGCCACCACCTCCCACGCCAGATAGGCGAAGGCGGCAGCCGCCATCAGAGGCACCCCGACGCGAACCAGGCGTCGCGACAGGAAGGTTGCCGCGCGTCCATCGCGAACCAGACTGCGCGGAATGACGAATCCCGAGATCACGAAGAACATGGGAACGCCCAGCCAGCCATGACTGGCGATCTGCGAGACGACGCCGTGCATCTCGCGCGCCGCATCGGCGCCATAGACGTGATAGATCACCACGCCCATCGCCGCCACGCCCCGCAACGCATCCACCGTCGCCAGGCGTCCCGCGCGCGCCGGAGTCAGGGCGTCGTTCAACGCGCCGCTCTCCGCGCCAGTTCCACGCGGCCGCCGCCAATGCTCGCGGCTTCGCGACGCAGTTGCGCGATCTCGCGTTCGAGTTGTTCGTACTCGCGCTGCTTGCGCGCCAGAAAGCTCACCGTGGCCCGCGCCCGCGCGCGCAGGCCGTTGGGCGTGAGCACATAGGCGTAGCCGAGCTTGTTGCGGCTGTTGGAAAAGTTCTCGACCTTGACCCAGCCTTTTTCGACCAGGGCGCGCAGGCAGTAGTTGGCCTTGCCCAACGACAGGCCGAGCTTGCGCGCCAATTCGCGTTGATTGATATCGGGCCGCTCGGTCAGCAGCCGCAGAATGCGCAAGCGGATTTCGTCGTTCACCGGTGGCTCGCCTGGTCGGTCGGTCGCCGCGAGCCGGGTGTGCTCCGCGGCCGTCGGGCCGGCGCGCGCCCCCATCACCGTGTCGCGCGCCGTGGTTGTTCACGTCGTGAACAGTAGTTGAGCAAACCGCGCCGAAGGGAGCAAGGCCCGCGTCCCCGACACGCGGTGAAGAATTGTCGACCCGACCGGCTCAGGCCGGCGTCAACGCGATGCGCGCGAACACGCGCGTGCCGCCCTCGGGCGTCGAGGTGATCTCGCATTGACCAGCGGCGGCCGCGGCGTAGGCATGCATCACGCCCAAGCCGTGCAAGGGCAGCGACTGATCGACCGCGCCGACGTCGAAGCCGCGCCCGTCGTCGATGATCTCGATCTCGAGCCAGTCGGTCAGCGTGCGCACGGCGATCTCGATGCGCCGCGCGCGCGCGTGCTGCAAGGCGTTGCGCAGCGCCTCTAGAACCAGGCGATAGACCACGGCCTCGAGCGATTCGGGGTAACGACGCAGCTCGGCGTCGATGATGATCTCGGGCGGATCGGCCTCGCGCGACAACAGATGCTCGGCCAAGGCATGCAAGGCCGGGCCGACGCCGTTCTGCGCCAACCCCGGCGCGCGCAGATAGAACGTGAGATCGCGCGCGACGCGCGAGGCTTCGCGCACCGCGCGTACCGCGTCGTCGAGCAGATCCGGCGAGGGACCGAGGATGCGCACGCTGTCGATGGCCACGCCCGCGGCCGCGAGCGATTGCCCCAACTCGTCATGCAGCTGGCGCGCGAGACGTTGTTTGTCCCGCTCCATCGCGATCAAGCTCGCCGATTGCACTGCGTCGATCACTACGTCCCTGCCTTCTTCCACGAGTCGTCAACGCGCCGATGCGCGTCGACACTCACGGTCGACGCGAACGTCCCGAGTATGCCGCGCCCGTCGACGGTCGAGAAGATTCCCGCGCGTCATCGGCGCGCGATCCGACCGCCGGCAGCTCGACTATCGTCGGTTGCACGGGGCCTGAGACTTGCACGGGCACGCTCGTGGGCGGCGCCGCGCCATCGGCGAGGTTCAAGGGCAGATGCTGGAAGCTCTCCGTGCCCTCGGCCATCACGACCAGCACGACGCGACGATTGGCGTCGCGCCCGTCCTGCGTTTCGTTGTCGGCGCGCGGACGCTGATCGGCGAAGCCCACCACCGACATGCGCACCGGCGGCACGCGGCGATCGACGAACAGATGCACCACGCTCGCGGCGCGCGCGCTCGACAGTTCCCAGTTCGAGGGATAGATCATGTTGCTGATCGGCTGGTTGTCGGTGTGGCCTTCGATGCGCATGGCGTTGGGCACTTCGCGCATGATGTCGGCGAGCCGCCCCAGCGTGTCGCGCGCGGGACCGGTGATCACGGCCGAGCCGCTGGGAAACAGAATGTCGGCCTTGATCTCGATTTCCAGACTCAGGTTGGCGCGTCGGACGATGACCATGTCCTTGGCCACCAGATCACCAAGCGCCTTCTCCACGCGCTCGCCAATCTGTTCGAGCTTCTCGCGCTCGCGCATGGCGTAGCCGGTGCTGCCGGCGCTGCTCAACTGCGCTTGCGGCACGGTGCGTTGCAGGCGACCGGCCATCTGCACCGCGTTGGGAAAATCGCGCACCATGCGTCCGGCCACCGGAAACGCGGCGTTCTGAACGCCCACGGGCACGGGTTGATCCTGACGCGAGCCGCGCATTTGTTCCTTGCCCAGCTGCAGCGGCGAGATGGTTTTTGGCGGACCCCCGAAGGCTTGCGCCATGGCGTCGGCCAGCACGCGATACTTGCCTTCGTTGACCGAGGACACGGCGTACATCACCACGAAGAACGCGAGCAGCAAGGTCACCAGGTCGCCGTAGGGAATGGCCCAGGCCTCGTGATTGACGTGATCTTCGTGCTTATGTTTCTTCGCCATGATCGCTCAGTGCAGGTAACCGTTGAGGCGCGTTTCGATGTTGCGCGGGTTCTCGCCCTTGGCGATCGACACCAGGCCGTCGATCACCAGCTCGCGCATGCGCGATTGCCGATTGACCACCGACTTGAGCTTGTTCGCCATGGGCAGGAACATCAGATTGGCCGCGCCGATGCCATAGATCGTCGCGGTGAACGCCGCCGCGATGCCGTGACCGAGCTTGGACGGATCGGCCAGGTTCTTCATCACCGCGATCAGGCCCAGCACCGCGCCGATGATGCCCAGGGTCGGCGCGTAGATGCCCATGCTCTCGAAGACTTTCGCGCCGTCGAGCGCCTCGTGTTCCTTGGTGCCCATTTCGATTTCTAGCAGGGCGCGAATGGTTTCGGGCTCGGTGCCGTCGACCAGCATCTGCAGACCTTTCTTGATGAAGGGATCGGACTCGGCCTCGACCTGCGGTTCCAGACCCAGCAGACCTTGCTTGCGCGCGACATTGCTCCACTCGACGAACTTGGCGACGGTGGCCGTGCCGTCTTCGGCCGGCGGCATGAACACCCACTTGATCATGCCGAAGGCGCGACCGAAGGCGGCCGGCGCGGCGTGCAGCATGATCGCGGCGAACGTGCCGAGGATCACGATGGTGAATGCCGCGGGCGACCACAGGGCCGCCAGACCCGCGCCCTTGAGCACCGCGCCGCCCAACAGGGAAGCGAGGGCCAGTACCGCACCGATTGCGCTGAGTTTGTCCATGATTCCAATATCGACCGTGTGTCGAGCGTCTTGAGCCTCTCACCCGTCGAGAGGACCACCGTCGCGAATGTCGATGAATCGTGGTCCATGCCTTGCACCAGTGGCGCATGAGCCACCGCCGCGAACCCGAATCTCACCGCCAACGCCACCCGAGCGAAATGCTCGGACGCGCGCGACGGCTGCGCGGTGCACGAGCCATGCCACGCCATCGCCAAGAAACGCGCGCCAGGATGCCGCGACCATGTACGTGATGTTCGTCGATGATGAATCGCGCGTGCGCGATGGCATCGCGCGCATGATCTATGGCCTTGATCTCGACTGGGAAGTCGAATTCGCGGCCGATGGTCAGAGCGCGCTGGACAAGCTCGCGCGCCGCCCCGCCGACGTGGTGGTCAGCGACATGCGCATGCCCGGCATGGATGGCGCGCAATTGCTCAAGGAAGTGATTCGGCGCACGCCGGAAACCATGCGCATCGTGCTCTCGGGCCATTCCGACGAAGATTGCGTGCTGCGCGCACTGGGCGTGGCGCATCGCTTTCTGTGCAAGCCGTGTCGGCCCGAGGACTTGGTCGGCGCGGTCGATCGCATCAGCGTCTTGCGCGAGCTGCTGGGCGCGCCCGAAGTGCAGGCGGTGATGGCGGGCGTGCCGGGCTTGCCGGCGGCGCCGCGGTTGTTTTCGCGCCTGACGCAATTGCTCGACGATCCGACCATCGGCACGCACGATGTCGCCGACATCATCGGCGCCGATCCGGCGCTGGCCGCGAAGTTGTTGCAAGTCTCGAATTCCGCGTTCTTTTGTCGCCCCGGTCGGGCGATCAAGGACATCGGCTCGGCGGTGACGCGCCTGGGCATTCGCACGCTGCGGCAAATTGCCCTGGTGAGCGAAGTGTTCGGCAATGCCGGTGGCGGCGCCGAGCACGAACAGATCCTGGCCGTGGCCGCGTCGCATCTGGCGCGCGTGATCGCGCAGGGGCGCACCGAGGCCGAAGAGGCCGCGACCAGCGCCTTGCTCGCCCACGTCGGCGCGCTGCTGCCCCGACAAGTCATCGACGCGATCGAGAGCCGGCGCCAGAAAGCCGTCGACTTGAGTGGCCCCGCGCACGCCATCGCCGGCGCGCATCTGCTCGGCATGTGGGGTCTGCCCATGGGCGTGGTCGAGGCGGTGGCGTTTCACCACGCGCCGATCGGTTCGCGCGAACAAGGTCTGACCGCGACGGGCGTGGTGCACGTGGCCACCGCGCTGGTGCGCGACGAGCCGATCGACGAGGCCTATCTGGAATGCGTCGGCGTGCTCGATCAGCTGCCGCAATGGCGCGCGGCGGCACTGGAATTGCAGTCCGAAATGCAGTTTGGTCGCACGGTAGAGAAGGCTCCGTCATGACACGCGTCGCGCATCGCACTGACGATTCGGGCGCTGGCCCGGTCGCCGGCGGAGACCGCCGACGATGAGCATCGAAGCCCTGCCCCGCGTGCTGTGCGTCGACGACGAGCCGCTGTTGCTCGCCGCGCTCGAACGCACGCTCAGCGAACGCTATGACGTGGCCACCGCCTCGAGCGCGGCCAAGGCGCTGCGCTTGATCGAGAACGAAGCGCCGTTCGACGTGATCATGAGCGACATGCGCATGCCCGAGATGGACGGCGCGCAGTTCCTGTCGCGCGTGCGCGCGCGCTGGCCCGATGCCTCGCGCATTCTGCTCACCGGCCAGACCGATCTGCCCGCGGCCGCGGCCGCGGTCAACGATGGCGGCATTTTTCGATTCTTGAGCAAGCCCTGTCCGGGGCAGCAGCTGTTCGGCGCGATCGATGCCGGCATCGAGCATTCGCGCCTCAAGCGCGCCGAGCGTGATCTGCTCGAGCGCACGCTGTCGGGCGCGGTGGAAATGCTCACCGATCTTCTCGACCTGGTGGTGCCCGAGGCACCGCGACGCACGGCCTTCTTGCGGCGTTGCGTGCGCCACGCGCTGGCCAGTCTGCAATGGCCCGATGCGTGGATCTACGACATGGCCGCGCGTTTGTCGCAGGTCGGCGCGATCACCATGGGCGATGACGTGAGTTCGCGCGAGGCGATGACGCGCGCGGCCGAAGTGAGTTTTCGCTTGCTGGCGAAGATTCCGCGCATCGAGACCGTGGCCGAGATCGTGCGCTATCAATGCGAGCCGCCACCGGCGAATGCCTCCGAGGTGGTAACGCGCGGCGCGGCCTTGTTGCGCGCCGGGCTCGAGCTCGATGCCGCGCATCTGTCCGGCAATCGCGCCAACCCGTCCGACATCCTGGTGCGCGTGCAACCGGCCTTGCCCCGCGAGTTGCCGGGCGTGTTCGCCGACTTCGCGTTCGAGTCCGGCGCCAGCGGCGCCACGCGCGCGGCGCGCGCGGCGGAACTGCGCATCGGCGACGTGCTCGACGAGGACCTGCGCACCACCGGCGGCGTGCTGCTGTTGTCGCGCGGTCATCAGATCAATGGCGTGACGGTCGAACGCATCAGCCGTCTGGCCAAGTCCGGCGGCCTGCGCGAACCGATCCGCGTGCGCACCGGGGGCTGAATCGGGCAACTCGCCCTTCAGACCGGCGCGACGCGGCCGATAGGAATAACAACCATGCGCGCGGTTCCGGCCGCGCGCCGTGCAAACCGATACGGCGCGGTAGGGGATCTATCATGCTGGTACTGCTAGTCAACGATCGCGCCCGTTCCGGTGGCGCGAACGCCTGCGCCGCCGTGCGTGGCGCCAATGATTGGGAAGTCCTGCGCGCCGACAGCGTCGATCGCGCGATTCAGACCGTCAATGATCAGAACGTCGACGTGGTGATCACCGAGAACCACGTCGGCGCCACCGAGGGCTCGGCCCTGCTGCGCGAAGTGCGCCGCCTGCGGCCCGATGCCGTGCGCATTCTGCTGTCGAACGCCGACACGCCCGATGGCACGTTGCGCGCGGCGTCGGTCGCGCATCGTTGCTTGCCGGTGCCGGTCGGCCCCGATGAGTTGGTCGACGCGGTGCTGCGCGTGGCGCGGCTGCGCGCGATCTTGCAATCGGACAGTTTGCGTCAGCTCGTCGGCTCGATCGACAAACTGCCCTCACCGCCGCGCGTGTACATGCGCCTGATGGAAACCCTGCACGATCCCGATGCCGGCGCCGGCGAAGTGGCCGATGTCGTGTGCGAGGATCCCGCGCTCGCGGCCAAGGTGCTGCGGCTGTGCAACTCGGCGTTCTATTCCATGCTGCGGCCAGTGAGCGATATCCGCATGGCCGTGGTGCGCCTGGGCCTGCGCACGATCCGGCACTTGGTGCTGGCGTGCGAAGTGTTCGGCGGCAGCGGCAAGGGCGGTCATGATCCGGAGCGCGTGCAACGCGGCGCCTTGATTGCCTCGGTGATGGCGCCGGCGGTGCTCGGCCGTTGGGCCGACGCCGAACTCGCGCGCACCGCGGCCTTGCTCGCCAATGTCGGCAAGCTGCTCGACGCCGTGCCCGACGATTCGCCCGTGCACGCCGAGGCCGGCGCGTATTTGCTCGGCCTGTGGGGCTTGCCCGAGACCATCGTCGAAGCCGTGGCCATGCATCACGATCCGCGTCGCGCGGAAGGCAAGCAATTCGGACTGGTCGGCGCGGTGCACGTCGCCACCACCATGACCGGCGATGGCGAACTCGACGAGGCCTATCTCGAGAAGTGCGGCAAACTCGACATGCTGCCGCACTGGCGTCAGCAGCTCGAGGAACTGAACTCGCTGCTATGAAGCCCGCGACTTCGACCGCGCCCCTGCCCCGCGCCGTGCCGCGTCGTCCCGAAACGACGCCGCAATTGCTGCCCCTGGCCAGCACCGCGCGCATGCTGTGCGAAACCCTGGCCCTGGCCGCGCCCGATACCGTGCCGCGCACCGAGTTCATGCGTCGCGTGGTCGAGCACGCGGTGACGCGCATGCAATTGCCCGACGCGGTGTTGCTCGACACGGCGGCGCGCCTGGCGCAGTTTGGTTTGATCTCGGCGCAGACGCGGCGCGAGTCGCGCATCGACGTCAATCGCTGCGCGGAGCTGGGTTATCAGTTGCTGTCGATGCTGCCTTACTTCGAAGTGATCGCGGCGATGATCCGCTGGCAAGGCCAACCGCCGCCGCCGGATCTGCCGCGCACCGTGCGGCGTGGCGCGGCCTTGTTGCGCGCCGGTTGGTTGCTCGACCACGCGGTGGTCAGCGGTCAGACGCGACGCAATGCCGCCGACATCCTCGCCGCCGCGCGCCCGGCCTTGCCGGAAGAAGTGGTGCACGAGTTCGCCAGCTTCGCGCTGGGCACCACCGACGTGAAGATCGTCACCGCCGCCGAGTTGCAAGTCGGCGACCTGCTCGACGAGGACGTGCGCTCGGGTTCGGGCGTGCTGCTGCTGTCGCGCGAGCATCGGCTGACCGCGGCGACGCTGCAGCATCTGATCCAATTCGCGCAGCAAGGCGGCATTCGCGAGCCGCTGCGCATCCGCACCAATCTCGACTGAGTTAGCGCGCCGGGCGAGCCGGCGTGGATGAATGGGCGCGCCGCCGAGCCACCGCTCGTCGGTCGCGCGGCGCCGCCAGTCCCGACCGTCATCGGCCTCGAGGGGAAACCGCGCACTAGCGGTTCGACCTCACTCCCGCCGGGAATTACGTCGATGACTCTCCGCCCCGCTCGCATTTTCTCATTCACGCCCCATCGCGTTTGTCTGTCCGCGGCGCTCGCCGTGGGCCTTGCCGGTCAAGCCTTCGCCGACGCGCCGGCGCCGACGCTCGATCTCGCGCAACAGCCCATGTACACCACGGCGCAGGTACCGCCGAACGTGCTGTTCACGCTCGATGATTCAGCCAGTATGGCGCGCACCTCGACGGGCCTTCTTTGGCCTTGTAAGGATCAGCGACTGCTGTCGTATCAGTTCAACGATCTCGCCTACAACCCGAACATCGTCTATCTGCCGCCGCTGCGAACCTTGGCGGGCGATCGCGAAGCCGATGCCAACTTTCATGCGCAATCGCCCTATTCGGGCCTGACCATCGATCTGGCGACCGATTTCATGCCGTACGATCCCGAAATCCTCGGCTCGGACTACTTCATGTGCGATCCCGAGTGGGACCCCGCGCTGGGTCGACCCGTGCCGAGGGTCAAGCCCGAGCGCGCCTACTACTACCAGCTCAACAGCACGGCATCCGTGTCGGACATCGCCGGTTTTGGGGGCGGAGATCCTCGCTTGGCGAACTACTTCACCAAGGTCACGATCAATCGCACGACAGCCGACGAAAGGAACTTCGCCAACTGGTTTCGCTACTACCGGTCGCGCCTCAACACCGTGAAGTCGGTGGTTCGCGACGTGGTGGCGGAACAAGATCCCGGCAGCTTGCGCCTGACCTGGACCGCGATCAATCTGCCGAATCTGACCACGGCCAGTCGCTTGCCGCCGGACAACCCGTTTCTGCCCGAGGGCTGGATTCCGCCGATCGCTCCGCTCGACCAATCGCGCTTTAGCAGCTTCACCGATTGGCTGGGCCGCGTGTCCGAAAACGGCAACACGCCCCTGCGCTTTTCGATGATGCGCGCGCATAAGTATTTTTCGCAGAACGGCAGTCTCAATCCGTATCAGACCCTGCCCGGTGTCGACACCACGGAGCTGGCCTGCCGACAGAACTTCAATATCATCCTGACCGATGGCGCCGATACCACGGGCACGGGTCCGGTGCGCATCGTCGGTGCCTGGCAGATTGGCGATGCCGACAACACGGCAACCACCTTGCCCACGCCCAGCCCCGCGCTGAGCAACGCGCCGAACCCGGGCAGGTACGATCCCGGCGCCAGCGATTCCAAGGTCTACTCCGCCAACAATGACGCCGGCACGCAGGGTGACGTGACGTTTCTGTCGTGGGCCACCGACCTGCGCCCCGACCTCGACAATCTGGTGCCGCCGCGCATGGTCGATCCGCGCACCGACGCGAGTTCGCCCTTGTGGAATCCGCGCAATGATCCCGCGACGTGGCAGCACATCAGCACCTTCGGCATCGGCGTGGCGGTGAACACCACGCTTCCGGTGACGGACGCCACGGTCGACAAGCTGCGATCGGGCGCAGCCACGCTCGATACGGGTCGTTTCGTGGCGGTCGAGGGCGGCGGCTCGTCGCGACAAAACATCGATCCGTTCTGGCACGCCATGCTCAATGGTCGCGGCCAGTTGTTCGTGAGCAACTCGCCCGAGGCGATCAAGGCGGCGTTCCGCGACATCTTCGCCAGCATCTCGCAATCGTCGGGCAGTGGTGGTGGCGTGTCGTTGAGCTCGGCGTCGGTGCGCGCGGGCGAGATTTCGTACACCACCGGTTTCACCAGCGGCGTGTGGAGCGGCTCGCTGCTGGCGCGCGAGAACAACGAGGACGGCTCGCTGGGCAAGACCCTCTGGGACGCCGCGTGCGTGCTCACAGGCGGCTATTGCGCCACGACCAAGGCCACGCTCGGCGAACCTTCGCCCAAGCCGAGCGAGCGCGTGATCCTGTCGACGTCCGCGCCGACGACCGACAAGGACAAGGCGATCGCGTTTCGTTGGGACAGGCTGTCGCGGACGCAGCGCAACAACCTGTCGATCCATCCGCCCACTGGCGCCGCGCCGGACAATCTGGGCAAGCTCCGCGTCGATTGGCTGCGCGGCGATCGCGCGCAGGAAGCCACCACCGCCTCGCCGCGCCTGCGTCCGCGCGCCTCGGTGCTGGGCGACATCGTGCGCTCGCAGGCCGTGGTGCTGGGCCGGCCCTTGTCGGGCTATCGTGATCAATGGCCCGAGGGCGCGCCCGAGCAAGCCAGCAAGTACAGCGAGTTCGCCAAGGCGCACAAGGATCGACAGACCCTGCTCTTCGTCGGCGCCAACGACGGCATGCTGCATGCCTTCGACACCGACGGTCGCGAACGTTTCGCCTATGTACCCAACGGCGTGTATCCGCAACTCGCGGGGCTGACCGATCGTGGCTACAACCATCACGCCTTCGTCGACGCCACGCCGACCGTGCGCGACGCGATGGTCGGCAATACCTGGCGCACCGTGCTCGTGGGCGGTCTCGGCGCCGGCGGCAAGGGTCTGTACGCGCTCGACGTGACCGATACCAGCGCCATCGACGAGACGAATAGCAACTTGATGTGGGACATCACCGGCGACTCGCGCCAATTGGCCATGGGGCACATCTATGGACCGATCACGGTCGCGCGTCTGGCCGATGGCCATTGGTGGGCGATCACGGGCAATGGCTACAACAGCCCCAGAGGCCTGCCCGCGCTGGTCCTGGTGCGGCTCGACGGCAAGAACGTGCTCACG
Source organism: Ahniellaceae bacterium (assembly GCA_044226395.1). Lineage (GTDB taxonomy): Bacteria > Pseudomonadota > Gammaproteobacteria > Xanthomonadales > Ahniellaceae > JBGAHD01. Next base: position 1,164,399 of record JBGAHD010000001.1, read on the forward strand.
TTGGAAACCGACAAGGTCGCCGCGCCCATCGCCGCCGAGCATCGCGCGAATGGTCTGGGCGCGGTGACGGTGTCGGATTTCAACAGCGACACGATCGCCGAGTACGCCTACGCCGGCGATCTTTACGGCAATGTCTGGAAGTTCGATCTGACCGGCAAGAGCCCCTCGTCGTGGCGCGTGCATCAGGCCTCGATGAAACCCTTTTTCGAGGCGAGCCGCGATCACGATCGCCCGATCACCGCCGCGCCGCGCCTGGGCCGCGCGCGCGATGGCACCGTCATCGTGGTCGTGGGCACGGGCAAGGAACTGGAGAAAGGCGACGACAAAGCCGACGCGCATCGCGATCAAGTGATTTACGGCCTGTTCGACGATGGCCGCAAGACGTCGATCCACGCCGAGGATTTGGTCATGCAGACGGCCACCGCCGAAACCGTCGGAGGCCGCACCATCCGTCGCATCAGCGACAACCCGGTGCCGACCCGCAGCGGCGGCTGGATGCTGGCGCTGCCCGAGGATGGCGAGCACGTGACGCTGCCCGCGATCCTGCGCAGTCAGATCGCCTTGGTGCCGACGACCGTGCCGCTGAGCGCCAATCCGTGCCTGAGCGGGGCCAAGGGCTGGTTGATGTCGCTCGATCTGCGCACGGGTCGCGTGCCCTTAGCCGAGGACGCGAACGGCAACTACGCCCCGTCGCCGTACTTCGACATCAATCGCGACGGCAAGATCGACGGCGCCGATCTGCAACGCTCGGGCATCGGCGGCATCGCGTTCGGCGATGCCATCACTGGCGTGACCGTGTCGGTCGACGCGTTTGAGAACGACAAGATCTTCGTCGGCCTGCCCGGTGATGACCCCGGCATCGAAACCGGGGCGGGCTTCCCGGGCCAGCGCACGTCGTGGCGAGAGTTGACGCGACAACCGCAGTGAATGTCGGTGCGTCGGCCTTCGACTAGGCCGCGCGTCGAGTGAACATATGAAGGCCCTCGCTTCGCGGCGAGGGCCTTCGCGTTTTTGGGCACGACATCGCGCGACGACACGCGCGGATGTCATCGACGCGTTTCATGTTGCCGAATTGCACCGATGACAGGCGATCTTCGATCGGCTCGCATAGCAGGCGAGTCCCGGAGAATCGCCATGATGGCCGCAGGTATTCATCGTCATCGACACGGATGGCCGAGCACGAGAGCCCGCGTGCTGTCGCGCGGCGCGCGGAATCGAAAGACCACAAGCGCGGTGGTGGCGATGCTCATGCTGCTCGGGGCTTGCCTGAACGCGCGCGGCGAGACGCCGGAATCGCTTGACCTCGCGCAGCGACCGATCTTCCTGCGCGCCGACATCGCGCCGAACATTCTGCTCACCGTCGATGACTCCACCAGCATGCGCGCCAGCGACGTGCCCGTCGATTCGCGCATCACCGAGTTCGCCTGCGGCGATCCGCGACTGAGCGCGGCATTGTTCAACGCCCTGGCTTTCAACCCTGACGTGAACTATCCGCCGCCGCGCATCGATTTGCAGCGGCGCGTGGCGCCGGCGAACTTCAATGCCGCGATCTTCGACCCGGCCACCGTGGTCGACCTGGCGAGGAACTTCGTGCCCAGCCAGGGCGCGAGCGGCGCGACCTACGGCGATTGCAGCGGGCGTCTGCCCAATGGCACGACCGGTCGGCTCAAGCCCGAGCCCGCGTACTACACGCGTTACAAGGGCGCGGGCGACATCTCGCAGTGGAGCAGCTTCGACAAAATCGCGATCGCGCCCGAGCAACGTCAGAACTTCGCCAACTGGTTTCAGTTCTATCGCACGCGACAACTGGTGATCCGCAACGCGCTCAAGGAAGCCGTGGGCGGCTTGCGCGCCGACAGCGCGCGCGTGGCCTGGGGCGCGCTCAACACCTCGCTGAGCGCGACTTCCAACACGGTGTCGAGCATCGGCTGGATCAATACCATCGCGAGCCTCGACGACGCGCGCTTCGCGCAACTGCGCGACTGGATCGACACCCTGCCGACCTCGGGCGACACACCGCTGCGACCGGCCTTCGTGCGCGCGCGCGACTTCTTCGCCCGCACCGGCGCCATGAGTCCCCTGCAATCACGTCCCGGTGTCGTTGGCGAAGAGCTCGCCTGTCGACGCAACTACCATGTGGTGTTTACCGATGGCGGCGATAGCACCGGCAGCAATGCGCTGCCTGGCGCCAGTTGGATGCCGAACAATCCCAACGGCACCGTGCTGAACTTGCCCTCGCCCGATCCCGAATTGCCGGACGCGCCGACGCTTGGCCTGTACGATCCCGCGGCGTCGTACGCGCGTCTGTATGCCGACCCGCCCTTGCTCACCAGTGGCCCGCGTCGCTTCACGCTGACCGACATCGCCTTCGCCGCGTGGGCCGAGGATCTGCGCGAGGATCTGCGCAATCTGGTGCCGCCGCGCATCGTCGACAACGCCACCAGCCCGACCGAACCCGCCTGGAACGCGCGCAACGATCCTTCGACATGGCAGAACATCGTCACCTTCGGCATCGGCGTGGGCGTGACGCCGTCGCTGCCGGTGACACCCGGCACCATCGAGAACCTGCGCACCGGCACCGCCGGATTCTTCGCCAACAATCTGATCGATGATTTCTGGCACGCGACCCTGGTCAGTCGCGGCGCGATGTTCCTGGCCAATGATCTGCCCAGCATGGGCACGGCGCTGACGTCGATCCTCGGCACGATCACGCAAGGCGTCGGCGGCAGTGGGGGCTTGTCCTTGCAGAGCGGCACGGTCAGCGATGGCGCCCTCGCCTACGTCGGCGGTTATATCAGTGGCGCCTGGAGTGGCACCTTGCGCGCGCAAACGCTCGACGCCCAGGCCCAGCGGCGCGAAGTGCTGTGGGACGCCGGTTGCATCCTCACCGGCGGCTATTGCGCCGCCACCGGCAAGACCTTGCCCGCGGTGGATGCCGAAGCGCAGTTCGCGCGACGCATGGTGCTGACGGTGGCCGGGCCGGCGTTGCCTCCGAAGGTGACGGTGACACGCTTTCGGTGGCAGGACTTGTCGCCAGAACATCAGACCTTGCTAATGCGCGACACGCCGCCGACGATGGACCCCGAGGCGATCGGCCGCGCGCGCGCCGAATGGATCGCGGGCAGTCGCGTCAACGAATCCGCCAACGCGGCGATTCCGCTGCGGCCGCGAAGCTCGCTGCTAGGCGACATCATCAACTCGCGACCGGTCATGGTCGGACGACCGCTCGCGGGCTATCCCGACAAGGGCTGGCCCGTCGGCTCGCCGGAGGACGCGCAGCCTTACAGCGCCTTCGCCATCGCCCATCGCGACCGCGCGAGGCGCGTCTATGTCGGCGCCAACGACGGCATGCTGCACGCATTTCGCGATGACGGCACCGAGCAATACGCTTACGTGCCCAATGGCGTGTATCCGCGACTCGCGGAACTCACCTGGCCGGACTACACGCATCGCGCCTATGTCGATGCCACGCCGATCTCGCGCGATGTGATGATCGATGGCCGATGGGCCAGCGTGATCGTCGGCACCTTGGGCGCGGGCGGCACGGGCATGTACATGCTCGACGTCACCGACGCCGATGGCATCAGCGACACGGTGACCTGGGACATCACCGGCGACGATTCGCGTCCGGACCTCGGCCACATCATGGGCGGCGTCGTGATCGCCCGGCTGGCCGATGGTCATTGGTGGGCGATCACGGGCAATGGCTACAACAGCGCCTCGGGCCGCGCGGCTCTGATCCTGATGCGACTCGATGGCCAGGACTATCGTGTGTTACTCACCGGCGCCGTCGCCGATCCACTTCCCGGTCGTCATCGCGCCAATGGCCTCGGCCCCGCAACGCTGTCCGACTTCAACAGCGATCTGATCGGCGAATTCGCCTACGCCGGCGATCTCTACGGCAATCTGTGGAAGTTCGACCTCACGGACAGCAACCCGGCGCGATGGCACGTCTACCAGACCGCCGACCTGCCCCTGCTCGCCGCCGCCGCCACGCCCTACCGACCGATCACCGCGCAGCCGCGCGTGGCGCGCGCCCGCGATGGCATGCCGGTGATCATCGTCGGCACGGGCAAGGAACTCGAACTCGACGACAAAGCCGCCAGCGCCAACCGCGATCAAGTCATCTACGGCGTGTTCGACGATGGCGCGCGCGACTCGACGCGCCTCGACGATCTGGTCGAGCAGACCGCGACACCCAGCCACACCGGCAGCTTCGACACGCGCGAGATTTCCGAACATCCCGTCGCTTATCCGGGCTCGCGCGGCTGGTATCTGCGCCTGCCCGATGATGGCGAGCACGTGACGCTGGGCGCGACCTTGCGCTCGTCGACCGCCTTGGTCGCGACCACGGTGCCGGCGGCCGACGATCCCTGCCTCGCCGCCGCCACCGGTTGGTTGATGGCGCTGGACGTGCGCACCGGCCGCGTGCCGCTAGCCGAGGACGCGCTCGGGGTCGGCATGCCCGCGCCTTATTTCGACGTGACGCGCGATGGCCGGCTCGATGCCAGCGATCTCGGCGCGCGCGGCGTGGGCGGCATCGCGATCGGCGGACAGATCATCGATGTCGCGACGTCGGTCGATGTCTTCGGCAATGACGTGAACGTGATCAGCACGACCAATCGCGGCGGGATCAGCATCGGCGGCGCCGGCTTCGGGCCTCGCCGCCTCTCCTGGCGCGACATCACGGCTTGGCGATGAACGCGCGTCACGCTACGCGATCGCTCAGGGAGTTTCGATCGTGACCGCGCGCTGTTCGACCGCGTTGTAAAGCAGAAACTCGCGCATGCCCGGGAAGCGCCAGGCGCGGGCCAGCCACACCACTTCGTCATCGCGACGGGGGCACCACAAGGCGGTCGGCCAGCGCTTGTCGGCGCCGATGTCCATGGCGTGCGTGACCACGCAGTCCTCGAGACCTTCGAGTCGCGCGGGCGCATGCAGCGCGTCCAGGCCCGGGCCATCGGTCGACGGCAGTTGCAGCACGCCGGCGCGCGTGATGACTTCGGGGCCGAAGCTCGACACCGGCGCGAGGGCTTCCACTGGCAGCAACTGCCATGACGCCACGCCGTTGCGTCGCATGTAAACCTCGCGCAAAACATCGGGCAGACGCGCGCCAAGGCGTTGCTCGGTCGCCTCGATCGCCGCGGTACTCGCCGGCGACTCGCGCGTCGCGCCAAAGCCGAACAGACTGAACGTCGAGCGCGGCGTCGTGCCACGCTCGATCAAAGTCTCGACATCGGCGTCGCGCAATTCCGCGAAAGCCTTCTCCCGTTGCTGTCGCCAACGCGCGTCGGCGGCGCGCATCGTCGCCGCTTCGACCCAGCGTTCGCGCGCGTAGGCGCGCAGGTCGGCATAGCTTTCCAGCAAATAGTCGTTGAGCACATGCACGCGCTCGCCGGCGAAGGTCGGCGGCGAAGCGAGGTCGAGCATCACGACCCGCCCCCCATCGGCCAAATCCTCGAGCCCGACATTGATCCAGCGGCGAATGCGCGTCTCGTCGAACGCGCGCCGCGGAGAATCCTTGGCCTCGAACACCTCTTCCGCGTTGTCGAGATTGGTCTTGATCGCCTCGACTTCGGCATCGGAAATCGGACGCCAGCTCGCGAGCGTGGTCAGACTCAAGGCCTCGCTACCATTGCCGAGGCGATACACCGCGCGCACGTCCTCGGGCAATTTCACGTCGAGCCGACGCTCGACTTCGTCGAGCATCAAGTCATCGGCGGGGTCGAAGCGACGTGCCACGCGCGCGGCTTCGTCGCCTTCCAAGCCCAGCAGTTCCGGCCACTCCGCCCGCTCGGCGCGCGCGGTGAAGGCCGCGCTTTCCCGGCCCATTTCGCGGGCGCGCGCCTCGGCCTGCTCGATCGCTTCGCCCGAGAACAGACTGAACCACACCACCGCGCCCACCACCGGCACGATCAGCAAACCACCGTACACTGTGCCCACGACGAGGCGACTGAGCCACGACATCGGTCGCAGATCGATGGCCTGCAGCACTTGCTCGGCCTGACCGATGCGCGCTTGGGCTTGCTTGGCCGGGCCGGCTTCGCGTTCCAGCGCTTCGAAGGCCGCGATCAAGCGCGTGGGCCTCGCGCGTTCGCGCGCGGCGCGCGGATCGTCGAGCAAGCGACGCGTCGCGCGCCCCACCGCCAGCTTCGACGGCAAGCCAAGCAACTGCATGCCCGCGATGATCGCCAGCAGCACGAAACCCAGCCACCACGCCGCGATCGCGCCCAACACGCAGGCCACGGCCACGAAGGCGACCTGCAAGTTCAACCACCGCGCCGGCAACATCGCCTGCACCACGTGGCCGCCATCGAGCGGCGGCATCGGCAGCACGTTGAGATAGTTCAGGAACAAAAACACCAAGGCCGCCTCGCGCGCCCAAATCGCGAGCGTGTCCGACAACGGCGTCAGCATCGGCAAAACCAACAACACCCAACCCACAATGATGCCGGGCAAGGGGCCCATCAGACTCATCCACGCGCGGCGCGTGGCCGAAGGATCGGCGTCCTCGCCAATCGTCACGCCGCCGACCAAGGGCAAGGCCAGCATGTGCACGTTGCGATAGCCGAACGCGCGCATCGCCAGATAGTGACCCCATTCGTGAAAGGCCACCGCGACCAGCAAGATCGCGGCGAAACGCGGTTCCCACGCGATCGCGCCCAAGGCCAGGAACAAGGCCAGCGATGCCAGAAACAGAGTCCATTGCACCGCGCGCGTCGGCACGTAACGACGCACGCGCTCGACCACGCCGGCGAGAAACACCAAGCGCGAGATCGGCACGGCGGTCACGGTCACCGCGGTCTTCGCGGTCGGCTTGCGCCCAAAAGTCATCGCGAAATAGGTTCGCAAGCCGTATCGCCAGGTCGCGCGCCAACCGCCTTCCGCGTCCGGCACCAGATCACCGCGTTGCGCCAGCGCTTCCAGTCGCTCGTTGTGCCAGGCGCCGCCGATGCGTTCGATCGCCGCGTCGTCCAGACCGTCCTCGCGCGCCGTCGCGCCGAAGCTCGCGCACCACTCGCGATGCAAGCGCCATTGCTCGAGCAGGTCCGTGCTGTAGATCGTCTGCGCCGGATAGCGCTCGCCGCCCACCAGTTCCGCGTAGCGATCGAGCGCTTGCGAGGTCAGCACGCGTCCATCGGCGAGTTCGGTGGTCCAGTACGTGAGCAAAACATTGGGCATGCCGATGTTCAACGCCGGCATCAGCCAGGCCGCGGCATGCGACTCGCGATGGCGATACACCGCGCGCAAGGGCGCGAGGTTGGCCTCGGCCGGACGCGTCTGCGACATCACCCAGGTCGGTCCCTCGAACCCCGCCGCGGCCAGCACCTCATGCGCTTGCGCGTAGAGATCCGCCATCGGCGCCGGCGGCGCGACGCCATGCACCAGCCGCGCGCCGACGATCGCGTAGCGCCTGCCCATGATCGCGCGCAAATTCAAAATCACCATCAACAGCACGACGGCGATCAGCAAGGCCACCAGATCGAACATGCCCTGTCCGCGAAAGGAATCCCGTCGGATTCTCGGGGGCGACGGGGCGCGCGCGCAAGTCGCGCGCCCTGTCGGGGCTTAGCCGGTGGCGCCGGCCAAGCCCATGAACCTCAGATCGGCATCATCAATACACTTCGAGTTCGTTGACCCGCGCGTAGCCCGGTTGCAGGGCGGAGCCGCTGTGCGCGAGGACGCGGATCGCATCGCCCGTCACCGCGGGAAAACTGAAGGCGCGATACGTCACCGCGTTATTCACCGGAAACGCGGGGGACACCGGCAGATCGGTCCACGTCGGCACGCCGGCAACGATGCTGCGGTATTGAATGCTGAAGCGCGTGAGTTCGTAGCCCGCCGTGGTGTAGAACTCCACGCGCGAGAACGTCACCGGCGCCGACCACGTCAGCTGCAGCCATTGCGGCATTGCTTGACCCCAGTCGTTGGCCCAACTGTTCAGACCACCGAGCGCGGTCGAGCTGGCGCCATCGTTGACGCGCGCGGGGCTGTAGCAATCGGGCCCGGGCACTGACGTCGAACAGAACGTGCTCGAGGCGCTCGCCACCGCGTTCAAGGCCAGGTTGGTCGACGTCGCGGTGGCCAAGCTGAGGCTGCGCTCCCAGATGCGCAGGAAGGTTTCGGCCGATTGATTCAGATGTTGAGCGTAGGGCGCCGGCAAGCCGACCGCGTTGAGCTCTTGCATCATCTCGCCCAGCATGCCCACGTGGCCCAGGCCCTTGCGTTGCATCTCGCCGATGTGACCGCTGGCGACGATCTCGACCGAATCCTGCCGACAATTGATGTCGCCCTGAAACGCCAGCGTGCGCGGCCGGTAGCGCGGCGCCATTTGCGCGATGAAGCCATTGAAGTCCGTGCCCAGGCCCACGTTCAAGCCCTGATCGACCGCGTACATCAGCGACTGCGCGAAGGAACGCACCGAACCCTGACAGCGATTGGCCACGGCCGTGCCATAGGTTTGAGTGCCCTCGGAGCCCGTGCGCAAGCCGATCATGCCGCCGGTGTCGGCGATCATGTGAATCTCGTCGGCGCGCAGGAATTTCTCGTGCCGCTCGGCCTCGGGCACGATCGTGTCCCACATGTGCGTGTGCGAGTAGATCAAGGGATAGTTGCCATGCGCGCGCGCCAGATCATAGGTCTGCACCAGGCTCTTGCGCGATTCGTGCGCGACATCGAGCAGCATGCCGCGATCCATCATGGCCTTGACCAGATTCACGCCATCGCTGGTCAGGCCGCGCTCGTTCAGATGCGTCTCGCCATCGCAAGTCCCCACGCGGCCGAAGAGATCGCGGCACACGAAGTCGTTGATGCGAGTCATCTCGCCGAAGAAGAACTCGGCGATGTCCGCGGCCTTGGCCATGCCCGGAATCGGCGCCGCGCCTCCGAAGCGATTGTCGGCATGATGCATGACCTGCACCGAACTCACCCCCAGCGCGCGCAGCTGATCGAGTTGCGCGAGATAGTCGCCGCTCGGAAACAGCTTGGTCACCTCGACCGCCAAGACCAAGACCAGCTTGCCTTGCGCGATCAGCGCGCGTGCCTGCGCCGGCGTGGTCGCGACGCCGACCCAACTCGCGTAGCGGTTGGCGAAGTCGTGCACGAACTGCGCCTGACGCCGCACCGAACTCATCTCATCGCACGGAAACCGTCGCGTGCGCACCGGCGTGTTCTCGCACAGGAAACTCGATTCGGCGAGCGAGACCATGACCACGCGCAAGCCACTGTCGCGCGCCTGCTTGAGCCAGCCCTGCCACATCTGCTGATGCGCGATCGAATCCCACACCGGCCAACCGGCGAAGTGCTCGGTCGGGCACGTCCCGGGAATGACGATGCCGAAGAAGCGGCGACAGCGCCGCGTGTCGAAGCCATTGCGTTGACCGAGATGCCAACCGGTATCGCCCGCGCCGGGCAGAAAGTCCGCCAGGATCGGAATGCGCAAGGCACCGTGACTGCGCGTGAGGAAATTGCCATCGCAACGCGCGACGGCGGGGTTCATCTCGCCGTTGGCCCGGCCCCAGAACCAGCTGCCGCCGAAACTCATTTCGCCGGCCAGATGCGCGTGCAGATCGACGTAGCCGTCGACCGCGCGCGCCCGCGTCGACAGCGTGCTCGCCAACGCGGCCAGCATCAGCAGCACGCTCGCGCGCCACCCAAAGGATCGACCATTCATGGCTGCAACTCCACGGGCTCGGGTTCGAGGGGATCAGGGACCATCGGTACGTTGTCGCTCTTGATCAGCGGCGCGATCGCGGCGCCATCGAGCGCCAAGGCCGTGTCCGGCATGCCCACGGCATTGCTCACGTAGACCACGCTCGCCGCGGCATCTAGCGCCAAGCCCGCCACCGTTTGATCCGGCGCGAGCGCGAGCAAGGTCTCGACCGTGGGTTCCTCCGCGTAGTCGTCCTGGATCACGCGCACGATCTGTTGATCGATCACGGTGATCGCGGCATGGCCACCTTCGCGCGGCAACTCGAGCACGGGTGGATCATCGAAGCTGCTCGCGAGATCCTCGACCTCGCCCGTGTCGATGCGCAGCCGCTGCATGATCGACTTGCCGGCGCTCGTCCACACCAGGGACTGCGTCGACGCATCGAAGGCCAGGCCATACGGCGAATCGAGCCCCTGTCGGAAAATAACCGGGACGTCGCGGTCGGCGTCCTGGCGCAAGATCGCGCCGACTTCGGGATCGGCCCAGATGCGCGTGGCCCGGCCGATCGGCGCCGGCGGGCGCGAGGTGCTCGCGTCATCGACGATCAGTGGCGGGCGCAGGCGACCGGCGTCGTCGATCATCACCTCGACCGTGCGCTGCTGTCCGGATTGCGCATGACAGATGCTCGCGGCGAAGAGGCCCGCGAGCACCGTCAGCAGGCCGCGCGCAAGGCGCGGCCGATATCGCATCATCGTGTGCTTGCTCATGATCGACCTCAGTTCCACGGATTCGCGGGTTGATCGTTGATGGCGACCCAGAAGCGCGTGGCCGGGCTCAACACGCCCTGCCCCCACCACGACCAGCCGCCGCCACCGTCATGGAACTCAGCCATGCGAAAGCCCGCGCCGAGATCCGCCGCGCAACGCGCATCGGCGACCGCGCGCGAGGTCAGCAACAGCCCTTGCACCGGCGCGGAAGTGGCGACTTCGCCCGCGGCCCACCCGTTGTAGAAATCGAAGGCGATGCCCAACGGCGCCGGTCGACCATCCTGACGCAAGCACAGAATCGGCAGCGACGCGCTGGGCTCGGTGTCGCCAACATACGGATTGGTCTGCGCGTCGGTGCCGACATGCGCGTAGGAACCATTGCGCTCGAGCAACTTCCACGTCATGCCCTTGTGACCTTGACGACCATCGACCAGCACGTGCCGCGCGGTCGCGCGTCGTAGATCGCGACCATGCGCGTCATTGATTGCGGTGAGCACGGGTTGATAGTCGCCGACGCTCGACCACGCGTGCGTCAGCACCGCGGGCGTGGCGGGCGCGCCCGTGACCGCGCCAGTGGCGCCATCGCCCCAGTTCACCGCGTAGTCGACGTTGTCGGCGTAAGGCCAGCACGGACGCATGCGCGCGCCATAGGTCTGCGTCGTGGCCACGGGCACTTGAGCCGGGCCTTGCAACATGGGCGTCAATGCGGTCGAGCCTTCGCCGCCCAACAGATCCCAGTAGTTGATGTGCCAACGCGGCGATGACCACAAGGTGCGACGCCAGGTACTGGTGAGGAAGGTATCCGCCTGGGCCGTGATCGCGAGATGCCAATCCAGATCGAAGGTCAGCGCCTTGACCGTCTCGAAATAGCCATCGCCATCGGCATCGCCACAGTTATTGCCGTAGTAGCCCCACAAGTCCCCGTGCAAGTACGGACGCACGCCGACCTGCACATAGGCGAAGCCTTCGCCATACAGATACGCGCGCAAGGCCACCTGCGCGTAGATCGACGGCTGAAAGCGACCTGAGACGCTGGCCGTGAGCACCTGCGAACCCAGATTGGTCGTGTTGAACGATTGCGCGCCCGAGCAACCGCCACTGGTGCAGGTGTAGTCGATGTACCCCGACAGCGTGCGGCGACCGCTGTAGGTCACCTGGCCCGTCACCGAGGCATTAATCGCGTGCTCGTCGAACCCCGCCGTGATCGGCAAGTTGAAACCGATATGCACCGGGATCGGACCGGCCATGAAATCGATCGAGAACAGATGCGGCTTGGCGATCTGCCATTCGCGCGCCTGACTGTTGGAATAGGCGATGGTGCCGCTGAGCGTGGCGCCTTGATCGACCAGGGCCGTGCCCCACACGCGCGCGTGGTTGAAGCGCACGCCATAGGGCACGCAGAAGAATAGAATCCGCGTGCGCTTGAGCTTGATCGAGATCGAGCCGTCGGCGTCGACATTGGCCGTGCCGGTCAGCGACAGGCTGCCGCTGAAGTTGTCGTTGAACTGACGCGTGTTGGTCAGCGGCGCGGCGATGCTGAAGTGCTTGGACTTGTCGATGTCGCGATCGCCGCAGCCCTTGAGCATGCGTCGCTTGGTCACGGTATCGATGGGCAGCTCGTCATCGAATTCGGCCAGCGCGATCAGCTCGGGTGTCGCCGCGCCTTGCGCGAGCGAGGCATTGACCGCGTCGACCACGCGCTGGCTGACGGTGAAGGACGTTCGCTCGTCCTCGGGCACGTTGGCCAGATCCTCGATCAGCGATTGCCGCAGGGGTTCGGGCAAGGGCGCGTTCGCCACGCCGGTCGCGTCGTCGATCATGAACAGACGTTCGGTGAAGGCGCGACCGCTGAACTCATCGAGCCCGCTCGATTCCACCAGGCGCCAACCGTCGCCCGAAGCCACGATCGTTTCGCGATAGGTGTCGCCGTTGTCATCGTCCCACGGCAAGATCGGCGGCGCGCCAGGATCGTCGATCACCGATGCCTGCGCGCGTGCCTCGCCCTGCGGCACGATCAAGGAAACCACGAGCGCGCCCCACGCGACCGCCATGCGCCACCCGCGCGAATACCCACGCTGTTCCGCCGCGCCGAGCGCGGTGATGTCTGCAATCCCCATGATGACTCTCCCTCGACGATGGAATGACGCGGGGTCGACCCATGACCCGCGCCCCATCAGCCTAGGCGCAAGGGGTGTCGGCGGACTTGAATCGGATTGCTGATCGCGCGCGCCGCGAGGGGCGCGCGCGCCGAAGCCGCGCTATCGCCGCGCGATCACCGCGACGTTACTCGGCATGGCGCCAAACACGCGCCGAAACGACCGGCACAGATGCGCGCCATCGGCGAAGCCGGCGTCATGCGCGGCATCGGTGATGCTATGACCGCCCTCAAGACGCGTCAGCGCGCGCAGCAGGCGACGCCACAACAGGTATTCCCGCACCGTGCAGCCAGCGAATTCGCGAAACAGATGCGCGAAGCGACTCGGCGACAGATGCACGCGTCGCGCCAGATGGGCGTAATTGCCCGGTTCGGCCTCGGCGTGATCGACCAGGGCCAGCGCGGCGGCGACGCGCGGATGCTCGGGTGGCTCGCGCCGCAGGCCCGGCAGGCACTCGGCCAGCCAGCGTTGGGCGATGGCGGCGAGCGCGTCGCGATCGAGACCGTTCGCGCATCGGGCTTCGCGCAGAAGCTCGACCAGCTCCGTGCTCGGCGGCCGAATCTCGCCACCGCGCTCGCGCCACTGCTCGAAGCCACGCGGCGCGATGTCGAAATACAACTGCGCCACCCAGCCTTCGCTCGGCGCCAGAAAGTGCCATCGATCCGGCGCCACGCAGAGAAACTCCACCGGCCGCGCGTCTCGCGCGGTGTCGCGATCGAGCGTGGCCTCGAACGGTCGCTCGAGCGCGATCGCCATCTGCAAGGCCCGATGCGCGTGCGGCACCGTGCGGTGCTGCCGCGCGAAGACCAAGGCGACGTGCTCGAAGTAATGCACCTGCGCGCTACGGGTCATGGCGTCCTGCCTCGAGGGTGCCCGGAGAGCGCCGAGACTAACAGAGCGTCCGGCGCGACCACGGCCCCGCGCGGGCGAAAGGCGAAATTTAGCGGTATCACGCCGAATTCAGCCCGGTTTGTTCCCCGGATCGCGCGGGCCATCGCGCGCCAACGCGCCTAAGCTCGAAGCGCGTTTGGAGATGGCACGACAGAACCGAAGGAAACCCTCATGAAGCATCACTCGATATCCGCTTTACTGGCGCTCGCGATCATCGCCTCGACCGGCATCCCCGAGGCCCGCGCGCACGAGCAACTGAAGTCCGGCGATTGGTGCGCCACCGGCAACGTACGCTACGACGGCACGTTCAAATTCGAAGGCATTCTGCTGACCGCCTTCGCCAATTGCTTGCGCACCGGCGCTTGCGAAGCGCCATTGGAGGGCAAGGCATTGACTGGGCGCGCGAACGACGCGGGCCGATTACTGACGCCTCGTCGCGCCGATCCCCTGTCGAAAGACCCCCAACTCAAGTGCGGGCAGTTCGATCCGCGCGCGGGTTTCGACGACTACACCGTCGCCCGCATGTTGAGCCAACAGCACTGCGCGCTATTCGGGCCTTTGCCCACGGAAGGCGCTGACGACCCCACCTCCGACATCGGCACCGTGGTGCCCGTGGCGCTGTTTCCCGAGAGCTACAACAGCATCGACCACCATGCGCTGTACACGCTCGATCAGGGCTTGAGCGGCGTTTGCGCGATCTGCGATCCGTCGAGCATCGTTCCGGGTGGCGGTGCGGGCGGTGGGTCGACGGGTGGCGGATCAACTGGTGGTGGCTCTACGGGCGGAGGCTCTACGGGCGGAGGCTCTACGGGCGGTGGCACCACGGGTGGCGGATCAACGGGTGGCGGCTCAACCGGTGGTGGCTCCACGGGCGGCGGGTCAACGGGCGGCGGCTCGACCACGGGTGGCGACAGCACGGGCGGTTCGAGCACCGGCGGTCTGATCGGCGGCGGCGCCGCGCGCGAGATCGATGCCAACGACCCCGCGACCGACGCGACGCGCCAACGCCTGATGCCGATCGCGCCCGGCCGCGAACCGGGCAAGCGAACACTCGACGCTTCAGGCGTGAATCGAGATCTCAGCGCAACGCGCGGCGACGCGACATCTCGGTGAGCTCGCGCACCTGCCCCTCGATGCGCATGCGCTCGTCCTCGGGCAAGGTGCATTCGGACAACACGAAGTACGCCGTGCGCAGCACGTCGCGCCAGCGTGGCTGCGCCGGCAACTTGGACAAGGTCAAATAGCGCTCCATCGCGCGGGCGCGCAGACGCCCGTCGTCGATGGTCACGCGCCAGATGCGCGAGCGATCGGCCAGTTCGATGCGATTCTTGTCCGTGGCCCGTTGCCAGGCATCGAGACTGGCCAGCATCAACTCGACCAGCAAGGTCCGAAAGCGGTCGCGATCCCGCTCGATGTCCGCGCCGATCGGCGGGCCATCGCCCGGTTGCCGCGTCACGTGCTCGGTCAATTCCGACAACGCGCGATCGACGACATGCCCCGTGATCGCATCGACTTCGTGCAGTGACTCGGACAGTTGCGCGAGGCGTTGCTCCGCGCGCAGGAATTCCTCGACCACCGCCGCGCCCGGCGCCTGCCCGGGCCCCGTCGCCGCGATCGGCGCCAGGCACACCACGACTTCGCCGCCATCGACCGCCACGGGCACCAAGCGCGCATGCCACGGCGTGTCGGCATCGCGCGAGACCTTGATGGTCAGCTCGGTGGTCGCATCGCCGCCTTCGATGCGATCGAGCGCGTCCTGCATCGGCGGCATGCTCGGCTCGGCGATCCATTGCCAGAGCATGGGCTCGGCGTCCTCCTCGGGACGCCAGCGCAGCGCGCGCAAGGCGGCGGCATTGGCGTGCATCACCGTGCCATTGGCATCGAGCAGCATCAACGGCGCCTCGGTCTGGTCGAGAACGCCGCGCAATCGCGCAATGTCGCGACGCAGATCGTCGGCGATCTGCCGATAGCGCGCGGTCTCGGCGACGCGGCGCGCCTCGCGGACGGCGTCGTTCACGCGTCGACGATTGCCGCGCCGGATCACGGCGAGCAGGATCGACAGCAGCAGCACCGCCGCGCTGGCGGCCAGAAAGCGAAACTGCCATCGACTGCGATCGAGTTGCGCGGCGCGCATGGCGGCTTCGCGATCGAGCACTTGAATCTGCATGTCCTTCTCGCGCACCTCCAGGCGCACGCGCAGATCGTTGAGCGCGCGATCTTGCTCGGCCGCGTGACGCGCGCTATCGGCATCGTGATACCGACGGAGCAAGGCGAAAGCGGTATCAAATTGGCCGCGTTCGCGCGCGATATCCGCCGCCTCGCGCAACAGCTCGACGTGATCCACGTCTTGCCGCGACTTCGACAGCACGGGCACTAAGACAGCGGCCGCGCCTTCCAGATCGCCGCGCGCGCGCCGCAGCCGCGCCTGCTGCAACAGCAGACTGGCCGGCAACGCGTTCGAGATGCGCCGCGCCAACGCTTCGCCACGATCGACCAGTGCTTGCGCCTTCTCCACATCGCCCGCGCGCAAGGCCAGATCGGCCAGCGGCGCCATCAAGCGCAGTTCGGCCGACGGCGCGGGCGCGCGTTCGTAGACTTCGAGCGAAGCGAGCAATGCCTGTCGCGCTTGCGTCAGATCACCGGCCTCGATCAACAACAAGGCGCGATGCTCGCGCGTGTGCGCGGCTTCCAGCGTGCGGCCACGCGCCAGATGCGCGGTGATCGCGCGGCCGTAGTAGTCGATCGCCTTGTCGCGCTCGCGCAGGCGCGCGTACAGATCGCCGATGTTGTTCAACACGGGCGCGGCATCGACCTCGTCGCCGTCGCCGCGCAGTTCCAGACTGCGCGTGAAGGCCTCGAGCGCGCCGCGCAGATCATCGTCGGCGGCCAGCACATTGCCGATGTCATTCCAACTCT
Organism: Ahniellaceae bacterium; assembly: GCA_044226395.1. Taxonomy (GTDB): domain Bacteria; phylum Pseudomonadota; class Gammaproteobacteria; order Xanthomonadales; family Ahniellaceae; genus JBGAHD01. The sequence continues at coordinate 1,180,781 of JBGAHD010000001.1, forward strand.
TGGCCTGCAACTCGGCATCGCGCGCGGCCGTCGCCTGATCGAGCGCCTGCCGAAACTGCACCAGCGCGGCATCCAGACGTCGCTCGCCATAAGCCAGGATGCCGCGACGACGCGTGACGTCGTAGTGCAGACGCGCGGCCAGCGCGCCTTCGAGCGGCAAGTCGAGCGCGCGCGACAGCGCCTTGTCGACCTCGCCGGATTCGCCCAGCACCGTATGGGCATCGGCCAAGGCCAGCAAGGCGCGACTGGCCGACTCCAGTTCGCCCACGGCGCGCGCCTCGCTGGCCACCGATTCACATCGCGCCACCGCCACGCGCGGATGCGAGCGCGACAAGGTCATGCATTCGTTCAAGCCATCGGCCAGCGGCAAGGGCTGCGCCCTGGTCACGCCAGACGCCATCACCAAGGCCAGCGCCTGCGCGCACGCGGACATGCGCCGCGCGGCGCTTGATCTCCAACACTCTTTCATGCGCACCCCGATGTGGCAAACCGACGGATGCAAGCAAGTGCGCCAATCCCGAGGGAACACTGTTAACCCTGCCGAGCCGAGGGGCATCGGGGGCCGTGCATTCCCTAGAACTCATGAAGCACGGCAAGCTTGTGGCGGACGCGACGTGATTCACGAAGGCGTCGCCGAGGTTCGACGCGATCGGGGATGAGTTCGGGCGCGAACAGTCCACGCGTCGAGACAGGTGTTCAGGCAAGCACCGCGCTCGGCGTCGCCGAGCGGTCGGCCTCTTGCGGGCCGGGCAAGCCATTACCGAGGCGTGCCGACGTTTCCAGCGACGGCGCGTGCCTTCGCCTGCCACTCACAACAAGGCTTCGTACTCCGACCCCATCCAGCTCTTGAGCCTTGCGCGCAGGCGCACCAGGGCTTGACCGTGGAGTTGGCACACGCGCGATTCGGTCACGCCGAGCACCTGGCCGATTTCCTTGAGGTTCAATTCTTCCTGGTAGTACAGCGCCATGACCATGCGCTCACGTTCGGGCAAGCCATCGATGGCGCCAGCCAGATCGGCGGCGAACTCGGCCTTGTCGAAGCGTTGCTCGGGCGTGCGGGTCGTGTGGTCGGCGATGTCCATCGCCTCGCCTTCGGCGTCGCCATGGTCGATCGACAGCACTTGCGTGCGGGCGGCGTCGTCCATGAAGCGATTGTATTCGTCGATGCTGACATTCATCGCCGCCGCCACTTCCGTGCTGTTGGCGGCGCGGCCGGTGCGTTGCTCGATGCTGGCCATGGCCGAGGCCGCCTCGCGCACGCGACGGTGCACCGAGCGTGGCGCCCAGTCGCCGCGACGCAGCTCGTCGAGCATGGCGCCGCGCACGCGGATCGAGGCGAAGGTCTCGAAGCTCGCGCCCGCGCCCGGGTCGAAGGTGCGCGCGGCTTCCATCAGGCCGATCATGCCGGCCTGGATCAGATCATCGACCTCGACCGAGCGCGGCAAGCGCGCGGCCAGGTGATAGGCGATCCGTTGAACCAGGGCCGCGTGCGTGGTGACGCATTCGTTGATCGCGCCACGCTGTACCGCCGCGTATTCGGCGCGTGCGTTCATGCGGCGGCTCCCGCTCCCACCAGACGCTCGACGAAGAACTCGAGATTGCCGCGCGGCGCTTGCGGCAACGCCCATTGCTCGGCGCGCCGCGCGATACCGCGAAAGGCACCGGCGGAAGGACTGTTGGGATAGGCCTCGATCACGGCCTGCTGACGTTGAATCGCGCGACGCATCCAGTCGTCGTAGGGCACGGCGCCCAGGTACGACAGATTGACGTCGAGAAAACGCTCGCTCACGCGCACCAGCTTTTCGTGCAGCTCGCGACCCTCGGCCTGCGAGCGCACCATGTTGGCCAGCAATTCCACGCGACGCACGCCGTGGTCGCGCGAGAGCACCTTGATCAGGGCATAGGCATCGGTGATCGACGCCGGTTCATTGGCCACGACCACGATCACTTCGTGCGCGGCCTGGGTGAAGGTGATGACGGAATCGGAAATGCCCGCGGCCGTATCGACCACCAGCATGTCCAGATCGCGACCGAGTTCGGAAAACGCCTGGATCAGGCCCGCGTGCTCGGCGTGCGTGAGTTCGGCCATGCGCCGCTGACCGGAGGCCGCGGGCACGACCGACAGACCCATCGGGCCTTCGATGATGGTTTCTTCCAGCGTGCACTTGCCTTCGAGCACGTGCGCGAGCGTGAAGCGCGGCGTCAGGCCCAGCAACACGTCGACATTGGCCAGGCCCAGATCGGCGTCGAGCAACATCACGCGTCGACCCAGTTGGGTCAGCGCCAGGGACAGATTGACCGACACGCTGGTCTTGCCGACGCCGCCCTTGCCGCTGGCCACGGCGATCACTTGCACCGGGTGTTGTCCGCGTCGGCGGCGCAGGCTCTCGGCCTGGTCGTTGATGCGCAAATCAGGCGGCGACATGATGTACCTCGCGGTCAGGAGTTCGATGGGCCGCAACGGCCAGTTCACGCGCTTTCAGCACCAGCTGGTGCGCGGGATGTGGATGCAGGTCCTCGGGTACGCGTTGGCCGTCGGCGACATAGGCGATCGGCAGCTTGTGCCGCACCGTGGCCGACAGCGCCGTGCCCAGGCGCGTGGTCTCGTCGAGCTTGGTGATGACCGTGGCCACCGGTTGCGCGACGCGAAACGCGTTGATGGTCGCGTCGAGATCCGCGGCCTGGCCATTGGCCGGCAGCGCCAACCACGTGCGCACCTGACGCAGATCCGACAACCACGACAATTGCGCGGCCAGGCGCAGATCGCGTGGACTCATGCCCGCGGTGTCGACCAGCACCAGGCGATAGTCGCGCAGCGCTTCCAGGCGCGCGCGCAGTTCCTCGCCGGAATTGGCCTCGATCACCGGCATGCCCAGCAGGCGACCGTAAGTAAACAGTTGCTCGCGCGCGCCGACGCGATAGCCATCGGTGGTGACCATGGCGACATTGCGCGAGCCATGCCGCGCGGCGAAACGCGCCGCGAGCTTGGCGATGGTGGTGGTCTTGCCCACGCCCGTGGGTCCGACCAGGGCGATCACGCCGCCTTCCATCACGGCGTCGTGCGGCGCCATCACCAGACTCTTGGCCAGAAGGCCCAGCATCAGGCTCTGCGCCTTGCGATTGTCGGCGTCCTCGGCGATGCAGGCCACGAGCTGGCGCGCGAATTCGCCGCTGACGCCCATGGCTTCGAGCTCGTCGAGCGCGTGCGCGCGACCGGGCGCGTTGCGCAGGCGCATGTCGCCCATGCGCCCGATCTCGCGCGAGAGCATCGAGCGCACTTCGGTCAATTCCGCGCGCAGGGCGCGAATCGACGGGTCCTCGATGACGGTGGAGGTGACGACGGCGCGGGCCGGCTCGCGGCGCGCTTCAACTCGCGCGCCTTCGCGTCGCGGTTGCCGTCGGGGTTCTTCGATCTGGGGTTTTTGTTCCGGCGCCGGCGTCGCCGCGCGCTGCGCGGCTTCCTGGCTTTCCTCGCGGCGCAAGGCCTGCTGCACCAGGGCTTCGTCGTAGTCGGTGGCCGCGACCACTTCGACACCGGAGTCGACGCGGCGCGAGGACAGGATCACGGCATTGGGCCCCTGCTCTTCTCGTACCGCCTTCATGGCCGCGCGCATGTCGGGCGCGACGAATCGCTTGATCTTCATGATTTCGGTCTTTCCCGGTATCGCTTGTCGTCGCTAGGGTCCTGATGATGTCGGTGTCGTCGTCGGCTCATCCGATCGCGCCCACCAAGCGCAGTCGCTTGGCCTCGGGCACTTCGTGATACGCCAGCACGTGCAAACCCGGCACCACGTTGCGCATGAACTTCGCCAGCATCGGCCGCAGGCTTCCCGGCACCAGCAGCACCGCCGGTTCCCCGGCGGCTTCCTGCCGCTGCACGCACTCGGCGACCGAGTGGTGCAACCGTTCCGCCAGCGTCGGCTCGAGAGCCGTGCCGCCGCCGCCGACCGAATCCTGCAAAAGCCGTTCCAGACCCGAGGCCAGCGTGTACACCGGCAACTCGGGCTCCATGCCGTTGATCTCTTGCACGATCAGTCGGGAAAGCGACGTGCGCACCGCCGCCGTCAGATGTTGGACGTCCTGGCTCGTCGGCGCATTGGCGACCAGGGCCTCGGCGATCAGACGCAGCTGGCGAATCGGCACGTGCTCGAACAGCAGCGCCTGCAGCACGCGCACGATGGTCGACAGCGGCAGCAGCTTGGGCGTCAGATCCTCGACCAGCTTCGGCGCGCTCTTGGCCAGGCCCTGCAGCAATTGCTGCGCTTCGTCGTGGCCGAGCAATTCGTGCGCGTGCGCGCGGATCAGGTGCGACAAATGCGTGGCGATCACGGTCGAGGCATCGACCACGGTGTAGCCGGCCGATTGCGCCTCGAGACGACGCGAGGGCTCGATCCACACGGCCTCGAGCCCGAACGCCGGGTCCTTGCCCGGAATGCCATCGACGCGCGCGAACACGCGGCCGGGATTGAGCGCCATCTCGCGATCGGGATAGATCTCGGCGGCGGCCACGGGCACGCCGTGCAGCAAGATGCGATAGCCGCCGGGCTTGAGTTCGAGGTTGTCGCGGATGTGCACCGCCGGCACCAGAAACCCCAATTCCGACGAAAGCTTCTTGCGCAGCGCCTTGATGCGCGCCATCAGCGGGCCGCCCTGATTGCGATCGACCAGCGGAATCACGCGATAACCGACTTCCAGGCCCAGCGCGTCGGCGAGCTGCACATCGTCCCAACCCACTTCGGCGGCTTCGGTCGGCGCGGCGGGCGCGGCGGTGGCCGCGACCTTGGCCTGCGCGCGACGCGTGACGATGCGGCGCGCGCCCCAGGCCAAGGCGCCCGCGAGCGAGAAGAACACCAGCGAGGGCATGCCCGGCACCATGCCGAGAATCGCCACCACCGCCGCGGTCATGCCCAGCGTGCGCGGTTCGGCGAAGATCTGACCGACGACCTGACGGCCCATGTCCTGCGCGCGCGACACGCGCGTCACCAGCACGGCGACCGCGACCGAGGTCAGCAGCGCCGGAATCTGCGCCACCAGGCCATCGCCAATCGCCAGCAGAATGTAAGTCTTGGCGGCATCGCCCGCCGAAAGATCATGCTGCAGGATGCCGATCGCCAGGCCACCGAGCAGATTGATGAAAAGAATCAAGATGCCCGCGACGGCGTCGCCGCGCACGAATTTCGAGGCGCCATCCATCGAGCCGTAGAAATCCATTTCCTCGCGCACTTCCTCGCGCCGGGTCTTGGCCTCCTCGCGCGAGATCAGGCCGGCGTTGAGGTCGGCGTCGATCGCCATCTGCTTGCCCGGCAAGGCGTCGAGCACGAAACGCGCCGACACTTCCGAGATGCGGCCCGCGCCCTTGGTCACCACCACGAAGTTGATGATGGTCAGGATCGCGAACACCACCAGGCCCACGGCATAACTGCCGCCGATCACGAATTCACCAAACGACTGAATCACGCGGCCCGCGGCATGCGTGCCCTCGTGACCGTGCAGCAGCACCACGCGCGTCGAGGCCACGTTCAAGGCCAGGCGCAACAAAGTCGCCACCAGCAGCACCGAGGGGAAGGCCGAGAAGTCCAGCGGCCGCATCACGTTGATCACCGCCAGCAAGACCACCAGCGACAGCGCGATGTTGAAGGTGAACAAGGCATCGAGCACGGCCGGCGCCAGCGGCACCGCCATCATGCCGATGATCGCCAGCAACAAGGCGGGGGCCCCGAGTCCGGCGTAGGAAAAATTCTTCAGCCAGGAAATCGGGGAGGCGGGATTGGCCATGAACTACTCTTCGTCGACGTGCGGGGTGGGCAGGGTCGGCTGCCGTCCGCCGTGCGAGCGCCAGGTCTTGAGCTGATAGACGTAGCTCAGGATCTGGGCGACCGCCGCGTAGAGCTTGGCCGGGATTTCCTGCCCCAGGTCCGTTCCCCTGTACAAGGCGCGTGCCAGCGGCGGCGAGGCGACCACGGGCACGCGATGTTTCTCGGCCAGTTCGCGAATGGCCAGGGCGATCAGGTCGGTGCCCTTGGCCACGACCACGGGCGCGCGCATCTTGCCGCGCTCGTAGCGCAGGGCCACGGCGTAGTGCGTGGGGTTGACCAGGACCACGTCGGCCGTGGGCACGGCTTCCATCATGCGTTTGCGCGCCATGGCGTGCTGGACCTGGCGGATGCGCGCCTTGACCTCGGGGTTGCCCTCGGATTCGCGCGCTTCGCGCTTGATCTCGTCGCGGCTCATGCGCAGGCGCTTGCGAAAGCTGAACCACTGCCAGGGCACGTCGAACAAGGCGATCGCGATCAGCGGCCACACCAGCATGATCACCACGTGGCGCACCAGGGTGACGCCATGCATCAGGCCCTGCGTGTCGGCCTCGAGCGACATCGCGCTCAGCTCCGGCGCGGCGCGGCGCAGCGACCACCAGGCCACGCCGCCGACCAAGGTGAATTTGAGCAGGCCCTTGCCGACTTCGACCCAGCTTTGCGTCGAGATCAGGCGCCCGAAGCCCTTGAGCGGATCGAGCCGCGCGAAGTTCGGGGTCATCGCCTTGCCGCTGAAATTAAAGCCGCCCAGGGCAAGATGCGCGATCACCGCCACCGACACGCAGATCAGGATTAGCGGCAACGCGATCAAAAAACCGCCACCGAGCACCGTCAAAGTTTTGTTCCACAAAAAGTCGTCGCGGGCCAGCGCCGACGCTTCGACGGTGAGCGATTGCCGCATCCACTCGCTGGCCCAGCGCGTCATCGGCTCGCCGAGCGCGAGCAGGGTCACCGCGCCCGCGCCGGTGGCGGCGGCCGTGGCGAGTTCGCGCGAGCGCGGGACATTGCCTTCCTCGCGCGCGTCGTGCAGACGTTTGTCGGTAGGTTGTTCGGTTTTTTCGCTGTCTTCGTTCTCGCTCATGGCATCACCGATACAGACTCTCGGCCAGACGCCAGGCTTCGTTGAGCAAGCCCGAGAACGGCGCCACCACGGTCGGCAGCACCACGATCAACAAGCCCATGCCCATCACCAAGGCGATCGGCAGGCCCACGGTCAACAAGTTCAGCGATGGCGCGGCGCGCGCGATCACGCCGAAGGCGAAGTTGGTCACCATCATCGCCAGCATCACCGGCAAGGCCAGGCGCACGCCGACCAGGAGCGCGCGTCCACCGAACAAGGCCATGGCTTGCGCGCTCTCGGCGCTGATGCGCGCGCCTCCAGGCGCGACCTGCGAGAAGCTGTCGACGGTGAGCTGGATCAGGGCCAGATGCCCATCCATCGCGAAGAACAGCGCCGCCGCGATCATCAGATACAAACGCGCCAGCACCGCGCCGGAACCGCCGCGCAACGGATCGGCCAATTGCGCGAAGCCCAGGCCCACGCTCAGCGACGCCAATTCGCCCGCGAAGGCCATGGCCTCGAACACGATGCGCAACACGAAGCCCAGCGCGATGCCCAGCGCCAGTTCCGCGATCACGCCGAGAAACCACGCCGAACTCCACAAGGCCGGCACTTCGATCGGCGGCAACACGGGCAGCACGGCGATGGTCAAGGTCACCGACAACAGCAGCCGCACGCGCGCGGGCACGCCGCCCAAGCCGAAGATCGGCGCGGCCATGATCATCGCGCCAAGGCGCAGCAAGGGCCAGATCGCGAGTTCCAGCCAGCGCATCACGCCGGCGAGATCGGCGATGCCGGCCGCCGCGGCGTCCATGCTCAGCTGATCAGCGAGGGAATGCGCGTGAACAGATCACGCGTGAAATCGATCAGCAGCCGCAGCATCCAGCCGCCGGTGAATACCAACACGCCGGCCAAGGCCACGAGCTTGATCACGAAGGGCAGCGCCGCCTCCTGCACCTGCGTCGCGGCCTGCAAAAGACCCACGACCACGCCGACGACCAGCGCCGTCAGCAACAAGGGCGCGGCCACGATCAAGGCCAGTTGCAGCGCTTCGCGGCCGATGCTGACGACAGTCTCGGGCGTCATGACGGCGCGCCGAAACTCGAGGCCAACGAGCCCAACACCAGGGCCCAGCCATCGACGAGCACGAACAGCATGATCTTGAACGGCGCCGACACCAGCATGGGCGAGAGCATCATCATGCCCATCGACATCAGCACGCTCGACACCACGAGGTCGATCACCACGAAGGGTAAAAAGATCAGAAACCCTATTTCGAACGCCGTGCGAAGTTCCGACGTGAGAAACGACGCGGCCAACACGCCGAACGGCACATCGGCTGGCGTCGCGTAAGGCTCATCGCCCGCCATGCGCTGAAACATCATCAGATCGCTGTCGCGAATCTGCGCGAACATAAATCCGCGCAAGGGTGCCGCCGCTTTCGGCACGGCCTCCTGCAGCGTGAGCTGACCATCGAGATAGGGCGCCGCGCCCTGATCCCACGCCTGGGTCAGCACCGGCTGCATGATGAAGAAGCTAAGAAACAACGACAGGCCAATGATGATCGGGTTCGACGGCGTCTGACCCGTGCCCAGCGCCTGACGCAAAAGCCCCAGCACGATCACCACGCGCGTGAACGCGGTCAAGGTGAGCAGCGCCGCCGGCAGCAGAGTCAGCATGCTCATCAAGGCGAGCACCTGCAGCGACAGCGACCAGGTCTGACCGCCCTGCCCATTCGGCGTCACGGTCAGCGCCGGCAAACTCGGCAAGGTCACCGGATCGGTGATTGGCGCCGCCGCGGGCGCGGCCAAGGCCGCGCCGCAGGCCATCACGGCCAAGGGCGCGAGCCACCACATCCCTGTTTTCATGTTTGCATTCCGGTGCCGGCGACGCGGCGCAAGAGATCGGCGAAGGCGGGCGTCTTGGTCGCTTCGACTTCGCGCGCATCGGCTTCGCCCAGATCGGCGAGCGTGTTCACGCCACCGGCGGCGACGCCGATCAACCACAAACGACCGCGCGCTTCGATCACCAGCACGCGCTCGCGCGTGCCGACCGAGATGCCCGCGCGCACGCGCAGATCGCGCGACAGGCCCGCGCCCACGCCGTTGAAGCGGCGCATCACGAAGGCCAGTCCCGCGATCAGGGCCAGCACGAAGGCCAGGCCCAGGAACACACTCAGCACATCGCCAGCGCCCGGACCCGCGGCGTGCGCGGCGGCGTTGGCGGCATTGATCGCGGGCGTGGCGGTGGCTTCCATGGCGCTCACTTGAGTTTGCGAATGCGTTCGGCGGGACTGAGCACTTCGGTCAGACGCACGCCGAAGCGGTCGTTGATCACCACCACTTCGCCGCGCGCGATCAAGGTGCCGTTGACGTAGACATCCAGCGGCTCGCTGGCGCCACGACCCAGATCGACGATCGAGCCGGGATTGAGCTTCAACAGTTCGCGAATCGGCATGCGCGTGCGACCGACCTCGAGCGAGATGGTCACGGCCACGTCGAGAATCACGTCCAGGTCGAACTCGCGACCGCCCTGGGGCTCGGCGCGCAGATCATCGAAGCGCGCGGTCGCGGCTTCGGTCGCGGACGGGTTGTCGAAATTACTGTTCGATGTGGGCATGGCGGCTCGTCAATGCAGGCTCAGCGAAGGGGCTTGTCCGTCTTCCAGCAGCGCGGCGACCTTCACCGCCTGATGGCCATTGGCGACACCGAAGGTGCCGCAGAACACGGGCAGTTGTTCAGCGTAAATCGTGGTCAAGCGCGGCGCGTCCAGCGGCAGGATGTCGCCCGCCTTGAGCGAAGAAAGCTTGCGCAGGCTCACGCGCGTTTCGGCCAGGACACCGGACACTTCCACCGCCACGTCGCGCACGCGTTCGCGCAAGGTGTCGATGAAGCGTTGGCGCGCGGCGGCGGCGTCATCGGTGCATTCGGCCGACAGGCGCGGACGCAGCGGATCGACGATGGTCGGCGCCAGCGCGATGTGAATCGTGGCCTCGGCGTCGTCCACCGCCACGCTCAAGCGCGACACCAGGGCCTCGTCATGACCTGTGAACGCGGTGATGAAGGCGGGACGCGCTTCGAAACCGATCAAATCGAATTCCAGCGGATACACGGGCTGCCACGATGCGCGCAAGGCATCGAGCATGCGACGCACCAGGCGCTCGACCACGCGCAACTCCGCGCGCGTGAACTCGCGCTCGGGCACGCCCTTGGGCAATTTGCCATCGCCACCGAAGAACGAATCGACGAGGGCGAAGACCAGACGCGAATCCAGAATCAACAGCGCGCTGCCCGAAGGCTGCTTGGCGCGCAGAATGGCGATGCCCGCGGGCACGCCGAGCGTGGCCGCGAACTCGCCGAAACGGCGGATCTCGGTACCGCGCAAGGCGACATCGCCGATGCGCGGCAACACTTCGAGCAGGGCCTCGCGCGCGCCGCGCGCGAAGCGTTCGTGAATCGCGTCGAGCGACGGCAAGGTGCTGCGCACCACGCGATCGCCCTCGGTCGGATCCCACAGACGAATCTCGCCGGTGATCGCGGCCGGGGCCTGGGTCGGCACCGCGCCGCTGTCGACGCCGCGCAGCAGCGCGTCGATTTCGTCCTGGGTCAGTAGTTCGCGCTCGGCCATGATTATTGCGACACGAAGCTGGTGAAATAGAGGTTGTCGATACCGCCCGCGCCAGTCTGTTCCTTCATCACGCGGCGCACTTCGGCCAGCGCGTCCTGACGGAGCTTTTCCTTGCCCTCGACTTTGAGCAGGTTGTGATAGTCCTGATCCGAGAACAGCATCAGCAGCGCATTGCGGATCGCGGGCATGTGCAGCTTGATCTCGTCGACCACGACGGGACGACGCACGGTCACTTCGACTTCCAGCTGCAGATAGCGCACCACGTCCATGTCTTCGAGATTGACCACGAAGGCCGGCGCCAGCGGCACATAGGTGACATCGCCGGCGGCGCCACCGCCGCCATGCTCGTCGCCACCACCGTGTTCGTCACCGGCGGGCGCGGCGTGTTCGTCGGCCGGCGCCTCGCCGTGTTCATCGCCCGCGGGCTTCTCGGCGCTCGCGGCGGCGGGCGCGGCGAACTTCTTCGCGGCGAACCACGCGCCACCACCACCGGCGCCCAGGCCCGCGATCAACATCACGATCATCATCATCGCGCCGCCGCCGCTCTTGGCGGGTTTCGCGGCAGGCGCTTCCTTGGGGGCGTTGGCCATGAATGAATTCCTCGGGTCTGAGCCCTCGTGTGCAACGCGCGTGCCATCCGCGCGCGTGGCGCGAATCGGGCCAGGAATCAGCGTGTTCGCGGCGTTTCGAGGCCGGGCTCGCAGCGGCGTCGCGTGGCGCCATCGCGCATCAGCGACTTGCGCGCGCGAGGCGCGTTTCGCGCGGCGCGCCATGCCCTCGCGATCGTGACTTGGCGGAAATTTGACGGCGTGCGCGCCGTCATGGCGTGTCGTGATTCCGTCACGCGCCAATAAGCGCGTCGTCGCGATCAAACCTTGAACGCGAAAACCGCGCGATCGGGCGAATCGCCGATAAACGTGGACAGTGTTTGACAGGGTTCGTGAGCAGCGCGATCGAGCACGCCAGCGCGCGCGCGAGATTCGCGCGAAGCATCGTCGAGGTCACCCAACGCGATGGACTAGCGCGGCGGAGAACTGAACGCCGCGCGCTCACGCGTAATCGTCGAGCACACCCCGAGGCGGCACGCGAACCGTCGCACTCGCACGCGGCGCTTCGACCGCATCGACGTTGTCGGCGCGCGCCACGACCCCCGACGCCATCGGCGCCGACTGCCGCGAGAAATCCCGCTGCGCCTGCGCGCCGACATCGGCGCTGGCCAGCTGCAAGCCCTGTTGCGCGAACATCTCGCGCAGCTTGGGCAGGCTCAATTCCAGCGCCTCGCGTGCTTGCGGCTGCGCGGCGCTGAACTGCGCGTGCACGCGATCGCCATCGACACTGATGCGAATCGAAATCTTGCCCAGCTCGGCCGGATCCAAACGAATCTCGGCCTGCTGCACGCCTTCCTTCGCGCAATACATCACGCGCTCGGCGCAGGCCTGCGCGAACTGCGGTGAATCCAGCGCGAGCGGCGTGCTCAAGGCCGGCGGCAAGCCAGTCGTCGGACTGCCCGCGCCGTGCAAGGGCGTCTGCGTGCCGAAGCCCGCGGCCGCCAGCGCGCCGCGCACGGCGTAGTCGACGCTGAAGTGGGTGCTGGTCGTGGCGCCGTCGCTCGACGCGCTCAAACGTTCTCGCTGCAGATTCACGGCGCGACGCACGACGTCGACCAGTTGCGCGGGTGTCGGTTCGCCGGACAGCGTGGCCGCGTCGTTGGCGATCGCGTCGCGCTTGAGTGAAAGCGTGGTGGTCTTGGTCGCGGTCGTCGAGGTTGGCGTCGCGCTGGTTTCGCGCGCGACCGCGGTCGGCGAGTCCGGCGCAGGCAGCGTCGCGGCGACGGCGGTGCTGGCCACGGTCACGGTGGCGGTCGTGGCGGGATTGTTCGTCGTAGTGGCGTTGGTTTCGGCGGTGGCCGTCGCAGCCGCGGTGATCGCGGGTGGCATCACGGGCTTTGCCGCGGCGTCGGATTTCGCGATGACAGTCGTGTTCTTGGGCGCCGCGTTCGCGGGCGTTTCACTCTTCGCGAGGACGCTGGAAGTTTCGGTCTTGATCGACGCGCCCTCGGCGGGCATCTCGACCGTTTCGCCTTCGCCCGATGTCGGCGTCATCGCCGCGACGGCGCGCGCGAGTTCGGGATCGACGGGCTTCTGTTCGGTGCTGACTTCGCCGGAGACCTTGGATTCCGTCGCGGCTGACGCCGTCGGCGTCACGGGAGCGCGTCGATCGGCGCCCTCGCCCGCCGCCTTTACTTCGGCGCTCGGTTTCTCGGTGGATGGCGTCACGTCCTCGCGCGGCGGCGGCGGCGCCGGACGCTCGGCCATTGGCGAAGGCGTCATCGACGCGCTGGACGTGCTGTTCGCGATGTCCTTGCCGGTGTCACGCTCGCGACGCGGTTCGATCGACTCGTGTTCGACCGACGACTCATGGCCGCCCGCATCGGCGCCGAGCAACTCCTCGAAAGCACCCGCGCGCGGTTCGCCCGTGGTGGCGCGCCCGGCAACGGGAGCCTTGAGCGCGACGGCGGCGGACACCTGGCCCGGCATCATCCTTCCTCTCCCACGCGCAGACGCACCACCGCGCGACGCGCGGCCAATTCGTCGTGCTGTTCTTGCACGCGTGCTTCCTGCGCGCGTTCGTGGCGCTGACGCTCGTTGTCGCTCAGGCGCGTCACGGTGACAGTTTCGCGGCTGCACTCGACCAGCAATTGCTGCTCGCGCGCCAGGGCCGCGCGCGCGGCGTCGGTGTTGCGACGCTCGGCGGCGATGGCGTCGCGCAAGCGGCGCACGAAGTCCTCGCGATTGCACAGCAGCGCCGGCGGCATCGGTCGCGCCGGCGGCGCGAGGTATTCATCCAGATAGCGATTGAGCTCGATCAAGCGGCGTTCGTGCTCGCTCAGCGTGCGCGCGCGCTCGGCGACGCGCTGTACCTGCGCGTCCTCGCGCTCTTTCGCCAGACGCTCGAGCGATTGCCAGCGAGTCGATGGGTTGGCGGTCATGGGCGTTCCTCGAACAATTGTGCCAGCGCCGCGCGACTGGCGGCGATGTCCGCGGACTCGTTGATCTCCTGACGAACGAAATCCAAAATTCGCGGCCAGCGCTTGAGCGCCTCGTCCACGCGCGGGTCGGCGCCGGGCTGATAGGCCCCGATCGCGATCAGATCGCGATTGGCCTGATAGGCCGACACCAACTGGCGCAGGCGCGCGATGCGGCTGCGATCATTAAACGTAGTGATGTCGTGCATCACGCGCGACACCGAAGGCTCGATGTCGATCGCGGGATACACGCCCGACTCGGCGATGGCGCGCGACAGCACGATGTGGCCGTCGAGAATCGCGCGCGCCGCGTCGGCGATGGGATCCATGGCGGCGTCGCCTTCGGTGAGCACGGTGTAGAAGGCCGTGATCGAGCCCTGCCCGCGCGCGCCATTGCCCGTGCGCTCGACCAAGGCCGGCAAGCGCGCGAAGGCCGACGGCGGATAGCCGCGCGTGGTCGGCGGTTCGCCGACCGACAAGCCAATCTCGCGCTGCGCCTGCGCGAAGCGCGTCAGCGAATCCATCAGCAACAACACGTGGCGACCCTGATCGCGAAACCATTCCGCGATCGCGGTGGCGCGCCACGCGGCATTGAGTCGCGCCAGCGGCGGCCGATCGGCCGGCGCGGCGACCACGATCGAGCGCCGCAAGCCGGTTTCGCCCAGCGTGGTCTCGATGAAATCGCGCACTTCGCGACCACGTTCGCCAATCAGCCCGACCACGATGACATCGGCTTCGGTGAAGCGCGTCATCATGCCGAGCAAAGTACTCTTACCCACGCCCGAGCCCGCGAACAGGCCCACGCGCTGGCCACGACCGATCGGCGTGATCGCGTTGATCACGCGCACGCCGACGTCGAGCTGTTGCCGGATCGGTTCGCGCTCGAGCGGATTCAACACGCGGCCTTGCAGCGGCACGTGATCCTCGGCGCGCAATTCGCCGCGCGCGTCGAGGGCCGCGCCCTCGCCGTCGATCACGCGGCCGAGCAAGCCCTCGCCCACCGCCACGTCGGCCGTGCGCCCCAAGGGCACCACGCGCGCGGCGGGCAGCAGGCCATGCATTTCGTCACTGGCCATCAGATAGGTGCGATCGCCGGAGAAGCCGACGACTTCGGCCTTGCTCCATTGCCCGCGACGCGTTTCCACGCGGCAATGTTCGCCCACTGGCACGGCCAGGCCCGTGGCTTCGAGCGTCAGACCCACGACGCGCTTCAACACGCCCTCGCGGCGCAGATCCATGCCGCTGTCGACGCGGGCGCTGAGACTGCCCAGGCCGACGCGCAGGCGCGCGTCGCGCAGTTTCTGCCAGGGCGCGACGGCGCTCATGCGCCGGGCTCCGCGCGTAGGGACGCGACCATTTGTTCGATGCGCGTGTCGATGCTGGCGTCGATGCGCACGGCATCGGCGTGCACGCGCAGATCGCCGCGCTTCAAGGAGGCATCGTTGATCACGCGCACGCCACCCGAAAGACCACCGCGCGCGAGCATCGGGCCCACGGCCGCGGCGTCGTCGGGCGAGAGACGCACTTCCAGCGCGCGCGTCTGCGTCGGTACTTCGTGCAGCACTTCTTCGATCAAGGCGACGAGCCGCTCGGGCTCGCGATGATAGGTGTCGCGCACCAGGGCGCCGGCGATGCGGCCGGCGAATTCGGTGAGCACGACCAAGGTCTCGCGATCGAGTTGTTCCAGCGGGCGACGCAAGTTCTCGACCACGCCGAGCAAGCGATCGACCACGGCCTGCGCCTGCGTCATGCCGTGCTGAAACCCTTCGTCGTGACCGCGCGCGTACGCTTCGTCGTGGGCCGCGCGCACGAGATCGTCGATCTCCTGCACGGTCGGACCCGGTCGCGTGGAGCGCGTGGCCAGCTCCGGCGCGGCCCAAGGCCGCGCGGCGCCGAGATTGGCGGCGACCTCAGACAAAGTCGCCACCCTTGGCGCCCAATTGGATCGTGCCGGCCTCGGCCAGACGACGCACGATGGCGAGAATTTCCTTCTGCGCCGCCTCGACATCGGCCAGGCGCACGGGGCCGCGCGCTTCCATGTCCTCGAGCAGCATGTCGGCCGCGCGGCGCGACATGTTGCGCGTGATCTTGTCGCGCACGCGCGGATCGGCGCCGCGCAGGGCCACGCCGAGCTTGTCGCCCGGGACCTCGCGCAAGACCGATTGCATGGCGCGATCTTCCAGGTCGCCGAGATTATCGAACACGAACAGCAGATCGTTGAGCTTGGCGCCGAGTTCGGCGTCGCGCTCGCGAATCTGGTTGAGCAGATCCTGCTCCATGCCCGATTCCAGGCGCGTGAGAATGTTCGCCGCGACCTTGGCGCCACCAACCGAGCCCGGCCGCTTGCCGCGACTGGGCGGCTGGCGCGCCATGATTTCTTCGAGTTCCTGCATGGCCTGGCTGGAGATGCCATCCATCGTGGCGATGCGCAGCATCACGTCGGTGCGGATGCGTTCGGGCAGATTCGACATCACTTCGGCGGCTTGCTCCTCTTCGAGACAGGCCAGCACGATGGCGGCGATCTGCGGATGCTCGTCGCGCAGCAGATCGGCGATCGTGCGCGGTTCCATCCAGGTCAGGGCCTCGAGCGTGCGCTCGTTGCGGCCGGAGAGAATGCGATCGATCACGCCACTCGCGCGATCCTTGCCCAGGGCATTGGTCAGCACGCGACGCACGAAGTCATCGCCACCGGGCGCGATCGCGCTTTGATTGGCCACCGAGTCGGCGAAGCGATCGATCACGGTCGTGGCCTGATCGCGACTGACGCTGGCGATGCTGGCCATGGCTTGACCCAGTTGCTGCACTTCCTTGGCGCCGAGATGTTTCAAGACTTCGGCGGCCTCGTTCTCGCCCAGGCTCAGCAGCAGGATCGCGGCGCTTTGCACACCGGAAAGTTCAGCGGTCTCGGCCATGTCGTTCCCCCGTCTTCAATCGTCGTGTTCGTCGCGCCGCGCTTACGACGCGGCGCCAGTCGCCACCCAGTTCTTCACGACCTGGGCGACGCGCTTGGGATCTTGTTGCGCGGCGGTACGCACCAGCGCGAGCTTGCGTTCGATCACGTCGGGCGTGCTCTCGCCGTTGTCCTCAAGCACCGGATTGCCCTCGGCATCGACGCTCTCGCCGGCGCCATCGGCGTTTTCGTTGGCCAGCGCCGGCACGCGTTCGCCAACCAGATTGCGCACGGCCGGACGCACCACCGAGAAGATCAGCACCAGCATCGCCAGCAGGCCCACGCCGTAGCGCGCGAACTCGCGCACCATGGGGTTCTGCCAGAACGGCGCGCCTTCGGCGTCGGTGTCGACCACGGTCGGCGCGAAGGCGGCGTTGAGCACCGACAGCGCGTCGCCACGTTTTTCATCGAAGCCCACGGCCTGCTTGACCAAGGTCTCCAGACGCGTGAGTTCTTCCGGCGTGAGCGGCACCATCTGCGTGCCGCCCTTGCCGTCGGACTTCGGCACGTTGTCGACCAGCACGGCCACGGTCAGGCGACGAATGCGGCCGGCCGGATTGCGCGTGTGACTGACGGTGCGATCGAGTTCGAAGTTGCGCGTCTCGCTCTTGGTCTGCGAGGTCGGCGACGTGGCATTGGTCGCGCTCGCGTTGGCGGCGACCTGCGAGGCATTGGTGTTCGGCGGCTGATTGCTGGTGGCACCGGGCACGCCCGCGGTCTGCGTGTTGGGCGTGGTGCTCATCTCTTCGTTGACTTGCTCGCTGCGGATCTTCTTGTCGTCGGGCGTGAAGCTCTCGCGCGCTTCCTCGACCACGGCGAAATCCATGTCGAGCGCGACCTGGGTGCTGACGCGCCCCGGCCCGGTCAAGGGCTCGAGCAGATCGCGCACGCGACTGATGTAGGACTCTTCCAAACGCCGCGTCTGTTCGAACTGCGTCGCCGTCTCGGCCATCTGGCCCATGGAGGAATTGGTGGTGAGCAAGCGACCGAATTGATCGACCACGGTCACGCGCTCGGGCTCGAGTTCGGGAATCGACGAAGCGACCAGATGCACCACGGCCGCGACCTGATCGGGATCGAGCGAGCGACCCGGCAGCAGTTCCACCAGCACCGACGCGCTGGCCGGACCGCGATCGCGCGCGAAGGCGCTGGGCTTGGCCAAGGCGAGATGCACGCGCGCGTTGCGCACGGGCTTTAACGTCGTGATGGTTTGTTGCAGCTCTTGCTCCAGCGCGTGCTGATAACGCGCCGATTCCATGAACTGGCTGACGCCGAAACCGGGATTGGCCATCAGGTTATCGACTTCGCTGCGCTCGCCGGCGGGCAGGCCTTGCGCGGCGAGCTTCAAGCGCACTTCGCGCGCCATCGACTCGGGCACGGCGATGGCGCCACTGGCTTCCAGGCGAAACGGCACATTGGCCGCGCTCAGCGATTCGGTGATGGCGGCGGCGTCCTTGTCGTCGAGGCTCGCGAACAGCGGCACCATCGCCGGCTTCTGGGTCCAGAAGAACACGCCCAGGCCCGCGGCCACCGCCAGCGCCAGGCCGATCAACACGCCGAACTGGCGTACCGCCGGGATGTCACGCAGGTTTTGCAGTTGCTTGAGATCCACGGATCATCCTCAAATCGGCATGTTCATGATGTCTTGGTAGGCGCTGACCACGCGATTGCGCACTTCCACGGTCGCGGCCATGGCCACGCGCGAGCGCTGCATCGACAACATCACGCTGGCCAGATCGGTATTGGGGTCGCCGCGTTCGAACTTGTTCTGTAGAGTCTGGGTTTGCATCTGCGTCTGGTTGACGCTGTCGATGGCCTTGGACAAGGTGTCGGCGAAACCGCCGGTCTTGCCCACCGCTGGCGCGCCATTCGCGCCGGTGGCGTTGGTGGCCGCGCCCGGCGCTTGAACGCCGAAGGGCAGACCGGACGCCTGACTTTTCAGGGCGCGGATCTGCGCGAGAACTCCACTGACATCCATCGTGCTCATGTTTTGGTCGTGGCGGCCGATTGACTCTGTGTCCGTGACAAAGCAATCGCCATGCCGAGCCATTCGCCGTCATGGTTTCGTCGTTCGAGGGCCCGAACGGGCCAGGTCCTGCGCTGTCGGCCGGCGTCGCCGCGCGAGACTTGCCTTCACGACGCGTGCCGCGACAGTGAAATGACGGCGAGCCCGGGTCGAAACGCCGACGCGCGCGTCGGCGCGACGATTACCGGTCATGGCGTCGACGTTGTTTCGCGATCGCGGCGGCATTGCCGGCGCGACACGCGCGTCGACTCGTCCACGTTGACACTCAGTCACGATTGCGGTGATGACGCGAGCGACGCGCGCTCGATGCGCGGACTCGAGATATCCGGCGAACGCGAGCGCCTGCGCGGCGCGCGTGCGCCACGGACGTGATGTCATCGAACAAGAAGTTTTGTCGAGCGCGCGTCACGCGCCCAACGACACGCGCCACGACACCGCCCGCCAGCGCGGGTCGGTCGTGGCGCGACAGCGCTCAGACTTCCGAGGCGAGATCGAGCTCGGAGCCGTCGCGCGTGAGCTGATACTTGCGCAGCTTCTCGACCAGAGTCGTGCGCCGCAGGCCGAGCAATTGCGCGGCGTGCGCGACCACGCCATCGGCGCGCGCCAGCGCGTGACGGATCAGGCTGATCTCGATGCGCGCCATGTGCTCGCGCAGATCCATGCCCTCGGGCGGCAGCACGGTCAGATCGGGCACGGCATGCGCTTCGGCCGGTAGGCTCTCGCGCGGCGTCGGCAGGCTCATGGCCGGCGTGGGCGAACCCGGCAGCGGCATGGGCATGGCGGTCGGCATCGCCGGCAAGGGCGCCGCGGGCGTGGACATCGGCGTCACGGTCGGCTCGCCGACGCGATAGCGCGCGGGCAAGTCGACGCCACGCACGATGCCGCCCGGATGCAGCACGGCCAAACGTTCGATCAAGTTCGACAGTTCGCGCACATTGCCCGGCCAGCGATAGCGTTGCAGCACCGCGATCGCATCCGGCGCCAGACGCACGCTGCCGCGACCACCGCGACGCATCTGCTCGACCAGCGAGGCGATGAGTTCGGGCAGATCGGCGATGCGCTCGCGCAGCGGCGGCATCTCGATCGGGAACACGTTCAAGCGATAGAACAGATCCTCGCGAAACGTGCCCTTGGAAATATTGTCTTCCAGATTTCGATGCGTCGCGGCGATGATGCGCACGTCGCAATGCTGGGTTTGATTGCTGCCCACGCGCTCGAAGCACCGCTCCTGCAGCACGCGCAGCAGTTTCACCTGCATCGGCAGGCTCATGTCGCCGATCTCGTCGAGAAACAGCGTGCCGCCCTCGGCCATTTCAAAACGGCCCTTGCGCGCGCTGATCGCGCCGGTGAAGGCGCCTTTCTCGTGACCGAACAATTCGCTTTCCAGCAATTCGCCAGGAATCGCGCCGCAATTGATCGCGACGAAGGGTTTGGCGCGTCGTTGCGAGCTGTCATGCACCGCGCGCGCGGCCACTTCCTTGCCGCTGCCCGATTCGCCCAGGATCAAGACCGTGGTGTCGAAGTTGGCGACCTGCTCGATCATCTGCCGCAGCCGTTGCACGGCCGGCGACGAGCCCGAGGGCCCGCTGGTCGACACAGTCACGCGCGCGTCTTCTTCCATGCGCTCGACGCCGGCGCGACGCAGCATGTCCGACAGCTGCGAATAACGCACCGGATAATCCAGTTCCCAGAACGCATGCGCGCCCAAGCCGAATTTCTGCGCGCCCTCGAGATGATGCTCGGGCAAGGCCAGGATCGGCGGATGCAAGGGATCGCGCTTCAACCAGGCGAGGAATTGCGAGAACGCCGGCTCATCGCCGAGGTTGCCCACGACCACGGCCAGCCATTCGCGCTGGGTGTGTTGTTCGGTCATGATGCGCGTCACGTCGTCCACGCGCACGGGCACGCAGTCGACGAAGCGCAGCAGCACTTCCAGTTGCTCCGCCCGATCGGCGTTGGCGTCGATCACCGCCACGCGTGACTCAGCCATCGTCGTCTACTCCCGCCAGTTTCTTCAATAACGGCACGATTTCGTGCACGTACCACATCTTGCTGATGAAGGCGTCGGCGCCGGAACGCGCGACGTGCTCGCGATGCTCGGCATCGTCGTAATGGCTGGTGATGGCGATGAAGGGCGGATCGGTCTGGGCCTTGATCAGACGCGTGGCTTGCAGGCCACCCATCTGCGGCATCGACAGATCCATCAACACGGCGTCGGGACGCAGCTCTTCGGCCAGGCGCACGGCTTCGACGCCATTCAAGGCGCGGCCGCAGACCTCGACCCAGGGCAACGAGCGCAAAAGACGCACGGCAGAGTTGATGAAGCCCTCGTGATCGTCCACCAGCAGCAAGCGAATCGTCTTGGTGGTCATTTCAACCTCAATGCGCGGCCGCGAAATACGCGGCGTGGATCGGGCGACGGCGTTCCTTCGCCGGCGCGATGGCAAGCTGATCGCGATACTTGGCCACGGTGCGACGCGCGATGCGCACGCCCTGACGCGCGAGCAAAGTGACGATGGCATCGTCGGCCAGCGGCGCCTCGGGGTTCTCGGCGTCGATCAGGCGCTTGACCAGGGCGCGCACCGCGCGACCGGCCAGCGCCGCGCCGTCGAGCTTGGCGGAGAAGAAGTACTTCAGTTCGAAGGTGCCGCGCGGCGTTTGCAGATACTTGCCGGTGGTCACGCGCGAGACGGTGGACTCGTGCATGCCGATGGCGTCGGCGACTTCGCGCAGGGTCAGCGATTTCATCAGCTCCTCGCCTTGTTCGAGGAAGGCGCGTTGCCGCTCGACCACGACCGCGGCCACGCGCATCAACGTGTCCTGACGCATGGCCAGGCCGCGCACGAGCCAGCGCGCGTCGTTGAGCAGTTCGCGCATGGCCTTGGCGCCACCGGCATCGCCGGCGCGCGAGAGCATGCGTTCGTACGTCGAGTTGATTCGCACGCGCGGCGCGCAGGCGGGATTGGCCTCGACCGTCCAACCGGCCGTGCCGCGACGGGCCACGACTTCGGGCACGACGTGGCGCAGTTCCGCGGTCAGCGCGCCGGGGCGCGGATCGAGGCTCATGATCAGTTCGGCGGCGCGGCGCGCGGTGCCCGCGTCGACGCCGAGAAAATTCGCTAGCGCCGCGAAATCGTGCTGCGCCAGCACGTCCAGCGCGCCATCGACGATGCGCGTGGCCAGCGTCACCAGGGTGGCGTCGGCCTCGACGAATTCCAATTGCGCGCGCAGGCATTCGGCCAGATTGCGCGCGCCGAAGCCCACGGGCTCCTGACGCAGCATCAATTGCCGCAGACGCTCGATCTCGACCACGCCCACGCCGCATTGACGCGCGCCCTGGGCCAATACTTCCTCGAGCGTGCCTTCCAAATAACCGTTGTCATCGACGCGATCGACCAGGTACTCGGCCACCGCGCGATCGCGTTCGTTGTTGACGTGCATCAGCAACTGCTCGAGCACGCGCACGCGGATGTCGGACGATTCCGGCGCCGCGTTCTGCGGCCGCCAGTCTTCCTCGCCATCGCCGTCGTATTGCACTTCGCTGCCGTCGAAGCTCATCGGCATCTCGACGATCTCGACCGGCGCGGCGGCTTCGGCCAGGTCGGCGACGCTCGGTTCGGCGGCGATCTCGCCATCGATTTCGGCGTCGATCTCGGACTCCTCGTCCTCCTCGACTTCCAGCATCGGGTTCTGCGACAGGGCCTGACGCAATTCGAGCTGCATCTCCTGCGTGGTCAGCTGCAGCAGACGGATCGATTGAATCAGTTGCGATGTCAGCGCCGTATGTTGCGTCAGGCGCGTCCCCATGGTCGTTCTCATGACACCCCCCGCTCCGCGGCGGAAAATCCACGCCATCAGAATGACGGGATGAAGGCATCGGCGTAATCGGGAGGTTTCCGACGCCGGAAACCGGATACCTGACAGACTTGTCGGGAAATCCCCTACCGCCGTCGCCCGCTTGGCGCGGGTTCGCGGCGATGCGACGACTTTCCACGCGACAAAGGCAGACCAGGCCTTCATCCCCGAGCACTCCCACGTCGATCAGCGCCGCTTATTCGACGCCACCCTTCATCCTTGCGTGGTCAAGCACTTGCGTGAAGCTGTCAAATCTTCAAGGCAGGACTCAGGCCAGTCCTTGCCGAATGGCGAAGCGCACGAGCTCGGCCGGTCGCCGCATGCCGAGCCGCTCCATCAGGCGCGCGCGATGCGTCTCCACGGTCTTGACGCTGATCCCCAGGTCGGCGGCGATCTCCTTGGTCGATTGACCGCGGCCCATGCGCGTGAGGATTTCACGCTGCCGCGTCGGCAGATCGTCGGGTGAAACGGAATCCTTGTTCGCCCACGAGCGCACCATGCGCGATGACACCATGGGACTTAGATAGGTCTGGCCGTCGGCGGCGGCGCGCAGCGCCAATTCCAGTTCGGCCGGCGCGGCTTCCTTGACCACGAAGGCCAGCGCGCCCGCGCGCAAGGCGCCTTGCACGTGATCGAGATCGGCGTACATGCTCATGATCACGACCGCGATTTCCGGGTATTCCACGTGCAATTGCTGCGCGAGTTCGATGCCGGAGCGGCCGGGCATGGAGATATCGAGCACCGCCACGTCGGGGCGATGCAAGGCGATCAAGTCCATGACTTCGTCGCCGCGGTGGGCTTCGGCCACCACTTCCATGTCGCTGAAGCCCTCGAGCAGGCGACGGATCCCGGCTCGCACGAGGGTGTGGTCATCGGCCAACAAGAGCCGCATCGCGAATCCCCGGAAGTGGTCACGACCGACAATAGCGCCGCTGGTCGACGCAGGGAAGCCCGCCAAGCCGTTCTTATTGAAAAACTTTGGCGCGCGCGTGGCGCGCTCAGGCGCCGCCGGCGTGGCGACGGCGGGCATCGGCGATCTGACGGCGATGCAATCGAAAGACATGACGCTCCCAGGCGCCGCGCAGCGGCTCGGGCATATCGGTAAAACGCAGCCAACAGCGAAAACCACCGTTCTCGCCCGGCTCGGCGTGAATTTCGCCCGGCCAACGCAAGGGCTCGGGCACCAGGGGATGCAGTTCGATCGCGGCGAGCACCTTGCCCGATGGCGGCGCTTCCGGCCAATCGAAATTCAAGCCCAGCCGACAACAGTGCAACGAACGCGCGCGGCCTCCCAGGCCATCGCGACGCGCCAGGGCGCCCAACAATTCCAAAATCAGGTCGAGCTTTACTTCGAGGCGCCACCAATCGGGTTCGTCGTCGTCATCGACGTGTCCGGGCTTGGCCTCGATGTCGAGCAAGGCCGCGCCGCGCAGCAGGGCCTGGGCGCGATGCGACAGCGCCAGTTCGTCCATGGCCTCGAACGGCTCGAGCGCGAACGGCACGCACACGCTCGCCACGAGCTCTTGCGCGAACCATTCGCGCGCGAGTGCCTCAGCCATCGCGGGCGTCCTTGTATTCGCTGGCGACCTGGCGCGCGCGGTGGAAGCCGGCGAGCACCTTGGCCGCTTCGTCGCGGGCGCGTTCGAACTCGCCCATCACTTCGCGCTCGCGTTCGAGCACGCGGCGCAGGGCCGGAGCCAGTGCCTCGCGTTCGTCGGCCGGCACGCCGGCGGTGACGAAGGCGCGAAGCTCCGCGTCATGGGCTTCCAGCAGCGCGTCGGCGGCGGCGAATTCGTCGGCGCGCGCGCAATCGCGCGCGGCATCGAGTTGCGCGATCAGGCGCTCGACCGTGGCGGTCCAGCGCGGGCCGGTCACGCGGCCACCTGCGCCGACTTGCGCAGCGCCTCGGGAATGCCATCCCAGCCGCTGCGGATTTCGTTGATCAAGCCTTCGACCTCGGTCAGCAGCGCCGGGTTATTCGAGGCATTGGCCAAGGTCAGGCGACGGGTCATCCAGTCGTACAGACTGTCCAGGCGTTCGGCCAGTTCGCCGCCACGCGCCTGATCAAGCGCCATGCGCAGGCCTTCGACGATGGCGATGGCCGCGCCGATCTCGCGCGCCTTCGAGGCCACGTCGCCGCGGCTCAGGCACGATTGCGCCAGCGCCACGCGCTCGGCGGCGCCGCGCAACATCAAGGAGATCAAGCCATGGGCATCGGCGCTGGCGACGGCGCCGACGTTGTTGGATTCGGCGTATTCCGCCGCGTAACGATTTCTGATCATAAATAATCCCCTGAATCTAGATGCGATTGCTCAAAGCGACGCCAATTGCCGGGTCAGGAAATCGCCGGTGGATCTCATCTTCGCCACCAGCGAATCCAGCGCGGTGAACTGCGTCTGGTAGCGCTGCGCGACATCGCTCATGCGCCGCTCGAAGGCCGTGCGCTGCTGATCGATGGTGCGCAGCTGCGCGTCGAGACTGTCCGAGCGCGTGTCGATGCGCCCATCGGTCTTGGTGATCTTTTCGACCGTGGACACGAAACCTGTAGCGAAACCACCGGTGCCGGTGAACAACTCCTGCACGCCCTGAAAATCGCTGGCGAGCTTGCTGTCGAGCTTGGTCTTGTCGATGGTCAGCGTGCCGTCGGCATTGGTCTTGATGCCGATCTCGGTCAGCGCGCGCACCGTGCCGGTGGCGCGCGTGGCGGTCAGCGCGCCACGCAGATCGCTCTGGATCTGACGCGGCAGCGCGTCGCCCGTGAGCGCCGACGCGGTCTTGGTCGCGGCGTCGTAGCGCGTGGTCGTGTTGATCGAGGCGACCACGATGTTGTAGCCCGTGATGAAACCATCGATCGCCTTCTTCACCGCGTCGGTGTCGCGACCGATGGTGAGGGTCTTGGTCTTGCCCACGTCCTTGGCCACGATCTGCAGGGTCACGCCCGCGATCGCGTCGGTGACGGTGTTGCTGTCGCTGGTGTAGCTAAAGCCGTCGACCACGAAGGCGGCGTCGCGCGCGACCGATTTCTCGGTCAGCACGGTGCTCGTGCCCGGGTCGTACACCAGCTGTGAAAGATTGCCGTCGCCACCCGATTGGGTGACGCGCAGCGCGTTGTCGGCGCCGGAGGCGCGCGCGGTCAGCACCAGATGCGCGCCGTCGTCGGCGGTGACGATGGCGGCGTCGACGAAGGTGTTGGCGCTGGCATTGTTGATCGCGTCGCGAATGCCCGCGAGCGACTTGTTGCTGTTGTCGATCGTCAGGTTGAAGGTCTTGCCGTTCGCCGCGAGCGTCAGCGTGCCCGTGCCCACGGTCGTGCTGCTCGAGGTGAAGCCGGCCGAGGCGAGCTTGTGCGCGCTCGCGGTCTCGGTCACTTCGATGGAATAGCGACCGGGTACCGAGGTGCCGTCCGCGGTCGCGGTGATCACCGCGGTATCGCTGGAGGCGCTGGTGCGCTTGGCGAAGGCGCCATCGGACTTGAGCGCGTTCAACGATGTCGCGAAGTTCGACAAGGCGCCCTTGAGCGTGCCAATCGCCGAGATCTGCGAGCGAACCTTGCTTTCCTTGCCATCGAGCAGATTCTGCTGCGGCGCGCGTTCGGCCGCGACCAGATTGTTGACGAGGCCGGCGATGTCCAGCCCGGAACCAATGCCTGCCGCGGTGATCGCCATCTCACGCTCCTGTTCTTGCTCGATGTGGCTTACGAACCTAGGCGCGATCCTCGGCCAGGCCCCAACCAAGCTCGGTGATCTGACGCGCCACGCGCAGCACCGCCTCGCTGGGAATTTGACGCAGCACTTCGCCCGACTCGTTGTCGATCACGCTGATCACGACCTGGCCCGAGCTGTCGTCCATGCGAAATTGCAGGTCGCTGCGATGCTGGCTGACATAGGCGTTCATCGCCTCGGCCGCCTGCATGACCTGTTCGCTCGAAGGCTTCTGCACGGCCTGTGCCGGCTCCGGCGTCGTGGTTCCGACGAGTGCCACGCTGGGCGCGACGCCCGCGCTGGCGCCGGTGGTCGGCGAGGCCCCTTCACCAATGGCGGCGGCGCCGGCATAGCGCAGCGCCACGGAATCGATGCGGGTTGTACTCATGTGGCCTCCTTCACCATGAGGCGGGCCTCGCGGCCCGCCTCATGTTCACTTCACTACTGCTTAGCGCAGCAGGCTCAGCACGTTCTGCGGAACCTGGTTGGCCTGCGACAGCATCGCCACGCCAGCCTGCTGCAGAATCTGACCCTTGGTCAGCATCGCCGTTTCCGCCGCGAAGTCGGCGTCACGGATACGCGAGCGCGAGGCGGACACGTTTTCGGAGTTGACCTTGAGGTTGGTCACCACCGACTGGAAGCGGTTCTGCACCGCGCCCAGGTTGCCGCGCGCCTGGTTGACCGAGGTCAGGGCCGCGTCCATCGCCTGCATCGCCGTGTCGGCGCCAGCGGTCGTGGAGATATCCAGCGCGCCGAAGCCCGTGTTCGAGGCCAGGGCCGTGGTGCCGGCGGTCAGACCCGTCGTCGCCGCGGTCGAGGTGGCGCCCGCGTGGGCGACAACGATGCTCGCGCTCGTCGACACCAAGGTCACCGTGGTGGCCGTGTCATTGACCGCGTACACGCCGGTCGTATCCGAGACCGAGTTGACCGCGTCGCGAACGCTATCGGCGCGCTCGGTGGCGGACGTGTCGGCGGCGATGGCGCCCACCGACGTGCCGTTGATGGTCAGATCGCCCGCGGTGATCGCGGTGAAGGTCGTGGCGGCGGCGCCGGTAACCGTGGCGCGCGAGTACGTGCCCAGGTTGCCGGCATTGGCGTTGATGATGCTCGAGATCGTGATCGTCTCGCCCTGGTTCGCGCCGACCTGGAAGACCTGGTTGGAGAACGAACCGTCCAGCAGCTTGACGCCGTTGAACTGGGTCTGCGAGGCGACGCGATTGATTTCGGCCTTCAGCTGCTGCGCTTCGTCGTTGAGCGAGGCGCGGTCCGAGGCGGTGTTGGTGGCGTTGCGCGACTGCACGGCCAGCTCGCGGATGCGCTGCAGGTTCGAGGTCACCTCGATCAACGCGCCTTCGGCGGTCTGCGCCAGCGAGATGCCGTCATTGGCGTTGCGCACGGCCTGATCCATGCCGCGGATCTGGCTGGTCATGCGCTCGGAGATCGCCAGACCGGCGGCGTCGTCCTTGGCGCTGTTGATGCGCAAGCCAGACGACAGACGTTGCAGCGAAACGCTCAACGAACCCTGCGAAGCTTCCAGGTTGCGCTGCGCATTCAGCGACATCACATTGGTGGTAATTACTTGTGCCATGACTCATCTCCTCATCTGTGGTTGCCCGGCCGGTGTGCCCTGCGCCGGAAGTCGCAGGGTTGTGGCGCCTGGGGCGCCCGGCCGCTGCTGGTATTCATATCGGCGCGGCACTTGACAAGCTTTAGGGAATCTCTTCGGTGTTTCGCGAACTGCATGAGAGCTTCGCGGCATTCACCACACACGAACCCGCTTGCCGGGCGCGCCGCCCAGGATTCGCGTGCGTGAGTCTTATCGTCCGGGCGCGGAAAAAGTTGAGGCGATGAGCGATCGCGCGCGTTGAATAGCCCGCGCGAGGCGTCCTCGATGCGCGCGGGCGTGCCCGATTGGGGGCTTTTCCACTAGGCTTGCGCGCGGAAGGCGCGACGGGGTCCGCGCCGGAGGAAAGGGAATTGTCCACGCCACCGCGAAAGCCCATCGTCATCTGGTTCACGCAGTTCGTGTTGATCCTGATCGTGCTGACCTATCTGCTCGGCGCCATGACCGCGTGGATGGGCTACACGCGAGGCCTTTTCTCGATCGACCAGGCCCAGGGCGGCATCGGCATCGGCGCGGCCGTGGCCACGATCGGCGCGTTGATCCTGGTCGCGACGCTTCGCCAGCGCGCGCGGCGCTGGTGGGTGGTGGGCTTTCTCGCCATCGTCTTCATGATTTATCCCTTGACCAACGCAATGGTGACGATCGGCGCGTATCCGCCGCCGCCGATCCGAAGCCCCGAGGAACTGCTCGGCGCGGCCATCGCCGAAATGGCGCGCTACCTTGGCCTGCTGCTCAACATCGTGTGGCTGTCGCTGGCGCACCGCTCGGCGGCGTATCTGTCGGCGCGCACGCCCGAGGCCCAGGCGGAAGCGTTGAAAGCCGCGACGCCATCACCCACCACGCTCACCGATGTCTTGCACGATCCCCAGGCGAAGCCAGAAGACAAAGCCATCGCGTTCGAAAAAGCGCTCGCCGAAATCCGCGCGCCGCTGATGGAAAAACTCGCCGCGACCGGTCGCCCCGTCGCGCGCATCACGCTCGAGCGCATGACGCAAGATGATGCGCTGGTCAGCAAACTCGGCGGCGCGCCCTATTGGCGAGCGGACGAAGAACTGCCCCGCGATGCGGAGGGCAAACCCTTGGTCTTCCTCGCCCAGATCAACTTCGCCGAAGTGCCAGCGATTCCGGGCTATCCGCGCGAAGGCATGTTGCGGTTGTTCATCGCCGACAACGCCACGCACGGCAACGAATACGACACGCCGATCGACGACGAACGCCGACCCGCCAAGGCCACGGGCTTCCGCGCGCTCTTCGTGCCTGCGCCCCTCGAAGAAGACGCTTCGCGCCTGACGGGCGTCGTGCCCTCGCCCACCGACTACATGCCACACACGCCCTCGCAGCCCGCGCGCATGCGCTTCGCGCTCGGCGAGGAAGAGATCTCAATCGGCGATGCGCAGTTCATCAAACGCATCGGTGTCGACCCGCTCGAAGTCATTGAACAGCACGCGGCACGCATCGGCGTGGACGAGTCAACTCTCGGCTCGAAGCTGTTCGAGTCCGGCGCGGGTCACAAGCTCGGCGGCTATCCCTACTTCACCCAGACCGATCCGCGAGGCGAGGAAACACGCCTGCGACTGTTCCTGCAACTGGATACCGACGACGACCACGGCCTGATGTGGGGCGACTGCGGCGTGGCCAACTTCTTCATTGCCACCGAAGACCTGGCGCGAGCGGATTTCTCGCGGTTGGTCTACAACTGGGACTGTTGCTGAGCGGTCGCCACGCATGCCGATGTAGCTCGCGGTCCTCCGACCTGACTACACGACTGCCAAGCGATTCTTCTTCGCCAATGCCATCAACTCGCGAGCCACGAAATGCGCGTGTTTTGATTTGAATTCGACGAAGTCCCTGCCGGCTTGGGCCTCGGTTATGGCTGCGGCATCACGGCAAGGGACGAAGCCGATGCCCACGCGATCCTGCACAAGCACGTTCTTCCCAACGAGCACTTCAAAGTGCGTCGCGTGATCATTGATGTCGCCTATGATGATCTGGAAGCGAACCACGTCCGGCCCAACATGGGCATGATGCTGCGACGAGGGATCTGGTTCCCTCTTGGGTACTACGTCGATTGAGTCGCTTCCCTATGCAAAGCTACCTTGCCGAAGACGCCAGACATCAACGCCTCTTCCGCGCGAACACGCTTGCTGCTTGATCAACCCAACCGATCGAACAACGACAACGAGTTAACCCGCGAATACGCCTGCTGCGCCGCTTCGAGCGCCGTCAGCGCCAATTGCATGCGACTGGCGGCTTCGGCGTAATCGAGGTCGCGCAGGTTGGACAGGACGGTGTTGGCTTCGAGCAGGGCGCCGGAGCGTTCGGTGTCGGAGATATCGAGCGAGGTCAGGCGCGAGCCGACGGCGCCGCGCATGTCGGAGATGTGCGCTTCGCCGCGGCTCAAGTCCTCGAGCACGGCGAAGAAGGCGTTCTGTTGTTCGGTGCGTTGCAGGGGCGTCGAGGTGGGCGCCTGCACGGCGGCGATGGCGTTCTGGATGGTGGTGAACAGATCCTGGTTCGACGAGGGCGCGACATTGAAGATGTCGCCCGTGGCCGGCGCGCCCTGCACGCTGATGCTGATGCCGCGAAAGTTGATCGCCGCGCCGGCGACGTAGGCGCCGCTCGTGACAACCGCATTGCTGGCGTCGAGCACGTCGTAGTTGCCGCCGTTGAACACCACGCGATACGTGCCGCCATCCCACTGCGCCGGATCGACGAGCGTGGTGCCGGTGAGCGTGCCGGTGCCGGTGTTGGCGGCATTGGCGCGCGTGCTGAACACGCCATTGCCATTGCGCACGGTCAGGAAGGCAGCGGCGCCGGTGTCAGCGTCCTTGATTGCCACGCCCGCCGAGACATCGATGCTGCGTTGAATCTGATCGCCCGCGTAAGTCACGCCACTGGTCGAGAGCGTGAACGGCGGCGTGGCATCCTGCGTGCCGCCGAACAAATAGCGACCCGTGCCGTCATCGCGATTGCCCAGCGCGACGAGCTGTTCGAGCGATTGCCGCAACTCGACCACGATGGCCTGACGCGAATCCGTGGTCTGCGCCGATGTATTGGCTTGGATCACCAGTTCGCGAATGCGCGCCAATTGATCACTGACGCTGCCGAGCGTGCCGTCCTCGAGATTCAAGCGATGCCGCAACGCCTCGCCATTCTTGCCGAAGCGCTCGATCTGCGCCTTGGCCGAATCGAGCGTGGCCGCGGCTTCGGCGCCGGCGGGATCGTCGGCGGCCTGCGAGAATTTCTTGCCCGTGGTCAGCTGCTGCTGCACGCGCGCCAGTTCGCTCTGGCGATTGAGAATGCCGGCCAGGCCTTGGCCGTACATCATCGCGGTGCTGATGCGAATGGTCATCGCCGCACCGCGCCAAGCAAGGTCTGAAAGATGGTGTCGGCCACGGCGATGATTTGCGCGGCGGCGCTGTAGGACTGCTGGAACTTCATCATGTTCGCCGCCTCCTCGTCGAGATTCACGCCCGACGTGCTTTCGCGTTGCGCCTGCAATTGCGTGTCGACCGCGGTCTCGGCGTCCAGCGACAGCGCGACGCTGCGCGCGGTGCCGCCGATCGAACCGACCAGGGCGGCATTGCCCGCCGAGATCGTCGACGTGCCGCCGACCAAGTTCGCGCGCGCCAACGCCGCGAGATCGCGGGCGTTGCCGTTGTCGCTCGACGCCGCGCCGCGCGGACCGATGGTGAAGGTATCGCCCGTCAGCGGACTACCTTGAATCGCCATCGACCAGCCGTTGACCGTGATCGGTCCGCCCGGCGTGTACGGAAACGAACCCGAGCCGTTGATGCTGTAGGTCGTGGCGCTGGTGAATTGAATGCTCACCGGCGTGAACAGATTCGGGTCGGCCGGGTTGGTGACGGTGACGCGACCGATCGAGCCATCGCCGAGGTTCGACACCAGCGCGGCGCCGCGCAGCGGATCGGCCGACGCGATGCGATCGGGATTGGTGATCGCCACGTTCAAACTCGAGGCCGCGAGCGCCAGCGGCTCGACGAGAAAGCTGTCGCCATTGGCCGGCGTGCCGCCGACCACGAACTCCACGCCATCGATGACGAAAGGACTGGCGACCGTGCCGGCGCCAGTCATCGTCAATGCCGCGCCAGTGCCGTGATCGAAGGCCGTCCACACGCCACCGTTGTAGCGCAGTTCGTAATTGGTGCCGGTCAATTGCGACGGATTGGCGATGGTCGCGCCCACCGTGCCCGTGCCGGTATTGCCATTGGCCGAACGCACCACGGGCGCGGCCTCGGTGAAGAAGTCGCCACCCATCGCGCCAGTAGCATCCATGCCCAAGCGATGCTGCGTGTTGACGCCGCGCGCGAGCGAAATCGCCAGGCGACCGAGGTTGGCCGCGGCCGGATCGAGCACGTCGCGTCGATAGTCGAGCAGGCCCCCGAGTTCGCCGCCGACGTCGATCTCCGACAACGGCGTCTTGCCCGAAGGCGTGTCCAGCGCCAAGGTCAGGCGCGAAGGATCATAAGCATCGTTGGCCAAGGACAGATGCATGCTGGTGGTGTTGAGCACCAGGGCCTGACCATTGGCGGTGAAGACATTGAGCGTGCCATCGGGCTGCGCCAGCGTGCTCACGCCAATGTGGCCGGCGAGCCGGCGCAGCACGACATCGCGCTGATCGAGCAGATCGTTCGGCGGCTGACCGGTCGCGGCCTGCTGCATCGCGATTTGTTCATTGAGCTTGGCCAGCGCGTCGGCATCGTCATTGATGGCGGTGACCGTGCCGCTGATGCGCGTGCGCAGTTCGTCGCCTTGCGATTCGATCTGGCGCGCCAGTGATTGAAAACGCCCTGCGAGAATATTGCCGCGCGCCAGCATCTCCTGCCGCGCCGCGCCCGAGGATGGCGTCGACGCCACGCCTTCGATCGAGGAGAAGAACCCATCGATGGTGCCGCCCAACCCCGTGGCGGTGTCTGAGAACACGCGATCGAGGCGCGAGGTGAAGTTCGCCAGCGGATTCAAGCGACCGACTTGCGACGCCGAATCGACCAAGCGATTCCCCAAGAACTGATCGACCGTGCGATCGACACCGATCGCTTGCACGCCACCACCGACATAACCGAAGCCGTAGTACTGCCCGTAGCGCGGACTGAAGTTCACGCGCTGACGCGAATAGCCCTCGGTATTGGCATTGGCGATGTTGTGCGAAGTCGTGGCGAGCTGACGTTGAAACGCCAGCAGGGCACTACCACCGGTGGCGAGCAAGTCAGGCATGGCTTACACCTTGGCGACCGTGGCGGCCGGGATCGCGGCCGGTTGCGTGACCGCGGCCAGGGCCTGACGCAAGGTCGGACCGTTGGCGATGGCCATGAGCTTGTCGGCGTAGGCCGGATCCGTGGCATAACCCGCGCGCTGCAAGCCTTGCGCGAAGGCCTTCGCGTCGCCGCCCGTGGCCAAGGCATTGGCGTAGCGCGGACTGTTCTTGAGCAGATTCACGTAGTCGTCGAAGCTGCTCGCCACGTCGTCGTAACCGCGGAAGGATTGCGCGACGCGCACGTTCTGACCGCCGAGCACTTCGTGCGTGGGCAGATCGACGCGCGCGCCATTCCAGCCGCCCGTGGCCTTGATGCCGAAAATGTTGTTGCTGTCGCGCGCGAGCTTGCTCTTGCCCCAACCGGTTTCCAGCGCGGCCTGCGCGAACACGATTTCGGTCGGCACGCCCAGCGCGCGCGCGGCGCGTTCGGCGTGCGGCCAGACTTTGGCCACGAAGGCTTGACGCTCATCGCTGAGCGTCGCGGGATCGACCGTGATCGCGGTCGCGGACGCGGTGGCGGAAAGCGCCGTGTCCGTCGGCAGCTTGCACTCGGCCACCGGCATGGCCGGCAACGCGGGCAGACTCGGCGACAGACTCGGCGTGGCATCCAGATACGACGCGCCGGCGAAGGGATTGGGCGCGGCCATCGCGCTCGAGGCCGACAGCGCCGTCGTCGCTTGATACTGCGAAAGGCCACTGGCCGGCGCGAGCTTCATCGCCGGCGGCGCGGCCGCGGCGGCATTGGCCATCGTTGGCGGCAGACGCAAACTCGTGGGCATCGTCGCGTCGCCGTCGTCGGCGCCGGGCGCGAGGCCTTGTTGACGCAATTGCCCCACCAGCATGTCGGCAATGCCCAGACCGCCATTGGCGGTGAGGCCCTTGACGATCTGCTTGTCGTACATCTCGCGATACATCGCGGCATCGCCAGGAAACATCGAATCGCCGAGTGAGGCCTGACGCATGGCGCCGACCATCATCTCGCCGAACAGATTCTCGAACTCGCGACCCACCGCTTCGACCGCGCGCGGATCACGCTGCGCGGCTTGCAGCTTGAGCTGATCGAGGTCGGGCGCGGTTTGCGCTAGCGGTCGCGGCGCGAACATCTCAGATCACCTCGAGCTCGGCGCGCAGCGCGCCGGCTTGCTTGAGCGCTTCCAGGATGGCGACGATGTCGCCCGGCGCGGCGCCGACTTGATTGACCGCGCGCACGATCTCGTCGAGCGACACGCCGCCTTCGAACACGAACATGCGCGTGCCCGATTCTTGCACGTTGACGTTGGACTCGGGCACGGCCACGGTCTCGCCATTGCTAAACGGCGCGGGCTGGGAGATGTTGGCGCCCTCGGTGATCGTCACCGTGAGCGACCCGTGCGCGACCGCCGCCGGCAGCACGCGCACGTGCGAACCAATCACCACGGTGCCCGTGCGCGAATTGACCACGACCTTGGCCGCGGCCTCGCCCGGCGACACGTCCAGATTCTCGATCTTGGACATGAAGGCGATGCGCGCGCCGATGTCCATCGGCGCCTTGACGCTGATCGACACGGCATCGATGGGCGTGGCGGTCTCGGGACCGAACTCCTCGTTGACCACGGTGACCAGACGCTCGGCCGTGGTGAAATCGGCCTCGTGTAAATTCAACGTGACTTCGGGCAGCGAGTCGAAACCGGTATCGACCGCGCGTTCGACCAGCGCGCCATTGGGAATGCGGCCCGCGCTCGGCACGTTCACCGACACGCGCGAACCGTCCTTGCCCGACACGCCAAAACCGCCGACCACGACATTGCCCTGCGCGATCGCATAAACCTGACCATCGGAACCGCGCAGCGGCGTCATCAACAGACTGCCACCGCGCAGCGAGCCGGCATTGCCGATCGACGACACGGTGATGTCGATCGCCTGACCAGGCTTGGAAAATGCCGGCAGCTCGGCGTGCACGGCCACGGCGGCGACGTTCTTCAACTGCGGATTGACGCCCGGCGGCACGGTCACGCCCAGTTGCGAGAGCATGGTCTTCAAGCTCTGCACGGTGAACGGCGCCTGCGAGGTTTGATCGCCGGTGCCGTCCAGACCCACGACCAGGCCGTAGCCGATCAGCGGATTGCCGCGCACACCGGCGATGGAAGCGAGATCCTTCACGCGCTCGGCGCGCGCGCTGGCGCCGACGATCAGCGCAAGCAGGACCAGGATCAAGCGCGTCGCGTGATTCATGGGCGTGGCCTCAGAACGGATGGATCACGGAGTCGAAAAATCGGGCGAGCCAGCCCTGAGCATTGCTCTGAGCCAGCTCGCCCCGCCCCGAATAAATGATGCGCGCGTCGGCCACGCGGCTCGACGAGATGGAGTTATCAGGACCGATATCGGCCGGACGCACGATGCCTTGAATGCGCACGTACTCCTCGCCGCGATTGAGCGCGATGCGCTTCTCGCCGCGAATCAGCAGATTGCCATTGGCCAGGCGCGCGGCGACGGTGACGGTGACATTGCCTTCGAGGCGATTGCTCTGGGCCGAATCGCCCTCGCCTTTGAACTCGCGCGCGCCGGACAGATCGGCTTCGAGCAGGTTCTTGCCATTGAGCGTCACGCCTTGACCGAGAATGGTCGGCGCGGCGATGGCGGTGGAGCTGTCTTTCTTGGTCGAGGTGCTGGCGCTCGAGCGCGCATTGGTGCGCTCGACCAGGACCACGGTCAGAATGTCGCCGACGTTGCGCGCCTTCTGATCCTGAAACAAGGACATTTCGTAGCCCGCTTGATAGATCGCGCCCGGCGTGGCCGGCGGTGGCGCGGGCGGCGCCGGCGGCGTGGCGGCCCATTCGGCGTCGGCCTGATGGTCGCGCGGGCCCGCGCTGGCGCAAGCGCCGAGCAGCAGACCAAGGATCACGATGACGATGCGACGCATGACCACCTCAGACGGCCTGGTTGAGGAACTGCAGCATGTTGTCGGTGGTGGAGATGGCCTTGGCATTGATCTCGTACGCGCGCTGCGTCTCGATCATGTTGACCAGTTCCTCGACCACGTTGACGTTGGAACTTTCCAGCGAGCCCTGACGCATCACGCCCAGCCCATTCAAACCTGCGGTGCCCGTCTGCGCGGGACCGCTCGCGGCGGTTTCCAAATACAAATTGTCGCCCTTGGGTTGAAGCCCCGGCGGATTGACGAAATCGGTGAGCTGGATGGTGCCGACCTGCGTCGGCGCGGCTTCGCCGGCGAGTTGCGCCGAGACCGTGCCATCGGTGCCGATGGTGATGCTCTGCGCGTTGCCGGGAATGGTGATGCCCGGTTGCACCACATAGCCTTCGGCGGTGACGAGTTGGCCCTGCGAGTCGACTTGGAAAGTCCCGTCGCGCGTATACGCGCTGGTGCCATCGGGCATCTGAATCTGAAAGAAGCCGCGACCATCGACCGCGAGATCGAGCGCATTGCCAGTCTGCACCAGATTGCCTTGAATGAAGGCTTTGTCGGTGGCGACCACGCGCACGCCGGTGCCGGTGGCCAGGCCCGTCGGCAACTGCGTCTGCTGCGTGCTCTGCGCGCCGGGTTGGCGCACTTGCTGATACAGCAGATCCTCGAAGGCCACGCGGCCTTTCTTGAACGAGGTGGTGTTGACGTTGGCGAGGTTGTTCGACACCACGGCCATGCGCGTTTGCTGCGCTTCCAGGCCGGTCTTGGCGATCCACAGGGATTGTTCCATGACGCTCTCCGCGGCGCGTTATCGGCGCCAAGAAAAAATACTTAACCCATGCGTAGCAAGGTTGATGCCGCGCGCTCGTTGTCCTCGGTGGTCTTCATCACCTTGACCTGCAGTTCGAACTGACGCGCCAGGCTGATCATGTTCGACAACTGCTCGGGCAGGTTGACGTTGCTCGATTCCAGCGCGCCCACCGCCAGGGTGTTGCCCGCGGCGGGCGTCACCGCCGCACCGGCCTTGACGTGAAAAAGCCCATCGCCGCCGCGCGTGAGATCCTGCTGCGCGATGTCGGCCACTTGCACGCGACCGACCACGGCCAGCGTCGACGCGCTCTGACCTTGCGGCACGATGGTGATGGTGCCGTCGGCGCCGATGCTCAGGCGATCGTGCGGCGGAATCGCGATCGGTCCGCCCTCGCCCATCACCGGCGAACCGCCAGCGGTGGTGAGCTGACCGAGTTGATTGACGCGCAACGAACCCGCGCGCGTGTACGCCGTCGAACCATCGGGCGCCTGCACCGCGATCCAGCCATTGGTCTTGACCGCGACATCGAGCGGGTTGCCCGTGGTCTCGATCGAACCGGCCGAGGCATCGAACGAGGTCGGCAGCACTTCGCTGGCGACGCGCGACTGCAAGCCGTCGCCGGGAATCACGAAACTCTGCGTGGCTTGCAGATCGGCGCGGAAACCCGGCGTCGTGGCATTGGCGATGTTGTGCGAGACCACGCGTTGCCCGGCAAGCGTGGCCTGGGCGCCGGTCATGGCCAGATATAGTGCGCGGTCCATGTCGTGATCTCGTGTCGGTGTGAGTGGGACGCGGACGCTCACGCGCCCGCGTCAGCGGGTCATCAGCGGATATTGATCACGGTCTGCGTGATCTGATCGGCGGTGGTGATCATTTGCGCGTTCGCCTGGAAATTGCGTTGCGCGGTGATCATGGTCACCAGCTGCTCGGTCATGTCGACGTTGGACGCTTCGAGCGCGCCGGCTTGAATATCGCCGAAGCTCGACGTGCCGGCCGAACCGCGAATCGGCTGACCGGAGACATAGGTCTCGACCCAGTTCGTATCACCGATCTGCGACAAGCCCTGCGCATTGGGGAAGTTGCTCAGCACGACCTGACCCAGCGGCGTCGATTGACCGTTGGTGTAGCGCGCTTGCACCACGCCTTCGTCATCGACGGCGATGCCGGCCAGTCGTCCCGTGGTGTAACCATCCTGACGCAGCTGATTGACGTTCCAGGTATTGCCGTACTGCGTGGTCTTGGCGATATCCAGCGTGACATTGAGCGGCGCGGCGCCATTGGGCGGCGGGAACGTGATCGCGCTCAGCGCGATCTGACCACCCGCGGGCGAAGTCAGCGCGCCATTGGCGTCGAAGGTCAGCGTCTGCGCCGTGCCCACTTCCGTGCCGTCGACCACGGTGTGCAGCTGCCACTCGTTCGGATTCGCGGTCTTGACGTAGTACAGCGAGGCCGAGTGCGGGATGCCTTGCGAATCGTAAATCTGCAGCGAGGTCGTGCGGCTGTAGCTGTTGGCGACGGTCGGATCGAAGGTCGCCACCGTTGGTACTTTCTCATTGGCCGGCAGATTGTTGCCGACTTCGATCTTGCTCGTGGCCAGCGGCGGGCTATCGGTGGTGGTGAGCTGCAGATCGGCGAGCGTGCCGGTATTGAAACCACCGCCGGTGATCGGCGGATACGACTGCAGGCGCGCGCCTTGCGAGTTGACCACGTAGCCATTGCGATCGACGCTGAAGGCGCCGGCGCGCGAATACTGCGTCACGCCATTGTTCGACAGCGTGAAAAAGCCCTCGCCCGAGATCGCCATGTCCAGGGCGTTGTCGGTGAAGTCGATCGAGCCCTGCGCGAACTGCTGCGCCACGCGCTGCGTCTTCACGCCGGAGCCAACCTGGTTGGCGGCCGTGGCGCGCAGCGAATTGGCGAACAGATCGCCAAATTCCGCGCGCGACTTCTTGAAGCCGATGGTGTTGACGTTGGCGATGTTGTTCGCCGTGACGTTGAGTTCGGTCGAAGCGGCATGCAGGCCGCTCAAAGCAATGCGAAAAGTCATGGGTTTCTCCGTGCGTTGAGGTTCAGGCCGGACGACCGATCTGGATGATCTGGCTCAATGGAACGGGGCCGATGCCGTTCAAGTTCAAGACCGGTCCCTGCGCGGAGACCGAAATACTTTGCACGCGGGCGTTGATCGCGGTGGTCAACGTCGACGTGCCTTGCTTGGCGACGATCTTGTAGGTGCCCTCCGGCGCGCGCACGCCGTTTTCATCGGTGCCGTCCCACTTGAAATCGTTGGTGCCGACGATCTGATTCTGCAATTCGATGCGCTTGATCACCTTGCCCCGGGTGTCTTGGATCTCAATGTCGACCCGACCCGACTGCGGCACGTCGACCGCGCCGTTCATGCCACCGACTTGATCGAGCTTGAAGCTGTCGCTTTCCACCAGCGCCATCTTGTCGATCAGGCTGGCGGAGGTCAGCAGCTGATCGCCGCCGATCACATTGGCCAGGCCCACCATGGTCTGCTGCATCTTCTCGATGCCCGACACGGTGGAGAACTGCGCGAGCTGGCCGAGAAACTCCTGGCTTCCCAGTGGCTTCATCGGGTCCTGATTCTTCAGCTGCGCCGTCATCAGGGTCAGGAAATCGGCCTGACCGAGTTCGGTGCGGCGATTCTCTTGCGCGGGCCGGGTCAGGCCCAGTTGCGAGTACACATCGACGGGAGTCGTGCTCATGCGTGCGGGCCTCCTATCGGCCCAGGTTGATCGTGCGCAGCATCAGGTCCTTGGCGGTGTTCATCACCTCGACGCTGCTTTGGTAGGAACGGGCGGCCGAAATCATGTCGACCATTTGCGTGACCGGATCGACGTTGGGCGCGAAGACATAGCCTTGCGCGTTGGCCTGCGGATGTCCGGGCTGATAGCGCGCGAGCGGTTCCTCTTGGCTTTGCACCACGCCATCGACGCGCACCGAGGCGACGGCGGAATCCTTGGCGTCGGGCACGGCCTCGAACACCGGCATGCGCGCGCGATACACCGCTTCGGGCGTGGACGCGACGGAGTCGGCGTTGGCCAAGTTGCTCGCCACCGTGTTCAAGCGCACCGATTGCGCGGCGAGCGCGGAACCGGCGATATCGAAGATCTTGAAGCTCGACATGATCATTCACCCTTGATCGCGCTGAGCAAGCCGCGAATGCGCGCGTCGAGAAAGGTCAGGCTGGCGTTGTATTGCACCGAGGCCTCGGCGAACGCCGCTTGTTCGACCTGG
The DNA here is from genome assembly GCA_044226395.1 of Ahniellaceae bacterium. GTDB lineage: Bacteria > Pseudomonadota > Gammaproteobacteria > Xanthomonadales > Ahniellaceae > JBGAHD01. The sequence goes on from JBGAHD010000001.1 coordinate 1,220,708, forward strand.
GGATCGACCGTGTTGCCATCGAGCGAGGGCTGCATCGGCACGCGATAGACCTCGCCCGCCGACGCGCCACTAAAGTTGCCGCCGGCGCCGCCGATATGAGCATTGGCGCTGGTGTTCAGCGGCAAATTGCCGCCGTCACCCGTGGCCTGATCGAGCACTTGCGCGAAATCGATGTCACGCGCCTTGTAATTCGGCGTGTCGGCATTGGCGATGTTCGCGGCGAGTACTTCCAGGCGCTTGGCGCGCAGCGGCAAAGTCTGCGCGCTCAGTCCCAATAGATTGTCCAGTCGCAAGGTCATGGCTTCTCGCCTCGTGCGAGTGCGTGCACGGCATCGATCAGGCAAGGTCTGTGCCGCGCGGGCGCCTTTGGTCGCGCGGCACGACGCTTGCCTGTAGCGGTGCGTCACTGGAGAACCCCATGCTCACCGCCCTGCCCTTGCTGCTCGCATCCGCCCTGGCCGGCCCCGCCGCCACCGATGGCGATTGGGAAGCGCCCGAGCGCATTCGCGCCGCGGCCAAGGCCGCGCTCGACGCGCGCGCGCGACCGGGCCAACGCGTGGAAGTGGAAGTCACGCTCGACGAGCGCCTGCGTCTGCCCGCGTGCGCGCGCGATCTGAGCGCGCGCGTGCAGAACGACACCAGCGTGGAAACGAGCTGCGATGACGCCGCGGGCTGGCGTATCTATGTGCCCGTGCGCGTGCGCCGCTTCGCCACGCTCGCGGTGCTCACGCGCAATCTCGCGCCGGGCGAGCGCATCGACGCCAACGCCATCGCCTGGGAAGAACGCGAACTCACGCCACAGACCGCGCAAGGCATCGCCGCGCCAGCCACGGTCGAAGGCCTCGCGGCCACGCGCATGCTGATGTCCGGCACCGTGCTGACCGCTAGCGTGATCAAGGCCCCGGCTGCCATTCGTCGGGGCGATACCGTGACCCTGACGGCCACGGCCGGTGGTCTTTCCGTGCGCGCCGTGGGCCAGGCCCTGGGCGATGGCGCGGCCGGAGATCGTATTGCAGTCAAGAACTTGAGCTCGCAACGCATCGTCCAGGGCGTGGTCGTCGAAGCCGGCCGCGTGGACGTGATTTTGTAAAACAACTTCGATGCGGCGACGTAATCGCGACGCCTAAAGTTCCGAAAACTCACGCCGATAATCCGACACAGCAGTTCCGAGGACAGGCACATGAGCAACAAGATCGATGGTCTGAGCGGCACCCGGACGGCGCAGTCGGTGGTCGAGATCACTACCAGCCGCGGCCAGAAAGCGCGCGAAACCAATGGCGCCAGCGAGACCACCGCGACCAGTCAGGTCGATCGCGTGAGCCTCACCGACACGGCCGGCGACCTGCGCGCCATGGCCAAGGCGCTGACCGAAGCACCGCCGGTGGATTCCTCGCGCGTGGAAGCGGTCAAGCAAGCCATCTCCGATGGCAGCTTCCGCATCGACGCGCGCCGCATCGCGCAGAATCTGTTGAAGATGGATTCCGAGCTGATCAAATGAGCACCGAGCTCGATCAAGGCCTGCATGAACTCGCGCAGGCGCTGCAGGACGAACACGTTGCCCTGCGCGCGCGCGATGTCGAAGCACTGGCGCGCAACACGCCAGTCAAATTGCAGGCGCTGGGTCGTGTCGAAGCCCTGACGCGCGCCCTCGACGGCGCCACGGGAATGACGCCGACGCTGCGCGCGCGCGTCACCGCGTTACTCGATCTCAATCGCCGCAATGGCGCGCTGATCGCCGCCAACCAACGCAGCACGCAACACGCCCTCACCCGACTGGGCCGCATCGGCTCGCCCTTCGGCTACGACGCCACGGGAACCCCGGACCGACACGCGATTCAAAGAGCGCTCGGCTCGGCGTGATGACGTTCGTCGACACTCGATAATGAGAGTTCGATCACAATAGCCACACCCTTTATACGAAGTCACATGCTTCGTGGAGGGTTTCGATGGCAGCGGTACTGAAGGAACGCCTGGTCGCCAGTAGCGAGCTGATGCGTTTCGGCTTTGCCGGTGCTCGCGCGCGCGCCCTGCGACAACCGATGCTGCAACGCCTCGGCGCGCCCGATGTCGGCGCCGCCGAATACGCCCAGGCCGCGATGCGACTGTTGCTGGCCTATCGGCGCATCGAACACGCCATGCAAGAACACGCGCCGCGCGAAGGCGCCAGCTTCGAGCCCTTCGTCTCGCGCGCCGACCTGCTCGAGCAAGACCTCGAACGCCTAGGCCACCGCGTCGGCTCGCCCACCGACTGGCACTGGCCCGGCCCCTCCGGCCCCAATGCTCATATCGGCATGCGTTGCGCTTTGCTTGATCTCGAATTATCGGGCGCCAGCCTGGTCGAGCCCTTCCGCCAGGCCCACCCCGAGATCTGGGACAAAGCCTCGCGTTACTGGCGCTTCATCGGCGAAGAACAAAGCCAAGCCATGTCGCAATTCGCGCGCGCCGATGAATTGATGACCTCGTCCGCCGCCCTGCACGCCGCCACGCGCGCCGGCATCGCCGCCCTGGAAGTGTTCTACGCCTACCTGTCGGCCTGATCGCAGGCTTCAACCGCGCGGTGGCGCCGGCGAGTAGCCGCGTGGGTTCTCCTCCCCCGCCGCCCGGAAGGCACTCGCCGGCGCAGATTTGAATCCAGCGAGCCCAAGCCCCAGCGCGCGACAGCGCGCGTCAAACGCAGCGCGTCAACACGATTCAACAACGCAAGCGCGAACCCAGTCGTCCCCAAAACCCAACGACACCCTCAACGCCAAAAAAAGAAATGACTCTTGCTTCGCGCGCCGCGCCGCGCGCGAAGCCGCGCTTTTCTTCTTTTTCTTCTAACCCACCGAACACCAGTGACGTTTCGACGGCTCGGGGTGCCGCCCCTTGTCGGTGGCAAGCGCACAGGGATGTGCGCCGCGAGGGTTCAGCACACGGATGTGCTGAATCCCTCGCCCACCGACAAGGGGCGGCACCCCGAGCCAAGCGACAACGTCACCACCACCCACTCAACCACCCCACGGGTTCCCCACCGCTAGGTGGGGACCCCCAGTCCCGCTTCTCACCGCCAAGCGAGAACCCAACCTCGAATGCAAAGTCGCGAGAGCACGAGAGTGCGAGAGCGCGAGAGTGCGAGAGTGCGAGAGCGCAGGAGCGCGGGAGCGCGGGAGCGCCAGAACGCGAGAACGCGAAAACCCACACACCAAAGCTCACCCAAATCCAAAAGGGCGAAACCCAAAAAAATAAAAGGCCGGCACCTCTCGATGCCGGCCCGCAACCGCAAGCCAATCACTAAAGTGGGGATCGGACCTTAGCGACCGCTCGCCGAAGCGACACGCTCGGCCCATTCCACCGGGCCATATTCATCACGCACCGCCAAACTGGCCGACTCCAGGAAACTGTCCTCCAGCCCGCGTTGCGCCTCATCCAGGGTACAAACATTGCCTGCACAGATCGTGTCGCCCCACACATTGCGGCCCAGGCCGCCGTTGTCGACCACGATCCAACCATCGATCACCAGACTCACATGACCGACCTGCTCGAAAGGCTTCTTGCCATACAGCCACTGCATGCGATCCGGCGAAATACCGGCCTTGACCGCCTTGGCGCGCGCCTCCTCGGCGGCGACCGTGCACAGGGTTTGCGTCGAGCGCAATTGCGCCGTCCACTCCGGCGGGCTGCGCAACAGACCCGAGGTCGTCGAACACGCGCCCAGGCCCAGCATCAACACACCGATCAACGCCAACTTGATGGCGCCAAAATTCTTGCTCGACTCGTTCATGGCATATCCCCTGCAACACACGACTTCGTTATCGAGTAAGTGTGGTGCGCCAATGCCCTCTCTCAGCGCGACGACTCAGAGAATTCCTGACATGCGAAACGCCCTGCGGCGACTCGCGCGAAGCGCAAGATCACCGCGATCGATCGCGCGAAATCCCCTGGAAGAGCTGTCGCGCGCGCGGGCCATCTCCCGCGCCGAAGGCCGGCGCGGGCGCCGGCAACGACACCGAGCACTTGCCTTCCGTGCGATTTGGAAGAATGCTGTGCCTAGCGTGATCCGGAGCCCTTAGTCATGCTGCTCAATTCCCTGCCGACGGCGCCCTCGAACCCGGCGACCGCCAACCACGACTCGGCCCTGGACGTGCTCGATCTGATGATCGCCACGCTCGACCGCGAAGGTCGCGTGGTGAAGGCCAATCGCGCGTGGCGCAAGTTCCTCGCCATCAACGGCAAGTCCGAAGGCGATTGGATGGAACGCTCCTACGTCGAACTGGTCACGCGCTGGCTCGATGCCACGACCGCCGATCGCGACGCCTTGCTGCGCGATCTCGGTCACGTCATCGCCGGCGTGTCGCAGATCGCCGAGGGCGTGATCCGCGTCGGCTCGCAACGGCTGTATCTGTCGATCCGTTGCCATGCCATGCCCGAAGGCGGCGCCCTGCTGGTGCTCGACAACGTCACCGCCAAGAAAGACAGCGAGCGGCTGCGCGTGCGCTTCGAGAGCATGATCGACGCCAGCACCGACGCCACCTTGATCATCGAAGCCGACGGCGCCGTGGCCTATGCCAACGACGCCGCGCGCCGCCTGATCGGCGACACGCCCGAGGAAGCCACGGCCAACATCGGCGACCTGCTCGACCACGCCGCGCTGGCGATCGCCGAAAGCGACGGCGTGTGGCGCGGCGAGGTGACCCTGCACACCATCGACGGCGCCGAAGTGCCCGTGGTGCAAGTGGTGCAGCGGCACGAATCCTCGGTCGGCATGAACGAGCCCTCGTACTTCACCGTGGTGCTGCACGACATCAGCGCCGAAAAGGCGCGCGAGGAAGAACTGCACAACCGCAACGTCGAGCTGCAACTCGCCTACTCGCGTCTGCGAAGCGCCCAGGATCAGTTGCTGCAGTCGGAGAAGATGGCCTCGATCGGTCAGCTCGCCGCCGGCGTGGCGCACGAGATCAACAACCCCATCGGCTACGTGCACTCCAATCTGGGCACGCTGCAGGACTACACGCGCGCCCTGTTCGCCATGCTCTCGGCACAGGAGAACGCGCTGCGCGACGCGCACCTCGACGAGACCGCGCGCCGCGAGATCGACGAAACCCGCAAGCGCCTGGAAATCGATTACCTGTCGCAGGACCTGCCCAATCTCGTCGCCGAATCGCGCGAGGGCATCGAGCGCGTGCGCAAGATCGTGCAAGATCTCAAGGACTTCTCGCACGGCGGTCGCGGCGACGAGTGGGAAATCGTCGATCTGCACCGTGGTCTCGAGAGCACGCTCAACATCGTCTGGAACGAACTCAAGTACAAGGCCGAGGTCGACAAGGAATTCGGCGCCATGCCGCCGGTGGAATGCCTGGTATCGCAGGTCAATCAGGTGTTCCTGAACTTGCTGGTCAATGCCGCGCAGGCCATTCCCGAGCGCGGCGTGATCAAGATCCGCACGGGCGCGACCGAGCGCGAGGCCTGGGTCTCCATCAGCGACAACGGCCAGGGCATCGATCCCAAGATCCTGGCGCGCATCTTCGACCCCTTCTTCACCACCAAGCCCGTCGGCCAGGGGACGGGCCTGGGGCTGTCGCTGTCGTATTCAATCATCAGCAAGCACAACGGCCGCATCGAGGTCGACAGCAAGCCGGGCCTGGGCACAACCTTCCGCATCGTGCTGCCCTTGCGCCAGCCGCGTCCGGGTCAGGGCGCGCCGGCCGAACAGATCCCCGTGCCGGCGCTGAACTTGGCGCGCTGAGCGATCGCGCGACGAAGGCGCGACGCGCCCTTCGTCGCGGCGCGCGCATGACGCGCACGCTCAAGCGCGCACGATCGACGCGCTCATCGCGTTTTGATTTGCATGGTGAGCTTCCGCGCGTTGACCGCGCTTCCGCGTGCTTGCCGCGCGTCGACGCGCCTGTCGCCTTCCCGCGCGCCTACTGCATTTCCGCGTGCTGCGTGCGCTCGGCGTGCGTGCGGAAGGCTTCGCGGATTTCGCGGCGCAGATCCTCGTCGTCCCAAGGCTTGGTCAGGAACTTGTAGATCGAGCCGCGATTGATCGCGTCGGTGACGGCGCGCAGATCGGTGTAGCCGCTCAGGACCAGGCGCACGGTGTCGGGATAGAGCGTGCGCACCTGCGACAGAAAATCCGTGCCCGAGATGTCAGGCATGCGCTGATCGCTGACCACGACCTGCACCACGTGCCGGCCGAGAAGATCGAACGCCTCGGCCGCGCTACTGGCGGTGAGGATCTGATAGCCGTCGCGACGCAGCAGGCGCGTGAGCGCGCGCAGGATGTTTTCCTCGTCGTCGAGCAACAGCAGCGTGCGTGCCGATCCTTGGGACACGAAGCTATCCTCCGCCAGATAACGCCGGCGCAGCAGGGCCTGGGTCTGATCCGACGGCACGGCCGCGGAAAAGAACAAACCCTGGAACTGGTCGCAATGGTTGCGGCGCAGATAGCCAGCCTGCGCCGCGGTCTCCACGCCTTCGGCCATCACCGCCATGCCCAATTGATGGCCCATGGCGATGATCGCGCGGGCGATGCCGGCGTCGCCGGAATCCGAGGCGATATCGCGCACGAAGCTCTGATCGATCTTGAGCTTGTCGATGGGAAAACGCTTCAAGTAATTCAAACTCGAATAGCCAATACCAAAATCATCCAGCGCCAGGCGAATGCCCAGGCGCTTGAGCGCGTGCATGGTCTCGACCATGCGGTCGACGTTTTCCATGATCGAACTTTCGGTCAGTTCCAGCTCGAGCACGTGCGCGGGCAGGCCGGTTTGCGCCAGCACCGCGGCCACTTCCTCGACGAAGCTCGGTCGATGCAGTTGCAGCGCCGAAACATTGACCGCCATGGTGAACTCGCCCAGGCCCTGATCGAGCCAGGTCTTGGCTTGACGGCAGGCGCGCTCGAGCACCCATTGGCCGAGTTCGATGATCAGGCCTAGTTCCTCGGCCACGCGAATGAAGCGGCCCGGCGGCAGGAAACCAAACTCCGGACTCTGCCAGCGCACCAGGGCCTCGAGGCCCACGACTTGGCCATTCTGCGAACTGACCTGAGGCTGGTAGTGCAGCACCAGCTCGTTCTTGCGCGTGGCGTCGCGCAGCCGCCCGCCGAGCGACAAGCGATCGGCGAGCTCTTGCGATTGATCGAGGTTGAAATGATGCACGGCGTTGCGACCGCTGCGCTTGGCGCGCACCAGGGCCGCTTCCGATTGCTGCAGCAATTCCACCGCGCTCGCGGCCGTGTCGGGATAAGCGCTGACGCCGACCGAGCATGTCAGGTACACGGTGTAGGGCTGCACGTCGATGGGATGTTCGATCGAGGTGCGAATGTGCTCGGCGAGAAAACTCGGATCGAACTCGCGCTCGACGTCGTTGTAGACCAGCACGAATTCGTCGCCACCGATGCGCGCGACCTTGCCGCTGGCGCCGATCAGCACGCGCAGGCGATCGGCGACCACGCGCAGGGCCTGATCGCCCACGGAATAGCCCAGGCTTTCGTTGACCGCGTGGAAGCGATCGAGGTCGACATAGATCATCAGCACGCGACCGTCCTTGCGCTGCGCCTCTTCGATGGCGGCGCGCGTGGAGTCCTCGATCGCGAGATAGCGCGGCAGGCCGGTGACCGAGTCGTGCGTGGCCAGATAGGCCAGCTCGCCCTCGATGCGCCGGCGCTCGGTGATGTCGTTGATCACCGAGACGTAGTGCGTGACCTCGCCGGCGCTGTTACGCACGGGCGCGATGGTGAGGTTGTTCCAGAACAGCGTGCCGTCCTTGCGATAGTTGCGCAGCACGACCTCGCAGCCGGTTTCGTTGCGCAGTGATTCGCGCACCACGTCGAGTTCGGCCTGCTGGCGCTCGGGCCCCTGCAGGAAACGGCAATTGCGCCCGAGCACGTCGGCGGTGGAATAGCCGGTGATGCGTTCGAACGCGGGGTTGATGAAGATCGCGGGATTGTCGGGCTTGCGCGCGTCGGCGATCAGCACGCCGACCGAACTGGAATCGATCGCGCGTTGCAGCAGGCGCAGGCGTTCATCGGCGCGGCGTTGATCGGTGACGTCGCGCAGCGCGACCAGGGCGGCGTCGGTGCCTTCCCAATGCGTGCGGCTGGTGCGCGACTCGGCCGCGTGACGCGTATTGTCGGCGCCGATGAAATCGATCTCGCCGCGTCGCACTTCCAAAAGATCCGGCCAGGGAAACGGTGTTTGCACCAGGGACTCGGGATCCTTGCCGGTCAGATAGCCGGCGGCGGAATTGGCGAAACCGATCAGGCCATCGGCATCGACCACGAACAAGGCGTCGAGCGCGTCGGACAGAATCTGACGCAGTTGCGCCTCGCGATCGCGCACGGCGGCGCTTGCGCGCAATTTCTCGGTGACGTCGATCGCCAGCACCAGGCGCGCGGCCTTGCCGCCGAAATCCAAATCGTGCGCGATGATCTCCACGTCGATCAGATGACCATCGCGCGCTTGATGGCGCCACAGCCCGGCATTGACCAAGCCGCGCGGCTGATTCTCATGAAACTTGACGTAGTTGGCGCGCTCGTCCTCCGGCCGAATGTCGATCGCGGTCATCGACAGAAATTCCTGCTGGGTGTACCCGTAGTGATCGCAGGCGGCTTCATTGACGGCCAGGAATTTGTGCGTGGCGTTCTCGATCACCCACATCGGCATGGGGTTGCGCTGGAAGATCTGGCGATAGCGCGATTCGCTGTCCTCGATCGCGCGCACGTAGCGCGCGCGATCGAGCGCGTAGCGCATCGAGCGACCCAGACGCTCGGGATCGAGATCGCGCTTGACCAGATAGTCGGCGGCGCCCGCGCGCATGGCGGCGGCATCGACTTCAGGCGCGCCTTGACCGGTGAGGATGATGATCGGCGCGCGCACGCCCTGCGTGATCGCGCGCTTGAGCAGATCGACGCCGTTGTCGACGCCGATCAAGTAATCGACCAAGTAAATGTCGGCGCGACCGGCGAGCATGGCTTCGTAGCCGGCGTCGGTGGTCGAGGCCCATTGCGATTCGAACTGCCCGCCCGGAATGCGCTTGAGCGCATCGGCGACGATGATGTAATCGTCCTCGTCGTCATCGACGACCATCACGCGGATGCCTGCTGAATTCACCGCGTCAACTCCTCGGTGGCCGCCGCGGCATCGTCCTGGGGCAGCCACATGCGTTTCAATTGCCGAAAGAACTCCACCAGCACGGCGAAGCTGGTGGGCTTGGTGAAGTACGAATCGATGCCGCAGCGCCAGCTGCGGATCTGATCCTCGTGCGCCTTGGACGTGGTCAGCACCACCACCGGGATGCGACACCAGTCCGGATGCGCGTGCATGCGCTCCAGGGCCTCGCGACCGTCGATGCGCGGCATGTTGAGATCGAGGATCAGCAGGTTCGGCATCGGATAGCGCTCGCGATCGGCGTAGCGCTCGACGCCAGCCAGGTAATCGAGCAATTGCGCGCCATCCTCGACGAACAACACCGGACAACTGACGCCGGCGGCGGAAAAGGCCTCGGCCGCGATCAAGCGATCGTCGGGATCGTCCTCGGCGATGAGAACGGTCGGTCGGCCCGACGTGACGCCGATCAGGGGTTGGTTGCCATTGCCCGCCGCGCGTTGCATCAGCCCAGGACCTCCGCCGCGAAGGTGGTCACGCCGCGTTCGGCGCGCGCGTTCTGACGCACGGGCAGATGCACGGTGAAGCGCGCGCCCACGTCGGGCGTGCCGTCGGCCTCGATCGCGCCGCCGTGGCGTTCGACGATCTTGCGCACGATCGCCAGGCCCATGCCCGTGCCTTCGTAGGCGCTGCGGCCGTGCAGGCGCTGGAACGGCGCGAAGATGCGCTCGCGAAAGCGATTGTCGAAGCCGATGCCGTTGTCGGTCACTTCCATCACGCACCATTCCGCGCCATTGCCCTGCACGACTTGCGCGGTGATGTCCACGCGCGAGGGCCGATCGGGCGCGCGGAACTTCAGCGCGTTGGCGATCAAGTTTTGCAGCAGCTGACGCATCTGCGTGGGATCGGCCTCGATCGCCGGCAGCGCGCCGACGTTGACCGCGGCGGCGGTGGATTCGATGCGGGTCTCGAGATCTTGCAGCACGTCGCGCGCGACACGATTGAGATCGACTAAGGCGAACGGCTGCGCGCGCGTGGTGATGCGCGAATACGCGAGCAGGTCATCGATCAGGACCTGCATGCGTCGCGCGGCGCCGTCCATGCGCTCGAGGAAATCGCGGCCCTGCGCGTCGAGGCTGCCGCCGTGACTGGCCAACAGGCGATCGCTGAACACTTGGATCTTACGCAGCGGCTCCTGCAGATCGTGCGAGGCGACGAAGGCGAAATCCTGCAGCTCGCGATTGCTGAACTTCAGTTCCTGCATGACGCGGCTCAGCTCGGCGTCGATCAAACGTCGATCGGTGACGTCGCGGGCGACGGCGTAAATCAGGCCATCGGGCGCGACCATCGAGTTCCAGTCCAGCCAGCGATAGCCACCGTCGCGACAGCGATAACGCGTTTCCAGCGAACCCAGGCGACCATCGCGCAGCAGGCCATCGAGCGCGCCGCGCGCGACTTCAGTCTCGTCGGGATGGACGAAGTCGAGCCAGGACGCGCCGACCAGTTCCTCGGCGGCGAAGCCGAGCACGCGCGTGAACGCGGCATTGATCTGACGGAAGCTGCCGTCCGCGCCGATGATGCAGAACATCTCCAGCGACAGCTCGAAGAAACGATTGCGTTCAAGCAGCAGACGTTGCGTGTGACGCTGTTCGGTGATGTCCTTGGCCACGCCGAACACGCCGACGATGCGGTTGTCGACCACGGTCGGCAGCATGGTCACGTGCACGTCGTACATGCGGCCGTTGGCGCGCACGGCGCGGGTCTCGTACGACTGCGGCGAGCCGTGCAGCGCGTCCTCGAAGCGACGCATGTTCTCCTCGCGCGACTCGGGCAGATCGGCGGAGAGAAAGCGCTTGCCGATGATCTCCTCGCGTCGTCGACCCGACATGGCGATCAGGCTGGTGTTGCAATCGAGCAGGCGCCCGGTGGGATCGAGCGCGAACACGGCGTCGGGGTGATACTCGAACAGCGAGCGGAAGCGCTGCTCGGAATTGCGAATCTGGGCCAGCGACTCGGCGCGCTCGATGGCGATGCCGGCGACGGCGGCGACCAGGCCGATGGCGTCGAGTTCGGCCTCGGTCGGCTCGCGCACCTCGCGGTAGTACACGGCGAAGGTACCAAGCACGCGCCGATCGGAAGCGAAGATCGGCTGCGACCAGCACGCGCGCAGGCCGAAGCGCAGGGCGACGTCGCGATAGTCGATCCACAGTGGATCGTGTTCGATGTCGCTGACCATCACGCGCGCGCGACGCGCGATCGCGGTGCCGCAAGACCCGGCGCCATCGCGCACGCGAATGCCGTCGATCAAGAGATTGTATTCGCCCGGCAGATTGGGCGCGGCGCCATGACGCACGCAATTGGCCTCGCCGTCGTAGAGCAGGATCGAACCCGAGGCCGCCGGGAACTGATCCTCGAACAGACCGATCACGCTCTCGAGCGTTTCCGATTGCGGACGCAGCGAGGTCGCGATCTGCTCGATCAGCGCGCGCTGGCGACGCTCGAACTGCTCGACACGACGACGATCGCTGATGTCGCGGAAGAAGAACGCCAGACCTTCGCCGCGCGGATAGACATTCACCGCCAGCCAGCGATCGAGCCAGGCCAGGCGCACGTCGAGCGAAGCCGAATGATTGTCGGCCACGCAGCGCGCGGCCTCGGCGATGAGGAGGTTTTCCTCGTCGGGCGGAAACACGTCGATCAGATGCAGGCCGAGTAGATCGGAGGCGGCGCGTCGCAACATCACCTCGGCGCGCGGGTTGACGTAGACCACGCGGAACTCGCGATCGACCGAGAGAAAGCCCTCGGGCAAGGCTTGCAGAATTTCATCGGCGTAGCGGCGCGAGGCCGACAATTCGCGCTGCGCCTGCTCGCGCGCCTGGGCCTCGCGTTCCATCACGCCGCGCGCGGCCTCGGCGGTGGCGGCGCGATCGCGCGCGATCACCGCAAGTTTCAGGGCCAGGGCCAGCAGCGCGCCGGTGATCAGGCCCGCGAACAGCACGACCTCGGGCAGCCGGCTCATGATCGCGGGAATGACCAGGCTCGTGGCGCGCACGCGCCAGGTCCACTGGCGACCGTAGAGTTCGATATCGCCCGAGTGGGTCACGCGGTTGTCGACGCGCGCGTTGAGCACGCTTCGACGCAGCAGATCGACCGCGCCGTCGCTGACGCGCACGTCGAAGCCGCGCGCGGTGGTTTCGAGCAAGGCGCCGAGCAGTTCCGAACTGTCGACTTGCAGCACCAGGGCGCCGATGTCGCCTTGGTCTTCCTCGATCGGGAAGACGAACAGCATCGAGATGCCGCCGTCGTGGTCCTTGATCGGCGCCGAGGCGACGCGATGACGCTCGCGCGTGGCGCTCTCGAAGGCGCTCAGCGCCTCGGGCCCCCACTGCGCGATGTCGGTGGGCTGCTGCACGCGCGCGGTCGAATGCACTTGGCCCAGCACATGGCCGTCGTGATCGAGCCAGACCAGGAACTCGGCGCCCTTGGTATCGCGCAGCAATTGATTGGCGATGACGAAATAGCGCTCGGTGCGCTGCTCGGCATTGCTGCCGTGCATGCGCTCGGCCAGATCGGCCACGCCGGTCAGCCGCACCACGGTGAAGCGTTGCAGCGCCGTGCCGACCGATTCGCCCGCGATCGAGGTCGCGCGTTGCAGCGCCTGCAATTGCTGCTGACCGAGGCTTTGCCACAGATACACCGACAACATCATCGACACGATCGCCGCGCCCGAGGCGCGCCACGTGCCATGACGCCAGCGCGCCTCGCGCAGCGGCCGGCCGGCGGCGATCAGCGCCGCCGCGTAGGCCATCAAGCCCAGCATGGTCAGCACGCCGGCGGGCACGTAACGATGATCGCCGAACCAGCGCGGCACGCCCGACAGAAAATCGTACAGGCCCAGCAAGGCCACCATGCCCGCGCACAGGCCACTGGCCCACACGGCGAACCACCACAGCGGCCGCGCGCGCGCGCGCGCCGCGGCGAGCGTGGCGATCGAGCCGATCAGCACGATCACCGAATCATGCGGCGTCACTTCCAGTCGCGCCTCGCCGCCCACCGCGAAGCCCGGATGTGGCAAGACCTGATCGAGCCAAGCGACAACGGCGAATTGAGTGCCGAGCAATTCCATCAAGGCATTGCCCAGCGCCGGCAGCATCACGATCACGGCCAGGCGCGGCGAACCGATCAAGGCCAGATACAACGACAGCGGCCCCAGCATCAAGGCCAGCGCGCAGCCGAGGCCACCATTGGCGGCGAGCACATCGGCGTGCTTGATCGTGTCGATGTCCGACCACCAGCCAACGATCAGCACCAGGCCGGCGGCGATGGTCGAGGCCAGCATCGCGATCGCCACCGGCGACACCGGTCGGGCCAGGTCGAGCCAGCAGCGATAGTTGACGCCGAGAATCCACAAATAGCCCACGGCCGCGCAGGCCAGCGGAATGAACCACTGCACCGCCAGCGAGGCGCTGGCCTCGTTGGTCTGATTGAGCAAGGGCAAGAAGGCCGCGGCCGTGAGCAGCGACATGGTCGCCACCGCGACCAGGCGCAAGAAACTCTGCGTGCGGATGTCGAGATTGAATTCGCGCGCCAGGATCAGCAGCGCGCCGAAGGCCATCACCAGGCCCAGGAAACCGTGGAAGGGCGAATCCGCGCCGAACACGCCGGGCACGATGACCATCGGCCGCGCCAAGTCCAGCGCCGCGATCGCGGCCATGGCCAGCGCCTGACCGGTGCGCAGCGGATTGGGTTTGCGCGCCACTGACAGCATCGCCAACGGACTCTTCCTCGGCAGTCTTCGCAGCTACCTGCGCGAATCGACAGCGGTTGAGGGGCAAAAACCATGCCCGGCCACCGTGGCGTTTCGCATCCCCTTTTCGACGCGGCGATGGCGCGACCGGCGCCGGCCCGCGCGCGCCGGAAACTCATCGGCCCGCGCCGGGCTAGGGGAGCCTCGGCCTTTCGCACGTCGGAATCTCGGCGCCGGCAATCCGTCACTGCCGGTCGCGGCTTTCAGTCTACGCCAGCGCGGCGCGGCGCGCGCGGGGGATCAGTCGTCGCCGTCGGCGATCATGATCGCGCCGTCGGAACTGATCTCGACATGAGTAATGCCCGGGTACTGTTCTTCCAGGCGCTTGAGTTCCATCTGCTGCTTGCTCAGCCGGCCCTGCTGCACGCGCACGACGTCGGCCAGGCGCTGATTCTCGCGCGCCATTTCCCGGTACTGCAGCGCCTGGGCGACCGCGGCCTTGAGCTCGAAATCGTGCCAGGGCTTTGAAATGAAACGAAAGATCTGGACGCTGTTGATCGCCTCGATCAGGCCTGGCAGGTCGGCGTAGCCGCTGACGATCAGGCGCGCGACCGTGGGCTGGATCGCGATGAAGCGCTGCAGGAATTCGACCCCGCTCATGCCCGGCATGCGGTAGTCGCTCATCACCAAATCAAAGCTGACATAGCTGCCGCGCTCGAGCGCCTTCAGCGGATCGGAAAAAGTCTCCAATTCGATCTCAAGTCGCTCGCTGCTGGTGCCGATACCAGTCAAGACGCGCTTCAAAGCGCTCAGAACATTTACCTCATCGTCCACCAACATGACGCGATGCATGGCCGCACTCCTTCAATCCAGTAATCTGCGGCAACAGTCCACGACCTCCCACGATTCGGGTGTTTCGTTGGCCGGTTTGCCGGATCGGCAGGCGCAATCGCCGCCGCCGTCCTCGGTGCAAAACTGTTGCCAGGACGTGCCTCCTCCCGCGGAAACGCCCAGCGAGCAGGCACAACGCCTGACCCTGGCGATCGCGCGCGGCGAACGGCGCGCCGAAGAAGAATTCGTGCGCCGCTACGGCCCGGGCCTGGTGGCGATCCTGCGCGTGCATTGCTCCGAGGGCGAGCTGTGCAAGGACCTCGCGCAGGAAACCCTGCGCATCGCGCTGGTGCGCATGCGCGCCGGCCGCATCGCCGAACCCGCGGCGATCAGCGGATTCTTGCGTGGCACCGCGCTCAATCTATTGGCCAATGAATTGCGCCGCAGCGAGCGACGCTTGGTCGACAAGCGCGAGGACTGGATGGCCGACGCTGTCAGTGAGAGTTCCGATCCGTACGACACAGTTGAAAGCGAGGATCTGGCGCGCGCGGCGCGCGAGGTGATCTCGAGCGTCAAGGTCGACCGTGATCGTGAACTATTGTGGCGCTTCTACGTCGACCATGAATCGAAAATCACCTTGTGTCAGCGCTTTGGCCTCAGCGCCGAGCATTTCGACCGCGTGCTGCATCGCGCGCGGACGCGGCTCAAGTCGCTGTGGCAGGAATACGTCGCGCACGCCGACCCGGCGACATGATTCCCGGCACGGGCCTTGCTCGTGCAAAAACACCGACTCCACGTTCTGAGGCGACCATGCGGGCCAAGGCAACCATCGACGCGACTTTGATGCAGGACTATCTCGAGCGGCGCTTGTCGCCCGAGGCCGAACGCCGATTGGAAGAGGCCATCATCGACGATCCGGAACTGGCCGAGCAGGTGCGCCTGGAAATGGCCCTGCGCGACGGCATGCGCGAAATGCGCCGCGCCGAACTGAGCCAGCCCCTGCCCGCCGCCGCCAACGAACCGCATCCGCGCGTCGCCGCGCACGCGAGCCGCGCGCCCAGCGCCCGCGATCGCGCGCCGAATCGCGACACGCCGCGCCGCCGCGCCTTGCGCTGGGCGACCGCCGCCGCGATGGGCCTGTTCGTGCTGCCCGGCGCGTGGATCATGGCGACCCTGCCCAAGACCAACGAGGGCACGGCGCTGGAAATGCACACCGTGTCCGGCGCGCGTGACTCCTATCTATTGCCGACCGCGTTCAAGGGCGACGCGCGCGACGCGATCGACGTGAGCGTGGCCGGCCCTTCGCGCGACGTCGTGCTCGAACTCGGGCGCGAGCAACGCGCGGCGCCGCATCGCTTGCTGTTGCGCTCGGCGCGCAGCCCCGACATCTCGATCATGCTGACGCCGCGCGCGGTCGATGGCGATGGCCTGGGTTTCGTGCTGACCGCCGAGCAGATGCGCGCGGGTCCCTTCGCCGCCGAACTCGAGCGCCTGGACAACGGCGCCTGGGTCAACGCGGGTGCCTTCGTGCTGCGCGCCGACGGCGTGTTGTGACGCGGCACGCGCGGTAGCACCGACACTCGCCATGGCCGCCGTTCCGCGCACGGAACCCAACGATGCCAAGCCACCGGTGACGGCGCTGAGTTTCCTGCGCGCGCCGCCGCGCGGCGACCCCGCGCTGCTGCCGCCGATGAGCGGCGCCAATGATCATCCCGACGCGCGCGTCGATGGCTTCGACGCCGCGCCCGCGCCGCCGCAGGCCAAGCGCGGTCGACGTCGTCGCTCGGCGACCTTGATGTTCCTGCTGGTCGCGGCACTGCTCGTGTTCACCGCGTGGCTGGGCGATTGGGGCGTGCGCGATTTCCGCGCGCGCAGCGCCAGCGTCGAGCATTCCTTGCAATTGCAGCAGCAGATCGAGCGCGTGCACGGTCTGGTCGAGGCCTCGGACGCGCGTCACTTCGCCTACTTGCTCGATCGCGAGAACGCGATCTTCCAGGCCTTCATGAGCCTGCGTCCGGCGCTGCACAATGAACTCGCGCGCCTGGAACAACTGGCGCAAAGCGATGACCTCACGCGCGCCGACACCTTGGTGCTGGTCGCCGCGATCACGCGCTGGGAAACGCAGCAGGATCTGCTGCTGCACGCGACCGAACAACCCGCCGCGACCTCGACCTCGGCCAGGCTGCAACAGGCGCAACGCGCCATCGCCAGCGCGCTCGAGGCCATGCGCCAGCGTCAGTCACGCACCCTGTTCGATCTGACCGAGCAAGCCAATCACAGCGCCAGTCGCATGCGCATGTATGCCGCGATGGCCCTGCTGTTGAGTCTGGGCATGCTCGGTGGCGCGTTCTGGTCGACCGCGCGCGAGCAGGGTCGACGCGCGCGCGCCGAGCATGAACTGAAAATCTCGCTCGCCGACGCCAAGAGCCTGGCCGAGAATCTGCGCCAGCTCGGCGAGTTCGGCGAATTGCTGCAATCGTGCCGTTCGGTCGAGGAAGCCATGGCGATCTGCCGCTCGGCCGCGCCGAACGTGCTGGTGGGCATGGGCGGCTCGATCTATCTGATCGATGAAACGCGCAACATGCTCAACCTCGCCGGCGAATTCGGCCGGCATCAGATCATGAGCCGCTTCGAATTCGCGCCCGAGGATTGCTGGGCGATGCGGCGCAATCGCAATTTCTGCTCGTCCGACGCGCCGCACGGCGCGTGTTGCAATCACTTGCACACCAACAAGCCGGTCGAGGAACTGAACTATCTGTGCATTCCGCTGACCGCGCAGGGCCAGGCCCTGGGCGTGTTGTATCTCGATGCCAGCGAGCCGATCTCGCGCTCGCAGCGGCGCTTGGCGCGCGCGTTGGCCGAACAGGTGTCACTGACGCTGGCCAACGTGCAGTTGCAGGATTCGCTGCGCACGCAGTCGATTCGCGACCCACTGACGGGGCTGTTCAATCGCCGCTATCTCGACGAGTCGGTCGAGCGCGAGTTCGGTCGCGCCGAGCGCCGCAGTCATCCGGTCTCGGTACTGATGATCGACGTCGATCATTTCAAGCGCTTCAACGACAATCACGGCCACGACGCCGGCGACGCGGTGCTGGCGCAGATCGCGGCCTTGCTGCGTCGACAATCGCGACGCGAGGACATCGCTTGCCGTTACGGTGGCGAGGAATTCGTGCTGATCATGCCCGAGGCCACGACCGACGCCGCCAGCGCGCGCGCCGAGAAACTGCGCACCGCCATCGGTGAATTGCAGATCAAGCATCGCGGTCGCGATCTGGAACGCCTCACGGCGTCGATCGGCGTGGCCACGTTCCCGCTGCACGGTCGCGTCGCCTCGGAAGTGCGCGACGCCGCCGACCGCGCGCTGTACAAAGCCAAGCACAGCGGTCGCAATCGCGTGGTGTGCGCGGAGAACTAGGCGCCGCGCGGCATCGCCTTACGCCTTGTCGAGTCGACCGGCGAGCAGATCGTCGAAGTAGGTGATGGTCTTCTTCAGACCTTCCTCGAGCGCGATCTTCGGTTCCCAGCCGAGAGTCTTGCGCGCAAGCGAGATGTCGGGCTGACGCTGGGTCGGATCGTCCGCCGGCAAGGGGCGGAACTCGAGCTTGGACTGCGAGCCCGTGAGCGCGATCACGCGCTCGGCCAATTCGCGAATGGTGAACTCGCCGGGATTTCCGATATTGATCGGACCCGTGATTTCCTTCGGCGTGGCCATCAGGCGCAGGAAACCTTCGATCAGATCATCGACGTAACAGAACGAACGCGTCTGCGCGCCCTCGCCGTAGATCGTGATCGGCTCATTGCGCAGCGCCTGCACGATGAAGTTCGAGACCACGCGGCCGTCGTTGGGATGCATGCGCGGGCCGTAGGTGTTGAAGATGCGCGCGACCTTGATCTCGAGACCGAGCTGGCGGTGATAGTCGAAGAACAGGGTCTCGGCGCAGCGCTTGCCTTCGTCGTAGCACGAGCGCGGACCGATGGGATTGACGTGACCCCAGTAGGTTTCGGGCTGCGGATGCACTTTCGGATCGCCATACACTTCGCTGGTCGAGGCCTGGAAAATGCGCGCATTCACGCGCTTGGCCAGTCCCAGCATGTTGATCGCGCCGTGCACGCTGGTCTTGGTGGTCTGCACCGGATCGTGCTGGTAGTGCACGGGCGAGGCCGGGCACGCCAGGTTCCAGATCTCGTCGACTTCGACGTAGAGCGGAAAGGTCACGTCATGGCGCATGAACTCGAAGCGCGAATGCCCGTGCAGATGCGCGATGTTGCGCTTGGTGCCGGTGAACAGATTGTCCGCGCAGATCACTTCGTGACCCTCGGCGAGCAAGCGATCGATCAGATGCGAACCCAGGAAACCGGCGCCGCCGGTGACCAGAATGCGCTTGACGTCCGTGGTTCCGCGCATGTGCGCTCCTTCAGGTCAGATCGGGGCGGGCCACGGAACGTCCGCGACCGATGCCGTAGTAGGCGATGCCCGCGGCCTCCACGGCCTTGGGATCGTAAATATTGCGGCCGTCGAAGATCACCGCGTGGGCGCCAAGCGCTTGCTGGATGCGCTCGAAATCCGGGCTCCAGAACGCCTTCCACTCGGTGACGATGATCAGCGCCTCGGCGCCGTTCAAGGCCTCGAACAAGTCTTCGCAGAAGGTCAGATCATCGCGCTCGCCATAGATGCGGCGCGCTTCGTGCGCGGCCTCGGGATCGAAGGCGCGCACCTTGGCGCCGGCGCGCGTGAGCTGATCGATCAGCACGCGCGAGGGCGCCTCGCGCATGTCATCGGTGTTGGGCTTGAACGCCAGGCCCCACATCGCCACCGTGCGGCCGGCGAGCTTGCCTTGGTAGTGCGCGTTCAACAATTCGAACAAGCGGCTCTTCTGGCTTTGATTGACCGCCTCTACCGCTTGCAGGATGCGCGCGCCATAACCGAACTGACGCGCCGTGCGCTCGAGCGCCTGCACGTCCTTGGGGAAGCACGAACCGCCATAGCCCGCGCCGGGATAGATGAAGGAATAACCGATGCGCGGATCCGAGCCGATGCCATGACGCACCAGTTCGATGTCGGCGCCCACGCGCTCGGCGATATTGGCCATCTCGTTCATGAAGCTGATCTTGGTCGCGAGCATGGCGTTGGCCGCGTACTTGGTCAGCTCGGCCGAGCGCACGTCCATCAGCACGATGCGTTCGTGATTGCGGTTGAACGGGCCGTACAGGGTCTTGAGCAGTTCCACCGCGCGGGTTGAATCCGAACCGATGACGATGCGATCGGGGCGCATGCAGTCCTTGACCGCGTCGCCCTCTTTCAGGAATTCGGGATTGCTGACCACGTCGAATTCGACGCTGGCGCCACGCGCGCGCATCTGGCCCGAAATCGCCGCGCGCACTTTGTCGGCGGTGCCCACGGGCACGGTCGATTTGTTGACCACGACGGCGTAGTGGGTCAGATGATCGCCCACCGTGCGCGCGACCGCGAGCACGTGCGACAGATCGGCGCTGCCGTCTTCGTCGGGCGGCGTGCCGACGGCGATGAAGACGATCTTGGCGTTCTTCAATGCCGCGGCGGCGTCGGTGGTGAAGTGCAGGCGGCCGGCGGCGCGATTGGCCGCGACCAGATCGTCGAGTCCGGGCTCGAAGATCGGCACTTCGCCTTGATTGAGGCGCGCGACCTTGCCGGCGTCGATGTCGACGCAGGTGACGGTATTGCCGACTTCAGCGAGACAAGTGCCGGTGACCAGGCCGACATAGCCGGTACCGAAGATAGTGACTTGCATGCGGGCATCCAACCTCGAAATGGGAATTGCGGTCGCGCGCGGCGCGGTCCGCGCGGGGTCGCGCGATCTCCGCGCCGTGGCGGGGCGGGTATTCTAGGCGGGGCGGTGCTTCGGCGCCAAAGGATGGGGCGAACGCCGGTCGCGGTTCGACCGGCGAGCGGGTCCTAGTTGGGGCTGGCCAGATCGCCACCGCGATCGGGATCGATCGGCAGTTCGTCGCTGCGCGGCTCGCCATCGTTGAGCGAGGGCGGGCCGGCGGCGATGACCACGGGGCCCGAGCCGACCACGCGCGCGGCGGCGAAGACATCGAGCGGGCAGACCTGATCGCTGCGCGTGGCGAGGCGTCGCAGCACGACGGCGTCGAGTTGGTTCTCGGCCAGATCCTGACTGCGTTGCACGGCGCTGGGCAGTTGCTCGGCGGCCACGTCGCGCGTGGCCACGGCGAATTGCGCGCCGGCGGCGACTTCGCCTTCGAGCTTGAGCACGTGCTTGGGATTGCGTTGGCCGGCGGCGTAGACCTCGAGCACGTAACCGTCGCGCGCGAGATCGATCTTGTTGCCCGTGGCATTGACCAGGGCGACGGCGCGCGGCGCGGGCTGGCCTTGTTCGGGCGGCGTCCACGCGCGATAGCCGGCGAGCAGCACGTCGACCGGCGTGATCGCGCAGCGCGGCGCGGCCGGGCTCTGACCGTCGGCGAGCACTTGCCAGGGCGTGGCGAACTGGAAGTTGTCCTCGGGCCGGCGATCGGCGTCGCAGGCCTGCGCTTCGCGCGCCAACTGCAGCGGCGCGGCGGCGAGCGGGCCCTGCCATTGGTCGAGGGGCTGCGTCTCGGGACGCACGCCACCAACGCTGTCGGCGGTGACCAGGCGGCGCTCGCCTTCGTCGTTCTGATCCTCGATCCATTGCTTGGCCGCCGGACCGAGACCATTGACCGTGCCCGCGACCGTGGCCTGGGCGCAATCGCAGCCATCGCGCGCGATGCCGCGACGCAGGACCACGGCCTCGCTCGGCGTGAGCAACTTGCTGGCCACGACTTGATCGGCGCGCTCGAGCCACGCGGGCTCGGCGCCACGACCGGCGACGACGTAGTACGCGCCGGGTTCGACGCGACCGGTCAGCGCGACGCGACGACCGGGATCGTTCGACTCGGGGAAATACAGATCGACCTGATATTGCGCCGAGGCCAGATCGATCGCCTTGTCGGTGCCGTTGTAAAGCACCAGGGCGCGATCGTCGGCGCTGGCGAGATAAGACGACAGGCTCAAATCATCGTTGTCGGATTTCTTGTCGTCGTCGTTGTCGACGCAGCGACGTTCCTCGCGCGTGAGCGCGCCCGGATCGGTGGCGCCGGTCTGCCAGAGTTGCCCGAGTTGGAAGGCATCGTCGGCCGTGGCATCGCGCGCGCAGCGGCGTTCGGGCACGCGCACCAAGGATTCGCCGAGCGCGCCGGGACCGGTCGGCGCGCCGACTTGGCCGAGACTATCGACCACGGCTTCGGCGCGACGCGAGGCCAGCAAGGCCGCGGCGATGACATCGTCGGTACGTTCGGGCGCGGCGGTCACCGCGGCTTCGGCGCTGATCGCCGAGCAGCCACACAGGGCGGCGATCTGCAGCGGCTCGCGCCGTTGCTCGATGCGGATGCGGCGCTGCAAGCGCGATTGCGACCAGATCGATTCGCTCGAACACGGGCAGCGACCACTGGCGGTCGCGCCTTGAACGATGTCGCCGGCGCGCGAGGGATCGACGCGAACGGCGGCGCCGACACTGGCGCTCACCGCATCACAGGTGTTGTACGCGCGAATCACCGCCTGCACGCTGTGCGAGGCATCGTCGCCGGCGGCGATCAAGGCGCGAGTGGCGTCGGCGGGCGCGATGTTGGCGCGCGCGGCTTTCTCGGCATTGGCGCGGGTCGACGCGCCAACTTCGAACCATGCCGGCAGATCCTGCGCCGATGCCGCGAATCCCATCGCCATGAGCAGCACTCCGATCAGGAGCGAAGATCGCGCGCGCATGAACCACCCCAGTTACTCAAGTCGTTGATGGCATTCTAGATGAGCGGTCCCGCAGGGGCCACCAAAGCCGTGGCTGGCGGTTAGACTGACACGATGTTTGACCCCTCGAAACCCGCCGTCGCGGCGCCGCTGGACGACGACACGCGCCGCTTTTTTGGCAGGCTCGCGCGCGCCACGGGGGCGTGGGACACGCCAGCGCTGGCGCGCGTGGGCGAACACATCGAGGTGCTCGGGGCCCACGGCCTGCTGCCGCTGTTCGGCGCGCGGTTGCGCGCGGCGGGCGGTTTTTCCGGGCCGGTCGCCGAGCGCGTGATCGCCGCGCATCTGAATCTGGTGGCGCGCGAACTCACCGGCGCCGAGGCACTCGAACACGCCCTGCCCGCCTTGATCGACGCCGGCATTCGTGTGCTGGTGTGCAAGGGCGAGGCGCTCGCGGCCCAGGTCTACGAAGGACCCGGTCGGCGCGAGCGCGGCGATGTCGATGCCTGGGTGGCCGAGGGTGATTTCGAACGCGCTTGCGAAGTGTTGCGGTCACGCGGCTTCGTCGCGCGGGTCAGCGCGCATGGTCGTTGGGTGCAGACAGAGTGTTCGTTCGTGCATCCGCGCTGGCCGCAGTGGTGGATTGATCTGCATCGACAACCTTTCGGTCAGGGCGCGCTCGATGCGGCCTTCGACTTCGACGCGATGCATACGCGTGGCGAGGCGCATGGCGCCAGCGGCGCGCGGCGTCTCGACCCCGCCGACGCGATGCTGTTCGCCGCCGCGCATCGCATCGCGCATCATCCGCGCGAACGCGATCGCTTGCTGTGGTTGCTCGATTTCGATCGGATGGCGCGGCAGTTTCCGCAAGCGCCGGCGATCGCGCTGCAACGCGCGAAGGACGCGCGCATGGGCGCCTTGCTGCTGGATGCCTTGGCCTCGACCGCGCGCGATTTCGACACGCCCTTGGTCGGAATCGATCTCGCCGAGCGCGAGCGCTTGATGAAAACCGAATGGAGCGCGCGCTTGCTCGAGGACCTGCCGCCCATGCGACGCGCGTGGTTCGATTTTCGAAGTTTGCATGGCGTGGCGGCGCGCGTGGGATTCATCGGCGAGCACGTGTTGCCGAGCTTCGCTTACTTGCGCGAGCGATTTCCGCGCTGGCCGCGCTGGGCCTTGCCGCTCGCTTATCCGTGGCGCGCGATCGCGGGCCTGTGGCGCGCATTGCGCGGGTGATCGACGCGCGTTGGCGCGATTCTTCGGCGCGATGACTCACGCGCGAAAAAAAAGGCCGCGCGAAACGCGCGGCCTTTTCTCATCGCGGCGACCTGATGGTCGCGCGGATTACTTGACGATTTCGACCAGCTCGACTTCGAACACCAGCGTGGCGTTCGGGCCAATCGGGCCGCCCGGCGTGCCGCGCTCGCCGTAGCCCAGCGAGGACGGGATGAACAGCTTGTACTTGCTGCCCACGGTCATCAGCTGCAGCGCTTCGGTCCAGCCCGGGATCACGCCGTTGAGCGCGAACTGCGCCGGCTGGCCGCGATCGTAGGAGCTGTCGAACTTGGTGCCGTCGATCAGGGTGCCGAGGTACTGCACCTTGACCTGGTCGTTCGGGCCCGGCTTCGGACCGGTGCCTTCCTTGATGACCGTGTACTGCAGGCCCGAGGCCGTGGTCTTCACGCCCGGCTTGCTCTTGTTGTCGGCCAGGAACTTCTCGCCCTCGGCCTTGTTCTTCTCGGCCGCGGCCTTGGCCTTCTCGGCCTGCTGGGCTTGCAGCTTGCGCACGAATTCCTGACGGACCGCGAGCTGTTCCTCGTTGCTCAGCAACAGCTTGCCGCCCTTGACCGAGGTTTCCAGCGCCTGGATCACGATCGCCAGATCGACGTCGTCCTTGATCTGCTGGATGCCATTGGCGAGGTCCATGCCGACCATGTAGCTGACCTTCTCGCGTTCGGTGGACAGCTTGTCCACCGCTCCGGCCATCGGAGCGACGAGGGCCGAAGCGACGGCTGCGGCGGCGATCGAAACGCGTGCGAACTGATTCATGGATGCTCCTGAGTGAATGTGTCCCGGGTCGTGGCCGTGCCCGATCCGGAGGCAAAAGGCCGCGTATTGTCGCGGCGCCCGGCCGGCAACGCAAACGGCACGAGGTGCGCAGACATCGCTCCGCGTCGCGAGTTCCCCGGACCAGCCGTCCGATCTCCGTGCCCGAGCGCGCGCGGCCGCGCAAGCGCCTATAATCCCGGCTCTTTTTCCCCCACCGGACTCCGAATGACAGCCCTGATCGCGCCGCATGGCGGCCGTCTGGTCGATCTGATGATCGGCCCCGACGCGCGCGCCGAGCTCAAGCAACGCCTGCCGGCCCTGCCCGCCTGGGACCTGACGCCGCGCCAGACCTGCGACCTGGAGCTGCTGCTGACCGGCGCGTTTTCGCCGCTCGAAGGCTTTCTCGCGCAGGCCGACTACGACCGCGTGGTCAGCGAACTGCGCCTGAGTTCGGGCGTGGTCTGGCCGATGCCGATCACGCTCGACGTGCCGGCCGAACTGGCCGCGCGCGCGGTCGCCGCCGGTGGCCTGGCCCTGCGCGATGCCGAGGGCGTGACGCTCGCCGTGCTCGACGCGCCCAGCGCCTACGTGCCTGATCGCCAACGCGAAGCGGCGCAAGTCTTCGGCACCACCGATGACACGCACCCCGGCGTGCGTCATCTGCTCACCGTCGCGCACGACACCTATCTCGGCGGTCGCGTGCGGGGATTGGAATTGCCACGTCACTACGACTTCGCGCATCTGCGCGAGACGCCGGCGGAAATGCGCGCGCGTTTCGCCAAGCTCGGCTGGACCCGCGTGGTCGCCTTCCAGACGCGCAATCCCATGCATCGCGCGCATCAGGAGCTGACCTTCCGCGCGGCGCAGCAAGCCAATGCGAGTCTGCTGATCCATCCCGTGGTTGGCCTGACCAAGCCCGGCGACATCGATCACTACACGCGCGTGCGCTGCTACGAGCGCGTGCTGCGTCGCTATCCCGAGCGCACCACGGCGCTGTCGCTGCTCAATCTCGCCATGCGCATGGGCGGTCCGCGCGAAGCGTTGTGGCATGCGCTGGTGCGCAAGAATCACGGCTGCTCGCACTTCATCGTCGGTCGCGATCACGCCGGCCCGGGCAATGGTCGCGATGGCAAGCCGTTCTATGGTCCGTATGACGCGCAGACCCTGGTCAAGCGTTTCGCCGACGAGATCGGCGTGACCATGGTGCCGTTCGAGGAAATGATCTACGTCGCCGAGCGCGCGCAGTACATGACCGCGAGCGAAGTAGCGCCGGGCGAGACCGTGCTCAATATCTCGGGCACCGAACTGCGTCGTCGCTTGCAGGAAGGCCTGGAAATCCCCGAGTGGTTCACCTTCCCCGAGGTCGCGGAGGAACTGCGCCGCAGTCATCCGCCGCGGCATCGTCAGGGCTTCACGGTGTTCTTCACCGGCTTGTCGGGCGCGGGCAAATCGACCATCGCCAATGCGCTGCTGGTGTGCCTGCTCGAACACGGCGGACGCCCCGTGACCCTGCTCGATGGCGACGTGGTGCGCAAGCATCTGTCGAGCGAGCTGGGCTTTTCGCGCGAGCATCGCGACCTCAACGTCAACCGCATCGGCTACGTCGCCAGCGAGATCACCAAGAACGGCGGCGTGGCGATCTGCGCGCCGATCGCGCCCTATGCGCGTGCTCGCGCGCAGGTGCGCGAGATGATCAGCCAGCACGGCGTGTTCATCGAAGTGCACGTGTCGACCTCGCTCGCCGTGTGCGAGTCACGCGATCGCAAGGGCCTCTACGCGCTGGCGCGCGCCGGCAAGATCAAGGAATTCACCGGCATCAGTGATCCCTACGAGGTGCCGGAGAAGCCCGAGTTGTCGATCGACGCGGGCGAATGCACGCCGGCGGAAGCGGTGCAGCGCATCTTGGTCGCGCTCGAAGGCATGGGCTTGTTGCGCGCGCCCTGACGCACCGCGCGCGCCAACGAAAAAGGCCGGGCATTCGCCCGGCCTTTTTGCTTTCAGCGATGACGCGTCGTCGCGTCGCGAATCACGGCGAACCGGTCGTCGCGGGCTTGGCTTCCGTCTCCGGCGCCTTTTCGTTGAGCGCGCGTTCGAGCGCCGCGAGCAACTGCGGATCATCGGGCTTGGTGCGGCTGCCGAAATTGGCGATGACCTTGCCCTCGCGACTGATCAGGTATTTGTGGAAGTTCCAGCGCGGATACTGGCCACCGGCTTCCTGCGCCAACGCTTCGTAAAGCGCGTCGCCGCCGCTGGTGACGTGCACCTTCTCGAACATCGGGAACTTCACGCCATACGTGAGCGTGCAGAATTCCTTGATCTGATCTTCCGTGCCCGGCTCCTGATTCATGAAGTCGTTGGACGGAAAGCCCACGACCGCGAAGCCGCGATCGGCGTACTTCTGATGCATCGCTTCCAGCGCCTCGTACTGCGGCGTGAAGCCGCACTTCGACGCGGTGTTGACCACCAAGAGCACCTTGCCCTCGAACAACGAGCAGAGGTTGACCTTTTCCTTGCCGGCCAGGGGGCGGTACTCGCGATTGAGCAGGTCGCTGCACGCCATCGACAGCCCCGGAACGGCCAACAGGGCGACCGCCAGCCAAGTCTTGATACGCATCTGGGTTCTCTCCTGATTACCTTGAAATCAATAACAAACCACTGACAGGCCACGGATTTTACGGATCCGACGCATGCGCCCGGTGAAATTCTCGCGCGCCACCGTTGACAGGTCGAAAACTGGTGTTATAGTTGACTACAACACTACTTGATCGCAGCACCAACGAACGGAGTCCCGCATGAAGCGCTTCCACACCATCAGCCTGCTCAGCGCCGCCGCCGTCATCCTGATGGGCCTGGGCATTCGCGCCGTTCCGGCCGATGCCGCCGACCCCGTGGCGTATGCGCAGATCATCAGCGCCACTCATAGCACGCGCGCTGGCGCCACGCTCCTGCCGGTGGTCGAGGTCCGCGGCGAAGCGCCGGTGGACGCGAGCACCGATCCCCGCAATCTGATGACCGAGCCCGTCGTCGGCGGCGAAGCCGGTTCGGTCATCGCCGGACGTGTCAGCGCCAGCGTCAAGCGCATGCGCCTGACCGTGCCCTTCTATGTGTTCGGCCGCGCCGGCCGGGCCGCGGAATAGGCTTATGACCGTCAACTGGAACGACAACACACCGATCTACCGTCAGCTGCGCGACCGCGTGGTCGCGATGATTCTCGACGGCGTGCTCAAGCCCGGCGACGCCCTGCCTTCGGTCAGGCAAGTCGCCGCGGATTTTCAACTCAACCCGATCACCGTTTCCAAGGCCTATCAGGAACTGGTGGACGAGCAATTGGTGGACAAACGACGAGGACTGGGGATGTACGTCACCGAAGGGGCACGCGAGCAACTGCTCGCCAGCGAGCGCGAACGATTCCTGCGCGAGGAATGGCCGGAACTGCGTGAACGTCTCAAGCGCCTGGGCCTGGACGTGGACGTCCTGCTCAAGGCCGAAACGCCGGCCAAGGGAGTGCTGTCGTGAGCGACGTCATTCAAGCGCGCGGCCTGCGCAAGCGTTACGGCAACTACGTCGCGCTCGATCATGTTGATCTGAGCGTGTCCTCCGGCTGCATCGTCGGCCTGATCGGTCCCAATGGCGCGGGCAAGACCACGGCGCTCAAGGCCATGCTGGGCCTGACCGATTTCGATGGCGAACTTTCCGTGCTGGGCTTCGACCCGCGCAAGCAGCGTCATGACCTGATGCAGCAAGTGTGCTTCATCGCCGACGTGGCGGTGCTGCCGCGCTGGATCCGCGTGCGCGAGGCGATCGATTTCGTCGAGGGCGTGCATCCACGTTTCTCGCGCGCCAAATGCGACGAGTTCCTGGCCCGCACCAAGATCAAGCGCGACAGCCGCGTGCGCGAGCTGTCCAAGGGCATGGTCGCGCAGTTGCACCTGGCCCTGGTGATGTCGATCGACGCCAAGCTCCTGGTGCTCGACGAACCGACGCTGGGCCTGGACATCATCTATCGCAAGGAGTTCTACCAGAGCCTGCTCAACGACTACTTCGATCAAGACAAGACCATTGTCATCACCACGCATCAGGTCGAGGAAGTCGAGCACATCCTCACGCATCTGATCTTCATCCAGGACGGCCGCATCGCGCTGTCGGCGACGATGGAGGACGTGGGCGAGCGCTTCACCGAGGTCATGGTCAACCCCGACAAGCGCGAGCAGGCGCTGACGCTGCAGCCGCTGAGCGAGCGTCAGATCTTCGGCAAGAGCATCTTCTTGTACTCGGGCATCGATCGCGACCAGCTCGCGCCCTTGGGCGAGACGCGCAAGCCCAGCGTGGCCGACATCTTCGTGGCCACCATGAAGAACGGAGCACAACGATGAATCAGTTCCTGACCCTGATGCGCCGCGAATACTGGGAACACCGCGGCGGCCTGGTGCGCGCGCAGTTCTGGACCGTGGTGATATTGACCGTGCTGTTGATCTTCGGCGTGCTGATGGCCACGGTGCTGCGCAATCACTTCACCGGCACTGCCCAGATCGGCGGCTTCAATCCCGCGCCCCTGGTCAATGGCTGGGCCTCGCAGCATCTGGAGCAATGGCGCTCCGCCTTCGCCACCGGCATGATGACCGTGGCCATGTTGCCGCAAGGCGTGGCGCTGATCGTGGTGTTCTTTTACTGCATCGGCGCGCTGTACGACGATCGTCGCGACCGCTCGATCCTGTTCTGGAAGTCGATGCCGGTGTCGGACATCTCGACCGTGCTGTCCAAGGTCGTGACCGCGATGGTGGTCGCGCCGGTGGCCTGCTTCGCGGCGGCGATGGTGCTGCACCTGTGTTTTCTAACGGTGTTGACGATCACCGCGCTGGCGTATGGGCTCGACGTGTGGACCCTGGTGCTGTCGCCTTCGGCCTTGTGGAAGGTGTGGCCGCTGATCGCGCTCAACATGGTCGCGCAAGTGGCGTGGATGGCGCCGATGGTGGGCTGGCTGTTGCTGGCGTCGAGCTTCGCCAAGAGCAAGGCCTTCCTGTGGGCGGTGCTCACGCCGGTGGCCTTCGGCACGGTGTGGTCGCTGGCCGAGATCTACACCATGCTGTCCCTGCCCAAGCTCTGGGTGTGGACGCACATCGTGGGTCGCGTGCTGCCGATCGGCATCTCCGCCGGCGATCGCTCGATGTACGTGATGGGCCTGCGCTACAGCGAGGAATCGCAGGTGTTGTCGACGCAAGCCGCGTTGAACGTGTTCACCGACGTCGAGACCTGGTTGGGTCTGATCGCCGCCGCGCTGATGATCGCGGGCGCGATCTGGCTGCGACGCACGCGCGAACTCGCCGACTGATTTCGACGAGATCGCGTTACGGCAACAAGAAGACGCCCGCGCCCCGCGCGGGCGTCTTCGTTTCTACGGTTGATACTCCACGCGCAAACTGGCGTTGGCGCCGCTGCCGAGCCAAATGTAGTTCGTCGCGGTCTGCGTCTGCGCGAAGCCGATCCGCGCCTGCGTGCGCGCGGTCTTGCTGATCGCCGCCACGCCCGCGCCCGAGAACGGCGTCGAATTCTGCGTGCCGCCGGTGAAGCGCGCGATCGTGGCCACGTTCGAAGCGCTTGCGGCGGCGCCGTAGTCCGACGCTTCCAACGCGCAGCCGCCGAAGCAACCATTGCGCAGATCGATCGTGAGCGTATTGCCCGCGGGCGAAGACCACGGATCGCCGGAGGCACTGTTGTAAGTGACCGTGAGCACCGCGCTGACGATGGTCGCGCCATCGGGCAGCGACGACGTATCGAACGAAAACACCGCGCGATTGAACTTGCCGTCCGTGCCCCGCCCCGCCGCCACGCCGAGGCTGGATTCGAGCGTGCCGATGGCGGCGCCGGAACCGTCGGCATTGGCCTTCACGTAGCCGTCGTTCGCGGCTTCGCTGTAGAACGTGACGACGGTCGTGCCACCCGTGCCGCCATTGTTCACTGTCACGGCCGTGTCGTTGTCGACGCCGACATTGCCGGCCGCGTCGTAAGCACGCGCGCTCAGCGCGTGCGTGCCATTCGCGACGGTCGTGGAATCCCACGGCAGGCCATAAGGCGCGCTCAGATCGGTGCCGAGCAGACTGCCGTCGACGTAGAACTCGACTTTGTTCACGCCCACTGCATCGCTCGCGCTAGCGGCGAGATCAACCACGCCGCTCACGCTGGCGCCCGCGCTCGGCGCGGTGAGGTTGACCGTGGGCGGCGTGACATCGGTCGCGCTGTCGGCATTGGCGATGCGCACGTCATCGATCCAGGCCTTGGCATAGGCCTCGACGCAGACATTGGCATTGGCCGCGACTTCGAACTTCAGCGTGGCCGTGCGATTGGCGAAGGCCGCGAGATCAATCGCCTCGCGCGCCTGCCAGACCGCATCGGCGTAGCTGGCGAAGGTCACCGTCTTCTCGTCGATCACCGTGGTGTCGAGATACACGCGAAAGCGCGCCGTCGTGCTGGTGTTCGCGGTCGCGCGCAGATCCAGGCGCCGTTGATACGACAGCCGAGGCGACGCGCCCAGCGTGACCGATCGCGTGAGCGATTTCGTCTTGAGCCCCGTCGCGCAGCCCGTGCCCGACGAGGCCGCGCCCAACACCGAGCGACTGCCGCCCGCGCCGGCCGTGGCGTTGTCATTGTCGGCGACGAAATCGCCGGCCCAGCCGTTGTCGTCGAAGACATCGCCATCGGCGTCGAGATCGGAGAAGTGCTCATCGACCACGGGCAGGTCATGCGTGATGATCACCGTGGTGTCATCGTCGATGCCGAGGTTGCCGCGCGCGTCGCGCGCTTCCACGCGCAGCGCGTAATTGCCGTCGGTGAGCGCGGTGGTGTTCCACGACAAGGTCCACGGCCCGGCTTCGGCGCCGCGCGTGGCGCTGCCCAGCACCACGCCATTGGCGAAGAACTGCACGCTGGCCACGCCGACATCGTCGCTCGCGCGCGCGGACAACTCGACCGTGCCCGCGATTCGCGCGCCCGACGTTGGAAATGTGAGATTGACCATCGGCGGCGTGGTGTCCTCGATGCCGCCCGTGACCACGATCGCGACTGGCGCGGAACTCGCGCTATTGCCGGCGGCATCGAAGGCCCGCGCCTGCAACACGTGATCGCCATTGGCGACGCTGGCCAGGTCCCACGCGATCGCGAACGGCGCGCTGGTGTCGGTTCCGATCAGCACGCCATCGGCGAGCAGTTCGACGCGCGCCACGCCGACATTGTCGCTCGCGGCCATCGTCACGTTGAGCAGGCCCGAGACCACGGCGTTGTTCGCCGGCGCGGAGATCGCGACCGTGGGCGCCACGGCGTCGGTGTTGTCGAGGCCGAAGAAGCGCGCGATGTAATAGCTCGAGCACACATCGACATCGAGAATGAACGCGCCCGCCGCGCCACATTGCGTCGCGCCCGCGCCCGGATCGACCGGCGTGCCATGGCCCATGCCCGGCACCAACCAGGTTTCGACCAGGGCCTTGCCCGCGCCGTTCTTGTACACGCGATGCGGCACGCCCGCGACCGTGTCGCTGACTTCGGGCGTCTGATCGATGCCGTGCACCGCGGTCCATTGCTCCATGGCTTCGGTGAGATTGGCCGGGCGCACCGTGGTGTCGGCATCGCCGTGCCAGATCGATACGATCGGCCAGGGCCCGGTGTAACTCGTCGCCGCGCGCACCTTGTTGGCCCACGCGGTCGGCGAGAGATCGCTGCCCGGATTCATGCACGAGAACGCATTGGTCAAGCCCGTGCCACAGTTGTACGGAATACCCGCGACGATCGCGCCGCCCGCGAATACTTCGGGATACGTGGCCAGCATCACGGCGACGAATCCGCCGCCGGCCGACAGCCCCGTGACATACACGCGCGTCGACGCGATGCCGTGATCGGTGCCCATGCGATCGATCATCTGCTTGATCGACAGCGCCTCGCCCTGCCCGCGCGCGATGTCGCCGGCCTCGAACCAATTGAAGCATCGCGTGGAATTGTTCGACGACTGCTGCTGCGGCAACAGCAGCGCGAACTTCCAGCGATCGGCCAGCAAGACCCAGCCGGTTTCGTCATCGTAGTTCGCCGCGCCTTGCGAGCACCCGTGCAGCGCCACGACCAGCGGCGCGCCTTGCGGCAAGCCCGCGGGCACGTACTTGAACATCTGCAGATTGCCGGGATTGCTGCCGAAGCCCGTGACTTCGGTCAGTGCCCAAGCCGATGAACCCGCGGCGGCGACGAACAACAACATGACGAACAACAGACGTCGCGCGACCCCGCGCGCGACCGTGGAGCATTTCGACAAAGCGCGCATCGACGGTCCCTCCCCATCGTGGCGATCCGCCGCCGGGCGCGAGCCCGCGCCCTGGCGACTTCCGCGGATCGGCCCGCGACTGCGGGCGGGCGCACTCCATCACGCGCTCCGAGGGCGAACCATTGGCCTTTGGGGACAAGGCCATGACGCGGCGCGCAAGAAACGACGTTCGAGCATGCGCGTGAAGAGACCTTGGGATCGCGCGAAAACATCGCGATGCATCGCGCGCGCGTCGATCGCGTGACCGCGTCGAGGCGATCACGCATCGCAACAACGCGGTGGACCTAGCGCCGCCTTTCTCGACGTGAATGCGCGATCACGTCGGCGCAAAAAAAAACGCCGCTGTCACCAGCGGCGTTCTCAGTCTTTCGACGAGGACCGCGCCTCAGCGCATGTCCTGCAGCACCTTGTACTTGTTGGTGCCGTCCTTGATCAGTTCGGTGCGACCCAGGTTGACCTTGCCGATCAGCCAGTAACGCTCCAGATCCAGACCGCTCACGCGCACCACGATCGCCAGGTCATCGCCCAGATAGATGATGTCCTTCTGACGCAGTTCGTTGGGCGCGACTTTTTCGTTGATCGCGTTGCCGCCGTTGTAGCGACGTTCCATCGACTTGCGCTCGTCGTTGTGACGGGTCGGGTCCTCGGCCGAGAACAGCGACTCTTCTTCCGAACGCACGGCGCGCAGGCGCACGTCGCCGCTGCGGATGCGCTCCATCACCTGATAGCGCGTGGGCGTGATTTCCTTGAGCTCGACGCGCATCAGTTCGATGTCGCCATCGAGCCAGAACACATCGTTGCGCAGCGACTGACGACGCAGGATCGCCTTCACCGGACCACGCACGTAGATCACATCACCCGGCTCGAGCTCCTGCGGCGCCAGCGAACGCGTGATCTTGCGGCCCTGATTGAGGCTCTGCTCGAAGGTGGCGCGGATCGAATTGATCTCGGCCTCGGCCGAACTCGACACGGCGCCGGTCGCGACCGGCTTGGCCGCGGGCGCGGTGGCCGGCGGCGTCGACGGCGGCGTGGCCGCTGTGGGCGCGGGCGCTTGAGTCACGGGCTGCGCGACCGGCTGGGCCGGCGGCGGCGAAGGCGGCGTGGTCTTGACCGGTGCCACCGGCTGCGGCGCCGGCTCGTTCTTCACCACCGGCGCGGGCGGCGTGGTCGGACGCGTGACGGGCTGCGCCGGCGCCGGCTGCGGGCGCGGCGGATTGACCGGCTGCGCGGGCGCGGGCGTCGGCGTGGGGGCCGGCGGCGTGGCCGCAACCGGCGCGGGCGTCGGCGGCGGCGCTGCCGGCGTCGCGTCCTCGGTGCGCAGGATCACGGCCTCGGCGAACGAGGGGCGAATCTCGACCTCGAGCTTGTCGCCACCACCGCGGCGCACCTGGTCGAGGATCAACTCGTTCCAGTAATCGGGCGCGGTGATGATCAACTTCTTCTTGGCCGCCGCGGCCTCGCGCGCCAGCGCCTGCAACTTCGCGTCGGCTTCGCCCGATAACAGCTGCGGACCGGTGATATCGGCCTGCTGCGCCATGGCGGTGCCGCCGAGAATCAAGGCCAACAACAACACTGTACTTCTCATACTTGCCCCTGCTGAATACGCCGCGCGCGATCGTTGCGGCGAACGCTTGCTGAAAATGCTGATTGACTACGGACCGCGACTCAGCCGCCGCCCGAACCCGGACCACCGCCCTGGATGCCGCCACGCGTCAACGCCATGGGATCCAGATAACGCTTCAATTCGGCCTCGGAAAGGCCCGTGGCTTCCCTGGCCACTTCGAGAATCGGACGACCTTCCTTGTAAGCCTGCTTGGCGGTCGCCGCGCCCTTCTCGTACCCGATCACCGGATTGAGCGCGGTGACAAGTATCGGGTTGCGATTGAGCGCCGCGGCGATGCGATCCTTGCGAACGGTGAAACCCGCAATTGCGGCATCGGCCAGCTCGCGCACCACGCTCGCCAGAATCTCGATCGATTGCAGCAGATTGTAGGCCAGCACCGGCAACATGACATTGAGCTGGAAATTGCCCGACTGGCCGGCGATGGTGATCGTGGTGTCGTTGCCGATCACCTGCGCGCAAACCATGGCCGTGGCCTCGGGAATCACTGGATTGACCTTGCCCGGCATGATCGACGAGCCCGGCTGCAGCGCCGGCAGTTCGATCTCGCCCAGGCCGGCGAGCGGACCGGAATTCATCCAGCGCAGATCGTTGGCGATCTTCATCAGCGCGCAAGCGAGCACGCGCAGCTGGCCGGACAATTCCACCGCCGAATCCTGCGCGGAAATGTTCTCGAAATAATTCGCGCCCGATTCGAACTTGAAGCCGGTGAGCTTGCTCAGCTCCTTCGCCACCATCGGACCGAACTTGGCGTCGGCGTTGATGCCGGTGCCGACCGCGGTGCCGCCCTGCGGCAGGGCGCGCAGACGCTTCAAGGTGTCTTCGATGCGCGCGATCGCGGTACCGATCTGCGCCGACCAGCCGCCGAGCTCCTGACCGAAGGTCACCGGCATCGCGTCCATCAAGTGCGTGCGGCCGGTCTTGGCCACGCGCGCCAGTTCGCGCGCGCGCTTGTCGATGGTCTTGCGCAGATGCTTGAGCGCGGGCAGCAGGCGTTCGTGCGTGGCCAAGCAACCCGAGACCTGGATCGCGGTGGGAATCACGTCATTGGACGACTGGCCCATGTTGACGTGATCGTTGGGGTGAATCTTCAGACCCGAGGCATCGCTCGCCAGGCGCGCGATCACCTCGTTGGCATTCATGTTGGTGCTGGTGCCCGAACCGGTCTGGAACACGTCGATCGGAAACTGCGCGTCGACTTCGCCCGCGGCGACGCGCGCGGCGGCCTGACGCACGGCCTTGGCGGCGTTCTTCTTCAGATGTCCCTGATCGCAGTTGGCCTGGGCGCAGGCGGACTTGATCAGACCCACGGCGCGGATGAATTCGCGCGGCATGGGCAGGCCCGAGATCGGGAAGTTCTGGACCGCGCGTTGCGTCTGGGCGCCGTAGAGCGCCTTGGCCGGGACTTTGAGTTCGCCCATGCTGTCGCGCTCGATACGAAAATCGCTCATGGATGCTTGGCTCCGAAGGGACGGTTCGAAAAGAGGGGGTACGAAAAAGGCGGTGGATTATACCCGCGCGGGCGGCGCCTGCCTTATCGGTCGAAAGTCAGTGGTTTGGGGTGGACAACGCCCGTTGGCGCGGTCCGTTCAGGCTCGCCGGGGGGCGCGGGACGCGGTGTTATCATGCGCGCCGTTTCGCCGCCCACCCCCGCCGCCCCGCTCATGACCGCGATCGATCCGCTCAACGCCATCTCGCCGCTCGACGGCCGCTATGCCACGAAAGCCGCGCCATTGCGCGCGGTATTCAGCGAGGCGGCGCTGATGCAGCGGCGCGTGCGGGTCGAGATCGCCTGGCTGATCGCGCTGTCCGACGAGCCCGGCGTGGCCGAAGTCGCGCCGTTCAACCCGGCTCAGCGCGCGCGTCTCATGGCCATCGTCGATGGCTTCGACCTGGCGCAGGCGCAGCGCGTGAAGGCGATCGAGGCGACGACCAATCACGATGTGAAGGCGATCGAGTACTTCATCAAAGATTGTCTTCGCGACGACGCCGACCTCGGTCGCGCCCTCGAATTCGTTCATTTCGCGTGCACCAGCGAAGACATCAACAACCTCGCCTACGCGTTGATGCTTTCCGACGCGCGCCGCGACGTGCTGCTGCCGGCCATGGACGCGGTGATCGCGCGCGTGGCCGATCGCGCGCACGCGCTGGCCGACGTGCCGATGCTGTCGCGCACGCACGGTCAGACCGCGAGCCCGACCACGCTCGGCAAGGAACTGGCCAATGTCGTGGCGCGCCTGCGACGTCAGCGCGAGCAATACGCGCGCGGTGAGTTGTTGGGCAAGATCAATGGCGCGGTCGGCAATTTCAACGCGCACGTGGCGGCGTATCCGCATGTCGA
This sequence comes from Ahniellaceae bacterium, assembly GCA_044226395.1. Classification (GTDB taxonomy): domain Bacteria; phylum Pseudomonadota; class Gammaproteobacteria; order Xanthomonadales; family Ahniellaceae; genus JBGAHD01. The sequence continues at coordinate 1,257,438 of JBGAHD010000001.1, forward strand.
TTGGCCCGCGCTGTCCGAACGTTTCGTGCGTTCGCTGGGCCTGACGCCCAATGCCTACACGACCCAGATCGAACCGCACGACTGCATCGCCGAATACGCCGACGCGCTGCGTCGCTTCAACGTGGTGCTGATCGATTTTTGCCGCGATGTCTGGGGCTATATCTCGCTCGGCTATTTCAAGCAGGCGCTGCGCGCGGGCGAGGTCGGTTCATCGACCATGCCGCACAAGGTCAATCCGATCGACTTTGAAAATGCCGAGGGCAATCTCGGCGTGGCCAACGCGCTGTTCGGGCATTTCTCCGAGAAGTTGCCGATTTCGCGCTGGCAGCGTGATCTCACCGATTCGACCGTGCTGCGCACCTTGGGCGTGGCGCTGGGTCACACCTTGATCGCGCTCGAGGCGTTGACGCGCGGGCTCGACAAGTTGTCGGTGCATCACGAACGCATCGCCGCCGATCTCGATGGCGCTTGGGAAGTGCTGGCCGAAGCGATTCAGACCGTGATGCGTCGGCATGGCCTGCCCGAACCGTACGAGCAACTCAAGGCGCTCACGCGCGGCCGCGGCATCACGGCGGAATCGCTGCGTGAATTCTTGTCGGGCTTGGCGTTGCCTGAAGACGCGCGCGCGACCTTGCTGGCAATGACGCCCGCGTCCTACACCGGGCTCGCGACGAAACTGGCGCGCGAGATCTGATGGCCACGCGCGGCGCCCGCGGCAAGACACCGACTCGCGCGACGACCGCGTCGCGCGCCAAGACGTCGACGCGCGCGACGCCCGCTCCGCGCCGCGAACGCGCGCCGCCAATCGAGATCGACGCGCGCGGAAAACCGCCGCTCGGCATCTCGCCGCGCGAGTTCCTCGCAACGTACTGGCAAAAGCATCCCGTGCTGATTCGCCAGGCTTTTCCCGATTTCGAATGCCCGATCACGCCCGATGACCTCGCGGGTTTGTCGTGCGAGCCGCTGGCGACGTCGCGCTTGATCGTGCACGAGCCCGTGGGCGATGTCTGGCGCGTGCGCTCGGGCCCCTTCGGCGAAGCCGATTTCGCCAGTACGCCGCAGACGCACTGGACCTTGCTCGTGCAGGACTGCGACAAGGCCCTGGCCGAGATCGATGCCCTGCTCGCGCCGTTCAACTTCCTGCCGCGCTGGCGCGTCGACGACATCATGATCAGCTATGCCGCGCCCGGCGGTTCGGTTGGCGCGCATGTCGATCAGTACGATGTGTTCTTGTTGCAAGGCTTCGGGCAACGACGCTGGATGATCGACACCGATCCGCGCGCGCCGCTGGCGTGTCGCGACGAAGTCGAGCTGAAGCTCCTGCGCGAGTTCACGCCCTCGCACGATTGGGTGCTCGAACCCGGCGACATGTTGTATCTGCCGCCGAACGTGCCGCATCACGGCATCGCGCTCGACGATTGCCTGACGATTTCGGTCGGCATGCGCGCGCCGGCCGTGGGCGAGATGCTGGTTGATCTGGCCGAATTTCTCGGCGAGCGTCTGGGCGAAGAGACGCGGTATCGCGACCCGAAGCTCCAGCCCGCGGTCGATGCCGCCGAGATCAACACGCAAGTGCTCGACGACATCGCGCGCCTGCTCGCCGAGCACGGCAAGCTCGACGCCGACACGCGCGCGCACTGGTTCGGCCGTTTCATCACGCGCTATCGCGCCGCGCACGCGCCGATGCCGGCCGAGCAAGCGATCGACGCCGCCGCGTTGATTGCCGCCGCGCGCGCCGGGCAGCGCTTGTTTCGCAGTCCGTGGAGTCGTTACGCGTTCACGCGTCAGGGTCGCGATCGCGCGATCGCCTTTTTCGCGGGCGAAGCGTATCCGTGTTCCTTGGCGCTGGCGCGCTTGATTGGCTCGGCGATGGCCTTGGGCCGTCGCGAACTGGTCGCCCTGCCCGCGCGCGATCTCGACACGCTCGCGGCCATGGCCAATGCCGGACATTGGGTACTCGCCGATGATTAACAGCGATTTTCGCGTCGAATTCGCCACGTGGTCGGGCGACCAGGACGCGCTGCGCGCGGTCCGCACCGAGGTCTTCATTCTCGAGCAACGCGTGCCCGAGGCCGAGGAATGGGACGACCTCGACCCGCGCTCCATCCACGTGCTCGCGCGCGATGCCGACGGCAAGCCCATCGCCACTGGACGCCTGACGCCGGAGAAAAAAATCGGCCGAATGGCCGTGCTGCGCGACTGGCGCGGCAAGGGCGTGGGCGAAGCGATTCTGCGCACCTTGATCGAACAAGCGCGCGCGATGCATTACGGCGAAGTGAGTCTGCACGCGCAGACGCATGCGCTCGCGTTCTACGCGCGCAGCGGCTTCGTCGCCGAGGGCGAGGAATTTCTCGAGTGCGAGATCCCGCACCGCGTGATGCGTCTGACCTTCGCCGCGCCGACGCCGGCGCCGCGCGCGGGCGATCGTCTGGTCGAGACGCCGACGCCGCGCCTCGTCGCCGTCGATTCCCTCGCCACCGGCATCGTCGAATGCGATGCCCTGCTCGCGGCCGCGCGCCACAAGGTGTGGATTTACTCGCGTGATCTCGATCAAGCCCTGCTCGACCGCGAACCCGTGTTCGAGTCGCTCAAGCGCCTGGCCTTCAGTGGTCGCGGCGCCGAGATCCGCATCATCGTGCAGGATCCGGTGACCCCGGTGCGCGACGGCCATCGCCTGCTGCACTTGGCCCAGCGCCTGTCGAGCTTCATCAGCCTGCGCACGCCGACGGTGGACGAAGACTTCCAGTACGCCCACGCCTTCGTGCTCAACGATGTCGGCGGCTACTACTTCCGGCCGCTGGGCAGCCGTTTCGACGGCGAGGTCAACGCCCACGGTCCCGGCCGCCACGCCGCGCTGCTGCGCTATTTCGAGCAGGTCTGGGAACGCGCCGAGCCGCACCCCGAGTTGCGTCGAGTCTCGCTGTGAAGCCGCCCCCGGGGCGGTCGTGGGCTCAAGTCACGCGCGCCGCCGGCCGATTACGGGCAAAATTCGACCATCGATGGCTTTACCGGCCCGGCTGCCTTGCCGCTATAATCCCGGGCCCTGTCTTGCTGCGTCGCAGCAGTCAAAAAATCGTTTCGACGCCGTATGTTGCGTCGTATCCCTAGGGACCTCCGCGTGACCACGCTCCTGCAACAGTTTGCGCGTTCCTCACACCTCTCGGGTGGCAATGCCGCCTTCGTAGAAGACTTGTACGAAAACTACCTGCTCGATCCGGCGAGCGTCGCGCCCAAATGGCGCGCGTATTTCGACGAATTGCGCGGGCGCGAGAACGGCGATGTGCCGCACTCGCCGATCATGGCCGAGGTGCAACGCGCGGCCAAATCGAACGGCCAGGCTGGCAAGCCGCGCGGCGCGCATGTCGCGGTCGACGATGCCTACGCGCAGAAGCAGGCCGGCGTGCACAAGCTGGTCACCGCGTATCGCGCGCGCGGCCATCTGGCCGCCAACATCGATCCGCTGGGCCTGATGCCCAAGCAGCCCGCGCCCGATCTCGATCTGCCCTTCCATGGTTTGTCCAACGCCGATCGCGAGAGCGAATTCAGCACGGGCTCGCTGTCGGCGCCGGCGCGCATGAAGTTGAAGGACATCGTGGCCCTGCTCAAGGCCACGTATTCGTCCTCGATCGGCGCGGAGTTCATGCACATTTCCGACGCCGAGCAGCGTCGCTGGCTGCACGAGAATCTCGAGCGCGCCGGCGGCAAATACGCCTTCGCCGTCGACGAGCGCCGCCGCATCCTGGCCAAGCTCACCCAGGCCGAGGGCCTGGAGCGTTACCTGCACACCAAGTACGTCGGCCAGAAGCGCTTCTCGCTCGAAGGCGGCGATTCGCTGATCCCGCTGCTCGATGAAGTGATCCGTCGCGCCGGCGGCAATGGCGTGCAGGAAATCGCCATCGGCATGGCCCATCGCGGCCGACTCAATGTGCTGATCAACACGCTGGGCAAGCCGCCGCATCAGTTGTTCGCGGAATTCGAAGGCAAGCACGAAGGCCCCACCGACCCCGCGCACTCGGGCGACGTGAAGTACCACATGGGTTTCTCGTCCGATGTCGCTACGCCCGGCGGTCCGGTGCATCTGGCGCTGGGCTTCAATCCCTCGCATCTGGAAATCATCGACCCCGTGGTCGCCGGTTCCGTGCGCGCGCGTCAAACGCGTCGCCGCGACAACAAGCGCGAACAGGTGATGCCGATCCTCATTCACGGCGACGCCGCGTTCGCGGGCCAGGGCGTGGTGATGGAATTGCTGCAGATGTCGCAGGCGCGCGGTTTCCGCGTCGGCGGCACCTTGCATGTGGTGATCAACAATCAGGTCGGCTTCACCATCAGCCGTCCCGATGACGCGCGTTCGACGCTGTATTGCACCGACGTGGCCAAGATGGTCGGCGCGCCGATCTTCCACGTGAATGCCGACGATCCCGAAGCCGTGCTGTATTGCGCGCGCCTGGCATTCGACTATCGCCGCAAGTTCAACAAGGACGTGGTGATCGACCTGGTTTGCTATCGCCGCCACGGTCACAACGAGGCCGACGAGCCCGCCGCCACGCAGCCGGTGATGTATCAGCACATCCGCGCGCACAAGACCACGCGCGAGTTGTACGCCGATCGCTTGATCGCCGAGAACGTGATCGTGGCCGGCGACGCGCAGGCTCTGGTCGAGGGGTATCGCGATCAGCTGGTGTCGGGTCGCGTCACCGCCGATCTCGCCAACAACCCGCTGGTGCCCGCGGTCGACTGGACGCGTCATTTGAAGGCGCGCTGGGAAGACCCGTTCAGCACGGCGGTGCCGCGCAAGACGCTCGACGAACTCGCCGCGAAGATTATCGCCGTGCCCGAAGGCGTGGTCCTGCATCCGCGCGTGGCCAAGATCTACGAAGATCGCGTCAAGATGGCCAGCGGCGAGCTGCGCATGGACTGGGGCTTCGCCGAGAACCTCGCCTACGCCACGCTCGTGACCGAAGGCTATCGCCTGCGCCTGGTCGGCCAGGACGCCGGTCGCGGCACCTTCTTCCATCGCCACGCGGTGCTGCACGATCAAAAGACCGGTCAAACGCAATTGCCGCTGCATCGCCTGACCAAGGACGAAGCCGACGTCGCCGTGATCGACTCGCTGCTGTCCGAAGAAGCGGTGATGGCGTTCGAATATGGCTTCGCCACCACCGATCCGCAGACGCTGGTGATCTGGGAAGGTCAGTTCGGCGACTTCGCCAACGGCGCCCAGGTCGTGATCGATCAGTTCATCAGTTCGGGCGAAGCGAAGTGGGGTCGCGTGTGCGGCCTGACCTTGTTCCTGCCGCACGGCTATGAAGGCCAGGGCCCCGAGCACAGTTCCGCGCGCCTGGAGCGTTTCCTGCAATTGTCGGCGTTGAACAATCTGCAAGTGTGCGTGCCAACCACGCCGGCGCAGATGTTCCACATGATTCGCCGCCAGATGGTGCGCGATCTCCGAAAGCCGCTGATCGTGATGACGCCGAAGTCGATGCTGCGTCATCGCCTGTCGACCTCGACGCTGGCCGATCTCAGCGACGGCGGTTTCCAGAACATGATTCCCGACAGCACGGCCAAGGACGCGAAGAAGGTCAAGCGCGTGATTCTGTGCGCGGGTCGCGTGTACTACGACCTGGTCGAGGAAGCCGAGAAGCGCGCGCTCGACAACGTCGCCATCGTGCGCGTGGAGCAGCTCTATCCGTTCCCGCGCGCCGAAGTCGCGGCCGAGCTCAAGCGCTTCGCCGGCGCCAAGGATCTGATCTGGTGTCAGGAAGAACCGATGAATCAGGGCGCCTGGTATCAGATTCAGCATCACCTGCGCGCCAGCGCCAGCGACAAGCACAAGATTCACTACGCCGGACGCGCGCGCTCGCCAGCGCCGGCTTGTGGCCACTACTCGACGCACGTCATCGAGCAAGCGGCCCTGGTCGAGCAAGCCCTGGTCGCCAAGTTGAATGGCGATCACGCCGAAGAATAATTTCCAACTCTTACCGAATTCACGCTGGGGTCCCGCCATGCCCATCGAAGTCAAAGTGCCAGTACTGCCCGAATCCGTTTCGGACGCCACCATCGCCACCTGGCACAAGAAGCCCGGCGACGCCGTGCGTCGCGACGAGAACCTCGTCGATCTCGAGACCGACAAGGTCGTTCTCGAAGTGCCCTCGCCGGTCGATGGCGTGCTGGCCAAGATCATCAAGAACACCGGCGACACCGTCGGCAGCCAAGAGCTGATCGCGCTGATCGAGGAAGGCGCGACCGCCGCCGCCGCGCCCGCCGCGGCAGCGCCCAAGGCCGCGGCGCCCGCGCCGGCTCCGGCCGCCGCGCCGCCCGCGCCGGGCAAGAGCGTCGAGCTCTCACCCGCCGGTCGTCGCGTCGCCGAGGAAAACAAGATCGATGCCGCGCAAGTCGCCGGCACCGGTCGCGGCGGTCAAGTGACCAAGGAAGATCTGGTGCGTCATTTGCAAGCGCCGCCGCCGGCCGCCGCGCCGGCCGCGTCGGCGATTCCGGTCGCGCAAGGTCCGCGCCCCGAGAGCCGCGTGCCGATGACGCGCATGCGCGCGCGCATCGCCGAGCGCATGATGCAGTCGAAGAATTCGATCGCCATGCTGACCTCGTTCAACGAGGTCAACATGAAGCCGGTGATGGACATGCGCAAGGCGCTCGGCGAGCAGTTCGAGAAGGCCAATGGCATTCGCCTGGGCATCATGAGCTTCTTCGTGCGCGCCACCGCCGAGGCGCTCAAGCGCCATCCGGTGGTCAATGCCTCGGTCGACGGCAATGACGTGATCTATCACGGCTTCAGCGACATCTCGATCGCCGTGTCCACCGAGAAAGGCCTGGTCACGCCGGTGCTGCGCAATGCCGAGGCGATGAGCTTCGCCGACATCGAGAAAGCCATCGGCGACTACGCCAAGAAGGCGCGCGAAGGCGGCCTGTCGATCGAGGATCTGCAGGGCGGCACCTTCACCATCACCAATGGCGGCGTGTTCGGCTCGTTGTTCTCCACGCCGATCGTCAATCCGCCGCAGAGCGCCATCCTGGGCATGCACGCGGTGAAGGAACGCGCCATCGTCGAGAACGGCGTGGTGATCGCCGCGCCGATGATGTACATCGCGCTGTCGTACGACCATCGCATCATCGACGGCAAGGACGCGGTGACCTTCCTGGTCGACATCAAGAACCAGCTCGAGAATCCGCACCGCATGTTGCTGGGCCTGTAAGGAACGATCATGGAAAAGTTCGATGTCGTGGTGATCGGCGGCGGCCCGGCCGGCTACGTGGCGGCGATTCGCGCCGCGCAGCTCGGGCTCAAGACCGCGTGCGTGGACGCCTTCGTCGGCAAGGACGGCAAGCCCGCGCTGGGCGGCACCTGCTTGAACGTGGGCTGCATTCCGTCCAAGGCCCTGCTCGATTCGTCCAAGCAGTTCCACAACCTCACGCATTCGTTCGCCGACCACGGCATCAGCGCGAAGGACGCCACGATCGACGTCAAGGCCATGATCGGCCGCAAGGACAAGATCGTGAAGCAGTTCACCGGCGGCATCACGATGCTGTTCAAGGGCAACAAGGTCACGCCCTACGCTGGCTTCGGCAAGTTGCTGCCCGATCGTCAGGTCGAGATCACGGGCCATGATGGCGCCAAGCAAGTGATCGCGGGCACCAATGTGATTTTGGCCGCGGGCTCCAAGCCGATCGAGCTGCCGTTCGCGAAGTTCGACGGCAAGTTGATCGTCGACAACGCCGGCGCGCTCGACTTCGACGCCACGCCCAAGCGCTTGGGCGTGATCGGCGCGGGCGTGATCGGTCTGGAACTGGGCTCGGTGTGGAAGCGCCTGGGCGCCGAAGTCACCGTGCTCGAAGCCCTGCCCGAGTTTCTCGCCGCCGCCGACGCCGACATCGCCAAGGCCGCCGCGCGCGAGTTCAAGAAGCAAGGTCTCGACATTCGACTGCGCGCCAAGCTCGGCAAGGCCGAGATCAAGAAAAACGAAGTGCACCTGACCTACACCGACGCCAAGGGCGAGAACACGCTGGTGGTCGACAAGCTGCTGGTCGCCGTGGGCCGTCGCGCCGCCACCGAAGGCCTGCTGGCCGACGGCACGGGCGTCAAGCTCGACGAGCGCGGCCGCGTGCAGGTCGACGGCCATTGCTGGACCGGCGTCGAAGGCGTATGGGCGGTCGGCGACTGCGTGCGCGGTCCCATGCTCGCGCACAAGGGCTCGGAGGAAGGCATCGCCGTGGCCGAGATCATCGCCGGCAAGCCCGGTCACGTGAATCTCGACACCGTGCCCTGGGTCATTTACACCGAGCCCGAGATCGCCTGGGTCGGTAAGACCGAAGCCCAGCTCAAGGCCGAGAACATTCCATACAAGACCGGCAATTTCCCGTTCGCCGCCATCGGCCGCGCCGTGGCGATGAACGAGACCGCCGGCATGGTCAAAGTGATCGCGCACGCCGAGACCGATCGCCTGCTGGGCGTGCACATGGTCGGCGCGTGCGTGTCGGAGCTTATCGCCGAGGCCGTGGTCGCCATGGAATTCCATGGCTCGGCGGAGGATCTGGCGCGCATTTGTCACGCGCATCCGACGCTGTCGGAAGCCGTGCATGAAGCCGCGCTCGCGGTCGACAAGCGCGCCATCCACAAGGCAAATTGATCTGACGGGGCCGCGCCCGACCGGGCGCGACCCGAAATTGGAATACGGGCTCTAGTCCGAGCCTGCAAGGTGTCGCGCCAGGGATTGGGCGCGGGGTCGTCAGCCGCGAAGCCGTCGCGGCGCGCGGTCCCGGGCACGCACACACAGGGGAATGCCCATGCTGCATCGGATCGCCATCGGAGTTTTGCTGTGGGGTCTCGGCATCGCGGGCGCGCGCGCGGCCTGCGATTTGATCGAGTACAACCTCGAGGGCGTCGTGGTCGATGACCAGGACGCGCCCGTGGTCAACGCCGCCATCGAGGCGCGTTGGGAAGAACGCGCCAACGGCACCATGAGCAATCGTCGCGAGAGCGACGCGACCGGTCACTTCACGGTCAAGGTCGCCTTCGATCCGTATTCCGGCCGCACCTTCGGCGGCAAGGACAAGTGCGAGACCGTGCTCGAGCGCATTCTGCTGGTGGTCCAGCGCAACGGCCGTCAGCCGTTCGAGACCGCGATCGATCCGCGCAAGCTCGAAGGGCCGCTGCGCGTCGTCGTGCCCAGCGGACGCTGATCGCGCGGACCAGGGACGGACCATGAGCAGCACGCCAGATTCCTTTCGCGCGTTTCGCATCCACGCCGACGGCAAATCGCATCGCGCCGGGATCGAGACGCTGTCGGCGGACGATCTCAATCCGGGCGAAGTGCTGATTCGCGTCGCCTATTCCTCGGTCAACTACAAGGACGCGCTCGCCGGTTCCGGTCAGGGGAAGATCCTGCGTCGCTCGCCCCTGGTCGGCGGCATCGACGTCAGCGGCCACGTGGTCGCGTCCAGCGATCCCCACTTCAAGGAAGGCGACGCGGTGCTGGTGACGGGCTCGGGCCTGTCGGAAACCCGCGATGGCGGCTACGCCGAATACGCGCGCCTGGAAGCGCAATGGCTCGTGCCCTTGCCCGCCGGACTCGATCCGCGCGAGGCGATGATCCTGGGCACGGCCGGCTTCACCGCCGCGCTGTCGCTGTATCGCCTGCTGGCCAATGGTCAGACGCCCGACATGGGGCCGATCGTCGTCACCGGTGCCACCGGCGGCGTGGGCATGCTCGCGCTCGACGTGCTGACCCGCGCCGGCTTCGAGGCGCACGCGATCTCGGGCAAGCCCGATCGCTTCGACGACCTGATCGCCGTTGGCGCGCGTCAATGTTTGTCACGCGCCGACCTGCATTGGGGGCAAAGACCGCTCGAATCCTCGCGTTGGGCGGGCGCCATCGACAACGTCGGCGGCGAGATGCTGGCGGGTCTGACGCGCGTGATTCACCCCTATGGCTCGATCGCCTGCTGCGGCCTGGCGGGCAGCCACGAGCTGCATACCACGGTGATGCCCTTCATTATTCGCGGTGTCAGCCTGCTCGGCATCGCCTCGGCCGGCACGGCGTATCCGATCCGTCGGCGCATCTGGGAACACCTCGCGTCGGACTGGAAGCCCGCTCATCTGGACAGCATCTGCACGGCCGAGATCGGACTCGACGAGCTCCCCGGGGTTTTTGCTAGGATGCTCGCGGGCGAGTCGTTCGGGCGCACGCTGGTACGACTGCGTTAGGGGAGTGCGGGCATTCGCCCACGTCGCGCACTGACACTTTCTCGATCAGAACGGAATTTCCATGGCGCGTGTCCTCATCGTCGACGACTCTCCCTCGCAACTGCTCGGCCTGCAGCGAGTGGTCGAGAAGTTGGGTCATCAAGTCCTCACCGCGGAAGACGGCGCCGCCGGCGTCGAGGCCGCGCGTCGCGAGCTGCCGGATCTGATCCTGATGGACGTGGTCATGCCCAACCTCAACGGGTTTCAGGCGACGCGTCAGATCAGCAAGGATCCCGCGACCACGCACATTCCCGTGATCTTGGTCACCACCAAGGATCAAGAGACCGACAAGGTCTGGGGCATGCGCCAGGGCGCCAAGGCCTATGTCACCAAGCCGATCAACGAAGCGCAGTTGATGCAGGCGATTAAGGAAATTCTCGGCGCCTGAGCGCGCCGTCGAATGACGTGCCGCCGCGCGCGTTTCAGCCGCGCGGCGACCACCCCGTGAAACTCTCGCGCAGCCGTTCGTAGGCTTCGCGCTGTTCGTCGCTGGTCGGCGCGGGCGCACGCACGTCGAGCACCACGAACTGATCGCCCGCGGGCTTGCCCGGCAAGCCACGGCCTTTCAGGCGCAACTTGCGCCCGCCTTCCGAACCCGCGGGCACCTTGAGCTCGACCGCGCCCGCGAGCGTCGGCACTTCCACCGTGGCGCCCATGGCCGCTTCCCACGGCGCCAGGGCCACGTGCACGGTCAGATCGCGGCCCTCGACCGTGTAACGCGGATGCGCGCGGTAACCGATCTCCAGCATCAGATCGCCACCGCCCTCGGCCTGACCGGCCAGACGAATCTGCTGACCCGGCGCGATGCCGGCGGGAATCTTCACCTCGAGCGTGCGCGAACCGATCTTGACCCGTTCCGGCCCGCCCTGGAACGCGCGCTCGAGATCGATCTCGAACCGCGCCACCTGATCACGCGCGCGACGCGGCCCGCCGCCACGCGCGCCCGCGCCGGGGCGACCGCGACCGAACAACGACTCGAAGAAATCGCTGAAGCCCGCGCCGCCCAGATCGCCGACGTCGAATTCCTGATCCTGACTCCAGTTCGGCGGCGCGTGGAACTCCTCGCCCGGGCGATAGCCACGCGCGCGCAACTGATCGTAGGCCTTGCGCCGCTTGGGATCGCGCAGGGCCTCGTAGGCCTCGTTGACGGCCTTGAACTTGTCCTCGGCGTCGGGCTCCTTGCTGACATCGGGGTGATACTTGCGCGCCAGCCGCCGGTACGCCGACTTGATCACGTCGGCGTCGGCGCCGGGCGGCACGCCGAGCACTTCGTAGTAGTCCTTGAACTGCATAGGCACCTGCCGTTCGCGAATGACGTTCTAGATGATGGCCGCGCGCGCTCGCGTCAAGCACGCGCAAACGACAAGGGCGCCCCGCGGGCGCCCTTGCCTGACCACCGCGCGCGCGATCAGGAGTTGATCTGGATGCGACGCGGCGTCGTCTCCGGGCGCTTGGGAATTGTGATCTCGAGCACGCCATGCTTGCCCGTGGCGCTCACGCCCTCGGCGTCGGCGCTGTCGGGCAGCGCGAAGCGACGGTAAAACACGCCGCGCGAACGCTCGACGCGCGTGAAGCGCTCGCTCTCTTCCTTGGCCTCGCTCTGACGCTCGCCCTTGATCGTGAGGATGCCCTTCTCCATGTGCACCTCGATGTTCTTCGGGTCGACGCCCGGCACATCGGCGAGGATCACGAAGCGATTGGTTTCCTCCTTGATGTCCACGCGCGGCGTCCACTGACTGGTGACGACGTTGGACTGATCGGTGTCATTGGGCTCGCCGAACAACTTGTCCAGCGCGCTCTTCAATTCGTTCTGAAAACCGACGTGTTGAACCCAGGGGTTGAAGCGGGTGACAGTCATTGCAATTCTCCATTCGGTGCCGCGCACGCGCCGGCGGCTTGAACCCAAAGTAGGGCCCCGCTCGGGCGTTTCAAGAGGGTTTCGACGCGATCGCGCGAGCCACGCCCGCCGAGCCGGGCTATCATGCGGGGCGCGCTCGCGCCCCCAGGAACACAAGGAGAACCTCATGACGATCAAGGTCGGTGACCGCATCCCCTCGGCCACCCTGAACTACCTCAAGGATGGCGTGCAGGCCATCCGCACGGACGATATTTTCAAGGGCAAGAAAGTGGTGTTGTTCTCGGTGCCCGGCGCGTTCACGCCGACGTGCTCGGCCAAGCATCTGCCCGGCTATGTCGAGAAGCAGGCCGAGTTCAAGGCCAAGGGCGTCGACACCATCGCCTGCATGGCGGTCAACGATGCCTTCGTGATGAATGCCTGGGCCAAGAATCAGAACGTGCCCGAGGGCGTGTTGATGCTGGCCGATGGCAATGGCAATTTCGCCCAGGCCCTGGGCCTGGAAATGGACGCCAGCGCGTTCGGCATGGGCATGCGCTCCAAGCGCTTCGCGCTCGTGGCCGAGGACGGCGTGGTCAAGCAACTGCACGTCGAGGCGCCGGGTGAGTTCAAGGTGTCGGCGGCGGAATCGGTGCTTGCCGCGCTTTAATCGCGATCATCGCGACGCGCCGAGCGCGCGTCGCGATGCCCTCGCCGATCTCAGGCTTCGCCATCCACGCCGTGGCGCGCGAAGCCTGCTCGTGACATCAGACGTTCGCGATAAGCCCCGACCGCATCGAGTCGCGGCTTATCCATCGGCGTCGCCCACCAGCGTTGCACCGACAGGCCGATGACGATGTCGGCCAGGCTGAAGGCCTCGCGCGCGACGTGGCCACCGGTCGTGGCGAGTTGCGCGTCGAGCAGCTGCATTCGACGATTCCAATCCGCCACACTTTCCGCGATCCGCATGGCGTCGCGATGCGCGGGCGAGCGCCGCTTCAACGCGAGAAACGCATAGCGCCACGCGCCATTGAGATCGGTCGCCTGCCAGTCCAGCCATTGCTCGACGCGCGCGCGTTCGCGCGGCGATGTGGGCAAGAGATCCGCGCGCGATTCGCGGCCCGTCAGATAGCGGCAGATCGTGTTCGACTCCCACAGCACGAAATCGCCATCGACGATCACGGGCATCGTGCCGTTGGGATTGAGCGCGCGAAAGGCCGCGCTGTCGAGCGCGTGCGCGTCGACGCCGGGCACGCGGCACTGGTGCGCGAGCCGCAGTTCCTCGCACAGCCATAGGACCTTGCGCACATTGATCGAACGCGGCGCGCCGAGGATCTCGATCATCGCGGCACTGGGCTCAGGCTCAGCATGAACACGCCCATGCCCACGAACAACGCGCCGAGCGCGCGACTGACCCAAGCGCCCGTCGCGCCATCGGCCAGCCATCGCCGCGCCAGCTTGGCCGCGAAGATGTAGCTCAGGTGCGCCAGCACCGAACTCGTGGCATAGGTCGCGGTGAGCAAGGCGAAGCGCTGCACCGCCGAGGCGCCCGAGACCATGAATTGCGGAAACAACGCGGTGAGATAAGCGAAGGCTTTGGGATTGGTCATAGCCACCACCAGACCCTGCATGAAGGTCTGACGATCGCTCATCGGCGCGCGCGCCACTTCTTGCGCGCTGGCGACCGATGTGAAGCGCTGACGCCATTGACGCACGCCGAGGTAGATCAGATACGCCGCGCCCAGCGCCTTCATCACCGCGAGCGCCACGCTCGATGTCTTGAGCAACACGCCCAGGCCCAGCACCGTGGTCACGGCGACCAGCGACACGCCGATCACATTGCCGGCCGAACTCCAAATCGCCTTGCGGGGCCCGAAGGACACCGAGTTCGACACGGCCAGCAGCACCGCCGGCCCCGGGCTGAAGCACGTGGCGAGCGAGATCGCGGCGAAGACCAACCAGTTCGACAGTTCCATGCGCGCACTCTAGGGCGCGCGCGCCGCCTGGCACAGATTCAGATCTTCAACGAATCGACTGGTACAGTTGGCGCCACCGGTCGTCACTCAGGGCTCGTGTGCGCCGAGGCGCTTGAGATAAGGTCCGACTTCGCGCTCGAGACGTCCAACCAGCGCGGGGTCCATGTAGTCGTAGTCGTCGGGAATGCCGAGCACGATCACGCGCTGCCCGTCGAGTTCAGCGCGAAAGCGCTGGCGCAGCTTGGCGAGGTGCGATTTCTCCATGACGAAGATCAGCCGCGCCCAGCGCACGGTCTCGGCATCGAGCGGCACGTCGGCATCGTGGTCGACGCCGGCCGAGCGGCATGCCACGCCCGACCACGCGGAGAACACCTGCTCGGCGGTCGGACTGCGCAAGCGATTGCGACTGCAAACGAACAGGACGGCGATCACGAGGCCATGATGCCATGAGCGACATCGCACCGATCTACCTCGCCCTCGCCGAGCGCCTGCGCGCGCGCATCGCCAAGGGCACGCTGCGTCCGGGCGAGCGCGTGCCCTCGGTGCGCGCGATGAGTCGTCAGGCGCGCGTGAGCGCCGGCACGGTCGTGCAGGCGTATGAACACCTCGCGGCGCGCGGCGAGATCGAAGCGCGCCCGCGCAGCGGTTACTACGTCAGCGCCGCGCGCCTGGACGAGGTATCGCCGCGCCGACGCGCCTCGCTCCAACCGCGCACGCCGCCGGTCGCCCTGCTCGATCGCGTGCTGGCGCTTTCCGCCACGCCCGATCTGCTGCCCTTGCACGCGGCCACACCGGCGCCGGCGTTGCTGCCCACGCGCAAGCTCGCCGCGATCACGCGCGACATCCTGCGTCGTATTCCCGAACGCGTGCACGCCTATCACCACGCGCCGGGCCTGCCGGAACTGCGCGCGCAGATCGCGCGGCGTCTCGCGGGCCGCGGCCTCGATGTCGGCGCCGACGACATCACCATCACCGCCGGCACGCTCGAGGCCATCACGCTGTCGCTGCAGGTGCTCACGCGACCGGGCGACGCGATCCTGGTCGAGAGCCCGACCTATCACAGCCTGATGCAGACCATCGAGGCGCGCGGCTTGAAGATCGTCGAAGTGCGCAGCCTCGGCGCGCGCGGTCTCGATTTGGAACAAGCCTTCGAGGCGCTGGCGACGCAACCGATTCGCGCCGCGCTGCTGATTCCGAGTTTCGCCAATCCCACCGGCGCCTCGCTCGACGATGACGCGCGTCGCGAACTCGCGCGCGCCTGCGCGCGTCATCGCGTGCCGGTGATCGAGGACGACATCTACGCCGAACTCGCCTTCGACGGACAACGGCCCACGCCGTTGAAGGCGTTCGCGCGCGATCCCGACGATGTGATCCTGTGCGGCTCGGTATCGAAGATGCTCTCGCCGGGCTTGCGCATCGGCTGGACGGTCAACGCGCGTTGGCGCGAGGCGCTGATCCGCGCCAAGACGTTCACTTCGTCGGCGCCGCCGGCCCTGTCGCAGCATGTGGTCGCGGCGATGTATCGCGGTACCGAACTCGATCGCTCGCTGCGTCGCCTGCGCGCGACCTTGGCGACGAACATGGGGCGCTTTCGTCAGGCCATCGCCATGCACTGGCCCGCGGGCACGCGCGTGTCGCAACCGCGTGGCGGCCTGGTGCTATGGATTCAATTGCCCGAGGGGCATGACGCCGACGTGTTGTTCGAACGCGCGCGCGAACGAGGCATCGGTCTGCTGCCCGGTTCGCTTTTCTCGGCCCAGGGCGGCTTTCGCGCGCATCTGCGCTTGAGTTTCGGCGTGGAATGGAACGCGCGCTGCGAACGCGCCCTGATCGATCTGGGACGACTGGCGCGGCCCTAGGCCGCGCCAGTGTCGATTCACTCGGCCGGCGTTTCGCCGACGGTGTCGTCGGTCGCGCCCGCGTCGCCGGCGCCGTTGTCGCCGCCGTCGGTGGCCTCGCCCTCGCCTTCGAGGATTTCTTCGCCCGCGATCGCCGCCACGCGTTCGACGCCGACCAGGGATTCCTCGTTGGGCAGACGGATCAAGGTCACGCCCTGCGTGTTGCGACCGACCAGCGCGACTTCGCCCACGCGCGTGCGCACCAGCGTGCCCTGATCGGAGATCAGCATGATCTCGTGCTCATCGGTGACTTGCGCGGCGCCGACCAGTTCGCCATTGCGCTCGGAGGTCTGGATCGCGATCACGCCCTGGGTGCCACGACCCTTGCGCGGATAGTCTTCCAGCGGCGTGCGCTTGCCAAAGCCACGCGCGGTCGCGGTGAGGATGTCGCCGATGTCGGCCACGATCATCGACACCACGCGCGCTTCTTCCGTGAGCGTGATGCCACGCACGCCACGCGCGGTGCGGCCCATGGCGCGGACCTCTTCCTCGCTGAAGCGCACGGCCTTGCCGTTGGAGGCGAACAGCAGCACGTCGCGCGAACCATCGGTGATCGCGACATCGACCAGGCGATCGCCCTCGTCGAGTTCGATCGCCCAGATGCCCACGGTGCGCGGGCGCGAGAACTCCGACAGCGGCGTCTTCTTGACCACGCCGGCGCGGGTGGCGAAGAACACGAAGCGATCGTCCGAATATTCCTTCACCGGCAGCATGGCGTTGACCTTCTCGCCCTGCTCCAGCGACGGCAGCAGGTTCACCAACGGCCGTCCGCGCGAATTGGGACCAGCAGCCGGGAAGTTGAACGCCTTGAGCCAGAACACGCGACCGCTGCTGGTGAAGCACAGCACGGTGTCGTGACTATGCGCGACCAGGATGCGCTCGACGAAATCCTCTTCCTTGATCGCGGTGGCCGAGCGGCCCTTGCCGCCGCGCTTCTGCGCGCGATAGGCCGTGACCGGCTGCGCCTTGGCGTAACCGGCGTGCGACAGCGTGAGCACCAGATCCTCGGGCGTGATCAGGTCCTCGATGCTCAAGTCTTCCTGCGTGCGCTGAATCACCGTGCGACGCGTGTCGCCGAAGTTGGCGCGGATCTCGGCCAGCTCGCCGCGAATCACCGCGAGCAGACGCTCGGGGTTTTCGAGGATCTCGATGAGGCCGCGGATCGACACCAGGATGTCGCGATATTCGTCGGTGAGCTTTTCCTGTTCCAAGCCCGTGAGCTTGGACAGGCGCATTTCCAGGATTTCCTTGACCTGGGCCTCGCTCAAGCGATAGCCCGCGTCATGCAAGCCATATTCGTCGGCCAAGCCTTCGGGGCGCGAGGCATTGGCGCTGGCTTCGCCCAGCATCGCGCGCACCATGCCCGGTTCCCACACGCGCGACAGCAGGCGCTCGCGCGCGACGTCGGGCGTGGGCGAAGTCTTGATCGCCTCGATCATCTCGTCGATGTTGGCCAGCGCGACGGTCAGACCTTCCAACACATGAGCGCGTTCGCGCGCCTTGTTCAATTCGAACACCGTGCGCCGCGTCACCA
The DNA here is from genome assembly GCA_044226395.1 of Ahniellaceae bacterium. Lineage (GTDB taxonomy): Bacteria > Pseudomonadota > Gammaproteobacteria > Xanthomonadales > Ahniellaceae > JBGAHD01. Next base: position 1,274,935 of record JBGAHD010000001.1, read on the forward strand.
CCTCGCGGCGATGACGCACGAAGGCCTCGAGCACGTCCTTCAGCGGCAGCGTGCGCGGCTGGCCATCGACCAGGGCCACGACGTTGATGCCGAACACGGCCTGCAACTGCGTGTGCTGATAGAGGTTGTTGAGCACCACTTCCGCCGCGTCGCCGCGCTTGATCGGAATGTAGATGCGCATGCCGTCCTTGTCGGACTCGTCGCGCAGATCCGGGCCGATGCCCTCGATGCGCTTTTCCTTGACCAGGTCGGCGATCTGCGTGATCAGGCGCGCCTTGTTCACCTGGAACGGCAGCTCCGTGACGATGATCGCCTCGCGGCCATCGTCGTCGGTTTCGATTTCGCACTTGGCGCGCACCAGGATGCGACCGCGACCGGTCTTGTAGGCCTCGATCACGCCGGCGATGCCGTTGATGATGCCGCCGGTGGGGAAATCCGGGCCCGGCACGATCTGCATCAACTCATCGACCGTGATCTCGGGGTTGTCGATCAGCGCGATCGTCGCGTCGATGATCTCGTTGAGATTGTGCGGCGGGATATTGGTGGCCATGCCCACCGCGATGCCCGCGGAGCCATTGACCAGCAGATTCGGAATGCGCGACGGCAGCACCGTCGGCTCGAGTTCCTTCTCGTCGTAGTTGGGCTGGAAGTCGACCGTGGCCTTGTCGATGTCGGCCAGCAGTTCCGCGGCGATCTTGTCCAGACGGCACTCGGTGTAACGCATGGCCGCGGCGTTGTCGCCGTCGACCGAACCGAAGTTGCCCTGGCCGTCGATCAGCGGATAGCGCATGGAGAAATCCTGCGCCATGCGCACCAGCGCGTCGTAAATCGCGCTGTCGCCGTGCGGATGGTATTTACCCATCACGTCACCGACGATGCGCGCGCACTTCATGTACGGCCGGTTCCAGGTATTGCTGACCTCGTGCATGGCGAAAAAAATACGCCGGTGCACGGGCTTCAAACCGTCGCGGACATCGGGCAGCGCGCGCCCAACGATCACGCTCATGGCGTAGTCGAGGTAGCTCTGTCGGACTTCGTCTTCGATGTTGACGCGCAGGACTTCTTTGGCGATCTCGGCCATTCGGCTTTTCCGTTCTGATTCAAACGCTTGGCCAGGGCCCGGGACGGCGGCGAAGCGGCTCTGCGGAGCCGCGAAAGTGTAACACGGTCAGGGGGTTGCGCGGGGCTCGGCGAACCGTCGCGGAGGCCCGCGGCGCGAGGCCCGAAATCGCGCGTCGCGCGGGCACCGCGGCGCGCGCGATTCCGGCGCTGAACTCAGGCGTTTCGGCGCCGCGACGTGATCGTCGCGGCGCCTACCAACTCTCGACTCAGCCGCCGAACACGGCGCGCATGCGCGCCAGATCCGGGCGTTCGATCACGCCCTTCTCGGTCACGATCACGTCGATCACGGCGGCGGGCGTGACGTCGAACACGGGGTTCAAGGCGTCGACACCCGGCGCGGCCACGCGGCGGCCTTGCGACTCGGTGATCTCGGCGGCATTGCGCAGTTCGATCGCGATGCGATCGCCGCTCGCGGTGGCCATGTCGACCGTGGTGCTCGGCGCCACCACCATCACGCGCTTGCCGTAGTGACGCGCGGCGATGGCGAGCGTCGCCGTGCCGATCTTGTTGGCGGTATCGCCATTGGCGCAGATGCGATCGGCGCCAACGATGACCCAATCGATCAGACCCTGCGACAGAAAATGCGCGCCCGCGCCATCGACGATCAAACGGGCCGGAATGCCGTCTTCCAGCAACTCCCAACTGGTCAAGCGCGCGCCCTGCATCCACGGCCGCGTTTCGGTGTTGAACACGCGCGCGAGCTTGCCCTGCGCGTACGCCGCGCGAATCACGCCCAAGGCCGTGCCCAATCCCGCCGTCGCCAACGAACCGGTATTGCAGTGCGTGAGCACGCCCGAGCCAGGCGCGATCAAGGCCGCGCCGAGTTCGGCCATGCGCAGATTGGCGGCGTAGTCCTCGCGTTCGATCGCGCGGGCTTCGGCATCGAGCGCCTCGATGGTCGGCTTGGCCGCGAGCACGCGCTGCATGCGGTCGAGCGCCCAGAACAGATTCACCGCGGTCGGCCGCGACGCGCGCAAGGCGGCGAGATCCTCGGCCATCGCCTCGGCGCCGACCGCCTTGCCGCGCGCCTGGGCCTCGCGCGCGGCGAGCACCACGCCATAAGCCGCCGCGATGCCGATCGCCGGCGCGCCCCGCACTACCAGATCGTGAATCGCACCAGCCACCGCGCGCGCGGTGTCGTAGCGATGCCAGATCGTCTCGTGCGGCAACTTGCGCTGATCGAGCAATTCCAGCGCGTCGCCAGTCCAACGCAGCGCGCGCACGCGGTCGTAAGCGGAAAGATCCATGCGGAGTTCCTGAAACGGATGCGCGATTGTCGCCGCGATGGCGGCGAGGGGCAATCGCGGTGGCGATTCCTGGCGCCGACTTGTTTAACTACGGGGCGATGTGCCTAGCGAGGGGCACGTTTGATTTCACGCCATGAAGGCTGTTCGACTTGGCGAGCGGAGTCAGCAGCCGGCGTCCCCAATCATCACTTAGGTTTGCCCGTCGATCTTTTCGCGGCCTTCTTCAAAGGGACACTCTTGCGATTGCGTGCGAGTTTCTCAGCTGCCTTCGCCACCTTGGCCTTGCCCACCGTGACCCCTTTCGCGCGCTCATCGGCTTGATACTCGCGCAATCGCGCCTGGATCACGGCCTTGATCAACGGATACGGCATCGGTTCGTCCAAGGGAAACGAGAGATTGCCCTTGTCGTTGGCGTAGCGCGCCGCGCGACGCTGGATCGCGGCGTCGCGCACGGGCGGGAAAATACTGATGTGCGCCTTGAACGCGCCCAGGTAGACGAGCGTGGTGCGCAGCATGAACGCGGGAATCTGGTAGCTGATGCGCTCGACGACGTCGGGGGCGACCTCATGAACGAGCGCGCGCACGCGATTCATGACCGCTTGAGTGCTTGGCGGCAAGCGATCGATGTAGGCATCGACGGTAGTGACGGCGGAAGGTTTGGTCGGCATGTCGAGTCCTCGCGCGGGTCATGCCGCGCCGGTTTGAATGCGCCACAATCCCGCGTAGATCCCACCGCGCGCGAGCAGTTCGTCGTGCGTGCCGCGCTCGGCCACGCGACCGGCGTCGAGCACCACGATCTGATCGGCGTGCACGATGGTCGAGAGGCGATGCGCGATCACCAGCACGGTGCGGCCGTGAGCAAGATGGCGCAGCGAGCGCTGGATCGCGGCTTCGGTTTCGTTGTCGACGGCGGAGGTGGCTTCGTCGAGCAGCAGCACCGGCGGGTCTTTCAGCAGCGCGCGCGCGATCGCGAGGCGCTGGCGTTGGCCGCCCGAGAGCATCTGGCCGCGCTCGCCGACGCGCGTGTCGTAGCCGCGCGGTAGCGCTTCGATGAAGGCGTGCGCTTCGGCCGCGCGCGCGGCGGCGATGACGTCGGCGTCGCTGGCATCGGGGCGCGCGTAGGCGATGTTGTCGCGGATGGCGCCGTCGAACAGAAAGACGTCCTGACTCACCCAGCCGAGTTGCGCGCGCAAGGCACCGGCGTCGATCTCGGCGCTGTCGGTGCCGTCGAAGCGCAAGCGTCCCGCGGTCGGTCGCACCAGGCCCAGCAGCAACTTGAACAAGGTCGTCTTGCCCGCGCCGGTGGCGCCGACGAAGGCGACCGTGGTGCCGGCGGCGATCTTCAAGTCGATGCCGGAAATCGCGACGCGACCATCGTCATAGGCAAAGCCCAGGCCTTCGAGCGAGATCTCGCCGCGCAGGCGCGGCAAGGTGCTCAGCGCGCCCACCGGCGGCGCGGGCTCGTCGAGCAAGGCGAGCACGCGGCGCGTCGAGGCCATGGCGCGTTCGTACAAATCCACCGTCTCGGCCAAGCGCGTCAGCGGCCACAACAGGCGCTGCGTCAGGAACACGAGCACGGCATACAAGCCTTCGCGCAGTTCACCGTGCAGCACTTGCACGCCGCCCCACACGAAGGTGGCCAGAAAGCCCGCGAGAATGGCCATGCGAATCAGCGGAATGAAGGCCGAACTCACCGCGATGGCACGACGATTGGCGGCCAGATAGGCCTCGCTGTCGACTTCCAGCGCGCGCAGCTCGCGCGCCTCGGCCGAGAAACTCTTGATCGTGGCGATGCCCGCGAGCGCGTTGGCGATGCGCGCGGCCAGTCGACTGGCCTGCGTGCGCACGGAGTCGTAGCGCGGCGCCACCCGCCGCTGAAAATGGAACGCGCCCCACAAGATGATCGGAATCGGCAGGAAGGCGAACACCGCGATCGTCGGCGCCACCACGAAGAACACGCCGCCGACCGCGAGCACGGTGACGATCACCTGGATGATGTCGCTGGCGCCACCGTTGAGAAAGCGCTCGAGCTGGTTGATGTCGTCATTGAGCACGGCGGTCAGGCCGGCCGCGCTGCGCGATTCGAAATAGGTCACGTCCAGCCGCTCGACGTGGGCGAAGGCTTGCAGGCGCAACTCATGCTGGATGCGCTGGGCGAGGTTGCGCCACAGCAGCAGGTACCAGTATTCGAACAACGACTCGCACACCCAGATCACCAAGGTCGCGGCGCCGAGCAGATACACCTGCGTGTACGGATCGGTGACGCCGAGCTCGGCCAGCAGCGAGGATTCGCGTCGCGCGACCACGTCGACGGCGATGCCGATCAAGATTTCCGGCGCGATGTCGAACAACTTGTTCAATACCGAGCACGCGGTCGCGCCGATCACTTGGCGGCGATGGCCGCGGGCATGGCGCAGCAAGGTCCAAAGCGTGGACAATGACGAGGATTCGCTCATCGACTTAGCCTAGCATCGACCCCGGACCGACCTGAGGACGACCATGCTCAAGACCGCCACGCGCCTGACCAAGTCCGCCACCTCGCTGCTGCGCGGCGTCGATTCGGTCGATCGTGGCGCGGCGCGCGAACGCGTGGCGGGTTTGCGCAAGCGCTATCCCAAGGTCGAGCGCGACGAACTGCACAAGTCCATGGTCTACGCCAAGTGCCTGCAAGCCGGCGCGGTCGGCGGCGTGGGCGCGGTGCTGCATTCGGTGCCGGGACTGCGCCTGATCGCCGACACCTTGGCCGGTCAGCTCACGGACGATCGCGTAGTCGCGACCTTGCAGTCGGAACTCATCGCCGAGACGTTCGCGCTGTACGAGATCGAACTCTCGCCGCCGGCCGAGCGCGTGGCCATGGCGACGATCGCCGCGGGTCAGGCCGGCGCGAGCGCGGTCAGCGGCGGCATCGCGCGCCATCTCGCCCAGCAAGCGACCTTGTGGTTGAGCGGCCCGCTGTCGCGTCGCGCCCTGCCCTTGGCCAAGATCGCCACGGCGGTCGCCAGCCACATCGCCATCACCTATGCCATCGGCACGCGCGCGCGCGCCATCGCCAAGGTCAAGCACGCGGGCGTGGCCGACTGGCCGGACCTGCTGCGCGAATTCACCATGATCGACGAGCGCAAGCTGGCCGACTGGGCCGGCCGCGCCACGCGCGTGGCCATCGATCAGGCCGGCGGCGCGGCGCAGTCATGGCTACGTTCGCTGGGGTCGATGCTGCCGGAATTCCCCTCGCCCAAGTCCCTGATGCGCGCGGCGTCGGGCAAGGTCGGCGGCGCGCGACGGGCCGCGACGGGCAAAAAGCCCAAGGCGGCCGGCAAATCTGCACGAAAAACCGCGACGCGCGTGGGCAAAACGCCCGGACGGCGCACTACAATTCGGGCATGTTACCTACCGCCGCGAATTTCGAGCAGTGGATCGAGCGCGCCCGCCGCCGCGATCCGGAAGCCTGCTACCAGGTCGGTCGCGTCTACGCCGGCCACCAGGAATTCTCGCGCGCGCGCCGCTACTTGCGTGAAGCCGCGGAGCTAGGCCACGCGGAGGCGATGACCGAGCTCGCGCTGTTCGCGCTCTACGGCATCGGGGTCCCCCCGGAAATCGCCGAAGGCGTGAAGCAACTGCGGCGCGCCGAGGACGCGGGCTCGGGCGAGGCGGCGTATCAACTTGCCCTGGTCGCCTGGGCCGACTTGTTGATGCCGCTCGATCTGACCGCGATGGCCGAGCGCCTGCGTCAATCCGCGCTGCGCGATTTCGCGCCGGGATTGCGCGCGGCCGCCTTATTGCTCGCGGCCGATGCGCGCGAAGGCGATACCGCGCGCGATGCCCTGGCGGACGCCTGCCTCGCGCGCGCGACCACGCTCGGCGATGGCTTGAGCGCCTTCCTGCTCGCGCGTCGTCGACTGGCCGCTGGCGACCGCGATCAGGCCTTGTGCCTGGCGACGCTCGCCGCGCGCGCCGGCGTGCCGCGCGCGCGGACATTGTTTCCCGACCTCGCGCTCGACGGGCCCGCCGAATGGCCCGCATCGCCGCGCCCCGAACTGCCGACCTTGCGCCTGAGCGCGGGCAAGACCGCCGCGCCGCAACGCCTCAACGCCGATCCGCTGGTCGAGATCTTCGAGGACATCTACAGCGCCGAGGAATGCGAATTCATCATCGCCCTGGGCGAGCCGCACCTCAACGCCTCGATGACCCTGTCCGATCACGCGCCCGTGCTCAGCCACAGCGAGTACCGCAGCAGCAGCGATCATTCCTTCTACACCTTCCAGGAAGACTTCGGCCTGCGCTGGCTGCAATGGCGCATGCTGGAGTTGCTCGGCGTGCCCATGCATCAGGCCGAGCACCTGTCGCTGCTGCGCTATCTGCCCGGCGAGCAGTACCAGCCGCATCGCGACTATCTGCCGCCGAACCTGGTGCGCAAGGTCCATGGTCTGCAGGAACCCGGTCAGCGCGTGCACACCGTGTTCTGCTACCTGGCCGATGTCGCCGAAGGCGGCGAGACCGAGTTTCCAATGTATGACCTTCGCATCAGTCCGCGACGCGGCCGCGTGGTGCACTTTCTCAATGTCCTGCCCGACGGTTCGCCCGACCCGCGCACCTTGCACGCCGGGCTGCCGGTAAAATCGGGCGTGAAATGGCTGGCGACCTTGTGGACGCGGCAGCGGCGCTTTCGCGACTACTGAGCGCGGCGCGGTCCACGCGCGTCGCCGCGACGATGAGGCGCGCGCGACCGTCTGGAAGCAAGGCCCGGCGCGAACCGATGGAGCAAGATCCGCGATGAGCAGCACGATGCAAACGCTGCAGCAACGAGCCGAGAACGGCGACGCCGTGGCGCAATTCCACATGGGCATCCTGCTCGCCTCGCAATCGCGTTACACCGAGGCGCGCGAGCAGTTGCGCAAGGCCGCCACGCGCGTGGCCGATGCCGCCGCGTGGCTGGGGCTGTTCTCGCTGTTCGGCTATCTCGGCGCGCCCGAGCTCGAACTCGCCTTGCAACAACTGCTGATGGCCGAAGCCGCGGGCTCGGGCGAGGCTTCGTATTGGCTGGCGACCCTTAGCTGGACCGGCGTGATGTTGCCGCGCGAACCGCAACGCATGGCCGAGCGCTTGGTCTCCGCCGCGCGTCGCGATCATCTGGGCGCCTTGCGCGCGCTGGCCATGCTGTACGCGCGAGGCGGCGAGCACGATCCCGCGATGCGCCGGCTCGCCGATCAATGCCTGGCGCGTGGCGGCGCGCTGCACGATCGTACGTGCCTCTATCTGCTCGGCCTGCGCTGGCGCCGTCATGGCGACGAATCGCAACGCGCGCAGGCCGAAGGCTTTCTCGCCGCCGCCGCGCAACGGCGACTGGAACGCGCGGCGCGCGATCTGCGCCTGGGCGTGCCCGCGGCCCTGCCCCGTCAGCCCGCGCTGTTCGATTTGCCCTTGCCGCCGATCGATACGCGCGCCGACGGCACGCCGGTCGTGCACCACACCGCGCCCCTGATCGAAACCGTCGACGGCTATTTCAGCGCGGACGAATGCGAATACCTGATCGCCGTGGCCGAGCCCAACCTCGCGCGCTCGCAAACGGTGGCCGCGACCGACGGCCGCATGATGATCCACGACGCGCGCACCAGCTCCGACACGACCTTGTTCAGCGCGCGCGATGACTTCGTCGCGCGCTGGCTGCAGGCGCGCATGCTCGACCGGCTCGGCGCGCCGATGAGCCATGGCGAGCACATCGTGGTGCTGCGCTATCGCCCCGGCGAGCAGTACAAGGCGCACTACGACTATCTGCCGCCCGACGCGCGCGGCAATCGCGACGCGCCCGATCAACCGGGCCAGCGCGTGCACACGGTGTTCTGCTACTTGAGCGACGTCGATGAAGGCGGCGAGACCGACTTCCCGCGCCTGCAACAACGCATTTCGCCACGCCAGGGCCGCATCGTCCACTTCGAGAACCTCGACGCGCGCGATCAGCCCGAACCGCTGACCCTGCACGCGGGCCTGACCCCGGCGCGCGGCGAGAAGTGGCTGGGCACGATCTGGACGCGGCAGCGGCCTTATCGCGCGTGGTGATTCGCGCTTGCGACGCCGCGCGTCGTGACAGGGTCCTGGTGAATCTCGCCTAGCGCCTAGTGTTCGGCGAGTCGCTTCGCACGCTTCGCGAATCTCGCATGGCGAATCGCGCACACCGATTCGACTCGCGCGCCGAGTAAACAGCGCCTCGCGATCGCGCCCCACATGCTCGACCGGCATATGCCCATGCCCAGCCATCCTTTCCGGGCGCGCGCGCCCGGCGCCTAGGATTCGGTCCACTCCGCTGGATGGTCGCGCGCTCCGCGTCGCCGCGCGCGGAGGCATGAGGTGACGCGTGTCCGCCGTGACGAGCAGGCAACCGGTGCAAATCGCCGACGAACAACAGGCGCTGCTGCGTCGCCTCGCCGAGGGCCTCGATCCCTCGGGTCTGCTCTGGGCCTCGGGCTATCTCGCGGGACTAGCCGCGGCGCAAGCGCCGCCGTTGTCGATCGCCACCGGCGCGCAGGCGGCGATCGCGCTGCGCGTGAGCGTGGTCTACGGCACGCAGACCGGCAACTCGCGCCGCATCGCCGAGCAAGTGGCCGAGCAAGCCAAGGCCGCCGGCTTCGAGGTTCGCTTGCTCAGCGCCGGCAAATATCCGCTGCGCGAACTCGAGCGCGAGCAGTACCTCGTCGTCGTGATCAGCACGCAAGGCGATGGCGACCCGCCCGATGACGCGCGCGATTTCGTCGAGCACGTGCTCGGTCGTCGCGCGCCACGTCTGCCGGAGCTGCGCTACGCGGTGCTGGCGCTGGGCGATTCCAGCTATCCGAAGTTTTGCGAGACCGGCCGCAAGCTCGACGCGCGCTTGAGCGAACTCGGCGCGCGCGCCTTGCTGGCGCGCGCCGACGCCGATCTCGACATCGAATCCGTCGCGCCCACCTGGCTCGGCGCGACACTGACCGCGCTGCGCGACAGCGCCGGCGATGCGCTGCAACCCCGCGCCACCGTAACGCCGCTGCGCCCGGGCCCGCCCAGTCACACGCGCGAACGTCCGTTCGCCGCCGAGATCCTGATCAATCAGCGCATCACCGCGCGCGAAGCGGGCAAGGACGTGCGCCATCTCGAGTTCTCGCTCGCCGGTTCCGGCCTGCGTTACGAGCCGGGCGATGCCTTGGGCGTGCTGCCGCGCAATCCGCGTCTGGCGGTCGACGATCTGCTCGCGCTGACGCAACTCGATGGCGACTCGCGCGTGAGTCATGGCGGCCACTCGCGCACGCTGCGTGAATGGCTGACCGAAGCGCGCGAGATCACGCGCTTGAGTCGACCGGTCATCGCCACGCACGCGGCGCGCGCCGAAGCGGCCGAACTCAATCGTCTGCTCGCGCCGGAACATCAACCAGCGCTGGCGCAACTCATCGCCACGCACCAATTCGCCGATCTGCTGCGCGCTTATCCCGCCGATTGGTCGCCCGAGGAACTGGTCGAGGCGCTGCGGCCATTGACGCCGCGCCTGTACTCCATCGCTTCGAGCATGCGCGCCGTCGGCGACGAGGCGCACGTCACCGTGGCGGTGGTCGATTACGCGTTGCACGGTCGGCGCCATCTCGGCGCGGCCTCCGGCCATCTGTCCACGGAGTTGGCCGAAGGTGACCGTGCGCGCCTCTTTATTGAAAGCAACGAGCGCTTTCGTCTGCCCGTCGATGGTGCGCGCGACGTGATCATGATCGGCGCGGGCACCGGTGTCGCGCCCTATCGCGGTTTCCTGCAGGAGCGCGAAGCCACGGGCGCGAGCGGTCGCCACTGGCTGTTCTTCGGCGAGCAGCATCGCGAGAACACCTTCCTGTATCAGCTCGAATGGCTCGATGCCCGGGCGCGCGGCAGCCTGCATCGCCTCGATCTCGCGTTCTCGCGCGACCAGGCCGAGAAGGTTTACGTGCAGCATCGCCTGCGCGAGCAAGGCGCGGAACTGCTGCGCTGGCTTCGCGAGGGCGCGCACCTGTACGTGTGCGGCGACGCCAAGCGACTCGCGCCCAATGTGCACGCGGCGCTGCGCGACGTGATCGTGACCCACGGTGGTCGTTCGCCCGAGGACGCCGAGGCCGAACTCGCGCAGCTTGCGCGCGAACACCGCTATCTGCGCGACGTGTACTGACATGAGCGAAACCACCCCGCTGTCACCCGTCGAAGGCATCAAGCGCGACAGCCGTCATCTGCGCGGCAGCATCGCCGAGAGCCTGACCGACGCGCACACCGGCGCGCTGCGCGAGCCCGACACGCACCTGCTGAAGTTCCACGGCAGCTATCAGCAAGACGATCGCGATCTGCGCGATGAACGCCGGCGTCAGAAGCTCGAGCCCAAGTACAGCTTCATGATTCGCACGCGCCTGCCCGGCGGCGTGTGCACGCCGGCGCAATGGCTGGCGCTGGACGCGATCGCGCGACGCTACGCCAATGGCACGCTGCGCATCACCACGCGTCAGGCGTTTCAGCTCCACGGCGTGATCAAGCACGAGCTCAAGGCCACCATCGCCGCGATGAACGCGGTGCTGATCGACACCATCGCGGCCTGCGGTGACGTCAATCGCAATGTGCTGTGCTCATCCAATCCCGTGGCTTCGGCCGCGCACGCCGAAGCGTACGCGTGGTCGGTCAAGCTCTCCGAGCACCTGCTGCCGCGCACGCGCGCCTATCACGAGATCTGGCTCGATGGCGAAAAGCTCGTCGGCCCCGAGGAAGAACCGATCTACGGCGCGACCTATCTGCCGCGCAAGTTCAAGGCCGCGATCGCGGTGCCGCCGATCAACGACGTCGACATCTTCGCGCAGGATCTCGGCTTCATCGCCATCATCGAGCACGATCGTCTGATCGGATTCAACCTTGCCGTCGGCGGTGGTCTGGGCACGACGCATGGCGATGCGACGACGTATCCACGGCTGGCCGATGTGGTCGGGTTCCTTGCGCCCGAGCAACTGCTCGCGGTGGCCGAAGCGGTCGTGACGATCCAACGCGATCACGGCGATCGCAGCAACCGCAAGCACGCGCGGTTGAAGTACACGATCGACACGCACGGCCTTCCTTGGTTCGTCGAGGAACTCAAGCGTCGGCTGGGCTACGCACTCGCGCCGCCGAAGCCGGTGACCTTCGCGCATTCGGGCGATCGCTATGGCTGGATCGAAGGCCATGACGGCCGCGCGCATCTGACCCTGCATCTGTTCAGCGGTCGCGTGGCCAACACGACCGAGCACGCGCACCTCGATGGACTGGCCGAGATCGCGCGCGTGCATCGCGGTGATTTTCGCCTGACGCCGAACCAGAACCTGATCATCGCCAACGTGCCGCCCGAGGAACGCGCGCGCATCGAGGCCTTGGTCGCGCAATTCGGCCTCGACGGTCACGCGCGCCATTCGCCCACGCGTCTCGCGGCGCTCGCTTGCGTCGCGTTGCCGACCTGCCCGCTGGCCATGGCCGAAGCCGAGCGCTATCTGCCCGCGTTCACCGCGCGCATGGACGAAGTGCTCGATCGCCATGGTCTGCGCGACACGCCCATCCACGCCCGCATCACCGGCTGCCCGAACGGTTGCGCGCGACCGTATCTGGGCGAGATCGGTCTTATCGGCAAGGCGCCGGGGCGCTACAACCTCTATCTCGGCGCCGATGCCGCGGGCCAGCGCTTGAATACCTTGGTGCGCGAGAACATCGACGAAGACGCGATCTTCGCCGAACTCGATCCGTTACTCGCGCGCTTCGCCGCGCAGCGCGAGGCGAGTGAAGGCTTCGGCGATTTCCTCTGGCGCGTCGGCATCGTCGGCGCGACGACGCGAGGCGCGGCATGAGCGCCTTGCACGCGACCGGCGCCGCCGCGCGCGAGCTCGCCGCGATCAATACCGAACTCGCCTCGCTCGATGCCGCGCGGCGCGTGCGATGGACCTTGGAGCATTTGCCCGGCACGCACGCGCTCACTTCGAGCTTCGGCGCGCAAGCGGCCGTTTCGCTGCATCTGCTGGCCACGCAACGGCCCGACATTCCCGTGATCCTCGTCGATACAGGCTATCTGTTTCCGGAGACCTATCGCTTCGCCGATCAATTGCGCGAACGCCTGGGCTTGAACCTGCACGTCTATCGCGCGGCACTCAGCCCCGCATGGCAGGAAGCGCGGCACGGCAAGACCTGGGAACACGGCGTCGAGGGCTTGAAGCGCTATCACCAGGTCAACAAGATCGAACCGCTGCAGCGCGCCCTGCGCGAACTCAAGGTCGGCACCTGGTTCACCGGCATTCGTCGGCAGCAATCGCAGTCACGCGCGGCGATCGACTTCGTCGAACTGCGCGAGGGCCGCTACAAGGTGCATCCGCTCGCCGATTGGAGCGATCGCGACATCTGGCAATACCTCACGCGTCACTGCCTGCCCTATCACCCGCTGTGGGAGCAAGGCTATGTCTCGATCGGCGACGTGCACAGCACGCGGCCGCTCGACGCCGGCATGCGCGAGGAAGACACGCGCTTTCAAGGACTCAAACGTGAATGCGGCATCCACGGCCTGGAAGGTTGACGCCGCGATTCACGCCCTATGACCACCCGCACTGGAACGACATGACTCACGCCTCCGCCGCACTCTCCACCCGTCCCGAACACGCGCTCGCCGCACTGAACGCGCCGCATGGCGGCGAGTTGGTTGATCTCTACGTCGGCGCCGCCGAAGCCGAGCGCCTGGTGCGTGAAGCCGGCCAATGGCCTTCGTGGGATCTCACGCCGCGACAGCTGTGCGATCTCGAATTACTGCTCAATGGCGCGTTCTCGCCACTGACTGGTTTCCTCGGCCAAGCCGACTACGAGGCGGTCGTCACCGGCTCGCGCCTCGCCGACGGCACGCTGTGGCCGATCCCGATCACGCTCGACGTGCCGGAAGCTTTCGCGGAATCGCTGAAGCCCGGCGCGACGATCGTGCTGCGCGATGCGGAAGGCGTGCCGCTGGCCCTGCTTGATGTCAGCGAGACCTATCGACCCGACCGTGAGCGCGAAGCCGAACTCGTCTACGGCACGCTCGACCGCACGCATCCGGGCGTGGCCGCGCTGCTCGAGCGCTCGCATCCGGTTTACGTCGGCGGTCGTCTGCGCGGCTTGCGCGCGCCGGCGCATCACGATTTCGCGGAACTGCGCGACTCGCCGCGCGAACTGCGCGAGTGGTTCGCGGCCAATGCATGGCAGCGGGTCGTCGCGTTCCAAACGCGCAATCCGCTGCATCGCGCGCATCGCGAACTGACGTGGCGCGCGGCCACGCAGGCGCAGGCGAAACTCCTCATCCATCCGGTCGTGGGCCTGACCAAGCCCGGCGATGTCGATCACTACACGCGCGTGCGCTGCTATCGCAGTCTGCTGCGTCACTATCCCGTAGGCTCGGTGAAGCTGTCGCTGCTGCCGCTGGCGATGCGCATGGCCGGTCCGCGCGAAGCGCTGTGGCACGCGATCATTCGCAAGAACTATGGCGTGAGTCATTTCATCATCGGGCGCGATCACGCGGGCCCGGGCAACGATGCCGCGGGCAAGCCGTTCTACGATCCGTTCGCGGCGCAGGAACTGGTGGTGCGGCATCAGGCCGAGCTCGGCATTCAGGTCGTGCCCTTCCGCACCGTGGCCTATGTCGCCAATCGCGATGCCTATGTCGCCACCGATGAACTGCGCGATGGCGATCAAGTGCGCGACATCTCCGGCACCGAACTGCGTCGCCTGCTCAACGAGGGCGAGCCGATCCCCGCGTGGTACACCTACCCCGACGTCGCCGAGATCCTGCGCGAACGACATCCGGCCAGGGGTGAGCGCGGCTTCGTGCTGTTCTTCACCGGGCTATCGGGCTCGGGCAAGTCGACGCTGGCGCAGGCGGTGATCGCGCGGTTGCTGGAAGACTCGGCGCGACCGATCACCCTGCTCGATGGCGACGTGGTGCGAAAGCATCTGTCCAAGGGCCTGGGCTTCTCGCGCGAGGATCGCGCGGCGAATGTCACGCGCATCGGCTTCGTCGCGGCCGAGATCGCGCGTCATGGCGGCATCGCCGTGTGCGCGCCAATCGCGCCTTACGCCGACGCGCGCGCCGAAGTGCGCGCCTTGGTCGAAGCCAACGCGGACTTCATCGAGATCCACGTCAGCACGCCGATCGAGGTCTGCGAGGGCCGTGATCGCAAGGGCCTGTACGCGCAAGCGCGCGCGGGCAAGATCAAGGGCTTCACCGGCATCGACGATCCCTACGAAACGCCGCTGCATCCGGAACTGCGTCTGGACACCACGCGCGCGAACACGCGCGAGCTGGCGGCGCGAATTCTGGTGCTGCTGCGCGAGCGCGGATTGATTCGCTGAGAGGAAACGAACGCGGCGCTTCCTCACGGAAGCGCCGCGTCAAACCATCACTACTCACGCGCCGAGAACGGCGCGTATCGCTCAACCGAAACCGCTGACCGAAGCGAGCGCGGGCGCGCGTTCACGGCGCGGCGCCGGCGCGGCGACCTGCGTCTCCAGCGGCCAGTGCGGCACGAAGGTCGGCTTGACCGTGGCCTGACGATCGCCCGCCAACCAGCGGCGCACGGCGATCACGTCGACATGCGGCGCGAAGCGCGCGAGCAGGAACTCCATCGGCGCGGTCAGCACGCGATCCGAGCGCGGAATCAGCCAGGTCGTGCACGGCGGCAGCAAGTGCGCGAGCGGCAGCACGCGCAGATCGTCGTCCGCCGACGACAAGGCCATCTGCGCCAGGATGCCCACGCCGAGGCCGGAGCGCACATAGGTCTTGATCAGATCCGCGTCCTGCGCCGTGCAGGCGAAGCGCGGCGTTTGCTCGTGCAGCGCGAACACGCGTTGCAGGGCCGATTGCGGCGTGACCGTGGAGTCGTAGCTCACGAGCGGATACTGAGCGAGCTTTTCTACCGTCAGCAAAGGCCCGCGCGCCAAGGGATGCGCGCGCGGCACCACGGCGACCTGCTGCCAGCGATACACGGGCAAGGCCAGCGGCGCTGGCGCCTTGTCGTCGGAGGTGCTGATCAGGGCCACGTCGATTTCGCCGCGCGCGACCTGGGCGAGCGATTCATCACGCGCGCTTTGGGTCACGTGCACGGTCAGCGCCGGCATTTCCGCCTTCAGCGCGGAGATGTAGGGCGGCAGCACGAAGCGCGCCTGAGTGTGCGAGGTGGAGATGCTCAACGACCCGCCGTTGTTGCGCTTGAGCGTGGTCGACAGCGCGCGGATGCGCGAGGCTTCTTCGAGGATCGAACGCGCGCGTTCGATGACTTGTTCGCCCTCGGGCGTGAGGCTTTGCAGGCTCTTGCCGCGGCGCTTGATGAGTTGGAAGCCGAGCTCGGATTCGAGCTGGCGAAGTTGCTTGGAAAGACCCGGTTGGGTCGCGTGCACTCGCTCGGCGGCGAGGGTGATGTTCAGGCCGGCATCAACGATGGCGACTAGGTAACGCAGCTGTGCGAGTGTCATGATCCGTGCTCAATGAAGGGGGTTGGGATGTACGACCAGGGCTTCGATTCGCCGCAAACATCGACATTCGACAACAGACTCGCCAAGCCGCTTTCGGCGGCATTACTCGCATCGATTTAATGGCCATGGCGATCTCCCCGTTCACGGTTGAAAAAGGATCAGTGGGGTCGAGGCTACTTTTTTTGCAGTGCAGCGTCCACAACCGCTTGTCGGATCATAACCAAGCCGCATAAGCGGCCCGGACGGAATCATTTCCCCCGAGTCGACGCCGGTCCTAGCGTGTCAGTCCTCTCATCAGGGCTTTGAAAATGCGCTATTTCCCGGTGTTTCTCGATCTGCGCCAGCGGCTGGCGCTGGTCCTGGGCGACGGCCCCGTGGCTCGGGCCAAGATCACCGCCCTTCTTGCTGCGGGTGCGCAAGTCAGGCACCGGATCGCGGCCCCTGGCCCGGCGATCGACGCCGCGATCGAACAGCGCGTCGGCGATTACGCGAGCACCGATCTCGATGATGTCGCGCTAGTCGTGGCGACCGTATCGGCGCCCGAGCGCTTGCTCGCCGAAGCGCGCGCGCGCGGCATCCCGGTCAACGTCGTCGACCGTCCCGAGCAATCGACCGCGATCATGCCCGCGATCGTCGATCGCGATCCGATCACCATCGCGATCGGCAGCGCCGGCACCGCGCCCGTGCTCGCGCGTCGCTTGCGCGAGCGCTTGGAAACCTTGCTCGAACCCAGCCTCGGCGCGCTCGCGCGCTTCGCCGAACGTCAACGTCAGCGCGTGCGCCAGCATCTGCCCGATGCCAGCGCGCGTCGACGGTTCTGGGAACGCATCTTCGATGGCGAAGTGGCGACCTTGCTGCGCGATCATCGCGATGCCGCCGCCACGCGCGAGTTCGATCGTCAGCTCCATGCCGACGCGCGCGCGCCCGCGCCCACCGGTCGCGTGACCTTGGTCGGCGCGGGCACGGGCGATCCTGGCCTGCTGACGATGCGCGCCTTGCGCGCGATCCAGGACGCCGACGTGGTCTTTCACGATCGTCTGATCAGCGCCGAAGTGCTGGATCTGATTCGTCGCGATGCCGAGCGCGTCGACGTGGGCAAGCAAGCCGGCGGCGCTTGCACCACGCAAGCCGAGATCCATGCGCGCCTGATTCACGCGGCGCGCGCGGGGCGGCGCGTGGTGCGACTCAAGTGCGGCGATCCGTTGACCTTCGCGCGCGGCGGCGAAGAACTGGAATGCCTGCGCGAGCACGGTATCGATTTCGAAGTGGTGCCCGGCATCACTGCGGCGCAGGCATGCGCCGCGCACGCGGGCATTCCCCTCACGCATCGCGATCATGCCCAGGCCGTGCGCTTCATCACCGCGCATCACGCCGACGCGTGGCGCGGCAATGGCCAAGCGCCGTTGCGTCGGCCCGACGAAACCCTGGTCGTGTACATGGGCGTGTCGGTGTTGAACACCTTGGTCGAACGTCTGCGTCGGGAAGGCGAGCCCGCATCGACTTCGGCCGCCATTGTCGAGAACGGCTCGCGGCCGCAGCAGCGCGTCGTCGTGGGGCGGCTCGACCGCATCGTCGGCTTGGCCGCGCGGCATCAGATCGCATCGCCGGCGCTGTTCATCGTGGGCCCGGTCACCGCGCTCGCGCGCGAGCTGCACTGGTTCGGGCAAGCGCCGATCACGGATGTGCCCGAAGCGGAAGACCTCGCCGTGCCGGCCGCCGGTTCCTATGCGTATTGAAAATAGACGCGCTGAGAATAGACGTACAAAAAATAGAAAGGGCCCGCTTGCGCGAGCCCTTTCTTCAACCTTCGCGACCGTGATCCTCAGCGGATCTCGAACTCCGCCGCGCAACCGCGATCGACCCAGATGCCGCCGCGGTCATAACCCCAACTGCGGTTGAAGCGGCACTCGGCGCTGGACGTCTGATAGACCAGATTGACGTCGCGACGCACGCGCACCGGGCAGTAGTTGTAGCGATAGTCGCGCGACTCGCAGGTGATCCGGTCGCCGCCACCGTAACCCCGGTCGCCGCCGTAACCACCGCCATAGCCTGGGCGGTCATAGCCTCGGCCGCCACCACCGATTTCGAAATCGGCCTTGCAGCCGGCGGTGACCCAGATGCCGCGACGGTCGTAGCCCCAGGTCTCGCCTTCATCGCAGGGCGTGCGGCTGATCTGATTGACGATACGCACGCCGCCACGGGTGTTCACCGGGCAGTAGTTGTCGTTGTAGTCCCGCGACTCGCAGCGGATGACGTAACCGCCGCCACCGCCGTAGTACTGCGCGTCCGCCCGGCCAGTGAAACCCAGCGCCGTGATCGTCACCAGGACCGCACCCAACCAACCGATACGCATCTTGCTGCTCCTTGAGCCACGGCGAGACGGACGCCGTTTCTTGTCGGGGCGCAGTTTAACGCGAGCCGATGAATCGTCGGCAAATACGGCGGCCCGTTCGGGCCGCCGTGGGAGGGGCCGACGCCGGTCTTACTGGCGCACGAAGGCGCGGATCAGCGCGAAGTTGGGGCTGCGCAGACCCAGCAGAAACACCTTGGAATCGCCGTAGTTATTGTCGATCAGGGCCGAAGGGCCGACGAAGGCGCCATTGAGATTGGTGCCACCGGCATTGCCGCAGTTGGTCACGGTCAAGGTGGTTTGATAAATGTTGTAGCGCGCGTTCGGGATCGAAATCTGCCCGGTCAGCGAGCAGCCGGTATTGTCATTGTTCGTGATCGCGCCGGACGCCGAGATGGTGATCTTCTCCTGGGTGTTGGTGGCCAGGTCGATGATGTAGTTGCCCGCGAGCGCCGCCAGCGAGGCGCCGCGCGTGTAGCGCGGGTCGTAGAGCAAGGTCCAAGTGCCCGCCGCCAGGCGCGAACCGGAATAGCTCGCCGTCGCCGAATCGTGACGCAGGAAGGTGCCGTTGCCGGTGAAGGTCGTCGTGGTGCCGCCACCGAAGTTCGCGCCGGGACCGGTGATGCCATCGCCGTTGAAGGTGAAGGTCGTGCCCAGATCATTGGCCGTGACCGTGCCCTGATACATGGCCTGGGTGTTGCTCTGGACCATGGTCAGCTTGTTGTCGGTGTCGATGAAGGCATAGGCGCTGAGATTGCCGATGAAGCCTGAGTACAGACCCGCCAAGGGCGAGCACGACAGACCCTGGATATCGGTCAGACGCGAGATCGGCGTCGAGCCGTTGGCGAACTGCAGACCATTGCCGTTGTAGCTCGACGTCCAGCTCAGCGTGCCTTGATCGCAGCCGGTGAAGGTCATCTGCAACACGCCCCAGGTGTCGACCACCGGCGCCGGCGTGAACGTGCCGAACACCATGTTGCGCGTGATGAACGCCTGGCCTTGGATCGTATTGCCATTGATCGTGCCCGAGCCCACGACCCAGGCCTGATGGCCGAGGTTGTCATAGGTGTACCAGGCGAACGACGCGGTTGTGGGGCCCGTGACCTCGACGACCACGCCATGACCCGATTGTCCCGGCGAATACCAACTGCCACTGAAACTGGCATCGATCGCGGCCGAAGCCATCTGCCAGGGCGCGAGGACCACGGCGGCCATCGCGGCCACGCGCGCGCCGAGACGCTTGCTGAAATTCCAATTCACCGGTGTTCTCCTTGGGATCGTGGGGCGGAACTGTAACCGAGTCCAGGACGGACGACACGGCCTTTTCGACGCAACCCGCGACTAACGAAATTCAAACACGCGCGACTGACGACGACGACACGGCCCGACGGTTGGCGTTTGCTAGCATGCGGCCATGAACATCGCGCAAGTGAAGGCGTTTTGCGCGCGCCTGCCCGGCGCTCGGCGCATCCTGCACGGCGAGCCTTGGAACATTCTGGTCTACGCCGTCGGTGGCAAGACATTCGCCTACTTCAAGACCAGCGCGCCCGAGCGCTGGCGCTTCAGCGTGCGCGTCAGCGGCGAGCGTTTCGTCGAATTGACCGCGCAGCCGGGCATCAAGCCCGCGCGCTATCGCGGCCGTCATCGCTGGATCACCATCGTGCACGTGCGCTCGGTGCCGTCGGACTATTTGCGCGAACTCGTGCGAAGTTCCCATGCCGAAGCGCTGAACGCGCTCAGTCGCGCGCGTCGCGCGGCCGCGCTCGCGGCGCCTTGAGACATTCTCGCGCGTTACCATCGGCCTTCTTCTTTGCGGCGATGACGTCGGGAGCACGATATGGCCAAGATTCCTTCGACCTGGTACTCGCGCGCGGCCAAGGAAGTCGCGCGCCTGAGCGGCCGCCCACCCGTGTTTGCGATCGCGGTGGGCCTGATCGTGGTCTGGATCGCCACCGGCCCGCTGTTCCACTACAGCGACACCTGGCAACTGGTGATCAATACCGGCACGACCATCATCACCTTCCTGATGGTGTTTCTGATCCAGAACACGCAGAACCGCGACACCGAGGCCATCCAGATCAAGCTCGACGAATTGATCCGCGCCACGGCCGGCGCGCACAACGCGCTGCTCGATCTCGAGGAACTCGAAGAGGACCGCCTGCACGAGTTCCGCGCGCGCTATCAAAAGCTCGCCGACCTCGCCCGCAAGGAACTCAAGCACGGCGCGCAGGACACGGGAACGCCGGACTATTGATCGCCGCGCCCGCGCGCACGATCCTAAGCGCCATCCACGCCAGGAGGCCGGGTCGTGAGCGCAGGGATGCTGCTGTTGCCGCTGTTGGTCTTCGCGATCGCCGTCGTGCTGGCGCTGTTGGCGCGTCGCGCGCGCGGGACTCGCGACGAAGGGCCTTGGCCTTTCGAGGCGCGTCGCTTGCTCAGCGCGCCCGAACAAACGTTGTTTCATCGCCTGCGCGCCGCCCTGCCCGACCGCGTCGTGCTCGCGCAGGTGCAAGTGTCGCGCGTGCTGCGGGTCAAGGCCGGCGCGGGGTCGACGGCCTGGCGCAATCGCATCGATCGGCTGAGCTACGACTTCGTGGTGTGCGCGCCGGATTTCTCGGTGCTCGCGGCGATCGAACTCGATGACGCCAGCCACGCGCGTCCCGAACGCGCCGACGCGGATCGCCGCAAGGAGCGCGCAAGCGCGGCGGCTGGGGTTCGGTTGATCCGCTGGCCCGTGTCGCCCTTGCCCGATGAAGCGACGATTCGGCAAGCCTTCGGCGACCTCGCCACGCCCGCAGTCCAGACGCAAAACTTCGTGGCGGACACGGCGCCCGCGGCGCGCTCGAAGGCGCCGCCAAGCCCACGCGGCCAGCGTCCCAGCCCCTGACCGAAGTCAGATCCGCGCACCCACCGGCGCCGGTGCGCGCCTGTCAGCGGCGCTGCTAAGCTCGCGCCGTGAACAGCAGCCCGCCCAGCGAAATCACGCAATGGCTCGACGCCGCGCGCGCCGGTGACGCGCAGGCCTACGACCTCGCCGTGCGCGCGCTCTATCAGGACCTGCGCCGCCTGGCTGGCGCGTTGGCGCGTGGCGGCACGCTCAATCCGACGGGTCTGGTGCACGAGGTCTATCTCAAGCTCTCGGCCAACGGCGCGGTGCCGATCAATCGTCAGCACTTCATGCTGCTGGCGGCGCGCGCGATGCGGCAAGTGCTGTCCAATCACGCGCGCGATCATCTGGCGCTCAAGCGCGGCGGCGGCGCCACGCACGTCGACGCCGATCATGCCGAGGCGCAGGCCGTGGGCATCGATTCGGAAGCCGAACAACTGGTCGGCCTGGATCAATGCATGGAAGCCTTGCACCGCATCGACCCGGTCCTGGTGCAACTGGTCGAGTGCCGCGTTTTCGCCGGCTACACCGAGACCGAGGCCGCCGAGGCCACGGGCCTGTCGCTGCGCACCGCGCAGCGTCTCTACGCCGACGCGCGCGCGCACTTGGCGCGCATCTGGGACAACGCCGCCGGTGCCCATCCCTGACTGGTTCTTTCGCGAAGGCGGCGTGCTCGCGGGCGACTTCGCCACGCGCCTGCTCGACGGCGCGAACGAGCACCTGCCGCCCGACACCCGCCTGGGCGCTTTCGCCATCGAACGCGAGATCGGCCGTGGCGGCCAGGCCGTGGTCTATCTGGCGTATCGCGCCGATGGCGCCTATCAACAACGCGTGGCGATCAAGCTGGCGCTCGCGCAGGCGCAGCGCGGTGATTTCAGTCGCGAGCGGCAATTGCTCGCCGAACTCAAGCATCCCCATCTCGCGCGCCTGATCGATGGCGGCGAGCACGCGGGCCGACCGTGGTTCGCGATGGATTTCGTCGACGGCCCGAGCATCGACCGCCATTGCACCGAGCAACGACTGCCGCGCGCGCGACGCATCGCGCTGTTCCTGCAAGTGTGCGCGGCGGTGAGCTTCGCGCATCAGCGGCTGCTCGTCCATCGCGACATCAAGCCGTCCAATGTGCTGGTCGACGCGGACGAGACACCGCGCCTGCTCGACTTTGGTATCGCCGCGCTGCTCACGCGCGACGGCGTGGACGACGCGCGTCCCGCGTATACGCCTGCCTTCGCGAGTCCCGAACAGAAGCGCGGCGAGTCGGTGGGACCGGCCTCGGATCAATATCAACTCGCGCTGCTGCTGCGACGGATGCTGTTGGACTCGCCTTCCGCGGCGACCGCCATGCCGACGTCGACACTGGCGACCGCGGTGATGTCGCCCGGTGCCGCCGTCGCCGAAAACACTTCATCTTCATCGCCGACGAAAGACGAAGACGATTTCGACGACGATCTACGCGCCATCCTCGCGCAAGCACAGCAGGACGCGCCGGAAGCGCGCTACGGCTCGGTCGCCGAGTTCGCCGACGATCTGCGCCGCTACCTCGCGCATCAACCGGTGCGCGCGCGTCGACACACGCCGTGGTATTTGCTGCGTTGTCTCGCGCGTCGTCATCCATGGCGATTGGCCGCCGGCGTGCTGGCCTTCCTCGGCGTGGTCGCGATGCTGAGCTTCTTCACCTGGCGCCTGGCGCGCGAACGCGACATCAGCCGCGCCGAAGCCGCGCGCGCCGAAGCGACGAAGGACTTTCTGATCGCGCTATTCCGCGACGGCGACCCCACGCGCGGCAGCGATCCCAACATCACCGCGCGGGAGTTGATGCAGGCGGGCGCCGCGCGCGTCGAAGCCGACACCGATCTGCCGACCGACGTGCGCGATGAACTGGTGCGTCTGCTCGCCGACGTTCAGATGCATTTGGGCGACGCCACGGCCGCCGCCGAGTTGATCGGCAAGCTCAGTCCCGGTCAGATCTCGCCCGACGAATTGGCCGAATTCCAGGGCCGCCTCGCCATGATTCGCGGTGAACCGAAAGAAGCGGTTCGTCTGTTGATGCAGGCCACGGCCCTGCACGACACCGCCAAGCGCCAGCTCCTGCTCGCGCGCTCGCAGAGCGATGCCGGCGAAACCCAGGCCGCGATGGCGCGACTGAGCCGTCTGCTTGAACACGACGCCACGCTCACCGACGGCGTGGCCTCGAGCGCGTGGATCGATCGCGGCGTGATGCACTGGCGCGACGGCAAGCCGGTCGAGGCCATCGCCGATTTCGATCGCGCGCTCGCGCGCATTCGCGCCAGCGACACTGCGATCACGCCCGTCGCGGTGCAAATCAACAAGGGCCTAGCGTTGATCGATCTGGCGCGCTTCGACGACGCGCTCACGCAGCTGGCCGAAGCCGAGCGCGATCTCGCGCGTTTTCCCAACTTCAAGCATCAGTATTTGATCATGCAGAACCGTGGCATGGCCTTGCTGCGCAAAGGCGAGGTCAATGCCGCGCGCGATGTCTGGCAGCAACTGCTGGAACTCGTCGATCAGGGCGTCAATCCGGGCATCGAGGCCTCGACCGTGCACAACCTCGCCGCGGTCGACGATCGACTGGGCGATCCGGTCGGATCAATCGCGTTCTCGTTGCGCGCGCAACGCTTGCGCGAAGCGCTGGGCGATGCGCCGGCCGCGCTGTCCTCGCACATCAATGTGCTGGCCAAGCTGTACTCGCTTGGCATGGCGCGCGAAGTGCAGGACATGGCCAACCGCGCCGTCGAGCGCGCGCAGGCCATGAGCCGGCCCGACCTCGCCGCGCGTGCGCGTCTGGCTGGCGTGCACGGTGTATGCGCCACGACGCCCGCGTCCTGCGTGGCCGCATTGCAAGCGAGCGCGCGGGAGTTCGCCGAGCAGAACAATCAGGTCAAGTATCTCGAAGTGCTGGAGAAGATCGCCAACTACGCGTTTGAGTATCGCGATCAGGCTGGGCTCGAACGCGCCGCGCGGGACTTCGCGCGAGCCACGTCCAAGGCACGCACGGCAGACACCGAGGGCACCTTGCGCGTGTTCGAGGCACTGCGTGATCGTGATATCGAACGACTGCGAGCCCTCGCGGAGACTTCGACTGTCGCGCGCCGCGCCCTCGTCTTGATGGCCCTCGATCGCGGCGACATCAAGACCGCGCGCGCGCAACTGGCGTTGATGCCCGAGGAACTCACTGATCGTTACTGGCTGCTACGCGAACGAGTCGCCCGCGGTATCGGCGATGCCAAGGACGCCGAACTCGCGCGCGATACGCGAGACTCGGCGCGCGCTCGCGTCAAGGCCCTGCTCGACGCGGCCGACACCGCGCCGCTGCCCGCGGCCAAGTCTCCCGCCGCCCCGTGAACCCCGCGGAACACCTCCGCCCCGCCACGCTGGCGGATTTCGAGGGCGTGTTCGCGATTCACGGGCATCCCGAAGTCGCGTCCACCTTGAGTGGACGTGCCATTCCTCGCGAGAGCTTTCGATTCCTGTTCGACGACATGCTGGCCACGCGCGATCTGTTCGTGTTCGAGCGTGATGGCGAGATCATCGGCTTCTTCCGGCTGTCGCGCCATCCCGCGCGAATGCAACCCACGGCCTACCTTGGCACGGTCGCGATCACGCCCGCCCTGCGCGGCACCGGCGCGGCTCGCCGCATGATCGCCCTCGCGATTGAACAGGCCGAGCAGGCGGGTTACGAAGCCATGGAATTGCTGGTCAACAGTACGAACCCGCGAGCCTTCGCGTTCTATCGCGCGCAGGGATTCGAGATCATCGCGCGACGTCCGCGGGAGATCGAAGCGTCTCCCGCGTCGGACGAAGAATGGACGATGCGGCGCGTGCTTCGAGCGCTGAATCCACGCACCGACTCACCGCAAGCGTGATGCGCTTCTCGCTCACTTCTGGCGCGTCCGTCCGCAACGACTACTCGAACGAATCAGCGAAAACCCGCTGAAGATCGAAGTCGATCAACAGATCCATATTCACCACGGCATTCGGATAGCCTGACGCCAGATCGCGCGTCGAGAAGCGGATCGTGTTGTCGCCATCGACCAACTCGTTCAACGGCAGATCGATGGCGTGATTCATCGCGCCGCCTTGACCGGCCTCGTTCTGGATCATGGCGATCTCGCCGGCCGTGAACGGACGCTCGTGATTGGGATGATTGTTGATCTTGTAGATCAAGCGCGACGTAGGCTGCGGCACCAGATTGAAGCCCCAGTTCTGGTAGTAGCCCGTCATCACCAAGCGCGCGCGCGTGGCATTGGCGAGCGACACGTTTTGAAACGTGAACGGCACGCTCAGTTGCGCGGGATCATTGGGAATCAGATAGGCGATCGTCCGCCCAGGTTGCTGCACGGTGATGACCTGATTGTTGGCGTCGCGGTACTCCTCTTGAAAGGTGTAGGCGACATTGGAGTCCGGAATCTCGTATTCGCGCGTGGTATCGATGCGCGGGCCGTCGAAGCCGATGTTGTCCCAATACGTATTCCACGACCGCAGCGGAACCGGCGTTCCGTAATCCTCGCCCGAGTATTTCCACGTCGCGTGATTGTGCGACAGCAGATGCACATAGGCCCGCGTGAACGGCAAGGGCGTGGCGAAGGTCAATCGACCGTGATCGACCGCGGTCGGAAAGTTCACGCCATCGTCGGAATAGGCACTGACATCGACCGCGAGCTGCGTTTGCGACAAGCGGATCTCGACATGATTGAGTCGCCCGCGCTGAATCGGCAGTGGCGGACTCACGGTGAAGTTGTGCGTGTCCACCGTCGCGTAGTCGCGCACTTCATAAACATCGACGAAGGACGAGAACGGATTCGCGCCCATGAAGGTGATGATCAAGCCATTGCGCGGATTCGGCCCGCGCCCATTGATGTCCCAGTTCGCGGTCGGCGCCGGATCGTCGCTGATGACCACGCTGATGTAGCCCAGTAAGAAGTTACTCGCCAGATCCGCGTCGAACACCAGCTTGCCCGTGCGATTGGCGAAATCGAAGGGCTGACGAATACGCAGCGTGTTGACGCCGTAGTTCTGACTGCCCGTCGCCACCACGAGATGACGCGTCATGCGCGCGTTCGGTTCGCAGATCACCGTGTCCTGCGTCACGGACTGATACGCGGGCAATCCGGAACGACAACTCGCGGGTTCGCCAATATCGCGACCAATCTCCGCATCACGCACCCACATCGGAACATCGCCGCCCGTAGCCAGCGAATGCACCAAACGCGACTCGCTGAAACGCAATCGACTCAACTCACCCGCACGTCCGCGCTCATTGATCGGCGCCGGGCCACTCTCGAACGTTTCGCAGAACGCGGGATTGGTCATCCCGCACGATTGCGCGTAAGCGCCGCCACTGAGCAGACTCAGCGCGACGAAGAGGCCTCGCAGATAGTTCATGACGGGCGAAGTTCCTGAGTGAAATGAAGAAGCGATGCGTTATCGCGAAGCCGGGCCCTGCATGAGCCCTTGTCGCGAACCTTGTCTCGAGACAACCCCAATCGCCGCATCGCGCCACGGCCGCCGCACTCTAAGGCCCCCGCGCCCTGCGTTTGTGCGACGCGAGTCATTGTTTATGGATTGGCCGGCTCCGCGGCGTTGACAGAACTGGACATCGGACTTTGCGAGTTGCCTTGATCTTCGCCTTGGCCCGGCAGCGGGGAGCATCGTTGACGCGACCGTGCTGACCGGCGCGCTTTGTGCCGATGTTGACTATCGGAGTTCTGCCCGTTGACGCGACCGCGCCCCGCGCCTAGCGTGCGTCCCATCCAAGTGCTGGGAAGCGCATGGTGAGAACTCTCGGTGCATTTGCCTTGTTCGCGCTCATGGCCGTTGCGGCGATTCTGGCCTTGATGGGGTACGTCGATCGAACGAGCGAGGTTAGGCGGGCGTCCGCATTGTCCGCGGGTGAGGTCATGCCACCTCCCGCGACGAGCACAGAGTTCCGGTTGCGGCTACCGCCAGAGTCTTCGCGGATTGAATCCAAGCTCGACGTTACGCCACCGCACCTTCGCGCTTCCGCAAAGCTCAACGCCACGACGCGGCGCGCGTCGACGGGATCTCAGTCCCTGCCTGACCTGCCCGTCGATCAACTGATCACGCTCAATCGCGAGCGCGCCTTTAAGGGCGATGCTCAGGCTGCCTATGAGATCGGTGCCGCGCTGTGGCAATGCCAACGACTGCCCGTGCGCGAACGCGAGCTCGCGCGTGGAAAGCCCGCCAACGACACGGTCGACCTCTACGAGCAATCCGTTCAAAGCGCTGAACGCTGGCTCGATCGCTGCGAGAACATCGGCGTGGCGGAGCTCTCGCAGACGCTGCCTTGGATCGAGCTTGCCGCTCAGAACGGCAGCGTCGAGGCGATGCTGCTATACGGCACCGCCGCCATTGGCGAACTCACACCGGAGGAAATGTTGGCCGATCCCGCGTCGTTGATCGATCGCAGGCAGCGCTCGATGCAATACCTGTTTGCCGCGGTGAACCACGGCTCGACATCGACACTTTCCGACATCGCTCACGTCTATCGCCGAGGCACCCTGGTCAAGGCCGACCCCGTGCTCGCCTATGCCTATGAGATCGCCTACTTCGACACCGGTCCTCGGACGCCTTACGCGCAACCGATGCTCGACTACTTCAGCCAAGGCCTGAGCGAGCAGGAGCGCGTTCGCGCGCGAGCGCTGGCCACGCGAATCGTTAGGGCCTGCTGTGATTGATCACTCTTCAAGTACGTTGCCGCCGTCGCGGGCTATCGGGTCGCGATCGGTTCTCGCTTGGTCGATCGCGATAATCGTCGCGATCGCCATCCTCACCTCGCTGATCGGTGCGCAAGGTCAGGCGCGACTGCGCACTTTGGTCGAGCGACGACCTCACCCGACCACGCTGATCGCCGAGCGCGGAACAAACGATCTCCGACCAGCGCGTTCTTCAAGCGCAGGCACGCCCCTTCGCCCACTCGACACGACGCCGCCCCACGTTCGTGCCGTCGGACGTGGCATTGGCCCGCGCGTTCCACGCGAGCCGGAATCGCAGGATCTGCCCAATCTGCAGGTAGATGAATTGATCGCAAGCAATCGCGATCGGGCGCTGCGGGGCGATGCGCGCGCCGCCTACGAAATCGGCGCGGCGCTGTGGCGATGCCAACGGCTGACGAAGACCGAACAGGATCTGACTCGGCTCGGCGGATCACCCGCGCGGGAAGCCATGCGTCAGGCCTATCTCCGCGACTTGCAGCAGTGGCTCGACCGCTGCCAGCGCATCGGCACGGCCGAGTTGTCGCAGACACTCGACTGGATAGGACTCGCGGCGCGCAACGGCAGCGTGCTTGCCATGCACCTCTATCGCATGGCGTCCCTGGGAGATCTGACGGCCGAAGAAATGCTGGCCGATCCGATCGCGCTTGAACGCTATCGCGAGCGATCCTTGAACTATCTCTTCGCCGCGGTCAATGCCGGGGACTCGAACACCTTGCTTGAACTTGCCGACGTCTATCGACGCGGAGTACTGGCGACAGCAGACCCCACCCTGGCATATGCCTATGCGCTGGACTATTTTGAAACTGGCGAACCCACCGACCTCGCCCGCGCGCTGTTGAATCAATTCGGCAAGAACCTGAGCGACACGCAGAGGTCTCGGGGGCGTCAACTCGCTGATCAGATCCTCCACGCGTGCTGTCAATGAAAAAACGGACTGCGTTCATGGCGAGAACCGCCACCGCGAGAACAAATGCCGCCGCGCTGACACACCCTCATTTGCGTGAAACGGGCGAGTTCGTACTTCCACCCATTTGCGGCTAGGATGCAGTCCGATGGCCTCACCGACCCGCCTCGCGCGGATCGACGACCGTCGATTGGACTCATAACCATAATGGAGGGCTCATGGATAGCTCGCGTTTCATTTCTTTCAAGAATCTGATGTGGACGATGGTGCTTTTGTTCGTGACTCACTCGGCCCAAGCGCATTTCTTTGGCGAGGGTCACTACGCCGTGGTCGGTGGCGAACCGGGATTGTCGATTTCCGGCGGAACACCGAACAGCTGTATTCCGGAGGGTGTGACGATCACTCGCTCCGGCTCGGTGATCACGGCCACCTTGGTGGAACCTGACGGCATTCTCCTGTGTTTCTCGGCGTTTCGGGGATGGCAGGTGAGCGGCGTGCTGCCGTCGATGCCGGAAGGCCTGTATCAAGTCAACGTGGTTCAAAGCACGCTGACGCAAGTTCCGGGCACGGAGGTGATCGGCACATTCAACATCAGTTTGCCGAACGTGCGTGGCGTGCAGAGTGTTTCGGTGCCGACGATGTCGGCCTCGGGGCTCGGCTGGCTTGCGCTGAGTCTGTTGATGCTCGCATGGGTCGCGAATCGTCGTCGACTGACGCGATGACGTGAACCGGTGCCGCTCTTCGCGGGGCGGCACCTTCTGCCCGATTGAGTCGCGCTGAGGCCCTGCAGTCGCGCTGAGAGAATCATCCTGCGACCGGTCAAGTCGATGGATATCACGGCACGCGATGTCACCATCCGAGCGTGCGCGGACTCATCCCAGCCCTGATATCGATGATGCTCGCGTCGGCCGCGTCCGACGCGCGCGCCGAGGATCTGTCTTCTGTCAGCGACGCGCGCATCCGCGAGTTGATCATCGCCGAAGCCATCGCGCGCTATCCCGGCAACTGCCCCTGCCCTTACAACCTCGCGAGCAACGGCACGCGCTGCGGCGGGCGTTCGGCCTACAGTCGCGGCGGTGGCTACGACTTGCCGTGCTATGCGTCGGACGTTACCGCGGCGATGGTCGAGCAATACCGACGCGATCATCGCTGAGCCGCGCGCGCTTGAGAATTCGGCGATCAATGCCATCTGTTACGCGCTCGACGCGCGTCACCACGACGCGCCGTCGGGATGACATGAGAGACTACGCGCCCGTTCGCGCGTGGCAAGGAGTAGAAGGCGATGGTTGTCGCGGTGCTCTCGATTCTGGTGGGTTTAGTCTTGCTCGGCTTCGGCGCCGAGGGGCTGGTGCGTGGCAGCAGCAGCATCGCCTTGCGACTGGGCGTCAAACCCCTGGTGATTGGCTTGACCATCGTCGCCTTCGGTACCGGCAGTCCCGAGATGATCGTCAGTCTGCGCGCCGCGCTGGGCGGCAGCAGTGATCTGGCGCTGGGCAATATCGTCGGTTCCAATATCGCCAACATCGCCCTGATTCTGGGCGTGGCCGCGTTGGTGCGACCCTTGCGCGTGCGCTCGGCCCTGCTCCTGCGCGAGATGCCGGTGATGATCGGCGTCACGCTGGTGCTGGTCGCGATGATCCATGACGGGACCTTGAGTCGCATCGAGGGCGCGGTGCTGGTGATCGGCGCCATCGCTTACACGGTGCTCACCTATCGCGCCGCGCGCGCCGATCGCGATCCCGAAGTAGCCGGTGAGTTCGCGCAGGAGATGCGCCCGCCGCGAGCATCGTGGGTCCGCTCCAGCGCGCTGGTGATCGGCGGATTGGCGGGCTTGTTGCTCGGCGCGCAGGTGCTGGTCAATGGCGCGGTGGTGATCGCGCAGGCCGTGGGCATGAGCGAGATGGTGATCGGCCTGACCGTGATCGCGATCGGCACCAGCCTGCCCGAGCTTGCGACCTCGGTGGTCGCGGCGCTTCGCGACGACGCCGACGTGTGCTTCGGCAATGTGCTGGGCTCGAACATTCTCAACATTCTGCTGATTCTCGGCGCCGTGGCCGCGATCAAGCCGATCGGCGCGGGCAGCCTGCGCCCGCTCGACATCGGCGCGCTGATCGGCAGCGCGGTGTTGCTCTATCCGCTGATGTGGCGCGGTCGCGTGCTCGCGCGCTGGGAAGGCGCGATCTTGCTGGCGGGCTATGCCGCGTACGTGGCGATGATGCTCGTCTGAGCGCGCCGACCGCGCGCCGCGCGATCCCAAAACAACAAGGCCCGCGCTGCCAAGGGCAACGCGGGCCTGAAAACGATGGTGCCGGTGAAGAGACTCGAACTCCCGACCCACGCATTACGAATGCGTTGCTCTACCAACTGAGCTACACCGGCGACGCTGATTGGTGCCACGCGTTCCGGTCTTGATCGCCCTGGGGCTTGCCGGATGCCTAATTCGCGTGACCCTTGCTTGACACCGTGGGTGGCCGAGGCCGCCTGGCGTTGTCATGGTGGGCGGTAGTGGGATCGAACCACTGACCCTTGCCGTGTGAAAGCAATGCTCTACCGCTGAGCTAACCGCCCGAAAAGGGACGCGAAGTTTACGGATCGGGGGTGCGGCGGTCAACCGGGGACGCGCGGGAATCCGCGATTTCGGCCAGGCCCTGCCCAGACCGGCGAAAAACGGCCTCAATCGACCAAAATCAACCGCAGTTCCTTCGGCAAGGCGAACACCATGTTCTCGGGTTCGCCGTCGATCTCGGTCACGCCGTCGGCGCCCCAGTCGCGCAGGCGGGCGATGACGCCCTGGACCAGGGATTCGGGCGCGCTGGCGCCGGCGGTGACGCCGATGGTCTGGCGTTGGTCCAGCCATTCGCGACGGATGTCGGCGGCGCCGTCGATCAGGTAGGCGGCGACGCCTTGCTTCTCGGCGAGTTCGCGCAGGCGGTTGGAGTTGGAGCTGTTGGGCGAGCCGATGACGAACACCACGTCGCAGCGCTCGGCCAGCACGCGCACGGCGTCCTGGCGATTTTGCGTGGCGTAGCAGATGTCGTCGCGGCGCGGGCCTTCGATCGCGGGAAAGCGCGCGCGCAGCGCGGCGATGATGTCGCGTGTTTCATCGACCGAAAGCGTGGTCTGAGTGACGAAGGTGATGAACTCGGGATTGAGCGGGTTGAGGCGATGCACGTCCTCGACCGACTCGACCAGATAGATCCGCCCCTTGCCGATGCGCGGGTTCCACTGCCCCATAGTGCCTTCGACCTCGGGGTGACCGGCGTGACCGATCAGCACCACGTCGCGGCCGGCCTTGCAGTGGCGCGCGACTTCGATGTGGACCTTGGTCACCAGCGGACAGGTCGCGTCGAACACGCGCAGTTCGCGCGCGCGCGCTTCGTCGCGCACGGCTTGCGAAACGCCATGGGCACTGAACACGGCGGTGGCGCCATCGGGCACTTCGTTCAATTCATCGACGAAGACCGCGCCCTTGGCGCGCAGATTGTCCACGACGAAGCGGTTGTGCACGATCTCGTGACGCACGTAGATCGGCGCGCCGAAGGCTTCGAGCGCGCGCTCGACGATCTCGATCGCGCGATCGACGCCGGCGCAGAAACCGCGGGGATTGGCCAACAGCACTTGCATGATTACCTCGGCCCTGGGGCTCGTGCGCGCATGCTAGCGCAGCGCGCGCGGAATCGCCGCTTTAGCGCGGCTTGCGTCGATGTTCGGTGAACGAGGCCAGCACCAGCACGATGGCGCCGACCACGATGGCCGAGTCGGCGACATTGAACGCGGGCCATTCCCACTGCCGGTAATACACCAGCACGAAGTCCACGACGTGACCCAGGCGCAGACGATCGATGGCATTGCCGATCGCGCCGCCGATCACCAGGCCCAGGGCCATGGCGCTCCAGCGCTCGCCTTTCGGCAAGCGCAGCAGCCACGCGGTGAACACGCCGGCCACGACCAGCGCGAACACCGACAACCCGTAGCGCTGCCAATCAGGACCGTTGACCAGCATACTGAAGGCCACGCCTTCGTTGTAGCGCAAGGTCCAGTCGAACAGACCGGCGATCACGGTCACGCGCTCGTGCAGGCTCAGGTGTTCGAGCACGACGAGCTTGCTCGCCTGATCGAGCACGATGATCGCCAGCGACAGCAACAACCAGCGCGCGTGGCCCGAGCGTTCGGTCGCGCTCATGTCAGAACCACAGACGCGTTTCGCCAGGACCGGCGATGTTGCTGATGCAGCGACCGCACAGTTCCGGATGCTCGGCGTGCGTGCCGACATCGGCGCGCAGATGCCAGCAACGCACGCACTTGCCGTGCGTGCTCTTGCGCACCTGCACCGCGACCACGCCGAAGCTCGCCACTTCGGCATTGGTGATTTCGGCATCGGTGGCGATCGTGGCCACGTCGACCAGAAGCACGTCCGAGGTGATGAAGAAAAAGCGCAGTTCCTCGGCGTAAGGCGCGAGCTTGGCGCGCGTGGTCGCGTTGACGCCGAGCAACACCTCGGCCTCGAGCGCGCCGCCGAATTCGCCGCGATTACGCAGGGTTTCGATTTGCTTGAGCGCGACCGAGCGCAGCGCGAACAGATCATCGATCAAGGCGCTCTCGGCGCCGTCGAGCACGCGCGTTTCTAGCGCGGCCAGATCGGCCCAGGTCGAGAACAACGCGGAATCCTGCCCGGCCGGACGCGCCGGCATGTAGGACCAGATCTCATCCGCGGTGAACGACATGATCGGCGCGAAGGCGCGCACCAGCACTTCCAGAATGCCGTACATCGCCGTCTGCGCCGAGCGACGCGCGACGTGATCGAGCGGCAAGGTGTAGAGGCGATCCTTGGTCATGTCGAGATAGGCCGCGCCCAGATCGACGGTGGAGAAACGCATCAGTTCCTGCACCAGGACTTGATAGCTGTAGGTGTCGGGCCCGAAGGCGATGCCGCCGTTGGCCTCTTCGCCATAGACCCGACGCGCGAGCTGCATCAGGCGCACGCCCTGCCCCAACGCCCAGCGATCGAGCAGGAGCATCTTGTCCGGCGTCACCGCGTGCTGGGCCGAATCGAAATCGGAGAGATTGCCCAACAAGAATCGCGCGGTGTTGCGCAGACGGCGATAGCTGTCGGCGACGCGCTTCAAGATTTCGTCGGAGACCGCGATCTCGGCGGAGTAATCGGTCGACGCCACCCACAAGCGCAGGATATCGGCGCCCAGCGTCTTCATCACCGTTTGCGGCGCGACGACATTGCCGAGCGACTTCGACATCTTGCGCCCCTGCGCATCGACGGTGAAGCCATGGGTGATCACTTCGTTATAGGCGGCCTTGCCTTGCATGGCCACGGCCGTGAGCAACGAGGAATGGAACCAGCCGCGATGC
Organism: Ahniellaceae bacterium; assembly: GCA_044226395.1. Taxonomy (GTDB): domain Bacteria; phylum Pseudomonadota; class Gammaproteobacteria; order Xanthomonadales; family Ahniellaceae; genus JBGAHD01. The sequence goes on from JBGAHD010000001.1 coordinate 1,309,028, forward strand.
TGATCCGAGCCTTCGAGATACATCACGCTGCGCACGTCATTGTGCGCGCGCGACAGCTCGGGCCGCGCGTCGATCACGCAGGCGTGGGTAACGCCGGAATCGAACCACACGTCGAGCACGTCGGGCACTTTGTCGTAATGCGCGGCTTCGGCGCCGAGCAGTTGCTCCGCGGGCAGATCGAACCAAGCGTCGATGCCGCCGGTCTCGACGAGCTTGGCGACTACTTCAAGCAATTCCTGCGTGCGCGGATGCGGCTCGCCGGTTTCCTTGTGCGCGAACAGCGCGATCGGCACGCCCCAGGTGCGTTGACGCGAGATGCACCAGTCGGGCCGGTTGGCGATCATGCCGGTGATGCGCTCCTCGCCCCAGCCGGGCAACCAGCGCACATTCGGGATGGCCTTGAGCGTGTCGCGACGAAGGCCGGCCTGTTCCATGCTGATGAACCATTGCGGCGTGGCGCGGAACGCCACCGGCGTCTTGTGGCGCCAGCAATGCGGATAGCTGTGTTCGATCGAAAGGTTGGCCAGCAACACGCCACGCTCGGCGAGCACGGCCGCGATCGGCTCGTGCGCCTTCCACACGTGCACGCCCGCGAACAACTCGGTACTGGGCAAGTATTTGCCGTCGCCGCCGACCGGGTTGTAGACCTCGATGCCGTACTTCTGGCAGACCTGAAAGTCTTCCACGCCGTGCGCGGGCGCGGTATGCACGGCGCCGGTGCCGGCGTCGGTGGTGACGTGATCGCCCAGCAGCACGGGAATTTCGCGCGCGTAGAACGGATGCTGGAGCTTGATGCCCTCGAGCGCCGCGCCCTTGGCGTGACCGAGCACGCGATAGTCCACGCCATAACGCTTGACCGCGTCCGTGGCCAGCGCTTCGGCGAGCACGAGCAGTGTCTTGCGCCCCGCGCGTTCGGGCCCCTGCACGAGCACGTAATCGAGATCGGGACCAAGCGACACCGCCAGCGACGCGGGCAAGGTCCACGTCGTGGTGGTCCAGATCGGTACCGCGACAATGGCATCGCCGGCATCGACGCCGAACTTGGTGGCGAGCGCGCGCGGATCGAGCGCGTCATAGGCCACGTCGATGGCGGGCGACTTCTTGTCGGCATATTCGATCTCGGCCTCGGCCAGGGCCGAACCGCAATCGAAGCACCAGTACACGGGCTTGGCGCCACGCGACAGATGACCGCGCGCGATGATGCGACCGAGCGCGCGCAGCATGTCGGCCTCGAACTGAAAATCCATCGTGCGATAGGGGTGATCCCAATCGCCGAGCACGCCCAAGCGCTTGAAGTCGGCGCGCTGCGAGTCGATCTGCTTGGCCGCGTACTCGCGGCACTTCTGACGGAACGCGCGCGCATCGATCTTCTGACCGACCTTGCCGAATTCCTTTTCGATGGCGATCTCGATCGGCAGGCCGTGGCAATCCCAGCCCGGCACGTAAGGCGCGCGAAAGCCCGCGAGCAGCTTCGACTTGACGATGATGTCCTTGAGAATCTTGTTGACCGCGTGACCGATGTGAATCGTGCCGTTGGCGTACGGCGGACCATCGTGCAGCACGAAGGTCGGGCGGCCGGCGGCGTGAGCCTGCAGGCGCTGATAGAGCTGGTTCGATTCCCAGCGGGCGAGCATGCCGGGCTCGCGATTGGCGAGATCGCCCTTCATCGGGAAGGCGGTTTCCGGCAGGTGGATGGTGCTCTTGTAATCGGTCGTCACGGAATCACCGCTGCGGTCGTGGCCGCGCTGGAAGACAGGATCTGGCGCGCGGCGGCCGCGTCGCGATCAATCTGTTCGACGAGGGCGTCCAAGCTGTCGAAGCGCGCCTCGTCGCGCAGCTTCGCCACGAATTCGATCTCGAGCAGGCGACCGTACAGATCGCCATCGAAATCGAACAGATGCGATTCGAGCAAGATCTCCTTGCCGTCGACCGTGGGCCGCGAGCCCAGGCTCGCGACCGCGGGCCAGCGCTCGAGACCGGCGCCGTTCACGCGCACGGCGTAGATGCCATGCACCGGCACGCGGCCCCAGGGCATGCGCATATTGGCCGTGGGATAGCCCAGTTGTCGACCCAGTTGCTGGCCGCGCACCACGTGCGACTCGATGCTGTAGGCGCGACCCAGCGCTTGGCGCGCCATCTCGAAATCGCCCTGACGCAAGGCCTCGCGGATGCGGCTGGCGCTGACACGTTCGCCGTCGAGTTCGACCGGTTCGATCTCGTGCGCGGTGAACCCCAGGCGCTTACCGAGTTCGCGCAGCAAGCCGATGTCGCCGCGACGCGCGTGACCGAAGCGAAAGCCCGGCCCGACCCAGACTTCGCGCGCGTTCAACTGCCCGGCGAGAATGCGCGCGACGAAATCCTCGGCGCTCATCGCCGCCAGGCGCGCGTTGAAGCGCAGCAGCCCGACACGATCGGCGAAGGCCGAAAGCATGCGCATGCGCTGACGCGGCGAGGTCAGGCGCGCGATGCCGTCATGGCCCTGGAAATGCTGGCGTGGCAGCGGCTCGAAGCTCAACGCCACGGACTCGAAGCCACCCTGACGGGCGCGTTCACGCGCGCGCGCGAGCAGCGCCCGGTGACCGCGATGAACGCCGTCGAACGCGCCGATGCACACGATGCTGCCTTGCGGGCAGAGCACGTGGCCGCCCGCGTCACGAAATACTCGACTCATGGAATGGCCGAGTATACCGATTTGACGCGCTGCCGCACGGCGAAGGAAGTGGTCGCCGCCGCGGTTCAAGGCGCCCTGCCCGGCCCACGGCTTCGAAGCGATCACGTTCCCGCGCGCGCCCTCGATGAGAGCGGCGACCGCTTCCCCGATGCCGCTCGAAACGAGGCGTCGCGCCCTAGTGCTCGCGCAAATGCCGCGGCCGCAGGCCCAAGGCCAGCAACACGCCCGCGTAAACCGCGGCGGCGGCGGGCACGGCCCAGGCGAGATGCAGCACGCGCTCGCGAACACCGAGCGCGGACCAGGGCCCGATCCACCCCTTGATCGTGACGAGCAGCGCGACCATCGCCACGCAGGCGAGCAACAAGCGCCCGGCGAATCGCGGCCAACCCGGTCGCGCGGTGAACAACTGCTGGAGCCGCACGAAACGCCACAGCAACGCCGCGTTGACCACGCCCGCCAAACCCGTGGCGAGCGCAATGCCGGCGTGCCCCCCTTCGACGCGGTAGTGCCACAGCGGCACCACGATCAGCGAACACAAGACCACGTTCACCGCGATCGTGATGATGGCCGCGCGCACCGGCGTACGCGTGTCCTGCCGGGCGTAGAACGCGGGCGCGAGCACCTTGGCGATCATGAAAGGCGGCAGGCCCAGCGCGAGCGCCTGCAGGCTCAGCGCGGCCATGCGCGTGTCGTAGGCGCTGAACTTGCCCCATTGATAGAGCGTGGCGCAGATCGGTTCGGCGAACAGGAACAAACCCAGACAGGCCGGCAAGGACACCAGCAAGGCCATGCGCAGGCCCCAGTCGAGCGTGCCGGAAAAACCTTCGGCGTCATTGCTCGCCACGCGCTTGGACAACGCCGGCAGCAACACCGTGCCCAACGCCACGCCGAACATGCCTTGCGGAAACTCGAGCAAGCGATCGGTGAGGTACAACCAGGTCTGACTGCCTGTAGCCAGGAGCGACGCGAACAAGGTCGCGACCAGCAGGTTGATCTGCGCCGCCGACGAACCGAGGATGGTCGGCAGCATCAACCGAAACACGCGCCGCACGCCCGGATGCGCCGTGTTCCAGCGCAGGCGCGGCAATACGCCCAGGCGCGCGAGCGCACCCCACTGCAGCGCCAATTGCAGAAACCCTGCGAACAGCACGGCCCAGGCCAGCGATTTGATCGGCACCGCGAGCAGCGGCGCCAACCAGATCGCCGCGGCGATCGACGACAGGTTGAACAACACCGGCGTCACCGCCGGCAGCGCGAAGCGCCCGTAACTGTTCAACACGCCCGCGGCCAGCGCGGTCAACGACACGAACCACAGATACGGAAACGTGATCCGCAGCATGTCGGTGATCAGGCTGAACTTCTCCGGTTCGTCGAGCGCGCCCGGCGCGAACAAGGCCGCGATCGCGGGCGCGGCCAGCACGCCCGCCACGGTCACGATCAGCACCACGGCGCACAGCGCGCCGGCGACGTGATCGAGCAGGTCGCGAATCGCCTCGTGGTCCTCGCGCTGCTTGAGTTCGGTGAACACCGGCACGAAGGCTTGGGCGAACGAGCCCTCGGCGAAAATGCGGCGCAAAAAGTTGGGAATGCGGTACGCGATCAGAAACGCATCGGTCGCCGCCGACACGCCGAACACGCCCGATTGCACCACGTCGCGCGCGTAACCGGTCACGCGCGACAGCAGGGTCATGAACGAGAACACCAGGGTCGACCGCAGCAGTTTCATCGCGGCAAAGCCCTTGAATGCAGCGCGAAAAGCCGCGGAAGTTGACGAAAGCCGTTCATATCCGGATACTTACGCCCCTTTTTCCGCCCCACGAAAGCATTCGGAGTATTCCCTTGGCCAATATCAAATCCGCGAAGAAGCGCGCCCGCCAGGCCGTCAAGCGCAACTCGCGCAATGCCGCCCAGCGTTCGGCGCTGCGCACCGCCGTCAAGAAGGTCCTCAAGGCCCTCGACTCGGGCGACAAGAACGCCGCTCAAGGCGCCTATTCGGCCGCGGAATCCGCGCTCGACCGCTTCGCCGCGAAGGGCCTGATCCACAAGAACAAGGCGTCCCGCCACAAGGCTCGCATCACCGCGCGCATCCGCGCGCTGGCCTGATCGAGCCGCGGGACGGGAAGCGAAAAAGCCGGCGAAAGCCGGCTTTTTTGTTGCCCGCGTGGCGGGCCGCGACAGGTGCTCAGGCACCGGCGGCGCGCTCCTTCTCGAGCTGACGCTGCTCATCGAGGAAGGACATCACCTGATAGCACACGGCCTCGGTGCCCTCGCCGGTCGCGGCCGAGACCAGGAACCACGGTCCCTTCCAACGCAGCTTCTTGACGATGGCGCGGGCGCGCTTATCGCGCTCATCGGCATCGATCAGATCGGCCTTGTTGAGCACCAGCCAGCGCGGCCGCTTGGCCAGTTCGGCGTCGAACTTTTTCAGTTCTTTCTCGATCGCCTTGATCTGCTCGGCCGGATCGATGGCATCGTCCATCGGCGCCATGTCGACCAGATGCAGCAACAAGCGCGTGCGCATGACGTGCTTGAGGAATTGAATACCCAGCCCCGCGCCTTCGGCCGCGCCCTCGATGATGCCGGGGATGTCGGCGATCACGAAGCTGCGATGATTCTCGATGCGCACCACGCCCAGATTCGGGTGCAGCGTGGTGAACGGATAATCCGCCACGCGCGGTCGCGCGGCCGAGACCGCGCGGATGAAGGTGCTCTTGCCCGCGTTGGGGAAACCCAGCAGGCCGACGTCGGCGAGCAGCTTCAATTCCAGGCGGATCTCGCGCTCCTCGCCCGGCGAGCCCGACGTGAACTTGCGCGGCGCGCGATTGGTCGAGGTCTTGAAGTTGACGTTGCCACGCCCGCCGCGACCGCCCGTGGCGACCATCAAGCGCTGACCGTTGACGGTCAAGTCACCGATCACTTCCTCGGTATCAACGTTGATCACGGTCGTGCCCACGGGCACCTGGATCACCGTGTCCTCGCCATTGGCGCCGGTCATCTGTCGACCCGCGCCATTGCCGCCGCGCTTGGCGCGATAGACGCGCTGATGGCGAAAGTCGACCAGGGTGTTGAGATTCTCGTCGGCGATCAGCCAGACATTGCCGCCGGCGCCGCCGTCACCGCCGTCGGGGCCGCCGAAGGGAATGAACTTCTCGCGCCGGAAACTCGCGCAGCCATTGCCGCCGTTACCGGCGATCACTTTGATTTCTGCTTCGTCGACGAACTTCATGCTGATCTCCCGCGGCCGGCGGCCACGGTCGGCGCGCTCTGATCACTGTTGCCCGATGACGGGGCGCGGGCACGCGCATCATGCCGCATGCGCGTCCCGTCGAACACAAAAACAAAGCCCCGCGCGTGGCGGGGCTCTGTCGAAACCCTGACGGCTGGGATCAGGCGGTCTTGATGTTGACCGTGCGGCGCTTGGCCGGACCCTTGACCGTGAACTCGATGACGCCATCGGCCAGCGCGAACAGCGTGTGATCGCGACCCAGGCCGACGTTGGCGCCCGGATGGAACTGGGTGCCACGCTGACGCACGATGATGTTGCCGGCGTTGACGGCCTGACCGCCGTACAACTTCACGCCGAGATACTTGGGGTTGGAATCGCGGCCGTTACGGGTACTGCCGCCTGCCTTTTTATGTGCCATGACTTGATCTCCCGCCTCAACCAGCGCTGATGCCGGTGATTTCGATTTCGGTGTAGTGCTGGCGATGGCCCATCTGCTTGCGATGGTGCTTGCGCCGACGGAATTTGACGACGGTGATCTTGTCGTGGCGACCGTGGCCGCGCACCTTCACCGACACCTTGGCGCCCTTGAGCACCGGCGCGCCGATGCTGACCGTGTCGCCGTCGCCGATCATCAGGACCTGGTCCAGATCGATCGAACTGCCGGGCTCGGCATCGAGTTTTTCGACCCGGACGATTTCGCCGGGCACCGCGCGGAACTGACGTCCGCCGGTCACGAACACTGCGTACATGGCTATTCCTCTGTCGTTATTCTATGGCTTACGCCGATTGCGAGCCGCGCAGAGTAGCCGCAGCACGCTGCCGCGTCAATGGCTTAGGCCTTGCGCGAAGGGCCCGGGCGAGGTGCCTTCAGACCCGCGGCGGCGCGCGGTGGACCGCGATGGGGCGGCACCCGGCGATCCGCCCGGACCAGCCGGAAACGCGTGTTCGCTCAGAGGCTTGGCGGCGATTGCCGAGGCGACGATGCTTGCCGCTGACGACCGTGGCAGGCCCGTCGCGGCCTTGCGACGCTTCATCACAATTCTGGTACGGCCCGCCGCGCGGAGGACGAGTATAGTACGCGGTTTGCCTCGCCCCGATCTCAAAGCCCATGGATACCATCCGAATCCGCGGCGCACGCACGCACAATCTGAAGAACATCGATCTCGATCTGCCGCGCAATCAGCTGATCGTGATCACCGGCCTGTCGGGCTCGGGCAAGTCGTCCCTGGCCTTCGACACGATTTACGCCGAGGGCCAGCGACGCTACGTGGAATCCCTGTCGGCCTACGCACGACAGTTCCTGTCGATGATGGAAAAGCCCGATGTCGATCACATCGAGGGCCTGTCGCCCGCGATTTCGATCGAACAGAAGTCGACCTCGCACAACCCGCGCTCGACCGTGGGCACGATCACCGAGGTCTACGACTATCTGCGTCTGCTTTACGCGCGCGTGGGCACGCCGCGCTGCCCCGATCACGATCTGCCGCTCGAGGCACAGACCGTCAGCCAGATGGTCGACGCCACGCTCGCGCTCGATGGCGAGCGCCGCTTCATGCTGCTCGCGCCGCTGGTGCGCGATCGCAAGGGCGAGCATCTGCAAGTGTTCGAGAATCTGCGCGCGCAAGGCTTCGTGCGCGTGCGCGTCGATGGCAAGCTGCATGACATCGACGCGGTGCCCGCGCTGGCGCTCCGTCAGAAGCACACGATCGAGGCCGTGGTCGATCGCTTCAAGCCCAAGGCCGATCTCAAGCAACGCCTGGCCGAGTCCTTCGAGACCGCGCTGCGCCTGGGCGAAGGCATCGCCATCGTCGTCGACATGGACGACGCCAAGGCCAAGGAGCAGTTGTACTCCTCGCGCTTCGCCTGCCCGATCTGCGATTACTCGCTGTCGGAACTCGAGCCGCGCCTGTTCTCGTTCAATTCGCCCATGGGCGCGTGTCCGAGTTGCGATGGCCTGGGCGTGACCCAGTTCTTCGATCCCTCGCGCGTGGTGATTCATCCGGAGTTGTCGCTCGCGGCCGGCGCGGTGCGTGGCTGGGATCGACGCAACGCGTATTACTTTCAGCTCGTCGCCTCGCTGGCCAAACACTACAAGTTCAACGTCGACACGCCGTGGGAAGACTTGCCCGAGCGCATCCGCAAGTGCGTGCTGTTCGGCAGCGGCGACGACGAGATCAGCTTCAAGTACCTCACCGAGGCCGGCGGCAACGTCACGCGCAAGCATCGCTTCGAGGGCATCATTCCCAACCTCGAGCGCCGCTACAAGGAAACCGAATCGCCGGTGGTGCGCGAGGAATTGGCCAAGTTCATCAGTCAGCGCCAGTGTCCGGAATGCCAAGGCCAGCGCCTCAATCGCGCGGCGCGGCATGTGTTCGTGGGCACGCACAATCTGCACGCGCTGTGCTCGATGCCGGTCGATCGCGCGTTGAATGTGTTCTCCGAACTCAAGCTCGACGGCTGGCGCGGCGAGATCGCGGTGAAGATCGTCAAGGAGATTCGCGAGCGTCTGCGATTCCTGGTCGACGTGGGTCTGGAATACCTCACGCTCGAGCGTCAGGCCGACACCTTGTCGGGCGGCGAAGCGCAGCGCATTCGCCTGGCCAGTCAGATCGGCGCGGGCTTGGTCGGCGTGATGTATGTGCTCGACGAGCCTTCGATCGGCCTGCATCAGCGCGACAACGAACGCCTGCTCGGCACGCTCACGCGGCTGCGCGATCTGGGCAATTCCGTGCTCGTGGTCGAACATGACGAGGACGCGATCCGCGCCGCCGATCACGTGGTCGACATCGGCCCCGGCGCTGGCGTGCACGGCGGCCGCGTGGTGGCGCAAGGCAGCGTCAAGGATCTGCTGGCGTCGCCCGAATCGATCACGGGCCAGTTCCTGTCCGGCGCGCGACGCATCGAGATTCCCAAGCAGCGACGCGAGCCCGATCCCAAGCGCATGCTGCGGCTGATCGGCGCCAGCGGCAACAATCTCAAGAACGTCAATCTGGATGTGCCCGCAGGTTTGTTCGTCGCCGTGACCGGCGTGTCAGGTTCGGGCAAGTCGACCTTGATCAACGACACGCTGTTCCGCATCGCGTCGTCGCAACTCAATGGTTCGAACGAAATGCCCTCGCCTTATCGCAAGGTCGAGAATCTGGAACTGTTCGACAAGGTCGTCGACATCGATCAGTCACCGATCGGCCGCACGCCGCGTTCCAACCCGGCCACGTACACGGGCTTGTTCACGCCGCTGCGCGATCTGTTCTCGCAGGTGCCCGAGGCGCGCTCGCGCGGCTACACGCCGGGGCGCTTCAGCTTCAATGTGAAGGGCGGTCGCTGCGAGGCGTGCCAGGGCGACGGCATGATCAAGGTCGAGATGCATTTTCTGCCCGACGTCTACGTGCCCTGCGATGTTTGCCACGGCAAGCGCTACAACCGCGAGACGCTGGAGATTCTCTACAAGGGCCACAGCATCAACGACGTGCTGGAGATGACGGTCGAGGACGCGCAGAAACTCTTTGCGCCCGTGCCCAGCATCGGCGGCAAGCTCGACACGCTGATGGCCGTGGGTCTGGGTTACATCAAGCTCGGTCAGTCGGCGACCACGCTGTCGGGTGGCGAGGCGCAGCGCGTCAAGCTCTCGCGCGAACTCTCGCGCCGCGACACGGGCCGCACGCTTTACATCCTCGATGAACCCACCACGGGCCTGCACTTCCACGACATCGAGCAATTGCTGAAGGTCTTGCACCGTTTGCGCGACGAGGGCAATACCGTGGTCGTGATCGAGCACAATCTCGACGTGATCAAGACCGCCGACTGGGTCGTCGATCTTGGTCCCGAGGGCGGCGATCGCGGCGGCGAGATCCTGATCGAAGGCCCGCCGGAAAAGATCGCGCGCGAACCGCGCTCGCACACCGGCCGTTTTCTCGCGCCGGTGCTGGGCATCAAGCGCCGCAAGGAGGCCGCATGAGTCACGACACGCCGATCCTGCTCGCCGCCACCATGGACGTGCGCTGGGGCGACATGGATGCCTTCAATCACGTCAACAACTCGGTCTATGCGACTTATGTCGAGGAAGCGCGCCTGCGCTGGATGGCGACGATCGAGGGCGAGTGGAACACCGGCGATTGCGCGCCCGTGATCGCGGCGCAAAGCATCAACTATCGCGCGCCGCTGACTTGGCCGGCGCAGATTGTGGTCGAGCTGATGCTCGAGCGCGTGGGCAATTCCAGTTTGACCATGGGCTTTCGCATCATCTCGCGCGACGCGCCGCATCGCTTCTACGCCGACGGCAGCACGGTGATGGTGTGGTTCGATCCGCGCAGCGGCAAGTCCACGCCCCTGCCCGCCTGCGTGCGCGAGGCGGCGGAGCGCGGCGACAAGTAGTCGCCGGGGCGGATCGCGGTGCGACGATTGGTCGCACCACGGTTGACGCGGCGCGCGACGACTCGATCGTTGCGCGCGCCGCCAAAATCAATTCGGTCGACGCACCTCGAACTCGACGTCGACCCGCTGATCGTCATCCAGGATCAGGGTGACCGTGACCCGATCGCCCGCCTTCAACGCGCGCTTGGCGCCGAACATCATCAGATGCTCCTCGCCCGGCGCGAACGCGTGATCGGCGTCCGCGGCGATGGCGACATGCGCGAGCGGGCGCATGCGCATCACGCCGCCGGCCATGCTCATTTCGTGCATCTCCACGCTGGAAAAGGCCTCGCTTTCGACGTTGACGATGGCGAGTTCGCGCGCGCCGTCGTTGTGCAGGCGCGCGAAGCCCGCATGCACGCTGGCGCCGGGCGGCGCTTCGCGAATCCAGGCGTCGCTCACGCGCAGATCGCCGGCGCGCGTCAGCGCGGCGACGAGCATCAAGCCGATGAACACGAGCAAGCGCATGGTGACTCCGTCGGGAGGGCCGGGCGCGTATGATAGAGCCTCGTTCGCCCCTTCATCGAGACACGAGGTCGCCATGCTGGAAATTCTTCGTCACGACGCCGTGTGGGAACTCAAGCTCAATCGCCCGCCGGTGAACGCGCTCAGTCCGGCGCTGATCCAGGCCCTGCGCGATGCCTTGTCCACGGCGCCCGCGCAAGGCGCGCGCGCGATCGTGTTGTCGGGGTCGCCGGGTTTGTTCTCGGCGGGGCTCGACGTGCCGACCCTGCTCGCTCTTGATCGCGCCGGAATGATCGCGTTCTGGGGCGAGTTCATGGGCCTGATCGCGGCGCTCGGGCGCAGCCCCGTGCCCGTGGTCGCGGCGCTCACCGGCCATAGCCCCGCGGGCGGCGCGGTGCTGAGTCTGTTCTGCGATTACCGCGTGATGGCGCGCGGCGCTTATCGCATCGGCTTGAACGAAGTGCAGGTCGGTCTTTCCGTGCCCGAGGTGATTCAAGCGGCGCTGCGACGCTTGGTCGGCGCGCATCGCGCCGAACGTCTGATGGTCGCGGGCGCGATGATTGATGCCGAGGAAGCGCTGCGCGTGGGCTTCGTCGACGAATTGACCGACGTCGATCAAGTCGTGGTGCGCGCGGTCGCGTGGTGTCAGCAACATCTCGCCCTGCCGCCCGAAGCGATGCACGAAACGCGACGCCTGGCGCGCGCCGATCTGCATCGCCTGCTCGATCCGGCCAACCAGCCGCCGATCGAAGACTTCATCGCGCGCTGGTTCAGCGACGAAGCGCAGGGCACCTTGCGCGCCCTGGTCGAGAAGCTCAAGTCGAAGAAGTGACGCCGCGCGCGTCGCTCGCGACGCGCGATCGCTTCACTCGCCGCGCGCAATCTCGCGCGTGGGATCGCTGATCCACTCACTCCACGAGCCCGCGTAGACGCGCGCGCCGGGCAAGCCCGCGTGCGCCATCGCCAGCACGTTGTGACACGCCGTCACGCCCGAGCCGCACATGTGTACGACGTGCGCGGGATCGCGGCCGTCCATGCGCGCGAGAAAGGCGTCGCGCAATTCGCTGGCCGCGCGAAAGCGACCGCCGTCGATCAGATTGTCGGCGAACGGTCGATTGCGCGCGCCGGGCACGTGACCGGCGATGGGATCGAGCGGTTCGACTTCACCGCGAAACCGCGGCGCCGCGCGCGCGTCGAGCAACAGCCAGGCGGGATCGCGACGGTAGCGCTCGATCTGTTCGCTGCTCACGATCGTCGACTCGTCGAACTTCACTTGCACGGATGTCGGCGCGCGCTGCACGGGTTCACTCGACTCGGGCAAACCCGCCGCGCGCCACGCGGCCCAGCCGCCATCGAGCACGCGCGCGTGGCGATGCCCCACGAGACCGAGCATCCACCACAGTCGCGCCGCGTACGCGCCATTGGCGTCATCGTAGGCGATGATCGCGAGGTCCGACGTGACGCCCCAACGCGACAGCAAGGCCGAAAAGGCCTCGGCGCTGGGCATGGGATGGCGACCGCGACCGCGCACGCTCAGATCGGCGAGATCGCGATCGAGATGCGCGTAGACCGCGCCGGGCACGTGCGCGCGTTGGTAGTCGTTCTCGCCGCGCGCTTTGTCGGCCAGATCGAAACGACAATCCACGGCCAGGGCCTCGCCGCGCGAGATCGCGGCCCAGGCGGCGTTGGCATCGATCAAGGGACTGATGCTGGCGTTCATGGCGTGGACTCCAGGCGCTGGGCCAGATTGGCGATCATCGCGGCGGTCGCGCCCCATATCTCATAGGGCCCGTATTGAATCACCAGATAATGCCGCAGACGGCCGCGGAATTCGCGCGCATGCGGCGTGCGATTGCGTTCGTCGAGCACGAAGGACAGCGGCACTTCAAACGCCTCGTCGACTTCATTGCGATCGAGCGCCAGCGGCGGCGCGGGCTTGAGCAAGGCGACCACGGGCGTGACCACGAAGCCGGTGATCGTGACCAGCGGATCGAGATAGCCCAAGGGTTCGATCCAGTCACCGGGCACGCCGATTTCCTCGCGCGTTTCGCGAAGCGCGGCGGCGAGCGGGCCATCGTCCTCGGATTCGATGCGACCGCCGGGGAAACTGATCTGACCGGCGTGATGCGTGAGCTGCGCCGTGCGGCGCGTCAACAACAAGCGCGGTCCGTCATCGCCGACGACGATGGGCACGAGCACGGCCGCGGGGCGCAGCGAGGTTTCTTCGGGCAACAGATCGTCGAGCTCGGACATTTGGCGCGTGCTCGCGCGCGGCGGCGCGTCGAGCGCGTGCGTGGCCTCGCGCAATCGACGACGCAATTGGCCGAGATCATGACTCATGATTCGCGGGTCGCGGCGCGGCTTGGCAACACATCGCGCATGATTCGAATGCGCTCGGCATCGGATAGCGCGCGCCACGCGGCGATTTCCTCGCCGGTGCGATGACAGCCCTCGCACAAGCCCTGGTCATCGAGCGTGCAGACGCCGATGCAGGGCGTGAGGATGGGCTTTGGCGAAGGAAACAACCCCATGGGCCTGGCGATGTGGTGGCGGTCGAGCGTCGTCGTCCGCTGAAAACTCCGGCCCGGGCGGGCGGCCCCCCCCCCCCCGCGACCTGACTTACTTGACGGTGATCAGCTTGATGTCGAACACCAGCGCTTCGTTCGGGCCGATCGGGCCCTGACCGCGCATGCCATACGCCTTTTCCGGCGGCAGGAAGACCTGCCAATGGTCGCCTTCCTTCATCAGCGGCAGGATTTCCTTCCAGCCGTCGATGACCTGGTCGACCTTGAAGCTCACCGGCTGACCCTTGGCGAAGGAGCTGTCGAACTCGAAGCCATTGGCGAGCGAGCCGCGATAGTGCACAGTGACGTCGCTGGTGGTCGACGGACGCTTGCCCGTGCCTTCCTCGATCACGCGGTACTGGATGCCCGACGGCAGCGCGACGATACCCTTCTTGGACTTGTTCTCGGCCAGGAAGCGATCGGACGCGGCCTTGTTGGTGCGCGCGAGCTGCTCGAACTTGGCCTTGGCCTCGCCCATCATCTTGTCGCGCATCTGGCCCAGGGCCGTGCGCATGTCTTCGGCCGAGACCGTGGGCTGGCGCTTGGCGTAGCCGTCCTGGATGGCGCGGATGACGGTGTTGAGGTCGATGTCCATCTTCTTTTCGATGAAGTCGGACCCGATTTCATAGCCGATCGCGTAGGACACCTTGTTCTTGTCGATCGGACCCGCGGCGGCCGCGGGGGCCGCCTGCGTGCCCTGGGCCTGCGCGGTCGCGGCGCCGATCAGCGCCAGCGCGGCCAACATCCAGCGAAAACTCATGCGTGACTCCTCAAATGAACGCGTAAGAATGGAGCGTTAGAAATTCGTTTGGGCACAGTCGGCTGCGCGCAAAGGACGGGCATTCTACAAAAGCCCATGCCGCCCCGCCACGACAACGCAAGCCGACTTGGAAGGCCGCCCCCACGAAAAGTTCCACCGCGCCCGACCGGACCCCCGGCGCGGGGTTGGTAGAATTCCCGGTCTTCACCCGATCGGAGCTGAACATGGCCTACAAAAATCTGCTGATCGCCGACACGGGCGCGATCCGCCACATCACGATCAACCGCCCCGACAAGCTCAACGCGCTCAATCGCGAGACCCTGGGCGAACTGCACGTGGCCTTCGATCAGGCGCGCTTCGACCCGGCGATCGCGGTGGTCGTGCTGGCCGGCGCCGGCGGCAAGGCCTTCGTGGCGGGCGCCGACATCGGCGAGTTGAGCGCGCTCAACCCCGCGCAGGCGTTGGAGTTCTCGCGTTATGGCCAAGCCTTGATGGTGAAGATCGAGCGCCTGGGCAAGCCCGTGATCGCTTCGATCGGCGGCTTCGCCCTGGGCGGTGGCATGGAGCTGGCGATGAGCTGCACGCTGCGCCTCGCGGCCGAGAACGCCAAGTTCGGTCAACCCGAAATCAACCTCGGCATCATTCCCGGGTTTGGCGGCACGCAGCGCCTGCTGCGCCTGGCGGGTCGCGGCGCGGCCCTGGAGCTGTGCTTGCTCGGCCAGCCGATCACCGCGCAGCGCGCGTACGAACTGGGCGTGGTGACGCGCGTGGTGCCGGCCGATCAGCTGGCCGCGGAGACCGACAAGATCGCCGCGCAACTGGCCGCCTCGGCGCCGCACGCGATGCGCGGCGTGATCGACGCGGTGCTGGTCGGTGGCGAAGCGAGCCAGGACATTGGACTTGACTACGAATCGCAGGCCTTCGCGGTGTGCGTGTCGACCGAGGACATGCGCGAGGGCACGCGCGCCTTCCTGGAAAAACGCAAGGCGAACTTCAGCGGTCGCTAAAGTTCATTCGATCGCGGCGACGCGCCCGCGTCGCCGCGGGCGTCGTCGCGATTGGCGCGCGCCTCGCGCTCAGTGATGCGCGCCGCGGTACTTCTTCTCGCCCGCGCGCACGGCCAGATCGAGTCGATTCTCCGGCGGCGGCAGCGGGCACGTCGCGTACGGCGTGAACACGCACGGCGGGTTGTAGGCGAGGTTGAAATCCAGCACCACGCGATCGCTGCCCGGCGCTGGCGGCTGGGCGTAGACGAAGCGGCCCGCGCCGTAGGTTTCCTTGCCATTGGTGCGGTCGGCGAAAATGATGAAGAGCTGACCGTCGCCTTCATCCACGGCTTCGAGACGAAAGGTCTTGCCGTCCTTCTCGAACACCACCGCGCCCGGATTGGCCATGGGCTCGAGCGTATTGATCACGGTGGCGATGGGAATGGTCTTGCCCGGCTCGTGCTTCTCGAAGCGCGCGTCGATGCGCAGGCTCTCGTCGACATCGTAGAAATCGAGACCGAGGAAACCCGTGCGCGTCGCCGCTTGCGAATCCTTGACGCGCAAGGCGAAGCGCCCCGAGCGCTCGATCACGATGAAGTTGACCGTGCCTTGCGCCACGACCGTGGGCTTGCCGGTGGCGTCGGCGGCCAGATCCGCGGCGCGCGTCGCGGCACCATCGATGGTGGCGTCCACGCCCTCGGCCAATTCGAGATGGATCTTGCCCTCGCTGACGGTCAAGGTGCCGAAATGCGGCGCGAGTTTTTCGATGACAATGTCGTTGTCGGCCGCGGCACCGATGGTGTGCTTGCCCAGATCGATCCAGTGCAGGCCGATCAGGGTCAGCCAGCCATCGGGCGATTGCAGGCGCGCCAGACGCGCTTCGCGCCAGGTCTTCACTGCCTCGGCTTCGGCGTTGGTCGCGGCCGGGGTGTCATTCGCGCCCAGGGCGAGCACGGCGACGGTGAACAAGGACATGATCATGGACGAAACTCCCAGTGTGGCAAGCGCCCTAGCGCCCGCGCAGGAACATGCGGTCGAGATCGGCCTGGGTCAACTGCACCCAAGTCGGTCGGCCGTGATTGCATTGATCGGAACGCTCGGTCGCTTCCATCTGCCGCAACAAAGCGTTCATCTCCGGCAGGGTCAGGCGCCGATGCGCGCGGACCGAGGCGTGGCAGGCCATGGTGGCGAGCAGTTCGTTTTCGAACTCCTCCAGGCGTCGTGACGCGCCGTGCTGGGCCAGATCGCCCAGCACGTCGCGCACGAGTTCAGCGATGTCGGCGCCTTCCAGCGCAGAGGGGATGCGCTTGACGGTCACCTGCTCCGGCCCAATGCGCGCGAGCTCGAAACCCAGATCGGCGAAGCGCGCCGCGTGTTCGTCGACCGCGTCGGCTTCGCGCGCGCTGACCTTCAAGGTCACCGGCACCAGCACCAGTTGCGAGGCAATGGCACCACAGGCGCGCGCGTTCTTCAAACGCTCGTAGGTTATGCGCTCATGCGCGGCGTGCATATCGACCATGACCAGGCCGCGCGCGTTTTCGGCCAGCACGTAGATGCCTTTCAATTGCGCGATGGCGAAGCCCAGCGGCGGGATGTCCTCGGGCGATGCGGGCAGCGCCTCGCGCGCGATCGGCGCGACGTAGGACACCTCGGCATCGCGCACGTGCGTGGCCTCGGCATCGCCGTCGGCGCGTTCGCCGTAAAGCGCGCTGTAGGCACGCAAGGTGTCTTCGGTGTTCAAGCGCAGCGGTGTTTGCGCGGCGCCGAAGGGCCGCGCGGAGGCGCCGCCACCGGCATACGCGTAGGCAGGCGCGGCATTCGCGAATTCGGGCGCGCTCGTGGCGACCGCGCCGGGACTCTGTCCCGCGCGCGTTTCCGACAAGGCCGCGTGCAAATTGCGAAACAGGAAATCGTGCACCGAGCGACTGTCGCGGAAGCGCACTTCCTGCTTGGTCGGATGCACGTTCACGTCGACCGTGGTCGGATCGAGCGTGAGCGAGAGCACGAAGGCCGGATGCCGGCCATGAAACAGCACGTCCGCATACGCTTGCCGCACGGCATGCGCGACCAAGCGATCGCGAATCAAGCGCCCGTTGACGAAGAAGTACTGCCGATCGGCCTGACCGCGCGAGGCCGTCGGCCGTCCGATCCAGCCGCGCAGCGCGAGGCCCGTGACTTCGACATCGATCGCGATCGCTTGCGCCGCGAAATCTTCATCGAGCACATCGGCCAGCCGTCGCTCGAGCTGCCCGCTAGCCGGCGCGTAACGACGCACCAGCTTGCCGTTGTGCGACAAGCGCCATTCCACGCTCGTGTGCGCCAGCGCTTGCGCGCGCACGAGTTCCTCGACATGGCCGAACTCGGTGCGTTCGGCGCGTAGGAATTTGCGGCGCGCGGGCGTGTTGAAGAACAGATCGCGCACGGTGACCGTGGTGCCTTGCGGATGCGCGACGGGACGCACTTCACCGAGGCGTCCGTCTTCGGCGCTGATCGCGAAGGCTTGGTCTTGTCCGCGTTCGCGCGAGGCGAGTTCAAAGCGCGAGACCGAAGCGATCGACGGCAAGGCCTCGCCGCGAAATCCCAAGGTGCTCACGGCCTCGAGATCATCGAGCGAAGCGATCTTGCTGGTGGCATGGCGCGACAAGGCCAACGCCAGATCCTCGCGCGCGATGCCATCGCCATCGTCGCGCACGCGCACGAGCTTGGCGCCGCCAGCATCGAGATCGATTTCAATGCGCCGCGCGCCGGCGTCGATCGCGTTCTCGACGAGTTCCTTGACCACGGACGAGGGCCGCTCGACCACTTCGCCAGCGGCGATCTGGTTGATCAGTTGCTCGGGAAGCTGACGAATGCGCACGCGCGGGGTCCACCAACGAAAGCGCGATGATAGCGCCGCCGCGACGGGGCGCGAGCTAGTCGCGATTGAGCAGGTTCAAGCGCGACAGCAAACCGCCCGACAGCGCGGCGGCGACGCGCGAAGCCAGGCTGGTGGGCGTGGAAGGCGGCGGCTCGGGCGCGGGTGCCGTCGGCGTGGGCGGCATCTGCCAAGAGACGTTCTTGCCCTTGGCCTCGCGCGCGCAGCGCATCGCGTCCATGGCCAGGCGATCCCAGATCAGGAACTGCGAGGTCGGAATCAGCACCCAGCCCGGGCGACCCGGCGGCGGCTTGTCGGGCAGCAGCGGATCAAACGGCGAACTGCCCTTCACGGCCATGGCGTGCGTGAGCGCGCGACCATGCAGCCGAAACGCCACCGATTCCCGATACAGCATCATGAAGGGCTCGCCTTGAAGACTCAGACAAGGCTTGCCGAACATTTGTCCTTGCTGCGCTTCGCGATGGCGGACGAGATATTCCGCCAGCGTGTTGAAGCGTTCGCGTGCATTCGCCATGGTGGCCTCCGTGCGCGGAGTCTACTCCCGCGCGACAGGCGATCCTTGCGGCGGCACACAAATTAAGATTTCAGGACGCGGCGGGAATGCGCAGCACGTCACCGACGCGCAGCACGTCGCCCTTGAGGCCGTTGGCGCGCTTGAGATGACCCACGCTGACGCCGTGGCGCTGCGCGATCAGGGCCAGGGTTTCGCCGCGCGTGACGATGTGCTCGCTGGGACGACGTTGATGCGCCGCGATCCAGGTGCCGGGCGGGCTGGCCGAATGAAAATAATTGCGAACACCGTCGAGAATCGCCTCGGCCAGCTCGCGTTGATGCTTGGTCGTCTTCAGCCGTGCTTCTTCGGTCGGGTTCGAGATGAAGGCCGTCTCGACCAGGATCGAAGGCACGTCGGGCGAACGCAGCACGACGAAGTTGGCGCGCTGCACTTCGCGCTTGTGCACGCGACCCAGGCGCGAAATGCTGCGCAGGACTTGATTGGCCACCGCGTCGCTGGCGCCGAGCGTGGCGCCCTGCGAGAGATCGAGCAGCACGGCGGCGAGCGTGTTGTCCTTGTCGTCGAGCGAGACGCCACCAACCAGGTCGGACGCGTTCTCCGAATCGGCCAGCCAGCGCGCGGCCTCGGACGACGCACCGCGCTGCGAGAGCATGAACACCGACGAGCCCGACGCGCGCCGATCGTGAAAAGCATCGGCGTGAATCGAGATGAACAGATCGGCCTTGGCCTCGCGCGCCAGTTCGTAACGACGCGCCAGCGGAATGAAGTAATCGCCGTCGCGCACGAGCACGGCGCTCATGCCAGGCTCGGCATTGATGACGTCGGCGAGTTGCCGCGCCACGGCCAGCGTGACGTTTTTCTCGTGCGTGCCCGAGGCGCCGCTGGCGCCGGGATCTTCGCCGCCATGACCGGCGTCGATGGCGACGATCACGTCGCGCTGCGCGCCAGCGGTGATCTGCTCGACTGACTTGACCACTTGCGGCTGGGCATTGGCCTCGCGCGGATACAGGTCCACGACCAGGCGATGGCCCTTGCCCTCGGCGGGCGCGAGCAGGAAGGACTTGGGCTTGCCCGCGCCAGCGAGATCGATCACCAAGCGCAGATCGCGCGGCGTCGGTCGGCCAGCGCGGATGTTCTTGATCAGGCCCTTCGCGGCGGGCGCGAGGAATTGCCCGGTGATGCGGCCGCCCCGCACGTCGACGACGACGCGATCCGGCGAATCCAGGCTAAAGATTTTGTACTCGAGCGGTCCGCTGATATCGAACACGGCGCGCGTGTATTCGGGGCTTTCCCACAGGCGCACGGCGCGCACTTCGGCGCCAGTGGCCGCCCACGCGGACGCGACCAGACCGAGCCCCAGGCCCAGGCAGAGCGCGACGACGCGAGTGATCTTCCCCAACATGCCGCGGATTGAACCGCAAAACGCCCGGGGAATGCAAGTTTTTTCCTTTTTAAATCCGCGACCTGGCGCACTTTGTTCAGGCAGAACCTAGATCGTGGGCGAAAGCGACCGCAAAACCCCCTCGCCTAGTGGCGTGAACGCGCTCAGCTCGGCGCGACGGCCGGCGCCTCGATGGCTCAGGGCAATGCACAGATCGATCGCTGGCAGGCGGTCGCCGCCGCGCGCGGCCCATTCGATCAGCCAGACGGTGCGCGGGTCGGCATCGCGCAGCGCCAGGTATTCGAGTTCCTCGGGATCGGCGATGCGGTACAGATCGAGGTGATGCACGGGGAAGCGGGGCGCCTCGTACTGCTCGATCAAGGTGTAGGTCGGACTTTTCACGCGCGCTTGCGGCAACCAGGTTTGAATCAAGGCGCGCGCGAGCGTGGTCTTGCCCGCGCCGAGATCGCCGCGCAGTTCGATCGCCGTCGCGGCGGGAATGCAGGGCGCGAGCGCGCGTCCCAAGCGTTCAGTGGCTTCGGTATCGTCGAGATCAATCACGCGCGATAGCGATGACGCGGAACTCACGCGCGCATCCGCGCCGGATTGAGCACCACGGGCAAGGCCGCGATCACATCGCGCGCGAGCAGACCACGCACGCCTTGCGCGTTCGCCGCCCGCTGCGCCGCGCGCGCGTGCGCTTGCACGCCGACACTCGCGGCGTCGAATGCCGACAAGCCTTGCGCGATCAAGGCCGCGATCACGCCCGTGAGCACATCGCCCATGCCGCCAGTGGCCATGCCGGGATGCGCGATGTCGCACACGCGCAGGGCGCCATCGATATCGGCGATCACGCTGCCCGCGCCCTTCAACACCACCGTGGCGCGATAGCGTTTGGCCAAGGCCGCGGCCTGCGCGTAGCGATCGGCTTGAAGCGTGGCGACATCGGCATCGGCCAAGCGCGCGGCTTCACCGGGATGCGGCGTGAGCACGCTATTGGGCGGTAGCAAGCGCGATTCGCGCGCGATCAAATTGAGCGCATCGGCATCGAGCACCAGCGGCTTGCCAGTAGCGATCGCGGCATCGAGCAGCGCATGCGACCACGCGCCCGTGCCGAGGCCCGGGCCGATGCCGATGACGGTGGCGCGCGCGAACAGATCTTGCGCGGCACCGGGATCATCGATGCCGCGCGTCATCGCTTCGGGGCAAGCCGCGAGCAAGGGCGCGACGTGCGCTGGCCGCGTGAGCACGCTCACCAGGCCCGCGCCCGCGCGCAGCGCGGCTTCGGCGCTCAAGCGAATCGCGCCGCCGAAACCGAGCTCGCCGCCGATCATCAGCGCATGTCCGAAGTGGCCTTTGTGCGCGGTCGGCGATCGCGGGGGCAAGGCGCGCGCGATGTCGGCGTCGTCGAGGCGCGTGACGAAGGGCGCGAGATCCGCCGCGATTCTTGGATCGACCTCGAGCGTCTCCAACCAGCAATCGCCACGCAAGGCATGTGCTTCGCCCGTGAACAAGCCGCGCTTGTACGCGATGAAGCACACGGTCGCGGTGGCGCGCACGGCCTCGCCAGGCGCATGGCCGCGATCGGCGTCGAGACCTGAAGGCAAATCTAGCGAAAGCACCGGGCCATCAAATCCATTGATCGCCGCAATCGCGCGCGCCGCGCGCCCTTCAGGCGGCCGCGTCAGCCCAATGCCAAAGATCGCGTCGACCACAAGATCGGCGTCGAGCGCGTCAAATTCGAAATCATCGCTGCAAATCGCGCCCAAGCCTTCGGCCTCGTGACGCGCGCGGCGCGCATCGGGCGTGCTTGGCGAGGCGACGGCGAGCACGCGCGCTTTCAGACCATCGCGCGCCGCGAGCCCCGCGACCACGTAGCCATCGCCACCGTTGTTGCCCGCGCCGCAGACCACGTCGATGCGTCGCGCCAGCGGCCAATTGGCGCGCAGCCGTCGATACGCGGCGACGCCCGCGCGATGCATCAGCACATAGCCGTCGCCGCCCAGCGCGGCGATGGCGCGGCGGTCGATTTCGCGCACCTGCGCGCAGGTCATCAAGGCGTGGGAGAAGGCGCTCACGCCGCGATTATACTTTCGCCATGAACGATTCCGCGCCCGTCCCGCTCGATCCCGTCGCGCTGCGCCGCCAGGTGCTCGCCTGGGGCCTGGAACTGGGCTTTCAGCAGCTGGGCGTGGCGGCGATCGACCTGAGCGCGGACGAGGCCCATCTGCGCCAATGGCTGGCCGAGGGCATGCACGGCGACATGCACTACATGGCCGCGCACGGCGACAAGCGCTCGCGTCCGGCGGAGCTGGTGCCGGGCACGCTGACCGTGATCTCCGCGCGCATGGACTACTTGCCCGAGACCGAGCCGATGGAACGCGTGCTCGCCGATGGCGAGCGCGCCTATGTTTCGCGCTACGCGCTCGGCCGCGACTACCACAAACTCTTGCGCGCGCGATTGCAGAAGCTCGCCACGCGCATCGCCGAACACTACGGCGCCTTCGGCTATCGCGTGTTCACGGATTCGGCGCCGGTGCTGGAAAAACCGCTCGCGCGCGACGCGGGCCTGGGCTGGATCGGCAAGCACACGAACCTGATCAATACGCGCGCCGGTTCGTGGTTCTTTCTCGGCGAGATCTACACCGACCTGCCCTTGCCCGTCGACGCGCCAGCGAGCGCGCATTGCGGCACCTGCGTGCGGTGCATCGCCGCGTGCCCGACGCAGGCCATCGTCGCGCCCTATCGACTCGACGCGCGCCGCTGCATTTCCTATCTGACGATCGAAGCGCACGGTCCGATCCCGCTCGAGTTCCGCGAGGCCATGGGCAATCGCATCTACGGTTGCGACGACTGCCAGATGGTGTGCCCCTGGAACAAATTCGCGCGGCTGAGTGGCGAGCCAGATTTTCGCGAGCGCCATGGCCTGGGCTCGGCCAGTCTGGTCGAGGTGTTCGCGTGGGATGAAGCCGAGTTCGAGCGCCGCACCGAAGGCTCGGCGATCCGCCGCATCGGTCACGAGCGATGGCTGCGCAACATCGCCGTGGCCCTGGGCAACGCGCCGAGTTCACATGCCGTGATAGCGGCCCTGCAAGCGCGGCGCGAGCATCCCAGCGCGCTCGTGCGCGAACACGTCGAGTGGGCCCTGGCGCGTCACGCGACGCGTTGATTCGCGTCTAGCCGCGGCGCAAGCCGTGAATCTGTTCGAGCAAACCTCGCGTCGAAGCATCGAGCGACAAACTCGCCGCGACCTTGGGCTCGACCACCGCCGGCAGCAACGAACGCGCGATCACCTTGCCCAGTTCCACGCCCCACTGATCGAAGCTGTTGACGCCCCAAATGCGGCCTTGCGCGTGGACCTTGTGCTCGTACATCGCGATCAGTTCGCCGAATGCCTCGGGCGTGAGTTCGTCGAGCAGATACGTCGTGCTCGGTTGATTGCCCGGGCAGGCTTTCTGCGCGCGCAGCGCGGGATCGGTTTCGTGCGCGGCATCGGTGCCATGCATCATCGCGCTCGACTGCGCGAGCAGATTGGCCAGCAGCGCGTCGTGATTGTCGGCCAGACCATGCGCGGGCCGCGCCACGCCGATGAAATCCACCGGCACGACGTCGGGCGATTGATGCAGGGCTTGGAAGAAGGCGTGCTGCGCATTGCTGCCGACCTCGCCCCACAACACGGGCGCGACGGCGGCGTGCAAGGGCTCGCCGGTTTCGCGCACGCCCTTGCCGTTGGATTCCATCTCGAGCTGCTGCAGAAACGATGGCAGCAAGCGCAGACGATCGTCGTAAGCAATCACCGCCAGCGTGGGAAAGCCCAGCGCATTGCGATTCCAGATGCCGACCAGCGCGGTCATCACCGCGATGTTGCGCGCGAACGGTTCGCGCCGATAATGCTCGTCCATTAGCCGCGCGCCTTCGAGCATGCGCTCGAAGATGTCCATGCCGCAGGTCAGCGCCACGGGCAAGCCCACCGCCGACCACAGCGAATAGCGGCCACCGACCCAGTCCCACATCGGCAGAATCGCGTCGTCGGCGATGCCGTAGGCGCGCGCCGCGGCGGTGTTGGCGGTGATCGCGATCATTCGCTCGCGCGCGGCGGCTTCGCCCAGCGCATCGGACAACCATTGGCGCAACGCGCCGCCGTTGAGCAAGGTCTCTTGCGTGGTGAAGCTCTTCGACACCAGGCACACGCGCGTGCGCGCGGGATCGAGCGCGTTGCGAAGGCGCGCCACGGCCAGGCCATCGACATTGGCGACGAAGTGCACGCGCACGCGACCGTCGGCGTATTCCGACAGGGCTTCGCATGCCAGACGCGGCCCGAGATCCGAGCCGCCGATGCCGACGTGAATCACTTCCACCGGTGCCTCGGGCGTGCCCTGCGCGCGCCAGGCATCGCTGAGCTTGCGCATGCGCGCGCGCACGGTCGCGGCTTCGGCGATGGCGCGACCGGTGACGCTGTCGGCGGGTGCCGTCGTATTCGCCGCGCGTAAAGCCGTGTGCAGCGCCGGACGATTTTCCGAACGATTGACCGCAACGCCGTTGAAAAAATCGGCGATGGCGGCTTCGAGACCCGCCGAATGCGCGAGTTCGATCAAGGCCGCGATCGCGGCCTTGTCGACGCGCTGCTTGGCGAAGTCGGCGTAGATCGCGCCCAGGCGCAAGCTCAGATGCTCGGTGCGATCGACATCGCGCGCGAACAGTTCGACGAGATGCGTGTCGTGCAAGCGGGCCGCTTGCGCGGAGAGATCCTTCCAGGCGGAAATCGAAGCGCCAGCCATGTGTCCATCATCCTCGGCAACAGCGGGAGAGTGTTCGCGCGACGACATGATTGATGGCCGCGCGGCCACGCGCGCGTCGTGCGCGAATCGGATCGAACGAAGGCTGCTGGGAGACGCGCCTCGATAAGACCCGCGCGAGCGGCGCGGCGAGGCGGGTATTTATGCGGGGGATGCTGCCGCGATGCAACATTTCGCGGCAAAAAAAAACCCTCGTCTGAAACCAGCGAGGGTAGAATCGGAGTGACGATTACCTAAACAATGCGCCCTGCTACCTGTCGGGGATCGCTGCTCAGCGGTCAACCCGACTTCGGTGAGAAAAGTACCACAGCCTGTGGTGAAAAGCCACACGTTGTTGCTTGTAGACAAAGTTTTGATCAGGGCCTGTCTCATCCTCACCACAAGGCCATATAGCAAATCTCGCTCAGACCTTATCGATCAACAGGTTATCGATTAAGCGCGCCTTGCCCAGCCAGGCTGCAATTAACGCGATCCGTGGCGCGCGCGTGGTTTCCGACCACTCGCCGAGGGTGTCGGCCCGACGAATGGCGGCGTAATCGGGGCGAAAACCCGCGGCGACCAAGTCGGCCAGGGCCTGGGCCTCGATCTGCGCCAGCTCGCGTCCTTCGCGCGCTTGATTCGCCATGCGCTGCAAGGTGGCGTGGATGGTCGCGGCCGTGCGCCGCTCCGCGTCGCTCAGGTATTGATTGCGCGAACTCATGGCCAGGCCATTGGCTTCGCGCACGGTCGGCGCGGCGACGATTTCGATGGGCATCGCTAGATCCGCGACCAATCGGCGAATCACCAACAATTGCTGATAGTCCTTGGCGCCGAACACGGCCACGTCGGGCACGACCATGCCGAAGAGTTTCGCCACCACGGTGGCGACGCCAGCGAAGTGACCCGGGCGAAACGCGCCGCACAAGGTTTCGCCGAGCACCGGCACTTCGATACGCACGTGCTCGGCCGTGCCCAAGGGATACATCTCGCCAACGCTGGGCGCGAACAACGCGTGACAGCCCGCGCTGGCCAAGCCCGCGCGATCGGCATCGAGCGTGCGCGGATAGCGCGCGAAATCCTCGTTGGGCCCAAACTGCGTGGGATTGACGAACACGGTCGCGATCACGCGATCGGCGTGACGACGCGCGATCTCGACCAAGGCGAAATGCCCCGCGTGGAGATTGCCCATGGTCGGCACCAGGGCGATGCGCTCGCCATTTCCGCGCCACGCGCGAACTTGTTCGCGCGTCTGCGCGACGGTTTCGATCAGACGCATGCTGGCCCCCGCCGTGGTGACGTCGTGTGAAGGTTCAGAACGATTCGGATTCGTTGGGGAAACTGGCATCGCGCACCGCGCCGACATACGCCGCCACGGCTTCGCCAATGGAACCACGGCCCGCGAGGAAATTGCGCACGAAGCGCGGTCGCTTGCCGGGATACAGACCGATCATGTCGTAGCACACCAGCACCTGGCCATCGCAATGCGGGCCGGCGCCGATGCCGATGGTGGGAATCGGCAGCTCGCGCGTGATCTCGGCCGCGAGCGCGGCCGGCACGCATTCGAGCACCAGCATGCTCGCGCCCGCGGCGACCACGGCGCGTGCGTCCTCGCGCAGCTTTCGCGCGGTCGCTTCGTCCTTGCCCTGCACCTTGTAACCGCCGAGGCGATGCACCGACTGCGGCGTCAGGCCCAGGTGCGCGCACACGGGAATGTCGCGATCGACCATGTAGCGGATCGAATCGAGCACGTGGCCCGCGCCTTCGACCTTGACCATCTGCGCGCGGCCTTCGCTCATCAGCCGCACGGCGGAATCGTGCGCGGCGCGCGGTTCGGGAAAACTGCCGAAGGGCAGATCGGCGATCAGCAGCGCGCGCTGGATGCCGCGCGCCACCGCGCAAGCGTGATAGACCATGTGATCGACATTCACCGCGAGCGTGGTGCGATGTCCCTGCACCACCATGCCCAGCGAATCACCGACCAGGATCACGTCGACGCCATGCGCGTCGAAGGTCGCGGCCTGGCTGTAGTCGTAGGCGGTCAGCGCGGCGATGCGCTCGCCGCCGGCGGCCTTGCGTTCGATCAAGGCCGACGCGGTCAGGCGCAAGGCCGAACGCGACGAGGAAGGTGCGGCGCCGTAGGTCATGACCAGGATTCGAAGCGCCAGCGGCTGCCGGACGGAGGGCGCGGATTATTGGGCCTGCGCGCCGTGGGCTCAAGAGTGACGCGCGCCGACGCGTGTCGTCGTGGCGTGATCGTCGTCGTCGGACAAGGGCCGAACGCCCTCGCGTTCGGCCACCGACAAGGCCGCCAGGCAATCGCGCGCGGCGCCGATGCCGGGAATTCGTGCATACGGCGCGAGTTCGAGCAAGGGCACCAGGGCGAACGCGCGCTGCGCCAGGCGCGGATGCGGCACATGACAACCGGGCATATCGACGCGCGCGTCGCCATCGAGCAGCAGATCGAGATCGATCGACCGCGGCGCCCAGCGCTCATCGCCGCGTTCGCGGCCGACGCCGCGCTCGACGTCGAGCAAGCGGTCGACCAAGGCTTTCGGCGACAGGCTAGTCGCGAGCTCGGCCACGGCATTGATGAATTCGGGTTGATCGACGCGGCCCCAGGGCGCGGTCACGTAGCAACGGCTCACGCGCAGCACGCGCGTGTCGCTGGCATCGAGCAGGCGCAGGGCCTGACGCACCTGCGCCACGGGATCGCCCAGATTCGCGCCCAGGCCGACGTAGAGGCCCTGGCGCATGCCCTGCCCCGACATCGCTCTCAGGCCGAACGGGGACGACGTCGACGACGGCGCCGTTCGGGCGCGGCATCGGCCGGCGGCGGCGCGCCGTCGGCGGGCGTGGCGGGCGCGTGCTTGCCTTGAGCGTCGCGCCACCACTGCACCAGCGGTTCGATCTCGGGCTCGTCCACGGCGCGCAGGCACAGAAAATCGTACGCGGCGCGAAAGCGCGGATGCGACATCAAGCGCAGCACGCGCTTGCGCGAGGTCTGCGCCATGCGCGCCTGCAGCAGCCAGATCTCCATCATCGGCACGGTGAAGCGCTTGGGCAGCGCCACGCGACGACTTTGCGCCAGCACCACGCGATTGGCCGCGCGCGCCCAGGCCAATTGCGCGTCGACGTTGCGACCGCGCTCGATCTCGAACTCGCGCCGCGCCGCCGGCCACAACAAGGCCGCGAGCAGGAACGCCGGCGTCACTGGCTTGCCTTCGAGAATGCGTTGATCCGTGCCTTCGAGCGCGGCGCGAATGACGTGGGCAATGTGTTCCTCGCCCTCGCCCACCATCGCCGCCGCGGTGACCGGCAGCAATTGCCCGAGCAGGCCCGAGGCTTCGAGCCAACGGAAACTTTCGTACGCATGACCGCCCAGGAACAGCTTGAGCATCTCGTCGAACAGTCGCGCCGGCGCGGCTTCCGCGAGCAGCGGCGCCAGATGCGCGATGCGACCCCAGGCCTCGTCCTCGATGCGAAAGCCGAGCTTCGCGGCCAGACGCACCGCGCGCAGCATGCGCACCGGGTCTTCGCGATAGCGCTGCTCGACGTCGCCGATCAGGCGCAGCACGCGATTATTGACGTCGTCGAAACCGCCGACGTAGTCGCGCACGGAGAAATCGTCGATCGCGTAGTACAGCGCGTTGGCGGTGAAGTCGCGCCGCACCGCGTCGTCCTCGATCGTGCCGTAGACGTTGTCGCGCACGATGCGGCCATCGACCACGTGACGATCGCCGGAGCCATCGTCGTCATTGGCGCGGAACGTCGCGACCTCGATCACCTCGCGCCCGAACACCACGTGCGCCAATCGAAACCGTCGACCGATCAGTCGACAATTGCGAAACAGCGCCTTGACCTGTTCGGGCGTGGCATTGGTGGCGATGTCGAAATCCTTGGGATTGCCACCCAACAAGAGATCGCGCACCGCGCCACCGACCAGGTACGCGGCGAAGCCGCCTTCCTTGAGTCGGTAGAGCACGCGCAGGGCGTTGGGGCTGATGTTCTTGCGCGAAATGCCATGTTCTTCACGCGGCACCACGCGCAGCCGCATCGTGGCGGCGGAGGGGTTGGAACGGATCGAAGTATCGGCCATCGATGGCGACTTTACCGGCGGAGCAATGCGAATCCCAGGATTGTGCTTGATTTTCAAGTCGCTATACTACGCGCCTGCTTTTCTAAAGCTCAAGGCACGCTCCCTTCGTCTAGTGGTCTAGGACACCGCCCTCTCAAGGCGGGAACACGAGTTCGAACCTCGTAGGGAGCGCCAACTTTACTTCGCGTCGCCGTCACCAGCCGCCGGGAGTGCCGACCACATGCCCTTCGTGGTCACCGAGAATTGCATCAAATGCAAGTACACCGATTGCGTGGAAGTGTGTCCGGTGGACTGCTTCCACGAAGGTCCGAACTTCCTGGTCATCGATCCCGACGAGTGCATCGACTGCACGCTGTGCGAGCCGGAATGCCCGGCCAATGCGATCTATCCCGAGGACGACGTGCCGGCGGGCCAGGAGCACTTCATCAAGCTCAACGCCGAACTGGCCAAGGCCTGGCCGGTGATCACCGAGCGCAAGGAAGCCCCGGCTGACGCCAAGGAATGGGACGGCAAGCCCGGCAAACTGCCCTTGCTCGAGCGCTGAAACGCGCGACCCCGCATTGAAGCGAAAACGGCGCCCTAGGGCGCCGTTTTCGTGTCCGCCAGGGGCCGAAGCCTCAGCCGAGACGTTCCTTGAGGGCCGAGATGATGCGACGCGCGAACTCGTCGCTCGACGCCTCGCCGTTCTCGTCCTCGATGCGCACCTGGCTGCCCGCGCCGTCGGCGACGATCTTGACCACGCGCGTGGCCTCGGCCGCCGAAGTCTGCGAACCGCCCTTGAACATGCGCTTGAAGAAGCCGCCCTCGGCGCGCGAGGCGACCTGGGTGACGCCGCGCAGCGTGTAGCTGGACGACGCTTCGTCGCTGGACACGACTTCACCCACGCCCGCGCGCGACAGCGCGAGGCCCACGCGGCGATACGCGCCGGCGACCGAGTCGGTCATCGACAGCGTGCTGTCCTCGCCCGCGATGATGGTCGAGGGACTGGCTGCAGCGGTCGCGCCTTCGGGCGCCGCGGTCGATTCCACCGGCGAATCGGAAGGCGCGCTGGCGCTCGCGCCGTTACCGCCCGCGGGCACCGTCAAGGCGGCGGCGGTCGACGGCGAATCCAGATCCGGCGGGACTTCCAGCGGACGGCCCGCCTGGCTCGAGGTGTAATCGGCGCCGCGATGGCCACGAAGCCAGCCGCAGCCACTGGTGGAAGCGATCAGGGCGGCCAGCGCCAAGACATACGCGGTTCTCTTGAACATAAGCGTTACTGTGTTCCCTGGGATGGGTGGAGAGCGGGTCAGGCCGCGCGCGAGGCGCCAGAACCGAGATGACGACGCTCGAGTTCGCGCACGCGCCCGGCTTCGGCGTCCGCCTGGCCATGCCAGGCGGGCGTCAATTCAAGCAGGGGCAGACGCAACGCGGGTGAACAATGCCCCAATCGATGCAACAACCACTTCACCGGAATGGGATTGGGTTCGACGCCGAGGAAGGCGTAGAGCGAGGCGAGGTCCTGATCGAGCGCGCGCGCTTGCGCGTCGCGACCGGAACACGCCAGATCGACCAGGGCGCGAAAACTCGCCGGCGCCACGTTCGCCGCCACCGAGATCACGCCGACGGCGCCAGCCAGCATGGCGCGCACGCAGGTGCCATCGTCGCCGCTGAGCACGGCGAACTTCGGACCGGCCAGCGGCAGCAGCGCGCTCATGCGCTCGGGCTCGGCGCGCGCTTCCTTGATGCCAACGATCATCGGATGCGAGGCGAGGCGCGCCAGCGTCTCGGGCAACAGATCGCAGCCCGTGCGCGAGGGCACGTTGTAGGCGATCAGGGGCAGCCCGCCCTGATCGGCGAGCGCGAGGTAATGTCGATACAGGCCTTCCTGGGTCGGCCGCGCGTAGAACGGCGTCACCACCAGGGCACCGTGCGCGCCGCGCGCGGCGGCGCGCTGGATCATGCGCAATGACTTGTGCGTGGCCGCCGCGCCGCAGCCGGCGATCACGCGCATCGCGCCGCCGACATGGGTCACCGCGGTGTCGATCAAGGCGTCGAACTCGGCGTCATCGAGCGCGCCCGACTCACCGGTCGAACCACCGACCACGACACCATGCGTGCCCGCCGCGCGATGCAGATCGAGCAATCGACGAAACGCGTCGACGTCGATCTCGCCCTCGGGCGAAAAAGGAGTCACGATGGCGCAAATACTGCCGTGGAAGATCAAGGCGGCGGGCCGAAGCGGCGGGAGTCAGCATGTTACTTTCCGCTTTGCCTCAGTGACAAGTATTCCGCCGCGTGCCCGGGAGAGGCAAAATGCGGGCAGCGGCGGCCCGAATGTCCGTCGCAGTCGCAACCAGCGAGAGTCCGTGGCACGCCCGACCGTCAACGAAAACTACGCCCTCGTCATCGCCACCGTCCCGCAAGCACAGCCCGCGCTGGTGCCGCTGGCCAAGCGTGTCGCGGAGTGCGGCTGCAACATCACCGAAGCGCGGCTGTCGACCCTGGGCGAGGACGTGATCATCGCCCTGCACGTGGTCGGCTCCTGGGACGCGATCGCCAAGCTTGAGGCGGGCGCGGCGCGCCTGGAGCGCGACGAGGCCATGAAGATCACGGTCACGCGCAGTGCGCCGCGACCGCAACAGACCAATCTCATGCCTTACCTCGTCGAGGTGGTCGCGGCGGACAAGCCCGGCATTCTGTTTCAGATCGGCGAGTTCTTCGCCAATCGCGGCATCGTGATGGAGCAGATGAATTCGAGCCGATACCGCGCCATGCAAACGGGCGCGGACATGTTCCAGGCGCAGATCACCATCGGCATTCCGGCCAAGACCCACATCGCCTCGCTGCGCGACGATTTCCTCGAATTCTGCGACGCCCACAATCTCGACGCCATCATGGACCCGGTCAAGTTCTGATGACCGGGCCCGCCGTAGTTCCAAGTCATGCCCACACGGGGGATTCCGCCGCATGATGACTGCCGGCAAGCGCATCTATGTGCTCGACACCAATGTGCTGATGCACGACCCGACCTCGCTGTTCCGCTTCGAGGAACACGACGTCTTCATCCCGATGACCGTGCTCGAGGAACTCGATCACGCCAAGAAAGGCACCTCGGAAGTCTCCCGCAACGCGCGCCAAGTCAGTCGCTTCATCAATGAACTGATCGAGGTCAATGGCGCGGACAACATCGACAAGGGCCTCAAGCTCGCGCGACCCAAGGGCCTTAGGCTCAAGCGCGAGGCGCAGATCGGCCGACTGCTGTTTCAGACCACGCCCACGGG
>JBGAHD010000002.1:0-1259412 GCA_044226395.1 Ahniellaceae bacterium
AGCGTCCCAAATCAAGAACTACTGTATTACTACTGAGGTTCTTACTTGGAGCGCCTATTTTCTGTGGACGATCACTCGTCCATCAGGCGCCCACACAAGTCACCTGCGCACACTGTCAAAGATCTTTCCTCGTCTCGGACGTTTCGTCCAACCGCCGTTAGGCGTCGAGGGAGCCGCGCATTATAGGGGGCTTTCGAAGGACGTCAACACCCCGAAGCGCGTTTGGCTAGCTCTTGATCAGGCGAGCGCGGGCGAAGCCCCGCTTGCCCAGCTGTAGCAGGTACTCGCCACCCGCGTGCAGCGTGAGTGTCTTGTCCTCC
Source organism: Ahniellaceae bacterium (assembly GCA_044226395.1). Taxonomy (GTDB): domain Bacteria; phylum Pseudomonadota; class Gammaproteobacteria; order Xanthomonadales; family Ahniellaceae; genus JBGAHD01. Next base: position 321 of record JBGAHD010000002.1, read on the forward strand.
ACGACGCTATTGTCGACGCGCACGGCGCGCTCTTCGATCTTGCGTTGCGCCTCGGAGTTGCTGGCGGCGAGCCCGCACTGCTTGAGCAGCGCGTTCAAGCGAATGCCCTCGGCGGGCACGGCGATCTCGTGCGTCTTGATGTCGGTGGGCAGCGCGCCGCCACGCACGGTGTCGTGCCAATAGCGGATCGCGCCCTCGGCCGCGGGCTTGCCGTGGAAGCGCGCGACGAGTTCGGCGGCGAGTTCCATCTTCAGATCGCGCGGATTGGCCTGGCCCGCGCTCACGGCCTGACGCAAGCGCGTGATGTCGGCCATGGATTTCTCGAACGAGAGCAGTTCGAAGTAGCGCCACATCAGATCATCGGAGACCGACATGGCCTTGCCGAAGATGTCGTTCGCCGGCTCGTTGATGCCGATGTAGTTGCCCAGGGACTTGGACATCTTGTTGACGCCATCGAGCCCCTCAAGCAAGGGCATGGTGAGCACGATCTGCGGCGGCTGACCGAAATCGCTTTGCAGCGCGCGACCGACGAGCAGATTGAACTTCTGATCGGTGCCGCCGAGTTCGACGTCGGCCTTCAACGCGACCGAGTCGTAGCCCTGCACCAGCGGATATAGAAACTCGTGAATGGCGATCGGCAGCTCCGATTCGTAGCGCTTGCGGAAATCATCGCGCTCGAGCATGCGCGCGACCGTGTACTTGGCCGCGAGCTTGATCATGTCGGCGGCCTGCATTGGGCCGAACCACTCGGAGTTGAATCGCACCTCGGTGCGCTCGGGATCGAGCACCTTGAAGACTTGCGCCTTGTAGGTGACGGCGTTGGCCTCGACTTCCTCGCGCGTGAGCGCCTTGCGCGTGGCGCTCTTGCCGGTCGGGTCGCCGATCATGCCCGTGAAGTCGCCGATCAGGAAAATCACCTGATGGCCCAGCTCCTGGAACTGGCGCATTTTGTTGAGCAGCACCGTGTGGCCGATGTGCAGATCGGGCGCGGTCGGATCGAAGCCGGCCTTGATGCGCAGCGGGCGGCCGAGCTTCAGACGCGCCTCGAGATCCTCGAGCTTGATGATTTCATCGGCGCCGCGACCAATCAGGTCGAGCGCGTTCTTCAGATCGGACATAACGGGTCTTGAGGCTGCGCTGCCGCCATCGGCGCGGGTCGGCGATGCTACGACACCGGGCGCGGTCGGCGCACCCGTCTTGTTAAGAAGGTGTTAAACGATTCAGCTAAAAATGCCAACTGGGACAAGGGTTTGACGCACATATTTGAGATGGTTATCTTCGCGATGTTCCGGCTGTGAAGACCTAGCGTGACGTCCCAACCCCCACCCATCCCGGCGGCGCGTCACGCGCATCGCCGTCAGGCGGTCCGCCGGCAGGCGCAGGGCCTGCATTGGCATTTCTACAAAGCCCGCGCCGATTGGAGCTTCATTCCAAATTTCGCGCGCGCGCCGATTCGCTGGCGTGGCGAACATCACGTGTTGCTGGGTCTGAGCGCGGCGCTGCTGTTTCTGGCGTTCGTCGTGTTGCCCAGTTGGGCCGAGGCGGCGCGTCCGCTAGGACATGGTGGCGTGCCCTTGGTGGCCGAGGACATCGCGCTGCCCGAAGCGCCGGCGGCGACGTTCTCGACGCCCGTCCCCGCGATCGAGGACGAGTGGACCGCGATCGAAGTGAAGAAAGGCCAGACCATGGGCCAGATCTTCTCGACGCTGGGCTTTTCAAACGCGGTGCTGCACAACATCGTGTCGACCTCGCCGCATGGTCAGTCCTTGACCCGCATTCGTCCGGGTCAACGTTTCGAATTCCAACGCGATGCCACGGGCGCCTTGATCGGCCTGCGCTTCGATGCCGATGAGCGTCAGCGCGTGGTGTTGCATCTGGGCGATGAAGGCCCGCGCGAGGAAGTGATCTCGCGCGCGTTCGAACATCGCGTGTCGCGCGCCAGCGGCACGGTGGATTCCTCGCTGTTCGCCTCGGGCGAGGCGGCGGGCCTGTCCGACGCGATGATCATGCAGATGGCCGAAGTCTTCGCCTACGACATCGACTTCGCCCAGGACCTGCGTCGCGGCGACCAGTTCAGCGTGGTCTACGAGCAGTTGTATCAAGACGGCGAGCCCGTGCGCTCGGGCAATATTCTCGCGGCGAGCTTCGTCAACGATGGTCGTCGCTTCACGGCGCTGCGCTTCACGCTGCCCGATGGTCGCGTCGATTATTTCGACGAGGACGGTCGCAGTCTGCGCAAGGCGTTCCTGCGCACGCCGGTGGCGTTCACGCGCATCAGCTCGGGCTTCAGCTCGGCGCGCATGCACCCGATCCTGGGCCGCATGCGCGCGCATCAAGGCGTCGATTACGCCACGCCGGCGGGCACGCCGATTCGCGCGGCGGGTGATGGCAAGATCGGTTATCGCGGCTGGAAGACGGGCTACGGCAACGTGATCATCGTCGAGCACACCGGTGGCCGCTTCAGCACGCTGTATGGCCACATGTCGCGCTTCGACAGCGCGTTCCGTGTCGGCAGTCGCGTGCGCCAGGGCGATGTGATCGGTTATGTCGGCATGACCGGCCTGGCGACCGCGCCGCATCTGCATTACGAATTCCGCGAGCGCGGCGTGCATCGCGATCCGCTCAAGGTCGATCTGCCCAAGGCCGAGCCTCTGACCGGCGCGGCGCTGGCCGGCTTCCGACGCGAGAGCCAATCGCTGCGTGGTCAACTGGCCCTGCTCGAGGGTCACGGCCCCGACGCGGTCGCCACGCGTTGAACGCGGCGCGATGAGCACCGGCGAGGACGGGCTCTATTTAGGACTGATTTCCGGAACGAGCGCGGACGCGATCGACGCGGTCGTGCTCGATGGCAGTGCGCGACCACGCGTGATCGCGGCGCGCGCCACGCCTTATCCGCCCGCGCTGCGCGCGCGCGTGCTCGAGCTCAATCGCGCCACGGCGGCGATCGATCTGGATGAACTGGGTCGCCTCGACGTGGCGATTGGACAAGCCTTCGCCGAAGCCGCGCGCGCCCTGCTCGACCACGCCGACGTGCCGCGCGATCGCGTGCGCGCGATCGGCAGTCATGGTCAGACCGTGCGTCATCGCCCGTGGAGCGATCCGCCGTTCACGCTGCAACTGGGCGATCCCAACGTGATCGCCGAACGCACGGGCATCACGGTGGTGGGCGATTTTCGCCGTCGCGACGTCGCCGCCGGCGGACAAGGCGCGCCCTTGGTACCGGCCTTTCACGCGGCGATCTTCGACGAGAGTGAGCGCCCTTGCGTGGTGCTCAATCTCGGCGGCATCGGCAATGTCACCGTGCTCGCGGACGATCGTCCAGTGCTCGGCTTCGACACGGGCACGGCCAATTGCCTGCTCGATGCGTGGATGGCGCAATCGGGTGCGGGTGGCGTCGATCATGGCGGCGAACGCGCGGCGCGTGGCCGCGTCGATGACGCCGCGCTCGCGCGGCTGCTCGATGATCCTTACTTTCGATTGCCCGCGCCCAAGAGCACGGGGCGCGAGCATTTTCATCTGGATTGGTTGCGGCCGCGCCTGGGGGATTTCGCGCGCGCGCCGCTCGAAGACGTGCTGGCGACGCTGGCGGAATTTTCCGCCGTGACCATCGCCGACGCGGTACGCCACGCGCTGCCGCACGCGCGTCACGTGTGGGCCTGCGGTGGCGGCGTGCACAATCGCGATCTGATGGCGCGCATCGCGCGTCGATTGGGTTCGATTCCCTTGGCCAGCACGGCCGAGCGCGGCATTGATCCCGACTACGTGGAAGCTTCCGCCTTTGCGTGGCTGGCGCGGGAAACGCTGGCGCGGCGGCCGGGCAATGTCGCCACGGTCACCGGCGCGCGCGGGCCGCGCATTCTCGGGGCGATTTATCCGGCCTAGCCGGTGGTGTTGACGCGCGCCTGCGCGTGCACGGGCGATTCGTCTTCGGGCAGGGTTTCGAACGCGGCGAGCGCGGCGCGAAAAGCCGCGGCTTCATCGGGCGCCCAGGTGCCGCTCAGATGCGCGATGTCCTGCCGCGAGGCCTGTTGCGTGCCTGGCGCTTCGACGCCATCGCCGAGACCGGCGCGGATCAAATGCAGGATCACGTCATTGATCGCCCAGTTTTTCTCGCGGGCGATCGTCTTGATGCGCTCGGCCAGCGCATTGTCGATACCTCGGAGTAGAAAATCGGGCACGGTTCGCTCCTGGCTGCCGGGGCGATGGTAGCAAGCGTTTCACCCGCCGCGCATGCGGAAATTCACGGTTTTGTCGGCTCTTTGGCGCCATCGGCGCCTGGCCTGGCGGGAATCCTCGACCACAGCCACGCCAGCAGCACCAGGGTCGGCAGCAAGGACACGGCGCTGATCACGTAGAAGGTGATGTAGCCCCAGGATTCGACCATGAATCCGGAGACGCCGCCGATCACCTTGCCGGGCAGATTGGCCAGCGAGCTCAGCAGGGCGTATTGGGTCGCGGTGTAGCCCTCCGCGACCAACGAGGACATGTACGCCACCAGCACCGCGCCGGCGAAGCCCTGCGAGAAGTTGTCGCCTAGGATCGCGACCACGAAGGCCCAATACTCGCCTGGGTACAGGGCCATCAGGATAAACAGCAGATTCGAGGTCGCGACGCCCAGCGCCGCCGCCAACAGCATGCCGCGCAAGCTGAAGGCAGAGGCGATCAAGACCGCGCCGATCGCCGTGCCGGCAATACCCATCCAACTGCCGAACAGCTTCGAGACATTGGCGATGTCGGCCTTGGTAAAGCCCGAGTCCAGATAGAACGGTCCGGAGATCACGCCGAGCATCTGATCGGGCAACTTGTACAAACCGACGAAGGCCAGCAACGCCAGCGCTAGTTTCCAGCCGCGCTGACGGAAGAATGAAAAGAAGGGTTCCAGAATCGCCGCCAACGCGAAGTTCGGGCGCGCACGCGTGCGTGTAGCCGCGTCGGGCTCGCGCGCCAAGACAGTCGTGATCAAGGGCACCAGCATCGCCGCCGCCATGGTCAGATAGGCCGCGCGCCAACTGCTGAACTGGGCGATGTACAGCGTCATCGCGCCACCGCAAATCAAACCGCCGCGGTAGCCAAAGGAGTAGGTCATCGTCAAGGCGCCTTGCGCGTCCACAGGCGCGATCTCGACGCGGTAGGCATCAACCATGGTGTCCTGCGTGGCGCCAGCAAAGGCCAGAAGTATCACGCAGATCAAGAACACATGCGGCTGTCCATTCGGATCGACCAGCGCACAGGCGCCGATGCTGATCACGAGCAGGATCTGCGATAGGCACAACCACCCGCGACGGAAACCGAGAAAGCCGAGCAAGGGCGCCCCGCGCCAGTCGAGCAAAGGCGCCCAGATGAACTTGAGGGCGTAGAGATTGCCCGCGTAGCTGATCAGCCCGATCAGACTCAAGGCATAGCCGACGTCGCGCAGCCACACGTTGAGGGTTTGTCCGACCATGAGGATCGGCAGGCCCGACCCAAACCCGAGGAAGAACATCACCCCGGCGGCGGGCGTGGCGAATGCTTCGCGGATGCGGCGCAGGCGCGACGGATTGGCGCCGCCATCGGCGGTGGCCGATTGGCCGCGCTCCCCGCTCGCGCTCACAACCCGTATTCCACGGTCAACGGCGCATGATCGGAAAACTTCTTCTCGCGATACACCGACGCGCTCTTGAGCGTATCGCGCAGACCCGCGGTGACCACGTGATAGTCGATGCGCCAACCCACGTCGTTGTTCCAGGCATTGGCGCGATTGGACCACCACGTGTACTCGGCCACGCCGGGCTTGAGCGTGCGATGCGCGTCGACCCAGCCAAGATCACCAAACACCAAGTCCATCCACGCGCGCTCCTCGGGCAGGAAGCCGGAGTTTTTCTGATTCGAGCGCCAGTTCTTCAGATCAAGCTGCGTGTGCGCGATGTTCCAATCGCCGCACAGAATGTAGTGACGCCTGCTCTTGGCCCAGGACTTGAGCTTCGGCTCGAGCCAGCGCATCACTTCGAACTTGAAGGCCTGACGTTCCTCGCTCGACGACCCCGAGGGCAGATACAGGCTCACCACGCTGACATCGCCGAAGCGCGCTTCGAGATAGCGACCCTCGCTGTCGAACGGCGCCCAGCCGAGCTTGTCGATGATCTGATCAGGCTCGCGCCGCGAGTACACCGCCACACCGCTGTAACCGCGCGCTTCGGCGTCGTGGAAATGCGCGTGATAGCCCTTGGGGAAGAACATCGCGTCCTTGAGCTGTTCGCGCTGCGCCTTGGTTTCTTGCAGGCACAGCACGTCGGCGCGCTGCGCGCCGAACCAGTCGAAGAAACCCTTGGTCGCGGCCGAGCGAATGCCATTGACGTTGGCGGTGATGATTTTCATGAGCGGGTCCCGATGACGGCTGGCAAGCGTATCGGAGCGCGCGTCCGGCCGGAATACGCCAGTCGACACACACGCCCGCGCGGCGGACGCGTAGAATCCGCCCGTCCTCGCCGCGTGACCGAGCCCATGCAAGCCTATCAACGCGAATTCCTGGAACTGGCGCTGCGCCTGCAGGTGCTGCGCTTTGGCGAATTCACCCTCAAGTCGGGGCGGGTCAGCCCGTATTTCTTCAACGCGGGCCTGTTCAATTCCGGCGCCTCGCTGGCGGCGCTGGGCCGCGCCTACGCGGCGCGCCTGGCGAGCGACAACCTCGGCTTCGACATGCTGTTCGGCCCCGCCTACAAGGGCATCGCGCTGGCCGCGGTGACGGCGGTGGCGATGGCGCAGGATCACGGCCGCGATCTGCCCGTGGCGTTCAATCGCAAGGAAGCCAAGGATCACGGCGAGGCCGGCGTGCTGATCGGCGCGCCGCTCAAGGGCCGCGTGCTGATCATCGACGATGTGATCACGGCCGGCACCTCGGTGCGCGAATCGGTGGCGCTGATCCGCGCCCATGGCGCCGAACCCGCGGGCGTGATCATTGCGCTCGACCGCCAAGAGCGCGGCGCCGGCGAGCTGTCCGCCGCCGACGAGGTTCGTCGCGACTTTCGTCTGCCCGTGCTCGCCATCGCCGGACTCGGTGAACTATTGTCGCTGGCCGAGGCGCGCGAGGACCTAGTTCAGCACCGCGCCAGCCTCTTGGAGTACCGTGCGCGCTACGGCACGACTTGAGCCTTCGCATCGAATGTGGAGATTGCGCATGATTCGCACGACCCTGGGCCTTGCCTTGTTGACGCTGCTGTCGACCAGCGTCGAGGCCAAGATCTACAAATGCAAGAACGCCGCCGGCGAGACTTATTACAGCCAGACCTACGACCCCAAGTTGTGCGGTGGTGGTGGCTCGCAGTTGAATGATCAGGGCGTGTCGGTGCGCGCCATCGAGCGTCAGAAGACGCCCGAGGAAATCGCCGCCGAGAAAGCCGCCGCCGAAAAGGCCGCCGAGATCAAGGCCAAGGCCGACGCCGAGGCCAAGGCCGATCAAGTGCTGATGATGTCCTACGCCAACGAGGGCGATCTGCAGCGCGCGCACGATCAGGAATTGCAGATGATCGATTCCTCGGTCGCGACCGCGAAGTTGCAGTTGGCCAATCAGCAAAAGGCCCTGGCCGAATTCCTCGCCAGCGCCGCCGAATCCGAGCGCGCCGGCAATCCGGTCTCCGAGGCCGTGGCCGCCAACATCGCCACCGTGCGCAAGCAGATCGAGGATCAGAACGCCTTCATCGCCGAGAAGGATCAGGAAAAAGCGGCGTCGGCGAAGGCCTTCGCGGTGAAGCTCGAGCGCTTCCGCGAACTCAAGGCGCGTCAGGTGCAAAGGCCGCGGCAGTAAGCCGCGGCATTGACGCGCGTCGCCCTGGGGCGATGCGTCAGAACGGCAACTTCAGATCGGGACCGAGCGCGAGCAGTTGTTCGCGGAAGGTTTCCTGGATACGACGCAACGCCTGTTCGTTGTCGGCATCGAAGCGCAGCACCAGGCTCGGCGTGGTGTTGGAGCAGCGCACCAACCCCCAGCCATCGGGATAGTCCGCGCGCACGCCGTCGATGTTCGACACGCGCGAACCCGGAAACGACGCGCGCTCTCGAAAACGGCCCATGAAGGCCTGATGCGCGCCTTCCTCCATGTTGATCTTGAGCTCGGGCGTGGACACGCCCTTGGGCAATTCGTCGAACAACTCCTGCGGCGCGCGATCGGTGGCGCCGAGAATCTCGACCAGGCGCGCGGCGGCGTAGACGCCGTCGTCAAAGCCATACCAGCGTTCGCGGAAAAAGAAATGGCCGCTCATCTCGCCGGCCAGTTCGGCGTCTTCCTCGCGCATCTTGGCCTTGATCAGCGAGTGCCCGGTCTTCCACATCATCGGGCTGCCGCCATGGCGCAGGATCAGGTCCTGCAGATGGCCGGTGCATTTGACGTCATAGATGATCGCCGCGCCGGGATTGCGGTTGAGCACGTCGATGGCGAACATCATCAGCAAGCGATCGGGATAGATGATCTCGCCATTGGCCGTGACCACGCCCAGGCGATCGCCATCGCCATCGAAGGCCAGGCCGATGTCGGCCTTGAGGCGCTTGACCGAGACGATGAGATCCTCAAGGTTGTGCGGATCGCTCGGGTCGGGATGGTGATTGGGAAACGTGCCGTCGACGTCGCAGTACAAGGGAATCACTTCGCAGCCGACGCCCTCGAGCACTTGCGGCGCGATCGCGCCGGGAATGCCATTGCCGCAATCGACCACGACCTTGAGCTTGCGCTCGACCTGCACGTCGCCGGTGATGCGCTCGATGTAGTCCGAGGTCACGTCCATGGTCTGTAGGCCGCCATTACCGAGCGAGAAGCGACCTTCGACGATACGCGTGTACAAATCAGTGATCGCATCCTCGGCCAGGGTCTCGCCGCCGACCACGATCTTGAAGCCGTTGTAGTCCGGCGGATTGTGACTGCCGGTCACCGCCACGCCGGAGCCGGCGTTGAGGTGATAGGTCGCGAAGTACACCATCGGCGTCGGCACCGCGCCGATATCGATGACGTCGCAACCGGTGGCGCGCAGACCGCGGATCAATTCCTGCGCGAGTTCAGGGCCCGACAGTCGACCATCGCGACCCACGACCACTTCGCTCAAGCCACGTTCGCGAATCACGCTGCCGATGGCCAGGCCCAGCATGCGCGCGACATCCTTGCTCAAGGTCTTGCCGACCACGCCGCGAATGTCGTACGCGCGGAAGATCGAGCGATCAACCGCGACGCCACGCGCGTCGCTCGCGGGTTTCTCGACCACGGGCTTGGCCGCGACGCGCGCGGCATCGGCCGCGGGCTTGGGCTTGGCCGCGGTCACGGGCATCACTTGTTCGTCGGGCTCGGGCTTCTTGGCGCGATCGCGCAGCTTGCCGGCGAGATTGTCGAGCACGCCGCCGATGCCTTCGGCCTTGCCGGCCACCGGCGCGCCGGTCATGGCGCGACCAATCACCACCAGCAGGCCCGCGAGCAAGAGCAACAGCACGCCCACGACCCACAACGCGAAGGTGTTATCGATGTCGACCAAGGGCACCCATTCGCCGAGCTTGAAGGCATCGACGCGCTGCGTGGCGATGGCGAAGATCGATTCCGGTACTTCGACCACGATCTCGTCGCCTACGGTCGCGCCGCCGCTGGCGAGTTGCGTCAAGGTCGCCGCGCCGCCGCCCTGGCGCAGGCTCAAGCGGCCCGAGGCGATCGATTGCTGTTGCACGGCGTCGAGCACCGCCTGACCGGGCGTGAGCACGTAGGCATAAGCGACCACGCGCTCGCCATCGCGCACGGCCTGAGCCTGCGCGAACAGCATCTTGTCGTCGAGCCGATGCATCTGCGCGCGCGCGATGCCGCCGTTGCTGCGCGCCTCGGCCAGGATGTTGGCGCGCGAATAACCGAACTTGCCGAGATCGGATTCCACCAGTTCGGGCAGGCGTGGATCGTAGAACTCCACGCGCTCGGTCTCGGGCAGGCGTTCGCGCAGCAAGGTCGTGGCGCGCTGGCGCGAGACATCGTCGACCACGGTCAGCGCCGCGCGCAATTCGTTGTCGTCGAGCGCGGTGGTCAGCGCGTTCTGCTTGTCGCGCACCAGGCGCGTGAGCGTGTCGGCGAGGCTCGCTTGCGCCGCGCGCAGACTTTCGGTGGAGCGTTGTTCGCGACCCACGCCCAGGGCCTGGATGACGCACACCGCGCTCATCGCCAGGCACAGTCCGATGCCGAGCGTGATCAACAGGCGTTGGGGATTGATACCGGCGCGCCCGCGATCCTGAGCCACCTGCAAAGCCGTCTTCTTGCGCGACACGAAGCGAGTCCTTGGGTTGGAACTAGTGCCTGCCGGTATGTCCGAATCCGCCCGCGCCTCGCGCGCTGGCGACGAAGTCGTCGACCACCTCGAAAGTCGCTCGCGCCACCGGTACCACGACCAGTTGCGCCACGCGCTCCCCCGGGGCGATGGTAAAGGCCTCGCGCGAGCGGTTCCAGCACGAAATCATCAGCGGGCCCTGGTAGTCGGAATCGATCAGGCCCACGAGGTTGCCCAGCACGATGCCGTGCTTGTGACCCAGGCCCGAGCGCGGCAGCAGCACGGCGGCGTGGCCGGGATCGTCGAGATGGATGGCGATGCCGGTGGAAATCATCGCCGTGGCGCCGGGTTCGAGCGTCAGCGGCGCGTCCAGGCAGGCGCGCAGGTCCATGCCGGCCGCGCCGTCGGTGGCATAAGCAGGCAAGGGAAACTCGCGACCCACGCGCGGATCGAGAATCTTCAACGCGACGCGGATCATGCTTGTCTCCCCGGGACAGTCTTGGCGCGAAAGCGACGCGCGACGATCTCGATCAAGGCATCGGCCAGCGCGCGCTTGCCGCCGCGACCCAGGGCCACGCGCTCGTCGGCGGCGATCACCACGAGTTCATTCTCGTCGGCCTCGAAGCCGCATCCGGCCTGACCGACGCGATTGGCCACGATCATGTCCAAGCGCTTGCGCGCGAGTTTGTCGCGCGCGTAGTGCTCGACGTCATTGGTCTCGGCCGCGAAGCCCACGAGAAAGGGCTTTTCGGCGCTGGCGCCGAGTTCGGCCAGGATGTCGGTGGTCGGCACCAGCGGCAGGGCGCGCGGCGCATCGGCCTTCTTGATCTTGGCCGGTTGAATCTCGGCCGGACGATAGTCGGCGACGGCGGCGGACGCGATGTAGATGTCGGCCTCGCGCGCGGCGGTGACCACGGCCCGATGCATCTCGGCCGCGCTGCGCACATTGACGCGACTCACGCCCGTGGGCGTGTCCAGATGCACGGGCCCGGCGACCAGGGTGACCACGGCGCCCGCGGCGCGCGCGGCCTCGGCCACGGCGAAACCCATGCGTCCGGAACTGCGATTGCCGATGAAGCGCACCGGATCGATGTCTTCGAACGTCGGCCCCGCGCTGACCAGCACGCGCACGCCCTCGAGCACGCCCGGTGCTTGCGCGGCGATGAGGCCGGCGACGATCTCGGTGGGCTCGAGCATGCGACCGGGCCCGACTTCGCCGCAGGCCTGATCGCCCACGCCCGGCCCCAGGATCACCGCGCCGCGCGCACGCAAGCGCTCGACGTTGTCGGTGGTCGCGGCATGCGCCCACATCTCGCGATTCATTGCCGGCGCCAGGAACAACGGCGCGCGCGTGGCGACCGCGACCGTGGTCAGCAGATCATTGGCCAGGCCCGCGGCGAGTCGCGCGATGACATCGGCGCTGGCCGGCGCGATCAAATACAGTTCGGCCCAGCGCGCGAGTTCAATGTGCCCCATCGCCGCCTCGGCGGCGGGATCGAACAACTCGGTGCGCACCGGATGACCCGACAGCGCCTGGAAGGTCAACGGCGTGACGAAGCGACACGCGCCCTCGGTCATGATCACGCGGACTTCGGCGCCGGCATCGCGCAGGCGCCGCACCAGATCGGCGGCCTTATACGCGGCGATGCCACCACTTACGCCCAACAACACTCGCTTTCCGTTCAAGGCTTGCACGTAGGAATTCGCCGACGGTTGCCACGGCGCCTAGCTTACACAATGCCCGGTCGATTCTCGGCATCGCGACCGTGACCGAGCGCGCAAGATGCGGTCATGATGATCCGACATTTGCCCGAACACGAACGTCCGCGCGAGCGCTTGTTGCGCGAAGGCGCTGGCGCGCTTTCCGATGCCGAGTTGCTGGCCGTGATCCTGCGCACCGGTTTGCGCGGCTGCTCGGCGATTGAGCTCGCCGCGCGTCTGATACGCGACAAGGGCGGGCTCGCGCCCCTGCTCGCGACGCCGATCGGCGAATTGTCCCAGGCGCCGGGCATGGGTCCGGCCAAGGCGGCGCCGCTGCTCGCGAGTCTGGAACTGGCGCGCCGCGCCAGCGGCGAGTCCTGGCGTCGCGGCGCCACGTTGCGCGTGCCGAACGACTGCGCGAACTATCTGCGCCTGTGGTTGGCGAATCGGCCGCACGAAGTGTTCGCCTGTCTGTTCCTGGACACGCGCTCGCGCGTGATCGCCTGCGAGGAATTGTTCCGCGGCAGCCTCGACGCCGCCGAGGTGCATCCGCGCGAAGTGGTGCGCCGAGCCCTGATGCACAACGCCGCGTCGTTGATCCTCGCGCACAACCATCCTTCCGGCGTGGCCGAGCCCAGCGAAGCCGATCTCGCCATCACGCGCCGCCTGGTCGGCGCCCTGAGCCTGATCCAGGTGCGCGTGGTCGATCACTTCATCATCGGCGAGGGTCCGCCGGTGAGCCTGGCCTCGCGCGGCCTGCTGTGAGCGCGGTCACGACGCCGGCCGGGGGTTTCCTTCGCTTTTTGGCGCCGTCTATACTGCCCCACGATTCGGCCGATGCACCCGTGGAGGGGTCGCGCGCCCTTATGTCCGCACCCAGTCAGGCCCTCCAAGCCCCCATCGGTCGCGCCCGTTCGCGTCCCGATCGGGCGAGGCGCGCGGCGTGATCACCGGTCTGACTCGCGAGTACCCGCCCGACGCGGTCGAGCGCGAACTCGCCACCGTCGACGCGGCGCGCGCCCTGATCGCGCAACGTCGACCCGACGTGCTGCATCTGATGCAACGTCGTCGCGCGGTCTATCACGATTCCTACGGCGAGGCCGCGCAGCGTTATCTCGAACGCGCCGAGTCGGCGGTGTTGCTGTCGCTGGCGCGGCTGGGCCTGCGTCACGGCAGTTTCGGCAAGGATCATCACCAGTATCACAACGAGGATCACGCGCTGGAGATTCTCGACCGGCGCCTGGGTCGCATGCTTGGGCAAGTCGGGGTCAAGGCCCTGCCCGGTCGCGACTGGTTGGCGCTGTCGCTGTTCGCGACCTGTCATGACCTGCGCCAGCGCGAGGCTGTGGAGTTTCATCACGGCGTCGGCGCCAACGAATCGGCCAGCATCTCCGAGACGCATCGCATCCTCGCCGCCGCCGGCTTCGAGCGCGAGACCGATCGCGAACTCTTCGCCGCGCTCGAGATCATGATCGCCGGCAGCACCTTCGATGCCTCGCCGCGGCCCTACCAGTACAACAGCGCCGAAGTGCTCGCCACCGGTGGACCGCTGGCGCCCAGGCTCCCGGCCGAACTCGATCATGCGCTGCCACGTTGGCGCGATGACCCGACGCTGCCGCGCGCGGCGACGCTCGCCCTGATCGCCAGCGATCTCGACACCGCCAATGTCGGCGAGCGCTTTCCGGAATTCGCCGCCAGCGCCGCGCGTCTGGCCGCCGAGCGCGAGATGCGCTCGGGGCGCTCGCTCGATTCCGCCGAATCCGGTCAACCCGTGTTGTCCTTCCTCACCAGCGGACAGGAACATTACTTCTTCGACCTGCATCGCTTCTGTTCCGATGTCGGTCGCGATGTCTTCGGTCAAGGCAAGGAGTTCAACGCCCCGCGCGTGCGCGAACTCACGCGGATGCTGCGCGATCGCTTCGGCCAACGCGCGCCGGGCGGTTTCACCGGGCACGAAGTGCTGGACGCGCATTTGTCCTTGTCCGAATTGGTTTGAGTTCGGCGCGACGACGCGCGTGATGCGCGACGATCCGCGCGACGCATCAACCACGCGGCAGTGAAGTCACCCCGCGCGTCACCGCGATCGCGCGATCAACAAACCATTCGCCCAGAAAAAAGGCCGATGCATTGCCGCATCGGCCTTCTTGCGCCATCCCGGCGCCACCTTGCACCACACGAGCAGCCCCGTCCTTGGCACCACCGGAAGCCCGAGCCCATCCCTGGGCTGACGTCCTCGGATATTCGTGTCGCGCGCGGCGCGGAGGGCGCGCGCCGTGTCTCAGGGATCAGGGATTGATGCCCACCGTCCAGCCCAGCGTCCAGTTGCTGTTGGCGCCACCGAAGGCACCGGCATAGGGCACGGCATCGAAGAAGTCGTCCTTGACCGGACCGTTCGCGCCCGCCGTGGTCACCACCGCCGCGGCGTTGAGCACCGGCGAGCCCGCGTTGGGCAGGAAGCCGGTCAGCTGCGCGTTGGCCGTGGAGTTACCGACATTCGCGTTGAAGAACGCTTCCGACGTGAACGGCGCGCCCGCGTCCTGCGCGAAATTGTTCGTGCAGTTGGCGAAGGTGTTGCGCACCAGGGTGTTGCCCGACAGCGCCGCCGGCACGCCGGCCGCCGCGTAGGTCGAGGCGCCAGTGATGAACAAGCACGAAGTCTTGAAGCCCGACATCACCGAGTTCCAGATGCGACCGCCCGAGCCCTGCTTGTACTCGATCGCGTGCGAGCCCTGGTTGTTGCCGATGAAGGTCAAGTTCGACAGCACCGGAATCGCGCGCGGCGTGGCGTCGGAATTCGACGGCGAGTTGGCGCCCTCGATGCCGCGATCCTCGCCCAGGCCCGTGCCGTTGATCACCAGCGCGTATTGGATCTTGCCGCTCCAACCCAGATCCCAATCGATGCCGTCGTCGCCGCCTTCGGTCACGACCAGATGCTTGATGTTGTTGGTGCCGCCGAAGAACTCCACGCCATCATCGCCGCCGCGATAGGACTGCAGATATTCCGCCACCGTGCCCGAGCCCACGCCCTGGAAGGTGAAGGAATTCACTTCGCGATTGGCCTGGAAGATGTAGCCCGCGTAACGCACTTGCATGTAGCGCAGCACGCCGCTTGATTCGTTGGTGTTGGTGCCGCCGAACTTCAACGTCGGATCAAACTCCGAATCGCAGACATTGCCCGTGCAATTGGTCGGCGCGTTGCCCGACACCACGAGACCGCCCCAATCCTTCGGCGCTGGCGTCTGACCGGCCGAATCCTTCGGGCTGGTCATGACGATCGGCGCGAACGGCAGGCCTTCGGCCATGATCTTCGAGCCCGGCTCGATGTAGAGATAATCCGACGTCTGACCCTGACCCGTGATGCGCGTGCCCGGCTCGATCGTCAGCGTGGCGTTGGCGGCATTGCGATTGCCCACGCGCACCAGGCCCGACAGCACCCAGGTCGTGTCATTGGTCAGCGTCAGATTGGTCGTGTAGGCACCCGCGAGCACGCAGGTGCGCTCGACGCCGGCCGCCGCGGTCGTGCCCGCCGGGCACGCCGTGAACTTGCGCGTGTAGGCGCAGGTTTGCGAGGTCTTGCCGACCGCGCTCTCGCCCTTGTTGAACACGAGGTTCGCCACTGGCACGCCCGCGGCCGCCGTCGGCGTGATGTCGAGCTTGAGCTCTCCGCAGGATTCGAAGTTGTAGCTGATGGTCGCGAACGCCGGTTCCTGACGCGTCGGCGCGGTGAAGGCATTGCCGAAGCTGCCGCCGCTGAAGCGATACAGCGGAATGCCCGTCTTCTTGAATTCGGTTTCGTGCACCGGCACCGAGGTCGCCAGGAACAGCGGATTGCCCTGCGCGTCGTAGGTGTACACGGCGATGAACAACACGCCCGTGCCCACGCCCGTGCGCACGAAATCCAGGTCCGCGCCGCGGCCGCCCTGCTGCGCGTTGAACCACGCGCCGTCGACGCTGGCGTCGGACAGGGTGAACGCCGCTTGCGCCGCGCCCGAGCCGAGCACGCTCAGCAGAACGCCGGCCAGCGCCGTGTTTTTCAGTTTCACGAAAGACATGCGATTACCTCGATCCAGGGATGGAAAACGGCGGACGCGAAACCCGCCAAGCCCGGGCAGCCTAGGTAGCGGCGATGACACGGGCTTGGCGATCGCGTGACCGACATGTGTCAGCGCGTGCTCAATCGAGCAGCCATTCCAGCGTCAGCGCGATCTCGCGACCCTTGTTGAACTGGCGCGTGATCTCGCGGCCTTGGCGATACTCGACTTCGGGGTCGAGAAGATTGCGCAGCTTCACTTTCAGCTTCCAGTTCTCGGCGAAGGTGCGCGCGTAGTTGACATCGAGCTGATTGAACGGCTGCTCGTAGATGTCCGGCGCGCCATCGACGCCGACCTGCGCGATGCGCTCGCCCGAACGATTGAACAGCAAGGTCCACTCGCTGCCACCCTCCGGGTCTTGATACCCAATCTGCGCGTTGACCACGTACGGCGACTGCCCTTGCAGGGGACGACGCGCATTGGTTTGCGACAGTGCGTTGGTCGGATCGAGCGTGACTTCGGAATCGATGTAGGCGTAGTTCAAGCCCACGTGCATATCTGACCACGGCAGGCGACCGAGCCAGCGGTCCTCGCCCAGCCACTCGCTGACCGCGCCCAGATGCTTGAAGCCATCGAGCTCGATGCCCTGATTGGTCGCGGTCAACGCGTTGTCGAGCGTGAGCAAGGTGCCGAGGAAGGGCAGGCGCAGCACTTCGATCGGGTCTTTGAATTCCTTTCGGAACACGGCGACCGACACCGCGTCCGTGCCATCGAAGTAATACTCGTAGCGCGCGTCATAGTGCTTGACCGAACCGGCGCGCAGATCGGGGTTGCCCAGCGTTTCGGCGTCTTGCTCGGGGTCGGTGAATGGCGCTGGCGACAGTTCGCGGAAGTCGGGACGCGACACCGTCTCGCCATACGCGAAGCGCAATTGCGCGTTGTCGCCCAAGCCCCAGGTGAACGTGGCCGACGGCAAGGTGTCGCCACCCTCGAGTCGCGCCACCACCGGCGTCTGCGTGGCCGAGGCGATCGAGAACGTCGTCACTTGCTGTTCGTTATCCTCGCGACGCAGGCCGAGTTCGAGCTTGTAGCGATCGCTCCAGCGCAGATTCGCGGTGAGGTAAACCGCGTCCAGCGTCTGATCGGCGAAATAGTTGTCGGTCTGGCGCGTGTTCTCGAACAGCACGAAACCGCGCGGATCGATATTGCCGTCGGTGAAGATGCGCTCGAGCGAAGGCTCGAGGAAGATCCCACCCGGCACCACGCCACCGCCTGGCAGCGGCGACTTGAACGCGTAGCGACGGATCGACGCCTCGCGATCGCGGTCGACGCGTTCCACGCCGCCGGCCAAATCCAGATGCGTGCTCTCGCCAAAATCGAACGGCAGCAGTGCCTGGATCGCATAGTCATCGGCGCGATCGTCGAGATCGCCGAAGGTGTAGCCGAGATTGTCCGAGCGCTGGGAGAAGGAGTAACTCGCGCCGGGCTGCTCGCTATCCGCATCGAAACGATAGCGTCGCTCGTCCGGCGCGTAACGGCGCGCCTTGCTGTGTGTGTAATGCCACGTGAGTTCCAAATCATGCAGCGCCGGCAGGAAGTGCTCGCCCGACAGCTGATGCGACAGCAGACTGTTCTCGATCCAGCGCAGGCGCGTGATGCGCGTGATCTGGTTGTCGTCGCGACCATCGAACAAGCGCGCCTCGTCCGTGGTCTGACGCAACAGCATCGAGGTCGTCTTGAAGTGATGATCGCCGCCAATATCGAGGCCGGTCGACAGGAACATCGAGCCATCGATCTGCTGCGTGGTTTGATCCAGCGTGCCGTAGTCGGTGAGTTCCAGACCGGCATTGGTGGGCACGAAGCTTTGGCGCTTCTCCTCGCGCGTGTCCCATTGATTGGCGTAGCGCAGCGCGGCGATGTAGCCGAACTTCACGCCATCGCCACCCTTGAACACATCGCCCAGCGCGATGCCGAAGCCGCTGTTGGGCGCGATGGAATCGCGTCGCGTGTCGAAGCCTCGCGCCAGATCTTGACCATACTGCTCGATCTGCGCGGGTGTCGCGCCTTGCGGATTGAGCGGCGTCTGCTCGCGCAGAAAGCGTCCATCGGCGGTGGCCGCGGCGAGCGAACTCGGCAGCTCGCGCGTGCCATCGTCGCGACCGAGCCAGTCGCGCGAGCCGCCGTCATAGGTCAAACCATCCTGACCCGTGGTGCCATCGACATAGCCCGTGGTGCCGCTGATGCGCAGGAAGAAGTCATCGGGATAACCGCGCGTGCGCAATTGAATCGTGCCGCCGCCGAAGTCACCGGGCATTTCCGCCGAGTAGCTCTTCTGCACGATCACGCCTTCGAGAATGTCGGTGGGAAACAGATCCAGCGGCACCACGCGTCGCGTCGGATCGGGCGAAGGAATCTGCGCGCCGTTCAACAACACGCTCGAATAGCGTTCGCCGAGGCCGCGCACGTAAACGAAGCGCGAGTCGACCAGGGTCAGACCAGTCACGCGCTTGAGCGCTTGCGCAGTGTCGCTGTCGCCGGCGCGCGCGATCTGTTCGGCCGAAAGTGTTTCGTAGACCTTGGCGGTGTCGCGCTTTTCTTCGGTGAAGGCCGCCTGGTCGTCGGTGCGCAGGGCTTCGCCGACCACGTCGACGCCGGTCAGCGCGGTTTCGTTCTTGCGCTGACGCTCGGGCGCGGAATCGATGCCCGTCTCTTCGGCCGGGGCCACGCCCGAAACCGCCAGCGCCGCGTCGCGCGCGAGGTCGAGTTGCTGCGCCGGTGACGGCGTCAGATCGACCGTGGTCTCGCCCGAGATCGCGCCGCGCAGCACCGCCACGGGCGCGCGCGTCGCGTACCACGACAGCGAGACTTGCAAGGACTCGCGCGCGTCGAGCTTCAACGGCAATTCGATCGGCTCGTACTCGTCGGCGACGGCGGTGAGCGTGGTCTCGCCGGCCTCGAGCTGACCCGTCCACACGCCGCGCGCGTCGGTGCTGCCGAGCTTGCGGCCGGCCGCGCGCAGTTCGACGCCCGAGAGCACCTTCTGATCGGCGAAGGTGTACAGAAACACCGTGACGCGACCGCTCGCGGGCGTCGTGGCCGTCGGCGGGTCGGCCGAAGCCGGGGTCGAAGGCAGGGCAAGGCAGATGCTCAGCGCCAGGGCACCGAGACGGCAATGGGAGAGCGCGGACATGCGGCGACGCACCAATCGGGAGGACCGGCGCAGCGTATGAAGCTACGGTTTCCAATCGGTGTCAGTCAGGCTACGGGCCCGTGAACCGATCCGGCTCCCCGAAACTTTTGCACAGGGCCACTGATTTCCGGCCTGGAAGCCCGCCGGAACGGACCTGTGTCCGCCAGTCGAATGCAACTTGTTGAAAAACAACGCAATGAAGACTGAGCGGCTTCTGCTCAGAGTTCAGAATCCTCAACCAGGACACGGCCTTAGCGAATCTATGCGGGGTCTTGCCCACAAACTTATCCACAGGCGTTGTGGATATCCGTCCATGACAGGGAATCGACGGATTGAGCGCTTGACCTCAGGAGTTACTCGAAGTCATGGCCGCAAGCGCCTCCCGAGCGCGCGGCCGCGCCGGGCTCTACAATACGCGGCCCTTCAAACCAGCCAACGATTGGATCACCGTGAAAGAGCTTCTCAGGGAAATCGTCCTGCAGGCCATTCTCGACCTGCGGCGCGACGGCAAGCTGCCCGCGGGCGACGAACCCGCCTTCGTCATCGAACGCACCCGCAACAAAGCGCATGGCGACTACGCCTGCAACATCGCGCTGTTGATGGCCAAGCCCCTGGGTCGCAATCCGCGCGAACTCGCGCAAGCGATCGTCGACACCCTTCCCGAATCGCGCCTGGTGACCAAGGCCGAGATCGCGGGTCCGGGCTTCATCAATTTCTTCGTGAGCTCGGTGTGCCTGGTCGGCACGCTGCGCCGCGTGTTCGAACAAGGTGATCGTTACGGCTACGCGCCGGAAGCCTCGCGCGAGTCGATGACGGTGGAATTCGTCTCGGCCAATCCCAACGGCCCACTGCACGTGGGTCACGGTCGTGGCGCGGCTTATGGTTCGTCGCTGGCCAATCTGCTCGAAGCCAACGGCTATCAAGTGCAGCGCGAGTATTACGTCAACGACGCCGGCCGGCAGATGGACATCCTGGCCAGCAGCGTGTGGCTGCGTTATCTCGAGCTCGGCGGCATCCAGGTGCGGTTTCCCGACAATGGCTATCGCGGCGATTACGTCGTCGACATCGCGCGCGACCTGCGCGCGCGCGAGGGCGATCGCCTGCGGCACAATGCCTTCGAGGTCTTCGACGGCCTGCCGCTCGACCAAACCCAAGGCACGCCGGAAAACCCCGGCAATAAGGAAACTCACGTCGATGCCCTGATCGCGCGCGCCAAGAGCCTGCTCGGCGAGGCCGACTATCGCATCGTCTTCGACGCCGGCCTCAACTGGTGCTTGAACGACATTCGCGAGGACCTGCTCGAGTTCGGGGTCAAGTACGACAACTGGTTCTCGGAGCGCTCGCTGACGACTTCGGGCGCCGTGCAACGCGGCATTGAACGGCTCAAGGCCAATGGCCACACGTATGAGCTCGACGGCGCGCTGTGGTTCCGCGCGTCCGAGTTCGGCGACGAGAAAGACCGCGTGATGGTGCGCGAGAACGGCGTCACCACCTACTTCGCCTCCGACATCGCCTACCTGCTCAACAAGTTCGAGCGCGGCTTCGAGCGCATCGTCTATGTCTTCGGCGCCGATCATCACGGCTATGTGCCGCGCCTGCTCGGCATCGCGCGCGCGCTGGAGCTCGATGTCTCGCGCATGGAATTCAATCTGGTCCAGTTCGCCACCCTGTGGGAAGGCGAGAACAAGGTGCAGATGTCCACGCGCGCCGGCGCCTTCGTGACCTTGCGTCAGCTGCGCAAGGATGTGGGCACGGACGCGACGCGCTACTTCTACGTGATGCGCAGCCACGAGCAGCATCTGGACTTCGATCTGGAACTCGCGCGCAAGCATTCCAGCGAAAACCCCGTCTACTACGTGCAGTACGCGCACGCGCGCGTGTGCGCCCTGCATCGGCAGCTGGCGGAAAAAGGCTGGACCTTCAATCGCGCCAGCGGCGATGCCGCGCGCGATCGCCTGACCGAGGACGCCGAGGCCGAGTTGATGCAGCAACTGCTGCGCTTCCCCGAGATCGTGGCCGGCGCTGGCGACAAGCGCTCGCCGCAAATCGTGGCCAATGGCCTGCGCGACCTCGCGGCGAGCTTCCACAGTTACTACAACAGCGTCGACATCCTGGTCGACGATGATTCGCTGCGCAACGCGCGTCTACTGTTGTGCCAAGCCGTGAAGCAGGTCATCGCCAACGGCCTGCGCATGCTGGGCGTGTCGGCGCCGGAACAGATGTGATTCAGCGGCCATTGCCGCGCGAGAGACTAAGCAGTCAGACATGAGCAAGAAGCAGCAACAAGCATTCCGTGGCGGCGAGAGCCGCTCTTTCCCGTCATGGATGTGGCTGCTGGCCGGCGTGGTGCTGGGCCTGCTGCTGTCGAGCCTGGCCTTGTACAAGGATTGGTTGCCGGCCCTGCGCGGTGGCGATCTGCCCCAGCCCAACCCGCAAGCCACCGTGCCGCGCGCCGGCGATGCCGGCGTCGCGGCCGAGCCGACCACGCCGGCGACCGCGCAAAAGCCCCTCGAAACCAAGCCCAAGTACGATTTCTACAGCGTGCTGCCCGAGATGGAAGTCGTCATCCCCGACGCCGAGATCAAGGCTCAGGCGCAGCAACCGGCCACGCCCAATCCCGCCACCGACGCGGCGGGCCCACCGCGCTTGTTCCTGCAAGCGGGTTCGTTCCGAGGCAATGCCGACGCCGAGGCGATGAAGGCCAAGCTCGCGCTGTTCGGTCAACGCGCCTCGGTGGTGAGCGTGACCATCAACGACACAACCTGGTATCGCGTGCGCGTGGGCCCGTACGCCGACGCGCGCGAGCTCGACGAAGCCAAGCGCACGCTCGAAGCCAACGGCATCGCCGCGATCGCGCTGCGTCAGACGCAGTAAACCGCGCGCCGCTCAGGCGCGCGTCAACCACGCGTGCGCCTGCTCCACGGTCGCGAACACGCGACCGACGAAGCCGCGATTGCGCGCCACCAGTTCGCCGAATTCGTTGATGTCGCGGTGACTCTGCTGGCGATCGACGAAGGCCACCTGGCAGCGCTCCCAATCGAGCGCGAGGATGGTTTCGACCAGATCGTAGATCTCGATGATGCTGATCGGATCGATGAAGTCTTCCTCGACCAACAGCGAATCGCGCCCGCGCCGGCGCACTTCGGCCGCGAGTTCGGTCCAGAACGCGCGCGACACGGGCAGGCTGTCGTGTGGCCCGGTGACGAAGGCATAGAGATACGTTTCGCGATCCTCGTAGCGGATCGTGAACTCCAACGGTCGCTGCGGCGTGCCTGTCATTCGCGGATTCCCCTGCCCCGAGGTCGGAGCTTGCGCGCGCGCGAACCGCGCCGCCAGCTAGACGGCGCAAAACAACTTCAATGGCGCGCGGCCGACATCTTACAGGTGCTTGAAACAGATGTTTGAAGTTTGCGGGAGCAACTGCTAGCGTCGGCATCGCCGAGGCCGGCGGGGTAGGCCCGCCTCGGCAACCACCATCACGCGATGCTCTTTTCTGGGAGGGGAAGATGTTGCGTTCACTGATCGGCCGCGCTGGCGCGGCCCTGCTGCTTTGCTTTGTCTGCACCGGCGCTTTCGCGCAGAGTAACTACACGCAAACGCGTTATCCGATCGTCCTGGTCCACGGACTGCTCGGCTTCGATTCGATCCTGGGCGTGCTCGATTATTGGTATGGCATACCCGGCGATCTGCGTTCGGGTGGCGCGCGCGTGTTCGTGGCCAATGTCTCGTCGAGCAACTACAGCGAAGTGCGCGGCGAGCAATTGATCCGCGATCTGGACAATCTGCGCGCGACCACGGGCTTTCAGCGCTTCAACCTGATCGGCCACAGTCACGGCGGACCGACCATACGCTATGTCGCCTCGGTGCGGCCGGATCTGGTGGCTTCGATCACCAGCGTCGGCAGTCCACACACGGGCAGCAAGGTCGCCGATGGCCTCAATGCCGTGTTGCCGCCGGGTTCGCCGTTGCGGCCCTTGGTCGCGGGCTTGGTCGACGCGGTGTCAGTGTTCATCGAAGTGCTGTCGGGCGATGATGATCCGCAGTACGCGCTAGGCGCGCTGGCTTCGCTCAGTTCTCCGGGCGCGGCCGCGTTCAACGCGCGTCATCCGCAGGGAATGCCGACATCCAGTTGTGGGCAAGGCGCGGCCTCGGTCAATGGCGTGCGCTATTACTCGTGGGGTGGCACGTCGGTGCTGACCAACATCTTCGATGCGTCCGATGGCTTTCTCGGCGCGTCGAGTTTGTTCTTCGGCTTCGAGGCCAATGATGGACTGGTCGGCCGTTGCTCGAGCCATCTCGGCACGGTGCTGCGCGATGACTATGGCTGGAACCATCTCGATGAGGTCAACCAGATCATCGGTTTGCGCGGTCTGTTCGCGTCCAATCCGGTCAGCGTGATTCGCGCGCACGCGAATCGCCTGAAGAACGCCGGGCTGTGATCGCATGCCGCGGGCGCCGGCGACGGCGCCCGCGGTGATCTTGCCGCCCGCATGAGTCGACGAACGCGCGTCCTGGCGTTGGTGATCGTGCTCGCGCTGTTGGGCGCGGGCGCTGGTTGGTGGTCGCGCGAAGACACGACCCCGGTCCCACGCGAGGGCCAGACGGTCGCATCGGCGCAAGGCGATGACGCGTCGCGACCCAGTGATGCGCCGTCGACACGCGATCAGGCATCAGCCCATGCCTCGATCGCCGACACCGATGCCGAACTCGCCGCCGACCGCGCCGTCTACACGCAAGGCTCCTTGCGCGACAGCACGCCCGATGGCCGCGTCACGCTCGGCGCCGATGGCCACGTATCGGTCGATGTCGAACTACGTCGTCGCTTCGACTGGTATCTCGCGGCCCTGGGTGAACTCGACGTGGCGCGCATCCGTCGCGTGCTCGCGGCCGATCTGCGCGAGCAATTCGGTGAAGGCACTGCGCAAGCCGTGCTGGCCATCTTCGATCGCTACGTGGGCTATCAACACGCGCGCGCGCGTCTTCAGGCCTTGCCGGACGAGTCCCTGCGCGACCGCTTCGCGCGCGAACGCGCTTTGCGTCGACAATGGCTGGGCGAAACCGGCGCGGCCGCGATGTTCGGCGAGGAAGAGGCCTATACCGAATACACCCTCGCGCGCATGGACTTGGCGCGCGACACCTCGATCGACGCGACCACGCGCGCGCGTCGCCTCGCTGAACTCGAAGCCACCTTGCCCGCCGCCACGCGCGAGGTGATGCGCGACGCCACCAGCGCCGCCTTGGTCGATGAGCAGACGCGTCAGTTCGAGACGCTGGGCCTCGACGACGCGCAACGTCGGAAGGAACGCGAAGCGCTTTGGGGTCGCGACGCCGCCCGCCGTCTCGCCGCGCTTGATCGGGAACGTGCCGAGTGGGACGCGCGCGTGGCGCGCTATGTCGCCGCGCGCGACGCGCTGCGCCGCGAGCATCGCGATGCGCCCGCGCGCGCCGAGCCCTTGATCGCGCAACTGCGCGCGCGCAGCTTCAACGAGACCGAAGCCCGCCGCGTCGCCTCGCTCGAGGCCATCGGTCAGCTCTGATCGCCGTGCGCGTTCGCGCGCGGGCGCGCCGGCGCTCGCCCGCACCGATCGAGCCTCGCGCGCACTTCTAACGCGCGTCGAACGCGACCAACTCCTCGCGCTGAATCCACGCCCCCTTCGACCGCGTACTGCTGCGGTCCTCGCCGTGGTCGCGGCCGCGTCGTGGGGACATGGGCCATTCGGCCATCGGCGACGAATCGTCGTCGACAACGAGGAATTCCCGCGCGCCAACGGACCCGGCGCGCGTCGCACGAGGAGTGACACATGACCCGATTCACCCGTTGCTGCGCTGGCCTGGGCCTGATGATGCTGTCCGGCATGTCGCTCGCGGCCAACCACACCGTCGAGATCGTCGGCAACAGTTTCAGTCCGGCGCAGTTGACCATCCAGGTCGGCGACACCGTGACCTGGCACAAGACCGGCGGTTTTCACAATGTGGTCGCCGACGACAACAGTTATCGCTCGGGCGCGGCGACCAACGCGGCGTTCGACTTCTCGCACACCTTCAACGCGGCCGGCACCTCGGGCTATTACTGCGACGTGCATGGCTCGGCCGGCGGCTCGGGCATGGCCGGTCGCATCATCGTGGAGCCGGGGCAGACGACCGCGCCCTTCGTGATCAACGAAGGCGTGCAAGGCAGCTGGTACAACCCGGAGTTCGCGTCGCAGGGTTTCTTCTTCGATGTCTCGCCGAGTCTGAACCTGTTCGCCGTGGCCTGGTTCACGTGGACGACCACGCCGGGTCAGTACGACTGGCTCACCGCCTCGGGACCGTTTTCGCTGGGACAGCCGACCGCGCTCGTGTTCAATCGCTCGCGCGGCGGCGTGTTCAACAGCGGCGTGGCCACGCAGACCACGCCGGCCGGCACCGGCATCCTGACCTTCACCGATTGCTCGCACGCGAGTCTGCAATTCACGCTGACCGATCCGCCGGCCAGCGGCACGATTCCGCTGGTGCGCTTGCTGCCGGTCAGCACGCTGTGCACGGCCGCGAATCCGGGATCGAGCGGCGCCGAAGACGCGCGCTGATCGTGACGACTTGCCCGCCAGCGCGCGCTTCGCGTTGGCGGCCAGCGCTCAACCTGGCGTGAGTTCGCGGGCGCGCGCGATCACGCGCGACGCGCTCGACTCATCCCGGCCGCGCGCCTCTTCGCGCACGAGCAGATGCTCCGACGCCTCAACCGACTGACCGCCCTCGCCACGCGCATACAGATGCCATTGCGTGGGCTTGAAGTGCGCCCAATCGCCCCGCGCCAACGCGGGTCGGCGCGCGCATTCGAGTTCGACGCGCGTTTCCTCGGCGCCCGCGACCGCATCGATGCGAAAGCGCGAACCCGCGCGCGACACCGCCACCACGCGCGCGGCGATCGCGCTGGCGGAGGCCTCGCACAGCTCGACATGCTGGGGTCGAAACAGCAGATCCGCCGCGCCATCGGGCGCCGCGCGCGCGATCAAATCCAGCGCACGCCCTTCGTGATGCACGCGGCCACCGTGAATCATCACGGGCAGCGCGGAGGATTCACCGACGAACTCGTGCACGAAGCGCGTCGCCGGGCGTTCGAAGATCTCATCGGGCGTGCCGACCTGCACCAGGCGACCCGCGTGCATCACGGCCACGCGATCGGCGAGTTCCAGGGCTTCGTCCTGATCGTGTGTCACCAACACCGTGGTCAACCCCGTGCTGTCGTGGATGCGTCGCAGCCAGCGACGCAGGTCCTTGCGTACCTGCGCGTCGAGCGCGCCGAAGGGTTCGTCGAGCAGCAGTACGCGCGGATCGATCGCCAGCGCGCGCGCCAGGGCCACGCGTTGTTGCTGACCGCCCGACAACTGCGAGGGATAGCGTGCGGCCGTTTCTTCCAGGCGCATCAAGGCTAGGAGTTCATCGACGCGACGATCGATTCGCGCGCGATCGGGACGTTCGCGACGCGGCAACGCGCGCAAGCCGAAGGCCACGTTCTCGCGCACGCTCAAATGTTGAAACAAGGCGTAGTGCTGAAACACGAAGCCCACGCGTCGTCGCTGAATGGGCCAGGACGCCGTGTCGTCGTCGTCGAACAACACCTGGCCCGCGTCGGGCCGCTCGAGGCCGCCGATGATGCGCAGCAAGGTCGTCTTGCCCGAGCCCGAAGGCCCGAGCAGCGCCAGCAACTCGCCCGAAGCCACGGCCAGCGAGACCTGATCGATCACGCTCGTCGCGCCGAAGCGCTTGTGCAATTGTCGAAGTCCGATGCGCATGTCCGCTCCGCGATCAATGACGCCGATTCGCCGCCAGCGCATCGGCGTGACGCCACTCCAGGAAGGACTTGGCGCCGAGCGTGAGCAAGGCCGCCAAGGCCAGGAGCGAAGCCACGGCGAAGGCCGCGACGAAGTTGTATTCGTTGTAGAGAATCTCGACGTGCAGCGGCAACGTGTTGGTCTCGCCCCGAATGTGACCCGAGACCACCGACACCGCGCCGAATTCGCCCATCGCGCGCGCATTGCACAGCAAGACGCCGTACAGCAGTCCCCAGCGAATGCGCGGTAAAGTCACGCGCGTGAACGCACGCCAGCCCGAGGCGCCGAGCGACAGCGCCACTTCCTCGGCATCGCGACCTTGCTCCTGCATCAGCGGAATCAGCTCGCGCGCGACGAAGGGAAACGTCACGAACACTGTCGCCAGCACGATGCCGGGCACGGCGAAGATGATCTGCACGTCGTGCGCGTCGAGCCACGGGCCCAACCACCCATGCGCGCCGTAAAGCAGCACATAGACCAAACCCGAGATCACGGGCGACACCGAGAACGGCAGATCGATCAAGGTGATCAGGGCCGACTTGCCGCGAAACTCGAACTTGGCGATGGCCCACGCGGCGATCACGCCAAACACCGCGTTGAGCGGCACGGCGATCGCGGCGACCAGCAAGGTCAGACGAAGCGCGGACAAGGCATCAGGCTCGCGCAAGGCTTCGAGATACAGGCCCACGCCGCGACGCAGTGCC
The DNA here is from genome assembly GCA_044226395.1 of Ahniellaceae bacterium. Lineage (GTDB taxonomy): Bacteria > Pseudomonadota > Gammaproteobacteria > Xanthomonadales > Ahniellaceae > JBGAHD01. The sequence goes on from JBGAHD010000002.1 coordinate 28,014, forward strand.
TCATGAAACACCGTGGCCAAGGGCAAGATCAGCAGCACGATCAGGACCGCGATCGCGATCGCGATCAAGCCGCGCGTCACCCACGGCGATTCACCCACGATCGGCCGAGCGCGCGCGTTCATGCGCGACCCGCGCGGTCGCGACGTCGTCGCGTCCAGCCTTGCAGTAGATTCACCGCCAGCAGAATCGCGAACGACAGCAGCAACATCACCACCGCGATCGCCGCCGCGCCCGCGTAGTCGTATTGCTCCAGCTGGATCACGATCAACAGCGGCGCGATCTCGGATCGGAACGGCATATTGCCGGCGATGAAGATCACCGAGCCGTATTCACCCACCGCGCGCGCGAAGGCCAGTGCCGCGCCCGTGAGCAGCGCCGGTCGTACGGCCGGCAGGATCACGCGACGAAACGTGCGCCACCGCCCCGCGCCTAAAGTCGCCGCGGCCTCTTCGGGCGCGTGACCGAGATCGGCCAACACTGGCTGCACCGTGCGCACCACGAAAGGTAGACCGACGAAGATCAAGGCCACCACCACGCCCAACGGCGTGAACGCGACCGGGATGCCCCACGACAGCAACACTTCGCCCAACACACCATGCGGCCCAAACAACGCCGTGAGCGCGATGCCCGCGACCGCCGTGGGCAGCGCGATCGGCAAATCGACGAGCGCGTCGAGCAGCGCGCGACCGGGAAAGCGATAGCGCACCAAGACCCAAGCCACCAACAAGCCCAACACCGCATCGACCACGGCCGCGATCGCCGCCGCGCCGAATGACAGCCGATACGCCGCCAGCGCGCGCGACGACAAGCCGACGTCGACGAAGTGCGCCCAGCCTTCGGAGAAACCGCGCGCGAACACCGCCGCCAGCGGCAATAGCACGATCACCACCAAGTACCCGATGCTGACGCCGAGCGTCCAGCGTCGACCGGGCAGCACATCGCGCCGCCCGCGCCAGATCGCCGCATCGAGGGTGCTCGCGCTCACGGCCTCACCAATCGATGTGCAGGCGCGTGGCGAAGGCATCGCCGCGCGTTTGATTGCCCACGGGATCGAGCGGCGTGTTGTCGCCACTGAAGCGCAGGTAGTTGAACATCAGTTTTAGATTGGGATTGAGATACCAGTTGAGCGCGGCCGTGGCCACATGACCACGATTGCCATGAAAGGCCGCGACCGGCGTCTCGGAGAAGTCGAAGCGGTCGTAGCGCAGCGCGACTTCCCACGCGCCCCACGTGCCCTTGCTCGGATCGAAATCGCGATAAGGCTTCACGCGATCGAAGCTGCCGGTCTTGAGCGGTCGCGATTCGCCGGTGAGGAACCACGAGCCGTAGACGTAGTAACCGTCGAAGCTTGGATCATCCAGACCTTGGTAGCGATCGGCGGTCGCGCGGCCGTACTCGCCCGCCAAGGTCAGCGGTCCGCGGATGTACACGGCTTCCGCGCCGAGATACTTCAGCGCATCGACTTGGCGAATCACGCCAGTGTCCGCGATGTTGCCGCCGTCGACGCGCACGTTCGGGCGGTCGGCGAAGCGCACGGCGTCCGGCGTGCTGCCGTCTTTCAGTTCCGCGCGGTAATAGCCCGAAAAGCCAAGCTGCAGGATGTGATTGGGTTCGAAAAACGGTGCCCAGGTGACGCGGCCGTTGACGCCGGTGCTTTCGTCGGACGCGGTGGCAGCGCGCGTGGAGCTCTCGCCATCGCCGAACACGCCGACGCCGACCGTGAACTTGTCGGTGCCGCGAAACGCCGACAAGCCGATGCGCCGTTCCGCGCCCGGCGTGCCGAAGGCATTGGTGACGATGCCGCGTTCGAGAAAGGTGTTGTAGTTGTCGCTGTTGTTCGACTCCAGCCCATACGGCGCTTTGTGCTGACCGAGGGTGAATACCCACGGCCGCACGGCGACGTATTGCACATAGGCATCGGTCAGCGAAATTTGATTGCCGGCGAAATCGGCCTCGGCGCGCCATTTGAAATCGCGATAGAGATCGCCTTCCAAGCCAATGCGCGCGCGCCGGAAGCCGGTGCCTGAGTTGTAGTCGTAACCGCCTTCGCGCGCATGGAAGGCCACCGCGTCGGCATCGACCACGCCGCGCAGCTTGAAGGTGAAGTCGCCATTGACGCTGGCATAGCTCGGCACAACGCCCGGCTGCGCGGCGCGCGCCGCGCGGTTTTCGACGCGCTCCAGGCGTTCGGTGCGGAACTGCAGTTGCTCGCGCAGCTCGCGGTTCTCGTGCTCGAGTTGATCCAAGCGCGATTCGAGCTGCTGCAGGCGCGCGAGCACGGCATCGGCGGTGTCATCGGCGCTCGCGAGCGCCGGCAAGGCGAGCGCGATGGCCAAACTCAGCGCGCGCGGCGGCACGTGCCGTCGCGGGCTGACCCGCGCGGTGTCGACGGAAAGGTTCATGTCAGGCTCCGAAGGAAAGGACTAGCGACGCGCGGCCTCGAAGATCTGATCGAACAGACCGCCATCGTTGAAATGCGTGGCCTGGGCCTTGGCCCAGCCGCCGAAGTCGTGGTCGATATCGAGCAAGTCGATGGTCGGAAAGCGCGCGCCATACTTCGCCAGCGCTGCTGCAGAACGTGGTCGGTAGTACGAGCGCGCGATGATCTCCTGCGCGGGCTCGGAATAGAGAAAGCGCAAGTACGCCTCGGCCACTTCGCGCGTGCCGCGCTTGTCGACGATCTTGTCGACCACGGCCACGGGCGGTTCGGCGCGAATCGACAGCGAGGGCACGACGATCTCGAACTGATCCTTGCCCAATTCCTCGACCGCGAGAAAGGCTTCGTTTTCCCACGCCAGCAAGACATCGCCCAGACCGCGGCTGACGAAGGTCGTGGTCGAGCCTCGCGCGCCGGAATCGAGCACGGGCACGTTGCGGTACACGCGTGTCAAATACTCCAGCGCTTTCGTTTCCGAACCGTATTCCCGCAAGGCCCAGCCCCACGCGGCCAGATGATTCCAACGCGCGCCACCCGACGTCTTCGGATTGGGCGTGATCACCGACACGCCGTCGCGCGCGAGATCGCCCCAATCGCGGATGCCCTTGGGATTGCCCTTGCGCACCAGGAACACGATGGTCGAGTAGTACGGTGTGCTGCGCTCGGGCAGCCGCGCTTGCCAGCCGCGATCGATGCTGCCGGCGCGGGCGGCAATCTCGTCGATGTCATAGGCCAGGGCCAAGGTCACGACATCGGCCTTGAGGCCATCGATCACCGCGCGCGCCTGCTTGCCCGAGCCGCCGTGCGATTGTCGAATCGTGACGGTCTGGCCATGATCAGCGCGCCATTGCTCGGCGAAGGCGACATTGATGCGCTCGTACAACTCGCGCGTGGGATCGTAGGAGACATTGAGCAAGGTCACCGCGTCGGCGGCGCGCGCGTTCCCCGTCGCGGCGAGCGACAAACTCAGGACCAGCGTGGGCAACCAACGGACGAGGTTCATGATGCGGTCTCCAAAGAACTGACCGTCATTGGGCATCAGCGCCGACCCCGCGGGGAAATAGCCCCCCGCCATATCCTCATGCACCCCTCATCGCGAAGCCACGCGCGAAACCCGCGTCAAACCGCGCCACGCCAGCCTTGCCACAACGTCGCCACCGCCGCCAGCATCAAGGCCACGCCGACCACGCGCGCGATCACCACGGCGCGTTCCGGCCGATCCTGCAAGCCGCTTCGCGCGCGCGCCGCCACCAAGGCGAGCGCGCCGTACACCAGCGCTTGCGTGAACGCGATGATCGCGCCCAGCACCAGCGCCTGCCGCGCGATCACGCCTTCGGCAGGCCGCAAGAACTGCGGAAAGATCGCGAGCATGAAGACATAGGCCTTGGGATTGCTCAAGCACGTGAGCATGGCCTGCGCGAACACCACGCCACGCGCGCGACGCGGCGCGTTGGTGTCCACGCGCAGCGCCGCGCCACCACGCAGAATCGCCCAACCGATCCACGCCATGTAAGCCGCGCCCGCGATCAGCATCGCGTTGAATGCCGCCGGCCACAGCGCGAGCACCGTCGCGATGCCGAGCGCGCCGAGCGTCGTATGCACCACGCCGCCCGCGATGATGCCACCCACGGCCGCGAGCCCCGCGCCGCGCCCGCCGACCAGACTGCTCGCCAGCACATAGGCCATGTCCAGGCCCGGCAACACGACCACGCCGAACACAACGACAAAGAACAACCACAACTGCTGCGCATGACTCACGGGCACTCTCCTGCGGGGCGTGGATTTCGAAGACGCGCGCGAATGGCCGAAGCAATCCGCGTCGATGGCGCGCAGGTTCGTAGTGAATCAGGGCACTTTACGTCCTATTTCAGCCTAGACTAGACGCCATGACCCGCCCCACGACCCGCGTGCTTGCCGTGCTGGAACTGCTCCAGGCCCATCATCGCCTGGGCGGCGCGGAACTGGCCGAGCGCGTGGGCGTGGATCGGCGCACGCTGCGCCGCTACATCGCCGCGCTCGAAGACATGGGCGTGCCCATCGTCGCCGAACGCGGCCGCTTCGGCGCGTATGGTTTGATCGCGGGCTACAAGCTGCCGCCGATGATGTTCACCGACGACGAGGCTCTGGCCTTGAGTGTCGGTCTGCTCGCGGCACGCGGTCTTGGCTTGGCCGACGCGGCACCGGCCACGGCGAGCGCGCAAGCCAAGCTCGAACGCGTGATGCCACGCGCGCTGCAAAAACGCGCGCAAGCGATCGAACAGACCGTGGCCATCGACCTCAGCCGACCGATCGCGCCGGCCGATAATCGCGCGCTGCTGCACCTGACCGCCGCGGCGCAAACGCGTCAACGCGTGCGCCTGAGCTATCGCGCGCCCGATGGCCATGAGAGCGAACGCGACTTCGACACCTATGGCCTGGCCTATCGCGCCGGTCGCTGGTACGCGGTCGGCCATTGTCATCTGCGCCGCGCGCTGCGCAGCTTTCGCCTCGACCGCACCACGGGCGTGCAGCCGCTGCCCGTCAGCTTCGCGCGACCCGAGTACTTCGACGCACTCGCGCACCTGCGCGAAGCCGTGGCCAGCCTGCCGCGACGTCACGCGGTCGAAGTCTGGCTCGACACCTCGCTCGACCGCGCGCGTCACGAGCTGTTCTCCGCCATCGGCCTGCTGCAACCCCTGCCCCACGGCGTGCGCTTGATCGCGCAAGCGGACGACCTCGATTGGTTCGCGCGCGAACTGGCGCGATTGCCGTTCGACTACGAGGTGATATCGCCGCCGGGCCTGCGAGAGGCATTGCGCGCCCAAGGGCGACGTCTGCAAATGCTCGCGAAGAAACGCGCGCGCCCGCGCGAACGGGTCAGCGCGCGAGCGTCTTCGTCAAGAAAGCGGTGATTTCGCTCGCGGCTTACCTTCGCTGACCTTCTCGATCGACGGTCTTAGGGCGCTAGCTCACCGAGAATGCTCAGCACGCTCGACACGGTCTTCGCCCCGGCGTCCGGGCAACCGCCCGGATTGATCGCGATCAGCGTGAAGTGTCGGCCTTGGTACGCGCCCTCAATCGCATAGCTCGACGCGCCGTCCGCGGCGCAGTCGAGGCGTTGACCGTCGAGCGCGAGGAGTTCGGGCATCAAGGCTTCCAACGCGGGTGGCCAGGGTTTCAAAGGGCGCGAGGCGTCCTTGCGATAGCGCACGGGACAGGGCGTGTCGCGATACGCGGCGGGATCGACGGGCATGATGTAGTGGCGCAGTGTGCGCGCGGTGACGCGCCAGCCGCGGGCGCGGCAACTGAGATGGATGTCGGACCACACGCGCAGTTCCGGTCCGGCGGCTTGATCAAGCGTGGACAAGGCGGCGGCGCGCGCGTGTCGGCTCGCGGCGTCATCGACGTCGCGAGCGCGCGTTGGCGACAAAGGCGCGAGGAGGATGCCCGCGAGCAGCCAGGAGATGACGAGGACGCGAGGCATGACGACTTCCTTGTGCTTGAACCCGCGCCATCATGCCTGAAATGGCGCGGCGACGCGGCGCTTACACCGAACGCAAGGCGCCGCCGTCGACGCGGTACATCCCACCGGTCAAATAGCTCGCGCGTTCGCTGGCGAGAAAGGCCGCGAGCGCGCCAAACTCCTCCGGCGTGCCATAGCGTCCCAGCGGAATCGCCGCCGCGCGGCGCGCGCTGATGGTCGCGGCATCGACGCCTTCGCGCTCGGCCGCGGCCTGATCGAGAAAGCGCGTGCGATCGGTGCTGATCTGACCGGGTAGCAGCAGATTCGCGGTGATGCCATCGCGCGCGACTTCGGTGGCAAGCGTCTTCGACCAACCGACCAAGGTCGCGCGCAGACTGTTCGACAAGGCCAGCGCCGGATTGGGCTCGACCACCGTGGTTGATGTCACGGTCAGCACGCGACCCCAGCGACGCGCGCGCATGCCGGGCAGCACGCGATCGGTGGTGCGCACGATCGATAGCACCATGGCCTGGAATTGCGTGAGCCAGACGTCGGACGACAGACCGACCACGCCGCCGGGCGGCGGTCCGCCAGAGTTGTTGAGCAGAATATCGATGCGACCGCCAAGCCGCGCCTGCGCCTCGTCGACCGCGCGATCCATCGACGCGCCATCGGCGAGATCGCCGGCGATCGCGTGCGCGCGCACGCCGTGGCGCGTCGCGATCTCGCGCGCGGCGACGACGAGCGCCGCCTGATCGCGGGAGACCAAGGCGACATCCACGCCTTCGGCGGCCAAGGCCTCGGCCACGCCGCGACCCAAGCCGCGTCCACCGCCCAACACGAGCGCGGTCTTGCCTTGCAAACCCAGATCCATGTGACTCTCCGTGTGAGCGCGCTAGTCGCGCGCGATGCCGGCGATGGCCGCGAGCAGACGCTCGATCTCGGCGTTGCTGGTGAAGTAGCTCGGCGTGGCGCGCACGATGTCGGTGAGTCCGCGCGCGGCCATGTCATAGGGCGTGTAGGCGCGGCCGTTGACCGCGACATTGATATCGAGCGCGCGCAGTCGCTCTCGCACAACGCTAGGCGCGTGACCCGCGATGTCGAACGACACCAGCGCCGATTTCTCGCGACCGATGTCGAGCACGCGCACGCCGGATATCGCCGACAACTCCGCCCGCAAGCGCGTGGCGAGTTCATTGACGCGCTCGCGCACGTTCTCGATGCCGATGTTCAGTGCTTCGCGCAAGGCCACGCCCAGACCCAGGGTCAGCGCGACCGCATGCTCGGCCATCTCGAAGCGCCGCGCATCGTCGACCAGCACGCCGCCCTCGCCTTGCCACGGCGCCGAATGCACATCGATGTACGCGGGCTCGAGGGTTTGCAGCCACGCGCGACGCGCGTACAACAAGCCCGTGCCTCGCGGTCCGCGCAGATGCTTGCGGCCCGGCGCGCACAGCATGTCGCAGCCGACCGCGCGCACATCGAGCGGATACTGGCCGACGCCCTGCGCGCCATCGATGAAGTAGGTGATGTTCGCCGCGCGCGCGACCGCGCCAATCGCGGCGATCGGATTGATGAGGCCGCCATTGGCGGGCATCCAGGTGACCATCAGCAGACGCACGCGGTCATCGAGGCGCGCGCGCAACGCGTCGACATCGACCGTGCCGTCGTCGTGGGCCGGCATGATCTCGACGCTCACGCCATGACGCTTCGCCACGCGCAGCGCATTGGCGATATTGCTGGACCATTCCTGACGACTGACCAGGATACGATCGCCCGCGCGCCACGCCGGCAAGGCCGCGAAAGCCAGACCCCAGCCGTGCGAGGTACCGCCGGTGAACGCGATCTCGGAGGCATCGCAATGAAACAGTCGCGCCGCGTCCGCGCGCGTGCGCGCGAGTTCATCCGCGACCAGACCTTCGGATTCCATGCCGCCGCGCGTCGCTTCCACGCGCAGATGCGCCTCGATGCGCGCCTGCGTCGCGGCCGACATCAACGAGCATCCCGCGTGATTGAAGTGCGTGATGGTGGCGCAGCCCGGCGTGGCCGCGCGAATCGTCTCGACGTCGATCACGCTCACGAGGCCAGCTCCACCACGGCATCGATCTCCACCGCCACGCCCAGCGGCAAACTCGCGACGCCGATCGACGTGCGCGCATGCACGCCGCGTTCGCCCAGCAGCCGCGTGAACAGTTCCGAGGCGCCATGGCCGACCAGACTGTGATCGCGAAACGTTGGCGTGGCCGCCATGTACACCGTGATGCGCGAGAGGCGCTTGAAGCGCGACAGATCGCCTTCGGTCATCGCATCGATCTGTGCGAGCACGCCCAGCGCCGCGCATTCGGCGGCCAGGCGGCCTTGCGCCACGTCGAAATCGGCGCCCAGCGTGCCAATGAACGCCGGCTCGTCGCGCAGCAACGGAATCTGCCCGGAGACGAAGACGAGGTTGCCGCTGCGCACGTAAGGCGCGTAGTGCGGCGTGTGCGGCTTGGACTCGGGCAATTCGTGGCCGAGCTGGGCGGCGTGTTGGCGAAGGGGCGTGGTCATGCGCGGCATCCTCAAGAACAGAGCCGCATGCTAGAACCGCGCGCCGCGCGCGACAAACGCCAAGTGCTCACGCGATCGATCGATCGCGCTCATGCGTGCTCAGTCGGGCATGGCGCGAAGCACGGCATCAGTCTCGCGCGCTTGCGCGGTCAGCCATTGCGCGAAGGCGCGCGCGGCGGCGCTCAAGGGCGCGCGCGAAGTGACCAGCCAATAGCCGAAGTCGCCGCGATACGCCGTGCCGGGCAACACCTCGACCAAACGCTTGCGCCGAATCAACTCGCCGATGATCGCGCAGCGGCCCATGGCGATGCCCTGACCATCGAGCGCGGCTTGCACGACGATGTTGTAGTCGGTCAGGCGCACGTGCTTGGCGCGCGTGAGCGACACGCCTTGCGCCGCGCACCAGTCTTCCCATTCGAAGGGGTTGCGCGACGAGGCATTGAGCAGCGGCTGCGCCATCACGTCGGCGACGCGCTTGAACGGCCCGTGCGCGCGCCGAAACGCGGGACTGCACACGGGCACCAGACGCTCGCCCATCAGGCGCGTGGCCTTGACCTCGGGCCAGCGGCCGCGGCCGTAACGGATCGCGAGTTCGGGGCCTTCGCCACCGACGCGCACCAGATCGATCGAGGGCTCGAGACTCAGTTCGATGTCACCGTGCGCGCGCGTGAACGACGACAAGCGCGGCACCAGCCAATGCGTGGCGAACGACGCGAGCAGGCTCACGCGCAATGGCGTCGCGCCCTGGTCGCGCAAGCGATCGATCGCCGCGCGAATGCGCGCGAAGGCGTCGGTCAGTTCACGCAGCAGGCCCGCGCCAGCCGGCGTGAGTTCCACCGCGCGCGTGCGGCGCACGAACAGCGGCGTGCCGAGTTCGTCCTCGAGACGCCGCACCTGATGACTGATCGCGCTTTGCGTGACGTGCAGCTCGCGCGCGGCCTTGCCGAAACTCAGGTGTCGCCCCGCCGCCTCGAACGCGCGCAAGGCCAGCGGCGACGGGGCGCGATTCACGTTGCCGTGCGCGCGCGTCTGGAGCGCACGGCGGCGTCGACGATGCGTTCGAGCACGGCCGTGTCGACATCGGCCAGACGCTTGACATAGAGACAACCCTTGCCCATGTCGTGCTTGCCGAGCTTCGTCAGCAGATCACCCACGCCTAGATCGCCGCCCAGGCCCAGATACAAGGCGAACTGACCCTTGCGCGGCGAAAAGCCCACGATCATGGTGTCGCCTTCGCGGCCCGATTCGTAGCGATAGTGATGACGACCGCAGCCGACGATGCTCGAGCCCCACATCACGCCGGGCTCGCCAGAGGCGCGCTCGAACATGGCCAGCAAGGCCTTGCCGTCGGCGCGCTGCGCGACATCGGGCAGCGTGTCGAGGAAGGTCGCGACCGAACCCGCGCCCGCTTGCGTCTTGTTGTTCGCGGGCTTGGCTTTTCTCAGTGGCGCGGCGGCCGCCGGTTTCTTTGCAGGCGCTTTCTTCGCGGGCGCTTTCTTGGCCGGTGACTGCTTCGAAGGCGCGGGTCGCGCGGCCTTGCTCTTGACGCGCGCGGACTTCGCCGCCTTCTTCGCGGGCTTGGCCGCGGCCTTCTTCACGGGTTTCTTCGTGGCCTTCTTCACCGCCGACTTCGCGGGCTTCTTGCTTGCCGCCATGGGAGTCTCCTCAGTGAGCGTGCTGACGATAGTGATCGAGCGCGTCGTGGAACCAGGTCGCGCTGGTTTGCGCCGGCGCGTCGCCGCATTGCACTTGATAGGGCTGGCCGCTCATGCTGCTGAACGAAGCGGCCTTGTCGATGAAGTCCTCGGTGTCGGCGATCGCATTGCCGCGCGCCAGATAGTCGTACTTGCCGCGCAGATGCTCGCTGGCATGCGCCGCGTCGTACCACGTGCCGTTGCGGTTGAAGCGACAGCCGGATTCCTGCAGATGCGAGAACAGGTAATCGATCTCGGCCTGGGTCGTCGCCGCGTCGGCGGGCGGATCGGCCGCAATCGCGATGCCGGTGGACATGCTCAGGATCAGGCCACACCACATCGCCACGGTCTTCGTCATGAGAGCTCCTCGAGGCATTGGCCAAGGATACGCCGCGATAGGCAACGCGCAATGCGCGTCAGGAGGTTTTAGAGCCCGGCCTGCGCCGCGCGCGCGACACGCGCCTGCCACCACACGAAGAGCGGCGCGCCGACGATCTCCAACGCCGTGAAACCCATGAACGGCACCGGCGGCGCGCCCGCGAACACCCACGACAACACGCGCCCCACCCCGCCCAGAAAGATCGCGCCCCAGAGCAGGCGAAACATCGCCGTCTCGCGCTCGATGCGCGGCACCAGCCACCACACGCCCAGCCCCAAGCCCAACCACACGCCCGCGAAGAAGCGCAGATTGCTGTCGAGCACCACGAGCCGCGCGCCCGAGTCCGCGTACAAGGGATCGCCCAAGCCCATCAAACCCACCGCGCCCGTGACAACCGGCACCAGGCCCAGGACTAGGGTGAACGCCTGCAAGCCCCGCCGACCGCCGTCACTCATGACTTCCCCGCGTTGGACGTAGAAGACCCGACGATAGCCGAGCCGATCGGGCATGCACAGCGTCGGGCGTGATCAAGGATTCGTGAAGTGTCGCTATCGCGCGCGAGGGTCTGATCGTCGCGATGCAGCACGGCCCCTCGCCCTCCGCGAAGAGGCTTGCGCCCCCTTTTTTCGCGCATTCGCCAGCGTCTAGAATCCCGAAAAACACGCCATCGGGTACCCCAGTGTCGAACGAGACTTACGACAATCCGCTCCGCGCCTACTTCGAACGCAACTCGGGTCGCATGATCTCGAAGTGGATGCACTACTTCGACGTCTATCATCGTCACTTTCAACGCTATCGCGGCACGGCCTGCACCTTCGTCGAGATCGGCGTGTATCACGGCGGCTCGCTGCAGATGTGGCGCGACTACTTCGGCCCCAAGGCGCGCATCATCGGCATCGACATCGAGGACCGCTCGCGCACGCTGGCCGAGCCCGGCATCGAAATCGTCATCGGCGATCAATCCGATCGCGATTTCCTGGCGCGCTTTCGCCAACAAGTGCCTAAGATCGACATCCTGCTCGACGACGGCGGCCACGAGATGTATCAGCAGATGGTCACCTTCGAAGAGCTCTACACCACGGTCGCGCCCGACGGCGTGTACCTGATCGAAGACCTGCACACGAGCTACTGGAAGGAGTACGGCGGCGGCTATCGCCACCCCTTCACCTTCATCGAATTCGGCAAGCAACTCATCGATCAAATGAACGCCTGGCACTCGCGCGACACCCACAGCTTCGCGCCCACGGGCTTCACCGAAAGCGCGGCCTCGATGCACTTCTACGATTCGGTGATGGTGATCGAAAAGCAGCCGCGCAAGAAACCCATCGAACGCGTCACCGGCACGCCGAGCTTTCCGCTGAGCGAAGCCGAGAAGGCCGCGTATTCGGGCAAGGGTTGGCAGCGGCCGATTTGATCGATCGTCGCGCATCAAACGCCGGAAACGTCAAGGGCCGCGAAAGCGGCCCTTGTCGCATCAGCGTGTGGCGTTTGCTTCAACCCGTCGCGATGCGATCACCCAACTCGGCGCGAATCTGCGCTTCCACCGCCGCGAGCGCGGTCATGTTGACCACGCGACGCACGGTGGCGGAGGGCGTGAGCACGTGCGCGGGCTTGGACACGCCCATCAGGATCGGGCCGATGGCGACGCCGTCGGTCATCACGCGCACCATGTTGTAGACGATGTTGGCGGCGTCGAGGTTGGGCAGCACGAACAGATTGGCGCGACCCGCGAGCGTGCTCGAGGGGAAGATGCGGCCGCGGATCTGTTCGTCCCAGGCGGCGTCGGCGTGCATCTCGCCTTCGATTTCCAGGCGCGGCGCGCGTTCGCGCACCAGGCGCAGCGCTTCGCGCATCTTCTGCGCGGCGCTGTTTTCGTGGCTGCCGAAGTTGGAGTGCGACAATAGCGCGACCTTGGGCGTGATGCCGAACAGCTTCAAGCGATAGCTCGCCTGCAAGGTCGCCTCGGCGATCTGCGCGGCGCTGGGGTCGACCTGCACGTGCGTGTCGAGGAAGAAGAACACGCCCTTGTCGTTGGCCACCGCCGTCATCGCCGAGGGCGAGGCGACCGCGGCATCGAGCGGGATCACGCTCAGCACATGCTTCAACTTGGAGTGATAGCGACCGACCACGCCGCAGATCATGGCGTCGGCTTCGCCGCGATCGACCATGATCGAGGAGATCACGGTCGCGCGCGAACGCAAAATGGCCTTGGCCATGGCCGGCGTCACGCCCTTGCGCTCGTTCTTGCGCAGGTAGTGCTGCCAGTAGTCGTTGAAGCGCGGATCGTCGTCGATGTTGGTCACGTCGAAATCGCGCCCGGCTTGAATGCGCAGGCCGATCTTTTCCACGCGTCGCTCGATCACGGCCGGACGGCCGACCAGGATCGGTCGCGCCAGACCTTCGTCGACCACGCTCTGCACCGCGCGCAGCACCACTTCTTCCTCGCCTTCGGCGTAGACCACGCGCTTTTGCGTCACGCGCGCGCGATCGAAGATGGGCTTCATGATCAGCCCGGTGCGGAAGACGAATTGCGAGAGCTTTTCGCGATAGGCGTTGAGATCGGTGATCGGCCGCTTGGCCACGCCCGAATCCATCGCCGCCTTGGCCACGGCCGGCGCCAGTTGCACGAGCAGGCGCGGGTCGAAGGGCTGCGGGATCAGATACTCAGGACCGAACGACAGCGCCTGCCCGCCGTACGCGGCGGCGGCGACGTCGGAAGCCTCCTTGCGCGCGAGTTCGGCGATGGCGTGCACGCAGGCGAGCTTCATCGCTTCATTGATCGTGGTCGCGCCCACGTCGAGCGCGCCGCGGAAGATGTAGGGAAAGCACAGCGCGTTATTGACCTGGTTCGGATAGTCCGAGCGGCCAGTGGCGATGATGCAGTCCGGGCGTGCTTCGCGCGCGAGTTCGGGCAGGATCTCGGGATTGGGATTGGCCAGCGCCAGGATGATCGGACGATCGGCCATGGTCTTGACCATCTCAGGCTTCAACACGCCCGCGGCGGACAAGCCTAGGAACAGATCCGCGCCGGGCATGAGTTCGGCCAGCGTGCGCGCGCTGGTGTCTTGCGCGTAGCGCGACTTGGCGTCGTCCATCTCCTCGACGCGACCGCGATAGAGCACGCCCTTGCGATCATAGGCGTAGATGTTTTCGCGCTTGAGGCCCAGGGCCACGAGCATGTCCAGGCACGCCAGGCCCGCGGCGCCGGCGCCCGAGCACACGAGCTTGACCTGATCGATCTTCTTGCCGACCACGTGCAGCGCGTTCATCACGGCGGCGCCGACGATGATGGCGGTGCCATGCTGATCGTCGTGGAAGACGGGAATCTTGACCCGCTCGCGCAGCTTGCGCTCGATGTAGAAGCACTCGGGCGCCTTGATGTCCTCGAGGTTCATGCCACCGAAGGTGGGTTCGAGCGAGGCGATGATGTCGACGAGCTTGTCGGGATCGCTCTCGGCGATCTCGATGTCGAACACGTCGATGCCGGCGAACTTCTGAAACAGCACGCCCTTGCCTTCCATCACGGGCTTGGCCGCGAGCGGGCCGATATTGCCCAGGCCCAGCACGGCCGTGCCGTTGCTGATCACCGCGACCAGATTGCCGCGCGCGGTGACGGTGGAGACTTCATCGGGATCGGCGACGATGGCATCGCAGGCCGCGGCCACGCCGGGTGAATAGGCGAGCGCGAGATCCTTCTGCGTGACCAAGGGCTTGGTCGACGCGACCTTGATCTTGCCGGGCGGATGGAGGCGGTGATACTCGAGGGCTTGGCGTTTGAGTTCGTCGGCGTTGGACATAGGCTGGTCCGGCGCGGGGCACCGGCGAGTGAGCGGAAGTGCTTGAATCCTCGGAGGATAACACAGCGTCCGCGACGGCCCTGCTGCACCACGGCGAGCGCCGCTTGGGCGCGGCCAGCGGGCATTCACGCGGTGAGGGCGCGGCGTGTCTAGACTCGACGCATGCGCATGACCGGGTGGCTGGCGATGATTTTGTGGGTGTCCTCGATCGGGCTGGCGCATGCCGGCGCGGGCGAGGACTTGGTGATCGCCGCGCGCGAGCAGATCGGCGTGACCCTGGTCTATGACGGGCGCTACGAGAAGCTCGCCTATCCCGGCGGCGACGTGCCGAGCTGGCGTGGCGTGTGCACCGATGTGGTCGTTCGCGCGTACCGGCGTTTGGGGCTCGACTTGCAGCGCGCGGTGCACGAGGACATGCGCGCGGCGTGGTCGGCCTATCCCAAGCTTTGGGGCCTGAGCCGACCCGATCCGCACATCGATCATCGCCGCGTGCCCAATCTCGCGACGTGGTTGGGGCGTCATGGCGAGCGGCTGGCGATCACGCGCGAGGGCCGCGACTATCAACCTGGCGACATCGTCACGTGGCGCCTGCCCTCGGGCGTGCCGCACATCGGCATTGTCTCCGACACGCGCGATGCCGCCGGCGTGCCACGCGTGATCCACAACATCGGCTGGGGCACGCGCGAGGACGATGCGCTGTTCGCCTACACGTTGACGGGGCACTTTCGCTACACGGTCGCGCGCTAGTTCTCGCACGCGCGATCGCGCGTTCGGCGCACGACGGCGCGACGCGCTCGCGCTACGCTATCGGCATGGATCACACGGTCATTCCCACCCGCGCGGCGGACATCCTGCGCGAGGTCTTCGGTCACGACAGTTTTCGCGGCTCGCAGTCGGACATCGTCAATCACGTCGGCGCCGGCGGCGATGCCCTGGTGCTGATGCCCACGGGCGGCGGCAAGAGTCTGTGCTATCAGTTGCCGGCCTTGTTGCGCGAGGGCGTGGGCATCGTCATCTCACCCCTGATCGCGTTGATGCAGGATCAGGTCGACGCCGCGCGGCAGTTGGGCATCGCGGCGGAGACGCTCAACTCCGCGGTCGATGCATTCACGCAGACCGAGGTCGAGGAAGCGCTGATCGGCGGTCGCTTGAAGCTGCTCTACATCTCGCCCGAACGCCTGATCAACGAACGTCTGCTGCGCATGCTCGAGCGCGTGCCGCTGGCGCTGTTCGCGATCGACGAAGCGCACTGCGTGTCGCAGTGGGGTCATGATTTCCGGCCCGAGTATCGACAACTCGCGGTGCTGCACGAGCGCTTTCCGCAAGTACCGCGCGTGGCGCTGACCGCCACCGCCGACGAGGCCACGCGCGCCGAAATCATCGAGCAGCTCGCGCTCGGCGAAGCACGAGTGTTCATGTCGAGCTTCGATCGCCCCAATATTCGCCTGGGCGCGCTGGCCAAGGATCAACCGCTGGCGCAGCTGCAACGATTTCTCGAACGCCATCGCGGCGAATGCGGCATCGTCTATTGCCTGGCGCGCAAGCGCGTCGATGAAGTCGCGGCCTTGCTCGTGGCCAAGGGCATCGATGCCATGCCTTATCACGCCGGCATGGGCGCGAAGGAACGCGCGGAGCATCAACGTCGCTTCGTCAATGGCGACGCCGTGGTGATGGTGGCGACGGTGGCGTTTGGCATGGGCATCGACAAGCCCGACGTGCGCTTCGTCGTGCATCTGGATCTGCCCAAGAGTCTGGAAGGCTATTACCAGGAGATCGGCCGCGCCGGTCGCGACGGCGGCCCGGCCGAAGCCTTGTTGCTGTATGGCGGTGGCGAGTTGGCGCAGTTGCGCCGCTTCATCGACGAGTCCGACGCGCCGCCCGAGCGCAAGCACTACGAGCGCGCGCAACTCGATGGCTTGCTGGCCTATGCCGAGAGCACCGAGTGTCGACGCATCGCGTTGTTGCGGCATTTTGGCGAGGCCTATCCCAAGCCTTGCGGTCACTGCGACAACTGCCTGGAACCGCGCGAGCCCTGGGACGCGACCGAGCCGGCGCGCAAGCTTCTCTCCGCGATCTATCGCACGGGCCAGCGCTTCGGCGCCGCGCACGTGATCGAAGTGCTGCGCGGCGCGCGCACGCGCAAGATCGAGGACTTCGGTCACGACAAGCTGAGCGTCCACGGCATCGGCGGCGATCTCGACGACGGGACGTGGCGAGCGGTGCTGCGGCAATTGCTCGCGCGCGATCTGGTGCTGACCGATGCCGAACGCTACAACGCGCTGCGCCTGACGCCCGCGGCGACGGCGTTGTTGAAGGGCGAGGACAAACTGATCATGTCCAAGCCCGCGCCACGCGCGCGACGCAAGCGCGGCGCGGCCATGAACACCGCCACGATCGATCCGGCCATGGCCTCGGGCGATCTCGATCACGCCACGCAGGCGCGTTACGAACGCTTGAAGCAATGGCGACGCGACGTGGCCCGCACCGCTGGCATCGCGCCATTCGTGGTCTTTCACGATCGCACCTTGCAGGCCCTGGCGCGCGCGCGGCCGAGTGACGAACAGGCGCTGCACGAGGTGCCCGGCATCGGCCAGGCCAAGATCGCGCGTTACGGGCAGGATCTGTTGCGCGTGCTTGGCGACGACTGAGCGCTCAGGCCGGCGCGACCAGACCGCGACGAATACGCGCGACGGTCTCGGGCCCCAGGCGCAAGGTGTGCGGCGAACCGCGATCGAATTCCAGCGCCTCGAAGTTGAGCGCCTGCGCGATCTCGATCGCGCGCGCGCCGGGAATGGCGGCGCCACGCAGGGGTCGTTCCGCGGCGAAGATCGTCAGTGCCTCGGGCGAGGTGAACACCGGCAGGATGCGTTGCCCGAAGGCGCCGCTGACCAGCATCAAGGAATGATCGCTCATGCGCAGCGGGCGACCGCCTTCGTCGCGACCGCGCATGGCGATCAGCACTTCGCCGTCCAACAGCGCGCGCTCGATCGCCGAGGTATCGGCCGAGGCATCGGCGATCGCGGCGTGTTCGATCAAGGCCTGACGCAAGGCCGTGTTGCTCGGCAGGGCCACGCGCGGGCCTTCGCCGAGCGAGGCTTCGGTTCCCGCCAGCAATTGCATGGCCAGCTTGGCCAGGCTGGCGGGATTGCTCGTTCCATTCATTGGCTTGCTCCCCGATCACGCGGCGCCGACTTCGCCCCTAAGGAATGTCGACGAGGCGCCGATCCGAACGCCGGTCCCCTACCGGCTCCGAGCATAGCGCCATGTCGCGCACTTGTACGTGATTAACGCCACGAACGGGACAGATGCGCCACGGCGCGCGCGAACAGCGGCGCTTACCATGGTCGCGCGCGTGGGCCTGCGGTAGCCTCCGGAGTCCCCGCGGTGTCGCGGCGACCCGGCTTGCCGGCCCGCCCCGCCGCGCGCACGCCTGGAGGCCGCAGCCGATGATCTATCGCTTCGCCGGATTGACGCTCGACATCGCGTCGCGCCTGCTGTCCGACGCGAGCGGCCCGATCGAGGTGCCGCGCCGCGTGTTCGATTGCCTGGCGTACCTGATCGAACATCGCGATCGCGCGATCGGTCGCGATGAACTGATCCGGCACGTGTGGGGCCGCGACAATGTTTCCGACACGCAGCTCGCGCAGACCGTGCTGCGCGCGCGGCGTCTGGTGAGTGACGACGGCGCGGTGCAGCGGCTGATTCGCACCGTGCCGGGTTTTGGTTATCACTGGGTCGGTCCGGTGGAGGCCGCGTTGCCGGGCGTCGCGAAGGAGACTTCGCGCGTGATCGCGGAGGAAGCGTCAGACGTTGTCGAGGCGTCGATGCCGGAGTCGGCGCCCGCGGCAATCGTCGAGCCGGCGGGCATCCCGGCAGAAGTCGATGCCGCGAAAGCATCGCGCATCGAAGAACACGAGCAGTCGCGCGTAGTGGCCCCACGCCCTCGCCGCGGCCCCTTCATCGCGCTCGCGGCCACCGCGTGCGTGGCCTTGTTCGTGGCGCTGGCCCTGATCGTTCGCGATCCCGCGCCGCTGGCGGCCAGCGCGGCCAGCGCGCAGACCGGCACGCGCATTCTGGTGTTGCCACTGACGGTGGCGCCGGAAGATCGCGCGAGTTGGGCGCGGCTCGGCGTGATGGATCTGATCGCCACGCGCCTGCGCGAGGGCGGCTTCGCGGTGACGCCCAGCGAGAACGTGATGGCCCTGCTCGCCTCGCGCCCCGATGGCCGCGTGCCCGAGGCCAACGTGCTGCGCGAACAGACGCAGGCCGCGATCGTGGTGCAGGGTCGCGCGCGGCGGCTCACCTCGGGCTGGCGGGTCGAACTCGAAGGCGCGCGCGCCGATGGCTTGAACTTGCACGTCGATGGCCAGCACGCGGATCTGATCGAGGCGGCGGTGGTGGCGAGCGATGCGCTGCTGGCTTCGCTCGGTCGCGATCGTCTTTCCGCCACGCATGGCAGCGAAGGCGTGCAGCGCGTGCGCGCGGCCATGCTCAACAATGCGCTCGGCGAAGCGCGCGACTTGTTCGCGCAATTGCCCGACAACGAACGCGCGCGACTGGACACGCGCTATCTCGGCGCGGAAATCGAGTATCGCGCCGGCCGTCTGGAATCGGCGCGCGACGCGCTCGACGCGATGATTCGCGAAGCGCGTCAGGGCACCGATCGCGTGCTGCTGGGGCGCATGTTGATCGCGCGCGGTTCGACCGCGATGCGGCTGACCGATTTCGCCGGCAGCGATCGCGATTTTCTCGAGGCCGTGGCCTTGCTCGAAGCCAGCGGCGCCACGCGCGAGTACGGACGCGCGATCATGGCGCGTGGCTTGATCGCGATGCGCTTGAATCGCGCCGATGAAGCCATGGCCGATCTCGGCCACGCGCGTATGCTGCTCGAAAGCGTCGGCGACGATCTCAGCGTCGCGCGCGCGACTTACAACACCGCCGTGCTCGGCGCGGAACGCGGCCAGTTCCTGCAGGCCTTGCCGCAGATGCAGCAGGCCGCGCGCACCTTCGAGACGTATGGCGCGGTGAATGAACTCAGTCGCAGCCTCGCTGGCGCCGCCGACTTGGCCGCGATCCTGCTGCGCTGGCGCGACGCCGATGCCTTGAGTCAACGCGCCAGCGGTCTGTTGCCGCGCTTGGCTGATCCGCATCTGCGCGAGAGCGTGCACGTCACGCGCGCGAACGTGTTGCTGGGCCTGGGCCTGTGGGGCGAAGCCGCGCGCGAACTCGATCAGGTCGATCTCGATGGCGCGCTCAGCGATTGCCTGGACTGCGCCCGCGCGCGCGTGGTCGCGGCGCGATTGGCCTTGCTGCAGAACCAGGCCGAGGCGGCGCGCGCCTTGATCGAGGCGGCCATGGCCATCGCCGACAATGGCTATACGCGCGCGGTGCGCGATCGCGCCGTGCTGGTCGGCACGCAGGCGCAGTTGCGCTTGATCGCCGAACGCGGCGACCGCGCGCCCGATTGGCCACGCGCCTGGCTCGATCGCTTGGCAAGCACCGACACCGCGCCAGTACGAACCGCGCGCGCCTTGCGCCTGATCGCGGATCACGATTTGCCCGGCGCCGAACGCGAGCTGCGCGCGGCGCTGGCCGCCGCCGAGGCGCAATCCCATGTCGAGGACGCGCTCGCGGCGAGCCAACCGCTGGCCGATCTGCTGCTCGACGCCGATCGCATCGACGAGGCCAGCGCCGTGATCGGTCGGCTTACTGACGCGGCGGAGCAGGATTTCGATGGCGCCATGCTCCTGGTGCGGCTGTATCACCGTCAGGGCGACACGCACGGCTGGTCGCGCGCGCTCGATCGCGCGCGCGCCTTGGCCGGCGAACGCCGCGTGCCGCGCGAACTCGCCGAAGGGCCGCCGCGGCGGCCAGGGCAAGCCGACGACGCCGCGATCGCCGCCGCCGGTCGACGCTAGCGACCGACCTGATAACGCCAGCGCGCCCACGGCCGGCGTCGCCGGCGCGTCACGGGGTGGTAGGGACGCTTCACGCCGGCCCGGGTGATCCGGAAGACCGCCGTGGTCCGCACGGCGTGCGGCAAGCGACTGGCGGATCCAGCGTGACGCGACGCGGCCGGGCTGTCGTTCGCGCGCGATTCCAAAGCGATCACGGGCTGATTCGCGCGCGCGGACGCATGACTTTCGTGCGGGGGACGAGCGCCGCGCGCGCGGCTAGACTCGCGGTTTTCCCGGAATGCGCGCGCCATGATCGAACTGTTCAGCGACACCAAGACCAAGCCCACCGCCGCCATGCGCGCGGCCATGGCCGCCGCCGAAGTCGGCGACGAAGCCGCGATGGAAGACCCCACGGTCAATCGCCTGTGCGCGCGCGTCGCGGAGTTGCTGGGCAAGGAATCGGCGCTGTTCGCGCCCAGCGGCACCATGTGCAATCAGATCGCGCTGGCCGTGCTCGGTCGTCCGGGCGATGAAGTCGTGTGCGATCGCACCGCGCATATCCTGTGCTACGAAGGCGGCGGCCTGGCCGCGAATGCCGGCCTCAATGCCGTGCCCATCGACGGTCATCGCGGGCGCTTTACCGCCGAACAGGTGCTGGCGCATCGACGCCCGAGCACGCGACACGCGCCGCGTCAGACCATCCTGGCGCTGGAGCAGACGGCGAATCTCGGCGGCGGCGCGGTGTGGTCGCTGGCGCAGATTCGCGAGGTCTGCGCGGTCGGTCGCGCGCACGGCATGAAGACGCATCTCGATGGCGCGCGCCTGCTCAATGCCGTGGTCGCCAGCGGTGTCAGCGCCGCGACCTATGCGGCCGAGTTCGATTCGGTGTGGATCGATTTCAGCAAGGGCCTGGGCGCGCCGGTCGGCGCGGCGCTGGCCGGCGATCGCGCCTTCATCGAGGAATGCTGGCGCGTGAAGCAGCGCTTTGGCGGCGCCATGCGGCAGGCCGGCATCATCGCGGCGGGCGCGCTGTACGCGCTCGATCATCACGTCGAGCGACTGGCCGAGGATCACACGCGCGCGCGTCGTCTAGCCGACGGCGTGGCCGGCATCGCGGGCGTGATCATCGCGCCGGCCGAGGTCGAGACCAATCTCGTGTATTTCCAGCTCGATGAGCGCGTGGCCTTCGATGCCGCGGCCTTCTGCCAGCGCCTGGGGCAACACGGCGTGCGCATGGGCGCGATGGCGCCGCGCCTGGTGCGCGCGGTCACGCATCTGGACGTGGACGATGCCGGCATCGACCGCGCGATCGCCGCCACGCGCGAAGTGATGCGCGCGGCCTGAGTCGCTACAGCCCGAGCACCAAGTCCTCGGCCGCCACGCGGTCGAGGCGAATGCGATTGGCGAACAGCGAAAACGCCAGCATGCCCGCCAGCCCATTCGCGCGCGACACCCAGTGCGGCGTGTACAGCGGCGGCAGCAACCAGCCGGAGTCGAAATACGGCTCGAGCGCGATGACATCGTGCAAGGTCATCTTGCCCGCGAACAAAATGCGGCAGAGCTTCAAGCGCTGACTCTTCAAGGCCCAGCGAAAGAACGTGTGCACCGACAGCAGGCCATGCAGATACACCGTGTCCTTGGTGAAGGCCGAGCCGCCGCTCACCGGCACGCCGCGGAACACGCGCATGGCCGAGGTGAAGCAATCGGTCTCGGTCTGGCCGGCTTCGAGGAAGTAGCGGAACACGTCGAGAAAATCCGCGCCCTTGAGCGCCATGTCGATGGCGATGATGCGCATCGAGATGCGCTTCATGCGGCCGATGTCGATCGAGCCCGTGATCAATTCGGCGAAGGTGGCCAGCCCTTCCTGCGTGGCGGTAATGCGCGGGGAATTGAGCGCGAGGCTCGGCAAGTGCGTCTGCTCGCGGCCATTCAACGCGGTGAGCGAATGCACGAAGGCCTCGTGCTCGAGCAACTGATGCCGGTCGTATTCCGAGAACGCCGTGGCCGAGCGCAGGCGAATGCGCGTGGGACCGGCGGCGGCCTTGGCGATCAGGGTCGGATCGATCTCGACCTTGACCTTGTGATGGACGAAGAAGCGATCCATCGCGTCCTGCAATTCCGTGCGCAGCACTTCGGCCGACAGGCAATAGTCGGCCTCTTGCGAGGCGAGTTCGTGCGAGAGTTCATCGGCGAGTGAGATGAAATGTCGCGCCGCGTCGATGTTGTGCAGATCGGCGCCGGGCAGCATGTCGCCGGGCTTGCCGAACAAGCGGATCGAATGCTCGGTGACATCGGCCGTGCCCAAGGCATCGAGCAATTGCGTGGCCACGCGCAGCGATTGCGCCGTGCGCCAGATGTAGTCGGCCACGGGATGATCGCCGTAGCCGCGCGCGGCCGATTGCAGGGCATCGAGTTCATCGCGCGTGCCGTCGAAATCAAAGCGCGGATACTCGACTTCGGGCAGGCTCACGCGGCCCTTGCGCCAGCGGTCGAGGAACTTGCTCTGCGCCTTGGCCGGCCACGACACCGCCGACAACAGTTTGACCTCGCGCGCGGCGCTGACGAGGCGGCGATCGAGCGCGGCGAGTTCTTCGAGCGTGTGGCGTTCGGCGTCGTTCATGGCGCGCGCGTGACCGGGGTGATCGCGACTGTCGCCACTGCCGCGCGCGCCGTCAAGCGCGACGCGGGCTCAGGTGCCGCGCGAACCGTATTTCTCGGTCAGGCGCTTGCCCAGGGCCTTGTCGGCGACCTTGTGGTCGGCCTTGCGCTTTTGCTGGGCTTGGATGTTGCCGCGCGCGCTGGCGATTTCGCCGGCGAGCTTGAAGTAGTGCGCCAGACGTTCGCCATCGAGTTCGCCCGAGGCCACCGCCGCGCGCACGCGACAGCCGGGTTCGTTGCGGTGCGCGCAATCGCGGAAGCGGCATTCGCTGGCGAGCGCGTCGATGTCGGCGAACTGGCCGGCGTCGATCACTTCCTCGCCGGAGAACTTCAGCTCGCGCATGCCCGGCGTGTCGATCAGGCAAGCGCCACTGGGCAGCGCGATCAGGCTGCGATGCGTGGTGGTGTGACGGCCGCGCGAATCGTGATCGCGCACCTCGCCCGTGCGCTGGCGTTCGATGCCGAGCAGGCGATTGGTCAGTGTCGACTTGCCCGCGCCGGAAGAGCCAACCAGCACCGCGCTGTCGCCCGGTTTCAAATACGGCGCCAGCGCTTCGGCGGCGCTGGCTTCGCGCGCATTCACGGCCAAGGCCACGCCTTCGGCGCCGAGCAGCTGCTGCACTTCGTCGACACGCGCCTGGGCATCGGCGCAGACATCGGCCTTGGTCAGCACGACCACCGGCATGGCGCCGCTGCCGTGAATCATCACGAGATAGCGTTCGAGGCGTCGCAAGTTGAAATCGCCATCGAGCCCGCACACGACCAGCACGGTGTCGACATTGGTGGCGATGAACTGATGCGAGAAGCGTTCGCCAGCGGCGGCGCGCTTGAGCGCGGTGGCGCGTTCGAGCAGGCGCGCGATCATCGGCGGTTTGCCGGGATCGAGCACGACCCAATCGCCCACGGCCGGGCGCAATGCGGTGTCGATGCCGGCGCGGATCATCGCCGCCGGCGCCTGCACGGCGAAGGCGGCATGACCATCGTGCGCGACATAGCCGCTGCGATGCTGCTCGACCACGCGCGCCACGCGCTGTTCCGACGTCAGCTCGCCCAGCTGGGCGGCGAACGACGCCCGCCAGCCGATGCGCGCGAGCGCGTCGACATCAATCACGGGGCGGGCACGGGAACGTCATGGCGGCGCAGTCTAGCAGCGCCCGCGCGGCGCCGCCCTAGATGCCGCCTGCACATCCGGGCGCCTATAGTGCGGTTTCGCCAGGAGAACCTCATGCCAATCGTCACCGTGATCGTCCTGTGGCTGTCGGGCCTGCAATTGGTGGGGTTCGGCGTGGCCTTTCTGATCGACCCGCTCAAGACCCTGGGGTCGACCGGCATCCAGCTCGAGGGCGCGCTGGCCGCGACGGAATTGCGCGCGTTCTACGGCGGACTGGAAGTGGCCGTGGGCCTGTTGCTGATCGCCTGGACGATCAATCCCGCGCGACGCACGGAAGCGCTGTGGCTCAATCTCGCGATCTTCGGCGGCATCGGCGTCACGCGCGTGGTGGCGATGTTGCTGTCGGGCGCGGACACGACCTTCCTGCGTTTCGCGGCGACGGTGGAACTGGTCACGGCGATCGCGACCGCGGCGTGCCTGTGGGCGCGGCTGCGCGCCAAGGCTTGAAGCATCGCGCGCGAACGAACGCCTGAAATGACAACGGCGGAGCGCGAACGCTCCGCCGTCGAGGGGGGTTTACTTCGAATGACTTACAGCGACGCGGTGGCGTTGGCCGCGGCGCCCGCGTTGACCACGGCGATGCGATCACCGTCCTTCAAGCCCTGCTGACCCACGGTCACGACCTGACTACCGGAATCGACACCGGCCAGCACTTGCACGTGCTCGCCCGATTCCAGACCCAGTCGCACTTCGCGGCGCGCGACCTTGTCGCCTTGCACCACGAACACGTGCGTCATGCCGGCATCGCTGACCACGGCGTGCTTGGGCATCAGCACGGCGTCGTCGATGTGGTCATAGGTCACGGCCAAGCGCACGAACAGGCCCGGACGCAACACGCCTTCGGCATTGTCCATGCTCACGGTCGCCGCGACGGTGCCGGTGGCGCGGTCGACCACGGGGCTGACGCGCTCGATCGTGGCGGTGAACTCGCGACCGGCCAGGGCATCGGCGCTGAAGCGCACCGGCTGACCCGGTTGAATCAGGCGCGCGGCGCGCTCGGGCACATCGAAACGCGCGCGCAGCGCGGTGAAATCGGCGATCTCGAAGGCCACGGCATTGGTTTCCAGCCACTGACCCTGCTTGATCTGACGACGCGTGATCACGCCCGCGTACGGCGCGCGGATCACGGCCTTGGTGACCGACAGGCGCGACAGATTGGCCGCGGCCACCTGCGTTTCGCGATCGAAGCGCGCGCGATCGTACGCGTCGCGGCTGATCATGTGACGCGCGATCAGGGATTCGTTGCGGCGCGTGTCGTTGTCCATGCGCGCGACGAGGCTCTGGTCCTGCTTCCACTGCAATTCGGCGCGGCTGGCGTCGATGCGCGCGAGCACTTGGCCCGCGGCGACGTGATCGCCTTCCTCGACCAGGATCTGGATGATCTCGCCCGGCACTTCGGCGACGATCTTGGCTTCGCGCAGGGCCTCGATATTGGCCGTGCTGGCGTACTGCGGGTCGAGCGTGCCGGTCTTGACCGCGCCCACTTCCACGGGCACGGCGGGCGTCTCGTCGGCCTTGGCCTGCGCGCTCTTGGCGTCGGCGGAGGCGGCCTCGGCGCCGCAACCGGCGGTCACGGCGATCGCCGACGCCATCGCGGCGGCGAACGCGGCACGGATAAAGATCTGGCGCATGTTCAGGCTGCCTTGCGGATTTCCGACTCGTGCGTGTCGTTCGCGGCCTGCTGCGGGGCCTGGTCCTCGGTCTCGACTTGGTGCCAGGCAGCGGCCAGCACGTCGTAAAGGGCTGAATAGATTGCTTTTTCCATGGCATTCATGGCTTTCTCCTTTGGTGTTGTAGGTCACTATAACACCAGCTCAGATTCGGTCGATGTGCCGGAAGTCCGGGGTGTCTTCAGTCACGGCCGACATCGATCGGGGTTTTCGGCGTGCATAGCCTGGACCACGCGGTCTCGTTGCTCGCGTGCCGTTAGATGCAGTGACTAACGGAAGGGTTACATCGCCGTGCGACATCGCCCTGGCGGACCCGCGTCGCGCTCATGACGTTTCGCGGGCAAAGGCGCGCGGTTGGTGCGTGGGCCGCGCGATCGGCTAGCATCGACCCATTAGTCCGGCGACAGTTCCCGACCATGGCCACGCGAAACATCACCGCCAGCCCGCGCTTGAATGACGTGCGTTACGAGATCCGCGGCGAATTGGCGCATCACGCGCGCGAATTGGAAGCGCAAGGTCACACCATCATTCGCCTGAACATCGGCAATCCTGGCGCCTTCGGCTTCGCCACGCCCGCGCATCTGCGCGAGGCGATCGCCGCCAATCTGTCGCGCAGCGAACCATATTGCCAAGAGCAAGGTTTGCTCGAAGCGCGCGCCGCGATCGTGGCGCAACAGCGTGGCCGCGGCGCGCCGAATGTTTCGGTGGAATCGACCTTCGTCGGTAACGGCGTGAGCGAATTGATCGACATCTCGCTGCGCGGCCTGCTGGCGCCGGGTGATGAAGTGCTGGTGCCCTCGCCCGATTATCCGCTGTGGACCGCGAGCGTGATCTTGAACGGCGGTCGCGCCGTGCACTATCCGTGTCACGCGCATAGCGCCTTCCTGCCCGATCCCGACGAGGTCGAGGCCCTGATCACGCCGCGCACGCGCGCCCTGGTGGTGATCAATCCGAACAATCCCACGGGCGCGGTGTATCCGCGCGCCCTGCTCGCGCGCTTGGCCGAAATCGCCGCGCGTCATCGCCTGGTGCTGATGGTCGACGAGATCTACGACCACATGCTGTACGAGGGCGCCGAGTTCGTGCCCATGGCGTCGCTCGGCGCGGACACGCTGTGTCTGTCGTTCGGGGGACTTTCAAAGATTCATCGCGCCTGCGGCTATCGCGTGGGCTGGTTGAGCGTCAGTGGCGCGGTCGAGACGGCCGGGTCGTATCTGCACGCGCTGACTTTGTTGTCGGCCCTGCGCCTGTGCAGCAACGTCACCGCGCAATGGGCCATCGTGCCGGCGCTGACCGGACCCGACACGCTGACGCCGCTGTTGCAGCCGGGCGGCCGCTTGTTCGAAACGCGCCGCGCCGTGATCGACGTGGTCAAGCAAAGTCGCTATCTGTCGCTGGCCACGCCGATGGGCGCGATGTACGCCTTCCCCGGCGTCAACACCGAGCGCGTGCCCGAGTTCGACGATCATCGCTTCGCGTTGGATCTGCTCGATCACGAGCACGTGCTGCTGGTGCCGGGCTCGAGCTTCAACGTGCCGTATCGCAATCACTTCCGCACGACTTTGTTGCCGGAACCGGCGTTGACGCGCGAAGTGTTCCAGCGCGTCGACCGCGCGCTCGCGCGCTGGGCCGAGCGCGGCGATCCCCATCGGCATGTGGCTTAGGCTGACGCTCGCGGCGATGGTCTCGATCGCCACGCGGGCGCATGCCGAGGACGGCCCCGCGCGCTATCTGGCGCTGGGTGATTCCTACACCATCGGCGAGTCGGTGCCGGCCTCGGAACGATGGCCCGTGCAATTGACGCGGCTGCTGCGCGCCGATGGTCTCGCCATCGACGAACCGCAGATCATCGCGCGCACCGGCTGGACCACGGACGAGTTGAACGTCGCCATCGACGACGCCGCGCCGCGCGGGCCCTATGCCCTGGTGACGCTGCTGATCGGCGTCAACAATCAGTATCGCGGTCGCGATGCCGAGGAATATCGCCAGCAATTCGTGGCCTTGTTGCGTCGCGCGATCGGCTTCGCGGGCGAGCGCCCCGAGCGCGTGATCGTGGTGTCGATTCCCGATTGGGGCGTGACGCCTTTCGCGGCGAAGAGCGGCCGCGACGTGACGGTGATCGCGCGCGAGCTCGACACCTTCAACCGCATCAATCGCGAGGAAGCGACGCGCGCGGGCGCGGCCTGGGTCGACGTGACGGCGATCTCGCGGCGACCGGGTCACGAGCCGGCGTATCTCGCCGATGACGGCCTGCATCCTTCGGGTCGGCAATACGCGCTGTGGGCGCAGGCCGTGGCCCCGGTGGCGCGCGAGCGTCTGTCGCGCTAGTCGCGCGGCGCGCGGTGTTCGCCGCGCGCCATCACCTCATCAATCATCGATGACGCGAATGCGGATCGTGGCCGTGGCCTCGTTGCCGTGGCTGTCGCGGATCGTGTAGGTGAAATGCTCCTGACCCCACCAGCGCCAGGTCGGGATGTACAGAATGTTCACGCCACCATTGATGCGCACCGTGCCATTGGTGGGCGTGCTCACCGCGACGATCTGAATCGGATCGCCGTCGGGATCGGAGTCGTTCACCATCGGCTCGAGAATGATGTAGTCGTTGTAGATCATCTCGTAGCTGTCATCGAGCGCGACCGGCGGGCGATTGGCCGGCGGCGGCGGCGCGGATACCGTGACCGTCACCGTCGCCTGGGCCGTGCCGCCACGACCATCGCTGATCGAATAGGTGAAGCTGTCGGTGCCGACAAAGCCCGCGCGCGGCGTGTAATTGACCGCGGTTCCAGCGATGCTCGCCGTGCCATTGGCCGGCGTGCCCACGGTGGTGATGGTCAGCGCGTCGCCATCGGGATCGGAATCATTGGCCAGCACCGCCACCGGCGTGGCCGCGGCATCGCGCGCCAGAGTCAGGGTGTCGTTGACCGCGATCGGCCCGCGATTCAAGAACTCGCGCGGACCCAGCGTGGTTTCCTGACGCGTGCGCGCGAAGCGATACACATCGACCGTGCGCTTGTGCTCGGCGGGGTTGCGCAGCGCGCGTTCGATCCACGGCGCCGGCGCGGCCACGGGCTCGCGCACCCATTCGATCGTGGGCTCGGGCGTGGCGACGGGCTCGGGCGTGGTGGTCGTGGTCTCGACCGTGAGGAAGCTCACGTCGACACGACGATTCTTGCGCCGATTGGACTCGGAATCGTTGGGGAATTTCGGACCGATCTCGCCCTCGCCAGACACGTCGAGCTCGGCGACATCGATACCGGCCTTCTCGAACAGATCGCGCACGGCTTGCGCGCGACGCTCGGACAATTTCTGGTTGTAGGCCTCGCTGCCGAGATCGCAGGTATGACCGATCACCGACACGCGACTGACGCGACGATCGCTCTTGATCGTGGCGATCAACTGCTCAAGTTCGGCGCGCGCCTCGGGGCTGAGCTCGGCGCGATCGAGCGCGAACATGGCGTCGGTCTCGATGCGCGCTTCGTTGCGCATGACCACGGGCTCGGCGGGCGTTGGCGCCGGCGCTTCGCGCGTGACCTGTACCGCGCGCGTCATCTGCGTGGGTCGGAAGCTCTCGCCGATTTCGTAGCGCCACAGCAACCAGGCGCGCGTGTCGGAGTCATCGTTGGCGCCATCCTGACCGTCGCGCTCGTAGTGCTCGAGTTCGACGCTCAAGCTGTGACCGCTGTTGCGGAAGTATTTGTCGAGACCCAGCGAAGCGGTGAGCTGCGTGCTGTCGAAATCACCGCGCTCGTAGTCGAGGCCGCCACGCAGTCGCGTCAAGGCAGGCTCGAAAAACCGACCAGCGCGCGCGCCGACGCCCCAGTCATACGGATGCTCGAACCAATCGGTGATCGTGGTGACGGTTTGTTCCTGTCGATACGGCCGACCGTTGTCGGTGCCGGTGAGCACCGAGGTCTCGCTGCTGCTGAAGGTATCGGCCAGGCGCTTGCCGGTAAGCGCGGCGCTGACATAGGTGTCGAGCTGCCAGCGTTCGCGTTCGAAGCCGATGCCGAGCGTGGCCTTGCGATCGTCGAACACGTTCTGGTCGATGGCGGCGAAGGCCTTGGCCACGGTCACCGAGTCGGGACGATCGATGCTGTCCTGACGCGTTTTACCGCCCCACAGCCAGTGGTAGTCGAGCTTGACGCCGCCGGCGCCGCCCTGACCGAGCCAGCCTTCGGCCAGCCACGCGGAATCGCCGTCATTGCCGAACACGCGCAGCAATTCGCCGAGGATGTTGGCGTCGTCATCGATGCCCAGCGACAAGCGCGTGTCGGTGCCGACATAGCTCAAGGGCACGGTCGCGCGCGGCGTGGTTTCGGGACCGCCGACGGGCTCGGACGAAGCCTGGGCGTGGGCGGTGGCGAACGGCAGGGCGGCGACGATCGCGGCCGTCAAAACGGACTTGCGCATGGGAAATCCTGCATGCTGCATGGCAACAACCGGGTAGAGTAGCCGGCCGGACGCGTGCGCGGAAGCGCCGCCGCGCGTTTTTCCCGAAAACCCATGGCCAAAAAACCGACCCGCGCGCTTGATGAGCCGTGCACCCGCCATCACCTAAACTCGCGGTTTTCCCAGCGACGGAACTGTCATGACCCTCGATCCCGCCCTGCATGCCCGCATCGACGCCCTGGTGCGCGGTCACCCTGTCGTGCTGTTCATGAAGGGCACGCGACACGCGCCGCGGTGCGGCTTCTCGGCGGCGGCGGCCGGCGCGCTCAACAGCCTGCTCGACGATTACGTCAGCGTCGATGTGCTGGCCGACGACGAGATCCGTAACGGCATCAAGCTCTACGGCAATTGGCCGACGATTCCGCAGCTCTACATCGGCGGCGAACTGGTCGGTGGCAGCGACATCATCCAGGCCATGCTCAACTCCGGCGAGCTGCATCAGGCGCTGGGCGTGACCGCGCCCGATCGCACACCACCGCAGATCCGCATCACCGATCGCGCGGCCGAGGCGATTCGCGATGGCATGGGCGAGGCCGGCGACGACGCGCTGCATCTGTCGATCGACGAACGCTTTCGCGCACAGTTTCTCCTCAAGCCCGCCGAAGGCCATGAGATCACCGCCGAATCCAACGGCATCGTGGTGCACATGGATCTGGCCAGCGCGCAGCGCGCGCGCGGTCTGGAAATCGATTGGGTCGAAACCATGCAAGGCGCGGGGCTGACCTTGCGCAATCCCAACGCGCCGCCGGCCGTGCGCCGCATGAGCGTGAGCGAACTGCGCGACGCGCTGGGCGCCGGCAAGGTGCGCGTGATCGACGTGCGTCCGGCGGCCGATCGCGCGCTCGCGCCATTCGCGCCGGCGCAGACGCTCGACGAAGACAGCGTCGCGCAATTGCAGGCCTTGCCCAAGGACACGCCGATGGCATTCCTGTGTCACCACGGCAATTCCAGTCGCAGCGCGGCGGAACATTTCCGCGGCCTGGGCTTCACCGAGGTCTACAACGTCGAAGGCGGCATCGACGCGTGGTCGCTCGAGATCGATTCCCGTATTCCGCGTTACTGATGTTGGCTATTCGCGCGCATGTCGCGCGCGACCGTGACAGGCACGGGCAAAGGCACTAGATTTTGGCCCGTGCACAGGGGCACCGGTGAAAGCGCGCGGCCCGCCGCGCGCGACCGAGGAGGCGATCACGTGAACACGGGCAAGAGGATCTTCCTGGCCATTGGCGCTTGCGTCCTGGCCGGTTGCGCCGGCACTTCGGCCGATCTGGCCGTGGATGCCTGCGTCAAGGAAATCAGTGGCAAGACCGGTGGCCGCGTCTACTCGCTCGATCACGACGAGATGCGCGCCAACTACAAGGCGCAGGACAATGGCATCGGCGAGATCGCCGCCACCATCACCTTCGATCAGGGCCTGCCCTCGCAAACCCAGCAAGCGTTCACCTGTCGCGTGCAGTTCGGCGCCGATGCCTCGCAGCCGCCGTCGGTGATCTTCCTGCAGTTCATGTGGTGAAGCGCCCGCGCATCGCACGGGCGCCACGTGTTCATTCCTCGAAGCGCAGGTGCTTGACGCTCTTGCCGTGACGACGGATCAGGCGCAAGGCCTCGATTCCGATATTGATGTGACGGTCGACGAAGTTCTCGGTGATCTTACGATCCGACAACTCGGTCTTGACGCCTTCGGGAATCATCGGCTGATCGCTCACCAGCAGCAGCGCGCCGGCCGGAATCT
Organism: Ahniellaceae bacterium; assembly: GCA_044226395.1. Classification (GTDB taxonomy): domain Bacteria; phylum Pseudomonadota; class Gammaproteobacteria; order Xanthomonadales; family Ahniellaceae; genus JBGAHD01. Next base: position 59,887 of record JBGAHD010000002.1, read on the forward strand.
CGTTGGCGAAACCGGCGGCGAAGATCGTCGCGGTCTCCATGTCGATGGCCATCGAGCGCGTCTTGCGCAGATATTCCTTGAAGGTCTCGTCGTGTTCCCAGACGCGGCGATTGGTCGTGTAAACCGTGCCGGTCCAGTAGTCGTGACCGAGGTCGCGGATCATGGTCGAGACCGCGCGCTGCAACTGGAACGCCGGCAGCGCCGGCACTTCGGGCAGCAGATAGTCGTCGGAGGTGCCTTCGCCGCGAATCGCCGCGATTGGCAGCACCAGATCGCCGAGCTGATTCTTGCGCTTCAAGCCACCGCACTTGCCCAGGAACAAGGCCGCGCGCGGCTGAATCGCCGAGAGCAGGTCCATGATCGTGGCCGCGTTGGCGCTGCCCATGCCGAAGTTGATCATGGTGATGCCATCGGCCGTGGCATTGGGCATGGGCCGATCCGAGCCGCGGACTTCGGCGCCGGTGATGCGCGCGAACTCGCCGATGTAGTGACCGAAGTTGGTCAGCAGGATGTGCTCGCCGAACGCCTCCAGCGGCGTGCCGGTGTAGCGCGGCAGCCAGTTACTGACGATTTCTTGTTTTTCTTTCATGACTTCTCCCATGCGCGGTGCTTCCCGCGCGGGCCTGCGCCGGACCCCATGTCCTGCGCCCTCGCCCGCGGGGCGACGGCCGGCCGCGCCCGGCCGCGCGTCGATCCCAGGGATCGTGCGTGTTGATCTTGACCGGCAAGGATGCCCGCTAACGCGGGTTTGAGCAAAGGGCCATGGCTTCCAAGCCCCCGCTCGCGCGGTCGACGCGTGGCGCCGACCGCGCATGGGCTCATTCGAACCCGTCGGCGAACAGGCCCGCGCCCACGTCGATGGTGAAGTCGGCCGAGACCGCGCTGGTGTTGCCCGCGATGTCGGTCTGGGTCGCGTTGACCACGCTGAGTCCGTTGGTGCCGAAGGTGCCCGAGCACGACCACGCGCCCGCCGCGACCGGCCCGCTCAGACAAAACGCGCTGGCATTGGCGCTGACCAAAACGCGCGCGCCGTTCTCGCCCGTGCCGAAGACATTGACCGTGGTGCCCGCCGACGCATTGGGGCCCGTGACCGCCGGGGCGGCCGGCGCGGTGCGATCGACCACGACCGTGAGCGTCGCGGTCGGCGCGCTCGCCACGCCATTGCGCGTGGCGCGCACGCTCACGGCCAGCGTGCCCTCGGCGAGCGCGCGGGTGAACTGATAGGCCGAGCTCGCGCAGGTGACGCTGGCGCCATTGACCACGGTGTTGACCAGCAACTCGATCGTGTCGCCGTCGATGCACGCGCCGTCGAACTGCAGCGAGGCGGCATTGGTGATGTTGTCGGTGTCGAGCGCGCCCGAATCGCTGATCGCGGCCAGATCCGGCGCGCCCGGCGACAGCGGCCGCACGGCGAAGCTGCGATCGACATCGGGCGCGGGCGCGAACGTACCATCGCCAGGCTGCGACGCGCGGATCGTGCACGTGCCCACGGTCACCAGGGTCACGGTGCCCGGCGACGGCGTGGTGACGGTGCACACGGTCGGCGTGAGCGAGGTGAAGCTCACCGGCAGGCTCGACGAGCTGCTGGCGGTGACGCCAAAGGGCACGTCGTTCTCGAGCTTGTCGGTGATCGCGGCGAAGGTGATGGTCTGACCCAGACGAATGATCCAGGTGCGCGTCTGCGGCACGACCTCGACATTGCCGGCCGCGTCGGTCGAGCGCAACGCGAAGGTGTGGCCACCCAGTTGCAGACCCGTGTAAGTGACCGGGCTCGAGCATGGTTGGAAGGTGCCGGCGTCGAGACGACACTCACTCGCCGCCGTCTCGCTGACGGTGAACACGAAGGTCGCGCTGGTCGCGCTGACCGGACCGCTGGGGCCCGACACGATGGCGCTGACCGGCGTGGTCGTGTCCACGGTCAGCGGCAGGATGCCCGACAGCGCGGTGCTGGTGCCGAGCGTGGAGCGCGCGCGCACTTCGATGTTATTGCCCTCGGCCAGCGGCGAATCGAGCGTGATCGTGTACACGCCGGCGGTGCAGGTCACCGAGGGCGAGACCGCGACGTTGTTGATCAGGATCTCGATCGTGTCGCCGGTCGAGCACGAGCCGAGGAAGGTCGGCTGGGTGATGTTGGTGATGTTGTCGGTGTTCGACGCGCCCGAGTCGCTGGCCGAAGCCAGATCCGGCGCGCTCGGCGGAATCGCCGGCTGCGGCTGGATCTCGACCGCGCCCTTGTCGCAGGCCGTGCCGCTGACGCGCAGAAAGGGCGCGTCGCGCTGATCGGTGGTGAAGGCCAGACCACCGATGTCGACGCAACCGGCGGGATCGCCCGCGTCGATCAGCGGACTGCCCGCCAGCGGCAGATGCGTGCGCGTGACGCCGCCGTTGTTGGCGAGCGTGACCGCCAGCATCGGATCGGTGCCGGTCACGTCATTGAGGCCCACGAAGAAGGCGCAAGTGCCCACGCCCTCGACGTGATTGAAATCCGAATTGCCCTGCGCCAGCGTGGCTGCGGCGCAATCGGGCGTGGTGCCGCCGGCATTGTTGTCAAGGTTGTCGGCGATGACGCTGTTGCGCAGCTGCAGCTTGGCGTTGTCGTTGATCGCCAGGCCACCGCCGTCGCCGACGCCATTGGCGTTGGCGTCCGAACGATTGCCGGCCACGGTGACATTGCGCGCGTTGCCGCCGTCCTGAAGCGCGGTAATGGCGTTGGGCGCGTCGAGGTCGAGACCACGCGCGATCGCGGCCGTGGCTTGCTCCAAGGGCAGCAAGGTCGGCGGCGTGAGCATCAGCCAGCCACCGCCCGAACCATTGGCGCTGTTGCCGCTGATCGTCGAATTGGCCAGCCACACCGGACTCTGCGACGCGATGGCGCCGCCGCCCGCGGTGTCGCTGGTGGCGAGATTGCCGTTGAGCGTGCTGCCTTCGATCGCGGTCAGGCTCAAAGTGTCGCCGACCACGTACAAACCACCGCCGGTGCCGGCGGAATTCGACGACAAGGTCGAATCGCGCAGCAACAAACGCGAGCGCGCCGCGATCGCGCCACCGACCGTGCTGGTGCTGGCGCCATTGATCACCACGCGATCGAGCACCGTGAACGCGCCGTAGAACGTGGTCGAGGCGCCGTCGAGCAGGGCCGCGCCGCCATCGCTACCGAAGCTCGCGCCACCGGCGCTGTTGAAGCGCATGCCGGACACGATCACGCTCATGCGCCCCGTGCGCTGCGGATCGACATGCAGCGCGCGATCGGGCGTGGCGAAGGTATTGGTGATGACGCTGCCGGTGCCCACATCCGTGCCCGCGCCATAAATGCCCATGCCTGCGCGCACATCGAGATCGCCGGTGGCGTTGAGATCCTCGCCGCCGCCGGCGCGCGTGAGCACGAAGGCGCCCGCGGGCAAAAGCACCGCGCCGGGCGCGGCATTGGCGGCATCGATCGCTTCGCGCAGCGAGCAGCCGTTGGCGGCGCAACCGTCGGGCGTGGGATCGTCGAGACGATCGACCACGTACTGCGGCGCCGCGCTCACGCTCAATTGCAAGGTCGCGGTGCCGGCTTGAATGGAATTGCGCGCGACCACGATGTAGTACGTGGTCGACGGTTCCAGGCGCACGCCGAACAGCGCCGAGCCGAATGGCGCGGCGCGCGCGTCGTCATTGCACGCGACCAGGCGAAGCGCGCCGGCCGAACCCGAGAACACGCCGAGGATGGTGTCGTAGTCCGCCGCGCGCGTGTCGAGATTCACGTAAGCCGGCGTCGCGCTCGTGGTATAGCGATACCACACGCTTTGCGTGCCGGCGCTGACCGCGCCGATCTTGCATTCGAGCAGCGGATCGCCCGGCTCGCTCGTGGCCTGGGCGATGGTGGCGATGGTGTCGTTGAACGGCAGCGACGAGATCGGCGTGGCGGCGGCGAAGTTATCGTTCGCCGGTTGCGCGCTCGCGGCGCCCGCGGCCGCGAGCAGCAACAGCGAAGCCAGGAGCTTGCGCGTCGCCGCGCGAATCGAAGTGGAGCGCATGAGGGACTTCTGGTGACCTACAGACGCGTCCATGGTATCGGAAGCCGCCACGGTGGAGAAATCGATCGCGGGTCGGTCATGGCCGGTCGGATCGCGAATCTGAGCACTGGCACTCATGTCGGAAAACCGGCAAGGTGAACGCGAGTTAGAAATTCGTTCACGTTCGCGACAATGTCTTTATTCTGCGAGGTCAATCGTGCGACTCCGTCACGTGCTGGGTTCAGTTTCATGGCTGATGTGCGCCGCGGCCCTGGCCGCGGAGAATCCGCCCTTTCCTTCGACGTATCACGCCGCCGATTCGGGACGCGTGATGATTCGCGGCGCGACCGTGCTCACCGGCACGGGCACGCGCCTGGACAACACCGACGTGCTGATCGAGCAGGGCCGCATCGCCAAGCTCGGCCAGGGTCTCGATGATGCCGCCGATCGCGAAGTCGACGCGCGCGGTCGCTGGCTGACGCCGGGCCTGATCGACATCCACTCGCACCTGGGCGTTTACGCCAGCCCTGGCGTGAGCGCGCATCAGGACGGCAACGAAATGGTCGATCCGGTCACCGCGCAAGCCTGGGCCGAACACGCGATCTGGCCGCAGGATCCGGGCTTCGAGACCGCGCTCGAAGGCGGCGTGACCACGCTGCAGATCCTGCCCGGCTCGGGCAATCTCATCGGCGGTCGCGGCGTGACCGTGAAGAACGTGCCCGCGATCACTTATCAGGACATGAAGTTTCCCGGCGCGCCGCAAGGCCTGAAGATGGCTTGCGGCGAAAATCCCAAACGCGTTTACGGTTCGCAAAATCGCGCGCCGATGACGCGCATGGGCAATGTCGCCGGATATCGACAAGCCTTCGCCGACGCGCAGGACTACCTGCGTCAGCGCGACAAATACGCGCGCGAACTCGCCGCGTGGCAAGCCAAGCGCGGCAAGGACAAGGGCGATCCGCCGGCCGAACCCAAGCGCGATCTGCGCCTGGAAACACTCGCCGCCGCGATGCGTGGCGAGGTGCTGGTGCACATTCACTGCTATCGCGCCGACGAGATGGCGATCATGCTCGATCTCGCCGATGAATTCGGATTCAAGATCGCGGCCTTTCATCACGGCGTCGAGGCTTACAAGATCGCCGATCGGCTGGCCGAGCGCGGCGTGTGCGGCGCGTTGTGGGCCGATTGGTGGGGCTTCAAGATGGAAGCCTACGACGGCATCTACGAAAACATCGCCCTGGTCGATCGACCGGCCAAGGGCTGCGCGATCGTGCATTCGGATTCCGACGAAGGCGTGCAGCGCCTCAATCAAGAGGCGGCCAAGGCCATGGCGCGCGGTCAACGCGCGGGGCTCGATATCGCGCCCGAGCGCGCGATCACTTGGCTCACGCGCAATCCCGCGCGCGCCATGGGCATCGAGACCCAGACCGGCACGATCGAAGTCGGCAAGATGGCCGACGTGGTGATTTGGAATCGCGAGCCTTTCAGCGTCTACGCGCTCGCCGAGCAAGTGTTCATTGATGGCGTGCTGACCTACGACCGCGCGCATCCCGCGGCCAAGCCGAGATCCGATTTCTTGCTTGGCCAGCCCGGCACGGAGGTGTCGCCATGAAAACCGCGTGCTTGCTGTTCGCGGCCCTGGCCGTTACTTCCACCACGCACGCTGCCGATGCGCTGTTGATTCGCGACGCCACCGTGCACGCGGTCGATGGCGCCGGCGCGCGTGAACACACCGACGTGCTGATCGAAGGCGGCGTGATCCGCGCGCTGGGCGCGCGACTGACCGCGCCCGCGGGCGCCGAGATCGTCGAGGCCAAGGGTCGGCCGCTGACGCCGGGCCTGTTCGCCGGCCTCAACGCGCTGGGCGTGCAAGAGGTCTCGCTCGAGCCCACGACCAACGACGCGACGCTCGCCTTTGGCGCGCAACAACCGCCGGCCGACGCGCAATGGCGTCCCGAGTTCGATCTGGTGCCGGCGTTCAATCCGCACTCGGTCGCGATCGCGATCAATCGCGCCGAAGGCCTGACCTTCACCGTGCTCGCGCCCGGCGCCATGCCCGGTGGCAGCATCATCGCCGGCCAAGGCGCGGCGATGACGCTCGATGGTCGCTACGAGGCGATGCTGCCGAACTCGCGCACCTTGTTCATCGAACTCGGCGGCGATCTCAGCGCGCTCACCGGCGGCAGTCGCGCGGCGCAATACATGCTGCTCGATCAAGCCGTGCGCGAAGCCAAGACCGGCGAAACGGCGGCCAATCCTCTGCTCACGCCGGCGGGTCGCGACACCTTGAACCGCTATCTCGCGGGCGGTCGCGTCGCGTTTGGCGTGCAACGCGCGGCCGACATTCGACAAGTCCTGGCCTTCGCCAAGCGCAGCGGCATGCGACCGGTGATCGTCGGCGGCGCCGAGGCCTGGATGGTGGCCGATGAACTCGCGGCGGCCAAGGTGCCGGTGATGATCGATGCGCTCGCGGCCTTGCCGTCGAGTTTCGATCAACTCGGCGCGCGCCTCGACAACGCGGCCTTGTTGCATCGCGCGGGCGTGACCATCGCCTTCGCGATGTTCGGCGACAACACGCAGAACGCACGCAAGATTCGCCAGCTTGCCGGCAATGCCGTGGCGCATGGCCTGGATTGGGACACGGCGCTGGCCGCGCTCACCGCCACGCCCGCACGCGTGTTCGGTCAGAGTGACAGCCTGGGTCGCATCGCGCCGGGGCTGCGCGCCGACGTGGTGCTATGGAGCGGCGATCCGCTGGAAGTGACGAGCTTCGCCGATCAGGTGTGGATCGCGGGCAAGCCCATGCCCACGACCACGCGCCAGACCGAGTTGCGCGACCGCTACCTGCGGCGCTGAGCGGCCCGAGGTCACGCGGCGAAACCGGCCAGCATCACGGCCGGTTTCGCCATTGGCCTTTCACATGACAGGCGTAATATGACGGCCATACTTCCAAATGCCCGTCATGAACCAACGCCTGGAACAAAAGCACGAATCGCGCGGCCGCATCCTCGAATCGGCCGAGCAGGCCATTCGCAAGGACGGCCTGCTGGGCGCCACCGTGGCTTCGGTGATGCACGGCGCGGGCCTCACGGTGGGTGGCTTCTACGCCCACTTCGACAACAAGGACGCGATGCTGTTGGCTTCGCTCGAGGCCTTGTTCGCCGATCAGATGCGCGAATGGCTCGACACCTTGCCGCGCGATGCCGATGGCGCCACCAAACGTCAGCGCGCGGCGCGCGGTTATCTGTCGCGCAAGCATCGCGATGGCGCCATCGACCGTTGCCCCCTGCCGCCCTTGCTCGGCCAACTCGAACACGCCGACCCGCGTTACGCCGAACTGATCGCGCGCCACATCGACGACTGGGCGCGCGTGCTCGCCGACCCGCGCGATGCCGAGGAACGCCGTAACGCCCTGGCCGCGATCGCGACCATGGTCGGCGCCTTCGCGATGGCGCGCGCGTTCGGCGCGACTCCGTTTTCCGACGAGATCCTCGCCGCCGCCAAGAGCGCGATTCGATGAGGCGCGTGGCTTTTCATCACGACCTTCACCCGCGACGGATTCGCCGTCGCGCGAGCGGCGCTTGAAGCGCCAGGAGTTGCTCATGTCCAGTCTCTTCGCTTTGCGCACGCTCAATCGCCTGTTGGGCGCGATCGCGCCCGATGTCGTGGCGCGCCACGCGCGTCGTCTGCTGATGCGTCCGCACCCGCGCCCGCCGCGCGGCTGGGAGGAAGCGGCGCTGCGCAGCGCCGAGCGCATCACTTTTCGCTTCGGCCTGTCGGGCCTGCGCTGGGGCGACCACGGCCCCGTGACCTTGCTGATGCACGGCTGGGAAGGTCGTCCGACGCAGTTCGCGGCCTTCATCGCGCCCCTGCTCGCGCAAGGTCGCCAAGTGATCGCGCTCGATGCGCCCGCGCATGGCCAATCGCCGGGTCGCGAAGCGCATCCGCTGGCCTTCGCCGAAGCCCTGCTCGAAGCCGCGAGCGAATTGCGCGAGATCGATGCCGCCATCGGTCACTCGATGGGTGGCTCGGCCTTGTTGCTGGCGATGGAACGCGGGCTGTCGGTGCGCAAGGCCGTGACCATTGGCGCGCCGGCGGCGATGCCGCGCGTGCTCGATCGCTTCGCGCGCTTCATCGGCTTGCCGGCCGCGGCGCATCGGCGCTTTCGCCGCTTGGTCGATCGCTACACCGGCGTGCGCGCCGAGCAACTCGACGTGCGCCACGGCGACGCGCCACTCGACGTGCCGGGTCTGATCGTGCACGACACCGACGATACCGCCGTGCCTTTCGACGAAGCCCTCGCGCTGCGCGAAGCCTGGCCGGGCGCGCGCTTGATCGCGACGCAAGGCTTCGGTCATCGCCAAGTGCTGGCCAGCCCCAAGGTCATCGCCGAAATCGCCGCGTTCTTCGCCGAAGGCCGCGAGCAACCGCGGCTCGCGGCCTGAGGCGTGCGCATGAGTGCCTTGATCGACGCGCGCTGGTACTTCGACGTGATCTCGCCGTTCGCCTTCCTGCAATGGCGGCAGCTCTCGCGCCTGCGCGCGCGCGTCGCGATCACGCCGGTGCCGATCCTGTTCGCGGCCGTGCTCAATCAACATGGCCAAAAAGGTCCGGCCGAAATCGCGGGCAAGCGCGAATTCACCTATCGCCTGGTGCAGTGGCAGGCCGAACGCGCCGGCATTCCGATGCGTTTTCCGCCAGGACATCCGTTCAATCCCTTGCACGCGCTGCGCTTGTGCGTGGCCGCGGGCGCGACGACAGCGGCGATCGACGCGATCTTCGATCATCTGTGGATCGAAGGCCGCGCGGGCGACAGCCCCGAGGCGCTGGCGCCGGTGGCGACACGCCTGGGCATCGCCGATGTCGCGGCGGCCATCGCCACGACCGAGGTCAAGGACACGCTCAAGCGCAACACGCAGGAAGCGCTGACGCGCGGCGTCTACGGCGTGCCCACGCTCGCGATCGGCGAGGACCTGTTCTGGGGCAATGACGCCACCGACCTGATCCTCGACTGGCTGGCCGATCCCGGCCGCTTCGCCAGCGGCGAATACGCGCGCCTGCGTCATCTACCCAGCGCCGCCGAACGTCCGCGCTGAACTCGCGCGGGGCCGGCGCGGTCCCTGTTCACGACGCCGGGCCCACCGGGCGGCGGCGCGGCCAGGCCCGGCGCGCAAACGCCGCAACGGAGCGCTAACGGCCCTCGGGTATGATGCCCGACCAGGGGAGCGGGCTAGACGTGGGCATGAGCGAATCGGACGGCGACATCACCCGCCTGCTGCAGAGCTGGCGACACGGCGACACCGGGGCCGAAGAGCGCTTGATCGCGCGCGTCTACCCCGAGTTGCGCGCGATCGCGCAGCGGCGGCTGTCGCCCTCGGGCGCGCTCACGCTCAGCGCCACCGAACTCGCGCACGAAGCGTATTTTCGCTTGATCGAGCAGCGCGACGGTCAGTTTCAGAACCGCGCGCATTTCTTCGCCATCGCCGCGCACGTGATCCGTCGTCTGGTCGTGGACTTGGTGCGTGAGCGTCATGCGCTCAAGCGCGGGGGCGATGTCGTGCACGTGACCCTCGAAGCCGCCAATGCCACGCCGCAGGACACCGATGGCGACGCCATCGACGTGCTCGATCTCGATCGCCTGCTGACCCGACTCGAACGCATCGATGCGCGCGCCGCGCGCGTGACCGAGCTGCGCTTCTTCGGCGGCCTGTCGGTCGAGGACGTGGCCGAAACCGAGCAATTGTCGCCAGCCACGATCAAGCGCTCGTGGCAATTCGCCCGCGCCTGGCTAATGACGCAATTGGGCGAAGCACCGACCAGCTGAGGACGGCATGGATACCGCACGTTGGCGTCGGGCGAGCGAGTTGTTCGGCGAGGTGATCGAGCTGGCACCCAGCGAACGCGAGTCTAGGCTGCGCGAGGTCTGCGCCGACGATCCGGCCTTGCTGCGCGCGGTGCTGCAATTGCTCGCCGCGCATGGCGACGACAACACCGGACTCGATCGCCTGGGACGCGTCGTCGACCAGGCCTTGATCGCGGCGACGCGCGAGGAAGGCGAACCGCCGGGACGCCGCGTCGGACCCTTCACTATCGTGCGCGAGATCGGCGCGGGCGGCATGGGTCGCGTGTATCTGGCCGAGCGCGAGGTCGACGGCGCGGCGCAACGCGTCGCGCTGAAGATTCCGCCGCTGGCCTTGCTCGATAGCGAATTCCGTCATCGCCTGCGCGGCGAGCGGCGCGCGCTGGCGGGGCTGGAACACAACCACATCGCGCGGCTGGTCGACGCGGGAGAGCTCGAGGATGGTCGCCCCTACTTCGCGATGGAATATGTCGACGGCGTGCCGTTGACGACGTATTGCGATCAGAACTCGCTAAGTCTCCCCGCGCGGCTGCGCTTGTTGATCGACGTCTGCGCGGCCGTCGACTACGCGCATCGGCAATTGCTCGTGCATCGCGACATCAAGCCCGAGAACGTGCTGGTGACGCCCGAGGGCGTGGTCAAGCTGCTCGATTTCGGCATCGCCAAGCCAATCGACGACGCGCGCGGCGTCGCCACCGATCGCACGCAGGAAGAGCGCCGCTTCTTTTCGCCGGCCACGGCCGCGCCCGAGCAGGTGCTGGGTCGCGACACCGGCGTGGCCACCGACGTCTACGCGCTCGGCGTGTTGATGTTCAACGTACTCGCCGGCGTGCCGCCTTACGCGCTGGAAGGCTTGCCTTACGCCGACGTGATCGCGCGCATCGTCGATCAGCCGGCGCCGCGCATGAGCGAATTGGCCGCGCGCTTGACGGGCGATGCGCAAGCCCGCGCGCGCGGCATCACGTCGTCATCGACGCTGGCGCGCGCCTTGCGCGGCGATCTCGACGCCATCGTCGCCAAGTGCCTGCGCAAGGACCCCGCGCATCGCTATGCCGGCGCGCAACGGCTGGCCGATGATCTCGAGGCCGTGCTCGAGCATCGTCCGATCGGCCTGCGTCATCGCGATCGCGGCTATCGCCTCGCGCTGTTCCTGCGGCGCAATGCGCTGGCCGTGAGCCTGACGACCTTGACCGTGACGATGGCGATCGCGCTGGCCGTGATCAGCGCGCTGCAGGCGCGTCGCCTCGAACAGGAGCGTGATCTCGCGCGCGAGCAGCAGCGGCAAGCGGAGTTTCAGCGCGGGCGCGCCGAGAGCACAGCGCAGTTCCTCGCCGAGACGTTCAAGGAGCGCGACCCCCGCAACGCGCAAGGCGTGGACCTGACCGCGAGCGAGTTGCTACGGCGTGGCGAACAGCGCATCGTCGCGGGCAAGCCCGAGGACCCGATCGTGCGCGCCGCTCTGATGTCGACGATCAGCGACATCCATTTTGCGATGAATCGTTTCAAGGACGCCGAGCGACTGGCCAAGCAGGCCGCCGAGCTGCGTCAGGACTTGAGCGAGGCCAGTCCGGAATTGGCCCAGTCGCGGCTGCAACTGGCGCGTATCGCCGGCATGCTCGAGCGGTATCAAGAGTCCCTGGAGGGCGCCGAGCGAGTGGCCGCGCAACTGCGCGCCCACGCCATCGAGAATCCGACACTCGAACAGGTGCTGGCCTTGCGCGCCCACGCGCTGCAAAAGCTGGGAAGGATCGAGGAAGCACGTGACCAGTGGCGAGAGGTAATCGATCTACGAACCGCCGCCTATGGCGAAGCCGACAGCCGCACGCTGGACGCCATGATTGGATTGTCGGCCGTGCTCGCGATCGCTGGACTCGGTGACGAATCGCGCGCCATCGAGGCCCGCGTGCTGGCGCTGCGGCTGTCGATCATCAAGGGCGAGAACGATCCGCAGCGCCTGAAGGTGATGCGCGAGCAGGTGAACCTCGAACTCAAGCACCACCAGTTCGAGCGCGCGCGCGCGATCGCCGACCAGGCTCTGGCGTTGGCCATCCGCGTCTATAGCGAGCAACATGTCGAGACCTTGCGCGCGCACGAAATGGTGGCCTCGGTGCATTGTGATCAGGGCCAGTTGCAGTCCTGCATGGACATCTTTCGGCGCACCTTGGACATGCGCAAGGCGCTGTTCGGCGAAAAGAGCGCGACGGTGGCATCGGCCGAGTACAACCTGGGCCTCATCCAGTTCTATGCCGTCGGCGATGCTTCCGCGGCGCTGCCGCATCTGCGCGAGGCTGTGAGATTGTCTGTCGATGATCCGAATAAGCCCGAGATGAATTTGGGCCCATTCGAGCTCGAACTTGGCGCGGCGTTGTCCGATCTTGGCGATCTCGCCGAAGCGCGCGCGATGATCGACCGCGCGCGCGCGCGATTCGAGGCGCAGCAACCGCGCCCCGAGCGACGCTTGCAGCGCGTGCGCGCCGAACTGGCCTGCGTGGATTGGCGCAAGCACCGCGATGACGCGCGCCGCGCGACGTTCGAGCAAGCCCTGGCGCAAGTCGACAAGACGCGGTTCCCGAACGAGAGCGAGCGCCTCGCGCGCTGCGGCGAGGCGCTCGCGGTCAAACCCTGACGATATCGGCCTTCATTCGCCGCGCGAGCCGTCGGCAGGCGGCGGCGACAACGCGCGGAAATTGGGCTCGATCCACTCCAGCCCGATCGACTCGCCGGCAGTGATCGCGTTGGGTCCGAAGATGCCGCGACGCACGCGCACGATGCGCGCGCTCGGCGACGCCAAGACGCTGGACAGGATCGGCGTGCCATTGAGGTCGACGTGGACGCCGGCGCTATCGGTCCAGACTTGCAGCACCGCGCTGTGCGGCACGATCGGGCCCTCTTCCATCGGCCGAACACCGATGTCGACCAAGTCGGCCTTGGCCTGATCGAGCACCGACCAGGTCGAACCCCGACGGCGCCAGTGCTCGACCGCGATGCCGATCTGGCCGTTGCTGTTGTCGGCGCGCAGTCGCAGCACATCGTAGTCGGCGCTGCGGCTGATTTCGCTGGTGGAACGAATGGCGACCTCGAGGAAGGTGTAGCTCTCTTCCTTGCCCGGATCGACCTTGTCGCCATAGATGCTCGGCGTATTGCGCAGATCGAGGCCGACCACCAGTTGCTCGCTCCAACCAGGGACCTGGCTCGGATCGAAATCGCGCCAGATCGGCGGCGCGAGCGTGGCTTCGGGCTCGACGAACGCGGCCTCGCCCGGGGGCGGCGGCGGCGGTGTCGGCGTGGGCGGCGGCGGTTCGGGCAGATTCTCGCGACAGCCATTGCCGCCGAGAATCACGATGGGATCGCGCGTTTCGGTGCAGCGCGGGAACGACGTCTGCGCGCCGGCCACGGCCGGCGCCAGCAACACGAGCCAGCAAAGTGCTCGAACGAACGGATTCATGAGTGTGCTCCAAGGCATGGGGTGGGGCGCGGCGCGGCGACCGGGCGTCGAAGTCGACGCGGTTGGCGCGCGCGTCCGGGCGCGACCGCCCGAGGGCGGCCGCGCGAACCGGGGCGCGAGCTTAGCGGGAAGCCGAGGCCGATGCGCGGCGCGCGTCGGGCATCATCGATCGGTCGAGCCGGACGCGAGGTAGAACACCGGGCGGAACCAGTCCAGGATCACGCGATCCTCGGTGCTGATCAGGTCGCGACCGAACAAGCCGCGGCGCAGGCGATACGGCGTGGCGTCACGCATGAACAGTGGGAAGGCCACGACCTCCCGGTCATTGATGCGCAGCACGAGTTGATCGGTTCGGCGTTCGAACTTCAGCATCACGGTGTTGGGCCAATAGTTGGTGTCGGCGGTCCAGAAGACGGCGCTGGACACCAACAGACCGCCGCCCGGACCCTTCACCACGGACCATGCCGCATCATCACTGCGACGATGTTCGACCATCAAGCGCGTGCCGTAGATGGTCTGGCTCAGTTTCGCGCTGATCACATCGAAGTGGAGGTCGCCGGAGAAATCCTCCGATTTCAAGGCGTATTCGAGCAAGGTCAGGGGCGGTAGACGTTGGCTACTGGCGCTGTCGATCGCGCTTGGTACCGTGCGCAAATCGAGCCCGACCTCGACCGTGCCGTCGAACGTCGGCACCAGCGCGGGATCGAAATCGAGCCAGACGGGCGGGGCTTCGCTGGGGCTGTCCATGCCCTCGGACGCTGGAGCGGAAATCGCGAACGAGTCGCCTGGCCGTGGAGGCGGTTCCTCGGGCAGTGATTCGCGGCAGCCATTGCCACCCGAGGGCCAGACCACGGTCCGCGTATCCGTGCACCGCGGAAACGACGTCTGGGCAAACGTCAGGGCCGGCGTCATCAAGACGCCGACAAGCAACACACGCATCCAATGATTCATGACACTTCCTCGCAAGAACGCGCCAGGCCGCGCGCGGGCATGGCCGGTTTGCCGCTCCCCCATCCGATCCCGCGACCCGGACGGGTCACGCATGGGAACGCGCATGAGAGGGTCGTGCAACTCGACCTGACTCGCCAAGAGGCGAGCTGTCCTGCATCCAGACTCGATAAGCGGGGAGAAACCGGCTCATGGCGACACGCCTGATCCGGGCTGGGTGCGTAAGTGCTTGCGCCGCCATGATTTCGCCACTTTTTCGCCGCCTCGACGCCCGCGCGCGCGCGCAGGATGCGGCGTCATGAAAGCCCTTGCCGTTCTTGCGAGTTTCTTGTTGAGCGCGCCCGCGTGGGGCGCGCCGGCCGTGGTCCTGCCCGGCGACTATCACGCCGAGGAAGTGGCCGACGCCACGCCAGGCCCGTGGCTGGCGCTGCTGCTGGGCGAAGGCGAGGATCGCCTGGTCGAGACCGCGGTCGCCATCGATCCCGTGCCCGATCCCATCTTCGGCGATGACGAGAAGGGCACCAGCGGCCGGCGCGTGAGCACGCCCGGTCTCGATGGCCAGGCGCTGTTTCTGCTGCGCGGCATCGAGGGCTTGCACGCGGGCACGGTGACCACCGTGGTCGGCGAGCCGCGCGATCTGGCGCGCGAAGCGCCGCTGCGCATGTTCCTGGGCAGCGCCGAGCAGAACCGCCTCGAGTTCGATTGCCAACCCGACGCCAGCGCCGGCGCGGGCCTGCGCTGCGCGCTTCGCTATTCGCGCGGCGAACATCAGCAGACCCTGGGCGAGTTCAGCGGCTCGCGCGATGAGCAGGGCTTGCTGGCCGTGGGCGATGACGCCAATCCCTCGCTGCTGTGGGCGGGCGATCTCGATCGCGATGGGCGCCTGGATTTTCTGCTCGACCTGAGCGATCACTACAACGTGTCGCTGCCGACCTTGTTCTTGTCCACGCACGCAGGCGCGGGCGAGTTGGTCGGTCGCGTCGCCCAACGTCGCACCGTCGGCTGCTGAGGCCGGCGCGTTCACACAGTCGCCGAGCGCGCGGCATACACTGCGCGCATGGGTGCTTTTCGCCATCTAGCGTGGATCGTGAGCCTCGCGCTGATCTCGCCCTGCCTCGCGCAGAGCGTGCACAAGTGTCGCGGCGAAGACGGCGCGATCGCGTATCAAGACAAGCCTTGCGGCACGGCCGAGACCTTGCCGGCGCCGCGCATCGATCCGCCACCGCCGCCGTCGTCGATCACGCCCGTGCCCGCGATGCCAACGTCGAGCGCGGCCACCACCCCGACTGAAACCATCGCGCCCATGGCGCCGCCGCTGCCGCAGCAGTTCCTGTGCTCGACCTTCGAAGGCAAGCGCTACGTCAGCGCCAATGGCAATCCGCCATCGCGCATGGTGCCCTTGGCCGCGATGAATCTTTCCGAGCGCCGCTATCAGCGCGGCGACATCACGCGTCGCGGCAATGGCGAAGTGGCGCCAGCGCCGCGCGCCGACATGTTCGTGGAAGTGCGCGATCGCTGCGCGCCGATGAGTCAGCGCCAACTGTGCACCTGGTGGTATCAACGCCTGGGCGAGACCACGCACGCGCGCAAGCTCGCCTTCGATGCCGAGCGTCCGGGCTACGAACAGGAAGAACGCACGCTGCGCACGCAGTTGCAGACGTATTGCGGGTATTGATCGCGAATTACGCGGGACGCAGCTAATTCGTCATGCGCTTCGCTTCGCGAACGCGTCGAGCGAACACCAGTTCATCGAAATCGAGACATTCATCGCTTCGCGCCAACGCGGCGCGATGTCAGAACCCGTAACGCAGAAAACCGCCATCGACCGCGATGCATTCGCCCGTGATGTACGACGACGCCGGCAAGCACAAAAACGCGATCGCCGCCGCCACTTCCTCGGGCTCGCCGATGCGGCCCAGGGGCGTGCGCTCGATCACTTCGTCGAAGTAAGCCGGGTCGGCGAGCACGGTGGCCGAACGGCCCGTGCGGATGTACCAGGGCGCGACCGTGTTGACGCGAATGCCCTCGCCCGCCCATTCCACCGCGAGATTGCGCGACAACTGCGTGAGCGCGGCCTTGGACATGCCATAGGGCGAACCCGTGCGCACATGCGTCAGGCCCGACACCGAACCGACATTGACGATGGCCGTCTGCGCGTGTCGCGCGAGCAGGGGATACACCAATCGACACATCTCGAACGCCGAGAAGACATTGGTGTCGATCAGGCCGCGATACTCGTCCTCGGTGTAGTCGAGCGTCTTTTTGCGGATATTGGTGCCGGCGTTGTTGACCAGCACGTGCAACTGTCCGCCCTGATCGTTGATCCAGTCGAGCACTTCCAGGCGCTGCTCGGCCTCGGCCACGTCGGCGGCCAGGGCGAGGATGCGGCGACCGGGAAACTCCTCGAGCAATTCCTGGCGCGCGAGCTCGAGCTGGATCTCGTCGCGCGCGACCATCAGCACCTCGGCGCCGAAGCTCGCGAGTTCGCGCGCCGTGGCCAGGCCAATGCCCTTGCTCGCGCCGGTGATCAGCGCCACTCGTCCATCCAGTCGCCAGCGCGACGCGTCCACCATCGTTCACCTGCGATCGATGCCCGCGTGCGGGCGGGCGCGGCGGCCGCTAGCATAGCGGTTTCGTCTTCGAATGCATCGCCCGCATGAGCGTGGAAATCGCCCTGGAACACCTGGTCAAGCTTGGCGCCGATCCGCAAGGACCGTTCGCGTTGCGCGTGGATTTCGCGGTGCGCTCGGCCGTGGCTTGCGATGTCGATGTATCGATCGACATTCGTCGCGCCAGCGATGGCGAGCTGGTCTATCGCCGGCAATTGCGCGAGGACGGTTGGGATCCGTCGTGGTTGCCGCGCGGCTTGTACAGCTGTCACGCCTTGGCGCCGCGACTCGATTTGCCCGAAGGCACGTATCGCGCGCACGTCGCGCTGTGGCACACGCAGCGCGCGCGCGCGATCAAGGTCGACGAGCAAGTGATCGAACTGAGCGCGACCGGCGCCGAAAGCGCGGGGCCGCGCCTGACGTGGCAACTCGAGGCGCGTGGCAAGACCACGGCCATCGATCAGTTGTCGTGGCGACGCGGCGCGGGCGATTGGTTTCACAAGCACTTCGACCACGCGGCGCGCACGGTGGCGAGTTATTTCCTCGGCGATTCGCCGCTGCTCGCCGGGCGCGTGCTCGACGTCGGTTGCGGCGATGGCATCACCGATCTCGGCATCGCCCTGCGTTGGCAGCCGCAAGAGTTCATCGGCGTCGATCCGTTTCGCGGCTACGAGCGCCTGCCCGAGATTCTCGACGCCGCGCATCTGCCGCGCGAGGCCATGCCCGAGGGCCTGCGCTTCATGCCCGCCGATGCCAACGACCTGCCCTTCGACGACAATCACTTCGACGTGGTGGTGAGTTGGGGTTCGCTCGAGCACATCGTCGGCGGTTATGAGCGCGCGCTGCGAGAAATTCGTCGCGTGCTGCGTCCCGATGGCTTGTTGTTCGTGCACCCGGGCCTGTTCTATTCCGATGTCGGCAATCATCTCGGCGAATTCGCGTTCGCGCGCGCCGAGCCCTACGTGCATCTCAAGCGTTCGCGCGAGCAGTTGCGCGAGATGGTGCTCGCCGCCACGCCCGACTACATCGATCGCGCCGGCGAGTTCTCCACGCCCGAGCAGTACTGGCAGTGGTTCACCGAATTGAATCCGATCACGGTCGATCGCTTCGAGCGCGAGTTGCGCGAACTCGGCTTCGAGCCGTGGCGCGTGGCGCTGCGCACGCACGAGCGCGTGGATTACACGCCGGAATTGCAGCGCTATTCCTTCGTCGATCTGGCCGTGGGCGAGTTGTATCTGTCGGCGTACAACCGCAAGTAAGCGGCGCCGCGTCGGCGTCGACGCATTAATCCGACTTAATCGATCGCGAAGCTCCCGCCAAGGCGCGCGCGCCTAGGCTGTGCATCACCGCTCGCCCCCCGAGCGCGAGGGCCCGCAAGGGCATTGTGATGCACACCGCCAGGAGTTCGCCCATGAATATCGCCATTCGCCGTTTTGCTCTGGTCGCCGGCATGTTGGTCGCCGGCGCGAGCTTCGCCGCCACCCAGGCCACCCCGACCGCCACCGCCGCGCCGCAGCAGCGCGCCACCGTGCTCGCGCAGGCCGGTGACACCGGCACGACCAAGCCCGAGGCCAAGAAGTGCCACGACGCCGCCGGCAAGGAGGTGAAGTGCCCGAAGAAGAAAGCCGGTTGATCGCCCCTCAGGTGTGTCGCCGATTGACGGCGGCGACCACGCCCGCCGCCGCTCCTTCCCGGAGCGGCGGCACCTTCCCCCGCAGTGCGTAGTGCCCCCCGCTTCTTCCCCAACAACAGGTGCCGACATGAATCGCTTCCCGATGCCGCTCGCGATCGTGGCCACCGCCGTGGTCGCCTTCGTCGGCGGCGTGCATTTCGAACCCCGCCTGGGCACGGCCGCCCAGGCCGCCGCGTCGATCGACGCGAGCGCCACGCAAACGCCTTCGATGCCGCTGCCCGACTTCGCCGCGCTCGTGCGCCGCTATGGTCCGGCGGTGGTCAATATTTCCGTGACCGGAACCACGCGCACGTCGATGAAAGGCGACGATGGTTTTCCCGGCTTCGGTCCCGGTGATCCGTTCTATCGTTTCTTTGGATTCGCGCCGCCGCAGCAGCAGCGCCGGCCTTCGCTGACGCGTGGCGAAGGCTCGGGCTTCGTGATCAGTTCCGATGGCGTGATCCTGACCAATGCCCATGTGGTGGCCGACGCCGACACGGTCACGGTCAAGCTCACCGATCGTCGCGAGTTCCAGGCCAAGGTGCTCGGCACCGATCCGCGGACCGACATCGCCGTGCTCAAGATCGACGCGAAGGATTTGCCCGTGGTCGAACTCGGCGATGCCAACAGCGTCGAGGTCGGCCAATGGGTCGTGGCCATCGGTGCGCCGTTTGGTTTCGAGAACTCGGTGACGCAGGGCATCGTCAGCGCCAAGTCGCGCAGCCTGCCCGATGAAAGCGCCGTGCCCTTCATTCAGACCGATGTCGCGGTGAATCCCGGCAATTCCGGTGGGCCCTTGTTTGATCTCTCGGGTCGCGTGATCGGCATCAACTCGCAGATCTTTTCGCGCACGGGCGGCTATCAGGGCGTGAGCTTCGCGATTCCGATCGACATCGCGCGGCGCGTCGAGGAACAACTCGTCGCGCACGGCAAGGTCGAGCACGGTCGCCTGGGCGTGGGCGTGCAAACGCTCAATCAGGATCTGGCCCAAGCCTTCGGGCGCGAGCGCGTCGATGGCGCGGTGATCAGCAAGGTCGAACCGGGTTCGGCCGCCGACAAGGCGGGCCTGCGCGCGGGCGATGTGCTGCTGGGCATCGACGCCGACGCGGTCACCGACGCCGGCCAAGTGGCGGCGATCGTGTCGAGCCATCGTCCGGGCGAAGCGGTGAAGCTGCGCGTGTGGCGCGATCATCGCGAGCAAACCTTGTCGGCCACGCTCGACAGCGATGACGGCGATGCCGTGGCCGCCACCAGCGATGAACCCGGCACCGCCAGCGAACGCTTGGGTCTGACCGTGCGTCCCTTGAGCGAGGAAGAACGTCGCGCCAGCGGTCTCGCGCATGGCCTGGTGGTGGAGGACGCGCATGGTCGCGCCGAAGCCGCGGGGCTGGCGCCGGGCGATGTGCTGCTCGGCGTCAATGGCCACGACTTGGCCACGGTCGAGGATCTGCGTCGCGCCAGCACCGGCAAGACGCATTCGCTGGCGCTGCTCGTGCAACGCGGCGACGCGCGCATCTTCGTGCCGATCGGCCTGGGCTGAGCGCGTCCGCGCCGCGCGCTCGACAAGATGACCGCGCTGCACTACAACCACGACGAAGGAGCGGCCGACGCGCGATCCGCGTCGGACCGCCCCGTGTTTTTCCGGAGCGCGACACGCATGCGCATACTCGTGGTCGAAGACGACCTCAATACCCGCGAGTTCGTGGCCAAGGGCCTGCGCGAGGCCGGTCACGTGGTCGACGTGGCCAACACGGGCCGCGAGGGCTTGTTCCTCGCCACGACCGAACCGTTCGACGCGATCGTGCTCGATCGCATGCTGCCTCAGGTCGATGGCCTGACCGTGCTGCGCACCTTGCGCGCCTCGGGCAGCGAGACGCCGGTGTTGATTCTGTCGGCCTTGGGCGAGATCGACGATCGCGTCGCCGGCCTGCGCGCCGGTTCCGACGATTACCTGGTCAAGCCCTTCGCGATGAGCGAATTGCTGGCGCGCCTGGACGTGCTCGATCGCCGCAAGGCGCGTCCCGGCGCGGCCGCGGTGACGCACTTGCGCGTGGACGATCTGGAGATGGATCTGCTCAAGCGCGCCGTGCGTCGCGGCGCCCAGCGCATCGAGCTCAAGGCCAAGGAATTTCAATTGCTCGAATACTTGATGCGGCACGCCGATCAAGTCGTCACGCGCACTATGCTGCTCGAGGGCGTGTGGGATTATCATTTCGATCCCAAGACCAATGTCATCGACGTGCATATCTCCAACCTGCGCAACAAGATCGATCGCGGTCACGCGCGCCCCTTGATTCACACGGTGCGCGGCGCCGGCTATCGCCTGGGAACCGGCGGCGATTGAGTCCCCGCGCGCGCCGCCGCTGGTTGCGCAGTCCGTTCGCGCGCTTCACCGCGATCTGGCTGGTGGCGCTGGCGGTGTTGGCGACGGTGATCCTGATTCCGATCTATCGCGGCGCCGTGGCCGAGGTGCGGCGCGAACTCGACGGCGCGATCGACGAGGAACTGCTCGGCCTCGAAGGCCGCTTCGAGCGCGAAGGCCTGGCTGGTCTCGTCGATGAAATCGCGCGCCGCGTCGAGATGCCGCGCGACCGCGACGCGGTCTATGTCCTCACCGACGGCGATGGCACGGTGCTCGCGGGCAATCTCGGCGGCTGGATCGAGGGCGTGCCGCGCGTCGATGGCGCGCGCTTCGTGGTCACCGATCCGCGCACCGACGCCAGCGTCGAGGGCCGCGTATTCGCGCTCGACGACGCGCGTTTTCTGATGATTGGCCGACGCTCGCCCTTGGCCGGATTCGAGTCCGAGATGCGCGAGCGCGTGGCCATCGACTTCGCCTGGTTGTTGATCGGCACGGGCTTGATCGCGTGGCTGTTCACGCGCGATCTGCGCCGGCGCCTGGAACACATGGCGCAGGCGGCCGAGGCGATCCGACGCGGCGATCTGCATCAGCGGCTGAGCCTCAACGGCTCCGGCGACGAGCTCGACGAACTGGCCGAGCGCTTCAACCGCACCTTCGCCGATCTGCAGAAATCGATGGATGGCATCAAGTACGTGTCGAGCGCGATCGCGCACGACATGCGTCAGCCCTTGTCGCGCCTGCGCAATTCGCTCGACGAGATCACGCGCGCGCCCGACCTGCCCGAGCCGCTGCGCGCGCGCCTGGAATCAAGCGTTGGCGCGCTCGATGAATCCTTGGCCGTGGGCACGGCCCTGCTGCGCCTGGCGCGCATCGAAGCCGGCGCGCTGGGCACGCAGCAAATGCCGCTGGCGCTCGACGACGTGGTGCGCGACGCGGTCGAACTCTACGCCGCCATGGCCGAGGCCGAAGGCCGCGAGCTGCACGCGCGCCTGGTGCCCGCGACCATCACCGGCGATCGCGATCTGTTGTTTCAACTGGCGCAGAACCTGCTCGAGAACGCGCTGCGCCATGGCGCGGGCGCGATCGATGTCGCGATCGCGGCCGATGGCGAGGATCGTTACACGCTCGAAGTGCGCGATCATGGCGAGGGCGTGCCCGAAGACGCCTTGCCGCGCTTGGGCGAATACTTCTTCCGCGTCGACGAGGCGCGTTCGGCGGCGGGTTCGGGCATCGGCCTGTCGCTGTGTCGCGCGATCGCCGAATGTCATGGCGCGCGCCTGGAACTCAGCAATGCCGAACCCGGCTTGCGCGCGCGCGTGATCGGCCTGGGCGGCGCTCGCTAGCGCGGGTTCGCAAAGCGCACTATCGCGCGCTATCGTTGACCGTCATCACTCGGGAGAGCCCGCATGAACGTCAAGCGTCTGATCCTCGCCACCCTGCCGCTGCTGCTCGCCGCCTGCGTCGAGGACGCGGCCACGCCGCCGGCCGACGAAGCGGCCAAGCCGACCGTGCTCGACAGTCAGATTCAATCGATCGAGCGCGCCAAACAGGTCGAGGGCGACGTGCTGCAGCAGAAAGACGACATGGACAAGCAGATGGAAGCGCAAGGCGGCTGATCGCCGCCAGGCGCGAAGCGCGGGGACGTGGCGCGATGCCACGCCCCGCGCGATTACTTCACCGCAGTTCGCAATCGCAGCGTGCGAAGATCGCGACGGGCTTTTGCTTCAACGCGGTCTGGAACAGTCGACGCGCCGCGACCAGATCGCCGCTGGTGCGCTCGGGCAACCACGCGGCGGGCAGCGACAGGCCCGCGTCGCGCCACATCACCGCGGCTTGCGATTGCGTGGCATCGGCCAGGAATTTCTCGAACGGCGAGAGTTCCTTCTCGACATAACTCACGTCATAGCGCTCGCCCAAATTCGCGGCCTTGGCCGCTTCGGCAATGGCTTCGTGCAGGGTGCCGAGTTCATCGACCAGGCCACGCTCGTGCGCCTGCGCGCCCGACCACACGCGGCCGCGCGCGATCTCGTCGATCTGCTCCGCGGTCTTGCCGCGCGCTTCGGCGACCTTGCCGATGAACTGACGATAGCCGCGATCGATCACGGTCTGGATGAACTCGCCCAGGCGCGGGTCGTACTCGCGCGTGGGATCGACCGCGCCGGAAATCCAGTTCGTGCCCGTGCCATCGGTATGCAGACCGAGCTTGTCCATGGCCTGCGGCGCGTTGAACCACATGCCGAAGATGCCGATCGAGCCCGTGATCGTGGTCGGGCTGGCGATGATCTTGTCGGCATTCATCGAGATCCAGTAACCACCCGAGGCCGCGACATCGCCCATCGACACGATCACCGGCTTGCCGGCCTGCTTGGTCAGTTCCACTTCGCGACGGATCAGCTCGGACGGAAACACGCCGCCGCCGGGCGAATCGACGCGCAGCACCACGGCGCGAACGTGCTCGTCGTCGCGCGCCGTGCGTAGCAACTTCGCGGTCGAGTCGCCACCGACCGTGCCCGGCGGCTGATCGCCGTCGACGATTTCGCCTTCGGCCACGACCACCGCGACCTTGTCCTGGCCGGTCGGCATCGTGGTGGCGTTGATGTAGGCCACGTAGTCGTCGAGCTGGATGTGGCGGAAGGTGTGTTCCTTCACGTCCTCGGCGCCCTTGTCGATCATCAGGCGACGAATCTGATCGCGGGTCTTCAATTCGTCCACGAGGCCGCGATTCTTGGCCATCATCGCCAGATCGCCCTGCTCGGCTTGCGTGAGCGCGACGATGTTGTCGATGTCGGCCGCGAGCGTGGCGGCGTCGAGCTTGCGCAGCTTGGCGATGTCGGCGAGGTAGTGCTGCCAGATGTCGCCCATCCAGTACAGATCGGCCTCGCGCGATTCGGGCGATTGATCGGCGCGGATGTAGGGCTCGGCCGCGCTCTTGTATTCGCCGACGCGGAACAGGCGCGCCTCGATGCCGAGCTTGTCCAGCGCGTTCTTGAAATACGTGCGATAGCGGCCCAGGCCTTCGAGCAGGATCGCGCCATCGGGATGCAGATAGATCTTGTCGGCGTGCGCGGCGAGGTAATACCCGCGCTGATCGAAAGCATCGCCGTAGGCAATCACTTCCTTGCCGCTGGCGCGGAAGCGATCGATGGCCGCGCCGATTTCCAGCAAGGAACTCATGCCGACGCTGGCGATGCGATCGGGCACCAGCAGCACGCGCTCGACGCGCGGATCGCGCGCGCCGACATCGAGGGCGCGCAGGATGTCGCGCAGCTGCGTCTCCTCGACTTCGCCGCCCATGGCGCGCGCCAGGGCGCGATCGGCCGGCGATGACGAGTACTGCTCGACGATGGCGCCCTTGGGCGCGATCACCAGGGCGGTCTTGTTCTCGAACTGCGGCAGGCTTTGGCCGAGCGCGCTGATCAAGATCAGCACGATCAGGACGAACAGCATGTTCACCGCGAAGCGCCGCGAACTGTCGATGCCGCGATACAGGCCGCGGATCATGCGCCACAGGATATTGGGCTTGGTCTGGGGTGCCGGGGTATTCATGAAATGTCTCGAAGGGTGCTGGCCATAGCTTATCGGCTGGGCGCCTTAAAGCGATGTCACGAAGGTCACGTGGCGCGCGGCGGGGGCGGCTCGGCCTCGACTTCCTCGGCCAGACCCTCGAATCCTTGGCGAATCAGCCGCCTGGCGCGACTGACGAAGCGCAGGGTCAGCAGCAGCGCGGCCACGCTCAGGCCCGCGATCAGACCGATCCACAGGCCCGGCGTCTGGCCGCCGCGATGCACGCCCAGCCACCAGGCCACGCTCAGGCCCACGCCCCAGTAGGCGAGCAAAGTGATGGCGGCGGGCACGACCGTGTCCTTGAGTCCGCGC
Source organism: Ahniellaceae bacterium (assembly GCA_044226395.1). Classification (GTDB taxonomy): domain Bacteria; phylum Pseudomonadota; class Gammaproteobacteria; order Xanthomonadales; family Ahniellaceae; genus JBGAHD01. The sequence continues at coordinate 84,654 of JBGAHD010000002.1, forward strand.
AACGCGCCATTGCACAGCACCTGGATGCCGTCGGAAATCTGGAACACGCCGGCCAGCCACAACAGCCGCGCCGCGAGCGCTGCCACCGCCAGATCGGTGGTGTAGAGCGCGATCAAGGTCCGCGGCGCGAACATCATCACCGAGGCCGAGATCAACTGCATGCCCAAGGTCAGGGCCATGCCCGCGCCCGCGGCCCAGGCGACGCCGCGCGCATCGCGCGCGCCCACCGCATTGCCCACGCGCACGGTCGTTGCCATGGCCAGGCCCAGCGGAATCATGAAAGCCACCGAGCCGACATTGATGGCGATGATGTGCGCGCTGCCATGCGTTTCGCCGAACGACCCCGCGAGCAAGGCCGTGGTCACGAACAAGCTGCCTTCCATGAAGATCGAAAAGCCCATGGGCACGCCGACGCGCAGAAGCTCGAAGATCGCGCTCGCGCGCGGCCATTCGAAGCGCTCGAACAATCGCGCCGAGCCGTAGTGCGCGCGACGCAACCGCAGGTAGACGAGAAACGCCAACGCCTGCGCCCACATCGTGGTCGCGTGCGCCGCGCCCGCGCCCGCGGCGCCCAATTGCGGCAAGCCCCAGCGGCCGTACATCAAGCCATAGGCCAAGGGTCCGAGCAGCAGCGCGCCAAGCGCGGCGAAGTACAGCGTCGGCCGCGTCAACGACAAACCCTCGGACGTGTTCTTGCACACGTAGAACACCGCGAACGCCGGCGCGCCCCAACTGATCGCGCGCATGAACTCGCCGGCGGCCGGGCGAATCGAGGGCGCGACATTGGCCAGGGTCAAGATCGTATCGGCGCGATGCACGGCGATGCCCAGCGCCACGCCCAGGCCGAAGGCGAGCCACAGACCCTGACGAAACACCGCGCCAACTTCATCGCGTCGACCCGCGCCATCGAGCTGCGCGACCGCCGGCGTGATCGCGAGCAAGGTGCCGATCAGAATCAGCAGCGCCAGCACCCAGGCCTGCGTGCCCATGGCCACGGCGGCCAGGACATCGGTGCCCAGATGTCCGGCCAGGGCCGTGTCGATGACGTTCATGACGATGGTCAGCACCTGACCGCCGACGATCGGCGCCGCCAGAATGGCGCTGGCGATGATTTCGGTGCGAAAACGCTGCGAAAACGACAAGGTCGACACGGGGGTGGCCTGCGGTGGCGCATCTTAGCCCACGCGCCGCGCGCGCTGCGTGTTAACTTTTGGCCCGTGTCAGGGGCGCCACGGGGATAGTCATGAGCGATCGCATCCTGGTCACCGGCGCCACCGGTTTCCTGGGCCAGCATCTGTGTCGGCAATTGCGCGAGACCGGCGCGAACGTGCATGGTCTGTCGCGCTCGGATCGTGGTGATCGCGCGCTGGCGGCGCTGGGCGTGAGCGCGGTGCGTGGCGATCTCGATGACGCGGCCAGTTTGCGCGCCGCGCTCGCGGCCGGCTTCGACGTGGTCTTTCACGCGGCCGTCGACACCAATCGCTGGCGCGCGCGCAATGACGCGCAGACGCGCACCAATGTCGAGGGCACGCGCGCTCTGCTCGAGGCCGCGATGGCCACGGGCGTGGGCGCGTTCGTGCACACCTCGAGCGTGTCGAGCTTCAGTCATCTCGTGCACGACACGCTGACCGAGCAATCGCCGCGTCGCGGCGGCGAGTCCTGGATCAACTACGAACGCACCAAGTTTCTGGCCGAGAATCTGGTGCGCGATGCCGCCACGCGCGGACTCAAGACCATCGTGCTGTATCCCGCGCACATCTTCGGCCCGGGCGACACCAACAACTGGGCGCGCCTGGTGCAATTGATCGAGCGCGATAAATTGCCCGGCGCGCCGCCGGGCTCGGGCGCCTTCGCCGACGTACGCGAAGTGGCGCGCGCGCACGTCAACGCGTGGCGTCGCGGTCGTTACGGCGAGAGCTATCTGCTCGGCGGCGAACACACCGACTTCGTCGATCTGATCACGCGCATCGGTCGCCTGCTCGGTCGCAAGACGCCCAAGCGCGCCACGCCGGCCTGGGTGCTGATGAACTACGCGCGCCTGCTCGATCTGATCTCGCGCGTGACCGGGCGCGAACCCGAGATCACGCCGGAGGCCGCGACCTTCACCTGTCACGCGCTGCGCGTGGATTCGAGCAAGGCCGAGCGCGAACTCGACTACCGGACCACGCCGCTGGATACACTATTGGCCGATACCATCGCCTGGATGCGTGAAACCGGAATGCTCGCGCCCGCATGAGTTCAGACGCCATCCCCGAAACCGCCGCGCCAACGCCGGCGCCAACATCGCCCGAACCCGAGCGCACGCCCTGCCCCAATTGCGGCACGCCGATGCTGGGCGAGTTCTGCTACGCCTGCGGCCAACCGCGCAAGGGCCTGGTGCGGCACTTCTCCAGCATCTTCGGCGACTTCGTCGACTCGGTGCTGAACTTCGACAACCGCACTTGGCGCACGCTCGGTCCGCTGATGTTCCGACCGGGCGCGCTGACCATCGATTTCTTGAATGGTCGACGCGTGCGTTACGTGTCGCCGTTGCGGCTGTATTTCTTCCTCAGCGTCATCGCCTTCCTGTTGATCGGCGTGATCTCCGGGCCGAGCATGCAGGTCGGACCGCAAGGCATTCATGTCGGTCCACGGATCGAAACGGGCGATCTGGCGCGCGCCACGCCGGAGAAGCGCGCGGCCGATCTGGCCGAACTCGAACGCTCGCTGTCGTTCATGCCCGAAGGCACGCGCCGCGAGGTGATGGACAACGTGCGGCGCGAACTCGACGCGGAAGTCGCCAAGCTCGAAAAGGAAAAAGCGCGCGAGGCCGCCGAGGCCGCCAAGCCCAAGGCGCCGTCGAAGGATGAAGCCGCGCCCGACGCGCCCGCGCCATCGCCGCCATCCGCGCCCACGCCGCCCAAGCCCAAGCCCAAGGGCGATGGCAAGCCCAATGAAGCCAACCTCAGCTTCAACGGCAAGGAGTGGGACCCCAAGACCAATCCGTTGACCTTCGACTGGCTGCCCGATCGCGCCAACGCCGCGCTCAACGACGAGATCGGCGTGCTCAAGCTCAAGCTCAATGGCATCAAGGAAAACCCGCAGCCCTTCATCAATCAGATGTTCTCGACCGCGCCGCAGGCGCTGTTCGTGATCCTGCCGCTGTTCGCGCTGCTGTTGAAGGTGTTCTATCTGTTCAAGCGCCGGCTGTACATGGAGCATCTGATCGTGGCGCTGCACAGCCACAGCTTCATGTGTCTGGCCTTGATCGTGATCGCCGTGTGTTCGATGGCGCAGGATTGGCTGGGCGAAAGTCACACGCTCATCAATGGTCTGCTCGGCTGGATCGAATTCCTGCTGTGGTTGTGGATGCCGATCTATCTGCTGATCATGCAAAAGCGCGTGTATCGGCAAGGCTGGATCATGACCTCGTTGAAGTACATGATGATCGGCGCCTGCTACATGATGCTGTTGACCCTGGGCATGCTGCTGACCTTGCTGGTCAGCCTGATCGTGCTGTGAGGCCGCGACGATGATCGTCTACGAAGTGCGCGCGAGCGTCGAACCGGAGATCGCCCAGGCTTATCGCGCCTGGTTGGATCCGCACATTCGCGAAATTCTCGGCATTCCCGGTTTCACCGGCGCCGAACTGCTGAGCGAGACCCACGAGGACGGCCGGCCCGTGTGGACTGTGCGCTATCACCTGCAATCACACGAGGCGCTCGAGGCCTATCTGCGCGATCACGCGCCACGCCTGCGCGCCGATGGCCAGGCGCGCTTCGGCGATCGCTTCAGCGCGACGCGGCGTGTGATGGAACTGGTGCGCGACTATCCCTGATCGCGGTCAGGGCTTGGCGTCGCGCAGGAAGGCGCCGCGCTGTTCCGGCGGCATCGCGATCAGGCGCTGACGCAGGGCTTCGCGTTCCCACGGCCGCAGTTCGCGCATGCGCAGGCGCAACAGTTGTCGCTCGTCCGGTGTAAGGCCACGCAGCATCTTCCAGGTTTCGTCGCGCGCCTCGGGCGGCACGCCACGCATCAGCTTGCGGCCTTGGTGCGCGCGCTCGGTGGCCATCATGCCTTCGAGAAAGGCGCGTCGCTCATCCGGTGACATGGCGTCGAAGCGTTGCTTGAGGCGCTGGCGTTCCTCGGGCGGCAGACCGCGAAAGCGCTTGAAGCTCTCGCGAATGCGCTGCTGTTGTTCGGGCGGTAGTTGCCGGAACGCGTCGAAGCGGCGACGAATGTCCTGACGCCGTTCCTGCGGCAGCTTTTGCCACGCGCCGAAGCGCTCGGCGGCGTCGCGTTGTTCCTCGGGCGTCATGCCGACCCAGCGTTGCGCGCCCACGCGCAGGCGTTGCCGCGTGTCCTCGGGCAAGGCATCCCACTGCGGCGCGAAGGGCGCGAGCACGCGCTGTTCCTCCGGCGGCAGATCGCGCCAGGCAATGCCCTCGGCGCGCGCGGTCGCGGCCGCGAGCAGCAAGGTCAGGCTAAGGAGAAGGATCAGCGGGCGCATCGGGGTGATGTTCCTTGGCATCGGTGGCGGGCGCGCGCGCGTCGCGCGGCGCGTCGTCCTCGGGGGTCTTTGGCGCCAGCGCGCGCGCGACATCGGCGGGGTCGACGAAACGTCCCTGCGTGTCGCCGAACTCGGCGAGGTAAAGCAACATGTCCATGCTCGGCGGTTCGACGGGTGGCGGCGCGGGCGCGGCTTCCGCGCGCAGCGCCAGCAACATCAGCCATCCGCCGGCTGTGATTCCAGCCACGCGTAGAACTCCAGGTCCTCGTACATATCCAGACTATCGCCGGTGGCGAGAAGATCCAGGTCTTCCTGCTGCACGGACGCCACCGGCGTCGCCAGCGGCGGACTGACCGCGCCGCGCGGCAACCAGGCCACGGCCATGACCACGCTGGCGGCCGCGGCGAACGCGGCGGGCCAGATCCAGCGACGACGCCATGGCGCGTAGGCTACCTCGGCCAGCGCGCGTTGACGCGCTTGGTTGAGGCGCGACAGAGTCGCGGCATCGAGCGCGTCGACCGAGGCATCGAGTTCGCGCGCGACGCGCGCGGCCAGGTCGCGATCGTTCGCGGCGATCTCGTCTTCGGGCGGGCGTGAATCGTTCATCGCCAATCCTCCAGGCGCGCGCGCAAGGCGGCGAGCGCGCGCGATAAATGAGTTTTCACGCTGCCCTCGCTGCAGCCCATGGTGGTCGCGGTGGCGGCCACGTCCAAGCCTTCCCACATGCGCCACAGAAAGGCCTGACGTTGTCGCAAGGGCAATGCGGCGAGCGCGCGGTCGAGGGCCTGTCGTGTTTCGCCATCGGCCATGCGTTGCCAGGGACCGGGTTCGCCGGGGTCTTCGACGCGATCGAGAACGTCGGCGCCCTCATCATCATCATCATCGTGGCGAGTAAACCAGACCCGCCAACGCTTGCGCACTTGGCCGCGGCGATGAAAATCCAGCAGCCGACTATCGAGCACGCGATGGAACAGCGGCGCCCAATCCTCGCTCGGCTTGCCGGCGTAATTGCGCACGAACACCAGCATGGCGTCTTGCACCAGTTCGAGCGCGTCGTCGCGATTGGCCGTGGACAGCTCGGCCATGCGCAAGGCGCGCCGCTCGACGTCGCGCAAAAAGCGATCCAGCGCCGCCTGTCGCGCCGCGGTGGTTGGTTCGGGGCGCTCCAGCACCGGCAAACTCGACAAATCGACCCTCGCAGTCGTCATTGTGTGCACAATCGCGCCGTCAAATCAGCGGCTTCCGAGGGGATTCAACGCGCCAGTAGCGACCCGGTTGACCGCTTGGCGGATCGGGCTTGACAGGGCGGCTGTACACAGCCCCGTGCGTTTGGCAACAAATCGGTCACGGATAGTAAGAATTGCTGAACCCATGCCCCGGAAGTTCGCTCTAATACCATGATTACATTGATTTTTGTCGTCATGGCTAAATTTTGACCATAGAGGCTCGGAACGCGCTGGAGCGCCGCTTTCGGGGCCGTGCCGACCCCGCCATCCACAGAGTTATCCACAGCTCTTGTGGATAAGCACAAAAGCCCATTTCGATTAGCAGCTTAGGGCGTATTCTTGAGGAAATTCTCAAGAGTGACGGAATCTGGGCGCCGAGCACGCATCGAAGCCCCTTAGACTTGCCGGCCCATGACCGACATCCTGCGCATCGCGGTGCCCGTGCCCTTGCCGCGCCTGTTCGACTACCTGCCGCCGGCGGGTTTCGACGGTGCGCCCGCGAGTTGCGTGGGTCGGCGCGCGCTGGTGCCGTTCGGTCGGCGCGAACTGGTCGGCGTGGTGATGGCCGTCGGCGAGTCCGGCGAGGACCCACGCGCGCTGCGCGCGGCCTCGGCCCTGCTCGATGAGACGCCGCTGTTCGATGCCGCCACGCTGCGCTTGTTGCACTGGTGCGCCAACTACTACGCGCATCCGATCGGCGAGACCGTGGCCACGGCGCTGCCCGCCGCGCTGCGTCGCGCGCGCGCGCCGCGCCTGGTCGATCCGCGCGCGTTCCGCATCACCGACGCGGGCGTTCAAGCACTGAGCCTGCCGCCGACGCGCGCCACCACGGTCGCGCGGCGCGTGCTTGAAGTTCTGCTCGAAGGCCCACTCGATCCGGGTGAACTCGGCACGCGCGTGCGTCGCGCCGGCGCCGCGCTGCGCGATCTGCTCGACCGCGGTTTGATCGCGCGCGCGACCCTGGGCGAACTCGCGCCGCCCGCGCGCGAGGACGCGCTCACGCTCAACGAGGAACAAGTCGCGGCCGTGCGCGACGTGGTCGAGGCCGATCCGGGCTTCACGACCTATTTGCTCGAAGGCGTCACCGGCAGCGGCAAGACCGAGGTCTATCTGGAGCTGATCACGCGCCAGCTCGCGCAGGGTCGGCAATCGCTGGTGCTGGTGCCCGAGATCGCGCTCACGCCGCAGGCGCTCACGCGTTATCGACGACGCTTGGGCGCGGCGGTATTCGCCTTGCATTCGGGCCTGGCCGAAGGCAGTCGCGCGGCCGCGTGGCTGGCCGCGGCGCGCGGCGAGGCCGGCGTGATCCTGGGCACGCGCTCGGCCATCCTCGCGCCGATGCCGCGACTGGGCCTGATCATCGTCGACGAAGAACACGACACCTCGTACAAGCAGCAAGACGGCTTGCGCTATTGGGCGCGCGACGTGGCCGTGATGCGCGCGCGCGAGCAATCAGTGCCGGTGATACTCGGGTCGGCCACGCCGTCGCTGGAATCGCTGGCCAATGCGCGCGCCGGTCGTTATCGCAGCCTGCGTCTGACGCGTCGTGGCGGCGGCGCGCGCGCGCCGGCCGTGCGCGTGCTCGACCTGCGTCATCAGACCTTGCACGACGGCCTGTCCGAGCAGAGCCTGCGCGAAATCGCGCAGACCGCGGCGCGCGGTGAACAGGCCTTGGTGTTTCGCAATCGTCGCGGCTACGCGCCGGTGCTGATGTGTCACGACTGCGGCTGGCACGCGGAATGTCCGCGTTGCGATGTGCCGATGACCGTGCATCAACATAGCCGCGAACTGCGGTGTCATCACTGCGGCCGTCACGAATCGTTGCCGCGTCAGTGCCCCGCCTGCGGACAGCAAGAGTTGATCGCGCTCGGCGCGGGCACCGAGCGGCTCGAGGAGGTGTTGCGCGCGCACCTGCCCGACGACGTGCCGGTGCTGCGCGTCGATCGCGACACCACGCGCGCGCGCGGCGCCTTCGATGATCTGATCGAAGCGCTCGATCAGGGCGGACCCGCCGTGCTCGTCGGCACGCAGATGCTGGCCAAGGGCCACGATCTGCCGGGCCTCACGCTCGCGGTGATCGCCAATGTCGACGAAGGCCTGTTCAGCGCCGACTTCCGCGGCCCCGAGCGTCTGGCGCAATTGATCGTGCAGGTGGCCGGCCGCGCGGGCCGCGCGAGCAAGCCCGGTCTGGTGCTGTTGCAAACGCATCATCCGCAGCACGAGTTGCTCACGCGCTTGCTCGAACACGGCTATCGCGGTTTCGCCGAGCGCGAGCTCGAGCAGCGCCAGGCCCTGAGCTTTCCGCCCTTCGCGCATCTCGCGCTGTTTCGCGCCGAAGCCCAGCAGGAAGCACCCGTGCGCGAGTTCCTGCTCGCGGTGAAGGAACGCCTGTCGGCGCACGGCGAGTTGGTTCTGCGCGGCCCCTTGCCCGCGCCGCGACCGCGTCGCGCGGGCTTTCTGCGTCATCAACTGGTGGTCGAGTGCGCGCGCCGCGCGCCCTTGCAGCACGCGCTCGCGACGGAGCTGTGGGCCTTGTACGAACTCGCCGCGGCGCGCCGCGTGCGCTGGAGCGTCGACGTCGATCCCGCCGACTTGTATTGAGCGCGCGCGCTTGATGCTCGATGGCTCGCGACGCGAGAGCGTGGATTGTCGTGGCTTCCGGACTACGCCGCGCGTTTGAGTTCGCGCGCGCCAAATGAAAAGGGCCCCGATCGGGGCCCTTCTCAATTCAACGCTTGCGCGAATCAGGCCGCGAACAAGGCCCGAATCTTCTTCATCGCGTTCGCCTCGATCTGACGGATGCGCTCGGCGGAAACGCCGTACTCATCGGCCAGATCCTGCAGCGTGACCTTGTCCTCGTCCAACCAGCGGCGACGGATGATGTCGCGCGAACGCTGATCGAGCTTGGCCATGCCGCGGGTCAAGACTTCGAGCTGATGACCGTCTTCTTCCGCGGTCTCGATGCTCTCGTCCGGGCTCGCGCCCGAGTCGACCAGGAAGGCCACCGGCGCCGGCCGCGCGTCCTCGTCGGACTCGTTGGACGCGTCGAAGGCGACGTCCTGACCGTTGAGGCGCGATTCCATCTCGCGCACCGTGGCTTCGGGCACGCCGAGATCCTTGGCGACCGCGCGCACTTCCTCGGCGTTCAACCAGCCCAGGCGCTTCTTCGACTTGCGCAAGTTGAAGAACAGCTTGCGCTGCGCCTTGGTGGTGGCGACCTTGACGATGCGCCAGTTACGCAGGATGAACTCGTGCATTTCCGCGCGAATCCAGTGCACGGCGAAGGACACCAGGCGCACGCCCTGTTCGGGGTCGAAGCGCTTGACCGCCTTCATCAGGCCGATGTTGCCCTCCTGCACGAGGTCGCTCATTTGCAGGCCGTAGCCTTGATAGCCGCGCGCCACGTGCACCACGAAACGCAGATGCGACAACACCAGCTTCTTCGCGGCATCGAGATCATCGTCGCGACGAAAACGCTGGGCGAGCGCCTGCTCATCCTCGGCCGTCAGCATGGGCACCTGATTGACCGCGTAGATGTACTGGTCAAGGCTGCCCAGCGCGCTGGGGATGGGAAGATTGTTGGCAACCAGTGCCTGGCTCATGGATACCTCTCCATCGGACGGTGCCGATCTTAGCACTCGGTCGCTTGGAGTGCTAAAGGCGCGGGAAGTTCCCGACCACAACTTACTGTTTTTCTTGAATTTCGTGGTCATTTCAGGCTCCTGGCAGCGTAGTGGCGGGCTTGTCTTTCGGCGGGATCGCCAGGCTCAGGGCCACCGAGGCCGCGAGAATGGCGCCCACGGTCGCGAGCGACCAGAACGGCGGCACCTTGAACAGGTCGACGATCAGCATCTTGGTGCCGACGAAGACCAGAACGATGGCCAGGCCATAGCTGAGCAGATGAAAGCGCTCGCGCATGTCGGCCAGCAGGAAGTACAGGGCGCGCAGGCCCAGAATGGCGAAGATGTTGGCCGTCATCACCACGAAGGGATCCTCGGTGATGGCGTAGATCGCGGGAATCGAATCCACGGCGAAGATCACGTCGGTGATCGCCACCAGGATCATCACCGCGAACAACGGCGTGAACCAACGCTTGCCCTGCTCGATGTAGGTGAACGCCTCGCCGCGCAACTCGCGCGAGATGTTCATGTGTCCGCGCATCCAGCGCAGCACCGGGTTGCGTTCGAAGTCGGGCGCGGCGTCGGCGAAGATCAGCATCTTCACGCCGGTCACCAGCAGGAACAGACCGAACAGATACAACACCCAATGGAAGCGCGCGATCAGGATCGCGCCGAGCAAGATCATGATCGCGCGCAACACGATCGCGCCGATCACGCCCAGCACCAGCACGCGCTTTTGCGACGCCGCGGGCACCCCAAAGTAGGTGAAGATCATCAGGAACACGAAGATGTTGTCGACCGACAACGACTTCTCGATCAGATAACCGGTCAGGAACTCGGTCGCCTTCTGATTGGCCACCGCGCGACCCATGTCGCCATCGAGGTACCACCACAGCAGGCCGCAGAACACGCCGGCCGCCGCGACCCAGATCATCGACCAGCCCAAGGCTTCGCGCGTGGACACCTTGTGCGGACCTTGCGCCCGCAGCACCACCAAATCGATCACGAGCGCGATCACGACGAACGCCGCGAAGCCCGCCCACATCCACCACTCACCAATCGTCTGCATAGCCCTTCTCCGCCCGTTGACGCGAAGCGGGGGCCCCAAAACGCAAGAGGCCCACCGCGCCGTAGGCGAGGCAGGCCTCGAATTTCGGGCAAGCCTTACCGCCAACGGCGGCAAGGTCTCGCCCACGACACGAGAGTTTGGACTCTCGTGTGCCCACAGGACCGGGATTTCTCCGTATTGACGATCCTGTGGCTCGAACCGCGCGTTCCGCGCGCCAGTTCGCGAGCTACTCCCCTTGCGATGCTTCGCAAAGTGCCCGCGTGATCCGCGAGCGGGAGTGAATATACGATGACTTGAGGCTCATGGGAAGACGAGGCTGGCGCGTGGCGGCAAACGCCAGTCGATCGCGGTCTGGCCGTGTTCTTCCAGCCAGTGATTGGCGCGTGAAAAGTGCTTGCAGCCCAGGAATCCGCGGTGCGCCGACAGCGGCGAGGGGTGCGGCGCCTTGAGCACGTGATGACGACGTGAATCGACGATGCGCCCCTTGGCCTGCGCCGGCGATCCCCACAACAGAAACACCAGATCCTGACGCTCGCGATTGAGCGCATCGACAATCGCGTCGGTGAACGCCTCCCAGCCCTTGCCGTGATGCGAGCCCGCGAGCCCGCGCTCGACCGTGAGCACGGCATTGAGCAACAACACGCCTTGCCGCGCCCAAGGCAAAAGACACCCGTGATCGGGCCGTGGGATGCCGAGATCGCTGTCGATCTCGTTGAAGATGTTCTGAAGCGACGGCGGCGCGGGCACGCCCGGCATCACCGAGAAACACAATCCATGCGCCTGCCCGGGACCGTGATACGGATCCTGGCCGAGGATCACGACCTTGACCTGATCGAAGGGCGTGGCGTCGAGCGCCGCGAAGATTTTCGGCCCGGGCGGAAAGATTTGCTTGCCCGCGCGCTTTTCGGCCAGCAGGAACTCGCGCAGCTCGATCATGCCCGGCGTGTCGAACAAGTGGCCGACCCGCGCCTTCCAGCCGGGTTCGAGTTTGACCCTGTCCTCGCTCACGAAGTGGCGCTGACGGTGCTGAAGACTTCGGTCTGCGTGCGCCGGCGATTCTGTGCCACGCGCAGCTGGAACATGAGCTTGGTGATCAGCAGGCGTTCCTCGACCGGCTTGTGCACCAGATCGTTGGCGCCGGCGCGCAGCAGCGCCGCTTGATTGCGCGGATTGTCGTCGGCGGTCATCACCAGCACGGGCAGATCGCCGCGCGAGAAGCCGTACTCGCCGCGCAGTTTCTCCAGCAGTTCCTTGCCGGTGAGTCCGCCCTTCAAGTACACGTCGGTGAGCACTACGTCCGCCGGCGGTCGATGCACGGCCTTGGCCGTGTCGATCAAGGCGAGCGCGTCCTCGACGCTGGTGACGTGATTGACCGTCAGGCCGTATTTTTCCAGCATGCGGCGCGTGGCCAGGGCCACGACCTTGGAATCCTCGACGTAGAGCACTTCGCCCGAGGCGCGCGGCGACGGCGCGATATAGCCCTGGATGAACTGCGCGAGCGCCGTGAGCCCCAACGACTTGTCGAAATAATCGGTGACGTCGGCGGTGAAGCCGCCGCGATCGGTCAGGCGCTCATTGACGCTGCCCGACACCACGATGATCGGAATGTAGGCCTGCGGCGCGTGCTCGCGCACGTAGCGCGCGAGCTCGAGGCCATCGCCATCGGGCAATTGCAGGGCCAGGGTGACCAAGTCGACGATGCCGGCCTCGAGGTTCTTGCGCGCCTCGGCCGCGGTTTCGCAAGGCAACACGACCGCGTTGGGCAACTCGGCCTTGAGCATCTGTTCGATGAGCTTGCGCGTGACCTTGGAGCCGTCGACCACCATCACGCGCGGCTCATCACTGCTGATGTGGCGGGTGAGTTGAGCTTCCACGCTGTTGTGCCTTCCCTCCGAAGACGCGACGCATCGCCGCGTGACTCGAACCTATCGCGGTCGCGCGCGCGCCAGTTGCCGACCGCAAGCGAACCAAGCCCCCAGCCAGCCTAGCATGAGTCCGACGGCCAGCGTGGTCGCGACGGTCGCCCCACTGAGGCCGTGCAACCTAAATTCACTCCCGTAGCTTTGCGCCAGCGCGGTCACCGAACCACCCAGCAAGATCTGGGCCGCGAGCACCGCGATCAGGGCCACGGTCGCGGCCAAGCCGCCGTACCACATGCCCGCGTAGAGAAAGGGCCGACGCACGAAACCATCGGTGCCGCCGAGCAATTGCACGATGGCGATTTCCTCCGCGCGCGCGCTCACGTCGAGGCGGATGGTGTTGCCCACCACCAGCAAGGCGCCAAGCGACAGCAACACCGCGACCAGCAACACCACGCGCGCCGCGAGGTCGAGCGCGCGCGTGAGGCGCTCGCGCCAGGTCAGGTCGTATTGAACGAAGTCGACATCGGGCAAGACACGCAAGGCTTCGGCCAAGGCGGTGACGCGCGCGGCGTCGGCGTCCGCGTCGGGCGTGACCACGATCACGTGCGGCAAGGGATTATCGGTGAGCAGGTCCACGGCCTGCGCGAAGCCCGCGAGTTGCCGCAGATCCTGCAAGCCATCGCCGGGCGTGCGCACCACGGTCGCGGCCGCGTCGGGCAAGGCATCGGCGGCGCGCGCGAGCGTGTCGGCGCGCGCGCGATCGGCCTCGGGCGTCATGAACACGCTGAGCTCGCGCGAATCGGTGAGCGTGCCGCCGAAGCGCTGCACGTTCTGCAAGGCCAGCAGCAACAGCAAGGGCAAGGCCAGGGCCAGGCCCATCACCAGCACGGTCAGGGTCGTGGCAGTGCGTCGCGCCCACAGTCGGCCCAGGCTCGACAACGCGCTGTAGAGATGTTGATCGAAGGCGATGCCCAGGCGCTCGCGCCAGCGCGGAACGTTGGCGCTGGTCGCGGCACGCGGCGGTGCCTCACCGTTTCGTTCGCGACGACGGTTCATGATGAACCGACCTGCGGTCGAAAGTCGTCGATCAAGCGGCCGTGATCTAGCACGAGCACGCGGCGCTTCATGCGTTGAATCAGATGTAAGTCATGACTCGCCACCAGCACGGTCGTGCCGCCGAGCGTGAGCGTGACGAACAACGTCATGATCTCGGCCGCGAGCTGCGGATCGAGATTGCCCGTGGGTTCGTCGGCGATCACCAGCGGCGGCGTGCCGACGATGGCGCGCGCGATGCCCACGCGTTGTTGTTCGCCGGCCGACAGCTGCACCGGCAAGGCGCGCTCGCGCGCGAGCAGGCCAACGCGATCGAGCGCGACGCGCACGCGCTTGTCCATCTCGGCGCGCGCGGTGCCGGCGATCACCAGCGGCAGCGCGACATTATCGAAGATCGTGCGATCGGCGAGCAGACGATGATCTTGAAACACCTGACCGATCTGTCGGCGCAACGCCGGGATCGCGCGCGGCTTGAGCGTGCCGACGTTCTGCTGACCAATCACCACCGCGCCACGACTGGGCCGCTCCTGCGCCGAGATGAGTTTGAGCACCGTGCTCTTGCCCGCGCCCGAATGACCGGTGAGGAACACCATCTCGCCCGCGTCGACGGCGAAGCTGAGGTCCTTGAGCGCTTCCTGGCCACCGGCGTAGCGCTTGCTCACGGTATCGAATCGAAGCATCGTCGCGTCAGCGCCCCACCAGCTGATTGAGTTCGAAGATCGGCAGCAGGATCGCCACGACGATGAACAACACCAGGCCACCGACCATCAATATCACGGCCGGACCCAGCACGGCGGTGAAGGTCGCGAGCGCGGATTCGACTTCGCGTTGCTGATGACGCGCGGCTTGATCGAGCATCTGATCGAGGCGACCGGATTTCTCGCCGCTGGCGATCAGGCGCAGCGCCACGGGCGGAAACAAGCCACCCTCGGCCAGCGACTTCGCGAAGCCCGCGCCCTCGCGCACGCGAATCGCCGCGCGGCGCAACGCGTGCTGCATCGGGCGATTGCGCAGCGTCGGCAAGGCCAGCTGCATGCCTTCGAGAATCGGCACGCCGCTGGTGGTGAGCGTGGCCAAGGTGCGCGTCACGCGCGCGGTGTTGGCCGCGCGCACCAGGCGACCGAGCAGCGGCACGCGCAGCACGAAGGTATCCCAGCGCAGGCGCGTGGCCTCGCCACGCAGCAGCACGCGCGCGCCCCAGATCGCGACGACAAAGGCGATCACGGCATACAGGCCAAACTGCCGCACGCCCGAGGCGATCAGCAACAAGGCGCGCGTCGGCCACGGCAGATTCTGATGCAGATGCTCGAACACGCCCACGACCTGCGGCACCACGTACACCAACAAGCCCGACACCATCGCCACCGCGACCAGGCTCAACAGCACGGGATAGGCGAGCGCCATCCATACTTGTCGCGACAATTCCTCGCGGCTTTCCGTGTAGTCGGCTAACCGCGTGAGCGTGTCGTCGAGACGACCGGAGGATTCACCCGCGGATACCGAGGCGCGAAACGTCTCCGAGAAACTGTCCGGGAATTCCGACAGCGCCGCGGCCAGCGACTGACCTTCCATCACGCGCGACCGCAGTTGCACGACGATGGTGCGCATGCGCGCGTCTTCGGCTTGCTCGGACAACGCAGCGAGCGCTTCGTCCATCGGCAAGCCGGCCTGCACGAGCGTGGCGAGCTGACGCGCGAGCACCGCGAGCTGCGCGGTCGACAATCCGCGTCGACCGAAACTGAAACCCGTGGCGGCGCGCGCGCGCGTTTCCTGCACCGCGGCGACATCGAGCGGCGTCAGTCCGCGATCGCGCAAGGCCGCGCGCGCGGCGCGCGCGGTGTCGGCTTGCAGCACGCCTTTCTGCGTGCGGCCGCTGGCATCGAGCGCCTGATATTCGAATGCACCCATGGCGACGCGCTCCTAGCGCGTTCCGGGGCGCGGGCGGCACGCCGGCATGGGCGTCATTCCTCGCGCGTCACGCGCAGAACCTCGTCGACCGAGGTCACGCCCGCCAGGCACTTGGCCCAGCCATCGGCCGCGATCGACGGCGCGCGCGAACGCGCGTGCGCCTCGAGCGCCTGTTCGGACGAGCCGTCGTGGATCATGCGCTTGATCGTCTCGTCCACGGTCACGTACTCGTAGATGCCGGTGCGTCCCTTGTAGCCGCCGCCCTTGCCTTGCGCGCGCGGTCCGGGACGATAGAGCGTGACGACGTCGCCCGCGGGACGATTGAAGGCCGCGAGCTCGGTCGGTCCGGCGGCGTAAGGCTCGCGCAACGCCGGATCGAGCACGCGCACCAAGCGCTGCGCCAGCACGCCGATCAGCGACGACGACAACAAGAACGGCTCCACGCCCATGTCGCGCAAGCGCGTCACCGCGCCGACGGCGGAATTGGTGTGCAGCGTCGACATGACGAGATGACCCGTGAGCGAGGCCTGCACCGCGATCTGCGCGGTTTCCAGATCGCGGATTTCGCCGACCATCACCACGTCCGGATCCTGACGCAAGATCGCGCGCAAGCCGCGCGCGAAGGTCATGTCGACCTTGGCATTGACCTGGGTCTGACCGATGCCATCGAGGTAATACTCGATCGGGTCCTCGACCGTGAGGATGTTGCGCGTGGCGTCGTTCAAGCGCGCCAGCGCGGCGTAGAGCGTGGTGGTCTTGCCCGAACCCGTGGGGCCGGTGACCAGGATGATGCCGTGCGGACGATGGATGGCCTCGTTCACCTCGCGCAGCATGCGCGCTTCCATGCCGAGTTTTTCCAGGTCCAGGCGACCAGCCTGCTTGTCGAGCAAACGCAGCACCACGCGTTCGCCATGACCGGCGGGAATGGTCGACACGCGCACGTCCACCGGTCGACCGGCGATGCGCAGCGAGATGCGACCATCCTGCGGCAAGCGCTTCTCGGCGATGTCGAGCTTGGCCATGACCTTGATGCGGCTGACCACCGGCGCGGCGATGCCGCGCGCGGGCGCCAGCACTTCGCGCAGCACGCCGTCGACGCGAAAGCGCACGACCAGGCGGTTCTCGAACGGCTCGATGTGAATGTCGCTCGCGCCTTCCTTCACCGCTTCGGTGAGGAGCGCGTTGATCAGGCGGATGATGACCGCGTCGTCGTCGGACTCGAGCAGGTCCTCGGGTTCGGGCAGTTCCTCGGCCAGGCGATTGAGATCGGCGGCATCGTCCATGCCTTCGACCATGGCGCGCGCGTCGGCGCCGCCTTGCTCGTAGAGATCGCGCAGCAGGGCGTCGTATTGCTCGACGCTCAGCGGTTCCAGATCGAGTGGCGCGCCGAGGTAGCGACGCAGCTCGGCGATCGAACTCACGCGCACGCCGGGGCGATGCGCGACATGCGCGCGCTCGCCGCGCCAAGCCACCAAGGTGGCGCCGTGGCGCTTGGCGAAGGCGAAGCTCGGGCGCGCGGGACGGGCCATGGCGTTCAAGCGCTCGTTACCCGCGCCGATCAGTGTCCACCCTCGGCCGCGGGCGCCTCGGGCACGCGCATCGGCGTGGTCCACGCTTGCTCGGGCAACAGGGGCTGGCTGGTGTCGGGACGCAAATAGCCATCGCGCTCGCGCGCTTCGAGCTGACGCGCGCGAATGAAACTGTACTTCTCGCTCGAGGCCGCGTTCTCGGTGGCGGCGTCGCGCAGGATGCGCGGACGCAGGAAGATCATCAGATTGCGCTTGGTGTGCTGGGTCGAGCGATAGCGAAACAGATTACCCACGACCGGAATGTCACCGAGCGCCGGCACCTTCGCGATGTTCTCCTTGACCTCATCGGAGATCAGGCCGCCGAGCACCAGCATCTGGCCGTCGGAGATCATCACGTTGGTGGTGATCTCGCGCTTGTTGGTGATCAGGTCCGAAGCGCCGGTCACCGGCTGCGCCAGCGACGACACTTCCTGCTTGAGTTCCAGGCGCACGGCATCGCCTTCGTTGACGTGCGGCGTGACCGTGAGTTGCAGACCCACGTCCTTGCGCTCGATCGTCTGGAAAGGATTGGTCGGCTGACTCGAACCGCCCGAACCGGTGTTGGTGTACTGACCGGTGAGGAAGGGCACTTCCTGGCCGACCTTGATCACGGCTTCGGCATTGTCGAGCGTCACGACACTGGGATTGGACAACAGATTGGAACGACCATCGCTCTTGATCGCGCGCGCCAGCACGCCGAGATTGAGGATCTCGGTGTCGGTGCCGGGAATGCGCGTGGTGCCGGTGATGTAACCCAGACTCAGGCCATTGCCCAGCGCCAGCGGATTCTGCGCGACTTGCGTGATGCTGCCGGAGCCCGTGCTGTTGGTGAAGCTGGTGCCACCGATGAAGGTGTTGTCGTCGAGACCATTGGGCGGGATTTGCCATTGCACGCCCAGTTCCTCGGCGAAGTCATCGCTGACCTCGGCGATCACGGCTTCGATCAGCACCTGCGCGCGACGCACGTCGAGCTGACGGATCACGCCTTGCAGCACGCGGAACACGGCCGGGTCGGCGGTGATGATCAGCGCGTTGGTTTCTTCGTGCGCTTGAATGGTCGCGGCCTTGGGCGCGTCCTTGGCGCCGGACTGCTCGGTCAGCGTGGCCGCGGTCTGCTCGAGAATGCTCACCAGGTCGGAAGCCTTGGCGTTGTTGACGTAAACCACTTGCGTGGAGTCGCCCGATTCCAACGGCGTGTCCAGATGCGACACCATGGTGCGCAGACGCAGACGCGCGCCGCGATCGCCCGACAACAGAATGGAATTGGTGCGGCCATCGGCCAGCACGCGCACGCCGCCGCCGGTGGCGGCCGCGGCCTTGTCCTCGGCGAGCAAGGTCAAGGTGCGCGCCATGTCGGTGGCATTGGCGTGCTGCAGTGGAATGATTTCGATCGCGGCATCGGATGCCTGATCGATGCGCCGAATGATCGACTCGATGCGACCGAGATTGCCCGAGCGATCGGTCAGGATCAGCGAATTGCTCGCTTGATGCACCGACACCTGACCGCTTTGCGGCACCAGCTGCGTGAGGATGGGCAGCAGCTCTTGCGCCGACACGTGCTTCAACTCGATCACGCGCGTGACCAGGGAATCGGGACCGATGCCATTGCCCGAGCCATCGCCGTCGGCCTTGGCCATGGCCTCGGGCACGATCTTGATCATCTTGCCCGAGGGCACGGCGGCGAGCCCATTGACGCGCAGCACCGACTCGAACACCGCGTAGACCTCGTCGGGCGCCATGGGCTTGGCCGAGATCACGTTGACCTTGCCCTCGACGCGCGGGTCGACGATGAAACTCTTGCCGGTGATGTCGGACACCGCGGTGATGAATTCGCGAATGTCGGCATCGCGGAAGTTCAAGGTCTGATCGCCCGGCTGCGCGTGCGCGAGGCCGGAGATCGTCAGCAGCAGGATCGAGGTCACAAGGGCTCGCAGCATCGAGGCTTCCTCCGGGGTCGTCAGCGCAGGCTGACCGACAGGTTTTCGGTTTTGCCACCGCGACGCACGGTCACCGAGGCCGTGCTCGCGCCAGCGAGACTTTGCGCGACCTGGCCCGCGCGCGCGGGTGAATCAAGCGCGATGCCATTGACCGCGGTGACGACGTCATCGGGTCGCAGGCCGAGCTTGGCGATCAGAGGCACGTCGCGGCCGCCACTGAGGCGCACGCCGACGAACTGGCCGTTTTCCATCACTGGCAGCAATTGCACTTGCTGCGCGAGCGCGGCGACATCGACGTTCATGCCCTGCGTGGTCTTGTTCCAGTCGATGCCGCCGAGCGACATCACCGGATTGACGAAGGGTTGCGCCGCGCCGGTCGCGGGTTCGACCGGCACCGCGCGCATGGGCGTGGCATTGCGCGGTTGACCGGGACCGGCGATCGCGGGCGTGCCCGTGCTCGGCGCGCTCGCGACCACGCCGCCATCGGCGCGCGGCAGACGCAAGGCTTCGAGCGCGCCATCGCGCAGCAACATCACGCGATCGGCATAAACGGCATCAAGCGTGACGCCGGGCGAGATTTCCTGACCGACGCTGTACGCGCGATCGGCGCCACCGGGCGCGGCGATGATCGCGCGTCCGAGCTTGGGATCATCGGCGGCGAAGATGCCGCGCAAGGTCAATTGCAGGCCGGTGTCGGGCGCGGTGCTGGCGAGGCTGCGCGTGTCGCGCGCGGGCAGGCCCACGCCGAAAAGGTGCCACTGCGACACGGCATTGACCGCGCCGGCCTCGGCCTCGGCGGTGAGTTGCTCGACCGACATCGGCGTGGTTGGCGGCACGGGATCGGCGAACAGACCCATCGCGGCCCAAATCAGGCGCGCGGCGAACGCGGCCGCGAGCAAGGCCAACGCGAGCGCGCAGACCATCGCCGCGGGGCGCGCGATCGGTCCGCGAATCAGCGGCTCGGGCAGGATTTGCGGCATGCGGTTCGCGTTCGACGAAAGACCGGCGAAGCGTAGCAAATAACGCGGCGCGCGCGCCGCCGGGCGGGACACGACGCGCGACGATCGCGCGCGCCGTGATCGTTCAGCGTCGCCGCCCCGGCATGGGCAGGCGATTGACCCACGACTTGATGCGCTGCTTCAGCCGCGCGAAGAAGCGCGGCTCGTCAGGCGCCTCGACCGGTGCTTGCGGTGCGATCGGCGCGGCGTTCTGCGCATTGGCCATCTCGATCGCGCCTTCGCGACGACGACCGCGACCACCACGACGACGACGCGGACGGCGCTCGCCCGACTCGGCGACCGCGGCCGCGGGATTCGCGCCCTCGGCCGCGATCGGCTCGCGACGCGGCGCTTGCTCGCGCGGCGGCGCGCGTTCGCCCTCGCGACGCGGACCCGAACCGGAACCTTCGCGACGCGGACCGCCGCCTTCGCGACGACGCTCGCCACCACCACTGCTGCCGCCACCACTCACGCCGCTCGAGCGTCCGCCTTCGCGACGACCGCCGCCGAAGCGACCGCCACCGCCACTACCACCATCGCGTTCACGTTCGCGTTGACGGCGTTGCTGACGTTCCTCGCGCGCGGCGGCCACGCCGCTGGCATCGCCATCGTCGTCGGCCTCGGCGCCTTGCGGCTTGGCGCGCGGCGCGCGCGTGATCGGAAGCAGCAGCTCGGGATCGAGCGGCTCGACTGGAATCTTCTGCTCGATGTAGGCCTCGATGTCGGGCAGCGACGGCGCGTAGAGCTCGCAGGCGAAACTGATCGCGTCGCCCTCGGCGCCCAGGCGCGCGGTGCGGCCGATGCGATGCACGTAGTCCTCGGCATCGAACGGCAGATCGAAGTTGAACACGTGGCTCACGCCGGGAATGTGCAGACCACGCGCGGCCACGTCGGTGGCCACCAGCAGTTCCAGCTCGCCGCGCTGGAAGCGGCCGAGCAGTTTCTCGCGCTTCTTTTGCGGCACGTCGCCCGACAGCAGGCCCACGCTGAAGTGATTCTTCTCCAACGCCATCGCCACGCGCTCGGCCCACACCTTGGTGTTGACGAAGACCATGGTGCGACTGGCATCCATGCGCGTGAGCAAACCCAGCAGCAAGGGCAACTTCTCGTCATTGGCCGGGAAATACACGCGCTGACGCACGCGGTCGGCGGTGATGGAGTCGGCCTCGACGGTGAGCTTCTCGGCGTTGTTCATGTGCTCGTAGGCGAGCTCGAGCACGCGGTGCGAGAGCGTGGCCGAGAACAGCAGGCTCTGACGCTCCTCGCGCGGCGGCATGCGCCGGAACACGAAACGAATGTCCTTGATGAAGCCCAGATCGAACATGCGATCGGCTTCGTCGAGCACGCAAATCTCGACGCCGCGGAAACTGACCACGTGCTGCTTGTGATAGTCGATTAAGCGACCGGGCGTGGCGATGATCACATCGGCGCCCTGGCGCAGCACTTCGCGCTGCTTGTCGTAATCGACGCCGCCGTAGATCAGCGCCAGGTTGAGGCCGCAGTACTTGCCGATCTGACGCGCGTCCTTTTCGATCTGGATCGCCAGCTCGCGCGTGGGCGCGAGGATCACGGCGCGCGGATCATTGGCCTGGCGCTCGGCGCGCGCGGGCTGGGTCAGTAGGCGGTTCAACACCGTCACCAGGAAGGCGGCGGTCTTGCCGGTGCCGGTCTGGGCTTGGCCGGCGGCGTCGCGTCCGGGCAAGGTGACCGGCAAGGTCAAGGCCTGGATCGGGGTGCAGCGGACCATGCCGGCTTCCTCGAGGCCCTTGAGCAGGCTCGGATGGAGACCGAAGTTTTCAAAACACACATCGGTCAGCGGGCGGTGGTCGGTCGTAGTGCTTTCGGTATGGATAGTTGATTGATCTGTCATGGAAAACTCAAGCGCCACGGTCGTGGCGCGGGTGTCGGTCCGCGCCCGCGGGCACGGCTTGAAAGCCTCGGGGGCCCCACCCATCTAGGGCTACCCCGGGCCCCGGGGTATGTCAGAATGAACCGCCGTGGGCGGTCTGATCTCTGACCAGTGTAGCGGAATACCGCCAAGGTCAGCGCCGGCCGCCGCGACCGACGCCCGCCGCCGGGGCCCCCACCCCTCAGGAGATGCCAGTGAGCCAATTGATTTCCCACGTCAGCGACGATGAATTCGACAACCAGGTGCTGAAGTCCTCCGAGCCCGTGCTGGTCGACTTCTGGGCCGAATGGTGCGGCCCGTGCAAGGCCATCGCGCCGATGCTCGACGAGGTCGCCAACAACTATCAGGGTCGCCTGAAGGTCGCCAAGGTCAACATCGACCACAATCAGAAGACTCCGCGTAACTACAACATCCGCGGCGTGCCGACCCTGATGATCTTCAAGGATGGCAAGGTGCAAGCCACCCAGATCGGTCTGCTCAACAAGACGCAGCTGACTCAGCTGATCGACAAGACCATCGCCGTCTGAAGCGCGCGCCGGATGGCGCGAATCGACGAGCCCGATGCCCCGGACCACCGACCGGCCGGGGCATTGCCGGACGCGGGCCACAGTGCTAACGTGCCGGCCATGACGGGGTCCGACGCGACCTCGTGTCCCTTTTGATTCCTCCCTCACGTTCGAACTTCTCCGATGCGCAAGCAGCGCGAACCCGCCGTGGCCGAAGGCCAGGACTCCAATCCCACCACGCCCGCGAAGCCGGATGTCGCCGATATGGTCGACGCCACGCCGACGCCCGCGTCGCCCGTCGCCGAGAGCTCGTCCGCGCCCCACGCCGGCGGCCAAGTCCACGAAGCCGGTGAGACCACCGCGCCTTCGGCCAGCGAAGGCTCGAACGAGGGCCAGGGCGAATCGCAGGGTCGTCACGACCACGGCGATCCGCGCCGACAGCGCGATGGCCGTCATCACCGTCGCGATCGTAACGACCGCAATGACCGGAACGATCGCAATGACCGCAATGACCGCGGCGGCGAACGTGGCAATCGCGGCGACGGCAATCAGCCCGGCGACGACCGCGGCAATCGCGACGAGCGCGGACCGCGCGGCGAGCGCCTGCCGCAAGCGCCGCTGCCGCCCTTGCCGCCCAACGCGCCGACCTCGCTGACCGCGCTCAAGCGCATGAACGCCGAGGGTTTGATCGCGCTCGGCGAGCAACTGGGCATCACCGAATCGGTGGCGCGTCAGCGCAAGCAAGACATCATCTTCAACTTGTTGAAGCTGCTGTGCCGCACGCAAGAAGGCATCGACGGCGAAGGCGTGCTGGAAATCCTGCAGGACGGCTTCGGCTTTCTGCGCGCATTCGAATCGAGCTATCTGGCCGGCCCCGACGACATCTACGTCTCGCCCTCGCAGATCCGTCGCTTCAACCTGCGCACCGGCGACTACATCACCGGCAAGATCCGTCCACCCAAGGACGGCGAGCGCTACTTCGCGCTGCTCAAGGTCAACGACATCAACGGCGAGCCGATCGAGGCCTCGAAGAACAAGATTCTGTTCGAGAACCTCACGCCGCTGTTCCCGCGTCTGTCCTTCCATCTCGAGCGCGGCAATGGCTCGAGCGAAGACATCACCGGCCGCATCCTCGACCTGGTCGCGCCCGTGGGCAAGGGCCAGCGCGGCTTGATCGTGTCGCCGCCCAAGGCGGGCAAGACGATGATGCTGCAGAACGTCGCGCAGGCCATCGTGCACAATCATCCCGAGGCGCATCTGATCATTCTGTTGATCGACGAGCGTCCCGAGGAAGTCACCGAGATGCAGCGCTCCGTGCGCGCCGAGGTGATCAGCTCCACATTCGACGAACCCGCCGTGCGTCACGTGCAAGTCGCCGAGATGGTGATCGAGCGCGCCAAGCGCCTGGTCGAGCACAAGAAGGACGTGGTGATCCTGCTCGACTCGATCACCCGTCTGGCGCGCGCCTACAACACCGTGGTGCCGGCCTCGGGCAAGGTGCTCACCGGTGGCGTCGACGCCAATGCCCTGCAGCGTCCCAAGCGCTTCTTCGGCGCCGCGCGCAACGTCGAGGAAGGCGGCTCGCTGACCATCCTCGCCACCGCGCTGATCGACACCGGCTCGAAGATGGACGAGGTGATCTACGAAGAGTTCAAGGGCACCGGCAACATGGAAGTGCACTTGGACCGCCGCATCACCGAGAAGCGCGTCTACCCCGCGATCAATATCAATCGCTCGGGCACGCGTCGCGAGGAATTGCTGATCGATCCCGATCGTCTGCAGAAGGTCTGGATCCTGCGCAAGCTCCTGCATCCCATGGACGAACTCGCGGCCATGGAATTCATGCTCGACAAGATGAAGAACACCAAGACCAACGACGAGTTCTTCAACTCGATGAAGCGCGGCGGTTGATCCGTCGCGCCAGCCAGGACGGCGGCGCATGACCGGCACGGAACCGCTGATCGCCTTGCGCCCCGGACTCGTCCGCGGCCATGGCCCCCACGGCGTGAGCTACGCGGCGCGCGATACGCGCCGCCATCTGCTGCTCGAGCCGGGCATGGACCTGGTGATGCAGGCCCTGCGCCCGTTTCAGACACGCGCGCAGGCGCTGACCGCGATCGCGCGCGCCACCGGCATCGGCGAAACACGCGCGGCGGCGGTGCTGAGCCTGCTCGACAACGCGCGCCTGCTGGTCACGCCCGACGACGTGCGCGCCAAGTCGTCCTCGACGCCCACGCGCGGCACGCCGTTGATTTGCGTGCGCGCGTATCGACGGCCGGCTTCCCTGCATCGCCTGCTCAACTCTTTGCACGATCACCTGCGCCGCTTCGACACGCCGGCCGAGGTGCTGATCATCGATGACGATCCGCGCGTCGATCCCGTGATCGCCGACGAGGCCCGCGCCTTCGCGCGCGCCAGTGGCCGCGTCGTGGCCTTGCTCGATGCGCCGGCGCGGCGACAGTGGCTCGATGCGCTCGCGGTCAACGACGATCCGGCGCTGACGAACCTGCTCGACTCCGAACGCGCCGCCAGCGCCAACGGCGCGCGCAGTTGGAACGCGGCCCTGTTGATGGGCGCGGGCGGCGTGATCTCGCTGCTCGACGACGACTACGCCCTGCCCCTGGCCGAACTCGGCGCGCCGACGCGGCGCGTGGAATTGCGTCGCGCGACGTCGCGCTATCTGCGCTTTCACGATGACCCGGCCAGTCTGCCCACGCGTCCCGCATCGGAAGACTGGTACGCGCGCGCGCTGTCGTGGGCGGGCGCCAATGCCGCCGAGGTGCTCGAGGCCTTCGCGCCCACGACCGCCGATTTCGCGGGCGTGCTGGCGGAAGACGTGGCCGCGCTCGCCGAACAACGCGTCGCCGCCTGCGTGACCGGCACCTGGGGCGCCAATCCCTGGGACAGCACGGTCTATCACAACATGCCCAACGCGCCGGCCTTGCGCGATCTCTGGCGCGAACCGTTCGCGCTGGCGCGGCTCAATGGCGATGCCATCGAGCAAGGCGCGTGCGAGCCGACCTTCGTGCGCAGCGCCGGCTTCACGCCGCTGGCGCTCGATGCGCGCGAGTTGCTGCCCTTCGCCGCGCCGCATGGCAAGGCCTATGACCTGGGCTTTCATCAATGGCTGCATGCCCTGCATCCGCGCGCGATCGCGCTCGAATTGCCGGTGGCCTTGGGCCATGTGCCGCCGGAAACGCACGATCGCCTGGCGGTATCGCGGCAAGCGCTGATCGCCGATGCCAACGTCTATCTGGGCGCGCGCGTGGCCACGGCCGCCGAAGTGCTGGTCGCGCGCGATCCGCTGTCGCGCCTGCGCGCGCTCGCCGCGATCTGCGCCGAGCACGCCGCCAGCGATGAGAGCACGCTGCGCGAGTCGGTGCGCGAATGGCACGACGGCCATGTCTGCGCCCTGCTGGTGTTGCTGCGCGGCGCGCTGGCGATGGGCGGCGAGCGCGCGCCCGCGCCCTGGCGCGACCACGTGCGCGCGATCATCGCCGCCAACGACGCGGCGCTCGCCGCCGAGGCATGGCCGAGCGAGCGTCTTCGCCCCTTCCGCGACGCGCTCGACACCTGCGCGCGCGGCGCCGAAGCCTGGGCCGCGACCTGGGAACGCGCGCGCAACGACAACGCGCGCTGGCGCGAGACGCTGCGCCTGCGCGCCTGAGGCGATTGCGCCGGTCACGCCCAGGCCTTAAGGTGCCGGCACCATGACTCGGCGACCTTCCGACCTTCGCGACCGCGTGCGTGCCTTCCTCGACCAGAGCGAGCTGCATCTCAAGCGCCTCGACGAGCAACTCGCCGTGGCCCGCTCGCCCATCGACGTGGCCTGGACAGTCTGCGACTTCGCCGGCCGCGAACTGGGCCTGGATGACTGCGTGGTCTATCTGATGGACGCCGACGAACAAGCGGTGTCGCAGTTCGCCGCCTGGGGCGCCAAGCGCGTGGCCGAACGCATTCTCGAAAACCGCATCCGCTTGCGCCTGGGCGAAGGCATCGTCGGCACCTGCGCCCTGACCGGCGCGCCGCAGATGGTGGCCGATACGCGCCTGGATCGCCGCTATGTGCTTGATGACGATCGTCGCCTGTCCGAACTCGCCGTGCCCATGCTCGAAGGCCGACACGTGCGTGGCGTGATCGACACCGAGCATCACGAGGCCGATTTCTACTGGTCGGGCCACGTGCGCGCCCTGCTCGCCGTGGCCGAACGCGCGGTCGCGCGGCTGGCGGCGCTGCGCTAGATACGCCGTTCGCGACGATCTCGCGAACGTTTCCTCACAAGCCGGGCACCGCGCGCGCATTACACTACGCGCATGAATGAGCGGACGATGGCGCCGGCGCGCGCCAACCCGCCGCGGCAAGGGGCCGCGGCTTCGGCGGATGCCGCGTGGTGGCGGGCGCATACCTTGCCCGGCACGTCGCTGTTGGCCTGGCGCAATCTCGCGCACGATCGCGCGCGCTTCATCGTGACCTTGATCGGCATCGTCTTCAGCGTGGTGCTGATGGGCGTGCAGCTGGGCTTGCTGGTCGGCTTCGCCAAGACGGCGAGCGGCATCATCGACGCCATCGATGCCGACATCTGGGTCACGGCCGTGGGCACGACCAATGTCGACATCGCCGCCGGCATTTCCAATCGCTATCGCCATCAGGCCCTGGCCGTGCCCGGCGTGGCCAGCGCCGACGATCTGATGATGCAGTTCGCGTTCTGGAAAAAACCCACGGGCGGCAACGAGTCCGTGATCATGGTCGGCTTCAACACCGCGCGCGGTCGCGGCGGGCCTTGGAACTTGGTCGAAGGCGGCGTGGCCGATCTCAGCCGCGAGGGCGGCGTGATTCTCGACACGCTGTACATGGACAAGCTCGGCGTCGAGCGTTTGAACCAGACCATCGAGATCAACGATCAGCGCGCGCGCGTGGTCGGCTTCACGCAAGGCATTCGCACGTTCACGCAAAGTCCCTATGTGTTCACCGCGTACAAGAACGCGCAGCGCTATACCTTTTTCAACGAACAGCGCACGACCTTCGTGTTGATCAAGGTCGCGCCGGGTTACGACGTCGAAGATGTGCGCGCGCGCTTGCAGCAGCGCCTCGGTGATGTATTGGTCTGGCGTCGCGAAGACTTCGCCGCGCAGACGCAACGCTATTGGTTGATCACGACGGGCGCGGGTTCGGCGCTGACGCTCGCGGCGCTGCTTGGACTCGTAGTTGGCATCGTCATCGTTGGTCAGACCTTGTACGCGAGCACGGTTGATCGTCTGCCCGAATACGCCACGCTGCGCGCGATGGGCGCGCCGAATCGGTATCTGTATCTGGTGATCCTCAAGCAAGCCGCGATCAGCGCGGTGCTGGGCTTCGCCGCCGGCTTCGCCGCGGTCGCGGCAATGGTCAGCCTCACCGCGTACAGCAACATCGCCGTGGCCATGCCGTGGTGGCTGGTGTTGACGCTCGGGTTTCTTACCGCGTTGATGTGCGCGAGCGGCGCGCTGTTCTCGATCCGACGCGTGATGCGCATCGATCCGACGAGCGTGTTCGCATGAGCGCGCCCACGGTTCGTCTGCGCGATGTCACCTTGACCTACGGCCAAGGCGCCACCGCCTTCACCGCGCTGCGCGGCATCACGCTCGACGTGCGCGCCGGCGAGATGACCTTGCTGCTCGGGCCTTCGGGTTCGGGTAAGACGACGTTGTTGCAGGTGATGGGGTGCTTGTTGCGCGCGAGCAGTGGCGACGTCGAGTTGTTCGGCGATTCGCTCGCGTCGCGCGATCTCGATGCGCTGACCGCGTTGCGGCTGCGTCATTTCGGTTTCGTGTTCCAGCACTACAACCTGTTTCCGACCCTGCGCGCGTGGGAAAACGTCGCGGTCACCCTGGACCTCAAGCGTTTCCCGCGCGAACGCTTTCGAGCCGAAGCGCTGGATCTGCTCGAGCGCTTGGGTCTGGGCGATCGCGCCAATGCGTATCCCGCGCAGCTCTCCGGCGGCCAGAAGCAGCGCGTGGCCATCGCGCGCGCCATCGCCGGTCGCCCGCAAGTGGTGCTGGCCGACGAACCCACGGCCGCGCTCGATGGCAAGACCGGCGTTGGCGTGGCCGCGGTGCTGCGCGATCTCGCGCGCGACTACGGCTGCGCCGTGGTCGTGGTCTCGCACGATCCGCGCATGCTGCCCTTCGCCGATCGCGTGATCACGCTCGAGGATGGCGTGATCACCGGCGATCGCGCGCAACTGACCACGCCCGGACACGAATCCCCTCCTCTTTCCGCGAGTCCCCCATGAACCTTCGAGCCTGCGCCCTGGCGCTGATCGTGTCTTGGCTCGCCGCCTGCGGCAAAGCGCCGCCCGCGGCCGAGGCAAACGCCGCGACGCCGAGCATCGTCTCCGCCGCCGGACTGGTCGAGCCCAGCGGCGAAGAACGCGTGTTGATTCCCGAAGTCGGCGGCCGCTTGAAGCGCGTCGCCATCAACGAAGGCGACACGGTCAAGCGCGGCCAAGTGTTGGCCGAAATCGAGAACGCCGACTATCAAGCGCAAGTCGCCGCCGCCGAAGCGCAGTTAGCGCGGCAACAAGCCGAGCTCGACAAGCTGCGTCACGGCGCGCGCGCCGAGGAACGTCGCGAAGCCCGCGCCGCGCTGGCCGAGGCCGAAGCCGCCGCCACCTTGGCCCAGGCCGAGCTCACGCGCCGCAACCGCATGTTCGAGGCGCGCCAGATCAGCCGCGAGATTCTCGATCAAGCGCAAGCCAATGCGCGCGCCGCCAGCGCGCGTCGCGACGCCGCCGACGCGCGCATGAGCCTGATCGAAGCCGGCGCGCGCGCCGAGGATCTGCGCGCCGCCGAGGCCGCCGTCGCGCAAGCCACGGCCGCGCTCGAGCAAGCGCGCGCGCTGCTCGAGAAGACTTACATCCGCTCGCCCATCGATGGTGTCGTGCTCAAGCGCGATCTGCGCGAAGGCGAGACCGTGGTCGCGCTTTCGCCGATTCCCTTGGCGCGCATCGGCGATGTCTCGCGGCTGTCCGTGCGCGCCGATGTCGATGAGTTCGACGTCTCGCGCGTCGGCGTGGGTCAACGCGCGTCGATCACGAGCGACGCTTATCCCGGTCAAAGCTTCGACGGCGAAGTCGTGCGCGTCAGCGGCCGCATGGGCCGACGCAATCTCACGCCCGATGACCCCAAGGCCAAGATCGACACCAAGATTCTGGAAGTGGAGATCGCGCTCGCGCCGGAAGCGCGCCTGCCGATTGGATTGCGCGTCGACGTGAGCCTGCGCCCGCGCTGAGCGCGCGATCTAGACTTCGGTCGGACGATCGGGCCCGCGGTCGTCGAAGCGCAACAGCTTGTCCTGCGTCTCGAACCACGGCACGCGGCTCACGCACCAGATGTGATACAGCGGCCGCACGCGCTCGGGCGCATCCAACGCGCCGAGCGCGATGTCGATGTCCAGCGGCGCCTCGTCGGTGATGAACACCAGATGCGTGCCGCAGTCCCCGCAGAATTCGCGGCGACCATGTTCGCTCGACGCGAACGAGCGCGGTCGCCCTTGCGTGTATTCGAACGCGGTGCGCGGCCACGTGCCCCAGGCCACGGCCGGCACGGCATGCGCGCGCTGGCAGATGCGGCAATGACAATAGCCCGCGTGTCGGGGCTTGCCGTGCAACAGATAGCGCACGGCGCCACACAGACAACCGCCCGCGTGGCTGACCTCGCTCATGTGTCGGCCCACTGCCGATAAAGATTGGTGCGCACGGACTCGAGCAGCACCAGCAGGCGTTGATCGCGCTGACCCGCGAGCGCGATGGCCTTCGCCTCTTCGAGTTGCAACAGCAATTCGCGACGCGAGGACTCGGCGACGTAACTCTGAATCCACGTGATGCCGACCAGCCGCTGACCGCGCGTGATCGGCGCGACTTGATGGATCGTGGTCGAGGGATAGAGCACCGCGTCGCCGGCGCGCCCCTTGAAACTCAGTTGCTGCTCGCCGAGCTGGATCACGAGCTCGCCGCCGTCATAGGTCTCGGGTTCGCTCAGCCACACGGTGCACGACAGGTCCGAGCGCATGGGCGGATTGGACGGAAACATCGCCTCGTCGACGTGCCAACCGTAAGTCATGCCCGGCTCGTAGCGGGCCATGGTCGGGCGCGCCATCTGCTTGGGCATGGAAAAAGCGCGCAGATCGGCGTGACGCATCAGCGCGTCGCGCAAAATCAGGCCGGGCTCGGACGCGGCTGGATCGCCGTGCGAGATCTGCAGATTGTGCTTGACCGAGGAATCGCTGTTGGTGGCGCGGCCATCGACGAAGCGCAGGTGACGCGCCAGTTCGTTCAGATAGGCCGTTTCCTCGGGCCGCAGGACATGCTTGAGATGACGAATCATGGCGCAAGCTTAACCGGCGCGCGGCGGCGCGCAAGCAGGGCCCGCGCTAGGGCTTGCGCGTGGCGCGAAAGATCAGGGGCCAGCGGATCACGCGCGGCGCGTCGGGCGCGCCCCAGACCTCGGTCAGCCGCGCGCGCAGCGCGGGCATGGGGTCTTCGCCGCGCGCCTGTCGATAGCGCTGCACGGCCGACCAGGTCGCCAGATAGTCGAGCACCTGATCCAAGCGCCAATCCAACTGCATGGCGAATTCGGGCACGACCAACTCATCGAACGGCATGGCGATGCCGCGATAGCCTTCGTCGACGTGACGTCGCTCGGGGGGCCAGTACGGACCGACGATGCCGTGCTCGAAGTCATCGAGCACGGCGTCGATCTCGGGCGCGACGCGCATCACGCCATAACTCCAGGCCGCCAGCACGCCGCGCGGCTTGAGCACGCGCGCGACCTCGGCGAAGAAGCGCGCGAAGTCGAACCAATGCAGCGCCTGCGCGACGGTGATCAAATCCGCGCTCGCCGCCGGCAGCGAACACGCCTCGGCCGGCTCGACCGCGTAGTGCACGCGCGCGTGTGGCTCGGCATTGGCGATCTGCGTCGCGCTCGGGTCGGTGGCGAGCACGCGCGCGAAGCGCGCGGCCAGGGCCACGCTCGCTTGGCCGTTGCCGCAGCCCACGTCCCAGGCCAGCGCGTGTTCGGCGCATTGCGTCGACAACCAGTCGAACAAGGTGTCGGGATAACGCGGCCGCGCTTGCGCGTAGCTCGCGGCGTGACCGGAGAAATGATCCTTGAAGCCGCTCATGCGCGCGAATGTCCCGCCACGGGCGCGCGACGCGGCGCCCGCGCGCGCGTGGGATCGATCACGCGCGATTGTCCGGGCGCCAGGCCTTCGAGCGCATAGGTATCCACGGCTTGGCGAATCAAGCGCAAGGTCGGCAAGCCCACGGCCGCGGTCATGCGCCGCACTTGACGATTGCGGCCTTCGCGCACGCGCAATTCGATCCAACTCGTGGGGATGTGCTTGCGTTCGCGGATCGGCGGGTTGCGCGGCCACAAGGTGCCTTCGACGTCGCCGAGCGCGCGCACTTCCGCCGGCAAGGTCGGGCCATCGTTGAGCATCAGGCCCTGGCGCAAGCACATGAGCTGTTCCTCGTCGGGAACGCCCTCGACTTGCGCCCAATAGGTTTTGAAATGGCGATACAAGGGATCGGTCAGCCGCGCGGCGAGCGCGCCGTCGTCGGTGAGCACCACCAGGCCTTCGGAATCGCGATCGAGGCGACCGGCGGGATAGATGTCGGGAATGTCGATGTAGCGCGCCAAGGTGACGCGGCCCTGTTCGTCACTGAACTGGCACAAGACATCGTAAGGCTTGTTCAACAGCACGATCATCGCGACCTCGGCGGTCTTGCCGCATCCTGGCGAAATCGTTCCGATGGCGATGGTCGCGTGACGGCCCCGAGGCGCCGCGCCCGTCGCGAAGCGCGCCATGTCCCCGGCGCGCGGAATTCAGAAGCAGCGCGCGCGACGATGTCGTCGCGCGCGCTAATGCATCCAACGGCGCTTCGGCGCTGGCCTCGGCCGGCTTGACGAAGCGCAAGGTCATGCGATCGCTTTCGCCGATGGCCACGTACTTGTCCTTGTCGGTGTCGCCGGCCGCGAGCGTCGGCGGCAGGGTCCACACGCCCTTCGGATAGTCCTTGGTGTCCTTCGGATTGGCGTTGATTTCACTCTTCTCGGCGAGTTGGAAACCGGCGGCGGTGGCCAGGCCGATCACATATTCCTCGTTGATGTAACCGGTCTCGGCGCTTTGCTTGGCATCAGTGCCGGGATTGGCGCGATGCTCGACCACGCCCAGCGTGCCGCCGGCCTTGAGCACGTCGAAGAAGCCCTTGAACATCTGCTGGTCGACGCCATCGCCGGTCCAGTTGTGGACATTGCGGAAGGTCACGACCAAGTCGGCCGAGCCGGGCTCGCCGAAGCTGGGATTGGTCACGTCGTATTCGCGCACGACCACGCCGTCGTAACTCGCCGCGTCGGCCGCGAGCTTGGCGCGCAGCGCGTCGTTGTTGCGCGTCATGTAGTTCTTCGCGCCTTCGGACGTGCCGGTGGCGGGGTTGCCGACCGCGGCGATCAGCGTGCCATCACCCTTGAGCAGGGGGCCGAGAATCTCGGTGTACCAGCCACCGCCGGGCGAGATTTCGATCACGGTCTGGCCGGGCTTGATACCGAAGAACGTCAGGGTCTCGCGCGGATGACGGTATTGGTCGCGCGCGCGGTTGGCCTCGGAGCGCTGCGCGCCGGCCAGCACGGTGTCGAACTTGGCGGCGAAGGCGGCGGCCGGATCAGCCGGCGCGGCGGGCGCGACTTCGGCGGGGGCGGGCGCGGTCGCTTCGGTCTGCGCGGGCGGCGCCTCGGGCTGACAGGCGCTCAGGGCCATGACAAGGGCGGAGGCGAGTACGAGCTTTTTCATGCGAATCTCCTCGACGACTTCGTGCGTCCGGGCTGGGGTCGCGGAGCCTAACATAGCGATGCGTGAATCCGTCGCCGGACTGCCAACTCAGGTCGCGCCCAGGCGCAATCGTCGCGGGTACGGCGGCAGATCGGCATAGCCGCCCTGGCGCAGATCATTCTGCACGGCCAGCCACCAGCCGGGATCGAAGATCTCGCCATGGGTCGCGATCAAATCGGCGCGCAAGTCCTCGCTCATGCCCAGAAAACGCGGAAATTGCTCGGGAAAGACGTCCCGATCGTCGACGTAGTACCACGCGCCCTTGTGCATTTCCTCGTCGTTGGAACTGGCCTCGGGCAGGCGCCGGAAGCGGCACTCGCTGACCAGGCACAGCTCGTCGTAGTCGTAGAAGATCGCGCGCCCGTGCCGGGTGATGCCGAAGTTCTTCAGCAACAGATCGCCCGGAAAGATGTTGCTGCGCGCCAGATCCTTGATCGCCTGGCCGTAGTCGAGGATGGCGCGGCGCGCGGCTTCGGGCGAGGCCTCGTGCAGATACAAGTTCAAGGGCCGCAGGCGACGCTCGACGTAGCAGTGCGTGATCAGCACGTCCTCGCCCTCGACGATCAGCGAACCGGCGCAACTGTCCTCGAGTTCGCGCCACAACGCCGGCGCGAATTGCCGACGCGGAAACTTGAGAAAGCGAAACTCCTGCGCGTCGACCAGGCGCCCCACGCGATCGTGCTTGAACACGAGTTGGTACTTGGCCATGACTTCGTCGCGCGCCACGTTCTTGGGCCAGGCGAAGCGATCGCGGATGATCTTGAACACCAGCGGATAACTCGGCAGGGTGAACACCAGCATCACCATGCCGCGCTCGCCATCGGCGTGCACCAGGGCCTCGTCGGCGTGCTGGGCGAGATGCCGGAAGAAATGCCGATAGCGTTCGGTCTTGCCCTGCTTGGCGCGGCCCAGGCCCGTGTACAACTCATCGATGGGCTTGCGCGGCAGCAAGGTGCGCAGGAACACGACCGCGTCGCCGACGGTTTCCAGATCGACCTGAAAGTACGCGCGCGTGAAGCCAAAGACTTGAGCGACGTGCGAGGCCTCGGTGATCACCGCGTCGACGACAATGCCGACGTCGTCGTGACGCAAGGCGATCACGACCGGGTTGAAGCGCATGTCGCCGAACAGCCGCCCGACCAGGTACGCGCGCTGCTCGCGATAAAACACCTTGTCGAGCAATTCCACCGCGACGATGCCGGGATCGCGCCAATCGACGAAGCGCTCGCGCAGCGCCTCGGCGATGCGTTCGGCGCACAGCTCGGCATGCGCGTAAGGCACGCCGAAGCGATAGTCGGCGAGCACGCGTTGAAACGTGAGGGCCAGTTCGCCGCCCGTGGCGTAACTGTGGCGCGCGACCGGATGGGTGATGCGATCGGTGGGTTCAATGTCGAGCGCGACGAATTCGACTTCGGCATTGACGCCACGCGTGCGGAAGAAGCGCCGCGTGAGCGTGTTGAAGAAGGTCTTGTTCAACTCCTGATCGAGCAGCGGCTGCACCAGATCGGCGTAATGCCGGCGAATCGCCGACCACAAGGCCGTGTCGGCCGCGCGCTCGCCCAGGCGCGCCTCGAGATGCGCCGAAGTCTCGGCCACGCAGCGATCGTAGAGCTCGATGCGCTCGACCGCGTCGGCGCGCGCGGCGGTCCAGTCGCGCGTCTCGAAGCGACCGCGCGCGCGCTGGGTGATGGCGCGAAAGCGCGCGTGATAGTCGGCGAAGCGATCGCGCAGCTCGGCCGCGCAGGCGCGCGCCAGGGCCTCGTCCGCGCGCGCGTTCACCGCGCGGCCTCGGCGCGTTTGCGCCGCGCGCCGCCGGCGCGCTTGCCCGGCGCCGCGCGCGGCTCGAGATGATCGAGGCTCAACACGCGCGATTGCTTGACCGTTTGCAGCACGAAGCTGGAATTCATGTCGCCCACGCCACTGGCATTGAGAAGCTTGCCCATCAGGAACTCCGAATAGTGGTCGAGATCCTCCACCACCACGTGCAGCAAGTAGTCCATGTCGCCGGTGAGCGCGTAACAGGCCACGACTTCGTCCCAACCGCGCACGGCGGCGGCGAAGCGCGTGACCTCGTCGCCCGAATGCCGACGCAATTGCACGCGCACGAACGCGGTCAGGCCCAGGCCCACGGCCTGCGGATCGATCTGCGCGGCGTAACCGGCGATGACGCCGCTGGCTTCGAGCCGTTGCAGCCGCCGCAGGCACGGCGATGGCGACAGATTCACGCGCTCGGCCAGGTCGACATTGGACACGCGGCCATCGCGCTGCAAGACGTCGAGCATGCGGCGGTCGACGCGGTCGAGGGTGATGCGCGGCATGATCTGCTCCGTTTCTCGCGCTTTCGGCAATGTTATTGCCGAAAATGCGCCTGGACGGGCAAAAAAGCAAGATCGTTGCGCGCGCCCGGGACTACACTGCGCCCTCATGACGACTGGGAATATCGCCATGGACACGCCGCGCCGCGTCGAACATCAGCTCACGGACAAGGGTTACGTGCCGGTCTACACCACGGCCGTGGTCGAGCAACCGTGGGACAGCTACACCGAAGTCGAGCACGACACCTGGGCGCGCTTGTTCCGCCGCCAGAGCGAACTGCTGCCCGGCCGCGCCTGCGCCGAGTTCATCGATAACCTGCATGCCCTGGGCATGAGCGAGCAGCGCATTCCGAAGTTCAGCGAACTCAACGCGCTGCTGACGCGCGCCACCGGCTGGAAGTTGATCGCGGTCGAGGGCCTGCTGCCGGAGCTGACCTTCTTCGAGCATCTGGCCGCGCGCGAATTTCCGGTCACGTGGTGGATCCGAAAGCCCGAGCAGTTCGACTACATCGCCGAGCCGGATCTGTTTCACGATTTGTTCGGCCACGTGCCGCTGCTGATGAATCCGGTGTTCGCCGATTACATGCAGGCCTATGGCGCCGGCGGCGTGCGCGCCGCGCGCTTCGGCGCCGAACCGCTGGCCAATCTCACGCGGCTGTATTGGTACACGGTCGAGTTTGGCCTGATCAACACGACCGAAGGTCTGCGAATCTACGGCGCGGGGATTATGTCGTCCAAGGGCGAGTCGATTTATTGCCTCGAAAGCCCCGCGCCCAATCGCATCGGCTTCGATGTGCGTCGCGTGATGTGCACGCGCTATCGCATCGACAGTTATCAGAAGACCTATTTCGTGATCGATGGCTTCCACTCGCTGTTCGATGCCACGGTGACTCCGGATTTCGGGCCGATCTATTACGGCCTCAAGGGCGCGCAGTCGGTGCCGGCGGGCGCGGTGCTCGAGAGCGATCGCGTGTTCAACCGCGGCACCGGCGAAGGCTGGACCGAGGAAGGCGACGTCTGATCGATCCCTCGCTCGGGCCGCGATCGCGCGCCCGGGCCCGAGGATTCGCGCGCGCACTGGTGAGCGGCGACGCGCCTGTGCTGTACTGCGCCGCCCGCGGCCACCGGCGTCGACATGTCCTCCGAAACCAACCGTCATGCCCAGGGTCTGTGGCTGGCGGCGATCGCCGCGATTCTGTTCTCGGCCAAGGCCATCGTCGCCAAGTTCATCTATCGCCACGGCGTCGATGCCCTGACCTTGATGATGTTGCGCATGGCGATGTCGCTGCCGGTATTCGCCGCCGTGGCGATCCTCGAAACCCGCCGCGCGCGCGCCCGCGATGATCGACTGAGCGCGCGCGAATTGGCGCGCATCGTGCTGTTGGGCGTGCTCGGCTATTACTTGGCGAGTCTGCTTGATTTCGCGGGGCTGCAGTATGTCTCGGCCTCGCTCGAGCGCTTGATCCTGTTTCTGACGCCGACCCTGGTGCTGGTGATCGGCGTGCTGGTCTGGCGCAAGCCGTCGACCGCGCGCCAATGGCTGGCGCTGGCGACGAGTTACGCCGGCATCGTGCTGGTGTTCTGGGACAACCTGCGCGTGGGCGGCGAGCACGTGATGCTGGGCTCGGCGCTGATCTTCGGCGCGGCGCTGAGCTACGCGATGTATCTGTCGCTGTCGGGCGAGATGGTCGCGCGCGTGGGCAGTCTGCGCCTGGTCGCCTACGCGATGTGCGTGTCGACGGCGATGACGCTCGCGCATTTTCTGCTGACGCATCCCTTGACCCTGCTCGCGCAGCCGATGCCGGTGCTTGGCCTGTCGCTCGTCAACGCGGTGATGTGCACGGTGCTGCCGGTGTACATGACCATGTTCGCGGTGGCGCGCGTGGGCGCGGCGACGGTGGCGCAGTTCTCATTGCTGGGGCCGGTGTCGCTGGTGTTTCTCGGCTGGTGGTTGCTCGATGAGCCGATCACCGCGCTGCAACTGATCGGCACCGCGATCGTGGTGCTCGGCGTGTGGGGCGTGACGCGCGCGGGCACGCCACAAAACAAATCGCCGGCACGCTGAGCGTGCCGGCGATCGGGTGTGGAGCGGGCGCCGACGCATCCTTGCGCCGAACGCCCGGGGGGTGACGCCTTAGTCGAAGTCGTTGCGGAACATCCAGACTTCGTCGATATCGCTGGCCTGATTGTTGGCGCCGTTGTTGTCGACCATGGTCGGCGGCGGCGCGATGAAGGCCGTGTTGGTGATCTGATCGTCGAAGGCATTGGTCACCGTCGCGATCAAGGTGAAGGTGACGCTGGCGCCGGCGGGCAGAGTGACCTGCGCGTCGATGTCGCCCGTGCCACTGGCCGGACAGGTGCCGCCACCGATGCCCGCGCAAGTCCAATGCGCGTTGCTCAGATCCGCGGGCAGCGGATCGGTGACGCGCGCGTTGGTCGCGGTGGAAGCGCCCTTGTTGCTGGCGACGATGGTGTAGGTCAGCAGCTGGCCTTCGTCCGTGCTGGTCTGGCCATCGGTGATCGTGACCGCCAGATCCGTCTGCAGACCCGCGGCGATGACCAGGCGCAGCGGCTGCGACAGATCGATGCCGCCGTTGGCCGTGCCACCGTTGTCGCGCAGATACACGTCGACCGAGGCCACGCCGCTGGCGCCGCTGAGCACATAGCTCAAGGTGCCATCGTTGCTGACCGTGACCGGCGAGCTCAACACGCCCGTGGGATCGCTGACCGGCAGCACCACGTAGGCGCTGATCGCTTGACCGGCTTCGTCGGCCGGGCCGAACACGATCTGCTGCGCCCAGTTGCTGGTGCTGCGCGCGCCGCTCGAACCCGCGGGCCACGACTGCGTGCTGGCCGCGGTGAAGCTCGGACGATCGTTGACCGCGAGCACGGTCAGGCTGATCGTGGCCGGCGCCGAGTTCACGGTGCCGTCATTGGCGACGAAGGTGAAGCTGTCGGCGCCGTTGTAGTCGGCGTTCGGCGTGTAGCTCAACGTCGCGCCGGTGCCGCTCAGGCTGCCGTGCGTGGGCGCATCCTGGACCGCGTAGGTCAGGGTGTCGCCGTCGGCGTCGGTGGCGGTGAGCGTGATCGACAAGGCCGTGTCCTCGAGCGTGGTCAGCGACTGCGTCTGCGCCACCGGCGGATCATTGGTCGCGCCGATGCTCAGGCTGACCGTGGCCGGGGCCGAGTTGGCCGAACCATCATTGGCGCGATAGGTGAAGCTGTCGGCGCCTTGATAGTTGCTGGCCGGCGTGTACACGAAGCCACCATCGGCGTTGAAGCTCAACGTGCCATGGCTCGGACCGGCGACCAGGGTCGCGGTCAGGGCGTTGTTCTCCACGTCGGTGTCGTTGCCGAGCACGCCGGGCGCGGCGATGGTCAGGGCCTGATCCTCGTTCGTCGAGTAGCTGTCATCGACGGCGCTGGGCGCGTCGTTGACGGCGGTGACGTCGAGCGTGATCGTGGCCGTGGCCGAATCGACCGTGCCGTCATTGGCGACGAAGGTGAAGCTGTCGGCGCCGAAGTAGTTGGCCGCCGGCGTATAGGTCAGGTTCGCGCCACTGCCGCTCAAGGTGCCATGCGTCGGCGCGCCTTGCACGGTGTAGCTCAGCGTGTCGCCATCGGCGTCGGTGGCGGTGAGCGTGATCGCCAGCGCCGTGTCTTCGGGCGTGGTCAGCGACTGCGCCTGGGCCACCGGCGTGTCATTGATCGCGGTGACGGCGAGGCTCACCGTGACCGTGGTCGAATCGACCGCGCCGTCGTTGGCCTTGTACGTGAAGCTGTCGGCGCCTTGATAGTTGCTGGCCGGCGTGTACACGAAGCCACCATCGGCGTTGAAGCTCAGCGTGCCATGGCTCGGACCGGCGACCAGGGTCGCGGTCAGGGCGTTGTTCTCCACGTCGGTGTCGTTGCCGAGCACGCCGGGCGCGGCGATGGTCAGGGCCTGATCCTCGTTCGTCGAGTAGCTGTCGGCGACGGCGCTGGGCGCGTCGTTGACCGCGGTGACGTCGAGCGTGATCGTGGCCGCGGCCGAATCGACCGTGCCGTCGTTGGCGACGAAGGTGAAGCTGTCGGCGCCGAAGTAGTTGGCCGCCGGCGTGTAGGTCAGGTTCGCGCCACTGCCGCTCAAGGTGCCATGCGTCGGCGCGCCTTGCACGGTGTAGCTCAGCGTGTCGCCATCGGCGTCGGTGGCGGTGAGCGTGATCGCCAGCGCGGTGTCCTCGGCCGTGCTCAGGTTCTGCGCGTTCGCGGTCGGCGCGTCGTTGACCGACGTCACGTCCAGGCTGACCGTGGTCAGCACCGACTGCGCCGTGCCATCGGACGCGCGATACGCGAAGGCATCGGCACCGTGGTAGTTGGCCGCCGGCGTGTAGTGGAAGCCGCCGTCGCTGGCGAGGCTCAAGGTGCCGTGCGTCGGACCGCTGACTTGAATCGCCGACAGGCTCGAGCCCTCGACGTCGCTGTCATTGCCCAACACGCCCGGCGCGGCGATGGTCAGATCACCGTCCTCGGCGACGCTGTAGCTGTCGACCGTGGTCGTCGGCGCGTCATTGACCGCGTTGATGGTCAGACTCACCGTGACCGCGCTCGACTGCGCGGCGCCATCGCTGGCTTGATAGGTGAAGCTGTCGGCGCCGTTGTAGTCGGCCGCCGGCGTGTAGACGAAGCCACCGTTGGCGTTGAGCGCCAGCGTGCCGTGCGCGGGCTGCGCGCCGACCACGGCGGTGAGCGTGTCGCCGTCGACGTCGGTGTCATTGCCGAGCACGCCCGAGGCCGGAATGGTCAGGGCCACGTCCTCGTCGGTCGTGTAGGCATCGGCCTGGGCCACCGGCGCGTCGTTGACGTTGGCGACGGTGATGCTGAAGCTGCGCGGCGCGGAGCGATTGACGTTGGGCGCCGTGCCCGAGCCGGAGTCGATCAGCACCGCCTGGAACATCGCCGTGCCATTGGCATTGGCGGCGGTCTCGTAGCTCAGCGCGCCATTGGCGACATTGATCTGCGGCGCGCTGGTGAAGGCCAGCGTGCCACCGGTCTGCGTCACTTCATACGACTGCAGCGTCTGCGTGCCGAGTTCATCCGAGGCCGTGGCCGCGCCGACACTGGCGCCGCTGGCGAAGCCGGAGACCGTGCGCGGACCCGCGTCCTCATCCGAGGTCACGGCCGGCGCGGCGATGGTGAAGCGCGGCGCGTCATCGACCGGCGTGACCTGGCCGATGCGCAGCGTCGCTTGCGCGGTGCCGCCGGCGCTGTCGACCGCGGTCAGCGTGATCTCGGTGAAGTCCGGATCGACGATGGCGCTGTTCTGATCGACCGCCGTGGTGAAGGTCAGCGTGCGGTGATAGCCGCTGCCAGCCAACGCCACGTTGGCGTTCGGGAACAAGGCCTGGTTGCCCGAGGCGCGCAGCAAGGTCACGGTGTCGCCCTCGACGTCGTCGAGCTCGACCTGCAGCGGGCCGGTGGTCGAATCCTCGAGCACGGCGGCGATGTCATCGGGCACGGTGACGAAGCGCGGCGGATCATTCACGGCGGTGACCGTGATGGTGAACGCGCGGGTGAAGCTGTCGACGCCGCCATTGGCGGTGCCGCCGCTGTCGCCCAGGGTCACGGTCACGTGCGCGACGCCGTTGGCATCTTGCGCCGAGGTGTAGGTGAGCTGGCCCGTGCCCAGATTGATCGCGGGCGCGACGCTGAACAACGCGGCGTTGTCATTGCTCACCTGCAGACTCAAGGTCTGACCCGCTTCATCGGCCGGACCGGCCGAGGCATTGGCCAGGAAACCGGCGACGCTCTGCGCGCCCGCGTCCTCGGCCACGGTCTGATCGGCCAGGCTGTCGAAGCTCGGCGCGTCGTTGACCGCGGTCACCGCGATGGTGACGGTGGCGGTGGCCGACTGCGCGTCGCCATCGTCGGCGCGATAGGTGAAGCTGTCGCTGCCGTTGAAGTTCGCGTTCGGCGTGTAGCTGAAGCTGCCGTCGGCGTTGAGCGACAAGCTGCCGTGCGTCGCGCCAGCGACCAGTTGCGCGGTCAGCGGATCGGCATCGACGTCGGTGTCGTTGTCGAGCACGCCGGGCGCGTTCACGGTCAGGGTCTGATCTTCCAGCACTATGTGACTGTCGTCCTGCGCGACCGGCGGATCGTTGACCGCCTGCACGGTGATGGTGAAGGTACGCGTGAAGCTGTCGTCGCCACCATCGGCCGTGCCACCGTCGTCATGCAGGGTCACGGTGACCGTGGCCTGGCCGTGCGTGTTGGCGGCGGCGGCGTAGGTCAAGGTACCGGTCTGCACATCGATCGCGGGCACGCTGGCGAACAGCGCGTCGTTGTCGGTGCTCGAGCTCACGCTCAGTGTCTGCGCCGATTCGTTGGCCGGACCGGCCGAAGCATTGGCCAGGAAGCCCGCGACGGTTTGCGCGCCGGCATCCTCGGCGACGGTCTGGTCGGCGAGCGCGTCGAAACTCGGCTCGTCGTTGACCGCGGTGATGGTCAGGCTCACGGTGGCGAGGTTGGAATCGGCGTCGCCGTCGTTGGCGCGATAGGTGAAGCTGTCGGCGCCGTTGTAGTTCGCGTCCGGCGTGTAGGTGAACGAGCCGTCGGCCGCGAGCGAGACATTGCCGTGCGTCGGCGCGTCGACCAGGGCCGCGGTCAGCGAATCGTTCTCGACGTCACTGTCGTTGGCCAGCACGCCCGTGGCGAGGGTGGCGGTGATCGTGCCGTCCTCGAGGCCGCTGTAGTCATCGTTGTTCGCGGTCGGCGCGTCATTGACCGAGGCGATGGCGATGGAGACGGTCGCGATGTTGGAGTCGTCCTGCCCATCGTTGGCGCGATAGGTGAACGAGTCGCTGCCGAAGTACTGCGCGTTCGGCGTGTAGTCGAACGAGCCGTTGGCGTTGAGCGTCAAGGTGCCATGCGCCGGACCGGCCACCAGGATCGCGGTCAGCGCGTCGTTCTCGGTGTCGGTGTCGTTGTTGAGCACGCTGTTGGCCACGAGCACGTTGAGCGTCGTGTCTTCGTCGGTGGCGTAGGTGTCGTCGCTCGCCACCGGCGCGTCGTTGACCGAGACGATGTCGAGCGTGACCGTGGCGATGTTCGAATCCAGGGCACCGTCGTTGGCGCGATAGGTGAAGCTGTCGGCGCCGTGATAGTTGGCGCTGGGCACGAAGTGGAAGCTGCCATCGGCCTGCAGGGTCAAGGTGCCATGCGCGGGCGCCGCCACCAGGACCGCGTTGAGCGTGTCCTGATCCACGTCGGTGTCATTGGCCAGCACGCCATTGCCCGCGGTGGCGTCGAAGGCCACGTCCTCGTTCACGGTGTAGCTGTCGGCGTTGGCGACCGGCGCGTCATTGACGGCGGCGACGGTGATGGTGACGGTGGCGATGTTGGAGTCGCTGTTCCCGTCATTGGCCGTGTAGGTGAAGCTGTCGCTGCCGTGGAAGTTGGCCGCCGGCTCGTAGTGGAAGTTGCCGTTGGCTTGCAAGGTCAGGGTGCCGTGTTGCGGCGCCGAGACCACGGTCGCGGTGAGCGCGGCCATTTCCACGTCCGTGTCATTGCCGAGCACGGAGCCGTCGTCGAGCGCGGTGTCTTCGTTGGTCGAGTAGCTGTCGTCGTTGGCCACCGGCGGATCGTCGACCGCCTGCACCGTCAGATTGACCGTGACCGTGGCGGACGTCGCCTGGCCGTCGCTGACGTGATAGGTGAAGCTGTCGGCGCCCGTGTAGTTGCTGGCTGGCGTGTAGGTGAAACCGCCGTTCGCGGCCAGCGACAAGGTGCCGTGGCTGACATCGGCGTCGAGCACGGCGCTGAGCGTGTCGGCGTCGACGTCGCCGTCGTTGTCGAGCACGCCGGGCGCGGTGACCGTGAGCGTGGTGTCTTCGTCGGTGCTGTAGCTGTCACCGGTCGCGGTCGGCGCGTCGTTGATCGGATTGACGGTGATGGTCACCGTCGCGGTCGACGAATCGGCCGTGCCGTCATTGGCCTTGTAGGTGAAGCTGTCGGCGCCGTGATAGTCGGCTGCGGGCGTGTAGTCGAAGCCGCCGTCGGCGTTCAAGGTCAGGCTGCCGTGCGCGACATTGCCGACCAGGATGGCTTGCAGCGCGTCGAGATCGGCGTCGCTGTCATTGCCGAGCACGCCGGGCGCGGCGATGTGCAGCGCGGTGTCTTCGTCGGTGCTGTAGCTGTCGTCGTCGGCCGCCGGCACATCGTTGATCGAGTTGACGGTCAGCGTGACGGTGACCGTGTTCGAGTTCGTCGTGCCGTCGTGCGCCTGATAGGTGAAGCTGTCGCCGCCGTGATAGTTCGCGGCCGGCGTGTAGTCGAAGCCGCCGTCGGGGTTGAGCGACAGCGTGCCGTGCGCCACGTCCGCGATCAGGACCGTGTGCAGGCTGTCCATGTCGATGTCGCTGTCATTGCCCAGCACGCCGGGCGCGGCGATGTGCAGCGCGGTGTCTTCGTCGGTGCTGTAGCTGTCGTCGGTCGCGACCGGCGCGTCGTTGACCGCCGTGATCTGCAGCTGGAAGGTGCGCGTGGTGGCGTCGTCGCCGCCATTGGCGGTGCCACCGTCGTCGCTGAGGGTGACC
The DNA here is from genome assembly GCA_044226395.1 of Ahniellaceae bacterium. Taxonomy (GTDB): domain Bacteria; phylum Pseudomonadota; class Gammaproteobacteria; order Xanthomonadales; family Ahniellaceae; genus JBGAHD01. Next base: position 128,553 of record JBGAHD010000002.1, read on the forward strand.
GTGACCGTGGCCGTGCCGAAGGCATTGGCCGCGGGCGTGTAGGTCAACGTGCCGCTGCCCAGACTGATCGCGGGCGACACGGCGAACAGCGCGTTGTTGTCGTTGCTCACGTTCAGCGACAGCGTCTGGCCACTCTCGTCGGCGGGGCCGGTCGAGGCATTCGTCAAGAAGCTCGGCACGGTCTGCGCGCCGGAATCCTCGGCCACGCTCTGATCGGCCAGCGCGTCGAAGCTCGGCGCGTCGTTGACCGCGGTCACCGTGATCGTGACGGTGGCCAGGTTCGACTGCGCGCCACCGTCGCTGGCGCGGTAGGTGAAGCTGTCGGAACCGTTGAAGTTCGCGGCCGGCGTGTAGGTGAAGCCGCCGTTGGCGTTGAGACTCAGCGTGCCATGGGCGACATCGTCCACGAGCACGGCGGTCAGCGCATCGGCGTCGATATCGGCGTCATTGCCGAGCACGCCGTTGGCGCTGATCGTCAGGGTGTCGTCCTCGATCACGCCGTAGCTGTCGTCGCTCGCGGTCGGCGCGTCATTGATCGAGTTCACGGTCAGGCTGACCGTGACCGTGTCGGAATCCGCCGTGCCGTCGTTGGCCTTATAGGTGAAGCTGTCGTCGCCGTGATAGTTCGCGTCCGGCTGATAGGTGAAGCCACCATCGGCGGCGAGACTCAGGCTGCCATGCGCGGGGCCGGCGACCTGGATCGCGGTGATGCTGTCGCCATCGACGTCGGCGTCGTTGCCGAGCACGCCGTCGGCGGGCACGGTCAAGGTCGTGTCTTCGTCGGTGCTGTAGCTGTCGGCCAGAGCCACCGGCGCGTCATTGACCGGGTCGATGGTCAGCGAGACCGTGACCGTGGCCGAATCGGCCGTGCCGTCATTGGCCTTGTAGGTGAAGCTGTCGGCGCCGTGATAGTCGGCCGAGGGCGTGTAACTGAAGCCGCCGTTCGGCGACAGGATCAAGGCGCCATGCGTCGGACCGGAGACCAGCACGGCGCTCAAGGTGTCGCCATCGACGTCGCTGTCGTTGTCCAGCAAACCGGGCGCGGCGACGGTGAGCGTCGTGTCTTCGTTGGTCGAGTAGTTGTCGGCGTTCGCCACCGGCGCGTCGTTGATCGAGTCGATGGTGATGTCGAAGGTGCGCGTGAAGCTGTCGTCGCCACCATTGCTGGTGCCGCCATCGTCGCTCAAGGTCACGGTGACCGTGGCGGTGCCGAAGGCATTGGCCGCGCCGGTGTAGGTCAGCGTGCCCGTGCCCAGATCGATCGCGGGTTGCGCGGCGAACAGCGCGGCGTTGTCATTGCTGACCGCCAGCGACAGCGTCTGCGCGCTCTCGTTGGCCGGACCGGCGCTGGCGTTCTGCAGCAGGCCAGTGACGGTCTGCGCGCCGGCGTCTTCGTTGATGGTTTGATGGGCGAGCGCGTCAAAGGACGGTTCGTCATTGACCGCGGTGATGGTGAAGCTCACGTCCGCGTCGTCGCAATCGCCGTCGCTGTCGCACAGGCGATAGCTGACCGTGTCGCTGCCGTAGTAGTTGGCGGCCGGCACGAAGTCGATGCGATCGTCGGTGACCACGCCCGGCGTGCCGGCGTCGTCGATGGTGGCGCTGCCGCCATTGGCGCTGGCGCCGCCATTGAGCAAGGTGATCGTCAACGGGCCATCGCCCAGGCTCGGGTTGTTGCCCCAGGCGTCGTTGGCTTGCACGCCGATGTCGCTGGCCGGCACGTCTTCGATCGTGCTCACCGGGCCATCGTCGTTGGCCACGGGCAGATCGTCGATCGCGGCGACGGTGATCGTCACCGTGGCGATGTTGGAATCGGCGCTGCCGTCGTTGGCGCGATAAGTGAAGCTGTCGCTGCCGTGATAGTCGGCCTCGGGCACATAGCTGAAGCTGCCATCGGTGTTGAGCGTGAGCGCGCCGTGCGTGGTGCCGGCGACCAGGCTCGCGGTCAGGGTGTTGGCTTCGACGTCGGTGTCGTTGCTCAGCACGCAGGTGCCGGCGCACGACGCCGTGAGCGTGTTGTCCTCGTCGACGTTGAAGGCGTCATCGACCGCCACGGGCGCGTCGTTGACTGGATTGATGGTGAAGGTCACCGTGCCGGTCGCGCTGCGCGCATCGCTGCCGCCGCCGCTGATGCCGTTGTCGGTGATCGTGTAGTCGAAGCTCGCCGGCCCGAAGTAGTTGGCCGTCGGCGTGAAGGTGATCGTGCTGCCGACCAGCGAGACCGTGCCACCGATGCCCGAACTCGCCGACGTGACCGAGAAGGTCTGATAACCGCCCTCGAGCGGTCCGGCGTTGTCGTTGGCCATCAAGGTGGCGGTGTCGATCGCGCGCGGGCCCGAGTCTTCGTCGATCGCCGAAAGCGCGTCGGCATTGGCCACCGGCACGTCGTTGACTTCGGTGACCGTGACGTTGAAGGAGTTCGACGTCGAATTGCCCGAGGTATCGGTCACCTGCAAGGTGATCAATACCGGTTGATTGCTGTTGTCGCGCACCGTGTTGCGATTGGCCGCGGGCGTGACTCGAATCGTTCGCGAATAGGTGCCGGGTCCGCCTGTCACTGGCGTCACGACCAAGTTCGCATTGGGAATGAGCGTGGTGTTGCCCGACGTCGCGGTCAGCACCAAGTTCTCCATGTCCGGGTCGGCCAGAACGACACTGAGGTCGCCCGAGTTGGCGTCCTCGGCGATGGTCTGCGCGCCTGGCGTGGTGACGAAGGTCGGTGACTGCGCGCCGCTAGGCGCCGCGATCGCGACCGAAGTCCACAAGAGCATCACGACCAGCGCGATGCGATATCCGCGCGACACGCGCGGCAACTCCCAATTGAACGGCCCCATTCCTGCTCTCCTTGGCCGGCGACCCGCGACGAATGACTCGAGGCGGTGACAACCGACGACGTTTTTTTGTCGCCGAGCGGGCGGGTTTCCGACGCATTGCAGAATTCAGATTCTTTTGAATATCCGGCAATTGCGTCGAACGACCCGACCCCCTATCGGCGGCGGTCCGGAAGATGTGCAAAGCACGTACCGGCACATCGCCGCGCGGGCGGTCGGGTCGGGGTGTCGTTCAATCGATGGAGCGGCGGGTCGCTTCCTTCTTGCTGACTTCGGGCTCCTGCATCAAGGGCGCGTAGGCGCGCGCTTCATCAAGCAGCCATTCGCGAAACGCGGCGAAACCGCGATGACGCAAGGATCGTTGCGGGTACACCAGATAATGTGAATATTCCGCGCGCAGGCGCTTGGGCGACAGCTGCACCAAGCGTCCGGACTCGATCATCGAGCGTGACAGCGTCAGACGTCCCAACGCCACGCCCATGCCCTCCACCGCCGCGCGATGCAGGGATTCCGAATCGTTGAACACCGCGACATAGCGCTTGGGCGGCGTGCCGCCATAGCGTTCGAACCACGTGGGCCAACGGCCGGCCGGATCGCCGAGCAAGGGAAACCTACCGAGATCAGCGAGCTTGGGCTTGCCCAGTCGCTTGATCAACGATGGCGCGGCGATCGGTGTCACGAAATCATCGAACAGATGCTCGGCCTCGACGCCCGGCCAACTGCCCAAGCCAAAACGCAGGCCGGCATCGATGGCGGTCTGTTTGGCGAAATCGACCAGTTCGACGTTGGATTGCAGATTGATTTCAATCTCGGGATGACGCGCGACGAAGGAACCCAGGCGCGGCACCAGCCAGCTCGAGGCCAGCGAGGGCAGCACGCTCAGGGTCAACACGTCATCGCGCATGCCGCAGCGCGGACGCAGCGCGTGCTCGATCGCCTCGAAATGCGGCGCGATGCGATCGAACAACTGCTGACCCTCGGCCGTGAGCGAAATGCCGCGCGGCCCGCGCACCAGCAAGGTCATTTCCAGTCGCTGCTCGAGCGCGCGAACCTGGTGGCTGAGCGCGCTCACGGTCAGGTGCATCGACTCGGCCGCGCGCGACAGATTGCCGGTGCGCGCGGCCGCGATGAAGCCTTGCAGGGCGTGCAGCGGGGCTCGACTCATGTTGAATCTCCTTCAAGTCAGGCTTGCAATCGTATCGCTGGTGGACGCACGGACGCGCGGCTAGTTTAAGCGCACTTCAAAACCAGGGCGCCACCAGGGTGGCGTCCGAAGCCGAGGTTGTCATGTCCTTCATCGCCGATTTGCTGTTCGCGCAGGGCTATATCGCCACGCCGGCCGCCGCCGAGGCGGTCCTGGGCGAGAAGCTCGTCACCACCACGCCCGAACCGACGGTCAACGCGCCATCGCGCGAACCGCGGATCGTGCTGTCACCGGAGGTTTGCTCGTGAATGCGTCGATCATCGCCCGCCTGTTGGCGCTGGGCGCCATCTGGGGCGTGTCCTTCGCCCTGCAACGCGTCGCCGTGCCCAGCATGGGCACGACCCTCGTGGCCTTCGGCCGCCTGGTGTTGGCCGCGGTCGCATTGTTACTGTTGATCAAGGCCCTGGGCCGGCCCTTGAATTGGCGTCAGCGCTGGCGCGATTACTTGCTGGTCGGCGCGCTCAGTTCCGCCGTGCCGTTTTGGATGTTCGCGTACGCGGCGGGTCATCTGCCGGCGGGCTATTCGGCCATCCTCAATGCCACCACGCCGATGTTCACGGTGTTGCTGGCGTGGCACGCGGGCACGCGGCCCTCGTTGTCGAAGTTCGTGGGCGTCATCGTCGGCGTCGTTGGCGTGGGCCTGATCGCGGGCTTCGGCGCGGTGCAGTTGAATCTCGAGAGTTCGCTCGCCTTCGGCGCCGGCTTGATCGCGGCCTTGATGTATGCCTTCGCCGCGTTCGCCACGCGCAAGCGCTTCGCGGGCACGGATCCTTTCGTGGTCGCGGCCGGCAGTGTCAGCGCGTCGACGATCTTGTTGTCGCCGCTCGCGCTGCGCGATCTGGGCACGCTGGCGCATGTCAGCGGCGAAGCGTGGCTGGCGATCACGATCCTGGGTCTGGTCTGCACGGGCGCGGCTTACATGCTGTATTTCGGCCTGTTGCGCGATGCCGGCGCCGAGCGCGCCACCACGGTGACCTTGCTCGTGCCGATGTTCGCGCTGGGCTGGGCCTTCGTGTTGCTGCACGAACCGATCGCGTGGCGCGATGTCGCGGGTTGCGCCCTGGTGCTGTTCGCGGTGAGTCTGGTGTTCGAGAAATGGCGCTGGCCCGCGCGTCATCGCGCGGTGGCGCTGACCGCGATCAGCAAGCAGTAACGTCTCCCCCGCTGGGCGGTACCGTGGCTTGGGTGCTTCGCACGGTATCGCCCGGCAACCTCTTCTAGCCCATGTCCGCTTCGCGCGGGCGTGGGCTTTGCGTTTCAGGGAAAGCGCGCGCCGAAGCCGCTGACGAGGCTGGAACCGCAGCGCGCGCAGACGAAGGATTCCTCTTCGCTGGAATGCGGATGCGGCGGCTCGACCTGCCACTCGACGAAGTCCGGCAGCTGAAACCGCGCGCGCGCCGCGTCGCTGTCGAGCCGCGCGGTGGTGCAAACGCGACGACTGAACACGTTCTCGTCCCACGCGATGCAAGCGCAGTCCGCGCCCGGCGTCGCGCGCAGCGCGCGCTCGAGCGGGCGCAGATGTTCGCACGTGACCAGCATCTCGCGATCTTGCAGATAGTCGATCTGCTGGTTCAGCGGAAACGAACCGTCCAGGCAACTGGCCGCGAACGCGTGCCGCTTGGGATCGGCGAGCAATTGCCGATAACGCTTCTCCCAGCGCGCGATCATCTCGTCATCCACGCGCCGATAGCGTTCGGCCAAGCGCGCCCAATGCGCGCGCGCCGGATCGGCGCGAAGCCTGGCCAGATCCGCCTCGAACTGCGCTTGGCCACGCTCGGCCGCGCGCGCGTCATCGCGTGACTTCAGACGATTGACGATCCACGCCGTCAGGAACGACGCCACCACCATCACGAGGAAAGCAAAGATCCCGCACAACCACTCGATCGCCGGTCCCTTGAGCTTGTACACGCCCATCAAGAGATAGAACGGCCCAAACGCCACCACCACGAGCAGGCAGAAGGGCACGACGGCGATCAGGGCGATTAACCAGCGGGGCATCGGTGGTCCTTTGTCATCAGCGTCGAGACGGCGAGGTTCCAGGCGACGATCAATGGCGCGAGCATGCTAGCCTCACGCGCGATCTCGCGCAGTGTAAGCCGAAGGCATTCGCGACAGGACAGACGCGGATGCACTGCCCCGTGCCCTCGCTGGCCCCCACGGATGCTGACAACCATGAAGACCTCTATCCACGCCGTGGTTCTTGTCGTCTTGCTCGTGTCGTGGCTGGCGTGGCCCGAGAGCGTCGTCGCCGTCGATCAGCTGCGACTCTCGCGCAAGATTGCTCACGTGTTCAAGCAACGCCGCCCCGAACCGCGACCCGGCGAGGGACTGCTGATCGCGGACTTTCGGCCAATCAAGGGCGAATGGCGAGACGAGGAGCCCTTCATCGTCGAACTCAGTCCCTCGCTCGGAGGCGCCGCCCGGACCTTCGAAGCGCGCGTGGGTTCGGCCAGCGTGGTGTCGCTCCACGCGGGCCGCTATTGCCTGACCGCCATCGTGAAGGACGGCAAGCGGTACCCCGCCGCCTGCGACGGGCCCTTTTTCGATGTCTCGGCCGATAGCCTCGATTTCACGGGCCGCGTCGAATTCAAGCTTGGATGGGGCCGCGCCAACGTGACGTGGCGGGCGGTCGACGCTGGTTACCTCGGCCCCCCACTGACCGACGAACAACGCGCGCGAATCACGGGGTTCCTCGACGCCGCCAGCGCGCGCGGTACGCGCACGTTCTTGTTGTCCTCGCCCCCCGGTTATCGCGAGATCTTTCGCCTGTTCGCCGATGGCAGCGCCGAAGCCGAGGGCCCTTCCCTGCTCAATTCTTCCTACTCGGTGTACGTGTGGTCGATGGACGGCAAGGACATCCAGCTCGGGCCTAAGGAGTATCCCGCTATGTTTCGTCTGACGCCGGTAACAGACGGTTGGCAGGGCGTGGAGTTCGCCGTGTCCCAGACGCCCACGTCCGAAGTGCACTACGACGTGATTCGACGCTTGGCGGTGTCGACTCGCGCGGAGTGCTGGCACTGGCAGCGATGCGGTTCGCGCTGGACCGAGGCGGTCGTGATGTATCCCGAGTACGAGATCATTCCGAACGCAAAGCAGCTCCGCGGCCGAATCGAACTTGAGTTTGGCTTGGTCCCAGACGCCGCCGTGGCCAAGGCCGATGCGATTCACGTGGTGTCGAGCTCGCTCACGCCAGGTTTCGATGCCAAGACGGTCGAGTTCTTCGCGGACACCATCTTCGCGCTGCCGCCGAACTTGTCGAGCGATCAGCGCTTTCGCCAAGTCGTCGAATTCGAGCAGAAGGCGTATGGACTCGAAGCGCGCACGGGAGAACTCAAGCCCGTGCCACGTTGATCGACTCGCTAAACAACAAGGCCCGCTTTCGCGGGCCTCGTGTCATCGCTCATGGCGCTGGTCGACTTACAGCGCCTTGATCAACTCATCGGCGAACTCGGAGCACTTGATCTCCTTCGCGCCTTCCATCAGGCGGGCGAAGTCGTAGGTGACGAGCTTGTTGCCGATGGCGCGGTCCATCGCGGCGATGATGGCATCGGCCGCTTCGGTCCAGCCCATGTAGCGCAGCATCATCTCGCCCGACAGGATCACCGAGCCCGGATTGACCTTGTCGAGGTTGGCGTACTTCGGCGCGGTGCCGTGCGTGGCCTCGAACACGGCGTGGCCGGTGAGATAGTTGATGTTGCCGCCCGGCGCGATGCCGATGCCGCCGACCTGCGCGGCGAGCGCGTCGGAGAGGTAGTCGCCATTCAAGTTCAATGTGGCGATGACATCGAACTCGTCGGGACGCGTGAGCACCTGTTGCAGCGTGATGTCGGCGATGGCGTCCTTGATCACGATCTTGCCGGCGGCGACGGCGGCCTTCTGTTCGTCATTGGCCGCGGCCTCGCCCTTGGCGGCCTTGGTGCGTTCCCACTGATCCCAGGTGTAGACCTTGGCGCCGAACTCGCGCTCGGCCAGGGCATAGCCCCAGTTGCGGAACGCGCCTTCGGTGAACTTCATGATGTTGCCCTTGTGCACCAAGGTCACCGACTTGCGACCATTGGCGACGGCGTATTCGATGGCCGCGCGGATCAGGCGCTCGGAGCCGTCTTTCGACACGGGCTTGATGCCGATACCCGAAGTCTCCGGAAAACGGATCTTGCCGAACTCCTTGGGGAAGTTGGCCTTGAACAGCTCGAGGAATTTCTTGTTGGCCTCGCTGCCCGATTCGAATTCGATGCCGGCGTAGATGTCCTCGGTGTTCTCGCGGAAGATCACCATGTCGACCTTGCCCGGATTCTTCACCGGCGACGGCACGCCCTTGAACCAGCGCACGGGACGCAGGCACACGTACAGATCGAGCATCTGACGCAGCGCGACGTTGAGCGAGCGAATGCCACCGCCCACCGGCGTGGTCAGTGGGCCCTTGATCGAGACCAAGTAATCGCGACACGCCTGCACCGAGGCATCAGGCAGCCAGGTGCCGTAGAGATTGTTGGACTTCTCGCCGGCGAAGACTTCCAGCCAGTGAATCTTGCGCTGACCGCCATAGCACTTGGCCACGGCCGCGTCGAACACGCGCACCGAGGCGCGCCAGATGTCCGGGCCCGTGCCATCGCCCTCGATGAAGGGCACGATGGGATTGTTCGGCACGTTGAGCTTGCCGTTGGCGATGGTGATCTTGGCGCCGCCGGCGGGCGCGGTAATGACTGGTTCGGCCATGGATTCCTCCCGAAAAAATGGTCTCGCGACCCGGTGTTTCGACTAGTAGAAACCGGTCACGAAGCGTAGCGGTTCGGGGCCGGATGCGAAAGCTTGGCGGACGCATAAAAGCCGCATCCCGCGCGCGCCGCGACCGGCCTAGACTCAGGTCTGGCCTCGGGAGAACGCGCCATGCATCGCACCGCGCTGACGTTGTCGTTGATCTGTCTTTGCGCCGCCGCCACGCCCGCCGCCGCGCAACCGCGTCCGGCCTGCGAAGACAAGGCTTACCGCGCCTTCGATTTCTGGCTGGGCGAATGGAACGTCACCAACAGCGACGGCGTGGCGGGCCACAACGTGATCGAGGCCATCCAAGGCGGCTGCGCCCTGCGCGAGCAATGGACCGGCGCCAAGGGCAATACCGGCACCAGCCTCAACGCCTACGACCCGGGCACGGGTCTGTGGCAGCAGTTCTGGGTCGATGCCTCGGGCACGGTGCTGCATCTGCGCGGCAAGCCCACGCGCGGAGGCATGGTGCTGTCGGGCGAGACCGTGTCGCCCGACGGCAAGACCAAGGTCAAGCAGCGCATCACCTGGACCGCGAACGACGACGGCAGCGTGCGGCAGCTGTGGGAGTCATCCGCCGATGGCAGTTCCTGGACCGTGGCTTTCGATGGCTTGTATCGACATCCGTGACGGTGTCACACGCGTTACAAAGCGTCGACAAGCTGAACGAAATCGCGGTTTTTCCCCGGAAAACTGAACGTTTCGCGAGAATGCGCAAGCGCGGTCACGCGCCAATGACGATGTCTGACAAAGCATCGCCGCGATTTCGATACCTTGAGCCCCGGATCGCGCGTGGCCGGCATGAACACTGCAAGCCTCATCGCGATCCCGCGCGTTCGACATGACCGCGCGGCAAGCACAGGGGTGACGAGATGGAAACCGTATTCTTGGTGGTGCGCGAGCCCGGCTCGCGTTGGCGCGCGGGCAAGCCGCTGCGCGAGCAACCCGATTTCGCCTTGCACGCGGCGTTTCGCGATGGTCTGTTTCGCGCGGGCTATCTGCTGTTCGGCGGGCCCTTGGCCGAAGCGCCGGGCAAGATCGTGCTGGTGATCGCCGCCGCGTCGCGCGACGCCGCGCGCGCGATCATCGAACAAGATCCGTGGGCGGCGTCCGACGTGCTCAAGATCGCCTCGGTCAACGCCTGGGACTGGCAACTCGCCGCCGCCTGAGCGCGCGGCGACGGCATCGCGACTAGCCGCGATGCTCGCGCGCCAGATATTCGGCGCTGCTCATCTCGATCAAGCGCGACGCGGTGCGGGCGAATTCCGCGCCGTGATAGTGCCCCGCGTACAGCGTGGTCGGTGCTTCGGCCGCCGACACGATCAGATTGACGTTGCGGTCGTAGAACTCATCGACCAAGTGAATGAACCGCTTGGCCGCGTCGTCGTTGGCGCGCGTGAAGCGCGGCACGTCGGAAATCAGCACCGTGTTGTAGCTGCGCGCGATCTCGATGTAGTCGGCGACCGAGCGCGGCCCTTCGCACAGTGCGGAAAAATCAAACCAGGCGATGCCGTCGGCGCGCTTTTTCAAGGCGATCGGGCGATCGTTGACGATCATCGTCGCTTCGGGTCGCAACGAACCGGGCGCTAAGCGCGCGAACACTTCGGCAAGCGCGCGTTCGGCGGCTTCGCCCAGGGGCGTTTGGTACACGGGCGCGTGAGTCAGCGCGCGCAGGCGATAGTCGACGGTGCTTTGCAGTTCGACGATTTCGCAATGTCGCTGCAGGCGTTCGACCGCGGGCAGGAATTTCGCGCGCTGCAAGCCCTCGCCGTAGAGCGAGGCGGGCGCGATATTCGAGGTCGTCACCAAAGTCGCGCCGGCGGCGAACAGATGGCGCAGCAATTCGCCCAGGATCATCGCATCGGCGATGTCTTGCACGAAAAACTCGTCGAGGCACAACAACGGCCGCTCCGCGAAGTGACACGCCACCGCCATCAGCGGATCGCGCTGATGCTTGTGGTGCTGCAACTCCGCGTGCACACGGCCCATGAAGCGATGGAAGTGCAGGCGCGTGCACAGCTCCGGCGGCAGGCCGTCGTGCAGCAGATCCATCAAGAAGGTCTTGCCGCGACCGACGCCGCCCCACAGGTACAGACCGCGCACGCCGTCTTCGTGCCGCACGCGCGACCACCAACGCGACAGACCCGAAGCCCGTTCGCGCGCGAGCATCTTGTCGTGAATGCGATCGAGCGCGACGAGCACCGCGCGCTGCGCCGGATCGTTCTGCCAGCGACCTTCGCGCGCGCCGGCGTCGTAGCGTTGCGAGGGCGTGGCCGCCGCGGCGTCGGGCGCGGGCTCGGGGCTGGACATCGGGTCGTCGCGACCTATTCCACGCGCGGCGGCAGATTGCCCTTGACCGCGTTCTTGATCGCGCCGCGCAGGTCCATCAGCTTGCGATGGAAGAAATGCCCCGTCTGCGGCATGCGCACCAGGGTCGGCGGATCGTGCATGGCCGCGACCCAGTCGAACACGGCGGTGGGCGAGACCACGTCATCGTCCTCGCCCTGCACCACCAGCCACGGACAGGTCGGATGCGGCAAGGCATCGAAGGCGTATTTGCCCACCGGCGGCGCGATCGAGATCAACTGCGTCACGGGCTGATGCCGCTCGGCCTTGGCCGCGATGTAGGAGCCGAACGAAAACCCGGCCAGCCACAACGCGTGTCCGGGCCGCATCGCGCGGGCCCATTCGCACACGGCGAGCAGATCGTGCAGCTCACCCTGACCTTCGTCGAAGCTGCCGGCCGAAGCGCCGACACCGCGAAAATTGAAGCGCACCGTGGCCAGGCCCAGCTCGCGCAGCGAGCGCTCGACCATGGTCACGACTTTGTTGTGCATGGTGCCGCCGTGCTGCGGATGCGGATGGCAGATCACCGCCAGGCCTTGACGCGCCTCGGCGGCCTCGGGCCACTCGCAGATGGTTTCGATCGGACCGGCCGGGCCGGCGATGAAGACCGGATCGGCGCTGGTCGGAAAGCTCGCGGGAGAAATGACGGGCGTGCTCATGCTCATGCGCGCGGGATGATACCCCAAGGCGCGCGCGTCGCCGCGCGGCGCGCGCATTGTCGCGGCTTGTCCCGACACGGGCGTTTCGCATCACGGACTTATCGCGCGCGATCGGGGGCTTTAGACTGCGCGGGTGAATCATCTCGCGCATCTGTGGCTGGCCGGGCCCGAGCCCGACGTCGTGATCGGCGCCGTGCTCGCCGATTTCGTGCGGGGCGCGCCCGATCCCGCGTGGTCGCCCGCGCTCGCCGCCGGCGTTCGCCTGCATCGACGCATCGATGCCTGGACCGATCAACACCCCGCCGTGATTCGCGCGCGCGCGTGGTTCGAGCCGCCGTTCCGGCGCTATGCCGGCATCTTGCTCGACATCTGGTTCGATCATCTGCTCGCGCAGGATTTCGAGCGCCTCACGGGCGAGGCGCCGCGCGTGTTCATGGATCGCTGCTATGCCGTGCTCAAGGCCGGCGACGCGAGCTTGCCGACGGCGTATCACGTCTTCGCCGCGCGCTTGGCGCGGCACGATGGCCTGGCGATCTATGCCGAACGCGAAGCACTCGATGGCGTGTTCCAACGCTTGAGCGGGCGGTTGCAACGCGCCAATCCGGTCGGCGCGGCGCTGCCCGTGCTCGAAGCACTCGAACGCCCGCTCGCGCGCGCCTTCGACGAGTTCTGGCCCGAACTCGCCGCCTTCGCGCGTCGCACGCGCGAGGAACTCGGCGCGCGCTGACGCCTTACTTGAGCTTCACGCCCACGATCAAGGGATCGTGATCCGAGGCACGATACGGCGTGGCCGCGCCCCAGCCCACTTGCTCGTCGCTCTTGTGCTCGCGGTTGTAGTCGAACAATTCCAGCTCATCGGCATTGATGTGCCATTCGGCCGCGCCGGTCACGCGCTTGGCGAAACTGGGATTGCCCAACGCATGGTCTAGCCGACCCGACTGCGCCGCCCACACGAAGCTGTAAGCCTCGTCGCCGACGTACTGGCCGATCAGATCGACATAGCCATCGCCGCGCAGCACGCGCAGCGGTTCTTCCTGCGCGTAGGCATTGAAATCGCCCAGCAGCACGACATCGCCCTTGCCGCGCGCCGGCAGCCATTGCAGCAGTTCCTGCGCGGCGATCACGCGCGTGCGGTTCCAGCATGACTGGCCGTTGTGGCGATCGACATCGTCGCCCTCGGCCTCGGTGCAACCGCCCTTGGACTTGAGATGATTGGCGACCACGGTGAAGGGCTTGCCGCCTTTCGCGATCGGCTGGAAGGTCTGCGCCAGCGGCACGCGATTGCGCTGCTGGAACGCCGAGGTTTCGCGCACCATCGCCGCGCCCACGGGCTTGACCCGCGTCTGGCGATAGATCAGCGCGACGCCGATCTCGTCGCCACCGACGCGACCTTGCTCGGCCGCGACGAAGCGATAGTCATCGCCACCGGCGGCATGCAAGGCATCGACCAGATCGGCGATGGCCGAATCGGGGCCGTAGCCGTCGTTCTCGACTTCCATCAGCGCGGCCACGTCGGGCTTGAGCGCCAGGATCACGCGCACGGTCTTGTCACGCTGACGCGCGAGTTCCTCGGCGTCGCTGGCGCCACGCGTGGTCGGAAAACCACCGCCACCGCCATCGCCGTTGAAGAAATTGAGCACATTGAGCGCGGCCACGGTGATATCGCCACCGACGGCGGGCGGCGTATCGGGCCGCGGCGCTTGTTCGGCGTGATCGAGCTCGCGCGTCAGCTGCACGCGATACACGCCCTCGCGCTGGTCGACGATGCCTTCGACATCGCGCAGCACCGTGCCGACGCGCCAGGGATTGGTCGCGCCCAGCGGCGCGGGATCGAGGAACCACAGATGCCGCGGAAACTCGCGCGAACGACCATCGTCGAGCAGGACCTGGGCAAGTTGGTTCTTTTGCGCCAGCGCCTCGGCCTCGGGGCCGGGCGGAAAACGCTCGGTGATCTGGAACTGACGCCCCGCGAGCGAGGTGTGCAATTGCCCCAGACGCTGCAGTTCGTGATTGCCGATCACGGTCAGCGGGCCCGGTAGACGCACGCGCTGGCCTTCGAGTTTTTCCCAAGCAGCGGCGTCGAGCGGCGCGTCGATGGTGATCGGCGGCGGCAGATCCGTCGCGCCCGAACAACTGGTGATGCGCGCGGCGATCAGGGTCGTGACTGTGCCGCCTTGCGGGCCGATCTCGTGCGCGGTGCCGAGCACGCGCACGCGCTGACCGGCGCTGACTTTCACGTCGGGCAAGCCCGAGGCATCGATGAACAAGCCCGCGCTCGCCGCGCCCGCGCGTTCGCCCGCCGCGGTCTCGACGAAGAAACCGCCCAGGCCCTGGCGGAAATTGCGCGTGACCACGGCCTCGATCGCCAGCTCGCGTTCCTCGCTGGCCAGGCCCGGGTCATCGCGCAGATTCTGGATCGAATGCGCCTCGTCGCCACAACGCGCCGAGGGCGGCGTGGTGCTGTCGCTGGGCGCGGCGGGCGGGGCGCCGACGCCCCCCTCGCAGGCACCGAGCACGGCGCAGCACAGGATCGACAAGGCAAGGTATCTGGCGTTCACGGCGACATCTCCCGAACTCACCAACAAAAACGCCGCCCGAAGGCGGCGTTGCGCGCGATCCGATCGCGACTCACTTGATATTGGCCAGCATCCACTCGACCGTGGCCTTGACCTGTTCGTCGGTCAGGGCCGGGTTGCCGCCGCGCGCGGGCATCGGCGTGGGCGCCGGGCCGTCATAGCCTTCGGTGGCGTGCTTGATCAGCAGTTCCTCGCCCTGGGCGATGCGGTCGGCCCATTCGGCCTTGACCAGCTTCGGCGCGCCGCCGACACCGGCGGTGTGGCAGGCCGTGCACAGGCCGCCGAAGATCGTCGCGCCATCGGTCGAACCGCCGAAGGGCACATTGGCCTTGAGCGCGGCCTCGGCGGCTTTTTGCGCCTCGACCATGGCCTGACGGCCGGTTTCGCCCGCGTACACGCCCGACAGCGGCGCGATGCGCGCGTTGTCGGCGGCCACGGCCTTGGCGCTCGGCGGCGGCGCGTGATCGGCGTAGATGTAGTTCGCCCCCAGGATCAACAGCACCATGATGCCGAACAGGAAGGCAATTACCTGGGCGAAATGCTTCAGAAATACGAGGTCGTGCTTATTCACGGGGTCTCACCGGGCAGGCCGGTCGGCGTGGGCCGAGCGGCGGACGAAAAAGGCGGCGAAGTATAGCCCAAGCGGCCAAGCCGGTTCGAGCCCGCTACCATAGTCGGCCAGGCCCCAACGCCCCGCGTCCGTCGCCATGCCCCCGACCCCTCGATCCGACCGCGGCCCCGCGCGCTACGCCCGCATCGCGCGCGAGCTGACCGAACTGGTCGGTTCCGGGCGGATCGGCATCGGCCAGCGCTTCCCGTCCGAGGCCGAGCTCACCGCGCGCTACGGCGTCAGCCGCCACACCGCGCGCGAGGCCCTGCGCCTGGTCGAGGAAGCCGGCCTGATCGAGCGACGCAAGGGCTCGGGCAGCTATGTCCGCGCGCACAAGCCACCGGCGGCCTTTCGTCACGCGGTGCAGACGGTCGACGATTTGCTTCAGTACGGCATGACCGCGCGCCTGGTGATCGAGACCGCCGAGCGCATCCGCGTCGACGCCGAACTGGCGCGCCGCCTCGAAGTGCCGCGCGGCACCTCGATCGTGGTCCTGCACGGCGTGCGCTACGGCGATGCCACGGCCGAACCCGTGGGCCTGATGGACGCCTACGTGCTGCCGCGACGCGGCCTCGACCTCGAACCCCTGCTCGACCCGCTCGAGGCCGCGCATTCGCTGCGCGCCCTGGTCGATGTGCGACGTCTTTCGCGCGTGGAACAGACATTCAGCGCGAGCCTGCTGACCCCGGCCGATTGCGCGCGCCTGGGCGGCCAACCCGGCGACGCGGCGATGATGGCCGAGCGTCGTTATTTCGACGAGGACGCGCGCCTGCTCGCGCTGGCGGTGAGCATGCACCGCGCCGATCGCTTCCGTTACACCAGCGTGCTCACGCGCGAATCGCTGTGAACCCCCGCGAAGATGACGGTTGCCACCGCGTCGCGTTCGATGCGGCGGGCATTCGCCGTTGTCTGTCGGAAGCGCCCACACGCTTCGAGAACGAGTCCTTTACACCGCCGAGCGGTACTTGCGCGCCCGCGCGCATGCCCCAGAATGCGCGCAACCACGAGGAGAACCCCATGCACCGTCATGACCCTTCACAGTGGACGTCGCGCGAACGAGATCTGTGGCAGCGCATCAGCGCGCATTCGTTCGAAGACCCGACCTTGCCGCTCGATTTCTGCGCGCGGCTGGCGCGCGAACAAGGCTGGCGCCGCGACGAAGCCCGCGCCGCGATCGAGGAATACCGGCGCTTCTGTTTTCTCGCCGTGACCTGCGAACACGCGGTCACGCCCAGCGAAGCGGTCGATGAAGTCTGGCATCTGCACCTGACCTACACGCGCGATTACTGGGAACACTTCTGCGTCGAGGTGCTCGGCCGGCCTTTGCATCACGGCCCGACGCGTGGCCTGCGCGAGGATGTGCGTCGTCATCATGAGGACTACGCGCTCACGCTCGAAAGTTATGAACACGGCTTCGGCGCGCCCCCGGAACGCTGGTGGCCCGGCACGCGCGAGCGCTTCGCCGACGCGCGACGCTGGCGGCGCGTTGACACCTCGCTGCATCTCGTATTGCCGCGACCGCGACTCGATGCGCGCTGGCTCGCTCCGCTGATCGTGGCCGTGGTCGGCGCGGCGGTGGCGCCGCTGGCGCTGGCGCAATCGGAATCGCCACTCGATCTCACGGGTCCGCGATTCCTGCTGCTGTATCTGGCGCTGCTCGTGGTGAGCTTCGTCGCGGCCAGTGTCTGGCGCACGAGTTTGCGCGCGGGCGAGGAACGCGGGGGCGGCACGCCCGATTCGCTGGGCGTGGCGTATCTGTTGGGCGGCGCTCAACGCGCGCTCGACGCGGCCGCGGCCGAAGGCCTGGCCCACAAGCATCTGGTCTGGCAGCCCGACCAACAGGCCCTGGCCCGCGACTTCGGCCCCGAGCGGCCGCGACCCGAACTGCAGCCGCTGCTCGATGCCCTGATCGGCGCGCGCGATGGCAAGGTCAGCCCCGCGGTCGCGCAAGCGGCGACGCGCGACGTCGCGCACAAGCTCCGTCAACGGGGACTGCTGCTCGACGACGCCGCGGCTAGCCGCGCGCGCTGGTTGCCCACACTGCTGCCCGTGGCCTTGATCGTGCTCGGCGCGGCCAAGGTCGTGATCGGCCTGTCGCGCGATAAGCCGGTGCTGTTCCTGGTGATGCTGATCATCGCGACGGTGATCGCGTTGATAGTCTTCATCGCGAAGGCACCGGCGCGTTCGCGCGCGGGCGATCGCGCCGTGCGTCAGGCGCGTCGCGACAATGCCCGCGCCGCGCGCGCGCCGACTTCGCGCGACATGGGCATGGCCGTGGCCTTGCTCGGCACGGCGGCGCTGTCGGGCTCGGCCTTCGCGGCCTATCACCAAGCGCGCCAGCCGGTATCGAGCGGCGGCGGCGACAGTTCCTCGAGTTCGTCGTCGAGTGATTCGTCCAGCGACGGCGGCAGCGGTTGCTCCAGCAGCGGCTGCGGCGGTTGCGGCGGCGGCGGTGGCGACTAGCGCCAACACGGCGCATGGCCAGCGGCGCGGCGCTGGCCTTACCATGCGCGCATGAGTCTGACCGCCGCGCGCGCCGCCACGCTCGCCGATGCCGCCCTAGTCGAAGCCGCCAACGCGGCCCTGCAGCGCCACGATCACGATGAAGTGATCGTGGCGTTAGCCACGCTCGCGCAACGCTTTCCCGACAACGCGGCGGTGCGAAAACGCCTGGCCACGGCCTTCAACCAACGTGGCGCGATGCGCGCCCGCGCGCGCGATCTGCCTGGCGCGGTGGCCGATTGGGACCAAGCGCTGCGTCTCGAACCCGATCACGTCGATGCCCTGGTCAACCGCGCGCGCGTGCATCTGGGTGATCGACGCTGGGATGAAGCGGCGCGGTTGTTCGCGCGCGCGGGGCAACTCGCGCCAAACGATGTCGAGATCGCGCTCGAACTCGCCGAAGCGCGCACGTGGATCGGCGAACCCGGCGCCGAAGAACACCTGCGTCACGCCATCGCGCACGCGCGCGCCGCCGGCAAGCCCGATCGTCTGCGCCTCGCGGCAGCGTGCGCCGGCATCGATGACGAAACACAAGCGCTCGATTTTCTGCGCCAAATGGCGGGCCAAGCGCCCTTGCCATTGTGGTTGGAAACCGCCGATGCCTGGCGCGAGGGCGCCAGCGCGACGATGGCGCCACAGGTCTTTCACGCCGCCGCCGCGCGCGGCGGTGAAGGTCGCGACGCGCCGTCGCTGCGCGCCGTCATCGCGAGTCACTTGGCACTGGCCCAGGTTTACCGCGATCGCGACGAGATGCTCGCCACGCATGCGCGCTTTCTCGCTGGCATCGAGCGCTTACACGACGAATTCGACGACGCGCGCCTGCGCCGCTGCGCGCCCGGCCTCGAACAAGTGCTGTGGACGCCGCAAGGTCTCGCCTATCACGGCCTGATCGATCGCGACCCCTTGTCGCGCTACGGCGATTGGCTCGCGCGCGCCACCGGCGTGCTGGCGCCGTGGACGCAGCAAGAATCGCTGCGCGCGCGCGGCGAGCGACGCGTCGGCATGGTGATGTCGAGCGCGCTGCATTCCACGCTCGGTCGCTACTTCGGCGCCTGGATCGCGGGCCTGAAGGATCGCGGCATCGACGTCACCGTGATCACGCCCGGCCTGCGCGGCGACGCGCGTGCGCGCGCGCTCGCCGACAGCGGCACGCGCAGACTCGACACGCCCGGCTCGCTCGATGACACCGCGCGCGCGATTCACGCCGCCGGCTTCGATCTGCTGATCTATCCCGATGCCTTGGTCGAAGCGCGCTCCTTCGTGCTCGCCAGCCTGCGCCTCGCGCCACGACAAGTCGTCGGCTGGGCCCACCCCGACACCACGGGCCTGCCCCAGGTCGATACCTATCTCAGCTGCGCGACCATGGAAGGCCCCGATGCCGCCACGCACTATCGCGAGCGTTTGTTGCTCCTGCCCGGCATCGGCACCTGCTATCCGCGACCGCCCGAGGCGAGCGCGAAGGCGCCGCCGCTGCCCGAAGGCCATCGCTATCTGATTCCGCACGTGCCGCCGAAACTGCACGTCGATTTCGACGAGGTCCTGGTCGAGATCGCGCGCCGCGATCGCCACGCGCGCCTGCTCGTGGTCGGCGCCGATCACCCGGCATTGCGCGCGCGGTGGCGCGCGCGACTGCATGCCGCGTTGCGCGCGGGTGGCGCCGATCCCGACGCGCAACTGCATTTCCTCCCGCGCATGCCGCGCGCGGATTTCCTCGCCACGTGCGCGGCCAGCGCGGTGATGCTCGACCCGCCGCATTGGTCCGGCGGCGCGAACACGCTCGATGCGTTGGCCATGGGTTTGCCGGTGGTGACGGTGCCCGGCGTTTGCATGCGCGCGCGGCAGACGCTCGGCATGCTCGACACGATCGGTCTGCGTGGGCCTTATGTCGTCGACAACGTGGAGGCGCAAGTGGAACAGGCGCTAACGATCGCTAGCGACGTGCGCCTACGCGCGGACTTGGGCGAAGATCTTCGGACACGCGCCACCGCGCTGTTCGACGATACGCGCGCGCTCGATGCCTTGGCGGCGCACATCGAGGCCTTGCTCGACAAGGTTTGCCCGCGCTGATCAGTGCGCGGTCGTGTCGTCGTCGCTGTCCTTCGCGGGCGCTGGGCTCTCGGGCGTCGACGCGGCTTGTTCCTTCGCCTTGCGTTGCTCCGCTCGCTCGCGCCGCCGTTGCTCGTTGCGTTCGCGCTGCTCTGGTGTCATTTCGCGATGGTGATGTTCCGGGTGCGCGCGGCGGCGCCATTCGCGATGTTCGCTGTCGACGGTATCGGCGATACGGCCGCGGCCATGGGCATCGACCGCGTCGGCGAGATCGAGGATCAGGCCTTGCGCGTGCGCGGCCAGCGATTCGGATTTGTCGCGCAGCACTTTGAACGCCGATTCGGCGGCGGCGCGATCGTAAGGCTCGGCGCGCAACGTCGCGGCCAGATCATCGCGCGCCACCAGCAGTTCGCCGATGGCCGAACGCATCGGCGCGCGCTTGTCCTTCATCAAGGTTTCGAGCTTGACGCGATCGTCGTGATCGAGCGCGAACATCAAGCGGCGCGGACTGGGCAAGGTCGCGTCCGTGGCGGCGTGACCCTCGATGGATTCCGGCGGCCGACGCGCCCACCACGTGGCGCCCGCCGCGATCAGAAACACATTGAGCGCCAGCGAGGCGATCAGGCCGATGCGCATGGCGCGCGAAGGGATAGCCATCTCAATACTCCAAATCGTTGGCTTGCAACTGCGCGACTTCCAGAAGATCCGGCTCGCTGCTGGTGATCTGCACTTGCGCCGCGACCCACACGCCGGCCACGGCCGCCACCGTCAAGGCCGAAGCCGCGAAGCGCCAACCGCCGAGCGCCGCGGCGAGTTCGCGCCACCACGGCGAGGCAGGCGTCGAGGCGGCATCGCGCCCCGGCGCGCTTGCGAGAATCGCCGCGCGCAGCGCCACCGAAGGCGCCGGCACTTCGGGCAGCGCGAGTTCGGCATCGGCGGCGAGCGCGTCGTCGAACCATTGCCGCGCCTGCGCCGAGGCATCGATCGCGCGCCGCGCGGCATCGCGTTCGTGCTCGGGCCAGCGCGCGGGATCGGCGCCATAAGCGTCGAGCAGTTCGCGCAAGCGTTCGCGTGAGATTGGTTCGTTCATCGCCGCGGTCCTCGTGAGCTACAGCGTAACGCGCGCGACGACACCCGTCGCGCGCGCGGAGTGAAACCTTGCCCAAGTCGTCCGAATGCGCTCATGCGACCAAGGCACCGGCCAGACGCGCGCGCAATTGCCGACGCGCGCGCGCCAACAACGATTCCAGGGCATCGACCGAGATCTCCATCACGCGCGCCGCCTCGGTCTGCGACAGGCCTTCGTAGTGGAACAGCACCAGGGCCTCGCGCTGCCGCTCGGGCAGTTCCGCGAGCGCGCGCGCCAGCAGGGCCTCGCGTTCGCGTCGCGCCAACCATTCGCCGGGGCCCGGCGTGGCATCGCCGTGGACTTCCTCGACCCACGTCTCCTGCGGGCGGCGGCGACGCAAGCGGTCCTGACACAAGTTCAAGGTCACGCGATACAGCCACGTGCTCCAACGGCCGCGACCTTCCTGCCAATTCGCCGCTTGCGTCCAGGCGCGCAGGAACACGTCCTGCGCCACTTCAGCCGCATCCGCGGCATTGCCGAGCAAGCGCGTGGCCAAGGCCGTGACCTTGCGCAAATGCCGATCGACCAAGGCCGCGCACGCCGCCGCGTCGCCCGAAGCGACGCGGCGGATCAGCTCGAGATCGGGGTCATCATCGACGCCCGAGTGTTCCGGCTTCATGCGCGGTCTGCGTCGTTGGCGGCCTTATTGCGCGTCGGGTCCGCCGTGATCGCGACCGCCGTGGTGACCATGATGACGACCGCCATGCTCCGCCCAACCCGCGCGGAACTCGTCGCGCGTGACCGAGCCGTCCTTGTTGGTGTCGAGCTTGGCCAAGCGCTCGGCGCGCGCATCGGCCATCTCGACGACCGTCACCTGACCGTCCTTGTTAGTGTCGAAGCGTTCCAGACGCGCCTTCGCGCGCGCCAGACGCTGCGCGTCCTGATAGGCGAGGAGTTCTTGCGGCGTGATCGTGCCGTCGCGATTGCCATCCATCTGCTGCGCGCGATCCACGCCACGCGCCTTGACGTCGGCGATCGAGACCGGATCGGACCCCTGGCCGCGACCCCTGTCGCCACCCGCCACCGCCCAGGTCGACGAAGCCATCGCCACCAGCGCGAACGCCACCAGACCCGAGAACCGTTGCTTGTTCATGATGCTTTCCTTGATGTCCGAGAGACCGGGGGTGGTCTCGGAGGTTTTAACGGGGGTGATCGGCGAATCCGTCGCGGGCGCGGGTGGGGTGGCGGATTCGTTGCGGGGGATTCAGATATGATGGGCGGGGTTAGGCGCCCGTAGCTCAGTTGGATAGAGTACAGCCCTCCGAAGGCTGGGGTCGTGGGTTCGAGTCCCGCCGGGCGCGCCATTGTTGGTCAGGTTCGTAGCCGACTCTTCGTTTTGATGCCGCGCCTGCATCCCTGCGGCCACCCGTTCGCCATCCTTGGCTCACCGTCACTGCGCGCAGGCGGCTGCGCCGCCTAAGCCGCGCGCAGTGACACCTCCGAAGGCTGGGGTCGTGGGTTCGAGTCCCGCCGGGCGCGCCATTCTCCTACTGTTCGTAGTCGTCTCTTCGTTGAGACGTCTCGCCTGCATCCCTGCGGTCCACCGTTCGCCATCCATGGCTCACCGTCGCCGCGCGCAGGCGGCTGTGCCGCCTGAGCCGCGCGCGGCGACACCTCCGAAGGCTGGGGTCGTGGGTTCGAGTCCCGCCGGGCGCGCCATTGTTGGTCAGGTTCGTAGCCGTCGCTTCGTTGTAGCTCCGCGCCTGCATCCTTGCGGCCACCCGTTCGCCATCCATGGCTCACCGTCATCGCGCGCAGCCGGCTGTGCCGGCTGAGCCGCGCGCGATGACACCTCCGAAGGCTGGGGTCGTGGGTTCGAGTCCCGCCGGGCGCGCCACTCCTACTGTTCGTAGTCGTCTCTTCGCTGAGGCGTTTCGCCTGCATCCCTGCGGCCTCCCGTTCGCCATCCATGGCTCACCGTCATCGTGGCTTTGCCGAGCCTTTTCCCGTCAGTCAGCGTGATGTTCGAGAAGGGTGCCATCAGCACCGTGGGCACGGCTTTGGTTGGGTCGGCATCGATCCCCTGGGATTGCCAGACCGCGATTTCCTGGCTGCTAGACTTGGCTCTGAACTGCCGAGCAAGCTTCGGACGATCCAAGGCATCCAACACGGTCGTGCTTGGTGTCTTCGCTTTGCATCTCGTCAAGCCCGGTTATCAAAAGTGTCGGCCGTGGATGCCGCTGCTACTGGCCTCAAGTCGAAATCAATGTGCCACTGGCGAGTGGTCTGGCCAAATACTCGCAAAAGGAATGCTGGTGCTGAACGTTTTCGAGGAATACCTGAAGCACTTTGCCCTCAATATCGGTCAGGCTTTCCAAGGCATTCGCTACTTCTGGACGCATCCCGACATCGATGTACTAGTAGCTCGCGGCCAGCTCCTTCATGTTTGGTTGTCTTTTTGCCTGAGAGCCAAAAGAATCGCCAACGACCTCTTCTTCGCGATCTTGCCGCCGCACTGGCATCACACGAAGGACGAATTGGCGGGCATGCGGAGTATCTCCGTCCATCGATGGTTCCAATATGGGTATTGCGCCTGGCGATTCGACGAAAACGGTAACCCGCGAGTCGACATCGGCCAGGTCGACAGGCGCTGGGACCCTCGGTGCAAGCAGCCCCTTGATACAAAGGGCCGCTAGTTCGTTCCCCGAAGATCAGCCGCCATGTCGCATCGCCGAGCTGGATGTCAAGCGCCGCTAGAATCAAGGCGCAATTCACATGGCCCTCCAAATCAATGCGAATTGATGGGCAATTGATCAAAACGCGCGTCGGAGCATTACCAGAACGCCATGGTCCGATACACACAAGGCAATCTGCTCGACTCCGATGCGCAGGCACTGGTGAACGCGGTGAACACCGTGGGCGTCATGGGCAAGGGCATCGCGTTGATGTTCAAGCAGCGATTCGTGGACAACTACGAGCGCTATCGATTGGCGTGCAAGGCGGGCCAATTGCGCGTCGGTCAATTGCTGGTTACTGAGTGCAACGAAGCGGGAAGCCCGCGATGGATCGTGAACTTTCCGACCAAGGAACATCGGCGCTCGCCGTCGAAGTTGGCGTGGGTTCGCGAAGGCCTGCAAGCGCTTCGGCAATTCCTTGTCGCCAATTCCGTGCAGTCGATTGCCATCCCGGCGCTGGGCTGCGGCAATGGCGGATTGGATTGGTCGATCGTTCGCGCCGAGATCGAGCAGGCACTGGCGGGCTTGGATCGAACGGAGATCATCGTGTTCGAGCCGGGCCAGTCCTGATGACTGGGTTGAACAACGCTCAGGGATAGGTCGATGCGAATCACCCCCATCTCCGAACGCGATCATGTGATCTTGTTCGAGAACTTCCTGACGGCTGAAGCCTGCGCGGGACTCATTGCCTTTTGCGAATCAAAGGCGTTTGAGGAAGCGGGCATCCATACCGATCGCGGCGCGATCATGGTCAAGGACGTACGTAATAATGATCGTCTCTTCTGGGATGATGCCGTGCTGGCGCGGTCATGGTGGGAACGCGCGGCGTCAACGCTGCCACGGCAACTGGGCGAATGGCGCGCGGTGGGTTTCAATGAACGCTTTCGCTTCTATCGCTACCGGCACGGCCAGCGGTTCGCGCCGCATCGCGACGGCAGTTTTCAACGCACTCCGGACGAAATGAGCTGGCTGACTTTCCTCGTCTATCTCAATGGCGATTTTGAAGGTGGCCACACGCGGTTCGATCTGGCGAGCCTGCCCGAGCCCGTGTCCGTGAAGCCACGCGCGGGTCTCGCGCTGGCTTTCGCGCACGGGTGCTTGCATGAGGGCGAGGTCGTGACCTCGGGCGTCAAGTATGTGTTGCGAACGGATGTGATGTATCGCAAGGGCTAGATGGCCGCTGACAGCATTCCGCCGGCACAACGTCTATCGAACCCGCTTCGCGGCGACCGCAAGCGCTTCGACCCAACCGTTGAAGTACGGCAGCGACGAACAGGACCTTAGGAAGCTCGCTTGGCGCTTGCGATCGACCTCGACCGAGTCATCGGCGGAAGCAATCTCGCGCCAATGATCTCGTAGCAACTCGGTCATCGGCGAAGCAAGAACTTCGACATTCGGAAACATAGCGCTTAGCGCAATGCGCAAGGCCACGAATCCGCGCTTGCCGCAAATGGTGGCTGCTTCGTACTTGCCAACGAACAATCTTGGGTTTGTCTTGGGGAGACCGACGGAAAACTCCACCGTATCGATCACTTCGTCTCGGAGCAGATCGAGCATCAAGTCGCGCTCCGCCGCGAGGCAGACGTTCGTATGCTCGCCTCCCGGATGATTGACGAATAACCCACCCACGGCGAAAGGCAGTCCCCTGTTGTCGTCGCGCACGACCATTTCCAGCGGCGAGCTGGGTCCGCCACAATCAGAAGCGAGGTCGTGCACGGTGCGCCTGCGCATGTCGATTCGCGCGCCAACACGCTCTTCCAGGACCGCCAATCGTTGAGTTCGATGGACTTCCGAACGGGCGAAGACGGTGATGATGGCTGCCGGCGAATACGTCATCGAAACGAGGCCTCGTGGTTTCGAGGTACTTGCGGTTGCGCTAGCGGCTCATGAAACGCCGTTGCAAGCGCTCGTGCGAGAGTGAGGCCATGATACTTGGCTCGAAGCCCAGCGTCGCTCGACCTGACATGAAAGGAATCGACGACGCGAGCCGCTTCTCTTCTAGTTCGCGGTCGAGGTCGGAAGCGGCCTGCGTTCAAGCCACCACAGCAGTGCGCTCAAGAGCAGCCACGCGAGGAAGGCGAACAGGCGCCAGTCATGCGGATTCCGCGACGCGTCCGTGCTCGGTGCTTCCGACGTCGATGTCAGTTCGCGGGTCTTTCGCGCGTCGGTGGTGGCGAACAAGGCGGGGGCTTCGTCTTTCGCGTAGACGTAGAATGGAACGGTCGTGTTCGCGCTGTCGATGGCATGCCAACCGCTGTTGCGTGGCCAGAAGGCGGCGCAGGCCTCGTCTTTCGAGAGGTTCTCGACGCTTAGCGGTTGCGCGTCGAGGGCTGGCTCGGTGATTCGCGCGTCGGGTGCGAGGCCGCAGAGCACGGCGCGTTCGTTGACGCGCGCAAGTGTTGGCGTGATCGCGGACGCGGGGCCTCGCGCGCGCGCGAGGGTTTGCGTGGCGCGGCTCCACAGGCCCCCGAAGCGCGGGGCTTGGCCATCGAGCACGAGGCGATAGCTGTCGTCGAGCCACCACAGGCCGACGCGGCCGAGGCCGTGTGGGCGCCAGACGGCGAGGTCGCGGTCATCGCTGGCGCGGAGCAGGCTGATGCTCTCGTTGGCGGTGACGGCGATGGGTCGGCGCGTGAACGTGGTTTCGCTGGCGGTCTCGCCGGCATCGGTGGCGAGGGAAATCCCTTGCGAGAGATCGGCGGATTCGACTTTGAATCCATAGGCTGCCCAGTCGGTAGCGACGCGCGACGGCAGCGGACCGGTTGCGCGCAGCAATAGGCCGAGTCCATCGCGCACGGCGCGTTCGATCTCGATCTTCTGCGCGGGCGCTAGTCGCGACCACGCGCGCTCGTCGATCATCAACAGATCAAGTTGGCGCAGGGACTCGGCATCGAGACGCGCTTGACCTTGCAGCAGATCGACGCGATCGCTGAGCGCGATGCTGGCGCGCAGGTCGATGCCGGCGTCGGCGGCCCAGCGGCGCAGGTATTTCTGTTCGGGTTGCGGGCCGCCAGCGAGCAACGCGATCTTGATCGCGACACCGGGTTCGACGACGACGGGCACGGGCAGTCGCTCGAGCACCTTGTCCTCGCCATCACGTCGTTGCAGTTCAAACAGCACGCGGCCCGGTGCTTTCGCGGTACCGGTGAGGATGAACTCGCCACTATCGTCGAGCTTGGTGCGCGACGCCACGACATCAGCGGGGTCGCGCAATTCGAGGGTTTGATCGCGACCGCCTTGAACGCGGCCGCGTACCGTGAACTCGCGACCCGCGAGCGTGGGCTCGGGTGCGATGAGTTCGACGATGCCGGTGACGGGCGGTGGTGCATCGAACTGAACCGTCATGTCCGTGGCGACCTCGCGATCGCGCGCGGTCAATCCCGCGCCGAGCACGCGCACCGCGGTCGGCGCGGGCAAGCGGCGCTTCGCGGTCGCGAGATCAGGCACGCGCGCGACTTGCGTCGGATCGAGATCTGACGAACGCGCATCAGGCAACGCGCCATCGAACTCCGGCAGCATGATCACGCGATCATGCGCGCCAATCCGCGCGAAGTCTTTGGCTTCGACACGCGCCGTCAGCACCACCCATCGCTCACGCGACGTCTCGGCATCCGGCGCCCACCACATCACGAACAGCGCGCCCGCTAGCACGAATTGCCCGATCACCAGCAACCCGCGATGACGATGCACGCGACGCCACGCGCGCCACGCTGACGGCGTCGCGATGACCGCGAGCACGATGGCGGCGATCACCGCGTCGCTCATCGCGCGCCTCCTTGACCGAGGGCCTCGAGATAGGCGCGTCCCTCGTCACCGGGCTTCTTACGCGTTCGCGTGGCCGTTGGTGGCGTCGGCAAGAGGTTCCACAACAGATTGCGCAGATGCGCGCGACAGTCGCCGCAATCGGCATCACCGCGCAATCGATCGAGTTCGGCGAGCAAGCCCAACGCGTCCGGCAGATCACGCTCGCGCTCGCGCACCCAACGATCAAGCGCGTCGATGTCGATTTCGCCGTCGCCCTCGAGCGCTTGCCAGGCAGTGACGATCGTGGCGTCGGTCTGACGCGCGACTAGCGCGCTGGCGCGGTCGCGCAGGTCCTTGCGTTCGCCGGTCAAGCGACGCGCGTTGTCGATCGCGGGTAACTCCAAACCAACGCGCGCGAGGTAGATGCGCGTCGACTGCTGCACTTGCTTGATGTAGGCGAGCGCGCGGTTCTCGTGCGGCAGCGCGGCCTTGAGCGTGCCTTGGCGCAGCGCCAGCTCGGCGCTCCACATGGCGTTGAGCGCGGCGCGCAGCGTTTCCTTGGTCTCGGGGTCGAGCAGGGTCGCGGCCTCGGCGATGTCGTGCACATGGCCGAAGTCGGCGAGTACATTGCCGCCGTCGCCGAACTGACGCGTCGCGCGGGCTTGTGCCTCGCCCACGCCGGGCCCACCGTGATGATGGCCTTCGGCTTCGTGATCGTCGTGGTCATCGCCGCCTTGCGGCGCTTCGGCGGCGGGGTCTTCGGACTCTTCGCCCAGGAACTGGCCATAGCGCAGACGAAGCACGCGCTGGTCCTCCCCGATGGCATTGGCGCGCGCCATGAAATCATCGCGCGACAAGCGCGGTTGCTCGGCGATCAGCGCTTCGGTGTCGATGATGATCTGACGCTGCGAGCGGAAGTACGCGGGCATGCGCCGTTGCACCAGACCTTCCATGCCGGTGCTCTCGTCGCCCAGCGGCGGCGGCCAGCGCAGAATGAAGCTCGCGCTGCGCGTGACATTGGCTTGTGGCGAGCGATTGTCGGCCACGCTCAAGCGCACGATCACGTCGTCGCCTTCGGCCACGCCGAGTTGGGGCAGATCGAGCACTTGGCGATAGCGGCGCGAGCGCGCATCGCCCTCGCCTTTCAAGGCGAGCGTCTGTTCCTTGAAGGTGACATTCTCGCCGCCGCCCTGCGCCAAGGTGATGCGCAAGGAAGCAGCACCCAAGCCATAGTCATCTTGCGCTTCGAACGCGAGCGACCAGCGCGTTTGCGGCGGCTCGAGCAAGGTCAGCGTGCGATCGGGTTCGATCACGCGCACTTCGGGCGCGCGGTCGGCGATGGCGTCGATGCGATGCAAGTTGTCGTCGATCAAGGGCGGCGCGTCTTCCACGCGCAGGCGATAGAGCGTGCTTTGCGCGATCTCGCGATCGCCGATCCAGGCATCGCCATCGCGTCGCAATTCCACGCGACTACGGTCGTGAAACTCCAGCGCCACGGCCGAAGGCGTGGTGTCCAGACGCACGCGCCATGTGACGCGCGCGCCGCTCTCGACTGGGAAATCGAACGCGTCCACCGCGCGCTCGGGCAAGCCCGTGTAGGCCGGTGGCGCGATCGAAGCGCGCACGTCGAGCACGCGCGTGTTGGACGGCGCCGATGGCGTCGACGTCTCCGTCGACGTCGCCGCTAGCGTTTCAACGGCAGTGGGCCGCCAGAACCATCCGAGCCCCGCAATCACTAAGGCCACGACGAAGCACGCGATCACGGCGCCACGCGGCCACGGCTCGCGCACGTCGACTTGGGCGCGCTGCATCAGGCGATCGATCACGCGCTGGCGTTGCAGTCGGGCCAGCGGCGCCAGAGCCTCTTCGCCGCTCAACAGCAACTCGGTGCTGTCATCGAGCTCGGGCAACGCGGCATCGAGGCGACGCACGACCCAACGCGGGTCGATTACGCGCAAGGCACGGGCGAGGGCGAGTCCCGCGATGACCTTGATCGTCACGGCCAGCGCGATCGCCACCATCGGTCCGTAGACGCGATGCGCGACCAACACCAAGGCGGCCGCGATCGGCAACACGCAGAGCGATGTCACCAGGATGCGGCGCCAGCGCGCCTGCTGCAGATGTCGCGCAATCGGGCCCGGGTCGATGCTCATGCCACGGCCTTACGATCGCCGGTGGCGATCAGGCGTTCGAGCGCGAACAGCACGGCGATGGCGATCAGCAGCCACGGCGTCAACAGTTGCTCGATCGTTCCCCCAGAGAGACTCGCGTCACGCAGCGGCTCCACCGTGGAAGCAATGGCGCGCGTCGGTGGCGCGGGCTCGCCTTCCAGGAGCGCGCGTAGACGCGCGGGAAAGTCCGCGTCGAGCAAAGCGGGCAATGCGGTCGGCGTCAGCGCAACTTGCCAGTGCACCACGCGACCTCGACCGAGGCGACTCGTGCTCGCGATGACGCGGCCTTCGTCATCGCGCCAACTCACGGACCCGTCGTTCGCCGGGCGATCGATCAACGCGACACCACCCGCTTCGACCCAGTTCGTTTGCGCTGGCGTCAGTTCACCGCCCAGCACCAGCAACCACCGCGTGTTCGCCGATGGCGCGGCCTCCCGCGGCTGTTCGTCGAGGCGATAGCGATCGGGCTCCGAGGCATTCCACGCTTGCACGGCCGCGCGCAGATAGCGCGCTGGCGTTGATTGCGACGCGTCGATTCGCAGACCGACGATCACCGGCGTTGGCGCGGCCGGTGTCGCCTCATCGCGCGCGATCGCGGGCAGCACTTGCCACTCCACCGCGTGACGAAGGCGGATGCGCTCCGCATCCAGGCCATCGACTTGCTCGGGCACGAATACGATCAGTCGAGCGTCATCCGCGATGCGCGTGTCGAACTCGCGCAGCAAGCTCGCGTTCGCGTTCGGACGCTTCGGCGCTGGCGACGCCAACGCTGGAAACTGCGGCGCCAACCATCGCCATTGCGCCTGATCCTTCACGCGCGCTTGCGCGACCGCTGGATCAACGTCGGGCGAGACCAACACCCAAGTGCCGGAGGGCGCGGGCGCATCGATCCACGTCGGCCGCGCCCACCACAGCACGACCGCCGTGATCAGCAACAAACGCAGCAAGAGCAGCAGCCACTCGCTGACGCGCACGCGACGCCGCGGCGGAAAGGCCGCGCTCAACCAGCGCATCGCGGCGAAGGGCGTGATGCGCTGTTCGGTACGACGCGTCAGATGCACCAGGATCGGCACGATCAGCGCCGACAGGCCCCACAGCGCGCCAGGATTGGCCCAGGTCAGCGTCATTCGTCGAGCGCCTGCGCGCCGCGCGCGCCAAACAGCCGCCGCAAGGCGCCCAGCAGGGATCGATCGATCCACTGCGTTTCATGCCGAATGCCAGCCGACGCCAAGCGACGCGCGAGTTGTTCCCGCGCCGCGCCAAACCGCGTCAGGAAATCGCGCCGCGCGCCCGGCGCATCGGCATCGACCTCGGCGCCCGTCTCGGGATCTTGAAATCGAAATCCACCACGAAACGCAAACTCGCGTTCATCGCCGCCCAGCATTTGGATCGACAGCACTTCGCGACGCGTGCTCGCCAGACGTTCGAGCAAGGCGATCCATGCGGGATCGAAATCGTCGGACAAGCTCAACACCAGCGCGCCCGCGCCAACGCGTTCCCACAGCGGGCGCAGCACGG
Source organism: Ahniellaceae bacterium (assembly GCA_044226395.1). Classification (GTDB taxonomy): domain Bacteria; phylum Pseudomonadota; class Gammaproteobacteria; order Xanthomonadales; family Ahniellaceae; genus JBGAHD01. The sequence continues at coordinate 159,325 of JBGAHD010000002.1, forward strand.
CTTCATCGGGGCAGACGCCGCTGGCTCGCGCGCGCTGCAATTCCACCCAGCAGCGATCGCGATGCCTTGGCCCCGTGCCCGGCGGCACGAAACGTAAACCGTCGCCCGAGACGATCACCATGCCGAAGGCATCGCCCTGGCGCACCGCTACTTCGATCATCGCGGCCGCGAGCACGCGCGCCGCGTCGAGCTTGGACCACTCAGGTCGCGCGATATCGGCCTGCGCCATCGAGGCCGTGGCATCGATCAGCAACCACAAGGTCAATTGGCTATCGCGCTCGGATTCGCGCACGAAGAAACGATCGGAGCGCGCGTACAACTTCCAATCGATGCGTCGCGGCTCATCGCCAGGTTCATAAGCGCGGTATTGCGCGAACTCAAGGCCAGCGCCGCGCGTGCGACTCAGATGCTGCCCGAGCGCGCCACTGGCCGTGGCGCGGCGCGCGATCAGGCGCAGACCGCTCAGGCCCGCCCGCACGTCGACCGGCAGCAGATCCATCGCACTTAGCCTGGAAAAGCCACCGCGGCGAGCAGGGCCGTCACCACGTCATCCGTGCTCTTGCCCTCGGCTTCGGCGGCGAAGGACAACAACAGGCGATGACGCATCACGGGCGCGGCCAGTGCTTTCACGTCTTCGCGCGTCGCCGCCAAGCGTCCGTGCAGCAAGGCGCGTGCCTTGGCCGCGAGCACCAGCGACTGGCCCGCGCGCGGACCCGCGCCCCACTTGATGAAATTCTTCACTTCGGCGATGTCGGACTCGCGCGGGCGCGTGGCGCGCACCAGGCGCGTGATCCACGTCAGCACGTCCTCGCCCACATGCACTTCGCGCGTGAGCGCTTGCAGGGCCAGCACTTCCTCGCCTTGCATCACCGCCTCGGTGGCCGCGCCCGCGCGACCGGTGGTGGCGGCGAGGATGGCGCGTTCTTCCGCTTCGGTCGGATAGTCGACGCGAATGTGCAGCAGAAAGCGATCGAGCTGCGCCTCGGGCAAGGGATACGTGCCCGCTTGTTCGATGGGATTCTGCGTGGCCAGCACGAAGAAGGGTTTGGGCAGTTCGTGCGTGGTGCCGCCGTAGCTGACGGTACGTTCTTGCATGGCTTCGAGCAGCGCGGCCTGCGTCTTCGGCGGCGTGCGATTCAACTCGTCGGCCAGCAGCAGATGCGTGAACACCGGGCCGCGCTGAAATTTGAAGAAGCGCTTGCCGCTGACGTGATCCTCTTCCAGGATCTCGGTGCCGATGATGTCGCTGGGCATCAGGTCGGGCGTGAACTGGATGCGGTGAAAATCCAAATGCAAGGCTTGACCGAGCGTGCGCACCAACAAGGTCTTGCCCAGACCCGGCACGCCCTCGAGCAGGCAGTGGCCACCGGCCAAGAGGCCAATCAGCAATTCCTCGACCACGGCATCCTGGCCGACCACGCTGCGCGCGATCGCGGCGCGCAAGGCGCTCAGACGGGACAATTGCGCGGCGACGGTTTGTTCATTCAACACGGTGGCCATGGCATTCCTACGAGCAAATTGGGCGTCTAACGCCTGAAAGAAACCTCGTCGCGCCCCGCGCGCGACCGCGTGCGCGACCTCAAGCCGTCAAGGCATACATGACGATATTGACGCCGAACTTGGTGTTGTCCTCGGCCAGCCAGCGCTTGTTGCGCCAATCGTAGTCCCACTCGCAACCGTAATCCTTGTTGCTGTAGAGCACGCCCAGGCGGCCGTCGATGCTGATGCCTTGCAGGTATTCGTGAACCAGATCGTCGCCCCAGCCGTTGAGCTCGAAGCTCGTCGCCGGCGGGCCATCGAACGTGAAAAAGCTGCTGTAGATCGGGTGCTTCTTCGGCAGCTTCTGCAGCGCCTTGGCGCCGAAGATCGTGGCCATCTCCGCCTCGAAGGATTTGGCGAACAGCCCGTCGATGTCGTGATTGCAATCGTCGACGAAGACGAAGCCCCCCGAGCGCACGTAGCGCTCGAAGTTACGGCGCTCGTCGGGATTGAACTCCACGAGCTTGTGCCCCGACAGATAGCAAAACGGCGCCGACAGCATGCGCGGATCGGCCAGCGGCAGCACGCGTTCCTTGGGGTCGACGCGCAAGGTCGTGTACTGCAGCAGCGCGTCGATCAAATTCGACGGCATGCGTTGATCGACGTCCCAGTCGCCCGAGTCGTACATCAATCGCGTGAACCAAAAATCGTAAGCCGCCTCGGCGGCGCGCACGGGGCGGAAGCTCGCGCCCAGCACGCCAGCGACGCACAACCGCAGAAATTCAGCGCGCGTCATCACGCATCGCCTCGCGCGTCGCGGACCGACGCGCGCGCGATCACCACCATCACGAACGCGCGACCGTCGAGTCTCGACGGTCGCGCTGGGTGTCGTGACGAGTTCGCCTTACACCGCATCCGACAGCGAGCTGAACGTGAAGTCGCGAATCTTCATCGGCGGAATCATCATGATGAAGGGCGACTCGTCACCGCTCAAACGCTCCGGAATGCCGAATTCCTCGACATTGTTGAGCATGATCACCGGCGACTCGTTGAAGCGGAAGTTCTTGATCGGGTACTTGATCTCGCCGTTCTCGATGTAGAACGTGCCGTCGCGGGTCAGGCCCGTGAGCAGCACGGTCTGCGGATCGACCATGCGGATGTACCAGGTGCGCGTGACCAGAATGCCCTTCTGCGTGCCCTTGATCAGATCGGCCGTGCTCTTGTCGCCGCCGGCCATGATCAAGTTGCCGGGCAGGCCTTGCGCCTTCTTGCCCTTTTCCTTGGCCCAGAAGCGCGAGTACTGCAGATACTCGACCTTGCCCTTGGTGATGATCGGCGTCTTCTCGCGCGCCAGACCTTCCTGATCCCACGGCTCGACCGGGCAGTTGGGGTCCCACGGATCGGCGTGAATGTTCACGCGCGGATCGTAGACCTGCTCGCCGATGCGATTGCCACCGCCTTTCTTGGTCAAAAAGCTGCGACCTTCATCGGCCTGACGCGCATCGAACCCAAACATCATGAACGAGATCAGGCCCGCGCTCGCGGCCGGTTCCAGGATCACGGTGTACTTGCCCGGCTCCAGCGCCTTGGCATCGGACGAGGCCTTGGCCTTGTCGATGGCGGTCTTGATCTCGCGCTTGGCGTCGAACTTGGAGGCATCGCCCAGATTGCGGCCGACCCAGCCCGAACCGCGGCCGTCTTCCGTGCGCACGGTGCAGGTGAAATCCACGCCCGTGGACTTTTGATAGCCGAAGTTGCCGTTGCTGTTGGCGATCGCGGTGAAGCTTTGCGCGTCGCTGAAAAATCCCGCCGCGATCAACTTGTCCTTCTTGCACGGCTCGATGCACGCGGCCGCGACATCGGCGCGGAATTCCGGCGAGACATCGGCCGTGGCCTGCACGAAGGTAGTGCTGGGCTTGTAGTCCTGCTTCTCGATCGCCGGCATGAACTCGGGGTTCTCCGGCGCGAGCTTGGCCAGTTCCTCGGCGCGACGCACCACTTTCTCGAGCGAGGCGTCGTCGAACTCGTTGATCGTGGCCGTGCCCACGCGCTTGCCGAACGCGACCTGCACGATCAGATCGCAATTGTCGACCACGCCCGAGGTCGAGACGTTGTTGAGCGCGAAGCGGATGTTGCCGGCGATCGCGCCGGCCAGCGAGGCCGTGCACTCGTCGGCCTTGGACAGCTTGACGACTTTTTCCAGGATGGCTCGCGCCTGGGCTTCAGTGAACATGCTCATGTGCTATCTCCCGTTCCTGGCTCAGCCGAGGCTGCGCGCGGTGCTGATGACGTTGACGCCGTTGAAGCGCGCCGTGGCCGAGCCGTGCGACACGGCCGAAACCTGCTGCGGCTGGCCCTTGCCGTCGAAGAACGAACCGCCGAAGCGGAAGTCGCGCTCGTCGCACACCGCCGCGCAGGAGTTCCAGAACTCCGGCGTGCGAATCTGATACGCCACGTCCTCGATCATCTTGCCGACCTTGCCGTCCTTGATCTCGTAGAACAGCTGACCGCCGAACTGCGCGTTGTAGCGCTGCTGATCGATCGAGAAGGAACCGTCGCCGACGATGTAGATGCCGTTCTCGACATCCTTGACCATCTCGGCCGGCGTGAGCTTGTCCTTGCCCGGCGCCAGCGACACATTGGCCATGCGCTGGAACTGCACATTGGCCCAGGAATCGGCGTAGCAGCAGCCCTGCGATTCCTTCTCGTCAATGATGTGCGCCTGATCGCGAATCACCTGATAGTTGACCAGCACGCCGTCCTTGATCAGATCCCAGCGCTTGGTCTTGATGCCTTCGTCGTCGTAACCGACGGCGCCGAGCGTGTGCGGCTGAACCTTGTCGGCGAAGATCGTGACCTTGTCCGAGCCGTACTTGAAGTTCTTCGACTTCCACTTGTCCAGCGTGACGAAGCTGGTGCCGGCGAAGTTGGCTTCGTAGCCGAGCACGCGATCGAGTTCGGTCGGATGACCCACGGATTCATGAATCGTGAGCCAGGTGTGCGAAGGATCGAGCACCAGATCGTACTTGCCGGGCTTGACCGAAGGCGCCTTGAGCTTTTCCTGCGCTTGGCGCGCGGCGGCGGCGGCGTCTTCGAGCATGTTGTACGAGGTCGAATAGGCGACCGCGCCGCACGGCAGTTCGATGCGGCCCTCGGGCTTGGCGTCGAGATACTCGTAACCCATGCCCATCGGCGCCGACAGGCCCGAGCGCATGCGGAACTTGCCGGTGGTCTTGTCGATGGCGGTGACTTGCATCACCGGCCAGATGCGGTGCACGTCCTGGTCGATGTACGAGCCTTCGGACGAAGCGAAGTATTTCTGTTCGTTGACCGAGAACATCATCGAATTGACGAAGTTCGCGCCGGCCTTGAGCGCCGCGGCGTTGACCGCCATCAGCAGATCGACTTTTTCCTTGATCGGCACTTCCAGCGCGCTGCGCTGAATCGGCGTGGCCCACGAGACCTCGCCCACGCCCTTGGTCGGCGCCAGCTGCACCGGCGTGGTCTGCACCTTGCTGTTGGCCTTGGCGATCGCCACGGCCTGACGCGCGGCGCGCGCCACGGCATCCGTGGTCAGATCATTGGTCGCGGCGAAGCCCCAGGTGCCGTTGGCGATCACGCGGATGCCCACGCCCAGCGACTCGGTGTTGACCACGTTCTCGACCTTGTCCTCGCGCGTGATCACGAACTGGCGCAGATAGCGCCCGATGCGCACGTCGCAATAGGTCGCGCCGCCGTCCTTCGAGGCGGCCAGCGCGGCGTCGGCGAGCTTCTTCTTGAAGCCCACGTCGAGCTTGCCGCCGAGTTCCTCCGCCGCGACCGCGCGGCCATGGATCGGAATCAGCATCGCGCCGACACCGACACCGGTGATCTTCAGAAAATTACGTCGATCCATTGCCATCCTCCACAAGAAGGCCATTCGCGGGCCGCGATGGGTATACCAACGACGCCACGATTCGCTTCACCCGGTCAGGCGAGGAACGCGGCGGCTCGATGCAGGTAGCGCCAGATGGTGGCGCGCCCTCCCCGGGGCGTCATGTGACAGTCGGCAGGGGTCGGTGGCGATCGATCGCGCGAATCGAAGCGCAAGTCCGTGATCGGCCGTCGGGCGGGATACGGGAATTGCGCGATCGCGGTCGCGCGTCCGTGTCGGCCGTGATCAGCGCGTGACCAGCGCGTGACACTCAGACTTGAGACCGAGGCGGCGAGCCACGCGACCCGCCACGTCAGGGCGCGTGACCGTGGTCCTCGACGAAGTAGTGATCGAAGTCGATCGCCAGCCCCAGCAGTCCGGCCTTGCGCACGACCTCGCGATCGAGATAAACGCCGGAGCCGACGCGGGTCGGAAAGTAGCCCACGCACCGGAGCACCAGATCATGATCCGGCCACAGTATCTGACACGCTTTCGCGCGGGTCTCGATCACGGCCAGGATCGCTTGGATATGGTTCTCGAGCGGATGGGTGTCATCGAGACCGCTGCGCAGCTGCCAGCACATGCTCGGATACGGCCGGCCGTTTCGCGTATTGATGTCGCCCGCGTTCCACCCTTCGCTCGGTTGCAACCGCAGAACCTCGGACACCTGCTCAAGCGTGCCCGGACCGCGGATGGCGAGATAGGCGAACTGCCGAGCCGTGAGGGTGGCGCACATGGGCTGAACCTGCTGAGGATGGTCGAAGGCGAAGTATAAGCGTCGCGTCGTGACCGCGACGACGCGTGGCCCGCGGCAACCCTGCAAATTGCGCAAACCTGATACCGACGAGCGCTAGATCGATTGTTGCTCGAAACCGCTACACTCGGGACTCTTGGATTTGCGCGGCACGGGGTTTGGGGGCGGCGATGACGGTGGATCACGGAAGATGGCTGGTGGGCGCGCTGATCGCCTTGGCCGTGGCCCAAGCCGAGGCGCACGAAACGCGCGTCGCGCGCGCCTCACTGCAAAGCGTCCAGACCTTCGCGTCGATCGCGCCCGCGCTTGTCTTGGCGGATCCGGCCGATCTCGCCGTGAATATTGGCGCGAATGTCACCAGCATCACGAGCGCGCAGACGTTCGAGTACACCGTCACGTATCGCAATCTCGGCGGCACCGGCGTCAGTGACGCTTTCGTGACGTTCGATTTGCCGCAGCGGACCAGTTTGGTTTCCACCGACGCGACGCCGGGCCTGTCCTGTCGGACCTTGCCATCGCCGCAATGCGACCTGTCGACCGGCGCGCTCGGCCCCGGCGTCGCGCGCTCGACCACGATCGTGGCGCGCGCGCCCAACACTGTGCCCGCCGGCTTTCTGAACTTGCGCGGCACCGCGAGCATCTCCTCGACCGAAGTCGGCACCGGCGATCCCTTGCCCGGCAACAACTTCACCACGATCGATGTGCCCTTTATCGGCGCGCCGGAGTTGGGCGTGACAGTCACGGGCGACGTCGCCGATGTCGCCGCCGGATTGACCGTGGCTTATCAACTGGCGCTGAGCAACGCCGGCACGCGCGGCGCGGCCGCCGTGGTCGTTCGCGACGTCGTGCCTGCGAACACCACCTTCAATGCCTCGGCCAGCACGCAAGGCTGGGTCTGCGCGCCGGACATTCAAGCGGGTTCCGAGTGTCGATTGACCCTGTCGACGCTGGACCCCTCGACCGGAACCACGCCACGCAAGTTCGCCGTGACCGTGAACGCCGACATCGACGCCAGCGTCACCGAGATCGTCAACACCGCATCGATCAGCGACAACGGCGTCAATGGCATGGATGCCAATCCGCAGAACAATGTCGCTTCGGCCACGACCCGGGTCTTGCCCTTGTCAGATGTCGCGCTCCTGGCCTCGATGACGCAGGGGACCTTCGTCGCGGGCAGCGACGCGAACTATCGCATCGACTTGATGCGAATCGGACCAAAAGACCCGCGCGGCCTGCGCTGGACCTTGCCCTTGCGCGAGAGTGTTAGCCTGGTTTCCGTGAGTCAACCCGCGGGCTGGTCGTGTGGCTCGAGCGGCAGCGCACCGTTCGTCGAGGTCGCGTGCGAGAGCGCCGAAATGACCGCCGACACTGGTTTCGATCTGGTCTTGCATGTCGCGCGCGACTTCGCCAAATCCAGGGAAATTCTGCTGAGTCCCGTCGTCAGCACGACGGGATCGATCGACCCCGTGCCGATCAACAACACCTTCCCAGTGAGACGGCCCGTCTGGAATGTCGCCGATCTGGCGGTGACGAATGTGCCATCGCAGCCGTCGATCGCGGCGGGCTCGAATATCAGCTTCACCTGGACGGTGACGAATGCTGGCCCCAGCGATGCCGATGGGTTCTGGATCCAGGCCGACCTGCCCTTTAGTCTGAGGTTCATCGGGCTTAGTGCGCCCGAAGGCATGCAATGCAGTACGCCACCCACCGGCACTTCAAACTTGATCACGTGCCGCGTGTCGCGGTTAAGCGCGCCGACGGCGAGCTTTCAGGTGCTCGCGAATGTCAACCCCGAAGTGCCCGGCGGTGCGACGGTAGACTTTTTGGTCCACGTGATCAGCTCGGCGATCGACAGGAATCCGAACAACAATCAATCGCTCGCCAGCATCGTTGTCAGCGGCCCGCCCACGGTATTGGCGCCGGCGCAACTCGATATTCTGGAGGATCAGGCCAGTCCGCCGATACCGATCACCATTGGCGATGCGGAGACGCCCGCGAACGACTTGATCCTCTTCGCCACATCCGAGCTGCAGGAAGTCGTCGGCAATGCCGCGCTCGCCGCTGGGCTGGGCGGCACGGGCGCGCAACGATCATTGATTGTCGTGCCCGAGGCGGATGCCAATGGGGCATGTTGGCTGATGCTGAGCGTCCTCGATGGAGACGGGCTGCTGGCGCGGCGACAATTGGCCCTGCATGTCGCCGCGGTCAACGATCCGCCCAGCGCGAACTACGCGGGCTCGCGCCATCACGCCGAGGGCAGCATCGGCCCGCGCGCGATGCGAAATTTCGCGACCAACATCCGTCCGGGTCCGCCGAATGAATCGGAGCAAGCGGTCAGCTTCCTGGTCGAAGAGACGTCCGATCCTCAGGGCGTGGTGCGCGAAGCGAGCGTGTCGGCCAATGGCACGCTCGACTATGTGCTCAGCGGCGAATCGGGTTCGGCCGATTTGCGGGTGATCGCCATCGACGACGGCGGTCGCGCGAACGGCGGTCTCGATCGCGCGGCGCCCACGCCATTCAAGATTCTGGTCGGCAATGGCGTGGATATCAGCACGCGGATCGCGCGCCTAGCGCCGACGACCCTGCCCTTGAGCAGCACGCCAACTGGCGCCATCGCCGCGCAGTACGTGGTCACGGTGACGCATCACGGCACGCTGCCCGTGAACGACATCGTCTTGCGCGTGCCCGCCCCGCCGGGACTGGTGGGCGTGACCTGGACTTGCGCGACCTCGTTCGGCACTTGCGGCACCGCCGTCGGCGCTGGCGATGCGCAAGTGGCGCTCGCGCTGGGCGTGGATGACCGCGCGACCTTGACGATCAACGGCACCATCGACCCCCACCAGGATTTGATCCAGGTTGATGCGACCGCGACCTTGCCCGCCGGCGTCACCGCCTGGTCGACCGAGGACGATCGCGCCGTGCTGACCGATGTCATCCAGGCTTCCGCCGCGTTCAAGGACGGCTTCGAGTGATGACCCCGAACTCGCTCACGAAAACTCACTCGACTCGCGCGCGGCGTGATCGCGACAGTTCGCATCCGGGCGCGAAGCTCGCGCTCGTCCTGATAGGCGCGATCGTCATGCACGGCGCGTCGGCATTGACTTGCATCACGGACACCACGCAGGCCGAGTTCGCGCAAGGCGTGGCGCAGAACACGGACTTCGACAGCCAGCCCGGCGACATCGTGCTCGCGCAGCCGACGCCAGGCGTCTTCGCCACGAGCGGCACCTACGTGTCTTCGGTCAAGGACGCGAGTCCCGCGCCGGGCGAAGTGCCGTCATGGCCGACTTTGTCTTGGACGTCGACCACGCCGGGCACCACCGATGTGCGCTTCCAAGTAGCCGCGGCCGATTCGGCGAGTGGGCCGTTCGACTTCGTCGGACCCACGGGCACGGCAACGTCGTACTTCGTGTCGCCTGGAGCTTCGTTGCGGCAATTCAGTGGCAAGCGTTACTTGCGCTACAAAGCGATCTTCACGACCGGCGACACGGCGATGTCGGCGACCCTGCGCGATGTCACCGCGTGCGCTCTCAATGGCTCGCCACCGGATCTGGCGCTGTCGATGTCGGCCAATCGCACGCGCGTGCAGCCCGGACAAGAAACCACGTTCACGCTGACCGTCAACAACCTCGGTCCGATCGACGCCGTCGGCGAACGCCTGAGCTTGAAGCTGCCTCCCGAGACACGCTTCGTTTCGACGGGCAGCACGGCGGGCTGGTCGTGCTTACCAACGCAGAACGCGGAATCGACGTGCACGCTCGCGCTCAATCCGGTCTCGCCCGGCACGCCGGTGACCGCGCAGATCAACCTCGACCTGGGTCCGCGCATTTTCGAGAATCGCTTCGAACTGACCACCACCGCGCGCGTGATCGCGGGCGCGACCACGGGCAGCGATCCCAACGCGACCAACGATGAGGCCAGCGTCATTCTGCCGATCGATGCCGCGCCCGATCTGTTGGTGACGATCGACGATCACGGTCAGTCGACCGCGGCGGGGCAGAGCGTTACGTACCTGATCTTCTACTACAACGTCGGCACGCGCGGCGCGACGGGCGTGCGATTGCAGGCGACCGTGCCCGCCCACACCACCTTCAATCCCGGGGCCAGCCAAGCGACGTGGCTATGCGCGCCGGATTTTCGCTCGGGTTCGGTGTGCGAGATCGATGTCGGGACGCTCAACGCGGCGATGGGCGAGCGCGCCGCGAACTTCGCGGTGGTTGTCGATGCCGACGCCAACGAGAGTCTCTCGCCAATCGAAGCCACGGTCCGCATCAGCGACGATGGCCTCAATGGCGTCGAGATCCAACCCAGCGACAACATCGCGACCGACACCACGCCGATCCTGCCCACGGCGGACCTGAAGGTCACCGCCATGGCCTCGCCAACGTCGGCGATCGCGGGTGACACACTCGACTACGCGATCACGATCAGCAATCTCGGCCCTTCGGCGGCGCGCACGATGCGCTGGACGACCGATTTGCCGCCGGGCACGGTGTTCGATGCCATTTCCGAAGCCGCGGGATGGACCTGCACCCTGCCTGCCGTGGGCGAGGCCGGCACGGTCACGTGTCGCAACACGAGCTTCGCGGTCGCCACGCAGACCTTCGCGCTGCGCGTGCGCGTCGATCGCACCTTGACCGAAGCCAACGTGCTGCCGCTGCGCGTCAGTGCCTTCACGCAGTCCTTCGACGGCAACACGGTCAACAACACGTACGCACTAAGCACGCCCGTGGTCACGCGCGCCGACCTCGGCGTGACCCTGACCGACACGCCCGATCCCGCGCGCGCGGGACGCAATCTGACCTACACCATCACGCTCGCGAACGCCGGCCCCAGTCTCGCGCGCACCGCGCGCTGGAGCGGCAGCCTGCCCACCGGCACGCGCTTCGTCGCGCTCGATGCCCCCGCGGGATGGGCCTGCGCTACGCCCGCGCCCGGCGGCATCGGCACGATCACGTGCGAATTGGCCACGCTCGATCCGCGCGCCGTTGTTTTTGGATTGACCACGCGCGTCGACGATCAATTGCCCAGCGGCACCGTGCTGCATAACGTGGTCAGCGTGAGCAGCGGCACGACCGATCCGCGCGGCGAGGACAATCTCGCCACGACGACCACGACGATCAATGGCCCGCCCACCATCATCGCGCCACCGGCCGTCAGCGTGCTCGAGGACCAAGCGAGCGCGCCCCTGAGCCTGCATATCGCCGATGCCTTGACGCCGCCCTTCGCGTTGAAACTGTTTTTGACTTCCAGCGACGAAAATCTGGTGACCAACGCGGGCTTGGCCGCCGGCCTTAGCGGTAGCGAGAGCGACTACACCCTGGTCGTCAGGCCGCGCGCGGATGCCTTCGGCGCGGGCACGATCATCGCGAGCGCGGTCGACGTTGATAACCTGCTCGCGCAGCAGCCCATCGCGCTGCAAGTCGTGCCGGTCAATGACCCGCCGCGCGCGACGTTTGGCGGCAATCGCCTGCACCCCGCCGGCAGCGCGGGCACGCAAGTCGTCAATCAGTACGCGAACGACATCGCCGCCGGCCCGGCTAACGAAGCCGCGCAGACGTTCGGGTTCAGCCTCATCGAAACGCGCGACGGCAATGGCGTCGTCAGCGCCTCGAGCATCGACACCGCGGGCACCTTGCGCTACTCGCTCAGCGGCGCCGAAGGATCGGCCACGCTGCGCGCCTTGATCTTCGACAATGGCGGCGTCGCCAACGGCGGCATCAACCAGAGCGCGCCGCAGCTGTTCAAGATCATCGTCGGCGACGGCGTCGATCTGAGCACGCGTATCACGCGCCAGCAGCCGAGTTTTCTGCCGCTGGCGAGCGAGGCCAATGGCGGCGCGACCTTGGCGAGCTATGACGTGATCGTGACGCATCACGGCGCGCAACCGATCAATGACGTTCAGTTGCAGGCCCAAGCCCTCAGCGGCCTGACGCAAGTCTTGTGGTCTTGCAACACGACCACCGGCCCGTGCTCACCCGCGTCGGGCACGGGCACGGCGTCAACGCACTTCGCGCTCAACGTCGGCGACACCGCGACCTTGCGCGTCAGCGGCACGATCCAACGCCTGGAATCGCAACTGCACCTCGTCGCTAACGCCACCTTGCCGCAAGGCACGACCAACTACGACGCGGTGGATGACAGCGCCGAAGTGATCGAACCGATCGTGGAAGCGGCGACGTTCGAGGATGGGTTCGAGTAGGTCGCGAACCGCTCGAGATGGATGGGCGGTCCAGCGAGTTGGGAATGCGCTCGGGTTGATGCGCTAAGCGCCTGCCCATCTTGGTGAGCCCGCAAGTCATCGGCAATGACACGGGCTCGCCTACTCCCGCCGCAACGCCACGATCGGATCCAACCGCGCCGCGCGCGCCGCGGGGTAGCTGCCAAATCCCAAGCCCACCAGCGCCGAGAATCCCATCGCCATCGCCGCGCCGCTCCAGGACACGCGCAGCGGAAAGTCGGCGAAGGTGGCGATGACGAAGGTGGCGGCGAGGCCGAGCGCCAGGCCGATGATGCCGCCGCTGGTCGACAGCAGGGTCGACTCGAGCAGGAACTGATCGCGGATGTCGCGATGGCGCGCGCCCACGGCCATGCGCAGGCCGATCTCGCGCGTGCGTTCGCTGACCGAGACCAGCATGATGTTCATGATCCCGATGCCGCCAACGATCAGCGCGATGCCGGCGACCGCCGCGAGCAGCGCGCTCAAGGCGCGCAAGGCATCGGTGCGCGCGCTGATGAACTGCGCGAGGTCGCGCACGGTGAAGTCGCTTTCGGCGCTGGCGCGCAGTTGATGCGATTGCCGCAGGATGCGCGTGGCCTGGCGTTGCAGGCCGGTGAGTTGGTCGGCGCTGGGCGCGCGGATGATCAGGCTCGACACGGCATCGGACACGATCTGCCCGCCGCCCAGGATGCGCCGTTGCGCGGTCGACAGCGGCACCATCAGGACATTGTCCTGGTCCTGGCCGAAGGCGCCGCGACCACGCACGGCGAGTTCGCCGACGATCTGCACGGGCACGCGATTGACACGCACGGTCTTGCCCAGCGGCGAGGCTTGGCCGAACAGTTCCTCGCGCAAGGAGGCGCCGATCAAGCCCACGCGCAGCGCGCCGCGCTCGTCTTCGGCGTTCAACCAGCGACCGGTGGCGAGACCGAGACTCGTCAGCGTCGGATAGTTCGCGCTCACGCCTTGCACCTGTGTCGACCAGTTGCGACCGCCGTAGAGCACTTGCCCCGCGCCACTGGCTTGCCCGGCCACCATGGAATTTCCCAAGCCCGCGCGCAAGGCGGCCAGATCGCGACTGGTGAGCGAAACGCGCGAGCCTTCGCCCAAGGCGACCGGTCCGTTGCGCGCAACACCCGGGGTGATCGTCAGCAAGTTGGTACCGAGATTGCCGATGACTTCATCGATGCGCGCGGTGGCGCCGGCGCCGATGCTCATCATCGCCACCAGCGAGGCCACGCCGATGATTACGCCCAGCGCGGTCAGCGTGCTGCGCAGGCGATTGGCGCCGAGCGCTTCGAGCGCGGAACGCAGCAGGTCCTCAGGCCGCATGGTCGACTCGCTCGGGCGCCGAATCCGACACCACCACGCCATCGCGGAACCGAATCAAGCGTTGCGCGCGCGCACCGATCTGGTCGTCATGCGTGACCAGCACCAGGGTCGCGCCTTCGCGATGCAGATCGACGAGCAGATCCATCACGCGCGCGCCATTGTCGCTGTCGAGCGCACCGGTCGGTTCATCGGCCAGCAGCAAGGGCGGACGCATGGCGATGGCGCGCGCGATCGCGACGCGCTGCATCTGACCGCCGGAGAGTTCATTGGGCATGCTCATCGCGCGATCGGCCAGGCCCACGCGCGACAGGGCTTCGAGCGCTTGCTCGCGTCGCTTGGCCAAGGGAATGCCGGCGTAAACCATCGGCAAGGTGACGCTGTTGATCACGGGCGAGCGTTGCAGCAACTGGAATTGTTGAAACACCATGCCGATGCGTTGATTGCGGATCGCGGCGAGCTCGTCGTCGGACAAGCGCGCCACGTCCTCGCCTTGCAAGAGATAACGTCCGCCCGTGGGACGATCGAGACAGCCCAGCACATTGAGCAAGGTCGACTTGCCGCAACCTGACGGGCCCATGATCGACACGAACTGCCCTTGCGGAATGTCGAGCGTCACATCCTTGAGCGCCACGGTCAGATGCTGACCCCACGTGTACGTGCGGTTGATCTGCTGCAAGCGAATGAGCGGAGTCATGGCGCCTTGCCCACGCGGAAGCCGCCGACGATGCGCGCCTCGGCCGGCAGTTGCTCGCGCGCGATCACGGCGAAGTTGGCGTCCTGCGCCAGCACCGGTGCCGCGCGCGCGGTGATCACGCCGGTCTTGTCGTCGACCACGAAGTAGCGCACCGTGCCATCGACTGCTTCGCCCAGGCGCGCGCGCAGCAGATCGATCTGTGTCTGCACCGGCGCGTCGAACTGCGGACGCAACGTGACCAAGGCGGCGGCCATGGTCGCGCGCGGACCATTGCCGTTGTTCATGCCACCCATCATCGCGCGGCGCAGGCGTTGCGAGAGCGTGTCGATGGCGCTGTTGGGCACACCGGCCGCGCGCAGGCTCGCCACGGTATTGTCGAGGCTGCCATCGGGCAGCCAACGCACACTCGCCGGCGGTTCCAGCGCGGCGGCTTGTAGGGGAATCTTCCAGCCTTCGGCGCTGGCATCGAGCGCGATGTCGACGTTCGCGGTCATGCCGGGGAACAAGCGCCGATCGGGATTGCTCGCCGCCAGTACGACCGTGTACGTGACGACGTTCTGCAAGGTCGTGGCATTGCGACGGATCTGGCGCACTTGGCCTTGAAAGCGCTCGCCAGGAAAGGCATCGACGGTGAAGCTCGCGCTTTGTCCTTCGCGCAGATGACCGACGTCGGCTTCGTCGACATCGACTTCGATCTGGATATCGGACAGATCTCGCGCGATGGTGAAGAGTTCGGGCGTCTGAAAGCCCGCCGTCACGGTCTGGCCAATATTGACCAAGCGATTGATCACGGTGCCGGCGACGGGCGCGCGGATTTCGGTGTGGGCCAGGTCGACTTTCGCCGAGGACAGGGCCGCGCCTTGCTGCGCCACTTGCGCGTCCGCCGCGCGCGCCTGTGCTTGCGCGCTGGTGAGTCGCGCGCGCGCTTGTTGCTCGGTGGCGCGCGCGCTGTCGAGATCGGTGTCCGAGAGCAGTTGGCGCGCATGCACTTGCTCGGCGCGGTGCAGCTTGATCGCGGCGTCGTTGGCGGCGGCTTCGGCCTCGCCGATGGCGGCGTGCGTGGCGGCGGCATTGGCTTCGGCCGCTTGCAGGCGCGCGGTGGCCTCGGCCAGTCGCGCATTGAGCGCGGAAGGGTCGATGCGCGCGATCAATTGACCGGCGCTGACGTCAGCGTTGAAGTCGGCGTAGATCTCGGCGATCTTGCCCGAGACCTCGGCGCCGACCGAGATCATCTCGCGCGCGGCGATGCGGCCGGTGGCGCTGACCTGCGGCTCGATGCGACCCAGACTGACTTCGACCAAGGTCGGCTGCGGCGCGCGCGTGCCGCGCCCGAACCACCACAGCAATCCCACGGCGATCACCACGATCGGGATCCAGTATCGTGCGCGCGGCCATGCCAGTTTCATCGATCGTGCTCCGGGTTCGCGGTTGAGCTGGACGATCGCGCCCGGCGAGCCGAAGGTCGCGGGACATGCACGAGCCGGTGTCATTGTGCTGGGGAGTACAGGACACACACGCCACTCGTGACCGGCGCGCGCGGGCGCGACCGTCCATGGCTCGAAGCTTGGCCACGCGCGTGTAAGCCGCCTGCGGCGTGTGTCAGCGCGCGTCGGGCGGCGTAAAGGTTTGTAAGGACGGATGCCCGCGTCGCGCGTCTGCGCCACAATCGCCGCATGGCGCTGTTGCTGATCGATGACGATGTCGAGCTGTGCCGCCTGCTGCGCGACTATCTGCGCACCGAAGGCTTCGAGCTCGAAGTGCTGCATGCGTTCGATGCGCAGGCCTACGCGCGCCTGGCGCCCACGACCGAACTGATCGTGCTCGATGTCGGCCTGCCCGGCATGAATGGCTTCGACGTGCTGCGTCATCTGCGGCGCGACAGCGCGGTGCCGGTGATCATGCTGACCGCGCGCGGCGATGACGTCGATCGCATCGTCGGCCTGGAACTGGGCGCCGATGACTATCTGCCCAAGCCCTGCAATCCGCGCGAACTGGCCGCGCGCATTCGCGCGATTCTGCGACGCGCCGCGGGCACGGTGACGGCGGCCGAGGCCGAGCGGCTGCAAGTCGCCGGCGTCGAACTCAACCCGGCCGCGCGTACCGTGCGCATGAATGGCCAGGACATCGAGACCACCAGCACCGAGTTCAACGTGCTCGAACGCCTAATGCGCGATGCCGGCCGCGTCGTGCCCAAGGATGTGCTCTCGCGCGACGCGTTGGGCCGTCGCCTGCAACCCTTCGATCGCGCCATCGACATGCATGTGAGCAGTCTGCGCCGCAAGCTTGGCGAGCAACGCGTGCGCACCGTGCGCGGCGTCGGCTACCAGTTCAGCACGGAGGCCTGAGATGCCGAGTCTGTTCTGGCGCTTGTTCTTCGGGCTGTGGTTGGGCAGTGGATTTCTGTTGGTCGGCAGCGGCTGGCTGATTCGCGAAGTCACGCAGCGCGAATTGCCGGTGGAAGTGCGTCGTCATGTCGAAGGCTTCGTCGCCGACATCGGCGCGGGCCTGGCCGATCTGCACGCGCGCGGCGATCTCGCCACGGTCGACGCGCGCCTGGCGAGCATGCGCGAAGGCGATCGCATGCCGGCGCTGCTGCTGTCGAGCGACGGCCGCGTGTTGGCCGGCGGTGAAGTGCCCGAGTGGGCGCGGCAACGCTTGAGCGAACACGGCGACGCGCGCTACGGCCTGTCCGCGCGCAACGAACCCGACGACACGCGCATCGCGCTGCTCGCCGTGCGCGCGAGCAATGGCACGCCGTATGAGTTCATCGCGCGCATGCATGATCCCCGGTTGACGGGCTTCAGTTCGCTGTGGCCTTGGGGATTGCGCTTGCTCGGCTCGATCGTGCTCGCCGGCTTGCTCAGCGCTTGGGCCGTGCGACGCATGATGTCGCCGCTGCGCGTGCTCAGCGCCGCCGCGCGACGCGTGGCCGAAGGCGATCTGACCACGCGCGTGACGCCGCAACTGGGTCGCGATCACGCGGCCTACGCGCGACTCGCCGCCGATTTCGATGACATGACCGCGCGACTCGAAACCCTGATCGGTTCGCAGCAACGCCTCATGCGCGATGTCTCGCACGAACTGCGCTCGCCGCTGGCGCGCATTCGCGTGGCGCTGGAACTGGCGCGTCTGAGTCAGCCCGATAGCACGGCCCTGCACCAGATCGAGCGCGACGCCGATCGCATGGATGCGCTGATTGGCGAGATCCTCGTGCTCGCGCGCTTGGAGAGTCGCGAACGCCGCTTGCCGCAGGAACCCGTGGCCCTGGGCCTATTGATCGACGAGATCGCGCTCGACGCGCGGCTCGAGGCCGAACCGCGCCACGTTGGCATCGACACGCAAGGCACCACGGAGGGCTCGCTGATCGTCACCGGCGATCGCGAACTGCTGCGTCGCGCGATCGAAAACTTGGTACGTAACGCGCTGCGCCACAGCCCCGCGGGCGCGAGCGTCGGCATCGCGACCGACGGCGACGAGTCCCGCGTGCGCGTGATCGTCAGCGATCAAGGGCCCGGCCTGCCCGAGGACATCCAACGTCATTTGTTCGAACCTTTCCGTCGTGGCAGCGGCGAACATGGCGAGGGCTCGGGCCTGGGTCTCGCTATCGCGCAGCGCGCGATCGTTCTGCACGGCGGCAAGCTCGAAGTGAGTTCGAGCACCGCCGGCACGCGCGTGACGATAGATCTGCCCCGCGGCGCCGCGATCACGGATCAGGCGTAACTCGCCCAGAGGTCGCGCGCGGCCTGGGCCACGATGTCGGGATGTTCCTCGGGCCAGAACAACTTGGCCTCCGGCAATCGACGCACCCAGCGCAAGCCGCCCATCACGCGCGCCAGGTAATCGGGACTGTCCTTCGAGAAGATCGTGTCGGCCATGCCCCACACCACGCCCACCGGCGCGCGATTGGCGCGCAACGTGGGTTCGATACCCGCCAGCGCATTGCGTTCCAGCGCGATGGCGTAAGCGTGCATCAGCGCCTTGCTGCGCGCGCTCGCGACGATGGGCGTGAAATAGGCCTCAAGTGCCTCGTCGGTGGGATGGCCCGGCACGCTGTAGCACATGCCGCCGATGCCTTCGGGCGAACGCGCCAGCGCGTGATCGCGATGCCAAGGCACCAACCATTCGTCGACGAACCGGCCCTGCTTGGACAAGTCGATCACCGGCAGCAAGGCCGGTGGCGGGCTGTCGGTTTCGACATCGCAGTTGGTCAGCAGCAGGCTGCGCACGCGCTCGGGATGACGGGCAAGGAACAACTGCGCGATCGCGCCGCCGGAATCATTGGCGATCAAGTCCACCGATTCGATATCGAGCGCCGCGAGCAGGGACTCGATCATCGCGAGCTGCCCTTCGGGACTGACGTCCGCGCCCTCGGCCACTTCGGTGTAGCCCAGCGCGAGGAAATCCGGCGCGATACAACGACGCTCGTCGGCCAGCCGCTCGATCGTGCCGCGCCACTGAAAGCCATTGAGCGGAAATCCGTGCAGGAACAGCGCGACGGGGCCGCGGCCGCGATCGAGATAGCTGATCTTGCCTTGAGGCGTGATTTGCGTGTGCCGTTCGCGATGGAATTGCGCGAGATCGAGCGCGGGCGCGCGCGAGGTCACGCTGGCGCAGGCCCCGAGTGAACCGAGCGCCAGCGTGCCCAGCGCGGCGCGTACGAAATGTCGTCGATTGATCATGAAAGTCACGGTACGAGGCCAGTCAGTCAGCGCGGAATCGATGTTCGTCGTTCCGCTCACTTCGCCTCGGGCTGCGAGACCGACACATGCGCTTCCTTCAACTTGCGCGCGCAGTCATCGCAACACACTTCGACGGTCTTGCCGCCGATCTTGACTTGATAGGCCGAATCGTCAAGTTCGCAATCGCAGGCGGCGCAGGTTCGTTCGCTCATGGGAGGCTCCAGGTGATGTGGAGCGTATTGTGCGCGAACCGCGCGCCGGGGCTATCGGAATCTTTAGACGGTCGATCCCGCGCCGAACCCTGGCGGCGATGGGCGGTGACCGGCGTCGTTCGCCGGCGCACCGCCGTGGCGACGAGACGAGGCTCGCCCTACTCGAAACTGTTGGCGAACACGGCTTCGCGAACGCCGAAGACGATGTGCGCGCGACCCGTCAGGTTTCCCGGGACGCCGGCGCCCGGGCTGCCCACGATCAGATCATCGACGCCATCGCCGTTGAAATCGCCGCGACCGCCCACGGCTCTGCCGGTGCTGTCACCGCCTCTTTCTCCGTCCATGCCGAAACCGTCGGTCGCGACGAGACTCGCCAACTGCACCGGCGCGCCGATCGCAGCGGCCCGGCCAAGAATCAAGTAGGCGCGACCGGTGTCCGCGCCATCGGCGCGCGCCGCGCTGACCGCGCCGATGATCACATCGTCGAAGCCATCGTCATTGACGTCGCCGGCGCTGGCGATCGCGCGACCCGACTGGTCCTGTTCGGTTTCGCCATCGATCTTGAAGCCCTCGGTGGCGGCCAGCGTGGTGACGCCGATGCGCGCGCCGAAGCCCGCGGCCCGCCCGAACAGAAGGTAGCTGCGTCCCGCCGATGTTCTAGCGCCCGGGTCGGCATTGGTGGCGCCGATGAGAAGATCGTCCACGCCATCGCCGTTGACGTCGCCGGCGCCGCTGACCGCATCGCCGAAGTTGTCACCGGCGGCCTCGCCTTCGATCGTGAAGCCCGTGACGCCATCAAGATCGCGCAGGCGCAGCAGCGACGAAAACGCGGTGCTTCGACCAAAGACGACATGGGCCAGGCCGGTCCGCAAGTTATCCTGGCGGTCCGCATTGGGGGCGCCAATGATCACGTCGTCGATACCATCGCCGTTCACATCGCCCGCGGCGGCGGCCGAAGCGCCCGCGTTGTTGCCCGCGAACGCGCCATCGATCGCGAAGCCATTGACGCCGTCGAGCGAGGACAACAGCAACGGCGAGGCCACGGCGGTCGTGCGCCCAAACACCACGTAGGCGCGGCCCGAGTTCGTGCCATTGGTGTCCGCCGTGCGCGTGCCGATGAGCATGTCGTCGATGCCATCGCCATTGACGTCGCCGGCGCTGCCCATCGCGGTGGCGATGCCATCGCCGGCGGTTTCGCCTTCGATGATGAAGCCCGCCTCGCCATTGAGACTCGCCAGCGCGAGCGTGGCCGGAAACACGCCGGCATGGCCGAACACGACGTAGGCGCGCCCGCGATCACCCGCGCCCGCGCCCGGGGCCGCGACGATGACGTCATCGAAGCCGTCATTGTTGACATCACCGGCGGCCGCCACGACGCGACCGGAGATATCGGCCGCGGCCTCGCCCTTGAGCGCGAAACCGTCGCTGCCGTTCAACGCGGACAAGGACAAGGACGGTGGCGCCGACGACCCGCGACCGAACACGACATAGCTCAGTCCCGCGTCGGCGCCGTTCGAGTCGGCGCCATCGGCGCCGATGATGACGTCATCGATGCCGTCGCCGTTGACGTCGCCCGCGCTGGCCACCGAAGAGCCGGCCCGATCCGCGTTGCGGTCACCGAGCAAGGCATAGCCGTTGTTGCCGTCGAGCGTCGCGAGCGCGACCGGCGAGCTTTGGGCATGGGCGCACGGTGTCACGCCTGCCGCGAGCGCGGCGAGCGCGAGGACCGACCGTGCGGTGGTACTGAGTCGAGGATTCATGAGGTCTTGCTCCGAACAAGGGGGCGCTGGCGAAACGCGATGGCGAGTGGGGATGAGGACAGTGTGTCGTGGCGACCGACGCCAGTCGCGGGGCCAGGGTCCCGACATGACGTGATTCACGGAAGGCTTTGACTCGGATCCGCCTGCTTTCGGCTTGCGGGCTTGGATTTTTTCGGGACACGCGTCCCGAAACGGCTCAGTGCAACTGGCCGCCGAAACCGTGTTCACGCGCCATCACGATCGCGCGGGCCCGCGTGTCGACTTCGAGATGGCGGAACAACTGCGTGATGTTGTTTCGCACGGTCTTTTCCGACAGCCCCAGACTGGCCGCCACTTGCGCGTTGTCGCGGCCCTGCGCGATCAGGTCGAGCATGCGCACCAATCGCGGCGACAGGGACTCGATGCGCGAATCGTGCTGAGCCTCCGCCACGCCCGGCACAAAATCGGCGATCGCGGATCGTGCTATTTCCCAACCTGGCTCATCGCGCATCAACAGATGATTGCCACTGTCGATCGGCACGAACTGCGCGCCGGGGATCTCGCTGGCGATCAGCACCCCTTCCTCGAACGGCACGCGCACATCGCGCCGACTGTGCAGGACCAGCGTGGGGCATTGCACCTTCGGCAGCAAGGCGGTCACGTCGATGGTGTTGAACACGCGCATGAAGCGCGCCGCGTTGACCGGCGAAGTCGAGATGCGCTCGAGTTCGTTGAACCACTCATGCTGCTCGGCCGTTCCGCCGGGAATGAACTGCGTGGTGAAGAACTGGCGAAACGACGGGTCGGTCTTGCCCCAACCGATTTCCGCCAGGCGACACATCAACTCGGCCTCCTCCACTTGCTGGCGGCTGGTCGACCGCACGAGACGGCCTCGCGCGTAACCGCCCTGCAAAATGAGATGGGTCACGCGTTCGGGATGCGCGGCCGCGTACGCGATCGCGATCGACGCGCCCTGCGACACGCCCAGGATCGCGAAACGCTCGACGCCCGCCGCATCGACCACGGTCGAGAAATCGCGAAGCCAGCTGTCGAACGACAGATCGGACACGGTCCAGTCGGACATGCCGCAACCGCGCTCGTCATAGCGCAGCAGGTGATAGCGCGAGGCCAACTCGCGCACCCAGTGACGCCACACGGGACTCTCGGTGTCGTGCTCGAGGTGCGACAACCAAGTGGCCGCCTTGACCAGGGCCGGGCCTTGGCCCATCGAGGTGTAAGCCAGACGAACATCGTCGTGACTGCGCGTGAAGCGAATGGCGGGGCTGCGCGAAATCATGAGGGGGCTTCCGTAAGAGGCGCGCGGGCAGGCGTGAGCGCGTGATTGTGATCGCAATCGCTCGACGCACCACCTGCACAACGACAGCGAGGGACCTCTACAAAGTCAGTTGACATTCGCGCTCATCGGTCGCAATGGCCGCGGTGGCGAGCGTTCAACGAAATGTCATGTCCTTGGTCTTCGACACACGGCGCCGCCGCGCCAGTGCACCTTGCCCGAGACAAGTCACTAAAGATGTCGACAGCCCGAGTTCGCGCGCCTGTCTAGGTTACGGCCCCTGGCGGTGACTGCTTGGGAGTTCGATATGCGTCTGCGAGACATGGTGATGGTGTTGGGCCTGGCGCTTGGGTCTCGCGCCTGGGCGGCGGATCATCTCGACACGCCGACCGTTAGCGAGGATCCGGCGGCCGATATCGGCGATGTCTACGCATGGATGGCGCCGGAGGGCGAGCGCCTGAATGCCGTCATCGACATCGTCGGCAAGGCGTTTTCCGATCGCTTGGCGTATGTGCTGCATGTCGACAGCGGCTCGGCGCTAGGTGCCACACGGGCGAGTACCTCGGTGATCTGTCGCTTCGATCCCCAGCAACGCGCACGCTGCTGGGTCGGCAAGAAGCTGCTGGTGAAAGGCGATGTGAGCGCGACCTTGGGGCTCGCAGATCCGAGAAACCGACTGCGCATCTTCGCCGGCGAGCGCGACGATCCCTTCTTCAACAACGTGCGTGGCACGCGAGCAGCGTTAAACGCGGCGCATGCGGCCTTGAGTCAGCAACCGATCGCACCCGATGCTTCGGGCTTCTTCGCCTTCGATTCCACCACGCTCACGCGGATCGCTAGCGAATGGCGTCACACCGAAGGCGGACCGCCGCGCAATTTTCTCGAAGGATGGTCGACAGGCGCGCTGGTGATCAGCGTGGACCGCGATCTCGTCGACGACGGTGGACCGCTGCTGGCTGTGTGGGCGGGGACGTACCGCATCGAAAGCGAGCCCGCGTCAGACGATGCGCCGCCGCTACTCGGCGAACGCATCGATCGCATGGGTCGCGCCTTGACGGGCAATGGCTTGATCGGTCCGCTGGACGAAGCGGCGACGGCCAACGCGCGCAAGGAAGCGTACAACCGCGCGGCGCCCGAAGCGTGGCCGTCGTTCGTACCGGATATCGCGCGCACCTTGGGGTTGTACGACAGCTTCGACGGCGTCGCGGGCAATCAATGGCGCTCTGACGCTGAAGCATCGCCCGCCGATCGCTACCGTGCCTTGGCGAAGTTGCTGGCGGATGATCGCCTGTGGATCGATTCACGCGCGACGCGCTGCGCGCAGTATCTGTCGGTCGAGCTGGGCCACGCGAAGCCGGGCGAGGATTGTGGTGGTCGCACGCCGAACTACAACGCGGACGCCGTGTTTCGGTCCTTGTTGATTCGCGGCACGACGACGACAGTGGATGATGGCTTGCGCGAGGATGATGCGCGACACAGTGATGCGGTGTTTCCGTTTCTGGCGGCGCCGCGGCGATGAGGTCGTGTCGTGTCCTTCTCGCCGTAGTGAGTTTCGCGTTGAGCAACGTGGCGCTGGCCTGCGCGGACGATCGCTTCGACACCACGGATGGCGCCGTGGCCTTGATCAATCTCGATCACGCGATCGAGGGGCGAGGCGATAGCGCGCCGGACGTCGCGGCCTTGTTGCTTCGCGCGCAGTTTCGCGCGGACTATGCCGACTTGGCGCGAGCACTCGCGGCGACGGATCTGTCGAGAGCCGAACGCGCGCGAACGCGGGCGCAGGTCTTGGCGCAACTCCACCGCTTCGACGAAGCTCGCGCGGCGATCGATGATGCCGTGACGCTGGGACTGCCAACGGAAGAAGCTGATGCCATGCGCGCGCGGCTATTGGTGGCCACCGGTCACGCAAGCGACGCCTTACATGCGATGCGTGAAGCGCTCGCGCGTCGACGCGACTTCGCGAACTTGACGTCATTGGCCATGACGCAAGCCGAACTCGGCCACTTCGCCGAGGCCGATGCCTTGTACGCCGAGTCACTCGGCCAGCTCACCACCACGCTGCCCTTCGCTTACGCGCAGATCCAATTCGCGCGAGGACGACTGTGGGCGGAACAAGCCGGCGATGCCACGCGCGGCGAAGCGTGCTATCGCAGTGCGCTGCGCCTAGTGCCCGGATATGTAGCGGCCGGCATCCACCTGGCCGAACTCGAAGCGCTGCGTGGCCAATGGCGCGAGGCCTTGGCGCGCGTTACCGCGATCGCGATCTCGAGCGACGAACCCGAGGCTTGGGCGCGTCGCGCCGAGTACCTCATGCGCTTGGGTGATGCGGACGGCGCGCGCGAAGTGCTTCGACACGCGAACGATCAGTTCACGCGCTGGCTCGCCGCGCAACCGCTCGCCTTCGCGGACCATGGCGCGGAGTTCTATCTCGGCATAGGCCAGAACCCGACCCGCGCCCGCCAGTGGGCTTGCGTCAATTGGCGCAATCGCGATACCGCGCGGGCGCGATCACTCGTGTTCCACGCTCTTGAAGCCGGATCACGCGATCAAACGCTCACCGCCGAACCGCAAATTGTCGAAATTCAGAAGGCGTGCGCCCATACATCTGTTGAAACGCCGCCGTGAAATGACTGTGGCTGGAAAAGCCCAACTCCAAGCTCAACGCGCTCAAATCCTCGTATTGCGACAACAGATCCAACGCGCGCGCCAGACGCAGACGCAATTGATAGCGATACAAGGGCACGCCCTCGACCTGCTGAAACACCTGCGTCAGATACACCGGCGACACGCCCACCTCGGCGCCAATCTCCGCCAACGACCAGCGTCGAGACAGATCACTCGCGAGCACGATCTTCGCGCGATCCACCAGCTTGCGCCGCCCCATGCTCGCGCCCGCTTCATGCGACGTCGTGGGCCCCAACGCGCGATGCGCCAAGGTCAGCGAGAGGCTCTCCGCCTCCAACGACTCCGCGATGCCCTCGCGAAGACTGTGCCGGAGCAGGGCCACCAAGACCTGCGCGCGCGGATCGATGCGCAACCGCGGCACGCGAAACCGCAAGGGCTCGCCCTCGCGTCGCAAGGATTCCGGCACCACTTCGCTCAACATCTCGGCCGCGATCCGCAACCACAAACTGCCATCGCCACCCGCCAGAGGATGCGAAAACACCGGCGCCTCGCCCGGATTGTGGAACAAGACCTGCCCCGCCTCCGCGACGACGTGATCGCCATCGACAGCGCGCACATACAAGCCGCGATACGGAAAAATCAACGCTGGCCAGTCCAGCCCCGCTGCCGGCTCCGCATGCGCGCCATGACCCGAACACTCGAGATCCCACACGGTGACCGTGCTGGTGTCGAGCAGAACCGTGGTGGAGAAATCGGACATGGCGCACTGTAAGCCGAAGGCGGTGACTTGTGTAGCACGGTCGGCGCGTCGCTAGGCCGTCACGTCGACTGGCGATTCGTCGCTGGCCCACCTTAGTTACTGGGTTGCTCGGCTGCGTCTACCACGCGCCCGCTCGTGGGTGGCTTGCTAGCCTTTGCTCGCCACGACCGATCGTCGTGTGCCATCGACCGGATCAATCACGAAGGGCTGCTCGTCGAATCCTTCGAAGAGCAATCCGTCCTGCGTGATCCCCTGGAAAACATCGTCCCAGTACTTGTTGATATGCCAACGCGGCTTCGCGTCCGCGTCAAAACCGATGACGCCGCTTTCGTAGATACACATCAAGTGGTCATCCAGCTCAATCCACTTGAAGGCGTAGAAGCCGATGTCTTCATCTTCTCTTCGGAATAGGGGCTCGATGAGAGGCTGCTCGGTCCCAGCGATCACCAGGGATTGCATTCCCACGAGGAGCGCCTTGCCGTTCCAGAAGACGACTTCGCAAACCGGATGGAAGCGATCCTTCCCACGCGCGTGCTCGGAGGAGAGTCTCATCCCCGCGAAGCCCACTACGTCGATCTCGCCATCGGCAGTCGTGATCTTGACCGTCGCGGGTCTCGTATCGCGCGGCAATGTTGGCATCAACGTCACGCCATTGGGAAGCACCAACGTCTTTCCAAGCGCCATCGCGAGGTCGTGCGATTCCACCGTCGTGTAGCGTCGATTGAGTTCCTCAGTCACGCCCGAAGTCCTCTTTTCAGCGTGAACGCTAGCGAGCTGTTCATTGGCGCGAACCCTTCGACCCCTTGGGAGAGAACTCGGCGACGATGTCATGAAAGTCGTGCTTGCTGTACTCGAGCATGGACTGGAAGAACTGCTCGAAGCTCTCGAAGCGCTCAACCATTTCACCCGCGAGCCAGATCACGGGCGTGCTCAGCAAGCTACCTTGCTTGACCATCACGAACAGGTCCTTGTCCTCCGGCGAAACGGCGATCGGGACAATCGCTTCCCGAGGTGCACCCAAATGGCGAAAGAACGCATCATCGTAGCCACTGATGAGCTCATTCGCGGAATCGCGTAGCGACCCCTCAATCAGTTGCTCGACGCCGAAGAGATGCACGCCTTGGAAGAAGCTTCGCCAGCCATTGGCATACCGCAGGAATCCGCGATACCCCGGCTCGATACGCAGCCCCAATGCTTGCTCGACGGACTGAATCTGAGTCTCCGACGCCGCGACACTGGGGAATGTGTATTGCCAACGCCGCAAGCGATCGTGGTCGTCGATGGCCTGCTTCACCTCGATCAAGCTCAAGATGTGCGGCCGCCAGTCAAATGCGGTCATGCCTGCTCCGGAAGGACTCTGCCGTCATGTCGACAGTGGTTGCGCCGAGACGACGAGCTTGTAGCACTGACGCACAAACGACCACCGCGTGTCTTTGATGCGAGAACCGCTGCCGCCGCTCTTCAACGCTTGCGCCTAACGCCTCGCGCTCGCTTCACCGCCGGCTCCGCCAACCACTCGCGCATCTGTTGATACACGCGCGCGTCCGACAACAGATCGAAATGCCCCGCGTCTTCGATCACGCAGCGGCTGTCGGGGGCGAAGTCGAGGGCTTGGGTGGGGTCGGGGTGTTCGCCGAGGGCGCTGGCGACGGGCACGAGGCCGTCGCCGATGACTTGGCGGGCGCGCTTGGCGCGCGGTTCGTGCAGGGCGGCGGCGATGGCGCGGCTGCGCACGCCGCGCGGCAGGGGCACGGGCGTGCGCGGGGCGTGGCGACCGTCGCGCCAGTCGGCTTCGAGCAGGTCGGCGCGACGCAGGTCGACGATGCCGGCGCTGCGCGCGGCGCCGAGCATGGCGAGCGGCGCGACGTAGGGCGTCTCGCGCATGATCTGTTCGACGTGATGGCCGACGCGCGCGAGCGTGGCACCTTGATGCGGCGTGCCCAGGAAGATCAGATCGGTCAGCGCGCGCGGCCATTCATGTCGCGCGGCGCGCGCTTGATGACAGGCGCTGCGCGTGACCAGGCCACCCAGACTGTGACCGACGATGACGAGTTGTTCGATGCGCGTGGGCCAATGCGCGACGAGTTGGCGCAGCAGCGCGGCGAAGTCATGACCATTGCGCGAGATGTGCAGGCCGGTGTTGTACTCGAGGTAGAGCGGCGTAAGGCCAAGATCACGCTGCAACGCCTGACCGTGATCGTGCGCTTGTCGCTGCCACTGGCCGGCGGTCATGCACAGGCCATGCACCAGGATCACGAGCCGCGAGCTCTGCGCCAGTTCACTGCGCGCGAGGCTCGCGCGATCGAGCGCCAGCACTTCGCCTTGATGCAGCAAGCGCATCGGAATCGCCAGCGGGTTCGCGCTCGCCAACAAGTGATCGCCGACCACGCCATTGACGATAGCGCGCCAGCGACGCACGCCGGATTCGTCGGGGCCGCGCCAGCCTTCGGGCGTGGTGGTCCATTGCAGCAGCAGATCCAGACCGAAGCCGGCGCCGCGCGCGACGCCGCGCACGGAGCGATAGACCTGACCGGAAATGCCGCCCAGCCCTTGGCTCGCGACTTCGCCGATAAAGGGAATGCGCCGCAGAATCTCGACGTGCATGGCCTCAACCAGATGCGTGGCGCCAACCACGCCATCGGCGGCGAGTCGACCGAACCCGCGCCAGTGCAAGGCACTCATGGGGACGCGGGCGCCTGGGCGTGCCAGCGATTGGCGCGACGCATCGACGCGAAGTCATCGAAGCGCACGCCGACACGACGCATCACCGGCAAGACGCGACCCGCGATCCATTGCCGGATGTAGAACGGCTGACGCACCACGACATGATGAATCGCGTGCGTGCCGCCGAAGTTGAAGCAGAACAGCTGGAACGGCCACAGCCAGGGCGAGGTGAAGACTTGGGTCTGTTGCGCCACGTTGTCGGCCTCGATGTCGCCGTAGTAATGCATATTGCTGCTGATGAAGTGCAAGCAGAAGCTGCGGAGCACGTTAGGCGCAATCCAGGTGACGATCAAGAGATCGACCACGGGCATGGCGTGAACGATCGTGGATGGCCACGCGGGCGCGTGACCCAGGGCCGCGCCGATCATCGTGCCGAGGTGGACGATCAGGAACGTCCACCACAGCCCCCAGTGGCACCAGCCCAGCGGAAAATAGGCCGCCGCCGAACGCCAGATCACGCGCCAACGTCGCGCGGCATCGGGCGCGCGCCAGGCACGAACTAGGATCGATATCGGCGCGTCGGCCGTCATCAACAAGCGCGTCAGACTCCAGCGCTCGCCATTGGTGATGGCGCGTTCCTCGATGTCGATCTCGGTGCCCGAGTGCTTGTGATGATGAAAGTGCAGTCCGCGCCGCAACCAGGGATTGATGGTCGACGGCCGCGCCAGCCAGACCAGGGCCATCATCACATGATGAATCGCGGGGCGCCGTCGGAAATACATCCAGTGAATCAAGTCGTGCTCGAGCTCATGCGTGATCGAGGCGAACAACGCCACCATCGGAATGCACAGCCACGCGGGCAGGACCCCACGCGCGAACGCCACGGCGCAGGCCAGCATGCCCGCGAGCGACAGCACGAGCAGACTCAACCCGATCGCGTCCTGATGACGCAACCACGGATGCCGCGCGCGCAGCGCCGCTTCGGCCGCATTGGCGGCGGCGGCGATCTCGGTCACGGCATCGCGCGAGAGGGTCGAAGGCGCGGTCACGGCGAGCGGAGCTCCTGGGCTGTCGGGCCGAGTGTAGTGCGCCGATCACGAATCGTCTGCCAGGCGCGTCGGGCCGGTCGGGTCGTCGCGCGCCGGGGCGCCGGCCCTTCACTTCCACTGCGCCACCGAACGAGTATCGTGACCGCTTCGCCCGAATGCCCAGACCCAACCGACAGGAGTAGCCCATGTGCAATGAGCACGATCTGCGCGAGGAAGCCCAAGCCCGCAGTGCGCTGCGCGTGACGCGGCGTGATTTCAACTTGCTCGCGCTCAGCGCGGCGGCGGTGGCCTTGCTGCCCACGGGCGCGCGCGCCGAGGACGAAGTGGTCGAAGGCATGATCGAGGTGCCGATGGCCCAGGGCAAGGCCGATTGCTATTTCGCGCATCCCGCGAAGGGCCGCCATCCGGCGGTGATGCTGTGGCCCGACTTCATGAGTCTGCGCCCGACCTATCAACAGCTGGCCAAGCGCCTCGCGCAATCGGGTTACGCGGTGCTGGCGATCAATACTTACTATCGCGACGCGCGCTCGCCGCTGACGGCCAAGGCCGATTTCGACAATCAAGAACTGATGCAGAAGATCCGCACGCTCGCGGGCCAGCAGACCGAGGCCGGCATCGACAGCGACGCGCGCGATTTCATCAAGTATCTCGACAACCATGCCGCCGTCGACGCCAAGCGACCGATGGGCGTGATGGGTTATTGCGCGACGGGCCGTCACGCGTTTCGCACCGCGGCCGCCGTGCCCGAACGTGTCGGCGCGATGGCGACCTTCCATGGTGGCGGCTTGGTGAGCGAAGGCCCCGACAGTCCGCATCGTTTGATTGCCAAGATGCGCGCGCAGGCCTTGATCGCGATCGCCGCCGGCGACGACGAGAAGGAACCCACGGTCAAGGACGCGCTGCGCGAGGCCTTCGCAAAGGCCAAGCTCACCGCGCAAGTGGAAGTCTATGCCGACACCGTGCACGGCTTTTGCACGCCCGACATGACCTCGCGCTACAACGAGGCGGCGGCGCAGCGCGCGTGGTCGCGCCTGTTGGCGCTGCTCGATCGCGCGACGGCTTGAACCTGACGCGCGCGACCGGCGTCACTCGACGCCGCGTCGCGCGCGTTCAGAACCACTCGTCGCGCATCGCGAAGGTCGACGGTTCGGCCTCGCGCACCAGCCGCGCGGCGTGCTCGACCGCGGGCAGTTCGACCGCGAAGAAGTAGCGGCACGCGTGCACCTTGCCTTCGTAGAAGGCGCGATCGGCCGCGGTCGCCTTCGGCAAGGCGCGCGTGGCGGCGGTCGCCATCCACAACCAGGTCCACGCGATGGTGACGTGGCCGAGCGCCAGCATGTAGTGACTGGCATTGGCCAGCGCCAGGCGCGTCTCGCCCTGACGCAGGCGCGCGCCGACGGCTTGCGTGGTCTGCGCGATCAGCTGCGCGGCGGCGCCGAGTTGCGCGGCCATCGGTTGCAGAGTCTCGATCGTCGCCGCGTCGCGGCAACACGCTTCGATGCGCGCCAGCAGCACGCGCAGCGCGGCGCCGTCGTGCATCATCGCCTTGCGCCCGAGCAGGTCCAGCGCCTGAATGCCGTTGGTGCCTTCGTGGATGGGGTTGATGCGGTTGTCGCGATAGCACTGCTCGACCGGATACTCGCGCGTGAAGCCATAGCCGCCGAGCACCTGGATCGCCAGTTCGTTGGCCTTGAGCGCGTGATCCGAGCCCCAGGCCTTGACGATGGGCGTGAGCAGTTCCAGCAGCAGCGCCGATTCCTGACGCACGCGCTCATCGGGATCGCGCGCGTGGTCGACCAATTGCGCGGCATGAAAGCCCAGTGCCTGCGCGCCTTCGACATAGGCTTTCTGCGCCAGCAACATACGACGCACATCGGCGTGCTCGATGATGGCGACCGGTGTCGAAGCCGGGTCCTTCTGATCCGGGTGACGACCCTGACGACGTTCGCGCGCGTACTTCAACGAGTACTGATAGCCGACCGAGCCCAGCTGCACCGCGCCCATGCCGACGCCGATGCGCTCCTCGTTCATCATGTGGAACATCTGCGCCAGGCCCTGATGCGGCGCGCCGACCAGATAGCCCACGCAATCGTTCTGCTCGCCGAACTTCAGAAACGTGTTGACGCTGCCGCGCTGACCCATCTTGTGATTGAGGCCGGCCAGGCGCACATCGTTGCGCGCGCCACGCGTGCCATCGGCATTCACGCGCCAGCGCGGCACGATGAACAGACTGATGCCACGCACGCCCGCCGGCGCGCCGACGATCTTCGCCAGCACCAGGTGCACGATGTTCTCGCCGAGTTCGTGATCGCCGGCCGAGATCCACATCTTGGCGCCGGTGATCAGATACGCGCCGTCTTCACGCGGTGTCGCTTGCGTCTTGATGTCAGCGAGTGAGGAGCCCGCGTGTGGCTCCGACAAACACATGGTGCCGTAGTAGCGGCCCTCGATGATGGGCTTGCGATAGAGCCGTTGCTGCTCCTCGCTGCCATGCGCCTCGAGCAGATTGGCCGCCGCGCGCGCGAGCGTGGGATAGGCCACCGTGCCCGCGTTCGCGGCCGAGAACAACGCATCGCAGACCGAGGTGATGACGAAGGGCAACTGCATGCCACCCTCGGCGTAGTCCGCCAGCGCCGCGGCGAAACCGGCGGCGTTGAAGGCATCTAGCGCTTCGCCGATCTCGGGGATCAGCTCGACCTTGCCGTCGACCATTTGCGGTTCGTGCAGGTCGTTCTTGCGATTGTGCGGCAGGAACTTGTCGACCGCGATCTGATGCGCCAGGGCGATGGCGGCATCGAAGGTCTCGCGGCCGTGCTCGGCGAAGCGCGGGTACTGGCACAGGCGCTCGACTTGCAGCAGCTCATGCAGCACGAAGTCCAGATGCCGACGATCGATCAGGGGGCTGGTGCTCATGGGCGCTTCCCGGCGGTGATGAGTCATTCTCACATGAGTGACTCATCTGGCGTCAAGTTGGGGGAATGTCTACACTGCGGCCATGAGCCCCGCCAAAGCCCCCGCCCCGCGTCGCACCCGACTGGCCCAGGCCCTGCGCGAGCGGCCGGCGCGGCGCGCCACGCCGCTGGATTTGTTCCGGCTGGCGCGGCGGCAATGGCTGGAAAGCGGTCGTCTCGATGTCGGCGATCTGGCCGAACGCCTGACCATCGGCCGCGCCACGGCGTTTCGCTGGGTCGGCAGCAAGGACCTGCTGCTGGGCGAAATCCTGTGGTCGCTGTGCGATGAACAAATGAAGCGCGCCGCGGCCAGTCACGCCGGTCAGGGCGCGCGGCGCATCGCCGCGACCTGCGAGGCCTCGGTGCGCGCCATCGTCGCGTTCGAGCCGCTGCGTCGCTTCGTGCGTCTTGATCCGCCGTACGCGCTGCGTTTGCTCACGTCGAAAGAAGGTCCGGTGCAAGCGCGCGCCACCGCGCGCGTGCGCGAATTGCTCGAGCACGAAGCGCGTCACGGTGGCCTGTCCCTGCCCTTGCCGGTCGACACGCTGGCGTATTTGATCGTGCGCATCTGCGAGAGCTTCATCTACGCCGAAGTGATCACCGATCAACCGGTCAAAGTGACCGAGGCCGCGCTCGCGGTCGAACTGCTGCTGTCGGGCCGCGTCGAGCGGCGTCGAACGGCCCGTCCCAATCCCACCCGGCGCGCGCGTGGCGAGACGCGCGGCGCCAACCGCGCCAGGAGTTCGCGATGACAGCGCAATATGCGGTTCGCGACGGCGTCGCCGTCGTCACCATCGACAATCCGCCGGTCAACGGCATGGGCTATGAGACGCGTCGCGCCATGGTCGAAGGGCTCGATCGCGCGCTGGCCGACCCGAGCGTCATCGCGATCATCTTCGCCGGCGCCGGCAAATCCTTCAGCGGCGGCGCCGACATTCGCGAGTTCGGCACGCCGCAAGCCTTGCGCGAACCGAATCTGCTGTCGCTGATCGACGCGGTCGAGCGCAGTCCCAAGCCCGTGATCGCCGCCATCCACGGCGTGTGCATGGGCGGTGGCTTGGAACTCTCGCTCGGGTGTCACTATCGCGTGGCGGCACCGGGCACGTCGATCGCCTTGCCTGAAGTCAAACTGGGACTCGTGCCCGGCGCCGGTGGCACGCAACGTCTGCCGCGCGCGATCGGCCTGGAGCCGGCGCTGAACATGATCGTGTCGGGCAATCCCGTGAACAGCGAGGTGCTCGCGGCAATTCCCGGCCAATCGCTGATCGATCGGCTGATCGAGGGCGATTTGATCGCGGGCGCGGTGAGCTTCGCGCGGGAACGCGTCACGGCCGGTGGCCCGCATCCGCGCGTGCGCGATCGCGCGGTCAAGCACGACAATCCGGAAGGCTTCATTCTGTTCGCGCGCGCGACGGTCGGCGCCATGGCGCGCGACTACCCGGCGCCGCAACGCTGCGTCGATTGCGTCGAAGCGGCCGCGCGCAAACCCTTCGACGAAGGCATGAAGTTCGAGCGCGACACCTTCGCCACCTTGATGATGTCGCCCGAATCGCGCGCGCTGCGTCACGCGTTCTTTGGCGAACGCGCCGCCGGCAAGATCGCCGACGTGCCCGAGTCCACGCCCACGCGCGCGATCGCGCGGGTCGGCATCGTCGGCGCGGGCACCATGGGCGGTGGCATCGCGATGAACTTCATCAATGCCGGCTTGCCCGTGACCTTGCTGGAGATGAAGCCCGAGGCGCTGGAAAGAGGCCTCGCCACCATTCGCAAGAACTACGACGGCGCGCTGCGCAAGGGCAGCCTCAAGCCCGAGCAACTCGAACAGCGCCTGGCCCTGCTCAAGCCCACGCTGGACTACGCCGATCTGGCCGACGCCGACCTGATCATCGAAGCCGTGTTCGAGGAGTTGTCGGTCAAGCGCGCGGTGTTCGAGCAGCTCGATCGCGTGGCGAAGGCCGGCGCGATCCTGGCGACCAACACGTCGACGCTCGATGTCGACGCCATCGCCGCCTTCACCCAGCGCCCGCAAGACGTGCTGGGCCTGCACTTCTTCAGCCCGGCCAACATCATGAAGCTCTTGGAAGTGGTGCGCGGCAAGCACACGGCCAAGGACGTGCTGGCCACCGCCATGGCCATGGCCAAGCGCATCAAGAAAACCGCCGTGGTCTCGGGCGTGTGCGATGGCTTCATTGGCAATCGCATGATCGAGCAGTATTCGCGGCAGGCGTTGTTTCTACTCGAGGAAGGCGCATTGCCGGCGCAGGTCGATGCCGCGATCGAGCGCTTCGGCTTCGCCATGGGCCCGTTCCGCATGAGCGATCTGGCCGGCAATGACATTGGCTGGGCTATTCGCAAGCGCCGCTATGTCGAACGGCCGGCGCTGAAGTATTCGGCCATCGGCGACAAGCTGTGCGAACTCGGCCGCTTCGGTCAGAAGACTGGCGCCGGTTGGTACGACTACAAGCCCGGCGATCGCAAGGCGCATCCCAGTGCCTTGGTCGATGAACTGGTGATCGCGCATTCGCAGGCGATCGGCTTGGCGCGACGACGCATCGACGACGCCGAGATCGTGCAGCGCCTCGTCTATGCCTTGATCAACGAAGGCGCGCGCATTCTCGAGGAAGGCATCGCCAGCAAAGCCAGCGACATCGACATGGTGTACCTGACCGGCTATGGCTTCCCACCGTTCCGCGGTGGGCCGATGCGGTATGCCGATGAAGTCGGCGCCTTCAACGTGGTGCGCGCGATGGCGCGTTTCGCCGCCGCCGATCCCGACGATCGCCAAGCCGGCGCGTGGACACCCGCGCCGCTGCTGGCGCGTCACGCCACCGATGGCACCACGTTCACTTGAGCGCGAGGAGAACCCCATGACCGACGCCGTCATCGTTGCCACCGCGCGCACTGGCCTGGCCAAGAGCTGGAAGGGCGCTTTCAATCAAACCCACGGCGCCACGCTCGGCGCGCACGCGGTCGCGCACGCCATCGCGCGCTCGGGCGTGTCGGCCGATGCGATCGAAGACGTGCTGATGGGCTGCGCCAACCCCGAAGGCGCGACCGGCGTGAACATCGCGCGTCAGATCGCGCTGCGCGCCGGCTGCCCGGTCACCGTGCCGGGCATGACCATCAATCGTTTCTGCGCCAGTGGCCTGCAGACCATTGCCAGCGCCGCGCAACGCATCATCGCCGGCGAAGGCGAGACCTATGTCGCCGGCGGCGTGGAAAGCATTTCCTGCGTGCAGGGCGTGATGAATCAGCAGTTCCTCGCCGATCCCTGGCTCGCCGCGAACAAGCCCGAGATCTACTGGCCGATGCTGCGCACCGCCGAAACCGTAGCCAAGCGTTACGGCATCGCCAAGGACCGTCAGGACGAATACGGCGTGCGCAGTCAGCAGCTCGCCGCGGCCGCGCAAGCGGCGGGCAAGTTCAACGACGAGATCGTGCCGATGACCGTGACCATGGGCGTGGCCGACGCGGCCAGCGGTCAGTTGCTCTCGCGCGAAGTGACGATCGCCGCCGATGAAGGCATTCGCGCCGACACCACGCTCGACGGCGTGCGCGGCATTCGTCCGGCCACGCCTGGTGGCGTGATCACCGCGGGCAATGCGAGTCAGTTCTCCGATGGCGCCAGCGCCGTCGTGATCATGAGCGACACCGCCGCCGCGCGCGCGGGCACGCGACCGCTCGGCGTGTTCCGCGGTTTCGCGGTCGCCGGTTGCGAGCCCGACGAGATGGGCATCGGTCCGGTGTTCGCCGTGCCAAAGCTGCTGCGTCGTGCGGGTCTGACCATCGACGATATCGGGCTATGGGAACTCAACGAAGCCTTCGCCGTGCAGGTGCTGTACTGCGTCGATCGTCTCGGCATCCCGCTCGACAAGCTCAACGTCAACGGCGGCGCGATCGCCGTAGGTCATCCCTACGGCGTGTCTGGCGCGCGCTTGGTCGGCCACGCCTTAATCGAAGGCCGACGTCGCGGGGTGAAGTACGTGGTGGTGACCATGTGCGTCGGTGGCGGGCAAGGCGCGGCGGGGTTGTTCGAGGTGTTGTGAGTCGCGCGATCGCGAGTCCCATCACGCGGATCGCGCGAAGGCCGGCGGCGTGGACCATGCGTCCGTCGTCGCGCGGTCGATGCCCTCGTGCGCATGTTCGACCGCGACACTCGCGAGCCTCTCGCGGCGATGCTCCTGCACGATGCGCTTGCGCCACGCCGTCGGCGGCTCGCCCGTCGACAAACTCAGCCAGCGCGTGAACGAGCTGCGCGAGCCATAGCCCAACGCGCTCGCGATATCGCTGATGCTCTGACGCGGATCGGCCAACAGCCGCCGCGCCACGCGCAGCCGCGCGCGCGAGAGTTCCTGATGCGGCGTGATGCCGAACAGCCGCGCATACGTGCGCGCGAAATGAAACGGCGACAAGCGCGCCTGCTCGGCCATGGTCTCGACCGCCGGCCAACGCGCGGGCTCGCCCGCCATCACTTCGCGCACGCGCAGCAGCCGCTGGAACAACGCGCGGCGATGGCGGGCATTGCGACCCGGCACCGCGGTCAAGCGCGCGCGCAACGCGGTCTGGCGTTCCAGCAGATCGCGCGGCAATGACGCGAGGCCAGCTGGCGCCGTGCCCACCGAGGCCATCGCGCTGGCCTTGCTCAACAGCTCGATCACTTGCCGCGAGAGCCCGTCATCGCCCGGCAGATGCATCGGCAGCAAGCTGGCCAGGTCGTCTTCATCGCGCGGCCACGCCGACGCGAAGCGTCGCCACGTGGCATCGGTGAAATGCAGACCGATCACGCACGCCGGTCGACCGCCGCGCGCGCGCAAGCGACCCTGCATGCCGTCGGCGACGATCTGCACGGCTTCGCCCGAACGCACCACGGCGAGCGGTTCGTAATCTTCCATCACTTGGCCCGCGCCGACCCAGCGCACGCCGGCCGGCGTGGCGAACGCGGGCATGGCATCGCGAACACTCAGGATCAGCAACAACGCCAGATCGGCATCGGGCGAACGGCGGCGCCAGGCCAGCCAATGCGCGGCGCGCTCGACATCATCGCTGCGAAGAACATCCAGTCGCATCGTGCTCACTCCCGGGCGCGTCGGCGACGCGCGGAACGCCCGCGGACACAGGTCCGCGATCGGCGTCGGCGAGGGTCGATGACAGCCACGCTTTCGGCCTGACGCGGCGCCGACACGGCGCGGAAAGTTCCGACGCTTCACCGACAGTCAGGGTCGCGGCGCTGACGAAAGTCAGTGGCGCGCCCCTGACTCGCGGCGCAGACTCGCGCCGTCTTCGACCGGAGGCGTCGGACGCGCGTGAACGCGCGGGTCCACCGCGTGGCATGAGCGTTCCCCTGCGACCGAGCGCGAGCGAATGGCATCAGGCGTGGCTCGCCGATCATCACGTCGACTTCAGCGCCAACACGCTCACGCGCGCGGGCGTGACGCAGCGCCTCACGCCCAAGGCCTGCGCGGTGTTGCGCGAGCTGTGCTGGCGCGACAACCGCGTCGTGCGGCGCGATGACTTGCTGGGTCTGGTCTGGCCCGACAGCTTTCCCACCGACGACGTGCTCACGCGCGCCATTCGCGAATTGCGCGCGGCGCTCGACGACAGTCCGCGCGCGCCGACCAAGATCGAAACGATTCCGCGCGTGGGCTATCGCTTGAACATGGCGGTGCGGTTCACGCCGCCGCCCGAAGGGGCATCGGTGGCGTCCCTTGCCGCGACGGCCACCGACGATGAAGCACCGACGTTGGCGACTGCACCGACGAACGTCGCGCCGAGAACTCCAACGCAAGTCCCCGAGCCGACTCGCGAACGTCTCGCGCCGGCGCTTCCCGCGCGTAAGCTCGCGTGGGGCTTGCTGGTGCTGCTCGTGCTCGTCTGGGGCGCGCGCGAGTGGCTGCGAGCGCGCGATGTCGATATCGCGACCGCGACGATCACACCCGCCACGATCGAGCCACTCGCACTCACCGCCGATCCCGGCACCGAATACTTTCCCGCGATTTCGCCCGATGGCGCCTTGATCGCCTATGTCGGCGCCGCCGATGGCGAGCTCGATGCGGCGCTGATGCTCAAGGCCCGCGATCCCGATGCGCGCGCGGTCACCTTGGTGCCGGCCACGCCAAATGCCTTCATGGCGCATCTGATCTGGTCACCCGATGGCACGCGCATCGCCTACGCGCAACTGAGCGAAGCCGGTTGCGAACTGCGCGCGGTCGCGGTGACCGGCGGCACGCCGCGCGCGATCGCGCCGTGCAATGTCAGCGTGATGGATGCCTTTGACTGGGCGCCGGATGGCCGGGCTATTTATATGTCGGAGCCGCGCGACGGCGAAGCCGCCGGCGCGCGTGGCCTCGTCGTCATCGATCTGGCCACGGGCACGCGCCGCGCGCTCGACTATGGTCCGCGCGCACCCGGCGATGTCGATCTGTATCCGCGGATCTCGCCCGACGGTCGCTGGCTCGCGTTTCGTCGTGGCGTGCGGCCCTATGCCGACATCTGGGTCATGCCGATCGCGGGCGGCACGGCGCGCGCTTGGCATCGATCAGGCGTCGTATCCGGCGATCGCGCGGCGCGCGGGCTTGGTCGTGTTCTATCGCGATCTGCAGCTGACGCAACTCGTCGCGTTCGAACTCGATGCGCGAGGCCGCGCGGGTCCGGGTCGAGTCATCGCGCCGGCGTCGCGGTCGGACTACGCGATGTCGCTGTCACGCAGTGGTCGACGCCTGGCCTTCGTGTCCGAGCGCTCGGGCACTTCGCAGATCTGGACTTACGAGTTCGATAACGATCACCTGGCGATGCTGACTCACGTGAGCAACGCCTCGCCGGACTATCCCGAGTGGTCGCCGGATGAGCGCCAGCTCCTGTACATCCGACGCGGTCGCGGCACGAGCGAGCTGGTGCGCGTCGATCTCGACAGCGCGCGCGAACAAGTGCTCAGCGCCACCGACGAGCGCGTGCGCTTCGGGAGCTGGAGCAACGACGGCCGGACCATTTTCTATGCCGGCGATCGCGGCCAAGGCTGGCGTCTGTGGCGCATGCGCGCCGATGGCGGCGACGCCCAACCGCTGCACGATCTGCGCGGACTCGATCCGCGACAGTTCGACGGCGATCCACACCTCTACTATGGCAAGTTGAATCTGCGCGGCCTGTTCCGTGCCGATCTCGAGACCGGGATCGAAGAGGCCGTGAGCGGCCACGTGACACAGATCGCGCGCGGCGGCTTTCGCGTGGTCGGCGATCGCCTGTGGTTGTACGAGCGCACGGGCGCCGATACGGGCGGTGTGTTCGCGCGCGCGCTCGCCGGCGGAACCGAAGGCGATGACGCGATCGAGAAACTCGCCGAGCTGCGGGTCGACACCCTTCATCCCCTGCCCATGGCCAGCTTCGACGCCACCGCGCGTCGCGTGGTGGTGAACATGGTCGCGCGCGACGGTTCGGATTTGTATCTCGCGCCCTTGCAGGACACCACGTCGAGCGCGCGCGCCGCGCGCTGAGGCGATCGCGCAGCATCGGCCTCCGCAGTCACGCCCGCGCGCATCGAAGGCGCGCGAGCATGCGGACGTCGGGCAAGTCCATCCGCGTCGCGCCCGCGCATCGTCCACGTCGCCGTGGGCGATGTGACGCCCAGGCGATGACCACCCCCACCATGACCACGCCCTCCGCCTTCCGCGCCATCGACTCGCGTCGATCGCGAGCCTCTTCGCCGGCCCGGCCGAAGGCCCACGCGGGACGAAGGGACGATCGCCTCGGGTGCATGGCGCGACGCGGATGTGGCGCACGCTCGCACGGGCGCGCGCGATGATGCGCGCGCTGATCGTTTCGCGTTTCGAGCTGCTCGGCGCGGCCTTGGGCGAGATCCTGCGTCACGATCTCGGCATCGGCACCGTCGACTTGGCGAGCGATCTGTCGCAGACGCGAACGCTGTCGCGCGCGCAGTCGCCACGTCTGATCGTGGTCGGCGCCGAGTGCATGCTGCCGCAACCGCGCGTGGCCGTGGCCACGCTGCGTCGCGCCGCGCCCGATGCCGCGCTCGTCGCGATGACCAGCGCGTTCCAGCGTCCGCTGATCCTGCCGTTGATCATGGCCGGCTGCGACACGGTGCTGCATTACGAGAGTGCGCGCGCCGAACTGGCGCGCGCGATCCGCGCGGCGATCGACGGCGGCATGATCATGGGCAAGACCGCGACCGCGCTGATGCTGCGCGCGACGCGCGAGCGCGCGCGCGGTGTGTCGCTTCCGCCGCGGCGCGAGCTGGCCATTCTCAATCTGGTCGCGAGCGGCCGCTCGAACAAGGCCATCGCCACGCGACTGGGCTTGACCGAAGGCACGGTCAAGGCCTATGTGCGTCGCTTGCGACAGCGCCTGGGCGCGCGCGATCGCACGCACGCGGCTATGGTCGGCGTAGCCCTGGGCTTGGTCGATCTGAGCGCGGCCAGTCATGGCGCCGACGCCGCCTCGCGCCTTCTCGCATCGCCGACCGAGGACGAGGTCGACGCGACCTCGCCCGTGTCGGTCAGTACTTCTTCGACCAGACCCGGGAGTGACTCATGCGCCGAA
This sequence comes from Ahniellaceae bacterium, assembly GCA_044226395.1. Taxonomy (GTDB): domain Bacteria; phylum Pseudomonadota; class Gammaproteobacteria; order Xanthomonadales; family Ahniellaceae; genus JBGAHD01. Next base: position 200,240 of record JBGAHD010000002.1, read on the forward strand.
CAGGGCTTCGAACTTCATTGATGCTGGTGGGCGCCGCGTGGCTGTCGCTCGGCCAAGCTTCGGCCGAGACCTTGGGCACCGCGCTCACCATTCCCGCCGCGCACCCACGCCTGTGGTATGGCGACAGCGCGCGCTTGAATCAGGCCCGCGCGTATTTTCAGAATCACGCGATCAGTATTCCCGGCTATCCGCCGTCGGCGGCGGCGCGCAATCATGCGCTGCGTTTTCTGATGAGCGGCAATCCCGCCGAGTGCGCGCCCGCGATCGACTGGCTGATGCGCTTCAACTTCGAGCTGGCCGACGAAGACGGCGATGGGCACGCCGATCCCGGCTCATGCGATCTCAACAGCGAAGGTTTGTATTGCGACCGCGCGCGTTGGACCGGCGAAGACGCGATCCTGGTCTACGACTGGTGCAATGCCCAACTGACCGCGACGCAGAAGAACACCTTGATCGCGCGCTGGGACAACTACATCGGCAAGCTCAATCAAGGACCCTACGGCTGGCCCGCGCGACCGATCAATAACTATTACTGGGGCTATCTGCGCAATAGCTTGCTGTGGGGCATCGCCGCCAGCGGCGAGAGCACGCGCTCGGCCGAGTTCATCGCGCACGCGCTCGATCAGCGCTATCAACAGTACTTCGTGCCCTGGTCGACCAACTTCGGCCGTGGTGGCGTGCCGGGCGAAGGCACGCAGTACGGGCCGTATCCGCTGGGCTATTCCGTCATCGCGCTGCGCTCGGCGGCGGACTTCGGTTTCGACGGACATCAAGCGACGAGCTTCTTCGGCGACAGCACGTATTACTTGCTGTATGCGACGTCGCCTTCGCCGACGGTCGAGCCCGGCATCAGCGGGGCGCACTACGAGATCTTTCCGTTCAACGACAACCAAAGCTTCGATGAAGGCGGCAGCGCGCTGCAGGGCGACTACGCCAATCTGCTTGCCGCGACCATCCTGCGCGCGCCAAGTTCGACGCGCGCGCGCCACGCGCGCGGCTGGCTGCAGCGCACGGGCGTGCAGCCCGACTGGTGGTTGCAGGCGGCGCTCGCCGGCGCGGGTGGACCGTCGAACACGGACGATCTGCCCTTGGACTACTACGCCGCGGGTTATCGGTTTCTGTACGGCCGAAGCAGCGCCGCGAACGACGCGATGACCGCCGTGTTCGAACTCGGCGCGCTCGGCGCCGACGAGCGAGGCGGCCTGGAGCACAACGGCATCGAAGCCGGCTCGTTTCAACTGTGGCGACGCGATCGCTTCGTCAGTCGCAACACGGTCGGCTATCGTGGCTCGGATTTCGTGAAGGGCTTCATGGGCGTGGGCCGCGCCGACATCAACGAGGCCGTGGCGAAGAACGCGGTGCTGTTCGAAGGTCGCGGGCAACTGAGCGCGTTTCACGATCAGCCACGCGTGACGCGTCTGCACAGCGCGCCGGAATTTCTGTACGCGGCCGTTGATCTACGCGGGGGCTATCGCCGCTTCGCCGGCACCGTGCCGCAGAATCAGTGTTGGCTGGTCGACGAAGACTGGCCGTACGTCGACAGCGTCGTGCGCGAGTTCCTGTTCCTTCGCGCCTGGAATGCCGTGCTGGTGCTCGACCGCCTGCGCGCCAGCGCCGACTCGCAATTGCCGATCTACGCCAATCCCTGCGTCAACGTCGACTATGCGCCGAAGGCGCCGGCGAACGTGCGCAAGACGTTCGTCGTGCACTATCCCGCGCGCGGCGCGCCGGTGGTGAACGGTCGACGCGTGACCGCCGACAACGGCCCGCTCGCGCTCGACACGCATCTGCTGCTGCCCGAGACCGCCGCGCCGCGCGTCATCGACGAACGCGATTGCAGCGGTTGCTCGCTCGGTCAGTTCCGCGTCGAAGTGGATCAGACCGGCACGCAGGAAGGGTATTTCTTGCACGTCATTCAATCACGCGATGTCGGCGCACCGCCACTCACCGCGCAACTGACCACCGCGGGCAATCAATGGACCGTGCTGCTCACGCGCGCCGATGGCGCCACCGCGACCGTGCGCTTGACCATGGGCATGACATCCACCGGCGGCAGCGTGCAATTCGGCGCCGGCCCACCGCAGGCCCTGCTCGAGCGTCAGCAAGGCATGACCATCGAAGCCTCGGGACCCGTGTGGGAAGTGCTCAATAGCGATGGCTTGTTTCTCGATGGCTTCGAGGCGCCTTGACGTGGGCTGCCGCGCGGCGCGGTCGAATCCGGCACGATCCGCGTGGCATGCCCTGGGTGGAAGGGATCGCGGATCTGTCTCTCGACAGTTCAGTCCCCCGGCGCGAGCCGAATCGTCGCGCGTCGCAACGCGCCTTCATTCTTGATCTCAACCAACTCGGGCGCACGGAACGTGCCCGAGGTGTCGATGGCGCGCAGCAGTTGGCTGACGCGCGGGTTGTCGGGGCTGGTGACGATCAGGGTGTAGGCGCCGCCGCGGGCTTCGAAGGTCACCAGCGTGACGCCGTCGGGCAGGAGTTTTCGCATCGCGGCGTCGGCGGCGGTGATGTCGGGCGCGGGCGTTTTCGGGGTCGGCTGGACGAATAGGCTCATGCGCACGCGATCAGGGGCTTCGTGGATGACGGATTCGACGTTGACGAGATCGATCGCGGGCGATTGGTCCAGCGGCGCGAAGAGGCGCGAGAGGGCATCGTCGTCGACGGCGCTCACGGTCGCGCGCACGCCATTGCCCGCGCCTTCCACAGCGTCGAGTTGGACGTCGTCGGGTAAGGCTTGCGTCAATGCGGCGCGCAATTCGTCGACGCGCTTCGCGCCGCGACCGTTCGGATCGAGTGGCACGGGATCGAGCGCGCGATAGTCGCCACGCCAGAGGGTCGGCGTTTGCGCGCTGGGACTGTCCTTGGCGAGCGCGGGCCAGTGCGCCCATCGGTGATTCTCGCCGGTGCCCAGCGAAAACCCCACGCACCCATCGCCGCACCAAAGGTTGAAACGTTGCTCGCTGGTGAACACGGCGTTCATCACCAGGCCACCGGCTTTGTCGCGCGTGAAGCGCAAGGCGTCGCTGGCGCCCGAAGTGCCCGTGCCCGAATAGTCGCGATTGAGCGCGGTGACCAGCCAGCCGTTCTCGCACGAATAGTCCAGGCCATGGCCGATGCGATGGGTGTGTGACAGCGGCGTTCTCAGGCGTTCGGCGCTCTTGATGTACTCGGCGTCGGACTGGTCGCGATGCGCGCGACTCCAGCGCGTGGCCGGGTCTTGAAAACGAAGCGAGCGATCGGTGCTCGCGCGTCGCTCACGCTCATGCGCTTCGACGCGCTCGAGAAACTCGGGGCTGTAGTCGAGCGTGACCATGATCGCGTCATCGACCTCGCCGCTGATCGTCATGCGATCCCAAGGCGGCGCGCCACCCACCGCGCGACCTTGCGGCACGAATACGGTGCGCCCGAGGCCCCCGCGATAGCCGCCCTCATCGAGCGCCTCGACGATGCGATACGTGCCTTGCAGATCGGGACAGCCCCCGAACCAGGGCACATCGACCGCGGGCCAGTCGGTGGGATAGCCGGGACCGCAGCCCGGCAGACACACGAGCACGAGCGACAGCAACGAGGTACGCACAAACGCGCGCACGCGACGCGCGTGATTCACCGACGGCTTGCTCATCGACACCCCACCCCGCCTGACCTGCCGCCAATCTAGCGACAAGTCCGCGCGAGCGCACGATGGCGCGCCTCAGTCGTGGAGATCGTCGCCCACGGGTGCCGATGGCGCGCCCGCGGGGATCGCATCATTCACCCGCCGAGAAAGGCCCAAAGCCCCAGCGCCAGCATCACGCCACCGCCGAGCACGGTCCATGCGAGGATCTGCTCCTGCAATCGCGACCGCGCGAGCGCGTCGCCATAGGGCATGGTCGTGTGCGAGATCATGGTGTAGAGCGGCAGCCACGCGCGCGGCATCAGCCGATTGAGCGCCACGTCCAAGCGCTTGCGCGCGACGAACAGCGGCGACTGCACTTTCTGACGCAGCTCGACGAAGTTGGCCTTGGACAGTTCGCACAAGGTGTCGGTGTGCGGGCGGCGCGCGTGTTCGTAGGCGCGAAAGGCGGCACGCAGATCGCGCAGTTCGCGATCGAGCGCTTGCAGCAGCGCCGAGCAATCCTCGAACGCGGAGTTCATGCCCTGGCCGTAGAACGGATACACGGCATGACAGGCATCGCCGACCAGCACCAGCCAGTCGCCGAAACTCCACGGCGCGGTGCGGACAGTAACAAGACTTCCGACCGGGTGCGTCATCCACTCGCGCACGAGTTCGGGCAGCAAGGGCACGAGATCGGGAAAGTACTTCTTGAACAGCGCGCGCACATCGTCCTCGGTGCGCGTGGTCTCGAAGGAATCGGGGCCTTCGTGCGGCAGGAACAACGTCAACGTGTGCGAGCCATCGCGGTTGGGATGCGAGACGAACAGACCGTGCGTGCGCGGCCACACGTGCAGCGCTTTTAGCTCGATCGCGGAGCTGCCGTCGGGGCGCGCCGCGAGCGTGAGCTCCTTGTAGCCCCACTCGAGGTATTCCTGGTGATAGTCGGCGCGCTCGCCGCGCTGCATCTCCTGCCGCGCGCGCGAAAACGCGCCATCGGCGCCGATGACCCAGCGCGGGTTGACGGTGCGCGTGCCTTCGGGCGATTCCAGCGTCAGCGTGCGCTGATCCTTGTCGAGGCCGACGAGGCGATGGCGGAAGTGCAGCTTCACGCCGCCGTGCTTATCGGCGCGGTCGAGCAACAGATTGCTCAGCTCGCGTCGATCGATCGAATGCAGGACCTCGCGTTGATCCTTGCCGTACGGTTGAAAGCGCGTGGTGCCATCGGGCGCGTGAATCACGCGGCCGCGCATGGTCACGGTCATGGGCATCACTTCATCGATCAAGCCCACTTCGGTCAGCGCTTGAATGCCGCGTTTGGACAGACCCAGATTGATCGAGCGGCCGCCCTCCGCGCCATCAACGCGCGGATCGGCGCGGCGCTCGTAGACGTCGACGCCGAAGCCACGACGCGCCAGCGCCAAGGCGAGCAACGATCCGGCCAGGCCGCCGCCGACGATGGCGACGCGATCGGTCTCGGGCGAATTACTTGTGAACATCGTCGGCCAGGCTCAGGGCTTTCGGCGCGGACTTGGCGCGCGCGGATTTCTCGGCGCGCGCGCGCGTGGGCGCCGCGAAATCGGGCTGACTGCGCAATTGCAGTTCGGCGTCGACCAGGGACTCGATCGCCGACTCGAAGGTCGAGCGACTCACGACCGCGCCCAAGCGTCGAATGAAGGACCGCAGATACGCCGCGCGCAAGCCCGGCGGATCGATCGAACGCCGCAAGAACGGCAGATCCGAATCGACCATGTTGCGCATGACCAGCATCGGAATCGGACTGCGCAGCGGTCGAAAGTCAGGATTGCGCAGACCCGGCGCTTCGTTCTTGGCGTGGAACTCGCCCAGCATCAAACCCACGTCGACGAAATGCGCCTTGAGTTCGGCCTGAATCTCGTCGACCACGCGCGCGCCTTCGGCGCCGAGGTTGGGGAACACGACCATCACGGCCTTGTTCATCGCGGCCGTGCCGGTGCGCGGTTCGAGGTCGAGAAAGATCTCGCGATACTGCGCGATCGCGCGCTCGATCGTGACGCGATCGAGATTGGCCTCGCTGATTTCGGCCAACCAGATCGTGTCCATGCCAATGGCCGCGGGCGCGAACGGGCACACGGGACCGGGGCGACCCAGGTCGGCGTGCGGACGCGCGAGGAATTCGCGCACCCATTGCACGATCTGGCGACGCGGATCGTCGTCGTCGTACTCGCGTTCGACTTCGGACGCTCGCTTGAGCTTGGCCGCGAGCGTGTCGGTATCGAGGGCCACCGGCGCGGCGGTGGTGTCACGTTCGACCATCATGGGCGCATCTCCTTCGCGGCGGAAGCGGTCGCGGCGCTTCGTGGCACACCTTGCACGGCGAGCGGACGTTGGTCGGTCCAGGCGCGCCGGATGAATTGCAGGCAATCCGCGCGCGCGCCGTGATACCCGGCGTCGCGCCAGCCCGTGGGCAAGACGCGCGTCGCGGGCCACAGCGCGTACTGCGCCTGATCGTTGATCACCGCGCGGAAGTCGCCCGGCGCGTCGTTGTCGTCATGCATGACTGTCGTTTCCCTCAGGCCACGCCGTGCAGGCGCTGCTCGCCCTCGGCCGCGGGCAGCGGCGCGTCGGGCAGTTCGTCTTCCACGTCGCGCACGGGTCGCGTGGCATAGGCCGTGGCGGCGACCACGGTCATGGCCAGACCCAGCGCGATGAACATCAACCCCAGGCCGCGTCCCGGCCCCACGCCGATGACGGCGCCGATGCTGTCGGCGAGCGCGCCGTCGGCGGCCATCAACGGTTCGAACAGATGCTCGGCCAAGGGCCCGGCGAGCATGAAACCGATCGGCATCGCCGCTTCCGACAGCACGCGTTGAATCGCGAAGCAGCGGCCCTGCAGCGCCACCGGCACCTTGCTCTGCCACAACGCGGCATTGGCCGAATTGATCACCGGCAAGGTCAGGAAGAACACGAAACCGACCGCGCACACCAGCGTGAAGCTCGGCGCCAGACCATGCGCCGCCAGACACAAGCCGGCGAGCAAGGAAAATCCCAGCACGCCATGAATGCGCTTGCGCGGCCCGCCCCACACGCTCATCGCGATGCCGCCGAGCAGCAGGCCGCAGCCGCCAATCGACATCTGCAAGCCCAATAAACGCGTATCGGCGAACGACAGCACCAGCGGCGTGATCGCGATGCTGGCGATGCCAAACAGAAAGTTGCTCACGCCGAAGACGATCAACAGACCAAACAAGCCCGCGCGACCGCGCACATAGGCCCAGCCGGTCGCGGCCTCGCGCCAGATATTGGCTTCGTCGCCCGCGTCTTCGCGCGGCGGACGCGGCACGCGCGCCAAGGCCATGGCCAGCGCGGCGATGGCGAAGCTCGCGGCATCGATCAGCAGCACGCCCTTCATCGACACCGTCGCCACCAGCACGCCCGCGAGCAGTGGGCCGCCGACTTGCGCCAGCGCGAAGCCGGTTTGCACCAGCGCGTTCAAGCGCGTGAGTTGCGCGCGTTCGGCCAGGAGCGGAATGCTCGCCGCATAGGCCGGTTGCAGGAAAGCGTTCGCGATCGAAGTCACGCCCACGCCGACATACACGTGCCACAGCGCGAGCTGGCCGCTGGCCATCAAGGCCGCCATCGCGAGCATCGTCAACGCGCACGCGACATCGCACGCGAGCATGGTCAAGCGTCGATCCCAGCGATCGACCAAGGCGCCGGCGATCGGCGAGATCAACAACACCGGCACGGCCATCGCAACGAAGATCAGCGCGAAGCGCGTGGTCGAGCCCGTGGTCTGCAAGACCCAGATGCCGAGCGCGAACGAGGTCACGCGCGAGCCCACGACGGACACGACTTGTCCGGCCCAGATCAACAGGAAATCGCGAAGTCCCGGCGCGCGCGTCATGCCTGCGCCTCCGCCTCGATCGCGGTGCGTTCCAGAAAGCCACGCGCTTGCAGAAATCGCAAATACGTCGTGAACAAGGCTTTGTCCGCGGGCGGACACGCCAGCCCACTCGCGGCCACGGCCTGTTGCGAGATCGAGCAATCGAAACGCGGCTCGCGCGGATCGGGCACGACCGGGAACAAGCCCGCGAACGGCGCGAGCGCGTTATCGCGCGCCACCGCCACCGCCGCGATCAAGGCCTGACGCCATTGCGCGTACGGCACTTCCTCGATGGTCACGCCGCAGGCGCGCATCGCTTCGATCGCCTGCGGAATTGGCAAGCGTCGCGCGTTGTAGAAATGGAACTGACCATTGGCATCGCCCGCGCCCAAAGCCAGGCGCACGATGGCGCGACCGACGTAGTCGACCGGCGCCATGTCGAAGCTCTCGTCGGGCAAGTACGGCGCCTGACCCAATTGCGCGCAGCCCTTGATCCAGGCATTGAAGTAATCGCCCAGATTGCTCACACCCGTGCGGCTATCGCCGGTGATGCGCGCGGGACGATAGATCGCCACGGGCAGACCGCGCGATCGCGCGACCAGCGCGAGTTGCTCGCCCACCCATTTGCTCTGGTTGTAACCGCCGTGCTGACCTTGCGCGCGCGGCGGCGGATCGGATTCGCGCACCGTGGTGTCGAGATGGAACTCGGTCAGATACACGCCCAGCGTCGACACCAGATGCACGGGCTTGACCCGATGCGTGCACGCCAGCCGCAACACTTCGCGCGTGCCGCCGACATTGGCCGCTTCCAGATGCGCGTAAGGCGCGAGGAAGTTGACCTGACCGCCGTTGTGGAAGATCACGTCGGCGCGACGCGCGAGCACGTCAAAGTCCTCGCGCGTCAGGCCTAGCAAGGGCAAGGCCAGATCGCCACGCACCGGCACCAGACGCGCCTCGTCCGTGGCGCGCCACAGACCGTAAGTGTCGAGATTGGCGCGCACGCGGCGCAGCGCGTCGACATCGTTCTCGGCGCGCACCAGGCACAGCAGTTCCGCCGAAGTACGATCGAGCACTTCGCGCGCGAGATAGGCGCCGAGGAAACCCGTCGCGCCCGTGATCAATACCGACAGCGGCGCATCGCGCGGCGTCACCGCGGGCGCGGCGAAGCGCGGATCGATGTCCTCGGGCAGATGCACCAGGGCTTCGAGATCGGGGCCGACTTCGGCCAAGCCCGCGCGCAGATCGTCGATGGCGCGCGCGAGACCCGCGATCGTGGGCGTGGCGAAGACCGCGGCAAGCGGCAGCTCCACGCCCGTCGCCGCGTGCAACTTGAATACCAGCGGCAAGGTCGACAGCGAATCACCGCCGAGCGCGAAGAAGTCATCATCGACGCCAATGTCCTCGCGCGCGAGCACATCGCGCCACACGGTGGTGACCGCGTGCTCGGTCGGCGTGGCAGGCGCGCGATACACGCGCGGCGCTTCGGCCTGCGCGCTCGGCACGGGCAAGGCGCGACGATCGACCTTGCCATTGTGCGTCAGCGGCAAGGCATCGAGACGCACGATGGCGGCGGGAATCATCGCTTCGGGCAGACGCGAGGCGAGATGGTCGCGCAAGCGCGTCACGTCTAGCGAAGCATCGGCCACGACATAGGCGACCAGGCGCCGATCGCCGGGACGATCCTCGCGCACGATCGCGACATTGGCGCGCACGTCGGGGTGCGCGGCGAGCGCGGCCTCAATCTCGCCGAGTTCGATGCGAAAACCACGCAGCTTGGTCTGATGGTCGCGTCGACCGAGAAACTGCAGCGTGCCGTCGGCGTTCCAGCGCGCCAGATCGCCGGTGCGGTACAAGCGCGCGTCGTCGTGATCGGCGAAGGGATCGGGCAGAAACTTCTCGGCGCTCAAGTCATCGCGGCCGAGGTAACCTCGCGCCACGCCGACACCACCGATGCACAACTCGCCCACGGCGCCGCGCGGCAACAGCTGCATCGCTTCGTCGACCACGTACAGGCGCACGCCCGGCAGCGGTCGGCCGATGGGGAGTTCCAGTGTCGCCAGCTCCGCGCCATCGCGCGTGGCGAGCATGGTCGCGCACACCGAGGCCTCGGTGGGCCCGTAGTGATTGCACAGCGCGACGCGACCGCCGGTGACGCTGGCGAAGCGACGCACTTGTTCCATCGGCACGCTCTCGCCGCCGATCATCATCAGGCGCAGGTTCGGCAGCAGCGGCTCGGCGCGCTTGTGCAGGGCCCAGCCTTCGGACCAGCGTCGCCACAGCGGCGCGGGCGCGTCGATGGCAGTCACGCCTTGATCGCGGCAATAGCGTTCGAGTTCGCTCGGACCGAGTTCGGTCGGCGCGGGATGCAGCACCAGGGTCGCGCCACTGGCGAGCGCGGGAAAGACATCGCCGACCGAGGCATCGAAGATCAGCGGCGGGATCATCAGCAAACGCTGACCTTCGAACTGATGCCGACGCATGAAGCCCAAGGTCAGATTGACCGCGCCGCGATGCTCGATGACCACGCCCTTCGGCTGACCGGTCGAACCCGACGTGTAGATCACATAGGCCGCGTGACGATCGCCCGCGACGGGCGCGGGTGCGGCATCGCTCGGCGCGATCGCATCGATCGCAAGCACGGGCACGTTCGGTCGCAGCCGTTCGGCGCGTTCGCGCAGGGCCGGCGGCACCAGCATCGCGCGCGCGCCGCAATCGTCGAGCATGAAGCGCAAACGTTCGTCGGGACTGCCCGGATCGAGCGGCACGTAAGCGCCGCCCGCGGCGAGAATGCCGAGCACGCCGAGCACCGCGTCGGCCGAGCGATCGGCGAGCAGCGCGACGCGCGTCTCCGCGCCGACGTCGAGCGCGCGCAAGGCGTGCGCGATGCCGTTGACGCGCGCCTGCAGCTCACCGTACGTGATTGCCCCCGAAGGCTCGAGCAAGGCGATGGCTTGCGGCGTAGTCGCGGCTTGACGCGCGACCAGGGCATCGAGCGAATGGCCGGCCCGCGTGAGCGCCTCACCACCATCGCCGAGCGTCAGCAACTCGCGGCGCTCGCCTTCGCCCAGCAGGTTCAACTGCGAAATCGGTCGGTCGGGATCGGCCAGGGCCGCGCGCAGCAGCGCGTCATATTGATTGGCCAGACGCACCATGGTGGCGGCGTCGAACAGGTCCGCGTCGTAGTCGAGCACGCCACGGAAGCCCTGCCCCTCGGCGCCGAGCGAGAGCGTGATCTCGAAGCGCGACACTTGCTCGCCCGGTTCCCACCACGTCGCCTCGAGACCGTCGAAGCGCGGCTCGCCGCCCGCGGCGTTCTGCAGCACGAACATGGTTTGGAACAAGGGCGTGCGTCCGGGCACGCGTTCCAGGCGCAGCGCATCGATCACGCGCTCGAGTGGCACGTCGGGATGATCGAGCGCGGCCAGCACATGCGCGCGCGTACGCGCCAGCAGTTCGCGGAAGGACGGATCGCCGCTCAGATCGCCTCGCACCGCGAGCGTGTTGACGAACAAACCGATCAAGGGCTCGAACTCGGCGCGCGTGCGATTGGCCACCGGCGTGCCAATCACCACGTCGTCCTGTCCCGCGTGCCGCGCGAGCAGCACTTCGAAGGCAGCGAGCAAGGCCATGAATAGGGTCGCGCCTTCGCGTCGCGCGAACTCGGTCAGGCCTTGCACCAGATTCGACGCCAGTTCCATCGGCTGTCGGCCACCGCGTCGACTGCCGGCGGCGGACCGCGGCCGATCGGTCGGCAGATCGAGCACGCCGGTGACGCCGGCGAGCGCGTCGACCCAGAAGGCCAGTTGCGACTCGGCGCGCGCAATCTGCGCGGGCTCGTTCTGCCACAGCACCACATCGGGGAACTGCAACGGCAAAACGGGCAGCGGTGACTCACTCCCGGCGCGATACGCGTTGTACAGCGCCACCAGTTCCGCGAACAACACGCCGCGCGACCACGCGTCGGCGATGATGTGATGGATCACCAGGGTCAGCAGGTGATCGTCCTCGCCCAAGGTCACCAGGCTCGCGCGCAACAGCGGCGCGCGCGCCAGATCGAAGGGACGTTGTGTCTCGACGTCGATCAAGCGCCACGCCTCGGCATCGCGCGCCGCCGGCGCCAGCGTGCTCAGATCAATGCGCGCGAGCGTGAATGGCACGGCCTCGACCACGGTCTGTCGCGGCTCGCCCGCGACTTCATCGAAGCCGCAACGCAGCGACTCGTGACGACGCACGAGTTCGTCGAAGGCGCGCGCCAGCGCCTTGGCATCGAGCGCGCCACGCAGGCGATGATGACCGTAGACGTGATACGCGCCCGTGCCCGGCTGCAGTCGCTCAAAGAACCAGATGCGACGCTGCGAGGCCGACAACGGCAAGGCCTCGCCGACGCGCGCGCGCGTGGCGATGGCGCCAGCGCCGCGCTTGGCCGCGAGCTGGCGCAACAACAGCTCGCGCTGTTGCGGCGTCAGCTGCGCCAGTCGTTGCGCGAGCTGGGGCGTGATCGTGGCCGACGTGTCGCTCATCGTGCGCTTACTGCGGCTGCGCCTCGCCGGCGAGCAGCGCTTGAATATCGTCGTCGGACAGGCCTTCGAGCTGATCGAGCATGCCGGCCAGCGCCTGCGCATCGACCTGGTCGACGCGCTCGGCGAGCAAGCGCTCGGCGAAGCCCGCGACCGTCGGCGCCTCGAAGATCATGCGCAAGCCGATGTCGGCGCCGAAGGCCTTTTGCAAGCGCGTGACCAATTGCGTGGCCAACAAGGAATGACCGCCCAGATCGAAGAAGTCGTCGTGAATACCCACGCGTGGCACGCCGAGCACTTCGGCCCAGAGCGTGGCGAGCGTTTCTTCCTCGGGCGTGCGCGGCGCCACATAGCTCGCCGTTTCTTCGGCGCCCGCCTCGGGCGCGGGCAAGGCGCGACGATCGACCTTGCCATTGGGCGTCAGCGGCAGGCGCTCGAGCACGACCACGGCCGAAGGCACCATGTACTCGGGCAAATGCGCGCGCGTGAAGGTCTTGAGGTCATTGCCGACGATGCTCGCGTCGTCGCGCGCCACGACGTAGGCGACCAGACGCTTGTCGCCCGGACGATCCTCGCGACAGATCACGGCGGCCTGACGCACGTGCGCGTGCTCGGCGAGCACGGATTCGATTTCGCCGAGTTCGATGCGGAAGCCGCGCAGCTTCACCTGCGAGTCGATGCGACCGAGCACTTCCAGCCGACCGTCGCGACGCCAGCGCGCCAGATCGCCGGTGCGATACAGCCGCGCGCCAGGGCGCGGACCAAACGCATCGGGCACGAACTTCTCGGCGGTCAGATCGGGTCGCGCCAGATAACCGCACGCCACGCCGAGGCCACCGATCAACAACTCGCCGGGCACGCCGATCGGCGTCAGCTGATCTCGCGCGTCGACGATGTAGACCTCGGTGTTGTCCAGCGGCTTGCCGATGCAGATCGGCTCGTCGCCCGCGCGCACGCGTTCAAGCGTCGACCACACGGTGGTCTCGGTCGGGCCGTACATGTTCCACAACTCGGCGCCGCACGACAGCAGTCGATCGGCCAGCTCGCGCGGCAACGCCTCGCCACCGCACAGCATGCGCAGGCCCGTTTGACCCTGCCAGCCCGCGTCGATCAGCAGACGCCAGGTCGCGGGCGTGGCCTGCATCACGGTCGCGCGCGCTTGCTTGATCAAGCGCGCGAGCGCCGCGCCATCGCTGGCGGTGGCGCGATCGGCCAGCACGATGCGCGCGCCGACCGACAGCGGCAACCACAGTTCCAGCACGGCGATGTCGAACGACAGCGTGGTGACCGCGCAGATCGCATCATCGGGACCGAGGCCCGGCGTGCGCGCAACCGAGGTCAAGAAATTCACCACCGCGCGATGCGGCAACATCACGCCCTTGGGCCGACCGGTCGAGCCCGAGGTGAAGATCACATAAGCCAAATCTTCGGGATGAACCGCGACTTCGGGACGCGTCGCGGCGTTCGCGGCGGCGACGGGTTCGTCGATCAGGATCGCGCGCGCGCTCGAGCCCGGCAGCTTCGCGCTCAGGGCGCGCTCGCTGACGATCACGCGCGCGCCGGAGTCCTCGAGCATGAAGCTCAGGCGTTCGACCGGATAGCTTGGATCGAGCGGCACATAGGCCGCGCCGCACTTGAGGATGCCGAGCATGCCCACGAGCATGCGCGGCGAACGCTCGACGAACAGACCGACGAGATCGGCGGCTTGCACGCCGTTGTCAATCAGCCGTCGCGCAAGCGCATTGGCTTGACGATCGAGATCGGCGTAACTCAGCGACTCGCCTTGGTATTCCACGGCGATCGCGTTCGGCGTGCGCGCGGCTTGTGCTTCGATCAGCGCGTGCACGGTGGCGTGCGGGCCGGGGTCGCGGCGCGTGTCGTTCCAGTCGATGACCAGGCGTTGACGCTCGGTCGCCGGCAACAGATCCAGCTCGCCGATGCGCGTGCCCGGATCGGCCGCGATCGCGCGCAGCACTTGCAGGAAGTGACGCGACATCGCCTCGATCGTTTCGGCGTCGAACAAATCGCTGGCGTATTCGAAGAACAGCTGCAGGCTGCCATCGACCTCGGCCGCGAACAGGGCCAGATCGGCGCGCGCCGTGCCGGGATTGATCGCGTCGAAATCCACCGGCGTCAGCGTCAGGCCCGGCAGTTCGATCGCATCGCTCGGGAAACTCTGGAAGAACAGCATCACCTGGAACAGCGGCGCGTGACTGAGCGCGCGATCCAGATCCAGCGCCTCGAGCAGACGCTCGATCGGCAGATCCTGATGCGAGTACGCGCCCAGCGTCACGTCCTTCACGCGCGCGAGCAATTCGCGGAAGGTCGGATTGCCCGACAAATCCACGCGCAGCGCGAGCGTGTTGACGAAGAAGCCGAGCAAGGACTCCAGCTCTTCGCGCCGCCGATTGGCCACGCCCACGCCCACGATCAGATCGCGCTGACCGCTGTAGCGCGCGAGCAGGGTGTCGAATGCCGCGAGCACGGTCATGAACGGCGTCACGCCTTCGGCCCGCGACAGGCGCTTGATCGCCTCGTACAGATCCGCCGGCACGCCGGCGCGCAAGACTTCGCCACGATAGCTGCGCTGCGCTGGACGCGGTCGATCACCGGGAAGTTCCAGCACGGGCAAGGCGCCGGACAGCCGCTCTTGCCAATAGCGCAGTTGCTTGTCGAGCAAATCACCGCTGAGCAACTCGCGCTGCCACAGCGTGTAATCGACGTATTGCACCGGCAATTCCGGCAAGGGCGAAGGCTGACCGGCCTGATACGCCGCGTAGAGCTTGGCCAGCTCGTCGTACAGAATGCCCAGCGACCAGCCATCGACCGCGATGTGATGCGCGTTGAGCACGAACAGATGGCGCGTGGCGCTAAGACGAATCAAGACGGCGCGAATCATCGGGCCGCGCGCGATGTCGAAGGGCCGCGCCGCTTCGGCGCGCGCGCGATGGAGCGCGGCTTCCTGACGCTCGGCCTCGGGCAGGTGATCGAGCGCCTCGACGCGCAAGGGCATCGGCGACGGCGGCAGGATCAACTGCTGCGGGCCTTGATCGTCGGCGCTCATCACGGTGCGCAGGCTTTCGTGGCGACGCACGATCTCATCGAGCGCCTGTTGCAACACGGCCTGATCGAGCGTGCCTTGCAGCCACATCGACGTGGGCACGTTGTAGGCGCTCGACCCCGGATCGAGCTGATCGAGGATCCACAATCGCTGCTGCGCGAACGACAGCGGAAGGCGCGCCGGTCGCGGCCGCTTGCCGATCTCCTGACGCGGTTGCGCGGCCTGCTTGGCCAGTTGCTGCATCAGCAGCGCGCGCTTCTCGGGCGTCAGGCCCGCCAGGCGCTCGCGTAGTTCAGCCATGATGTTCGTCCTCGGCGCGGGCGAGCGCCTTGCCCAGGCGACGATTCGCTTCTTCGTCGCTCAAATCCTCGAGACTCGCCAGCAGGGCGTCGAGGTCCTCGTGTTCGATGTCGGCGCGGCGCGTGGCGATGGTGGCCGCGAGTTGTTCCAGGGTCGGCGCCTCGAACAGCGCGCGCAGTGGCAGCTCCACGCCGAACTGCTGCTCGATGCGCGCCAGCAGGCGCGTGGCCAGCAGCGAATGACCGCCCAGATCGAAGAAATTGTCGCGCACGTCGATGCGGCGGGTGTTGAGCAACTGCGCCCAGATCTCGACCAGGCCCTGCTCCTCGGGCGTGCGCGGCGCGATGACCGCGGTGGCGTCGCCCGCGACGAGTTCCGGCGCCGGCAGCGCGCGCCGATCGATCTTGCCGTTGGGCGTGAGCGGAAACTGCGGCAGCACGACGAAGGCGCTGGGCACCATGTAGTCGGGCAGCGCCGCGCGCAGATGATCGCGCAGGGCCGAGGTGCTCGGCGCCGCGCCGTGCGCGGTGACATAGGCGACTAGGCGCTTGTCGCCCGGACGATCCTCGCGACAATGCACCACGGCTTGATTCACCGACGCATGTTGCGCGAGCACGGTCTCGATCTCGCCGAGTTCGATGCGGAACCCGCGCAACTTGATCTGATGGTCGATGCGACCGATCACTTCGATCGTGCCATCGCGACGCCACAGCGCCAGATCGCCAGTGCGATACAAGCGCGCGCCAGGCACGTCGCTGAAGGGTTGCGCGATGAACTTCTCGGCGGTCAGATCCGGTCGGCCGCGATAGCCGCGCGCCAAGCCCGCGCCACCGATCAGCAACTCGCCCGGCACGCCCGCCGGCAGCACCTGCATGTGCTTGTCGACGATATGGATGTCGGTGTTGTCGACGGGCTTGCCGACGAGGATCGGGCCCGTGCCCGCATCGACGCGACACAGCGCGGAATAGACCGTGGTCTCGGTCGGGCCGTAGAGGTTCCACAACTCGTCACAGCAGGGCATCAGGCGATCGGCGAGTTCGCGCGGCAGCGCTTCGCCGGTCGAGATGATCTTCAGGCGTCCGTTGCCGCGCCAGCCGACCTCGAGCAGCATGCGCCAAGTCGCGGGCGTGGCCTGCATCATCGTCAGCGGCGCTTCGTCGATCAGGCGACGCAGGCGCGCGCCGTCGCGCGCGGTTTCGCGATCGACCAGCAGAATGCGCGCGCCCACCGTCAGCGGCAGCACCAACTCGAACAAGGCGATGTCGAACGACAGCGTGCTGATCGCGCACAAGGTGTCGCGATCGTTCATGCCCGGCGCGCGCGCGACCGAGCGCAGCAGGTTCACGGCCGATTGCTGCGAGATCTCCACGCCCTTGGGCTTGCCGGTCGAACCGGACGTGAAGATCACATAGGCCAAGTCTTCCGGCTGCGCGCCATCGCTCGGCGCGCGTTCGGCGTTGGCGTCGAGCGCGGCGTCGGCATCGATCAGCACCACGTTGTCGCTGCCCGGCGGCAGACTGGCCACGAGGTCGCGCGTCGTCAGCACCGCGCGCGCTTGCGCCATCTCCAGCATGTAGGCCAAGCGATCGGCCGGATAACTCGGATCTAGCGGCACGTACGCCGCGCCAGCCTTGGCGATGCCGAGCAGGCCCGCGACCATCTCGATCGTGCGATCGACATACAGACCGACCAGATCGCCTCGACGCACGCCAGCGGCGCGCAGCGCGTGCGCGGCCTGATTGGCGCGGCGATCGAGTTCGCGATAGCTCAAGTCACGGCCGGCGAAACTCAGCGCGATCGCCTCCGGCGTGCGCGCCACTTGCGCTTCCACCAGGGCGGCGATCGTGCGATCGCGCGGCAGTTCGCGCGCAGTGTCGTTCCAGCGCGCCAGCTCCGCGCGCTCGGCGGCGGTGAGCAAGGGCAGCGCGGCGATCGGCGTGGTCGGCGCGCGCGCGGCGGCATCGAGCAAGGTGATCAAGTGACCGGCGAGGCGCTCGATGCGCTCGGCGTCGAACAAATCGGCGTTGTACTGAATCAGCAATTCGCGCGGACAATGCTGATTGATGAAGAACGACAAGTCGGATTGCGACGTCGGCGGCGCGATCTCGGTCAGGTGCGCGTAGTCGACGTCGAGTCCGGAGAACGCGATGTCGTGATCCGGGAAGTTCTGGAAGAAGAACAGCACCTGCGCCAGCGGCGTGTGACTGGCCGAGCGCGGCAGGCGCAGGGCCTCGAGCACACGATCGAGCGGCGCGTCGGCGTTCTCCATCGCGCCGAGCACGCGCGATCGCGCGCGCGCGATCATGTCGGCGAAGGTCGGCTCGCCCTCGAAGGTGGCGCGCACCGCGAGTGTATTGACGAAGAAGCCGACCACCGACTCCAGCTCCACGCGCGCGCGACCGGCCACGCCCATGCCGATGACGATGTCATCCTGTCCGGTGTAACGCGCGAGCAGACTCTGCACCGCGGCGAGAAAGACCATCGACAGCGTCGCCTGATGGTCGCGCGCGACGCGTTCGAGCGTTTCATAAATCGGCGCGGGCACTTCGCCACGCCACAGCGCGCCGCGAAATGCATTGACGGCGGGACGCGAGCGATCGGCCGGCAGGTCGAGCACGGATGGCGCGCCGGCCAGTTGTTCCTTCCAGTAGTCGATCTGCGGCTGCAGCGCCTCGTCGTTGAGCGTCTCGGCCTGCCACAGCGCGACGTCGGCGATCTGCAGCGTGATCTCGGGCAGACGCGCGCGCGCGGCCGCGAGATCGCCGCCGTCGTGCAAGGTGTTGTACGCGGTCTGCAATTCCATCTGCAGCGCGGTCAGCGACCAGCCATCGATGGCGATGTGGTGAAAGGTCAGCACGAACAGATGCAGTTCGGGCGTGACTTCGATCAGGCAGGCACGCAGCATTGGCGCGCGGCTCAAATCGAAGGGACGCGCGGTCTCTTCGCGTGCCAGCGTGAGCGCGCGCGCGCGACGCGCGGTTAGATCCACGCCTTCGGCGCGCGCCTGACGCCAAGGCACGGCGGCCTCGGCGGCGATCACTTGTCGCGGCTCGCCGTCATCGGCGCGAAACGCGGTGCGCAGCGACTCGTGGCGATCGACCAGCAATTGCGTGGCCGCGCGCAAACTTTCGACATCGAGCGCGCCGCCCAGCCACAGACCGATCGGCGAGTTGTACGCGGCCATGCCCGGCATCAGCAGATCGAGCACCCACAGACGGCGTTGTCCGAACGTCAGGGGAATTTTCTCGGGCCGCGGTCGCGCCGCGATGCGCTGCGCGCCGCGCTTGGCCGCCGCCAGCTGCCGCAGCAACTCGCGCTTGGCCGGCGACAGTTCCGCGATGCGCTGATCGATATCGCTCATGAACAACAATCCTCGACGCCACGCGCGTGCGCGCTGCGCCCAAAGCCGTGATCGAAATCTAGAGAGTGTCTCGGTCCAGAACGGACCGATTACGAATTAGTAGCGACGAAACTATCGCTCATCAGCGCGCTCCATTCGCGGTTTCGCGTCCCTGTCAGATGCGTCGTCGTGGTGTCGATGCGGGCGCGAGTCTCCGCGCCCCTTCACGCAATGTCAACCGAGTAAGCAACGCTGGCATCATCAAGTAAGCGGCGCTAACTGTCTTGCGCCCGCGTGCTTTACGAAGCAGGATTGCACGCCATTTCACGTCTGAATGTGACTCACTCGTCACGTCGACGGGCGCGACAGTGATACTTATCGTCCGCGTGCCGGTGCGCGCGCTCGGACGTTTGACGGATCGACACCACGCCAGGGAAGCGTTGAAAGCCATGCGAATGATCACCTACCATCGCCGGCCGCGAATCGCGGCGTCCGGTCTATAAACGCGCTTGAGTGATGGAACGCATGAGCGACTCGATCGACGCCCTCGTGAACTTGTCCGCGCGCCTCGGCGCGGATCCGCTGCTGGTACAAGGCGGCGGCGGCAACACGTCGATCAAGCGCGATGGCCAGTTGTGGGTCAAGGCTTCCGGCGCGTGGCTAATGCACGCGCGCGAGCGCGACATCTTCGCGCGCTTGCCGCTGGAAGAAACGCGCGCGCTGGTGCGGCGCGATGGTGGCGAGACCGAGCTCGCGCGTCGCCACGCGCAAGGTGGCCTGCGACCTTCGATCGAAACCTCATTGCATGCCTTGCTGCCCCACGCCGTGGTGTTGCACGTGCATTCGGTCAATACGATCGCGCACGCGGTCCGCGCGAACGCGCAAGCGCTGCTGTCGCGAAAGCTCGAAGGTTTGCGTTGGGCGCTGGTGCCGTATCGTCGGCCGGGTTGGCCGCTGACCGAGGCCATGATGGATGTGCTCGCCAGCTTCGACACGCCGCCGGATGTGTTGGTGTTGGCCAATCATGGCCTAGTGGTCGGCGCCGAGAGTTGCGCCGAAGCCGAGCGCTTGCTGCATGACGTTGAGCAGCGTCTCGCCTTGCCCGCGCGACCCGCGCAGGTTCCCGCGCCCGACGCGATCGACGCCATCGCCGAACACGGTTGGCGCGCGCCGACGTCGTCCGAAGTCCACGCGATCGCCACCGACGCGGTGACGCTCACGATCGCGCGCGCGGGCGTGCTGTATCCCGATCACGTGGTGTTTCTTGGCGCGCAAGCGCAGGAATTGCGCCCTGGCGAGCGGGTGGGCGAGGCTCTGGCGCGCGCACGCGATATCGCACCGCGCTATCTGATCGCGCCGAACCTGGGCGTGCTGGTGGCGCCCGACATCAGCGCCGGCGCCGAGGCCATGCTCGAATGCCTGTCCCTCGTGGGCCGGCGCTTAGATGCCAGTGACGCGATTTGCTATTTGCACGATGACCAGATCATGGCCCTCGTGCATTGGGAAGCCGAGGCCTACCGACGCGCGCGCGCGGTCGGGGCCTGAGCGGCGAGTTCACGCAGGGAGCGCGGCGACGGTGCAGATCATCATCCCCATGTCAGGCTTCGGCGAACGCTTTCGCCGCGCCGGCTATCGCGAGCCCAAGGCCCTGATCGAGATCGAGGGCAAGCCGATCATCGCGCACGTGATCGACCTGTTCCCAGGCGCGCGCGATTTGATCTTCGTGTGCAACCAGGATCATCTGGACGACCCCGCGTTCGCCATGGCCGAGACGATTCGTCGCCATTGCCCGGACGCGCGCATCGTCGGCATCGCCCCACACAAGCTCGGTCCCGTCAACGCGGTGATGCAGGCGATCGACGTGCTCGATCCGGAACAGCCGGTGATCGTGAACTACTGCGATTTCTCCTGCTATTGGGATTACGCCGCGTTTGTCCGGCAGGTCGAGAGCACGCGCTGCGATGGCGCGATCGCCTGCTACACCGGCTTTCACCCGCACATGATGGGCTCGACCAACTACGCCTATGTGCGCGTGGATGGTCAGCGCGTGCTGGAGATTCAAGAGAAGCAGCCCTACACCACCGAGCCGATGCGCGAGTACGCGTCCAGCGGCACGTACTACTTTCGCAGCGCGCGGCTGATGCGCGAATGCTTCGAGCGCACGATGGCGCGACCAGAACTCGCGCTCAATGGCGAGTACTACGTCAGCCTCGCCTATCGCCCCTTGCTCGAGGACGGCGGTCAGGTGCTGGTGCACGAGATCGAGCATTTCATGCAGTGGGGCACGCCGCAGGATCTGGCCGAGTATCGCTATTGGTCGGATACCTTTCGCGCGCTCGGCGACCGTCGCCGCGATCGCCAATCGCCGGCGCAGGCGGGCACGGTGTTGATTCCCATGGCGGGCCTGGGCAGTCGCTTCGTGGCTGAAGGCTATGCGCGGCCCAAGCCGCTGCTGCCCGTGTCGGGCGAACCGATGGTGGTGCAGGCCGCGCGCGATCTGCCCGAGCCCGCGCAACGCGTCTTCATTCAACGCCGCGATCTTGCGGGCGCGTCGCAGATCGCCGAGACGCTGCGTCAGCGCTTCACGCATTGTCAGGTGATCGAACTCGAGCAAGCGACCGATGGTCAGGCGCGCACGTGTTTGCTCGGACTGACCGATGTCGATCTGACCTTGCCCTTGACCATTGGCGCCTGCGACAACGGCGCGATTTATGATCCGCGCGCGTTCCGCGCGCTGTTCGACGACCCGGAAGTCGACGTGATCGTGTGGGCCGCGCGCGGTTATCCCGGCGCGCAACGACGTCCGCAGCAGTATGGCTGGATCGACGCGGACGAGAAGGGCCGGATTCGCGCCGTCTCGGTCAAGCAGCCGCTGGCCGATCCCGCGCGCGACCCCATCGTCATCGGCACATTCACCTTTCGACGCGGCAGTGATTTCGTCGCGGCCGCCACCGCCATGATCGAGCGCGACGGTCGCGTCAATGGCGAGTTCTACGTCGACACCTGCATCAACGACGCCGTGGCCCTGGGCTTGCGCTGTCGCGTGTTCGAGGTCGAGCACTATCTGTGCTGGGGCACGCCGGCCGATCTGCGCGGCTTCGAATACTGGCAATCGTGTTTTCACAAATGGGACGCGCATCCCTATCGGCTCGAGCGCGATCGACGCGTGTCGGCCGAGGCGCTGGCCGAACTCGAAGGCCGCGCGCGCGTTCGTCGCGCGTCGGCATCGTCGACGCCGCGTTCCTCTACCCCGCGACCGCGAGGAGTGTCCGCATGATCCTGCCACGCACGTATTTCCCGATCCGCAATCACGGGCGTCTGGGCCTGGAAGGCGATGTCACGGCGGCGCGCGAGCGCTTCATCAACGAGCGGCCGCGCAATCTCGAATTCCTGCTGCGCAAGCGCTACGAGTGGATGAATGCGTGGCTGGAACCGGGCCGTCGCGCGGTGGAGTTCGGCGCGGGTTCGGGCCTGAGTCGCTTCTTCCTGCGCCACGATAATTTGATTCTGACTGACGTCGAGCCGCATCCGTGGATCGACGAAGTGGCCGACGCGCTCGATCCGCCGTTCGCCGATGGCTCGATCGACGTGGTGATCGTCAGTCACATGGTGCATCACCTGGCGAGCCCGCTGCGCTTCTTCGAGAAGCTGCATCGCAAGCTCAAGCCCGATGGTCTGGTGCTGATCCAGGAGATCAACACCTGCTTTCTGACGCGTCTGGCCTTGCGCGTGGCGCGGCACGAAGGCTGGTCGTACAACGTCGATGTGTTTGATCGCCGCACGGTGGCCAATGATCCGGGCGATCCGTGGTCGGCCAATTGCGCGATTCCCCAGCTGCTGTTTCGCGACAACGCGGAGTTCGAGCGGCGCGTGCCCGGCTATCGCGTCGAGCACAACTCGCTCAATGAATGCCTGATCTTTCTCGCCTCGGGCGGCGTGGTGGTGCGCAGTTGGGCACCGGCGCTGGGCACGACGGGCCTGCGCGCGATCGACGCGATCGACCGCGCCCTGGTCGCGATCGCGCCGCGCGTGTTCGCGATGGGCCGTTCGGTGGTGTTGCGGCGCACGGAGCGACCGTGACCGCGATTCGTCTGAGCCTCGTCATCCCTTGCTACAACGAGTCGCGCAATCTGCCGCTGCTCGTGGCGCGGCTGCGCGAGCGGTTCACGCGCGAGGATGTCGAGGTGATCCTGGTCGACAACGGCTCGACCGATGATTCGCCCGCGCGTCTGCGCGAGTTACTGGCCGACGCGCCGCGCGTGCGCTCGGTGCGCGTCGACGTCAATCAGGGCTACGGCTTCGGCATCTTGAGTGGGCTGCGCGCGGCGCGTGGTGAGTGGCTCGGCTGGACGCATGCGGATCTGCAGACCGATCCGGCCGACGCCTTGGCGGCGCTGGAACTGTTTGAGCGTTCGCCCGATCCCAAGCGTTTGTTCGTCAAGGGTCGACGTCATGGCCGACCGGCGGGCGATGTGTTGTTCACCGTCGGCATGTCGGTGTTCGAGACCTTGCTGCTGCGTCGAGGGCTGTGGGACATCAATGCGCAGCCCACGGTGTTCCCGCGCGCGTTCTTCGAAAGCTGGCGCGAGCCGCCACAGGACTTCGCGCTTGATCTGTTCGCGTATTACCAGGCGCTGGCCGCGGGCCTGCGCGTGGCGCGCGTGCCGGTGCGCTTCGGCGAGCGCGCGCATGGCGTGTCGCACTGGAACGTGAACTGGCGCGCGAAGGCGCGCTTCATCCGCCGCACCATGCAATACAGCCTGCGCCTGCGTCGGCAACTGTGAGCCCACCGATGATCATCGTTCGCCATCGCCGCAATACCGCCGCGGAACTGCGCGCCACCGACACGAGCTTCGGCATCGAGGTCGATATCCGCAGTCGCGGGCGCAATCTCATCGTTCATCACGATGCCTTCGCCGAGGGTGAGTTGCTGGAGACTTGGCTGGCGGACTA
This sequence comes from Ahniellaceae bacterium, assembly GCA_044226395.1. GTDB lineage: Bacteria > Pseudomonadota > Gammaproteobacteria > Xanthomonadales > Ahniellaceae > JBGAHD01. The sequence goes on from JBGAHD010000002.1 coordinate 223,874, forward strand.
TCGGCATCGACTGCTGATCCTCAACGTCAAGGAGGAAGGGCTCGAGGATCGTCTGCTGGAATTGATGCGCGAGCGCGGCATCGATGAGTTCTTCTTCCTCGATCAGTCCTTTCCGTTTTTGGTGCGCACGGCGCGACGCGGTGAGTCGCGCTGCGCGGTGCGCGTGAGCGAGTACGAGTCGATCGACACGGCCCTGTCGCTCGCGGGTCGCGTGCGTTGGGTCTGGGTCGATTGCTTCACGCGCTTTCCGCTCAAGCGCGAGCAGGCCGAGCGGCTCCGCACGGCCGGCTTCAAACTGTGTCTGGTCTCGCCCGAGCTGCAAGGTCGCCAGGCCAGCGAGGAGATTCCCGCGCTGCGCGCCCTGCTCGCGCGCGAAGGCATCGTCGCCGATGCCGTGTGCACCAAGGAAACCGCGTTGTGGCGATGAGCGCCGCGCGCTTGTGGCGACTGCCGGCGTTTCGCTGGGGTTTGCTGCTGCGCGTGGCCTTGATCGTGGTGCTGGTGCCGCAAGTGCAGGCGCAGTGGTTCGTGCCCTTCATGACCCACGCGCTCGATCATCCCTCGTTCGATCCGTGGACGAGTTATCTCGCCGCCGGTGGCACGACCTTGGCGTTTCCGTATGGGCCGGTGATGTTCCTCGCGCATCTGCCCGGCGTGGCGCTGGGCTGGATCGCGGCGCGCGGCGTGAGCGATCCGTATTGGATCGGCGTGGGCTTTCGCTTGAGCTTGCTCGCCGTCGATGTCGGCGCCTTGATGTTGTTGCTCCGGCTGTTTCCCGACAAGCCGCGCCTGCTGCTGTGGTTGTACTGGTGGTCGCCGCTGGCGCTGTACGTGACGTACTGGAATGGCCAGACCGACATCGTGCCCGTCGCGCTGCTGCTGCTGGCGCTGTGGATGTTGCGCGAGTTTCGGCCCACGGCCAGTGGCGCGGCCATGGGCCTGGCGATCGCGGCCAAGCTCAGCATGGTGCTGGCTCTGCCCTTCATGGTGGTTTATCTGTGGCGCAACAAGCGGCTGCGCGGCATGTTGAAGCCGTTCGCGCTTGGCTTCGTCGCGGCGCAGGCGGTGTTGCAACTGCCGTGGTTGGCATCGCGCGGTTTCGTGGCGATGGTGTTCGGCACGGCGGAGTCGGCGCGCGTGTTCGATCTGTCGCTGCCGGTGGGCACGCACTACGAGATCTATCTGACGCCGACGTTGTACTTGCTGGCGCTGTACTCGGTGTGGCGTTTCCGGCGCATCAGCTTCGAGCTGTTGATCGCGACAACGGGCCTGTCGTTCTTCCTGGTGGTCTTGGCCACGCCGGCGCCGCCCGGGTGGTATCTGTGGTTGCTGCCGTTCCTGATCGCGCATCAGATGCACAGTGACCGCGCCACGACGGTGCTGGCGACGGTGTTCATGGGCGCGCTGATTGCGCTACACGTGTTCATCTCGCCGGGCGTCAGCGCGCCGATGATCGGCTTCGATCCGGGGCCGGAGATCGCGCGCCTGGCGCAGCTGATCACGCCGCATGTGCATTCGGTGTGGATCACGGCCGTGGTCGCCATGGGCCTGGTGCTGATCGCGCAGATGCTGCGCGAGCGCGTGGCGCGCAATGACTATTACCGCGTGGCGCAGAAGCCGCTGACGCTCGGCATCGCGGGCGATTCCGGCGCGGGCAAGGACACGCTCGGCCGCGCGATCGCCGGCGTGTTCGGCGATCACTCGGTGGTGCACGTGTCGGGCGACGACTATCACGTGTGGGATCGCTTCGCGCCGATGTGGGCGGGCATGACCCACCTCAACCCGCGCGCCAATGATCTGCAGCGCTTCAATGCCGATGTGATCGCGCTGATCGATGGCAAGGCGGTCGTGTGTCGGCGTTACGACCACACAGCCGGGCGTTTCATGGCGCCGACCCTGCTCGATCGAAATGACGTGATTATCGCCTCGGGCCTGCATGCGCTGCATTCGGCGCCGCTGCGCGAGCGCTTCGACGTGAGCGTGTTTCTCGACATCGACGAGGACCTGCGCCGTGCCTGGAAGGTGCATCGCGACGTGCATCAACGCGGCCATTCGCTCGACAAGGTGCTGGCCGCGATCGAGCGCCGCGCCGATGACGCCGCCCTGCACATTCATCCGCAGCGCGCGCACGCCGATCTGGTGCTGCGCCTGGCGCCGGTCAATCGCCGACACTTGGCCCATCACGAATCGCCGCGCGACGTGCGCCTGATGCTGATCGCGCGCATTCGCCACAGCACCTATCACGAGCGCTTGGCGCGCGCGCTGATCGGCGTCTGCGGCCTGCATCTGGACATGCAGCAGTCCGAGCAATCGAGCGAAGTCGAGCTGCGCATCGAAGGCGATGTCAGCGCCGAGGACATCGCCCTGGCCGCGCGCGATCTCGCGCCGAGTCTGACCGAAATGCTCGACGTGGCGCCGCTGTGGGAAGACGGCATGACCGGCATTATGCAATTGCTGGTGCTGGTGCAGATGGAGCAATCCTTGAAGAGTCGCATCGCATGAGCCTGACCGTGTTCTCGCCCGAACGGATCGGCCAAGGGCCGCGGGCGATCATCTTCGACACCGACAACACGCTCTACGCCTACGACGCGCCGCATCGCGCGGCGACGACGGCGGCCGAGGACAAGGCTGCGCGGCTACTGGGCGTCGATGGCGAGTCCGTGCGTCGCGCTTTCGCGCAGGCACGTGGCGAGGTCAAGCAACGGCTCGGGCGCACGGCCAGTTCGCACAGTCGCCTGTTGTACTTCCAGCGCGCGATCGAGTTGCTGGGACGCAAGACCCAGCTCGTGATCACGCTCGACCTCGAGCAGACATACTGGCGCACTTTTCTCGCGCATTGCGAGTTGTTTCCCGGCGTGCGCGAGTTCCTGCTGGGTCTGCGTCGCGCCGGCATCCACACCGCGATCATCACGGATCTGACCTCGCAGATTCAGTTTCGCAAGATCATTTATTTTGGTTTGGACGATTGCTTCGACTACGTCGTGACTTCGGAGGAAGCCGGTGCGGACAAGCCCGCCGAGGCGCCCTTTCGGCTCGCGATGGAGAAGCTCGGCATCGAGGCCGAGCGCATCTGGATGGTCGGCGATGACGTGGTCAGCGATGTCGGCGGCGCCCGCCGCTTCGGCATCGCGACCTTGCTGCGCGTGGACACGGGTCAGGCCGTGCCGCGTGGCGACGATCGGCCGGACGTGGCCTTCGACGATTTCGAGGAACTTCATCGCTATCTGATGTCCGGCAAGGTCGAGGGCATGACACGGCGATGAGGCACGTATTCCATTCCCCGCGCCGCGCGGCTTGCGCGCGCGCATCACGCCACGAGGCTCGCGCATGATGGCTGCCCAGTCGATTTCTCCCGAGCGTCGCGTGCTCGGCGTGTTCACGGCCCTGGTCGTGGCGTGCTTGTTGGCGAGCTTCTTCGCGGCCTGGCATCTGCCCTTGCCCGCGAGTTTCGCGCTCGCCATCGCCTTGGCGGGCGCGGCGACGCCGTGGTTGTGGCGACGATTGCCGGCGAGTCTCGATGGCGCGTCGGGCGCGCGCGGGCTGGGCTTTTATCTTTGGGTTTTCGTCGGCCTGATCGCGGTGGCGCGCACGGCGGGGCTGGCGCTGTTCATGGCCGATCCGGAGTTGGCGCAGGCCTCGGCGTACTGGTTCGACGAGTTCTACATTCGGCACAACTGCTTCTCGGCGCTGTGGCAGGCGGCGGTGGTGGCGCTAGACGGCAAGCCCAACATCTACAACCCCGAGCACTACGTCGATTTCGTCGGCCGCTTCAAGCTCGATGAGTTCTTGTATCCGCCGCAGACTTTGCTGGTGCCGCTGACGGGCATGGCCATCGGCGCGGATTTCTTTTCGCTGCGCGCGGCGTGGTTCGCGCTCGAAGGCGCGATCGTGTTGGGCGCGATGTTCGCGATCGCCTTCCACGTTGGCGGCGTGACGGGCCGTCGCGTGGCGATGCTGGTGCCGGCGGTGTGGCTGGCCTCGCCGACGATGCTGACCTTGCAGGTCGGTAATTTTCAATTGGCCGTGATCGCGATGAGTCTGGTCGCGATGATCCTGTTCGAGCGCGGCAGGCCGATGCTCGGCGGCGCGCTGTTCGGCTTCGCGGTGTTCAAGATCTTTCCGGGCTTGCTCGGCATCTATCTCTTGGTGACGCGTCAATGGCGCGCGGCGGCGTGGACGGCCGCGTTCGCCGCGGTGTATTCGCTGTTCGCGCTGGCGTGGCTGGGTCGCGCGCCGTTCGAGGATTTCCTGCACTTTCAGTTGCCGCGCATGGCCAGCGGCGAGGCCTGGGCCTTTCTCGAGTTCGAGGGCCTGGAGTCGGTGGTGGCGATCAATGATTCGATTCCGGGTCTGGTGCTCAAGCTCAAGGTGCTGGGCGTGCCGGGCATGACGCGCGCGCTGGAGGCCTCGGTATCGTGGGGCTGGTCGCTGGTCGCGGTGGGCTTCGCGATCTTCGCGGGCCTGCGTCACGCGCGCGCGAGCCGCCTCGAGCGCGTGAGCATCTGGCTGGCGCTGCTCGCGCTGGCCGCGGCGCGCAGTCCTTTCCTGCCCGATCACAACGGCCTGTTCGCGCCGATCTGGTTGTGGGCCCTGGTCGCCGCGCGCTACACGCCGACGCCGCGCGCGGTGGTGGCGATGATCGCGAGCTGGTTCGTGCTGTCGACCGTGCTGCCGTTCACCGGCGCGCCCTTGACCGAGGGCATGGGGCGACTGGCCGTGTCGACCTTCAGTCAATTCGCTTCGCTGGGCCTGTGTTTGTGGGTGTTGCTGCGCCGTCCCGGCGCGGTGCCCGACGACGAGGCCGTCGCGCAAGCGCCATCCGCGCGCGCCGTTGAACTGCAACGCGCCGCTTGATTCTCCATTTCGTTTGTTTGCTCAGGGTAGAGACCGATGTCACGCATGCACTGCCTATGGACCAGCTTTCTCGCGCTCGCGGGCGCCGCCTTTCCCGCGTTCGCGGCGGAGTCCCTGCGCATTCCGCGCGCCACGCACGAACCGCAAGTCGAGGAGTACGTCCGCGGCGTGCCCGACGATGCCGGCGTGGAAGTGCCGGAGTTCCGGCAGAACACGCCCGGCGATGGCACGCCGTCGTCGCTGCCAACGCGCGCCTTCCTGTCGTATGACGACGATCACCTGTACGTGGTGTTCGTGTGCAAGGACGATCCCAAGCTGATGCGCGCGCGCATCTCGCGGCGCGAGGACATCTTCGGCGATGAAGGCGTGCAGATCTTTCTGGACACCTACGACGACAATCAGCGCGCCTTCGTGTTCGCCGCCAATCCGCACGGCGTGCAGCTCGACAGCCGCCTGACCGAAGGCCTGGGCTACGACTTCAATTTCGACACGCAGTGGACCTCGGACGGCATGATCACGGACGACGGCTATGTCGTGCGCATGAGCATCCCGTTCCGCAGCCTGCGTTTCGAGCGCGGACCAAAGCAAGTCTGGGGCGCGGCGGTCAGCCGCATCATTCCGCGCGCGAACGAATTCTCGTACTGGCCCTTCATCACGCAGACCAAGGAAGGCTTCGTGCCGCAGTTCGGCACGATCGAGATCGATGACGCAATCTCGCCCGGCCGTAACATCCAGGTCGTGCCGCACGTGTCATATCGCAATACGCGAGCGCTGGAATTCGACCAGGCCGGCGTGCCCGAGATCCGCACGCGCAGCAAGGGCGAGGTCGGCGTCGACGCCAAATTCGTGATCCAGGATTCGCTGGCGGTCGATCTGACGGTGAATCCGGACTTCAACGAAGTCGAGTCGGACGAGCCGCAGGTCATCGTCAATCAGCGCTTCGAGGTGCAGTTTCCGGAAAAACGTCCGTTCTTCCTGGAAAACGCGGGCTTCTTCGGCACGCCCGCGACGCTGTTCTTCTCGCGTCGCATCGTCGACCCGCAGTACGGCGCGCGCATGACCGGTCGCGTGGGTCGCTGGGCCCTGGGTGGCTTGTTGATCGACGACGAGGCCGCCGGTCTGTTCCTGCCGGCCAATGACGATGACTTCGGCAATACCGCCGACATCGCCGTGGCGCGCGCGCAGCGCGATTTTGGCAAGCAGTCGAATATCGGCGTGCTGGTGACCAATCGCGATCTGGGCGATCACCAGAATCTGGTGACGGGCTTGGACACGCGCGTCAAGTTGAACGACAACTGGACTTTCACCGCGCAAGCCGTGGACACCAAGACCGAGCGGCCTGAAGCGCCGACCGACAACGGGCATCTGTGGTTTGGCCAGTTCACGCGCAGCGGACGCAGCTTCTCGTACGACGCGCAGTACATCGACATCTCGGATGACTTCCAGAGCGACCTGGGCTTCATCCCGCGCACCAACATCAAGCAGCTGTACAACACCGCGACCTATCTGAAGTTCTTCCCCGACGCGCCGTGGCTGATCAGCGCCGGTCCGACGGTGACGGCCTATCGCACCTGGGATCAGCGCGACGACTTGCAGGATTGGTCGGTCGACAGCGGCTTCGCGGTCAATGGCCTGAATCAGACCAAGTTCGACGCGCATTGGATCGAATCGTACGAGTTGTTCGCGGGCGAGCGCTTTCGCAAGCAAGGCTGGTCGCTGCTGGCGAGTTCGGAACTGTCGCGCTACATCACCGGCAGCCTCAAGTACAGCGCCGGCGATGCGATCAACTACATTCCGGCCGAGGGCCTGGTGCCTTACCTCGGCGATGGTCATCGCGTCGATCTGACCGTCAACGTCAATCCGCACCCGCAGCTGCGCATCGAGCAGTCGCTGATCTGGAGCGAGCTGCGCACGCAGGACGCGATCGACGGCATTCCCGGCGACAGCAATATCTTCCGCGACGTGCTCTCGCGCACCAAGTTCAAGTATCAGTTCAGCCGCTTCTGGGCCGCGCATCTGATCGTCGACTACGCCGCCACGCGACCGGATGAAGACCTGATCAGTCTCACCCACACCAAGCGCCTGACCGGCGACGTGCTGGTGAGCTACGTCTTGAACCCCGGCACCACGCTGTACTTCGGCTACACCGATCGCAAGGAAAACTTGCGCCTATTCGGCGATCCGCGCGAGATCGAGCGCACCGATGGCCTGGATTTGAACACGGGCCGTCAGGTGTTCATCAAGTTGAGCTATTTGTTTGATTTTTGACGTACATTATCCAGAGTGTCGCGCCATCTTCACTCGGGTATGGCGCGATGCTCAACCACTAGCAATTTGGTTGACGCCACGATTCATTTTGAATGCTGCTAAAAGGATGAGACTTCCGCCTTCACCGAGTTGTACCGAAACTACCGTGGTCGATAGCCACACTTGGCGGCCAGCGAGTCTGAGCGGCTTGCGCAAAGAATTGATCACGCTGGTTTCGACTGCGAAGGGATATCCCGATGAATGCACCATTCTCTTTCGCGGTCACGCTCGCTCTTTCTGGGAGGTTGAGTCCACCTTCGCAAGGAATGTGCGTGGCCACTTTGATGCGAAGGAGAAGTGGTATGGCAATAGACTCCATCAGGAACTTCTAGACAAGTTTGGAAAGCAACTCAGACCGAGCGCCGAGTTGTTGAAGATCAGCGAGGATGATCCCGCTATTGATCCTTGGTTTGAACTCATGAAGCGAGTTCAGCAACACCCGGAGCAATTCTCAAAGCAAACGTGCATCCCAGGGAGCAATCTAGTCGACTGGAGTCTGGAGTTTGACGTCGCACTGGCTTTCGCCACAGAGATTGAGTCCGAATCAGGGGCAATCTATTTGTTCGATGCTTGCTCTTCAGGCCCCATCTTTATGCGGCGCCAAGTGCGGGACATTTTGGATCTCATGCAGCAAAACATTGTTCAGGGCCATCTTCCCGGCTTGCCACTGGTTTTCTGTCCCAGCAGGCAGATTGGCTATGAAAGAGCCGAGCGCCAGAAGGCGCGGTATGTTGCTCAAATGGACCTACGATTCTCGTTGGATCACGCATGGCGGAACCGAGAGAATGCACTTGGGGACGGGCACCGGATTTTTCATCGCCTTGAGGTTGCTCCGTCAGTAAAGAAGGAGGCGTGCGCGGTGCTTCTGGAGAATGGCCCAACAATTCCGTGGTTGCTTAACCGTCAGGAATGAGGCGTCTACCGCGATCAGACTAGCCCTGTCTTCTGGTGCCTTTCGCCACCAGCGGCGCGAGCACCCAGGCGAACGACACGAGCTTGCGCGATTTGCCGTCGCGCGGCGTCTTCATCAACTCGCCGAGGCGCGCGATCAGGCGATTGATTTCAGCGAGTTCGGCGTCGGTCACCCAGCCTTGAAAGCGGCCGGCCCAGAGTTCGCGCAAAGGGCCTTCGACCACGGTGTCGGATCGCGCCATGGCGCGTCGGAAATCGCGCGTGGCCAGGCGCACGATGCCGGCGGCGACGTCCTGCACGGCGCGCGCGTTGGCGTTGCGGCCCGGCTTGTAGCGAATGCCCAGGCGCGCGTTGCCGGCGACGGTGCGAAAGCGCCGTGCGGCGGTCTTGTCCTCGTCGGCAATCTCTTCGATCAATTGCGCGCGCGCGAGTTGCCGCAAGTGGTAGTACAGGCCATCGGCCGGGCGACCCATCTGACGCGCGATGGCGACGACCGTGGCCTCGCCGCCCAGGGCTTCGATGGTGTCGATGATTTCCATGCGGATCGGGGAGGCCAGCTTGCCGATCTGTGCAGGGCGTTCGATCAGCCGGCGCTTGCTCTGTGCCATTGGTTGGCTTCCACCCGTTGAAATTCGTGCCTATTATTCAACGCATGATCGGGCCAGGCAAGTCGCCGCCCGCGGCGGGAGAATGGACATGGCTTTGGGAACACGCATGATGATGGCGCTGCTGCTGGCGCTGGGCGCGGGCGCCACGCGGGCCGACGAGGCCGGCGCGATCCTGGATCGCTATCGCGCGATCACGGGTGGCGAGCGTTGGGACGCGGTGTCGAGCCTGGCCGTGCAAGGCGCGCTCAAGGCCGGTGGCCTGGAGGGCACGATCGAGGGCGTGGAGGATCTGCGTTCGGGCCGCGCGATGTCGCGCTATGACTTGAAGGTGGTCAAGGGCGCGCAAGGTTTCGACGGTGAGCACGCGTGGTCGCAGGATCCGGGTGGCGAAGTGGCCGTGCTCGATGCCGAGGAAGCGGTGAAGTCGGCGCGCACCGACGCGTGGATGACGCGGCGCGGCTATTGGCATCGCGACGGCGCGACGGCGAGCTTCGGCAAACCCGAGACGCGAAAGCTCGACGGCAAGACCTTCGACGTGATCGTCGCCACGCCCGAGGGCGGACGCGAGATCACGCTGTGGTTCGACCACGCCACGGGGCTACTGACACGCTCGGAGACGATGAGTGGTCAGGATGCCGTGATCTCGACCTTCGACGATTGGCGTGAGGTCGACGGTTTGCGCCTGCCCTTCGCGCAGATCACCGACCAAGGCGGCGATGCGCGCAATCGCACCGAGGTGCGCTATACGAAGGTGACGACCAATGTCGCCATCACCGACGCGACCTTCGCCGCGCCATCGATGGGCGATCACGTGCGCATCGCCAACGATATCGGCGAGACCACGGTGCCCTTTCGTCTGGTCAACAATCATTTGTTGTCGACCGTGACGATCGACGGCCAGCCAGCGACGGTGATCGTCGATACGGGTGGCGCCAATGTGCTCACGCCGGCGGCGGCGCGGCGACTGGGCTTGTCGAGCGAAGGCGAGATGGCCGGCCGCGGCGTCGGCGAGCAGCGCGTGAAAGTGAGTTTCGCGCGGGCGCGCGAGTTGAAGTTCGGGGAGCTGATCTATTCGCAACCGAATTTCTACGTGATGGATCTGGGCACCTTGTCCGCGCAAGAAGGCGAGACCATCGATGGCATCGTTGGCTACGAGTTGTTCCAGCGCTTCGGCGTGACGCTCGACTACGCACGCGGCGAAGTGCGCTTGAGCGAGCCCGCGCGCTTCAAGCCGCCAGCGGGCGCGACCGAGATTCCCATGCGCCTGACCGATCGCATTCCGTTGATCGAAGGCATGCTCGATGGCACGCCGATGACGATCTCGGTCGACACGGGCTCGCGCTCGACGTTCACGGCCTATGGCCCCTTCACGCGCGATCACGAATTGGTGACGCGCTATCGCGCCGCGCCGGAGGCCATCGCCGGCTGGGGCGTGGGTGGTGGCTCGCTGGGGCGCGCCGTGCGCGTGGGCGAGTTGCGATTAGGCGATCAGGTGCTGCGTCAGGTCGCGGCGGAACTCTTCACCGGCGACAAGGGCGCGTTCGCCGCGCCGGACGTGGGCGTGAATCTCGGCAGCGGCGCGTTGCGTCGCTTCACGGTGGCGTTCAATTACCAGGCCAAGCGCATGTATCTGGCGCCGAACGCGAGCTTCGACGCGCCGTTCGACTATGACCGCAGTGGGCTGTGGCTTTCGCTCGATGGCGAGGCGCTCAAGGTCGAGGCCGTGGCGCCCGACAGCGCGGCGATGACGGCGAAGCTCGTCGCGGGCGATCGCGTGCGACGCATCGACGGCGCGGCGGTTGGCACGCGCAGCCTGATGGAATGGCGCGAGTTTCTGGCGAAGTCGACCGAAGGCACGCGCGTGAAGCTCGACTTCGAACGTAACGGCCACGCGATGAGCGCGGTGTTGACGCTGCGCAATCGCATTCCCGACCGCAGCGTGGTCACGCCCTGAGTTTGTCGCGGTCGCGAGGATTCTCGCGACCGCGCGTTCAATCGGCCCAGCGCGCGCCCGCGATTTCGAGCATGCGCTCGGCCTGCACCGGCCCCCAAGTACCGGCGGGATAGCTGCGCGGCGGCTGGCCGGCCTGCTTCCAACTCGACAGCACGCCATCGACCCAGGACCAGGCGGCTTCGAGTTCGTCGCGACGCACGAACAAGGTCGAATTCCCGTTGAGCGCATCGAGCAGCAAGCGTTCGTAAGCGATGCGACGACGCTCGCGACCGAAGGCTTCGGTCAGGGAGAGATTGAGCGCCGCGGGTCGCAGTTGCACGCCGCGCAAACCCGGCTCCTTGTGCATCAGCTCGAGCGTAATCGTCTCTTCCGGCTGCAGGCGAATCAGCAAGCGATTGGCCTGAATGTTGGCCGCGTGCTCGTCGAAGATGTTGTGCGGCACCTCGCGGAACTGCACCACGATCTCGGTGCGTCGACGCTCCAGGCGCTTGCCCGTGCGCAGGAAAAAGGGCACGCCCTTCCAGCGCCAGTTGTCGATGTGCGCGCGCAGCGCCACGTAGGTCTCGGTGCGGCTGCCGACGACGGCGCCTTGTTCCTCGAGATAGCCGGGCACGCGCGCGTCATCGGCGACACCGGCGACATACTGGCCGGCGACGGTGAAATCGCGCACGTGCTCGACATCGATCGGGCGCAGGCTCTGCAGCACCTTGACCTTTTCGTTGCGCACCGCCGTGGCGTCGAGACTCGACGGCGGTTCCATTGCCACCAGCGCGAGCAATTGCAGAATGTGGTTCTGCACCATGTCGCGCAGCGCGCCGGCGTCGTCGTAGTACGACCAGCGACCTTCCACGCCCACGGTTTCGGCCACCGTGATCTGCACGTGATCGATCGAGCGCGCGTTCCACACCGGCTCGAACAGACTGTTGGCGAAGCGCAGCGCCAGCAGGTTCTGCACGGTTTCCTTGCCGAGGTAGTGATCGATGCGGAAGACCTGGTTCTCGGCGAAGATCGCGCCGACCGCGTCGGAGATCTCGCGACTGGTGCGCAGGTCGTGGCCGATGGGCTTTTCAAGAATGATGCGCGTGGCCGGGGTCACGAGGCCAGCGTCGCGCAGGTGCTCGCAGATCGCCGTGTACAGCGAGGGCGAGGTCGACAAATAGCACAGCAGATCGCCGGCGCCGCGCCGCGCGCGATAGTCGGCCAGCGCGCGAAAGGTCTCGGGCTGATTGACGTCGACGGAAATGTAATCGACCGCGCGCAGGAACTCGGGCAAGCGCGCGTCGCCGAGGTGACGCACGTGACCGAACTGACGGATCGCGGTCTCGACCTCGGCGCGAAAGGCCTCGGGCGAGAAGCTGCTGCGCGAGGCGCCGATCATGGCCAGATCGCCTGGCAGCAAGCCATCGCAAAACAAGTGATACAGCGAGGGCCAGAGCATGCGCTTGGCCAGATCGCCCGTGGCGCCGAACAACAGGAAGGTGGGGTGGACCAGGGACGATGGAGCGGGTGTCATGCGTGGGGTCTAGGATCGTCGTTCGAGAAGGTATCGAGCATAAGTCGCCGCGCCCAGATTGCCTACATTGCTTCGCGTTATACGCAGGGTGGGCACGCGCGACAGCAGTTCGGCGAAGCGGCCTTTGTCTTCGAAGGCGCGGCGGAACAGCGTCACGCCGGTGTCGTCGAGCACGTGCGCGAGCAGATCGCCCGAGAGATACACGCCATTCCAGCCGCCGCAGATCAGCACGGCATCGCCAGCGAAGGCGCCGAGCACGGAACAGAACGCTTGCGTGGCGCGACGCGCGAGGTCATCGCCGGCGCGCGCGGCCGCGGAGACTTCCTCGGGCGTGGTCCATCGCGTGTCCTGACCGTGATGCGCGCCGAGCGCGTGATAGAGATTGAGCAGGCCTTCGCCGCACAACAGGCGTTCGTACGACACGCGACCGTAGCGATCCATCAAGAACCGCAGGATCGCGAGTTCGACCTCGTCGCGCGGCGCGAAGCTGATGTGACCACCTTCGGTATCGAGCACCGCGGTCAGGCCTTCAATCTGCTTGACCGCGCTCAGACCCAGGCCGGTGCCGGGACCGAGCACGACGCGCACGCCGGGCTCGCCGCGATCGCGCAGTGTCGGGTCGCCCAGGGGTGACACGTCATCATCGCCGAGCTCGCCGATCGCCCAGGCGATGGCGGCGAAATCATTGAGCACGTCCAGACGCGCGAAACCCAGCGCGGCGCGCAAGGCTTCGATCGAGAAATTCCAGGCATTGTTGGTCAGCACCACGCGATCGCTGGTGACCGCGCCGGCGACGGCGAGCACGGCGCGCTCGGGCAAGGGCGCGGCGACTTCGCGCAGATAGCGCGCGATGGCGTCGGCGAGCGTGGTGAATTCGCGCGCGCGATAGCGACGCTCGGCGGTCAGGCGCGGCGTGCCGCGCGCGGCCGCGTCGCTGAGCGCGAAGCGGGCATGCGTGCCGCCGATGTCGGCGACCAGGCATGGGCGCGCGAGGGCGGGAGATTCGATGGCGGCGGCTGGATCCACGCGGGCGTCTTCCGTGGCACGGAAAGGGCCCATGGTAGACAGGGCTTGACAACGCTGTCAAACTCTTGTCATCCGGACAGGTCTGTCAGAATCGGGGCACCATCCAGAGGCGGCCGATGATGAATGCCAGGGTACGCATCGAGGACGTGGCGCAAGCCGCCGGCGTCTCGATGAAAACGGTCTCGCGCGTGCTCAATCACGAGCCCAACGTGCGCGAGGACACGCGTCAGCGCGTCGAAGCCGCGGTCAAGCAGCTCAATTACAAACCGCACCCTTCCGCGCGCAGTCTGGCGGGCAATCGCTCGTATCTCGTCGCCCTGCTCTACGACAACCCGTCGTCGAATTACTTGATGGAAATCCTCACGGGCGTCCTCGATGCCTGCGAGGCGCATCATTATTCAATGATGTTGCGGCCCCTGGTGTCGGAGAACGTCGACCACGTGGCCCCGGTCGAGGAACTGATCTCGCACTATCGGCCCGATGGCCTGATTCTCACGCCGCCGATCACCGACGATGCCGGCGTGCTGGCCAAGCTCGACGAATTGGGCGTGAAGTACGCATCGATTTCACCCAAGACCGGCAATGGCCGCGTCGGCACGTTTCTCGACGAGCGACAGGCCGTGCGCGACATGATGGCGCACATCGTCTCGCTCGGGCATCGACGCATCGCGCACATCGTCGGTCATCTCTCGCATGGCGCGGCGCAATGGCGTCAGGACGGTTATCGCGATGGCCTGACCGCCGCGGGCATCGCCTACGATCCCGAACTCGTGGTGCAGGGCTCGTTCTCGTTCGACTCCGGCGTGGCCGCCGGCAAGAAACTGCTGGCCCTGCGCGAACGCCCCACGGCGATCTTCGCCGCCAACGACGACATGGCCGCCGGCGTGATCAGCGCCGCCGCCGAGATCGGTCTGTCGGTGCCGCGCGATCTGTCGGTGTTCGGCTTCGACGACACGCCGATGTCGCGCCAGATCTGGCCGTGTCTCACCACCGTCCGCCAGCCCAGCCGCGACATGGGCCGCGTCGCCGCCGAACAACTGCTGCGCGCGATCAAGGACCCCGCCAACGGCGAGATGGTGCAGATGCCCTACGCCCTGCAATTGCGTCAGTCGACGGGGCCGGCGCCGGGGCGGTGAGCGGCAAGACCGCGATGGTTCCGCCATCGCGGTGCCCATGCACTCGCCGCGTCCCGCGGCGATCCATCGTGTTGACCCTGCGGTTGCTAGCGACCGCGGTCTCGCGCATGACCGGTTCTCGGCTGCCTTTCACCATCGCTTAACTTCCTGGCGTCGCGCGAGTGTGTCGCTGCCACGGGCCACGCGCGAATCGCCACGCGAGCGATGATCACTGCGCGCGAAGACCGAGAGTCATTCGCACTCTCGACTCGCGCAGCAGCGCTGTCATCGCGCGATTCCGTTTGTCCGAGTTCATGAACGGCGCCTTGACCGAGGCGTATATTCGTACTTCTGGAATCAAGGAAAACGCGCTGGCCAGTTTTCCCGCGAATTCGCGTCTATTGGGCCATGCGGCGGTGGGCCGCTCGTGGCTTGATCAATTTCGTCTCCGACAAAGGGGGTTGTATGTTCGGCTCGAGTTCTCGTTGGCAGTGGCGCGCCGTTTCTCTGTGTTGCGCCTACCTCGCCGCGGGCGCGGCGTTGGCGCAGGATCCCGACGCGCGTGGTCTGCCCTTGCCTGATGTTTCTCTGGCGACGCCGACGCAGGCCCTGCCGGTGCCGCCCGAGCCGCTCGGTGGGCCGCCGTATGCGAGTTCGGGTTATCGCAGCTTGCATCTCGAATCCACCGGTATCGGCTCGGGCTTCACGTTTCCGTTTCAGGTCACGGCGGATGCCGACAACATCTTCGTCTCCGACGTGACCGCGAACGCGGTGAGGATGTATCAGTTGAGCGCGGGCGTCCTGAACTTCGTGCGCAACATCGGTACGGGCTCGGGCTCGGGCGCGGGCCAGTTCAATGGCCCCGAGCAGGTCGCGGCGGTCGGCAATGATCTCTATGTCGCCGACTTCAACAACAACCGCGTGCAGCGTTTCAATCGCTCGACTGGCGCGTATGTGAGTCAGTTCGGCGTGGGCGGCTCGGGCGCGGGGCAGTTGTTCTCGCCCTCGGGCCTAGTGTTCAACCCGACCAATGGTCTGCTGTACGTGTCGGACATTGGCAACGATCGCATCCAGACTTTCACCACGGCCGGCGTGTTCGTGTCGCAGTTCAGCGGGCCGGGCGCGGGCGACGGGCAGTTGAACAATCCCTTCGTGCTGGCGGTCGATCGCCAAGGCAATATCTACGCGGCCGACTCGGGCAACAACCGCGTGGAAAAGTTTCGCGCCAATGGCACCTTCGTGCGCCATATCGGCACGGGTCTGAACACGCCATTGGGCTTGACCGTCGACAACGCCAATCTGGTGTGGGTGACGTCGTCGCCGGGCGATATCTATGCCTACGATTCTCGCGGCAGCTATGTCGCTTACTACTACGGCCTGCTGGCCGCGGGCACCGAGGGCTATTTCGCCAATGTTCGCGGGCTGGCGGCGATCGCGCCGCAAGTCAGCGAACCTTTCCTGGGAGCGGGTGGCCTGGCCGTGGTCGACGCCGGCACGGGCACGCAGCGCGTGCAGCTGTTCAAGCGCAGCACTCAGCCGATCGCGCATGATTCGCCACAGACGATCTCGGGCGCGGGCTCTTTCAATGGCCAGATCGCCTTCGACAGCCAGCAGAACGTCTATGTGACGAGCTTTCAGGAAGACAAGATCAGCAAGTACGACCGCTTCGGCGCCTTCATCGGCAACATCGGTTCGCCGGGCACGGGCAATGGCCAGCTCGATGGCCCATACGGCATCACGATCGACGATCAGGACAACATCTACGTGGTCGATCGAAACAACAGCCGCATCCAGAAGTTCAACGCGAGCGGCGTTTACGTCACGCAATGGGGATCGTTGGGTTCGGGCGACGGGCAGTTCAGCGGCCCGGCCGACATCACCACCGACGGCAGCTGGCTTTACGTCACCGATGAGTTGAACGCGCGCGTGCAGAAGTTCTCGCTCTCCGGCACTTATGTGCGCAAGTGGGGCATGAGTGGCACGGGCAATGGCCAGTTCACCAACCCGGCCGGCATCACGGTTGATCGCAATCGACAGAAGGTCTACGTGGCCGAGTACTTCGGCAATCGCATCCAGGAATTCTCGGTGTTCGGCGACTTCGTCAAAGTGATCGCGGATTCGACCTCGGGCACGGGCATGCTGTCGAATCCACGCGGCCTGGACACCGACCAGCGCGGCAATCTCTACTGCGCCGACGGCGGCAATTCGCGCATCGTGCAGTACAACGACAATGGCACGTATCTCGGCAACACGCCGGTCCCGAGCACGCCCAATGGCCTGGCCTTTAACCGCGCGAACAATCAGATGTGGGTGGGCACGACCAGCGGCGGAACGGTGTCGCGCGTGACTTCGGTGGTGGGCAAGAGCGACTCGATCGGCGTCTATCGTCCCGGCATCAAGACCTTCTTGTTGCGTCAGACGCTGACCACGGGCCCGGCCGACATCGCCGCGCAAGTGCCCGACGCGGCGGCGGGCGATGTGCCCCTGGTCGGCGACTGGAATGGCGATGGCATCGACTCGCCGGGGTTTTTCCGCGCCAGCACCAGCACGTTTTATCTGTGGGATCGCTGGGTCAGTCTGTCGGTGGCGCAGCCGGACTATCAGTTCGCCTTCTGCACCAGCGGCGACAAGCCCCTGGTGGGCGATTGGGACGGCGACGGCATCGATGGCATCGGTTGCTTCCGCGCTTCGAATGGCACGCACTATTTTAAGAACAAGCTCGCGGCCGGCGCGGCCGACTACGCGGTGACGTTCGCGCAAGCCGGCGACATCGGCGTGGTGGGCGATTGGGATCGCGATGGCACGATGAGCGCGGGCGTGTTCCGTCCCAGCGATGGACGCTTTCACGTGACCAACGCCAACATCGTCGGCACGGCCAGCGAGAGCGGCAACTTCCTGCTCGGCCAGTCGGGCGACGTCCCGTTGACCGGCGACTGGACGCACATCGCCACCAGCGGCATCGCGGTATTTCGGCCGTCGAACGCGACGTTCTACATCAAGCACTCGCTTGACGATCTGGCGCCGAATAGCACGTTCGGCTATCAGCCGCCGGATCCCTCGGCCCTATTCGTCGACGGCTTCGAAACCGTCGGCGCCTCGCCCAGCACGGATATTCCGTTGACTGGCGTCTGGGGCAATATCCCGGAGTAAGCACGCCAAACGACGCGAGGTCGCTCGACCTCGCGTCACTTCACGCGCGCAGGGCCGCGCGCAAGTTCGCGATCGGCGCGGCCATCGCTTCCGCGTCGATCGCGCCATAGCCCAGGATCAACGCGGGCTCGCGATCTTCGCCCAGGCTCATCGACGCGCTGGTGGCCACGCCCGGCAGATGCGTCTGCGCCAAGCGCGTCCACGGCGCGATGCCTCGCGTTCGCCGCCAGCGCGCGGCGAGCGACAGGCCCGCGATGTTGTCGATCACCGTCAGCCAGGGCGAAAGCTGTTGATCGATCGCGGCGACCAGCACTTCACGTCGCCGCGCGTAGATCGCTTGCATGCGGCGCACGTGACTGGCCAGATGGCCCTGCGCGATGAAGGCCGCGAGCGTGGCCTGGGTGATGGCCTCGCCGTGCGAGTCGGCGCAGTTCTTGGCGGTGAGCAGGGCCGCGCGCGCCCACGACGGCGCCACCACGAAGCCCTGGCGCAGTGATGGGAACAGACTCTTGGAGAACGTGCCGACGTAGCACACGCAGCCGTCGCGATCGAGCGTCTGCAGCGCGTCGAGCGGGCGCGCGGTGTAGCGGAACTCGCCGTCGTAGTCGTCCTCGATGATCACCGCGCCACGCGCGCGGGCGAAGTCGAGCAGCGCGCGCCGCCGCGCCAGCGACAGCGGCATGCCCAGCGGATACTGATGCGAGGGCGTGACATAGATCACGCGCGCGTCGATCGGAATCCGCTCGACGACGATGCCCTCGTCGTCGACCGGCACCGGCACCAGTTGCGCGCCCGCGGCGCGAAACACCGCGCGCAGCGGCGGATAGCCCGGATCCTCGACCGCCACCTTGGTGCGCCCCGGTTGCACGAGCACGCGCGCGAGCAGATCGAAGGCCTGCTGCGCGCCCGAGGTCACCACCACGTCGTCGGCGGTGCAGGCGACGGCGCGGGCGAAGGCCACGTGACGCACGATGGCCTCGCGCAGTTCCGGCAAGCCCTCGGGCGCGCCGTAAGTGAAGGGTCGTCGCGCGAAGTCGCGCAAGGCGCGCGCGCTCAGCCTTCGCCAAGCCTCGTGCGGAAAGCGCGCGTGCTCGGGCACGCCCAATCGGAAGCCGCGCGGCGGCGCGCCTTGCGCGGCGCGCGGCAAGGGTTCGCGCCAGAACGGCTGGATGCGCGGATCGTCGACGCGATCGGCGTGCCGCGCGGACACGCGTCCACGCCGCGCCGCGACATCGGCCACGCGCGCGCGGGCGCCCGGGCGTGGCAGCACATAGCCTTCGGCGATCAGCTGATCGTAGGCGCCGACCACGGTGTTGCGACCCACGCCGAGCGCTTGCGCCGCGCGGCGCGAGGCCGGCAAGGCCGCGCCCGCCGGCAAGCGGCCGTCGACGATGGCGGCGCGCAATTGCCGATGCAATTCACGCGTGATCTGGCCCTCGCCGGCGCGCGGCAGATGCAGATCGAAGGGAAAGACTGGCTCCATGCGATCTCCCGATACTGGCGCCCGAATGGGGCCAGTATGGCGTTACCTTGGACGCGTTCCCAGCCCCCGCGTCGAGGTAATCATGCACTGCCCCATCTGCGAGACCTGCGGTACCCAGTTCGCGCCGAGCGACACCGCGCCCAGCCATTGCCCGATCTGCGAGGACGAGCGTCAGTACGTCGGCTGGCAGGGCCAGCGCTGGACTTCGCGCGAAATGCTGAGCACGCGCTATCGCCTGCGCCTCGAAGACGACGCCGGCGTGCTCGGCATCGGCCTCGTGCCCGACTACGCCATCAATCAGCGCGCGCTGTGGCTGCCCACCGACGCAGGCAACATCCTGTGGGAGTGCGTGAGCCTGGTGACCGATGAAGCCGTGGCCGAGTTGAAGAGGCGTGGCGGCGTGTCGCGCATCGCCATCTCGCACCCGCACTTCTACACGGCCATGGTCGATTGGAGCGAGGCGCTCGGCGGCGTGCCGATTCTGCTGCACGAGGCCGATCGCGCTTGGGTGCAGCGACCTTCGCCACGCATCGAGTTCTGGTCGGGCGATGTGCTGCGGCTGTCGAACGACGTGACCCTACTGCGCTGTGGCGGTCACTTTCCCGGCAATACCGCGCTGCATTGGCGCGCGGGCCCGCGTGCGGGCGGCGCGCTGTTTCCTGGCGACGCGCTGCAAGTCGTGTTCGACCGTCGGCACGTGACCTTCATGTACAGCTATCCCAACTACATTCCGATGAAGCCGGCCGACGTGCGCCACATGCGCGAGCTGTTGCGCGGCTACGAATTCGACGACGTGTACGGTTACACGTGGGGCCGCAATATTCTCGGCGGTGGACGCGCGGCGATCGATGCCTCGTTCGAGCGCTATCTGCGCGCGATCGCGGCTTGAGGGTCGTAGCTTAGGAGAATCGGGCGGGTCGGCATGCATGTCGACCGATCAGGATCGCGATCACGCCGATCGCGCCGACATTGAACGCGGGCGTGGTGCGATAGCTCACGTCGTCGGTGCGGATCAGATTGCTCTTGCCATCGGCGGGCTTGAGCATCGACACACCGGCGGCCAGGGCCAGCGCGAGCAGGAACACCAACCCCACGCGATCCATGAACGGCAGACTCGGCCACGCCAGCTTGAGCACGATCGACAGCGCGAACGAACCCACGGCCGCGCTCAACGCGCCAGCCTCGTTGGCGCGCTTCCAGAACAGGCCCAGCACGAAGATCACGACGATGCCGGGCGTGAAGAAGCCCGTGTATTCCTGGATGTACTGAAAGCCTTGATCGAAGCTGCCCAGCAAGGGCTTGGCCGTGGCGACGGCCAGGACGATGGCCACGGCCGCGGCGATGCGGCCCACGCGCACCAGATGCGCTTCGCTCGGCTTGTCCGCGCGCTTGGCGTAAAAATCCAGCGTGAAAATGGTCGAGACCGAATTGATCTTCGAGGCCAGCGACGCCACGATCGCCGCGATCAGCGCCGCGAACACCAGGCCCAGAATGCCCGGCGGCAGCAACTCCATCATCTTCGGATACGCCTGATCGGGCTTCTCCAGCCCCGGCGCCAGCATTACCGCGGCGATGCCCGGCAGCACCACGATCACCGGCATCAGCAACTTCAGGAAGGCGGCGAAGACCACGCCCTTCTGCGCCTCGCCGATGTCCTTGGCCGCGAGCGCGCGCTGGATGATGTACTGATTGAAGCCCCAGTAGCTGACATTCATGATCCACATGCCGCCGAGCAACACCGACAGTCCCGGCAGATCCTTGTAGAACGGATGATCGCGCGACAGGATCATGTGGAAGTGATCGGCCTTGGTCGCCCACAAGGTCTGAAAGCCCGCGACGATGCCACCCTCGCCGCCGATGCGGCCGAGCGTCAGGCCCACGATCAGCAGACCACCGAGAATCAGCAGCGACACCTGCACGATGTCGGTCAGCGCCACCGCCTTCAAGCCACCGTAGAGCTGATACAGCAGCGCGAAGCCACCCAGCAGCGCCAGGGCCAGCAACTGATCCATGCCCGTGACCTGAGTCACGGCGATCGATCCCAGCCACAGGATCGACGTGAGATTGACGAAGACGTACAAGCCCAGCCAGAACACCGCCATCAAGGTGCGGATGCGCGGACCGTAACGTTCCTCGAGAAACTGCGGCATCGTGTAGATGCCATTGCGCAGGAACACCGGCAGAAAGAACTTTCCGACGATCAGCAAGGTCAGCGCCGCCATCCATTCGTACGAGGCGATCGCGAGGCCAATCGCATAGCCCGAGCCCGACATGCCGATGATCTGCTCGGCCGAAATATTGGCCGCGATCAACGAAGCGCCGATCGCCCACCACGGCAAGGTCTTGCCCGCGAGGAAGTAATCCTTGGCGTCCTTCTGGTGCCCGGCCTTCTCGCGCGACACCCACTGCGCGAGTACGAATATGCCAATCAGATAGGCGATCACGATCGCCAGGTCGAGCATCGACAGTCTCACATCCACCTCCCTAGACCAGACCCACATCCCCGACGCGCGCGCATCGCGCGACGCGCATCGCGCCGGTATACGCCAATTGCCGTCATCCGCCTAGACGCCGAAGAACGATCGGGTGGGCGAGGCTTTCGCGCTCGCCCACCCGATGTTCAGGGCGTCCCTGAAGACTGGCCGCGATGTCGCCATCGCGGCCACATGCTCAGAAGTACGCGCGCAGGCGGATGCCGTAAGCGCGCGCGTCGTTCAAGAACCGCACGTCGATGCCCGAGCCGACCAGGGCCTTCTGCGAGGCATCTTTGTCGAGCAGGTTCGACACCCAGCCTTCCAGACGCCAGTTGCCGCTCTCGCCGGTGTAACCCGCGCCGAGATTGATCTGCCAGCGCGCTTCCTGACGATCCGGGAAACCGGCCGTGAACGCATCCTCGACGCGATCGACCGTGCCGGCCGTGTCGCTGACGAAGACCACGTCGCGGTTGTTGTACTGCGTCAGGTAATAGGCCGAGCGATACGAAGCCAGCGCCTGCCAATCGAAGGTACCGGTGTTGAGTTCGATCACTTGCTGCAAGCGCGTGTTGAAGGTGAAGCGCGACGACAGCGGCAGCTCATTGCCCGACAGATCGATGGTCGACGTAATACCACCTGCGCCGAAGTTCTGACTGCGCACGTCGGCGACCAAGCCCTCGGTGATCTCGGTGTCGAGCAACAGGGCGTTGAGATCCAGCGTGAAGCCATGATCGAACAACAGCGAGCTTTCGGCTTCCAGACCCCAGAGCTTGGACTTACCGACATTGCGATTGACCAGCGAGTAACCCGAGGCATTGCCCTGGGCGTCGATGGCGATCACGGTCAGATCCTGGAAGACCTGATCCTCGTAGTCGTAGTAGAAGCCGCTGACGTTGAAAGTCGCCGGATAGCCGTTGAAGTCGAACTCGTTCTTGGAACCGAGTTCCAGCACGGTCAGCTTCTCGGGACGGTAGGTCTCGGGAATCACTTCCGGATCGAAGGTGTCGTTGAAGCCACCGGCCTTGTGACCCGTGGAGATCGTGCCGTAGATCATGTTGCGATCGGTCAGGTCGTACTCGCCGCCGAAGCGCCAGTCGGTGTAGTTAAAGCTGCTCTCGCCGATCTGCACGGAAGGAATGGTCAGCGAGATGAAGGAATGCTGGCCATTGGCGGGACAGGTCACGAAACCGTTGTTGGTGTCGGGACGCACAACGCAGGTGCCGTTGGGCGCGGTGCCGTCGAGAATGCCGGCGAGCTGACCGGGCAAGGTGTCGCGCGTGCCGAAGTTCAACGCGCCCTGCAACAGGAATCGCGCCAGTTCCGCGGTCGTGTGCAGGTTGCGCACGTCGAAGCTCGGACGATCGAGCAAGGCCGGCACGAAGCCCGGCGTGCCCAGACGCGTGCCGAAGCAGCAGGCGCCATCGGCGCCACCGAGCACCAGGGCCCAGTTGCCGCCAATGCCTTCGCGCGACTTCGACTCGTCGGTGTAGCGCAAGCCACCCTTCAAGCGGAAATCGTCGGTGATGTTGATCGTGCCGTCGGCGAACACCGCCCAGGACTCGCCCTCGACGTCGGGCATGGTGAACTCGGTGCCCGAGTAGCAGCAATAACCCTTGTCGGCGAGCGAGAAGAAGCCGACCTGCTGATCCTCGTGGAAGTAGAAGCCGCCAACCGTCCACAGCACGCGCGAATCATCGGGCGAGGACAGACGCAGTTCGTGCGTGGTCGCCTGCGAGCGCGTCTGCCAGAACACATTGCTATAGACGTCGTAGTCCTCGCCTTGCGGACTCACGTCGCGACCAGGCCACAGGATGCCGTCGCTCTCGGCGTTGGTTTGTTCGAAGTCGACGTCGCGATAAGAGCCGTTGTACTCCAGTCGCGCCGCGCCGAAGTCGTAGCCGATGTTGGCCTGCGCGCCCCAGACGGTGCTGTCGAGCTCGCCCTGCCAGCCGCGATAGATGACGTCGCGCAGATCGAGGTCTTCCGGTTCGTAGCCCGCGCGCGCGGCGGAATAGATGTTGGCGCCGGGATAGCCCGTGCCGCCTTCGTGACCGTAGTCGGCCATGAAGAACAGGCTCAGCTGATCGTTGGGATTGCTCAGGAACGATACGCGACCGGCGAACTCGTCCTGCACGCCCGCGGGCGTGAGGTTCTTGTCGGCGCCGGCGTTGTTGAACGAGGTGCCCTTGTCGATCGAGTAACCGGAGAAGCGGAAGGCCGAGAAATCGCCGAGCGGAATATTGACCGCGCCCTCGGCCCCGGACGAATCGCGATTGGCGAGTTCGCCCTGGATGTAGCCACCGAACTCACCGATCACCGGACGCTTGGTGACGATGTTGAGCGTGCCGGCCAAGGCATTGCGACCGCGCAGGGTGCCTTGCGGACCCTTGTTGATTTCCACGCGCTCGAGGTCATAGAACATCGTGCCCAGGCCGCGCGGACGCGGAATATAGTTGCCGTTCAAATGCGGGGCCGCGCCGGGATCGCCGAGCTCGGTGTTGTTGGCCGAGCCGACGCCGCGGATGAAGATTTCGACATTGCCTTCCTGATTGGCGATCGACAGACCGGGCACGGCGACCTGCAGGTTGCGCAGTTCGTTGTTGATGCCCAAGCCACGCAGGTCATCTTGCGAGAACGCCTGCGCGGTGCCGGCGTATTTCTGCAGATCCTGCTCGCGACGTTCGAGCGTGACCACCACGGTCTCGAGCGCGCCGGCGTTGCCTTCCTTGGGCTTTTCGGTCTTGGACGTGGGTTCGTCCTTGCTGTCGTCGGCATCGGTCGATGCCGTGTCCTGCGCGAAGCTGGTGCCGCCGACGCCAAGCGTCAGCAACATCACGGCTATCGCCCATTTGCACTTGCTGCCAAGCATTTTCATGAGCACTCCCCATGCCGCGGCGGTGGACTCCCGAGGTCTTCCTTGCGAAACGCGTCGCCGCTCTTGGCGCGTTCCGTGGGCAATTCACGCGATGATCGATAACGCTGTCATTTCCGCGCGAACGCCCCGTGTGATGGACCCGTTCTCCCTTCGTGTGCCTGCAATCGTTCGCGCCGCGAACGATCCCCATTGCTTGCCCCGTTACTTGCGACAGTCGAGCGCGCGATCGGCGCTGGTGCCCAGCGCCACACGCGAGATCGCCATGTCCAACTTGCCCGTGGTGTCGATGCGCGCGGGCGTGGTCACTCGCGCCATCACCGCGCCAGCCGCGCGGAAACAATTGAGCGGCACCGACAGCGTGCGCCACTGCTGATCGGCGCTGAGCAAACCGTCGATGGCCACGGCGCCCCCGCAATCGCGACCGCAGTCGAGACGCAGCATCACCGGCTTCTTGTCGAGGTGATTCACGCGCAGGGTCAGCACCAGCGAGACGTCGCCATTGGTCTCGCGGCCGAGATCGATCTCGTCGTCGCGCGTGATCGCCACGCCCGCGGCGCGACCGCCGGCCCAGATGAAGCGGCGCGCGTCTTCCTGCGCGCGATAGTCGATGGCGCTGACGCGCAGCGCCTTGTCGGCGGTCGAGGCCGGCGTGGTGGTCAGCGTGCTGCGCGCGCCATCGGCGCCGATCAGTTCCACGCGCCAGCCCTTGCTGGCCACGCCGCGATCGAAATACACGCCGCTCGGCGCCTGTCCCGTGTCGATGTCGGACGCCTCCGGCAGCGCCGCGAGTTCTTGCGCTTGCGTGTAGTCCAAGCCATAGCCGAAGGCGAACAAGGGATCGTAGTTCGGCGCGCCCACGTTCTGCGGCGCTTGGCCCGGCGTGCGCGGCCACGAGAACGACAGCTTGCCGTGGAAATCATTCTGGATCGCGCCATCGGCCTTGCGCAGCAGCACATCGGCGACGCCTCCGCCTTCGGAACCGGGCAACCACGCGGCGACGAAGGCATTCGAGGCATTGATCTCGCGATTGACCCACAGCGGCCGACCGCTGAGGAACACCGCGACCACCGGCACGCCGCTCGCGCGCAGTTGCTTGAGCAAGTTCAGATCGCGCTCGTCGCCGGGCTTGTAGGCGAGATTGGCCAGATCGCCGCGGAATTCCGCGTAGGGCTCTTCGCCGAAGACCACGATGGCGACATCGGGCTTGGTGGTGAAGCTGCCGTCGACCGACAAGGTCGCGGTCCCGCCCGCGGCGAGTATCTGTTCGCGCAGGCCGGCCCAGATCGATTGCGCGCGCGGGAAATACGCGGGGTTGTTGTCGACACCTTGCCAGTCGAGCGTCCAACCGCCGGCCTGCTTGCCGATGTTGTCGGCGCCATCGCCAGCGACCAGCACGTGCTGGCGCGGATCAATCGGCAGCACGCCACCATTGTTCTTGATCAACACCAGCGACTCGCGCACGGCGCGACGCGCGACGGCGCGATGCTCGGGCTTGGCCAGCAGTTCGAACTGACCACCGAGCGGACGCTGCGACGGCGCGCCGACATCGAACAGACCCAGGCGGAACTTGGCGCGCAGAATGCGCGCGACCGCTTCATCGAGGCGCGCCATCGACACGCGACCGGCGCGCACGTGACGCACCATGCTGGTGTAGTAATCGCGCCAGGACGCGGGCGTCATCATCATGTCGATGCCGGCGTTGAACGCGGCCGTGCAATCGGTGTTGGTGCAGCCGGGCAATTGCCCGTGCGCGTTCCAGTCGCTGACGGTGAAGCCTTCGAAGCCCAGGCGACCGCGCAGCACATCGACCAGCAGCGAGCGATTGCCGCTCATCTTCTGGCCGTTCCAGCTCGAATACGAGGGCATCACCGCCTGCACGCCGGCGTTGATCGCGGGGAAGTAGCCGGCGCCATGGATGTCGCGTAGTTCGGTTTCGCTGATCGGCGCGTCGCCCTGATCCTTGCCGTTCAAGGTGCCGCCGTCGGCAAGATAGTGCTTGGCCGTGGCCAGCACGTGATGGCCATCGAGAAACTGCGGCGTGCCGGCCTTGCCTTGAAACCCTTCCACGAGCGCGGTGGCATAGCTGCCGACCACTTCGGGATTTTCCGAAAAGCCTTCGTAAGCGCGGCCCCAACGGTCATCGCGCGGCACGGTGACGGTGGGCGCGAAGGTCCATTCCATGCCGGTCACGCGCAATTCGGTCGCGGTGATCTCGGCGATTTGGCGCATCAGCTCGGGATCGCGCGTGGCGCCTAGACCGATGTTGTGCGGGAACAGCGTCGCCCCGACCACGTTGTTGTGGCCGTGCACGGCGTCGATGCCGAAGATCACGGGAATGGCCTTGCGGCCCTGACTCGTGTCCATCGACGCGCGATAGAACGCATCGGCGAGCGCCAGCCACGCGGCGGGCGGCGCGTCTTTCTTCTTGTCGGGATCGGAACTGCCACCGGCGAGAATCGAGCCCAGGCGATATTGCTTGAGTTCGGCGGGCGTGATCGAGTCGATGTCAGCCTGCACGGTCTGCGCGACTTTTTCCTCGACGGTCATGGTCGCCATCAGCTCGCGCACGCGACGCTCGATGGTGTCGTCCATCGGCACCGGCGAATGCCCTTGCGGCCAGAGCTCGGGATGCGCGACGCTGTTCGCGCCATCGGCCGGCGTGGTCTGCGCGTGACTCGACAGCGGCAAGGCCGCCGCGAGGAGACCGACGCCGAACGCGCGCAGCGCGAGTTGCCGCGCCAAAGCCTGTTGTCGCACTACCCCTTCCATCGCTGGCTCCCGTCCCGATTGTGTGGCGTCCCAGGCGAATGCCCCGCCCCGGAATTCGCGGAGGTGACAGCGTTGTCAAAAACGCGTCACATGTCACGCTGCACTGCAAAATCGCGCCGGGCGCGAGAAATCGCAGGCCTGGCGCCGGGCATGTCGCGAGCGCGGCACGAATTTCACGCGACCACGACGACAAATTCGCGCGCGAACCGGCTCGCGCGCGACAAAAACTGCGCGTGCCGCTCCCGCGCTTTGCGCTTGCTGCGCGCTTGCGCGCCAACCGTTGGCGCGGCCACGCGCGCGGTTCCAAGATGCGGGTCCCACAGGAGGACCCATGCGCAGCCTGATCGTGTCGTTGTTGTTGGTGTTGGCCGCGCCGGCGCGCGCGGGTGATCTCGAAGCCATGGTCAAGGCCGAGCGCGATTTCGCCGCGGATGCCGCGAAGAACGGCGTGACCGCCGCCTTCGTCGAACACCTGGGCGCCGATGCCCTGGTCTATCGACCGCTGCCCGTGCCCGGACGCGCGTGGTACGCGGCGCGGCCGCCGGCGAAGTTCAAACTCGCCTGGGCGCCGGAGTTCGCCGAGATCGCGGCGAGCGGCGAGTTCGGCTACACGGCCGGTCCGTGGCAATTGCGCGCGGACGACGCGCCGGCCGATGCGCCGCCCGCGTCGGGTCACTTCTTTTCAATCTGGCAGCGCGGGGTCGATGGTCGGTTCTACAACGTGCTCGATCATGGCATCGAACATGACGTGGTCGACGTCGATGTGCCGCTGCGCGCGCGCGGCGCCAATGCCGCGCAGACGGGCGCCACGCGCGGCGCGTTGAGCACGGCGACATCGGCGGCGCGCCAGCAGTCGCTGTTGTTCGTCGATCGCGACCTCGCGCGCGCCTTGACCACGACCGAAGGCGTGGCGCGCTGGCGCGAGCTGCTCACCGACGACGTCTTGAGCCTGCGCGATGCCACCCAGCCCGTGGTCGGCAAGGCCAAGGCACCGGCGCCGAGCGTGTTGCCGCCAATGGATCTGGCCTTCATTCGCCTATCGGCCGCGGGCGATCTGGCCGCGACCTCGGGCTGGGGCGGCGATGCCAAGGCGCCCAAGGTCTATGTGCGCGTGTGGCGCTGGGATGGCCAGGACTGGCGCATCGCCGTGGATGTTTTGACCGGTTGAACGCGTGAAGCGGTGACGGCGGACGCGGCGAGCGTCACAATCGCCGCATGACCTCGCGCACACCGCCGAACCCGCCGCCACGCGCGCGACCAGGCACCCCGCCCGCGCCGACCGCGCGACGCCCGCCCGCGGCGACACCGACGCCGCGCGCGGCACCGGCGCGACCGGCCACGCGCGAACCCGCATTGCCCACGCCGCCCGCGTGGCTCAGCTGGTTGTCGCCACGCGCCTACGATCGGTTGCGCGAGTACGCGTTCCTCACGCGTCAGGACAAACCGATCGGCTGGTTGCTGCTGCTGTGGCCCACGTATTGGGGCCTGTGGCTGGCGGCCGGCGGCGTGCCGCCGATCGGCACGTGGATCATTTTCACGCTGGGCGTGATCGTGATGCGCTCGGCTGGCTGCGCGATCAACGACTACGCCGATCGCAAACTCGACGCGCAAGTGCAACGCACGCGCGAGCGCCCGCTCGCCGCCGGACGCGTGAGTCCGCGCGAGGCGCTGGCGGTGTTCGCGGTGTTGCTGCTGATCGCGCTCGGCCTGGTGTTGTTGACCAATCTCAAGACGGTGTATCTCGCTGGCGCGGCCGCGCTGCTGGCGGTGATCTATCCGTTTCTCAAGCGCCACACCTATGTGCCGCAGCTGTGGCTGGGCGCGGCGTTCGGCATGTCGATTCCGATGGCCTTCACCGCCGTCACCGATGCGTGGCCGCCGCAGATCGCGTGGCTCGCGTTCACCGCCAATATCTTGTGGTCGACCGCGTATGACACTTTTTACGCCATGGTCGATCGCGAGGACGATCTGCGCGCCGGCGCCAAGTCGACCGCGATCTTGTTCGGCGACATGGATCTGGTCGCGATCGGCGTGATCGACGCGAGTTTTCTGCTGGCGATGGCCTTGGTCGGTTCGCGCGCGCAACTGGGCGTGTGGTATTGGGCGGGCTTCGGCGTGGCGGCGGGTTTGCTCGCTTATGAACTGTGGGTGGCGCGCAAGCGCGATCGCGAGAGCTGCTTTCGCGCGTTTCGCCACAATCACTACGTGGGGCTCGCGCTGTTCGCGGGGCTTGCCGCGCATTACGCGCTGACGCCAGCGGCCAGCTGATCAGCGCGGCATCGGCGCGCGCGCCGCGGCCCAGACTACGACGTCGCGCGCGCCGGCCGCGCGCAGGGCTCGCGCGCATTCGGCCACGGTGGCGCCGGTGGTCACGACATCGTCGATCACGGCCACGCGAAGGCCACGAACCTCCGCGCGCGCGACGAACGCGCCACGCACGTTGCGACGACGCGCGCGCGCATCGAGGCCCGCCTGCGCGGCGGTCGCGCGAACGCGCGCGAGCCCTTCGACACGCGCCTCGCGACGCAGTCGCGACGCCACTTCACGCGCCAGTTCGAACGCCTGATTGAAGCCTCGCTCGCGCCACCGCGCTTCGCCCAGCGGCACGGGCACGATGACATCGGGCGCCGCGCGCGAGACCACCGCATCGGCCAGCAAGCCACCGAGCACGCGCGCGGCGGCGAGATCCGCGCCGAACTTCATGCGCAGGATCAGCGAGTCGATGGGGAACGCGTAGCGGCATGGCGCGATCAACGCCGACCACGGCGGCGCGCGTCGAAGGCATCGACCACACCAACGCGCGTCATCGACCAGGGGCAAGGCACAGCGCGCGCAGCAGCGCGTGTTGCGCGGCAGATCGCGCCAGCAACCCGCGCACAGATCGCGCGCGCCAGCTTCGCGCGCGCCGCAGACGAGGCAGGCCGTGGGCAAGACGCGCCCCAGCCAGGCGCGCCAGAAGCCGTCAACCGGCGGGCACATATCGAGTTGACAGGCCTTGATCCACGCAAGGACACTAGCGGGCCTCGCAACGCCCCGCCGTGGGCAAAGCGCGCGTCGGCTCGTCAGCATTCGGCGCGCGCGCCAACTCCGGAGAGTCACCATGCCCGCAGCCGCCCCGCGTCACGACTGGCAAGTGGACGAAGCGCTCGCGCTGTTCGATCTGCCGTTCAACGATCTGCTGTTTCGCGCCGCGCAAGTGCATCGCGCGCATCACGATCCGAACGCGGTGCAGGTCTCGACCTTGCTGTCGATCAAGACCGGCGCCTGCCCCGAGGATTGCGCTTACTGCCCGCAAAGCGCGCGCTACGACACGGGCCTCAAGGCCGAGCGCCTGATGAGCGTCGACGCCGTGCGCGAGAAAGCGATGGTGGCCAAGGCCAATGGCGCGACGCGGTTCTGCATGGGCGCCGCATGGCGTTCGCCCAAGGACAAGGATCTCGCCGAAGTCGCGGCCATGGTGCGCGAAGTGCGCGCGCTCGGCATGGAAACTTGCGCGACGCTCGGCATGCTCACGCCCGCGCAGGCGCGCGCGCTGGCCGAGGCCGGGCTCGACTACTACAACCACAACATCGACACCTCGCCCGAGTTCTACGGCGAGATCATCTCCACGCGCGAATTCGACGATCGCCTGCGCACGCTCGACGCCGTGCGCGCCGCCGGCATGAAGACCTGCTGCGGCGGCATCGTCGGCATGGGCGAAGGTCGTCGTGATCGCGCGGGCCTGCTGGTGGCGCTGGCCAATCTGCCCGAACATCCCGAAAGCGTGCCGATCAACATGCTCGTGCAGGTCAAGGGCACGCCCTTGGCCGGCACCGAGCGCCTGGCGCCGCTCGAATTCGTGCGCACCATCGCGGTGGCGCGCATCATGATGCCGGCGTCGATGGTGCGTCTGTCGGCCGGCCGCGAAGACATGAGCGACGAGACCCAGGCGCTGTGCTTCCTGGCCGGCGCGAATTCGATCTTCTACGGCGAAAAGCTGCTGACCACGGCCAATCCCGAGACCGAGCGCGATCGCGCGCTGTTCGCCACGCTCGGCCTGCGCGCGCTCCAAGTCACGCTCGAAGAGCGCACGGTGCACGCCGACATCATCGAGTGCGGGCGACGCGATCCCGCCGCGGCCTGAGCCGCGCGCGAGGCCAACCATGCCGCGTCCGGCGCTGATCGAACGCCTGGCCCGCGCGCAAGCCGAGCGCGCGGAACGGGCTTTGCTGCGCCAGCTGCGCACGATCGACTACGTCGACGGCCCTTGGCTGATCGTCGAGGGCAAGCGCCTGATGTCGTTCGCGAGCAATGATTATCTAGGCCTGGCCGCGCATCCGGCCCTGCGCGATGCGCTGACGTTGAGCGCGCGCCGTCACGGCGTGGGCGCGAGCGCCGCGCATCTGCTCGGCGGTCATCGCCGCTCGCACGAGGCGCTTGAACTCGCGCTCGCGGAGTGGACGGGTCGACCCGCGGCCTTGTTGTTCTCGACCGGCTACATGGCCAATCTCGGCGTGATCGCGGCCCTGCTTGAAGCCGACGATGTGTGCGTGCAGGACAAACTCAATCACGCGTCCTTGCTCGATGGCGCGCGCCTGGCCGGCTGCGCGCTCAAGCGCTATGTGCACAACGATGTCGACAGCGCGCGCCGTCAATTGCGCGCCCTGCCCGACGCCGGCGCTCTGCTCGCCACCGACGGCGTGTTCAGCATGGACGGCGATCTGGCGCCGCTGGCCGCGCTGGCGAAGCTGGCGAAAGAGGAAGGCGCGGCCTTCATGGTCGATGACGCGCATGGGCTGGGCGTGGCCGGTCCGCAAGGGCGGGGTTCGACGGTCGCGGCCGGGCTCGGCGAGCGTGAAGTGCCGATCTACATGGCCACGCTTGGCAAGGCCTTGGGGTGCTTTGGCGCCTTCATCGCGGGTTCGCGCGCCTTGATCGAGGGCCTGGTGCAATTCGCGCGCGCGCACGTGTTCACCACCGCCATGCCAATGGCGATCGCCGATGCCGCGCGCGTGGCCGTGGACATCGCGCGTCACGAGGATTGGCGTCGCGACAAACTGCGCGTGCTGATCCGTCATTTTCGTCACGGCGCGCAAGCGCGCGGCCTGACGCTCGCCGATTCGCCCACCGCGATCCAACCCGTGCTCGTCGGCGACAGCGCGATGGCCTTGAATCTTTCACGCGCGCTCGAGGCCGAGGGCTTTCACGTGCCCGCGATCCGTCCTCCGACCGTGCCCGAAGGCGGCGCGCGGCTGCGCGTGAGTCTGTCGGCCCTGCATCGCGAATCCGATCTCGAACAGCTGCTCGACGCGCTCGCGCGCGCGCACAAGGACCTGCATCATGCCCGCGGAACATCGCCTCGAACGCCTGCTCGCCACGCTCAGCGCGCGCCGCGAGCCCGGCGTGTTCGTGCTCGCTAGCGTGGCGCCGGCGCGCGTGGCCGAGTTCTCGCCGCGCGCGACCGTGCGCGAGGCGGAAGGCATGACCATCGTGATCACGCGCGAAGAAGCGCTCGCCGCGGGTTTGAGCTTCGACTTCGAAGCCGCATGGCTCACCTTGCAAGTGCATTCGGCGCTGGCCGCCGTGGGCCTGACGCACGCGGTCGCGGGCGCGTTGGCCGGCCGTGGCATCGCCGCGAACGTGCTGGCGGGCTTTCATCACGATCACGTGCTGGTGCCGGTCGCGCGCGCGAACGACGCCATCGCCGCGATCGACGAGTTGCGCGAACGCGCGTTGGCCGCGAGCTGATCGATGTATCTGCACCGCGAAGGCCAGGGCCCCGACCTGGTGATGATCCACGGCTGGGCCATGCATGGCGGCATCTTCGCCGCGCTCATGCCGTGGTTGCGCGAACGCTTCACCGTGCACGTGGTCGATCTGCCCGGCCACGGCCGCAGCGAGGAACGCGAAGGTCCGCTGGAACTCGGCGCGATCGCGCGTCGCATCGCTCAGCACACGCCGCCAGCGATTTGGCTCGGGTGGTCGCTAGGCGGATTGGTTTGCCTGGAAGCCGCGCTCGAACGCCCCGAGCAGGTGCGCGGCCTGTGCCTGATCGCGGCGAGTCCGCGTTTCGTCATCGGCGAGGACTGGCCGCATGGCGTGCCGCACACGGTGTTCGAGCAATTCGGCGCGGACCTCGAACGCGACTATCGCGGCACGCTCGATCGCTTCCTCGCGCTGGAATGCCACGGCAGCGATTGCGCGCGCGCCGATCTGCGCGAACTGCGCGCGCAAGTGTTCGCGCATGGCGAGCCCGCGCTGCACGTGCTCGAGGACGGCCTGCGCATTCTCGCCGACACCGATCTGCGCGACGAACTGCCGCGCCTGACGTGCCCGAGTCTGTGGCTGGCCGGCGCGCGCGATCGTTTGATTCCCGCGCAAGCCATGGCCTGGGGCGCGGAACGGGCGCGCGGTCGCTACGAGGTCATCGCTGGCGGCGGCCACGCTCCTTTCATCGGTCACCCCGATCGCGTTGTGGCCGCGATCGACGCTTGGCTACGAGAGATACGAACATGATCCGCACCCTCGACCGCGCCGCCGTGCGCCGCGCCTTCAGTCAAGCGGCCGAGCGTTACGAAGCCACGGCCGTGCTGCAGCACGAAGTCGAAGCGCAGTTGCTCGAACGTCTGGTCTACGCGCCACCAACGCCCGAACGCGTGCTCGACATCGGCGCCGGCACCGGCAAGGCCAGCGCCGCGATCAAGAAGCGCTGGCGCGGCGCGCAAGTCATCGCCATGGATCTGGCCTTGCCGATGCTGAGACAAACGCGGCGTCGCTCGAGCTTCTGGCGCCCGCTGCACGCGGTCTGCGCCGATGCCCAGGCCCTGCCAATCGCCGACGCGCGCGTGGACGTGATCTTTTCCAACCTTTGCCTGCAATGGTGCGAGGATCTCGACGCCGTCTTCGACGAATGTCGACGCGTGCTGCGACCGGGCGGCGTGCTGCTGTTCTCGACCTTCGGCCCCGACACCCTGCACGAATTGCGCTCGGCCTGGAGCGCGGCCGATGACACGCCGCATGTCAATCGCTTCGCGGACATCGCCGCGCTCGGCGATGGCCTGATGCGCGCGGGCTTTCGCGACCCGGTGGTCGATCGCGAGCACTTCGTGCTGACTTATCGCGATGCCAAGACCCTGATGCGCGAACTCAAGACGATTGGCGCGCATAACGCAGCGATGGCGCGGGCGCGCGGGCTCACGGGTCGCGCGCGCTTCGCGCGCGTGCTGCAGGCTTACGAGAACTTTCGCGTCGACGATCGCCTGCCGGCCACGTACGAAGTGATCTACGGCATGGCCTTCGCGCCGCCGCCGGGACAACCGATGCGCCGCGGTGGCGGCGAGATCGCGACGTTTTCGGTCGAAGCCCTGCGCGGTTCGCGCGTGCGTCGCGAACCCAAGAGCTAGCGCGACGACGCGCGCCGAGCGCGCGCGTCGCATCACGCGGCTCGACTCACGCGCCGACTTGGCGCAACCAATCCTGCAGGTTGTAGTAGTTGGTCACGCGCGCGATCTTGCCGTCGACGATGTCGAAGAAGGCGCCGCCGGGCAGCGCGTAGGTCTGACCGGTCGCGGGCGGCAGGCCTTCGTCGGTGGCGAGATAGGTGCCGTGCACGACGTATTCCGCCGCCACATGCGCGCCGTCGGCCGAGGCCATGACCACGATGTCGCGAAGCTCTTCGCGGTAGCTGCGATTCATGCGCGCGAGGAAGGCGCGAAAGGCGTCGCGACCGATCTCGCGTCCGCCTTGATTGATATCGTGCGCGACCTGGTCGGTGACGTGCGACAACATGCCTTCCCAATCGCCGGCATTGAAGGCCTTGTAGTACGCCAGCACCGTGGTCGTGGCCCGATCGGAAGTGCGCAACCCGTCGATGATCATGGTCTACCTCTGCGTTTCTGGAATGCTATTGCCACGGCAGGCGGTCGAGATCGACATTGCCGCCGCTGAGAATGACGCCGATGCGAAGCCCTTGCCAGCGTTCGCGCGTGGCCATCAGCGCGGCCACCGGCACGGCGCTGGAAGGTTCGATCACCAGCTTGAGGCGATCCCACAGCCGCCGCGTGGTGTCGATGATGGCGCGTTCGCTGGCCAGCACGACCTCGACGCGATGCGCGCGCAGGATCTCGAAATTGGTCGGACCCAGATAGGCGCGCAGGCCATCGGCGATGGTGTCGGGCGTCATGTCGGTGATGCGACGATCCTGACGCAGCGACTCGAAGGCATCGCGCGCCTGTTCGGGCTCGCCACCGAGCACGCGCAGATCGGGCCTCACCGCGTGCGCGGCGATGGCCATGCCCGAGAGCAGGCCGCCGCCGGAGACGGGCGCCATGACGATGTCGAGGTCGGGCACGTCCTCGAGCAGCTCGCGCGTGGCCGTGCCTTGGCCCGCGATCACGCGCGCGTCGTGGTAAGGGTGGATCAGCTCGCCGCCGGTCTCGGCCAGCACGCGCGCGCATTCGGCGTCGCGCGCGGCCATCGAGGGATCGCACAGGATCACGTTGGCGCCGTTGTCGCGGATCTGCGCGAGCTTGATCGCCGGCGCGTTGCGCGGCACCACGACGTAGGACGGCACGCCGCGCAGGCGCGCGGCGATGGCGATGGCCGTGCCGTGATTGCCCGAGCTCTGCGTGACGATGCCGCGACGCGCGACCTCGTCGGGCAGCGAGAACACCGCGTTGCACGCGCCGCGGAACTTGAACGCGCCACCGCGCTGCAAACACTCGGTCTTGAAGTACAGACGCGCGCCGAGCTCGGCGTCCAGCGCCTCGTTGACCAGCACGGGCGTTCGCACGGCCAAGGGCGCGATGCGGCGCGCGGCGGCGGCGATGTCCTCGGGTCCGGGCGCGACGATCGAACTCATGCGGGGCACTTGGATAGGGTCATGGGGATGCCCATGATAGCCTCGAAGAGTCCCGGGAATCTCGAGGTTTCGCGCCTTGGCCAGCACGCCTGTCCGTCTTTCCGAATACCGTCCGCCGGCCTGGCTGGTCGATCACGTCGATCTGCGTTTCGATCTGGGTTTCGAGCTCACCGAAGTGACCGCCGAACTGCGCCTGCGCCGCGATCCCGCGCAGGCCGAACGTCGCCTGCGCCTGGATGGCGAGGATCTGGAACTGCTGTCGATCGCGCTCGACGATCGCGAACTGGGCGCGGACGAGTATCAGCTCGACGCGCGCGGTCTTTCACTCGACATTGACGCCGACACCGCGCGCCTACGCACGCGCGTGCGTCTGCGGCCCGAGGCCAACACCGCGCTCGAAGGCCTGTATCGCTCGGGCGAGTTCCTGGTCACGCAGTGCGAGGCCGAAGGCTTTCGCCACATCACCTTCTTTCCTGATCGCCCCGACGTGATGACGCGCTTTCGCGTCGAACTGGTGGCCGATCGCGCGCGCTTTCCGGTGCTGCTGGGCAATGGCAATCCCGGCGCGCGCGGCGAATTGCCCGACGGTCGCCACTTCGCGGTGTGGGACGACCCGCATCCCAAGCCTTGTTATCTGTTCGCCCTGGTCGCGGGCCGGCTCGAGCACATCGAGGACCGCTTCCGCACCAGCGAAGGCCGCGACGTGACGCTGCGCATCTACGCGGAGGCCGATGCGATTGATCGCTGCGCGCATGCCATGGACAGCCTCAAGCGCGCCATGCGTTGGGACGAAGAGGTCTATGGCCGCGCCTATGACCTCGACGTGTACAACATCGTCGCCACCCACGACTTCAACATGGGCGCGATGGAGAACAAGGGTCTGAACATCTTCAACGCCAAGTACATCGTGGCCGATGGCGACACCGCCACCGACGATGACTTCGGCCATGTCGAGGCCGTGGTCGCGCACGAGTATTTTCATAACTGGACTGGCAATCGCGTGACCTGTCGCGATTGGTTTCAACTGTCGCTCAAGGAAGGGCTGACGGTGTTTCGCGATCAGTGCTTCAGCGCCGACATGGGTTCGGCCGCGGTCAAGCGCATCGACGACGTGCGCCAGTTGCGCGCGGTGCAGTTCGCCGAGGACGCGGGCCCGTTCGCGCATCCCGTGCGGCCCGACAGCTATGTCGAGATCAACAATTTCTACACCGCGACCGTGTACGAAAAAGGCGCGGAGATCGTGCGCATGCTGCACACGACGCTGGGCGCGGAACGTTTTCGGCGCGGCACGGATCTCTACTTCGCGCGTCATGACGGACAGGCGGTGACTTGCGACGATTTCCGGCGCGCGCTGGCCGAGGCCAATGGCGTCGATCTCGACCCCTACGCGCGTTGGTACGAGCAGGCCGGCACGCCCCGCCTCGAAGTCAACGAAGACTACGACGCAACGAACCATCGCTTCACGCTGCGCTGGCGCCAGCGCACGCCGCCGACGCCGGGTCAGAGCGACAAGCGACCGGTGCCAATTCCCGTGCGGATGATGCTCTACGGGCCCGACGGTTCAGCCCTGCCCTTGCGTCTGTCCGGTGAAGCCGAGAGCGCGCGGACACAACGCGTCTTCGTGCTGCGCGAGGAGCAAGGCGATCTCGTGTTCGAGGACATTCGCGCGAAGCCGATCGCGTCCTTGCTGCAGGAATTCTCCGCGCCCGTCGAGTTGCAGCAAGGCCATGGCAACGCGGAGCTCGCGTTCCTGGCGCGCCACGACCACGACCCGTTCAATCGCTGGCAGGCGGTGCAATCGCTGGCCATCGCCGCGATCGCCGATGAAGTCACCGAGGCCAGCGCCGTTCCGCGCGATCTGCTCGATGCGGCGCGCGTGCTGCTGGGCGACGCGACACTCGATCCGGCCTTCGTGGCCGAATGCTTGCTGCTGCCGGAAGAGGCCTATCTCGCCGATCGTCTGCGCGTGGACGATCCGTATCGCTTGCACTATGCGCGTCGGCGCGTGGCGGCGCGGTTGGGTCGCGAACTCGGCGGCGTGCTGCGCGACCGCTACGCGTTGCTGGCGCAAGACGACGGCACCGCGCGCGACGGTCGCGCCGCGGCGCGACGACGACTCAAGAACACCTGCCTGTCGCTGCTGCTCGCCGGTGACGCGAACGGGCACGCCGAACTGGCGCGCACGCAATTCGCGCGCGCGCGCAACATGACCGATCGCCTGAGCGCGCTCACGCGCCTGGTGCACGAGCGCCTCGACGGCGCCAGCGAGGCCTTGGCGCAGTATCACGCGCGCTTCGCCAACGATCCGCTGGCGGTGAACAAGTGGCTGGCCTTGCAGGCGTCGAGTCCGCATGCCGACACGCTCGAGCGCGTGCGTGGTCTGCTCGCGCACGAGGCCTTCAACTGGCGCAATCCGAACAAGGTGCGCTCGTTGTTCGATGCCTTCGGTCGCGCCAATCGCATCGCCTTTCATGCGCCCGATGGCGCGGGCTATCGCTTCATGGCCGAGGCCGTGTCGCGCGTCGATGAGCTCAATCCGCAGACGGCGGCGCGATTGGTCGCGGCGTTCAACGCCTGGCGACGCGTGGAACCGGCGCGCGGCGCGCTGATGCGCGCGGCCCTGCAGGGCTTGGCGGACAAACCGGGGTTGTCGCGCGACGTGAGCGAAATCGTCGCGCGCGCGCTGGCCTAGTCGACGCGCGCCGCCGCGGGCGCGGTGCGCATCAGGCTCGACAACGCCGAGCCCGCCACCACCATGCCCGCGCCCAGCCAGCCGGCCCACGCGATCTGTTCGGCGCGGATGTAGTTCGGCGCGAGCGCATGCGCGATCGCCACGCAACCGACGGTGAGCAAGGGCGTGAGCGCCAGCACCGTCGACACGCGCGAGGCTTCCCAATGCGCCAAGGCTTCGGCGAAGGCGCCGTAAGCGCCGAGCGTGTTGATCGCGCAGTACGCCAGCAACAGGCCGTGCAGCCAATCCAGTTCGAGCAGCTTCAGCGGATGCGCCGCCGGCAACAGCACCACGCTCGCCACCCAGTAGATGACGCCCATGACCTGGGTGGAGCTCATGCGCGCGAGCAATTGCTTCTGCGCCAGCGCGTACACCGCCCACACGGCGGCGGCGATGACGATGCACGAGGCACCGAGCAGATACCGCGTGCCCGGCGGCAAGGGCTTGCGCAGCTGGTCGGAAAAGAACAGCCCCAGGCCCACCGCGATCACCGCGAGACCCAACCATTGCCAGGCATTGAAGCGCTCGCGAAACACCCAGATGCCGCCCAAGGCCATCAGCAAGGGCGCGAGCTGAATGAGCAGCTGCGCGTTCGCCGGCGTGGTGAACTGCAGGCCGAGCAGGTACAGCAGGTAATTGCCGATCAGCATGATCGCGGCGAGAGCCAATAAGCCCCAGCCGCGGCCGTTCAAGTCGCGATAGACGCGCACTTGCCCGCGCGCGATCAACCAGACGCCGGTGACGATGGCGGCGAAGGCGAAGCGAGCCCAGGTCAGCGTCAAGGCGTCGACACGCTCGAGCGTCACCTTCAAGGCCAGCGGCAAGGTCGACCACAGCGCCGCCGTGGTCAGGGCCAGGGCCAAACCCAGCCGCCAACGTCCCGAGGATTGGTGCAGCGCCACGACGACTCCCGTTGAACGCCGCGATTGTAGCCGGAAAGGTTCAGCACGAATTCACTGCTTCAAGACCAGTATCATGCCGACATTTCATGCACAGGGTGGATGCCGTCATGTCGTCGCGGGGCTTGAGGATTCTCGGTATCGGCGCGATGAGCGCGCTGCTCGCCGGCTGCGTCACGTATCCCGATTCGTACTACTACGCCGATGATGGCGCGCGCGGCGACTACTACTACAGCGAGTACGAGCCCAGCGGCGGCTACACGTCGTCGTACTACGACGATGACTCGTGGTGGCCGTACTACTCCACCGTGCTCTATCCCGTGTATTCGGTCTACTACGATCCGTGGTACCAGCCGGGCTTCTACTACGGCGTGACGTACTACCCGAACTACCGCTACACCTCGTACTACTCCCGTCACTATCACCGTCCGTACACCTTCGCGTACGCGCCCTACCGCTACAGCTGGTGGGACAACTACTACGACTGGGGTGGCTACGGCTGGGGTGGTTACTACGGCGGCTACTACGGTTACTACTACAACGATCGTCATCGTCATCACGGCGATCGCGATTCCTACGGCGGCGCCGATTGGCGTCGACCCTCGCACGGCGGCGCGCGCTATGGCAGCGCGCGCAACGAAGCCGAGCGCATGGCGCATCGCGATGGCCTCGATCGCACGAACTCGCGCGATTACTTGCCGCGCGAGGCCGATCAACGTCGACGCCAGGGCGGCTACTACGCCGACGGCTATCGCGAACCCGTGAGTGGCGCCGATCCCACGATCGGTGGTGGTCGTCCGTCGAACACCTCGTACGGCCAAGGCGTGCGCCAGGGTCGCTTGCCGCAGACGCAAGGCGAGTCACGCCCGGTCGTGCGCGAGAACTACGGTCGCCCCTATGACCGCGCCCGCGACTACGGCGATGGCGGCACGGTCGATCGCACCGTCGATCGCGGCGCTCAGCCGGGCATGCGTTACGACCCGAGCGTCTCGCGCGAACAACCCGCGCGCGACTATTCCAATCGTCGTCGCGAAGGCTCCGAGAACCTCGGCGCCGCGCCGCCGCTTCGCCGCCCCTTGGGCAGCGCCACGCCGACGCAGACTTGGTCGAACGACAACGCCAGCCCGCCGCGCGATCAGGATCGCTACGAGCGCATGCAGGAACGCACGCGACGTTTCGAATCGAATTCGGATTCGCCGCCGCCGCAGGAGCGCGCGCAGACCCGCGACTGGTCCACGCGCTCGTCGGCCGAGAGCCGAGGCGGTTGGTCGCGCGGCAACGATGGCGGCGGTGGCTATGACCGCGCGCCGCAGCGCACCTTCGAGCAGCCGCGCCAGGAACAGCCGCGCTACGAGCAGCCGCGTTACGAGCAACCCCGCTACGAACAACCGCGCCCCGAACCGCAGCGCAGCTACGAGCCGCAGCGTTCCGAGCCCGAACCGCGCAGCTTCGATCGCGGTGGATTCGACCGCGGCGGTGGTCGCGATCATGACGGCGGCTCGCGTGGTCAAGTCGAACGCATGGAACGCAGTCGCGACCGTCAGGAAGACTGAAAGCCAGCGCCACGCGCGTTGGAACATTGACCTCGAAAAGCGCGTCGGCATCGACGCGCGCGATGATCGCGGCGATCGATCAACGACGCCAGGACGAAACCGTCGGGCAAAAAAAAGGGTGCCGGATCCACGCGACCGGCACCCCTGGGGATGACACCTTTGAAACGCGAGCGGGGGAGGGACCGATCGCGTCTTGACGCACGAGCTACGCCGTCAATCGCACCAGGGCATCGTTGAGCGCTGCACGACGCTTTTCCAACGTGCTGACGAGATCCGGCTGGCCGGACTGCGCGCGGGTGCGCACTTCATCCAGGGCCATGTCGATTCGACCGATTTCAATCAGAAGGTCATGACGGAGATGAACTGGGTCGGTGGGGAAGACCGAAGTCATGGCGGCCATGTGGGGTTCCTCTGTTTTGTCGTCGCTCTGCCTCGACATCGACGACAAAGCATTCGGCGTGCCAACCAGTCGGCAAGC
This sequence comes from Ahniellaceae bacterium, assembly GCA_044226395.1. Lineage (GTDB taxonomy): Bacteria > Pseudomonadota > Gammaproteobacteria > Xanthomonadales > Ahniellaceae > JBGAHD01. The sequence continues at coordinate 265,414 of JBGAHD010000002.1, forward strand.
GTGAACCAGGCCACACTGCTAGCATGAACCCCGTCTCAGACTGACCCGCTGCGTCACTTTTTGACGGCGGAATGAGTCGGATCAGGTCAATTCGCGCCGGGCTCGGCGCATATTGTGGCGGCCATCACGGAACCGTCGCGATGGGAGGGGCAAGCTTCGTCGGCAGTTGGCGCGGTATGCGCCTGATGAATTTCGGTCTACTGGCGCCCGGCACACGGTCCTCAAGGATTCCCCCTGTTCCTCAAAGACCGCCGGGCGCCAGCCTCTCTTCCCTAAGCCCGAAAACTCCTACGCTTCCCGATCCAACGCCGTGGCAGCCCCTGCGCTGCCCGCCGCGCCGCGCGCGGGCGTGGCTTGGATCGGTGCGCCGGGGAGTTAGCACGAAGCATGCCAGCGCTTGGCGCTAGAATGCGGGCCCGATTCGACGCCCGGAACCGGCGAGATGCTCGACCAAGTCTTCGATGTGGTGGTGGTGGGTGGCGGTCACGCCGGCACCGAGGCCGCGCTGGCCGCGGCGCGCGCGGGCGCGCGCACCTTGCTGCTGACCCACAACGTCGAAACCGTGGGTCAGATGAGCTGCAATCCCGCGATCGGGGGCATCGGCAAGGGTCATCTGGTGCGCGAGATCGATGCGCTCGGTGGCGTCATGGCCTGGGCCGCGGATCGCGCCGGCATTCAATGGCGCACGCTCAATGCCTCGAAAGGCCCCGCCGTGCGCGCGACACGTTGTCAGGCGGATCGAACGCTGTACAAGGCCGCCATTCGCCAGGCCGTCGAGCAACAGCCCAACTTGCAGGTGTTCCAGCAAGGCGTCGATGACTTGATCCTCGACGGCGAACGCGTGGTCGGCGTGGTCACGCAGATGGGCCTGCAAGTCCGCGCGCGCGCGGTGGTGTTGACCGCGGGAACGTTCTTGGCGGGCTTGATCCATATTGGCTTCGCCAACTATCGCGGCGGTCGCGCGGGCGATCAGCCCGCGCTGAAACTCGCCGAGCGCTTGCGCGAATTGCCGCTGGGCGCCGATCGCCTCAAGACCGGCACGCCGCCGCGCATCGATGGCCGCACGATCGATTTCAGCGATCTCGAGGCGCAGCCGGGCGACGACCCCGCGCCGGTGTTCTCGTTCCTGGGCAAGGTCGCCGATCATCCACGGCAAGTGCCCTGCCACATCACCCACACCAGCGAGCGCACGCACGAGATCATTCGCGGCGCGCTCGATCGCTCGCCGCTGTACACGGGCAAGATCGAAGGCGTGGGCCCGCGCTACTGCCCCTCGATCGAGGACAAGGTGGTGCGCTTCGCCGACAAGACCTCGCATCAGATTTTCATCGAACCCGAAGGCCTGGACACGCACGAGATCTATCCCAACGGCATCTCGACCTCGCTGCCGTTCGATGCGCAGGTGGCTCTGGTGCGATCGATCCGCGGCTTCGAGCGCGCGCACATCACGCGCCCGGGCTATGCCATCGAGTACGACTACTTCGATCCGCGCGGCCTACGGCCCAGTTTGGAAACACGCGCCATCGCCGGCTTGTTCTTCGCCGGTCAGATCAACGGCACGACGGGTTACGAGGAAGCCGCGGCGCAAGGCTTGATCGCTGGCCTCAACGCCGCGCGTTCGGTCGCGGGCGAAGCATCATGGACGCCTCGTCGCGACGAGGCCTATATCGGCGTGCTGATCGATGATTTGATCACGCACGGCACCACCGAGCCCTACCGCATGTTCACCTCGCGCGCCGAATATCGCCTGCATCTGCGCGAGGACAATGCCGATCTGCGCCTGACCGAAACCGGCCGCGCGTTGGGCTTGGTCAACACGCATCGCTGGGATGCCTTCGCGCGCAAGCGCGAGGCGATCGAACGCGAACGCGCGCGCCTGGGCGCGATCTGGGCCGCGCCCGGCAACGCGCTCGGCCGCGAGATCGCCGACACGCTCGGCATCGAGCTCGCGCGCGAGACCAGCGCACTCGATCTGCTGCGTCGTCCCGAACTCGACTACCAGCGCTTGCTGAGCGTGCCGAGCCTGCAACCGCGCGTCGACGATCGCGCCGTGGCCGAGCAGGTCGAGGTGCAGATCAAATACGCGGGCTATCTCGAACGTCAACGCGACGAGATCGAACGCAATCGCCGTCACGAGGAACTCGCCATCCCCGAGGCGTTCTCCTATCGCGGCATCTCCGGCCTGTCGGCCGAGATCGTGCAGAAACTCGAACGCGCGCGTCCGACCACCATTGGTCAGGCCGCGCGCGTGCCGGGTGTCACGCCGGCGGCGGTATCGCTGCTGCTGGTGTATCTGCGCCGCCACCACGCGCGCGACGTGGCCTAGCGCAAGTTCGCTAGAATCCTCCGCTTCGCTCCATTCCCGTCCACCCAACGCCCGCCGGGCGCGACATCATTGCTCATGCTCTCGATCGAACAACGCATTGCCACCGACATTGGCGCCAAATCGGCGCAGGTCATCGCCGCCATCGAACTGCTCGACGGGGGCGCCACCGTGCCCTTCATCGCGCGCTATCGCAAAGAGGCCACGGGCGGCCTCGACGACACGCAACTGCGCTTGCTCGAGGAACGCCTGGTGTACCTGCGCGAACTCGAGGATCGGCGCGCGACCATCCTCGACAGCATCCGCGAGCAAGGCAAGCTCAGCGATGAGCTGCACGCGCAGATCCTCGAGGCCGACAGCAAGGCGCGCCTGGAAGACCTCTACCTGCCCTACAAGCCCAAGCGCCGCACCAAGGCGCAGATCGCGCGCGAAGCGGGCCTCGAGCCGCTGGCCGACGCGCTGCTCGGCGATCCGACCCTGACGCCCGATCAAGCCGCCGCGACCTATGTCGACGCCGGCAAGGGCGTGGCCGACGTGAAGGCCGCGCTCGACGGCGCGCGCGCCATCCTGATGGAGCGTTTCGCCGAGAACTCCGAACTGCTGGGCGAACTGCGCGACTGGGTGTGGACGCATGGCCGCGTGCACGCGCGCGTAATCGCCGGCAAGGAAAACGAAGGCGCGAAGTATCGCGACTATTTCGATCACGCCGAACCGGTCAACACCATCCCTTCGCATCGCTTGCTGGCGCTGTTCCGCGCGCGCAACGAGGGCATCGTCGATCTGGAACTCGAGCCCGTGCACGGCACGCCCGCGGCCGTGGCCACGCCCGACGCGCCCGATCCGGTCGTGGTCGCCGGTCACGCGTATTGCGAGGGTCGCGTCGCGCATCGCTTTGGCATCGAGGCGCGCGGTCGCGCCGCCGATGCGTGGCTTAGCGATACCTGTCGATTGACCTGGCGCGCGAAGCTCCATCTGCATCTCACGCTCGATCTGTTCGGTCAGGCGCGCGAGAACGCCGAGAACGAAGCGATTCGCGTGTTCGGCGATAACTTGAAGGATCTCTTGCTCGCCGCGCCCGCGGGCCCGAAGGTCGTGATGGGCCTCGATCCGGGTCTGCGCACGGGCGTCAAGGTCGCCATCGTCGACGACACCGGCAAGCTGCTGATCACCCACACCATCTTTCCGCACGTGCCGCAGAACCAGTGGGACGCGTCGATCGCGCAACTCGCCGCCGCGTGCGCGAAGTTCCAAGTCAATCTGGTCGCGATCGGCAATGGCACGGCCTCGCGCGAAACCGAGCGCTTGGTCGGCGAACTGATCAAGCGTCATCCGGAATTGAAGCTCGCCAAGATGGTGGTGAGCGAAGCGGGCGCCTCGGTGTACTCGGCGTCGGAGCAGGCCGCGAAGGAATTCCCGCAGCTCGACGTGAGTTTGCGCGGCGCGGTCTCGATCGCGCGACGCCTGCAGGATCCGCTCGCCGAACTCGTGAAGATCGATCCCAAGTCGATCGGCGTTGGTCAGTATCAGCACGACGTCAATCAGGTGAAGCTGGCGCGCGCGCTCGACGCGCGCGTCGAGGACTGCGTGAACGCGGTCGGCGTCGACGCCAACACGGCGTCCGCCGCGCTGCTGGCGCGGGTCGCGGGCCTGTCATCGAGCGTGGCCGAGAACATCGTCAAGCATCGCGATGCGAACGGCGCGTTCAAGACGCGACGCGATCTGCTCAAGGTGCCGCGCCTGGGCGACAAGGCGTTCGAGCAGGCCGCGGGCTTCTTGCGCATCGTCGGCGGCGACAATCCGCTCGATGCGTCCTCGGTCCATCCCGAAGCCTATCCGGTGGTCGAGCGCATCGTCTCGCGCTCCACGCGCGAGGTGAAGCAATTGATCGGCGACGCCAGTTTCCTGCGCGCGCTCAATCCCAACGAATTCACCGACGAGAAGTTCGGCCTGCCGACCGTGCGCGACATCCTGCGCGAGCTCGAAAAGCCCGGCCGCGATCCGCGCCCCGAGTTCGTCACGCCAAGCTTCATCGAAGGCGTCGAGGACATCGGCGATCTCAAGCCCGGCATGGTGCTCGAAGGCCGCGTGAGCAATGTCGCCGCGTTCGGCGCCTTCGTCGACATCGGCGTGCATCAGGATGGCCTGGTGCATGTGTCGGCGTTGTCGACCAAGTTCGTCAAGGATCCGCGCGAAGTGGTCAAGGCCGGCGACATCGTCAAGGTCAAGGTGCTCGAGGTCGATCTCGCGCGCAAGCGCATCGCGCTGACCATGCGTCTGGACGATCAGCCCGGCGAAGCGCGCGGCGGCGCGCGCGAGGGCAACGCCGGCGCGCGTCCGAACCTGGGCGGTCCGCGTCGGGACGGTGCGCGTCCTGGCGCCGCGCCGGCGCGACAAGCGCCCGCGCCGGCCAACAATGCCCTGGCCGACGCGTTCGCGCGCGCGCGCAAGAACTGAGCCGCGTCCACCGTTCCCGGGAGAATCGAGTCATGCGCTTCGAAGGCACCGATCGCTACGTCGCCACCGATGACCTCACGCTCGCGGTCAATGCCGCGGTGACCCTGGAACGGCCGCTGCTGATCAAGGGCGAACCGGGCACGGGCAAGACCCTGCTGGCGCAGGAAGTCGCGCGCGCGCTCGACACGCCCTTGATCGAGTGGCACATCAAGTCCACGACCAAGGCCCAGCACGGGCTTTACGAGTACGACGCGGTGGCGCGTCTGCGCGACGCGCAGCTGGGCGAATCGCGCGCTCACGACATCGCCAACTACATCGTGCCGGGCAAGTTGTGGGAAGCGTTCGAATCGCCGCGCCGCGCGGTGTTGCTGATCGACGAGATCGACAAGGCCGACATCGAGTTCCCCAACGATCTGTTGCGCGAACTCGATCGCATGGACTTCTACGTCTACGAGACCCAGCGCACGGTGCGCGCCACGCATCGGCCGATCGTGATCATCACCTCGAACAACGAGAAGGAATTGCCCGACGCGTTTCTGCGTCGCTGCTTCTTCCACTACATCCGCTTTCCCGACGCCGAGACCTTGCAACGCATCGTCGACGTGCATTTTCCCGGGATCAAGCGCGAACTCGTGCAGGAGGCCCTGACCTCGTTCTTCGCGCTGCGCGACGTGCCGGGGCTGAAGAAGAAGCCCACGACCTCGGAACTGCTCGACTGGCTCAAGCTCCTGCTCGCCGAGGACATTCCGCTGGAGATCCTGCGCGAGCGCAACGCGCGCAAGGCGATTCCGCCGCTGTACGGCGCGCTGCTCAAGAACGAGGCCGACGTGCAGCTGTTCGAGAAGCTCGCGTTCATGGCGCGCCGCGGCACCTGAACGCGCCAATCGCGAAAACAAAAAAAGCCGGGTTTCCCCGGCTTTTTTTTTCGCGCGACGCGGTGGCGCCGCGAACGGAATTACTTCGGCACGCGCGCGGAGGCGATGTCGAAGGCTTCCTTGGCGGCGGCGGCCAGCGCGTCGGCCTGCTCGGCCGCGGTCTCGTCGACCGCGCCATTGCGTTCCTTGATCACCAGGGCGCCGTCCTTGTCCCAGCCGAGCTGCACGGTCGCGCCGCCAGCCTCGCTCACGGCGACCCACAGCTTGCCGTCACGGAAGGCGAAGCGATGATTGACGCGGCTGCCATCGGGATTGCTCACCAGCTCACGCACCATGCGCACGCCGGAATCATCGGCGAAACCGTCCCAACCGATCGCGACCTGATTGCCCTCGGGGCCGACGATGCGGCTGTCCTGGAAGCGCTTGAGGCCGCCCAGGCCGCGCTCGAAATCGGCGTATTCGGCCTTGAACTCGGCGATCGGATCCTTCTCGACCTTGGCCAGCGCCTGGACCATCGAAATGTTCACGCGCGAAGGCTTGCCCTGCGTCAGCACGCCTTCGCGCTTGATCGTGGCATAGCGCACCTGACCTTCGTCCATGACGGTGGCCTCGAGCGCGTAGCTGCGAATGGAGTTGATGTCGGCGCTGGTGTACGGCAACTGGAATTCCGCCGGCACGGCCGAGATCGGGAAGGTCTTTTCGGCGATCAGCATCGGTTCGCCATCGACGCGGGTCACGTCGAGCAGGCGCACGTTGAGCGTGGCGGTGGGCGCCAGGGCCGCGGGCTTGTCCGACAGCACGGTGCCGGAGATCACCGGACCGTTATCGGCCGCCGGCGTCGTGCCATTGTTCGAGGAGGCCGAGCCTTCCTGCTTGCCGCAGGCCGACAAAACTAGCGCAAAACCCAGAGCGAGAACTGGCAAAGCACGCATCGCGCAAACTCCAAAGATGTTCGACTAAGAATGTGGGGTGGAGCGGGGGACCTACGGGTCAATGCATCGGAGGCAGGCCGGCGGACGCAGGCCGCGGCGCGCACCCATCGCCGAACGCGATGGGGCGCGGCACAATACCGCAGCTCGCGTGTTTTCGCACCCAGGAATTCGCTCTTGTGCTCATTCGGTTCTTGCTGGCACTGCGCACGGCGGGGCTCAAACCCAGCATCACGGAATTTTTGCAATTGCTGGCGGCGTTGCGCGCGGGTTTCGCGCGGGGCTCGCTGGATGAATTCCACGTTCTGGCGCGCGCCTGCCTGATCAAGGACGAAACCCAGTTCGATCGTTACGACCGCGTGTTCGCCGCGTACTTTCAGGGCGTGGAGAGTCTCGCGCCGGACCTCTTGGCGGAGATCCCGCAAGAATGGCTGCGACAACAGGCGGAGCTGATGCTCAGCGACGAGGAGAAGGCGCGCATCGCCGAACTCGGCGGCTGGGAGGCGCTGATGCGCACGCTCGCCGAGCGTCTGCGCGAGCAACAAGGTCGACATCAGGGCGGCTCGCGCTGGATCGGCACGGCGGGCACATCGCCGTTCGGCAATGCCGGTTTCAATCCGGAAGGCGTGCGCATCGGCGGACAATCCCGTCAAGGCCGCGCGGTGAAGGTGTGGGAGCGGCGCGACTATCGCAATCTCGACGATCAAGTCGAACTCGGCACGCGCAATCTGGCGCTGGCGCTGCGCAAGCTGCGCCGCTTCGCGCGCGAGGGCGCGGCCGAGGAACTTGATCTCGAAGGCACCATCCGCGACACCGCGCGCAACGCGGGCTATCTCGATCTGCGCTTTCGGCCCGAGCGTCACAATGCGGTCAAGGTGCTGCTGTTTCTCGACATCGGCGGCTCCATGGACGAGCACGTGCGTCAGTGCGAGGAACTGTTCTCGGCCGCGCGCGCCGAGTTCAAGCACCTCGAGCATTTCTACTTTCACAATTGCTTGTATGAGCGGGTGTGGAAGGACAACGCGCGGCGCTGGAGCGAGTGGACCGCCACGCACGACGTGCTGCACCGCTACCCGGCCGACTATCGCGTGATCTTCGTCGGCGATGCCGCGATGAGCCCATACGAGATCCTGCAGGCCGGCGGCAGCGTCGAGCACTGGAACGAAGAGGCCGGCGCGGTCTGGATCAAGCGCGTGCTCGAGGTCTATTCGCGCGCGGTCTGGCTAAACCCCGTTGATCCGTCGACCTGGGAATACACGCCGTCGATCGGCATCCTGCGCGAGCTGATGGGCGAGCGCATGTACCCCCTGACCCTCGAAGGCCTCGGCCGCGCGATCGAACGCCTGCGCCGCTAGCGTGCGCTTGTCGTAGACGCCAGCGTTTTTCCGTTACATGGACAGACACCCGCCGAGCCGCGCTATGCTTGGCGCGCGCGTCGCGATGACGCCTTTTTCTAATGGGAGGGAGACATGAGTTTTCAGAAAGTCGATGCGGGTCGTGGCGTCGAGTGGTTGAAGGAAGCGGTCGGGATCGTGCTGAAGAATCCCGCGGCGTTCCTGGTCATGGGGCTCATCGTCGCCATTGGCGCGATCATTCCGGTGCTCAACCTGGTCACCATCATCGTGTTGCCGGCCCTGATGGCGGGCATGGCCTATGCGGCGCGCGAGGAGAGTCAGGGTCGCAAGGCCGAGATCGGTCAGCTGTTCCAGGGCTTCAAGGAAGAAGGCCGCATCGGACCGCTGCTGATGCTGTCCCTGCCGATCATCGCGGGCATGATCGTGTCGACGGTGCTGGTGTTCGTGCTCATCGGCGGCGCGATCGCGGCGCTGAGCGCGGCGTCGGGCGGTTCCGGCCTGGGTGCCGGCGCGGGCATCGGCGGGGCGCTGCTGGGCTTTCTGCTGATCCTGGGCGTGAGCTTGGCGATCCTGGCGCTGATCCTGTTCGCCGTGCCGCGCGTGATGTTCGACAAGGTCGAGCCGTTCACCGCGATGAAGGAAAGCTTGGCCGCGTCCCTGGCCAATATCGTGCCCTTGTTGATCCTGGGCGTGATCCTGTTCGTCGTCGGTCTCGTGGTCGGCGTGCTGTCGATCATCCCCTTGCTCGGCATCTTGATCATGCTGGCGTTCGGCTGCTTCGTGTACGCGATGCAGGGCGCGTTGCTGTACGTCATGTACCGAGACATTTTCGGCGATAACAGCGCCGCCCCGAGCGGTTACATGCCGCCCCCGGCGCCGCCGATGGGCTGATCGCGGACCTCCGCGTGACGCAATACGAAAACGGCCGGGCAATGCCCGGCCGTTTTCATTTGCAGCGATCAAACGCCGCGATCAGGAATCGCTGGCCGCCTGCTTGTCGCGCACCAGGGCGCGCGCGGCGATGAGTCCGATCTCGAACAGCAGGCACATCGGCACCGCGAGCAGGATCTGACTCAACGCATCCGGCGGCGTCACCACCGCCGACACCACGAAGGCGCCGACGATCACATACGGCCGCGACTGCTTGAGCCCTTCGGGCGTCACCAGACCGACCATCACCAGAATGACGGTCGCCACGGGAATCTCGAAGCACAGCCCGAACACCAGGAACATCACCAGGATGAAATCCAGGTAATGACTGATGTCGGTCATCATTGACACACCCTCGGGCACGGTGCCGGTGAGGAACGAAAACACCAGGGGCAGCACCACGAAGTAGGCGAACGCCGAGCCGATGTAGAACAGCAAGGTCGCCGACACCAGCAAGGGCACCGCCAGGCGACGCTCGTTACGATACAAACCCGGCGCCACGAAAGCCCAGGCCTGATACAGCAGATACGGCATGGCGAGAAAGATCGCCGCGAAGAAAGTGAGCTTGAGCGGCGTCACGAAGGGCGTGGCCACGTCGATCGCGACCATCTTGGTGCCCGCGGGAAGACGCGAGAGCAAGGGCTGCGCGAGCAGCGTGTAGAGGCGATTCGACAGCGGAAACAGCGCCGCGAACACCAGCACGATCGCCACCACCGACCGCAGCAGGCGCGAACGCAGCTCGACCAAGTGCGAGATGAAACTCTGCTCGCCGCCGCCGTCATCGGCCCGCGGCGTGGACGTCTCGTCGCGCTCAGTCATGGGGCGCGCGCGCGGCTTCGCGAGGAGGTGGCGTGGGCGCGACGCGCTCGGCCGCTGGCGACGGCGGCGCCACGGTCTCGCCTTCGACGGCGGAGCGGATGTCCTGCGCGGTCTTGCGCATGGAGCGGCGGAATTCGTCGGCGGACAACTCGCGCTCGAACTCGGTGCGCACGGAATTCCAGCTCGCGCGAGCCTTGCGCACGAAGCCCCCGACCGTGCGCACGGCCGCGGGCAGGCGCTCGGGGCCCAGCACCAGCAGGGCCACGACCGCGATCACCATCAACTCGACGAAACTGACGTCGAACACGGCACGCCCCTTGGCGGGTTAACGCACCTGGTCTTTGTTCGAGGCCTGCGAGGTCGACTCGTTCTTGGGATCGGCCTCGAGCTTGGGCGCGTCGCCCTCGTCCTCGTGCATGGCTTTCTTGAAGCCACGAATGGCCTTTCCCACGTCCGAGCCCAAGCCCGGCAACTTCTTGGTGCCGAACAGCAGGATCACCACCACCAGGACGATGACCCAATGCCAGATGCTGAAACCGCCCATGTTCGTGCTCCGTCCATCAATTCAGACCCACAGGATAACGCACCCGGGCGAACGGCGCCGTCGGCCGGATGGCACGGGTCAGCGCGCGGTGTTTTCCTCGAGCGCGTCGCGGAAGGTCACGACGTCGTTCGACGTGTTTTCCACGCCGCCTTCGAACACGCGTCGCGGCGTGACATTGGCGCCGTAGACCTTGGCGTTGGCGTCGTGATCGATTGACAGCACCGCGCCATCGAGCGCCACGCCCGCGAACAAGCCGCGCGAGCGCGAGTACGAGTAGATCTCGGCCTTGAGCTGGGCATCCGTCGACGCGTTGGCATTGCGACCGACCGGGCCCGCGGCCACGGCCGCGTCGGCGCCGAGCGTGAATTTTCCGTTGACGACCGAGTCCACGCCGCGTCGCGTGCGGAACACCAGCACCACGTCGGTCGATTGCACGCCGGCCTGAAAACCCACGCTGCCGCCGGTCAGTTCGATGAAGCTCGGGTTGCTCCAGGTGCCGTCGGCGCTGCGCACCGAGATCAAGCCACGGCCATGGCGACCACCGACCACGAAGCCGGCCTTGACCACGTCGGGAATCACCGCGACCGCCTCGGCCTTGCCAAGCAGCTTGTCGGGCACGCGCTTGTCCGGCGCTTGCATGATTTCGCCGAGCACGCGCACGGCGTCGCGCGCGCGCTTGTCTTCATCGGGGCCGGCCTGGGCCGACAGCGAGGACAGAACCAGACACGCGATGACCACGCCACGCGTGGCGAGAATGCGGGGAAATTTCATGATGGACCTCCTGCGGCGACAACGACGATCGGACCGCGCGCGAGCAACGCGGTTCCGCGACGCACTGTGGCCAGATCAGGCTGAACGAGGCGCGACCGTCGCGCTCAACGCGCGAAGCGGCGGCCGAAGAAGACGGCGAGCAGCAGCACCAGGCCACCGAGCACGATGCCAGCGGGCGCGCTGGTCGCGGGCACGGGCAAGATGACCTGGCCATTGACGCCGGTGCACATCGGCGGCGCGATCGCCAGACCTTCGAGGCCGACGAATTTCGGCGCGCCCTTGATCTGACCGATCACGGTCACGGCGCCCGTGGTGAGATCGATCTTGGCCAGATCGCTGTACTGCGCGAGCGGATCGCTATCGCTGGGCGGCGGCAAGTAATCAAACGTGGCGTACAACTGGCCGTTGCGATCGAAATCCAGGCCCGCGTCGCTGATGTAGCGCTGGGTTGGATTGAGCTTGGCCATCAGATCGACGTGGGCATTCGAGGTATCGATGAAATAGATGCCCTCGTCACCCTCGGCGCTGATGCCATACAAGGCATTGCCGCGCGCGGCGAGGCCGCTGATGCGCACGCCCATGTTGCCGACCAGGCGCAACTGCCCGGTGCCCGGCGTGACTTCCCAGAGATTCATGCTCTTGTCGGAAGCCAGCCACAGCTTGCCATTGCAGGTGAAGCTCAGGCCGAAATCGGGCGAACCATCGGTGCCCTCGCCGGCCGTGGGTACCGGCATGGCGCCGACCACGGAAGCCTTGCCGGTGGCCTGATCCAGTCGCACCAGCAGGCGCTGACCATCGGCCGCGCCATAAAGCGTGCCGTCGGGCGAGAAGGCCAAGCCTTCGATATCGCCAATGCGCTGGGCCGCGTAGGAGCCCGCGATGCCGACCGCTTCGGCGGAGCCGGTATTCAGATCGACACGATAAAGTTCATCGAAAGCAACGGTGTAGCCCACCGATTGGGCGTGCGCCCAGGTGGGGAGCGTGAATAGCAAGGCGACAGCTAGGCGTCGCAAGGCCGCGCTCATGGTTCCGTTGACCTGTCGTTCTTGTTGGTTTGGTAATCGTCGCTTACCGCTCACCACGGTTCGCCGCGCCAGCATAGCAGTGCTCCCGGGGCGGATTGAAGAGCCCGACGTGGGCAAAATGCGGCCCCCGGCCTCGAGAGAACGAACCGGGATCGCTTTGACCCGCGCATTCGGGCAAGCCGTGACCGGAACCGCCCTTTACTCCACCCTCGCCCGCCCACATGCTGCGCGCCTGCCCCCGCCTCGCGAGTCCATCCGGTGAACTATCACGCCAGCCGCTTCGAACACGCGCGCCCCGCGCGCACGGCCATCGTGCTGGTCAATCTCGGCACGCCCGAAGCGCCCGAGACCGGCCCGGTGCGCCGTTACCTCGCCGAGTTCCTGTGGGACCCGCGCGTGATCGAGATCGCCCGCCCGCTGTGGTGGCTGATCCTCAATGGCGTGATCCTGCGCATCCGGCCGCGGCGTTCGGCCGCCGCCTATCGTCGCGTGTGGACCGAGCGCGGCTCGCCCCTGCTCGACCTCAGCCAGCGTCTGGTCGACAAGCTCGGCGCGAGCCTGGGCGGCGAGCGGGGACCGCTGGTGCGCCTGGCCATGCGCTATGGCCGCCCAAGCATCCGCGATGTGCTGCGCGAACTGGGCGATCAAGGCATGACGCGGCTGCTGGTGCTGCCGCTGTATCCCCAATACTCGGCCACGACCACGGCCTCGGTCTTCGATGGCATCACGGAAGAACTGCGGACCTGGCGCCGCGTGCCGGAGCTGCGCTGGATCAACCAGTATTTCGACGAGGGCGCTTATCTCGACGCGCTCGCGGATTCCGTGCGTCGCCATCGCCAGCAGCATGGCGCGGCCGAGCAGCTGCTGTTTTCGTTTCACGGCATTCCCAAGCGCTATTTCGACGCGGGCGATCCGTACTTCTGTCATTGCCAGGCGACGGCTCGGCGCGTGGCCGAGCGCCTGGGCTTGCCGCCGAATCAATATCAGGTGAGCTTTCAATCGCGCGTCGGTCGCGAGGAATGGCTGCGGCCCTACACCGATCAACTCCTCGAGTCGTGGCCGGCCAAGGGCATGAAATCGGTGCAGGTCGTCTGTCCGGCGTTCGCGGTCGATTGCCTGGAAACGCTGGAAGAAATCGCGATGGAAAATCGCGAGCGCTTTCTCCACGCCGGCGGCGAGCGCTACGAATACATTCCCGCGCTCAATGACGACGACGCGCATGTCGCCGCGCTGCGTGGCCTGATCCTGCGTCACGCGCAAGGCTGGCCGCTCGAAGTCGACACCGCCGAAGCCGGTGAGCGCGTACGACAACGCGAGGCCTTCGATCGTCGGAGCACGCCGTGAGCGCGACCGAGATCGAACTGCGCACACCGACCCTGACGCTCGCCGCGCGTCGCTGGCACGCGGGCGCGCCAACGCGCGTTCTGGCCTTGCACGGCTGGCTCGACAACGCCGCGAGTTTCGACGCGCTCGCGCCGCTGCTGCCCGATTGCGACATTGTCGCGCTCGATCTGCCCGGCCACGGCCGCTCCGCGCATCGCGCGCCGGGCGCTTGGTATCACTTCATGGATTACGGCAGCGACGTGCTCGCGGCCGCGGACGCGCTGGGCTGGGAGCGATTCACCGTGCTCGGCCATTCGCTGGGCGGCGCCATCGCGAGCGTGTTCGCCGCCGGCGCGCCCGAGCGCGTGGAGGCACTGTGGCTGATCGAAGCACTCGGCCCGATCAGCACGCCCGCCGCGCGCGTCGTCGACAACCTGCGGCAAGCCCTGCGCGATCGCGTGAACCTCGCCGGCAAGTCGCTGCGCGTGTTCGCGACGCGCGAACAGGCGATGAGCGCGCGCCGTCAGGCTGGTGAACTCAGCGAAGTGGCGGCGCGACGCTTGATCGATCGCGGCACGCGCGAAGTCGACGGCGGCTTCGTCTGGTCATCCGATCCGCGCCTGACCCTGACCAGCATGATCCGACTCACCGAGGATCAAGTCTCGGCCTATCTCGCCGGCATCGAATGCCCGACCCTCGTCATCGCCGCCGATCCCGCGCCGCCGTGGATCTCGTCGGAGGCCATGGCCAAGCGCTGCGCGCAGGTACGCGACGCGCGGCTGGTGATCCTGCCCGGCACGCATCATCTGCATCTGGAAGATCCCGAACCGGTGGCGCGCGCCATCGCGCACTTTCGCGCGCGTCTCGCCGCGGCCTAAGGCATCGCGCGCGCGATCGGCTTCAAGCGAGACTCACGGCAGATCGGTACCAATCCACCGCGACAGTTCGGCCTTGACCGCGTGACCATTGCGCGACAGCCATTGCCGCGTCTCGTTGTAGTGCGGATACGCCGCCTCGACCCGCTCCCAGAAGCGGCGACCGTGATTGCGCACCCACAGATGACACATCTCGTGCACGACCACGTATTCGAGCGCCTCGGGTGGCGCCAGCATCAGCGACAAATCGAGGGTCATGCGTCCTTGCACGGACAATGAACCCCACAGCGTCTTCATCGGCAGCAGGCGCGTGGACACGACATTGCGGCCCACCACCGGCTCGAACAATCGCGTCAGACGCGCGACCTCGCGCTTCATTTGCGCGACGAAGAACGAACGCGCCGCGCGCCGCGCGATCGCGTAGACCTCGGCGTGATCGAGATTGAGGCCGAAGATGGCCGTGTTGTCCTCGATCCGCACGCGCGGAAACACCGTGTGTTCCCAACGCACCAGGAAGAGATCACCGCGCCACGTCAGCGTGTCGGGCACGCCCGGCACGGGCGGCGACAAGCGCACGCCGGCGCGTTCCATCTCGCGCAGCTTGCTTTCGAGCCAGTCGGCGTTTTCGCGCAGGAAGGCCTTGACCGCGGCCGGATGCGTGCCGCGCGGCGTCGACACGCGCGGCCCATCGACACCCACCGTCAGCGAAATTCGCCGCGCGCGCGGATGCTCCTTGGCGAGCACCTTGATGCGACGGCCCTTGGGGGTTTCGAGTTCGACGTAGTTGTGATCGCGCGCGTCCATCGTCCAATGCCTGGGCCGTGGACACGCCTTGGTCTAACGCTTGCCGCGATCGGAAGGTCGCGGCAGGCGAAACACCTCGTCGAGGCGCGCCAGCACGGGTTTCAAGGTGAGACTCATCAAGGCGAAGCGCGCATCGAACTCCGCGCGGGCGGAATCGCGTTCGGTGCTTTCGAGCTCCTCGGTGACGACATCGAGCAGCTTCAACTTGCGCACCGTCAGGTCATCGCCCAACACGAAGCTCACACGCTCTTCCATGATCAAGCCGAGCTGAGTGACTTGCTTGCCGCTCTTGAGATGCTCTCGCACCTCCTCGCTTTCAAGCTCCTGCCGACGACAACGCACGATGGCGCCACCGTCGGTCGGATCCTTGAGCTCGCATTCGTCACCCAGCTCCAGGCCTTCGGGCAGCTTACCGCCGGTCAGCCACGCGGTCATCACGGATTTTGGTGAT
This sequence comes from Ahniellaceae bacterium, assembly GCA_044226395.1. Taxonomy (GTDB): domain Bacteria; phylum Pseudomonadota; class Gammaproteobacteria; order Xanthomonadales; family Ahniellaceae; genus JBGAHD01. Next base: position 280,892 of record JBGAHD010000002.1, read on the forward strand.
TCTTCGGGATCGAGTGGCAAGGCGGGAAAACTGTCCACCGTTTCGCGGAGAACCGCCAGGAAACCCTCGGCCGCCTTGCGCGAACCGGTGTCGATCACCAGCCACCCTTCCTTGGCGTCGGCATAGCCGGTCAGGCGATACGGACGCACGAAGGCCTTGGGCATGAGCTCGGTCAGGGCCTCGTCCTTCAAGCGCTTGCGCTCGCGACCGCCCATGCGCTTGCCGCGCTCGGTCTCGATTTCCTCGATGCGCGCGGCCACGGCCTCGTTGACCACGGCGGAAGGCAAAAGCTTGTCCTCGCCACCGAGCGTCATCAAGGTGAACGTGCCGAGTTGGTGCATCAGCTCGTTGTCGCCACGCCCATAGGGGGAAACCCAGCCGCGGGATTGCATTTCCAGCGGACCGCAAGGCTTGAGGCGATGCTTCTTGAGCAGCTTGGGCAGATCGTCGCCAAACGCTTCCGCGGCGGACTTGGAGAAACGAAACAAGGTGAGATTACGGAAATACATCGATCGGGGAATCCTGAAACGGGCGATGGCGCGCGACGCGCGCGATGAGAAGAACCAGGGTTATTCGGTGATCAGCGGGATGCTACGTGGCGCGGACGCGGACGGTATCGCCTTGGACGCCTCGTCCTCGGGCGGCTCGCCGGCCAGCCAGTCGCGCGCGCCGACCCGCGGCTGACGCGGCTCGTCGCCGCCGAGATCGGTGAAATCGTACAGCGCGTGATCCGCGAGCTGGGACGGACGCACATCGCCGAGCGCGCGCGCGATGTTCTCGACACGGCCGGGATGGCGACGATCCCAATCCGCGAGCATGGCCTTGATGTGCTTGCGCTGCAGGTTCTCCTGCGAGCCGCAGAGATTGCACGGCATGATCGGGAACTCATGCAGCGCCGCGTACGCGGCCAGATCGTCCTCGGCGCAATACGCCAGCGGCCGGATCACCACGTGACGCCCGTCGTCCGAACGCAGCTTCGGCGGCATGGCCGCGAGCTTGGCGTGATAGAACATGTTCAAGAACAAGGTCTCGACGCGGTCATCGCGATGATGACCCAGGGCGATCTTGGTGAAGCCCTCGCGCTCGGCATGCGTATACAGCGCGCCGCGACGCAGGCGCGAGCACAGCCCGCACATGGTCTTGCCCTCGGGCACGACGCGCTTGACCACGCTGTAGGTGTCTTGCTCGAGCACGGTCAGCGGCACGCCCAGCGAGCGCACGAAGCGCGGCAGGATCTCGGGGTCGTAGCCCGGCTGCTTCTGATCCAGATGCACCGCGACCAGTTCGAAACGCACCGGCGCCTTGGCCTGCAATTTCAGCAGGATGTCGAGCATGCCGTAGGAGTCCTTGCCGCCCGACAGGCACACCATCACGCGATCGCCGTCCTCGATCATGTTGAAGTCGGCGATGGCCTGGCCGACCTGGCGGCGCAGCCGCTTGATCAGCTTGTTGGCCTCGAATTCGAACTTGCGCGGGGCGACCGACATGGGACGTACTCCGGTCAGGGCCGGCCATTGTAGCGGGGGCGATGCGGGCGGCGCGAACGGTTACACTGCATCGGCCCGTCACGGAATCCGCGCATGCTGCCCAATGATCCGTCCGAGATCGCCCGCCTGCTGATCGAGCTCAAGGTCGAGCATCGCGATCTGGACACGGTGATCACGCGCCTGAGCGAAAACCCCGGCGCCGACGAACTGCAGATCAAGCGCCTGAAGAAGCGCAAGCTGCGCATCAAGGACATGATCGCCCTGCTCGAGAGCAAGCTGATTCCCGACCTCGACGCCTGATCGCTCAGGCCTGGGGCTTGCCGGCGGCCTTGTCGCCCTCGACCTTTTCCGGCGGCGCCACGGCCGCGCGCTGATCGGCGGTGAGCTTGAGAATGGAATGGCGCAGTTCGCGCGACAGGATCAGGCGCGAATCCTTGGCGATGCCGGCCAGCGCCTCGCCGAACTCCAGCTTGCCATTGCCATCGAGCCACACGAAGCGCAGCTCCTTCATCGTGGCGATGAAGCCGCGGAACAGCGAGCGGTCGAAGAACTCCGGCGCATTGCGTTCGTACAGCAAGGCCAGGCGCTGCGCGGTGAGATGGCAGGTGTTTTCCAGCTCCGCCGTCGACAGCGTGCCCGGGCCGTTGCGCACCAGCAAGGCGATGGCGATGTAGTAGCGCTCGAAGGCCTGGACCATGGTCTGCGCGATCACGCGCAGCTGGAAGGCTTCGTCGGTCTGACCGACGCGACGGCGCAGCATGCGGCCATCGGCATCGGCCTTGAGCATGCCGCGCTCGAGGAAGACATCGATCGTGCTCTGGATGCGCGCGCCGAATTCCTCGGCGGTCCACGGCAAGAACAGCTCGTTCTTGATGAAGGGATAAACGAACTCGCCCAAGCGCTCGACCGTGCCGCGACGCAGCCGGCGATTGTTGAGGAAGCAACACGCCACCCACGCCGAGGTGGCGAACAGATGCAGGGTATTATTGCGGAAGTACGACAGCATCACCGCGCTGTCGCCTTCGCTCGCCAGCACGTCGCCGAGCGCATGCTTGACGCGCGACACCCAGCCCATGCGTTCGCCATAGGCCACGATCTGCGCGGCGCTCATCGGCGTCACCGTCACGCGATCGGAATACGGCACGCGCGCCAGCAAGGTCTTGGCCAGATCCAGCGCGGACAGCAAATCTGTTTCCGACATCGCGTGCTTGGGCGTGGACAACATGGCCACGGCCAGCAGGTTCACCGGATTGACGTCGGCGGCGCGGTTGATATTGATCAGGATCTGATCGGCCAGGCTCGCCACGGCCTCGCCGAACCAGGCCGGGCGATCCTCGTGCGCGGTCTCGCGCCAATCGGGCTGGGCACGATCGAGATGCTCGTGCAGGAAGATCGGTTCGCCGAACGACAGCGAGACCTTGCCATAGTGCTCGCGCAACACGCCGACCGAGCGCAGCAGGCCCAGCAGCGATTCCTTTTCCTTGGCGCGACCCGACAGCTCGCCGATGTAGGACTTGCCCTCGATCAGCTTCTCGTAGCCGATGTACACCGGCTGGAACACCACCGGCCGCGGCCGGCGCGACTCGCGCAGGAAGCTGCGCACGGTCATCGCCAACATGCCCGCGCGCGGTTCGAGCAAGCGACCCGTGCGGCTGCGACCGCCTTCGATGAAGTACTCCATCGACACGCCGCGCGCGAACAGCTGAGTCACGTACTCGCTGAACACGGTCGAGTACAAGGCATTGGCGCGGAAGCTTCGACGCAGGAAGAACGCGCCACCGCGCCGCAGGATCGAACCCACCACCGGCAAGTTCAGATTGACGCCCGCGGCGATGTGCGGCGGCACGATGCCGTTCTGATACAGCTGATACGACAGCAGCAGATAGTCGATGTGACTGCGGTGGCTGGGCACGTACACCACTTCGTGCCCGGGCGCGACGCGCTTTAGCGTGTCGAAGTGATTCATCGCCACGCCGTCGTAGATCTTGTTCCAGAACGGCGTGAGCATGAACGACAGCGAGCGCACCACGGGGTGCGAATAGTCCGCCGCGATTTCCCAGGCGTAGGCGCGCGCGCGGCCGTAGGCCTGTTCGATCGAGATGCCTTCCTTGCTGGCCGCCGCGGCGATGACCTCGCGCACGGGCTGGCTGTTCAAGACATCGTCGATGACGGTGCGGCGATGCGACAGGTCCGGCCCGATCACCGCCGTGCGGATGCGCCGGAAGTGCGCGCGCAACACGCGCGAGGCCTTGCGCACCGTGCGCTCGGCGCCGAGATCCTCGGCCACGACGTCGCGCAAGCTGATCGCCGGACTGAAGTGCACGATCGTGTCGCGACCGTTGAGCAAGATCGCGAGCAATCGCCGGAAGCGACCGACCACGACCCAGTTCTCCGAGAACAGCACGCGGAACCAGCCGCTGGCGCGGCTGGGCGCGCGGCCGACGAAGATCGACACCGGCACCAGCTGAATGTCGAGCTCGGGATTGAGTTTGATCGCCGCGAGCAACTGCGCGAGGCTCTGCGAATGCGTGCGCCCGCGCGGCTTGAGCCCGAACCAGCGCTCGCGTCGCGACAGCGACAGCACCGCGCGGTCCTTGCGCAGATAACCGCCGGCCATCGGCATCAGCGGTGGCGGCAGATTCGCCTCGCGACAGGCTTCCTCGAGGATCAGGGCGTTACTCACGCCATAGCGTTCGAGGATGTAACAGACCGGCGCCTGCGGACGCGACAGCACCGAGGCCGGCACTTCGGGCTCGGTCTTGATGCGCAGCCACGGCCGAATCAGGCGCGCGACCAAGCGCCAAGGCCAAGGCGCTCGGGTGGCATCGGGCAAGGCAACGGTGGCGGGGGCAACGCCCATGGTCGGGGTCGCGGGATCGGGCGCGGTCGGGGCTCAGCCCGCGGCTTCTTCGGCCGGGGCGTCCGTCGCGGGCGCCTCTTCGGTCGTGGCCGTGTCGGCCTTGTTCAACTCTTCGATCGCTTGCTTGCCGTACCAACGGCCATCGATCTGCACGAGCTCGGCCTCGAAGGAAATCGGCGCGCCGAACATTTCATAGCTGACCTTGACCTTGGCCTTGTCGCCTTCGCGCGAGACTTCCTCGGCCTTGACCGTGGCGAGCACCTGGTCGAGCGAGAAGCCATACGTGGCGAGCACGTTCTTGAGGCCGCGCATCGCGACCGAACCCTTGTCCATGGCGTCGTCGAAGCTCAGGGCGCGCATCTCGTCGATGCTGGCGAGCTTGAGCTCGCGCGCGGCGGCGCAGATGTGGCCCACGGCTTCCTTGGCCTTGGCGCGATCGCCGAAGTTGGTGGTCTGGATCCACTTCACCAGGGCGTCGACCGATTGCGTGGCCTGAGCCTTTTGTTCGACCGTGAGTTCCTTGTTCTCCTCGATCGAGGAGGCCAGCATCTGACGGCCCATGCCGACCATCAGCGGCATCTGCGCGGCGTATTCGGTTTCGTACTTCACCAGCTGCGGCTCGAGCTCTTCCATTAGCTTGGCTTCGGCGTCGGAGGCGGTGAGCTTGGCCATGTTGTCGGCGAATTCCTTCCGGTCTTCATCCGACGGCGGATTCTTGGCCATGTCGTCCTTCCAGTCCGCGCGCATCTTTTCCAGATGGGCGGGCGGCACCTGACTTGCGAGCAGGGCCTTCAGATCGCCAGCCTTGAGGCTGTCGACCGCGGCGGTGACCGCGCCGGTGGGCGAAGCGGTGTCGGCGACGACGGCGGCGCCTTCTTCTTTTTGGCAACCAGCCAGAACCAGAGCAAACGCGCTTGCCAGCGCGATGCGGGAGATTTTGCCGAACATCGCAGTACCCTCATTGTGGATTCGAGGCGGGATTGTCGGGGGCAGGTGGCGGCTCTTACAAGAGCGCCCCGTCCCGTTCCGCCAAAAAAAATCTCAGACGGTCGCTGACCATCTGAGATAACCGGCGTAAAGCCGGAGGGGGAAGCGTCGAGCACGGCACCCTGACAGACCGCACTCCAACGTGAAGGAATAATAACTTAGATTGCATTGTTAATGCAATACCTTCACTGTGACGCGTAACCTGTTGATTCTTAGAAAAGAACCAATTTAGGACGGAAAGATGCTCGCCATCGTAGCCTGAATCTCGAGCGCTGCAAGTCGGGGATCGGCGGTTTGGCGAATCGGCCGGCCGACGACGATGTAGTCGGCGCCGTTTTCGAAGGCCTGGCGCACGTCGACCGTGCGCTTCTGGTCATCGGTCTGGGTATTGGACACGGGCCGGATGCCGGGGCAGACCACGATCAGGCGCCGATCGACCTCGCGCCGCAGATCGGCCGCTTCCAGACCCGATGACACCACGCCATCGCAACCGCAGGCGAACGCGGCGCGCGCGCGCGACAAGACCAGCGCGCGCGGATCGCACTGAAAGCCCAGGTCATTGAGGTCGCGCTGATCGAGGCTGGTCAAGGCGGTGACGGCGAGCACCTGGATCGCGCCCTTGACCTCGACCGCGGCGCGCATCATCGCGTCATTGCCATGCACGGTGGCGAAGCTCACCGGATAACGCGTCAGCCCCTTCACCGCACTCGCGACCGTGGCCGGCACGTCGAAGAACTTCAGATCGACGAAGACCCGCTTGCCCAGGCGCGCGAGTTCTTCGAGCACTTGGAAGTAATCACCGCTGGTGAGCAACTCCATGCCGATCTTGTAGAAACTCACCGCGTCGCCCAGACGCGTCACCAGGTCAAGCGCCTCGGCGCGTGTGGGCACGTCGAGCGCCACGATCAATCGTTCGTGGCGCGGGATGGCATTGGTCGAGATCAATGAGGACATGAGGCGCTCAGGGGCAATCGCCGATCAGATCGGCGGCGCGCGACGGCGCGATCAGCGCCTGACGCTTGTGCTCGCGACCCCAGGCGATGCGCTCGGCCTGATTGGCGAACGCCTGGCCGGACGCGACGGCGTCGATGGCATCGACCCAGGAGCCATAGCTCGGATTGGGCAGCGCGATCCAGCGCTCGCCCCACCACGAGGGCTGCGCGCAGGCCAGCGCGCGGCGCTTGGTATTGTCGCCATAGATGCCGTCGACGAAATCGCCGAGGTTGTCGCCAAACAACATCACCACGCGATAGCGCTTGCCGACTTCGATGCGGCGCGTGCCTTTTTCCTTATCGGTCAGGTACGGCGCTTGCTCGTAACGCAGGATCACGTTGTTCTCGCAATCCTTCAGCGGCAAGTGCTGCGCTTCGAGATTGGCGCAGGTCGGCGCTTCGTCGCACAGTTCCTTCGGATCGGTGGGCGAGCAGGCGCGGTTGCTGAGATAGAAGATCTCCACGTCCTTGCTCGCGGCGTAGTCGAGAAACGCCTTGACCCCGGCCATGCGCGGCGCGGCGGCGAGCTTGACCCAGGCGCTCCAGCGACGATCGAACTCGGCGCGGAAGGCCTTGGCGTCGAGACTGGGATCAATGGGGTTCAAGATCATCTCGGCGTTGAACGGCGAGTTCTCGAGCACGGTCTCGTCGATGTCGAGGATGATCGCGGGCGGCAGGCCCGCCGCGTCGACGCCGGTCGCGGCGCGTTCGCTCGGCGGCAGCGCGTCCCAGGTCTTGTCGGCGAGCGCGCGATCGAGCGGCGCGCGCGCGAGCGTGTAAATGGCCCGATTGACCGCGTCGTACTCGACCGAGGTCTGCATCCAGGCGGTGGCGTAGAGCTCGTCGTTCGCGGGCGGCGCGGGGGTGCTCGCGCTTGTCGCGCTCGAACTCGTGGTGCTCGCGCTGGCGGCGGCGCTGGCCGTGGCATCGGCGCGCGGCGCGGGCGTGGCGCAGGCGGCCAAGGTGGCGGTCAGCGCGCTCGTGATCAGGATTCGCATCAACATGGGGCGACTCGGTCCGTGAAAGTCGCGCCAGTTTAACAGCGCGTCGCGCCGCGGCCAGGGTCGCTAGTCGCCGAGCAACGCGGCCAGCCGGTCCAGATGCGAACGCGCGCGGTCCTTGCGCTCGACCGCGTCGCGTTCGGGATCGCGGCCTTCCCAATGCAGATCGGCCTCGGGCAGTTCGACGAAGAAGCGACTCGGCGACAGGCGCACGGTTTCGCCGAAGCGCTGCTTGCTGGCCGAGTACGACAGCGTGAGATGTTCCTTCGCGCGCGTGATGCCGACGTAGAACAAGCGCCGCTCCTCGTCGATGCGACCCTCGTCGATACTGCCTTCGTGCGGCAAGGTGCCATCCTCGACGCCGATCAGGAACACGTGCCGGAATTCCAGACCCTTCGCGCTGTGCAGGGTCATCAAACGCACGGCATTGCCGCCATCGTCGCGATCGGCATTGGTCAGCAGCGCGAGCTGCGCGGCCAGATCGCCGACGCCGTCATTGCCGCGACGACTGCTTTCCTTGAGCCAGTCGACGAGCTCATTGACGTTCTCGAGTCGACGTTCGATCTGCACCTTGTCGCCGCCGAGCGATCTCAGATGATTGTCGTAACCGGTCTCAGTGATCAACGATTCGGCCAGACCGACCACGCCGCGCGCCTGAGCGATGCGGCGCAGTTCGTGGATCAAGGCGACGAAGCCCGACAACTGATTCGCCGGTCGCGGCGACAGTTGTTGCAGCACGCTGGAACTCTCGGCCGCGCGCAGCAGGCTCAGGTGCGCGTGGCCCGCCAGTTCACCGAGTTTCTCCAGCGTCGTCGCGCCGACCTCGCGCTTAGGCGCGACGACCGCGCGCAGAAAAGCCGCGTCGTCATCGCCATTGGCGACCAGTCGAAGATAGGCCAACAGATCCTTGACCTCGGCGCGCTCGAAGAAGGCCTGGCCGCCGGTCAAGTGATACGGAATGCGCAGCAAGCGCAAGGCCTTCTCGATCGCGCGCGCCTGATGATTGCCGCGATAGAGCACGGCGAATTCCGACCACGGCGCCTTGCTCTGCGTCTGTCGATGCGAGAGTTCGGACGCGACTTTTTCGGCCTCGACCGTATCGTCCTTGCACTCGATCACGCGAATCGGCGGGCCATCGGGATGCTCGCTCCACAGCACCTTCTCGAAAATGTGCGAGTTGTTGCTGATCACGGCGTTGGCCGCGCGCAGGATGCGCGCGGAACATCGATAGTTCTGTTCGAGCTTGACCACGCGCAGCTTCGGATAGTCGCGCGAGAGTTCGCGCAGATTTTCCGGATCGGCGCCACGCCAGGCGTAGATCGATTGATCGTCATCGCCCACGGCGGTGAACGCGCCGCGCTCGCCCGCCAAGGCCTTGAGCAGGCGGTATTGCGCGCGATTGGTGTCCTGGTATTCGTCGACCAGCAGATAACGAATGCGTTCGCGCCAACCACCCGCCAGCTCGGCATCGCCTTCGAGTAACTGCAGCGGCAGGCGAATCAGATCGTCGAAGTCGAGCGCATTGAACGCGCCGAGGCGACGCTGATACTTGACGTAGAGTTCGGCCGCTTCGACCTCGCGCGCGGTCTTGGCCACTTCGGCCGCGGCCTCGGGCGTCAGCGCCTCGTTCTTGAAGCGCGAGATCTGATGACGCAGCGCCTCCATCACGTCGGGCTTGGTCTTGGCCGGCATCAGTTCCTTGATCAGGCTCATCGTGTCGTCGGAATCGAAGATCGAGAAGCCGCGCCGCAGTTGCGCGCGCGCGTGCTCGATCTGCAGGAACTGCAATCCCAGCGCGTGAAAGGTGCAGATGCGCGGCTCGTGCTCGCTGGCGTCGCGCTTGATCAACTTGCCGGCGCGCTCGCGCATCTCGCGCGCGGCCTTGTTGGTGAACGTGATCGCGGTGATGCGATCGGCGCGCAAGCCCTTGCGAATCAGATGCGCGATTTTTTCCGTGATCACGCGCGTCTTGCCCGAACCCGCGCCCGCCAGCACCAGCAACGGGCCGTCGACGTGATGCACGGCTTCGCGTTGGGCAGGGTTCAAGCTCATGACGACTCGTCGCGACAGGGCGCGCGATTTTAGCCCGGATCGCGCGAAACCGATAAGCCGCGCGCGCGCCGACCGCGCGATCGACAAACTATGACCGCGCGCTCAGATCGGCAGCGGGTACTTGTAGCCGGTCGCGCAATTGAACATCACCACCTCGCTGTCAGGCGCCAACAAGCCACGCGCGACCGCTTGATGCAAGCCCGCGACCGTGGCCGCGCCCTCGGGACACAGCAGCAGGCCGTCGTCGTCGGCCGTACGTCGCCACGCGGTTTCGATCTCGGGCTCATCGACCGCGAGCGCGGCGCCACCCGATTCGCGCACCGCGCGCAGGATCAGGAAATCGCCGAGCGCGCGCGGCACGCGGATGCCATGCGCCATCGTCGCCGCGTTCTCCCAACGCGCGGCGAACTCTTCGCCCTGCTCGTACGCGCGCACGATCGGCGCGCAGCCGCTGGCCTGAATCGCGAACATGCGCGGCAAGGGACCCTCGATCCAACCCAGCGCGCGCATCTCGGCGAAAGCCTTCCACATGCCGATCAAACCGGTGCCACCGCCGGTGGGATAGAAGATCGCATCAGGCAGGCGCCAGCCGAGTTGATCGGCGAGTTCCAAGCCCATGGTCTTCTTGCCTTCGATGCGATAGGGCTCGCGCAAGGTCGCGCAGTTGAACCAGCGCCCTTCCTTCTCGCCCTCGGCGACCAGACGACCACAATCGTCGATCATGCCCGGGTGACGCACGAGCGTGGCGCCATGCAGCGCGACTTCGCGCAGATTGGCCTCGGGCGTGTCGGCCGGGCACACGCAGTGCGCGGCGATGCCCGCGCGCGCGCAATACGCGGCCATCGCCGCGCCGGCATTGCCATTGGTGGGAATGGCCATCGCGCGCACGCCGAAACGATGCGCCAGGTTCACCGCCATCACCAAGCCGCGCGCCTTGAATGAACCCGTGGGCAAGCGGCCCTCGTCCTTGATGCGCGCGGCGCGCACGCCGGTCGCGCGCGCGAGACTCGGGCAATCGATCAAGGGCGTGGCGTCTTCGCCCAGCGAAATCGGTTCGCGCTCGAGATCCAGCGGCAACAGTTCGCGATAGCGCCACATGCCGGGCGCGCGCGTGGCCAGCGCCTGCCGCGACACCGCGCGCGCGACCGCCGCGAGGTCGTAGCGCACGAGCAAGGGCTTGCCGGCGGAAGACACGGTGGCCAGGGCATCGGCGGGCAAGCGCTCGCCGGTCAAGCCGCATTCGAGGTGGGTAACGTGGCTGGGCATCGCGCGAATCCCGGGGGCTTCGCGGTAGCATACACATCCCTCGCCGACGCGCGCGCGAAGCGCGACCGCTGATCCATGGCCAAGTTGTATTTCTATTATTCCGCGATGAACGCGGGCAAGACTACGACCTTGCTGCAGAGCGCACACAACTATCACGAGCGCGGCATGCGCACGCTGATCATGACGCCGCGCCTGGACGATCGCTACGGCGTGGGCCTGGTGCGTTCGCGCATCGGCTTGCAGGCGCGCGGTCACATCTTCGGGCGCGAGGACGATCTGTTCGCGATCGCGCAGGCCGACATCGCGCAGCACGGCCCGCTGCATTGCGTGCTGGTCGACGAGGCGCAGTTCCTGAGCAAGCTCCAGGTCTGGCAGATCACCGAGATCGTCGATCGCCTGAACATTCCGACCTTGGCTTACGGCCTGCGCACGGACTTCAAGGGCGAGCTGTTCGAGGGCAGTCAGTATTTGCTGGCCTGGGCCGACTCGCTGGGCGAGATCAAGACCATCTGCCACACCGGCAAGAAGGCGACCATGGTCGTGCGCGTCGACGATCACGGACGCGCGGTCACGCAGGGTCCGCAAGTCGAGATCGGTGGCAATGATCGCTATGTTTCGGTCAGCCGCGCGGAGTTCAAGAAGATCACCTCGGGCGAGGGCCGCATCGAGCTCAAGCAGCCGCAGCTGCCCCTGACCGACGCCGGAGACGCCGAGTGAAGAACGCGCGTTTCCGTCGAGTATTCGCGTAGACGCATGCGCTTCGGCATCTGGCGCGCCGAGCAACTGGTGGCGCAAGGCGCGCGGACCGAGATTCATCGCGCGCGCGCCGAAGGCCATGGCGTGGTCGCGATCAAGACCGTGCGCGCCGATCGCGACGACCCGGAGACGCGCGCGCGGCTGCGGCTCGAGCACGCCTTGCTGGCGCAGCTCGCGCATCCGCACATCGTGCGACCGCTCGATGGTGGTGATGTCGCGCGGGGCCGACCCTGGTTCGCGATGGCGTGGTTGTCGGGCGAGGAATTGCTGCCCTGGCTTGCGCGCGCCACGCTCGATCGACGCGAGCGCGGCCTGCTGTTCGACGTGATCAATCACGCCGTGGCCTACCTACATCAACGCGGCATCGCGCATGGCGATCTGGCGCCGGGCAATGTCCTGATCGATCCCTCGTCGATGCACCTGACCTTGATCGACTTCGATCACGCGCTGCCCGTCGATTGGCTGCTGTCCGAGGCGCGCGCGGGACATCACGTCGCCGACGGCGAGGCGTCGCTGGCCTCGCTCATGCCCACCGTGTTCGCGCCCGACGTGCGCGCGCTGGGCTTGATGCTGCGCGATGTGCTCGGCGAACACGCGACCCCCGCCGATCGCGGGATCATCGCCGATTGCCTGGGCGACGATGCGAACGCGCGCCCCTTCGACGCTCAGGCCCTGCGCGCGCGACTACTCGCGCTCGAGGGTCGTCGCGCGCGATAGCCGTCGAGCGCGTCAGTCGTCGCGCGCGAGACGCGCTTGATAGATCGCCAGCATCTCGTCGGAGAAGCAGCAGAAAATCACCGAGGCGATGCGCGCGTCGCGCGCCAGCCATGCGCGCACCGCGGTCACCGCGATGTCGGCCGCGGGCTCGTGGGGGAAGCGGTAGATGCCGGTGCTGATGGCCGGAAAGGCGATGCTCCCGACGCCGGCATTCGCGGCGACCTCGAGCGAGGACACATAGCACCGCGCCAGCAAGTCCGCCTCGTTCGCGCGTCCGCCCTGCCACACGGGACCGACCGTGTGCACCACATAGCGCGCGGGCAAGGCGTGACCGCCCGTGAGCTTGGCCTGACCGACCGCGCAACCGCGCAAGGCGCGGCATTCATCGACCAGACCCGGCCCCGCCGCGCGATGAATCGCGCCATCGACGCCACCGCCACCGAGCAAGGAGGTATTGGCGGCATTGACGATGGCGTCGACGCGCAGGCGCGTGATGTTGTCGACCAGCGCGGAGATGCGCGCGCTCATCGCTGACACTGCGGGCAATAGCAACTCGCGCGATTGCCCAGCGTCACGTCGCGAATGCGCGTGCCGCAGACGCGACAGGCCTCGCCCTCGCGACCGTAGACGAAGAGTTCTTGCTCGAAGTAGCCGGGCTCCCCATCGGGCTGCAGGAAATCGCGCAAGGTCGTGCCGCCGCGTTCGATCGCGTAGGCGAGGATCTCGCGCACGGCATCGGCCAGGGCGATGTAACTCGCGCGCGAAACCTTGCCCGCCGGTCGCTGCGGTCGAATGCCCGCGCGGAACAAGGCCTCGGCCGCGTAGATATTGCCGACGCCGACGACGATCTTCTGATCCATCAAGAAATTCTTCACCGGCGCCGAGCGGCCGCGCGAGGCGCGAAACAACAACTCGCCATCGAAGGCCTCGGACAAGGGCTCGGGGCCGAGATCGGCCAGCAATTCGTGCGTGGTGCCTTCGGCCTGCCACAACCAGCAGCCGAAGCGACGCGGATCGTGAAAGCGCAGCGCGCGGCCGTTGGCGAAGACCAGATCGACGTGGTCGTGAAGGCGCGCGGGCGCATCGGCATCGAGCACGCGCAAGGAGCCCGACATGCCCAAGTGCACGATGGCCGAACCCGTCGCGCTGTCGAGCAACAAGTACTTGGCGCGCCGACGCACGCGTTCGATGCGCTGGCCGCGCAATTCGCGCGCGAGCGCCGCGGGCACCGGCCAGCGCAAACGCGCGCAACGCACGTCCAGGCGCGCGATGCGTTGACCGACGATGTGCGGCTCGATGCCGCGACGCGTGGTCTCGACCTCGGGCAACTCGGGCATGGCTAGTCGGGCGTCGGGTCGACGCGCAGCGCCGCCGCGATCATGGCGGCGTCGGCCGCGGACAAGCGATAGTCGAGCGGCGGCTGTTCGCGCGACAGCACGCCACGCTCGGCATCGAAGACATAGCGCCACGCGCTGTCATGATGATCGATCACGCGCAGCGCCACGCCGCGCGCGGCGCCTTCGCGCGCACTCACGGCTTCGGCGCGCAGGGCGAGCAGCTGGCGCATCGCGGTGTGCGTCCAGCGCCCGCCGTCGTCATCGACGCTGGCCACGGTCGGCAGGCCGGCGAGCGGGCGTGGATCGACCCAGGTTTCGGGCGCGGCGGTGAGCAGAGGCGCGGGATCGGTGCCGAGCAAGGCCATGGCCTTGCCCACGCGCACGTGGCGGAAGTGGCGAACTTCGTCCATCGCGCCGAATTCGAGCACGATCTGATCCAGTTCGAGCGTGGCCATGGGCGGCGACAGGCCGGCATCGGCCGGCGCTTGCGCGTCGTGCAGAACGGAACGAAAGCGAACAGGGGCGCGGGCCACGCCAATCAAATGACTGATCGCGCTTTGATCGACCGGCACGCGCCAGGGTCGGGTCATTTGCCACGCGCCCTGCGACAGCTCGAAGCGGCGCGCCGGCTGACCGGGCGACTGCAACGCGATCACGCGCGGCCGCAGCACGCGGTCGCCCAGCAGGGGCGTGGGCTGCTGCAATTGCTCGCGCATGCGCTCGGCCACGGCGGCCAAGCCCAGCAGCGCGACAACGCCGATCAAAATGTAGGTATTGCGCGCCTTACGTCGCATGAGACACCGCGTTTTGGACGCAAGATGCTACCGCGCGCGCCCGAGTCCGCGAAGCGCTTCTGCAATTTCTGACATGACAAAGCGCCACACCGCCCCGATAATGTTGCGTAGTTCTCTTGAGCGAGCGCCTCATGTCTGCTGCCTTGTCGGAATACTTGGCCTTCGGCCTGACCGGTTCACCGTGGCTCGTGGTCGGTATCTACTTTCTGATCGTCACCCAGCTCACCATTTTCTCCGTCACGCTGTACTTGCACCGTTCGCAGGCGCATCGCGGCGTCGACTTCCATCCGGTGATCGCGCACTTCTTCCGCTTCTGGACCTGGCTGACCACGGCCATGGTCACCAGCGAATGGGTCGGCATTCATCGCAAGCACCACGCCAAGTGCGAGACCGAGGAAGATCCGCACAGCCCGCAGGTCTACGGCATCAACAAGGTCGTGTTCCACGGCGTCACGCTGTACCAGCGCGCCAAGCGCGACAGCACCATCGTCGAGCAGTACGGCAAGGGCTGCCCGAATGACTGGGTCGAGCGCCATGTCTACGCGCCGCATTCCGCGATGGGCCCGACCCTGATGCTGTTCATCAACCTCGCGCTGTTCGGCGCGGTGGGCTTGACGATCTGGGCGGCGCAGATGCTGTGGATCCCGGTGTTCGCCGCCGGCGTGGTCAACGGCCTGGGCCACTGGTGGGGTTATCGCAACTTCGAGACCTCGGACCGTTCGACCAACCTCACGCCGTGGGCTTTCTTCATCGGTGGCGAGGAACTGCACAACAATCACCACGCTTTCCCGAGCTCGGCCAAGTTCTCGCTGCGCGGCTTCGAGTTCGACATCGGCTGGGCCGTGCTGCGCGTGATGGAGAAGCTGCGCCTGGCCAAGATCCTGCGCGTGGCGCCGGAGCTCGACGAGCGTCCGGAAGTGGCCACGCCCGATCTGGAAACGCTCAAGGCGGTGCTCGCCCATCGCTTCAACGTGATGACCCATTACTTCCGCGGCGTGATCGTGCCGGTGCTGCGCGAAGAAGCCGCCAGCGCCAGCCATTCGGTCAAGCAGCTCGGCGGTCGCCTGCGTCGCGCCCTGGCCAATGATGGTCGCTGGCTCGAGCCCGACGCGCGCGAGCGTCTGAGCGCCTGGGTGGAGGAACGCCCCCTGCTGTCGACCGTGGTCGAGTACCGCCGTCGCCTGGCCGAGGTGATGGAGCGCTCGGGCAAGAGTTCCGATGCCCTGCTCGAATCCTTGCGCGCCTGGTGCGCCGACGCCGAGCGTTCGGGCATCGATTCGCTGCAGCAGTTCGCGCGCCGTCTGCGCGGCTATGTCCTGGTGCAATCGGTCGGCACGCGTTCCTGACGCGCGCCGATTCGTCGTCAAATGCCGTCAACCCAAGGGGGAAATGCGATGCGTAAGTGGTCTCTCGCCGCGGCTGCCGCGGTCATGGCTATGGCCTGCGGCTCGGCCAGCGCCGGCAAGTTCGATGCGTCCGTGGTGATTCTCAACAAGTCGAGCTGGGACATTCATCAGCTCTATCTGTCCTCGACCGAGACCGAGGAATGGGGTCCGGATCAGCTCGGTGACAAGGTCATCGGCACCGGCGAGTCCTTCACCCTGCACAGCATTCCGTGCGATTCCTACGATGTGCGCCTGGTCGACGAAGACGGCGACGAGTGCGTGGTCGGCGGCGTCGACATGTGCAATGACACCGGCAAGTGGATCATCTCCGACGAAGATCTACTGACCTGCCAGGCGGCCACGGATCAGTGATCCCGCCCGCGTCGGCCGGCCTCGCGCCGGCCGACGTCCGTGCCGGCTTCAGTTCTCGAAGCCGTGCACGAACACCGCGTCGTAGCCCGTCGCCGACAGCTGGATCGTGTAGATCGGTTGCACGCCCGACGTGTTCGTGAAACTCAGCGACGTCTGCGCCGTCTGCGGCCCCACCGAACCCGTGTTCGCATTGAACGTGAAGGTGAACTCGCAGCTATCGCCCACCGGCAACGAGACCGGACAGTTGTTGGTCGAACTGAAGGGCGACACCACGTTGCCGCCGATGAAGTTCACCAGCGGCAGATAGGTCGTGTTGGTGACCTTGACCTTGGCCGGATGCTGCGTGCCCAGCTTGATCAGGCCGAAGTCGACCGCCAGCGGCGAGACCTGACCGATCGTGCCCACGCCGCGACCCGTGAAGTTGTAGGGCTGATTCTGCGACGCGCCCGGGCGCGAGAAACCCATCGCCGTGGCGGCCATGTGCTCGCGCACTTCCTTGGGCCCGAAGCGATAGATGATCGAACAGGTCGAACCGGCGTCGGCCGTGCTCGACGTGCAGCCCGAGCCACCGCCGATCTGACCGCTGAACGCGCCGCCGTCGCTGCCGTCGACGCTGAAGCCACCGCCCGCGTAGTTGATCTGCACGGCGCTCAAGTTGGTGAAGTTCACCGGCACCTGCAGGCGCGAACCCACGCGCACTTCGCCGAAATCGAAACCGATCGGCGTGATCGCCACTACGCCGACGCTGTTGATGCCCGTGCCCTTGACCGCGATCGGATAGAGCTGACTGATCGCGGGAGCGGCGGTGGTCACCGACAGGCTGGTTTGCCCCATCACCTCGCCCACCTGCTGCGGCGTGAAGCGATAGTTGAACTGACAACTCGCGCCCGGTGCCAGGCTGCCGCCGCAGGTGCCGCCAGTGGCCGAGAAACCATTGCCGCTGATGCCGCCGCCGGCGAAGCTCACGGTGTCGCTGGTGGGATTGGTCACCGTGATCGGCACGGTCGCGGTCTCGCCAATCAGCCAACTGCCGAAGTCGATGCTGCGCGGGGTCATGTCGACCAGGCTCGGCGTGCCGCTGCCGGTGAAGCTCAGCGGCACGAACTGGCTCGTGCCGAGATACGTCACGCCCACGGTGGTGCTGGCGGTCATCACCACGCCATCGTCGTTGGACGGCCGGAAGGTGTAGTTGAACTCGCACGTGCCGCCGGAGGCCAGCGACGGGCCGCAGGTTCCGGCATTGGCGAAGAAATCGTTGTTGGCGCTGAAGCCGCCGCCGGAAAAGGTGATCGTGCCGGCCGTGAGATTGCGCACCGTCACCGGCGTGGTGACGCGCTGGCCCATGCGCACGGCGCCGAAATCGACCACGACCGGGCCGATATTGGCGTGCTTGGGCGGAAAGAACTGCGCGCGCGCGGTCGGCACGGACACCAGTGCCAGGATCAAGCAAGCAAGAACGTGGCGCATGTCGGACTCCGCGACCGATGCTGTCCACGCTAAAACGGCCCAGAGGGGTGCAATCGCACGCGCAGGGTCATCGTGCCAAGCCGACGAATGCCCGAACTAGGCGCGCCGCGCATCGCGGCGAATGCGTGTTGCGACGAGACTGACTGGTCTCGCGGTGAGCGAATGCCTGAATGAAGTGGGGATCGCCCAAGGTTGAGCGAGGCCCGCAATGCCAAAGCACTCACTCTCCAGCGAGCGAGACCCTAAATGAAAAAGGGCCCGCCTCTCGGCGAGCGAATTCCCAAATGAAAAAGGGCCCGCCTCTCGGCGAGCGAATCCCTAAATGAAAAAGGGCCCGCCTCTCGGCGAGCCCTAGTTCCAGGAAGCGGCGGCCGAAGCCGACCGATTACTTGATCTTCGCTTCCTTGTAGATGACGTGCTTGCGCACCACCGGATCGTATTTCTTGATTTCCATCTTGTCCGGGGTGGTCTTCTTGTTCTTGTCGGTGGTGTAGAAATGGCCGGTACCGGCCGAGGACACCAGACGGATCTTATCGCGCTTGGAAGCCATGGCTTACGTTCCTCAGATCTTTTCGCCGCGGGCGCGCAGCTCGGCCAGAATGGTGTCGATGCCATTCTTGTCGATGGTGCGCAGGGCATTGGTGGAAACGCGCAGCTTCACCCAACGATTCTCGCTGGCGACCCAGAACCGACGTTCGTGGATGTTGGGGTTGAAACGACGCTTGGTCTTGTTGTTCGCGTGCGAGACAGAGTGTCCCTTGAGTGCACGCTTACCGGTTACTTGGCATACACGAGCCATGAATCACCTGTGCGAGTACGTTGGCGCCACCCTTGGCCAGGGTGACAGGCGGCCCCTCGCGGCAATTGGGCCGCGGCGCATGGTCAGGGTGGGAACTCTCGCCGGCCGGGCTCGGACACCATGCGGTCCGGACCTGCGCCCCTCGGGCGCGGGCTAGCGAGCCGCGCTTTATAGCGGAGGCGGACCCAAGCTGGCAAGTGCCCGAACCGCGGGCTCAGGCCGGACGCGGGCCTTCGGCGTCGCCGGGCGGCTTGCGCCAGCCGTGGTGGCTGATGTCCATGTACAGGCTGTAGGCCGCGGTGAACGCGGGAAACAGATTCTGCAGCACGCCCACCGAGTCGCTCTTGGCCGAGAACAGAAAGTAACTCAGCGTCATCACGCTGCCGACCAGGCTCATGTACCAGAACATGCGCGGGATCACCGGCTTGCGCGCGCGCTTGGTGGCCAGGAACTGCACCAGCCAGCGCCCGGCGAACATCAGCGCGCCGACGTAGCCGATCACCTTCCACGGCGTCACATGGATGCCGGTCCAGCTCAGCCACGCGATCTCGTGATTCATCATCGGTCGATTTCCTCGACCTGGGTGCGCTTGGCGCGGCGGATCAACCAACCCACGCCGCGCAGATCACTGATGCCCACCCACAGTCGATTCCACATGCCGTACTTGGACACGCCGCGCGTGCGCGGCCGATGATTGACCGCGACCGACTTCACCTGCCAGCCCGAACGCTGAAACAACGCCGGCAAGAAGCGATGCATGTGATCGAAATACGGCAGATCGAGAAAGGCCTCGCGCTCGAACAGCTTCAGGCCGCAACCGGTGTCGGGCGTGGCGTCGCGCAGAATGCGCGAGCGAATGCCATTGGCGATCTTCGACGACAGACGCTTGATCACGTCGTCGCGGCGATTGACGCGCCAGCCGGCGAAGCACTTCACCGCGGCATCGGCCTGCGCGCGCGCCTCGAGGAGCTTGGGGATGTCGGCCGGATCGTTCTGGCCATCGCCGTCGAGCGTGGCGATCCAGCGCCCGGTCGCGGCCTTGACCCCGGTGCGCACGGCGGTGCTCTGTCCGCTCTGACTCAGGTGACGCACCACGCGCAGTTCCGGATAGCGCGTGCGCGCGTCGCGCAACACCGCGAGCGAATCGTCGCGGCTGGCATCATCGACGTAGACGATCTCGAAATCGACGCGACGCCGCAGGGCGGCGACGATTTCCTCGATCAGGGGCTCGATGTTGTCGCGCTCGTTGAACACGGGCACGACCACGGACAGATCGCGCATGGCGGACTCGCGGGGAAATGGGCCGCGAACGGTAGCGTAATCGGCCCGAGGCCGCCACCCCGCGGGCTCAGGCGCTGGCGGGGTCGAGCACCTTGCGCCACTGGCTTTCGATGGCGTCGAAACTCGCGTCCTGATCGGCGACCATGACCAGAGTGCCCGAGCCCAAGGGCACGGAGCGCCCCTTGAGTCCGCCGCGCGACCACGACGAACGCTCGTCGACGCGATCGACCACGAAATACACGGTCACCGGCCCCTCGGGACGCTGCACCACCATGTGAATCGCGCGCGCGCGACCCAAGGGACAAGGATTGATGTAGTTGATCTCGCCGGGATCGCCGCCAAGCGTCACGCCACGCTCGGCGAACACCGCGTCGACCTGGGTCTCGGGCACGCGCGCCTTGGCGGCGAGCGCGTAAGGCTCGTGCGAGAGATGCGCCACGGCGAGATCGGGCAGCGCCTGCGCCGTCGGCGAAGTCGCCACGTACAAGGCCAGCACGCTCACGCCCAGCGCCAACACCGCCGCCGCGCGCCACGCGGTGAAGCGACGCGCGCCATGCTGACGACGCTCGGCCGTGGTCTGCGCCAGCAGAATGCGATCGGCCAAACTCTCGGGCACGCTGATCGCGAGCGCGCTCTTGAAGCGTCGCTCGAAGGCATGCACGCGCTCGTGCGCCTGCGCGCAGCCCGGACATTGCGCGCGATGCGCGGCCATCTCGGGCGTCAGCGTGTCGGGCACGGCGCCCAGTTGTCGGCGGAATTCAAAGCAGTTCATGCACGCGCGCCTCGGTGTCGCTTCCGCCCAGCAGCGCCTTCAACTTTTGTCGAGCGCGAAACAGCTGGGTCATGACGGCGGCACTGGAAAGTTTCAGTTCGTTGGCGATCTCCTCGCAGCTGAAGCCACCGAGCACCTGCATCAGCAGGGGCTCGCGGTACTTCGCGTCGAGCCGGTGCATGGCGCGCCGGATCAAGGCGTCCTCGCCTTCTTCCTCCGGCGTGCGGCCGTCGCGATCCTCGATCGCGAGGTCGTCGATGTTGTCCAGGTCGGGCGTCTTGCGCTCGAATAAGCGCGCGTGCTCGCGTCGCAGGATGGTGATCAGCCAGGCCTTGGCCGCGGCCGTGTCACGCAAATCATCGAGCGAACGCCAGGCGCGCAGGAACGCCTCCTGCACCAGGTCCTGGGCCAGGGCCTCGTTGCGGCACAGCCAATAGCCGAAGCGATACAGATCGCTCGACGTGGCGCGTACCAGGGCATCGAACTGGGCTTGTTTGGTCGCCATGCGGATCAGGTGACCGGAAGGGCGCGGCGTTCCTTTCACCGCGCCGGGCGAGCGCTATTTGATGCGCTCGAGAATGCCGTCGAGTTCGTCGAGGCTGAAGTATTCGATCACCAGCTTGCCGCGACCGGCGCGACCCTGCTGGATCTGCACGCGCGCGCCCAGGCGCTCGGTCAGGTCCTGCTGCAGACGCTCGACATTGGGGTCGCCGCGCTCGGCGCCGCGCGCGCCGATGCGCCCGGCCTTGCCCTTGGCGGTGGGCTGTTCGCCGTGGGCCTGACGCGCGCGCTCCTCGAGCTCGCGCACCGACCAGCCGTTGTCGGCGGCGGCCAGCGCGAGCTTGCGCGCCTCGGCCTCGGGCAAGGTCAACAGCGCGCGCGCGTGACCCATTTCCAGGCGACGATTCTCGAGCAGGGTCTTGATGTCGGCCGACAGATCGAGCAGGCGCAGCAGATTGCTCACCGCCGCGCGCGAACGGCCCACGGCCTCGGCGGCCTGTTGATGGGTGACGTGGAATTCGTCGATCAGGCGCTTGAGCGCGGCGGCTTCTTCCAGCGGATTGAGGTCTTCGCGCTGGATGTTCTCGATCAGGGCCATCGCCACCGTGGCCTGATCGGGCACTTCGCGCACGACGCAGGGCACTTCGGTCAGATCGGCCAGTTGCGCCGCGCGCCAGCGACGCTCGCCGGCGATGATTTCGTAGCGATCGCGGCCGATCGGACGCACGATGATCGGTTGAATCAGGCCCTGGGCGCGGATCGAATCGGCCAGTTCCTTCAAGCGTTCCGGGTCCATGCCCGTGCGCGGTTGATAGCGGCCGGGCTGGATCTGTTGCACCGGCAGGTGTCGCAGTTCGCCGCCGGCGCTGGTCGATTCACTGTCGCCGGTGGTGTTGTCCAGTCCGAGCAAGGCGTCGAGGCCGCGCCCCAGCTTGGGTTTCTTGCTGGTTGCCATGGTGTCGCTGGGGCTCCGTGTCAGGCCGCGTTGTTGGTCGGCTGCGGGCCGCGCTCGCGCCGGATCACTTCGCCGGCGAGACCGAGATAAGCGATGGCGCCACGCGACTCGCGATCATAGTGCGAGATGGGAATGCCGTGACTCGGCGCCTCGGCCAGACGCACGTTGCGCGGCACCACGGTGCGATAAACCTTTTCGCCGAAGTGCTTGAGCAACTGCGCGGAGACTTCGTTGCCGAGGTTGTTGCGCACGTCGTACATGGTGCGCAGCAGACCTTCGATCTCGAGATCGGGATTGAGCCGCTGCTTCACGGCCTTGATGGTGTTGACCAGGGCGCTCAGGCCCTCCAGCGCAAAGTATTCGCACTGCATCGGAATCAGCACGCCTTGCGCGGCGGTGAGCGCGTTCAAGGTCAGCAACGACAGCGACGGCGGGCAATCGACCAGAATGTACTGGTACTTGTTGGCCAGCGGCGCGAGCGCGTGACGCAGCCGCGTCTCGCGCGCGATCTCGTCCATCAGCTTGATCTCGGCCGCGGTCAGATCGCCGTTGCCCGGCAGCACGTCGAAGCCGTGCGGCGTGGTGACGATGGCGCGCTCGGCGGGCGCTTCCTCGAGCAGGACCTCGCAACCGTTGGGCTTGGCCTCGGCCTTGTTCACGCCCGCGGCCATGGTGGCATTGCCCTGCGGATCGAGATCCACGAGCAGCACCTTGCGCCTGGCCTCGGCGAGCGCCGCGGCAAGGTTGACGGCGGTGGTGGTTTTACCCACTCCACCTTTTTGATTGGCGATGGCGATGATCCGGGACATACCGCGAGCGTGTTGCGTCAGACCTTGCTTAGTACCACCAAGTACCGGTGCGCGTCCAAACCCGGTACCGCCAATCGCATCACCTCGGGCGTGACGCCCGCCGGCAGCGTTCTCGTTTCATCCTCATGACCGGGACCTTTCATCGCCAGCAGGCGCCCCCCTGGCTTTAACCAGCGCCCGGCCAGGCGCCACAACTCATCCAGACGCGCCAAGGCGCGCGCGGTCACTTCGTCGACCAGCTCGGGCGGCGTCGCCGCTTCGGCGCGCGCCTCGATCACTCGCACTTCGCTCAAGGCCAGTTGCCGCGCGGCCTCGCGCAGGAAACGCGCCTTCTTGCCATTGGATTCGACCAGATACACGCGTCGTGTCGGCGTGGCGATGGCCACCGGAATGCCCGGCAGGCCCGCGCCCGAACCCAGATCCGCCAGCGACTCGCCGCGCAGATGCGGCACGATCGCCAGGGAATCGAGCACGTGCTTGTCGACCATCTCGACGATGTCGCGCACGGCGGTGAGATTGTAGGTCTCGTTCCAGCGCGTCAGCAGCCGCAGATAGTCGATCAGACGCGCGATCTGCCCGTCGCTCAGGTCGAGGCCCAGCGCCGCGACCCCGGCCTGGAGCCGCGTAATGAGTGCTTGCGCCGATTCCACGACCGCGACTGACCGCCAAAGGGCGGCCATTGTCCGGATCGGAGACGGGAAAATCCAGCGCGACGCGCTCAGGCGCCGCGCTCGGCCTCGCCGGCCAGCTGACAACGCACCACGGTCAGGCCGTGCTGGCGCAGTTCGCGATTGATCGCGCTCTTGAGGTGACGATTGAACTCGGCGCCGGTGGTGGGGGCGCCGGCATGGGCGCGCGCGAAGGTTTCGCGCAGGGCATCGAGCACCACTTCCTCAAGGTGATCGGCCTCGCGGTCGGCGCGCTCGGGATCGAGAACCTGAAAGTACAACGCGCCCGACACGCGAAGGCGCGCGCCGTCGGTTAGAGTGAAGCCTTGCGGCTGCAAACGCAGCTCATGCCCCGTGGTGCTGACCCGGTGCGCGATCGAGTCGAGCAAGGGCACGATCCAGTGCAAACCGGGGCTGAGCGTGCGCCGATAAGCGCCAAAACGGTGCACGGTGAATGCCTGGCCTTCGGGAACGCGCTTGACCGACAGCAGCGCGAGTACCGCGCCGGCACTCATGATCAGGATCATTACGCTATTCATGGCATCAATTTCAACGGCTTACGGGTTATTTTTAACTCTACACATGAGAGTTGTCCATAACCCCCCAGGAGCGACTCGGCGCGGACCTTAGCGGTCCGGCCCCCAATCCGGCCTTAACTCACTCGGTGATCGAACACTGCGCTTGCGGGTCTGGCAGCGCTGTTAAACGTCTCACAATTTCCGAACGGCTTCGGCGATCGACGGCGTCAAAGAAGATGGCGAGCCGGCGCCGGATCAGGCGCTGCAAGGGCGTGGCCAGTTCAGGCCGACAGGCGTCCGTCGCGCAGCATGAGCACGCGATCGGCCAGATCACGCGCGGCCTCGCGGTCGTGGGTGACGAAGACAATGGCGAGCCCGCGATCGGTCGCGAGCTGGCGCAACAATTCCAGGATCTGCGCCTTGATGCGCACGTCGAGCGCGGACACCGCTTCATCGCACACCAAGACGCGCGGTCGCGCCGCGAGCGCGCGGGCGATGGCCACGCGTTGTTGCTGACCACCCGAGAGCCGATGCGGCAGGCGCGTGGCCAGCGATGGATCCAAGCCCACGGCATCGAGCAGTTCGCGCACGCGCTCGGCCGTGTCGGTTTCGCCCGCCAGTCGCAAGGGCTCGGCGATCAAGCGCGCGACCGGCCAGCGCGGATCGAGTGAGGCCGCGGGATCTTGAAACACCACGCCGATCGCGCGACGCGCGAGGCGTCGCTCGCGGCCTTGCAGGCCGATGAGTTCGCGACCCGCGAGCGCGATGCTGCCGGCGCGCGCGTGCAACAAGCCCAGCAAGACGCGCAGCAAACTGGTCTTGCCACTGCCGGAGGCTCCGAGGATTGCAACGATCTCGCCCGGCGCCACGCGCAGATCGAGCGCCTGCAGCACGGCGCCGCGCGCGCGCGGATAGCCGGCTTCGACGCCGCGCAGCGCGAGCACGGGCTCGACGTCATCGCGCGTCCTCGCTGTCGGCGGCCGCTCGCGCGGCCGCGCGGCCTCGAGCAACTCGCGCGTGTACGCCGCGCGCGGCGCGGCGAAGACGCGCGCGCGGTCGCCGCGTTCCACCACCACGCCCTCGCGCAACACCAGCAAGCGATCGGCGAGGCGCTCGACTTGGGCCAGATCGTGCGCGATCGCGATCAGGATCAAGCCGCGCGCGCGCGTCAAACCGCGCAGCAAGGTCTCGATGGCCAAGGCGCGTTCCGGATCGAGCGCGCTGGTGATTTCATCGGCGATCAGCACGGCCGGATCGCCGGCGAGCGCCAGCGCGATGCCAGCGCGTTGCCGCTGCCCGCCAGAAAGACGATGCGGCACGCGATCGAGCAGCGTCGGATCGAGATCGACCTCGGCCGCGAGCGCCGCCACGCGTTCGTTCACCCGCGCGCGCGGGACGTGCAGCGCCACCACTTCGCGCAACTGATCGCGCACGGTGCGCAGCGGATGCAGGCTCGCCAGCGCGTCCTGAAACACCAGGCCCAGACGAGCACCGCGCCATGCGCGCAAGTCGTGGCGTCGTCCCAAATCGACCTCGGCATCGCCCAGGCGCAGGCGCCCCTCGACGTGCGTCGTCGTCGGTAACAAACCCATCAAGGCCAGGGCCAAGGTGCTCTTGCCCGACCCCGATTCGCCGACCACGCCCAGGCATTGACCGCGCGTCAGCCACAGATCGATGCCGCTCAGCGCATCGTGATCGGCGCCCGCGTGGCGCACGCGCAGTTCGCTCAGGATGAACTCGAAGTCGCCGCGCGTCGTCATGTCGCGCGCACGTCCAGCGCGTCGCGCGCGGTGTCGCTCAGCCGATTGACCGCAAGCAGCAGCAGCGACAACAGCATCGCCGGCGGCAGCAGCACCCACGGCGCGTCGAGCATCTCCTGCGCGCCTTCGGCGAGCAGACCACCCAGCCCGAGACTCGGCTCATCGACCGACAGCCCGAGAAAACCGAGAAACGATTCGACCAGCACCGCCTGCGGCACGAGCAAACCGAGATACACCGCCGCCAGCGGTAACAACTGCGGCAGGATGTGCGCGCGCACCAGATACGCGCCACTCGCGCCTTGCAGCGCCGCCGCCAGCACGTACGGCGCCTCGCGCAACTTCGCCGCCTCGGCGCGCGCCACGCGCGCGAGGTCGATCCAGACATAACCCGCGATCGCGAGCAGCAGCAAGGCCCACGAGCGCTCGAACAAGGTCAACAACAAGACCACGATCAGCAGAAACGGCAAGGCGCTCAAGACATCGAGCACGCGCATCATCGCGCGTTCGCCAAGGCCTCCGAGGTAACCCGCCACCGCGCCGTAGCCGAGCCCGAACACGCACGCGACCAGCGCCGCGGTCACGCCCACCAGCAACGACACGCGCGCGCCCATCAGCGTGCGCGTCAGCACATCGCGACCGATCGCGTCGGTGCCCAGCCAATGACCGCTGGCCAGCGATGGCGGCTCGCCCAGATGCGCCCAGTCGGTGAACTCCGCGTCCCAGGGCGACAACCACGGCCCCACCACCGCCGCCAGCACGATCAGCGCCAGCGCGATTAGCCAGCCCAGTCCCGGAATCGGGACGCGCGCGTCGCGCATCAGGGCAGGACGGTGGCGAAGTCGACGTCGGCGAGCGGGCGCGGTTCGCCCAGGTAGTTGCCTTGCACCAGATCCACGCCGCAACCGCGCAGCGCGGCCAGCGTGCGGAAGCTGTCGACATGCTCGGCGATCACGCGCATGCGCAGCGACTTCGCCAGCTGCGTGATCGACTGCACCATCTTGTAGTCGAGGTCGGACCCCGACATACCCTCGACGAAGCTGCCCTCGATCTTGACGAAATCCACCGGCAGATGGCGCAAGTGCGTGAACGACGAAAAGCCCGTGCCGAAATCATCCAACGCGAAGCGACAACCCAGGCTCTTCATCGTCTGAATGAAGCGGCGCACGTTGTGCACGCTCTGCATCTCGCTGGTCTCGGTAATCTCGAACACCAGCTGCGAGGCCACCGCCGGCGTGGCGCGCACGGCCTCGGCGATCAGCTTCAAGGCCTCGGGATCGGCCAGGGTCTGATTGGACAGATTGACGTTGAAGGCCACGCGCGTGGCCAGATGCGTGAGGTTGGCCAGCTGACGCAGCGCGCGCGTGACGATCCACAGATCGATCTTGGGCATCATGCCCACGCGCTCGGCCAGGGGCACGAACACGCCGGGGCTGACGATCTCGCCACTCTTGCCGATCATGCGCACGAGCATCTCGAACAGATACTGGTGCTCGCTGCCGGCGCCATCGAGACGCCAGCCTTGACGCTGACTCACGCGCGCCTCGTCGGTGGGCAGGGCCGCGATCGGCACGATCGGTTGCAGGTCGAAGATGAAGCGGTCTTCCTCGATCGCCGTGCGGAAGCGATCGGTCCAGCCGGCCTCGAGTTCGCGCGCGACGCGAAACTCATGCTCGCCCACATAGATCTGCGTTTGATCGCGTCCGCGCTGCTTGGCCAGACGCGCGGCCACGCGCGCGCGCTCCAGCGCGTATTCGGCCGACGGCGTCTCGCGCGAAATGATCGACACGCCCAGCGACGCCGTCGCGCCGCGCCGCGCGCCATTGATCGTGTAGTGACACTGATGCGCCAGTTCGCGAAAGCCATCGGCGATGGTGAACAGATTGTCGAGCTGCACGCCGGTCAGCAGCAGGACCAAGCGATCGCCTTCCAAGCGCGCCAGCACATCGTTCTCGCGCAGGCGACGCTGGAATTGCTGACCCATCTCGACCACCAATTGATCGGCCACTTGCTGGCCGCCGGTGTCGATGATGTGGGTGAAGCGATCGATGTCGACGTACAACAAGGCAGCGTGACCACCCTGCTCGCGTCGCTTGCCGACCTCTTGCGCGAGCGCGCCGTTGAAGTGACGCGCGTTGTACAAACCCGTGAGCGGATCGTGCGCCAATTCCCAACGCAAGCGATCGGCACTCTTGCGATCGGCGATGTTGCGAAACACCACGACCGAGCCTTCGCGACGGCCGCCGATCGACAGCGGCAACACCGAGCATTCCACCGGCGTCGACTGACGCGCGCGGTTCCAGAACACGGCTTCGTGATGTTCCAGCGGATCGCCCACGGCATAGGCGCGCGCGATCGGCGAATCGGCCGGCGCGATGGCCTTGCCGTCCTCGCCAGCGGGGTGCAGCAACTCGTGCGCGTTCTTGCCCACGACCTCGGCCTCGTCGACATAGCCGAGCAGGCGCAGGGCCATGGGATTGACGAAGCTGATGCGGCCATTCGCGTCGACGCCGTACACGCCGTCGCCGACCGAACCGAGAATGCCGTCGAGGCGCTGACGCTCCTCGTCGACCTTCTTCTTCATCTGGATCTGCCGCGCCAGCGAGTGCACGCGCGCCAGGAAAAGCTCCTTGGCCTCGTTCTTGAACATGCACTCGACCGCGCCGGCCTCGAGGCAGCGCTTGATCACGTCCTCGCGATAGGTGCCGGTGATGATCGCGAGCATGGTGTGCGCGGCGGCCGGCGTGTCGCGCAGGCGGCGGCAGAGTTCGTCGCCATCACCGTCGGGCAGGAAGTAGTCGACCACGGCCAGATCGAAGCGTCCATCCTTGGCCTTCTCATAGCCTTCCTCGACCGAACCCGCGGTCTCGATCAGAAAGCCATCGCGATCGAGCAGTTGCTGGTACGCCAAGCGCACGCTGGCCGAGTCATCGACGAACAGCACGCGAATGCCGTTGTTGACCCGGCGCTCGGCCGGCGCCGGCGCCGCGCCCGCGTGCGGCGCGAGTTGTCGCAGGGTCGCCGGAATGCGGCCGAACTGCGACCAGGGCACGAAGGTCGTCTCCGGCCGCGCGTCGATCCATTGCGACAGCTCCACCGGTTTTTCGTGCGCGAGCACGATCACCGGCAGCGGCGGGTCCTGCGGCAGGCGCAGGTAATGCAGCAGATCGCTGAATTCGCGCGTGAAGCGCGCCGGCGTGCCCAGCAGCAAGACGCGGTAGTGCTGACCCAGGCGATGCGCCTCGCGCAGATGGGTCAGTGCCTCGGCGTAGCTGAGCAGTTCCGCCCAGTTGGCGTAACCGGCGGCTTGCAGCGTGCGCGACAGCAGATGCTGCAGCGTGGCCGAGCGTTCGACGACAAGAATGTCGGACATGTGGTTCCCGCGTGCGCGGCGAGGCCCCGGGGGTGGGCGATCGCGACCATCGCATTCTCGACAGAGCCGGCCATCGTTGGCAAGCCGGCGATGGGACAGGGTGGTCGCGATCATCGGCGAAAACCGCGCGTCGGACGCGCATGCCTTATCCTTGACGCCTTCGAAAGATCGACCGGTGCGACCATGAGTTTTCCCCTGATCCGCCCGCGGCGCATGCGTCGCGACGAGTTCTCCCGGCGCTTGATGCGCCAGACCGTGCTGACGCCGGCCGATTTCATCTGGCCGGTGTTCGTGCGCGAGGGCGACAACGTGAGAGAACCGGTCGCGTCCATGCCCGGCGTGACGCGGGTCTCGATCGATCAATTGTTGATCGGCGCGCGCGAAGCCGTGGCGCTGGGCGTGCCGGCGATCGCGCTGTTTCCGGTGACGCCGCCCGAGGCCAAGTCGCTCGACGCGCGCGAAGCCTGGAACCCCGACGGCCTGGCCCAGCGCGCGGTGCGCGCGCTCAAGCGCGAATACCCGGGCCTGGGCGTGATCACCGACATCGCCCTGGACCCCTTCACCACCCACGGTCAGGACGGCCTGATCGACGAGTCGGGCTATGTCGTCAACGATCCGACGGTGGCGGCCCTGGTCAAGCAGGCGCTGTCGCATGCCGAGGCCGGCGCCGACGTGGTCGCGCCTTCGGACATGATGGACGGCCGCGTCGGCGCCATCCGTCGCGCGTTGGAGGAAGCCGGCCACATCCACACGCGCATCCTGGCGTATTCCGCCAAGTACGCCTCGGCGTTCTATGGGCCGTTCCGCGATGCCGTGGGTTCGGCCGGCAACCTCGGCAAGGGCAACAAGTACACGTATCAGATGGACCCGGCCAACAGCGACGAGGCCCTGCACGAGGTCGCGCTGGATCTGGCCGAAGGCGCCGACATGGTGATGATCAAGCCAGGCCTGCCCTATCTCGACATCATCCGTCGCGTGAAGGATCGCTTCGGCATGCCGACCTTCGCCTATCAAGTCAGTGGCGAGTACGCGATGCTCAAGGCCGCCGCCGCGCAGGGCTGGCTGGATGAGCGCGCCTGCGTGCTCGAAGCCCTGACCGCGATCAAGCGCGCCGGCGCCGATGGGATCCTGACCTATTTCGCGCTCGACGCCGCGCGCTGGTTGCGCGGCTGAGCGAACGTTCGCCGTCATCGAAGGAGTCGATCATGTCCGAGCCCGTCCTGGTCACGCCCGCGCGCTACGCGGTCTTCGGTCAACCGATCGCGCATTCGCGTTCGCCCTTCATCCACGCGCGCTTCGCGCAGGCCACGCGCATCGAGATGCGCTATGACGCGATCGAGGCCGGGCTCGACGACTTCGCCGACAAGCTCGCGCGCTTCAAGGCCGAGGGCGGCGTCGGCGCCAATGTCACCTTGCCCTTGAAAGCCCTGGCCGCGGAACTCGTGACCGAACGCGGCCCGCACGCGCAACGCGCCGGCGTGGTCAACACGCTGAGCCTGCGCGCCGATGGCCAATGGCGCGGCGATCTGACCGATGGCGTGGGCCTGGTGTGCGACATCACCGAACGCCATCGCCTGGACTTGCGCGGTCGTCGCACCTTGCTGCTCGGCGCCGGCGGCGCGGCGCAGGCGGTGATTGGCGCCTTGATCGAAGCCGGCGTCGAGAGCGTGACCATCGCCAACCGCACGCCCGAGAAAGCCGACGCCCTGGCCGATCGCATCGGCGAACCGGGCCGCGTGCACACGGTGTATTGGGACGCGCTCAAGGACGCGGGCGCCTTCGACTTCGTGCTCAACGGCACGGCGGCGGGGCACCGCGGTCAGGGCCTCGATTTGCCGTTCTCGCTGCTCACGCCGCGAAGCCTGGTTTACGACATGAACTACGGCAAGGCCGCGATCGAATTTCTCGCCTGGGGTCGCGGCGCGGGCTGCCAGACCGTGTTCGATGGCGCCGGCATGCTGGTCGAGCAAGCGGCGGAATCGTTCCGCCTGTGGCATCGCCTGCGCCCCGACACCGAGCCGGTGTACGCCGCCTTGCGCGCCGAACTCGATCGCGGTTGAGCGCGCGACGCGCATGTCGACCCCCGAGCGCCTCTATCACTTCGCCCTGCCCGAGGAATGGGCGGCGGCGCGCGCGCTCGGTCGTTACGAACCGGCGGGCCTGGCGCGCGAAGGTTTCATTCATTGCGCGACGCAAGCGCAGATTCCCGGCGTGATCGCGCGCCATTTGCGCGGTCGCGGCGCGCGCGTGCGGCTGACGCTCGATGCCGCGCGCTTGGGCGAGGCCTTGCGATATGACTGGAGCACGGCCAGTGGCGATCACTATCCGCACGTCTACGGGCCGATCGCGCTCGATGCCGTGCTCGCGGAAGAACCCTTCGATCCCGATCACGCGACGCTTTGACGCTCGGGAAATTGTGTAACTTCGCGCGCCACGATTAGGCTTGCGCGATGTTGTTCCGACCGACCTCACCTTGGACCCGATGCCTGCGCGTGCTCGCGTTGGGCCTGGTCGTGGTCGGTTTGTTGCTCAAGCCCGTGCAGGCCTTGTCGTGCGGGCTCGATGATCTTCATCGCGCGGCGGTCGCCGCGGGCGCCTCGCCCAGCGCACAGGCCGATGACGACGCCACGGGCGATGCCTGTTGCCTCGGTCAGCGATGCGGCGATTGCTGCGCGGTCGGCGTGGCGGTCATGCCCTCGCGCCTCACCGCCGGGGTGATGCCCTTGGCGATGCCGCCGCGCGCGATGCTGCGCGTCGGCCTGCTCGCGCCGCCGCGATCCGAAATGTTGCGACCGCCGATCGCGAGTTGACGCAGGCGCCGGCGCCGCCGGCATTTCCCGTCACCGTTCTCGGAGTTCGAATCATGATCGCGCGCCTCGCGGCCTTCGCCGCGCTGGGCTGGCTGTCGTGCGCGTCGTCGCGCGCGCAGTCGCCGCAAATCCTCACCATCGACGATGCCTTCACGCGCGTCGTCGCTACTCACCCCGATCTGCGCGTCTTCGACGCGCGCCAAGCCGCGCTCGATGCCGAACGCGAGCGCGCATCGCAGCGTCCGGCCCTCGTCATGGGCGCGCAAGTCGAGAACGCGCTCGGCACCGGCGAGGCGCGCGCGTTTGATGGCGCGGAGCTGACCTTGAGCTTGTCTTCGCTGCTCGAACGCGGCGGCAAGCTCGATGCGCGACGTCTGCTCGCGCAAAGCCGCATCGACGCGCTCGCCAGCGCGCGCGAAGGCAAGCGTCTCGATTTGCTCGCCGAGATCGCGCGCCGCTATCTCACCGCGGTCGCCGCGCGCGCCAGGGGCGAGATCGCGCGCATCGACATCGCGCAGCGCGAACGCGCCGTCGACGCGGCGCGCGCGAGACTTCGCGCCGGCGCCTCGCCCGAGTCCGTCGTACTCGCCGCGCGCGCCGCGCTGGCGCGGGCCGAACTCGACCGCGATCGCGCCGATCAGCGTTTCCGCGCGGCGAGGCAACACTTGGCCTCGCTCTGGGCCGAACGCGATCCGACGTTCGAAGTCACCGGCGATGCGATGCGTCTGCCCGAAATCGAAGACTTCACCGCCCTCGCCGCCGCGCTCGATGCCACGCCCGAGCTCGAACAACTGATCGGCGAACGACGCATCGGCGAAGCCCGCGCGCGTCTGGCGCGCAGCGAGCGCGAAGCGGACGTGCAATGGCAGATCGGCGTGCGTCGTCTGTTCGCGAATGATGATCTGGCCTTGATCGCCGGCGTGTCGGTGCCCTGGGATGCGCGCGGTCGCGCCGAGCCCGGCGTGCGTGTCGCCGACGCCGAACTCGCCGCGCTCGAGATCGAACGCGACGCCAAGGGCCAGTCGCTCTACGCCACGCTGGTCGAAGCGCATGGTCGCTATCAAGGCGCGCGTCTCGAAGTGGCGCGTCTGCGCGACGACGTGTTGCCCTTGCTCGCGCGCGCCGAGGCCGCCGCCGAGCGGGCCTATCGGGCTGGCGCGATCAGCGCGCTCGAGTGGTCGCAACTCCAGGCCGAAGTCGTGGCCACGCGTCGTCAACAGCTCGACGTCGCGATCGACGGCCAGTCCGCGCTGATCGAACTCCAACGCCTGACCGGCCAATCCCATCTCATCGCGCCGCGTGTCGCGCGCGAAGGAAACGCCCCATGAAGACACTGCACCGCCTGGGCGCGCTCGCCCTGTTCACCGCGCTCGCCGCGTGCTCCGGTCGCGATGCCGATACCGCCACGCGTGGCGAGGCGCACGGCCACGACGATGCGGCGAGCGATGAGCACGACAACGCCTCGCGCGACGAACACGATCACGACCACGACGAACAAACGCCCACGTCCACCACCATCCCCGACGCCATCGCCCAAGCCTCGGGCATCCGCGTCGCCGCCGCCGAAGCCGGCGTCATCGTCGATGAGCACGAAATGCAAGGCCTGCTCACGCCGATCGAGAACCGCGTCGCGCGCGTCACCGCGCGTTTCCCCGGACCAATTCGCGCGCTGTTGGTCAATGTCGGCGATGCCGTCCGCGCGGGCCAGACGCTGGCGCGGATCGAGAGCAATCTCAGCCTGACGACCTACGCGGTGACCGCGCCGATCGCCGGCACCGTGCTCGAGCGACAAGCGCCGCTCGGCGCGCTCGCCAATGAAGGCACGACGCTGTACGAGATCGCGGATCTCTCATCACTCTGGGTCGACCTGCACATCTTCGGCGCCGACGCGCAACACATCGCGCCCGGCGTGCCGGTGACGGTCACGCGCATGAGCGATGGCGTGAGCGAGCACACCACGCTCGAGCGCGTACTGCCGGCCACCGCCACGGCCAGTCAGAGCACGGTCGCACGCGCCACCATCGTCAATCGCGATGGCCTGTGGCGACCCGGCAGCGCGGTCAAGGCGCGGATCACCGTCGATCGCGAGCCAGCGGCCTTGGTCGTGCCGTTGAGCGCGCTGCAATCGAACGGCGATCGCGACGTGATCTACGTGCGCGACGGCGATCGCTATCACGAGCGCGCCGTGCGCCTGGGACGGCGCGATGCGCAACGCGTGGAGATTCTCGAAGGCCTCGTCGCGGGCGAACTGGTCGTGGTCGAGCAGAGTTTTCTGATCAAGGCGGACCTCGGCAAGGCCGGCGCCGAGCACGATCACTGAGGCCCGCCATGCTCGAATCGATCATTCGTTTCGCCATCGCGCATCGCTGGTTGATGCTGCTGTTCACGCTGGCGCTGATCGGCGCGGGCGCGTGGAGCTTCACGCGCCTGCCCATCGACGTCACGCCCGACATCACCAATGTCCAGGTGCAGATCAACACCGAGGCGCCGGGTTATTCGCCGCTCGAGAGCGAACAGCGCGTGACCTTTCCGATCGAGACCGCGATGGCTGGCCTGCCCGGGCTCGACTACACGCGCTCGCTGTCGCGCTATGGCCTGTCGCAAGTGACGGTCGTGTTCGTCGATGGCACGGATCTGTTCTTCGCGCGACAGCAAGTGGCCGAGCGCCTGCAGCAAGTGCGCGCGCAATTGCCGACGGGTCTGGAACCGCAGCTCGGGCCCACGGCCACGGGCATGGGCGAGATCTTTATGTACACGGTCGAGGCCGATCCCGACGCGCGCAAGCCCGATGGCACGCCGTGGACCGCGACCGAACTGCGCACGCTGCAAGACTGGGTCGTGCGTCCGCAGTTGCGCAACACGCGTGGCGTCACCGAGGTCAACACCATCGGCGGCTATCAGCGGCAGATTCACATCACGCCCGATCCCGCGCGTCTGGTCGCGCTGGGATTCACCTTGCACGACGTGGTTGCCGCCATCGCCGCGAACACCGGCAATGTCGGCGCGGGCTATATCGAGCGCAACGGTCAGCAGTATCTGGTGCGCGCGCCGGGCCAGATCACCGACATGCGCGCGGTCGAGCAGATCGTGCTCGACCGCCGCGAGGGCGTGCCGATTCGCGTGCGCGACGTGGCCAAGGTCGGCGAAGGCCTGGAACTGCGCAGCGGCGCGGCCACGCTCAATGGCCGCGAGGTCGTGATCGGCACGGTGATCATGTTGATCGGCGCCAACAGTCGCGACGTCGCGCGCGCGGCCGCCGAGCGACTCGAGCAAGCCAACGCCAGTTTGCCCGCCGGTGTGAAGGCCACGCCCGTGTACGACCGCACGGCCCTGGTCGATCGCACCATCGTCACGGTGGCGAAGAATCTGATCGAAGGCGCGCTGCTGGTGATCGTGGTGCTGTTCGTGCTGCTGGGCAATGCGCGCGCGTCGGTGATCACGGCGCTGCTGATTCCGCTGGCGATGCTGTTCACCGTGATCGGCATGGTGCGTGGCGGCGTGTCGGGCAATCTGATGAGCCTGGGCGCGCTCGACTTCGGACTGATCGTCGATGGCGCCGTAATCATTGTCGAGAACTGCCTGCGTCGTTTCGGCGAGCGGCAACACGCCCTAGGCCGCGTGCTCACGCGCGAGGAACGTTTCGAGCTGACCGCGCTGGCCACGACCGAGGTGATTCGTCCGAGTCTGTTCGGCATCGGCATCATCACCGCCGTGTACTTGCCGATCTTTGCGCTCACCGGCGTCGAGGGAAAATTATTTCATCCGATGGCGATCACCGTGGTGCTGGCCTTGAGCGGCGCCATGGCGCTGTCGCTGACCTTCGTGCCGGCCGCGATCGCGACCTTTCTCGGCGGTCGCGTCGAGGAGACCGACAACCGCGTGATGCGCTGGGCGCGCGATCGCTACGCGCCGATGCTGGCCTGGTCGTTGCGTCATCGGCTCCCGGTGATCGCGGGCGCGGTCGTGCTCGTGATCACCTGCGGCGTGCTCGCGCCGCGCCTGGGCACCGAGTTCGTGCCCAACCTCGATGAAGGCGACATCGTGGTGCAGCCGCTGCGCATTCCCGGCACCAGCCTCAGTCAATCGGTGGCGATGCAGGAGAACCTCGAACGGACGCTCGCGAGTTTTCCCGAAGTGCGTCGCGTATTTTCCAAGATCGGCACGGCCGAAGTGGCGAGCGATCCGATGCCGCCTTCCGTCGCCGACACCTTCGTCATGCTCCAACCCCGCGAGCGCTGGCCCGATCCGCGCAAGCCCAAGGCCGTGCTGCTCGACGAGATCGAGCGCGCGATCGAAGCCCTGCCCGGCAGCAACTACGAACTCAGCCAACCGATTCAGATGCGCACCAACGAATTGATCTCGGGCGTGCGCTCGGACGTGGCGGTGAAGATCTACGGCGACGATCTCGAGCAACTCGCGCGCGTGGCTTCCCGCGTGGCGCGCGCGCTCGGCCAAGTGCCCGGCGCGACCGACATCAAGGCCGAGCAGATCACCGGCCTGCCGCTGCTCACGGTCGTGCCCGATCGCGAGGCGCTGGCGCACTACGGCCTCAATCCCGTCGACGTGCAGGACACGGTCGCCACCGCCGTCGGCGGCGAAGTGGCCGGTCAGTTGTTCGAGGGCGATCGGCGCTTCGATCTGGTCGTGCGTTTGCCCGAAGCCTTGCGACAAGACCCGGCCGCGCTCGCCGATCTGCCGATTCCGCTCAAGACCGACGAGCAGGCCGATGAATCCAGTCGCGCCGCGGGCTGGTCGAGCGGCGCGCCGCGCACCGTGCCCTTGCGCGAAGTCGCGCGCATCGAGGCGATCCTCGGGCCGAATCAGATCAATCGCGAGAACGGCAAGCGGCGCGTGGTGGTCAGCGCGAATGTGCGCGGCCGCGATCTCGGTGGCTTCGTCGCGCAGGCGCGCACGACGATCGCGCGCGAGGTTGCCTTGCCGACCGGCTACTGGATCGACTACGGCGGCACCTTCGAGCAATTGATCTCGGCGAGCGAGCGGCTGGCCGTGGTCGTGCCGGTGACCTTGATCGTGATCTTCGGCCTGCTGTTCATGGCGTTCGGCTCGGCGCGCGATGCCGGCATCGTGTTCAGCGGCGTGCCCTTGGCGCTGACCGGTGGCGTGATCGCGTTGGCGTGGCGCGGCATTCCGCTGTCGATCTCGGCGGGCATCGGCTTCATCGCGTTGTCGGGCGTGGCCGTGCTCAATGGTCTGGTGATGATCGCCTTCATTCGCAAATTGCGCGAGCAGGGACGACCGCTCGACGAGGCCATCGTCGACGGCGCGCTCGGCCGCTTGCGGCCGGTGTTGATGACGGCGCTCGTGGCTTCGCTGGGTTTTCTGCCGATGGCCTTGAATGTGGGCGCGGGTTCCGAAGTGCAGCGGCCGCTCGCGACGGTCGTGATCGGCGGCATCGTGTCCTCGACCGCGCTGACCTTGCTGGTGCTGCCGGCGTTGTATCGTGGCGTGTATCGACGACGAAGCGTTTAGTCGCCTGCTGTGGCACCATGCGCCGCGTCACGGGCCGCGCGGCTCGTGACTTCGCCCGTCCGGAAACCCCGCATGAAATGTCGCGAAGGCTGCGGTGCGTGTTGCATCGCGCTGTCGATCTCCAGTCCGATTCCCGGCATGCCGCAAGGCAAGCCGGCGGGCGTGCGCTGCGTGCAGCTGACCGACGACTACCGCTGCGCGATCTTCGGCC
This sequence comes from Ahniellaceae bacterium, assembly GCA_044226395.1. Taxonomy (GTDB): domain Bacteria; phylum Pseudomonadota; class Gammaproteobacteria; order Xanthomonadales; family Ahniellaceae; genus JBGAHD01. The sequence goes on from JBGAHD010000002.1 coordinate 318,309, forward strand.
AACCGGAACGCCCGGTGGTGTGCGCGCGTTTGCGCCCCGAGCCCGCGATGTGCGGCGAGGACCGCAATCACGCCTTGCGCTGGATCGCCGCGCTGGAATCGGCGACCGCGCCGATGGCGCTCGCCGATCCCTCGCGTCCGACCACGTGCGCGCGCTGATCAATCGATCAGCGTTCGACCAAGTTCATCTCCCGATCTGAGACGGGCGCGCGGCATCGTGCGCGCACTCCTCGTTGCTCCAAAGGGAATGTGCTTGGCGGACAAGGATGTCCGCATTCTTTTTCACGCGCCGATCGGGACATTCGCCCGCGCGCGTGGCGACACCGGAAGTGATGCGAGGGATGGGGGTTGTCGCCGCTGGACTTGGATGGGTTCTGGCGGCGTTTCGGGGAAAGTCGTGTTGTTGTGATGGACGGCGCCACGCGCCGCCGCGCCCGCTGGCGCGGGCGCTCATTCATAGGGAAGGAACGAGCATGACCACGACCATCGATGCCTGCGATCGACGCAGGCGCGGTTTGCTTTCAGGGACGTTCGCATTGGCCGCGAGCGCGGCGACACTGGGTACCACTTCCGCCGCGCGCGCGAGCAACGGGCCTCAAGCCTGCTGGCGCGACGAGGACATCGATGCCTTTCACGGGCGCCGGGGACACTTGCGCGTGGCGCGCTACGTCGACGAAGGTCGACGCTTGGCGGTGCCGGTGCTGGTGCGCGATAGCGACGAATTGGGGCTGATCGATTTGACCACGAGCGCGCCCTTCATTCGTCTGGGCACGGCCGATCGCGGCATCGAGATCGGCGCCAAGGGCCTGGCGTTCAAGCACGGCGGCGCGCCCGAAGCGTGGTCCACCAGCGTGGTGAAACGCCTGCTGCAACGATTGCGCGACGACGAGACCTTGCGTCGCGGCCTGTTCGGTCTTCGCGCGGCGCTGGCCGAATGCTATCCCGAGTATCTGCTGCGCACCGGCGCCGGCGCGCCGCGCAAGCTCGGCGCGCAGCGCGCCAAATCCGCGCGCGCGCAACGCGAGTTCGGGCGCTCGCGCCGCTGCACCACGAGCACGGTCACCGAGACCATCACCACCACGGTGACGCGCACCGAGCAGGTCGTGCTCACCGCCGCCGAACAGTTCGCGCGTTGCAGCGAGGCTTGCTTCGATCGCTTTCTCGCCGGCACGCGCGATGACGCGGTGGGCTACGCGATCTGCGAGGCCGGCTGCCTCGCGCGCGGCTTCGTCGACGTGGTCACCGGCACGATTGAAGTGCTCGAAACCCTGGTCGAACAGGTCGTGCGCGAGGTGATCACCTGCGTCACGACGCTCGTGCCCGGCCAAGTGCCGCATCCGATCATCGGCGCTCACGCGCCCGGGTGGTTGCCGGGCTTGAGTTCGGCCACGGGCGCGGCCGCCACGGCGTTTCCGCCCGAGGTCACGGCCAAGGCGATCGAGATCGTGACCAAGCTGGTCAAGACCATGCCCGGCGCGATCCGCTGTCTGGTCGAGGGGCAATGGTCGATCACGAGTCTGGGGGATTTGTCGCTGCGCATTCCGGGCGTGGAGTCGGTGCCGCTGGGCGTGACCGTGTGCATGGACCACGACTGCGCGCTCAAACTGCTCGGCGCGGGCCTGTCGGCCGATGCCTTCGCGATCATCTCGGCCTTGATCGAACTGGCGACTTCCGGCGGCGTGGCCGCGGCGGTGGTCGCGGCGGGCGTCACCGGTGCGGCGGCGGCGGCGCTGACGCAAGCCATCCTGGTGCTGCTGACGGTGTTGATCGTGGTGATGATTCACTTGGTCATCGTCTCGGGCGAGATCGCGATCTACGAATCGCTGGGCGCGATCGACAATGGTCTTTGCATCACGCACCCCTCGCTGGCCGTGGCCGTGGCCGGCGCGATCAATCCGCTCGCCGGCATGGTGGCGCTGGGCAATGTGCCCTTGATCGTGACACCGCGTTGAGGTCGTCGCGGGCCCGCGCGACGGGGAGGCCGCGCGGGCTCGCGGCGACGCGTTCAGTACGCGCCGGCGATGCCGCCGAGCGCGATCGGCAATCCCATCGCGATCAGCGCGCACGCGGTCGACACCAGGCCGACCAGGGCCAGCAACCATTCGATCGCGATCAAGGGCCCGCGACGCAAATCGCGCGCGGGCAAACTCATCAGCGCGGCGCCGATGACGCCGGCGGCCAGCGCCAGACCCACGCTGAACCACCGATGCTCGAACCACCAGCGCGTGAAGTGCGGCAAGCCCACGCCCGCGCCGGCGTAGGCCTTGGCCAGCGCCGGCAGGATCAAGCATCCGAAGAAGGCCGCGGTGACATTGGACACGATCGCCGCCGGCACCGAGATCAGACGCGGCGGCGCGTTCACGTCGGCGCGGCCTTGAGGTATTCGTCCTTCAAGCGCACGTAGTGCTTGGCCGAGTAGTACAGCTGCTCGATCTCGCGCTCGCCGAGCTTGCGCACGCAGCGCGCGGGATTGCCCAGCCACAGCTCGCCTTCGCCAACGATCTTGCCCGGCGCGACCACGGCGCCCGCGCCGACGAAACCGTGCTTCTTCACCGTCGCGCCATCGAGCACGGTGGCGTGCATGCCGATCAGGCAGGCGTTCTCGATCGTGCAGGCGTGAATCACGGCGGCATGGCCCACGGTCACGTCATCGCCGATCACGGTCGGAAAACCGCCGGGCGAATACTGGCCGTCGTGGGTGACATGGATAATTGTGCCGTCCTGAATGTTGCTGCGCGCGCCGATGCGGATGTAGTGCACGTCGCCGCGAATCACGGTGCCGGGCCAGACCGAGGCATCGTCGCCGAGCACCACATCGCCGATCACGGTGGCCGCGGGGTCGACATAGACCCCCTGGCCCAGGCGCGGCAGCTGGCCGCGATATGCACGCAGGGTCATCGCTAAGTTCCTGGCCAAAATCGGCGCCCAGCATAGCCGCTCGTCGCGGGCCGGGGCGAGGCGGGCGTCTCGAACATCCACTCGAACGCGACCAGCGTAAGATGGATCATCCGCCCGAGGCCTGGCCATGAACGCACGACTCAAGCCCGAACCGACCGAAGCGACCTCGCCCCTGGTCGATCTCCTCGCGCGTCAGCGCCGCGCGCATCAGCTCGCCACGCCCAGTTACGCGCAGCGCATGGACGATCTGGCGCGCCTGCGCGCCGCGTTCAAGCGCCGCCTCGACGATTTCGCGCGCGCCATGAACGACGACTTCGGCCGCCGCTCGCGCCACGAAACCCTGCTCACCGACGGCATGACCGTGCTGAGCGAAATCGACCACGTGCGCAGCCATCTGCGCGCCTGGATGCGCCCGACCTCGCGCGCCACGGAAATGCTCTACTGGCCCGCGCGCAATGAACTGCACTATCAGCCCTTGGGCGTGGTCGGCATCATCGCGCCGTGGAATTACCCGGTGAATCTCGCGCTGATGCCGCTGGCGGTCGCGATCGGCGCGGGCAATCACGTGATGTTGAAACCTTCCGAGCACACGCCGCGCACCTCGGCCCTGCTCGCTGAACTGCTGGCCGAAGTGTTTCCGCCCGAGCGCGTGACCACGGTGCTCGGTGGCGCCGACGTCGCCGCGCAGTTCGCGGAACTGCCGTTCGATCATCTGTTCTTCACCGGTTCGACCGAAGTCGGCAAGCTGGTGATGGCGGCGGCGGCCAAGCATCTGGTGCCGGTGACGCTGGAACTCGGCGGCAAGTCGCCCGCGATCATCGCGCCGGACTATCCGATCCAGACCGCGGTCGAGCGCATCGCCGCGGGCAAATGGCTCAATGCCGGACAGACCTGCATCGCCACCGATTACGTGCTGCTCGACGCCGCGCGCGTCGAGGCCTTCGTCGAGGCGATGCGCGCCTATGTCGCGCGCCACTACGGCGACAACCTCGTCGACAACCCCGACTACTCCACCGTCGTCAACGATCGCCAATACGCGCGCCTGACGCGCTACGTCGACGAAGCTCGCGCGCGCGGCGCGCGCGTGATCGAACTCGGCCGTGGCGATGCCGCCAAGCGCGTGTTCGCGCCGACCCTGGTGCTCGACGCGCGCGAGGATCTCGCGGTGATGCGCGAGGAAATCTTCGGCCCGATCCTGCCCCTGGTCGCCGTGCCCTCGGTCGACGCCGCGATCGATTACATCAACGTGCGTCCGCGACCCCTGGCCCTGTATCACTTCGATCACGATCGCGCGCGCGTGGCGCGCGTGCTCGAACGCACGATCGCCGGCGGCGTGACCATCAACGACACCGTGCTGCACATCGCCCAGGCCAACCAACCCTTCGGTGGCGTGGGTCCTTCGGGCATGGGCCATTACCATTCGCGCGAAGGTTTTCTGACCTTCTCCAAGCAAAAGCCCGTGTTTTATCAGGCGCGCTGGAGCGGTTTCGCGCTGATGCGCCCGCCGTACCGCAAGCTCGCCGACTTCCTGGTGCGATTCCTCACGCGCTGAGCGTTTTCACCGAACCGCGCGCCGGCGTTCGAACCGGGCCGTTCGCTTCGTTGTTCTCCCGGGTACGACCGGGAGAACCGCATGCGCGCCACCAGATTGCTTGTCCTGACGGCCGTGGCCTGCGCGGGTCTCGTCGCGCTGCCGTGCGCCGCGCAGACGACCTTGTCCTACACCACGCCCGAGCGGCCGATTCCCGACCTCAACGCCGCCGGCATCGCCGTGGATCTGGAGGCACTCGGCCTGGGCGACGTGGTCGACGTCGATCTGCGCTTCGACACGCAGGGGCTTTGCGATGGCATCGCGGGCAATGTCAACGCGGCGATCACGCACACTTACGTGGGCGATCTCGAGATCAGCCTGGTCTCGCCCTCGGGCACCACGGCGCTGCTGATCGACAATCGCGGCGCCGGCCGCAACAACATCTGCGACTTGCTGCTCGACGATGATTCCGGCGGGCCCAGCATCTCGACCATCTCTGGCGCCGGTACCGACCCGGTCGCCGGCACCTACACGCCGGATGCGCCACTGGCGGTCTTCGACGGCGAACCGGCTTCGGGCACGTGGACGCTGCGGGTCGCCGACTTGGCGACCGGCGATACCGGCGTGCTGCGACGCTTCTCGCTGATCATCACCACGACTCCGGTTCAACCGATCGTGGTCGACGTGCTCGACGATCCCTTCCCCGGCGGCTGCGCGCCGGGCAGCTGCTCGCTGCGCGAGGCGGTGCTGTTGGCCAACAGCCATCCGGGGTTCGATCGCATCGTGCTGCCGGCCGCGACCGTGAGCCTGACGCGCGCGGGCGTTGACGACAGCAATGCCAGCGGCGATCTGGACATCACGGGCGATCTCGAGATCGTCGGCCAGGGCATGGCCCAGACGCGCATCACGCAGAGCGCGACCGATCGCGTGTTCCATGTGCTGGGCTCGGGCACGGATCTGACCTTGCGCAACCTGTGGGTCAGCGGCGGCAATGGCGTGAGCGAAGGCGGCGCGCTGCAGGCGTTGAACAATGCGCGCCTGACGCTCGACCATGCGCGCTTCTCGGGCAACAGCGCCTTCGATCGCGGCGGCGCGATCAATCACACGGGCGGCGGCGACATTGGTCGACCGCGCGTGGCGATCACCGACAGCGAATTCAGCGGCAACTCGGTCGCCGGTGGCGTGAAGTGTCTCGGTGGCGCGATGGCCAGCTTTTCCTCGGGCTTCGACGCCAACTTCATGCGCATCGAGCGCACGAACTTCAGCGCCAATACCGCGACCCATGGCGGCGGCGCCTTGCTGCTCGATGGCGTGCAGAGCGTGTCGGGCAATACCGTGGTGATTCGCGACTCGAGCTTTGTCGCCAATGAAGCCGCCCTGGGTAATGGCGGCGCGATCGCGAGCAACAGCAGCGGCTACGGCTTCGGCCTCGTGTTCCTCGACGTCGCCGGTACCGTGTTCGACGAGAACGTCGCCGGTGATCCCGCGAACGGGCTCGGCGGCGCGATCGCGACGTCGTCGACACTGAACCTGGTCGATTCGACCCTGGTCAACAACAGCGCGCGCACCGGCGGCGCGATCGACGCGGGCCAAGTGAACCTGATTCGCGGCAGCACCTTGTGCGGCAACACCGCGGTGGTGTCGGGTGGCGCCGCCCGCGCGCCGACGATCACGCTGATCGAACGCAGCACATTCTGCGACAACGCGGTGAGCACCAGCGACACCGCGCAGTTCGGCGGCGGCGCGCTGGCCGTGACGAGCGCCGGCGCATCGGTGACGATCCGCCGCTCGACCTTCGACAACAACAACGCCGTGCGCGGTGGCGCCATCACGCAACAAGGCGGCGATCTGCTGCTGCACGCCAATACCTTCGTCGCGCCGACGACGATCGCTCCCGGCACGCTGGGCTCCTTGCTGCGCTATGTCGCGGGCAGTTCGGGCGACACGCAGAACTTCAACAGCAACATCTTCATCGGCCAGTGCAACTGGGGCAATTCGGCCAACGTGGTCGAAGCCGCGCTCAACAATCTCGAAGCCAGCGGCAACACGTGCAAGCTCACTGCCGCCACCTTGAGCTCATCGAATCAAGTCGCGATCTCGGGCAGTTCGATCAATCTCGCGGCGCTCGCCGACAACGGCGGTCCCACGCGCACGCGCTTGCCGGTGACGCCAAGCGTGGCCATCGGCGCGGGCGCGAACTTCGGCTGCATCACACTCGATCAGCGCGGCTATCTGGTAACCGATGGCGCCTGCGATGCGGGCGCGGTTGAAGCAGGCGCGGCGCCGCCGCCGGAAACCTTCTTCGCCAACGGTTTCGAATAGCGCCTCAGCGCGCCAGCAACGTAAAGCTCGCGTCGCGCGCCAAGGGCCCGCGATGCGCGCCGTCGTGATCGATCGCGAACCACGGCGCGCCCATGCGCGCGAGCCAGGCCTCGCGACGCGCGGGCGGCAAGAGCATCGACACGGTCGCGGCCGCGCCGGCCATCAAGCAGGAATCGGCGCGCACGCTGATGCTGGTCCACGAGGCCCGTGGCCGACCCTCACTGGCATCGACAAGATGCGAGTAGCGCTGCCCATCGACTTCCATGCAGCGCGCGTAGTCGCCGCTGGTGGCCAAGGCGCCCGCGACGAGATCGACCTGCGCCAACGCGCGCTCCGCGTCGCGCGGATCGCGAATGCCCACGCGCCACGGCGAGCCATCGCGATGCGGACCGATCACGGCCACATCGCCGCCGAGATCAACGAGACCGTGCGAGACTCCGTGCGCGCGACACACGACCGCCGCGCGATCGGCGGCGTACTCCTTGACGATGCCGCCGAAGTCCAAACGCATGCCCGCGCGCGTCAGACAGACCTCGTCGCCTTCGCGCGCGACGAATCGCCAACCGACGCAGGCACGCGCGCGCTCGACCTCGGCCTCGCTTGGCACGCGGCCGTGACGCGGATCCCACAACGCGGTCAGCGCGCCGATGCTGGCGTCGAACACGCCCTCGGAATCGTGATGCAGCACGTCGGCGAACTCGAACAACGCCACGCCTTCGGCATCGAGCCGCAGGCTTTCACCGGTGCCCGCGCGCGCGTGCAAGCGGCCGAGCCAGGAATCGTCGCGATAGTGCGACCACGCGCGATCGAGCCGCGCGACCTCGGCGATGGCGGCCTGCGCCGCCGTGCGCGCCACGGCCTCGTCGTCATGCGCGAGCAGCAGCTCGCACGCCGTGCCCATCTGCCCGAAGCCGAAGCGAAAGTGCGCCAAGCGCGACTCAGAACCCGAAGTCGACGCCGACGAAGACGCGCGTGAAGTTGACCAGCGCCGGCACGTCCTGGCCACCGCCCAGACCGCCGTCGTCGCTGACGTAACGCTCCACGCCAACGCTGAAGGCGTGCTCGCCGAAGATCTTGCGCAGACTCAGTCGCCCTTCCCAAGCGGCGAAGGCGCCGAGGCGAAAGTCGCTCGAATGCGCGCCGTCGCGCGTCGATGCATCGGCCACGGGCGCATAGAAACTCGCCTCGCCTTGCGTGTAGTAACGCACGCCCGGCACCAGCCACCAATCGCCCGGCAAGTGCTGATACCACGCGGCATCAAGGGTGATCGCGTCGATACTCCAGGAATCGAGGCCATGACTCGCATCGAGATGCAACGAACCATCGAGCCCATCGAAGTGCCGTCGATAGCGCGCCACCAGCGACGCTTGCGCGCGCTGACCCGGCCGCGCGTCGCGCGCCAACGTCTCGCCGACCAGCACGCGTTTGTACGGATCGGAAAGATAACCGTCGGCATAGTTGAGCTGCACGCCCGTCTGCAGCAACGACGCGCGATCGAGCACGAAGGACCAACTCGTGCTGGCGGAAAGGCTGCGCTTGCTGGCGTGATCGATGCGATCGTAGATCGTCGCGTCGGTGGGATCGATCTGATCGTGCGCGGCCGAGAGTCCCCAGGCCCAGGTCACTTGCGACGTGAGCGCGCGCTCGCGGCCGAGGCCGACCGAGACCGAGTGGTAGTCATCTTCGGCCGAGAACGACGCGCTGTAGTCGACGGCGTTCTTGGCTTCGTCCTCGCGACGCAGCGTCACCGCCAGTTCGCGACGTTCGTCGTGAATGGTCGCGCCGGACATCGCCTGCAAGAAACCGCCTTGGCCATCGGGCACCACATACCAGGGCGAGGAGCCCGACATCACTTCCGCCGTCGCGCTGACATCGAGCTGCGCGTGCGCATCGATCGGCGTGACCACGCGAACCTGATGCGCCTCGACGCGATAGCGCCGCGCATCGCCTTCGACAAGCTCGCGGCCTTGGCGATCCTCATCGTAATTCGAGTAGTGATATTGCGTGGTCGTGCTCGTGGCCGTTTCGGCCTGCGCGACCTGGCTGAGCGCGGCGGCCGCCGCCATCAAGGCACTGAGCGACGCGGGACGAGGGCTCATCAGTTACACCCGCAACCGCCGCCCGCCGCCTTGAGCCGGCCGGCGATGGCTTCCTTGGAAAAGTGTTCGTGATCGCGCATGCGCGCGTCGAGCGCATCGGGATCGAGCCGCATGTCCCAGCGCGCGAGGCGACCGCGTTCCCAGGCCTTGACCGGCTTCATCGCGCAGCCCGCGGTCGAAGCCGCGAGCACGAGCATCACCACCACCAACACCACGCGATCAGCGCGCATGACAACTGGCCTCGCTCAACAGTTGCTCGACGCTGGCCTCGAGCTTGGCCAGATCGCCCGCTTCGTAGCCCGTGTGCGTTTCGCGTACCGTGCCGTCGCAGCCGAGTAAGTACGACGTGGGCATGCCGCGCAGGCCAAACGCTTCCGCGACGTGGCCTTCGGGATCGCGCGCGATGGTCAGGCTCAGCGGATGCTCGGCCAGGAAGGCGCGCGCGTCGGCGACTTCTTCATCGAGGTTGACCGCGATCACGCGAAAACCGCGAGCGGCCAGCTTGGCGTTCAAGCGATCGTAGTCGGGCAGCGAGTGCCGACACGGCGTGCACCACGAAGCCCAGAAATCGACCAGGGCCACGCTACCGGCAAGGTCGGCGCGCGCGAGTTGACCGCCGTCGAGCAAGGGCAGGTCGAAGGCCGGCGCGGCCGCGGATGTCGCCGCTGCATCGGCGCCAGCGACGTCCGGCCGTGCCGCGGCCTCGGACGCACCGACCATCATGGCCATGGCGATGGCCCACAACCCACGTGACTGCATGCGCGACAACCGTCTTCAAGCCAGGACCGGCGCAGTACGCGGTCGAGGTCGCGGCGGATTCAGATCCCGGACGGCGATGCCGCCGATGAGGCTCAGTCGGCCGCGGCGGAGGTGCCGGCGAAGCCGCGTTGCGCGAGCTTGGCCGCGTGTTGGCGCACGGCCGCGGGCCAGGCGCGCACGTGACGCTCGAAGCGCGCGGCATCGCCTGCGAACAGGGCGCGCGTGGCTTCCTCGAAGCCGGCCTGATTGCCGGCCATGGCGAGCATGAACTTGTAGCAGGCCTCGCGCGCGCGTCGCTCGCGATCGCTCGATTCGTTCTCGCGTCGCGCCTGCTCGACCAGCTTGCGCAAGGCGACCGAAGCACCACCCGGCTGCGAGGCCAACCAATCCCAATGACGCGGCATCAAGGTTACTTCGCGCGCGGTCACGCCCAAACGCGGGCGGCCCGGCGCGCGCGGCGCGGGCGCGGGTGTCGTATCTGGCGCGGGCGGCGGGAAAGCATCGGCCGGCAATTGCTTGCGAACGCGCGTCCAACCGCCGCGCCAATCGAGATCGATGGGCTCGCCCGTGGCGTCGTCGAACAACAGAGGCTGGGCGCGCGGATGTCGGTCCAACCACTCGACCACCGCGCGCGCGACCGTCGCCAAGGGCCCGTCCGCGATGCGGCGTGCGCCGTCGAAGGCGATGCAGTGGCGGATGGGGGTGTCGCTCATCGGTGTCGCGAAAGGGACCTACTTGCGAATTATCCGGACCGAGCGCGGGCTGTCAAATTTGCCCGGATAAAATGGGGCGGCAAAAATCTTTTCTTGGCCGCGATCCGCGCGCGGTTGACGAAGGCGCTGCCAGTTCGTGTCCCGATCCCGCGCGTGCGATGAAAGCGATCGCGTGAAACCTGAGCTACCGCGTCGCACGTCGTGAAGTGGTCGAAGCGACGCACGCGCTCGACCCTCAGACGCCACCGAAGCGCACCTTCGCAGAATCGTGCAAGCGCTTCGGATGATCCGGTCTTCGATCATCGCGATCTCGCGCCTAGGCTAGCCGCCACTTTCACCATGACTCAGCACGGGAGAAGACCTCATGAGCAAGATCTGGTTCGTCACGGGCGCGACGCGCGGCATCGGTCGTGAAATCGCGCGCGCCGCCTTGGCCGCGGGCGATCGCGTGGTGGTCACGGGGCGGCGACTCGACGCGCTGCATGCGGCATTCGATAGCCACGGCGATCGCGTGTTGCCCTTGACGCTCGATGTCGCCGATCCGGCCCAGGCCGAAGCCGCGGTGGGTGAAGCGCTCAAACGCTTCGGCCGCATCGATGTCCTCATCAACAACGCGGGCTATGGTCAGCTCGGCGCCTTCGAGGAAATCGAACCGCGCGCGATCGAAGCGCAGTTCGCGACCAATGTCTTCGGGCTATTTCACGTCACGCGCGCGGTGCTGCCAGCGATGCGAGCGCAACGCGCCGGGCGCATCATCAATGTGTCCTCCGTCGCGGGCGTGCTGGGCTTCAAGGCGGCGTCCGTGTATTGCGCCAGCAAGTTCGCGATCGAAGGGTTTTCGGAATCCTTGGCGCAGGAAGTCGCGGCCTTCGGCATCCACGTGACCCTGGTCGAGCCGGGTTTCTTCCGCACGGACTTTCTCGAAGACTCCTCGGTGCACTACGGCCAACGCGCGGTCGACGACTACACGCGCGAGGGCCCGACGCGCGCGACCTACGATCCCTACAACCAGCATCAGCCGGGCGATCCGGTCAAGCTCGGTCGCGCGGTCGTCGAAATCGCCGCCGCCGCGCAACCGCCGATGCGCTTCGCCGCGGGCAGCGACGCGCTGCGCTTCATCGGCGATGCCCTGGCCGCGCGCTCGCGTGATCTGGCGCAGTGGCGAGCGCTAAGCGCCTCGACTGACGGCGAGTTCTGAGTCGCCGTCCACGCGCGCTGGGACTTACGGCGGTTGCGCGCGCCGATGTCCGGCATACACTGACGGCTTCCATCACGGGGGAGCCGTCATGTCGATGATTCGGGGAATGCTGTTGGCGCTGCTGATGTTCACGTTCGCCGGCGTGGGCACGCCCGCGCGCGCCGCGGAAACCGCCTCGCCAACCGCGCGCGACCTGCCACCGGGCCTCGTGATTCCGCCGGAGGCCCTGCCCGGCCCCGGCTTCGATGTCGATCGCGCCACGCAGGCGTATATCGACATGCTCTCGCCCGAACAACGCGCGCAATCCGACGCGTACTTCGAAGGCGGCTATTGGCTCGACCTGTGGCAGACGCTCTATGGCCTGGGCGTGGCGGCACTGGTGCTGTTGAGCGGCTGGGCGCGGCGCTTGCGCGATCTGGCCCAGCGCCTGTCGCGCTTTCGCTGGTTGTCGACCGCGATCTTCGTGGCCATGTTCACGGTCGTGTACTTCGTGCTGAACCTGCCGATGGCGATCTACGCGGACTTTTATCGCGAGCATCAGTACGCGCTGTCCACGCAGACCTTCGGCGCGTGGCTGGGCGATGGCGTGAAGGGTCTGATCGTGTCGATGATCCTGGCGCCGCCGATCGTGGCGACGATTTACGGCGCCGTGCGTCGCGCCAGCGAGCGCTGGTGGATCTGGGCCAGTGGCATCGTGTTCGTGTTCGCGCTGTTCTCGGCGATGATCGCGCCGGTGTTCATCTCGCCGCTGTTCAATGAGTACAAGCCGCTGGCTCAGGGCGAGCTGCGCGATTCACTGCTGTCGCTGGCGCGCGCCAATCGCATTCCGGCGACCGACGTCTATCAGTTCGACGCCTCGCGCCAGACCACGCGCATCAGCGCCAATGTCTCGGGCATGTTCCACACCACGCGCGTGTCGCTCAACGACAATCTGCTCAACAAGACTTCCGAGCCCGAGATCCGCGCGGTCATGGGCCACGAGATGGGCCACTACGTGCTCAATCACGGCATTCGCCTGACCGTGTATTTGACCTTGGTGTTCACCTTCGCGTTTCTGTTCCTGCACTACGCCATGGGCTGGAGCCTGACGCGCTGGGGCGAGCGCCTGGGCATTCGCGAACGGGCCGATCCGGCGGGCTTGCCCTTGGTCGCGGCCTTGTTGTCGATCTTCATGCTGTTCGCCACGCCGCTGACGCGCTCGATCGTGCGTCAGGCCGAAGCCGAGGCCGACATGTTCGGTCTCGATGCCGCGCGCGAACCGCACGGCTTCGCCATGGCGGCGATGCGTCTGTCGACCTATCGCAAGATCCATCCCGGTCCGCTGGAAGAAGTGATCTTCTACGACCATCCCAGCGGCTACGACCGCGTGCATCGCTCGATGCAGTGGCTGGCGGAGAATCAGAACGACCCGAAGGTGCTCGCGGCCATCGCGCAAGCGCGGCAGACCGTCGCCACGCCGTAAGCCGCGCCGCGCGCGCGATTCAAGCCAGCGGCAGGAAGATGTCGGTCACGGCCTCGTGTTCGGGCACGTCGGGAAAGAAGGCGACGCGCTGGAAATACAGGGGAAAGTCGCGCGTCTCCTCGCCGCTGCGCGGCAGCCAGCGCGCGTAGAGGTGGCGCACGGCGTCGGGCAAGGTGTCCTCGCCGCCGACGTGTCGCAACACCGCGCAACGACCGCCGGGAATCACGCCGGCGGTCACGCCTTCGTCGTTGGCCGCGATCTCGCGATCGGTGGCCGCCGCGAAATCAAAGCGAAACTGATCGGGCGGCGTCTGCTCGGGATCGTCATGCCAGAGGTTGTAGGTCGCGCTGATCTTGGGCGGCAGACCTTCGCGTCGACGCCAGGCGATAAAGCGACGAACGCTATCGCCCAAGCGCGCGGGATCGCCGCGATGTGGGTACAAAGCCACGCGCACGGGCGCGACGTCGATCACGCGCACCTCGTCATCGGTGTAGCGGGGACTCATGTGTTGACTCCGAACGGTCGATAGCGGTTGCAGGCCCGCGTCGAGCGCCGACCAATCGGGTCTCGCGCGAAACTCACTCGGGCTCTGACCGGTCAGGCGTTTGAACGCGCGCGCGAAGGCTTCGCCACCTTCATAGCCGCTGGCCTGCGCGATCTCGAGCACGGAAGCCTGTTCGCGAAACGCCAGCCGATGCGAAGCGCGCTTGAGTCGGATCAATTGCAGCAAGCGCGCGGCGCCAACGCCGAACAACGCGCTGAATTGGCGTTGGAAGTGACAGCGCGAGAACGCCGCGACCGCGGCCAGTTCATCGATGTCGGGGAGTTCTTCGGCCCGGGCTTCCAGCTGCTCGAGCACGCGGGCGAAACGGGCGTAATAGGCTTGCGTGGCGTCGGCATTCATGGCGGCGTTCCGAAGGACGCGACCACCCTAGCCGATGATCTCGGCCGATGCCTGATCGAAAATGCGCGATGACGGGCGCGGTGCCGCGCGCGCTGGCGCGACACCGCGGATCGCCGAAACGATCAGTCGTCCTCGGGAATATCGACCTGACCACCGACGTCGCTGTGGCGAATGCCACCCGAGCCGTCCGAGCGCACCACGAAATCGCCGCCGATGTGCTCGGCCACGATCTCGCCCGAGGAATCGTTGCCGACCTCGGCCTTGCCCTTGATGCCGTCGAACTCGATGCCGCCGGAGGAATCCGAGCGCACCAGGGCATTGCCATCGACGCGCGAGATCCGGATGTCGCCCGAGGAATCGCTTTCCACCGTGGCGTCGCCGCGGACATTGTCGAGCACGATGTCGCCGGACGAATCGTGACGCACGGTCACGGCGCCGACGCGCTGCACGTCGAGTTCGCCCGAGGAATCGTCGATCAGCACTTGGCCCGCGACGTCGCGAATGTTCACGTCACCCGAGCTGTCGGTCAGATCGAGGGCGGCGACGTGATCGATCTCGACATCGCCCGAGGAGTCGCGCACGGTCAGCGCCAGCGCGGCCGGCACGCGGATCTTGATGTCGATGTAGTTGTAGCCACCGAACCAGCCGCCGTTGGAATCGGGCACTTGGGCGGCGATTCTGGGCGTGTCGCCTTCGCGACTCACCAGTTGGATGTGTTCGAGGTTGGCTTCGTCGTCGGCGCAGGCGCGACCTTCGGCGACGATGCGGGTCAGGCCCGGCTCGCCCGTGATCTCGAGGTCGCCGGCGGCGGCCTCGACCAGGAGCTGCTTGACGTTGGCGGCGTCGAGCTCGAGCTTGCGCTGGGCGGTGAAGGCGCAGTCGTCGTCCCAGGCCGAAGCGGCGAAGGCGGCGGTGAGACTGAGCGCGGCAAAGATCAGGCGTGACATGGCTTCCTCCCGGTGAGTTCCGTTTCGATGCGCGGCGGCGGCAAAGGGTTTAGTGGCGGCTTCGCGATCGCGCGAAGTGTAATCCGGCGGCCGTCGCGAGCGGATCGGTCCTCTGGCACCATCGCCGCATGACCGCCACCCGCGAAACGCCCGAGACCGACGCCGACGCCATCCTCGCGCGGCTGCGTCGCCTGGGCGACCCGATTCGCGCGACGCAATCGCAGCGCTTCTTCAAGACCGGCCCCGGCGAATACGGCGAGGGCGATCGCTTCCTGGGCCTGACCGTGCCCGTGGTGCGCGAGCTCACGCGCCGTCACGAAGCCTTGCCGCTCGATCAGATCGAACGCTTGCTCGACGCCGAGTGGCACGAGGCGCGCCTGCTGGCCTTGCTGATCCTGGTGCGACGCTTCGAATCGCGCCGCGCGACCGAGACCGAGCGCGAGGCGATCTATCACCTCTACCTGCGACGTCTCGATCGCGTGAACAACTGGGACTTGGTCGATACCTCGGCGCCGCAGATCGTCGGCGGCTGGCTGGCTACGCGCTCGCGCGCGCCGCTGCGCCGACTCGCGCGGTCATCGGTGATGTGGGAACGGCGCGTGGCCATGCTCGCCACGTTTCACGACATCCGCCAAGGCGATCCGGCCGAGGCCCTGATCATCGCGCGCGTGCTGCGCGACGATCCGCACGATCTGATTCACAAGGCCGTGGGCTGGATGCTGCGCGAGATCGGTCAGCGCGTCGACACGCGCGTGCTGCGCGATTTCCTCGACGAGCACGCGCCGCGCTTGCCACGCACCATGCTGCGCTATGCCATCGAGCGGCTGCCCGAGGCGACGCGGCGCCACTACCTCACCTTGCCGCGCGAGGCGCCGACGACCAAGCCGAGGCGCGCGAAGACGCCTTCGCGACCTCGCGCGCGCGCCGCGCGCTAGTCGGTCGCGTACGCGCTCATCGACATCGGCCGCGCCTTGGTGTCGGTGGCCCAGCGCGTGTTGGGCTTGTCGCTCATGACGAAGCGCAGTTCGCCGCCGGCCAGGATCTGCTCGTGCGTGATCGCGCTGCGCGTCAGTGGCTGACCGTTGAGCCGCACCTCGGCGACATAGGGCCGCGCCTCGCTCAAGCCCTGCGTGATCACGCTGAAGGTCTTGCCATTGGGCAGACGCAGCGCCGCGCGCGAGACGAAGGGCCGACCGATCACGTATTCATTGCTCGCCGGCGCCACGGGATAGAAACCCAAGGCCGTGAACACGTACCACGCCGACATCTGCCCCAGATCATCGTTGCCGGACAGCCCATCCGGACGCGCGGCGTACTGCGTGCGCATGATCTCGGTCAGGCGCTCTTGCGTGCGCCAGGGCTGGCCGGCGTAGTCGTAGAGATACGCCACGTGGTGACTGGGCTCATTGCCGTGCGCGTACCAGCCGATCAGGCCGGTGATGTCTTCCATGTGCGCGAAGAGCTTGGGATCGACTTGCGCATTGAACACCGCGTCGATGCGTTCGACGAAGCGCGCGTCGCCGCCGTGCGCGGCGATCAAGCCCGCCACGTCCTGCGGCACATACCACGAGTACTGCCAGGCATTGCCTTCGGTGTAGTCCGTGCCATAGCCACTGGCGGAAGGATCGAAGGGTTCGCGGAACTCGCCCTTGGCCAGGCGCGCGCGCATGAAACCGGTCTTGGCGTCGAAGGCGTTGCGCCAGTTGGCCGCGCGACGTTCGTAATCCTTCGCGATCTCGTCGCGACCCATGGCGCGCGCCATGCGCGCGATGGTCCAGTCATCGAAGGCGTATTCGAGCGTCTTCGACGCGGCCTCGCCTTCTTGATCGATGGCGACATAGCCAAGATCAAGATAACTCGCCAGGCCACCGTAGGGCCGATAGTTCGCGCTCGCGATCATCGCTTGCAAGGCGGCATCGGCGTCGAAGCCGCGAATACCTTTCATATACGCATCGGCGATCACGGGCACGGCGTGATAGCCGATCATGCACCACGTCTCCAGGCCATGAAACGCCCACACCGGCAGGATGCCGTAAGGGCTGTGCTCGCGCGCCGCGACCAGCGAGCGCACGAAATCCGCATTGCGCGCGGGCGGCTGCACCAAGGTCAGCAGCGGATGCAAGGCACGATACGTGTCCCACAGCGAAAACGTCGAGTAATGCGTGAAACCTTCGGCGCGATGCACGGCATTGTCGGGCCCGCGATAGCGACCGTCGACGTCCATGAACAGGCTCGGCCCCATCATGGTGTGATACAGCGCGGTGAAGAAGCGCTTGCGCATGGCGTCATCGGCGTTGACTTCGAACACGCCCAGCGCTTCGCCCCACGCCTGGCGCGCGCGTTCGCGCGTGGCGTCGAAATCCCAGCCGGGCATCTCGGCATCGAGATTGGCCAGCGCCGCCGCTTCGTCGACCGGCGAGATCGCGACCTTGACGATCAAGGGCGTGGCATCGCGCGCGAAATCAATCACGCCCACCAGGGCGCGGCCTTCGATCTGCGCGCGCTCGCGCGGCGCGCCATTCGCAGGCGTGGCGAAGCCCTTGTACAGAATCTCGGTCTCGGTGTTGTGCAGCGCATGCCCGCTCGGTGCGCGCGAGAAACGCATCGCGAAATACACCTGGCGCCCCGGCGCCCAGCCGCGCGTCTGCCGAAACCCCGTGACCGTGCCATCGGCGCGCACGCGCAGCCGTGACCAGAGCACCTTGCCCGGATAGTCGTACATCGACGGCCGCAGATCGATCAGCAGATGCGGATCGGCATCGGCGGGAAAGGTGTAGCGATGCGCGCCCACGCGCGCGCTGGCGGTGAGCTCGGCGCGTACGCCGTAGTCAGCGAGCGTGACCGCGTAGTAACCCGGGCGCGCGATTTCGGTGGCGTGATCAAAGCGCGAGAAGTAACCGCTGCCGGGCTTGGTGATGTCGCCGGGTTCGAGGCGCGCCTCGCCCGCGATCGGCATCACCAGCACATCGCCCAGATCGCTGTGCCCCGTGCCGGAAAAATGCGTGTGCGAGAAGCCGAAGATCGTGGTGTCCTCGTACCGATAGCCCGCGGCCCAGCGATAGCCTTCCTGCCGCGTCTTCAACTGCGTGTCGGGGCTGAGCTGGATCATGCCGAAGGGCACGACCGCGCCGGGAAAGGTGTGGCCTTCGCCGCCCGTGCCGATGAAGGGATCGACCGCGTCGACAGCCGCGTCGTGGGCGTTGAACGGCACGAGGCTGCGCGCCGGAGCCATCGACGAAGCCAGCAAAGCGAGCAGAAACAAGGCCCCGGCGCGGACGCGCGTCGGGCGGGTGGCGGCGGGCATTCGGGCCTCCTGGCGGTCGGTGATTTTGGATCGGTCCAAGCGGCGCGGACGCTAGCATGAATTCGCGGGATTCGCCCGCCACCGGGCGGATTGCGTGGGACGGTGGCCCTTGGCATGATGGCGCCGATTAGACCGATCCAAGTCCCTGGATGAACCCGCCCAATCGCCGCCGCAAGGTCACCGTTACCGATCTGGCCCTGGGCTCGGGCGTGTCGCGCGCGACCGTGTCCCTGGTGCTGCGACAAAGCCCCTTGGTGCACGCCGATACCCGCGCGCGCGTCGAGGCCGAGATCCGCCGTCAGGGCTATATCTACAATCGCGCCGCCGCGAATCTGCGCACGCGCACCTCGTCGAGCGTGGCCCTGATCGTCAACGATCTGGCCAACCCCTTCTTCGCGGAGTTCGCCGCCGGTGTCGACGCGGCGCTGGCCGAAGCCGGCTGCGTGACCTTGCTCGGCAGCACGGGCGAATCGGTCGATCGTCAGCAGGCGGTGATCGCCTC
Organism: Ahniellaceae bacterium; assembly: GCA_044226395.1. Classification (GTDB taxonomy): domain Bacteria; phylum Pseudomonadota; class Gammaproteobacteria; order Xanthomonadales; family Ahniellaceae; genus JBGAHD01. The sequence continues at coordinate 336,947 of JBGAHD010000002.1, forward strand.
GCTGATCGAGCACGGCCCCGCGGGCATCATCCTCTCGCCCGCCGAAGGCAGCGATGGCGCGGCGGTGGCCAAACTCGTCGGTTTGCACACGCCCGTGCTTTTGTTCAATCGCGAACTCGATCGCGGCGAATGGGACGTGCTCGAACTCGACAATCGTCGCGGCGCGCGCCTGGCGACGGAACATCTGTTGAGCCTGGGCCACGAACGCATCGCCTTCTTCGGCGGTCATCGCGGTTCGAGTTCGTGCCGGCAGCGACGCGAGGGTTATCTCGAAGCCCTCTCCGCCGCGAAATCCGGCCCGCACATGCCGCTGTTGATCGAATCCGCGCCCACGCGCCTGGAAGCGGCGCGTCAGGCCAGCGCCTTGTTCGTGCGCGATCCCGCGCCGACGGCGGCCGTTTGCTACAACGATGCCGTCGCGCTGGGTCTGCAATTGGGTCTGGCCTCGCTCGGACGTCAGGTTGGCCGCGACTTTTCTCTGGTCGGGTTCGACGACATCGCCGAGGCCGCCGTGAGTTCGCCAGCGCTGACCACCATCGCCGTCGATCCGCGCGAGCGCGGTCGGCAAGCGGCGCTGCGCATTCTGGCGCGCGCGCGCGACACCAGCATCGCCGCCACCGTGACCATCGCGCCCGCGCGCTTGATCGAACGCGAAAGCACCTGTCCCCCACCCCCGTGAGCCCCGCGCCCGCATGACGACCTCGCCCACCAGTCAACGCGTCGCGCTTGCCGTGACCACCTCGATCTTCTTCATGTGGGGCTTCATCACCGTCTTGAACGACGTGCTGATTCCGCATTTGAAGTCCGTGTTCACGCTCAACTACACCCAGGCGATGCTGGTGCAGTTCGTGTTCTTCGGCGCGTATTTCGTGATGTCCTTGCCTTCGGGCAAGGTGGTGGCGCGTTTGGGTTTTCGCTCGGGCATCGTGGTGGGCTTGGCGGTCACGGGGCTCGGCGCGCTGATGTTCGTGCCGGCGGCGAAGTGGTTGTCATATGAGCTATTCCTGGCCGCGTTCTTCGTGCTGGCCAGTGGCATCACGCTGTTGCAAGTCGCGGCCAATCCTTATGTGAGCTTGCTGGGCGATCCGCGTTACGCGTCGAGCCGCTTGAATCTGGCGCAGGCGCTCAACTCCTTGGGCACGACGATCGGTCCCAAGATCGGCGGCATCTTGATTCTGTCGACGGCGGTGCTGGGCGCGACCGAACTCGCGGCCTTGTCGGCGGAAGAACAAACGGCCTATCGCGTGGCGCAGGCCAACCTCGTGATCATGCCCTACCTCGTGCTGGCGGGAACCTTGTTCGCGCTGGCGGCGATCGTGCGGTTGTTTCATCTGCCGCCGCTGGCGCAGGCCGAGGGTGGCGCGGCGAGCGCTAGCGCGCAAGGTTGGCGCGCGGCCTTGGCCAAGCGGCAATTGCGCGGTGGCGTGATCGCGATCTTCGTCTATGTCGGCGCCGAGGTCGCGATCGGCAGCTTGATGATCAACTTCTTGTCGCTGCCGACCGTGGGCAAGATGTCCGAGGCCGAGGCCGCGGGCTATGTCTCGCTGTATTGGGGCGGCGCGATGGTCGGTCGCTTCATCGGCTTTCTGTTGTTGCGCAAGATCGATCCGGGCCGCTTGCTCGCGATCTTCGCCGCGATCGCCGCCGCGATGGCGGCCACGGCCACGGTGACCGAGGGTTCGCTGGCGCTGTGGTCGGTCGTGGGCATTGGTCTGTTCAACTCGATCATGTTTCCGACGATCTTCACGCTCGGCATCGCGCGCATGGGCGCGATGACCGACAAGGCCTCGAGCCTGTTGATCATGGGCATCGTCGGTGGCGCCATCGTGCCGGTGATCACGGGCGTGATCGCCGATCGCTTCGGCGAGCATTGGGGTTTTGTGCCGGCGGTCCTGTGCTATCTCTACATCGTCTACTACGGTTGGCGCGGCTCGCGCGTGACCGAGGGCGACGATACCGCGCCGGCGTCTTCAGTCGTCATGTCGGGACACTGAGATGAAACCGGTCCTGTGCTTCGGCGAAGCCCTGGTCGATTTCCTGGCCGCGCCCGAAGCCGATCCAGAGACGCCGCGCGCGTATTTGCGTCATGCCGGTGGCGCGCCGGCCAATGTCGCCGTGGCGCTGGCGCGTCTGGGCGCGCCGGCTGCTTTCGTCGGCATGCTGGGCGCGGACATGTTCGGCGATTTCCTGCTCGAACGACTCAGCGCGCATGGCGTCGACACGCGGCAGATTCGTCGCACCGAGATGGCGAAGACGGCATTGGCCTTTGTCTCGCTCGATGCGCGCGGCGAACGCAGTTTCAGTTTCTATCGTCCGCCGGCGGCGGATCTGCTGTTTCGCGATGAGTATTTCGAAACACGCGCTTTTGCTGGCGCGGGCGCGTTTCACGCCTGCTCCAATTCCCTGACCGAGGCCGACATTGCCCAGACCACGCTCGCCGGGCTGCGCCTGGCGCGCGCGCATGGCGTGCTGACCAGTTTCGACGTCAATCTGCGGCCAGCGTTGTGGCCGGTCGATCTCGATCCCAGCGCGCGCGTGTGGTCGGCGATCGAGCTCGCCGATATCGTCAAGTTCAGCGCCGAAGAATGGCGCTTCTTGTATCGCGACGAGCGCCGCGAACGCGCCACGCGCGAGCGCATCTGGCGCGGCGCCACGCGCCTGATCCTGATCACCGATGGCGAACGCGGCCTGAGCTGGTACACGCCGCGCGCGCAAGGGCATTGCCCGGCGTTCGCGATGCGCGCGGTCGACACCACGGCGGCCGGCGATGCCTTCGTCGGCGGCCTGCTGTTTCAACTGGGCGAACGCGGCATCGACGTCGATGCCCTGCCCGACTTCATCGATGAGCGCGCCGCCTTCGCCGAGAGCCTGCGCTTCGCCGCGGCGTGCGGCGCCCTGGCCGTGACGCGCCACGGCGCGTTCAGCGCCATGCCCACGCGCGCCGAAGTGCAGGCGCTGCTCGCCCGAACTCCCACGACCATCGCCAGTGCTCGTCGCACCGGCACGGAACCGCCGTCATGACCTTGCCCAGCGACTCCAAGCCCGTCGATTTTCGCTCGCCCGATTTCTTGCGGCTGCACATCGTGCGCACGATGGCTTTCTACCATCCGCGCTGCGTCGATCCGCACGGCGGCTTCTTTCACTACTTCAAGGATGACGGCACGATCTACGACCGCCGTCATCGTCACCTGGTCAGCAGCGCGCGCTTCGTCTTCAACTACGCCATGGCCGCGCGCGAATTCGGCGATCAGCAATATCTGCGCGCCACGCACCATGGCCTGGCCTATCTGCGCGAAGCGCATCGCGACCCCGTCGACGGCAGCTACGCCTGGACACTCGACAGCCGCCGTCCCGACGACGTGACGCGACATGCGTACGGCATGGCCTTCGTGCTGCTCGCCTACGCCACGGCGGTAAAGGCCGAAGTGCATCAGGCCAAGCCGTGGATCGAGGAAACCTGGGATCTGCTCGAAGCCCGTTTCTGGGACCCCGAACACCAGCTCTATCGCGACGAAGCCGACGCGCAGTGGCGTTTTTCAAACTACCGCGGTCAGAACGCCAACATGCACCTGTGCGAGGCCTTGCTCGCCGCGTTCGACGCCACCGGCGAGAAGCGCTACTACGAACGCGCGCTGCTGCTGGCCGATCGACTGACGCGACAGATCGCCTCGCGCACCAAGGGACTGGTCTGGGAACATTACGACGAACATTGGGAAGTCGACTGGGATTATCACCGCGACAACCCCAAGGACTTGTTCCGCCCCTGGGGCTTCCAACCGGGCCATCAAACCGAATGGGCGAAGCTGCTGATGATCCTCGATCGTCATAGCCCGCAAGATTGGTTGGTCTCCACCGCCGTGCACTTGTTCGACACCGCGATGGCGCGCGCCTGGGACAAGGAAAATGGCGGCCTGTTCTACGGCTTCGCGCCCGACCGCAGCATCTGCGATAGCGACAAGTACTTTTGGGTCCAAGCCGAATCCATCGCGGCCGCGGCGCTGCTCGCGCATCGCACCGGTGAAGCGCGCTACGCGCTCGACTACGATCGGCTGTGGGATTACTCGTGGCGACACTTCGTCGATCACAAGCATGGCGCCTGGTATCGCATTCTCGATGCGAAGAACAACAAGTATTCGGACGAGAAGAGCCCCGCCGGTAAGACTGACTACCACACCATGGGCGCGTGTTACGAAGTGCTGGATCTCTTGCGTCGACATCCTTCGGCGTTGGGCAGTCGGTCGGCGCAGGGAGTGTCGGTTTGATGCGCGCGTGGGCGAGCGTCGCGCTGTGTCTCATTTTCTGTTCCGCGACGGCGATTGCTCGCGATGAGGCTGAATCGCCAAGTGCCGCGGCAACGCCATCCGACGCGTTGAAACCAATCGACGCGGCGGAATCCGCGCGCCTCGCTCAAGACGTCAAACAGGAATTCCTGCACGCCTGGCGCGGCTATCGCCAGTACGCCTGGGGCCATGACGACCTGGCGCCTCTGTCAAAGGCGCCGCACGATTGGTACGCCAAACCGCTCTTGATGACACCCGTCGACGCGCTCGACACCTTGATCCTGATGAAACTCGACGACGAAGCGCGCGACGCGCGCGAACTCATCGCCACGCGTCTGGATTTCGATCAGGACATCTACGTCAAGAATTTCGAGATCACCATCCGCTTGCTCGGTGGTCTGCTCTCGGGCTACCAACTCAGCGGAGACGAACGCCTGCTCGACAAGGCGCGCGACCTCGGCACGCGCTTGTTGCCCGTGTTTGCATCGCCGACCGGATTGCCTTACGTCGAAGTCAACTTGCGCAGCGGCAAGACGCGCGGCGCCGTGACCAATCCGGCCGAAACAGGCACCTTGCTGATCGAGTTCGGCACGCTATCAAAACTCACCGGCGATCCCGTGTTCTACGATCGCGCTAAGCGAGCGCTGGTCGAAACGTACCGACGTCGCTCCAAGCTCGGACTCGTCGGCTCCGCCATCAACGTCGACACGGGCGCCTGGACCGACACCGAATCGCACATCAGCGGCGGCATCGACTCCTACTACGAATACCTGTGGAAATGCTGGCGTCTCTTCGGTGACGAAGACTGCCACGCCATGTGGAAGACCTCGATCACCGCCGCCAACCGCCACCTCATCGACAACATCGATGGCGCACTCTGGTACGGCTACGCCAACATGAACACCGGCAAGCGCACCCGAACCTACTACGGCGCGCTCGACGCCTTCATGCCCGCCCTGCTCGCCGTCAGCGGCGACCTCGACCGCGCCGCGCGCCTGCAGCAATCGTCGATGCGCCTGTGGCGCCTGCACGGCATCGAAGCCGAAACCATCGACTACCGCAAGATGACCGTGGTCTCTCCCGGATACGCCCTGCGCCCTGAGATCGTCGAATCGACCTACTACCTCTCCCACTACACGCGCGACCCCAAGTACCTGCGCATGGGCCACGAACTCTTCGAGGACTTCAAGCGACACTGCCGCACGGAAGCCGGTTACGCCGCGCTAGCCGACGTGCGCGACAAGACGCAGAAGGATCGGATGGAGAGTTTTGTTTTGGCCGAGACGTTCAAGTACTTCTACTTGCTGTTCGAGCCGAAGGCGTTGGATTTCGAGGGGGTGACGTTTAATACCGAGGCGCATCCAATTCGCTCGAAAGACGCCAGCGTACCGCGAGACTCGAGTACCGCCAGTACGCGCCTGGGCCGGCGACGAGAGATCGAGTAGAACTCGGCATGTTTCGAACGCTAGGGAAGGTCTGGAGAAGTCGTGGTTGGATGCTTTTCCGACTCATCATGGCCGAAGAACTGTCGCGAAACGGCCAAAGGCGTGAATTTTAGCCGTCATTCCTTCGGGCGTCGGACGGACCGAGCAACTTGCTCAGAGGTTCTCTTCGGTTGGCAAGTCAGGATTCGACGATCAACGCTGTAGGAAATCGGCGCTCAGCGTGTAAGACAGCGTATCGACATCGCGTTGGCGTCAACAATGGCGACTGCGATGATCTGTTGAGTTCGAGATCGCGATCGCGGTGAAAACCACCTTGATCACGCAATGCCTCCAACCTCTCGGCGCGCGTCATTCGTCGACACGAAAAGCGAGCGATCTCATCCTGCATGCATTTTGGCGTAACGCCCGCTGCGCCATCCTATGGTGCGAGCTCCCCTATCGCGCGCAATCGCCGTCGCGCGGAGCCGCGGCTTGAGCAGGACTCTCGTCACTTCTCGCCGTGAACGTGACCACCAGGAGTGCGGCCAATATCATCGTCACGTAGGCCCGCACCGCCGCCCTCAGGCACAATACCCCCATGCTCGACATCCAATCCGTCATCGACGAGATCCGCCAGGACGTGCTGCCGTTGACGCAGCAAGGCAAGGTGGCCGACTACATTCCGGCGCTTGCGACGGTGCCGCGCGAGCGGTTCGGCATGGCGGTGGTGATGATCGATGGTCGGGTGTTCACGACCGGTCAGGCGGAGCAGGCGTTCTCGATTCAGTCGATCTCGAAGGTGTACACCTTGACCTTGGCGCTCAAAGCCGTGGGCGAGGCGTTGTGGGCGCGCGTGGGTCGCGAGCCTTCGGGTACGGCATTCAATTCACTGGTGCAGTTGGAAAGCGAGAAGGGTTTGCCGCGCAATCCCTTCATCAACGCGGGCGCGCTGGTGGTGGCGGATGTGATTCTGGGGACTTCGCGCGATCCGCGCGGATTGCTGATGGATTTCGTGCGACGGCGCGCCGACAACGCCGAGATCATGGCCGACGCGGAAGTCGCGCGCTCGGAACGCGACACGGGGTTTCGCAACGCGGCGCTGGGGAATTTTCTGCGCAGCTTCGGCAATCTGCGCAATACGGTGGACGATGTGCTGGGCTTCTACTTCCACCAGTGCTCGTTGAGTTTGAGTTGCGTGGATCTGGCGCGAAGTTTCGCTTTCCTGGCCAATCGTGGCGTGTGCCCGTGGACGGGCGAGCCGGTGCTGACGCCTTCGCTGTCCAAGCGCGTGAGCGCCTTGATGCTGACGTGTGGCACGTATGACGCGGCCGGCGATTTCGCGTATCAGGTCGGCATGCCCGCGAAGAGTGGCGTGGGCGGCGGCATCGTGGGGATCATTCCGAATCAGCTCGCGGTGGCGGTGTGGTCGCCGGCCTTGAACGAGAAGGGTAATTCGGTCGCGGGCACGGCGGCGCTGGAGCAATTCACCACGCGCACGGGCTGGTCGATCTTCTGATCACAACATCAGTTCCCAGGTTTCGGCCAGGGACTCGGTGTCGAAGTGCGTTTCCGGCGCTTCGTTGATTTTGCGAAAACCCGCTTGTTCGTATAGGTGTCGCGCGGGCGCGAGGTTGGATTGCGTCCAGAGAATCATTTTGCGATAGCCGGCGTCGCGCGCGAATGCGAGGCAAGTCTCGATCAAGCGCCGACCGAGGCCATGACCGCGCGCGGCGGGTTCGACGAGGAGCAGGCGCAGCTTGGCGATGCCTGGCTTGAAGCGCACGAGGAAGATGCTGCCCAGGCGCTCGCCACCGCGCTCGGCGATCCAACAGCGGTCGTAGCGCGGATCGAAGTCACGAAGGAAGGCGCTGGCGACTTCGGCGACGATGGTTTCGAAGCGAAGGCCCCAGCCTTCCTCGCGGTGATACAGCTCGCCATGACGCTGAATGACCCAGCCGATGTCGCCCGGGCGATGCGCGCGTAGCACGATCTTGCCGGTGTCGGGCGCCCCGTCGGGGTCGAAGACGGATTGCAGTTCACGCATGGCGGCGAGCGCGCGGTGGCGGCGATCGCGATCGAGCGCGCCGAGCATGCCGGCCACTTGCTCGCGCGAGCGACGATCGAGCGTGTCGAACTGGCGCTTGCCGGCGGCGGTCAACCGCAGCGGTTGGCGACGCGCATCGTCGCGCGCTTGTTCGCGGGCGAGAAGCTTGCGACCCAGTAGTCGCTTGAGCAGGCGACTCAAGTATCCGCGATCGAGGCTCAGACGCTCGGCCAACTCACCCGCGGTGATGCCGGGCTGGTTTGCGATCTCGTAGATCACCCGCCCTTCGGTCAGCGAGAAGGCGCTGTCGAGCAGGCCCTCGCCAAGCACGCCGATGCGGCGAGTGTAGTCGCGATTGAATGCGCGAACTTGAGCGATGTCGCGGGCGTTGAGGCGCATGACCAACCCTCCGCTGATGCTGGGAGCAGCGTAGCGCCGACAGTTGCCTCGGGCAACCATTGCCATCGGCAATGGTCGAGCGCGACGCGCGCGGTGGGGACAGCGCGCGTTGGCGTTCTCAGTCGTGGAGGTTCGGGGCCAGCTCGCGCCGGCCCCGCGTGAATCACTCAAATCCGCTCGCGAACACATCTTCCGTCGGCGGCGTCTGGCAGACGTTCTGGAACACGCAGGCGACCCATTCGGGGTGATCGACGAAGGGGTTGCGATTGCCTTGGTAAGTCTGCACCAGGGTGTTGCGCATGATCTCGTATTCGTCGGGCGGATCGGCTTGGTGCCACGCCAGCAGCACGCTGCGCAGGCCCATGTAGGCGATGCCGGTGGTGTTGGTGCCGGTGATTTGGATCAGCGCGGGATTGTCGGTGACGACGAGATCGGGTTCGGCCGCGCCGAAGCCATTGGTGCCGCCTTCGTAACGCACGTCCATGTACAGCACCGCGCGCGCGACGTCGCCCTTGCGGAAATCCCAGGTTTCCCAGCGATCGCCCTTGCCCCAGTTGCTGTTGCCCGGATAGACGCCCGAACCGCCGCCGTGACCGTTGTAGTTGGCCGTGGGGTATTCGGTGCAGGAATCGGCGCAGTAGTCGTAGTAGCGGTTGTTGCGCGCGGAGTTGTAGCCCGATTCGGCCACCATCAGCATGTGCGTGTCGGTGTAGGGATAGTTTGTCGAAGTGTCGTCGGGGAAGCCGTAGCTCTTGGGCCAGGTGTGCTCGCGGTTGTAGTTGACGTTGCCGCCGCCGGCCTTGGGGAAGCTCGTGTTCTTGTAGATGTCGAGCACGCGCGTGGGGTCGAGCGGGTCTTCGTCGCCCTGTTCGATGATGTCCCAGGTGTCGGTGCCGGTGCCCGTGTACGGGTAGCGCGTGTGATCGTCGATGATTGCGTGCAGCGTCGTGCGCAGCGTGGTGGCGGTGGTGGCGTCGGCGCTGGCGTAATAGCTCGCCAGCGATTGCTCGGTGCCGAAGCTCACGACGACATTGGCGCTCATCGGCGTGGCCACGCCGTCTTGATCGAGCACCTGCGCGGCGACGATGGTCCAGGTGCAGGTTTCGAGATAGTCGAAGTCGGTCGTGGGATCGGCGGTGAATTGCTGCGGGCCGCCGGTGATGGTCAGCGCGTGCGCGCCGCTGACCGTGCACGACACGGTGAATGCGCCGGGATTGAGCGTCACCGGCTCGGAGAAATTCGCCACGAGATTGGCCGTGCGCCGCACCATGGTGGCGCTGTTCGCCGGCACGGTTGATGTGACGGTTGGCGGCGCGTCGGTGCTGACGGTGAAGGTGCTGACGTAGTTGGCGCTCATCGAGTTACCGCCACTGACATCGGTGACGGCGGCGGCGAGCACGGTCCACGTGCAGGTATCGGCCGGCGTCAGATTCACCGCGGGGTCGAACGTGAAGTCGCGATTGCTGCCCGTCACGGTGCCCGCGATGGCGCCGGCGTTGGTGCAGGTGAGCGTGATCGGATTGGGCGCGAGCGTGACGTTCTCGGAGAAATTCACCGAGAGATTGGCCGTGGGCAGCACGCCCGTCGCGTTGTTTGCCGGCGTGGTGGTGAAGACGATGGGCGCGTTGTCGACGCCGCCGGTGAAGGTCTGCCCGGTGTTGCACGCGCCGAAGCTCGCGGTTGGCGCCACGGCCCAGGTGAAGTTCGGATAGGTCTGACCGGTGCCGGTGAGCGCGAGGCTCGACGTGGCCGCGCCCGTGCCGGGCTCGCTCACGCCGATGTCGACCGAAGTCATGCCCGCGGCCGGACCATCGGCCGCGGTCATCGTGCCCTCGTAACTCAAGAACTGCACGACGGCCGACGACGCATTGACCAAGGCAACGCCATCGGGCGCGCCATTTTGAATGCCAGGCGTGGCGACGCTGATTGTGCCGTAGCCCGCGCACAGTTCGGGCACCTGACCCGTCAGCGAATACGTTGCGTAGCTCGCGCCATTGCCGCCGTTGTAGAGCACGATCGACCAACCGGTGAGATTGGTCAGCGCGGGCGCGGCCACTTCGACGGCTTCGTTGGCGTCGGTCGAGGCGTTGTCGTAGTGAATTTCGTTGATGAAGACGGCTTGCGCCGCCACGGTCCGCGCGCACAGGCACAGCGCCACGGCCGCCAGAATGCGGTACTTGCTCATGAATCCCCCTCCGGCGATGCGGGTCGTCGCGCGCATCGCATGCATGCCCGCGCCGAGCTGGCGCGAGGGAGGTCGACACTACCCCGTTAGCGTGGCTGTCGCCACCGTCGCCGGTCCGAAGCGGCGCGGGAGGTGGAATCGGGTCGAATTCGTGCGCTAACCGAGCAGGAAATCGCGAGCGCGCGCGATGGCCGCCGCGTCCTGGCGCACGTCGCCGGGGCGGCTGCCGTGGCCGATCAATGCCCCGACCCAGCGCATGGCCATGTAGTCGGCGGTCAGACGCAGGGTTTCGGTCAGCGGCGCCATCAGGCGGTCGTCGTCATCGGAGAACACGCTCACCGCGGCCAGGCGCTTGCCCGCCATGGTGGCGCGAAAATCCACGTCTTTGGCGCGCAGCCACGCCGACCAGTAGTCGAGATACAACTTGGCCGAAGCCGGCAGGCTGTACCAATACAAGGGCGCGACCATCACGATGTCGGTGGCGGCGAGCGTCGCATCGAACAGCTCGCGCTCCACGCCCGTCGGCGGCCCATAGCCTTCGCCATGACGGCGATCCTGAAACGGCGACAGGCCGAGATCGTTCAGTCGAAGCCACTGCTGCACGCAGCCGTCGCTCAAGTGACGCGCGGCCTCGCGCGCGAGCCATTCGCTATTACCGTCGGCGCGGGCGCTGGCGATCAGGAACAAAAAACGTCGGGGCGCGAAATCATGCATCCGCGCATGCTAGCGGCTGGGCGGTGCGCGCGGCGCGCGCGCCGACATGATCGTTTTCGCAAGCTGTGTTGAATGCGCTCGAAAGCGCTCACGCCGCGGGCTTCCGCAACACGACCCAGGCCAGCACGCCCGCGACCAAGCCCCAGAACGCCGAACCGATGCCGAACAGGCTCAGGCCCGAAGCCGTCACGAGGAAGGTGATCAAGGCCGGCTCACGCTCGCCTTCCTCGCGCGTGGCGGCGGCCAGGCCATTGCCGATGGTGCCGAGCAAGGCCAGGCCCGCGATCGCCAGCACGAGCTCCTGCGGAAACGCGGTGAACAACGAGGCCACGGTCGCGCCGAACACGCCCACGATCAAATACAACACGCCGACGAAGATCGACGCCCAGTAGCGACGCGCGGGGTCGTCATGCGCTTCGCGACCCATGCAGATGGCCGCGGTGATCGCGGCGAGATTGAACGCATAGCCGCCAAACGGCGCGAACACCAAACTCGCCACGCCCGTCCAGCCCACGATCGGCGAGATCGGCGCGTGAAAACCCGAAGCGCGCATCACCGCCACGCCCGGCACGTTCTGCGAAGCCATGGTCACCAGGAACAACGGCAGGCCCACGCCGATCAGACTCTTGAACGAGAAACTCGGCGTCACCCACACGGGCGTGGCCGCGGCCACGCGCAACGCATCGACATGCAGCAAGCCGCGCGCGGCCGCGATGCCGATGCCCAAGAGTAAGGTCACCATCACCGCGTAGCGCGGCTTGAACCGACGCATCGCCAGATACGCGAGGAACATCGCCGACACCATCAGCAGCTGAGTTTGCATCGACTTGAACGCATCGATGCCAAACCGCAGCAGCACGCCCGCGAGCATGGCCGAGGCCAGCGACACTGGCATGCGATCGATCAAGCGCTCGAACAGGCCGGAGAAGCCAGCGATCATAATCAGCACGGCGCAGAAGATAAAAGCACCGGTCGCCTGCTCCAGACTCACGCCCGCGGCGCTGGTGATGAGCATCGCCGCGCCCGGCGTCGACCACGCCGTGACCACGGGCACGCGATAGCGCATGGACAAAGCGATGCAGGTCAGGCCCATGCCCATGCCCAGCGCCCACATCCACGACGCGATCTGCGCGTCGTTGGCGCCCAAGGCACGCGCGGCCTGAAACACGATCACGCCGGCGCTGGTGTACCCCACGAGCACGGTGACGAAGCCGGCCACCAGGGCCGAGAGCGAGGCATCTTTGATCCACGACATGCGTGGAGTCTAACCGCGAACCTCCGCGCGCGAAGCGCGGAGGCCATGAGCAAATGCCATGTGTCGAACCGATCGCGAAGCGCGCTTGCGCGCGTCTCGCGAAGCACGGTTTAGAAGCGCCACACGCCCGAGACCGACGCGGTGTCGACCAGATCGGAGAAATCCACTGCGAGATCGATCTGGAAATTCTTGAACGCGAAACCGCCGCCGAGCGCGTAGTGCATCTCGTCATCCGACGGCGTGGCGAACAGAATCGCCAGCGTGCTCGCCTCGCCCGCGCTCGGCGCCTGGTACTGAATGCCGTGGGCCGGATCGCGCCACACGCCACCGCGCAGGGTGAAGGGCACCTTGAATTGCGTGAAGGTGTATTCGGCGCCCAGACGAATCTCGGTGCCGTCGTCGAGCTTGAGACCCTTCAACTCGCTCTCGTCGTTGCGCAGGATCGAGTCGACGCTCTGGGTCAGATCGGAGTACGTGACGCGTACGAGGTCGGCGTTGATCGTCCACTGATCCGTGGGGCGATAGCTCACGCCCACGCCATAGGTGTCGGGCGCGTCGAACTTGAGCGCTTCGAAGAACTGCGAGATCGGCGGATCGATCGGCTGATTGTCCGAGCCTAGGATCGCGGTATTGGCGCCTTGATATTCGAACTGCGGACCCTTGCGATAGACAAAGCCCAGGCTCACGCGCTCCGACGGCGTGAAGCGCGCGCCGAAGGTGATGCCCAGCTTGTGATCATCGCCATCTTGCACCTGCACCGAGGACACGGCCTCGCGATCGCCGGCGTAACGGATCGATGCCGTGGTGAACGAGAAGTCGTAATACGACAGGCCCACGCCAATCGACACGAGGTCACTCGCCTTCCAACCCAGCGCGGCGCCGTAGTTGACGATCTTGAGATCCGCCGCCGAATCGAAGGCGCGCAGCGAACCGCGGCCGGCATCGAGAATGTCGACGCGATCGGTCTGGAACGCGGTTTCGAAATTCGCGAGTTCCTGGCGATACAACGCGATCGCCGCGTCATCGAGCGGGAACACGAACGACAGGTAGTTGAGATTGTTCACCGAGCTCGACGCATCGGAAAAACCAATGCCACTCGGATCGAACGGATTGACGAAGGCGCCACCGTTTTGCACATGCGGCGTGTCGAAGCTGGAGTGACGGCCCTCGATCGAGACTTCGGTCTGCACGAGCTGGGTCAGACCCGCGGGATTGGTGTAGGCGGCGGTGGCGTCATCGGCCAGGCCAATGAAAGCGCCGGCCAGACCCAGGCTGCGCGCGCCCGGATTGGCGAAGCTGAACTGGATGCCGGCGTTGGCTTCGGAATCGGTGATGGCCTGCGCGCTGGGCGCGATGGCGAGAGCCGCGACCACGGCGGCGGCGAGACGAGTGAGTTTCATGCTAACCCCAATGGTGATGACGAATGCGCCCGGCAACGCGCGATCGCGCGCCCCATCCAAGGGCCGCGAGTCTACCAGCGAGGCCGCGTCAGTGGATCGAAGGGCCGCCGCGACGTCGCGGTCGCGCGGGTGGCGGTTCGGCATCATCCGAGGCGGCGTCGGACGCCTGCTCGCGCCAATACTGCTGCACGTCGGCGACGGCGGCCGCGAGGCCTGACAGCGCTTGTTCGTATTCGGTTTCGGACAAGGGCACGACGTCCTCGCCATCGCCCTGATCGAACACGCCCTCGTCGGCCGCGAGTTGCACGATGGGGCCGAGGGCTTCGAGCAGACGCGGGTCCTCGGCGATGCGGCTCTGCCATAACTCACCGCGCAGATCGACGCCTTGGCTGAAGCCTTCGCACCAGCCTTGCGCGGACATCACCATCTCGCCCGCTTCGTTTTCGACCTGACCTAGGATCGGCTCGAAGGTGAACTGATCGAGCGCGTCGGCCACCATCTGATGCAGACGCAACAGCAACTGCACCGCGCGCTCGGCTTGCTCGATGGTGATGAAGGGCCGACCGTCGTCGATGATGCGTGGCACCCATTCCTGCGCGGTCGGTGGATGGGGGCCGATGATCACGGCGGTGATCAGGCCTTGCGCGCCATCGAGCGCGAGACCCTCGCCATCGCCACGTCCGATCAGGATCTGATGCAGTTCCTCAAGCTCGGTGTCGTCGAGCGGTTGTTCCACGTCCACGTGCATGCGTGTTCGTCCCTGCGCTGGCTCAGGCCAGTTCCACCCACACCGGCGCGTGATCCGAGGGCCGGTCCCACACGCGCGGCTCGCGGTCGATGCCACCGGCGCGCGCGCGTTCGCGCAAAGCCTGACTGACCAACACCAGATCGATGCGCAGGCCCAGATTGCGCCGAAACGCGGCCTGACGATAGTCCCACCAACTGAAGTGGCCATCGCCCGCTTCGAACTGACGGAAGCTATCGATGAAACCGAGGTCCATGATGTGGCGCAATGCCTCGCGCTCGGGCGTCGAGCACAGAATCTGCTCGTGCCAGGCGGCCGGATCATGCACGTCGCGATCGTCCGGCGCGATGTTGAAATCGCCCAGCACGATCATGCGCGGGTGCTTTTGCAGTTCGGCGCGCAAGTACTCGCGCACGGCCTCGAGCCAGCGCAGCTTGTAGGCGAACTTGTCGCTGCCCACGGCCTGACCGTTGACCACGTACAGATCGACCACGCGCAGATCGCCCACGCTCGCGGCGATCACGCGTTGCTGCGGATCGTCGAAGCCGGGAATGCCCACGACCACATCGGTCGGCATCTCGCGCGCGAGAATCGCCACGCCGTTGTACGTCTTCTGCCCCGCGACCACGGCGCGATAGCCCATGGCCGCGATCGCCTCATGCGGAAACGCCGGCGTGTCGAGCTTGATCTCCTGCAAGGCCACCACATCCGGCGCGGCGGCCTTGAGCCATTCCTCGAGGTGCGGCAGGCGAATCTTGAGGGAGTTGACGTTCCAGCTGGCGATTTTCATCGGGTGCTCGACCTGTTGAACGGGATGGCGGAAGCGTGACGTTCACCGCGCCGCGTCGCGTCACGGCGGACCGAGGCGCCGCGCCACGCAGGTCCGAGGCGCGACACGATCGACGGGGCACGAGTGGTGTCGCTCGCCGCGAGGGCCGTATTTCACCACACGAACCGCGTCGAGCCGATGGCCGCGAGCGACGCCGTGGCGACGGACCCAAGACGCCACGCACCCGCGCGGCGATGTTAGCGAACGCCAACATTGTGCCAATGTCACCGTTCGACAACATGATATTGACGACATGTCATCGATCGATTACATTTCGACATTGTCAGCGATCGGTGACAGGAGCAGGTTCATGCCCAGCATTCAAACCGCGACCGAGCTCGGCCTCGCGATCCGCGCGCGACGCCGCGAGTTGGGCTGGGATCAAGCCCGCCTCGCCCGCGAGGTGGGCGCGACCCGGCAATGGGTCATCGACATCGAAAAGGGCAAGCCGCGCGCGGAGCTGGGCCTGGCCTTGCGCACGCTGACCGTGCTCGGCCTGGGCTTGTTCGTCGAACCCCGGCCGACCGAGGATCACGCGCGCGTCATGCCGTCGGCGTCGATGGTGACGCCGCGCGCTTCGTATCCGAGCCTCGACGACATCATCGAGCGACATCGCGGCCCCTTGGGACCGCTGGACGAGGCATCGCGAGCATCACGTCCTTACCTCGCCGCGCGACCGTCCGCCATGTCGGCGACCACGGGACGCGTGTCGGATGCGCCGTCGAACGATTCAGCCATCGACTATCTCGAGCGCATCGCCGCCGCGACGATCGCGAGGCGGACGACCGACCACGCCAGTGATGCGGATGCCTCGTCGACGCCGCAACCGGCGAAGTCGGAGATCGCGCGACGTTCGAACAAGGCCATCGCATCCTCGCGACCGGACACCGTGGCCGCGACGCGGGATGGAAAGGACCTGGCTTCAACGCGGCCACCACGCGACAACCCGCGCGCAGCGAAGCCGGCCAAGCGCGCGGCGCCCGCCAAATCGAGGAGTCGACCGCGATGAACGAGCTGCTGGTGCTCATCGACGGTCATCTGGTCGGCCGAGTTTCCGCGGATTCGAACGGCCACCCGCGGCTGGTCTATGACGCGGCGTGGCGGAGCCACCACGAGGCCTATCCCTTGTCGCTTAGCCTGCCGTTGGCGAAAGAGCATCACTCCGCCGAGACTGTCGCGGCGGTGATGTGGGGCTTGTTGCCCGACAACGAACAGGTGCTCCAGCGGTGGGCCAACCGCTTCCACGTGTCGCCGCGCAATCCGCTGTCCCTGTTGGCGCACGTGGGCGAAGACTGCGCGGGCGCGGTGCAGTTTCTGCGGCCGGAGCGCGTCGACGAGCTCCTGCGCGACAGCGGTCACCAGGTCGACTGGCTCGATGACGCCGATGTCGCCGCGCGACTGCGCGACGTTCGGCGGGACGCGGGGCAGACGCGACGCGATGGCGACCTCGGCCAGTTCAGTCTGCCGGGCGCGCAGCCCAAGATCGCCCTGCAACGGCAGGGCGATCGCTGGGGCGTGCCGCGAGGTCGCGCGCCGACAACCCACATCCTCAAGCCACCGACGGGCGCCTTCGACGGTTACGCGGAGAACGAGCACTTCTGCTTGAATCTGGCGCGCCGCATGGGGCTGTCGGTCTGCGCGTCGGAGGTCGTGCGCTTCGGCGACGAGACCGCGATCTGCGTCGAGCGCTACGATCGCCTGCGCATCGACGGCGAATGGCGTCGCGTGCACCAGGAAGACTTCTGTCAGGCCCTCGGCGTGATGCCGCAACGCAAATACCAAAACGAAGGCGGCCCGTCGCCCGCGCAAATCGCCGAGGTGTTACAGCGATATTCAATCCAGCCGCGCGTCGACCGCGAGAATTTTCTGCTGGCGCTGGTGTTCAACTGGCTCGTCGCGGGCACCGACGCCCATGCCAAGAACTATTCGCTGATGATCTCTCCCCACGGCGGCATTCGCCTGGCGCCGCTGTACGACATCACCAGCGCCTGGCCCTACCCCAGCCTCAATCGCCGCAAATTGAAGTTCGCGATGAAGGTGGGCAGTCACTATCGCCTGCACGACATTCGCTGCGCGGATTGGTCGAAGCTCGCCATCGAATTGGGTTTCAAGCCTGAATTCGTCGCGCATGTCATGCGGCTGGCGGCCACGGTCATCCCGGACTTGGCCGCGACGGAAGCGCGCGCGGTGAAGGCCAACGGCGTGCGTCATTCCGTCATCGATCGACTCGTGACGGCGATCGCCGACGCCGCCGCGCAGACGCTGAAGTGGTTCGCGTGACGGACCAGCGGTCGGCTGGCCCGCTACGCAAGGCTCACGCCGCCAAACCATAACTCCGCAACAACGCCGTCGCATCCGGCTCGCGGCCGCGGAAGGCGATGAAGGATTCCAGCGCGGGGCGCGCGCCGCCGACGGCGAGGATTTCGCGGCGGAAGGCTTGGCCCGTGCCGGTGTCGAGGATGCCGGCTTCTTCGAAGCGCGCGAAGGCATCGGCCGAGAGCACTTCCGCCCAGAGGTAGCTGTAGTAACCCGCGGCGTAACCGCCAGCGAAGATGTGGGTGAAGGCATGCGCCATGCGCTGCCACTCGGGCGGATGGATCACGGCTACTTCGGCGCGCACTTCGCGCAGGATGTCCATCACCCGCGCGCCGCGCGCGGGGTCGAATTCCAGATGCAGGCGGAAATCGAACAAGGCGAACTCGAGCTGACGCACCAGATACATCGCCGCCTGGAAATGGCGCGCGGCGCGCATGCGTTGGTACAGGTCTTCGGGCAAGGGCTCGCGCGTGCGCCAGTGACGCGCGATCAGGTCCAGCGCTTCGCGCGTCCAGCAGAAGTTCTCCATGAACTGGCTGGGCAGCTCCACCGCGTCCCACTCGACGCCCGCGATGCCCGAGGCCGCGGCGTAGTCGACTTCGGTAAGCAAATGATGCAGGCCGTGGCCGAACTCGTGAAAGAGCGTGATCACGTCATCGTGCGTGAGCAATGACGGCAGCTCCGCGGTCGGCGCGGCGAAGTTGCACGTGAGATACGCCACGGGCCGCTGCACGCCGCGCGCGTGACGACGGCGCGTGCGGCACACGTCCATCCACGCGCCCCCGCGTTTCGCCGGACGCGCGTAGAGATCGAAGTACACGCCGGCGAAGACGCGATCTTGATCGTCCAGCACATCGTAGTAGCGCACGTCCGCGTGCCAGGTCGGCACGTCATTGCGCGGCGCGAAGCGCAGGCCGAACAAGCGGCGCGCGACGGAGAACAAGCCTTCGATCGCGGCCTCGGCGGGGAAATACGGTTTGAGTTCTTCCTCGCTCAAGGCATAGCGCGCTTGGCGCAGCTTTTCGCCGGCGTAAGCCGTGTCCCACGGTTCGAGTCGCTCGATGCCGAGTTCGGTGCGCGCGAACTCGGCCAACTCGGCCAGTTCACGTTGCGCCACGGGCCGCGCGCGCGCGGCGAGATCGCGCAGGAAGGCCAGCACGCGCGCCGGTTCGCCGGCCATCTTGGTCGCCAGCGATTCCTCGGCGGCATTGGCGAAACCGAGCAGGTTCGCGGCCTCGTGACGAAGCGCCATGATCTTCTCGAGGCGCTCACTGTTGTCGAAGCGGCCGGCATGCGGCCCTTGATCCGAGGCCCGCGTGCCATAGGCTTCGTACAACGCGCGACGCAACTCGCGATCGTCGGCGTAGGTCACGATCGCGTTGTAGCTGGGAAACTTCAGCGTGATGCGACAGCCGCTGACACCGGCATCGACCGCGTTCTGACGCATCAGCGACAGCGCCGACTCCGGCAAGCCCGCGAGCGCCGACTCATCGACATCGCGCCACCACGCATCCGTGGCATCCATCACGGCTTGCTCGAAGTCCGTATCCAATCGCGCCAGCTCCGCCGCGATGGCCTTGAAGCGCGAACGCGCGGGTTCTTCCAGCGCCACGCCCGAGAGACGGAAGTCGAGCAAGGCGTCATCGACGATCTTGCGCTGCGCGGCGTCGAGCTTGGCGTAGCCTTCGCCTTCGGCAAGCGCGCGCATGGCTTCGTACAAGCCGCGATGCTGGCCGAGGTCGGTGGTCAGTTCGGTGATGGTGTCGAGCGCGCTGGCGTAGACCTCGCGCAGCGCGGGCGTGTCGCGCACGGAGTGCAGGTGCGAGACCGGCGACCACGCGCGCGACAGGGCGTCGTCAAGTTCCTCCTGCGGTTCGATCACGCTGGCCCAGGTGCGCGGGCCGGGCGCGTTGACGATGCGCTCAACGCCGGCGCGGTACTCCGCGACGCGCGCGTCGATGGCGGGCACCACGTGTTCGGGCGCGATGGTGTCGAAGGCGGGCAGTTCTTGCGCGCCCAGTAGCGGGTTTTCGGTAGTCATGCGGTGACCTCGATCGATGCCGCAAGGGTGGGCTCGGGGCGCGGCGATTTCAAGCTCGGCCGGCGCCACCCGGGCGTTACGCCGTGCCGCGAGCGCGCCGGCTTGGCGTAAGCTTGCGCCATGGCCCTGCCCGAATCGTCCGAAGCCTGGTCACTGTTCGCCGACAACGTGACCTGGGTGCGCAGCCTGCCCCAGGCCACGCGGCTGTGGCTCGCCGACAAGCTCGAACCGATGCGCCTGGCCGGCGGCGATACCTTGTTCGAAGCCAACTCGGCGGCCGATGGACTGTTCGTGCTGCGCTCGGGCTCGCTCGGCGCCTATGGTCCGGACGGCGTGATGATCGGCCAGATCGTCGCCGGTGAAACCGTGGGCGAGACCGGCTTGATCACGGGCTCGCCGCGCAGCGCCACCGTGCGCGCCTTGCGCGATTCGGAACTGTGGCGATTGCCGCGCGAAGTGTTCGAGGAACTCGCCGCGCGCGAACCGTTGGCGCTGCGCGAGATCGCGCGCCTGGCCCTGGCGCGCGCCACCAGCCTGACGCATTCCAGACCCACGCTCGGCCCGCGCACCTTGAGCGTGTTGCCGCAGACCGAGGGCGTGGACGCGCAAGCCATCGCGCGCGCCATGGCGCGCGCGCTCGAACAGCATGGTCGCGTGTTGATCATCGACCGCGCGCTGGGTAGCGAACAGCCCTTGGCCTGGTTCACGCGCGTCGAGGCCGAGCATCGCTTCGTCATCTATGTCGGCGACGCGCAGGAAGGCGCCTGGCGCGACATGTGCGTGCGTCAGGCAGATGCCCTGATCTTCGCCGCCGACGCGCGCGCCGAGCCCGCGTCGTGGAGTGAACTGCTGCGCGGCATCGTCGCGCCCTTGCCGCGACCGGAACATCTGTTGCTGATGCACGGCGGCAAGCCGCGCTTCGGCGCGTGTCGACGCTGGCTCAAGCACCGCGCCAAGATGCGCGTGCATCACGTGCGGCACGACGGCGACCTCGCGCGCGTCGCGCGGCTGGTCACGGGCAAGTGCATGACCTTGGTGCTCTCGGGCGGCGGCGCGCGCGGCTTCGCGCACATCGGCGTGGTGCGCGCGCTGCGCGAAGCGGGCATCGCCATCGACGCGGTCGGTGGCACCTCGATCGGCGCCATCATCGGCGCGGGCGTCGCGGCCGATTGGTCGATCGAGGAAATGACCGACGCCTATCGTCGCGCCTTCGTCAGCACCAATCCGCTGTCGGATCGCACGTTTCCTTTCGTGAGCCTGGTGTCGGGACGCAAAGTCTCGCGCCTGCTGCGCGCGGCCTTCGGCGAACGCGAGATCGAGGATCTGCTGCTGCCTTTCTTCTGCGTCTCGGCCAACCTCACCGACGGCCGCGTCGTCGTGCATCGCCAAGGCCCGCTATGGCAATGGCTGCGCGCCTCGGTCGCCATCCCCGGCGTCTTGCCGCCGGTGTTCTATCACGGTCAGGTGTTGGTCGACGGCGGCGTCATCAACAATCTTCCCGTCGACGTGATGCGCGAATCGCAAACCGGCGAAGTGATCGCCGTCGACATCGCCGGCGACCACGCCGTCGCGCCCGGCCAAGGCATCGAGGAGTTCGACCTGCCCTCGCTCACGCACATGGTGCGGCAATGGTTCAACGGCATGCGCCGACCGAGCATCCTGCAGATCATGCTGCGCGCCGGCATGGTGAATTCCGGCACCGCCGCGTTGGCAGCGCGCAAAGCATCCAGCCTGCTGATCCAACCCAAACTCGACAGCATCGACCTGCTCGAATGGCACGCCTTCGATCGCGCCATCGACATCGGTTATCGCCACACCTTGCATATGATTGGGGCGAGTCAGGAGCAGTTGGCGGCGTATACGCCGCTCATTGAGGTTTGACAGCCGAGCCAGGACCTTCGTAGACCAGCGCCTGACTGACTCGAGTAATGCGAGGGATGCTTAGTACGAAAACCTTTGGAGCAGCTATTCTCTCCAAGGGATCGAGGCAATTTCCACAAGTTGGTCGACCGTACCCGGCACAATTTGGTCACGCCATTGCATTGCCAACTCGTGCTTCAATGCATTCTGCGACATTCGTGCGCTCGCCCCATCCCTCAAGAAGATTCGATGGATGTTCTTTCCAAACCCGATTCGATCATCTGCTAGGTTGAGTAACAGCATTTCTTGCGGGCAACCCTGAAAATCTCGAACACCGCGCTCTAGTAGCGAAACAGTCTGGCGGCCACCAGATTCATTCAAGACCGAAGTCGGATCCGTGGTGCCCCTTTTCCACGAAATTAGTCGCCACTCACGCTCTTCATTGAAGAAAGGGTCCTTGATACAGCACGCACACCAGACCAACCAAGCGTAAAGCCAATCATCCAGTCTCTCCGCCTGGATGCGCTTCAGTCCGTCGGAGTTTGAGCTAATTTGCGAAGCGAGGGTTTGAACTATGCGATTGAATTCCGAATCATTTGCGTACTCTACGCGAAAGAACCAGAGCTCATCATTTGAAGTGTCAATTTCGAAGAGCCCGCCGTTTACCACAATCGCAGTGCCCGCGCCCCGACCGTAGGCACGCCACATTGATAGCTGCCCCTTCGGACTCACGCTTTCGTCCCACTCAGTGAGAGATCCAACAAAAGTGCTGTACAAAAGGCGTTCTGCGGCCGCGTGTGGACCCTCCGATCGAAGGAACCGAGAAAGTGTCTTGTCGAAACGACTCGATCTATCGTTGAAAAGCGCATCAAACGAGTCTCTTACGCAATTCAGACCATCATCCTTGCTCGCCCTTTCCAACAGTTCTATCCCATGCCGCACTTCTCGAGCGTCGTTCATCGATGCGGCCGACCTCAAGAAAAGCGTCCTGTTAGCGAGAATTTGTCGCGCCGCACTCGCATTGGTGAAGTGAGCAAACTTCATCTCTCTCAGTGGAGGCCAACTTGCTCGGCAAAAAAAGATGTTTCCGAGAAGGTCGTTCCCTTCGCCGATTGGACTCACTTCATTTGGGTTCATAGAGCACCCTTCCCCACCCAATTGTGGCGACAGTCAAAAGACATGCCCCAAGCTTGGCAAGCATGACCGGAACATAGTTGATCTAGCTCAGGGCTCTGCTGGACCCTTTGTTTCGGGGAATCAAATAGGATCGTGCTCAAGGTGTCAAAGTGCTCAACCTTCAAGACCGGATTCAGAGGCACCGCCCCAAGAACGCATCAATCGTCCGGTACAAATGAATCTGATTGGCCTTGCCGGCGACGCCGTGCTTGCCGCCGGGATAGGTCATCAGTTCGAACACGCGGCCGCGGCTTTGCAGCGCGGACATGAGTTGGGTCGAGTGGGTGAACAGCACGTTGTCGTCGGCCATGCCGTGGATCAGCAGCAGGGGGCTGGTTAGGCCGTCGACGTGGCTCAGCACGCTGGAGTCGCGATAGCCGTCGGGGTTGGCCTTGGGCAGGTTCATGTAGCGCTCGGTGTAGTGCGTGTCGTACAGGGCCCAGTCGGTGACGGGCGCGCCGGCGACGCCGCAGGCGAATTCGGGCGAGGCCTTGGCCAGCAGCATCAGGGTCATGTAGCCGCCGTAGCTCCAGCCGAACACGCCGACTTTCTTGCCGTCGACATAGGGCTGTGATTTCAGCCAGCGCACGCCGGCGAGTTGATCGGCGACTTCGATTTCGCCCATGTGTTGATACAGCGGTTCCTCGAAAGTCTTGCCGCGACGCGAGGAGCCGCGATTGTCGATGGCGAAGACGAGATAGCCCTGCTGCGCGAAGTATTGCTCGACCAAGCCCCATCGCCCATCCCACAGACGCGCGACCATCTGCGCGTGCGGGCCGCCGTAGACGCGCAGCAGCACGGGATAGCGTTTGTTGGGATCGAAGTCGCGCGGCTTGAGCAGGCGATAGCGCAGCGAGGCGCCATCGTCGGTCTTGAGTTCGCCGAACTCCGGCACGGCGTGCGCGGCCAGGTACGGGTGATACGGATGATGCTCGTCGAGCGCGTTGGCTTCGAGCGTGGTCAGGCGCTGGCCTTCTTGATCGCGCAGTTCCACGACGGTCGGTTGCGCGGGCGTGCTCCAGGCGTCAATGAAGATGCGCGCGTCGGTGGAGAAACTGGCCGTGTGCGTGGCGCCGGCGGCGGTGAGTCGACGCGGTTCGCCCTTGCCGTTGAGCGCGAACACGTAGACGTGGCGCTCGAGCGGATCGGGACCGGGCGCTTCGACATAAACCTTGCCGTGCTTCTCGTCGAGCGCGAGCAGGAGGTCGATGGGCCAGTCGACATTCGTGATGCGGTGACGCACGCGGCCGTCGAGACCTATCAGATACAGCTGCTTGCCGCCCGTGCGCTCGGAGCTCCACACGAAGGCATCGTCGTTACGCAGAAAACGCAGGTCATCGTGCAGATTCACCCAGGTCGGCGAGTCGTCGCGCTGAAGAACGCGCTGTGAGTGATCGCGCGTGTCGGCGACGATCAGTTCCAGCACGCGTTGATCGCGACTCTGACGCTGAAAGCTCAGGCGCTTGCCATCGGGCAGCCAGTTCACGCGCGCGAGGTAGATGTCGGTCTCGGCGCCGAGGTCGATCCATTGCGCGGCGGCGTCTTTCTTGGGCGCGATCACGCCGAGCTTGATCAGGACGTTGGGATCGCCCGCGGCCGGATAGCGCTGTTCGACGATCTCGGTGCGGTCGGGATAGATCTCGAAGCGCTTGCGCAGCGGCACTGGCGTTTCGTCGATGCGCGCGAAGGCAATCGCGGAATCGTCCGGCGCCCACCAGTAGCCGGTGTGGCGATCCATTTCTTCGTCGGCGACGAATTCGGCCACGCCATTGGCGATGGCGCCACCGCCGTCGTGCGTGAGCGCGATCTCCTCGCCGCTGGCCAGATCGATCACCCACAGGTTCTGATCGCGCACGAAGGACACGAACTTGCCTTGCGGCGAGACCTTGGGGTCTGTCGCGAAACCGCCGCCATGCGTGAGTTGACGCACGGCCTCGGGGCCGCGGCGCGCGAGGTCGTACAGATACAACTCGCCATTGAGCGGGAACAGCAGCTTCTTGCCATCGGGCGAGATCTGATACTGCACGATGCCCGAGAACGCGGCGATGCGTTGGCGCTCGCGACGCGCCTTCTCGGCGTCGGACAAGCTCTCTTCGCCGGGCAGCAGGACTTTGGAATCCACCAGCATCTGCTGCTTGCCCTGCTTGACGTTGTATTCCCACAGGTCCATCTGGAACTGGTTGTCGGGCTTGCCGCGCAGGAAGGTGACGCGGCTGCCGTCGGGCGATACCGCCAGCGACATCGGCGCGGTGCCCGACAGCGCGGGATCGTCGAAGATGCGGTCGAGCGTGAGGCGATCGGCCTTGACGTTCATGGCCAGACCCAGACAGAGCAGGGCGAAGAGTGCACGCATGACATGGGTTTCCTCAGGGAATCTCAATCAAGGCACGAGGGCGATGCCCTCGCGCGCGAAGACGCGTTGGCTGGCGGGACGCTCGGCCACGCGCCGCGCGTGCGCGTCGTAGCGCGGCCAGCGCGTCATGTCGAGTTGCAGGCGATAGCCCCAGCGATAGAACACCAGCAGATACGGATCGAGCACGCTGTACTTGCGACCCAGCGCGTAGGGCGAGTCGGCGAGCAATTCCTCGATCTCGTCGTAGTGATGCTGCACGGCGACCTTGCCGCTGGCGATCACGCCGGGATGCGCGGCTTCGTCGTCGGTGTAACGCGCCGGACGAAAGACTTGCGCGAAGGCGATGTGCACGCTGCTGGCGAGCCACGACATGAGCGACAACCCACGCGCCTCGAGCGCCGGATCCTCGGGCATCAGCGCGGCATCGGGATGCAAGCGATCGAGATAGCTCAGAATCGCCGGACACTCGGTCAACGTGAACGCGCCGATCTTGAGCGTGGGCACGCGACCGCGCGGATTGATCGCCAGGTACTCGGGCTTGAGCTGATCGCCGCGACGCACGTTCACTTCGACGGTATCGAAAGGCTTGCCGATTTCTTCCAGCACGATGTGCGAGGCCAGCGAACACGAGCCCGGCGAGTAGTAGAGCGTGGGCATGATCGGAACCCTCAGCGTTGACCAAACAAGTGACGTCGCGCTTCGTCGCTCATCGTAGCCGGCGGCGTGTGGAAGGCGCCATGGGCGTAGGCGCGAATCGTGCCCGGACGCGCGGCGATGGCCTCGAACCAGCGCTTCACGTGCGGAAAATCCTCGAGCTTCATGGTCTGACGCTGATACGGCACGATCCACGGATAGCAGGCCATGTCGGCGATGCTGTAGTGCGCGCCGGCGATGAATTCGCGATCGGCCAGGCGTCGATCGAGCACGCCGTACAGGCGCGCGGTTTCGCGCACGTAACGATCGATGGCGTAGGGAATTTTCTCCGGCGCGTACACGTTGAAGTGATGGTTCTGGCCCAGCATCGGTCCCAGGCCCGCGACTTGCCACGTCAGCCATTGCAGCACTTCGTAGCGACCGCGAATGTCGGTCGGCAGGAACTGGCCGTACTTTTCCGCGAGGTATTGCAAGATCGCGCCCGATTCGAAGATCGACAACGACGGACCGCCATCGGCCGGCGCGTGATCGACGATGGTCGGCATGCGGTTGTTGGGCGAAATCGCCAGGAACTCCGGCCGGAATTGCTCGCCCTTGCCAATGTCGACACGATGAATGGTGAAGGGCACGCCGGCCTCTTCCAGGAACATCGTGATCTTGTGGCCGTTGGGCGTGGGCCAGTAGTGCAGGTCGATCATGGCGGGCTCCGCGTCGGATTCAAACTCCGCATGCTAGAGGCAAACGTGTTCGCGCGGTCATGCATCCGCGCCCACCGCGCTTGGCATCGATGCACGACGGGCGTGCGCGGACGCACGGAACAATTCGATCAGGCCAGATAGCCGCCGTCGACGGGGAAACTCGCGCCGGTGATGTAGGCCGCGGCCGGCGTGCACAGGAAGGCGATCATCGGCGCGATCTCGGCCGGTTCCGCCACGCGACCGAGCGGAATCAACTTCAACATCATGTTGAGGATGGCCGTGTTCTGGGTCAGGGCGCTGGCGAACTTGGTGTCGGTCAGGCCCGGCAGCACGGCGTTGACGCGGATGTTGTGCTGCGCGAGTTCCTTGGCGTAACCCTCGGTCAAGGAAATGATCGCGGCCTTGGTCATCGAATACACGCCCTGCATCGGCGCGGCGCGCTTGCCATTGACCGAGGCGACGTTGACGATGGCGCCGCCGCCGGTCTCGCGCATGCGCTTGGCCGCGCGCTGGGTGGCGTAGAAATAGCCGCGGATATTGACCTCGACGGTCTTGTCGAAAGCGGCCAGGTCCATGTCGATCATCGGCCCGAAATAGGGATTGGTGGCCGCGTTGTTGACCAGGATGTCGACCGCGAAGCCGCGATCGCGCACTTTGTCGAACAGAAAATCGATGGCGGGCAATTCGCCAATGTGCGCGGCGATGGCGGTGGCGACGCCACCGGCGGCGCGAATGCGGGCGACGACTTCTTCGCAAGCCTCCTGGCGACGGCTCGACACGATGACGTGCGCGCCGAAGCGCGCCAGCAACAGGGCGGTGGCTTCGCCGATGCCGCGCGAGGCGCCGGTCACGACCGCGGTCTTGCCGGTCAAATCGAACAAGGGGTTTTCCATGGCGAGTTCCGTGCGAACCACTACAATCCCCCGAGGATAACAAGCCGGAGCGGCCACATGACACAAGCACGCGTGCTGATCACCGGGGCGGGCTCGGGCCTGGGCCGGGCCCTGGCCAAGCGCTACGCGCGCGCGGGTTACGCCGTGGCCGTGGCCGACATCCATCTGGGCCGCGCCGAGGAGACCGTGGCCGAACTCGGCGGCGATCCGCACTTGGCCTTGCCCGTCGACGTGGGCAACGACACGTCGGTGGCCCAGTTGCGCGACGCGCTCAACGCGCGCTGGAACAGCCTCGACGTGTTGATCAACAACGCGGGCGTGGCCTCGGGCGGCAGTCTGATCGACTCGACCATGGACGAGTGGCAGTGGATGCTCAACATCAACCTGCTCGGCGTGGTGCGCGGCTGCAAGGCGTTCTTGCCCGACATGCTGGGCCGTGGTCGCGGCCAGATCATCAACATCGCCTCGTTCGCGGGTCTGGCCGCCGCGCCGCAGATCATGACTTATGGCGTGGCCAAGGCCGGCGTCGTGACCTTGTCGGAACAATTGCGCGCCGAGGTGCACGCGCGCGGCATCATCGTTTCCGTGGTCTGTCCCTCGTTCTTTCCGACCAATCTGTGCGAGAACTTCCGCGGCGACGAACGCATGAAGCAAACCGCGACGCGCCTGATGGAGAAAGCCAAGGTCAGCGCCGACGATGTCGCCAACGTGATCTTCGAGCAAGCGCGCAAGGGCGCGCCGCTGATCCTGCCCACGGGCGACGAGGCTTGGCGCTGGCGACTCAAGCGCTTCTTGCCGAACTTCTACTTCAAGCAATTGTTGAAACTCACGCGCTCGCGCGGCGAGGCGACCCGAGGCTGAGCACATGAATGAATTGATGATCTATGGCGCCAACGGCTACACCGGCCAACTGACCCTCGTCGAAGCGGTCAAGCGCGGCATGAAACCCATCGTCGCCGGCCGCAATGCCGCCGCGGTGGAAGCACTGGCGCGCGAGCACGGCCTGCCCGCGCGCGTGTTCGATCTGTCCGACGTGGGCACGGCGAGCGTGGGGCTTTCGGGCGTGGGCACGGTGCTGCATTGCGCGGGGCCGTTTTCGGCCACGTGCGCGCCGATGCTCGAGGCGTGCTTGAAGCAAGGCACGAATTATCTCGACATCACGGGCGAAATCGACGTCTTCGCCCATTGTCATGCCCAGCACGAACGCGCGCGCGAGCGCGGCATCGTGGTGTTGCCGGGCTCGGGCTTCGACGTGGTGCCCACCGATTGCCTGGCCGCGATGTTGAAGCGCGAGCTGCCCGACGCGCGCGATCTCGTGCTCGCTTTCGAAGCCGGCGGTGGGCCCAGCCCGGGCACGGCCAAGACCAGCGTCGAAGGCATGGCCAAGGGCTGCCGCGTGCGTCGCGATGGCGTGCTCACGCGCGTGCCGCTGGCGTACAAGGACCGCGTGTTCGAGCGCGATGGTCAGCCGCGCACGGCGATGACCATTCCCTGGGGCGATGTGTACACCTCGTACCTGTCGACCGGCATTCCCAATGTCGAGGTCTACATGGCCGTGCCGCCGGCCACGATCAAGCGCGTGCGGCGCATGCGTTTGATCCAGCCCTTGCTGGGCTTCGGGCCAGTGCAGCGCTTCATGAAATCACGCGTGGAAGCCTCGGTGCGCGGACCCAGCGGCGAGCGTCGCGGCAAGAGCGGCGCGCACGTGTGGGGCGAAGTGCGCAATGCCGAGGGTCGCGAAGTGAAGTGGCAGTTGATCACGCCCAATGGCTATGACCTGACCGTGTTCGCCTCGCTGGCAATCGTCGAGCACGTCATGGGCAAGCGTCCGCCGGGCGGTTACTACACGCCCTCGCAATTGATGGGCGCGGAGTTCGTGCTGTCCCTGCCCGGCGTGAAGCTGGTGCGTTGAGGCGCGCCGTGGCGCGCGTCAGTGTGCGACGCGCTTGCGGAACAACACGTCGAAGGCCGGGTTCCAGGTCTTGCCGCCGTCCTTCGACATCTCCGCCGATTCGCGCACGCCATCGTCCTGCGCGCGCCACGTGATGCGTTGCGTGACCGTGCGGCCGTCGGCCAGATGCACATCGCCTTCGAGCACGATGGCGTCGCCGACCTGATTGCCGAAGATCATCATCAAGCCGCCGCGATTGGTCACCCACGTTTGCTGCCACTGCTGGCGCACGCCGTCATAGCTCAGGATGCTGTCGCCGATCAGGCCGTCGGTCTGCTCGTAGAGTTCATGGATGGCGCAACCGCCCGCGATCGCTTCGACGCGCGCCCGCGCGATCGAGACGGTGCCGGGCGGATCGACTTCGAACGTGTCCCAATCGCCCAACCAGAAATCGAATTGCCGATAGACCGGCGCGGTGCACGGCTTCGGCGCGGGCGCGGGTTCGGCGGCCAGGGCCCAGGTCGGCGCTAGGGACAGGATCAAGAGTGCGAAGCGGGTGGCGATGCTCATGTGAATTCCCCAAGCGTGGACGCGTGACGGCGCGGATCGCCGCGAAGACTCAGCGCCCGACCTTAGCGCGCCTCGTGTTCGAGGAACGCCGCGAGGCCATCGAATTCGACATTGACCGGATGCAAAGCCTGCGCATTTGCGCGCGAGCGCCTCGCGATGGGGTTTTTGCGACGTCGGAAATGAAGAAGGCCGGGCTTTCGCCCGGCCTTCCGTCTAACGCGACCGCGCCAGGATCAATTCTGGAACGGGGTGTTCTCGGCGAAATACTCATGGCTGTCGGCATTGGCCACCGCGCGCGCCGGATTGGTGCGCGCGAGGTTCTTAGCCGCCGTCTGACCATAGGCATTGTCATCGGTGTTGGCGACCACGTCGAAGTGGCTGGTCTCGTGCACGATGGTGCCCGCGCGCGAATCCGTGCCGGTGTTCGGCGCCGACCAGAACGCATTGCACAGATAGATCTTGTACGGCTGCGTCGGATAGACGTAAGCGTACGAGCTGTCCGTGCACGAGCAATTGAACACCAGGGCGCGATTGTTCAACGCATCGCCGATGTTGGTGAAGTGCGAACGCACCGTGCTGTAGCGCGACGAGTTGTAAGTACCGAACCACGTCGTGTAGCGCGCGCCGGCCGTGCCCGCGTTGAGATAGCTGCTGGAGTTCGATGCATAGCCGCGCGCCGAGCTCAACGCCGTGTTGATCTGCGACTGACGCGTGTTGCTGCAGCTGACGAAGGACACGGAGCCGGCCTTGAGCTGCTCGTACCACGAGTTGTCGACTTCGGGCGTGACATTGGCGCCGTCGACCCACACCAGGGTCGAAGCGGAATGCAGACGCTGCTGGACGGCCGCGCTCTTGGCGGTCTCGTTGTCGCGATCGAACACGAGGTTGGTCAGCTGCGTATCGACTTCGACCGCGTACTGGCCGGCCTGACGCATGTCATAGGCTTCGGTCAGATCGATCTTGGCGGTCAGCGTGGCGCCGGCCGGCACTTCGATGTAGTCGTTGGCGGTCGGCTGCGGGCGCTTGACCAAGCGACCGACGTAGTCGACGGGCTTGCCATTCAAGCTCACGTTGAACAGATCGCCCTCGATGCCTTGCAGCGCGGTCTGATAGCGCAGCACGAAGGCCGATTCGGTGCCCGTGTTGGTCAGCACGTAGCGCAATTGGCCGGTGCCCGCGGCCGCCTTGTCTTGCAGCACGTCCACGCGCGCGGTCAGACCACCGGCCGAAGCCGCGCCCGACAGCGTCAACAGCAACAGTCCCCACACATTCCGTTGATCGATACGCACGATTGAATTCCCCATTCGAAAGAATGAACGTGGACCCCACGGCAACAGGCGGCTGGCCGCTCGAAGAGCCGGCGAGTCGTCGTGCTTGGGATCCACCCCAGCGGTCGCGCGCCTCCCCAGGCCAACGACCGTGATCCGAACTTAGCGAGTCGCGCGCGCACCCGCAACAGGCGGTGCAGCAAGGATGAGCCCAGCGCGCGGCCGGGCCGCGCGCGCGTGACGGTCACCCGGCTTTGGGTAGAATCGCGGTTTTGCCGAAAGACCTTTCGAATCATGGCCAACACGCCCGACGACCGTCATCAACGCCCGCTGGGCGCCCTGCCCGCGCTGATCTTTTCCTCGCGCTGGCTGCAGTTGCCGCTGTATCTCGGCCTGATCGTCGCGCAGGGCGTCTACGTCGTGCAGTTCCTGCGCGAGTTGGTGCATCTGCTCAAGGAAACGTTCCACTTCGGCAGTGCGGACGTCGCGCCGGCGGTCGTCGCCGGTGGCCAAGAGGTCGTGGCGGCCGCGGCCGGACACAGCGCCGAAACCATGATCATGCTCACCGTGCTGGGCCTGATCGACGTGGTGATGATTTCCAACCTGCTGGTGATGGTGATCGTTGGCGGTTACGAGACCTTCGTCTCGCGCCTGCGCCTGGAAGGCCATCCGGATCAACCCGAGTGGCTGTCGCACGTCAACGCGGCGGTGCTCAAGGTCAAGCTGGCCACGGCGATCATCGGCATCAGCTCGATCCATCTGCTCAAGACTTTCATCGAGGCCGGCGCGCCCGATTCGCGCATGACCGATTCGGCGATCATGTGGCAGACCATCATTCACCTGACCTTCGTGGCCTCGGCCGTGGCGATCGCGTGGATCGATCGGCTGATGAGCCCCGCCACGCGCGCGCGTGGCGGCGATCACGGCGACTGAGGCGCGCTATTCGGCGCCCATGATGCCTTCGCGCGCGCGGCGCGCGTCGGCATCGTCGGACAAGCGCGTGCCCTCGCCGCGCGAATCGATGCCCAAGCGCGCGTAGGCCGGCGCGACGTCGGGGAAGTACGTGGCCTCGGCGTGCTCGCGGTACAGGCGCGTGAAGGTGTCGCCACCGACTTGACGATCGAGTTCGGCCAGGAAGTCGCGCACGTTCCAGCGACGCGGGGACGTAGCGCAGCAGCTCAGAAATCCGTTCAAGGCGATCTCGACCGAAGCCGGCTTGGCGCGCGCGCGCAGTTCCGTGTCGGCCAGCAGCATCAGGGCCGTGCCCGACCAGTAGGCGCGCATGTAGTGACCGCGTTCGCTCATCTCGACCGAGGTTTCGGTCAGCGACAGCGAGGCCGTGTCGGCGCGACCGCGCGCGAAGCCGGCGTCGAGTTCGGCCCAGCCCTCGCGCGCGGTCTGTCGCGCGCGCCGCGAGCGCACGACGTTCTGGAAATACGTGGCGATGCCCTCGGCGATCCAGCGGCCTTCGAGATCGAGATAGGGATGGATCACGTGGACCAATTCGTGATGCAGGGTCCACGCGTCGAGATAATCCTCGGCGCTGCGCGAGGGATCGACGAAGAGCAAGATCCCGGTGCCGCCACCGCGAAAACTCTGACCGAAGGGCACGGCCTCGGATTGCGGACCGATCGGGATGGTCACGATCTGCGGATGGCGCTCGAACGCGCGCGGGAACAGCGCCGCGACATCGGTGACGGCGGCGCGAACGTAGTTTTCCAGCACCTGCCGGCGCGCGGGTTCGGTGACGCCGGTGATGGCCACGCGCACGCCGCCTTCGCCGGCATCGATGTCGAGCTCGGGAAAACGACCGATGGCGATGAGCGTGGGCCAGCCCACGGGCGTGGTGCCCAGACGAAACCGTCGACGCGGCGCGGCGCCATCGACCGCCTGCCAGGGCACGGACACGGTGTAGCCGGCGGGCAGGTCGAAGCGAATCTCGGCATCGTCGGCCCGCGCGAGTTCACGCGGCCGCCACAACACGGCGTGCGGCGAGAACAGTCGATCGTCGCCGACGCGCCAGCCCAGGCCGCTCTGGCGCGCGCGGGTGATCGCGTCGAGATCGACGCGATAGCGCAGGCATTCGCCGGCGCGCCAGTGCGGCGCGATGAGCGTGTCGCCGCGACGCTGGAACTCGCCGCCGCTGGAGCGCTCGATCGCGTCGATGAAATCGCCAGCGCGTTCGTGATAGGCCTCGAAGCGACGCTCGGCGCGCGCGCTGGTCGTGCAGATCGACACCGCCAGGCGCGGGTCGTCGGGTTGGAACTTCACGTCGTAGGTCACGGCGGGCGCGGCCAGGGCCCACGATGGCGCGAGGAGCGCCGCTGCCAGTAGATTGCGCATCATGGGCCGAGGCTAGCCCAAGGTCGCGGCGTCTGTCATGCGTCGCGAGTCACGCCGACGAAGGAGTGCGATGAACGCGCAGGTCGAGCCCACGCGGCTGATCGTCGAAGGCGACGAACTCTACGCCGCCATGCTCGCCGACATCGCCGCGGCGCGGGCGACCGTGCGCATGGAAAGCTACATCTTCGCCGATGACGAGATCGGCGCGCGCTTCGTCGAGGCCTTGATCGAGCGCGCGCGCGCGGGTCTCAAGGTCTGGCTGCGCGTGGACGCGGCCGGCTCCTTCGGCGTGCTGCCGCGCGCCACCGATCGACGCCTGATCGAGGCCGGCGTGCGCGTGACGCGCTGTCATCGCTGGCGGCTGTCGCGCTTCTGGGAATTTCAGCGGCGCAATCATCGCAAGCTCCTGGTGGTCGACGACACGGTCGCCTACCTGGGCGGCTACAACATCCATCGCGAGAACTCGCGCGCGGTGTTCGGCGAAGGCCGCTGGCGCGACACGCACGCGCGCCTGACCGGCCCGGTGGTGGCCGATGCAAGTCGTGCCTTCGACGTCTACGGCCGCCGCTACGTGCGGCCGATCCTGCGGGAGGAAGCCTGGGTCGTGAGCAACCGCGGCGTGCGCGGGCGCTTGCTCTGGCATCGGCTGTTGCGCCTGCGCCTGAGCACGGCGCGCAGCCGCATCTGGCTGACCACGCCCTACTTCGTGCCGGATATCTCGACGCAGCGCGCGCTGTGCGGCGCGGCGCGGCGCGGGGTCGATGTGCGCGTGCTGGTGCCGGCCTTGAGCGATGTGCGGCTGGCGCAGTGGGCGGCGCGCGCGGCGTATTCGCGTCTGTTGGCGGCGGGCGCGCGCATCTTCGAGTATCAGCCGCGCGTGCTGCACGCCAAGACCCTGGTGGTCGACGGTGCCTGGGGCTATGTCGGCACGGCCAATTTCGACTATCGCAGTTTCTTCATCAACGACGAGATCAACGCCGTGTTCGGCGACCTCGCCATCGTCGATGCCCTGGCCGCGCAGTTCGAGAACGATCTGCGCCTGTCGAGCGAGATCCACGTGCGTCCCTGGAGTCGCCGCCCCTGGTCGGCCGTGGCCGCCGAGGCCGTGGGCTGGTGGGCGCGCAAGTGGTTGTGAACGCGGCCACGACCACGCGCCCGGCTACAATGGCGCGATGGATGTCTCTTACCTGATCGACGCGCTCAATCCCGCGCAACGCGAAGCCGTGACCGCCCCGCAGGGGCATTACCTGGTGCTGGCTGGCGCGGGCTCGGGCAAGACCCGCGTGCTCACGCACCGCATCGGCTGGCTGACCGAAGTCGAGCGCGCCGCGCCGTGGAGCGTGCTCGCGGTGACCTTCACCAACAAGGCCGCGGGCGAGATGCGCGCGCGCACCGAATCGCTGTTGCGTCGCGACGGGCGCGGGCTGTCGGTCGGCACCTTTCACGGCATCGCGCATCGCTTGCTGCGTCAGCATTGGCGCGAGGCTGGTCTGCCCGACACGTTTCAGATTCTCGACGCCGACGATCAGCAGCGCCTGGTCAAGCGCACGATCCAGGGCCTGGGCCTGGACGAATCGCGCTTTCCGCCGCGTCAGCAGACTTGGTTCATCAACAGCCACAAGGACGAGGGCAAGCGCCCCGACGCGCTCGAGGCCGGTAACAATCCGGTGCTGCGCGCGCAGATCGACATCTACAAGGCGTACGAGGACGCGTGTCGTCGCGGTGGGCTGGTTGATTTCGCGGAACTGCTGCTGCGCATTCACGAGACCTTGCTCAACAACGACGCCTTGCTCGCGCATTATCGTCAGCGTTACGAGCATCTGCTGATCGATGAGTTCCAGGACACCAATACCGTGCAGTACGCCTTCGTGCGGCTGCTCGCGGGTCAGCACGGACGTGTGTTCGTGGTCGGCGACGACGATCAGGCGATTTATGGCTGGCGTGGCGCCAAGGTCGAGAACGTGCAGCAGTTCCTGCGCGATTTTCCCGGCGCGCGCACGCTGCGCCTGGAACAGAACTATCGCTCGACCGCCAACATCCTCAATGCCGCGAACGCGGTCATCGCCAACAATCCGAGTCGTCTGGGCAAGGCCTTGTGGACGGATTCCGGCGCGGGCGAGCCGATCGATCTCTACGCCGCGTTCAATGGCGAGGACGAGGCGCGCTACGTGGTCGAGCGGATCAAGCAATGGATTCGCGACGGGGGTCGCGGCGCCGATTGCGCGATCCTGTATCGCTCCAACGCGCAATCGCGCTTGTTCGAAGAACAATTGCTGATCGACGATATTCGCTATCGCGTCTACGGCGGCCTGCGCTTCTTCGAGCGCGCGGAAATCAAGGACGCCCTGGCCTATCTGCGCCTGACCGCCTCGCGTCACGACGATGCCGCTTTCGAGCGCGCGGTCAACACGCCACCGCGCGGCATCGGCGATCGCACGGTCGAGTCGCTGCGTCAGATGGCGCGCACCGAAGGCATGTCGATGTGGGACGCGTGCCTGCGCGAGCTGCTGCAAGGTCAGCTCGGCGGTCGCGCCAAGACCGCGCTGCGCGGCTTCGTCGAGCTGATCGAGAACCTGGCGCGCGAAAGCGAAACGCTGACGCTGGCCGAACGCTTCTCGCACGCGATCGAACGCTCGGGACTGAAACCCTATTACGAAGCCGATTCCAAGGGACTGGCGGAATCGCGCGTGGACAACCTCGATGAGTTGATCAACGTCGCCAGCCGTTTCGTGCTGACCAGCGAGGATCAAGCCGCGGGCTTGAACGAACTCACGGCGTTTCTCGCCTCTGCCGCGCTCGAAGCCGGCGAAGGCGAGGGCGAATCCTGGGAAGACTGCGTGCAGCTGATGACCCTGCATTCGGCCAAGGGCTTGGAGTTTCCGCTGGTGTTCCTGGTCGGGCTCGAGGATGGCTTGTTTCCCAGTCAGCGTTCGCTCGACGAACCCGGACGATTGGAGGAAGAACGACGACTCGCCTACGTCGGCATCACGCGCGCGCGGCAGAAGCTGGTGCTGTGCTACGGCGAATCGCGGCGCTTGCATGGCATGGACAGCTACAACCGGCCTTCGCGCTTTCTCGGCGAGTTGCCCAACGAAGTACTGCGTGAAGTGCGACCTCGCGCGCAAGTGGCGCGACCGGCGAGCTTCGGTCGCAATGCCGAGGATTGGCTGGCGCAGCGGGGCATGGGCCGCGGCGGTTCGGATTCGGCCTTGCCGTTCAAATTGGGTCAGGCCGTGGGCCACGCCAAGTTTGGCGAAGGCGTGGTGACCGGCTTCGAAGGCGCGGGCGCGCACACCATCGTGGTGGTGAACTTCGCCGACGCGGGCACCAAGCGGCTGGTGCTGTCGTACGCGAACTTGCAAAGTCTCTAAAGCAGGACGGCCGCGCTAGGCGGCCGTCCGATGTGGCGTGACGCGGATCGCGTCGATCAGCCGCCCTGGCCTCGCGGGCGATAGGCGCCAAGCGAGCCGATGACGCGACCGAGTTCGCCTTCCACCGCGTCACGCGCGTTTTGCTCGGCATTGAGCGCGGTGAAATCGACCTTGGCGCGGATGCCGGCCGACAGCGGCGAGCGATTGCCCACGTCATATGGACGCACGGTGAGGTTGGCGCTGAACATCGTGTCGCTCTGACCGTAGTAGTTGAGCTGCGTGCTGCCCAGCGGCTCGGCGCGCACCGCGACGACCGCGCGCACGTTGTTGCGCACGGCGGCGGCGAAGGCGCGCGGCAGGTCACCGTTAAAACCGCCCAGCGCATCGGTGTCGGCGACGAGGAAGCCCTGATTCATCAGCGCCTCTTCGATCGCTTGCTTGGCCGGACCCGTGATCGCCGGATCGCCGAAGGTGACCACGGCGACTTTCGGCGGCACGTTGGGGCGGATCGCCGGCACGCGCGAATCGGGCGTGGTGTTGCTGGCGATGCGCGTGTCGCCACCGCGCTCGCGCGCGAGTTCGGCCTTGCGCTGCGCGGCCATGCGACGCAGGGGGCCGAGCGATTCGTCGTTCTCGGCCACGGCGTCGTTATCGCTGGGGCCGGCGATGCCGGTGTGACTCGGCGTGCCGTTGTCGGCGACGACGCTGGCGTCAGTGCCCTCGACGCGCGCGACCTGGGCATCGGCCGTGGCCGCCTCGGTGTTGGCGGGCGTGGTGGCGTCGCTGGTTTGAGCCACGTTGGCGTCGGTGCTGGCGGTGGTCGGCGTCGTCGCGGTGGTCGCGGTGGTTGCGGTAGTTGGCGTTGTCGCGGTGGTCGGCGTGGTGGCGACTAGCGCGGTGGCCGACGGATCGGTCGTGGTGGTCGTGGTCTGCGCGGTCGTGGTGCCGCCACCGAGCGCGCCCATGATCTTGTCGCGCATGGCGAAGGCGGCGCCGCCGCCCAGGCCCAACACCAGCACGGCCGCGACCGGCCATACCCAGTTGGCGCCACCGGCGCGGCGTTGCTGCTGCGCTTCCATCACCGACGGGCGCGGCGGCTGTTGCGGCGCGGCGGCCTGCGGCTGCGGCGCGGCCACGGGCGGCGCCTGCGGCGGCACGGCGGCGGCCACGGCCGAGGGACGCACTTGCGGCAGCGGGGTCGGCGTCTTCATGCCGATCACGGTCTGCGCGCGCGTCGACATCACGGGGGTGGCGCTGACGGTGTTGCCACCGGCCACCAGCGGATGACGCGCGAGATCGGCCGAGAGCTCATGGCACGAGGCATAACGCTCGGCCGGCACCTTGGCGGTCATGCGCTTGAGGATGCGGGTGAGTTCCGGATCGACATTGCTGTTCAACTCGCGCACGTCGGGGATCTCGGCGCGCACGACTTCGAGCATCAGGCCCAGCGGGCTTTCGTCGGTGAACGGCATGCGGCCGGTCAGAAGTTCGAAGAACACGATGCCGAGCGAGAAGATGTCCGAACGCAGATCCACCGGCTGACCGGTGCAGACCTCGGGCGAGAGATAACCCGGCGTGCCGACGAACTCACCGGTCGAGGTGAGCTTCTTGGAGAAATCGGTCGAGGACATGGCGATGCCGAAGTCCGCGATCTTGATCTGGCCGCGGGCATTCAACATCAGATTGCCGGGCTTGATGTCGCGATGGACCACGCCCTTGTCATGCGCCGTGGCCAGGCCGAGCGCGGTTTGATAGATCACGCGCGCGGCTTGCTCGGGTTGCAGCGAGCCTTCGCGCTTGAGATAGGTCGACAGCGATTCGCCTTCGACGAACTCCATCGCGAAGAACGGCTGACCGTCGTGCTCGCCAATGAAATACACCTGGATGATGTGCGGATCGTTGAGCGCCGCCATCGAGCGCGCTTCGCGCAGGAAGCGCTCTTTAATCGCCTCGTCGTGCGCGAGCGCCGGCGACAGCATCTTGATCGCCACGTAGCGATTGAGCGCGCCTTCGAAACCCTTGTACACGACGCCCATGCCGCCGCGGCCGAGTTCAGCGACGATCTCGTAGTGGCCGATCTTGGTAGACATAAACTC
This sequence comes from Ahniellaceae bacterium, assembly GCA_044226395.1. GTDB lineage: Bacteria > Pseudomonadota > Gammaproteobacteria > Xanthomonadales > Ahniellaceae > JBGAHD01. The sequence continues at coordinate 375,752 of JBGAHD010000002.1, forward strand.
CGCCCCCCAGGGCTTTTTCGCAGCCGATGCGATGTGTGAACGAGTCTAGCACCGCATTCTGAACGCGCCCGGACTAGGTCCGGGTCTCATTCGGTTCGAGATGCCCGACGTGATCGGCCTCACGCCTTGAGGGCGCTTCCGCCCTCGCCTAGACTCAAACGATCCTCGCGCTTCACGCGCACATAACGCCTCGGAAGCGCCTCATGCCGGTCAGTCGCCGTCACTTTCTACGCAATGCCGGCACGGCCGCTATCGCCGCGGGCGGATTGAGCGCGTGCGCGCCCAGCGGACAGGACGCGGCCGCGCCCACGGCGGCGAGCGGTCCGATTCGCTGGAAGATGGTCACGGCCTGGCCGCGTCAGTTCCCGGGCCTGGGCACGGGCGCGACGCGACTGGCCGAGGCCATCACGCAAGCCAGCGGCGGTCGCTTGCAGATCGAAGTGTTCGCCGGCGGCGAGCTGGTGGCGCCATTCGAGGTGTTCGATGCGGTGTCCTCGGGTCAGGCGCAGATGGGGCACAGCTCGGCGTACTACTGGAAATCGCGCCTGCCCGCCGCGCCGTTCTTCACCACCGTGCCGTTCGGCTTGAGCGCGCAAGAGATGAATGCCTGGCTCTATCACGACGAAGGCCTGGCGCTGTGGCGCGAGTTGTACGCGCCGTTCAATCTCGTGCCCTTTCCGGTCGGCAACACCGGCGCGCAAATGGCGGGCTGGTCGACGCGCGAGCTGACATCGCTGCGCGATCTGCACGGCATGAAGATGCGCATTCCCGGGCTCGGCGGCGAAGTGATGGCGCGTGTCGGCGCGACACCCGTGAATCTGCCCGGCGCCGACATCTATCGCGCGCTGCAAGACGGCACGCTCGACGCGGCCGAGTGGATGGGCCCGTTCAATGATCTCGCCTTCGGCCTGTTTCGCGTGGCCAAGTATTGCTACTACCCGGGCTGGCAAGAACCGGGCGCGACCATCGAGGCCGTGATCAACCGGCAAGCGCTCGAGGCCCTGCCCGACGAGCTTCGCCAGATCGTCGATCAATGCTGCCGCGCGGCCAATGACGATCTGCTCGCGCTCTACACTGCCGAGAACACGCGCGCGCTGGCCACGCTCGAGCGCGAGCACAAGGTCGAATTCCGAAAGCTCCCCAACGCCGTGATCGAGGCGCTGCATCGCGCTTCGGACGAAGTGCTGGAAGAACTGGCGCGTCGCGACGGTTTCGCGCGCCGCGTGTGGGAGTCGTACAAGGCCTTCCGCCTGCGCGTGCGCGCGTATCACGCCGTGTCCGAGATCGCCTTCTATCAAGCGCGCGGCTGACCCCTGCCAAGAGTTGGGTCACGCGGCTGACAGCGAATCGCATACTCCCACGTATTCACGATCGAGCCCATGACCGGGGGCCCCGCGGGGGACCGGGTCGGTCGTGGCCACCGTGAACTGCGAGGATTGATCATGAAAGTCTTCTTCCGCCTGGCGCTGCGTTCGGTCGGCGTGCTGGCCGTCCTGGCCCTGTTGGGCGTCGCCGCCATCTATGGGCTGAGCGAGCACCGCCTGGGGCGCGCGTACGAACTGCCACTGCTTTCGCTGACGCATCGCCAGGATGCCGCGACGATCGAGCAGGGTCGCCATCTGGTCGCCTCGCGCGCGTGCAATCACTGCCATGGCGAGGACCTGGCCGGCGCGGTCGCGCTCGATGCCGGCCCGCTGGGCACGCTCAACGCGCCCAGCCTGCGTCCGGGCGGCGCGATCGATCGTTACGACATCGCCCATTTCGAGCACGCGCTGCGCCACGCGGTGGCGGCCGAAGGGCGTGGTCTTTTGCTGATGCCCAGCACCGACTACTCCGGCATGGCCGATGGCGACGTCGAAGCCATCTACGCCTACTTGAAGCAATTGCCGCCCGTGCCGCGCGAACTCCCGCGTGATGGCTTGAGCCTGATCGGTCGCACCTTGTTGGTGATGGGCAAGCTGCCGCTGTTCGCGGCCGACCGCATCGATCACGCCGCAGCGTCGCGTCGCATCGAGCGTCCGGCGGTGGCGGCGACGGCCGAGTACGGCCGTTACGTCGCGCAGGTCTGCGAAGGCTGCCATGGTCCGACGCTCTCTGGCGGCCATGTGCCGGGCACGCCGCCGCAAGTGAAGGACGCGGCCAACTTGACGTCGCACGAAACCGGTCTGCGCGATTGGACCGAAGCGGATTTTCTGCGCGCCATGCGCGAGGGCAAGCGCCCCGATGGTCGCGAACTCGATCCCTTCATGCCCTGGCGCGCCATGGGTCAGATGGACGAGACGGAACTGGCCGCGGTGTGGGCTTATTTGCGCTCGCTGCCGGCGAAGCCGGCGGGCAACTACTGAGTCCGTAGCGACTTCGCACCGGCGCGCGATGCGCCGGTGCGCGTGAAGTGGAGACACCGCGAGCGCGACTCGCGCTCAGGCATGCACGAACACGCCGCGACCCTCGCCACGCGCGGGTCGCGGGCAGCGACTTACTCCCACTCGTAGATCGTGTAGTACACCGGCTGCATCGGGCCTTCCTTGGGATCGCCCTCGAGGCGGCCATCGCCATCGGTGTCGAGATAGGTGTAGGACAGGCCGCGATCAGGCACGACGCGGACCATGTAGACGCGGCCATCGCGGCGATATTCCTCGACCGTGGTGTCGCCATCGCGACGAATCGTCACCGCGGGCGGCAGTTCATCGGTGGGTCGGACCTTGGTGGGCAATGGCGCTTCGTCGGCGGGCGCGGTGGTGCGCGCGCGCGGCAGCACCTTCTCGCCCCGCGCGGCTTCATCTTTCTCCAGACGCACGGCGTCGCCTTCGGTGACGGTGGCGGGCGCGGGCGCTTCCGACTCGCTGGTGGGTTCGGACAGTTCGGGCGGCGGTGGCGGTTCCTGCGCGCTCGCGCTCGCGGCCAGGCACAGGGCGCCGAGCAGGACGATGGGGGCGATACGCATGGTCATTCTCCGATCCTTCGCATGCATCGAGGATAGCAAAGGCGCCTGCCGGCGTAGAATCGCGGCTGCGTTTTCATTCAGGCGCTTCACGCCATGGCCAGCCCCAAACTCGTCCTGATCGACGGCTCGAGCTATTTGTTTCGCGCCTTTCACGCGCTGCCGCCGCTATCGAACAAGCAAGGCGAGCCGACCGGCGCGCTGTTCGGCGTGGTCAACATGCTGCGCTCGACGATCAAGCAGAATCCCGAGCGCCTGGCCTTCGTGCTCGATGCCGGCGGCAAGAACTTCCGCCATGCGCTCTACCCCGAGTACAAGGCCAACCGGCCGCCAAGCCCGCCCGATCTCAAGGCCCAGGTCGAGCCGATGATCGCGATCGTGCAGGCGCTGGGCATTCCGCTGCTGCGCGTGCCCGAGGTCGAAGCCGATGATGTCATCGGCACGCTGGCATTGCGCGCGCAGGAGGCCGGCTTTGAAGTCGAGATCTCCACCGGCGACAAGGATTTCGCGCAGCTCGTGCGTCCAGGCGTGAAGCTGGTCAACACCATGACCAACAGCGTCACCGACGAGGCCGCGGTGATGGAGAAGTTCGGCGTGGCGCCGCGTCAGATCATCGATTATCTCGCCTTGACCGGCGACAGTGTCGACAACATTCCCGGCGTCGAGAAATGCGGACCCAAGACCGCGGCAAAGTGGCTGGCGCAGTACGACACGCTCGAGCAAGTGATCGCGCACGCCGGCGACGTCGGCGGCAAGATTGGCGAGTATCTGCGCGCGGCGCTGCCGCAGCTGCCGCTGTCGAAACAGTTGGCGACGATCCGTCTCGATGTCGACGTGCCGCAAAGCCTCGATGACCTGCGTCGCGCCGATCCCGATGCCGCGAAATTGCGCGAGCTGTACACGCGCTACGAATTCAACGCCGCGCTCAAGGATCTCGATCGCCAGGAACCCGCGCCCGCGCTTGCCGAACAGGCCGTGGCGCCACCGCCCGCGCCGGTCGAGCGTCGCTACGAACTGGTGCTCACGCGCGAAGTCTTCGACGCCTGGATCGCGCGCCTGGCCAAGGCCGAGACCTTCGCCTTCGACACCGAGACCACGGGCCTGGACCCGCAGCGCGCGGAGATCGTCGGCGTGTCCTTCGCCTGCGATCCCGGCGAGGCGGCGTACGTGCCGCTGACGCACGCCTATCCGGGCGCGCCCGCGCAACTCGATCTCGACTACGTGCTCGGCGCGCTCAAGCCCCTGCTCGAAGCGGAGCGGCCGGCGAAGATCGGCCAGCATGGCAAGTACGACATGCACATCCTCGCGCGTCGGGGCATCGAGGTGCGGGGCTATGCCTTCGACACCATGCTCGAGTCCTACGTGTTCAATTCCACGGCGTCGCGACACGACATGGACTCGCTCGCCAAGCACTATCTCGGCGAAGACACGATTCACTACGAGGACGTGGCCGGCAAGGGCGCGAAGCAGATCACTTTCGATCAGGTCGACGTCGAGCGCGCCGCGCAGTACGCGGCCGAGGACGCCGATGTCACGCTGCGGCTGCATCAGACCTTGTGGCCGCGCCTGTCCGCGCAGCCGGACGTGGCGCGCATCTTCACCGAGATCGAGATGCCGCTCGTGCCGGTGCTCGCGCGCATGGAACGCCGTGGCATCTTGATCGACGCCGAATTGCTGCGCGCGCAAAGTCACGAGATGCGCAACCGCATGCACGCGATCACGCAGCAGGCCTATGGCGTGATCGGTCACACCTTCAGCCTGGACTCGCCCAAGCAGTTGCAGCAGGTGCTGTATCAGGAACTGGGTCTGCCGATTCGTCAGCGCACGCCCACGGGCCAGCCGTCGACCAACGAGGATGCGCTCGAGGAGATCGCGCAAGAACACGAACTGCCGCGTCTGATCCTCGACTACCGCACGCTGGCGAAACTGGTCTCGACCTACACCGAGAAACTGCCCGAGCAGATCAATCCGCGCACCGGCCGCGTGCACACGAGTTTTCATCAAGCCGTGGCGGCGACGGGTCGCTTGTCGTCGACTGATCCGAATCTGCAGAACATTCCGATCCGCACCGAGGATGGTCGGCGCATTCGCAAGGCCTTCATCGCGGCGCCGGGCTTCAAGGTCGTGGCCGCCGACTATTCGCAGATCGAGCTGCGCATCATGGCGCATCTGTCCGGAGATCCCGGCCTCACGCGCGCGTTCCGCGAAGGCGCCGACGTGCATCGCGCCACGGCGGCGGAAGTCTTCGGCGTGCCGACCGATCAAGTCGACGCCAACCAACGCCGCGCGGCCAAGGCGATCAACTTCGGTCTGATGTATGGCATGAGCGCGCACGGTCTGGCGCGACAGCTCGGCATCGCGCGCCATCAGGCGCAGCAATACATGGATTTGTATTTCTCGCGTTATCCGAGCGTGCACGGTTTCATGGAATCCGTGCGCGAACGCGCGCGTCGCGATGGCTATGTGTCGACGGTGTTCGGTCGTCGCTTGTATCTCAACGAAATCCGCGCCAAGTCCCAGGCCGCGCGCGCCGGCGCCGAACGCGCCGCGATCAACGCGCCGATGCAGGGCACGGCGGCCGACATCATCAAGCGCGCGATGATCACGGTCGACGCGTGGCTCGCGGGATTCAACGGCGATGCCGCCATGCTGTTACAGGTGCATGACGAACTCGTGCTCGAAGTTCGTGAAAATCTCGTTGATGACGTGGTGCGTGGATTGCGAGAACGCATGAGCGCCGCCGCGAAACTCGATGTACCGCTGGAAGTGGACGTGGGCATCGGCGAAAATTGGGACCAAGCGCACTGACCATCGCGTCGGCGTCACGTCTCGTGACGTAGCCTTGAAAATGTTTAACGTCGCCCTGACTTTCAGCACTCGCTCGGGGCGCGTGGAACTGTTGCAATGCACGCATCCTGATCCAGTTTTTCGCGCTGAATGCGTGTTAAACGAAGCACGTGGGGTCGGATGGAACTTTTCGATGAAAGCTCCATCTAAAACACCGGGTCTCCTCCCCAGAGACCCCGTGTCATCACTCACCTCCCTGAGTGTGACCCCCCAGGAGGTTCGGCTCCTCCCCAAGCTGACCTCCACCCCCCGACCCCGGCGCCTCCCCCAAGCGCCGGGGTCAACTTTTTTGGGGGTTCGAAAAGTTAGCGAGAGCGGCGCGAATCCCAATTCGCGCACGATCTAACGTCTGGACGAATTTGGATTTCGCAGGAATTGCAACAAAGCGTGCAATTCGCGGCGACCCTTCGCTTAGATCCAATCGCGCGGCTTGAGGTACTCGGCCAAGCCCGCCTCGGCGCTGCCGGGCTCGGGGTGATAGCCGTATTCCCAACGCACGCGCGGTGGCAGGGACATCAGGATCGACTCGGTGCGTCCACCCGATTGCAGGCCGAACAAGGTGCCGCGATCCCAGACCAGATTGAACTCGACGTAGCGGCCGCGACGATAGAGCTGGAACTCGCGCTCGCGCTCGCCGTAGGGCTGATCGCGGCGACGCTCGACGATTGGCGCATAGGCCGGCAAGAAAGCGTCGCCGATGGCGCGCGTGAATTCGAAGCAGCGCGCGAACGGCCAGCGATTCAAATCGTCGTAGAACACGCCGCCGACGCCGCGCGTCTCGCCGCGATGCTTGAGATAGAAATACTCGTCGCACCAGCGCTTGTAGGCCGGATACACATCATCGCCAAATGGCGCGCAGGTCGCGCGCGCGGTCTCGTGCCAATGACGCGCGTCCTCGTCGAAGGGGTAAAACGGCGTCAGGTCGAAGCCACCGCCGAACCACCACACGGGCGCGCCTTCGCCGCGCGCGGTGAAGCACCGCACGTTCATGTGCGTGGTCGGCACATAGGGATTGCGCGGGTGAATCACCAGGGACACGCCCATGGCGACGAAGCCGCGTCCCGCCAGTTCCGGCCGCTGCGCCGTGGCCGAGGGCGGCATGCGCGCGCCCTCGACGCGGGAAAACCCAACCCCCGCCTGCTCGAACACGGCGCCGTCGCGCAACACGCGCGAGCGGCCGCCGCCGCCTTCGTCGCGCGTCCACAGGTCTTCGCGAAAACGCGCCTGGCCGTCGAGGTGTTCCAGGCCCGCGCAGATGCGGTCTTGAAGATCGCGCAGCCAGGTCTCGACTTCGGCGATGGGCAGTTCGCTGGTCATCGGCTCAGGGGCTCTGCAGGTTGCGCGAGAGATCGGCGACCAGATTGCCGATCCAGCCGTTGTAGTTGCTGTGGATGTAACGCTTGCCGCGTTTCTCCTGATATTTCAGGTTCTCGCTCGAGACATAGGCGATGCGCACCTGGGCCTTGTCATAAGTGATGGCGATGCGCGCGACATGAGAACGAATGTAGAGCGTCGCGTCGATGCGACCCGGCGTTTCCTTGCTGACGCTCCAGGTGCGCCCGACCAGGGCGGCCTTGATCGCGGTGGCGACGGCGGCGGGCGTCCGACCAGCCGGCACGGCGATGGGATCGGGATCGATCAGTTCACTGGAGCGCGCCAACGTCACGCCCGGCAGCAAGGCCAGGGCCAGGAACAACATCATCCAGAACTTGCGCATGGGCATCCCTCGCGTGGTGAGGGCCGGATGATGCCGGGGCGGCGCGGCCCGGCGCAACGCGCGTCTCAGGTCACGCGGTCGAGCATGCGGCGATGGCCGATCAAGCGCGCGTAGCGCGTGCCGAGATCGAGCCAGGCGATCAACACGGATTCGCGCGCCAACTCACCGACCAGCGTCGGCGACCAGGTGATGCGGTCCTCGGCGGCGCACACCTCGTGATCGAGGCCCAGTCCCTTCGCCAGCAGCGCGCAACGCGCCAAGTGATAGCGGCTGCTGATCAGCGCGACACGGCCGCCGCCGTGTTCGGCAATCAGCGCGCGCGCGTGACGCAGGTTTTCGAGCGTGTGCGCGGAGGCGGCCTCGAGTTCGACGCGCGCCCCGGGCGGCAGGCCGAGCGCGCGCAGCACGTCGCGCGCGGCTTCCGCTTCGCTCGGTCCTTCGCCGGTGCGGCCGCCGAGCAGCCAGGCGACGCGCGTCGGATCTTCGTGCAGCAGCACGTGCGCGCGGCGCACGCGATCGATCAGTTCCTCGTCGGCCGCGCCTTGGCGCAACTGCTTGCCGAACACCAGCAAATGACGCGCGCGCTCGGGCCGCGACGACGCGCGCGCGGCCGTGCGCGTCACGTGCCAGGCATAGGCCAGCAGCAAGAGTCCGCCCGAGGCCACGAGCACGAGGCTGGCCACGATCATCGCGTGCCAGGCATCGAGATCGCGCCATTGCCAGCGCCGCGCGCGCGGAGAGTCGGATTGCGAGGTCATGCGAAGCGCCAGACCGGCCGGGGCCGCGAGCATGGCCCGCTCACACGCCCCTGTCTATAATCGCGGGCCGTTCAACATGGCCACGGCCGTGACCCAGGCGATTCCACCTACCCGCGTTACTGCTTTCACCGCCGTGTCGGCCGCGGGCGCGGGCAAGGCAGCGCTGCTCGCCGCGTTGCAAGCGCGCGCGAGCGGCCTGACCCGCAACGACTTCGGCGCGCAACCGCTGCCAACCTTCATCGGCCGCGTGCCCGGCGTCGAACAGGCGCCCTTGCCGGCCGCGCTGGCCGAATGGGAATGCCGCAACAATCGCCTGGCGTGGCTGGGGCTCGGCACCGACGGGTTTCTCGACGCCGCGCGCGCCGCGCGCGAACGTTACGGCGCGCATCGCGTGGCCCTGGTGCTGGGCACCTCGACGTCGAGCATCGGCGCGAGCGAAGAGGCCTACACGCGCCTCGACCCCGATGGCTGCTTTCCCGCCGATCTGCGTCGCCCGATCGTGCACACGCCGCATTCGCTCGGCGACTTCGTGGCCCACGCGCTCGATCTGCGCGGCCCTTGCGTGACCGTGGCCACGGCGTGCTCGTCGAGCGCCAAGGTGTTCGCGCAGGCCGAGCGTCTGCTGCGCGCCGAACTCGCAGATGTCGCCATCGTCGGCGGCGTCGATACCTTGTGCGGCAGCGTGTTGTTCGGCTTCAACTCGCTGGAACTGGTCTCGCCCGAGCCTTGCCGTCCCTTCGATGTTGGCCGTCGCGGCATCAGTCTGGGCGAAGCCGCGGGCTTCGCGCTGCTCGAACGCGGCAACGGACCCGGGCCGCGACTGTGCGGCTATGGCGAATCTTCCGACGCGCACCACATGTCGACGCCGCATCCCGAAGGCGTCGGCGCGCGCTTGGCGATCGCGCAGGCGCTGGCGCGCGCGGGCATCGGCGCGAGCGACGTCGGCTACATCAATGCCCACGGCACGGCCAGCCAGAAGAACGATGAAGTCGAGGCGCGCGTGATCGCCGACCTGTTTCCCGCGAGCACGCATGCGGCCTCGACCAAGGGCTGGACCGGCCACACGCTGGGCGCGGCCGGCATCGTCGAGGCCGTCATCACCTTGCTCGCGCTCGAGACCGGCCTGATGCCGGGCAATCTCCACGCCGAACATCTCGATCCCGCGTGTGGCCCGCAGATTCGCGTCGACAACGCGCAAGGCGCGCCGCGCTACGCGCTGTCGAACTCGTTCGGCTTCGGGGGCAACAACTGCACACTGCTGTTTGGCGCGGAGGGTCGCGCATGAGCCGCCGCGTGTACATCGATGGCATCGCGCTGTGGGCCTCGCGCCTGCCGGGTTGGGACATCGCGCGCGCCGTGCTGCGTGATGAAACTTCCGCGCCATCCGACGCCGCGCCGCGTCCCGCGCCGAGCGTGTTGCCGCCGACCGAGCGACGGCGCGCGCCCGACACCGTGGCGATCGCGCTCGATGTCGCGCTGCGCGCGACCGAAGCCGCCGGCGCCGATCCGCGGCTCACGCCCAGCGTTTTCGCCAGCACGCACGGCGATCTGGCGATCAGCGATTACATGTGCGAAACCCTGGCGAGCACGCCGACGCAGATCTCGCCGACCAAGTTCCACAACTCGGTGCACAACGCGGCCGCCGGTTACTGGACCATCGCCACCGGCTCGCACGCACCTTACACCGCGCTCACCGCGCATCGTCACACCTTTGGCGAGGCGTGGCTCGAAGCTGCGGCGCAAGTGAACTGCGAACACACGCGCGTACTGCTGGTGATCTTCGACATCCAGGCGCGCGGCCCGCTGGCGACGGTGACGCCGAGCAGCGGCTTGTTCGCCGCCGGCCTGGTACTGGCGCCGACGCAAGGCGAGCGCTCGCGCTTCGCCATCGACTGGGACACGCAGGCCAGCGCCGAGGGCGCGACGCCTGCGCGTCATGCCGAGTTGATCGGCGACAACGCGGCGGCGCCGTGCCTGTCCGTGTTCGAAGCGCTCGCGCGCGAACACCGCGCGCACGTCACGCAAACCTTGGCGCGCGACCTCGCCTTGCGCTTGGCGATCGAGCCACTGACGTGAACTATGCGATCATCATTCCCGCGCTCAACGAAGCGCGCGCGATCCGTGGCGTGGTCGAATCGGCGCTGGCGCAATGCCCGAACGTGATCGTGATCGACGATGGCTCGCGCGATGGCACGGCCGAGCTGATCGCCGATCTGCCCATCACCCTGATCCGTCACGATCAGCCGCACGGCAAGGCCAGCAGTCTGCGCGATGGTTTTCGCCGCGCGCTGGAACTTGGCTTCGACGCCGTGGTGACCATGGACGGCGACGGCCAACACGCCGCCACCGACATTCCGCGCATCATCGCCGCCGCGCGGCGTTTTCCCGACCATGTCGTGATCGGCGCGCGCTTGATCAATCGCGAACAACAACCCGCGCGCCGCCGCCGCGCCAACGCCGCCGCCGACTGGGGCCTGAGTTGGGCTTGCGGTCAGAAGATCGTCGACTCGCAGAGCGGTCAGCGCTTTTATCCGCGCGCGGTGATGGAACTGGTGCAAGTGTCCACGCGCTTCGGCTTCGTGTTCGAAAGCGAAATCTTGATCGAGGCCAATTGGCGCCTGGGCGTGCGCACGGTCTCGGTGCCGATCGAATCGCGCTATCCGCCCGAAGCCCGCGCCAGCCACTTCCGCGCGGTGCGTGACACGACGCGCATCACGCGCATGATTGTCTGGCGTATCCTGCGTCGCGGTCTGCTGCTGGGCAATTTCGTGCGCGCGCATCGCGAACCGGCGCTGATCTTCGACCCCGCGACCTCGGAGGGCACATGAATCGACCCACGGCCTGCGACGTAGTCATTCTCGGCGGCGGTCTCGCCGGCCTGACCTTGGCGCTGCAACTGCGCGGTCAGGATCCGACGCTCAGCATTGTCGTGATCGAACGTCGCGCGCATCCCGTGCCGATCGCGGCGCACAAGGTTGGCGAGTCCTCGGTCGAGATCGGCGCGTACTACTTCGACACCGTGCTGGGCTTGAAGGAACACCTGCAGACCAAACAGCTGAAGAAGTTCGGCTTTCGCTTCTTCTTCTCCGAAGGTCGCGAGGACATCGAGAACGTCACCGAGCTCGGCGCCAGCCGTTATCTCGCCACGCCGAGTTATCAGCTCGATCGCGGCATTCTGGAGAATTATCTGGGCGAACTGGCGCGCGAGCGCGGCATCGTGTTTCTCGATGGCGCGGTGGTGCGCGATTTCACCCTCGACGAGGGCGAGGCCGAGCATCGCGTCGAATTCGACCACGCCGGCGCGCGTCACGCGCTGAGCGCACGCTGGCTGATCGATGCCGCCGGTCGCGCCGGCCTGATCAAGCGCAAGCGCCAGCTCGCGCGCGACAACGCGCACGAAGCCAATGCCGTGTGGTTCCGCGTCGATTCGCGCATCGACATCGATCAGTGGTCGCAAGACACGCAGTGGCTGACGCGCTGCGATCCGCCGTATCGCTGGCTGTCGACGATTCATCTGTGCGGTCGCGGCTATTGGTTGTGGCTGATCCCGCTGTCGTCGGGTTCGCACTCGGTCGGCATTGTGTGCGACGCCAAGACGCACCCGATCGAGACCATGAACACGTTCGACAAGGCCATGGACTGGATCGCGAAACACCAGCCGCGACTCGCGCGCGATCTCGAACCGCGCCGCGGCGGCTTGCAGGATTTCTTGTTCTTCCGCGATTTTTCCTACAGCTGCAAGCAAGTGTTCTCGGCGCGGCGCTGGGCGTTGACCGGCGAGGCCGGCGTGTTCCTCGACCCGTTCTATTCGCCGGGCAGCGACTTCATCGCCATCGCCAACACCTACATCTGCGAGCTCATCGCCAAGGATCGCCGCGGCGAACCGTTCGAGCCCTACGCGCAGGTGTACGAGCAGTTCTTCTTCTCGTTCTATGAAAGCACGCTGGCGCTGTACACGAACCAGTACGACCTGTTCGGCGATCCGGAAGTGATGCCGGTCAAGGTGATCTGGGACTACACGTACTACTGGGGCGTGCTCTGCCAGATCTACTTCCAGGGCAAGCTCACCGAAGTGAGCTTGCTCACGCGCCTGCGCGAGGAACTGTCGCGCGCGAAGGCCTTGAACGTGGCGATGCAGGATTTCCTGCGCGCCTGGTCGGCGGTCAGCGACAAGCGCAATCGGCGCGAGCTGCTCGATCAAGCCAGCCTGCCGTGGTTCGCCGAACTCAACCGCGGTCTGCGCGACAAGCTCGATGACGCGGGATTTCGCGCGCGCATCCGCGCCACCACCGCGCAGCTGAATCAGCTCGCGCGCGAGATCGTTGAACGCGCGCGCGCCGAGCATCCCGCGCTCGACGCCACGGCCGTGATGACGATTCTCGATGGCGCCAGCGCGGGTGGCGCGGCCGCGAGTCTGTTGTTCGACGACGCGGCCTAGAAGCGCCTTAGTTCAGATCGCCGAGTTGGGCATCCATGCTCGGCGACGCCAGCCACTGCGCGATGTCCTGACCCAGGGCCTTGACCGTGCGACCGAGCACCGAGCACGAGCCCTTGTAGCCGGCGAAGGCGCCACCCATGGAATTGCGCTTGGCGCGAAAGCTCGCCACGACCTGACCGTTCTCGAGCAGACGCCCGCGCACCGAGGTCGACTTGTGATGGCCGATGAAGGCATTGCCCTCGCTCACCGCGTCGCGGATCTCGATGTCGAGCACCTTGCCGGACGCGGTCTCATCGATTTGCTCGACGAAGGCGATGGTCTGTCCGCGCTGCTCGGCATAGACCTTGATGAAGTCGGCGAGCTGGACCTGCAGCGTGCATTCGCGCTTGATCTTGCCGGCGATCTCGGCGTCCTCGGCATAGGGCACGGGGCGCGGCACGGTGATCGTGTCGGCGCGCGCGCTGGACGCGGCGAAGGTGGCGAGCAGGGCGAGACTGATCAAGGCAAGGCGCATCGCGCGGACTCCGTGTCGTGAAAGGGCCGCGATTGTCGCGCGCCGGGCGGCGCGCGCGTTGTGACGTGGCGCCTAGATCATGCCGCCGTTGACGCCGATGACTTGGCCGGTGATGTAGCCCGCGTCGTCCGAGCACAGAAACCGCACCAAGGCCGCGACGTCCTCGGGCCGCCCCGCGCGCGCGGCGGGCACGAGTTGCTTGATCTGCTCGGGCGTGAAGCTACCCTCGCTCATGCGCCCGGCGATCAGGCCCGGCGCAACCACGTTGACCATGATGTTTCGCGAGGCCATCTCGCGCGCGAGCGAACGCGAGGCGCCATGCAGCGCGCTCTTGGCCGCCGCGTAATTGGTCTGCCCTCGATTGCCCATCTGCGCCGCCACCGAGGACACGCTGATCACGCGACCCCACCGCGCGCGCGCCATCGGCAGCAACAGTGGCTGCGTGACATGGAAGAACCCGTGCAGACTCACGTCGATCACGCGTCGCCATTGCTCGGCGCTCATGCCGGCCATGGGCGCGTCGTCGTGAATGCCGGCGTTGTTGATCACGATGTCGATGGCGCCGATGGCGAGCAATTGTTCCAAGGCCACGCGCGTGGCCTCGCCGTCGGCCACGTCGAAGCGCGTCGCGATGGCGCGACCGCCCGCATCGCGAATGGCGGCGGCCACGGCTTCGGCGCGATCGAGACCGGTGTTGGCATGCACGATGAGCTCGTGCCCCGCGGCCGCGAGCGCGTGGCAGATCGCCGCGCCGATGTCGCCGCTGCCGCCCGTCACGAGCGCGCGACGCGATGTGTTGGATGCATTCACGCGAGAACTTCCCCAGTCATGGCGCGATGCTAGCGGAAAGCCGCGCTCAGGCCGATGGCGGCGCGCGCAGGATCACCGCCGCGCGGCCTTCGGCGAGCACTTGGCCCGCGTGCAGAGCGCGAAAGCTGTACTGCCAGCTGTCGGCGCTGGCGAGCAGGCGCCGCGCTTCGATCTCGATCTCGTCGTCGAGCCGTTCGAGATAGTCGATCGACAACCGCACGTCGCGCAGCGCCACGAGCAGACCCGGCGGCGCGCGCCGACCCGCCGCGCGCGCGAGCAAGCCGCCATGCACGGCCATGGCCTGCGCGCCGTACTCGCACAGATGCAGCGCGCGTAGTCGACCGTGCGCGCGCAGCGGATTGTCGGGCGCCGCGTGCGTGCGCGTGGCCAGACGCACGTTCTCATCGTCCCAGGCGAGGATGCGCTCGTTGAGGCACATCGTGCCCTGATGCGGAATCAAATCGCGCGGATGCGGCAACGGACTCATGCGCGCGCCTCGCCGTCGGGTCGCGTCAACATCAAGGCCAGCACGAAGTTCGCGATCACGCCCAGCGTGACGGTGAGACCGATCGCGCGCAGCACCGGCAGACTCGACAGCGCCAGCAGCGCGAACACCATCAAGGTCGAGGCCGAACATACCAGCACCGCGTGCAAGGTACGGCGCTGCTCGCCCGGGTCATCGGCCGCGTGTTCGAAGAACAAGGCGTAGTCCAGGCCCAGCCCCGCCGCCAATACCAAGGCGATCAAATGGAACAGACTCAGCGCCACGCCCGCGCCATGCAGCAGGGCGACGATGATCAGGGTCGTCAGCGCCATCGGCAGCAGCACGCGACGCGCGCGACCGAAATCGCGCAGCGCGAAACCGACCACGCCGATCAGCAAAAGCGCCGCGATGCCCAGACTCACGAGAATGCGCTCGCGATAGCGCGCGACCAGATCTTCCGACGATTGTTTGAGATCGAGCAGGGCCACGCCCTCGCCCGCCGTTCGCGCGAGCGACGCCAGCGCGGCGGGGTCACGCACGCCCGTCAAAGTCACCAGGCCGATGCGGTGATCGGGCCGGCCGAGCAGCAGACCGCCGACGCGCAAGGCCAATGGCGTGTTGGCGAGCGCGCCTTCCTCCAGCGGCAGCAGCGCGCGCGCCGCGCCGACTTCGGCGATGAAGTCCTCGAAGACTTCGGGTTTGAACGCGAGGCCGGCATTGGCTTCGACAAGCATGGCGCGCAGCGCGGCTTCGTCGGGCAGCGCGGCGCGGCGACGGGTTTGCACGTCGATCGGCGGCAGATAGCGCGCGGCGTGGTCGTAGCCGGCGATGGCTTGGCGCGTGACCAGCTCATCGAGCGCGGGCACGAGCGCGGCTTCGCGACGCAACACGGCTTGCGCGTCGGCGCCTTCGACCGCGATGAGGTAACGCACGTCGGGCGCGCCGAGTTCGCCGCGCAAGCGCACGTCCTGTTGCAGCAGCTCGGGGGGCAACGGCGTTAGCGCGCCGAGATTGTTTTCCCACAAGGGCCCGGGTCGAAAGACGATGATCGCCAGCGCGACCAGCGCGATCACGATGGCCAATCCCCGCGGCCGCGGCAAGCGCGCAATCACATCCCACCACGCTTGCAAGCGTCGCGATTGGCCGTGATCGAGCGCATCCGCGCTCATCAGCGGCGGCAACAGGAATCGCGTGGTGAGTCCCGCCGTGGCCAGACCCGCGATGGTGAAGCACGCCAGCTGCGCGAGCCCGTTGACGCCGGAAACCGCGAAGGCGCCATAGGCAATGCACGTGCTCGCCACGCCCGTGGCCAGGGTCGGCCACAACGCGCGCGCGTTGTCGCGCGGTTTCAGGCCCGCATGCTGATGACTGAACAGATGCATGGGATAGTCCTGCGCCACGCCGATCAGCGTGAAGCCGAATGCGAGCGTGATGCCATGCACCGCGTCGAACACCGCGCTCACCGCGGCCAGACCCACGAGGCCCGCCGACACCAAGGGCAAGGCGCCCAGCACCACCGGCTGGCAGCGCCGATAGGCGAGGATCAGCAGCAGGATCATGCCCACGGTCGCGCCCACGCCGAGTTGCGTCGCTTCGCCGGCGGTTTTCTCCTTCATCAAGACCGAGAACGCGCCCGGGCCGCTGACGATGAGTCGCTGCTGATCGCTCACGCGCGTCTTCGCGAATGTGGCTTGCAGAAGATCCAGGACTTCGCGTTGTCGATCCGGATCAAAGCCCGGCACCGCCGTCTCGACCACGAGCAACGCGTGCGTCTCGCCCGGATCGAACCACACATCGAACGCGCGATGCGCTTCCTGCGCGGGCTGCCAGCGCTCGGCCAGATGCAGCACTTCGAGCGTGGGATCACGCGGCAGCCATTCCTCGAGCAGGCCCGCGGCCGGCGAGGACAAATCGCGTTGCCGCGAGATCAACTCGCGCCGCAACCGCGCGGCATCGAGCGGCGCCGCGTCGAAGCTATCGGTGAGCAGATAGCGATACGCGAGCAAGGCCTCGGGCACGTCGTCGAGCGAGCTGTCGCCGTTGGCGACCAGACGCAGCAGCGGTTGATCGCGCAGCGCGTCGACCAAGGCCTGCGAGGTGCTGGCCAAGGCCTCGGGCGCGTCGCCTTCGATCGCGAGCAGCAGCAATCGCGAGGCCGGACTTTCGCCCACTTCTTCCAGAATCAAGCGTTCCGCCGGCGTCTGCGGCGCGGGCATGAACAGACGCAGGTCCGTGCTCATGCGCAATTCGCGACTGGTGTAAACGCCCAGGATCGCCAACGCGGCGAGCCAGGCGAGCAGCAGACCCCAGCGCGCGGAGATTTTCACGGCGTCGACTGACCCTGACACCAGGCCATCAGGCGATCGCGCGCGGGCGTGGCTTCAGGCAACGCGCTCGCGGCTTCGCCGATCACGAGAAAACTCTCCTCGCCCTTGCCGCCGCGCACGACGAAGCAGCGCGGCGCGTCGTTGGCGCCTTCGACGCCGACTTCGACGATGCGTCGTCGCGCGCGTGTGTCACGCGGCACGAGTCGCAATTGCCAGCGCGCGTCATCGCCGGTGGCGCTGACGTCGAAGAATTGCTTGAGCGTCTTGCCATCGCCGGCGAGCATCGCGCCGAAGCTCGCCAAGAGTCCGCGCAATTCCGGCGCGCGTTGCAACGAGAAGCGCCGCGCGCGCTCGCCTTCGCGCGTCACGCTCACGGTCTCGCCTTCGATCTGCGTCTGCTCGCGATAGGGCGTCGACACGGTCTTGGCCAGCGAAGTCGCGCCGCGATACTCGAGCTCGCCACCGACGCGCAGCGGCGTCGTGAGCAGCCGCGAATAACGCACCTCGACGAAGACCGTGCGCTGCGGCGCCGGGCGACTCAGGCGCTGTAACAGCGCGTCGAGATCAGGACTCGCCCACGCCGACGTCGGCGGAAGGCCGATCGCGAGGCTCAGGCACAGCAGGGCTTTGCCAGAAATCATAGAAGTTGAACCAGTTGTAGGGAGCCAGGCGCGCATAGTGCGCCAAGCGATCGGCGTAATGCTGAGTCAGGCGCGCCAAGGCCTGACGCCGCTCACGACGATCGATGGCGATGCGTTCCGATACGGTCTCGAAATGCAGATCGTAGCGATTGCCACCGCGATACAAACCAAAGCACAACACCACCGGCGCGCCCAGGGCGGCGGCGATCAACCACGGCGCGGTCGGAAACGGCGCGTCGTCGCCGAGAAAACTCGCCGGCACGCAAGGCTCGCCCGCGCGACCGCGATCGGCGAGCAAGGTCACCAAGGCGTTGGCCTCGACCGCATCCTTGATCGCCAGCACGATCGCGGGACCGTCCTGGCGCGCGTCGATCACGCCGGCGGCCAGGCGCGGATTGAGCGCGGCCAGCAATTGCGTGATCGCGGCGTTGTGGCCGACATCAAGCACCACGCGCACGGTCACGTCGGGCCGTTGCAGGCTCAGCACGCGCAACACGTCGAAGCTGCCCAGGTGCGAGCCCAACAGCAGCACGCCGCGACCGAGATCCATCACGCGATGCAATTCTTCCAGGCCATGCGCGCGCACGTCGAAGCGTCGAAACTGCTCCGACAGCAGGAACACGCGATCGAGAATGGTCGAGGCAAACGCATGAATGTGCCGTGCCACTTCAAGCAAGGTCGCCGGCCGACCGAGCACGCGCGTGAGATAGGCGCGCGACGCGCGACGCTCGGGCCCACGACGCAGCAGAAAGTACAGCGTGATCGGAATCAGCAGCAGCCGCGTCGGCGCGCGCCCGCAGCGCAGCGCGATGGTGCGGATCAACCACAGCGCGAAGCGACCACCGCCCTCGGGACGCTCGGCCCATTGATCGCGCGGGGTCATGGCGCGGGCAGATCCAGCACGGCGCTGCCCTGCGCGATCGCGCGACCGGCCGCGTCGACGCGAAAGCGAAAACTGGCGCCGTCGAGTTCGAGCGCGATCTCCGCCGCTTCGTCGGGCAATAAGGGACTCAAGAACTTCACTTGCGTCAGCGCGCGCGGCGACAGCGCGTGACCGAGCCAGGTCTGCGCGGCATCGATCACCTGATCGAGCACGACCACGCCGGGCACCACGGGCTCGCCAGGAAAATGCCCGGGCAGGCTCGGATGCGAGGCCGCGATCGCGAAGCGCGCGCGATGCGAGGTGCTCATGCGCGCGCGTCCGACTGGCGCAGATCGCGCCACAGGCGCGGCCCGACCGCGATCACGCGTCGGGTGAAATCGGCGAAGTCGCGATACGGCTGCCGCGGAAACACGCGCCGACGCCACGCGTACTCGGCCACGAAGAACACGCCCACGAGCAGGTAATTGAAGATGTTCGCCCACCGCGACCACCACAGCCTTGGCACGGTGACCGAAGGCTCGAACCCGGCGAGTTGCAACAAACCTTCGGGCGTGGCGAGCAAGGCGAGCGCGCCATTGATCATCGCCAGCGTCAAAAACAGCACGGCCCAGGCCAAGGTCAGGCGACGCGCGTAGGGCGGCACGCGGTCCTCGAGCGGCTCGCTGTCGTCGTGCAGCAAGCGCACCATGCGCTCGATCAGCGGCATGCGCCCGGCCAGCAAGGTGTGGCCGAACAGCCAGGCCAGAAACAGATTGATCGCCACCGGCGGCAGATACAGCAAGGCCGCGCCACTGGCGTGACGCGCCAACCACCACCACAACGCGGCCGCGCACGCGGCCAGCAGCCACGCGAGCGCGCGGCCCGTGGCCAGGCCGGGCAACAAAGGCAGCAAGAGCAACACGGCGACGCTCGCCAGGGTCAGGGTTTGACTGTGCGATTCCACGGCCCAATGCGCGAGCACCGGATAGGCCACGCCAAGCGCGACCGTCAACCCTCTCACGCGGCGCGGGCTTGGGCGATGTGGGACGACAGCGAACGCAGGGAAGCGAAGATCTTGCGATTGTCCTCGCTGTCGGCGCGCAGCTGCACGCCATAGCGCTTGGACACGGCCAGGGCGAGTTCCAGCGCGTCGATCGAATCCAGACCCAGGTCGGAACCGAACAAGGCGGCCTCGGGGTCGATCTGATCGGCGGCGACCGATTCCAGGTTCAGGCTTTGCACGATGAGCTCGGCGAGCTCGCGTTCTGCGGCGGTTTGCGTGGCGGGCATGTGGGCGGTGATCGATACGGTGGGGTACGGAGCTTCGCATCCTGCGACGGATCGCCGCGAAACCGAGCCCGGGCGCGGCCTTGGGCCCCAGTCGCGGGCGCGCACTGTATCATACGCGGCCACGTGCCCCGCACTATCTTGAGCGCCGTTAAGTGTCGTCTTTGCCGTCATCGTCCCGCGCCGCCACCGATGTGCTCGTCATCGGCGGAGGGCCCGCCGGGTCGACCATCGCCACGCTGCTGCGACGCAAGGGCCTGAGCGTGCGCCTGGTGGAAAAGGACCGTCATCCGCGCTTCCACATCGGCGAATCGCTGCTGCCGATGAACATGCCCATCCTCGACCAGCTGGGCGTGACCGAACAAGTCGCCGCGATCGGGGTGCGCAAGCTCGGCGCCGATTTTCCGACTCGCAACGAGCGCGGTTACAACACGTTCGAGTTTCGCCGCACGCTCAACCCGACGCCCGGCTTTGCTTATCAGGTCAAACGCGAGGAATTCGACGAGCTCTTGTTTCGCCACGCCGCGCGCGAAGGCGTGGACACGCTCGAGGATTGCCAGGTCGCATCCGTCGCTTTCGATGCCGACGGCGCCACCGCCACGGTGCGCCAAGGACAGTCCGCGAACGAAACCTTGCGCGCGCGGTACGTCGTCGACGCGACCGGTCGCGACACCTTGCTCGGCCGTCAGTTCGACCTCAAGCGCAAGAGCCGCGCGCATCAGAGCGCGGCCTTGTTCGCGCATTTTCGCGGCGTCACGCGTCGACCGGGCGAGGACGCGGGCAATATCAGCGTGTATCGCTTCGCGCACGGCTGGGTGTGGGTGATTCCCTTGCGCGACGACATCACGAGCGTCGGCGCCGTGTGCTCGCCGGAATACCTCAAGCACAAGCGCGGCCGAGGCGCCGAGTTCCTGATCGAAACCCTGGGCGGCATCGACAATCTGTCCGAACGCCTGGCCGGGGCCGAACTCGTGGGCCATCTGCACGCCACCGGCAATTATTCCTATGCCTGCAGTCGCATGGCCGGGCCGCGCTGGCTGATGGTGGGCGATGCTTACGCCTTCGTCGATCCGATCTTTTCCAGCGGTGTATTTCTGGCGATGAACAGCGCGGTGCTCGCCGCCGACGTGGTCGAAGCGGCCTTGCGCGAGCCTGCGCGCGAACCGGCGCTGCAATCGGCTTATGCGCGCACGATTCGCGAAGGCGTCGACGCCTTCAGTTGGTTCATCCATCGATTCACCTCGCCGGCCATGCGCTATCTGTTCGCCAATCCACGCAACAATTGGCGGCTGGAAGAAGCCTTGATCTCGATGCTCGCGGGCGATGTCTTCCGCGACGGCGGCGTGCGCAAGCGCCTGCGTTTGTTCAAGGCGATCTACTTCGTGACCGCGCTCGGCATGTGGCGCGAGCAATGGCGCCACTATCGCGCGCGCGGCGCGGGCATCGAGGCGCGCTTCGAAGGCGGCACGACGGGGCAGGATCATGCCTGAGCACGTCCTCGCCCTCGCGCCCACGGGCGCGGTCCGCATCGCCTACGAAGACGCCACGCGCTTTCCCGCGGGCGATGATGTGCTGGCCGCGCTGTGCTTCGGCGCGCGCGCGCCCGACGACGATCCGCGCTGGACGCGCGTCGGTCTGCGCCCGCTCGATGGCGCGGCGCGTGCGGAAGTGTGGCGCGCGCGCGGTCCAGTGACGCGTGGCACGCACGGCGTGGTGCGCTTCGCGCGCGACGAAGCCCTGACCTTCGGCGTGATCGAACTCGACGAAGCCGCGGTCGGCGGCATCGAAGCGGCGGCCGAGCAAGCCTATGCCGCTATGCTCGACGTCGTGCGTCACGGCGAGCACCCGCACGTGCTGCGCATCTGGAATTATTTCGACGCGATCAACCAAGGCACGGGCGACGACGAACGCTATCGGCACTTTTGTGTCGGTCGCGCGCGGGGCCTGGGCACGGCGCGATTCCCGAGTTTTCCGGCGGCCACGGCGATTGGCCGCGTCGATGGCGATCCACGTTTGCAGGTCTATTGGCTGGCCGCGCGCGAACCGGGCGTGGCGCTAGAGAACCCGCGCCAGGTCAGCGCGTTCCGCTACCCGCGTCAATACGGACCGGTGTCGCCGAGTTTCTCGCGCGCGATGCTGGCCGACGCGCGCACGCTGCTGATTTCGGGCACGGCCAGCGTGGTCGGTCACGAGTCGCATCACGTCGGCGATGTGCTGGCGCAATTGCACGAGACGCTGCGTAACCTCGACAGCATTCTCGCGGCGGCGCGCGCGCACGGCGGCGTCACCGCCACGCAGTTTGGCGCGCACAGTGCCTTGAAGGTGTATCTGCGTCACGCCGAGCACACCGAGGCCGTGTGTCAGGCGCTGCGCGAGCAACTGCCGCGCGGCGTCGACTTCATCGTGATCGAGGGCGACATCTGTCGTCACGATCTGCTGATCGAGATCGACGGCGCGCACGGCGCGGCGTGAGGCGCGTCTAGTCGTTGCGTTCGAGACGACGCAGGGCGTCGAGCAAGCACGCGCGCGTGAGCTTGCCCACTTCATTGCGCGGCAATTCCGGCACGCACAGCAAGGGCCGCGGCAGAAAGGCGGGATCGATCATGCCGCGCAGGTCGTCGGCGATCTGCTCGGCCGTGCGCGCGCGCGACACCACCAACGCCGCGACGCGACGCACCGGACCTTCGCCATCGGGCTGAAAGACCACGGCGTCGGACACGCCCTCGATCGCGGCGAGGCGCCGCGTGAGGTCGGTCAGCGAGGCGCGCTTGCCGGCGATTTCGATCATGTCGACATGACGGCCGCGCAGCAGAAACCCTTCGGGCGTGAGCTCGACCACGTCCTGCAGCGGCGTGACCTCGGCGAACCATGGCGCGGCCACGCGCGTGCCGTCGGGTTCCGGCGTAAGGCTCACGCTGGGATAGAGCGTCCACGCCGGTTCGATCGCGGTGCGGCGATGGGCGATGACGCAGGTTTCGGTCGAACCGAACAGTTCACGCACTTCGGTCGCAAGCACGCGCTCGACCTCGGCGGCGAGGCGCGGCTCGAGCGGCGCGGTCGCCGACAGCACCAGGGCCACGTCGGGGAAGCGCACGCCGGAATCGACCAGGGCGCGCAAATGCACGGGCGTGCTCACCAGCACGCGCGGCGCGGGTACGTCGGCCAGCGCCGCCGCGACATCGCCGGGAAATAGCGGTCGACCCGCGTGCACGGCCATGTCGCCGATCAGGGGCAGCAGCACCGAAGTCTCCATGCCGTACATGTGCTGCGGCGGCACGGTGGCGATGACGCAGGGCTCGCCGTCGAGACCGCGCGCGGCGAGACGCGCGCGAATCACGCCGGCGTTGAGCGCGTTGCTCGCCTGAAAACTCGCCCAGCGCTTGAGATGCGGGCGCGGATGACCGGTGGAGCCGGAAGTAAACCCAATGGCCACCACCGCATCGGCGGCGATCGTGGGCACGCGCGTGGCTTCACGCGTGACGCGGTCAAGGCGCGCGGCGACAAAGTCATCGTCGAAGCAGAAGGCGCCGCCATGCTGATCGGCCACCTCTTCGATCACGCGCGGCGCGCGCGACGAGGGCAGCAACGAGGTCTTGCCGCGCAGCGCGGCGGCGGCGAAGCCGATCAGGAAATGAAAGCGGTCCTCGCACAGATTGATCGTGTGGCGCGCGCCGCCGAGTTCGGTGGCCACGGCCTCGACCAGGGCAAGAAATCGCCCGGCGCTGATCGCCTGGCCGGCGCGCCAGACGAGGGGGCGCGACAGGTCGTCGCCCGCGAGCAAGGGTAGGGGCGGCGCGGTCGGCGCGGGTTGTTCAATTCGACGGATCGACATGAGGTTCCTCGGCCATAGCGTCGCCCATGGCGCGCGCGCGTACAAGCGGCCCGGTGCCGAGCCTGTTACGCGGTGGCGCGCGCGGGCCTGTCAGTGGCGACTGGCCGCGCGCCCGGACGGCTGACTACACTGCGGCGATGAGCAGCGAAGCGGTGTTATCGGCCACGCGCGCGCCGGGCGACCTCGCGCCGGGCGACGTGCACGTGTGGACCTTGCCCTGGCACGCCGAACGCGGCGCGCGCGAGGGCGAGGTGCTGGCCGTGCTCGCGAATTACGTCGGGGCGTCGGCCGAGACCCTCGCGATCGCGCGCGAACCGCGCGGGCGACCGGTGTTGGTTGGCGCCGCCGATGCGCCCTGCTTCGGCCTGACCCACTGCGATCAGCTGATGCTGCTGGCGGTGGCGACGCAGGCTTGCGGCATCGACGTCGAACACGTGCATCGACGACGACGCTATCGCGAGATCGCGGCGCAGTACTTCGCCGCGTCCGAGGTCGCCTGGATCGAAGCCGCGGGCGAGGCCGGCATCGCAGCGCGCTTTCATCGCCTGTGGGTGGCCAAGGAAGCCTTGCTCAAGGCCAATGGCCTGGGCATCGGCGAGGGCTTGCGCGCGACGCGGCTCGAGGCGCGCGACGACGAGCTGCGCGTGGTCGCGGGACCCGCGGCCTTCGGCGCGATCGAGGCCTGGCACGCGCGCTGGTTCACGCCCGCGCCGGACTATCTGGCCGCGGTCGCGATCGCGCATCCGCGCGCGCGCGTGGTGCGCATCGTCGACGCGTGACGCGCATCGCCCTCAACCGCGCGCCGCGAAGCAATCGAGAAACGCTCGCTCGCCCGCCACGGTGAAGATCACCGTGCGCGCGCCGCGCGCGCGCCGCGCCCAGCCTTGCGCGAACACATGATCGAGCAGGCGCGCGCCCACGACGCCGGCCAAATGAAAGCGTCGCTCGCCCCAATCGAGACACGGTCGGCACGCGAGTCGTCGCGAATCGCGCAGGCTCGCCGGGTCGATGCCCAGACGCGTCAGCCAAGCCTCGCCCGCGCGCGTGAGGGCGAGGCCATCGACGTCCTCGCGCAACCAGCGGCGCCGACACATGGCGTCGTAGGCATGCACGCCCATCTCGCCGGCCAGATGGTCGTAGCACACGCGCGCCTTGCGCAGGCCCGGATCACGCGGTCCCGTGGCCACGCGCGCGACCGTGGCGCGACCGGCCAGGGCCTGCATGGCCTCGAGCAGCTGCGCCACTTCGTCATCGGCGAGTCGGAAATAGCGATGCCGCCCTTGCGCGGTCATCGCGATCAGGCCGGCTTCGCGCAGCTTGGTCAGATGCGCGCTGATCGTGGGCTTGCTCACGCGCGCGACTTGGGCGAGTTCGGTCGCGGTGAGCGCGCGGCCATCGAGCAGCGCGGTCAGCACATTGGCGCGCGCCACGTCGCCGACCAGGGCGGCGATGCGCGCGATGTTGGGGCCGCCTTGCATGTTGCCTCCGAGCCGATGAGCCTGAGCCAGTGTATTGAGCCCGCGCGCGCGGCGACAATGGTTCGATGTCGGCCGAACCATGGGCGCGGCGCGCGCGACTATCGTGGCGCCGTTGTCCACGGAGGCCACCATGACCCTGACCTGTTTCATCCGCTATCAGATCGATCCGTTCCAGCGCGACGCCTTCGCCGAGTACGCGCGCGCCTGGGCTCGCATCATTCCCGCTTGTGGCGGCCATTTGCTCGGCTATTTCCTGCCGCACGAAGGCAGCAATGACATCGCCTGGGGCTTGATCGCCTTCGATTCGCTGGCGAGTTACGAGACCTATCGCGCGCGCCTGCGCCAGGATCCGGAAGGCCGCGCCAACTTCGACTTCGCGCGTGAGCGTCGCTTCATCCTGCGCGAGGAACGCACGTTTCTCGAAGCCGTCGACGGCAGCGTGAACCAAGCGGCGCGCGACGCGGCGGGCTCGCCATGATCGCCGTGATTTTCGAAGCTTGGCCGGGCGAGGGGCAGCGCGACAGTTACTTCGACCTGGCCACGCGACTGCGGCCTTTGTTGGCCGAGGTGCCGGGACTGATCTCGATCGAGCGCTACGGGAGCCTGAGCGAACCGGGCAAGCTGCTGTCGCTGTCGTTCTGGCGAGACGAGGCTTCGGTGACGGCGTGGCGCCAGCTCGAGGCGCATCGCGCGGCGCAAGCGGCCGGGCGCGCGCGGATCTTCGACAACTATCGTCTGCGCGTCGCGGCGGTCGCGCGTGACTATGGTCCGCGCGATCGCGCGCAGGCGCCGGAGGATTCGCGCGTGGCGCATGACGGCGCGATCGCGCCCTGTCTGGGCGCGCGCGATTTGTAAGCGTCAGTCGGTGAAAGCCCGCGCGCGAACCGCGCGGGCGCGATTCACGCGGGCGTGGTGGCCTTTTTCGCCGCGCTCTTGGCGGCTTTCTTGGCCGGCGCCTTCTTGGCCGCGGTGGCTTTCTTCGCCGCGGCTTTCTTCGCGGGCGCGGCTTTCTTCGCGGCGGGTTTCTTCTCGGCCGTCGCGCCATCGGCGGCGGGCGCGGCGGCCTTCTTGGCCGCGGCCTTCTTCCCCGCCGGGCCCTTGGCAGCCTTGCCGGGCGCGCCGCGACGACCGAAGCGCGCCGGCCGCGCGGGCGCGGCCTCGAGCAGCGCCGCGCATTCATCGCGCGTGAGCGACTTGGCTTCGCGATCCTTCGGAATGCGCGCGTTCTTGGTGCCGTCGGTGATGTACGGCCCGTAGCGACCGTTGAGCACCTGGATCGCGCCCTCGTCGAACGAGTTGATCACGCGATTGGCCGCGGCTTCGGCCTTCTCGCGAATCAGCTCGAGCGCGCGCGGCAATTCGATCGTGTACGGATCATCGCCTGGCTTGAGCGAGGCATACACCGACCCGTGCTTGACGAAGGGCCCGAAGCGACCGATCGAGGTGCTGACCTCTTCGCCATCGGGCGCCTGACCGAGATTGCGCGGCAGCTTGAACAGCTCCAGCGCCTCGGCCAGACCAATCGTGTGCAGACTCTGGCCCTGACGCAGCGAGGCGAAGCGCGGCTTGTCGCCGTCTTCCTTGGTGCCGATCTGCGCGAAGGGCCCATAGCGACCCAGGCGCACGGTGACTGGCTTGCCGCTGGCCGGATCGGTGCCGAGCACGCGGGCGCTCTTGGCCTCGTCGAGCGAGACGGTTTCCATCTTGTCGGCGACCAGACGCTTGAACGGCGTCCAGAACTTGCGCATCAAGGGCACCCAGTCCTCTTCGCCGCGACTGACCGCGTCGAGTTCGTCCTCGAGCTTGGCGGTGAAGTCGTAGTCGACGTACTGAGTGAAGTGATTGGACAGGAACTTCGCGACCACGCGACCCACGTCCGTGGGACGAAAGCGTCGGTTGTCGAGCAACACGTACTCGCGCGAGAGCAGGGTCTGGATGATCGAGGCATAGGTCGAGGGACGGCCGATGCCGTGTTCCTCCAGCGCCTTGACCAGACTCGCCTCGGAAAACCGCGGCGGCGGCTCGGTGAAATGCTGATCGGCGATCACCGCCGACATCGGCACTCGATCGCCCTTGGTCATGGCGGGCAGGCGACGACCTTCGTCCTCGTCTTCCTCGCTGCGCTGATCCTTGCCTTCCTCGTACACGGCGAGAAAGCCCGGCTCGACCACGGTCGTGCCGGTGGCGCGGAACGCATGCCCCTTGCCGGCGGCGAGATCGACCGACACGGTGTTGAGCAGGGCCGGCGCCATCTGGCAGGCGACCGTGCGCTTCCAGATCAGCTCGTACAACTTGGTCTGATCGGGATTGAGAAAACTCGCCACTGATTCCGGCGCGCGCAGGGCCGAGGTCGGACGAATCGCTTCATGCGCCTCTTGCGCGTTCTTCGACTTGGTCTTGAACACGTTCGGCGCCGGCGGCAGCGACTGCGCGCCGTAGCGCGAGGCGATGACCTGACGCAGCTCGGCGATGGCGTCATTGGCCAGGTGTGTGGCGTCGGTACGCATGTAGGTGATCAGACCGACGATGCCTTCGCCACCGAGCGCGATGCCTTCATACAACTGCTGCGCGATGCGCATGGTGCGGCTGGTGGAGAATCCGAGCTTGCGCGCGGCCTCCTGCTGCAAGGTCGAGGTGATGAAGGGCGCGGCCGGACGACGTTGGCGCTGCTTGGATTGCACCTCGTCGACCAGCAACGAACCACCGGCGGCCTCGAGCAGCTTGGCGCGCGCGGCCTCGGCGGCATCGCCGTCGCGGAAGGTGAATTGCTCGACCTTCTGCCCGTCGAAGCGCAGCAGCTTGGCGCCGAAGGGTTGGTCGCGATGACTCAGCTGCGCCGCGATGGTCCAGTATTCCTGCGACTGGAAGCGTTCGATCTCTTCCTCGCGCTCGACAATCATGCGCAGCGCCGGCGATTGCACGCGACCGGCCGACAGGCCCGTCTGCACCTTGCGCCACAGCACCGGCGAGAGATTGAAGCCGACCAAGTAATCCAGCGCGCGACGCGCTTGCTGCGCGTTGACCAGATCGCCCGAGATGCGACGCGGATGCGCGATCGCCTCGTTGATCGCCTTGGGCGTGATTTCGCTGAAGGTGACGCGGTGCACGGACTTGCCTTCGGTCAGGCCGCGCTCTTTCAAGATCTCGGCGATGTGCCAGCTGATCGCCTCGCCTTCGCGATCCAAGTCGGTCGCCAGATACAGGGCATCGGCGGCGCGGGCGGCGCGGGCGATGGCGTCGACGTGGCGCTCGTTCTTCTCGATCAACTCGTAGCGCATGTTGAAGTCGCGCTCGGGATCGACCGCGCCTTCGCGCGGCACCAGGTCACGGACATGACCGTAGGAGGCAAGGACGGTGAAGTCCTTGCCCAGATACTTGTTGATCGTCTTCGCCTTCGCCGGCGATTCGACGATGAGCAGGTTCTTGGCCATGATCAGAGATTCTTTCCGTTTTCAGCCGCTTGCGCGCGCCGGGGCAGGCCCGGTCGGGACCGACCGGCCCTCGCGCGCGCGTACGCGCGCATGATTTCAGTGTCAACACACGGGCGGCGCCCGGTCAAGCGCGGGCGCCGGCGGATGATCGGAACCGAGACCTAGTGCACGGCCTCGCCCTGCTCCTCGAGCAGGTGGTTTTCGATCCAGGCGTAGGCGGCCTCCTGGCCGGGCTGGTTGAACAGCACGAGCAGCACCACCCATTTGAGGTCATCCAGACCCAGATCCTCGTCGTCGAGCGCCATGACGCGGTCGAGCACCAGCTCGCGCTGGGCCGCGTCGAGCACGCCCTGTTGCTCCAGAAACATCAAAAAGCCGCGACAAGCCACGTCCAGGCGCTCGTTCTCGGCGTCGGCGAACACCCGCACCGGACGCGCGGGGTCGTAAACCACCTCGCCCGGCGAGGGCCGGCGGCGCTCGAGTTCGTCCAGCCAGTCGAAAGCCTTGGACACCTCGGTGGGCGAAAAGCCGGCCTCGATCAGGGTCGCCTGGAGCGAATCGCGGTCCGGCGCGATCTCGGGTTCCTCGGCGATGTAGTTCTCGAACAGGTAGACCAGGACATCGAGTACGTTTTCTTTCATTCCTTTATCCCCCGTCGCGTGAAGCAAACGCGCCCGCAGGACTTCCACCGGCAAACTTCGTGCCGACGGCGTCGATGCGGGATTTCTGCTTGGAAACGGCAGTGGGTCGGTGGCTGCTGTCCGGTCGGGGACCGATCATGCGCGGGCTCGCCCCATCGGGGCCGGAGCGCGATCCGGAAGTCTCATCAGCAGTCCACCTCGCTCGTGCGCGGACCCGTCACGCTGGGCGCGCCGACGGCGATTCGGGCGAAACGCCCGTCTTGGCCGGCGACAACAACGCCTTCAAGTTCCAGCGCGGTCAGCATGGACGACACTTCGGCCGACGTCAACCCGGCGCGCGACGCGATTTCGTCGGGGTTTAGCGGGTCGGTACCCAAGGCGGCGAGCAGATGACGCGTGTCGGGATCGTCCATGGCCAGGCCCGACACGTCCGACAGCGGCGCGATGGGATCGCCGTCGCGCAGGACGCCCAGGGCCTCGCGCAGGTGTTCGCCTTGTTGGCCCAGAAGGCTCGAAAGCGCCGCGCGCACTTCGTCGGCGGTCTCGACCAGGGTCGCGCCATCGCGCAGCAGGCGATGGCAGCCGCGCGCCAGCGGATGATGAATCGACCCGGGCAGGGCGAAGACCTCGCGCCCGCATTCGGCGGCCAGGCGCGCGGTGATCAGCGAGCCCGATTCCATGCCCGCCTCGATCACCAGCACGCCCAGCGCCGCCGCCGCGATGATGCGATTGCGGCGTGGAAAGTGATCGGCGCGCGGCGGCGCGTCGAGCGGCAGTTCGCTGACCAGCGCGCCGTGCTCGGCGATGCGTTCGGCCAGGGCCTCGTGACGGCGTGGATAGACGTGCTCCAAGCCCGTGCCGCAGATGGCGATGGTGGGCTCGCCGGCATCGAGCGCGGCCTGATGCGCGGCGCCGTCGATGCCTTGGGCCAGGCCGCTGGTGATCGTGAGACCTGAGCGAGCCAGCGTGCTGGCGAAATCGCGCGCGTTGGCGGCGCCACCGACGCTCGCGTGCCGCGCGCCGACCACGGCGATCTGCGCGCGCCACAGCAACCACGGCTCGCCGCGCACGAACAAGGCCACGGGCGGATCGGGCGCGCGGCGCAATTGCGGTGGATAGTCTTCGCCATCGAAGCGCACGAGGTGATGACGCGGTTGCGAGAGCCAGCGCAGATCGGCGTCGATGCGCGCGATATTCGGCCGCGCGAGCCACGCGCGCGTGGCCGCGGGCAAGCCCCAGGCGCGCCAGCCTTCCGGCCCTTGGTCGAGCGCGCGGGCCGCGCTGCCACTGCGCGCGAGCACCGCGCGCAAGGTCGCCGGGCCCACGCCGGGCGCGCGCAGCCAGATCAGCCAAGCGCGGGTTTCGAGGTCGTTGTCGATCATGGCCAGATGATCGTGGCGCGCGAACGTGACCGCTGTGGCGAGATGGCGCGACAGGTTGTCGGCCAATGGCGCATGCGCGTGTCAGCATCAATCGCCTTGACGTTCGCGCGAACACATCCATGGATGTCCTCGACATCGCATCGACGGATGTCCTCGACATCGCTCGACATCGCGCGGATGACCTCGACTTCCCACCGCGCTCGCACCACAAAACAGAAGGGCCGCTTTCGCGGCCCTTCGATTTACTCATTCGCGATGACTGGCGCTCAGTTCACCGGCGCCTGCAGCTTGTCGCCGAGCTTGATCGGGCGAATGCCGTTCATCACCAGGCCGTAGCTGACCTTGTCGAAGGTGCGGAAGATCATCACGTGGCCGACGAACTCGTCGGGCAGGGTGACCTTGCCCTTGCTCTTCTTGAAGATGGTGCGGGTGTCGTCCTGGGCGTAGCCGATGTCGTCGCGCACGGTCTCGCCGGGCTCGAAGATCGAATAGACCTGACCGTTGTCGACGCCATCGCGCGCGCCGCGCGACAGGGCCACGACTTGGCGCGGGCCGGCGATGCGCAGCGATTCCTGATAGGTCAGCGACATCACGCGCATGTTGTCGGGCACCGACGGCGGCGCGTGCGGGGCGAAGGTCAGGTCGAAGGCCATCGGGTCGCCCACGATGATCACGTCGCCCTTCTTCACTTCCAGATCGGCATTGCGCACCAGGACCGTGCTCGGGTCGCCCGTGCGCAGCACTTCACCCTGCGCGACTTCCATGAACTCCTGGCCCAGGAACTCGGTGCGGCTGCGATAGCCCGGCATGGTCAGACGCTCGGCCCACTGGCCGAAAGAATGGCCGCGCTCGGACGTGATCTCGGTCGCTTCGGGGTGGCGCTTGCTGCTGCCCCAGGGGAAGTTGTCGGGCACTTCCCAGAACTCGTAGGTCGGACGCATCACGGTGATGCGCGTGCCCGGCGCCGCGTCGAGGCCGCGCACGTAGACGCGCATGCCTTCGGAGGCGAGCAGGCGGTTTTCCTCGCTGGCCACCACATAGGGCAGCTTCTTGGCCGAATCCTTTTCCAGCACGCGGTACTTCTGCAGGAAAGGCAGGACTTCGGACAGCGGGATGGCGGTCACGGCCTCGTCGAGCGACTCGCGTCGCACGCGCGGACCGAAGCCGCCTTCGGGCGAGCCCATGATCAGTCGCGCGTGACCGTCGACATAGACCAAGTTGAGCTTGTCGCCCGGATAAATCAGATGCGGATTGGCGACCTGGGGATTGGCCTGCCAGATTTCCGGCCACAGCCAGGGCTGCTTGAGGAAACGGCCGGAAATATCCCAGAGGGTGTCACCCTTCTGCACGATGTAGGTGTCTGGATGGTCGTCGCGAAGCTCGGCATCGGCGGCGAAAACCGCGACGGCGACGGTAAATCCCGCGACAACTGCAAGAATTTGTTTAAGCATGATGGCCAAATCCCTGATCCCCCGGGGTTTCCCGAGTGTATCGAAAATTTTCGGGCGTGGAAATGACGTCCCCGGGCCAGTCCCGGAGCTCCCCGGTTTCCACCCCCCGGAAAGCAGCTACCGTCTTGATATCGCGCCTGTTTCCCCGCATTGTGGGACGCATGGCCAAGCTCACTATCCTTGAATTTCCGGACCCGCGACTGCGAACCAAGGCGCAGCCCGTGGAACGGATCGACGATCCGCAGCTCCAGCGACTGATCGACGACATGTTCGAAACCATGTACGCGGCGCCCGGCGTCGGCCTGGCCGCGACCCAGGTCAATGTACACAAGCGCTTCATGGTGATCGACGTTTCGGAAGACAAAGACCAGCCCCGGGTCTTCATCAATCCGCAGATCACCGCGAAGGACGGCGTGGAGACCTATCAGGAAGGCTGTCTGTCCTTCCCGGGCATCTATGCCGACGTCGAGCGCGCCGCGCGCATTCGCGTGGCCGCGATCGATCGCCACGGCAAGCCGTTCGAGATCGAGGCCGATGGCCTGCTCGCGATCTGCGTGCAGCACGAGATCGATCATCTCGAGGGCAAGGTCTTTGTCGATTACCTCTCGCCGTTCAAGCGCGAGCAGGTGCGCAAGAAGCTGGAAAAGCAGCAGCGCCGCGGTGGCGCGCCGAGCGAACGCTCGGCCTGATCGCCCGCGTCTTGAGTTCACGCCGCGCCGGGGGCGCGGCCCGCCGTGTCATCATCGCCGGCGCCGCGCGAGCGGCCGCCATGGGACGAATAGCGTGAGTCAAAGCCTGCGCCTGGTCTTCGCCGGGACCCCGGAATTCGCCGTGCCCTGCCTGCGCGCGACGCTGGCCAGTGGCCATCAGGTCGTGGGCGTGTACACGCAACCCGACCGACCCGCCGGGCGCGGCCGTCAGCCGCAGGCGAGTCCGGTCAAGCAAGTCGCGATCGACGCCGGCGTGCCGGTGTTTCAGCCTGAAACCCTGCGCACGGTCGAAGCGCGCCAAGCCCTGCGCGCGCTCGCGCCGGATCTGATGATCGTGGTCGCCTACGGCCTAATCCTGCCCAAGTCGGTGCTCGCGACGCCGCGTCATGGCTGCTGGAACGTGCACGCCTCGCTGTTGCCGCGCTGGCGCGGCGCGGCGCCGATTCAACGCGCGATCGAAGCCGGCGACGCCGAGACCGGCGTGTGCCTGATGCAGATGGAAGCCGGCCTCGACACCGGCCCCGTGTTGCTGTCGCTGGCCACGCCAATCACGCGCGAGGACACCGGCGGCGCGCTGCACGATCGCCTCGCCGCGCTCGGCGCGCAGGTGCTCAAGGACGGTTTGACCTTGCTGACCTTGGGCCTGCGTCCGCAGGCGCAGCCGCAATCCGAGATTGGCGTGACGTACGCGCGCAAGCTCGACAAGGCCGAAGCACGCCTCGATCTGCGCGCGCCGGCCCTGATGCTGGAACGCCAAGTGCGCGCGTTCTCGCCCTGGCCCGTGGCCGAACTCGAACTCGGCGGCGAACGCCTGCGCGTGCACGAAGCACGCGCGCTCGACGGCGCGAGCACGCGCGTCGCGCCCGGCGGCATCATCGCCGCCACGCGCGAAGGTTTGGATCTAGCCACCGGCGATGGCGTGCTGCGCCTGACCCGCGTGCAGCGCGAAGGCGGCAAGGTCGTCGCCATCGCCGACTTCTTGAACGCGCGCCAGGATCTGCGCCAATCCTCGTGAACGACACGCGCGCGCCACAAACCGGCCAGACCCGCGCGCAGGCCGCGCGCGTGCTGCAACGCGTGCTCGATCGCGGCGAAGCGCTCGATCGCGCCCTGCTCGATGCCGACAAGACCCTGCGCGATCCGCGCGATCGCGCGCTGTTGCGCGCCATCGTGCTGGCGACCGTGCGCGGCGTGTATCACTTGCAGACGCGGCTCGCGAGTTTGCTCGAGAAACCGCTGAGCCCGCGCGATCGCGTCATCCATGCCTTGCTGCTCGCGGCGCTCGCGCAGCTCGAAGGCGAGATCACGCCCGCCTACGCCGTGATCGACGGCAGCGTCGAGGCCGCGCGCCAACTCGAGCGTCCGCGCCTGGCGGGCCTGGTCAACGCGATCCTGCGCCGCGCGCAACGCGAGCCCGCGCGCGCCGACGATCCGAGCCTCGGCGACGAGCAACGTCACGACCATCCCGCCTGGCTGATCGAACGCCTGCGCGCGGATTGGCCGCGCGAGTGGCAGCAGATCCTCGCCGCCAACAATCACCGCGCGCCGCTGACGCTGCGCGTGCATCGCGGCCGCACGGATGTGGCGCGGTACAGCGAGCGTCTGAGCGCCGCGGGCATCGCGCATCGACGGCTCGAAGGACTGGCCGACGCGATCGCGCTCGACGACGGCATCGAAGTCACCACCCTGCCCGGCTTCGCCGAAGGCGAGGTCTCGGTGCAGGACGGCGCGGCCCAACTCGCGGCCGACGTGCTCGACGCGCGCGATGGTCTGCGCGTGCTTGATGCCTGCGCCGCGCCGGGCGGCAAGACCGCGCACGTGCTCGAACACGCGCCCCAGGTCGACCTGCTCGCGCTCGACATTCACCGCGACCGCTGCGCCTTGATCGAGACCACGCTGCGCCGCCTGCAACTGCGCGCCACGGTGCGCGCGGCCGATGCGACGAAGCCCAAGACGTGGTGGGATGGCCGACCCTTCGACCGCATCTTGATCGACGCGCCGTGCACGGGCACGGGCGTGATTCGTCGTCATCCCGACATTCGCCTGCTGCGTCGGGCCGAGGATGTGCGCGCGTTGATGGCGCGTCAGGATGCCCTGCTCGACGCGCTCTGGCCTTTGCTGGCACCGGGGGGCCGGCTAGTCTATTCGACGTGCTCGGTGCTGGCCGATGAGAACGAACGACGCGTCGCCGCCTTTCTCGAACGCACGCCCGCCGCGCGGGCGCTCGACGCCGTGCCGGCGTGGTTCGGTCGCGGCACCGGCGCGGGCCGGCAGAACTTGCCGGGCGGGCACGATCTCGATGGTTTCTACTATGCCGTGCTCGCGCCTCGCGCGTGAGCGCGCGCTCTCGGGATTCGCGCGCCGACTGGCGCGCGGCGTGTTGATTGGCTTCATGCTGGCGCTGCTCGCGGCGTGCTCGACGCAAGACGATGACGGTGCGCGCGTGCGCATCGTCGGCGCGCGCGTGTTGAGCGGCGGCGTGCCCGCGCTCGACGCCGAACTGGCCCTGCGCTTTTCGCCCACGATGCTGCAAGCGCTCGAGCGCGGCATCCCGCTGACCTTGAAGTTCAGCCTCTCCGCGCGCGGCGCGCATACGCGGCTCGATGTCGAGCGCCGCCTGCGCGTGCGTTACGTGCCCTTGGCGCAGCAATACCAGGTCGAGGATCTCGATCGCGGCGTCACGCGCAATTTCGCGCGGCGCGCCTTGTTGCTGGCCTGGTTCGATCACGTGCATCTGCCGCTCGACACAACGTGGCAGCGGCTGCCCGACGACACGCGCTACGCGCTGAGCATGGCGCTCGACACCGTCGCCCTGCCCGGTCCCTTGCGACTGCCCGCGTTGATCTCGGGCGATTGGCGCTTCGACAGCGAGAGTTACGCGTGGACCGCCGGCGCCTGATTCGCTACGTCTTCGGCGGGCTGCCGGCGCTGGCGCTGGTGGCGCTGCTGTTCGGCGCGTTGTTCCTGGCGGGCGATGCCGAGGCCGACGTCAGTCGTCTCGGTCGCTGGTCACCGTGGTTGTATGGCGGCGCGCTCGCGGCCTTGATCGTCTTGATCGCCGCGATCGCGCGGCAGCTGTGGCAGTTGGCCGCGGCCTGGCGCGCGCGCGCGCCGGGTTCGCGCCTGGCCACGCGTTGGACCATCGCGCTGGTGCTGCTGGCGGTGCCGCCGGTGGTCTTGGTCTACGCCTTCAGCATCAAGTTTCTAAACACCACGATCGACACCTGGTTCAACGTGCGCGTGGAGCGCGCGCTCGACGATGCCTTGTCGCTGGGCCGCCTGTTCCTCGACGCCGAAGTCGACCGCGCGCGCGTCGCCACGGCCGAGCAAGTCGAGACTTTGCGCGCCATGCCGCGCGAATCCTGGCAGACCGAGCTCGAAGACGCCGCCGATCGCGGTGGCGCGCTGCAATTGGCGATCTTCGGCGATGCCGGCGCGGTGCTCGCTTCGGTCGCCGCCGATCCGCGCTTGTTGATTCCCGCGCCGCCCGACGACGCGACCTTGCTGCGCGTGCGCGGCGGCGCGGTCGAGGCCGTGTCCGAGCCGCTGGGCGACGATCTGGTGGTGCGCGTCGTGCGCGCGCTCGATGGCGCCACGGTGCTGCAAGCCATCTACGCCCTGCCCACGCGCGCGCAACCGCTGGCGCAGAACATCCAGTCGAGTTGGCACGACTATCAGCGCCTGAATTTTCTGCGCAGTTCGCTCAAGCTCACCTTCACGCTGATCTTGAGCGCGGTGTTGTTGTTGTCGCTGCTGCTCGCGGTGCTGGCGGCGCTGCGCGTCGCGCACCGACAAGTGCGACCGGTCGCCGATTTGGCGCGCGCGACGCAGGAGGTGGCGGCCGGCAAGTTCGATCGCGAACTCGCGGCCGGTGGCGATGACGAGATCGGTTTTCTCACGGTGTCTTTCAATCGCATGATTCGCCAGCTCGCCGACGCCAGCCGCGCCACGCGCGAAAGCCAGGCCGAGACCGAACGCGAACGCGCGCATCTGCAAACCGTGCT
Organism: Ahniellaceae bacterium; assembly: GCA_044226395.1. GTDB lineage: Bacteria > Pseudomonadota > Gammaproteobacteria > Xanthomonadales > Ahniellaceae > JBGAHD01. Next base: position 412,307 of record JBGAHD010000002.1, read on the forward strand.
CGAACGCTTGTCCACCGGCGTGTTGAGCTTCGACGCCGATGGCCGCTTGAACACGGCCAATGCCGCCGCCGACACCTTGCTTGGCGTCGCGCTGGAGCCCTGGCTGGAGCGGCCGCTCGCCGATCTCGGCGAGGCGCATCCGCGTTTGGCGCCGCTGACGAGGCTACTCACCACGCGCGCGATCGAAGGCGCGCGCGAATGGCGCGAGGAAGTGCGCCTGGGCGAGTTCGCGCCCGACGACACCACCGCCGCGCGCGTGCTGATGGTGCGCGGCGCGGCGTTGCCGCCCGAAGTTGCGGGCGAGGAACGCCGCGCGCGCGGTTATGTCGCCGTGTTCGACGACCAGACCGTGCTCAATCAAATTCAACGCGAAGCCGCGTGGTCGGAAGTCGCGCGACGGCTCGCGCATGAGATCAAGAACCCGCTCACGCCGATTCAGCTCGCTGCCGAACGCGTCAAGCATCGCCTGCGCGGCAAGCTCACGCCCGACGACGCGGCCGTGCTCGACAAGGCCACGCACACCATCGTCGCCCAGGTCGAAGCCCTGAAGTCCATGGTCAATGCCTTCGGCGACTACGCGCGGCCGCCGCAATTGCAGCTGGCGCCGCTCAAGCTCAATGGCCTCGTCGGCGAAGTGCTGGATCTGTACGAGGCCGACGCGCGCGTGCAGCTCACGCGCGCGCTCGATGTCGGCGATCCGCAAATCCGCGGCGATGCCGGACGCCTGCGCCAGCTGCTGCATAACCTGATCAAGAACGCGATCGAGGCCTCGCCGGAATCGGCGCGCATCGAAGTAAGCACGCGCATCGAAGACGATGCCGACGCGCGCCGCGTGATCCTGATCGTGAGCGATCACGGCGCGGGCCTGCCGGCGGGATTCGACGAGTCCTGGTTCGAGCCCTATCGCACCAGCAAGGTCAAGGGCACGGGCCTGGGCCTGGCCGTGGTGCGCAAGGTCGCCGAGGAACACGGCGGCAGCGTGCGCGCCGAGGCGCGGCCCGGCGGCGGCGCCAGTTTCATCGTCGCGCTGCCGCGCGCCGCTTGATCTTCGCGCGGGTCGCACGGCCGCGGGCACGCAGGGCGGCGACGCGCTGTGCGAGAATCCGCGCTCGTTCGCCGACACCTGCCTCATGATCCCGAACCTGCCCCTGCACGCCCGCAACGTCCTGCGCGATCAGCGCTGGTTCTTCCTGTTCGCGGCGCTGCTGCTGGTCGCGGGTCTGGGTCTGCGCGACCCGTGGCCGGCCGACGAGCCGCGCTTCGCGCTCGTGGCCAAGCAGATGGTCGAGCAAGGTCAGTGGTTGTTCCCGCATCGGGGCATCGAGCTGTATTCCGACAAGCCGCCGATGTTCATGTGGTTGCAGGCGGCCAGTTACCTGGTCACGGGCGAATGGCGCATCGCCTTCCTGCTGCCGTCGATCCTGGCGAGCCTGGGCACGTTGTGGCTGGTGTACGACCTGTCGCGTCGCACGTGGTCGCGACGCGCGGCGCAGTTGGCGGCGCTGATGCTCATCGCCACGCTGCACTTCACCTTTCAGGCGAAGAAGGCGCAGATCGATCCGACGCTGGTGTTCCTGGTCACGCTGTCGGCCTATGGCCTGTTGCGGCATCTGTTGCACGGGCCGTCGTGGGGCTGGTATGCGCTGGGCTGGTTCGCGGCGGGATTAGGCACGATCACGAAAGGCGTCGGCGCGCTGTCGTTGCTGATGCTCGTGCCGTATGTGTTCGCGCGATGGCGCGGATGGCGCGGCCTGCCGCGCATTCCCGCGAGTGATTGGCGCTGGTATGCGAGCGCATTGACCTTTCCCGCTGCGCTCGCGATCTGGTTGGGGCCGATGCTGCTGGCGGTGCAAGGCAGCGATGATCCGTCCTTGCGCGCGTACGCCAACGACATTCTGTTCAACCAGACCGCCAAGCGTTATGCGACGCCCTGGCATCACGTGCATGGGCCGTTTTATTTCCTGGGCGTGATCTTTTCGATGTGGTTGCCGCTGGTGTTCACCTGGTGGTGGGCGCTGCCGGCGTGGCGTCGACGCATCGCGCGTGGCGATGCGCGCGCTTTCGTGCCCTTGATGTGGTCGCTGCTGCTGATCGTGTTCTTCTCGATAAGTCCGGGCAAGCGCGATGTCTACATTTTGCCGGCGCTGCCAATGCTCGTTTACGCGACCGCATCCTTGTTGCCGGGCATTTTTCGGCGGCGGGGATTTCAGATCGCGTGTGGCTTGCTGGGCCTTTTGCTCGCGTCGTTGTGCGCGCTCGGTGGCGGCGTGGGCGCGCTGCTGGATCTGCCGGCGGAGACGCGCTTCGAAGCCGCGCGCAGTTATCTGCCGGCCAATGACACGCATTGGTGGATGCTGTTCACCGTCGGCGTCGTGGGCCTGATCGCGTTCGCGCGCTGGCGGTTGCGGCGCGGTTTCGTGACCTATCTGGCCACGATCAGCGCGATCTGGATCATCGCCTTCGGCGTGTGGGGCTATCCGCTGGTCAACGATGCCAGTTCCGCGCGCGGCGTGATGCAGCGCGTGGCGACGCTCGTGCCGCCGGGCGATGAGCTCGCGCTCGTCGCATGGAAAGAGCAGAACCTGCTGCAGGCCGATCGGCCCGTGCGCGAATGGGGTTTCCTCACCGATTGGGACACGCAGCGGCGCGAGGCGCAGACCTGGCTGCAGGAAGCGCCGGAACGTCGCTGGCTGTTCATCCTCGACAAGGCCCTGGGCAATTGCCTGCGTCGCGACAAGCTGATCGCCGCGGGTTCGTCCAATCGCCGCGACTGGTATCTCGCGCGCGCCGACGCCATCGAACCCGGCTGCGTCGACATCACGCGAACCAGCAGTTACGACCCCTTCGATCTGGACGATCCGTAAGGCATGTCGCGCTATCTGCTGTATGGCACCGAGATGTACGCGCTGCCGATCCTGCGGCCGCTCGCGGCCGCGATCGCGCGACGCGGCGAGCAGGCGCGCTGGTTCCTCGACGGTTTCGACGCGCGTCCGTACTTGCGCGAGGACGAGGTCGTGCTCGACTCGGTGCGCGCCGTGCGCGCGTTCAATCCCGTGGCCGTGTGCGCCGCGGCCAATGTCGTGCCGCCGTTCTTTCCGGGCCTGAAAGTACAGATGTTCCATGGCTTCAGCGTCGGCAAGCGCGCCGAGGACAAGGGCCATTTCCGCATTCGCGATCTGTTCGATCTGTACTGCACGCAAGGCCCGTCCACGACCGCGCCGTTCGAGGCGCTGGCACGTAGCCACGGCCATTTTCGCGTGCGCGAGACGGGTTGGCCGAAGCTCGATCCCTTGTTCGCGACGACCGATCCCGAAGCCGACGCCTTGCGCTCGGCCGCGCGTGGTCGGCGCGTGATCCTGCTCGGCTCGACCTTCACTGAACGCCTGGCCTGCGCGCCCGTGATCGCCGACGAAGTCGCGCGCCTGATCGCCACCGGCGAGTGGTACTGGCTGCTGACCCTGCATCCCAAGTGCCCGCCCGAGTGGTTCGCGCGCTATCGCGCGATGCAGGGCGAGCACGCGCGCTTCGTCGAATCCGATCGATTGATGTCGCTGCTGCGCGCCGCCGATGTGCTGCTGGCCGATACCTCGTCGATCGTGTCGGAGTTCATCACTCAGGGCAAACCCGTGGTGACCTTCCGCAATCGCATGCCCGCGCCGCACATGATCGATGTGCGCGAGCTTGCCGATATCGCGCCCGCGCTGCGTAGCGCTCTGTCGCCGACGCCTGAGCACTTGGCCGCGCTCGACGCCTACGCGCGCGCCATTCATCCTTATCGCGACGGCGCCAGCAGCGAACGCGTGCTCGACGCCATCGCGCGCGAGCGCGCCGGCGATTTGCCGCCGCTGCGACGCAAGCCGCTCAATCTGTGGCGAACCCTGCGCATGCGCTGGCGCCTGCGGTATTTCGGAGTCTGAGCATGTCCGCGACCGAGACCCCCACGACCTCGCCCTGGTACACGCGCTGGTGGCTGTACTGGTGGCTGGTGGGCGGCGTGTCGATCTTCCTGCACGGCCCGATTCCGCTGTATTCCACGCGCACGCTCGCGGTGGCGTGGGACATGTGGCGCCTGGGCGAATGGTGGGTGCCGCACATCAATGGCGCGCCGTACAGCCACAAGACGCCCTTGTTGTACTGGCTCTATCACGCGGGCTGGGCGGTGTTCGGCGTCAACGATGTCTGGCCGCGCGTGGTGCAACTCGGCATCGCCGCGGCGGCGATGGCGGCGGCGGCGCGCTTGGCGAAGTTGATCTATCCGCGACTTGCCGGCGCGACCACGCTGGTGCCCTGGGTCTTCATGGGCACGGCGTTCCTGTTTTTATATGCGCTGCAGCTGATGTTCGACGTGCTGCTCGCCGCGTGGGTATTGCTCGCGCTGATCGCGCTGGTGCGTGGCGGCATCGACCAACCGCGCGCGCATTGGCCCTTGTTCGCGCTCGCCGTCTTCGGCGGCTTGATGACCAAAGGCCCCGTGATGCTGCTGCACGTGGCCTTTCCGCTGCTGCTAGGTCCGTGGTGGCACGCGCAGGCGAAGGCGCAACCCGGGCGCTGGTATGGCTTCGGCGTGCTCGCGCTGTTGGCCGGATTCGCCGCGTTCGCCGCGTGGTTCCTGCCCGCCGCGTGGGCCGGCGGCAACGCGTATCGCGAGCAACTGCTGTGGAAGCAAACCGCCGGGCGCGTGGTGCAAAGCTTCGATCACGCGCGACCGTGGTGGTGGTATGGCATCGCCGCGCCACTGGCCTTGCTGCCTTGGGCCGCGTGGCCCAAGACCTGGTTCGCGCTAGCGCGCGACGCGCGACCGGATGACCTGGGCACGCGCCTGCTGATCGCGTGGCTGGTACCGGTGATGGTGGTGTTCTCGCTGGTCAGCGGCAAGCAGGCGTATTACATCGTGCCGGAAGCGGCAGGCTTCGCGATTGCCCTGGTCGCGGCGTGTCAGCGCGCGGCGTTGCGCGGGGATCGCGGCCATCGCGCGTGGGGTCTCGCGGCGGCGTTCTTGATTCTGGGGTTCGGCGGATTTCTGCTGACGTGGTTGAGCGCCAGCGGCGTGATGCGCGCGCCGTTCTCGCTCGGCGTGCTCAAAGGTCACGTCGGCTACGGGCTGCTGATCGTCGGCCTCGCTGGCGTGTTCCTGCTCTGGCGCGCGCGCGATTGGCGCGACACGCTTGCGCGTATTGGCTTGGCCTCGCTGCTCGCCACCGCCGGCGCGCACGCGCAGTTCACGCTGACGGGCTGGGACCGCTACGACCTGCGCGCGACCGCCCAGTATCTCGGCGAAGCGCAGGCGCAAGGCAAGCCCGTGCTCAACCTCACTGTGTATGAAGGCCAGTACCACTTCCTCGGCCGACTCACCCAACCGATCGCGAGCCTGCCCTGGCGCGAAGGTCACACCTGGGCGAGCGCCAACCCCAACGGCCTGATCGTCCAATACCCCAACCACGCCTCCGACGAAGCCCGCGCGAAGGCCGTGCTACGCCAACGCTTCCGCGGCGACTGGATCGAAGTCTGGCGCGCCGACGATTGGCTGCGCGAATTCGCGCCCGAGGGCACCTTGCCGCCGCAGCCTTAGGCATTCGGGGGCATTCGGGGACACCCACGCTCCAATCGGGCTGATTCGGGACATCCACGATTTCTCGGCCCCACGCCGGCGATGCCAAAAGCCTGAAAAACCCCCGCCCAAGCTAGCGGCCGCGCTTGCGCGCGAGTATGCTCCTGTCTCCTTTTTGCAACATGACGCGACCATGAGCAATCCCACGATTCTGGTCGTCGACGATGAGCCCGATATTCGCGAGCTCGTCCAAGACATCCTCACGGACGAGGGCTACAGCGTCCTCACCGCCGAAAACGCGCAAGCCGCGCGGGAAGCGCGCCGTGCCTCGCGTCCCGATCTGATCCTGCTCGACGTGTGGATGCCCGACACCGATGGCATCTCCCTGCTGCGCGAATGGAACGAGCGCGGCGCCTCGGCCAGCCCCGTGGTGATGATGTCCGGTCACGGCACCATCGAGACCGCGGTCGAAGCCACGCGCCTGGGCGCTTACGACTTCATCGAAAAACCCATCTCGCTGGCCAAGCTCCTGCTGACCTTGAACCGCGCGCTCGAAGCCACGCGCCTGCGGCAAGAGAACGAAGGCCTCAAGCGCCAACTGCCCATGCCCCCGGCCGAACCCGTGGGCACCAGCCGCGCGATGCAAGCGCTCAAGGCCCAGCTCGAACGCGTCGCGCAAGCCGATGCGCCGGTGTTGATTCAAGGCGAACCCGGCACCGGCAAGGAAACACTGGCGCGTTGGCTGCACGGCCGCAGCGTGCGTCGCGGCGGACCGTTCGTGCGCGTGTCGGTGCCGAGCCTCGCGCGCGATGGCGGCGCGGCCCTGTTCGGGGTCGAGGACGAGCGCGGCACCACGCCGGGCCTGATCGATCAGGCGCAAGGCGGCGTGCTGTTTCTCGAAGGCATCGACAGCCTCGACCCCGAAGCCCAGCGCGAACTCGCCGCCGCGCTCGAGGCGCAAAGCTATCGCCGTCGCGGCGGCAAAACACCAATCGCGCTCGATCAACGCGTGATCGCCGCCAGCCACCGCGACCTCGAGGCCGAAGTGCGCGCCGGCGCCTTCCGCGAAGACCTCTACTACCAGCTCAATGTCCTACCCCTGGCCGTGCCCGCGCTGCGCGAGCGCATCGAGGACGTGCCGGACCTGCTCAACTACTTCGCCGATCTGTTCGCCACGCGCGACAGCCTGCCTTATCGCCGCTTCTCGGTGGCCGCGCAGAATCGCCTGCGCCAACACGCCTGGCCAGGCAACCTTCGCGAGCTGCGCAATCTGGTCCAGCGCCTGTTGATCCTGGGCGGTCAGGGCGATGTCGACGTGCACGAGGTCGAGCAAGTCCTCGGCGCCTCGCTCGCGCCCCCACGCGGCCCGCAACGCGCGGCCGGCGACTTCGCGATCGACTATTCCTTGCCGCTGCGTGACGCCCGCGACGCCTTCGAGCGCGCCTACCTGACCCATTTGCTCCGCCGCGCCGATGGCAGCGTCGGCAAGCTGGCTATAATGGCCGGCATGGAGCGCACGCACTTGTACCGCAAGCTGCGCGACCTGGGGATCGACATCAAGGGTTCGGCCAAGGACAACTGAGCGCCGGCGCGATACGCGTCGACGCGGACTAACACGATCATGCGATCGATCCCTTCCCCTTCCAGGCGTTCGCCGCGTCCATGAAGATCCTGATCCTGGGCGCCGGCAGTGTCGGCACCTCCGTCGCGGCGGCGCTCGCCTCCGAAGACAACGACATCACCGTCGTCGACACCGACACCCTGCGCCTGCGCGAGCTGTCGGAAAAAATCGACCTGCGCACCGTGCAAGGCCATGCCTCGCATCCTTCGGTGCTGCAACAGGCCGGCGCGGAAGACACCGAGATGCTGATCGCGGTGACCAATTCCGACGAGGTCAACATCATCGCCTGCCAGGTCGCCGACGCGCTGTTTCGCGTGCCGTCGAAGATCGCGCGCGTGCGCGAGGCCGAGTACCTCTCGCCCGCGCTCACGGCGCGCGGTCGCCTGTCGATCGACGTGGTCATCAGTCCCGAGCACTTGGTGTGCAAGCACGTGCAGCGGTTGATCGAGTACCCCGGCGCCTTGCAGGTGCTCGATTTCGCCGACGGCCGCGCGCAGTTGGTGGCGGTGCGCACGCGTTCCGGTGGCGCGCTGGTGGGCCTGCCCATTCGCGAACTGCGCGGCCACTTGCCGCCCACCGTCGACGCGCGCGTGGCCGCGATCTTCCGTCGCGGTCGCCCGGTGATGCCCGAGGGCAATACCGTCATCGAGGCCGACGACGAAGTCTTCTTCCTCGCCGATCGCCGCGATATCCGCACGGTTATGAGCGAACTGCGCAAGCTCGACAAGCCCGCGCGCCGCATCTTCCTCGCCGGTGGCGGCAACATCGGCCGGTCGCTGGCGAAGACGCTGGAACAAAGCCACAGCGTGAAGATTCTCGAGCGCTCGCGCGAGCGCTCCAAGACCCTGGCCGAAGACCTGCAGAACTCCATCGTCCTGGTCGGCGATTGCGCCGACGAGGATCTGCTGCGCGAAGAGAACATCGATCAGACCGATGTCTATTGCGCCCTGACCAACGACGACGAGGCCAATATTCTCTCGGCCATGCTGGCCAAGCGCCTGGGCTGCGCGCGCGTGGTGAGTTTGATCAATCGCCCGTCCTACGCCGAACTGGTCGAAGGCGGCCCGATCGACATCGCGGTGAGCCCACAGCAAGTCACGCTCTCGGCGCTACTGACCCACATTCGCCAGGGCACGATGGTGCGCGTGCACTCGCTGCGGCGCGGCGCGGCCGAGGCGATCGAAGCCGTGGTCGTGGGCGATCGCCGCACCTCGCGCGTGATCGGTCGCGCGCTCGAGGAACTGGAACTGCCGCCGGGCACCACCATCGGTGGCATCGTGCGCGGCGAGAAATTGCTGATCGCGCATCACGACGTGGTGATCGAAGCCAATGATCACCTGATCCTGTTCCTGGTCGACAAGCGACAGCTGCGCCAACTTGAAGCGCTGTTCCGCGTCGACGCGACCCTGATCTAGTGCGCATCCAGGTCATCCAACGGATCGTCGGCGCGATCATCGCCCTGTCGGGCGTGATCATGCTGCCGCCCTTGGGCCTGTCGCTGTATTTCGAAGATGGCCTGGCCGAGCATTTTCTTGATTCGCTGGCGATCTGCGTGGTGATCGGCGCGGTGCTGTGGATTCCCGTGCGCGACGTGCGCGCGGAGCTGAAACTGCGCGACAGTTTTCTAGTCACGACAGCGATCTGGGTACTGGTCGGCGCGACCTGCGCCACGCCCTTCATGCTGGCGCCGCCGCATCTGAGTTTCACCGATGCCTATTTCGAAGCAACTTCGGGCCTGACCACCACCGGCGCGACGGTGATCGTCGGCTTGGATAACTTGCCGAAAAGCTTGTTGTTCTATCGGCAATCGCTGTGTTTTCTCGGCGGCATGGGCATCGTGATCTTGGCCGTGGCGATCTTTCCGATGCTGCGCATCGGTGGCTCGCAGTTGTTCCGCGCCGAAACCACGGGACCCGTCAAGGACACCAAGCTCACGCCGCGCATCGCCGAAACCGCGCGCGTGTTGTGGTTGGTCTACGTCGGCCTCAACGTCGCCGCGGCCTTGGCTTTCTGGGCGGGCGGCATGGATCTGCTCGATGCCATCGGTCATGCCTTCGCCACCGTCGCAACGGGCGGATTCTCGACGCATGACGCGAACCTGGGGTATTTCCAAAGCCCATTGATCGAGACCTTGTGCATCGTCTTCATGATTCTGGGCGGCACCAATTTCTCGCTGCACTACATCGCCTGGCAGCGCGCCAGCGGCACGGCGTATTTCAACGACCCCGAGCTCAAGGCCTTCGTCGGCATCATCGTCGGCGTCAGCGCGGTGATCGCCTTCGGCATCTACGCCACGGGCGTGCACGATTCCATGGCCGGCGCCTTGCGCTCGGCGATCTTCCACACCGTGTCGAACATCACCACCACCGGCTTCACCACCGAAAGTTTCTATCTATGGCCAGGCTTCGCGCCGATGCTGCTGATCCTGATCGGCTTCGTCGGGGGTTGCTCGGGTTCAACTTCGGGCGGCATGAAGGTCGCGCGCGTGGTGATGCTGTTCCGCCAGGGCGCGCGCGAGATCCTGCAGCTCGTGCATCCGCGCGGCCGCTTCGTGGTGAAGATGGGGGGCGTCACGGTATCGGGCGCGGTGCTGGCCGCCGTGACGGGCTTTTGCACCCTGTACGTGTTCTGCTACGTCGGCATGGCCCTGATCATCGCGGCCACGGGCGTGGATCTGGTCACCAGTTGGTCGGCGGTCGCCGCCTGCATCAACAATATGGGTCCGGGCCTGGGCGTGACGGGTCCGCACTTTCGCGATTTGAACGACTTCGCGATTTGGATCTGTTCGTTCGCGATGATCCTGGGGCGCTTGGAAGTGTTCACCGTGCTCGTGCTGTTCACACCCGCGTTCTGGCGCGAATAGCCGTCAGCGATCCTCGCCATAGATCATGTCCGGCCCCGTGCCGGGCTTGCGAAAATTGAAGCGCTTGTACGTCCACTGATATTGCGCTGGCGCCAGCCGCACGCAGGCCTCGAGCCCACGATTGAGCGCGCCCACGGCCGCGACCAGATCCTCGCTCGCGATCGCGGCTTCCGCCGGAAGAAAATGCAAACGGAACCCCGCCGCCTTCGGCAAACGCTCGGCGAAGCCAAACACCACCGGCGCGCCCGTCTTGTGCGCCAGACGCGAAAGCAAGGTCATCGTCTTCGCCGTCTGCCCGAAGAACAAACCATCCTCGCCCTCGCCGCCCTTGGGCCGCTGATCGGGAAGAATGCCGACGATGCCGCCGGCGCGCAGCCGTCGAAACAACAAGCGCACGCCCGCCGCGTCCGCGCGCACGGCTTCCGCGCCCAAGCGCGTGCGCGCGCCATTGAGCAACGGCTCGAACGCCGCGCGCTGCGGCACGCGATACAGGATCGACAGCGCGCCGCGCGTCGACAACCACAGGTTCAACAACTCCCAGCAACCCAGATGCGGCGCCGCCACCAGCAGACCTTGGCCGCGCGCGAGCGCGTTGTCGAAGTACTCGAGGCCGCGCACGTCTACGATCAACCCCAAGGCGCGTTCGGCCGGCCCACCCCAGACCCACGACAATTCCGTGAGGCTGCGACCCGTGTGCGCCAGGGCTTCACGCGCCAGTCGCGCGCGTGCCGCCTCGTCGAGTTCTGGAAAACACATCGCCAGATTGCGCGCGGTCACGCGCGCTTCGCGCAAACCCAACACACGCGCCAAGCCACCGAGGCCCGCGCCCAAGGCATGCAGCACGCGCAGCGGCAAACGCCCGCCGACGCGCAGCAAGGCCGCCACCAGCCGCACCTGCATCGGCTGCCGTTCGCTCATCCACACTCCCGGGCTGGTCGCGGTCGCAATCGCGCGCGAAAGGCCGCATTCTAAAGCCAAGCCTTCGCGGAGTTGCCCTTGATCACCCTGATCCAACGCGTCACCCAGGCCGCCGTCACGGTCGATGCCGAGACCGTCGGCGCCATCGGCCCGGGCCTGCTCGCCCTGGTCGCCATCCAGCCCGACGACACGCCCGCCCGCGCCGAGCGCCTGGTCGAACGCCTGCTCGGCTACCGCGTCTTCGAGGACGACCAGGGCCGCATGAACCGCTCGCTCACCGACACCGGCGGCGGTCTTCTATTGGTTTCCCAATTCACCCTGGCCGCCGACACCCGCAAGGGCATGCGCCCGAGCTTCACCTCGGCCGCGGCACCCGAGCTGGGCCGCCAGCTGTTCGATCTCGTCGTCGAAATCGCCCGCTCGCGCCACGCGACCGTTGCAACCGGGCGGTTTGGCGCCCATATGCGCATACAGCTGATCAACGACGGACCCGTCACCTTCTGGCTGGAAGCCTGATCCGCGCCCACGCCCCGCCCGTACGCTTGAAGCCGACACGGCGTTTTCAAATCGACAGGGGCTGGGAGAACGGTCATTGACACGACTCTTTATAGATTCGTGACCGCTTTCCCGAGAGAACTGCGTTTCTAGAGACACATCAGAGAGTTAGGCCGGCCTTGACACCCCGCCTATACTGCCCGTCTTCCGCTTTTCAGGTAGGTTCCGATGGCCTCGAATATCATGGACACTCACGAGCAGCAGTCCGAAATCAAGCAGCTCATCACCAAAGGCAAGGAACAGGGCTTTCTGACCTACGCCGAGGTCAACGACCACCTGCCCGATGACATCGTCGATCCCGAGCAGATCGAAGACATCATCACCATGATCAACGACATGGGCATCGAGGTGCACGAAGAGGCGCCCGACGCCGATTCGATCCTGCTCAACGACGCCGCCGCCGCCCAGGACGACGACACCGCGACCGAAGAAGCCGTCGCCGTGCTCACCGCCGTCGAGGAAACCGGCCGCACCACCGACCCCGTGCGCATGTACATGCGCGAAATGGGCACGGTCGAACTGTTGACCCGCGAAGGCGAAATCGCCATCGCCAAGCGCATCGAGGAAGGCCTCAACCAAGTCCAGAACGCGCTGGCGCAGTTCCCGTGGTCGATCCAGATCCTGCTCGATGAATACGAGCAGCATCTCGACGGCAAGAAGCGCATGAGCGAATTCCTGGTCGGCTTCACCGACATGGAAGTGCCCGAGCCGGTGATCAGCGAAGCCATCCTCGACGAAGAAGCCGAAGTCGTGGAACCCGCCGCCGAAGGCGCGGAAACCGAGGAAGCCGGTCCCGGCGAATCCGGCCCCGACCCCGTCGAGGTCAAGCGCCGCATGGACCTGCTGCGCGACCTCTACGGCAAGTTCCAGCTCAACTTCAAGAAATTCGGCGCCGCCGAGAAGAAGACCATCAAGGTCCGCACCAACATGGGCGAGGAATTCCTCAAGCTCAAGTTGCCCGCGATCATGATCGACGGCATGGTGCGCAAGCTCCGCGACGTGGTGAACACCGTGCGTCAGCACGAACGCCTGGTCATGGACATCGTCACCAAGGTTGGCCGCATGCCGCGCAAGGACTTCATCAAGTCCTTCCCCAGCAATGAAACCAATCTGCGCTGGTGCGAAAACGAAGGTCGCAAGAAGACCAAGTACGCCGCCCACGTCAAGAACTGCAAGAACGAAGTCATCGCCGAGCAGGAAAAACTGATCCAGCACGAAAAGGCGCTGTTCCTTTCGCTGCCCGAGATCAAGGAAATCAATCGCGCCATGTCCATCGGCGAGGCCAAAGCCCGCCGCGCCAAGAAGGAAATGGTGGAGGCCAACCTGCGCCTGGTGATCTCCATCGCCAAGAAGTACACCAACCGCGGCCTGCAGTTCTTGGACCTCATCCAGGAAGGCAACATCGGCCTGATGAAGGCCGTGGACAAGTTCGAATACCGTCGCGGCTACAAGTTCTCGACCTACGCCACCTGGTGGATTCGCCAGGCCATCACGCGCTCGATCGCCGACCAGGCGCGCACCATCCGCATTCCGGTGCACATGATCGAGACCATCAACAAGCTCAACCGCATCAGCCGCCAGATGCTGCAGGAAATGGGTCGCGAACCCACGCCCGAGGAACTGGCGCAAAAGATGGAAATGCCCGAGGACAAGATTCGCAAGGTCCTCAAGATCGCCAAGGAACCGATCTCCATGGAGACGCCCATCGGCGACGACGAGGACTCGCACCTGGGCGATTTCATCGAAGACACCAGCATCGAATCGCCGGTCGAATCCGCCACCACCACCGGTCTGCAGGAAACCGTGCGCGACGTGCTCGCCGGCCTGACCCCGCGCGAAGCGAAAGTACTGCGCATGCGCTTCGGCATCGACATGAACACCGACCACACCCTCGAGGAAGTCGGCAAGCAGTTCGACGTCACCCGCGAACGCATCCGTCAGATCGAAGCCAAGGCTCTACGCAAGCTGCGTCACCCGAGCCGCTCGGAGCAGCTGCGGTCGTTCCTCGACCTGGGTTGATCGGCCGTTAGCCGGCAGCAGTGAAAACAGGGGCCGCCGATGCGGCCCCTGTGTTTTGGCGAGGTCGGCGCGGATTCGAAGCTCGAACGCGCGGCCCCAATTCGCGACGATGGCGTGAAGCGAGAAGCGACGCTACTCTTCGCCCGCGACGAGGCGCGATGCCTCGCGCGAAGCAAAGCAAAAGCAAAGGGCCTATAGCTCAACGGTTAGAGCAGGGGACTCATAATCCCTTGGTTCCAGGTTCGAATCCTGGTGGGCCCACCATGGTTGCGGGGATCTCACTTCTCCGCGTCAATTGCTGAGCGCCTCGCAAGACGCTGTGTTCGCAGCGGCTTCCAAGAAGCCCTTGGACTTCGGCGCATCGATCACTCGACGAGATCGCTCCGGAAATCTCTCTCTTTGGCCCCATTCTCTCCGGCGCCGTGGACTCGATGAAGTCGGGAACCAAAGGGCCGATTCGCGCATTGCTACTGCAATCAGTCGGTTACACTTGGTGCCCGGCGACGAGTTCCAAGAACCAGTAGTGCGATCGAAGAATTGTTCTTCAATCTTGCGAGCTCAGTGTGGATCTACGCTTTGGCCAGCACTTGCGATCCATCGTGCTCTTGTAGTTCCCGTTTGAAATCAAGACCCTTCGGACCGAAGACGCGCCCAAGCAGCACACCATGTCGACATACTGCTTGTGTGCGGGATCGCCACGAGTTTCAAGCGGTGCCCCCCGCGTTAAGACCGAGTGGAGATGAAAAGGTCTACCTCGATTCTGGAGCTCCGAGCAGCGCGCGAGGCTTGTGTATTGCCACCGTTGCAGCAGGACTCTTCAAACGCGACGGTCTCCTTTGTCCGCTCGAGCGCGGCCCGGCTCTCTCAAATCTGGCCGCGGCAGTTGAAGCTCGGGGCGACTGTAGGGCGATGTAGGATTGGGCGGCGTGCAATTGGCGAGCATCTCACTGCTTGTCCTTCGAGACGCCTCTCGAACCGGAAATAGGTTCTGCGCGGGGCGACCGGCAGCCACTGGTGGGCTCTGATCCGGTTTAAACTGGTTGAGGGGCTTTTAAGGCGGCAGGTACTGGCTGGATATGCACCAAAAGTAGGTCTCGGCGGAGTCGGCAGCACTGCCTGTCGACGTCGCAAAATGCTCGGTCTATTGGTGACAGAGAGTACAGGAGCTTGCCAGCGCACCTCGTCGGACTGATTTGCAAGGTCAGACTATCCTAGATTGACAACTGGGTGCGGGCCGGCGGCGCAATCGACAAACAAGCAATTGGCGGCAGCGCCGCCAGCAAGCACTGAGGGATCACGAGAAGCATGCCGACACTGAACTGGATCGGGAAAGAAGCCGTCGTCAAACACCACAAGGACGTGCCGTTCCGACTGTTGGAACCGGTGCCAGAGTTGTCGTGCGGTGACAGTGGAGGCGGCAACCTCATTGTTCAGGGCGACAACCTGCACGCGCTCAAGGCGCTACTGCCCCGCTACGCCGGGCAGGTGAAATGCATCTACATCGACCCGCCCTACAACACGGGCAACGAGGGCTGGGTTTACAACGACAACGTCAACAACCCGGAGATTCGGCGCTGGCTCGGCGAAGTCGTGGGTAAGGAAGGCGAGACGCTGGACCGGCACGATCGTTGGCTGTGCATGATGTACCCGCGCCTCGTCCTGCTAAAGCAGTTCCTGCGCGACGACGGCGCAATCTTCGTGTCCATCGACGACAACGAGGTTGGCAACCTGCAGGCTCTGATGCGCGAAGTCTTCGGCGCCACGAACGAAGTCGCTACCATCGTCTGGGAAAAAGGCAAGAAGGGCGACTCTAAACTCGTATCCATCACGCACGAGTACATCGTCGCCTTCGCGCGCAATAAGGCTCTGCTAAAGGAACGGAAGGTCCGTTGGCGGCGAAGGAAGCCGGGCATAGACGCCGTGTTAGAGCATTACCAAAGCCTGCGCAGGAAGCACGGTGATGAGCACGCCACGATCCGCAAGGAAATGATGGGTTGGTATCGGGCGCTGCCCAAGGGGGATCCGCGCAAGGCGCACAAACACTACAACTGGTCGGACAAGCGCGGTCTCTACTTTCCGGACAATTTCCATGGTCCCGATGACGGTCGGGAAAACCGCCCGCGCTATCCCATTCCGCACCCTGTTACTCAGGTGCCTTGTGCCATGCCCTCAACTGGTTGGCGCTGGGAAGAAGACACCACGAAGGCGGCACTTGCCGAGGATCCTCCTCGCATTCATTTCGGCAAGGACCACACGACAATTCCAAACCGCAAGAGCTACCTGTTGGAGATCGACGAAGAGCCGATGATGAGCGTGTTCTACAAGGACGGACGTGCGGCCACCCTGGAAGTTGAAGCGATCCTTGGCGCTGGCGCATTTCCGTTTCCGAAGGACTCCGAAGTCATTTCCGACTTGGTGGGGATGGTGGTCGAGCCTGGCGACATCGTGCTCGATAGTTTCGGTGGCTCTGGTACCACAGCGCACGCTGTGCTCAGATTGAATCAGCACGTGAAGGAGCCCGTTCGGTTCATCCTTGTCGAACTAAACGAAGACGTGGCACGGAACAAGACGCGGGAGCGTGTCCGAAAGGCCATCGAGGGCTACACGCCGCTTGCTGGCAAGAAGCGAGTTCCAGTCGAGGGCCTTGGCGGTGACTTTCAGTTCTGCCGTCTATCGACTGAGCCACTCTTCGATGCCAAAGGCGAGATCTGTAAGTACGTGACCTTCGCTCAGCTGGCCGAGTTCGTGTGGTTCGCCGAGACCGGCACGGGCTACACGGGCCATGCTGATTCGCCGTTGCTTGGCGCGCACGAAGGTCGAGCGATCTATCTGCTCTATAACGGCATCCTCAAGGACCGCTCGGTCGCTGGCGGCAATGTGCTCACTGGCCCGGTCTTCGACGTGCTGCCGAAGTTCGCTGGTCCGAAAGTGATCTATGCCGCTGCGAATCGCATGGGTGGCCGCGCGGCACGCGAGGGCATCACCTTCAAGCAAACACCGTATGCGCTGGAGGTGTAGGCCATGACCACGTTCACGCCAAAGGTCTACCAGCAGCAGGTGCTCGACAGCGTCGAGACCTACTTCAAGGCCTGCCACGAATTGCCGTCGCCCTCGATCGCGTTCACCGCGACAACAGAACGCTTATGGGGCCGTGCCAATGCGTATCGCCCGCTGTCGGGCTTCCCGGGCGACATGCCGTACTTCTGCTTGCGCGTACCCACCGGCGGCGGCAAGACTTGGCTGGCCGCCAAGAGCGTTGCGTTGGTCAATACACACCTACTGCGCTGCGAGCACAGCGTGATCCTGTGGCTGGTGCCGAGCAAACCCATCCGGGAGCAGACCTTGCGGGCGCTACGTGACCGCCAGCATCCGTATCACACAGCGCTGCGAGAGGCAGGGCCCATCACAGTGTTGGACTTGGACGAAGCGAAGAGCGTGACGCGTGCGACGTTCGATACGTCGACCACGGTCATCGTGGCCACTCGCCAGGCCTTTCAGGTCGAGGAGCAGGAGTCGCGAAAGGTTTACGAGAGTAGCGGTGCCTTGCAGCATCACTTCGACAACCTATCACCGATACAGCGTGCCGAGCTGCTGGCAGAAGGCGAAGGGAAAGAGCGAACTACACCGTGTTCGCTGGCCAATGCGTTGCGTCTTCGTCGGCCCTTCGTCGTGGTCGATGAGGCGCACAACAGCCGCACCGAGTTGGCGTTCGACATGCTGGCACGCTTCCGCCCCAGCGGGGTGATGGAACTGACTGCTACCCCGGACATAGAACGCACACCCAGCAATGTGCTGCACAGCGTTTCCGCCGCCGAGTTGAAGGCGGAGGAAATGATCAAGCTGCCGGTGGTGCTAGAAACCGAACCAAACTGGCAGCAGTGCCTTGCAGACGCGATCGGGCGGCGCGACGCCCTGCACGAGCTGGCGGATGAAGAGCGTCGCGCAGGAAACCCGTACCTTCGTCCACTCGTACTGATCCAAGCCGAGCCGAGGCGAACAGGAGTGGAGACGCTCGACGTCGAGAGAGTCAAGAACGAGCTGATCAGCAACCACCGCATTCCTTCGGCCGAAATCGTCGTGGCGACGGGGGAGGAAAGGGGCTTGGAGCAGATCGAGACCGACTACAAGTTGGGCATTGCGGACCCGGCGTGCCCGGTCAAGTTCGTGATCACCCAGAAAGCGCTTGCGGAGGGGTGGGACTGCCCCTTCGCCTACATTCTGGTGAGCATGGCGTCGCTGTCGTCTGCTACCGCAGTGGAGCAGCTGCTCGGACGGGTCCTGCGCCAACCGGACGCAAGCCACCGCCACACAAAGGCATTGAACCAGTCGTATGCCTTTGTGGTGTCGAGGAGCTTTGCTGAGACAGCCGGCGCGCTTCGCGACCGGCTGGTAGCCGGCGCAGGCTTCGATAGACGTGAGGTCTCTGAGTTCGTCACTGCCGCGAGATCCGAGCAAGCCCGGCTGGACCTCGATGGCCACGCTGGCCGCTTCGTGGTGCGCCCGGTCGCCATCACACTGACCGAGAAACCCGACCTCAAGAGCGTTTCCAAGCTGGTGCGCGACAAGCTCAGCTGGGACGGGAAGCTCAATACGCTGACGATCACCACACCGCTGACCGAAGACGAGACGGAGGTACTCAAGGCATCAGTCACCAGCGAGTCGGCGGCAGCGGCGATAGTCGAGGCTGCCGAGATCAGCCGCACCACGGCGATCGAGTACTTCCAGACGCCGGCTGAGCGTGGTGAACGTTTTCGGGTTCCGCAGCTCGCGCTACGCGTCCAGGGTCAGCTGCAGCTGTTCGATGATCCGGAATTGTTGGACTACCCATGGGAGTTGTCCGCTTACGACTGGCTGCCAACCGCCGACGAGATTAGGACGCTCGGCCTTGGACTTAGGGTCTCCGAAGGTGGGGAGATCGATGTCGACAGCGAGAGCGGCAAAGTCGTTTCTCGGTTCTTGCCTGATCTGCAGCGAGATCTTGGTCTGGTATATCAGCCCGAGAACTGGGATGAAGTGCGCCTCGCGACGTGGCTATGCCGAAACCTCCCTGATTCCTCGCTCACCCACGCCAGCAAGCAGGCTTTCGTGGCGGCTTGGCTGGCAGAGCTCTTGCGCCGCGAAGGCATTGCGATCGCCCGCGCCAATCTTCAGAAGTTCCTGCTCCGCAATCTGCTGGAGTCGCGCATCCGTCATCTGCGTAGACAGGCAGTGGAAAGGGCTTTCCAAGAAACCCTGTTTGGTGAGGACGCAGCATCGCGCGTCTGCGTGACGGATCAGTACCTCTTTGAATTTCACCAGCAGGCCTACGCGCCCAGTCGCGACTACGACGGACGCTTTGGGCGCTTCGACTTTCGCAAGCACTTCTATGGCCGAATTGGCGACTTTGATAGCAGAGAAGAGTTCGATTGCGCGTGCTGGCTAGACGTTCAGGCGCAGCAGGGTCGAATCGACTTCTGGGTGCGCAATCTCGTTCGCCGTGAGGGAAGTTCGTTCTTTCTGCAGAAGGCCGACGGCCGCTTCTACCCGGACTTTCTTTGCCAATTGCCGGGCAACGCAGAGCGGCCAGGCCCGGTCCTGGCCGTCGAGTACAAGGGTGCAGACCGTTGGGCTGGCGCAGAGCATGACAGGCTGATCGGCGGCCTCTGGGCGAGCTTGTCAGAAGGGCGCTGCCGCTTCGTCATGGTAAAGGATAGGCGGTGGGAGACGATCGAAGAAGGAATGCGCGTTCACTTCGGCGCAAGCGACTGAGGACCCGGGCGAGTCTCCGTGGACCACGCCACGCTTTCAACGCTTCGCGACCGTCATCCCGCTTGGCGGTTGCTGGCCTCACCACATGCGCCGCTGGTGGCTGCCTTCTTGCGTCGGGTGTTTGTCACGCCCAACGTTCGTGTGATGAGCGAGACAGATCTTGCGGAAGCGCTGGACGACGAGCTGTACGCTCTGCGCGAACAGCTGGGGCACGAGGTCTACCCCAAAGCCGCCTCGGAGTACTTGAACGATTGGGCTGCGCCCGACAAGGGCTGGTTGCGCAAATTCTACAAGCCAGGCACGGACGAAGCTCAGTTTGATCTGACTCCAGCCACTGAGAAGGCGATAGCCTGGTTGCTGTCTCTGACAGAGCGGCCCTTCGTCGGCACCGAGTCGCGCTTGCTGACCTTGTTCGCGTTGCTGGAGCAGATCAGTGCAGGAACCGAGGCTGATCCGATCAGACGTGTGAGCGACCTTCGCAAAAAGCGTGACGAAATTGATGCGGATATCGCCAGGGTGTTGGCGGGAGAAATGTCTCTGCTCGACGACACTGCGGTGAAGGACCGCTTTCAGCAGTTCCAGCAACTGGCGCGTGAGCTGCTGGCCGACTTCCGCGAAGTCGAGCATAACTTCCGCCTGCTCGACCGCAAGGTACGCGAGAAGATCGCGCTGTGGGAAGGCGCCAAGGGCGCGCTACTCGACGAGATTATGGGTGAGCGCGAAGCCATTGGTGATTCAGATCAGGGCCGCAGTTTTCGCGCGTTCTGGGACTTCCTCATGTCCCCCCGGAGGCAGGAAGAGCTGTCTGAGCGGCTTGATCAGGTATTGGCGCTCCCCGCTGTGGCAGCGTTGAAGCCCGAGCCGCGTACTCGCCGCGTTCATCACGACTGGCTCGAGGCCGGTGAGCAGACGCAAAGGACAGTTGCTCAGCTATCGCAGCAATTGCGGCGCTTCCTGGACGACCGGGCCTACGTCGAGAATCGGCGCATCCTGGATCTCCTCCATGGCATCGAGAGCAAGGCTCTGGGGATACGCGACGCGACAATCCCTGGAACCGTAATGTTTATTGACGAAATGGGGGTGGACATCGAACTGCCACTGGAGAGGCCACTGTTCACGCCGAGCACGAAGCCGCGGCTGGCCGACCTGGCGCTCATGGTCGGCGACGAGGACATCGACACCGCCCGCCTGTTCGGTCAGGTGGTGGTAGACAAGGCTCGACTGCGCTCGGTCATCCAGCGTGCCCTGCATGGTCAGTCTCAGATCACTCTGCGCGAGCTGCTGGAAGCCGCGCCTTTGCACCAAGGGCTTGCGGAACTTGTGGCCTATCTCGAGTTGGCCCATGCCGACGGCAACGGCGACGGCTCTGGAGGCGTGAGGGCATTGGTAGATGACGCCATTGAGGAGCCAATCCGCTGGCAGGCAAGCAACGCAGCGGGAGAAGGTGTGACGCGCGAAGCGCGATTACCTCGAGTGATTTTCACACGATGATGTTTCAGAGACGCAGGACGAGACCGTGAACGACATGCTTCCTGGAGACGACACCATCGACGCTCCGCCGAGCAGTTCGCGCTTTGCGCCCGAGCTGTCGCAACTGATGGTGCATCTGCTCAAGGGGGTCTTGTACCGCGAAGACGATGAGCGTTTGTGGGCGTGCCTTTTGCGCCTTCAGGCTCGGGTGCGTGAACAATCAGGCGTGCTGTTGCTCGACCTGGTGCTGGATGAGGCCGAGGGCTACGCCTTTCTAAAGAGCCGCCCGGATCCAGAGGATTCCGATGGGGCGCCGCGGCTGCCCCGGCTTGTCGCTCGTAGGCCGCTTTCCTACCCAGTAAGCTTGATGCTGGCGCTGTTGCGCAAGCGCATGGCCGAGTTCGACGCCAGTGGAGGTGATACGCGGCTCGTGCTATCGCGCGACGAGATGGTCGAGCTGGTGCGAGTGTTCCTGCCCAACGGCACAAATGAGGCGCGGTTGATCGACCAAGTGGACGCGACAATCGCCAAGGTGGTCGATCTGGGGTACTTGCGCCGACTAAGGCCTGCTGCCGGCGCTGACCAGGATAGGGGGCCATACGAGGTGCGCCGAATCTTGAAGGCCTTCGTCGACGCGCAGTGGCTTGCTGAGTTTGATACGCAATTGGAGGTCTACCGGACGGCCCTCTCTGCTGTTTCCGCCGAAACCTCCTCGAAGGGCGGGACAAGCCGGGGCGCGGGCGATGCATGATGCTCCCGCGCTCGGTCTGGAGATCGTGACCGACGAGAGTCGCGTGGGCTTCCGGCTACGCCGATTAGAGGTCGTCAACTGGGGAACGTTCGACAAGCGCGTCTGGCGCTATGAACTGGACGGGCGAAACGGACTGCTTACGGGAGATATTGGCTCAGGAAAGTCCACACTAGTCGACGCCATCACCACCTTGCTTGTTCCAGCGCATCGTGTGGCCTACAACAAGGCCGCCGGGGCAGACGCCAGGGAACGATCACTGCGGTCCTATGTGCTTGGCCACTTCAAGAGCGAGCGAAACGAGGTCACAGGCAGTGCCCGGCCCGTTGCGCTGCGCGATGCTTCAAGCTACTCGGTCATCCTTGGCGTATTTCGCAATGAAGGTTATGACCAGGCGGTGACACTGGCGCAAGTCTTCTGGATGAAGGATCTGCAGAGCCAGCCTGCTCGACTATTCGTGGCTTCGGAGCGCGAACTGGCAATTGCTGACGAATTTGCTGGCTTCGGTAGCGACGTCGCTGCCCTGCGCAAGAAGCTGCGGGCTGTCGGCTGCCAGCTGTTCGACAGCTTTCCACCCTATGGCGCCTGGTTCCGACGCCGCTTCGGAATCGAGCACGAGCAGGCACTGGAACTGTTTCACCAGACGGTCTCGATGAAGTCGGTGGGCAACCTCACCGACTTCGTGCGCGGCCACATGCTTGAGCCTTTCGACGTGGACAGCCGAATCGAGGCATTGATTCGCCACTTCGACGACCTCGATCGGGCCCACCAGGCTGTGATGAAGGCCAAGCGGCAAGTCGACCTGCTGAAGCCACTTGCTGATGACGGAGAGCGTCACCAGACACTTACAGCAGAGGTGCAGGGCTTGCGAGATGCTCGTGACTCGCTGCGTCCGTATTTCGCCCGACTCAAAGTCGAGTTGCTCGACCGCCGCCTTGTTCTGCTCGCCGAGGACGCTGCTCGGCTGGACGGACAGATTCAGCGCCTTGATTCCCAGCGGGCAAGCGAGAGTGTCGAGATCGGCCGATTGGAGCGGGCCTTGCGAGACAACGGTGGCGACCGTCTCGAGGAGCTGGCGGCGGACATACGTCGACTGGAGCAGGAAAAGGGCCAGCGCCAAGCAAGGTCCGATCGGTTCAGGGAGCTGCTTGCGGGAGTCGAAGCGGAAGCGCCGGCCGACGAGGCTGGCTTCCTGGCGCAGCAACAAACGATAGCGCAACGCGCCGAGGACCTGCGCGAGAAGCTTGTCGAACTGGGAAACACCGAGCGGGAGGAAGACTACGCCTTCCGCCAGGGCCGCGACGAGCACACCGGTCTGAGCGAAGAGATTGAGAGTCTCCAGAGGCGCAAGAGCAACATCGACACTACTCAGGTCAGGATCCGTGATGCGCTGTGTGCATCGCTGTCGATCGCTGAGAATGACCTTCCCTTCGCGGGTGAGCTTATCCAAGTGCGCGAGGACGAGCGTGAGTGGGAGGGTGCCGCCGAGCGACTGCTGCGCGGATTCGGCTTGGCGTTGTTGGTGCCGGATGCACATTACAAGGCGGTGGCGGACTGGGTGGATCGCCAACATCTCGGCGCGCGGCTTGTGTTCTTCCATGTGCGCCCGCGCAAGGCGACCCAGCATGGCGGATTGCATCCGCAGTCGCTTGTGCGCAAGCTCATCGTCAAACAGGATTCGCCGCACTTCGAATGGCTGGAGCACGAGCTTCGCCAGCGCTTTGACGTGGCTTGCTGCGAAACCGGCGAGCAGTTCCGACGTGAGACCCGCGCCATCACGCGGGCCGGCCAGATCAAGGACCCGAGCGGGCGTCACGAGAAGGACGACCGAAGCCGAATCGATGATCGTAGCCGTTACGTGCTCGGCTGGAGCAATGCAGACAAGATTCGTGCGCTAAGCGATCAGCGGAAGCGGCTGGAGGACAAGCTCGCGGTTCTCGCTCAGCAAGTCAGCCGGATTCAGAGTAGGCGTAAAGACCTGCAGGGCCGTCTGGAGACCCTCGCCAAACTGGAGGAGTTCACGCGCTTCGCGGACATCGACTGGATAAGCCTGACTCGACAGATTGCAGAACTTGCCGAGGAGCGAGCGCGGCTGGAAGCATCTTCCAATGCCCTGCAGGAGTTGGCGCGCCAGCTCAAGGCGGTACGAGAGCGACTAGACGAAGTAGAGGCCAAGCGAACCGAGGCGCTCGGCAGGCGAGGCGAGATCAGGAGCAAGTCCGAAGCAGCCAAGGCCGCGCGAGACCTGACCGGGTCTGTCTGGGACAGTGCCCCACTTACGCCGACGCAGAGCGAACGGCTTGATGCTTGGCGCTCGCAAGCGCTTGGTGAGCACCAATTGTCGGTGGAGTCCTGCGACAACCGCGAGCAGGATGTACGCAAGTGGCTGCAGGAACGTATCGATGCAGAAGACCAAAAGCTCAAGCGATTGAGCGAGAAGATCATCAAGGCCATGGTTAAGTTCAAGGACGAGTTCAAGGCAGAGACGGTCGAAATGGACGCGAGCCTAGCAGCGCTGTCGGAGTATTCAAGAATGCTCGCCGCTTTGGAAGCTGATGACCTGCCTCGCTTCGAAGCCCGCTTCAAAGAGCTTCTAAACGTCAACACCATCAATGAGATTGCGAACTTCAACGCTCAGCTCGCGCGAGAGCGCGAGACGATAAGGGAGCGGGTCGACTTCATAAATCAGTCGCTGCAAGTCATCGACTACAACCCGGGTCGGTACATCAAGCTCGTAGCACAGCCAAGCCCGGACGCGGAGATCCGCGACTTTCAGCAGGACTTGCGTGCATGTACCGAGGGCGCAATGACGGGGGCCGTAGACGAGCAGTACTCGGAGGCAAAGTTCCTGCAGGTCAAGTCCATTGTCGACCGGTTTCGTGGCCGAGAGGGACTATCCGATGCTGACCGGCGGTGGACGGCCAAGGTCACCGATGTACGCAACTGGTTCCTGTTTTCCGCCAGCGAGCGATGGCACGCCGACGATGCGGAGCACGAGCACTACTCAGACTCAGGCGGCAAGTCCGGCGGTCAGAAGGAGAAGCTGGCGTACACGGTGCTGGCGGCTAGTCTCGCCTACCAGTTCGGACTGGAGTGGGGAGCAGTTCGATCGCGTTCTTTCCGCTTTGTCGTGATCGATGAGGCGTTCGGGCGCGGATCGGACGAGTCTGCGCAGTACGGACTTCGCCTTTTCCAGCAGCTGAATCTGCAGCTGTTGATCGTTACGCCGCTGCAGAAGATCCACATCATCGAGCCCTTCGTTGCAAGCGTCGGCTTCGTGCACAACGAAGGTGGGCGCGATTCCAAGCTGCGCTGCCTCTCGATCGAAGAGTATCGGACGCAGCGCGCCGAGGGCGCCTCAGATGGCGGCACGGGGCCATGAATTGGACTCTGTCTGCTGACCTTCGCGCTCAAGTCCAACGCAAGTGGGATCGAGGAGATCTGCTTCGCGCCACGGTTTCGGACGCCATCGCTTGGCCCCTCAAACTGACTTTGAGGGCGCCCAGTCCGGCAGAACTGGCCCATCATTTTGAGGCCGTCCGCGACTGGGTGGCCGGCCTGTCCAATACCCCGCACGTGAGGGTTGAGTGGGAGGAGTGGAACCATCGCATCCAGGGTAAGCAGAAGATTCCCGCCGAGGCGTGGGTCGACACTCTGCAGAATGCCTTGGCGCTGATCGGAAGAGATCTGCAATCTCAGCGCTTCGCAGAAGCCTGGCGCGACACGGTAGTTAGGCAGCCAATGCTTCTTCCATGGATGCTGAAGCACCCTCTCAAGGCGCTTGAGCTGGCAGATCGATGGAGTCGCCTCCTCGCGGTCGTTGAGTGGCTGCAGGCGCACCCTCGGCCGAGTGTGTACCTGCGCCAGGTTGACGCACCGGGAGTGGACAGCAAGTTCATCGAAGCGCATCGGGGGGTGCTATCAGAGCTTTTCGAGCTTGCACTGACACCCGAGATGATTGACACGCAGGCTGCCGGCTCGTCCCAGTTCGCCCGCCGCTACGGCTTCCTCGAGAAGCCCATCCGAGTCCGATTTCGACTGTTGGACTCCACCCTCACGAGTCTCCCTGGATGTGAAGGTCGCCCGGACGTCACGCTCGATGCGACGAGCTTCTCCAAGCTCTCTCTGCCGGTCGAGCATGTCTTCATCACCGAGAACGAGACCAACTTCCTGGCGTTTCCTTCGTTTTCAGCAGCCATCGTCATCTTCGGCGCGGGCTACGGCTGGGACGCGCTGGCGCGCGCAGCCTGGCTTCAAACCGTCAACTTGAGCTACTGGGGCGACATCGATACCCACGGCTTTGCGATCCTAGACCAGCTTCGTGGCTACTTCCCGAACATGGTGTCGTTCCTCATGGACCGAGAGACCCTTCTCGCGCATCGATCGCATTGGGGAGAGGAACCCCAGCCGGTCCGTCACGACTTGCCGCGCCTGACCATAGAGGAAGCGACGGTCTACGACAGTCTGCGCTTCGACCGACTTCAGTCGAAGTTGCGGTTGGAACAGGAACGGGTGAGCTACGTTTGGCTGAGCGAGCGCCTGAAAGATTCAGCGTCTCGGCAAGTCAGGGTTCCTGTATGCCCTCAAGCCTGACCTGGCTCGACGACGATAGCGAAGCCCGCGAACGTAGCCATCGTTTGCTGGAGCGGCTCACGGAGAGCGAGACTCGCGACAAACTCGGAATCGGCTCGATCCGTGATGCGATTGCTGACCAGCTGTTTCCCGGGACTTCGGTCATTCAGACACGGCTTCGATACATGCTGCTGATTCCGTGGCTCTACCTAGAGTTGGAGGATGGGCTTGAGTCGGGTACCAAGTTCCCCTCTTTCGCTCGCAGATTGGAGTTGGACCTCGTTCAAACTATGGCCTCCACGGGCGGGAAAGGCGTCTTCAGTCGCTCCGCTGGCGCCCAACTCCGGATCAGCCGCCGCTGCTCAAGTCGGTGTGGACCCTGTAGTCGGCAGGGATTGATGGCCATCTTTCGAGAATTGCCGTAACAGCGAACGACTTCGGGCTGTCGTCATCTACCAGCTGAGGCACTTCCCGATTTTTCTCAGGGTCCGGCGCCCCTCGCACTTCAGGGACTCCTAATTGCTGCTCGCGCCATCCAAAAATTTGTCGGCCTTTGGCGCCGCTCGCCTGTGGCGGGCGAACCGAGCAGCGTGGTTCGCTGCGCTTCCCACATCACCGGCGGACTCACCGCGATGCCGTTGAGCCGGGCTCCCTCGGGCAACGTGTCGCTGAGGATCGCGTCGACGATCTCTGGCGCGAGCAAGGTCAGGTTGATCATTCGCGCCACGTAGCTGATGTCGGTCTTCTCCTGCTGCGCCAGCGCACTCATCGACGGCCGCTCGCCGGATTCCAGAAGACGTAACCAGCGGTGCCCGCGAACCAAGGCGGTTTGGAGTGCTGTGCGCGCGCCAGTCGACGGGCGATGCGCCTCGCCGCTGGGCAAGGTCACCACCCGCCGACCCGATCGACGCCGAATCGCAATCGGGATGGTCACAGTGACGTGACCGTCGCTGCGCGCCTCTTGTGTCACGTCACCGGCAATGGAGAGCGTGGGCTTCGTCATGCGGCGTGCTCCTGGGGTTCGAATTCCTGAGTGAGTGCATGTACGCCGGTGGCCCGCAGCCGGACCTCGATGCGGGTCGTCGACACCACCACCCGCTCGATCAACAGGTGCAGGATCCGAAGCTGCTCGGCCGGGAACAACTGATCCCAGATCGCCTCGATTTGAGTCATGGCCACCGTGACCTGAGCGGCGTCGAGCGTCGGGTCCAGCGCGACCGCTTGGGTCACGACGTCAGCGACCAGTGCAGGCGCGCGCAGCACCTGCCGCACCTGAGTCAGCACGGCCGCTTCCAGCTCGTGCGCCGGCAGTCGCGGCATTTGTGCGGCCTTGACGCCTTCATGTGCCTCCCGCGTACTCACGTAGTAGCGATACCGGCGACCGCCCTTCTTGGTCGTATGCCAAGGCGTCAGCGCTCGACCGTCCTCCCCAACGACGAGCCCCTTCAGCAAGAAGGTCACGCTGGCGCGGTTCGTGTTTCCCCGCTGCCGGCTGCTGGTGGCAAGCACCGCCTGGACCCCGTTCCATTCCTCGATGGACAGGATCGGCGGGTGGCTACCAGGGAACCACTGGTCTCGGTGCCGAAGCTCGCCCAGGTAGGTCCGGTTACTGAGCATCTTGTAGATCTGGCTCTTGTCGATCTTCCGACTGGGGAATTTGCGGCCCGCCTTGCTGACCCAGGGCTTGGTCTTGATTCCCTGAGCGGCCAACTCCTCCACCAGGCGGATCGCCGATCGCAGCGCCACGAACCGGCGAAACACCAGCCGCACGGCCTCGGCTTCCTTCGGGTTGATCACCAACCGGCGTTCCGCGACGTCATAGCCCAGGGGCGGCACGCCGTGCATCCAATACCCCTTCTTCTTGCTCGCCACAAACTTGTCGCGGATGCGCTCTGAGGTCACCTCGCGTTCGAACTGAGCGAACGACAGCAGGATGTTGAGCATCAGCCGACCCATGGAGTCGGTGGTGTTGAACTGCTGGGTCACGGAGACGAAGGAGACCCGGTGCCGGTCGAAGACCTCGACCATCCGAGAGAAGTCCTTGAGCGAGCGCGTGAGGCGATCGATCTTGTAGACCACGACGATGTCGACCTTGTCGGCCTCGATGTCGCGTAGCAGGCGCTTGAGCGCCGGTCGTTCCAAGGTGCCGCCCGAGAACGCGGGATCGTCGTAGTCATCGGCCACCGGAATCCAGCCCTCGCTGCGGCGACTGGTGATGAAGGCATGCCCGGCGTCGCGCTGGGCGTCGATGGAGGTATAGGCGAGATCCAGACCCTCGTCCGTGGACTTGCGGGTATAGACCGCGCAGCGGAAGCGGCGCTGCAGTTCGCTCATCGGGACCTCCGAAGGCCGAAGAAGACGGGACCTGACCAGCGCGTGCCGGTGATTTGCCGGGCAATCACCGACAGGCTGGCGTACACGGCGCCGGCGTACTCGAACCGTCCGTCGCCTTGTACGACGACATGGTGCGTGCGCCCGTCGTACTCGCGGGTCAGCACGGTGCCGGGCACGATGGACAGGGACCTGCCTTTGGGAGCGCACTCAGCAAGCAAGGCTTCGATCCGCGCTGCGTTGCGGTCGAGCAGGTCCGGGTTGATCTGTCGATAGGCGACTTCTTGAAGCTTGTAGGCCACGCGCCGTTCGACAAAGCGCCGGTGGGGCACCGGGGGATCCTGGCCAAACAGGCGGTGGTACTCGGCCTTGAGGTCAACCCAGGGTAGCGAGGGAAGCCGCGCAATCTGGGCGGCCAGGCGGGAGGGAGCGGTCATGGGGCCTCTGGACTTCCGTCAGTGGGGTCGCCATGAACGCTCTGCGGGGCCAGGAAGCCAAGTCCAACCGCGCTCTCAGGACAGAAGTTGTCCTTGGGGCGCAGCCGCAGGCGCACGAGCCCCTGGGCCACGATCATCGCAATCTCGGCACGAATCACCGCGGGCGGGAGATCGGCAATCGACGCGTGGGACGTCGCCGTGGGTTCAATCGGCATCGTGTGCTCCGTTGATGAAAACCATGGGGCACAGTGTCGAGTTGTGAAAGCAGCGCGGCTATCCCGAAGTTGCGTGCGCGTGAGGGCTCGTGCAAAACGATGGCTCGGAATAATGCTGGGAGCATCAGCAACAACGCGTCACCACTTGCGCTACCGTGTCGAATACCTTCGTCATGGAGAATCCGCAAATGCCCAACCTTGCTGCGTTGCTGAAGATTGAAATCACCCGCCTCGCCCGCCGAGAACTTCGCGCGTCCCTGGCACAAAGCAAGCGGCTGCAGGCCCAGCATCGCAAACACATCGCGGCATTGCGCCGACAGATTGCCGCGCTGGAGAAGGGCCTCGCCATGCTCGCGCGCCAGGCGAAGGCCAAGGCGCGCTTCACTGCGAATGCTGAGCCGCCCAAGGGTCGCTTTGTCGCGAAGGGACTCGTGTCGATGCGCAAACGCTTGGGCCTATCCGCGGCCGATCTGGGCAAGCTCGTCGGGGTCACCGGGCAGACGATCTACAATTGGGAAGCCAAGAAGGGAAGACCGCGTGCGGCGCAGGTGGAGAAGCTCAAGGAACTGAGAGGCATCGGTAAGCGCAAGGTATCGGTGTTGCTGGCTGCCTGATTCCGGCGGAGCATCGGCATCGACTTGAAGACTGTCGCCTGTCACTGCATCATGTCGAAAGACGACTCGCGATTTGCGGTCGAAGCACGGCGCCTGCCGTGCCCTATGATCATGTCGCACCTCTGGGCGCTTGGTCCCTGGTTGTCCCCACTCGGGGCTCCTGGATCAACTCCTCATGCCCGGGGTGCTCTCTTGCACAAGCTTCTACGATTTCGCCGCGCCGCATTCTTGCGACAGGGCGGCCATTGCTACTACTGCGATTGCCTGATGTGGGAACCCAACACCACCAACCAATGGCTCCCAGTCAATCAGCGAACACCATTGAATCGGTCGACTGCGGAGCACCTCGTCGCCCGCCAAGATGGCGGGCGAGACGTTCGCGACAATATCGTCGCCGCGTGCTGGCAGTGCAATCAGGCGCGGCATCGTCGCGAGCGGCCGCCGGGGGCCCGGGCCTTCCTTGCGGAAGTCCGTAGCCGATTAACGCCTGATCCACGGGTCAAGCCTGGCGTCCACCTGAGGGGCGCCAGCTCTAGCGGCGTTCGAGTATTGCCCTGAGGGAGAGAAGATCCTTCGACAGATCGACCGACGGGTCCGCGACCAACTCCGCCTCCGTCATGCGACCTTGCCGCTTGGTTATCGGCGATGAGACCTCAAGCGTACGAGCCCGCTCAGCAAGATCGTTTGCGGACTTCGCCACCTCTTCAGGAATCGCCGATGGCCCGAAAAGGATCTGGGCACCACGGAGTCCGTACTCGCGACCCGCGCTCAACAGGCCCGTGCATTGACTGAGAGATGCCGGTGGCGGATCAGTCTTCAACCGTGTGCACGCGAATCCCGACCACTTGTTGGCACCCAGAACGAAGATGTAGTAGTCGTAGAAACTCGTCGTTGCGTCGACGACGCCCAGGGTTAGTCCTGGCAAGGCAGTTGACGGTCCAACAACAACGGGCCTGCCTCCCCCATAGAGAAGATGCCCGACCGTGTTCCCGCTTACGCTGGTCGCATCAAGGTACGGAAACGCACCAAAGATGAGCCCGCTAGACCCAATCCAGAGGACATTCCACACGCCCTTCGCGAGTTCCTGCGGTGTCGGCCAGAAGAATCTAAAGCGCTCGATCGGTACAACCGTGCCGTTCGGATAGATAACGCGGCCGACTGTCTCGTTGAGGAATTCGAATCGGACAGTACCCAGGTCGCTGGAGCGCGGCGCCACATAGCCGCAGCCAATACACTGCCCGCCCTCGAACGCATTCAGTGTCGTTGTGAGAGTTCTGTTGCTGGGGTTCCATTGGCCGACGCTCGTCAAGAAGACGCTCCGCCCGGCGGTGTCGTAGGTGTAGTGCACGACCGCAACAAGATCGTTCTCTGTCTCAAAGTTCCAGCCCCGACCGCTTTCCGCAGGGTTCCACCAAAACCCGTCCTCCGGCGGGCGCAGGTAGACTTGCGCGCTCGCAGAAGAGAGGAGTGCATTGACAGCGATGAGAAGTGCGACAAGAACAATTCGCATGGGTGACCCCTTAGAGGAAGAGATCCCTGGCTTCTTGCCGAGGTGAATCGACCGGCTCCATGAGACCAGAGACCAAACTGCGTGGACTCCCTATCCACGCTCTGTTCGCGAGTTCACACTGGTGCGCGTGGTTCCTATTTCCATGCCGAGTACGAACCAACTTGCGTCCTGGCAACGCACACTTCGGGGAGCAGGATTGACTGCGGACCGAAACGACACAAGCTCACCTTCTTGGCGCGAAGACGGAACGCGCTTAGCCGCGCTGTTCAGTGCCCGCCATCGCGGCGTAATTGCCAAGCAGCCCGGGGTCGGATGAGCTTGGCTAAGTGCTTCTGCACAGAGACACTCTCTTCGGCAGTCCTGCTGAGAGAGCAACGTCGGGGAATCTGCTCAGAGTCGGACAGGCATGTATCGAATGTCATCGCCGCATCGAGAAGCGAGCAGCTCATTCGCTCGCAAGAGTCAGCAAGGCTCCGCAATCATGCCCATCCACCCTCGCCCGAGCCTAAGGCATTCCGGTTGGGCGATCTGCGTCAGAGATGTCCGTGAGCAAGCAAGATAGCGTCGATGAAGCTCGCACTGGCAGAGACACATCGAGGCTTACAAGCACGTCGCTATAGGTGACTGATCGATAAGGTATTCGGAGTGCGGAAAGCTGCTTGTGCTTATGAAACGAAATGTGTAACTTGCAGCCCTTCGCGCAAACAATCCAAAACTCTCCAAAAAGACGACTTCACACCAACTCGCCACGTTCGCGCGTAAACGCGAGGCCCGCTTCCCGTGACTACGTGACCGGCAGGACGCCGGCACAGCACCGCCTTCAACGAGGCATCCGCCTTCGCGACGCCGGTATTCGGGTCTCACCTTACAGGCCAGTCGCCTGTCGTCGTCCGACGCCTTGCATGAGGCAGGCGATCGGACGGGGCAGACACGACGCATTGAGGATATCGGCGTGAATGACGTTCGCTTATCGCAACAGCAAGTCGCGGATCGCTGGGGTCTGTCTCCCAAGACCATCGAACGCTGGCGGGTGCAAGGTATAGGACCAACCTATATCCGGCTCCCCGGCAAGGTCGTCTATCGCTTGCAGGACATCGAAGCCTACGAGCGCAAGTCGCTCCGAGAGAGCACCTCGAAAGCGGCACATGAAGCGGCATAGGGCGCTTAGCCCACCGGCCTAATCGAGCTCCAACTTTGATACTGCATCCGGGGAGTAGCTCCCCGGATGCAGCGTCAAATGTCGGCAATTTCCTGACACGACATTCAGCAAATTCTTACATATCGGCGAGCCTCCCGCGCACTCTCAATGCGTTCCCTTTGTGCAAGGTTCGGCGGGCGTCGGAGTCTGTCGCGTGCAACGCGGAAGGAGCAAAGAATGGTGGGGTACTGCAAGGTAAGCCTTGACGCCGCCAAGGCGCTGACACTGAAAGAGTACGGACCCGAGTTGCTGGGAGCCTACATCGTCCTAGTGAACCATGCGTACGGCGATCGGCAGGTGACCGCCGCTGGTGCCCAGTGCATCGAGAAGCGGCTCGGCGTATCGAACTATCGCGCGAAGGCACTGCTGAGAAAGCTTCTAGGACTGGATCCCGCTCATCAAGGAGACTCTCGCTTCCTTGTGCCGACGAGCGCCAAAAGGCTCAACGCTTCCATCCATGAAATCGTCGACTGGCCAGGGAGTGTTGCCTACTTTCCAGGGCCCTTGATCGACGACCGCCTAAAGATCATTTGCCGGGCAACCGAAGTTACTGGGCCTGAGACGACGCGACGAGATGCCTTGTTGGTGCTGGCCCACGTATATAGCCATGTCAGCTACGCGGACTGGTGCGGAGTGCCGCCGGAGCAGCTCGCCTCGATTGAGCTGACCCTCGAAGGCGCGGTGATTGGGCGACCCCGCGGGTCAAAGGCTACTCTAGGGAAGGTCGATACGTTTGGCGCCATGGAGTTGTGGTGCGGCCAATTGCGGCGCCCTCCCAACTGGCAAATTTCAGACCGTACGGCAACAAATCTGTTTGGGTCGCCTGATGAGAAGCCGCGCATTCAGGCCGCGATCAACTACTTGATCAGACGTCGCTTCTTGATGCCTGTCATCGCCGTCTCCGATAGCCGGGAAACCTACCCAATCTGGGTTTCAGGGAAAGCGATTCGCGAATACCTCAACATCAATCTTCAAGTCTCAGCCAGCTTGTCACGTAAGGCCACTGCGCTCGCGGTCAAGACGAGGAAGTGGCAGAAGACTGAATTCGGCTCTGGAATCAGGGATCGACCCGACCGATATGGGAGCGGGATCTACCTCGCCTTGTCCTACGGGAGGCCTTGCATTCGCGCGGTACTGACGCCGAGGGTAATCGCCCTTACACCAGGAAACCTCTCCGCGCTCAAGGAACTCGCCGCAGTTACTCAACGCCGGGAACGTCAAATTGGCGAGGTAATGCCGAAGCGACACATCCACGGTCTGGTGTGAAATCGCCACTTCCAGGGGCTTCCATGTGTGTCCACGCTTGACCAGGCATGTCCATAACCCCCAGTGGTGGGTCCATCAGTTCGAAGAACAGGGGTTTCAGCGCAATTTGGCGCAAGATTTTTCGGGAAACGTGCGCGAAAATGGGAATTCTTGGTGCTTACCGCCTGCTGGCGGGGCCGGAATGCACGGCGAAGCAGGGAGGGCAGAACCCCGACGGACGTCGATCGCTGCACGCTGGTACCGGCCGGCGCGACGGGCTCGGAACCGCCGGACGCGCCACCAAATTTCTTGCGCGGTGGCCCTTCGAGGTGCACGAAGTTCCTCGGGTAACAACACGTGCGCTATCCATGTGGCACCGGGTCGCCCCGCAACGCCGATGATTCGGATGTTGGCATGCCGGATCGAGTCGTCGAAGGGAGGCGAAAGTCATCCCTTCGAGCTCCCAACATGCTCAAAAGTGAGCGGCCTACTGCACCCCCGCGAGATCATCCTGACTCGGATGAATACGCCTCGCCGGCAGCGGTCATCGGCGGAGCCGACTCCGAAGCCAGACCTGACTGGGCCAATCCAAGCCGATTCGTGACCCAAACAAAGGCGCCACCTCCGAGGTGGACGCTGAAGGGCGTGGCAGCGCCAAGTCTCGCAATCGTGTAATTTGTGGCCATCATGTCGACATGCGCACTGTGCCTTAACGAAGCGAAGCTCTGTGAGTCCCATATCGTGCCGGAGTTCCTTTACGCCGAGCTCTATAACGATCGGCGTCAGCTCATGGCGATCAGCGGCACCGGATCAAAAGGTTGGAAGCCAGAGCAGAAGGGGCTCCGAGAACACTTGCTGTGCGCCGGATGTGAGAGGACTTTGAACGAAGATATCGAAATCCCGTTTCAGAATCAGTGGACGCATCGGAACTTGCTGCCTGCCCGAGCCTTCCGTGGCGACGTAATCCGAGTCTCCGTTGATTACAAGGCGCTAAAGCTCTTCCATCTTTCGATTCTCTTTCGGACGAGCGTCGCTTCTGGCGGGACGTTTTCCGCTGTCAGCCTCGGCAAGCACGAGAACGCACTGCGACAAATGATCCTGGCGGGAGACCCAGGGGAACCTGAGCAATATCCGATTGTTGGACAGGCCGTCATCAATGCGCGAGGGGAGCTAGACCGGCGATTTGTAACTGCCCCATGGCTCGAAAAGCTTGGTTATCACCGTCTCTACAAAATTGGATTCGATGGCGTTGTTTGGTCGTACTGTGTCTCGTCGAGCATTCATCGCGGATCCGCGGAATCGTGCTTGAAGAAGAGTGGTTTGCTATCGCTACCCGTGACGGTTTGGGAGAATCACATGGCTTTCGTTCGAGCTTCTGAGGCTCTGCGCAATCCGGTTCAACCGAACTATCGCCGGAATCCTCGTGCGGGGACATAGGAGGCGCGTTCTACTTGCTGCTCACGTCAGTGGACCGACACCCGCTTCTATTCCATTTTGATAGCTTGAGGCTGCCGTCGGTTGTCACGTAGTCCCGCGTGCACCCGAGTGTGGATGGGTGATCTCTATGTGTTACTTGTGGCTGTGGACGCGGCAGCTGGAATCGTCTGTAAGTGAAAGGGTCGGTTGCTGCCAGGTTTGCGCGAATAGCGGATCGCTTCAACCTCCTTGTCCGCCATAGCGGCGCGGCCGCAGTCTGGGTGGACTGCATCGCGGGTGTTCAAGGTCGAGGCATCATCTGCGAGCGCTAGCCCGTTGCTTGAGAATGCGCTTGGCTCAGGGCGGGGCCACCGCCTTCACTGTCAGTGCACTGGGCAGGGGTGGCGCGTGTCTACGGCCGTTAGTTTGTCGGATTTTTCGCATTTTCCATAGACCTTCCGCGCGCACGCACGCGCAGAGAGTTATGGAGAATCCGACAAATCTGTCAGATCTGTCAGACCACGCTCGGATCGCCTGCGCGGTCAGTTACCCGACCGACCGTTTGGCTTAGCGATCCGAGGAATCGGACGCCGTCATCCGCACCAACTCGCCAATGTGACGATCAATCGCCTCGACCAATCCCTCGAAGGCGATCTGGTCGCCGGGAAGAACATTGTTGGCACCATCGAGCATGCCCGCGTGGGCACTGAGTCGAGTCAGAATCTCGTTTCTGATGGCCTGTCGACTCAGGAAAGCGACGCCGTGCAGACCAGGAGGGCACTGCACCATCTGAGTGGGCTCAAGCAGTCGCAGCGTGATTTCGCACCAAGCGCCATCAGCGCTGATTGTCAGGCTGGCGATCACGACTCGGCCGCCGATACGGAAGGGTTCAGTTTCGAGACGGGTGCGCGCACTCGGCATACAAGTCCTTTTGTGTTGCACCAACGTCGCATGGTGGGCGGCCGGATCGGCGCATTACCGGTCCGGATACACCGCTTGTCGAATGCTACTACCACTTATCTGGAACGAATGAGCAACCGCTCACACGCATGAGTAACGCCTCGCATGCGCGCGAGACCGTGCGCGTGATCCTCCCGATTGCACGTCCATCAGCAGCTGCGTAACTTCACCGCGTCGCCCAGAAGGACGCACCGAACGATCGCGTAGCTCTCTCGCTGCACACCCAACGCACGACGCCATGCCCGTCGCGCCACGCTGATCGCCTCGCCCCCAGAGCCTTTCACGGGTCCTCCCTGGCGGGTTTCCATGCGGGGCTGCGAACCGCAGGACCTCGCCACCGACAGGAACAAAAATCAGGTTCGCAGTTCGCAGGCATTACGAGCACGGAAGCAGCAACGGCGCGGTGTTTGGCAGTTATCTCAGTGCGTACCTGGATGCGCTGGGCTTCGGAGGTACGCACGCGGTACGCAGTCGAGGTTGGTTCCCGTTGCCATCGCCCCATCGAGGTTCTCATGACACCCGCCATCGAGACCGTGCCAGTCGACCAGGTGACGCCGTACCGGAACAATGCGCGGACGCACTCCGACGAGCAGGTGGCGCAGATCGCCGCCTCGATTGCCGAGTTTGGATTTACCAATCCCATCCTCACCGATCGGGATGGCTTGATCATCGCCGGCCACGGCCGCCTGATGGCCGCGCGGCAGTTGGGACTGCGCGAGGTGCCGATCATCCGTCTGCCGTATTTGACCGACGTGCAGCGACGCGCCCTGACCTTGGCCGACAACCAGCTCGCGGCGAACGCGGGTTGGGACGAAGCCTTGCTCGCCGCGGAACTGCGCGCCTTGAACGCCGACGGCTTCGATCTCGATCTGCTGGGCTTTGATCCCGATGACCTGACGACTTGGCTCGACGACGAGGTGTCTTCTGGCGCCGACCCGGACGCCGCGCCGGAGGTTCGACCCGAGGTGATCTCGCAACCCGGCGATCTGTGGGTGCTGGGCGATCACCGCGTGCTGTGCGGCGATGCCACGGATCCGGCGGCCTATCAGGCACTGCTCGGTGACTCGCTGGCCGACATGGTGTTTACCGACCCGCCCTACAACGTCGACTACGCCAACACCGCGAAGGACAAGCTGCGCGGCAAGCACCGCCCGATTCTCAACGACGATCTCGGCGAGGGGTTTGGGGCGTTCCTGCAGTCAGCCTTGGCCGCGATGCTCGACGTGACCAAGGGCGCCCTCTACGTCGCCATGTCCTCGTCTGAGCTCGACACGCTGCAAGCGGCCTTCCGCGCTGCGGGTGGCAGGTGGTCAACCTTCATCATTTGGGCAAAGCACACGTTCACGCTGGGGCGATCGGACTATCAGCGCCAGTACGAGCCCCTGCTCTACGGCTGGCGCGATGGCAACGACCGCTACTGGTGCGGTGATCGCGACCAGGGCGACGTGTGGCAGATCAAGAAGCCGCAACGCAACGACCTGCATCCGACGATGAAGCCGGTGGAACTCGTCGAGCGGGCGATTCGGAACAGCAGCAAGAGCCGGGACCTCGTGCTCGATCCCTTTGCGGGTTCTGGCAGCACCGTGATGGCTTGCGAGACCACGGGACGACAGGCCCGCGTGATCGAGCTCGATCCAAAGTACGTCGATGTGATCGTGCGGCGCTGGCAGGACTTCACCGGCCGGCGCGCCGTGCGGGTGGACGGGGTGGCCTTCGATGCCACCCCGTGAGGCATCAGCCCAGACGGTAGACCCGCGCGCCCGTCGTCTTCTCGGACGTCAGGGTCATGCCCAAGCGCTTCTTCAACGCCCCCGACAAGGTGCCGCGCACCGTGTGTGCCTGCCAGCCTGTGGCCTCGCACAACTGCGCGATCGTCGCGCCGCTGCGACGCTGCAGGAGCGCGATGACGGTGGCTTGCTTGGTGCCCTCGCGCATCGCACGCGGGGCGGTCTCGCCCAGCGCGCGGCGTCCTGCGGCCGTGATGACGTGGGCGTCCTTTGTGGCCTTGAGCAGGCCGCGCTGCACCAGCGCGCCGAGGACCTTGGCCCTGGCGCCACCGGGCAGCTTGAGCGTCTCGGGAAGCGCGGTGAGTCGGCCGTCGGGGGCGCCGCAGGCCGCGGTGAGGACCGCGAGTTGGCTGGTAGTGAGCGTCATGGCGTGATCTCCGTGGCGGCTTCGCCCGCGCGGTGCGCGGCGATCTGCGCCGCGCGCAAGGCATCGACATGATTCGTGTGGACCCGATCAGTGGGGAACACTATTCCTCCGACGGCACGCAGCCGCGGGATCTGCGCATCAACGATGGCGATGCCGCGGTGGGTGTGGGCGATGGGTTGCAGGACGCTGTTCATGGCGACACCGTCGCCGCGTCAAGGCCGGCGCGGTATGCCGCTTCGAGCGCCTCGCGCAACGATTCGACGTGGACCTCGTGGAAGTCGTCGCGGTCGCTGTGGCGCGGCTGGAGCGAGTCGATGCGCAGGATGTTGCGGGCGATCTGGTTGATGATCGTGTCCATGCTCAGCCCTCCATCGTGGCCTTGGGATCCAATCGGCCCTCGGCGATCGCCGCCAGGGTCTCGTCATCGAGCAGTTGCACGAGGTTCGTCGCGCGCCGCTCCTGCTCGCGCAAGGCCAGTCGCTGCCAGTCATCGGCATGGCTCAGCTGCGGCATCGTGCCGCGCTGGCGGCGGAGCAGATCAATCAGGTCGCTGGTGTTCATGGTGCCCTCCGGTGATGGTGAGGCCATGAACGCTTCATTCGCGCGGACAATCAACGTGATTCGCGCAGGAATACACGATCTTCTTTGCTTGACGGTGCGCCGAAGTCATGGATCGCCGGCTGTTCGATCGGAGCGCGCATGAGCCTGTCGATTCGTGCCTATGCGCGCGAGCGCGGTGTCTCCGAAGCGGCCGTCCGCAAAGCCATCCGCACGGGACGCATCACACCTCGGGCCGACGGGTCCATTGACCCGCAGACCGCCAACGCCCAGTGGCCGCGCAACTCCGCGCCGCGAGTCACGTCGAACCCACAACAACAACACACCGGGACGGCGGGGACGCGATCTCCCTCCGGACACGACGCTGCGTCGCGCGAGGCGGCGGGCAAAGCCGTGCCCTCGGCTGCCGTGCAGGCCGTGCGCGAGACGCTGCACGAGACACAGGCCGGTGGCACGACGTTCCTGCAAGCCCGCACCGCCAATGAAGTGTTGAAGGCCCAGACCCACAAGATCCGACTCGCCCGCCTCAAGGGCGAACTCGTCGATCGCGCGAAGACCCTGGCCCAGGTCTTTCAGCTGGCCCGTGCCGAGCGCGATGCCTGGCTCAACTGGCCGACCCGCATTGCGCTGGCGCTCGCCGCCGAACTCCAGGTCGATCCACACACCCTGCACCTGGCGCTCGACCGTGAAGTGCGCGCCCACCTCGACGAGCTCGGCTCGGTGCAGGTGCGGCTGTGACCTTTGACCTCGACAGCGACGCCGAGATCACCCAAGCCTGGTGCGAGGGCCTGCGCCCCGAGCCGCTGCTCACGGTGTCGGCCTGGGCGGATCAGTACCGCATGCTGTCGCCCAAGGCGGCGGCGGAGCCCGGTCGCTGGCGCACAGCCCGCACGCCGTACCTGCGCGCCATCATGGATTGCCTGTCGCCCCACTCGCCGGTGGAGCGCGTGGTCTTCATGAAGGGCGCTCAGATCGGCGGCTCCGAGTGCGGCAACTGCTGGATCGGCTATGTCATCCACCACGCCCCAGGTCCCATGATGGCCGTGGTGCCGACGGTGGAACTGGCCAAGCGCACCTCCAAGCAGCGCATCGAGCCGCTGATCCTCGATACGCCGGTGCTGCGCGAGCGCGTGGCGCCGTCGCGCTCACGGGATGCCCACAATACGCTGCTCACCAAGGAGTTCCGCGGCGGCGTTCTGGTCATCACCGGTGCGAACAGCGCGGTGGGCCTGCGTTCCATGCCGGTGCGGTATCTGTTCCTCGACGAGGTCGACGGCTATCCCCCGGACGTCGATGGTGAGGGCGACGCCCTGGCCTTGGCCGAAGCCCGGACGCGCACCTTCGTGCGACGCAAGATCTTCATCGTGTCGACGCCGACGATCACCGGCCACTCGCGCATCGAGGCCGAGTACCGGGACAGCGATCAACGCCAGTACCACCTGCCCTGCCCCTTCTGCCATGCGCTTGCCCCACTCACCTGGGCGCACATGCACTGGGACGAGGCGGTGCAGCGCGCCTGGATCAGTTGTCCGCACTGCGGTGCCGTCATCGACGAGCATCACAAGCACAGCATGCTGGCGAATGGTCAGTGGATCGCGCAGGCGCCGTTCACGGGCGCGGCGGGCTTCCACCTGAGCGAGCTCTACTCGCCCTGGCGCCGATGGATCGCGCTGGTGCGCCAGTTCCTCAAAGCCAAGGCCGTGCCCGAGCGACTGAAGGTCTTCGTCAACACGACGCTCGGCGAGACCTGGAACGACCCGGATGCGGCCAAGGGCACCGACGCGGATGCGATTCGGGTGCGGCGAGAACCATACACCCAGCTTCCGGACTCCGCCGTCGTCGTGCTGCTGCTCGTCGACGTTCAAGACGATCGGCTCCAGCTCGAGTTCAAGGCCTTTGGCGCAGGTGAGGAATCGTGGGGCATCGAATACACCACCCTGGTGGGCGATCCGGGCGGCGCGGAATTGTGGCAGCGCCTCGATCAGCAAATGGGGCGGCAGTTCCGACGCCTCGACGGGGCCGTGCTCACGGTGCAGGCCGCCGGCATCGACTCCGGCGGTCACTACACCTCGCACGTCTATGCCTGGGCCCGACGCCATCGCGGACGCGCCTTCGCCCTCAAGGGCATCGGCGGCGAAGGCCGCCCCTTGATCAAGATGGGCGAGAAGGTGCGCGGCCAGTACATCCGCCTGTGGATGGTCGGGGTCGATGCCGGCAAAGACCTGCTGCACCACTCGCGGTTGCGCATCACGGCGCCGGGCGAAGGCTATCTGCACTTCCCCGCCACCTACCCCGACACCTACTTCGACGAGCTCTGTGCCGAGCGCGTGATCACCGCCTACCGCAAGGGGCGGCCCACGCGGGCCTGGGTCCTGCAAGGGCACCGGCGCAATGAGGCATTGGATCTCAACGTCTACGCGCTGGCGCTCATCGCGTTAATCAAGCCCGCGTATCAGTCGCTCGGCGAGTACTTGAAGCAGACCATCGCGCCGGAGACGGAGAAGCCGAAGATGCTGACACCAACCGGCGCGAAGCCGCGGCGAAAGAGTGAGTTTTGGGGCTGATCGTATCGCCCCTCGAAATCACCGTTTGATGTAGCCCTGAACGCACCTCATAAATCGGAATGCAACTTCGACGAACACGCGAATCAGCGCGATGTCCCTATTGCTGGGCGATTTCGGTCTCACTACGCTGGCCTTGGGAAGCTGCGTCCGCCATGACGCCGCCGAATCGATCGAGGGGAGATTGCGCCGATGCCGCATACGTTCTGTCACGACGTTGTCTACATTCTGAGCTGCATTGGCTCTGACTACACCAGCGAAGCGCGCTCCGAGATCAGTTCCACGATCGCCAAGCTTCCGAGCTACGGACTGCCGCAAGAAAGCCAAGACATTGCCCGAGAGTTGCTAACCCAGGCGCATCGCGCCTTGATGGCGATTTCCATCGGGAGGCAACCTGAGCAGTATCCCGCCGATCTCGTGTTCCGAGCCTACGACACGGTCCATCGCCATCTTCCGGCAGCCACGAATGCACCAAAAGGCAGCGGTTGAGCAGACTCCAGCAGAATAGTCACGTGTGCGCCAGTTGCAGCGTTGCGTCTCATAGCGCCGTGTCGATACGAACATCGCGTGCGCCAAGACGTCGCGCCTCACGACGTGATATCGCTGGTATCGTGATCTGAGCCGGCCGCTCGACTCTTTGCCTCGGGTAGTCCACGGGTCGACACTGCAGCGCACGGAATCTGATCCGACATTGGAGGTCACGATGCTTCTGCCGATCGTCGCAAACGCGCTTTTCGCCGCCTTTCTCGCGGCACCAACAAGCACTCCGCAGGCACAACTGCCAGGCGACTCTCAGACGCCTGCGCCTTTCATTGCCGAAGCAGCCGTGCTGACACCGCGATCCATGGAGATTCTGACCCTGGCAGCGGCGAGCGACGACCCCGTCGAATGGACGGTCGGCGTCCGTCATGCACGAATTCTCAAGACCAGAGAGAGAATGGCGGCCGGCGCCCCTGCACAGCCCGGATCGGCGCCGCCGGGCGACCGCAGTGTTTCCGCGCAGGCACGCG
Source organism: Ahniellaceae bacterium (assembly GCA_044226395.1). Classification (GTDB taxonomy): domain Bacteria; phylum Pseudomonadota; class Gammaproteobacteria; order Xanthomonadales; family Ahniellaceae; genus JBGAHD01. The sequence goes on from JBGAHD010000002.1 coordinate 454,578, forward strand.
CGCTTGTCCAACGCATCATCGCCAGCGGAGACGCCACTGCGCTGGTGCGATTGTGGCGCATTTGCGCTCCAGGCGCGGACTACTGCGATCGCGCCGCCATACTGGCGCGACTCCAAGCCGTCGACGCGGGCAACGGCGCTCCCGCGGCCGGTGCCTTGCACCAAGCCATAGCGGACAAGGACAACGCGGGCGTGAGCAAGGCACTCGATGCCATGGCCGCGGCGACGCACGTCCGCTACGACATCAACCGCGTGCTCGCGGCCGAGACGCGGCTGGCGGCGCGCGCACGTGACGCGTTTCCCACGACACCTAGACCCAACACGGATCCGCAGACCGAACAGAAGACGTGGTGGCTTGGACTCCATGAAGCCTTGCTGGTGGCCTATCAGCTTGAGCTGGACACGGTGGCGAAAGCGTGTGTTCCCGGCGCTTCAGGCTCCCTGCTCAACTCCAACGGTCCTGACCAGGAGCGCGTCGTGAAGAGCTGCCGACACTTCTGGCGACTCGCGACACAGGATTCCTTCCCGCCGGGTCTTGCTCATATTCCTTATTACGCGGTCATGCTCATTCCAGAGACACCGGAGGAATTGCTCGCCATGCGTGCGCGCACGCGGAACTTCCTGTGGCTGTATGAGCAATGCATGCCCCAGCTTCACGGCACGGTCTCGGGCGATCGGTGGACGATGTTCTACAGCCGATCGCTGAGCGGCGATCTCCTGGGCGCTTGTCGCTCGTTGAACGCAACAGCAGGCATTGCGGAAGAACCGGACCGCGCATGGAAACCAAAGTCACTGACGATGCGCGACGTTCCGGAGGACTGGCTGCGGTCGGTGGAAGCAGGCGGAGCGACACACTAGGAATGGCGAAATGATGATTTTGACGCCGATCGTCGATTACCAAGTTGAATCGCTTGCAAGCGTCAAACAACTGGCGTAGGTTGCGACCACCCCCGAACGAGGCAGTTGTGATCGAGCGGAGGGCCTGTGATCCAGTTGTTCGGGGGAACTGGCTGGTCGCAGGAGTGGCGTGATCGGAACTCTCTTGCCGTCTTGGTATTCCAAGGTGGTCAGGAAGGTGCTGGTGGATGCGGTACGCCTTGCAAAGGACTTGCGGATGTGTGTGTTCCCCCCCTTTCGCTGCGCCATAGCGCAGTACGTGTCGCAATCGGCGAATTGCCGATTGCTGTCAGGCAAAATCACCTCGTGGCGAGATAACCAGCACGCTGGCGCGTGTAATCCCTACGCTAAAGGGAAGTGCGCGTGATCCTTCGTCGCGTGCTTGAGGTGCTCTCTCGACGCCCGCGGCGGGTTGACGCATTGATGGATGCGCCGCTCTCTCGCGAGGACTTCTTGTGGGTGATCGGAAGCCTTGCCCGTCTCAGCGGCTTGGCATTTGATGCCACGTTGGTGGGTTCGCGCTTCCCTTCTCCTCATCGATTGGCCGACGTCGCCGCCGCGCTGCGCGAGTTTCGAATCGAAGCGCGTGTTGCGCCGACCGAGCGCGACGGGACTGCGCGACTTTCCCGGCAGCTTCCTACCATCGGATGGCGACGCGTCGCACCGGCGAGTCCCACCGTCGATGACGATCTCGCACCGGCGCACTGTGAGCCGGTGATTCTCATTGCCAAGGCGGACAATACGTTTGCCGTCTTCAAGCCGGGTCAACGCGAACCCGAGGTACTCACGCCGCAGGCACTTGCTGGGCTGAAGACGTCCCAGTACTGGCTCGTTCGGCCGCGTACGCCGTCGACATCGACGGGCGGCGACGCCCCTGGCGAGCCGGCCGCGCCACCCGCCACGTTCGGGATCCGCACCCTGCTACCCCACCTGGCTCGTCACCGCAGCATCTGGCGCGATGTGTTGCTGGCCTCGCTGGCCATTCAACTCGTGGGCCTGGGGACCCCCTTACTCACGCAAGTGGTCATCGACAAGGTCCTGGTTCACCACACGATCAGCACCCTGGTGGTCGTCGGCGTGGCCATGGCGGTTTTTCTGCTGTTCAACAGTGGCATGACGTGGGTCCGCCAATACTTGATTCTCCATACCGGCAATCGCATCGATGCCCTATTGGGGTCGCAAGTCTTCAGCCACCTGCTGAGACTTCCTGCCCGTTACTTCGAACACCGACCAACCGGCACCCTGATTGCGCGCCTGCACGGTGTCGAGACAATTCGTGAATTCCTGACTGGCGCCGCGATCAGCTTGGTCCTGGACCTGCCGTTCCTGCTGATCTTCGTGGCCATCATGTTCTACTACAGCTGGTCGCTGGCTCTGATCGCGCTGGGCTTCACGGCAGCGATCGCCGCGGTCAGCATCATCGCCACTCCCATTCTTCGAGAGCGGCTGAACGCACAGTTTCAGCGTGGCGCGCGAACCCAGGCGTTCACAACCGAGTACGTTGCGGCCATGGAGACGGTCAAGTCCCTCCAATTGGAGCCGACGCTCGATCGCCAGTACGGTCAACTGCTCGGCGATTATCTCAAGTCAACGTTTCTGGCACGCCAGGTTTCGAACTCGTTCGGCGTGCTGGCCAACGGCCTCGAACAAGCGATGACACTCACGATCCTCGTCGTCGGCGCGCTGATCGTCATGCAATCGGCGGGTTTCACGATCGGCATGCTCGTCGCCTTCCAGATGTTCGCCGGTCGCATGACACAACCGTTGATGCGACTGGTCGGCCTCTGGCAGGAATTTCAGCAGACATCGATCGCGATCAAGCGCCTGGGCGACCTGATGGATTGCCCCACCGAGCCACAAGCCATCGAGCCGTCGCGAGCCTCGTCGCAGGGCCCAGCCCACGTTGAGATTGAACAGATCGCCTTTCGGTATGGCCCCGACGACCCCTGGCTCTACCGCGAATTCTCGCTCAGCCTGCCGCCGGGCAAGACCACAGTACTGACGGGTGCTTCAGGATCTGGCAAGAGCACCATGACCAAGCTCTTGCTGGGATTTGTGCGCCCGAACGAAGGCCGCATCCGTCTGGACGGCCACGACATCGCCTTCCTGGCGGCCAACGAGTTACGGGCAGGATTTGGTGTTGTGCCCCAAGAAACCGTGCTCTTCAGTGGCACGATCTTCGACAACCTCCGACTGGCAGCGCCTGAGGCTGATCTCGACGAGATTGTCCGCTGCTGCAAGCTCGCCGAGATTCACACCACGATCGAGCAGCTACCGCGCGGCTATCAGACCATCATCGGTGAACACGGCGTTGGTCTTTCTGGGGGACAACGTCAGCGAATTGCCATCGCGCGCGCCCTGCTTCGGAAGCCGCGCGTGCTGATATTTGATGAAGCCACGTCTGCGCTCGACACCGCCACGGCAGAGTCGCTGGCGCGTACGGTCAACGCGCTGCGTGGCACGACTACCCTTCTCTTCATTGCACACCATGTCCCCAAAGGCCTTCATGTTGACCAGATCGTGCGCGTCGGCCAAACGCGAGTTGCTGGATCAGTGGACAAGACAAGCCAGGAGCGATCGATTGCGCAACTCGCCGAAATCACATGAGGAATCGACTTTCCAAAAGCGCCGAAATCACCAGCACTATGCGGACGTCGTATGTAGAACTAACCAACCAGTGCCCACGCGCTTTTCGATGGCAGATCAGTACCTGCGGATACTGCGGCGCGTGTCCAAACCTAATGCCAGATTGCAGGCGACGCCGCACGTCAGCTTGAGGCTAGATTGCGTGACGCCCTGCTTCCCTACCTTTGCTTCGTCGGTTTCAAACCATCTGGGAGGGTGAAATGAAATTCGTAGCGCCCTCGAATCGTGGAAAGACTCTAGGACTTCATCTCATCGCGCCTCGAATTATTGTCTGCTTCCTGCTAGTGGCCTGCGGCTCTCCAGTCACATTGCGGGCTGACTATGGCGAGCGACTTCTCGCCATTCGCTGCGATACGCGCACCGCGGAACTGAGCATCCGTCCCTTCATAACGTGGAACGAGGAGTCGGATCTGGAGCCTTATAGAGACGTCATAAAGAATGGCAAGAAGCGCGTAGGAGATACGATCTACTTTGCACCTTGGCATTGGAAGAAGGATCCAACGGTGCATTGCGTCATCGATACTCACAGACTCGAAATTGTGTTTAAGCAACGCAATCTCACCATTTCAGATCGTGGCAAGGTGCTCTGTAAGAAGGAGATTGGCTTTGTATGGGATGCTTTTGGGGCGACCTATGAACTCAAGTTCTCAAAGGGGGCGGGATGGCAGGAATGCTGCGGCGTTCCAGACGGCACTTCCGTTTGCGCGGAACTGAGTTCATCCCGCACAGTCGACTGCCGATAGCACTAGGTATCACTTCCTCCGGAGAGGACAAATGCCGCTCACTTTCCATGACGTAGCTCGCGATGACTACGAACGTCTCCGCTTCGACATTCTCCGCTTCGTAGAGGGGCCAGGCGGCAGTCCACATTTCGTCATCTATGATGATGGCATTGCAAATGCAGACGCGCTGCGTGCCCACAATCCGACAATTGGCATCAGCTTCAATCTTCGCGTCGACCCTGTGATCACTGCCGTACTAATTGGCCGAATGATGGATCGGGGACAGATCAATTCGCCGCACTTGAGACCCTTGAGGCTTCGGGCCTAATCCTACTTAGCGGCGTCTCCAGTCGATGGACAAGCCTTTCGCTCAAGTTTGACTGCGGCATGGTTAGTGCAGAGATCCGATTTGGAAAGGCAGTGAGAGTGGACAATGGAGAGCCTTACAGAGATGCGCCTAGTCTTCAGATTGATGTCGGCGAGCACAGGCTAAAGACGAGTATTGCTTTGTCTGCCATAGATACCCCTTCAATTGTTTGCGCGTATTTTGGCGACGGGCCGGTCGTTGATGTCTGCAACGATATCTCTTGTCGGCCCGTCGACCTAGCCGCCCTGTGACCAATCATTCGCTGTTCAACCAGGAGACCAAAATGAGTGCATCCTCTCACAGGCGTAGCACCAACGCTTGCACACAGTCACCATTTTTGAGTCGACAAAGTTCAGTCAAGCTCCTAGTGGCCCTATTTCTCGTCTGCATACAACTAGTGACTCCTTCTGGTTCCCGCGGAGATGAGCAGGATGTGCCTGATCCTTGCTCGGACACCAATGCAGGAGGCCAGGGTCAGTGTGCCCTGAAGGCTTTAGAGGCATTTACGAGTGACATGGACTCTGCCTTCTCGTCGCTGCGCGACTCTGTGCGTTCAGCATACGGAGATGAGCAGTTGAACTCGCTGCTTGTGAAGGCGCAGATGGAATGGAAGGATCACATGCTCGCAACATGCGAGTTTGAAGGCTTCATAAACGGAGGCGGAGGATCATGGAAGAACACGCAGGCGTTCTTTTGCCGCGCATCGATGACAAGAGACAGGGTTGTCCAGATTCGTCAGTATCAATCCTGCTTGCAGCATGGCGGATCGGAATGCTGGAGCGGGGAACCGGTCGTCACGCCAGAGGGCGAGCCAAACAGACTTTACGATGGGAAGTCTGAATCTCGATAGGGACCAGCCAAAATGCCAATCAGATACACGCTCTTTAGTGAAACCGACGCGGCTGTCAATACCGCACTTTACAATCAGGCGGTTCTAGACTTTGTTGTGGCGAATGAGGGCATTAGACCGGCGCCTTACATCGATTCAGAGGGAATACCAACTATCGGTATTGGCTACAATATTAGAATCCGGAGAAACTTGGAGATTGTCGTCATCGGATTTGGCTTTGATCCAGCCGCGGTTCGCGCTGGTAGCTCTGACACTTTTCTCGATGCTCTGCTAGCAGTCGCTCAAGGCTCATATCAGATTGGCGCCGTTGGCGATGGCGATCTTCTTTCAGATCTGAACGCCGTGATTGTTCAGTACTATCCAACCGCTTCTGCCCGCCCGAGAGCCTCATTCGCATTCAATGATGCAGCCGAGGCAGTCGCCCTATTTCCGAAGTTCAGAGCCATTTATGACGGTGAATTGTCGGCTCTCGGAATCCGCGAGTCGAACTTTGGACAGATTGTCCCGGAGTCTCGCGAGCGCATTGCACTTCTTTCTATGACTTACAATGGAGGCGGTGGCATCATCAAGGACGGTTTAAGAGGCGCCTTGAAGCCTGGTGATCGTGCGCTCGCATGGTCCGAGATTCGATTTCGCTCGAATGGAGGAGCGAGTCGCAGTCGCGGTATTGCAGCGAGGCGGTATGCGGAGAGTCAGATTTTCGGACTATACGAGTCCGGAACGACGGCGGAGAATATCGATCTTGATGAGGCCCTGTCGATCTATCGAGTGATGGCCCAGACAATTGGCCAGGGAACCGTCACGTGGCGTCAGCAGATGTTTTCTGAAGAGCAGACTTGGGCGGACTCTCGTGGAGGAAGGCGCACGGGGTCGACTACCCTGGAACTCGCGCGGGACCGCCTGAATGCACTTCCTTTTGTCGCGGAAGTTGCTGAGTCTGATCTTCGTCTGGAAGCTTCTCTCTCTTGGGCCGCCGATAGAATTCTGGATGAATACGTTTTTGAGATTCAGAATCCAACCAATACATCGCTTGATCCCGGAGAGATCTCCCCTCTCGATATCCAACTGGCAGATCCCAGCGGATCGACCCTCCAGGGTATTCAGCGAAATGGATATGTGATCGCAGGGAATCCAAACCCTGCCGGCCTCCAACTTGAGCACAGAAACGACCTGCTTATTGGCCAAGATGGAGACGATTCGATTAATGGTTATGACGGCAAGGACGTGCTGATTGGCGACGCAGGTAACGACACTCTAAATGGTGGCGCTGGGGACGACTATTTGGTTGGCGGATCTGGCGAGGACGTGTTGGTGGGTGGCACTGGCGATGACGTACTAGTCGGCGATGACGCGGACGGAATCGGAGGAGTTTCTGCCGATCAGCTGGACGGCGGAGATGGTAGGGACACTCTCTACGGCGGCGGCGGCGATGATGTACTGTCGGGTGGGGCGGGAGACGACTTGCTCCTCGGCGGAGCTGGCCAGGACGATTACGTCATCAATCCGCTTGATGGCGGCAGTGACGTTATTGAGGACACCGATGGCATCGGTCGGCTGCTGGTATTTTACGGTGGGCAGTACATTCCCATAGCGCCGGGACAGTCGACCCGACTTGACTCTTGTACTTGGAGGTCGACGGCCGCCGACCTTCCAGTTGAATATCGACTCATTCCAGTCTACGAGATTCCCAATTCCACCCCTGTCCGCACCGACCTGCTGATCACGATTGGGACGACGTCTGTCACCATTCGCGATTTCTTGAACAGCAACCATTCGGCCGGGCCGGTATCGGCGACGTCGGACGTTGCATCACGGTCTGCTTCTGTCATCACATCAAATACCATCGGCGGTGCTCTCGGGATCTTTCTCCCGGGTGACTATGACGTCGGCACTACCGCCCCACCTCAGGTCGACGCGGGTGGATACAACAACGACGGAACCGGCCCCGAACCACCGGCCAGCCCAGGCTCGACAGTGTTCCTGTCGAACCGCCTGTATTGGGAAGGGTGGACGAACGACCACTGGACCCTGAAGCCTGGGGAGACCGGCGTCAGCCTCTATGCGTTGGGTGGCGATGACTGGATTCGCGACTCTGATGGCGCGAACTTTATCTATGGCGGATCAGGAAGCGATCGGATCGAGGGCAACGGCGGCGACGATGGCCTCGTCGGCGAAGGGCGCCTGGTGGTCACCGACAGTTTCGGGCAAACCCAGATCATTCCCGCGATCGACTTGTCGCCTGCCGATGCTCGCGACGTCTTGATTGGTGGCGCGGGGCACGACCGGATCCTGGGCGAGATCGGCGATGACAAGCTCTACGCCGCGGATGAAGCCACGTACGAGCAGATTGCGCAGCGCGATCTCAACCAAGCAGGGTCCGGGCAGGTCGGTGACTATCTCGACGGCGGCACGCAGAACGACCTTTTGGTTGGGGATGTGGGTAATGACATCCTGGCCGGCGGTGCCGGCGATGACCGTATTTTTGGCGGTGGCGGAGACGATCTGATCGTCGCGGATTCACAATTCCGTCAGGGCGACATCACGTCGCTGTATCAGTACGTTCCAGGCACGGTTGAGCTGAGCTTCACCGACACCACCGACGCCAATGGCTTTCGAACGGTGGACTATAGCCTGGGCTCGACCTTGGAACTTCGTCTCGCGCCGAGTAGCGATCAAGGCAATGACGATCTTCACGGTGGCCAGGGCAATGACGTCATCTATGCCGGCGGTGGTCGGGACTATGTCGATGGCGGCATGGGCAACGACTATTTGATAGGTCAAGCGGGTTCAGATCAGATGTACGGCGGCGATGGTGCGGACGTGATCGTCGGCGACGATCGATCGGCTCAACCCGACGGCGGCGCGAGCGGTGGCGATGACACGTTGTACGGGGGCGCGGGCAACGACCAGATCTTTGGTGGGGCGAAGGACGACCGACTCGTCGGCGATGCCGGAGACGACTACCTCGCGGGCGACGATGCGTGGCTTGATGCCGCCTATCAAGGGGCCGACATCCTGGACGGCGGCGACGGCAATGACCAGTTGCTGGGATTTGGCGGCGATGATGAGCTCCGCGGTGGCGCCGGCAACGACGTCCTGTTTGGCGATGGTGGCGCAGTCGATGGCGATGATCAGCTGTATGGCGGCGATGGCGATGATCAGCTGACCGGCGGCGGCGGCGACGACGTGCTCGATGGCGGACGTGGCAACGACCTGCTCGAAGGCGGCGCGGGCGATGACGTCTATCGAATCGGCACCAACCAGGGCCAAGACTTCCTGGTCGACACGGAAGGCGCCAACACGCTTATTCTTGCTATGGGCTCGGCGGCGATCTCGGTCGAGTGGTCGCCGTTGGACGCCGCGAATTTGACCATTCGGACCGGCGCTTCCAGCTTCGTCCAGCTGGTCGGGGGGATGATTTCCAATGGCGTGGATCAGATCTCCGTCGGCGGGGAGACCTACTCCCGGGCAGAGTTCATCAATCGCTTTGTCACCGGCCCCGTGGCGGTGAGCACGACGATTGAACACGCCAACATTGCGGGTGGCTCGGGCAACGACACCCTCACGGCAACCGGCGGCGGCGCAACCCTGGCAGGCGGTTCCGGCAATGACATTCTCACCGGTCAGGGCGGCAATAACACCTACGTCTACAACGGCGGGGATGGCAACGACCGTATTGTTGACACCGGTAATCGCGTGATCAATGGCCAGGCCGCCTCCAACGTGCTTCGGTTTGGAGAAGGCATTGCAGCGGCCGACCTGACCCTGGACTACGGTCCGTCCGGCGTGATCGTGAGGATTGGCGAGGACGGCGAGACCGTCGAGCTCTCGCGCTTTTCCTCGTTCGACACGGTCGGCACGCGCACCATAGACGTGTTCCAGTTCGCGGACGGCACCTCGCTGACCTACGCCCAATTACTGGAACGAGGCTTTGATCACCAAGGCACGACGGGTAACGACACAATCAGCGGCAGCTCCGTTGTCGACCGCATCCAGGGCGGCGATGGCAACGACAGCATTTCCGGCGGTGACGGGGACGATGTTCTCAACGGCGGTAACGGCAACGATCATCTGAGCGGTGACTCGGGCAACAATACCCTTCTCGGCGGCGCGGGTGACGACACGTACACGGTCGGCGCCAGTGACCAGGTGGTTGAGCTGGCCGGTGAAGGTACGGACACCGCCTACGTGCTGTCCAATTACACGCTGGCAGACAATCTCGAAAATGCCGTCGTACAGATCGAGAATCAGGACGTCAATGTTACGGGCAATGCTCTCAACAATGTGTTGACCGGCAGCGGCCGCGCGAACGTACTCGACGGCCAGGCGGGCAACGATACCTTGACGGGTGGCGTCGGCAACGATGTGCTCATTGGCGGGCTCGGCAATGACACGATGTATGGCGAAAGCGGCAGTGACACGTATCGCTACGCGCGCGGCGATGGCACCGACACGATCGAGAACCGCGATAGCTCAGCCAACAGCACCGATGTACTGCAGTTCACCGACCTCAATGCCTCGGATCTGCAGGGTTCGCGCATTGGCAACGATCTGGTCCTGGTGACACCCCCGCTGCCGGACGGCAGTGGCGGCGGAACGATCACCCTGCGCAACTACTTCAGCGGCGATGCTGTGGACCTGATCACCTTCGCCAATGGCGCCCAGTGGACGTACGCCGACGCTGTGTCGCAGTTCCCGGTCGTGTTCACCGACAACGCGGAGACGATCACCGGCACGCCGGAGGACGATTCGTATGATCTCCGAGGCGGCAACGATACCGCGAGCGGTCAGGACGGGAATGACACGATTCGCGGCGGCAACGGCAACGATACGATCAGTGGCAACAACGGCAATGACCTGTTGTTTGGCGACGCCGGTGACGATGTCCTGAGCGGCGGCGATGGCAATGATCAGCTCAACGGCGGTACGGGCAACGATACCTTGGGCGGCGGCGCGGGCGACGATCTATTCCTGTTCGATCGCAATCAGGGCAATGACACGGTGATTGCGACCGTGGGGGGTGGTGCAACCGAGACCGACATTCTGCGCATTGGCGCAGGCTACACCCCCGCCGACGTCAAGGTGGAAGTAAATGCCAGCGACCTGGTCCTGCGATTCTCGGACTCGGCCTCCTTGACCATCCGCTACTACACCGTCGGCGCCACCTACGAGGTCGATCGCATTGAGTTTGCGGACGGAACGGTGTGGACACCAACGGAAATCTATGCGCGGCTGCTCGCCACGACGGTCGGCGGCGACACCGTGACCGGATTCGCTCGCCCAGACACGATCGATGGCCAGGGTGGCAACGACACGCTCTCGGGCGGCGCCGGCAATGACATCCTGCGCGGAGGCGATGGCATCGACGATGTGCGCGGCGACGCGGGCGACGACGATGTCGCCGGTGGGTCGGGCAACGACGTGCTCGCCGGAGCCGATGGCAACGATACCTTCCGGTTTGGCCGAGGCGATGGTGGTGATCGACTAACCGATACCGCGGGCAGCGACCGAATCCTCCTGGGCACGGGCATCTTGCCGACCCACGTCACGCTCTATCGCACCAGCATCTCGTCGGGAGCCGCCGACGATCTGGTGATTGTCATCGATGGGGGTACGACCCAACTGCGCGTGGATGGCTTCTTCGCCGCCAGTTCAGATCGGGCCGTCGAGCAGATCGTCTTCGAGAACGGCACCGTCTGGGATCTCTCCACAATCACCAGCATGGCGCAGGTTGTCACGGGTACGATCGACACACAGATCGGCACTTCGGGCAACGACACATTCACGGTCGACCATGCGGGCGACTCGGTCTCGGGCGGCGCGGGCACGGATCTCGTCAACAGCAGTGTCAATCACACGCTTGCCCCTGACGTCGAGAACCTCACGCTGACCGGAACCTTCAATATTGACGGGACCGGCAATACCCTCAACAACACCATCACCGGCAATGCGGCGAACAATGTTCTGCGTGGCGGGACGGGGTCCGACATTCTTATCGGCGGTGCAGGCGACGACATCTACTACACGGGCGCCGCTTCGACGCTAGACCGTTTCAGCGACGATCTGGAGACCGTCGTTGAAGCCGCGAACGAAGGCACGGACACGGTGATCGTGGCGACGTACTCGTATTCGTTGTCGGTCAACGTGGAGAATCTGGTCGCGCAGTGGCTGTCCTTTGCGTGGCAATCAGGCGGTGCGTTCGTGCAACGCATGTTCACGGGCAACGCGCTCGACAACATCATCGACGCCTCTGCCATGCGGCTCAATGGGTCGAACACGTTGGCACCGACACGCCTCGATGGCGGGCAAGGTGCGGACACGCTGATTGGCAATGAAGCGGCAGATACCTACGTGGTCGACAACGTAGGCGACACGATCATTGAACTGGACGCGCGCGTAACAAACCAGTCCGTTGATACGGTCCAGACCACGATCAACTGGACGCTGGGCGCGAACCTGGAGAATCTTGTCCTGTCTGGCAATAGCGCCATTAGCGGCACGGGCAACGCGCAGGCCAATCGTCTGGAAGGCGATCAGAATAGTGCGGCCAATGTCCTGACTGGTGGCGCGGGCGACGATACGTACGTGCTTGGCGTTGGTGATACAGCCGTTGAGTTGGCAAACGAGGGCGTCGATACGGTGGTCCTGGCGCGCAATCAGATCAGCACCATCAATCTCGGGGATTTCGCCAATATTGAGAACGCCGAGTTGGCGACCAACATGTTCGGCTCGACGCTCAATGGAACCGCGGGAAACAATCGGCTCACCGGCAACGTGTCCGGCAATACGATTCAGGGTGGTGCCGGCGATGACGTGATCTTCGACACGGCAGTCACATCGCAGTCAACCAGTTTCGACATGGACACACTGTATGGCGGGGAAGGCAACGACACGATCACGTCTCGCTATAGCAATGACACGATCATTGGTGGCCTGGGAGATGACATCCTGATCGGCGGGTCGGGCTTTGCCACCTATCGGTACGGCGCGCTGGACGGCCGCGATGAGATCACGGATTCTGGTGGCACGGATGCGATCGAGTTCGGTGCGGGAATCACGACGTCGCAAGTGAGCTTCCTCCGGTCGGGTACCGACTTGCTCGTGCGGGTCGGATCGACCGATGCCAATCAGATTCGCGTGCACAACTATTTCACGGCATCGGGCACAGTGAACTCGTTCAACGAGATCGAGCAGTTTGCGTTCAACGGCGGCCCCACGTGGGGTCGGACGGAAGTCCTTGCCAATCTCACGGTGCTTCCTAATAGCGCAGCAAGTTTCACGGCGGATGTGATCGGCAACGGGGTGGATGAAGCACCCGAGGTTCCTTACCTGGACGACACGCTCGCCGATTTTGCGCAGCGTCCCGCCCCCCGAGGGGAACCGACGCCGCTTTCGCCGTGGGATCTCGTCGATGCCGCCGCGTCCGACGGAGGGGATTTTGTCGGCGAGCTGGATGCCATCATGCCAACCGCCTATCGTGACCTTGGCTTGACCGACGCCCTGCCCGGCTGCGGCCTCACGCCAGTCACGCAGCATGGCCGACAGCGCCTCTGGAGCGCTGAGCACCGACAGATGAATTGGCAGAACTAGCGTGGCGAATGACAGGGAGTGTCTGCTGCGATGACGTCGGCCATTCACGACCGGGAGTTCGTGCCGGTGCGCCTCCTCGCTACCGAGGGGGCGCCCAGCTCAGTGGCCCGCTGGGTGCTCTATGCGATCTTGCTTTTGGTAGGTGCGCTTTTCCTCCTTGCCTTTTTCGGCCGGGTTGACCAGGTCGCCGTCTCTCGCGGACGCCTGATCCCGACGTCCTACGTGCAGGTCATCCAGGCGGCCCGCGCCGGGATCATTCGCGAGATCTTGGCGCGCGAGGGCAGCCACGTTCACAAGGGCGATCCACTCGTACGCCTGGAAGAACAGGTCGTGGGCGCACGCGCTGACGCGAGTGCGTTGCAACTGGAGAGGTCACGGCTCAACCTGGTCCGTGTTGGAGCTCAACTTGAGAGTCGTCCTCTGGAGCTTCCCAAGGACGCTGATCCGGGCGTCGCCTCCGAGACGATCGCTCGCTTCGCCTCGGAGACCCGCGCTCACGACGCTGAGTTGGCGCAAGAGCGCGCCGGCCTGTCGCAGCGACATAAGGAGCGAGAGGCCACCGATGCTCGGGTCGAGGAACTTGTGCAGACGCTCGATCGCTTGCGCCAGGAGGAGGCCGCGATCAACCAGATGGCGAGCAAGGGATATGTATCCCGCCTCCAGGCACTGGCCAAGGAGCGCGAGCGCATCAGCGCCGAGCAACAGCTTGTCGCCGAACGTCAACGACTCCTCGCGGCGGACGACGCGATCGAGCAGCAGCGCCAACGTGTCGCCGGCGTCACCGCGAACTATCGACAGACCCTGGAGCGGGAGGCAAACGAACTACGGCGCGAGGTTTCCGCGCTGATCGCGGACCAAGAGGAGTCCTCGGAGGCCCGAGACGCGAGCATCCTCCGTGCCCCGCAAGACGGTGTGGTCAAGGATCTTGCCACTCATACGATCGGGTCCTTTGTCCAGGCGGGCGACGCCGTCATGAGCTTGGTGCCGGACGATGACGACCTCCGAGCTGAAATCTGGATCGACAACCAGGACATGGAACGCGTCCACGAGGGCCTTGGTGTTCGGCTCAAGATTGACGCCCTGGACTTCCGCAGGCACGGGCTGCTGCCAGGCACCTTAGTCCATGTCGGACCGGACGCCACCGAACCGCAAGCGAACGGCGGTCGCGGGTCCACCTCCGCGACCGCACCAGGCGAGAGACCCCCGGCTTTCCGAGGACTGGTGGCCATCTCTCGGGAAGACTTCGAGCGCATGCGCAATGGAGGCCGACTCAGCCCCGGCATGGCGGTGACAGCCGAGATACTGGTCGGCAAGCGCACCGTCATGGAGTACCTGCTTTCCCCAATCAAGGGCGTCGCCAGTGAGGCTGGGCAAGAGCCATAGAGCTAAACGCTGCTCGAATTCCCTCGTACGTAGCAGTCCTTCCGCACCACGGCGCACGCCTTTGCGCGTCGAGTTTGATTCCGGTTACCCTGGCCCCACCATTGGCGCCGAATTCGCGCCAATGGCAGCTCTCCTTCACCTTCGATGACGTGCAACGAACGAACACGCGCATCGAGACCGACCCCGCGCTCGGGGCCGGCCAGGGTCGATGCTCACTTCACTGTGATCGTCTGACCATCAAAACGCGTCAAGCTGAAACCCGCGAAGGTTTCCGCGTAGGTCGTCTTGAGGTCCGCGAGGTAGGCGATGGCGACTTGCTCGCCAAGCTTCAAGCCTTCCACGCCGTCCGACCAGTAGTGCACGCCGGCGATGTTGCGGCCGATGGCGATGTTGCTGGCGAGCTTGTTGAGTTCGCCACCCAAGGTCAGCGACTCACCCGCCCAAGGCGACAGCGCCGAACCGTCGGCGGAGGCTTCGACCGCATTGGGAATGACGAAGCTTTCCTTGAAGAAGGCCTTGAGCACCGTGACGCAAGCACCAGCGATAACCGCGTGGCCGGCGGGATACGTCGGGTGCGTCGGCGAACCTTCCGCGAAAGCCATCGGCAGCAGGTAACCCGAATAACGCGATTGCAGTTCCGGCAGCACCGACGACAGCAACATCTTCGGATGGATCGGATAGCTCTTGAGGCCCTTGAGCTGATGATGCACGCGAATCGCGAACACTTCGGGGCGCAGATTGCGATTGATCGCCCACTTCTGCCACCACGCCGCCTTGAGCGCGAGCTCGGCGACCTGCGCGACCATGCTCAACACATCGGGCCCGCCGAAAGTCAGGAAGGCGCCTTGGTTGGCGATGGCCTTGTAGGGGTTGGCGTCATCGAGCGCCGCGCCGCCAAAACCCAGGGCAATCAGCGCGGCGTTCAAAAACGCCTGATAGCTGAAATCCTTATGCACGTATTCCGCCAGATCGCGACCATTGCGGATATGGTGCGGCGAACCATCGAGCGTCAAGGCTTGCGACGGCGCGAGACCGCGCTGAATGTTCACCGCCTCGGTCAGACCCGTCATGAAATCCTGACCCGCGACGCCGGCCTGATACTTCTGCACGATCGTGGTCGGGCCATAGGGCACATCGCGCCACAGGAACTGCGAGATGTAAGGTCCCGCGCGATCACCCGCCGTCGGTCCGCGGAACAACGAACCCGTCGTCAGCCCCGACCACAACGTATATCGCGTCAGATCCGACACCGCGCTCGAGGCCAGCGCATGGCTGGCATACGCCGAGAACGGGATGTCGCGCGCCAGCGCCATCCAGTACACCTCGTTCATTTCCGCCGCGCGCTGCTCGCTGGAAAACGTCGGCGGCGCCGCAATACGGTGTCGCGCGACGTCCTTGCCTTCCATCTGGAACGCGAACGCCGCCTGCGGATTGGCCAACTTGGCGGTGCCGCCGAGCGGAATCGCCGCGTAGTCGCCCTGCATGCCCGAGGACAACGCGGTCAGCATCTTGTTGTACGCACTCGCGTCGACCTCGCCGAGATCGTTGTGCGGCAGGCCTTTCGAGTAGCTGCCGATGTAGCCGGCCAGCGCGCGCTCATCGCCATTGTTCTCGGACGGCAAGAACGGGCCGGCCAGATTGATCGTTGCGCGGCTGATGCGTTGGGCCAACGCCTGCGCGCTGCGCAACGCCGAGCCGCGCGTGCCGGCAGCCGGCGCGGCGGTGGCCGTCGCCGCGGTAGCGGTGCTACCGCCGACCAACAACTCCGCCCCACCCGCGATCGCGGCGCCACCCGCCGTCAACGCGCCACGCAAGAACGTGCGGCGCCCTTTGTCTTCCTGCGTGCTCAGCGCACGGCCGTCCTGAGAGCTCTCGAGAGCCCGATCCTTGTTAGACATGAAATCCCCACAGTGATGGATAGCCCCCTCATTCCGGGGGCGGAGGAAGTATGACGAAGCTTCGTGCGGATTTCGGGAATTCGTGCGCAAAACGGGAGTGGGTTCGGGGAATGAGCTGAGATGGGGCGAGGGTCTGTATAGACCTTGGTCGACTCGCCCCCTGGACCGGCACGGGCGCCGTATTCGAAATCGCAGGCGACTTGCGGCTATCGATTGCGCTTTCTATCGGAGTAGATGTCGACTTCCCCGCAGGTCCAATCTCGACCCGGCGCCAGAATGTGCAAGTCCGAAGGCCCTCGGTGTAATGATCTTGATTAGCCAACTGCGCGAATCGAGTGCGACGAACTGCCGCAACGTCAAGGAGGCGACCACAAACTGTGTTCGAGGCCGGTAGCCCATGCTCTACCATTGCCTTTTGAGTCAAAGATCCATCCCCCAACTCATATTCGCCATGTCGGGTACCCAACAGATGTCACACGTCGTCTGTCTTGATTTGGCCTACATCCTCAGCTGCATTGGTTCTGACTACACGGGTGAGGCACGTTCCGAAATCAGCCAAGCAATCGACAAGCTCCCAAGCTATGGACTGTCGCAAGAGTGCCAGGACAAGGT
The DNA here is from genome assembly GCA_044226395.1 of Ahniellaceae bacterium. Classification (GTDB taxonomy): domain Bacteria; phylum Pseudomonadota; class Gammaproteobacteria; order Xanthomonadales; family Ahniellaceae; genus JBGAHD01. Next base: position 471,542 of record JBGAHD010000002.1, read on the forward strand.
CCGGGAACTGCTGACACGAGCGCATTCGGCACTTGTGAGCTTGCGCGTCGACAAGCGTCCGGAACATTTGCCGTCTGATCTCGTCTTTTACGCTTATCGAGAAATCTATGAGTACTTTCAGTCGAGGGAGAACGAGTCCCCGAACGTATAGAGCTCATTGGTCGCTATTGGAAAGACGCGAGCCCGTCGAATCGAGTTCGCGCGGATCTCAAACATGAGTCACCTTGCTGCTGCGTCTCGGGGACCATGATTTGGCTGGAACGCAAACCGCCATTGAGCGTAGTGGCGGTGCCGCCCGACGGACATTTTGCCTGCAGCGAAGCTCGGACATTCAGATCATCTCCCGCATCGTCGGAGCATCCCGTGACTGGTGAACGTGATAAGAGCAATGACACCTTCAGATCCGTGAGCATCGACAAGCGCGATGGTCGTGGCCGAACCGAGTCGTACTCGTATGGCACCTTCGACATCGCACTCCAGGTTGAGTATGTCGACGGGAAGAAGGTCGGCGAGTCGTACTACGTCAAAAGGAAGTTGGTTTCTAGGGAAAGATACGAGAAGGCGAGAACCGCCTATCCGAGAATGCCCGCGGCCGATCCCAGTCTTGATGATTGGGCTTCAAAGCTCTTGAAAGACGCCGCCGGGGAACGTCGCGCGGCCCCTGCACGTCAGCAGCCATATGTCCCCAATGAGAAGTCCGCGCGGCGCCTCGATGCCTTCTGTGCGCAACTCGTTGAGAAGCCCGGTTCGAAGGACGCCGTGGCATGGATCGCGCAATCGACTTCAACACTGGGCGAACTTTCTCGTCGGGCGAGTCGTCGACTTGTGAGTACGCTTGTTGAGCGTGGTGCCGTTCGAGTGTTCGCTTGCGAAATCGATGTCGAGCGTGGATTGGAGAACACGGGCCACCTGGTGGTTGAACTGCCCGATGACGTGAGCGCGCGTCGCGCAATTCTCAAGATCGCCGCGCGTTGGGCCCGCAAGCTGGGTTTCGATCCGACGCCGGATGATGGACAGCGGATGGTGTACATCAAGCTTGACTAAGAAGGTCGCAGTGCCAGGCTGATGCGACTTCTAGAACAGTGGCATTTGATTCATGCCCCCCACCACCAGGAAGATTGGCCTTTGACAGCACGTTCAAGTCGCCGCCCCGGGACTGCCGAAGCGACGAGTGCGATGATCACACGTGCGCGAATCGATGCGTTCACATTCGTAGTTTGATGAGATTGTCAGGTGGATCCTGCCGCCCGCAATGATGGCCTTTCTGCGCTGCACTAGGCTCGTGCCTTGCCGCTGTGCAAGTGGCGGATAGAGCATGGTGCTACGCACAGAAAGTTCGATAGGCCCGTGAACTAGCGCACATACCGAATCGCCAACAGTCGAGCGAATTCGCGCACGCCTTCACCGCCCGTCGACGCATCGAGCTTCACACCCAAACCCCATTGCCACGCCATGCGCACATCCTCTAGAAGTGCACCCATCAGGGCGCGCATTCGGCGCGCTCGCAGATGGAGCTTGGCATGAAGAAGTCTCGCGGCAAGGGCCACCGCTCTAGCGCACCGACGATTGATACCCGTCGCCGCCAAGTGATCCAAGCGGCACTGACGTTCGGCACCTTTCAGGCGCTCGGTGTTTCGGCGGCGCATGGCATCGACGCGCCGTTCGGCACGGACACACTCTTCTCCAGCGGCTTTGAGAACTTGCCACCGGCTCCGGCACCCGTCGCCGGTTCTTTCAGCGGCACGGCCAGCGTAACGATCACCAGTACCAGCGGCGCGACGAATGAGCCGGTCACCTTTGGCATGGCGCTTCGCGAAGGCGCGTTTCCGGCGTCGCCGGGTGTGGCGGTGTCGGGGTTGGACGCGGCGCAGGTGGAGGTTCGCAATGTCTGGCCGGATGGGTCGGCGAAGTTCGTGGTGGTGTCGGGCCGTTGCACGGTGGCGGCGGGCGCGACGATTGGCGTGACCTTGGTGCGGGGTGCGTCGGCGACTGGCGCGGCGTTAACGGAGGCGAATCTGCTGGCTTCGGGTGTCGATGCGACGCTGCAGTTCGCGGGTGGGCCGGTGATGACGTTGTCGGCGTTGATCGGCGTTGCGGCGGTGAGCAATGCCACCGGCTTGATCACGAATGGTCGCGTGCGTCAGTTGTCGAGTGGGCCGCAGATGTCGTCGTGGTTGTATGCGGCGCGGCTCAGTAGCGGCAATGCGCACGTGCTCGGCTTCATGGAGGTGCGCGTCTACGGCACTGGCAAGGTGCACATTCTGCCGTGGGTGGAGAATGGTTTGACGCGCGTGGCGGGTTGCTCGGGTCAGGTGGGGACACTCACGTTCACGATGGGTGGCACCAGTCGGTTCTCGCAAACGAATGTGTTTCTGGGTGGCCATTGTCGCGTGGTGGCGCAGAACGCGGCGGGCATCGGTCATTGGTCCGGTGTGGCGCCGGATGTGTATGCGGCACCGGATCCGCTGTATTTGCAGGGCACGGGGTTGGTGCCGCCGTATCACCAACGCGATACCAGTGGCGCGACGGCGCGCTTGGATGCGTTGTCGAGTTCCTACAGTCCTTCCGCGTATGGTCAGCTGACGACGTCACCGCGCGATTCCGGTGGCAATGCCACCGACAATGGCGACTTCGATGCCGGCATGGCCGCGGCCGGTTATCACGCGGGTATTGGCCCTCTGCCGGAGTGGGATGCGTTCTATCTGACGTCGCGCGCGGATCGTCGCGCGTGGCGCGCGGTGATGGCCAATGCCTTGGGCTATGGCCGCTATGGCGTGCACTTTCGCGATGAGTTGACGATGTCGCCGGTGAATCCGGCGGATGTGGTCAACAAGACCTTGTCGCAGGCTAGCGTGGTGCTGTTTGGGTCGGGCGGCGCCACGCGAGGCGTGCATGCCATCGCCGATGTCGGTGCCAACCAGTTCGGCAATGCCGAAGTATTGCCCGCGCCCGCGGGTTTCGACATGGGCGGTGGTCAGTTTCTGCTGCCGGAGTATTGGGCGCAGACGCATCACCCGAGCGCCGGCTATTTGGCGTATCTGTTGACGGGGCACGAGTACTTTCTCGAACTCAGTCAGATGGTGGCGGGCACGTGCTTCCTGCGTCAGAACAATGTGCACCGCAACTACGGCGCCGGCTGGCAGCTGACGCACAACGAAACCACGCGCGGCGCCGCGTGGGCGATGCGTTCGATCTTTCAAGCGGCGACGATCAGTCGCGATGGCAGCGCGCTGCAAACCGGCATCGCGGGTCTGGCGGCGAGCAACATCGCGCGCTATCTGGCGCTGTACATCACCAGCCCTTGCGGCAGCTTTGGCGTGCCGCGGCCGTACTCGAATTTTCAGCCGGGTGCGACGCCACCGCGGTACACGGTCAATGCGTGGGAGTTGGATTTCTCGATCAGCGCGTGGGGGTACGGGCTCAGCATGAAGCCGCCGGTGGACGCGGCGCCGCTGGCGAGTTTGAAAACCTATTTCCTGTGGCACGCGCAGTTTACCGTCGGACGCATGGGTCCATTGGCCAATGCTTCGACGTATGGTTTCAACACGGCGGGTCGGCAGAACAGCGTGGCCATCGCCAACACTTCCGACGATTCGCCGTGGATCAACAATCAAGGTCCGTGGCTGGCGAATTGGGGCGAGGCGTTTCAGCTAACGCACAACGCTAGCAATGCCACCAACACCGTAAACACAATTGGGGCTTTTGACGCGAACAACGGCTTCTTCCCCGATGCCACCAGCTATTGGGGCAATTTGCAGATGGCCCTGGCATACGCGGTGGAACACGACGTGCCCGGCGCGTGGGACGGGTATTTGCGCATGATCAACGCCAGCAATTGGTCGGCGTTCGATACTTCGGCGACTACGTATCCGGTGGGCTCACTGCGTTCGAGCTTGAGTCCGCCCAGTTGGGCCGCGCTCACGGTGCTCGATCAGTTCGTCGACATCGGCGCCGCGCAAAGCATGCTGACTTGGGCGAACGCTGGTGGCGTGACGCCCGGCGCGTATCGCGGCACGGGACCGTTCGCCAACATGATCAATGCCTACAGCGACCCCGCGTATGATCCGGCGACGGGTCACCAATACATTTACGGCGGTGGCCACGGCGATGGCACATGCGACGCGGTGGTGAAGTTCGACGGCGATGCGCTGACTTTCAGCCAGATTGGTGGTCCCACGCCGCCTTCGGTCTATCACCCGCAGTATTTGATCGCGCCCGCGACGACCATACTCACCTACCCTTCGGGCGAGTACTACTACGGCGGCGCGATCAGTCAATCGCCGCGCCATCCGCCGCCGGGCTTCGGCTGGTTCCTCACCGCGGCCGAAAGCACCAACCCGACGGCCGATGCGGCGCTGCTGGCGCCGCAGTTGTCGCGCATGACCACGCACGTCTATGCCGCCGCGGCTTTGCGTGGCGACACGATTCATCATTTCTATTTGAACTACGGCGAGTTCAACGTGAAGACGGGCAAGTGGTCGGGCCGCAACGTCGATCTGGGTGGGCAGCTCGCCGCGCTCACCGGATCCTTCGGCGCGCTGACCAACGAACCACAAGCGCCAGGCACCTATGCGCTGTACGACGAAGTGACCGATCGCTTCATCGTGACCTGCCAATCGCAGGATCGCGCGGCGGGCAATCGTCGCGGTGTCTTCATCTTCGATCCGGTCAACCGCGTCATCGAGTCTTACCACCGCCCCGACGGTCTCGGCGGCGCGCCCATCATCGGCTCAACGCCCGCCGTGCAAGTGGGCCGCGTTATCTGGATCTTCACGCGCCCGGACTTCTACAACGTGTCGGTGTCTTGGAACCAGGGCTATATCTTCAACATCGACACCAAGACGTGGAAGGTATTCGTCATCCAAGGCGACCCACTCGCCACCTACATGAATCCGTCCAACACCGTCGCCGAATGCCTACCCTGCTACTTCGACGGCAATCGCATCGTGCGCTGGAACTATTACGTCGACGCCAATCAAGTACACCTGATCACGCCAACACCCGTCAGCGGCGATGGCAGCGCGGGCAGCCCACTGGTCTTCGCTCAAACCACGCGCGCCATCAGCGGCGCGCCGGCGTTCACGAAGCTGGTCTATCGCCGCTTGTTCTGGCATCGACGGGCGCGATGCGCGGTGTTGATTCCGGAGGCGGGGGCGAAGCCGGTGGCGTTGAGGTTGAGTTGACGTGGGGTGCGTGATCGACGTTGGCTGCGCTAGCTGGAGGCCACGGCATGCTTCAATTGCATGTTTACCCGCCAGTCCGCCCCCTCCGGTAATCTCCAAAGGGGCGGACACTTGGCCTTCGGAAGATTGGTAGTCACCACACCGATCCCAACCACCGCAGCGACCAGATGTCCGCCGCCAGTAACGCCACCTAACGCAAGTAATCCTTGCCGCACCTTTCTGAGACACTTGGCAATGTGTCCGAAGCCCGCAAGCACATGCGCTACAACCGCGATTCCCTCTACGAGATTCGCGGTGCGCATCAGACCGGCGGCTTGGAGACGCTGATCGAGCAGCGCCGCGGCCCACGCAATCTTCATCCCAATCGCGACTCGCTTGACGTCACCTCTGCCTATAGCATCCGACCAAAGGCGCCCATTTCGTCGCGAACCCATTGCGATTGTCCGGCGTCGACGTAAGTCCTTCTGGCGTGCGCGGTGCTTGGCAGCGCCACAACATGCTCAGGCGTCACCAGGGCTTGCTCAAGCTCGAGGAGAACGCCCGCGACAAGACGTTCGTACTCACCGAGACTCAGCGCTTGCTGCTTGATAAAGCCGGCATCGATCCGCTTCCGCAGCACGTCGCGTCCAATGCGCAGGCGAGCTGCTCAACCAGGGCACGTTCTACTTGTGGACGCTCAAGGGCATCGGCAAGGTCTACGAGGAGGTGGTCGTCGACACTCTCTGCTCATTGGCATTCGCCAAGGCCTATACGAGCAAGATGCCGAACACCGCCGCGGACCTGTTGATCGATCGCGCCTTGCCGTTCTATCCGAATGCTTCCGCATTGCAGGTCGACAGACTTGGTATCCCACGCCCGCCGAAATCCAACGCGGCCTCGACATCATCCTCAACTACTACGGCCATCGGCGTAACCACGAGGGCCAGCGCCTGAAGGGCCGGACACCGGCGATGGCGATTCAGCGAACTCTGGACGTCGACGTCTTGCCGCTCAAAATTCCTGAGCTAGAGCAGACCGAACAAACACCCCCAAAATCCTCCCCGAATAGCCACATCGACCGCGGTCAGGTGTCGAGGACGTACTCCCTTTGCACACAAGGAGCCACGTCTCGACTTGCGCTGAGATTGCAGTTTCTGCACTTCGCGGGAGCGAGGATTTCAAGTGAGCATGTTGGCAGATCCAAGCCGAATGACTGGCTTGATGGGTGCCAACACTCACGTTCCGAAGGGATCCGTGGCCCGCTAACACACTTAGGAACTCTGCTCGGAAATTCTCAGTCCCGCTGAATCAGACTCAGAATCATGATGAACCAGCGACGCTATCGATGGGCTACTCAGTAAACCTAATCCGCATATCGAACTCACTGTTGCAAATTGCCCAATAATGGACCAACGGAACGAATGGGGATAAAGGTCTCTAGGGTGCTTGGAACGCTCAAGCAGATCCGTATGGCTCTAGCCTTGCTCGCCGTTAGGGGCAATCTGAGGGCGAGCTGTCCAACGTTCGACACGTACTTCGGACAGCCGCGACTCTTTGGTCTCGATCAGACGCCATGCATCAGTAGCTGTGTAACGCGATTCCATCATCGGCACCCTTTGACTCAAACACGCACTTGCAATTCTTGCGGCAGATCTCTTGCCCACTTCCTTCTGGGTCTACGGCATTACTTGCTGTGCGCCCCGGCCAACAGTAACAACCAGACTCGTGAGCCCTGACTATGCGCACCGCGATCTCAATTGCACTGCTGGCCTTCTCAGTCAACGTCGAGAGTGCCGCTTTGCGCAGCTCGCGCGACGATTCTCATCCACCGCGGGCCTTACGACATCAGTATGTTCTACAAATCGCGGAGCGCGACAGGAGCGATTTCTGCGAGCGGGCAAGCGCGCGCGGGATTCCGCTGACGTCGTGCAGTCCCCTGCTCGATAAAAGCTACTTCTTGGTTGAGGCGAACCCGAACGCGCCGATGCCGGGAAGAGGATCTCGCTCGGGCGAAGAGCCGAATCCTGCGTCCGAGTTTGAAGGCGACCCTCAGGAGTTCGCGCGACTACTGTCAATGCTGAAAACCAGCACCCCCCCATTGATCCCCATATCCGCTGACTACAACTTGCTGTTCCGCCCAGCGGGATCGCCCTCCGACCCTCGTTACGACGAGCAATGGTCGCTGAAGCGAATCGAAGCACCTGCGGCATGGCGAAACGTTTTGGCGGCGGACAAGGTTTTGGTCGCCGTCCTGGACTCCGGCGTCAATCAGCTCAATCCGGACATCTTGCCGAACCTCTGGCGAAATGAATCAGAACTTTCGGGGACTCAGCTCCAAGACGACGACGGAAATGGCGTTGAAGACGACTTTTTTGGAGCAAGCTTCTCGAGCGGCAATGTCACACGGTGTCTAGTGCCCGGTACTACTCCGAAAACCAACATTTGCGACACATTCGGCCACGGAACCGCTGTAGCAAGTGTTCTTGGCGCAGTAGCAAATAACGGCTATGGCATGGCTGGCGTCGCTCCGAATGTGGTCATGATTCCCATCAAGATATCGGATACCTGGAGTCAACCCTGTGACGCCGCTGGTTGTTCGATACTCTCGGATATCCATAATGCAGTTCACTATGCCGAAAAGAGCGGGGCGCAAGTTATCAACTTGAGTTGGGGTGCGGACCAGAAATCGGCAACGCTTGCCGCGAAAATTGCATCGCTGAAGGCGGAGATAGTTTTCGTGGCGGCTGCTGGAAATGAAGGGGACGATATTGGCCCTGGAGCGGGAAAGCACGTCTTCTTCCCCGCTAGCTCAGGTCTCCCCAATGTGCTTCCCGTTGGCTCGAGCTCGATGATGGGGGATGCCGTGTATCTCAACTCGAACTTTGGAGCGCCTCATCAAATCTTTTCGCCTGGCGTCGACATCCTTGTATGGCGCGATGAGAGTGATCCCTCTTTGCCAATGCTAACCGGAACCTCTTTTGCGGCCCCGATGGTTTCCGGAGCTGTTGCCATGCTCAAGTCCAAGGCTTCTAGTTGGTCGGCTGCGGAGATCATCGACTACCTTGTTCAATCGGGGGATGAGATTCCGAATGAGCATCTGCCAGCTCGGAAGGAGCGCAGACTGAATCTCGCTCGCGCAACCTCGGCGCCTATCGAATTTGATCCGAAGATTGAGGGTACGATCTGGGACTCCTCTGGCCGCATAGTTAAATGGTCTCGACCGTTTGTCACGCCACGTTGCGCCAAGGGAACGCTGATACTCATTGACGATGACCCGGCAAGTGGACCATTGGAAACGTTTTCTGGCATCGATTGGGTGAGTTCCAGCCAATTGGAGTTGACGCTGCAGGCTCACGGATTCCATCGCAATGCAAGATGGAAAGCTACCTGCGACGATTCTGAACTTGTTGCATGGTCACGTCCGTTTACTTTGCTTTAGATAGGTTGAGATTCTTCGCACGCGATCACTCTCGCCTGAGATTAACTCCTCCGTTGATTGGCGCCCCGAACACGCCGGGATGAACCTCATTTTAAGTTGCGAACTGTCGAAGCTTTTGTTCGTCTCAGCAACGAGAACTTCGCCCCACGTCCCATTCCATTGACTCAGGCATAGCCAAAGTCGCCTTCAACGAAGGAGTATAAGAATGTTTCGTGTGACTATTCTGTCATTCTTCGTTTGCCTTTCGATCCTGTATTCCGCACCTTCTTCGGGAGGCGATTGCGGCAATCATGTCAATCTGCCACTCAAATGCCGAGAACTTCCTGATACCTCACTAGGTGATCGTTACTGTTTTCTTCCGGACGGTCTACCTGTTTACGCCGTCAAGGAGGCTGAGATCGATGGCGTCTTTGCTTCACCAGAAGGATGGACGTTTGAGTTGGGCGGCGTGAGTGGATCGCCGCCTCCTGGTGTGACATGTACGCAAGGACCGACCTTTGATCAAAACTACCACGTACAGATCAAGCGCAACAAAAATGGGGATCTCTTTATTAGGCTGTCCTATTCTTCTGGGAAGCCGTTTGATGTAGTTCTAAAGCCGGTGGCAGACTTGACCGGCAATGTTGTTTTTCTAGAAGGGGAGGAAAACGGCACAGACTATTTTGTTCTCCTGAGAAATAGAATGAGCACAGGCAAAAAGCTCCCGAAGTTTCTCTATGTGCTTGCATATGCAAAGGCAGACACACAATGTCTTCAGTTTGAACCGAGAATTGATGCCACTGTTGTGCGTTCTTCCTGCAAAGGAGCATATATAAAGCCTCTCGTAAAAGGCGGCGGTTTTGCAGAAACCACGATTGGCGGTGGCGGAGAACACAAGTAATCACGTGAGGACCTTCTCGAGCTCGATCGCCGTGGCCTTGGGTTTGGCCGCGGGGTCGATTGATGACCAAGCCGTTGTGGCCAGCGATGTCGTCGAGCTTCAATGCGAGTCTTTCGCTTCGGCCGGTCTGACAGTTGCTAAGGACGGTGTGTCGTTAGCATTTCATGCGTCTGGCGATCTTGTTCTGATCGAGCACGGCCAAGAGATTGCCCTCGGCGTAAGCGACCCCCAAGAAATCTCCACCCCTCCCCGCCTCGGCCAATGGCGACTGCCCGTCCAACCCGGCCAAGTCATCAAGGTTCGACGCCTCAATCCTGGAGTTGCACTAGGCACCTTCGAAGCACGTCTCGATTGCAGTCCTCCATCGCCGTCGGACTGGGCATGGCGCGAGTCCGCGCATGCGATTGAGTTGCGCATCGCGGGGCCTATTTCGGGTACGGAGTTCGATGCCTTGAAGTTGCCCTTGGCGCGGCTCTTCGCGCGCGCCAAGCCGGGGTATCAGACGGCGTTGGCTCAGCACTTGAAGGCGCAGACCTTTTTGATGGCGGGACGGAGCGCGGATGCGGCGGCCGCGTTCTCCGAGGCGGAGTCTTTGTGGCTTGCGATGGGCGACACGGAGCGGGCTACCGCCGCGCGGGTGGCGCAGGCGGAGGATGCGCAGCGGATCGGGCGATATGACGTGGTGCTTGGACTCGCGCCGGCGCGGCCGGCGAAAGATGCGTACTTCACCGTTCGATTGAGCAATTCCCATTGCCTGGCGTTGCAATCGATTGGCGAGCTTGCTAGGTCCAGAGCGTGTTTCGCGGTCACCATTGCCGCGCTTGATCGCATGGGTGAGCGATTGGAAGCCACCAGTACCAGGCTTGATGCGGCGCAAGTGGAACGCGATCTTGGGGCCTTGGATGACGCCGAACAGCTCGCGACGCGTGCCGCCGCGGATGTGGTGCGTTGGGGCGATGAAGGCGGCAACAACGCCGACGTCCACATCGTTCAAGGACGCGCGCATCGTCTGATGGCCGACATCGCCGCTCGGCGCGGTGACGTGGTGGAAGCCTTGCATCAGTCCGATCTGGCCATGCAACAGTTCGAGATTGCGGGCCATCAGCGATGGCAGGCCAACACCCTCCTGCGCGTTGCGGCGATTTATCGCGATCTGGGCGCACTGGCTGACGCCGAGGAGGCGATCGCGGCCGCGCGCAAGCGATTGGTGGTTCGGGATGCGCCAACGCGTGTCGCGGCCGCACTTCTTGCGCAAGCCGAGGTGGAGCTAGCCTCGTCGCGCGCGGCCGAGGCTGTCAGTCATGCTCAAGAGGCCGAGCAGTTGTTTCTTACTCATGCCATGAGGGCAGGCGCGGCCTCCGCGACGCTTATCCGCGCCGAGGCGCTCATGACTGACACGACGCCCTCGGCACTTGATCAGGCACGAGAAGCATTGGCTTCGGTGCCGCGAATTCCCGAGGTGGCGGAGCGCCGCGAGTTGCTTCGTTTGGAGTTGGACGCGGCCAGTGGCGCGCGGAACAGCTCGCCGCACGTTGAGCAGTTCGCCAGTGCGATGCGGCCAATGAATGTTTGGCTACGCAGTCAACGCCTGGCGGCATCGGCGCTGGCGCAATCCAACAGCCGCGCGGCGCTGAGCCTGCTAGATCACGCGGTCAGTAGGCTGACCCGTTGGAGCGTGGCGAGCCGATCGCCCACGCTCCGAAGAGCCCTTGAACGTCAACGACGGGGCTTGCGCGAGTCCGCCGTTCCTTTGCTCGTATCGCTCGCCGATGACGTCCGGGCCAGCTCGATCTGGCGATGGATCTGGCGGACGGAAGCGGCGATGCCGCAGGCTTCCCCGCATGTCGCCAAAGCGGTGACAAGGCTCGACTCCGCATTGGCTGCCTCGCTCTTGGACCCCGCGCGTCGCGACGATCCGCGATCAATCTCCGCGGCGCAAACCGCGCAGCGTCGCCTACTGGCGACGTTGGCCGCGCCGCCTCAAGCTGGGGACGACGCGGGCCTTGCATCAGACCCTGACTTCTCCGACCTTCTTCGCGTGTTGCCGCCGGGAACGACGTTCCTTGCGCTATTGAATGCTCGGCCCAATCCGGTGCTTTTTGTCGTGACCCACGATGGTACCGACGTTGTTCCTCTTGGCGTGGATGCCACCGGGTTGCAACGGATGGTCGATGATCTGGACAAGGCGATCACGGGCTTCGATTCGTTGGCGAAGATCGATGATTTCGGTCGCGCTCTTGGAACCGCGCTGTTCGGTGGCATCCGTAGTAGCGCCCCCCCTCGTAGCTTGTGGATTCTCGCGCAGGAACCTCTCAATCGCGTGCCCTGGGGCGTGGTGCGTTGGCCTGGCTCAAATCAACCGCTGGTCGATGGCGTGCCTGTCACCATGGTGGTGCCTGCTTCGCGCATGCGTGTGGCGCGCTCGCCGGGGCCACAAGTGTTGCATGCGTTGGCTGCCGATGAAGTCATGCAGGGCAGACTGCCCATCGCGGGACAATCCGAAGCGAAGTATCTGCAGGGCCAGATGCGCGAGCCGAGTTTCTTCGTGCATGTCTCGCCGATAGCCACGCGCGACGCGTTTCTGCAGGCGCTTGGCACGCCCGCGTCGTGGCTCCACGTCGTTGCGCACGGCGCCAGTCAGTCGCAGTACTTCGGTCGTTCGGGGTTGTGGTTGGCGGGAGCAAATGGGACGGAACCCGATTTCGTGAGTACGTTCGATCTCGACTATTCGCCAATCGCCGCGGATCTCGTTGTGCTGAATGCTTGCGAGTTGGGCGCCAGCGCGGAGAGTCCCCTGAGCGCGAGTGCTGGGTTTGCCGAAGCCTTGATTCGCAACGGGGCCCAGAATGTCGTGGCGGCGCTGTGGCCCATTCGAGACTCCGCGGCTTTCCATTGGACGAAAGCCTTTTACCCGCGACTAGCGCCTCAAGCCGACGCCGCGGCGATCTCTGCGGCGCAACGCGCGGCCGCGGCGACATTGAGATCGAGCCGCGCCTTTCGTCATCCCATCTACTGGGCGGCGCAGACACATTTCGCGCGAGTTGAGTTGTCGTCGACATCAGGAACGGTCGCAACGCGCTGAGTGACATGGGCGACCTCGCCGCGTTGCCATTAGTATCTGTCAGGGGCGTGACGTCATCTCGCCGCGTATCACGCAATTAGGTCTCCGACTGGGACGCAACGATTCCTTGCGGGCCCGCGATTCGCTCTAGGGGGGCAATATCTGCGCGTGCACGATGCGGAGATCGCACGACACAAAGCTTGCGCGCTGGCGTTAGTGACCGACTTTCAGGCGTCCTCGCGGGAGGCGGATTCGCTGTTGCGTGCCCTTGCCAACGGGGTCGCTTCTGATCATGCTTTGAAACCCATTGCCACGCGCGACTCTACGTAGGTTGATGATGATCGCGAAAACTGTCGTCACGGTATCGCTGCTCCTCTCGGTTCAGGCGGGGCTTAGCGCCGAGGCTGGCGAGGCCACGCGCCCTCGCGAGGTTCAAGTCACCGATGCCATTCAAACCGCGAATCGCGATCTGAATCGGCAGTTGGCGGCGTTTGCGCCCGCGGGCTTGTCTCGCATAGACGTGGGGAGTTCGATGGCGGATACCGCGCATCACCTCGACACACTGGCGCGCGCGACAGCTCTCGACACGAGCAATCGCGTCAAACTCAACGCCTTGCGGGCGCTCGCGCAGCGGGCTAGCACTCTCGCAAACAGTTCCAGCGTATCCGAAGATTTGGCTCCTTTCGGTTTTGTGCTGCCTGAAGCTGCCGGTGATTCGCCAGTGGCCCTCGCCGACGGCGCAATCGGCACGAGCTGCGAACTTGCGTTTTCCGCCGACATCGGCGATCGAGCGCAGTTTCGTCTGGGCGCGGGGCAATCCGTCTGGATTCGCGTAAAGGGGTCGGCTAGCTCTGCCGTTATCACGACGCGCGGGTCGGAGGTCGATACGCGACTTTCCGCGTGGGGTGCTTGTGACAGGGTGCACGAGGCGCCGCTGTTTTCCGCTGATGACTCCTTCGGTTTGCAGTCCGATCTGCCCTTGCCCGAACGGGATGAGTTCCGCTGGTTCAAATTGGAGAATCTCGGTGGCGAGGGCGTGACGTCGGTCAGCGTCGTCCGTTCGTTTCGCATTACTGGATCGTATGCGTTCGCGACGGGCGTGGTGCGCCAAGACTACTGGTCGCTGCATGCCTTGGAGCGATTGCCGAATGGCCAAGGCGCCTTCGTTGCCAGCGCGGTACTCGGCGAGAACAGCTACAGCATCGACACGCCGTCGTCGGTTCCGATTTACGTCAAGACTACGGAATATTTGGACGTCACGCCGTACAACGCTCGACCGGAAGCATGGCCAAATGTGGGTTGCGGTAGTCCCGACAGCTTGGCCCTGGAGACCTGCCTAGTTGGCTCGCCGCAAGCGATCAATCCAGTCGAGGGCGGCTCGCGCGCCGGCATCGATTTTCTAATCGACAAGGGCGGCTTGATCAGCGGCCTTGTTAGTGGCGACGCGGGCACTTTGCTCAAGGGCATTGATGTCACTGTTTATGATCGCAACGGCGTTTACCTCGGGCGAGCGATCACCGACGCTTCGGGTCGCTATCGCCTGGGCTTTGTGCCTGATGGCGACTACATTCTCGCTGCAGGAGCGACCAACTATCGGCGTGAGCTTTGGCAGGAGATTCCGTGCGAGCCGGATTGCGCGATTCTCAGTGGTACGCGTCTTCCCGTCACGGGCGGCCAGAGTCACTCGGCTAACTTTCAACTGCAACGACGACCCTTCGTTCGAGCGACGGTGACCGTCGATCCGTTGGTTGGTCCTCCGGATTCCGTGACGCTATCGGCGCTCAATGGCAGTGGCGCGGTGGTGGCGACTAGTCGCCCCTTCGGCAGCAACGAGCCGTTTGAGCTGGGGCCGCTACCGAGCGGCAGCTATCGCATCAAGGTGTCGGCTTCGCGATCGTACAGCGCGCTTTCGGGCGGTGTTCGTTGCGCGAGCGATTGCGTCGCGGAGTTCGCGCAGGGCGTACCAGTCACGCTACGCGACGATGGCTCGGCGACGGAACTGAGTTTCCAGTTGGATCGCTTTCCCCTGATCGAGGGCCAGGTGATCGATGCCTCGAATGGGCAGCCTATCGCGGACACCGTGGTTGCGATCTATCTACAGCGGTTTGCGCTCCAGTTCTACACGGCGACCACGGATGCCCAGGGCCGCTATCGCTACGTGGTCGGCGAAATGGGCAATGTTCTGGTCGTCGGTCGATCGCCTCGCCATGTCGATCTGGCCAATGGCGGCGTGCCCTGCGAGCTGCCGGTTCCGTTGACGGAATGTCCGGGCGCGACCTTGACCTCGATCACGCCGGGCGGTCCCGATGTCACCGTGAACTTCAGTCTGACACCCTCAGTGGCGATCACGGGTTTGGTGCGGAGATCTAGCGTTGACGACTATCTGCCCAACTTCAGGGCGTTCCAATTGCGACCCAACAGCAATGCCGACCCCTTGACGCGCGCAGTGACTCTGCTACCTAACGAGCGCTACTTGGCCACGGATTTGATGCCTGGCAATTGGCGACTGGGCTTCGAGCACCGATTTGACTATCCGCAAGTCGTCCCCTTGATCGACTGCGGCGCGACGTGGTCGACGGACCCGTTCGGACTATGCGCTGGCACCCAGGGGCAGGTCTTCAACCTGCACCCTGGAGAGAACCTCACGGACATCAACTTCTTTATTCGCGGCAACTACACTTGGCGCGGCCGCGTGATCGACGAAATCTCGGGGCAACCCCTCGCGGGCATTCCGATCGACGTGTGGAACGCGCAGGGCTGGTTGGCGCAAAGCGTAGTTTCTGGTCCCGAGGGCTACTTCTTTGTGGGCAGCCTCGGGAGCCCACCTTCGTTGGTGGTTAGCACCGACGCTCGAGGTCCGTACAGGAATGAAGTGTTTGACAATCGCCAGTGCGCGGTGGGATCCGTCTATCTGGGCACATGTTCGATCCAGGGTGCAACCATGCTTCAGAAGCGAGCTGACACATCGATGGATGGCGATGTGTTGTTCGCACTGTTTAGCGATACCGGGTTCGCCGATGGGTTCGAGTGAAACAGCTTGGATTGATACGCAAAACCACTGCCCATCTCGGACGAATGCGAGGTGACGGTGAGTGCATTGGCGCTATCGCGCTTACGGTCGCCAGATCTGAAGCGACTCGCTGGACTCCACCGACACCAGGACGAATTGCTGCAGCCAGTCGACTAGGATCAAACCATCGGAGTGGTTGAGTTTGATGAAGGCCTGCGTCAGTGCCTGACTGTCGGCGCCTTGATCGATGCTGGCGCCCAGGACTAGAACGCCATGGAGCGAAGCTTGCCCATAGATCGTCGCGTGGGTTCCGAGGTCGAAGGTGAAGCCACCCACGACGCGTCCGCTGATTTCCCCCGAGGAAACGACGATGGGTCCGCTACCGACTTTGGTGCCAAGGACTTCCGTCAGATGGTCGATGGGATGGGGTCGGTCGAGCACGGCATGTCGCGGGATCTTTCGAACGTAGACCTGGCGCCAGCCCAGCTCAAGCCGATGCTCGGCCTCGTGAGCCATGTAGTCGCGAAGCATCGCCTTGATCTCATCGAGGCGAGTTCGTGGGAAGAACTCGATCTGCGACCAGTTGTCTTCGTACACCACGAAATCGGTCGACGCCGGTTGGTCAGTGAGGGGCTCGAGCGGGGGCAGGTCGTTGGAGATGGTGGAGATGGAGTAGATGAGCTTGCTAGGGTCGATCCATTGCACTTGTTCGTCTGAGCGCGATGTCTTCGCAAGACCTAGTCTCGAGAGCAATGATGAAAGCATCTTCTTCATAGTGAATCTCTTTCGAGGTTGTGCTTCCTGACATCTCGTTGGGCGACACTCTGCGAGGCCATTCTCAACCTTCGCTTCGCGCCCGTTCCACTCACGCCAGTGAGATTCATGATGTCACTAGCCGACGCGGCAAGTCGTCCGCCACCGCGTGACGAGTGGCTCGATCAATAGGTGTCTTCCCACTGGTCTCGCAAGCGCTCCCAGATGGCGCCGATCAGCAGAGAGATAGGGACACCAATGAACAAGAGGAAGCCAGTCGCGAAGAAAGCAAACAAAATGAGCACGGCGATGGGGTTGCCCAGGCCTCCACAGTTTCGGCAGTCCATCGAGCCCTCGTTGCAAGCACAATCAGGAAACACGAGGAGCAACATGAAGAACAAGACGATACTGATGGCAATCGCGCTGGCGCAGTACTTCAGCAAGCGGATCGCGAACTGAGCGATGGCGGTTTTATGCGCGGGTTTGCGGGTTTTTGAGCTACTCATGGGGAGACCTTTTCCTTGGCTGTCGTTGCTGTCCATTGCGAGCATTTTGAACTCGCGCAGCGTTAGCCGTCGAGAGGTACCTTGGTGGGCGCTTGGCACCAGTCGTACGCTCAAGCACTGAGATGAGGAAATGAGTGGCTTCGGCGAGGCGGAGAAGGAGCCCAACTACGCCGTGGCTCACTTGCAGACGCTCCACGTTGTGCCGCGATCTTCGGCGCGAACGTTGAAGACGCGATTTGTGAAACAGAGCGACTAGCGCGATTTGGCTTTAGGCTTCGGCGCCGTTTGATTGATGGCTGTCTTGGCGGGACTTCGCGCGCGTGAGCCTCGCGGCGCGCCATCGCCTCCACGACAGATAGAAGCCGCCAGCGGCGAGGGCCAACGGGAATGTCGCGCCGTTTCCGATCCGCCACAGGGGGTGGAGCGCGAGCATCAGCGCAGTCACGACGATGGCTCTCGCGAAGTGTCGAATGATGTGATCGTCGGCGTCGAGCCGCGCGCGACCGCGTAGCAAGGCCAAGAACGGCACGATTGACGTGGTGGCCATGTAGGCGCGATAGGCCTCGCCATGGCGAAGGATCAACTTGCGATCCTGAAACAGCGCGCCGCCAGCGGCGAGCGCACCTAAGCACAGCATCATGATCGCCAGGCCGCGATGCGCGAGCAGCAGACTATGCGCCGCGCAGAAGATGGCGAAACCCACGAAGAAGCTGTGTCGCGTGATCTTGCCTATGCCTTGTGGCGCTGGGACGGTGGTTTTCAGAATGGCCATCGGCGATTTCGGATAGGCCGGCAGGCCGGCGAGCGCGAGTGTCATGCCGGCGATGGCGATGGCGCCTGCGAGCATGCGGAGTCGCGGATCGTATTGATGCCACGGATTGATTGTTGCTTCGGGCGCGAAGTAGAGCGAGACGGCCACGGTGCTCAGCGAAGTCGCCGCGATCAGGCTGAAGACGGCGACGAAGGTCTGCTCGCCGAGCGCGCGACGCATCAAGGTTCGCAGCGGTGGCGTGCCGAGCAGCACATGCGTGAGCACGAAGCCGAGCGCGGCAAGCAGGGTCCAGTCGAGTGTCATGGTGTTTTCCGATGGCGGGGAATTGGGGTGACTGCGCGACGGGGCCTGCGAGGATGGTCAGAGGGTGCGTGATCGTTGGGTTGGTCGGCGTGGTTTCGCGGCTTTCGCGAGGGTCTTGCTCTGATTCTTCGCGGTGACCTTGCGCGACTTCGCTGCTTCGACACCGAGCTCACGCAAGACCGCGCGCACCGCGGCGAATACCCACGCGTCTTGGAGTTCGTCCAGCGACTTGCCGCCGCGCAGGGCTGGGATGATCGCGGCGAGCGGCAGATCGATCAGCGCGTAGCGCAATCCCGCGATCGCGGATGGACTTCGCTTGGCGTCGGGTAGCAGGCGCTTGGCGAAGTCGAGGAAGTGCCGCCGCGCTTCTTCTTCGAGTCGTTTCGCGGCGGCCTGCATCGGGCCGGGCCAGGATGGCGCGAGGAAGTCTTGTCGGCGATGCAGCAGCAGCAAGCGCGCTTCGTCGGGCTTCGCGCGCGCGCGATCGAGCACGAAGTGGACGCTGGCGAGCGCGGCGTCAATCGGGTCGCCTTCGCGAATCACGGCGTGGTAGTCGCTTTGGTAGCGGGCCGCGGTGTTCAGCCACACCTGGCCAAGCAGTTCGTCGCGCGAGGCGAAGCGGTGATAGATCGATCCGGTCGGCGCGCCCAGGGCCGCCGCGATCTTGGCGATGGTGACTTCGCCGGGACCCAGCTTGACCGCCAGGTCGCGGGTGGCCTCGAGCATCTGCTCGCTCTGGAATTTCTGGGTGCGCGCCATGGAAATAGAATGCGCGTTCTAGAACTGTGCGTCAACGGGCGGCGGCCTGGGGCAGGCGCGGAGATCGCGGCGCGGCTGCCCCGCCCTTTTCGTGACGCTATAGCGCCCGCGCGATCTCCAAGAGCTTCTCGATCTTCGCCGCGTTCGTCGATTGCAGTTCGGAAAAGTTGAGCTGCACCTCGCTGTTACCCTTCACGAAGAACAGCCTGGCCATCGCGGTGTCGGTGGTGGCGTAGGCGTTCGCGCCCAGGCTGGGCTGCGGCGCGTAGCCGTTGGTGGTGGTGGCGGACTGTTGTCGCGAGGCCAAATTGCTCTGCGCCTTGGCGTCGGAGACAACGGTGTTGAGGAAGATCTCGACCGTGTGCGTCGGCGCGTCCTTGGCGAATTCAATGGTGCCGACGCCGGCCCAGTAGACGCAGCGCGAATCCCACGTGTAGCCACTCAACCGCGGCTCGACGCGTTGATGCACGTCGAAGTGCAAGCCGGGAAAGGCGACGGCGAGTTTCTCCGGCGTGAGCCAGCTACAGGCATCGGCGGGCGTGACGGATTGCAGCTGCTCGAACTCGGCGTCGGCTTGGCTGGCGCCGGTCGATGTCGGCGCGTCATTCATTGCGGCCGCGACTTCGGGCGGGTTGTCGCCGCATGCGGTCAGGGTCGCGAGCGCTAGGCCGAGGGTCAAGGTCGCTGCGCTTCTCATGGTTGCTCCGAAATCGGGGTGATCGGTTGGGGATCTCGAAGCCGCGGGCGGTCGGGCGGTGGCGACTTGGGGACACCCACCATTCGCCGCGCTTCGCGGGCTCCAGGGGCACATACGTAAAGCCGCCCGTTGGGCGCGCAAGGGATTGGGGTGTCCCGATTCGCTGGGTGTCCCGATTCGCTGGGTGTCCCGATTCGCTGGGTGTCCCGATTCGCTGGGTGTCCCGATTCGCTGGGTGTCCCGATTCGCTGGGTGTCCCGATTCGCTGGGTGTCCCGATTCGCTGGGTGTCCCGATTCGCTGGGTGTCCCGATTCGCTGGGTGTCCCGATTCGTTGGGTGTCCCGATTCCCCATGATTTCAACGAACTAGCCCGCGCGCCGCGGCGCAACCGCCCGCTCGTCCAACCCGTCTTGCGCCCCGCCCTCTTGGCCCCTCCGCTCCGCTTTTCCCGTTCGACCGGCAAGTCCCCCGAGCGAGTTGGTCATGAGAACGGTGCTGATCTGGTGTTTCACCTGGTGGCTGTGCGCGGTGGTCGCGCCGGCGCGCGCGGCGACGTACTGCGTGGGCACCAGTGGCGACTTGGTGGCCGCGATCAGCGAGGCCGCGGCGTCGAGCGCGGACGATGTGATCAAGCTGCGCCTGGGGACTTACAGCATCGCGGGCGCGATCGATCGCGAGATACATGGCGCCTTGACCTTCTCCGGGGGCTGGAGCAGCACGTGCCAGGTCCGCAGCGAGAGCACGCCGTCGACGATCACGGGCGATGGCGTGAGCAATTTCCGACTGATGATGGACGACAACGATCTGCTGTTGTTGGGGCTGACGTTTGCGTCGTGGAGTCAGGTGATTGTTTCCGATTTGCCGATCACCTTCGGGCCGCCGCAGTCGACGGTGCGCATCAGTCGTTGTCGCTTCACGGGCGGACTCATTGGATTGTTTGTCAACGCGGGCGCGCATGCGATCGTGGTGGAGAACAGCGTGTTCGATGCGTACTCGGATTCCGGCCTTCGCATCGTGCGCACCGCGCAAAGTTGGCCCAGCGCCGACGTGACTTTGCAGTTCAATACCCTCGTTCGTCCGTCCAATGTCAATGCGAGTGGGCTGCGCGTGCAGCATCTGACGGGCGCGCCGTCGACGTCGATCCTGATCTACAACACGGTGATGCAGGGCAATCGCTTCGATTTGCGCATTTCGGATCAGACCGTGCGCGTGCGGCATTCGCTGTGGACCACGCAGTTGTTCACAGCGCCCGGCGGCTTGGCCGCGGGCTCGGACAACAATCTCTCGGGCGATCCGATGCTCGATGCCTCGTTCAAGCCGATCGAGCCGTCGTCGCCGGTGATCAATACCGGCGTCAGCCTGGTCGGCAATACGCCCAGTACGGATTTCGACGGTGGCCCGCGCGTGATCGGCATCGACGCGGACATGGGCGCGTTCGAGAGCAGCGTGCTCGGCACCGCGGTGCTGACGGTGACCAATGCCAACGACACCGGTTCGGGCAGCCTTCGAAATGCCATCGCGGCGGCGAATGCCGCGCCGGGCGACGCGGTGATCGAATTCAACATTCCCGGCGCGTGTCCGCACACGATCGCCTTGAGCAGCGCGCTGCCGACCATCGCCAAGTCCGTGCGCATCGAGGGCTACACGCAGCCCGGCAGCGTCGAGAACGGCGAGCCTGATTATTTCGATGGCACGGTGTGCGTGTTCCTGCTCGGCGGCAACACCATCATCGGCGGCTTGAATCTGATCACGGACGAGGCGGACGACACGATCTATGTCTCGGGTCTGGGCTTTTATGGTTTCACCAGCCACGCCATTTTGGTCGCAGGACTTGGCAAGGCGCAGGTGCGCGGCAATCTGTTCGGCACGGGCGCGCTGGTGGCCAATCAAGTCTTCGCCGATTCGGTCATTCGCGTGGTCAACGCGCCAGGCACCGTGATCGGCGGCGATGACCGATCCGATCGCAATGTCATCGGCGGCGGCCAGGTGGTGGGGCTTCGCCTCGACGGCCTGGGTCCGCGCACGGTCAAGTACAACGTGATCGGCGCCAATCGAACGGGCAATGGCGCACTGGCCAATGGCATCGGCGTGCGTGTCGAAGGCAGCGTGGGCGATGTCATTCGCAACAACACCATCGCCTTCAACACGGCGCAGGGTGTGTTGCTGGTCGAGGGCGACAACGCGCCGCAGCAGACGCAGATCTACAAGAACTTCATCGGCGCCAGCGGGCAAGGCTTCTCGGTGGGAGGCAATGGTGGCAATGGCGTGCGCGTGGCCGGCGGCAATGATCACGAGATCTCGAGCAATCGCATTTACAACAACGCCACGGATGCGATCGCGGTGCTGTCGAGTTCGCGCGGCGTGCGCATTGTGAGCAATCGCTTCGTCAACAACCTGCGTCTACCGATCGATCTGTCGCCGGATGGCCGCAATGCCATCGATCTGGACGTGGACCAGACCGGCGCCAATGATCGACAGAACGCCCCGACCTTGATCAACACCGGCGGCAACGCCACGCAGGGCAGCACGACCGTGCGCCTGTCCAGCGCCAATGGCACCTACGCCGCGCAGATTTACGCCAGCGATCGCTGCACGGGCGCGGGCGGCACGGGCCATGACGACGCGGACGCGGTGCTGACCAGCGCGCTCAATTTGAGCTTGTCGTGCGCGGGGCCCACCTTCAACTGCACCGACGACTTCACCGTGCCAATCACGATCAACGCCAACGTGCCCAGCCTGGCCGGCAAGTTCATCAGCGCCCTGGTGTGGGACGAGGAGAACAACACCAGCGAGTTCTCCGCGTGCGTGCCGTACGAGACCGACCCGAATGTGATCTTCGAGAATCAGTTCGAGTAGATGACGGCGGCGGGTGAGGGATTCCGCCGACATGGTGGTCGGCGGAATCGCCAGAGGTTGGTGGTTTAGTCACGAGTGTCGAGCATCACCGATCGCGCCCGACCGGAGACACCCTTGCACTCAACCCTTGGTCGACGTGCTGCGCACCAACTTGGTCAGCGACTCGGCCAACTGCGACAGCTGACGCGCCGCCTCGAGCGTGCGGATCGCGCCTTCGGACGTGCTTTGCGCGGCCGTGGTCATGCCGTCGAGATTGCCGGTGATCGCGTTGCTGCTGCGCGCGGTTTCGGCCAGGTTGCGGCTCATTTCATTGGTGGTGGCGGTCTGTTCCTCGACCGCGCTGGCGATCGAGGTCTGCAGTTCGTTGACTTGTCCGATCACAGTGCCGATCTGCGAGATGGCGGCGACGGCGTCGTGCGTGTCGGCCTGGATCGCTTCGATCTTGGCGGAGATGTCCTCGGTGGCCTTGGCGGTTTCCTTGGCCAGTTCCTTGACCTCGTTGGCGACGACGGCGAAGCCCTTGCCGGCTTCGCCCGCGCGCGCGGCCTCGATGGTGGCGTTGAGCGCGAGCAGCTTGGTCTGGTGCGCGATCGAGGTGATCACCTTGATGATCTTGCCGATTTCGTTGCTGCTCTCGCCGAGCTTGCTCACGGTTTCGGTGGCATGGCCGGCGGTGGCGACGGCCGAGGTCGCCACGCGCGCGCCGTCGGAGGCGTTCTTGGCGATTTCGCGAATACTTGCGGTCATTTCCTCGGTGGCGCTGGCGATGGTCTGCACGTTGCCGTTGACCTCGACCGAAGCGGTCGACACCGCCTTGGCCTGCACCGAAGTTTCCTCGGCATTGGCGCTGAGCTGTTGGCTGACCGAGGACAGATCCTCGGCGGCGTGACTGAGCAACTGCGCGTTATGCGTGACGCCGGTGATGACTTCGCGCATTTGTTCGCGCAGTTTCACCTGCTCGGTGATCTCGGTGGCGTACTTGAGCACCTTGTACGGCTTGCCGCTGGCGTCGATCACGGGGTTGTAGCTCGCTTGGATCCAGACCACGCGGCCACCATGACCCAGACGCTTGAACTCGCCGGCGACGAACTCGCCGCGGCCGAGGCGTTCCCAGAACGCGCGGTACTCGGGCGATTCGGCTTCGGCGCGATCGACGAAGATGCGGTGGTGCTTGCCCTTGATCTCTTCGAGGCCATAGCCCATGGCATCGAGAAAGTTCTTGTTGGCGTGCGTGATCTGACCGGCGAGATCGAATTCGATCAACGCTTGCGAGCGACTGATCGCGGTGAACTGCGAAGTGAAGTCGGCATTGCGCGCTTCGGCCGCGACTTGCGTGGTGACGACGCTCCAAGTCTGCATGGCGCCGAGGTAGTTGCCACGCTCGTCCTTGATCGCGGAGGCATGGAGCTTGAGCTTCTCGGTGCCGAGCGTGATCACTGCTTCGTTGGGCAGCAAGTTCGGGTCGGCGACGATGCGGCGCTGATGCGAGGGATTCTTGTGGAAGACGTCGAAGCTCTTGCCGACGATGCTGTCGACCGAGACGGGCAACAGATGCTGCAGCGAGCGCAGGGTATCGTAGGACCGACGATTCATGTAGCGGATCACGCCTTCGGGATCGGCGAACATGACGTTGAGCGGCGCGTTGTCGAGCATCTGCGCCAGAAAGTCCGTGGGCACGCTGTAGCGTTCCTTGCTCGTGCTTCTGGTCGTGGCTCTGGGGCTCGCCGTCCGGCTGGCGGGTGTCGTGGCCCGCAGTTGCGAACGGGGACCTTGGCGTCGGGCGGGCAACGTGGCGGCGGACTTGGCTTTCATACAGGCGACTCCGGAAGCATGCGGTGGACGAAGTAAGGGCCGTACGTGCGGCACTCGGCCAGGCGCACGGGTTCGAACGAGCAAGGTGGGCAGGCAGAATGCACGCTTCATGCCGTCTTCACTGCCCGCGACGCGTCTGGTCTCGACGGAGGCTCAGCGATGACGGCGACGGAAGACCGTCGCGACGAACGTGGCTTTGTTGACGGCTCAGTGACGCGAGGTTGACGCGAATGGGGTTCGCGCTTCAGCGGGGCGGGTTTCGCGCGGACTTGGGGTTGATGCATGTCCCGCAGTTGATGGGTGTCCCGAAACGGCGCGGCGCGCCGCCGCCTCAGCGCTCGACCGCGAACACCGATCGCTTCGCCGCGTCGTCATCGACGGTCCACAGGCGCTGGCCGCGAAGTTCCCAAACGAGGTTGGCGAAGGCGATGTCGCCGCTGGCCGCGCCGATGTGCATCAGTAACGCGCTGGCCCAGAACAAACTCCACGCGCCAACGGGCGCGAGGGCCCAGGCCAGGGCCAGGACCGTATTGATCACGACAAAGGGCGCGAGCGCGACGAACAAGAACTCGCGACCCGACACCACGCCGCGGTCGGCGATGCAGTACGCGGTCAGAGTGCGCCAGTGATAGTGAATGCGTACATCGCTCAAGCCGAGACGACGATAGCTCCACGCGTGGATGTGCTCGTGCACGGGCAGCAAGGCCAGCCAGCAGGACAGGAAGCCGAGGCTGATCGCCGAGGTCGCATCACCGAACGCGATGTCGTGGCGCAGCCAATGCCAAGTAATGGCACCGGCAACGACGAGATTGAGCGCCGCGTAAGTCCACGTCAGCGCGGAGTGTCGGAACAGATACCGCTGCACCGCGACGGCAATGGCGGCGTGATCGACTTCGAGCACGGTCTCGAAGCGCGCGGCATCGGAAAAGTCGTCGATCGACGGGCGTGACACGGCGAACTCCCTTTGGCGCGATCGCGCGCGAGCGTGGCGACGCGCGACGTCGGCGCCATGCCGATGACAACAACCTCCACGCGAAGTACGCGTGATCGCGCGATGACCTTTTCGTGGCATGGCGTGCCAGCGACGAAGTGGTTCGCGGCCAGCCTCGACGGGGCCCCGCTGGTGCCCCGGCCGACAGGGTGGCCGCGACCCGCCCTCCCCGCACTGCAGCAAGGATTTTCCCCGCGCTGCTGGTAGAGTTCGGGCCGTTCCTCAACGCCGTACCGAGATGCCGCAGCGACCCGCCAAAACCAGTGTCGCTTTTTTTTGGCAGTCATTTGGTAGCGCTACCAGACTGTTAAAAAAGAGGGAATTCGTATGAAGCCCGCGCCGGGAAGACTGGCGGTCGGGCTCGACGTCGGCAGTCAGAGCGTGAAGCTGCTGGCCTACGACGCCGAGCGTCGTCGCGTGGTCGCCGCCGAGTCCGAGCCGCTGCAGATGATCGCTGCCGAGGACGGCAGTCGCGAACAGCGCGCGGAGTGGTGGATCGATGCGATTCGCGCCGCGTTCGCGCGACTCGATCCGGCCTTGCGCGCGCGCGTCGGCGCGATCGGCGTGTCGGGTCAGCAGCACGGTCTGGTCGCGCTCGATGCCGCGGGCAAGGTGCTGGCGCCGGCCAAGTTATGGTGCGACACGAGCACGCAACTCGAGTGCGACGAGATCATGAGCGCGGCCGGTGGCCTGCGTCGGTGCATCGAGCTGGCGGGCAATCCCATTCTCGCGGGCTACACCGCGTCGAAGTTGCCGTGGACGCGCAAGCATCGGCCCGAGGCCTACGCGCGGCTCGCTTCGATTCTGTTGCCACACGATTACGTGAACTTCTGGCTCACCGGCGAACGCTGGATGGAGCATGGCGACGCGTCCGGCACGGGCTGGCTCGACGTGCGCGCGCGCGCGTGGTCGAGCGCGCTGCTCACCGCCACCGATGACGCGCGCGATCTGTCGCGCTACTTGCCGCCCTTGGTCGGGCCCGAGGCATGCTTCACGCTGGCCGCGACCAGCGCCGAGGAACTCGATCTGCCGCGCGACGTGCGCGTGAGCGCCGGCGGCGGCGACAACATGATGGCCGCGATCGGCACCGGCAATGTCGTGCCTGGCGTGCTGACCATGAGCCTGGGCACTTCGGGCACCTTGTTCGCGCACGCCGAGCGACCGATCGTCGACGACGGCGGCGCGTGGGCGGCGTTCTGTTCGTCCACCGGCGGCTGGTTGCCGCTGGTGTGCACGATGAACTGCACGGTCGCGACCGAGAACGTGGCGCGCGCGTTTGGATTTTCCTCGCGCGATGGCGATGCGCTGCTCGCCGACACGCAACCCGGCGCGGGCGGCTTGGTGATGCTGCCGTTCTTCAATGGCGAACGCACGCCCGATCTGCCGCACGCGCGCGCGGGCCTGTTCGGCATGAGCGCGGGCAATCTCACGCGCGGCAATGCCTATCGCGCGGCGATGGAAGGCGCGACTTACGCGCTGCGCAATGGCCTCGACGCGTTGCGCGCCGCGGGTCTCAATTTCGACGCGATCCGCCTGACCGGCGGCGGCGCCAACAGCGCCACATGGCGACAGATGGCGGCCGATGTCTTCGATCTGCCGGTCGACGTGCCCGAACAAGCCGAGGGCGCGGCATTTGGCGCGGCGCTGCAGGCGCTGTGGGGTCTGCGTCGCGCCGAGGGCGGCGACGTGGCCCTGGTCGATCTGGTGCGCGAGCACGTGCGACTGGATCCGGCGCGCTCGGCGCGTCCCCAGGCCGAGGCCGCGCAGAGTTATCGCGAGCACTACGGGCGCTTCCTGCGTCATCTGGAAGCCGCCAAGCAGTTGTATGCCCTGCCCACCGACGCGCCGGCGACATGACACGACCGGCGCGCGCCACCACGGAAGACACGACGGTAAGCCCATGACCACGGTCCATATCGGTACGCGCGAATATTTCCCCGGCATCGGTCGCATCCCCTTCGAGGGCCGCGACTCCGACAATCCGCTGGCGTTCAAGCATTACGACGCGGGCAAGAAGATCGGCGCCAAGACCATGGCCGAGCATCTGCGCTTCGCCGTGTGCTACTGGCACAGTTTCACCAATGCCGGTCACGATCCCTTCGGTCCCGGCACGCGACGTTACGCGTGGGATGGGCCGGATTCGCCGCTGGCGCGCGCCGAGGCGCGACTCGACGCCGCGTTCGAGTTCGTGACCAAGCTGGGCGTGCCCTACTACACCTTCCACGACATTGATCTGTCGCCCGACGCCGAAGACATCGCGCAGTACGAGAAGCACCTGCGCCACATGGTCGCCAAGGCCAAGGCCTTGCAGCAGGCCACGGGCGTCAAGCTGCTGTGGGGCACGGCCAATCTGTTCTCGCATCCGCGCTACATGAATGGCGCCGCGACCAATCCCGATTTCGCGGTGGTGGCGCGCGCGGCGGTGCAGGTCAAGGCCGCGCTTGAGGCGACGGTGGAACTGGGCGGCGAGAACTATGTCTTCTGGGGCGGCCGCGAAGGCTACGCGAGCCTGCACAACACCCAGATGAAGCGCGAACTCGCGCACTTCGCGCGCTTTCTGACGGCGGCGCGCGACTACGGTCGCAGCATCGGCTTCAAGGGCGTGTACTTGATCGAGCCCAAGCCGATGGAGCCGATGAAGCATCAATATGACTTCGACTCGGCGACCGTCGCGGGCTTCTTGAAGGAACACGGCCTGCATCACGACTTCAAGCTCAACATCGAGGCCAATCACGCCACGCTGTCGGGCCATACTTTCGAGCACGATCTGCAGGTCGCCTCCGATCACGGTTTGCTCGGCAGCATCGACGCCAATCGCGGCAATGCCCAGAACGGCTGGGACACGGATCAGTTTCCGGTGGACCTGTACGACACGGTCGCGGCGATGATGGTGGTGTTGCGCCAAGGCGGCATCGGCGCGGGTGGTATGAATTTCGACGCCAAGGTGCGACGCGAGTCGAGCGACATCGATGATCTGTTCCTCGCGCACATCGGCGGCATGGATGCGTTCGCGCGCGGTCTCGAAGTGGCGCACGCCTTGCTGACGGCGTCGCCGTGGGAAACCTGGCGCAAGGAACGCTACGCAAGTTTCGACGCCGGCGCGGGCCGCGATTTCGAGCAAGGCAAGCTGGGTCTGGCGGAACTGCACGCCCTGGCGCTCAAGCAAGGCGAGCCGTCGCAACGCAGCGGCAAGCAGGAACGCTACGAGAATCTGCTCAACCAGTATCTGTTGCGCTGATGCGCCCGGCGCGTGAACCCGTTCGCGCGCCCTTAGCGGCGCGCGGTGGCCGGTGGCGCGACGGAATCGCGCACCACCAGCTCGTGCGCGAGCACGTGATCGACGGGCTTGCGCGCTTCGCCCTGCTTGCGCCGGATGTGACGCAGCAAGATATCCATCGCCGAATCGGCCATGGCCGCGATCGGCTGGCGAATGGTGGTGAGTTCGGGCCACACTGTGGTGGCGGCGGAGGTGTCATCGAAGCCGACCACGGACAGATCGCGCGGCACGTCCAAGCCGCGACGATGCGCGACCGAGACCGCGGCCGCGGCCATGTCGTCGTTGCTGGCCATGATCGCCGTGGGCGGACGGCGCGCCGAGAGCAACTTCTCGGCGGCCTTGAGGCCCGACCGATACGTGAAATAGCCTTGCTCGACGAGGCCCGGCTCGTGCGCGATGCCGGCGGTTTCGAGCGCGGCGAGAAAGCCTTCCAGGCGCCGCGCGCTGGCGGTCTGATTGGGATGGCCCTTGATGAAACCGATGCGCCGATGACCGGCCGAGATCAAATGCGCGGCGATGTCGCGCGCGGCCTGATAGTCGTCGATGCGCACGCGCGAGATCATGTCGCTGAAGCGACCCGAGCCGAGCGCCACCACCGGCACGCCGGCGCCGACCAGTTCGGCCACGACCAGGCGCGACTCGCACAGCGGTGGCGGCAGGATCACGCCGGCGACGCTACGCGCCAGCGCGCGCGCGGCGGCGCGTTCGGCTTCGGCGTCGTAATCGTCCCAGGCGTCGATCACCAGTTGCGCGGCGTTGTGCAGCGCGCCGCGCAGGGCACCGACCATCAACTCGCTCAGATACGCGGTACTGGGGTTGGTGTAGATCAGCGCGATGCGCATGTGCTGCGCGGCGGCCAGCGCGCTGGCGGCGAGGTTCGGCGTGTAGCCCAGTTCGCGCACGGCTTCGAGCACGCGCTCGCGCGTGGAGTCGCGCACGTTGCCCTGACCATTGATCACGCGCGACACGGTCATGGGCGAGACGCCCGCGCGCGTGGCCACTTCGTCGATGGTGACCGCGTGACCCTTGCGACGGACCGATCGCTTGTTCTTTTCCAACGCTCGCACCTGGCTTCGACCCGCGTCGGCCCACGTCGGCCGAACCACGCGACACGCGTGGCCGCGCGCGCGCGACCCACTACGGAACATTCGCCACGATGGTAGCGACAAAGACCCGCACCGGCTATGCCATGACTTGGTGGCGCGCCGTTAGTTTTGCGTTACTGGCCTGCGTCGCGAGCGGCTTCGCGCGCGCCGAGGACGGCTACGAGCTGTGGCTGCGCTATCGCCCCGTGAGCGAGGCGCGGCTCGACGAGTATCGCGCAGCGGTGACCGAGGTCGTGGCGCCCGGCGAGTCGGCGACCTTGACCGCGGCGCGCGCGGAATTGCGGCGCGGCCTGCGTGGCTTGCTCGGCGTGGAGCCCACGGCATCGAACGCAATCACGAAGGACGGCGCCTTGCTGCTGGGCACGCCGTCGAGTCTGCCGAAGCTTTCGCGCTGGCTGCCGGACGCGAAGTCGCTCGGACCCGAGGACTACCAGATTCGCGGCACGCGCATCGACGGCCGCGCGGTGACCGTGATCGTCGGTGGTAGCGACATCGGCGTGCTCTACGGCGTGTTTCATTGGCTGCGGCTGATGCAGACGGATCAACCGCTGGCCGCGCTCGATATTCGCGAATCGCCGCGCCTGCGTCTTCGCGTGCTCGATCACTGGGACAATCTCGATCGCACGGTCGAGCGCGGTTACGCGGGCTTTTCGTTGTGGGACTGGCATCGCCTGCCCGATTGGCGCGATCCGCGGTACACGGATTACGCGCGCGCCAATGCTTCACTCGGCATCAATGGCGCGGTGCTCAACAACGTCAACAGCAATGCCGAGATTCTGACCGAGCCGTATCTGTTGAAAGTCGCGGCGCTCGCCGACGTGTTTCGTCCCTGGGGCGTGCGCGTGTACCTGAGCGCGCGCTTCAGCGCGCCGGTGGAAATCGGCGGCCTGCCCACGGCCGATCCACTCGACCCGCGCGTGCGCGCGTGGTGGCGTGACAAGGCCGACGAGATCTATCGCCACGTGCCGGATTTCGGCGGGTTTTTGGTCAAGGCCAATTCCGAAGGCCAACCCGGGCCGCAGGACTACAAGCGCTCGCACGCCGAGGGCGCCAACATGCTGGCCGAAGCGCTGGCGCCGCACCAAGGCATCGTGATGTGGCGCGCCTTCGTCTACGCCAACGAGCAGCCGGAGGATCGCGCCAAGCAGGCCTACAACGAATTCGTGCCGCTCGATGGCCAGTTTCGCGACAACGTGCTGGTGCAGGTCAAGAACGGTCCCATCGATTTTCAGCCGCGCGAGCCCTTCCATCCGCTGTTCGGCGCCTTGCCGCGCACGCCCTTGATGATGGAGTTCCAGATCACCAAGGAATATCTGGGCTTCGCCACGCATCTGGTTTATCTGGGCGCGTTGTTCGAGGAAACGCTCGCCGCCGACACGCACGCCAAGGGTCCAGGCTCGACGGTCGCGCGCGTGATCGAGGGTCAACTCGACCAGCATCGCTTGAGCGGCATGGCGGGCGTGGCCAACATCGGCACCGATCGCGATTGGTGCGGGTCGATTTTCGATGAAGCCAATTGGCATGCCTTCGGTCGACTGGCGTGGAGTCCGCAAGCCTCGGCGCGCGCGCTGGCCGAAGAGTGGGCGCGCATGACCTTCACCAACGATCGCGCGTTCATTGCGCCGACGGTGGCGATGATGATGGGCTCGCGCGAAGCCGTGGTCGACTACATGACGCCACTGGGCCTGCATCATCTGATGGGCCGTGGTCATCACTACGGACCCATGCCCTGGGACGCGGAAGGCCCGCGCGCGGATTGGACCCCGGTCTACTATCACCGCGCCACGCGCGACGGCATCGGCTTCGATCGCTCGCATACCGGCAGCAAGGCGGTGACGCAATACGCGCCGGCGCTGGCGCGCATGTTCGACGATCCGCGCCGCGTGCCCGAGCGCTATCTGCTGTGGTTTCACCATCTGCCGTGGGATTGGAAGCTCGCTTCCGGCGAAACGCTGTGGGACGCGCTCGTGATCCACTATGACCGCGGCGTCGCCAGCGTGCGCGCGATGCGCGCGACGTGGGCGGGGCTCGAAACCCATGTCGACGCCGAACGCTTCGACAAGATCAGCACCTTCCTCGCGATTCAAGAACGCGAGGCGCAATGGTGGCGCGATGCTTCCATCGCCTATTTCCAGACCTTCGCGCGCCGGCCGCTGCCAAAAGGCCACGCGGCGCCGCCGCGACCGCTGTCGTACTACCAATCGCTGTCGTTCCCGCATGCGCCGGGACATTGACGAGGCCCCGATGAACCTTCGACTGCCGCGATGCTTGGCGATGTTGTGTGGTCTTGGCGCGTTCGCCACGACGGCCTGGGCCGATGAGGCGCTGCGCCTGCACGCCATGTTCGCGCCACACGCCGTGCTTCAACGCGACGCGCCGATCCGCGTCTATGGCACGGCCGCGCCACGCGCCAACATCACGATCGAACTGGCCGACCAACAGGCCACGACGCGCGCCGATGCCAAGGGCCATTGGCAAGCGCAACTGCCCGCGTTGCCGGCGGGCGGTCCGCATGTGCTGCAAGCGCGCGCGGGGACGCAAACGCAGCGCGTCGAGGATGTGCTGATCGGCGATGTGTGGTTGTGCTCGGGTCAGTCGAACATGGTGATTCAGGTGCATCGCTCGCTCGATGCGCGCGCGGAGATCGCCGGCGCTTCGAACGACCGCATTCGCTTGCTCAACATCGGCGAGACCGGCAGCGTCACGCCGCTCGAGACCTTCGCCACGCCCGTCGCCTGGCTGCCGACGACGCCCGAGAACGTGCCGAATTTCTCGGCCGCATGCTTTTACTACGCGCGCGAATTGCAGAAGACGGTCGACGTGCCCATGGGCCTGATCGTCGCCGCGTGGGGCGGTTCGCGCATTCAAGCCTGGGCCAGCGCCGAAGCCTGGCGCGGCGCGCGACGCTATGGGCGCGAGCTCGGCGTGCTCGCGCGCTACGGCAAGGATCCCATCGACGCGGCCGCGGAATGGGGCCGCCTGTGGCAACAGTGGTGGCGCGCGCAACCCACCGTCGCGAAGGGCGATGAGCCCTGGAACGATGGCGGCGCGGGCTGGGCCGAAGCGCCCAAGCCCCTCGTGCCTTGGGAACGTTGGGGCGTGCCGGCGCTTGCGAACTTCGACGGCATGGTCTGGTATCGCACGCGAGTGACGTTGAGCAAGGCGCAAGCGTCGGGCGACGCCGTGCTCGCGCTCGGGCCCGCCGATGAAGTCGACATGACCTGGTTCAACGGTCGCGGCATCGGCAGCAGTTATGGCTGGGATGCGCCGCGTCGCTACACCGTTCCGCGCGCGTCGCTGCGCGCGGGCGAGAATCTGATTGCCGTCAACGTGCTCGACACCTATCGCGACGGCGGCCTCGTCGGCCCGCCCGAAGCGCGCAAGCTGATCCTGCACGATGGCACCGAGATCGCGCTCGACGGTCCCTGGCAATACCGCGCCGAAGCGCGCGACGCGCCCGCGCCACCGCGTGCGCCGTGGCACACGGCGGCGGGCATCACGACCTTGTACAACGGCATGATCGCGCCCATCGGCCGCTACGGCGTGCGCGGTCTGCTGTGGTATCAGGGTGAATCGAATACCGGTGAACCGGCCGAGTACGAAGCGCTGCTTGGCACCTTGATCGCCGACTGGCGCGCGCGCTTCGGCGCGCAGCTGCCGTTTCTCAACGTGCAGCTCGCGGCCTATGGCCAACCCTCGCCGACGCCGATGGACAGCGGCTGGGCGCAAGTGCGCGAAGCGCAGCGCGTGCATGCGAAGCGCGATCCGCGTTACGGCTATGTCACCACCATTGACATCGGCGATCGCTACGACATTCATCCGCCGAACAAGCAGGAACTCGGTCGGCGCTTGGCGCGCCTCGCACGGCATCTCGTCTACGGCGAAACCGCGTTGCCACCGACAGGCCCCACGCCCGTGTCGGCGAACGCCGAGGGCAACGCCATCGTGTTGCGCTTCGAGCAAGTGACCGGCGCGCTGCAAGCCTTCGGCGCGGCCACGGCCACGGGTTTCGAGCTGTGCGAGGCCGCGCCGAAGACCTGCCAATGGGCCGAGGCGCGCGTCGTCGACGGCGCCATCGCGCTGCGCGCGGCCAATGTCGCCACGGCCACGCGCGTGCGTTACGCGTGGGCCGACTATCCCATCGTCAATGTCATCGACGGCGCGGGTCTGCCCGTCGTTCCCTTTGAAATCGCCATCAGCCGCTGAGTCCGCCATGCCTAAGACCGCCAAGCCCTCGAACGTCCGGACCGGGAAGACCAAACCCGTCACCGCCAAGGCCCAGCCGACGCCGCGCGCGCCGACGCAAGGCTCGTCGCGCGATCGCGAGATCGTCGCGGCTCGCGTCATCGTCACGTGCCCGGGTCGCAACTTCGTCACGCTCAAGATCGAAACGCGCTCCGGTATCTACGGTCTGGGCGATGCCACGCTCAATGGCCGCGAGCTTGCGGTCGCGTCGTATCTGCAAGATCACGTGGTGCCGAACCTGATCGGTCGCGACGCCGGTCGCATCGAGGACCTGTTTCAGTTCCTCTATCGCGGCGCGTACTGGCGACGCGGCCCCGTGACCATGACCGCGATCGCGGCGGTCGATGTGGCGCTGTGGGACATCCTGGGCAAGATGGCGGGCCTGCCGCTGTATCAATTGCTCGGCGGTCGCTCGCGCGAAGGCGCCTTGGTCTATGGCCACGCGAATGGCCGCGACATCGCGGAGACCAGCGAGGAAGTGGGCCGTTTCATCGAACGCGGCTTCCTGGCCGTGCGCGCGCAATGCGCGGTGCCGGGCGTGAAGAAAACCTATGGCATCTCCGTCGGCGGCAAGCCCTATGAACCGGCCGAGAGCGAACTGCCGACCGAAACCGTGTGGAACACGCCGCGCTATCTCGACGTGGCGCCGCGCTTGTTCGAGCGTCTGCGTCGCGATCATGGCAACACCGTCGAGCTGCTGCACGACGTGCATCATCGCCTGACCCCGATCGAGGCCGCGCGCCTGGCTCGCGATCTCGAGCCGTATCGCCTGTTTTGGCTCGAGGACGCCACGCCCGCCGACAATCAGAAATCCTTCGAGCTGATTCGTCAGCACTCGGTCACGCCGCTGGCGGTCGGTGAAGTGTTCAATTCGATCTGGGACTGCAAGCACCTGATCGAGAATCAACTGATCGACTACATCCGCACGACCATCGTGCACGGCGGCGGCATCACGCACGTGCGCCGCATCGCCGACTTCGCGGCGCTGCATCAGGTACGCACGGGTTTTCATGGGGCGACGGACCTGTCGCCCGTGTGCATGGGCGCGGCCCTGCACTTCGATACGTGGGTGCCGAACTTCGGCATTCAGGAATACATGTTCCATACCGAGATCGCCGAAGCCGTATTCCCGCACGACTACGCGTTTCGCGCGGGGCGCTTGCACGTGGGCGACACGCCGGGTCACGGCGTCGACATCGACGAGAAGCTGGCCGCGAAGTATCCCTACGCGCCCAAGCAATTGCCGATCGCGCGCCTGGAAGACGGCGCGATGTGGGACTGGTGATGCGGGCCGCGCGCGCGCTGTTGGCGCTGATGCTGATGGGCATCGGCGCCGCTTCGGCGGTGGAACCGGCGCGCTTCGCCTGGTTCGAGTACACCGGCCGCGACGCGATCTTCGAGCGGCCGCTGCCCGCGGGCCACTATCGCAATCCCATTCTCGCGGGTTTTCATCCCGATCCCAGCGTGACGCGCGCGGGCGATCGCTTTTACTTGGTGAATTCGAGCTTCGCGTACTTTCCAGGCATTCCCGTCTTCGAAAGTCGCGACTTGGTGCATTGGACGCCGATCGGTCATGTCATCGATCGACCGTCGCAGCTCGACTTCGATGGTCTGCGTATTTCGCGCGGCGTGTTCGCGCCGACGATCAGTTACCACGAGGGCACGTTCTACGTGCTCAACACCGCCGTCGACAATGGCGGCAATTACCTAGTGACCGCCAAGAATCCGGCCGGGCCTTGGTCCGATCCGATCTGGCTGCCGAGCGTGGGCGGCATCGATACCTCGCTGTTCTTCGATGACGATGGGAAGACCTATCTGCTCAACAACGACGCGCCCGAGGGCAAGCCGCTGTATGACGGTCATCGCGCGATCTGGCTGCGCGAGTTCGATCTGGCCAAGCTTCAACCCCAGGGCGAAGCCAAGGTCGTGATCAACGGCGGCGTGGATCTATCGAAGAAACCGATTTGGATCGAAGGCCCGCACATCTACAAGCGCGACCGCTGGTATTACCTCGTGTGCGCCGAGGGCGGCACCGGGCCGCAGCATTCACAAGTGGTACTCCGCAGCCGCCAGGTGTGGGGACCGTACAAACCGTGGCGACGCAATCCGATCTTGACCCAGCGCGACCTCGCGCCTGATCGGCCCGACCCCATCACCAATGCCGGTCACGCCGATCTGGTCGAAGGCCTCGATGGGCAATGGTGGGCGGTGTTTCTGGCGAGCCGCACGTATGGCGAAGGGCACTACAACACGGGGCGCGAGACCTTTCTGCTGCCCGTGACGTGGCGGCGCGGATGGCCGACGATTCTGCCGAAGGGTCAGGCGATCCCCACCGTCGCGCCCGCGCCATCGTTTTTGCGCGGTCAGCAAACGCAGGCGCCCTTGAGCGGCAACTTCACGTGGCGCGATGAGTTCGACGATCCCGCGCCACAGAGCGCCTGGATGTATCTACGCGTGCCCAAGCAACCGTGGCTCGATCTGGCGTCGACGCGCGGAATGTTGTCGATTCATCCGCTAGCCGAGGGACTCGAGACCCTGCGCAATCCGTCCTTCCTCGCGCGCCGGCAACAGCATCTGCGCTTCGAAGCGCGCACGGCGCTGGAACCGCCACGCGACGCGGGCGTGACCGCGGGCCTCGCCGCGTATCAGAACGAAGGGCATTGGTACTTTCTCGGCGCGCGGCGCGTGGACGGCGACATCGCGCTGACGCTCGAACGCAGTCGCGGCGGCGCGTGCACCACGGTCGAACTCGGTCGCGTCAGCGTCGATCGCCAGTTGATCCTCGCGATCGAGGGCAATGGCGGTCGCTATTCCTTCGGCTACGACGCGGGCGATGGCTTGAAATGGCCGGTGCGCGACGATGACGGCACGCTGTTGAGCACGGATGTCGCGGGCGGGTTCGTCGGCGCGACGATCGGGCCCTACGCGCGGCTCGAGGCATCGTCCTCGCCGTGATACCGCGGAACATGTGAACACCGCCGCTCCGCGCTGGG
Source organism: Ahniellaceae bacterium (assembly GCA_044226395.1). Lineage (GTDB taxonomy): Bacteria > Pseudomonadota > Gammaproteobacteria > Xanthomonadales > Ahniellaceae > JBGAHD01. Next base: position 508,165 of record JBGAHD010000002.1, read on the forward strand.
CGCGCGCGAGCGGCGGAGTCGTCGCGATGGTCGCGACTTCAGGGCGTGCGCGGCTCGAAACCTAGTCCTCGCGCCAGGACCCGCACGCGCGCGACGAAGCCGTGCGAGGTCATGTACAGCGTGCGACCGTCATCGCCGAATTTGCAGTTGGACACGGCGTCACCGGTTTCGATGCGGCCGAGTCGCTTGCCATCGGGCGCGAACACCAGCACGCCGCCGGGCGCGGCCGCGAACAGCGTGCCGTCGCTGGCCACGGCCATGCCATCGGGCAGACCGCGCGCGCCTTGCGCAATCAGATCGCTGGCATCGGCGAAAAGACGCTTGTTGATCACGTTGCCACGCGTGTCGAGCGTGTAGGCCATCCAGATCGGCCGCTTGCCGTCGGCGTTGGAGACATAGAGCGTGCGCTGATCGGGCGAGAGCGCCACGCCGTTGGGAAAGCTCAGGGTGTCGTCGATGACGCGGACCTTGCCCGCGCGGCCCAAGGCGAACACGCCGCTGAAGTTCAGTTCACGCGCGGGTGAGCGTTCAAACTCTTTCAGACCGAAAGGCGGATCGGTGAAATAGATCGTGCCGTTGTCGTGACGCACGAGATCATTGGGGCTGTTGAAGCGCTTGCCCTGATAGCGCGCGACGAGCGTGGTGCGACGAAGGTCGTGCAAGTCGACGCGTGCCAGCGCGCGCGATCCGGAATCGGCGAACAACAAAGCGCCATCGGGCGCGATCAGCAAGCCGTTGGCGCCGGCTTCGCGCAGCGTGTCGCTCTCCGGTCCGACATAGCCCGAAGGCTTGAGCAGGATCGACAGGCCTTCGCGCTCGGACCAGCGATAAAGTGTGTTCTCCGGCACGTCGGTGAAGAGCAGATATCCGCCGTCGCGCACCCACACCGGGCCTTCGGACCAATTGAAGCCCTCGGCGATCTTCTCGATGCGCGCATCGGCGGGGACGAGCGCGTGAAAGCGCTCGTCGGACGCGACGACGCGACCGGCCTTGAGCACCTCGGGCGCGGCGAGCGCGGCACCCATCGTCATCACGCTGGCGCACACGACGCCGATCAGCGTCGCAACCCAACCGAGCAGCGACCTGCGCGTCGAGACGTTCACGGCTGCCCTCGCGGCACATTCAACACCGCTTCGAGCGCGGGCTTGGGCCGGCGCTCGCGATCGAACAACAAGGGATAGTTGCTTCGATGCGGCACAGGGTAGTCGTTCTTCCATGACATGCCGTCGTGCACGCCCCACAGGGTCACGCGCGCGATCTGCTCGCGCTTGCGGTGGAACAGCGCGAAGAGTTCCGCGTAGCGACGCGTCAACTGTTGCTGCACGTCATCGGGCAAGCCGTTCGGATAGGGATCGAGATAGCGCTCGAACTCGGGCAGTTGAAATTGCGGATGGGTGAACGCGCTGCCAATCACTTGGCCTTCGCGCGTGAACGGAAGCACGTCGACGTCGAGCTCGGTGATCATCACTTTCAGGCCAAGGGCCGCGTAGGCGTCGATCGCGGCCTCGATGTCGGCCAGGCTCGGATAGTTCAGGCCCCAGTGCGCCTGGATGCCGATGCCGTCGATGCGCAGGCGGTGGGCTTGCAGCATCTTGACCAGGCGCACGATGCCGTCGCGCTTGGCCGGGCGTTCGGCGTTGAAATCGTTGTAGTACAACTCGGTGTCGGGCGTGGCGCGCGCGGCGTATTCAAAGGCGCGGCGCACGAGTTCGTCGCCATCGCCGAAGGCCTTCACCCAGGCCGTGTCGGCGCGGTAATTGCCGTCTTCGCCGATCACTTCGTTGACCACGTCCCAAGCCTGCACGCGGCCGTGAAAGTGCCCGGCCACGGTGTCGATGTGACGGCGCAGCACGTCGCGCTGTTCGCGCGGCGTGTGCGCATGGCCGTCGGCGTCGGTGAAGAACCACGCGGGCGTTTGGTTGTGCCACACCAGGGTGTGGGCGACGACGAACATGCCGTGTTCGCGACCGAGGTCGACGAAGGCATCGGCGCGCGTGAAGTCGTAGACGCCCGGTTTGGGCGTGAGCGACTCGGCCTTCATGACGTTCTCGGACGTGATGCTGTTGAAGTGGCGCAGCACCAGAGCGCGCGAGGCTTCGTCTCGTCCCGCGACGATGTCGTCGTTGATCGCCACGCCGACCAGGAAATCGTCGGCATAGGCGTCCTTGAGCGCGCGCGTGGGTTCGGTAGCGCTTGCTTCAGTCAAGGCGAACAGCGCGAAGCCCAGGAACAGCGCCCATCGTGGTGCTTGCATGGTGGACATGGTCGCGTTCCTTAGAGTTTGTAGGCCTGCTTGGGCAGGCGATAGGCCAGATCGACGACGAGTTCGGCGGCTTCGTCCTCGTCGAGACGATGCTCGGCGACGAGGGTCGCCAAGTAGGCGCAATCGATGCGACGCGCCACGTCGTGCCGCGCGGGAATGGACAAAAAGGCGCGCGTGTCGTCGTTGAAACCGACGGTGTTGTAGAACCCCGCCGTGCTCACCGTCTGTTCGCGAAAGCGCCACATGCCTTCGGGCGAATCATGGAACCACCACGCGGGACCGAGTCGCAAGCACGGATAGTGGCCCGCCAACGGCGCGAGTTCGCGAGCATAGGTGCTCTCGTCGAGCGTGAATAGAATCAAGGTGAAGTTCGGCGCATTGCCGAAGCGCTCGAGCAAGGGTCGAAGCGCGCGCACGTAGTCGGTGGCGAGTGGCATATCCGCGCCCATGTTGCGGCCGTGGCGATGGAACAGCTCGGGGTTGTGATTGCGCAGGCAACCGGGGTGCAGTTGCATCACCAGGCCGTCGTCGAGACTCATCGCGGCTATCTCGACCAGCATCTGGCCGCGAAAGACTTCGGCGTCGCGCGCGTCGCCGCGACCACGCGCGACCTTGTCGAACAAGGCGCGCGCTTCCGCTGGCGACAGGTTGGCGGTGAACGCGCTCTCGTGGCCGTGATCGGTGGACGTCGCGCCCATCTGCGCGAAGAAGGCGCGGCGTTGGCGATGCGCGCGGAGATAGCCTTCCCAGGTGTACACGTCTTCGCCGGTGATCTCGCCCAACATCGTCAGAGCCGCGGCGAAGTCCTCGTGCTCGGGGTCGACCACGACATCGGGCCGATAGGCCGTGATCACGCGACCGGGCCAGCCCGACGTGCGAATCGCGCGGTGGTGCGCGAGCGTATCGATCGGGCCCTCGGTGGTGGCCAGCACTTCGATGCCGAAGCGATCGAACAAGGCGCGCGGCCGAAACGCGGGTGTCGCGAGCGCCTCGGTGATGGTGTCGTAGTAGTGATCGGCCGTGTCCGCGCCCAGCCGCACGCGCAGACCGAAGACCTCATGAAAGACGTGATTGAGCCAGATCGCCGACGGCGTCCCGCGAAACAGCGGCCACTGCCGCGCGAACACGCGCCATGCCTCGCGCGGATCCACCGCCGCGCGCGTGCCATCGCGTCGCGGTATGCCCAGCGCATCGAGCGACACGCCCTGACTGTAGAGCATGCGAAACACGTAGTGATCGGGCACCAGCAGCAATTCGGTCGCGTCGGTGAACGGCGCGTCCGTGGCGAACCACGCGGGATCGGTGTGGCCGTGCGGGCTGATGATGGGCAGCTTCTCGACCAAGGCGAACAGGCGCCGCGCGATCGCGCGCGTGCTGGCCTCGGTCGGAAACAGGCGATCGGGATGCAAGAGCAGCGGTGGCGAGGTCGTGGGCATGATCGGGGTCGATGACGTGCTCAGCGGCGTGGACTCTCGGGCGCGCCGAGATAGGCTTCGCGCGCGTCGGCGCGCACGATTTCGATGCGCTGGAAGACCACGCCCGGATCGACGCGCCAGAGCTTGAGCGTGTGCGCGCCCGGCGTGGCGCGATGGCGCGAGCGGGCGACGTGCACGCTGTCGCTCACGGCCTGCTCCCAGGCGCGGAAGTCGGGATGACCCGGCGTGGGATCGAGCGCGAGGCGTTGCACTTGCGGCGGCTCGTCATCGATCGACACGGCGAAGCGCAAGCCCTCCTGACCGCGGAAATCGAGCGAGGGCGAGAGCGTGACGCGCACTTCGACATCACCCGCGTGGTGCCACCAGATCGGATACTCAAGTCGCGGCGACATCGCCTCGCCCGGTGTCGATGACGCCATGGTCGAAGGCAGGGCCAGCACGGCAGCATCGGTGCGTCCGAGATTCGGAACGGTTTGCCACTGCAATCCTTCGGGCGCGATCGCGCGCGCGTGATGCGCGGCTTCGATCGCGATGCGGCCTTCGCTTTCGATGAAGCCCTTCATCGCATCGCGATGCGGCGGCACGAGCACCGGCACGTCGACCCACACTTCGGTGCGATCGGCGCCGCGCAGGTAAATCTGTGCATGCTGTCGGCCCTCGGGCAGTTGATCCCAATCGATCGCGACGCGCAGCGATTGCGCGTCGACGGTTTCACCGGCTTCGGGCGTAATCTTGAGCCAAGGCTGCGTGGCGCGCGCGGTCCATGCGATCGGCGCGCGGCCGCGGTTGAAGACCTCGATCGCGCGCGTGGGCGCGCCGATGGGATCGAGCTCGGGCAAGCGCGCGCGCTCGAGCAACACCGGCCAACCGCGCGCATCGCCCTCGACCGCCACGCCCATCACGCCAGCCTCGGGCACGTCGACCGTGCTCAACGCGGGCAGGATGTTGCGCTCAGGCTGTTGCCAATGCGTGTAGCCGATGCGCGGCTGCGACATCATCGCGGTCCACTTGCCCTCGGCGATGTCGTGCTCAAAGACGCGCTGCAGCTCGGCATCGCGCGCGAACAAGCGCTTAGCCTGCTCGGCCCACGTGTTGGCCGAGGCGCGTCGTTGGTCGGCGTAGAGGCGATTGCGCCCGACGGCGACGTACAGCGCGTTGAGATTGCCGCTGGCTTCGACCGGATACTGGACAAGCTGATACCACGCGTCATGCCAAGCCGCCGGCAGTCGTGCTTTCACGGCACGCGCGCGCTCGGCCAGAGCTTGCCAGTTGGCGACGATGCGGTCGGCTTCGGCGAAGTGAACCAAGCTCCACGTCTCGGGCGTGATCAGCTCGGGTTTGCGTCGCGCGTTGTACTGCGTGTAGCGCGTGAGAATGTCGCCGATTTCGGCCGCGTCCGTCGCGCCGAACTGTTCGGCGGCCCACGTCGCGGGATAGTCGCGCAAACGTGCGAGGGTCATCGCTTCGGGATTCCACGCCTGATCGAGAAAGAAGCTGATCGGCAGTTCCATCGGCTTGAGATCACCGACGTTGACGATCCACAAGCGATCGGCGCCATGCGCGCGCGCCAATTGCATTTGCTCCCACGCGCGCTCGATCTGCACGGTGTTGAGCCACTTGTAGTTTCGCGGACCGCCGACGTAGTCGAAGTGGTAGTAAACGCCGTAGCCTCCGGCGCGCGCGCGATCGGCCGCGGGCAGGCGCCGGATATTGCCCCAGTTGTCGTCGGCGAACAGCAGGGTGACATCGTCGGGCACGCGCATGCCCTGATCGAAGTAGTCCTGCACTTCCTTGTACAGCGCCCACACTTGCGGCGTTTGCGCGGCGGGCTTGCCGGTCACCTGGCTGATGATGCGACGTTGATCGGTGACGATGCGTTCGAGCAAGGCCGTGGGGGTCGTGTCGCTCATCGGCTCGTCGCCATCGCCGCGCATGCCGACGGTGACCACGGCCTCGCGACCTCGCAGGCGTTCAATGCCTTCGCGCCAGAACTGGCGCAAGCGCGCGGCGTTGCGCGTGTAGTCCCAAGGGCCTTGGCCGTAGCGTTCCCATTCGACGTGCGCGCGCATCATCGGCTCGTGATGCGAGGTGGCGATGATCACGCCCATCTCGTCGGCCAGCGACGCGTTCTCGGGATCGTCGTCGTAGAACGCGCGGCCCCACATCGCGGGCCACAGGTAGTTGCCCTTGAGCCGCAGCACCAGATCGAACACGTGCTCGTAGAAGCGATGATTCGGCCCGCCGAACCGCGCCTTCGCCCAACCGCCGAGCGCGGGATCCTCGTCGTTGAGGAAGATGCCGCGATAGCGCACCACGGGCGCATCAACAAAACGCCCCGCCGCTACATGCGCGTTCGCGCGCCGCGGAATCGGCACATCGGCCCAGTACGTCCACGGCGTCACGCCCAAGCGCCGCGACACTTCGTAGATGCCGAAGATCGTGCCGCGCTTGTCGGCGCCCGCGAGGACGAGCGCGCGCGCGATGCCGGGCTCGGGCGCGTCGACCACTTGCACGAGATAGGCTTCCCAGCGGCCGGCGACATCGCGAACGTCGATACGCCCCGCGCGCGCGAGACGGTCGATGCGCGGACTCTTGCCGAGCGTGCCGACCAGGATCGCGGTGGGAATGGGGTTATCGCTAGCCGCGGCCTCGGTCGAGAAGCGCGCGTCCTGCCCCGACAGCGCGCTCAAGTCCTGACGCAGCGCCTTCGCCGCGCGCAACACGCCGGGCCAATCCTTGCCATCGGCGAAAATCGGCGTGGGCGCGCCTTCGTTGATCAAAGCGAGCGAACCCGACGTAGGTGCATCGCTGATGCGGATCGGCGCGTTGTCCGCTCGCGCGGGTAGCAGCGCCGCGACTGCGAAAGCCACGAGCAACGCGATCGCGCGCCTCATGGCGCTTGTTTCTCCACGCGATTTATCCCGCGCACATAGCCCGTGAGCCACGCCAGCGCCGGACGCACGCGGCCATCGCGACGAATCAAATTCGCTCCATGGTCCTGCCGCCACAGGCCCGGCCGAAAGCCCCACAAGGTGATGCCAGCCACCGCCGGGTGTTCCCAGAACACGGGAAACACGCGCTGCATATTGGCCAGTTGCACCGCGTCGTCGCGGCCGTCGATGTCGAGTTCGGTGACGTAGATCGGCAAGCCCGTTCTGGCGAGCAGATCGAGGTTATCGCGATGGATTTGCATCGGCACATCGGGCGCGGTGGAGAACGAGTGACCTTGCACGCCGATGGCATCGATCAGATGTTCGCGTTGCAGCAATACGATGATGTCGCGATAGCGCCGCGCATCGGCGGGCGTGTTGGTGATGCTGTAGTCGTTGATCATCAGCCGCGCGCGCGGAAAATGCTGGCGCGCCAGGCGAAAGGACTCGATTACCCAATCCCACCCGGTGGCGCCCGCGCCGCCGAGGGCTTCGAGATAGTTGCCGCCGCCGTCATCGTCTTTCGACGGCGGATCGTGCAGCGGCTCGTTGACCACTTCGACGAAATCGAGATCGGGATAGCGCGCGGCCACGGCCGCGAACCATTCTTCGATTTCTTCGCGCTGTTCGGCCGGTGGCAGGTGCTCGATCCACTCGGGTTGTTGATTGCCCCAGATCATCACGTGCATCTGAAACGGCAAGCCGTGCTCGCGCGCGAAGTGGTAGGCCTCGTCGAGACCGTCCCACACCATCACGTCGCGAGCGGCTTCGACTTCGCCCCATTTGCCCGCGTTTTCAGGCGTGACCTTGTTCCACCACTGCGCGAAGTCGCGCTTCTGCGGCGCGCTGTAGGCGCAACCGAGAAATTTCGCCTGGCCCGTCGCCAAGGGCGCGGCTTGCGCGCTCGCCATCAGCGCGACGATGACGATCGAAAGCCATGTCCACCCCGATTTCATCGCGACGTGTCCCCCAATTTCGCCGGCTCGAGTCGCGGCGCCAAGGCCTGCACCACGCACCAGGCCAGCAGATAGGCCGAGCCCGCCATCAAGAACACCGGCACATAGCTGCCGGTCGCCTGCAACAGAAAGCCCGTGAACGTGGCGATCAACATGCCACCGACCGCGCCCGCGAAGCCACCCAGGCCCACGACCGAGGCCACGGCGTGGCGCGGAAACATGTCCGACGTCAGCGTGAACACATTCGCCGACCAGCCCTGATGCCCCGCCGTCGCCAAGCCAATCAAACCCACGGCCAGCCACAGGTTATCGGCCTTGGCCGCGAACACGATCGGCACGGCCAACAAACCGCAGCACAACATCGCGGTCTTGCGCGCGCGATTGACGGTCCAGCCGCGCTTGATCAAGCGCCCCGCCAGCCAACCGCCCGCGATGCTGCCGACATCGGCGAGCACGAAGATCACGATCAGCGGCAAGCCAAGACCGAGCAAGGTCAGTCCGTATTCCGCGTGCAAGAATTTCGGCAGCCAGAACAGAAAGAACCACCAAATGGGGTCCGTGAGAAACTTCGCGGCAACGAACGCCCACGCCTGACGATGGCGTATCACTTCGCGCCACGACACCGGCACCGAAGGCTCGACAGGATCGGAGCGAATCAACGCCAGTTCCGCCGCGCCCAACGCGGGCTGCGCTTCCGGCGCGCGATACCAGCGCAACCACACCAGCACCCACGCGATGCTGAGCACGCCCGTACACAGAAACGCGGCCTGCCAGCCCCACATCGTCGCGACGATCGGCACCATCAGTGGCGCGACGATGGCGCCGATGTTGGAGCCGGAATTGAAAATGCCCGTCGCGAACGCGCGCTCGCGGCGCGGAAACCACTCGGCGACGGTCTTGATCGCCGCGGGAAAATTGCCGGCCTCGCCCAAGCCCAGCGCGAAGCGCGCGATGCCAAAGCCCATCGCGCTGCCCGCGAACGAATGCGCCATCGCGGCCACGCTCCACATCGCGATGGCAAGCGCGTAGCCGATGCGCGTGCCCAGGCGATCGATGATCGCGCCCGCGCACAGCAGGCCGATCGCGTACGCGGCTTGAAATGCGGTGACGATGTAGCCGTAGTCGACTTCGCTCCAACCGATCTCGGTTTGCAGCGTCGGCGCGAGCACGCCCAGCACTTGTCGATCGATGTAATTAATTGTCGTCGCCGCCAGCAACATCGCGCAGACACGCCAGCGATAGCGACCCGCGCGCGGCGAATCCGGAGTGGTCTGGGACGGCGTCATCCGGGGCGGCTCCTGGGATTCGGCGAGGAAAATGGTAGCGCTAGCATTAGCATATTGGCCGGAAACAGCCATGCTGCTTCGCAGCGTGCGATGCGCAAATGGTAGCGCTACCTTTCGCCCCAGCCGCCGTATGACGGCGCCATCACGCGTGTATTCGCAAACCGAAGGGTAGGGGAGTCCGGTGAACAACCAATACCGCAGCAAGACATTGTCGCGCGCCCTCAGGTTGGCGCTGCTCGGCATGACCGCGCCAGCCTTGGCGCAAGAGCCGCTGGCCGCGCAGCCGGCGCAGGACGAAACCGCCAAGGATGAAGCGGCGCAAGACACCAAGCAGAAAAAGGACGACACCCTCGAGGAGGTCGTGGTCAACGGCTATCGCCGTAGTCTGCAGTTCTCCACCGAGAACAAGCGCGAGGAGACCGGGTTCACCGACTCGATCTTCGCCGAGGACATCGGCAAGTTTCCCGATCTGAACATCGCCGAATCGCTCAACCGCATTCCGGGCATTCAGCTCGATCGCGATGTGAATGGCGAAGGCCTCAACATCGGCATTCGCGGCTTGCCGCAGAGCTTCACCAAGACCTTGATCAACGGCGGCGAAGCGCAGACCGCCTCGATCGGCCTCAATCGCGGCAATCAAAATCGCGAAGTGGATTTGAATCTGTTCCCGACCGAGTTCTTCAACAAGCTCACGGTCTACAAATCGCCGCAGGCCAGCCTGCCCGAAGGCGGCATCTCGGGCGTGGTCGACATGAGCAACGCGCGGCCGTTCGACAACCCCGGTAATCATCTCAACTATTCCCTGCAGCTCGACCATAACGACAATTCCGACGACATCAACCCGCGCGGCTCGGCGATTTGGAGCTGGACCAACGACACCTTCGGCGTGCTCGCCGGCGTGTACTCCATGCGCAGCACGATCGCGGTCAAGGGTTGGGAATCGATCGGTTGGATGAACCCCGCGCTCAACGAAGTGCAGTGCGGCGTCGGCACCTCGCTGACCAATCGTCCGGTCGCGTGCAATCCCGGCGGCGGCGGCAGTTTGCAGATGCCCAACACCCTGCCCGACAACAGCTCGATCCGCGGCGCGGGCCTCACGCCCGGCGCATCGGTCGATCGCGCGCTGCTGCTGGGCTTGAACCCCGGCGTATCGATCGAGCAGTTCACCGAGGCGCTGTTCCCGCGCCTGGGTCGACCGGTGGACATGAGCGGCGATCGCGCGCGCGATGCATTCCTCGGTTCCTTGGAATGGCGGCCCAGCGAGGACGCGAACTTCCGCCTCGATACCTTGCTGTCGAACTCGAGCTACGAGAACGATCGCATCGACATGAACCTGGTTGGCCGCACGTTTGGCCCCGTGGGCTTCATTCCCACCGACATGGTGCTCGACGAGAACAATGTCGTGACCAGCGCGACCTTGCTCAATTCGCAGTTCTTCCTCGAGGCGCGGCCGTATCGCGATGAAGTGTGGTACTGGAACATCGCGCCGGGCGCCACGTTCTGGTTCCGCGACGACGATTCGATCAAGCTCGATTTGCAGGCCAACTGGAGCCGTTCGAAGTTCTTCCGCGAATCGCCGACGATCCTGGTCACTTCGCCGTTCACCACGGTCGAGTACACCAACAGCGGCGGTCGTCCGACCTACACCACGGGCGGACTGGATTTGAATGATCCCAACATCGGTTGGTCGTTCAACGGCGGTCGCGTCAATCTCAACAACGAAAAGCGCGTGAGCGAGGCCGGTCGCTTCAAGGCCGATCTGCAGTTCGGCGAGGACAAGCGCAACATCAAGGTCGGCGTGGCCTATGACAGCTTCCGCCGCACCATCACCGGCTTCGACAACAGCCCGGCGTGGCAGACCAATGTGCTGTCGCTGATCAATGTCGGCAATCTGCCGCAGTTCCTGCACCCGGGTCCGGCCGGCTTCATCACCGCCGATTTCAACAGCTTCTTCGACGCGACGGATTATCAGCGCTTCTTCGATTCGGCGCCGGAGGCCAATACTTCGGCTTCGGTGGGCGCCGCCTCGGGTGGCGTCGATGAAGACACGATCGCCGGCTATGTCGAATTGAATGGCGAGAGCACGATCTGGGATCGCAGCCTGCGCTTCAACGCCGGCGTGCGTTACTTCGACACCGATCAGAAGATCAGCGGCCCGGTGACCCTGGGCGGCGTGCGTACCATCCAGGAACTCGACGGCGGTTACGACGAGTACCTGCCCTCGTTCAATGTCGCCTACGACGTGGCCGATGACGTGGTGGTGCGCCTGGCCGGTTCGCGCACGCTCACGCGCCCGAATCCGCGCTCGATGCTGCCGGCGACGACGTTCTCGGATCCGTCGGCGGAAATCGCCGATCAGGGCAATCCGAATCTGTCGCCGTACATCTCCAATAATCTTGATCTGGGTCTGGAGTGGTACACGGGCGATGAAGGCCTGGTCGCGTTGACCCTGTTCAACAAGCGCGTCGAGGGTTACACGTATCAAGGCATCAACGTGGTGCCGTTCTCGCAGTTGGGCATTCCGCTGGACGCCTTGACCGCCGGCCAGCGCGCCGCGCTCGAGGCCAATGGCGGCTTGAACGCGCGCATCAATGTGCGTCAGCAGGTCAACGCCGACGCGACCTTGGACATTCAAGGCTGGGAAGCGATCTGGGTGCAGCCGCTCGACTTCTGGGTCGAGGGCCTGGGCTTCATGGCCAACTACACCAAGATCGATCTCAATCCCAAGGGTCAGGAGCGCACCCAGCTCGCGGGCAATCTGTTTGGCATCGCGCCGACGCTGTGGAACGCGACCGCGTACTGGGAGAACGAGACCTTCATGGTGCGTCTGTCCTACAACTGGACCGAAGGCGCCTCGCAGCGCGCGCTCGGCAACAATGAGAGCGGCCTTAACTACGCCCAGTACTTCGGCAAGGACCGCGGCCAGCTGGATCTGTCGGCCGCCTACACGCTGAACTGGTTGAAGTCGCAGCCGCAGATCACGCTGAGCCTGATCAACATCACCGACGAACCGCTGCAGAACTATCTCGCCTTCGAGAACGTGCCCGGCGAAATCTACGAGCCCGGCCGTACTATCCTGCTCGGGTTCCGCGGATCGTTCTGATGCACGCCCGGCGATGACGCCACGCGCGGCCCGCTCCGGCGGGCCGCGTCGTTTCCACGCGTCGAATTCGGCGCCAGCGAGTACCCTCAAGCATGACAGCCGCCAGCGACAAACTTTCGGTCATCGAAAAAACAGGCTACGCGCTGGGTGATCTGGCGGCGAATCTGATCTTCCAGACGCTGATCACGTATCTGGCGTTTTTCTACACCGATGTCTATGGCATCCCGGCCGGCTCGGCCGCGACCTTGATCTTCATCGTCGGCCTGCTCGGCGCCTTCGTGTTCACGCCCACGATCGGCCTGCTGGCCGATCGCACGCACACGCGCTGGGGCAAGTTCCGGCCGTGGGTGTTGTGGAGCGCCGTTCCGTTTGGCGCGTTGGCATTGGCGGCGTTCAGCACGCCGGACTTCGGGCCGAGCGGGAAGCTGGCCTATGCCTTCATGACGTATACGCTGCTAGTGCTGGTGTACGCGGCGAACAATCTGCCGTACTCGGCGTTGAGCGGCGTGCTCACGGGCTCGATGGCCGAGCGCAACAGCATGTCGTCGTTCCGCTTCGTGGCGGTGATGATCGCGCAGTTCGTGATCCAGGTGCTGCTGCTGCCCCTGGTGTTGATCCTGGGCAATGGCGACAAGGTGCACGGCTTCGAGCGCACCATGGCGATCTTCGCGATCGCTGGCACCGTGTGTTTTCTGATTACCTTCTTCACCACGCGCGAGCGCATCGTGCCCGCGCCGGAACAGCGCACCAGCGTGATGCAGGATCTCGCCGATCTGGCGCGCAATCGCCCGTGGGTGGTGATGCTGAGCCTGACGATCCTGGTGTTCATCAACCTCGCGCTCAAGGGCGGCACCTACGTTTACTACTTCAAGTACTACTTGGATGAGCCGACGCTCGCGGCGTTTCTGGAAGGCATTGGCTTCAATGGCTTCATCGCGGGGCTCAATGGCCTGCTGACCAGCATTGGCCTGACCGAATTCCAGTGGCCGCGCGATGCGCCGACCTCGGCTTTCAGTCTGTTCAATGCCGGCGGGATCATTTTCATGATCGTGGGCATTGGGTTTTCCAAGCCGCTGGCCGATCGCTTTGGCAAGCGCGATGTGTTCGGCGGCGCGCTGCTGATTTCAACGCTGTGCCTGCTGGTGTTCTATTTCTTCCCGCCGAACACGGCGGCGCCGGTGATGCTGGCCTATGTGCTGCACGGGTTCTTCTACGGCATCACCATTCCGCTGCTGTGGGCGATGATCGCCGACGTCGCCGACTACTCCGAATGGAAGAACCATCGGCGCGCGACGGCCATCGTGTTCTCGGCGATGTTGTGCGGCTTGAAGATTGGGCTGAGCGTCGGTGGCGCGCTGGTAGCGGCGATTCTCGCGCATTACGGCTATGTCGCCGGCGCGGACACGCAACCCGCCGAAGCCGTGCAGGGCATTCGCCTGGCGATCAGCGTGTATTGCTCCATCCCCTTCCTGGTGGGCGTGGGGCTGCTGTTCTTCTACGACATCAACAAGGGCCTGGAGCGGCGCATCGAGCAGGAGCTCGCGGCGCGGCGCGCGGCATGAGCCATGGCTGACGAGATCGATCCGCAAGTCCTGGCCGCGTTGGCGGCCAAGGCGATATCGCCACCGCTGGTGCGCGAGATCTACACCGCCGACCCTTCGGCGCATGTGTTCGAGGGCAAGCTGTACATCTATCCCTCGCACGACATCGAAGGCGGCGTGCCGTTCAACGACGACGGCGATCACTTCTGCATGGAGGACTATCACGTCTTCCGCATGGACGCGCCCGACGCGCCCGCGATCGATGGTGGACTGGCCCTGCACATTCGCGACGTGCCCTGGGCCGAGCGCCAGATGTGGGCGCCCGATGCGGCGTGCAAGGACGGTCGCTATTACTTGTATTTTCCGGCCAAGGCGCGCGATGGCTTGTTTCGCATCGGCGTGGCGGTGTCGGATAAACCGGAAGGTCCGTTCCAGGCCGAGCCCGAGCCGATAGCGGGCAGCTATTCCATCGATCCGGCGGTGTTCGCCGATGCCGATGGCGCGCACTACATGTATTTCGGCGGTCTTTGGGGCGGGCAGCTGCAGAAGTATCGCGACAATCGCTACGACGCCGCGCACGTCGAGCCCGCCGACCACGAGCCCGCGCTCGGTCCGCGCGTGGCGCGACTGACACCGGATCTGCGCCAGTTCGCGCACGCGCCGGGCGAGGTCGCGATCCTCGACGAACACGGTATCCCGCTGCGCGCCGGCGATCACGCGCGTCGTTATTTCGAGGCGCCGTGGATGCATGTGCGCGAGGGTCGTTACTACTTGTCGTGGTCGACCGGCAACACGCATCTGCTGTGCTACGCGATCGGCGACAATCCGTATGGCCCGTTCACGTGGGCCGGAAATATTCTGTTGCCGGTGGTGGGTTGGACCACGCATCACTCGATCTGCGAGTTCGCGGGCAAGTCGTGGCTGTTCTATCACGACTCGATGTTGTCCGGCGGCGTGACCCATTTGCGGTCGATCAAGATGACCGAGCTGCGCTATGACGCGCGGGGTCGGATCATCACGATCGATCCTTACGCGGGGCGCTGAGTCGCGCGCCACGCATGGGCATGATCGACGCCGCGCTGCGGCCGCTGTCGCCGGGACCCTTGCATCGCATCGCGCGCGGCGGCCTGGTCGTCGAGATCGCGCCAAGCGCGGGCGGTCGCGTGGCGCAGATCACGCACGAGGGGCAAGCGTGGTTGCAAGCGCACGACGAGGCGCACGCGGGCGCGATTGCCTGGGGCAGTTATCCGATGCTGCCGTGGGCGGGTCGCTTGCGTCATGGGTCCTTCGTGTTCGACGCGCGCGAGTATCGCCTGCCGATCAATCTGGGCGCGCATGCGATTCATGGCCTCGGTTTCACCCTGCCCTGGCACGTCGAGACGCACACGCAGGACGAGATCGTGCTCACGCTCGCCCTGCCCGCGGACGAGCGCTGGCCCTTCGGCGGTCATGCGCGTCAGCATCTGGTGGCGCGTCGCGATCAGTTGATCATGGGTCTGTCGATCACGGCCGACGCGCATGCGATGCCGGTGGTGATCGGCTGGCATCCGTGGTTGCGCAAGCCCGAGCGCGTGACGTTCACGCCCGAAGCGATGTATCCGCGCGACGCCGAAGGCATCGCCACGCCCCTTCCCGGCGCGCCGACGCCACCGCCCTGGGACGATTGCTTCGTCCATCGCGAGCCGGTGCTGATCGAACGCGCCGGTCGCGCGCTGCGGCTGAGTTCGGACTGCGCGCACTGGGTGGTGTTCGATGCATTGCCCGAAGTCTCGTGCTTCGAACCGCAGACCGGTCCGCCCGATGCCTTCAATCACGAGCCACCGGTGCTGCGTCGGGGACAGACGCGTTCGGCGTGGTTTTCGTGGGAATGGCTTTGAGTCGCGTCTGAGCGCATCGCCTCGCCGCGCGGCACGATAAAACTCGCGCGCGCTTCCAAGAAAATTCACTAGTTTGGACGAGTTCGCCATGCGACCATCGGCGGATTCGAATCCGGTCCGCAGAACCGGGCTCGCTCCGTCGTCGGCAGGACGCCGCGCCGGAGTGTATTCATAGCGCAGGACGCTCAGGGGGCAACATGAAACGCATGGGGGCCACGGCGATTCTCGCCGTGCTTTTGGCTTTTGGCGTGACCGCGAACGCGGAAGACACGCTCGACGGAATCACCGATTCCTCCGCTTCCACCCGACTCACGCCGCAGGAATTGACCATGCGGCGCGCCGGCGACACGCAGATCGATCTGCGCCAGTTGCCGCTGTCTCCCCCCAAGCGCCAATGGCGCGAAGAGCGCGAACCGCCGCCGTATACGCCGCGCGAGCTGCCCGGCGGCCCCGAGCCGCAACCGCTGTCCCTGCCGCGCGTCGCCGCGCCGGCGCCGTCGCCGAGCGCGAACTTCGCGGGTTTGGATTTTCTCAACTGGGGCGCGGGTCGTCCGCCCGATACGGTCGGCGATGTTGGTCCGACCTATTTCATCCAGGCGGTGAACAGTTCGGTCGGCATCTATCGCAAGAGCGATGGCGTGCGCCTGGCCGCGTTCACCTTCAATACCCTGATGAGCCAAGGCGCCTTCGGCAATTTGTGCGATACGAATAACTTTGGCGATCCGGTCGTGTTGTACGACACGATGGAAGATCGTTGGGTCCTGACTGATTTCGCGTTCACGCTCGATGGCTCGAACAATGTCATCAATCCGCCGGGCGCGTTCCAATGCTTCGCCGTGTCCAAGACCGGCGACCCGCTCACGGGCGGCTGGAATTTCTACTCGCTGCAGCTGACCGACGCGCTCAACGACTATCCGAAGTTCGGCGTGTGGCCCGATGGCATCTACATGTCGGCGAACATGTTCGCGTTTCCCGCGGGCGGTTCGTTCCAGGGCACGCGCGTGTGGGCGTTCAACAAGGCGCAGATGTATGCCGGCGCGCCGAGCGTGCAGATCGTCACCTTCAATCCGCCGGGCGCGGAGTTCACCTTGCTGCCGGCCAATGCGCGATTGCAGACCGGCACGCCGCCAGCCGGCGCGCCGAATTACTTCAGCGTGGTGTGGCAGTTCACCAACGCGATCTCGGTGTACAAGTTCCATGTCGATTGGGATCGCGTGTCGCTGAGCAGCTTCACCGGTCCGTTCACGGCGCTGGCGCCGGCGTCGTGGGCTTCGCCGCCATCGACGGTGCCCGCGCAGAGCGGCACGGCGATCGATACGCTGCCAATCCGCCTGATGATGCAAAACCAGTACACCAATATCAGTGGCGTGGAATCGCTGTGGAACGTGCACACGGTGCGCCATCCCACGACCACGGGCGTTTCCTCGGTGCGCTACTACCAGGTGACGGTCACCGGCGGCGCGGTCGCGGCGACCACCACGCAGGCCGCGACGCACGCGCCCGACACCACGATCCATCGCATGATTCCCTCGCTCGCGGTCAATCGCGCGGGCGATATGGCGCTGATGTATTCGGCGACCAATTCGACCATGTTCCCGGCGATCCGCTATGTCGGTCGCCTGGCCACGGATCCGCTCGATACCTTGCCGCAGACCGAGACCTCGTTGATCGAAGGCACGGGCTCGCAGAACACCAGTTCGCGCTGGGGCGACTACGCGGCGATGACGCTCGATCCCGATGGCTGCACCTTCTGGATGACCAGCGAGTACTACGCCGCCGTCGGCGGTGACTGGCAGACGCGCATCGGTTCGTTCCGCTTCCCCTCGTGCGTGTCGGTGGGCAATGGCGCGCTGTCGGGCACGATCACCGCGACCGCGGGCGGCGCGCCGATCGCCAATGCCACGGTGCGCCTGGGTTCGCGCACGACCACGACCAATGGCGCCGGCCAATACAGCTTCGCCACGCTGCCGGCTGGCACGTATCCGACCTTGAGCGTCAGCGCCAATGGCTTTGTCGGCGCGTCGACGGTGTCGGTGCCGGTCGCTGAAAGCGCGACGACCACGCGCGACTTCGCGCTCGACGGCTCGTCCGCGAACGCTTGCCTGGTCGACACCACGACCACCGATTTCCAGACAGGCGTGGGCAGCAACATCGATCTAGCCACGTCGCCGGACAACGTGATCCTGTTGAACGCGCCCAGCATCAATCAACAGAACAGCACGCTGGGCACCAGCGGCGTGGGCGTGACGATCACGACGTGGGGCGGACAGACCTTCACGCCGTCGGTGACCGGTCAGATGACGCGCGCCGACATCAGCATGTTCTGCTCGGGCTGCACGGGCACCACGCCGAATCTGACCTTGAGCCTGCGCGCGACCTCGGGCGGCCTGCCGACAGGCGCCGATCTCGCCAGCGCCACGATCGCGGGGTTCAGTGCCGGCTCGACGACGTCGCTGACCGCGACGTTCTCGCCCGCGCCGACCCTGACCGCCGGCACGCAGTACGCGCTGGTCATTCGTCCGACCGCCAATCCTTCGCCGGGCACGTATGCGCTGACGCGCAGCGGCACGGCGACCACTGGTGCGGATGTCTATGCCGGTGGCACGCGTGTCAGCGGCGCCACCAGCGGCACGGTGTGGTCGATCCCGCTGACCGGTGGCATCAACACCGACACGGGCTTCAAGATTTATGTGCAGACGGGCTTCGCGGCCTCGGGTCAGTTGACCTCGGGCCTCAAGGACGCCAATCCGCCGAGCGGCGATGCGCCGGGCTGGGCGTCGCTGGCGTGGAACGCGACGGTGCCGGGCTCGACCACGCTGCGCTTCCAGGCGGCGGCGGCCAATTCCGTCGACGGGCCGTTCAACTTCGTCGGTCCCGATGGCACGGCGGGCACGTTCTTCACGTCGGGCGCGTCGCTCACGCAGTTCAACGGCAATCGCTATCTGAAGTACAAGGCGCTGCTGACGACGTCGGATTCCGCCGTCACGCCTTCGCTCGCGGATGTCACGACCTGCTACGCCGCGCTGACGCCGCCGGAGCTGTCGCTGAGCAAGAGCGACGGTGATGTCTCGGTGAGTCCGGGCGGCACGGTCGCCTACACCTTGAGCTACGCGAACAACGGCGGTCAGATCGCGTCGGGCGTGGTGATCACCGAACAAGTGCCGGCGAACGCGACGTTCAATGCGGGCGCGAGCACGGCCGGCTGGAGTTGCACGCCGAACAACAACGCCGGCGCGACCTGCACGCTATCGGTGCCCAATGTCATTGGCGCGGGTTCGGGCACGGCGACCTTCGCCGTGACCGCGGTCAATCCGGTCGCGACCGGCGTGACGCAGCTGAGCAACACCGCGAGCATCGCCAACGATGGCACGCACGGCGCCGATCCGGTGCCGGGCAACAACAGCGCCAGCGACACCACGCCGATCGATGCCGCGCCCGACCTGAGTCTGAGCAAGAGCGATGGCGGCGCGTCGATCGCGCCCGGCGGCACGGTGACCTACACGCTGACGTTCGCCAACGACGGCAATCAGGACGCGACTGGCGTGGTCCTCGCTGAAACCGTGCCGGCCAACACCAGCTTCAACGCGGGCGCGAGCAGCGCCGGTTGGACTTGCGCGCCGAACAACAACGCGGGCGCCACGTGCTCGCTCGCGATTGGCGCGCTCGCGGCGTCGGCCAATGGCACGCGCGCGTTCGCGGTGACGGTGATCAACCCGGTCGCGGCCGGCGTCACGCAGATCACCAACAACGCGATGATCGCCGATGACGCCGCCAATGGCGGCGATCCCACGCCCGGCAACAACACGGCTGGCGACACGACGCCGGTCAACGCCACGCCCGATCTGAGCTTGACCAAGAGCGACGGCGGCGCTTCGACCACGCCTGGCGGCACGGTGATCTACACCTTGAGCTTCGGTAACGCGGGCAATCAAGGCGCGACCGGCGTGACCCTGACCGAAACCGTGCCGGCCGAATCCACGTTCAATGCCGGCGCCAGCAGTGGCGGTTGGACTTGCGCGCCCAACGGCAATGCCGGCTCGACCTGCACGCGCGCGATCGGCGCGCTCGCGGCCGGGGCCAATGGCAACGCGCTGTTCGCGGTGACGGTCAACAGCCCGGTCAGTGGCGGCGTGACGCAGCTCAGCAATACCGCGTCGATCGCCGACGACGGCGCCAATGGCGCCGATCCGACGCCCGCCAACAACACGGGCAGCGACACCACGCCGATCACGGCCACGGCCGATCTGTCGGTGACGCTCACGGGGACGCCCGATCCGGTGATCGCGGGCAATGCGATCACGTACACCTTGAGCGTGAACAACGCCGGTCCGTCGACGGCGACGACGGTGAGTGTCACCCAGCAATTGCCCGCCAACGCTACCTTCGTCTCGCTGGCGGCGCCGGGAGGCTGGAGCTGCACGACACCCGCGGTGGGCAGCATGGGCTCGGTGACCTGCACGAATCCGAGCTTGGCGATCGGCAGCGCGAGCTTCACCGCGGTGGCGCGCGTAAATCCCGAAACCACCGGGATCCAGTCCGTCAGCTCCGCCAATGTGAGTTCGACGACCAGCGACTCGAATACGGGCAACAACGCGATCGCGACGAATGTATCCGTGATCCGAGCGGCCGATCTCTCGGTGACGATCTCCGACTCGCCCGATCCCGTCACGCAGAACGGCGCGATCACCTACGCCATCCAAGTCGTCAATGCCGGCCCCAGTACCGCGTCCTCGGTGAGGTGGACTGCCACCACCGCGCCCGGCACCACGTTCACCTCGTTGAGCACAGCGGGCGACTGGGTCTGCTCCACGCCCGCGGTGGGCGCGAGCGGCGTGGTCACGTGCGCGCGAGGGATCTTCGGCGTGCCGGCAACGGAGAACTTCACTCTGGTGACCACGGTCAACGGCGCCTTGACCGGTGGCACGGTGATCACGCAGCCCATCAGCGTGACCCAATTCGGGACAGATCCAGTCCCGGGCAACGACACGGCGTCGACGACGACCACCGTGTCCGGCGCGCCAACGATCAGCGTGTTGTCCCCGGTCAGCACCAACGAGGACACCGTCTCGATCCCGGTCCCGATCACGATCAGCGATGCCGAGACACCACTGAACGCGTTGACCCTGACCGCGGCATCGAGCAACCAATTGCTGGTGTCGGATACCAGTCTCGCCAATGGCCTGGGCGGCAGCGGCGGCAATCGCACGCTGACGATCACGCCGGAGGCCAATGCGTTCGGCACCACGACGATCACGCTCTCGGTGACCGATGGCGATGCCAACACGACGAATGCCACGCTGTCGCTGACCGTGCACCCGATTAACGACGCGCCAACCTTCACGCTCGCTGGCAACCGCCAGCATCCGAGCGCGTCGACGGGCGCGCAGACGGTGCCGGGTTTCGCCACGGCGATCAGCGCGGGTCCGCCCAATGAGTCGGGCCAGACCTTGTCCTTCGGCGTGTCCGAATCGGCCGACGCCAACAACGTCGTCAGCGGCGCGGCCATCGCCAGCAATGGCACGCTGACCTACACGCTCACCGGCGCCACTGGCACGGCGACGCTGCGCGCGACCCTGTTCGACAATGGCGGCACGACCAGTGGTGGCGTCGACACCAGCGCGCCGGCGAGCTTCAAGATCGTGGTCGGCGCGGGCGTGGATCTGACCACCCGCATCACCCGCACCCAGCCGCCCAATCTGCCGCTGACCAATCCGTCGAATGGCGGCGCGACCTTGGCCAACTACGCGATCACGGTCACCAACAACGGCACGGTCGCGGTCAGCGGCGTGACCTTGAGCGTGCCCACGATCGCGGGTCTGACCGGCGTGCTGTGGACGTGCTCGGTGACCTCGGGCAGTTGCGTGCCGAGCAATGGCTCGGGCCTGCCCTCGGCGACGGTCAACCTCGGCGTCGGCGATATCGCGACCTTGCAAGCCAACGGCACCATCAACACCGGCGCGACTTTCGTGCGCATCACCGCCGTGGCCACGACCACGGGCGCGGTGGTGGTGTTGAACCCCGATGACGATCGCGACGATCTGTTCGAGCCGGTCGCGACCGACGGCGTGTTCGCCGACGAGTTCGAGTAAACCTCGGGTCAGGCGTCATATTAGGCCCCGGCGATGTAAATCGCCGGGGCCTTTGTTTTTGGTGTTCTGGAATTTCACGAACCGATGAGGGGTCGGTCGGCGATGCTATGCTCGCAACCGCGACGCGCGCGCCAGGGCCCAGCCTGACCGCGACTCGCGCCGATGAGGAACGGCGAATGATGGCGCGGCCATGACGGTCGCGAGGCAAGGGAAGGGAGATCCGCCACATGAATGTGATCGCGATGACACGGGCGATGCGACATCATGGCGCGCGAGTGACACGCCCCGCGCGCCTTGCCGCGACCTCGCCCCCGATGCGTTCGCGAACACGGAACACCCGCGCATGAAAACCTTCGATCCCTGGCGCCCGATCGTGGTCATCGCCCTCGCGGCGATCCTGGGCTTGGCCTTTCTCGGCACGCGCGGCCTGTTCGATCCCGACGAGGGCCGCTACACCAATGTCGCCCTGCACATGCTCGACAGCGGCGACTGGGTGACGCCGCGACGCTACGACGACGTCGGCCACTTCACCAAGCCACCAGTCACCTATTGGGCGATCGCCAGCAGCGTCGCCGTGTTCGGCCGCAACCCTTGGGCCGCGCGCCTGCCGATGGCGCTGGCGTATCTGGGCTGCGTGTTCCTGGCCTGGCGCATCGCGCGACGACTCGCGCCCGCCGCGCAGATCCAAACCGCGGTCGCCTACGCGACCCTGCTGATGCCGTTCGCGGCGTCGCAACTGGTCACCACGGATTTTCTGCTCGCCTTCTTGCAAACCTCGGCCATGGCCTGCTTCGTCGAAGCGCGCTTCGGCCCGGCGGCGCGCGCGCGATGGTGGATCTGGCTGCTGTGGCTGGCACTGGGCGTGGCCTTCATGACCAAGGGTCCGCCGGCCTTGTTGCCCTTGCTCGCGATGATCGCCTTCGATGCCCTGGTCGCGCGACCCGAGCGACGCACGCTGTGGAGTCCGATCGGCATCGGCGTGTTCGTGTTGGTGGCCTTGCCGTGGTTCCTGGTGATGACGCGCGAGAACCCGGGCCTGCTCGAGTACTTTCTGCGGCACGAGGTCTATCACCGCATCGCCACCGACCGCTTTGGTCGTCATGGCGAGTGGTATGGCTGGTTGGAAATCTACCTGCCCACGCTCGTGATCGGCACCCTGCCCTGGACGCGCGCGTTGTGGCGCGGTCTGCGCGCGAACCTCGCCTCGTGGCGCGCCTGGCGCGCGGCGTCGGCGCGTCAGGCCGACGCGACGATTCTGCTGCCCTTGCTGTGGATCGCCTTGCCCCTGTTGGTGTTTTGCGTGGCGCGCTCGCGCCTGCCGCTGTATCTGTTGCCCCTGTTCGTGCCGCTGGCCTTGATCATCGGTCGCGCGTGGCGCGATGGCGTGGCGCGCGCGCCGGGCGCGATCTTTCTTGGCGCGTGGGCGCTGGCCTTGATCGCGCTCAAGCTCGCGGTCGCGTACTGGCCGACGTCGCAGAACGCGGTCGATTGGGTCGCGGCGATTCGCGAACGCGTGGACTTCGAACCGCGCGAGATCCTGTTCGTCGAGGATCAACCGCGCTATGCGCTGCATCTGTACCTGCACGCCGAGATCGAGAAGATCGCGCTCGATCCCACCACGACCAATCGCTTCAATCCCGACTACGACGAGCCGCTGGACGAAGAGATCGCCGACGAGGACGGCCACGCACTGTTCATCACCAAGACCTCGAAGTGGCCGGCCGTGCGCGCGCGCATCGAGCAGGCGGGCTTCGCCATCACGACGCATGGCGAGCCGTTTCGGGACCGGGTGATGTTCACGATCAAGCCCGAGGGAGTTATTCCGGCGACGCCGCGCGAAGAGGACTGAGCCGCTCGCGACGCGCGATCGACGTCGCGACCCCTGGTGATTCGCCCGGCCTGACGCTAACTTGCCCTCATGGGCGAAATCACGCAGTGGCTACGCAGCGCGCGCGCCGGCGATGCCGGTGCCTTCGCGCGCGTGTTCGACGCGCTGTATCCCGAACTGCGCCGCATCGCCCGTTCGCGTCTGGACTCCGGCGAACGCACGCTCACGCCCACGGCGCTGGTGCACGAAGCCTTCGTGCGCATGACCGAACAGCGCGCGTTGACGCTGCATGATCGTCGGCATTTTCTGGCGTGCGCGGCCAAGGTGATGCGCGCCATCGTCATCGACCGCGCGCGTCGTCGTCACGCGGACAAGCGTGGTGGCGGTGACAGCGACGTGCCGCTCGACGCCTTGCCGTTCGAACTCGCCGGCATCATCGACGACGAGCAACTGCTCGCGCTCGACGAATGCCTGAAGCTGCTCGACGCGGTCAGCGCGCGTCAACTCGAAGTGGTCGAACTGCGCTACTTCGCGGGCCTCGAGTACGCCGAGATCGCTGAGCTGCTCGACTGCTCGGAACGCACGGCCAAGCGCGAATGGGAACGCGCGCGCGCCTTCCTTTACGAACGTCTGCAAGTCTGAGCACGCATTAGTCGGCAAGCGCCGCGCGCCGATCGCGCAGCGCGACGACCGCGGGATGCGTGGCGAGATCGGCCTCGCGCAGGATCGCGAGCGCCGCGTCGAGTTCGGCGATGGCGGCGGAGCGATCCCCAAGCCGTTCGTCCGCGGTCGCGGCCAACGCGTGTCGTCGCGCGACCTCGGCGGCGAAGCCCAGCGGCTGCGCGTGATCGCGCGCGCGCCGAGCGCGCAACAAGGCCAGCGCGCGCTCCGGCTGGCCTTCGACCAGGGCGCAAGCCGCGTCGGCTTCTTCGAGCAAGGCGATGTCGGCGTCCAATGACAGTCGCGACAAGGCGGCGAAACCGCGCGCCACGCCGACATGCGCGCGCCCGATCGCGGCGTCATCCACGCTGCACTGCGCGCGACCTAGCCAGGCGTGAAGCACGGCGCGCTGATTGTCGAAGGCGCGTGGTCGCGCGGCGAAACCCGGTTCAGCGACGCGAAACGCGGCGATCGCCTCGCGCCATTGCCCCGCGTTGGCGCGCACGATGCCGCGACTCAGATGCAGAAAATCGTAGCGCTCGGGATCGGCCAGACCACGCGCGCGCGCAATCTCGCGATTGCCGCGATCAAAGGCCTCAAGCGCTTGCGCGAACTCACCCGTGGCCAGCGCGAGCCAGCCCAGGGCGACGTTGGCGCCGCCGCGATATTCGCTGGGCTCGGGGCCGATCGCGTCGTAACGACGCAGCGCCTCCGTCAGGTGTTCGCGCGCGATCGCGAAGCGGCCCAGGCGTCGCGCGCCACCGCCGGCATTGGCCAAGGCGATGGCGACTTTGTAACTGGCATCGCCATAGCCTTGGCGCGCGAGTTCGACCTGGCGTTCGTAGAAGTCTTGCGAGGCCGCGAGGTTTCCGAGCGCGGCGTGGGCCATGCCCAGCGCGGCATTGCTTTCGGCGAACAATCGCGGCGGCAGATCGCGACGTGACTGCAAGGCGGCGAACACCGGCTCGAGAACCACCAGGGCTTCGGCCGGGCGATTGAGCGGGATCAGCAAGGTGCCGATGTCGAGGCGAATCTCGGCGAGCAAGGGCGATCGCTCGTCGGCCGCGATCAAGTTCTCGGCGTCGCGCAAGATGGCGAGCGCGTCCTCGTACCGACCTCGCTGCATGTGCAGAGCGCCACGCCGGATCAGCACGCGCGCGCGCGTCGCCGCGCTGGCCTGTTCACCGCGCTCGGCGATGAGGCGATCGGCGACATCGATCAGGCGTTCGGCCGTGGCGTGATCGTTGCGACGAAGGCGCACGCGGATGATCGCGTCGAGCAGATCGATGCGCACGTCCGGATCGGTGTCGGGCAAGCTCAAGGCCAGACGCTCGCCCTCGGCGAGCAACTCGGCCGTGGTCGGCAATTCGGCGCGCGGTCGATCGGGCGCCTCGGCGTTGAAGATGCCGACCAGATATTCGGTGAGCAATTGCGCGCGACTGGCCGCGCGTTCGGCTTCGGCGCGCGCCCGTTCGGCGCGCTGCGCTTGCCACCAGGTCAAGCCCATGCCCGTCGCGATGGCCAGCACGATCATGGCGCCCGCGCCGGCGAGCAAGGCGTGACGCCGCAGCCATCGCGCGAGCCGATACGCGCGCGTGCCGGCGCGCGCGGCGACCGGCATGCCGTCGCGCCAGGCGATCAAATCCGCGCTCAGCGCGTCGACCGAGCCGTAGCGGTCGCCCGGTTCGAGCGCGAGGCATTTGTCGATGATCGCGCGCAGATCGCGGTCGAGCGCGAGATCGCTTGATGCGCGCGTTGATGCATCCGGCGCGCGCCCCAACAGCAGGCGATGCAACAACGCGCCCAGACCATAAACGTCCATCGTGGTCGCGGGTCGGGCGCCGCGCAGATGTTCGGGCGCGGCGTAGCCCAGGGTCGCGGCGCGGGTCATCGACACGCTCGCCTCGGCGCCCTCGTCGACGATGCTGGCGATGCCGAAGTCGAGCAAGCGCACGTGACCGCGATGATCGACGAGCACGTTCGAGGGCTTGAGATCGCGATGCACGATCAGCCGCTGATGCGCGTAAGACACGGCCTCGCAAACCGACAGCACCAGGGCCACGCGCTCGCGCGGCGAAATCGCGCGCGTCTCGCACCACTGATCGATGCGACTGCCTTCGACCAGGGCCATGGTCAACCACGGCGTGCCATCGGCGGCCACGCCCGCGTCGAACAAGGGCACGATGTGCGGATGATGCAGGCGCGACAGAATCGCCTGTTCGCGCTCGAAGCGCTCGACGCCGGCGCCGACCAGCGCGCCCAAGGTCAGCAATTTCAACGCGGCCACTTGCTCGGGGCGCGCGACATGACGCGCGCGATAGACCACCGACATGCCGCCGCGCGCGAGCTCGGCCTCGATGATCCAGTCGCCCAATCGTCGACCCACCGCGATGTCGGCGGCCGTGGGCTTGAGCGTGACGGCGATCGGCGTGTCCAGCGGACCATCGACGCGCGCGTGCGCGATCAGCAAGCGCTCGACGCGCGCGCGCAGCGCCGGATCCTCGGTCATGCCGGCGAGCGCGGCGAGACGTTGCTCGGGCGGCAAGTCCAGCAAGCGGTCGAACAAGGCGTCGGCGTCGCGCAAGGGACCGATCTCGATCATGGCACTCCTGGTCGCGGCGCTCGGTCGCGGCGGTCACCCTAATTCAGGCCCGACGCGCGCACAAGCGCGCGAAGTGGCACGAATGGCCTTCGTTTCGCGATTGCCGTGATAGGTCCGCAGGGAGTGATTCGCGATGTTGATTACGGTAGGTCGTTGTTTCCCGTGGTTGGCGCTGGTCGCGGCCCTGATCTTGATACGCCCCGCGCACGCGACCGTGTATGCCGTGGGCGGTTCGATCGGGTGCACGCACACGACATTGCAGGCCGCGATCAACGCGGCGGTCGTCGACACCAGCAGCGCCACGCACACGATCAGGCTACTGGCTGGCACGATGGCGTTGGCCAATGGCGCGGTGCTGCACAACCCGTGGCGCGATATCACGATCCGCGGCGGCTATGGCACGTGCACGGGCAGCCTGCTCGCGGGCCAGCGCACCGTGCTCGATGCCACCGGCGGCGGCAATGGCACGGTGCTCGACATTCGTCAGGTCGCCTCGGCCAATCCGCGCACGATCCGGCTCGAGCGTTTGGAGATCACCGGCGGCACCGGCGAGACCGGCATCGGCGCCTCGTCCGAAGGCGGCGGCCTCGAACTGCGCGGCGCGCTCGACGTGGTGTTGGCGCAAGGCACGAAGGTGCGCGAGAACACGGCCTATCGCGCCGCCGGCGTCTTGCTGCAAGGCGGACCGGGCGTGACGCGACTCATCCTCGAGGACAACGCGACCCTCGTCAACAACGTCGCCGAGAACGATGGTGGCGGCGTGTGGTGCTACAACACCGGCGAAGTCATCGTGCGCAACGGCATCATCGACGCCAATCAGGCCGGTCGCGACGGCGGCGGCGTGTGGTTGGGCGACAAGTGCGCCTTCACCATGGGCGTGCCCGGCGCGACCGATCCCGCGCTGCCCCTGCTGTTGAGCAACAACGCCGCCGGCACGCGCATGGCGGGACGTGGCGGTGGCGTGTTCTTGTGGTCGAGCGCGTCGGCGCCATTGCCCTACGACGTCTCGATCCTGGGCGAGATCGGCGCGCCGGCCCTGGTGTTGAACAACAGCGCCACCGGCAACTTCGGGACCGATGGCTTCGGCGGCGGCGGTCTGTTCCTGAGCGGGCAGGGCAGCCCCGGCCGGCGCAAGGTGGGCTTGCTCAACACGATCTTCGTCGGCAACACGACCACCGCCAGCGGCTCGGCGATCAGCATCGATCGCGCCATCGACTTCTACATGAGCAGTTCCTTCGGCCGCTGCGCCGGGGGCTTGTTCAACTTTCAACTGTGCAGCGCGGTGACGGCCAGCAACAATTCGGCGATCAACATACGTGGCTATGCCAGCGGCGAAGGTCTATCGCCCCTGGTCAAATTCGCTCGGACGCGCTTTTCAGGCAACTCCGGCAGGGCCGTGATCTTCAGCGACACCTCGGGCGCGCCCAGCGCGGACCTGACCATCCAGGACAGCATCTTCGACGACAACGACGCGGACGCCGTGATCCAGACGATCGCGACCTTCAAGCTGTACTTCAGCACGGTGATCGGCAACACGCTGAGTTCGGTGTTCGCGCTGTACCCGCCCTCGGGCATGGCCAGCGCCGATCTGGTGGGCAGCATCCTGTGGCAGCCGGGCACGCCCGTGCTCGCGCCGGTCAGCGGCGGCGGCATTCGCGTCGTGGCGCACGACGGCTGCCTGATCGCGCACGACGCCACCGGCATGACCTACCCCGACGAAGTGCGCGTGGCCAATCCGCAGCTCGACGCGACGTTCACGCCCGGGCCTTCCTCACCGGCCTTGGATGTCTGCAATCGCTACACGGGCGACCCGATCATCATCGGCCATCCGGTCTATTGGGACGCCTACGGCAACCCGCGGCCCGTCGATCAGTTGAGCATCGCCAACGGGCTGGGCACGCATGATCTCGGCCCGTTCGAACGCCAGAACCCGGACAACATGTTCGCCAATTCGTTCGAGTGAACGGCCTCGCTTCGATGGCCGCGCGATCGCGCGATCAATCGATTCTTGGCGCGCGCAGCCGCTGCGCGCCGGATTGGTAGATCTGCGCGACCACGCGGCCACCCGCGTCGCGTTCGAAGATGACGCGCGCTTCCAGATCCGGTGGCGCGTAGAAGGTGTCGGGCGCGACGGGCAGCAGTTCGCCTTCGGGGTTGCCCGTGGTCTGTTCGCGCAGATGCGCGCCATCGACGCGCACGGATGACACGATGTCGGGCCCGAAGCGATAGCGACCCGCGTAGTCGGCGAGCACGCCCGCGTCGATCGCGATCGTCGTCGGCGCCTCGGGCAAGCGCACCGCGGTCATGGCCAGCAATTGCCAGCGACTGGCGCGGCGCGTGTACACGTCCAGGCGCGCCAGATGCACTTCGAAATCGTGATCGCCCACGCGCGTGCGCTCGGTTTCGCGATAGCGCAGGATCAAGGTCGAGCCGCTGCGCGTCGCGGTGAAGTCCTCGACGGTGGTGTCGGTCGACGGCGCGTCGGCGCGTTCGGCGCCGAACTCGGCTTCGAGATAGCTCGCGCGCGTTTGGTGCGCGCCGTTGGGCGCGAGGCCGACGAAATCCTCGGCGAGCACGCGTTCGAAGAAGGCGCGATCGTGTTCGCGATAGGCGCGAATGCGTTCGGCCTTCAGCGGCCAGTAGCGATTGGCTTCGGCCGTGGGCCAGCGCCGCGTCTCGGCGAAGACGGTCAGTGAGCAGCACATCGCGGCCAGGGCGAGCAGCAGTCTCATGCGCGTTCTCCCGATGTCGTCGCGGATCGACGTCGCGCGTTGGCGATGGCGGGCACCGCTCGCCGAGGGCGCGGTCGCAGCGTAGTACCGGCCGGTGCCGCGCGAAAGTCCCGGAGCTTGATCGGCGCGCGTCGATGATCCTGGCGCGAACGACGCGCTTTGTCCGTCTTTGGGATCGTGGAGCTACGCCGCGAACGGCGCGGTCCGTGCTTGCACGAGCCTCGGGAGCGCGAATGTCATGAACGTGGTGGCGTGCTTTCTTTGCGACCCCGACGCACCGCGCGCGCGAGAAACGCCGTGGGCATGGCACACGCCGCGCGCGCTGTGTCGCGAGCACGCGCGCGATCTCGCGCTCGACGATGACCTGTCGGTGCACGCGGCGCTTGCGCGCTTGCAGTCACCCGAAGGGCCGGTCGAGGGCTCACTGCTCGCGTGGATTCTCAATCCCGCGTTCGTGCTCGACGCCGAAGGCCATCGACGACGATGCTGGCTCGATACCACCGCGGGCGGCCTCGTCGCGTTCGAGGACGCCTTCGACGCCGTGGGCTATCACGAGTTCTGGGCCTTCACCGCGGCGCCATGCGTGGATCTGTTGTGGACCTGGCGACAGGCGCTCGACGCGGGCGCGGTGATAACGCGACAGCTCGATCTGCTGCGCGCGGTGCTCGACCGCGGCCTCGACGCGACATGGCCGCGGGACGATTCGCGTGGGCCTTGGCAGGGTTGGGATCGCCTGGTCAGCGCGTGGCGCTTCGGCCAAGCGCTGGCGCAATGGCGAGACTCGCGCGCGCTGACGTGGCCGCGTTCGCGCGAGGAATTGTTCGAGTGCCTGGACGCGTGTCCGCGCGAGAGCAGTCTGCGCGACGATGAAGAGCCACGCTTCTGCCGGATGCTCGACGACCTCGCGCGTCGCCGCTTCCCCGACGCATTGATCGCATCGTAGTCACGCGTCGCTCGTCCTCGTCGACAACCGCGTTCCAGAAACAACGCGCGGCCCGAAGGCCGCGCGCTGGTGTTTCGAACCACGCGCTCGCGCGTGTGGACGGGCTTAGCGTCGCCGCCCTAGAACGCGTTCGATGAAGCCTTCCAGCGTCTCCAGTGTTTCGAAGCCGTCGCGCAGGAAGATGTTCACCGGATCGGTGTCGGTGGCGATGTTGTTGCTGATCAAGGGATCGGGCAGACCCTGCGGCGCGGTCACTTCGACCTGCACGCTGAAGTCGCCGACGTGACGCTCGCTGGCCACGCCTTCGAGCACCAGGATCACGGCCTCGCGCGGCGCGAGATTGACCAGGGTGTCGATCGCGCCCGTGCCGGTGCTCGCGCATTGCGAGTTCGGATCGGGCACGCAGCTCCACGTCTGACCGGTGAGCGTCGCCGGCGCGGTGCTGACCACGCGCGCGTTGGCCACCGGTAGATCGGAGCGATTGGCGATGATGATCACGTAGCTCTGCGGCTGACCCAGCACCACCAGATCGCGCAGATTGCTGATCGCCGCTTGCAGATCCGCGCCCGGCGCCACCACGACATTGAACTCGACCGTGGTGCTGTTGCTCGCGGCCACGCCCGAGGTATCAGTCGCGGTAACCGCCAATCGCGCCGTGCCTCCCGTGCCCGTCAGGTTCAGATGCAACGTGCCATTGGGATCGATGGTCGCGGCGCCAACGACGTTGTTGGCGTCGGTGACCTCGGTGACGGCGAGCAGCGCGATCTGCTGATCGGGTTCGTTCGGTCCCGGCGTGGCGGTGGCGAAGCTCGCGATGTTCTGCATCCCGCTGGTGCCCGGCGCATAGGACGGATCGGCACCGAGCGTAAGCGTGGGCGGATCGTTCACCGCGGCGATGGTGATGCGCAGGCTCACCAGAGCCGAGCTATCGACGCCACCGTTGGCGACGCCACCGCTATCGACCGCGCGCAAGGTCAGATTCGCCACGCCCCAGGCATTGGCCGCCGGCGTGAAGCGCAGCGTGCCTTGGCCATCGACGGCCGGCGCGGACGAGAACAACTGCGGCGCGTCATTGCTCGCGACGGTGAACGACACGCTCTGATTGCTCTCGTTCGCGGGACCGGCCGAGATCTGCGTGGCCCAATCATTGACCGTGATCGGGCCCGCGTCCTCGTTGACCGTGCGATCGCCACCGGCGGTGAAGCTTGGCGCGTCATTGACCGAGCGCACGGTGATCGTGCTGGTGCGTCGTTGCAGACCGACGTCGATGCCGCCGTTGGCGGTGCCGCCATCGTCGCGCACCTCGAACTCGACCGTGGCCACGCCATTGGCATCCGCCGCGGGCGTGAAGCGCAAGGTGCCGCTGGCGTCGATGCTGGGCGCCGCGCTGAACAGGCTCGCATCGCTATTGGCGGTGAGCGTGTAGCTCAGCGTCTGCGCCGACTCGTCGGGCGGCCCGGCGCTGCCTTGCGCGAAGCCGGTTTGCTCGAAGGCGCCGCTGTCTTCGTCGACGGTGATGGGGCCGCTGAGCGTGAAACTCGGCGGATCGTTCACGCTGGCAATGGTGATGCGGAAGTTCTGCGTGGCCGAGACATCGATGCCGCCATTGGCGGTGCCACCATCGTCACGCAGACGCAGCGCGATCGTGGCCGTGCCCAAGGCGTTCGCGGCCGGCGTGTAGCGCAGCGTACCCGCGGCATCGACCGTGGGCGCAACCGCGAAGAAACTGGGCTGATCATTGCCGACGATCTCGAACGCCGCGGTCTGACCGCCTTCGCCCGGACCTTCGTCGATGGCTTGCGCCCAATTGACCACGGTCTGCGCGCCGGCATCCTCGCCGATGGTCTGGTCAGCGCCGATGGTGAAGGTCGGCGCGTCATTGACTGGCGTGATCGTGATCGTGGTCGTGCGGTTGACCACGGCCGTGTCGAAACCGCCCAACGCCGTGCCGCCGCTATCGCGCGCGCCGAAGGTCAACGTCGCCACGCCATAGGCATTGGGCGCGACGGTGAAGTTGAGCGTGCCATTGGCGTTGATGCTCGGCGGCACCGCGAACAGCGCGGGCGCGTCGATCGACAGCAGATCGTAGGTGATGGTCTGACCTGCTTCGTTGGCCGGACCGACGCTGGCGTTGGCGAAGCCGGCGCGCGTGATCTCGCCGACGTCCTCGAGCACGGTGATCGGCGCGTCGAGCGTGAAGCTCGGCGCGTCATTGACCGGCGCGACCGTGATGCGCAACGGCTGATCGACGTAGTCGCCATAGGTGTCGAAGGCGCGCAACACCACGTCGGCCACGCCGAAGGCGTCGGCGCGCGGGCGCATCGACAGAATCTGCGTGGTCGGCGCGATCGACAGCTGATCGAATAGCGCGAGGTTGTTGTTCGACAGCACGACGATGGTCAGCGCCGCATCGGCGTCCTCGGCGTCGTCGAACACGGGCTTGAGGTCGGTGGTGATGGTGCCCGTGTCCTCGGACAAGGTTTGGCCCGGCATGCCATTGGTGGTCGGCGGTTGATTGACCGCGCGCGCGAGATCGACATCATCGCCCGGCGCCACGGTCAGCGTGCGCGAGCCGGCGGTGACGACAATCGGCGTGGGATTGGCGGCTTCGGCGTGGAAGATCGTGCCGGTGAGCGTGAAGTCGTTCGGCGCTTCCAACTGCGTCGCGGCCGAGCCGCCCGGGAAGGTGAAGCCCACGCGACTGATGCCAATGTGCTTGTCGATGGCGAAGCCACCGGCCGCGCAGGTCACCGAGATCTCGTTGTCGATCGGCGTGCCGTCGATGTCGTCGACGCGCGCGAACTGATCGAGCGTGACCTGATTGGCGCAAGCGCGCGCGACGAACTGCGAGTTGCCCGCGACCGGCGGACGCACCGCCAGACGCAGACCCTGCGCGGGACGCCACGCGTCGCCAACGGTGAAGGCCTCATTGCCCGGATTGCTGAAATTGCCCGCGGTCTGACCGCCCAGGCCCGCGTCGGAAAACGCGCTGGCGCCGGCGGCGACGAGATCGCTGACGTGGTCGTTGTTGCCATCGGGCTGGGTCACGAACACGCTGAACTCGACCGAGGCCTTGTTGCCCGTGGTGTCCACGGCCACGCACTCGACCAGCAGTTCGACCGAGGCCACCGGATCACCGGGCTGCGGCGTGCAACTGATCGGTCGCGCCAGGCCAACTTCGTCATTGGCCACCGGCATTTCGAAGTTGGCGACGTTGGTATGGCCATTGGTTGCGACGAAAGTCTGCGCGCCCACGGGCATGCCGCCGACGCGCGTGATCATCGGCGCGCGCGTGTCGCGGATGGTGATGTTCTGACGCAGCACCGCGCGATTGCCGGCGCCGTCGGTCGCGGTCCACACGATCGTGGTGTCGCCCAAGGGCAAGCCTTGCGCGGGCACGTCGTTGACCACGCTGACCGCGCCGCCGAGATCGCTGACCGAAGGCACGGGCAGCGCCGCGGCGCTGGGCAGGGTCAGCAACGCGGTCGCCTCGATCACGACATCGGGCAGCGTGGTCGCGGCGAAGATCGGCGGCTGCGTGTCGGTGACGCGCACCGGCACCGTGCACTGCGAGGTCAGGCCCACGGCGTCGCGCGCGGTGTAGTGCACATTGGTCGTGACGTTGATCGGGAACAGCGTCGGCGCGTCGTTGGTGAGCGTCACCGCCGGCACCGTGATGTTATCGCTGGCGGTGACTTGCGCCAGGATGTCGGTCAGTTCCGCGCTGCCACCGGCGGTGTTGCCAGGACTGATGGTCTTGGCGCCACCGGGCGTCGACACTTCCACGGTGAAGAACGTCTGACCTTGCGGCGGCGTCGGGCAACTCAGCGTCGGCGCGGTCGTGTCATTGACCACGGTGATGTTGACGTTGGCGATCGCGCTGGCGGCGCTGAAGGCATCGACCACGTCATAGCTGAATTGATCGGCGCCGGTGTAGCCGACGTTCGGCGTGTAGTTGATCGTCGCGCCGGCGATCGACTGCGCGAACGGCTGCACGTCGAACGCGTGCACGCGACGCAGGGGATCGCCCTCGACGACGAAGAACACCTGGTCGTTGACCGCCAGATCGTTGACCCGCGCGAAATCGCCCGGCTGCACGAAGCTCAAGATGTTGTCCGGCTGACCCGTCGGCGTGATCTGACTGAGCCAGGCGCCGGCGAGCGAGAAGGTCTGCACGCGCGGCAGCTGATTGGCCTGACCGGCGACATCGATCGCGTCGGACACGTAGAACTGATTGAGCGTGTTGTCGAAGGCCAGCGCGAACTGCACGCTGGACGCCGCGTTGGCGGTGTTGAACTGCGCCTGGCCATTGCCGTTGACGCCGCCGCTCACGGTGCACGCGCTGACGCTGCAGCTAAAGCCATTGGAATGCTGCGCGGCGACGTTGCAACCGCTGCCGCCCGTGCACTTGCCCAGCCAACCGATATAGGTGCCATTGGGCTGGAACTTGTGGATGCGCGCCTTGACCGGTTCGGTGATGTAGACCGCGCCCGTCGGATCGACGCGCACGCGATCGAGGTTCTGATAGTTCGCGGTGCCGACTTCGGTCGCCATCGTCGTCGACCAGAACAGCGGATTGCCCTGCGTATCCGTGCTCGCCACCGAGACATTGCCCGACGAGGTGAACAGATTGCGCACCGGCCACAGGCCCATGTGGGTTCCGGCCTGACGCACGCGGAACTCCATGCCGTGCGAGGTCAACGCGTACACGCGCTGCGTGGTCGGATCGAACGCCACCGAGCGGCCGAAGGCTTGATCGCTGGTCGAGGAACTCACCGTGGTCTGCATGTAGCCCTCGGTGTACTGACCAAAGCCGTCGCCCCAGCGCATGGTGCCGAGCACCGGCGTGAAGCTGGTCGACGTGCCCTGCGAGATCGCGAAGACATCGGTGCGGCCCAGCGCCGCGTCGACGTAGACCGCCATGTCGACCCACTTGGTGTCGCCCTCGCCGCCGATATTGGGCGAGAACGGCGTGATGCCATTGGCATTGCCCGACGACGAGGGGTCGACGGTCGGCACTTCGCCCAGCAGGCGACCGAAGCGATCGAAGCGCGAGATGCTGACGTCCTGCAGCACGAAGAACGATTCCGCGCCGCGCTGACCGACAACGCTTGCGCGCTCGATGTTGACGAAGCGCGTGCCGATATTGTTGAACGTGCTCGTGGTGCTGGTCAGGCCCGCGTTGGTGAAATTGCCGAACGAGCGAATCTGACGCGTGAAGTTGTCGATGGTCTTGATCGTGCCGCCGCAGCTGCCGCGCGCGATGTCCTGCGGCTGATTGAGCTGGGCAAGGCCATCGCCGGGCGGATCGACGAAGGCGAAGGCCATGTCATAGGTCTGCGACACCACCATGTTGTCGAGGCTGGCCTGGGTGATCGCGCCGGCCGAACCCAAGGCGATGCGATGCATGCGGCGATTGTCCCAATCGGCCACGAGCACGGTCAGGGAATTGCAGTCGATGGCGATGCCCGTGGGCCGGATCGGCACGCCGCCGGGCGAAGGCATGGTCGCGAGGAAGCTCTGCGCCACGGTCCAGTTCTGCGCGGCGGTGTCCGACAGCGACACGCGCAGCACGCGCAAGGTGCCCGCCGCGCCAGGCGTGGCGCCCGGATCGGTGATCACGAAGTACTTCGATTCCTGACCATTGATGGGATCGGACAGCGCGACCATGTGGCGCGGATTCGCGCCGAGATAAGCCGTGAGGTCCAGACCCGTGTCATTGGTGTACTTGACCGTGAAGATGCGCTTGCGCTGCCAATCGCCGAAGACCAGCTCGGCCGGAATGGCGTCGTTGGTGTTGAACGATTCCAGGCCATTGACCGTGGTCAGCGTGAACGGATTGCGATTGGCGTAGAAGCGCCCATCGACGATGTTGCCATTGCTGTCCTGCACGATGATGCGCTGGTTCGAGGGATCGGCGATGGCGATGCGATCCTCGGTGTCGACGCCATAGGTGTATTCAACGTGGCTCGACAGCTGCTCCGACGTGCCGGTCAGGGTGAAACGTGTCTGATACAACGGCGTCGGCGTCACCGGAATGTCGCCGTGATCGGGCACGTCGCGAATGCGCCAGGTCAGCGGATCGAGATCGGGATCGCTGGCCTGCAAGGTGATCGGGGTGACGATGCCGGCGGCCACGGTGACCGTGGTGCCCGGCGTGGTCGGCGCGCGATTGCTGCCGACCGCGCGCACGACCGCGATCTGATCGACGTGCGCGGCATTGCCGCTGGAATCGGTCGCGGCCCAGCGCACCGTGTAGCGCGAACCCGTCTGCAATTGCGCGGTCGCGCAATTCTGCGTGTTATTGCCGCTGTCGATCACGCTGCAGGTGTAAGCCGGTGTGAGCGTGGCGAAGTCGAAGAACAGCGGCGGGAAGAGCTTCGGCGTCGGCGTGGTGTTGGTGTTGCACAGATACGTCGTGCAGCCCACGCCCGGCGCGGTGAAGGCGATCGACGTGGTGCCAGCCGGCACCACGATGGCGGCGGCGGCGGGTTGTTCGATGGTCGGCGGCAGGGTATCGACCACCGTGACCTTGACCACGTAGTTCAGCGTCGTGTGATTGCCCGAACGGTCCAGCGCGCCGATCGGGAAGTAGTGCGTGCCCAGCGGCACGCTGATCGGAAAATCATTGAACAGGCGCGGATTGGGATCGCAGTTGTCCGTGCCGATCAGATTGCCGGCGGCGAAATACGGCGGCGTGAAGCCGCGATTGGCGCCATTGGCGTCGAGCGCCTCGAACACGTATTCGGCGACGATGTGGCGTTCGTCCGCGGTGCCCGCGTTCTCGATACGCAGCACCTGATACACCGGCGGGAAGTATTCCTTGATCGTGAAGCCCTGATCGTAAGTGACATTGTTGAACGACAGCGGCGAGCGCAGCACGCCCGCGACTCGGAACTTCCACTCGCCCGCGTAGAACTTCGAGCCAGTGCCGCTGGTCGTGATCGCGCCGGCGGCGCGCAAGTCGCCGGTGTAGCCGCGCCAGCCCTGGAACACGGCATCGAGCGCGTCTTGCAGGTTCAGCGTGTCGACCACGGCGCCGATGATCAGATCGCTCAGGCCGGGAATGATGTCGTCGAGCGATACGCCGATCGACGGCAGATTGATCGAGAAATCGATCAAGCCATCGAGGCCGATGTCGGGGAAACTGATCTGCTCGCGGATCTTCTGCTTGAAGTACTCGGACGCGGCGTTAACGCCGAAGTACGGATCGGCGAACGAAGGATACGGTCCGAAGGGATCGACATAGGCCCACTCGGGTCCGTCGAAGGGGCCGAAGTTTTGAATGCGCTCGGAGCCGTCCTGCGCGAAGCTGTTCTGGTAGGTGCACGAAGCCGGCGAGGCGGGATTGTCCACGTCGTGCGTGAACGCGCGCGGCGCCGGCGGCGTGAAGCCATCGGTCAGGGCCTTGAGCTTGCGCTGATTCTCGGACAAACCGCTGAAGCCCTGCCCGACCAGGATCGGCGGACACAGGGCCGCGAGCGTGGCGCCAACGGCGGCCTTGGTCGCGGCCTTGCGAATCTTCTTCTTCTGCTTGGTGGTCAGATCGTCGATGGGATTGAACAGCGCGGTGGCCAACTGATCGATGCCCAGATCGGTCAGCTCGTCGACACCGTCACTGAACAGGTACGACCCGCCCTGCTGACAAATGATCGCGCCGAAGTTCGCGGCGTCGGATTGCGCGCGCGAGGTATTCGGCAGCGCGCAGCACACGATGAAACCCACGGCCATGATCCATGGCCCGAATCGCTTGACACTCCACATAAAACCCCCTGACGTCCACCATCCCCTCGCGCGTCGACGGAAGGACTGTCCGTCGAGGCGCGGCGACGTTCACACGTGAACGATCGCGCTCGCCATCGAGCATCCGTTACCGCGCCCCATTGCTCAATCCGTTCGGCCGGCCGGTGGCGCAACTTTAGACCGACGGGCCCACGATGGATCACTTTTCGCGCGATGTTGACATCCGCGCGGGGCCTGTTGGCGGTTTCGCATCGTGCCTCAGGGCCATGACATCGGAGGCTTCGCCCGGCGTCAGTCTGGCGAAGTTTTGCAATTGCGGGGGTTCGCTGAAAGGGCGAGATAAGGACCGCTGTCCTCGTCCGGGCCGTTCGAAGGTCGCGGGCCAGAAACCACGCGCGCGATCGGCGGGGCGAGGTGGGAGAACGCCGAGCGGAGTCTCCCGCTCGGCGTGTCCATGACGGATGCTTCGCGGCGGGGAGCCGCGAAGCATCGGTAGCGCGGGTCGATCAGGGCGACTTCTTCGGCGCGGGGCTGAAGTAGACCGAGGGACAGCCCGGACCATTCTCGGCGGTGCACATTTCGATGTACTCGGCGCGATTGCGCGCGTTGACGCGCTGGCCGGTATTGCTTTGCTTGACCGCCTCGACCGGGTTGTACTTGGCCTTGAACGAGATCGAGGGCGAGAACGGCCCCCACTTGCCCAGGGACACGCGCACGTCGGTGACGAGCTGACCGCTGTCGTCCAGGGACCACTTGATCTGCACCGAATGGATCTTGGCGCTGCCGCGGATCGAGCGCGTCTTGCCTTCGAGATCGGCCATGCCGCCGGTGCCGATGTCGAAGTCGAGCGGATACGGCACGCCCGGCAGGGTCAGCGAGCCCTTGCCGTCCGAACCCAGCGACAGCTTGGCGCCCTTGAAGTCGATCGTGCCGATGCCGCGCAATTGCTCGCGGTTGCCTTCGACGGCCAGGCGCAGGTATTTGTTGACCTCGGCCTCGACGCGCATCTTGGTCTGGATGTCGGGCTGGACCGGATTGTCGCGCGGATACAGGAAGGCATCGACATCCAGTCGGCCGTCCGGATCGGTGAAGCGATACGGATTATTGCGCGCGTACCAGTAGCGATTGGTGCCCGACAGCGGTTGATAGTCGGCGGTCACCGGATCGATGCTGAGGAAGCGGCCGATGCTCGGGTCATAGTAGCGTTGCTGCATGTAGGTCAGGCCGGTGGCGCCGTCCATGACGTGCCCGGCGAAGCCCACGCCGCTGCGTTGCGGCTTGCCGATGATCGCGCCGAAGGGCTCGTAGTCATTGCGTTCGATCACTTGCCCGGCCGCGTCGGTCACCGCCACCGGGCTGCCCAGGGCGTCGGTGTGGTGGTACTTGGTGGCGATCAAGGCATTGCTCGGCCAATCGTGGTCGATGCTCGCGACCAGACTGCCGGCGAGATAGATGTATTCATGCGTCTTCTGCGCGCTGGGGCCGTCCCAGCCGAACAGCATCTGGCCGGCGCGGCTATACATCCACAGGCTTTGGCCGCCATCGGCGCGCGTGGTCTGCACGCGACGACCCAGTCCGTCGTAACGATAGCTTTCCACGCCGATCACGCGTCGCAGGCGATTGCCCTGATCGAACTCGTAGGCCTGGTTGTTGCGCGCCTGCAGGTTGCCTTGGGCGTCGTATTCGAACGCCAGCGTCGTATTGCCCTGGGAATCACGCACCGCGTTGAGCCGATGGGTTTGCGCGTCGTAGACGTATTGCGCGTGATCCTTCACGCCCGCGAGCGTCCACGAGCGCAGGTTGTCGAGCGCGTCGTAGCTCATGCGCTGCACCTGATCGCCGCCGAAGATGCCGGCGCTGACCGTGGTCAGGCGATCGAGGCCGTCGTAGCTCATCCAGCGACTGCGCGGGCTGTAGATCGGCCCCTGGGTCTGATCGTAGATCAGCTCGACATTGCCGTTGGCGTCATAGCCGTAGGCGTAGCGCAGCACCCCGGCCGACTGCGTTTCCTGCGGCAGCTGGCGCGTGTTCTGAATCATGCCGTAGACCACGCCATTGCCGTAGGTGAACTGCTTGAGCGCGCCATTGGGGTAGTACTGCGCGCCCGTGGCGAAGTTGCCGGCGCGCGTGGCCTGACCCAGGGCATTGGGCGCGAAGTCGATCGACAGACCGGTCGGATAGCTCATGCCCGCGACCTGTCCGATGGCGTCATGGCGATAGCCCAGATCCCAGGTGTACCAGCCGTCCTGACGCACGGACTCGACCGTGAGCAGGCGGCGCTGGTTGTACGTGTAGAACGTGCGCACCGGCGCGCCGCCATTGGCCTCGTTGGTGACGGCGATGGTCGCGGGCAGATTGTCGGCGGTGTAGGTCCAGGTCTGATTGCCGCGCGTGTCGGGAAACTCCAGCGTGCTCAGACGACCGCGATTGTCGTAGGTGCGCAGCGCGCGACGACCCGAGTTCCACGCCGCGTCGTGATCGCAGCTCGTGGTGCTGGCGAAGCTCGCGGTGCTCAAGCCCGCGGCCGACCAGCTCAGGTTGCCGGCCAAGTCGTAGCCCATGACGGTGACGCCGGACTCGGGTTCGATGGTCTTGCACAGCTGCGCGCCCCCGTCATACACGTAGCCGCGCGTCATCTGCAAACCGCCATCGGCGTGACGCTGCGTGATGCGCAAGGGCCAACCGAAGGCGCGGTGGCGCGCGATCTCGACGACCTTGTTCTCCGGTTGCGTGCTCACCAGCGGCAGACCGTAGTCGGGCGTTTCCCAGGCCAGATACGACGTCACCGTGACCAGGCCGCGTGGATTGGTCACGCGCGTGCGCAGGCCGCCGAGGTATTCGGTGGTGGTCACCAAGGGCACGGTCTCGCTGTCTTGCTCGGCGCGAATCACGCGGCCCAGGCCATCGTATTGCTTGCGCGCGCCGGGCATGGTCTCGCCGACGAGGCCGACGCCGCGTCGCGGATAGGACACGAAGGTCGGCTGGCCCAGGGCGTCGTAGCGCTTGACGGTCTGGGTCAGCGTGCCATCGATGTCGGCCACGTCGAGCTGTTCTTCCAGCACCGGACGCCACATCGCGTCGAAGTAGGTATTGACGTGACGATTGCCCTCGACGCGATGCAGCCGCCAGTGACCCGGCGCGATGCCGTGCTCGTCGATGCCGATCTGCTGCATGGCGATCGACACCGGGCTCCAGCGCGAGGTGTCGCAGACGCCGGCCTGGGTCTCCGACGGATAGGTGATGCTGTTGATGCGACCCATGGCGTCGTAGCCGTAGCAGGTCTTGGCGCCGACCTCGTCGGTGATGGCCGTGATCCGGCCCAGCGCGTCGATCACCGCGGATTGGGTCGCGCCCGCGGGCGCCTCGGGCGTGGCCGGATAGCGGATCAGGCGCGGAATGCCACGATAGTGATCGCTGTAGCGCGACGACTGACCATTGCCGTCGGCGACTTCAATCAGATTGCCTTGCGCGTCATAGGCCAGCACCTGACGCAGTTGGCCGAATTGGCGAATCTTCCACGGCAGCGCGCTGGCGTTGTATTCGGTGTCGACGGCGACCATGGCCTGCGTCGAGGCGCCGCCATTGGGCTCGGTCGAGGGCATGTATCGACGACGTACCTGACCGAGCACCCACAGCGCGGTGTTGTCGTGGTATTCGGTCACCTCCTGGCGGCTGACGCCCGTGGAGTTCGCCTGCGTGACCGAGGTCGGTCGCGCGAAGGCGTCGTAGCAAGCGCGGCCGCCGTCGCAGGTATCGACCGTGGTGGTGTACGTGTCGCCGTCGCGTTGAATCGTGGCCGTGCGTTGCGGACGATTGGCGGCGGTGGCGATGGCGTTGTTGCGCGCGTTGGGATCGAGGCCATTGAGGTCGGGGAAGCTCTGCCCGGCGGCGCTGGCCAGGTAGGTCAAGGTCGTGGACTGCAGCACGGTCGTGCCTTGCAGGATTTCGGTCTTGAGCAACTTGCCGGGATCGCGGTAGTAGTCATTGCTGAAGATCGAGCGCTCGACCACGCCGTCGGGTCGCGTCACGCGCGTTTCCGACGTATCGCCGCAACCGCCATAGACGCAGTTGTCGATGTAGCCGCCGGGGTTCCAGCTCCAGGTCGGCGTGTACTGATAGTTCCAGTTCGCCGTCGTCATGCCGGGGCCGCTGAGTTCCTTCGCGATCAGCGAAGTCACTTTGTAGGCCATCGGCGTCATGCCCATGTCGACCATCATCGGTCGATCGGGATTGGGCACTGAACAACTGCCCGGCGTGCGGCTGGTGCCGTGGAGCATGTTGCGGAAGGTGAACACGCCGCGCGCGCCGGAAGGATGCGTCATGGTGACGCTGGCCACGCCCGTGCCGGGCACGGCGGGATCGCAATCGGCCCAGATGACTTTTTCGTTTTGCACCAGGGTCGCCAGATTGTCGTAGGCGAACTGCCAGCGACTGTTGTCGGGCTGCACCACGGTCGCGAGCTCGGCGCCATTGGCGCCACCGTACTGATACTGCCAGGCGCGCGCGCCGTCGCTGGCGCTGGCGATCTTGCCGTTCGCGCCATAGGTCAGCGTGATCGCATGACCTTCGCTCGAGGTGATCGCGCGCAGGCGACGCGGATTGGCCGGGTCGTAATCCCAGGCGACCCAATTGCCGAAGCGATCCTCGGCCCGTGTCGCGTGCAGGATGTACTCGCGCCGATTGACCACGATCTGCTTGCTCACCACGCAACTCAGCGCGCCGCCGCCACCGCCGCCCTCGAAGGCGAAGTCCAGGGGCTGACGGCCGAAGCTCGCCAAGGGGTCGGGCGCCGACGGTCGACCGCGCCACAACTCATCGAGGAACCGACGCGACACGCACTGCGTGCCCTCCAAGGGCGCGACCTTGCGCGAGGCGATCCAGTCGAAGGTGTAGCGCGTGCCATCGGGCAGCGCGACCACGAAGCCTTCGCCAGTGCCGTTCTTGAGCGTCGGCGCGCACGACACGCGCCAGTCGCCGCGCGTTGACCAATAGTAGGTTCGGCCATCGCTGGGCCGCGCTTGTCCGGGTGGCAGATAGAGCAAGGGAAAGCTGCCCTTGCCGGGAATCGAAACCTCGTTGCCGCTCCAGTACTCATCGGCGAAGTAAGTCGAACTCCACGAGGCGTAAGCGCTGGGCACGCCCGGCGGCTTGGCCGTGTCGACGCCGCTGACGCTGCAGCGCTGCTGGCCATTGGGCATCGACGAGACCCAGCCCGTGCGCTCGTCGTAGATGCCGCGCATCATCGGCACATCGAGAACCCAGTTGCCGAACAGCTCGCCGTCGGCGGCGATGTTGGCGTAGTTCTCGATGTCGTGACGGTTCACGCCCAAGCGTCGCGGCAGTCGCACGGGCAGGCCGCTATTCGTGGGCAGATCGATGTCGACGGCATTGAACGCGGTGCCGCCATCCTTCAGTTGGGTGACGTCGCCGAACAGGTCGGGGCCTTGGGCGACGATGGTGGACGCGGTCTTGATGCGTTGATCGTAGTCGTCGATCGGCGAGCGCGCCGACTGCGCCCGCGCGCTCGATGCCGCCGTCGCCGCGACCAGGGCGAGCGCTATCGCATGGAATCTGGGTGTCATGAGCTTCTCCTGATGAAGGTCCGCGCCGACACGAGACGCGGCGGGGACCCTGGTCGAATCGGAGAAGCTCGGCGAAGTCGATCACGCCGGTCGCGAATGCGCGGCCGGCGTGATCGGCGACCTCATTGGCTGACGCAACTGACGCGCTTGCTGAAGGTGCTGATCGCGCCCGAGGGCGCGGTGATCACGACATTGACGCGGCCGGCATCGGCCCCGGGCACGCACGACACCATCAGCAGCGGCAGCGCCGGATCGATGACCTCGGGCGGCGTGAGCGTCGACGACACGGTCCACGCGTAGGTCAGCTGCGCGCCTTGCGGCCAAGCCTCGCAAGCAATCCCCTCGGGGCCTTCGGCGCAATCGATGCCCGGCTCGGGCGGCGGCACCGGCGGC
Source organism: Ahniellaceae bacterium (assembly GCA_044226395.1). GTDB lineage: Bacteria > Pseudomonadota > Gammaproteobacteria > Xanthomonadales > Ahniellaceae > JBGAHD01. Next base: position 552,129 of record JBGAHD010000002.1, read on the forward strand.
GCCACGCAGCGACCGACGCGTTCGACCACCTGGCCATTGGCGGTAACGCGGAAACGGCAGTCGGCGGGTTCGGGGTTGGCGAAGGCGACGACGCGGTGGACCAGATACCAGCCTGGCAGGCACTGCGGCATGCTGGTGTGACACTGCGGCGGCGGCGGATCATCGGCGCGCGCCGGCGCGGTCGGCGCGGCGAGCGCGAGCAGGCCGAGTCCGGTGGCCAGGGGCAGGGAAAGCTTCGACAACACCATGAACTTCACTCCGAAAGGGGCGGCGACGATGGCCGCGAAAGGGATACCGTCCGGGCGCGTGATGCGCCTCGGCCAAGACACTCATCGAAAAACGCGGAAAAAGTCGATCACGACGCGGGCGGCGAATCGGCGTCGACCAAGCGCGCGCGCAAGGCCCGCGCGTCCGCGCAGGCCGGCGCGGTGTCGCGCGCGCAGCGTCCAGCGGCCAGGGCCTTGTCGAACTGCGCGCGCAGATACTCGCGATTGGCGCTCGAGGCCTCGGCCCAGGCGGGCAATAGCTCCGGCCCCGTGAGCAGGGCCAGCGCCTCGTCGGCGCGCCGACGGTGCATCAGGAATTGCGCCAGCGTCGCGCGAAAGCGCGTGACCGCGTTGCTGGTGGCGCCCAGGCGTCGCGCGCCGAACGCGAGCGCGCGGCGCAGATGATCCTCGGTGGCGGCGGCCTCGGCCTCGTCGGTCCAGAGATTCAAGGCCAGGTTGTATTCGTGCAGGATCGTGGTCGGATGATCGGGGCCCAGGGTCTCGCGTTCGATCTCGATCGTCTCGCGCAGCAAGGCGATGCCGCCGGCGCGGTCACCGGCCTGCAAGCGCAGATTGGCCACGACCGCGCGCGCGCCCGCGGCATGCGCGCTGCGCGGACCGAAGCGCTGGTCGACTTCCCCGAGCAAGGTGTCGCCCTCGCGCAGGGCGCCGGCGCCTTGTCCCGATTGATCGAGCACGTACAGACGCTTGAGGCGCGTGCGCAAGGCACTCGGTGCCTCGACCGCGCCGCTGCGTTGCCAGCGCAAGGTCTCGTCGAGCGTGGCGAGCGCGCCGGCGTAGTCGCGCGTCGCGCGCTGGGCCTCGGCCAATTGCCAGCGCGCGGCGGTGGCGAGGCGATCCTCGGGGCCGGCGCTCGCGGTCAGCGCCACGGCGCGACGCGCGGGCGCCACCGCCTCGGGGCTCTCCGAGCGCAGGCTGAGCAGTCGCGATTGCGCGAGATACCACGTCGGCGGCGGCTCGCGCGTGATCGCGCGCGCGCGATCGAGCAAGGCCTGGGCTTCGTCGAAGCGCGCGATCTCGATCAGCGTGCGCGCGTGCAGCACCCAGTACGGCAGCAAGGCCTCGCCCGACAAGGCGCGCTCGGCTTGCGCGCGCGCGGCGGCGGCGAGTTCCTGCGCGTGTTCGTCGGAACGTAAGCCCGCGTGCACTTCGGCCAAGCTCAAGTACAACGAGGCCGCGAGCTGCGGCTGCGCCGGCGCGCGCGCGGCGATCGGCGCCTCGGCCGCTTGCAGCACTTCGCCGATGCGCGTGTCGACACCGCGCGTCTGCGAGGGATCGGCGGCGAGGAAGGCATCCTCGATCAGGCGCAGCGCGGCCTCGGCGCGATCGCGTTGAGCCAGGGCGAGATTGCGCTGCGCGGCCACTTGCGCGCGTTGATCGGCGAGCACCGCGATGCCGATGGCGAGGCTCAGGACCAGCGTCAACGTCAGCCCGACCGCGACGCGATGCCGACGCGCGAACTTGCGCAGCCGATACCCGACGCGAGGCGCGCGCGCGGCGATCGGCCGATGGGCGAGCACGTCGGCGATGTCGGCATCGAGCTGCTGCACGTTGGCGTAGCGGCCGGCCGGATCGAAGCTCAGACAGCGGCGCGCGATCACGTCGAGATCGTCGTCGAGCGCGCGCGGCGAAACGCCACGTCGCGACTGCGAATCCGCTTGCGCCCCCGCCCGCGCGCGCAGCGGCGCCGGCACGGTGTCGCGCAACGAGTTGGCCATCGCGATCGCATCCGCGCCGCTGGGCACCAGGGCCGGTCGCCCGCACAGCAGTTCGTACAACAGCAGGCCCAAGGCCCAGACATCCGTGGCCACCGACAATGGCTGGCCCAGCAGTTGCTCCGGCGCCGCGGTCGCGGGCGACAGCAGCAGCGGCGCGTCCTCGTGATCGCGCGCGACCGCGTTGGCGCCGAGCCAGCGCGCGATGCCGAAGTCGAGCAGCTTCGGCAGTCCACCGGCGCCGACCAGGATGTTCGAGGACTTGATGTCGCAGTGAATCAGCAGATGCGCGTGCGCGTGACCGACCGCGGCGAGAATGCGTCGGAACAGTTCCAGTCGCGCGCGCACGCTCAGGCGATGCGCGTCGGCCCAGGCGAACAACGGCGCGCCGTCGATCAGTTCCATCGCCACCCAGGGCTCGCCCTGCGCGCTCGCGCCCGCGTCGAGCACGCTGCAGATGTAGGGATGACGCAGGCTGGCCAGATGCTGCTTCTCGCCAGCCAGGCGCGCGATCAGGGCCGGGTCGCGACGCGGCGCGCGGATGAACTTGATCGCGACGTCCTGCTCGTACTCGCCGTCGTTGCGCCGCGCGCGCCACACGCTGCCCAGGCCACCCTCGCCCAAGGGCGCGAGGATGCGATAGCGCCCGACATCGGACCCAACGCGCGCGCGCGCCTCGAGCAAGGGCAGCAGCGTCGCGACCTGACCGCCACCGACATCGCGCGTGTCGACGCGCGCCTGCTCGTCGAGGTCGATCATACGCAGCACGCGCGCGATCAAGGTCTCGTCGTCCGTGCGTGCGCGCAGAAACGCCACGCGCGCGTTCGCCGGCAGGGCGAGCGCGGCATCGAACAGGGCGCGCAGGCCCGAGCCTTCCGAATCAGGCGGCGCCGTCGACATCGCGCAGATGATCGGCCAGAAAGGCCTTGGCGAAACGCCATTGACGACCGACGGTGGCGGTGGAGCTGGCCATCTCGGCGGCGATGTCCTCGGTGGTCATGCCGACCAGGACCTTGAGCTCGGCCACGCGCGCGGCCGGCGCGTCGACGGCTTCCAGCGCGCACAGGGCACGCTCGATCATGCCCCAGTCGACCGGCTCGCCCGACACGCTGGCGCCGCGTTCGCCGGAGTCGTCGAGCGAGATGATCACCTCGGCGCCACCGCGCTTGAGCGCGGCGCGCTCGCGCACCAAGTCCACGACCAGGCGCCGGATCACGGTGGCGACGATGGCCATGAAGTGACGGCGATCGCGCCAGTCGACGCCGCCGATCTCGCTCACGCGCAGATAAGCCTCGTGCGCGAGTTCGGTGGTCTGCAAGCCCAAGGCGCGCGCGTGGCGCAATTGCGAGGCGGCGATCTGCTTGAGCAGCGGATAGATCTCGTCGGCGAGCGCGATCGCGGCCTGCGCGTCACCGCCGCGCCAGCGTTCGAGCAAAGCGGTAAAGGTCTGACTCTGAGGAAGGCGTTCGATCACGCGGGGCGCGGCAGGGCTGGGCGACATCGCTCGGTGTGCGCGCAGTCTAGCATCGGCGTCGCGCGCGCCATGGCCGGCGCGGCGGCGATGACCGCGGTTCAGCGGGCGCGCAGTTTCGGCATCATCGAACGCGCGGCCGCGATGCCGGCGCGGGCGCCGAATTCAGCGGGCGATCGGCGGCGACGCGGGTGCGGTCAACGCCCCGGGCAGCGCCTGCAATTCCCGCAGCAACAAGGGCGGCACGCCCGTCGCGCCATCGGCCAGGGTTCGCGCGCTCATCGCCATGGCGCGCGCTTCGTCACGGCGATCCAGGTCCCACAGGGCGCGCGCGCGCAGCAGTTGGAATTCGGCGCGTCGCGAATCTTCGTAGTCCTGGCTCCAACTAGCCAGGGCGGTGTCGATCTCGGTCAGCGCGGCGGCCGCCTCGTGTTCGCCGAGAAGAGCTCGCGCGAGCGCGGCGTTGGCTAGGGCGCCTTCGCGCGAACGCTCGCGGCCCAAGCGCGTCAGGATCACTTGCGCGCGCTGGGCTTGATCGCGCGCGATCGCGCTCTGGCCCAGCCAGGCGCGGGCATTGGCCAGGCGCACGAGGGACGAGGCGACATTGGCGTGATCGTCGCCAAACAACTGCCGTCGCTGACGCAAGGCCGCTTCGAAATGCCCCACGGCCTCGGCGAGCTTGCCTTGATTGAGCAGCAGCTGGCCGAGGTTCTGCTCGCTGCGCGCGCACAGATCATCGCTGAGTTGGCTCTGCGCGCAAGTGGCGAGGATGTCGGTGAATTCGCGCTCGGCCTGCGCGACGCGGCCGACCTTTTGCAGCGGCGAGGCCAAGGCATCGCGCGTCTTGAGCACTTCGAGATGATCGTCGCCGAGCAGTTCGCGCTGCATCGCCAGCGCCGACTCGAGATGCGCGATGGCCTCGACCGGATGGCCGGCCATGTTCTGCACCGTGCCAAGGCTGCGGTGCGTGACCGCCAATGACTCATGCGGCGGATCGTAGATGCCGCGCTTGGCTTCGAGCACGGCCTCGAAGGCGTTGACCGCGGCTTGATTGTCGCCGGTTTCGAATTCGCACACGGCGAGGTTCTGCATCATCGCGGCGTATTGCCAGTCGCGCGGATGACCACTGGCGTCCCAATCCGCGCGCAGCGGCCGCAGCACGGCTAGGCCTTCGCGATGACGGCCGGCGATGGCCAGCGCGGCGCCACGTTCGGCGCGCGCGTGAAGGGTGCGCGGCGCATCGGCGCCGAAGGCGATGGTCGCGCGCTCGGCCGCGCGTTCGGTCAAGGCGATGGCGCGATCGAACTGACCCAGTGCGACGCGCGCGGTGGATTCGATGCGCAGCACCTCGAGCTCGTTGTCGATCGTGCCCTTGCCGATCTCGCGCTCGAGGCCGGCGAGCACGTCGAGCGCCTCGCGCTGCTCGCCCGCGACCTGCAGGCTTTCGGCCAGGCCCAGCAAGGCGGCGGCGCGATGCGGATCGTCGCGACCGGGCGGCAGGCGCGCGATCGCGTCGGCGAAGGCGCGTCGCGCTTCTTCCGCTTCCGACATCGACAACAGCATCTGACCCAGGGCCAAGGCGACTTCGGCGCGCGTCGCTTCATCCAGATGCGCGCGCGCGATGCGCTCGCGCGCGGCGGCGGCGACGGCGCGCGGGCCGGGCTTGATATCGCGCGGAAGCGCCGCGCGCGCGGCGGTGAAGGTCTGCACCACGAAATCGCGCACCACGTCGGCGCGCGCCGCCTCGCGCGACGCCAGACGCGCGTTGTGCACCACCGCCACCGTCAGCGCGATCAATGCCACCAGCACCACGGCCGCCGCCGCGATCGGCGCGCGCCAGCGACGCAGATGCGTGGTCAGCACGTAGCCGCGTTGGCCGCGCCGGATCGCGATCGGACGTTGTTGGAGATGACGCGTCACGTCCTCGCCCAACGCCTCGACCGAGGCGTAGCGATCCTCGGGTCGCCAAGCGGTGGCGCGCGCGACGATGGCGTCGAGATCGCCGCGCAGTCGTCGCGCCAAGCGCGTCGGTCGTGGCAAGCCGTCATCGCCGCGCGGCATCGTCAACGCCGTGCGCGAGGCCGGGCCCTCGGCGACACGATGACCCGTGATCAGCTCACCGAGCAACACGCCGAGCGCGAACACATCGACGCTGACGCCGTGACCGCCCGCGCGCAGAAACTGCTCGGGCGCGGCGTATTCGGGCGTCAGGCGCGTGGCCAGCGGCGCACCGGCGCGACCGGCCTCGTGCAGGAAGGCCGCGACGCCGAAGTCGACGACTTTCAGATCACCCGCCGCGCCCAGCAGCACATTGCCGGGCTTGATGTCGCGGTGCGCGACCAGATCGGCATGCGCGGCGCTGATCGCGCGGCACAGGCGCGCGAACAAGCGCAATCGATCGTCCAGGCGCAGCCGCGCGCGCGCCGCCGCCGTGGTGATGGGCACGCCATCGAAGTACTCCATGGCGATGAAGGGCGCGCCCACGCGCGACACGCCGGCCTCGATCAAGCGCGCGATGTCGGCGTGGCGTAGGCGCGCGAGGATCTCGACCTCACGATCGAACAGCGCGCGCTCGTGCTCGTCGACGCAGCGCGCGCGCAGCACCTTGATCGCCACGCGCTGCACGCCCGAACCCGCGCGCCGCTCGCCCAAGAACACATCGGAACTGCCGCCCGCGCCGAGTACGCCGACGATCTGGAAGGGGCCGACCTCATCGCCGATCGCGGGCGCCGGCAAGGGCGCCTCGATCACGCGTAACGCGCCGGCGACCACGCGCGCGTCGGCGTCGAGCCAGGCGTGCGCGGCGCCATCGGCCGCGAGCATCTTGTCGATCAGCGCGCGCTCGTCGTCGTCGAGCGCCATGCGCGCCAGCGCCTCGGCGCGTCGCGCCGGCGCGAGATCGAGCAGATCGAAGAAGGCGCGACGCAGGGCTTTCACGCGTTAGTGCTCCGAGATCGCGCGCCAGGGCCTCGTTCGCGCGGCGCTTGGATAGAATGGGCTCCGTCGACGCGCGTTCGGCGAGGAAACGGCATGACGGTGGAACCGGGTTGGAACTTCACGCAAGTCTACGAGCAGCTCAAGGCCGTGGCCGATCGCGAGCGCGCGCGCAGCGGCGACCCGGCCTCGCTGTGCACCACCGAGATCGTGCATGAAGTCTTTCTGCGCATGCGCGATCTGGCCGGCACCACGTTTCCCAGCGCGCGCGATTTCTACGCCTACGCGGCGCGCAGCATGCGCCATCTGCTGGTGGATTTGGCGCGTCGCCATCAGCGCCTGCGTCACGGTGGACCATGGCAGCGCGTGTCGCTCGACGAGCACGTGCATGGCGCGGTGGTGGTCGACAGTCGCGCGGCGCTGGAACTCGATCGCGCGCTGACCGAACTCGAGACGACCGCGCCGCGCGCGGCCAAGGTGCTGGAGCTGCATTTCTTCGCCGGCCTGTCCTTGCCCGAAGTCGCGCCGCTGTTGTCGCTGTCGCCACGCACGGTCGATCGCGAATGGCGCTTCGTGCGTTCTTTCCTGGCCGTGCGCTTGACCGAGCCCGGCGACGGGCCCTCGCCGGACGCGGACGCCGGCGCGCCCTGATTCACCCGCCCTCATCGCCACACCACGCCATTCGAACTGCCCAAGTATCGGGGTTAACGAGAAACGACCCGCGATCACGCCAGGCGCGCGCGAAGGACTATGCTTCGACGCGATGGCGCGCCCCCGCGCCGCGCGGAGCACGCGCATGAAGCCCTCGTGGATGGTTCGCTGTCTGCTGATCTTCGCTTCCCTCGTTGGCGTCGACGCGACGGCCCGCGACGAGCGCCTGGTCGGCGCGTGGCACTACGTCGGCGAGGTCAATCGTCACGCCGACGGCACGCTCGCCGAAATCGGACCGCTGGGCCACTACGACGGACTGCTGATCTACACCGCCGAGGGCTTCATGTCGATCGTGCTGATGCCGAGCGATCGCCGCTGGCGCATCGACTCGGCCACGCCCGACGAGTTTCGCGAAACGATCGAAGCCGGCACGGCCTACGCCGGTCGTTATGAAGTCGACGCGACCACCGGCACCGTGACGCATCTGCCCACGACCATCCTCGACCCCGCCGAGTCGAGCAAGCGCCTCGTGCGTCACTACGCGCTGACCGGCGACACCTTGGTGTTATCGGGGCAATGGCCGTACCAAGGCGAGACCTTGACCTTCGAACTGACGTGGCGACGCGCGCGCTGAACACCGCGATGCTTCACTTCGCGATCACGTTATCGCGCGTTCGACAGCGGCGCTAATCGGCGTCATGCGCGCGCGCCGCATGCCTGACAATGTCGCGCGCGCGGGCCTTTGCAAAACGCGTGGAAGGCAACGCATCATGAGGGCGCCACCGACGCGTGGCGGGGGGAGTTCCGGGTTCGACTGACGCGAGACGCGACGATGACTTCGTCGCGTCGGGCACGCGTGCGCGACCGCCTCCGCGCGCGGCGCGTGGCGACGAGGCCGACGATCATGGTGATCGTCGGCGAACGCAGTCACCAAGGAGAGCGCAATGAACGGAGTTCACAAGATCGCCACCACCTTGACCGGCCTGCTCGCGATCGCGGGCGCGGCGGGCGCGGCCGAAGACACGAAGGTCTCGGCGCGCGAGGCGAAATTCCTGCAGTCGCTGGCGCCCGATGCGGCCGAGTGGTCGAAGCTCGACGATGGCGTGTTCCTCGGCATCGCCACCGGCAACGAGGTGGTGAAGGTCTACAACGGTCAGGCCGGCGCCCGCGCCTATGTGGCGACGCTGCGCGAGAAGTTGGCGCGCGCGCTCGTGGCCGAAGGCCGGGGCGAGGCCAAGGCCCGCGCCGACGCGCGCGCGCTCGGCGCCAAGCTCGCGGCCGAGATCGCGGTGCTCGAGCAAGGCGTGGGCGCGCGCGAGTTCACGGGCAAGTCGTCGTACGAGCGCGTGTACGTGAGCGACTCGCCGCAGGCGTGCACCGTGTTCTACGGCTTGGAGTCGCGCTTCACCGCGGCCTACAACACCATCGTTGATACGCCGCTGGCGGTGGCGAACTCGGCGGTGTCGAGCCCGGGCTTCGGGCCGTATCTCGGGCCGCCGTACAACGTCTATCGCTCGGTCTCGGCCGAGGTGTCGGGCGTGAGTAATTTCGCGGCGACCATCGATCGCTTCGCGAATCTTTCCACCAACGCCACGACCATGACGTTCACCGGCTCCTGCGGCATGCAGACCAGTCACGTCGTCGACGCCGCCTGCGGCGCCGCGCAGTACGAGACCTTCTACGCGATCACGCGCACGCAAACGTGTTCGGGCGTGATCAATGACGATCCGCCGGGCGTCTACACCGAATAAGCGCTCCGCGCGACGATCATCGCGAGTCGGCGCCCCTGTCGAACGACAGGGGCGCACGCTGACTTCGGTCATCGCGCCGCGCCCGCCATCGGCAGTACCGAGGGGCGTGGCCGCGATGAACACTGCGCGCATTGAACCTTGGCGCCAATGCCAACGGGACCTTGGGGGTCGACGATGCGTGTCTCGGTCCGCGTGTGCGGCGTGTTGCTCCTGGCGTCGGTCTGCGACGCCAGTCTGGCCGCGTCGGTCGTTCGCCGTGCCTCGGGCGCGACGCCGGCCGCGATTCAAGCCGGGGTCGATCAGTTCCGCGCCGATCTCGGCGGCGCCAACAACGGCGTGGGCGGCAGCTTCGCCGACGGTCGTCGCGAGATCAATTGGGACGGCGTGCCCGACAATTTCGCCGAGCCCAACGCGCTGCCGGCGAACTTCTTCAACGTCAACAGTCCGCGCGGCGTGGTGTTCAACACCGTCAATGAATTCGGCACGGCGCTCAATCAGTTCCGCGTCAGCGCCGACAGCAGCAATCCAACCACCGAGCCCGTGCGCTTCGGCGGCCTCGACGCCAGCTATCCGAGCAACTTCGTGACGTTCTCGGCCGAGCGTCTGTTTCAGGCGCGCGGCGCGACCACGCTGGACGTGATGTTCTTCGTGCCCGGCACGCAGATTCCGGCCACGGTGTCGGGCTTCGGCGTGGTGTTCACCGACGTCGACACCAATGGCCGCGCGGTCGTGAACTGCTATGCGCTCGATGGCACGCGCTTGGCGGCCGTAACGCCGAATCTTCAGGCGCAGGGCCTGAGCTTTCTGGGCATCAGCTTCGACAATTCGGCGGAACGTTGCTATCGCGTGGAGATTCGCGCCGGCAATCAGCCCCTGGGCGCGGGCGCGGTCGACAGCGGCACGGTCGAGGTCATGGCGTTGGACGATTTCATCTATGGCGAACCGCGGAGCATCTACTGACATGACCACGATGCATGGCTCCAACACGCTGGTTTCGTCGGTGTTCGCCGGCCTGGCGCTGGCGCTTCTTTGCGCGCCGTCGCATGCGATCGGCGTTCGCCATCACGCGGAGGGGCCCGACGCGGCCTCGATCCAGGCCGGTGTCGATGCCTTTCGCGCCTTGCTGGGCAACAACAACGGTGTCGGCGGCACGTTTCCCTCGGGGCGTCGCGAGATCAATTGGGATGGCGTGCCCGACAATTTCGCCGCGCCGAACGTCCTGCCGAACGCCTTCTTCAACGTCAACAGCCCGCGTGGCGTGGTGATGGTGGTCGGCGATGAACAAGGCACGGGCTTCAATCGCCTCTTGGTCAGCGCCGATCAAGACAATCCCACGCTGACGCCCCTGCGCTTTGGCAATATCGAGCCGGGCTACCCGACCATTCTGCAGACCTTCTCCGCGGAGCGCCTGTTCCAGTTCAACAATTCGCGGGTGATGGAGATCACGTTCTACGTGCCGGGCACGGCCTTGCCCGCCACGGTCGCGGGGTTCGGCGTGATCCTCGCCGATGTCGACATCGGCACCGCGTATCGCTTGACCTGCTACGCGGCCGACGGCGCCAAGCTCGTCTCGGCCTCGCCCTTGGAATTCAACAACGGGCTGTCCTTCGTTGGCATCGCCTTCACCTCGCCGGCGGAGCGCTGCGCGCGCGTGACCCTGATCACCGGCACCAAGGCCTTCAGCCTGGGCCTGCCCGACAATCCGTCGGCCAGCGACCCGGTCGATATCGGCGCGATGGATGATTTCATCTACGGCGAGCCGCGCTTCATCGATGTGATGAGCGTCGACGGCTTCGAGTGACTTAGGGCCGCGCGCCCGACTTCTTCGCGCATCGCCCGATCACACGATCTCGACGACGCATCGCCGTCGAGAGCGTCATGTCAGTCGCGAGTCCCTGCCCGCGTATGTCGGCGCGAACCGTTGTCGCGCGTCGCGCGCCATCGGTTCGAATCCTTCGAACCTGGGAGCGATCGCGACATGGGCAGGCACTGGTACGAACGCGCATGGGGCCTTCTGGCTGCCGGCGCGATGAGCGTGGGATTGATCTCGACGGCGGGCGCGCAAAGCTTCGACGGCGCGCTCGATCCGAGTTTCGGTGATCCGCAGGGCAATGCCCGTAGCGGGCGTACGACGTTCTATTTCGCGACCGCGGCGCTGCCGCCGCTGGGCAGCGCGCAGCCGGCGTACACCGATCCGATCAAGGTGCTGGCGCAGGCCGATGGGTCGCTGGTGGTGGTGAGCAATATCGTCGCGCCGCTGGGCTGGCAGGACAGCAGCACCTACGTGATCGCGGTTTCGCGCTTCGCGCGCGATGGTCAGCCGGTGCGCAGCTTCGGCATCGATGGCACGGTGTTCCTGGACGAAGGCGAGGACTTCGACAGCGAGGCCGCCGACGCCGTGCTCGACACGCAGGGCAATCTCTACATCGTCGGCACCGTGTTCGCGCCGGTCAATCGCGCCGACATGGCGGTGTGGAAACTCGACGTCAACGGTCAGCGCGTCGCGGGCTTCGGCAGCAATGGGCTGCGGCGCGCGATGCGCGGTGGCACGCCGGACGATCGCGGTCGCGCCATCGCCTTCGGCCGTTCGGACGTGCCCGACAACGCGAATCTTCTCAATATCGCTGGCGAAACGCGCAATGCCGACGGTCGTCCGCGCGTGGCGATGATTCTGATGTCGAGCACCGATGGCCAGTTGTGCCCGGTCGATCCGCTGGGCGCCTATTGCGGCAATGTCGTCGGTGGCGATGTCGGCCTGTCCACGGCCTGGGGCATGTTCGAGTTCGGCCTGAGCAATTGCCTGGGCCATGACGACATCATCGTGCGCGATCTGGCCGGATACTTGATCTTCGGCTCGCAAGGCGGCGGCGTGCGCATGCGCGTGCTGCTCAACTCGCCGTGCCTGGGCGCGGATCAGGCCTTGGTCGCGGGCCTCGTGCACGACATCAATGGCTCGCGCGCGCTGCAATTCGACACTGGCTTCGCGCCCAATGGCCTGCGCCAGGCGATCCTGCACGAAAACGACTTTCAGTATTCCGGCAGTTTCGGCGCGGCCCTGGCTTTTGGCGACAACGCGCCGGCCGACATGAGTACGTACGTGGTGGGCTATACCGCGCGCACCGATGGTCGCATCGCCGCGGGCGTGCGTCGTTTCGATTCACCCACGGCGTGGCAGAACGCGGGCATCAAGACGTTTGATTTCACCGCGCAGCCGGGATTCCCTTCAGGCGCGGCCGGACTCAACGACATCGCGGTGCTCGATGACGGCTCCTTGGTGCTGGCCGGCGGCATGGCCGCGAGTTCGTTTCAGTTCGGCGATGCCTTCCTGGCGCGCCTGCTGCCCAATGGTGATTTCGATCCACGCTTCGGCAATCTGGGCGCGAGCACGGGGCGCGCGATCTACGGTCACCCGTTCGAGATCGCGCCCGGGAACTTTCAGGATTACGACAATCGCGTCGCGAGTTTGGCCCTCAGTCCCGATCGACGCAGCGCCTTTATTACCGGTTTCGTTTATGCGCGCGATTCGGCAAATCCCGTTTATCGTTACGGCTCGGTCATGAAGATCAAGCTCGACGGCGCGTTGTTCGCCGATGGTTTCGAGTAGCGCGCCGCGTTATTCGCCCGGCGACAGCACGATGCGGCTGATCTCCACGCCCGAGGTCTTGGCGTGGCTCAACATCAAGCCCAGCCGCGCGTTCGACGACGCGAGCAGCGCGAGAATCAGAAGACCGCCCGAATCCGGCACGCGCGTGAGAATGATCTGACCCAGGTCGGCCTGGATCAGCAGATGATTGAGCGTGCCGGCCTGCAGCTCCTTGAGGATCGAGGTGCCCAGGGCCACGAGCGAACTGGCCATGGCCGCGAAGCGGCCCTGGTCGACGTTGGCGCGCAGGGCATGCACGAAGGGACGGCCGTCGCGCGAGGCGACGACTGCGCCGAGAATTTCTTCGGATTGCAGCAGCAGGCGTTGCAGTTCCTGGGTCGCGAGCACGCGATGTTGAGCGGTGATCTTCACTGAATCGAGTCCTGAATCGGCGGTCGCGCCGCGAAGGCGATCATCGCGAACAGCAGCTTGGCGATGCGCGCCACGTCCTGACGCGAGCGCGCGTCGACGCGAACAATGGGGGCGACGATGGCGCGCCGACGCAAGGCGTCCAGGCAACGGCGATCGAAGTCGGCGGGCGTGTCGGTGGATTTGTTGAGCGCCACGACGGTGGGCGTGTCCTGGATTAGCGCGCGTTGCGCGTCGAGGGTTTCCTCGAGCCCGTGCAGGCCGGCCTCGCTGCTGGCATCGACCAGGATCACCGCGCCGACCAGGCCTTCGCGCACCACATCGATCATGAAATCGAAGCGCCGTTGACCGGGCATGCCGTACAGCAGCAAGCGGCCTTCGGCGCCAAGATCCATCTCGCCGTAGTCGAAGGCGACCGTGGTCGTGGCCTTCTTGTGAATCAATTCATCGGTGCAACCGACATCGGTGGACACCACGCCGATGTCGCTGATCGCGCCGATGCACGTCGACTTGCCCACGCCCGGTTCGCCGAGAAACGCCAGTTTGTACGTGCGTTCGTTCACCAGGCGAATCCCAGCTTGCGGCCGACCAAACCGACCAGGGCGCGAAAGCCCGTGACCGGCGCGACCAGACGCGCGGGCATGCGGCCCAACGGTGGCGGGGTTTCACGCAGCGCCTGGCCGCGACGCAATTGCGCCAGGCACGCGCGCACCTCGTCGATGGCCACGCCGGTGAGGCTGGCGACTTCGCTCGGCGCGCGCGGCGCGGCGCTGATCGCGGCGAGCACCGCGATCCACGACTCGCGCCACTGCGTGAACTCCAATGGCCAGTGACTGAGCGCGACCAGGTTCTCGCCGACGAAGGCCTCGACGCGCGGTGCCTCGGGCGCTTCGGCGAGTTCGTTGAGCACCTTGAGCAGCTCGTACGTGCGCAGCGGCCGATGGATGGCGTTGCCACCGAGCGCGCGCGGCTTGCGCGCGCACGGCACCACGATCGCGCCCGGAGGCGCGGACGCGGCGTCGCCGCCCTCGTCCGCGCGCACCAGCACGACATCGGCCACGCTCGCGTCGGCCACTTCCCACTGATCGCGAAGATAGGTCGCGAGCAAGTTCAGCAGCGAACGCAGCGAGGCCAGTTCGTGCGGCTCGAAGCCGAGCGTGGCCAGTCGGCGCGTGACGCCCGACGGCTTGCTTGCGGTGGCCATGCGCGTGTCGTGATCGGCGCGATCAGACCGCCGCTTCGACCGCGGCCATCGAGCCGCGCGCCTTGACCAGGGTCATGCCGACATTGGCCGAGATCTTCGACACGAACACCGCCGCGTGATTGGGATTGCGCTTGGAGCGGATGAACACGTGGATCAGATTGGTGCTGAACACCACGATCTCGTTGAAGTAGTGCATGTCGTTGTTGGCGATGCCGCGCGACTTCTTGAAGATGTTCTCGATCGCGATGACGTTCTTGCCCTGGAACAGATCGCCCGTGGTCGCGGCGACCAGGTCGAGCACTTCGCTGGGGTGCGAGTCGACGGTCTTCACGCCCAGCAGCATGCCGCTGACCATGTCGACGTAGCCGGCGGCGACGCATTCGGGGATTTCGGCCTGGGCGGTGTTGAGGGCTTTATCGAGGGACATGGTGGGCTCCTGTGATGTTGGGTAATGAATGGGATGATCGGTTTATCGGGGCGCGTGCCAGGCGCTGATGCGTTCGGCGAATTCACTGATGCTGCGTTGCTGGGCGGGCGTCTGGATGGCCAGCGGCTTGGCCGCGCGCACGCGCGCGATCGCCGCCTCGGCGCTGTCGCCGAACCACACCAGGATGGCCGCGAGCGCGGTGCCGGTGCGGCCGAGGCCGCCCTTGCAGTGCAGGACCACGCCCTCGTTCGCGCGCAGGCCCGGTTCGAGCGTGCGGCACAGATCGACGAGCTGGTTCTGCGTCGGCGGCGCCATGTCCGGCGTCGGAAAGTGATAGTGGGCCAGGCCTTCCTCGCGCGCGGCGGCGACGGGATAGGTCACGGTCTCTTCGAGACACACGAGATGACGCACGCCTTGCGCATGCAGGTCGCGCAAGGCCTCGCGCGCGTCCTCGGTGATGCCGGGTCGACTGCGGCCGCCGAGCAAGCCGCGCGTCACCCACCACGTGCCATCGGCGCGCGCGTTCGGCGCGTCGCGCGCGGGCACCTGACAGCTGCCGGTGGCGACATAGTCGCGGGCGGCGGCGCTGCGTGGCGCGGCGAAGAACTGTTCGACCGTCGCGAGTTCCTGAATCGTGCCGCCCGCGAGCAAGGCGACCATCGCGGTGTCGGGCACGCAATCGCGTCGATTGTGCGTGGCGACCACGACCAGGGCTTCGCGCGCGCGCGCCGCGATGGCCGCGCGCGTCCAGTCGGCGTGCGCGTCGTCCATGCCGACCGTGGGTTCGTCGAGAATGACCAGCCGCGCCGGACGCGCCAGCGCCACGGCCACGCGCAACAAGCGGCGCGCCGAGCGCGACGGCGGCGCGTCGAGATCGAACACCGCGCGCAGATCACGCGCGCGACACCAATCGCGCGCGGCGTCGGCATCGAGGCCAAGTTCGCGCGTCAGTGCTTCGAGCCCGCTCGCGGCTTCGACTTCACAACGCGAGCCTTGCGCGAGCCAACTGACCTCGCCCGAGGTGCGCGGCGGCACCAGGCTGCGATGATGGATCTCGCCGACCAGACGGAACGCGCCCTCATGGGGATCCAAACCCGCGAGCGTGCGCAACAAGGTCGACTTTCCCGCGCCACCGGGGCCCATCAAGAACAACAGCCCCGGCGTGCGCAGTAGGAGCGCGATGTCGCGCAGCAACGGCGCGCCATCTCGGTGCAAGGTGTTGAGGGCAATCTCCAGCACGGAATACTCGCAAGGCAAAGGGGTGCGAGTTCATTTCGCGGGGCATGCGGTCGGATGCGGCTTGCTCATCCGATGATGCTGACGTCCGTGCTCAAGTGATCGCGCGATGCGTGCACCGCGCGATGACGAGAGCGTAGCCAAAGCGAATTGCCCGATGTAAGGGTCGTTACATTTATTTGCAGCGCCTACGCATGCGTGACGAGAGTGTCAACGCGCTGTCGACACTCGTGATTGTTCGATGCGAATGCGAGAAGTTCTCGACTAAGTGTCATCGAAAGCACATGCGTTCGAAATGATTGTCACGATCAGACGAAGGTCCAATGGCTTTGAGCGCGCGATGCTTCGTCTCGACGCGCGCGGACGCGATGTGGCGCGCGTCCGAGGCGACGACTCGCGCGATCACTCGAAGCCATCGAGAAACATGGCGTCGGCGACCGAGTAGTACACCGTCATGCTGCCGGTGTGCGACACCGAGATGCTGTTGGTCGGCGCGCCGATCAGCAGATCGTCGGCCGCGCCGGCGTTGATCGCGCCTACGGCGAGCGCGGCGCCGAAGGCATCGCCAACGTCGGAAGGATCGATCGACTGCAACCATACTTGGTCGTCGCTCGCGGTCAGGCCTTGACCGGCGCTGCCGTGAAGCACGTGAACCAGGCCCGCGCCGCTGATCGCGGCGCCGAGATCTTCGCCAGGCACGCCGATGGCGAGATCACTGGCGCCATCGGCATTGAAGTCGCCCGCGGCGAGCGCGGCGCCGAAGTTGTCGAGCGCCTCCGAAGCTTGCGGGGGCAGATCATTCTGTAGCCACTGTTGCTGCGGGTCGCCGTCGAAGTCGAGCACGGTGACGCTGCCCACGGCGAGCAGGCCTTCGGCCTCGATGTCCTCGCCGATGCTGGCGACCGCGAGTTCGTCGATGCCGTCGTCATCGAAGTCACCGGCCGCGATCGCGCCACCGAAGCCATCGCCGACCTCGGCCACGCCGGGAACGGCGTCGCCGCCGATGCTGGCGTCCTGGGTGTAGAGCGCGTTGAACAGACTGCCGTCGATGTCGGACACGATCATCACCGCGCCGGCGTCGTCGAGCGCGGCCGAGATGTCATGACGCGGAATGCCGATCAGCAACTCATCGCCCGCGGTCAGACCGTTGACGTTGCCGGCGGCGAGCACTTGGCCCAGGAACTCGGCGGTGTTGGGCGTGCCGTTCAAACCGCCGCCCGGGCCGCGATACATCAGCACTTGGCCGGTCGAGATCAATCCCGCCGGCGTGCTGCCAAAAATCACGTAGACCGCGCCGGCATCATCGACCACGTCGCCACCGCCGCCGATGCTCTCGTTGGGAATGCCGATGGCCAGATCGTCGATGCCGTCGGCATTGAAGTCACCGGTCGCGAGCGCGGCGCCGAAGCGATCGCCCGCTTCCATCGCGCCGAGCACGCCGCCCACGCCTTGATGCAGGAAATCCTGACCATTGGTGTCCAGCCCTTGAGTGGCCGTGCCGTAAAGCACGTGCACGCCGCCGACCTGGCTCAGGCCATCGCGATTGTCGTACAGGCCGATCGCGAGATCGGCGCAGCCGTCGTCGTTGAAGTCGCCGGCCGCGAGCGCGGTGCCGAAGCGTTCGTTGGCCTCGGGATCGCCGGAGACCGCCGCGCCCGCTTCCGACCAGATCTGCCGATCGAGCGCGTCGAGGCCCGCGCCGCCGGCGTTGGCGTAGAGCACCAGCACGCGGCCGCCATTCACGGCGCCGACCAGATCCTCGCCAGGCATGCCGATGGCCGTGTCGTCATGACCATCGCAGTTGAAATCGCCCACCGCCAAGGTGGTTGCGAAGCCCGCGTCGACTTCGGGCGCGATGCCGATGCCCGGCGAGCCCTGATGCCACCACTGCGTGCCGATGCTGCTCAGTTGCGCCTGCGCGCCGCGCGGGCCGCACAGCAAGGCGAGCACGACGAACGCGGTCGTGATGAAGCCGCGCGCCAAGGCGCGCGGGGTTTGTGCATTCGAAATGCGGTGAGGGCGAGGCGCGCGCATGAGGGTCTCCGACAGTCGGTCACGCTGGCCGCGGCCCGACGCGGACGCGCGGACTCGGACAGCTTGATCTGGAGATACGATCGAGCGCGGGGATTGCGACAGCGACGCTGACGCGGCGTGAGCTACGCGAGGGCCACGCATGCGCGGCGCGGCGCGAAGACGCGCGATCGAGGAGACGACGCGTGCCGGCGCGCGTCGCCCCGTCGTTTATTCGAAGCCGTTCGCGAACAAGGGATCGGCCACGGTGATGATCTCGATCGCGCCGATGTCGCACGTCGGCGCGGCCGCGGTCGAGCGCGCGGTGTCGCGTTGATCGTGGGTGATGCGCGCGCCGCTGATGTAGTCGATGCAACGCGCGCTGGGCACGGCGTCGAGCGCAGCCGAGCCGGCTTGCGGAAGATAGGCGGCGGCGCGTTGACTGGTTTCGTCGCGCGCGCCGAGCGTGGCGGCGACATCGATCAGGTCCGTGCCCGGATCGCCCGAACGCGAGCAGGCCGCGCTGTTGGCGATGAGGTTGTAGCCCAGGCTCTGGAGATTGCTGCCCGAGCAATCGGGCCCGTCGAAGGGCGCGGTCGGCTGGGTCAGCGTGTTGTTGGCGAGGATGCTATTGCCAAAGCGCACGCTGTCGTACGCGCCACCGCCGCCGAAGCGCGCTTGATTGCTCACGACCGTGGTGAACACCACGCGCGCATTGCCATAGACGCCGCCGCCGAACTGATCGGCGACATTGCCGGCGATCGTGGAGTTGAGCACGCGCGTGCGCCCGACATTCGCCTGACCCAAGGTCGACACGGCCAGTCCGCCGCCATAGCCATTGACGGTCGAGGTGGTGGTGCGCGGCGCGCGGTTGTCGATGATCGCCGAGTTCTCGATCAGCACGTCGAAGGGCCGAAAGAACAGATCGCCGCTGACCGCGTCGTTCTCGACGCCGACGCCACCACCACGGCCGTCGCGCATTTCGTTGTCGCGCACGATGGTCTTGTACAGATAGACGTTGGCGTGACGCGCGTCGATGCCGCCACCCACTTGCGGGCGCGGGTTGTTGCTGGTGGGAATCAGCAGACCATTGCGCACGGTCACGCCGAACAGCGCGTAGGAGCGCGTCGATTCCAGCGGCGACGCCGGGCCAAGCAACTCGAACACGCGACCGCTCTGATTGGCGTCGATCACCACCGAGCCCGGTGCGTTGGTCTCACCGAGAATCATGATCGACGCCGGGCCCGTGGGATCGACGCCGAGCGCGGCCAGATACGGCTGCGCGCTGGTGACGACATAGGTGCCCGCCGGCACGCGCACGATGCTGGCGCCGGCGCTCGCGGCCGCTTCCATCACCGCCGCGCGCAAGGTGCACAGGCCATTGCTGGCCAGGCACACGCCGTTGCCGGGGCTGGCGTCGGGCAGGTCGCCGGTGGTGTTGACGGTGTAGGTGATCTCGCGCTCGAAGGCGCCGATGTCGCAGGCGACGCCGGCGCGCGTGACGCCGCGTTGATCGGCGCTGCTGCACGCGGTGTCGACATTGCTGGTGTCGGGATTGCCGGCGCCGAGCAGCGGACTGCCGTCGAGGATCGCGTGCGAGGGCAGGCCACCGCCGAAGTCGAACAGCGAGCTCAATCGCGGATCGGCGCTGAGCGCCGGCCCCGCGCTGGACGCGAAGCTGCACGACAGTGATTCGATCAGCACATAGGCGCGCGCGCCGATGTGGCCGGTGAAGCAATTGAGATCGCGACCCGTCGGCGTGTCGGCATAGTTGTCGGCGATCACGGTATTGGCCAGATTGACCGTCGTCGTGTCCGCGCCGTCGTACTGCATGCCGCCGCCACCCGACACCGCGATGTTGCGCGTGATGGTGACGTTCTTCAGCCGCGTGAAGCCACGCACGTACAGCCCACCGCCGCTGCCAAGCGAGCGATTGCCGCTGACGGTGACATTGCTGAAACGCGCTTCGTTGGTGCCCAGGTTCGAATAGGCGCCGCCGGTGGCGGTGGCGGTGTTGTCGTACATCGAGACATTGGTCAGCTCGGAATCGCCGCTGCCGCTTTCGTAAATCGCGCCGCCCGATTGCGCGGTGCCGTTGTGCAAGGCCACGCGGACCAGACGCAGCACGCCCGTGCCCGTGCGTCGAATCAGGCCACCATTGGGCGCGGCCGTGCCGGTCACGTCGCCGCCGCTGAGCGTGCCGCTCAACATCGACAGCGAGCCGTTGTTCTTCACGTCGAAGCAGCGATCGGTGCAGGCGATGCGCACCATCTCCGGACTGAGCTCACCCGAGCCATCGGCGATGCTCAGCAGGACGATGACCGAGGTCACGTCGAGATCGCCGGTGGCATTGGCCTCTTCGTCGCGCGCGCCGGTGATCTGATAGTCGAGGCGATTGGCCGGCAGGATGATGATGTCGCCGCCCGCGCCCGCCGCGCAGCCACCGAAGGCCGCGTCGCTGTTGGCGGCCTGCACCGCCTCGCGCAGCGCGCATTCCGTGCCGGTGCCGAACTGATCGCTGGTGGTGTTGACCACGATCGTGGCCGCGCGGGCGTCCAGGCATCCGATCAAGGCCAAGCTTCCGATCAAGCCGATTGCGGCCACGCCGCGCGCGAACGTGCGAAGGATCATCTGCAAGCCCCGAGGCGCCGCATGGCTGCGGCTGGTCGAAGACTAACGCGGCTGACCCTGCATATCGAACGAGCGCGCGCGAATGCTTATTCGAAGCCGTCCGCGAACAGGCCGTCGACCGCCGACGACGGCCGCGTATAGAGATGTCCCAGCGCCGGCCGCCGCGCGTCAGTGGCCGGCAAGCCGATCAGCGGCCCCTCGCCGACCAGGGCGCTGGTCGCGCTGAGCACGCTGCCCTGCGCCACGGTGTCGAGGCCGAAGCTGCCCTGCCACGTCGCCCAAGGCACATTGGCGTCGGAGCCGCTGCACTGCTCGTCGAACATGGCCAGACTCGAAGTCGTTTCGAGGCGATTGCGGCGCGCGATCACGCGCGGCGTGATCGCGGGACCCAGCGGCCCCTGCCAGCACACCGGCCACACGTACGGCGCCTCGGCATTGCTGCGGATGATGTTGGCGTCGACGCGATGCCCGGCGCTGTTGGCGTTGAACGCGCCGACGAAGAACTGAATGCCGCCAGCAACGAAGGTGTTGTGGTGCACGTCCATATTGGTCATGCGGCAGCCGAGATCCTCGAAGCACTGCTGGCCCAGGCGCACGCCGCTGTAGACGAACAGATTGTGGTGGATGTGCATGTCATGGCCACCGTCCTGCGCGGAGACATGCACGCCGACGCGGTTCGCGGTGGCCGCGGTGTACTCGAAGTAGTTCTCGCGATAGGTGTTGAACTGACTGTTGTCCTTATCGTGAAAGCCGCCGGCATCGGGGCCGGCGCGCACGTCGTTGTTCTCGAACAGGGACTCACCGACATCGAACAAAGTCGCCGCGTAAGGCGTCGAGGACGCGGCCTGCATCGGTCCGAAACTCGAGTCCTGCACCAGCAGGCGATGACGCGGCGTGGTCTCGGCGTGGCCGCGCGCGTGGATGAAGCCGGGGTTTTCCGAAATGATCTGCGGGTTCTCGCGCCCGTCGCGAAAACGCGCGTGGCGCACGATCAGGCCGGTCTCGGCCGTCTCGCTGTAGATGCCGTATTGCTGCACGCGGGTGAAGTCCAGGCCCTCGAGTCGCGCGCTCGGCGCGGCGGTCACGGCCACCGTGATGTTCGACGCCTGCGCGAAATCGAGCAGAGCCACTTCGTCGGGATAGGCGATGAGTTGTCGGGCACGCGTGTTGTCGAGCGTGACGTTCAAGCCGGTGTAGGTGCCCTGGCGCAGCACCAGCACTTGTTGCGGTGAACTTTGCGTCAGCGCGAAGGCGATGGTGCGAAAGGGATTGGCCAAGCCGCCGCGTCCGGTCGCATCGACGCCGTTGGGCGAGACGAACAGAAAGGGCGTGGTCGCGCAGGTGATGGTGAAGCCGCGCAGCACGGTCTTGCGCGGATTGCCGGAATCGCGAATCTCCACCGTCACCACGTACACGCCCGTCGACGTGGGCGTGAAGCGCACCGTGCCGCGACGAAAGTCCACGCGCACGCCATCGGTGGCTTGCGCCTGACCATCACGCGTGAACGCGACGAGGCGGAACTCGTACGGAAACTGCCCGCCCGTCACGCCGGGGCGGCTCTCATACGGCAAGCCCGGATAAGCGACCGATCGCATCGCCGAATCGCCGAACATCACTTGCAGCGGCCAGTCGGGCAAGGTCGCGGGCATCTGCACCGCGGGGCCGACCTCGTGGAAGCAGCGTACGAAAATCGGCGCGCTGTCGGACGGCACCGTGCTCGGCGCGAGTTCGGACAGCGCGCACGTCTGTCCCAGCGGTTGCGCGATCACTTGCAGGTTGAGCGCGCTGCCCTCGGTCGCGGGCGTCGCGAAGGCGAACTCGCCCGCCGCGTTCACCAGCAGATCCTCGCCCCCGCGACGCAGGCTCACCGACGTGCCCAGGGCCAGACCCTCGACGCGGACTTTCAGCGGCACGGCCGCGTGGCTGGCGCCGAACCCGCCAAGGCTCAGCCACAGCACGGCCATCAGATAACCCATCGCGCGCACGCCGTTCCCCTCGCTCCGTTTCCCCAGGCGCGAAGCCTGCCGAGGCGCGAGTTATTGAACAGCGATGTACATCACGATTCGGCGCTCGCGGCGTTCAAACCCAGGCCCGCGAGCAGGCGCTGGGCCACGCGCCGGACCTCGCGCTCGTCGCGCACCAGCCGACCCAAGGTGTTCAGGCCCATGCTCATGGTCTGCAGCGCGGCGGTGAGCACGTCGAGATCGGTATCGGCCGGCAGCTCGCGCCGTTGCACCGCGAGGCCCAGCAAGACGCCGACGCGCGCCATCAAGTCGGCCGCGTGCGCGCGCACCAAGGCATTGATCGGGCCGTCGGCGGGGCGCAGTTCGGCCAGGCTATTGGTGATCAGACAGCCCTGCCAGTCGTGGCGCGCGCTGAAACGGCACAAATCCTCGGCGTAACGCGCCAGCACCGGCAGCACCGGACCGGTCACCAGTTCCGGCCGCGGCGGCATCGGCATGCGCGCGAGATAGGTGTACAGCACGCGCTCGAACAGGGCCTCCTTGGAACCGAAGGCGTGATAGAAGCTCGAGCGCGTGATGCCCAGGACCTTGGCGAGATTGGCCACCGAGGCCACGCGAAAGCCATCGCGCCAGACTTCCTCGAGCACGGTCTCGACGGCGGCATCGGGGTCGAACTTACGCGCGCGGCTCATGCGGGTCTCGAAGGTCGGGGGCGCCGACTCTGGGGCTTATATTGTTCATGCCTGTCCATTATCATAACGCCATTCGATCGCTGGGAAGTCGCCCGTCCGTGCACCCGAATTCACCGACGCGCCTCGCGCCGGCGCCCCGCGCGCGCGTCGCGGCGCAGCTTAGAGCACTGATCGCCTTCGCGCTGCTGGCCGCGGGCGCAACAACGAAAGCGGCGACCTGGCAAGTGACGCTGACCAGCGATGCCGTCGACGCCCAGCCGGGCGATGGCGTCTGCGCCGATGCGCAAGGGCTTTGCCCGTTGCGCGCGGCGATCCTGGAAGCCAATGCCCTGCCCGGCGTCGATCGCATCGAGGTGCCGGTCGGCACGGTGATGCTCTCGCGCGCGGGGTCGTTCGAGGATGACGGCGCGCTCGGCGATCTCGATGTGCGCGAGGGCCTGACCCTGGTCGGCGCGGGCAGCGCGGTGTCGACGATCGATGCCGGCGGGCTCGATGGCGTGCTCGATCTGCGCGCGGTCGGCGCGGGCGAGATCGTCGTGCGTGGACTTCGATTGACGCACGCTCGCGTCGCCGACGATCCCCTTCCCGGCGAGATTCGCGGCGTGGGCATCAATGTCGAAGCGGGCGTCGACGCGATGCTCGACGACGTGGTGATCGACGATCAACAGGCCAGCGCGGGCGCGGGTCTGGTCGTGCTGGGCCTGCGCAATCTCGGCTGCGTGACCGCGACGCGCCTGCGCGTGCGCGGCAATCTCGCCAACGACGTGCCCGGCGCGCGCGTCGCGGGCATCTACAGCAGCGGCGGCGGCGCCTGTCTCATGCTCGATCAGTTCGAAGTGGCCGACAACGCGGGCACGCTCGTCGGCGGCATCGTCATTGACATCGACACGCAAGCCACCTTGCGCCAGGGCCTGATCGCGGGCAATCGCGGTCAGGTCGCGGCGATGCACGTCAATTTGAACAACGTCGTGACGATGGACAACGTCAGCCTCGTCGACAATCGCGCGGGGCCCGCGCTGCTCAATGATGGGTTTTCCACGGTGACGATGCGTCACTGCACGATCACCGGCAATCGCGCGGCCGATGGCCTGACCACGGTGGTCGGCGGCATCCAGGACGTGCACGGCATGCCGCGCGTGCACCTGAGCAATAGCATCGTGTTCGGCAATGGCCCGGGCTTTCAGGCCAATGATTGCTCGGGCGCGGTGCTCTCGGGCGGTGGCAATGTGATCGGCGATCGCGAGCGCTGTCGCTTGTTCGGTGTCGAGGCGAACGATCTGCTCGATGTCGATCCGGGACTCGGTCCGCTCGTGGCCGCGGGCGGCTTCACGCGCGTGGTGCTGCCCGGCGCGCCCGCGATCGACAGCGGCAATGTCGCGGATTGCTTGGCTCAGGATCAACGCGGCGAACCACGGCCGCGCGATGGCGACGGCGATGGCGTGGCGGAATGCGATCGCGGCGCGGTCGAGGTCTCGATCGAGCGCGTGCTCGACGATGGTTTCGAGACCCTCGTCGAGTAAACCCTGGGTCGCGTCGGCGCGCGAACCGTGCGCGCCGATCGCGACATCGACGCGCTACTTCGCGCGCGCGCTCGATTCCAAGGCCTCCAGCCGCGCGCGCAACTCGGCGTTCTCGCGCGCCTGCGCCTCGACTTTCGCGGCCAGACCCTGGATCGCGGCCAGCGCCACGCCATCGGCATCGACCGTGGCGATGTGCTGTTCGTCCTCGCCCAGGCCGAAGGCGCTGGCGAAATCCTCGGCCATCACGCCCATGTGCCGGCCCTCGGACGAGTTCTTGTAGGTCCACGTCGTGATCGGCAACGACAGCACGCGCTCGAGCACGGCTTGCGCGTCGACGGCCTCGAACGCGGTCTTGAACAACCGCGAGGAACCATTGGTCCAGGCGCCACCCGAGGTCAACCGCGCGCCGTTGGCATTGGTGAGCAGGAAATCCGCGCCGGTGGGTGACAGGGACAGCGACATGGCGCCATCGGATTCGCGCAGATAGAACCGGCCGACCTTGCCCGCGCGCGTTTGCAGCACCAGGTCGGCATCGGCGTCGCCACCGACGGCGCGCGCCTTGAGCGTCAGGTCATCGGCGCTGGCCGCGCCGGTGTTGGTGTTGATCAGCACGCCGCCGTCGGCGCGGATCAGGAACTGGTTGGGGCCGGTCGAGGTGAAGCTCGCGTTCTGCGCGTCGGCCCAGACCCAGGCGCCTTCGTCACCGCAGGTCGTGCCGCCGCAGGTCGCGAGGTTCTCGCCAGTGGCGAGATAGTCGCGCACGCGCGCGCGACGACCCGCGGCGAAGCTGAAATCGCCGCCGGCCTGATTGTTGGTGCCCCCGGGCACGGTCGAGAAGTCGCCCATGGCCGCGTTGCTCGTGCCGCCGGACACCACGCCGTAACCCACCATCGTGCCTCGGGCGCCATTACCGTAGCCGCCGGCGACCGTCGCGCCGTAGCCGGTGGCGTAGTTGCCATAGCCGCCACCCACGGTCGTGAACTGCGCGGAAGACGGGTTGCCGTCGTCATCGCCCGCGTAGTTGCCGATGCCGCCCGCGACGGTCGAGTAGTTCTCCGTGACCTTGTTGCCGAACTCACTGCCCGGCGTGTCTTGACCACCGCCGCCGATCGTCGCGCCGTAAGCGCCGGCCGTGACCGCGTTGGCGTTCGCGCCCAGAATCACATTGGGCAAGTATTGATTGTTGCCGCGCTCGAAGCGCGCCGTGCGCAGATTGCGCGTGCGCAGATCCAGCGGCACGTTGTCGGTGTTGCCGACGAAGTTCGTGCCCGCGACATTGCCGGCATTGCCCGTGGTGTCCCAGCACACGCCGGCGGCGAGCGCCTTGGTGCTCACCGCTTCGCGCGCGGGCAGCGCTTCGAAGGCGCCGTTGGGCGCGGCCACTTCGACCGCGAGCCACGCCGTGCCGACACGCTCGAGCGTATCGCCCAGATCCACGGTCGCGTCGAACGTGCCCGCGCGCACGCTGACGCCGGGCACCGTGATCGGCATCGCCAGCACGCGACCGCCGCTCGCGGCGTTATACAACGTGAAGCGGAACTGGTATTCGCCCTGGGCCGGACGACCGCCATCGTCGAGCGAGCCGCGATAGGAGTATGTCGAGGCCTCGGCCAGGCCCGCGGTGAGCAGGCCGGTCAGCAAGACGGCAAGGTGATGAGCGCGCATCGTCGTTCTCCGATTATTCGAAACCATTGGCGAACAGGCCATCGGCCGCGCCACAGGTGGTGGTCAGTGCATCGCCGCCGAGGCGGGCCTTGAGGCGCAGGGTCGTCGCGGGCGCGGCGTCGGGCAGATCCGAGGCGCGCAAGGCCGCGTGCGCTTGAAAGCGATGGGTCGATGGCGTCTCGCTCACGGCGGCATCGCGCACGGCGAAGCGCGCGGCGGGTGGCGACGGTGTCGCCGTCGGCGGGTCCTGCGCGGCCGCGGCGAGACTCGCCCCAAGCCCCAGCGCGAACACGAGCGGTCGAGCCTGGCCCGGCCAGGGTATTCGCCTCATGACAAGCTCTCCTGAGATGCTCTGTTAATCGACATGACGCAGTTGCTGGCTAAAACCGGCAGGTTGTGTCGCCGACGCGGGTCCACCTGGCCGCGAAGCGATGACCGCCCCCTTCGCGGCGGAGATGCTTTCAAGCTAATTCGAACCGCCTTGGGCGACCAGGGCGCGACCGCCATCGCGCCGTCAAAGAATGTCGAAGCGTGAACCCGATCCCGTGATCGCGTGCCGAGGGCGACGCGCGACGATTGCCAGATGACATCGCCGGACTTAGGCTCGCCAAGCTTTCGCGGCGCGCGCGATGTTTCGCGTCCGCGCGCCGCGGCGACAGCCTTTCCTTCGACCTGGAGTTCGCATGAAGTCGTTCCCCCGCATCGCCACCGCCCTGGTGCTCGCCACCCAAGCCGCCGCCGCGCAGGCGCAATCGGCCGTGGCCGATTCCACGGCGTATCAACTGGGACGACTGGCCGGCATCGCGCTCGTGATCTATGTGCTGTGGCGAGTGTTTCGCAAGCGCAAGTCCTGAATCGAGCCTAGGCGCGGCACGCGGCGATCGCGCCAGCATCCAGCGTCAGCACTAGTCGTGCTCGAGATGGCGAGCGCGCGGGGTTCTTGTCGTCTGTCTCTTTGAGCGAGCTCGGCCTTGAACGACGAACAGGTCGTCCGACGCGATCGAGTCGTTCGTGAAAGAATCGACGCGCACCCGGGAGGACGCGACATGAGCGATGCTTCGCCCGCCTCGTCAGTGACCTTCGAACGCGAGTCCACGCGCGGCGCCTGGGCGCGCGCGGCCGCGATGGTGGGCGCGGGCGCGCTCGCGGTGATCGTGATCGCGGCGGGTGTCGGCGCGCCGGCGTGGCTCGCGGGCCTGATCATCCTCGCCATCGTGGCCTTGATCGTCGGGCGTTGGCGCGCGCGCATGGCCTGGGGCGATCGCGTGATCGTCGAACGCGACGCCTTGACCACCCAAGCCCGCGGGCAAGCACGCTATCGCGTGCCGGCCGCGGCCCTGACCGACAAGCGCATCGGCGAGCAGGCGATCCATTTGCGGTGGCGCGATGAAAGCGGTGTGACGCGCGCGCTCACGCTCGATCGCGCGAGTTTCTCCGCGCCGAACTGGCTGGTGTTGCGCGCGACCTTGAGTGGTTTTGGTGAAGCACCCGCGCCAGTGCCAACCCCGCGCGACACCGCCGACCCGATCCGCGTCGCCGCCGACGCGACGGTGCACGACAGTCCTTTCGCCACCTTGGCCATTCCCGTGTGCGACACGCCCTTATCGCCGACGATGATTCAACGCTGGGTCGAGCCGATCTATCTCGGTCTGGATCAAGCGTCGGCGGCCGCATTCGTCGCGAATAATCTGGCGCGAGTCGATGACGCGGTGATCGATCGTCTGCTCGCCGATCGCGGCTGGCGTTCGCGCGTCGCCGGCGCGACCTTGGTCGCGCTGACGCGGCGCCACGCTTTCGTGCCGCGTATCGGCCAGTTGCTGTTGCGCAGCGACGTGTGCTTCGCGGGCATCGCCTATTGTCAGGTGCTGGCGCAGTGCGCGTCGGACGAGGCGATCGCGACCTTGCACCGTTATCTCGGGTTTTACCTGACGCGCGCGGATCTCGATTTCGATCAAGGCATGGCCATGGCCGCGCTCGCCTTTATCGGCGCGGCGCGTGGCGAGGACTTGCTCGCGCCTCATCGCGAAGCCTGGTCAAGCTTCGCCGCCAATCACTCGGGTCGCGATCTCGATAAATTCATCGCCCACTTCAATGCGCGAATGGCGCGACTCGCGGCGCTGCAGGCGAAGTCTCCCGCGCCGCGATGATGTTCGACGCGCGCCAGTCGACCGCGCGAACGAGTCCGTGATCAGGGGCCCGTTCGCGCGCGAGGGACTTACTCGAAGCCGTTGTTGAAGATCAGCACCGAGGAATCGACCAGATCAAGCACGGTCACCGTGATCGGGATCGTGGTCAACCCCGTGGCGCTGACCGAGACCGTGGCCGTGTCGTTGACCAGATCGACATCGGGCGTGGCGCCGATGCGCACGGCCTGCGGCTGCATCCAATTGCTCGGCGTGAAGGTCAGCGTGGCGCCGCTGACGAGGTTGACGTCGCTGTCGCCGGCAGTGCGCGCGACGGTGACCTGCACGTCCGACGCGGGCGCGCTGGCCAGGCGCACGGTGGTGACGACTTCGCCGCCTTCGTCCGGACGCAGGTTCTGATTGGCCACCACCAGGCCCTGCGCGCTGACGTTGTACATGGCGCGATAGATGTTGTTGGTGCCCGTGCCGGTGTAATAGATGCCGCCATCGGGACCCACCGCCACGTCGACCTGCGAGCTGATGCTCGTGGCCCAGTAGTCGACGCCGATCACGTCGTTGGTGACCGTGTTGATGCGCGCGCGATTGATGCGGCCGGAATTGCAATCGCCGTAGAAGAAGTTGCCGCGATACGTGGCGTCGGCCAGGGTCGCGTCGTAGAACGCGCCGCCGGTGAGACATCCGCCTTGATTCAAGGTCACGGCCTGACCGCCGCTGCTGGTGGCATCGGCGCCGGCCTGTTGCGCGGTGAAGGTCGTGGCGGTGGGCACCGAGGCCACGTAGAGATTGGCTTGATTGAACGAGGCGTTGGCGACGCCGGAAACCGTGAGATTGGTGCCGACGCGGAAACGATGATTGCCACTGGTGGTGAAGGTCGCGACATTGCCGCTGCGCGTGGCCGAGGTGATCGTCAGCGTGTCGCTGCCATTGGTGCGGTAGACGATCTTGGGCGTGATGTACTGCTCGTTGGCGGTCGGCGGCGGCTGATTGTTCTCGTAGTCGTTGTAACCGCCGTGATCGCCGCGACCGACCACGAACACCTGCTCGTAACCATCGCCGACCACGTTCAACCAGATCTGTCCGGTCGAGGGCTGAATCTGCATCGTGAACGGATTGCGGAAGCCGCGGCCGAAGATGTAGTCGTTGTTCGGCCCATTGCCATCGGCGAAAGGATTGTCCGAGGGCAAGGTGCCGTCGCGATTGGCGCGGCCGACCTTGCTGGCGAGCAGGGTCAGATCGTTGTCGACGCCGATGCCCGCGCCGTTGTCGCCCACCGACCAATACAACTTGCCATCGGCGGCGAAGCCGATGCCGCCGCCGTCGTGATTATTGCCCGTGGTTGGCAACTGATCGCGGATCACGGTGCGGCCCGTGCCCGTGTTGGTGCTGGCGTCGTAGCGAATGATCTGCTGCTCGCTGCTCGACACGGTCACGAAGAAATAGACCAAGTGATTGCGCGCGAAGTCGGGATCGAAGGCCATGCCGATCAGACCGCATTCGCTGTTGGTGAAGATCGGCGACATCGTGGCGAAGGTCGACCACGTCGGCGAGGCCGTGGTCAGCGAGCCCGACAGAATGCGCACGCGACCGGTCTTCTCCAGCACGAACAGACGATCGCTGCCATCGGGCGCCCAGGCCAAGCCCGTGTGCTGCTTGCCCGAGGTATCGCCGGGCGTGTTGCGATTGACCGAGAACACCGACTCGGTCCAATTGCCATCGACCAAGGCCGCGCGCGCGGACAGCGCGGCGCCAAGTCCCAAACACAACAAACCGATCTTGGCGTGGCGCATGCGCGGGACTCCGGAAAGTGGCCTGCACCATACCCAGGCGGCCCGCGACGAAATGCGAACCATGACGTGGTTCGCAGTTGTCCGGCGGGTCAGCGGACGCGTGGTCGCTAAGGCCGCGTCACCGGTGCCGCGCGACTATTCGAAGTCGTTGGCGAAGTTCACGTCCGGATCGGGCACGGCCAGGCGCGTGGTCAAGAACACGCGGCCGAGATTGGCCACGAGCGCCGGCACGATCACGCTGCCGTCGCGCGCGATCCAGGTGTCGCTGCCATCGGCGAAGCGCGCGCCGCCATCAGCCAAATCGAACGATGTGATCGCGGCGTTGACCGTGCCCTGCGTGGTCGGCACGGCGACGGTCTGACCGATCGACAGCAGCCGTCGCGGCGCGCGGCCGGCTTGCAGCAGCCACAGATCCTTGGTCGCGTCGGGATTGGTCGTGGCCTCGAGCACGATGTCGCCGTTATGCATCACCGCCAGCGCGTCGAAGCTGCGCCAGGTGCGGTTAGGTTCGGGCTCATACGGCGCGCCGACGATGCCGAGCAGGGCCGCGAGCTCGGGCCGATCGCCCGCGCGCACGCGCCACAGACCCGTGGGGTCGCCGTTGTCGGCGGTGTCGAGGCCGGCGACGAAGGCGGCGTATGGACCCGAGACGCTGAGACTGCCCGTGTCGAAAGTGCGCCACGTCGCGCCTTGCCAGTTCGGCCCGTAGAAGCCGCTCGGCTCGGTGAAGGCGATGCCGCGATTGAACTGACCGTCATGCCGAAACAGCGCGAGCCTGCTGCCCGCCGGCGGATCGCGCCAATTGGCGAAGAACACCACGCCGCTCTCGCCCGAGGGCCGCGGCGTGACGAAGGCGAAGTCGCTGAAGATCGCGGTGCCGATGCCCACCTCGGGACCGCGCGCGCCGTTCTCGCCATTGACCGCGATGGCGCGCGGCGCGCCCGCGCACAGTTCCCACAGACCTTCGCGCGCATTGGTGGCGTTCAAGCGCGCGAACACGCGACCACCGGGCGTCACGGCGAAGCGATCGAGCCCCGCGGTGATGCCCAGAAAACTATCGCCCGCGCTCAGACCGGGCGCGAGCGCGGCCTCGGTCGCGCCCGTGCGCATGCACGGTTGTTGGCCAACGCCAGGCACGTGTCGCGCCACGAGGCGACTGCTGGCATTGGTGGGACTGCGCACTTCGGCATGCACCAGCATCGCGCCGCCATCAAGCATGCGCGCGTCGGCGAAGCCGCTGGTGTTGGGAAAGACCCAGCCCGCGCCGAGTCCGGGACCGAACACGCCATCGGTCGAGGCGCGCGCGACTTCGACATTGGCCGCGCCATCCCAGCGCCATAACCCATAGGTGGCATTGAGCGTGGCGGCCGGATCGCTGGCGCGCGCGAAGAACACGCGCTGACCATTGGGCCCGGCATCGCCGCCACCGGTGTCGATGCTCAGAAACACATGACCCGCCTCGACGCCCGAACGACCGGGGCCGAGCGCGCCCGAACTGTTGAGCTGCGTGTAGCGCGTCCATCGCCCCTGGCGCAGGGACCAATACCCTTCTTGCGAACTGGGGCTGGTCACGCGAAGACCAAAGCGCGCGCCGCCGACATCCGCGACCGAGGCATCGGCGAGTTGCCGCGCCGTGCCCGCCGGCAAATCAGGCGCGATGACCGTGGCGTTCTCGCCCGCGATCACTTGCCACGACGCGGTTTGCGCCCCGACCGATGCCGACCACAGGCACGCGATCGCGGCCCCCAGATGCTTTGACCGATTCCACATGACGCGCTCCTGATCGTCGTTCATCCAGGCCTTTTGCCGCATGGCCAGGCCCGGACGCGAATGCTAGGCTCGCGGCCCGACGACGTCGGCACGTGGCGATAACGGCGCGGTAACGGATCGATAACGACGATTCGTTGCTTGCGCATTCAATGCATTGGAATCGATGGAACGCGTTGCTTACTGCTATCGCTTCGGCACGGCCGAGTTCGACGAAGCCCGTTTCGAACTGCGCGTGGCCGGCTTGCCGGTCGACGTCGAGCGCCGCGCGCTCGAGGTGCTGGCGTATCTGCTGCGCCACGCCGGCGAGGTCGTGACCAAGGAAGAACTGCTGCGCGAAGTCTGGGCCGGGCGCGTCACCGTCGAGAAGGTGCTGCCCAACGCCATCAACAAATTGCGCCGCGCCCTGGGCGAGGCCAATGCCGATCACATTTCGACCCAGGCGCGCATCGGCTATCGCCTCGATGGCGCGATCACGCGCACCGCCGTGGGTCGACAGATCGCCAGCGAACTGCAGTTCGCCGCCGGCCAAGCCGTGCCGGGTCGCGGCAACTTCGTGCTGATTCGACAACTGGGTCGCACGGCCGGCAGCGAGGTCTGGCTGGCCGAGCACGCCAAGACGCGCGCGCGCCGCGTGTACAAGTTCGCGCTCGATGGCGAACGCCTGCGCTCGCTCAAGCGCGAGGCGACCTTGATGCGCGTGCTGCGCGAGAGCCTGGCCGACACCAGTCACTTCGTCGAACTGATCGATTGGAATTTCGAACTTTCGCCGTACTTTCTCGAATGCGAGTTCGGCGGTGATTCGCTGGCCGAGTGGGCGGGCGAGCATCTGGCCGCGCTCGATACCTCGGCGCGATTGCGCGTGTTTCTGCAGATCGCCGACGCGCTGGCCGCCGCGCATTCGGTCGGCGTGCTGCACAAGGACCTCAAGCCGGCCAATGTGCTGGTGATGGCCTCGGCCGAAGGGCCGCATCTGCGCCTGACCGATTTCGGCAGCGGTCATCTGCTCGACCCCGACCAACTCGCGCGCCTGGGCATCACGCGCCTGGGCATGACGGTCGAGGACGGCGACGCGCGGGACGCCACGTCGGGCACGCCGTTGTACATCGCGCCGGAGTTGTTCGCGGGTCTTGCGCCGACGGTGCGCAGCGATGTCTTCGCGCTGGGCATTCTGTTGTATCAGCTGTTGTCGGGCCGTATCGGCCAGCCCATGGTCTCGGGCTGGGAAGCCGACATCGCCGATCCGCTGTTGCGCGAGGATCTGGAACTCGCCACCGAAGGCAATCCCGAGCGCCGCTTGTCGAGCGCGGCCTTGCTGGCCGAGCGGCTGCGTCGCCTCGATACGCGCCGCGCCGAAGCGCGCGAACGCGACGCGGCGCGCGAAGCCGCGCGTCAGGCGCAAGCCACGCTGGCGCGCGCGCAGGCGCGACGACCGATCTTCCTCGCCCTGTTCGCCGTGGTGCTGGCCGGTGCCTTGATCGCGGGCTGGTTGGCGCGACAAGCCGTGCTCGCGCGCAACGCCGCGCGCGATGAACTGGGCCGCGCCACCGCGCTCGGTCGTTTTCTGGATGAGGATTTGATTGGTCGCTCCAACCCCTTGGTCTCGGCCAAGGGCCCGGACACGACATTGCGCGAAGCGCTGCTGGCCGCGCGCGATCGCGTGACGCCGCGCTTCGGCGCGCGACCCGATGCCGAGGCCACGGTGCGCGCCAGCCTCGCGCAGTTGTTCAATGCGATCGATTTGTTCCCCGAGGCCGAAGCTGAAGCCCGTCGCGCGCTGGCGCTGCAGGAAGGCCTCGGTGGTCCAAGCAGCGGCGCCGCGCTGCAAGCGCGCGCGGTGCTGGTGCGCGTGCTCAGTCGTCAGGGCCGCGGCGATGAGGCGACGCGTGAGTTCGAGGCGCTGGAGAAGTACACCGCCGCGACGAACGATCCCCTAGGCGCGCGCCGATTGGCCGCGGCGCAAGGCACCTTGATGATCAATCGCGGCGAGTTCGCGCAAGCCATCGCGCCCTTGCGCGCCGCGATCGCGGGTTATGACGCGCACGATCCCGCCGATGCCGCGCAACGCGACGCGACGCGTTTGGATCTGATCACCGCGCTGACGCTCGCCGGTCAAGACGAACAAGCGCGCGCCGAAGGCGCGGCGTTGATCGCCGAAGTCGAAAGACGCGGCGGCGATGGCGACTTGATGATCGCGCTCGCGCGCGTGGCCCTGGCGCGCGCGCAGGGCGAGGATCATGCCGCCGCCGAAAGTTTGTTGCTGTCGGCCGAGCCCGTGATCGTCGCGCGCCTGGGCGACAATCACACGCGCCATCTGCAATTGCTGGGCGAGTTGCTCGGCGTGGCCTTCCGTCGCGGCGACTGGCCGCGCGCCACGATCTACGCCGAGCAAGTGCACACGCGCCTGCGCGACAAGTTCGGCGACGCGCATCCGCTGACCTTCGTCTCGCTCACCAACTGGGCACGCACGCTCGACGAGGCCGGTCGGCCACTCGAGGCGCTCGACAAGCTGCGCGAAAGCCACGCGCGCCTGAGCGAAATCGCCGGCCCGCGCTCACCGCAGACGCAGGACGCGCAGTTCCTGCTGGCGCAGATCGAACTCGAACTCGGCCGCGTCGATCGCGCCGAGCCCTTGATCGCCGGCCTCGACGCGGAACTGCTCGAAAGCGGTCGCGCCACCGGCGTCTGGCCCGGTGCCATCGATGGCCTGCGCGGCATGGCGCTCGCGCGTCGCGGCCGCGTCGACGAAGCGCGCGTCGCGCTCGACCGCGCGCTCGAGGCCCTGCACGAAGAGGCCGAGCTCGATACGCCGAGCCGCCTCTACGTCATCATCAAGGCCGCGCGCGACGCCCTGCCCTGAGACTGGCGATCACTTCAAGGCCTTGTGCGTGGTGATGTGCGCGGCCACGCACCACCAGCGACCGTCGCGCTTGACCCAGATGTCGGTGTAACGGTTCACGCCGCGGCGGCCGTCCTTCATCTCGAAGGCATTCTCGGCGTGGATCAACGCGACATCGGCGAAGCGACGAATGCGCACGCGATCGACCGGGAACGAGCGAATGTGCTCGGCGAACACGGGCTTGGCGAAATCCACCAGGGCCGCCGCGCGATCCTGCAGCGAGCCGTCGCTCGACACGACGGTGTAGTCCGGCGCCAGATGCGCGTCGTACCAGGCGACGTCGGCGCGGCGAAAGGCATCGACGTACTGCTCGTTGAGTTGCCGCAGCACGTCGATGTCCTCGCCCGTGGGATCTTGCCCCGTCCACGGCGCGTTCGTCGGCGCGATCGCGGTCCGCCGCGCGGCCGGCACGCCGTCCTTGAGCCCGGTGTTCTGGCCGCTGACCAATCGCCACGCGCGGCCGTTCCAGACATAGACATCGGTGTAGCGCACGCGCGGCGCGCGGCCGTCGGCCATCAGCGCCTCGAACACGGCCTGCGTGATCGCCACCGGGCCGAACAGCCGCACCTGCACCTGATCGTAGGACGCGCCGGCCATGCGCGAAGGTTCGGCGAAACTCGCCAGGAACTCCTCGCGACCCTGCCACGCGCCATCGCCGGCGGTGCGCACGAAATCGCGATCGATCAACTCGGCCATGAAGTCGTGACCGTCATCGATGAAGGCATCGACGAAGCGGTGATTGAGCGCGCGCAACTGCGCGACCGCGACATCGGGTGGCGGCGGTGGCGCGGCGGCGGCGCCGAAACTCATCAGGGTCGACAGCAGCAGCGCTTGACGCCAGGGACGGATGGACATGGTCGGGCCTCGTCGGGTCGTAATTGAATGAGCATGTACTCAGTGAGCGTACGCTCATTATATGGAATGACCCGCCGCTTGCAAGCCCGCTTATCCAGCGTCACGCCCTCAGGGGTCCCGAACCGCATACAAAGCATTGATTGGCAATCGATTAGCGCCTTCGCCCGGGCAATCGATATACTGAGCACGCACTCATCGAACCGACCCACCCATGAGCACCCGCAAAGCCCCGCGCAGCCGCGCCGAACAACGCGAACAGACCCGTCGACAGCTCGTGCGCGCCGGCCTGCGCGTGGTCGCCAAGCACGGATTCGCCGGCGCCAGCACGGCCGCCGTGGCCAAGGCCACGGGCAAGGCGCATGGCACGGTGTTCGTGCACTTCCAGACGCGCGATGCGCTGGTGTCCGAACTCGTCGCCGAACTCGGCCGCGCGATCTCGCTGCGCTTAGCCGCGCTGGAAACGCCCGCGCCCGAACTCGCCGAAGTGCTCGACAGCCACCTCACCGCGCTCGGCGAGCACGAAGCGATCTACGCGCGTCTGTTGTGCGAGGCCTCGACCTTGCCGCTGTCGGCGCGCGCGCAAGTCTTCGCGCTGCAATCGGGTATCGCCTGGCGCATTCGCGGCGCCTACGAGCGCGCGCGCCAACGCGGCGCGGCGCGCGCCTTCGACGCCACGGCCCTGGCCAATGTCTGGATCGCGCTGACCAATCATTACTTGATGAACCGCGATCTGTTCGCGCCCGGCGCCAGCGTGATCGAGCGCTTCGGCGCCGCGCTCAAGCAACAGCTGCTCGCCATCATCGCGCCCTGAGGAACTCGCCATGAGCACCGAACATTGTCGATCCTGCGGCTCCTGCGGCTTTCCCATGCGCGCGCCGGATGACTTCGCCGGCAACGATCCCACCGCCGACTACTGCAGCACCTGCGCCGGCGACGACGGCGCGCTCAAACCCTTCGACGTGGTGCTGCAGGCCAATGCCGACTACTTCGTGCGCCAACAAGGCATCGACCCGCGCGCCGCGCGCGCCATGGCCGAGGCCTTACTGTTGAGCATGCCGGCGTGGCGCAAGTGAACCGCCCGCGGCGACTGGGACCCAGCAAGCCGTGGGAAAAACCGATGAGCTTCGCGGGCGTGATGTCGGCGGTGATGACGAGTTGGCCGACGGCAACTCCGTCGACGGAGGGCGCCGCGTGACGCACGCGCTGACCGGCGGGTGCCTGTGCGGCGCAGTGGGTTTTCGCGTCGCCGATGCTTTCGACTACGCGCTCCATTGCCATTGCTCGCAATGCCGTCGCGCCACCGGCGCCGCGTACAAACCCTTCGCGGGCATCGCGCGCGCGCATTTCGCCTTCACTCATGGCGCGGAGCATTTGCTGACTTACGGCGATGCGATCACGCACGACGCGCGTTGTCGCACCTGCGGGTCCCTGCTCTACTCGCAGGTGCGCGAAGGCACGACCCTGCACATTCCCCTGGGCGTCTTGATCGATACGCCGACGATCCGGCCGAGCGCGCACATCTTCGTGGGCTCGAAGGCCGAGTGGCACGAGATCACCGACGATTTGCCGCGACACGACGCCTTTCCCTAAGCGGGTGGACTCGCGCGCGGGCCGAAACCGATAGTCAACGCGGGCAGCGTGCCCTAGGGATATCCCCTTCATGCTCGAGGAACATGCGCTACGCGCTGGGGCACGGACACGCCGCGAGAATGCCATGTCGCGCCGCGATTTCAGTCGACTGGCGCTGAGCGCCGCAGCCTTCGCACTGCTTCCGACGACGGCCTCCGCGGCGGAAAACAGAAGCTTGGTGGCCGACGTGAAGAACCCGGTCGGCACGGCCGACTGCCGATCCCGCGCCTCGCAGAACGTGGCGAACGGTAGTCGCTTCGCGAGGTAGCCGGCCACGCCCAAGTGACGCGCCTCCCGCACGTCGGCGGCGCGCGTTGCTGTGACGCGCTTCCCGACTGCCGGCGCCATGGCGTTCCGACCATGTCTCGTGGCACGAAGTCCCCGTGGAATGCTTTTCGCACGCGCGCGAGGTGATCTTTGTAAGTTGATTCCCCGCGCCGCTGTGCTTGACTGATGACAGGCATCGACCGCGTCGCGCGCGAAGGAGCAACCGCCATGATGGCTTGGCTGATGGGTTTGAAGAGCATCGCCCCCGAGGCCCTGCGGCAACGATTGGGCGATCCGCGCCTGGCGGTGTTCGACGTCAACGCCATTCCGAGTTGGCGGCAAGCGCACGTGCCCGGCGCGCGCCGGCTCGATCACGAGCACTTCACCGCCGCCGATCTGCCCGCCGACAAGCAGACCGAACTCGTGTTCTATTGCTCCAACCCGATGTGCCGCAAGGCCCCGCTTGCCGCGCGACGCGCCAAGCAGATGGGTTACGAGCACGCGCTGGTGATGTCGGCGGGCATCGCGGGGTGGTTGTCGGCGAAGTTGCCGACGGAGGCTGGCGCGTAGCAGTAGCGACGCGCGTCAGGCGACGCGCGTGAACTCACCAACCCAATTCGTTTCCCAAGTGCCGCCCTGATTGAGCGAATGCGCGTGCTCGCAACGCGCGTGATCGGCGTCGAGTCGCCACCACGTGGCGCGCAGCGGCACGGGCTTGCCGTCGAAGGTGGTCTCGCCCAGGAGCACGGCGATGCCGTTGTCGAAGGCGCCACGAAGCGGTTCGACGAAGCGCGTGGGGTCGCTGCCGTCGAGCCACCAGCTGCGCCACTGACGGCTTTGCGCGTCGTGATTGCACAGGCTGACGCCGCGCACCGTGCCGCCGGGCATGTTCAGCACGTGATCGCCCACGTGCGCGTGACCACCGAGCACGGGCCAGTGTTTCAAGGTGCCGTCGAAGGTTTCCCATGCGGTGGCGCCGGCACGCATGGGCTTGCGACGATGTTGCGCGCGCCATTCGCCGTCGAGGAAACGCCAGTCGTTGGGCGCGTCAGACAAGCGTGGCAAGGACCCGGTGGTGGTGGCGGCGCGCGTGAAGGTATTGCGCCAGTTCACTTCCCATGTCTTGCCATGGTCGAGTGAGAAGGCCTGCTCCCACAAGGGATGCAGCCCATGCACGTCACGCCACAGAAAGCGCACCAGGATCGGCTGGCCGCGCCAGGTGTCGTCGCCGTAGAACAGGCCCGAGTCGCCATCGAATCGACCGTGCACGGGCGGATCGATGCGCGTCGGGTCGCGGCTGTCGACCCACCAGATCAACCACTGCGCGGTCGCCGGGTCGTAGGCGCGAATCGCGAGGCCGCGATAGTCGCCCGCGGGCAGCGCGATGAAGGTGTCAGCGATATTGCCCAGGCCATCGAGCGTGTGCCAGAAGACGCTTTTGCCGCCGAACTCTTCCCAGCGCGTGTCGCCGACGAGCCGTTCCTTCAGGCGCCGATGCGCCACGTCGAAGTCGCCCGCGAGCCAATCCCAATCGCGCGCGTGCGTGGCGAGATCGCCGGCGCTCTTGGCCGTGGCGCGTGACGACGCGGCGGCGCGCGCTATCTCGGTGCCGCCCAGCAGGGCGACGCCGCCCATCGAAGCGAGGGAAGCCAGCAAGTGACGACGGGTGAATCCAGCCATGGTCGAACGACTCCGCGCGAGAAACGAAAGTGGCCCTCACTTCGCCAGAGCCAGCGGCCCTTGACCACCTGAAATCGCGCGCGCAGGCTAAACCAGACTTATGCTCGCCGATGCACGACTGCCCTCGCTCGTGTCGATCCGCGCCTTCGAAGCGGCGGCGCGGCTCGGCGGTTTCGCGCAGGCGGCGAGCGAGCTCGACACGACGGCGGCCTCGGTCAGTTATCACGTGCGGAGGCTCGAGCAGCATCTGGGCTTCGCGCTGTTCGTGCGCTATGCCCAGCGCGTGAGTCTGACGCCCGCGGGCGCGACGATCGCGGCCGAAGCCACGCGGACATTCGCCGCCTTGCGCGCGAGCTTCACGCGCGCGCGTCAGGTCGAGGAATCGCGGCTGTCGATCACGACCTTGCCAACCTTCGGCACCAGTTGGTTGATTCCGCGCTTGGGGCGCTTTCGCGCGCGTCATGCCGATTTGTCGGTCGAGCTCGATCTTTCGGCCGAAGCGCAGGAACTCGGCGATGGTCGCTTCGACGCGGCGATTCGCAATGGTCACGGTCAGTGGCCGGGCTTGCGCACGGTGGACTTGCTGCCCAGCGTGTTCATGCCTTTGTGCGCGCCGGCCTTGTTGCCGGCGATGGCGCGCCTGGATGATCCGACGCGCGCGCTCGATGTGCCCTTGCTCGGACGAAGCGATTGGTGGCAGCTGTGGTACCGCGCGCGCGGCTTCGCGCAGGGGCCCGATCCCGCGCGCTTCGGCATGCGGCTGGCGACGGAACATTTGGATGTGACCGCGGCGCTGGCGGGTCAAGGCGTGGCCATCGCTTCGCCGATTCTGTTTCGCGACGAAATCGACGCGGGTCGTCTGGTGCCCGCGCATGACGCGGTGGCCAGCGATGGTCGTCGTTTCTGGCTGACCTATCCGCCGGCGCGACAGCGCGGGCGCAAGCTCACGGCGTTTCGCGAATGGCTGTGCGACGAGGCCTCGCGCGCGCACACGCGGGGCGCCGATTTCATTCGGCGCGCGGTGATCGTCGCGCCGTAACGCGCGACGATCGCAAGGCCGCGCGCGGATGTCAGTCCGCGGCCGCCGGAAACTTCGGCAGCTTGTCGATATCGCGCGCCTCGTGCTGAATCACCACCAGCGCGTGCAGATTGGCCGCGAGTTGCTTGAAGCGATCGAGCGAGGCCAGGGTGTCGGCGCGATCGGTGTTGAACGAGGGCACGCCGTCGGTGCGGTAGTTCTCGCGGAAATGCGCCAGGTCACCCGTCAGCAGCACGTGACCCGTGCGCGCGAGCCGCACCAGCAAGGAATGATGGCCCGGCGTGTGGCCGGGCGTGTTGAGCATCACCACCGAGCCGTCGCCAAAGATGTCGGCGTCGCCTTCGATCTCGCGCAGCTTGGCGCCACCGCCGAACCACGGCGCCAGGGCCTTGGCCCGTTCGGCCATCGCCGGCGTGCGCAGCGCTTCGGCGTCGCCGCGACCGATCAGCAAGGTCGCCTTGGGAAAGCGCGCGGCCTGACCGACATGATCGAAGTGATAGTGACTGATGCCGACCATGTCGATGTCGTCGGGCGTGAGCTTGAGCTGACGCAGTTGATCGACGACCGTGGTGGCGATGGTGATCGCTTCTGGCTCGCCATTGTCGAGCGACTTGCCCAGGGCCTCTTCGGTCAGGCCCGTGTCCCACAGCAGATACGACTCGCCGTGCTGAATCAGATAGCAGCTGTCGGCGAGCACGCGCGATTCGCCGACATAGGCGCGCGTGTCGGAGAAGGCATCGAGATCGCTGAAGCGGATCTGCCCGCAATCCAGCCGCCACAGACGCACCGTGGCCGGTGATTCGGACGCCGCGGACGCCGCGCCGCCGAACAACGCGGAGACGATGAGCAAGGACGTAAGTGCGAATTTCATGACGAGGCGATTCCTTCGGGCACGAGCGGGAGCGCGACTGTAGCGCGTTTGACCCGCGCGGAAATCGCGTCATCGCCCCGCATATCGATTCGTCATCATTGAAATAGCCGCGCCGCGCTGTCGCCTCGCGCGCCGCGTGACTACGCTGCGCGAATCTCGTCGCTGGAGTTCGTCATGTCGCTGCCTCGTTCGCCTTCCTTCTTGATCCTTAGCGCCGCAATGTTCGCGCCCGCGGCCTTCGTGGCGCCGGATCTGTCCGGCACCTGGACCTTGGTCAGCGCCGATGTCATCCGTGCCGATGGTACGCGCGGGCATGACTATGGCGAGGCGCCGATCGGTCGCTTGCACATCGACACGAATGGTCGCTACGCGCTGCAGATTCTCGACTCGCATCGCCCGCGCTTCGCCAGCGGCGACAAGAAGACCGGCACCGCCGACGAGTTCAAGGCCGCCGTGATGGGCGCCAGCACGCACTTCGGCACGATCGAGATCGGCGACGAGGTGCTGCGCTTTCATATCGAGGGCTCGTCCTTTCCCAACTGGGAGGGCCAGACTCAGGAGCGCGCCTTCACCCTCGACGGCGATGTGCTGAGCTACCGCGTGCCGCCGCGCCCCGATGGCGGCGTGCCCGTGTCGACGTGGCGACGCCTGGACTGATCGCCGACACGAAACTGCAACAAGATCGTCATACGCTGCGATCCCCTTCGAGAACGAGGACGGCGGCGATGCGCGCAAGCCTGGTGGTAACGATGATCCTGGCACTGCAGGGCGTCGCGAACGCGGCCGCGACCTGCGCGCCCCCGCGCGACCTCGAGCAGCGCCTCACGCGCGAGCAACTGCGCGACACCGGCCTCGATACGCTCGCGCCCGCGCAGCTCGCTCTGTTGAATCGCTTGCTGCGCGAAGAAGCTTGCGCCGCGGCCACGTCGTCGAACACCGACGCGAACGCGTCAGTCGCTCAAACACCCGCCGCGAATCCACCGCCCGCCGTGGGCTATGTGCCCGGTCCCGAATACGACGACAAGCCCATCACCAGCCGCTTGCGCGGCGAGGTCGCGGGCTGGGCGCCGGGCACGATCTTCGAACTCGACAATGGTCAGCGCTGGCAAGTGGTGAAGGGCGAGCTGCGTCTGCCCAAGACCCTGCAGTCGCCGATGGTGATGGTGGTCGGCGGCTTCGCCGGTCGTTGGTTCTTGCAGGTGGACGAGAACTATCCCAAGGCGCGCGTGGTGTTGCTGCCCTGATTCGTTATCGGCGCGGCGGTTGATCGGCGCGCCGCGCGCCTGCATGCTCGCGTGATCGAACGGAATGCTTTGACGCGGGAGTCGACCATGAGTGATCAAAAGACCAAGGCCCAAACGTTTCGCGCCTTGCACGTGAAGGGCCAGCCCCTGGTGCTGTTCAATGTCTGGGATGCGGGCAGCGCCAAGGCCGTGGCCGAAGCCGGCGCGAAGGCCATCGCCTCGGGCAGTTGGTCGGTGGCGGCGGCGAATGGCTTTGCCGATGGCGAGGCCGTGCCGTTGAACTTCGCGCTGGAGAACGCGAGCCGCATCGTTGGCGCGTGCGCGCTGCCGGTGACGCTAGATTTCGAGCGCGGTTACGGCGACTCGGTCGATGATCTCGCGCAGTCGGCGCGCCGTTTGCTCGCCACGGGCGTGATCGGCTGCAATCTCGAAGATGGTCTGCCCGGCACCGCGAATCTGCGCGAAGTTTCCGAGCAAGCGAAGCGCATCGCGCGTCTGCGCCGCGAGGCCGAAGGCGCCGGCGTGCCTTTCTTCATCAACGCGCGCAGCGATGGCTTTCTCAACACGCCGGCGGCCGGTCACGATCAGGCCTTGCTGCGACAAGCGATGGAACGCGGCAAGGCCTTCGCCGACGCGGGCGCCGATGGGCTGTTCTTGCCCGGGCTCGTCGATCCGGCCCTGATCGAGCGCGCGGTGCGCGAGTCGCCGCTGCCGATCAACATCATGGCCTCGGCCAGCGCGCCGCCCTTGGCCAGTCTCGCGGCGCTGGGCGTGGCGCGTGTCAGTCACGGCCCGGGGCCGTATCGTGCGGCGATGAAGTTCCTGGCCGAAGCAACCAAGGCGGCGTTCGGGCCTTGACGCCTTCGCGCGCGGCGCGGGCGCGTTGATCGCGCCCGCGATCGCCGCGCGATGCGCATTCGGGCGCATACTCCTCGCGCGCAATGCGCGTCGTATCGGTCGATGCCGAATTCACGGCAGGCCCGAAGGTCGCGCGCGCGAACGTCGCATCCCGTTCCCGAACCTCGAGGAGAGTTCCCATGACCGCGGAAGTGCATTGGCTGGCCTTGACCCTGCTGGCCACGAGCGTGATGGCGTTTCCCTACGTGCTCAACCGGATCGCCGTGCGTGGCCTGGTAGGCGCCATGGCCAATCCCTCGCCGACCGACAAGCCCCAATCCGATTGGGCCAATCGCGCGCAGCGCGCGCATGCCAACGCGGTCGAGAATCTGGTCGTGTTCGCGCCCGCGGTGTTCGCGGTGCAGGCCACGGGCACGGGCAACAACATGACGGCACTGGCGTGCACGATCTACTTCTTCGCGCGTCTGACCCATTACGTCGTCTACGCCGCGGGCATTCCAGGTCTGCGCACGCTGAGCTACGCGGCCGGTCTGGCATCGACGATCTATCTGATCCTGCGCGCGCTCGGCTGGGCATGAGTGCGAAGCATGTCGTGATCGCGGGTGGTGGCGGCACCTTGGGCACGGCGCTGACGCGCGAGTTCGCCGAGTCGGGCTACGCGGTCAGTGCCTTGTCGCGACGCGGTGAAGCGCCGATCGCGCACGCCCACGTTCGAGGCCTCGCCTGCGATCTGACCGAGGAGGCTTCGGTCCGCGCCGCTTGCGCGCGCGCGGCCGAGGTCGCTCGCGTCGACGTGCTGATCTACAACGCCGCGCAGTGGGTCATGGCGCCCTTTCTCGAATTGCGCGCCAGCGATTTCGAATCCGCCTGGCGCGCCAGCGTCGGCGG
The DNA here is from genome assembly GCA_044226395.1 of Ahniellaceae bacterium. Classification (GTDB taxonomy): domain Bacteria; phylum Pseudomonadota; class Gammaproteobacteria; order Xanthomonadales; family Ahniellaceae; genus JBGAHD01. The sequence continues at coordinate 596,227 of JBGAHD010000002.1, forward strand.
CGCCGTGGCCTGCGCGCAGGCCGTCTTGCCCGCCATGCTCGACGCCGGCGGCGGCGCGATGGTGTTCTCCGGCGCGACCGCGGCCCTGCGCGGCGGCGCGCGCTTCGCCGCGTTCGCCTCGGCCAAGTTCGCGCTGCGCGGCCTCGCGCAATCGCTGGCGCGCGAGTTCCAGCCGCGCGGCATCCATGTCGCGCACGTGGTGCTGGACGGCTTGCTGCGCGACTCGGCCTCGGCCACGCGCTTCAACGCCCAGACCGAACGCACGATGGACCCGGCCGAAGTAGCGCGCGTCTATCGTCAGCTGGTCGAACAACCGCGCAGCACGTGGACGCAAGAACTGGATCTGCGGGCGCAGACGGAGGCGTTTTAGTGGCGCGCGGGGATGATCTTCGTGTGGCGCGTCGAGTAGTCGGCAGCGCGCGTGGACTCACGCGCGCGGACCCCGCGCATTAGAACTTGCCGGCATATGCGCCGCGATCGCCGGGTTTTCCGTTCCCGGTTCCGCGCGCATTTGCTAGGTTGCAACAAAGCGCGACGGCCACGCCGGTCGCCGCGCGTGGCTTCGGGAGCATGATGAGTACCGCCCAGCCTTACGACGAGATGTATGCGCCCGACGGTTCGGTGCGCGCGCCTTATCGCGAGTTCCAGGCCTGGCTGCGGCGACAGCAACCCGAAACCATGATGCGCAAGCGCGCCGAGGCGGATCTGATGTTCCGTCGCGTCGGCATCACCTTCGCGGTGTATGGCGACGATGCCGGCACCGAGCGCTTGATCCCGTTCGATGTGATTCCGCGCATCCTCACCGCCGGCGAGTGGCGTCGGCTCGACGCGGGCCTGCGGCAACGGACGCGCGCGCTGAATCTGTTCCTGCACGACATCTATCACGAGCGCGAGATCGTGCGCGCCGGCCGCGTGCCGGCCGAGCAGATCTTCATGAATCCGCAGTACCGGCCCGAGATGCACGGCGTCGACGTGGCGCGCGGCATCTACGCCCACATCACCGGCATCGACCTGGTGCGCGTGGCCAATGCCCGTGGCGAGGGCGAGTTCTACGTGCTCGAGGACAATCTGCGCGTGCCCAGTGGCGTGTCCTACATGCTCGAGGACCGCAAGATGATGATGCGCCTGTTCCCCGAGCTCTTCGCCGCCAATCGCGTGGCGCCGGTGGCGCACTATCCCGATCTGTTGCTGGAGAATCTGCGCTCGGTCGCGCCGCAGGGCGTGGACGATCCCACGGTCGTGGTGCACACGCCGGGCATGTACAACTCGGCCTATTTCGAGCACGCCTTCCTGGCCCAGCAGATGGGCGTGGAATTGGTCGAGGGCCAGGACCTGTTCGTCGAGGACAACGCGGTCTACATGCGCACCACGCGCGGACCGCAGCGAGTGGACGTGATCTATCGGCGCATCGATGATGATTTTCTCGATCCGCTGGCGTTTCGCGGCGATTCCTCGCTCGGCGTGCCGGGTCTGTTGTCGGTTTATCGCGCGGGCCGCGTGACGCTCGCCAATGCCATCGGCACCGGCATCGCCGACGACAAATCGATCTATCCCTACGTGCCGGACATGATCGATTTCTACCTGGGCGAGAAGCCCCTGCTGCTCAACGTGCCCACGTACAAATGCCGCGACGCCGACGATCTGGCCTACACGATCGACCACATGCACGAGCTCGTGGTGAAGGAAGTCCATGGCGCCGGCGGCTACGGCATGCTGGTGGGGCCGGCCTCGACGCGCGCGCAGGTCGAGGATTTCAAGATCCGCGTTCGCGAGAACCCGGCCAACTACATCGCGCAGCCGACCCTGGCCTTGTCGACGTGCCCGACCTATGTCGAATCGGGCGTGGCGCCGCGGCACATTGATCTGCGGCCCTACGTGCTCTCGGGTCAGCAGATCACGACCGTGCCCGGGGGCTTGTGTCGCGTGGCCTTGCGCGAGGGCTCGCTGGTGGTCAATTCCTCGCAGGGCGGCGGCACCAAGGACACCTGGGTCCTGGAGGACTGAGCATGCTCTCGCGCACCGCCGATCATTTGTTCTGGATGGCGCGCTACGTCGAGCGCGCCGAAAACACCGCGCGCATGCTCGACGTGACCGTGACCACGGCCCTACTGCCGCGCTCGGCCGCGGCGACCGAGCAGAGCTGGCGCGCGGTGCTGGGCATCTCGGAATTGCAACAAGCGTATGGCGCGCGTCATGGCGCGCTGACCTCGGACGAAGTGCTCGACTTCATGGTCAGCGACGCGAGCAATCCCTCGTCGATCTTCTGCTGCCTGCAGGCCGCGCGCGAGAACGCCCGCGCCGTGCGCGGCGCCCTGACCACCGAAGTGTGGGAAACCCACAACGACACCTGGCTCAAACTGCGCCAGCACCTGCGCGAAGGCCTGCACCGGCGCGATCCACAGCAGTTCTTCGAATGGGTGAAGTTCCGCTCGCATCTGTCGCGCGGCGTGACCATCGGCACCATGCTCGAGGACGAAGCCTTTCACTTCGCGCGTCTCGGCACGTTCCTCGAACGCGCCGACAACACCGCGCGCTTGCTCGACGTGAAGTTTCACGGCGATGAATCCAATGGCGATGACGCCGCCGGCGGCGAGCAACCGCTGGATTTCTACTACTGGGCCGCGATTTTGCGCTCGGTGTCGGCGTTCGAGGTTTATCGCAAGGTCTATCGCGACGTGATCACGCCGGCGCGCGTGGCCGAGCTGATGATGCTGCGCGATGACATGCCGCGCTCGCTGCTGTCATGCCTGACCGAGGTCTGCCAGAACCTCGAGCGCGTGCGCAACAGTCGCTCGCGCGAGACCGAGCGCCGCGCCGGCTTGCTGCGCGCCGAGCTGACCTATGGCCGCATCGAGGACATTCTGGACCTGGGCCTGCACGCGTATCTGACGCGCTTTCTCGAGCGGGTGAACGATTTGGGCGGGCGCATCAGCGGCGATTTCCTCGTGCCGCTCGCGGTAAGCTGACGCATGCGCTTCGCGGTCAGTCATCGCACTTGCTACACCTACTCGGGCACGGCCGTGTCGACCGTGCAGGCCCTGCGCCTGACGCCGCGGCGCGAACCGCAGCAGCGCGTCGGCCGCTGGCAGGTGCGCGGGCCCGCGACCTTGACCGAAAGCGTCGACAGCTTCGGCAACATCACGCACTTGATGAGCCTGCATCGACCGCACGGCGAGATCGTGCTCGAGGCGCGCGGCGATCTGGAAGTCGACGCGCTCGTCGACGGTCGCCTGAGCGATCCCGGCGGCGTGCCGCCCTTGGTCTACGCGCAAGCCACGGCGCTCACGCGCGCCGATGAGCGCATCACGACCTTGGCCGCGCCGTTTCGCGGGCGCTTGCACTCGGCCGCGGATTTTCTCGATCTGGCCTTGGCCGTGCGCCAGGCCATCGATTACACGCCCGGCACCACCGATGCCCGCACCACGGCGGCCGAGGCGATCGCGCTCGGTCGCGGCGTGTGTCAGGACCAGGCGCATGTGTACTTGGCCGCGTGTCGCTCGCTCGGCCAGCCGGCGCGCTATGTCTCGGGCTATCACTATGGCGAGGGCGCGGCGGCCGACACCGCCAGTCACGCCTGGGTCGATGCCTGGGTCGACGACGGCTGGGTGTCGATCGACGTGACCCACGGCGGCTATGCCAACGATCGCCTGTGCCGCCTGGCCGTGGGTCGCGATTACGACACCGCCGGTCCCGTGCGCGGGGTGCGCGTGGGCGGTGGTGCCGAGACCCTCGACGTTCGCGTTACCATCACGCCCGGCACGGCGCCGCGCGAGGCGGACGCCGCGCGCTGAACCGGCGGAGACGGTATGACTTATTGCGTGGCCCTGCGCCTGGACGCGGGTCTGGTGTTCCTGGCGGACTCGCGCACCAACGCGGGCGTCGATCAGATCTCGACGTTTCGCAAGATGACCGTGTTCGAGCACCCGGGCGAACGCCTGCTGGTGCTGTTGAGCGCGGGCAATCTCGCCATCACCCAAGCCGTGCGCCAGATCGTGTGCGAGCGTCACGACGCCGAGCACCCGCACGTGTGGAACGTGCCGAGCGTGCTCGACGCGGCGCGCTTGGTCGGCGAAGCGATTCGCGAAGTCTACGAGCGCGACTCGCGCGCGCTCAAGGAAGCCAGCATCGAGTTCAACTGCAGCTTCATCCTCGGTGGCCAGATCAAGGGCGAGGCGCCGCGCTTGTTTCAGCTCTACGCCGCCGGCAATTTCATCGAGGCCACGGACGAGAACCCGTACTTCCAGATCGGCGAGGCCAAGTACGGCAAGCCCATCATCGATCGCGTCATCACGCCGCAGACCGAGCTCGATCAAGCGGCCAAGTGCGTGCTGATCTCGATGGACTCGACGCTGCGCTCGAACATCTCGGTCGGCCTGCCGCTGGATCTGCTGGTCTACGAGACCGGCAGCCTCGAGGTCAGCAAGTTCGTGCACATCGATCACGACAACGACTACATGCGCATGATCCACAACACCTGGGGCGCGCGCTTGAAGCAAGTGTTCGCGGAGATTCCCGATCCGCAATGGCGTCACGACGCCGCGCCCGGCGCGCCGCGACCGCGCGTCACGCAACCGGTGCGCGCGCCGATGCCCGAAGCGCTCGCCGCCGCGAGTCCTTCGCCATCGACTTCGCTGCAATGGCTGGCCGGCGACGGCTCGCGTCGCGACGAGCCGCGTTAACGCGCGCGAATAACTAGTCCCGCGCGAACACGCGCATGGCCGCGCGCACGGTGTTGAGATTCAAGCGCGCCAAGCGCTCGGCGGCCTGATAGCCGCCGGCGACGCAGAATGCGAGCGGGATGCCGCGCCGCCGCGCCATGCGCATCACCAGCAGATCGCGCATCAGCAACTGCCGTGTCGACAGACGCGCGCGGCTCTTGGGGTCCTCGGCATGGCAATCGGTGCCGGCCTGATACAGGATCAGATCGGGCCGCACGCGATCGAGTTCGGCCGCGATCTCGGTCAGTGCCGCGCGATACGCGCCGAAGCCCTGCGTCGGGACGCGCACGAGGAATGCCTGCGAGCGCACGCCACCGCGACACCCGAAGCGCGTGCCGAAGATCGATGCCGTGTGCAAATTCGGCAGTACCGCGGCGAACTCCTCGGTGCCATTGCCGCCGTGCTCGTCGCAATCGATCACGAACACGCGGCGATCGGGCAGTCGATGCGCGACCAGGGCCAGGCCATTGATCGGGCAATAGCCGATGCCGCGCTCGGCCACCGCATGATGAAAGCCGCGCGCCAGATTCATCGCGAGGCCGTGCTCGAGCGCATGACGCGCGGCCGCGAGTTGTCCCGCGCACATCGCCAGCGTCGCGTCGCGCACGCGCGGTGACCAGGCGATGCCTTGGCTCGACGCCAGCGGTTCAGTGCCCGCGAGAAAGGCGTGCAGATAGTTCGGCGCGTGCAGGCCATCGAGTTCGCGCGCGTCGAAGGCCGGCGGCGCGACCACCTCGACCGCGGGCTCGCGCGCGATCAGCTCGGCCGCGACCGCGAGACGCGCGAGCGTCGGCACCTCGTCCGGGGCGTACTCGGGCGAGAAGTAGACGCGCAGGCGCTTCATCGCGCCGCCGCCAGTTCGTCGCGCGCGAAGGCGCGCAGATGGTCGAGCGTGGTGTTGAGCGGCGAGAACATGTCGGCGCGCAACTGCGCGTCGATTTGGTGCGAGAAGGCGCGGCGACGCGCCTCGGGCGAGACCGACAAGGTGGTCAGGCGGAGAAAGCGCGCCTCTTCGATCGCGCTCAGCGGCAATAGCTCGCCATGACGCGTGGCGCGACCCGACGGTAAATCCGCCTTGATGCGCAGCGCGCAAAGCCCGCCCGGTGGAATGCGCACGCCATTGATGCGCAGCGGCGCCACCGCCAGGGCCGAATGCGATTCGCCCAGATGCATTTTTTCGATCAGCACCGGCTGCCCGGCGTCGTCGACGAGTACGTTGACGCGACCTCCGCGGCGCACGCGCGCGTGCGCGATCTCGAGAAAGTATTCCTCGGCCTGCGAGCAACTGCCGATCTCGGGTTTGACCGCCATGCCCGGCACATCGGGCGCGGCGTCGCCGCGGCCGCTGAGCAGATCTTGCAGCAGATCGTGAAACAAGCGGCTTTCTTCGTGCCGCAGTCGCTCGCGCAGCGCGCGCAATGACACGGGCAAGCGCGCGAGTTCGGCCAGGCGCGGCGTGTCGCGCGCGGCATCGCGCATCGCGGCGGGCAATTGATCGAGATTGCGCCAGCCTTCGGCCCAACCGGCCGCGCGCATCACGCGCGCCAGGGCCTCGGTCTCGCGCATCGGCCAATCGGCGAACACGTCGAGGTCGCGCGGCGATACCGGATCGCGCGCTTGATTGATATAGGTCGCCAAGAAGCGCGTCGCCTGCGTGAAGCCGCAGCCGCGACGCTCGGTGCGATGCGAGAAGTGCTCGTCGAGCATCTCGGCCAGGCGCGGATCGAGCGCGTGGCCGGCCTCGGCATAGGCTTGCGTCAATTCGTGACGCACGGCCTACATGGCGGCCAGCAGCATCGCGCGCACCAGGTGCGCGGTCTGCTCGCGATCGCGCGCGTCGACGGTGAACACCGGCACCGGCGGTCCCGCGCGGCGTATCGCGGCGCGCACTTCGCTCAGATTGAAGCCGCGCGCGTGGTCGGTGTGAGTCACGCCCACCACCATCGGCATGCCGCCGTCGATCGCGCGGATCGCGCGCAACCAATGCTCGCATTCCGTCGCGACCGTGGCAGCTGCACCATCGAGCAGGATGATCACGCCGACCGCGCCCGCGAGCAGGATCGGTCGCATGAAGGCGAAGCGCTCCTGACCGGGCAGGCCGTAGATGAACAGCGGCGTGCCGTCATCGAGCGCGATCGTGGCGAAATCCAGAGCCACCGTGGTCGTGGTCTTGTCGCCCATCGCGCCCTCGGACAAGGGCATCTCGGTCGAGATCGGCGCGCTATCGGCCAGCGAACGGATCGCCGTGGTCTTGCCCGCGCCAACGGGACCGGCGAGGATGAGTTTGTGCGCTACCGGTTCCATGCTCTCTCCGAGCGTGCGCGCAACGTGATCGCGCGAACGCCGCGCATCGCGATCTGAGCGATGCCAGCGCACGAGGAAATATCGCGCATCGACCGCGGACTCATGGCCGCGACAATCCAAATCGCGCCGCGAGCCGTTGCAGCAAGCCTTGCTTGGGCTCGCTTGGCGCCGGCACGGACGCAGGCGTGATCGCGCGCGATTCAACCGCGGCATCGAGCATCAAGCCCGCCGCCTGGAAGGCCCACAGCGTCGCGGACACTTCGCGCAGGGGCAGTTGGCATTTGCGCGCGATGTCGCGCGGCGTGGCCGACACGCGCATCAGCGCATTGGCCACGCGCAAGGCGCCCAGGGCTTCGGGCGCGGAGCCGAGATCGGGCCAGTCGCGCAGCGCGCAGACGCGATCGGGAAAATCGGGCCACTCGTGTTGCAGCTTGATCGCGCCGAGCGCGAGATAGGCATCGAGGCTGATCGAGACTTCGCCCGGCAGATCGGGCGAGGCACTGCCGAGCAGGGGCGCGATGTCCCAGGCGGCGTCGTGCAATTGTTCGCGCGTGGCCAGGATGTCGCTGAGCGTATTCGCGATCACGCGTGAACTCGACGCCAGCACGGCGATGCGCCGCGTACCCAGACGCGCCTGCACGTCGCGTCCGCGCAGACTGGCGTCGGTGGCCAGGCGCAACAGCAATCCGCGCGAGGCGGCCGACGAGGGCGCGACGTTGGCGAGCGCGGCCGTGGCCACGTCGGCGGGCACCGCGTGCGCGGCATCGACCTCCTCGCCGGCGGTGGTCGCGCGCGCCGATCGCGCGCGTTCGAGCACTTGCTTGAGCGCGGAAGCGATCGCCGCCGCCTGACTGTCGGCGGGCACGGCGACCAGATTCTCGGCCGGCGGTCGCGCGCCGGCATGCATCACCACCACGCCATAGCCGCGGCGGCGCGCCGATTCGATCGCTTGGCGACCGTAGGCGTCGGGCACCAAGGCGACCAGGGCGTGGCAGCGCGTGCCGTCCCAGTCACGCACCGTGACTTTCCATTGATGCGCGGCCAACAACTGCGCGGCCAGCTTCACGCGCTGACCGAGCTGTTCGTTGAGACCGGCGATGGTCACGTCAAAGCGCATCTGGCGGTTCCGAATCGTGGTTCGAATTCGTGTTCGACCCCGCGCGCGGCCGGCGCTGATGCCGACCGCCGCGATCGATCGATCAAGAGAAGTCGAGCGACTTCTCGAACGTGCGCAGCTCGTGGCGAGCCATCGCCAGGTTCGACTTGGAGCGATCCAGCACCACGTACACGAACAGCTTCTGGTTCGATTCCAGCGGACGAACGATGTGGTACTGCTTGTTCAAGCTGATCAGGATGTCCTCGATCGTGTCGTTCAACTTCAGGTTGTTGGCGACCTTGCGCTTGGCGCGCACGACTTCGGCATTGCCGGCGGCGGCGATTTCGAGATTGATGGTGGTGCCGTCGCCGGCGAGCAGCATGCCGCTCTCGGTGTCGACCAGGGCGGAGGCGATGTAACCGTCAAGCGCGCGCAGGGGTTCAAGACTGATTTTTGCCATGGGATTTGTCCTCAGTGGTGGTGGTGATGGTGATGCCCGCGACGGCTCGGCACGCGGCCGAAGCCACCTTCGCGGAGCAGGAAGAACCAATAGACGAGCTTCATGTTTCGGTGACCTGATCGATGGTTTGCGCCAATGCCTGAGCGGTATCGAGCGCGCCGCGCAGCGTCATGGCGATTAATTGCGAATCATCGGCGCCGACCGACAGCGCGAAGGCGCGCTGCCGCGAGGGCACGCGCACCAGCACGATCGAACCGCGCTCGGTGGCGATGGCCGAGTAACTGCATGGCGATTTCAGGGCTTCCTTGGCGAAGGATTCGGCCAAGGCCAGCAATGAACACGTGATCGCCGACACGCCGGCGGCCGCGATCGACTCACGCGCCGTCGCATGCGCGAAGGCGCGGCCGTCGACGCGAGACAGGCAGGCGAACTGAAGAGCCGGATTGCGCGACAGAAAGGAATCGAGTTGACGCTGACACTCCGCCTGTACCGCGCTTTGCATTCGACCGCCCCTGTGACGACAACGTCGAGCGCGTATCGATCAGCGATCGATTCACGTCGATTCAAACCGTTCGTATGTGTCGATCGTGCAATTCGCGCGGGGCGTCGTAGGTGCCCAAGGGAAGTTACGCGGTCCTTGCGAAGCGCGAGATCACGATCGCGGGCGCAGTATAGACAGGCTTGGGCGCGAGCCTCGGGAAGTTCACACACTTCCACAAGCGTGATGCCGTTCGATGAAAGCGCCGCGGCAACACGGCGGCGAGCGAGGGCGATGCGTGGCCTACACACGCATCGTGGAATTGGGCCTCACGACTTTCGTACAGTGGCGACCATCGCGCGCCTTTTGCTACGCGCGCGACGATCGCCGCAATCAATCATTCCGGCGCGTGACACACGGCCTCGATGTTGTGCCCATCGGGGTCGAGCACGAAGGCGCCGTAGTAGTTCGGGTGATAGTGCGCGCGAATGCCGGGCGCGCCGTTGTCGCGACCCCCGGCCGCGAGCGCGGCGCGATGAAAGGCATCGACGTGCGCGCGCGTGGCCACGCGAAAGGCGACGTGGATCGCGGGACGATTGGGCTCGCCGCTGATGATCCAGAAATCGGGCTTAGGCGGTTCGCCGAAGCCGGCGACGCGGCCATGACCCGTCACCTCGGGCGGAAACTCGGCGAGCAAGTGATAGCCAATGGCGGCGAACGCGCCAATGTAGAACTGCTTGCTCTTGTCGAAGTCGCTGACGACGACGCCGGTGTGGTCGATCATGAGGCCGTGCTCCCGTGGCGGAACCGGGAGTTTAGTCAGTGTCGATGTCGGATGCGCGCGGCGGCGCGATCAATCGATCACGCGGTGACCGATCAGAGATTGGCCCAGGCGCGCTGCAGCGGTTCGCAGCTTTGAATGAAGCGCGAGAACTGATGGGCATCGGGACGCGCGCGCAGCAACTGGATCACGTGCGCGACTTGATCGCCGGTGGGAATCAATTCGAACGGCCCTTCCCAAAACCAATCTCGCAAGATCGGTATCAGTTCTTCGGCCGGACGCGTGCGCACTTCGCCTTGCGTGGGCACGTAGGCGCCGACACGACCACGCCCCAAGGCCCGATACGGCGCCTGCAAGCGCTGAATCAGTTCTTCCGACACGCCGAAGCGATCATCGGAAGATGTCGCGTCGCGCTGGGCGATTTCGGGGTCCATCGAGGTTCGCATGCTGCGCCAGATCCCCCTGGCCTTGAGGATTGTGCCCGTGACGCGCATGAGCCATTGCAAGCCTTTGTGAAGCAGTGGCACCGCCTTTGCACTCTTTTGCTTGCCGCTGGCGATTGACGACGCGCGCCACGGCCCAACGTCGCGGCGTCGTTTTTTTGTCGCCAAGGTGCGAGTGACCGTGGCGCCTTTGGAGTGGTTTGTGCGGGACGCAGCTACCACATCGCCAGCGCGGGGCCTCGCCGGCTCGCGCGCGCGTCATGGCTTTTGGCCCTCGGGCCTGGGCGCGCGCACCTTGCTGGGCGTCCTGGTGGTGGCGACCGTGATGATCGCGGGCACGATGGCCGTGCTGCAGATTCGCGGTCGCGAGTTGATGCGCGCCGAAACGCACCGCTTGATCGAACAGATGGGCAACAACGCCGTCTCGGGGCTGATGGTCAGGGCCACCGAGATTTCGGCGCTGAGCAAGTCGGTGGCCACGGTCGCGTCGGAACTGCCGCATCAAGCCACCGCGTTCGAAAAGACCTTGCCGCCCATGCTCGACTTCGGTGGCGATCTGGCCGTGGCTGGTGGTGGCTTCTGGCCCGAGCCTTTCGCCTTCGATCCCAAGCTCGAGCGACGCAGCTTCTTCTGGGGTCGCAACACGCGCAATGCGCTGGAGTACTTCGACGACTACAACCAGCCCGGCCCCGGCTATCACCACGAAGAATGGTATGTGCCGGCGCGCTACATGTCGTCGCACAGTTGTTACTGGAGTCAGTCCTACATGGACCCGTACTCCTATCAACCCATGGTCACCTGCACCTGGCCGCAGCGCGATGGCCACGTGTTTCGCGGCGTGACCACGATCGATTTGCGCCTCGAAGGCCTGGCCGGCTTCGTCGAATCGTGGCGCGCCAAGACCGGGGGTTATGTTTTCATCGTCGATCGCAACAACAAGTTCATTACTTATCCCTGGGCCGATCATGTCCGCACGATCGGACAGGACGAAAAGGGCAAGCGCACCGAGGACTTGCTCACCGCCGATCAGTTCGCCGCGCGACAGACGCTGTTCGCGCCCATGGCCCGCGCGCTCGATGACCTCAACGACGAGACCATCGCCGCCGCCAGCACGCGCCTGGGCGCGCAGCTCGAGCACATCGCGCACGAGATCGACCAGGACAGCTATCAGATCGACGCCGAGCAGGCGCGCTTGATCGCCGCGATCACGATCGACCCGCTGCACGAGCGCTTCTCGATCGAACGCTCGACCCTGTTTCGCACGGTCACGCTCGCGCGCGATCCGGAATTGGGCGAGAAGGCGCTGGCCTATGTCTTCCACGTGCCCGACACGTATTGGAAGCTGGTGGTGGTGAAGCCCTTCGACGAGGCCTCGGCCTTCGCCGACGGCATCGCCATGACCTTGCTGCGCTATTTGTTGTTGTTCGGCCTGATCGTGTGCGCCGTGGCGTATGCGCTGTTTCGGCGCACGGTGATCCAGCCCTTGCAACACGTCACCGGCGTGATGCGCGAGATCGGCGGCAAGATCGATCGTCAGCAGTACGCCGATGCCGGGCGTTTGCGCCTGTCGCTCGATCGCGATGATGAACTCGGCGAGCTCGGTCATTCCTTCGACGAACTGGTCGAGCGCGTGGTCGGCAACGAGGCGCAGTTGGCCGAGGTCAACGGCAAGCTCGAGCAACGCGTGCGCGAGCGCACGGCCGAGCTGGTTGAAAGCGCCGAGCGCTATCGCGCCCTGATGGAAAACACTTCCGCCGTGCCTTGGGAAGTTCGCCCCGACACGCTGGAATTGCTGCATATCGCGCCGCAAGTCGATCGCATCTTCGGCGCCGACACGCGCGCGTTGCTGCAAGGCACGGCCCTGTGCCTGCGCCTGGTGCCGGAAGAGCGCGAACACGTGGTCGCCGCGCTGCGCGAATTGTCGGCCGCGCCCTCGGGCACCGAGATCACGCTGCAATTCCGCGTGCGCGTGCGCGAGGGTCACAAGATCCACGTGCGCACTAGCGCCTGGATCACCGGCGGTCAGGACGGCACGCCGCGACGCTTGCTCGGCATCGCCAGCGACGTGAGCGCGCAAAAGGCCATGGAGATGGAACTGGCGCAAGCGCAGAAGCTCGAGTCCGTGGGTCGGCTCGCCGCCGGCATCGCGCACGAGATCAACACGCCGGTGCAGTACGTCAGCGACAACGTCGAATTCCTGCGCACGGCCACGGGCCGCTTGTTCGCCTTGCTAGAGAAGCAAGCCGCCACCACCAATGCCGTGATCGAAGGTCAGCCCGCGACCGCCGCGGCGGAACTGGCCAAGCAAGCCGAACAGAAAGCGCGTCTGCCTTACTTGACCGAGAATGTGCCGGCCGCGATCGACGCCGCGCTCGAAGGCCTGGGTCGGGTCAGCGAGATCGTGCGCTCGATGAAGTCCTTCGCGCATCCCGATCAGGGCGAGCTCGAGCAGATCGATCTCAACGCCGCCGTGAGCAGCACCTTGATCGTGGCGCGCAACGAATACAAATACGTCGCGGACCTCGACACGCAATTCGGCGAAGTGCCGCCGGTGGCCTGCTATCCGGGCGAGCTCAATCAAGTGGTGTTGAACCTCGTGGTCAACGCCGCGCACGCCATCGGCGAGAAGGTCGGCGCCAGTCAGCAACGCGGACGCATTTCGGTGCGCACGCGCGCGGAAGACGATTGGGCCGTGATCGAGATCGCCGACACCGGCGGTGGCATTCCCGAGACCGTCCGCGAACGCATCTTCGATCCTTTCTTCACCACCAAGCCCGTGGGCAAGGGCACGGGTCAGGGCCTGGCGATCGCGCGCTCGGTGATCGTGGACAAGCACAAGGGCCAGCTGCACTTCGAAACCGAAGTTGGCGTCGGCACGACCTTCACCCTGCGCATTCCCCTGCGCGGCCCGGGCGGCAAGGTCGAGGAGGCGGCATGAAAAGCGTCCTGTTCGTCGACGACGAGAAGCACGTGCTCGACGGATTGCGCCTGGCGCTGTTCGAGCGTGACGACGTCTGGGACATGAGCTTCGCGCTCGGGCCCGAGAAGGCGCTCGAGTTGATGCACAAAGGCCCGTTCGACGCGGTGGTGTCCGATCTGCGCATGCCGTCGATGGACGGCGCGGCCTTGCTCGAGCGCGCGCGGACGCTGTTGCCCGGCGCCGTGCGCGTGATTCTTTCGGGTCAGGCGGACCATGTGAGCGTGGTGCGTGCCTTGGCGGTGGCGCATCAGTTCCTGCACAAGCCGTGCAGCGCCGAGGTGGTGTTCGACACCGTGCAGCACATGTTCGATCTGCGCGAGCTGATGTGCGACCCGCGCATCGAAGCCCTGATCGGACGACTCGAGTTCATTCCCTCGCCGCCGGAAACCTACTTCGAGCTGACGCGCCTGATGAACAAGGACGACGCCGACGCCAACGATTTCGCCGCCGTGATCGAGCGCGACGGCGCGCTCAGCGCCAAGGTGCTGCAGATGGCCAACTCGGCTTATTTCCGCAGCCAGCGCGAGGTCACCAGCATTCGCCAGGCCGTGGTGCACTTGGGGCACGAGGCCTTGCGCTCGATGGTGTTGAGCTCGAGCCTGTTCGGCACCGCGGGCCCGCGCGTGGCGGCGGGCTTCGACCTCGCGGGCGAGCAAGCTCGCGCGCAGGCACTCGCGCAGCGCGCGCGCGATCTCGCGCCGCGCGCCGATGGCGAAACCGCGTTCGCGGCCGGGCTGCTGCACAATCTTGGACGGCTTGCCTTCGCCATGGGCGCGCCGGAAGCGTACGAACGCCTGCTCGAGGAAGCGGCCGGCGATCCGAAACGAATCGAAGCCGCGGAGCGCGAGCGCTTTTCCGTGAGCCGCGAACAAGTGGGCGCCTATCTGCTGGGCATTTGGGGCTTGCCCGGCACCCTGGTCGAAGCCGTCGCCTACCAAAGCGAACCCTCGCGCGCGCCCAATCCCGACGCGCCGACCTTGATGGCGGTACATGCGGCCTTGAACTTGCCCGCGGCGTCTTCGCCATCCGCCACCGACGACAGCGAAGCCCGTCTCGATCCGCGCGTGCTATCGCGTCCGGCGTGGCGCGATGCGATATCGCGCTGGCGTCACGACGCCGCGGCGGTCAGCGCGGCCTGAGCCGCGATCGCGACGAAGGCGGCGCGGCCGCCGAAGAGGCGTCGAGCGCCTGAATTAACGCGCGAGGCGTCGCCGCTCAGGCGACGCCTCGCGCCCACGCTTCAGTGCGCCGTCATCGCATCGCCGACGAAGGCGAAGCTCTCGCCACCGGTGACGCCGATCAGGGTCAGCTGTCGCGGCTGGCCATCCTTGCCGAACAGGACCCAGCCGCGCCCCTTGAACGCCGCCCGTGTTGGCGCGTCGTCGGGTCGCATCGTGAAGTCGAAGAACGACCAGGTGCTCGACCCCGACGCGATCTCGCCGCGGAAGACGCAGGTCCGCGGGAGACTAACCACGCAGAATTGGCCCTGCTCGTCGAAGCGGACGCTTTGCGTGATCAGACTTGACGTGAACGAGCGCCCCTCGAGCAACGAAAAGCTCACTGGCCGATGCATCGCGGCCGTGTCGGACGCTTGCGGCAGGACCTTGATCGACTCGACGGGTGACGGCGAGTAGCGTGGCGCATCCCCAGTGTCGAAGGGCGCGTCGATCGCGGTGACGGTGATGCCCGCGGGACCATCGAATGCGCTCATCGCGAAGGACCCGCGCGCGGATCGCGGCAAACCCGAATGACCGTTCAGGACCCCGGCGCGCGCCCCGCCGCGGGCAATGAAAAGCGTGGTCACGCGCTCCGCGCTCAAGCTCAGGACCGGCGCTTCGCGTTCCAGGCCCGCCAACCAGATCTCTCCTCGCTCGTCGATCGCGCCTTGCAACGTGCCGGAGAACCGCTCACCGCGTTGGTCGATCCTGTCGTAGGACCCAGCGAGCACGGCGGGTTCATAGCGCTGGCCGGCGACGACACGACAATCCTCGTCGCGCGACACGCCCTCGATCGCGGCCAGCCGCGTCAAGGTCATGGTCCCCGAACCGTAGTTCGCGCCCGCGGGACCGTTGCCGTCATAACGCAAGGTGGCCCCTTCGCAGGACAGATCCAAGGTGACATCGCCCCATTGGCGCAGCGCGAGCTCGCTCGGATTGAACGCGCCAAAGCGCATGCCGCTGGCCAGGTAAGCGCGGCCCGACAAGCGCAAGCCTCGGGTCTCGTCGATGGACGTCAGAGGCCCCTCGATGTACAGATGCACGGGGTTGCCGTCGCGATCGTAGACATACCAGAACGCGATCGCGCGACCATCGTCGAGCGCCTCGACCGAGAAGCCGTGACCGGATTGGGCGGGGTTGTAGTACGCGCCACTGACCGCGCGCGGTTCCACCGCGATCGCGTTAGCGCCAAAGAACGCGCACGCCAGAAGGACGACTCGCATCATCGAGGGCATGTTCATGGCGTCAACACCAGTCCGAAGCCATTGCCCCGATCATTGTCGCCGACGAACACCAGCCTTTCGGCTTGCGCGTCGCCGTACTCGACCCATCCGCGTCCGGAATAGGGCGTGCCCAGGGCATCGCCTTCGCGACGCAGTTCGAACGAGAAGAACGTCCAACCAGGAAACACGGGCTTGATCGCGCCGCGAAAGGCGCACGGCGCGGTCGAGGCATCGATGACGGCGATCTTGAGGCACACCGCGCCCGCGTCATCGACTTCCACGCGCGCCTCATGCCAGTTGAAGGCGAACTGCATCTGCAACCGCGTGGTCCACGCGCGCCCGACCAGATCGGCGAGGCGCAACTCGCGCCGAATGCGCGCGTTGGCGCCGGTATCGGCATCGAAACTCACGCCCGCGAACCACGGCTCGCGCGCCGGCACGGTGCCGGCATTGCCTTGCAGGGGCACGGCAAGATGATCGCCGTCTTCGTGTTCGTTGTAGAACGCGTCATTGGGCAGGACGTCGGCCTCGAGCACATCGCGGTCGCCGGTCACCGACACTTGGCCGATGACCACGGCCGGTGGCCACTGCGACGTGACGGCTGAAGGGCCATGCGTGCCACGCACGCGCGTGGCCCACAGCACGCCGTCGGGATCGACCGCGGCCACGCCCGGTTCGATTGGCGATGAGATGTGCCAGCGATAGTTCGCCGAGTAGAGCCCGTGCGGCAAACGACCCGGATCGGACAACTGGCAATCCAGCCCCGCGAGTTGGGTCAGGCGCGTCATCGGGATCGTGCCGGCGCCGAAACTCGGGCCACCGCTGGGGCCGTTGGCGTCATAGCTCAATGTCGCGTGCGTGCAGTCGCCGAACGCGAGGGTCACCCGACCCCAGACGCCCAAGGTATGACGCGCCGGATCAAATTCGCCGAAGCGCATGCCGCGACTCAAATACGCGGTGCCGGAAACGGCATGGCCCTCGATGTGACCGTCGATGTAGAGATGGATCGGATGACCGTTCGCGTCGTAGACGTACCAGAACGCGATCGCGCGCTGCTGGTCGAGGATCTCGAGCGAGATCCCGTGGCCTGATTGCGCCGGGTTGTACCAGGCGCCACTGATCGCGGGTGGCAAGACCGCGTGGGCCAAGCCGGTGAATCCCAGCAAGGCGGCCAGAAGTAGTCCT
The DNA here is from genome assembly GCA_044226395.1 of Ahniellaceae bacterium. Classification (GTDB taxonomy): domain Bacteria; phylum Pseudomonadota; class Gammaproteobacteria; order Xanthomonadales; family Ahniellaceae; genus JBGAHD01. The sequence continues at coordinate 613,112 of JBGAHD010000002.1, forward strand.
TTGGTGCTCATTATTCACTCCGATGTGAATTCCATGATGTCGCCGCGTGGCGATCTCTGCGGATCGCTTGCGGACCGTGCTTTCCCTGTTCCTCGTCTGGCGTGTACGTGGAAGCGCGATCGAAAACATCATCTCGGTGACGATGGCGATGCCATTGACCGCCGTGCCGGCGGCCGAGCGACCCGCGTCGAGGCCGTGATCGGCCCGCGCGCGCGACGGCTCACGTCATGACGCGAGCCGTCGCGAAAGCCGCGAGTGCCCGAGTTCACGCACGAGGCGTCGCCGCTCTGGCGACGCCCCGCGCGCGCGACTTACGGCGTGCTGACGCTGCCGGAGAAGGCAAAGCCTTCGCCGCCTTGCGTGCCCACCATCGCCAGAAGGCGCGGCTGGCCCTCGGGCGAATACAGCACCCAGCCGCGACCCTTGACCGGCGCATGAGTCAGGCCCTGGCGATAGGCCAGCTCGAAGTCGAAGAAGGCCCAGTCGCCAGGCACGGCGGTGAACTTGCCCGTGAACTGGCAATCGAGGGCCACCGTGGTGTAGCGGGCGACGCAGACGTTGCCCGCGGCATCGATGATCACCTGCGGACCGTCCGGGCCCATCGTGAAGCGCTTGCCGGCGAGTGTCCTGGCATTGAAGGGCCGATGCAGGGCGGCGGTGTCGGCGACATCGCGATCAACGTCGATGCGCGTGATCAGATCGGCCATCTCGAACTCGCGCGAAGCACTGCCTTCGACGTCGGAATGAATCGCGATGATGCGAAAACCTCCGTCCGACTCGTAGCGCACCGGCACGTCGATGATGGCGGTCGATGACCGCGGCATGCCCGACTCGTTCGCCACGTTGGCGCGCACTTCGGCGTCGACCTTGAACGAAAACAAGGTGCCCAGCGAGACGGCCGTGACGATCGGCCCGCCCATTCGTGGCGCCGCCAGCAGCACTCTTCCGCGTTCGTCGGCGACGCCGAACATCGGCTCGGTGCCGCCGTCGCCGAACGTGGAGGTGCCCGCGAGAATAACGGGATCATGCAGATCGACGTGCCCGCGAACGCAGTCTTCCGCGCGCAGGATGCCCTTGATCGCGGACAACCGTTGCAGGGCCACCGGGCCGGTGCCGAATCCCGCGCCGGCGGGACCATTGGCGTTGTAGCGCGCGTAGGCGCGATCGCAGCCGATGTCGATCACGACATCGCCCCATTCGCGCAACTCGACGTCGGCGGGATCGAAGCTGCCGAAACGCATGCCGCGCGGCAGATAAGCGCGCCCGTTCAAGCGCAGTTCGCCACTGCTGATGGGCTGAAGCGGCCCCTCGATGTACAGATGCACCGGATTGCCGTCGCGATCGTAGACATACCACCACGCGATGGCGCGACCGTCGTCGAGCGCTTCGATCGAGAAGCCGTGCCCGGAGTGATTGGGGTCGTAGTACGAGCCATTGATCGCGCTTGGGGATACCGCGCGCGCGAGGCCGAAGGCCAAGACCGCGATAACGACGAAGATAAAACGCGCGAGAAAGGTATTCATGGCGTCACCACCGTCGCCACCACGCCCAGGCCATCGCCGCGCGTGTTGTCACCGACCAGGACCAAGCGTTCCGGTCCGTTGGCGCCGTACTCCACCCAGCCGCGACCGCTGTAGGCATTGCCAAGCCGATCCCGAGGATTCTTCAACGTGAAGGCGAAGAAGGTCCAGCCGGGGTAGACCGCGACCAGATCGCCGCGGTACTCGCAGTCAGGGCTGGGGCTCGATTCGATCAAGTCCAGGCACAGGCTGCCATCGGCCGACACGCGCGTGAACAACGATTGGGGAGCGATTTGGAAGATCAGTTTGGTCTCGAACGTCAGGCCGACCAGATCGGCCAGGCGAAAGTCGCGTTGAATGCGCGCGTTGTTGCTCGTGTCGGCATTGAAGGCGAACGCGCGCAGCCATTCGCGCCCGGGCTGGGCCGAGCCGGCGTTGCCGTTCAAGCGCACGTCGAAAGGCTCGGCGAAGCCGCGTTCGCGCGCGAAGGCCACATTGCCGTAGGCACGCGTCTTCAAGACATTGGCATTGCCTTGCTTATCGACCTGGCCGATGACCACGGGCGGCGAGGGTTGCGGGCTCGGGGTGTTAGGGCTGAGCGAGCCCGAGACATTCGCGGCCCAGAACACGCCATCGGGATCGACCGCGGCGGCCATGGGCTGCGTGCCGAGATGGGTCTGCCCCAGGTAGGTCGCGGTGTACAAACCTTGCGGGAGACGGCCGGTGTCGGACAAGGCGCAATCGAGTCCCGCGAGTTGGGACAGGCGCGCCATCGCGATATCGCCCGAGCCGAAGCTCGCGCCACCGCGGGGGCCGTCGGCGTCGTAGTGCAACGTTGCGTGCGCGCAGTCCTGGAAATCCAGGCGCACGTGGCCCCACACGCCGATCGTGTGCCGACTGCTGTCGAAGCTGCCGAACGGCATGCCGCGACTCAGATACGCCGGGCCCGTGATCGAATGGCCCTGAACCTGACCATCGATATACAAATGAATCGGCGCGCCGGCCGCGTCGTACACGAACCAGTACGCGATCGCTCGTCGATCATCGAGCACCTCGAGCGAGATGCCGTGGCCCGATTGCGCCGGGTTGTACCAGGCGCCGCTCATGCCCGGCGGCAAGGCCGCGCAGGCCAGACCGCCATATCCCAGCAACAAGGCTAGGGTTAGTCCTTGGGTTTTCATGTTCACTCCTGTTCTCAATTCAGTGTCATCCGCTGATCGGCCTCTTCGGGCCGTGCGCGGTCCTTTGACGCTGCCAAACCCGGCGCGCGAACGCGCTGGATCATGGCTTCCCTTCAACGACCATCGCGTTGTCGCGATGGGTAACGCTGTTTGCGCGCGGCGATGCCGGGCCAAGCCCGTCCTCGCCATCACATCATTAGGCCAACGACGTGCAAGAGCCCTCCTGGCGACAGGCCTGGCCCACTTTTCTTCACGAACGCCTCGACCGGGTTGTCGCGCTTGATGACTTCACCCCCGATTTCTCAACGGATCGATGCCTTGGCCGCGCGCGTTGTCGCCCATCAGCACGACGCGCTCGGCCCCGGCCATGCCGTACTCCACCCAACCGCGTCCGCGATAGGGATTGCCCGAGACATCGTCGCGCCGATGCATGGCGAAGGTAAAAAACGTCGAGCCCGCGAACGCCGACACGATCGTGGCGCGCAGCGAGCAATCGCGACCGCCGATGTAGCCCACGACCTCGATGCACAATTCGCCATTGGCGCTGATGCGGGTGCGCGTCGGATCCGAGGCGAACTGATACAACAACTCCGTCGCGAACATGCGAGCGGCCAGATCGCGCATGTCGAGTTCACGCGCGATGCGCGCGTTCTCGACGGGGTTCTCGCGCACGGTCAAGCGCATGAATCCATCATCGAGCAAGGCTTTGCCGCCATTGCCCAGCAGTTGCAAGCGCAAGGGTTCGACCTTGCCCCGTTCGACGCGGAACGCCGAGTCACCATACGCCATGCCGCGCAGCAAATCGCGGTCGCCGCCGACATCGACTTGGGCGATCACGATCGAGGGCAAGGCCATGCCGGTCATCGCGCGCAGCCCCGGCAGCGCGAAGCTATGGGCCGCCCAGGGCACGTGATGGGGATCGACCGCGTCGCGCGTCGCGTGGATCACGCCGCCGAGGATCACGTCGACGCTGGCGTTGTACAGGCCCGCGGGCAAGCGCTCGGTATCGGACAAGACGCAATCGAGCCCGGCGAGTTGGGTCAGACGCGTCATCGCGATATCGCCCGAACCGTAGCTCGCGCCACCGCGCGGACCGTCGGCGTCGTAGTGCAGGTTCGCGTGCGCGCGGTCCTGGAAGGTGATGTGCACGTGGCCCCACACGCCGATCGTGTGCTGGGCCTGGTCAAAGCCGTCGAACGGCACGTCGCGACTCAGATACGCCGGGCCAGTGATCGCATGGCCCTGGATCCGGCCATCGATGTAGAGATGCATCGGCTCGCCCGCCGCGTCGTGCGCGTACCAGCAGGCCAGCGCGCGTCGATCATCGAGGATTTCGAGAGAGATGCCGTGGCCCGATGGCGCCGGGGTGTACCAGGCGCCACTGATGCCCGGCGGCAAGGCCGCGCAGGCCACGCCGCAACACCCCAGCAGTAATGCCAGGGTTAGCTTTTGGGTTTTCATGTTCACTCCGATTTGAATTCCATCTTTTCGCCGCGTGGCGATCTCTGCGGATCGCTTGCGGACCGAGCTTTCCCTATCGCTCGTCAAGCGAGTACGGGGAAGCACGGTCGAAGACATCATGTCGGTGACGATGGCGAGGGCATTGGCCGCCGTGCCGGCGCCCGATCGACCCTCGTCGAGGCCGTGATCGGGGCGCGCGCGCGAGCCAGCGCGCGTCGATCCTCTTGGAATTCGAGGGAGATGCCGTGGCGCGATGGCGCCGGGTTGTAGCAGGCGCCACTGAGGCCCGGCGGCAAGGCCGCGCTGGCCATGCCGCAACACCCCAGCGGCAATGCCAGGGTTAGTCCTTGGGTTTTCATACTCACTCCGATAAAGAATCACTGTTCCGCGTCGCGACCTCTGCGTGCCGCTGGCGGTCCCCATTCTGGGTTCGTTCTCGACGCGCGAACGCGTCGGTGGCCGATATCCCCCGGCCAGCGATGATCCTAGTCCCGCGACCGCGCGATGGAATAGCCGTTCGTCCGAGCGCGGCTCGACCTGCAAGGTCCGACAGGCCTCACGATGGCGGCATCGGCGTCGGCGCGACTCACGTGGCCCACGGACGATCGGTGAGGACTGCGAATCGTCGGCGCGGCGCACGCAACGTCAAGGATGTCGACGGCGTCCTTGTCAGCGTCACACGACCGGTGTAAATCCAGGGTCGTCCGTCGCGCGTATTTCGCGCCCGGGCCCGAGCGGGCCCTGGTCGCGACGGGAGGGAGGCTCGTTGCGAGCTTCGATCAACGCTTCACCGGGAGACGGCACCGCCATGCTTTCAGCACTCGAGGCGCAACCGCGTCGGACCATCGACGACGTTGACGACGACACGGTGGTTGCCCTTGCCGAGCCAGCACCGGCGCCGACGCCGCCGATGCGCGAGGCCACGCTCACTCCCGAGGCGCGCGCCTTCAATCTGCGTCTGGAATCGCTGTTACGCCGCAGCGCCACCGGCGATCGCGCGGCGTTCGCGCAGTATTACCGCGAGACCAGCGCGCGCGTCGCCGCCTTCGTGCGTTCGCGCATGGGCAACGAGGACGACGTGCACGAAGTGGTCAACGACGTCTTTACCCTGGCTTGGCGGTTCGCGCACAAGTACGACGCCACGCGCCTGGATCCGATCAGCTGGATGATCATGATGGCGCGGTCGCGCGTGGTCGATCGCCTGCGTCGCCATGGCACGGCCCATGGCGCGATGGAAGCGCTGCGCGTGGCCCAGCCCGAGGCCGACGCCATCGTCACCGGCCCCGCCGAAGTGGTCGACCGCGAGGCCGCGCGCGCGCTGCTGATGCGCGCGGCCGACGTGCTAACGCCGCGCAGCAGCCGCGCCGTGCGGCTGTCGGTGGTCGAAGGTCGCACGCACCCGGAGATCGCGGCCGAGACCAGCGAGCCGCTGGGCACGGTCAAGACGCGCATCCGGCGCGCGCTGATCCATATTCGCGAGCAGCTGAGCCAGGTGCTCGGCCACGCCCGCTAGGGCCGCAACCACCCGCGAATCCGCGGCCCCCACTCGCGCGTATCGCCTGCACCTGAGTTGCCGGCGCGCGCGCATGAATGCTGTGGCTTCGATCGAAACCCCGCCCGCGAGTGGCGCGTGTCAGTTCATCGTGCTGCCCGAAGGGCGCGCGCTCGAACCGCTGCTGCATCGCCTGCTGGCCACGCGGCGCTGGCGCACGGTCGCGACCGGCGCGCGCGCGCCGTCGGTGACCCTGGGTCAGGCGCTGCAGTGGATCGATCTGCGCCATGACACGCGCGATCGCGACTGGATGGCGCGGCTCGGCGAAGGCGATCTGGTGTGTCTGTCACCGCGCGCGGGCGATGGCGGGTTCGACGTCGTGGCGGTGCTCGCGCCGACCTTGGCGCATTTGCCGGTGACGGAATCCAACGACGCGCGCGAAGGCGATGCGCGCGGCGATGTGGCGCGCACGGATCGCTTGTCGCAACGCGAGCGCGAAGTGCTGCAATTGCTCGCGCAGGGCCATTCCAATCGCGAAATCGGCGCGCGCCTGCACGTGACCCTGGGCACGGTGAAAGGCTACGTGAGCCAGATCCTCGCGAAGATGGGCGTGCGCGATCGGACGCAGGCGGCGCTATGCATTGCCTATGGCTTGCGTCAGCCCAATCGTCCCGTGTCCGCGATGCCGGAATCGCGCGCGACCGCGCCAGCGCGCGGCGAGCCGCCGTTGCATGCCGTCTGGCCGCGTTGAAGCTTCACGGTTTCGCTGTCGACCGCCCCGCGAACCTGCCACTTATGCCAGGAATCCGCGCGCACGCGCGCGGCGTATTCTCGTCGGTGGCGTGCCGGCACCGCGGGGCGTTTCCCCTGTCATCACCGCGGTGCGGGCGCGTCATCTTCGCATTATGCGCGTGACTCAACGCGCGACGCGACGCGCCGGTTCGATGCGCGCCTGCGCCGCCAACGGCGCGAAATAGGCGCCATGCGCGGGCAAGCGCAGCACGCCCTCGCGCCATTCGCCCTCGACCAAGCCGTGCTCGGCGATGCCACGCGCGCCATCGAGATCGCCCAGCGTGACGCGTTGCTCGCGATCGGACAGATTGAACGCGCACAGCAATGACCGACCTTCGTGCGCGCGCACGAAGGCGAGCACGGGTTCGGGGCAATCGAGAAACTGGATCGTGCCTTCACGCAGCGCCGGTTGCGTGCGACGCCAACGCAGGAACGCGCGAAAGCGCGACAAGGGCGATTGCGATTGCGCTTCCTGCACCGACACCGCGCGTTCGCGATGCGCGTCGGGCACGGGCAACCACGGCGCGTGCGTGCTGAAGCCCGCGTGCGTGGTCGTGTCCCACGGCATGGGCGTGCGACACCCATCGCGGCCCTTGAAGTTGGGCCAGAAGGCCTTGCCGTAGGGATCCTGGATCGCCTCGTAAGGCAGATCGGCTTCGGTCAGTCCCAATTCTTCGCCCTGATACACGCACACTGAACCGCGCAGCGAGCACAACATCGCCGTGTAAAGACTCGCCGCCTCGGGCGTGACGCTCTTGCCACCCCAGCGCGAGGCGACACGCTGCACGTCGTGATTGGAGATGGCCCAGCACGGCCAGCCGTCGAGCATCTGCGCCTCGAGTTGCTCGACCGTGCCGCGCAGGTAACGCGCGGAGTGATCTTCGGTCAGCAATTCAAAGCTGTAGCCCATGTGCAAGCGACCGGCACGCGTGTACTCGGCCATGGTCGCGAGTGAATCCTCGGCGGATATCTCGCCTAGCGCCGCGGCATCGGGATAACGATCGAGCAGGGCGCGCAACTCGGCCAGGAAGGCGAGATTCTCCGGCTGCGTGTTGTTGTACAGATGACGCTGGAAGGCGTAAGGATTGTCGGCGCTGAAGCCGCGGCCCACGCGCTCGGCCTCGGGCTTGGCTGGGTTATCGCGCAATAGACGATCGTGAAAACAGAAGTTGATCGCGTCGAGGCGCAATCCATCGACGCCACGATCGAGCCAGAACTTCACGTTATCGAGGGTCGCGGCGCGCACCTCGGGATGATGAAAGTTCAGATCCGGCTGCGAGGTCAGGAAATTGTGCAAGTAATACTGTCCGCGCCGCGGCTCCCATTGCCAGGCGACGCCGCCGAAAATCGACAGCCAGTTGTTGGGCGGCGTGCCGTCGTCGCGCGCGTCGGCCCACACGTACCAATCGGCCTTGGGGTTGTCGCGGCTGGCGCGGCTTTCGATGAACCACGGATGTTGATCCGAGGTGTGACTGAGCACCTGATCAATCATCAGCTTCAAGCCCAGGCGATGGGCCTTGGCCAGCACGCGATCGAAATCCTCGAGCGTGCCGAACAGCGGATCGACCGCGCGATAGTCGGCGATGTCGTAACCGAAGTCGGCCATTGGCGAGCGAAAGAACGGCGAAATCCAAATCGCGTTCACGCCCAGGCTCGCGACATAGTCGAGCCGTTCGAGGATGCCCGGCAGATCGCCCACGCCGTCGCCACTGACGTCGCGGAACGAGCGCGGATAGATCTGATAGATGACCGCGCCTCGCCACCAGCGGGACTGGGATTGTTCGCTCACGCCGACCCCGCGGTGTTCGCTTCTGGGAAACCGGGGCCAAGGATAAACCGGTCGACCGGGCCCGCTGGTTGCGCTGCAAACGTATTCATCGCCGAGGCCCGGCGGCGTTGACTATCTTTCCCAGGCGGCCGTCGGCCGCCATGACGCGGCGCCCGGCGTAGGATGGGCGACCGCGTCGCGGTGACCCAGGAGTGTTCATGGCCGAGAACCGTTCCCCCGCGTTGCGTCAGCCGCTGTCGTTTTGGCAGATCTGGAACATGTGCTTTGGTTTTCTGGGCATCCAGTTCGGCTTCGCGCTGCAGAACGCCAATGTCAGCCGCATCTTCCAGACCCTGGGCGCGGCCATCGACGATATTCCCGTGCTGTGGATCGCGGCACCCCTGACCGGGCTGATCGTGCAGCCGATCGTGGGTTATTTCTCCGATCGCACGTGGAATCGGCTGGGGCGACGGCGTCCGTATTTTCTGGTGGGCGCGGTGCTGGCCTCGCTGGCCTTGTTCGCGATGCCGCAATCGTCGGTGTTGTGGATGGCAGCGGGGCTGTTGTGGATTCTCGATGCCTCGATCAATGTGTCGATGGAGCCGTTTCGCGCCTTCGTCGGTGATCAACTGCCGCCGCGACAACGCGCCACGGGCTTCGCGATGCAGAGCTTTTTCATCGGCGTGGGTTCGGTCGTGGCCAGCGCGCTGCCGTGGTTGCTGACCCAGGCCGGCGTGGCCAACACGGCTGCCGCGGGCGAAGTGCCCGATGCCGTGCGTTATTCGTTCTATTTCGGTGGCGTGGTGCTGCTGGCCGCCGTGGGCTGGACCGTGTTCAGCACGCGCGAATTGCCACCGGACGAATTGCGCGCCACCGACTCCGCGCCGCGCCTGCCCGAGCGCGAGCCCGAACGCGGCGCGTTGTTCCTGCGCGGCGCGATCGCGCTGATCGTGGGCGCCAGTGGCGCGTGGGCCGTGTGGCATTACGCGCTCGCCAAGGATTTGTATCTGCTCGCCGGTGGCATCGCCGTGTATGGCCTGGCGATGCTGGTGCACGGTTGGCTTCGCATCGGCGGCATCTTCGGCACGATCATGCGTGACTTGCACGCCATGCCGATGGCGATGCGGCGGCTGGCGGTGGTGCAGTTCTTCTCGTGGTTCGCGCTGTTCGCGATGTGGATCTACACCACGGCGAGCGTGGCGGCCGTGCACTTCGGCGCCACCGATACGCAGTCGAAGGCGTATAACGATGGCGCCGATTGGGTGGGCGTGCTGTTCGCCGCGTACAACGCGTTCGCGGTGATCGCGGCGGTGCTGATTCCGCCGATGACGCGCGCGATCGGCCCGCGCTGGAGTCATCTGGTGAATCTGTGGCTGGGCGCGGCGGGCTTGTTGTCCGTGTGGTTGATCCGCGATCCGCACTGGCTGCTGCTGTCGATGGTCGGCGTGGGTTTCGCCTGGGCCTCGATTCTGTCGCTGCCGTATGCCTTGCTCGCCGACAGCTTGCCGGCCGAGAAGATGGGCATCTACATGGGCATCTTCAATTTCTTCATCGTCATTCCGCAGTTGGTGGCGGCGACGATCCTGGGTTTTCTGATCCACACGTTCTTCAAGGACCAGGCGGTGTACGCCTTGGTGATGGGCGCGGCGAGCCTGCTGATCGCGGGCGGTTGCGTGCTGCTCGTGAAGACCGAATCGGAAGCGCCCGCGAACGCGGCGGCGGTGGCCTGATGAAACTGCATTCCTCGATGCGCCGTGGCGCGCTGATGCTGGCCTTGGGTCTTGTTTTCGCGGGCGCGCGCGCGGCGGAGACGCCATCGTATGTCGGCACGACCGAGCCTTTCGCGGCCAAGCCCATCTACTTCGTGGTGACCGATCGCTTCGTCAACGGCGACACCAGCAATGATCATCGCGATCAGGGCGGCGAGCATCCCAGCTTCGACATTCCCCTGCGCGGGCCCGATGGTCGCACCGACAACATCGGCTATCTGGGTGGCGATTTCAAAGGCATCGCCGATCACGCCGACTACATCCGCGAGATGGGTTTCGGCGCGGTGTGGATCACGCCCATCGTCGAGAACCCCGATCAGGCCTTCACCGGCGGCGACGAGGCCAAGTGGAAGAGCTTTCTCACCGATCGCGGCAAGTCGGCCTATCACGGCTATTGGGGCGTGAACTTTTATCGCGTCGACGAGCATTGGCCGAGCGATGGCCTGGATTTCGCCGCGTTCACGCGCGCCTTGCGTCGGCAAGGCTTGGACGTGGTGCTCGACATCGTCTGCAATCACGGCTCGCCCTCGTTCACCATGCCCAAGGCGCAGCCGCTGTTCGGCCAGATTTATGATCGCGATGGCAAGCTGGTGGCCGATCATCAAAATCTGCCGCCGGACAAACTCGATCCCGAGCACAACCCGCTGCACCGCTTCTTTCACACCGAACCCGATCTGGTGCAGTTGTCGAACCTCGACGACACGCGCCCCGAGGTGCTCGACTACTTCGTCGGCGCTTACTCGCAATGGATCGATCAAGGCGCGGCGGCGTTTCGCATCGACACGGTCGCGCACATGCCGGGCAAGTTCTGGCAGAAATTCACCGATCGCATTCGCGCCAAGCACCCGGGCTTTTTCATGTTCGGCGAGGCCTTCGATTACGACGCCACCAAGATCGCGACCTTCACTCAGCCCGGCCAAGGCTCGATTTCGGTGCTGGATTTCCCGATGAAGGAGGCGCTGGCCAAGGTCTTCGGCCACGAGCACGGTGATTTTTCCCTGCTGGAAAAGCCGCTGTATCTGCGCGACGGCCCGTATCGCAATCCTTACGAATTGGTGACCTTCTACGACAACCACGACATGGCGCGCCTGGATGCCGACGACAACGGCTTCATCGACGCGCATCACTGGCTGTTCACCGCGCGTGGCATTCCGGCGATCTACTACGGCTCTGAAATGGGCTTCGAGCGCGGTCATGCCGAACATGAGGGCAATCGCAATTACTTCGGCGTCGAGGGCATTCGTCGGGCGCGCGCGCACCCGATTCGCGAACACCTGATGCGCATCGCGCGCGTGCGCGCGGCTTCGCCGGCCTTGCAGCGCGGCGTGCAAGTTAATCTGGAACTGGCCGGTGATCGCGCCGCGTTCTATCGCGTGTATCAGCACGCGGGCACGTATCAGATCGCGCTGGTGCTGCTCAACAAGGGCGACAAACCGACGGAGTTCGCGATCAACGACGCGCTGCAGGACGGCGAATGGGTCGATGCCTTCGACACGAACCAACGCCTGACCATCGCGCGCGGCAAGCCCTTGCGCGCCACGGTGGCGGCGCACGGCGTGGCCGTGTATTTGCTCGATGCCGAGGTGAATTCGCCCTTGCTCAGCGCGCGACTTTCAGCGTCGGCGGCGAACTGACTCGAACGGGCATGGCGCCGCAGGATCGACGCACGACGAGCTTCGCGGGCAACATCATCGAACTGACTTCTTCGCCGCGAATCTGCTGCAGCAGGTTATCGACCAGCAATTCGCCGGCGCGTTTCTGATCCTGCATCACCGTGGTCAGCGGCGGATTGACGAAGCTGGCCATGGGAATGTCGTCGAAGCCGACCACGGCCACGTCCTCGGGCACCGACAGGCCGCGATCGGCCAGGGCGCGAATGGCGCCGATGGCCAGCAAATCGCTGGCCGCGAACAGCGCGTCGAAGCGCGCGCCGCGATCGAGCAGCTCGCACAGCGCGCGATAGCCCACGGGTTCGGTGGAATCGGCCGCGTCGATCTGCAAATCGGCGCGCACATCCACACCGGCGGCGCGCAGTGCCTGACAATGGCCGTGATATCGCTCGCTGAATTCGGGACAGCGCGGCGAGGCATCGCCGATGAAGGCAATGCGTCGGCGACCCAGAGCCAGCAGATGCTCGGTGACCGCGCGGCCACCCTGCACATTGTCGCAACCGATCGAGATGCCGGGCTGGCCTTCGATCACCGCGCCCCAGCGCACGAACAACGTGCCCTGTTCGACCAGACGCTCGAGCTTGCTGCGTGACGTGAGGTAATCGCCATAGCCCAGCAGGATCAGGCCATCGGCCTTGTGACTGTCTTGATAGTCGGCATGCCAGTCGTTGGACAGCTGCTGGAACGAGATCAGCAAGTCATAGCCCTGGCTCGCGCAGGCATGCGTGATCGAGCCGAGCATCGACAGAAAGAACGGATTGATCAGCGAATCGTCCGACGTCGGGTCCTCGAACAGCAGCAGGGCCAGGGTGACCGAGTGCTGACGACGCAGGTTCGAGGCGTTCTTGTCGACCTTGTAGTTGAGCTCGCGCGCGATGGCCTGGATGCGCTTTTGCGTTTCCAGCGTCACCAGCGGGCTGCCGCGCAAGGCGCGCGAGACCGTGGCCAGGGACACCCCGGCGCGGTGCGCGATATCGAAAGACGTGACCTTGCGTTTCATGGCGATCCTTGGCTGCGCCCTATTCTGGGGCGACGACCCGGGTTATGCATTTTGCGGCGCCGCAAAAGGCGCGCGCGCTGGGCTAGACTTCGCGGCCGGAAACGCTTGCCTTTCGGGTAGACATGACCACGAGCGAGATCTTCCTGATCGCGATGGCGATCATCTTCACCGTGCCCTATCTGATCTGGCGCGTGGGCCGCACCGAGTACTACGCGCCCCTGGTCGTGGTGCAGATCGTGATGGGCATCTTGCTCGGGCCTGGCGTGCTCGGCGCGGCGTTTCCCGAGTACCACGCGTTCGTGTTCAACCCGCAGGTGATCACGGCGCTGAACGGCATCGCGTGGTGGGCGGTGATGATGTTCGTGTTCATCGCCGGCATCGAGCTGGATCTGCACGAAGCCTGGCGCCATCGCCGCGAGAGTTCGATCACCGCGGGCCTGGCCTTGGGCACGCCGCTGCTGTTCGGCTGCGGCGCCGCGCTCGTGATGCTGGCGTGGAAGAGCGGCTGGATCGGCCCGCAAGGCCAGCAATGGCAGTTCGTCGCCGGCATCGGCATGGCCTGCGCGGTGACGGCGCTGCCGATCCTGATCCTGTTCATGGAGAAACTGCACATCCTGCGCGAGCCACTCGGACAACGCGTGCTGCGCTACGCGAGCATGGATGACGTGGCGATTTGGGGCGTGCTCGCCCTGATCCTGCTTGATTGGACGCGCATTGGGCGGCAGGGCCTGTTCCTGGTCGGCTTCGGCGTGGTCTCGCTGCTGTTCCGACGCTTGATGGCTTGGATGCCCGAGCGCGATCGTTGGTATGTGAGTCTGATGTGGCTCGCGGTGTGCGGATTCGTGGCCGATTGGGCGGGGCTGCATTTCATGGTCGGCGCGTTTCTCGCCGGCGCGGTGCTCGACGCGCGCTGGTTCGATCGCGAGCGCATGGATCAACTGCGTCATCACGTGCTGATGATCGTGATGCCGGTGTTCTTTCTGTCGACGGGGCTTCGCACCAACTGGACCATGGGCGGCACGGCCGTGCTCGTGGCCGCGGCGCTGCTGCTGGTGGCGTCGGTCGCGGGCAAGCTGCTGGGCCTGCGCATCGCCGGCAAGATCCTTGGCTGGGCGCCGGGCGAGGCGTCGCTGATCGGCTGGCTGCTGCAGACCAAGGCCCTGATCATGATCATCTTCGTCAATGTGCTGCTGGACAAGCAGATCATCACCAGCGAAACCTTCACCGCCCTGCTGCTGATGGCCGTGGCCAGCACCATGCTGACCATTCCCCTGGTGACGCCGAAACTCACGCGGCTGCGCGAGGTGATCGGCAAATCGTCCTGAGGCGCGTGCCTGTTCGAATGCGGACGCGCGCCCCGCGCGCCGTCCGCATTCGAACAAGACCGGGGCCGCGTCCCGCGCCGAATTCAGGGATTTCCGCGGTTTTCCGTGCTGGCATGGCGGTTGCTCCACACGGGCAGCCCTTTCGGAAATCCGCATGAACCTGCCCACCGAAATCCATCACGTCCTGCGCCGGCTTGCCCGCGCGCCGGGCTTCGTCGCCGCGACCGTGCTGATGCTGGCGCTGGGCGTGGCCTTCAGCGTGGCGATGTTCTCGACCTTGCGCGGCGTGGTGCTGACGGGCTTGCCCTATCCCGACGGCGAACGCGTCGTCGCCGTGGGCGCGGGCAATGCGCGTCAACAGATCGATCGCACCGCGCTGACGCCCGAAGAAGCCATCAGCCTGGACGAACGCACGCGCGCGGGCGATGCGCCCTTCGCGCAGTTCGGTTACTTCAACTGGGGCGGCATGACGTTGTTCGACGGCGAGCATCCTCGCGAGACCGGAATCGTGCTGGTCAGCGCCGGCTTCTTTCCGGCGTTGGGCATGGCACCCGCGCATGGCGCGTGGTTCGCGCCGCAAGATCATGTGTCGCGCAGCGGTCAGGTGATGCTGTCGTACGACGAAGCCACGCGCCTGTTCGGCAAGGCCGGCGCGGCCGTGGGTCAGCTCATCGATACGTCCGAAGGGCGCTTGCGCGTGGTCGGCGTGATGCCGCGCGCGTTCGCGTATCCCGCGCCGTCGATCGGCGCTTGGTTGCCGCGCGGGCCCTATCGCGCGGATGCGCCGAGCTATCGCGTGGCGCGCATCGTCGAAGGCATTGGTCGCCTCAAGCCTGGTCTCGATGCGGCGACCGCCAATGCGCAACTCGCGACGATGATCGACGCGCGCGAAGGCGAGGACGGTTGGCGTTTGACCAGCGCCGTTTTGCTCGACGAGATTGTCGGCGATCTGCGCGGCACGCTATGGGTGGCCTTCGCGATCGGTCTGCTGGTGCTGCTGATCGCGCTGACCAATGTCGCGATTCTGTTCGACGCGCGTCAGACCGAACGCGCGCACGAGCAAGCACTCGCGCTGGCTCTAGGCGCGGCGCCCACGCGACTTCGTCGCGCGCGTTGGCTCGAGGCGGCGGCGCTGACCGTGGTCGGCGTGATGCTCGGCGCGCTGGCCGCGTGGGCCGGCATGAACACCGTACGTGAACTCGCGCGCGACAGCTTGCCGCGCGTCGATGCGATCGTGCTCGATCCGGTGGTGCTTGCCTTCGCCGCGGTGCTGGGCGTGCTGACGCCGTTCGCCGTGAGTCTGTTGAGCGCATGGCGTCCACGCGTGAGCACGCCGCTCGCACTGCGCGGCGCGGGTCGCGGCCTCATCGGCGGTGGCGCGGGATGGCGCGCCTTCCTGCCGGCGCTCGCGATCGCGTTCTCGACGCTGAGCCTGATCATCGCCAGCGCTTTCACCTTGAGCTTGATGCGCCTGCAGAACGTCGATCCTGGCTTCGATCCAAAATCGGTGCGCGCGCTGCAGTTCTTCAGCACCGGCGCGCCTGAAACCCTCGACAGCCGCGCGCGCGAGCTGCAAGACCGTCTCGCCGCCGTGCCCGGTGTTGAAGCGGTCGCCGTCACCACGGCCGCGCCCTACTCGCGCAATGGCTGGGCGCAAGTGGATCTGACGATTGCTGGTCGCGCGGAGGTCGAGCCGTATCAAGCGGCGCTGCGCCGCGTCGGCCCGGGCTATCACGAGCTGCTCGGCATTCCGCTACTCGCCGGCCGTGACATCAGCGCCGAGGATCGCGCCGAAGGCGAGCCCGTGGCCGTGATCAGTCGCGAACTCGCGCGCCGCAGCTTCGGCGACGCCTCGCCCCTGGGGCGCAGCATTCGACTCGCGGCCTTCCCCGCGCCCGAGCGCGACTACCGCATCGTCGGCATCGTCGACGACACGCGCAACCTCTCGCTGCGCGACGCCGCCGAACCCGAAGTGCTGATCGCCTTCGCGCAGCAACCCTGGGCCGGCATGACCTTTCTCGTGCGCACGCGCGAAGGCGTCGCGGTCAGCGACGCGCAACTCGCCGAACCGATCTGGTCCGTCGACCCTCGTCAGTCCATCACGCGTCAGTTCCGATTGAGCGACGACATCGACGCGCAACTCACCACCACGCGGTTCTTCTCGCGCACCGTGGGCCTGTTCGCCGGCTGCGCCATCGTGCTCGCGGCCTTTGGCATTTACGCCGTCGCCGCGCTCGGCCAACGTCGCCGCGTGCGCGAATTCGGCCTGCGCCTCGCCGTCGGCGCCAGACCAGCGCGACTGGGGCTAACCGTGCTGCGCGAAGGCGCGGTCACCGTGATCCTCGGCACCAGCCTCGGACTCGTCGGCGCCTGGGCGACGCTGCGTTTCGTCGAAGCGCAGATGTTCCAAGTCGACGCCTGGCAACGCGGCGGCTTGATGCTCGCGGGCGTCGTCGCGATCGCGCTGGCGGCACTGCTCGCGCTGACCTTGCCAGCGTGGCGCGCGATTCGTATTGATCCGATGGTGGCGTTGAGGGATGAGTGAGGCGTCCGCGAGACGCGGTTAGCGGGGAGGGATAGACCCTCCTCGCTTGGAAGTCAGGTGGCGCGCGTCCCCTCGAGGCGGTCGCCGTTTGAATTTGCATCGATTGTCGTAGTCCGGCTACGACGTTCGCGACAATTCCAAACGGCGCCAAGGGGCACCGACGAGATCAGCCGACGCAAGACCGCGAGGGGTTGGCTGATTCCCCCTTAGCCTTTGCGCGAGTGTAATCGACCCCTGGCAAAGCTAGGCACGAGGCTAGACGCCGCACCCAATGCGAGCGCGCTTCCGCTCACGAACTGCAAGCCCTACTGCCCCGCCGGCGGCTCCCACAACTCGACCTTGTTACCTTCCGGATCGATCACCCAGCCGAACTTGCCGTACTCGGAGTCGTCGGTCTTCTCCAGCACCTCGCAGCCTTCGGCGCGCAGCGCCGCGAGCAAGGCCGCGAGATCGGCCACGCGGTAATTGACCATGAAGGACGCGCGGCCCGGCGTGAAGGGCGACTTCTCCGCCGAGCCGATCGACCACACGGTCATGCCCTTCATCGCGTTACCCGCGTCATCGGCCCACACGAACGCGGTGCCGCCCCAAGGCTGAACGTCGATGCCCAAATGGCGCTGATACCAAGCGCGCAGGGTCACGGGATCCTTCGCGTGAAAGAAGATGCCGCCGATGCCGGTGACGCGTTTCATGGTGGGCTCCGAGAGGTCGCGTGCCGCAGGCACGAGGAGCCTCAGTGTGCCGCACGACCGCGCGAGATGTCACCGCACGCGCTCGAAATCCATGCGCCAGTTCGTCTCCCAGGTCTTGCCGTGATCGTCCGAGAACGCTTGTTCCCAATGCGCGGAGTTCTTGGTGATGTCCTTCCACAGATAACGCACGGTCACGTTCTTGCCATTGATCACTTGCTCGGCGGTGAAGGTGCCCACGCCATCCTTGAAGCCGCCGACCACCGGCGGGTCCATGGGCGCGGACGGCATGCGGCTGTCGAGCCACCAGATCGACCACTGGCCGGTCTTGTCGTCATAGGCGCGGATGCTCGCGCCGCGATAGGTGCCGCTGGGCGCGTGCAGCACGTTGTCGTCGACGTTGGCGCTGCCGCCGAGCAAAGGCTGGGCGACCATCGTACCCTCGAAGGTCACGCTGTCGGGATTGTTGGCGAGGCGTTGGGTGAGCTTTTCGTGCTTCACGCGCCACTGGCCCATCAGGAAATCGAAATCGTGCGCGCCGGAAGCGCGCGACGAAGCATTGGCGGCTTCGGCCGATCTCGCGTTCGTCGGAGCGATCGTGGCGCCAAGTGCAAACACGGCAAGCGTGATGACAGCATGTTGGAACGGGTGCATGGGACTCTCCTGTCGGTGAAGTGGCGACAGATTTAGCAGCCAATACATGACAGCCCGCGGCATGTATTCGTGCTAGGTTTCGATCATGCGCGCGAGCCGACTGCTGTCGATGCTGATGTACCTGCAGGCGCGTGGCCGCGTCTCCGCGACGCGCATGGCGCGGGATCTGGAAGTCTCCGTCCGCACTATTCACCGCGACATCGATCATCTGTGCGCCGCGGGCATTCCCATCACCGCCGATCGCGGCAGAAGCGGTGGCTTCCAGTTGCTGGCCGGCTATCGCGTGCAACTCGCGGGACTGACCGAAAGCGAAGCCGAGACCTTGTTCTTCTCCGGCCTGCCCGGCCCCGCCGCGGAATTGGGTTTGACGCATTTGATGGCGGCGGCGCGCACCAAGCTTTCCGCCATCCTGCCCGAGGGCATGCGCGCCGAACGCATCGCCTCGCGATTTCATCTCGATCCCACCAGCTGGTTTCAAGCCGCCGAACCCGCGCCGCATCTGCCCACGATCGCGCAAGCCGTCTGGAACGCGCGGCAGATCGACATTCGCTACGCCACCAACCAAACGGTGGTGAGCATGACGCTGGGCCCCGCCGGCCTCGTGCTCAAGGCAGGCATCTGGTACTTGGTCGCGCAGAAAGCCTCGGGCAAGTTCCGCACGTATCGCGTCGATCGAATCCGCGGCGCGACCCTGCGCGACGAACCTTACCGTTGCCCGAGCGATTTTCGCCTAGCGACCTATTGGAAAGAATCCACGCGCGAGTACGAACTCGGCCTCTATCGCCACACGATCAAGATTCGCCTCTCGGCCGCGGGCCTCAAGCTCATTCCACAGCTCGGACATCACGTTGAGCGCGCGGTCGCGAAGACTTCGCGCAAGCCCGACAAATCCGGTTGGACTTCGTGCTCAATCCCGATCGAAGACGGCGACTGCGGCTTGCGCGAACTGTTACGCCTCGGACCCGAGGTCGAAGTGATGGCGCCCAAGCGCATTCGGTCGAGGATGGCCAAGTTGCTTGAGGTGTCGTTGGCGAAGTACGGACTTCCGGGTTCCGGCCGGTGACGAGAGTTTGTAAAGCATCGTAATTGTCAAGGATTCTTCTACATTTCGCGTGATATTCAAACTTGTCCCCTCCATTCGGTTTGATTAAGTGCTTAAATGTCCAGCATGGCTGGACAAAATAAGGCAAAACTGAACCCCTTAGTCACCGAACTCGGCGACGGCTGGCTTGCGCCATCGGCATGGTTGGCGGCCCGCGGCTATTCGCGGAGTCTGGTGGGGTACTACGTTCAGCGCGGTTGGCTCAGGTCGCCCGCGCGGGCAGTCTTTGTGCGCGCAGGCGGCAAGCCGAGCTGGCAAACCGTCGTCTTCTCATTGCAGCGTCTTGTCGAAGTCTCTCTGCACGTCGGTGGTCGCCATGCGTTGAGCATCCAGGGCCAAGATCACTACCTGCGCCGGGGCGCGGCGACGGTCACGCTCTTTGGTCCGGCGAAGTTGCCCCGTTGGGTTCACCAACTGGGTCTCCCGGAGACGTTCACCGCCACGCCTGACGCGAAGCTCGCGCTGCCGCCATTCACGAAGGATCTCTTGGCCGATCCCGTGAAGCTTCAAGACATCGGCCTGACGCAACTGCCCGGCGATCGTCCGGATTGCCCACTCGTGGTCTCGCTGCCCGAGCGCGCGATCCTCGAATTGCTTCTCGGCGTGCCGCACGCCGCATCGACGGCCGAGGCCGACGCCATCTTGCAAGGTTTGACGCGACTGCGACCGTCGCTGGTCAGCGCACTGCTGCGCCAGTGCGCGAGCGTCAAGGTCAAGCGCCTGTTCCTGGCGCTGGCCGAACGACACGATCACGCGTGGTTCGCGCATCTGGATATGACGGGTGTCGAGCTGGGAACGGGCAAGCGCGTGCTGCGGGCCGGCGAGCGCGTGCACCCGAAGTATCTGATCAGTCTGCCGAGGGACCTCGATGAGCAATTGGGCTGATGGCTTTCGCGAACGACTGCAACTACTCACCGATCTATTGCCCCTCGTCGCTCGCGAGACGCGCTTCGCCCTCAAGGGCGGCACGGCGATCAACCTGTTCGAACACGACCTGCCGAGACTTTCAGTCGACGTCGACCTGACCTGGCTTCCGTTTGGCGAGTTCGCCGATGATCGCCGCGCCATCACCGAAGCACTTCATCGGATAGCCGAGCTGCTTCGAGCGTCGCCCCTGCGGTTGCATGTCGCGCCGTCCGCGGCCAAGGATGCGGATGGCGTGACTCGCCTCATCGCCTCGCGTCCCGGCGCGCGCGTGCAGATCGAGACGACGGCCGTGATGCGGGGCACCGTCCATCCCGTGCGAACGATGACCGTGCGGCCTCGCGTGCAAGCCGAGTTTGGCTTCGCCGAAATGCAGGTCGTCGCCTTCGCCGATCTCTACGCGGGCAAGCTCGCCGCCGCGTTGAGCCGACAACATCCGCGCGATCTGTTCGACGTGGGATTGCTGCTCGACGCCGAGCGCCTCGATCACGATCTGTGGCGAACGGCGCTCGTCTATCTCACGGCGAGTCCCAAGCCGATCTGGGAACTTTTCGAACCAGGACCGCCGCTAGATCTCGCCATGACATTCCAGACCCAGTTCGAGGGCATGACGGCAGAGCCGACCACGCTTGAACAGCTCGTCTCCGCGCGAGAACGGCTGCTGTCGCGAATCCCGACGCTCATGGACGAAGATTGCCGTGCCTTCTTGTTCTCGGTCGAACGCGAAGCGCCCGATTTCGATCTGATTGGCTTGCCCCAAGCTGCAAGGCTGCCAGGCATCCGACGCAAGCTTCAGAATCTTTCTCAACGTAGCCCCGCGAAGCGCGAGGCGGATCTGCGCAATCTGATCGGGGCACTCGGTCGAATCGGGGCAACGGCGCGAGCCTGAGCTTGCAGGTGAGCACGGAGACGGCCCAGCCATTCTCCTTGTCGTTTCGAAATCAACCGACGCCAGAAAGCAAAACCCCCGCCGGTATTCCCGACGGGGGTCGATGTCATCACACGTCGCTGGCGCGAGATCAGAACTTGTAGGTCAACCCCAACAAATACTGCCGCCCATACAACTCATACCGCTGGGTCAGGCCGTTCGGGAACACCTGGCGATACGGTTCGTTGGTGACGTTGTTGACTTGCAGCAGCACGGACAGACCTTCCAGGTTGGTGCCTTCGCGGAAGGTGTAGCCGGTCTGGAAGTCGATCACTTCGTCGCCGTCGATGAACACGTTCGCGCGGTCGGCGCCGAAGCCCTGGATTTCGCCTAGGAAATCCGAGCGGGCGCGCTGGCTGACGCGGGCCGAGAAGCCGTGGTTTTCGTAGTACAGCGTGATGTTGCGCACGCGCTTGGACAGGCCCGCGATGGGTTCGTCGGGGCCATCGGGGCCTAGGCGCTTGATCGCCGAACTGGTGTCGGAGTAGTTGCCTTGCAGGCCGAAGCCTTCGAGCACCGGCGTGAACATTTCGAACGGCACCGACACCGAGAACTCGAAGCCATGGATGGTGCCGCCCGAGCCATTGGCCGGACGCGTGTAGAAGCCGACCGGATCCGGCGTCGGACCTTCGTAGCCCGCGGGGATCGGCAGGCCCGTGGTGTCGAAGCCCGTGACCTTGTCGTACACGTAGGTCTGCAGGTCCTTGTAGAAGTACGCCAGGCTCACGTAGCCCTTGGTGTCGAAGTACTTCTCGACCGAGACGTCGAGCGCGTTGGCGATCCACGGCTTGAGCTCGGGGTTGCCGCCGCTGCGCGTCCACAGACCCGCGTTGACGCCAGTGAACGTCAGGCTGGTGTTGTTGTTGGCGCGCATCTGGTCGATACGCGGACGCGCCAGCTGACGACCCAGGCCCAGGCGCGCCGTGTAGTCATGCGGCAGCTCGAAGGCGAGGTTGAGGCTCGGCAGATAGTCGGTGTACTTGGCGCCGCCGGTGAACGGCAGGGCATTGGCCGCGTCGCCTTGCAGCACCAGGAAGCCGTCGGAATCCTGATCCGCGTGCACGGCCTGCACGCCGATGTTGCCGCGCACCGGGACCGAGCCCAGGTCCGCCGCGATGTTCATCTGCGCGTAGGCGGTGGTCACCTTCTCGTTCACCGTCCACTGCTTGTTGGTGATGTCCGAGTTGATGTTGTTGCGCGTGCGGTAGAAGCGGTCGAGCACCGGGTTGATGCGATAGCTCAGCGTGCCCGGCAGGCCGACGTGGCTCAAGTCCACCGGATCGATGATGAACTCGGCCGGCACCACGGTCTCGTCGTTGATCAGATCGAGGAAGGCTTCCGGCACGCGGCGGCGCTTCTCGCGATCGGCGTAGTTGATGCCGAACTGCACGCTGCTGATCGGGCCTTCCAAGAAGGAACGCTCGACATCGGCGCGGAAGGAGTTCAGCTCGTCGCGGATCTCCGGGGTCTTGATGTAACCGTCCTGACCCCAGCCACCCGGATCGGTCAGCACGATCGTGGCCGGATCGGTGTAGTCCAGGCCGAAGTTCAGATCGGGCGGACCGTTGTCATTGAGCAGAAAGTCGACGTTGTCGAGCACGCCGGCGCGCGTGCCCGAATACATCTCGAGAATGCTCTCGTGACGATCGGCCTTGGAATGCGAGATGTCGACCGAGGCGGACCAGTCATCGTTGAAACGGAACTGGTTGTTCCAGCCGATGGCGAACAACTTGTCGTCGCCTTCGTTCAAGTCGTTGCGCAGCACCGGACGGATGCCGGTGAAGGTGCCACCGACGACCACGCCATCCTCGATCACCGGATTGGTCAAGCGCGCGCCCGACCAGCCCAGACCGGTTTCCAGGAAACGCGTCGTCTCGGCCTTCTCGAACTTCGAGTAGTACATGTCGACGACGGTGGAATAGAAGTCGCTGGCGTTGTACTCCAGCACGCCCATCAGACCCTGACGCACGTTGTCCGTGGACGAGGCCTGGATCTTGTTGCCGCCGAGCGTGAACGCGCCCGCGGCCGGCGCGATGTCATTGGGGTAACCCCACGCTTCCCAACGCGAGGCTTGGCCCGGCGAATCCAAACGCGCGTAACCGAGCGCGATGCCGAGCGTGTTGTCCAGGAACTGATCCAGATAGAACGCGCTGACGCGCGAACCCATGTCGTTGGAATCCGAGTTCAACTCGCCAAGCGAGTTCTTCTCGCCGCGCGCGTTGAGCGACACCACGCGCTCGGGATACGACAGCGGCCGCACCGTGCGCAGATCGACCGTGCCCGAAAGGCCCTGGCCGACGAGGCGCGCGTCGGGCGTCTTATACACCACGACCTGGTTGATCAGTTCCGAGGGGAACTGATCGAACTCGACCGTGCGGTTGTCGCCGACGCTGACTTGCTCGCGACCGTTCAACAAGGTCGTGCCGTAGTCGCCGGACAAACCGCGAATGCTGATCGTGCTGGCGCGACCCGCGACGCGTTGCGCGGCGAGGCCGGGCAGGCGCGAGATCGAATCCGCGATGGAGATGTCGGGGAGCTTGCCCAGATCCTCGGCGGACACCACTTCGACGATCGAGGATTGTTCCTTCTTGACGTCGATGGCGGTCTCGATACCGGCGCGGATACCGACGACGGTCACGGCCTCGAGGCGTTTTTGTTCGTCTTCCTTCTTCTTCGCCTCGCGCGCGGCGCGCGTGTTGGACGAAGTACCACTGGTGCCTTGATCGGCGTCGGCGGCATTGGCGCTGGCGTCGTCTTGCGCCGCGCCCGTGGCATCGGCGTCCTGCGCGCGCGCATCGACACTGGCGATCGACAGCATTGCCGAGGCCAAGGCGACGCTGAGCACGTTGCGCTTGAGATTGAACATGAAACAGCTCCCCACACGGTGATGGATCACAGGTCCGCGCCCCCTGACATCCCGCATAGGGCCAGCCCGACTCGTCGCCGGCATACCTGCCACGACGTGGTCCGCGGATGCTAGCCGTTGCGCTGATTGCGAAGCAGAAAATGCAAACGTATTCATAACAAGTCATCGCCTGCAATCGTATTCATGCCCGCGCGCGCGACACGCGGCGAAGACATGCTTTCAGGCCTCGCGTCGCGAGGCGTTATCGCTCAGGAGAAAGACCGCGTGCGTCGAACCATGCCACTCGCGATGCTCGTGCTCGCGTCCTTGTCCAACGGTGTCTATTGCAACGCAGCATCGACAACGACCGCGAATGCATCGACTGACGACGCGGTGCAACATCTTCCGCCTTCGCACGTGCCCTCGCCCGATTGGCGCGATCAGATCATCTATCTGGCGATGATCGATCGCTTCGCCGATGGCAATCGCGCCAACAATGATCAAGGTCAGGGCGAGTACGACCCGGCCGACGGCGCGCGCTGGAGCGGCGGCGATCTGGTGGGCGTCGATCAGCGTCTGGACTACATCCGTGGCTTGGGCGCCACGGCGCTGTGGATCACGCCGCCGGTGGCCAACCGCTGGTGGGACGCCTCGGAGCGCTACGGCGGCTATCACGGCTACTGGGCCAGCGACTTCGGCAAGGTCGACGCGCACTTCGGCACGCTCGACGACTATCGACGCCTGTCGACCAACCTGCACGCGCGCGGCATGTATCTGGTGCAGGACGTGGTGCTCAATCACACGGGCAACTATTTCCGCTACTCGGGCGATTGGCGCGCGGACGATCCGACTGCGGGCTACACGCCCAATCCCGATGCGCAAGGTCGCACGGCGCCGACGCAGTGGCCGTTCTCGCAGAACGATCCGCGCGATCCGAAGCAGCGCGAACTCGGCATCTATCACTGGACGCCCGCGATTCGCGATGGCTCCATTCCGGAGCAATTGCTCACCTTCCAACTGGCCGAGCTCGACGACATCAATACCGAGAGCCCGATCGTGCGCAAGGCGTTTCGCGACACCTACGGCTACTGGATTCGCGAAGTGGGCGTGGATGCCTTTCGTGTCGACACCGCGTACTACGTGCCGCCGGAGTTCTTCGCCGATTTTCTCGATGGCGATGACGCGAAGAGCCCCGGCATCTCTCGCGTGGCCGAAGCCACGGGCCGTCGCGCCTTCCACGTGTTCGGCGAAGGCTTCGGCATGGACGCGCCTTTCGCCGACACGCAAGCGCGACGCATGGAGACCTACACCCGATTGCCCGACGGCCGTCGCGCGCTGCCGGCGATGATCAACTTTCCGCTGTACGGCACGCTCACCGATGTCTTCGCGCGCGGCGCGCCCACGGCGGCGCTGGCGCATCGCATCGGCAACATGATGCAAGTGCATCGCGACCCGTGGCGCATGCCGACTTTCGTCGACAATCACGATGTCGATCGTTTTCTGAAGGGCGGTCGGCGCGAAGGCCTGGCGCAGGCCTTGTTGTCGATCATGACCCTGCCCGGCATTCCGACGATCTACTACGGCACCGAGCAAGGCTTCACCGAGATGCGCACCGCGATGTTCGCGGGCGGGCATGGCGCGGAGGGGCGCGATCATTTCGACACGCAGGCGCCGCTGTATCGCCTGATCGCGGAGCTCAGCGCGCTGCGCAAGGGTCACCGCGTGTTCTCGCGCGGCACGCCGACCGTGATCGCCGACAACGGCGCAGGCCCCGGCGTGATCGCGTGGCGCATGGATCACGAGGGCGACGCGGCCTTGGTGGTGATCAACAGCGCCGATCATGAAGTGCTGCTCGCGAATGCCGACACGGGTCTGCGCGCGGGACGAAAGTTGCGCGCGGCGTTTGGTCTTGATGGTGAGCGCGCGGAGGATCTGCGCGTCGATGCCAACGGTCAGTTGACCTTGCGCCTGCCCGCGCACGGCGGTTGGGTGTGGATCGCGGGCGACGTCGGCGCGGCGGAAGCGATGGCGGCATCGTCATTGGAAGTCGACGACGTACCCGCGAACTCGCCTTCGGGTACGTTGCCGGTGAGTGGCAGCGCGCCGCCAGGCGAAGCGGTGCGCGTGGTGCTCGATGGCGATCTGTCGCGCGCGATTCCCGTCAAGGCGGATGCGAAGGGGAAATGGCGCGCGAAATTGGATACGGCGAGCCTCATCGATCCGCGCGTCGAACATCAGGTCACCGCGTGGTCCGACACGCGCGGCGTGGCCGCGCCGACACGGCGCTTTCGTGTCTCGCCCGAATGGCAACTCGCGCGCGACGTCGAGGACCCCGCCGACGATGATCACGGACCGCGCGGCAACTATCGCTATCCCGATGCCAACGCGGGCTTTCGTCACCAGCAGGATTTGCGCGGCGCGCGCGTTTGGACCGCCGGCGGCGCGTTGAAGATCGAGCTTCAAATGGCCGAGATCTCGCGCCAATGGGCGCCGACCTTGGGCTTCGACCATGTCGCCTTCACCGTGTTCGTGCAATTGCGCGGCGCGCGCGGTGGCGCCACGGTGATGCCGCAGCAGGATGGCCAAGTTCCGCGCGGCATGCGCTGGCACTATCGCCTGCGCGCGCACGGCTGGTCGAATGCGATGTTTTCCGCCGAAGGCGCCACTGCCACGCGCGAAGGCACGGCGATCTTGCCCAGCGCGACCATCGCGACCGATCTCGATGCCAAGACCGTGACCTTCACCGTGCCCGCCGCCGCGCTGGGACGACAACGCTCGCTCGCTGGCGCCAAGCTCTACATCAATACCTGGGACTACGGCGAAGGCTATCGCCCCCTGGGCGATCCGGGCAGCGGCCTCAACTTCAGCGGCGGCAAGCCCGGCGATCCGCGCGTGATGGACGACCTGACCATTGAACTGCCGTGACGCGATGCGTCTACCCCAAGCGCCGCTGGCAAGTGAAGAAGCCATTGAACGTCAGCCGGCCGCGGCGCGGATCGCCCGTGAGCAATTGCGGCGCGGGAATGTCGCTGCAATGGAACAGACTGCCGTCGTAGAAGATCATGCGATTGAAGCGCGGCGGAATGGTGGTCACTTTGTCGAACCACGCAGTCGACGTGGTCATGTAGCCCGGCGCGATAGCGTGACGCGCGGTGAAGGTCTCGCGATCAAGCCGCGCCGAGTCCTCGATCATCGCCTCGACTTCGGCCATCGGCCGACGCGGCACGAAAAAGTTGGTGCCGCCCAGGCGCTCGTCGCGAAACAGATACAGCACCGAAGCGACCGCGCATTCATCCGCCGCCATGCCGAAGCGATCGCGATGACACACCCATTGCTTGGGCTCGAGCGCCTCGGGCGCCAAGGTCGCGATCGCCAGACGGCTGTACACGCGCCGCGTGCGCCGCGCGCCGATGGCCGCGCGCACGTGCTGCGTGAAGAACTCATCCAAACGCGCGGAGATCTCGTCGGGCATGCGCAACTCGGGGCCGGGGTAGGCGTTGTGACCCATCACTTCGAACGCGTCGATGTGTTCGGCCGCGCGCTCGACCCAGCGCTCGGGCTGACTCAAGGCATCGTCGATCACGTAACACGAATGACCTGGCATCAAGGCCACGGTCTCGACGCGCGCGCGCGGATTGAACATCGTCACGGTCCCGCCGCCACCGGGCGGCTTGCCGCGCCATCGTATCGAAGTCCATCGGGAGACGCGCGATGAAATGCGTTTTGTTCGTTGTGATGGGCCTGTTGATGATGCTCGCGCCGCCGACGCGCGCCGACACGCCGCTTCCCCGCGTCAGCAGCGGCCACATCGAGAGGCTCGCGAACTTTCGCTCTCGGTACATCGCGCCGCGCCACGTCGACATCTGGCTGCCCGCGAGCTACGACGGCAAGACCCCGCACGCCGTGCTGTACATGCACGACGGCCAGATGCTGTTCGACGCCACGACGACCTGGAACCATCAGGAATGGCGCGCCGACGAAACCGCGAGCGCGCTGATCGCCGAGCACCGCATGCGGCCGTTCATCATCGTCGGCATCTGGAACGGCGGCGACGCGCGACACGTCGAATACTTTCCGCAGAAGCCCTTCGAATCGCTGACGCCCGAACAACAAGCAGCGCAGTACGCCCTGCGCCGCGACGCCGAACGGCCGCTGTTCATCGGCAAGATCGATTCCGACGATTACCTGAAATTCCTCGTCACCGAACTAAAACCCTTCATCGACCGCCACTACACCGTCGCGACCGATCGCGACAACACCTTCATCATGGGCTCGAGCATGGGCGGCTTGATCTCGCTCTACGCCCTGAGCGAATACCCAAACGTCTTCGGCGGCGCCGCGTGCCTGTCCACGCACTGGCCCGGCAGCTTCGCGCCCGACAACAATCCACTGCCGGCCGCCTTCTTCGCCTACCTGGAAACGCACCTGCCTCGCGCGGATAAACACCGACTCTACTTCGATCGCGGCACCGAGACCCTGGATAGCACCTATGCCGAACTGCAGGCGCGAGCGGATGCGTTGATCGCCGCGAAGGGCTATGGCGCGAAGGATTCGATGTCGCTGACTTTTCCGGGTGATGAGCATTCGGAGAAGGCGTGGGCGGGGCGGCTTGCGTTGCCCTTGCGATTTCTCTTGGGCGAAGCGACTGCGGCAGCCGCTGGCTTGGTAGATTCAGTGTCGAAGTCGTCGGATGCGAACCGCTAAGGCATGTTCCCGTGGCCGTCTCTGGCGACGCGCTTTATCGACGTGGCATCGAACCGGAGACACAGCAAGGATGAAGGGCTTGCTCGCTGGCGTCGCGAGAGTGTTCTTGATCGGCACATTGATGGGGTTGCCGTTGCGCGATGCGCTCGGCTTCTTCGACCCTCTGCGCTTTGTTCCAGCGTCGCCGAGCGCAGGACAGCCAATCAGCTTTCACATTCGTTTCGGCGTTTGCGACTTCATCGTCGCGGCCAACGCGGACGATCGCGACGTGGTGGTGGTGGGCAGTACGGTACGAGTGACCGTGAACGCGTTCGAGGCCGTGGACAAGCAGTTCTGCGTAGTCCCGATCGCCGAGGGTGATATCAACATCACGAGTCTGCCGTCGGGCAACTATCGCTTCGAGCTGTACAAGCGAGATGTGTCGTCGCCCGCGCGAGTCGTGTTGATTCAGTCCACATCACTCATCGTCGGCCCCGCGCCGCCGGAAGCCATTCCCACGCTCGGCATCGGAAGCGTCGTCATACTCGCCGGAGCCGTGCTGATGGTGCTCCATGTTCTCGTGAGGCTGAATGTGCACGTTCGCCGGTGATGATGTTCCTGTTCGCTGCGTTGCACGTGCGCAGTCGCTGACAGCACTTCGCGCTGATCTACTCTTCGATGGAGCAAGATGCTCGCCGAATTCGGCCCGGCTGCCAGCACCGCTACGCCTTGCAATGCTTCGCAATGAACTCCTCATGCCGCGGCATGACTTCCACGCCGCGGTCGAGCACGGCCTTGGTGCCGTTGACGACTTTGCGCACTTCGTCGATGGAGAGCACGTCGACCATGGGGTGATAGGCGCGGGGGATGACGTTTTGGCCGATGAGGACTTGTAGCCAGCTGACTTCGGTGAACAGTTCTTCGTGTTCGCGGTGGATGCGGCCGCAGGCGCGGAAGACCTCGATCTTTTCGCGCAAGGAGTCGGGGATTTCCATGTCGCGGCAGTGGGTCCAGAACGGGGAGTCGACGCGTTCATTGGCCTTGTAGTGCAGCATGATGAAATCGCGCGAGCGTTCGAATTCGAACTGCACGACGGCGTTGTACTTGTCGATCATCACCGGATCGAAGTCGAGATCGGGGAAGTACTCGATCAAGCGCGTGATGCCGGACTGGATGAAATGGATACTGGTCGATTCCAGCGGTTCCATGAAGCCCGAGGCCAGGCCCAGCGCCACGCAGTTCTTGTTCCAGAACTTCTTGCGCTTGCCGGTGACGAAACGCAGCGGGCGCGGTTCGGCCAGGGCCTTGCCGTCGAGATTCGCGATCAGCACGGCGGCGGCTTCGTCGTCGCTGATGTAATCGCTGCAGTAGACGTGGCCGTTGCCCGTGCGATGTTGCAGCGGGATGCGCCATTGCCAGCCGGCGTGGCGCGCGGTCGAGCGCGTGTAGGGCGTGAGTTCGGGCGCGTTCTCGCAAGGCACGGCCAGGGCGCGATTGCACGGCAGATAGCGCGACCAATCCTCGTAGCCAGTTTTGAGCGCCTGCTCGATCAGCAGGCCGCGAAAGCCCGAGCAATCGATGAACAGATCGCCTTCGATGCGTTCGCCGCTTTCCAGCACCACGGCGTCGATGAAGCCGTTCTCGGGCTTGAGCACGGTCTGCACGATCTTGCCTTCGGTGCGGCGCACGCCGCGCGGTTCGGCGATCTCGCGCAAATAGCGCGAATAGAGACCCGCGTCGAAGTGAAACGCGTAGAAGATGCTCGCCAGGGGCGAATTGGGCATATTCACCGAACGCATGAATTTGTTCTTGCGCGCGGCGAGATGATTGAAGGTGTATTCACCCAGCTCGCCGACTTCGCCGAGCTGCTTCAACTTCAACCAGTAGTGATAGAACTGCACCAGGCCCAGATCGCGCCCGCCCACGGGGCCGAAGGCATGAATGTACGAGTGCCCCAGCCGCGTCCAGTCGACGAATTCGATGCCGAGCTTGAACGAGCCCTGGGTCTTGCGCATGAACTCGTCTTCGTCGAGTCCCACCGTGGCATTGAAGTGGCGGATCTGCGGAATCGTCGCCTCGCCCACGCCGACGATGCCGATCTCGTCGGACTCGATCAGACGGATGTCGATCGTGCGCGCGAGCAGCCGCGACAACACCGCCGCCGTCATCCAGCCGGCCGTGCCGCCCCCGACGATCACCACGCGCTTGATGCGTTTGTCAGTCATGGCAAGGGTTCACCCTGGGCGAGGAAAGGCCGCATTGACGCACGGGCGCGCCGGCGCGATCAATGAAAACGATTGTACGTGGCGACGCGCGCGTGGTGCGCGCCGGCAAAGCTTGCCAGACTGCGGCCTGCCGCGCCCGGCGGGCGCGAGAAGGATCGCCGAATGACGCTCGCCCGCGCGCTGGTGGCTCTGAGCCTGTTGGCCGGTTATTGCACGACGGCGGCCGCGAATCTGGAGATCGCGGTGTGCGATGCCGCGTCGGCCATCGAGGTGTTGCACGCGCAAGCTTCGCCCGAGGCGACGACGGCGCGCGCGGTGTGGCTGGATCGGGCGGTGCTTTACTGGCCGGGTGATGAGGTCGCGGAACGATATCGGCTGCACTATTCGGCGCGTGGCGCGCTGGTGCCTCGCATCGGCGAGCGACTGCGCGGCGCCGACGGCGTGATCGATCTCCAGGTCGTGCACCGCTTGCGTTCGGTGGAGGCGCTGGCCGAGCTGGCTTATCTCGGCGGTGGTGTCGAATTGGCGGTGACGGGCGCGGACCGCGATCTGCTGGACCGCTGGTACGGCGGTCAGATCTTGGTGACGCGCGAGGATGCGCGGGGCCGCGTGACGGCGTTCACCGCGACGCAAATCGCGCTCGCGTTGGATCGTCGCTACGCGGCGGCGGCCCAGGCGAATGATCTGGGCGCGCATCCGGCGCGCGATCGTGCGCGATTCGCGGTGTGGGCGCCGACCGCGCGCGAAGTCGCCGTGTGCTTGCATCGCGATCCGAAGGGGCAGGCCACCGAGCTGCTGCCGATGACGCGGGACGACAAGACCGGCATGTGGCGCGGCACGCGCGAAGGCGATCTGCGCGGGCAGGCGTACACGTTTGCGCTCGAGGTCTTTGCGCGCGGCACCGGCGTAGTGCGGCAGCGGGTCACGGATCCCTATGCTTTGAGTCTCGACGCCGACTCGCGTCACGGCATCCTGGTCGATCTCGACGACCCCGCGCTCAAGCCCGAGCACTGGGACGACACACCCGCGCCGCGAACCGTGCGTGGCAATGTCGACATGGTGATCTACGAATTGCACGTGCGCGATTTCTCGATCGGCGATGGCACGGTGCCCGAAACGATGCGAGGCAAGTATCTGGCCTTCACGCAAGGCGAAAGCGACGGCATGCGTCATCTGCGCGCGCTGGCCCGCGCGGGCATCACCGACGTGCACCTGCTGCCAGTATTCGACCTGGCCAGCGTGCCCGAGCGTGATTGCGTGACGCCGCGCGTGAGCGGCGGCCCAGCCGGTGAGACGCAACAGGCCGCGATTCGCGCCGTAGCCGCGCGCGATTGCTTCAACTGGGGCTATGACCCGCTGCACTACACCGCGCCCGAAGGCAGTTACGCCAGCGATGCGGACGACGGCGCCACGCGCGTGCGCGAGTTCCGTGCGATGGTGCGCGCGCTGCACGCCGCGGGGCTGCGCGTGGGCATGGACGTGGTGTACAACCACACGCACGCGGCGGGGCAAACGCCGCTGGCCGTGCTCGATCGCTTGGTACCCGACTACTATCAACGACTCGATACCGAAGGCGTGGTCGCCACGTCGACCTGCTGCGCCAACACGGCGACCGAACACCGCATGATGGCGAAGTTGATGATCGACTCGGCCGTGGTGTGGGCGCGCGACTACCGCATCGATTCGTTTCGCTTCGACCTGATGGGTCATCAGCCGCGCACGGTGATGGAGGCCTTGCAGGTGGCCGTGAACCGCGCAACCGGTCGCGAAGTTCAGTTACTTGGCGAAGGCTGGAACTTCGGCGAGATCGCCGATGGCAGGCGTTTCGTGCAGGCCTCGCAGCTGTCGCTCAACGGCTCGGGCATCGGCACGTTCAATGATCGCTTGCGCGATGCCGTGCGAGGCGGCGGCCCGGCGGATGACGTTGAGCGTCAGATCAGTCAGCAGGGCTTGATCAATGGCCTGAGCTATGCGCCGAACGCGCGCGCGCCGGCGGCGGATCGAGAAGCGCTGATGCGCGCGGCCGATCAGGCACGCGCGGGTCTGGCCGGTTCGCTGCGCGACTACGTGCTGACCACGTTCGACGGTCGCAGCCAGCGCCTTGACGCGCTCGACTATCACGGCCAGCCGACGGGCTATGTGAGCGCGCCGGGCGAGGTCGTGAACTACGTCGAGAATCACGACAACCAGACGCTGTTCGACATCAATGTGTTCAAGCTGCCGGTCGATACCGACCGTGAAGAACGCGCGCGCGTTCAGTTGCTCGGCGCTGCATTCGTGACATTCGCGCAGGGCACGGCGTACTTTCATGCGGGCATCGAGCTGCTGCGATCCAAATCGATGGACCGCAATAGCTTCGATTCGGGCGATTGGTTCAATCGGCTGGATTGGACGGGTCGCGACAATGGGTTTGGCGCCGGCCTGCCGCCCTCGCCGGACAATGCCAAGAGTTGGGAGCTGATGCGGCCGCTGCTCGCGGACGCACGCCTTCGGCCGCGACCGCGCGACATTGCCTGGATGCGCGCCACCTTCGAAGATCTGCTGCGCATTCGCGCGAGCACGCGCTTGTTTCGGCTCGACAGCGCGGACGCCATTCGCGCGCGGCTGCGCTTCGAGAACGTCGGCCCCAAGCAAGAGCCGACCGTGATCGCCGCGCATCTCGACGGCGCCGGTCTCGAAGGCGCGCGCTTCGCCGAGCTGATGTATTTCATCAATGTCGATCGGCGCGCGCACACGATTGCCGTGCCGTCGGCGCGCGACAAGGCCTATCGCCTGCATCCGGTGCAGCGCGCGGCCGAGGCGGCCGATCGTCGCGCGCGGCGCGCGCGCTTCGTCGCCGATCGAGGGGAGTTCGTGGTGCCACCGCGCAGCGCGGTGGTGTTCGTGATCGACTAGCCGCGGCGCGGCGCGAGGGTTTGCCATGAGTGGGTTCAAGGTGTCATTGGTTTCATTCGCGCGCGCGGGTCTCGCGGGCTTGCTGCTGAGTTTGGGCTTGTTCGCGCAAGCGGCCGAGCCGCCGAAACAGCCGGAGATCGTGGCCAGCGTGTCCTCGCCGGGCCATGTGCTAACGGTGAAGCTGGGCCTCGACGAAACGCGCGCGAGTTACAGCGTCGAGCGTCTGGGCGTGCCGCTGATCCGTGCCTCGCGCCTGGGTTTTCTGTTGCGCAATACCGAGAAGCTCGATCGCAACCTGGCGCTGACCAGTCAGTCCACGCGCAGCGTTGACGAGACCTGGGAACAACCCTGGGGCGAGGATCGCTTCGTGCGCAATCACTACAACGAGCTTCGCGTGCGCTTCACCGAGACGGTGAAGCTCAAGCGGTCCGTCGATCTGGTGTTTCGCGTGTACGACGATGGCGTGGGCTTTCGCTATGAGTTCCCGGATCAGCCCCAGCTCAAGGACGTGATCATCGACGACGAGCTGACCGAGTTCGACGTGGTGCCCGAGGCCACGGCGTGGTGGGTGCCGGCGGGTGAGTGGAACAGCTACGAGTATCTGTACAACCGCACGCCATTGACCGAAGTCGGCATGGCGCACACGCCGATGACAATCCGCACGCGCGATGGTCTGCACATCGCTTTTCACGAGGCCGCGCTGGTCGACTACGCGGCCGTGTACCTGCGACGCGTCGAGCTGCAACGCTTTCGGGTGAATCTGCCGCCGTCGGGCCAAGGCTGGAAAGTGCGACGCACGGCGCCGTTCAACACGCCGTGGCGCACGATGCGCATCGCCGATTCGGCGGCGGGCTTGTACGAGTCGCACCTCGAGCTGAATCTCAACGAGCCGAACAAGCTGGGCGATGTGAGTTGGTTTCATCCCGCCAAGTACGTGGGCGTGTGGTGGGAGATGCATTTGGACAAGGCCACGTGGTCGACCGGACCTCGCCATGGCGCGACCACCGAGAACACCAAGCGCTACATCGATTTCGCGGCGAAGTACGGCTTTCGAGGCGTGTTGGTGGAAGGCTGGAACGTCGGTTGGGATGGTCAGTGGTTCGGCAATGGCAATGATTTCGACTTCACGCGGCCGACGCCGGATTTTGATCTCGAAGGTCTCGCGGCCTATGCCAAACGCAAGGGCGTGCACCTGATCGGCCATCACGAAACGGGCGGCGCGGTCAGTCACTACGAGCGTCAGCTCGATGCCGCATTGGATCTGTATCAGCGCCTGGGCGTCGATGTGGTCAAGGGCGGTTATGTCACCGACGACGGTCAGATCGAACGCGATGACGGCGATGGCGTGATCCAGCGCGAATGGCACGACGGTCAGTGGATGGCGCGTCACCATCTGAAAGTGGTCGAGGCCGCCGCCGCGCGCCACATCGCCGTCGATCCGCACGAGCCGATCAAGGACACGGGTCTGCGTCGCACCTATCCCAATTGGGTCGCGCGCGAAGGCGCGCGCGGCATGGAGTTCGCGTGCTGGGGCAATCCGCCCAACCCGCCCGAGCACGAGGCCAATCTGGTGTTCACGCGCATGTTGAGCGGGCCGATGGATTACACGCCCGGCATCGTCAGCTTGCAGGGCCGCAATCAGGCGATTCAAACGACGCTGGCCAAGCAACTCGCGCTGTATGTGGTGATCTACAGCCCGATTCAGATGGCGGCGGATCTGCCCGAGCACTACGAGCAGCATCAGGACGCGTTCCAGTTCATCCGCGATGTCGTCACCGATTGGTCGACCACGCGCGTGTTGAATGGCGAGGTCGGCGACTACGTGACGATCGCGCGCAAGGATCGTCGCAGCGAGAACTGGTTCCTCGGCAGTCTGACCGATGAGAATGGCCGCGTGCTCAATGTGCCGTTGTCGTTTCTCGACCCCGATCGCGTGTACACGGCCGAGATCTATCGCGATGGCGATCAAGCGCATTGGCGCGACAAGCCCTTCGACTTCGTGGTCGAAAAGCGCGATGTGCGATCGACCGAGGTGTTGACGCTGCGCCTCGCGGCGGGCGGCGGTCAGGCGATTCGCTTCGTGCCGCATCGCTGACGGCGCGCCATGGCCCGGCCGGGCCGTGGCGTGACTGCTCGGGTTTCGTCGTTGAGGGCGATGACCGTGAACCGCGGTCAGAAGACGAGACCTTTCCATGACTTGGACATTCTTCCCCGACGCCGCTCGCGGCGGCGTCGGACGGTGGCGCGCGGCCTTGGCCGTCGGCGCCCTGGCCCTGGCGGCCGCGGCGGACGCGCAAGTCGCGCCCACGGGCGATCACTACGGCGCGCGCGCGATGAGTTTCGCCGATGCCGGCGATGTCGGCGCGCAAGGCGCGTTCGCCGCATCGGTGCCGCTGGACATGCCCGCGTCGCGCGCGGGCCTGCCGGTGCCGATCACAATCACGTATGGCGAGCACCGTGTCGGCGCCGCGGGCCTCGGTTGGGAACTGCCGTTGTCTTACGTGCAGTGGCGCGATCTGTCCGACGTCGCGCGTTTTCGACCGATGGACACGCCCAATGACTATCCCGAGGCGGGCGAGCGCGCGACTCTATTCCTCGCGGGCCAGCGCTTCGATCTGGCCGATATCGGCGGCGCCTTGGTGCCGCGGCGCGGGGCGTCCAATATCAAGCTGAACTGGAAGACTGATGGCTCGGGCATGACCGCGTATGACGGCGCGGGCCTGACGTATCACTTCAGCCACGACAACGCGCCCGCGCTGATCGACGCCGGCATCATGCTTCTGCGCGACATCACCGCCGACGGCGGCGCGCGCGTGCATCTCGACTACGCCATCGCCTCGCCGACGAGCATCGCTGGCGGCGAATCGCTGACCATCGACCTGACCCAGGTCTCGTACAACCCGCATCCGACCACGGACGGCTGTTACAAGCACGCGGTGGCGATGAACTACAACGCCGATCTGGCCACGCCGATCGCGCTCGAGATGGTGGGTAGTCGCGTGCTGGCGCGTCGCCACACGTTGGCGAGCATCGACGTGAACGCGCGCGCCGATTGCGCGAGCGCGTCCACGGCCTTGCGTCGCTATCAGTTCAACTACCTCGCCGGCGGCGATCCGGACACGCGCTTGCCGCGTCTGCAATCGGTGACCATGACCGGTCGCGCTGGCACGACGGAAGCCAACACCACGTTGCCCGTGGCGAGCTACGACTATGGCAGCGCCACGGTCAACGGCACGCTGAAGTACAGCAGCGGTGGCGCCCCCGCGGCGCCCACGCTCGGCGCGCAGTCGGGCACCGCGAGCAATGCCTTGCCGCCCTTGCCGATGGGCACGGTGTCGTACTACTCGAGCAATCCATTTCTGGACTTCAGCGGCGACGGTCGCGCCGATGCCGGTGGCTTTGTCACGGCGCCGGGCGCGGCGGGTCAGAAGGTCATGTTCGCGGGTCAGTCCACGGCGTTACCCGCGCATGAAGCGCATGCGCTCACGCACACGCGTTTTGATCCGAACATGACCGTGGCCGAGGATCGCACCTGGCGCGAGGCCGTCGACATCAATGGCGATGGTCGGCTCGACTTGATCGATGCCTCGGAACAAGCGCATGCCTGGGTGGTCTATCTCAACGCGGTCGACCCGAGCAACTACAACAACACGCTCTGGCACCGCCGCGTAATCACCATCGACGATCAGATCGCCGCGCTCGCGCAGGCGGGATTGATGCCGGCCGGTGGCGACAAGTTGCCGCTGTCGTTTCGTCGCACGGAGCGTTCGGCGTCGGTCGAACGCACGCGCACTTGGTGGAAGCTCATCGACCTCAATGGCGACGGCTATCCCGATTTCGTCTACGGCAACGAGAACACGCGATTGATGGCGGCACTCAACGTCGCTGGCCCGCGCTTGCTAAGCGCGCCCCAGAATGCCATCGAAGGCGCGGCGTTCGGCAGCAGCATGGTCGTGCGTGATGGCGTGAACGATCGCTGCGGCGTCGAGCGCTGGGAACAGGAAGGCAGCACCCAGATCAAGCGCTGCGGTTTCATCGACGTCAATGGCGACGGCATGATGGACCGCGTGCAGGACGGCACCGTGTATCTGGGCGCGGGCAGTTTGCGCGTGACGTTTGGCAATGACGGCCAGCAGTTCACGCGCTTGTTCGCGATCCTGCCCAGCTACAAGCTGCCCGACAACCGCACGGGCATCGAGGAACAGAGCAGCAATGCCCTGACCTATTGCAAGACCAACGCGCCGGGCGCGAACTTCTCGGTGAGCAAGACCGCGGCGCTGGTTGACATCAATGGCGACGGCATCGTCGATTACGTGCGCCAGAATCCCGCTTCGGTGTGGCAAGTCTGGTTCGGTACCGGCACGGGATTCGCGGCGCCGGTGTCGATTCAAGGCACGAGCTTCGCGCTGAGTTACGAGCTGGAAACTTGCGCGGGCACGTCCTCGCGCGTGCTGCGGTCGCTGGCCGATCTCGACGGCGATGGCAAGCCCGAGGCCTTCTTCGTCAACGACCCGAGTTTCGCGCACGTTAGTCAACTCGTCGGCAGCACCGGCGTGGCTGGCGCGGCCGAAGTCGGGCGCTTGATCAAAGTCGACAACGGCTATGGCGCGGTGACGACCATTGGCTATGCCTCGGCCAAGGCCGATACCACGACGCCGCATCAACTGCCCTATCCCGAAATCGTCGTGGCCAGCGTGCGCACCACCGGCGAGCGCGGCCTGGGCGGCGATCTCGCCGAACATCGCTACGCGTACGGCGGCGCGACGCGTCATTTCGACGCGACGCGCGATGCCTTCGTGTTTCCCGGCTATCGCGTGCAGGTTGATCTGCTGGTGCCCGGTCAGGCCACCGACAAGGGCATCGCGACGGTGACGACGACTTATGCCTTGCCCGAGTCGTTGGGGACGATCACGCGCAATGAGCGTTACGGTCGCTACCTAGTAGCCGGTCGCACGCGCGATGTCGTGACCCTGGCTGATCGCGTCGTCGCGGGTGGCGGCCATGCGCTGGGCACGAATCCGCGCGCCTTGCTGGAGACGTTTTATTACTACTACGACGCCACCACGGCCGACGATCGCGTGATCGCGAACGTGCACAGCACCTGGAACACCCGCCTGGTCGCGGCGAGCGCCGTCAGCACGAGCGATGCGTGTTGGGATCTGCCCTATCCCTACGACTACGAAGCGTCGCGCACCCATGACACCAGTCAGGGCAACGACGATGCGCACGCCAACTTCGATCTGTGCCGCGCGCAAGGGTTCTCCTATGAGCAGAGCACGCAGGTCGATCGCGGTGATTTCACGGCGGCGGCCGAGCTCAAGGCCACGGTCCGCAGCTATCGCGAGACGCGCGCGGTCGACGACTACGGTCGGGTGACGAGCGCGGCGGACTACGGTGACTACTATCGCGACGATGACGATGTCTGCATCGCCACGAGCTATGCCACGCCCACGGGGTCGCCCGCGCGCGTCCTGTCAGCGGTGGCGACGCGCACGATTCGTTCGACGCAGTTGTTCCAGGGCTGCGACGCCGCCAACGCGATCACGCTCGCCAAGGGGAACTGGACCTATGACGGCCTGCCAGCGGGCAGTGTCAGCGCGGGCCGCGTGACTGGCGAGGATGTCGAGCGTCGCGATGCCCTGGGCAATCTGCTCGCGACCTTGCATCGCTACGATGCGACTTACAACGCGCAAGGCAAGCTCGCGACCGTGGCGCAGGCGCGCGACGATGGCGCCAAGCGCCAGAAGACGCTGAGCTACGATGCGTTTGCCTTGAGCGTCACGACGCAAACGCTGACGGCGACCCAAGCCGATGGCAGCGCGCTGCCGACGCAGACCACGACCGACACGCGCGATCCGCTGAGCCTCGACCTGACCGCGAACCTCGACGCCAACGGCACGCGCCGCGGCGCGTCTTACGATGGCTTCGGTCGCGTCGTGTTCGACCTGATCAAGCCGGCCGGCGGCAGCGAGGGCGTGACCGCGGTGACGAGCTATGATGGCTTCATCGTCGGTACTAGCGGCGGCCGCCAGATCACGCGCAAGGTGTTCACCGACGCGGTGGCCAGCGCCAACGCGCCGACGGCGACCGGCCGCGTCAGCACCGTGTTCCTCGATGAACTCGCGCGACCGCGCCGCACCGAGGCGCAGCTGGGCGCCGACTACGGCACCGAAAAGCTGATCGTGGGCGAGCGTCGCTACGATTCCTGGGGCCGCGTGCGTTTCGCCGCCGATCCGTATCCGGCGAGTCAGAGCGCGTCGACGGCCTATGGCACGACGTCGCATTTCGGCGTCGATGGCTCGCGGCGTTGCGACATTCGCGGCAATGGCGTGCAGGCTTTGACCGAAGTCACCAACGAATCGGTCGAGCGTTATCCGACGTGCTACTCGCACCAGTTCCGCGACAACACCGAGCGCTTTGGCACGCGCCGCCCCGACGCGTTGCTGGCGGGCAGCCCGCAAGTCGATGTCATGCGGGTCGGCGTGCTCGACGCCACCGGTCGCTTGCTGGCGCGATGGACGGAAGGCGCGAGCTTCTTCGGCGAACCGTGGCATCTGGAAGACGAGACCTTCGCCTACGATCGCCTGGGTCATCTGACTACCATGACACGCTACGGCAAGCCCAAAGACTTCTCGCCCGCGGCCAATCCGGTCAGCACGACGTGGAGCATCGACTCGCTGAGTTGGGTCACGGCCTTCGTCGAACCCGGCGCGCCCACGCAATCGCGCGCGTACGACAACTGGGGTCAACTCACTGAAACGCGCTGGACCGATGCCACGAGCGGCAGCGCGATCGAGCGCGCGATGGTCTCGCGCTACGACGCGCTGGGTCGACTGGTTCACAGCGAGGAACGCAAGCGCGTTGGCACCGGTGCCGAGAGCGTGGACGCGGAGACCGTGTACGACTACGCGTACGACATCGCCGCCACGGCCGTGCCCCGCGTGTCGCCAACCTTCGTGCTGGGACGCTTGGCGCAGGCCACGTCGCCCACCAGCAAGATCGTGCTGAGCTACGACGCGCTCGGTCGCGTCAACGCGCGCGGCGACAACGATCTGCACGGCAATACCTATATCCAGCGCGTCGCTCTGCACACCGATGGCACGCCGATCACCAACGATCTTAATCTGCCCGACAACGGCTACGTCAATGAACGCGTGAGTTATGCCTATGACTCGGCTGGTCGTCTGACCCAGGCGGTGTATTCCGATCCGACCACGACGGCGAAGACCTTGTACGCCGCATCGACGATCGATGCCTTCGGTCGCGTGCGCGCGGCGAGCTACGGCCCGTCGAGTTACGCGGCGAGCTATGCCGATACGGGTCGTCGTCTGGTGTCGACTGTCGCCGTGACCGCGCCCAACGGCCTGGGCATGCGTCAATTCGCCTTCACCGGCGGCTTCGACGCGATGGGTCGCGAGCGTTCGCGGCAAGAAGTGATCGACAATGCCAATGTGGTCAGCACGCGCGTGGCGACGTATGCGTACGACGCGCTCGGTCGGTTGGACACCAGCAGCACCACGCTCGCCGGCGCGACGCAGGCGCAATGGCGTTATGTGCACGATGCCCTGGGCAACACGCGCCAGGCCATCGATCAGCTGGGTGCCAACGATGCCACGATGAGCTATCAGGACCTCGATCGCGATCGTTTGTGTCGCATCGACTACGGCGATGGCGCGGCGGCGGGCACGGCCTGCAATGTCGGCCACGACGGCGTGGGCAATGTCATCACCCAGCCCGCGCGCGGTGGCGGCACGCGCAGCTACGAGTATCTGGCCAGTGGCTTGGTGCGCGCGATCACCAACAGCAGCGGCGCCAAGGCCAAGTTCCGGTATGGCGCGCTGGGCGAGTTGGAACAACTCGATGTGACGAGCGCCTTGGATTCGCGCGCGGATCGTCACTTCGGCGCCCTGGTGTTCAAGCGCGATGAAGTGGTGGGCGGCGTGAAGAAGCAAGTGATCACGCGCTCGTTCCGCGCGCCGGGCTTGGTGGCCACGCGTCATGGACCGCTGAGCACCGACCCGTGGACCTTCGTCTTCGGCGAAGCGCGCGGCAATCGCTTCGTGACCGACGAGACTGGTGCCTTCGTGCAGGACATCGCCTATCAGCCGTTCGGCGAGGCGAGCAGCACGGGCGCGGCCATCGGATCGCCGCGTTACACGAGCGCGCAATGGAATGGTGGCGACACGCTCGCCGCGTTCGGCATCAATCGGCTCGGCGCGCGCCTGTATGACCCGGTGATCGGCCGCTTCCTCGCGCGCGATCCGCTGTTGATGCCGCGCACGGCGAGCACGACCAACCCGTACGCGTTCGCGGCGAATGATCCGATCAATGCCAGCGATCCCAGCGGCTTGACTATTGTGTACGGTAGCGGCACTTGGAAGACCGGACCGCGCTGCGAGACGTGCGGTGGCAGCGGTGGCGGCAATCTCAGCGGCGGCGATGCCGGTGGCGGTGGCGGTGGCGGTGGCGGTGGCGGTGGCGATGCCGGTGGCGGTGGCGGTGGCGGTGGCGGTGGTGGTGGTGGTGGTGGTGGCGGCGGCGGTGGCGGTGGCGGTGGCGGTGGCGGCGGCAATCTCGGCGACGTTGGCGGCGATGTGCTGGGCGGCGGCGTCTCTGGAGGTAGCAGCGGCGGTGGCGACTACTACGGTGGCGGCGGCACCGTCACCATCGGCGGTCGCGCGCAAGGCCCTCGGCCAGCACCGTCCGGCGCGGGTGGTGGTGGCGCGGGATCGTCCACGACGAGCTCGACCGATCGCACCTTGTTTGGCGATGGGCCGGCCGGCGTTCCCTTTCCCCAGCAGCGCATCGAAGCCGCGGTGAATGAGATTCTCGAGCCCTGGCGGCAGGATGTCGTGCGTCGCCTTGGCATACCGGCCGCGGATGTGTCGATTTCCGCGTTCGACGACAAGATCAACTCATTGACCGCGATCGCGGATAGTCGTCAGAAGGACTACGACTTCTTTTCGCGCCGAGCGACCTGGAATCCGGAAGGGGGCTATCCCGTGCACTTGCGCTACTACAACCCCGACTCCGCGACACGCTACCGGTTCTTGTGGAAAACGCTCACGACCATCGCGAACGCCAATCTGGCCATCGCCGAAGATGCACGGCGCCAGATCACGGTGCTCGAGCAATACAAGACGGACTACGATCGATTCCTCATCGGCTGGGATGACTTCGAACCGTTGACCGCGCGGCAGCCGCGATAAGGATTCTCGCGGGGGCCTTCCGTCAGGCCTTGTCTTGCGCTCGCGCGTGGACGGATGCACGACGGCGTCAGTGCGCGCGCCGTCGCGGCCAGATGGCGAGCGCGGCAATGATCTCGGGCGCCACGCGCGTCCGGGATAGCGACGAGGCGCGCCGTCCGAGAAATCGGACGGCGCGTTTCTGATTGAACGTCACACGCCCGATGACGATCGCGCGCCAGCGCGCGATGCGCTGGCCCGAGCGCGCCGAACCCGAGTAGAGTAGCCCTCGCGCCAGGATGGCCGCCGGGCCGGGCGACGCCGAGGGATGGGGCATGGCGAACTTGCGGATCATCAATCGCACCGAGGACCTGGTGAATCTGGCCTTGTTTTGCGAATCAGGCCACGATCGACGCGAACCCACCATCGTCTGGCGCTTCTTCACGCCGCCACCGGGCGGTGAAGTGGTGATCGCAATGAGCAAGCGCTTCGACCTGCTGGCGCGCTACGCGACCGACGAGGCGCACTCCGAACGTCTGGATGCCGAAACCGCGTCGGTGTCCTTCGATCAGCCCAGCGCCGCGTTTTCCCTCGTCCCGATGACCGACGCCGAAGGGCGCGCGTGCGCCGCCAAGCTCGAGCCGCGAATCGACAGTCAGGTCGCCGGCGAATTGCGCGTGTTCAACGAGTACGGTCACGGCGCCGCGATCGATATCGCGCAGTCGGGCGACACGATGTTGCGCACCCGCGTGGTCTGGCCGGGTGGCTTGGTGATCGAGTCCACGACCTGGTCCCTGTACCTGGCCCTCGTGCAGTCCTTCGCGCGCAAGGGCGATCGCGTGTTGCCGCTTAACCGTGATTCTTGGATTTCGGTCGATGCCGGCGACACGGTGACCATCAGCGGTTCGATGTGGTTCGGCTACGACGTGAATGTCGATCATCACGGCGCGGACGCCGCGAACGAAGCACCGAGCGAGGCCTCGACATGAGCGCGCCCCAGGCCCGGAGACGACCCGCATGCTGACCCTCGACAATCGCAGCCAGGACCCGGTGCTGCTGGCCCTGTTCGCGCGGCCTACGCTCAATCCCGGCATGGGCGCGATCGCCTGGCGCGTGATCGACTTGGCGGCCGGGCAGACGATGACCGTGGCGCTGCCGCGCGTTCCGACCTTGACCGTATTCTATGGCGGCGATCGCCAGCACCCCGCGATGCTAAACCGCGCGACCGAGCCCGTGGTCGTGACTCAGGCGGGCACGAACTTTGTCATCGAAGACGACCCGGCGCGCGACGACGTGAGCTTGCGCGTGTGCGCGATGGCGGAGCATGGCGAGCACGAATGGATCGGCGTGATCAATCGCCACGATCGCGGCGTGTCCTTGCAGTTGCGGCTCGACGGCGCGCCAGTCGTCGCGCCGATGGTGCTGTGGCCGGGCGCGGCGTTTCACGAAGCGCCCTGGCCGCGGTTGTATGCGCTCGTGGTGGCCTCGTCGACTCAGCCTGGCGATCCGATCGGCACTCAGGCCGACGCGGGTTTTCCTTGCGAGATCACGGCCTGCACGCGCCGCCTGACCATCACCGGCGCGCGGTGGGAAGGCTATTCGATCACGGCCACCGACGACGACGTCTGAGTCCGCGACGCGCCCGATCGCGCGCGGACTGACACGCGCCGCGCGCCCTGCCACAATCCGCGCG
Organism: Ahniellaceae bacterium; assembly: GCA_044226395.1. Taxonomy (GTDB): domain Bacteria; phylum Pseudomonadota; class Gammaproteobacteria; order Xanthomonadales; family Ahniellaceae; genus JBGAHD01. The sequence goes on from JBGAHD010000002.1 coordinate 657,458, forward strand.
GCGATCCGGGAGCACGGCGTGAGCGGCGAACTCAAACTCGAACTGGCCTGCGGTACGTTCAAGACGCCGGGGTTTGTCGGCGTCGATGTGGTCGCCGCGCCGGCGGTCGATCAGATCGTGGATCTCACGCGCACGCCCTGGCCCTGGGCCGATGGCTCGGTGAGCGAAGTGCGGTGCGCGCATTTCTTCGAGCACCTCGATGGCCAGCAGCGCATCGCCTTCATGCACGAGCTCTATCGCGTGCTCAAGCCCGGCGGTCGCGCGCTGATCATCGTGCCGCACGCGCGCAGCGACGGCGCCATCGCCGATCCCACGCATCGCTGGCCGCCGCTGATCGAGACCTCGTTCAACTACTACAACGCCGAGGCGCGTCGCGACATGGGCGTGGCGCACTACGGCATTCGCTGCGATTTCGATTTCGAAGTCGACATGGCGCTGACGCCCGAATGGCAGCACCGCTCGCCGCAGGAAAAAATGTCCGCGCTGCGGCACTTCTGGAACGTGGCCAGCGAGCTGCATGTGCATCTGACGCGGCGCTGAGGGCGTCGCGTCGATGCGGGGCCGGCGCTGGAAGAAACTCTCCAACTACAAGCGCTCGATCATGCCCTCGAGCGCGGCATCGATGTCCGCCTGAAAGTTCTGCGGCGCATTGGGATCGGCCAGAAGCCCGCGCTTGGGCGACTTGCCCCGGTAGTTGGGATCGCCGAGCATCTTGGCCGCGCGGCTCGCGCCATTGCCCGCGCGCAGGCGAGCGTCCTGCAAGAAGGCGTCCTGGGCGTGCATCTGATTGAGCAAGATCACGTTCTCGTCGCGCAACGCGAGGCGGAAGTTGTTGGGGCTGAAGGCCTTCATCGGCTGCTGTCCGAGTTCGGCGATGTGATCGACGTGAACTTGCACGTTGGACCACCCCTGCGAGGTGCGCATGGTCACGATCGGCGCCGTGGCATCGCCGAGGAAGGTCATGCCGGCCTGGGCCATGCGATCGCGCACGGCGCGACACTCCAGGCTCTGGCCATTGCGCACGAGCTGCCAGAAGTCGTCACGGATGCCATCGAACACTTCGCGCGCGCGTTCGGTGATGTCGCGCGTGGCGGCGCGATTGGCGAACATGCGCTGCACGTCCTCGATGCCGGCGAGGTGGTTGCGTCGCGCCTGGTTCCAGATCGTGGTGAATTCGCGCATGGCGGCGCCGTCGAAGTCCTTGCCGAGCAGGCCCGCGAGCGCCGCGACCTGATCGGGTTCGAGGCCCACGACCTTGGCCGTGTCGAGCACGCTCGGCGGATACTTCGGCGCCGCGAGGAGTTTCTGCGGCGCGGGCGTGGCGCGCGCCGTCGGCGTGACCACGTCGGCGCGCGGCGGCGTGCCCAGGCGCGTGCCGACATCGTCGACCGCGTGCGTCACCGCCTTGTCGGCCTGACCGGCGCCACGCGCCAGAGTGTGTTGGGCGGCATCATCGACCGACGCCGTGGCGCGCGTGCCCAAGTGCTGGAGGGCGTCATCGGCCGAACCGCCCGCGCGCGCGAGCGAATGACTCAAGGCATCGTCGGCGACAGTCGCCATCTTGGCGATGTGTTCCTCGCCGGCGCGCGCGGCGGCCTTGGCGTCAGTGGCCAAGCCGCGCGCGACATCGTCGGCATCGGGCGCCTTGCCGTGGCCGGTGGCCAGGGACAAGACCGTCGACACCGCCAGATTGGTGCCCGTGCCGCCGCCCACTTGCTCGGTCACGAATTCCGACGCGTAGTTGATGACGATGCTCTTGACCAATCCGGTGAAGCCGCCGGAGACCAGATCAGGCAGGTACATCATGATCTCGAAGAAGACGGGAATCAGCACCAGCAAGTGCGCGGTGTTGCGATAGATCTGGCCATAGGTCTTGTCGTCGTCGCGAATCCGACCCAGGCGATGGTAGTTGTCGACCTCGAACAGCACGCGCTCGAGGTCCTTCATCTCCAAGAACACCGAGCCGTCCTTGCGGTGGTACCAGACCACGAACAGATTGCCCAAGGTCTCGCCCACGCGCACGCGCGCGTCGCGATCGAAGCGCGACGCGACGGGAATCTCGATGTCGTCGCCCTTGCCGCGATAGCGCTGGCGCCAGGCTTCGACCTCGTCATGGATCTTCTTGGCCTCGGCCATCGGCACCAGGGCCATGTTCCATTGCCGCGCGAGCATAAGCAGGATCAAATGCGACTTGCACAGATCGCCGATCTCGAGGCGATTGCTCCGCTTGTCCGTGGCGTATTGCAGCCGAAGCGCGAAGTCGGTCACGTAGCGATTGCGCGCGCCGATGCCATGCGCCAGGAGCTTGATCTCCTCGTCGCTGAAGCCGTTCTTGTACTGCATGGCGAACTTGCCGCTGGCCATCAGCCACACGTTGAGGTGTAGCTGACCGCACCAGTACAACTCATCGCGCAGCAGCTGATCGAGTCGCGCGCGGTCGCGGATGCGATGCAGCATCGCGACCAGGATCATCGGATCGCTTTGCGCCTTGAACAGGTCCGCGAACTGCTCGATGGTCTTGTTCATGCGCTCGTAGCTCGACGCGCCCCAGGCCACGTCGGCATCGCTGATCAAACTGTCGAGAGATTTCTTGACGTCGTCGGGCAAGGCCGGCGCGTAGGTGACCAGGCGCCGATCGTCGGGATCGCGACGATGCTCGCGGTAGTAAGCGATGCGCCACAAGTCGGTCAGGCGGACGCGAGTCATGGCGCGCTTGATCTCGGTCTCGATGCCGGTGAGCTCGTAGCCCTTCATCGCCGCGCGCCGTTGCTGCCAGACGGAGCCGGCGGCCTTGATCTGCTCCTGGTACTTCAGCGCGAAATACACTGGCCCCTTGGCGATGGCCAGCGAGACCAACCCGTAGAAAATCTGCACGGAACGATCGCTGTCGTTGCTGAGCTTGGCCGGCGCGTCGATGTAGGCCTCGATGCATTCGGACAGCTCGCGAAAGTTCTTGAGCGCGGTCAGCCAGTCGGTGAGCGCGTGCAGGAGTCTCTCCGATGTTGCGCTTTCGCCCATCGCGGCGGCGAGCAGGCGCAGGAACTTCTTCTGCGTCGGCGTGCGGGCGCGGCTGGCTTCCGCTTCGTCGTCGCGCGCGGCGGTCGTGGCATCGGCCGTCATGCCGTGCGCCTTCTCGGCGATCTGGCGATCAATCTCCAGGCGCTGATAGCCCTCCAATCCCAGGTACCGCCGCTGCCACACGCTTCCCGAGACTTTGCGGTTGGCATCGACCTGCGCGGCGAAGCTGCCGTCGCAAATCCCCAAGGCGCGCGACAGGGTGCCCCAGAAGATCGTCAACGAGTCGATATTCGTATCATCGTAGGCTTGCGAGGCCTCGATATAGATCTTCATGCAATCGCTCAAGGGCGAGGCCGCGAGCGCCATGATGTACTCGGTGAAGGTCGTGCGATTGACGCGCTTCATGTAGTCGGCGAAGAGCTTGAGGTACTTCGCTTCGCTCCGCGACATCCGGGCTTTGCCGCTGCTGATCGCCGACTGCACGGTCTTGCGCTGTTGGGCATCGAGCGTCTGATAGTACCGATACCACTCGGTGTCCTTGCGCGCGGTGAGCACCTCGACGCGCAAGGCGATGTATTGATCGGTCTTGCGCAAGGCCGCCTTGACCACGCTCGTGAACACCATGGCCAGCTTGCCATTGCTGGCCGCGTAGTTCTTGGCCTCGACGAAGAACGTGGCCACGCAGTCGACCAAATCCGGTCCGCGCGTCTTGTCGAGAAAGGCATCGAACTTCGCCCGCGCCTTGTCATCGGCCATGAAGGCTTGAAGCAGCGCGACGAAGTCGCGCTGCACTTGGGGGTTGGCCATGACCGGACCTCAGGTCTCGACCACGGGGTTGGCGCCGCCCTCGATCAGCACCTTCTTGTCGATCTCCGGATCCTCGAGCTCGTCGGCGAGAATGCGCGCGGCGTAGCGCAGATTCTCCAGTTCGATGCGTCGCGTCTCGCCCTGGGCGCGCTTGACGTCAATCAGACGGTGGGCGAGCTTGAAATCCTCGAGCAGCGGATGCGCGCCCGGCAACGCTTCGATGTACAGCGATTTCGTCGGCACGATGACCTCGTCGCGCGCCATGCGCGGATTGCTGACGATGCGCCGATACTGCTCGCGCAGTTCGTCCTCGAGCAGGGCGAGATCGGCGGGCGAGAGTTCATCGCGCAGTTTCTTGAGCACGCAACGCGCGTAGCGGGCGAAGTCTTCCGGCGTCCAGCTGCCCAGATCATCGGGGTCGCGCAGGCCCAGCGCGGCATCGAGATAGGGCAGCATCATGAAGTCCGTCAGCGCATTGGATTGCTTGAGCGGAAAGATCATGTAGTTGCCCTTGAAGCCCAGCGGCCGATCGAGATCGGCGACTTCGGCCAGCGTGACCACGTCGCGCGACGGATCGAGGCCGGATTGCAGCTGCACTTCGGCTTCGACTTGGATCACGATCTGGCCCGGCTTCTTGACCACGCCCAGCGGAATATTGGCGGGTTCGGACAGGTCGTAGATTTTCTTGCGCGCGGCCAGGCGCGGCACTTTGACCTTGGACAGGGCGAAGAAGATTTGATCCTGGAAGGTGTAACTCCAGATCGCCTGCATGTAATAGAGCACGTTCTCCTTGAAGTGCACGCGCAGGCCCGCGACTTCGAGCAGGCGATTGGCGTGATCGGCATAGGCCTTGGCGTACTGCTCGGTGACGGTGTTGAGCGCGGCGGTTTCGGCATCGAGGCGCATGCGCAGGTCTTTCTCCTCGCGCACGGAACGTTCGTAGGCTTCCTTGGCCGCGTCCTCGCGGATGCGCGCGGCTTCCAGATCCTCGCCGTCGCCGGAACCGAACACGCTTTCCCAGGCCTTTTCGCCGAAGCCCTCGGTACCCTCGGCGCCAACGGCCTTGGCGCGCTTCTCGATCGCGGCGGTGAGCGATTCCTCGCGCGCGCGCAGCACGGCCTCGACATGCTTGTGCATGTTCTTCATGTCATCGAGCATCTGGCGCACGCGCGTGACATTGGCCGCGAGTTCGCGCAGCGCCAGTTCGTCGCCGACGATGCGCGTGGTCAAGTAGTCGAGCGCGGCGCGATAGCGGTCATCGAGCAGCACGCGATTGATGATCCAGGCGTGCGCTAGCAGCACCTTGTCGATGGCGGCGCGGTTGGGGTTGGGCACTTCCATCGCCACCATCACCACCGGGCTCAAGCGGTGAATGGCTTCGGACACCTGATAGCGGCGCTGCAGTTCGTAGAAGAGATAGGTGACGGTGAGTTCGTCATTGGGATTGACGATCTCGGTCACTTCGGTGTTTTCTTCCTCGCTCGAGGTCTTGGTCTCAACTTCGAGCTTGCGTTCGTTCTTGAACTCCTGCGCGGCTTTGAGCACGGCTTCGCGGAAGGCCTTCTTGACCTCGGATGAGCTCGATTCGGCGTCGCGCGTGAATGAGGTCGTGCTGTCGCCATCGGCGATGCCGATGTCGTAGGAACCCTTGGCGGTGAGATTGAAATTGGTCTTGTTCTGGGCCTTGGCGACGATCTCGGCCTCGTCACGCATGGTGTCCGAGGTCTCGTCGCGGCGCATGCGCTGGTTCTCTTCGAGTTCCTTGACCGAGCGTTCCTTGCGCAGCACGCGACGGCTGGTGATCTTGCGCGTTTCCTTGGGCGCCAGCGTGAGCGATTTCACCAGCTCGCCCACTTGGTAGGTCAGCGGCTGCCACTTCTGGCGATAGGTGACCATCAGGCCGAAGTTGGTGCTGTTGGGCGCGAAGACTTCGAACTTGTAGCGCTCGGACAGCATGTGATCGAGTTCGTCCAGCAGCTCGTGCGGCTGGCGCGGACGAATGGGCTCGAGCACGGTCGTGGGCATGTGCTGACTGATGTTGTCGAACCACGGGCCACGGATGATCGCGGGCCGGGCCAGGATGTTGTTGGCCGAAGGCTGTGGCGTGCTGCCCCCGCGAAAATCGATGCCGGCCGATTGCAGCAGCGATTTGGCGGTGTTGACGTGACGCACTTCCTCGCGCAGCGCGCGCAGCGGTTCGCCTTCGGCGAGCGCGGGCAGCGGATCGCCGCCTTGTTCGATCAGGGTGCGGCACAGAGCCTTGCCGGTTTCGATCGCGCCGTCGTCGATGGCCTGCTGCCACACGTAGTCAAAAGCGATCTGCAGTTGATAGAAATCATGGAACGACGCGACGTCCGCCGGACCCGAGCGCAATTGCAAGTTTTGAATGCTGGCCTGAACGTCCGTCGCGTCGGGTCGGCGCGGGTCGGCGAACAACGCGGCTTGTTCGGGCGCCATCACCGCGTTGATCAGCTTGCCGATGAAACGCGGCAGGTCTTGTGGCGTGACGGGCGTATCGCCGGTCGGCGGTGGCGGCGTGGCGGGATCGGTGTCGTCGTCTTCGACGGGCGCGAAGGGATCGGCGGCGTTGTTCTCGCGGCAGGCCGCCAAGGCGGGATCGGTGCGCAGCAGAAAACTCGGGCGATCGGTCTCGCGCGCGGCGCGGTAGATCAACGGCTCGATCTCATCGGCCGGCACGTCCTGGCGCCAGCCGCCGTTGCCGTCGCGAAAGCGCTCGGCGTCGGCGGGGTCGAGCACGAGATAGCTCACCTGCGCGGGCTTCTTGTTGACCACGTTGTCGATGCTGACGTTGACCGCGTTCCAGACCACGGGCTCGGGCTTGGCGCCGGGCATGACGATGTTGAGGCGATCGGCCTCGGCGGCGGTGTAGCCGGTGAGCGATTCGATCAGGCGCGTGTGCAGCACGCGCTCGGTCTGCGCCGACTGTTCGCGCGCGATGGCGACGTGGCGCGCGGCGAGCTTGCGCGTTTCCGAATCGAGATCGGCGCGATAGCTCACGGCCTGATCCATGCGGCCGATCACGGTCTGCGTCTGCTCCTTCGCCACCGCCGGATCGAGCGGCACGGGAATGCCCGCCTTGGTCAACGCGTCGACGGAGACGCGGATCAGATATTCCTCGTTGCGGCCGGCGTTCTGGCGAATCTCGGTGGCCGAGAACAGCACGCGCGTGGCGGTGTTGGCGCCGGATTCCTCGGGCCCGGCGACGACCAGCCACAGATCGGGCCGCTTCTCGTCGGGATTGCGGATGCGAAACTCGTCGTCTTCGTAACTGATCTCGAAGCGACCGTTGCCATCGGTCAGGCGCGAACCGATGCGATCGCCAACGCCGGTGTTGGCGGCGGCGGTGGGGGCGATGCCGATGGGGGCCGCGGTGCCAAGGTTTTCTTCGGGCACGGTGCCGGGATCGACATCGTGGAGGATCACCAGCAAATCGGGAATACCGACGGCGGTTTCGCGCACGATGACGCGACCGCTGATGCGATTGAGCGACATGACAACTCCTGGTCCATGGATACAAGGCGCGATCGCCGCGTCGCCGCGACGACCTGGGCGGAACGAACGATCGGGCCCCCGCCGGATCGCTCGTCGACTGCTTCACCACGTGCCGCCCCACTGGCCATCCGGCCAAGTCGGACCCTTGTGGTCGCGCCCCGGCCAAACCGAGTTCGATTACCGCGGCACGCGGCAATGCGAGTCTGTCTTTTCGAGAGAACGGACTTCGTGGCCGGTTTGCGCCGCTCCGGTGGCGGGGACGCCAGCGCGAGGTGTCGCCGGGGTCGCGCCGCTCAAGCGCGGGCCAGGACCAAGGTCAGGAATTGCGCGGCCCGCGCGCTGGGCTGGCGATAGTCGAGATCGGCCTGGATCACGCGCAGGCCGGCGGTTTGGGCGGCTTCGCGCAGGGCCTGTTCGCCGTAAGGGCGAATGGTGTCACGCGTGATCCATTCACGCGTGATCTGGCCTTGGTGGTCGAGCACGCGATAGCGACGCTCGATCGTGTGCGTGCCGTCGTCGCCGCAGGCGATGCGCTTGTGGCGCTCGAGTTCACCCGCGCCGTGCGGGCGGCGATAGTCGAGACGGAGATCGTCGAAGGCGGTGACATCGCGCGGAATGAAGGCGTCGATGGCGAGCACGCCCTCGGGCGCGAGCCGTTCACCCGCCGTGCGCAGAAAGCGCGCGAGCGCTGGTGGCGCGGTGAGATAGGTCACCAGCGAGTACGGCGCGAACACCGCGGTGAACGCGCCGCGTAAAGGCAAGGCCGCGAGATCGCCTTGCACCACCGACGGCGATGTCAGTCCTCGCGCGGCCGCGTCGTGACGCAGCCGCTGCAGCATCGGCAGCGAACGATCCAGACCGATGACGTCAACGCCCGCTGCGAGCAGCCGCAGCAGAATGCGACCCGTCCCGCAGCCGAGTTCGAGCACGCGGCCGGGATGCGCGCGACACAGGTCGAGGTAATACGCGCCATCGTCGAAGGCCATGGACTGGCCCATGTCGGTGGCGTAGACATCGGCGATGAGATCGTAGGACCACGTCATGCGCGAAGTGCTCGGCGTGGCGCGCGTCACCGCGCGCCGCGCAGCTCCTGATAGCACTGCCATTGCCGATCCGCCACGCCGTCCCAAGTGAAAGGCGCGATGCGCGCGGCATCGGCGCGCTCCAGCGCGTGACGGCGCGCGGGATCGGCGAGCAAGGCGGCGACCGCGTCGCCGAGCGCATCGATGTCGTCGGTGATGACGAGTCCATCGAGATCCGCGTCGACGAAGCCGCGCGCGCCATCGCGCGTGGTCACGCACGCGCGACCGGCGAGCAAGGACTCGATGACCTTGAGCGCCGAGCCGCGAATCTCGCGCTGCGGATTGATGGTCAAGGCCGCGCGCGCGAGCAAGGGCGTGGGGTCGACGAAGGTCATCACCAGGTCCACGCCGTCTTGTCGGAACAAGGGATCGGCGACATCGCGCGCGGCCGATTCGCCGCCGAGGATGCGCAGGCGCAGTTTCGGAAACCTCGCGCGCAGCCGCGGCCAGGCGCGTTCGAGGAAGGCGCGGATGCCGTCGCGATTGGGCGCGTAACGAAACGGCCCCATGAACAAGATCTCGTCTTCACCCGAGGGCGCGTAAGTTGCGAGGCGATCGGTGGCGCCATTGGGCACGAGGCGCGCCGTCGGCAGATTCAGCAGGGCCTGATCTTCGGTCGAGCACACGGTCACGGCGTCGAAGCGCGAGATCAGCTCGCGTTGCGGCGCATCGTGCGCGCCGCCGTCGAGATACACGTCGTGCAGCGACAGCAACCAGCGCTCCTCGGCCTGGCGCTCGTCGATCAAGCCGGCCAGTTCCATGAATTCGATCTGCACCACGTCTGGGCGATAAACCGCGATCAAGCGCCGCAACTCGGCGCGCAACTTCGGATGCGCGTGGCGCGCGATGCGCGTGAGCAGATCCTGCGGCGCGTCGTCCGGCCGTTCGCCGCGGCCTTCGACCAGATGCACGGCGCGAAAGCAGTCGAACCACTCGCGCGAACGCGCGTCGTAGAGCGAGCGTTCGTCGCCGAGCAAGATGAAATCGACGCGCTCGGACAGACGACGCAGCCATTCGGTGACCCGCCGCGCGCCACCGTGCGCGGGCGGAAACAGCGCGAAGGGCGTGACCAGCAGCACGCGTGGCCGTGGGCCTTCGGCGCGCGGCTTGGGATAGAACTTCCACGGCGCGAGGATCGAAAAGTCCAGCCCGCGCCGTTGCGCGCGTCGCGCCTCGAGCCGGCGCGCGAAGGCGCCGCGCACCACCGACCACGAGGCCAGCTCGTGTCGCGTTGCCGCCGGTTCGCGACAAATCAGTCCGATCAAATGCCGCGGCGACAACGCCGTCCAGCCCAGACGCAGATCGAACTGCAGCGCATTGCGCCGCACGACGCGCGCCACTTCCTCGGGCGCGTAGTAACGCTTGACCGTGCCGCGATGCCGATGCGTGGCGCACGAGCGCGGGCAGAACAGCACTTCGAAGCCCTCGCTCCACGCGCGCACGCCCCATTCGGCGTCTTCCCAATAGAACGGCGTGTAGACCTGCGAGTCGCGAACATAACGACGCAATACGTCGGTGCGACACAGCGAGCAGCCACCACCGGGATAGAGCGTGCCGCGCGCGAGATCGTGGCCTTCGGGTTCGCGTTCGTAGACGTGGGGCAATTGCGGGTCGTAGTGGTAATCGCTCCAGCCGGTTTCCTCGCGGCGCGCGTTTGGATCGGCGAAGAAGATCTGCGAGGTCAAGGCGAACACGCGCGCCTGGCGATAGGGCAGCAGTTCGCGCAGCGCGTCTTCGTGCAGGCGCATGTCGCTGTTCAATAGATACGTCCACGGCTGCGTGACCGCGCCCAGGCCCTTGAGCACGGCGCCGTTGAAGCCCAGCGGTTGGTCGCTGTGCAGCCAGCAGACTTCCGGATAGTCGCGTTGCAGGTCGGCGTAGTCGCCGCGCGGCGCGCCGTTGACGACGACGACAATCTCGCCCGGTTCGTCGATGCGCGCCAGCGCGGCGCGCGCGGCCGCGAGGGTTTCGGCCAGCAGGTCCGGCGTGCCGCGTTCGGGAATCAGGATCGCGACGCCGCGCGCGCCGAGTTCATCGCGCGCGCGGCGCGGCCACGCGGCGCCGCCGCGACGCGCGAGAATCGACGCGGCGTACAAGGCCACCAGATGCGGCACGAAGCGCAGCCGCGTGAGCCAGGATGGTCGTTGCGCGTCGTCGCTCATACGAGATCGCGCGGGTCCGGCAGAAAGCGCGCGTCGGCGCGCCAGGCCGCGTGCCAGCGCAAGGCTTGCTCGGCGAACATCGCGCACCAGACATTGCGTTGCGGGGTCTCGACATCGGGTCGGAAGGCGATCGCGCCGTCGTCGTCGATGCGCGCGATCAGTTGCGCGGCCAGTCGATCTAGCGTGGCATCCTCGTGCGGGCCTGGGACGCCGCGCGCGCGCACGTAGATTCCCAGACGGAGGGCTTGGGCAATGATGTCGGTGCGCGGCACATCGGGGGATTCGGGCGATTCGGGCAGGGAGCCATCGGCGCGAGTCAAGGCGATGATGCGCATGAGCAGGTCATGAGCGAGCTGCGCGAAGACGCTTTCAACCGCCACCACGCCCTCGAGGTAGTACAGCGTCGGATGCAGCATCTCCACGGGCGCGTCATCGGCTTCCATCACACGCTCGCGTTGCAGACGCTCGCAAGCCTTGGCGAGGGCCGTGGGTAATGGCAGCCATTCCGCCGCGCTGAGCACGCGCGTGGTGGCTTTCACCAGAAACCGATCCTCGCGCGTCGACCAGCGATCGGGCAGCACGACATCGTCGGCGAGTCGACGCACCGCGCGCACCTGATCGTGTTCGACGAAACGCGCGAGCTCGTCATACAGACGTTGCAGCAAGGCCGTGGGCGGCGCGATCAGGCCATGACGCGTGGCGGCCGCGAGTCCGCCGACCAGCATGGCGTCGTCGAAGAAGAAACGCGCGCGATTGCGCCAGTCGTCGGGAGCCGCGTCGAGATAGAGGCGCGTCGCGGGCGCGGCGTCGCCGGCGAACTGCCGTTGCGCCCACGCGAGCGCGGCTTCGGCGCGCGCGCGGCGACGCGGATCGTCGATGTCGAGACCCGCGAGCCAATGCAGGTAGTAGCCGGTGATTTCGGCGTAGACGTACTGCGCGCGACCTTGCGCGTCGAGCGCGCCGACCACGCCGCCGGCCTGCGGGCCTTCGGCGATCTGGACGTGATCGCTCAACAACCAGGCGCGCAGCCGCGCGGCGGCGCGACGCGATGCTTCAGGCATGAGCCCCCCAAGCGGGCGCGAGCGCGGCGTGTTGAGTCGCATCGAGCACCTCGGCCAAGGTTTGCGCGATGCGCGCGCCCGCATGGCCATCGCCATAAGGCGCGTGTTCGTCGAAGGGGATGGCGGTCGGGCGCGGCGCGTCGAGCATCTCGCCGGCGACCTGCGCGATGCGCGCGGCATCGACCGGCACCAGGCGCGCGGTGCCGCATTCGGCGCTCTCGGGTCGCTCGGTGTTCTCGCGCGCCACCAAGACCGGCACGCCGAGATACGGCGCTTCTTCCTGGATGCCGCCGGAGTCGGTGATCACCAACGCCGAATCCGCGAGCAAGGCGACGAAGGGACGATAGGGCAAGGCCTCGGTCAAGATGACGCGCGGCTCATCGCCCAACAATCGCCGCAGCCGCGTGGCGACGGCGGGATTGGGATGCAGCGGACAGACCACGCCCAGATCCGGGCGCGCGTGCAGCAGTTCGCGTACGGCGTCGACTACGACGTCGAGGCGTCGGCCGTAGTTTTCGCGGCGATGCAGAGTGAGCGTGATCAAGCGCGCGAAGTGCTCGCGCCATGCCGGTGCCTCGGCGCGACCGCGGTCGCGATCGGCCAGCACCAGACGCAGCAAGTCGATGCCGGTATTGCCGACGCGCCACACGCGCTCGTGCCGCGCGCCCTCGGCCAGCAAGTTGGCGCGCGCGCGTTCGGTCGGCGCGAAATGCCAATCGGCCAACGGCGCGATGCGGCGACGAAAGAGTTCTTCCGGAAACGGTCGCCACGGATGATCGGTGCGCAGCCCCGCTTCCACGTGCGCCAGCGGCACGCGCGCCGCGCGCGCGGCCAAGGCGCCGGCGTAAGCCGTCGAGGTATCGCCCTGCACCACGACCGCGTCCGCGCGCCACTCGGTGATGACGCGACGCGCACCATCGCGCAGATGGCGCACGGCGTGCGAAAGACTCACGCGCGGTGGCGCCGACATGATTTCGATATCGGCGGCCATGCCGAACTGGGCCAGCGTGCGCGCGACCATGTCGGCGTGCTGACCGCTGGACACCACCGCGACCTGACAGTGCCCTTGATCGCGCAAGGCGCGGATCAGCGGGATCAACTTCAGGCATTCCGGCCGCGTGCCGACGAGCACGAGCACGCGCGGCGCGCTGGACATAGTGAACGGAGAATGCATGACTTAGCACCGCCCGAAAGACGGCCAACCACGCGGGGCAATGCCGCCCGAAAGCGGCCGGTGCCTGCGATCGGGCCCCTGCTCCTCGATCGACGGCGGGCGCAGTCTAGCAGTTCGCGCAAATCGCCCGAAAGTGCGGCGAAATACTTGCATCTTGCGCGGGGCGTAACCGGGTTTCAGACGCGATCCAGTGGCTGGGGCTGGTGACAGCAAGGCTGCGCGAGGACGCATGCCATCGCCCTGTCGATCGAGCAAGACGCGCGAGATGCACGAAGCGTCGCGCGTTCCGCAAGATCGATCGAGATCGTGCGCCACGGATGAATTTCGCACGCGCGAAAGTCGTCGCGCGCGCCGTGATGCCGACGCGCGAAGTGCCAACCCGTTCCGCTTTCGGGCATCGCGCGCGATCGACAACGTCAACGAACTGTCCGCGGGCCTTGGTACGAATCGTGAAAGATTGAGCGCGACTCGCGGCAAGGCGCGATGTCGGCGAGGCGCCCACGAACCTGTAACTCCTCGCAGCTGAGACTGGTCGGCGCTTGGTGATTTCCTACGCGACAGGGGAAGTTGCGCGCGCTTGTTCGTGTCCTTGCACAGGACGCAAGACAAACAGGGGACGTGATGTCGGAACGAACGGCCAGCAGCGGCGCGACCGCGCCTGCAGCCGACGCGGCGGTGGATCCCCGCTTCGTCGCGCTGCGGCGCGGTTGCGAACACGAACTGCAAGCACTGGCGCATCGATGCGAGGGCTTGGTGTTCGCCAATCTCTCGCGCGTCGATGGTCGCGGCTTCGCGCATCACGCGGCGCGCGCCGATGTCGATGCCGCGCGCATCGCCGCGATCACGTGCTCGGTGCTGGCCCTGTCCGAATCCTTCGCCAAGGAAGCCTTGCGCGGCGCCAGTGGCTACTGCGCGATCGCCAGCGAAGCCGGATCGATCGTGATCGTGCGCGTGCCGACGGCGCGGCGCGCGTTCGCGTTGTCGGTGGGCTGCACGTCGCAGGATCTGATCGCCGTGAATTTGCGTCACACGCTCGACAGCGCCGCGACCATTGCGCGCCTGCTCGAGGGTCAGGCCTGATTCGGCGCGCTTATCGCGCCGGCATCCACCACCGCCACACAAGGAGCAGTCAAGATGGCCAAGATCAGTCTGGAAGGTCTGCGCGGTACCGATGGCTATGTCGCCGCCGCGCTGGTCGACGCCGAGAGCGGCATGCTGCTGGCAAGCGACGGCTCGGGCATCAATCTCGAAGTGGCCGCCGCCGGTAACGCCGAAGTGGTGCGGGCCAAGCGCAAGGTCGCCAACAACCTGAAGTTGAACGACACGATCGAGGACATTCTGATCAGCCTGACCAAGCAGTACCACATCATTCGGCCGCTGGAGTCGAATCAGAAGTTGTTTCTCTACGTGGTGCTCGACCGCGCCAAGTCGAATCTGGCGATGGCGCGCCACGAGTTGCGCTCGTTCGAGAAGTCACTGGATTTCTCATGACGCCGCGACCGCGTGCGAGCGCGGTCGCGGTGGCCACAGCAGTTGCCGACAGGATCGAGGTATCGCCATGAAAGTCGATGTCACCGTCGCCGGGATCGAACCGCATGCCTTCGTGCAGGTGCGCTTGGCCGGGCATCTGCTGGCCGCGCAGCAATGGCGGGTGGTGGTGCGCGAATGGGACGGCACGCGCTGCGACGTGCTGATCGCCGACCTCGACGATGCCTACGGCCGCCAGGCGATGGCGCTGGCCGATCGGCGCGGCACGCCGGTGATCGCGCTGGCCGCGAACGAGGGCGGAGAACCGCGACGCACGTTCGCGCGCGATGCCGAGGCGCTGCAGCTGGCCCAGGCGATTCGCGCGCTGCTGCCGGAAAAATCCCCCGCGCCCGCGTCCGCGCCGCCGGTCGATGCGCGCGCGCTCGCGGGCATCCCGGCCGCGACCGACGCCATGCGCCAAACCAATGCCTTGCTGCGGCTGGCCAGCGAGGAAGGGCTGTACGGCATCGACGTGCGCGCCACGGTCGCCGGTCGCACGATTGGTCTGAGTCCGGCGGCGGGTCGCGCGACCGCGACCAGCCTCGCGGACCTGCTGACCGCGCGAGATCAGCTGGGCACGGCGCAATGGCAGATGCAGGCGCAAGCGGCCGAGGGCGAGACTGGCGACGTGTCGATCAGCCTCGACGCGTTTTATGTCGGCGGCGCCTTGCGGCTGCGCGAGGAATTGCCGCCGTTTCCCGACGGTCTGTATCGCCTACGCGATTGGCCCGATCTCGGCGCGGCGCCGGTGCTGGTCGGTGCCTTGCGCGTGGCGCATGCGCTGACGCGCGCCGCGCACACGCCGCGCGCGTTGTCGGAGCATCTGCAATTGCCCTTGAGCGAGGTGCACGCGTGTTTGTGGGCGTTTCGCGCCTCGGGCTTGTTGTTGCGCGAGGCGAATGCGAACGCGCCCGTCGCGCCAGCGTCCGTGTCCGCGGCCGTCGAGACGGTGGCGCCCGTCGCGCGCGAACGGCCGGCGTCGAGCCTGCTGTCGAAGATCGCGCGTCACTTCGGCATCGGCCGCGCCGTGGCCAACGCTTCGGGATGAAACACGCCATGGCAAGGATGCCGATGGGAGCTCACGCGTGAACGACGACATCGCCAAGGTCGTCTTCGGCGGACCCGTGGGCGCGGGCAAGACCACGGCCATTCGCACCTTGGCCGACAGCGAACCCGTGTCGACCGAGATGCCCTTGAGCGATGGCGCGATGGGCGACAAGACCACGACCACGGTGGCATTGGATTTCGCCACGGTCGCGCTCGACGATGGCACGCCGCTGTTTCTGTACGGCCTGCCGGGTCAGGATCACTTCGCCTACATGCGCGCCATCGTGGTCCGCGGCGCCATCGGCGTGATCGTGCTGCTCGATGGCACGGACGCCGCCGTGGCGCGCCATGCCGCGAACTGGGTGCGCGCGCTGCGCGAGATCGACGAGTCCCTGCCGCTGGCCATCGGCGTCACCCACACCGAGCGCCTGTCGCGGTTCGACGTGACCGCGGTGCGCGACGCCATCCGCGGCCTGGGCGACCGCGTGCCGATCTTCACCGTCGACGCGCGCGATCGCGAGCAGACCACGCAGCTGGTGCGCGCGCTGCTGCTGTGCGCGGTGTGAGCTGACGCGCGACGCGCGCGTTTCCGCCATTCGTTAGATGCGTGCGATCGCGCGCGCGCCTATCCTGCGAGCTTGCTCGATGGGATGCGATGCGATGACCTCGACCGACGACACGACGCTTGACGCGATCCGCGACGCCCTGCGCGCACGCGAACCGATCTTCCATCGCCCCGAATGGGGCACGCGGCGCGAGGATTTCGAGGCCATGGTCGAGCCAGACTTCTGGGAAGTCGGCGCATCGGGCCAATGCTATGACCGGGCCTTCGTGCTCGACACGTTGGTGGCGCGCCATGCCGCGCCCGTGCACGAGGATCTGCAGGTGAGTGACTTCGCGTGTCGTGCCTTGGGCGACGACACGTATCTGGTGACCTATCGACTAGCGCAAGGCGAGCGCCTGTCGCGACGATCGACCATCTGGCGTCGCCACGAAGGCCGCTGGCGCATCGTCTATCACCAAGGCACCTTGATCGCGGCACCGTGACACCGGCGCGCCAAGCGCGCCGGTGTCGTGTTCACCCTTACGGCAAGTAACGCTGCAATTGCGCCCAACCATTGCCCGGCTGGATGCACAGCAGTTCATCCCAGCCATCGGCGGTGGCGAAGTCACCGGCCAGGCAACGATCGCCCGGGTTGATGTACCACCAGCCGACGTTCCAGCCGCCGAGATTGCCCCACTGGAACTGCCACGCGGCGCCGTTGTAGTTGATCATCTGCGACCAGCCATTGTTGGGCGCGAAGGCGATGATCTCGTCCTGCGGGCTGAGGTGCATGAAGTTGCCCGCGACGTAGTTGTCGGAGGCGCCGATCATCCACCAATGCACCGCGCCGCTGCCGCCGTTGCCCCACAGGTACGTGAAGTTGCCGCCGGTGTAGCGGTTGGTATGCGACCAGCCGTTGGGATTGATCGCGTCCCACTCATCGCCCGCGAAGCCGGTGGCGAAGTTTCCGACGAGATAGCGATCGGCCCAACCGAGGTTCCACCAGAACACCTGGCCATTGCCGAGGTTGGAGTAACTCGTGCTCCAGCCCGTGCCGGTGTAGCGCATCAAGTGCGCGTAGCCCGAGCCCGGTTGGATCGCCATCAGTTGTTCGCCAGCGACCGAGGTATCGAGTCGGCCCGCCAGATAGCGATCGGTGGTGTTGATCGCCCACCAGTCGATCCAGCCGCTGCCCATGTTGCTCCACACCGTGGTCCAGGTGCTGCCGTTGTAGACCATCAGATGCGCCCAGGCGGCGCTGATGCCCAGCAGTTCATCGCGACCATTGCCGGGAATGAAATCGCCAGCGACGAAGCGATCGACCGGGCCGAGATTCCACCAGTCGACGAAGTTGCTGCCGCCGTTCGACCACAGCGTGGTCCAGCCGCCGCCGTTGAAGCGCTGGATCGCGGCCCAGTGCGAGGCGGGGCTGGCGATGAACAACTCGTCGGTACCATCGCCGTTGAAATCACCCACGGCATAGCGGTCGGCGCTGTTCATCATCCAGCCGCTGAGCGCGTTGTTGCCGCCATTACCCCAGAGGTAACTCCAGCCGAGCGTCGCCGGACCCATCAGCGCCGCGATCTGACAACTCGTGTCGCGCAGAACGCGCGCGTTGTTGCGATCGCTGTTGTCGCCGGTCTTGCGGCCGTTGTGCTTCACGTCGGGGTTGGAAAAGTTGTTGATGCGCGGACAGCCATTGCCGCCGCAGTCGTAGGACATGATCGTGCGGAAGTTCCACAGCGGACGACGCGTGCCGTGACCGTGCGCGAACGGCGTGGTGGTTGGATCGACTTCCGGATTGTGGCGCGCGCCCTGCAGATGACCGACTTCGTGGGCGAACACGTAGTTGGACGTGGCCGAGTTCCACAACACCACGGCGAAGGCCGAGTTGGTGCTGGCCAGGATGGCATTGGCCTGGCCGCCGATGCCGGTGGGCAGCGAATTGGTCATCAGCACCACGACGTCGGCGCCGAGATCGTTGCGCCAGGTGTGGACGATGTCCATGAAGCCGTCGCCATTGCCCGCCAGTCGCGCCAGATCGGTGGTCTGGCTGCCGGTCATGGTGTTGGTTTCGGTGTAGGCGACTTGGCGCGCGTCGACCAGGTTCAAGTACAGATTGTTGACCTGACTGTTGGCGTACGCCTGATTCGCCTGAGCCACGGCCTGCTGCGCGAGCAGCGGGATATTGCCGTGCGCGGCTTGCGCGGCGGGCGTGTACACCACCAGCACATTGGTCACGCAAGGCGAGGCCTTGGCGGCCACGGCCTTGTCGATGACGGCGGCGAAGGCGCCGATCTCGTCGCTGGTGGGGATCGGCGAGATCAGGGTCGATGGCGCCGGATCGCCGAGCGAGCGCGAGATCGCCTTATCGATGATGCCGCCGCCTTGCTTGGGGTCGGTGGCGCAGTCATTGCGATCGAGCACGGCCTGATCGATGCGCCGCACGATGTGCACGCCGCCACCCAAGGCGTCGATGGCGAAGACTTGATTGGACAGATCGCCGTAAGGCGCGGGATCGCCGTCTTCTTCATCGAGGCCGGGCAGGCCCTCGACCTCTTGATGACGGTTGATGAAGACGTGGCCGCTGACCGCGTCACCATGGGCGACCAAGATGGCGCGGCTCGCTTCGCCGCGCACCGAGCCGATCCAGGTGACGCGGCCTTCGGGCGTGATCTCGAGCGAGTCGCGCGTGACCACGATGTCGGCGTCGCGGAACAGATTCAATTCCAGCGCCTCGGCGCGGCTCAGATCGACGCCGAGCTTGCCCAGGCGCACTTCGGTGTTTTCCGGCAGGTGGCCGAGCGATTCGAACAGACGCGCTTGCTCGCGATCGAGGTCGCCGACGTCATCCCAACTGAGCAGGCTTGGCGCCGCGTCACCCGCCTGCGCCAACACGGTCGGCGCCAACAGTACGCCCAGACACAGACCCAGCCCCCACCGCCACGGTCTCGTGAACAGATTCATGATGACAACTCCCTTTGTTGATCCAAGCCCCGAGCAGTCGGGGCCTGATCACGCTAGTGAGCGTCGTTCGCGGGCACGAGCGAATTCCGGTGTCGCGCTGGGCACGCCACGGGCGGTTTGGGAAGAAATCGCGGGGGATTTCATCCGGCCATGATCTTCGTGAAGAACATTGTGAAGCGCGCTGTCGTCGCGGCGCGGCGCGCGTGACCGGAGGGCAAACGAAAAACGGCGGCGAGCTCGCGCCCGCCGCCGTGGATTCCCCCGCGTCACGCGGGGCCGATGACACGACCGATCAGCGATCCGCGACCGGGCCGTCGGCGCTGTTGCTGTCGATGTTGAAGGTCACGCCGCCCCAAGTCTCGTTGTGATCGCCACGGTACTGGTGCAGGCGCTGATGGTTCTTCCACAGCGAATCGGAAATGCCGCTGATGCCAAACACGCTGGTATTGCCGTTCCACGCGGCCAGCCACACGGCATCGGGTGGATTGGCGATGCCGGCCCAATCGGCCGAGGCATTGGCCGGCGACCCATACACGCCCGCGCGATTGCCGCGCTGATGCATGCGCTCGACCCAGCCGTTGACGAAGGCGCGCGCGGCCGCGTTGCTGGTCGGGTCGTAGCGTTCCATGTCGTAGTAGATGATGGTCTGCGGGTTGAGGCCCAGCGCGGCCGCGCGATCGGACGCGGCATTGGCTTCGGCGATGCCTTGGCTGCGCGCGGTGGCGGTGCTCGAACTCATCTTCGAGCAGCCCGTGCATACGCTGCCCGGGGCTTGCGGTCCGACCCAGGTCGGCACCAAGCGCCAGCCCTGATTGAGGATCGACGTCACCCAGCTCGACGTGAGATTGCCCTGCGAGCAACCGCGATTGCTGCCACCGATGTAGATATTGGCCCAGGCCCAGGGCGTGTTGGTCCACCACGCCTGCATCTGACTGACCGTGCCGGCGGCGCATTTGTCGAAGCCCTTGCCGGAGTTGATCACCACGATCTTCGCCTGCGCCTCGTCGGCGCGTTCGACGAGCGGCGTGACTTCGCCCAGCACCGCGCCATCGCCGCGGGTGAGCAGCAAGCGCGTGGTCTGTTCGCACGCTTGCTTGACGCCCGCGCAGCGACCGCCGCTGACCAGGGTCCAGCCCGTGTTGGCGTCGGCGAAGGACAGCTGCGTGATCGCTTCGTCCGCGCGCAAGGCGCCGGTCAGACGCTCGCTGGCCACGCGCGCGGCCTTGGCGGCGACGCGCACGCCGTCGCGCGAACGCGGTGCCACTAGCGCTGACGCGTCATCGAGCAACGCGACGTTGATGCCGCCGGCGGTCGCGGCATCGCCGTCGAGCGCGACGGTCTGACTCAAGGTCCATTGCTTGCCACCATCGCTGGTGTCGAAGAACGCGAGTTCGGAACGTTCCGGCGCGCTGAACAGCACCGGCACGCGCCCGTGCTTGGCATCGCGGAATGTCGGCGCGAGATAGCGCGGCTGCGTCGCGGCATCGCCGGCGATGTGATCGCCGAGATACAGGCGCTGCCAACTGCGTCCCCCATCGCGCGTGCGATACAGCGCCTCGCCTTCGACGCCACCGACGAGCCAGCCTTGCGTGGCGCTGGTGAAGCGCAGCTCGCCCGCGATCGGCGGCGTCGGCAGAGCTTGCCAGCTCGCGCCGCCATCGCGCGTGCGCAACAGTTGGCCATGACTGAAATTGGCGCTGCCCGCCGCGCGCAGCATCAACCAACCGTGCTGGTCATCGCTGAACTCGAGCGCTTGCGGCACCACTTCGCCCGTGGTCGCGATCGGCAAGGCATGGCGCGTCCAGGCGCCGCCGCCGTCGCGCGTGACCGCGACTTCGACCGCGCCCGCGCGCTCGACCACGACCCAAGCGGTGTTGGCATCGAGGAACTCGATCGCGCGTAGTTGCTGCGTATCGTCGGCCTTGGGCGTGATCTCGCGCCAGCTCGCGCCGGCATCGGCGGTGACGAGCAGATGCGCGCCATCGGCGACCCAGCCGTGACCGTCGCCGAGCACTTGCATCGCCTCGATCGTCATCGGCGCGACCGCGCGATCGTTCGCGGCGTGCGCGGTGCCCAGCCCCAGCAAGGCACCGACCGTGATGGCGAACGTGAGCACTCCCCTGCCCTGTCGCCTGGCGTTGCGTTTCGTATTGCGTGACATCGATGAACTCCCACATGTGGCACGAACGGTGTCGCGCCACCCCATGGCGTCGACCCGATCGCGCTTACCACCCACGCGCAGTTAAGCGCCGCGGCCGCGGCGAGAGTGGGAACTGCGGCTCAGTTCACGCGGTGAACAGATCGCCCAACGGACGTCGAGTTCAGCGCGGCTGTCGTGATCAGCGTGGCTTATCGCGACGATGTCGCGGCGCGCGCGGGACTTCGTTCTCGATGAATGCTTCGGCTCGTGTCGCAAAGGCCGCCCTCATCCGTGAGTTCCCTGTAGCGCCGATGTCGCGGCATCGACGCGCGCGCGCGAATCGTCGCGCGTGCCCTTGTCAGGCTCGGGAGCAGATCATGCAGGAACAGTGGGGTTCGCGGTTTTATCGCGCGGTCGCGGGGGTCTTGCTCGGCGTGGCCAGCGTGACGGCCGTGCCGACGGCCTCGGCCATCAGTTACGAGAGTTCCATCGGCGCCCTCGACGACTTGGACACGGGCAATGACGTCAAGCATTTCGACGGCTGCATCCAGGGCGGTGGCAGCGTCATCGTGGGCACGCGATCGCGTGGCATCACGGCCGCGCGCGTGGCCGAGATCGTCATGGCCAATGCGGTGGGCTCGGTGGTGTGGCGACGCGACTATCAAGTCGACAACGGCGCCAGCACCACGGGCGAGGCCATCATCCACGTGCCCGCGACGGTGGACTTGCCCGAGGGCTTCGCGATCACCGGCATCGCCGACGCGGTCAAGCAACGCGCCTATGTGCTGCGGATCGACTGCAAGGGCAAGGTGCTGTGGTCGAAGGTTCTGGGCAATCGCGCCGTCGCGGGGCGTGGCGCGGGCTTCGATCTGATGTTGTTGGACCTGGGTTTCGGCCCGGCGCAGGGCATCATCGTCGTCGGCGACGAGACCTATGACGATCCGAACGATCCGACGATCAAGCGGTCCTATGGTCGCATCGCGCGCTTGGATCCCAACGGTACCGTGGTCTGGGACCGCGCCTTGGACCGTAGCGATGATTCGGTCGGCATTCGGCTGCGCGCCGTGGCGATGGCGCCGAATCTGGATCATATGGACATCATCACCGCCGGCTCGACCGCGGTCGGGTCGACGTGGTCGAGTGATCGGCGCGGGTTCGTGTATCGCATCACGCCCGAGGCGGTGCCGGTTCCGTTCTGTGGCACCTACTTCGGACGCGTGGATGCGACCAACGACGATTACCTGGGAATGGCCCCGATCGGCGGCGGCCGCGTGGCCCTGGTCGGCGTGACTCAGGGCAGCGCCGCGACTTCGCGTCGGGTGTTGTTGAGTCTGGTCAATGCCAACAGTTGCGTGCTGAGCGTCAACCGCACTTGGTCGGCGGGCGCCGAGGGCATTACCGGCGAGGATATCGCGCAGACCCTCGACGCCGGTGGCTTGCCCAACGGGATCGCCATCACCGGCACCTTGGTCGATGCAGGCGGCGCGACCACGGGACACGTCGCGGCGGTCAATATGTTCACGCTGGCGCCCGCGGCCGCGCCCACGCCGCAACGATTCGGCGCGCTCGATCCCGCGCGCGAGCGCCTGCGCGGTCTCGATGTGTCGGGCCCGCGATTGCTGGCCGCTGGCACGCGCATCGAGGCCGGCATGCCCAACGCATCGAATCTGTACTTGGTTGGCACCAACACCAGCTTCGCCACGAGCTGTTCGGTCGACCTGTCGTTGGATTCCACGGTGCCGAACTATGACGCCGTGGCCTACTTCGACGTGCCTTTGGAAGTGCCGCTGGGCGAAGACGTCGCGGTCACGGTGTTCGAGAACGATCGCAGCGGCAGTCATTGCTGTCTGCCGGCGGGCGGCTGATCGCGGGGCGGTCGGATACGCGAGCGCGGGATCGCGCGCGATGTCCGGGCTCGCCCGGCGTCGCGCGTGGCTCGCGCGGGCGTGGCTGTTCACGCGTTGAACACGAATGGCCGCGCGATTCGCGTGTCGCAAATCCGGCTCTGATCCGTTGCTGTGCACGAGAGCCGCCGCCTTGGCGTCGGCTCGCGCGCGCGAATGGTCGCGCGCGGACACGGCTGGATTGGGAGAACATCATGCACAGGCAAGGGCGATCTGGTTTGCGGCGTTGGGGCGCGCTCGCGTGTTGGGTTTTGGCAAGTTTGTTCGCGGCCTCGTCGGCCTCGGCGGTAACGTACGAGGCCTTCGTCGGCGATAACACCGATTCCGACAGTGGCGCCGACGTGAAACGCTTCGAGGGCTGTATTCCCGGAGGCGGCACGATCATGGTTGGCACGCGGTCGACTTCGAAGCCCGACCGCTTGGCCGAGATGGCGATGCTCGACAGCAATGGCGCGCTGGTGTGGCGCCGCAGTTATCCGATCCTCGCCAGCAATTCCACCGGCGAGTCCGTGATCGTCGTGCCCGCGACCAGCAGTTCGATGGCCGAAGGCTTTGCGATCACCGGTTCCGCGCAAGGCAGTCCCCAACGAATCTACGTGCTGCGTGTCGACTGCAATGGCAATCCCTTGTGGACCGCCTTGTTGCCCAACAGTCGGATCGAGTCGCGTGCTTCGGGCTATGACTTGGCCTTGCTCAGTTCGGGTGGCGTGGCCCAGGCGATCATGGTCGTCGGCGAGGAAACCTATCCCAGCACCACGCTGCCGACGCACACGCATGCCGTGGGTCGCATCGCGCGCGTGCGCGTCGACGGCATGGTGAGTTGGGACCGCGTGATCGATCGCACGACCAACTCCGCCGGCGTTCGGCTGCGCGCGGTGACGATCTCGCCGGGCTTGACCGGGCCTAATGTCGTGGCCGTGGGCGCGACGTCGGTGGGCACGAGCTGGACCGTCGACAAGCGCGCGTACTTTTACCGCATGACCGCGACGGGCGTGCTGGTGTGCGGCACTTACCTGGGCGCCGTGGATGATCTGAACGATGAGTATCAGGGCGTGACCGCGATGCTCGACGGCCGCGTCGCCGTGGTCGGCACCACGACCCGAGGCACCGATGTCACCTCGCGCAAAGTGTATCTGTCCACCTTCCTCGCCAGCGGCTGCGCCTTTGGCGGGCAACGGACATGGACCGCCGGCTCGGAAGGCATTTCCGGCGAAGACATCGTCGAGACGCTTAGCACCGGCGGCCAGTCCACGGGACTCGCGATCACCGGCACGCTGACCACGACGGGCAAGACGGCCGCGCACATCTCGGCCGTGAATCCGGTCACGCTGGCGCCCGCGGCAGCGCCGGTGCCTCATCGCTTCGGCGCCGATGTCGATGTCAGCGAGCGATTGACCGCGCTCGATGTGTTCGGTCCGCGCCTGCTGGCCGGTGGCTCGCGCGCGCCCGACGTGGCGGCCAGCGAGGCCGATCTCTATCTGGTCGCGACCGATCCGGTCTTCACGACCACGTGCGCGGACACCATGCAGATCGTGCCGGAGAATCCGGGCTATCCCTACACGCTCTCCAACGACCCGCCGGTGAACTTGCAGGTCGGCGGCAACATCGTCGTCACGCCCGAAGCGCTGCCGAACAGCGCGGGCTATTGCTGCGGGCCGGCGCCGGGTTGATCGTCGCGCGTCGCGAAAGATGACGAAGGCGGCGTCGCCACATGGCGACGCCGCTGCCGTGTGTCGCGCGTGACCGCGATGAGCCGCGCGCGCTCGATGTCGTCGCCCGCGCTCGTGTCGCCACGCGACCTCTCGTCCGTTGTTGTGTTGGAACGTCGACGTCGGGCGTCGACGCGCGCGCGACGGTTCGCGCGCGACCCACGCGAGATCAGGAGTCTGTCATGCACGGAAAGGAAGCGAGTCCCCTGCGGCGATTGGCCGCGATCACGGCCCTGGGCGTCGCCGCCCTGTTGACCGGGCCCACGGCGAAAGCCGTGAACTTCGAGGAGACCCTGGGCGACACGGTCGATCATTCGGATGGCAAGGACGTGAAGCGCTTCAGCGGTTGCGTGCAGGGTGGCGGAAGC
Source organism: Ahniellaceae bacterium (assembly GCA_044226395.1). Classification (GTDB taxonomy): domain Bacteria; phylum Pseudomonadota; class Gammaproteobacteria; order Xanthomonadales; family Ahniellaceae; genus JBGAHD01. Next base: position 682,481 of record JBGAHD010000002.1, read on the forward strand.
ATCCTGGTCAGCACGCGCGCCGTCGATCCGAATTCGTTCGTCAGGCACGCGGAAGCGGTGATGGTCGACACCAATGGCGTGCTGCAATGGCGACACCAGTATCAAGTCGAGGATCAGAGCACGATCGCGACGGCGGTGATCCCCGTGCCGAAGGTCGGCGACTGGTCCGAAGGCTTCGTGATCACGGGCCAGCGCACGGGACCGACGACCAAGGCCTTCGTCATGAAGATCGGTTGCGACGGCAAGGTCCAGTGGACGACCGTGCTCAACTCCCTCAACACCCTGCCCGGGCGCGGCATCGCCAACGATCTCGCCGTGTTGAAGGCGGGCTCGGGCGCCGCGATCGGCATCGTCGCGGTGGGCAGCTATTCCTTCATCGACAGTTCCAGCGGGCCGTCGTACTTGCGCTATCAGGGGCGCATCACGCGACTGGGCTTCGATGGCAGCGTGACGTGGGACCGCACGCTCACGCGCAGTGATAATTCCGCCGGCATCCAGTTGCGCGCGGTCGATGCGCTGCCCGTGGGCAATGACGTTCATATCGTCGTCGCGGGCTCGACCGTGGTCGGCACGGACTGGGGCAACGACCGGCGCGCGCTGTTCTATCGCCTGCCCTTGTCGTCCATGGTCGGCTGTGTCGCTTACCTAGGTGATGACGACGATATGGCCAATGATGACTTCAATGGCATCGACGCGATGATGGATGGTCGGATCGGCCTGGTCGGCACCACGCAGAACGGCAACTTGCCACGTAACGTGCTCTTGGCCAGGGTCAATGCCAATGCGTGCAACTTTGGGCTGTATCGCGGATGGTCGGTCGCGGGTGAAAGCATCACCGGCGAAGACATCGTCGAGACCTTGGGCACCGCGGGCCAGAGCGCGGGCCTCGCGATCACGGGCGACTTGACCGCGCAACTGGGCGGCAACACTTCGCATATCTCCGCGGTCAACGTGGCCACGCTCAATCCGACGCTGGTGCACCAGCGCTATGGCACGGCCGGCATGGGAGAGACTTGGCTGAGAGGGCTCGATGTCTTCGGCACGCGGTTGCTGGCCGCGGGCACTCGCGAGGACATCGGCGCGCAAGATGGCGAGAAGCTCTATCTGGTGGCGACTGATCCGGCATTCGCGACGATGTGCTCGCTCAATTACACCCCAACGCCCGTGACACTGTTCTACGACCCCATGAACTATCAGGACACGCCGCCGCCGGGGCCGGGCGGCTATGCGACGACGACGACGGACAAGGAACCCATCACGTTTCAAAACTACTGCTGCGCGCCGGGACCTGGCTGATCCGCGCGAACGATGATGGCTCGTCGCGTCGCCGCGGGGCGCCGCGACGAGTGCCCGCGTTCATGCCTGGCGCATTCGATCGACACGCGTGATTGGTTACGCCACCTGTCGTGTCACGCGTTCTCGCACGTTGAGCTTGATGTGAGTCGATGTCCGCATCGACTCCGGCGCGCGAATGGTCGCGCGTCGAAGCACCAGGATCAGGAGTGCACCATGCATACGGATGGACGTTGTTCGATCTGGCGCGCGATCGCGCTGGGACTCGTGGGCCTCGCGAGCGCCTTGGCGACCTCGCCCGCGCCCGCGGTGACATACGAGGCCTACATCGGCGGCAAGTACGATCTGGACACGGGCAATGACGTGAAGCGCTTCGAGGGTTGCATCCCCGGTGGCGGCAGCGTGATTGTTGGCACGCGCGCGGGCGACACGCCCACGCGGCTGGCGCAGATCGTCATGGCCGACACCAATGGCAATTTGGTGTGGCGTCGCGACTATCAGGTCAATGGCGATACGACGACCGGCGAAGCGATCATGGTTGTGCCGGGCTCGAGTACCTTGACCGCGGGCTTCGTGATCACCGGCATCTCCGCCGCGACCACCACGCGCGCCTACGTGATGCGCGTCAACTGCGATGGCGATGTCTTGTGGACCACGACGCTCGATACGGTCAACACGCTCTCCGGGCGTGGCGCGGGCTACGACCTGACGATGTTGAAGTCCAGCGGGGGCGTACCGCAGGGCATCATCGTGGTCGGTGACGAGTCGTTTAGCGATCTGTCGGTCAATCCGCCGATCACGCGCTACTACGGCCGCATCACGCAGGTGAATCTGGCCGGCGGCGTGGTGTGGGACCGGTATCTCCATCGCGCGACCAACTCCGCCGGCATTCGCTTGCGCGCGGTCGATACGCTGCCCGTGACCGATGGCACCGACGTCGCCGTCGCGGGTTCGACCTCGATGGGCACCGGGTGGTCCAGCGATCGGCGCGCGTTCTTCTTTCGCTTGCACTTGGCGAGCATGACCGGCTGCGGCGCCTATCTGGGTCAGACCGACACGACCAACGATGACTTCAACGGCATCGACGCCATGGCCAACGGCCGCATCGGCTTGGTTGGCACCACGCAAGACGGCGCGGTGACCACGCGGCGCGTGCTCCTGGGTCTGGTCAACGCGGGCAGTTGCGTGGTCAATAGCCATCGCCATTGGGTCGCGGGCGCCGAGGGCATCAGTGGCGAGGACATCGTCGAGACGTTCAATGCTCTGGGTCAGAGCGCGGGCCTGGCGATCACGGGCGGGTTGATCGACGCCACCAACGTGGGTACCGCGCATATCTCGGCGGTGAACGTGGCGAATCTGATGCCGCTGGGGGCACCCTCGCCAATGCGCTTCGGCACCAATCAACCGCAGAACGAGCGGCTGCGCGGTATCGACAGCTTCGGCGCGCGCGTGCTCGCCGCGGGTTCGCGCGAGGAACCGAACCTGGTCGATGGCAGCAACCTCTACTTGGTCGCGCCGAACACCGCGCTCTCGACCACGTGCGAAGTCCCCTTGCCGGTAACCGCGCCGCCGACCAACTACTTCAACGAGATCTACAACGTCACGCCGCCGGTGGGACCGCTCGGTATCGCGGCGCCAGTCACGCCGGGCAAGCCCGACACCAAGAGCGGCTTTTGCTGCGCTCCCACGCCGGGCTGATTCGGGAATTGATATTGCACGAGAAGCGGCGCTGCCTCGAAGCAGCGCCGCTGTCTTTTGTTCCCGCCGGTTCCCAGACGATCCCGCGATGCTCACGCCGATTTCACCCGCGGCGCGGGCGCGCGGCGCTTACTGGTTTCGACGGCGTGCGCCGTCCCGGCATCGCGCGTTCGACCTGGGGTCGAGCGTGGCCGAGCCGCGAGGAACCCAACGGGAGCATTCCATGGACATGGTCAACAACGCACGGCATCGACAGCGCGCGTCGACGTGGCTGGCGCTCGGCGCGCTGACGCTGGTCGCGCCGTTCGCATCGGCGCAGAACTTCGAAGCGTATTACGGCGAACAAACCGCGCGCGATGCCGGACAGGACATCAAGATCGCGCGCACCTGCCCGAATCAGGGCTCGGTGACGGTGGGCACGCGCGTGGTCGGCAATCTCTCGCATGCGCTGGTCACGCGCGTCGACGACAACGGCGTGCCGCTGTGGCAATACGCCTATCGCGTGGCGGCGGCGAACACGCAGGCCTATGCCGTCGTCGAACTGCGCGACGGCACCGGCTTCGCGCTCACTGGCGCGGTGACGCAGACGGACACGCTCATCTATGTGCTCAAGATCGACTGCAATGGCAATGTGCTGTGGACCACGGTGCTGGGCAATCTCGCGACGGCGCATCGCGCGATCGGCTACGACATCACCCAGGCCGCGGGCAATGGCACGCCGCCGGAACTGATCGTGATCGGCGACGAAAGCGTGGGCTCGCCGACACCGACCACGCACGGTCGCATCGCGCGCCTGAAATCCAATGGCTCGCCGCTGTGGGACTACGCCTACAACCAGCCGACCACGGCCGCGCTGGGTTTGCGTTTTCGCGGCGTGACGCTGGCGACGGCGGCGACTGGCGCGCTCACCGACATCGTGGTCGCGGGCTCGTTCGCGCGCGCCACGACCTGGGCCGACGACCGACGCGCGCTGATGTTTCGCGTCGATGCCAATGGCACGCCGATATGCAATGCCTTTCTCGGCGCGCCCGACACGATCAGCGAGGACTTTCAAGGCGTGACCGTGCTTGGCGCGGCGCCCTACACGGGCGATACCGTGCTCGTGGGCGCGAGTCAGTTGTCGGGCACCAAGACCACGCAGGCGGCGTATCTCACGCGCTTCCGCGCGGGCGGTTGCGTGCCGATGGCGCAGGCCTTCTGGCGCGATCCCAATGGCGGGCCCACGGCCTTCGACGCGGCCGATGCCAATGGCATCGCGGCCTTGCCGGTGAGCGTCGCGGTCAATGGCACGATTCGCCAACCGCCGCTGGTCGCCGATGGTTTTCTGGCCGTGGCCGATCCGCTCAATCTCGCGCCGATGCTGCCGCCGCTGCGGTTCGCCACGCAGGGCGCGAAGCTCGAAAGCCTGGTCGCGCTCGATCGCAAGGGCAATCGCTTCGTGATGGCGGGCGATACGCAGACCGATTGGGATGGCACGGGCGATCCGCAAGACTTCTACGTCGTGCAGACCGATCCCCTGCTCGCCACGCAATGCGCGGTCGGCTGGAACATGGTGCATCAGCCGATGCAGTTGCCGTATCAATCGTTCGCGCCGCCGCGCTTGCCGATCACGACGGCGCTGGCCGTGCCGACCGCGCGCGTGACGACGACGGGCAATGGCTATTGCTGCGTGCTCGATCCGAACTGAGCGCGAAGCGTCGCGGCAGTGACTGATCGCGATGTGATCAGCCATGCAATGAAAGACCCATAAGCGGCGCTGCCTCATGCAGCGCCGCTGCTCGCCTTGGCCATACGCGCCCTGAACGCGCGTCGCGCGCCGCATCGAATCGTCGCCGGCGCGTCGTTTATTCGCAGTGGCGACGGATGTCGCCCGACGCGCGCCATGCCCGACATCACGTCGCTGGCGCGACCCGCGTGTCGAATCGCAAAGCACTGGGAGCAATCCATGGACATGAGCAACAACACGCGCCGCGCGACGCTGGCGTGGGCCATCGCGGGCGCGCTGAGTCTGGGCGCGCCGATCGCGCAAGCGCAGAACTTCGAGGCGTATTACGGCGAGAAGGCCGCGACCGATGTCGGTCAGGACGTCAAAGCCGTCTTCGCCTGCCCGGACAAGGGTTCGGTGATCGCGGGATCGCGCCGCGTGGACAATCAGATCCAGGCCCTGGTCTCGCGCATCGACGACAAGGGCACGCCGCTGTGGCAATTCGCCTATCGCGTGCGCGAGTCCGACACGGTGGCCAATGCCATCGTCGAGCTGAAGGATGGCTCGGGCTTCGCGCTCACCGGTTCGGTGTCGCTGACCGACAACTACATCTACGTGCTGATGCTCGACTGCGACGGCAAGCCGCGTTGGACGACGGTGCTCGACAATCTCGGTGCCGGTCATCGCGCGACGGGCCATGACATCACGCAAGCGAGTCTGCCCGGTGGGCCGTTGGAATTGATCGTGATCGGCGATGAAGCGTCGTCAACGCCGGTGGCGACGACGCAAGGTCGCATCGCGCGATTGAAGGCTTCGGGCTCGGTGTTGTGGGACTACGCCTACAACCAACCGGCGACGACCACGCCCGGCGTGCGCTTTCGTGGCGTGACGCTGGCGCACGCGGTGACGGGCGCGCCGACCGACATCGTGGTCGCGGGTTCTGCGGCGGCGGGCACGTCGTGGTCGGCCGATCGCCGCGCGCTGATGTTCCGCGTCGATGCCAATGGCACGCCCGTGTGCGATGCGATGCTGGGCAACACGGATTCGACCAACGAGGATTATCTCGGCGCGGCCCTGATCACCTCGGCGCCGAACACGGGCGAGACCGTGCTCGCCGGCGCGAGTCAGTTCGCCACCGCGCCGACGCCGCAAGGCGCGTATCTGACGCGCTTCCGCGCGGGCACGTGCGTGCCGTTGGCGCAGGCGTATTGGCGCGATCCCAGCGATGGCGCCACGGCCTATGACGTCGCCGAATCCACGGGCATCTCGGGCACGCCGACTTCGTTCGTCGCCAATGGCACGATTCGCGGCACGAGCACGGCTGGCGATGGTTTCGTGGTGCTGGCCAATCCGACTAACCTCGCGCCGATGTTGGCGCCGAGCCGCTTCAGCACGATCAGCGCGCGCGTCGAGAATCTCGTCGCGCTCGATCGCAAGGGCGATCGCCTGGTGATGTCGGGTTCGACCCAGACCGATTGGGATGGCAGCGGCGATCCGCAGGACTTCTACTTCGTGCAGACCGACCCGGCGCTGGACACGCAGTGCTCGGTCAACTGGTCGATGCAGTACGTGCCGACGCAGTTGCCGTATCAGCGCTTCATCCCGGTGCGCGCGACGATCACCAATGCCTCGCCGACCGAGACGCTGATGATCGACGCCAAGGATCACGGCTATTGCTGCACCATCGATCCGCATTGATCGACGCGGTATCACGGGCCCGGCGCGGTGCCGGGCCCGTTCGCGCGCTCAGGGTTCGCGCACGAGGTCGTAGTCGGTGGTGTCCTCGCCTTCGGCGCCGCGATAGATCTCGCGCAGGCGGAGATGATCGGCGTCGACGAAGGTGACTGTCAGGCGATCGAGGTGCGGCGTGTCGAGGCTTTCGAGATTGGTCGCGTCGAGAAAGCGGAACTCCAGCGCGTCGGTTCTCTTCGCCGGCAGCCAGCGCAATCGCGGTTGATTTCCCTGCGCGCAATAGTGCGTGGCGAGCAGGCGTTCGCCGTCGCGGTGAAAGATCGTCTGCGTCGGCTGGCGCGCGGGATCGCCAAAGATTTCGACCAGCGCGGAGTCGCGCGAGATCAGGGCATAACGAATGCGAAAGGCGCGATCGGCGTCCGTGCGCGGCGTAGCGAGCTTCCAACTGCCGACGAGGGTCTTGAGGCGCGCGTAAGCGGCCTCGGCGTCGATGTCCACGGCGAAACTTGGCGACGCCCAAGTGGCGAGCGCGATCACGAGAACTAGCATCCAAGCACGCATGAGCATCTCCGCGGAAACCAGCGCGCAGTGTCGCGAGTGCGCGCCGCGATGCCAGCGGAATTCGCCGGAGCGATGGCGAGTAGCGCCGTGGCGAATGCAAGTGACGCGACGCGGCTAGCGCGGTTCGGCGTCGTTCGACAAGCGCTTGTCGAGCTGTTCCACCATGTGGGACCAGCCCGCGCGCGTGCGCTCGGCGTACTCGGCCCAACGCGGGTCCAGCGTGTGGGTCAAGGTCAGTTCGCAGCTTGAGCCACGCGCCTCGATCGACACGCGCACGCGCGATCCGCCTTCGGCCTGACCCGCGATGCCCCAGGTGAACACGAGCAGCCGTGGTCGATCGAGCACTTCGTAGCGGCCGACGTGATCGATCTCCTGGCCCTGACGCGCGACGCGGAACGAGAAGTCACCGCCCACGCGCGCATCGACGCGCAAGGCGACGATGGTCTCGTCGCGCACTTCGGGCCCGAACATCCAGCGCGCCAGCCACGCCGGATCGATCCACGCATCGAACACGCGCTCGGCCGTCGCGGGCAGCACGCGAATCACCTGGACGGTCGGTGGCGGCGCGCTCACGACGCCAACGGATCGGTCGCCGGCGTCGCGTCGCCGAAGAACTGTTGACGATAGGCGCGTTCGAACTGTTCGTGCCGAGCCCAGAACAGTCGTGGCGGCCGCGCGGCCAGCACGTCCTCGAGAATGTCCACGTGCACGTGCCAGCCACCGGCGACACTGCACAGCGCATCGGCGGTCGCGAGTCGACGATGGGTGATCAGCAGTCGCGTGCGCTCGCCGCGCGGTTCGAGGTCGAAGGTCACTTCCGACGGTTCGCCGCCCTGGTCGTTCCAGGTGATCACCAGCAGCCGCGGCGGTTCGCAACGGCGCACTTCGCCCAGGCTGCGCATGTCCATGTCGCGATAGCGAGCGGGCGTCTCTTCCGCGGACAAGCGACGATGATCGAACAGCAGCGCGACACGACCACCGACACGCGGTTCGATCGGGCCATCGGCGAGCCAGGTCGCGCGCAGCGAGGGCTCCATCAGGTATTGCCACACGCGCTCGATCGGCGCGGGCAAGACGCGTTCGAGACGCACGGTCGCGGGTTCGGGCGAAGTCGCGGAGTTGTCGGTCATGGTCATTTCCTCGGCTTGCGCGCGCGCGCGGCGCGTAGCGCGGGCGTGGGAGCCAGCAGCGCGCGCTCCAGGGCGTCGAGCCGCTCGTTCCAGAAGGTCTCGTAATGCGCCAGCCAGTCGCGCGCGCCGGCCAGGGGCTTGGCGTTGAGCGCGCAGCGGTGCGTGCGGCCCTCGATGTGGCGGTGGATCAGCCCCGCGCGCTCGAGCGCCTTGATGTGCTTGGACGCGGCGGCGAGCGACATGTTCAGCGGCTCGGCCAGTTCGCCGACGCTGAGCTCGCCCGCGCTCAGGCGCCGCAACATGGCGCGCCGAGTGCCGTCGGCCAGCGCGGCGAAGACGAGATCCAATTGGGCGCCGCGTAATTCAACCATGCGGTTGAATGTAATTCGCGATCGGCTTTTCGTCAACCGATCGGTTGAATGTCAGCGAGCGCGAAGAATCATGCCGCGCGCGCCATGCCCTCGATGCGCAGCTCCAGCGCGCCGGGTTCGCCCAGCGTGGGGATTCGCCCCGCTTCGATCGCCGCGACGATGTCGGCCGGGTCGTAAGCCAGACGCAGGCGCTGCGCGGTGCCATCGACGCGGGCGCGCAAGGTGGCGGTTTCGAGGTCGAGCATTTCGTCGAGGCCGGGAATGTCCAGCCGCGACGCGCGCAGGTGTTCGGCGAAGGACAGGATTTCCTGCGTCGGAAACATCGCCGGCGCGTGCTGGGACCAGAACGCTTCGAGCCGCTCATGCAAGCAGCGCTGTCCCCGCGCGAGACCGATCAGCCGCGTGCTGTAAGGCAGCACCGTCACGGCCGTGCCGGCGCGCGCCGCATCGACGAGCTGGCGCAAGATCGCCACGCCGGGGTCGGCGCGCAGCACTTCGCTCACGGCATCGTAGCCGGGCCGATGACCGACACTGGTACCGAGCGCGTATTCCCATTGCGCGACCGAGCACGGCGCGCGATCGCGCGCGAAGCGTTGCAGGCGCGGATCGTGCGTGGCGATTGGTGGAGCGAGGCGAGGGGCCGCCTCGGCGCGCGTGCCGCGCAGGGCCCAGATCTCGCGCCATTGCTCCAGATGCGCGCACAGCGCGTCGGTGTCGAGACCGTGGCGGCCCAGCGCTTCGCCCATCATCTCGAAGGTCAGCGCGCGCAAGGCCGGCAGGCGCGGCAGCCATTCGCGCGCGAGGCTCATCAGTTCCGGTGGCGCCAGGCCCGAGTGCGCGTCGAGCCAATAGCCGTCGAGCGCCTCGCCGCCGGCGACATGCACCTCGATCACGCGCTCGAGCGGGATCTCGGCCATGAACTCCGCCACGGACTGACGGCCGTTGCGCGCGTTGGTCCATACGTTGTGCAAATCGAGCACGATGGCGCAGTCGGCGGCTTCGGCCACGGCGGCGACGAACTCGCCATCGCGCCATTCGCCGGCGCGCGGCCGCAAATAGTTGACCCCGGTCTCGAAGGCCACGGGCCGCTGCGCGACCTCGGCCAGATGGCGCAGATTGCGCGCGGCCAGGGCCACGGATTCGGCGCAGGGCAAGGGCGGCAGCAGAAAGCCCGCCTGCTCGATCACGCCATTGCGGCGAAAGGCATTGAAGGCCAGGTGTTCGCTGACCCATGGCGGGTCGAGACGCGCGATGCTCTCGCGCAGCGCGCGCGCTTGCGTGCCCAGGCCATCGACATGACCGCCGATCGGGCAGCCGACGCTGTGCATCACGACCGGTCGATCGAGCGCGCGAATGCGCGCGAATTGCGCGCGGTCGAGTTTGGGCGGGGCTTCGGGCGCGCTGGAGCGCAGCCAGTGCTGTTGCGGTTCGACTTCGACGAAATCGATCAGCGGTCCGGCGGCGGCGAAGACCGCGTCGAAGCCGTGCATGTAGACCAGGCCGAGGCCGAGTTCGGGCGCTTGCCGCCAGGTTTTCATCATGGATTCCTCGAAACGAAAACAGGCGCGCGCGGTCCCGGCCGCGCGCGCCCCTCGCGCGCTCAACCGGGCAGCACGATTTCCTCGAACCCGCGCCAGCGCAGGTCGAAACCGGAGGTGCAGGCCAGGCAGCCGAGCTTGCCCAGCACGCTTTCCTGCAGACGCGTGAACTTCTTGATGTCGTACAACAGTTCTTTCGGCGCCGAGATGCTGGCGACGTGACCAGTGACGCGAATCGCCACGCGCGACGGCATGGCGGCGGCTTTCTTGGTGCTCATGACTACTCCTGGGTCGTCTCGATGGCGTGTTCCACACGCGCCGCCACGATGCGCCCGCGCGCGGCGCGGCGAAATCGTCGTTCGCCACGCGCGCGTGTAGGAAAATGGCGCGACCGCGTGTCCGCCTAATCGAATCGCAGCTCGGGATGCGCCGTCAGAAAGCCGAAGCGATACATCGGATGCGCACTGGCGCGATAGCGCGCGTGCAGGGTGTCGAGGTCGCACAGAAAGGTCTGATGTGGCAGGCCGCCAAGCTCCGGATGGCGGTAGTCGCCGGCCGCGCCCAGCCATTCGTAGTCGAGCGCGCGATAGGCGCGCGCCGCCGCCGGCCGCACCGACAGCACGACGGCGCGCAGACCTTGCGCCTGACCGTAGCGATACACGGTCTTCCACAGCGCCCACTTGATCCACAGCGCGTGCGGATGACGCGGGATCGACAGGCGCGTGACTTCACCGAGCGGCTGGCGCGCGGCGGGCACCAGGTCGTCAAGATCGATGAAGCGATCGAGTTCGACCGGACCGCGGCGCCGATCGAGCACGCGCAAGGTGCCCAGCGGCGTGCCGGCGTCGTCTTCGGCGAGCAGGATCAGGCAACCGGGCGCGGCATCGAAGGCATCGCGGGGGTTTTGATCATTGGCGAAGTACTTGCGATAGCCGCGCCAGCGCAGGTGAAGCGCGGCGTCGAGATCCTCGGCCGCGCGCGCGCGGCGGACGTGAATGCGGGGCGGTTGCTCGTCCATGATCGGCCTCCTGGCGCCATTGCAAACTTCCCGAAGGCCAGCTTGCGCGGCGGGGCGCGCGCCGACTGCGCGCCGGTTCCGGTTTTCGAGCGTCAAAGATCGAGAAACGGCGGCGTCCGGGTGGGCCCCGCGCGGCGCGGCGCGGCGATCGCAGTAGACTCGGGTCATGAGCGCATCGCGATGGTGGGGTCGCAACACAGGTCGGGCTTGGGCCCGCGTCGGTCTGTCCGGCGTGGCCTTGGCCGCGTCATCGATCAGCTGCGCGCAGACCGCGGTGAATCTGAGCGCGAGCGAATGCGGCGTATTCGACGCGCAAGGCGGGTTCAGTCTGACGACGCCACCCGGTTCCTTGGTCGGTCACCACATCGTGGTCGCGGTCGCGACCAGCGATCCGCAGGTCTCGGACCTGACGATCGACGATGGCGCGGCCACGGTGTATCGCGCGCTCGGCGGTCGCAAGGCGCGCGAGGATGCGAATGCCTTGGTTTTGTTGCAGGGCAAGCCGACGTCGGCCTCGGCCGGCGTGACCACGTTTCGCGCGCGCACGCGCGCCGTCAACGCGGGCGCGAAGGTGTGCTTGAGTCTGCAAGCTTTCGATGGTCTGGCCGAACCTTTCGCGGGGCCGCGCAGCGGCGCCGCGAACGCGGCGTTTTCCGACGCGCCCGGCAGCACGCATGCGTTACCTGCCGATGGCACGTCGCTGCTGATGTTCGCGGCCTTCGGGTTCGCCAACGACCCCGGCACACTGACGCCGATCGCGGGCGTCACGGTGCAGCCACCGGTGTGCGCGAGCGGTGGCGGCGTGTGCCTGGCCACGGCGTATTCGATCAGTGCCGCCGCCGGCGCGCCCAACATCACTCTGAGCACGAGCACGATCCTCGCGTGGCGCGCGGTCAGCGCGGCGGTGCCGAGCGAAGCGGTGTTTCGCAACGGTTTCGAGTAAGCGCGTCGCGCGATGACCAGAAAAAAGGCGCCGCGAGGGCGCCTTTTTCGTGTGGAGTTTCGTTCCGAATTACTGCGACGTCACCGTCGACGTCGGCGTGCCGTTGACCACATTGCCGATCACGCGATTGTCGCCGAACGACAGGATCTGACCGCCGCCCGTGGCCAGCAGGCCCTGGGCGTTACCAGTGATTTCGGAATCGGTCAGACGCACGATCGCGCCGGCGTTTTGCGAAAGCACGCCGTTGTTGATGCTGTCGGCGATGGTCACGCCCTGCAGCGACACGGTGACGGAGTTGGCGCCGCCCGATGCCGTGACGCCGCTGCCCGTGCTCGACACGATGCTGCCGCCGCGCATGGTCAACACGCCCGGACCCGTGGCGGCGATGCCCGTGCCATTGCCCGACATCCGCACATTGTCGAGCGTCACCGACAAGGAGCCGCCCGCGCTGGGCAACATCGTGACGCCCGTGCCCGAGCTCTGGATGGTGACATCGCGCAGCGTCACGGTCGTGGCCGTGGCCGGTTGCAGTTCGAAGCCGGGGCCGGTGAAGGATTCGATGTTCACGCGCTCGGCCACCAGCTGCCGGGCCTGAAGCAAGCGCACGGCCGCCAGGCCCGTGCCCAGGCCTTCGATCGACAAGCCGCGCAAGGTGACCGTGTCGGTGCTGCTGGCGTTGATGATGATCGCGTTGGTGCCCGACACGATGATGCCGGCGAAATCGCCATCGGATTCGATGGTCAACGCCTTGGTGATGGTCACCGCGCCATAAGCGCCGGGATCGAGGGCATTGATCACGCCGCCCGCGGCGGTCTTGGGGAACGCGCCGGCGAAGGTCTTGCACGGCGCCGTGCGCGAGCACGGATTGACGTCGTCGCCCACGCCCGAGACCCAGGTGCGCGTCGCCTGCGCGAACGCCGCGCCCGGCAGCGCGAGAAACAGGATCAGGACCAGCCAGCCCCAACGCACGCGATTGCTCATGACGCAGCCCCCTTTCGATATTGCGGCGAGCCTAGCAGCTTGGCCTCGCGCGCGCCGTGGGCGAACGAATGCGCGCGGCGGATTGGCAATCTTCCACGCTTGCCGCGCGCGGTCGCGACGCGCGCGCGTCGCTTGCGTCGACGGCGGCGCGCTGGTCACACTGCGCGCTCGTGCATTCGCCCTGATTGGCGCCCCAATGACCGACAACGCGTATCCCCGAGATCTAGTCGGCTACGGCCGCCATCCGCCCCACGCCGATTGGCCCGGCGGCGCGCGCGTGGCCCTGCAGTTCGTGCTCAATATCGAGGAAGGCGGCGAGAATTGCGTCCTGCACGGCGATGCCGGCAGCGAGCAATTCTTGTCCGAGATCGTCGGCGCGGCCAGCTATCCGGCGCGGCACATGAGCATGGAGTCGATCTACGAATACGGCTCGCGCGTCGGCGCGTGGCGCATTCTCGACGAGTTCCGCCGCCGTGGCCTGCCGCTGACGGTGTTCGGCGTGGCGATGGCGCTGGAACGCCTGCCCGACCTCACGCGCGCCTGTCTCGAGCTCGGTCACGAGATCGCCTCGCACGGCTGGCGCTGGATTCACTATCAGCACATCGACGTCGACACCGAGCGCGAGCACATCGCGCGCGCGGTGGCGATTCATCGCGTCCTCACCGGCACCGCGCCGCTGGGCTGGTACACGGGGCGCGACAGTCCCAACACGCGTCGTCTGGTGGTGGAGCATGGTGGCTTCGAGTACGACTCCGACTACTACGGCGATGACCTGCCCTTCTGGACCCCAGTGAGCACGAGCGACGGTCGTCGCGTGCCGCACCTGATCGTGCCCTACACGCTCGACGCCAACGACATGCGCTTCGCCACGCCGCAGGGTTTCAACACGGCCCATCATTTCTTCGAGTATCTGCGCGACAGCTTCGACGTGCTCTACGCCGAGGGCGAGGAGACGCCGCGGATGATGTCGATCGGCATGCACGCGCGCCTGCTCGGGCGGCCCGGGCGCTTCGTCGCGCTGCAGCGTTTTCTCGATCACGTGGCGCGACACGAGCGCGTGTGGATCTGCCGACGCATCGACATCGCGCGTCACTGGCGCGCGCGCCATCCGTTTCAAGCCCGGACCTAGCATGACGCTCGACCAGCTCAACGCACTCTACCGCGCCGAATTCACGCGCGCGCTCGGCGCGATCTTCGAACACTCGCCCTGGGTGCCCGAGCGCGTGGCCGACGCGCGACCCTTCGCCGACGTCCGCGCGCTGCACGCAGCGATGTGCGCGGCCGTGCGCGCCGCCAGCGAGGGCGAACGCATGGCCCTGATCCGCGCGCATCCGCAACTGGCCGGCAAGGCCGCGATCCGCGGCGAACTGACCGCGCATTCGGCGCGCGAGCAGAGTGGCGCCGGGCTCGATCAATGCAGTCCCGAGGAATACGCGCGCTTGACCGAATTGAACGCGGCCTACGATGCGCGCTTTGGCTTTCCCTTCATCATCGCGGTGAAAGGCCATACGCGCGCGAGCATCATCGAGCACATGGCGCGGCGCGTGAGCGGCGCGCGCGAGGTCGAAGTCGATGAAGCGCTTCGTCAGATCGAACGCATCGCGGCCTTTCGGCTCGGCGCCCTGCTCGGCGTCGACGCGCCGGTGAGTTGAGCGCGATGCGCGCCGGGGCTCGCCAGCGACACGGCCCCGGCTTATGCTGCGCGCAGTTCAACGACACCCGCGACCATGGCCCTGCCCGCTCTCGATCCCGACGCTCCCGACTTCACCCGCCGCCACGTCAATCTGGCCGATGCGCGCCTGGGCGCGACCGCGCTCGAGGCCAGCGATGAGTTCTTCGCCGCCAAGGAGCGCATGCTCAATCCGGCGCCGGCCGAGTTCATTCCCGGCAAGTACGATCAGAACGGCAAGTGGATGGACGGTTGGGAGAGCCGGCGCAAGCGCGTGGCCGGTCACGACTGGTGCACGGTGCGCTTGGCGCGGCCGGGGCGTATTCATGGCGTCGATCTCGACACCAGCCATTTCACCGGCAATTTTCCGCCGGCGTTGAGTCTGGAAGCGTGTCGATTGCCGAGCGGCGATCCCGACGCGCGCACGATCTGGACCACGATCCTGCCCGCCGTGAATCTCGGCGGCAATCGCCATCACTATCACGACGTCGTCGACACCGGCACGTGGACGCATCTGCGCGTGAACCTGTTTCCCGATGGCGGCTTGGCACGACTGCGCGTTTACGGCACGCCCGAGTTCGACGCGCGCGCGGTCGACGCCGAAGGCTTGATCGACCTCGTCGCCGCGCTCAACGGCGGCACCGTGGTCGCGTGCAACAACCAGCATTTCGGCCTGGCCTCGAGCCTGCTGCTGCCCGGTCGCGGCGTGAACATGGGCGATGGCTGGGAAACGCGACGCCGTCGCGAACCCGGCAACGACTGGTGCATCCTCGCGCTGGCGCGACCAGGCGTGATCGAAGCGATTGAAGTCGACACCTGTCATTTCAAGGGCAACTACCCCGACCGTTGCGCCCTGCTCGGCGCGAATGTCGCTGGCGGCACGCCCGAATCGCTGATCACGCAATCGATGTTCTGGCCCGTGCTGTTGCCCGAACAGAAATTGCAGATGGATCATCAGCACCACTTCCGTGCCGAGATCGCCAAGCACGCGCCGGTGACGCACGTGCGCCTGAACATCTATCCCGACGGCGGCGTCTCGCGCCTGCGCCTGCGCGGTCGACCGGCGTGAACGCGCCCGACCCGACGCGCGTGCTGCGCGTCGAGCCGCTCACGCGCGCGGCCTTCGCGCCGTTCGGCGATGTGATCGACACCGACGCCGCGCGCGCCGTCTACCCGATCAACGCCGGCACGGCCATGCGCTTTCACGACCTGGCCAACATCGACACGCAAACCGACGGCGGCCGCGCCATCGTGAGTCTGTTCCGCGCGCAACCGCGCGTGCTGCCGTTCGAAGTGCGCCAGATCGAACGCCACCCGCTCGGCAGCCAAGCCTTCATCCCGCTCAGCGACGCGCCCTATCTGATCGTGATGAGCGAAAGCCCCGCGCATCGCCCGCGCGCCTTCCGCGCCGGACCCGGCCAAGGCGTCAACTATCGCCGCGGCGCCTGGCATCACGCCCTGATCGCGCTTGAACGCGTGAGCGATTTCCTCGTGATCGATCGCGCGGGGCCGGGGGAGAATTGCGATGAGGTGGCGATGGAGCCGGCGTGGTATCTGCTGAGCGCGACGCCTTGAAAGCGCCCGCCAAGACCTTCACCGTGCGCGCGGCCACGCGCGACGATGTCGATGCCTTGTTCGCCATGATCGTCGCCCTGGCCGAGCATCACGGGCAACGCGCCTATCTGCGCGCCGACGCCGAGCAATTGCGCCGCGATGGCTTCGGCGAACAACCGCGGTTCGCGGCACTCGTGGCGGAGACCGCCGATGGCCTGATCGGTTTCGCCACCTACGCCTGGCACTACACGATCTGGCTGGGCGCGACCACGATGAACATCGACGATGTCTACGTCGCCGACACCCACCGCGGCCTGGGCGTGGGCGAAGCCTTGATGATGCGCGCGCGTGAGCTGTGTCAGGCGCAAGGCGGCGCGCGCCTACGCTGGGAAGTGCAGCCGGACAATGCCGCCGCCATTCGCTTCTATCAACGGCTGGGCGCGGTGATGCGGAGCAAGGGCATTTTTACGTGGGATGCGGGATCGAAGTGACCGTCGCCGCAGGTGACATTTCAAGCGACATTTCGAGCGACATTCTCGGCGACATGAAATGCATCTGGTGCGTCCCAAGCCCTTGAGTGCGATTGGTTTCTCGGGGACGTCTACCCGGACATTCCTGGCGACATCTCGCTCGACCTGGCTCGCGCGTCGCTGGCGCGGACGTGTTCCGCTATCGGGCGCTGCACATCAGGGTCTGGCGATCCCTCAAACAAGAATTGTGTGCCGCTGATCGAATGCTCGGGAGAGCTGAAGGCGCACTGGTATTGATTGCGCCTACGCGCGACGAAAGCGTCGCGCGCGAACGAATCGACGTCAGCGATTCGCAAACCACCGATCAATCGCCGCCCGCTCCTCATCGGTAATACCGGTGAGATTCCCCGGTGGCATCACGCGCAGGACCACGGCTTGCTGGTGAATGCGCGCGGCGTAGGTGTCGAGTTGTTGATCGGTTTCGAAGATCGCGCCGAGCGGGGCCGAGGGCATGAGTTGCGGATGCGTGGCGTGGCAGGTGGCGCAGCGGCGCGCGAGGATGCCGTGCACGGTGTCGGTGCTGGGCACGGGCGCGGCCAGCGCGGCGGCGAGCACGGGGTCGGGTGAGGTGTCGACATTCGTGCTCGGCGTGGTGGGGGTCGTGGTCGACGCGGTGGGCGCTGGCGTAGTCGACGTCGGCGCGACGCGTGGCGCCATCGGCGTGAGCCACCACGCGAGCGCGATCAGGATCGCGCCGCCCACGGCCAGCAGCGACCAGGCGCGGCCGCCGCTGTGCCAGAGCACGAAGAATTGCCGAATCAGCGCGCCCGCGGCCATGAAGCCGGCGAGAATCAGCCAGCTCCACGGATGCGCGGAGGCCGTGGCGTAGTGCGTGCTCAGCATCGCGAACACCACGGGCAGGGTGAAATACGTGTTGTGCACGGAGCGCTGCTTGCCGCGCTTGCCGTGCAGCGGATCGGGGCTTTCGCCGCGCGCCATGGCCGCGACCATGCGCTTCTGGCCGGGGATGATGACGAAGAACACATTCGCCGACATCACGGTGGCGAGGCTCGCGCCCACCAGCAGAAAGGCCGCGCGACCGGCGAACAGATGCGTGGCGACGTAGCACAGCGCCAGCACCATCAGGCCCACGAGCACGCCGAGCAAGCGATCGCGGAAACCGACCACGCGACACAGTACGTCGTACACGACCCAAGTCGCGATCAGCAGACCGATGGCCGCATGCACGCCAGCGACCGGCGACATTTGCGCTACCGCCGGATCGATCAGATAGATCTTCGGCGACAGCAGATACAGCACGAACAACAGCGCGAAGCCCGACAACCACGTGGTGTAGGACTTCCACTTGGACCAGTGCAAGTCATCGGGCATGGTCGCGGGCGCGACCAGGTATTTCTGCTTGTGATAGAAGCCGCCGCCGTGCACCGACCACAGTTCGCCGAACACGCCCGGCGCGCCTTGGCGCGGTGGCTTGAGCGCGCGGTCGAGCATGACGAAGTAGAACGACTCGCCAATCCACGCGATCGCCGCCACCACGTGCAACCAGCGCAGCAGCAGCACCGCGAATTCCGTCCAATGACCGCTCACGTCACCCGCCTCAGCTGCCGCGATAGGTGCTGTAGCTGTAGGGCGAAGCCAGCAGCGGCACGTGATAGTGCGCGCTGGCGTCGGCGATGCCGAAGCGCAGGGTCACCACGTCGATGAAGCGCGGCTGGGCCTGGGCCACGCCGCGCGCGGCGAAGTAGTCACCGATGGCGAAGTCGAGTTCGTATTCGCCGACGGTGAAGGTCGCGTCGGCGAGCAGCGGCGCGTCGCAACGCCCGTCGTGATTGGTGCGGTGGTGGCCGAGCAGACGGCGTTGACCGTGTTCGAGGCGATACAGCGCGAGGGCGATGCCGGCGCCCGGCTGGCCATGCGCGGTGTCGAGGACGTGGGTGGTGAGTTTGCCCATGGTGCGTGATCTCGTGTGAGCGCGACGCGCGCGGGCGCGTCGCGCTGGGTCGTGGCGACGCTCAGTCGATGGCGCGCGCGCAATAGTCGGTGAGGCGATCTTGATAGGCGCGCTTGCTCTCGGGCTCGACGAAGGCGGCCTCGAAGCTGTTGGCGGCGAGCTGGCGCGCGTGTTCGGCAGTCAGGCGCAGCGCGTCGACGGTCTCGACGAAGTTCTGATTCATGTAGCCGCCAAAATAGGCCGGGTCGTCGGAGTTGATCGTGGCCACGAGGCCCTGGTCGAGCATCTGCCGCAGGTTGTGATCTTGCAATCGCTTGAACACGCAGAGCTTGACGTTGGACAACGGACACACGGTCAGCGGCACGCGCTCGCGCGCGAGACGTTCGACCAGGGCCGGGTCCTTAAGCGCCTGCACGCCGTGATCGATGCGCTGCACGCCGAGCACGTCGAGCGCGCCCCAGATGTAGGCGGGCGGACCTTCCTCGCCCGCGTGCGCGACCGCGCGCAGGCCGTGTTTGCGCGCCTCGGCGAAGACGCGCGCGAATTTTTCCGGCGGATGTCCGACCTCGCTGGAATCGAGGCCCACGCCGATGAATTTGCCCAGGTGCGGCCGCGCTTGTTCCCACGTCGCGAAGGCATCGTCCTCGGACAGATGGCGCAGGAAACACAGAATCAGCTCGGCGCGAATGCCCAGCTTCGCCCGCGCGTCGTCGGCGGCGCGACGCAGACCGTTGATCACGACCTCGAAGGGCACGCCGCGCGCGGTGTGCGTCTGCGGATCGAAGAACAGTTCCGCGTGCACCACGTGATCGGCCTGCGCGCGCAGAAAGTACGCCCAGGCCATGTCGTAGAAATCGGCCTCGGTCAGCAGCACGCTGGCGCCGGCGTAATAGATGTCGAGAAAGCTCTGCAGATTGGTGAAGGCATAGGCCGCGCGCAGGGCCTCGACGCTGGGATACGGCAGCGACACGCCATTGCGCCGGGCCAGGGCGAAGATCAGCTCGGGTTCCAGCGAGCCTTCGATGTGGATGTGCAGTTCGGCCTTGGGCAGGCCGCGCACGAAGTCGGGCAGGCGTTCGGCGGCAAGGTGGGCGAGGGTCATGGTCGGGTCCTGTGCATGACGCGAGTCTGCCCGAAGCGGGCACGCGCGCAAAGCGCCGAGCGTGCGCGGGATGCGAGGCCCCGCGGGCCTGCGTTACTCTTCCGCGATGGATCGTCAGCCCGAATTTCGTCTCAACGGTCGCCCGATCGCGCTAGCCGCGGTCGATCCGACGCTGTCTTTGTTGCGCTGGCTCAAGGGTCAGCACTTGACCGGCACCAAGGAAGGCTGCGGCGATGGCGATTGCGGCGGCTGCACCGTGACCCTGATCGAACGCGACGAGCACGGCCGGGCGCGGCCGCGCGCGGTCAACAGTTGCTTGTTGCCGATGGGCGCGGTCGTGGGTCGCGAGGTCTTGACGGTCGAGGCCCTGGCCGAAGGCAATACGCTGCATCCGGTGCAACAAGCCCTGGTCGATGCCGGTGGCTCGCAATGCGGTTATTGCACGCCGGGCTTCGTGATGAGTCTGTTCGCGGGCTATTACACGGGCGAATTGAGCGATCACACGACCGAGGGCAATCTGTGCCGCTGCACGGGCTATCGTCCGATCCGCGCGGCCACCGCGACGCTGCGCGACGCGGACAAGCCGGACGATCGCTTTCATGCCTTGTTCGCCGCGGCGCGCGCGACGCCCGAGGCGACGCGACTGGGCGAGTTCCACAGCCCAACCACGATTGATGACGCGCTGCGCTTGAAGGCCACGCATCCGGACGCGACCTGGATCGCGGGTGGCACCGATCTCGGCGTGGCGCTCAGTCACGGCCGCGCGGTGGCGCCGGGCTTTATCGCGCTCGATCGCATCGCTGAATTGCAGACGCTGCAGATCGACGACAAGCGCGTGCGCCTGGGCGCGGGCGTGAGTTTGAGCACGGTCGAGCACGTCTTGCGCGGCGTCTGTCCGGCGCTCGACGACATGCTGCCGTGGTTCGCGGCGCGGCAAGTGCGCAATCGCGCGACGGTCGGCGGCAATCTCGGCACGGCCTCGCCCATCGGCGATCTGTTGCCGGTGCTGCTCGCGCTCGATGCCACGATCGAATTGGCCGGCCCGCGTGGTCGGCGCAGCGTGCCGATCGAGGCGTATTTTCTGGACTACCGCAAGACCGCGCGCGCCGACGACGAGTTGATCGTGGCCGTGGAATGGCCGCGCGATCCGACCTTGATCAGCGCCTCGTACAAAGTCGCCAAGCGTCAGACCGACGACATCAGCATCGTCGCCGCCGCGTTCGCGATCCGGCGCGATGACGATGGTCGCGTGAGTCACGCGCGCCTGGCCTTCGGCGGCGTGGCCGCGACGCCACGACGCGCGCGCGCGGCCGAGCAGGCCTTGATCGGCGCCACGCTCGATGCCGACACGACCGCGCGCGTGATGGCCGCGATCGAGACCGAATTCGCGCCAATCAGCGATCACCGCGCCAGCGCCGCCTATCGCCGGCAGTTGTGCGGCAATCTTTTCGCGAAGTGGCTGGCGGAGCGCGGCCCATGAATCGCGCCCCGCTGACCACGCCCGCGCCGCGTCCCGCGCTCAAGCACGAGAGCGCCGTCGGTCATGTGACCGGCCGCGCGATCTACACCGACGAACAACGCGAGCCCAGTGGCTTGCTGAGTCTTTATCCCGTGCAGGCGCCGCATGCGCATGCGCGCGTGCTGTCGATGGATATTGAGGCCGCGCGCGCCGCGCCCGGCGTGCACGCGGTGCTCACCGCCAACGACGTGCCGGGCGAGAACGACACCGGCCCGATCCTGCACGACGAACCGCTGATGCCGGCGCGCGAGATCAGCTATCACGGCCAGGCCGTGGCCTGGATCGCGGCCGAGACCGAGGCGCAGGCGCGCGCCGCCGCCGCTTTGGTGCGCGTGGACTACGAAGTCTTGCCGGCGCTGCTCGACATGCCCGCCGCGATCGCGGCCGGTGCTTTCCATCTGCCACCGGCGCGCGTCGAACGCGGCGATGTCGATGGCGCGCTCGTCACGGCGCCGCTGCGTTTGCGCGGCGAGCTGACGATGGGCGGGCAGGATCATTTCTATCTCGAGACGCACACCAGTTGGGCGAGCCTTGACGCCGAGGGCACGATCCAGATCGTGTCCTCGACGCAGCATCCGACCGAGACCCAGATCATCGTCGCGCGCGTGCTGGGCGTGCCCGCGCATCGCGTGGTGTGTCAGTGCTTGCGCATGGGCGGCGGCTTCGGCGGCAAGGAAACGCAGGCCAATGCCTTCGCGGCGATCGCGGCGCTGGCCGCCGTGATCACGGGGCGACCAGCGCGGGTCAAACTGCCGCGCGCGTTGGACATGCAGCTCACCGGCAAACGCCATCCGTTTTACGCGCGCTATGAAGTGGGTTTCGATGCCGATGGCGTGCTGCTGGTGCTGCGCGCGGAACTGTTCGCCGATGGCGGCTGGAGTTGTGATCTGTCGCCGCCGGTGCTGATGCGCGCGATGGTGCACATCGACAACGCGTATTTTTATCCGCACGCGCGCATCGAGGGCCGCATCTGCAAGACGCATCTGGCGTCCAACACCGCGTTTCGCGGGTTTGGCGGGCCGCAGGGCATGTTGGTCGGCGAGGAGATTCTCGATCGCGTCGCGCGTCATCTGGGCTTGCCCGCCGACGTGGTTCGCGAGCGCAATTTCTATCGCGGCGATGCCGAACCCGAACGCAACATCACGCCGTATCACCAGCCCGTCGTCGACAACCACCTGCACGCGCTGTGGACGCAGTTGAAGCGCGACAGCGCCTTCGCCGAACGCGCGCGCGAGATCGCCGCGTTCAATGCCGAGCACCCGACGACCAAGCGCGGTCTCGCGATCACGCCGGTGAAGTTCGGCATTTCCTTCAACAAGACCGAATACAACCAGGCCGGCGCCCTGGTGCACATCTATACCGACGGCAGCATCCAGCTCAATCACGGTGGCACCGAGATGGGTCAGGGCCTGCACACCAAGATGCTGACGGTGGCGGCGCGGTGCCTGGGCGTGTCGGTGTCGCGCATCCGCGTGATGTCCACGGCCACGGACAAGGTGCCCAATACTTCGGCGACGGCGGCGAGTTCGGGGTCGGATCTCAACGGTCAGGCGGTGAAGGCCGCGTGCGAGACCTTGATCGCGCGCCTGCGCGAAGTCGCCGCGCCCTTGCTGCAGGTCGCGCCGGACGCGATCGAATTCGCCGACGACATGGCCCGCGCGCGCGATGAACCCGCGCGCGCCCTGCCCTTCGTCGATGTCGTGCGCGCGGCGTATACGAACCGCGTGAGCTTGTCGTCCACGGGCTATTACCGCACGCCGGGCCTGAGCTGGGACCCCAAGACCGGTCGCGGTCATCCGTTCTACTACTTCGCCTATGGCGCGGCCGTGGCTGAAGTCGAAGTGTGCGGTTTCACCGGCGTGCACCGGCTGCTGCGCGTGGACCTGTTGCACGACGTCGGTCACTCGCTCAACGAAGGCATCGACCGCGGTCAGATCGAGGGCGGTTTCGTGCAAGGGTTGGGTTGGCTGACGTGCGAGGAATTGCGCTGGAACGCGCAAGGTCGGCTGCTCACCGATGCGCCGAGCACGTACAAGATTCCCACGCTCGGCGAAGTGCCCGAGGCGTTTTATCTGCGCCTGTTCGTGCGCGAGCAGCCGCCGAGCACCGACGTGATCTTCGGCAGCAAGGGCGTGGGCGAACCGCCCTTGATGTTGGCGATCGCGGTGCGCGAAGCCTTGCGCGAGGCGATTGCCGCGTTCGCGCCCGGCGCGCGCGAAGTGCCGCTGGCCTCGCCCGCGACGCCCGAGGCGATCGCCCAGGCCATCGCGCGGGTGCGCGCGGGCTGAGTTGGCGGCGATGGACGAGCGTGCGCTGCGATGCCTGGTTGAACGCTTGAGCCAGGGCCCGGTGGTGCTGGCGGTGGTGCTCGACACGCGCGGCGCCGTGCCGCGTCAGCGTGGCGCGATGATGCTGATCGACGCGCGCGACGAGGACCTGAGCATCGGCGGTGGCCTGGCCGAAGCGCGCGTGATCGAGGCCGCGCGCGCGATGTTGCGCGCGGGCGAGACGACGCGCGAGCTGCGCATCGATCTCAGCGGCGGGCCCGACGCGGCGGGCGTCTGCGGGGGCGCGATGCGTTTGAGTCTGCGCGTGTGGTCTGGCGCGGAGGATTTGGCCTTGGCGCGCGATCTCGCGAGCACGCTGCGATCAGGCCAGTCGACCGCCTTGCCCGCCGCGATGCTGGGCGATGCGCGTGATCTGATGCTCACGCCCGACGCGCGCTTGCTGATCGCGGGCGCCGGTCATTGCGGGCTCGCTTTGTACGAGATCGCGAGCTTGCTCGACTTTGATATCTGGGTCTTCGATCCGCGCGCGAGTTGCTTCGAAGGCGATCTCTATAGGCGCGCGACGCGCCTGCAAGGTGAGCATGCGCTGTTGACTCGCGCGCTCGACACGCCGCGACCCGTGTTCGCGGTACTGCTCAATCGCGACTACGGCAGCGATGTCGCCACGCTGCGCGTGCTGGCCACGCGACCGCCGGCCTTCATCGGCATGATGGGCAGTCGGCGTCGCATCGGTGAAGTGCTCGCGGCCTTGCCCGAAGCGCGCGAGGCCTTGACCGCGCTGCACGCGCCCGTAGGCCTGGAGATCGCCGCGCAAACGCCGCACGAGATCGCGGTGAGCATCGCCGCGCAGCTGATCGAGCGCCGCGCGGCCTTGCTGTCGCGCTAGCGGGCGCGGGCGCGCGCGGGCAGATAACGCTCTTCGAGATTGCTGTCGTAGAGGACGTGGCCGTCGGAATCGGTGCCGATCGAGACGTAGTGGCCGTCGATGATGTCGTAGTTGAATC
Source organism: Ahniellaceae bacterium (assembly GCA_044226395.1). Taxonomy (GTDB): domain Bacteria; phylum Pseudomonadota; class Gammaproteobacteria; order Xanthomonadales; family Ahniellaceae; genus JBGAHD01. Next base: position 706,989 of record JBGAHD010000002.1, read on the forward strand.
CGCGCAGGGTCATGCGCAGTCCGCAGCGCACCTTCTCCACGCGCCCGATCTCGATACTGGCGACATAGGTGCTGGCGAAGGTTTCGGGCGAGCCGAAGCCTTCGGTGTCATTGTTCGGGCAGTTGCCTTCGCGGCCTTGGTATTCGTCGATCCGCGCGCGCAGACGTTCGCCGGCGAGCAGGGCCTGCGACACGCGCGCGCGCGTCGTGTAGTCGGCGTAGGCCGGCACGGCGATCGCGGCGAGGATGCCAAGCATGACGATGCCGAAGAAGCCGACGATCAGCACGATCACCAGAATGATCGCGCCGCCTGACCCCTTGGCGACCGGGCTGGTGACGACGCCGGGTCGTGGCGTCGAGGCGGTTGGACGCGGTGGCGGCGATGCCGGCGCGGCTGACGTCAGGCCGATCTCGGCGGCGACTTGCGACAAGGGCACCCAATTCGCCAGGCCCTCGCGCCAGACGAGGGTCGTGGCGTTGATCTCACCGCGCTCGAAGGCCGAGCGCAGCAGTGAGCCATCGACCGGACCTTGTTGTTGATGACGGGAATCGGCGTAGTACCAGGCTTGCGGCATAAGGCCTCCGATGCGGTGAACGCCGCGCTACAGGCGCGCGGCGCGCTTGATCGCCAAGTAATGTTCGACCAGCGCGGCGGGCAGTTCGCCGCAGGTCACGTCCAGGACGTCGCAGCCTTGCGCGCGCAGCGCTTGATGCGCGCGCGTGCGGTGCTCGACGTAGTGCGCCATGGCGCTGGCGGCGATCGCTTCGTCGAAATCGCGCGCGGGCTGGCGATCGGTGCCGTCGACGACTTGCTCACGCAGACTCGCGACGCACACCAGATGACGCTTGCGCAGCTGACGCACGGCGGTCACGAGTTCCTCGATGTCCTCGTCGCGGACATTGGTGATCAAGATCGCCAGGCACCGCCGCGATTGCCGCGAGGCGAGTTGCGTCGCCGCTTCGTAGTAATCGGTGGCCACGGGCTTGGCGACCAGATCGAACACGGTGTTCAACAAGGCATCGACCGTGCCCAGGCCACGCTTGGGCGGCATGTAGCGCGTGGTCGCGCCAAAGGCCAGCAGGCCTACGGCATCGCCCTGACGCAAAGCAATGTAGCCCACCATCAGCGCGGCATTGAGCACGTGATCGAAGTGCGCGAGCTTGCCGTCGCGCGCGAGCATGCGCCGGCCGGTGTCGAGCAGCAGCATCACTTGCTGATTGCGTTCGTCTTGATAGTCGCGCGAGATCAATTTGCGCGCGCGCTGGGAGGCCTTCCAGTCGATCTGGCGCAGCGCATCGCCGAGGCGATATTCGCGCAGCTGCTGAAACTCCGTGCCCTCGCCCAACCGACGCTTGAGATGCGCGCCAACCACGCGCGAGGCCTGCTCGGCACCGACGAGAGCAAGCTTGGCCAGCGGCGCGAAATTGGGATACACGCGCAACGTCTGCTCGGGCCCACCGCGACGACGCCATTGCCACCAGCGCAAGGGCGAAGTCAGCCGCAACCACGGCGCGCCGAACTGAAATTGTCCGCGATCAAGCGGCGTCACGCGATAGGGCAAGGTCAGTTCCTGCCCCACCGGCACGCGCACCAGGCGCGGCAGACCGAACACCGGCCAGTCGCCCGGATGATCGTCATGCACTTCGACCAACAAGGGTCGCCGTCCGCGATGACGCAGACGCAAGGTCACCGGCCGCTCCACGCCCACGGGCATGATCTGGGGCAGATCGCGCGCGACTTCGGGCATCGGCAAGCGGCGCAGCATCAGCGCGTCTTGCAGCGACAAGACCGCGACCGCGCCGAGCGCGCACCACAAGGCCAGCGCGGGCAACAGACCGGCCACGACCAGCGCGCCGACGACGGCGCAACCGATCCACGCGGCGACCTGGGCCCGGGTCGGTCTCATCGACGCGGCGCTTCCACTTTCAGCAGCAGCGCGTCGAGCACGTCATCGATGCGTTGGCCTTCGATCTGCATCTCCGGCGCCAGCGCCAAGCGATGACGCAGCGCGGGCTTGGCCACGGCGCGAACGTCATCGGGCGTGACGAAATCGCGCGCCTCGAGCACCGCCTGCGCGCGCGCCGCGCGCACCAGGGCGAGGCTGCCGCGCGGGCCGGCGCCCATCGAGATGCCCGGCCATTCGCGCGTGGCGCGGGTCACGCGCACGGCATAGTCGAGCACCACCGGATCGACGCGCACCAAAGCCGTGCCTTGCTGCATGGCGATGATCTCGGGCGGACGCGCCACCGCCGTGACCTTGGACAGATCGAACTCGCCGCCGGTGCGACCGCTGCTCACCGCGGTGACCATGTTCACTTCGTCTTCGAGCGGCGGGTACTTCATCAGGATCTTCAGCAGAAAACGATCGAGCTGCGCTTCGGGCAGCGGATAGGTGCCTTCCTGCTCGATCGGGTTTTGCGTGGCCACGGTGAGAAAGGGCTTGGGCAGCGGAAAACTATTGGATTCGATCGTGACCTGCTGTTCCTGCATCGCCTCGAGCAGCGCGGCTTGGGTCTTGGCCGGCGCGCGATTGATTTCATCGGCGAGCAGCAGATTGGCGAACACCGGACCGCGCCGGATCTTGAAGCTCTCGCTCTTGGGATCGTAGAAGGCGTGACCGCTGACGTCCGAGGGCATCAGATCGGGCGTGAACTGCACGCGCGCGAAGCTTGATTGCAACGCGCCGGCAAGCGAGCGCACGAGCAAGGTCTTGCCCAGGCCCGGCACGCCTTCCAGTAACACGTGGCCGGCCGCGAGCAAGGCGATCAGCAATTGATCGAGCACTTCGTCCTGACCGACGAAGGCGCGGGCGATCTGCGCGCGGATCGCGGCGGTGCGCTCCGACAAATCGGCGCCGGTGATCGGCGCGAGGACGTCTTGGCTCATGGCTTGGCTTTCAACTCCATCAAGGTGCGAATCGTGGCGACGAAGCGATCGGGCTTGGCCAGATCGACCGGGTCCAGGGCTTGCTTGATCTCGGCGGGATCGCGCTGATAGCGCTCCGCGAGGGTGGTGATCAACAACTCGCCTTCGAGCGCGGCGATGCGCGGCTCGCGCAGGCGCAGGCGTTCGAAGTACGCGCGACGCATGGCCGCGTGTAGCGCCAGCGCGTGACCGCGCCAGAAGGTGAACTCACCGGCCGCGTGCACGTGCTCGAACAGCGCGCGCCGATGCGGCGCGGCCAGCGGCAACAGCGGTCCGAAGCGCGGCGCGCGCGACCACAGCCAGGCGATCAGGGCCAGCACCAGCGGCAACAGGATCGGCCAGCCTTCGCGCGCGATCAGCACGTGCAGCGGCGCCATGTCGCTTTGATAAATCAAATACACCTTGCCCTGGCCCAGCACGGGACCGAGGATCTGCCACGCCAGTTCGGCATTGCCGGCGCGCTTCAACTGCGCGGTGGTCAGCGGACGCAGATGGCTGGCGACGAACCAATCGCCCTCGCCCAGCGTGCGCCGACCCATCACATAGCCGTGATCGGGCGAGCCCCAGAGCCAGTCGAAGTCCTCTTCGGCGACGTCCTCGCCCAGCTGAAAGCGCATGCGAGCGCAGTAGTTGCGCGTGCGCTTGCCATCGCCCAGGGCGATCTTGACGCACTCACCGCCCACCACGCGCGAGATCTCGAAGGCATCGAGCAAGGGACCTTGCTTACCCTCGATGCTCGACGGCAGGCTGAAGATCAGATGGCCGCCGCGCTCGACCCAGCGATACAGCGCTTCGGCCTGATCGTCGGAAACGGTGCGAGGATCTGCGCTGAGCACGAGCACGTCGCCAGGCTTCAGGCGCGCCGTGTCCAGCGTCAGATTGGCGCGCGATTCGACCGTGATGCCGCGCGCCTGCAAGGTCTTCTTCAGCGCGAAGAACGGGTTGTAGCGGGCTTCGCCCGTGCGCGCCTTGGGGATTTCGGTCGCGACGCGCTCATAAGTCGCGAACCACCACCACGCGATCAAGCCGATGACCAAGGCCGAGGCCGCGCCGATCACCACTTGCAGGCGCAAGCTCATGGCGCCGCTCCGCTGGCGCGCGCGGGACGCCAGCGCGCGAGCAAGTCTTCGAGTTCGTCCGTGCCCGGATAGCGTTCGGCGTAGGCCGCCGCTTGCCAGCAGCGCACGATGCGCGGAAACAGCGCGGCCAGATGCGGATCCTCGAGCTTGCGCGCGCGGCGCAGGCATTCGGATTCGGTGCAGCCGGGCGGAAACAGCGTGCCCAGCGACACGGTCACGCGCTTGACGCCGGCGCGATAGAGCAAAGACAACGCGGCGCGGCGCTCGCCGCGCGCCCACAGCGCGCGGACATCGTCGACGGGATCGTCGGGCACGATCTCGGGCGTGGTCAGCGCGTGGGTTTCGATGCGATCGAGCGCGCGCACGGCGGCGTGCAGATCGCTGACGAAGGGCAGCCACAGATGTCGGGTGAGGTAGATCACCCAGATCAGCAGGCCCAGCAACAACCACAGGCCGAGCTTGGCGATGATCGAGAACACCATCGAGATGAACTCGACCCAGGCCGAAGGCGGGCTGCTTCGGTCGGGCGCGGTGTCATCGCCGTTGCGCGGGCGCCAGCGGTAGATGGTTTCCTTGCCCGACAGATCGGGCCCGGCATAGACCTTGTCGATGTCGGCGCGAAAGCTTGGCGTGTCGTCGCGGGCGGCGTCGCCGAAGAACTCGGCGATGGTGGGCGCGTCGGCCTTGGTGGCCATGCGCGCGGCGGCGCCGCGCGCGGTGTCGAGATCGTCCGGCGGCGGCTTGGGCTGCGAAGTCGCGTCGGGCCCTTGCTTGGTGGCGATCACGGTGTGCGCTGGTGGCGCCTCGTCCTGCGCGCGCGCCGTCGGCGCGGCCACGGCCAACAGCACCACGGCCAATACGGCCAGCGCGCTCTGCGTCAGGCGCGCGGCGAGTTGTCGGAACGACAGCTCGATGTCCCAGGCCTCGAGCTGCGTGCGGCGATTGAGATACAGACCGAAACCCGCGGCGACATAGATCGGCTCGACCACGCTCATCGCCAGCCACGCGAAGGCGTTGTACAGCAGTTGCGCCCACCACGGCGGCGACTCGAACAAGGTTTGCCAGATCGCCTTGGCCGCGTCGGAGAGAAATTCGATCGGCACCGCTTGCAGCATGAACACGTAGAGCCCGATCACGAACACCGCGTCGACATGCAGAAAGACGAAGGTCAGCATGACGTGCGTGGAGTTGGTGCCGCGCGCCAGCACGCGGCAACGCTCGCCACGACGCGGGCCGCGCAATTGTTCGAGCAAATCCACCGCGAGCAGCATCGAGCGGCCCGGATGCAGGCGTCGCCACGTGAGCCACGGCAAGATCGCGCGCCATTGCCAATGCCATTGCGCGCGCAGGGTCTCGCGCAAGGTGGGCGCGGCGCCGAACACGGCGCGCGAAAGCACGTACATCGGCACGCGATCGAACAGGGGCTTGAGCCACCACATGGGCAACCAGGCCAGCCACAGCAGATCGACCGCCGCCATCCCGGCATTGCAAAGCACGAAGAACGGCAAGGTGTACCACCACCACGCGCCCCAGATCACGCCCGCGTGGCGACGCGCGAGCGCGATGCCGAGATCACAGGCTTCCCAGTTCGCGCGCGGGCGCAGGGCGATGGTCAGGCCATCGATGCGCATGCGCCGCTCCTGGCGTGGGGGTGGCGCGCGCTCACGGCGTCGTCTCCGGCGGTCGCCCTCGCCCGCCCATCAACAACCAGCCCAGGATCAGTAGCCACATCATCACGCCGACGATGTACTTGATCAGCGCCGGCACGCGCGCGATCGAACTCCAGTACGCCTCGATGAAGGCCGCGAACAGCAACATCGCGAACACGCCCAGCGCCAGCTTGGCGCCGATCACGCCCGATTCGACCAGGGCGCGACCGCGCGTGCGGCGACCCGGCGCGATCACCGCCATGCCGATCTGCAAACCCGCGCCGCCAGCGATCACGATCGCCATCAGCTCGGGCGCCGAATGACCGGCGACGAAGCGCCAGAACGGCTGGCCGTAGCCGATTTCGATCAGATGCCCGGCGACGCCACCGATCACCACGCCATTGCCGACCAGGACCAGGATCGAAGGCACGCACAGCAGCACGCCGCTGGCGAAGGTGCGAAAGCCGATCGAGACATTGTTGAGGATGTAATAGCCGAACATCGCCAGATCGGTCTCGTTGTCGCGCGCCAGGCGCGCGCCTTCGTTGGCCGGGTCGTACATGTGCTCGAACTCGGCGATCTGGGTCACGTCGAACACGGAGTGGATCAACTCCGGCCGATACTGCAGCACCACCATCATCGCGATCAGCGGCACGAAGAACAAAAACGCCGACACCGCCATCGCGCGCCACTGCGCGCGCACCAGGATCGGAAAATCAGCGGCGAAGAAGGCGAGCATGCGGCTCGCGCGCGTGGGCTTGGGGCGATACAACACGTGGTGACCGCGTTGCACCAGGTCGCTCAGTTGCTCGATCAGGATCGCGCTATAGCCGCGGCGCTCGGCAAGGGCGAATTGCTGACACACGCGGCGATAGAGCGCCGGAAACTCGCTGTCGGCGATCAACCCCACCTCGAGCGCGGACTTGACGCCGGGCTTGGCGCGCGCGTTCGCGCGCAGGTTCAGCCATTGTCGCAGCTGATCCCATTCGGCCTGATGTCGACTTTGAAACAGTTCCTGCTTCACCGCGTCCCTGCCCTCAATGCCGACCCAGAATGGCCGCGGCCATGCCCAGCAGGCGTTGCACCGCGGTGGCGCCCTCGGCCTGGGTCAAGGGCGCCGCGATCGCGGCGAGTTCGAGCTGACGCTCGGGCGTGAGCAGGCCCGCGCGCTCGGCGAAGGCGACGATCGCGGCCTTTTCCTCGCTCGTCAGCGACACCGGCGGATGCACCGTTGGCACGTTCGGCGCGAGCACGTGGCGCATCGCGGGCTCGGTGTACACCACGAGCGTGCCGGCGACCATGTCACCCAGCCGTCGCGAGGACGGATCGACGGAACTCGCGATCACGCCCAGCACATAGCCGAACGGCAGCATGTCGACCGTGCGCAGCAGATTGCGCGCGAACGAGGCCTGCCAACCCACGGGCGTGCCATTGGCGTGCACCACGCGAATGCCGAGCGCGCGCTTGCCGATGGTCTGGCCGTCACGCAAGACCTCGAACACCACGGGATAAAACCAGTACAACGCGAACATCGCGATCAGAAACGGTCCGACGCCGGCCTTGCCCATGAAGGCCATCACGATGCTCAAGATCCACAGCGCCGCCAGACGCACCAGCAGATCGATCGCCCAGGCGGCCGCGCGCGGCGCCACGCCGGCGGCGCGCAGCCGCAGCGCGATGCCTTCGGGTGTTTCGATCAGAGCGAGCGTGTCCAGGCGCGCCATGCGCGATCAGCACTTGATCACGATGGTGTCGGCGATGTGGTCGTGCAGGCAGCGTCGGTCCTCGGCGAAAATCATCAAGGCGTCCAGCAAAAGCACGAGGAGGCTCAACAGCGGAATGAGCTGAACCAGGAACATCGGCAGCCAGCGCGCGAACACCAGCCGCGGCGTCGAGCAGCGTTCGCCATTGACGCGCACGATCTTGATGCCGAGCAGGCGCTTGGCCATGGTCTGGCCGGACGTGTGCAGCAGATACAGATTGACGAAACCCAGGGCCACGGGAATCAAATAGGCGAAGAGCACGAGCATGACCGGGCCGTCGCCGCTGCTGCGCATCATCGACACGCCAGCGAGGATGACGACCACGGCCGGCGCGAACAGGAAGATGTTGTCGAGGATCGTGGCGCCCAGCCGCTCACCGCGCCCCGCCAGCGTCAGATCGGCCGAAGGCGCCTCTTCGAGCCGCGATTGCGGCGCGGCATAAGGATTGACCGCCGGTGGTGGCGGCAGCGGTGGTGGCAGGGTCATGACGGACTCCCCGGGTTTCGCGGCACTGTATCGGAATTCGGTGGTCGTTCAAGCCAGCGCCGCGCGCGCTTGGCCTTGGCTAAACTCGAAAACGCGCGACTTCGCGGCTCGCGTGGTTTCGCGCGTTTCGATTTAAGCCCGACACCGTGCTTGCGCGACTCAGCCCAGCTCGGCCTGACGCTCGATGATGCGCGAGACGAGGCCGTATTGAATCGCCTCGCTGGCGTTCATCCAGAAATCGCGCTCGATGTCATTGCTGACTTTTTCCAGCGACTGACCAGTCTGCGTGGCGATCACGCGCGCCAGGCGTTCGCGCACCAGCAGGATCTGCTGCGCCTGGATGGCGATGTCGGTGGCCTGGCCACCGGCGCCACCGGCCGGCTGATGAATCAGAAAACGCGTGTTGGGCAAGCACAGGCGACGTTCTTTCGGCGGCGCCAGGAAGATGTGCGCGGCGGCGCTGCCGACCCAGCCGGTGCCGATCGTGGTCACCGGCGCGCGCACGAAGCGGATCATGTCGTGAATGGCGTCGCCCGATTCGACGTGGCCGCCGGGCGAGCACACCAGCACCGAGATCGGCGCGTCGGATTCCTGCGCCAGCGCCAGCAGGCGCGTGCACACGCCGTGGGCCATGCGGTCGTTGACCTCGCCGAACACCAGGACCGTGCGCGATTTGAACGCGAGCTGGTCCTCGATGCGATGCAGGGGCTCGGCGGCGGGGGTCGATTCCTCGGGCTTGGCATTGACGATCATGGGCATTCCTTGGGTCCGTGGGCGTCACTAGCGCGCCCTCGGGCGCATGATCGCATGAGCGGGGCCGCGGCCGCGCGTCGCGCGCGGCGTCGTCACGCGCCGGCAACATCCCGCCACGCGAGCCGACCGCGCGATGAACGCGCGGCGCGCCGGGGCTTGCGGCCGGTGGGCACGGTCGCGAGACTGCCCTGCCTTTTCGCCATCGAGGTCGAGCATGCGTCTGCGTGGGATCGCGCTGTTGGGTCTGTTGTTCGCCGGCGGCGCGCGCGCCGACGCGCTGTCCGATCTGGTCACGGTGCTGACCGCGCTCGAAGGTCGCGACCCGATCGAGGCGCATCTCGACTACGAGATCACGCAATCGCGCGGCGACGAAGGCGAGAAGGCCGAGCACGAGACCGGCCGCGTGAGTCTCGATGCCAGCGCCGGCGCCGATGGTCTGCGCGTGAACTGGCCGCGGGATTTGCTCGAGACCACGCGCCGCGAGGCGCTCGATACCGGCGACGATCCCAAGCGCCCGACCACGCGCGCGCTGTCGGAAGTCGCTGTGCCCGACATCGATCTGGTGCTGCACGCCGCGCCACGCCTGCGCGCCCTGCTCGCGCAATCGCGGCTCGAGCGCGTCGAGGACACGACCTGGGACGAGCGACCCGCGCATCTGTTGAACCTGACGGTGACGCCACGCGTGCCGACGCGCGAACGCAAGTACGTCAAGGAACTCGGCGCCAAGGCGCGCGTCTGGGTCGGCGCCGATGGCGTGCCGCTGGCGGCGACCATCGACACGCACGTGAAGGGTCGCGCGATGCTGGTGATCACGTTCGAGTCGACCAGTCACGAGCGCTTTCGCTTCGCGCGCCACGGCGATCGCCTGATCGCCGTCGAGCACGAACAGGCCAATCAGAGCACGGGCGCGGGCGAAGTCGGCGGTCTGCGCGTCAACGCCCGCGTCACCGTGCGTTGAGGGTCACGCGCTCGGCGTGTCGGTGGCGAGCGCGAAGCCTTCGTCGATCCAGCCGGTGATGCCGCCGATCATCAGCTTCACCGGGCGACCCAGTTCCGCCAGGCGCAAGGCGCCGCGATGGCCGCCGTTGCAGTGCGGGCCGGCGCAATAGGTCACGAACACCGTGTCGGCCGGCCATTGCGCCAGGCGCGAGGCGATGAGCTTGCGATGGGGAATGTTGATCGCGCCCGGCACGTGACCACGCGCGAAGAGTTCCGGCGAGCGCACGTCGATCAGCACGAAATCGGGCTGGCCCGAGGCCATGGCCTCGTGCACGTCCCAGCAATCGGTCTCGAAGCGCAGGCACTGCGCGAAGTGCGCGCTGGCGCTGGCGGGGTCGGCGGGCGGGGGCTGGGTCACGGCGTTGGTCATGGCGGTCTCCTTCGGGGGTGAGCCATTGTCGGCGCGCGCGCGACGCGGCGGCACTGGCGCGAACGCCCGGTAACGTTAAGATCGCGCCATGACGCCGCATCGCGTGATCGCGCTCGCCTACGATCGCCTGGCCACCTTCGAGTTTGGCTGCGCGGTGGAATTCTTCGCGCTGCGCCGACCCGAGCTCGATGTGCCCTGGTACCAGTTCGGCGTGGCCGCCGTGGAGCGCGGGCCGCTGCGCGCCACGGGGGGAATCACGGTCGCCGCGCCGCTGTCGCTGCGCGCGCTGGCCACCGCCGACACCATCGTCGTGCCCGGGTGGCGCGATGTCGACGAGACGCCGCCGCCCGCCTTGCTCGCGGCCTTGCGGCGCGCGCACGCGCGCGGCGCGCGGTTGTGTTCGTTGTGCTCGGGCGTGTTCGTGCTCGCCGCCGCCGGCGTGCTCGATGGCCGTAGCGCGACCACGCACTGGCGGTACGAGTCGCGCCTGCGCGAGCGCTTTCCGAAAGTGCGCGTGGAGATCAACGCGCTCTACGTCGATGAAGGCCAGGTGCTGACTTCGGCCGGTTCGGCCGCGGGTCTGGACATGCTCGTGCACCTGGCGCGACGCGACTACGGCGCGCCCGTGGCCAACTTGGTCGCGCAGCGCTTGGTGATTCCGCCGCATCGCGAGGGCGGTCAGGCGCAGTACGTGCCGCGGCCGGTGGCGCGCGATGGTCGCGGTCGGCTGGCGCGGTTGCTCGACGGGCTGCGCGCGCGGCTGGACGAGCCGCACACCGTGGCTTCGATGGCGAAGCGCGCGGCGATGAGTCCACGCACGCTGCAACGCGAATTCGTGGCGGCGCTGGGCCTGTCGCCGTTCGAGTGGTTGCTGCGCGAGCGCGTGGCGCGGGCGCGCGAATTGCTCGAGGGCGGCCGCTGGGACGCGGCGCGGCTGGCGCGGCAAGTCGGGCTCGGTTCGGCCGAATCGCTGCGTCATCATTTTCGACGCGTGGTCGGCACTACGCCGGCGGCCTACGCGCGGCGGTTCGCGCTGTCGGGCGGACGGCCGGCGCGGCGCGCGGCGAAGGGCCCCGCGCGCTGACGAACCCTGTCGTTCGGGCCTTCGACGCGACGGCGCGATTGCGTATGCTTGCGCGACTTTCTGCGAAGGACCGTGTCATGCGTATTGCCCTTGCCTTGCTGTGCGCGGCGATGACGTCCGCGGCGACGGCCGACTCCCCTGCCCCCAGCGACATCCTGCAGCCGATGGATGTCTTCGCCCTGCAATGGGCCGATCATCCCGCGCTGTCGCCCGACGGCCGCCAGGTCGTGTACGAGCGCAGCTATTTCGATGTGATGAAGGACGTGCGGCGCGCCAATCTGTGGCTGATGGACGTGGCCTGTGGCGAGGAACGTCCCTTGACCACCGGTGCTTCGCGCGAAGGTCAAGCGACCTGGTCGCCCGATGGCAAGCGCCTAGCCTATGTCGCGGCCGATGGCGACAAGGCGCAGATCTTCGTGCGCTGGCTCGACAGCGGCGCCACCGCGCGCGTGACGCAGTTGACGCAATCGCCGTCCAATCTGTCGTGGTCGCCCGATGGCCGCTGGCTGGCGTTTACTCAAGATGTGCCCGAGGAAGCCGCGCCACTGGCGCAAATGCCCAAGCCGCCCGAGGGCGCGGAATGGGCCAAGCCCGCGCGCGTGATCGATCGCTTGTTCTATCGCGCCGATGGCGGTGGCTATGTCACGCCCGGCTATGAGCATGTGTTCGTGGTGCCCGCGCACGGCGGCGCGGTACGGCAGGTCACGCAAGGCAAGTTCAACTTTGGCGGCGCGGTGGCGTGGCTGCCGGATGGCAAGTCCTTCATCGTCTCGACCAATCCGGTCGAGGACGCGGAGTACGCGCCGCTCGAGAGCGATCTCTATCGCATCGACGTGAACACCGGCGCGGCCACGCGCCTGACCGAGCGCGCCGGCCCCGATGCCGAGGCGGCGGTGTCTCCCAATGGCAAGTTCGTGGCCTATGTCGGCTTCGACGATCGCAAGCTCGGCTATCACAACGGCGTGTTGAGCGTGCTGGATCTCGCCACGGGCAAGTCACGCGCGCTGACTGCTTCGGTCGATGCCTCGATCGAGGAGCCGAGTTGGGACGGCGATCGTGGTTTGTATTTCCACTACGACGAACGCGGCGAATCGCGCATCGGCTGGATTTCGATTGATGGCGGACCGATCACCGTGGTCGCGCGCGATTTCGGCGGCACGGCCATGGGCCGGCCCTATGGCGGTGGCGCGATGTCGGTGGCCAAGGGCCGCGTGGCCTATACGCGTGGCACGCCGTATCGACCGGCCGATCTGGCCGTGATCGAACGCGGCGGCCGCGCGCGCGTGCTGACCGATCTCGGCGCCAACCTGCTCGATCGCAAGACGCTCGGCAAGATCGAGGAGATCACCTACAAGTCCAGCGCCGATGGCCGCGAGATCCAAGGCTGGATCGTCTATCCGCCGCGTTTCGATGCTTCGCGCAAGTATCCCTTGATGCTGGAAATCCACGGCGGCCCGTTCGAGAACTACGGCGCGCGCTTCGCCCCGGAGACCCAGCTCTACGCGGCGCAAGGCTATGTGGTGCTGTATCTCAACCCGCGCGGCAGCACGAGTTATGGCGCGGATTTCGCCAACCTCATTCACCACAATTATCCGAGTCAGGATTTCGATGACTTGATGAGCGGCGTCGATCACGTGATCGCGCGCGGTTTCGTCGACGAGCGCAATCTGTTCGTGACCGGCGGGAGCGGCGGTGGCGCGCTGACGGCGTGGATCGTGGGCCATACCGAGCGCTTCCGCGCGGCGGTGTCGGCCAAGCCCGTGATCAACTGGTTCAGCTTCACGCTGACCTCGGATGGCGCGCGCTTCTTCACGCAATACTGGTTCGGCGCCATGCCCTGGGAAGACCCCGAGGCCTATCTCAAGCGCTCGCCGATCGCCTATGTCGGCAAGGTCACCACGCCGACCATGCTGATCACCGGCGAAGTCGACTACCGCACGCCGATCTCGGAGTCGGAACAGTTCTACGAAGCGCTGAAACTGCGCCGCGTGCCGACCGCGCTGGTGCGCATTCCGGAAGCCTCGCATTCGATCAACGCGCGACCCAGCCAGATGCTAAGCCAGGTGCTGCACACCATCGCGTGGTTCGAGAAGTATCGCGTCAAGTAACGACGATCAGTCGCGCCGCGCGGCCAGATCATGGCGCGCGCGGCGCATCGATCAGAAGCGGCCGGCGTTGAAGTCCTCGAAGGCCTGCATGATCTCCTCGCGCGTGTTCATCACGAAGGGACCGTAGCGCGCCACCGGTTCGCCGATCGGTCGACCCGCGACCACGATGGCGCGCGTGTCGGGCGACTCGCCGGTGAGCACGAGGCGATCGCCCTCGCCCAGCACCGCGAGCTCGCGCGTGTCGACGCGCGAGGCGTGATCACCCTCGCCCACGCGCGCCGCGCCTTCGTACACGTAGACGAAGGCGTGATGCCGCGGCGGCAAGGCTTGCGCGAACGTCGCGCCCACGCCCAGATGCACGTCGACGTACAGCGGATCGGTGGCCGGTTGCGTCACCGGACCGCGCACGCCGTCGATCTCGCCGGCGATCAGCTTGACCCGCACGCCGTCGGCCGGCGTCAATTCGGGAATGCGCTCGGGCCCGAATTCCTGATAGCGCGGCGCGCTCATCTTCTGACTCGCGGGCAGATTGACCCAGAGTTGAAAGCCGCGCATGCGGCCTTCCTGCTGCTCGGGCATCTCCGAGTGCACGATGCCGCGACCGGCCGTCATCCATTGCACGGCGCCGGGCACGAGCAGGCCTTCGTTGCCGTGGTTGTCGCGATGGCGCATGCGCCCGTCGAGCATGTAGGTCACGGTCTCGAAGCCGCGATGCGGGTGATCGGGAAAGCCGGCGATGTAGTCCTCGGCGCGATCGGTGCCGAACTCATCGAGCATCAGAAAGGGATCGAGCATGTCCAGTTGCTGGGTGCCGATCACGCGCGTGAGCTTGACGCCGGCGCCGTCCGACGTCGGCAGGCCGCGCACGCGACGGAGCACGGCGCGCGCGCGTTCGGTGCTGGGAAGATTCATGCGGACTCCTGAAGTGGACGTCATGGTAATGCTGGCGATCGCGCGCCGGTCAAGCCGCGCGCGAGGTCGACGGGGTCCAGCGCGCGAGCGCCGCGGCCATGGCCTGTCGACGGTGCTCGGGCGACAAGCTCAGGCCTTGCGCGCGCACGAATTCGACCTCGGTCACGCCAAGGAAACCGAGCACCAGGCGCAGATAACTTTCCTGGTGATCGCTCGGCCCGCCATGCGCGTGCACGCCGCCTTGCGTGCTGACGATGTAGGCGCGCTTGCCCTGGGTCAGCGGACGCGGGCCTTCGGCGGTGTAGCGAAAGGTCTTGCCGGCCACGGCCACGCGATCGATCCAGGCCTTGAGCGTGGACGGGATCGAGAAGTTGTACATGGGCGCGCCGATCACCAGCGCGTCGGCATCGAGGAAATCCTGCAGCGCGCCGGCGGCGCGCGCGGTTTCTTCGGCATCGACGCGCGCGAGGCTGCGCGCGGTGAGGTGCGGCAGGGGGTCGGCGTCGAGGTCGCGGTAGGTCACGGTCAGGCCCGGATGCTCGGCACGCAGTTGGTTCACCACGGCCTGGGTCAGGGCACGGCTGGCGCTGTTGTCGCCCAGCGCGCTGGCGTCGAGATGCAGCAGTTTCATGGTCGTCTCCACTCGGGTTTGAGGGGTCGGGTCGTCGGCGACTATGATGCGGACGAGGCCAATGCCTGATAATCCGGGGCGATCGGGACTCGGCGTTGCGTTTTTGGTGCTAATCGGGCGGGGATGACCGTGGAATCGGCCAAGCTGGACGCGCTGTACTACTTCGCCATGGTCGTGCGCCACGGCGGTTTCGCCGCGGCCGGTCGGGCGCTGGGCATGCCCAAGTCGCGGTTGTCGCGCCAGGTCAACGCGCTCGAGCGCGAGCTCGGCGTGCGCCTGCTGCAGCGCTCGACGCGACGTTTCGTGGTGACCGAGACCGGCCAGGATCTGTATCGCCATTGCCAGGCCATGCTGGCCGAGGCCGAAGCCGCGTTCGAAGCGGTCGAGGCCGCGCGCGCCGAGCCGCGCGGCACGATTCGCGTGGCCTGTCCGATCTCGATCGCCACCGGCATGGTGGCGCCGATCCTGCCCGAGTTCATGGCGCGCTATCCGCAGGTGCGCATCGATCTGGACGTGAGCAATCGCCGCGTCGATCTGCTTGGCGAAGGCTTCGACGCGGCGCTGCGCGTGCGCACCACGCCCAGTGGCGAGGACGGCGTGGTGATGCGCACCTTCGCCGAGTTGTGCGAGTTGCTGGTCGCGGCGCCCGCGTATCTCGACCAGGCTGGTCGTCCCGCCGAGCCCGCGGATCTGCACACGCATCGTTCTTTGAGTTTCGAAACCGGCCAAGAGCGCCACGCGTGGCCGCTGCACGGGCCCGATGGCGCGATCGCGCGCATCGAGCACACGCCGCGTCTGGTGTGTCACAACTTTCCGGTGCTGCTCGCGGCCACGATCGCGGGACAAGGCATCGCGCTGCTGCCCGAGACCGTGGCGCGCCAGGCGCTGACCGATGGCCGACTCGAAATCGTGCTGCCGAAATGGCGCTTGCCGCTGGGCATCTTCCACGTGGTGTTCGCGCATCGGCGCGGGCTGTTGCCGGCGGTGCGCGCCTTCATCGACTTTCTGAGCGAACGCTTGCCGCCCTTGGTCGAGGCGCAGCGCCTGCCGCGTTAACGCGGTGCCAGGGTCGCGCGAATCGTGTCGAAGCTCAGCTCGAATCGCGCGAGGTATTTGCGCAGCCGATCGGCGTCATTGCTCGAGGCCTTGCGCGCGCGGCTGGCCTGAAACAGTTCGCGCCCGGCTTCGCTGAGACTCCGGCTGCGCGCGCACACGCGCGCCACGTCGGCCAGTTGCACGCGGTCGAAGCGATCGAGCGTGGTCGCGCGTTCGCCCAGAAGTTCGCGCAGCAAGGTGTCACTCTCACTCGTTACCGAAGGCCGCGTCTGGCCCCACAGACGACGCAGGCGCGCGATCTCTTCGTCGACCTCGGCCAAGCCGATGCGATGCTGCGGCGCCAGCGTGGCCATGCGCGTGATCGACGCGCCGAGATCGCGGAAATTACCTGGCCAGGTCGCGTCGGCGCCGGTGGCGAAGCGCAGATAACGCTCGCGCGCTTCGCGGTTGAAGGTGACGCGGCTGCCTTGCAGGCGCGCGTGGCGTTCGAGTTCGAAGTCGAGGTTGGGCTCGATGTCCTCGACGCGATCGCGCAGGCCCGGCAGTTCGAAGGTCCACAGATTCAGGCGCGCGAACAGATCGTCGCGAAAGCGCCCTTGCGCCACCGCCTCGGCGAGATCGCGATTGGTGCCGGCCACGAGCTGGAAATCGCTGCTCACTTCGCGATCGCCGCCCAGCGGCGGAAAGCGCTTGTCCTCGATCGCGCGCAGCAACATGGCTTGCTCGTCGAGACCGAGCTCGCCGATCTCGTCGAGAAACAACAGGCCCTGATCGGCGCTCTTGAGCAGGCCCGCGCGCTCGTGCTGCGCGCCGGTAAAGGCGCCGCGCACGTGACCGAACAGCGCGCTGCCGGCGCCATCGCCACGCAAGGTCGCGCAATTGACCTCGACGAAGCGGCCGGCGAGGGCATGGCGCGCTTTCTTCAACTCGAACAGATTGCGCGCGAGCATGCTCTTGCCCGCGCCGGTCGGACCCAGCAGCAGGATCGGTGCCTTGGAGCGCACGGCCACGCGCTCGATCTGCTCGATCATGCGATTGAAGGCGACGCTGCGCGTGGCGATGCCGCTCTTGAGAAAGACCGTGGTCTCCTCGCGCTCGCGCGCGAAACGGCGTGCGATCTGGTCGTAGCGCGCCAGGTCCAGATCGATGATCGCGTGCGAGCCGGGATCGCCGACCTTCTGCTTGCGCGGCGGCGAGGTCTGTAGCAAGCGCGCCGGCAGATCGCGCGATTCGGTCAGCAGGAACAGACAGATCTGCGCCACGTGCGTGCCGGTGGCGATGTGCACGAGATAGTCCTCGTGCTCGGTGTCGAAGGCGTAGGCGCGCGCGAAGTCGTGAAGCGCCGCGTACATGCGCTCGAAGTCCCAGGGGTTGTCGACGTAGAAGTCGTGCACCCGCACCTGGGTCTCGGGGCTGACTTCGCGCAGATCCTTCACCACGCGCTGCGCGAGCTTGCCGTGGCGACGCTGGTCGCACAGCAGTTCGATGCGATCGAGCAGCAGGTCCTCGAACATGCCCAGGCTCACGGTGGGCCGCCACTTCTCCCAACGACCGGGGCCGTCGCCCGCGTCCATGGTCGTGCCGATGAAGCCGATCACAACTTGGCGGCGGCCGTTTTCGGGCGAGGGCGTCTTCATCGATTTATCGCGTGGGATAATTCATGATCCCTGGAGATTAGCAATATCGGGATACACATCGATACCGATTTCGCTGATTTTCAGTGATTTCAATACCTTGTCGCTCCTGGCCCGACCTGGCACGGCGCTTGATAAGCCTCACCCCCGAAACCGGCGCCATCGCGCCACGGGGGAATGCGTCATGACTCAATCCGCGCTGCTCGACTCCGCCACGGCATCGACCGGGGCGACCGCGACCCGCTGCCTCAACGAGGCGGGCGGCACGGCGTATCGACTGTCGCCGAAGCACGCGCTGGCGCAGTTGGCCGTGACCGGTTGCGTGACGCGCACGTTTTACACCGACGCGCGCGTGCAACTCGATCAAGTGCTCGACGCCTGCCTGTCGGTGAGCACGCGTTACGTGGCGCAGACCGCGATCTACGCGCGTCGCCACGGCCGCATGAAGGAAATGCCGGCGGTGTTGTGCGCCTATCTGGCCGCGCTCGATGGTCCGATGCTCGAGCAAGTGTTCGAGCGCGTGATCGACAACGGCCAGATGCTGCGCCACTTCGTGCGCATCGTGCGCTCGGGCGAGGCGGGTCGTCAGAGCCTGGGAACGCAGCCCAAGCGTTTGGTGCGGACGTGGTTGAACGAGGCCAGCGACGAGCAGTTGATCCAGGCCATGGTGGGCCAGAACCCGTCCTTGGCCGATGTGATCAAGATGGCGCATCCACGCGCATCGTCGCCGGCGCGCGCGGCCTTGTACGGGTACTTGATCGGCCGCGAGGTCGATGTGGCCTTGTTGCCCGAGGCGCTGCGCGCGTTCGAGCGGTTCAAGCGCGACGCCAGTGCGCCCGTGCCCGCCGTGCCGTTTTCGCTGTTGACGGGAACGCCGTTGAGTCCCTCGCATTGGCGCGCGATCGCGCGGCAGGCGAGCTGGACCACGACGCGCCTGAATTTGAATACCTTCGCGCGGCACGGGGTGTTCGAGGACCGCGATCTGGTCCAGCAGATCGCGAAGCGGTTGAGCGATCCCGCGCAGGTGCGTCAGTCGCGTGTGTTGCCGCATCAGTTGCTGGCGGCGTGCCGCGCGGCGACGGGTCTGCCCGAGTTCATCGCCGAAGCCTTGCAGGCGGCGCTCGATCGGGCGATCGAGAACGTGCCGAAGCTGTCGGGCTCGGTGGCGATCGCGGTGGATGTCTCGGGTTCGATGGCTTCGCCCGCCAGCGGCGAGCGCCACGGCGCCACGAGCAAGGTGCGGTGCGTCGACGTGGCGGCGTTGATGGCGGCGGCGATCGTCGCGCGCAACCCGCGCGCGATCGTGCTGCCCTTCGACGAGACGGTGCGGGACTGGAAGCCCGAGCGCTCGGTGCTGGCATCGACCGAGTCGCTGGCGGCCTTGCTCGGCGGCGGCACGGCGATCAGCGCGCCGCTGCGCGCGTTGCTGGCTCAGGGTCACGCGCCGGACTTGACCATCATCGTCTCGGACAACCAGTCGTGGCAGGACTGGTCGGCCGAGGGCGACACTCAGGCGAGCCAGCACTGGCGCCGCCTGCGCGCGATCAATCCGGGCGCGCGCCTGGTGTGCGTGGACATTCAACCGTACACGCATGCCCAGGTCATCGACAGCCCGGCGGTGATGAACATCGGCGGCTTCTCGGACGATGTGTTCGTGGCCATCGATGCCTTCGCCAAGGGGCAGTTGAGCGCCTCGACCTGGGTCGAGCGGATCGAGGCCATCGCGATCTGAACAAGGCCACGCGGCGATCATCGTCGCCGCATGGCCAATACACCGCCGACGCTAGCGCGTCGGTACCATGAATCATCGCCGTGGCGGGCGAAGCATCGAATGCGTCCGGGGACTACATCTCCAACGAAAGACGTCTCCGGCAATTCCTTGTCGATGCTTCGCCGGCCATGGCCCCGGATGAGTACTTGAACATGAGCACCGAAAACTATCTGCTGCACGACGACCACGGCGGCGTGCCCATCAAGGCCTGGACCCGCGGCGTGCCGATGGATGACAAGGCGCGCGAGCAGCTGCGCAATCTCTCGCGCCTGCCCGTGGTGTGGCCGCACGTGGCGGCGATGCCCGATGTGCATGTGGGCATCGGCGCGACCGTCGGTTCGGTCGTGCCCACGCGTCACGCGATCATTCCCGCGGCGGTGGGCGTGGACATCGGCTGCGGCATGATCGCGGCGCGCACCACGCTCAAGGCCACGGATCTGCCCGATGACTTGCGGGCCGTGCGCACGGCGATCGAGGTCGCGGTGCCGCACGGGCGCTCGCCTGGTCGGCGCGACAAGGGTGGCTGGGACCAGCCGCCCGCCGTGGTCGATCGCGAGTGGGCCAAGCTGGCGACGGACTTCGAGCGGATCAGCACCGACTATCCGCGGTTGCGCAACACCAACAACCGCGCGCACCTCGGCACGCTGGGCACGGGCAATCACTTCGTCGAGCTGTGCCTGGACGAGGCCGATCGCGTGTGGATGATGCTGCACTCGGGTTCGCGTGGCGTGGGCAATGCCATCGGCACGATGTTCATCGAACTGGCGCGCGAGGACATGTTGCGTCATCGGGCCAATCTGCCTGATCGCGATCTGGCGTATTTCCAGGAAGGCTCGCGGCACTTCAAGGACTACGTGTTCGCGGTCGATTGGGCGCAACGTTTCGCGCGCGCCAATCGCGAAGTGATGATGCAACACGCGCTCGCCGCGCTGGGCAAGGTGCTGCGCAAGCGCTTTCAAGCCAGCGAGGAAGCGGTGAACTGTCATCACAACTACGTGCAACGCGAGACGCACTTCGGCGAAGAGTTGTTCATCACGCGCAAGGGCGCGGTCAGCGCGCGCGCGGGCGAGATGGGCATCATTCCCGGTTCCATGGGCGCGCGCAGTTTCATCGTGCGTGGCCTGGGCAATGCCGAGAGCTTCTGCTCGTGCTCGCACGGCGCGGGTCGCGTGATGAGTCGCACCGAGGCCAAGCGCCGCATCACGCTCGACGAGCACGTGGCCGCCACGGCGCACGTCGAGTGCCGCAAGGACGCGGACGTGATCGACGAATCGCCCGCGGCCTACAAGCCGATCGAGCAGGTGATGGCGGCGCAGGCCGACCTGGTCGAGATCGTGCACACGCTGCGTCAGATCGTGTGCGTGAAGGGATGAAGGTGTTGGACCCCGCGTCGCGAGACGCGGGGATTTTCTTCGAGACTAGAAACTGTCATGGACATGATTGAATTGGACGGCGCGCAAGGCGAGGGCGGCGGTCAGATCCTGCGCACGGCGTTGAGCCTGGCGATGGGCACCGGCCGCGCGTTTCGCTTGCGCCGCATTCGCGCTGGACGCGCCAAGCCTGGCTTGATGCGTCAGCATTTGACCTGCGTGCAGGCGGCGCGGCGCGTGTGCGGCGCGCACGTCGAGGGCGACGAGATCGGCTCGACGCAATTGACCTTCACGCCCGGCGAGGTGCATGGCGGGGTGTTTTCCTTCGCCATCGGCACGGCCGGCAGCACGATGTTGGTTTTACAAACGGTATTGCCGGCCTTGTTGCTGGCGCCCGAGTCGACGCGCCTGTCACTCGAAGGCGGCACGCACGCGATGGCCGCGCCGTCGACCGATTTCATCGCGCATGCCTTTCTGCCGGTGTTGCGCGCGATGGGCGCGCGCGTCGAATTGCGCGAGCTGCGGCCCGGGTTCTTTCCGGTCGGCGGCGGTCGCGTCGAGGTCACGGTGGAGCCCGCGCGATTGCAGCCGATCGCGTTGCTCGAGCGCGGTGAATCGCTGGGCATCGATGCCGAAGTCTTGCTACACGGCTTGCCCGATCACATCGCCGAGCGCGAGCTCGCGGTGGCGCGCGAACGTTTCGATCTGCGGCCCTTCCACGTGTGTCGTCGCGACGCGGGTCGGGCCCTCGGCGCGGGCAATGCGCTGATGCTGCGCGCGCGCTTCGAGCACGTCACCGAGATCGTCACGGGTCTGGGCCAAGCGGGCGTTAGCGCCGAGCTCGTCGCTGGCGCGGCCTGCGATGAACTGGCCGCGTATCTGCACCATGGCGCGCCCGTGGGCGAGCATCTGGCCGATCAGTTGCTGCTGCCGATGTGGTTGGCCGGCGGCGGCAGTTTCGTCACCGGCCGGCCGAGTTCGCACTTGCAGACCAATGCCGACGTGTTGATGCAGTTCGGCGCGGCGCGCGTGGTCATCGCGCCCGACGAGGGCGATCCGCAGCGACGCTTTCGCGTGACCGTGAGCGAGACGCGGCGGGCCGAGCGCGCGGCGTGAGGTCGCGCGCTTAAGCCGCGACCGGCGTTTCGCTGTCGGCGTCGATCAGGGCGCGCGCGGCGCCGAGCAAGCCCGGCGCGGGGTGGGTCAGCAGTACCACTTCGGCGCGCGCCAGGTATTCCGCGAAGCGACCCTTGGCCAGATAGCGCGCCAGGAAATCGCTGCGCTTGAAGATCTCGGGAAACCGCGGCACCAGGCCACCGGCGATCACCACGCGACCGGCGCCATGGACGAGCGCGGCATCGCCGGTGACGGCGCCGAGGATGGCGCAGAAGCGATCGAGCGTGCGCGTGGCGTCGGCATCGCCGTGTTCGACGGCGCGCGCGACGATGTCGGCCGAGGTCAGGGGGTCGACGGCGCGGCCTTCCATCTCGGCCAGGGCTTGATGGATGCCGGCGATGCCATCGCCGCACAGCACGCGTTCGTTCGACACGCGCTCGAAGCGCGCGCCGAACCAGCGCGCGATGGCGCGATCGACGTCGTCGATCGGCGCGAAGGTGACGTGACCGCCTTCGGTCTCGACCGCGGTCCAATGCGCGCCATGCGGCACCAGCAAGGCCATGCCCAGGCCCGTGCCCGGACCGAGCACGGTTACTGGCGGCCGCGGCGCGATGCCGGTGCGGCCGGGATGGATCACGGAATAGTCGCGCTGGATCAGCACCGGCACGGCGCGCGCCACGGCGCCGAAATCATTGAGCAGCTGCAGTGACTCGAGACCGAGCGCGCGGGCCAGATCGCCGCGACGAAAACTCCACGCGCGATTGGTCATGCTCACGTCCTCGCCGAGGATCGGGCAGGCCAGGGCCATCGCGGCGCGGCGTGGCCGCGCGCCGGCGCCATCGAGATAGGCCTGGGCGGCATGCGCCAGCGAAGGGTAGTCCTCGCATCGCAGTTTCTGTTCGGCGAACAGGCGCGGTCGCGGCCGCGACAACTCGGCCAGGGCGAAACGCGCGTGCGTGCCGCCGATGTCGGCGACCAGGGCGGGGCTTTGCATGTCCGTCATCGAGCCTGGGCGCGGCGCGCCTTCCTCCACGGCTGGCGGGCGCGCGATCGGAACACCGCTCGCGCGCGGGGCGGCCATTGTATGCGAGCGCGGGCGCGCTTAGTCGAGCAGGGGTCGCAAGGCGGGATAGACGTGATCGAGCAATTGATTCTGCACCGCGGCGACGGGATGGAGATTGTCGGCTTGAAAGGCGTCGCGGTCGCGCGCGATCGGTTCCAGCAGAAAGGGCAGCAGCGCGGCCTGGAATTGCCCGGCCACGGCCCCATACATGGCCGCGAAGGCCTCGGTATAGTCCGGGCCATAGTTGGGCGGGATGCGCATGCCGATCAGCAGGACCTTGGCGCCGGCGTCACCGGCGGCCCGCGCCATGCGCGCGAGATTGGCCCGCGCCTGGTCCACCGGCAGGCCGCGCAGACCATCGTTCGCGCCGAGTTCGATCACCACCACCGCCGGCTTGACCCGCGCCAGTTCCGCCGCGATGCGCGCGGCGCCGCCCGCCGTGGTCTCGCCGCTGATCGAGGCATTGACCACACGCCAGCCGGGGTGCTCGCGCGTCACGCGCGTGGCGAGCAGGCTGACCCAGCCTTGATCGGCGGCCAAGCCATAACCGGCGGCGAGCGAATCGCCCATCACCAGGATCACGCGCTCGTCGTGCGCGGCGCGCGCGGCGCCGGCGGCCACGAGCAAGACGCACGCGGCGGTCGCGTGAACCACGAACGCGCGCAGTCGCGCGAACCACTGAACGGAATGGAATGACGGCATGGCGGATTCGATATCGGGCAAGGGCGAGAAATCACAAGACGCGAACGTGGCGCTGCGCGTGCAAGGCCTGGGCAAGCGCGTGCGCCTGCCCGCGTCCGAGCTGACCATTCTCGCCGATCTTAGTTTCGCCATCGCGCCCGGAGAAGCCGTGGCCTTGGTCGGCGCGTCGGGTTCGGGCAAATCGACCTTGTTGAGTCTGCTCGCGGGCCTGGATGTGCCGAGCGATGGCGAGGTCGAGCTCGCGGGTGTGGCGTTGTCGCGCCTGGACGAGGACGGCCGCGCGAAGTTGCGCGGGGGGCGCGTGGGCTTCGTATTCCAGTCGTTTCAGTTGCTGCCATCGCTGACCGCGCTCGAGAACGTGTCGCTGCCGCTGGAACTGGCCGGTCGTCGCGACGCCACGCCGATGGCGCGCGAGATCCTCGCGCGCGTGGGCCTGGCTGATCGGCTCGATCACTATCCGCGGCAATTGTCCGGTGGCGAGCAACAACGCGTGGCCCTGGCGCGCGCCTTCGTCACGCGGCCCGAAGTGCTGTTCGCCGACGAGCCCACGGGCAATCTCGATTCGGTCACCGGCGCGGCGATCATCGATCTGCTGTTCGAGCTCAACGCCAGCGCCGGCACGACCCTGGTGCTGGTGACGCATGACGAGCAACTCGCGGCACGCTGCCCGCGCTTGCTGCGCTTGGCCGCGGGTCGCTTGATCGCCGACGAGCGTCGCGCATGAACACGTGGCGTCTCGCCCTTCGCTTGTTGTGGCGCGATCTTGCTTCGGGTCAGGTGCGGGTGCTGCTGGCTTCGTTGATCCTGGCGGTGACGGCGGTGACGACGATTGGCTTCGTGACCGATCGCGCTGGACGCGCATTGCGCTTGGAAGCCAATCGATTGCTCGGTGGCGATGCGCTGTTGCGCGCCGACGAACCGATCGGCGACGCGGTGCGCGATCGCGCGCGTCAACTCGGCCTCGATCAGGCCGAGACCTTGCAGTTTCCGAGCATGGTGCGCCAGGGCGAACGCTTGCAGCTGTGCGAGATTCGCGGCATCGGCGCGGGCTTTCCGCTGCGTGGCACGTTCATCGTGACCGATGCCAGCGACGCGCGCGAGCATGCGCGCGCCGCGCCACCAAAGCCGGGAACGATCTGGTTGTCGACCGATGCCGCGCTCAAGCTCGATGCGCGCCTGGGCGACACCTTGCAGGTCGGGCGCTCGGCGCTGCGCGTCGACGCCCTCGTCGCGCGCGAGCCCGATGGCGCGCTCGATTATTTCAACTTCGCGCCGCGCGTGTTCGTGCACAGTGACGATCTGGCGGCGACGGGCTTGATCCAGGAAGGCAGCCGCATTGGTTATCGCCTGGTGGTCGCGGGCGCGCCGGAGGCGGTCGAGACCTTCGTGCGAACGACGCGCGAGAGTCTGGCGCGCGGACAACGTCTGGAAACGATCGCCGACGCGCGGCCCGAAATTCGTGGCGCGCTCGAACGCGCCGATCGTTTTCTCGGCTTGGCCTCCTTGATCGCGGTGGTGCTGGCCGCGGTCGCGGTGGCGATGGCGGCGCGGCGTCATGGGCGTCTGCAGCTCGATGCCTGCGCGGTGTTGCGGTGTCTCGGCGCCGAGCAACGCGTGATCGTGACGATCTATGTTGGTGAATTGCTGGCGCTGGGCGCGGCGGCGAGTCTCGTCGGCGTGGTGGTGGCGCTCGGGCTGCAAAGCCTGCTCGGCGAATGGTTGTCGCGGCTGCTTGGACTGACCATTCCCGCGCCGGGCTTGCTGCCGGCGATCGAAGGCTTCGGCGTCGGCATGATCGTGCTGTTCGCCTTCGCGGTGCCGCCGATTCTGGCCTTGCGCCGCGTGCCGGCGCTGCGCGTGTTGCGTCGTGACCTCGATGCGCGCGAGCCCAGCGCCTGGGTGGTCGCCGTGCTGGGATTGTCGGCGTTGATCGCCTTGTTGTGGTGGCGCGCGGGCTCGGTGGCGCTGGCCGGCGCGATGCTCGGTGGTATCGCGGCGACGTTATTGGGTCTGGCCGTGCTCGCGGGCGCGTTGATCGCGATCGTGCATGGTCTGCGCGGTCGTCTGACCGGCGCGTGGCGCTATGGCGTCGCGAATCTCAGTCGACGCGCGGGCGCGAGCGTGGCGCAGATCGCGGCGCTGGGCCTGGGCTTGATGGCGATTCTGTTGTTGACCTTGGTGCGCACGGATCTCTTGGCGCAGTGGCAGCGATCCTTGCCGGCGGACGCGCCCAATCGCTTCGTGATCAACGCGCAGCCCGATCAGGTCGCGGCGATCGAACAATGGCTGGCGACGCGCGGCATCGCGCGGCCGACCCTGTTTCCGATGGTGCGCGGTCGCCTGGTCGAAGTGGCCGGTCGCGCGATCGATGCGCAGACCTATGCCGAGCGCGGCGAGCGCGCGCGGCGATTGGCCGAGCGCGAATTCAATCTCTCGTTCACCGATGACCTGGCGCGCGACGACAACGAGATCGTCGCGGGCCGCGCCTGGACGCCGGGCAGCGAGCGCGCCGAGTTGTCGGTCGAAGAAGGCTTGGCCGAAACCTTGGGCTGGAAGTTGGGCGACGAGGTCGCGTTCGACGTCGCTGGTCAGCGCTTGCAGGCGACCATCACGAGCTTGCGTCGTGTCGACTGGGAAAGTTTCCGGCCGAACTTCTTCGTGCTGGCGCCCAGCGCGGCGATGCGCGGCTACGCGGCGAGCTACATCACCGCGATTCACGTGCCCGCGAGCGATCCGCGCGCGATGCCCGAACTCGTCGGTGAGTTTCCGAATCTGTCGGTGATCGATATCGACGCGGTCGTGCGCCAGGTGCGCGCCACCGCCGACCAAGTGGCCGCGGCCATCAAGTACGTGTTCTATTTCGCGCTGGCCGCGGCCCTGCTGGTGCTGGTGGCCGCGATCGCCTCGACCCAGGACGAGCGTCTGCTCGAAGGCGCGGTGATGCGCGCGCTCGGCGCCAGTCGTCGACAACTGCGCTGGGGCCACGCGCTCGAGTTCGGCTTGATCGGCGCGATCGCGGGCCTGACCGCGGCGATCGCGGCGGGCACGCTGTCGGCGGTGGTGGCGGTGCGCGTGTTCGATCTGCCGTGGTCGCCGGACTGGCGTCTGGCCGCGGTCGGCGGCGCGATCGGCGTTAGCGCGGTGATGTTCACCGGCCTCGTGGCCACGCGCCGCGTGGTGGCCGCGCCGCCATCGACCTTGTTGCGCTCGCTGTCGGGCTGAACGACTGAACCACGCGCCAACCCGATTGGCAGTAAATCCCTCGCATCCTGCGCATAGCAATCCTGCAGCACGTTCGTGACCGTTCCGGGCAACCGACACGGTCGACGGACGCATGCCGCCTTCGACGACTGACCGGATTGACTATGAACAGCATTATCGTGCAACAAACTTTCGAGGTTCATCAGGGGCGCTGGAATGAATTCGAGGCCCTG
The DNA here is from genome assembly GCA_044226395.1 of Ahniellaceae bacterium. Taxonomy (GTDB): domain Bacteria; phylum Pseudomonadota; class Gammaproteobacteria; order Xanthomonadales; family Ahniellaceae; genus JBGAHD01. Next base: position 733,894 of record JBGAHD010000002.1, read on the forward strand.
ATCCTGCCCCTGATCATCGAGGAATCGCTCGATGCCCGCGTGCGCGGCACGCGCGTGCTTGTGCGCGTGGTGCCCGCGGCGGTGCAACGCAATCTGGTGCAGCGTCTGCTCGGTGGCCGTCGTCGCTCGACGCTGGCGCCGACCAATCGCATCACCATCGAATCGGAGATCGAACACGACATGGACAACGGCGCGCCGATCTGGGAAGGCGAGCATCAGCAGCGCTGGGCCGCGGCGTTCGCCGCCGCGCTCAATCCGCCGGCGACCCTGGTCGGCGTGACCCTGATGCGCAACGCGCAACTGAGCGGCGCCACGCGAGCGCAGACCGAACAGCGTCCGCCGCGCGCAACGGTCGAGGCCAAGCCCGAAGCCGAAGTCGGTCAACAGGCGCCGCTGGCGTCAGTCTCGGTGCGCGAACTGTCGCTCGAGGAAATCGCGACGATCTCGTGAGTGTTCGCCCGCGCGACCGCGTTTCGCGCGGTCGCGTCGATGCGTGCTCCGCAGTGCGTCGATCACATCGAAGTTATCGCTAACGGCGCGCGTCGCGGTCGCGGCGCCCGCGCCGATTGCGGATCGTGACGTTCATCTTCGCGGTCGCGCGCGCGCGATGTCACAGTGTTTTGCGTCGGCGCGAGAAGTTTGCCGATTGCGCGGCGTCGACGTCGAAACCATGGCGCGCGCAAGTCTTACACTGCGTCTCACACTATCCGCCACGCTTGGGGCGGACGTGGGCGGGAGTGTATGACGAGCTCATTTGCCGTCGCTTTGTGCGGCTTTTCCGAAAAAGACGAACATCTGTTGCGCATCGTGCTGTCGCGCGCGCCGGTCGGCGCGTGGGCGCGATTCGAGATCGCCAGCCGCCTTACCCGGCAATGCGACATGGCCTTGGTCGATGTCGAGACCAGCGCCGGCATCGACGAACTGGCGCGATGTCGCGCGCTGCGCGCGGATCTGCCGGCGGTGTGCGTGTCCAGTGGCGGCACGCGCGGCGATTCGCCGTATCGGCTCGCGCGCGCGGCCTTGCTGCTGCATCTGCAAGGCGTGCTCGAGCAAGTGGCGCATGAGCTGCGCGCGCGCGCCCAGTCGCCGCGCGAACTCGCCGAACAACCCACGAGTCTGGAATTCACCCTGGTGCAAGCGCGCGCCGACGAGTTGTCGGCCGCGGACTATGCGCCGATCAATGCGCTCGTGATCGACGAATCCGCCTTGGTGCGCACGCAGATCGAGGCGGGACTCGATCGCCTGGGCGTGCGCGCCACGGCCGTGGCCGACAGCGCGGCGGCCTTGCTGGCGCTGCGCGCCACGGCCTTCGATTTGATCCTGCTCGATGCGCTCACGCCGGGTCTGGGCGGTTATGAGTTCTGCCGCGAGCTCAAGCGCGACCGTCAGTTGCGCAGCGTGCCCGTGTTGATGCTGACCTCGCGCCAAGCGCCGTTCGATCGCGCGCGTGGCCTGGCGGCCGGTTGCGACAACTACGTGTCCAAGCCGATCGGTTGGGAGATTCTCGCCGGCGCGGTTGATCGCGCCCTGCAATGGCGTTTCCATCACGACAAGACCTTGCTCGCCGCGCGCGGTTATCGCGCCGCGACGCTCGGTCCACCGGCGGCGGCCGCGCCATGAGCCGCGCGACGCGAAGCGCGCCGACGCGCAAGATTCTGGTCTGCGACGACTCGGCGACGGGCTTGTCGAACCTGCGCGCGATCCTGGCCGATCTCGGTCATCACACGATCAGCGCGCACAGCGCGGCCGAGGCCGTGGGCATGGCGATCTCGGAAACGCCGGCGCTGATCCTGATGGATTTGAACCTGCGCGACCTCGACGGTTACGAGACCTGTCGCCGTCTGCAAGCCGATCGCGCCACGCGCGATATTCCCTTGGTGCTGGTGTCGTCGCGGCCGCGCGCCGATGAACCGCTGTGGTCGAAGCTGCGCGGCGCGCGCGCCTTGTTGGCCAGGCCTTGCTCGCGCGAGCAATTGGCCGAAGTCGTGCGCGCCTTGGCCTGAGGTGGGCATGTCGTCGTCGAAGTCGATCGCGTCGCGTCGCCCCTTTCGCCTGGCTTTTCGCTATGACTCGCACGCGCCGTGGCTGGCCTTGCCGGTGAAGGTCGCGGCCGAAGTCGTGAACTTGCCGCGACTGACGCGACCCGTCGGCGCGGGCCTGTGCCTGCACGGCGTGATCCACGATGGCGCCGACGTCGCCGTGCCAGTGTTCGATCTGGCTCGCTGGCTGGGGCTGGCGCCGACGCCCGATGCGCGGCGTCACGCGGTGCTGGTCGATGTCGACGGCGCGCGCGCGGGCATCGTCTGTCACGGCGAGCCGAGCCTGTTGCGCGTGCGCGCGGACACGATATCGACGCGCCCGCCGCGGGCCCTGGCGCCTTTCGTCACGCCTTGGGGTCGCGCCGACGAGGGCGAAGTCCATGAGTTCGAAATCCGCGGTTGGCTGTCGCTGTTCGCGACGCCGGCTGGCGCGAGCCCCCGGGAAATCGCTACGCTCCACGACCCGGGGGACGGGGATTGGCGCGGGGGGGCGCTGACCATGGCACCGAATGCGGGACTCAAGATCGATCAATTGCTCGAGCTCGAAGAGCGGCGCGCGCGCGCCGAGCTCGCGCTGGCGCAATCCTTCCTCGGCGCGCGCCGCGAGTCACGACGCTCCGGCGCCTGAGGACCCTCGCGTGAACGCCGACGCTCACGGCCGCGACACGCCGGGCACCGTGTTCGAATCGCTGGCGCTGGCCCTGGCCTGCGCTTCGGTCGCGCGCGACGCCGAATCCCTGCGCGCGGGCCTGCGCGACGCGGCCGAACATGCCCGCGTGCTCGCGCATCTTCTGCACGCGGTCGGCGCGCCGGGCATGCCGGAGCTGCTGCGCATGCTCGCCGATGGCTTGGCCCATCCGCCCGCGCGCGAGCCCGTGCTCGAGGATCACGAGCTGGTGATGCTGGCCGGCTGGCTCGATCGCTTCGCGCGCTGGATGCACGGCCAGTCCACGCCGGAAGACACCGAAAGCCTGCTGCCCGCGCTCGAACAACTGCACTGGCTGCCGACCCCGGCGCCGCGTTTGCGCGATTACTTGATGGCGCGCTTGCGCGAGGCCGCGACGCTCACCGCGCGCGCGCCCGTGAGCGAGCGCGTGCCCGCGGCGAACGCCTGGCATGACCTCGACGAGGAACTGCATCTGGCGATGGCCGAACTCGGCGCCGAGCAAGCGGAGTCGACCGCGGCCCTCGAACGATCGACGTCGACGCCGATCGGCGAACGCGCGCGCTGATCGACGCGCGTCGCCATCTCACGGAACTACAACGCCGGCGCGCGCGCTTCGCCCGTCGCCGCCACGCTCCAGCGCGTCAGATCGGGAATCGCATCGGGGTTGAGCGGCAGCATGCGCTTCAAGGCCTCGACCACGCGCAGCGATTCCATGCCCAGCACGGGCAGCAAGCGATGCGGGGTTTCCAGATCGCGATGCGCGGCGCTGTCCTCGACTTCGCGCAGGAAGTTGGCCAGGCGCTCGGCGCCGAGCGCGGCGGCCGCGCCCTTCCAGCTGTGCGAGACCGTGCGCACGGATTCGTGATCGGCCGCGGCCACGGCCTCGGCGATGCGAGTCAGGCGCTCGGGGATGCCGCGCAGGAAGACCTCGGCCAAGGCCACGTCGGGCCGACGACCGTCGCGACCGAGCGCGGCCAGCGCGCGCAGTCGCGACTCGTCGAGCACCGGCGGCGCGACATTCGGCGCGCTCGTTTCGGTGGGGCCCGAGGCGGGCGCGGGCGCCGCGGCGGGAGCGATGTCGGACAGAGCGTCGGTGATGTCGTGCATGCTGACGGGCTTGAGTAGGAAACGGTCAAACGGGGCATCGGGCAAGCGCTCGCGCGAATGGCCCGACAACAGAATCAGCCGCGGCCGACCGAAGCGCGCCGGCTCGTCACGCAAGGTGCGCGCGAGCTGGCCGCCGGACATGCCGGGCATTTCGTAATCGCTGATCACCACGTCGTAGCGCGCCTGGGCGCAGGCGGCGATGGCCTCGGGGCCACCGCCGGCGCCGTCGGCGAGCACGCCGAGGTGTTCGAGATGACTGACCAGCAGCAGCCGACTGGTCGGATCGTCGTCGACGACCAGGGCGCGCAGGCTGGCGAAATCGAGATGACGCGGCTCGGCCGCCTGCGGCTCGCTCGGCGGTACTTCGGCCAGCGGCGCGGCGATTTCGACGCGAAAGGTCGAGCCGGTGCCCGGCGCGCTTTCGACGCGGATCGTGCCGTCCATCAACTCGATCAGTTCCTTGGTGATGGTCAGGCCCAGGCCCGTGCCGCTGGCTTGCAGACGGCCTTGCTTGCCCTGACGAAACGCGGTGAAGAGTTCCTCGACCTCGAGCGCGTCCATGCCCGGGCCGGTGTCGCTGACCGCGAGTTGCAAGCGCTGCGGCGCGCCGAGATATTCCACGCGCACCGCGACCGCGCCGCGCAGGGTGAACTTGATCGCATTGCCCAGCAGATTGGCCAGCACCTGACGAAAGCGCGCCTTGTCGAGCAGCAAGCCTTCCGGCACTTCGGGATCGATGCGCACCGACAGCGCGATGTTGTGATGATCGGCGCGACCCTGGAACAGCATCGCCGTCGATTGCACCAATTGCCGGATCGCCGTGGGCTCGGCGGTCAGGCGCACGCGGCCCTGCAGCAGGCGCGCGTGATCGAGAAAATCATTGGCCAGCGAACCCAGGCCCTCGGCCGAATCGCGGATCGCGCCGAGGATTCGGCGTCGGGTCGGATCAACCTCGGAGCCGAGCAACAGCTCCGACAAACCCAGAATGCCATGCACGGGATTGCGCACTTCGTGACTGGCCTTGGCCAACAGTTCGGTCTTGGCGCGATCGGACGATTGTAGTTCGCGCAGTTGCCGCGCCTGCGCGCGCAAGCGCACGACCACGGCCAGCAGCGCGAGCACCGCGAAGGTCATGCCGAACAGCGCGAAATCGCGCAGCCGCGTGTCGGGCGAGCCGGGCGGGCGCAATGACGGACTGGCGCGATCAGTGGTGCTTTGCGGCGCGGCGCCCGCCGCGGGTTCGACCACGTCCTGCGCCCACGCGAACGCGCTCACGCCCCCGATCAGCAGCACGCCCATGAGCGGACCGATCCAGGAACGCGGGGCAGGGCGGGGCGCGGAATCCAATCCGATCTCCTTGACGTGGGCGCGGGCGAGCGAATGCGTGGCGACGATATCGTGATCCGGCCCGTCTGGGCAGCGTCGCTTCGCCCGTGGGGTCGCCGCTCGGGCAGGCGTCAACGAGCATAGCGCCCGGCATGGTCCGCCGCGAGCGCGCGCAGCGATGATTTTGCCCGCATCACGCGCCTGTGAAGAACTGTCAAACATCGCAAAGCTGCCGCGCGTGGAACCGGGGCGAAGCCTTTGTGCTCGCTACGATTTCAATTCACTTGGGCGGCATGCGGACAGGGGTCCGGCGCGCGTCCCGGATCCCGCCGAATGCACGCCCACAGCATCGACAACTCGACCACCGCGAGCCCGCTGACGGCATGGCCTCGTCGCGCCTATCACAGCCTGGGCGGACCGGTGGCCTTGTTGTGCTTCGTGCTCGCCGCGTCGCTGGCCTTGGTGCTGATGTGGCCGCACGCGAGCATGTCGCAACCGGTGGCGACGTTGGCGCATTGGGGTCGTCTGCCGATTCTCGTGCTCGGCGCGTTTGTCGCGTGGCACGCGCGCGGCGCGGCATTGCAGCCCGGACTGCGACGATGGTCGACGGGTTTGATGGGCTGGTTCGGCCTCAATGCGCTTGGCGTGCTGGTCGGCACGCCGGGCCTGGCGCCCGCGCAATTGCTCGGCGCGCCGGATCTGGCGCGCTGGTTCTACTTGCTGTCGTACGTGCCGCTGGCGTTCGCGCTGACGCAGCTGGCCTGGGCGCGTCGACTGGAACCACTGCGCTGGGAAGAGCGCGCCGAGATCGGCGTGCTGGTCGGTTCGGCGGCGATTCTTTTGTGGGCGGCGCTGACTTCGGTGGGCACGGCCAATGGCATGAGCCCGCTGGGCGGCATGATCATCTGGCTGTTTCCGCTGGCGAGCCTCACCGCGACGCTGTGGCTCGCGATGATTCTGCAGCGACGCGATCTGGGCAGTCAGGCGCGCGCGCCGACCCTGCTGTGCTTCGTCGGCCTGGGCACGCTCGCGGCCGGCGATCTGCTGTGGGCCACGGGCGCGAGTCAGACCGACGACATGCTCGGGCGACTGGCCGCGGCCTTTCTGATTTCGGGGCCGGTGTACGTGGTCGGCGCGATCGAACGCGCGCTGCGCGCGCGCGCCGAGACCGATGCCGAGACCGACGCGCTCGAGGCCGAACCCTTCGCCGTGACCATTCTCGGCGCGGCGCTGGCGATGATCGTGTTCCTGGCGGTGATGGCCGCGCGCGAAGGCAGCGGCGTGCCGATGACCGCGGTGCTGGTGCTGCTGCTGCTCGCCGCCGGCGTGGTGACGCGACGCGCGGTGACGTGGCGCTGGGCCGCGGCCGACTATCGCGAGCATCTGGCCGCGGGCCACAGCCGTCAGGTCGATGGCCTGCTCGATGCCGCCGAGATGGCCGTGCTGGTGCTCGATCGCGAGCTGCGCATTCGTCACGTCACCGCCGCCGCCGCGCGCTTGCTCGGCCTGGCGCCGGTGGATCTCAACAACTACGCGCTGCAAAGCCGCGTCGCGCCGGAACTGCGCGCGCAGGTCGCGCGCACCTTGGCCCTGGCCACGCGACCGGGCGTGAGCGCGGTCACCGAAGTCTGGTCGCTCGACGCCGAAGGGCAAGCGCAACGCGTGTTCGAAGTGCGCGCGGCCAATCACTTCGGCATTCCCGAAGTCGCGGGCCTTGTGCTTCATCTGGACGACATCACCGAGCAGCGCTCTCTCGAGGCCTCGCTGCGTCACGACGCGCTGCACGATCCGCTCACGGGTCTGGGCAATCGCGCGCTGCTGTTCGATCGGCTCGATCACGCACTGTCGCGCGCGCGGATCGAACCCGACGATGGCCGTCACGCCCTGGTGTTGTGCCTGCTCGATCTCGATCGCTTCAAGAGCATCAACGATTCCCTGGGTCACGCCGCCGGCGATCAAGTGCTGCGCGAAGTCGCGGCGCGCTTGAAGGCCGGCATGCGTCATCAGGACACGGTGGTGCGCCTGGGTGGCGATGAATTCGCCGTGTTGTTCGCCGGTCGCGCCAGCGATGCCGAGGCCACGACCCTGGCCAAGCGCGTGCTCGACGCGCTCGAGCCGCCGATCGCGATCGATGGTCGCCTGCATTTGTTGAGCGGCAGTCTGGGCCTGGCCGTGCCGGTCGCCGACGATGACGCCGAGCATCTGCTGCGCAAGGCCGACATCGCGATGTATCGGGCCAAGAATCTCGGTCGCGCGCGCTTCCAGTTCTTCGAGCCGCGTTTGCAAGACATGATGAATCGGCGTCTGGAGCGGCAAGCCCTGCTGCGTCGCTTGATGGAAAGCCGCGCGCTGGACCTGGTGTATCAGCCGCAGATCGCGCTGGCCGATGGCCGTCACGTCGCGCGCGAGGCGCTGCTGCGCTGGCGCGATGGCGAGCGCAGCGAGGTCAGCACCGAACAGTTGATCACCGCCGCGCACGAGTCCGGCCAGATTGGCGCGCTCGGCGAATGGGTGCTCACGCAGGCCAGCCAGCACGCGCGCTCGTGGCGCAACAGCGGCCATTCGGTCGACCTCACGGTCAATGTCAGCCTGGCCGAGCTGAGCGATCGTCGCTATCCCGCGCGCATTGAAGCGGTTTTGGCGCGCACGGGTTTGTCGCCGGCGTTCTTGCGTCTGGATCTGGCCGACGAAGTGCTCGCCGCCGGCAGCGCGGCCAAGGAAGTGGTGCAGGCGCTGGCGGAGTTCGGCATCAAGCTGGTGATCGACAACTTCGGCACGCACACCGCGCCGCTCGAGCGCTTGCTCGATTGGCCGGTGTATGGGGTCAAGTTGTCGTCGTCGTTCCTGCAGATGGCCTCGCGCTCGCCGCGGTCGCGCGCCTTGTTCCTGGGCGCGGTCGGCGTGTGTCGGCGCATGCGGCTGGAAGTGGTGGCCAAGGGCGTGGAGACCCACGCCGAGCTCGACCTGGCGCGCGAAGCCGGCATCGAGCACGTGCAAGGGTATTTGCTGGCGCGGCCGAAGCCGGTGCCGGTGTGGATTGGCGGCGGGCCGGGCGCGCGCGTGTCGATCGAGGCGCACGCGCGGTGACCGACTTGTCGCGCTTCTGGCGTCAGCCGGTGGAACGGCGCGTGGCCGCGGCTTCGGTCGCGGCCTTGATCCTGTTCGGCCTGCTGCTGCTGGTGCCGTTGTCGCCGCAATGGGCGTTCGGCGTGATCGCGCCGGTGCTGACCGTGATCACGCGCGTGCTCGGCGCGATCGGTGGTCTGTTCGTTTACAACCGCACGCGGCTGCCGCGCGCGCTGCGCGATGGTTTTCTGATGCTGGCGCTGGCGCAGCTGTCGTTCGCGGGCGGCGATCTGTTGTGGTTCACGCTCGAGATTGGCGCGGGCGTCGACCCGGGGTATCACTGGCCGAGTCTGTTTTACGTGGGCTTCTATCCCTTGGCCCTGGTGGCGCTGCTGCATCTGCCGCACGGGTTCCTGCGCGGTTCGAGTCGCGCGAGCTTCATGCTCGATACCTGGATGGTGCTGGTCGCGGTCGGTTACATGTGCTGGCAAGGCCTGATCGTGCCGGCGATGGAATCGCTGCCGGCGCACGTGGGTGCGCTCAAGCTGGGACTGGCCTTGTTCTATCCCACGGCCGACGTGGTGGTGCTGACCGCCGCGATCACCGTGGCAACGCATCTGCCGCGCGGCACCTTGCGCCATGTCGCGGTCTTGTTCGGCCTGGGCTTGCTGCCGAATCTGGTGGCGGATCTGTACTGGATCGTGGCGACCTTGAACGGCGATAAGCCGGTACCGGGTCGCGCCGATGTGTTGTGGTTCCTCGGCGCCTTGCTGTTCGGCCTGGCCGCTTGGCGCGCGGTCGGCGTGCGCACGGCCGAGGTGGTCGCGGGCTATGGCGGCGGTCGTCCCGGCGGCGTCGGCATCGGCGCGATCGCGGCGGTGGTCGGCGTCGGCCTGATGCTGATGTATCTGACCGACCGCACGGTCGAGGACGCGCTGATCTTCGCCGCCTGCGCGCTGGTGCTGGTGGGTCTGCTGCACGGTTCGATGCGCGATCTGACCTGGCGGCGCGAGCAGCAACTGCGGCAGGAGCAGGCCAAGCAAGAGCGCCTCGCGGCCGTGGTCGATCTCTCGCCCGATGGCCTGTTGGTGCTCGATGGCGAGTTCCGCGTGGTCTATGCCTCGCGCGTGGCCGCGCACATGCTCGGCGTGCCGCGCGATCGCCTGCTGCGCACGCCCTTGGTCAACTGGGTGCACCCGGCCGACTGCATGCTGCTGGTCGAGGACATGGTGCGCGCGACCCTGCGTCGGCTCGATCGCGTGCTCAGTCGCTGGCGCCTGGCGCCGGCCGATGGCTCGCTGTTCTGGGTCGAGGCCAGCATCGCCGATTGCACCGCCGACCCCGAGATCGGCGGCCTGGTGGTGAGCCTCAAGGACGTGCGCGAGCGCCACGCGCTCGAGCAGCGCCTGTTGATTCGCTCGCAGCACGATGAACTGACGGGCCTGGCCAACCGCACCCTGCTGCGCACGCGCATCGAGCAGATGCTGGCCAGTCACGCGCGGGCCGAGCAGGGCTTCGCGATCCTGGTATTTGATATCGACAACTTCAAATCGATCAACGACGGTCTGGGTCATGGCTGCGGCGATCAATTGCTGCGCGCCCTGGCCGAGCGCCTGACCGCCGCGCTGCTGCCGGGCGAGACCGCCGCGCGCCTGGGCGGCGACGAATTCGCAGTGACCCTGCCGGCTACGCGCGACGCGCACGCCGCGCACACGCGCGCGGTGGCGTTGACGCAGCGCCTGTCGGGCTCGTATCAGACCGCGCAGGGCGAGCTCGGCGTGTCGCTCAGCGCCGGCCTGGCGTTGGCGCGGCCCGATGCCGATCCCGATGGCCTGCTCGATGAAGCCGACATCGCCATGTACGAGGCCAAGCGCCACGGCGGCAATCGCGTGCAGGCCTTCGACCTGGAGATCGAGCGCTTGGTGCGCTGGCGCAATGGCGTCCGCGAGAAGCTCATCGCCGCGCTCGAGCACAACGGCTTTCGCATGGCCTATCAGCCGCTGATCGCGACCCGCGACGGTTCGGTCTACGGCGTCGAGGCTCTGCTGCGCTGGACCGATCCCAAGGACAAGCCGCCGATCGCGGCCCTGATCGCCGAGGCCGAGACCTGCGGCCTGATTTTGCCGCTGGGCCGCAAGATCCTGCGCCTGGTGTTGAACGATCTGCGTCAGATGCTCACGGGCGCGGGCCCGGCCTTCCAGGTCGTGACGATCAACCTGTCCTGGCAACAGCTCGACGATCCCGAGTTCGTCAATCAACTCGCGGCTGAGCTGCAGCAATCGGGCGTGCCGGCCAGCCGCATCCTGCTGGAACTGACCGAGACCTCGGCGCCCTCGCTCGAGCGTCAGCACTTCACGCGTCTGGCCGCCTTGCGCGAACTGGGCGTGGGCTTGGCGCTGGATGATTTCGGCACGGGCAATACCTCGTTCGCGTCCTTGCAGGAACTCGACCTGCGCTTGCTCAAGTTGCCGCAGTCCCTGGTCCGTCACATCGAGCGCGATCAGCGCGTGAGCGAACTGGCCGGCGCGATGCTGAGCTTCGCCACGCAGCTGCAACTGGCGACCGTGGCCGAAGGCGTGGAGACGCTGGAGCAATTCCAGTGGCTGCGCGAACAGGGCTGCGCTTACGTGCAGGGTCATCTGTTCGCGCCGGCGCTGCCGCCGGAGCGCGTGGTGAGCTGGCAACCGCCCGATCCGAGTCTGTTCGCGCCACGCGCCGACGCCTCCTGAGCGCGACCTCGGCGGCTTGACGTCGCCAGCCCGACAGCGTAGACAAAGCGCGTGGAGTGTTCGCGGGAGGGAGGCAGCATGGCAATCGTGGTCGGCATCGTCGAGGACGATGCGGTTCAGGCCGAATATCTGCGCGTCTGGATCGAGCATTGGGGCTACGAGCCGCGCGTCTACAATTCCGCCACCGAGTTTCGGCGCAATCGCGGGCCCGAGTCGGTCGATGCTCTGGTGCTCGACTGGGTCCTGCCCGATCAGTCCGGCATCGAATTGCTGCGCTGGCTGCGCAACCTCACCGGGCCGCAGTTGCCGGTGATTTTGCTCACCGGCAAGAACAGCGAGGCCGACGTGGTGACCGCGCTCGCGGCCGGCGCCGATGATTTCGTGACCAAGCCGCCGCGCACCGAGGAATTACGCGCGCGCCTGGGCGCCTTGCTGCGTCGCGTCGGCGTGACCGCCGACGATTCGATGATCGACGACATCGCGCCATTCGAGATCGACATGCGCAAGCGTCGCGTGATGTTGTCGGGCGAGGCGGTGGAACTGACCGATCGCGAGTTCAACCTGGCGAGCTTTTTCTTTCGCCGCGTCGGACGCGTGGTCAGTCGCGAGGTCTTGCTGTCGCAGATCTGGAACATCACCGGCGACGTCGCCACGCGCACCATCGACACCTATATCAGTCGCCTGCGCAAGAAACTCGCGCTCAACGGCGAGTCGGGCTGGAACCTCAGTTCGGTCTATCAGCACGGCTATCGCCTCGATCGCATCTGATCGCGGCGCGGCGCGGCCGCGCGGGGGCGGCGCGCGCGGCTAGACTGTGCGTCCCCGAAGGCGAAGGAAATCGCGCCGTGCGTTGCTTGTCGACCCTGTTGTGGCTCGCGTTGATCCTGGCGCCCGCGCTCGCGCGCGCCGAGGACCCGCCCGCGGACGAACCGCGCCCGACGAGCTCGGCCAGTTCCACCACCAAGCCCACCGCGACCACGGGCGTGGCCGCGCCAGTGCGCGCGTCCGAGGCCGTGCCCGGCGGCGTCGGCCTGGTGCTGGGCGGTGGCGGCGCGCGCGGCGCGGCGCACATCGGCGTGTTGCGCGTGCTCGAGCGCGAGCGCATTCCGATCCGCTACATCGCCGGCACCTCGATGGGCGCGATCATCGGCAGCTTCTACGCCGCCGGCTACAACGCCGATGAGATCGAGTCGATCCTGCTGCACATCGACTGGAAGGACATGTTCGACGACGACCCGCGTCGCGTCGATCTGCCGATGCGGCGCAAGGAAGACGATCTGCGGTTTCTGCTGGACCTGCAACTGGGCTTTCGCGACGGCACCATCCAATTGCCGCGCGGCTTGATCCAAGGCCAGAAGCTGCTGCTGTTCCTGCGCCGCATGCTGCTGCCGACCTATCGCATCGACAAATTCGACGAGCTGCCGATTCCGTTTCGCTGCGTCGGCACCGATATCGGCAAGGGCGAGGCGGTGATCTTCGACGGCGGCGATCTGGCCCTGGCCGTGCGCGCGAGCATGTCGGTGCCGGCGGCGTACGCGCCGATCCGGGTCAATGGCCGGCTGATGGTCGATGGCGGCATCAGCAATAACTTGCCCTATGACGTGGCGCGCGACATGGGCGCGGGCCCGGTGATCGTGGTCAATGTCGGCGAGCCGCTGCTGACCGAGAACGATCTCGACTCGCCCGTGGCCGTGACCCTGCAGATGATCTCGGCGCTGATGGCGCGTCAGACCAATCAGATGCTGGCGCGGCTGCGGCCCGAGGACGTGCTGATCGTGCCCGAGCTCGGCGATATCGCCAGCACCTCGTTCGATCGCGTGCGCGAGGCGATCGCGCCCGGTCAAGCGGCGGCCGAGACCCAGCTCGCGGCGCTGCGTCGCTTCTCGGTCGACGAAGCTACGTACGCGCGGTTCCAGGCGCAGCATCGGCGGCTACCGTTCGACGCGCCCCTGGTCGAGTTCGTCGACGTGGTCAGCGACCGCAGTCGCACCGCCGGTTACGTGAGCGAGCGCATGGCCGATGTGATCGGCAAGCGCCTCGACCCCGACGAGCTCGAGCACCGCATCGGCCAGGCCTATGGCTATGGCAAATACGAGCGCATCAGCTGGATCCCGGTCGAGAAAGACGGCCAGCAGGGCATCGAGATCACGCCGGTGGACAAGGGTTGGGGCCCGAATTTCCTGGCGTTTTCGTTGCAGCTGTCCGATGACTTCAACGGCCGCGACAGTTATCAGCTGATCGGCGAGGCGACCGTGCAGGGCTTCGACACGCGCGGCGCGGAATGGCGCAGTCGGGTGAGTCTGGGCGAGAAGGAAGGCCTGCGCACGGAATACTTCCAGCCCTTCGGCGCGCGCGGTCGCTATTGGCTGCAACCGGCGCTCGAATACGAAGCGACCGACGTGCCCTTGCTCGTCGATGGTTCGATCGCGGCCGAGTATCGCGTGTCGACCACCAAGGGCGAGGCGCGCCTGGGCTGGACGCCCAACCCGACGCTGGAGTGGTCGACGGGCCTGGTGCGTGGTCGCGACACGGCGCGTCAACGCGTGGGGCTGAACCTGGGTCAGAATCGCATCGATCAGGATTTCGGCGGGATCAGTCTGGGCTTCGCGCGCGATACCTTCGATGACGCGCAGTTTCCGACCCAAGGCAGCCGACTGAGCTTGCGCGGCTTGTTGCTGCGCGACGCCTTGGGCTCCGACGGCAACGGCGAGAGCGTGTCGATGGTCTGGGACAAGGCGTGGTCGGTGCATCGCCACAACTGGTTGGTCGGCGCGCGCGCGCAGACGACCTGGGGTCAGGGCGGCGTGTTGCAGTCGACGGGGTTTCTGGGCGGCCTGACCAATCTCTCGGGCTTCGGCGAGCGCGAGTTGTTCGGCGACCAAGTGGCCTTGCTGCGCGGCGTGTACTACCGGCGCTTCGGCGACATGACGCGCTTGTTCAGCCTGCCGGCCTATATCGGCGGCAGCGTCGAGGCGGGCAATGCCTGGTCGGCGCGCGGTGACGTGAGCGTGGACTCGCTGATCTATTCGGGCAGCGTCTTCGTCGGCATCGAAGGACCGTTCGGGCCGATCCTGTTCGGCTACGGCCACGCCGATACCGGCGACAGTTCCTGGTACTTGAACTTCGGGTCGCTGTTGCGCCAACAACCCTGAGCGGCGCGAGTCGCTTAGCCGCGCCGGATCAGACTCACCAGGGCCAGCACGATCACCGCGCCGATGGTGGCGTGCAGCACCGCGCCGAGCAGGCCGCCACCGATCGAGATGCCGATCGCCGGCAAGATCCAGCCCGCGACCACGGCGCCGACGATGCCCACCAGGATATTGCCGACCAGGCCGAAGCCACGGCCGCGCATCAGGGTGCCGGCCAACCAGCCGGCGATGGCGCCGATCAGCAAGGTGACCAGCAGGGCGGGAATGGAAATGGTCATGAGGCAATCTCCACGAGGCTTGAGCCGCGGGCCGCGACGAGGGCGAACCGTAGCACGACCGCCCCCAGCTTATGGCAGGGATGGCGCCCGCGGCCATGCGCCTAGAATCGGTCCACCGTTCATCGCGAGGTCGCCATGCGAAGTCTTCGACTCATGCTTTTGCTCGCCGTCGCCGGAAGCGCCGGCGCGGCCGACAACGATCAGGCGCGCCTGTTGCGCTATCCCGATATCTCGGCGACCCAGATCGCCTTCGTGCACGGCGGCGATATCTACATCGTCGCGCGCGAGGGTGGCACGGCGCAGCGCCTGACCTCGCACGAGGGCCAGGAGCTGTATCCGAAGTTCTCACCCGATGGCCGCTGGATCGCGTTTTCGGCCGAATACAGCGGCACGCGCCAGGTCTACGTGATCCCCGCGGCCGGCGGCACGCCGCGACAACTGACCTTCTACACCGACATTGGCGAACTGCCGCCGCGCGGTGGCACCGACTATCGCGTGCTCGACTGGACGCCCGATGGCCAGCAGATCCTCGTGCGCATGAACCGCATGCCGTACGACGATCGCGGCGGCAAGCCCTATCTCGTGCCTTTCGCCGGCGGCATGGAAAAGCCGCTCGCGGTGCCGGAAACAGGCGGCGGTTCGCTCTCGCCCGACGGCCAGAAGTACGTCTACACCCCGATCGACGCCGATTGGCGCGGCTGGAAGCGCTATCGCGGCGGGCGCGCGCCGGACATCTGGATCTACGACCTCGCGCACGACACGTCCACGCGCCTGACCGACTTCAAGGGCATGGACATGCAGCCGTCCTGGGTCGGCGATCGCATCTACTTCGCCTCCGATCGCGGCACCACGTTGAATCTGTACGCGATCGCGCCCACGGGCGGCGAGCCGACCCAGCTCACGCAGTTCAAGGATTTCGATGTGCTGTGGCCCTCGGGCGGTCCCGATGCCGTGGTGTTCGAGCAAGGCGGTTATCTGTGGCGTTACGACGTCAGCGCCGGCGCCGCGACCCAGGTGCCGATCCGACTGATCGACGACGCGCCCGGCGTGATGCCGCAATGGAAGAAAGTCGGTGACGTGGCCGAATCCTTCGGCCTGTCGCCCGGCGGCGAACGCGCCGTGATCGGCGCGCGCGGCGAGATCTTCACGGTGCCGGCCAAGAACGGCGAGGCGCGCAATGTCTCGCGCACGCCCGAGGCGCGCGAGATCAGCGTCGCCTGGTCGCCCGATGGCCAGTGGCTGTCGTACCTGTCGGACGCGACCGGCGAGTACGAGATCTACGTGCGTCGTCAGGACGGCTCGGGCGAACCGCGTCGCCTCACCACCGACGGCGATGTCTGGCGCTTCCCGCCCGTGTGGTCGCCCGATTCCAAGAAACTCGCCTTCGCCGACAAGAAAGTGCGCCTGCGCTGGGTCGACATCGCCAGCGGCAAGGGGCATGAGGTCGATGCCTCCTCGATCGAGGACATCACCGAATACGAATGGTCGCCCGATTCGCGCTGGATCGCTTACAGCAAGACCGGCGCCAATCGCCTGCAGTCGATCTGGCTGCACGACATCGACAGCGGCCGTTCCCGCCAGCTCACGCATTCGACCGCCAATGAGTCCAGCCCGTCCTTCGATCCGAAGGGCCGGTATTTGTACTTTCTGTCGAATCGCGATTTCTCGGGGCTGACGTTCTCGTCGTTCGAGTTCAACTATCTCTACACCAACGGCACGCGCGTCTACGCGGCCGCCTTGTCCGACGCGGGCCCCGTGCTGTATCCGCAGAAGTCCGACGAGGTCGCGCCCGCCGCCGCCGCGAGCGAGGACAAGAAGAAGGACGACGCGAAGGACGGCGCGGCCAAGCCGGCCGCGCTCGACATCGACTTCGACGGCTTCGACGCGCGCGTGGTCGCGATGCACGCGCCGCCGGGCAACTACGCGGGACTCTCGGCCAATGCCAACGGCGTGTTCTTCGTCGAATCGCAGGCACAGGGTCCGGGCAAGCTCAAGTTCCTGGCCCTCGACGCCGACGAACCCAAGGACGTGATCGGCGGTGGCGTGACCGGTTACGGCCTGTCGCGCAATGGCGAGAAAGTCCTGGTGCGCGTGGGCAAGGACTTCGCCATCGTCGACGCCAAGCCCGATCAGGACGTGGGCAAGAACAAGCTCGCGCTCGATCGCGTCGAACTGCTGGTCGACCCGCGCGTCGAGAACCGTCAGATGGCCATCGATGCCTGGCGCATCCTGCGTGACTGGTTCTATGACGAGAACGTGCACGGCGGCCGCGAGCGCTGGAACGCGATCCGCGATCGCTATCTGCCCTTGGTCGCGCACGTGGCCACGCGTCAGGACCTCGACTACGTGCTGCACGAGATCGCCGGCGAAGCCAACGCCGGCCACGTCTACGTGCAAGCCGGCGATCAGACGCGCGTGGCGCGCAAGCCCGGCGGCCTGCTCGGCGCCGAATTCGAGGCCGATGGCTCGGGCTATTTCCGCATCAGCAAGCTGTTCGCGGGCGAGAACTGGAACCCCGAGACGCGCTCGCCGCTGACCGAGACCGGCGTCGGCGCTCAGGTCGGCGACTACGTCATCGCCATCGACGGCGTCGACACGCGCACGGTCAAGAACATCTACGAGTTGCTGCAGAACAAGGCCGACCGTCAGATCAGCGTGCGCCTCAACGGCAAGCCCTCGGCCACGGGCGCGCGCGAGGTGCTGGTCAAGACCATCGGCAATGAACTCGGCTTGCGCTACATCGATTGGGTGGCGAGTCGTCGCGCCCTGGTCGACAAGCTCTCGGGCGGTCGCATCGGCTACATCCACGTGCCGAACACGGCGGTGGAAGGCAATCGCGAGGTCAATCGCTGGCTGCCGGCGATGGCGCACAAGGAGGCGCTGATCATCGACGATCGCTACAACGGCGGTGGTTTCATTCCCGATCGCTTGGTCGAGTTGCTCGCGCGTCAGCCGCTGAACTACTGGAAGCGTCGTGGCCTCGATCCGCAGCCGACGCCGGCGATCGCCCATGTCGGCCCCAAGGCGATGCTGATCAATGGCTTTTCGAGTTCCGGTGGCGACGCGCTGCCGTACTACTTCCGCGAGCTCAAGCTCGGCACCTTGATCGGCACGCGTACCTGGGGTGGCTTGATCGGCATCTCGGGCAATCCCAGCCTGGCCGATGGCGGCGTGATCCTGGCCGCGACCTTCCGCTTCCTGGCCACCAATGGTCAGTGGGCGGTGGAGAACGAAGGCGTGGCGCCCGACATCGAAGTGATCGATCGGCCCGAGCTGATCGCGGGCGGTCGCGATCCGTCGATCGAGAAGGCGGTCGAGGTGTTGCTCGGTCAGTTGCGCGAGCAGCCGGTCAAGCGCGTGACGGCGCCGGCGCCGCCGAGTCAGTTCGGCGAGTGATCGCCGCGGGGGACGAGGCCGCGATGGCCTCGTCCCTTTCGCGATGCCCGCTCAGTGACGGCGGGTGAGCGCGAGCATCAACAGTCCCATCGCGGTCATCGCGCCGATCAAGAACGCGATGCCGCCCGGCGACAAGGCGCTGACCGCGCGCGGCGTCGTGCCGTTGTTGCCCGGCCCGCTCGCGGCCGGCACCAGCAACTGGAACATCATGTTCACCGGATTGGTGTTGTTGCTGAAGCCGAAGCACGCGCCGGGCGCCACGGCCTGCCACGGCGCGCAGTTGTCGGCGATGCCCGAATACTGACCGCGCAATACGACCGGACGACCTTGCTGCGCGGGCGTGTTGGCTCGGATCACATAGCCGTTCCAGTTGAACGCGAACGAGCGCGTGACGTCGTAGGCGCGATCCATCTGCACCGAGAACCAGTACGCGCCGGGCGCGAGATCGCAAGGCTGCGGCAAGGTCAGCAAGGCCTGATGCAACACGCCGGGCGCATCGCCGGCATAGGGTTCGAGCACGGGCTCGATGCCCGCGCGCTGACACACGGGCGCGCCGGGCAGATGCGTGCGCGCGTCGTCGGCGTAGAAGGTCACGCGCAGCAGACGTGGCGCGGGGAAGGCGTCCAGGCCGATCTGATGCACGCGCACTGCGGCGATTCGAGCGGAGGTAGCCAGCGTGAAATCATCGGCGGCTTCGAGGTATTGACCCGAGCCCGGCGCGGCGCTGGTGGCGATCACGGGCGTGGTGCCATAGGTCGACGTGGGTCGGTAATTGGTGAGCTGATCGTGGATCACGTCATAGGTCGCGGCGCGCGTCGGACAGGCGAACACGGCCAGCAGCAGCGCGACGAGGCGATAGGTCTTGAGCAAGCGAAACATCGATGGACTCCGGGGTGGGGGCTCTTGCTGCGCTGCGCGGGAAGGCGCGCGGGGCTTTCAGACACGCGCGCGCTGACGGCGCGGACCGCGTCGCGCGGGGCCTTCGCGATGACCGACGCGCGCGCGCGTTCAGCTGGGCATCGACGCGAACGCGCACTACCATCGCGCCATGCAGGTTTTCATCTATCGCTGCGCGCGACGCGCGGACACCTATCTGTACTTGGCCAAGCGCGATCACTTCGAGGTCGTGCCCGCGCCGCTGCGCGAACGACTCGGCGCCTTCGTCGCGGTGATGGCGCTCGAGCTCACGCCCGAACGCAAACTGGCGCGCGCCGACGCGGCGGTGGTGTTGAGCAATCTCGACGCGCGCGGCTTCTATCTGCAGGCGCCGCCGTCGACGCAGCTGCCCGGCGACGAGGCGTGGTGATGCGCGAGGCGGTGCCTTGCCGGCGCGTTCGCGGCGAAATCGGGGCAGGGGCCGGAACTTAAGGCGCGGCGAACGTCGCAATCCGTATACTCGGCGCCCATGTCGTCTTTTCCGAATCGCGCCTCGCGCGCGCTGGCCCGTCTGCGTTTCTTCGTTCCGGCCTTGCTGCTGACGGCGGTGGCGGCCTTGATCGATCACCCGGCCGTGTCCTTGCTGTTGTTGATGGCGCAGCCGCTGTTCGTGGCGGGCGCGGTGTCGGCGCTGGGCTATTTGCTGGAGAGTGATTTCTTCACCCTGGCGATGCGGCGTGGCGTGGTGTTCCTGGTCTTGTTGGCGTGCTTCGCGCTATTCGTCGCGGCGGTGGTGGGCACGCCGACCGTGCACTTGGCGCGTCAGGCGTCACCCTTGAACGCGGCCTTGCTCTCGGGCGGCATCGCCTTGTCGGTGCTGGTGCTGTGGCGATGGTGGCCGGCGTTCGGGCTCGCGTTCTTGTGGGACGACGCCTATCCCGAAGTCGATGGCGGTTCGTGGATCATCACCGCCGCCGGTCGTTCGCTGACCTTCGCGCGTCATCTCACGCGCGAGCACGATGCCTTCTTCGGCTCGGGCCTGATCGTGGCCCTGGCCCTGCTCGCGGTGGTGATGGGCGCGATGAGCCTGGCCGGCCTCGGGGGGTTGTTGCCGAGCGAGCTGCGCATCAGCGCGCTGTGGCTGTATGCCTTGTTGATCTGTCCCGTGGCCGCGTGGTTGATCGCGTGGCGCACCGAGCGGCTGCTGTTCGACGCGCGCGCGCCCGAAATCACGGGCGATGCCGACGAGGCGCCCGACGAATACCGCGAACTCGCCGCACCCGCGATCCCCGCGAGCAACGCGCGCGATCCGGCGCAACGCGACGCGCAATTGCTCGCGGCCGCGGCCGCCCATCAGATCGATCTGGCGCTGAGCTTGCTCGCGGCCGGCGGCGATCCCAATGTCATGCCCGATCCGCGCGATCGCGATCAGCGCTCGCTCGCCATCGTCGCCGCGACCAGTCCCGACATGCGCCTGCTGCGCGAACTGATCGCGCGCGGCGCCGACCTCAACCGCCCCGTGGGCGGACTCACGCCCTTGATCGCGGCCACGCGCGACAGCTATCAGGGCCGTCCCGACGCGGTGATGACCTTGCTCACCAATGGCGCCGATCCGCGCGTGGCCGATGGCGAGGGCAATACCGCGCTGCACTTCGCCGCGCTGTCGCGCGAGGCCACGGTGGCGGCGATCCTGCTGGACGCCGGCGCCGACACCAGCGCGATCAATCGCGACGGCCTGACCGCGCTGGGCATGGCCTGCGCGGCCGGCAACGAAGTGCTGGTGCGCTATCTGCTCGAACACCGCGCGCGCACCGAAGTGCCGCGCGCCGTGCCCGCGCTGATCGCCGCGGCCGGTGGCGCCGAGGATCACGCCGCCCTGGTCAAGATCCTGATCAAGCACAAGGCCGAGATCGACGCGCGCGATCGCCTGGGCCGCACCGCGCTGCACACCGCCGCCTTGCACGGTCATGCCGAAATCGCGGAGCTGCTGCTGCACGCCGGCGCCGAACTCGACGCGCGCGATCTGCATGGCGTCACGCCGCTGATGGAAGCGGCGCGCGCGGGCAGCAATCGCGTGCTGCAGCGATTGGTGTTTCGCAAGCCCAATCCCGACTTCACCGATCAGACCGGACGCACGGCCCTGATCATCGCGTGCCAATCGCGCCAGGCCAACGACGAAACCGTGAGCCTGCTGCTGACGCTGGGCGCCGATGCCGGCATCGTCGCCAAGGACGGTCGTCGCGCCATCGATTGCGCGGTCAGCGCCGGGCGCTGGACCGTGGTCGCTCAACTCGATCCGCAATATCCCGTGCCAAGTTCGGTGCTCGATCCCAGCGACGAGGACAGCGAGCCCGGCACGCCGCCGCCCGATCGCGCGATGTTGCTCGCGAGCGCGATTCGCCATGGACGCTTGGCGCTCGCGGCGGAGTTGTTCGATCTGCATCCGCCCTTGGCGCCGGCCGAACTCGAGCGCGTGTTCTGGGCCGTGACCGCGCACGTCGACGAGGCGCGCCTGGGCTGGCTGTTCGCGCGCGGCCTGCCGGTCGAGGCGCGCGATGAACATGGCACGACGCTGTTGAGCCGGGTGCTGCATCAGCACCCGTTACCCTTGGCCGCGGCGCGCGCCTTGATCGACGCGGGCGCGGCCAGCGCTGGTTCGTCCTTGCGCGATCTGTTGAGCGCCGACCTCGATCACGCCGACGCGGCCAGCGTTGAGGATCTCGCGATGCGCCTGCTCGAACGCGGCGCCGATCCCTTCGGCGTCGACGCGCGCGGACGCACGGCCCTGCACCTGGCCATCGCCCGACGCTGCACGCGCGTGGTCGCGACCTTGCTCGCGCGCGGCAGCGACGCCAATCGCGCCGAGGGTCGCGGGCGCACGGCCTTGCACGAACTCGCGGCCCTGCCCGAATCGCTGTCCTTGCCCTTGGCGAAGTTATTGCTGTGGGCCGGCGCCGATCCCGAGCGCGCGTCCGCCGATGGTCAGACCCCCGTGGGCGCGGCGCTCGCGGCCGGTCGCACCGACCTCACGCGCTGGTTGTCGTGGAACTCGGGCTTTCGCCATCCGGGCCGACCACTGCGCGCGCTCGATCTGCCGATGGCCGCGCAGCAAGGCGACTTGGCGGCGGTACAACGCTTGATCGAACTGGGCCTGCCGATCGACGCGCGCGACGCGCAATCGTGCACGGCCTTGCTTCGCGCCTGCGGCGGCGGTCATCTGCAATTGGTCGAGTGGTTGATCGATCGCGGCGCGGATACCTCGGTGGTGGCGCAGACCGGCGCGACCTGTCTGTCGGCGGCGGTGACGGCGCGGCGCGATGCCGTGGTCAATCTGCTACTGGCGCGCGGTGTCGCCATCGATCAGCGTCTGCCCGGCGGCAGCACGCCCTTGATGGTGGCGGCCGCGCTGGGCTCGACCACGATCGTGCGCACCTTGCTCGACCGTCAGGCCGATCCGCGCTTGATCGACGATCAAGGCAATGGCGTGCTGCACGCGGCGGCGCAGTTCGTGTTTTCCTCGCCCGACACCGATCGCTGTCGGCAATTGCTGAAACTCCTGCTCGGCGCGGGCGTGGCCGTGGACTCGCCCAATCAGACCGGACAATCGCCGCTGCTGCTGCTGCTCGGCGCGCGCGCGCAAGCGGCCACGCCGACCGCGCAACGCGGCCTGGTGGAACTGATGCAATTGCTGATCAGCCAGGGCGCGGATGTCGCGCGCCAGGACGAGCGCGGCGTCGGCGTGCTGCACGCCTGCGCCATGCATGGCCTGATCGATGCCGCCCAGGCGCTGCTGCGCGCCGGCGCCGATCCGCGCGCGCAGGACCGTCTGGGTCGCACGCCGCACGAGGTCGCGCTGATGCTCGGATATGCCGACGTGGCGCACGAACTGCGCCGCGCCGGTGGTGGTACGTCACGCTGATTCACACCCGGTCCGGGCCCCGGCGCTAGCCCGCGCGGGCCCGGGCCGCGTAAGATCGGCGCCCTCGTCACCGGAAGACCGCCGTGAACCCCGAGCTGTCCGTCGTCATTCCCTGCTACAACGAGGAGCGCACGCTGGCGCGGATCCTGAAGGCCGTGCGCGAATCCGGCGTGGCCTCGATGGAAGTCATCGTCGTCGACGATGCCTCGCGCGACCGCTCGGTGGCCTTGCTCGAAGGCGAGCTGCGGCCGATGGTCGATATCCTGATCAAGCACGAGGTCAATCAAGGCAAGGGCGCGGCGCTGCGCTCGGGCATCGCGCGCGCGACCGGCCAGTACGTGATCATCCAGGACGCCGACCTCGAATACGACCCGCGCGAGTACAACAAGCTGCTCGCGCCGATCCGCGACGGTTCGGCCGACGTGGTGTTCGGCAGCCGCTTCATTTCCGGCGAGACGCGGCGCGTGCTGTATTTCTGGCATTACCAAGCCAATCGATTTCTCACCACGGCCACGAACATCTTCAGCAATCTCAATGTCTCGGACATGGAGACCTGCTACAAGCTGTTCCGCCGCGAGATCATTCAGTCGATCCGGATTTCCGAGAATCGCTTCGGCTTCGAGCCCGAGGTCACGCTCAAGCTCGCGCGCGTGCCCAACATCCGCATCTACGAAGTCGGTATTTCCTATCACGGCCGCACCTATGCCGAAGGCAAGAAGATCGGCTGGAAGGATGGCGTGCGGGCGCTCTACTGCATCCTCAAGTACGGCTTGTTGCGCGCTGACTGAGCCGCGCGCCAGATCCGCGCGGCGCGTCGTTCGACGAGTGCCGCGCTCGCCTCAAGGCACCACTTGCACGGGCGCGCGGGCGCGCACCGTGTCGGCGCCATTGACCGGCATCACCACCGCGACGTCGTAATCGCCCGGCTGATCGGGCGCGAACAGGGTCACCGGACCCGGGTCGACGGCATAGGCGATGTATTGCCGCGTGCTGGCATCGCCGCCGCGCGCGACGAAGCCCAACCAGACGTTCTCGCCGCGCGGACCGTCGTAATCGACGATCACTTCCGCGCCCGGCGCCACGCGCTCGGCGCGCGGTCGCACGCTGATGCTGGCGGCCACCACATCGACGGGCAGGCGCGCGAGCACGCGCGGCTCGCGCACGGGGCTGACGTAACGCAGTTCGTAACGGCCCGGCGTGGTCGGCGTGCTCACGCGCGCGGGCGCGCCGGCGCTCAGCTGCGCGCTGAAGGCGGCGTCGGCGTAGCTGTCATCGGGCGCGCCGGGCTTGGCGAAGGCGATGTAGTCGAGCGGATCGGCCGGGCCGGTGAAGCTCACGTCGATCTGACCGGCCAGCGGCGCGGAGCCTTGCCAGATCAAGGTCGCCGCGGCCTTGGGCGCGACGCCACGCACGGTCGCGTACACGGCGGCGCTGAGCGCGCGACCCAGGCCTTGCGCGTCGCTGGCATCGAAGTAGCGACCACCCGTGGCTTGCGCCACGCAACTGAGCTGCTGCCGCGCAATGCTTTGACCGAGATCGAAACCGACCACGTGCACGATCAGGCGCGATTGATTGCGCTTGAGCTCGCGCGCGACGGCGCAGGGATCGACCTTGCACGTTTCTTCGCCATCGGAAACCAGCACGATGGTGTTGCCGGCGCTGGCGCCGGCATCGACCAAGGCCTTCGACGCGGCGCGCAAGGAATCACCGATCGGCGTCATGCCCTTGGGCTGCAGCGCGTTGACCGCGGCCACGGTGCGCGCGCGATCGAAGGGCCCGACCGGCAGCACGGTCTGAATGTCGGCGCAGTCGGACTTCGAGCGATGGCCGTAGGCGACCAGGCCCAGCGGCCGATCGGCGGGCCAATCGCGCAAGGTGTTGGCGATGGCTTCGCGCGCGATCTCGATCTTGGCGCGCTCGCCCATGCGGCCCCACATCGAACCCGAGGCATCGAGCACGACGATGGCGGGATCGGCCGCGCTCGCGAGGCACGGCATCAACACAACGAGGCTGGCTAAAAAGCGACGGCGCATGGCGGGTCCTTGTCGGGCGACGCGTGCTTGTAGCGCAAGTCGGCGTGCCGCCGCCAGGAACCAGGCCGCGTTTCGGCGATCACTCCGGATACACGCCGGTTGGTGAACTGTCTCGCGACACTGGCACAATCGGGCCGACGCGATCGGGCCAAGGTCGCGCGCGCGGCGTGCCGCGGAAGTGAATGGAGGCGGGGCCGAAGGCGGCCCGCGCGATGGCCAGCAGGGAGAATCGGGGTGAATAGTTCGCAAGTTGCGGCGCGCGAGGCGACGAGCCCCGCGCGTCTGTCGTGGATGTTGATCTTCTTCGTGGCATCGGGCGTCAGCGGGCTGATCTATCAGTCGATCTGGACGCAGTACCTGAGCCTGATCCTGGGCAGCGCCGCCTACGCGCAATCCCTGGTGCTGGCGATCTTCATGGGCGGCATGGCGATCGGCGCGTGGTTGGCGGCGCGCTGGGTCCATCGCCTGCGCGATCTGCTGTGGACCTATGGCGCGATCGAGGCCGGCATCGGTGTCTTCGGCATCGCCTTCCATGGTCTGTATCTGATCGTCAGCGCCTGGCTGTACGACACGTGGTTGCCGGCGCTGGGTTCGCCGATGGCGATCAGTCTGGCGCGCTGGACCGTGGCCGCGGCCCTGATCCTGCCGCAAACGATCGCGCTGGGCATGACCTTTCCGATCATGTCGGCGGGCCTGATGCGCTGGATGCCGGCGCGCGCGGGCGAGGTGCTGGGCGGGCTGTACTTTTTCAACTCCATCGGCGCGGCGGGTGGCGCGCTGCTGGCGACGTTCTTCCTGGTGCCGACCTGGGGCTTGCCGGGCGCGATGGGTTTCGCGGGCCTGATCAATCTGGCGATCTTCGCCGGCGTGCTGCGCGCGCGCGTGCCGGGTCGCGAGGCGGCGCCGGCCGGCGTGCTGGCGCCCGCGCCCGCGGGCCAAGACACCGACGGCCGCGTGTCGACGCGAAGTCTGCATCGCCTGCTCCTGATCGCGGCGGCGCTGACCGGCCTGTCCTCGTTCATGTACGAAATCGGCTGGGTGCGCATGCTGTCGCTGGCCTTGGGCTCGAGCCTGCATGCGTTCGAGCTGATGCTCGCGGCCTTCATCGGCGGTCTCGCGCTCGGCGGTTGGCAGGTGCGGCGGCATCTGGACGACAGCCGCGATCCGCTGCGCTTCGTCGGCATCGTGCAGGTGCTGATGGGCGTGGCGGCGCTGGCGACGCTGCCGCTGTACGACCACGCCTTCGTCTGGGTCAGCTGGCTGATGCGCACCTTGGCGCCGAGCGCCAGCGGCTATGTGCTGTACAACGCCGCGACCGCGGTGATCTCGATGGCGATCATGCTGCCGGCCGCGTTCTTCGCCGGCATGACCTTGCCGGCGATGACCTTCACCTTGCTGCGCCGGGGCGTGGGCGAGAGCGCGGTCGGTCAGACCTATGCCGCCAATACCGCCGGCGCCATCGTCGGCGTGATGCTGATGATGCATCTGGCCCTGCCGACCCTGGGCCTGAAGTGGTCGATGATCGTCGCGGCCGCGATCGATCTGGTGCTGGGCCTGATCTTGCTCGTGGTGGCCGCGCGCGGTGGTTCGCGACGACCCGTGTGGGTGGGCGCGACCCTGACCGTGATCGCCCTGATCGCCGCGATCGGCGGCGCGCAGTTCGATCCGCGGCGCATGAACTCGGGCGTGTATCGCTCGGGCGTGGCCGAACTCGCGGCCAATGACACCATCGTCTACGCCGCCGATGGCAAGACCGCCTCGGTCGCGCTGCACGGCGTGCCGGGCAAATGGCTGGCGATCACCACCAATGGCAAGCCCGACGCGGGCATGAACCTCGACCCGAAGATGCCGCCGCGCTCGGACGAGCCGACCATGATCCTGCTGGGACTCACGGGCCTGGCCTTTCACCCGCAGGCGCGCGACATCGCCAATATCGGCTTCGGCTCGGGCCTGACCACGCATGCCTTCACCACCAGCTCGCTGCCGACGTCGATCACCACGGTCGAGATCGAGCCGCGCATGATCGAGGCCGCGCGCGGTTTCGGCGCGCGCGTGGCCGGCGCGTTCGAGGATCCGCGCGCGCGCATCGTGATCGACGACGCGCGCGCCTACTTCTCGGGCATGGCCGCGCACTACGACTTGATCGTGTCGGAGCCGTCCAATCCCTGGGTCAGTGGCGTGTCGAAGCTGTTCTCGACGGAGTTCTATGCCTTCGTCAAGCAGCACCTCAAGCCCGGCGGCATGCTGGTGCAATGGGTGCAGGGCTATGAGATCGCCGACGCGACCTTGCTGTCGACGCTGCGCGCGCTCGACGGCGCCTTCGCCGACTACGCGCTGTACCTGAGCAATGACAATGATCTGGTGATCGTGGCCTCGCCCGACGGGCCGTTGCCCGAGATCAGCGAGCGCTTTCTCGCCGACCCGCGCGCGGCCGAACTGGCCGCGCTCGCCGGCATCCGCACGGCGCGTGATCTGGTCGAGCGCAAGCTTGCCGACAAGCGCGTGATTGGCGCGGTGCTCGCGGTCGACGGCGGTCCGACCAATTCGGATTTCCGACCCGTGCTGGCGCATTGGGCGCCGCGCGATCGCTTCATGCGCGAGCGCGCCAATGTGATCCTGACCATCTACGACTCGCCGCTGGGCATTTATTCGCGCCTGGGCCTGTATCCGACCAACGACGACAGCGCCTGGCGATTGCCACCGATCTCGCAGCCGCAGGTCGCGCGTCGCCGCATCGCCGAGGACATGACCGCGATCCTGCTCGGCGACACCCCGTTCACCGCGCGCGGCGACACCGACAGCGATCAGCTCTGGCGTGGTCTCGCTCAGCGTCTGCGCGAACTCGGTGGCCAGTGCTACGCGGGCGCGCCACCGAAAGTCGGCGCCAGTCTCGCGATTCGCGCTTATCAGGCGACCGCGCCCTTCTTGAGCGACGCGCGCCTGCGCCAACTCTGGGTCGAACGGCCCTGGCAGCGTTGCGAGGGCGAAGCACCCGAGGTCGTGCGCGTCGTCGACGACACGCTCGCCGCCCTGCTCGAGGCGCGCGGCGGCGATCTCGAACGCGCCGCCTGGCGCGTGATGCGCGAGTACGCCGACGACATCGATCCCGAGCTCGTGCCCTACTTCGCCCACGCCGTGCTCTACGCAGCCGCGCTGCAGGGACAGACCCAAGCGCCCGAGGATCTGATGCGTCACGCCCGCGATCACTTGGACTTGAGCGCGCGCGGCGCGCTCGAACTTGAGCTGACCCGCGCCGTGCTGGGCCTGGCGCCGTCGTCACTGGCGAAAAAGTAAGCGTCGCTGCTGCATGTTAGCGAGGCTTATCTTTTTCGCTGTGTAAACGTTCTCCCGGCACACCGGACCTAGGACAGCGACGAGACAATTGGGCTCTCGATGCGCCTAATGGCGACCGACAAACGGTGTGATTTCAGGCAGAAAGAGGCCCTTGTTGTAAACA
Source organism: Ahniellaceae bacterium (assembly GCA_044226395.1). Lineage (GTDB taxonomy): Bacteria > Pseudomonadota > Gammaproteobacteria > Xanthomonadales > Ahniellaceae > JBGAHD01. Next base: position 761,936 of record JBGAHD010000002.1, read on the forward strand.
ATGTCAAAAATAGTTGTGCTTTAATGCAACCCGTCAGGTAGGCACGGTCGCATCGCGCGACCACCGGGGTGACTATCTGATGGCCAGTCACGCGGACTCGAACAGGGGCGAGTGCGTGTAACCGGGCAGTGGTGGTTGTCGTTTTCTTGCACGCACCGACGGAGTCGGTGGCGGCGGCCGTCATTGCATCGCGGGCATCCATCATGTCCGCGTTCGATCTCCTCACCCCAGCTGTATTCCTTAACCTCTGGAGGAGAGATTGTCATGAAGAACGCCATCCGTATCCGTACCGCCAAGCGCATCCGTGGTCAGGGCATGACCGAGTACATCATCATCGTCGCCCTGATCGCCATCGCCGCGATCGCCGTCACCAGCTTGTTCGGCGGTACCGTCCGCTCGCAGATCGCCGGTATGGCGCAGGAAATGTCGGGCACGTCCTCGACCGCGCAGATCGGCAATGCCAAGGCCGCCGCGCAGAAGGCCGCCAACGTGGCCAACACCACGAAGGACAAGACCACGCTCGGCAACTACGACGCCGCTGGCAGCAAGGCCGTTCAGTAAGGCTTAGCCTGCGACAAACGTGGACCGGCCGCGCGACCGCGCGGTCCGGTCCACGATGCGCGGAAGCAGGGACCCGTTGATCCGCTGGCGCGTTCATCGCGCCCGGCTTCGGTCCATCGAACGTACTGCCGGGACGAGGTACGCCGTGAAACTCATGTCACTCATCAAGCGTCAGCGCGGTCACGCGACCATCCTGACCGCGATCCTGTTCGTCATCGTGGGCCTCACCGTGACGGGCATGTACAACGTCGGTCAGCAGACCGTGAACAAGGTGCGCGTGCAGACGGTATCGGATGCCGCCGCGCAAAGCGTTGCGACCATCGTCGCGCGCGATCTCAATTTCAAGGCCTACACCAACCGCGCCATGGTCGCCAATCAAGTGGCGATCGCGCAGATGGTGGGCTTGGCGTCGTGGGCCAAGATGCTCGACCACGCCACCACCAACTTCGGCTACATCGCCGACGCTTTGAGTTGGATCCCCGTCGTCGGCGAGATCCTCATCGCGATGGCCGAGGTATTGCAAGCCGGATCGGAGATCATCGACGAGGCGATATCGAACGCGGCGCCGATCGTGATCACCGCGCTCGAGGTGCTGATCGACGCGCTGTCGGTCGGCCAACTGACCTTCCACTTGGCGACAGTGGACATGGCGCGCGCCACCTTCGGCGAGGTCGTGCAGCGTTCGGACGGCGACATCGACACCGCGGCGCTGGCCAGCAACGGCGTGTTCTGGGGCAGTTTCGTCAACACCTGGAATGGCAAGCAGGAACGCTATCAGGCGCAGCAAGCCAGCAATTTCTCGACCGACGCGCGGGAAAATCGCGCGCGCATGGAAGAGTTCCGGTCTATCACCGAGCGCAGCGTGGACCGCTTCACCTCCGGCCGCAGCTACAACTGGTTGCCCGCCATGGGCCCGTGGCCGGTGATCCAGGTGCGCATGCGCAAGTATGGCGGCGCCGAACTCATGCCAGGCACCGACAGCAGCAACCGCCAGAATTACAACTGGACGGCGATGGATTCCGTCGGCTTCGAGTACCGCACCTGCTGCACCTGGACGGGCGGGTGGAAGAGCTGGAAGGAAATGCTGCCCTTCGGATGGGGCGCGGCCCACGCGCTCGTGGGCAACAACCGCTACTTCAACTACCGCGGCTATCGCAATTCCAGTGGCGCCTATGGCCGTCGCTGGGGCAATGGCACCTGGGAACTGCCGATGACCACCAACGTCGGCGCGGCCCAGTACGGCAGCAACAATCTGACCAATACGCGCGGCCTGCGGCCGTTCTACGACCTCAAGCAACGCGGCTTCGTGCGCGACGACGATCTCAGCATCCAGGTGCTGCTGCTCAAGCGCTCGGACAAGTTGAAGACCTGGAACCGCTCGCTTGCCGCCGCTAACCAGCAAGTGCAGCCGAGCTTCGACGTCGAGGAAAAGGGCGGCATGGCCGGCAACACCATGGCCACGCTGGGCAAGGCCGGCGTGTACTTCTCGCGCGCGCCGTGGGCTCGCGCCGATGGCATGCGCGAGTACGGCAACATGTACAACCCGTACTGGCAAGTGCACCTGCTGCCGTCGACCAATGCCGAGCGCACCGCCGCGCTGGCCTTCGCGCAGATCAGGATCTAAGCCATGAAGCCCTCGATCAAGCGTCATCAAGGCGGCGCCACCCTGGTGGAAGCCGCGATCGTGGTCGCCTTCCTGCTGGGCTCATTGCTGCTGTTGACCAGCATGCTTGGCAAGATGATGGACGCGCGCCTGGACTACGAGCAGGGCCTGCGCTACGCCGCGTGGGAACGCACGGTGTGGTTCGAGCGCGCGCCACCACACAGTTCGGGCGCGCCGGTTAAAAGCGGCGCCCAGATCGCGATGGAAGTGCAAAACCGCATCTTCGCCGAACGCAACGCCACGATCCGTTCCGATCAGGGACAAGCCAATCGTCGCGAAGTGCTCGACAACATGCTCATGCGTCCGGTCGCGATTCGCCTCAATTCCGGCACTTCGGACTACAAGGCATGGCTGGTCGACGCCAACAACGGCAATGGCAATCCGCTGTACACGCGCTCAAGCGCGTCGAACAACGGCGTGCCGGGCCCGGCCGCGCAAGGCGTCAACGCGATGATCGATGGCTTGTCCGCGCTGACCAGCTTCTCGGTGCAGAAGAACGGTCTCTACGGCACCCAGCTCACCGCCGACCTCGACGACACTGGCTACTGGAAGGAGTTTCGCGAGAACGCTCAGGCCAATGGCCGCATCAACGATCTGCGCCTCGACCGCAACGGCGCCGGCGGTCAGCGCGAACTGATGTTGCTCGCCGATGGTTGGAATCTCGGCGGCCCCGCACACGTGCAGCGCCAGGTGAAGTCCCTGGTCGCCACCGAACTGCTCGACAACGAATTCGTCGACATCCTGTTCGACGTGGTGAGCTGGTTCCCGATGGCGCGCGAACTGGGTTGGTTGGATTTCGGCAAGGTCGATCCGGATCAAGTGCCGGCGCAGCGTTTGGGGAGACCATGATGAGCATGCGTAAAGTCATCGCGCTGGCCCTGACGGCCGGCTTCGCCGGCATCGGCGCCGCGGCCACGGAAATGCCGGATTTTCCCGCGCCGAAGAATTCCAAGGTCGTGATCGTGGGCGAGAACATGGTGCTCAACGGCGTGACCATGTCGGCCTGGGAACTGCGCAGCAAGGAGGCGCCCGCCTCGGTGCTCGCGTTCTATCGCGACGAATGGGCGCGTGGCACCAAGGGCAATCCCGGCTTCACCGAGCAGAAGCTCGGCGAGTGGCAGTTGATCACCCATGTCGATCAGTCCGAAGGTCTGGTCTACACCGTCCAGGCCAAGCCCGAACTCGGCGGCACCATGGCCCTGCTGGGCGTGAGCAATGTCATGAACGGCACGGTCACGCCCCGGCGCGAACTGGGCGATGACCTGCCCAAGCTCGCCGGCAGCGTGGTGCAGAACGACATCGTCGCCCAGGATGGCGGCGTGCGCAGTCGCACCATCGTGTTGCAGAACCGTAATTCGGTGGCGCAGAACCTTGATTTCTACGTGCGCCATTTCGAAACCAATGGCTGGCGCATCGAGCAGGGCGTGATCATCGAGAACTCCGGTGACGGCGCGTTGATCGCGATGAATGGCGGCGACCGCTGGAACATGACCTTCACCAAGCGCAATGGCCAGACCTACATGGTGGCGGTGCAGGAGCAGCGGTGATGAAACGTCGTCAACGCGGTTTCAGCACGGTGGAGTACATCGTGATTGGCCTGGCGATCGTGTCGGCCTTGCTGCTGCCTTACATCGACGGAAAGTCGGTGGTGCAGATGCTGAGCGAGGCGGTCAAGGAGATGTTCGCCAGTTTCAGCTTCGGCATCAGTTTGTCGCGGTTGCCGACGGTTTTCTGAAGCGACGGGCGAAGCCGCGGGACGCGCCGGTGGGCGCGGATCGATGGGCGCGCGACGGGAGGCCGCGCGCCGGGGCAACGACAGGCGTGGTGGCTCGTGGTTGATTTTGGCGTGGTTCGACCCGGGGATCGGACGAAACGCGTCGCGAAGCGGAAGCACAATCGATGAGTACTGTGGACAAGTTGCGCGCAGGGGCGCGCAGCTGGGGTTTGTTGGCCGGCGCCTTGGCGCTGGGTGGCTTGGCGTTCCTGATCAGCTCCTGGTACCTGGCGCAACGCCAGGCGCGCATGGAACAGGAACTGCTCGCCCAGCAGGGCGAGAAGCGCCAAGTGGTCGTGGCCACGGTCGCGATGCAACCGGGCGAGACCATCGGCGGCCAGAACATGGCGATCGCCGAGATCCCGGTGGTGAATCTGTCCGATCAGGCCGTGAGCCCCGAGGAATTCGGTCTGTTCGAAGGCAAGGTACTGACCACGCGCATGTCGGCCGGCGAGCCGCTGCTCAATCACTTCGTCGCGGGCCTGGGCGCGGAGCGCTTCTCCGACCTGCTGCGCGATGGCGAACGCGCGGTCACGATCGAGGTCGACGAGCTCAAGTCCAACGACAGCATGCTGACCTTCGGCGATCGCGTCGACCTGCTGCTGATGCTCGACGACGAGAAGAGCGAGGCCGGACAGAAGAAGCCCAGCACCCTGGTGCCCTTGCTCGAGAACGTGCGCGTGCTCGCCACCGGCAAGCGCGCCCTGGTCACGCGCGAGGCCGATCTGTCGGGCGTGCAGGAAACGCCCGATTCGCAATTGACCTATTCCACCATCACCGTCGGCGCCACCGCCGAGGACGCCGCGCGCCTGCTGCTGGCGCGCGGCCTGGGCGACATTGTCGTGTTGATGCGCTCGCGCACCGACGAACGTCCGCTCAACAGCACCCTGATCAGCCGCGAGGGCTTGCTCACCGGTTCGAGCAGCGCCGGTGGCTACGAGTTCTATTCCGGATCGATGGTCGAGGCCGGCAGTCTGCGTTCGGCGCTGCGCCAGATCTCGTCGACCGTGCCCCGCAAGTCCGCGCAGTCGCCCGTGCCCGCCACGCCGCCGACCGCGCCCGCGGCGGCGCCACCGTTGGGTCCGGTTGAAAAGAAAAATCCGGAAGATGCCAAGGTCGCGCCCGCGGGCGCGCCGTAAGCATCGACGAGCACGAAAATGAAGGGGTATTCGGTGCGCAATTCAGGGCGTAAGGGCTTGTTGGCCTCGTTGTTGGGTGTTTTGGCGATGTGTTGGGGCGTTTCCGCGATGGCGCAGTCAGGCGAGCCGCTCGAGCTGCACGCCGGCGCGGTGCGCGTGCTGACCGTGGGTGAGATCGATCGCATCGCGGTGGGCAAGGATTCGGTGCTGGGCGCTTCGGTGCTCGATGGCGGGCGCCTGCTCGTGATCGGCACCAATCCGGGCGAGACCGATCTGCACGCTTGGCTCAAGGACGGCAGCGAGCGGCATTGGGCGGTGACCGTGACCGAACGCAATGTAGCCATGGTCGTGGCGACCTTGTCGTCCCTGCTCGAGGAGTACCCGAGCACGCGCGTGCGCTCGGTCGGCGGCATTGTCATCGTCGAGGGCGAGGTGCCGCGCGACCAGCTCATCGCGGTTCGCGACTTGATCAGCCGAGTACCCGGGGTCGTGAGCCTGGTCGAGCCGAGCGCGGGCTCCTTCGACACGCTGGTGCGAAATTTCCCGCGCGTGCGCTACCACGACGAAGGCGGCATCACCATCCTCGAGGGCGAGGTGCCGACCGAAGACTACGAGCGCTTCCGCACCTTGATTGGGGAATTGCCCAACGTCGTGTCGATGGTCAAGCCATCGATCGTGTCCGTGGCGCCGATGGTGCGCGTGTCCCTGCGCTTGCTCGAGGTCAATCGCGATCACACGCGCCGCCTGGGCATCAATTGGGAAGACAGTTTTCCCGGCCCTTCGATCGGATCAACCGGTGCATCGCTGGCCAACTCGCGCTTTCGCATCGTGCAGCCGGGCATCCAGGGCCTGCCGGACATCGTGAGCAACATCGCGGTCAACGACGCGCGCTGGTATGCCTACGCCGGTTGGACGACCCAGGTGTTCTCCACCGTCGAAATGCTGCAGCAAGAGAACAATGCCACGATCCTGGCCGAGCCCAATTTGACCACGCGCTCGGGCCAGCCGGCGAAATTCCTCGCCGGTGGTGAGTTCCCGTATCCGGTGATTGGCCAGTTCGGCCAGCCTGGCGTCGAGTTCAAGGAATACGGCATTCGCCTGGACATCAATCCCACGGTCGACGAGCAGGGCAACATCCAGACCCAGCTGACCGTGGACGTGAGTTCGATCGATCGCGCCAACGTGGTCAACAACGTGCCGGGTCTGCTCAAGCGCAACACCGAGTCGACGGTGAACCTGCGTTCGGGACAAACCATGATTCTCTCCGGCCTGGTCTCCGCCGACGAAGTGCGCAACATGAACAATGTGCCGGGCGTGTCGGAAATTCCGATCCTCGGCGAGCTGTTCAAGTCGCGTAACTTTCAAAATCGCAAGACCGAGCTGGTGGTGATGGTCACGCCAACCCTCGTGGAATTGCCCGAGCAAACCGGCCCGCGCGTGGAGGCCACGACCAAGCGCCTGCGCCGGTTGATCGACAACAAGATTCTCGAGGGCGCGATCGCGGAGTAAGGCCATGTATCAAGTGCAAGTCATGACCGCGAAGGGCACGGTGATCGCCAATGAAATGGTGTCGCAGGACACCTGCGGCATCGGCAAGACTTCCGACAATCACATCATCCTGCACGGCTGGCAGGTGTCGCAGCGACATGCCTGTTTGCGCCTGGAAGGCGTCGAGGTGTATGTCGAGGATCTCGGCAGTTCCTCGGGCACGCGCGTCAATGGCAACAAGATTCAACGCTTCGGGCCGCTGGGCACGAGCGACGTGATCGAGATTCAGGGCTATCAGATCCGCGTGAAGCCGCCGAGCGGCCGCACGGTCGGTGGCAGTTCGGCCAATGACGAGTCCGCGCGTCAGGCCGCCGCCGCGCCGACGCCCGCGCCCGCCGCGCCACCACCGGCAGCGACCGCGGCACCGGCGTCCGCGCCAGCCACGCCAGCGCCGGCCGCGGCGCCAGCGCAAGCCGCGGCACCTGCCGCGCCCGCGGCGCCCAAGCCCGCCGGTGGCGGTGGTGGTCACGGCAGTTCCGAACTGGCCATTCCCCAGCTCGACGAAAAACAGTTACGCCTGATCGCGCTCGCCACCGAATGGCGCAAGCGCTTGCACAAGGCCATGCTGACGCAGATGGATCTGCGCCGCATCGCGGTCAACAAGATGAGCGACGATCAGCTGCGTCAGGTCACCGACGACATGCTCGCGCAGATCATCAACACCATGCCGGATTTTCCGGCAGAGCTCGACAAGGCGCTGATCAAGAAGCAGCTGGTCGACGAGGCCGTGGGCCTGGGTCCGCTCGAGGAACTGATCGCCGACAACGACGTCAGCGAAATCATGGTCAATGCCTCGGACGAAATCTTCTATGAAAAGAAGGGTCGTCTGACCAAGTCGACCATCACCTTCACCGACGATCAGGCCGTGGTCTCGGCGATCGAACGCATCGTCACGCCGTTGGGCCGCCGCATCGACGAATCCTCGCCGATGGTCGACGCGCGCTTGAAGGACGGTTCGCGCGTCAACGCGGTGATTCCGCCGCTGGCGCTCAAGGGCCCGTGCATCACGATTCGTAAGTTCATGAAGGAACGCCTGACCTCGGCGCGCCTGGTCGGCTTTGGCTCGATCAGCGAGGCCATGGTCGGCGTGCTGCAGACGGCGGTGCTGTCGAAGCGCAACATCGTGATCTCCGGCGGCACGGGCTCGGGCAAGACGACCTTGCTCAACATGCTTTCGGGTTTCATTCCGATGAACGAGCGCGTGGTCACGGTCGAGGACGCGGCGGAACTGCAATTGCCGCAGCCCAACCTCGTCGGCCTCGAAGCGCGACCGGCCAACCAGGAAGGCCGCGGCGAAGTGAAGATCCGCGATCTCGTGCGCAACTGCCTGCGCATGCGCCCCGACCGCATCGTGGTCGGCGAGTGCCGTGGCGGCGAGGCGCTGGACATGCTCCAGGCCATGAACACCGGCCATGACGGCTCGCTCACGACCTGTCACTCCAACTCGCCGCGAGATTGCGTGTCGCGTCTGGAGGTGATGGTGATGATGGCGGGCATGGACCTGCCTTCGATCGCCATTCGCGAGCAGATCGCCTCGGCCGTGAACATGATCGTGCAGCAGACGCGCTTCGCGTGTGGTTCGCGCAAGGTCACGTCGATCTCGGAAGTCACCGGCGTCGAAGGTGGCCGCGTGCAGATCGCCGAGATCTTCAAGTTCCAGCAGACTGGCTATGACGAAAACGGTCGAGTCCAGGGCCGCTTCGTGCCCACGGGGCTGGTGCCGGAGTTCTACGAGAAACTTCGCCAGCGCGGCGAGAAGATCGATCTGTCCATCTTCCAGGCGCCCGCCGAATGAACGCGCAAATCGCCCTGGTCAGTCTGCTGTTCGCCGGCTGCACGGTGATCCTGGTGGTCACCGCGCGCGCGATCTTCGCGCGCGCCTCGACCGAATACCGGGCGCGCTTCACCGCCGAGGCCAGCGCCTCGCTGGGCGATCTGTTCCTGTTCGTCGACGCCGACAAGCTGTTCAAGATCAACCTGGTCGTGATCGTGCTGGTCGCGGGCATGGTGTGGCTGGCGTCGGGCTTGTGGGTGCCGGCCTTGCTGGTCGCGGTCTTTCTCGGTTTCATGCCGCGCGTGGTCTACAGCTGGCTGCGCAAGCGCCGCATCGAGACCTTCATCCTGCAATTGCCCGATTCCTTGTTGTCGATCGCGGCGGCAATGAAGGCCGGCTCGAGCCTGGTGCAAGCGCTGGAGATCATGGTCGCCGAAACGCGCGGCCCGATAGCCCAGGAATTCGGCCTGTTCATGCGCGAGATGCGCGTGGGCGTGACCTATGACGATGCCTTGGCCAATCTGATGCAGCGCATTCCCAGCGAGGAACTGCGCCTGGTCGTGGCGGGCATGCGCATCTCGCGCGAAATCGGCGGTAACTTGGCCGAGACGCTCGAGCGCATCGCCGACACCTTGCGCCGCAAGAACGAGATGGAAGGCAAGATCCGCGCGCTGACCGCGCAAGGCAAGCTGCAAGGCCTGGTGATGACGTTCCTGCCGGTCTTCCTCGGCGTGATCCTGTATCAGATGGAGCCGGTGCACATGGCCCGGCTGTTCACCGAGTTCTATGGCTGGGCGACGCTGACCGTGGTCATCATCATGGAAGCGCTCGGGTATTTCTTCATTCGACAGATCGTCAACATCGATGTCTGAGGTGCGCGCATGATCTTCGTCATCGCCGCGCTGATCGCCGGCACCGTCGTGGCCCTGATCGTTTCCCTGCGCAACATCAAGCAGGAGATCCGGCCCGAGGATCGCACGTACATGGACCCGTTGCCGGGTCCGCTGCGCTTGCTGTGGCCGTTCGTGAATCTGCTGGTGCAGCACTTCGGCGACTACATGCCGGTGGAACAGGTCGAACAGGTGCGCCTGCGCATGCGCAAGGCCGGCATCGAATACCTGATGACGCCGGTGCAGTTCATCGCCACGCGCGTGGTCTCGGCCATCGTCTTCGTGCTGCTGACCTGGATGTGCATGCTGATGCTGGGCGAGACCAAGATCCTGTGGCTCTTGGTCGCCGGTCTGATCGGCTATGTGTTTCCGCTGATGAAGTTGAACGATCTGCGCAAGCAACGCGAGAAGCAGATCGTGCGCGCGCTGCCGACTTTCCTCGACTTCATCACCATGGCGGTGGAGGCGGGCATGAATCTCTCCGGCGCGATCGCGCAATCGGTGGAGAAGGGCCCGGACGGTCCGCTGCGCATCGAATTCCAGAAGGTGCTGCGCGACGTCAAGGCCGGCATGTCGCGCATGGATTCGATCCGCGCGATGAGCGATCGCCTGCAGGTGCGCGAGGTCACGTCGTTTTCGTCCGCCTTGGCGCAAGCGGAAAAGACTGGCGCGAGCCTGGGTCCGACCTTGCGCATCCAGGCCGATCAGCGCCGCGTCGAGCGCTTCCAGCGCGCGGAGAAGCTGGCGCTGGAAGCGCCGGTGAAGCTGATCTTTCCGCTGGTGGCCTTCATTTTTCCCACGACCTTCATGGTCCTGGGTTTTCCGATCGTGATGAAGTTCATCTATGAAGTTTGAATTCGGCCAGGTCTATCGCGACGGCGAGCGGCCGCTGCTGACGCGCGTGCGTCGGCCGCTAGGCCTGCTCGCGCGCGCGAGGGGCCTGATCGGCAGCGCCGAGCTCGGGACCGACGAAGGCATGTGGTTCGATCGTTGCGATTCCATCCACATGTTCGGCATGCGCTTCGCCATCGACGTGGTGTTCGTGCGCGAGAAGCACGTCGAGCGCCTGTGCCCCGACGTGCGGCCGTTGCGCGCGCGCTGGTGCCGACGCGCCGACAGCGTGCTGGAACTGGCCACCGGCTCGATCGAGCGACTCGCGCTCGCGCCCGAGCAACCCTTGCAGTTTCGGAGAGCGGCATGAAGTTTCGCGTGAGCTTGCTGTGTGGCGCGGTCGCCCTGGCCCTGGGCTTGAGCGGTTGCGTCGCCGGCGGCAAGACCAAGGCGCCCACGGCCCAAGAAGAGGCCGAGCTGACCAGCATGAATGGCGCCGGCGGCGCGCCGAGCCTGATCGATCTGCAGCGCAAGGCCGACGAGGCCTATGACGCGGGCCGTCTGCTCGACGCCGAGCAGATGTATCGGCGCTTGCTCAAGGCCACGCCGAACTCGGCCTATGTCTGGATGCGCCTGGGCAATGTCCATCTGCGCAATGACCAGCTCGACGCCGCGGCCAATGCCTATCGCGAGTGCCTGCGTTTCGACAATCGCGACGCGCGCTGTTGGCAGAATCTGTCGCTGACGTATGTGGAAATGGCGGTGGCCACGCTCGATCAGGCCGCCGATCGCAGCAATGACCCGGCCGCCAATGAGCGCATGATCGCGTTCAAGCGACGGCTGGTGGATAGCGTCAATACCGAACCGCAGGAGGCGCGATAGTCATGTATCGATCGATTCGCTCACGCCGCGAACGCGGCGGTTCCTTCGTCGAATTCATCATCGTGATACCGGTATTCGCCTTCGTGCTGGCCGGCATCTTCGAGATGGCCCTGATGTATCGCACGCGCGCCCTGCTCAATGCCGCGACCTTCGAGGCCGCGCAGCAGGGCTCGCTCAACAACGCGCTGATGCGCAACATCCGCGATGGCTTGGCGCAGGGCATGATGCCGCTGTACCTACGCACGCGCGGGCCGACCGGCGTGGCCGCGGCGTACGCACAGGCGCGGTTGCGCATCGCCTCGCCCGTGCCGTTTGGGGGCGTGACGATCGTCTCGCCCACGCGCGATGTGTTCAACAAGTTCGCCGAGTCCCAGACCATTCAGACCACGCGCGACAACTCGCCACGCCGTCAGAACGTGATTCCCAACGACAATCTGATGTGGCGTTCGACCGTCACCAGGAGCGTGCGCGTGGAAGGTCAGACCGTGCCGATGAACGTGCAGGACGCGAACGTGCTCAAGGTGCGCTCGTTCTGGTGCTATCGCCTGTTGACGCCCTTGCTCGACCGCATCATCTGGGAAACGGCGGCGAGTCCGACCCGAATCCTCGGCGGCGGTCCCAATCTGTCGACCGAGGAGCGCAGTTGCGCCCTGTTGAGCACCGCCGGAAACGGTTACTACATTGCCTTGACCTCGAGCGCGGTGACTCGAATGCAATCGCCCGCCGTGAGCGACAATCTGCCGTGATAGCGTCGAGACGCGCCTGATCGGCGCGTGAGTCGCGTTGCCTCGACAACTCGCTTCGCGCCCTGCGCGAAGCGAGATCGCCGGGTAAACATCGCATGCGCTAGAGTGCGCGCCTGCGCCATGCGTCGTAGGCCACGCCTCCCTAATGTCCTCGCTCGATCCACACCAGGCCCTGCGTCAGTTCGCCCACGATCCGCGCTGGTTCCTGCACCAGCTCGACTGGGCGGCCGAGCGCGCCTTGCTGGTCGAACTCACACCTGAAGCCATCGCGCGCGCGTCGTTTCTCGATGAGCGCGCGCTGGCCGGCGTGAACAACGGCTTTTGGGCGCCGCTCGAAGACGTGTTCGCCGCCGCCGCCGCGTGCGCGGGGCCGTCGCCGGACGCGATCTTTCATATCGGGCATTGCGGGTCGACCTTGCTGTCGCGTCAGCTCGCGCAATGGCCGGGCGTGATGGGCTTGCGCGAGCCGTTGATCCTGCGCGCGCTCGCCGATTGGCGCGAGGATGACGACGGCGCGGCCGCGCGGCTTTCGCCCGAACGGTGGCAAGCGTGGTTCGCGCGCGCGCTGGGCGTGTTGGCGCGACGCGCGGCCGGGGTCGAGCGCGTCATCGTCAAGGCCACGAGCAATTGCAATGGTTTGATCGCGCCCTGGTTGTCGCGCGATGAGTCGGTGCGCGCGGTGGCGTTGTGGATTCCGCTCGAGGAGTATCTGGCGACTATTTTGAAATCGCCCGATTCACGCGCCGATTGCCGTCGTTTCGCGCCGGCGCGCTTTCGTTACCTGGCGTCGGTGCTGGGCACGGACGCGCCGAGTCTGGGCGCTTGCGATACCGCGACCATCGTCGCGCTCGGCTGGTTGGCCGAGTTGCTGCGCTTCGAGACCTTGCGACAGATGTTCGGCGAACGCCTGCGTCTGGTTGAGTTCGGCGCCTTGCTCGCGGGTCGCGAACAGGCACTGGCCGATGTCACCGCGCATTTCACCTTGCCCGAATCGGCGACAGCGCTGCGATCGGCGTGGTCGCCCGCGGTCGAAGGCCGCTATGCCAAGGCCACCGAACATGCCTACGACGCCGCCGCGCGCGCGGCCGATCTGGCCGAATCGCGACGTCGCTTCGGCGCCGAGATCGCCACTGCGATGACCACGACGCGCGCCCTGGTGGCTCGTCATCCCGTGCTGGCGGGCCTGGCCTCGCGCTTGGATCGCTAGGCGCGCGATTGCGCGCGCGGGTGCGCTCTGCCATCGTTGGTCGAAGCTCGCGGTGTTCGCGCGCGGCGGCTCGCGCGCGAGGCGATCGCGCCTTCGCCGGCCTTGCAATGACGACACCGCGCCCGCACAACGGGACGTCGTTTTCGATCGGCCCTGCCCAAGTTCTGGGGAAGTACGCGCATGGTTCACGGACAACTGGTGCAGGCCCTGGTCTTGCTGTCGGCGGCGGCGATCGCGGTGCCGCTGTTCAATCGCTTTCGGCTGGGCGCGGTGCTGGCTTATCTGGTCGCGGGCGCGGTGCTCGGCCCGCAGGCGCTGGGCTGGATCGCCATGGAAGAAGGCGGCTTCGAGTTCGCCGAGCTCGGCGTGGTGCTGCTGCTGTTTCTGATTGGTTTGGAGATCAGCTACGCGCGCCTGTGGTTGATGCGTCGCGCGGTGTTCGGTGTCGGCAGTCTGCAAGTGGTGTTGAGCGTGGCGGCCTTGATCGCGGGCGTGGTCGCGTTCGGGACGCCGTGGAAATTCGCGGCGGTGGTGGCGCTGGCGCTGGCGATGTCGTCGACCGCGATCGGCGTGCAGTTGCTGGCCGAGCGGCAGGAGTTGAGTCATCCGCACGGGCGCTACGCGCTGGCGATTTTGTTGTTCCAGGATCTGGTGGCAATTCCGGCGATCGCCTTGATTCCCTTGCTCGGCGACGCGGCGGCCAGCGCCGAGATCGGCACGCGCGATGTCTTGATTGGTCTGGGCAAGGTCATCGCGGCGCTCGCGGCGGTGTTCGTGGTCGGACGATTCCTGGTGCGACCCTTGTTCCGCTTCGTCGCGGGCACGCGCTCGGTCGAGGCCTTCACCGCGACCACTTTGCTCGTGGCGCTGGGCACGGCCTGGGTGACCGCGATGGGCGGCATGTCGATGGCCTTGGGCGCCTTCCTCGCGGGCCTGCTGCTGGCCGAATCAGAATATCGCCACGAAATCGAAGCGCACATCGAGCCGTTCAAGGGCCTGCTGATGGGCCTGTTCTTCGTCGGCGTGGGCTTGTCGGTGGACTGGCACTACGTGGCCGAGCACTGGCAGCACGTGGCGATCGGCGTGGCGTGCTTGTTGGCGGTGAAGTTCGCGGTGCTGTTCGCGATCGGCCGCGGCGTGGCCAAGCTCGATCGCGCCGGCGCGCTGCGTCTGGCGGCCTTGTTGTCGCAAGGCGGTGAGTTCGCCTTCGTGCTGCTGACCTTGGCGGCGTCGAGTCATTTGATCACGGCCGACGATCGCGCGCTGTACAGCGCCATCGTGGTGCTGTCGATGGCGGCCACGCCCTTGATCGTGCTGGCGGTGGATCGCTGGGTGCTGGCGCATCCGCTCAAGGAAACACGACCGTTCGATGAGATTCCCGCGGGCGAGGAGCCGCGCGTGGTGATCGCCGGTTTCGGTCGCGTCGGTCAGATCGTGGCGCGCGTGCTGCGTGCCTCGCACATTCCTTTCGTCGCGCTCGAGCACAGCGTCGAGCAGGTCGACAACTCGCGGCGCTTCGGCAACATGATCTATTACGGCGATCCGACCAAGCCCGAGGTGCTGCGCGCCGCGCGCGCCGACCGCGCCGAAGTCTTCGTGCTCGCCACCGATGATCCGGAGGCCAACGTGCGCGCCGCGCGCGTGGTCAAGCGCCTGTACCCGAAGCTGCGCGTGTTCGCGCGCGCGCGCAATCGCCAACATGCGTTCCGGCTGATGGACCTGCAGGTCGAGCATGTGATCCGCGAGACCCTGCATTCGAGTCTGTTGATGGCGCAAGGCGTGCTCGAGGCACTGGGCGTTTCCGAGGAACAATCGAAGTCGCGCATCGAGCGTTTTCGCGAACACGACGAGCGCATGCTGCGCGCTCAGCACTTGGTCTATGACGACGAAGTGGCCTTGATCCAAAACGCCAAGGAAGCCTTGGCCGAACTCGAGGAACTGTTCGCCGCCGACCTCAGCGATCGCCCGGCCACGGCCGAACCGCGACGCGACGAACAAGCCTGAGGCGCTATTGCCCGCGCGGCTTGGCGCGCGCGGTCGGCGTCGCGGTCCAGGGATCGTCGGGCCAAGGGTGACGCGGATAGCGGCCCTTGAGTTCTTTTTTCACTTCCGGATAGGTGCGTGCCCAGAAGCCCTTGAGATCCTGAGTGACCTGGATCGGGCGCTGCGCGGGCGACAGCAGATGCAAGGTCACGGCGATGCGGCCCTTGGCCACGCGCGGGCCGTCGGCCAGGCCGAAAAGTTCTTGCAGCTTCACCGCCAGCACGGGCGGCTGACCGGGTTCGTAGTCGAGTCGTCGCGCGTTGCCGCTGGGCACGGTGATGGCCACGGGCGCGTGTTCGTCGAGCGCCTTGCGCTGGGCGAAATCGAGTTGGGCCTGCAAGGCCTCGCCAAGCGCGCTCGCTGGAATGTCGCTCACGCGCACGCAGCCTTCGATGTAGGGCGCGAGCCAGTCGTCGAGGCGCGCGGCGAGACTGGCGTCATCGAGCGCGGGCAGATCGAGATCGGGGCACCAGTCGCGCAGGCATTGCGCGCGCGTGCGCCATTGCCGCAAGGGTTCGGTCCAGGGCAGGGCATCGAGGCCGATGACCCGAAGGCCTTCGAGCAGCATCGTCGTGGTGCGCGCGTCGCGCGGCGTGGGCACGTGGCGACGGCGCAGCAAGAGCTGATCGAAGCGACTGATCTCGGCGGCCTCGACCGCGCGCGTGTCGGGATTGAACGCGATCGTGGTCTCGGCGACGAAGCGTTCCGGCATGACTTCGCGCAGATGCTGCTCGTCGACCGGCGCGGCGCGTTGAATCAGACTGTCGCGCGCATCGAGGCGCAATTCGCTGACCACGAGCCAGGGCTCGCCGAACACGCGCGATTGATCCGACAACCGCGCGCCGCGACCATTGGCCAAGGTATAGCGACGCGGATTGCCCGGGTCCTGTCGGCCAATGCGTTCGGGAAAGGCCAGGGCCAAGATCTCGCCCGGCGCCAAGGGATCGGGCGCGGCGTCATCGGCGCCCACTTGCGCGCGGCGACGCAAATCGGCGGCGTTCTGTTCGATCTGCGCTACCACGCCATGATCGGCGTCGGCCGGCGCGCGGCGCGTGTGTCGAAAGCGCGCGAGCGCGGTCAGGCGGTCACGCAGATCGTCTGACCAGCGCGCGTCTCCGCGCAAGGGATCACGCGCTTCGACGACAGCGGCGATGTCGCAGGCGAGCGAGCGCCACGCGCGCGGCGCGGCGAGGATGGCGTGCGCGAGCCGCGGATGCAGGCCCATGCGCGCCAGCGCGCGACCGTGCGCGGTGACGCGACCTTGCGCATCGATGGCGCCGAGCAGACGCAGACGATCGCGCGCCTCGGCGAACGGTCCCGGCGGCGGCGGATCGAGCCAGCGCAGCCGCGAATCGCCCCACGCGGCGAGTTCCAGCGCCAAGGGCGTCAATTCCACTTGCGTGAGTTCCGGACGAATGCCCGGTTCAAGGCGCTGACTCTCCGGCCATAAGCGATAGCAGCGGCCTGGCGCCACGCGACCCGCGCGACCCGCGCGTTGCGTGGCCGAAGCCTGCGAGATGCTGACCGTCTCCAGCCGCGAGAAGCCACTGACTGGATCGAAGCGCGGCTCGCGCGCCAAACCCAGATCGACCACGGCTTTCACCGCGGGCAAGGTGATGCTTGATTCGGCGACATTGGTGGCCAGCACCACGCGTCGCGTGCCGGGCGCGGGGGGCGCGAGCAAAGCAGTCTGCGCGTCGATGCCGAGTTCGCCGTGCAGGGCTTCGATGCGCACGTTGGCATCGCACGTGGCATCGAGTTGACGTCGCAAGCGCTCGATCTCGCCCTTGCCGGGCAGGAAGACGAGCACGTCGCCATCGGTTTCGGTCAAGGCGAGCTTGATCGCGCGCGCGGTCTGCTGCGGCCATTCCTCGCCGGCGCGCGCGGGCGGATGCGTGATCTCGACGGGAAAGCCGCGACCGGCGCTGGTCAATCGCGGCGCGTCGAGAAAGCGCGCCAGGCGCTCGCCTTCGAGCGTGGCCGACATCACCACGATGCGCAGGTCCTCGCGCAAGGTGGCTTGCGCGTCGAGCGCGAGCGCCAGGCCCAGATCGGAATGCAGATTGCGTTCGTGGAATTCGTCGAACAGCACCGCGTCGATGCCGTCGAGCGCGGGGTCGTCCTGCAGCAGGCGCGTGAGGATGGCCTCGGTCACGACTTCGATGCGCGTGGCCTCGCTCACGCGCGATTCGTTGCGAATGCGATAGCCGACCGTGCGACCCACCGCTTCGCCCAGCGTGCGCGCCATGAAGGTGGCGGCGGCGCGCGCGGCAATGCGTCGAGGTTCCAGCATCAGCACGCGACCCCGCAACCACGGCGCGCGCAACAAGGCCAGGGGCACCTGCGTGGTCTTGCCCGCGCCGGGCGGTGCCTCGAGCACCAGACGCGTGTGCGTGGCCAGACTGGCGAGCAGTTCTGGCAGCAAGGGCGCGATCGGCAGCGGGGTATCGGTGGCGACGGACATGGGTCGCGCAGTGTGGCGCCGGGCGTGAGCAAACTCAACGCGAGGCGCGAAACGAACACGGGCGCCCGAAGGCGCCCGTGTCGTGAGGGTGAAGCGAATTCAGCGCTTGGCGTTGGACTTCGCGCGCAAATGATCGGTGATGCGCGCGACGTCGCTGGCCGATTCGCGCGGATCGAAACCGAAGCGCGCCTTGACCTGCTCCGCGCTCAAGCCTTCCGGCATGGCCTTGCCTTGCGCGGTGAGCAGGGCCGAGATGCTCGCGGCCGCGCCCGTGTCGCGCGCCTTGTCGCTGGCCTCGCTCGGGCCCGTGCCGGTCTGCACGAAGCTGCGGCTCGCCGAACGGAAACCACGCACCGGATAGTACGGGCCATTGCCCGGATGCTCGTCCTCGTCGTAGACCTCGACCACGCCATCGAATTGATCGGTGCCGACTTCGATGAAATACGCGAGATAGATGGCCGGCAACAAGCCCGAGCCCGGCTGATCCTTCACCACGATCAGGTGCTCGCCCGTGCCCGGGTTGTAGTAGCCGGCCGCGTCGTGATCGCGCAGCGCGCTCGAGCGGCAATAGCCATCATCCGAACGCGTGGCGCGGCAGCCTTCGAAATAATCCGGCGAAGGCGCGCGATCGATCAGATCGAGCACCAGCAGATCGCCGATGTAGGGGAAGTCGCGATGTTCCTGCGAGCCTTCGGTGTAGAAGTCGATCACCGCCTGCCACTCGCCGAGCATCAGCTCGGTCTTGTCGCCAAGGCGGAAGTTCTGCCGCTCGATGTTGAACGTGCGGCCGCCGATGGTCATCGTCGCCGTGGTTTCGGTGTTGAAGACGATGCTCACCGGACCACCGGCGCCGGTCTGCGTCGCGGGAAAGCCGTTGTAGTTGCAGCTCAGGCATTGGCCGCCGGTGAAGGCGTCGAGCTGGCCGGTGTAGCGGGCATTGCCCTGCAGCGTGCCGGCCGAGGTGTACCAGGTCGCGGCGCCGCCATTGGCGAAGGCGTAGACGCTCAGCGCCAGCACGTTGTCCTGGATCTCGATGTTGTAGCCGCGCCCGGCTTCGTTCGGGTTCCACCAGAAGCCCGATTCAGGCGTGAAGGCGTGGGCGGCGCCGCAGCTCAGACCCAGGGCCAGGGCGGCGAAACGAAGGTGACGATGCATGACGGTGATCCTCGACGGGCGCGATGAGCGCGGGCTCAAGGCTGCCGCTCAGGCGCTGAATCCGGGGTTAATTTTTCCGCGCGCGGCGCGGCGGGTTCAGGCCGCGTCGCGTTGGCTTCTCATGCGGGCGGCGAGGCCGGATAATCGCGCGCCCTGTTCGGCGTTGACGGAAACCTCATGCAGTTCATCGACATCGGCGCCAACCTCACGCATGAGTCGTTTCACGGCGATCTCGAGGCCGTGCTCGCGCGAGCGCGCGACGTCGGCGTGGCGCGCATGGTGGTGACCGGCGCCAGCGCCCAGGGCAGCGTCGACGCGGTCGCGCTGGCCGAACGTCATCCCGGTTTGCTGTACGCCACCGCCGGCGTGCATCCGCATCACGCGGCCGACTACACCGGCGAGACCGATGATCTGCTGCGCGAACTCAGCCAGCGTCACGAGGTTCGCGCGGTCGGCGAGACCGGCCTCGACTATCACCGCAACTACTCGCCGCGCGAGGCCCAGCTGTTCGCGTTCGAACGTCAGATCGAAATCGCGATCGCCTGCGGCAAGCCGCTGTTCCTGCATCAGCGCGACGCGCACGAGGACTTTCTCGCGATCTTGAAGCCCGTGCGCGATCGCCTGTCGCGCGCGGTCGTGCATTGCTTCACCGCGGAACGGCGCGAGCTGCACGACTATCTGGATCTGGATCTGCACATCGGCGTCACCGGCTGGATCTGCGACGAGCGCCGCGGGCAGCACCTCAAGGCGCTGGTGCGCGACATTCCCGCGACGCGCCTGATGATCGAGACCGATTGCCCGTATCTGCTGCCGCGCGATCTACGGCCCAAGCCTTCGCATCGTCGCAACGAGCCGATGTATTTGCCGCACATCGCGCGCGCCGTGGCGCACGATCGCGGCGAGGCGGTCGCGGTCACGGCCGACACCACGACCGCGACCGCGCGCGCGTTCTTCGAGATTTGATTCGCCAGTCGCGATCGTGAGCGCGAAGCCCACGATCGCAGGGACTCACGTGGTCTTGCGCTCGCCCTTGGTGAACATCTTCTTCAGGCCCGCGCCAAGCGCGGCCACGCCGACCAGGGCCAGCTTCCAGAACTTGGCCAGCACCAGGCCGAGCTTGGCGAACAGACCCAACTTGCTCGCGGCCACGCCGCCGACCAACGCGGCCAGGCCGTAGCCCGCGACCTTGTCGGTGGTGGAATTGAAATCCGCGTAGCGCGCGCCGGCGTTGAACTCGGTCATGCCGAGCACGGTTTGCATGCCCTCGCGCACCTGCGTCAGTTCGTTCATGCCCGAGACGGCCTCGAGACTGAGCACGCCGCGGCGACCCAAAACGCGCACTTCGTAGTTCAAGGTGTGATCGCCGGAATCGTCGAAGGCGACTTCCTTGGCCCAATACATCTTGGCCGTGGCCTGGTCATAGCGCGGCGGTTCGGCCCAGCCGACCAGATCCACGGTGGGATAGCCCTGACGCTTGCGTTCCGCGTTGCTGTCGGCGGCGTTGGATTTGAGTTCGGACAACAACTCGTCGTAGTTGATCTTGCCGGCCTCCTCGTCGGAGACATAGCCGTCGTCCTGATAAGTCACGACCACGGCCCAGGAGGCGGCGTCGAGCAGGCCCGGCGATTTGGGCACGATCAGGCCGAGCACGGTCTCGTCCGGCGGGTTGCCCCACAATTGCTCGAGGACCTTGCGCGCGTCCTCGCGGTCGAGGTAACTGAAACTCGGATTGACGTGGATGGTGGCGTTGGCGTCGGACACCTGCACGTCGCCAGCCTTGAAATGCAGCTGTTCGACGAACTGCCGAGCCTGCTCGCTAACGCCTTCGGTGCCTTGCGCGCGAGCGTGCGTGGTGACGAGAAGTCCCATGGCGAGCAAACAAGCCGCCCATTGACGGTAGGACATTGGTTTTTCCCCAGTTGCGCTGTGTCGTGTGAATGCGCGGCGCCGATTTATCAACGCCGTTCCCCGCCCCCACGCGCAACTTGCCCGATCGGGCTCAACTGCGCAAGCCGATCCCGCGCTCGAGCAGATAAATGCACAGGCCGCCCAGAATCAGGGCCATGGCGCCCATCACGGTCAGGGCCGTGCCGACGCCGATGTCGGCGACATCGAGCAGGCCATAGCGAAAGGCGCTAACCATGTACAGCACCGGATTGAGGTGCGACAGCTTGGCCCAGAATTCCGGCAGCAGATCGACCGAATAGAAGACACCGCCCAAATACGTCAACGGCGTCAGGATGAAGGTCGGCACGATGGCGATGTCATCGAATTTCTTGGCGTAGATGGCATTGACGAAACCGGCCAGCGCGAACACCACGGCCGTCAGCACGAAGGTGAGCAAGGTGATGAAAGGATGCTGCACGCGAATGGTGGTGAAGAACATCGCCACGATCAGCACGATCGCGCCCACCATCAAGCCGCGCGCGAGCGCGCCCAGCACATAGCCCGCGAGAATGACCCAGCTCGGCATGGGCGAGACCAGCATCTCCTCGACATAGCGGCCGAATTTGGAACCGAAGAACGACGAGACGATGTTGCCGTAGCTGTTCTGGATCACCGCCATCATCACCAAGCCCGGCACGATAAAGTCGATGTAGGGCATGTTGTGCATCTTGCCCACGCGCGACCCGATGAGATTGCCGAAGATCACGAAGTACAGGGTCATCGTGATCGCCGGCGGCACCAGGGTCTGGCCCCAGATGCGCAGGATGCGCGTCACTTCGCGGCGCAGCAAGGTGTACAGGGCATGGCGATATTGCGTGAAGTTCATGATCAGGCCGCCTTGTTCTTGTCGACCAGACGCACGAAGAGTTCCTCGAGGCGATTGGCCTTGTTGCGCATCGACACGATGGTGATGCCGGCCTGGGTCAAAACCTGGAACAGGGAATTGAGATCGTGCTGGCGCGACATTTCCGCCTCGAAACTGTTGTCGTCGACGCGCTTGATGTTGACGCCGGGGACTTCGGGCAACTGCGCGGGCAGTGAACCCGTGGCGTCGAACACGAAGGTTTCGACATCGAGCTGGGCGATCAGGGCCTTGGTCGTGGTGTTTTCGACGATGCGACCGCGATCGATGATCGCGACGTGACGACACATTTGCTCGGCTTCCTCCAGGTAATGCGTGGTGAGGATGACCGTGGTGCCTTGTCGATTGATCTCTTCGATGAACTTCCACATCGAGCGGCGGATTTCGATGTCGACGCCGGCGGTGGGTTCGTCGAGGATCAGAAGCTTCGGCTCGTTGACCATGGCGCGCGCGATCATCAGGCGGCGCTTCATGCCGCCCGACAGCGTGCGCGAGGGCGTGAAGGCCTTGTCCCACAGACTCAGCGCCTTGAGATAGCGCTCGGCGCGCTCGCTCGCGATGCGCCGCGAAATGCCGTAGAACCCGGCTTGATTGACCACGATGTCGAAGGGCTGCTCGAACTGGTTGAAGTTGAGCTCCTGCGGCACCAGGCCGATCATCGCCAAGGCGGCCTGGCGCTCGGTGCGCAGATCGTGGCCGAACACTTCGACCGAACCGCCCGTGGCGTTGACCAGGGACGAGACGATGCCGATCAAGGTCGATTTGCCCGCGCCATTGGGGCCGAGCAGGGCGAAGAAATCGCCGGGCATGACCGTCAGGCTCACGCCCTTGAGCGCTTGCACGCCGGTTTTGTAGGTCTTTTCCAGATCGCGGACTGCGAGCGCGGGAACGATGGCCATCGGTGCCCTGGTTGGTGGCGAGGCGGTGGCCGCGTAGTATAGCCGCCCCGGCCTTCGCGCCCCGGTCAGAATCCCGCCGTGACGGAACATTTCTCGCTGCGCCTGACGCGCGGCCACATGATCGCGCCGACCGTGCGGCACATGGCGTTCCGACGCGCCGATGGCGCGACTCTGCCGTTCATTCCCGGGCAGTTCCTGCAGATTCACTTCGAGCATCACGGCAAGGCGCTTCGCCGCAGTTATTCGATCGCGACGTATCCGGGCGATCCGGCCAATCCCGAGGGCGAGATCGAACTCGCCGTGTCCTATGTCGACGGCGGCGCGGCGACGGCCTTGATGTCGGGATTGCAAGCCGACGAGGTGATTTCGGCCAGCGGTCCGTATGGTCGTTTCTGCCTGCACGATGACGATGCCAATCGGCGTTACTTGCTCATCGCCACCGGCACCGGCGTGACGCCGTATCGCGCGATGCTGCCCGAGCTCGAGCGGCGCATTGGCGAACGCGGCATCGAGGTGGTGCTGCTGTTTGGCGCGCGCACGCGCGCGGAATTGCTCTATGGCGAGGAGTTCGCGGCATTCGCCGAGCGCGTGCCGGGCTTTCGCTTCATGCCGTGCTTTTCGCGCGAGATGCCTTCGGCGCCGCGCGCCGACGATCGTCGCGGCTATGTGCAGGACGCGCTCGCGGCGCTGTCGCCTTCGGGCGCGGACGACATCGCGTATCTGTGCGGCAATCCCAACATGGTCGATGCCTGCTTCGCCGCGCTCAAGGACGCGGGCTTGTCGATCCCGCACATTCGTCGCGAAAAATACGTGTCGCCGCCCGATCCCAAAGGTCGCGCACTCGCCGCCGCGATCGCCGAATGAGGCGCGCGCCGCTCTTGATGTGACGCCTCGCCGCCCTCACCCGGCCCGGGTGACAGCCATCACTACAGAATGCCCGTGACCACCACTAAGGTGGATTCACGCTCACCCGGAGATCCTCCATGCGTGCCGCCGTACCCTTGCTGTTGCTGACGGGGCTGGCCTTGTCGCTGCCCGCGTCGGCCACCCGCAAATTGGGAAGCCTGAGTTTCGAACCGTGCAATCTTTCCACCGGCATCATGCCGCAGGGCACGGACGCGCAATGCACCACGCTCGAAGTGCCCGAGAACCGCGCCGAGCCCCAGGGCCGCAAGATCAAGCTCGCCATCGCCTGGGTGCCGAGCGAACAAGCGCGCGGTGAAGCCGATCCGGTGTTCATGATCGCCGGTGGTCCGGGTCAGTCGGCGCGGGAGAGTTATCCGGGCGTGTCCGCGGCGTTCCACGAGGTCTTGGCCCGACGCGACGTGATCTTGGTCGATCAACGCGGCACGGGCGAGTCGAACCCGCTCACCTGCCTCGACGAGGAAGGCAAGAGCCGCTTCGCCGACGAGGATTCCCGCTCCGGCGAGCCCGAGGCCGTGGCCGCGTTCGTGCGTGCCTGCCTGGCCAAGCTCGACGCCGATCCGCGCTTCTACACGACCAGCGAGGCGGTGCGCGATCTCGACGCCGTGCGCGCGGCGCTGGGCGCGGAGCAGATCAACGTGGTCGGCATCTCCTACGGCACGCGCGTGGCGCAGGAATACCTGCGTCGCTATCCCGAGCACACGCGCGCCGTGGTGCTCGACGGCGTGGTGCCGCCGAGTCTGGGCCTGGGCAACGAGCACGGGCGCAATCTTGACGCGGCGCTGGATCTCGAGTTCGCGCGCTGCGCCAAGGACGCCACGTGCGCCGAGCGCTTTCCGGCGCCGCGACAAACCCTCGATCAATTGCTCGCGCAATTGCGCGACAAGCCGGTGCCGGTGAGTTTCCGCGATCCGCTGACGGCCAAGCCGCGCACCGAGGATTTCACCGCCGGGCATCTGGCCACGGTGGCGCGCATGTTTTCCTACGACCCGCGCATCGCCGCGATGCTGCCCATGGCCTTGGCCGAAGCGGCCAATGGCCGCTTCGACACCTTGATGATGCAGGCCAATCTGATCGGCGACATGGTCGAGACCACCATGGCCGCGGGCATGCAGCTGTCGGTGGTCTGCGCCGAGGACGAGCCCTTGCTCGCGGCCGATCCGGCCGAGGCACGCAGCACGCTCGGCGCGACCATGATCGAAGTGATGAAGAAGCAGTGCGAAGTGTGGCCGCGCGGCGAGATGCCCGAGGACTTTCATCGCCCGGTCGTGAGCGACACGCCGGTGCTGCTGCTGTCGGGCGAATTCGATCCGGTCACGCCGCCGCGCTACGGCGACGAAGTCGCCAAGACGCTCGCCAACGGTCGTCACCTGGTGCTGCGCGGTCGCGGTCACAACGTCTTCGGCCTGGGCTGCATGCCGCGGTTGATGGCCACGTTCCTGCGCGAACCCGACAAGAAACTCGACGCCTCGTGTCTGGACGAGCTCGACTACATTCCCCCGTTCACCGGCTACTACGGCTGGGAGCCGTGAGGAGGACAGGCCATGTTGGAAGTCCGTGATCTGCACAAATCGTTCAAGACCAAGAAAGGCGAGGTCAAGGCCGTCGACGGCGTGAGCTTCATCGCGCGCGACGGCGAGATCACCGGTCTGCTCGGCCCCAATGGCGCCGGCAAGACCACGACCTTGCGCATGCTCTACACCCTGATGGCGCCCGATCGCGGCGAGGTGCGCGTCGACGACATCGACGTGGCCCGCGATCCGACCGCCGTGCGTCGCCGCCTGGCCGTGTTGCCCGACGCACGTGGCGTCTACAAGCGCCTGACCGCGCGCGAGAACATTCAGTACTTCGGCCGCCTGCATGGCATGGACGAAGCCTTGATCCGCGCGCGCGGCGACAAGCTGATCGCCGCGCTCGACATGGGCGAGTTCGCCGATCGCCGCACCGAGGGCTTCTCGCAGGGTCAACGCACCAAGACCGCGATCGCGCGCGCCCTGGTGCACGATCCGCGCAATGTCATCCTCGACGAGCCGACCAATGGCCTGGACGTGATGACCACGCGCTCGATGCGGCATTTCCTGCAGAGCTTGCGCGCCGAGGGCCGCTGCGTGCTGTTTTCCAGTCACATCATGCAAGAGGTCGCGGCCTTGTGCGATCGCATCGTGGTGATCGCGCACGGCCACGTGGTGGCTCAGGGCACGCCCGATGAGCTGCGCGCGCAAACCGGCGAGAGCAATCTTGAGGAAGCCTTCGTCAAGGCCATCGGTTCCGAAGAAGGACTGTTCGCATGAACATGACCTGGGTGGTGTTTCTCAAGGAA
This sequence comes from Ahniellaceae bacterium, assembly GCA_044226395.1. Taxonomy (GTDB): domain Bacteria; phylum Pseudomonadota; class Gammaproteobacteria; order Xanthomonadales; family Ahniellaceae; genus JBGAHD01. The sequence continues at coordinate 787,565 of JBGAHD010000002.1, forward strand.
TTGCTCGAGGCGCTGCGCGATCGGCGCACCATGATCACGAGTTTCCTGGTCATGCCGATCGCGTTTCCGCTGATCTTCGCCGGCATCAACGCCTACACCGCGTCCAAGCAGACCGAGAAGGCCGAGAAGCGCCTGGAACTGCCGGTCGAAGGCGCGGCCAACGCGCCGAACCTGATGCGCTGGCTCAAGCAGAACAATGTCGAGATCAAGCCGCCACCGGCCGACATCGACGCGGCCATCCGCAATCAGGACGAGGAAGTGGCGCTGCGGATCGGCGCGGACTATCCCAAGTCCTGGCGGGCCAGCGAGCCGGCCCTGGTCGAGGTGATCTTCGACAGCTCGCGGCCGCTGCAAAGCGGCGTGAGCATCGACCGCGTGCGTCGCCTGCTGAGTCAGTACAGCCAGGAAGTGGCGACGCTGCGTCAGGTCGCGCGCGGCCTGCATCCGGCGGCGCTGAGTCCCTTGCGCACCAGTCAGCGCGATCTGTCCACGCCCGAGACCAAGTTCTCGATGGGCAAGGTGATGCTGCCGTACTTGCTGATCCTGCTGGGCTTCATCGGCGGCATGCATCTGGCGATCGATTCGACCGCCGGCGAGCGCGAGCGTCAGTCACTCGAGCCGCTGCTGGCCACGCCGGCGTCGCGCGAGGCCATCGTCAGCGGCAAGATGCTGGCCACGGCGCTGTTCTCGCTGGTGAGCCTGATCATCACGCTGTTTGGCTACAAGTACAGCTTCTCGCTGTTTCCGAACTCGGCCGCGCAGACCGGCTTCGACGTGAGCTTGGCCACGATCGGGCAGCTGTTCGTGGTGATCTCGCCGATCGTGCTGTTCGGCGCGAGCCTGCTCACGGCCCTGGCGGCCTTCGCCAAGAGCTATCGCGAGGCCCAGGGCTATATCCCGATGCTGATGTTCGTGCCGATGATCCCGACCCTGTTCCTGATGAGCTCGCCGGTCAAGACCCAGTTGTGGATGCTGGCCGTGCCCTTCCTGGGCCAGAACCAGATGATCGTCAAGCTGATCCGCGGCGAGCACCTGACCGGCGCCGAATGGGGCGTGGGCCTGGGTGGCGGCGTGATCCTGGTGCTGGTGACCTGGTTCATCGCCGCGCGCCTGTATCGACGCGAGCAGCTGGCCATCTCCGTCTGATCGGAGGGGCGATTGCCAGTGGCCCTTCGCTGAGGCTACCCTCAAGACCAAAGCGCCGCTTTCTAGGAGAGCGGCGCGATCGGGACAGCCGCGATGGCGGCCGGGCAGGGAAGCGATACGACCCAGTCGAACCGGGGAGTCGCGATGGCCGAGAACAATGACATCACGCGTCTGGTCAACGATTTCTCGCACGGCGACCAGCGCGCGCTCGAACAACTGATACCCGCGCTCTACACCGAGCTCAAGCGCGTCGCCGGACGCCAACTCAAGAACGAGCGCTCCGACCACACGCTCAGTTGCACGGCGCTCGTGCACGAGGCGTACATGAAGATGTTCGGCGCCAAGATGCCAGAGGTCGACAATCGTCGGCAGTTCCTGGCCTTGTTCGCCAACACCGTGCGTCAGGTGCTGATCGATCACGCGCGGCAACGCTCGGCGCAAAAGCGCCCGCCGCAGAACGCGCGCGTGGCGATTCACGAGATCGATGTCGAGCTCGACGCCGAGGTCGATCTGATCGAGTTCAACGATCTGATCGATCGCCTGGCCGAGGCCGACGAGGTGCAGAGCGAAATCGTCAAACTGCGCTTCTTCTGCGGCCTGTCGTTCGAGGAAATCGCCGAGACGCTGCAGACCTCGTTGTCGACCGTCTTTCGCGAATGGCGCATGGCGCGCGCCTGGCTCAAGCGCGAGTTGAACTGAGCCGCGTCGCGGCGATCAGCTTGCCGGCGGCGTCGGACACTCCGCCGTGAAGGCGGCCGGTAGCTCGCGTTTGATCTTGGCGTAGGCGTCTCGCGCGACGTTGCGCGCGTCCTGGGTCTTGGTTTCGCACTTGCCGGGCGCTTTTTCCAGGCGCGTGAGCGCCGCGGTGATTTCGGCCGCGCCTTCCTCCACCCGCTGGGCCGCGACCAAGGCCGCGCCATGTTGAGCGTGATAGAACGCGGTGTCCTCGTGATCCTCGCCGAAGGCCTCGATGCTCAAGGCGACGGCCTGGGCATAGGCCTCGAGCGTGGCGTCATCGCGTTGCATGTCCTTGCGCAGATCGCCGATCGACGCCCACAGGCGCGCGAGCTGCTGCTTGTCGTCGCCGGCGACCTTGCTCAACACCGCGAGCGATTCGTTCAAGCTGGCCTCGGCCTCGGCATATTGGTGAAACTGACGCTGCGCGTTGCCCAGGCCCCAGAGCGACAGGCCCATGTACAGGCTTTCGCGCCCATACTGCGCATCGCAGAAAGCGACCAGGCTCTGGAAATCGCGCAGGGCCTCGGCGCTGCGACCCAAGGTCAAGAAGGCCGACCCGCGATTGCCCAAGGCGCGCAGCATCAGAAACGGATCGGCGTCGGTGTTGTGCTCGGCGATGCGCGCGGCTTCGTCGAGCAGGGGAATGGCCTTGGCGTCGTCGCGCTGATACTGCAAAGCCATGGCTTCGGTCATTAGGGCGTTGGCGAGCCAGGGATGCTGATCGCCCAACACTTCGCGCATGCTCTTGCTGACCTGATGCGCGTTGTCGGCGGCTTCCTGGTAGCGGCCCAGGGACATCAGGATTTCGGTTTTCACGCGCAGGGTCGCGAGCGTGTCGGGATCGAGTTCGCCGTTGGCGTCGCGCAGCAGCGCGTACGCCTTCTCGACCGGCGCGAGCGCGTTGGCGTAGTCATCGGCGAAGACATAGTGCGAGGCGCGTTTTTGAAAGATCATGCCGCGCAATGCCCGCGTGCGATCGGACGGCGGCCCGAGCGCGCGCTCGGCGTTGTCGAGAAAGGTCAGGACTTCGGGCGCGCCTCGTTTCTCTTCATTGGCGCCATCGGCGATGACGATCCAGGCATTGGCGATGGTGCCGGGCGTCAACGGCGCTTGCGACAGCGGCGGGTCGAGAATCTCGCGCGCGAGCTTGGCGCCTTCGGCGGCGTGACCCTGACGCGCCTTGAGATTGCTGAGCGAAATCAGCGTGTCCGCGTACTGCTGCGGCGCGCAGGCGCCGGCGCGACACAAGGTCAACGCGCGCGTGAGCTGCTGACCACCATCGCCCATCAAGCCAAGGTTGGCGTAGATATCGCCGATGGTGCGCATCAGGCTCGCCTGCAAGGCGGGATCCTGCGCCATGCCCTCGCCCACGCGTCCCGCCGCCTTGCCCAGCACATCGGCCACGGGCACCTTGCGCCCTTGCGCCTCGGAAGGGTCGGTGGATTTGAAGATGTCGGTGACGAAGGCGACCGTGGCCTCGGCGCGAACGCGTTCGCGTTGCGTGGCTTCGAGCAAGGCTTGGCGCGAATAGGTGAAGCCGATCATCAAGCCGGCCAGGATCACGGTGAAGGCCACGCCCCAGGAGTGCCGAGCGACGAAGCGACGCCAGCGGTACAAGGTCTCGCCGTGACGCGCCGCGATCGGTCGACTGTCGAGAAAGGCTTGTAGATCGTCGGCGAGCGCGGCGACCGAGGGATAGCGTTGCGCGGGATCCTTGCGCAGCGCGCGCATGACGATGTGATCGAGATCGGTGTGCGCGGTCCAGCGCGAGGACGCGAGCGCCGCGCCTTCGGTCGTGGTCACGCCGAGTTGGCGACGCGCGCGACGGCGCGCCAACACGACGCTCGGCGCCGGCACTTCGGCATCGCAGATCGCGCGGATCATGTCGTGCTGATTGAGGTTGCCGGTGGTCGCGTGCGGATTGGTGGCGGTGAGCAGTTCGTACAGCACCACGCCGAGCGCGTAGATGTCCACGGCCGTGGTCAGGGTCTGACCCTTGATCTGTTCGGGCGCGGCGTAGGCCAAGGTCATCAGGCCCTGCGCGCCCTGCGTCTGGAAGTGCGCGGCGCCGGCGTCGTCGATCGGTCGGGCGATGCCGAAGTCGAGTAGCTTCGGCGCGCGCTGCGGCGTGATCAGGATATTGCTGGGCTTGATGTCGCGATGAATGATCAGGCGCGAGTGCGCGTGCTCGACCGCCTGACAGACCTGGATCATCAAGCGCACGCGATCGCGCACGTCGACGCGCTGCTGCGTGCACCAGTGATCGATGCGCTGGCCATCGACGAATTCCATCGCCAGGTACGGTCGGCCGTCGTCGGTGGTGCCGCCGTCGATGAGGCTGGAAACGTTGGGGTGGGCGAGCTCGGCCAGGATCTGTCGCTCGCGCTCGAAGTGCTGCCGCGCGAACGGCAGCAACAAGGCCTCGAAGTTGAGCATCTTCAACGCGACGCGCTGCTTGAAGCCGCCACCATCGCGTTCGGCCAGATACACCGTGCCCATGCCGCCGCGACCGAGCAAGCCGAGGATGCGATAGCCCGGTGGTGGCGTTTCGTCGATCTCGCCTTCGGTGACTTCGATCCGCTGCGCCTCGATCAAGGGCACGCCGGTGCGCAGGCATTCCTCGAGCAACCAGTCGACTTCGGCGCGAAGCTCGGCGTCGCCGGCGCAGCGTTCCTCGATGCGACGCGCGCGTTCCTCGGCGGGCAGCTCGAAGACGTCGTTGACGATGGCCTTGGCCTGGGAATAGCGCAGCAGCTCGCCGGAATTCATCGACCGACCCTTGATGTGCAGGTGTTCGGCCAGGCGCGCTGGCGTCCGTGCGGCGGGGAGGCGCGTGTCTTCCGTGAAGGGATCGTCTGGTCGCCCCGAGGATAGTAGGCAGGCACGCGCGCCCCTTCAATCGCCCGAGGGGTGGGAAATGAAGACGATTGTCAACGCGTCGGCGAGCGCGTCGAGTCGCCGACGCGCGGTTCGGCGCAGTCGCGCGCCAGATCCGAGGGCAGGGTCAGATCGAAGCGCCGCAGAATGTCACGCGCGCCTTGGCGCGCGACCTCGATCATCGGGCCGCAATCGCCATCGGCATGTCGCAGTTCGACGAGTGCCTCGACGAGCATGGCGCGACCCTCGTCGCCGCGACCCGTGCCGATCATCGCCGCGCCCGCGAGGCCGCGGTAGAAGAGCGTGTCTTCGTGATCCCGACCGAACGCGGCGGTAGAGATCGCCACCGCCCGCGCGTAGTCCTCGGCCGCCGCCGTGGCGTTGCGCGCCGCGATCTCGACATCGCCGAGCGACGCGAGCAGCCGCGCGTGATCCTGATGGGCTTCCGGCGCGACTACCAGCAACGTCGTGCGCGCCAACAGCAGATGCGTGCGCGCCAGTTCGAGATGGCCGAGTAGCCGCTCGGCATTGCCCAGGCCCCAGTAGCCGTAGAGCGTGCTGATGCTGCCGGCGCCGTAGTAGCGCGTGCACAGATTCACCAAGTTCGCGAAGTCGACGCGCGCTTCCTCGGGACGCTGCAAGCTCAACGCGGCGGACGCGCGATTGCCCACGGCGCGAATCAGCAGATAGGGCTCGGACTCGGGATTGGCGCGCGCGATCCGCACCGCGCGTTCGAGCAAGGGCATGGCTTGCAGATCATCGTGCTGCAATTGCATGGCCAAGGCCTGGGTCAGCAAGACCCGCGCGAGCAGGGCGTGATTGGGGCCCATCAGGCGTTCGGTGCGCAGGGCGAGTTCGCGCGCCTCGGCTTCGGCCTTGGCGTATTGGCCGCTGTCACTGAGTGCCTCGGCATGCAGTTGGCGCGCGCGCAGGGTCTCGGGATGACTGGGGCCGAGGCCGGCGGAGAACAAGGCGATGGCTTGATCGGCCAGGTCCAGGGCGATGTCGTGTTCCTGCTTGCCGCCGCGCGCCTTGCTTTGCCACATCTTGACGCGCGCGAGCATGGCCGCGCGACCGGGTTCGGGCGCTTGCAGTTCACGCTCGGCGTCGGCGAGCAGGCGCAAGGCTTCGTCGAAGTCCGTGCCCAAGTCGATCAAGGCGGCGGCGTGGATCGTGAGCGCCTCGACGCGCGCGCGCAGCGGCAAGCTGGCGCTGATCACGGGGTTGTCGGTGATCTCGCGCGCGAGGGCGCGCGCTTGCGAGGATCGTCCCTGTTGCAGCCGCACGCGAGCCGTGACGATCGCGGTCTGCGCGCACAGCGTGGCGGGAATGCCCGCGGTCGTGCGGCAGTTGACCTGCGCGCGCGAAAGCAGGCGCTCGGCATCGGACAGCAGGCTCATGCTCGCGTAGATTTCGCCAATCGTCAGCAGCAGTCGCGCTTGCAGGGGCGGGTCGTCGGGACGTCCGGTCTGCACGTGCTGGGCAGCGCTGTGCAGCACGTCGTTGACCGTGATCGTGCGGCCACGCGATTCACCGGGGTCGGCGGCCTTGAACAGGTCCTGGACAAAGGACACCGTGGCTTCGGCGCGTTCGCGCTCGGTTTCGGCGTGGGTCAATTGCAGCTGACGCGTGGTCGCGAACAACGACAGCACCGCGAAGGCCATGACGCCGAAAATCACGCCCCAGGTGTTGCGCGCGGCGAAGCGGCGCCAACGATAGAAGTTCTCGCCGTCGCGCGCGGTGATCGGACGATGATCGAGATAGCGACGCAAGTCATCGGCCATCGCCGACACCGACGCGTAGCGCGCGCCCGGGTCCTTGCGCAGCGCGCGCAGCACGATGTAGTCGAGATCATTGCCGGTGCCACTGAGGCCCAGCCACGGCGCATTGCGGGGTCGCGCGGGTTCGGTGTCCGCGATCGATGGCGCCTTGGCCTTGTTCATGGCGAGCGATGGCGGCGGCACCTCGTCCTCGCAGATCGCGCGCATGACCTTGTGCGGGTTGTCGTTGATGTCGTTGGTGAAGGGGTTGGTCTGCGTCAGCAGCTCGTACATCACCATGCCCAGGCCATAGACATCGACCGCGGTGGTCAGATCATCGCCCTTGATCTGTTCCGGCGCGGCGTAGGCGATGGTCATCAGGCCTTGCGCGCCGAGCGTGGTGAAGTACGCGATGCCGGCGGCGTCGATCGGTCGCGCGATGCCGAAGTCGAGCAGCTTGGGCACGCCCTGCGCGTTGATGAGGATATTGCCGGGCTTGATGTCGCGATGCATGACCAGGCGTTTGTGCGCGTATTCGACCGCGGCGCAGACCTGCACCATCAGGCGCATGCGCTTGCGCACGTCGTAGCCTTGCTCCGCGCACCATTGATCGATGCGCGTGCCGTCGACGTATTCCATCGCGATGTAGGGTCGACCGTCCTCGGTGACGCCGCCGTCGAGGAAGGCGGAGATGTTGGGATGATTGAGCTCGGCCAGAATCTGCTGCTCGCGCTCGAATTGCAGGCGCGCCAACGGCACGCGCGCGGTCACGCGATTGAGCATCTTCAAGCCGACGCGTTGCTTGAGTCCGCCGACTTCGCGCTCGGCCAGATAGACCGTGCCCATGCCGCCGGAGCCGATGACGTCGAGGATGTCGTAGCCCGGTGGCGGCGGCTCCAGGTCGGATTGCACGCGCGCGGGTGACGGCTGCGGCGGTGGCGGCTCCGGGTCGATGCCACCGTCGAGGCATTCGTCGATCAGCCACAGCACTTCGCGGCGCAGGTCGAGATCGTCGCCGCAGTGTCGCTGCAGCAGGCGCGATCGTTCCTCGGAAGGTTTGTCGAGCAGTTCGTTGACGATGGCCTTGGCGCGCGCGTAGCGGCGGAGGTCGTGCGTGCTCATCGCGGCCTCGCGCGCGCCGGGCTAGGGAGACGCGGCGTGCCCCGGGCGCCGCCTTGGCGCCGGGGCTTCCCACGTTGTCAGCGCGAGACTCACCAGCATTGCGCGACGGTGATGCCGCTGCCGGAGTTGCCACGCACGCCGAGTTCGTCGAGCGTGTAGTTGCCGCAGATGTCGCTCGCCTGATCGCCGGCCGGAGCGACGGTGATGGTGTAACCGGTGCCGCCTTTCATGGTGCCGCTGGCGCTGTAGTAGCCGTGATCGGACGTGGCCTTGGTGATGCCCAGGTCGCTGAGGGAGGCGGCGTACTTGGCGTTGGCGCTGTAGTAGCGCTCCTGCGCCTGCGCCAACGACAGGATCAACTCCTTGGCCTCGGCACGACGCGCGCGCATGACCGACTCGCGATAACTCGGTAGGGCGATCATGGTCAGGATGGCGATGATCACGATCACGGCCATCAACTCGATCAGGGTGAAACCGCGCTGGGCGCGATGGTATGGGCGATTCATGGGTGAAATCTCCTCGCGGTATCAGCGACGGCGGATGACGGTGGCTTCGAGCACGGCATTGGTCGGCGGCGGCGCATCGTCGGCGAAAGGCTCGGCGCCGGTGCCGCGCGCGGTGACGCGGAAAATGATCCTGCCCGTGCCCAGACCCAGGCCGCAGCCGGTGGCGCCGCCAGCGGGCGCGCCTGTTTCGGGGCCTGGGTCAAGATCACCCGAATTGCTGTTGAACTCGATCGCCTCGATCAGGTAACGCGGCGCCCGCGCCGGATTGAGTTTGTCGGCGCGCTGGGTCAGGACATGCGTGTGTCCGATGGTCGCGGGCCAGATATCGGGATCGATGAACTGCTGGCGCTGCGGCGAAGGCCCGGTGCTGATGTCGAGCGTGCTGGTCGCGGGATCGCACAAGGTCGTGACTTCACCCGAGACCAGGGCCGCTTGCGCGGCGCGCAGCGCGGCTTCGGCCGACTGCATGGCGATGAGATTGTTGCGCTGGGCCGCTTCCATCTTGCCTTCGAGAAGCGTCGAATTGGCGACGGCCAAGCTCAACAAGGTCACCAGGATCAAAATGACCAGGCCGACGAAGAGCGCGGCGCCTCGTTGCGCGCGTGGCGCGCGGGCGGTTGCGGTGCTCACGAGTTCACTCCCCGATTGCGCAGATTGATGAAGATCACGGCGTCCTGGCGCAGACGCAGATCGGCAGCGGGCGCCGGCAATGTTTCGGCGTCGTAGCGATAGCTGGCCGGCACGAGATTGGCGTTGTCGACGGAATTGAGCAGCAAGGCGATGCGCACGCCGTTGAGCTCGGTGGCGGCGGTGCCGCCGGCGGTGCTGACCGCCGCGGCGGTCATCGTGCTGATGGCGCCGGCGTCGTTGCGTCGATCGAAGGTGATGTCCATGCGCTCGACCCCGTCGACCAGGGCCTCGGCGCGGCCGTTCTGCAGCACGAAGAGGCTGGAGATCAAGCGCGTCGCGTCGTTCGGGTCGCTGCGATAGGCCAGGTAGTACACGCGCTCGATCACATCGTCGGGAATGCGATAGGCGCGCGCGAAGCTGTTCGACCGGTAGGCGGCCGACAGCGTCGGCTCGACGTTCACGGTCTCGTCGTGGGCGACCACGCCGCCGGACACCGCGCTGGCGGTGAAGATTTCGCCGCCTTGGCAGTCGCCGATGAACAGCTGATCGCCGGCCGCGATCGGCGCCCAGCCGCTGTCGCGCAGATCGAGCGCCACCGGGTCGACGCTCATGTTCATGGTCGAGGCCAGCGGCACGCCGCGGCCACCGATGTAGCGCACCGCGAGTACGTCGGTGTTGGGCACGCGATTGCCGGCCGCGTGGCCGACGGCGGGAACGGCGCCGTTGCGCGCGAAGCTCGTCGGCAGCGCCGGCGTGCACGCGCTGGCACCGCATTCATAGCCCTGCAGGAAGGCGCTGGTGCTCAGGCCGTAGACGCCGGCGCTGATGCCATGGGCATTGTCGAAGCCCACGACCTTGTTCTTGGATTTCACCAGCACGGTCTGGCGCAGATGATTGCCCAGGCCCTGAACCGCGCTGGCGCAATGGCGATAGGTCGCTTGCCGCAAGTCGGCGCCGACGATGGCGCTGATCACGCGCGTGGCTTCCTGGATGCGCGCGACGCCATATTGCGTGCGCGCGCTGGCGCTGTTGGCCGAGAAGATCTGCAAGACCGCGGCGATGACGAGAACGCCCAGGACCATGGCGATCATCAACTCGATCAGGGACAGACCGCGCTGACGCGCGCGCGCGGCGCGGCGCATCGGGTGAGAAATCAGGCGCGAGTTCATCTCAAACCTCGGTGACGAATTGCACGGTTTGCCGCGTGCCCGGCGCCGCGCTTTCGCGACTGCCGAGGCTTTCCCACCACGTCACGGTGATCAGGCAGGAGCGCAGGCCGCCGCCAGCGATGCTGCAGCTGACCTTGGCGCTGGAGGACTGGAACATGTCGCCCAGGCGCTGCGCGAGCAGACGCACGTCGTCCTGGGCCGTTGCGGCCGCGGCGCAGTCGTTGTTGCACGTGGCGCGCGCCGTGGCGTCGCCAGTGACATCGACCGCGTCGTAGTAGCCGCTCTTGACGCCCTCGCCATTGCGACGCATGCGATCGGTGAAATCCTCGACCAGCACGTTCACGCGCGAGCGGATGTTGGCGTTCTGGTTATTGCGCACCGAGGTGATGGTCAGGGCCGAGACGCCCACGAGGCCCATCGACAGAATGACCACGGCGATGAGCACTTCCATCAGCGAGGCGCCGCGCTGCGCGCGCGGCGACCGGATCGTGGTTTTCATGAGCACGACCCGCCGGACTTGGCGATCTCGGTATTGCCGGTGACCGAGACCGAGATGGTTTGCGACGCGGTGTCGGCGTGACTGGCGCACACGGTGACCGAGGCGGCGGAGGTGGCGCCACGCGCGCCGTTGGGTTCGAAGGTAAAGGGCCTGTCGTCGCCGCCGAATTTGAAACCCGACGCGATCTGGTCACTGGCGACCTTAAGCACCGTGGTCTCGCCGGCATCGGCCTTGCCGTTGCGATTGCCGTCGGCGAACACCTGCCAACCGGACGACCAGTCGTTGCCCAGCGGCGCCATGGCCGTGGGACGGGCGCGCTGCACCGCGAGCAGACGCGCGGTGCGCACGGCGCTGGCGAAGTCGCTGACCTGGCCACGCATGCGGGTGTCGCCGAGCGCGCGCTCGAAGCTCGGCAGGCCGATGGCCACGAGAATGGCGAGCACCGCCAGGGTGATGATCAGTTCGACCAGGGTGAAACCGTGATGGCGAACCGACGGATGCGAGGCACGACGAACGCACAACATGACAGCAATCTCCCAGTGGCTCTTGGCCGTTGCCGCGCGATGTGCGCGGGGTCGTGGCCAATTGCGCCGATTGGGCGGCGGCTGTGTCAGAGGGCCCCGGAGGGCGGATGAGCGGCCTAATAGTCAGGACGAGTGGCCGCGCGGGCGCTTGCGGCGAGCGCTTTTATGAAGGGACCGAGCTGAACGGGCTAGCCCGCGGCGCGATGAAGGGAAGATCGTTCCACGTCCGCGCGGGCATTCGGGCGCGGTGGAAGCGAGGCCAGGCTACTTACCGATGCAGAAGCTCGAGAAGATCGCGCCCAGCAGATCATCGCTTCGGAACACGCCCGTGATCTCGCCCAGGGCCTGTTGCGCCTGACGCAGTTCCTCGGCCAGCAGTTCGCCGGCGCGGGTGTGCTCGAGCGCGTGCGCGCCCTGGCGCAAGGCGTCGCCGACGCGGACCAGCGCCTCGACATGTCGGGCCCGCGCGCTCCACGTGGCCTCGGCCGCGCCTTCGCCGACGACGCGCTGGCTCAGTTCGGCACGCAGGCGATCGAGACCGGCGCCGGTCATGGCGGAGACGGGAAGATCGAGCACGCCATCGGTCGGTTCGAAGCGCATGGCTTCGATCGGTGCATCGACGCGATCGATCTTGTTGTGGATCACGATCCGTTGCGGCACCGTTTCGCATTCGGCGAGCAGGCGCGCGCGGCTGGCCTGATCGCCATGTTCGATCACGATCAGCACCAGATCGGCCTTGTCGATTTCCGCGCGCGCGCGACGCACGCCTTCGGCTTCGACCCGATCATCCGTGTGGCGCAACCCCGCGGTGTCGACCAAGGTGAGTTCAACGCCATCGACCACGATCTGCTCGCGCAACAGATCGCGCGTGGTGCCGGCGATGTCGGTGACGATGGCGCGCTCGGCGCCGGCCAGCGCATTGAGCAGGCTCGACTTGCCCGCGTTCGGCGGCCCGATGATCACGGCGTGCAAGCCATCGCGAAGACGCTGACCTTGGCGCGCGGCGCGCAGGAGGTCGTCGTTGGCCGCGATCAGCTCGCGCAGTTGCTCGGTGATGCGCGTGTCGGAGAGGAAATCGATCTCTTCCTCGGGGAAATCGATCGCGGCTTCGACGTGCATGCGCAACGCGATCAGTCGCGTCAGCACCTGGTCGACGCGACGCGAGAATTCGCCATCGAGGCTGCGTCGCGCCGCGCGGGCTTGCGCCTGCGATTGCGCGGCGATGAGGTCGGCGATGGCCTCGGCCTGGGTAAGGTCGATGCGGCCATTGAGAAAGGCGCGCTCGCTGAACTCGCCGGCGCGCGCCGGGCGCGCGCCGCGCGCCACGCACGCCTCGATCAACGCGCGCAGCACCGGCATGCTGCCGTGGGCCTGCAGTTCGACCACGTCCTCGCCGGTGAACGAACGCGGTCCGGGAAAGTAGATCGCGATGCCGTCATCGAGCGGCTCGCCGCGCGCGTCGACGAAGCGCGCGTGATGCGCGTGGCGCGCGCGCAGCGCCTTGCCGCAGATATCACGCGCGATCGCGAGCGAGCGCGAACCCGACAAGCGCACGATGCCGACGCCGCTACGACCCGCGGCCGTGCTCACGGCCACGATGGTGTCGGCGGCGCCGGACGCGCTCACGCGTCGTCGATCAGGCCTTGGACGGCTTGTCGTCGACGCGGCGCATGATGAACCACTGTTGCGCCAGCGACAGCGTGCCGTTGACCGTCCAGTACAGCACCAGGCCCGCCGGGAAGAAGGCGAACATCACGCTGAACACGATCGGCATCATTTGCATGATGCGCTGCTGCATCGGATCCATGCCCGTCATCGGCGTCAGGCGCTGACCGAGGAACATGGCCAGACCGTTCAACACGGGCAACACGAAGTAGGGATCCTTGTCGGACAGATTCTGGATCCAGCCGATGAAGGGCGCCTGGCGCAGTTCCACGCTTTCGATCAGCACCCAGTACAGCGCGATGAACACGGGGATCTGCACCAGCAGCGGCAGGCAGCCGCCGAGCGGATTGATCTTTTCTTTCTGGTAGAGCTCCATCGTCGCCTGATTGAGCTTCTGGCGATCGTCGCCATAGCGCTCCTTCAGCGCCTGCAGGCGCGGCGCCATCTTGCGCATCTTCGCCATCGAGCGGTATTGCGCTTCCGACAGCGGATAGAGCAGGAGCTTGAGCAACAGCGTGATCAACACGATCGACCAGCCCCAGTTGCCCACGAGCTTGTGGATGAACGACAGCACGATGTACAGCGGCTCGGCGATGATGGTCACGCGACCGTAGTCGACGGTGAGCGCCAGGCCCGGCGCGATTTCGCCCAGGTGCTTCTGCAGCTTCGGTCCGATATACAAACGCGCGTCGAGATCGGCGCTCGCGCCCGGCGCGACCGTGGTCAGCGGCGACATCTGACGAATGAGGTAGCGCGGCGTCGCCGACTGCGTGACGACCTGGGTCGAGTACTCGGCTTTCTCGGCCGCGTCGGGAATCCAGGCGCTGAAGAAATAGTGCTGCTGCAGCGCGCTCCAGCCACCGGTGATTTCGCGCTTGAGCGGCGTCTTTTCGAATTTGTCGAAGGCGAGCTTCTCGAACTTCTCTTCGGGGCTGTACCACGCGGCGCCGACGAAGCTGTATTGCTCGGGGTTGGTGATGGAAAAGCGCGAGCTCTTGATCGGCGCCGAACGCTGCAACTGGCGATACACGCTCACGCCATAGGGCGCGGCCGAATCATTGCGGACCTGATGATGCACATGCACCGCGTAGCTGCCGCGCGTGAGCACGAAGCGCTTGGTCACGGTGATGCCGGCGTCGTTGGTCCAGGTCAAGGGCACTTCGACCGTGTCGGCGCCATCGGCGAGCGTGTAGCTCGTGGCCTCGGCGCGATAGAGCGCGCGATGATCGGGCGCGTCGTGGTCGGCGTTGATCAGGCCCGATTGCGCGACATAGAAAGTGTCCGCCGCGTCGCTCAACAGCTGCACCGGATGTTCGCGATCCTTCGGCGTGATCGGGTAGGTCAGCAGGTCGGCGGAGACGACATTGCCGCCTTGCGTGTCGATGGTCAGGCGCAGGACGTCGCTGGAGACGGTCACGCGCGGCGAGGTGCTCGGCGCATCGTGGGTCGCCGCGGGCGTCGCGGCGTTGGCCGTGGCGGTGGGCGCATCGGGCACCTCGGCGCTGTTGGTGGCCGCGCCGGTGGCGGGCGCGACCGCGCCCTCGGGAACCGCGTCGCTCGTGGGCGCCGGTGGCGCCGCGAGAGTTTGCGCGTGGTCTTGCTGCCAGGCCTGCCATAGCAGGAAAGAGACGCAGACGATGGCGATCAGCAGGAAATTGCGGGCGTTAGACATGAGTTCGCGGCAGCCGACAGGAGGCCTCGTGGTCCGCGCGCGAGCGCGGACGTGAGGCCGGGATCAAACAACTGGGGATTTCGGAAAAGGAGGCAACAGCCAATCAAGGCGCGATTGTGCCGGGCATGTCGGCCGGCTTCAACGCGCGCAGCCATTCGAATAGCCGCGCCAAGTCGCCGCGCAGGGCGCCGTTGTCGCGAGCGGTCAAGCCGGGCTTGGCCGCGATGACCACGTCGATGGCCAATTCGCGCGGCGCGTGCCGCCGAAAGGATTCGCGAATTTGCCGGCGAATACGATTGCGTTGCACCGACAGCGGCACGTTGCGCTTGGCCACGGTGATGCCCAGGCGCGCGTGACCGAGGGTGTTGGCGATGACGTGCAAACGAAAAAACGCGCCACCGTGGCGCGTTCCTTCCCGCATCACGCGATCGAACTGCGGCGCCGCCAGCAGGCGCGCAGCGCGCGAAAAGCGCTGCTCGCTCATGCGCGGCGCGCGTCGATCAAGGGATCAGGCGCTTGCGACCCTTGGCGCGACGGGCCGAAAGAACCTTGCGACCGTCGGCGGTCTTCATGCGGGCACGAAAACCGTGGGTACGCGCTTTCTTGAGCTTGCCCGGCTGGTAGGTACGCTTCATGACAGCAACTCGTTGTAGATGTTGAAAAATGGGCGCGGAGGATAGGGCGCCGGAGGGGTTGCCGTCAAGCCGCGACTGATGTCGGCGCTCGACACGCGAGCCGCGCGGGACGGGACGGGCGACCACGACTCGCCCCTGGCGACGCTGCCCAAACACCTGAGCGCCGCGTCCAAGGATCGCTCGGTGGCTCGCCGCCGGGGCCTGCTAGACTCCCGCGCCCCGCCTGGAAGATTGTCCTCGATGTCGACGAATTCGCTCTGGCCGCGCTGTCTGCAACGCCTCGAGGTCGAGCTCAGCGTCGAGGAGATCCATACCTGGCTCAAGCCCCTGCAGGCCAACGAATCGGGTCACGAGCTGCGCCTGCTGGCGCCCAATGCCTTCGTGCTCGAAACGGTCAAGTCGCGCTACCTGGCGCGGATTGAGGAGATCGCCCGGCATCTGATGCCGGAGCTGACCGCCGTCCGCGCCGAAGTTGGCTCTTCAACGCCGATCGACCGCGCCGCGCCCCGGGCCGCGCAACGCGAGGTCGAGTCGTTCGAAAGCAATATCGACCCCCACTACACCTTCGACAATTTCATCGAGGGCAAGAGCAATCAGCTCGGCAAGGCCGCGGCCCTGCAGGTGGCGATGAACCCGGGTCGCACCTACAACCCCTTGCTGCTGTATGGCGGCACCGGCTTGGGCAAGACCCATCTGATGCATGCCGCGGGCAATCTCATGCGGCAGAACAACCCGGCGTTCAAGGTGCTTTACCAGCGCTCGGAGCAGTTCTTCAGCGCCATGGTGCGCGCCCTGTCGAACAAGACCTCGGGCAGCAAGGCGATCGATGATTTCAAGCGGCGCTATCGCTCGGTCGATGCCCTGCTGATCGACGACATTCAGTTCTTCGCCGGCAAGGACCGCACACAGGAAGAGTTCTTCCACACGTTCAACGCGCTGTTCGAGGGCAAGCAGCAGATCATCCTGAGCTGCGATCGCTACCCCAAGGAAGTCGAGAATCTCGAGCCGCGCCTGACCTCGCGCCTGGGTTGGGGTCTGTCGGTCGCGATCGAGCCGCCGGACTTCGAGACCCGCGCCGCCATTTTGCTGTCGAAGTCGGAAGCCAAGGGCATGGCCCTGCCCGATGACGTGGCGTTCCTGATCGCCCGGCGCATGCGCTCGAACGTGCGTGATCTCGAAGGCGCGCTCAATACCCTGATGGCGCGGGCGACCTTCACGGGTCGCTCGATCACCACCGATTTCGCCCAGGAAACGCTGCGCGATTTGCTGACGGTGCAGGAAAGGGCGGTGGGTCTGCCCAATATTCAGAAGACCGTCGCGGACTATTACCAACTGCGCATCGCGGATCTGCTATCGAAGAAGCGCACGCGTTCGCTGGCGCGTCCGCGCCAGATCGCGATGGCGTTGGCCAAGGAACTCACCGATCACAGCCTGCCGGAGATTGGCGACAGCTTCGGCGGGCGGGATCACACGACCGTGCTGCATGCCTGCCGCGTGGTGCGCGAACTGTGCGCCACCGACGGGCGCGTGCGAGAGGATTGGGACAAGCTGCTGCGGGCACTGACAGGCTGAGTGCAAGCTGTGGATAAGTCGGGCGCCGAGAGTTATCCACAAGTGATGAACATCTAGTTCAAGTATCGACACACAGCATCTTGTGGTCGCTCCAGGCCTTGTGCCGTATGGGCTGTAGGGCAAACGTTGAAGTTATCCTCAGCCTTCATCATCATCCATCTTTATATATCTACAAAGATGCTGGGGAACCACCATGCGCTTCACCGTACAACGAGAAGTCCTGCTTAAGCCGCTGAGTCAGGTCGTGGGCGTGGTCGAGCGTCGTCAGACCTTGCCGGTCCTGGCCAACCTGCTGGTGACGGTGACTGCCGAGGGCGTGTCGTTCACGGGCACCGATCTCGAAGTCGAGATGGTCGCGCGCATGGCGGCCGACAATCTGGAGACGGGCGAGGTCACGATTCCCGCACGCAAGCTCTTCGACATTTGCCGCGCGCTGCCCGATGGCATCAAGGTCGATTTCAAGCACAACGGCGAGCGCGCGACGCTGGCGGCGGGCCGCAGTCGTTTCACGCTGTCGACCGTGGCGGCTAGCGAGTTCCCTCAGGTTGAAAACATCGAGGTGGTCGAACGCTTCACCCTGAGCGAAGCCACGGTCAAGGAACTGTTTGATCGCACGGCCTTCGCCATGGCCCATCAGGACGTGCGCTACTACCTCAACGGCACCCTGCTGGATCTGCGCGATTCCGTACTGCGCTGCGTGGCCACCGATGGCCATCGCCTGGCGATGTGCGAAACGACGTTGGACGAGTCGGCGACCAAGACGCGCCGCCAAGTGATCCTGCCGCGCAAGGGCGTACTGGAACTGCAGCGCTTGCTCGATGCCGGCGATGGCACGCTGGAACTGGAGATCGGCCGAAACCATCTGCGCGTTCGCCGTGGCGATTTCATCTTCACCTCGAAGCTGATCGATGGCCGCTTCCCGGACTACGAGGCCGTGGTGCCGATCGGCGCGGACAAGATTCTCAGCGTCAGCCGCGACGAGTTGCGCGCGGCGCTGCAACGCGCCTCGATTCTGTCGAACGAGAAATACCGCGGCGTGAAGCTCGAAGTGACGCCCAATCGCCTGCAGATCGTTGCCCACAATCCCGAGCAGGAAGAGGCGGTCGAGGAACTCGAGGTCGCGACCACGGTGGACGGTCTCGGCGTGGGCTTCAACGTGAACTACCTGCTCGATGCTTTGGGCGCCCTGCGCGGCTCGGAAGTCAGTCTGTGCCTGCGCGATTCGAACTCGAGTTGCCTGATTCGCGATGTCGACAACGAGCGGTCCCGCCACGTGGTCATGCCGCTGCGGCTCTGAAGCCCCAGGCCCTCGCGGGCCTTGGGGGTTGGGTATGTGGATAGATCAACTTCGCGTCACCGATTTACGACGGTTCACCAGCGCCGAACTGAGCTTCTCTCCGGGCCCCAACGTCATCGTGGGGCCCAACGGCGCCGGCAAGACTTCCCTCCTGGAAGCCGTCTATCTCCTCTCACATGGTCGTTCTTTCCGCCGAGGAGGCCGGGAAGCGCTGGCGCGTGCCGGGGCTTCGGGCTTTCAGGTGTTCGGCCGGATCCGTCGCGAGGGCGAGCGCATCGATCGGCTGGGCTTGGCGCGCATGGGTCACGAGTGGGTGGCGCGCCGAAACGATGCGCCGGTTGAGCGGCTGAGTGACCTGCTGGCGACTTGCGCCGTGTGTTGCTTCGAGCCCGGCTCGCATGAACTCATTTCTGGGCGCTCGGACGAACGCCGTGCCTTCCTCGATTGGGGCGTGTTCCACGTGGAACCGAACTTCCTCGCGAGTTGGCGGCGCTATCAGCGAGCGCTGAAGCAAAGGAACGTGCTGCTGAAAGCCCGGGCCCCATCCAACCAGATCGAACCCTGGTCGGTCGAACTGGCGCAGGAAGGGGAGCAGCTCACGCAATCCCGCGCCCAGTATGCGCGAGCCCTGGGCGCCGCCTTCGAAACCCACGCGGCGCAGCTGCTGCCGGAGCTGGGGCAGGGGACTCTCACTTTTCATCCCGGCTGGGATGACGGATCGAGCCAGTCCTTGCTCGAGCAACTGCACGCGCGGCTTGGCTACGACTTGCAGCGGGGCATCACCACCTTGGGCCCGCACCGGGCGGACTGGCGCCCGCGCTTCGAGCGGGTGGGGCAGGTGAGCCACCTCTCGCGTGGCCAGGAGAAGCTGACCGCGCTCTGCGCCGTATTGGCCCAGGCCGCGCACTATCACGACATTCGCGCCGACTGGCCGATCATCGCTCTTGACGATCTGCCGTCCGAGCTCGATGCCGAACACCGGGCCTGCGTCGTGAACCTGCTCAACCAGTGGCAGGCTCAGGTCTTGATGACCGCGACCGACGAACAACTCGGACGGGACCCCTGGCTCCAAGGGCCCCGAGTGTTCCACGTGGAACCCGACGGTCAGATTCGCGGCTCGGCCTAGCGCCCCTCTTTGCCGCGAAGCGGCACCTTCGGGCCGCTTGCTATACTTGTCCTTTGCCCTTTCTCGGCTCAACAGCCCTCCGCGCGGACCGACACCAACGCATGAGCGATCAATACGATTCAAGCAATATCAGAGTCTTAAAGGGTCTTGAGGCGGTCCGTAAGCGCCCAGGCATGTACATCGGCGACACCGATGACGGCACGGGCCTGCACCACATGGTGTTCGAAGTCGTCGACAACGCGATCGACGAGGCTTTGGCAGGGCATTGCGACCACGTCATCACCACCATCCATCTCGATGGCTCGGTCTCGGTCAGCGACAACGGTCGCGGTATCCCGGTCGACATCCACCCCGAGGAAGGGCGGTCCGCTGCCGAGGTCATCATGACCATCCTGCACGCGGGCGGTAAGTTCGACGACAACTCGTACAAGGTGTCGGGCGGCCTTCACGGCGTCGGCGTGTCCGTGGTCAACGCGCTGAGCGAGCACCTGTGGCTCGACATCTGGCGCGATGGCGCGCACTACCAGCAGGAATACGCCCTCGGCGATCCCCAGTACGCGCTCAAGCGGATGGAGCCCTCGACCCGCCGCGGCACCCAGGTTCGCTTCAAGCCCAGCACCGCGATTTTCACCGACGTCGAGTTCCACTACGACATCCTGGCCAAGCGGCTGCGCGAGCTCGCCTTCCTCAACTCGGGCGTCAAGATCGAACTGATCGACGAGCGCGCCGAGGACCGTCGCGATCTGTTCCAGTACGAAGGCGGCATCCGCTCCTTCGTCGAGCATTTGTCCCAGCTGCGCACGCCGCTGCATCCGAGCGTGATTACCTTTTCGGGCACGCATGAAAACGTGCAGGTCGAAGTGGCGATGCAGTGGACCGACGCCTACGAAGAGCGGATGTTCTGCTTCACCAACAACATCCCGCAAAAAGACGGCGGCACGCACTTGGCCGGCTTCCGCGGCGCGTTGACGCGCATGCTCGGCGGCTACATCGAAAAGTCGCCCGTGCTCAAGAACGCCAAGATCGCGCTCTCCGGCGACGACATGCGCGAGGGCATGATCGCGGTCCTCTCGGTCAAGGTCCCGGACCCAAAGTTCTCGTCGCAGACCAAGGACAAGCTGGTCTCCTCGGAAGTGAAGTCGGCGGTCGAATCCGTCGTCGCCGAGCGACTCGAGGAATTCCTGCTCGAACATCCCAACGAAGCCCGCGCCATCACCGAAAAGGTGGTCGAGGCCGCGCGCGCCCGCGAAGCCGCGCGCAAGGCGCGCGAACTCACTCGCCGCAAGGGCGCGCTCGACATCGCGGGCCTGCCCGGCAAGCTCGCCGATTGCCAGGAACGCGATCCGGCGCTGAGCGAGCTGTTCCTGGTCGAGGGTGACTCGGCCGGTGGTTCGGCCAAGCAGGGCCGCAATCGCAAATATCAGGCCATCCTGCCCCTCAAGGGCAAGATCCTGAATGTCGAAAAAGCTAGGTTTGACAAGATGTTATCGTCGGCCGAGGTGGGCACGCTGATCACCGCCCTGGGTTGCGGCATCGGCAAGGACGAGTTCGACGCGAACAAGCTGCGCTACCACCGCATCATCATCATGACCGACGCGGACGTCGACGGCTCGCACATCCGCACCTTGCTGCTGACTTTCTTCTACCGACAGATGCCGGAGCTGATCGAGCGCGGGCACATCTACATCGGCCTGCCGCCGCTGTTCAAGATCAAGCAGGGCAAGAACGAGTTCTATCTCAAGGACGAAGCAGCCCTGTCGTCCTACCTGATCAGCAATGCGGTCGAAGGCGCGGAACTGCGCTATCAGGCCGACGCGCCCGCGCTGTCCGGCGCGGGCCTGGAAAAGCTGATGCGCGATTTCGCCGAGGCCATGGCCCAGATCGACCGTCTCTCGCATCGCTATGACCCGGGCGTGCTGCGGGCGATGCTCGACGTCCCGGCGCTGCGCGCCGACGTCTTCGCCGATGACGCGCGCCTGCAAGCCTGGTGCGCCCGCCTCAACACCCGACTCAGCACGGGTCGCGCCCTCGGACGGCCGCAGTATCAGATCACCGCGATCAGCGCCGAAGGCGAGCAGGCGGGGAGTCTGCGACTCAAGCGCGCCCAGCATGGTCTGACCCGTGAAACCTTCATTCCCGCGAGCTTTTTCGCCTCGGCCGACTATGCGCCGCTGGCCGAAGTCGCCGGCGCGCTCGATGGCCTGATTCAAGCCGATGCCACGGTCAGCCGCGGCGCTCGCTCGCATCCGGTCCGCGATTTCGACGAGACGCAGCAATTCCTGCTCGAGGAAGCCAAGAAGGGCCGCACCATCCAGCGCTTCAAGGGCCTGGGCGAAATGAATCCCGAGCAATTGTGGGAGACCACGGTCAATCCCGACACCCGCCGTTTGCTGCAGGTGCGCATCGAGGACGCCGTGGCCGCCGACCAGATCTTCTCCACCCTCATGGGTGATGTGGTCGAGCCGCGACGGGAATTCATCGAGCAGAACGCGCTGCGGGTGTCGAACCTCGACGTGTAAGCGGCGCGCGCGCCGCGAATTCGCGGCATTCACGCATCCACTCGGAACTTACCGTGGCCCTCGCGGCCACGGCTATACTGGCGCGCCGCGCGACATCGGGGACGGCGAGGGAATCGATTCACATGAAAAAAACC
Organism: Ahniellaceae bacterium; assembly: GCA_044226395.1. Classification (GTDB taxonomy): domain Bacteria; phylum Pseudomonadota; class Gammaproteobacteria; order Xanthomonadales; family Ahniellaceae; genus JBGAHD01. Next base: position 809,156 of record JBGAHD010000002.1, read on the forward strand.
CAGCTCTATTTCCTGGCCGTCATCATTGCCCTGGTCGGGTTCGCGGCCTTCTTCTACAAGTGGAAAGTGCTGGGTTTCCCGGTCATGCCCGTGACCGAGACCGAGGTTTGGGAAGTCCAGGCGCGCGTGGAATTCCAGGCGCGCCGCGGGCCCAACCAGGTCACGCTGCAACTGCCGAACAATCCCCCGGGTTACACCATCCTCGACGAGAAATACGTCGCCCGGAACTACGGCCGCAATAACGAAACCCATCGCGATGGCCGCGAGGTGCAATGGCGCATTCGCCGCGCCGCGGGCACCCAGGCGCTGTACTACCGCGCCGTGGTCTTTCGCGACTTGCACCCGGCCGAACCCGAGCGCGCGCCCACGCCGCCCGCGCAACAAACCTGGGAAGAACCCTACGCCACGGCGCGCCAAACCCTGCTCGAGGCCGTGCGCGAAGTCACCGTCGATTCGGCGACCTTCGCTTCGGAACTCCTGCATCGCTTGAATGAAGCCAAGCCGACGCAAGAAGTCGCGCTGCTGCTCGAAGACGTGCAGACCGCCGAGGCGCGCGCGCGCCTGGCCGTGTCCTTGCTCGGCGATCGCCAGATCAGCGCGCGCGTGGTCCACGGTCTGCCGCTGCGCGAAAACCGCAGCAGCGCCCAGCTCGATCCCTACGTGCAGGTGTACGACGGCGACACCGCGCAGTGGAAGACGATCAATGCCACCACCGGCACGCTCGGCTGGCCCGAAGACACCCTGCTGTGGTCGATGAGCCAGAAGCCCGTGCTGCACGTCGAGGGCAACCGCCGCGCGACCGTCGAGTTCTCGGTGCAGAAAAGCCTCGACGACGCGCTCGAAACCGCCAAGCAACGCCTGGCCGTGCGCGACGAGGCCTTGGTCGCCTACTCGCTGCTGTCGCTGCCGCTGCAGGCGCAGAACGTCTACAAGATCCTGCTGTTGGTGCCGGTCGGCGCCTTCATCATGCTGTTGCTGCGCAACCTCGTCGGCATCAAGACCTTCGGCACCTTCATGCCGGTGCTGATCGCGCTCGCCTTCAACTGGACGGGCATCATCGCCGGCGTGATTCTGTTCGCGACCGTGATCAGCCTGGGTCTGTTGGTGCGCTTCTACATGGAGCGACTGAAATTGCTCCTGGTGCCGCGTCTCACCGCCGTGTTGATCGTCGTCGTGCTGTTGATGGCGGCGGTGAGCGTGGTGAGCAATCGTTTGGGCTTCGAGGTCGGCCTCAACATCGCGCTGTTCCCGATGATCATCATGACCATGACCATCGAGCGCGTGTCCGTGGCCTGGGAAGAACGCGGTCCCGGCTACGCCATCCGCCAGGCCCTGGGCTCGCTCGTCATCGCGAGCCTGGCCTATATCGTGATGAAGGAAGCGCACCTGCAGCACCTCGTGTTCGTGTTCCCGGAACTGCTGCTGGTGCTGCTGGCGATCACCCTGGTGCTGGGCCGTTACTCCGGTTATCGACTGACCGAGCTGTTCCGCTTCCGCGCGCTCACGCGCGATCCGATCGCGGAAACGCCGGCGCCCAAGACCGAAGGCTGACCCGACCATGGCGAACCTTTTCCACATCGCCTCGCGCCTGCGCGAAAAGGGCTTGATGGGCATCGGTCAGCGCAACGCCGACTACGTGCTCATGTACAACCCGCGCAGGTTCTATCCGCGCGTCGACGACAAACTGATCACCAAGCAGCTCGCGCTATCCGCGGGCCTGCCGGTGCCCGAGCTCTACGCCGTGGTGCGCGAGGAACACGAAATCGCCGAGCTGCACGAGCGCATCGCCACGCGCGATCAGTTCGTGGTCAAGCCCGCGCACGGTTCCGGTGGCGACGGCATTCTCGTGATCACGGGTCGCCGCGGCGACAAGTACCGTCGCTCCAACGGCGCCTTCATCACGCGCGATGAATTCGATCATCATCTGTCGAACATGCTCTCGGGCCTGTTCAGCCTGGGCGGCCAGCCCGATCACGTGCTGGTCGAATACTGCGTGCAGTTCGACCCGATCTTCGACAACGTCAGTTACAAGGGCGTGCCCGACATCCGCATCATCGTCTTCCAGGGTTATCCGGTGATGGCGATGATCCGCTTGCCGACACGGCTGTCGGACGGCAAGGCCAACTTGCATCAAGGCGCGATCGGCGTCGGCATCGACATCCCCACGGGCGTGACCAAGCGCGGCGTCTGGGGCAACGAGCCGGTGAAGGAGCATCCCGATACCGAGCACAGCATCGTTGGATTGTGCATTCCGCGTTGGGAAGAGCTCTTGCTGATCGCCTCGCGCACCTACGAGTTGTCGGAGCTGGGCTATGTCGGCGTGGACATCGTGCTCGACAAGCAGCTTGGTCCCTTGATCCTCGAGCTCAACGCGCGACCTGGCCTGGCCATTCAAATCGCCAATGGCAATGGCTTGTTGCATCGCCTGCGAAAAATTCAGGAGCTGGAAAAATCCGGCACGCTGTCGAAGGACCCGGCCGAGCGCGTGGCATTCTCGCGCGCGCACTTCGCCACGACGTGAACATCATTGCGCTGCGGCTTGAGCGACGACGCTGCCGGGCGGTACGCTTTTCGTTCCACTCCACGCGCGGCTTCCGGGCCGCTTCCACGAGGTCAACATGAACACCTTGCGCCTGCTCAAACTGCTGGTGACAGCCTTCTTCGTCGTGGCCCTTGCCATGGGCTCGGCGATCGCCAAGGACAAGAAGGAAAATCCATTCCCCAACGCCACGCGCAAGGAACCCAAGGCCGCCACCTCGACGGTCTACGAGAAGATCAAGAAGGGTTACGACGCCCTCGACGCGGGCGAGGACGAAGACGCCAAGGCGCAATTCCAGGCCGTGCTCGACCACAAGCGTTCCACGCCTTACGAAAAGGGTCTGGCCTACCAAGGCCTCGCGCAGCTGGCCTACAACGCCGATGACGTCGATGGCGCGATCAAGCTCGATCAGCAGGCGATTGAACTCGACTCGCTCGACAACGTCTCGCACTTCGGCCTGATCTATCAGGTCGCCCAGCTCAACCTGATGCAGGAAAATTATCAGGGCACGCTCGACGCGATCGAAAAGTGGAACAAGCTCAGCGGCCAGGAATCGGCCGATTCGCTCGCGGTCAAGGGCAATGCCCTGTATCGCCTCGAGCGCTTCCCGGAAGCGGCGGAGGCGATCAAGAAAGCCATCGCGCTCAGCCCCGAGCCGAATGACACCTGGTACCAGATCCTGATCGCCAGCTACTACGACGCCGAGAAGTACGACGAAGCCGGCAAGGTCGGCGAGGAAATCCTGGCCAAGGACCCCAACAACAAGAAGCTGATCCTGCAGCTCGCCTCGATCTACCTCGAGCAGGAGCAAAACGACAAGGCGCTGACCATGCTCGAAAGCGCCTACTCGCGTGGCCTGCTCACCGAGCATGACGAGATCCGTCAGCTCTATCAGATGTACAACTTCCTCGAGAAGCCGCAGCAGGCCGCCCAAGTGATCAACGACGGCCTGGCCAAGGGCGTGCTCAAGCCGGATCTGGAAACCTACAAGGGCCTGGGCGATTCCTACGCCCTGGCCGCCGATGCCGCCGCCGATGAAAGCCCCGAGCGCAAGGCCATGTTCGCCAAGGCCATCGAAGCCTGGGGCAAGGCCGCGCCGTTCGCGAAGGATGGCGAGATCGATTTCCAGCGCGGTCAGCTGCTGATTCAGGAAACCGACCAGCTGGCCGAGGGCAAGAAGGCGATGGAAGCGGCTATCGCCAAGGGCGGCCTCAAGCGCGAAGGCGAGGCCTATATTCTTTTAGGCAATGCCGAGATGGAGCTGGGCAACCTGAAGGCGGCGATCGCGGCTTTCCAGAAAGCGCGCAACTACCCGTCCACCAAGCAAATGGCGGAGTCCTGGCTCAAGTCGGCGCAACAGCGCTGACGCATTGAAATCGCAACATTCGGGCAGCCGAAAGCGGCTAGGCTAATGGGGCGCGTCAGGGCTGCTTGTCAGCTTGGCGCGTCCTAGTGTACCGTCCGGACCCCTCGCTATACTGCGGGGCTTCGGAGGACACTTCGCCGCCAACGGTCGCAAGCCGTCGCGCGCCTTTCCGGCGGGTGGCTGAAGCATCTGCAACTCGGAATCACACATGACCGATAACGCGACAGCCTATTCAGCCGCGGCTGAGGGCCTCAATTGGCGACGCATCACGGCCTACAGCTCCGCGCTGGCCGTGCACGTTGGCCTCTTCATGTTCATGCTCGCGCCGGTCCAAGCACCGGACAGCGACAAGACGGAAGAAGAGAAAGTCATCGACGTCGTCTTCCTCGAGCCGCCACCGCCGCCGCCGCCACCACCGCCGCCGCCGCCCGAGCCGCCGAAGATCCTCAAGAAGATCGAAGAAAAGAAAATCATCGCCCCGACGCCGCCGCCGCCGGAGCCGGAAACTCCGGTCTTCGACGAGCCGCTGCCGATGGCCGAACCGGCGCCGCCGCCGGCGCCACCCGCGCCGCCCGCGCCGGCCGTGCCGGACTCGATCGCCGCCGAGGACCCCAGCTACCGCTCGCGCTACCCCATTCGTTACCCGCCCGCCGCGGCGCGTCGACGCATGGAAGGCGAGGTGCTGCTGCGCATCCTCGTCGGCATCGACGGTTCACCACTGAAGATCCAAGTAGAAAAAACCAGCCGTTTCCGCGAGCTCGACAAGGCCGCGATGGATGGCGTCAAGAAGTGGAAATTTAACCCGGAAGTCAAGAACGGCCGTCCTGTTGAGGGCTGGGTTCTCGTTCCGATTCGTTTCACGCTCAACGAAGGGTAACCCTTATGCAGCAAGACGCGACCTCGACTCAGCCAGTGGATCCCGCTGGCGCTCCACCGGCGGCCGATTTGGCTGCACAAGCGGCACCCGCCACGACCGCGCCCGTCTCGGGCGACGCCATGGCGCCGACTCCGACCGATTCGGACGCCGCCGCGCTCCAGCAGATGGGCTTGGCCCACTTGCTGCAGAACTTCGACTTCGTCGGCTGGGTGGTCGCGATCACCCTGATCTTCATGTCGCTGGGTAGCTGGTTCTACATCGTGTGGAACGCCATCCGTAACCTGCGCATCACCGCCGCCATGGATCGCGTGATCCGCACGTTCTGGGAAACGCCGTCGGCCGCCGACGCCGTGCGTTACATGGAAGATCAGCCGCGCCACGAGCCGTTCTCGAAGATCGCGCTCGACTGCGCCTCGGCCGCCGCGCATCACCAGCGCCACGAAGGTTCGCGTCTGGTGGAAGCGCTCAACCGCTCCGAGTTCATCGACCGCGCCCTGCGTCAGGCCGTGACCCGCGAGAGCTCCAAGCTCGAAACCGGTCTGACCCTGCTCGCCACCGTCGGTTCGTCGGCCCCGTTCGTGGGTCTGCTCGGCACGGTGTGGGGCATCTATCACGCCCTGATCCGCATCGGCGCGTCCGGCCAGGCCTCGATCGACGTGGTCGCGGGTCCGGTCGGCGAGGCGCTGATCATGACCGCGTTCGGTCTGTTCGTCGCTATTCCGGCCGTGCTGGCGTACAACTTCTTCGTGCGTTCGAACCGCAAGATCAACTCGCGTTTCGATGAATTCGCGCACGACCTGCACGACTTCTTCGCCACCGGCTCGCGCGTCGAAATGGGCGCTCCGAAGCCGGCCGCCGCCGCCGCCAGGAAGTAACCACCATGGGCATGTCTGCGGGTGGCAACGAAGGCGGAGTGATGGCGGAGATCAACGTCACGCCCTTGGTGGACGTGATGCTGGTGCTGCTGATCATCTTCATGATCACCGCCCCGCTGATGGCGCACAAGGTCACCATCGACTTGCCCCCGGCCACCGCCAAGCCCAATGTGGAGCCGCCGGGCACGATCACCGTCTCCCTCAAGGAGACCGGTGATCTGTACTGGAACGATACGGAAATCACGCGCGACGCGATGGATCGCCAGCTCCGCATCGAGGCCCGGCGCGAGCCGCAACCGGATCTCCAGATCCGTGCCGACCGCACGGTGGAGTACAAGGAAGTGGCGAGCCTGATGGCCAGCGCGAAAGTCGCGGGCATGAAGAAAGTCGGTCTGATCACCACGCCGCAACATTGATCGCGCGGACGCGGGCCTGACGGCTCGCGTCCGACCGGCGCGGACAGAGGAAGCATCATGGCATTTACCAGTAACAAAGGCGCGGGCCCGATGGCCGACATCAACGTCACGCCCCTCGTGGACGTGATGCTGGTGCTGCTCATCATCTTCATGATCACGGCCCCGATCCTGGCCCATCAGGTCCAGATCGATCTTCCGCAAAAGACCACCAATCCGATCAACCAACCCGACCCGCCGCCGCCGATCGATCTGAAGATCCGCGCGACCGGCGAGCTGTTCTGGGATGGTCAGCCGCTGATCAAGGCCGCGCTCGAACCGCAGCTCAAGATTGAAGCCGCGAAGGACCCGCAGCCGCAGCTCGAGATCGACGCCGAACTGGAAACCGAATACCAAGTCGTCGCCGAAGTCCTGGCCACCGCCAAGAACGTCGGCATGACCAAGATTGGTTTCAAGAACATGCCGGGCGCTGGCAACTAAGCCCACCGTTCGACATCGGCCATCAAGAACGCCGCCTCGCGCAAGCCGGGCGGCGTTTTTGTTTTGGGGCACGCGAAGCTTCGCAGTCATGCCGATGGCTCGAGAGTGAACTCGACCCGCATCGCGCGGCCGATCACGGCACCGGCGCCAGTCGTAGCCGCGACCGCGCCTCGCCATCGCGACACCGCTCGTCCAGACGCGGCACTACCGTCACCCGTCCCGCGCGCACGCTTCAATCGCGCCACTGACTCGCGCGATCACTGGAGAATCCCATGCGTGCCCGACCGCTCGTTCCCCGACCCGAGGCCTTGCGCGAGATGAACATCACGCCCCTGGTCGACGTGATGTTGGTGCTACTGGTGATCTTCATGATCGCCGCGCCAGTGATGGCGAATCAGGTATCGATCACCATTCCACAGGGTCCGGAAGATCCACCGCGCCCCCACGAGACCGTGCGCGTGATCGTCAGCGCCGATGGCGCTCTGCGCTGGAACGAGCAAGCGTTGCCCGCCGCGGGCTTCGAGCCGCAACTCGCCTTGCAAATGAAGGCCGCGCCGGAGACCGACCTCGTGCTCGTCGTCGACCCCAAGGCGCCTTACGCGCTCGTCGCCGATCTCGCGTCGATCGCGCGACGTCAGGGCGTGGCGAACCTCGCCTTCGCCGATCGCTGAGCGAGTTCAGCGCGCCGCGCTGGTCTCGAGAATGCGCAAGTACGCACGCACGGTCGCCACCAACCCGGCGTAGAGCGCCTCACCGATCAGGGCGTGCCCGATCGAGACCTCGAGCACGCCCGGCACGGTGCGCACGAAGGTGCCGAGATTCTGTTGGTTGAGATCGTGCCCGGCGTTGACGCCCAGACCCGCGCGCCGCGCACGTTCGGCGGTGCGCGCGCAGGCATCGAGCGCCGCGTTGACATCACCGCGCGCGAATGCGCGCGCGAACGGACCCGTGTAGATCTCGATACGATCGGCGCCGATCTCGGCGGCGCGCTCGAGTTCCGGCGCGTCGGCATCGACGAACAAGCTCACGCGGCATCCCGCCGCGCGAAGCCGCGCGACCACGGGTCGCAAGCGCTCGGCGTCGCGCGCGAAATCGAACCCGTGATCCGACGTCAGCTGACCATCGCCGTCAGGCACCAGGGTGCATTGGGTGGGACGAACTTCTTCCACCAATTCAAGAAAGCCCGGATAGCCGCGCACGTTCGCGCCAGCGAAGGGATTGCCCTCGATGTTGTACTCGACGCTCAACATCGCCGCGAGCTCGCGCACGTCGCCGGGACGAATGTGGCGCATGTCCGGGCGCGGATGCACGGTGATGCCCGCGCAGCCCGCCGCGATGCAGGCCCGCGCCGCGGCGATCACGCTCGGTTCGCCCTCATCGCGCGAATTGCGCAGCACCGCGATCTTGTTGAGATTGACGCTGAGCAGAGTGACGTGAGTCATGGCGTGGAGCAGGGCGGGCAGACGGCCGTTGAGCTTAGCCGATGATCGCGCGGCCGTAGCGCCCCAACAAAAAGGGCCGCATGAAGCGGCCCTGGTCTTCGATCCCGCGCGGAATCAATGGCAGGGTTCGGCGACCGTCTTCCAGGCCACCGGCTGCCAGTAATCCTTGTTCGGCGCGCGCGGATCATCCAATTGCGCGGCCAGCAAATACGTCATGCCCGGTTCGACCGTGATGGTCAGCGTCTTGCGGCCCCATTCGGTGCGACGACGCGTGAGCGTGGTCGGCAGATCGCGCGCGTCGATGTCCTCGGCGATCAGCAGTTCGTGCTGACCGGGGTCGAGGCGAAACGTGTTCTGCGTGGCCGGACCGGCGAGCTGGCCGTCAATCTCGAGCAGACGCGTGCCGTACAGATGCTTGGAGCGCGGCGCCACGTGGAAGGTGCTGACGCGACCACACGTATCGCCACTCGCGGCGGGCGCCGCGCGCGACACGGCCGAGCCCAAGGCCACCGGCGCATTCGACGCGACCAGGGTGCCTTCGCCCAATTCCAATCGCAGCGCCGGCAAATAACGCGCGTGCAGCGCGCCTTGCAGTTGCACCGCATCGCCACCGCGACGCGCGTCGAACGTGATCGGCTGCAGATCGCGCAACCCATCGACGCCCGCGCGCAAGGTCGAAATCGCGCGCGCCGTGCCTTGTTCATCAACACCCAGGCCCGCGAGCGATTGACCGTTGAACGCGATCAGCACATCGCCGGCGCGCACGCCCAGGCTTTGCGCCAGACCGCCGGGCGTCGTGCCCAACACCACCAGGCCCGCGGTCGCCGCGTCGCGACTGTCGACCACCAGGCCCAGATCGACCACGCGTTCGGCCGGCATGCTCAGCGACAGCGCCACGTCCTCGGGCTTGCCCGAGAAGGCGCCGGCGTCGGCCATGCGCAGCAACACGCTCTTCAATTCATCGCGCAACAGCGACTCCGTCGTGCCCACCGAGGTGCTGGCCAATTGCGTCAGCTTGCCGCTCGCCGTGGCATCGAGGCGATCGGCGCCCCAGGCCATCGAGCTCACCGCCGCCCACGTCGCGCCAGCGACCACGAGTCTCACCATCATCCGGGAAAACATGTCGACCTCCGGGTTCAAATTCGCACTGCCGAAGCAGGGCGACGATACGTCTGCACGAGTGTCGCCAGCGTGTTCTCGCGCTCGCGCCACAGACTCTCCAACTCCGCCAGCGGCGCGCCGCGATCGTACGCCGCCTGCAAGCGATGATCGATGCGCGCCAAGGCCAATTCGCCGGCGGCCGGTTCGCCCACGGCCGCATGGGTGAGGCGCAGCGACGCGACCTCGGCCTCCAGCGCGCGGTTGCGACCGAGCATCGAGGCATCCGCCACCACCGTCGGCGTGACCGTGCCCGCGCCCACGCCAGACCCCGCGCCCCAACGGCCCACGCCGAAGGCCACGATCGCGATCGCCGCGGCGGCCGCGAGATAGCGCCAGCGCCCTCGCGTCGGTGCCCGCGAACTCGCCAGGTCGCGCGACAAGCGCTCGCGCAGCCGCTCGCTCGGCGCGAAATCGGGCAGGGCCTCGAGGCTCGCGCGGATCGCGTCCGGCACGCGCGTGTCGGCACTGAGCACGGTGGTCATACCGCCTTCTCCAAGGGTGGGTGGTCGTCCCCGGTGGCGAGCTTCTGCAGCGCGCGCGCCAGGATCGACTTCGAATAACTCTCACTCTGGCCGAACATCTCGGCCAATTCCCGATGCGTATAGCCTTCCAGCGCGTGCAACACCAAGACCGCGCGCGCCCGGGGCGACAACCGCATCAACATCTGCCAAGCCTCGACCTGCTTCTCGGGCAGGCCGTCGAGTTCGACCGCGCCCGCGACGGTTTCCGGCGGCGGATCGGCGCTCAACCACTGTCGGCGACGCAACTCGTCGATCGTGGCGTTGGCGACCAATCGCCGCAGCCAGGCGCCGAACGGCGCATCGCCGCGAAACCCACGAATCCGTTCCATCAGCCGCACGAAGACATCGTGCACCACGTCCTCGGCCGCCTGACCATCGCCGAGCACGCGCAGCGACAGATTGTAGGCCGGTCGCTGAAAGCGCTCGTACAAGGTCGCCAGGGCACTCGCCTCGCCGCGCTGCGCGCCGCGGACGAGATCGGCGTCCACGGGGGCGTAAAAAGCGTTGCCGGTCATCGCGCTGTCCATGTTCCTGCTGGTGATGACGGACCGGATGCGCGATCCGTCGCAGGGTGGATCAGCTTTCGCCGCGTTCGGAGCGAACCGGCGGGCGCGGCGCCGCCGCGGTCGGCGCGATGGCTTGATTGGGCGCGGCCGAGCGTGGCGCCGAAGGACGCGGCGTGGCCGGGCGCGTGACGCCAGGAGCCGCCGCCGACCCCGCCGTCGTCGAAGCGGCCTTGGCGAGCTTCGCGCGATGCGCCAGAAGCAGATCCAGCTCGCGACTGGACTGGCCCGAAGAAACCGAGTCGACCCGCGCCGACACGAAGCCCATCACGGTACCGATGAAGGCGATCAAGGCCACCAGCAAGGCCAAGCCCAGAATCAGCGGCGAATGCGTCCGGAACGCCACGCCCAGGGCCGCGACGAAGACCAGCAGCAACAGCCAACGCACCATGTCCACCACCTCGGCAACGACCGACGGCGAAGTCTCGCACAGGTCTCTCGCCACGCGCAGCCGAGCGCGACCGGCGCCGCGCCCGGCCCGCCAGTCGGCCGTCGACAGCTGTTGACCTTCATGACACCCCAGGCCGGCGGCTTCCGGGTAGGATGACGGCGATGGGGGAGTCACCGACTCACAACCGCCGGATCCGTCCGTGGTGGGCCGCTTTCGCGGCGCTGCTGCTCGCCGCCGTCGCCGTCGCTCAAACTCCCGATACTTCCGCCAACCTGGGCAACGCGCCCGCGTCTTTGCGCGCCGGCGAAGGCTATCGCTTCGATCTGTCACCGACCTTGGGCGTGCTGCGCGACACCGCGCGCGCGCTCACGCCGGCCGAGGCCTGGGCCGAGGCGCAACGCAATACCTTCAAGCCGCTCAATGGCGAGCCGCCGAACTTCGGCTTCACCCGCGAGGCCCTGTGGTTTCACACCGTGGTGGAAAATCGCGACCACCCGGCGCGCCGCTGGGTCTTGGTGATCGAGCAACCGCGCTTGGACAAAGTGCAGCTGTGGCTGCGCTCGCGCGGCAAGGAAGAACTCACGCGTGAACTCGGCGACAGCGCGCGCTTCGAGACGCGCAGCTTCCCGCACCGTTTTCCCAACTACGAATTCGAGCTCGGGGCCGGCGAATCGGTCGAGATCCTCATGCGCGTGGAGTCGACCTCGTCGATCCAGGTGCCGACCATTCTCTACACGCCCAATGAATTGTTTCGTTCCACCCACGACGAGCAATCGGCGATCGGCCTGTACTTCGGCATCCTGCTCGCCTTGCTGCTGTACAACCTCGCGGTGATGATCGCCCTGCGCGAGCCATCGTATCTGTATTACGTGGTGTATCTGGCGGCCTTCGGTCTGTTGATGCTGAGTTTCGACGGCATCGGCTTTCAATACTTGTGGCCGAACTCGCCGTGGTGGCAGAACGCCTCGATGCCCTTGGGCCTGGGCATGATGGTCGCCACGACGGCGGCCTTCACGCGCTCATTCCTCGAACTGCGTCAACGCATGCCCTGGATCTCGCGGGTCGTCGATCTGTTCGTGGCCCTGAGTCTGGTCCTCGCTATCGGCGGCCTCACCCCTTGGCGCTACGAAGCCGCCGTGGCCCTCAACGCCGCCGTCCTCGTGGGCGCGACCCTGGTGACCCTGTGTGCCGTGACCATGACCCTGCGTCGCCAGCGCGCGGCCTTGCTGTTCCTGGTGGCGTGGTCGGCGCTGATCGTGTTCGGCGTCAGCTATCCGCTGAGTTCGTTCAACATCCTGCCGCGCGCGCAGACGCACGAGTTCGGCTTGATGTTCGGCTCCGCGATCGAATTCTTGTTGCTGTCATTCGCCCTGAGCTATCGCCGGCACCTGCAATTGGCCGACAGCGAACGCGAGGCCCGCGCCGCGCGCGAGGCGCTCGAGCGCACCTTGGTCGAGCGCAATCAGGAACTGACCCAATCGGCCACCCAGCTCGAGGAACTCAATCGCCTGTTGCGCGACATCAGTCTGCGCGATGGCCTGACCGGTCTGTACAACCGTCGCTTCCTCGATCAGCTCCTGGTCGAGGCCTGGAACGCCTCGCTCAGTCGCGCCGAGCCAGTGGCGGTGATGATGGTCGACCTCGATCACTTCAAGAACATCAACGATCGCTACGGCCACGCCGCCGGCGACGATTGCCTGCGCGTGGTCGCCGCGCGCATGTCGCGCCAGGCCAGCACGCTCGGCGCGGTGGCCGCGCGCTACGGCGGCGAGGAATTCGCGGTCGTGCTCACCGGCAAGCCGCGCGAAATCGCCGAGGCCTTGGCCGAGTTGATGCGTTCGGCCGTGGCGTCCGAGGCGGTCAAGACTAGCGGCGGCGCCATTCCGGTCACGATCAGCGTGGGCCTGGCCTTCGCCGTGCCCAAGGTCGAGGACTCGCTCGGCACCTTGATCAAGCGCGCCGACCAAGCGCTGTACGAAGCGAAGCGGCGCGGGCGCAACCGCGTGGTCCTCGCTTAGCGACGCCCGCCGCGCGCGCGCCGCGCTAAGCTCGCCGCATGGACCTGATCGCGCAAATCGCGCTCGCCGCCGGCCTGGCCTGGGGCAGCGGCATTCGACTCTATGCGGTGTTGTTCGTCTGCGGTGGCCTGCAACGGCTGGGCTATGTCCATCTGCCGGGCGATCTGAGCCTGCTCGCGCACGATTGGGTGTTGATCGCTTCGGGCGTGATGCTGGTGGGGGAGTTCGTCGCCGACAAAGTCCCGGCCTTCGATTCCTTGTGGGATGCGTTCCAAACCTTCGTGCGCATTCCCGGCGGCATGGCCCTGGCCTGGAGCGCCCTGGGCGACCAAGGCCCGGCCGCGCAATGGGTGGCGGCCATCGTCGGTGGCGCCATCACCTCGGGGACGCATCTGACCAAGGCCGGCACGCGCGCGGTGATCAACCATTCGCCCGAGCCGTTTTCCAACTGGCTGGCGAGTTTCGTCGAGGACGGCGTGGTGCTCGGCGGCCTGTGGCTGGTGTGGGCGCATCCGCTGGTGTTCCTGGTCTTGCTGGTCGTGTTCCTGCTGATCGCGGCATGGCTGCTGCCCAAGCTCTCGCGCGCCTTGCGCTGGACCGTGCGCAAGCTCCTGGGCCGGCGTGAGCCCGAACCGCCCAACACCTTTCCGCAGCCCCGTCTCGATCGGCCCTGATCCCGGGCCAAACGCTCTGGACCCCGGATCGGGGCGGCATTAGCATGCCCATGGTGTTCTCTATTGGTTTCCCGTTGAAGTGTCATGACCTCCGCCCCGCCACCGCGCATCAAGGGCCGCGGCGCCAGCAGCAATCGCGAGGGTCGCTTCGAATCGACGCGCCATGAGCGCGAGGACGACGGCTGGACGCCCGAACCCGACGCGCTCGCGCCCGCGCGATCGCCGACCCAGGTCACCGAGGAAATCGCGCGCGAAATCCTGTCGAGCAACGACTCGCCCGACATTCCCTTCGAGCAATCGGTCAACCCGTATCGCGGCTGCGAGCACGGCTGCATCTACTGCTACGCGCGGCCCACGCACGCGTATCTGAATCTTTCCGCCGGCCTCGATTTCGAGACCAAACTCTTCGCCAAGACCAATGCCGCCGAACGGCTGCGCCACGCGCTGCGTCGACGCGGCTATCGCCCCAAGGCGATCAACCTCGGCGCCAACACCGATCCGTACCAGCCGATCGAACGGCAATACCGGATTACGCGCGAGATCCTCGCGCTGATGGTCGAAACGCGACACGCCTGCACCATCGTCACCAAGAACGCGCTCGTCGAGCGCGACATCGATCTGCTCACCGACCTCGCGCGCGACCAGCTGGTGCACGTGTTCCTGTCGATCACCACGCTCGACAACCACCTCGCCAGCCGCATGGAACCGCGCGCCAGCGCGCCGCATCGACGGCTCGCGGCGTTGGCCCGCCTGCATGAGGCCGGCGTGCCGGTGAGCGTGCTCGTGGCGCCGATCATTCCGGCCGTCAACGACGCCGAGCTCGAACGCATTCTCGAAGCCGCGCGCGACGCCGGCGCGCGCACCGCGAGCTATTCCACCATCCGACTGCCGCTGGAAATCGCCACGCTGTTCCGCGAATGGCTGATCACGCACGTCCCCGACCGCGCCGATCACGTGATCAGCCTGATCCGACAGATGCACGGCGGTCGCGACTACGACGCTAACTTCGCCACGCGCATGCGCGGCTCGGGGGTTTTCGCCGAGCTGATTCGACGGCGCTTTCGCGTCGCGCGCGATCGCCTGGGCCTGGGCCAGCGCGCGGCCGTCATGCTCGACGAATCGCGCTTCCAGCCGCCGGTGGCCCAAGGCCCGCAAGCCGATCTCTTCGCCTGAACGTGAAGTTTTGCAGCGCCCGCGATCGCAGGGCCGGAAACGGCGGCAAAGCCCGCGCGGCGGCGTAGGATAGGCGCCGAAAAGGGCGGCTGCATGCGTGATCGCGAATTCCAAGCCAGGGTGATCCGCCGCGTCGCGCGCTGGTGCGTCGTGCTGCTCGCCTTGTGCTTCGTCGGCGCGGCTGGCGCCGAGAGCGCCGTCGACGCGCGACCGCACGCCGTCAATTTGGAACCGCACTGGACCCTGCTGCGCGACGCGCGCGGCGAACTCGACGAAGCCGGCGCCCGTCAGGCCTTGAGCGCCGGACGCTTCCAACCCCTGCCGCGCGGCCGCGCGCAGTTCGGTTTCGTCACCGCCGCGATCTGGCTGCACGTGAGTCTCGACAACCCCGGCGCCACCGCGATCGAACGCACCTTGGTGCTGGGGCATCCGCGCCTGGACGAACTCACGGTCTTCGTCACCGCGCCCGAGCAACGCCGCATCGTCGAACTCGGTGATCACGCGACCGCCAACGCGCGCGCGCATCCGCTGCGCGATCCCAATCTCGATCTGCGCATCGACGCGGGCCAGCGCCTCGACGTGCTGGTGCGCGTCGATTCCTCCTCGTCGATCCAGGTGCCCGCGATGCTCTACGACGCGCGCACGCTCGATCATCGGTTGTGGCGCTCGCTTGCGATCGACATGTTCTTCTACGGATTGTTGCTCGGACTGTTGCTGTACAACCTTGCGTTGTACTTCGGCCTCGGTGATCGCACGTATCTGTGGTACGTGGGCTATGTGGCGAGTTTCGGCGCGCTGATCTTGATCTACAGCGGTCGCGGCTTGCAGTGGTTCTGGCCGGGCGAGGCCGCGATCGCGGATCTCTCGGTGCCGATGAGCACCGGCGTGGCGCTGGCCATGTCGACCAGCTTTCAGCGCGCCTTCCTCGACTTGCGCCGCAACGCGCCGGCCTTCGACCCGTGGTTCAAGTACATCGCCTTGGGCATGGCGGCGCTGGCCCTGATCACGCCCCTGGCCTCGGTGCGCGCCAGCACCGTCATCGCCAATGCCGCGGCGATGCTGGCCTCGATCCTGGCCTATGTCGCGGCCGTGCGCTGCTGGCTCGCGGGCTACAAGCCGGCGCGCTACTTCGTGCTGGCGTGGTCGGTGCTGATCCTGGGCGGCGTGTTCGTGCCGCTGAAGAACTTCGGCTGGATCGACACCAGCGTGCTGACCGAATACGGCATCCAGATCGGCTCGGCCATCGAGATGGTGCTGCTGTCGTTCGCCATGGCCTATCGCATCAACATGCTGCGGCTGGAAAACGAGCGCCTGATGAGCGACGCGCGCCAAAGCCTCGAGCAACGCGTCGACGAGCGCACGCAGGAACTCCACATGGCCCTGGCCGAACTCGAGATCGCCAATCGCCATCTGCGCGAATCCAGTCGCCGCGATGGCCTGACCGGCGTGTACAACCGCCGTCACCTCGACGACGTGCTCGACGGCATGACCCGACGCGCGCAAGCGCACGGCCTGCCGCTGTCGGTGCTGATGCTCGACCTCGATCACTTCAAGCAGATCAACGACCGTCACGGTCACGCCGCCGGCGACGACTGCCTGCGCGCCATCGCCGCGCGCATCGCCGCCATGGTCGACGAACGCCCCGATGCCTTCGTCGCGCGCTACGGTGGCGAGGAGTTCGTGGTCGTGCTGCCGATGAGCGATGGCAATGTCGCCTCGGAACTGGCCGAACGCCTGCGCCAGAACGTCGCGCGCATGCCCGTGGCCACGCTAGCCGGCGACGTGCCGATGACCCTCAGCGTCGGCATCGCCACCTTGACCGCGCGCGATGTCGGCTCGGCGGCGCTGCTGGCGCGCGCCGATCAGGCGCTGTACGAGGCCAAGCACCATGGCCGCGACCGCGTGGTCGCCAACGGCGGCTGACACTGCTGACACCACGCTGACAGCAGCCCCCCGTCACAGTGGCGCCGTGCAATCGCGCACGCCTGACCGAGACGCCGCCATGCTGCAAGCCCACGTTCCCGCCTGGTTCGAGATTCCCGCGCACAACATCGAGCGCGCCGCCGCCTTCTATGAAACCCTGCTGTCCACGCGCCTGCAACGCGAACAGATGCTGTCGACCAAGCTGGCCGTGTTTCCCTACGAGAAGCCCGGCAGCAGTGGCGCCCTGATCGAGACCCAACAGGTCCAGCCGTCGCCGAACGGCACCGTGGTGTACCTCAACGTCGAAGACATTCGTCCCGTGCTCGAGCGCCTCGAGCGCGCCGGCGGCACCTTGCTGCAGCCGCTGACCGAATTGCCCGGCGGCATGGGTGTGTTCGCGCAGATCAAGGACATCGAAGGCAATCGCGTCGGCTTGTACTCCGCGCGCTGATGGCGATGACGCGCGTCGCGCGGCGTGACTGGCCCGGCGCCGGCGCGCCGCGCGCGCGACCCTCTGTTCAAGGCGCGTCGTCGCGGTCACCATCGCGGGCATGCGACGCGCCGATCGACTATTCCTGCTCGTGCAAGCCCTGCGCGGACGCCGCGCGGTCACCGCGCGGCGCCTGGCCGAGGACTTGGGCATTTCCTTGCGCACCGTCTATCGCGACGTGCGCGACCTGCAACTGTCGGGCGTGCCGATCGAAGGCGAGGCCGGCGTCGGCTACGTGCTGCGCAAGGGCTCGGACATTCCGCCGCTGATGTTCACGCGCGCCGAACTCGAGGCCCTGGTAGTCGGCGCGCGCTTCGTCGAAGCCTTCGCCAGCGACGATCTGGCCGCGCACGCGCGCACCGCGTTGATGCGCATCGAAGGCGTGCTGCCCGAGGCCTTGCGCGAACGCGCCGAGCGCTCGCGCGTGTTCGCGCCCTCGACCCCGCGCTATGCTGAGCAACGCGCGCTGATGGGGACCTTGCACGGCGCCATCGACGCGCATCGCGTGGTTAGCATCGACTACACGCGCGAAGACGGCGCGCACAGCGCGCGCGAAGTCGAGCCGCTGTGCCTGGTGTTCTGGGGCAATGCCTGGACCCTGGGCGGCTGGTGCCGCATGCGCGATGACTTTCGCAACTTTCGAATCGATCGCATGCGCGCGGTCACGGTGCTCGATCAGGCGTTCCAGGAAACGCGCGAGCGTGGCCTGCGCGCCTATCTTTGCGCGGCTGGCGCGGGCGACGATCTGCGCATCTGAGGCGAGCGATGTCGCGGCCGTCGTTGATCCTCATCGCTGGGCTGCTGACCGCCGCGCTGCTGGGCGCTTGCGCGCCGCCGACGCCGTGGCCGAGCGAGGCCTATGTCTGGCAGCGCCGCTGGACCCCCGAACTGATCGCCGCGCTCGAAGCGCAGCAGCCGCTCTTGGCCGGCGCGCGCGTGCAAGCGATGAGCATTCCCGCCAACGGCCCCGCGCGCACCTTCGCCGTGCCGCTCGATGCGCTCGCGCGGCTGCGCTTGCCGGTGCGCGCGGTGATTCGCATCGAGGGCCGACGACCGCTGGAAGACGGCGCGCAATGGCTGTCCGCGCCGATCGCGCTGGCTCGACAATGGCGCGCGGCCGGCATCGAACTGCGCGGCATCGAGATCGATTACGACTGCGCGAGCGCGCGGCTGTCGGGCTACGCGCGTTGGCTCGTTCGCTTGCGCGGCGCGCTGCCCCCGGAATTCGCACTCTCGATCACCGCGCTGCCGGCCTGGCTCGAGTCGCCCGATCTCGATGCGGTGCTGGCCGTGGCCGATGAGTCGGTGCTGCAGGTGCATGGCGTCGACGATCCGCATCGCGCGCTGTTCGATCCGGCGCGCGCGCAGGACTGGGTCCTGCGCTGGTCGGCGCGCACGTCGCGACCGTTTCGCGTGTCGCTGCCGGCCTATGCCACGCGCGCCGTGTTCGACGCGCGCGGACAATTGATCGCGGTCGAGAGCGAGGCCGGTGGCGTGATCGCCGGCGACGCGCGGCGCGAACTCTTCGCCGATCCCCTGGTGGTGCAAGACACTTTGCGCTGGCTCGATCGCGAACGCCCCGCGCATCTGCAGGGCCTGCTGTGGTTTCGCCTGCCGGCGCCGGGCGACCGCCGCGCGTGGAGCGCGGCGACCTTCGCCGCCGTGCTCGCGCGCGCCGCGGCTGCGCCGACCTTCGTCGTGCGTTGGCAGGACGGTCGCGATCTGAGACTGCACAACCTCGGCCCGATCGATGCACAATCACCGCGTCGGATCGGCGTGCGCGGCGCATGCGTCGCGGGGGACGGGGTCAATGGCTATCGCTGGTCCGGCGCCGGTTACACCACCCTGGTCGCCGATACCGACAACTGGCTGCGCGCCGGACAGGCGCGCACCATCGGCTGGCTGCGCTGCGAACATCCCGACGAGGTGATCTTCGATGTCCAACCCTAGCAAGCTCGCGCTCGTCATCGCGCTGGCCCTGAGCACGGTCGGTGGCACGGCCACGGCCTGCGGTCCGGATTTTCCGCACGAGGTCTTGAGTCAACGCGAAGCGACGCTCGATCAGTTCGTCGACGGCATGTTCTATTTCGAAGCCGCGCGCCTGGTCACGCCCGCCGACACGCTGCGCGCCGTCGAACAGGACTACTACGACGACAGCGACTCGCAGGCGCTGACCTACGAACGCAAGACCTACACGCCCGAGGAGATGACCCTGGTCGACGCCGCGCGCGCCGCCGCCGATGCCGACGCCGCGTTCAAGGCCGCCGAAGGCCTGCCCGCCGCGCACGCGCACTATCTCGCCGGCGCCGTGGCCTTCGCGCAGGGCGATGTCGATGCCGCCGCCACGCACTTCCAGGCCGTGCTCGATCTGCCCGCGCCGGAAGCCGCCGCGCGCGCCGCCTGGGCGCAGTTCATGCTGGGCCGCGTCGCCGCCTTGCGGGGCGATCGCGACGGCGCCGCCGCCGCCTTCATCGCCACGCGCGAACGCGTGCTCGCCGGCGCCGAGGATCCGCTGGGCCTCGCGGTCGCGAGCTTCGGCGAACAGGCGCGGCTGTATCTCGACGACGAGGAACAACTCGGCCAGGCCGTGGCGCTCTACGCCGAGCAAGCCGCGCGCGAGTCCAGCAGCGGCGGCAACTCGCTGCTCTTCCTCGCGCGCCGCATCAGCGCCGACGAAGCCCTGACCACGCGCGCCCTCGACGACAAGCTCTCGCAACGCCTGCTCATCGCCTACGCGTGGAGCCGTTCCGGCGAATTCGTCGCCGAAGAAGACGCTTACGACGCCAAGGCCCAAGCCCGCGCCGCGATCGAAGCCCCGCCCGTCGTGCGCTTGCTCGACGCGCTCGCCGCCACGCCCGAACGCATCGCCGATCGCGAACGCCTGGCGGCCGTGGCCTATCGCGCCGGTCGATTCGATCTGGCCGGCCAACTCGCGCAAGGCGCCGAAGGCGGCATCGCCGCCTGGGTGCGCGCCAAGCTCGCGCTGCGCGCCGGCGACGATGCCCAGGCCGCCGCCGAATACGCGCGCGCCATCGCCGCGTTTCCGGCCGAGGAAAACTGGGGCTACGCGCGCGATGTGCTGTCGGGCGCGAACGACTCGCGCCGCCCGGCGTGTCGCGCCTCGGCCGAGCTCGGCGTGCTCGCGCTCTCGCGGCGCGAATTCGGCGAGGCCATGGCCGCGCTGTGGCGCGCCACCATCGGCGCCAGTCCGCAAGGCGCCGAGAGCATCACCTTCGAATACTGGACCGACGCGGCCTATGTCGCCGAGCGCGTGCTGACGCTCGACGAACTCAAGGCCTTCGTCGATGCCAACGTGCCCGCCGTCGCCGCGCCGACCACGCCGTCCGACGGTTGGGGCGGCGCGTCATCGCCCACGGCCGCGCTGCGCGCCTTGCTCGCGCGACGCCTGATGCGCGAAGGGCGCGCCGACGAGGCGCTCGCCTACTTCGATGATCCGGCGCTGCGCGCGCTGGCCGACGCGCATGTCGCCGCGCTACGAGCCACCAGTTCGGGCGGTCGCATCGATCAGGCACGCGCCTGGTGGACCCTGGCGAAATCGACGCGCGAATCGGGCATGGAGCTCATCGGCTACGAGGGCGACCCCGACTACTCGGTGTATGGCGGCAACTTCGATCTCAACTCGCCCGGCCACTACGACGAGCAAGGGCAGTGGATCGACGAACCGCGCCAGGATCTGCAAATCACCGGCGCGCGCACCAGCGACGAGGAACGCGCGCGCGTCGCCGCCAGCGTGGCCAAGCCCTTGGGTCGTTTTCATTACCGCTGGCTCGCCGCCGACTACGCCGAAAAGGCCGCCGACCTTCTTCCCAATGCCTCGCAGGCCTACGCGGCCGTGCTCTGCGGCGCCACCGACTTCATCCTGACCAGCGATCACGACCGCGGCTACAAGCTATGGCGCCGCTACGTGCACAACGGCCCTTACGTGCCCTGGGCCGCCAACTTCGGCAGTCAATGCGAGGCGCCCGATTTCGATCGCGCGCAGCAGCGCCTGGACTTCGAACGCCTGCGCGCGTTCAAGGCCTATGCGCGTAAGCTCGCGCCGTATTTCGGCGGCGGCGTCCTGGTGCTCGGCGCGCTGTGGCTGTGGCGACGACGCGCGCGCGCCCGTCGCGCCTGAACCCGCGCGCTTGCCATCGGCCGCCAAGCTGGCAACACTGGCCCGCGCCCGCGGACCGTGCGGTCACGCCGGGCGCCGACGTTTGAATGATCGCGAGTTTTCTTGAAAACCCCTTTGCCCTCTGTGCCCAACCAGGAGTGACCCATGCAAGTTCACGTTCGTCTGATCGCGCTGGCCGTGGTCTGCCTCGCCGCCGCCGCTTGTAACAAGCAAGACGCCGCGCCCGCCGCCGAAACCACCGCCCCGGCCGCCGAAGCCCCCGCGCCGACCCAGGCCCCGGTCGAAGCCGCGCCCGCCACCACCGAAGCCGCGCCGTCGCCCGAAACCGCCACGCCGATCGCCGGCGCCGTGGGCGAGCCGATTGGCGTCGCCGAGTGCGATGACTTCCTGGGCAAGTACGAAGCCTGCGTCAATCAGCACATCACCGATGCCGCCTCGCGCGGCGCGTTCGAATCCAGCATGACCCAGTGGCGCGACACCTGGCGCGGCCTGGCCAAGGAAGAATCGACCCGCGCCTCGCTGGCGCAGGTGTGCGTGCAAGCCAAGGAACAGACCAAGGCCTCGATGAGCGCCTACGGTTGCACCGACTGGTAAGCCGCGCGTGACCTCGGGCGCCGCGCGACGCGGCGCCCGATCCTTTCAGACGACACGCGCTTCAGATGATGCGCAGCGTGATCGCCTTCAACACCGCGCGCGTGCGATCGCGCGTGTCGAGCTTGTCGAGAATGTCGGACACGTAGTTCTTTACCGTGCCTTCCGACAGAAACAACGTGCGCGCGATTTCCTTGTTCGAATAACCGCCCGCCAATAGCCGCAGCACGCCGATCTCGCGTTCGCTGAAGCGTTCGCGCGGGGCGCTGGCCTCGTGATAGCTGTAGCGCGCGCGCACCGGATCGGTCGATACCGGTTGCAGCAGCGCCTCGCCGCGCGCCACGCGCGCGATCGCTTCGTGCAGGTCCTCGGGCGAAGCGTCCTTGAGCAAGAACCCCTGCGCGCCAGCCTCGACCGCGCGCAACAGCAGATCGGCGTCGTCGAAAGTCGTGAGCAGAATCATCGGCGTGGCGTCGCCGCGCGCGCGCAAGGCGCGCAGCGCATCGATGCCGTCGATGCCGGGCATGCGAATGTCGGACACGATCACGTCGACCGCGTGGTGTTCGAGCAGGCGCAGCAGTTCCGCGCCATCGTGCGCCTCGACTTCCAGGCGTAGATCCGCGAAGCCGCGCAACAAGGCCTTGAGGCCTTCGAGCACCAGGGCCTGATCGTCGGCCAGCGCGAGGCGAATCGCGCTCATGCGCCCAGACCCACGGGCAACCACGCGCTCAAGACCACGCCGCCCGGCGCGGGGCGCGACACCGCCAGTTCGCCACCAAGCGCGGCCATGCGTTCGCGCATGCCAGTCAGGCCCGAACCGAACACGATCTCGCCAACCGCGCGACCGTCGTCGCGCACTTCCAGCGCGATGCGCGTGCCATCGCGATGCAGGCGAATCCAGACATTGTCGGCCGTGCTGTGACGCGCGGCATTGGTCAGCGCTTCCTGGATGGCGCGCAGCAAGGCCTCGGCTTGCGCGACCGAATCGACGCGCGCATCGGGGCTGACCCACACGTGCACGGCCGGGCGCGGCAAGGGCGCGGCGATTTCGGCGATGGCCTGGCTGAGGCTCATGCCATCGTGCTGACGCATCTGGCGCACCACCGCGCGAATATCGCCGAGCAATTCATCGGCCAGCCGCGCGGCGGTGGCGATGCCGGCGTTCTCGCTCAGCGCCGGATCGCGCGCGGCGGCGGTGAGGTTGAGCTTGAGCGCGGTGAGCTTGTGCCCGGCCACGTCGTGCAGCTCGCGCGACAGACGCAGGCGCTCTTGATCGCGCGCGCTCTCGGCTAGCAGCGAGCGCGTGGCGAGCAGATGCGCGTTGACCTGGCGAAGCTCCGCGCTCGCTTGCTCCGCGCGATGGCTGTACAGCGAGGTCATCGCCGCGAACATTTGAAAACCGCCGTACATCATCATCGCCAACAGCGCATTGGCCGCGTCCCAGTGACGCAGAAAAATCGCCGCGAGCACGATATTGATCACCGCGATAATGCCGATGCCCACCGGCAAAGGCCAGGCGCGCACGATCTGTCCGACCACGATGATCAACAGCACCGGCGCGTTGCTCTTGGGCGCGAGCGCGGTCAGCGCCAGGGCCACCACCGCCTCGATCAAGGCCGGAACGCGCCATGCGGGCGTGAGCGGCTGATCGTGATCGCGCAACGCGCACAGCAGGAACAAGGCCAGGAAACTCAGATGCAAGCCCACCGCCAGCGCGTCGGCCGGCAGCCACCACAATTGCAGGCCGATGCCGATCCACGCCATGTAGGCCGCGACATTCATCGGTTCGAACACGCGCAACCACGGCGCGCGGGCAGGGGCGTTGGTCATGCGGCGATGGTGGCCCGCGCGCGCGTCCGACTCAAGCGATCGCGCGCAAGTGGTGACTTCCAGCAGGGCGAAGTGGTGACCGCCGGCACCTGATCGCGCGCCGCCGTCGCCGCAGGCTATCGCCACCGTCGCACAGGAGCGCGCCATGACCGCTTATGAACTCGTTCGTTACACGCACGCCGGGCTGGGCGCTATCGCCTTGCTGACGTTCTGGACCGCGGGCTTGGCCACCAAGGGCAGTCCGATTCATCGACTCGCCGGAAAGATTTATCTCGTCGCCATGGTCGTGGTGCTCACGGCCGCGATTCCGCTCGATATCCGCATTCTGCAAAGTGGCCATGTCATCAACGCGGCGTTTCTCGGTTTTCTGTTGCTGCTGACCGTCACCTCGGTGTGGGTGAGTTGGCGCGCGATCGCGGACAAGCGCGACTTCGCGCGCTTCATCGGCCCCGTGTATCGCGCCCTGGCCGTGGCCAATGGCGTGGCTGGCACGGCGATTCTCGCGCTGGGGCTCAGTCGTGGTGGCATCTTGCTGATCGCGTTCTCGACCGTGGGCTTGATCGGCGCGTTCAACATGACGCGCAATATCCTGCGCGGCAGCCGCGATCCGCGCTGGTGGTTGCGCGAACATTTCACCGCGATGCTGGCCAATGGCATCGCCACGCACATCGCGTTTCTCAGCATCGGTCTGCCGCGCCTGGTGCCGGCGTGGGATGGCCCGGTGCTGTTCTACTTCGGCTGGCTCGGGCCGCTGGTCGTGGCGATCGTGGCGCGCGTGATCCTGGGCCTTCGTTATCGAACGCCGTCGGCGCGCCCGGCCGTGCTCGGTGGCAGCAGCGCCTGAGGCCGCAACCCGCTAAGCTGCCCGCTCCCATTCGGAGAGGGCGGCACAATGCGCAAGTGGTGGTGGTCGATCGCCTACCTGGTCACTCTGTCGGCGTCGGCGGCCGACACGTCCGCGGCCGATGCGTTTCGCAAGCTCGCCGACGAGGAATGGCAATACCGTCTGCGCGAATACCCGACGCTCGCCACCGGCGTCGGCGATCATCGCGCCGACGATCAACTCGGCCATGTCGATGAAGCGAGCCAGCAGCGCCGCCTGAAATATTGGCGCGAAGTCGACCAGCGCCTGGCCAAGATCGACCCCAAGGCGCTCGACGGCGAAGACGCGATCAACTACGCGATCTTTTCCGACCAGATCAAGAGCGCCATCGCCAACACCGAAATGCGCGGCTATTTGATGCCGCTCAACAGCGACTCGGCCTTCTACACCGATCTCGCTGGCCTGCCGCAGCAAGTCTCGCCGCTGGCCGATGCTCAAGCCGCCGAGCGCTATCTCGCGCGCCTCGAGGCGATCCCGGCTTATTTCGACGAACAGCTCGCGCTGATGCGCGAAGGCCTGCGCGTGGGCATGACGCCGCCGAAAGTCGTGCTGGCCGGTCGCGATGAAGCACTCAAGCCGTATGTCGAAATCAAGTCGCCGCAAGACAGCAGCTTCTACGCGCCGTTCAAGGCCCTGCCGGCGTCGATCGACGAGGCGCAACAAAAAGCCCTGCGCGAACGCGCGGCGCGCGTGATCGCGCAAGCCGTCGTGCCGGCCTACGCCAAAGTCTGGCGCTTCCTGCGCGAGGACTACATTCCGCGCGCGCGCAAGACGCTCGCCGCCGAGGCCCTGCCCAATGGTCGCGCCTACTATCGTCAGCAGATTCGCGATTACGTGACGCAAGACTACGACCCCAAGGTCGTGCATCAGATCGGTCTCGACGAAGTGCGCCGCATCCGCGCCGAGATGGATCAGGTGATGGGCGAGACGGGCTTCAAGGGCAGCTTCGCCGAGTTCCTGCATTTCCTGCGCACCGATCAGCAGTTCTACGCCAAGACGCCGGAAGAACTGTTGATGCGCGCCTCGTGGATCGCCAAGCGCATCGACTCGCAGCTGCCGCGCTACTTCGGTCATTTGCCGCGTCTGCCGTTCGGCATCGCGCCGGTGCCGGACGCGATCGCGCCGTTCTACACCTCGGGCCGCTACGTGCCGCCGGCGGCTGGTGGCGTCGAACCCGGCTATTACTGGGTCAATACTTTCGATCTCAACAGCCGCACGCTGTACACCTTGCCCGCGTTGACCTTGCACGAAGCCGTGCCCGGCCATCATCTGCAAGGCGCGCTCGCGAGCGAGCAGGGCGAGCAACCGCCGTTCCGTCGTTACAGCTATCTGTCGGCCTATGGCGAAGGCTGGGCCCTGTACGCCGAGCATCTGGGCTTGGAAATGGGCATCTATCGCACGCCGTACGAAAACTTTGGCCGGCTGACGTATGAGATGTGGCGCGCTTGTCGCCTGGTCGTCGACACCGGCGTGCACGCGCTGGGCTGGTCGCGCGAACAGGCCGTGACCTTCATGCGCGAGAACACCGCGCTGTCCCTGCACGAGATCGATACCGAAATCGATCGCTACATCAGCTGGCCCGGTCAGGCCTTGTCGTACAAATTGGGCGAATTGAAGATTCGCGAACTGCGCGCGCGCGCCGAAAAAGCGCTCGGCGCCGATTTCGATTTGCGCGCCTTCCACGACACCGTGCTCGCCACGGGCTCGGTGCCGCTGCCGATTCTCGAGGCGCACATCGACGATTACATCGCCAAGCGCAAGGCCGAACTGGCCGCCAAGGCCGGTAAAAGCTGAGACTGGTATCCTAGCCGCCACCTCGCCATCGACGGATCGCTCATGAGAACACTGCTGGCCCTGACGCTCGCGCTCGCCGCCACCGGCGCGCACGCCGCCGAAAAGACCCTGTACAAGTGTCGCGCCGCCGATGGCAGCCTGGCCTTTCAGGAAGCGCCGTGCGAGGGCAAGCCGCTGGCCACGATTCCGATCTCGGCCGAGCCGCAGAAGGTCGATCTCTCCGATCCCGCCTGCCGCAACATGGCGCGCGATCTGTGGCGACTGCTCGGCCGCGTCGATCTGACTGAATTCGGCGAGGCCGCGCGCCAGGACTTGCAAGCGCGCAAGCAAACCTTCCGCGAGCAATGCCACGCCGAACTCGAGCGCTCGCAACGCGCGATCGAATGCGCGGTGCTGGCCGGCGCGGTGTCGCTGTCGACCATCAACGACACCGAGGAAGAGCGCGCCAAGGCCGAGCGCGTGAAGAATCAGCACAAGACCGAATGCAGTCAGTCGATGATCGACGCCGACATCGACGCGCACGTGCATCCCGCCCGCTAAACCCTTCATCGCAGGCCGACGCGCATGAGCAAGGACAAACCGGCCACCGTCTCCCGCGAGCAAGCGCTCGAGGCCGTGCGCACGCTGTTGCGCTGGGCCGGCGAGGATCCCGCGCGCGAAGGCCTGCTCGACACGCCGCAACGCGTGGTCGATGCCTATGGCGAGTGGTTCGCCGGCTACGCCGAGGAGCCAGCCGAATACCTGCGTCGCACCTTCGAGGAAGTCGAAGGCTATGACGAGCTGATCATCCTTCGCGACATCGAGTTCTCCAGTTTCTGCGAGCATCACATGGCGCCGATCATCGGTCGCGCCCATGTCGGTTATCTGCCGCAAAACAAGGTCGTCGGCATCAGCAAGCTCGCGCGCGTGGTCGAGACCTACGCCAAGCGTTTCCAGGTGCAGGAAAAAATGACCGCGCAGATCGCGCAATCGATCCAGGACGTGTTGCGTCCGCGCGGCGTGGGCGTGGTGGTCGAGGCCGTGCATCACTGCATGACCACGCGCGGCGTGCATCAGCGACGCGTGTCGATGGTCACCAGCACCATGTTGGGCAGCTTCCGCGAGGATGCGCGCACCCGCGCGGAGTTTCTCGCCTTCATCGATCTGTCCGATCGCGGCAAGCGCTAGCGCGACACAGCGGCCCGCGCGCGCTCATCGCGCGCGAAGGCTTCTCGCCAAGATTCAATGTCGCGTGGGCGTGGGCGGCTCGTCGTCGATGCGCGGCGGCGCGCGTCGATCGGGGAAGGGCAGGATGGTGGCGCCGTTTTCCGGCTCGCGTTCCGGCCGCACCCACAGCACGGGCACGTGATCGGGACGCGGCGGTTCGAACTGATCGCGCTCGGCTTCGGCCTGGGCGGCGAGTTCTTCCTCGATCTCCCAGCTGTACTTCTTGCGCGGCGGCAGCGGATCGCGCTTGCGCCACAGCACCGCCGCGAGCACGCCGGCCAGGGCGCCGCTCAAGTGATATTCCCAAGACACGCCGGCCTCGCGCGGCAGCACGGTCATCAGCATGCCGCCGTACATCAGAAAGGTCACCAGGGCCACGGCCACCGCGCGTCGATCCCAACGCAACAAGCCCAGCACGAACAGAAAGAACATCAGGCCATGCGCCACGCCGCTGGCGCCGATGTGCGCGTTGGGCCGGCCGATCAACCACGTGCCCAGGCCCGACAACAACCAGATCAAGGGCAGGGCGCGCGCCGACGCGCGCGGATACGCGTACAGCGCCAGCGTGCCCAGCATCAGCAAGGGCAGGGTGTTGGAAATCAGGTGTTCCCACGAACCGTGCAGCAAGGGCGCGGTGAGCACGCCGACCAGGCCCCAGGGATTGCCCGGCATCACGCCCAGGCCCGAGAAATCGCGACCCACCAACCATTCGAACAGCTTGATCCACCACAACGCCGCCACCGCGGCCACCGTCCACCACGCGGCGCGACGCAGGCGCGCGCGGTCCTGGCGCACTTGCTGCGGCGTGACGTCGTCGGACGGGTCGAGATTGAACAGGGGATTGGCCACGGGCAGCAGGTTGGGGCGGGCCGGGGCGGCTCAAGGGCGGATGATGGCGCGAATCGTTGCGCGCGTCCCGATGGCGCGTGCGGACCCCGCCGTTCAGCCTTTGGCCGCGTCGCGCGCGGGACGTGATACAACGCGGCGATGAGCGCCCAAAACCCGCCCGCGATTCACCCCTCGCCGCGCGAACTCGGCGTCTACGCCGCGATCGCGCTCGCCGTGCTGACCTGGTCGGGCATCGCGCCCAACGACCGCATGACCTGGTTCATGGAAGTGATCTGGGTCTTGATCGCGCTGCCGCTGATTGGCGCCACGTGGTCACGTTTTCCGCTGACGCGGCTGCTGTGCGTGTTGATCCTGGCGCACATGTGCGTGTTGATGGTCGGCGGCCACTACAACTATGCCGAAGTGCCGGCCGGCTTCTGGGTGCGCGATTGGCTGGGCCTGGAGCGCAATCACTACGATCGCCTCGGGCATTTCGCCCAAGGCTTCGTGCCCGCCATCCTCGCGCGCGAATTGCTGCTGCGTCACACCAGCCTGCGTCGCGGCGGTTGGTTGTTTTACCTGATCACCAGCGTGTGCCTGGCCTTCAGCGCCTTCTTCGAAATGATCGAATGGTGGGCCGCGCTGATCTGGGGCGCCGACGCCGACGCCTTCCTCGCCACCCAAGGCGACCCCTGGGACACGCAATGGGACATGTTCCTGGCCCTGATCGGCGCGATCAGCGCGCAGCTTCTGCTGGCGCGCTGGCACGATCGTCAGCTGGGCCCCGCGATCACGCGCTAGGCGCGCCTTCGCGCGCCCGACGCGAAGCGCTTACTCATCGGCCTTCGACAACACCGGCAAGGTCACCGCGCTCGCGTGCGTGGCATCGTGATAGACGCGCTGCGTGGCGCGCACGAAATCGCTGTCCTTGGCCTGATAGATATTCGGCACGAACTGCTGCGGGTTGCGATCGATGAAGGGAAACCACGTCGACTGCACCTGGATCATCACGCGATGGCCGCGCTGAAACGTGTGCAGCACATCGTCGAGCGTCACGCGCAATCGCGTCGGCTCGTTCGGCACCAGCGGTTTCGGCTGCGCTGGATCGTCGCGATAGCGCGCGCGAATCGGTTCGCCCCGCACCAGGGTCTGTTGACCGCCGCGATCGCGCTTGCCGGCGCGCGCATCCAGTTCAGTCCAACCGCGCATCGTGTCGGGATTGACGTCGATGAGCTTGATCACGAAGTCCGAATCCGTGCCGCTGGAACTCGCCCACAGCTCGACCTCGATCGGGCCGGCCAAGGTCAGGTCCTCGCTTAGCGGTTCGGTCTGGAACACCAGCACGTCGGGCCGGCGCGCGACGAAGCGCTGATCCTCGGCCATGTAGTTCTTGCCCCAACGCTGCGAAATCTCCTGCGTGTAAGGCACGGGCTTGGCCGGGTCGGACACGTATTCGTCGAAGCTCGGCGTCTCGGCCGTGGGCGCCGCGAACGCGAGCTGCCCCTGCGCGCCCAGATACAGGCGACGCGGCTGGGCCTCGCGCGGCGGCCACGCATCGAATCGGCGCCAGCGGTTGGCGCCGCTTTCGAACATCAGCGCTTCGGGCAGACGCGGGTCGGGGCCGTCCTTCAAATGATGCTTGAAAAAGGCCAGTTCCAGCGGCTGATAGAACTCGCTCGCGGCGAAGCCGAAATCGGCGTCGCCCAGCTTGTCGCCCGGCGTGCGCACCCAGCCGCCGTGCGACCACGGACCCATGACCAGGGTGTTGCGGATGCCGGGGTTTTGCTTCTCGATCGCGCGATAGGTGTTGAGCGGGCCGTAGAGATCCTCGGTGTCGTAGAAGCCCCCGACCACCAGCATCGCCGCGCGAACGCCGCGCAGATGCGGCAACAGATTGCGCGATTGCCAGAACGCGTCGTAGTCGGGATGCGCCGCGACTTCGTTCCAGAACGGAATTTCATCCTTGAAATAGCGCGGATTGGCATTGCTCAAGCCGCCCAGGCGCAAGAAGAAATCGTACGCGTCGGGCGTGCCGTACTCGAAACGAAAGGGCTCCTCGCTGTCCGTCGGTTCCGGCCGCGGGCGATCGAAGCCGGAAAAGAACGCGAAGTTCATTTGCAGATTGAAGGCGCCGTTGCGATGCATGTCGTCGCCCATCCACCAGTCGGCGATCGGCGCCTGCGGCGACACGGCCTTCAACGCGGGATGCGAGTCGATGGCGCCGGCCGAAGCATAGAAGCCCGGATAGGAAATCCCCATCAGGCCCACGCGGCCGTTGTGATGCGCGACGTGCGCGAGCAACCAGTCGATGGTGTCGTGGGTATCGCTGGCCTCGTCGAAGGCTTGGCCGCGCTTGTCGTCCTGGTGCGGTCGCATATTGACGAAGGCGCCCTCGGACATGTGCTGGCCGCGCACGTCCTGGAATACGAAGATAAAGCCTTCCTTCTCGTACGCCTCGGTCGTGCCGAGCGCCGGCGGGTAGCGGTCCAGGCCGTAGGGCGCGACCGAATAGGGCGTGCGCCGCATCAGGATCGGATAGGTCTTGTCGGCCGAGGCATCGTTGGGCACATAGACCGCGGTGAACAAGCGCGTGCCATCGCGCATGGGGATGCGGTACTCGTACTTGGTGAAGCCGGCGCGGATGGCGCGCGCGCGCTCGTCCGGCGCGACCAATTGCGCCACGCCGGTGGCGGCGGCGGTTTCCGGCGGCACCGGCGCCGGGGTGGGCGTGGCTTGCGCCCACGCGAGACTCGGACCGACCGCGAGCGCGGCGGCGAACAGGACTTGGCGCATGTCGACTCCTCCCAGGGACGGGCGATTGTGCGGCCCCGGCGTGCGTCTGCCAATCGATCGGGCCCACCCGCGCCGCGCGTGGCCGCTACAATCGGCGCATGAACGACACCGCCACGCCCACCGTCCAGCTCAAGATCGAGCGCCG
The DNA here is from genome assembly GCA_044226395.1 of Ahniellaceae bacterium. Taxonomy (GTDB): domain Bacteria; phylum Pseudomonadota; class Gammaproteobacteria; order Xanthomonadales; family Ahniellaceae; genus JBGAHD01. Next base: position 840,270 of record JBGAHD010000002.1, read on the forward strand.
CTCCAACCATCCCTGGATCTTCCAGAAGATGGTCGACAAACCCACGCCCAAGCCCAAGCCCGGCACCGTGGTCGAGATTTACGACCGCGCCGGCGAATGGGTCGGGCGCGGTTTCTACAACGGCCATTCGCGCATCGCGTTGCGCGTGCTCTCGGCCGATCACGACGAGGCCATCGACGAGCACTTCTTCGCGCGCAAGATCGCCGATGCCGTGTCCCTGCGCCGCGACGTGCTGAAGCTCGATCAGGTCACCGACGCCTATCGTTTGTTTCATTCCGAAGGCGATGGCATTTCGGGCCTGGTGATCGATCGCTTCGCCGACACCCTGGTGGTGGAGTACTTCTCCGCCGGCGCCTGGCGCGTGCGCGATCACGTCCGCCGCGCGCTCGACACGCATTTTCCCGGCGCGCGTCACTACTGGTTCGCCGAGGAGCACGTGCAGAAGCAAGAAAGCTTCGACTGCCACGCGCCGCCTCCGCCCGAGCCGATCATCATCAGCGAGCACGGCGTGAAGTTCCGCGCCGCGCCCGGCACCAAGCACAAGACCGGTTTCTTCGCCGATCAGCGCGACAACCGCCGTTACCTCGCCGAGTTCTGCGCCGGCAAGCGCGTGCTCGATCTGTGCTGCAATTCCGGCGGTTTCGCGATTTATGCGAAGGCGCTCGGTGGCGCCGAGGAAGTGGTGGGCGTGGATCTCGACGAAGAGATCCTCGGCATCGCCGAGAGCAACGCCAAGTTGAACCGCGCGCGCGTGCGCTTCGTCCAGGCCGACATCTTTCCGTGGCTGCGCGATGTCGCGGTGAACAACCGCGATCTGTTCGACGTGGTGATTCTCGATCCGGCCAAGATGACGCGCGATCGCGAGCAAGTGATCCCGGCGTTGAAGAAATACCTCGACATGAACAAGCTCGCCATGGCCGCTGTAAAGCCTGGCGGGATTTTCCTCACGTGCTCGTGCACGGGCCTGGTCGACGAGCCGACTTTTCTCGACACCATTCGCCGCGCGGCCTTCTACGCCAATCGCACGGTGCAGGTGCTGCGCGTGAGCGGCGCCGGCGCCGATCATCCGTTCATGGCGCACTGTGGCGAGTCGCGTTACCTCAAAGCGGTGTTCTGCCGCGTGTGGTGAGGCCATGAGCGCGCCGCTGGTGGTCTGCGAGGGCGTGCGCAAGCATTTCCGCGCGCGGCGCGCGCTCGATGGCCTGGACTGGCGCGTCGAACCCGGCGAGATCGTCGGCCTGCTCGGCCGCAATGGCGCGGGCAAGTCGACCTTGCTGCGCATCCTGGTCGGTCACGAGCGCGCCGATGAAGGCGTGGCGCGCCTGTTCGGCGAGGACTGCGCGGCGCTCAAGCCCGCGGCGCGCGCGCGGCTGGCCTATGTCGCGCAGCACGAGTTCGCCTTCGGCGAGTTCAGCGCCGACGAATTGCTGCGCTTCGTCGCCGCGTTCTATCCGCGCTTCGATCTCGAACGCGCGCGCGCCCGCTTGCGCGATTGGGACGTGCCCGGCCATCAGCCGCAGCAACAGATGTCGCCCGGCCATCGGCAGAAGCTCGCGATCATCCGTGCGCTGGCCAGTTCGCCGGAACTGCTGCTGCTCGACGAGCCCGCGTCCGCGCTCGATCCGCTGGCGCGGCGACAATTGCTCGAAGAGATCACCGCCATCGCGCGCGATCAGGGCACGACCGTGATCCTGGCCACGCACTGGTTGAGCGATGTCGAACGCGTGGCCGGGCGCGTGGCGTTTCTGCACGCTGGCCGCGTGGTGCGCGATCCGCCGTTGGCCGAAATCCGCGCGCGCTGGCGCGTGTGGCGCTGGCGCCTCGACGACCCCGCGCGTGAATTACCCACGCTGCCGGCGATCATCGGCGCGCGTCGTCAGGGCGAGGCGCTCGATCTCGTCGTCGACACTGGCGTCGACACCGCTGCGTTGGAAAAAGCGCTCGGCGAGCCGCGCGAGCGCGTCGACGCCACGCTGGAAGACTTCTTCGTCATCCTGGAAGCCACGTGAACACGCCCGCCGAGGAGTGGAGCGCGGCCACGGCGATCAGCCAGAACTTGATGCTGCGCCCGGCCGGGCCGTTCGCGGTGCTGGCGCTGACCACGATCGCATTGCGCGCGCTTGAAGCCTCGTCGGTGCTGCACGTCACCGATCCACTGCTGGTGGTCGCGGCCATGGTCGGTCTGCCCCTGCTGTATCTGTGGACGCAGATCGAACAAAACGCGCACAAGCGCATTCGCGACTTGATGGCGATCGGCGCGCCCGTGCGCGCGCGGCTGTTTCTGCGCGCGCAACTGATGATGCTGGCCGCGACCGTGATTCTGCCCGCGGCGATCGTGGCGCACGACACGCGGCAATGGTTCGAGTACTTGGCCGTGTTCGTGCTGATTGCGGGCCTGGGCAGTCGCGGCACGGGCGCGGTGCTCGTCGCCGGCATCGTGCTGGGCTTGGCGGCGCGCTACGGCGTGGCCGAGTGGTTGCTGACGCACTTGCCGCTGGGCCTTTGGTTGAGTCTCGCGACCGTGTTCGGCGTGAGTCTGTTGATTCAACAGATCGCGCGCATTCGTCGCTTCGAGGTGTGGAGTCAGCTCGTGGTGCACGCCGCGCGCGATCACGAGCGCGCCACGCAATTGACCCAAGCGATCGAGTCCGTCGACGCGCGTCATCCGCCCGCGCCGGACGTCACCGCCGAACGCGGCGCGCTGGGGGATATCGAACGGCTCGATCTGGCCGGACGCGTCGACTACGTGATGGGCTGGCCCGCGCAATGGCCCTCGCGTCGCGCCGTGGTGTTCTATCTGTTCGCGCTGCCGGTGTTCGTGCTCGGCGCGCGTTTCGTGTTCGGCCAGCATGACGCGGCCGTGACCCTGATCTCGGGCATCTTCGCCGTGATCCTGGTCGTGGCCGCGCGCGTACGCGAAGCCTTGCGCGGCTTGATCGAGGCCTCGCCGCGTTACGCCTGCCTGTCGATGGCGCCGGCCATGCCCGATCGCCTGGTGCTGTCGCGCGCGTGGTTGCGCCGCGCCTTGTCGCGCGTGGCGCTCGACGCGCTGCTCGTGGGCTTGGGCTTCACGCTCACCGCGGTCGTGGTGCGGCAGGCGCCGGTCGATGTCGGTCTGGCCGAATATCTCGGCGAGATCGCATGGTGGGTGGTGCAGGCCGTGGTGCTGGGCGCGAGCTTTCTGCTGATCGCGCTGAGCCTGCGCGCCGGCGAGTGGATGATCCTGCCCCTGGTCGTGCTGATCCTGCCGTTGTACGCGCTGGCCACGCATTTTCATTGGCTGCCGTGGCCGCTGCCGCTGACCGTGCCCTTGCTGCTGGCGCTGATTCTGGGCGGTCGTTTGTATCGGCGCGGCCTGGCCTTGCCGTATGGGCCGTACTGACTCGCGACCGACGCGCGTCGCCGAGGAGAATGCTACGCTTCGTTGATCGCAAGCCGGAAGCCGCCGCGTGTCCGAAACTCCCTCCAGCGTCCCGCAGGCCGCGCCGCGCAAGGCCGCGATCATCTTCATCTTCATCACGATCTTCATCGACATCCTGTCGTTCGGCGTGATCATTCCGGTCTTCCCGCATTTGATTCAATCGTTCCGCGGCGGCGACATCGCCAGCGCCGCCGTGTGGTCGGGCATTCTCAGTTCGATGTTCTCGCTGACCCAGTTCGTGTTCTCGCCCGTGCAGGGCGCGCTGTCGGATCGCTACGGTCGTCGACCGGTGATCCTGCTATCGAACCTCGGCACTGGTCTCGATTTCATTTTCATGGCGCTGGCCAACAGCCTGCCGATGTTGTTCATCGGTCGCCTGATCTCGGGCGTGACCGCGGCGAGCTTCAGCACCGCCAATGCCTACATCGCCGACGTGACCGAGCCGACCAAGCGCGCCGCGGCCTTCGGCATGATGGGCATGGCCTTCGGCATCGGCTTCGTGGTCGGTCCGGCGTTCGGCAGTTTCCTGTCGGGCTTCGATGCGCGCGCGCCGTTCTGGGTTTCGGCCGGTCTGGCCTTGGCGAACTTCTGCTACGGCTATTTCGTGCTGCCCGAATCGCTGCCGGTCGAGCGCCGCGCCACGCGCTTCGATTGGAAGCGCGCCAATCCCATCGGTTCGTTGATGATGTTGGCCTCGTACCGTCGCTTGGTGCTGGGCTTGGCCATCGTCGCCTTCTTGAGCGGCCTGGCGCACTACGTGCTGCCGAGCACCTTCGTGCTTTACGCCGACTATCGTTATTCCTGGGGCCAGGACAAGGTTGGCTACGTGCTGGCCCTGGTCGGCGTGTGCAATGCCGTGGTCCAGGCCGTGCTGGTGCGCCGGCTCGTGCCCACGCTGGGCGAGCGTCGCACCCTGCTGATTGGCGTGGTGTTCGGCGTGTGCGGCTTCCTGGGCATGGGCCTGTCGCCCACGGGCGCGATCTACTTGAGCACCGTGCCGCTGCTGGCCTTGTGGGGCCTAGCCGGTCCTTCGCTGCAGGCGCTGATCACCCACCACGTCTCGCCTCAGGAACAAGGCCGTCTGCAAGGCGCGATCACCAGCCTGACCGCGTTGGGCGGCATCTTCGGGCCGTACATGTTCTCGCAGGTGTTCGCTTCGTTCATCGGCGAACGCGCGCGTTACCACTTGCCGGGCGCCGCGTTCTTGCTCGCCGCGATCTTGCTGTGCGTGGCCCTGGTCATCGCCTGGGCGGTGACGCGCGAGCCGCGGACGGCGAGCCTGCCCTCGGAAAGCTGAACCTGGCCGGGGCCCGCGCGCGCGGTTTAACCCCGGGGCGCACTATCCTTCGTTTCTCATCAGGGTATCGTCACCCTTCGAGGAACCGCCCATGCGCACGACCGCGCTCGCCCTAGCCCTGACCGCCGCCATGACTACTTCCGCCAATGCCGCACCCGCGCCCGACTACTCGCTGACCATCTACAGCTCCGCGCAGCCGGGTCAAATCAACACCGACGCCCTGGCCAACTACGGCATGGCCCTGCCGGGCTATGCCCTGGTGCGCGATGGCCGCCGCATGAGCCTGACGCCAGGCCAGAGCGCGATCCGCTTCACCGACGTGGCCAAGCGCATCGACCCGACCACGGTAAGTTTCGCTTCGCTCACCGATCCCGCTGGCACGCGCGTGATCGAGCAGAACTACCAGTTCGATCTGGTCAGCCAGCAAAAACTGATCGAGCGCTACATCGGCCAGAAGATCACGGTCGAGCAAGTGCGCGGCGAGCAGATCGATCACATCACCGGCACCTTGCTCTCGGCCGATGGCGGCCTGATCCTGCAAAAGGACAACGGCGAGGTGCAGACCCTCAACGGCTACAGCAATGTGCAGTTTCCGAGCTTGCCGGGCGGTTTGATCACGCGCCCGACGCTCGTGTGGCTGGTCGATGCCGCGCGCGGCGGCGAGCACGACACGCGCGTGAGCTATCAGACCCAGGGCATGACCTGGTGGTCGGACTACAACGTGACCCTGCGCGAGACCAATGGCCAATGCGACATGGACCTGTCGGCCTGGGTCACCATCGTCAATCAATCGGGCGGTAGTTTTCCCGCGGCGAAACTGAAACTCGTCGCGGGCGAAGTCAATCGCGCGCCCGCGCCCGCGCCGCAGATGGACTATCGCGCCAAGATGGTCATGGCCGCGCCCGCCGCCGCGGCGCCGGGCTTCCAGGAATCGCAGTTGTTCGAGTATCACCTGTACACGCTCGGCCGCCGCACCGATCTGCCCGACAACTCGACCAAGCAGCTCGAGCTGTTTCCCGCCGCCACGGGCGTGAACTGTCGCAAGCAATTGGTCTTCACCGCCTCGCCCACGCCGTGGACGTACTGGGGCGCGCCGATCAGCGACCAGGGCTACGGCGCCAGCACCGAAGGCACGGTTGGCGCGTATCTCGAGTTCGACAACAAGGAAGCCAACCGCATGGGCATGCCGCTGCCGGCCGGCCGCGTGCGCGTCAATCAAGCCGCCAACGATGGCTCGCTGGAATTCATCGGCGAGGACGTGATCAAGCACACGCCGCGCAACGAGACCCTGCGCATCAAGCTCGGCAATGCCTTCGACGTGGTTGGCGAGCGGCGTCAGATGAACTTCGTCTACAACGATTCCGGCGACTACATCGACGAGACTTTCGAGATCAGCGTGCGCAATCGCAAGAAGGTCGCCGCCGAAGTCATCGTGCGCGAGTACCTGTACCGCTGGAGCAAGTGGAACATCACCGCGCAGAGTCATCCTTCGACCAAGCGCGATCAGCAGACGCTCGATTTCCCGCTCAACATTCCCGCGGACGGCGAAGTGAAGCTCACCTACACCGTGCGCTACAGCTGGTAATCGCCTGACGACACCGCGCCACCGGCGCGGCGTGAAAAAACTCACGCCGCGCTAACCCCGAAAGCCCCGCGCCGCCGTTTCCCTTCTTCGCCCTCCGCGAACTTTGGGAACCGCCATGCGCAACCTCATCATCACGCTCGCCGTCGTCACCGCGCTCGCCGCCGTCGCCACGCCGCCCGCCCGCGCCGAAAAGCCCGCGCCTTACGCCATCACCGTCTACAGCGGCGCCGCGCCCGGTCAGCTCAGTCTCGACACCCTCGCCAACTACGGCGCGAATCTGCCCGGCTACGCCTTGGTGCGCGATCACCGGCGCATGACGCTGGAGGCCGGGCAGGGCATGCTGCGCTTCACCGACGTGGCCAAGCGCATCGACCCGACCACGGTCAGCTTCGCCTCGCTCACCGATCCCGCCGGCACGCGCGTCATCGAACAGAATTTCCAATTCGATCTGGTCAGCCAGCAAAAACTGATCGAGCGCTACATCGGCCAAAAGATCACGGTCGAACAAATACGCGGCGAAAAGATCGATCGCATCGAAGGCACTTTGCTCTCGGCCAATGGCGGCTTGATTCTGCAGACCGATCAAGGCGAAGTGCGGACGTTGCAGTACTACTCGCGCGTCGATTTCCCGCAATTGCCCGGCGGCTTGATCACGCGCCCGACGCTCGTATGGCTGGTCAATGCCGCGCGCGGCGGCGAGCACGACACGCGCGTGAGCTATCAAACGCGCGGCATGCTCTGGTGGTCGGACTACAACGTCGTCCTGCGCGAGAACGCCGACACCTGCGCCATCGATCTGGCCGCCTGGGTCACCGTGGTCAATCAATCCGGCGCGACCTACAACGACGCGCAACTGCGCCTGGTCGCCGGCGAGGTCCATCGCGCGCCCGCCGCGGGCAACGAGCTTGGCATGGTGCAACTCGCGCGCCGCGCGGTGCGCGAGGAAGCGACAATGGCTCCGGGCTTTCAGGAATCGAGCCTGTCCGAGTATCACCTTTACACGCTCGGCCGCCGCACCGACTTGCCCGACAACTCGACCAAGCAACTCGAACTATTTCCCACCGCGAACGGCGCGCGCTGCCGCAAGCAACTCGTGTTCACCGCCTCGCCCGAACCGTGGACGTACTGGGGCGCGCCGATCAGCGACCAAGGCTATGGCGCCACCACCGAAGGCACGGTCGGCGCCTATCTCGAATTCGACAACAAGGACACCAACCGCCTCGGCATGCCGCTGCCGGCCGGCCGCGTGCGCGTCAATCAAGCCGCCAACGACGGCGCGCTGGAATTCATCGGCGAGGACGTGATCAAGCACACGCCGCGCAATGAAACCGTGCGGATCAAACTCGGCAATGCCTTCGACGTGGTCGGCGAACGTCGTCAGATGAATTTCGTCTATGACGATGACAAGGACTTCATCGACGAGACCTTCGAGATCAGCGTGCGCAATCGCAAGAAAGTCGCGGCCGATGTCACCGTGCGCGAGTACTTGTATCGCTGGAGCAAATGGAACATCACCGCGCAGAGTCATCCCTCGACCAAGCGCGATCAGCAGACGCTGGATTTTCCGCTGCGCATTCCCGCCGATGGCGAGGTCAAGCTGACCTACACCGTGCGATATTCGTGGTGAAGCCGCGCGAAGTGGCCGCGGAGCGTGCCTCCGCGACCTTCGTGCCGGTGCGCCGGCGCTATCGGCCGACCGCGACACCGAAGAGAGACCCGTAGTCTCAAAACAACGGCGCCGTCGCGCGCGCGCCAATCGATGCCCCGCTCGAGCGATGAATGCCGCAGGGCTACCCCGTCCTGATCCATTTCTTCTGAAAATGGCATCGCGTTGATCGTAGCAAGACGGGCTTTTCGTAATCCGATTCTGCATCGCGATGAGAAGCTCGGAATGCAATCCCAAAGCACAACGATGCGGAGACCTGACTCGACTCAGGCGATGAGTCTCCTTTCTCGGAGTGAACGTGATGACCTCGTTCAACAGCGATTCCGCGCTGACGTGCTTCTGCGCTCGCCGCGCGCGCGGTGGCTTGACCGTCCGCTACCCCCTGATTCTCATGCTGTTGCTGTTCGTCATTGGCGTGAGCCAGGCCCTGGCTCAAGCCAATGCCGTCTATGTGACTCGCTGGATCGATGAGAGCTTCGGTTCCCCCAGGTACGACGGCCTGTGGGTCTACCGCTGGCCCGATCTGAGCTTGCAGACGGTCGACCGCTCGGTGCCGGAACACAGCTCATTGGTGATGTCACCCGATGGCCGCGAGCTCTACCTGTTATCGCTCAGTCGCGTTTACGTCCTTGATCGCGAAACGCGGCATGTCTTGCGCAGCTTCCCCGTGGACACTTACGCCCAGGCGTTCAATGACTCCCTTGAATCCCTGGGCGGCTTCTTTTCGCCGCTGCGACCCGACCTGTTGATCCTCAGTACCTGCGTTTGGATCGATGTCCGCGCGGGTCTCGTCTTGCGGTCGCCCGCGACGCTGACGCCGGGATACGCGTGCAGCCGCGCCCACCTGGACGACTCGGGCCGCTACGTCATTCTGCGAATGGCTCGTTTTCCCCCCGGACAACCGGCGGAATTCGCGTTGCGCATCGTCAATCTCGACGGCGAGGACATCCTGGGTCGCATCATCCCGGGCTTCAACGTGGGCACCGTCCTGGTCGACGGGCGAATCGTGGTTGGTCACGCGCGCGACGGCGACAGCGATCTGCAAGTGCTCGACCCATCGACCTTGATGCCGCTGGCGCGCTTGCCCATTGCCGCCAACAGCGACATTTGGGATCTGCACGGCGACGGGCAGGGCGGCTTCGCGGCACTGATCAAGCCGTCGAACAGCCCAAGGACGCGACTCCTGCGTTGGCGGACCGTGCCTGGGCAACCCGAAGTCGTGCGCGAGCACGCACCCGACCTCGAGGGCCTGCCCAGCCTGCGCGCGCAACGCGGCTACCTTGAGTATCACAGCCGCGTGCGCAGCTTCGGAGACTTCAGCGCTGGCGGCCGACTCCTCTTGGGCGGCCGTCGGGTTGAGCTGTTCGACATTGACCGCGGCGTGAGTCGCGAATTGCCCATGGGGCCAACGCAAGTCATCACCGACATCGCGCTGGCGCCTGGGCTTCAAGCCTTGACTCGAGCGTCCGCCGTGCCCGTGCTCAGTATTTGGGGCCTCGCGACATTCGCGTGCGCGCTCGTGGTCGTCGTGAGGCTAGTCGGCTTGAAATCGACGAGCCGCGTCGCTGGCGAATACAGCCATCGGCGACGAGAACGCTTGGCCGCCGAATGATGAGCCGGACGCGCGGCCATGGAGACGAGGACGCAATCACCTCGCGACGCGCAAACGCGTGGTCGCGAAACAACGAAATGTCGCATTTGGGCCAATTCTTCATATCGCCAATTACTGGCGTTCGACGTTGTCCAAATACATTGGCGTCGTCATCCGGCCGTGTCAGACTGACCGCCATCAGACCCAGTTTCAACTGGGCGACAACAGCGGTATTCGGAGTGAATACGATGAACCTCGCGGCCTGCTTTCCAGGGCGCGCGCGTCGTTCCGCCTTGATGGGTGGAAGCTTGCGCGCCTTCGCGCTTGGCACGTTCGTGCTGATCTCACTGACACTGTTCAATGCTTTCGCGGTGGCGCAGTCGGTGTCTTCACCGCTGGTGTACGCCACGCAGAAGGCTTTCATCACGCAGTACTACTACCCGCAATACCAGGGTTTGGCTATCTATCAATGGCCGCGGCTCGATCGCGTGGCGCTGCATCCCGAGCTGCCCGAGCACGACTACGTGCTGGTCTCACCGAATGGTCGCGAGATCTATTTGTTCTCCAGCACGACGCTGACCGTGGTTGACCGCGTGTCGATGCAACCATTGCGCACACTCGCGCGACCCGTAGGCGTGCCCGACAACTGGGGCCGGGAAGCCAAGATCTCGCCGCTTCGTCCGGATTTGCTGCTGGCCTACGGCGGCTATTGGCTCAGCCTTGGCACGGGCCAAGTCGTCAAGACCCCGGCGAACTTGGCTCCGGGGTACAACATCGGCCAGATGACTCTGGATGATCGCGGCGAAAGGGTCGTGCTTAGACTCTATCGACAGACCGATAACGGTGGCACCGAACTTCGCACTCGGGTGGTCGATCTCGACGGGCGCCCGATCACGACGCGCGATTTCGAGGACCTCTATAACGCGGTTCTTCTCTCGGACAATCGCATCGCGGTCTTTGGCAACCACGACACCAACGTGCGCGTCCTCGACTTGAACACGCAAGCCTTGTTGAAAAGCCTGCGCCTTCCCGCGACCTACTACGTGATCGAAATGGCGAGCGACGGGCGCGGCGGGCTGTGGGCCGTGGTGAGCCGACCGATACCCTATTTCGGTCGGGCTAGCCTGTTGCATTGGCCGCAACTTCGCGAAGACCCGGTGACCCTGCAGGAATTCCCGAACTTTGGCGGCTACAAGCTGCGCGTCAGCGGCAACAAGCTCATGTTGCTAACGGCAAGCGGCGAATACTGCTTGACCGGCGTGTGCTCTCTGCCTCGAGGCTTCGTCTACATGTACGACGTGAGCAACGGCGAAGCCTCTCGAGTCGAAGACACGCAACACGCCTTCGGCATCTACGACGCCGCGCCGTTCTCGCCGGTGGGCGTCGCGCAACCGAGCACGGTGCCGACGATGGGCACGTGGGCGTCGGTGATTCTCGGGAGTTTGTTGATGCTCTTCGCCTGCCGCACGCTGGCGCGGCTGCGCGCCACGGTTGGCGAGCCCGCGCGAGCGTGGCATCGGACATGACGAAGTAAGCGTTCGGGGAGGCTCGCGATCGCGAGCCGCAAGGGGAGAAATCGCATGAAAACCATTCTGCTGTGCATGATGGTGTTGCTGGCGGCAAGCCCGCGGTGGGCGCAGGCGCAGGACAACGCCATCTTCGTCACGGAGATTAGCCAGAACGGCATCGAGCCTTGGGCCTACGCGGGGCTCGCTCATTACGATTGGCCCGGGCTCGGCCAGCCCACGCGTCGGCCCGACATTCCCGAGCACGATGCCCTGGCGCTGTCGCTCGACAACCGGTCCTTGTTTCTGTTCTCGCGCACCCAGGTTCGCGTGCTCGATCCGGTGAGCATGCAAACCCAGCGCGTGATCGCGGTGGTTTCTCCCCCGCCATCGCCGTGGGCCTGGAAGGCCTTGATCTCGCCCGCGCATCCCGAGATCGTGATGATGTCGAACGGCTACTGGTTCAACACCACCACCGGTCAATTCACGCAGACGCCATCGACGCTGGCGCCGGGCTTCGACATCTGGGACAGCACGCTAGACGATGCTGGCCGCTATCTCACTTTGTCCCTATCGCGCGACGTGAGCGAGAACGTGAGGGAACTCAGCCTGCGCGTGATCAATCTCGACGGCAGCGACGTGGCGCAGCGCGACATTCCGGATGCGTTCCGGGGCCTGGTGCTGCCGGGCGGTCGCGTGGTGGTGTCGCGCTCCGGCGTGCGTTCCGCGCTCGACGTACTGGATCTGGCGACGCTGTCGCCGCGGTCGACGTTGAACTTTCCGGCGGGCTACGTGACTGCCTTGTCGGGCGACGGCCGCGGAGGCGTCGTGGCGGTGACCGAGCAAGCGTCGCTCGCGACGCGCCATCTGTTGCATTGGCCGGACGCGCAATCGCAGCCCATTTTGATTCGGACCGACATCAGCGGAGGCTACTCCTCCACGCTGCGGGTTCAGAACGCAAGAGTGCTGCTGCTCCAGCAGCAGCCAACGGTGTGCCTCATCGTCTGCTTTCTCGGTCCGTCCAACCTGACCGTATTCGACCCCGCGCAAGGCACGACGCAAAGCATCACCTCCGAGGCCTCGCCCTTGATCGCCGATGCCGCGCTGTTGCCCTTGGGGCGATTGCCATCGCCCATTCCAACGTTGGCGCCGCTCGCGGCGGTGTTCCTGGGCTTGCTGATGATCGCGGTGGGCTGGCGATTCCAACGCGCGCGCGTCGGCGCCCATTGAGCGTCGACGGCGTCCGCGCGCGCTGTCCGACGAGCCGACGCGGTCCCGCGCCGTGAATGCGCACGAAGGGTTTCGCAACGACCATTCCATGACCGTGTTCCGTGTCATCGCGCCCGCGGCGTAAGATCATCGCGCCATTGGCAAGCGCGGAGAGCGACATGGCGCGGACAAGCAAGGCTGGAATGCTGATCTTCGGCGCCTTGATCGCGTCGCTGGCGATGGCGCCGATCGCGACGCGCGCGGCGTCGAATGAAACGTCTCGCGCGATCACGATCAAGGGCGGCGTCAACGCCACCACGCCCGGCGCGATCACCTTCCCCGCGCCGACATTCAATCAACTCACCGTCGAATGGGCGATCACCGGCGACGACAATCTCAACGGCGTCGTCGCCGTGCGCTTCAAGCCGCAAGGCAACAGCGATTGGCGCCAGGCGATGGCCTTGCGGCGCGTGCCGGCCGGGTCGAACATCGGTTTCAGTTGGGGCAATCGTCACAGCGGCAGCGTGTTCGGCTTGCAGCCTGCTACGACCTACGACATCGAGCTCACGCTCACCGATGCCGATGGCGGCAATTCGCAGCAACTTCGTCAGGCCACCACGCGCGCCGTGCCCGTGCCGATGGCCGGCGCCTTGGTGCGCAATGCCACGCCGTCGACGCTGGCCAGCGTGATGAGCGCGGCGCAGGCGGGCGACATCATCCAGCTCGGCGCCGGCAACTACCCGGCTTTCACCATTGACAAGGACGGCGTCGCGGGCGCGCCTCTCGTCTTTCGCGGCACGCCGGGCGCGACCATCGCGGGCGAGTTGAGTCTGTTCTTCCGCTCGCACGTGATGCTGCAAAACCTCACGGTCAACGGCCGCATTCGCTTCAACGGCTCGAACGACATCACCATCACCGGCTGCACGATCAACCCGATCAGCGGCAATGGCGGCGATGGCATCGTCACGTTCTTGCGTTCGGAGCGCGCATACATCGCGGACAACATCATCACGGGCCTGACGACCTGGGCCGAAAGTTCGCTCGGCGCCTCGGGCAACAATCTGGGCGAGGGCATCATCGTCACGGGGCCGGGGCATGTGATCGCGCGCAATACCGTGCGCGGGTTTCGCGATGGCATTTCCTTGCTCGAGGACAGCGAGGCGGTCGATCAGTACAGCATCGACATCGTCGACAACGACATCGCCATCGCCGCCGATGACGCGGTCGAGGCCGATTTCTGCGCGCACAATTGCCGCATCCTGCGCAATCGCATCACCAATGCCTTCATCGCGCTGTCGTCGCAGCCGGGGCTCGGCGGGCCCACGTATTTCGTGCGCAACGTCGCGTACAACGTGGTGCATATTCCGTTCAAGCTCTATCGCGGCTCGATTGGCGATGTGATTGTGCACAACACCATCCTCAAGCACGGCGATGGGTTCAACGCTTATCCCGGCGTGCCAATCAATCGCGCCTTTGTGCGCAACAATCTGTTCCTCGGTGGGCTGGGCGGCACGTTCAACGGCTTTGGCAATGGCGGTTCGCGCGTGGTCGATCAGCAGGAACTGGTCACGGCCAATTCCTCGCTTGACTACGACGGCTACGGCACGGAGAACGCGAGTTTCGCGGGGCGCATCGGCGCGGTGTCCTTCTCGGGCCTGGCGCAATTGCGCTCGCTGACGTCGGAGACGCACGCGCAGCAAGTCACGCGCAACATTTTCGCCGTGGTGCCGGCCTTTCCGTCGACGCCGATGACGGTCTACGCCGCGCCGGATCTAAGCCTCGCGACCGCGTCGAACGCGGTCGACACGGGCGAAGTCATCGCCAACATCAACGACGACTATCGCGGCACCGGGCCGGACCTGGGCGCGCTCGAAGCGCAGACCGCGCCGATCGAAGGCCTGATCTTCGCCAATCAATTCGAGTAGGGCGTATCGCGGGCGGGAAAGAAAAAGGCTCGGCGATGGCCACGCTCAGCGCATCGTCGAGCCGCAAATCCCTTGCCTCGTCCTTCATCCCTGCGAAGCGCGCGCATTATGCCGCAGCGCGCGCGCTCGATGCTGCTATGCATCACAAAACGCGAAAGGGTCTTTGGCCAACGTTCAGCGCGGATGCGCCGGATGCGTTCGCACGGGCTCGATCGCGCGTATCAACGCGCGGCGCATGCCATCGATCAGGAAGGAAGCGAATGAATCGCGGCGAGGTCGAGAAAGAAACTTCGCGCGGCGCTGGGTGATCGACCCTGGACCTTTCGATCACCAGCAGCGCCGTAACCAAGCGCGGTGAAGTCTTGCGTGCCGCCTGAAGCGATACGTCCGTGACGCGCGCAACACTTCCCCGCGAGTCCATCCCTGCGCGAAGCCGCGCCGCATTCCGCTGTGGCGCGAGTCTTTCGACGGGGCCTAGCTTGACCGAACGCGCAGTAAGTTGGACCTGGGGCGCCGAGGACAGAATCGCTTACGCCGTAAGCGATGCTAATCTCGGGCATGGCGCCCGAAAGACGCCATTCGGCGCGCTCAGGCCGCGTCGGCCAGCACCACGCGGTCGCGACCTTCCTGCTTGGCGCGATACAGCGCGCGATCGGCGCGACCCAGGGCGTCGTAGACCGAACGATCCTGCGCGCGCAGGGCGGTGACGCCGAAACTCGCGCTCAGCGCGATCGCCTGGCCTTCATGATCGACGGTCGCGCCATGCAGCTGCGCGCGGATGCGTTCGGCCAGCGCCAGCGCATCGGCTTGCGTCATGCCGGGCACGGCGACCACGAACTCTTCGCCGCCCAGGCGCGCGACATAGGCGTGCTCATTGGCGGCCGCGCGCAATTGATCGGCGAAGGCGCGGATCGCGCGATCGCCGGCCTCGTGACCGTAGCGGTCGTTGATTGCCTTGAAGTGATCGATGTCGCTCAACACCAGCGCCACATCCCCCGCGCGCTGACCCGTGAACGCGCGCATCGCCTCGTCGAAGCCGCGGCGATTGAGCACCTGGGTCAGCTGATCGGTGCGCGCCAATCGGCGCATCGCCTCGGACAAATCATTGGCGACCAGGAACACCGCGAACACGCCCGTGGCCACATAGCCCGAGGGCATCAGCAGGAAGTTCACGCGCAAATACCAGCCCAGATACGTCTCGTCGCCGCTTGCCCCCTGAAGTAGCGCGCAAGTCGCCGCGGCAAGCTCGACCATGCCGAACGCGCCATTGACGATGGCCGCGCCCCACTCCGCCGCGCCCGGTCGCGCGCTGCCACGCAGCACCGTCAGCGCCGACCAGATCAGGATCACGCCGGCATACGCGGGCTGGATCGCCATGCGCAGGCCGACATGGGGCTTGAACACGGTGAAGATCACCACGCCCAGCTCGACGATCAGGGCCAACGCCAGCAACTCGCGCCACAGACTCTCGCGACCCACGCGCAAGCGATGGCCAATCAGCGCCAACGACAGAATCACCAGCGGGATCGCATTGACCACGATCCAGTACACCTGTCGATCGCGAAACAAGACATCGCCGAACAGATTGACCGCCCATTGCACCGCGCCGACCAGGAAGGCCAGCGCCCACATCAGCGCGTGCCGCTGACGTCCGAAGCTGTGCCACGCCAAGAACAGCGCGGCCGACAGCGTCAGGCTCGTCAGCGTCAGGGCGACCAAGATGAAGAACTGCGGCAGCATGCGAGCCCTCGGCCCACGCGATGCGCGCAGGCTGGCGCAGGATCACGCGCAAATCAAGCGGGATCCGGGCGTGATGCGCGCGCGGCATCCGCAGAGCGTCGATCGGCCGATGGCCGCGCCGACCATGGCGTCGGCGCCTCGCGAGTTCACCAGCCCGCGAGCACGATCTTGCCCACGGCCTCGCCCGACTCGATCAAGGCATGCGCGCGGCGCAGATTCGCGGCGTTGATCGCGCCCAGGTTCTCGGACACCGTGGTGCGGATCACGCCGGCATCGACCAGGGCCGCGACCTCGGTCAGCAAGCGATGCTGCTCGATCATGTCCGGCGTGCCGTGCAGCGACCGCGTGAACATCAGCTCCCAGTGCAGCGACAGCGATTTGCGCTTGAGCGCGCTCACGTCGATCGGACCCGGATCGTCGATCAAGGCCAGATGACCCTGCGGCGCCAGCGACTGCACGATCTGCGCGAAGTGCAGATCGGTGCGCGTAAGCGCCGCGACATAGTGCACCTGCGGGATGCCGATGCGCGTCAGCTCCTCGCTCAACGGCAGCCGATGATCGATCACGTGATGCGCGCCGAGTTCGCGCACCCAGGCCTGAGTCTTGGGTCGCGAGGCCGTGCCGATCACGGTCAGTCCGGTCAGTCGTCGCGCCAGTTGCACCAGAATCGAGCCGACGCCGCCGGCCGCGCCGATCACCAGCAAGGCATCGCCACCGCGCTTGCCTGGCGCCACGCCGAGCCGATCGAACAGTAATTCCCACGCGGTGATGCTGGTCAGCGGCAGCGCCGCGGCCTGGGCATCATCGAGCGAACGCGGCGCCAGCGCGGCGATGCGTTCGTCGACCACGTGGCGCTGACTGTTGGCGCCCGGCCGCGCGATCGAGCCCGCGTACCACACGCGATCGCCGACCTTGAACAAACTCACCTCGGGACCGATCGCGCGCACCACGCCGACCGCGTCCCAGCCCAGCACCTTGTCTTCGCCCGGCGCGGGCGCGGTCTGGCGGCGGACCTTGGTGTCGACGGGATTGACCGCGATCGCGCTGACCTCGACCAACAGATCACGCCCCTCCGCGCGCGGCTCGGGCAGGTCGACATCGATCAGGGCTTGAGGATCGGTGATGGGCAAACATTGGCGATAGGCGACGGCTTTCATGCGGACCTCGGACGAGAGCCCGGCGCGGCGTCTTCAACGAAAACGTCGGGATCGGGCGAGAACGGCATCTTGCGCCGTGCGGCGCGCGCGGGAAATAGGCGCGCGCTTGCAGCGATCTTCAACGCCAGTTTGAAAATGGCGAGGTCGGTCTAGTAACGCCTTCGCGCGCTCGATCGACGTGACTCGTGCGCCCTGCACATGCCGCGAGACGGCGAGGCGCGACACCGAACGAAGCCGCGAGCCAGGTCGACCCGACACGATTTGGAACGCGCTCGAACTACGAGTAGGCTGCCAGCAGACGCCGCGGCGGACGACATTCCCGCGGCACCGAAAGGGATATCACTGACTCTGGCCGGTCCTCGGCCACAGGGGGGTTAAGGATGATCTCGCGTCTCGCTGGCATCGTGGTTTTTCTCGGACTCGTCTTCAGCGGTTTTAGCGCCTCGATGCCCGCGCGCGCGGGCGACACATCGTCGGATCTCGCGCCGCCATCGCCCGTCACGGCCGAGACCGCGACGCGCGAACTGTCGATCGATGAACCGACAACGTCCGACGCCGTCGACGCCGCGCCAACACCCGCGCCTCGCACCGTGCATCTGACCTTGTCGCCCGGTCTGGCCCTGTTCTCGATTCCCGTGCTCACGCCCTCGCGTGAACTCGCGACCTTGCTGCCCGATTTGCCCAAAGGCGCGCGGGTCTGGACCTGGGACGGGCGCGCGCAAGACTGGCGCGAAGGACTCGACCAGGAACTACCACTCGGCCAAGGCGCCTTGATCCAAGTGCCGACCCAGACCGTGCTGACCTTCACCGGCGTGCCCGTGCCGTCGTCGCGCATTCCGGTCGAACTCCATGACGGTTGGAATCTGATCGGCGTGCCGTCGCTCGAACGGCTCAGTCTCGACACGCAATCGGTCTGGGCTGGCGGTATCGAAAGCGGCTTCGGTGATGCCATCACGGCCAAGCATCTCGGCGCGCATGCGATGACGCTCGCGAGCGCGGGCTACGTCAACGTCGACACCACCGAGCCACTCGAATCCACGGGCGCCTACTGGGTGCGCGCCAGTGGCGCCGACTTGCTGACCTTGCGACCCACGCGGCTGCGCGACGCGGCCAAGGAGTTCGCGATCTGGACCGCCAAGCAGGCGGGCGCCGCCGGTTTCAGCTACGGCGCCGGGCAATTGATCTCGTTGATCAGTCCCGACCCCAATCAGCCTTTGCTCGACAAGCTCGATGCGATCTCGCGTCAGGTCAGCGACGTGCAGCGCACGCAGCAGAAGATCCTCGATCAGTTCAAGCAAACGCAGACGCAGATTCAATTGTCCGAAGCGACGATCCTGGCCGCGATCGGCGACACGCGAATCAACGACGTCCGCGCCGACGTGCGAGCGCACTTCGACGACGAAAACAGCCAGAACGATTCCTTCATGTATTTCGCGCTCCAAGCCACGAGCGCGGAAGGTCGGCGTCGGGTCACCGAGGCGAACAAGGTCGACTTCGCGCGACAAGTGCTGACCACGTGGAACTTCGCCAAGCACTTCAACGCGGTGCTGGAAGCCGTCGCGCCCTCCGGTGGCGGGCCCGGCGTGCTCGATCACTTCGCCGACAAGATCGTGCTCAGCGGCGCGACCGGCGCCACGCTCGAAGATCGCTACACGGCGATGGAGGCCTATTTCAACGGCCTCGTCAGCTTGCAGGTCAAGAACATGACCTTGCTCACCAATGCCTGGAACACGCTGGCGCAAGTCCCCGGCAGCGGCTATTCCGCCGAATTCGCGGACAAGTGGCGCGCGATGACCTACACCCAGGCGCTGGCAACCATGGCCACGCGCTTTCGCGATGCCTCGGAGCGCGTCATGGCCGGTAGCCTGCGCGTGTCGACGGGCCTTTACGACGCGCCAGTCAGCGTGCCGCCGGAGGTCGCCAACCTCATCGTCCCGCGCGTCGACTTCGGCGTGATGCTGCTCGCCAACGAAGGCCCAGGCGTGCGCGTTCGTGTATTCGCGGGCACCCACCTCAACGAGCCCAATCTCTACACCCTCGTCGACGAGCAAGGCCGCGCGATCTTGCGCCTGCCGTCCGCCGACAGCGGGCTGTGGCGAACCTTGTCCGGCGCGCCCAACCAAGCCTATGACGCCTGGCGCGTGCGCAACAACCCAGCGAAGTTCGATTCGCGCACGGCGGTGTGGGAGTTCTATCGCAGCAACGACTGGATCATGTATCGCACCGTTTTGCCGTCGCTCGGCCCCAACACCTATCGCGCGCGAATGATCGACGATTGGAAAGTCACCGACGACGACGACACGCCGGGCCTTTACGGCCTGCGCGAATTCCGAGTCGCGGTCGTCGACGAGCGCAATCAGCCCGCGAGCGACGGCAAGCTGTTCGGTTCGCTTGTGCTGGCCAAGCGCGCCGCCGCGCGAACGGCACTGCGCCTTTACAACGATGGCGCTTCGTCGTACTGGGACTACTGTCGTCCCGCCGGCGCCGCGCGGCCCGGCAAGGAACACGACTACTTCAGCGTCGGCGGCAATTGCTACGGCGGTGGCTGGGCCGGCTTTCAGCGCTTCGTGACGTTCTACTTCGCGGGTCCGGGGACTTCCGCCAAGAGCCAATGGCAGATGGCTTTCCGCACGCAGATGGCCCGCTGCAACCTCAACGACGACCGCTGCCAGGGCGGCTACTCGCTGGGTCAACTCGAACTGATCGACAACGGTGCGAAGGCCTCGAAGCTGATGCGCTTCAGCGATGCCAATGAGTCGGTCAGCAATGAGATCACGTGGGACAAGACCCACACCTACCAACTCCAACTGCGTCTGGTGCACACGAGCACGTCGAATGGCGTGGCGACGCAGCTGTGGCGAAAAGGCTTGGTGATCGACTTCAACGCGCCGCCTTGAACTCCGTGGCCACGCCCGCTCGACGCGGGCGCGGTCGGGAATGGCGAGGGGGCCGCATCATCCGCGCGCGCGCGCGAGCGAGAGCACGAGGTTCGATCCGCGCGACGACGCGCGCGTTTGGCGCGCGCCCGCGCCCGGGGCACACTCGCGTCATCCATCCCCGACGCGCGAGCCGCGATGAAAGCCCTGCAGGATCTCGACATCTTCGTGCGCACGGTCGATAGCGGCTCGCTGTCGGCCACGGCGCGCGCGCTGGACCTCACACCCGCCGCGGTCAGCGCGGCGGTCAAGCGCCTCGAAGCCGAACTCGGCGCCACGCTCTTCGTGCGCACCACGCGCAGCCTGCGCCTGACGCCCGAGGGCGAGCGCTTTCTCGCGCGCTGTCGACCCGCGCTCGACACCTTGCGCGAGGGCGTGGCCGAACTCGCCGACGCGCGCCGCCCGATTCGCGGCACCTTGCGCGTGGCCGCGCCCTCGGACCTGGGCCGCCATCGCCTGCTCGATTGGTTGGAGGCGTTTCGCGCGCGCCACCCGCAGTTGCGCTACAGCGTGCAGTTGTCCGATCGCTTGAGCGACATCCAGCGTCAGCCGCTCGACCTCGCATTGCGCTATGGCGTGCCGCCCGAGGACGCGCGCTTCATCGCGTTGCCGCTGGCGCCGCGAAACGCGCGCGTGCTGTGCGCGGCGCCGAGCTATCTCAAGCGCCACGGCGCGCCCACGCATCCGCGGCAATTGCGCGATCACCACGCGCTGTGCTTCATGACGCGCGACGCGGTGCACGACCGCTGGCAGTTTCAGCGCGGCAAGGAGCGGCTCGAGGTACGCGTGGCCGACGGCGATGTCGCCAATGACGGCGAAGTGGTGCGCCGCTGGGCGCTGGCCGGTCGCGGCATCGCCTACAAATCGCGCATCGACGTGGCCGACGATCTGGCCAGCGGTCGCCTGAAAGCCCTATGCGTGGACTGGCGCACCGAGCCCACGCCGCTGTACCTGATCTGCGCCGACCGCCGCTTGCTGACGCCAGCCGTGGCCGCGCTGCGCGATTTCCTGGCCGAGCACTGCCAGCGCCTCGCGGCGGCGGCGGATTGAACGATGTCGATGTTTCGCCTGCTCAGCCGCCCTGAGTTTCGCGTGTTCGCGCGACGAATCGGCTGAACTCGCGCGCGCATTCTTGTTACGGTAACCGCCCAGCCAGTCACGAGGGCAGGGTCATGCCAAGCACGCCAGGGAAGGTCGCGACACTGCTCAGCGCCGCGCTCACGCTCGGCATGCATTTCGCGCATGTGCTGGAACTGCGGCCCAAGCTCGAATGGTCACGCGAGCTCTATCTGCCCGTGCAACTGACGCTGTATCGCTGGTTCGGCGTCATCGGCCCCGTGCTGGAAGTGGTGACCTTGATCCTGGTCGCCACGCTCGCCTGGCAATGGCGCGCGCAGGCCGCGCGACTGCGGCCCTTGCTGGTGAGTCTGACGATGTTGATCGGGGGGCTGCTGCTCTGGGCGATCTTCGTCGCCGCGGCCAATCGCGGCCTCGCGGGCCTTGTCGCGGGCACGACGCCGGCGGACGATTGGTTGATCCTGCGCGCGCAATGGCAATACGCGCAGGCCTCGATCTTCTGTCTGCACTTGGTCGGCTTTGGCGCGCTGGCGACCGCGATCGCGCGGCCGATGGTCGATGACGCGCGCGTGCGTTGACGCGCGAGGGCGCGTTTGCTCATGCTGAGCAAACCCCGCCATCAGGATCGTCCATGCGTCGCTTGATCGTTTCGATTGTCTTGGCCCTGGGCGCGTTGTCGCCCGACGTGCGCGCCGGTGAACGCGCGTGCGCCGCCGACCCGGCGTTGAGTGCCTTCGACGGCCACTACATTTCCGAAGCGCTGCGCGTGGCATTGCGCCACTACGGCGCTTGGTATCCGGCCATGACTCACATCGACGCCGACACCAGCGCGTTGACCGTGCGCGACGGTCGCGTGTATCTCAATCGCGCCTGGCACGAGCGCGACGAGGGCGATTTCTGCGTGCGCCAGCAAGACGACGGCCTCTATGTCGAGTCGCGCGAAGGCGAAACGCTCGCCGGACCGTTTCATCCGATCGCGCGTCTCGACGAATCCGAGGCGCACGCCTATCTCACGCAAATCATCAGCGGCTGCTTCGACGGCAGCGATGGCAAGACCTGGTGCTTCACGCGAGAAGGCATTCGCATCGACGGCCAACCCAGCAGCGCCGAGCTGCAGCTCGATCTGTCGGAACTGCCCGACTACGGCACCGCCTTGAAGGTCGACGACACGCCGCCGTTTCTGATTCTGCTTCGTCGCGGCGCGCAGTGGTGGGTGTTCAAGGACGATTGGGCCTCGAGCGAAGGCTATGTGCCCGTCGACACCGACAAGGACAAGCCCGCGGTCGTGTTGACGCCGCGACCTCAGTAGAACCCCGCGGCGAAATACTTCGGTTTGACGAAGCATCAACGCGCGCCTAAGGTGCGCGCCATGTCGATCAACACCGCCATTCGCGCCATTCAACTGGCCTATCCGCAGATCTGGTTCGCGTGCCACGTCGCGCATCGCGCGCGTCAGGCCGATGATCTCAGCGATCGCGAGGCCGGCGTGCTCGCCCACATCGAAGCCGAGCCCGGCGCGCGCGCCAGCGATCTGGCCCGGCATCTGGGCATTGGGCAACCGACCTTGTCGGCGCAGCTGAAGCGTTTGCACGGCTTGGGCCTGATCGCCATCGGTCGCGGCAAGGACGCGCGCGAACGCACCATCACCTTGACCGCGCGGGGCCGCGAAGCCGTGGCCGCGCGGTCGCCGCTCGATGCCGCGCGCGTGCAGGCCTTGCTCGAACAACTGTCGACCAGCGAACGCCGTCAGGCGGTGAAGGGCTTGAATCTGCTCGCCGATGCCGCGCGTCGCGTCGCGCGCGCCGAGGAAGCCACGCGCACCAAGCCGACCGCGCGCAAGACCAAATCCACCACCACTCGCCCATCGACCGCCCGCCGGAGCAAGACGCCATGAAAATCGCGCTGATCGTGATCGTCACTTTGATCCTGCTGGTGATCGTGATGCAGTTCTACGGCGCGCGTCTGCCGCGCGAGCACGTGGCCGAAGTCACGCGCCTCGTGCCGCTGCCGCCCGCGCGCGTCGCGGCCTTGGTGCGTGACGTCGAGGCACAGACCACGTGGCGTCCTTCGGTCAAGCGCATCGAAGTGCTCGAGCGCGCGCCCGCGTTGCGCTATCGCGAAGTGGGCAAGAACGGCGAAATCACCTTCGTGTTCACCGAAGTCGAAACCGACCGCGCTTTTGAAAGCCGCATCGATGACGAGGCGCTGCCGTTCGGCGGCCGCTGGTTGTTCAAGCTCGCGGCCGAAGGCGAGGGCACGCGCGTCACGATTCGCGAGGAAGGTTTTATCAAGCCCGCGATCTTTCGCGTGCTGGCCCTGCACGTGTTCGGGCACGACAGCACGATGAAGAACTACCTCGCCGAACTCGAAGCCGCCGCGTCGCGCGGCGGCTGAGCGCAATAACGCCTATTCGAAGCCGTTGGCGAGCACCACGTCGCCGCCACTGCTCAAGCCACCGGTCAAGGTCAGCGCGCGCGTGTTGTTGGCGCTGTTGCTGTCGGCGGTCGAACTCGAGGCCACGCCATTGACGGTCACCGAGCCGACGAAGCGATCGGTGATCAGCGCGCAGCGAATCGTGCCGTTGACCGCGAGCGTCGTGGGCAAACTCGACGGCGTGCACGTCACCGTGGCATTGACGCCGGCGGGAATGCCGGTGAAGCCGCAGTTCGCGCTCTGCGCCGAATTGGGGCCGAGATTGGTGCACACCACTTCGACGCCGGCCTTGCCCGACGGCGGCGGCGCGGGCACGGCCGGTGGCGCGGCCGACATGTCCGCCACATCGCCACCGCCACTGGCTGGCGACACGAGCAATGGAATGAAGGGATAGGCCCAAGGATCGACGCCATCGCCCTGGATCGACTGGATCGCGCCATACAGCCGGTTGTTGCTGCTGATGCCATCCATCACGCGATTGCTGACCACCGGAATCAAAAACTCATACGCCGCGTACGAGCCCATCGGCCACACGGTCTGTCCTTGTCGCTGCGGATCGCGACGATCGAATTGATACGCCGTGCCCTGACCGCCGGGCAATTGCACGATCGGAAAGGGATTGGCCGCCGAGGTCGGCTGCGGGCAGCCGAAGATGCGCAAGCTCGCGCCGAAGGACTGATCGGTGATCACCGTGTTGGTGAATTCGATCTGATTGCCCGTGCCATCCATCGCGCGATAGAAGCAGCGCACGGGCGATTGCGAATTCACATACACCGAGGTGCCGGCCGGCGGCACGAAGTTCACCGCCATCAAGCGACCGGCCGCGGGCGAGGCGATGCCGCTCATATAAATGCTGATGTAGTAGGGCTGGCCGACCACGGGCTGCGGCGGATTGGGCACATAGGCCTGCGAGACGAAGTAGCCCGTGCCATTGGGCGTGAACCCGGTCACGAAATCCGTGGCCGGCGTGTACACGATCGCGCCGGACCGATAGTCCGCGCGCGCCGCGTCGACCGCCGTCAGCGCCAGGATCGCGCCCACCAAGCCTTTCACCATTCGCTGTGTCATCTTCCGAATCCCCGAAACCTGCTTTCCACTACGCAGTCTCGGACGCGTTCCCATCGCGACGATGCGCGCGTCTGAACTATGCTGGCGGCAGGGGTAGGGAGACGGGCATGAAAAGACGCCTTCGCTGGATCGCGATCGCGACGATGTGCATGGGCGCGTTGACGACGCGCGCCGCCGAGGTGACCGTGATCGTGCGCGATGCCATCACCGGCGCGCCGGTGTCGGCGACGCTGCGCGTGGACGATGCGCGGGGCCGGGGGCTTGGCCCGTTCACGCTCGATCAGGGCCGCGCGCGCGTGGCGATCACGGCGGGCGAGGGTCGTTTCGTCGTTGAGTCGCCCGACCATCGACCCTTGCGCGCGAACGTGCGCGTCGATGACTCGAGTTTGCCGCTGACCTTCTTGCTCGATCCCGTCGCGCCGCCGCCCGAACAGCGCGCCGCGCGCGAACTGGCCGCGCGCTCGCCGGGAATGGCCGTGGTGCACGGCTGGGTGCGCGACGCGGCGGATGCGGGCGCGGTGATGGGCGCTCGCGTGAGTCTCGATGACGATCGCGCCGAGACGATCACCGATAACGAAGGTCACTTTCAACTGATCGCGCCCGCTGCCACGGCGAGCGATGGACAAGCGCCGCCGCGTGCGCGTCTTCGCGTCACGACGGAGCAGGGTGCGCGTCTCGAGCGCGAGTCCGTGATCGTGCCTGGCGCGCAGACCGTGCTGTTGATGCTCGGCGCGCCCGTCACGCCCGACCACGCCCAGATCGATCCCGACCGCGCGCTGCGCGAGCGCGCGCCCGAAGCGATCGCGCGACCCGACACGCGACCGACCGAGGTCGCGCGCGCCACCGCGATGACGCCGCCCGCCGTCGTGCGCGTGGGTTTCGGCGATGCCGCGTGCACGACTTCGTGTTGCACGGCGTCTTGCACCAACACCTGCGTGCTATCGCTCGAGACCTATGTCGCGCGCGGCCTCAATGACGAATGGATCGCGAGCTGGGGCACGCACAGCCTGCGCGCGGGTTCGATCGCCTATCGCAGCTACGGCGCATACCACGTGCTGCATCCGCGCACGGCGAACTTCGACATCTGTTCGAGCGCGTGTTGTCAGGTCAACGATCCCGACACGCACGCCAACACCGACGCGGCCGTGGCGCGCACGCCCGGCATCGTGCTCACGCGCGACGATGTCGAGCCCTTTCGCGCCGAGTACTCGGCCGAGAACAATGCCTGGGACGATCCCAACGATGGCCTGGCGTGCAGCAATGCCGATCTGTCCTGCGGCGATGGCGTGGTGGGCTCGCCCAGCGCGCAGTGGCCGTGCCTGGCCGACAGCGTGGCCGCGGGTCATGGCTGCTTTGGTCATGGTCGCGGCATGTCGCAGTGGGGCACGCAGCGCTGGAGTCTGCAAAACCGCCCCTGGCGCTGGATCGCTGATCACTACTTCAACGACAACGGCAATGTTGGCGGCGCTGGCACGGGTCTGCGCACGGCGACGTTGACCTCGCCACTCGACATCACCGCCGCCGCGGCCACGCCGTCGACCGTCGCGCCGGGCGCGAGCCTCGACCTGGCGGTGACCGCCAGCAATGCCGCGAGCGCGGCGCACACGCATCTGCTGATCGGCGCGAGTCTGTATCGCGCGGGCGTGGGCTATCTGTCCGACAGCGCGCATGACGCGCCGGCGAGTCTCGCCGCGGCGGCGAGCGGCATCGTGCTGCATCGCGCCTTCGACGTGCCGCTGACCGCGCAGGGCGTGTTCGCGCTCGATGTCGCGCTGTATCTCGACGTTGACGAGAATGGTTTGATCACCACCGACGATCTGCGCCTGAGTTATCGCCGGGTCGACAATGCCGTGACCGTCGCCAGCGCCGGCGACGCGGTGTTCACGGACGACTTCGAATGATCACGCCTCGCCCTTTTACCGCAACGACCCCAGCCCTGGAGATTTCGACATGACCTCGCGCTTGACCCCGATCGCGTTCGCGCTCGCCGTCCTGCCCTTGACCGCCACCGCCGCGCCGGTGGAATACAAACTCGATCCCAACCACACCTTCGCCAGTCTCGAGATGGACCACATGGGCCTGTCGATCTGGCGCGGCAAGTTCAACAAGACCGCCGGGCGCGTGTCGCTGGATCTGGCCGCGAAGCAGGGCACGGTCGAGGCCAGCATCGAATCGGCCAGCATCGATTGGGGTCACGAGGAGATGAACGAGCACTCGCGCGCGCCCGATTGGCTCAACGTGATCAAGTTTCCGCAGATCACGTATCAGGGCAAGCTGGTGTTCGAGGGCGATCAAGCCGTGGCCGTCGATGGCGAGCTGACCTTGCTGGGCGTGAGCCAACCCGTGCGCCTGACCCTGCATCGCTTCGTCTGCAAGGAACACCCGTACTACAAGAAGCCCGTGTGCGGCGCCGATGCCGAGGCCGAATTCAATCGCCGCGACTTCGGTTTGACGCAATACGCCGACGGCGAGGCCGGCAAGATTCGCGTGCGCATCCAGGCCGAGGCCCTGGGCGAGGCGCCGACCAAGGCGTCGTCGTCGGAGTAGTCGCGCCGTTCGACCCCGGCGCGACGGGCTCGGCTTGTCGGCGACGCGGGCGCGGGTGACACTGCGCGCTGCGCCGCGACCGACCCCGCCATGGATCCCCGCACTGCCATCGTGATCGCCGTGGTCATGACCCTGCTCAACGGCGGCGTGTTGGGCTTGGTGCATCGCGACTTGCCCAAGGACCTGCGCCCGGCCGCCATGAGCTGGCGCGTGGGCACCTTGCTCGTGGCCGCTGGCAGCGTGCTGCTGGCGGTGCAGGATTTCCTGCCGGCCTTGCTGATTCTGCCGCTGGCCAATGGCGCGATGCTGTTGGGCATCACCGGCTACTGGCGCGCGATGCGTCAGTTCACGGGGCGCGCGGATCATGCCTCGATCTTGTTGCCCGCCCTGTTCGGTGTCCTCGGCGTGGCCGTGTTCGTGGCCTGGCACAACTCGCTGGCGTGGCGCGTGGTCGTGGTGTCGGCGGCTTGGGCCTGGGTGCTGCTCGCCAGCGCGCGTGAGCTGCACCGCGTGCCGCGCGATCGCGTTGGCGCCAGCCATGGCGTGCTGGCGCTGTTGTTCGTGCTGCTTGGCGCCTTGATGCTGGCGCGCGGCGTCTACTATCTGTTCGCGGATGACGCTGGCACCTTGCTCGACCGCGGCAATGTGCTCAACGCGCTGACGCCCGTGGTCGTGTCGATCCTGCCTGTGATCGGCACCACGGCCTTCCTGCTGGTGCTGTTCGACAGCGTGCGTCGACGCTGGGAACGCGCGGCGGCGACCGATTACCTGACCGGCTTGCCCAATCGCCGCACCATCGCCGATGCCGCCGAGGCCGCCGCCGCCACGGCGCGCGCGCGGAACGAGGATCTGTCGGTGGCCGTGCTCGACGTCGATCACTTCAAGCACGTCAACGATCGCTGGGGTCACGATGTCGGCGATCGCGCGCTGCGTCATGTCGCGCGTCAGATCGAGATCGCCTGCCGCGACCGCGATCTGGCCGGGCGTCAGGGCGGCGAGGAGTTCGTCGTGCTGTTCGATCGCTGCGATGCCACGACCGCCGTGTTCCTGGCCGAGCGCCTGCGCCAGCAAATCGAAGCGCATGCCTTGACCGAAGCCGATGGCGCGCTGCGCTTGACCGTGTCGATCGGCGTGGCCACGCTGGCCCCGGGCGATCGCGGCTTCGATGATGTGCTGCGTCGCGCCGATCAGGCCATGTACGCGGCCAAGACCGAGGGGCGCAATCGCGTCTGTCTGGCGCCGGCGCCCTGAGCGGCGACGCGTGGCTTCGGCATCGCCGAGGCATCGCGACCAAGGTCATGCCTCGCCCTTTTGCACGACAACGCGCGCCACGCGTCGGGCAAGCACGAAAGATTGTCCACGTGTCGTCGAAACCCCGTCGCGCGCTTTGCCTTTCCTTGACGCGAGCGCGTAGCATGCGCGTCGGAAAATCGTCTTTCATGCGTGGGGCATGAGACATCGGCGCGACGGATCGCCAAGCAGTTCCTCCGTTGGGGATTCGACATGAAGCTGAGATTGCTCGCGGCGCTTTCGCTCGCCGCCCTGTCCCTGGTCAGCCCGCGCGCGCAGGCCGTGCCGCAGACCATGACCTTCGATTCGCTGGTGTTCAACAGCCAGGTCTCGACTTTCGATCAGGACGCCTTCCGCTTCGTGCTCACCGGTGGCGCGCCACCGACCTGGACGACGTGGTCGGGCGCGCCCTTGGTCAATACCGGCGTGCGTTCCTTCAGCGGCGGCGGCAACGATGCCCAGCAAGGCTCGATCACGCGCATCGGCGGCGGCACCTTCACCATGTCGAGCTTGATCGTGGTGAACTACGGCAATAACGCCGCGCTGACCGTGCGCGCCTTCAATGGCGCGACTCAGGTGTTCACGCAAAGCATCGCGGCCAACGGCTCGGCCACCGTGAACTTCGGCAATATCACGGCCACCGAAGTCCGCCTCAACGGCAACTCAGCCAATGCCGGCGCCAATTTCGGCACGACGTTTGGCTTCGACAATTTCACCATCGACGTGGCCAATGCCGCGCCGACCTTGGGCAGCATCGAAGGCGATTCGGTCAATTACACGCAGGGCGGTTCGCCCGTGGTGCTCGATGCCAGCACCGCGATGACCGTGGCGGACGCCGATTCCGCCGACTTCAACGGCGGTCGGCTGAGCGTGTCGTTCTCGGCCGGCGGTTTCGCCGGCGAGGACGTGCTCTCGGTCGGCAATGTCGGCACGATCACGCTGACCGGCGTCGATGTGTTCGATGGCGCCACGCAGATCGGTTCGATCACCTCGAGCGGCGTCAACGGCAATCCGCTGGTGATCACGCTCAACGCCAATGCCACGGTCGCGCGCACGCAAAACCTGGCGCGCGCGATCCGCTACAGCAATACCAACAGCACCAACAACCCCGAAGTGGGCCGACGCACCGTGCGCTGGTCGCTCGACGACGGCGATGGCGCGCCGCCGCGCGCGTACCTGTCGAGCGTGCGCTTCCTGCCGCTGATCCCGGGCGGTTCGGTGGTGCGCGTGGAAATGAGCGGCACCTCGGCGCCGAGCCCGGCCTTGAGCGGCTTTCCCAAGACCTTCGATGCCGGCGGCTTCCGCTTCGTCACCGGCGATGGCAACAACGCGACCAATTGCGACAACGGCTGTTTCGGCACGAGCTTCGACGCGCCCAATTCGCCGGCCGCGCAGATTCAGGCCAATGGTCTCGCCTCGGTCACCACGACGGTGCGTCGCACGGACAACTCGAGTTTCGTGCTGGTGTCGGCCGTGGTCGGTAATCGTTCTTCGCAGAACCTCACCGTGACCGCGCGCAACGGCGCCACCGTGCTCGACACGCGCGTGCTCGCCTCGGGTTCGGCGCAGCAGTTGATCTTCCCCAATCTCACCGTGACCGAGCTGCGCGTGCAGGGCAATTCGACCGTGCTCAATTCGCTGCAGGTCGGCTATATCGACGATGTGGTCGTGGCCGTGACCAATGCGCCCTCGACCATCAACAATCTGGTCGGCGACACCGCGACTTTCACGCAAGGCGGCGCCGCGGTGACGCTCGATCAAGGCACGGCGGCGACGGTCGTCGATCCGGATTCGGCGAACTACAACGGCGGCAGCCTGACCGCGCAGGTCAGCGGCAATCCGTGGACCAATCAAGACGTGCTGGGCATCGGCGCGATCGGCCCGATCGCGCTGTCGGGCGCCAACGTGCAGCACTCGGGCACGACCATCGGTACCGTCGCCGGTGGCAGCAATGGCAATAACCTGGTGGTGACCTTCAACACCAGCGCCACGGTCGCGCGCGTGCAGGACCTGGTGCGCGCGCTGACCTACAACAACACCAACACCAATACCGCCACCGGCGTGGCCGGGCCCGATCTGGGCGACCGCACAATCCGCG
The DNA here is from genome assembly GCA_044226395.1 of Ahniellaceae bacterium. Classification (GTDB taxonomy): domain Bacteria; phylum Pseudomonadota; class Gammaproteobacteria; order Xanthomonadales; family Ahniellaceae; genus JBGAHD01. The sequence continues at coordinate 870,815 of JBGAHD010000002.1, forward strand.
TGACCTTGAACGACGGCGGCGGCGCGCCGCCCAGCGGCATCGAGACCACGGTGCGCGTGCGTCAGCCCGCGGTGACCGGCAGCGTGACCACGGCGGTGGACTTCAATGGTCTGACGGTCTCGGGCACGCCCAACACGCTCGACTTCCAGAGCTATCGCTTCAGCATCAGCGGTGGCGCCAATGCCTATCTGGGCAATGGCTTCGGCGTGCCCGGCGGCACCTCGCTGCGCGGTGGCGCCAACGACATCGCCAGTCAGACCCTGGTGATCCAGCGCGTCGATGGCGCGACCTTCCAACTGGTCGCGCTGACCATCGCCAACCTCAGTCGCGAAACCGCGCGCACCATCGTCACGCGCAATGGCGCGACCGTGGTGCAGACCTTGTCGCTGGCCGCGGGCGGCACGCAGCGCGTGGTGTTCAACGGCTCGGCGGTGACGCGTATCGAGATCACCGGCACCACCGGTTTGACCACGGCCGGTCTCGTCGTGGTCGACGATCTGGTGATCGTGGTGCCCAATACCGCGCCGTCGGTGACGCTCGACAGCGGCACGCTGGCGTACACCGAGGACGCCGGCTTTCTGTTGGTGTCGCCCAATGCCGCGGCGACCGACATCGAAAACAACTGGACTGGCGGCACGCTCACCGCGCAGATCACCGCCAATGCCGACGCGACCAATGATCGCCTGGCCATCACCACGGCCAATGGTTTCTCGCTCAGCGGCACGACCGTGCTCGATGGCGGCGTGGGCTTCGGCACGGCCAACATCTCCGGCGGCACCGTCACCGGCGGCGCCGCGCTGACCGTGACCTTCAACGCCAACGCCAATGCGACCCGCGTGCAGAACCTCGTGCGCTCGATCGGCTTCGCCACGCTCACGCAAACGCCGAGCACGGCCACGCGCACCGTCACCTTGACCCTGGCCGACGCGCTCGCCGCGTCGACCGCGCGCACGCGGCTGATTTCGGTGACCTCGGTCAACGATCCGCCGACCGTCACGCTCGATGGCGGCACGGTCAACTACACGGAGGACGCCGCGCCGGTGCAGATCTCGCCCAGCGCCACCGCTGGCGATCTCGACGGCAATTGGAATGGCGGCAACCTCACTGTGTCGATCACCGCCAATGCCGACTTGAGCGACTACTTGCAGATCGCGTCGGTCGGCGGCATCGCCGTCAACGTGCTCGCGGTCAACGATGGCGCCACCACCTTCGGCACGCTCAACGTGGTCGGTGGCATCGTCAACGGCACGAGCGCGCTGACCGTGACCTTCAACGCCAATGCCACCGACGCGCGCGTGCAGGCGCTGGCGCGGGCGTTCACGTTCTCGTCGAACTCGCAAAACCCGCCCACGACCACGCGCACCATCACCTTCGCGCTCACCGATGGCGCCACGACCACGGTCAACGCCACGCGCCTGGCCACGGTCACCGCGACCAATGACGCGCCGACCTTCACGCTCGACAGCGGTACCTTGAACTACACCGAAGACGATCCGCCGGCCTTGCTCTCGCCCACGGCTCTGGCCAACGATCCCGAAGCCAATTGGACTGGCGGCACGCTCACCGCGCAGATCAGCGCCAATGCCAGCGCCGACGACGGCCTGCGCGTGACCACGCAAGGCACGATCGGCGCCAGCGGCATCGCGGTGGTCGACAACGGCACGACCTTCGGCACCATGAACGCGGTCAATGGCGCGGTCAGTGGGAGCAATACCCTGATCATCACCTTCAATGCCGCCGCGACCAATGCGCGCGTGCAGGGCTTGTCGCGCGCGCTGGGCTTCGTCGCGAATGCGCAGGCGCCGAGCGCGCTCACGCGCACGGTCACGCTGACGCTGACCGATGCCGCCAGCGCCGCGACCACGCGCACGCGCCAGGTCACGGTCACCGCGGTCAACGATCCGCCGAGCATCACGCTCGACAGCGGCGCCGCGAGTTACGCCGAGGACGCCGCCGCCGTCGCGATGTCGGCCGGCGCCACGGCCAGCGATCCGGAAGCCAACTGGACCGGCGGCACGCTCACCGCGGTCATCAGCGTCAACGCCGACACGCAGGATCGGCTGTCGATCCTGACCAGCACCGGCCTGTCGATCGCCGGCACCGTGCTCAGCGATGGCGCCACGCCCTTCGCCACGCTCAGCGCCAGCGGCGGCACGGTCAGCGCGGGCGACACGCTCACCGTCACCTTCAATGCCGACGCCACCAGCGCGCGCGTGCAGAACCTGTTGCGCGCGCTCGCCTTCAACACGCTCGGCGACACGCCCAACACGACTACGCGCACGGTCACCGTGACCCTGAGCGATGGCGCCACCGCCAGCGCGACGAGCGCGCGCGATGTCACGGTCAGCGCGGTCAACGACGCGCCGGTGCTCACCGCGCCGGCCGCGGCCAATGTCTTCCAAGGGTTGATCACGCCGGTTGGCGGCTTGTCGGTCGCCGATGTCGATGCCGGTGGCGGCGCGCTGAAGCTCGACTTCGCCATCGCCGGCGCGACCTTGAATCACCCCGGCGGTAGCGGCGTCACCGTGACCGGCGCGGGCACGGGCGCGTTGACGCTCACTGGCAATCTCGCCGATCTCAACACCGCGCTCGCCGCCAACGGCGTGGCCGTGACCGTGCCGATCGCGGCCACCGGCGCGCTGAGCCTGGTCGTCACGCTCGACGATCAAGGCAACACCGGCGGCGCCGCGCAGACTCAACAGCGCACGATTCCGCTGACGGTGCAGATCCCGCTGATCGCCGATCTGTCGGTGACGATCGACAACGGCACCACCTTGGTGCTGGTCGGCCAGACCGTCACCTACACGTTGACCGCCAGCAACGTCGCGGGCGATGCCATCGCCGGCGCGCGCGTGGTGATGGCGCCGCTGGCCGATCTGTTCGGTGTCAGCTGGACGTGCGCGGCCACCGGCACCGCCGCGTGCGGCGCGGCCTCGGGCGTCGGCGTGCCCGACACCACGGCCGATCTGAGCGCGGGCGGCCAGGTCGTGTACACCATCACCGCCACGGTCGCGCCGGAAGCGGCCGATCCGTTGATCGTTGGCGCGGGCGTGTCGACGCCGGCCGGCGCGCGCGATGATGTCGCGGCCAACGACACGGCCTTCGACACCGACACCTCGGTGATGATCCGCGACGGTTTCGAATGAGTCACGACGGCGCGCGGGCCCACGCCCGCGCGCCGTGATTGAGCGCGACGCGCGCGCGTGATTTCATCGGTGCCCCACCCGCCGATCGAGCGCGCGCATGAGCCTGCAACGCCTCACCCCGATGCTGCGCACCTTCGATCTGGCCGCGAGCCTGGATTTCTACGTCGAGGCGCTGGGCTTCACCTGCGTCAGCCATGATCCCGAACTGCAGTGGGCCCTGCTCGAACGCGAGGGCATCGCCCTGATGCTGTCGGGTCCGAATCCGCACGAGGGCGACACGCGCGCGGCCTTCACCGGCTCGTTCTATTTCAATTGCGATGACGTCGACGACTGGTGGGCGCGGCTCAAGGATCTCGCCCAAGTGTGCTATCCGCTCGAGGATTTCGAGTACGGCATGCGCGAGTTCGGCGTCTACGACAACAACGGCTATCTGCTGCAGTTCGGTCAGCCGCTCGCGCGCGAGGATTGAACGCCCGCGCCGCGACTACTCGAAATCGTTCGCGTACAGAATGTCGCGCACGATGATCACGCCACGCATCGTGCCCTGGAAGGCCGCCACGCCGTGGAAGGTGCACTCGTAGTAGAACGTGCCGCCGGTGTTGAACGTCTGGACCAAGGTCGTGCCACTGCTGGCCGCGAAACCGCCGGGCGTGGCGTCATCCGACTGCGGGCCTTGCACCTGCAGCAGCGGATGCGAGGCAAACGCGCCACTCCAGGTCACCGAATCGCCGACATCGATGGTCAGCGTGTTGGGCGTGTAGGCGCAGCACACGAAGGTCACCGTGTGGTTAACCGCCTCGACGCGCGGCGACGCCAGCGCCAACAGCACGATCAAACCCGTCCCTGCGCGATACCCGATCATCCCGACCCCTCGCCGTTGCGCCCGCGAAAGCACGCATCCTAGGCCTTCCCGGTCCAGGCCGAACCCGACCGAGGTCCGATCCGCCGATCGATGAGCCCATTCGCGCGCGTCTTCCGAGTTCTCAACCGTCAAGCCGAATCCCGGCGCGCGTGGCAGGCCACGCGCGTCCGCCCGGCGCCGGTCGGAGAGTGCGATGAAAGGCAAATGGCTGAGACTGTGGGGCGCGGCGACCGCGCTGGTATTGGGTGTGGGCATTGCGTGGGCGGCGGCGATAAGCCCCGACGCGCCGTTGCCGGGCAGCCCGCCAACCGTGACCTTGCTCGAGCCGGAGAACGGCCACGACTACACGCGCTACGACAGCTTCACCCTGCGCGCGAACGCGGTCGATCCGGACAATGACTTCGCCTCGATGACGATCTCGGTCGATGGTCAGACCTGGCTGACCTCGAACGACGCGAACACCTTCATCGCTTATCGTGGCATGCCCTTGAGCTTGGGCAGCCACGAGCTGTCGATTGTCGCGATCGATCAGCTCGATCACGCTTCGACGCCGATCTCGATTCGGGTCAACGTGCTGCCCTCGCGGCGCCCGTCGGTGAAACTCACCTCGCCGGTGGCCGGCGCCTCGTCGCCGATCGGCACGACGATCACGCTGACCGCCGACGCTCAGGACGCCGACGGCCAGATCAAGCACGTCGAGTACTTCCGCAATGGCCGCTCGCTCGGCACGGCCACGACCGCGCCCTACACCGTGCAATGGACGCCGGCGGTCGGTGGCACGTTCGAGCTCAGCGCGATCGCCACCGATGACAGCGACGTCGCGTCCTTGCCTTCGAGCCTGTCGATCACGGTGGTCGACAATCAGCCGCCGACCGTGGCGCTCGACGCGCCGCTGCCGGGCACCTCGGTGCGTATTGGCACCAGCGTGGCGCTGGCAGCCACCGCCAGCGATGTCGGCGGCACCGTGGCGCGCGTTGATTTCGTGGTCGACAACGTCGTGGTCGCCAGTGATTTCTCATCGCCCTATACCGGCCTGTGGACGGCCACGCCGGTGGGCCCGCGCGCGGTGAGCGCGCGCGCGATCGACACCTCGGGCAATGTCGCGAGCAGCGGCAGCGTCACGCTGACCGTGCTGGCCAATCAGGCGCCGAGCGTGGCGCTCAATGCGCCGGCGAACGGCGCCACGGTCAAGCTCGGCGCTAGCGTGCCGCTCGCGGCCGCGGCCAGCGATCCCGATGGCCTGATCGATCGCGTCGAATTCCTGGTCGATGGCGTCGTGGTCGCGAGCGATTCGACCGCGCCCTACACCGGCGCGTGGAATGCTTCGCCGTTGGGCGCGCGCGCGATCACGGCGCGCGCGGTCGATGATCTGGGCGCGAGCACCACGTCGTCGACCGCCACCCTCACGGTGATCGCCAATCAGGCGCCGACCGTGGCCCTCACGTCGCCGGCCAACAACGCGCAATTGATCGTCGGTCTGCCCGTGATCTTGCGCGCCAACGCCGCCGACGCCGATGGCTCGATCGCCAGCGTGCAGTTCCGTCTTGGCGCCAGCGGCGAGCAACTGCTCGGCAGCGATACCACGGCGCCTTACGAGATGTCGTGGACGCCTTCCACCGCCGGCACCTTCGTGCTGCGCGCGCGCGCCGCCGACGACAGCGGCGCCACGGTCGACAGCGCCACGATCACCGTCTTCGTCAACGCCAACGCCGCGCCGACGATCCAGGTCAACAAGCCGGCCTACCCCAATAACATCGAATTCCCGCCGACCGTGTATCAAGTCGGTCAGGTGATGGCGCTGGAAGCGCGCGCCACCGACGCCAATCAGAACCTCGATCGCGTCGAGTTCCTGCTCAATGGCGGCATCATCGCCGAGTCGCGACCGACCTCGGCCGCGCAGACGATTTTCACCGCCAGCGTGCCAGTCAACCCCAACTGGGTCTCGCCCAATGTCAGTTTCATCTCGGCGCGCGTGTACGACACGCTGGGCGTCAACCGCACGTCGGAGCTCGTGCCCGTCGCGGTGATCGTGCCCAATCCCCCGCGCGTGCCCTGCGCCGGCCCGATGATTCCCAACGCCGGACCCGCCGTCGGTGAATTCGGCTGCAATGGCCAGCGCCACCTCATGCCCGGCACGATCCAGGCCGAACGCTTCGACGGCGGTGGCCAGGGCGTGGGCTATTTCGACGTCGACGGCATGGAAATCCAGTTCACCTATCCGCGCGGCTTCGACGTCGAGATCGCCGCCGCCGGCTCGGGCGAGGACCTGCCGCCGGAAGCCTTCATCTACGACATGAAGCGTGGCGAGTGGTTCGCGTACTCGCTGACCACGCAATCGGCCGGCACGTATCACATCACCGCGCGCTTGCGCGCGCCGACGCTATCGCGCCTCGCGCGCGCCGCGGGCGACGACATCGACCCGCCGGTTGATCCCATCGACGTCAACACCCGCATGGGCGTGATCGAGATCACCGACGCGCAGACCGCCGAAGTGCTCGAACGCATCGACCTGCCGCGCACCGATGCCCTGCCCACCGATTGGGGTGATGTGATCCTGGCCGACGTGACCTTGCTGCAAGGCGAGTACGTCATGACCTACAAGTCCCTCGAGCCGCAAGAGATGGACTCGATCCGTCTCGAGCTGATCGGCGGTGGCGGTGGTCCGCCGGTGGCCAGCATCAGCAGCCCGCAATCGGGTTCGAGCTATCAGGTCGGCGCCAATGTCGCGATCGAGGCCATGGTGCAAGGCGCGCTGACCGGCGCGCGCGTGGACTTCTTCCTCGACGGCGCCAACACGCCCTTCGCCAGCGACACCAACGGCGCGCCGTACACCGCGACCTGGGTCGGCGCGACCGCGGGCACGCACAACCTGACCGCGCGCGCGAGCAATGGCAGCACGGTCGGTCCGATCTCGCCCAACGTCACGATCACGGTCAGCAACAACACGCCGCCGACCGTGGCCATGACCTCGCCGAGCAACAATGCCTCGCAGCCGATCGGCACGCCGTGGACGCTCGCCGCCGCGGCCAACGACACCGATGGCGTCATCGCGCAGGTCGAGTTCCTGTTGAATGGTCAGCCCTTCGTGCCGCCGCAGATCGACACGACGCCGCCCTTCCAGGTGAGCTGGTTGCCTAGCACGCCGGGCACCTACGCGCTGAGCGCGCGCGCCACCGACAATCAAGGCGCGAACACCACGAGCGCCGCGGTCAACATCACGGTGACCGGCGGCATTGGTCTCGATCACGAGATACCCGATCCGGTGCCCGCCTCGATCGCCGATGCCTCCGACGGCGTGGGCGCCACGGCCGGTGAGTTCCGCGTCGATGAGTCGGGCTCGGCGAACTACAGCATTCAACTGCTCACCGTGCCCGGCCGCGCCGGCGTGGTGCCGAGCCTGAGCCTGAGCTACAACTCGCAAGCACCCGAGGGCGTGCTCGGTCGCGGCTTCAGCATCGGCGGCATGTCGGGCATCTCGCGCTGCCGTCAGACCGCCGAGCAAGGCGATGCCGACGCGCTGCAAAGCGGTTCGGCGCCGATTGGCTTCGATGGCGGCGATCGCTTTTGCCTCGATGGTCAGCGCCTGGTCGTGATCACCGGCGCGTATGGCGCCAATGGTTCGGAATACCGCACGGAGATCGACAGCTTCGCGCGCATTCGCGCCTATGACCCCGACGGCGTCAACGGCCCGAACTTCTTCATCGTCCAGCGCAAGGACGGCACGACCGCGTGGTATGGCGATCGCATCGCCTACGACGGTCTGCCCTTCATCGCGCCGGGCACGACCACGGTCGCGCGCCCCGATGCCTATCTGCAGCGCAACGACGGCGGCGGCGTCAACTTGCCGGCCGCGACCGACGCCGCGATTCACTGGGCGCTGTCGCGCTCGATGGACTCGGTCGGCAACTACGTCGACTACGTCTACGACAAGGACGCCACGCGCGGCCAACAACTGCTGGCGCGGGTCGACTACACCGGCAAGCAGCAACTCGCCGGTCAGCCGGGTTCGCCCGGCAATCTGCCGAGCTTCGCCTCGGTGACCTTCAACTACGCCAGCCTGCCGGCCGCCGAGATCACGCGCACGTATCAGAACGGCATGCTGATCGCGCCCAACAAATACCTCGCCAACGTGAACGCCCAATCGGGCGCCACGGTCGTGCGTCAGTATCGCCTGAGCTATGGCACCAGCCCTTCGGGCTCGGGCGCGCGCGTGCTCACGCAGCTGCAAGAGTGCGCCAGCGACGCCGGCAATGCCGTGTGCTATCGCCCGACCACGTTCACCTGGTCGACCGCCGTGCATCGCGCGCTGGACGAGGGCCGAATCACCGAGTCCGGCTCGTTCAACAACTACAAGGGTTCCAAGCTCGGCGATGTCGACGGCGATGGCCTGCTCGACTTCGTCTGGTTCGAGGACGTCAATGTCGCCGGTTGCCCGCGTCAGCACGTGTGGGCGCACTTCAGCCAGATCGTCAACAATCGCCTGGTCACGCGCCGCGCGCCTGGCGCCTCGGGCTTTTGCTCGACCCGCCGCATCGTCGACGAGATCAACGACGCCTGGTACCTGATCGACTTCGACGGCGACGGCAAGGACGATCTGATGATCGCCGACTCGGCCGAAGCCGTGACGCCCGGCACGCAATTGCGCTGGCACGTGTACCGCTCGCGTGGCCGCGTGTCCGGCCCGGCGTTCGACGTGTCGCAGGATCTGCTGCCGAGCTGCGAAGCCTCGCCGCAGAACTGCGTGCCCGTGACCAGCAATGGCGCGCTGGCGCAGCTGGCCGACGTCAATGGCGATGGTCTGCCGGATGTGTACTTCTCCGGCGCCGCGCCCGATTCGCCGCTCGATGACCTCAAGGTCAAGCTGATGCAGCGCAAGGCCTCGGGCACGGGCTTCGAGTTCTCGCGCACGCACGACGTGGTGCTGGACTGGACCGCGGGCGACACTTGCGCGCGCGCGATCGAACCCATCGATGACGTGCCGGGCGAGTACTTCCGCGGCTGCGGCATCAACTTCCTCAATTCCTCCAGCACCAACGGCCGCTCGCCGCAGCCGACCGATCTCAACGCCGACGGTCGCGCCGACCTGATGCTGCGCGTCACGCAGACCTTCACCGTGGTCGAGGACTGCGTCAACAAATGCCCGGTGCCCTCGCGTCAGACCCAGCAGAACCCGCCGCCCTATGGCGCCGATGGCGTGGGCTTCTTCAACGACAAGGACTACGACCGCGAGTTCGCCGACCCCGATGGCCGCGCGCCGACTCTGTTGAACCCGCGCTACTCGAGCCTGCGCAGCTACTACTACCCGATGCGCATGGCGCGCATCGAACCCGCCGGCGCCGGCAATCCGCGCGTGGTGCTGACGCGCTACGCCCCGCCGGTGCAAGCCGCGGTCAACAACGGCGCGCATCCCGACAGCTTCACCTGGTACACGCAGGCGCAGACCGCCGACGTCAACGGCGACGGTCTTCAGGACCTGTTCCTGTATCCGACCACCACCACCCAGCTGGCCTATCAGCTCAACACCGGCACCGGCACCTGGCAGCTGGGCAGCGCGATCACCGGCCTGACCGGGCGTGATTACCTCAACATCGTCGATCTCAATGGCGATGGTCGCGCCGACCTGGTGCACCCCACGGGCAGTGGCGATGCGTCGACCTATCGCTTCCGCGCGGCCAACCGCGATGGCACCTATCCGGCGACCTCGGGCGCGCTGCCGGGCTGCTCGGTCGGCAATCCCGGCTGCATCGCGCAAGGCATGACGACCAGCGCCTGGGTGCACTTCTTCGCCGACTTCGATGGCGACGGCAGCACCGACTACATGAGCCGTCACATCAACGACAGCAACAACAACTACGACTCCGCGCGCGGCCTGGCCAGCGACCGTCATCAACCGCGCGACGTCATCACCCAGATCACCAACGGTTACGGCGCCGCCACGCGCCTGCGCTACCAGCCGCTGACCAATGGCGCGGTCTACGTGCGCGAGATCAACTCGCGCGGCAGTTTCGTCGCCGGTCGCGGCTCGCCCGTGCAAGATCTGCTGGCGCCGCTGTACGTCGTCGCGCGCGTCGACAGCGACGCGCCCTCGGTCGACAACCCCAGCGCCACCGCCGCCGTGTACTACCAGTATCGCGGCGCGCGCGTGCAAGGCGGTGGTCGCGGCCTGCTCGGCTTCAACGAAGTGCGTTCGATCGACGCCAACTTCAGCGGCCAGCACGTGATCACCATCACGCGCTACCGCCAGGACTTCCCCTTCGTCGGCATGCCCGATGAAACGCGCAAGTATCTCGTCAGCGGCACGTTCACGCCCTCGGCCTGCCTGACCGGCTCGCCCGAACCCAGCTGCTTCACCGCCGGCGACCCCGCCGCCAACGGCAGCCAACCCGAACCGGTCGGCAAGCTGATCAGCTACGCGCGCAATCGCCTGTCGTACCTGAGCTTGAACAACGGCGCGACCACCTTCCCCTTCATCCAGGCCTCGATGGAAGTCGCGGGCAATGTCGACGTGGCCGGCCTGCAGACGCTGTCGGAAACGGTGAGCTACCTCAACTACGACACCTGGGGCAACGCGCTGATCAACGAAGCCGGCGTCGCCACCGGCGCCAGCTACGCCGACGTCGCCGCGCTACGCGCCACCGCCGACGCGCGCCTGGCCGGCGCCAACGCCACCGCGCGCTGCGGCGCGGGTTGCGTCAAGCGCACGGAAACCTTGTCGATCTTCGCCCCGAGCGATACCGACTATTGGCGGTTGGGGCGGTTGACCGAGGCGACGGTGACGCAATGGCGCCTGGGCGCGCCGTCGACCACCACGCGCGTGACGCGCTTCACCTATGACAGCACCGGCGCGACGCGCACGGGTTTGTTGATCAGTGAGCGCATCCAGCCGGGGATTGCGCTGCAAGACCTGCGCACGGTGAATCTCTACGATAACTTCGGTAACGCAACCTATGTCTTCCATTGCAGCGGCGATGTCGCCGAGAGCGATTGCGATGGGGCCGAGGATGCAGCAAACATGCTCCAGCGACCAGTCGGCGCGAATGATCTGCCGTTGTCGCGCGTGCATCGCTATACGCGTTCGGTCTACGACAGTTCGGGTCGTTTCGTTGCGGAATCCCGCTCGCCGTTCTTTGCCGGCGAGAACGTTGGCGGCGCGCAAGCTCTCGAAGGCGCCACGGAACGCGCGACGATTCGCGACGCCTTGGGCAATGTCCTGCGCAAGGATCTGATCAACGCCAACTTTGTTCTCAGCGAGTACGGTCCGCTGGGCCGACTGCGTCGCTCGTCCGATGCGGCGTTCGCCGAAAGCGCCAGTGAGTACCACTGGTGCGCCGGCATGAACAGTGGCGCGCAAGAAGCGTCTTGTCCCTCGGGGGCGACCTTCCGCGTCACGACGTGGACCAAGGGCGGCACCCGCGGCGTGACCTACTTCGACAAGCTCGGTCGTCAGTTCCTCGCATTGACCGAATCGTTCAATCGTTACGACGGCGACAGCGGCAATGACTGGATCGGCATGTGCACGGTCTACGACACCCGCGGCCGCTCGGTCCGCGTGAGCGAGCCCGCCTTCGTCGCGGCGAGCGTCAGCGGCAATCTGCCGACAGTGACCGCGGCCAATCCCTGCCCAACAACCCAAGCGGCCACGCGCACGGCCTTCGACGCGCTGGATCGGACCACGGACATCTTTCTGCCCGAGCACACCGCCGGTGCGCCCGCGCTCACGCACATGAGCTATTTGGGATTGACCACCACCACCCAGACCCAGCTTCAACGCGACGAAGACGGCAATGGCACCGTCGACAGCGTGACCATGCAGCAGACCGAGACGCGAGACGTCACCGGCAAGGTGACCACCGTGATCGACAACGAAGGTCTAGTGACCACGTATACCTACAACAGCGCCGATCTCAATACCAAGATCACGCGCGATGCCGGACGTGGCGCCGTCGACAATGTCATCGTCTTCGACGCGCTGGGTCGCAAAACCCAGCAGATCGACCCCGACGCCGGCACTGTGTCGTACTTCTACAACGCCATCGGCGAGCAAATATGCGCACGCGATGCGCGAGGCTTCATTCAGATCAGCGACTACGATGCGCTTGGCCGCGTCTGGCGCAAACGCACCGATGCCGGGAGCTGCGATCTCACGACCCAGGCGACCATTCGCGTCGGGGACTCCGTGTTCCCCGTCGTCGTCGCTGGCGCGTCGCGAAGCCATCAGGTAAGCCTCTACGACACCGCCGTCAACGGACTCGGCCTAATCGCGCGCACCGAGACGCGTCAAACCACGGGCGAGACCTATGGTGTCGTCGATACCTTCAAGCAGACCACATCCTATGATGGTCTCGGCCGTGTCATCGGCACCACCACCCAGATCACGCCCCCAGGCATGCCCACCGAGACCTATGCGACGGCGACCAGCTACGACGCGCTCGGTCGCGTGGCGATCTCGACCGACATCACCCAGGGCGCGATCGAGAACATGTACTCCGCGCATGGCTTCCTGCGCCGCGTGCGCGACGCCGCCAATCCCAGCCTGATTTACTGGGAAGTCCTCGCCGCCGACGCGCGCGGCCAGTTGACCGAGGACCGTCGACACGGCAACGCGCGTCTTACTCAGCGACGCATCTACAACGCCACGACCGGAAGACTCAGCGCGATCCAGTCCGGTGAAGCAGTAGGCGGCAGCCTAACCGCCAATCTGCAGAACCTAGCCTATGACTTCGACGCGGCCGGCGACGTGCTCGCGCGTCGCGATCTGCGCCTGAACCTCGAGGAGCGCTTCCGCTACGACCGCTTGAATCGCCTGACCAACGCCGAAGTGCGCGGAATCAATGGCAATGGGCTGGGCCCGATCAACACCATGGCCTTGCGCTACGACAAGCTCGGCAATATTTGCGAGAAGAACGCGCGCGGTTACACCTATGCGGGACGCGCCGGGTGTGGTCTGGGCATTCCCGGCAGCGGCTCTTCCAGTGCCGCGAGTCCGCACGCCGCGACGCAACGCGCCCTCGCCGGCGGCGCCTTCATCACCTATGGCTACGACGCCAGCGGTAATCAGATCAGCGCCGACGAATCAACTGGCACGGCCAAGGACCGTTACATCCGCTACAGCAGCGACGGGCTTGCCGATCGCATCGCCGTTGGGCTTCAGAGCAATCCGACGGAAGTGACGCGTTTCCACTATGCCGGAGGTTCCCGCTATCTGCGCGTGGATCAGCGTGCCACGGGCACGAGCATCACCCGTTACATTGCTGGCGTCGAATGGATCAGCGCGCCCAATGGCGCAACCGAGCGTAAGCGCTACATCGGCGGATTCTTGATCCTGACCGAACGGGGTTCGCTCGCGACGCCGACGCGCGAGTATCGATACACCTTCACCGACCACTTGGGCTCCATCGACACCCTGGTCGACGAGAACGGCGTCGTGCGCGAGCGCCTGTCGTTCGACGCGCACGGTAGTCGCCGTGATGCCGAGGGCGCCATGGCCTGGCAGGGCCTGATATCGACCTATACGCCTGCGCACACGACGCGTGGCTTCACCGGGCACGAGCACGTCGATCTCGCGGGCATTGTGCACATGAACGGCCGCCTCTATGACGCCGCGCTGGGTCGCATGCTCTCTCCCGACCCAATGGTGCAGGAAGTTCACAATGCCCAGAATCTGAATCGCTACACCTACGTGCTCAATAATCCCTTGAGCTTCACTGATCCTTCGGGACTCAACTTCATCAAGAAGTACTGGCGCACGATCGTCGCCTTCGCCATCACCATCTTCGCGCCGTACCTCGGAGTCACCGGCTTCTGGGGCACCGTGGCGACTGGCTTCGTCTCTGGTGCTGTCGCCAGTGGCAGCTTGCAAGGCGGTCTATGGGGGGCTTTCAGCGCGGGACTCTTCTACGGCATCGGATCCGCTTTTGAGGGAGTCGCGAGCGCGAACGGCGCTGGAAGTGCTTGCCTCGACCCCAGCAAATACATGGCCAATGGGCTCACTTCCGGGCAATTCGCCGCGAAGGTGCTCGCGCACGCCGTGGCTGGTGGAGTCATGGGTTCCCTGCAAGGCGGAAAGTTCGGCCACGGTTTCTTGAGCGCGGGATTCACCCAAGCATTCGCACCGAGCATTGATGCGATTGGCGATGGCGCTTCCGGACTGAACTTCCAGCGGATCGCGGCCGCGGCTTTCGTCGGCGGAACGGCTTCCGTGCTCAGTGGCGGAAAGTTCGCCAATGGCGCACTGACTGGCGCTTTCTCGCGCGCGTTCAACGACGAGATGCACGATCCAGACTCGTGGTGGTCTCGCTTCAAGGGCGGCGCCGCGCAGTTGGCCAACGATCTCGTTTATGACCGAGACCAGGTCATCGGCTTCCTGGGATCGGACGAAGTGACCAACTCGATCGTCGGATTTGGCGATGGCGCATCCTTCGGCATCTCGAGCGGCATTCGATCCTTGTTCGATATTCAGGGCAATGTCGATGTCGAGTCCGAGGCGTACAAGGGTGGTCGTTTCGCCGGCGCCGTGATGGCGCCCACGGGGCGAGTGGGCTATATCCTGTCGATCGGCAGATTCCGGTTCCTAGCGGCGACGCCGGCCAACGCGATCTTCGCCAGTTCGATGCGTAACAGCCTGAAGTGGTATTTCCGTGGTCCCCTCGCGCGATTCTTCACCGACTACCGCCCGTTCGCCGCGACCTTGCAGCGCTATGGTGCTGATCCGGCCTTAATCATCTTGAAGGCATCGACGTCGAACATGTACTTCAATACGCTGGCCGCCACGGGCGCCTTGAAGGCGTGGTTTGACTACACCCGCTGACATGCCAACCATCGCGCCACGTTGCATCGAATTGCTGTCAGCGCGCGCCGACCGGCGCGCGCTGACTTTCATCGATGGCCGATGGCGGGTCGACTGGCGCGAATCGGGACAGACCTTGGCTCACTTGGCCGTCGCGGGGTTCGGCGGCCTGCTGCGCGCGCGCCGCGGCCTCGTCGGCCTGGCGATCTTCAGCGAAGGCACCCAGATGCTCAGCGGTCGTGAAGGACCCGACTGGAACACGACCATATGGGTGCAACTCGACCAGACGCTGTTCGATGCGCGCGTGACGCGCTTCGAGCTGCTCGATCTCGCTCTCGTTCGCCGCCTGCGTGTGGTCGCGCCGGGCGCGCGAAGCGAGGTGTGGTATCGGCCCGACCATCGGGCCGAGTTGCTTCACGCCGACGCCATGGCGCCCGAGGACGCGGACATCGCGCGGTTTGTCCGCTGGCGCACGCGTCACTTGCCGCCTTCGCCGGAGAGACCGCGCAGCTAGAGCCAGCGTGCGAGAAAGCATTCGACGGAAGTCGACGCGCCATCGCGTCGGCTGACGACGATGTCACTCCCCTCAATCCCGCTCGCCGCGGACAAGCCCTGCCTCGACGTCGCTGCCACTCTTCTGAACTACACTGTCGGCACCGTTCTAGTCTCCATCGAGGCCTGTTCGTGATCGTCCGATTCATCGCCCTGGCGCTGGTGCTAGCCATGACGCCCGTGCTCGCCCAGCCCTCGACCGCTGCCTCGGGGCCAACATCAACAACCCCCGACGCCCCCGACCTCTTCCCCAAGACCCGCCCCTACCAAATCACCTGGCCCCAAGGCTGGCGCACCGAATGGCACGTCGGCACCAGTGATTTGCCGGAGACCGCGGAGCAAGGCTTTCGCGAGCGCGCGGTGATGGGCGATCCGGTGAAGGGGTTCACCGCGATCGAGGTCACGTGCATTTGGCGCAAGCCCAACGATGGCGCGGATGCCGAGACGGTGTTGAAGGCTTGGTTGAGCGATCGCACCAAGGCCTATGTCGAGCGCAAGATGGAGGCGACGCTGGGCAAGCCTCAGCCCGCGAAGCTCGGCGAGCACGCGTCGATGATCGCCGACGTCACGTCGACGTGGATGACGATCGAGCTGACCGAGCGCGTCGAGGTCAGCGTTGGCAAGTCCTGCGTGTACATGCTGACTTACGGTGGCAAGACCGCCGCGTTCGGCCAATATCGCGCGGCATTCGATCGCGCGCGCGCGTCGTTCCGTTTTGAATGAGGTCGCGCGCGTGAGCGAAGCGTCGTTGTCGTTCGAGATTCTGCCGGTCACGCCGTTTCAGCAGAATTGTTCCCTGGTCTGGTGCGAGCGCACGCGCGAGGCCGCCTTGGTCGATGCCGGTGGCGAGATCGAGCGGCTGCTCGCCGCGGTCGAGCGTCGCGGCGTGAAGCTGGTCAAGCTCATGGTCACGCACGGCCATCTCGATCACGTCAGTGGCGTGCGCGATCTGGCCGATCGCCTCGCGCTGCCGATCGAAGGCCCGCACGTCGATGATCAATTCTGGATCGATGATCTGCCCGACATCGCCAAGATGTACGGCTTCCCGCCCGCGCGCCGCTTCGAACCCACGCGCTGGCTCGCGAACGGCGATCAAGTGCATCTGGGCGAGCAGACCTTCGATGTGCTGCATTGCCCGGGCCACACGCCGGGCCACGTCGTCTTTCATCACGCGCCGACCCACATGGCCTGGGTCGGCGATGTGATCTTTCAAGGCAGCATCGGCCGCACGGATTTTCCACGCGGCAATCATGCCGATCTGATCGCGGCGATTCGCGGCAAGCTCTTCCCGCTGGGCGACGACGTGCGCTTCGTGCCCGGGCATGGCCCGATCTCGAGCTTCGGCGCGGAGCGCGTGAACAATCCCTTCGTGTCCGATCGCGCGGTGGGCGTGCCGCGTCGTTGAGTCGCGCGAAGTCTTCGAGGCGCCGCGTGTTCGACTCACGCGGTCGCGAGGTCAAGCTCGTTCGATGACTCGCGGGGATCCCGTCAGCGCCGCGGTCGTCGTCCCACCACCGTATCCCTGACTCGCGCAAAGATCGCGCGAGCGGCGCCCCGCCGCTCGCGCGTCAGCTCACGCCGCGGCGCGTTCCGCGCGCGCCAGGCGCGTGGCGCGCCAACGTTGCATCAGGGCATCCCATTGCGCCTTGGCCTTGGCCCAGTGCGCTTCCTTGACGTGGCCGTAGCCGCGAATCTGTTCGGGGATGGCGGCGATCTCCACGGCGAGCGCGTGGTTGTCGCCGTCGAGCGCGGTCAGCACTTCGTCGAGGCTGGCGCGATAGTCCTCGATCAACTGACGTTCCCAGCGGCGTTCGGCGGTGTAGCCGAAGATGTCGAGCGCGGTGCCGCGGAGGCCCTTCAATTTCGCCAGCAGCTTGAACGCGGTGAAGACCCAGGCGCCGTATTCGCGCTTGACCAGGTGACCGTCGGCGTCGCGCGCGGCGAGCAACGGCGGGGCCAGGTTGAAGCGCACTTTGTAGTTGCCGTCGAAGGTCTCGCGCACTTGGCGCATGAACTCGGGCTGGGTGTACAGGCGCGCGACTTCGTACTCGTCCTTGTAGGCCATCAGCTTGAAGGCGTAGCGCGCGACGGTCTCGGCCAGGCGTGACTGACCGGGCACGCGTTGTTGCTCGACGTCGCGCACCTTCGTGACCAGGGCGCGATAGCGCTCGGCGTAGGCGGCGTTCTGGTAGTCGGTGAGAAAGCGCACGCGGCGCGCGATGATTTCGTCGAGCGATTCCGACAGACGACGGTCGTCGATGGGCGCTTCGGCGCGGGCCACGGGCTTCTCGGCGCTCAAGCCCGCGGCGGCCATCACGCGCGGCAGATCATGCGCGGCGAGGCGCCCCCATTCGAAGGCCTTCTTGTTCATGTCCACGGCGGCGTCGTTGAGTTCGATCGCGCGCATGAGCGCATCAAAGCTCACCGGCACCACGCCCTTCTGCCAGGCAAAGCCGAGCATGAAGAGATTGGTGGCGATGGAATCGCCCATCAGCGCGCTGGCGATGTCGGTGGCGGCGACGAGTTCGGGCTGCTGACCGCCCAGGGCCAGGCGCACGGCGTCGACGATCTCGCGACCGGGGAAATTCATGTCGGGCTGACGCAGGAAAGTGCCCGGCATCGCTTCATACGTGTTCAACACGCAATGCGTGCGGCCGGCGCGAATCTTCGACAGCGCCCAGTAGTCGTTGACCACCACCATGTCGCAGCCGAGCACCAGGTCAGCCTCGCCCGCGGCGATGCGCACGGCGTGAATGTCCTTGGGATCACGCGCGATGCGCACGTGCGTGGTGACCGCGCCGCCCTTTTGCGCGAGACCCGTTTGATCCAGCACCGAACCGCCCTTGCCCTCGAGATGCGCGGCCATGCCGAGCAAGGCGCCGATGGTGACGACGCCCGTGCCGCCGATGCCGGTGACGAGAATGTTCCAGGGCTGATCGAGCGCGGGCAGGGTGGGCATGGGCGTGGCCGAGAAATCGACCGCCGCGCCCGAGCCCTTGCGCTTTTTCAAGCCACCGCCGGCGATGGTGACGAAGCTCGGGCAGAAGCCCTTCACGCAGGAGAAATCCTTGTTGCAGTTGGATTGATCGATTTCGCGCTTGCGCCCGAATTCAGTTTCCAGCGGCAACACGGACACGCAGTTCGACTTGACGCCGCAATCGCCGCAGCCTTCGCACACCAGGGAATTGATGAAGGTGCGCTTGGCCGGGTCGGGCATGAGCTTGCGCTTGCGACGGCGACGCTTCTCGGCCGCGCAAGTCTGGTCGTAGATCAGCACCGACACGCCCGACGTCTCGCGCAGACGCTTTTGCACGGCGTCGAGTTCGTCGCGATGAATGAATTCCACGCCTTCGGGGAAGATCTCCGGCTGCGACCATTTGTCGATGTCATCGCTCATCACGATGATAGTCTTCACGCCCTCGGCGCGCACCTGATGCGCGATGTCGGGCACCGACAAGGTGCCGTCGACCGGCTGGCCGCCGGTCATCGCCACCGCGTCGTTGTACAGAATCTTGTAAGTGATATTGACCTTGGCCGCGATCGCCTGACGCAGCGCCAGCGAGCCGGAATGGAAATACGTGCCGTCGCCCAGGTTCTGGAAGACGTGCTTTTCCTGCGTGAACGGCGCTTGCCCGCACCACGTCGCGCCTTCGCCACCCATCTGGGTGAAGGTGTCGGTGCGTCGATCCATCCAGGTGACCATGTAGTGGCAACCGATGCCGCCGAGCGCGCGCGAGCCTTCGGGCACCACGGTCGAGGAATTGTGCGGACAACCCGAGCAGTAGTGCGCCGCGCGCGGGAAGTTCGGTCGCGGCAGGGCGAGTTCCTTCTCCTTCGACGCGATCCACTTCAGGCGTTCTTGAATGGTGTCGCTGGTGAAGAAGCGCTCCAAGCGCTTGGCGATCACGCGCGCGATGCGCGCGGGCGTGAGTTCCGACGTCGACGGCAGAATCCAGTTGTCCTGCTCGTCGTACTTGCCCACGATCGACGGACGCGTGGCGTGTTCCCAGTTGTACATGGCCTCTTTCATCTGCGATTCGATGAAGGAGCGCTTTTCCTCGACCACGATGATGTCCTCGAGCCCGCGCGCGAAGGCGCGAATGCCCTGCGGCTCGAGCGGCCAGGTCATGCCGACCTTGTACACGCGAATGCCGATATCGGCCGCGGCCTTGTGATCGATGCCTAGGTATTCCAGCGCCTGCAGCACGTCGAGATAACTCTTGCCCGTGGTCACGATGCCCAGGCGCGCGCGCGGCGAGTCGAAGATGATCTTGTCCAGGCGATTGGCGCGGCCAAACGCAATGGCCGCGTGCATCGCGTATTGATGCAAGCGCATTTCCTGATCGAGCGGCGGATCGGGCCAACGGATGTTGAGGCCGCCCGGCGGCATCTCGAAATCGGTCGGCAGCACGATGTCGAGCTGATGCGGATTGACGTTGACGCTGGCCGAGGACTCCACCGTCTCGGCGATGGTCTTGAAGCCGACCCAGCGCCCGGTGAAGCGACTCATCGCCCACCCGAGAATGCCCATGTCGAGAATGTCCTGCACGCCGGCCGGATTGAGCACCGGCATCAGGGCGGACACGAACTCGTGCTCGGACCCGTGCGGCAGCGTCGACGAGCGACATGCATGATCGTCACCCGCCAGCACCAGCACGCCACCCAGGCGCGAAGTGCCCGCGGCATTGCCGTGCTTGAACACGTCGCCGCAGCGATCGACACCCGGGCCCTTGCCGTACCACATCGAGTACACGCCCTCGAACTTGGCGCCGGGGAAGAGGTTGGCCTGCTGCGAACCCCACACCATGGTCGCGGCCAAGTCTTCGTTGAGGCCGGGCGTGAACTCGACGTCGTACTGCTTGAGGTGCTTGCGCGCCTTCCACAGCGCCTGATCCAGGCCACCCAGCGGCGAACCGCGATAGCCGGAGATGAAACCCGCCGTGCGCACTTGCGCCGCGCGATCGCGCAGCGCCTGCATGATCGGCAGACGCACCAGGGCTTGCACGCCCGACAAGTAGATGCGTCCTTCCTGACGCGTGTATTTGTCATCCAGGGTGTAGTTCAGATCGACTTGCGGCGTGGACATGGGCTGACTCGCGCGGCTGGCAAACGAGCGATCAGTCTAGCAGCGGCCGGCGCGTCGACTCTTGTCCGGGAACCTGCCCGGACAGCTTGCGCGGGGCCGCGGTGGTGCGTCGCGGCGAAGGCATTCGCGCGCGGGGTCGACGTGGTCGAGGGCCGCCAAGTTGGTCGCGAATCGGCGTGGCGCGCGGGGAAAAATCGCTTTCATGCGCGGACGCTCGGGGGGCGTGCGAGGCGTCTTCGCGCCGTCGCGTCGAGGGCGCGAACCCGTCGAATGCCGCGGCGCTCCCGCGCGCGCCGTCGCGCCGAGCCGCGCCCGGGACCGTCACGAAAACACGCGCGTCGGACGATGCCGCGCGCGAGGTCGCGCCCTGGCCGGAAGTCATGGCCATGGAACCCGGCATCACAATGACGGTCGATGGCCGTCATGGGGACACCGATTCACTACTCGAGGCTGCATCCGGGCCTGCTCGCGCGCGCATGGCGACTGGGCAATGCCTGGCGTCATTGGCGCGCGCGCGGCGGCGAGCTGGCGCTGCAGATGTTCGCGGGCCTGGGCGTGCTGGCCTTGCTCGGCGCGGTCGTGGGACCCCGGCTTTGGCGACGCTGGCCCGAACTCGCGATCGCGCTCGATCAGTATCGCGTGCCCGTGATGGTCGCGTGCGCGCTCGCGGTCGCCGCCGCCACGTTTCGGCAGGGCCTGCGCTGGCGGCGCGAATGCGAGCGCGGCCCTTGGGCGGCCTTGCCAATCGCGCCGCGACAACATCGACGCGCCTTCGATCGCTTGATCGTGGCGCGTGGCGTGATCGTGATCGCGGCGATCGCGCTGATATTGACCAGCATCGCGTGGCGCGCGCCGGCGTATCGCGCGGTACTCGCCGTCGATATCGGCGCGTTCGCGCTGGCCATCGCGGTGGCCTTGGGCGTTACGCGCCGCGCGATCTGGCGAGTCGCCTTGGACACACCGGTTCCTCGTGCGCGCCATCCGCGCGCGCAAGCTTGGGCTGGCCTCGCGACGAGGCTCGAACATCCCGGCCTGCTGCACGCCGTGCGCTGGCAGCGCGTGGCCGCGCGCGCGCAGTGGGTCGGCGGACGCGCCATCCCCTTCGTCGGTCTGCTGTGCCTGGCCGTGCCGATGGGCACGCCGTGGCGACAAGGCATCGGCTTGATCGCGACCTTCATCGTCGCCGTGGCCGGACAGGCCTTGCTCACGGGCGCCTTGACGATGATGCCGCGGCTCGCCTTGTTGACGCAGGCCTTGCCGCTGTCAGCGCGCGTGCGACGAGGCGCGGTGTCGCGCTATCCGATGTTGGTCATCGTCGCGCATGCGCTGCTGCTCGGTCTGTTGTTGCGGGTGATGGGCATGCAGGCGATGGTGGCGATCGCGTTGGCGTCCATGCTCGCGCTGTGGAATGCGCTGCGTCTCGCCGCGGCGCTCGCGTATTGGCATGCACCCGAGCACGCCAAACGCTATCTCATCACGGTCGGCGTGCTGTGCGCGGGCCTGGCGTCGGCGCAACCGCTGCTTGCGCCACTCGTTTTGCTGATCGAAATTCCCCGACAATGGCTGCGCGCGCGGAGAACACCATGACGCCTCGACTGCACCTCCACGCGCTCGATCAGCGCTATGGCGAACGCGAAGTGCTGCGCGCCATCGACCTGCGCCTGATGCCGGGCGAATTCGTCGGTCTGATCGGTCCAAACGGTTCGGGCAAGACCACGCTGATGCGTTCGATCGGTGGCCTGATACCAGCACGCGCTGGCGCGATCGTGATTGATGGCATCGATCTGCGCCACGACGTCGTCGCGGCCAAGACGCGTCTCGGCTACGCCGTCGACCCCGTGGCTCTGCCGGAGGCACTCACCGGTCGGCAAGTGCTGGAACTGTTCGCCAGCGCGCGCGAGCTGCCGGGCATCGCACCCTCGCTGCTCGCCTTGGCCGAAGCCTTGCGCTTCACGCGGTGGTTCGATGAACCGGTCGCCGCGTACTCGCTCGGCACGCGTCAGAAACTCGCGGTGCTGTGCGGCCTGATCGGCGATCCGCCGTTGCTGCTGCTCGACGAACCCTTGAACGGCCTCGATCCCTTGTCGGCCTACGAACTCAAGCGCGAACTCGCGCGTCGCGTCACCGAGGACGGCGCGGCCGTGTTGTTGGCCACGCACGCGCTCGACGTGGCCGAACGCTTCATCACGCGCGCGCTACTGCTGCACGAAGGCCAACTCGTGCGCGATTGGTCGGGCGACGCCCTGGCGCGAGTCACCGCGACGCCGGGAGGATTGGAACTGGCCATGGTCGAGGCGCTGCGCGCGGTGGCCTAGCCTTCGTCTAGCGTTCGTCGCTATCACCGCGCGGCGTTATGCTTGATACCGCGCCACGACCAAGGAGCAGTGCGACCATGACCCTCACGACGGTCACGCCACGATCGGACATCGCGGCGACGGCGCCGATGGTGCCCTTGCGCTACCAGGTCTCGCGCTGGGATCTGCTACGCCTGGTGTTCAGCGATCCTGTCCATTTGGCCTATCTCAGCGCCGCCTTCGTCTTGATTAGGGTACTGGCGCCGGCGGCCTATGCCGTCTTGACGTCCCTGGCCGTGTCCTTGGTCGTATCGCTGGGGTTTACCGGCGGCGAAATGTGGCTCTCCGTGCTGGTTTTTGGCCTTGCCTTCTTGATGCCAATCGGTGTCTTGATCGCGATCATGTGGTGGTGGTTGGCGCGCACGCATGCGCCAGACGGTTTCGCGGTGTCGCGCGAATTGAGTTACGACGCCGACGGCATCGTCTATCGCGAAGGCGCGCGCGAGGCATCGATTCCCTGGGGCGCCGTGCGCGACATCACGGTGATGCGCCATGGCTTGTTGCTGCGCTTGAGCTATCGCCCCGACATTTTGATTCCGCAAAGCGCATTCGCCGATGACACGCGCCAGCTACTGTTTATCCGTCAGCTGCGCGAGCTGGGCGGCGTCACCGTGACGCCTTCCGCGTCGATGCCGCATCGCGACGAGTCCTCGATGCGGCGCGAACTGGCCGGCGAGTATCGCGCCGAACGGTGGCGCAAGGGGCTGGCCATCGTCCTGATCGTGGCCGCGATCGGGGGCCTGGGCTTCATCGCCATCCTGTAGCGGTGGCCGTCGTGGGTCGAATGGGGTAAAACGCGTCGACACCTAATCGCCGGAAGCTCGCTCGTCGGCTTCGCCATCGAACCCAGACACGAGTGTCCGTATCGACGCGTTCGACCCTCGCGTCAACGCACGTTGACCTACTGAACCGATTCCCGGAGTCCTTCGTGAACGAGCCCCAGAATCCCTACGCCGCGCCCGCCGCCAAGCTCGCCCAACGCGAGGACCCGCGCGCCCTGACCGATGCCGGCAAGGGCCAGCGCTTCGGCACCGTGCTCATCGACTACGTGTGCTACTACGTGCTCGTCTTCGTCGTGAGCTTTCTCGCGGCCTTGATCGGCGGTCCAAGTGTCATCGAGTATCTGCAGCGATTCTCGCTGCTGGTCGCCGTCATCGTGTTGCTGGCCTATTACCAGATCTTCGAAGGGCTGCTGGCGCGCACGCCGGGCAAGTTCATCTGCGGCACGCGCGTGATCACCGAGGACGGCCGCGCGCCCGGCATGCTCGATGTGCTCAAGCGCACGCTGTGCCGCTTCATTCCCTTCGAGGCGTTTTCGTTCTTCGGCGACCGCGGCTGGCACGACTCGTTGTCGCGCACGCGCGTGGTGCGCACGCGCGGCTGAGCGCGGCGCGCTATCGCGGCCGCGCCAAGACTCACGCGCGCTTGGCCAACTCCCGCGCGATCGCCCGGCCCGCGTCGCGCCCATCGGCCACCGCGGTCACCACGAGATCGGCGCCGCGCACCATGTCGCCGCCCGCGTAGATCTTGGGATGCGAGGTGCGGAACGCGCCGAGACCTTCGCGCGGCGTGCTGACCAAGCCATTCGCTTCGAGCGTCACGCCCGCTTGCGCGAGCCATGTCGGTGGACTCGGTTGAAAGCCGAACGCGATCAGCACCACATCGGCGGGCAGCACGGTCTCGCTGCCGGGCACGGGTTCGGGCGCGCGGCGACCGCGCGCGTCGGGCGCGCCGGGGCGGGTCTCGACCACGCGCACGCCGCTGACGTGAGTTTGGCCCTCGATCGCGAGCGGGCTGCGGTTGAAGAGAAAGTGCACGCCTTCGTCGCGCGCGTTCTTCACTTCGCGGCGCGAGCCGGGCATGTCGCTTTCGCCGCGGCGATACACGCAGGTCACGCTGGCCGCGCCGCGACGAATCGAAGTGCGCACGCAATCCATGCCGGTATCGCCACCGCCGAGCACGATCACGCGCTTGCCGGTGAGGTCGATGCTTGGCGCCGCATGCGCCCAGCCCGCGATGCGCGCCGATCCATTCGATGACGTGCCCAACACCTCGCGCGCGTTACGCACCAGGAAGGGCAGGGCCGGCACGACGCCCGGCAGTTCCTGACCCGGCAGCGCACCATCGACATAGCGATACGCACCGAGACCCACGAACACCGCGTCGTACTCGCCGAGCAATTGGTCGAACGACACATCGGTGCCGACTTCGACGCCCAGATGAAAGCGCACGCCCATGTGCTCGAGCACGGCGCGCCGCGTGGCGATGACGTGCTTCTCGAGCTTGAACGGCGGAATGCCGAAGGTCAGCAACCCGCCAATTTCCTCGTAACGGTCATACACATGCGCGGCGACGCCCGCGCGCGCGAGTTGATCGGCGCAAGCCAAACCCGCCGGCCCCGCGCCGATCACCGCGACGCGCTTGCCCGTGGCGCGCACGCGCGACAGATCGGGGCGCCAACCTTGGCGAAACGCTTCGTCGACGATGTACTTCTCGGTGGCGCCGATGGTCACGGCCTCGAAGCCGGTGTTGAGCGTGCACGCGCCTTCGCACAAACGATCCTGCGGGCAGACGCGGCCGCAAATCTCGGGCAGCGGATTGGTCTCGTGGCACAGTTCGGCGGCCTCGAACAACCGCCCTTCCTCGACCAGCTTCAACCAGCTCGGAATGTGGTTGTGCACCGGACACTTCCACTCGCAATACGGATTGCCGCAATCGAGGCAGCGCTCGGCTTGTTCCTTGGCTTGCGGTGGCTCGAACGCGCCGTAGATCTCCGACCAGCCGAGCACGCGGACTTCCACCGGCAATTCGCGCGGCATGCGCCGCGGCACGTCGAGAAACTGGAACGGCTTCTGGCTCATGCCGCTCTCCGCAGCGCGTCGACCAGGGATTCCAGGCTCGCGGCCTTGGGCTTGACCAGCCAGAACTTGCCGGCGAAATCGCGGAACTCGCCGAGCAAGCGCTGGCCCCAGGCCGATTCGGTCTCGCGCACGTGCGCCGAGATCAAATTGCGCAGGTGTTGTTGATGATGCTCCATACCCTCGGGGCTGATGCGCAGGATGTCGATCAGCTCGTGGTTGTAGCGATCGACGAAATCGCGATCCATGTCGAGCACATACGCCAAACCGCCGGTGAAGCCCGCGCCGAAATTAATGCCCGTGCGGCCCAGCACCACGACCACGCCGCCAGTCATGTACTCGCAGCAATGATCGCCCGCGCCTTCGATCACGGCGGTCACGCCGGAATTGCGCACGGCGAAGCGCTCGCCCGCGCGGCCGGCCGCGTAGAGTTCGCCACCGGTGGCGCCGTAGAGACACGTGTTGCCCATGATCGGCGTCTCGCGCGCGACGTAACGTGCCTCGCGCGGCGGCTTGAGCACGATCTTGCCGTCGGCCATGCCCTTGCCGACGTAGTCGTTGGCATCGCCTTCCAGATACAAGTGCAAACCGCCCGCGGTCCACGCGCCGAAGCTCTGCCCGGCGTTGCCGCGAAAGCGCGCGATCACCGGCTTGTCGCGCATGCCGTAGTTGCCGTGCAGCCGCGCGATGTCGCCCGACACGCGCGCGCCGATGGCGCGATTGCGATTGGTGATCTCGTAGTGAAACTCGCCGCCGTGCTGGCCTTCGATGGCGTAGCGCATCTCGGCCGACATGCGTTGCGCCAGCAGGCCCGGGTCGCGCGGCCGATTGCGTTCGTCGACGCAGAACTGCGCCGCGTCGCTGACCAGGCCCGCGGCCGACAGAATCGGCGCCAGATCGAGGCCGCGTTGCTTGTCGGTGACGCCGGGCAGTTGTTCGAGCAGATCGGTGCGACCGATCACGTCCTCGAGCTTGCGCACGCCCAGGCGCGCCAGATGTCGACGCACGTCCTCGGCGATGTGGCGGAAATAGTTCATCGCCATCTCGGGCAGGCCGATGAAGTGCGCCTCGCGCAGGCGTTGATCTTGCGTCGCCACGCCGGTGGCGCAGTTGTTCAAATGGCAGATGCGCAAGTACTTGCAGCCCAACGCCACCATCGGCCCGGTGCCAAAACCAAAACTCTCGGCGCCGAGAATCGCGCCCTTGATCACGTCGAGCCCGGTCTTCAAGCCACCATCGACTTGCAACCGCACCTTCTGGCGCAGATTGTTGATGCGCAGTGTCTGCTGCACTTCGCTAAGTCCCAACTCCCACGGCGTGCCCGCGTACTTGATCGAACTCACCGGCGAAGCACCCGTGCCACCGTCATAGCCCGAGACCGTGATCAGATCCGCGTAGGCCTTCACCACGCCCGCCGCGATCGTGCCGATGCCGGCGTGCGAGACGAGTTTCACCGAGACCAGGGCCTTGGGATTGATCTCCTTCAGATCGAAGATCAGCTCGGCCAGATCCTCGATCGAATAGATGTCGTGATGTGGCGGCGGCGAGATCAGACCAATGCCCGGCCGCGCGAAACGCAGGCGCGCGATCAACTCATTGACCTTATGCCCGGGCAACTGACCGCCTTCGCCGGGCTTGGCGCCTTGCGCGATCTTGATCTGCAGCACGTCGGCATTGATCAAATATTCCGGCGTCACGCCGAAACGGCCGGAAGCGACTTGCTTGATCTTGGAGGACTTCTCCGTGCCGTAACGCGCGGGATCCTCACCGCCTTCGCCGGAGTTCGATCGCGCGCCCAAGCGATTCATCGCAATCGCCAGCGCTTCGTGCGCCTCGGGCGACAGCGCGCCCAGACTCATTCCGGCCGAATCGAACCTCGGCAAGATGGCGTCGATCGGTTCGACGTCATCGAGGGGAATCGGCTGAAGATCCCTCCGAAGCGCGAGCAGATCGCGCAGCGTCGAGGGCGGACGCGTATCGACGTGACGCGCGTAGACCTCGTAGTCGCTGAAATCCCCCGTGCGCACCGACAACTGCAGGCTCGCGATCACGTCGGGGTTGTACATGTGGTACTCGCCGCCCACGACGTAACGCAGCAGACCGCCTTGTTCCAGCGGCTCGGCTTCGTTCCAGGCGCGATCGTGCAGATAACGCGCGTCGGCTTCGAGATCGGCGAGGCTAGCGCCGCCGATTCGCGATGGCGTGTCGGGGAAGCAGCGCTCGATCACGTCATGACCCAGACCCACGGCCTCGAACAATTGCGCGCCGCGATAACTGCCGATGGTGCTGATGCCCATCTTCGAAATGATCTTGAGCAGGCCCTTCTTGATGCCACGACGGAAACTGCGGCCCAGCTCCGCGCGCTCGCTGCCGTGCTTGCCCTTGACGATCTTGCTGCGGCCGAGATCGAACAAGGTCTGATATGCCAGGAACGGATACACCGCCGTCGCGCCAAAGCCGATCAGGCAGGCGAAGTGATGCGGATCGCGCGCCGTGCCGGTCTCGACCAGCAGATTGCAATCGCAGCGCAAGCCGATGCGCACCAGATGCGCGTGCACGGCGCCCGTGGCGAGCAGCGCGTGCACCGGCAAACGTCCCGGTTCGGGATACCGATCGGACAGCAGCACGATCACCGCGCCTTCGCGCACGGCCTGTTCGACTTCCGCGCACAGACGGTCGAGCGCGGTCGCGAGGTCCTCGTCGGGCCGCTGATACAGATGCACCAGCACGTTGGCCGAGGCGAATTCCTCCATCGCCAGCAACTGCCGGAGCTTGCGCTGCGACAGGATCGGCGAGTTGATCATCACCGTGCGCGCGTTCTCGGGGCCGAGCTCGAACAGATTGCCTTCGCGCCCGATATTGGTCGACAGCGACATCACGCACTGCTCGCGCAGCGGATCGATCGGCGGATTGGTGACTTGCGCGAAGGCCTGACGGAAATAGTCGTACAGCGAGCGCACCTTGCCCGAGAGCGCGGCCATGGGCGTGTCATCGCCCATCGAGCCCGTGGCTTCCTGCTCGGTCTCGGCGAGGACGCGCAGCACGCTTTCGCGTTCCTCGCGCGTGAGGTTGAATAGTTTTTGGAAGCGCGCCAGCGTGGTCGCGTCGAAGGGTTCGGCCGCGAGCGAGGGATCGATCAAGTCCGCGACCAAATGCTTCACGCCCTGCTTCAACCAGCGCTTGAATGGCGCGCGCGCGCGGTTGATGCGATCGATCGCCTCGTTGTCGAGGAACTCGCCCGAATACAAATCCACCGCGATCATCTCACCCGGGCCGAGCTTGCCCTTGGCGACGATGTCTTCGGGCCGGTAGTTCCAGGTGCCAACTTCGCTCGCGATGGTCAGATGGCGATCTTCGGTCAGCACCCAGCGCGCGGGGCGCAGGCCGTTGCGGTCGAGCGTGCAGCCGGCGTAGCGGCCATCGCACAGCACGATGCCGGCGGGGCCGTCCCACACGTCTTGATTGAGGCTGTAGTACTCGTAAAACGCCGCGAGGTCGGCGTCCTTGTGCTCGAGCGATTGCGTCGCCGGCGGAATCAGCACGCGCATGGCGGCGAGCACGTCGAGACCGCCGGCCAGCAGCACTTCGACCATATTGTCGAGCGACTGCGAATCCGAGCCGCTCATCGACACCAGAGGCTTCAACTCCCGGAAATCCAAGGCCGGCGAACGCCACTTCTGCCCACGCGCCAGCGCCCAGCGCCGATTGCCCTCGATGGTGTTGATCTCGCCGTTGTGCGCGAGCAGGCGGAACGGCTGCGCGAGTTTCCACGCCGGCGCGGTGTTGGTCGAGAAGCGCTGATGGAACATCACCGCCGCGCTTTGCATTTCCGGCCGCGCGAGATCGGGATAGAACTGCGTCAGCGCCGCCGGCAGCATCATGCCCTTGTAGCCCAGCGTCCAGGCCGAGAGCGTGACCACGTAGAACTCGGGCACATCGGTCAGCGCCTGCTCGGCGCGACGGCGCGCCAGATACAGCGCGCGATTGAAACTGGTCATGTCCATCGACGCGGCCGGACAGACGAAGACCTGCTCGATCGCGGGCATCGTGCGTCGCGCGATCTCGCCGCAGGCATTGACGTCGGTGGGGACCACGCGCCAGCCGGCCACGCGCACTTCCAGGCGTTCGAGTTCGGCGGTCAGCACCGCGCGCGCGCGATCAGCCTGCGCCGAATCGTGCGGCAAAAAGACATTGCCTGCGGAAAACACGGGACCCAAGCGAATGCCCGCGGCATCGGCGGCGGCGCGCAGGAATTTCTCCGGACGCAGGATCAAGAGGCCACAGCCGTCGCCCGAAAGATTATCGGCGCCTACCGCGCCGCGATGCGCCAGATTCGCCAGCGCGGTGAGCGCCGTGTCGACCAGCCAGCGCGACGGCTGGTTGTCGAGATTCGCGATCAGCCCGAACCCGCAGCTGTCGCGTTCGAATCGGGGGTCGTACAGACCCGTTTGCGCATCGCTACCCATTGCTGCCGGCCTCGCCTCGTGGCTTTCGATTGCGACTGGCGGAGCCGGCGGACGCGCGCGACCGTCCCCTCGTTTCCGCCGACGGCCGCGCTCGAGCGCGATCTCGCGATGTTCCGGCCGAAACGAGGGGCACCGGACGAATCGAAGTCCGCCCGCCGCCTCCCCGTCTCGAATTAAGCACAAATGGTGCGGGGCAGCAAATGGTATTTGCGCGGCGCTCGCGGGCGTTCGGTCGCGATGCTTGAAGGCCGTTGCCTTCGGGTCTCATGCCTTAGTCGAGGCGCACTCATGGAAGCTTCCCTATTTCTTCCCTCGATAACGCTGGAGCCTCACTCGCCGACTTCGAATACTGCGGCCGCCCCAAGCATCGGGGCGCCAGATTCTTCTCGAACGACTTTTGGAGAACGACATGCAGTCATGGATCGGCCGACTGGCCGCGGTGGGTTTCTTGTTCTTGGTTCTAGTCGATGCGGCGCGGGCCGAGCTGGTCATCGACCTGTGGACAGGACGCGTCTTTCACTACTCGGGTAACGGCCCGACGCACAACTTCCTCTTGCACGTCGAAAATGGACACGAGCCCAGCATGTATCCGTGCGAGAAGGACAATTGCTATACCTACCTCTACACCATCCCGACCAACTTCGCGGGCTTCATGGCGGCCGGACAAACCACGTCGTATCCCGGCGCCAGCTTGGGACAACAAGACGTCTTCGTCGGCGATCCCAACTACCCGCTTACCTGGTGCGAAATGACCGACGCGGCCGGCACGACGATCTATGCGCTGGGCAATCTCTCCCAGGACCAGCTCAAGGTGAACATCACCTGCGAGTGCATCCGCCAGGGCACCTGTCAGGGTGACATCGTCTGTCGACCCGAAGATCCTGGGCAGCCGACGATGATCGACATGCAACTACGCGCGCCGATGTGCCAATAGTCGGACGGTGCGGCCGAGCCCATGTGAGCTTTCAGGCTCAACGCGTTCGGTAGTTCGGCGCGCCGCGCGACCTCAATGTCGCCCGGCGCGCCCGAGCATTCAGCGTGATGCCGCCCAGGCCTTGTACTGCGGCGACGCCACGAACCCCGCGTAGGCCGCGGTGGTGCTCAGATCGCCGACGGCGAGGCCGGTGTGGGTTTCGATCTGGGTCAGCAGGTGGGCGACGCGATCATAGTCCTTGGCGTCGAGTGCCCATTGCACGAGGACCCAATAGGAACCGGACAAGGTCGGGTCGCCCGCGATGGCGTGTTCGAATTCGGTGGTGGCGAGGTCTTTCTTGTTCTGCATGATGTACAGCGAGCCGCGCATGTAGCTCATGTAGCCCGGATCGTTGACCAGATTTTCGAGGGTGCGCGTGGCGGCGCGGGCTTGGTCGAAGTCGCCGGCCAGCGTGTGCGCGTCGATGCGCATCAGGGGCAGGGCCTTGGGGTCGTCGAGCGTGGCGAGCATCCGTTCGAGGGCGCGGCGATAGGTCGCGTCGTCAACGCGGCTGGCGGTGGTGCAGTACATCGCCAGCAGCAAGGGTTCGCGCTGAAAATTCTCGGGCATGGCCTCGAACAGGCGCATGATTTCCTTCGGGTCACCTTGGGCGCGCGCGGCGGCGGTGAAGGCTTTGACGGCCGCCGATTCGGTCTTGAAGTCGCGGCCGTCGATCAGTCGCATCAGCGCTGGCCGATTGAGATCGGCCATGGCACTGGTCAAGGTGCGCCGCATGAACTCGCTGCGGCGATCGGCCGAGGCGTAGTCGAACAGATCGTCGATGACCCAACGACCTTCGCGGCGCACGAATTCCAGTTCAATGTAGTTGCACATGTCATCGCGCATCAGCACGCGATAGGTCGCGGCGAACACGTCGGGCGCGGTCTCGACCAGGCGCGTGCGCTTGAAGCGCGCGATCGGTTCGTGGTCGCTCGCGGCCATGTTTTCCAGGAATTGCGTGCCAATGCCGGGATGACGGCTCATCTCCTGCAGCGCGCCGCGAACGAAACCGGCGACGGTGGCTTCCGTGGCGTCGAGATCGCGCACGGCCTTGTTGACCAGGGCCTCGGGCGAAAACGCGTCATCGAGCACGCTGGCATCGCCGGCGGCCATGGTCTGTTCGATGCGATCGATCAGCGCGCGCGCGGAATCGGATGGCGCCGCGCTGATGGGATTCTTCGACGCCGTGGTCTTGGCCGAGCCGTCGAGCGCGTGCGCGCCATCGATCAATGCCAATGCCGACAGCAGCAGCGCGATCCGGATCAGGACTGAAACCATGTCTCTCTCCCCGTGGACTGGGCGCCGAACGCGGCGCGCTTCGCGGTCTGCCCCCGACGAAACTCCGTCGACACGCTAGCGCAAGCCTTGCGTCGCGTCACGCGCGCTCGAGCTTCAACGCGAACGTGTACCGCGGTCCGTAGTAAACGCGATTGGGCGGCCGTCCCGCATGCACGATGGCGCCATGAAACACGACGAGGCGCCCGGGCCGCGGCGAGGCGCAGAAGACCGCGTCGCCCGTGGCGTCGAAGAACACGGTTTCGCCGCCCCATTCGATGTCCCAGCGATCGCACAGAAACCACAGCGCGGTCAGCTCATCGGATTCGGGCAGGCAATCGGTGTGGGTGAACAACATGTCGCCGAAGGCCGCGTGGTTGGTGTAGGCGCGATACGGCTTGTAGCGACGCTCGGGCGAGAAATCGCGCAGCGCGCGCTCGGTCGCGTGCCACAACGGCAGATGCGGCAGGCCGGCGACGGCCATCTCGTTGACCCAGTGACGATGCTCGGCGGTGTCGGGCCGCGCGGTTTCGGTGCGGGTGAAGGGCGCGCGATGCAGGATCTCGGCGTAGCGTGTCATGTCGGCCAGCGGCACGAGACCATCGTAGATTGCGAGCGGCCGACCATCGACGGTGCCGCGACGCGTGGCGGTAAGAACGTCGGTCACGTGCTCGGGCTCGCGGGCTTATCCATGAACACGATCAAGAACGTCGCCACCGGGCCCAGCAGCAAGGAAAACAGAAACCACCAAAACCCCGAGCGCTGCTTCGATTGCGCCAGGCCCGCGTTGATCAGGGCCAACGTGCCCCAGCCGACGAAGTATTGCCCTTGCGTGGCGATGTCGATGTTCATCCGTACGGTCCTCGCGCGCCTTCGTCATTGAGCGCGTACCAGGTGTTGAAGGCCACGGTGATGCGCTCGCCCTCGCCGAAGAACGGCAGCACCTCGTGGTTGACCCACGAGGGAAACAGCACCAATTGCCCCGGCTGAAAACGATAGATCTTGCCGTTCATGTTATACGGCGCGCGAATGCGCGTGTTGGCCGGATCGACGAACATATTGGCCAACTGATTCGGATTGAGAAAATGCAGCGCGCCCGAGTCGGGCTTGTCCGCGTCGTGCTGACCGCTGGACACGCAATACACGCCCGACCACGACGCCATGGGGTGATTGTGCAAGCCGAAAAAGCCCCCGCGCCGCGTGATGTGAAACCACGTGTGCGAGTGGATGCGAAGCTGCTGCATGTCGGCGGCGCTGTAGCCCGACAGCTGCGCGATCGCGCGCGATAGCGAGCCCCAGCAGAACTCGCGCAGGCGCTCGACGCAGGCCTCGGGCCAAGCGAAGAGATTGAACTCGCTCTCGAACAAACCGGGGTTGATGCGCATCGACGTCGCGGGATTGCGCCAGCGTTCGCCATCGGCCTCGCGCGCCAGGAACAGCTCGCGCAACTCGCGATTCAAACCCTCGCACTGGGGTAACGCGGCCTCGACGAAGGGCACGGCGAACGCGGGAACAACCTGGAACATGGCTCGAAACCTTCTGCAAGGTGCCCGAGCATCTTATCAATGGACGGGTTGCCGGTGCTGCCCGATCCGATCGACTTCAGTTGACGTAACCGTTGGCGCGAAACCAGGCCAGCGCGCGTCCGATCGCGTCGTCGAGCGACACGCGTGGCCGATAGTCGAGTTCGCGCGCGGCCTTGGCGCCGTCGAGGAACTGACCCGAGGCCATGACCGCGATGCCCGTCGCCGACAACTTCGGCGGCGCCCCGCCCATGAGGTGATAGCGCACTTCCTGCAGCGCCGCCGCCGCGCGCGCCACGGCCAGGGGCACGGCGCGCGGCGCGGGCACGCCGGCGATGGTCGCGATGCGCGCGACCAGATCGGCCATCTCGATGTTCTCGCCGGTGAGCAGATAACGCTCGCCGACACGTCCGCGTTCCAAGCAGGCGATCAGGCCATGACCGGCATCGCCGGCATAGACCGCGTTGCGCTTGCCGGGCACATAGGCCGGCATGGCGCGCCGCGCGATCTCGACGATGAAGCGGCCCGTGGTCGGCCCGTGATCGTGCTCGCCGAAGCTCATGGTCGGAATGCCGATCACGATCGGCAGGCCTTGCATGGCGCGTTCATAGGCCAGGCGATCGAGCGCCCATTTCACTTGCACGTAGGGCGTTTTGTCGTCGGGCTCGCGCGGACTGACCAGGGTCTCGTCGCCGGGCAGTTGCTTGGGATGACGCGTTAGCGCGATCGAGCCACCGAGGTACACGATGCGCGGCACCTGCGCCTGCGCGCAGGCATCGTAGAAGTGATTCATCTGCGCCAGCGCGTGCGCCACTTCCGCGCGCCAAGGCTTGGGCACGGTGGGGTAGTAGGCGGCGGCGTTGATGATGCCGTCGAGCTGACGCAGCGCCGGCAGCAGGCTGGTGGGCAGATCGAGATCGGCCACGCGGGCGGTGTATTTCAAGCCCGCGAGGTTGTCCAACCGTGAGCTGGCGCGATGCAGGACCACGACCTCGTGCCCGGCCGCCTGCGCGGCGATCGCCGCGTGATGGCCGAGCATGCCCGTGGCGCCAATGATTCCGATCCGCATGGAGCACCTCCCGCGCGCAGTCTAAGCCGACCCCGCGGGCTTGTCTGCCTCAATGCGTGCCGTGAATGCCCCAGCTGTGCAAGCGTTCGCGCACGACCAGCAGCGCGCGGCGGATTCGGCTCTTGACGGTGCCCAGCGGTTCGCCCGTGGCCTCGGCCACTTCGGTGTGGGTGAACTGCTCGACCACGGCGAGCTTCACCGCGCGGCGACCGCGCGTGGTCAGGTATTCGAGCGCGCGACCCAAGGCCGAGGTGTGCTGCGCGCGGTCGACGGTCAGCGCGGGGTCGAGTTCGGGCGCGTCGAGACCGTGCGGGGCTTGCTCGTCGAAATCGGACTCGTACTGCGCCAGCACCGTGCGCTGACGAAAGCGATCGATCGCCTGCGAACGCGCCAGCGCCACCAACCAACCGACGATGCTCGCGCGCGTCGGGTCGTAGCGATGGGCGAAGCGCCAGGCCTGGCGGTAGGTGTCGTTCAAGGTCTCCGCGACATCTTGCGGATCGCGCAAGCGTCGCCACAGAAACGCTTCCACGCGCGAGCGCGTGTGTTGATAGAAGCGCTGGAACGCCATGCGATCGCCTTGCGCCGCCGCGACGATCTCGCGTTCCCGCGCCGCCTGCCATTCCGGTGGATCGCCGTGACGATGCGCGGCGGTGCCGCTGATTTCGATCTTGGCCATGGTTCCTCCCTGCCGCTTCTACGCAAGCGCTCGGCGACTGGATGCGGCCCCTGGCGGCGATCGACGCTAGAAGCGGTAGCTCAGCGACAGCCGCGCTGCCCGCGGCTCCAAAGCGTGAAAGTGAATGTCATCGATGCCTTCGGCCGGTTCTCCGGGCAGGCGCGAGGCATAGAAGTAATCGATGTCGTGATCGCGACTGTTCAAGGCATTGAGCAAATCCAGGGTCGCCGTCCATCGCGACCAGCGTCGACCCACGCGCAAGTTCACCAGGGTCGAGCCTTCGGAAGACACTGAGTCGTCCTCGATCAAGGGATAGCGCCCGAAGCGACGCAGGCGCGCGTTGACGAACCAGCCGCGCGCGAAGTCGCCGCTCACGCCGGCGGTGAGCACCACGGGAATCGCGCCGGGGATGTGGCGGCCCGCGGGGTCATCGTCGCGGAAGCGCGCGTCGGTGTAGCTGGCTTCCACTTCGCCGCGCCAAGGACCGTCGCCGAACACGTACAGGCCCACTTCCACGCCACGACGTTCGCTCGGCCGCGTGGCTTCGGTGTTGCCGGCATCGCCCACGAACAGCAGTTCGGAATCGAGATCGAGCCGCCACAGCGCCGCCGTCGCTTGCAGGCGACGATCGATGAACCAGCGCAGGCCGAGTTCGGCGCCGCGCGATGTCACCAAGGGATCGACCCGCGCCACCGGTTCGCGCGTGACGGGATCGATGCGGATCGTGGTTCCGCGCGCGTCATTCGAATGCAGGCCGCGGCCGTAACTGAGATAGGTCTCGATCGCGTCGTCGGGCGTGAAAATCAGACTGGCCTTGGGCGAGAAGCGCTCGGCGTCGCGGCGGCCCGAGTTCTCCGGCTGCAAGGCATCGACGCGAAAGTCATAGGCATCGTGGCGCAGGCCCGCGTATGCGCGCCAACGTTCGCTGAAGCGATACTCGCCATCGAGGAAGACGCCGAGGCTGCGCTCGTCGACCGCGTCGTCGCGAATCGCCGAGACGAACTCACGCGCGCGCGTGCGCGACAGGCCTACGCGATCGATGTCGTCGCGACGCCAGTCGAGACCCACGCGCGCCCGCCAAGGTTCGCCTTGCCAGGTCTGCGTCGCACCGCCGCCGAACACGCGGCGCTCGTCGAACTGCCGAAACTGATCGCCGTCGACGGGATCGTCCAGGACATACGTGAAGTTCGAGTACAGCGACAGGTCGTAGTCGATCGCATAGGCCTGCGCCGCGAACTCACCGCCCGCCAGCGGCCCGCGCCAACCACCCGAAAGCGATTGACGCGAGCTGTCGCCGCCGAGCGTGCGATCGAGCGAGCCCAAGCGATCGATCAAGCCTTGATCGATGGCGCGCTCGGGAATCTGATCGGGCGATCGCCACGCGTTGTCATACGCCATCACCAGGCCATGTACCGTGCCCGCGCCGAGCGGCGCGCTGAGCTTGAGCGCGAGATTGCGCTTGCGCAAGTCTTCGTCGATGTCGCGCCAGGCGCCGTCATAGGTTTGCGCTTCCACGCCATAGGTCAGGGCCAGCGCGCCGAACTCGCTCGTGCCCGTGAGCACGCCGCGGCCGTAACCGAAAGCGCCGGCCTCGACGCTCACGTCGCGACTGGCCAGGTTCTCCGCGATACGAAAGTTCGCGCTGCCGGCGGCGCTGAAGTCGCCGACCTCGGCGTAGTAGGGGCCTTTGCGATAACGCAGCTCGTCGACCATCTCAGGGATCAGAAAATTCAGGTCCGAATACCCCTGACCGTGGCCGTGCGAACGCAAGTTCACCGGCATGCCGTCGACGAAGGTCGCGAAATCGGTGCCGTGGTCGAGATTGAAGCCGCGCAGAAAATACTGATTGGCCTTGCCCGAACCCGAGTGCTGCGTCGCGACCATGCCGGGCACGTACTCGACCAGATCGCCGGTGCGCAGTCGCGGTCGCTCGCTCAACTCCGTGGTGCCAACCACGCCTTGCGAGGCGCTGATCGCGGCGCCGACCAGGTTCTCGCGACGACCGAGCACGGTCACGGGCGCGAGCTTTGGCTCATCGGCGCGCGCGGGCGTCGGCTGCGCGGCGTCATCGGCGAGCAGAACCCAGGCGAGGACCCAGGGGGATAGCGAGAGCATGCGCGGACATCCGTCGAGGCGGGAGATCGCAAGTTACGAAGCGCGCGGGCGCTTGGATGTCAGGATCTTTAGCGACACGCGCGCGTAGTCGAACTCCTTGGCGTCGAGCGCTAGCGGCGCGACTTTCACGTCACGCTGACAACTGCCTTGCATCCGCGCGCGGCACGGCTTCGTAGGAATCCGCGCACTAACACCAGTCGCGGGTCGCGACCATTGATGGCAAAGGAGCTCACCATGTTCACCCCGATTACCCGCGCGCTCTTGCTGAGCGCGATCGGCGCGGCGCTGACCGCGCTGGCGCCGACGGCGCAGGCCTCGAGTCACCGCGAGGCCCTGGCCGTGCTGAATGAACCGTGCGCCGACACCACCGACATCTATGCCTGGGTGTCGGACGGCGCGCACGACAAGCTGTATCTGGCCGCGAACTTCCTGCCGCTGCACGAACCCGGTCAGGGCAACCAGGGCTTGCGCGCGTGCGACGGTTATCGCTACGAGTTCCACATTGGCACGGGCACGAGCCTGGCCGATCGTTACGTCTATCGCATCGAGTACAAGCTCGGCACACCGACCGACAACGCGCCCGCCGCCAACGAAGCGCCGCTCGGCGGCAACGAACTGTTGTGGCAGATCACCGGCGGCACCGAGACCTACAGCGTCACGCGCATCGACACCGCCAATGGCACGCAGACCGTGCTCGCGTCCAATCTCAAGGTCGCGCCGAACAATCACGGTCCGCAGACCGATCGCCTGGCCTATGGCCTGGGCCCGTTCGAGGGCTATGAGTCAGGTCGCAACACCAGCCGCACAGTCGGGCTGTATGACGATGCCTTCATCGCGCGCAATTTCATTCATCGCTTGAACAACGGCGGCCGCGCCTTCAGCGGTCAGCGCGACGATCCGTTCTATCTGGACGAGAAGGGCATCTTCGATCTGGTCAACCTCTGCGCCAAGGGCCTGGGCAATGCGCCGGGCGCGCGCACCACGCCGTGCGAGGATGTGTTCACCGGCTTCAACGTGTTCAATGTCTCGCTGGAGATTCCGATATCCGACATCTTCCCCGACGGCATTCCGCACAACGGTCAGTTGATCGGCGATTCCACCGATAGCCTGCTGCGCGTGTGGTTCGGCGTGTCGCGTCAGCAGATCCAGTACGTCAATCCGGACAACGTGGTGCGCGGCGTCGACTACTCGGGCGATTGGGTCCAGGTCGGGCGTCAGGCGCTGCCGCTGTTCAACGCGGGCCTGGTCGGCACGGCGCGTCAGACCAAGTATCTGCGCACCACGCCGATGCATGACGTGAGCAACTTCGGCGGCGATGTGCTGTTCCCGGTGCTGGTGCGTGATGCGAAACTGTTGGGCGTCTATCGCGCCTTCAATGTCGATCCCGATGCGCTGGGCCTGACCGGGCCGCGCGTGGACATCATCAATGCCATCAACCTGGGTCGGCCGATTCCGATCGCTGATGGATCGACGGGCGATGTGATCACGATCGACGCGGCAGTGAATTCCGCCTTCCCGAATGGCCGACGCCTGGGTTACGCGCCCGGTGGCGCGCGCAACCGCGAGCAGGTCGACGTGAGCGATGTGCTGATCAGTCTGATCATCGCCGGCGCGCCGGGCCTGATCGGCGATGGCGTGAACAGCAACGACAAGGACTATCTGCCGGACTTCCCGTTCGCGGCGGCCCCGCATCAGGGCGTCGACGGCGGCCACGGCGGCACCAACGGCGGCTAAGGGCCGCGGGCTCGCGGCGGGGACCGCCCCGTCCCCTGGCGGTTTCCGTCGCGGGCCATTTCTTGTCATGAAGCTTCGACTCACGATGATCCTGGTGGCTTCGGTGCTGAGTGCTTGCGCGAAGCAAGCGCCGACGCCGTCGCGCGACAACGTCGCGGCGCAAGCGCGCGCGGCCTTGTGCGCGCAGATCGTGCCGGCGCACGACGACGATCGGCGCGCGCGTGAGGACATCAATGCGGCCGGCGAGGAGGCGCGCGTGACTCGCGCGTTCGCGTTCATCGCGGCGGCGCGTCGCGAGGCCGATCCTGGCTACTACCTCAATGCCGAAGCCTGCGCCGAGGAAGTGCTGGCGCAAGAACCCGACAACCTGGCCGCGCGCAATGTGCGCGCGATCGTGCTGTTGCAGCGCCATCGCTTCGACGACGCGCTGCGCGAGGCGCGCGCGGTGCTGCAAACCGAGCCCGAGAACCTTCTGGCGCTGGGCAATGCCAGTGACGCCGCGATGGAACTCGGTCAGTACGACCTCGCGCGCGACTACGCCAACCTGCAACTGCGTCAGCGCGTCGACATGGCGAGCCTCGGTCGCGGCGCCTATCTGCGCTGGTTGAGCAATGACACCGACACCGCGCGACGCATGCTGCGCGATGCGCTGCGGCTGCGCGACGCGCACGATCCCGAGGCCGCGGCGTGGACTTTCGTCGACGCGGCCAATGTCTATTGGCAGCGCGGTGATGCGGACGGCGCGGATGCATTGGCCGTCGAGGCTTTGAACTGGCTCGCTGACTACCCGCCAGCGCTCGTGATGCGCGCGCGCGTCGCGCTGGCGCGTGGTGAGGCTGCGACGGCGACGACCTTGCTGCAACGCGCGGTCAAACGTCGCCCCTTGGTCGAGACGCTGTGGCTGCTTGGCGATGCGCGCGCGATGGCGGGCGATTCGGCGGGCGCCGAGCAAGCGTATGACGAGGCGCTGCGTCTGGGTCGTCGCGATGATCGTCTGATGCTGGGTTTGTTTCTCGCGGAGCGCGGTGAGCATCTCGACGAAGCGCTCGCGGCGTTGCAAGCCGAGCGCGCGACGCGTCAAAGCATCGCGGTCGATGATGCCTACGCGCTCGCCTTGTATCGCGTCGGTCGCCTCGACGAAGCGCGCGCCATGAGCGACCGCGCCGTGCGGCTGAACACGCCCGACGCGCGACTGTACTTTCACCGTGGACTGATCCTGTTCGCGAGCGGCGAGACCGCGCAGGCGCGCGCGGCTTGGGATCGCGCGCGCGCGATCAATCCGGCCTTCGTGCCCGTCGACGCGGCGCTCGCGCGACGCTGGCGCGAGACCATGGATCGGGTGGCGGCGCCATGAGGTTCGTCGCTCGCGCCGTAATTGCGGTGGTGCTGCTATCGCTTGGGTTCGGCGCCAGCGTCCACGCGCATGATTTGGGCCTATCGCAAGGCGAATATCGCGTCACCGACGACGGCATTCGCGCGCGACTGGGCTTCAATCCGTCGGAACTCGCGCTCGCCGTGCCCGAGCTAGATCCCGATCACGATGGCCGCGTGACGCGCGAAGAAGCCGATCGCGCGCGATCGGCCCTCGCTGCCGCGCTGCCCGAGGCCGTGCGCATTCAAGGTCGCGATCGCGAATGCGCCGCGATCATCGACACCGTGACCTATGTCGACGAGCGCAGTGTCGAGATCGATCTGCACTGGCCTTGCGCTGTCGCGCCGACTGGCGCCTCCGCGCGGTTTGCCTGGTTCGATCGCCTGCTCGCCTCGCATCGACACATCGCGCTGGTCGGCGAGGGCGAGACGCCGCGGTCGTTCGTGCTCTCGGAGCGCGACGCCAACTTCACCATCACGAGCGATGCCGACACGAGCGCGCAATCGCCCGGCTGGGGCATGGTCGCCTTGGGGCTGCACCACGTGCTGACGGGTTACGACCATCTGATGTTCTTGCTGGGTCTCGTGATTTTCGCGCGTGGCGCGAAGGCGCTGGTGAAGATCATCACCGCGTTCACCGTGGGCCACAGTGTGAGTCTCGCGGTCGCGGTGCTGGGCTGGTGGGTGCCACCGTCGCGGCCGGTCGAGGCGATCATCGCCCTATCCATTGCCTTCATCGCGTTGGAGAACTGGACGGGCAAGGGTCAGGAGCGACGCGCCTTGATCACCTTGCTGTTCGGGCTGGTGCATGGCTTTGGTTTCGCCGGCGCCCTGGGCGCGCTGTCATTTCCGCGCGCGGAACTGCCGCTGGCCTTGTTCTCGTTCAATGTCGGCGTGGAATGCGGGCAACTGGCCTTTCTCGCCGTGACGCTGCCGCTCTTGCACGCGCTCGATCGGTGGCGCGGTTTTCAACGGTGGGGTCGCGTGGCGATCAATGTTGTCGTCGCCGGCGCGGGCACGTTCTGGTTCGTCCAGCGAGTCT
Source organism: Ahniellaceae bacterium (assembly GCA_044226395.1). Taxonomy (GTDB): domain Bacteria; phylum Pseudomonadota; class Gammaproteobacteria; order Xanthomonadales; family Ahniellaceae; genus JBGAHD01. The sequence continues at coordinate 912,706 of JBGAHD010000002.1, forward strand.
TCATTTGAGGATGAAATGACCATGATGCTGTCATCGCGCCTGATTGTGGCGTGTGTGTTGATGAGCCTTGTCGTTGTCGCGCCAATCCGCGCGGAGAGCGACCATGCCACGCTGGCGCGGCAGTACTGCGAGACCGTGCACCGCCTACCCGCGACGCTGCGCGCGACGTGTTGCGAAGCCAAGCCCGTGCCCGATCTGAGCGCGATGTGCGCCACGCAAGTCGAGCAGGCTTTGGATGACGGCGCGATCACGCTCGACGCGAAGGCGATCGCGACTTGCGCCGAGGCCACGCGGCGAGAACTCCGCGGTTGCGACTGGGTGGGGCCTCGCCCGCCGCGCTCGCCCGCGATCTGCGCGGACGTGATTCGCGGCGCGCGCGGCGTGGGCGCGGCGTGCTCGTCGTCGCTCGCGTGCGGCGACGGTCAGTACTGTCGCGGCGCGAGCGAGTCCCGCGCGGGCGTTTGCGCCGAGCCCGTCGCGCCCGGTCAGCGCTGCGAGAACCCGGGCGATGCGTTGGGCGCTTTCGTTTTGACTTCGCCTTCAACGCGGCATCCCACGTGCCAGGGTCAATGCGTGCGGGGTCAGTGCTTGGCCTTGGTCGAGGAAGGCGGCGCGTGCAACTCAGGCACGCCTTGCGCCGAGGGTCTGCAATGTCGTGCTCGTGTTTGCGCGGCAGTGGTGCCGTCAGCGAAGGGAGAAGCTTGCGATACCCAACATGCTTGCGCCGACGGACTGCGCTGCGTCGACGCGAAGTGCGCCACGCCGCTGCGCGAAGGCGCGCGCTGCGAGCAGGGCTTTGAATGCCAATCGCTCGTGTGTGACAAGCCCGACGGCGCCAAGCAAGGTCGCTGCGCCAATGTCTGCGCCAACCCCACGCTGGGACCCGCGCGCTTCGTGCTACCGCAGTAGCGGTTCCTCGAAGCCGTTGACCAGGGGCACGTCGATCGCGCCCATCATCGCCTGCGCGACGTGGAAGTCGCAGTAAAAGGGATAGATGTTGCCCGTGTCGAAGACCACGGCGGCCATCGTGCCGCTGGTGCGCGCGCCAATGGGCGAGGTCGGATCGGCCGTTCCCACGCCCGCGATCACGCGACCGCCGATCGTCGGATGCGCGGCGAAGTTGAGCGAGAAATTGACCGTGGTGCCGGCGTCGACGATCAGGCAGGGCGGCGAATAGCGGTAGATGCCGGGCTGCGTCGCGGCGCTGACCGTCACCGGGTTTTGACCGCGACGATCGAGGTAATCGGAGGCCAGGCAGTTGTTCACCGCTTGCGCGCGCGCCCCCGTGGCGCACGCGATCAGCGCGATCGTGAAGATTGTGCGGGTAAGCGTAGGCATGCCGAAAGCGCGGTTCATCGTGCCCTCGATGATAGGGCAGTCGGCGTGAAGTGGTCGCGCGCGGGTTGGCAATTCGCCCGCGTTGGATTGTCGCGACGAGTGCTTTCGTCCGGCCCCTCACTTCGGGCACTCGCCGCGGACGCGCGCCACGCCATAAGCTTGGGCCGCCTGCCTGCCCGGAGTGATTGCCCATGTTCAAGCTCTCGTTCGCCGTCGCCGCGCTGGTGTGCGCGGGCGCCGCGACCGCCGCCGATCGGTTGACCGATCGCGCCTTCGCCACGCGCTCGGAAGTGATCGCGCCGCATGCCATGGCCGCGACTTCGCAGCCCTTGGTGACGCAGATCGCGCTCGATGTGATGAAGCGCGGTGGCACCGCCGTCGATGCCGCCATCGCCGCCAATGCGGCGCTGGGCTTGATGGAGCCCACGGGCAATGGCATGGGTGGCGATCTGTTCGCCATCGTGTGGGATCCGAAGACCAAGAAACTCCACGGCTACAACGGTTCGGGTCGCTCGCCGCGCTCGCTGAGCCTGGCGTGGTTTCGCGAGCACGGTCACGAGACCGTGCCGAGCTGGGGCCCGCTGCCGGTGACGGTGCCTGGCGCGGTCGATGGCTGGTTCGCGCTGCACGATCGCTTCGGCAAGTTGCCGATGAAGGATCTGCTCGCGCCCGCGATCGGCTACGCGCGCGAGGGCTTTCCGGTCAGCGACGTCATCGCCTATTACTGGAATCTGTCGGTGCCGCGCTTGAAGGCCTATCCGGGCTTTCTCGAGCAGTTCACGCGCGACGGCCGCGGGCCGCGCAAGGGTGAGCTGTGGCGTAACCCCAATCTGGCCGCGACGCTGGAGAAAATCGCCAAGGGCGGACGCGATGCCTTCTACAAGGGCGAGATCGCGCGCGTGATCGACGCCTATTTCAAGGCCAATGGCGGTTTTCTCTCTTACGAGGACATGGCCGCGCATCACGGCGAGTGGGTCGAACCCGTGTCGGTGAACTATCGCGGCTACGACGTGTGGGAACTGCCGCCGAACGGGCAGGGCATCGCCGCGCTGCAGATGCTCAACATCCTCGAAGGTTACGATCTCAAGGCCATGGGCTTTGGCAGCGCCGACTACGTGCATACTTTCGTCGAGGCCAAGAAGCTCGCGTTCGAGGATCGCGCGCGCTTCTACGCCGATCCGGAGTTTTACAAGACGCCGCTGCAGTACCTGCTCTCAAAGGACTACGCGGCGCAACGCCGCAAGCTGATCGATCCCGCGCGCGCGGCGCAGACGGTCGAGGCCGGCCATCCGCCGCTCGAGGAAGGCGACACGATCTACATGACCACGGCCGATGCCAACGGCATGATGGTGTCGCTGATTCAATCGAACTATCGCGGCATGGGTTCGGGCATGTCGCCGCCGGGACTGGGTTTCATCTTTCAGGATCGCGGCGAGCAGTTCGTGTTGAAGGAAGGTCATCCCAACAGCTTCGCGCCGGGCAAGCGGCCGTTTCACACCATCATTCCGGCCTTCGTCACCAAGGACGGCAAGCCGTGGTTGAGCTTCGGCGTGATGGGCGGGGCGATGCAGCCGCAAGGCCATGTCGAGATCCTGGTCAACCTGATCGACTTCGGCATGAACCTGCAAGAAGCCGGCGACGCGCCGCGCATCCAGCACGACGGCTCGACCGAGCCCGCGGGGCAAAATCTGCCGATGAACGATGGCGGCGTGGTCAATCTCGAAAGCGGTTTCGAGTACGCCACCGTGCGCGCGCTAATGCGGCGCGGCCACAAGATCGTGTTCGCCGATGGGCCCTACGGTGGCTATCAGGCGATCGCGCGCGATCCGGAATCGGGTGTGTATTTCGGCGCCTCGGAGTCGCGAAAGGACGGGCAGGCCGCTGGGTATTGAGATGCCGTGACGCGATCGGTGAGCCGGTCGCGTCACGAGTTTCGAGTTTGATTCGGGTGGGCGCGCCTGACGCGCCCCTCGGTTGGCCAGGGTGAACGACTCGGCTCGCAAGCGCAGCCAATCCCTCATCGAAACTACGCTTGACTTCGTACATTGTGTTTCGTATATCTGTCGCACGCGCCGAATGCTCGGGGAGAGCGAGCGGCGCCCGAACCAAGGGAGGGTTTGGCCATGAAGACTTCGCGATTGGCTGGGACGATTCGCGCGCTGCTGTTCGCGGGCGCGATGCTGGGGGGCGCGACCGCGCGGGCCGACGACACGACGGGCGCGACGATCTACACGCGCGCCCAGATCGAACACGCGGGCTACACGGATCTGGCCGAGTTTCTGCAGGATCTGCCCGCGCACGGCACGGGCAAGACGCTGCGCTTCGGCGGGCCCTCGCTCGAAGGCGACACCGCGGTGGACCTTCGCCGCGCGGGACTGGCGGGCACATTGTTGCTGGTTGACGGTCAGCGCTGGCTGGCGGGGCGGGGCGGCAGTTTTGATTTGAGCGCATTGCCCTTGGCCTTGGTCGAGCGCGTGGAGCTCAGTCAGGGCGGCAACGGCCCGACCGCGGGCAATCGCGGGCTCGGTTCGACGATCAATGTGATCACGCGCCAGGGCTTCGACGGCGCCGACGCCGGCGCGAGTTTCGGCCGATTTGATGAAGGCGATGGCGAGCGCACCACGGCCGATTTCGCGATCGGCGCGACCAGCGAGCGCGCGGCGGTGAGTCTGATCGCGGCCTACAGCGACTACGAAGGCTTGCTCGCCGGTGATCGCGACATCAGCGTTCCGCCGGTCGCCGGTTTGCCGTCCGATCGGCTCAGCGGTGGCGCCAGCACGACCACGCCGTTCGGGCGCTTCGGCTTCGGGTCGGGTGGCGGGCGATTGCCGAACGGTTCGTTGGGCAACTTGACCCTAATTCCCGGGCGCGCGGGCACGGCGAGCGGCGATTTCCGCCTGTTCAATCCCGAAGGCGATGCCTACAACTTCCAGCCTTTCGTCAGTCTGCTCATGCCGAGCGAGCGCACTCAGGTCGCCACCTCGGCGCGTTACGCGCTGACCGACCACATCACCGCGCACCTCGGCGCGTTCTATGCCGAGCGGCGTAGCGAGCAACGCCTAGGCGCGCCGCTGCTGATCACGGGCACCGCGGCCGGCGGCGCGGCGCGTGTGCCGATTCCAGCGACGCAGGCGTACAACCCCTTCGGCGTGCCGGTGACGCGCGCGCAGTTTCGCTTGGTCGGGCTCGATCGCGACTTTGAGCAGGACGTCGATACGTTGCGCTTCAACGCCGGGCTCGATGGTCACTTTGACTGGGGCGAGCGCGCGGTCGCGTGGCGCGTGGGCGCGGTCCGCGCCGATATCGAAAGCCATCAGATCGGTACCGGCGTGCTCGACACCGGGGCCATGTTGAATGCCCTCGGCCCGAGTTTCCAAGATGCCGCCGGGGTCTGGCGCTGTGGCACGAGCACGGCCGTGATCGCCGGCTGCGTGCCGCTGAACATTTTCGGCGGGCCCGCGGGATTGAGCGCCGAGATGCTCGACTATGTCTCGACCCTCTCGCAACAAAGCGAGGAGATCGAGCAGTGGCAGTACTACGCGGGCGCGCGCGCCGAGGTGTTCGAGCTGCCCGCGGGCGCGATGACGCTCGACGTGAGTTATCTGCATCGCGACGAGCAGGGGTTCGTGATTCCCGATGCCTTCATCGCCAGCGGGGGCAGCCCCACGACAGGCAATGTGCCCGCGCAGTCCGAGTTCTCCGTCGATGCCTTCGGCGCGGTACTGGATGTGCCGCTGCTCGCCGATGCGCCGTGGGCGCGCGCGTTGAACTTGCAGCTGTCGGCCGATCTCAGCCGGTTCGACAACGACCATGAAGCGTTCTCGCCCGGGCTGACGCTGCACTGGGATGTCAATGACGAATGGTCGGTCAGCCTCGCCAATGACCATGGCTTGCGTGAACCCAGCGTGGTGGAGCTCGGCAGCGAAGTTCGGCAGTTCCTCTATTCTCCCATCGACCCTTGCACGTCAGAGGCTCAACCCATGGGCGATGTGCTCGCGCGGTGTCGCGCCGGTTTTGGCGGCATTCTTCCCACACCCGTGGGTCTCGCGACCGCGGGTGGCATTGTCTTCGTCTCGACTGGCGGTAATGCGGATCTCGCGCCCGAGCGCTCGAGGCTTCGCGAATGGAACATCCACTATCGCCCCGAGTGGGGGCGTGGCCTGACCGTCGATCTGACGTGGTACGAGCAAGACCTGCGACGCCAAATCGGCATCGTTAGCGCCCAGGAGCTGCTCGATCGGTGCTATGTGCGCGGTCAGGCGGCGTCGTGCGTGGGCATCGTCCGCGAAGCGTCGGGCACTTTGCTAACTATCGATACCGGCTTCTACAACACGCCCTGGCGCACGCATGTCGAGGGCTACGAACTGCATGCCGCGCATTCGCTCGAGGCCGCGTTCGGCACCCTGACCTTCGACTTCCTCGCGCACTATCTGGCGCGATGGGAGCGCGAAGGCGTCGATCAAGGCCCGGCGACCTTCACCTCGATCGGCGAACGCAATGGCACCGATGGCGCAATTCATCGCTTGCGCGCGAACCTGGGCGCGACGTGGCAACGTGGCGACTATGCGGTGTCCTTGGGCGCGCGGTACTACTCGGCGGTCGATGGCGCGTGCTTGCCGGGACTCGACGCCACGCCAGGCGCCGACTTCGCGCGGGTCTGCGACGATCCCGAGCGAGCCATCTACCAGGGCAGCTACTTGGCGCCATCCCCCGCCGATCGCGCGGGCAGCACCTGGTTCACCGACGCGCAGATTCGCTGGAACGCGCCGTGGAATGCGCAGCTGAGCCTGACCGTGCGCAATCTTCTCGACCAGGATCCGCCGACGGTTTACGACGGCGTCGAAGGCAACTTCGATCCGCAGTATCCGGTGCCCGGGCGCTTCTGGTTCATCGCCTATCGACAGGCGTTCTGATCCGGATGCCGTGGTCATCGCCCCTCTCCAGGCGGGCGGTGGCCGCGGTGTCGCGGATCCCGGGGCGCGGCGCCGCGTCCCGGGTTGTCCGCGGCCGGTCGCTATCGCTGGGCTCGGCCGCGGTGTAGATTGCAGGCCAGTCCACGGCACGAGCGCGGCTGTGCAGCGCATTCTCATCGCCAGCACGAAAGGCGGTTGCGGCAAGACCACGTTGACGACCAATCTCGCCGTGGCCTACGCCCGCATCGGGCGGCGCGTGGTGATTGTCGATTGTGATCAGCAGGCCTCTTCGATCGAATGGGCCAAGGCGCGTGGGACCTCGGCGCCCGTGATTCCCGTGATTCCCAGCGCCGATAACGGCCAGGGCATCACCACGGTGTGGTCGCTCAAGATTCCACCGGGCACGCAGATCGCGTTGATCGATACGCCCGCGGGACTGCGCCGCAATCAGATCGCCGAGCTCACGCGTCGCTGCGACACCATCGTGGTGCCGGTGGTGCCTTCGGCCATCGACTTGCGCGCGACCTTGCCGTTTCTCGCCGAGCTCAAGCAGATCCAGGCCATTCGCTCCGGCCAGGTGCGCGTGGCCCTGGTCGCCAATCGCATGCGCGAACGCACCGTGGCCGCGCGCGAACTGCGCGCCTTGGGCGAAGAGCTGCCGTTTCCGCTGATCACCGTCGTGCGCGATACCCAGGCTTATGTGCTGGCCGCGACCGTGGGCAAGGGCGTGTTCGACTTCGCCACCGCCGCCACGCAGGAATGTCGCGACGATTGGCAGCCCTTGCTGCATTGGCTCGAACCGCCCGGCGCCAGCGCGCAACCGCAGTTGCAGCTCGGCGCCGAAACGCCGCCACCGCCGGCGATTCTCGCGGGTGGCTCGGGCTGATTCGCTTCCGCAAGGCTTGGCTCGCGGTGTAGTCTCCGATCACGCGCAAACGGGAGAGCGGCTGATGCTGAAGATCCTCGTGGCAAGCTCCAAGGGTGGTTGCGGCAAGTCCACGCTGACGACCAATCTGGCCGCGCACTACGCCCAGTCGGGCAAGAACACGGCCATTGTCGACGCGGATCGTCAGGGATCGAGCTTCCGCTGGTGCGAAAAACGCCCCGAAGGCGTGCCCGGCGTGCTGGGCATTGCGGGCACGCGCAAGGGTTGGGCCGACAAGCTGCCCGATGACACCCAGCGCGTGATCGTCGACAGCGCCGCCGGTACGCACGGCGACGACCTGGGCAATCTGGTCGAGGCGGTCGATGGCGTGGTCGTGCCGGTGCTGCCCTCGACCTTCGATCTCGAGGCCACCCAGGCCTATGTCGCCGAGCTCCAGTCTCTGCCCAAGATCAAGCGCGGTCGCGTCGCCGTGGCCCTGGTCGCCAATCGTCTGCGACCGTGGACCCTGGCCAGCCAGCGCGCGATCGAGGAGATCAAGAAGCTGCCGTTTCCCCTGGTCGCGCAACTGCGCGATTCGAGCGGTTACGTGGTGCTGACCGGTCTGGGCAAGAGCATCTTCGACTACGGCTCCGAGCACGTGGTCAGCCATCAGGACGATTGGTCGCCGCTGCTGAAGTGGCTCAAGAAGCTCGACTGAGGGCCGCGGTCGGCGGCGTCCCGCCGCTGGCATTGAATACCCGGGTCGTGAATGCCGCGCGCGCGTCGGCGGCTTCTCCGTGGCTGCGGAAACCGTCGCGATAAGCATCGATAATCCATTCATGATGATGCCATGGAGTGGATTAAATTACTGTATCGATTGCGATAAATGGCAAATAATGGATTCATGAATCCATTCATGCCAATCTATGCCATGGCTTCCGTCTCCGACCTTCTGACCACGCTGGGCGCGCGCGGCCTCATGCCCGCGGCGCACCTGCAAAGCGCCTTGGGCGTGAGTCAACCGACCCTGTCGCGGCTGATCCGTGGCGCCGACGAACGGGTCGTTCGCCTGGGCGCGGCGCGCGCGAGTCAGTACGCGGCGCGACGTGGCGTGCGTCAGCTTGGCGATCATTGGCCTTTGTTCCGGATCGATGGTCAGGGGCGGGCGCAGGAGGCTGGGCAACTGTCGGCCCTGGGCGCCGGACAGTTTCTATTCGAGCCGGCGCCGGCCAACGCGATTGCCGGCATCGAGACGCCAGCCGTGTTTCCCGACCTGCCGTGGTTCCTGGACGATCTGCGTCCGCAGGGTTTTCTCGGCCGCGCCTTCGCGCACCGCGTGGCCGAGCGGTTGGATCTGCCGGTCGACCTGCATCGCTGGACCGCCGAGCATCACTTGGTCGCCTGGTTGTCGGAGGGCGACGACCTTCCGGGCGATCTCGTCCTGGGCGAACGCATGGCGACGCGCGCCTTACGCCGCTCGCCCGACCATCCCGAATGGGTCGACGAGGCCGCGCGACCGCAGCGTTACGCCGCCCTGGCCGAAGCCGCGATGCAGGGTCAGACCATCGGCTCCTCGGCCGGTGGCGAGCAACCCAAGTTCACGGCCAGCGTGCGCGATGCCGATGGCCTGGTGCGTGCCGTCATCGTCAAGTTCACCGAAGCGCAGCATTCGCCGGCCAAGCGCCGCTGGTGCGATCTGTTGATCGCCGAATACCACGCCCTGCGCGCCCTGGCCGACATCGGCATCGAAGCGGCCACCAGCGAGTTGGTCGTCGCCGGCGAGCGGCTATGCCTGGAAGTCACGCGCTTCGACCGACTCGGCGCCTACGGTCGGCGCGGGGTGATCTCCTTGTTGGCGCTGTCGATGCAGTTCGATGGCGGCCTCGACGCTTGGCCCGCGCTGGCGCGGCGGCTTCGCGCGGCCGGCTATCTCGACGTCGGCGCGGTCAATCGCTTGGCCACCGTCTGGTGGTTCGGCGTGCTGATCGCCAATACCGACATGCATCTGGCCAATGCCGCGTGCTTTCTCGATGCCGGTCGGCCGCTGACCCTGGCGCCGGTGTTCGACATGTTGCCCATGGCCTATCGTCCGGCCGGCAATGGCGAAATCGTGCCGCGGCGCTTCGAGCCCGCGTTGCCGCTGCCGATCGATCTCGAAGCGTGGCGCCGCGCCGCGGGCGCGGCGAGCGCGTGCTGGGCGCGTATTGCCGGAGACGCGCGCGTGTCGATGGCTTTTCGCGAGATCGCGCGCGCCAATGGCGCCGCGGTAGACGCGCTGCGCGAGCGAACCTGACCTAGTCGGCCGGCACGGTGCGCGTGCGCGCCCATTCGCGCAGGCCTTCGACCTTCTCGGCCATCAGCACCGACAGCGGACGCGTGTTGGCCAGTTCGTTCAAGACGTGATCCTGGCCCAGATGGCCGTTCTCGCCGTGCGCCGTGTACAGCGCGGCGACCACGGCCTGCTCGATCTCGGCGCCGGAAAAGCCCTCGCTGGCTTGCACCAGACGATCGAGCTCGAACGCCTCCCAATCGACCTTGCGCTTGTCGAAGTGCAGGCGAAAGATCTCCGCGCGCACCGCCGGCCCGGGCAGATCGACGAAGAAGATCTCGTCAAAGCGGCCCTTGCGCAGCAATTCCGCCGGCAACTCGAGCACGGCATTGGCCGTGGCCACCAGGAACACCTTGCTGCGACGCTCGGCCATCCAGGTCAATAGATAACCGAGGATGCGCTTGGACACGCCGTCGTCGCTGCTCGAGGTCGCCAGGCCTTTTTCGATTTCGTCGATCCACAGCACGCACGGGGCCAAGGCCTCGGCGCTCTTGAGCGACTCGCGCAAATTGCGCTCGGTCTCGCCATGAAACTTGTTGTACAGCGCGCCGAAGTCCAACCGCACCAGGGGCACGCCGAAGCCGCCGGCCACGGCCTTGGCCGCGAGGCTCTTGCCGCAACCTTGCACGCCCAACAGCAACACGCCCTTGGGTGGATCGAGCGTGGCCGGCGCGTTCTCGCCCAGGAACACGGCTCGGCGCTGCGCGACCCAGGTCTTCAGACGCGACAGCCCCGCGACCTCGGAAAACCGCGCCGTGTGATATTCGAAGTGCAGCAAACCACCCTTGTCGAGCAACTCGAACTTGAGCTTGGCGAGCTCGGGCAGATCCTCGACATTGAGCGCGCCGTCGCGATGGATCAGATGTCGCGCGATGCGCCGCGCGTCGCGCAGCGGCAGGCCGGCGAGGTTGCGCACCACGATCTTGAGCGCCTGGTTGTCGATCTGCACGCGCTTGCCGCCGTGCTCGCGCGAATAGACGAAGGCTTCGTCGCGCACGAGCTTGCTCAGCGCCGCCTCGTCGGGCAGGGCGAGTTCGAACTTCACCGCCTCGCCCTCGACCTCGGGCACCAGCTCCACGCGCGGGCCGATCAGCACCAGGGTGTGCGGCGCGCTGCCCTGACGGCCGATGATCTCGCGCAGCAGGCGCAAGGTCATGGCGTAGCGCAGGTAGGGATGAAAGTCCGCCAGCAGATAGATGCCGCGCTCGGCGTGACTCTTAATCGCGAGCAGGGTCTGCGAGGCATCGGGCGCGATCGGCGTGGTCTGCTCGGATTCGAGATCGATGCGCACCAGGCCGTCGGTGATCGACCAGCGGTACAGCGGCCGCCAGATCTGTCCGACCACGTGGCGGAAGGTCTCGATGATGCGGCTTTCCTCGCCCGAGTCGATCGTGATCAAGGCGGTGCCGGCCCGGATCAGGGTGGCCAGATCTTGAACTTCGGACATGCGCGGATCGTCGACGGGACCTGATCACAGCCTATCAGAAGCCCCGCGTGCGCCGGATTGCTACACTGCGCGCGTGATCAACAACGAACTGCCCTTGCCGCACTGGCGCGATCTGCTTGTCCGTCACGGACGCGTCCAGGTCACCGATTATTTGCAGCCCGAGGCCGCGCAAGCGCTGCGCGAATGCCTGGAGCGCGACGTGCCCTGGACCCTGGCCGCGCACGATGGCCCGACCCCGCGCACGATCACGCCCGAAGAGCGCGCCACGCTCGGCCCCGAAGGCGAGCGCGCGGTGATCGAGCGTTGCTACGCGCGCGCCCGCGAAGGCTATAGCTTCGCCTACGAGTCCTACATGATGGTGCGCGCGTACAAAGAGAAGCGCGACCCCGGCCTGCTGCTGCATCGCGTGCTGGAATTCCTCAACAGCCCCGACTATCTCGAATTCGCGCGCGCGCTCACGCACGACCCGCGCATCCGCCGCATGAATGCCCAGGCGACGTGCTATCGCCCAGGCCATTTCCTGAAATCGCACAACGACGTCGAGCCCGAGGAAGGTCGGCTGTATGCCTATGTCATCAACCTCACGCGCGACTGGGACGTCGACTGGGGCGGGCAATTGCAGTTCTTCGATGACACCGGCGCGGTCACCGCGACCTTGATGCCGCGCTACAACTCGCTGTCGATCTTCAAGATTCCCGCCGCGCACGCGGTGACCCTGGTGGCGCCCTGGGCGCTGGGATCGCGCTACGCCATCACCGGCTGGATGCTCTCATGAGCAATCTCCTGCAAGCCTTGCGCGAAGCGCAGGGGTTGCTCCAGCGCGGTCACATCGACGACGCGGTCGCCGCGTGTCAGCGCGCCTTGGCGATCGACGAACGTTCGGCCGATGCCTGGAACATGCTGGGCCTGGCGCGCTATCAGCGTGGCGATCGGGTCGGCGCGCGCCTCGCGCTCGACCGCGCGGTCGCGGCCAATCCGCGCTACGTCAACGCTTGGGAAAATCTCGCCGCCCTGTGCGAGACCGAGGGCGACGCGCATGGCGCGGCCCATGCCCTGGCGCGCGCGGTCGGCGCGATGCGCGCGCCCACGCACGACGCCTGGTACGACGTCGGTCTTCGCGCCTTCCGCATGGAGCTCTATGACCTGGCCGGCGATTGCTTCGCGGCCGCCTTGATGCTGCGCGATGACAGCATGTCGGCGCTCAATGCCTTGACCGTCACGCGCGATCGCCAGCGTCGCGCCCATGAAGCGCGACAACTCGCCGATCGCCTGCTCGTTCTGGCGCCCAATCACCCGACCGCGATGCAGACCTTCGCCGCGGTCTACTCGCGCGCGACCGAGACCGACGATCTGCGCCGCAGCCTGGAACTGTCCCTGGCCCTGCTCACGCGCAATCCGCGCGATGCCCAGGCCAACGATTGCGCGGCCGTGGTGCTCGGCAAGCTCGGCGAGCGCGAGGCGGCCCTGCGCCATGCGCGCGAGGCGGTCGACGCCGCGCCGGCCGTGCCGGAATTCGTGTTCACCTTGGGCCGCCTGCTGGAAGAAGACGGCCGTCTGGCCGAGGCCGACGAACTGCTGACCAGCGCGCGTCGCCACACCCAGGCCAATGCCCACGTGCTGCGTCAGCACGGCACGGTGAAACTGCGCCTGGGCCAGTTCGCCGAGGCCGCGAGCCTGTTCGAGCACGCGCTGAAACTGGCGCCCACCGACCAGGCCGCGATCTCGCAGCTGGCGCTGGCGCTCGACAACGCCGGGCAAGGCGCGCGCGCGCGGGCACTGATCGGCTTCGACCGGCTGGTGCGCCGCGTGCGCCTGGACGTGCCCGCGCCCTTCACCGATGCCGCGAGTTTCAACGCCGCGCTCGCCAACGACATCCGTCATCACAGTCGCCTGCGCTTCGAACCCGTGGGGCTGGCGGCCAAGGGCGGCTATTTGACCGAGGACCTCACGGCCGATCCCACGCCCGCGATCGTCGGTCTGGAACAATCCCTGCGCGCGGCCATCGATGCCTACATCGCCTCGCTCACGCCCGATCCCGAGCACCCCTTCCTGCGCCGCTTGCCGCGCGCCTACCGGCTCGACATCTGGGCCACGCGCGTGGCCGCGCAAGGCGTGATCGACACGCACATCCATGATGAGTCGTGGCTTTCCGGCGCGTACTACGTGGAATTGCCGCCGGGCATCGGCGAGGACGACGATCACGCCGGCTGGCTGGAGTTCGGCCGCGGCCACCACGGCTTGCCCGAGCCGCTGCCCGAAACCGTGCGCGTGATGCGACCGGAAGTCGGCACGCTGACGGTGTTTCCTTCCTACATGTTCCACCGCACTTTGCCGTTCGCGGGCACTGGCGAGCGCTTGAGCGTGTCGTTCGATCTGACCCCCATCGAATGAGCGCCGACGACTAAGCGCGATCGCCCGGACGCGATGGGCCGCGATTCATCCGGACCGCTTCGCCGCCGTTGTATTCTCGGACCTCGTGCCGAGTTGCGGCGGGAGACAGTCATGCGGTCGATGCGATGGTCCTGGGCGCTATTCCTGATGCTGGCCGCGACCTCGCGCGCCGGCGCCGATGAATTGCCGAGCGCGCGCTACAAGCTGGGCGCCGTGCCCGCCAGCGCCGTGGTCGCCCTCGCGCCGATCGATGTCGCCAAGGCGCGCGCCGAGGACACGGCCGCGCAGAACAAGGCGCAAGCGCGCCGCTATGGCCTGGGCCAGACCGTCAAGCTCGCCGCCGGCAACGCCAAGGGCGCGGGCGCCGGCGCCTGGCAGACCTTGCCCGATGGTCAGGCCTTGTGGCGATTGGAGTTGTCGGCGCCCAACGCGGTCGGCATCGATCTGGGCTTCTCGACGCTGTTCCTGCCGCAGGGCGCGCGGCTGTATTTCACGTCGGCCGATGGCGCGGTCGTGCGCGGTCCTTACACCGACGCCGATGTCACCGCGCACGGCGAATTCTGGCTGCCGATCGTGCCCGGCGATCGCGCGCGCTTGGAGCTGATCGTGCCGGCCGAGCGTCAAGCCGACGTGCGCGCCGTGCTCGGCGTGGTGCATCGCGCGTATCGCTTGCCCGCGGCGCTCGACAAATCGGGCGGCCTGCTCGACAAATCGCTGTCGTGCCACATCGACGTGGCGTGCTCCGCCGCCGATCCCTATCGCAATCAAGTGCACGGCGTGGCCGGTTACACCTTGAACGGCCCGACCAATGACGCGCTCGATTGCACGGGCACCTTGCTCGCCAACACGCGCCGCGATTCGCGGCGGTTCTTTCTGACCGCGCGCCACTGCCTGTCGACGCAGACCGTCGCCAACAGCGTGGTCGTGTACTGGAACTACGAGAGCGCGACCTGCCGCACGCCGGGCTCGAGCGCCTCGGGCACGCCAATCTCGATCGCCTCGGCCACGCCGCACACGGGCGGCACCACGCTGCGCGCGACCATCGCCGGCACCGACTCGACCTTGCTGGAACTCAACCAGGCCATTCCGGCCGGTGTTAACCCGTACTTCGTCGGTTGGGATCGGCGCGATGGCGCGGTCGCCTCGCGCACGGCGGTGATCCATCATTCCAACGGCAATGAAAAGCGCATCTCCTTCGACGACGACGCGCCCATTCTCAACACCGCGCCGACGGGATTCGACAGCATCAACTATCAGGCCAATGGCTCCTGGCGCGTGGTCTACGACCGCGCCACGACCGAAGGCGGCGCCTCGGGCTCGGCCCTGTTGACGCCGGAAGGTCGCGTGATCGGGCAGTTGGGCTTCGGCGAAATCGGCTCGTGCTCGCGCGGCATCGAGGACAACTACGGCCGCTTCGCCAGCGCCTGGGAAGGCGCGGGCACCACGGCCACCAGCCTGCGCCCGTGGCTCGACCCCGACAGCACCGGCGCGCAAACGCTCGATGGCTCGGGCGCCTGCGCCGCGCCCACCGCGACCTTGACCGTGCCGGCCACGGGCTCGGCCGGCGATAGTTTGAACTTCGCGCTGACCTTGTCCGGCGGCAGCGCGCCCTACACCGTGCAGTGGGACGTCGATGGCGACGGCACGGTCGATCGCCGTCAGACCAATATCACCAACGCCACGCAATTGGCCGCGAGTTATCCGACCGCGACCTCGACCACGGTGATCGCGCGCGTGACCGACAACGCCGGTTGCGAAACCCAGGCGCAACGCGCGCTCAACGTCAGCGCGCCGGACATCGTGTTCAGCGCGCAAAGCCCGCAGCAAGTGTGCGGCGACGGCGACGCGGCGATCGAACCCGGCGAGCAATGGCGCGTGCCCTTCAGCGTCAACAATGTCGGCGGCAAGGCGCTCAACGGCGCGTACGCCGTGTTCGCGGGCGACAGCAGCGCGGGCGGCGGCGCCGGCGGCGCGGTCGACAGTTTCGGCTATCGCATGATCGATTCCACCAGTGCGGGCTGCGGCTTCCAGGCCGTGCCGGTGTCGGCTGGCGTTTCCGCGCAGACGCTCACGCCCTCGAGCGGCTTCGGCGCCGACGATGATGGCCGCACCACCGCGCTCAATCTCGGCCCGGCCGGCATCGACTTCTACGGTCAGCGCGTCAACCAGCTGGTGATGTCGACCAATGGCTATCTGGCCACGGATCTGTCCGACGATGGCGGCGATTTCCAGAACGGTTGTCCCGACGACTCGGCCAGTGGTGGGCGCCTGCATGCGCTGCACGATGATCTGGTCGTCCGTTCGGGCGGCGGTTTGTATCGCGAATACTTCGCCACCTGCCCGCGCGCGGCCGATGTCGGCGGCGCGCGCGGCTGCACCGTGTTCAGCTGGCGCGGCATGGCGCGCGTGGTCGAGGGCTCGGGCGGCGCGCAGATCGAGGGCAATTTCGATCTGCAGGCCATCGTCTATGACGGCACTTACGAAATCGTGTTCCAGTACATCAATCCCGATCCGCAGACCGGCGGCAGCGCCACCATTGGTATCCAGAACCCTGGGCCGACGATTCGTTCGCAATACAGTTGCGACACCGCGCAGCGCGCCACGGCCAATCGCGCCGTGTGCTTCTTCCATCCGAGCGCGCAGCCGTCGACCGCGGCGGCGGTGACGCCGATCTTCGATCAGCCGGCCGTGGCCGTGCCCAATCTCGCTTCGGGTCAGAGCGCCAACGGCACGGCGACCTTCTACGTGCCCGCGACCGCGGCCTGCGGCGCGCCGATCGGTGGACGCTACGTGGGCACGGTCGACAGCTTCGCGTATTCCCTGCGCGGCGCGGCCCTGTTCCCGACCACCACGCTCGGCGCGGGCGGCGCCTGCCAAGTGTCGAGCTGTCCGGCCCTGCCGACCACGGCGCCGAGCACGCGCGATGGTCTCTATTCGAGCCTCGTGCGCTTCGGCAATGGCCTGACGGCGTACAACATTCCGGTCGGTAACGCCCGCGTCTTCGCGGGTCAGTGGTACACCGGCACGCGCGCGCGCACGCCGGAATGGTTGATCGTGCAAGGCGATCTGCAGGGCGCGCAGGCCGACGTGCCGATCTATCGTTTCCGCCAGACCTCGACCACGCCCTTCGCCGCGACCTCGGAAGTGGTCGGCCGCGCCCAGATCAGCTACTTCAGCCCCACCGACATGATCGTGACCTGGGTGCTCGATAACGTGCCTGGCGGCGAACGCCTGACTTTCCTCTACGGCACCAATCGCCCCGGTCCCAATCGCACCGGTTCGTGGGAATACCGTCCCAACGGCGGCGTGGAATCGGGCTGGGGTCAGTCGACCGACGATCACATCCTGCCCAATGGCGCGATCGAGAAAGTGATCATCAACTATCTGTACGACAGCACCGGCAAGCCGGTGTGGACCCTCGGCGGCTCGCCCAATTTGAACGGCGGCACGATGGAGCAGGCGACCTACGCCGTGCATTGCCCGAACTGCGCGACCTTGCCCGATTTCCTGGTCACGCGACAGATCGCCGGCAGCGTCACCTACAGCTACAGTTCGTTGACCGACGGCGCGTATTCGACGCAGATCGTTCTGCCCGGACCGCTGACCGGCACTTGGAATCGCGCCGCGCAGCCCATGCGCATGATCACGCCAGTGGCGCCACAACCCTAAGGACTAGCATGAGCCGCGAGATCGTCATTCTGCGTCACGCCCAGGCCGAATCGGTCGCCACCGACGGCAAGGACACCTCGCGTCGCCTCTCGGCGCGCGGGCAACAAGAGGCGCGCGCGGTGCGCGCCTATTTTGATCAACATCAGCTGCGCTTCGACCGCGTGCTGTGCTCGCCCGCCCACCGCGCGCGCGAGACCGCGGTCGAAGTGCTCGGCGACGCCGCGCTCGACATCGACGCCGAGATCTACGACGCCACGCCCGGCACCCTGATGAGCGTGCTCGACGGCGCCAGCACCGCGCCGCGCGTGCTGCTGATCGGCCACAACCCGGGGCTCGAGCAATTGATCGCCTTGCTGGTCGAAGGGCGATCCGAGGATTGTCGCGGCTTGCCCACGGCCGGCGTCGCGCGCCTGAGCGTGCCGCCCGAGCGGCAACTCGAACCGGGCATCGCCACGCTCAAGGATTTCTGGTCTCCGTGATCCTGGCGCTGGCGCTGTGGGGCAGCGCGTGGCTGGCGGCGCCGGCCACGCACCCGCACGCGCCGGCCGCGACCGCGCGCTGGGCCATTGACCCGACGGCGTCCTCGGTGCAGTTCAAGGTGCGCTTGTTCGGCGTGATTCCCATCGCGGGCGAGTTCGCGACCCTCGAAGGCGCCATCGTGGTCGATCGCGCGCGCGAGCAGGCGCGGGTCGAGGCCACGGTCGACGCCGGCAGCGTGCGCATGCGCAATGCCTCGCACGCGGCCTGGGCGCGCTCGGAAGAGTTCTTCGACGCTGAGCGTCATCCGCGCATTCACTTCGAATCCAAGCCCGTGCCGTTCGCGGTCATCGCGCATGGCGGTCGCGTCAACGGCACGCTCGAACTGCGCGGCATTCGTCGACCGGTGAGTTTCACTGTCAGCGAATCGACCTGCGCGTTCGCGCTCGATCAACCCTGCGTGGTCGAAGTCTGGGGCAGCGTCGAGCGCTCGCAGTTCGGCATGCAATCGCGGCGCGCGACCTTGGGTGATCGCGTCGGTCTGCGTTTTCGCATCAGCGCGCGGAGTTCGCCTTGATCGCGTCGTTATCCCGGCTCGCCATGCTGCTGGTGTTGATCCTGTCGTGCGCGGCCTGCGCGCTCGACAAGAAAGTCGTGCGCGCGACCGAAGCGCATGCGGCCGCCGCGCGCGACACCGGTCGACACTGCCAAGGTCCCGGCACCTGCGCCATCGACTCGCCGTTCACCGCGCTGGTCGACGAGATGCGCGCGGCCGGCGCCGATGGTCAACCGCATCACGTCGTGGGCCTGCTCGAACGCGGCGAGGACTCGCTGGCGTTGCGCGTGCACTTGATCCGCGCGGCCCGGCGCAGCATCGACGTGCAGACCTTCATTTTTTCCGAGGACAACGCCGGTTACCTGATTCTCGACGAATTGCTCGACGCCGCGCGCCGTGGCGTGCGCGTGCGCGTGCTCACCGATCAGTTGTTCTCGCTCGACAACACGCGCCTGCTCGCGCGGCTGGCCAAGGCGCACGTCAACTTCGAGCTGCGCGTGTACAACCCGACCTTTCACAAGGCGCGCACGCAGCCGCTGGAATTCGCCGCCGGCATCGTCTGTTGCTTCGCGCGCTTCAATCAGCGCATGCACAACAAGGTGCTGTTGATCGATGGCCAGATCGGCGTCACCGGCGGCCGCAACATCGACGATCGCTATTTCGATTGGAGCGATGAGTTCAACTATCGCGATCGCGATGCCTGGGTGGTGGGCCCGGCCACGGAGGGCATGCACGCGTCGTTCGACGCGTACTGGGCTCATCCCACGGCCGCGCCGCTGACCACGCTGCGCGACGTGGCGCCGCGCATCAATGCCGACGAACAATTTCCCATTCCCTCGGCGCCGGAGGAAGCCACGCGCGCCGATCGCGTCGAGGTGGTCAAGCGCGAGGCCTTGGATCCCGCGTGGATTGAGGCGACCTTCATTCGCGATGCCTTTCGCGTCGGCCGCGTCGCGTTCTTCTCCGATCTGCCCAACAAACCCTTCGAGCGGCAACAGCGCCTGGAGCGCGACGTCACCGACGAGATTCGCGCCTTGATCGGCACGGCCAAGCAATCCTTGGTGATGCAGACGCCGTATCTCGTGTTCAGTCGCAACGCGCGCAAGCAGCTCAAGCGTCAGCACGAGGCCAATCCGGGTCTGCGCATTCTCGTGTCGACCAACAGCCTGGCCGCGACCGATGCCTTCTATGTCTACGCGATCTCGCACAAGTACAAGCGTCGATACTTGAAGCATCTGCGCTTCGAGATTCACGAGTACAAGCCGTTTCCCAGCGGCGAAACGCCGCGCGTGGCCGCGAGCGTGCCGCTGGCGGCGGCGACGGTGTCCGGGTCGGGCTCGGGCTCGGGCAAGCACAAGCGTTCCAAGCGTCGCGATCCGGCGCCGTTGACGCGACCGGGCGTGCGTCGCGGCCTGCACGCCAAGTCGATCGTGGTCGATGGTCGCGTGGCCATGATCGGCTCGCACAATTTCGATCCGCGTTCGGACAAGTACAACACCGAAGCGGGCCTGATCATTTGGGACGAAGCCTTGGCCGCCGCGCTCACGCGCGAAATCGCCATCGACATCAGCCCCGAAAACGCCTGGGTGATCGCGCCGCGCGAGGGGATTCCGCTGGTCAGCGACGTCAGCGGCGTGGTCGAGACGGTGTCGGAGCAATTGCCCTTGTTCGACCTGTGGCCGTTTCGCTATTCCACCAGCTTCGAGCTCAAGCCCGGCTGCGCGCCGATGAGTCCCTTCGATCCGGACTTTCATCGCTGCCATCGACCCGTGGGTGATTTTCCCGAGGTCAATCTCTCGCTCAAGGACATCTACACGCGCATCATCACCGCGTTCGGCGTGGGCTTGACGCCGATTCTCTAGACCGTGCGAATACGCGATCGCGGGGTCGTGGGCGTTGCGGATGTGCTCCGACGCTTGCGTTCGAACGTTCATCAGCATTCGCTGATATGAAGAAACTCGCGACGAAACCGCACCTTGGCGCGCGTCGAAGGCGAGCATGAAGCGCCGCGCGCGCGCCAACCCCGATGCAAAAAAGGCCGCGTCGTGTCCTCGCCAGCGCACCTCGCGCGCATCGGGCGGGCATATCGTGACAGCGATCGCTTCGCCGTCGCGCAAGTGTGTGCAGCCCTTTTGGAGAGTCCCGCGTGAACATCGTCTCGGCCCGTGCCTTGGTCGATTCCCGCCGTCGCGACGACGAGCGCCCGCCGCCGTCGCTGCCCTGCGCCGTCGAGGAATGGGTGTCGTGGCTGACCTTCGAAGCCCTGGTCGCCGGCGCCGACGACGTGCAATCGCGTCGCCGCGGCTCGTGGTGGTTGCTGTGGTCGACCTTTGATTGGCTGGCGGTCGAACGCGGTCCGCGCGCGGTCGCCGCGCGTGACCTGTCCCTGGGCGGCGCGCGTCGGGCGCACGAACATCTGCTCGACGGTCATTGCGTCTGCGTGCTGGCGGCCTGGGACGGGCGCTGCGACCTGATCCTGGGCCGCGAGCGCGACACCGCGCCGATGCGCGAGCGACTGA
This sequence comes from Ahniellaceae bacterium, assembly GCA_044226395.1. Lineage (GTDB taxonomy): Bacteria > Pseudomonadota > Gammaproteobacteria > Xanthomonadales > Ahniellaceae > JBGAHD01. Next base: position 933,210 of record JBGAHD010000002.1, read on the forward strand.
CGCGCGACTTCGCCAGCGGCCGCGTGCTGGCCTTCCGTCCGCGCGATCACTCCGGCGCCCGCGTGCGCCGCCAACTGGGCGCGCGCTGACGCGCTCGGGCGCGCCATGATGCCGATTTCACGCTCATGACAATCTGTCGCTTTCACGGCCGGCGCGGCCACGGTCCGCGCATTGACGCTGTCGGCCGGGGTGGCTAGGCTCGCGGGTCTGATTCGCCCGCGAGGAATACCCATGGCGCTGAGCATCACCATCGAGCTCTCGGACAACGATCTCGATCATTTCCAGGAAGTCCTGCGCCGCGCGCAGCAGCAGGCCGGCACCAAGTCGGCCGCCGAGATCACCCAGGCCGCCCGGTCGCTGCTGGCCGAGGCGTCCAAGACCCAGACGCCGGAATTCATCAGCCACCGCTTGAGCAAGCTCGAGTCGCTGATCAACATGGTCCACGACGAAGGCTGGGCGATGTCGGAAGACGACAAGAAGCGCGTGCTGACCGCGCTGATCTATTTCGCCGATCCCAAGGACGTGATTCCCGACAACGTGCCGGTGGTGGGCTACCTCGACGACGCGATCATGATCGAGTTGTGCGTGCGCGAACTCAAGCACGAAGTCGAGGCCTACGAAGACTTCTGTTCCTTCCGCAAGCACGAAGCCGAAGGCCGTGGTCTCGACCCCACGACCACGGTCCGCGCCGATTGGCTCGAAGGCCGTCGCGAGGAACTGCAAGAACGCATGCGTCGCCGTCGCGGTCGCGAGGGCTACGCCGCGTCGACCGGGTCGCCGGGTTTCTTCCGCTTCGGCTGAGGATTCGCCGTCGCGACAGCAAAACGCCCGGCCTTGGCCGGGCGTTTTCGTTGGTGGGTTCGCGCGAGGTCGATGGCCCCGCGCTAGGGCTCAAGGCCGCTCGAGAATCGCCACCACGCCCATGCCGCCGGCCGTGCAGATCGAAATCAGGCCGCGGCCGGCGCCTTTCTCGGTCAGCAGCTTGGCCAGGGTCGAGACAATGCGCGTGCCGGTCGCCGCGAACGGGTGACCCAGGGCCAGGCTCGAGCCCACGACATTGAGCTTGGCTGGATCGATGCTGCCCAGCGGCGCCGAAAGACCCAGGCGCTTTTGGCAGTACTCGGCCGACTCCCACGCGCGCAAGGTGCACAGCACCTGCGCGGCGAAGGCTTCGTGGATTTCGTAGTAATCGAAGTCCTGAAGACGCAGGCCCGCCTTCTTGAGCATGCGCGCCACGGCCACGGTCGGCGCCATCAGCAGACCTTCGCCGCCGACGAAATCCACGGCCGCGACCTCGCAATGCGTGACATAGGCCTGGATGTTCCAGCCGCGCGCGCGGGCTTCGTCCTCGCTGGCCAGCAGCACGGCCGAGGCACCGTCCGTCAGCGGCGTGGAATTGCCCGCCGTCAGCGTGCCCTTGCCGGAGTGGCGATCGAACGCGGGCTTCAACTGCGCGAGTTTCTCCAGCGTGCTGTCGGCGCGCAGGATGTTGTCGCGCTTGAGGCCGCGAAACTCCACGACCAGATCGTCATAAAAGCCGCGATCGAACGCGGCCGCGGCCTTGTGATGCGAGGCCAGCGCGAGCTTGTCCTGATCCTCGCGCGTGATGCCCCATTCCTTGGCCATCATCTCGCAGTGATCGCCCATGCTCTTGCCGGTGCGCGGCTCGGCCACGCCGGGGAAGCTTGGCTTCAACTCGCTCGGGCCGAAGCCCTTCCAGGCGGCCAGGCGCTGACCGAAGGTCTTGGCGCGCGCCATCGCCAGAATGCGCCCGGCGAGCTTGCGGCCGTAGACGATGGGCACGTCGCTCGTCGTGTCCGAACCGCCGGCGATGCCCGAATCGATCTGCCCGAGTTTGATCTTGTTGGCGATGTGGATCGTGGTGTCGAGGCTGGTGCCGCAGGCGCGCTGCAAGGTGATGCCCGGCGTCAGCGGCGACAGACCCGAGCTCAGCGCCGCCTCGCGCCCGAGATTCCAGTCCGAGGAATGCTTGATCACCGCGCCCATCGCGACCTCGCCAACTTCCTGGCCGGCCAGGCCATGGCGCTCGACCACGCTGGCCACGGCCTTGATCGACATGCCGAGATTGCCCACGTCGACATAGGCCGTGTTATTGCGACAGAAGGGAATGCGCACTCCGCCGACTACGCCGGCGCGACGGGGGCTGGTCATGGGCTGGCCTCGCAATGAGTTGCGACGATGCTACTCGATTGCGCTGGAGTCGGCGTTCAAACCACGCCCGAATCGTCCTCGGGCGGCTCCGGCGCGGGCGCGCCGGGCGTGAAGAAAGCCGGCGCCAGGGGCCAGAACATCCACGCGGCCGGGCATTCGCGAATCAGGGCATCGAGCGCGTCGGCCGCGCGTTGCATGGCCTGACGCTGGTCGTCGACCACGAAGGCCGGGCTCACGCGCAGGCGCCGGCGATAGCTCACCGGATCGACGTCGCAGGCGAAGAACACCACCGGCACGCCGGTGCGACGCGCGAGCTTGATCAGGCCCGAAGGCAAGATCGCGTCGCGATCGAGCAAACGCACCGGATGCCGGCCGCCGACATCGTCGGGCGGCACGTCGAGCAAGGCCAGCACCGAATCGCCGTGATGAATGGTCTTGAGCAGCGGCCGCGCCGCCGTGGCCGCGTAAATCAACGGCGCGCCGGCGATGCGCTCGACCTCGCCCAGCCGCACCCAGCCATAGCGAAACGTCACGCTGACATGGCCCACGTGCGCCGGCGTGAAGCGCGTCGACAGACACGCGATACGCCGACCCGTCGCGCGCAGATCGCGAATGCCCCACAGCCCCGTGCCCCAATGAAAAGTCACCGCGATCACCGGGCCCGTGCCCTCCGGCCACGCGCCTTCGCGCGTGAGGTGATGGCGGCGATGATGCTCGCCCCACCAGCGCGACACCCACAGATCGGCATGATCGATCAGCCGCAGCCAGCGATTGTGGCGCGCGAAGGCGCGCGCGTCGTCGTCGTCGACGAAACCCATGGCTCGGGCCTGCGCCACGCAGCCGCGCACCACGTCGCCATACAACCACGGCAAGCGCGCGAACACGCGCGCCAGACGCGCGCCCAGGCGCCAGGGCAGGGCGGCCACCAGCATCGGCAAGAGCAGGAATTCCAGCGCGGCGCGCAGATTCGAGGGGATGCGCGCGACTCGGCTATGCTTCACGGATGCTCCGACACCATTCCACCGCGCGATGGTAGCAACTGCCTTCGCCCGCGCACGAACCTCGCGGCCATGAATCCCACGCACGTTCCCTTGTTGCTCGCCGTCGAACTGCGCGTGCCGCCCGCGCAAGCGTTCACCCTGCCGACCGAGCAGGCGCGGTTTCTGGTCGACGCGATCGCCGCCGACTTGCTGCGGCTGTTGCCCGGTGTCGAACGACTGGGTCTGGCCGGTGCCGGCGCGCTGTACGACCCCGCGCAGATTTTGCGTCCGGCCTGGCCGATCTTCGCCGATCTGGCCATGCTCTATCGCGGCGCGCGCCGCGGCGACGACGCGCCCGCGGTGATGGCCTTCGGCACCGCCGGCGAGCGCATGGCGCAACCGGCGCTCGAGCCCGATCCGCATCTCGGCGGCGGTCCCTTGCTGGTGCTGCCCCTGGTTCTGGTTGGCGACGCCGATGACGCCGACGCCATCGGCGCTCGCGCCGAAACCGTGTTCGGCGAACAAGGCCTGGCCGGCGCGGCCGTGACCTTGTTCCTCAATCAAGCGCTGGGCGTGACGGTCGAGCACGCGCGCTACTTCACCCATCACGATCTTTGCGCCTTGACCGCGATCCAGCTCGAGCATGCGGAGATGGGCGCGGCCTGGCCCTTGATCGAAGCCGCGCTGCTGTCGCCCGAGCGCGACGAGTTCGTGATCAGCCCCGAGGGTCAGCCCTGGCTGTATCGCCTCGGTGAAGTGCGTGGCGCCGCGCGCGGCTTCGCCGCATGGGCGCGCGGTCCGGGCGCGCGATTGTCGGTCGAGGGTCGTCGTCAGGGGTGTCTGGCGTGGTTGCGCGAGACGCGCGCCTTCGCGAGTCTGCTCGCCGCGCATGGTCTGCCGCCGATCTGGGTCGATGTCGGCGCGGCGACGACTGTCGATGCCACGACGCTGCGCGAAGCCCGCGCGCTCGCCGCGCCCTGGGTGATCGAATCCGCCGAAGCACCCGGCGATGGCCCGCGCATCCTGGCCGCGCACGAAGACGAGGAACTGGGATGGCTCGCGATCAGCGTGCTCGAAGCGCGCGCCGGCCGCTGGGTGCCGCTCGCGCATGGCCAAGCACTGGCGCCGCAAGCACTGCGCGCGCTGTGCACCGTGCTGGCGCGCGATTACGGCACGGCCGAACGCGTCACCGCGCGGGGCGCGTGGCGCTTGAACGAAACGGGCGACGGATGGGGCGTGCCCGGCGGCCTAGCGCCGCCGGGCTGATCGCGATTACTCGAAGCTGTCGAAGAAGAACTGCGGATTGGTGGTCGAGCACTGACTGACCGTGATCGACTTCTCGCTGATGTCGAAATTGAGCAGCGTGGTCGGATAGCACACGGTCGTGGTCACGCCGCAGGTGTAGGTGAAGCGACGCGCCGGCGGGTTGTACACCACGTTGCTCGCGGCCACGCAGTACGCGCGTTGGCCGTCGAGATCGGCGATGTCGACCTGCAGACCCACGGCCGTGCCGTTGATGCAGCTCAGCGCCAGGGTCTTGGGATCGGTCGAATACGACAGGGTCACCCAGCTGCCACCGGCGGCCGGCGCCGAACACGTATAGGTCAGGCCATTGCAGGTGAAGGTGAACTTGCCGGTGGCGAAGGTGTAGCGGATATCGGAGGCATTGCACGGCGTGGGAATGGTCGCGCCGTTGAAGGTACCGCTGACATTGACGTCGGCGCGGCCGTCCGGGCTTATCAGGAACAAACCCAGCATCAGGCCGGCGGGAAGGATGGCTCGCATCGTCACTCGTTCTCTTTCAGTTGTTGTCGTCTGACTGTTGTTATGTCGATGAATCGAGCCCTGTGATCGGGCCCTTGGTCGCGCCAGTATAGCCCCCCACCCGCGTTAGACGGGTGTTAAAGCAGTCTACGCCGGGCCGACGGGGCGAGTGTGAACGCGGGACCGACGGCGTCAATCCCCATGGTGGACGGTCGCGACCCCTCCAAGGACAGCGAATCCTGCAATTTCGTTGCCGAGGCGGCTTTCGCGAGTCCGCATCGACGGCGATGTCAGATTTCGCCCTCGGCGCGCGAATGACGACTCAGGACCCCGACTGCGACGGGGCATCAGGACCATCACGTGAGAACGGGCACCGAGCATTGGGGAGGACGCCGGCTTGTCGGGCCCGGCGCGCGCGCTTATGGTGGCGCGGCCATGGCCACCAGCGAGCCCGACTCCGCGTCGTCCGCGGCCGGCGCCGACGGGGGCATCGGCGCGCGCAGCCGTCCCGACGCCGAGGATCACCTCGCGCGCGAACGCATCGCGCGCGCCCGCGCCGGCGATGCCGCCGCGATCTCGGCCTTGCTGCGCGATCTGCTGCCGGTGGTGCGCGCGGTCGTGCGCGCGCGACTGCAACACGCGCGCCCCGGCGATCTGGCGCGGCCGGTCGACGATCTGGTGCAGGACCTGTGTCTGCGATTGTTCGCGCACGACGCGCGCGTGTTGTGCCGCTGGCAGCCCGAGCGCGGCCTGTCCTTGAGTCGCTTCGTCGCCCTGATCGCCGATCGTCTGGTGATCTCCGAACTGCGCCTGCGCCGCGCGCGCGAGACATCGGTAGAACTCGATGAAGTCGCCGACACCTTGCCCGACACGCGCGATCCGCCCGAGGCCTGGCTCGAACATCGCCAGACGCTGCACTGGCTGTTCATGGCCTTGAGCGAACGCTTGAGCCCGCTCGGTCGGCGCCTGTTTCATCTGCTCTTCGTCGAAGAGCTGGAAATCACCGAAATCTGCGCGCGCACGAAGATGGGCGCCGATGCGGTCTACGCGTGGCGCAGTCGCCTGCGTCGACAGGCCGCGCAGTTGCTCGCCGTGCTCGACGAACCTTTGGGAGCCGACCGATGAACGATCCTCGCCAGGACTCGCCCGAGGCGCTCGACGCCGTGCTGCGCGCCATTGGTCGCGCCTCGCGCGAACCTTCGCCGGCGCCGCGCGACGCCACGGACGCCGACGACGAAGCCTTGATCGCGCGCCTCACGCAACGCGTCCTGGCCGAACAGGGCCGCGCGACGACCGCGCCCGCGCGCACGCGGTCCGCGCGACCGGCGTGGCTCGGCGCGGCCTTGGCCGCGAGTCTCGCCCTGGTCTGGGTTTTCGTGCCGTTACGCGGCGGCGCCCCGAACGTGCCGGACTACGCGGTCGAAATCTCGGGTCTAGATCGCGCGACGCGCGACGCCACGCCCGCCGCCGAGGCGACCACGCGCGGCGCCATCACCGTCGGCAATCGCCTGGTCGTGGTGTTGCGGCCGCCCGTGTCGAGCAGCGTGCCGGTGAACGCGCGTCTGTGGCGCGAAGACGGCGATCAACTCGCCGCCATCGACGTGCCGCTGACGCCCTCGGCCGCCGGCGCGTGGCGAATGGATGCCGTGGTCGGCGCGCAATTGCCACTCAACCCGGGTGCGCATCGCCTGTGGTTGGTCATGGCCACGCGCGATCAAGCGCCGACGCTGACGGAACTGCGCGCCATCGACACGCCGCGCCACGACGCCGATCGCTACGTGCTGCCGCTCGATCTGATCGTGCGCGCGCCATGACGCGATGAACTCACCGCGCATGCGCTCGCTCGCCCCGCGTGTTCTCGCAGCGCGATCGCTGCTCGTCGGCCTCGCTGGCGCGCTGCTGTTGTCGGCTTGCGGCGGTGATCGCGCGCCGACGCCGGCCGCCGCGCCCGCGAAGCCGCTGGATCTGGCCTTCGCCGGCTGCGCGCAACTCACGCGCGACGGGCATTGCGCGCTCGCCGCCGAGGGTTCGCTCGATGTGTGGATCGCTGGTGATCGACCCGATGCGCTCGCTATCACGCTGGGCACGCGCGCGATCGATGCCGCGAGCGAAGCCAGCCCGCGCGACGGCGGTTGGGCCTGGCGTCTGCGTCCGGCCGCCGTGCCGACGACCTTGCGCGTCGAGCAGCCGGGCGCCGAGAGCTTCACGCTGGCGATCGATCCCGTCCCGGTCTGGCCGTGGCAGGAGGCCGCGCATCACCTGGTCGAAGCCGGACGCAATGACGAAGCCATCGATCTGCTGACCGAAGCCCTCGCCACGCATCCCGAATCCGAGCGCGGTTTCCTGTTGAGCCGTCGCGCGCGCGTGCACGTGCGCGCCGGGCGCTGGCCGCGCGCCGAGGCCGATTTCAGCGCCGCGATCGACGCGCATGCGCGAGCGGGCATGATCTCGGCGCAGATCAACGACCTCACCGCGGTCGTCTTCAACGTGCTCAATCGCCATGCCGATCTGGCCGCGGCCGCGAACTGGCTCGACCGCGCGCCCGAGCCGCCGCGCGGCGATGCGCGCGGGCGCATCTTGCTTGCAACGACGCGCGGTTTCGCCGCGCGTCTGGCCGGCGAACTGAGCGCGGCCGAACAGTTCTATCGCCGCGCCTTGACCCTGGCCGCGCGCGTCGGCGATGCCAGCAACGAAGCGGCGGCGCGCGTGGGCCTGGCGCAAACGCTCGCGGAAATGGGCGATTTCGCCCACGCCGCCGACACCTTGCGCGCCACGCCCGAGGCCGCCTTGTCGACCTTGCTCGACTGCGATCGCGCGCGGCTGCGCAACACGCGCGCGTGGATCGAACTGCTCGCGATCGAGGCCGGCGAACCGCGCGGCGAACCCTTGCCCGATCTCGACGCCGCGAGCGACTTGCTGGCCACGCATTGCGCCTTTTTGGCCAGCGATCGCGCCAATGTCGAACTCAATCGCGCGCTGGCGCACGTGCAGCGCGGGGACGTGACGGCCGCGCGCGCGGCGCTGGCCGCGGCGCGCGCGCTCAACGCCGAGCCGCCGCCGCCGCAACGCGCCTGGATGCTCGAGATCGAAGCGCGCATCGCGATGGCCGATGGCGATCCCGAACGCGCGCTGCGCGCCTATCGCGAACTCGACGCGCGTTCCGACGCGCTGCTGATGTTCGACGTGCAATGGCGCGCCGCGCTCGGCGCGGCCGAAGCCCTGCACGCGCTCGGTCGAGTCGAGGACGCGATCGCGGAACTGGCGCGCGGCGATCGTCTGCTGACCGATTTCGTGCGCGATCTGCCCGCGCTCGACGCGCGCGCGCTGTATCTCGCGCGCTACGAGGCCTTGCCGCGGCATTGGGTCGAGTGGCTGCTCGAGATCGATCGCGTCGAGGACGCCTGGCAAGTCGCGCGACGCTTTCGCAACGAGCCCTTGCGTCGCGTGCAGCGTCTGGCGCGCATCGGCGCGCTCGATGCACCCGCGCAGGCGCGCTGGCGCGATCTGGTGTCGCGCTATCGCCGCGCGCGCGAGGCGCTTGATCGCGATGCGGTCGAGGATTGGCAATTGTCCGTGGCGCAACTGGCCAGCGCCCGCGTCGCGCGCGCGCAGACGCGCGAGGAATTGCGCGCCCTGGTCGAGCAGGTCGCCGCGCTCGGCTCCGATGGCGATCCGCCGCCGCCAAAGCTGGCCGCGCGCGAGGGCGAATTAAGCCTGCTCTACTTTCCGCTCGCGCGCGGCTGGGTCGGCTTCGCGCTCGACGCGCAAGGTCTGCGCGCGCGCCGCATCGACGATCTCGATCTCGCCGCCGCGCCTCTGCCGCTGGCCAACACCTTGCTCGGACCATTTCGCGAACAACTTACGCGCGCCACGCGCCTGCGCCTGATGACCTACGGGCCGCTGCGCGATCTCGATTTTCATCGTCTGGATTGGGACGGCCAGCCGCTGGGCGCGCGTTTGAGCGTGGTCTACGCGGCCGATCTGCCGCCACTGGCCGCGATCGATGCGCGCGCCGAGCACGTGCTCCTGGTCGCCGATCCGGGCGGCGATCTGCCGGCCGCGCGCGCCGAAATCGCCGCGATCGAAACGCGGCTGCGCGAGCAAGCGCCCGCGCCCGCGATCGAACGCCTGCAGGGCGAAGAGGCCAAGGCCCACGCCATCGTCCAGGCGCTGACGCGCGCGACCTTGTTCCACTACGCGGGCCATACGGCCGACGCGCCCGACGCGCTGGCGCGCATCGGCTTGGCCCTGGCCGGTGATCAGCGCCTGGAGCTGGGCGATATTCTGATGCTCGAACAGGCGCCGCGTCTGGCCGTGCTCGCGGCCTGCGATTCGGCGCGCGCCGACACGCGCGCCTCGGCCGAGACCCTGAGCCTGGCCCACGCCTTTCTGGCGCGCGGCGCCGAGGACGTGATCGCGACCACGCGGCCGATCGACGACGCGGCCTCCGCGCGCCTGACCGCCGCGCTGCACGACGGCCGCGCCAGCGGCATGCCCATCGACCAGGCCTTGAGCGAGGCGCAACGGCGCCTGCGCGCCGATCGGCCCGACGCCGACTGGTCAGCCTTTCGCGTCTACACGCGTTGAGTCAGGACCATGCCCGTCCCGACCCCACGCGATACCTCACTCCACGTGCCTGACGGGCACGCAGCCATCACACGCCGCGCGGGGGCGAGGCGTTCCATCGACATTGGGAGAACTCGAATGGACAAGCTCTTGCGCGCCGGCATCTTGCTGCTGGCCTTGGTCACTACACCGGGTTTCGCCGCGATCCCGGCGGGACTCGATCAAGCCTGCCTCGACTGGCGCTGGATCGGCGTGCTCAACACCGCCAATCGGCAATGCCAGGACCTGGTCGGCGATCACTGGCGCGGTTCGCGCCTGTTCGGCGCCGACGATGTCACGCTGCCGCCCGGCCTGCGCCGGTTCTGCCTGTTCGAGGCCCGCACGCCGGTGGCGCAGATCGGCGAACTCACGCCCTTGCTCGGCACCGAGTTGTCTGCGCTCGATCGCGATTGCGTGGCGGTGTCGCCGATGAGCGATCCGGGCAGCCTCGTCGATCTGCAATGGAGCGCGCTCGCCGCGCAACTGCGCGCGCAATCGGGCGTCGATGCGCTCGGCACGACGCCACGCCTGGGCAACGCGCCCGTGCGCCTGGCCGTGCTCGACAACAATCCCACCGATGCCGTCGATCCGGAACTCGATCTCGGCACCTCGCCGCACGGCAATGCCTTGATCACGATGGCGCAGGAACTGTTGTGTCCTTCCGGCGGGGCTTGCGCCGTGCAAGTGACCTCGCAATTGGCGATGAGCTTCATCGCCGTGCATCGCGCCGCGCGCCAGGCGGGCGACAACGACACGGTCAATGGCGGTTATCTCGCCAGCATCGGCGAGCTCGCCGTGGCGATTCAGCGCGAAGTGCTGGCCTGGCAGACGGCGGCGCGCGGCGATCGCCTGGTGATGAATCTGTCGCTGGGCTGGGACCCGGTCTATGGCGGCGGCGAGGCCTCGCTCAATGCCATGCCCGCCGCCGCGCAGGCGGTGCATGCGGCCCTGGCCGATGCGGCGTGTCGTGGCGCGCTCGTGTTCGCGGCCGCCGGCAATCGCACCGGCGGTGTCGACAACGATGTCGGCCCGCTGCTGCCCGGCGCTTGGGAAGGCCGCGACGCGCCCACGTTCGCGCAATGCCGCACCGCGCTCGGCAATGGCGTGGCGCTCGACCCGAATCTGTTCTCGGCCGCGCCTTATCGCCCGCTGGTGTTCGCGGTCAGTGGCATCGAGGCCGACGGCCAACCGCTCGACAACGCGCGCGCCGGCGCCAATGCGCGGCTGGTCGCTTACGGCGATCATGGCGTCGTGCAGAGTCAGGCCCGCGCCGGTGGCTTGCCCACGGCGACCTTGAGTGGCAGTTCGGTCTCAACGCTGCTGGCTTCGGTCAACGCCGCCATGGCGTGGAGTTGGCTGCCCACGCGCACCTCGCATCAAGTCGCCGACACGATCTACGCGTCGGCCTATGGCACCTCGTCCAATCTCGGCCGCGCCGCCGATTTCTGCCTCGGCGGCGTTTCCGCGGGCCTGTGTCGCGGCATCGCCGACGCGCAGAGCCATCGCTTGAGTCTGTGCCTGACGCGCGTGGCCATCGGCGGCACGACGCTGACGCAGAACGATTGCGCGTGGCAACCGGACGATCCGCGCCTGGGCATCGACTATCTGGCCTTTGACGACAGCGTGGCCCAGATGAATCTCGCCGCGCTCACCCACACCGAGATCCGCCCCGATTGCGACAACGCCATCGTGCACAGCAATCCGCTGCGTCCCGCGCCGATGTTCCCGTGCCCGCATCTGACGCTGCCCAGCATCGGCTCGCGACCCTACGTGTTGCCGCAGCCGGGCTCGGACCTCTGCCCGCAATGCGAGGACGGCGGCACGCGCGCCAACAAGCGCGTCGCGGCCAAGCTCGCCGTGCCCAACGCGCTGCGTCTGCAAATCTCCCCGCGCCTGGTCGGCGAGATCACCGACTTCGTGCTGATCAATGGCCGCGACATCTACGTGCTCGACCCGGACAAGGCCCTGATCGCCAACGATCGCCTGCTGGTGCGTGGCATGGACGGGATCCTGGGCGATCGCGACCACACCATCATCGCCTTCGTCGTCGATAAAAAGTGGGTCGCGTTGAGCACGGTGTTGTTCACGCCTTGAACAGATGAGCCATGACGCGCGGCCGACTATGCCGCGCGTTCATGTCAGATCGCGCGCGCCGGGCGCGAATCCGAAGACACCACACCGAGCGCGCACGAGGCGCGCCGGCCGAGTGGATGGATTCGATCTCGGAGGCATCATGCGCGCCAAGCTCCTTCAATTGCCGCTCACTTTCTGGCCTGCCGCCATCGCGGCCGCCGTCGCGTTCAGTCCGATGGCGCACGCCGTGCCGGCGTGCGACGAACGCGTCAATATCACCAACCCTGATCGCGTGCCCTTTCAGTGGATCGCTGGTCAGCGCCAGGACAAGGACGATGACGGCGATTTCGACTTCATCAGCTCCGGCACCCTGGTCAGTCCCCACTTCGTGCTCACCTGCGGGCACTGCGTCTTCAACCGCACGGAAGGTCACAAGGCCACGGGCTCGTTCACCGTCGCGCCGGCGATGAATCGCGACAACACCTCCGGGCTCATCGTCTATCCGCACGGCACTCGCGTGGTCAGCCAGGACAAGTACAAGGTCACCAACGACAAATGGGTCGATCCGACCTTCACGCCCGAAAGCAACGTCGACTACGGTGGACTCAAGATTGTCTGCCCCTTCGAAGACATCACCACCTACATGCCCGTGGTGTTCGACTACGAGCCCGATTTCGTCAACATGTCGGGCTATCCCACCGAGGACTTGCCCGATCCGACCAACACGCTCGATCAATGGCGCGATGCCGGCGACGTCAGCAGTATCCAAGCCCGTCTGTTGACCTATGACGTGCGCTCCACTGGCGGCGCCAGCGGCGCGCCCGTGTGGGTCTACAACGAGGCCGATGGTCGCCGCCTGGTCGCCGTCAATCGCGGGCACAGCAACGAGTGCAATGGTCTTGGCCCGCGCACGGTGTGGAACAACGAGAACCTCATCACCACCTGGATGAGCTGGGCGCCGACCGCGATCGAGAGCATCGCTTGCGTCTCGCCGCCGCCGGCGCCGCGCACGTTCCCGCAATTGCGCGAAATCTATCTCGGCGGCGCGCGCCTGCTGCTAACGCGCGAACAGCTTCGACTCGACACGCCACCGGACGTTGTCAACGGAACGCCCAAGCGTCGCGTTTATCAGTGGATCGAGAACACGTTCTACGCCTGGGAAGAGTACGCAGGCAACGCCGGCGGACGCTACTTGCGCATGACTCAGCCGCTGCAACGCATCCTATCCATCACTGACGCGCGCGTGCTGCTGTCGGCCTCGCAGAGTTGGCAGGGCCAAGTAGCCAGCGGCCGCTACACGACCTTTGGTCCCTCGCTCACCGAACAGCCGTTGGCACAGCCGGTGAGCACCCCGATCGACAACCCGCCGTCGGACAACACCGTCGATCGTCCGCAATGACAACCCGCCGCGCGGCACTCGCCGCGCGCCTAAAGGAGAACTGTGATGAACACTCGATATGCGCTGCGCGCGATCGCCATCGCACTGCTTGTAACAGGCGCCCGCGCCGAGGCTCAGTCGCTGACCACCATCCGCGCCGGCAATGCCGTCGCCGGTATCCCCGCGCCGGGCAACGATCTGGTGCGTCATTGGATCGTGTCGCCGGGTGTCACCTGCAATGACGGCACCACGCCCGCGGCCTATGTGCGACGCGCGACCAATGTCGCCAATCGCGATAACTGGATCATCTTCTTGCAAGGCGGCGGTTCCTGCGGCTCGGGCGAGGAATGTCTCGAGCGCTGGCAATCGTTCCAGAGCAACTACGGCATTCAGAAGATGAGCACTTCGATCCCCGCCGCGACCTGGAACGCCTGGCACCCGGCCATGGGCGCGCCCAATGGCTGGACCTTGCAGGGCGCCAACTACGCCGTGCCCAATGGCATCGTCGGCAGCGGCATCTTCAACGGCGCGGCCGGCAATCCCTTCAGTGCCTGGAACAAGGTGTTCTTGAACTACTGCAGTTCCGATTCGTGGATCGGCCAGCAACCGGGTTATGCGACCACCGGCACCGACAACCTCGGCACGCCGCCGGTGCTTCCGGGCACGGTGTCGTCGTACACGATTCCCTTTCAAGGCGCGCTGATCTTCGATGCCTTGATCAACGATCTGCGCGCGGGCGTGAACTACTGCAAGCCCGAGGGCGGCTGCGAAACCCTGCGCAGCCTCAATCAGGCCGGCACCGTCTTGCTGACCGGCTCCTCGGCCGGCGGCAATGGCGTCAAGCACAACCTCGATCGCTTCCGCGCGCAGCAAAATGCGATCAACGGAAACACCGAGGTGCGCGGGGTCATCGATGCGGTGGCCACGCCCGATCCGGGCCTGTATCCCTGGCCGGTGCCGCCGGCGACCTTCACCAGCGCGCAAGAACGCATCGAGCACGAATGGAACGACGTGTATCTGCCGATGTGGATGGCGCGCGTGGATGATTCCTGCCTCGCGCTCAACACCGGCGTGGTCGCTTCGCGCTGCGGCAACACCACGCATGTGCTGCGTCACCACATCACGACGCCGTTCTTCCAGCGCATGGACCTGCAGGACGAGAACACGCTCGACAACTATCGCGGCTTCTATCCACCGCCGTACGGGCCCACCATGGCGCCGCGTCGCCTCGCCATCGAAGTGGCCGATCAGCTGCGTCAGATCGGCGACTACGGCACCGAACTCGCGCCGCGCTATCCGGTGGAGCTTGCCACCATCGCCGCCGACCCAATGTGGATCTCGCCCGGCGTCTGGGGACCGCGCTGCACCGATCACGTGGGCCTCGACATCAACCGCGTGTTCTTCTCGCAAGAACTGCCCACGCCCGCCGGCGCACTGGTGAACTTCGCCGACACCTTGTTCCAGTGGGTCACCACGCCGCCGCCGGGGCTGGGTGGTGGCACGGGGCCGGTGCTGATCGAGAACCTGGGCGTTGGCCCTGTCGGCTTCGCGCAGTGCAATTGATTGGCTGATCAGGCGCGGGCCGAAGACCCCGCGATCTTGAATCCGCGGGCGCGCCATCAACGGCGCGCCCGCGCGTTTTCAAAAGCCGACGAAGCTGCGTTCGAACATGTGGTAGTGCGCTTGGCTCATGCCGAGGCTGCGATAGGTCTGCTGCGCGCGCTCGTTTTCCCACTCGACGTACAGGCGCAGGCCAATCACGCCCGCCGTCTCGCGCGCGCGGCGCTCGATCTCGCGGTACATCGCGCGAAAGACACCGCCGCGTCGCGCCGATTCGATCACGTACACGCTCTGAATCCACCACCAGTCGCCGCAGCGCCAGTCGCTCCACTCGTAGGTGATCAGCAAGCCGCCGACCACTTCACCGTCGCGTTCCGCCAGCCAATAGCCGCCACGGCGCGGATCGGCGAACACCGCCGCGACGCCGCGCGCGAGCGTGTCGGCATCGAGTTGCTTGCGCTCGGTCTCCCAGGCCATGGCCGCGTTGAAGCGCACCAGGGTGTCGTGATCGGCCAGCGTGGCCGGACGGATCTGGATCTCGCTCATGGCGTCTCCCGGGTCGTGGTGGCGCGACGACGCCGGCGCGTGGCGCCGAGCTTGCGCGTGATGGTGTTGCGGCCGAGCCCCAAGCGTTCGGCCGCTTGTTGACGATGACCGCCGGTGATTTCCAACGCGGCATCGAGCAAGGTGCGCTCGAAGCGCTGCTTGGCCTCGGCGTAGATCGCCTCGTGACCGCGCGCGAGTTCGTTCTGCGTCCACGCGCGCAGACCGTGCGTCCAATCGCCCTGCGCGGCGCGCGGCGCATCGCCCGCGGGTAAGCGCAGTTCGCTCGAGGCGATTTCGCGACCCGGCGCCATCACCGCAAGGCGCCGGCATAGGTTCTCGAGTTGACGGACATTGCCCGGCCAGTCGAAATGGCTCATCAATTCCAGCGCGCGCGTCGAGAAGCGCTTGGCCTCGATGCCGAGCTCGCGCGCCGCGCGCGCGAGAAAGCGCGAAGCCAGGGCCGCGATGTCCTCGCGCCGCTCGCGCAAGGGCGGCAAATGAATGCGCACCACGTCGAGGCGATGCAGCAGATCGGCGCGAAACGACCCGTCGGCGACCTTGCGTTCGAGATCCTGATGCGTGGCCGCGATCACGCGCGCGTCGGCGCGGATCAGCTCGCGGCCGCCGACGCGATAAAACTCGCCCTCGGCCAGCACGCGCAGCAAGCGCGTTTGCAGGTTCAGCGGCATGTCGCCGATTTCATCGAGGAAAAGCGTGCCGCCGCGCGCCTGTTCGAAGCGTCCGGCGTGTCGTCGTTGCGCGCCCGTGAACGCACCGGCCTCGTGGCCGAACAATTCCGATTCCAGCAACTCCGACGGAATGGCCGCGGTGTTGAGCGCGACGAAGGGCCCGGCCGCGCGCGGCGAATGGCGGTGCAGGGCGCGGGCGACCAGTTCCTTGCCCGTGCCCGTCTCGCCCGTGATCAGGACATTGAGCGGCGTCTGCGAAATGCGCCCGATCGCGCGAAAGACATCGCGCATCGCGGGCGCTTCGCCGATCAAATCGGTGTCCTCGTCGGCGCTCGGCGTGGGCACGGGCGCGGGCGCCGCGTCGCCTTGGAGCGCGCGTCGCGCCACCGCGACGGCGTGATCGAGATCGAAGGGCTTGGACAGAAACTCGAACGCGCCGCCGCGAAACGCGCCGACCGTGGACGCCACGTCGGTGTACGCGCTCATCACGATGACCGGCACTTCCGGCAAGCGACGATGCAGTTCCTCGAGAAACTTCAGCCCGTCGATCTCGGGCATGCGCACGTCGGTGAACACGACATCGGGCCGCGCGTGCGACAACACCGAAATCGCCGCGCGCGCATTGTCGAAATCACGCACCACGAAGGCAGCGTCGCGCAGCGCCTCGGCCAGCACGAACCGCACCGAACGATCGTCATCGATGACCCAGATCTCAGGCATCGGTTTCCTCCACCGGCAAGATCAATGTGAATACCGTGTGCCCCGGGCGCGAGCGATAGCTCAGCGAACCCCCGTGCTCGCGCGCGACCTGCTGCGCGAGCGTGAGTCCCAGGCCCGTGCCTTCGGCGCGGCCCGAGACCAGCGGCAAGAAGATGCGCGTGGCCAGTTCCTCGGGCACGCCGCGGCCGTTGTCGGCCACTTCGATGCGCGCGGCGAGCTTCAACGCGCGCTCGCCAATCATCACGTGACTCTCCGCGCGCGTGCGCAGGCGAATCTCGGTCGAGCCGGCCTGCAGCGCATTGCGCACCAGATTCCACACGGCCTGCGCCAGGCTGTCGGCATCGCCGAGCACGGCTGGCAGACTCGGGTCGTAGTCGCGTTGAATCACCACCGACCAGCCGGCATCGGCCTCGGCGAGCAAACGCACGCGTTCGAGCGCCTCGTGCACGTTCATCGGCACCAGCTCACGCGTGGGCTTGGGGTTGAGCAGACGTTCGACCAGGGCGCTCAGGCGATCGGCTTCGGCCGTGATCACTTCCAGATAGCGCAGTGCGTCGGCATCGTTGACGCGCCGCGCGAGCAATTGCGCCGCGCCGCGCAAGCCGGCCAGCGGATTCTTCACCTCGTGCGCCAGGCCCTTGAGCGCTTCGTGCAAGGCCGCGGGCACGGTCTCGGTCGGATCGCCGCCGGGAAACTCCTCCACCGGCTGACATTCGAGCAGCGCGCCGCCAAGGCCTTCGCCCTCGAGAATCGGCGTCACCGCGACATCGGCGAAACGCTCGTGATCGAGCCCCGGCGCCAAGCGCATTCGCCGCGCCCGCACCACCCGCGCATCGCGATGCGCGCGTTCCACCAAGGCCCGCAAGCGGCCTTCACCGGAATCCAGGACATCCAAGGACTGATCGAGAAACCGCCGGCCCGAAAACCCCACCCAACTCACGAACGCCGGGTTGAGCCAGCGCAACTTGCCTTCGGCATCCACGCGCACGAGGGGCGTGGCCAGCAAGTCCAGCACGCGTTCGGGGGAAGGGTCGAGGCTCATTGCACCAGTTTAGTGCGATTCACCGAGTTGCAGGCAATGGCGTTGGCGTACCCGCCTCGGTCGCGCCCGGCACAACCACGATAGAAGCGTCCTAATGCTACATGTCGTCATCTAGAAAAAGCACTACAATGCCTCATTCACGTCAATCGAAGAAGCATCACAACGCTTCATTCTCCCTACTCTTAAGCGCTTGAATGCGCGGCTCGCCCAACGCCATGACCCCCACGACCTCGCCACGACCCAACACTGATCGCGACCTCGCCCGTGCCCGCTTGGACGAGCGCCTGCGTCCGCTTCATCAAAACGCCGATCGCTGGACCGCGCCGCGCGGCGGTTGGCTGCGCGCGGTGCGTCGTGCCCTGGGCATGGGCATGGACGAGTTCGCCCGGCGACTGGGCATCACGCGCAGCTCGGCGACGCGACTCGAACGTTCGGAGCAACGCGGCGCCATTCAGCTCGAGACCCTGCGCCGCGCCGCCGACGCGCTCGGCTGCGATCTGGCCTATGTGCTGATCCCGCGCGAACCCCTGCAACACACGGTCGACGCCGAACGACTGCGCGTCGCGCGCGCGCACCTGAGCCAAGTCCGCACGCACATGCTTCTGGAAGACCAGTACGTCGACGACGAACGCCTGAAAAAATGGCGCGAAGAACACGCACTTCATCACGTACGCGACAGCGAGCTGTGGAAGCAGCCGTGATCGAGGTCAGCCAGCACACGCGAATCGGCGCGCCGACGCGTGACCGCGCGCGCCGCGGGAAGCGGCCTTCGGCATCACCGGGCACGTCCATTGCCAACGCACATCGCGCGTGTTCGGAGAGCCATCACGGTGCGACCGGGTGCAACGGAACTGACCCATCCGCAAGACGACGGACAAACCCCGCTCGATCCGGATGAAGCCTTGGGCCTCATCCCCGACTGGGTGATGACGCGCGCCGATCTCAACCTCGCCGAAGAACGCAACATCACCCAAGGCCTGCGCTGGGTGAGACGCACGCGCCAACCCGTGCTGACCCCTGAATTCCTGCGCGAACTGCATCGACGCTTGTTCGCGCGCGTCTGGCGCTGGGCCGGCCGCTATCGCGACAGCGAACGCAACATCGGCGTGGCGCCGCACCACATCGCCACGGAACTGAAGAAACTCTTCGATGATGCCGAGGCGTGGCAGCGCTTCGACAGCTACACGATCGATGAGCGCGCCGCGCGGCTGCATCATCGCCTGACCGCGATTCATCCCTTTCCCAATGGCAATGGTCGCTGCGCGCGCATCTTCGCCGATCTCTATCTCGTACGAGAAGGCCGCGACGCGTTCAGCTGGGGCGCGTCCCTGCCCGAACTCTCGCGGCGCGCGACCTATCTGCGCGCAATTCGGCTAGCCGATACTCATGACTACGCGGCTCTGCTCGCCTTCGCGCGCGCTTGAATCCGAGACATCACCGCGTTCGCGCCACGCCGCATCCAAACCGGCATCGACCCCGTAGTGGCGAAGAGCTTCGGGGAAGGGGAACACCATGACGCCACTCGCGATCCACCCAACCGCCGCACCGGCGGATCATTTCGCGCTGACTAGCGTCTGGCACATCGACGCGCCGCGCTTGCGCGTGTGGCAAGCACTGCGCGAAGCAGAGCAATGGCCGCGATGGTGGCCCTATGTTTTGGGCGTGGACGAGCAAATCGTTGGCGATGCCCAGGGCGTTGGTGCGATCAATCGGTTTCTGTGGAAAGGCCGCGTGCCCTATCGCTTTCATCTGACGCTACGCGTGACGGAAGTGGTCGAAGCCCGCTTGCTGCGCGCGGTGGCCACCGGCGATCTGCACGGCGAAGGCTGTTGGACCCTCGACGACGACGGCGCCGGCACGCGCGCGACCTATGTCTGGCGCGTGCGCTTGGAACGCGCGTGGATGCGCCGTCTGGCCACGCTGCTGCGACCGCTGTTCACCTGGAATCACAATGCCGTGATGGCCGCGGGCGAGCGTGGTTTGCGCGCGTACTTGCGCGCGCACTCGTGATCGCGCCCTAGCGCGCGAGCCAGGCCCGCCACCCGCTGGCGCGAACGCCCCTGGCGATTGCCAGCGCGCGTCGCGACAATCCGCGCTCACGTCCGAACGCGGGTGAGCCCATGCCCAGCCCTCAAACCCTCGAAGCCTTCATCGCGCGCGTCGAGGCCAACCAACACGCCGAGGCCTGCGAAGCCTTCTACACCGATCAGTCCAGCATGCGCGAAAACCAGGCGCCGCCGCGCATCGGTCGCGATCAGCATGTCGCCGCGGAGCGCGCGGTGATGGCGCGCGCGCAGGCGGTCAGCTCCACCTGCGTGCGGCCTGTGCTAGTGCATGGCGACTTCGTGGTGATTCGCTGGATCTTCCGCTTCACCTGGCGCGATGGCTCGATCACCGAGATGGAAGAACTCGCCTATCAGCGGTGGGAAGGCGAACGCATCGCCGAGGAGACGTTCTTCTACGATCCCGCGCAGCGCGTGCCGAAAAAGCCCGTTTGATTCAGCGCGTGGCCGGTTGGCGCGGCGCATGCTCGCCTTCAGCGGCGAAAAAGCGGGGGATTCGATGCGCGGTGGTCTGATCCTGGCGACAGTGTTCTCGATGGCGCCGATGATGGCCGCCCACGCGGCCGAACCCGCGCTCGATGCCTTGTCACCGCGCGTCTCCAACGATTGCGAGCTGCGCACGACATCAACCGATCCGGCCGAAACCTGCTGGACGCTCGTGTGCGCTTCGAAGCCACCCGAGTCCCTGGGCTGCGGCATCACCGCGATGAGTCAAGTCGCTGAGTTCGCCGTGTCGCCCGACGCGCGTTGGCTCGCGGTCGTCTCGGTGGGGGAGGGCCATCCGTGGCTTGAGGTCGTGCCGCTCAAGCCACTGCTTCGCCAGCATCGCTATCGCGCGCGCGTCGACATCAATCCCTATCCCGGCACGGTGCAATTGGTCGGTTGGCGCGATGGTGAGTTGGAGATCGACAGCGACATGCCGATCGATCGCGCCAGCGCGCCGCAAGATGCGATCGTGATGCCCGGCGACATGCGGCGCTTTCGCGTCGATCCTCAGTTAGGGCTCGTGACCGCGATCCGCGCGCAAGCCCCTTGCGAGACCGCGAAGCACTAGGTCCGCGCCGCGGGCGCGCGCCACGCCAACGCCATTAAGGGCGCGACCAGCACAAACTGCGCGACCGTGAACGCCGACTCGATCAGCAGATAGTCGCGCAATGAAGTCATGGGATGCTTGGCGCCCACCGCGAGCGTGGTGAATGACCACGACAGCAAGGCGAACGTCACGCCCGCGCGCAGCGCGCTGCGCGCCCAAGCGTCGCGCGCGGTATCGAACGCGCGCGGATAGATCCACGCGAACACCGCCGCCTGCACCAGCATCGAGCCCAGGCCCAAGGGAATGATCGGTTCGGCGCGATAGATGCCCAGCCGCTGATAGACCTCGTGAAAAGCCACCAAGTGCCAGACAAAGCCGAGGATGAACGTCGGCACCACATAGGCCGCGAAGGCCAGCATCGGTGACTTGCGCATGTGGCGATCTCCCTGGGACACGCCGCGGCGAGTCCGTTCTTCGCCGCGTGGGCGCGGCATCCGGTCGATGCAGGCGGTGCTCGCCTTCGAGCCGACCCTCTGGGTTTTCACTTGCACAACGCAAGCATCCTATGCGATGCCGCTTGCGTTCCGCAAGTCACTCGCTAGGATCGCCGCATGCGCAGAATCTCCACGCGCCCGGCTCGATCGGGTTGCCCCATCGGCATCGCTTTGGACCTGATCGGCGATCCTTGGTCCTTGTTGATCGTGCGCGACCTGATGTTCAAGGGCGCGACGCGCTTCCACGACTTTCTCAACGCGGGCGAGGGCATCGCGACGAATGTTCTGTCCGACCGCCTGGCGCGCCTGGAGGCCGCCGAGCTGATCAGCAAGCGCCCCGACCCCGACGACGCGCGACGCTTCGTCTACCGCCTGACGCGCAAGGGCATCGATCTGGCGCCGATGCTCGTGGAACTCGTGCTGTGGTCGGCCAAGCATGCCCAGACCGACGCCCCGCCCGAAGTTTTGCGCGCGATGCGGGGCGATCGCGACGCCTTCGTGGCGGGTGTCGTCGACAACTGGCGCGCGACCGCGCCGCGCCCCAGTACGACGAACCCGCGCCGCAGGCGCAAGACCTGATCCCGAGACACCGACCGCCAGCCGTTTCGTCAGTTCGCTTGTGCGATCAGCGCGAATCGACGCGCAACCAGAACGGCCCGATTGGCTCGCCGGTCGCATCGACCAGATTCGCGCCGCGCGGATCATCGCGCCACGCGTAGCGCGCGGCCACGGGCTCGGTGACCGCTTCGGCTTCGATCAACAGCTCCACGCCATCGACGCGCGCCCGCGCGGGATGAAAGACGCCATCGGCGCCGGCGATCTCCAGCGCGCCGAACGCACTACCTTCACGCGCGCGCACGGGCGCATCGCCGGGCGTGAACCGCACGCGCAGCCGCGTACCGTCGCGAACCACGCTCGTCGCGCGCGTCGGCGCGACGATTTCGTCATGACCGTACGCGACACGCAGCGCCTCGCGCGCGAGACGTTCGCCGACCGTGCGCTTGTCGCGCGGATGAATGTCGCCGCTGTCACCGACATCGAGTGCGAGCGCTTGCCCCGTGTTCGCCAAGCGAAGTGTTGCCTCCTGCGCGGCGCGCACCGTGGCCCAAGGGCTGTCGATCAGCACGCCGTCGCGCTGCTCATCGGTTTGCGAGCCGTAGTTCGCGAGTTGCACCCAGAAGAAGGGCAAGTCGGGTTGACCAAACGTTTCGCGCCAACCGGCGATCAAGCGCGAGAAGCGTTCGGCGTAGCGGGGCGCGTCGGTCGTGTTGGCATCGGCTTCGCCCTGATACCAAATCACGCCGCGCAGCGGCGTGTCGCGCCACGGTTGAATCATGGCGTGATTGAGCCCGACGGGTTCGAGATTCAGTTGCCGCGTGACATCGGCGCGCACGCGCGCGGTCATGAATCGCCATGGCGACGGCAACACCACGCGCGAGCCATCGGCGCCACGCAAGAACAACCCCTCCGGCGCGCGCGCCAGGCCACCGCCACCGCCGGTGTCCTCGACACGGATCGCGATCACATTGTCGCCCACGCGCAGCACGCCGGCGGCGATGGCGTAGTCGCGCGCTTGATTCCACGCCAACGTCATGCCGCCCACGCGCGTGCCATTGACGTAAGTGACATCGGAATCGTCGATCATGCCGAGATTCAAACGCGCCTCGCCATTGGCTTGCGCCGCGCTCAAGCGCACGTGCGCGCGATACCAGGCGACGCCGTCCATGTCGGCATAGCCTTGCGCTTCCCAGATGCCCGGAACTCGAAGCGTGGGCCAGGCGCGATCGTCGAACTCGCGCGTGGACCAGCGTGCTTCGGTCGCGGCATCGGGCGCGCGCGCGGCGATCTCAGCGATGCGTTGAGTCGCCGCTTGCACGCGCGCGTCCTCGCGCGCCACGCGTTCCGCCAAGCCTTCGGGCGCGCCACCGAGCGTGCGCGCATCGCTCCAGGCCTCGATGCGGCTGCCGCCCCAGGTGGCGTTGATGATGCCGATCGGCACCTGCTCGCGCGCCTGAATGCGACTCGCGAAGTAGTACGCCACCGCGCTGAAATCACCCACGTTCGCCGCCGTCGCCACGCGCCATTTGCCGCCCGAAGGCTCCCGGCGTGGCGTCACGCTGAAGTCATGCGGCAGCTTGAACTCGCGAATCGCCGAGTTGCCGCCGCGCGCGCTCTCGGCCGCGCCGTCGGCGGCCTCGCGCAGAAAAAACTCCATGTTCGACTGGCCCGAAGCCAGCCAGACATCGCCGACCATGACATCGCGCAGCACCACGGCGTGACCTTCGGCGTCCAGCGCGATCTCGAACGGACCACCGGCCGCGCGCGCGGGCCATTGCAAGGTCCAGCGACCCGCGTCATCGGCACGCGCGCGCGCCGACACACCATCGAACATGCCGCGCACCTTCGCGCCCGGCGTCGCCGTCCCCGACACGCGCATCGGCGCATCCCGCTGCAGCACCACGTGATCACCGAACTGACGATCGACCGCGAAAGGCACCGTCGCGCGCGCGGCGAACGCCAGGAGTAGACCCATCACCACCACGATCCACCGCATGACCACTCCTCGACTACGCGCGATGCGCGACTCGATTCTCACCGTCGCGCGGCGCGCACACAACTGCCACCGCCGCGCGCGCGAGGCTTGCCGCGACACGCGTCCTGCCGCATGCTGCGCGCCTTCCCGTTCGCGCCCCGCAGGTTGCCCGTGTCCACGTCCGCCCAAGATCCGTTCAAGCCCGGTTTCGATCTGCTCCTGCAAGGGCGCATGGCCGATGGCGCGAATCACATCGCCGCCGTCGCGTCGCAAGCGGTGATGGCCGGTCGTCGCGATCTGGCCGAACAAGCGCTGCGCGCGGCCGTGCGGCTGGCGCCACAGCAAGCCGTGCTCTTGGCGCGCTTGGCGGGCGTGCGTCAGATGGCGGGCGATCCGGGCGAGGCGCAGACGCTCGCGCAGCGCGCGCTGCAACTCGACGAAGGCGAGACCATGGCCGCGACGCTGCGCGTCGAGCATCTGGTCGAACGCGGTCAAGCCAGCGAAGCCATCGCCGTGGCGGAAGCCTGCTTGCGCCATCAACCCGAAGCACCGCAGTTGCGTCGCGCGTACTCGCAAGCGCTGTTGATTCAGGGCCGCTCGACCTTGTCGGCCGCTGCCGCTTTGCGCGTGGCCGAGCAACTGCCCAACAATCCCGCCGCCATCAGCACCGCCGCCATGGCCCTGCTGTATGACGATTCGCGCGATGCGCGCCAACTCGCCGCGCAACATCGCGCGCTCGTGCGACGCATGCCGCCCGATCCCGCCGGCGCCGTGCTCGCCCCGCGGCCGCCACTGGCCGGGCGACCGCTTCGCGTCGGTTTCGTCTCGGGCGACTTTCGCGCGCACCCGGTCGGCTTCTTCATCGCGACGCTGTTTCAACATCTCGATCGCGAACGTTTTCTGGTGCACGCGTACTCGCGCGTTGGCGCCATCGATCAGGACGAGTTCACCGCGCAACTGCGCACTCGCGCCGATCGTTGGCACGACACTGCGGCGCTCAACGATGCTCAAGTTCATGCCTTGATCCAGCGCGAAGGCATCGATGTGCTGATCGACCTCGCGGGCCTGACCTTCGGCGGCCGGCCGCGCTTGTTCGCCGCGCGCGCGGCGCCAGTGCAGCTCGCGTACCTCGGCTATCCGTATTCGAGCGGCCTGCCCAACATCGATGGCCTGATCGGCGACGTGCACGTGCTGCCGCCCGAGGCCGACGCGCTCTACGCCGAACGCCTGTATCGATTGCCGCATGCTTTTCTTTCGCTCGCCGGGCTCGAAGACACCGTGCCCGTGAGTCCCTTGCCGTCGCTGCGCGCGGGTCACTTCACTTTCGGCAGTCTTAATCATCTGGCCAAGGTTTCCGATCGCACGGTGGCGCTGTGGGCGCGCGTGCTCCAGCAAGTGCGTCATTCACGACTGGCGCTGTGCGCGATCGCCTTCCTCGATCCGGGCACGCAGGCGCTGACCGCGCAGCGCTTCGCCGATCACGGCATCGAGGCCGAACGCCTGCTCCTGCTGTCGCCGCGCACGCCCTTGGGCGAATTCCTGCGTTACTACGATCAGATCGATCTCGGCCTCGATCCGCTGCCCTTCAACGGCGGCACCACCACGGTGCAGGCGCTGTGGGCCGGCGTGCCGACGCTGACCTTGCCGGGCGAGTCGATGATGAATCGCATGGGCCTGTCGATCGCGCGTACCGCGGGCTTGGGCGATGGCTTCATCGCGCGCGACGCCGATCACTACGTCGAACTAGCCGCGAGCTGGGCGCAACGCCGCGAGGAACTGGCGACCCTGCGCGCGGGCTTGCGCGCTCAGGCGCGCGCGACCACCTTGTTCGATGGCGCGCGTTTCGCGCGCGAATTCGGCGAACTGCTAAGCCAGATCGTCACGCCCTGATCGCCGCGCGCGGGACGATTCACGCCTCGTCCCGCGCCGCCGTCGATTCACGCGGCACCAGACGCGCCACCAGCACCACGCTCAACACCACGAGCAAGGTCCACGACCCGATCTTGCCGTGATGCACCGCGCGCCAACCGCTGGCTTGATAGGGATAGACCCACGCGTGCAGCGCGGTCGCGATGTTCTCCGCCACGAACACGAAGAAGCCGATCAGCGCGAAACTCAGCAGCAAAGGCATGCGCAGGCGATACCGACGCGGCGTGAAATACACCCAAGTGCGCGAGTAGCTCGCCGCCAGCGCCGCGAACAGCCACCAGCGATAGTCGCCAATGAAGTGGTGACTGAAGAAGTTCACGTAGATCGCGCCCGCCAGCAGCGCGGCCAGCCACGTCGGCGGCTCGCCGACCAAGCGCAGATCAAACAAGCGCCACGCGCGCACGATGTAACTCGCCACCGCCGCGTACATGAAACCCGAATACAGCGGCACGCCCACCAACTTGCTGCAGCCCGGTTCCGGGTATTGCCAGGAACCGATCGCGGGATGCGTCTTGAACGCCTCGAGCGCGAAGCCCAGCACATGGAAGATCGCGATCGCGCGCACTTCGACGCGCGTCTCCAGGCGCAGGGCGAGCATCAAAGCCTGCAGCCCCAAAGCCCCGAGCAAAATCGCGTCATAGCGCGGCAGATGTTCAAAGCGAAGCCACGACGTCAGCGCCAGCACCGCGAAGAAACCGCCCGCGAACGCGCAAGCCCAGGCCTCCTTGAGCCCGAACCACCAGAACTCGAGCAGATAAGAACGCCAGCGTTCGCGCGCGGTCATCGCGCGAGCTTGCCAGCGCCGGGTGCGGGGTCCAAGACGGGATCGAGGGCTTTTCCAGGGCAGCGTTGGTCGTTGAGTCGCCCGTCACGCGTGCATGTGACTTTGTCGCGGCGGCCACGCGACCGCCATGCACTTCGCGCGATTCCGCGCGTCATCAAAGTCACTCAAGCGCCGCGCACAACCTCGCGCGACCCGCCTCCGCCAACTACGCCGCCAACGCCAACGCCGCGCAGCCGAGCAAGCACACACCCGACGCGCGCTCGAAACGCACCAGCAAGGTCGAATCGCGCGTCGCCGCCGCCGCGTGCGCGGCCAGCGCGCCATAGCCCAGCAGCACGAAGAACTCCGACACCACGCTGGTCACGCCCAGGATCAGAATCTGCAGCGGCACGCTCATGCGGCTTTCCGGATGGACGAACTGCGGCACGAGCGCGGTGAAGAACAAGATCGCCTTGGGATTGCCCAGCTGCAGCAGCAAGGCCGTGCGCCACGCGACGAAGGGCGTGAGTCGCGCGCGCGGCGCGGGTATCGCCGCGGGTGCGCTCGTACCCGGCGCAGCGCTCGCGTCGTCCGTCGACGGGGCCGCGTCTTCACTGGCGACCCCTGGCGTCGACGCCACTAACGGCGGCGCCGCGCGCAAGGACTGAATGCCCAACCACACCAGATACGCCGCGCCCAACCACTTCAGCACCACGAACACGGGCGCGGCTTTCGCGATCACTAGGCCCAGGCCCAAGGCGCTGGCGATGAAATACGTCGTGTTGCCCGACAGCACGCCCAGGTTCGCGCCGATGCTCGCGCGCAAGCCGTGGCGCAGACCCGTGCCGACCACGAACAACACCGCCGGGCCCGGCACGAACGACAGCGCCGTCTCGGTGATGAAGAACAAAAACCACGTGGCGAAACTCATGACGGCGAATTCCGGTCGACAACGATCGGCCGCGCGCGCGGCGCGCGACGGTGCGGATGAACTCGATAGTCCTCGCGCGCCCGCGAGAACAAGCGCGACGCATCGCGCGACGCGGGCGAGGCCGCCCGGTGAAACGCGGCGTCAGGTCGTGACGCCGCGCGCGTCGCGCCGCCATCGCCGCGGGGCGATGGCGACCTCGATCCTCAGATCGAGTAGTACATCTGGAACTCGATCGGGTGCGTGCTCATGCGGAACTTGGTCACTTCCTGCATCTTGAGATCGATGTAGCCATCGATCAGGTCGTCGGAGAACACGCCGCCGGCCTTGAGGAACTCGCGATCCTTGTCCAGGGCCTCGAGCGCCATGTCCAGCGAATGGCAGACCTTCGGGATGTTCTTCTCTTCTTCCGGCGGCAGGTCGTACAGATCCTTGTCCGACGGCGCGCCCGGATCGATCTTGTTCTTGATGCCGTCCAGGCCCGCCATCAGCAGGGCCGCGAAGGTCAGGTAACCCGAGTTCATCGGATCCGGGAAGCGAATCTCGATGCGACGCGCCTTCGGGCTCGACACCCACGGAATGCGGCACGACGCCGAGCGATTACGCGCCGAATACGCCAGCATCACCGGCGCCTCGAAGCCCGGCACCAGGCGCTTGTAGCTGTTGGTGGTCGAATTGGTGAAGGCGTTGATCGCGCGCGCGTGCTTGAAGATGCCGCCGATGTACCACAGCGCCGTCTGCGACAGACCGCCGTAGCCATCGCCCGCGAACAGGTTCTGGCCGCCCTTCGACAGCGACTGATGCACGTGCATGCCCGAACCGTTGTCACCGACGATGGGCTTGGGCATGAAGGTCGCGGTCTTGCCGTGACGATGCGCGACATTGCGCACCACGTACTTCAAGGTCAGCAGCTCGTCGGCCTTGCGCACCAGCGTATTGAAGCGCGTACCGATTTCGCACTGACCGGCGGTGGCGACTTCGTGGTGATGCACTTCCACCGGCACGCCCATGCTCTCGAGAATCTTGCACATCTCGCCGCGCAGATCGCCCAGCGAATCGACCGGCGCCACCGGGAAGTAACCGCCCTTGATGCCGGGGCGATGACCGGAATTGCCTTCATCGAACTTCTTGTTGGAACTCCACGCGGCCTCTTCCGACGAGATCTCGAAACCGGCGGCGTTCATGCCGTTCTGCCAACGCACGGAATCGAAGATGAAGAACTCGGGCTCCGGACCAAAGAACGCCGAATCAGCGATGCCCGAGGACTTCAGATACGCCTCGGCGCGACGACCCAGCGAACGCGGATCGCGCGAATACGCCTGCATCGTGCTGGGCTCGAGCACGTCGCAATTGAGGATCAGGGTGCTGTCCTCGGCGAACGGATCGAGCACGGCGCTGGCCGCGTCGGGCAGCAGCACCATGTCGGATTCGTTGATGCCCTTCCAACCGGAGATCGACGAACCGTCGAACATGCGGCCGTCCTCGAACGTCGCGGCATCGATGGTCTTGGCCGGGAAGGTCACGTGATGCTGCTTGCCGAGCATGTCGGCGAAGCGCAGATCGACGAACTCGACCTCGTTGTCCTTGATGGTTTTCAGTACGTTGTCGACACTCATGGCTGACTCCAGGGCGGTGAAGGAACGCTCGCCTCCAGCAATCGTCGTGCCAGCCTGGGGCGACTCATAGACCATGCCGGATCAAACACTTGCGGCCAGATTCGGGGGAAATGCGCGCCGCGATGATGCAATGCATCAAGTGGCCGCACCATCGTGGTGCAAGCCTCTGGCGCAGAGATGGGCGGGAAACGAGGACACCCATCGTATGGAAAACGAGGACACCCATCGATCGGGGCATCGCCGCTTCGCCGAAGTAGAGAAATCAGGACACCCATCGATCCGGGCATCGCCGCTTCGCCGAAGTTCGAGCGCCGAAGATCGAGGACACCCGCCATTCGCGCCACAATCGGGGACATCCACGCGCCCGTTCCCGATGATTCGAAACACCGACGTCTTGTCCCTCTCGGGACGAGACCGAATTCGTCCGCTGGAACCCCAACTTTCTGATCGATGACCCACACCCTGCTCCGCTCCGACAATCGACCCGGCCTCGCCACTTTGATCCTGCTCTGGCTCTGGCCTTTGCTCTGCGCCGTGCTGGTCTTCGCCCTCACGCGCCCGGGTTATCTCAGTTTCGATTCGGCGCTGATGTTCTGGCAGGCGCGTCACGACACGTATTTCGACATCGGCGGCCCGCTGCTGCCGTGGCTCTGGCATCAGACGCTGCGCTTCGATGCGGGCACCGATGCCATTCGTCTCTGCCTGATGACCTTGCTCGCGACGGGCCTCAGTGCTTGCGTGTGGACGTGGCGCGCGAAGCTCTCGCGCGCGGGGCTGCTGATCGCTATCGGCCTGGCGCCGTTGTGTCCACTGCTGTGGATGATCTGGCCGCACGTGTGGACCGACATCTTGCTCGCCGGTCTTTTGCTGTGGCTCACGGCTGGTGTGTCGACGGCGCGCGCCGATGGCGGTCGTGCTTGGCGTGTCGCCTTCGCGCTGGTGATCGGCGTGGCGATTTGCCTCACGCGCCACAACGGCTGGTTCGCGCTGCCGCCGTTGTTTTGGTTGCTCGCGGGACTGTGGCCGTGGTCGCGTGGCATCAGGCGTCGCGCCTTCGTCACCGCGATCATCTTGCTCGCGACCATCTCCGCTGCCACGGCCTTGCGCTCGACGAGCGCGATCTCGCGCCTGGACACCTGGGCCGTCACCTTGATGTGGGATCTGCAAGCGGTCAGCGTCGCGACCTTGCCCGACGAGGCGCCGTCGCTGATCCCGTCGAGCCTCACCGATCCGCGCCTGCGCGTGGGTGAATTGCGCGCGGCATTTCACCCCGCGTCCGCGACGCGACTCTATGCGGCCACGACCTCGGGCATCGCCAATCCCACCGTGGCGCCGCTCGATGAGACGCAGCGTCGCGATCTGATCGCCGCTTGGTTGCGCGTGCTGCCGTCGACCGCGTATTGGCGACATCGCATGCGCGTGATGACCGCGTTGTGGGGCCCGCACAATACGACGGAGCTTCGCGCTCTCGCGGAATCGCCGAGCATCACGCCATACGGCGACAATCCCACGCTGCCCGAGCCTGCTTCGCGCGGACACGCTGCGTTTCGGAAACTCATGGATCTCGGCACCGACTGGGGCCTGTTCGCGCCGGGACTCTACGCGGCGCTCGCGCTGGTCGTGCTGCTCGCGCGTTGGCGTCGACTCGATCATGACGCGCGCGCCACGATCCTGGCCTTGATCGCTTCCGCCGCGTGCTATGCCTTGCCCTTGCTCGTCATCGCGCCTTCGGCGGAAACGCGCTATCTGCTGTGGCCCGTGCTCGCGCTGTGGTGCGCGATGCTGCGCGCGCTGCCTTCGCGCGCGATCGCCTTCAGTGATGCCAGTAGTACCAGGCGATGACGAACGCGCCCATGGCCAGGCGATAAATCACGAACGGCGACGTGCCCACGCGGCGCACCACGGCCAGCAGGAAGTGAATCACCAACACGCCGGCCACGCCCGAGATGCCGGCGCCGAGCAGCATCTCCTGCGCGCTCCAATGATGCGGATGACGCACGAGCTGCAGCCCGCCGTAGGCCACGGCCATCGCCGTCACCGGAATCGACATCAGGAAGGAATACCGCGCCGCCGCTTCGCGCGTCAGGCCCAGACCCATCGCCGCCGTCATCGTGACGCCCGAACGCGACGTGCCCGGAATCAAGGCCAGCGCTTGCGCCAGGCCAATCAGCACCGCATCGCGCAGCGTGACGTCGTGCTCGCGCTTATCGGCGCGGCTCCAGCGCTCGGCCGCCCATAGCAGCAGACCGAACACGATCAGATTCACCGCGATCAACAACGGATGACGCAACTTGTCGGCCAGCGATTCGCCCATCGCCAAGCCCACGATCACCGCGGGAATCGTCGTCAACGCCAAGCCCACGGCCAAACGCTGCGTGCCATCGAGCGCGCGCCCGGGTCGGATCGCCAGCGTGCCGCGAATCAGCACCATCACCTCGGCGCGAAAATAGAACAGCACCGCCAGCAAAGTGCCCAAATGCAAGGCCAGATCGAAGGTCACGCCCTGATACGGCATGCCCAGAAAAAAGCCGAACAAGCCCAGATGGCCCGAACTCGACACGGGCAGGAATTCGGTCAGCGCCTGGATCAGCGCGAGCAGGATGATGTGCCAGAGTTCCAAGCGGGCGATTTCCGAAGAGCGGGGAAGGGACGCGCGTCACGCGCGCGAACGAGGGCCGCGCGCATCGTGGCCGCGCGGGCGCGCAGGGTCAAGCGCGTGGCGCCGCGAGGCGAGGGCTTTTTGCTGACATCGCGGCGCGCGCGGGATCAACCCGCGCGCGATGATCGCGATCAGGCGTTGTGCGCGGTCGCGAGCTGGGCGAAGGCGTCGCCGAGCACGCCGGCATACGCCTGCGCGCGACCCTGCGGCAGGGCCGCGGGCAAGCCGCCGAGCTGAGTCAGACCCACGCGTGCCCACGCCTCGTCCGACGGCGGGTCCACGCCCAGCGCGCGCGCGATCGTTTCGGCCACGCCGCGCGGATGCGCTTGCGCGCTGTCGCCCGAGATCGCCAGCGCGTCGTCGCCCACCAACGTCACGGCCGCGTTCAAATGCGCGACCAGGGCTTTCATCGCTGCCGATGCCGCGACCGGATCGGTCACGCGCCAACCGGCCGCGAAGCCGTGCGCCAGCCAGTTCAGCAGGCTATCGCGCGCGTCACGGCCGACCACGATCAACCGCACCGGACCGAGCGAACGCCACAGCGCCGGCAGAATGCGCGCGTCGAACGCGGGCAACCAGTCGACCAGCTTGGCATCGGCCGGCAAGTCGTAGCGCGCCAGCGCGCGTTCGTACTTGCGCGCCAGGATGTGCGCTTCGGGCTCGCTGATCTCGGCGTAGCGCGACTCGCCTTCGTTGAACCCATCGGCGCGGCCGCCGACCAGGCGATCGCCGAGCAAGGTCACGCCCGGCAGCACGCTGATGATCGCGGCCACTTGCTCGACGCCCGAACCCGGCGCGCCCAGCAACAAGGCCGCGGGCTTGCGCGGTGCCTGCGTCGCGGCCTGCGCGCGCGCGCGTTCGAAGGCTTGCGGCAGGGCCGCGGGCACGTCGCCGAGTCGCGGCGTGACGGCGCGCGGCGCGCCTTCGCGCTGCGACTCCAGCCACGCCTGCACGGCCGTGTCGAATTCGTCGCGACGATCGCTGATCAGGCCGCGCAGATTTAGCGCCACGCGCCGCTGCACGGACGACAGTTCCTCGCCCAGCGCCACGGCCACGCGCGAGGCGGCCTCGCCGATGCGGCCCTGACGCAGATCGGCGCGCGCCTTGATCAGCGCGGCGCCGGGGTTGCGCGGCGCCATCGCCAGCGCGGCGGTGGCGGCTTGTTCGGCCGCGTCGAGACGGCCGGTGAGCTCTTCGATCGCGGCCAGGCCCGTGCGCGCCGCGACATCGGCGCTGTCGGCGACCAGCAGCGCGAGAAAGGCCTCGCGCGCGTCGTCATGCATGCCCGCTTCGGCGGCCACGGTCGCGAGCGCGCGACGCGCTTCGCGATCGCCCGGCGACGAGCGCAGGTAATGGCGATACACGCCCATGGCCTCGCGCGGCTTGCGCGCCTGCGCCAGGCACCAGGCCAGGGCGTGCACCACGCGCGGTTGCTTGCCGTCGATCTCAAGCGCGTCGCGGTAATAGCTGGCGGCGCGATTGAACTCGCCCTGCGCGCGGAAGGCATCGCCCAGCACCACGAGCGTCGGCGCGCGTTCGCTGTCGACCTTGAGCAGCGCGTCGAGATGCTCGCGCGATTCGGCGAAGCGCTTCTGCGACAACAGCACTTCCGCCAACAACAGACGCGCGGCGTGATAGTCGGGCTTGAGGCCCACCGCGTTGCGCAGCGCCTGCTCGGCGAAAGCATGATTGCCGCGCGCCAGGAACACGCGACCCAGGCTCGCCTGCACCGCCGGGTTCGATGGCGTCAGCTCGGCCGCGCGCGACAGATGACGCAAGGCGCCGTCGTAGTCGCGCTTGCTGAGCAGAAAGTTGCCATAGCCCAGCAGCAGGTCGGGACGATCCTCGCCCGACTTCATCGCCATCTTGAACTGCGTCTCGGCGCGATCGGGATCGCCCTGGATCATGGCGATCTGACCCAGCGCGCTATAGGCCGCGGTCAGGTTGGGGTTGAGTCGCAGCGCGGTCTCGAAATCCGCGCGCGCCAGGTCGATCTGGCCGGCGTGAAACTCCATCGCCGCCAGCGTCATGTAGTAATTGGGCCGGTCGGGCAGCAGCTCGATCGCGCGCCGCACCAGGCTCACGGCCTCGGCCACCTGGCCTTGCTGGCGCTTGACCATGGCCAGCAGGTGCAAGGTTTCGGGATCGTCGGGGTTGAAGGTCAGCAGTTCGCGATAGCGCGACTCGGCCTCGTCGAGGCGGCCCTGACGGTGAATCTCGAGAATTTCTTCCAGCATGTGCCGATTCCTTGCGGCCGACGCTCGGGCCGCGGAAAACGGCGCATTGTACGTGCTTCGTCGCGACCGCGCCCGGCCGGCGCGTTGCCGTGGGCGAGCGTTGGCGCGCGGTCAGCGCGCGGCCAGGGCCTCGGTCGGCTCGCTGGCCGGGCCGATCACGCGGTCGCGACCGCCGCGCTTGCCGGCGTACAGACGCCGGTCGGCCACGGCGAGCAGGGCGTGCGGATCAGCCGCGTCCTCGGGAAACAGCGCCACGCCGACCGTCACGGTCAAGGGTCGACCAGGCACGCGCGCCAGATCCAGCGCGCTGCCGGTGCGATGGCGCAGCAGGCTCTGAATGCGCCGCGCGGCGGCTTCGGCGGTCTCGGCATTGGCGCCGGCCAGCAGCACCGCGAATTCCTCGCCACCGTAACGGCAGGGCAGGTCGACGCCGCGCACGGAATCGCGAATGGTCTCGGCCAGCACGCGCAGCACGCGATCGCCCTCGGGGTGGCCGAACTCGTCATTGATGCGCTTGAAGTGATCGGCATCGATCAGCAGCAAGGCCAGGGAACTGGCGTCGCGCCGCGCGCGCACGATCTCGGCCACCAGGGCCTGATCGAACTTGGCGCGGTTGTACAAACCGGTGAGCGCGTCGCGCTGATGCTCGGCGGCCAGAGCCTCGAAGCGCTGGCGATAGGTGAGAATGCCGAAGACATCGCTGATCTCGCCCTGCGCCGTGCCGTCCTGCTGCGCCGGGCGCGTCTTCAGATACACCGTCATCAAGGCCGCGTACACGAAGGCCACCGCGACCTTCGCCGCCGCGTGACGCGCGAAAATCACCAGCAAATCCGGCGCGCCCCACTGCGTGCCGGCCACGAACAACGCCGTGTCGAAGATCAACACCGCCGCCAGCGACAGATACACGCGCATCAACAACGAGCGCATGCCGTGACGGAACAGCCACTCGTACAACAGGATCAGGAACACCGAATCGATCCACAGCGTCAGCACGCTGACCGTCAGCACGCGCGGCGCGCGTTGCAGCAAGGACACGGGCATGTCGAGCATGTTCACCGCGCCGCCCAGCGACAAATGCAGCACGCCACTCAAGGTCACGATGATCAACAAGCCCACCGCGCCGATCAGGCCGTAGATGAACTTGCGCGCCTCGATCGCGTCCTCGTGCATGTACACGAGCAGCACCGCGAACATCGACGCCGGAAACCACGCCACCGCGCCGGGCGTCACCATGAAGCCCGAGCCGATGTCGAGTTTCAGGGTCAGGGCCGACAAGGCTTGCGGAAACTGCAGCGCGCCGATCGCCATGTACAAGGGCGCCAGCCCCAGCACGCGCCGCCAACTGAATAACGCCAGCAGGAAGCCGGCGATCAGCCCCGCGGTCGTCAGTAGCACCAGCACTTGCTCGACATTCATGCGCGTTGCGCCAGTGAAGACGTTTTCTCGAGGCTGTCGCCGACCTTAGCGCGCCGCGACGACGGCGCCAAGCCGGGGCCGTCACGCGTCGGAAAAAAGTCGCCGATCGGCCGCGCCCGGGGCGCCGGACGGCGTTCGCGCCTCGCGTGTAACCGGTTTCCATCGCGCGCGCGCGGGCCCCGCGTCCGCGTCCGTCGATGTTGTCGCCCGGTCCAGTTCGCACGAATCGCCCGCTCGCTTGACCTAGAATGCGGTCAGTCCCTTCGGAAGTGCCCGTGAGCCGACGCCCCGATCCGCGAACCACCCAGCGCGTGCGCGTGCCGCGCGGCACCGCGCCGGGCACGCGCGGTCTGGCCCTGGTGGTGATCCACGGCAAGCGCCTGGGCGCGCGCATCGACGTGCATGACGTGCCGGTGTTGATCGGCCGCGCGCCCGATTGCGATTTCCAGATCGACCATCGCTCCGTGTCGCGTCATCACTGCAAGGTCTGGTTCGAGAACGAACAAGGCTGGGTGCGCGATCTCGACTCGACCAATCGCACTTATGTCAACGAACGCGCGATCGAATTGATCGCGCTGCGCGAAGGCGATCATCTCGACGTCGGCGAAACCGTGTTCAAGGTCGTGCGCGCCGGCTCGCTGGAAGCGCGCTATCACGAGGCGCTGTATCAGCTGGCTAATACCGACAGCCTCACGCAGCTACTCAATCGACGAAAGTTTCGCGAGCATGTCGAATCCGCGCTGCTCGCCGCGCGCGAAACGCCTCGGCCGCTGTGCCTGGTCTTCGTCGATCTCGATCACTTCAAGCGCATCAACGACGAGGTCGGTCATCTCGGCGGCGATGAAGTGCTGCGCGCCGCCAGCGCCGCGTTGCGCGCGGAACTGCGCGCCGACGACATCGCCGGAAGACTCGGTGGCGAGGAGTTCGCGATCCTCATGCCCGATACGCCGCTCGAAAAAGCGCTGCAACGCGCCGAGAGCATCCGTCAGGCGATCTTCGCCGCGCGCGCCACGGTCGAAGGACAAGAACTGCGCGTCACCGCCAGCATCGGCGTCACCCAATGGGCCGGAGGCGCGCCCGATGCCGGCGTGTTCATGCGTTTGGCCGACGTGCAGTTGTTCCGCGCGAAGGCGGCCGGTCGCAACGCCGTGTTCTGGTCGGGCAAGGCCTGAGCCGCTTCAATCCGACCGCAAGGCCGCGATCGGATCGAGCGCCGCCGCCTGCCGCGCCGGATAAATGCCGAAGGCCAAACCCACCAGCGCGCACGTCACCGTCGACAACAGCACCGGCACCGGCGACCAGCCCACGTGCCAGCCGGCCAAGGCCGCGATCGCGTAAGCCAGCATCGCGCCGAACACCACGCCCAGCACCGCGCCCAGCGCGCACACCACCACCGCCTCGCGCATGAACTGTTCGATGATGTCGCGTCGGCGCGCGCCCAGCGCGCGCAACAGGCCGATCTCGCGGCGCCGCTCCAGCACATTGGCCAGCATGATGTTCATGATGCCGATGCCGCCGACCAGCAGACTCACCGCCGCGATCGCCGCCATCACGAAGCGAAAGATGCGCTGCGTCTGCTGATGTTGTCGGAACAATTGCGCCGGCACGATCAGACTGAAATCGTCCTGGCCCG
This sequence comes from Ahniellaceae bacterium, assembly GCA_044226395.1. Lineage (GTDB taxonomy): Bacteria > Pseudomonadota > Gammaproteobacteria > Xanthomonadales > Ahniellaceae > JBGAHD01. The sequence goes on from JBGAHD010000002.1 coordinate 970,043, forward strand.
CGTGCCGCTGCTTCATGGCCGCGCCCAACACGCGCGCGCCCGGCGCGATGCGCGTCGGATCGCTCACGCGCACCAGAAAGCGATCGATCTCGTCTTCCATCGGCGGAAAGCGCAGCCGTTCGCGCGCGCTCGACAGCGGCACGAACACGCGATTGCTCTCCAGGCCCAGTTGCACGCCCTCGAACTCCGCGCGCGACAGATCGCGATCGGCCAGCACGCCCACGACTTCGAACCACGCGTGATTGACCTTGACCAGGCCACCGACCGCATCGCCGTCGGGAAACAACACGCGCGCCGCCTGACTGCCGAGCACGCACACGGCCGCCGCCGCGGCTTCATCGCGATCGGACAACGCGCGGCCCTGCGCCACCGGCAAGGCCAACAAGTCGAACAAGCGCGGCGTCACGCCCGCGGCCTGGGCATCGCTGGCCGCGTGTTCGCTGAACACGGCGTGCGCCTTGACCAGTTTCTCCGCCGCGAATGCGGTCGCGCCCGGCACCACGGCGAAGGCACCCTCGGCATCGGCGCGCGTGAGCCCCAGGGACCGCGCGCGCACTTCCTTGAGCGACTCGCTGTCGATGGGTTTCGCGGTCACGATCAGATTGTTCAAGCCCAGGCCTTCGATCAAGCGCAAGGCCTCTTGCCGACTGCCTTCGCCCACGGCCAGCATCGCCACGATCGCGCCGACGCCGAAGATCAGACCCAGCAAGGTCAGCAGCGTGCGCAAGCGACGCCGCTGCAATTCGACCCAGGCCTCGCGCCAGGGCGAGGTGCTCATGACGACGCCTCGTCGCCGCGCGACTCGGGCGTGAGCAAGACCACATCGCCCTCGCGCAATCCGTCCACCACTTCCGAACGCGCGTGCCCGCGCTCGCCCAGGCGCACTTCGCGACGCGTGAAGCCATCGCCGTCGCGCACGTCGACGAAGTGACTGCCATTGCTCGACACCAGCGCGACATTGGGCACCGACAGGCCGCGTTCCGCGCGTCGCGCGAACAGGCGCGCGCGCATCGTCTGGCCCGGCACCAGGCCCAGGCGCGTGATCGCCTCGGCGGGCACGGCCACGTCCACGCGCACGTACTTGATCGGGTTCTGTCGCCCCCGAATCTGCGCGTTGGAGGCGACGAAGAGGATCTCGCTGTCGATCTCGGCCTCGGGCTGACCCAGCGGCGCGATCACCGCGGGCGCCTTCACCTTCAAGCCTTGCGCGAGTTGCTGCGGCACCTGGATTTCGACTTTCATGTCGCCCAGATTCGGCAAGGTCGCGAATTCGCTGCCGGAATACACGGTCTCGCCCAGAATCGGCTTCTCGCCCGTCCAGTCGGACGCGAGCAAGAACACGCCATCGTGCGGGGCCTTGAGTTCGAGTGCCTGCACATCGGCCTCGCGCGAGGCCGCGGTCATCTGAAAACTCGCGCGCTGCGAATCGAGCACCGCCAGCTCCGCCGCGCCGCGACCTTGCGACTGATCGCGCTTCCAACTCAAATAGTCTTCCTTGCCTCCGAGAAATCCCAGATCCTGCACGGCATCGAGGATCTTGTTGCGCGCGAGCATGTCGAGCCCATCCGCGCCCGCGTAACGACGCGCGATGCCGATATCGATGTCGACCTTGGCCAGATCCGCCGCCACTCGCTCATCGACCGTGGTCAATTCATCTTCCTTGCCCTGGCGCAGCAATTGATTGCGCTGCAGATCGAGCAAGGCCTTGGCCAGATCGAGCTTGCCCTTGTTGGCGGTGAAGCGCGCCAGCACGTCGCCTTTGCGCACGGCACCGCCATCGGGCGCGACCCAGGCCAGTTGTCGCTGCGACCACTGCTCGCCCGGCACCTGCAAGGGCGTGGAGCGCGTCGCGCGCAGTTCGCCATCGACGGTCAGATCGAGCGCGACCGGACCGGCGGTGATCACTTCGACCGGGGCATCGGTGTCGGCGTCGTTCGCGCAACCAGTCAATGCCGCGCACAGCGCGACCATCGTCACCCACGCCTTCATGGCCGCCGCTCCCCGTCCGTCACCAAGGTCACGCGCACGGGCTGGCCCGAGCGCAACTTGGCATCGACTTGACCGAACTCGATCACCGCGTCGATCACCGGCACCGGCTGCACGCGCGATTTGCTGCGCACCGCGCGACCGATCTCGACCACGCGACCATCGAACACCAGCCCCGCGCCGCCTTCCACCGCCACGCGCACGCGATCGTCCACGCGCACGAAGCGCAGATCGCGCTCGGGAATCTGCATGCGCACGATCAGACTGCTCAAGTCCGGAATCAGCGCCACGCTCTGGCCGACGAAGACACTGCTGCCCACGTCGAACTTCTGCCCCTGCCAATCGCTCTGGTGCTGCACCACGCCATCGCGGCTGGCCTTGACCGTGAGCGAGGCGATGTCGTTCTCGAGCTTGGCGACCTGGGCATCGAGCTGCGCGAGTTCGGCCTCGACCAACTCGCGTTCCTCGCGTCGTTGGATCGCGGACAGGCGTTCCCGCTCGATCATTAGCGCCATTTGCCGCTCGGCTTGCGCGCGCTCGATCACCAGCTTCTTGTATTCGTTGCCAGGCACCAGGGACTGCGGCTGCGCGGCCTTGCGCACGGCCTTGTCGAGCGTGGCGCGGCTTTCGGCCGTCTCGATCGCGGTGGCGCGTTCGCGCTCGGCCAGTTCCAGCAACAGACGCTCGCGTTCGCTGCGTTTCTCCTGTTGCTTGCCGCGCGCCGAGTCGAGCTCGCGCTGCAGATCGGCGCCATCGAATTGCGCGACCACGTCGCCGGCCTTGACCGTCGAACCGTCCGGCGCGAGTCGGGTCAGGGTCAATTGAAACGTCTCGCCGTTCTTGGGCGGGCTGATTGCTTCGCTGATGCGCGCGACGATCTCGCCATCGAACACGCGCTCGGCCGCCGGCAAGGTTGGCGCTAGCAACGACAGAGCCGCGGCGAACACAGCATGACGAATGCCATGCATCATGGCGACACCACTACGCGCTCGCCATGCTCGATGCGCACGCTCATGCCAGGCAGCAACCGCGACATGTCTTGCTCGGGCAAGGTGATCTCGACGCGGAAATAGCGGCCATCGCCCCACTCGGCCTTGGCCTCGGGCACGCCGGCGACGGCGGTCACGCGCGCGCCAACGCGCAGATCGGGCAGGGCATCGAAGCGTAGATTCACGTCATCACCGACCTTCACGCCACCGCGGTCGGCCTCGATCAGGAAACCACGCACCGCGCGTCGACCCACGGCCACGATCTCGCCGACCTTGAGGCCCGGAAATCCCGACGCGCCTTCATCGAAGCGATTGCCACGCCAGGAATCAAAGCCATGCACGAGCGTGCCCGCCGTGGTCGCGCGCACCTCGGCGACGCTCGCCTGTGCTTCGTAGTACGTGATCTCGGCATCGAACTTGGCGACCTCGATCTCGCCATCGCGTTGGCGTCGCGTGACCGCCGCGCGCGCGGCCTCGAACTCGCCGCGCTTGACCTCGAGCTCGTGCCGCGTGCGCGCCAGCTCGCCTTGATAGCGATCAAAATCGAGCGCGGCCAGGAACTCGCGCGGAATCGCCGCGTCGGTCGCGGCCTTGTCAAAGGCCGCCTGCGCGTCGACCAGCAGACGCTCGGCATCGACGGCTTTGACCTGCAGTTCCGCCACTTCCTTGGCCGCCTTCGCGCGCGCCTGATCGCGCTGCGGCTTGAGCGTATTGATCTGTTGCCCCGCCTGGCCCGCATCGATGCGCAGCACCACGTCACCCGGCTTCACGGTCGCGCCCTCGGGCAAATAGAAGCGCAGGGCCACGGGCGAGGTGTCCGACGGCGGCACCAGGATCGCCTGTGCGTCGACCGCGTAAACCTCGCCACTGAACACGACGCGCGCCGCGCAGGGCGCAGCCACCAGCGCCGAAGCAAACGCGAGACCCGCGAACTTACTGCGCCACATCGCTTTCCACCTGACCATCGCGCAAGCGCACTTGCCGACGCGCGCGCGCGGCCACGTCGCCATCGTGCGTCACCAACACCACGGTCTGACCTTGCGCGTGCAGTTCCTCGATCAGGGCCAGCACTTCGGCGGCGCTGCGCGAATCGAGATTGCCCGTGGGCTCGTCGGCCAGCAGCAAGGCCGGCGACATCAACAGCGCGCGCGCGATCGCCGCGCGTTGCATCTGCCCACCGGACAACTCGCCGGGGCGATGGGTCAGACGATCGCCCAAGCCGACGCGTTCCAACAACTCACGCGCGCGCTCGGGCGCCCGCGCCGGCACCGGTCGCGCGAAGCGCAGCGGCAGCAGCACGTTGTCGAGCACGCTCAAGCGCGGCAGCAGATGAAAACCCTGAAACACAAAACCAATGCGCGCATTGCGAATGGCGCTGATCGCCTCGTCGTCGAGCGTCTCCACCGCTTGCGTCTGCAAGCGATAAGTGCCGCTGTCGGGACGATCCAGGCAACCGAGCACGTTCAACAGACTCGACTTGCCCGAACCCGAGGGCCCGGTGATCGCCACGAACTCGCCCGCGCCAATGCGCAGATCGACACCAGCCAGCGCGGTCACGCGCTGACCCGCCATCGGATAGTGCTTCTGAATGCCTGACAGCTCGATCATGATCGGGCCAGTGACTGGTACCGCACGGCGGAAGTTCCTTCTTCGTCGGATCCGATCGCGAGTCGCGCGCGCAGCGTAGCGAGTTTCGCGCGCCGCGAACATGTCGACGCCGGCTCGGCCCACGCATAAGCGCCCCAGGCTTAGCAGCCCGGGACCCGATGTCGAAAGGCCTGGCGCGCGCTCCACGCCACGCACGCTTCACGCTTGGCGACGCGAACCCAGCGGTCCGTCGTGACGTCACGCAATCGTCGAAGCCGAGCTCCGCGAGACCTACGAGCGACGTGGCATTCGAAGAGTCACGCTACCGGAACCGAACCATCTCGGCTCGCAAGACGCGACCGCGCACAGATCAAACTCTCAGGCACAGATATCTGAATATCTCGTTCTCCGCCAATCAGCGCAAACGCGAGAAAGACGATCTTGACGTTCAACACGTCATGCGCTGATGCCGCGGTCGAAGACAGCGCAGCGCCTCACCCTAGTCATCTTCGAACCGCGAGGCGAAAGCCTGGGTCACATCCGCTTGCACCGTCGAACGATAAACATCGGCAACTAGATCGTTGCCACATTCGCAAGTGATGAGGTCGATGGAGCCACATACTCACTCGCAGTTCATAACGATCCCGAAATTTCCCCTCGCTTGCCTTGAATCGCTCGCCATCGCACGAGTAGATTCGAGCGGCCGTCGCCAACACGGCGCTGCGATCGATGCTTGGCAGGTTCCCGTCGGAGGTGTCTTCTCCGCTTGGACGGCACGCTGTTTCGCCAGCAAGAAGGATGCCGTGATGAAACGAGTCGTCGAACGCGCGAAGTTGGTGGATCACCCGCATCTCGCCTGGCAAGCCTTCGTGAATCTGATCTCGACGGAGCGCTACGAGCATCTGACGCCCCTGCAACGCCAAGCGCGACTCGTGCTCGAATACGGCAACGAAGTCCAACGCGGTGGCCATGGTCGCTACTTCGAGATCTGCGGCATCGCCAAGCTCACCGAAACCATCGACGCGATGGAGGCCTTCGGCCTGACGGGGCAAGCCAGGCTCTTGCGACGCGCCGCCTCGGTGCTGGCCAAGGCCTCGCCCGACGCCGATCTCGAACTGATCCTCGACGATGAGCTGATCGAGTCGATGGACGATGCCTACTACTGCTGCCTGCCCCTGGTGCCCGTGGCCTTGGCCGAGCACTTGGAAAAGCACATCGACGAGTATCTGGTTCTGCGGTGAATGCCGGGGCTTCCGCGGCGAAGCAAGGTTCGGCCTCGCGTCGAGCGTCAACACGCGCCGCATCGAAGTATCCGATCGCGCGAACGCGAGTTCATCGCGCTGGGCCATCTCCGCAAAGCACTCGATCAATCGACCTCTTCGAAGATTCCAAAGGCCGCGCGCGACAAGGTCGTCAGCGCGTCGCGATCGAGACCACGCGCTACGGGCACTCGGCCCACGACCCATTGCCGCCCTAAGCGCGAGGCGCCACTCACCACCGCTGCGTCATTCGTTGCGTGTCGACATCACAGGAGAAGGAACTTGCCCACCATCGACCCCCAACTCGCCGAGCTCGCGGACGATCTGCAGAGGCTGCTCGATCGCAGCCCCTCGAGCGAGGACGCCATGGAGAACTGGTATCTCGAAGCCGATCGCGTGCGCAGCAAGCTGCTTCGCGGCATCGGCGTCACGCGCCGAATCCCCGCCTTCCTGCTGCATTACCTGATCGAAGCCGATGTGCGCCTGACCGATCCCCGCATCCGCGAAGCGCAACATCGCGCGATTTCGCAAACGATCGCGAATCTGCGCAAGGGCATTTTTCCGACCGTCGAGGAAGGGCCGCAACCGTCGAAGGACTGACGGTTCTGCATTCGTGGAGTCTGCGCGGACGCGCGACTCGTGCGCGCAAGGTCCGCGGCGGTTTCCGCGCAACGCCGACACGAACACACGCGCACCCGCGTCGCCCTCGCGCACGCGGGCTCGCGTCGTGCTCGCGAATCGGGAGAGCGACATGGTTGAACGCCGGCACTCGAACCATTCATGCCCGCCGTCTCGTCCACGACTTGACCCCCACGAAACGCCGATCAGCCAAAACACAAGGCCGAGTGCATTCCAGTTGCAGATCGCTTCGGATCGCGGACTCCCACATCGTTACCGACGAATCGCCAAGGTCGATCGCTTCTCGTTCGGGCGCTCGACTCCGCGCGAGGAGCTCATCGACGGAATGCGCCTGAAATGCGCGCGAAGACCGCGATTGGCGAGAATCGCGCGCGGTTCAAGTCACCACTCGTATCGCTTCGAATACGCCAGCGCGCACACAACAACCATCCCTCCAACAAACGTTGTCGATGTTTCGGGATCGACAACGTTCATCGAGCCCACATCGCTTCGCCAACCACTTCTCGCCTTGCTAGCCGCAAATCGACATGACTACCCTGCGGCCGCGTTGCCCGGTGAAGCACGAGTTCCGCTCGGCTTCATCGGCGCCATCGCCGTGTCGTTCGCGATTGGGGGCAATCGACGAAGGACGCGCCGCCACTTCATGGTTGTCGATCGTCGCTCGCGCGTCGTGGCTCGGGTGATGGACCGCGCGGTTTCGCGAGGTCCGTCGTCGCGCGCGTGTCGACCTCCGCCCTAGGAACCGTCATGCACTCGAAGAATCTTCTGTTGTCCGTGGGCTTGCTGCTGGTGCAAGCGATGCTCGGTGTCTCGCACGCGCAAGGCGCGGGACTGGGAGACGATGTCAGGCCTCTTCAAGGAATTTCCACTAGCGATGCCGGCTTGCTCGAGACCGAACGCCGCGCGCTTCGCGATCCGGCCAATGCCACGCCCGAGCGAATCACTAGCGCCACGCCATCCTGCGCGCTCTATCCCCTGATCCTGCCGTCGACCGTCTTCAACGCCGCGAGCGCAGGCCAAGCGTTCAACAACCTGCCGCGAGGCATAGCGCCCGGCAACTTCAGTTGGATCACCTGGGCCGGCTCGCAGAGCGCGCCCACCTTGGCGACGAGTTTGACGCCGCCAGGCGACAGCCACACCTACATCAATCCCTTCGACCTGGCCGACCGCGTGCCGAGCGTCGAGGACTATGTGATCGGCGCGCAGGGCAGCATGAATGCCAGAGCCGTGCGCGACGCGCTCGATGCCTTGCTTTCGCGCGAGATCACGGTACCGCTCTGGGATCGCGTCACCACCGCCAGTCTGGTGACCGCGTCGCCGCCGGCGCGGGGTCAACCCTTGCTTCGCATCGCGCGCTTCGCGCGCGTGAAGTTGAGCGCGTATCAACTGACCGGGCAGGGCACAGTCTCGCTGATCTTTCTCGGCTTCGATGATTGCGCCAACCAACCACCGCGCGCGCAAGCGCTGCGCGTGAGCACGCCGCGCAATACGCCGGTCGCGATCACGCTGATGGGCAGCGATCCCGACAACGATGCCTTGACCTATCGCGTCGCGATGCATCCCGAGCGCGGGGCGCTTTCGGGCACGCCGCCGCGACTGACCTACACCCCGCAACCGGGTTATGTCGGGAGCGATGGCTTCACCTACACCGTGTCCGATGCCGCGCGCACGTCCGACCCAGCCCTGGTCGAGATCACGATCACCGACACCGGAAATCGCGCGCCCCTCGCGAACGCGCAAACGATCCGGGTCGACGAAGACGCCAGCATCGCCTTCACCTTGACCGGCACCGATCCCGAAGGCGCCGCGCTGCGCTTCGCCATCATCAATACGCCCACGCAAGGCACGCTCACCGGCACGGCGCCCGCGCTTACCTACACGCCGCGCGCGAACTACCACGGGTCCGACAGCCTTCGCTTCACCGTGAATGACGGCGCGTCGACGTCGGCGCCGGCGACCGTCGAGATCCAAGTTCGGTCGATCAATGACCCGCCCACGATCACGTCCACGCCGCCCACGACGGCCAGCATCGCGCAATCGATGCGCTATGCCGCCACCGCGGTCGACATCGACAGCACGACGTTGACGTGGTCTGTGGTCGCCGCGCCCGCGGGCGCGAGCATCGATTCGAACAGCGGCGTGCTCACGTGGACGCCCACGTTGGCGCAGGTAGGCGCTCAGCCATTCGAGATCACCGTCAGCGATGGCGACGGCGGCAGCGCACGCCAGGCATTCACGATCACGGTCGCGCCGCCGGCGGTGAATCACGCGCCGACGATCACGAGCACGCCCATCACGACCGTGGACGAAGGGCAGGACTACGCCTACGACGTCGACGCCACGGACCCCGATCCGCGCGACGTGCTGCGCTACGCGCTGCGACGACAAGCCGAAGGCATGCGCATTGATGAGCAATCGGGCGTGATCGCGTGGCCGGCGCTGCGCGAACTCGCGCAACCCTCGGTCGTCGCGAATCAACGCTGCGCGCGCCGCACCGATACGCCTGGCGCCGGAGTGGCGGAGAGTCTGCGCCCGATCTATCAGCGCATTCGTGACTCGCTCGGGCGCGCCGCCAGTTTTGTTGCCACCACGACGATCGCCTGGGATCACGAGAATCAATGCCTGGCGTGCCATGTCCAGGCGCAAGGCATGCTGGGTCTGCAATCGGCCAGCACCAAGACCTCGGTCGATGCGGATGCCGCCGAGTACTTGCTCGCGAAGACGTTGCGAAGCCAACGCCCCGACGGCTCGATTCTCACCAACAACGACCATCAGCCGGTCTATCAAACGGTCTACAGCACGTGGGCCTTGAGCTTCGTGCCCGATCGCGCGCGAACGCTGCCGGCGCGTGCCCGCGCGCTGGAGTTTCTCTGGCGCAACGCACGCGCCGGCGACGGCAACGTGCACTGGTTTCCTTCGGAACTCGCCCGGGCCTTGATTCGCGACGGCGAGACCATGTCCGCCTTGGTCGCGGTCACCGCCGCGCGCTTCGATGCCGACACGCGCGCGCTGCCGCAGGCCACGGCCGAGCACCGCGCGCTCGCCGAACAGTTTCGAAGCCTCGCGCCGGCCATGGCCGAGTTCTTCATCGCCCACGCGTACGACGACGAGCCCAGCGTGCTCAGCATGGCCGCGCGAATGATGGGCCTAACCGCCACGCTCGCCATGATCGATGAACCGGGCGCGCGCGAACGCGTGCTCACGGCGATGGGTCTTCTCGACGCGCGACTGCGCGCCTTGCAGAAGCCCGACGGCGGCTGGGGCGAGCTCGCGACTTCGCCAAAATCCGATCCGCTGATCACCGCGCTCGTCGGCATCGCGCTCGACGGGCGCCGGCCACCGCGCAACGATCCGGCCATCCTGCGCACGCTCGATTACTTGCTGGCCGCGCAGCAGTCGGACGGCTCCTGGGGCGCTACGACCTTGTTCACCACGCACATGGCCAGCGCCGCCGTGGTGATGATGTATCTGCCCATCGCCATGGACTATCTGCAATCCGACGGCGACCTCGTGCCCGGGCCGATGACGCTGAGCCGCGTGGACGGTCAATGGCGCCTCGATGCGTCCGTGATCAATCGCGGTGGCGTCGATATCACGGGCCCCATCACCGTCACGGCGCGCGCCGACGATACTCGGGGATCCGTGCTGGGCACGGCGACATTCGAGGGGTTGGCCGCGGGCGCTTCACGCGCGGTCGACATCGCGCTCGGCAATGACGCGCCGACGTACAACATCCACATCACCGTAACGCCCACCGCGTCGACGCTCGAATGCGAGGTCGACAACAACAGCGCCAGCGCCAGTCTGATTGAAGTCGAAGCGCGCGACATCGGTGGTCTTGCCGACACACAGCGCTATTTGCTCAACGTGCTCGACGCCAACGACGCGCCCGAACTGCGCACCGTGGCCTTGCCCGCCGCCACCACGGGCCAACCGTACGCGTTTCAGATCGACGCGGTCGACGCCGATCGCGGCGACGAACTGCGCTACGCGCTCACCGGCCCGACCTATCTTGCCATCGACGCGCTCAGCGGCCTGATCACTTGGCATCCCGCCGATGATCAGGGTGGCGATCATGCGGTGACCGTCGAAGTCACCGATCTCGCCGGCGCCGTCGCGCGAAGTGAGTACACCTTGCACGTGGCAGCGCGACCCGCGAATGCGCCGCCGGCCATCACCACGCGGCCCTTGCGCTCGGCGCAGCTTGGCGTGCCCTACGTTTACGACGTCGATGCCGTCGATCCGGACGGTGACGCCATCGCGTACAGCCTCATCAGCGCGCCGCAAGCCATGGCCATCGATGCCGACTCGGGTCGTATCACGTGGTCGCCCGCGCTGCCGAGCACCGATCATCCGGCCTATGTGATGGTGCGCGCCACCGACGCGCGTGGCGCAAGCAGCCAACAGGCCTATCAACTGGGCGTGTATCAAACCCTGCATGCGCCGCGGATCGAGCCGCCGTTCGCGAACTACACCGATGAGCGCGAGCAATATCGTTCCACCGCGGGCTTGATCGATCTCGATCGCTACGACACGCACGAGTGGTCGCTCCTGCTCGCGCCCGTGGGCATGACCTTGCAGCCTGAAACACGCGTGCTCGAGTGGTTCGCCCGCGACCCACGGCCGCTCTATCCCACGCCATCGACGTACGACTCGCCCGGGAACGATCGCTGTTGGATGCCCGGTGCCACCGTCGCCGACATCAGCGCCAAGCCGCGCTGGTCGGTGTCGGTCAAGGAAGGGTCGCAGCCCGTGCTCGGCGCCCTGAGCGATAGCAACGGCGACGGACGCATCGACGGCGCCGACTTGCCGGCGATCGTCGCCGTCGAGAACGATCGCGATGTGCACGCCATCGATGCCCGCACCGGCGAGGTGCTCTGGCAAGCACTGACGAACGAGCGAATCGAACGTTCCGTGGTGCCCGCCATCGCCGACATCGACGGCGACGGCCAGCCCGAAGTGCTCGTCTACGCCGCCCCGAGCGGCGTGCCCACGCTGACCGCGCTCGACGCCAAAGGCGCGGTCCAGTGGCGCGCCGATGTCGCGCCCTCGACCGAGCGCTTGCAAACCAAGGCCATCGTGGTCGCGGATATCACGCGTGATCCTGGCCTCGAGATCTTCCTCGGCAAGTCCCTCTACGACGCAAAAGGGCATCGTCTGTTCGCTCTGCCTTCCGCGCGCGACTCGGCCTTGATGACGCCGATCGATGTCGACGGCGACGGTCGCGTCGAGCTGCTCTACGCCGACGAGTTGTACTCCAATACCGGCGCCCTGCTGCGTCGCTTCACCGCCGACTGGCGGGGCTTCGTCTATCGCATCGACGGCGCCATGGCGAACCTCGACGACGATCCCGCGCTCGAGTACGTGGCCAGCGTCAACGCGCAGCTTGGATTCAATTCGGGACGCATCGGGGTCTTCGACGACGACGGTCGTCTGATGTGGATGAGCGCACCCGGCGTCGAACCCGGTTTGCCCATCATCGGTGACCTCACGGGCGATGGCGAAGTTGATATCTACGCGCCCGGCTACGGCGCGATGTTCCGCGCCGATGGCACGACGCGATGGACGAAGTCGGCAGCACAAGCCGCCGTCGCCGTCGCGGCGGACCTCAACCAGGATGGCGCGTATGAACTGCTGACCTATGACTTCGGCGCCGTCTCCGTCATCGGCGCGCACAGCGGTCGTCGCAACGACATCATCGGCTTCGGCGTGGATAACCGCGACCGAACCCTCGTGCATCCCGTGGTCGTCGACGTCGACGGCGATGGTCATGCCGAAGTGCTCGCCGGACACGCCAACACACTGACGCTCTACGAATCCGACAGCGAAGCGTGGGGCCCTGCATCGTCGGCCGACCCGCAGCACCTGATGTCACTCGACGACGACGGCCAGCCGTCGACGTCCTACACCGAGAACTTGCGCATTGCGCAGCGCGCCGCCACGGACGCCGTCACGCTGCCCGATCTGGCGTTCGAGACGCCTGAGATGGTCGCGGGGCCGGAGGGCGACCACCTCCAAGTCACGATCATCAATCGTGGTTTGCGCGATATCCGCGCGCCGTTCCGCGTAATCCTGCGCGCTGGCACCGAATCGCGACAGATCGGGACGCTCGGCGAGCTGACGCTCCAAGCACTCGAAGCGGGCACCAGCCAGCGCCTGACCTTCGACCTGCCCGCGCGCGACACGATGCCCGGCGACGCGGTGCTCACCGCCGATCCTGATCACGTCATCACCGAGTGCGCCACGGGCAACAACGTCATCGGCATCGGCAACGCCTGGGTCCGCGTGGTCGACTCGGCGGGCTTGAGCACCGAGCAGTACTTCGCCACGCATCTGCGTCGTAGCTACAGCAATGCTCAGCTTTCCACCGCGAAGCCGACGACCGCGCGCACGGGCGAAGTCTTTCGCCATGACGTGCGCGGCTCCACCGCGGAACCGGGCGCCAATTACCAATACCGCCTGTTCCAAGGGCCGTCCAGCATGCGCGTGCACCCCAACACGGGCGAGGTGACCTGGACGCCTAGCGCGAATCAGGTGGGCACGCACACCTTCATCGTCCAGGCGCTGATGCTTCTCGGGGGCGAGGTGCGGCAGGCGTACACCGTCGACGTCGTCGCCGGCGCCGCGAACACCGCGCCTGTGATCACCAGCACGCCGCCACTGCAGGCAACGGCCGAGCGCGCCTACGTTTACGACGTCATCGCGAGCGATGCCGACGGCGATGCCCTCACATATCGCCTGAACCTCGCGCCGACTGGCATGCACATTGACGCCAGCACTGGCCACATCGCGTGGACACCCACGTCGACGCAAGTCGGTACCGCGCGCGTGGACCTTGAGGTGCGCGACAGCAAGGGCGCCACGGCCACCCAACGCTTCGCCATCACGGTAAGCGCCGCCATCGCCAATCGACCGCCGACGATCACGTCGACGCCATCGCCCGATGCGCGCGCCACGCGCGAGTACCGCTACGACCTCGACGCCACCGACGAGGATGGCGATGCGCTCGTCTACTCGCTGATCAGCGCGCCGCCCGGCATGCAGATCGATCCAGCCACCGGACTGATCCGCTGGACACCCGTGGCCGAGGGCAAGGTCGACGTCACCGCCCGCGTCGCCGACGCGAAGGCCTACGTCGATCAATCGTGGACCATCACGGTCAACGTCGCGGAAAGCACGCTGAAGGCCTCCGTCACCGCGACGCCACAGCGCATCGCGCCGGGCGGCAGCGTGACGCTGTCGCTGCAATACACCGGCGCGGCCGGTGCCGTGACGCGCGCGCTCACCGTCGATGGCGTGCCGGTCTCGTTGGACGCCAAGGGTGAGGCCAGTTTCACCAGCAGCGTCGTGGGTCGTCACATTGTCGCAGGCACGGTCACCGATCCCTATGACACGGCTACCGCGAGCACGGACTTCTTCGTCAGTGATCCCAGCGACACCGAGCCGCCGATCGTGCAACTGCTCGCGCCCGCCGATGCCAGCGAAATCAGCGCGCCCACGCCCGTACGTGGCACCGTGACGGACCAGTCGCTCGCCTATTGGGTGCTGGCCGTGCGTCCGGCCAACTCACCCGAAGTACCGGTCACAGAAATCGCGCGCGGTACCCACACCTTCACCGATCAAGACTTCGCGCGCTTCGACCCGACCTTGATGCTCAACGGGCAATACGCGCTGATCCTGCAAGCCACCGACACGAACGGTCGCGTGACCAGCGACTCCGTCGTCGTGATCGTCTCGGGCGACATGAAAGTCGGCCACTTCAGCATCACCTTCGAGGACGTGAGCATTCCGCTCGCCGGCATTCCCGTGCGCGTGCTGCGCACCTACGACACGCGGCGCAAGAGCGAGAAGCTCGACTTCGGTTACGGCTGGTCGCTCGACTATCAGAACGTACGCGTGCAGGAGTCGCGTCGCCTGGGCTTGAGTTGGCGCGTGCAGGAAATCCACGAAGACATCATCACGGTGAAGTACTGCATCGTGCCGGCCGGCGACCCCACCGTCACCGTCACCTTGCCCGACGGCGATGTCGAAACCTTCCATGCCAAGGCCGTGCCCGAATGCACCTTGTTCGCGCCCGAAGTCTACGTGCATCTCGAGTTTGAACCGGGCAAGCGCACACGCACGAAGTTGCGGCAGACCAGCTACGGCCTGGTGCGCGTGACCACGGTTGGCGACAACGTGGTCAGCAACATCGTCGATCCCGAGGCACCGACCGTGCCGATCGACCCGCGACAGTACGAACTGACCACCGCCGACGGCATGGTCTACAAGCTCGATCAGCAGTTCGGCATTCGCCAAGTCGTCGACCCCAACGGCAACACGCTCGACTATTCCGACGCCGGCATCGTGCACAGCTCGGGCGTGGGCATCCGCTTCGTGCGTGACGCGCAGAACCGCATCCAGGACATGATCCTGCCCGATGGCAAGCTTCTGTCGTACACCTACACCGAACAAGGCGACCTGCAAGCCAAGAGCGATCAGCTCAATCAAGTCACGCAATACACCTACGAAACGGTGCGGCTGCCGCACTATCTGCGCGACATCATCGACCCGCGTGGCGTGCGTGTCAGCCGCAACGAGTACGACGAGGACGGGCGCCTGATTGCCACCATCGACGCCGACGGCCATCGCGTCGAAATGCACCACGACATCGCCGGACGCACCGAAGCCATCCGCGATCGTCGCGGTCATCAGACGACCTATTTGTACGACGATCGCGGCCGCGTGCTTCGCAGCACCAACTCGTTGTCCGAAACCAAACGCTTCACCTACGACGACGATGACAATCTGCTGACCGAGACCGATGCCCTCGGTCACACCAACACCTACACCTACGACATCCAGGGCAACCGCCTCACCGAGTCCAATGCGCTGGGCGAGGTCACCACCTCGACCCTCGATCATCGCAATCACTTGCTCACGCAAGTCGATCCGATGGGGCGCACCGTCATCGCCAATCAGTACGACCCCAACTCCGGCGCGCTGCTGAGCACTAAGGATGCGGTGGGCAACACCACGCAGTTCAGCTACGACTCCGGCGTCGGCTCCTTTGGCACCGGCGAGCTCAACAGCATGATCGACCCGGCGGGCAACCTCACCGCCTACCTACTCAATCCGCCACGCATGTGGAGAGTCGGAGAAAAGGATCCGCTTGGCCATGTGACCCGCTACGAACACGACGACATGGGTCGCGTGATTCGGCAGATCCGCGAACGCACCGTCGCCGGCGATGCGCCGGACGCGGCCGCGAAGGGTCGCGCGCCGCTGATCGCCAAAGCCACCGTCACCGAAACCACCACCACCACCTACGACGACAAGGGCCGCGTGGTACGCGTCGACCAACCCGACGGCTCATTCACCACCACGCAATACGACGGCAACGACAAGCCGACGCACGAGTGCGACAGCGCCAACCGCTGCACGGTCACGACGTATGACGCGCGCGGCAACGTCAGCCGCATCGACTACAGCGACGGCACCTTCGAGACCAAGACCTACGACGAGAACGGCAACGTCACCGCCGAGACCGATCGGCAGGGCCATGCCACGCGGATGGTCTATGACGCAGCGGATCGCCTGATTGAAACGATTCAATCAGACCAGACACCGGACACGGATGCCGACAATCCGCGCACCACCACGACGTATGACGCGGCTGGCCGTGTGCTCGCGTCGACCGATGAGCTTGGAAGGGTGTCGCGCTACGAGTACGACGCTGCGGGCCGACGCACGAAAATCATCCAGTCGAAGCCCGATGGCGCGGCCGGCAACGGCCCCACCACGATCACGGAGTACGACGCCGCGGGTCGTCGCACGGCCATGGTCGATGCGCTGGGCCATCGCACGACGTATCGCTACGACGATGCGGGCAAGCTGCTCGAGACCACGTTCCATGACGGCACATCGGTGTCCGTCGTCTACGACCAGCTCAGCCGCAAGGTCAGCGAAACCGATCAAGCCGGCCGCACGACTTACTACGACTACGACAAACTCGGTCGACTGATCACCGTCACGCTACCGCCCGCGAAACCGGGCGATGCGCCCTCGATCACGCGCTACGCCTACGACGAATGGGGCAACCGCATCACCCAGACCGATGCCGCGGGCCGCGTCACGCGCTGGACCCACGACAGCCAAGGCCGTGAGATCTCGCGTACCTTGCCGCTGGGTCAGCACGAATCGATGGCCTACGACCTGCTCGGCAATCGCGTAAGCAGCACCGACTTCCGCGGCCGCGCCGTTGGCTACACCTACGACGACCAAAACCGCCTCACCGGCATCGACTACCCGACCGACCACGACGTCACGATGACCTACACGCCGGAAGGTCAGCGTGCCACCGCGGTTGACGGGCGGGGCACGAGCAGTTGGGGCTACGACGAACGTCACCGCCTCGTCACCGCCACCGATGCCGAAGGTCGCGTCATCACGTACACCTACGACAAGGCCGGCAATCTGTTGAGCCGCGTCAGTCCGGCGGCTACGCACACCTACACGTACGATGCGCTCAATCGGTTGAGCACCGTCACGGCCACGGTTGCGGGCGATGCGCCCCGCGTTACCACGTACACGTATGACGCCGTGGGCAACCGCGCCACCATGACCGGCGCCGAGGGCACCCAGACCGTCTACAGCTATGACGATCTCAATCGTCTCACCCACCTCGTCAAGCGCACGGCCGCCAACGCCCCGCTGTTCGAAGCTACCTACACGCTCGACCCCAGCGGCATGCGCACGCACGTCGCCGAGAACGACGACCAAGGCCACTTGAGAGATGTCACCTGGACCTACGACGGCCAGAAGCGACTGACGGGTGAAGCGATCAGCCATCGCGATACGACCGTCACCCGCAACGCCACCTGGACCTACGACGCGGTCGGCAATCGCCTGACCCAAACCATCGTCCGGGGCGTGGGCCCGACACACGTCACGACGTACACGTACGACGACAACGACCGCCTGCTCACCGAAAGCGAGCAGATCGGTTCGGTGGCGGCGGTGCAGACGCTGTACGCGTACGACGCCCAAGGCAACACGACCGGCAAATCAAAGCTGGGCGAACTCATGGAATATGCCTACGACGACGCCAACCGCATGGTCGAGTTCCGCTCGGGCGGCAACCGCACGACCTACCAGTACAACGTCGACGGCATCCGCACCGCACAGACGTCGTTCTCGGGCGCAACCAGCACGGAAACCCAATACCTCGTCGACGGCAACCACGCCTACGCCCAAGTCGCCGAGGAGTGGATCAGCGAGAACAACGCCAGCGCGAAGCTCGGAGTGGTATTCAGCTACGGCGACGACATCATCAGCCAAGTGCGATGCACACCAAACTCGGTTACGACCTGCGCGAACGCCAGCTATTCGGCGCTGCATGCCGATGGGTTTGGGTCGACTAGAGCGTTGACCAACTCCGCGGGCACGGCCACCGACAGGTACGAGTTCGATGCTTGGGGCGAGACCGCTCACGTAAGTGGGATCACGCCGACGGAGCATCTCTATCGTGGGGAACAGATCGACTCAGCGCTTCGTCAATACAACCTGCGCGCGAGGTGGATGGACCCGCGCAATGGTAGATTCACAACGTCCGACAGATACCCTGGGGTGGTTCAAGACCCGCCGACACTCCATCGCTATCTCTACGCCAACGCTAGTCCGACGAGATACGCCGACCCAACCGGATACTTCTCTATGACAGAGATGATGTCGGCACTCAGTAGTGCAGCGAATATCTACAGCAACGCCATTTCAGCCATATCACTATTTGACCCGGACCTAGCTGAGAGCATCGACAGCAGCGTCCCGAGCATCATCGATTACCTCTTGCCATCGCTCATTCGCATGGCCGGCAGCGCGATCGGCAGCCCGCCTGAAGTTGGTGTCGCGGTTTCTGGCATCTATGCAACTGCTGCAACGGGCTCCGGAATAGAGCTACACCACACAATCCCTGTCTATCTCTGTGGATGCGAGAGGCAAAAGACCGTCCCGATGTACAGAACGGACCATTGGTTCGTGCACGGCGAAATGGCACTCCTCGAAGCCACCATCGAGACGATGGGAAAGTCGTTCCAATTCGTCTTCAAGCGTAGCAAGGCAGGTACAGCAAACAGGCGATATGTCCGTGCCGCCGCAAGGACGACGAACGGTCGAACCGCAATTGCTGCAGCCATCGGCTCGATTTACTACGGCTCTGGATACTGGACCTACTCACTGGGCGGATTCACACCGCTAGGGGCAGTATTCACCGAGGAATCAGGCAGGTTTATCGCGAGCCGAGCCAACTCTTCATACCCAATCTGCTCGAGAAGCCTTTGAGGACCACCATGCAAAGAAGACTCCATTCATTCTCTGAGCTTGCAAGTAGCGTCGGCCGATTCGAGATGGAGACGATCCCCAATCGAGGCATACGTCGAGAGCACAGCGCGATGGACGTCGGCCGAGCCGAGACACTGGGCCTCTTCGCGGCGTCGAGAATATTCGCATGCTATCCGGAAGATGACAGAGCTTCTGTGATCAATCTGCTGAGCAAACTTGGCGACAGGAGCAAGAAGCACTGGGAACTGAGAGCGCCGCGATCTGAGAGGGAGCGAAAGCTGTGGGAAAGGCTGCTTGCAGAAGATCATGTCTTGATCTTTGAAGCACCGATGTCCAGTGACTGGCAGGAGCACGTAATTCGGCAGATGTATCTCCCCGACGTCGCCGCAGTGCCTTCATCCTGTCTTTCGCAAGAGTGGGAAAATTTCGAAAAGGCCAGTTTCAAGTCGGCCGAAAACCTACTTCACTTGTCTCTTGGGGTTTGGCGAACGGTGTGTACGTTTGTCGGCAATGGTGACTTGTTCAATTCGGCAGTGAGGATCGCATCCGAGAGGCCACCGATGATGTGGGGATACACCGTGCCAGCATTTAGGGATATCTGCCGATCGCGGAGATTCATCTTCGGAAGAAAGCCGAAGGCACAAGAGACTGACCTATGAGTCTTCATTGCTGTAAGGAGTATCTCTCCAAGACGCGGGCGCAGTTTGAATGCGTATTGAGGTGACAGGCTGGCGGAATTACAACGCAATAGAGAAAGCCAAGAGCAACTTCTCACGCACCAACGAAACAGAAGACATCCTAACGTCCAGTCAGCCCAGGTAGAGCTGGCTGTGCATGAAGAGAATCCCGACGTAGCCCCGGCCAATCCAATCGGGGAACGAGGAGCAAATGTGAAGCTGGGCCGAAAGAAAGCTGAGCGGGCACTCACAAATGGATTGCTCCGTGAGCTATCCCCCTTGGGTTTCGTCGAAATGGATATTGGTGTCATTGTTCGACCGAAAGGCAATTGGTACGAAGGCTTCTTCGTACAGATAAGTTCGCCTCCAGCGCAAGAGGTGTGCATCGTAGCGGCTGTGGAAGTACCCCCTGCACTCGAACTCGCATTAGGAGAGAAACCGACAACATTCTCCGTAGCGGTAGGTGGACGATTGTCGAAGTATGGAATCAACCAAGGAGATCAGTGGTTTCGCTTGCGAACGGACGCGGATGTAGAGGCAACAACCACCGACGTGGCGGACCTACTTCGTAAACACATTCACTGGTTCGAACAGTTCAAGTGCATTCGAGATATCGCGGAGTCCTTCTACGAGAATAGAAGTCTTCGTCCGCTAGGCCAGAATGACTACTGGAAGCAGCTCCAAGTATTCAACTACGCCTGCCTACTCCTTGCAGCTGGCGAGCTCTGTCTAGCGATGAAATGGCTTCAGGAAACGGACAGGGCCGTTCGATCAGGCGAAAGACTAGACAAAGACGATCGCGAGCTTCTGGAAAGGGTGGCCTTGCTGATGAAGAAGACTAATGGTGTCAACAAGGAGGCGGTATGAGAATACCGCTTTGGATAGCACTTCTCGTAAGTCTCATGACTGCTCCGAAGTCACATGCGTGTAGTTGCGAACAACAGACAGTTGACGACGCTGTACGGAGCGCCGCCTCCGTGTTTCTCGGAGAGACCATCGCGGCCAACGTCGTAGAGACGGAAGAGGGGAGGATGGTTCTGGAAGTAACCGTAAAAGACATCGTCTATCTGAAGGGTCAAGGTGACGAAGTAAGAAGGATCTATTCGCCCGCGAGCTCGGCCGCTTGCGGAAGATCAGTCTCGGTTCCGAGATCCATGTGGTTCTTCATAAGCGAGGACGGCGAGTTCACAAAGTGTGATCCCAACATGCTGTCGACAGATAGGAGCTCATTCCCCTTGTTTCTGCTTGTGAAGGACAGGTTCATCGAGATGAAGAAGCGGAGTGCTACAGAGCCTTAGTGAATATGTAGGGGCTACCGCGAAAGCAGGGTTGAGCTATGTCATTCGAAGAAATAGGTGAAACGAACGGAGTTTAGTCAACAAATTCTCATATTTGGACCAATGACACTCAGGAGATGGCCGCGATCACAGACCATCAACTCCCAACCAGAAAGCACCCGGAGGCATTTGAAATCACCATGACACCAACCATGCACACCTTTTCCGAAATGGCGCTATGCACGGGGCGGTTCGAGATGGAGGCCATTCCGGGTGATGGCGTGCGGCGACAGCGCAGTGCCATCGATGTCGATCGGGCCGAGGCGTTGGGGCTGTTCACCGCGACCAAAATCTACGCGTGCTATCCGGAGGATGAGCAGCTGTCGATGTCGCAACTGGCCGATAAGCTCGGGCGGCGGTGCAGGGAGGGGTGGGAGCTTTCGCCGCCGGAATCGACCGTGGATCGATCGCTTTGGGATAAGTTGCTGCTCACGGATCAAGTGTTGATCTTCGAAGCGCCGACGAGCCGCGAGTGGCTGGAGGTTCTCACCAGTCAGTTGTTCCGCCCGTTCGTGGCGGAGGTGCCTTCGATCAGTCACTTCCGACAGTGGGTGGAGTTCGAGAAGGCGTCCTTCAAGTCAGCGAACGATTTGCTGCATGTTTCCTTCGGAATCGGCAGATCCCTCTGCACCTTTGTCGGCACGGGCGAGATCTTCAACACGGCCGTGGCTGCGGCATCCCTTCGCCCGCCCATGTTGCGGGGTTATCCGGGGCCCGCCTTCAAGGACATTGCCCGCTCACGGAAGAACATCTTTGGCGCTTCGCCGAAGAAGGGCGCTCAGAAGCCCGAGGAGTTGAAGGCAAGCGATGGCGCGCCATCGATTTCCGACTGAATCGCGCGACCGCGACCACAAATCGAATACGGACTGACGAGCGCAACGACTCCATCAGACGCCGTCGCTCGCCCACTGTGGTGAACTCGCTGGAATGCGGTCAGCAAGTTGCCACCGAATGGCTGCAATCACCGTTCACGACATCCTATTATCGGCCCCTGAGAGAGGGTGACGAACCGGGACTCGGCCATGACGAACGCCGTAGCCGTCCTCGTGAAGGATAGGCTCAAGGACGTATTGCTCCCCCAGGGTTTTCGGCGCCTCGGGAACTCAGCGGTGTACGCCGGTCGATGGAACGAAGTGGCTCACGCGGTCTGGGTTCGCGCCAGCACGCACGGTGACTCGGTGCAGATCGTGTTGAGCAGCATCGGCCCGTCACGCGGGTCGTCGACTCCCGCACGACTCGTCGATCGCATCAAGGAAGCACCAGCCTCGACGGATCTCTCGACCTTCGGGCTCGGCCATGAGAAGTGGTGGTATCGCGAGGACGTCGAGGACGAAGGCGCGGTTCGCGATGCCATTCAGGAGATCGCGCTTCCGTACTTAGCCTCCGTCAATACGCCTCATGACGTGCATGAATGCGTAGCGAGCATGGGTCGAACGGCCGGCGAGCCCTACGACGGCGCTTCGGACAGCAACGGCGCCGACAGTGAATGGACGCAACTGCCCACGCTCTCGCTCGAAGGCATCGAAGCCTGCCCGAGACTGTCCCCGTCGGAGTTCAACGCTCGCATCAAGGCGGCGCTTGATGAACGCCTTCGGATCCATGGCTTCCAACTGCACGAGAACGAACGCCAACTGGCCTTCATTCGCCATCGCGATCCCTTCATCGATGTGCTGGAACCCCAAGTGGGCACGTTCGGCGCAAGCTTCTACTTGGCGTACTACGTCATGTCGCCAGCGATCTGGACGGTAAGGCCAGAGTTGGAGGGGCTGATGGTTCAGACGAATGGTGGGGAGATCAGCCGCTTCGGTGGAGGTGGCGCGCTGCGTAGCTTCTCGACTCGCCAGATTGTGGAGCAAGCGCGTATCACCGAATTGGTATCGCGTATCGAGTCTGAGGCGATGCCCTTTCAGGCGTCGATGAGGGAAGCCTCGGAGTTCCTCGAGCAAATGAGTTACGGATGGGACACCGCGCTGAAAGCGCCGCTGAAGCGGATGTCCGCATCATAGGCAAGGCATGCCAGCAGAGCACAGAGCCTTTTCGAGACTCCATCTGAATATGTCGCGCTCGTGCGTCCAAACGTGAACTAGAGACGATGCGGTGGTGTCGGAGCAGAACCCCCAGCTCTCCAAGCTTTCACGAGGTAATCGCGGCATGAACAATAGTGCTCGCATACCAAATGCATTCCGAGTTCTACTGAGCGCACTTGCCTTGGGGTTGTTTCCTGGCACGGCTCCAGCTTGCCAGTGCTCAACGATGCCAGTCGAAGAAGCCTTTGATAGCGCCGAGTATGTGCTTCTCGCGGAAGTCACCGCCGCCCGCATTGGAGAGGGAGATGACGAAGGGTGGATTGTCGTCGAGATCGACGTGATTTCCGCGGCGAAGGGCTCTGCGAATGGCAAACATGTCCTCAGAACCCCGAATAGCGATCTGGACTGCGGTGCCAAGGTCACCGTGCCCGGGCGCAATTGGTTCTTCGCGACTAACGCGGGTGTCTTCGATCGATGCAGCCCAAACGGCTCAATCGATGAACCGGAGTTGCGGGCGCTCAGTGGGCAAGCTCTTCAGGACCTGACTGCCTATATCCGAAGCAGGGTGTTGAAGCGGCGAGAGTCGAGTGACGGGAGGCACTAACGGTTAGCTCGAACCTTGGGTCGCGGCAGCATTCCGATGCACGGGAGATCCTTACGTTCCTCCGAATGAACGACATGCCCTCCCCATTGATGCAGGCTAAGATCCCGCTGGAGCTAGAGACTGAGTTGCCGCTCGGAAAACTCAAGGAGCCGCGGCAAGAAAATCGCCTTGGAGGATGTGTTGTCCATGCAACCGAGTTCCGGCAACCTTCGACTTCAGAAAGCCAGATGAACGACGGGCCGAACGACTCTCCCGCCAGTCATCGCATCATGATCGCCGATTGGCGCGATACGGCGACCATGTATCAGTTCGTTCCAGGGCAATCCACGTTCGCGTCAGGCCCAATTGTCCGCGGCAATTCCGAGGTCCATGGCTTCTTCTTCCGGACTTGGTCCCGGCGACTATTCGTGTGCTATCGCCTCGGTCATCGTGGATGGCTCTGGGTCGATAAGACGCAGTTGTCATTGACTGACCGTGACCTGGAGATCAGCTGCGACGCGCGGTGGCCGTTCTTTCGGACCATAGTCAATCATCCGAGCGTTCAATTGGAATTCCGGGAGTTCAAGCCCATGGGGTCACTCATGCCGTTTGTGGACCCAACGTTTGATTCGCTCGATTGGAGCATCAGTTGCTATGGCGGATATTTGGAATCAGCGTTTCTAGAATCCCGAGAGGCCTCCGGATATCGCTCGTGATCCGAGATGGGGATTGGCAAAATGTGAGTTCAGGTGAATAGCGGGCTACAACGTCTGCACTGACCGGGAGACCTCATTTGAAAGTGGCTTTCTTTCTACTCACGTATGCATTCGCTCAAGCAATCTCGGCCGGATCGCAGAAAGGCACATCGGGCCAAGCCTATGAGCGCTACCTAGCTGATCTGAAGTCAATCACTGCTGTTGCGGAGGCCGTCTCAGACGACGGCCATTGGCCCTACTTCAGAAGTGAGAAAGTGCGCCAACTCTATGCCTCATCGTCTCAGCATCGGCTCCTGGCATTAAAGGTCTTGGCTGATGCTAACGCTCCAAATGATGTGAAGATGCTGGCCATCTGGTTGCAACAGTGCCTGCCTCTGGCGGAGTATCTGGACTTCTCTAAAGAGGCCTTGGCGCTGCAACGCCGAGGGATCTTGGAGGAATCTCTCCTCGGCGTGGCAATCGACCCCGGCGAGGAGTGGGGGACACGGTTTGCGTTGGAGTATCGACGCGCGGAGATCGCGGCATTTCTCGGCGAGGTGGCGCGCGACCCTGCGACGTCGGTCGACATGCGCGAACGAATAGCAGACATACTCAGCGGCGACAGAGCATCGTACGTGATCGATGCTCAAGCGGCAGACGGCCCTCTGCCTCGGTTGAAATGCATGGTTGTTGGTTCTGACGCGAGTAAGGGCGAGTGATCGCGTCAACAACGTGCCGGGCGCGTGCTGATCGTCGTGTCTCCGCGTCGAGCTCTAACACCGACTTTGAAGCATTGAAGAACAATGCTAGTTTTCCCCCAGCGCGGCACGCCTTGAGCGGCAGCAGCCGCGATTGGGTGGGGGAACATGGAACGTATTCGAATCGACGCGTTTGTCGTCGGCTCGCCGTATTCTCGGCGAAGTATGGCCGCCATTGGTGGGCTCTCAGCTCGCGCGGCGACGGTGCTTGCGACATCGCGGTCCGGAATTCAGAGCTACGAGAATGCCGTCCTGTTGATGGTGACGCTGGACAAGTCGCGTGCCGAAGACCGCTATGCCTATGTCGACCACTTCGACGGTCGCTTCTTTCAGTGGGAAAGTCAAAAGCAGCAAAGCCGCGAGTGGGCACTAATTCGCAAGCTCGTGTCGGGCGAGATTGAGCCGCTTTTGTTCGTTCGTATTCGTGACAAGGATCGGTGGGGCGCTGCGCCGTATTTCTACTGCGGAAGACTTCGCGCCTTGGGTGAGCCCGAAGGCGATCATCCCGTCAAGATTCGCTTTGAATGTAAGGACTACAACGATGACCCGTCTGCGCCTTTGGCAGCGATTTACGCTTGGCGGCCGGGTAGCGCATCTGGCTTAGATCAGGCCACTCCGCGGAAGGGAAAAGCTCGCAAGTCCAGCCACCAGGGGCGCCAACTAGACCCTAAGACACGTCGTGCTATTGAACGGTACGCGATGGATCAGGCGATTGCGTACTACGAGCATGCGGGATTCAGTGTGGAGGACACCTCAGCGAATGCCTCTTTCGACCTGTTCTGTCGTTCGAAGAAAGAGGAGCTGCGCGTCGAGGTGAAGGGGACGACGTCAGGCTTGGGCTCAGTGATCGTAACCGATGGCGAAGTCTGTAGCGCACGCGAGCACAGGACCGATCTCTTCATCGTGCACAGCATGATCGTGCGCGATGCCAGCGAAGGACCGATGGTGGAAAGCGGCGCCATCCATCGAATCGCGCCGTGGGACTTGAGCCAAGGCACGCTTCAGCCAACGCAATACCGGTACTCCATTGCCGAAGCGGCAACGCCGGCCAAAACCAACAAGGCCAGGAAGCGTCGAAGCTAATCCGCCGCCGGCACCGCCGCCATCACCTCAGCAATCGTCGTAATCCCCTTCACCACTTGCTCCGCCGCCGACATCCGCAGCGGCCGCAAGCCATCGGCCAGCGCCGCGGCTCTGAACTTCGGCAAGTCGAGATTCGGCAGGATCATCTGCCGTAGGGCTTTCGAGATGGGCATCATTTCGTAGATGGCGACGCGGCCGAGGTAGCCGGTGCGGCGGCATTCGTTGCAGCCGACGGGGGTCATGACGGTGGCGGGCGCGGGGAAGCCGTAGCCGGCGGTGAGGGCCAGCCATTCTTCTTCGTTGACGGGGCCGGGTTTCTTGCAGTGGTGGCACAGGCGTCGCACGAGGCGCTGGGCGACGACGCCGGACAGGCTCGATTGAATCAAGAAATGCGGCGTGCCGAGGTCGAGCAGTCGGGTCACGGCCGAGGGCGCGTCGTTGGTGTGCAGGGTCGATAACACCAAGTGACCAGTGAGCGAGGCTTGCACGGCCATTTCGGCGGTTTCGAGGTCGCGGATTTCGCCGACCATGATGATGTCGGGGTCTTGGCGCAGCAGCGTGCGCACGCCTTGCGCGAAGGTCAGGTCGATCTGGTGATGGACCTGCATTTGGTTGAACTCGGGCGAGACCATTTCGATCGGGTCTTCGACCGTGCACACGTTCATGTCTGGCGTGGCCAGATGCTTGAGCGTGGAATACAACGTGGTCGTCTTACCGGAACCCGTGGGGCCGGTGACGAGCACGATGCCGTGCGGGCGCTCGACCATTTCGCGCCACATGCGTTCTTCCTGCGCGGAAAAACCGAGCTGACTGAAGTTCTTCAACACCAGTTCGGGGTCGAAGATACGCATCACGGTTTTTTCGCCGAAGGCGGTGGGCATGGTCGATAGACGCATTTCCACTTCGCGGCCACCGGGCGTGCGCATCTTGATGCGGCCGTCCTGCGGTCGACGACGCTCGGCGATGTCCATGCGGCCGAGGATCTTGATGCGCGCGGTGACGGCGATCATCACGGCCGTGGGCATTTCGAAGACTTTGTGCAGCACGCCGTCGATGCGGAAACGCACCGAGCTGGTGTCGCGCCGCGGTTCCAGATGGATGTCGCTGGCGCGTTGGTCGTAGGCGTATTGCAGCAGCCAGTCGACGATCTTGACGATGTGCTGGTCGTCGGCGCCGATTTCGCCGGTCTTGCCCAGTTCCAGCAGTTGCTCGAAGTTGAAGAGCTTCGATTCGTCGCGGTTCTGTTCCTTGGAGTCCTTGGCCTTCTGCAGCGCGCGGGTGACGCCGTAGAACTCCATCAGATACCGATTGACGTCGAGCGGGTTGGCCACGACGCGGCGGATTTCGCGGCGCGTGATGTGGCCGATGTCGGCGATCCAGCGGGTGTCGAAGGGTTCGCTGGTGGCGACCGTCAGTTCGGTGTCGCTGATCGCGATGGGCAGGATGCGATAGCGCGTGGCGTAGGTGGCGGTCACCACTTGGCCGACGGCGTTGACGTCGATCTTGGTCGGGTCGATGTGCTGGTGCGGCAGGCCGGCGTGCTTGGCCATCCACTCGGTCAGCCATTCCAGGTTGATCGCCTGTTCGGGCTTGCGCAGGTGATGGAGCTTGCCGTTGGCGACCAGGATCAGCGGGTGCACTTCCGAGCGACCCGAGCCGCGCGAGGACCGCACGCGCTTGAGGTCGGGGTCGCTGATGGCGCCTTCGGCCAGCAGGGCGTGCAGGACTTCGTCGAGATCCAGCCGGCGGTTGGGACTGAAGGCCGGGACGACGGATTCCGACTTTTGGGCCGGGAGGGCGACCACCTTGGGCGGGTTGGCTTGGCTCATGGGCGTGTCCGACAGCTTGGGCATGGGCGCCTCGGGGCTATACTAGCGCGCCTTTTCACGCCGAATGTCGACCGCGTCATGCCGGGACTTACTTTCCAGAACGTCATCCAGACCTTGAATCGCTATTGGGCGGATCAGGGCTGCGTCTTGATCCAGCCGCTCGATACCGAGGTCGGCGCGGGCACGTTTCACCCCGCGACCTTCCTGCGCGCGCTCGGTCCCGAACCTTGGCGCGCGGCCTATGTGCAGCCCTCGCGCCGGCCCACGGACGGTCGCTACGGCGAAAACCCCAATCGCCTGCAGCACTACTACCAGTACCAAGTGGTGCTCAAGCCCAACCCCGAGAACATTCTCGAGCTCTACATCGGCTCGTTGAAGGCACTCGGCATCGATCCGCTGGTGCACGACCTGCGTTTCGTCGAGGACAACTGGGAATCGCCCACGCTCGGCGCCTGGGGCCTGGGTTGGGAAGTGTGGTTGAACGGCATGGAAGTCACGCAGTTCACCTATTTCCAGCAGGCCGGTGGCCTGGACTGCAAGCCGGTGACGGGCGAGATCACCTACGGCCTGGAACGCCTGGCCATGTATCTGCAGAACGTCGACAACGTGTACGACCTGGTGTGGGTCGGCAACACCGACGATCGCAACGATCCGGCCAACGTGACCTACGGCGACGTGTATCACCAGAACGAAGTCGAGCAGAGCACGTACAACTTCGAACACGCCAACACCGACGCGTTGTTTCATTGGTTCGACGTGTGCGAGGGCGAGGCGCTGAAGCTGGTCGAAAAGGGCCTGCCGCTGCCGGCTTACGATCAGGTGTGCAAGGCCTCGCATGCCTTCAACTTGCTCGACGCGCGCCGCGCGATCAGCGTCACCGAGCGCCAGCGTTTCATCCTGCGCGTGCGCACCATCGCCAAGGCCGTGGCCGAGGCGTACTACGCCCAGCGCGAAAAGCTCGGCTTCCCGGGCCTGAAAAAGATCAAGGCGGCTTGAACCATGAGTCAGCGTTTTCCGTTGTTGATTGAGCTGGGCACCGAGGAACTGCCGCCGAAGGCGCTCGACGATCTGGCGCAGGCCTTCCGCGATGGCATCGTCGCGGGTCTGCAAAAGCGCGCGGTGGCGTTCGACGCCGATCGCGTCGAGGCGTTCTGGACGCCGCGCCGCATGGCGGTGCGCATCGCCGGCGTGGCCGCCGAGCAGGCCGATCAGTCGCTGGAGCGTCGCGGCCCCGCGGTGAATGCCGGCTTCGACGCCGAGGGCAAGCCGAGCAAGGCGCTCATCGGTTTCGCGCAGAGCTGTGGCGTGGACGTGGCGGCGCTGGAGAAACTCGAAACCGACAAGGGCGCGTGGTTCGTGCACCGCTCGGTCAAAAAGGGTCTGGCCACGGCCAAGGTGCTGCCGGAGATTCTCGCCGAGGCGATCAAGGGCCTGCCGATCCCTAAGCCCATGCGCTGGGGCGATCGCGAGGACAGCTTCATTCGTCCCGCGCATTGGCTGATCGTGTTGCTCGGCGACAAGGTGGTCGATGCGCCGGTGCTGGGCTTGAAGTGCGATCGCATGAGCCGTGGTCATCGCTTCCACGCCACGCAAGGCGTGTGGATCGCCACGGCCAATGACTACGTCGAAGCGCTGCGCGCGGCCAAGGTGCTGGTTGATCCAGTCGAGCGGCGTGAGCGCATTCGCGCGCAGGTGCAGGCGGCCGCGACCAAGGTCGGCGGTCAGGCGCGCATTCGCGAGGAATTGCTCGACGAGGTCAAGAACCTGGTCGAATGGCCCACGGCCATCGCCTGTACCTTCGAGCGCGATTTCCTGCGCGTGCCGCAGGAAGCGCTGATGACCACGATGGAAGCCAATCAGAAATTCTTCCCCGTGCTCGATGCGCAGGGTCGGTTGACCGAGCACTTCATCGGCATCGCCAATATCGAATCCAAGGACCCCGACGAGATCCGCAAGGGCTATGAGCGCGTGATCCGTCCGCGCTTCGCCGATGCGCGCTTCTTCTTCGACGACGATCTGAAGACGCCGCTGGAGAAGCATCAGGAATCGCTGAAGAAAGTCACCTATCAGCAAAAGCTCGGCAGCGTGTGGGACAAGGTCACGCGCGTGGCGGAACTGGCGCGCACCATCGCCGGCCGCGTCGGCGTGGACGCGGCCGCGTGCACGCGCGCGGCGGCGTTGGCCAAGTGCGATCTGATGACGCGCATGGTCGGCGAGTTCCCCGAACTGCAGGGCACGATGGGCCGCTACTACGCGACCGCGCAGGGTGAGAAGCCCGAGGTCGCGCAGGCGCTCGATGAGTTCTACGCGCCGCGCTTTGCCGGCGACGCCATTGCGCAAGGCGCGGTGGCGCGCGTGCTCGCGATCGCCGAGAAGCTCGACACGCTCGCGGGCTTGTTCGCCGTGGGGCAGAAGCCCAGCGGCAACAAGGACCCGTTCTCGCTGCGACGCACGGCCCTGGGTCTGGCGCGCACCTTGCTCGAGGGCAAGGTCGAACTCGATCTGGTCGATGGCCTGGAGATGGCGCTCGACCTGTGCAAGCGCCAGCAGTTGCATAGCCTGTCGCACAGCGTGCAGGCCGGCGCGGGCATTCCCGCGATCCGTCAGATGATTCACGCCTTCGAGCGCGACGTCGATCAGGACGTGATCGAGCTCTACCAATTCGTGCTCGATCGCCTGCGCGGCTACTACGCCGAACAAGGCGTGCGCGGCGAAGTGTTCGACGCGGTGGCGGCGGTGAAGCCAAGTTCGCTGACCGATTTCGATTTGCGCCTGAAGGCCATCGTCGAATTCGCCAAGCTCCCCGAGGCCGAGGCCCTGGCCGCGGCCAACAAGCGCACGGGCAACATCCTGCGTCAGGCTGGCGAGAAGGGCGAGACCATCGATGCCGCGATTGATGTGGCCAAGATCGTCGCGCCGGAAGAACGTGCCCTGGCCGCGGCCCTGTCGTTCCAGGGCGAGCACGCGCAGCAGGCGCTGGCGCGACGCGATTACGTGGGCGCGATGAAGCAGCTCGCGGGCTTGCGCGCGCCGGTAGATGCCTTCTTCGACAAGGTCATGGTCATGGCCGACGACGTGGCCGTGCGCCGCAATCGTCTGGCCCTGCTCAACGATCTGCGCAAGCGCTTCATGTCGATCGCCGATATCTCGGTGCTGTAGTTCGACACTCGCGGCGCGACGCGTCTTGCGCGTCGCGCCGCGTCGCGATCATTCGAAGCTGTTCTTGAACACGGCATCGCCGTCGACCACGGTCACGCAGTTCGAGAACTCCGACGTATTGTCCACGAAGGACGTGGTGGCGGTGATCTTGCTGCCGATCGGCGCCGAGGCGTCGAGGTCGATGGTGAAGTTCTCGGTGGCATTGGTCACGGTGCGCGATACCGTGCCCAGATAAAGCTCGCCCTCGCCCTGGCCGGAACCGTCGCAGACGCTGCTGGTGTACAGCGCGATCTGCTGCGGCTGGGTGGGCGAGCCGACCGGCACGTCCAGGTTCATCGCCACGCGCAGCGTCGCGCCCAACTGCGTGGCGCTGGCCAGTACCGGGAAATTCTGCAGGCCATTGCCGCCGGTGTCGGCGTCATCGGCATCGTTCGCGGTGACGCCATCGGGATTGATCCCCGAGGCCACGAGATCGATGCCGAGATTGGCATTGCCGAAGAAGTCATTGGGCCCAACGCTGACCTTGGACGCCGTGTCGATGACACGAACACCATCGCGATTGAACCCGATCGTATTGCGAGCCCGCGCGCCCACGATCACCGGCGTAGGTCCGGTGCTGTCCGCAAAGACGCCCGACGCCAAATTGCCGTGATCGCTCGAACCGTCCACGCCCACGCCGATGAAGTTGTTGTCGATCTCGACGCGACCGTCCGCCACTTGCACGCCATTGGCGCCATTGTCGCTCACGACATTGCGCGCCGCCGCGGTGACGCCACCAACGACGGCATCGGTGGTGGTGACGACGATGCCGCCGAAGTGATTGCCGTCGGCGACGCCGGCGGGCGACAAGCCGACGAAATTGCCTTCGATCACCCCGCCGAAAAACCGCGGGGTGCCGGTGCAAGCGTTGATGTTCTCGCGCAAGCCGAGGCCGATGCCATGGCGACCGAACGCGGTCAGCGACAGGCCGCGAATCGTGACATTGCTCGCGCACGCGCTAAGACCGGCGACGGCATTGTTGAATCCGGCGACCGTGCCGTCGATCTGTATGCGGATCACGGCATTGTCGGCCGTGGCACTGGTGTTGGCGCTGGCGCCGGGCTGCGTGTAGCCGTCGATCACCAAGGCCTCGGTGATGTTGGGCAGCGGCGTCGTCGGGAAGATCTGCTGCACGCCGGTGCCGACGATGTTGAATCGAATCACATCGCCGCCCGCCGAGGCATTCGCGGCCGTGATCGCCTGACGCAGGCTGCAGGTCGCGCCACAGGTGCTGCCGGCGGTGTCGGCCAAGGTCGTGACCACGAATGGCGTGGTGTTGTCCGGCAACGCGCAATCGGAAAACTCCGAGGTATTGCCCGTGGCCTGATCGGTCGCGGTCAAGGTGATTTGCGAACCCACGGGAACGGCCGCGGTTGGGGTGAAGTCCACGTTGATCGTTTCGATCACCGGGCCAGAGCTAAAGAAGTCGAAGCTGCCGAGAAAACGCTCGCCCTCGCCGTGACCATTGGCGTCGCAGACGCTATTGGCGTACACGCCGATGGTGTACGTGCGCGAGCCCGCCGTATTCGGGCGATCGAGCGTGGCATTGATGTGCAGGCCCGTGGCCGTGCGCGTGATCGTGCTGATCGCGGGAAAGTTCTGCAAGTCGTTGCCGCCGACATCGACGTCGTTGACGTCGTTCAAGGTCACGCCATCGCCGTTGCCACCGGCCGAGAGGTCGACGCCGAGTTCGTCGTTCTGCCTGACGTGGTTGGCGAACAGCGTGGTGCCGGTGGACGAGCTCGGCGAGAAGATGCCGATTCTGTTGAAGGCAACGAGGTTGGGCGCGGTCGCCGTGCCCACGGTGATGGCGTCGTTGGAATTGCTCAGCTCGATGCCAAAGGAACTGTTGCCGCGGTCCAGCGTGCCACTGGCATCGGTGCCGATGAGATTGTTAAGCACGGAAGTGCCCGCCACTGCACTGACTGTCAGCACCCCATTGATGTTTGCGCTGATGATGTTGCGCGCCGCGACGGTGTTGCCACCGATCGTCGCTTGCGCATTGCTGACTTGCACGCCGATGGACCGAATGCCCAGCGGGGTCACCCCGTTTGCCGCCAGGCCAATGAAGTTGCCGGTGACCTGAATATTCGTGGGTTGCAAGGGGCATCCATCATTGGCCGCGCCTACCAGCACCTCGATGCTCGAGAACTGGGTGATCGACAAGCCACGGACCGTGCTGTTACTGGCGCACGCTCGGATGCCCGCGACGCCGGCGCCCGCCAACGCGCCATCCACTTGAATCATGATTCTGGCGTTGGTCCCGTCGGCCTGCGTGTTGACCGATGCGCCCGCTTGGGAGTAGCCGTCGATGATAGTCGGCTGGATCAAGGGTGGCAGTGCCGTCAAGGGCGAGATGGTGAAGGGACCCTGGCCCGGAATGTCGAAGACGATGGTGTCCGACGCCGTAGTCGCATTGGCCGAAATGAAGGCCTGTCGCAGCGAACCTGCGCCCGAGTCATTGGTATTGGTCACCGTGATCGTCGCCGCCCCGACCGTCGACGCGACCAGCCACAGCGACGCGCCGATACCGCCCGCGAACGCGCGACCGAGCTTGAGCTTGCGCATGACATTCCCCTGATCCCCTTGAGGATCCCATCGTGCGATGAGTCGCTCGCGAGGGGCACTGCCCGGAGAGGGCTCCGTTACCTGTCGAAAGTCAGGGCCGCGGCGTCGAAACCCGGCGCGACGGTAAAACATTCTTGCAACACCGCAAGCCCTCGTGATCGATGCGGCGCGCGCGGCAACGTCGGGCGCTGCTGGCGCGTCTTCGGCGAAACGGCACGTCAGTCCTCGAAGCCATCGCGCAGCACGACGCCTTCGGTGTTCTCCAGATAGAACGTCGCGCTGACGCCGAGCGCGGCCGCGGTCGCCATCACCACGTGGTTGCCGACGATGCCGTTGGCGATGACCGCGGTCTCGGCCATGCCCTGCGCGTCACTGACCGAAAGAATCGCGCTCAGATCCGCCGCTGGCGTGGCAAAGCCCGCGGCCATCGCGGAACGACCTTGAAATATCACCGACACGCCCGCGACCGGTTGCCCGGCCGCATTGAGCACGCGCACGCGCAAGGGTCGCCCGAAGGGCTGATTAATCGGCGCGGTCTGGAGATTGTCGAACACTTCCAGTCGCGCGCCGCCGGTGCACATCGGTACGTTCGGCAAGCCCAGCGCGACGTTGGCCGCGCGACCCATTAAGCGCCACTCGAGCACCGGCTCGACGCGCGGATCGAATTGCACGGTGAACACGTCGTGATGCACGCCGGGCGAGAATTGATCGGGCTGGCCTCGACCGGCGCGCGCATCGCTCAAGCGAAAGGCGCCGGTGAAGAAGTTGTAGGTCGAGCGCGCGGGCAAGGTGAGCGGCACGGCTTCGCCGCTGAGATAACCCAATCGCGCGCGTGCTTGACCATCGGCGCCCGGGGGCGAGACGCAATCGACGAAGGGCGACAACACGTACTGCTGCGTGGAAGCCGCGCATGGTGTCGCATCGATGTCGGCGCGCGCCCGGCGGCCGTTGAGAATCCACTCGCAGACGGGCGCGCTATCGAACTCCATGGGCGCTCGAAACACGCGTGCATGCGAGCCCGAGTAGAAGCGGGTCGGTTGCCCGAGGTAGGGGTTCACCGGGCCGGAACCGATGAAGATGTTGTTCTCGGGAGTTGCCGCGATGTTCTGCTCTTCTGGAAATAAGCTGTCATAGCCGAAATAGGCCCCGAATGCCGTGGGCCCGCCTTCGATGCACTCGAACCGAGGCACGACACTCTGCGCGCCCGCCGACATCGCGAACATCATTGCCCCGAGCCAGACCAGCGCCCGCCATCCGTGTTGAATACGCATGCCGCTCTCCCGCGACCTCATCCGATCCTTTCAATCGGACAACGGCGCGAAAGTCCCCAATCGGCCTAGAACAGCCGCGCGCGCAATCGGCTCGCGATCGCCCGCGCGGGCGAAGCGGGGTCGTGGGTGGTGACGACGATGTGCTCGGCGCGCGTGAAGGCTTCGCGCGCGCGGGCGGTCTGGCCGGCGTCGGCCAGGGCCTCGGCCAGGCGCAGGCCGATCCAGCCTTGCAGCGGGTGCTGGTCGTTTTGCGTTTCGCGCATCAAGGCGAGTTCGCGCTCCAGGATCGTCGCGCGCATTGTCGCGTCGCCACGCGCCTGGGCGAGCGCGGCATCGGCTTGCAGTAACTGCATCACCACGCGCACGGGTGGCGGCGGATCTCGCGCCAGCGCGCTCGCGATCGCGGCGCTGTCGAGCGGCGCTTCGTTGACGCGGCCGGCGCTGGCCAGGATCTCGGTCAACAAGGCACGCGCGGCGAGCAATTGCTCGTGATCGGGCGCGAGCTTGAGCGCGCGAATGCGCACGGCTTCGCGCGCGGCCGGTTCGGCTTCGTCGAATCGCCCGGCCAGGGTCAGCACGCGCGCGATGAATACTTGCGAAGAGGCCACTGGCGTCGCGTCCGCGCCGAGCATGGTCACGCGTGCTTGCAAGGCTTGTCGTTGCAGGCGCAGCGCCTCATCGATGTGACCGACGTGTTCTTCGACCATGCCGAGGTTGGACAGATGCGTGGCGAGTTGCTGCGTGTCCTTGTCGCCGTTGACGATGCGCGTGATGCGCAGGGCCTCGGCGAAGCTGGCGCGCGCGGCCTCGGGTTCGCCGAACTCGCGCTGGGCGTTGGCGAGTTCGGCGACGGCGCGCTCGCTGGCCATGGTGTCGGGACCATGCACGCGGCGGCTGCGCGTGAGCAGGTCGCTCAGGCGTTCGCGCGCCTCGCGCGCGTGGCCGAGCATGATCTCGATCTTGCCCATGCCGAACTGGCTCAGCAGGGTGATCGGTTGATCGCGGCCTTGCTGCTTTTCGTTGATCGCGAAGGACTCTTGATACAGCCGCAGCGCTTCGCGCAATTGGCCTTCGCCCTCGGCCAGTTGCGCGCGGTTGTAGGCGATGCGGCCCAGCGGTTCCAGACCGGCTTCGCCTTGTGTCTTGAAATAGGCTTCGGCCCAGTCGTAGTCACGACGCGCCGCCGCGACATCGCCCAGCGCCAGCGCCGACCACGCGCGCGCGGTGCGGATGGGCGCTTCCAGCGCGGGGTCGCCCAAGGCTTGCGCGGCGGCCAGCGCCCGATCGCCAACGACGCGACCTTGCGCGAAATCCAGCGCGGCGTTGTGCGCGCGCGCGAGCAGGGCATCGGCCTCGACGATGGTGCGCGGATTGTCGCGCGCGCGATCGAGGCGACCGACCGCGGCGGTCGCCAGCTCCAGCGCGGCCGAAGGCTTGCCGATTTCCAGATAGATCTCGGCGAGGCTGGTTTCCAGCGCGGCACGCGTGGCGGGCGCGGTGTCGGCGAGTTTGTCCAGGCGCGCGCGGCCGAGATCCAGCAACTCGCGCGCGTCGACCACGCGGCCGGCGTGCAACGACGGATCGAGTTCGGTGTACAGATCGCGCAGAAAATCGGCCGTGGCGCGCGCGGCCAGGGCTTCGCGCTCGGCGCGCTCGCTCGCGCGCAGCGCTTCGCGATACTGCGCGAACGCGAGCGCCCCCAGCGCCGTCATCGCCACCAGCGCCAGGCCCGCGAGCGTCACGCCCACACGATGTCGCCGCGCGAACTTGCCCACGAGATAACGCCAGTGCCCGCCCGCGGCCTGCACGGGTCGACCGTCGAGCCACGCCTGCGCGTCGCGCGCGAGATCGGTCGCGCTGGCATAACGTCGATTGGGCTCCACGCGCACGGCCATGCGCACGATGCTGTCCAAGTCGCCGTGCAATTGCGTGGCGATCAAGGTGTCGCCGCGCGTGATCAAGGTCTGACTGGGCGTGGGCAGTTCGCGACTGAGCGCCACGGCATCGGCGCCGCGCTCGGGCACCACGCCGGCGAGCATTTCGTACAGCACCATGCCCAGGCCGAAGACATCGGTCGCCAAGGTCACCGGTTGCCCCAGCAACTGCTCGGGGCTCGCGTAAGCGGGCGTCACCGCGAACGTGGCCGTGCGCGCCTTGCCTTCGCCCGGCTCGAGCAGGCGCGCGATGCCGAAGTCGAGCAGCACCGGCGTGTCGTCCGGCCGCACCATCACGTTGGCGGGCTTGAGATCGCAATGCACGATCAGGCGTTGATGCGCGAACTGCACCGCTTCGCACAGGCGAACGAACAAAGCCACGCGCTCGCGCACGCCGGGGCGCTTGCGCGCGAGCCATTCGCCCAGCGGTTCGCCCTCGACGTAATCCATCACCAGATACGGCTCGCCCGAATCAAGCGTGCCGCCGTCAATCAAGCGCGCGATGCCGGGATGATCGAGATCGGCCAGCACCTGGCGTTCGCGACGCAAGCGCTCGATCGCGTGCACGGACGGCACGCCGCGAATGACCTTGATCGCGACTGATTTGACGAACTCGCCGTCGGCGCGCTCGGCGCGCCAGACCATGCCCATGCCGCCTTCGCCGATGGCCGCGACCAGGCGATACGGACCGAGTTCGGCGGGCATGGCGCGCGCGGCCAGGGCTTCGCGCGCGGCGCGACGCACGCGCGCGTCGATCACATCGCCGACGTCGTCGCTGGCGGCGAGCAGGGCCTCGACCTCGGCGCGCACGGCGGGGTCGGGGCATTCGTTGTCGAGCAGGGCGCGACGACTCGCGTCATTGAGCGGTCGCGCGCGATCGAACAGCGCGCGCGCCTGGGCCTGAATCGCCGCGCTCATGACAAGCGGCGCTTCAACCACGCGCGCGCATAGGCCAGATCGTTCTCGACCGTGGTCAGGCCGACGCCGCAGACTTCGGCCACTTCGCGCGCCTTGAGGCCGCCAAAATAGGTCAGCTCGATCACGCGCGCGGCGCGCTCGTCGATCGTGGCCAGTTCGTGGATGGCGCGATCGAGGTCAAGCAACTCCTCGTCGGTCGATTGCCCCAGTTCCAATCCTTCGAGCGTCACCGCGACCTGACCACCGCCGCGCTTGGCCGCGTGCCGCGCGCGCGCGTGATCGACCAGGACCGCGCGCATCTGCAAGGCCGCCAAGGCGAAGAAATGCGCGCGCGATTGCCAGTCGGTGGCGCCGTCGAGCAGACGCGCCATCGCTTCATTGACCAGGGCCGTGGGATTGAGCGTGCGCGGCGTGCCCGCGTCGAGCCAACGCGCGGTGGCCATGCGCTTGAGCGCGGCGTAGAGCTCGTGATCGAGCCGCTCGCGCGAGACCGCGTCGCCTTGGCGCCAGGCGACCAGCAAATCGCTCAATTCATGTGCCTGCATGGCATGCCCCCGGACGGTCGCATTGTAGGCCGCGTTCCCGCGCCGCATCCAGGCCGGCGACGGCGAATCGCGGCCAAACGGTGGCGATCGACCGTCCGGGTCACCGATTTTGGCGGCGCGATGCCCTTGCGCGGTTCGCGGCCGCGCGTCATGGTGCCGGTTCGCTCCGCGGAGGCATTCGAGATGACGACGACGCCCGGTCCCAACCCCGTCCTGCTGTTCGAACGCGCCGCGCCGACGCGCGCGCGCGTGCACGTCGCGACGGCGCCCGCGCCGGGTGAAGGCGAGGTGCTGGTCGAGATCGAATGCTTCGGCCTGACCGCGAATAACCTGACGTATGCCGTGCTGGGCCAGGCCCTGCAGTACGCGGACTTCTTCCCGGTGCCGGCCGATGTCGACGGCGCGCGCGAGGCCCTGCTGCCCGTGTGGGGCATGGCCACGGTGCGCGCGTCGCGTTCGGCGGTGATCGCCGAAGGCGCGCGCCTCTACGGCTACTTTCCGGCCGCGCGTTACGCGTTGCTGACGCCGGCGCAGGGCACGCCCGCGGGGTTTCGCGTGGAGCGCGCGTGGTTGCCGGCGTCGCATGGCGTGTATCACCTGTATTCCGAGCCCGATCGCGATCCTTTCTTCACGCCCGGACAGGAAGGTCTGATGGTGGTGATGCGGCCGTTGTTCCTCACCGGTCTGTTGTTCGCCGACTATCTGGCCGTGCACGAGTTCATGGGCGCCGATGCCGTGTTGATCTCCTCTGCCGGCAGTAAGACCGCGTTCGGCGCGGCCGTGGCGATTCGTCGACAACGCGCGGAGCTGCCCGTGATCGGCCTGGCGTCGACGCGCGCGGTCGCGCAGGCAAGCGCGTTCGGCGTGTACGACCAGGTGATCGCGTATGACGATCTGGCGCGTCTGCCCACAGGTCGCGTCCTGTATGCCGACATCGCGGGCAGCATGCCGCTGCGTCGCGCGCTCGACGCGCAATTGGGCGAGCGTTTGGTGCATCACACGCAAGTGGGCCTCACGCACTGGGCCGAAGGCAACTTCGGCGGTGAAGCCGGCAAGGCCGCGCGCGATGGCGTGTTCTTCGCGCCATCGTGGACCGCGCGGCGGCGCGCTGAACTGGGATCGAGCTTCTTCGCGAGTCTCAGCGCCGGTTGGCACGCGCAATTCGCCGAAGCGCTGAAGCATTTTCACGTCAGCGAAGAACGCGGTGGCGAGGCCGTGGCGCGCGAGTTTCAGGCCTTGGTCGACGGTCGCGTCGAGCCCACGCGCGCGCCGGTGTTGCGCTGGTAGCGCGGACTCAACCGAGCGCGCGCGCCAACCACGCGCGCGCCGCGGTCCAATGGCGATTGACCGTGCGCGGCGCGACGTCGAGCACGCGCGCGGTTTCTTCGACACTGAGTCCCGCGAAATAGCGCAGCTCGACCACGCGCGCCATCTCGGCATCGAGACGTTCGAGTTCGCCCAGCGCCGCGTCGAGTTGCAACAGTTCGGCCGGGTCGAGCGTGGTGTCGGCGATGTCCGGCGACAAGGTCAGCGCCACTTGCCCGCCACCGCGCTTGTCGCGCTGCGCCGCGCGCGCGCGTTCAATCAGCACGCGCCGCATGGCGATGGCAGACACCGCGACGAAATGGCGCGCGTCCGCGAAATCCGGCAGCTTCGAGCCCATCAAGCGCAAATAGGCCTCGTGCACCAGTGCGGTGGGCGTGAGCGTGGCCTGCGCGCGCTCCGACGACAGCCGCGCGCGCGCGATCTGCTTCAACTCGCCATAGACGAGCTCGAACACCTGATCCGCCGCGCGGGCATCGCCGAGCTTCAGCGCGTGCAACAGTTCGGTGATGGCGGGATGTGCCGACATGGCGCGAGTGTACGCCGGCCGTCGCGGCCGAGT
This sequence comes from Ahniellaceae bacterium, assembly GCA_044226395.1. Classification (GTDB taxonomy): domain Bacteria; phylum Pseudomonadota; class Gammaproteobacteria; order Xanthomonadales; family Ahniellaceae; genus JBGAHD01. Next base: position 1,010,129 of record JBGAHD010000002.1, read on the forward strand.
CAGTGCGCCTATACTGACCGAGGTCCGGGGGAGCGATCGCGGTGGACGCCCAGCGCTGGCAACGGCAATGGCAGTTGTTTCATCAGGCGCTGGCCTGCGAGCCCGGCGCGCGCGCGGCGTGGCTGGTCGAGCATTGCGCCGACGACGACGCGCTGCGCGTCGAAGTGCTGGCCTTGCTCGAGGCACACGAGGGTGAACTGACGCCGCTCGATCGCGCGCCGACGCACGCGGTCGGTGAAGGCTTGCAAGTCGGACAGGTCGTGGGTCGGTTTCGCGTCGTGCGCGAACTGGGCCAGGGCGGCATGGGCCGCGTCTATCTGGTCGAGCGCGCCGAGGGCGATTTCGTGCAGCGCGGGGCGTTGAAGTTGCTCGCGCCGGGTCTGGCGAGCAGTGCGCTGGCGCAACGGCTGCAGCGCGAGCGACAGATCCTCGCGCACCTCGATCACCCGCACATCGCGCGTCTGCTCGACGGCGGCAATCTCGCGCCCGGCGCGCCGTATCTGGTGATGGCCTATATCGAAGGCGAGACCATCGATGCCTATTGCCAGCGCACGCGCGCGCCGCTGTCGACGCGCGTGAGTCTGGTGCTGCAATTGTGCGAGGCGCTGGACTACGCGCACCGCCACCTCGTCGTGCACCGCGATCTCAAGCCCAGCAATGTGCTGGTCGATGCCGAGGGCCGCGCGATCTTGCTCGACTTCGGCATCGCCAAGCTGCTCGACACGACCGGCGACGATCAGGCCACCGAAGCCCACGGCCTGCGCCTATTCACCGCGCGCTACGCCTCGCCCGAACAACTGCGCGGCGAGCCCATGGGCACGGCCACCGATGTCTATTCGCTGGGCGTGTTGTTGTACGAACTCGTCGCCGAACGCGCGCCCTACGACACCACGGGCGTCGCGCCCGAGCGCATCGCCGCGCGCATTGTCGACGCGCCGCCGCCGAGTCTGGGTCGACGCACGCCTTGGGGCGAGACCCTGCCCGCCGAGTTCGACTGGATCGCGCGCCGCGCGCTCGATGCTGATCCCGCGCGGCGCTATGCCAGCGCTGGCGCGCTGGCGGAAGACCTGCGTGCGCTGCTCGCGCATCGGCCCGTGCGCGCGCGACCCGATTCCGCGGCGTATCGCGCGCGCAAGTTTCTGCGGCGACGCTGGCCCTGGGTCGCGATGCTTGGCGTGTTCGTGATCACGGTCGGTGCTTTCACATGGCGCGTGGCGCGCGAAACCGCGCGCACGCGCGAGGCGCTCGAACTCACGCGTATTGAACGCGATCGCAGCGAACGAACGGCGGCGTTCCTCGCCGATATGTTCCGCCAAGCCGACAGCACGCAAAGCGGCGGCGCCGAGATCAGCGCGCGCGAGTTGCTGGCGCGCGGGCGCCTTGCGCTCGCGGGTCGCGAGGATCTACCGCTGACCGCGCGAGCGACCTTGCTCAACACGCTCGCCGATGTGCATCGCAATCTGGGCTTGTATGCCGAAGCCGCTGAACTGGCCGAGCAATCGCGCGATGTCGCCATCGCGATGAACGATGACGCCGCGCGCGCCGATGCGCTGCTGCGCCTGGGCCAGGCGCGCGAACAAGCCGGCGCGCATCGCGAGGCCGAAACCGCGCTGCGCGAAGCGCTCTCGTTGCGCGAACGCGCGCGCGAACCACAGTCCATCGCCGATACCGCCGAATGGCTGGCGATCACGCTGCAATCGCTCGGTCGTCATGATGAAGCCAAGCCGCTGTTCCAACTCGCCGTCGATCTGCGCGCGACCTTGCCCCTCACCGATGGGCGTCGCGCCGATGCCGCGTTGCGCTTGGGCTCGTGGTATTGGACCGCCGGCCAACTCGACGAAGCCGCCCGTTGGTACGGCCAAGCGCTCGACGCGCGTCGGGCCGGCCACACCAGCGACTGGCCCGAGCTCGCACGCGCGCTGGACGCCAACGCCGCGCTTGCCCACGCGCAAGGCCGCTACGCCGACGCGCAACCGCTGTTCGCGGAAGCACTCGCGCTGCGTCGTCGCGTGCTCGGCGATCAGCATCGCCTTACCGCCGACACGCTTAGCAACTACGGCGCCTGTCTGTTCGACGCCGGCGAACCCGCGCGCGCCGAACCGCTGCTGCGCGAAGCCATCGCCATCTACGAACGCGTGCTGCCGCCCAATGCCGCGCCCATGGCCAAGGCGCTCAACAACCTCGCCCTCGTGCGTCAGCAAGCCGATGCCTTCGACGAAGCACAGTCATTGTACGAACGCGCGCTCGCGATCTATCGCATCGCCTACGGCGAACGCCATGCGCGCGTCGCTGGCACCTTGAACAACCTCGGCCTGCTCGCCGAAGAACGCGGCGACCTCGACCACGCGCGCGACCGTTACGAACAAGCCCTGCGCCTGCAACGCGAAATCCTCGAACCGCGAAACCCCCAACTCGCCTACGGCCTCACCAACCTCGCCCGCGTCCGCTACTGGCAAGGCGCCACTGCCGAAGCGCGCGCCGCCTTCGAGGAAGCCCTGCAAATCCGCCGCGCCGCGCTACCGCCCGATCATCCCGCGCTGGCCGAAACGCTGACTTGGTATGGCCATGCGCGATGCGAGGAAGGTGAGCCGGCGATTACTTTGTTGCGCGAGGCGTTGAGGATTCGCGAGGCGAAGTTGGCGCCCGACAATCCCGCGTTGAATGACACGCGCGCAATCCTGGGTGCGTGCTTGTTTCGACAAGGGTCGATCAAAGAAGGCCAGGCGATGGTGGCGGCGGTGCGCGAGGAGATCGTCGCGCGCCGCGGTCGACACGATCCGCTCGTGGGCGAGTTGGATGCGGTGAGATAGCGAGTGTCGTGTTCCCTAGTGGCAAGTTGCTATCTAACCAAGTTGGAAAGCGAAGTTCTCGGACGGCGGGCGCGACAGCGGCCGGCGCCATGGGTCTTCGCGCAAGAGCCGATCTATCGCACCATGGGTAGGTGTTTCGACGACGCGCCGAGCACCAACACGCAACGCGTGGGCGCGGCGACGGTGACGTTCAGGGGCTGCGCGTCGGCGACACTGGACTATCAGTTCGACGACAGCGAAGTGGCCGAGCCTTTCGCGCGACGGCTGGGCACGATCGCCTTGCAGCGGATTGGCGGTTGCGCGAGTTCTTCTTCGCGGTGAACGCCGCGCGGTCGCGAATTTCGCGCCGCGCTAGGACCGTAACACCGTCACCGCCGGCACATTCGCCGCGCGCCGCGCGGGCAGCCACGAGGCCAGGGCGGCGACGCCGAGCAAAATGGTGCCGATGCCAAGGTAAGTGATCGGGTTGCCCGGGTGCACGCCGAACAAGAGGCCGCGCATCAGGAATGCGGCAATGAGCGCGCACGCAAGCCCAATGCCCAGGCCCCACAGCGCGAGCACCACGCCTTGGCGCAGCACCATGCGACGCACGGCGATGGGCGGCGCGCCGAGCGCGAGGCGGATGCCGAATTCGGCGTTGCGTTGGCCGACCGAGTACGCCATCACCGCGTACACGCCGAAGCTCGCCAGGAACAAGGCGAGCAAGGCGAAGCCCGCGAGCAGGTTGGTGGTCAGTCGGCGATCGGCGCTGTTCTGCGCGACGATGGCGTCGAGCGTGTTGACATTGGTCAGCGCGATCGCGGGGTCGACGTCCTTGAGCGCTTGGCGCAGCGATTCGGTGAAGCCAGCCGGATCGCCGGTGACGCGCACGATCAGGAAGGCGAAGTTCTCGGGCCGTTGCGCGCTGGGGTGGAAGAATTCGGCGACCGGTTCTTGCGTGAGATTGACCGTGCGCACGTCGGCGACCACGCCGACGATCTCGGCCTCGCGCTGACCCATGCCGGTGACGAGGTGCTTGCCGAGCGGATCCTGATTCGGAAACTCCGCGCGCGCGAGCGTTTCGTTGATGATGATCGCGGCCGGCGTTTCCGGCGTGTCGCGCTCATTGAAGTCGCGACCGTGCAGCAGCGGAATGCCCAGCGTGCTGAAGTAGCCGGCGCTGACGATGTGGCGCAGGCCGTTCTTCTGTTCGGCGATCGGTGGCAGGGCGCGACCGGTGGGGGCGTAGGGCGCGCCGCCGGCGAAGCCGTTGAGCGGCACGCTGTCGCCGATCGCGGCGGCGCGCACGCCGGGAATGCGCGCCAGGCGCTCGCGCAACGCGCCGTAGAAATTCGCCAGCGCGATGGAACCATCGGGATAGCGGTTCTGCGGCGCTTGGATCAAGCCCGTCAGCACGCCATCGGCGCGAAAGCCCGGATCGACGCGCTGCATTTGAATCGCGCTCGTGACCAGCAAGGCCGCGCCCACCAGCAGCAGGAACGACAAAGCAATCTCGCCCACGAGCAAACCCGCGCGCAGCCGATGCTGGCCGCGGCCGGCGGTCGATTCGCGATTGGCGTCATGCAGCGCGTGACCGAGCGCGGACTCGCGCAGTTGGAATAGCGGAATGAGGCCGAGCAGCAGGCCGGTCGCGACGGCGATGCCCAGCGTGAACAGCAGCACGGGGGCGTCGATGCTGATCTCTTCCAGGCGCGGAATCGCGCCGATGTTGGCGACCTTCAACAAGCCCAAGCCCCACCACGCGAGCATCAAGCCCAACGCGGCGCCCGCGAGCGCGAGCAGCAGGTTCTCGCTGACCATCTCCGCCAGCACATGACGCCGACGCGCGCCCAGCGCGAAGCGAATGGCCAGTTGCTTGCGCCGCGCGATGTGGCGCGTCAACACGAGGTTGGCGACATTCGCCGCGGCCAGCATCAGCAGGCAACTGACGGCGGCGAACAGCAGCGAGAAGGTCTGACGTTGATTGCCGACGAGGGCTTGCAGCATCGGGCCAACTTCGGCGACGGCCTTGGCGTCGGCATTGGTCGGATGCGCCTGCGCATCGGCGGCGGCGATGACGCGCACGGCTTCGCGGGCGCGTTCGGGCGAGACGCCGGGCTTGAGCCGGCCGACCAGGTTGAAGAAGAAGCCACCGCCCTCGATCTGCACCGGCACCAGGAAGGACACGTTCTTCGGTTGCGCGGTCCACACTTGCACTTGGTTCATCGGAAACGCGGACAGTTGTCGTGGCATCACGCCGACGATGGTGTGCGCGCGGCCGTCGAGCTGGAGGATGCTGCCGAGCACGTCTTCGCGCCCGCCGAGCGTGCGCTGCCAATACGTGTGACTGACGATGGCCACGAGCGCGCCGCCGTCGCGATCTTCATCGGCGGTGAAGTTGCGACCCAGGCGCGGCGCCACGCCCAGCGTCGGAAAGAAATCGTGCGAGACCTGCATGCCGGTGACTTGCTCGGGCGTCTCGCCGCCAGTCACGGTGAAGGCGGTGCCGATGGAGACGCCGATCGACTCGAACACATCTTGGCGCGCGCGGATCGCTTCGATGCGCGGCCAGGACATGCCGAGGTTATCGACTTGCTGCACCGTGTCCGACGAGGTGACTTGCATCAGCCGCTCGGGCTCGGCGTAGGGCAGGGGCCGCAGGAAGATCGTGTTGATCACGCTGAAGATCGCCGCGTTGGCGCCAATGCCCAGGGCCAGGGCGACGATCGCCAACAGGGCGAATCCGGGCGCGCGCGCCAGGCCGCGCAGGGCGTTGAGGACACTTCGCATGGGCCACCTTCGCCTCGCGGCGTGCAATCGGGTTCGCAATCGGGCGATCAAGCAATCGATATGCCATGGCCCGCGGGCTTTTGCGATCAAGGGCTTGGTGCGTGAAGGCGAGTGCTTGTCGCGGGAGTGAACGCGAGGGTGTTCGGTTTTGAGCGGGAAGCGCGGGTGCCCCGATCTCGCGGAACTCTCGTCGAAATCGTGGGTGTCCCAAAACGTGGGTGTCCCGAAAAGCGGATCGCTCGGAATCTTGGGTGTCCTGATCCGGAAACGCGGGGTCCCAGGCTCGCGGTCCGATTGATGAATGTCCCCATCTCGGAACCTGGTGGCGCGAACTCGCCGCCCGCGTCGCATTGATGGGCAGTTTCCCCGCGATGGAGCTGTCCATGGATGCTTGGCGAGGTGGTTGGACGCGCTGGACGCGCGTGATGGTCGTGCTGGCATTGGCGATGGCGTGTGGCGATGCGGCCGCGCAGTTCGCATCCACGCAACGGCTGAGCAATCCCAATGGCCGCGTGGTGCTGGAGTTGCGTCGGGGCACGCAGCCGGCGAATCCGAACTTGCTGTTCACGGCGGCGATCACGGCGGGGCCGACCGGGGGCACGACCAGCGTGTTGTTGCAGCAGGCGTACGTGAGCGACATCTTCAATCCTTCCGCGCCCGCGGCCGGATGGACGACGGTGCGCAGCACCAGCACGGCCTTCGCGCTGGGCGGCGGTTGCGGGCGCAATAACCTGATCGACTTTCCCTACATCAACAACAATCGGCCGGAGATTTTGCGCATCACCGGTACAACGCACACCATCGTCACGCCCGGCATTCCGGGCAACAACGATCAGTACGACAGCATCGATTGCGTGGTGCAAAGCGATGGCCGCGTGCTCTACACGCTGAGCAATCGCACGCGGCGCAAGCTGGAACTGCGCCGGGATCAGGGCAATCAGCTGGTGTTGGTGCGCGACAACTTCGGCACGATCATCACACCCTTCGTGGGCGGCATTCGGCCGGCGATCTCGCGCTTCTGGCGTTTGCTGCCAGCGCCCGTGGCGCCGGCCAGCCTCGATGCGCCGACCGGCCGGCCGATCCTGAAGAACGACTTCGTCGTGTTCTTTCTGGAAACCATCGTGCCCGAGACCCAGGTTTTGAAGATTCTCAACGTGCTCGACGATGAAGCCACGACCCCGCGCGCCACGTGCACGGGTCCCACCACCACCGCGCCCGCCGGCTTCACCATTCCCAAGGAGGCGGCGGTCGGGCAGGGCGTCGCGCTTGGACCCTCGCGCAATGATGGTCTGCTGTGGGGCGACTTCTTCACGCCCGGCGATGGTGGCTGCACGCAACTGCAACCCGCCGAATCGTTCGGCGCGACCGGACCATTCAGTCAGTACACCTGGAGCGGCGTGCTGATCACGCAGCCGCCGCCGGACCTCAATCGCTTGTGGGCGCTGCAGTACTCGGTGCTGATGTCGGCCAATACCGCGGTGATCATCGACAATGGCGCGCGCCGCACCTTCACCAATCCCTTCGCCGGTCGTGGCGGACCGCTCACGGGTTGCGCGCTCACCGGCAGCGAGTTCGATGTCGCTCAACTCGCGATTGGTCCGGGCCCGAGTAACACGCAAGTGCAGCACAGCCTGATCGTCGCCGATGCGCAGGAGACGATCATGGGCAGCAGCATGGAGGAAGCCTTCGACACGGCGTCGCGTTGCGACTAGGGTCGCGCGAAGGACTCGATCGCGCGTCCGGGGTCGCGAGGCGCGATCCACGCGAACGCGATCACGCGCGATCGATGCGCGCCGCGTAGCAGCCGCGGCGCGCGTAGTGCGCGTGCAGGTAGCGCGTGTCGGGGTTGTCGAACAGGCGCGTGATCGCGGACTCGAGTTCGCGGCCGTCGATCACGTCGGCATCGATGATCTCGTCGCGCGCGTCGAAGGCGCGCAGCGACAGTAGGCGTGAGCGCATGACCTCGGGCACTTCGTCGACGCGATCAAAGCGCTCGCGCGCGCCTTCGAGCACGAACACGGCGTGACTCGCGCGATACGGATTGTCGGCCGGCTGATGCGTGTAGTTGATCAGGATCACGCGCTCGCCGATCTCGGCGTCGCGCAGCTCGATGCGATCGGGAAAGCCGGGCTTGCTGCTCGCAACGTGACGGCGCGCGCCGTGCGCAGCCAAGGCCGCGTCGTCGAGGCCGAACAGATGCTGGAACGGTTCGGCCGGCAGGCCGGTGATACGAAAACTCATGACGGGCTCCTTGCGGACATGGCGCGCATTTCAGCGCGCGCCCGCGCGGGCCGCTATCCGGAATTTGCGCGCGCCATCTCGGCCAGGTGCTGCACCAGATAATCCTCGGCGTAACTCTGGAGCGACCAGTCGCGAATGAAGCCGCAATGGCCGCCGTGCGGCGCGATGTCGAGGGTTACGTGACTGGGCAAATGCAGGCTACGGAAATCATCGACCGGAATGATCGGATCGTCCTGCGCGGTCAGAATCGTCGCGGGCACGCGCAGGCTGGCCAAACGATCGCCGTGCAGCGAATAGCCGTCGAGATACTGCTCCAGCGTGCCGTATTCGGTGTAGCGCGTGATCAGTTCGGCGGTGAGCTCGCGCATGCGCTGGCCGAGAAAGCGCTGATCGAAAACATAGGCATCGGGAAACAGCGCTTGCTTGCGCTTGAGCGAATCGCGCCATTTGCGCATGAAATACGCGTGGTAGAACCACGGCGCGCTTTCGATCGCATCGAGAATGCCCACGGGCCGAATGGCCGGGCACACGGCCACGACCTTGGCGATGGGCAGATCGTGCTCGGGCGCGCGCAGCGCCACGCGCAAGGCGAAATTGCCGCCCAGCGAAAAGCCCGCCAGCGCCAAGGGCCGACGCGCGTAGCGTCGCGAAAGATCGCCGATCGCGCCGACCACTTCCTGGATGCGGCAGGAATGAAAGATCTCGCGATTGAGGTGATGCGTGTCGCCGTGATCGCGAAAATTCAGGCGGAAGACGTCATAGCCTTCCTCGAGCAAACGCGCGCCGACGTTGAGGATATAGCTCGACGTGGCCGAGCCTTCCCAGCCGTGCAGCAACACGACCAGGCCGCGTGCTTCCTCGCGCGCGCTCTGCGCGGCGTGAAAGCCTTGCAGGCGCACGCCGTCGCCGCCGTCGAGCAGAACTTCGCGCGAGGCCTCGAGCACCACGCGATGCCGCTCGCGAAAGCGCCAGCGCCGCAAGGCGCTCGAGGCCAGCACCGATTGCACGTGCGGATTGCGCAGCAGACCGCGCGGGCGGAAGTGCTCAGGCCGCATCATTTTCGCGGCTCAAGGGATCGAGATCGTCGGTGGCGGGCTCGCCGTTGTCGCGCGCGCGACGACGATCGGGCACGCCCAGCGCGGCGACGATGCGCGCGCGCGCGGTATCGGCCATGCGTCGGCGACCGTCGCCGTTGACCGGCACCGGTTCGAGAAAAATCACTTCCGCGCGCGTGCGCGGCGCGCCGAGCACGCGAAAGAAATTGCCGAAGAAACCCTCGCCCGGCCGAAACGCCACATCCGTCGTGACCTGACCCCCGCGCGTGAAGCGCAGCGCCACCGGTTGCGCCGGCACCTGCGCGTCGACCGCGGCCTGGAAGATGCGCGCATGAAACGTGCGCACGTGATCGCCCGGCCCCGTGCCGCCTTCGGGAAACACCGCCACCGCCAGGCCCGATTGCAGGCGCTCGACCATGACCTTGGCCACGGTCGCGAGCGACTCCTGCGAGCCGCGACGGTGATAGATCGTGCCCGCCTGACTGGCGAGCCAGCCGACCAGGGGCCAGCCCGCGATCTCACTCTTGGCCACGAAGCAGGCCATGCGCTGGCTGTGGATGATCTCGATGTCGGCCCAGGTGATGTGGTTGGCCACCAGCAGCACCGCGCCCTCGACCGGCGCGCCGCTGCGCACCACGTCGAAGCCGAAGATGCGCATCAACATGCCCGACCACCAGCGAATCATGCGGTGATCCAAACGCTCGCCGCCGCGCACATGAATGCGCGCGCCCAGTGGCGTGATGGTGAACAAGGTCAGCGGCAGGCTGATCAGCAGATGCACGGCCAGCAGCGGCAGACGCAGCAAGTAACGCAGCGGCATCGCGACGTCGAAGCGCCGCCGCGAGGATCGTGAGGCCGTGGGCTCGTTCATGAGGAAGCGGATTGTGACGCATGCGCCGCGCGCGCGATAGCCAAAACTACGGCGTGAAATTAGGGATCGTGCTCTAGTCGACGCGGCGCGGACGTGCGTTCGAGGCACCGCGACGCGATTCATGCCCGGTCGCGCGCGCGTCATGCGAAAGCGCCATATGCGCGCGTTCAGCGCAATTCGTCGGCGGCTTCGCGCACGTCGTTGAGGTGTGTTTCCCAGTAGCGCGCCTCGGCCGCCCACGGAAACGCGGCCGGAAACGCGGGGTCGCGCCAGCGCTGCGAAAGCCAGCCGGCGTAGTGAATCTGGCGCATCAGGCGCAATGCCGGAATCAGCGACAACTCGACGTGATCGAACGGCCGAAACTGCTCGTAGCCTTCGAGCAAGGCCGCGCGCTGCGCGTCTTCGCCGTTCAACAGCATCCACAGGTCCTGCACCGCCGGCCCCGCGCGCGCGTCGTCGAAGTCGACCAGGGTTGGTCCGGCCTCGGTCCACAGCACATTGCCCGGATGGCAATCGCCGTGCAGCCGCAGGCGATGCACGGGGCCGAGCGAGGACCAGACTTCGACCAGGGTCGCGCTCGCCCGCGTCACCGCCTCCAGATAGCGGTCGCGCAAGGGCGCGGGCAACAGCGGTCCGGCCACGACCCAGCGCGCGGGCTCGTCGATCATGTGGGTCAGATCGATGCTCGGCCGCGCGCGAAAATTCGCGCGCGCGCCGATCAGGTGCAGCCGTCCCAGCGTGCGGCCCATCCATTGCGCGGCGTCGGCATGTTCGAGTTCGGGCGGTCGACCGCCGCGGCGGGGGAACACCGCGAACAGAAACTCGCGATGCGTGAACAGCGTTTGGCCGTCGCGCGCGAGCGGCGCGACCACGGGAATCTCGGCCTCGGCCAGTTCGGCGGTGAAGGCGTGTTCCTCGGCGATCTGCGCGCGGCTCCAGCGGCCGGGCCGATAGAACTTGGCGACGACGAAGCCCAGATCCTCGCAACCGATCTGGTAGACGCGATTTTCGTAACTGTTGAGCGCGGACAGTCGGCCGTCGGTGACGAAGCCGACGCTGTCGAGCGCGTCGAGCACGACCTCGGGCGCGAGACCCGCGTAGGGCGTCTGCCGGCTCGAGGGCGCCTCGCTCATGCGCTGGCGCGCTCGGGCACGATGGCGAGCGTCAGGCGCGAGATGCAGGCAAGTCGGCCTTCGCCATCGACGATGCGGATCTCCCACACCTGCGTGTTGCGACCCAGATGCACGGCGCGCGCGGTGCCGGTGACCAGGCCTTCGCGCACGGCGCGCACGTGATTGGCGTTGATTTCCAGGCCCACGGCCTGGCCTTGGCCGGGTTCGAGCGACAGCCAGCCGGCCATCGAGCCCAGGGTTTCGGCCAGCGCCACCGAGGCGCCGCCATGCAACAGGCCGAAGGGCTGACGCGTGCGCGTGTCGACCGGCATGGTGCCGGTGAGCGAATCGTCGTCGAAGGCCGTGAGCGTGATGTCGAGATGCTCGACCAGGGTGCCGCGCCGACGCTCGTTGAGTTGCGTCAGGGTGAAGGGCTTCTTCCAGATGGCCATGTCGGCGGTTCCTGGGGATGGAATAGGGAAGGATCGCCCATCGCCACGGCCGACCGCAATTGACCCGGGCGCGCGCCGCCCGCACCATGCGGAACGTTTCATCGCCTTCGAGTTCTCACCGTCCATGAGTCACCGCGTCATTCTGTCGGGCACCGGGCAAGCCTTCACGGTGGAGGCCGGCGAGACCGTGCTCGAAGGCGCGCGTCGCGCGGGCCTGGCCTTGCCGTATTCGTGCCTGGGCGGTCGTTGCGGCAGTTGCAAGGCGGTGCTGGTCAGCGGCGATTGCCACTATCCGCGGCAGCCGCCGACGGGACTCACGCACGAGGAGCGCGAGCATCGGCAGATTCTGCTGTGTCAGGCCGAGCCCTTGAATGATCTCGAGATCGTCGCGCGCGAAGTCGCCTCGGTCGCCGACTATCCGCGTCGCGTGATGGCCTTGAAGCTGGTCGACAAGCGCCTGGTCGCGCCCGACGTGATGTGCCTGACCTTGCGTCCGCCGCGCGGTGATCGCTTGCGCTATCTGCCGGGGCAATACCTCGACGTGCTGTTGCCCGGCGGCAAGCGCCGCTCGTTCTCGATCGCCAATGCGCCCGAAGGCGCCGAGCACATCGAGCTGCACATTCGTCATGTCGCGGGCGGCGGTTTCACCGATTGGGTGTTTGGCGAACTCGCGGTCGGCGCGGTGCTGCGCGTGGAAGGCCCCTTGGGCACCTTCGTGCCGCGCGAGCATTCCGAGCGCGCCATGTTGTTCGTCGCTGGTGGCACCGGCTTCGCGCCGATCAAAGCCATCATCGAGCATTTTCTGTATCTGGGTTCGACCCGGCCGATTCACTTGTACTGGGGCGTGCGCGACGAAGGCGAGTTGTATCTGCCCGCCTTGCCGGGCGAGTGGGCCGCGCGGCATCCGGCCTTGTACTTCACCTCGGTGCTGTCGACGCCGCGCGCGGACGAAGCGTCACGGCATCGCACGGGGCTGGTGCATCAGGCGGTGCTGGATGACTTCCCGGATCTGAGTGAATTCGACGCCTACATGAGTGGCCCGCCGGCCCTGATCGATGCCGGTCGGCGCGCCTTCGTCCAGTCCGGTTTGCCCGAGGATCGTCTCTACTATGACTCGTTCGAATACGCCCCGGACGTGCTCGCCGCCATCCTGTCGGCGCGCGCGGGAATCTCGCATGACAATTAGGGCCCTCGTGCTCGCGGGCTTGATGATGGCCTGCGCGTCGCCGGCCTGGGCCCTGCGCTGCGACGGCCGCATCGTCGAAGTCGGCGATCACGCCCTGCAAGTACGCGAACGTTGCGGCGAACCCTATTGGGTCGACCGCTACAGCGAATGGCTGATCACTGGCGAAAACGGCCCGCGCGAGCAGCGCGTCGAGCGCACGGTCGAGGCCTGGTACTACAACTTCGGTTCCAATCGCCTGCTGCAGCGGCTGGTGTTTCGCGACGATCGACTCACGCGCGAGGAATCGCTCGGCTATGGCTTCACCAAGCTGCCGTCGCGTTGCGATGTCGACGCGTTGCCGCGCGGAACCAGCAATGGCGAGATCATCGCGCGTTGCGGTGAGCCGTCGAGTCAGGTCACGCGCTACGGCGACACCGTCGAGCGCGATGGCCTGGGCAATGCGCGCGTGCGCGTGTCACGGCGCGAGGAATGGGTCTACGACCCGGGTGATTCGCGCGACTATCGCTTGCTGCTGTTGATCGACGGCAAGTTGTCGGAGATCCAGCGCCTGGATCGCTGAGGCCGCGACTCAGCGCGCCTGCGGCGCGTCGGGCAGGCGCGGCACGCCGTGCTCGTTGCGTTCCTCGGCCACGGGCACGGGGCTCAACAGATCGGCGCGAAAGCTGCGGCCCGACAAGGATCGCGGCGCTTGGCCGCGTGAGACCGCGAGCGCATTCGACAAGGCACGCAGCGCGCGGTCGGCGTCCTTCTGCGCGGCATAGACTTGGGCAAGTTCTTCCCACGCCGGCGCGCCGGCGCCGGCCGAAATCGCGCGATGCAGGTATTCCTCGGCCTTGCCCCACAGTTGTTCTTCGCGGCACAAATGACCGAGCGCCACGAACAGACCGGCGCTGGTCGGATGCGTCTTGAGCCAGGACTCGGCACGCGCGATGCGCGCGGGACGGTCGCGCGTGGGCATCTGCGCCCAGGCTTGCACCACGGCATCGGACCAGGCTTGCTTGAGCACGGACTCGAGTTCGTCGTTCAACTCATCGCCGAGGTTGAGCTCGGCCGCGCGGCGCGCGAAGGCCAGCGCGACCTCGGGCTCGCGCCGTTGCGCGCGGTTGAGCTCGGCCCACAGCGATTGCAGATTGATCGCATCCGTCGCCTGGGCGATGGCCTGACCGAGAATGCCGGCCTCGAGGCGATCGAGCACGGCCGCGCTGGCGAGCTGACTGCGGCGCAGACGCGAGACCAGGGCCAAGGTCTCGCGCGCGCGACCGCGTTGCGCCAGGGCCAGGGCCAGCGTGCGCACGCCCGCGGGCGGCAGGCGTTGCGCGTGGTCGAGCGGGGTGAGCAATTCGATCGCGGTGCCGGCGCGGCCGTCCTCGAACTCGGCCTGGGCGCGCAGCACCACGGCGGCGACTTCGCCGTCACCGGTGTCGGCCAATTGCTTGAGCAGTTCGCCGTGACGCTTGCCGTCGCCACGCTGACGCGCCGCGCCGATCGCGCCGAGCAAGGCCGGCAGGCGCAGCGAACGCATGCGGCTGGACGCGAGCAGCAGGTTCTCGGCGCGCACGGGCCGGCCTTCGGCCAGCGCCAGCATGCCATTGGCGAATTGCTTGCGGCCGCGCCGGCGACCGCGATGAATCATCGCGCGCAGCGGCAAACGCAACAGCCACGCGGTCAGCGCCAACAGCAGCCAGAACGCGATCAGCGCGAGCACGGCGAACACGACCGAGGTTTCCACCGTCCAGCGCCCGCGCCGGATCAGCACATAGCCCGGATCATTGCCGATCAACCAGGCGACGATGGCGGCCGCCAGGGCGATGAGCAGGATCGCCAGCAGCGCGCGATAGGTCTTCATGGCTGCGCCTGCGTCGCCGCGTCCTCGTGGGCGCGGTCGGCCAGCGCGCGCGTGGCGCGCAGGTTGCGCAGTTCCTCGAGCGCGCGTCCGACGTCGGGCAGGGCCGCGTCGAGCGGCGCCGACGCGATCTGATCGACGATGCCGATGGCCTGGGCCACGCGCGCGTCGCCGGGCGCGAAATACGCCGCGAGCTGCGCGCGCGTCCGTAGCAGCGAATCGCGCGCGCGCGCGGTGTCGCGATCGAGCAGGGCGGCCTTGCTCACCGCCAGTTCAACCGCCAGCGCCGAGCGCGCGGCTTCGACATGCAAGGGATTGAGCAGATCGTTCTCGCTCGGGTCCTGTTCGCGAATGCGCACGAACTGCGCGAGCACGGCGCCGGCGCGATCGAACCAGCCGCTGTCGGCCGGCGCGCGCGGCAGGTCCTGCGCGCTGGGCGCGCCGCGCGCGGGCAGCGCGGGCAAGAGATCACTGATTTCGTCGAGCCGACCGACCAAGGCTTCGCGATCGATCTGCGGCGCGCCGGCCAGGGCTTCGATCTCGGCGGCGATGGTCTGACGCACGCCGGCGAACAGCGGATCATCGAGCGCGGCGAGTTCCTCGTCGGCCATGCGAAAAGCCTCGGTGGTCGCGGCCGCGTCGCCGAACAGACGCAGCCGCACCTGACCCAGGCGCAGCAGATACTCGGCTTCGTTGACGCGCAGCATCACCGCGCCCGACAGACGTCGGTCGGCGATGCGCGCGACCGCGTCTTCCATCAGCTTGGCGCGTTCGCCCAGGCCCAGCACTTCCTCGCGCAGGCTGCGATTGATGCCTTCGAGGTCGGCGATGCGGCGATCGAGCGAGGCCGAACCGGCCTGCATCGCGCGCGCGGTGTCGGCGAGGCTGCTCAGTTGTTCCTGCGTCTGGCGACCGGCGCCTTGCAGGCGATGCTCGAGCTCGCTCACGCGCTCGGCCTGACGCCAGGCCAGCCACGAGGCCGCGCCACCCAGGCCCACGGCGATCGCGGCCACGAGCCACGGCGCCCATGCGCGCGCGCGCGGCGCGGCCAGCGGCGAGGACGAAGCGGAATCGACGGAACTCTCGGACATGATCGGCGCGCGCGGGAACGTGTGCGCGCATGCTAGCGAAAAGCGCCGACGCCGTCAGGCACGGCTTCACGATTCTTCACCCGCGATTTAGCGCGCGCGTGACGCGCCTAGCGCCGCGACCACGGCCGCGACGAGATCGCGCGCGCGCGCCGAGCCGGCGATCTTCACGCGACGCAGACCCAACGCGCGCGCGCTTTCCGCGACGCGCTCGCTCGCGACCACGGCCACGCCCGAGCACAACGCCCGCCACGCGTCGTCGTCGAGCCGCGCGCGCAGCTGCGTCAAGGCCTCGACGCTCGACCACGCGCTGATGCCACCGTCGAACCCCGCGACGGCCGCGCGGTGACGGGCATTCCAGCGCGCCGGCACGCGTTCGTAGACACCGACCAAGGTCACCCGCGCGCCGCGCGCGCGCAGGCTCGAGGCGAGCAGATCGCGACCACCCGGCGCGCTGATCAAGGCCACGCGCCGACCCGAGATCGCTTGCAGCTCGTCGAGCGCGAGCACGCCTTCGCTGTCGAAGCGCGTGGCGTGACAGCGCGCGTCCACGCCACGACGCGCCAAGGCGCGACGCGTGGCCGGCCCCACGGCGAAGACCCGCGCGCGACTTGTGAACTTCAGTGACGGCCACAGCGACCACGCCGCGCGCACGGCATTGGCGCTGGTAAAGATCACGCGGTCGGCGCGCGTGGCGGCGCGCAATTCCGCCATCGCCTGTGGACGCTCGCGCACCGAGGCCGCGGGCAGGTTGAACGCGCGCGCGCCCTGGGCGCGCAGCGCGCGCACGAGCGCGCCGCCTTGCCCGGCCGGTCGGGTGAACAGCACGTCCACGCGCGCGGCGCGAACGCGTCGTGGAGCGGGTGTCGAGCCGCGCGTCGTCATCGCCCCGATGCTACGCGCGCGCGTGAAACTGCGAAACGGTCGGTTGCGCCGGCCCGGTCCGAGCCGGCAGACTGCCGGCGCAGCAGGGAATCCGAATGTTCGAAATCAGCGATGCCACTTCCGTCGAGCGCCTCATGCGCGAAGCCATTCCCTTGGCGCGCGCCATGGACGTGCGCGTGCTCGACTACGACGGCACGCGCATGCGCCTTCGGCGGTTCGACCGCGAGCGTGTTGACCCTGGCCGGTTGGGCCTTGATCAACCTCAAGCTGGCCGAGGCCGGCCTCGCCGCCGAAGTCTTCATCCAGGACATGCACCTGAGCTATCTCGAACCCGTGTGGGGCGAGTTGATGGGCGAGGCCTACGGGCGCGAAGCCGATTGGACCGAGTTCTTCGACACCCTGCGCGTCAAGGGTCGCGGCCGCATCACGATCGAAACCGAACTCACCGCCGCCGATGGCGCTGGCATCGCCGCGCGCGCGAGCCTGCGTTTCGTGGCCAAGCGTCCGGTATGACTCGGCGACAGGTTCGCGCGATCGGGTTACACTGCGCCGAGGCACCGTGGGAGAGCTTGCGATGACCCGTCACCTCTTGCGCCTCGCGCGCGTATGCGTGGCCTTGTGCTTGCTGGCGCTCGCCGCCTGCGGCAACACCAAGAGCGACACCAAGCTGCTCGAAACCACGCTCAATGCCTACGCCTCGACCGTGCGCTGGTCGGGCATTCTCGACACGCTCAACTTCGTCGAACCGACCGAGCGCGACAAGCTCAAGCCCAGCGAGTTCGAAGTCGAGCGCTGGGCGCAGCTCAAGATCGGTGCGTTCGCCGCGCAGCCACCGTTTAACGTTTCGGACGGACTGGTGCGTCAGTCCATCCAGCTCGATCTGATCAACGTCAACACGCAGGCCGTGCGCTCGATCCGCGCGACGATGGAATGGCGCTATGACGGCGCCGCCAAGCGCTGGTGGCTGACCACGGGCCTTCCGAAACTCGACTAGTTCCGCAACCGTCACCCTGGGGGACACTCATGAAAATCGCGAAGTTCGTCATCAGCGCCGCCGGTCTGGCGGCGTTTTGCCTGATGCAAGCCGGCGTCGCGCGCGCCGAAGGAAAGGTCGAACCCGACAAGCGCGTGCTCGACGCGCTCGACTCCGAGGACATCAAGCACGACGTCGAGGACAACGGCGAGATCAGCGTGGTGATTTCCTGGAGCAATGACGCCGGTCGCAGTCAGGCCGTGCGCATCCAGTCCAAGACGTTTTCGTGGGGCAACAACGAGTATCGCGACATCTACTCGATCGCGTTCAAGACCGACAAGTCGAACATGGTCGAGCGCGCCCTGGCCAATCGCCTGCTGAGCGAGAACAACCAGTCGACCCTGGGCTTTTGGGCCACGCAGGACGACACGGTGTTCTCGATCGCGCGTCTGCCGGCCAAGGCCACGCCGTCGATGCTGCGCGAGGCGATCTTCTTCGTCGCCGAGAAGGCCGACGATCTGGAGAAGGAACTGCTCAAGACCGACGACTTCTGAGTCGATCGTCTTCGCTTCGCCACCGACGGCCCGCTTCGCGCGGGCCGTCGCGTTTTACAGACCGATGCGCTTGGCCAGCACCAGGTAGATGATCGGAATCACGATCACCAGGGGCAGCTCGTTGATCCAGCGCAGGGTCGTGGGACTGGGCAAGGCGCCGCCTTGCGCCGCGCGCTTGAGCCAGCGGCCGCACACGATGTAGTACGCCAGCAGCACCGCGACCAAGGTCAGCTTGGCGCGCAGCCAGGCACCGCTGATGCCGTAGTGCAGCCACAGCATCAGGCCCAGCACCAGCGAGATGCCGAACATCACGTGGCCGAAGCGATACAGACGCCGGCCCATCAGGTACAGGCGCTCGCGCACCGCCGGCACCTCGCCCGCGGTCTCGGCGATATTGACCAGGATGCGCGGCAGATAGAACACCGCGGCCATCCAGGCCATCACGAACAGAATGTGCAGGGTCTTGGCGGCCAAATAGCCCATGGCGTCCTCCGCGTGGCGGCGCAGCTTGCCACAGGCGCGGCGTGGCCGCGAGTCACTCGAAACTGTCGTCGAACCAGCGTTCGCGCGCGCCGGCGTAGCGCGCCACCATCACCGCGTTGGTGCGCAGGATCTTGCCGCCCATGGCCTGGGCATTGGTGATGTTGGCCGGCAGATCGTCGTCGTCGTGATAGTAGGGATAGCTCGACCAGTCGTTCTCGATCGCCAGATACGTCGGTAGGTTTCGCGCCAGATAGCCGATGTGATCCGAGCAGCACGGCGCCGTCGACAACACCGCGCGCGAACCCGGCGCGTACTGCGTGGCGACCAGGGCGGCCTCGCTCAACAGGGCCGAGTTCTCGGTGCTCGATTCCAGCAGCAGATCGAGATCGTCGTCCTCGGAAAAACCAATCATGTCCATGATCACGACCAGGCGCACGCGCTCGAGATCGCCGTTGTTGGCCAGCGAAATCACGTGCGAGTTCGAGCCGTACAAGCCTTGTTCCTCGCCCGCGTAGCAAATGAACTTGATCGTGCGATCGGGCGGAAATTGGCGCATGACGTCGGCCAGTTCCAAAACGCCGGCGCAGCCCGTGCCATTGTCCTCGGCGCCGGGCGAATGCAGATTGCCGGCCGGCGCGTTCTGGATGTTGCGCGAGTCGTAGTGACCGCCGACGATCACCCAACTGCCGGCCTGCGTGCGACCGGGCAGGGTCGCGATCACGTTCTGACGCGTGAACACGCCGAAGCCGTTGTTGATGGTGAAATCCTGCGTGGTCACCGCGAGGCCCATGGCTTGGAACTGCGCGACCAACCAGTCGCGCGCGCCATCGATCGTGGTGCCATAGGTCAGGCGATCGTGCGTCGCCAGCGCCTGCACGCGGCCGAACCAGCGCGCGGTGTCGACGCTGTCGGCGATGGCGAGCAACTGCGGATCGACGCCGGCCTTGCCAGCCGGCGCGCGGAATTCGCGCGCGAGCACGCTGTTAGCGACGACCGCGCGACCGTCTTCCCAACGCTTGGCCACGGGCGCGGGCAGGGCGAGAAGCGCGTCGTGCCCGATCACGGCGAGCGGTCGCGGCGTCACGTGCATGTGGCCTTCGTCGCAGCCGATCGGCGCGAGCACCAGTTCATCGAGCGCGAGCTGGCCGTGTTCGGCCACGCGCTTGGCGGACTTGCCAAGGCGCGTTTGCGTGGCGTCGTCGCTGGCGACCAATAGCGCGTCGCCAGTTTCGAGCCAGAAACCAGCGCGCACTTCGCGCTTGAGCGCGTCGACGCGCGCCTGCGACCAGCCGCGCGTGTCGTAACTCGCCGCCGGCCAGTGCTCGCCCGCGCGCGCGGCGATGCTCGCCGCGATCAGCACCGCGAAACCCAGGAGCTTGCACATGGTCGAGCCCTCTTGCCGAGCGCGATTGTAGTCCCGCGCGCGCGGGCGCGGCGTGATCGGCGTCGCGCTCGTCGCGCGTCCGGCGCCGGTGGTCCGCGCGCATGGGGTTCGCCCACTGTTAGACTCAACCGCGCTTCGGAGCCGGACATGTCGGATTTTCATCGTCGCCAGTGGTTGCGCACCGGTTTGATCGACGTGGGCGAGGTGTGCTGCGCCGGCCGTTGTCGCGCGCGCTCGGCCGAGGAAGTCGCGACCACGCACAGCGTGGTGCTGACCACGCGCGGCGTATTCGTGCGTCACGTGCGCGGCGGCGAGGCCGTGGCCGAGGCCAATCAGTTGTCCTTGTTCACGCGCGGCGAGCCCTATCGCGTCAGTCATCCGGTCGCCGGTGGCGATGAATGCCTGGTGCTGGCGCCCGACGAAGAAGCGCTCGCCGCCCTGCTGCCGCGCGCCGAACGCGCGCGCGACGACGTGCGCTTCGCCCTCACGCATCGACCCTTGGCCGCCGAGGAACAGCGCGAGGCCTTGTTGCTGCGACACGATCTCGCGGGCGGTCGCATCGACGATCTCGAAGGCGAAGTGCGCGCGCTCGATCTGTTGCGTCGCCTGGTCGGCCGCGAAGGACCACGCGTGCGCGCCGGCGCCAGCACGCGGCGTCTGGTCGATCGCGCCAAGCTGTGGCTGGGCGCGCATGCCGGCGAACGCGCGACCCTGGCGCGCATCGCGCGCGATGTCGGCGCCACGCCCGTGTATCTGACCCAGGCTTTCGCCGCGGTCGAGCGCGAGCCGCTGTATCGCTATCAGCGGCGCTTGCGCCTGGCGCGCGCGTTGCGCCAGCTCGACGAGCCGATCGATCTGACCACGCTGGCGCTCGATTGCGGCTTCGCCTCGCACAGCCATTTCACCGCGGCCTTTCGCGCGGTGTATGGCATCGCGCCGAGCGCCTTGCGCGCGCGCGGGTCCTGAAGAATTCGACAGCGTCGGCGCGGGTCGACGTGGTGTCATGCGCTGGCGCGATCGTCGCGCGATCGGAGAACTTCAGTGAGTACGCCGCACCTTTTCGCCAGCCCCGCCTGCGGGTCGATCATCGTCGAAGCCGCCTTCGCCGAGGCGGGCCTGGCCTTGACCCGCACCGACATCGACTACGAGCAACTGTCCCGCCACGCCGAGCTTCGAAAGCACAATCCGCTCGCCCAAGTACCGACCCTGGTGCTGGGCCCGGGCCGGATCATGACCGAGAGCGCCGCGATCGCGCTGCACGTCAACGACCTCGCGCCGCGCGCCGCGCTGCTGCCCGCGGTCGGTAGCGCCGATCGGGATCGCGCGCTGCGCTGGTTGATCTTTTGCGTGGCCTCGATCTATCCGACGTTTCACTACGAGCTCGTCGGCGGCGATGCCGACAAGGCCTTGCAGCGACGCCAGACCTTGTTGCGCCAACTCGACGCCGAAGCGGGCGCGCCGTGGTTCCTGGGTCAATCCTTCAGCGTGGTTGATATCTACATCGCCGCGATGACGCGCTGGACCCCGGGCCTCGACTGGATCGCCCAGCACGCGCCACGCCTGCACGCGATCGCGCTCGCCACCGCCGAGCGACCGGCGCTGCGCGAGATCTTCGCCCGCAATTTCGGCTGAGCGCGCGTCCGCGCGCGGCCACCGATGACCTGGATCATGGTGCGACGCGCGCGGGCGGCTACACTGTCGGCATCGTGATCGCTGGCCCGCGCCCATGACTGCCGCTTCCGCCGATTCCACCGCCCGCGCGGCCGCGCCCGCGTGGGCGCAGTTCGTTCCCAAGCTCGCCACGGTCTTGCAGCGTGGTTATGGCCTGGACGATCTGCGCCGCGACGCCATGGCTGGACTCACCGTCGCCGTGGTCGCGTTGCCGCTGGCGATGGCCCTGGCCATTGCCTCGGGCACGACGCCCGAGAAGGGCCTGCACACCGCCATCGTCGCGGGGTTTTTGATTTCGGCGCTCGGCGGTTCGCGCGTGCAGATCGGTGGCCCGACCGCGGCCTTCGTGCCGGTGGTGTTTCATGTCATCACGCAGTTCGGCTACGGCGGCTTGATCTTGTGCACCTTGCTGTCGGGCCTGATCCTGATCGCGGCGGGTTTGCTGCGTCTGGGCAATTTGATGAAGTTCATGCCCAAGCCCGTGGTCACGGGCTTTACCGCCGGTATCGCGGTGAGCATCTTCTCGAGCCAGATCAAGGACGCGCTGGGCCTGCCGATCGAGCACGTGCCGGCCGATTTTCTACCGCGCTGGCAGGCGTATTTCGGCGCGATGCCCCAGACCAGCATGGCCACGGCCGCGTGCACGGTGCTGGCGATCGCGTTGATCGTGGGTCTGCGCAAATGGCGGCCGGCGTGGCCGGGGTTCTTGATCGCGGTGTCGCTGGGCGCGGTGGTGGTGACGTTCTTCTCGGTGCCGGTGGCGACGATTGGTTCGCGCTTCGGCGAGATTCCCGCGACCTTGCCAGTATTCGATTTTCCGCGCATTCCTTTCGAGCGCACCGGCGAGTTGTTGCCGGCGTCCTTGACCATCGCGTTTCTCGCCGGCGTCGAATCGCTGCTCTCGGCCGTGGTCGCCGACGGCATGATCGCGGGACGGCATCGTTCCAACGCCGAGCTGATCGCGCAAGGCGTGGCCAATGCCGCGTCGGCGCTGTTTGGTGGCCTGCCCGCGACCGGCGCGATCGCGCGCACCGCGACCAATGTCCGCGCCGGCGCGCGCACGCCCGTGGCGGGCATGGTGCACGCGGCCTTCCTGCTGGTGTTCATGCTGCTGCTGGCGCCGCTGATGCGATACGTGCCGCTGCCGGTGCTGGCCGCCGTGCTGCTGGTGGTGGCCTGGAACATGGCCGAGATCGAGCACTTCAAGCATCTGCTGCGCGGGCCATGGGGCGATCGCGCGGTGCTGTTGGTGACCTTCGTGCTGACCGTGGTGTTCGATCTGACCGTGGCGATCGAGGCCGGCGTGGTGCTCGCGGCCTTCGTGTTCATGCAGCGCATGGCCGCGGCCGTGGCGGTGGCGCCGGGCGGCGCGATCGGCGAAGAGGAAGAGGGCGCGCAACGCGAGCCCCTGCCTCCGGGCGTCGAGGTGTTCCAGATCAATGGCCCGTTGTTCTTCGCCGTGTCCGATCGGCTCGACGACGTGCTCGATCAGTATTTCCAGAAGCCGCGCGTGTTGATCCTGCGCCTGCGCCTGATGCCGATGATCGACGCCTCGGGCGCGCAGGCGCTCAAGCAATTCCTCGAGCGGGCCTGGCGCATGAACATCCGCGTGGTGCTGTCGGGACTGACCGCGGAACCGCGCGCGGTGCTCGCGCGCATGGGCGTGCTGGCGCATCCGGCCATCGCCGCCGATGTCTCGGGCTTCGAGGCCGCCGTGCCGCGCGCCCGCGAGCTGGCCGAGGCGCCGCCGGCCTGAGCCCCGGGCGAACCTTTGCCAAGCACCCGGGGCGCCGGGATAATGCGCGCCCCGCTTCGCAGCCCTGGCCACCCGCTCATGTCGCAGCAACTGTCCGATTTCATCGCCAACCACCTGATGCTGGTCGGCATCCTCGTCGCCTTGATCGTGGCCTTGATCGGCAATGAGTACTCGATGCTCACGCGCAAGTACAAGGCGCTCAATCCCGCGCAGCTGACGCAGCTGATCAATCGCGACAGCGCCCTGGTGATCGACGTGTCGCCGATCGCGGAATTCCAGGCCGCGCACATCGTTGGCGCGCGCCACGTGGCGATGAGTCAGTTCGATCCCGAGAACAAGGAACTCGCCAAAGTCAAAGACCTGCCCGTGGCCGTGGTGTGCAAGACCGGTCAGACCGCGGCCCAGGCCTGCGCGCGGCTGGTCAAGGCGGGCTTCACCAAGGTCTATTGGCTCGACGGCGGTCTCGACGCGTGGCGTTCGGCGGAAATGCCGTTGACTAAGGGTCGGTAATCGCGGCGCGCGACGCGCGCCATCGTCAAGACCGCCGTTTGATCGCGCGCGCCCGCGCGAAGGCTCTCGGCATCGCCGCGAAGCCTCGCGCGTGCCCCGTCACCACAGACGCCACCGATCCGGCGCGCGACCCATTCGCGCGCGAAAGCGTTCCGACGCCGCGGCGAGTTCCGCGCCATCCACGCCACCGCGCAGCGCGGTGGGCAAGGCGGCGATCGCCGCGTCCATCTGCGCGATGCTGGGATGATCAGGGCCCATGCGCGCGCTCACCTTCGCGCGCGCGTCCGTCAGCAGGGTCGCGGCTTCCTCGAACTGCCCCGCATCGATCAGGGCGAAAGCCAATCCCGCCTGCAAGCGCTCGAGCGCGTGACTGGTGTCGCCATTGGCCGGCTGGCTCGCGGCGATGGCCTCGCGCTGCCGCGCGATCGCCTCGGATTGTCGCCCCAGGACGCGCAAGCGCACGGACTCGGCCTGCAGCAAGAATTTGCGATACCCCGCCTGTTGCGCCTGATTGAGCGCGGCGAACCGCTGTTGCAGGCACTGCCACCAGGTCTCGACGCGATCGCCGCGCGCCGCCAGCGCGGCCGCGTACAAGGCGCCGTAGCAGGCGACGAAAGCAGGGCCCGCGGGCAAGTCGCGCGCATCGGTCAGCGCCACGGCGCGCTCGGCGAGTACTTGACTGTCATCGACGCGGCCGAGCGCGGCGAGATCGATGGTCTGGTCGGCCCAGAGCATCTGCCGGAAATAGCCCTTGGCCCAGGCATCGATGCCGTCGACCGCGTCGGCCTCGTCGCGAATCGCGATTGCCCGGGAGAAATCGCCGAGCCGCGCGTGGACATTGGCGAGCATCTGCTGCTGCCGAAAGAAGGCCGCGTGATTGCGCCCCAGATCGGTCGCGGTCTGCTCGCTCAGGCGCGCCGTGGCGGCGAGCACGTCGCGATAGCGTTCGCGCGACCAGTAGTAAACCATCAGATTCCAGCGCGTGTTGATCTGCTCGGTGCGCGCTCGCGTCTCGGGGTGCGCCTGGTCGAAGGCGAGGATCTCCACGAGCAAGGGCTCGGCCTCGTCGAGGCGGCCGGCGGCGTTGAGAAACATCGCGTATTGCTCGAGCGAATGCAGGGTCTGCGTGCCGAGCCCAGGCTCGGCGCGGCGCGCCAGTTCGATGCTGCGGCGGATCGCCGTCTCGGCCGCCGCGCCGTGGTCGAGATCGCGCTCGATCATGAAGCGCACCTCGTAGGCAAAGGCCAGGCGCATGGCGTCGGGTTCGGACTCGCGCTCGAGCATCGCGATCACCGGGTCGAGCGTGCGCGTGGCTTGGTCGAGTTCGCCGTTCTGGCGCAGGCTGTCGGCCAGTTCGACGGCGCACACGGTCGCCTGCTCGCTGTCGTCGCCGAAGTGCGTCGCGGCCAGCGCGCAGGCACCGGTCTGATTGCGTAGCCGCGCCTCGTACTGACGCAAGTCCAGGCGCATGCGCGCCAGCAGTCTCAGCAGTTCATAGCGCAGCGCGGGGTCGAGGTCCGCGCCACGCTGCAGCCGCGCCTCGCCTTCGCGCACCAAATCCTCGGCCAGGACCGCATTGCCCTTGCTCTGCTCCGGATCGATGCTGCCGAACAGATCCATCAGGAAGGTCTTCACGGCGCTGGCGCGCGCCGCTTCGCGCGCCGCCAGCCGCGCTTGCCACCACGTGGCCGCGGCGCCGAAGACAATCGCGAGCAGCAACAAGGCGCCGCCGGCCACCGCGTAACGATGACGCCGGATGAACTTGCCCAGCGCGTAGCCCGCGCCCGCCCGGCGCGCGGACACGGGACGACCGTCTTCATAGGCCTGTACATCGCCGAGCAGGGCATCGACCGAGGCGTAGCGGTGTTCGGGTGATTTCTGCAGGGCCGTGAGGCAGATCGCGTCGAGATCGCGCGCGATCGCCCGCGACGGCGCCCGCGCGCTCGGCGCTTCGGGCATCTCATCGCAGACCCGGCGCACGAACTCGCGCAAGGACAGGCCGGACGTGGGCAAGGCATCGCTTCCGGCGAGCAGGCGGTACAGCAGCGCGCCAAGCCCGTACACATCCACGCGCGTGCCGATCGCGCCGCCTTGCAATTGCTCGGGCGCGGCGTAGTTGGGCGTGGCGGCGAGATCGCGCGTCTGGCTCGCCAGATCGCGGTCGGCGAGCACGCGCGCGATGCCGAAGTCGAGCAGGTACGGCCGATCCTGGTCGTCGACCATGACATTGGCCGGCTTGATGTCGCGATGGATCACCAGCAAGCGATGCGCGTAGGCCACGGCCTCGGCGATTCGCCGAAACACCGCCAAGCAGCGCGAGACATCGGGGCACGTCTCGTCGAGCCAACGATCGAGCGTGCGACCGTCGATCCAGTCGGTGATCAGATAGGTGCCGGCGCGCGCATCCTCGCCGGCGTCGATCAGGCGCGCGATGTGGGGGTGATCGAGTCGGGCCAGGACTTCGCGTTCTTGGATCAGTCGACGTCCCGCGTCCGCGCGATCGAGCCGCAGGAACTTGATCGCCGCGAACTTGCGGAACGCGCCATCGGCGCGTTCGGCCAACCACACTTCGCCCATGCCGCCGCGGCCGAGCGGACGGCGCAAGGCCCAGGCGCCGATGCGTTGGTCCTCGCGGCGGGTCTCGGGTTCGAGAAATCCCGCCGAGGCTTGGATGTCGCCCAACCAGTCCGACACGTGACGCGCCAGGTTCGCGTCCTCGGCGTGCAATGCCGTCAAGGCTTGGGCTTGCGCCTCGGGGCTCAGCGCCAGCAATCGGTCGACCGCTTGCTCGATCCGCGCGAACAGGACCGGATCGAGATCGCGAGCGGTCATGGCGACGCGGGCGCGGGATCGGACAGCGCGCGAAACAACCAAGCGCGCGCCTTGGCCCAATCGCGGCGCACGGTCGAGGGGTCGCGATCGAGCGCGTCGGCGATTTCCTCCTCGGTCATGCCGGCGAAGAAGCGCAGGCTCACGGTTTCGGCCAAACGCGCGCTGTGACGTTCGAGTTGATCGAGCGCCTGATGCACGGCCAAGGCCTGTCGTGACGCGCTCTCATCGCTGTCGGCGAGGGCCAGTTCGTCCAAAGCGACATGCGTCGCGCCATCGCCGCGTTTGTCGGCCAGCGCGCGACGCGCGCGATCAATGATGATCTGGCGCATCGTCTGCGCGGCCAGCGCGAAAAAATGCGCGCGGTCGTGGATCGGGCCCAGGCGAGCGCCACTGAGCTTGAGATAGGCCTCGTGCACTAGGCCCGTGGTGTTCAAGGTGGTATTGGCGTGCAAGGCACGGCGATGCAGGCGCGCGATCCCACGCAGTTCGCCATGCAGCGCGGCGAACAAGGCGCGAATACTGTCGGCCGAGCGCGCGCGCTCATCGATGCGGGCGCTTAGAGCCTCGAACGTCTGCCGAAGGTCGTCGCCGGATTCGGGCATGCGCGGGATTATGAACCAAATACACATGCGAATTGGAGAAGGGACCGGCTCTGGCTCGGACCCGACACCGACCCCTGGGTGCGAGGCGAAGCCGCGAGCGCGGCTGACCAGTGCGCGGTTTTTCCAGCATTCCGCGATACACCGGACAAGCCACTCGGAGTGATGCCATGACACCTCGCCTGTTTGCCCTGTTCACCGCGCTTGCCACCCTTCTTTCGGCCGGGGCCGCGACCGCCGCCACGCTCTCCTGGCCGGGGGTGGCGCCTTGCGACACGAGCTTGCAGGCCTGCGTGAACGCCGCGGCCGTCAATGACACGGTGCAGATCACCGCCGCCGCCGGAGAAATCACGGCGCCGCTGACCATCAACAAGCCCCTGGTCCTCACGAGCGCGTCCACGGCGCGCGCCCGCTTCGTCGGCACCACGATCCAGATCCAGTCCACGTTCGCCGGCACCGGCAACCTCAACGCGCTGCGGAACATGCAACTGATCGACACGCCGTTGACCGTGAGCATGGGCAGCAACGAGCCCGCGGACGAGCACGTGGTCGAGCTCGATCAACTCGACATTTCCAACGCGCTCGACTTGACCGCGGGCATCAGTCTCACCACGCCGCAGACCGCTTCGGCCAAGACGCTGCGCATCCGTCATCTACGATTTGCCGGGGGCCGCGGCGTGTCGTACACGAGTTCGCCGCCAAGCGCCCATGTCGAGGTGCTCGACAGTCATTTTCTGGCGACCAGGCTCGGCGAGCCGATCACTCTAGTGCTGGCCGGCGCGAGTAGCGCCACCCTCCGGCGCAATCGCGTCGAAGTCTACTCTCCCGGCCTCGGCATCTGCATGTCGGTTCAAGGCGCCCCCGGCGCCACGGTGACCGCCGACATCGATCGCAACGTGACCTCCGGTTGCGACACGGGCATCAGCCTGCTGGCGCAGACGGGCGCGGCGAGCGTCACGGCGCGCGTGCGCAACAACACCTTGCTCAGCCGTAGCTACGGCATCGCACTCAATGGCGCCGCCTTGTCGGCCATGGTCGACAACAACATCTTCTCGGGCACGCGCGCGGCGGGCATCGGTGTGTTTTCCGGCGCGACCGTGACCGCGGCCCATAACCTGTATCACCAGGCGCCGCAGGGCGTGGCGGGCGAGCTCAATCCGATCGTGGCCGATCCGCAACTGGTCTCGCGGCTCGATCCGCATTTGCAGCCCGGATCACCGGCGATCAACGCGGCCTTCGCGCCCTCGATCCCGCCCGATGGCGACTTCGACGGCGTCAACAGCGCACTGCCCACGATCGGCGCGTACAACTACCAGTTCGGGGGCTCGGGCATGCACGTGGCCACGGCCGAGAACTCCAGTTCCAACTTCACGGTGATCGCCGACACCCTGTCGCGGCCCTTGAACGAAGTGATGGTGCAGAGTGTGATCGAGGGCTTTCCACTGCCCGCCTGGGCGCCCCATCATTTGGGGGTCTACACGACCACGGCCGCGCCGCTGCGCACCGTGATCTTCAGTCAGAACCAGCAGGCTATCGCGACGCCGCGCGCGTTCTTCGTGATGGACAGCAATCGCCATCAGACGTTCTCGCACGTGGCGGAAGCCAGCAACATCAGCGGTAACCTCACCACCGTGAACTGGGCGCCGCTCAACGGCAATCTGTTCGCCAAGCCCGTGGTCGTGCAACGCGCGTTGCCGGCGGGCGGCGTGATCAACGATCGCGCGATCGGCGTCTGGTACGACCTGTTGGCCGGGCGCTGGACGATCTTCAACCAGGATCAGTCGCCGATGCCGGCGGGCGCGATGTTCGACATCATCCTGCCCGCGCCGAACGCGCCGTATGCCTTCACCGCGCCGGCGGCGACGGCGACCAGCCTGGACCTGATCATCGATCATCCGCTGACCAACAACTCACCGTGCGCGGCGGTGTTCCTGACCCCGGTTTTTCAGGGCGTCTACGTGCCTTCGGCCGTGCACGCGCGCTATCGACCCACCACCAACGGCGGCGGCCGTTGGACCGTGCTGCGCGGCGACGGCAATCTGTTTCAGAACGGCATGGACATGCACGTCTACGTCGACCCCGCGCGCACGCGCGCGTGCTTGAACGAAGGACTGTTCATCGACGGGCTCGAATGAGCCCCGGCGCGCCGCGCCCGGGCTTCGGGGCGGCGCGCCCGACGCGATCAGCGGCGGCTGATCACGAACTTGCCGAAGGCCACGCCGATGTCCCAGCCCTCTCCGGTGCCGGCGATGGCGAGGTTCACGTTGCCCTTGGTCATGGCCGCGGCCTTGGACGACTTGGCCGCGCCGGCATGGGCTTCGGCGTCGACATAGGTGCCCAGCAACTCGTCGATATCGTGCACGCCGGAAAACTCGCCGCGGCCGTTGTCGATTTTCGATTTGCCGAAGGTCAGGCCGCCGCCCTTGGCGCGGATCTTCACCGCCATCGACTGGCCGTTGTTGCAGGTGATGTTGCCGGTGCCGCTGGCGGTCTTGTAGAACGCCGACCAGCCGCTCAGGGAAAAGCGCATCTCGCAATCGATCTCGCGCGCCTGGGTGGCGGGCGCGATCAGGCTCAAGCCCGCGAACAGCGCGGCCATGCCCAGGCCTCGGGAAAGACGGTGATTCATGTTCGGCTCCATGCGGGAACGAGGCCGCGATTGTAGTCCAGCGCCGTGAAGGCGGCGCGTCGCGCGCGCCGACGGCTTTATTCGCCCCGACGCGTGCGCCATCATGCGCGGCGAGCGTGCAGGTCGCACGCGTGGAAGCGCGGCATGTCCATCGAGTCCCCCGACGATTTCATCGAGATCTATCCGCGCGTCCTGAGCCAAGAGCTTTGCGCCGAGATCATCGACTACTTCAATCGCAGCGGTCAGGCCGTGCGCGGCCACGTCGGCTCGGGCATCGACACCACGCTCAAGGATTCCTGGGACGTGCAGATCACCGGTCGCGAAGACTGGCGGCGCTTCCACGACGCGATCCAAGGCGCGGCCTTTCGCGGCCTGGCCGACTACGTGCGCAAGTATCGCTACACCTTGCTCGCGCCCTTGGCGATCAAGCTGCAAGACCCGGCCACTAAGCAATTGCGCGCCATCGATCACGACGGTCTGGCCGAGCTGGCGCCGGCGACCTATGTCGATCTGTTGCAGTACGCGTTTCGGCCGGGCTCGATCAATGTGCAGAAATACCTTGCCGATCAGGGCGGGTATCCGTATTGGCATTGCGAGCACTATCCGCAGGCCGGCAGCGTCGATCCGCTGCATCGCGTGCTGCTGTACACGTTCTATCTCAACGACGGTTTCGCCGAGGGCGAGACCGAGTTTGTCTATCAGCGCCGCAAGATCGTGCCCGAGACCGGGTCCTTGTTGATCGCGCCGGCGTTCTTCACCCACACGCATCGCGGCAATCGGCCGCGCGGTGGCGACAAATACATCGCCACGTCGTGGATTCTGTTCAATCCAGCCGAGCGTTTGTTCCGCGCCGGTTGAGGCGCGACTACCTCGCAGGTGGTTGCCGCGCGCGCGCGCGCGGCCGAAGCTGCCGACCTCGCGCGACGTAGCACGCGTCGCCATTCCGGGAGGCCGCATGTCCTTGTCGCGCTGGGCGCTCGCGCTCGTCTTGTTGCACGCCACCGCGCAGGGCGCGGCCAATGATCCCGCCACCGCGCGTCGCGGTGGCCCGCCCGATCCCTTCGCCGACGAGAAACCGCTGTACACGATCAGCGCGAAGAATGTGGATCAGTATCTCGACGTGCTGAGCGAAGGCCAGGTCGCCCTCCTGCGCAAATACCCCGAGCATCGTTTCGACGTCTATCCCTCGCACCGCAGCTTCGCCGCGCCGGAATGGCTGTACGCGGCCACGCGCGTCAACGCGACGCGCGCAAAACTGTCTAACGGCGGCGACAAGCTCGAGGGCGCGGCGCGCGGCGTGCCGTTTCCGATCCCGACCACGGGTCAGGAAATCATGTGGAACCATCGCCTAGCCTGGCGCGGCGATGGCTGGCGTCGGCAGATCGCGCAGATCATCACCACGGCCTCTGGCGCCTACACCGTGGTGCGCATTCGCGAGCAGGTGCTCGATGCGTACTACCAGCCGAACTATCGTGGCGAGCCCGTGTATCAGTATTTCATGCAAGAAACGCTGTCGCCGCCACGCTACGCCGGGCAAGTGCTGCTGGTGCACGAGACCATCGATCAAGTCGCGCAGCCACGTCAGGCGTGGACCTATCAACCGGGCCAACGACGCGTGCGGCGCGCGCCGAACGTGGCCTACGACAATCCCGGCACGGCTTCCGATGGCCTGCGCACGTCGGATCAGTTGTACATGTTCAATGGCGCGCTCGATCGCTACGACTGGACCTTGATCGGCAAGCGCGAAGCGATCGTGCCTTACAACGCCTTTCGCTTGAGTTCGGGCGCGCTCAACTACGCCGATCTGATTCGCCCGGGCCATCTCGCGCCCGAGCATCTGCGCTACGAGCGTCATCGCGTGTGGGTGGTGGAAGGCAAGCTCAAGGCCGATCGACGTCATTTGTACGCGCGTCGACGGTTCTACATCGACGAGGATTCCTGGCACATCCTGGTGGCCGATCACTATGACGGGCGCGATCGCCTGTGGCGCGTGGCCGAGGCGCATCTGCTGCTGTATCCCGACGGGCCGATCCTGCGCCTGGGGCCGGAAGTCGTGCACGACCTGATTTCGGGTCGCTATCTGGTCGTGGGTCTTTCCAACGAAGAGCCGCCGTTCGAACGCGCCAGCGATCTGAAGCCGGCGGATTTCACGCCGCAGGCCTTGCGTCAGGCCGGCGTGCGCTGAGCGTGTTCACGCGCCGACGCCTGCCAGGCGCGGCGCTTCGCACGGTGGCGTGATCGTGATCTCGTCGCCCGACCACGCGGCGAGCAAGGCGCGCGTGGTCGCGTCGCGGGGCAACAGGGTTTCGATGCGCAGCCACGCGTGACGCGGATCGTCGCGCGTGCCGAAGCTGGTGCACACGAGCGCCAAGCGCAGCACGCCTTCATCCGCGCGCAGATCGAGCGGCAGCGTCGGCCACATCGCCGCGGCCGGATCGATCGCGCGCGCGGGCAGCAGATCGGCGCACGTGTCGCGAAGCCGCGATTCGAGGTCGGCCAGCGCGGGGCGATCGTCATCGAGCCGCGCCTGCGCCACGCGCGCCAGGCACGCTTGCGCCACGCCGCGCGCATCGACCAGGCGCGGGCGCAGTCCCGCCGGATGCAACGGCAACTCCAGCACGTTGTGTGGCGAGGCGCGCGACTGACGCCACGCCTGCGTATCGTGGCCAAGTCGTTGCAGCGCGCGCGCCATCGCGGCATTGCCACGCAGCAACCGCCAGTCGCGATCGACGACGATGGCCGGGTTGGGGTCTTGATGCGCGAGCATCATCTCGAGCACGGTCAGCGCTTCGCCCATCGCGTGCTCGTCCGGCGCGCGCGGCGCGCCGGTGGCGGCGAAGCCGGCGGCGTGCAGCAAGGCATCGCGTTCGTGCGCGGTCAGACCCAGCACGCCCGCGAGCGTCAGCACCATCGCGCGCGAAGGCCGCGCGCGGCCCAGTTCGAGATAGCTCAAGTGCTTTTGCGAAATCTCGCAGGCATGCGCCAGGCGCAATTGCGAATAGCCGCGCAGGCGACGCCAGCGCGCCAGTTCGCGCGCGAAGGGCGCGCGCTGCGCCAGCGCTTGCGGCGTGGCGTTCATCGGCGCGCGGTGCTCGCGCCGTCGATGCGATGGTCGGGAAACTCGCGCTCGCTCATCGCCCCGATGCTAACCGGCGCGCGCGCGCCGGCCAGGGCGAGATCGGACGACGCGCGAGCGAAACGCGCCGCGCTTTAGCGGAAGGTGATCAGCCGCACCGTGATCGAGCCGGACGATTGCGAGGTCGTGCCCGAGTTGCACGCGCGAACTTCGACCGTGTTGTCGGCCGTGACGCGCGTCGCCTGCAAACTCAGATTGCTTGGCAGGGCGCTGTCCGACGCCAGCGACAAATAGGGAATGTCATTGGCCAGCACGTCGCCGCCGAAGGGCACGCTGTAGGTCGTGCAACTGTTCGCCGCGACCGACACCGCGATGCCGTAGCTACCGAGCTGCCCCGCGAGTCGACTGGGCAAAATCGCGCCACTTTCGATCTTGGCATTGGTCACGGCGCTATCGGCCAGTTGCACGGTGTCGACCGCGGCGGTCGCGATCTTGCTGTTGGTCACCGAGCCGGCGCCAAGTTCGGAATTGGTCACCGCGCCACTGGCGATGGCGCGGCTCGACACCGCGCCGGTGATGAAATCCGGTTCAAGGATTGCGTTGTCGGCCACGCTCAAGGCGGCGTCGGCGACCGCGGCATTGTTGGCGGTTTGCGCGTAGGGCGCGGCGAGCATCGGCGTGTTGGGCGCCAGAATCGTGTATGCGCCAGTGGACACCCCGGGACGCACGCCGATTTCCAGAAACCGATCCGCGCCGCCAAACACGCCCGTGCCGAAATCGAGCGTGACCGTGAACACGCCCTGGGTCACCGTGACGTTGTCCACGGCCAGGGTCGAGCCGACCTGGGCATTGGCCCCGGTCAGCACGCGAAACTGCAGGTCATAGCTGCCCGTGGCCAGGCCGCCGTTGTCTTCGAGCGTGCCCTGATACGTGAATGCCGTGCCTACGGCCCGCGCCGCGGAGGCGCCGATCAACAACAACAACGCGACGAAGGCGATGCGCGCGCGCATGATCCACTCCTGGGTGCGAGACGAAGACGATTCGAAAAGGGCAGTCGACGGCTTCACGGACAGCCTCCGTTCTCAAAGCCATCGCAGAAGAACCGATCGACCGTGCCGCCCGCGCCCAGCGCGGCATGAAAGCCGCCTTGCACGCGATACGCGCCGCCGGTCTGCGTGCTGGCGATGGCTTGGCCGACGGTGCCGACCAGCCGATACGTGCCGCCCGTGGCTTCGACGCCCGCGGCGATGACTTGCTTGCGGATGCGATAGGTGCCGCCGGCCGACTGCGCCAGGCTCAGACTGGGCACGATCGCCAAGGCCAGCCAGAACACGACGCGGCGCCAAGCGCCGGACGACGCGTGAAGGCGGGGCGAAAGGTGAACTGAGCGCATGACGATCCTCGGTTCGCGACGGGGCGCGCGATCGGTCGCGATCACGCTGTGAGCGAGTGCTCGGATGTAAAACGATAGTGCCTGGGGAAATCGAACTCACGCCCGCGCGTCGCCCATTCGCGCCGGGCGTCCTGCCCGGCGCTATGATCGACGCGGTCCCACATGCAGGAGGTGGTCATGGCCGATGACGATGCCGCCGCCCGCCGCGAACGCGCGCGCGCCCTGCGCGATCAGATCAAGCGTCTGTCGCGCGGCGAACGTCCGCCGCCGTCCTCGCCGCGCGAGTTCACCGAGCCGCGCAAGACCCCGCCCAAGCCGCCCGGCAAGCGTCGCGGATGAGTCGCGCGGCGTGAGCCGCGCCCCCGCCACCTTGCCCGCCCGATCACGCACAAGGAGGTTTCCATGGTTCCGCATCAACTCGCGCTGGTGTCCGAGGTCCGCAGCGTCAAGCACGATGAAGTGATGAAGGTCGCCGCGGCCCTGCAAAAACAGGCCTCGCGCGACCTCGCGCCGATCTGGAACGTCAGCGCCACGGTCAGCGCCTTCGCGCGCCTGGAAGACGTGCCGCTGGGCTATTGGCCGATCATCGTCATGAAGGACGTCGAGGACGCCGCCGGCTATCACGAAGACGAAGACGGCCAACCCTTCGCCGTGGTCGAGGCTGGTGAATCCTGGTCGCTCACCGCCAGTCACGAATGCCTGGAGATGCTGGTCGATCCCTTCGGGCGCAAGCTCATCGCCGGGCCGTCGCCCAAGGCGGGGCAGGATCGCGTGCAGTTCCTGGTCGAGGTCTGCGATCCGTCCGAGGACGAGCAGTACGCCTATCGCGTCAACGACGTGCTGGTGTCGGATTTCTACACGCCGAACTATTTCGATCCGGTCGCGGCCACGGGCACGCGCTATTCGTTCACCGGCGCGATCAAGAAACCGCGTCAGGTCTTGAAGGGCGGGTATCTGAGCTGGCGCGTGCCCAAGACCCAGGAGTGGTGGCAGCTCAGTTATTTCGGCAAGCGCGCCGAATACGAGAACCTCGGCAAGATCCCCGGCAATGGCAGCCTGCGCGCCGCGCTCGATCGACATCAGCCGCGGCTGCGGCGCCTGTCGGTGCTCAAGGCCAGCAATCCGGTGATGGCGGCCACGGCCAAGGTCGCGGCCCAGACCGAGACCGAAACCAGCGCCTGGGCCAACAGCCTGCGCCGGCAGATCGCGGCGATGAAGAAATGACGTGAACTCGCCCAAGCCGCGCGCGGTGAGACTTTCGCGCGCGGCGCGGCACCTTGAACACGGTCGCGCCCGCGCGCGCGACCTTCGACGCAGGGAGGCGGCATGTTCATCCATCCGAGCAAGGACTATCGCGAGGAAGCGCCCGAGCAATTGATCGCGCGACCGCCCTTCCGGCGCCTGCGCGCTTACGCCTTCGATCCAAGTTTGTCGTTGCGGCTGGAAACCGCGGCGATCAATCACATCGTGTTTGAAGTGCCGTGGGAGCGTACGCTCAAGCCCGGTCCGCGCGGCGAGTATCTCGAAGTGGTCGACTACGATCCGGCCAGCGGCTGCTGGTACGACCCGGTCGATCTCAACGCCATGCATCTGCTCGCGCAAGATGGCCTGCAGCCGTCCGAGGGCAATCCGCAATTCCATCAGCAGATGGTCTACGCGGTGGCGATGAACACCATCGGCAATTTCGAGGCGGCGCTCGGGCGCCAGGTGCAATGGTCGCCGCTGGAGAAAGGCACGAGCGGTCGCGAGGAGTTCTTCGTGCGTCGGCTGCGCATTTATCCGCACGGCCTGCGCGCGGCGAACGCGTACTACAGTCCGAAGAAGAAGGCGCTGCTGTTCGGCTATTTCCAGGGGCCGACGGGCACGGTGTTCTCGTGCCTGTCGCAAGACATCGTCGCGCACGAGACCACGCACGCGCTGCTCGATGGCATGCATCGCCGTTACGTCGAGGACAATCATCCCGACACCCTGGCCTTTCACGAGGCCTTCGCCGATCTGGTCGCGCTGTTCCAGCACTTCACCTTCGCCGACGTGCTCAAGCATCAGATCGAGCGCACGCGCGGCGATCTGCAAACGCCTTCGCTGCTTGGCGAACTGGCGCAGCAATTCGGCGAGGCCACGGGCCGCTACGGCGCGCTGCGCAATGCCATCGGCGAGACCGGCGAAGACGGCGTGTGGCGACCGATCGTGCCCGACCCCGCGCGCCTGCGCGAAGCGACCGAGCCGCACGAGCGCGGGTCGATCCTGGTCGCGGCCATGTTCGCGGCGTTTCTGGCGATCTACAAAGTGCGCACGCGCAGCGTCATCGCCTTGGCCAGCGCGGGCACGGGCATCTTGCCGCAAGGCGCGCTGCATCCGGGCTTGGTCGACGCGCTCGCGGCCGAGGCGACCAAGACCGCGCGCCATTTCCTGCACATGGCGATTCGCGCGCTCGACTATTGCCCGCCGTTCGACATTTCCTTCGGCGACTATCTGCGCGCGCTGATCACGGCCGACTACGACATGGTCGCCAACGATCGCTACGGCTATCGCGTGGCCTTGATCGAATCGTTCCGTCGCTGGGGCATCTTGCCGGAAGGCTTGAAGACGCTGTCGGAGGAACAACTGCGCTGGCCCTACGCGCGCCTCGAATACGAAGGCGGGTGGAACGCGCTGGCGAGTCTGGCCAAGGAATTGCGAGTCTTGATCGGCGAGGCGCTGTACATCCAGAACCGCGAGAAGGAATTCGCCAAGCTCAAGGAAGCGCGGATCAAGGCGCACGGTTTCCTGCACAGCGCGCTCAACGGCCCCGATGAGGCGGGACAGCGCACGCATTTCTCGCGCGTGACCGGCCTCGATCTGACGCCCGATGGCGGCCTCAAGGGTTTGCGCTACAAATCGTCGGGCGTCCCCACGTTCGAAGTGCACGCGGTGCTGCCGACCCTGCGCGTCACGCCCGACGGTCAGATCCTCAAGCAATTGCTGATCACGGTCACGCAGACCTTGCGCGCCATGCCGGTGGACGAGAACGAACCCGAGGGCGAGACCTTCAACTTCCGCGGCGGCAGCACCTTGATCTTCGACATGGATGGCGAGGAACCGACCCTGCGTTACGCGATCACGCGGCCAATCGGCGACAAGGCGCGCCTGGAAGCGACGCAGGCGTATCGCCGCGGACGCGGCGAACACGGCGTGTCCTTGTCGGAGACCTATTTCGGCGCGCAATCCGAACAGCGGCGCGACGAGCCCTTCAGCTTCCTGCACGATCACGGAGATTGATCGCCATGGCCACGCGCATTCGGAAAGGCCAGGGCGCGACCGCCGCCAGTGGCAAGCGCAAGCAAGTTCAACCGAAAAAGCCCAGCGCGCAGCCGCGCGCCACCGGCGAGAAGGCCCGCGGCAAGGCCAAGACCGCGACACGCAAGACCAGCGCCACGCCGCGACTGCGCGTGCGCATGTATCGCCACGGCCTGGGCGATTGCCTGTTGCTGCGCCTGGCCAAGGCGCGTTCGCGCGAGACCTTCAACATCCTCATCGATTGCGGCCTGATCTCGGTGGCCGAAGGCGCCAAGGACAAGATGCGCGTCGTCGCCGAGGACATCGCCAGCACCTGTCCACGCCTGGACGTGGTGGTGATGACGCATGAGCACTGGGATCACTGCTCGGGTTTCTCCACGCAACAGGCGCGCGAGGTCTTCGACGGCATCGACGTCGGCGAAGTCTGGTACGCCTGGACCGAGGATCCGAGCAACGAGCTGGGCAAGCGCCTGCGTCGCGAGCGCGAGGAAAAACTGCAAGCCTTGGCGCTGGCCGCGCAAGCCCTGTCGGCCGACAAGGACAACGCGGCGATGCGGGAACGCGCGCTGGGTCTGTCGCGCTTGCTCGGTTTCTTCGGCGCCGACGCGGCCGCGCTCGCGGCGGGCACCGAGAAACTCGGCAAGACCCGCGAAGCCTTCGAATTCCTGATGAGGAAGCCCGGCGTGCGCACGCGGTTTTGCTATCCCACGCGCGCGCCGATCACCTTCGCCGACGTGCCGGGCGTGCGCGTGTATGTGCTTGGTCCGCCCGAGAACGAGACCCTGATCAAGAAAAGCGCGCCGAGCAAGAAGGATCGCGAAGTCTACGAACTGGCCGGCGAGTCCATGCTCACCGCGCAATTGAGCATGGCGTTCCGCCGACGCTCGGGTCAGACGCCGATCAATGACACGCTCGAGGACTGTCCGTTCGAAACCACGCTGCGGCGCGTGCCCAAGCCCGTCGACCCGCAGCAACCGCTGGCGCTCGATGAACTCGTCGCCGAGACCTGGAACGCGACCGATGAAAGCTATCGCCGCATCGAGGACGACTGGACGCGCGCGGCGGAAACCTTGGCGCTCAATCTCGACAGCCACACCAACAACACCTGCCTGGTGCTGGCGATCGAGCTGATCGACACGGGCGAAGTGCTGCTGTTCCCCGCCGACGCGCAAGTGGGCAATTGGCTGTCGTGGCAAGGCCTGAAGTGGCGGCTCAAGACGAGCGCGGGCACGACCGAGGTCACGGGGCCCGATCTGCTCGCGCGCACGTGCTTCTACAAGGTCGGTCATCACGGCAGTCACAACGCGACGTTGCGCGCGCTGGGGTTGGAGCAAATGGTGTCGGAAGATCTCGTCGCCTTCATTCCTGTGGTCAAGGCCGAGGCCGAGAAGAATCGCTGGATGGCCATGCCGTTCACGCCCTTGGTCAAGCGCTTGCGCGAACGCACGGGCGGTCGCGTGTTGCGCGCCGACGCGCCACCGCCCGACGCGGCCGCGCTGGCCAGCCTATCCGCCACCGCGCGCAAGCGCTTCAACGCGGCGCTGACGCACGGGCCCGATGGGCTGTACTTCGAATACGCCTTCGCCTGAGCGCGGTCGCGCTCAGCGCGGCTCACCGCGCGAGTCGCGCTGCGTGCAATCCCTCAGTCGGGCTCGCGCGAACGCGGCGCCATCCGTTTCGCGCTCCCGACATTTGCACGATCACGTGTTTTGCTCAGTCGCGCTCACGCGCGCGCGAGCGCGACGCGGTTGCCGCTGATCGCGCGCGCGGTTCAAGATCGAAGCGCGCGTGCTCGCGCCAAGACCCGAGCACCGCGCGAGCGCGCGAATCCCAGGGGACAGGGACGGGAACACGCGCGGGGGGTGGGAACGCGCGGCCATTCGCGATCGTTCCGACATCGACGTCGAACATCCGGGAAGGGAGATCCACGTGAACCATGTCGTTCGAGCGATCCTGATTCTCGTCGCCACCGTGCTGGCCTGGCCAGCCACGGCGCAGACGCATGTGCGGCGCGACGTGCAGACACTGACGCCGCAACAGATCACCGACTTCAAGAACGGCGTGCGCGTGATGAAGAGTCGCGCCGCGACCGATCCGACCAGTTGGTTGTATCAAGCCAATATCCACGGCACCTATGACACGCCAGTGCGCAATGCCTGGAACACCTGCCAGCACGGCAGTTATCTGTTCCTGTCCTGGCATCGCATGTACCTGTATTACTTCGAGCGGATTCTGCGCAAGGCCAGTGGCAATCCCAATTTCGCGCTGCCGTACTGGAACTATTCGGTGCCGGCGCAGGCGAATTTGCCGGTGATCTTTCGCCAGCCGGCCAACACCACCAATGTGCTGTGGGTGGCGCAGCGCAGTCCGAGCATCAACAACGGCGCCTTCATGCCAGCCTCGGTGACCTCGTACCAGGTGGCGTTCGCGAGCACGATCTTTTCGACGCCGCAGGGCAATGGCAACAGCTTCGGCGGTCAGCGCGTGCCGGGCGCGGTGCATTTTTCCAGTCCGCACGGCTTGATCGAACGGCAGCCGCACGACATCGTGCACGTCACGGTCGGCGGCAATGGCTGGATGAGCGATCCGAATCTGGCCGCGCGTGATCCGATCTTCTGGCTGCATCACGCCAACATCGATCGCCTGTGGAAACGCTGGCTGGCGCAAGGCGGCGGTCGCGCCAATCCGCCGACCAGCGACACCGTGTGGTATCAGACCAAGTTCACTTTCTTCGACGAGAACGGCACGGCCGTGACCATGACCGGCGCGCAGATCATCAACACGGTCACGCAACTGGGCTATCGCTATGACGACGATCCTTTCATCTTCGTGCCGCGCCTGCCGCCGATCATCCTGGCCTCGGCCGAAGCGGGCGAGCCCGTGATCGTCGCCAGCGCCGCGCCGCCGTCGGGACTCACGCTCAAGGGCGAGCGCGTGGATGTCGACATCGCCGTGCCCGAGAACGAGCGTCCGCACATCTCGGCCGCGGCGGCGCCGACCAGTCGTCAGCAGTTGTTCCTCAATCTCGAGGGCATTCGCTACGACAAGCCGCACGGCACGGGCTACGAGGTCTACGTCAATCTGCCCGCCGACGCGACCGCGCCCGAGGCCAATGGCGCCGAGGTCGAACACTTCGTCGGCACGCTCGCGCTGTTCACCCTGATGCCGCATCACGGCCCGGAAGACGATGCCGGCGCGACCGCGCGCTACGACATCACCGGTCTCGTCGATGCGCTGCGCGCCGACAATCGCTGGGATGCGACCAAGGTGCGCGTGACCTTGCGGCCCGTGCAATTGCTCGCGGCCGATGGCACGGCGTTCAAGCAGCCGGTGGTCGCGGCCGCGGCGGCGGCGCTGGCCGATTCGAACGCGCGGATCGCGCGCATCAGCTTGAGCGTGGAGTGACGCGCGCATGAGCCTCGACGACCTGCGCGCGCTCAAGCGCGTCGCCGCCCGGCGTTGGCTGGGCGCGAAGTTCTCGCCGAAGCAAGCGCCGGGCGGGTTGTTTCTCGCCGCCGCGGCGGCGGCGAAGAGCGCCTCGCGTCAGGTGCATGCGGTCGGCGTCGGGCGCAAGCTCGGCGAAGGCGGGGTCGTTGGGCCGATGTGCGTGCGCTTCTACGTGGTACAGAAGCTGCCGGCGTCGTGGTTGGGCAAGAAGGATCTCTTGCCGCCGACGCTCGATGGCATCGACACCGATGTGATCGAGGCCGGTCGCGCGTACTTCAGCGCGACCGCGCCGTGCAGCACGTCGCGACGTCAGCGCTTGCGTCCTTTGCCCGGTGGCGTGAGCGTGGCGCATCGCGACGTGACCGCCGGCACCAGCGCCGGCCTGGTCAAGTCGCGCCGCGCAAGCGAGGCGGGCCTGCGCTTCATCCTGAGCAACAATCACGTGCTGGCCAATATCAACGCGGGCGTGGCCGGCGACGCGATCTTGCAGCCCGGGCCGCTCGACGGTGGCGTCGCCGCCGACGCGGTGGCGACGCTGCGACGGTTCGTCAAACTGAAGTTCGGGCCCGAGGGTCGCAATCGCGTCGACGCGGCGATCGCGCGCGTCGACGCCAAGATCGAGGCGCTGGAACGCATCTGCTCGATCGGTCGCGTCAAGGGCACGGCCGCCGCGAGCGAAGGGCTTCTCGTGCGCAAGCATGGTCGCACCACGGGATATACCGAAGGCGTGATCGACGATCTGGCCATGGACGTGGTCGTCGGCATGGACCATCAAGATCCCAGCAAGGTCGCGGGCTTCGTCGATCAACTGCGCATCACGGTGGCGCCGGGCTTTCAGAGTTTCGCCGAGGGCGGCGACTCGGGTTCGCTGGTGCTGCGCAAGGGCAAGCTCGAGGCCGTGGCCTTGTACTTCGCCGGACCGCCGGCGGGTGACTACGGCATCGCCTCGCCGATCGACGAAGTGCTCGAGGCGCTCGACATCGATTTCGTCTGAGCGAGCCGCGCGCGTAGACTGTCGCGCATGAGCGAGCCCACGCGCGAGCAATTGCAGGCGGCCAAGCGGCGCATCGCCGAGGCCTTGCTCGGCCACGAGGGCGTGCATGGCGTGGGGCTGTCGTTGAAGGACCACGCCGTCGTGCTCTATCACGATGGCGCCGATGAGGCCCAACTGCGCGCGCGCGTCGAGCGCCTCGAACCCACGATCCGCGTCACCTTGAAACGCGCCGAGCGACCGGGCGTCTGATCACGGCTTGCCGAGTTCGAGCGACGCGCGCAGGATGGGCGCCGACAGGGGAGTATGGCCATGGCCGAACCATCGTTGATGTCGCGCGCGGAAGCCGTGATCGGGCAAGGTCCCGCATCGGGCCGTTCGATGGCGGTCTGGATCGTT
Organism: Ahniellaceae bacterium; assembly: GCA_044226395.1. Taxonomy (GTDB): domain Bacteria; phylum Pseudomonadota; class Gammaproteobacteria; order Xanthomonadales; family Ahniellaceae; genus JBGAHD01. The sequence continues at coordinate 1,052,414 of JBGAHD010000002.1, forward strand.
TGTAGCGTGTCGTGGACTCTCGTGGCGTTCGGCGCGCTGGGCATTTGGCTACTCGCGACCGAGCGGGTTGCCTTTCCGCCCGAGCAAGTCACCGGCTACGTCAAGCGGGATGTCGCGGACTATCTGATGGCCTCTTTGTTTTTGCTGATGGCCATGATCGGCTCGGTGCAGCTTTTCCTCGCGCGCCGGGACCACGTGCACCTCTTGGGCGTGGGCCTGATTCTGTTCGCCGTGAAGGCGCTTTGGGTCATTTCGGCCTTTGGCACGGTGGCCATGGTGGGAGCATGCTTCCTCGTCGCGGTGACGTTCGCGATCTACGGTTACGTCTGGGGCCTGGATCGAAAGGGCGTTTTGCGTTGACCCGCGAGACCCCTTGCCGCGCGCGCGCCACTCGCGCACGATCAAGCCCTTCGTGATGGGAGGGGTCATGTCCGAGAATCCGTATTCCTCGCCGCAGGCGCCAGTCGCCGATCCGCAGTCCTTCGAGGCGCCGAGTCGGCCCGTGCTGGTGTGGATCATCTGCATCCTGACCTGGCTCGGTCTGCTGTTTGGCGTGCTGGGCCTGTGGTTGCTGGCGACGCATCGCGTGCCCTTTCCGCCCGAACAGGCGGGCTTTTACGACAAGCTCAACATCGTCGACTACGGCTTGACCGCCGTGGGTCTGGGTCTGGCCTTGGTCAGCTCCGTCAGTTTGTTCTTGCTGCGCAAGATCGCCGTGCCGCTGTATGCGGCGGGCCTGGGCTTGGGCGTGCTGCAGTTGCTGTGGCAGATCGCCGCGCGCGACTGGCTGACCATGATGAGCGCCGGCGGTGTCGGTTCGGTCGTGGGCGCGGTATTCGGGTGGGGCGTGTCGATCGCGATCTTTGCCTACGTCTGGTATCTGGGCAACAAGGGCACCCTGCGCTGAGGCGCGGGTTCGCGGTGGCGGCGGGGCCGAGTTTTGCTCGGCCCGCCCCTGAACGCCAAAGTCCGAAATCACCACTAAGATAGCGTTTCCGCCACTGGGCCCTGCCCCAGCGCGCGCGCAAAGTACGTCTACCCAGGGGCCATACCCCTACAGACGGAGCAATGCCATGAAACGCTTTACCCGCAGTCTCTTGCTTGCCGCGCTGGCGCTGGTCGCGGGCTCGGCCACGGCCGCGATCGCGGCGGACGATGAGCCGGTCTATGTCGCCGGTGGTCAGTACACCGCCGTGCTGCACACCCATTCGGGTCGCTGGGAAGTGCTGTCGCTCGACGGCCAGGACATCGACATCAGCACCAGCCGTTGCGCGGTCAGCAATGACATCCCGCACGGCGTGTGGATGCTGGTGCGCGATGCCCAGGGTCGACCGGAACTGCGCGCGCCCTCGGCGCTGGCGCTGCCGGCCGGTCACCCCGAGACGGTCGCCCTGCGCGGCTGCGGCGAATCCGCCGGTCAGGTGCCCACGGTGCATGCGCCGCAGCAACTGATCGACTGGATCGCGTCCACCAGCGGCGCGGTGTTCGTCGATGGCTGAGGCCGCCGACCGGGCCTTCGGCCATTTGCGCCTGGGCGTGCTGGCGATGGATGGCACCATGCTGTCGTCCATCGCCTCGGTCGCCGACGCGCTGCGCGTGGCGCAGAAGCTCGCCGAGATCCGCAATCCGGTGTCGGCGCCCAAGCTCGAAACCTTGATCGTGTCGGCGCGCGAGCGCTCGCGCGTGGCGGTATCGGGCGACGTGGAACTCTCGGGCGTGGTCGCGGCGCCGGACGATCTGCACGTGTTGCTGGTGCCCGGCATCATGCACTCGAGTCCCGATGATCTGATGCGCCGCTCGCGCGAGATGGAACCGGAGATCGCGCTATTGCGGCGCTTGTCGGCGCGCGGCGTGCGTATCGCGGCGTCGTGCAGCGGGACTTTCCTGCTGGCGTGTTCGGGCCTGCTCGATGGCCGTCGCGCGACCACGAGTTGGTGGTTGTCGGCGGCGTTTCGCCATCACTTCCCGCGCGTCGAACTCGACGCCGAGCGCATGCTGGTCGAGGATGATTCGGTGATCTCCACCGGCGGCGCCACGGCCGTGCTGAATCTGGCCTTGAAGCTGATCAGCGAATACGCCGGCGATTCGTTGGCCTTGATGACGTCGCGGATGATGAACTTCGACGTCGATCGTCAGAGCCAGGCGCCGTACATGAGCATGGCCCTGATCCAGCAGCCGCGCACCTCGCTGACCGAACGCGCCGACAAGTTCCTGCAGTCGGAGCTGCATCAGGACATCAGCGTCTCGCGCCTGGCCGAGCATTGCGGCACCAGCGAACGCAGTTTGCTGCGGCACTTCCGCGCGCACTACGGCGCCTCGCCGTTGGCGCACATCCAGCATCTGCGCGTGGAGCGCGCCAAGGCCTTGCTCGAGACGACGCATTTGAGTTTCGAAGAGATCATGGAGCGCTGCGGCTACTCGGATGTGTCGAGTTTTCGCAAGCTGTTCAAGCGCGCCACCACGCTGACGCCGGCGGACTATCGCGAACGGTTTCGATTGCGCGCGCGTTGAGCGTCGGTGGCCCACGCGTGTCGCGCCGACGAAAATCGGCGGACGCGCTGGGGCCGCGTCCGCCGTGGATCGCGCCGTGATATGGCGTCACGGCCTCGACCAGCCCCGGATCCGCGGGGCCATCGAGCCGACCCGGCGATCGTGGAGACACCGCCGGGCCGAGCAATTCGGGTCGAACCTCGCGGCGCGCGTCGATCGCGCGCCGCGGTCAGTCATCTCAGAACACGAAGCCGACGTAGATGCCGTAGGCCAGCGGGTCGACGTTGACCGTGCCGACGCTGGCGCCGTTGACGTGCGCCTCGGTGTCGATGTCGATCCAGCGCAGATCCGCGCCCAGATACCAGCCGTTGTTGAGCTTGAAGTCCACGCCCGCGTGCGCGGCCAGACCCCAAGAGTTGTCCAGACCGAGCTTGGTGCCGGCCAGCGGACCGGTGGTGTCTTCGCTGTAGATCCAGGTGTAGTTCAGGCCCAGACCGACGAAGGGCGAGACCTTGTCATTGGGCGCGAAGTGATACTGCACCGACACGGTCGGCGGCAGATGCTTGATGGTCGCGGCATGCACGCCATTCAAATCGACATCGTGCTGAAACGGCACGGCGGCGAGCACTTCCACGCCCCAATTCTTGGTGAGGAAGTATTCGGCCTGCAGCGACGGACGCGCGTTCGTGTCGATGCTGGCGTCGAGCGTGTTGCCGGCCAGCGAGCCGTTGTCGGACTTCGGGTTGACCGCATGCACGCCGACCTTGACCAACCAGTCGCCCGGCTCGAAAGCCGAAGCCGTGCCACACATACCGCCCAGGGCCAGCACCAGGCCGGCGACGATCGCAGTTTTCTTATTCATCGGGGTTCCTCGCGAGTCAGTGAGAATTCGGTGTTCACTACGGTAGCGACTCGGCGTTGTTTCAATTTGACTAGGGTCAAGCGCGCGCGCGATAGCTGTAGGAACCGACAGGCGTGCTGTCAGGGCTCGAACTGCGGGCCAAGCCTCATCCGGCGCGGGGCCGCCCCGGGCACAATGGGCCGTCAGGAGGGGCGATGATGCGAATTGGAGTGATCTTGATTCTGGCGATGGCGTCGTTCGGCGCGCGCGCGGCGACCTATCAGGTCGGGCCCTCGCACGCGCCCAACACCACGCTGACGGCCTTGTTCAACAACGTCGACCTGGGGCCGGGCGACATCGTCGAAGTGCAGGGCGACGTGACCTATCCGGGCAATATCGTCGTGCCCGAGGAAGATGGCGGCGCGGCAGGCAATCCGGTGATCCTGCGCGGCATCCGCGTCAACGGTCAGCGGCCGCGGCTGGTGGGCGGCACCAACACGATCGAGTTTCGCCTGTCCGATCACATGGTGTTCGAAAGCTTCGAAGTGATCGGCTCGCAGGCCGACAACACGTTTCGCTGCGTCTTTCACCACGCGCACGACATCGTGATTCGCGATGCCTACATCCACGATTGCCCGCGTCACGGCATCCTGGGCGCGGACAATGATTCGGGTTCGCTCACGGTCGAGTATTCCGAAATCGCCAACGCCGGTTCCGGTGGCAGCAATCACGCCATCTACATGGCCACCGACGAGATCGCGCATCCCGGTTCGGTGTTTCGCCTGCAATACAGCTATGTCCACGACAGTCTGTACGGCAGCACGGGCGAGGGCGGCAATCTGATCAAGAGCCGCGCCGAGCGCAACGAGATTTACTACAACTGGCTCGAGGACGCGTATTACCACGAGCTCGAGCTGATCGGTCCCGATCCTTCCGGTGGCGTGCCCGAAGAACAGGCGCGCGAGGATTCCGACGTGGTCGGCAATGTCATCGTGCACACCAGCGCCTTCGGCTCGGTGTTTCGCTGCGGCGGCGATGCCACGGGTCAGAGCCAGGGGCGCTATCGCTTCGTCAACAACACCATCATTCGCCGCGGCGCCAGCGACACGCCGACGATCTTTCGTTTGTTCGATGGCATCGAATCGATCGAGATGCACAACAACGTGATCTGGCGCGAAGGTTCGGACGCGCTTCGCATCATTCGCGAAGTCGAGGCCGTGTGGGCCGGCGGTCAATCGCGCATCACCGGTTCGCACAACTGGATCGACACGGGCTCGACCTTCGTGCCGCCGGGCTGGACCGGCACGGTTACCGGCACCGATCCAATCTTCGCCAACCTGGCGAGTTATGACTTGCGCCCGGGCACCAACAGCCCGCTGCTCAATGTTGGCGGCACCAGCACGTCGACGCCGCCGAATTATGACTTTCCCAACACGCTGTTCCCGCCGACGCGTCATCCGCCGCAGCGCGCGCTGATCGCGGTGGGCACGGCGGCGACGCGGCCGGTCAATGGCGTGATCGATCTGGGCGCTTACGAAGTGGCCGACAGCGGCATCGTCTTCGTCGACGGCTTCGAATAAGTCGGCGCTATTCCGGCGCGTGGCGCGCTCGCGCGTGCTCGCGCCGGATCAGATAAATGCCGCTGGCCACGATCACCGCCGCGCCGATCAAGGTCATCGACTCGGGCAACACGTGCCACAGCAGCCAGTCGAGCAAGCTGCCCCAGGCCAGGGCCGTGTACTCGAACGGCGCGATCACCGAGGCTTCGCCGCGACGAAACGCCTCGGTCACGCACACCTGACCCGCGGTGCCAAACACGGCGATGCCAACGAGCACCCACGCATCCTGCGCGCGCACCGCCATCCAGGTCGGCCAGGCCAGCAGACCCGCGCCGATCGACAGCAGCACGACCATCCAGAACACCATCGAGAACGTGCTGTCGCTGCGCCCGAGCACGCGCACGCTGATCGCCGACGCCGCGTAGCCCGCGGCCGAGGCCATGATCGCGAGGCCACCGAGCGATAGCAGTCCGCGCGTGGTCGGTCGCATCACGATCAGCACGCCGGCCATGCCCACGCCGATCGCGACCCAGCGTCGCCAGTCCACGTGCTCGCCCAGGATCGGCACCGCCAGCGCCGTGATCAACAAGGGCGCGACGAAGAAGATCGCGTAGGCCTCCGACAAGGGCAATGTGCGCAGACCGTACGAAAACGCGAGCAGCATCACGATCGCCAGCGCGCCGCGCAGCAGATGCAGACTGAAGCGCACGCGCATCATTTCGCCGAACGCGCCGCGCCACCACGCCCAGCCCAGCACCAGGGGCAGGCCGGCCATGCCGCGCAGCGCCGCGACCTGGATCGGTGGATAGTGCGCCGACAGGATCTTCAGACACGCGTCCATCACGGCGAAGCACGCCACCGCGCACAGCATCGCCACGATGCCGCGCAAGTTCTGATTGCCTACGGGCTGATTCACGATGAGACTCGTCGGCGTGCCCGCGTCAACGCGGACACGCCTCATGCGTTGATTCACCAATGGCGCTTCGCGCGCCGAGCTTGGAGACTGACATGAATGTTCAGCGCTGTGTACCCCTGATCCTGGCCGCGCTGCTCGCCGCGCCCTTCGGCGCCCAAGCGCGCGAACGCTTGCTGGGCACGACGCGCCTGGCGCATCACGAGAATGATGTCGATGTGATCTCGGTCGCCTGCAAACCACGCGTGCAAGCGATCATGGTGCGCGCCGCGCGCGGCTCGGCCGAGATCGAGCACTTGTGGGTGCGCTATGGCAATGGCGATCGCGAGAACCTGACCGTGCGCAGCCGCATCGCCGAAGGCGCGCAGACGCGCTGGATCGATCTCGCCGGCGGCAAGCGCTGCGTGGTCGCCGTCGGCGTGGTCGGCGACACCGAGCTGTCGATCGATCAAACACGGCTGGACGTGTTCGCGCGCTGAGTCGCCGCGTCGCGCCTCGCGGGGCTCATCGCGACGGCGCTCGCGAGCGTCGCGCTTCCGTGGTCGAATGCGACGCTTGACCTTGCCCCAAGGGCAGGCCCGACAGTGCGCGCCGCAATGACACGAACCGAACGCAAACTCCTTCAGATCGGCGAAGTCGCGCGGCGTACCGGCTTGAGCGCCAAGGCTCTGCGGCTGTATCAGGCCAAGGGTCTGCTGCGCCCGGCCGCGCTGTCGCCCGCGGGCTATCGGCTCTACGGCGCGGCGGAGCTGGCGTCGCTGATGCAGATCGTCCTGCTGCGCAACAGCGGCTTCAGTCTGGCCGAGATCGCGATCCTGCTGCGCGAGGACGCGCAGGCCGCCACGCGCGTGCTGCGTCAACGCATCGCGCGCCTGGAGGCGGAGTTGGGCGAACGTCGGCGCGCGCTGTCGCGGCTCAAGGCCGTGGCCGAGCGCGCCGTGGACGCGTCGTCATTGCCCATTGCCCAACTACTGGAGAGCATCGCCATGACCACGCAACTCAAGGTTCCCTTCACCCCGGCCGAGCGCGAAGCCATCGCCGCGCGCGCGCTCGATCCCGCGCAACTCGAAGCCAGCCAACGCGAATGGCGCCTGCTGATCGCCGAAGTGCGCACCGCCATCGACGCCGGCACCGCGCCGGATCATCCCTTCGCGCAGGATCTGGCGCGTCGCTGGCAGGCGCAAGTCAGCGCCTTCTCGGGCGGCGACGCCACCATCGCGCGCAAGGTCGGTCAGGCCTATCGCGCCGATCCCAACGCGATGGCCGCGCAAGGCCTCGACATGGCGATGTTCGACTACATCGCCAAGGCCCTGCGCGCGGCAGGCGAGAAGTTGCCCGAGCAAGCGTGAAAACGACGACGGCGGCGCTTTCGCGCCGCCGTCGCTGTCACCGCGCAGCACTTCAGTACTGCGCCGACTTCACCAGCAGATGCTTGGCCAACTGGCCGTGCAGATAACCCACACCGCGCGCCAAGTGCAAGGTCGCGAAGGTCAGGAGCACGCCCAACAGCAGCAGCAAGGGCAGAGTCACCACCGGCGGCAGATACATGAACCCGATCGAGACATCGTCCACCGACACGTTCACATAGCGACGATCGGCGAACACGTACACGATCGGCGCGAAGGTGAGGGCCAGGCCCACGCTCAGGAAGGTCACTGTCATCGTGAAGTAGATCATGCCCAGCGGCAGCATCAGCAGCATGTACAGCAAGGTCGACCAGGTGCGCGGATCGGAGAATAGTTCCTTGATGCGCTCGAAAATCGGCTTGCCGCGATTGGCGTACAGCGGCCGACGCGGCATGCGCACGCCGAGCATGGTCTCGACGATGCGTCCCTCGACCAGGGACAGCACGCGCACGATGCCCAGGAACAAGATCACGAACGGAATGCCGATGATCAGAATCGCCAGGCCCACCGACATGCTCACGCCGGTCGTCGCCACGGTGAAGTAGAACGTGCCCGTGGCCATCGACAGCAGCATGTAGAACAGCGCGCCATACGTGCGCGGATCGGCCGCCACGCCGAAGAAGCGACCGATCAAGGAACCGCGGGGCCGCGGCGGCGGCGCGCGCAAGGCGTCGGACACGCGCGATTCGGTGTCGCGATAGATCGACGCTACTTCTTCCGGTGAGCCGTAGCTGCCGGCGACACGCTCGACCACCTGCGCCTCGGTGAGCTCGGGATGCTCGGCCATTTCGGATCGCAGATATTCCTCGGCGTCGTACAAGGCGTCCTGGACCATGGCCGGATCGGCCGCGCTCAGGGCGGCGCGCACCTGGTTCAAATAGGCATCGATGGTTAAGGGCATGGCGCTCATGACTGCGGTTCCTCCAAGACGGCATCGACCAGATCGCGGGTGGCCGACCAGGTGTCGACCCATTGCGTGAGTACCGCGCGACCCTGCGGCGTGATTTCGTAATAGCGACGCGGCGGGCCGCTGACCGAGGGCTCGACCGTGCTGTCGAGCAGGCCGCCGGCCTCGAGGTTGCGCAGCACCGGATACAGGGCGCTCAACTTGCCGGCCAGCGCGCCGCGGGCGCGATCCTCGAGCTGCTTGGCGATCTGGTAGCCGTACATCGGCTGCGTCGCGCGGGACAGCACCGCCAGCAGCACCAAGGCCACCGTGCCGGCGCTGAGTTCTTTCTGAAACTTCTTGAGATGGGCTTCGGTGTCCATGGGCTCACCTAGTGCGATGGCGACAGTATTGTTAACTTCGCACTATGTTGCCCGTGCTGGTAGTCACGGCCCTCACCGACGGCCGATCAATGGCTTGGGCCGATTTCGCTGAACGCTTACTGAGCCCGACGGGCCGAGGTTGCAGGGATTGCCAATGCAATTTCCGTCTGAAGCCTGTGTCCGGTCCGAATTTCCGGATCTCAGGGAGACGACAATGCAAGTACGCACGTGGAAGTTGTTGCTCGGTTTGTTGCTCGCGCCGGCCGTGATGGCCGCGCCCCCAGGAGAACTCGATCCCACCTATGGCGGCACCGGGCCGGGCTATACGCTCGACATGGTCGGTGACAGCGACGAGGCGCATGACCTCGCGCTCTATGACGACGGCAGTTGGGTCACCGCCGGCATCAGCAACACGGCGGGCAACCTCCTGCCGGTGCTGACCAAATTCAAGCCCGACGGCGCGCTCGACGTCGGCTTCGGCGTGGGCGGTCACGCCGGGCCCGCCGCCATGGCCGTGGCGCCCAACAACTACACCCAGGTCACGCGCTTCAAGGACCAGCTCTATCTGCTGGTGCCGGCCGGCAACGATCTGCTGGTCTACAACTACTCGACTTCGGGCGTGCTCAATCCGGCGTTCGGCGTGGGTGGCGTGGCGACGATCGCCGCCGGCGCGTTCAATGCGGTGGTCGATATCGCGATGTGGCGCAACCGGCCCTTGATCGCCGGCCGCGCGCGCAACACCGCCACGGGCGAGCAGGATTTCCTGGTCGCGCGCCTGCTGCCCACGGGCGCGCCCGATGCCAGCTTCGGCGTGGCCGGCGTGGCGGTGATCTCGCTCAATGGCGGGCCGCGCTCGCGCGAGTGGTTCACCGGCATCGCGGTGCTGTCGGATCTGCGCATCGTGCTGGGCGGTCGCACGACCAAGGACATCACGATGACCGATCCCTACGACTTCGTGGTCGCGCGCCTGCGCACCAATGGCTCGCCCGATCCGACCTTCGGCGCCTCGACCGTGGGCTTCACCCAGATCGATCTGGGCTATTCGGACTACGGCCGTCGCGTCGCGGTGTATTCCAACTATCAGGTGCTGATCGCCGGCTCTTCGTGCAAGACCATCGACCCGACCACGGGCGACCTCTATTGCATGCAAGGCACGGCGCGCGTGCGCAGCGATGGCTCGATCGACACGAGCTGGAACGGCACGGGCATGAATGTCGTCGATCTCGGCGGCAGCTTCGGCCTGACCGTCACCGACGTGGCCCTGGACAAGCGCGAGCGCGCTGTCGTGAGCTCGGTGTTCAATCGCGCGGTCGATGCGAGCTTCGCCACGCTCAGTCGCTATGACTTCCTGGGCGCCGTCGACCCGAGCTTCATCGGCGGCGGCCACGGCATGTACAGCTTCGGTTACGACATCAATGGCTATCACACGGTCAAGTTCATCGACAGCACGCAACTGGCGACTTGCGGCTACACCGGCAAGCTGCCCGATCCGACGACCTTGATCTCGGCCGTGGTCTCGGCCCGTCACACGTACTACTGATGAACCCGATCGCGCGCCGTGCCCACGGCGCGCGATCGCGAGACCTCGAGCATCCGGCGCTTCGCCGCGGGTCCGACACCGCGCCGCGCCGATCCCGGATGCTGGCGTTCTCGCCCGATAGCGATTACTTCTTCGGCAAGGGCAAGAACAACGCGTCCTCGTAACCACCGGTATCGAACACGATGCGCGTGGCGCCGCGGCCCTTGAGCCTGGCATCGACCGTGATGCGACGCGTGGTCTTGAGCCGCTCGACGAATTCGCCATCGCGATCGATGAAGATCGCGGGCTCTCCCGTCTCCGGCAGATGCGCCGGCCAGCGTTGCGGCGCCTGATCGTCGAAGCTCATGTCGAGCTGACACGGCGCCGGGCACTCGAAGCCCTCGCCGCCAGCGAACAGATACACCGAGAAGCCCCACTCATCGTGACGCCGCAGGATCAAGCGAATGCGCTCGGCCTCGCTGCCCGGCTGCGTGCTGTAGATCGACGCCGTGCTCTGCGTGCCGCTCGACGCCGGACCGACTTGATACGACCACAGCGCCTTGAGTCGCACGCTATCGGCGCGCGCCGCGGCCTTGGCCTTGATGTCGGCGATCGTCGCTTGCACTTCGGCCGCGGCGGGGCTGCCGGGGTGCTTGCGCAGGATCTCGTTGCCCATGGTCACGGCGATCGCGTAGCTCTCCACGCGCACCAGTTCGTGATAGGCATCGAGATCCTTCTGCGCTTGCACGGAATTGCGCGGCGGACCCGCCGGCGCGGCGGGCTCGGGCGCGCACGCGGTCAACGCCAGCGCGGTGATGAGCAATGACATCGCGAGACGAGGAGCGGTAGTCGGACGCATGAGAGTTTCCTGCACTGGCGGTTCGCGGTGGACTTTCGCGCGAGCGCCGGGCAAGTCGCAAGTCCCCCGTCCACGACCGCGTCACTTCCTTGAACCGAATCCCCCATCCGCGCGCGTGGCGCGCGCGAATTGAATCGACATTCATGTGGCTTCGCGCAAGGTGATGCCACGCCGGTCACGCGCCGCGACGCCTTCGACCCGAGACGGCCGAAGCACGCGATCCTGGCATGTGGCTTGCGAGTGTCGTCACCACCTGGTTCACAAGGAGAACGTCATGACCCACGCGCGAAGCATCATCCTCGCCCTGGTGCTGTCCCTCACCGGCGCGCTCGCCGCGCCCAGCGCCGAGGCACGCCATCGCGGCTATGACGCGTACTGCAACAGTTGCGGCACCGTCGCCCGCGTGGAGCGCGCCTACACGCAAGATCGCCATCTCGGCGGAGGCACCGTCATCGGCGCCCTGATTGGTGGCGCCTTGGGCAATCAAGTCGGCAAGGGCGATGGCCGCAAGGCCGCGACCGTGGCCGGCGCGCTCGCCGGCGGCGCGGTCGGTCACCGCGTCGAGAAGAATCGTCGCGGCGAAGTGCGCGGCTTCCGCGTGACCGTGCGCATGGATCACGGCGGCTATCGCACCATCGAGACGCCTTACGACTATGACCTGCGTCGCGGCGATCGCGTGAGCGTGTCGGGCAACCGCGTGCGCCCGCTGTACTGACCACGCGCCGAAGGGCCGGCGGCGGCGACCGCGGGTCGCCGCCGCCGACCCGGGGCGAAACGGCGCGCCGCGCTCAGCGCGGGGTCGCTTCGAAGTCCTCGATGTGATGGGTGGAGGCCGGCCGCGTGGCGCTCAAGCGCGCGGACACGGCCTCCGCCGTGCGCAGGGCGCGAAGCACATTGCGCCCGGCGAGCTTGGCCAGGTCCTCGTCGCTCCAGCCGCGGCGAATCAACTCCGCGAACAGATTCGGATACATCGACACATCCGAAAGCCCCTCGGGCCACAGCGAATTGCCGTCGAAATCACCGCCGAGCCCGATGTGATCGACACCCGCCACGTCACGAATGTGCTCGATGTGATCGGCCACCTGCGCGATGGTCACGCGCGGCAGCTTGAGCGAGCCGAAGACCTCCTGGTAGATCTTCTCGCGCTCGGCCGCGCTACTCACGCCTTGCGTGCGCAACTGGAACTGCCCGAACGCCGGCTGCGTGATGCGCGCCACATCGGCCGAGACGAAGCCCGCGACAAAGGTCACCATCACCACGCCGCCATTGGCCGGCAATCGCTTCAACACATCGTCCGGCACATTGCGCGGCACGTCGCACAGCGCGCGCGCGTTGGCATGCGAAAAGATCACCGGTGCCTCGGCGACATCAAGCGCGTCGCGCATCGTATCGGGCGAGGTGTGGGCGAGATCGACGAGCATGCCCAAACGATTCATCTCGCGCACCACTTCGCGACCGAACTCGGTCAAGCCGTGATGACGCGCCGGCGCCATGGCGGCCGAATCGGCCCAGTCGGTATGCGTGTTGTGCGTCAAGGTCATGTAGCGCACGCCGAGCGCGTAGTAAGCGCGCAAGGCACCGAGCGAATTCTCGATCGCGTGCCCGCCTTCCATGCCCAGCAATGACGCGATGCGCCCGGCGCGATACTCGGCCTCGATCTGATCGGCGCTGGTCGCGAAGCCCAAGGCCTCGGGATAGCGCGCGATGATCCGTCGCGCCAGCTCGATCTGCTCCAACTGCGTGCGCGCGAAACCACCGCCGGTCTCGCCCGGGATGTACACCGACCAGAACTGACCACCGACACCGCCCGCGCGCAGCCGCGCGAGATCGGTTTGCCCGGTCGTGGGTTTGCGCAAATCGTAGACCTCGACATCGCCCGGCGCCGCGCCAAATTCGCGCACGGCCCAAGGAAGATCGTTGTGGCCATCGATCAGCAGCGTATGCGCGAGCAACTCACGCGCGTGGATTAAAGCCTTGTCGTCGGCGCGCGCGGGCGCGATCGAAAAGGCACACACCAGCACAAGGGCGACAATGGCGCGCATGCGAACACTCCCGACGGTCGAGTTGCCGTGAGTCCGCAATCTAGAACAATCGCGGCGGGGACTGTAGTCGTTGGCGAGCGGCTTGACGCCGGTTCGCCCGACGCGCAACATATTAACCAATTCGTTAATCGTGCAAGCGATGAAACTCGACAGAACTTTCGATGCCCTGGCTTCGCGGCCGCGGCGGCAGATCCTGGCCTATCTGTCCGAGGTGGAATTGACCACGTCGGAATTGGCCGCGCGCTTCGAGATGAGCGCGCCGGCGATCTCGCGTCATCTTTCGGTGCTGGAGAACGCGGAGCTGGTCAGCGCGGAGCGGCGCGGACAATTCGTCTACTACAAGCTCAATCGCGACAATCTGGTCAACACGCTCACGGGCTTCGCCTTTGAGATCTGCCCGGTCGGCGCGCCGCTCAAGCGCGAATCGCGCGCGATGCGCAAGCGCAAGGCGGGGTCGTGAACACCACGCCATCCGAGCGCTCGGCCAATGCCGCCGAGTTCTCCGGGGCGCGCGACGATGTCTTCTCGCGCATCGCCGGGCGTTACGACGTGTTGTGCGATCTCTTCAGCCTCGGCATCCATCGCTGGTGGAAACGGCGCATGGCGCGCGCGATCGCCGAGCATCCTTGGACGAACTTGCTCGATATCGCCGCCGGCACGGGCGATGTGATTCTGCGCGTGGCCGATACCCAGCCCTTGCGCGAGGATCAACGGTTGATCGCCTCGGACCTTTGTCCGCGCATGCTCGCGGTCGCGCGTCGCCGCGCGGATGCCAAGCGCGCGCTCGACGGTCATCTGCGCTTCCAGGTGCTCGATGCCCACGATCTCGCCGACATCGCCGAGGCCAGCATCGACCTGTGCACGATGTCGCTGGGCTTGAAGATCTGCGATCGCGAGCGCGCGTGGCGCCAAGTCCTGCGCGTACTGCGGCCGGGCGGGTGCTTCATCGCGCTGGAGGCGTCGCGCATGCCCTGGGCTTGGGCGCAAAGCCTGTACCTGACATACATGCGTCTGGTCATGCCCGTGTTGGGCTTCATCGCGACCGGTGGCGATGGCTCGGCCTATGCCTATTTGCTGCGCGGCGTTCGCGAGTTTCCCGGCGCGCCGGAACTCGCGGACGAAATGCGCGCGCACGGCTTCGTCGACGTGCGTTACGCGCGACTGTCGCTGGGCATCGTCGCCATTCACTGGGGCCGCAAGCCCGAGTGAGATCTCGCGCATCGACGCGTCACGCGTCGCGCGCGAACTACGACAACGTCGCTCGCGGATCGCTGCGCGCGGCGCGCCACGCCGGACCGCTGCACGCCGCTAGGCTCAACACGATCAGTACGGCACCGACCAGGGCGAAGGTCACCGGATCGCTGGCTTCGATCCCGAACAGCAGACTCTGCAACACGCGCGAGGCCGAGACCGCCACGATCGCGCCCAGCACCAAGCCCATCAAGGTCAAGCGCAAGCCTTGACGCAACACCATTTGGCGAATCTGCGCGCGCGAACCGCCCAGCGCCATGCGCAGCGAGAACTCCGCGCGGCGTTCGCTCACCGCGAAGGCCATCAGGCCATAGATGCCACTCAAGGCCAGCGCCAACGCCAAGGCGCCGAAGGCCCCGAGCAATTGCAGACTGAAACGACGCAGCGCCAGCGAAGACGCGTAGACCTGATCGAGCGTGCGATAGGCCACCGGCAACTCGGGTTCGATGCGCTGCAGTTCCGCGCGCGCGTTCGCGAGCAGTGCTTCGGGCGCCAGCGCGCCGCGCACCACCACACTGAGGTTCGCCGCCGCGCGCGGCCGCTGCGCGAGATTCACATACACCGTGCCGCGCACGTTCTGATCGAGCCCGGCATCGCGCACATCGCCGACCACGCCGACAATGGTGATCAAACGCATATCGCCATCCATGTTGCCGTACTGAATCGACTGGCCGATCGGATCGCGATCCTTCCACACCGAGCGCGCCAACGCCGCGCTGATCACGGCCACGTGTGGCGCTTGCGCCTGATCGCGATCATCGAAGGCACGGCCACTGAGCAGCGGAATGCCGATCGCGTCGAAGTAACCGGCACTCGCGACGCGATACTCGGCATAGCCGAGACTGGGCGGCGGACTGGTGATGCCTTCGAACGAGGGCAGCGCGGCGCCATCCCAGAACGCGCCGTTGAAGCCGGTGTCGGTCAGCGGCAACGCGGACACGCCACCGACCGCGCTGATGCCGGGCATCGCGCCAAGGCGGTTGATCAAGGTCTCATAACGACGCGCCATCGCCGCGGCGGCGTCGGCATCGGCGGGCGAGGGCAGAGTCAGATCGAGCGCGATGGCCGACTCCGTGCGAAAGCCCGGATCGACTGCCAGCAGGCGCAAGAAGCTCCGACCCAACAAGCCCACGGTAACCAGCAACAGCACGGTCAACGCCGTCTGCGCGACCAGCAAGGCCGAACGCGCGCGCACGCCGCCGCGGTTCAAGGTCGTGCCGCGGCCCTGCGCTTGCAGATTCTCCGCGAGTCCCGTCGCGCCGAAGTGCGGCAACAAACCGAGGCCCATCGCGATCAGAGCGGAGAGCACGCCGATAGCGCCGGTCACGCGACCGTTGAAGCCCAGTTCTTGCGCGCGCGGCAGTTGCGCGCCGGCGAATTGCACCAGCGCATCCAGACACACTTGCGCCAGCACAAGGCCCAAGGCCAGCGCGATCGCGGTCAGCACCAGGCTTTCCAGCATCGTCTGTAACGCGAGTCGCCCGCGCGCCGCGCCCAAGGCGCGTCGCACCGCCCATTCCTTGCGTCGACCGATGGCGCGCGCCAGCGTGAGGTTGGCGACATTGACCGTCGCGATCAGCAGCAGGAACGCGGCGCCGACGCCGAGCAAGGCCAGCGGCGCGCGCACCGCGCCGGTCATCATCTCGTGCAGGGGCGTGAGGTCGAAGGCGGTGGCGTCGATGTCGCGGCCGTACTGCGCTTTGAGTCGCGCGCCGAGCGCGCCCGCGTCGGCGCGCAGCTGCGTCAGGTCCACGTTCGGCGCCACGCGCGCGATCGCGTTCCAGTTGTGCGCGCTGCGCGAGCGTTCCTCGGGCAGCATGTCGCGTGGCAGCCAGACACTGGTGCGATCGGGAAAACCGAACGCGGGTGGCATCACGCCAACCACTTGCAGGCGAAAACCAAAGGTATCGATCGTTAGACGCGACAGATCGCGCTCGCCGCCTAGCACCTCGCGCCAGAACGCATCGCTGACCACGGCCACGCGCGCATCGGCGCCCGCGCCGCGATCGAACGCGCGGCCAATCGCCGGCGCCACGCCGAGCACGTCGAACAGATTCGTCGACACGACCTGCACGTCACCGCGAAAACTGCGATTGCCACTGGTGACGAGATCAGTCCCACCCGCGTACTGCGCGATCGCCTCGATACCGTGCAAGCCCGTGGCGACGTCCTTGAAGTTGGGTTCGGCTAGGCGCATCGCCGTGCCTTGCGCATCGACTTCGCGCACGGCCACCAGACGCTCGGCCGCCGCGTAGGGCAGGGGCCGCAGCAGCACGGTATCGGCGACCGAAAGAATCGCGAGCGCGGCGGCGAAACCCAGGCCCAGCGACAGCACGACCAGGGCGCTGTAACCCGGTCGACCGATCACCGCGCGCAAGGCCTTCAAGCCTTCGAACATCCAGGACATCGCTCGCTCCCACCACGTGCCGCGACGCGCGGCGGGTTCGGATCAGCAAATGACGTGCCATGTGCCCAGTCCGCGCCGATCGCGACGCCGATGCGCGGGAATTGTCGCGCTGAAGGCGTCGTCGAGAAGCGCAAGGCCTTGATCGCAGGAAGCAATTCAGACCCCGAAGCCGCGCGCTCGAATCACGCGCAATAACCGGGCCCGTCCCTCGATCGCGTCGTCCACGACGCCCTCGGGCATCGCCTGTCCGCAACCGTACACACAACCGAACACTTCGGCGCCGCGACCGAACCGCGCGCGTTCCGCCTCATCGTCAGTGCTTGGCCGGATCCAGCCCGAGACGCGCGCGATTGCCGCGCGCGTCGCCGCGTCACGCGGTCACTCGAAGCCGTTGGCGAACACTGCTTCGGGCAACGCGCTCACGCAAGGCCCCGGCACCTGCGCATGCGTCACCGCGATGTCGTCGATGAACCAGCCTTCGCCCGAGGTCGCCGCGTCGGAGCGATACAGCCAGCGCACTTGCACGGTCTGACCCGCATAGGCGCTGAGATTGATCGTGCGGTTGGACCACGTCAGCTGCGCGCCCGCGCTGAACGCGCCTTGGCCCGGCGCGATGCCGCACAGCGTGCCGCCGCCGGAGATCGCGTTCGGATAACCACCGACCGGCGTCAGTCGCGTCCACGTGGCGCCATTGTCGTTGGAGATCTCGACCACGCCGCCATCGACGCCGGCCTGCGTGTCCCAAGCGGTCCAGAACGACAGCGTCGAGGTCTGCGCGGCGGTGAGCGTGAGGTTTGGCGACACCAGCGACACGCAGAGATTATTGGCCGTCGTCGACCAGAAACTGCGCGTGCCGCCATGCAGGCGCGACATCGACGTGTGCCAGCCCGCGTGCTGCGGCGCTAGTGGCTGCTCGGCCGCGCGCAAAGGCGCCGAGGTATCGAACAAGGACTGGCCCGGTTCGGCGCCCGACTGGAACGTGCCATCGACGGGCGGACCATCGGCGATCGCCGCCAGCTCGATGCGATTGCCTTCCTGCGCGAGATTCGAGCCGTCAGTGGCGCGCACCACGTAGTACTGCAGTGTGTTGTACGTCAGACCGGAATCGATGTAGTTCAGCGACGAGAGATCCGAGGCGATCAGATTGCTCGCATCGGGCGTGAAGCCCGCGGTGGTCGAGCGATGCACCGCGTAACGACTCGGGCCGCCGCACGCCGCGTTCGCCTCGGGCCAGTAGAGACCGATCTGACACAGGGCCATGCCCGTGCTGTTCGCGCCCGCGAGGCCGGTGAAGGTCGGTGGCGCGGTGCAGGCGCCGGTGGTCGTGGCTTCGACGCAGCTCGAGGCTTCGGAGCTGCACTGACCCGCGGCATCGGTCTCGCTCACGCGATAGCCATACGTGACCATGCCCGACACCGGCGTATCGACCAGACTCGTCGCGCTCAAGCCCGACGCGATGCGCGTGAACGCGCCGCCGCAACCGCCCTGCGCGCGCTCGACCGCGTAACGCGAACTGGCATTGCCCGAACCCGTCCACGACAGATTGATCACGCCATCGCCGCCGGCCGTGGCCAGTGGCGTGGTCGGCGCGGACGGCGGCGAGCACAGTTGCGGCTCGAGCACGAACAGGCCTTCGTCGATGCCGGTCACGATCACGATGCCGCTGCCGGGAAAGCGATAGTTGTTCCAGGTGCCGTTGAATTCGGCCTGATTGCTGGCGGGATACGTGTCGAAGTAAGCGACCTCGGTCAGCGCGGCCTGCGAGAGATTGTCCATGCGCAGAATGCGCAGGCCGGCCTCGTAGTCGGACTGATACACGTACTGACCGTGCACGTAGAGATTGTGATCGATCACCGGCAGCGCGTGCTGGTGATAGCCCACGAGCACGGGCGCGTCGAGATTGCTCACGTCCCACACGTAGGTGCGCGCGTTATGGCCGAAGTTGCTCTCGTCGAGTTCGTCGTTGACCAACAGATACCGATGATCGTCGGTCAACCAGCCCTGATGCGTGTAGCGGCTGCCGGCATAGCCCGTCGACGACAGTGTCGTCACCGTCGGCTTGTTGGTGACGTCGACGATGGCCACGCGGCCGCTGGAGCCGTTGGAATTGACGCAGATCTCCTTGCCCACGTGCGCGGTGTCGGGGCCGTGGTAGATCCAGCACTGTGTCTCGTGCGTGTAGCCGCCGGTGGTATTGCAGCCGGCTTCGACCGGACTCTCGGGCGAGCGGATGTCGATCATGTAGATCGCGCCCGTGTTGGTCGGCGCGGGGCAGCGATTGCTGCCGGCGATGTAGGCGTAGCCCGTGTCCTCGTTGATCGCGATCGTGTGGCCCTTGCCGAAGCTGCCGTAGTACGCGGTCTCGCTGAAGGTTTGCGGCGTGGTTACGCCGCGCAGCAGGCGCAGATCAAAAATCTGCATGCCGTGCGCGCCGTTGTTGTCGCTGACGATGTAGGCGTGATCGGCGTACACGCGCACGTCGCGCCAGACCGAACTGCCGGTGTGCGTGGGCAACTTGCCGAGATAACGCGGGTGGTCGGGCGTGGACAGATCGTAGAACGCCGTGCCGTTGTTGGTGCCCAGCAGCGCGTATTCGATCTGCGTGGTCGGATCGGTCCAGCCCCACAGGCTATTGGTCGAACTCGAGCCCGAATCGCTCACCGGCACGAAGGCCAGCAGGTCGATGTTCGAGCACGGAAAGCCCGCGGCCATGCCGTTGACGCAAGGCGTGGCATGCAACGGCGCCAACGGCGCGCGCGAGGCGGCCTTGGCGCGCGCGGCCTCGAAGGCGGCCTTGGCGGGATTGTCGGTCTCGGCGT
Organism: Ahniellaceae bacterium; assembly: GCA_044226395.1. Taxonomy (GTDB): domain Bacteria; phylum Pseudomonadota; class Gammaproteobacteria; order Xanthomonadales; family Ahniellaceae; genus JBGAHD01. The sequence continues at coordinate 1,071,789 of JBGAHD010000002.1, forward strand.
CGGCGCCCTCGGTCGCGTTCGCGACATCGAACGCGCCGTACAGCGCCAGGCCCAGCGCCAGCAGGCGCGCCAGCTCCGTGGCGCGAAACATCGTCGTCAACATCCCCATCTCCCTGGACCGCGCCCCCGCGGTCGGCCGTCGCGCATCCTACGCGAGTTCACGCCGCCGGTGGCTGCTCGGCGAGGGTCAACGGCGACGGCGATGGCGCGTTGAATGGCTCGGGCCAGGCTTTCGGCCACGTCGAATCCGCGCATCGAGGACAAGCATGCGACGCATCATCACGGCGATCATCACGGGGTTGATCTCAGTAGCCGCGTTGGCGAGTCTCGGCCCTTGGCCGCATGACGCGCACTGCGGCGCTTTCCGCGAACGCTTGCGCGAGCGTCTGCGCGAACGCGCGCGCGCGCAACCCGCGCCCCAGGCCGACGCCGATGTCGACACGCCGATCACGCGTGCCGGCGACTACACCTTCGTCTTCACGCACGATGGATTGCCGCGCTACTACCGCGTGCACGTGCCCGCCAGCTACTCGCCCCAGCGCGCCACGGCCGTGGTGCTGGCCCTGCATGGCGGTGGCGGCAACATGGACATTCAAGCCAAGGAGGCCTACTACCACCAGATCTCGCAAGCCGATCGCGCCGGTTACGTCGTGGTGTTTCCCAACGGCTACAGCGCGCTGGCCTCGGGCAAGTTCGCGACCTGGAACGCTGGTCGCTGCTGCGGCCAAGCGCGCGATCAGGACATCGACGATGTCGGTTTCATCCGCGCCCTGCTCGGGCATCTGCGTCGCCAAGTGAACGTCGATCCGCGACGCATCTACGCCAACGGCATGTCCAATGGCGCGATGATGGCCTATCGCCTCGCGTGCGAGATGAGCGACACCTTCACCGCCATCGCCGCCGTCGCCGGCACCGACAACACGCGCGATTGCGAGCCCGCGCGACCGGTCTCGGTGCTGCACATCCACGCCAAGGACGATCCGCTGGAAAAATTCGACGGCGGCGCGGGTCGCGACTCACCGGCCGTCACCGACTTCGTCGCCGTGCCCGACTCGATCGCGAAATGGGTCGGCATGAATGGCTGCGCCGCGCCGCCCCAGCGCGTGTTCGAGCACGAAGGCGCGTACTGCGACGAGTACTCGTCATGTCGCGATGACACGCGCATCAAACTCTGCGTCACCCCCGACGGCGGCCACTCCTGGCCCGGTGGCAGCAAGCCGCGCGGCAATGGCCGAGGCTCGAGCGCGTTCTCGGCGACGGAGATGATGTGGGCGTTCTTCGAGAGCAGCGCGCGAACGTCGAATCGCTGAATCGCGAATCGGCAAGCGCGGACGCGCTTGGCGAGCGCATTTCCAAGGATCGAGCCGGCGGGCGCGAAAGTCGCGCGGCGCGCGCTTGTCACTTCACGTCATGCCCTCGATACTCGAGCACGAACCGCGCCCGAGTAAACACGCCGCGATGAATGCCCCGCTGACCTGGAAAGACGCGCTCCGCGGCGCCCTCGGCCACGCGCGGCGATTGCGGCCGGACGACGACACGCTCGTTGTCTTGCGCCGACTTCCAAAAGCGCGCCTGATGACCGTGGATCAACGGCTCCGGACCGCGGCCTACTGCGTCGCCTACCCTCATGCCGATGGGATCAAGGCGACGGCAGCCGTCGTCGACGCGCAGGCATTCACCCGAGTCGCGGCGGAAGATCGCGATGCTTGTCTCTTTCACGCGCTCTGCCATCACAACGGGTACACGCGACAAGCGGCCTTGACGCAAGCCGCGAAGGCGCGCGATGCGCTGAGCTTGGCCGGCATTCTGATGCGCTGCGCGGATTGGGTGCCCGCGGTGGCCGCGGCCGCGCGTGTCGCGCTCGACCTGCGTCTGCGAGCGGGCGACGGCGCGCAGTTGTTCGGCATGCTGGACTTGCTGTCGCGACTGGGCGATGCCAAGCGCTATGTCGACTCGGACGCGGCGCGTTGGGTCGCCGCGGAACTTCTCGCGCCACGCCATCGCGAGCATCGCTGGCAGGCGCTGCGCGATGGCGTGCCCGCGTCGGTGGTCGTCCTCGATCTCATCGTCCGCGCCGATGCCGACGGGGTCGAGCGGGCCTGCGAGATCGCGTTGCGTCGAGCGGACGTACCCCTCGCGCACGCCGCGTTGGCGCTGGTGACCGCGCGAGGCTCGTCAAGCGCCGATGCCTTGATCGACCTCGCCGTGCGCAGCAAGCTCGTGTCGGTGCGCATCCACGCATGGCGGTCGCGCATCGCGGCGGGTCGCGTCACGCGCGAGGATTTCCTGACCTTGCTCGATTCCCCTGCGCGGGCCCTGCGCGACTTGGCGCGCTTTCACTGGCGTGCCATCTTCGGCGCGGATGTGCTCGAAGTCTGGCGCGAACGTCTCGACCGCGGCGCGAAGTCCCACGTCAGTGGCGCATTTCTCGGTCTTTGCGAGCACGGTGATGCCCGTGATGCCGAACGCCTGAAGCCTTTCTTGCATGCCGATGGCGCGAGAATCCGCGCGCTGGCGATGAAGGCGCTGGATCGCCTCGGCGCGCTCGACGACGTGTTTTGGCGCGAACGACCGCTGGCCTCTTGGTCGAGATCGGAACTTCGCGTGGTTCTCGGCATGGCCGCGCGTCGAGGCATCGAATTGGCTGACGCCGACATCCTCGACTGGCTCGCGCGGTCGGACGAGGCGGCCTGGTCCATCCTGCGGCCTTATCTCAACGCGGGATCGCCTTGGCGCGCGCTGCGACTGGTGCTGACGCAGGTCGATTCGCACGACAAGCAAGTCACCGCTGCCCAGCGCGCGGAATTGCGTTGGCAGCTGGCGCGCGCCAGCACGACGCCGACGCTGCTATCGAACGAGGAACGCACGCGGCTGATGGGACTCATTGATCGCGCGAGTGAGCGACTTGGCGTCGTCCTCGCGCGCGAACTGCGCTTCGCCACGCGCATGGCCTGAACCCTCCGCGGCGCCATCGGCGCCGCGGAGGTCTTGGCCTCACACCGTCACGGGATTGGGCTTGCCCGGATCGATGTTGTACAGCTTGATCGCCTTGCTGACGTGCGCCTTCATGAGCTGGCCTTCTTCGGCGAGCGCGGCGACGGTGGCGTGGGCGATGTAGTAGCGGTCGACTTCGAAGAAGCGACGCAGGTTCTCGCGCGTGTCGGACCGGCCGAAGCCGTCGGTGCCGAGCACGGTGTACTGACGGCCCTTGGGCACGTAAGCGCGGATCTGTTCGCCGAAGGCGCGCACATAATCCGTGGCGGCGACGATGACGCCTTCAGTCGGCGCCAGGCACTGTTCGACCCAGCTCTTGCGCGCGGTGTCCTCGGGATGCAACCGATTCCAGCGCTCCACATCCGCGCCATCGCGGCGCAGTTCGACGAAGCTGGGGCAGGACCAGATATCGCACTTCACGCCGAAATCTTTCTCCAGCAATTCGGCGGCGGCGATGACTTCGCGCAGGATCGTGCCCGAGCCCAGCAGTTGCGCGCGCGGCGCGGCGTTCTTCTTGGCCTTGCCGCCTTCGGCCTCGGCGGCCTTGAGGCGATACATGCCCTTGATGATGCCCTCGGCCGCGCCCTCGGGCATGTCCGGATGGGCGTAGTTCTCGTTCATCAGGGTGATGTAGTAGTAGCAGTCTTCTTGCTCGGTGAGCATGCGGCGCATGCCGTCTTGCAAGATCACCGCGACTTCGAACGAGAAGGTCGGATCGTAGGCGCGGCAATTGGGAATGGCGCCCGCGAGCAGATGCGAATGACCGTCCTCGTGCTGCAGGCCCTCGCCGTTGAGCGTGGTGCGGCCCGAGGTCGCGCCGAGCAGGAAACCGCGCGCGCGCATGTCGCCCGCCGCCCAGGCCAGATCGCCGATGCGCTGCATGCCGAACATCGAGTAGAAGATGAAGAACGGCAGCATCGGCAGATTGTTGGTGCTGTAGCTCGTCGCCGCGGCGAGCCAGGAGCACATGGCGCCGGCCTCGGTGATGCCTTCTTGCAGCACTTGGCCCGCGGCGTCCTCGCGGTAGTACATCAATTGATCGGCGTCGACCGGACGATAGAGCTGACCGAACGGCGCGTAGATGCCGATCTGACGGAACAGGCCTTCCATGCCGAAGGTGCGCGCTTCGTCGGCGACGATCGGCACGGCGCGCGGACCCACGGCCTTGTCGCGCAGCACGATGTTGAGCGCCTGCACGAAGGCCATGGTGGTGGAGATCTCGCGATCGCCGGAGGATTTCAGCAAGCGCTCGAACACCGACAGTTCCGGCACCGGCAGCGACTCATCGGCGCGACGACGACGCTGCGGCAGCGAGCCGCCCAGGGCTTCGCGGCGCGCCTTCATGTACTTCACTTCGGGCGAATCCTCGCCCGGGTGATAGAACGGCACTTCCTCGAGCTTGTCGTCGGGAATCGGCAGCTTGAAGCGGTCACGGAAGGCGCGCACCGCCGCCGTGTCCATCTTCTTTTGTTGATGGGTGATGTTGCGCGCCTCGCCCGAGTCGCCCATGCCATAGCCCTTGACGGTCTTGGCCAGGATCACGGTGGGCTGATGCTTGTGCGCCATCGCCGAGCTATAGGCGGCGAAGATCTTGTGCGGGTCGTGACCGCCGCGATTGAGGCGCCAGATGTCGTCGTCGGACATGTTGGCGACCATGTCGCGCGTCTCGGGATACTTGCCGAAGAAATGTTCGCGCGTGTAGGCGCCGCCGAAGGCCTTGCAGTTCTGGTATTCGCCGTCGACGGTTTCCATCATCAGCTGGCGCAGCACGCCCTTGGCGTCGCGCGCGAGCAGCGGATCCCAGTACGAGCCCCACACGGTCTTGATCACGTTCCAGCCGGCGCCGCGGAACACGCCTTCGAGTTCCTGCACGATCTTGCCGTTGCCGCGCACCGGGCCGTCGAGGCGCTGGAGGTTGCAGTTGATCACGAACACCAGATTATCCAGGCGCTCGCGACCGGCCAGCGAGATCGCGCCCAGCGATTCGGGCTCGTCGGATTCGCCGTCGCCCATGAAGCACCAGACCTTGCGATCGGTCTCGGGCATCAGGCCGCGGTGCTCGAGGTATTTCCAAAAACGCGCCTGATAGATCGCGCTGATCGGGCCCAGGCCCATGGACACGGTCGGGGTCTGCCAGAAGTCCGGCATCAGCCAGGGATGCGGATAGCTGGAAATGCCCTTGCCGCTGACTTCCATGCGGAAGTTGTCGATCTGATCCAGGCTCAGTCGGCCTTCGAGGAACGCGCGCGCGTACACGCCGGGGCTGGAATGACCTTGGATGTAGAGCAGGTCGCCCGGATGCGCGGCGCTGGGCGCGCGCCAGAAATGATTGAAGCCCACGTCATAGAGCGTGGCGCTGGAAGCGAAGCTCGAGATGTGGCCACCGAGCTCGCCGGGCTTGCGATTGGCGCGCACGACCATGGCCATGGCGTTCCAGCGCAGGATGCAGCGAATCTTCCATTCCAGCTGACCGTCGCCGGGAATCTTGGCTTCGAGATGCGGCGGAATGGTGTTGACGTAAGCCGTGGTCGGCTGGAAGGGAATGTGTCCGCCGGCGCGACGCGTTTCGTCGACCATGCGCTCGAGCAGATAGTGCGCGCGCTCGGGGCCGTCGGCGCCGATCACGGCGGTCAGGGCTTCGATCCATTCCCGGGTTTCGACCGGATCGAGATCCTGATCGAGGATGTCCTGCATCTGGTTCATTGTTCCCTCCACGCAAAGTCGGCGCCGGGCTCTTGCTGGCCCGATCCTGGGGCATTGTAGCCATGCCTTTGAAAACTAAAGCCCCGATGTGGTGCAAACCTCGGGGTCGCCGGTCTTGAAAATTGCCCTGTCGCGATCGACCCGCGCGCGTCGCATTGTTTCGAGACCCGCGCTTTCGGCGTTGTTTCACGAACGGCTATCGCGGCCGGGCCTACACTGATGTCTTGGTAGGGTGGGGAAGACAATATGAGCAAGACCCTGTGGATCCTGGGACTGTCCCTGGCCGCGCAGACCGCGTGGGCCGCCGACGGTTTCCGCTTGAGCAACGATGAATTGCGCGCGCTGACGCGCCTGGCGCCGGGCCAACAGACCGAACTCTCGGCCGTGCCGGTGGCGAAGAACCGCGCCGAGGCCTTGAAGGTCAAGCGCATCGAGATCTACGCGCCCGACGCGCGCATCTACGTGATCGATGACAAGGGCCAGCGCGAAGTGCCGCGCAGTGATTGGCGCTACTACGTCGCGCAGCGCGGCGCCGGCGCGGCGATGCTGGGGTTTGGCGTGTCGCCCGATGGTCGTCAGGTGCAGGGCACCTTGATCAATGAAGAAGGCACGTATGAATTGCGCGGCCAGTCCGGCAAGCAAGGCCTGGATCTGGACGTGATCGACACGCGCTCGCTCGTGCCCAAGGGCCGCGAGACGCAGTTCATGTGCGGCGGTTCGCTCGCGACCTCGCGCGAACTCGGCGTGCTCGCGCAGGAAACCTTGCCGGGTCTCAGCAAGGCCGTGGCCGGCGGTTCGCGCCAGGCGGTGATCGCGGTCGATACCGACAACGAGTTGATGCTGCAGAAGTTCAGCAACAACACGACCTCGGCCACGACCTATTTCGGTCAGTTGTTCACGGCCATGAACGCGATCTACACCAATGACGTCGACCTGACCTTGGTGCAGGGCACGACCTTCCTGCGCGTGAGCACCACGCCCGATCCGTTCAATAACAACGACACCTCGGCCACGCAGGCGCAGTTGGTGGAGTTTGGCAATCACTGGTCGGCCAATCAGGCGGGTACCTCGCGCGTGCTGGCGATGCTGATCTCGGGCAAGTCGTCGAGCCAGTTCTCCTCGTCGGGCATCGCGTGGTTGCTCGATTCGGGCAACTACTGCACGCAACGCAGCGGTGTTGGCGGCGCGTATAGCGTGAGTCAGGTGTTCAAGTTCTCGGGCTCGACCGGTTCGACCGATGTCCAGGTGGTCGCGCACGAGCTCGGTCACAACTTCGGCCTGGCGCACACGCACTGCACTTCGCAAACGGGCACGCAGCCGGCCAGCACCAACACGCTCGATGCCTGCTTCACCGGCGAATCGGGCCTGGGTTGCTTTGGCGGCACGCAGGCGTGCCCCGCGTCCGCTTCGGGTCGGACCTTGATGAGCTACTGCCATTTGCAGTCGCCCGGTGGCACGACCTGCGGCTCGGTGACGCTGGCGTTTCACCCGGTGCAGATCACGGTGTTGAACTCGCGTATCGCGGCCAACGTGCCCAGTTGCATCACCGCGGCCGGCGCGGCCGACACGGTGTTCGCCAACGGCTTCGAATAAGCGCACGGCGCGGTCCGGCCAGCGCCGGACCGCGCGTGGGCGATCAAGCCTTGTGCTTTTCGCGGTGCACGAGCACCGGGATGTCGCAATGGGCCAGGATGCGCGTGCTGGTCGATCCCAGCAGCAATTGCCGCGCGCTGCCGTAGCCGTGCGAACCGACCACGATCAGATCGCATTTTTCCTTGCGCGCGACGTCGACCACGGCCTTGTCCGGCGCCAGCGCGCGCACGTGCATGAGCTTGCACGGCACCTCGAGCTTCTTTGCCGCCGTGGCGACTTGACCGAGATTGCGCTTGGCGGCGGCGTTGACGCCTTCTTCGTAAACCTCGAATGGCAACAAGGGCGCCGGCACGAATTCGAAACCGGCCGGCGTTTCGAACGGCGGCGAGGCGTAGACCGCGATGACGCGCGCGCCGACCGACTTGGCCAATTTCAGGCCATGCTGCGCGGCGTGACGGGCGAGATCCGAGCCATCGATGGCGAGCAGGATGCGCTTGTACATAGACCCTCCTGGCAAGTTTTTCCCAGCACAGTATGCGCGCCCGCGACCGCGCGGTTCTTGTCCGAGATCAACTTCGCGCCATCGCGACGCGCGCCGACCCGGGCTTGAATTGGCGCCGAGGTGGCCGCACAACTCGCACGATCGCCCGGGGCGTGGGATAATCCGCGCCCTTTTTTGTCAACCGTCTTCCGGAGTCACCCATGGCCGAGACCAGCAACGGCGCCACCGCGCAACCCACCCTCGCGGTGCAAAAGCTCTACGTCAAGGACGCTTCCTTCGAAGTGCCCAATGCGCCGGCGATCTTCCAAGAACAAGGTCAGCCGCAGGTGCAGCTGAATCTGTCGCAGAAGGTGTCGAACTTCGCCGAGAACGTTTATGAAGTCGTTCTCACTGTCACCGTGACCTGCAAGATCGGCGAGCGCACCGCCTACTTGGCCGAAGTGCAGCAGGCCGGCGTGTTCGGCATGACCGGCTTCGAGCAGAACGATCTGCAGGCCGTGCTCGCCACGTATTGCCCCAACACGCTGTTCCCCTACGCGCGTTCGTTGATCTCGGACCTGATCATGCAAGGCGGCTTCCCGCCGTTCGTGCTGCAGCCGATCAACTTCGATCAGCTCTACGCCGATCAAATGCGTCGTCGCAGCGAAGGCGCCGTGGCCAACGCCTGATCCGGGCGCGCCGATGAAATCGGCCGAACGCGTCGCGGTTCTAGGCGCCGGTTCCTGGGGCACGGCCCTGGCGGTGCTGTTGGCGCGCAATGGCGCGATCACGACCCTGTGGGGCCGCGATCGCGACCAGTTGGCGGCCATGGCCGCGACGCGACGCAATCAGAAATACCTGCCCGACGCGGAGTTTCCAGCCACGCTCGCGCTCAGCGCCGACCTCGTCGAGGCCGTGCGCGACGCCGACGTGGTGCTGGTGGTCACGCCCAGTCACGCCTTCGCCAAGGTCGTGGCCGAGATCGTGCCGCACTTGCGCGCGGGCGTCGGCGTGGCGTGGGCGACCAAGGGTTTCGATCCGGCCTCGGGTCGTTTCCTGCATGAAGTCGCGGCCGATCTGCTGCCGCCGGGCACCGAACTCGCCATCGTCACCGGGCCGTCGTTCGCCAAGGAAGTCGCGCTGGGTCTGCCGACCGCGGTGACCGTGCATTCCGATTCCGAGCGCTTCGCGCAGCGCGTGGCGCAGTTGCTGCACTCGCCGAAGTTCCGCGCCTACACCGGCAATGACGTGATTGGCGCCGAACTCGGTGGCGCGATGAAGAATGTGCTCGCCGTCGCCACCGGCGTGGCCGATGGCATGCAATTGGGCTTGAACGCGCGCGCGGGTTTGATCACGCGTGGCGTCAACGAAATGCTGCGCCTGGCCGCCGCGCTCGGCGGCAAGCCCGAGACCATCATGGGCCTGGCCGGCGTGGGCGATCTGGTGCTGACCTGCACGGGCGATCTGTCGCGCAATCGGCGTCTGGGCCTAGCCCTGGGTCGCGGCAAGCGGTTGCGCGAGGCCGTGGCCGAGATCGGCCAAGTGGTCGAGAGCGTCGAAACCGTCAACCAGGTCATGCGCCTGGGCCAGGCGCATGACGTCGAACTGCCGATCACCGAGCAAGTGCAGCGCGTGCTGTCCGAGGCGATCACGCCGGCCGAAGGCCTGCGGCATCTGCTCGCGCGCGAGCAAAAGCCCGAGTATCCCGAGCCGCTCTGAATTCCCGCCGCGAGCGCGCATGACCACGCGTCATGACGCCGCCCGCGCGCTGCCGCTACGCTAGCGCGCATGAATCTGCCCGCCTGGAAACGCGCCGTCATCAAGGTCGGCAGCAATCTGATCGCGCCCGAGGGCGGCGCCTTGTCGATGCAGTACCTGCTCGGCATCGCGCGCTTCATCGCGCAAAGTCGCGCGCAGGGTCGCGAGGTCGTGCTCGTGTCCTCCGGCGCGGTCGCGGCTGGACGCGCGGCCCTGGGCATCGCGCCGGGCACGCCGCGCACGGTGCTGGTCAAGCAGGCGCTCGCGGCCGTGGGCCAGGCGCGGCTGATGGAAGCGTGGTCGCGCTTGTTCGACTGGCCTTGCGCGCAGGTGCTGCTGGCCTATGACGATCTCAACAATCGCCGTCGCTTCGTCAACGCCAAGAACACGCTGCGCGAGTTGCTGGCGCTGGCGACCCTGCCGATCGTCAACGAAAACGATTCGGTCGCCGTCGATGAATTGAAGCTCGGCGACAACGACAATCTGGCCGCGCACGTCGCCGTGCTGATCGAGGCCGACCTGCTGCTGATCCTGACCGACATCGACGGCCTCTACGACGCCGATCCGCGCCGCGTGCCCAGCGCGCGCCTGATCGCCGAAGTCGAACGCGTCGACGATGCGATCTTCGCGCTGGCCGGCGGCGCCGGCAGCGCCATCGGCACCGGCGGCATGCGCACCAAACTCGAGGCCGCGCAAAAGGCCACGGCGCGCGGCATCGTCACCGTCATTGCCAATGGACGCAGCGACGCGGCGCTCGAAGCGCTCGCGCGCGGCCAGTGTCCGGGCACCTTGTTTCAACGCACCCAGACCGCGGTCAGCGCCAAGAGTCACTGGATGCGTCATGCGCTGGCGAGCTCCGGCATAGTGGTGATCGATGCCGGTGCGGCGCGCGCCTTGCGCGAGCGCGGCGCTTCGCTGCTGCCGCCGGGCGTGATCGACGTGCAGGGCCAGTTCCGCGCCGGCGACGCGGTCGATGTGACCTGTCGCGACGACGCGGGCGAGCGCGCCATCGCCAAGGGCGTGGCGCAGTACGACGCGGCGGAACTACGCCTGATTCGCGGTCGTTCCAGTCACGAGATCGAGGCGGTGCTCGGTTACCCCGGCGCCGACACCGTGATCCATCGCGACGATCTGGTCTTGCTGTGAGCCCGCGCGCGCCGCTACCGTGATCGCGATGCACAGCGTGATCGATCCATGACCGAAGCCTCCGTCCGCCACCATGCGCTCGCCGCGCGCGCCGCCGCGCGTGAACTCGCGCGCGCCGACAGCGAGACCAAGAATCGCGCGCTAGCCGCCATCGCCGAGGCCTTGATCGCGCGTCGCGACGAGGTGCTCGCGGCCAATGCCGAGGATGTCGACGCCGCGCGCGCCGCCGGCCTCGCGCCCGCGCTGGTCGATCGTCTGCGTCTGGACGTCGCGCGCCTCGAGGCCATCGCGCGCGCCGTGCGCGAGATCATCGCGCTGCCCGATCCGGTCGGTCACATCGAGTGGCAGCCCGCGCGCGGCAATGGCTTGAGGATCGGCCGCATGCGCGTGCCGCTGGGCGTGATCGCGATGATCTACGAGGCGCGACCGAACGTGACCGTCGATGCCGCCGCGCTGTGCCTGAAATCGGGCAATGCCGCGATCCTGCGCGGCGGTTCCGAGGCGCTGCGCAGCAATCGCGCGCTCGCCGCCGTGATCGGCGACGCCCTGGAAAGCAGCGGCTTGCCGCGCGCGTCCGCGAGCCTGATGCCCACGACCGATCGCGCCGATCTGCTGGCTCTGCTCAAGCTCGACGATTGCGTGGATCTGGTGATTCCACGGGGCGGCGAGGGACTCATTCGTTTCGTCGCGCAGGAAAGCCGCATCCCCGTCGTGCGTCATTACAAGGGCGTGTGCCATCTGTACGTCGACGCCGCGGCCGATCTCGACATGGCGCTGGCCTTGTTGATCGACGGCAAGACCTCGCGACCGGGCGTGTGCAACGCGCTCGAGACGATGTTGATCGATCAAACCGTGGCGCGTAAATTCCTGCCGCGTGCGGCGGCGACCTTGCGCGAACACGGCGTGGAGCTGCGCGGCTGCGAACGCACGCGCGCGATCGTGCACGACGCGCGCATCGCCACCGAGGCGGACTGGGACGCGGAATATCTCGATCTGATTTTGGCCGCGCGCGTGGTCGATGGTTTCGACGCCGCGATCGCGCACATCGCGCGTCATGGTTCGCAGCACACCGAGGTCATCGTCACCCAGGACGCCGCGCGCGCCGAGCGCTTTCAGCGCGAGGTCGATGCCTCGGCGGTGATGTGGAATTCGTCCTCGCGCTTCAACGATGGCGGCGAGCTGGGCCTGGGCGCCGAGATCGGCATCTCCACGACCAAGCTGCACGCCTATGGCCCGATGGGCCTGGAATCACTGACCACGCGCAAGTGGATCGTGCGCGGCGAAGGTCAGGTGCGGCATCCGCGACGCGCGTGAGCGCGATCGCGGCAAAACACCCGGCGCGAACGCCGGGTGCCGAGGGTGAAACGTCCAGCGTCGCGATCAGAAGCTCACGCGCGGGCCCACGAAGTACGAGTTCTGGTCACCGTTGCCCGCGATCTCCGCCGCGATGCCCCAGTGCTCGTTGAACTTGTACTGGGCGCCCAGCACCAGCGAGGTCTCTTGATACTCGTCGATGTCCTCGTAGCGCACGCCGGCGCTGCCCTCGAAGTGGGGATTGAAGGCCACGCGCACGCCGGCCTCGACGCCATAGCCGTTGGCGTTGTCGAAAAAGTCCTCGTCGAACGAGCGATACGACACGCGACCGACGAAATCGACCTTGTCGGTGATCGCGGTGTTGTAGCCCAAGCCGATCTGATAGCCGCGCACGTCGAAGTCATCGTTGTCGGTGCGCTGATAGCCGCCGAACACGTGCAGGTGATCGGTGATCGCGGCCGATCCGCCGATGCCGACGCCATCGAGTCGCTCGCCAAATTCCGGATTGAGACTGCTGTAGCCGGCCTCGAGATAGGTGTAGCTCAACTTGTCCTCGGCCGAGGCCGCGAACGGCGTAGCAAGGGCGGCGGCCAGCAGCCAAATAGTGCGTTTCATCGTGAACTCCTCGTTGGTGATAGCGATGCACCGGGCGGGCGCGAGGCGCTACGCGTCGCGTGTCGCGCTCGAACCGGTTTGGTTTCGATGCGAAGGCGCGCGCGATCCGTCGCGCGCGTCTTCGCCGAATGCCGGGCGCATGCTCGCCCGTGGCGCGGTCGCGCGACAAGACACCACTAGTCACGATGACGGTTTCGATTTACAGCGGATTCAAGAAAGTTTCAGCGCGAGTTCAACTAGCTGACTCGGCTGAACCGACGAAGTCGAGTTGTCGCCACGCCTCGAACACCGCGACCGCGACCGCGTTGGAAAGATTCAAGCTGCGATTGCGCGGTCGCATCGGCAAGCACAGGCCCGCTTCGGGGCCCAGCGTATCGAGCAGGGCTTGCGGCAAGCCGCGCGTTTCCGGTCCGAACACCAGCGCGTCGTCGAGCGCGTAGCGCACTTGATCGTAGCGACGCGTGCCGCGCGTGGAGAACGCGAACACGCGCGCGGGCGCGACGTCGCGTAGAAAATTCTCGAACGAGGCATGCACGCGCAAGGCCGCGAACTCGTGATAGTCGAGTCCGGCGCGGCGCATGCGCGCATCGTCGAGGGTGAATCCCATCGGCTCGATCAAATGCAGCCGCGCGCCGGTGTTGGCGCACAGTCGGATCACATTGCCGGTGTTGGGCGGAATCTCGGGTTGGTAGAGGACGACATGCAGCATGTCGTCATTATCGCCGCTGTCGCGCGCGCGGCGCGAACGGGAAGAGATAGTCACGCCGGCCCATCCTTAGGCACGGCGCGACGGGGGAGAGCGATCAGCCGCGCGAACGCGCCAGGGCGGCGGGCAACAAGGCGCGCCAGTTGGCGCGCGTGGCGTACTCGTGGCGCTCCGGCGCCTCGGTGGCCTGGGCTTCGGCCGTGGCCGTGGCGGGGTCGTCGACCACGATCACCACCGCCAGATCATTCGGGGCCGTGACGCGTTCGGCCTGACCGAGCACGAGACCACCGGCCAGGGCGATCGCGGCGAAGGAAATCAGGCTGCGCTGAATCTGGATACGGACTGACATGACACGGCTTCCTTGACACGACTTGGGGTTACGCGGGCTTCGATGCACCGATCGTGCCAAACGTTGCAGGCCCGGCCGGCGACATCGAACAAGACCTGGGACCGCAAGTTAACGCGCTGATTCCGCTGGCTATTCGCGACTTCGACGAGGCGAGTGCGCGACGCGCCCAGGCGATCAGGCTCTGTCCGGGGACGACGCGATGTCCGCGCGCGGACACCGCGTGGTCGCCGGACACCCGCGGTCACTGCGCGATTTCGGCCCGCTCGTGCTTGATCGTGCGCAACACGATCACGCGCTTGCCCGCGCCCGCGTCCGACAGCAGCATCGCTTCGGGATCTTCGAGGCCGGAAGCGGCCGAACCCAGCGCAGTCTCGATTTCCATCGTCGGCTCGCCTTCGCCGTCATGCGCGCGGCGCACGATCACGATCTTGCGCTGCGACGTGTTGGCGGTCTGGCCGTCCTCGGACGTGGCCTTGTCATCGTTGGTGTGCACGACGATGCGCTGCTGATGCCGCGTGCCGGGCTCGCCCAGATCGCCGAGCGCGTCGAGATCACCGAGCGCGCCGAGATCGCCTCTCACGTCCTCGGTCTCGATCGTGGCCAGCGCCATCGGCAGGTCGAAATGTTCGCCCGCGATCAGCAGGTCCAAGCCCTTGTCGGTGCGCGTGATGGTCGCGGCGGCGCCGGCTTCGGTCGACAGCGCGCGCGTCTCGCCCGGCGCCAGTTCGCCGTCGACGGTCAGCTTCTCGACATGCCCCGGCGCGGTGCGCACGAAGATGCGGGTCTGGTCCTGGGCTTCGGCGGCCCACGCGGTGCCGGCGCACAGGCCGGCCAGCGTCAGCGCCAACGCTGCGCGACGCATGACGATACGGATCGACATCGTTTCTCCCTCCATCGAAATGCCGGGAGCCACTGTCCCGGTATCGATCAGATGCACGGGCGCGCCAAAGGGTCGCGCCCGTGGGGAATCAGCCTTCGCAGCGCGGCGTCAGGGGTTCGCGCAGGGCCGCGTCGATTTCGCCCGGGCCCAGATCGGCGCGGCGATCGAGCGGGAACTCGATGCGCGTGTTGTAGTTGCGGCTGTCGAGGTCGCGGACATTGCTCAGGCCCGAGAAGCTCAGCAACTGCTTGCCCTGATCCGCGTACACCGCATCGATGTGCGGCAACAGAAAACCCCACCAATTGCCCAGCGACACGCGCACCACCGCGGCCTCGCGCGCGCCAACCTTGACCCGCTCGGCGAGCTTGAGCTTGAAATGAAAGACATCGAGCTTGCTCGGCACCAGGAACTGAAAGTGCACGGCTTCGCCGGCCTCGAGCTCGGCCCAGCGCGCACGCACGAAATCATCGAAGCCGGCATCGGCGATGAGATCGGCGCCAGTGGCGATCACCGCTTCCTCCGGCGCCTCGCCGCGCGAGCGGCGCGCGTAAGCGACCAGGGACTGGTCATCGCGACGCAAGCCCTCGCGATAGCCCTGACGCCGGTCGTACATCGTGAACGCCGGCGCGGTGTCGCGGCCCTGGTAACGCACGCGCTTGCGCGCGAAGGCGCGACCATCGAGGCAGCGATACAACACCACGCGCTGCCCATCGCCATTGGCCGCGCGCGAAACGAAGTGCGACTCGCGATACAGGGGCTGCGAGGAATCGAGATCGTAGGCCGTGCCTTCATAGCGCACGGCTTCATTCGCGCGCGCCGCGTCCGCGATCAGCAAGAGCGAGGCGATCGCCAAGCCAAAGCGCGCGCTCACCATGGCAGCGTGCCGCCGTCATAGGTCTGCAGCGCCTCGATCGAAGCCGCGGTCGCGGTATCGAGCACGCGCAGCAAGCCCGCCGCCGCGTCGGCCACTTCGACCTGCGCGCCGGCGCCGCCCATCTCGGTCTTGACCCAGCCCGGATGCACGACGAAGGCGATCA
This sequence comes from Ahniellaceae bacterium, assembly GCA_044226395.1. Classification (GTDB taxonomy): domain Bacteria; phylum Pseudomonadota; class Gammaproteobacteria; order Xanthomonadales; family Ahniellaceae; genus JBGAHD01. The sequence continues at coordinate 1,087,365 of JBGAHD010000002.1, forward strand.
CGCCGAGTTTCGCCAGTTCGAAACTCAGCAAGCGCATGCCCATGTTCAACGCCGCCTTGCTGATGCAATAGCTCGGCGTGTAGAAGCCTTCGCGCGCGCCGATCGAACCGAGGATCGAGCTGATGCTCATGACCCGCGGCGACTGGCCCTTGCGCAGGAACGGCAGCAGCGCCTGCGTCACCAGCACGGGGCCGACCGTATTGGTCGCGAAGGTCGCTTCGAGCACGCGCGCGTCGATTTCGCCGAAGCGCTCGCCCTCGGGCAGCACGCCGGCGTTGTTGATCACGGCATCGAGCGATTCGGTGATCAGCGGCACTTCGCGCGCGAGTTCGGCGATCGACGCGGGCTTGCTCACATCGAGCGGCAAGATGTGCAGATGGCCCGGATGCGCGAAGGCGAGTTTGTTCAAGGCCGAAGCCTGCGCCGGCTTGCGACACGTGGCCAGCACGCGATCGCCGCGCGCGAGCAACTGCCGGGTCAATTCCAGACCGATGCCGCGATTGGCGCCGGTGACGAGGACGTGACGCATGGGACCTCCGGCCGATAAGCGACGGATGCGCGCAGTGTATCCTGAGGCGATGAAGAACTCGCGAAAGGAACGATCGATGCGGACTTCGGTATTCGCCCTCGCGCTGGCCTGCGCCAGCACCTCGATGATCTGCGCCGCCAAGCCCGCGGCCGAGCCCGATATCCCGCACGAGACCTTTCGTCTCGACAACGGCTTGACGGTGATCGTGCACGAGGATCGCAAGGCGCCGATCGTCGCGGTCAACCTCTGGTATCACGTCGGCTCCAAGGACGAGCAGCGGGGCAAGACTGGCTTCGCGCATTTGTTCGAGCACTTGATGTTCCAGGGCTCGGAGAATCATCGCGACGAATTCTTCAAGCCGTTCGAGGACGTCGGCGTCACCGATCAGAACGGCACCACCAATCAAGATCGCACCAACTATTTCGAGAACGTGCCGACCACGGCGCTCGATCGCGCGCTGTGGTTGGAATCCGATCGCATGGGCCATCTGCTCGGCGCCATCGATCAGGCCACGCTCGACGAGCAGCGTGGCGTGGTGCAAAACGAAAAGCGCGAAGGCGAGAACGCGCCCTACGGCAAGATGTGGGATCAGTTGCTCGAAGGCAGCTATCCGGCGGGTCATCCGTACAGCTGGACCACGATCGGTTCGATGGAAGACTTGAACGCCGCGTCGCTCGACGACGTGAAAACCTGGTTCAAGACCTACTACGGCCCCAACAATGCCGTGCTGGTGCTGGCCGGCGACATCGACGTGGCCACGGCCAAGGAAAAAGCGCGCCGCTATTTCGGCGACATTCCGCCGGGCCCGCCGCTGACCAAGCACGGCGCCTGGCCGGCGCCGCGCGAATCGTCCAAGCGCGATCTGATGTATGACCGCGTGGCGCAGCCGCGAATCGTCATCGCCTACAACGTGCCCGAGAGCGCCAGCCCCGAGACCAATCTGCTTGCGATCGGCGCGCAGGTGCTCGGCGGTGGCAAGACGTCGCGGCTGTATCAGCGCCTCGTGGTCAAGGACCAACTCGCCGATGCCGCCGGCGCTTCGGTGCAGACGCAAGAACTCGGCAGCATGTATTTGCTCTACGTCGACGTGAAGACCGGCGTCGAGCCCGCGCGCGCCGAGGCCGTGCTGCGCGAGGAACTCGCGAAGTTCATCGCCGAAGGGCCCAACGCCGAGGAGCTCGCCCAGGTCAAGACGCAGATCCGCGCGGGCTTCATTCGCGGCATCGAGCGCATCGGCGGTCTCGGCGGCAAGGCCGATGTGCTGGCCGAGTGTCAGGTGTTCGAAGGTCGCGCCGATTGCTTCCGCGAATCGCTGCGCCAAGTGCGCGAAGCCACCGCCGAAACCGTGCGCGCCACCACCGCGCGCTGGCTCGCGCGCGGCGATTACACGCTGTCGGTGTTGCCCTTCGTCGAAGGCAAGGCCGTCGCCAGCGACGTCGATCGTACCCAGGGCGTGCCGCCGGTGACGGCATTCCCGGATCTGAGTTTTCCCGATCTGCAGCGCGCGACCTTGTCCAATGGCCTCAAGCTTGTGCTCGCCGAGCGTCACGAAGTGCCAGTGGTGCAGCTGCGCCTGCAATTCAACAACGGTCAGGCTTCGGACGAGCAGGCCAAGCTCGGCCTCGCGAGCTTCACCATGGGCATGCTCGACGAAGGCGCGGGCAAGTTCGATTCGCTGGGTTTCGCCAAGCGCGTGGCCGAACTGGGCGCGGGCTTCGGCGCGGGCGCGGGCACGGACACGTCGAACATTTCGCTGTCGGCCTTGAGCGAAAACCTCGCGCCTTCGCTCGATCTTTTCGCCGACGCCGTGCTGCGGCCGCGTTTCCCCGACGCCGACCTGGAACGCGTGCGCAAGATCTGGCTGTCCGACATCGCGCAGGAAAAGACCGATCCCGGTTCGATCGCGCTGCGCTTGCTGCCGCCGCTGCTCTACGGTCACGATCATGCCTATGGCATGCCGTTCACGGGTTCGGGCACCGAGGCCACGATCGCCGCGATCACGCGCGAGGATCTGACGCGCTTTCATCGCACCTGGATTCGTCCCGACAACGCGACCCTGATCGTGGTCGGCGACACCACGCTGGCCGCGATCACGCCGCTGCTCGAGGCGCGCTTCGGCTCATGGCGCGCGCCCGCGTCGGCGCTGCCCGCGCTGCATATCGCCGATGTCGCGTTGCCGGCCAAGCCGCGTCTTTATTTGATCGATAAGCCGGGTTCGCCGCAGTCGCTGGTCTTGGCCGGCCACGTCGTGCCGGGCGTGCCAGCGCCGGATTTCCGCGAACTGGGCACGGCCAATGCCGTGCTCGGTGGCATGTTCTCGGCGCGGCTCAACATGAATCTGCGCGAGGGCAAGCACTGGGCCTATGGCGCCTACAGCAGCTTGGTCGATGCCCTGCATCAGCGGCCGTTCTTGCTCTATGCGCCCGTGCAGACCGACAAGACCGCGGAGTCGGTGGCGGAACTGCGCGCCGAGCTCACGCGCTTCGTTGGCGAGCAGCCCGCGACCGCGCAGGAGATCGCGCGGGTCAAGCAATCCGACGTGCGCGAATTGCCCGGTCGCTTCGAAACCGCGGCCGCGGTGGCCGGCGCGATCTCGTCGATGCTGACCTATTCGCGTCCGGACGATTACATCCGCACGCTCAAGGCCCGCATCGAAGCGCAGAGCGACGACGCCGTGCGCGCCGCCGCGAGCGCGCATCTGCATCCCGAGGCGCTGACCTGGGTGGTGGTGGGCGATCTTGCCAAGATCGAGGCACCCTTACGCGCGCTGAACATCGGCGAGGTCGCGGTGATCGACGCCGATGGCAAGCCCGTGCGTTGAGGTAAGGTGCGGCCCATCGCCTAACGAGAGATCGCGCGCATGAAAAAACTACTGACCTTGAGCCTGAGTCTCGCCCTGACCGCCTGCACCTGGGTCGAACCCGATGCCGGCGGCCAACGCATCCGCGTCGCGCATGGCGAGGACTTGAGCGGTTGCGTCGATCTGCACACCACGATCACCGTGTCGGTCAAGCACGAGATCGCGGGCGTGGAGCGCAAGGCGATCAAGGTGCGCGATGAATTGGAATCGCTGGCACGCAATGAAGCCGCGAGTTCCGGCGCCGCCGACACCATTCAAGCGCTCGAGGAGCCGCATGACGGCGAGCAGCGCTTCGCCGCTTACGATTGCCGTTGAAGTCTCGCGGTCGCGCTAGCGGCAGTTCGTGCCGCTGGCGCGCACCGGATCGGACAGTCGCGACAACAGCGCGCGACCACTGCCCAGACGCGGATCATTAGCCTGCCAGGTGACCGCGGTCAGCGCGCAGGCCGAGGCCTCGAGCGTGATCCGGCCCCAGGGTTCGCGAATCACGCGCGCGGGATCGAGCGTGAGAAAGCGCGCGCCGCGCGTGGCGATCAGATCGAAGCTCAAGCTCGCGCCTTCGCTGACACCGAGCATCCACATCGGCCGGCCCTCGGCATCGAAGCTGTACCACGTCAGATACGACACGACCCCGCCGTTGGCGCGCGCGACTTGTTGCAGCACCAAGCCTTGCGCGGGTCGCCCTTGCAGTTCGTAACTGCCGCTGCGCGCCGTGACCACGGGCAAGGGCGGATCGGCGGGATCGATCGGCACATTCGGCGTTGGCGCGGGCAGGGTCGGCGCGGTCTCGGCGCCGAACACGGTCACGCGACGCAGCGCGCGCTCGCCCGTGCCGAAACCGTCGGGGCCCGCGAAGCGCCAACGTCCGGCGAGACCGGAACTCGCGCCATCGGCGTTAGCGTCGACGCTCAGATCGAAGCGACCCCAGCGCTGCAAGCTCAACGATCCCGAGCCGTCGAAGCGCGAACCCGAAGCGACATAGGCATCGCGCAGGCGCAGCGTGTTGGCGTAACGCTCGGCCAGTCCGACGATCCACAGCGGATCGGGGCCGGGCACGCCTTCGGCTTGATACGTGTAGGCGCTGACGAGCGCCGCGTCGCCCGCGCCGGGCAGGTTTTCGATGATCAAGCCCTCGCCATCGCGCGAGGGATCGAACCAGGCGCCGGAAACACCGCGCGCCACGCGCCAATCGCGATCGCGCAGCCGCACCGGACGCGCGGGATTGGCATTGGCGTCGATGCGGCAGGGACCAGTCGCGCCTTGTCGCGCTTCGAACTGACAGCGCTCGGCCAGATCGGGCACGCTCGGTTGCGCGCCGCCGCCGACCCAGGCGCGCAGGCTGTTCCAGCCGGCCTTCAACTCGGCGTCGTTGAAGCCGCAGTGCGTGACTTCGGTTTCGGTGACGAAGCCCGCGCTTAGACGCGAAGACGGATAACGCGTGCGCAGATAGTCCAGATGTTGCGGCACGACCAGCTGATCGCGGCTGGTGGTCAGCGCGACGATGCGCGCTTGACCCGCGCCGCGCAGGTCGCTGCTGGCGCGCAGATCGAGCGCGGCGAAGGGGTCGGCCGCGTAGCGCGCCACGCGCGCGTCGAAATTGGTGTCGCGATAGACGATGCCACGGTTGTCGAAAGGATTGCGCGCGCCGAGCTTGTCGCTGGCGCGCACCAGATCCGACAGACCGAACACGGCATAAGCGAGATTGAGCGCGAGAAAGTCCTCGCTGGTGATGCCCGACACTTCACGCAGCGTTTCCAGGCGATCGCGTTGCGGCGGCGTGCGAAACCCCGGCGGAATGAACAAGCCCGTGCACTGTGTGATGCGCGCCAGCGCGCGCACCGTGGCGCCATTAAGCGCGAGGTCGGACAGATCGGCGGGAATGTCGTCGAGATTGATCGCGTAGCGCAGCGGCTCGTCGCCGTGCTGCAGCTCGCCACCGCCCACGCCATCGCAGATGCGGTCATAGGTCACGCGCAGATCGAAGGCGTAGTCCCACGACCGCGAGCCCATCGCCGGCGGACACAGCGCGTAAACGCCCACGGTCTTGGCCGCGAAGCGCGGGTCCTCGGCCTGCTTGAGCGAGATCAGACCGCCCATCGAACCGCCGACGGCGTACAGCGCGCCCGGTTCGCCGAAGCGCGCGCGAAACACCTCGAGCAATTCCGCGTTGTCGTCGAGCGCGGTGAACAAGGCCCAGCCGCGCTGCCGATAGCCGCTCGCGGCCAGGGCATAGCCTTGACTGAGTTGCAGATCGGCCAGCGGGCCCAGATCGGGCACATCGTCGATGTCGAAGGCGAAACCATGATTGACGAAGACCAGGGCATCGCCCGGCCGCCAGCCTTCGGGCGCGGCGAACACATAGGACGCGCCCGAGGGCGTGTGGCCCCGGATCTCGTCGCGGGCCCACGCGTTCGACGGGGCCAGGGCGGTCAGCGCCAGGGCGCCGGCCAAGGCGCTCAGGCCTCGGTAAAAGTCGCGAAAAATCCGGTTCTTCGGGGGCATGGCCCGATTATCCGTGGATTTCCGCGCCGCGCGCCTGAACGCGTTTCGCCATTTCGCCCATTGCGAGCCCGTGGCGCGCGCGCTACCTTGCGCGGCTTCGATAGTCCCGGGGGTCAACCCATGTTGTACAAACATGTCGCCATCGCCAGCGTCAAGCATGTCGAGGCGCCGATCCGCCTGAAATCGTCCGACATCATGGCGCGCCTGCAGCCGACCCTCGACCGCCTGGGCATTCGCGACAACCTGCTCGAAGACGTCGCCGGCATCATGGAACGCCGCATCTGGGACGGCCCGGTCATGCCTTCGGACGCCGCCACCATGGCCGCGCAGAAAGCCATCGCCGCCTCGGGCGTGCCGCACGAGAAAATCGGCATCCTGGTCAACACCTCGGTCTGCCGCGACTATCTCGAACCGTCCACGGCCAGCATCATCCACGGCAATCTGGGCCTGGCCGACACGTGCCAGAACTTCGATGTCGGCAATGCCTGCCTGGCGTTCTTGAACGGCATGGACATCGCCGCGCGCATGATCGAGCGTGGCGACATCGAATACGCGCTCGTGGTCGACGGCGAAACCTCGAACACGATCACCGAGAACACTATTCAACGCCTGCTGCGCCCCGAGGCCACCGAGGCCGATTTCCGCAACGAGTTCGCCTCGCTGACCCTGGGTTCGGGCGCGGCGGCGATGGTGCTGGGCCGTTCCGAATTGCTGCCCGATGGCCACAAATTCCTGGGCTCGGTCACGCGCGCGGCGACGCAGTTCTCGCACCTGTGTCGCGGCAACATCGACCGCATGGTCACCGATACGCGCACGCTGTTGGTCGAAGGCCTCAAGCTCGCGGCCAAGACGTTCCAGGCCGCGCGCGCGGCGATGGGCTGGGCGGTGGACGAGATCGATGAGTTCGCGATCCATCAGATCAGCAAGGTCCACACCGCGGCCTTCACCGAACTGCTGGGCATCGACCCGAAGAAGGTGCTCAACGTGTTCCCGGAACTCGGCAATGTCGGTCCGGCCTCGGTGCCGATCACGCTGTCGAAGCTCAGTGACCAGGGCCGCCTGGTCAAGGGCAAGCGCATCGGTCTGCTCGGCATCGGCTCGGGCCTGAATTGCTCGATGGCCGAAGTGGTCTGGTGATCTCGCAAGACCTCTTTCCCTACGCCGCGAAGGAATTCGACCATCGCGGCGCGCGACTGCGCTACGTCGATCACGGCACCGGTTCGCCGGTGCTGATGCTGCACGGCAATCCGTCGTGGAGTTTCTATTGGCGTCACCTCATCGCGGGCCTGTCCGACGCGCATCGCTGCATCGCGCCGGACTGGATCGGCATGGGCCGTTCCGACAAGCCCGATGACGCGCACTACGACTACACCCTGGCCTCGCGCGTCGACGAACTCGAGGCGCTGTATCAGCACCTCACGCGCGACCACGGCTTGCCGGCGACCGGATTGACGCTGGCCGTGCACGACTGGGGCGGCATGATTGGCCTCGCCTGGGCCGCGCGTCATCCCGAGCGCGTGGCGCGTCTGGTGATCACCAACACCGGCGCGTTTCCCAACCCCAAGGGTCAAAAACTCCCCGCGGCTTTGCGCCTGGGGCGCGATTCCGCGCTTGGCGCGCTGCTGATTCGCGGCTTCAATGCGTTCGCCGGTGGCGCCACGCGCCTGGCCACGGTCAAGCCGATGCCGCGCGAGATTCGTCGCGCCTATGTCGCGCCGTACGACTCATGGGCGCATCGCATCGCGACGCTGCGTTTCGTGCAGGACATTCCGTTGTCGCCGCGCGATCGCGCCTGGACCTTGGTGGCCGAGACCGCCGAGGCCCTGCATCGGCTGGCCGACAAGCCCATCATTCTGTGCTGGGGCTTGCGCGATTTCGTGTTCGATCAGGCCTTTTACGATGAGTTTTGCCGGCGCTTTCCCAACGCGGAAAAGCACGCCTTCGCCGATGCCGGCCACTACGTGCTGGAAGATGCGAACGAGCGCATCGTGCCGCTGGTGCGGGATTTTCTGAACCGCACCGAGCGCTGATTCACGCCTCAGCGCGCAAGCCAGAACACGGCCAGGAAGATGGCGAGCATGCCCGCCTTGAACAACACGCCGTAAACGATCCACCAGCCGGCATCGCGCGCGGCGCGGCGTTGGCCGCCGCTGCGCAGCGCCAGGTAAATGATCAAACCCATCAGCACCGGCGCGATGCCGGTCGCGAGCTTCCAGACCAGCGACAGCGGCGCCTGGGCGATCGCCTCCCTGTCGGCCTGACGCTGCGCCGCGCGCTCGGCGATCAAGGCCTCGGGCGATGGATCGAAGCCACGCCGCGCCAGCTCCGCGCGAGCCATCTCCACGGCCTCGGGCAGGGGGCTCTCGGCGTGCGTGTGCGCGATCTGGATCAACTCGTCATCACTGAGCAAGCGATGACGCTGCTCAATGCGTTCGCGGTTGAAGGCTTGGCTCATGCGGGCGACACCGACTAGGGTGAGTCTGTTCAAAACAAGCGCATCTGGTGCGGGATTTCCTCGCGCGCACGAGTTGCTGAAGCGCGTCTTCAGCCGTGCCAGTAGACCACGACCAGAATCGCGATCAGCACGGTCTTCACCATCACGCCGTATACGATCCACCATCCGGCATCACTCGCGGCGCGGCGACGGCCCGTGGTGCTCAGCACGAAATACGCGATCAGGCAGATCAGCCAGGGCCCGACCGCCATCACGAGCTTCCAGCCCATGGCCAACGGAATGTCCTTGATCGCCCTTTGCTCGGCCTCGAACTGCTGCCCGCGTTCCACCAACGCGGCTTCGGGGACGTGGGCGAAGCCCCGTCGCGCCAGTTCCTCGCGCGCGATCGCCACGGCCTCGGGCAGATAGTTCTCGGACTTGGTGTAGGCGATTTGAATCAACTCGTCATCGCCCAACAAGCGATGGCGCTGCGCGGTGAACTCGCGATTGAAGCCCGTGCTCATGCGTGCGATCCCTGCCAGTGTCGAGGCGCGACGAGTGTAACGACAACGCCGGCCGCGCCGCGCGCCGATCTTGGTGCGAGCCGCCCGCGCCACCTACAATGCCCGCGTGAACACGCCACCGAACATCGCCGACGCGCTCACCGCCATGGCGCGTCAGGCGCCCGAGCGCGTGGCCATGCACATGCCCGACGGTGGCGGCCGTCATCGCGCCTTGACCTATGGCGAACTCGATCGCGGCAGCGATGAACTGGCCGCCGGACTGCTCGCCATCGGCATCGCGCCGGGCTCGCGCGCGGCCTTGATGGTGCGGCCGAGCGAGGCCTTGTTCCTGCTGATGTTCGCGCTGTTCAAGGCGCGCATCGTGCCGGTGCTGATCGATCCGGGCATCGACAAGCGCGCGCTCAAGGCGTGCTTGGCCGAAGCGGCGCCAGAGAGTTTCATCGGCATTCCGCTGGCGCAGATCGCGCGCCTGGTGCTGGGCTGGGCGCGTGGTCACGTGCGGCACGTGGTCACGGTTGGGTCGCGCGGCTTCTGGGGCGGTCATGCCTATGCGCGCGTGCGCGCGCTCGGCGCCGAGCGCCTGGCGCGCGGCGAGGATTCTCGCGCCGGCGCGCGCGGCGTCGACGAACACGCGCTCGCCGCGATTCTTTTCACCTCGGGCTCGACCGGCGTGCCCAAGGGCGTGGAATACACACACGGCAATTTTCTCGCGCAGGTGCAATTGATTCGCGCCGCGTTCGACATCCGTCCCGGCGAAGTCGATTTGCCGACCTTTCCGCCGTTCGCGCTGTTCGATCCGGGCCTGGGCATGACCAGCGTGATTCCCGAAATGGATCCCACGCGGCCCGCGCGCGCCGATCCGCGCAAGCTCATCGCCGCGATCGAGCGCTTTGGTTGCACCAGTATGTTCGGCTCGCCCGCGCTACTCGATCGCCTGAGCGCGCACGCGGTCGCGCACGACGTTCGCTTGCCGAGTTTGAAACGCGTGCTCTCGGCCGGCGCGCCGGTGCGTCCCGAAGTGATCGAACGCGCCTACCGCATGCTGCCGCCCGACGCGCAGCTGTGGACGCCGTACGGCGCCACCGAATGCCTGCCCGTCGCCGTGATCGAAGGCCGCGAAGTGCTGAGCGTGGCGCGCGCGCGCACCGATGCCGGTGCCGGCATCTGCGTCGGTCGACCCGTGCCGCCTAATCGCGTGCGCGTGATCGCGATCAGCGACGACCCGATCGCGCACTGGCAAGACGCGCGCGAAGTGCCGATCGGCGAGATCGGCGAGATCACGGTCAGCGGCCCCACGACCACGCGCGCGTACTTTCGTCGCGAGCGCGCCACGGCCCTGGCCAAGATTCGCGAAGGCGAGACGATCGTGCATCGCATGGGCGATGTCGGCTATTTCGATGCCGAGGGTCGGCTGTGGTACGTGGGACGCAAGTCGCATCGCGTCGTCACCGCCCATGGCACGCTGTTCAGCGAGCAGGTCGAGGGCATTTTCAACGCCGTGCCGGGCGTGCGTCGCAGCGCGTTGTTGGGTCTGGGCGATTACGGCGCGCAGCGCGCGGTGGTGGCGATCGAGACCACGCGCGAAGCGCCGGCCTGGTCGACCTTGCTCGAAGCGCTGCGTTCGCGCGCGGCGCAGTTCGACATCACGCGTGGCCTGGACGTGTTCTTGCGGCATCGGGCCTTTCCGGTCGATATCCGCCACAACGCCAAGATTGGCCGCGAGAAGTTGGCGCTATGGGCCGCGCGACACGTGTCGCCCTGAAACGGAACGAACGATGAGAGTGCTGGTGACCGGTGGTGGTGGGTTTCTCGGGAGCGCGATCTGCCGCCTGCTGCGCGCGCGCGGCGAGGAACCGGTGAGCTTTGCGCGGCAGCGCTATCCCGCGCTGGACGCCGATGGCATCGAGCAAGCGCAAGGCGACATCACCGCGCTCGATACCCTGATCACCGCGTCCAAGGGCTGCGACGCGATCATCCATACCGCCGCGAAGGCGGGCGCCTGGGGTCGCCTCGACGAGTACTACGACATCAACGTCAAGGGCACGGCCAATGTCATCGCCGCCGCGCACATGAATGGCATCACGCGCCTCGTGCACACCTCGACGCCGAGCGTGGTGCACGCCGGCGGCGATCTCGAAGGCGTGGACGAATCACAACCGCTGGCCACGCACTTCCACGCGCACTATCCGCGCACCAAGGCCCTGGCCGAACAACAAGTGCTCGCCGCCAACGGCCCGCAGCTGTTCACCGTGGCCTTGCGTCCGCATCTGATCTGGGGCCCGGGCGACAATCACCTGCTGCCCAGAATCGTCGCGCGCGCGCGGGCTGGGCGACTGCGCTTCATCGGCAAGACCTCGAAGCTGATCGACACGATCTACATCGACAATGCCGCGCAGGCGCACGTCGACGCGCTGTATCGCCTGGCGCCCGAGGCCGCGTGCGCGGGCCGCGCGTATTTCATCAGTCAGGGCGAGCCGATCGCGATCGACGCGATGATCAATCATCTGCTGCGCGCCACCGGCTTGCCGGGCGAAACGCGGCGCGTGCCTTACGGCCTGGCCTATGCCATTGGCGCGGTGTGCGAGGTCGTGTACACGCTCGCGCGCATCGAGTCCGAGCCGCCGATGACGCGCTTCATCGCCGAGCAATTGGCCACCGCGCATTGGTTCAACATCGCCGCCGCGCGGCGCGATCTGGGCTATGCGCCGCGCGTGAGCCTGATCGAAGGCTTGGCCCAGGTCGCCGCGTGGTGGCAGCGCGGCACGCGCGCGAACGTCGCCGGCGCGTGAACGCGCGCGCGGCGCGCGCCTTCGGGCCCGCCGTGCCGCTACACTGCGCGCCATGACCCAAGCGCGCCCGCCCAACCCCGTGTTCGCCGTGCTCGGCCGCGGCCTGGAAGAAGTGCTCAATCGCGTCGTCGCGCTCGACCGCGACATGACCGGCCACCTCGACGCGCTCGACGGCCGCGCCATCGAACTGACCTGGACTGGCCCCGACATCGGCTTGCGCCTGAGCGCGAGCGGCGGACGTCTGAACGTGGGTCCGCGCGAATCCGCGGCCCAGGCCGACCTCGCTGTCAGCAGCACGCTCGCGGGTCTGGTCAATATGTTCGCGCCGCGTCGCGAAGGCGCGGGCTTCGCCACCGGTCAGGTGCGCATGTCCGGCGACGCCGAACTCGCGCGACGTCTGTCGCAACTGGCCGAGCGCTTCGATCCCGATCTCGACGGCGCCCTGCGCGAACGCTTCGGCGACGCCGTCGGCACCGCGATCGCGCGCGCCTTGCGCGAAGGCGGGCAATGGGCCAAGCGCTCGGCGACCACGCTCGCCGAGGACGCGGCCAGCTACGTGCGCGACGAATCGCGCGACGCCGTGTCCGGGCCCGAGCTCGATGAGTTTCTCGACGATGTCGATCGCCTGCGCGATCGCGTCGAGCGTGTCGGCGCGCGCCTGGATCGCCTGGCCGCGCGCGTGGATGCCACCACGCGAGGAAGCTGAGCCGTGTTCGCCAGCGTCCTGCGTCTGACCCACATCGCCCGGATCCTGTTGCGCTATCGGCTCGATGAGCTGATCGAGGCCACGCATCTGTTCCGACCGCTGCGCCTGGTGCGTGGCTTGGTCGCGCGCTCGCCGGCCGATATCGCGAGTCTTTCGCGCGGCGCGCGGCTGCGCCGCGCGCTCGAGGAGCTGGGCCCGATCTTCGTCAAGTTCGGTCAGATCCTGTCGACGCGTCGCGACTTGTTACCGCCCGATGTCGCGGGCGAACTGGCCTTGCTGCAAGATCGCGTCGCGCCGTTTCCGGGCCTCGAGGCCAAGGCCGTGGTCGAGGCGGCGCTCGGCGGTCCGCTGGAAAAATTCTACGCGCGCTTCGACATCGAGCCGCTGGCTTCGGCCTCGATCGCGCAGGTGCACGCGGCCGCGCTGCCCGACGGTCGCGAGGTCGTGGTCAAGGTGCGCCGTCCTCGCATCGCCGAACGCATCGAGACCGATCTGGCCTTGCTGCGCGCGCTGGGCAAGCTCGCCGCGCGCTACGCGCCCGACGCCGATCGCGTGCGCCCGCTCGACGTCGTGACCGAGATCGAGCGCACCCTGCGCGATGAAACCGATCTGCAGCGCGAAGGCGCCAACGCCAGCGCCTTGCGCCGCAACTGGCTCGACTCGCCCGATCTCTACGTGCCCGAAGTGTTCTGGCAACACACGCGCGAGGACGTGCTGACCATCGAGCGCGTGTGGGGCATTCCTTCCGACGACGTGGCCGCGCTCGACGCCGCCGGCATCGACCGCCCCAAGCTCGCGGCCAAGGGCGTGCGCGTGTTCTATCAGCAGGTGTTTCGCGACAATCTGTTTCACGCCGACGCGCACCCGGGCAACATCTGGGTCGATCCGACGCGGACGGACGATCCGCGTTTCATCGCGCTCGACTTCGGCATCATGGGCTCGCTGCCGCGGCTCGATCAGTACTATCTGGCGGCGAACTTCGACGCGATGTTCCGACTCGACTATCGACGCGTCGCCGAGCTTCACCTCGACGCCGGCTGGATGCCCGCGCACGTGCGCCTGGACGATCTGGAAGCGGCCGTGCGCAGCGTCTGCGAACCGTATTTCACGCGACCGCTGGCCGAAATCTCGCTCGGCGAAGTGGTGATGAAGATCTTCCGCCTGGCCTATCGCTACGAGCTGCGCATCCAGCCGCAGTTGCTGCTGCTGCAAAAGACCTTGCTCAACATCGAAGGCCTGGGTCGTCTGCTCGATCCCAAGCTCGATATCTGGGCCGTGGCCAATCCCGTGCTGACCAGCATCCTGCGCGAAAAGTATGGCGTTGCCGCGCTGGTGCAGGAATTCCGTCAGCGCCTGCCCGAACTGGTGCGCGACGCGCCCGACGTGCCGCATCTGATTCACGAATACTTGAAGACCGCCACGCGCGGAGATCAGGTCTTGAACATGCGCTCGCGTGATCTGCGCCTGCTCGCGCAGACCGCGCGCACCACGCAGCGCGCGCTCGTGCTGGCCGTGCTCGGCGCGGGCTTGCTGGTGGTGACGGCCCTGTTGTGGGCTTTGCGCGCGCAGGGTGCCGGCGTGGCCGGCGTGCCGGGCGTGGCGTGGTTGACCTTGGTCGCGAGTCTCGCCAGTTTCACCTTGGCCCTGCGACCGCCGCGCAAGTGAGCGAGGCGATCGCGATCGTCCACGCCGACGAAGCCCTGGTCGCGGTCAACAAACCGCCGGGCATCGCCGCGCATCGCTCCAAGCTGGTCGGCGAGGACGACGATTATCTGGTCGATCGCGTGCGCGCGCAGACTGGCCGCACGCTGTATCTGGTGCATCGTCTCGATCGCGCGACCAGTGGCTTGAATCTGTTCGCCGGTTCGCGTGAACTGGCCGCGAGCCTGGGCGAGCAGTTCATGTCGCGCGCGGTCGACAAGACCTATCTCGCCGTGTGCCGCGGCTGGCCCGAGGCCAGCGGCGCGATCGACTACGCGCTCGACGCGCCCGGTCAGCGCGAGGCCAAGGCCGCGCTCACCGAATGGCGACGCTTGGCCACGGCCACCGTGCCGATTGCCCTGGGGCGCTATCCCGAGCAGCGTTACGCGTTGCTGGCGGTCTATCCGCGCACGGGACGCTATCAGCAGATCCGACGGCATTTCCATCACGTCTCGCATCATCTGATCGGCGACACCACGCACGGTCGTGGCGATCACAATCGGCTGTTTCGCCAGTACTTCGGCGCGCATCGCTTGCTGCTGCACGCCTGGCGGTTGAGCTTTCGTCATCCGCTGACCGACGCGCCGCTCACGCTCGAGGCGCCGCTCGACGCGAGCTTCACGCGCGTGTTCGAGGCACTCGGTTGGCGCGAGGCCCTGGCCGGTGTTTGAAACGCGCGGCGAGGTCACGCGTGACCCGGGCCGCTGCTAGACTCCGGCCAAAACCAGGTCAGTCCGCTCGTGCTCGCAGTCAACGCCCAGATCGCCATTCCCGACGCCGAATTGGTCGAGCGCTTCGTGCGCTCCGGCGGCCCCGGTGGGCAGAACGTCAACAAGGTCGCGACCGCGGTCGAGCTGCGCTTCGACGTGCGCAATAGTCCGTCCCTGCCCGAAGCCGTGCGCGAACGCTTGCTCGCGCGCGCCGATCGGCGCCTGACCGACGAAGGCTGGCTGGTCATCGCCGCGCAGCGTTTTCGCACGCAGGATCGCAATCGCGCCGACGCGCGCGAGCGCCTGGCCGAGATCATCCGCGCCGCCACCGTGGTGGCGAAGAAGCGCGTCGCGACCAAGCCGCCGCGCGCGGCCAAGGAACGACGTCTGCAAAGCAAGCGGGTCAAGGCCTCGGTCAAGCGCGACCGCAACTCACGCGCCTGGGAGCGCGAACGATGATCGACCTGCCGCCCTGCAATGATCTGCCGCCGCTGGCGCGGCGCACGGGCAATGCCTTCACGCGCTGGTTCGGCACCCTGGTGCTGCGCCTGGGCGGCTGGCGCGTGGTCGGTGAGTTTCCCAACATTCCGAAGCTCGTGATGCTGGCCGCGCCGCATTCCTCGGCGTGGGACGCCGTGTGGGGCTTGGCCGTGCGCATGAAGCTCGGCGTCGACGTGCGCTTCATGGCCAAGCGCGAGGCCTTTTGGTGGCCGCTGGGCGTGTTTTTGCGCGCCTTCGGTGGCGTGCCGATCGATCGCTCCTCGGCCAGCGGCGTGGTCGGCGGCATGGTCGAGGAACTCAAGCGCAGCGAGCGCCTGTGGATGCTGCTCGCGCCCGAAGGCACGCGCAAGCGCGTGGAAAAATGGAAGAGCGGGTTCTGGCACATCGCCATGGGCGCGGACGTGCCGGTGCTGTGCGTGTTCTTTCATTACCCCGAGAAAGTCGTCGGCATCGGCAAGGTGTTGCGCATGAGCGGCAATCTCGCCGCCGACATGGCGGCCGTGCGCGAGTACTATCGTCCCTTCATCGGCAAGCATCGCGGCACGACGTGAAGCGTCGCGAGGCATTCATTCGACTCAGCGAGGATTGATCATGCTCCAACCCGGCGATCGCGTCCCCGATTTCGCACTGGCCTCCGACACCGCCGGCACGGTCAGCGCCGAAGGCCTGCGTGGCCAGCGTTACGTGCTGTATTTCTATCCCAAGGACGACACGCCGGGCTGCACGGTCGAGGCCTGCGCGTTCCGCGACAACTTGCCCGCGTTCCAGGCGCTGGGCGTGCCGGTGTTCGGCGTCAGCGCCGACGAAGTCGGTGATCACGAGCGCTTCGCGCGCAAGTTCTCGCTCAACTTCCCGCTGCTGTCCGATCCCTCGCACGCCACGCTCGAGGGCTTCGGCACCTGGGTCGAGAAGAACATGTACGGCCGCACCTACATGGGCGTGGCTCGCGCGACCTTCGTGATCGACGCCGAGGGTCGCGTCGAAAAGGTCTGGGAGAAAGTCTCGCCCGCCATTCACGCCGAGGAAGTGCGCGCCTATCTGGCCGGCGAACCCGCGCCCGCGCCGGCGCCCAAGCCGGTCAAGCCGCGCGCGCCCAAGGCGCCCAAGCCGGAAGTCGACGTCGCGCCCGTGCCCGCCGCCGAAGGCATCGTGATCGCCGCGCCGGCCGAGCACGCGGCCAAGCCCGCGCGCGCGCCGAAAGCCGCGAAGCCCGCCGCGCCCGCCGCCGACAAGACCACCGCCACGCCGAGCAAGGCCAAACCCGCGAAGACCGGGGCCAAGCGCAAGGTAACGACGACTTCGGCCAGCAAGTCCACGGCGCCCAAGCCCGCGGCCAAACCGGCGAAGAAGGCGAGCGCGAAGAAAGCGGCGAAGAAAGCCGCGAAGCCGGTCGCGAAGAAGCCCGTGAAGAAGGCCGGCAAGAAAGCCGCGAAGAAGATCGCGCGCAAGGCCGCCAAGCCGATCGCCAAGAAGGCCGCGAAGAAAGCCGCGAAGCCGGTCGGCAAGAAGGCCGCGAAGAAAGGCGCGAAGAAAATCGCCAAGCCGGCCAGCAAGAAGCCCGCGAAGAAGGCCGCCAAGAAAGTCGCGCGCAAGGCCGCGAAGCCCGCGTCGCGCGGCCGCTCGGCCAAGTCGGCGGCGAAGTCCGCGCCGGCGCGTCGCGGTGGCGCGATCAGTCGCGCGCTGGCCAGCGTGCGCGGTCTGTTCGGCGGCAAGGCCAAACGCTGAACCGTGTCACGGCCGGGCCGCGAGGCCCGGCCTCGCGCTCGTCGTTGGCGCGGGTCACCGTTCGGAATGACCCGGCTCGTCGTAAGTGCGCCGGGCGAAGAGATTGGGCTTGATCAGATCCATGAACGCGCGCGCCTGCGCGCTGAGATACTTGCCCTTGCGCACCACCACGCCGTAACTGCGCTGCGGAAAATATTGGCGCACGTTATGGATGGCCAGGCGCTGACGATCCTCGGGCGCCAGGCAAATGCCCGTGACGATGGAAATGCCCAGGCCCATCGCCACGTATTGCTTGATCACTTCCCAGCCGCCGACCTCGATCGCCACGTGATAGGGCACGCGTCGCCGCTGAAAAATCAGATCGACCAAGCGATACGTGGTCAGTCGTCGCGGCGGCAGGATCAGGCCGTACGGTGACAAGTCTTCCAGGCGAATCTCGCGTCGCTGCGCCAAGGGGTGATCGAGCGGCGTGATCAGCATCGGATCGAAGTGATAGACCGGCTCGTAGCTCAGGTCATTGGGCACGTCAATCATCGAACCGACCGCGAAATCCACCGCGTCCGAGCGCAACAAGGCCAGGCCATCGGAACCGGTGACGTTCGACAGCTGCAGGCGCACGCCGGGATGTTGATCGCGATAGGCCTGCACCAGTGGCGGTAGCAGAAACTGGATGGTCGACGAACCGGCGGCGATGTTGAGCTCGCCCGCGTCCATGCCGCTCACGCGCGTGCGGAACTCGCGATCGAGCGTGTCGAAGCCATCGATCAACGGCCGCGCGAGGTCATACAGCACTTGGCCTTGCGGCGTGAGTTGGACGCGTCGACCGCGACGATCGACCAGGTTCATGCCGAGCTCTTTTTCCAGCGCGCCCAATTGCAGGCTGATCGAGGGCTGCGACAGGAACAGCGCCTCGGCCGCGCGCGACAAGGTGCCGAGTTTCGCGATGTAGCACAGCGCGCGCAGCTGCTTGAGGCGATTGCCCTTGTAGTAGAAGCGCGGCTCGACCGCGGCTTCGCGTTTGACAGCGCGCGCCACCACGCGCTTGCCGCGCGTCTTCGGCGCCGGACGCGCGCCTCGAATCTTCAAACGTTTGTTTGATGTGGCCATGGCAATCAGCGACTTGGGCAGGTATTAACGCCGTCAATAGATTTCATTGAAACATATGCTTTGTCAAAGGCCGAATCCAGGCCTAGTGTCGACTCGACAAGCACGGCGGCGCGGCTTCGGACGCAGCCACCGGCGAATCGCCCGCGACCCCGGAAGGTGAGGGCCGGCAAGCGGGCAAGGCGGTATCACCGCGGGCGCGTCGCGTGCTTTGGCACACTGGCGGGCCCCAACAGCAGCAGGTGCGTCATGGTCAGCGCCGTCAAATCCTCACCTTCTCCCCAGTCGTCGGGTCTGACGATCAAGGGCCCCGACGCGCCCGGCGTCGCCGAGATCCTCACGCCGGCGGCGCGGGCCTTCCTGACTGATCTGCATCTGCGCTTCGAACCCACGCGCCAGGCCTTGCTCGCGGCGCGACGCGAACGCCAGGCGCGCTTCGACGCCGGCGAGTTGCCCGACTTCCTGCCCGAGACGCGCGCGATCCGCGAAAGCGATTGGCGCGTGGCCGAGATTCCCGAGGCGCTGCGAGATCGTCGCGTCGAGATCACGGGCCCGGTCGATCGCAAGATGATCATCAACGCGCTCAACTCCGGCGCGCGCGTGTTCATGGCCGACTTCGAGGATTCCTCGAGCCCGACCTGGACCAACATGATCGAAGGCCAGATCAATCTGCGCGATGCCGTGGCCGGCACGATCGAATTCACCTCGCCCGAGGGCAAGCGCTACGCGCTCGGTCGCGAACTGGCGACCTTGATCGTGCGTCCGCGCGGCTGGCATCTGGATGAAAAGCATGCGCGCGTCGACAGTCACGCGATCGCGGGCGCCTTGTTCGACTTCGGCCTGTTCGCGTTTCACAACGCCAAGACCCAGGCCGCCGCGGGACGCGGACCGTTCTTCTACCTGCCCAAGATGCAAAGCCATCGCGAGGCGGCGCTGTGGAACGAGGTGATGGAGTTCACCGAAGCGCGGCTGGGCCTGACGCCGGGCACGATCAAGGCCACGGTGCTGATCGAAACCTTGCCCGCCGTGTTCGAGATGCACGAGATCCTGCACGCGCTGCGCTCGCGCATCGTCGGTCTCAACTGCGGTCGCTGGGATTACATCTTTTCGTATCTGAAGACTTTTCGGGCGCACCGCGATCGTGTCCTGCCAGAGCGTGGACAGGTCACGATGGCGGTGCCCTTTTTAAAGCACTATTCGGAACTGCTGATCCAGACCTGCCATCGTCGCGGCGCTTTCGCCATGGGCGGCATGGCCGCGCAGATTCCGATCTCGGGCGACGATCTGGCCAATCAGAAAGCGCTCGAGCGCGTGCGCGCCGACAAGCTGCGCGAAGTGCAGGCCGGCCATGACGGCACCTGGGTCGCGCATCCGGGCTTGATTCCGGTGGCGCGCGCGATCTTCGATCAGCACATGCCCGGGCCCAATCAACTCGAGCGCCTGCGCGACGACGTGCGCGTGACCCGCGACGATCTGATCGGCGCGCCGGCCGGCACAATCACGCGCGCGGGCTTTCTCAACAACATCGACGTGTGCGTGCGCTATCTCGCCGCCTGGCTCGATGGCCTGGGCTGCGTGCCGATCCATCACTTGATGGAAGACGCGGCCACCGCCGAGATCTCGCGCGCGCAGCTGTGGCAATGGCTGCACGTCGGTGGCTTGCGCTTCGACGATGGCGCGGCCCTGGATTTCGCCGCCTTCGACGAAGCCATCGCCTCCGTCGCCACGCGTCTGCCGCGCTACGGCCTGCCGGGCCAGGAGCGCATCGAGCAGGCCGCGTGGATGCTCGCCGAAATGACCCACGCGAAGGAACTCGCCGAGTTCCTCACGCTGCCCGCTTACGAACTGCTGGCTTGAAACCCGCGCGACGACCTGACGTCGTCGCGCGCGCCAGCCACAACCACCCCGAGGTAGACCATGAAGACGTCCTTGCCCACCGCCGAACAGCTGCAACTCGACTGGCAAAACAACCCGCGCTGGGCGGGTGTCTCGCGACCCTACGGCGCCGATGACGTCGTACGCCTGCGCGGCACGGTGGCCGTGGAGCATTCGATCGCGCGCCGCGGCGCGGAGAAACTCTGGCACTACCTGCACACCGAGCCCTTCGTCAACGCGCTCGGCGCGATGACCGGCAATCAGGCCATGCAACAGGTCAAGGCCGGACTCAAGGCGATCTATCTGTCGGGCTGGCAAGTCGCGGCCGATGCCAACACCGCCGGCGAGATGTATCCGGATCAGTCGCTGTATCCGGTCGACTCCGTGCCCCAGGTCGTGCGTCGCATCAACAATTGTCTGCTGCGCGCCGATCAGATTCATCACGCCGAAGGTCGCGACGACATCGACTGGCTGCAGCCGATCGTGGCCGATGCCGAGGCTGGCTTCGGCGGCGTGCTCAACGCCTTCGAACTGATGAAGCACATGATCGAAGCC
Organism: Ahniellaceae bacterium; assembly: GCA_044226395.1. Classification (GTDB taxonomy): domain Bacteria; phylum Pseudomonadota; class Gammaproteobacteria; order Xanthomonadales; family Ahniellaceae; genus JBGAHD01. The sequence goes on from JBGAHD010000002.1 coordinate 1,107,880, forward strand.
GGCGCCGCCGGCGTGCATTGGGAAGATCAACTCGCCAGCGCCAAGAAGTGTGGCCACATGGGCGGCAAGGTCCTGGTGTCGACCGCCGAAGCCGTGCAGAAGCTCGTCGCCGCGCGCCTCGCCGCCGACGTGCTGGGCGTGCCGACCCTGATCGTGGCGCGCACCGATGCCATGGGCGCGGCCCTGCTGACCTCGGACGTCGACGCCAACGACAAACCCTTCTGCACCGGCAAGCGCACGATCGAAGGATTCTTCGAAACCGAGATGGGCATCGGCCAGGCGATCAGCCGTGGCCTGGCCTATGCGCCTTACGCGGATCTGATCTGGTGCGAGACGTCCACGCCGGATCTCGCCCAGGCGCGTCAATTCGCCGAGGCCATTCACGCGCGCTATCCGGGCAAGCTGCTGGCGTACAACTGCTCGCCTTCATTCAATTGGAAGAAGAATCTCGACGACGCCACCATCGCCAAGTTCCAAAAGGAAATCGCGGCGATGGGCTACAAGTTCCAGTTCATCACGCTCGCGGGTTTTCACGCGCTCAACTACTCGATGTGGAACCTCGCCACCGGCTACAAGGAACGGCAGATGGCGGCCTATGTCGAGCTGCAGCAGGCCGAGTTCGCGGCCGAAGGTCGCGGCTACACCGGCGCCAAGCATCAGCGCGAAGTGGGCACGGGCTATTTCGACAAGGTCAACGAAGTGATCGCGGCTGGCGGCAGTTCGCTGTCGGCGCTGCACGGATCAACCGAGGAAGAACAATTTCACGCGCGCGAGAAATCCGCGGCGTGAGCGACATCGGGGGCGATGTCGGGGAGCCGACGCGGGGCCGGTAACGGCCCCGCGTCGTGTTGTGCGCACAGCGGCGATGGCGCGCGTGATCGAGCGCGTCAATCGCGTGACGCGCGGAGCGCGTGTGTCCTGATCGATCCTCGCGACTGTCATCGTCCTCGTCGCTGTCATCGCGCGCGCGTCGCGCCTTGACGTAAAACTCACGAACGCGTGACGGAACCGCGAAAGTCGCGTGGTTGTTCTCGACCCGAGCACCCCGAACGACCGACAAACGGCGGCGTAGTTGTGATGCCCGTCGCTTCTGCGACGTGGTTCACGGCGTATAGTCCATGCCCTCGCACCACGTCGTTTGTCCCTTTGGGGGGGATCCCGATGGCTTTCTCGAGACTGCCGAAACTCATGGTGGCGCTGGCAGGCGCCACGTATGCAATGACCGCGCTGCCCGTGATCGCGGGCACCGAGGACGTGTTCTCGAACTCGTTCGAGACCCCGTTCAACACGCCCGCCAATGATGCCGAAGCCGCGCGCTTCCTCAATCAGGCGACCTTCGGCGCCACGGCCGCGGACATCACGCAGGTCAAGAACCTGTCGATCTCCGGCTGGCTCGACGCGCAATTGAACAGCGCGACCACGACGCTCTCGCGCCCCTGGCTCGAGGCGTACACGGTGACCTTGGGCGCCAACACCTCGATCAGCCAGAACGATCGACTGCATCGTTGGTTCAATGTCGCGGTCACCGCGCCGGATCAGCTGCGTCAGCGCGTGGCCTACTCGTTGTCGCAGATCCTGGTGACTTCGGATCAAAACGACGTACTGGCCAACTATCCGATCATGATGGCCGAGTACAACGACATCATGGTGCGCAATGCCTTCGGCAACTACCGCACCTTGATGGAAGAGGTGACGCTGTCGCCCATGATGGGTCGTTACCTGACCACCATGCGCAACCGCAAGTTCGAGTTGGTGCCGCAGGGCAATCCGATTCAGTACTACACCGCCGGCAATTCCGGCGTGCAGCCCGACGAGAACTACGCGCGCGAAATCATGCAGCTGTTCTCGATCGGTCTGGTGCGTCGCAATGACGACTTCAGCTTGTTCGACGGCGACTCCGGCACCGCCGGCATCCAGACCGTGCCGACCTACGACGAGGACACGATCTCGACGCTGGCGCGCGTGTTCACCGGCCTGTCGCACGACTGCTCGGGCAATCAGCTCGTCGCGGGCGTGACCATCAACCGCAATTGCGCGCCGACCACGGGCCCGACCTGCACCGGTCAGCTGTGCCGCTTCGCCAATGCCTCGGCGCTGTTCGGCAACGATCCGCCGCTGGAGACGCGTCTGTCGGGTTCCAACTCCGATCGCGGCCTGCTGCATCCGGACTGGTATCGCTCGATGGTGTGCTACCCGCGCTATCACGACAACGGTCGCGACACCTCGGGCAATGTGCTGGCCGATCCGAACAATCCGCCGCCGCTCAATCCGCCGCCGAACACGCCGGGCATGCCCGCGGGCTCGCCGGAACCGGACAAGATCATCACCATCAACGGCACCACGCCGCTGCAGATCTCGCCCTCGGTGATCAATGGCGCCTCGCCGTTGAACTGCCATCGCACGGGCAATCCCTCGCCGCTGAGTCAGGCCGAGATGGATGCATGCGTGGCCTACTGCAACAACAACATCGACGCCGCGATCGACATGCTGTTCAACCATCCCAATACGCCGGTGATGGTGTCGCGTCAGTTGATCGAGCGCCTGGTGACCAGCAATCCCTCGCCGGAATACATCCAGCGCGTCACCGCCGTGTTCAAGGACAATGGCGTGGGCGTGCGCGGCGACCTCAAGGCCGTGATCCGCGCGATCCTGCTCGACACCGAAGCGCGTCAGCCGCCGTCGACGCCGGGTCAGCCGGTGAACTTCGGCAAGGTGCGCGAGCCGCTGTTGAAGCTTGTCGCGCTGTGGCGCTCGATGGGCGCGGTGTCGGCCGATACCGGCACTTTCCCGGTCGGCAATCCGCTGTCGGGTCAGCCCGCGCGTCGCCGCTGGGGCCCGATCGACAACACGCCGCAGGATGCGTATTCGCAGCGTCCGTTCGGCGCGCCGACCGTGTTCAACTTCTTCCTGCCCGACTATCAGCAGCCGGGTCCGGTGTCCTCGACGGGTCTCGACGGCTCGCCGTCGGCCGCGGGTTTGTTCTCGCCGGAGCTGCAGATCATTCACGAGGTCAGCACCATCACCGCGTCGAATGACCTGTTCGGTCGCATCTGCGCGGGCTACGGTGGCACCAACAACAATTGCTCGGGCGCCTTCACCGCGCCGACCGATCGCGCGTACTTCCCGGTCGCCACCGTGGATTCGTGGCCGGCGGTGACCACGCCCGATCAGTTGATCGAGTTCTACAACACGCGTCTGCTCGGCGGCACCATGTCGGGCACGATGCTGACCGGCAATACCTGCCCGCAAGGCGTGGGCACGGGCACCAAGGGGACGCTCTATTACCTGATGCGCTGCCAGAACCTGGCCACCACCATCACCGGTGGTACCCAGACCGATCGCGATCGACGTGCGAAGCTGTACATCCTGCACCTCGTCGCCGTCTCTCCCGAGTTCGCCACGCAGAAGTAAGAGGAGCGCAACCATGTCTCGCATTCATTTCCGCAAGCGTCGCGACTTCCTCAAGGGCGCCACCTGCGCCATGGCGGCCGGCGGCATTAGCACGTTGTTTCCGCAATTGTCGATGCTGCCCACGGCCAACGCCGGCACCGGCGCGGGCTACAAGGCCCTCGTGTGCATCTACCTTGATGGCGGCAACGACTCCTGGAATCTCGTGATCCCCGCCACCGCCGCGCGCCACGCCGAATACGTGGCCGCCCGCGGTGGTCTGTATCAGGGCGCGGGCACCTCGCTCGCCGTGCCGATCACCGGCGGCGGCGGCGCCTTGTTGCCCAACGCCCTGGCGCTCAATGGCACGGTCGGCGGCAACAGCTACGCGATGAATCCCTTCGTCGCCGCCACGCCGACCAATGCCGCGTCCAACGGCGTGCACCTGCTGTACAACACCGGTCGCCTCGCCGTGATCGCCAATGCCGGTCCGCTGGTGGTGCCGCTGCGCAAGAGCACCTTCAACAGCTCGCCGCGTCCGCCGCAGCTGTACTCGCACAGCGATCAGACCAATCTGTGGATGATCGGTGGCGGCTCGAATTCGGCCTCGCCGAACGGTTGGGGCGGCATGGTCGCGGGTCAGGTCGCGGGTCCGAACGCGTTGAATCTGCCGCCGTGCATCTCGGTGGCGGGTCAGACGCGGTTCTTGATCGGCACCTTCCCCGGCGGCAGTCCGGTGATTCCGTATCGCGTGTCGACCTCGAACACCAATCCGGCGACGTCGTTGTCAAACTACGCGACCAATGACACGGCCGGTCAGGGCAACAATCGTCGCGAGGCGCTGACGACCCTGATCAACAACGCCTACCCGGATGTGTTCTCGACCGAGTACTCCGACATCGTCGAGCGCTCGCTCGCGCTGTCGACCACGGTCAACACGCAGATCTCGGGCCTGCCCAACGACGCCTTCGCCACCGCGCTCAATGCCTTCCCCAACACCAGCCTGGGCAATCAGCTCAAGCAGGTCGCGCGCATGATCCGCATCAGTCGCGGCGGCACGGCGATCAACGCCAACCGTCAGGTGTTCTTCGTGCGCACGGGTGGCTACGACACGCATGACGCGCAGATCACCTCGGCCACGGCGGCCAACGGTCACCACGGTCTGTTGCAGCAGCTGTCGCAGGCGATGTTCGCGTTCAACAACGCCATGAATGCCTTGAACGGCATCGCCGGCTTCTCCGGCGTGTACAACGAGGTCGTGACCTTCACCATGAGCGAGTTCTCGCGCACGCTGAACTCCAACGGCGACGGCACCGACCACGCGTACGGCGGCGTGTCCTTGGTGATGGGCGCGCCGGTGTCGGCGGGTGGTCCGTTGAACGGCGGCACGATCTACGGTCCGTTCCCGCGCCAGGTCCTCGGCCTGACCCAGAACGATGCCTCGCCGCTGCCGGCGCAGGAACGTGGCGAGTGCTTCAACCGCGGCGAGTTTATTCCGCGCGTGGCGGTGGATCAGATCGCGGCGACGTTCGCGCGCTGGTTCGGCATGAGCGATTCGGAGTTGCCGGGCCTGCTGCCCAACATCGACAACTTCGTCAGCCATCCCAACGCCAGCTTGATGGGCTATCAGTCGCGCACGGTCCCCTTCCTCAACTTCTGAGGTCGGTGGCATCGATAACGAAAACGGCGCCGAAAGGCGCCGTTTTTGTTTGTGCCTCGCGCGTCGCGCGCGGCGAAAGGTTCGCGCGTCGCGCGCGCCTCAGCGAATGTCCTCGAAATTACCCAGGAAATTGCGATCGCCGTTGGCGAAGATCGCGCCCAGCGCGATCCAGTCATGCACCAGCGCCTGGAAATCGGTCGGCAGCGCGCCGGTCGCGGGCATGCGTCCGCCCATCAGCGGCGGCGTCGGGTTGTCGCAATTGAGCTTGCGGAAGATCAGGCTCGACAACGGATCGCCCGGCACCACGCGCTTGTATTCCGGATGACCGTTGGCCTGTTGGCCGGATTCGTCGAAGCCCATCAGGTTCTCGCGCACCACGTCGAAGCGCAGCGACAAACCGCCGGAGGAATTGTTGACGTGGCAAGTTTCGCAGACATTGTCGACCAGACCCTGGATGTCGCCTTCCCAGGTCAGATGCACGCGAATCGGCTCGCTGGCCAGCGAGTCGCAACCGGTCGGCGTCGGCAATGCCGAGATCTGCCAGGGCAGATCGCCGGCCCAGGGCGCTTGGGCCGTCGTCGGCCAGGCCATGGCGGCGGGCGCGGTCAGCGCGAAAGCCAGCGCGATCGCGCGACGGGAGAGGGTCTTGGTGTTCATGCGCATACTCACGGAGTGAACGACGCCGCCGTCGGCGGCGGGAGCAGACCGCGCTGCAGGCGGTCGGATTCGATCTGATCGAGAAACAGGATATCGCTGACGGGATTGCCGTCCTCGTCGACGCCGCGCGCGCCTTCGGCGATCCAGTCGTAGATGCGGGCGCGAAGCGCGATGTCGATGCGATTGCCCGCCATCGACGGCGGCATATTGTCGTAGGTCGCCGGCGGCGCGCAGTTGAGCATGGCGTAGAGCAGCGAATCGTCCGGCTTCGCCGGCACCACGCGCGTCACCAGATCATTGCGGTAACTTGGCTGATTGATCAGGTTGAGAATGCTCGCGGTCGCGGTGTCGAGCTGCAGGCCGCCCATGCGCGCGGCATTGTTGTGGCAGCCCAGGCAACCGCCGAGCGACCACGCGGATTGCACCGCGCTGTAGTCGATGTTGCGCTCGATCGGCACCGAGGACAGATCATCGCACCCGTCGATGCCCTCGGCGCCCAGGCCGGTCGGATGCGCGGGCGCGCCGGACGACAGCGGCGAAGCCGCGAGCGTCAACGCGAACAGGCTGGCGAAGATCGACATAGGCTTCTGCGGGCCGGGGTAAACTGCGACGATACTAGCGTGGTCGTTAGCCTAACGTGGCGCTTGTCGCGAGGCTGTGACCGGTTGCCGGATCGCCGCCCGGCGGCGATCGCGCTCACTGGAGGAAAATGCCCATGGTGGGCGCCTTGAACGGCCTTCGCGTGCTCGACCTGTCCCGCGTGCTGGCCGGTCCCTGGGCCGGGCAAGTCCTGGCCGACTTCGGCGCCGACGTGATCAAGGTCGAGCGGCCCGGGCAGGGCGACGACACGCGCGGCTGGGGCCCACCGTGGTCGCGCGACGCGCATGGCGCCGACAGCGACGCGGCCTACTACTTCTGCGCCAATCGCAACAAGCGCGCGATCGCGATCGATTTCGCGCGGCCCGAGGGCGCCGACCTGGTGCGCGAACTGGCGGCGCGCGCCGATGTATTGATCGAGAACTTCAAGACCGGCGCGCTCGCGCGCCACGGCCTCGACTACGCCACGCTGGCGCCCACGATGCCGCGCCTGATCTATTGCTCGATCACCGGCTACGGTCACACGGGGCCTCGCGCGCGCACGCCCGGTTACGACGCCGCGATCCAGGCCATCGGCGGCATGATGAGTCTGACCGGCGAACCCGAGGGCAAGCCCGGCGCCGGCCCCATGCCCATGGGCGTGGCGGTCACTGACTTGATGACCGGCATGTACGCCGTGTCCGCCGTGCTCGCCGCGCTGCACGCGCGCGAACGCACGGGCGTGGGTCAACACATCGATCTGGCGCTGTTCGACACGCAAGTGGCGATGCTCGCCAATCAGGCCAGCAATTATTTGATCGGTGGCCAGGTGCCGGGTCGACGCGGCACGGCGCATCCCAACATCGTGCCGTATCAGGTGTTCGCCGTCGCCGATGGTCATGTGATGTTGGCCGTGGGCAATGACGCGCAGTTTCAGCGCTGCATGCGCGCGATGGATCTGCCCGAGCTCGCCGACGATCCACGCTTCACGCGCAACGGTGACCGCGTGCGCGCGCGCGAAACCTTGGTCGCGCTCCTCGCCAACCGCTTTCGCGCGCGCACCGTCGCCGACTGGGTCGCGCGGCTCGAGGCCGCCGACGTGCCGATCGCGCCGATCAATTCCCTCGCGCAAGTCTTCGACGAGCCGCAAGCGCTCGCGCGCGGTCTGCGCGTGCATCAGACGCGCGGCGATGGCGCGCCGGTCGACACGGTCGCCAACCCCGTGCGCTTTTCCGCCACGCCCGTGCAATACGAACGCGCGCCCCCCGCGCGCGCCGAGCACAGCGACGAGATCGCGCGCGACTGGCTGGCCCTGTCGGCCGAACGGCTTTCGGCGCTGCGCGCCGCGGGCATCCTCGAATAGAACCATCACGGGAGTCGTCATGTCCGGCACGCAACGCGAAGTCGTGTTCCGCTTTCTCACCGAACCCACCGACGTGAACTACGGCGGCAAGGTCTTCGGCGGCGCGGTGATGAAATGGATCGACCAGGCTGCTTATGCCTGCGCGGTCGGCTGGTCGGGACGCTATTGCGTGACGGTCTACGTCGGCGGCATCCAGTTCGAGCACCCGATCAATATCGGAAACATGGTCGAGGTGCGCGCGCGCATTCTGCACACGGGCACCACCAGCATGCACATCGGCATCGACGTGCAGGCGCGCGATCCGCGCGAAGGCGAGTACCGTCGCACCACGCAATGCATCATCGTCTTCGTCGGCGTCGACGACGCGGGCAAGCCCGCGCCCGTGCCCGCGTTCACGCCCAGCACCGAGGAAGAACGCGAACTGCAAGCCTACGCGCTGCGCTTCATGAGCCTGCGTCAGTCGATCGAGGCCGAGCGCCGCGCCTTCCACGAAAAATTCGACAGCATGCAGCAGCGCGAGCCCGGCAAGGGCTAGCGTCGCGCGGCGCGCGTGTCCCAGCGCGCGCCACGATCACGTCCCTGGAAGGGCGTCATGCGACGCAGCTTCCGATGGAGAATTCCGTGATCGCCTCGAACTCGATTCACCGCTCGCGCGCTTGGCGCGCGGCGGCCTTATTGTGCTTTATCGTCGTCGGCGCGAACGCGCCCTCCGCCCGAGCCGGCGGCGCTGACGTCATCACCGTCGGCATTTCGGGCCTGGGCAACAACTGCACGGTGCCCACGATTCAGGCCGCGATCGACGAAGCGCGTCGCCGCGGCGGCCCGCAGGACATCTGGGTCACGCGCGATGTCGCCGACGGCGTGTGGACCAATCAACGCCTGACGATCACCAACCAGGACGTGACCATCCAGGGCGGCTTCGACGATTGCTTCGACGTCACGCCTTCAGACTACACCTACCTTTCCGGCCAGGGCGGCTCGGCCGCGCCGGTGCTGAAAATTCGCGGCAGTGGCGTGGTGAACCTGCGCGGCATCGCCATCGTGCAAGGCGACGCGAGCGGCAGCGGCGATGCCGGTGGCATCGACTATCAAGGCCGCGGCGTCCTGACGCTCGGCAATGTCCGCGTCGAAGGCAACAGCGGCAGCGGCCACGACACGGGCGGCATCGACTTCGAAGGCTCCGGCGGCCCGGCGTTTCTCGATCTGCTCGACGACGTCGCCATCGTCGCCAACGCGCGCATTGGCCTGCGCGTCAGCGGCTCGGCCACCTTGACCATGCATGGCGAGCGCAACTTCGTGTGGTTGAACGAACAAGCGGGCTTGTACGTCGCCTATCCCGCGACCGCCAGCATCAGCGCGCCGAGCTTCGACGAGCGCGGCGTGTTCTACCAAAACGGCGGACCCGGCATCGCCGCCGGCACGGTGGGCAGCGGCACGGGCGACGCGTTCGTGCGCGTGTACGCGCGCGATCCCGCGCGTCCGCCCGCGATCGTCGGCAACCTCGGACCCGCGATCGTGGTCAACTCGCTCGACGACACCACCACCACCATGACCGTGTGCGCGCGGAACATCCGTATCGCCGACAACGTGGTGAGCTTGAACAGCTTGCCGGGCAATGACGGCAATCTGATCTCGGCCGAAGGCGCCGGCGCCTTCGTGCGCTGGAACACGGACTGCGATCTGCCACCCGAAGCCAATGTCACCTGCCCGCCGCAAGGCCAGACGCTCTGCAACGTGGTGCATGGCAATGTGGTCAGCAACGGCCGCGCCTTGTTCGGCGCCACGCGCGGTGGCCGCATCGAACTCGCGCGGCTGCGCGTGACCGGCAACACCACCCCCGCGCTCATCCAGACCACGCAACTGGCCGACGAGCCGAACTCGAGCATCACCGCGCGCAACAGCCTGTTCGACAACAACGACGTGCGCACGATCATGGTCAACGTCAACAGCCGTGGCCTGTTCACCGCCGACAATCTCACTTTCGCCGCCAATACCGGTGACTTTGTCAGCTTGCGCAGCAATGGCCCGACCTTTTTCTCGCTCACCGCGAGCATCGTCGATCAGACTCAGCCCTTCCTGGGCGAAGGCGGCAATCCAATCCTGACCCAGATCGTCGACGTGATGACGCCCGATCTCACCGGCGTACGCGCGGGCCATCGGGTGTTGAACGCGCGACCGACCTACTTGCCGGGCAGCCATGCCTTGGCGCCGAACTCGCCGGGCATCGACGTCGCCGCGCCCTTGGGCGGGGTCGACATCGACGGCCGCGCGCGCGAAGTCGATGACCCCGCCGTGCCCAACGCCGAGGGGCCGCGCGATCTCGGCGCCTATGAATCGCAGACCGTGGGCAGTGTCGATCCGATGTTCAAGAACGGCTTCGAGTGAGGCCGCGATGCGCCGCGCCACGCGAAGCCCGCGATCAGCGCGTGACCAGCGCTTCGTCGCGCGACGGACAACGCGTGGCGTTGGCGCGCGTCAGCGCTTGGTCTTCGACGCGCAGAAACTCGTACGCATACGGCATGCGCTGGAGTGCGTCGCGCGCCCAGGCTTGTCGACGCGCGCCGCCGGCGCAATCGCCGGCGGCGAAGGCCTCGCGCGCGGCGGCCAGCGCGGAATGGGCTTGGCCGCGTGGATCGGCGTCGAGCTCGCGCAAGCGCGCGAGCGCGGCATCGAGCGCGGGCAGGGCCCGCGCGTCGCGCCCCAGACGGCCGAGCGCGTCGGCACGCACGATGTCGACGTACAAACGCACGGTCTCGCGCGTGTCGGCGGCATGCTCGGCGTAGCGCGCGCGCGCTTGCTCGGCATCGGCCGCGGCGCGCGAGGGATCGTCCGCGATCAAGGCGATCACGGCGCGATGCATCAGGGCCTCGGACAATTGCCGCTCGGAACCTTCGCCCGCATCACGAAGATCGACGATGGCTTCATCGACGATGCGACGCGCGGTCGCGGTATCGCCCGAGACCGCGATCACCTCGGCCAGATTGGCGCGCGTGTCGGCGACATCGCGATGTCGCGTGCCATGCAGCGCCGCGTAGCGATCGGCCGCCTCGCGCAGTCGCTCGATCGCCAAAGGCAAACGGCCCAGGCGATACGCGACGATGCCGAGGTTGCGCAGATCGGTCGCGAGCGCGGGATCGTCGTCGCCGTGATTCACGCGGGCGATCGCGTACGCGCGCTCCATCGCCTCGAGCGCCGCCGTGAAATCACCCATCGCATACGCCGCCGTGCCCACGCGATGCCAATGCAGCGCGCGTTGCCAATGCTCGGCCGGCACGCCAATCGCATCGTCGATGGCGAGCACGCGCTCGGCCACGCGCCGCGCTTCGGCGCCGCGACCCAGTCGCCCGTAGGCGCTGGCCAAACCGTCGAGGGCGGCCGCGACCTTCGCGTGCCAGGGCCCGTGCAGCGCCTCGGCCTGCGCCATGGCTTGCTCAAACGCGGTCACGGCGTCGAGATTGCGATCGAACATGCCCAGCACATCGCCGCGCGTGAGCAGCATGTCCAGGCGCGTCGTGCCGTCGCAGGCCTGTGTCGCGCATAAGTCTTGCGCCTGCGCGATCGCGGCCAGCGCCGGCGCGGGTTGACCGACGCGGCCATAGACTGTCGCCACCAAGCCCGCGAAGTCCACGCGTTGGGCCGTCGATTGCGCGCTCGCGTCATCGCGCGTGGCTTCCACCAGGGCGCGCGCCTCGTTGAACTGACCGGCGGTGACCAGCGCTTCGATCAAGCGCATCTTGGCTTCGACGACTTGCGCATCGCCGGCGCCGAGTTCGCGCTCGCCGCGCGTGATCGCCGCGCCGAGCACGGCGATGGCGCGATCGACCTGACTCTGGCCGCGCAGCACGCTGCCGAGTTGCGTGACCAGGTCCAGGCGCACGCGCGGTTCGAGCGAACGATCGTGCTCGATGCGCGCCAGCGCCGCGTCGGTCACGTCGACCACGGTCGGCGCGGCGCCGCGCGCGCCGCCCGGTTCGGCCAAGCGAAATACATCGACCAGGAAATCACGCGTCGCGCGCGCCGTGCGTGCTTCGTGTCGCGCCTGCTCGGCGAAGGTCGTGGCCACGCGCGCCTGCCACAGCGCGGTGGCGACGGCCGCGATCACGCCGGCGGCCAAGGTCCCGGCCAGCAGCGAAGCCACGCGATGACGCGCGTAGAACTTGCGCGCGCGATAGCGCATCGACGGCGGGTGCGCGCGCACCGGTCGTAATTCGAGAAAGCGTTCCAGATCCTCGGCCAACGCGCCGGCCGAGGCGTAGCGACGCTCGGGCTCGGGCGCCGTGGCCTTGAGGAAGATCGTGTCGAGATCGCCGCGCAGCACGCGCGCGTCGACGCCGCGGGGCTGGTGTTCGGCCGTCACGCCATCGGCCAGACGCGCCAAGGCGCGCTGCGGCGCGTCGACGCCGGCCTCGGGCCGCGCGCCGGTGAGCAGCTCGGCCAGCAACACGCCCAGCGCGTACACGTCCGTCGCCGTGGTCACCGGCGCGCGCCGCCATTGTTCGGGCGCGGCATACGCGGGCGTGAGCGCGTTGGCGCCAAACTCGGTGTGATCGTCGCCGTCGATGAACTTGGCGATGCCGAAATCGAGCAGCTTCACGTGACCGTCGCGCGTGACCATCACGTTCGACGGCTTGAGATCGCGATGCACGATCAGCGCGCGATGCGCCGATTCCACGGCGCCGCAAGCCTGCACCAGCAAGCGCACGCGCGCGCGGGCATCGAGCGCCTGACGATCGGCGTACTCGGTCAGGCGCCAACCATCGACGTGTTCCATCACCAGGTAAGGCGTGCCTTCGGCGGTAACACCACCGTCGTGCAGACGCGCGATGTGCGGGTGACTCAGACGCGCCATGGCCGCATGCTCGCGGCGGAAACGACGCGTCTCGGCCTGAGTGAGCAAGGCATGCCGCAGCAACTTCACCGCCACGATCTGCGTCACCTCGCCTTGACGTCGCTCGCCGCGGAACACCGTGGCCGAGCCGCCGTGGCCGAGCAGTTCGCACAGCCGCACGCCCGCGATCTCGCGGCCGATCCAATCCTCGGTCGCGGGCGTTGTCGTCGGGGCGTCGCTGAGTTGCTCGACGACGGCCTCGAGCGGCCGCGACAGCAAGTCATCGCTCGGTGAATCCGCCAGCGCCAGCATGCGCAGAATCTGCGCGCGCCGCGCGACGTCGGGACAGATCGACGCGAGCCAGGGCTCGCGCGCGGCGGGCGCCAGCGCCAGCGCGCGTTCGAAGCAAACGCGCAGCGAGTCGCCCGTGGCATTCACCGGCGCGTTCCGCTCAGCACGCGGCCGCGGCGGGCTCGCCCGAAATGCGTTCCTGCAAGAAGGCGCGCGCGAAGGTCCAATCACGCGTGACCGTGCGTCGATCGACGTCGAGCAATTGCGCGACTTGCTCGGCGGATAAGCCCGCGAAGTAGCGCAGCTCGACCACGCGCGCGGCGCGCGCGTCCTCGCGACGCAGGGCATCGAGCGCGGTGTCGAGCGCGATCACGTCCACGGCCAGACCGGCCGCCGCCGGTTCGTCGAAGCGCGACAGCGTCACGCGCAACCAATCGCCGCCGGCCTTCAAGCTCAGCCGATGACGCGCGCGATCGATCAACAGATTGCGCATCGCATTCGCCGCGTAGGCGAAGAAGTTGTTCGGGCCGCCGAGGCGCGCGAGGTCCTGACGACTCATGCGCTCGTACAACTCGTGCACCAACTCGGTCGTGCCCAGAGTCATCGCGCGATCGCGCGCGAGTTGCCGGCTGGCGATGCGCTTCAGGCGCTCGTAGACCTCGGTGAACCACTCATCATTGGCCGCCGCGTCATCGGCGGGCCGATGCGCGGTGGGGCAGGCGCTCAACGCGCCTTCGTCGATCAAGACCAGGGACATGACACGCTTCACCTTCGTTCCAGTCGCTGTCGAGGAACGGGGAACGGGGGGCGAATTCGCCACCGAAGGCGCGATGTCCCAGGGCCCGGGCGTTTGCCGTTCCTGCGAGAACGCGCGGGCGCGGTCAGGTCTAGTGCGAAGAGATCACGTGGCGAGTGGCTTCGTCGCTTCGTCGGTCGGCGCGGACGCGGTAGCCGAGGCGGACGGCCGCAAGTTCACGCGCGCGTGGATGGGAAAGCCGTATCGCTGCTCGAACGTGATCGTGCGCCGCGACGTGACGACTTGGTAGGCCTGAAGCGATCGCCACAGCAGAATCGCCATGACCAAGACGCCGCCGAACAGGATCATGGGGAAGGTCCACGGTTCGGCCAGCACCCCGACACCCGAATGCGACGCAAACTGCAGTATGACGACGATCGCGGACGCGGACATTCCAAACCCGAAAAGCATCATGAAAATCATCATGACGTGGTTGCCTCGGCGCGGTGGCTTGCCGGCCCAAAGCACGCGCTCATCACCGACTTCGCGACGAACCCGATCGACCAAATCGGGACGCGGTGGACTCGCGACGGCCGCGAGAATCTCGGGCGACGGCCCGCGCGATGCCGCCACGGCGTCGCCAGGCGCGACCATGGACTCGAGCACGCGCGCGACGCGCGCGACATCTTCGAGACCGACGAAAGTGAACGTGGGCTGCGTGGGAAATCGGCTGCCCGGTCTGCTCGGTCGATACAACGATACGCGCCCATGGCCGTCATCATCCGAATCGCAATCGAACGCGATGATGGTCTCCGCGGCCTGGCTCAGCACCTTTCGACGAATCACATCGCGGAAGATCACGGCCCTGCGCGCGGTCAGCACATAGCGCGTGAAGCGCGCGCGCCAGCGCTTGTAGAAATGCCAGAGGGTTAACAGCACCACGACGGTCAAGACGACCCCGATCAGCGTCGGGGCTTGATCCACCATGCGCGAATCCGGATGGCCGAGGAAGTACACCACCGTCATGGGGACCTGGATCAAGACCCAAACCCAGGCCACGCCGAGCATGCTGTTGTGAAACGCGAACGCCGACGCGTCGGGCCGCGCCACCCACAACACCGTTTCGCCCTGGAGCTCGCGCTTCATCCAGTCGGCAAGGCCAGGATCGGGTACCGCGTTCGCGACGGTCAAGGCCAGCATTCCTTCGATGGCGTTCGAGCGTGCAGGGTAGGCGCGGGCGCCCACGGATTCAATGTGCCACTGGGGGGAAGAGGGCCGGGCGTGATCCTCACGCCCTTCGGGCGAGAGTGGCAAGTTCTTGGCGGATGCGTTCGCGTTTCCGCGCCGAGCCCATCACGCGGGCTCGCGCGCGCGATCGAGTCGGCGATAGCCAATCGCCTCCATCAGGTGCGCGCGTTCGATCCGTTCGACGCCTTGCAGATCGGCGATCGTCCGCGCCACGCGCAGGACGCGATGGCAAGCGCGCGCGGACAGACCCAGTTGATCGATGGCGCGGTCGAGCAGGGCCTGATCGCGCGTCGTCAGCGCGGCGTCGCGTTCGGTTTCCGCGTGCGTCAGCCAGGCATTCGCCTTGCCGGCGCGCGCGAGCATGCGATCGCGCGCGGCGATGACGCGCGCGCGCACGCTGGCGCTGTCTTCGCCCGTGGCGGCCGGCGCGCGCAATTGCGCGGCGGCGACGCGCGGCACGTCGATGTGCAGATCGATGCGATCGAGCAAGGGCCCGGAGATGCGCGACGCGTAGCGCTGCACTTGATCGGGCGAACAACGGCAGCGCGCGTTGGCATCGCCGAAATGGCCGCAAGGGCAGGGGTTCATCGCCGCGACCAGCTGAAAGCGCGCGGGAAATTCGGCCTGGCGCGCCGCGCGCGAGATCACCACGCGGCCGGATTCGAGCGGTTCGCGCAGCACTTCCAGCGTGTGTCGCGCGAACTCGGGCAGTTCATCGAGAAACAGCACGCCGTGATGCGCGAGCGATACTTCGCCCGGTCGCGGAATGGTGCCGCCGCCGACCAGCGCGGCCGCGCTGGCCGTGTGATGCGGCGCGCGCGTGGCGCGTTCGTGCAGACGCAGCTCCTGCAGCGTCAATCCCGCGACCGAGCGCACGGCCGCGGCTTCGAGCGATTCTTCCCGATGCATGGGCGGCAGGATGCCGGCCAAGCGCGTCGCCAACAGCGTCTTGCCCGCGCCCGGTGGCCCGCGCAGCAACAAGTTGTGCGCGCCGGCGGCGGCGATCTCGAGCGCGCGACGCGCTTGTGGCTGGCCGCGCACATCGCGCAAGTCGAGCAGGTCCGAAGTGACGCTGACTTCGCCGCGCGTCGGTCGCGGCAACGGCGCCTCGCCGCGCAGATGCGCGCACACCGCGAGCAGCGAGTCGGCGACGCGAATGTCGGCGTCCTCGACCAGCGCGGCCTCGGCGGCATTGTCCACGGGCACGATCAGCGCGTGACCCGCGGCGCGCGCCTTCATCGCCGCGGGCAGCACGCCGCTGACGCCACGCAGCGCGCCGGACAAGGCCAGTTCGCCCAGCGCTTCGACGCGTTCGATTGCCGCGAGTGGAATCTGATGCGCGGCGGCGAGAATGCCCAGCGCGATCGGCAGATCGAAGCGACTGCCATCCTTGGGCAGATCCGCCGGCGCCAGATTGATGGTGATGCGCCGCTGCGGATAGTCGAACGCGGCGTTGACGATGGCCGCGCGCACGCGATCGCGCGCTTCGCGCACGCTGGCTTCGGGCAGGCCGACGATCGAGGTGCCCGGCAAGCCGCCGGACAATTGCACTTCGACATCGACGCGCGGGGCCGACACGCCCAATTGCGCGCGCGAGCCGATGATGGCGTGACTCATGCGGCGATCCTTCGCAATACGGTCGAACGATCGCGCGGGAAGCGGTCACGCCCGATCGCGCGCATCGGCGTGAACGTCGGCGAGGGCGCGGATGATTCGCGCCGTTATGACCAATCGACATGTCGGCGCCAAACGCGCCGACTTTCGCGCTTCCCTGCGCGGCCCCGGGCGTCGACCGCGCCGAGGCGTAGTAAAAGTCGGCGAGCCGGGACCGTGCCGCTCCGTAGGCACGATCCCGACCCGCCGGCCAGCCCGACGGTGCATCCGTGCGAGCGGGACCGGGCGCGATCCACGCAGGCCGTCTGGCGTTCCTGTCCGCGATGGGCCTCATGCCCGTCGCGGCGCGATGCGTTTCTCCGGGCCGAGCGACACCGTCGCGATCGCCCGATCGCGTGGCGGGTCTTGCTCGGTGGAGTCAGTCAGCGATGCTCGTCCGGCGCGAGCGTCGCGAGATCAATGGCGTTGCTGATGACCTTGCAGCAGGGTCTCGAGCTGCGACAAACGCTTTTCGAGTTCCTCGACTTTTTCGCGCGTGCGCAGCAGCACCAGGCGCTGCACGTCGAATTCCTCGCGCGTGACTAGGTTCAGTCGCGCCAGGCCCGCTTGCAGCGTGGCCTTGAAGGTCTGACCCAGATCCTCGCGCGCCGCGTCGATGCCCGGAGGCACCAGCGAAGCCAAGCGCGCGGCGAGATCATCGATGTTGCGGACGTCGATCACGGCGAAACCCCTCGTTCATGTGCAAACAAGTGTAACGGGCGTTGGCCGCGTGACTAGGGAATCGCGTCGCGCCTTCGCGTAGGAAATTTCCTACACGCGCGATGACAGCGCTGGACGAAAAGCCGGGGGAGGGTATCGGAGGGGGGCCAAAAAACCGTCGCCCCAAGGTGGCCGCCTAGTAAAGCGGTTCTCATTCGAGCCTGCAAGCAAAAACGATCTGTTGCAGTGCAGCGGAACGGCATATGGCGCCGTACCTGGGGAAATCAACGATGTCACGAGCCAGATATTGCATCGCAGCGGCGTGTTTGGGGGCCCTGCCGATGAGCGCTTCGGCGCAAACCGCCACCTTGTCCGCGGGGGACACGGCGTGGATGCTGACCGCCACCGCCTTGGTCTTGTTCATGACCGTGCCGGGGCTGGCCTTGTTCTACGCCGGCATGGTCCGGGCCAAGAACGTGCTGTCGGTGATGATGCAGTGCTTCGCCATCGTCGGTCTGGTGACCGTGCTGTGGTTGGCGTACGGCTATTCGGTCGCGTTCGACACCACCAACATGGTCGCGGGGACGACCAATTGGTATTCGTTCGTCGGTTCGCTCAACAAGGCGTTCTTCGCCGGCGTCACGCGCGATTCGCTGACCCTGGCCATTCCCGAGACCGTGTTCGCGAGCTTCCAGCTGACCTTCGCCATCATCACGCCGGCGTTGATCGTGGGTGCCTTCGCCGAGCGCATGAAGTTTTCGGCGCTGCTGATCTTCGTGGCCTTGTGGTTCACGCTGTCGTATCTGCCGATCGCGCACACGGTGTGGGCCGGCGCCGGCGCGTGGCTGTTCGACATGGGCATTCTCGATTTCGCCGGTGGCACGGTGGTGCACATCAACGCCGGTATCGCGGGCTTGGTCGCGTGCCTGGTGATCGGCAAGCGCAAGGGCTATCCCAATACCGCGATGCCACCGCATAACCTGACCTACACCTTGATCGGCGCGTCGATGCTGTGGGTGGGCTGGTTTGGCTTCAACGCGGGCTCGGCGGTGGCGGCCAATGGCTCGGCCGGCATGGCCATGCTGGTGACGCAGATCGCCACGGGCGCCGCGGCGCTGGCGTGGATGGGCGCGGAATGGATCTTCCATCGCAAGCCTTCGGTGCTGGGCATCGCCTCGGGCGCGGTCGCGGGCTTGGTCGCGATCACGCCGGCGAGCGGCAGTTGCGGGCCTTCGGGCGCGTTGGCGATCGGCTTGATCGCGGGCATCGGGTGCTTCTTCGCCTCGACGCGGCTCAAGCGCGCGCTCGGTTACGATGATTCGCTGGACGTGTTCGGCGTGCATGCCGTGGGTGGCATCATCGGCGCCATTCTCACCGGCGTGTTCGCGGCGGCGAGTTTGGGCGGCATCGGTCTCACCGAGGGCGTGAGCATCGGCGCCCAGGTCGGCAAGCAGGTGGTCGGCGTGCTGTTCACCGTGGTGGTCAGTGGCGTGGTGAGCTATGTGCTGCTCAAGCTCATCGATGTCACCATCGGCCTGCGCGTGAGCGAGGAAGAAGAGACCGAGGGTCTCGACCTCGTGCTGCACAACGAGCGCGGCTATATCCTGTGACCCGCCCACACCGACACGCATTCAGAGGAACGATGTCATGAAGATGATCACGGCCATTATCAAGCCGTTCAAGCTCGACGACGTGCGCGAAGCGCTCGCCGAGGTCGGTGTGCAAGGCATCACCGTGACCGAGGTCAAGGGCTTCGGTCGACAGAAGGGTCACACGGAGCTCTATCGCGGCGCCGAATACGTCGTCGACTTCCTGCCCAAGATCAAGATCGAGGCGGCGGTCGGCGACGAACTGGTCGAACGCGCGGTCGAGGCGATCATGCAGGCGGCCAACACCGGCAAGATCGGCGATGGCAAGATCTTCGTCTACGGACTCGACCGCGTGGTGCGCATCCGCACGGGCGAACTCGACGGCGACGCGCTCTAGACGATCACCGACGCCAGAAGCGGAACTCGTTCCAGCCCTGGATGGCCAGGCCGAAAGGCACGTCCACCAGGCTGGTCAGCGTCGCGCTGATCGTCCACAAGGTCCGCGCGACGCCGGGTACCAAGAACATCGCCGCCAGGAACACGAGCATCGCCATGCGGCCCGCGCCCATGGCGCGGACCCGCAGGTCATAGCTCAAATAAGGCGCGATGGCGCCGAAGCCATCGAAGCCCGGAATCGGCAACAGGTTGAGCACCACCGCCGTCGCTTGCAGCAAGGCCAGCATGGCCAGTCCCGGCGCGAATGCGCTGTCGCGCACCACGTCGAACTGCAGCACCATGGCCAAGCCAAACAGCAAGCCCAGATTGGCCAGCGGCCCGGCCAGGGCCACGGCCGATTCCCAATGCTTGTTCTTGAGCCGATGCGTCTCGATGTACACCGCCGCGCCTGGCAAGCCCAGCCCACCGAGCAAGAGAAACAGCATCGGCAGCAGGACCGAGTTGACCGGATCCAGGTAATGGATCGGGTTCATGCTCAGATAACCCTTGTCCTTGACGGTGTGA
Source organism: Ahniellaceae bacterium (assembly GCA_044226395.1). Taxonomy (GTDB): domain Bacteria; phylum Pseudomonadota; class Gammaproteobacteria; order Xanthomonadales; family Ahniellaceae; genus JBGAHD01. Next base: position 1,127,488 of record JBGAHD010000002.1, read on the forward strand.
TCGCCGCCCCGGTAGGCCACCGCGGCATGGGCGAACTCGTGCACGCACACCGAGAACAGCCAGCCCATGCACACCAGGACGAAGGTCATCGGCCGGACGCCCCGCTTACTCGCCCAAACCCGCGCGCATGAACTCCGGCATCGCCAGCGCCGCCTTGTGCACGTCGGCGTTGTAGTAGCGCGTGACGAATTTCTTGGTCTGCGCGCCGCGCTCGCGGAAATCCGACAGATCGATGCCCTTGCGCGCCATCGTGCAGCTCCACCAGCCGGTGGGATAGCACGGCTGCGGAAACGGCAGCGTGCGCACGTCGGAAAAGCCCGCGGCCTTCATGAAGGTGCGCATCGAATTGATCAGCTCCAGATGAACCAGCGGCGATTCGCTTTGCTGCACCAGCAGGCCGCCCGCGCGCAGCGCGCGATGGCACGACGCGTAGAACTTGGCGCCGAACAAACCCTCGGCCGGACCAACCGGATCGGTCGAGTCGACGATCACCACGTCGATGCTCTCGGCCTCGAGCTCGGCCATGTACTTGATGCCGTCATCGAACATCAGCTTGGCGCGCGGATCGCCATTGGCGTCGCACAGCTCGGGGAAATACTTCTCCGACAGGCGCGTCACGCGCTCGTCGATATCGCACTGCACGGCCGACTCGACCTCGCGATGCTTGAGCACCTCGCGCAGCGTGCCGCAATCGCCGCCACCGATGATCACCACGCGCTTGGGCGCGGTGTGGGTGAATAGCGCCGGATGCGACATCATCTCGTGATAGAGAAAATTATCGCGCGAGGTCAGCATCACGCAGCCGTCGATCACCATCAGGTTGCCCCAATCGGTGGTCTCGTAGATCTCGATGGTCTGGAACGGCGTCTTCTCGGCGTGCAGCTTGCGCGTGATGCGATAGCTGATCGCGGAGCCGGATTGCTCGTGCGGCTCGGAGAACCAGTTCTGGTCGAGACTCATGGATGCGCTCTGCACAAGGTCGGGGTGGGGCGCGGGATTGTAGCGGCAAGAGGGGTCGGTATCATCAAGCCCGAAGGAGCGAGCATGAACCACATCGACAAGTACCGCGGCCTGATCGAACGACTCGAGCGCGCCGCCGCCGCGCATCCGTGGCGGTATCGCCTGCAGCTCGTGGGTCTGGCCTTGCTGGGTTATGCGTTCCTGGGCTCGGCGGTGGTCGTGCTGCTGGCGCTGTCGGTGGGCGTGGTGGTCTTGTTGGTGTTCACCAAGGCGGGCTTTTTGCTCAAGGGCTTGATCAAGGTGATTTGGATTCCTTTCGTGGTCGCCGGCGCCATCCTCAAGTCGATGTGGGTCAGGTTGTCGGCGCCGACGGGTCGTCGCGTGACGGCGCGCGAGGCGCCGGCGCTCGTGGCCGAAGTCGAGCGCTTGCGTCGCGAGGTTGGCGCGCCGCGGATTCACGAGATCGTCATCACCGACGATTTCAACGCGGCCGCGGCGAGTCAGCCACGGCTGGGCATCTTCGGTTGGCAGCGGCGTTATCTGATCCTGGGCTTGCCGCTTCTGCTGGCGCTCGATCGCGATCGGCTGGCGGCGGTGATCGCGCATGAATTCGGGCATTTTCGCGGCGGCGACAGTCGCTTCGCGGGTTGGATCTACCGCGTGCGCAAGACTTGGTGGCAATTGCTCGACTCGCTGGAACAGCAGGGGCGCGCGGGCATGGTGCGCTTCTTCTTCAACTGGTATTCGCCGTATTTCGAGGCATACAGCTTCGTGCTCGCGCGTCAGAACGAATATGACGCCGATGCCGCCGCGGCTGAAGTCGTCGGCGCCGGTCACGCCGCGCAGGCGCTGATCACGACCGCGACCATCGGCCGTCATCTCGACGCGGCGTACTGGCCCGCCGTGTATCGCCGATGCGTGTCGGAAGGCGCGCCGCCGAACGACCTTTACGCGCACATGGCGCGCGAACTCGGTCAGGTCGATCAGACCGCGGCGAGCGCCTATCTGAGCGCGGCCGCCGCGCGCGTGACCGATCTGCACGACACGCATCCCGCGCTGAGCGATCGGCTGCGCGCGCTAGGTCAGTCGATCGAACCGCCGCGGCCCTTGACCCGCAACGCCGCTGAGGAATTGCTGGGCCCGCTGTGCGCGACCTTAATCGCCGAGTTCAGCGGGCAATGGCGCGGTCATGTCGAACAGGAGTGGCGCGCGCGTTTTCAAAAAGCCGAACACGGTCGCGCCCGCATCGAGGAATTGCGGCAGGCGCGCGCGACGCGTCCTCTGAATGTCGATGAGCAGTTCGATCTGGCCGCGCTGAGCGAGGACTACATCGAACACTTCGACGCGCGGCCGGCGTACACGGAGTTGCTCGCGCAAGCACCCGACCACGCTGGCGCCAACTTCCGACTTGCGAATCTGCTCATCGACAGCGATATCGAAGCCGCCGTGGCCTTCTACGAACGCGCCATGGCCGCCGATCCCGACGCCGTCGAGCCCGCCTGTCGCCGCTTGATCGCGCAGTTCAGCGGCCCCGAGCACGCCGAGCGTCAACAGCACTATATCGATCGACTTCAGGCCCACTGGGCGCAGGCGCAGGCCGCGCAAGCCGAGCGCAACCACATCAGCGAGCAAGACACGTTCTCGCCGCACGGACTCGACGCGCTCACGCTCGCGCCCTTCGTCCAGTCGCTCGTGGCCCAACCCAAGATCAAGCAAGCCTGGCTCGCGCGCAAGCAGGTGACGATGCGTCAGGACGTGCCGCACTTCGTGCTGCTGGTGAAATTCTCCGGCCAAGCCAGCGACGCGCAGTTGCGGCGTGTCGCGGCGATCGAAGGCTTGCCGGGCACCTTGCTGGTGGTCGACGCGGCGGCTTCGGACAAGTTCAATCGCGCGCTGTGGCGTGGCGCGGGCGAGATGTCGCTGCTGACGCCGGATCAGCGCTAGGCGGGGGAACCGAGCGAGTTCGCGCGCGAACTCGCTCGGGGAATTTCCGACGCGCGCTTGAAGCGCGCGTCACAAGCTCACTCGAAGCCGTTACTAAAGACCAGATCCGCCGGCGGCACCACCGACGCGCCACCGATGCGATACAGCGCGCCACCGGCGACGAAGAACAAGGCGCCGCCCTGATCCTCGCCAAAGCCCAGGATCGAACCCGCCAGGCCAGTGCCCTGCGAATCGGTGGTGATGATGTTGGCCGCGGTCGGTTCGACCCAGTTGTTGCCGCCCGTGTTGTTCGAAAAACGCAATTCCGAATTGCACGCGTCGCCGTAAAAATACGCGCCATTCAACACCGACGTCGGACCGCGATAGCGATAGCCGCCGGTGACCGAGCAACCCGGCGAGGTCGCCGACGCGCCGCAGCTATTGCCGGAATTGGTGTACACGATCACCGGATCCAGGCGACCGTTGGCCGTGGTGCACGCCGTCGAGCAATTGCCGCGCAGACGGCGGCCTTCGCAGATCTTCCAGCCGAAATCGGTGCCGGGCAGATCGGTGCCCGAGCGCCAGACATCGACTTCTTCCCACGTGTCCTGGCCGACGTCGCCGATCCACAAATCATTGGTCTGACGATCGAAGCTCCAGCGCCACGGATTGCGCAGGCCATAGGCCCACACTTCATCGCAGGCCTGCGGAATATTGCCGCCGGTGGCGCTGGGCTGGCCGCTGGGAATCGCGTATTCGACCGGCTGACCCACGCGCGGCGCGCCGCAAATGCCGGCGGTGCTGGCCGGCGTGGTGCCGTTGACGTTCAGGCGCAGCATCTTGCCCAGCAGCGCGCGCGAGTTCGGATCGCCGCCATTGCTGGTGAAATTGGTGTCGGGCGCGCAGCTGCCCGAGGCGTCGAGATTGGCGGGGTCGAGCGTCTGGCCACGATTGCAGGTGTCATTGCCATCGCCGCCATCGCCCAGGCCGAAATACAAAAACCCATCGGGCCCGAACATGATGTTGCCGCCGTTGTGATTGGTGAAATCCTGATCGACGCGCAGGATCACGGTGCAGGTGTCGCGATCGTTCGCGGTCAGCGCGTTCGCGGCCGGATCGGCCATGGTGTAGCGCGCGATCATCGAATCGCCATTGGCGTCGCTGAAGCTGACGAAGAACACGCCGCGCCCCGCGCCCTGGCCGGTGAAGTTCGGATGGAAGGCCAGGCCCAGCAGACCCTGCTCGCTGCCCGAGCCCAGAAAGCCCACCGTGGTCAGCGCGCTGTCGCCGGGGTAACGGCACTGCAGCGCCGGCGACGTGGAAATGTCATGAAACGGCGTGGTCACCAGGGTCGTGCCTGTCACCAAGCGAATCTCGCCGCCCTTCTGGATCACGAACAAGCGGCCAGCGGGTTCGGGCGCGCTGAACACGCCGACCGGCGTCGAGATGCCAGTGACCATGCGCGTGATGGTGACGTCGCCGGCGACGATCTGCGCCAGGGCCGAACCCAGTGGCGCGGCCAGCAACAAGCCGGCGATCAAGCGCCAGGCAAAGGATGGACGGGTGCGCGACATGCGTGTTCTCCAGCGGGACGGCGAGCGTCAGACACTAGCAGTCCCGGCCGCGATCGAGCGTGACGAGCGTCGCGTCCGGCGATGCGCTCGTCCGTTCGGCGGGGCTTCGGCCTCGCGACCGCGGCCGGGCGTCGACCCGAGACGTGAACGCGCCGCGCCAATTCCCGCGCGCGGACGCGCACGCGCGGCGCGCGTCGCTACAATACGCGCCCTTTTTCGTCCCGCCGGGAAGCCGCCATGAGCCAGGCCTGGAGCATCGACCGCGCGCGCCACACCTATTCGGTGGCGCACTGGAGCGAGGGCTATGTCGACATCGACGAGGCCGGACAGGTCGTGGTGCGCCCGCGCGGACCCGGCGGCCCGGCCGTGGCCCTGACCGAGGTCGTGGATCAGGCCAAGCAGCGGGGCCTGAAATTGCCCTTGCTAGTGCGCTTCGCCGACATCCTGGGCGACAAGCTCGGCCGCCTGCAGCAGGCCTTCGCGCGCGCGATGGCCGACTACGACTACAGCGGTCACTACACCGCGGTCTATCCGATCAAGGTCAACCAGCAGTTCTCGGTGGCCGGCGAGCTGGTCGCGCGCGGCGCCACGGGCTTTGGCCTGGAAGCGGGCTCCAAGCCCGAGCTCATGGCCGTGCTCGCGCTGGCGCGGCCGGGCAGCACGATCATCTGCAATGGCTACAAGGATCGCGAGTTCCTGCGCCTGGCCCTGATCGGGCGCAAGCTTGGGCTCGACACTTTCATCGTCATCGAAAAACCGTCCGAGCTGAAAGTCGCGCTCGAGGAAGCCGCCGCGCTCAAGGTCGAGCCGCTGTTTGGCGTGCGCATGCGTCTGGCCTCGCTCGGCGCCGGCAAGTGGCAGAACACCGGTGGCGATAAGGCCAAGTTCGGTTTGTCGCCGCGTCAGGTGCTCGATCTGATCGACGAGCTCAAGGCCGTGGGCAAGACTGAGTCGTTGAAGCTGCTGCACTTTCACATGGGCTCGCAGATCTCCAACGTGCGCGACATCGCGCAGGGCATGCGCGAGGCCACGCGTTATTTCATCGAACTCACGCGCATGGGCCTGGACATTCGCTACATGGATGTCGGCGGTGGCCTGGGCGTGGACTACGAAGGCACGCGCTCGCGCAGCGATTGCTCGATCAACTACGGGCTCGACCAGTACGCCGCCACCATCGTCGCGCCGCTGGCCGAAGCTTGCGCCGAACTGCGCCTGACGCCGCCCAACATCATCACCGAGGCCGGCCGCGCCATGACCGCGCATCACGCGGTGCTGGTGACCAATGTCTCCGAAGTCGAGACCGCGCCCGAAGGTCGCGTGCCGCCTGAACAACCGGGCGAAGCCGCGGTGATTCGTCATCTGCGCGAGACGCTCGCCGAAATCGATCGCCGCCCGCCGCTGGAGCTCTATCACGAAGCCCAGCATTTCGTCGCCGAAGGTCAGGCGCTGTATGCGTTGGGTTCGCTCGACCTGGCGCAGCGCGCGCTGCTCGATGATCTCTACTACGCCATCGTCACCGCCGTGCGCGGCCGCTTGAAGGACACCGAGCGCAGCCATCGCCAAGTGATCGACGAGCTCAACGAGAAACTGGTCGACAAATACTTCGCCAACTTCTCGGTGTTCCAGTCCGTGCCTGACGTGTGGGGCCTGGATCAGGTATTTCCGATCATGCCGATCGAACGCCTGGCCGAGGCGCCGACGCGTCATGGCGTGCTGGCCGATCTGACCTGCGACTCCGACGGTCGCATCGATCGCTACGTCGACTCCGAAGGCGTGGACACCAGCCTGCCGTTGCACGCGCTGCGTCACGACGAGGCCTATCGCCTGGCCATCTTCATGACCGGCGCGTATCAGGAAACGCTCGGCGACATCCACAATCTGTTCGGCGACACCGATTCGGTCAACGTGCGTCTGGACGCCGATCGTTACGCGCTGGAAATGCCGCGTCGTGGCGACACGGCCGACAAGTTGCTGGGCATGGTCGGCTACGACGCCAACGACATTCGCCTGCGCTACACGCAGAAAATCACTGCCGCCAAGTTGCCGCGCGACGAGGCCGAGCGTCTGCGCGCCGCGCTCGAAGCGGGGCTGACGGCCTACACCTATCTCGAAGAATCGACCTGAGCGCGACGCGCGAGGAGCGGACGGTGAGTCAACGGCGAGTCGGATTTGTCGGCCTGGGCGCGATGGGCGCGCCGATGGCGCGTCACGTGCACGCGGCGGGTTTGCTGCGCGCGCTGCACAATCGCACGGCGGCCAAGACGATCGCGCTGGCCGGTGAACTCAATGCCGCCGATCACGCCGCCGCTTCGCCGCGCGCGGCGGTGATCGCCTGCGATGATGTCGCCGCGCTCGCCACGCATTGCGACACGCTAGTCACCTGCGTCACCGCCGACAGCGATGTGCTGAGTCTGTGCGAGGCGCTGGCGGCGACCGGTCAGCGCGGATTGATCGTGATCGACACCTCGACCATCGCCTCGACCAGCGCGCAGCGCGCGGCCGAAATCCTGCGCGCCGCGGGCGGTGATTTCATCGACGCGCCCGTGTCTGGCGGCGTCGAGGGCGCGAAGAACGGCAAGCTTTCGGTCATGGCCGGCGGCGAGGCCGACACGCTCGCGAAAGTTCACGACGTCATCGCCTGCTTCGCCGCGCGCATCACCCACATGGGTCCGGTAGGCGCGGGGCAGAACACCAAGGCGGTCAATCAAGTCCTGGTCTCGGGCATCGCGCAGGCGGTGACCGAAGGTCTCGCGCTCGGTCAGGCGCTCGGTCTCGATCCCGAACGCTTGCTGCCGACGCTCGGCGCGGGCGCGGCCGGCTGTTGGTTTCTCGACAAACGCGGCGCGACCATGCTGCGCGATCAGTTCAGCGTCGGCTTCAAGCTGAGCTTGCTGGTGAAGGATCTCAAGATCGTGCAGCAACTCGCGCGTGATGCCGGCGTCGATCACAGCATGGTCGACAAATCGCTCGCGGAATATTCGCGCCTGCAGGCCATGGGTCATGGCGACGACGACATTTCGGCCCTGATCCGACTCAAGCGCCGCGCGCGCGACTGAGGCGCGCGCGTCTGCGTGGATTGCCCGGCGATCGGGCAATTCGCCCTCGCGAATTGCAGTACGATCCCGATCACCTCGCGCAGACGATTGTTTCGTCGTGCGAATGTCCTGGCATGTTTGCTGCTGTGCCTCGCGATCCCCGCCACGGAAGCCTTCGCGTGAGTTCAGTCGAAACGCCCAAAGTCGCGCGCCCCAAGGGGCGAGTCCTGATCATCGATGACGATGCCGCGATCATCGCGCACTTTCGCGCGTGCCTGGAGGAAGCCGGCTACTTCGTCGCCGCGGAACAACGCGCCGCCGATGGCGAGCGCATGGCCGCGCGCCAGCCCTTCGATGTGTGCTTGCTCGATCTGTCGATCGGCGAGGACTCGGGCCTGGACAGCCTGCCGCGACTCAAGCAATTGGCGCCGGGCCTGCGCATCGCCATGGTCAGCGCGCACAGTTCGGTCGACAACGCCTTGGCCGCGATCCGCGCGGGCGCCGATGACTATCTGGTCAAGCCCTGTTCGCCCGAGCAGTTGCTGATCACGGTCGCGCGTCAGCTCGAGGCGCGACAGCTCACGCGGCGCATCGAAAGCCTCGAGCGCGAAGTGCGCGTCGACAAGACCGAATTCGACAGCGCCAGTCCCAAGATGCGCGCCGTGATCGAGACCGCGCGCCAGGTCGCGCGCACCGACGCGAATATTTTGATTCTCGGCCCCAGCGGCACCGGCAAGGGCGTGCTCGCCGCCGCCGTGCATCGCTGGAGCGCGCGCAAGGACGGTGATTTCGTCACGATCAATTGTCCGTCCCTGTCGGCGGAATTGCTCGAGAGCGAATTGTTCGGCCACAACCGCGGCGCCTTCACCGGCGCCAGCCAGTCGACCGTGGGTCGCGTGACCCAGGCCGATGGCGGCACCTTGTTCATGGATGAGATCGGCGATTTCCCGCTGCCGTTGCAACCGAAGTTGCTGCGCTTCATTCAAGACAAGGAGTATGAGCGCGTTGGCGATCCGGTGACGCGTCGCGCCGACGTGCGCATCATCTCCGCGACCAATCGCGATCTCGAGGCGATGGTGACCGAAGGGCGGTTTCGTCAGGATCTGCTCTATCGCCTCAACGTGATCGTGCTGACCATTCCCGCGCTGCGCGAGCGCGTCGAGGACATCGAAGCCTTGGCGCTGGCCTTCGTCGATCGCTTCGCGCGCGCTTACGGTCGTCCCGCGCGACGATTGTCACCGGCCGCGCTCGACGCGCTGCGTCTGTATCCATGGCCCGGCAACGTGCGCGAACTGCAGAACGTGATCGAACGCGCCGTCATTCTTTGCGCGCGCGATATGCTCGAACCGATGGATCTCGCGCTCGGCGCGGTCGCGTCCGACGCGTCGTCACGTGGCGCCGAGGCGGGCGCGTCGACTGGCATCGAAGCGCTGGTCGGTTCGACCACGATCACGCTCGAAGCGCTCGAGCGTCGTCATCTCGAGGCCGTGGTCGCCGCTTGCGACACGCTTGATCAAGCGGCGCGGGCGCTCGGCATCGATTCCTCGACCCTGTATCGCAAGCGCCGCGCGTATCAAGTGGCCGATCGCGCGCGCGCCGAGGGCAAGACGAGCTGATTCCTCGCGCATGCCGCGGTTGAACGAAGGACGAAGCCCGCTCGCGCGGGCTTCGTCGTTTCTCGCGACCGCTCGACACACCATCGCGATCATCGTGCACGGTGAAGTCGCAGCTTGCATCACGCGCCCGACCACATCGTCGCGAAAACGCGAAAAACCGCGCGAAACACGCGATTTCAGCCCAATTCTCGTTGGCACGGCGCTTGAAGTACCTTGTCCAGGCGCGCGTCGCGCCAGGACAAGGAGTTCCACATGCTTCACTACGCACTGGTGTTTCTGATCGTCGCGCTGATCGCCGGCGTGCTGGGTTTCGCCGGTATCGCCGGCGCGGCGGCCGGCATCGCGAAGATTCTGTTCTTCATCTTCATCATCTTCTTCCTGGTGTCCTTGGTGGCTGGCGGCCTGCGTCGCGGCAAGGTGCCTTGACGCCGATGGCGTCGGCCGCGCTCGTCACTGATCGACAACCACGCATCACTCCAACCCACGAGAGCTCGCCATGAACCGTCATCTGCGCACGCTGTGCTCGTTGATCCTGTTGTCCATCACGCTCGTTGGCGTGACTGCCTGCAATACCGTCAAGGGCGCCGGCAAGGACGTCGAAAAAGCCGGCGAGGAAATCCAGGAAGCTGCCGAGCGTCACGATTGATCGCCACCTTCGCGACGCGTCCCGCGCGGACGCGTCGCGCCACGCGAACGAGGAGACCCTCATGAACCCCATTCCTTCGCGCCCCGCGCGCGACATGCCCACCGCGCCGACGCCCGCCGTGCCGGCGTCCGCGAAGCGACCGCCGCGCGCGCCCACGCGCGATGAGCAGCGCATGGACACGGACTACGATCCCGACCCCGTGCTGCCCGCCGCGCGAAAACCCCGCGCCACGCCGCGTCGCGCGCGTTAGCGCGCGCACGAACGCGGGTCGCGGCCGACCCGCACGATCCGGGCGAACTGCGGTCGCGCCCTGCAAGGTCGACGGGCGCAATGCCATCAGGCGTCGCTCGCGCCACGCGCGCGAACACGCGCCACGACCAGTCCCGTCGGGATCGCGCGCGGTCGAGCATGCGAATTCCGGCTTGGCACGGTGATTGCGAGGCTTGTCGCGATCGGCTGACGATCGCGCCTCGCGCCCCGTGATGTTTGAGCAACCGATCCCTGCGAGGAGAGAGACGATGAGAACTAAGCAAGCATCCCTACTGTCGATCATGATCGCCGGCGCCCTGGCGCTCGCGGCGTGTGGCCAGTCGCCCGAGCAGGCGCGACAAGACGTGGTCGAAGCCCGTCAGCAGGCCAATGAGGACGTGGCCAAGGCCGAAGCCGAGGCCAGCGAGACCGTGGGCGAAGCCCAGCGCGAACTCGATGACACGCGCGCCGCCGCGCAAGCCGACGTGGCCGAGGCCATGACCGACGCCAGCGCGCAAATCAACGACGCGCGCGCCGAGGTGCGCGAAACCGCCGATGCCGCCGACAAGACCGTGCGCGACGCCTCGGCCGACACCGTCGCCACCACCGCCGCCGCCGACTACGACGTCGCGATCACGCGCGCCGAAGGCGAGCACGATGTCGCCGTCGAACAGTGCGACACGCTCAAGGGCGATGCGCGCAAGACCTGTCAGGCGCAAGCCGACACCCGACTGGAAAACGCCAAGGCCGAAGCCCAGGCACGACGCGACGCCGCGCTGGCCGCGGTGGATCGTCACTGAGAGTGATCGCATCGGCCTCGACCCGCGTTCGCGCGCCCCGTCCTCGGCGCGCGAACGCGGGGGCGGGGCCTCGCGACAAGCCCACGCGCGGACGTGGGTGATTTCGAGACGACGGCATCGCGCCCGCGCCGCGACGCCGCAATGACCGTGTCGACCGTGGCGATGTCCGAGTTCATCCACAATCGCAGCACCGCATTCGAGACCACCGCGTACTGGCGCGCGGCCGTGCCGTGGCTGCTGGCGGTGATCGTGGTCGCGGCCTTCGGCGCGCGGTTCGCGCCGGGGCCGTGGTATGCCGCGCTCGACAAGCCCGAGTGGACCCCGCCCGATGCCAGCTTCGGCATCGCGTGGACCGCGCTTTACGCCGCGATGGTGATCGTCGGCGCGCGCCTGAGTCGCGCGCCGCGTTCGCGCGCGCGCACCGTGGCCTTGACCTTGATGGCCGCGCAATTGCTGTTCAACGGCCTGTGGAGCTGGCTGTTCTTCGGACTGCAATGGCCAATGATCGCCTTCGTCGACATTAGTCTGCTGTGGCTCGCCGTCGTGGCCCTGACCATCGCCAGCGCTTCGGTCGACAAGCCCGCCGCCATCGTGCTGGTGCCCTATGTGCTGTGGTTGAGCTTCGCCGTGGTGCTCAACGGCTGCATCATGATGTTGAACTGAATCTTGGCGGCTGCCCGCCGAAGGCCCGCGCGGCGGCAGCGCGGTCGGCCTGCATGCTAGCTTGTCCGTGTCGCACGGAAACCGACCATGCCGCAGACCTACAAGCAGCCCAACGCCTGGATCTACTACGGCTTGATCGGCCTCGCCGCGGGCTTGCTCGCGGTGACCTCGGTGATGTCGGTGCGCGCCATCGGCGAACTCGAAGGGTCGATCCGCTGGGTCGCGCACACGCACGAAGTGCTGCGCACCACGGCCGAACTGCATGCCTCGCTCGCCGACGCCGAGGCCTACTCGCGCGGCTACGTGCTGTCCGATCACGACACGTGGTACAAGCGCCAGGCCGAAGCGGCGCAAGCGCGCATGAGCGAACTGCGCGTTCAGATCGACGAACTGACCCGCGACAATCCCGAACAGGCGGCGCGCGCGCGGCAACTGGCCGAGGCCATCGACCAGCGCTTCGAATTCGTCCGCGAAGGCGTGTCGCTGTACGAGCGCGGCGAGCTCACGCCCGAAGTCATTCTCTCGCGCATCCAGCAAAGCCGCGATCTGTCCGAGCGCACGCGGGCGCTGATCGCCTCGATCGGACAGGCCGAGGGTCACTTGCTCGATTCGCGCTGGAATCAAGCCAACCGCATGATGCGCGAGTCGCGCTCGATCACCGTGATCGCCAATTCGCTGGCCTTGATCTCGGGCCTGATCGGTCTGTTCCTGATGCGCCGTTCGCAGCGCGCGTGGCGCATGCAACAGGTCGCGCAACTGGAAGCCGAGCGCGAGCGTCGCGCCAATGACGAGAAGAGCGCCTTCCTGGCCAACATGAGCCACGAGATCCGAACGCCGATGAACGCCATCATCGGCTTCAGCCAGTTGCTCGCCGACACGATCAAGGGCGCGCGCGAGCGCGAGTTCGTCGCGTCGATCGTGGCCTCGGCGCGCTCGCTGCTGACCCTGGTCAACGACGTGCTGGATCTGTCGCGCGTCGAGGCCGGGCGCCTGACCCTGTTCCTGGCGCCGACCGAGCCGCGCGTGCTGGTCGACGAAGTCGCCGGCATGTTCACGCACATGGCCTCGGAGAAAGCGCTGAGCCTATCCGTGACCGTCGCCGCCAACGTGCCGCGCGCGCTCGAGCTCGACGCGCAGCGCATGCGGCAAGTGCTGACCAACTTGATCGGCAATGCCATCAAGTACACCGATCGTGGCGGCGTGCGCGTGCGCGTCAACGCCGAGCCCGAGATCAACGCGCCCGGGCGCGCGCGCCTGATCGTCGAGGTCGAGGATTCCGGCAAGGGCATCGCCCACGATCAGCAGGCCACGATCTTCGAGCCCTTCGTGCAGGCCTCGGCCGGCGCGCTGGCGCGCGACGGCTCGGGCCTGGGCCTGAGCATCGTGCGGCGCCTGGTGCTGTTGATGGGCGGCACGATCGACGTCGACAGCGAGCTCGGTCGAGGCTCGGTGTTTCGCCTCGCGTTGCCGGGCCTGCGCGTGAGCGATGCGCGCGTCGAGCGCGCGCGCGAGATGCCGGCCGACTTCGGCCGACTGCGCGCCACGCGCGTGCTGATCGTCGACGATGTGGCCTGGAATCGCGATCTGTTGCGCGCCTATTTCGAGCACACGCATCACACCGTGTTCCTCGCCGCCGATGGCGAAGAAGCCGTGCGCGTGGCGGTGCGCGAGAAACCCGGCCTGATCCTGATGGACGTGCGCATGCCGCGACTCGATGGCCGCGCGGCCCTGGCGCGGCTGCGCGCCGAGCGCGGGCTCGAGGGCACGCGCGTGATCGCGGTCACGGCGTCGAGTCTCGGTGGCGAGGAAGCCGAACTGCGCGCCCAGTTCGATGGCTATGTGCGCAAGCCGTTCACGCGCAATGAGCTGTTCGCCGAATTGTCGCGCTGGCTCGCGCTCGAGGCCGAGGCCTCGCCCGCGAGCGCGCCCGCGAGCGCGCGTCACGCGGATGCCGGCGCGGACCCGCGCGTCGACCCCGCGCAACTCGCGCGCTGCGCCGAGCGCGTGGCCACGATCGAGCGCGAGCGCCTGCCTGCGCTGCGCGCGTCCTTGGCCATGCGCGAGACCGGCGCCTTGGCCGTCGAGTTGATCGCGCTGGCGCAGGACGCGGGCGAAACCGAGCTCCTCGATCACGCCGAACGCTTGCGCGAAGCCGTCGCCAGCCTCGATCTGGGCGCGATGGAAAGCCTGCTCGCCGACCTGCCACGTCAGGCGCGACGCCTCGCCGCGCGCGTCGACACCTTGGAGACCACGTCATGATCAACATGATCTCGCGCCTGACCACGCGCGTGCCGGTGGTGATGGTGGTCGACGACCAAGAGGTCAACGTGCGCCTGGCCGGCACCTTGCTCGCCCAGGCCGGCACCGAGATCGTGCCGGCGCTGTCCGGCGAACAGGCCCTGGCTCGCGCCGCCGTGCGTCCGCCCGATCTCGTGCTGCTCGACATGCGCATGCCCGAGATGGATGGCATCGAAGTCTTGCGCCGCTGGCGCGCCAATCCCGAGACCGCCGGCGTGCCGGTGATCATTCTCACCGCTTCGACCGAACGCGCGGACCTGGTGCGCGCGTTCGATCACGGCGCCGTGGATTTTCTGACCAAGCCCTTCGTGGCCGAGGAACTGCTCGCGCGCGTGCGCTCGCATCTCGAGCTCAAGCTCACGCGCGACCATCTGCACCGCGTTGCGCGCGAGCGCGAAGAGCTCGCCGCGATCGTCGCGCACGATCTGAAGACGCCCTTGTCGAGCATTCTGTTCGGCGCGCGCATGGCCGACCGGCCCGGTCTCGATCCGGAGCGCGCGCGCAAGCTCGCCCAGGGCATCGTCGCCTCGACCGAGTCGGCGCTGTCGTTCATCGCGCGCTATCTGGAAAAACGCGCCGACGGCGAGTTGTTGCGCGCGTTGACCTTGACCCCGATCCGACTTGCCGACGCCGTGGCGCGCGTGCTTGCGGCCTTCGAGTTCGCCGTGCAATCGAAGGAGCAGCGCGTGACCGCGCGCGTGGTCGACGATGTCGCGGTGATGGCCGACGCGCACGCGCTCGACAGCGTGATCGGCAATCTGGTGTCCAATGCCGTGAAGTATTCGCCGATCGGCGCCGAGATCGAGGTGCTGATCACGCGCGGCGCGCCGGGCATGGGCCGCGTGTGCGTGCTCGACGCGGGGCCCGGCATCGACGACGAACAACGTCGACGCTTGTTTCAGCGTTTCGTGCGCCTGGGCAATCAGCCGACGGCGCGGGAAAGCTCGAGCGGCTTCGGTCTGGCGCTGGCCAAGCAAGACGTCACGCAGATGCGTGGCGAACTGTGGCACGAGCCGCGCGAGGGCGGCGGTTCGGTGTTCATTCTCGAATTGCCGCTCGGGCCCGAGGCCACGGCCGAGCGTTGATTCGATGCGCGGACGCGAACCGCGTTCGCGCGCGCCTGCAACTCGCGACCCCACGGGCACGCTGCACTGGCAAAGCGCCCCGCCTTGCGCGCACCGCGATCTCAAGTGGTTGATCCTGGGAAATGGTGACCTGGCACGCGCCGTGAATTGATGGTCGTCGGCGGCGCTCGAACGCGCTGTCTTCGAACCCACGAAAGCGCAATGGAGGCACCATGAACAAGCATCGCAATTCCGCGCGTCTAGCCGCCGCGATGGCCCTGAGTCTGGGCGCGGCGCTCGCGCCGATCGGCGCGAGTCTGGCCGCGACGGCCAACGATCTCTCCGCCGAAGTCGGCGACGCGCGCCGCGAGGCGCAGATCTGGACGTCCTACGCCCTGTCGCCGCATCTGCGCGGCTTCGACATCTCGGTCGACGTCTCGGGCAATCGCGCCGTGCTGACCGGCAAGGTGCAGGATCAGATCGAGAAGGAACTGGCCGAACAGATCGCCCTGGGCGTGGACGGCATCGCGCGCGTCGACAACCAGCTCACCGTCGATGGCAACGCGCAGCGCGTCGCGCGCAAGCCCAACGAGCGTGATTTCGGCGCGACCATGTCCGACGCCTCGATCACCGCCTCGGTCAAATCCAAGCTCCTGTGGAGCGAGGCCACCGATGGCTTGAAGATCAATGTCGACACGCGCGATGGCCGC
Organism: Ahniellaceae bacterium; assembly: GCA_044226395.1. Classification (GTDB taxonomy): domain Bacteria; phylum Pseudomonadota; class Gammaproteobacteria; order Xanthomonadales; family Ahniellaceae; genus JBGAHD01. Next base: position 1,143,026 of record JBGAHD010000002.1, read on the forward strand.
GTCACGCTGGCCGGCACCGCCGACACCGTCGATGGCAGGAACGCCGCCACCCGCATCGCGCGCAACACCGACGGCGTGCTGAGCGTGGACAACCGCATCCAGGTCGATCCCAACTACAAGCGCGGCACCGATCTGGCCGAGCAGGAAGTCTCCGATGCGTGGCTGACCACGCGCGTGAAGTCGAGCCTGCTGACCTCGCGTGGCGTCGATGGCCTGGACATCGCCGTGGAAACCAAGAACGGCGTCGTCTATCTCAGCGGCGAGGTCGATTCCAGCGCCGAGCGCGCGCTCGCGGTGGAACTGGCCGACAACATTCGCGGCGTGAAGAAGGTCGATGCCTCGGGTCTGAAGCAGATCTAAGGCGCGTCGCGACTACCCGCTCGTCCCCCCGGGCGCCGTGCCGTGAAGACTTCCCCCCAAGTGCCCACGACACGGCGCGGCGCCCCCCTTGTTCTCGATTCGATGGAGATACCGAACATGTCGACTTCCCCCGCCGAAACCCTCAAGGACATCATCCAGGTTGCGCACGATGGCGCCGAGTTCTACGACGCCGCGCGCCTGGTCGTGCACAACCCCGCGCTCAAGGACACGTTCAAGCGCATGGCCACGCACAAGCGCGCGCTGATCACCGCGCTGGGCGGCCGACTGGAAATGCTCGGCGAGCAACAGCCGCAAGGCGGCACCATCGTCGGCGCGCTGCGTCAGTCGTACGCGGACATTCGCGCGTCCTTGTCCAAGCAGGAAGAGAGCGTCTACGTGGCTCAGCTCGAAGCGGCCGAGGATCGTTTGCTCGAGCACGTCGAGCAGGCCATCGCCGCGACGACCAATCCCGAAATCCGCAGCCAGCTCGAGGCGCACCTGCCCACGGTGCGCGCCAGTCACGACGAGATGCGTCGCCTTAAGCAGCGCTGGGCAGCCTGATCGCGCCACGCGTGATCGCCACGGGCGCGCCGAGCGATCGGCGCGCCCTTCACCGGGGACCGACGTGACCACATCCCATTCGATCGATGCCGATGTCGATGCAGACGCGGACGCCACGCGCGCGCCACCGACGAACTTGCACGCGACCCTCGCGCGCGTTGGCGACGCCGCGCGCGCGGTGAGCGATCTGGCCGCGGCCGAAGCGCGCCTGAGCTGGACCGCGATCTGGCGCGCGCTTGCTTTGACCGGGGCCGCGATCGCGATCGGCCTGTTCGCGCTGATCGCGAGCATCGCCGCCGTGTTCACGCAATTGCGCGAGTGGTTGTCCTTGCCTTCGGCGATGACGGTGCTCGCCTTGCTCTTGATCGCGTTCACCGCGGGCCTGTTGGCGCGCGCGGCGCAATGGCGCGCGTGCGTGGGCTTCGCGCAGACGCGCGCGGTGCTCGATCAAGTGATGGCCGCGGTGGCGCCGCCGACCGCGCCGACGCCACGCGAGCCTTCGCCATGACGCCGCGCGCCGCGCGAGAGGTCGTGCGCGTTCAACGCGCGCGCGCCGAGCAGGCCACGCGGATCGCGCGGCGCGAGTCGCGGGCGATCACGCGGCGCGTGGCCGCCGCTTCGCCATGGACTTGGATCGCCGCCGGCTTGGTCGCGGGTCTCGCCGTGGGCTGGTGGAAAAGTCGCGGGCCGCGAGGCGGGCTTCCGTGGCGCGCGCTGACGCGGGCGTGGTCATGGTGGACGGTGCTTGGCGCGGCCGATCGCTCGGAACGTGCTCGTCCTTCCGCGACACCCGACAAGGTGGCCGAGTCATGAACACGCCACGCGTGCTCGATGCGAGCGGATTCGTGGTGACGCCTGCCGTCCCGTCGCGCTCATGCGCCGACGAGAATCCGAACGTTGCGCCCGACGCCAACACCGACGCCGCGCCCGACGCGAACGTCATCGCGTCGCCCGCGCCCGTGACCGCCGCCACCACCGCGCCGCCACGCTCACGCGTGGCCTCGCGCGCGCTCGTGGCGTTGACCGCGCTCGTGATGCTGCACGCGATGATGGTCGCGCGCGCGCTGCTGGTGCCGATCGCGCTGGCGGCCTTGCTCGCGCTGGTGCTCGCGCCCGCCGTGCGCAGCCTGCATGCCTTGCGCGTGCCGCGCTTGTTCGCCGCCGCGGGCGTGCTGGCGCTGGCCTTGACCCTGGCGCTGGCGACCGTGTCGGCGCTGCTCGGGCCCGCGCGCGCGTGGATCGAGCGCGTGCCCGTGGCCACGGCGCGCGCCGAGCATGCGCTCGAGGTGTTGCGACGACCGCTGGCCGCGGCGAGCAAGGCTTCGCAATCGCTGATCGATCTGACCGCCGCCGCGCCCACCGGCAAGCCCGTGCCCGTGGTCGCGGTGCAAGGCTCGCCCGGACTCGCGGGCCTGATGCTGCGAGAGACGCCGGCCTTGCTCACCAGCGCGATCGCGGCCTTGTTCCTGGTGTTTCTGCTGCTCGTGCATGGCGACATTCTGCTGCGCAAGCTCGTGGCCATCGCGCCGTCGCGGCTCAGCGCGAAGAAGGAACTGGTGTGCCTGGTGCGCGAGGCGCAGCGCGAACTGTCGCGTTATCTCGGCACGATCAGCATGATCAATCTCGGTCTCGGCGTCGCGACCGCCTGCGGGCTCGCGCTCTTGGGTCTGCCCGATCCGTGGCTCTGGGGCGGCGTGGTCGCGGTGCTCAACTTCGCGCCCTATGTGGGACCCGCGCTCGCGGCCGTGCTGTTGACCTTCGCCGGCTTCGCGCAGTTCGAACAACCGTCGGCGGCGCTGATGGCGCCGACGATCTTCCTCGGCCTGCATCTGCTCGAAGGGCAGTTGGTCACGCCGCTCTTGATCGGGCGTCGGCTCGCGCTCGATCCCGTGATGATTTTTCTCGGCCTGATGTTGCTGGGCTGGTTATGGGGCATCGCCGGTTTGTTGCTGGCGGTGCCGCTGCTGGCCTGCGCCAAGATCGTGGCCGTGCGTTTGGCGCCGGAGAGCGCGGCCGCGCGCTGGTTGTCGCGATGAAGCGCCGCGCCCGCGGCATCGACGAGACGTTCGCATCATCCGTTCACTGGAGGACCTCATGAATACCGAGACGCTTGCCACGCAGTGGCAACACCTCAAGGACGCGGCGCGTCGCCGCTGGGACCAACTCGACGACGACGACTTCGCCACGCTCGACGCCGACGCCACCCGTCTCGCGCGCGTGCTGCGCGCGCGCTACGGCTGGACCGCGGCGCGCGCCCGGTCCGAGATCGACGCCCTGCTCGAGGATCATGGCGGCCCTTGGGACGACAGTCTCGCCCAGGTGCGCGAAGGCCTGTCGCAGATTGGCGCCGGTTCGCGAGCCACGGCCGCCGGCGTCGCCGGCTTGTGGCGCGCGGGTGGCGAGGGTGCGGAAGAAGCGCTCGGCGCCGGCATCGAACGCGCCCGCGCGCAATCCCATCAAGCCCTCGACGCGGTCGGCGACTTCGTTCGCCAGCGACCGGTCCTGTCGCTGGGCATCGCCTTCGCGGCCGGCTATCTGTTGCTCGCCCGGCGCCGCTGACGCCGATGGGTTCCGGGGCCAGCCGCCCCGGACCCGCCACCGATCGACCCTCGTGGCGTCGATCGCCGTCTCTTGCTCCGCCCGGACTCGTCCCCGGGCCGAGCTTTCTCCCCCAAGTTCCTGATGAACCAGCCCTTTACGGCTGGCGCGGGCGCTTGTCCAGTGGCGGTCATCACTAGCCAAAACGCGAGTCGGCATGTCACGATGTTTAACGAGTTTTTCACGAGGCTGTCGCTCGCGGGTACGGGGGAGTAGCGGCGACGGCGGCCTTTGGCCTTTTGACACATCCAATCGGAGGACGACCGATGAATCTTTCCACGAGCGCGCGCGCGCTCAAGCGTTATTCGCCACTCGCGCTCGCCATCGCCATGAGCATCGGCTCGGGCGCGGCGTTCGCGCAAGACGAAAGCACCAGCGACACCAAACTGAGCCGCATCGAAGTGACCGGCTCGCGCATCAAGAAGAGCGAATCGCAAACCGAATCGCCGATTTTCACCATGTCGCGCGAGGAACTGGAGAAGACGGGCCTGGTCTCCGTGGGCGACATCCTTCAGCAGCTGACCACCGGCGGCAAGGCGCTCAACAGCAAGTTCAACTCGAGCGGTAACTTCGGCTTTCCGCCCGACGGCGGCGGCATCGGCGCCGGCTCCGCGCAGGTCGATCTGCGCAATCTCGAATCCAAGCGCGTGCTCGTGCTGGTCGATGGCAAGCGTTGGGTGAACGAGGCCTCGGCCTCGGGCGTCGGCGGCTCGGTCGACTTGAACACGATCCCGCTGGCCATCGTCGAGCGCATCGAAGTGCTCGAAGACGGCGCCTCGGCGATTTACGGTTCGGACGCGATCTCGGGCGTGATCAACGTGATCACGCGCAAGGATTTCGACGGCGCCGAGATCCTCACGTCGTACGGCGAGTATGACGAAGGCGATGGCGAAACCTCGCGCGCGGAGATCACCCTGGGCGGCGGCAACGATCGCTTCCACGGCATCTTCAGCGCCAGCTACAACAACCAAGAGACGATCAACTCGTCCGATCGCTCGCTGTCGCTCGAGCCCGTGCCGGGCACCGGCGTGACGCGCGGTTCCTCGGGCACGCCGCAAGGCCGCCTGATCTTCCTCGACACGCGCGTGCCGTGCGCCGGTGGCGCCGCCAGCTGCGACGAGCAAGTGCGCGACATCACGCTCAACAACGGCGCCACGCCGGTGTACTCGCCGACGGGTCCGGGCAACTACCACGACTTCGGCCTGAGCGATCGCTTCAACTTCGCGCCGTACAACCTGCTGCTCACGCCCAGCGAGCGCAAGAGCATCTTCACCTCGACCACGTTCAACCTGAGCGACGAGGTGCAGTGGTACACCAAGGCCCTGTACAACACGCGCGATTCCACCAATCAGGCCGCGCCCGAGCCGATCTTCATCGGCAGCGACGCCGGCACCGGTGGTCTGGCCGACACGATTTCGATCTCGCGCTTGAACCCGTACAACCCGACCGGCATCGACCTGGTCGCGGGCGAGAACTTCTTCCTCCTCGGTCGTCGTCCGCTCGAGGCTGGCCCGCGCATCTTCAACCAGAACGTCGACACCTGGTACTTCGGCACCGGTCTCGAAGGCACCTTCGCCTGGGGCGATCGCACCTTCTCGTGGGACGTGAACTACATCAAGAGCGAAAACAAGGCGCAGCAGGAATTCTTGAACGGCTTCAACCTGCGTCGCCTGCAGATCGCGTTGGGCGATCCGGCGATCTGCGCGGCCAATCCGGGCTGCGTGCCGCTGAATCTGTTCGGCGGTCAGGGCACCAATGGCCAGGGCACGATCACGCAGGACATGCTGGACTTCGTGCGCATCACCACCAAGGACTCGTCCAAGCAGTCGTTGGAAGTGGTGTCGGCCAACCTCACCGGCGATCTGTTCGAACTGCCGGCGGGTCCGCTGTCGTTCGCCACCGGTTACGAGCATCGTGAATACGGCGGCTCGTTCTCGCCCGACCAGGCGCGCATCGTCGGTGAGTCGCAAGACTCCGCCGCCACCGCGACCAAGGGCAGCTACGACGTCGACGAGTTCTACGGCGAGTTCAGCGTGCCGGTGTTGAGCGACGTGGCCCTGGCCAAGTCGCTCGATCTGAGCCTGGCGCTGCGTTACTCCGATTACTCGACCTTCGGCGGCGAATCGACCGGCAAGTTCGGCGTGCGCTGGCAGGTGGTGGACGATCTGACCATCCGCGGCACCTACGCGGAAGGCTTCCGCGCGCCCTTCATCGGCGAGCTGTTCGGACTGACCCAGTTCGGCCCGACCCTGACCGACCCGTGCTCGAACTACTCCTCGTCCGGCAATGCGACCCTGGTCGCCAACTGCCAGGCGCTGGGCATTCCGGCCAACTACGAGCAGATCAACACCCAGATCACCACGATCACCGGTGGCAACCCCGATCTGCAGCCCGAGAGCGCCGAGAGCTACACCCTCGGCTTCGTCTACAGCCCGACCTGGGCCGAAGACCTGGCGTGGTCGAACCGTTTGGACTTCGAAGTCAGCTACTGGAACACCAAGGTCGATGACGCCGTGCAGGCGCCCGACGCGCAGCAGCTGCTCGACACGTGCGTCGCCACGCGCAATGCCTTCGCCGGGTGCACCAATGGCGGCACCAACGTGATCACGCGCACCGCCAATGGTCAGATCAACCGCTTCGACAATCGTCTGGCCAACATCGGCAAGATCGAGACCGATGGCTTCGACATCAAGGTCGACTGGTCGAGCCCCGAGTGGAGCTTCGGTCGCTTCAAGGCCACCTGGCAGAGCACCTACGTCGACGACTACAAGCAGACCGATCTGTTCGGCAATGAGTTCCAGCGCACGGTTGGCGTGGAAGTCAACGACTCGGCGATTCCGGAATGGCAGTCGAACCTGCGCCTGGGCTGGACCTATGGCGACTGGTCGGCGGATTGGACCGTGCGTTACATCGACCGCGTGGTCGAGACCTGCTCGGACTTCCGCGACGGCACCTCGCTGTCGCTGACCGCGCTGGGCCTGTGCTCGGAGCCCAACACCACCGACAACTCGCTGTCGAAGAACGCCCTCGGCGGCACGACCTATCACGACGTCTCGGTCAACTGGGACACGCCGTTCGAAGTGAAGGGTCTGCGCGTCACCGCTGGCGTGAACAACCTGTTCGACAAGAGCCCGCCGACCTGCCTGAGCTGCTCGCTCAACGGCTACGACGCGGGCACCTACGATCTGCCGGGCCAGTTCTGGTACGTGCAGGCCGCCTACAAGTTCGATTAATTCACTGATCGAACGGAAATGAGAAAACGCCCGCCTTCGCGAGAAGGTGGGCGTTTTCTTTTTGGGACTCGTTGGCGTGAGTGATTGAGTGTGTGATTCGCGCATGGTGGCTCGCGAGCGCCGTCCCCGCGGATCTCGCGCGAGAACGTCATCGCGAACTCGCTAAACTTCGCGCATGAACGAAGTCCGTTTCCTGCAAGTCGATGTCTTCACCGCGCGCGCTGGCGCCGGCAATCCCCTGGGCGTGGTGATCGGCGCCGACGACTGGTCCGAACAACGCCTGCAAGCCTTCGCGACCTGGATCGACCTGGTCGAAACCACCTACCTGCTGCCCGCGCGCGATCCCGGCGCCAGCTATCGCCTGCGCATCTTCACGCCCCAACGCGAGATCGCCTTCGCGGGTCACCCCGCCGTGGGCGCCGCGCACGCCGCGATCGAAACCGGTTGGGCAAGGCCCGGCCCCGAAGGCTTGCGCATGGAATGCCTGGCCGGTGTGCTGCCGGTGCACATCGTCGGCGCGGACGACGCGCGCGAAATCTTCGTGCAAGCCCCGCGCGCCACCATCTTGCGCGAAGGCCTCGACGCGCACGCGCTGCTGCCCGAAGCGCTCGCAAGCGCCACGCTCGGCACACTGCCGCCCGCCTTCGTCGAAGGCGGACGCCGCTGGTGGCTGGCCGAGTTCGCCAGCGAAGCCGCGTTGCGCGCGTGGCAGCCGCCGCATGCGGCGATCGGCGACTTGGCGCGCGCCAGCGAAAGCCTGGGCGTGTGCGCCTTCGCGCGCAGCGAAAGCGAGGAGTTCGAATTGGTCGTGCGAGCATTCCCCGCAGGCGTGGGCATCGTCGAGGATCCCGCCTCCGGCGCGGCCAATGGCCTGATCGGCGCCTACCTCGCGCAGCGCGATGCGCGATACGCGTGGAAGCAAGGCTATCGCGTGAGTCAGGGGCGCGAGATCGGTCGTGATGCGCGGTTGCGCGTGAGGTTTGATGAGGAAGGCGCGGTGTGGGTCGGTGGGGCGTCGCGGACCGTCATCGATGGCGTGTTGCGTTGGCCGCGGTAGCCATTCGCTCGCGTGACCTCACAATGACGCGCGAGACGAGCATCCAGTCCTTTGCCTTCGAACGCACTCGATCGAGCGCGAATTCGGTGATCTCCTTGGCTTCGGTCAGCGTGATGGCCATGAGTCTGTCATCGATGGCGCAAAGTGGTGCGTTCGGTTGATCAAAGTCCTTCGCAAGGTTTCTATCGCACGACGCCGATGCTGTCGTAACTAGGGCTCCTCTACGGAAGCCCTCAACTGACGCATGATCGACGACAACTGCGATGATTGCGACAGGGTGAAGGTAGTCGAGTGCGTACCGCCATTGATCGGCACGATCGCCGATTGGAGGGAAGAGCGCAGTGCCTCGCGAAGGCTCGTGATTGGTGTAGCTACGTCGTCAGTACCTTGAAGAATGACGACATCGACGCGCGAGCCGAGTGCGTCATTGAGCGAATAGTCGCGCGGCAGAATTCGCGACAACGGCAGCACGGTCAGCGGCGCCAAATACCATTTCGCGGCCAAGCGGGTTCGAATGGCCGCGGAAAGCGAAGGTGCGGCCGAGACCAAGATCAAACCCGCCGGTATTTCCGTGGACAACGAGCTCGCGGCGACGCCCGAGCCTAGCGACACGCCAAGAACAACGAGCTTGCCCTTAAGGCACCGATTCGAAGCGAGTCGAACAGCCTCGCTCGCCAAGGCTTCGACATTCGCGATCGTGGCGGTACCAACGGCGCCATCCTGACCCGGGTAAGCCACGATCCAGACGCTCAAACCCGACTCGGTGTAAGGACCAGGATCATAAGCGGGTAGGTAGCCATGCTGTCCGGGAAAGACGACCAAGCAACCCTGCACCGGGCCACCGTACTGACGGACTAGTCCTTCAACCCCCGGTGACAAAGCGATGCGATGAACTTGCGTAGCCTGTGGACCCGCGAACGCATCGGTTCGAGGAAAGAGCCATCGATCCAGTTGGAAACGAAGCAGCGCCGCGCCAATGATGAAATACAGGATCAGACACGCGAGAATCATGGCGGCCAGACGTTTGAGCAACGCAGTCAAGGGGGCGGTCCTTCGTTCAACCCGCCCGACTGCAACCCGGTCGAAATTGGGAACTGGATTGGGAATCTCGCTCGACAGGCAATCGCCATCCGCTGCCCACACTCGCCAATCACGAACTAATCTCCACGGTCTCGGCGCGTGCCACACCGCACGCCGCGCAGAATCGAGCTCGCGGCGTGCGCAGCGGTTTGCCACACGCATGGCACGGTGGTCCGTAGATGCTCAGGCGATGATGAGGGATCGCGTCGATATCCCGCTCCCGGTATCCCGTGAGTTCCTCGTAGACCTTCAATGCCTCGCTGCTTGCGTGTCGAAGTGCCTCGGACAAATCGGCGCCGTGATCGTTTCGATACTGGACGATCTGCTCGACCCGACGCGACAAATGCGGCGCGATCACCGCCCACTCCGCCTCCGTGAGCATCGGCAGCTCTTTCTCACAGCGCCAGCAATAGATCAAGCGAGGCATGCGGGGGTTCCGCGGTGGATTCACGGGTATTCGGCCCAGTCGAGCGTATCGCTTCCGAGGCGATGTCTTTCGGAAAGGCGCAAGTTCACGTTCGGGCGCGGCCTCGCGCGAGCATATTGCAGAACAACGCGCCTTGCTCAATCGCATCATTCAGCGCGGCACGCGTTGCGGTAGCAAGTCGAACCGGCGCCTGGGCGCGTGCTTCGTGCTCTCGCGATAGTCGGAGCCAAGTACGGTCATCGCCGAGGACCGCATAGCCATCGCGAAGTGGTCGATGCTAGCGGCAAGGCAAACTAACCTTGCCCTGGCAGGCGCAACTCACCACACTTGTGGCGACGTGTTCAGACCTGTCGCAGACTTTTCAATTGCCCCGGCGAACTTGACCATGTACTTGCTAAAACGATCGGTCTCGCCCTACACGGACTGCGAACAGCTCCTGGGCGTATTCACGTCCATACCCGCTGGTGAAGCGGCACGACAATCGTACATTTCCAGCATCCAATCAGGCGCGCAGACCGATCCCTTCGCCGATCAGGCTTATCACGAGGTTTCGCTCACCGACGATATTGAGCTCGTGTCGGACATCAAGGTAATCGAAGTCCCGCCGGGAGCGAGTGAGGTCTTTGTCGTCAGTTCCTACGCCGAGGGATTCGGCCAGGTCATCCGGAAATTTGAGGCGATTTGTGGAACCCGAGAGTTGGCCACGGAAATTGCCAACCAGGTTGAGGGCGCGGAAAAAGAGTGGCCGATCAGCGCTGTCGTCGACCAAGTTCCTGTCAATCAGTTGATTACTGAAGCGAACGATGACGAACCCATCGATTGATGGGATATCTCACGGCGAGCTTTTGCCTAGCGCGAGTCATTCGCTAAGCCTATCGTTAAGCTCCGCTCGTGAGAGGTCGCTGTGTGAACTTCCTAAGCATGCTCGCCGCCTTCACCTGGGCGCCAATCCCGAACTGTCCGGGTCGGTCCGTCGCTCGAGGCGTCGTCGGCAGGTCACCTCTGGAAGTTGCCCTTGCCGCAGGAATACACGTGGTAGAGCATCGATCAGCTTTCGCGAGGGACGTCGTTCTGGTTGCTGAGTTTGAAGGCGGCGGTCTCATCTGCTATCGGCGAGAGGATGGCGGTATGTGCCATACCCTCAATACGGTCGAGGGGCTTGCTCGGAAGTTGGTGCAGTTGGGCATCTCGGCAAGCAGCGCTCAGTGATGGGTTCAAGGGGACTCCGCGGACTAGGTGCGGATTTACCTGCAAAGTGATTGAACCCGTGACCGCAAGCCAAATCGTTTGGCGGCGTCAGTCAGGACATGCAGTGCACGGGTGAACAGCGCGACTTCGCCAGCTTGTTGGTCTACCGAGAGCGTGTGCCGTCGATGCGCGCCCCATCGGCAGTGGCGAGAGTCGCGGTCCATGGTCGGTGAAAGCCTCGCTCGAATTCGGAAGTCCGCCCTCGTGGAAATTGGTGTAGGAGTTCGGGTACGTGCTGAACTACTCTCCGATCAACAAATGCTTTCCCACGCCGTTTCTATCCGGCGTGTCACGGCAGCACGCCACCGCTAGAGACGCATCAACCATGCTCACCATCCACCTTCGAGACATGAATCCCGCAGTGGTCGCGGCGTGGCGAGTGGCGTTCGCCGACACGCCGGATGTCGAGCTTTCCTGCGGCGATATCTTCGAATCGGCCGCCACCGCGATTGTCAGTCCCGCCAACAGCTTCGGCTACATGGACGGCGGCATCGACCTCGTTTATTCGCGCTTCTTTGGGTGGGATCTGCAGATGCGCTTGCGCGCGTTGCTCGCTGAGCGGCACTACGGTGAGCTGCCCGTGGGACAAGCCGTGATCGTGCCGACGGGGCACGTGGCGATTCCATTCCTGGTGAGCGCGCCGACCATGCGTTTGCCGACGAACATCGGTCGAACGGTGAATGTCTACTTGGCGTTCAGAGCCGCGCTGATCGCGGTGCTGGAGCACAACGCGACTGACGCCACGCCCATTGACTCTGTGCTGGTGCCGGGACTAGGCACGGGTATTGGCGAAGTGCCGCCGGAGCGTGCTGCTCGTCAAATGCGGCTTGCTCATGACGCCATCATCCAAGGTGGCGGCCGCAAGAGTCGCAGTGCCGGTGCCCTCTGGGTCGAGCACAGTGAGTTGCTGTCGTAGCGAAAGCCAATCGGTCTGCTTCGACAAATCTGATCGAACAAAGACAGTCGTTTTCGCCAGCTTGCCCAGTATTCGTTTTACGCGTGCGTCGTTGACGGATTCTCCGTGGACGAAGGCACGCCGCGACAGTCCTGGCGCTCGCGCCCCAATGGACGCGAGCGCTTGGCGATTACAGCGAATACCCAAACTGCTGCCGGAATTGCTCGGCGAACTCGTCGAAGGTGAAGCGCTGGTTCTGCGTGCCCGGGTGTTCGATCTTGAGCGCGCCCATCAGCGAGGCGATGCGGCCGACGGTGGCGAGGTCCATGTTGCGCATCAGGCCGTAGATCAGGCCGGCGCGGTAGGCGTCGCCGCAGCCGGTGGGGTCGGTGATGCGACGTTCGGCGGCGGGCGGAATTTCGATCATGCCCTTGCCCTGATACACGTGCGAACCCTTGGGGCCGCGCGTGACGATGTAGGCCTTCACGCGCTCGGCGATGTCTTGCGTGCTCCAGCCGGTGCGGGTTTGCAGCAGGTTGGATTCGTAGTCGTTGACGGTGACGTAGTCGGCTTGTTCGATCAGCGCGCGGAATTCTTCGCCCGAGAACAGCGGCAGCGCCTGGCCGGGGTCGAAGATAAAGGGAATGCCGCGCTCGGCGAATTCGCGAGCGTGCTTCAACATGGCTTCGCGCGTGTCGGGCGCGACGATGCCGAAGGTCGCGTCCTTGACCGCGGCCACGTCGATGTCGACGGAACGCACCATGGCGCCGGGATGAAACGCCGTGATCTGGTTGTCGTCCAGATCGGTGGTGATGTAGGCCTGCGCGGTGTAGAGATCATCGATCTCGCGCACCCAGTCCAGGCGAATGCCGCAGCGCTTGAAGTGTTCGCGATAGGGACCGAAGTCCTCGCCCACGGCGGCCATCGGAATGGGATCTTCGCCGAGCAGGCGCAGGTTGTAGGCGATATTGCCGGCGCAGCCGCCGAATTCCTTGCGCATGCGCGGCACCAGGAAGGCCACGTTCAAGATGTGCACCTTGTCGGGCAGGATGTGATTCTTGAACTGGTCCTGGAACACCATGATGGTGTCGTAGGCGAGGGAGCCGCAGATGAGGGCCGACATGCTTGGGTTTCCTGAGCTTTTTTGGCGAGCCGGGGATGATAGCGGGTGGCGGGGGGTTCCTCACCTGGGCCGCGGTGGGGCGCCTCTCAAGTTTGTGAAGACGGGTCCCAGGGACTGGGCGTGACCTCGGCGTTCGGGCGCAATCGCCAGACGCGGGCCTTTCACCCGAAACCGCGCGCGTGAAGTACGACGGTGGGGCGAGGCGACTCGCTCAGTCGCGCTTATCGAGAAGGCGAATCGCGCGCCACAACAACACCGCGCCACCAATCGCCCCACTGATCAAGCAAGCCCAATGCAAATCCCGTACGCTGATCGCATGCCACAGCGCATTGCCTTCGGCGAAGGGCCAAAGCGGTTTCATGTCCGCGTGCATCAGGCTGTCGAAGAACACGTGTGAGAACGTGCCGACAAAGGCCGCGATCATGGCCGCGCGCCAGGCGATGTCGTCAGGCGCTCGCCAGCGCGCCAAGCTTTCAGGTAATCGACGATTCCACCAACGCAACATCACGCCACCGCCGAAACGCCCAATCACGGCCGCGATCGGCGCCAGCACGAGCGCGCCGAGGTAGGTGTGCGTGGGGCCGTGCAGCACGGTGTCTTCGCGCAGGATGCGGATCAGCGGTTCGAGGTCGATCAGCACTTGGCTGGCGCCGAACACGATCAGCGAGAAATGCCGCGCGCCAACGACTTTGAATACCGCGCCCGGGCCCATGTGCAGCGGCGTGAAGGGCATGGCGGAATCAGGGCGTCAGACGCGCGCGCAGCAGTTCGTTGAGGCGTTGCGGGTTGGCCTTGCCGCGCGTGGCGCGCATCACTTGGCCGACGAGCCAAGTGAAGATCTTCTCGTCGCCCGTGCGGAATTGCTCGGCCTGCTTGGGATTGGCGGCCAGGATGTCGTCGATGGCGGCGATCAAGGGGCCGTCGTCGCTGATCTGGCTCAAGCCCTTCGCGGCGATGATGGCGTCGGCCGTGCCTTCGCCGCGCCACAGGTCGGCGAACACATCCTTGGCGATTTTGCCGCTGATCGAGCCATCGATCAGGCGCAGCAGCAAGCCGGCCAGGGCGTGCGGCGTCACGCGCGCGCGCGTGATGTCGATTTGTTCGGCGTTGAGCGCGGCGGCGAGTTCGCCATTGACCCAGTTGGCGGCGAGCTTGGCGTGCGGATGCACGGGCGCTGGCGGGGCGGGCACGCTGGGAGCTTGGCTATCGATGACCAGCTTCAAGTGCCCATGCGCGTGATCGTTCGGCGGCGTGGCGCCGGCTTGCACGCCACGCGGCAGCGCGGCGAGCAAGGCTTCGAAGTAGTCGCACAGCGCGCGATCGGCGGTAAGGACCTCGGCGTCGTAGTCGCTCAGGCCCAAATGATTGACATAGCGCGCGCGGCGCGCCGAGGGTAATTCTGGCAAGTGCGCGCGTTCATGCGCGATCTCGTCTTCCACCAGGAACAGTGGTGGCAAGTCGGGATCGGGGAAATAACGGTAGTCGTGCGCCGATTCCTTGCCGCGCATGGCGCGCGTCTGGTTGCGCGTTTCGTCGTAGAGCCGCGTTTCCTGGACGATGGTGCCGCCGTTTTCGAGTTCGCGAATCTGGCGCTCGATTTCGTAATCGATGGCCTTTTCGACGAAACGGAAGGAATTGACGTTTTTGATTTCAGTGCGCGTGCCCAGCGTCGTGGTACCGCGCGGACGCACGGAGACATTGGCGTCGCAGCGGAACGAGCCTTCCTGCAAATTGCCGTCGCACACGCCGAGCCAACGCACCAGTTGATGCACGGTGCGCATGTAGGCCACGGCTTCGGCGGCCGAACGCAGCGCGGGCGCGGTGACGATTTCCAACAGCGGGGTGCCAGCGCGATTGAGGTCGATGCCGGTGGCGGCGTGGAAGGCATCGTGCACGGACTTGCCGGCGTCTTCTTCCAGATGCGCGCGCACGATGGGCACCACGATCTCGCGATCGGGTGTCACGCGCACGCGCACGCGGCCGTTGCCGACGATGGGCTCTTCGTACTGACTGATCTGATAGCCCTTGGGCAGATCGGGGTAGAAGTAATTCTTGCGCGCGAACACCGAGTGGCGCGCGATCTCGGCCTCGATCGCCAGGCCAAAGCGAATGGCCAGTCGCACGGCCTCGCGATTGAGCACGGGCAAGGTGCCGGGCAGGGCGACGTCGACTTCATCGGCCTGCGTGTTGGGCTCGGCGCCATACGCGGTGGACGAGCCCGAGAACAACTTCGCGCGCGTGCTGAGCTGCGCGTGGATTTCCAGGCCGATGACGGCTTCCCAGGCTTCAGTCATGGTCGAAGCCCTCCGGCGTGGCGCGGTGCCAGTCGGTGACTTGCTGATACTGATGCGCGCAGGCGAGCAGCTTGGCTTCGGCGAAATGCGTGGCCACGAGTTGCAAACCCACGGGCAGACCGTCGACGAAACCCGCGGGCATCGACAAACCCGGCAAGCCCGCCAGATTCACCGCGACCGTGTTCACGTCAGCGGCGTACATGGCGATGGGGTCGTCGCTCTTCTCGCCGACGCGGAAGGCGGTGGTCGGCGCGGTCGGGCCGGCGAGCAGGTCGACGTCGGCCAGGGCGCGCGCGAATTCATCGGCGATCAGGCGCCGCACTTGCTGCGCGCGACGGTAGTACGCGTCGTAATAGCCGGCCGACAGCACATAGGTGCCCACCAGAATGCGTCGCTTGACCTCGGCGCCGAAGCCCTCGCCGCGCGAGCGGCTGTAGAGGTCATTCAGATCCACCGGATCCTTCGCGCGATGGCCGAAGCGCACGCCGTCATAGCGCGCCAGATTGCTCGAGGCCTCGGCCGGCGCCAGTACGTAGTACGCGGGAATGGCGTGCGCGAGCGCGGGCAGGCTGACGTCGACCAGGCGCGCGCCGCGGCGCTCGAGGTCGAGCAGCGCTTGGCGCGTGGTCTCGGCCACGCGCGCTTCGACGCCGGCGCCGAAGTATTCGCGCACGACGCCGATGCGAAGGCCTTTCACGTCGTGATCGAGCGCGGCCACGTAGTCATCGACCGGGCGCGCGACCGAGGTCGCGTCGCGCGCGTCGAAGCCGGCGATCTGGCCGAGCACCAGGGCGATGTCGTCGGCGCCACGCGCGAAGATGCCGGCCTGATCCAGACTCGACGCATAAGCGATCATGCCGAAGCGCGACACGCGCCCATACGTCGGCTTGAGTCCCGTGACGCCGCAGAACGCGGCCGGTTGCCGCACCGAGCCGCCCGTATCCGTGCCCAGCGCGAACGGGACCACGCCGGCCGCGACCAGGGCCGCCGAGCCGCCCGAAGAACCGCCGGGCACGCGCGTCGTGTCCCAAGGATTGCGCGCGGGGCCGAAGTGCGAGTTCTCGTTCGACGAGCCCATGGCGAACTCGTCCATGTTGGCCTTGCCGATGCTCACCGCGCCGGCGTCGCGCAGACGTTCGACCGCGTGCGCGTCGTAGGGCGGGATGAAGTTTTCGAGCATGCGCGAGGCGCAGGTCGTGCGCAGGCCGCGGGTGACGAATACATCCTTGATCGCGCAAGGCAGGCCGGCGAGCGCGCCGGTGGCTTGGCCGGCGTCAACCGCGTCGGCGCGGGCACGCGCGGTTTCGGGGTCGAGCGTGATCAGGGCATTGAGTCGCGGCTGAGCGCGCGCGGCGCGGTCGAGCGCGCGCTCGGTCAGGTCGCGGGCGCGGACCGTGCCCGCGGCCAGGGCGGCGCGGCTTCGCGCCAACACACCCGAGGCGCTCATTCAATCACCTTGGGCACGATGAAATAGCCGCCTTGCGACTCCGACGACAGCGCCAGCAGCTCGTCGGCGCGGTCGCTGGCGGTAACGCGGTCCTCGCGCAGGCTCAGGGTCGCGTCGTGCGGGTGGGCCAGTGGCGCCACGCCATTGGCGTCGACCGCGCGCAATTGATCGATGAGCACGAGCATGCGTTCGAGGTCGCGGGCCAGCGCCTCGCGCGTGGCGTCGTCCATCGCCAGGCGGGCCAGGCGGCCCAGATGTTCCAGGGTTTCGCGCGTCAGCGACATCGTAACGGGCTTCAACTGTGGCTTTTTCAGGGCTTTCGCGCGCGCTTCGCGCGAAAGCGGCAAACTCTATCACTGAACCGCGCGGCGACGCTTGCTGCCCCATATAACGCGGGGTACAGTAACGCGCTTTTTCGCGGATCCCGCCTGAATATCATGTTCTTCAAAAGCCTTCGCGGCGCTTTTTCCAATGATTTGTCCATCGACCTGGGCACGGCCAATACCCTGGTCTATGCGCGCGGGCAGGGCATCGTGCTCAATGAACCCTCGGTGGTGGCGATCCGTCAGGACCGCGGCCCCGGCGGCCCGCGCTCGGTCGCGGCCGTGGGCTGGGAGGCCAAGCGCATGCTCGGCCGCACCCCGGGCAATATCGTCACCATCCGCCCGATGAAGGACGGCGTCATCGCCGACTTCACCATGGCCGAGGAAATGCTCCAGGCCTTCATCCGCAAGGTGCATCGCGCGCGCTTCCTGCGCCCGAGCCCGCGCGTGTTGATCTGCGTGCCGTATGGCTCGACCCAGGTCGAGCGGCGCGCGATCAAGGAATCGGCCGAAGGCGCTGGCGCGCGCGACGTGTTCCTGATCGAAGAACCGATGGCCGCGGCGATTGGCGCGGGCATTCCCGTGCACGAGGCGCGCGGCTCGATGGTGCTCGACATCGGCGGCGGCACCTCCGAAGTGGCGGTGATCTCGCTCAACGGCATCGTCTACGCGCAGAGCGTGCGCATCGGTGGCGACAAGTTCGACGAAGCCATCATCAACTACGTGCGCCGCAACCACGGCACCCTGATCGGCGAAACCACGGCCGAGCGCATCAAGATGGAAATCGGCTGCGCCTATCCGCAGTCCGAGGTCAAGGAAATCGAAGTGTCCGGCCGCAACCTCGCCGAGGGCGTGCCGCGCATGTTCACGATCAACTCCAACGAGATCCTCGAAGCCCTGCATGAGCCGCTGGCCGGCATCGTCAGCGCGGTCAAGGCGGCGCTGGAACAAACCCCGCCGGAGCTGTGCTCCGACGTGGCCGAGCGCGGCATCGTGCTCACCGGTGGCGGCGCCCTGCTGCGCGATCTGGACAAGCTGCTGTCGGAAGAAACCGGCCTGCACGTGCAAGTCGCCGATGATCCGCTGACCTGCGTCGCCCGCGGTGGCGGTCGCGCGCTGGAGCTGATCGATCTGCACGGCAGCGAGTTCTTCGCGCCGGAATGAGATGAACCCGGTCCGTCGCGCCCGCGCATGCCCGAACCCGTCGGCGCCGCGCGCGCGCCGGCCCCGTCGTCGGCTGACGGCGTCGTCCTCCACCCACGGCCGCTAAGCCCGCGCCGCCCACGCCACGCAGGGGAAAACGCTTGGCCGGCAGTTCCACCGACTCCGCTCCGCTGTTCGCCGAGGGTCACACCAGCACCCTGCGCCTGTCGGGGTATCTGATCCTGGCGGCGGTGCTGATGGTGGCCGACTATCGCGGCCGCTATCTCGACGCGGTGCGGCGCGCGGCCGAATCCCTGATCGGTCCGGTGTACTGGCTCGCCGCCGCGCCTTCGCGCACCTATGCCACCGTGCGTGGCGTGGTCGCCGATCGCGAAGTGCTATCGGCCGACAATCGTCGCCTGCGCGAGCAACTGCTGCTGGCCGAGGCGCGCCTGGCGCGACTGGCCGCGGTACAGGATCAGAACGGCGAATTGCGCGAACTGCTCGAAGCGCGCACGAAGTTGGGGCTCAAGGCTCAGCTCGCCGAGTTGATCGATGTCGATCTCGATCCGTTCCGGCACCGCATCTTGCTCGATGTCGGCGCCCGCGATGGTATTCGCGTCGGCCAGGCGGTGATCGATTCGCGCGGGGTCATGGGCCAAGTCGTGGCCGTGCATCCCGAGCGCGCGGAGATGATCCTGCTCACCGATGCCAGTCACGCCATTCCCGTGCGCGTGGCCCGCAGCGGCTTGCGCACGATCGCCTACGGCACGGGCGATATCGACACATTGCGTCTGCCACACATTCCGTTCAGCGCCGACATTCGCGTCGGCGATGAGCTGCTGACCTCGGGCCTGGGCGGCAATTTTCCCGCGGGCTTGTCGGTGGGCACGGTGCGTCAGGTCACGCCCGATGATTCGGCGACCTTCGTGCTCGCGGTCGCTTCGCCCAGCGCCGGTATGTCGCGCAGCGGCGAAGTGCTGGTGCTGCACGACGAGCGCGAGCGCCTGAACGCGCCGGGCGGCGACGCGATCGACTTCGTCGGCCCACCGGAAGTCTTGAGCGCCGCGCGCCCGTCCGCGCCCGAAACCGCGCCCGCGCCCAAGCCCGCGACGACGCCCGAACCTTCGACCCCGCCGCCACCGGAGCGTCCGCGATGAATCGCCAACGCACCGCCGGCATCGTCTTTTGGGGCAGTCTCGTCGCGGGCTTGCTGCTGACGCTCGTCGCGCTGCCCGAACCGTTGCGGCCGTTTCGGCCGTTCATACCTGGCTTGCTGGTGATCTATTGGGCCCTGGAAGCGCCCGATCGCATCGGTCTGGGTTTCGCGTTTTGTCTGGGCGTGGTCGGCGACCTGGTCAGCGGTTCGCTGATCGGCGAGCAGGCGCTGCGCCTGGCCGTGATCGCCTTCATCGTGCTGCGGCTGCGGCCGCGCATGCGCTTCTTTCCGATGCTGCAGCAATCGCTGGCGGTGCTGGCCCTGTTGGTCAACGACCGCGTGGTGATGTTGATGGTGCGTCTGCTCTCGGGCGATCCCTGGCCCGATTGGACGTTCTGGGTCGGGCCGCTCGGCGGCATGCTGATGTGGCCGTGGATGTTCCTGCTGCTCGATGTGCTGCGTCAGCGCGCGCGGCCGCGCGATGCATGAACGTGTCCCGCTTCGGTCGTCGTCACGTCAAGGAAGCGCAGTCGGAAACGGCGCTGTTTCGTCGGCGCGCGCTGGCGGGTTTCCTGATCATCGCGTTGGCGTTGTGCGTGTTGCTGGGGCGATTCTTCTATCTGCAGGTGATGCTGCACGATGAGTTTCACGGCCGCTCCGAGGCCAATCGCATCAAGACGCGGCCGCTGCCGCCTTCGCGCGGGCTGATCTACGACCGCAACGGCAAGTTGCTGGCCGAGAACACGCCGCAGTATCGCCTGGAGATCACCGCCGAGCAGACCAAGGACGTCGACGCCACGCTGGAGCGTCTGCGCCAGTTGATCGACATCAGCGACGATGATCTGCAGCGCTTCGGCGAACTGCGCTCGATCAAGCGCCGCTTCGATGGCGTGCCGATCAAGTTTCAGCTGAGCGAGGACGAAGTCGCGCGCTTCGCCGTGCATCGGCACGAGTTCCCCGGCGTCGACGTGGTGCCTTACCTCACGCGCTATTACCCGATGGGCGATTTGCTCACGCACGTCGTGGGCTATGTCGGCCGCATCGACGTGGGCGATCGCGAGCGTTTGGACGCCGGCCAGTACGCCGGCCTGTCGCACATCGGCAAGACGGGCATCGAGCGCTACTACGAGAAAATCCTGCTCGGCGAAGCGGGCTACGAACAGGTCGAGACCGATGCCCAGGGCCGCGCGTTGCGCGTGCTCGAGCCGCGCGTGCCGCCACATCAGGGCCATAACCTCTATCTCACCATCGACGCCGATCTGCAGCGCGCCGCGGTGAAGGCTTTCGACGGTCGACCCGGCGCGGCCGTGGCCATCGATCCGCGCAATGGCGAAGTGCTGGCCATGGTCAGCCTGCCGAGCTTCGATCCCAACCCCTTCGTCAACGGCATTTCGCGCAAGGGCTATCAAGATCTGCTCAATGCCGCGTATCGGCCGCTGTTCAATCGCACCTTGCAGGGCGGTTACGAGCCGGGCTCGACGATGAAGCCCTTCATCGGTCTGGCGGGTTTGGAACTGGGCGTGCGCAAGGCCAGCGACACCGTGCTGTCGACCGGCACCTACAGCCTGCCCAACATGCAAGGCGTGGTGTGGCGCGATTGGCGTCGCGGCGGCCACGGCGTGGTGGATTTGAGAGAGGCCTTGGCGCAGTCGGTCAATACGTATTTCTACAAGCTCGCGGTCGATATCGGCATCGATCGGCTGGGCAGTTATCTGTCTCAGTTCGGTTTTGGCAAGGCCACGGGCATCGATCTCAATGGCGAGGCCGAGGGCCTGCTGCCTTCGCGCGCGTGGAAACGCGCGACGCAGAACAAGGATTGGTATCCGGGCGAGACCGTGATCGCCGGCATCGGCCAGGGCTATTGGGTGGTGACGCCGATCCAATTGGCCTCGGCGCTGGCGACGCTCGCGGCCGGTGGCGAGCGCCACACGCCGCACTTGGTGCGCGCCACGCAAAACGGCATGAACGCCGAACGCGACGCCATGCCCTTGCCGCCAGCCACGCCGACCTTCGTGCGCGATCCGGCCAATCTCGCGGCCGTGCGCGAGGGCATGATCGCGGTGATGCACGGGCCCACGGGCACGGCGCGCGCCTCGGGACTCAACAGTCCTTTCTTGATCGCGGGCAAGAGCGGCACGGCGCAGCAATTTCGACGCAAGGACAACACTGAGTACGACGAGACGCGCGTGGCCGAGCATCTGCGCCATCAGGCGTTGTTCGTGGCCTATGCGCCGGCGGATGATCCGCGCATCGCCGTGGCCGTGGTGGTCGAGCACGGTTCCAGCGGTTCCAAGGCCGCCGCGCCGGTGGCGCGCGCGATCCTCGACGCGTATTTGAACAAGGCGCCGACGCCATGAGGCCCTGGCTCGTGCGTTTGGCGCGCTGGCGCGATCGACTGCTCAAGCGGCAGATGCTCGACATTCCGCTGACCTCGGCCTTGTTGTTGCTGTGCGCGGTGGGCTTGACCGTGTTGTACAGCGCGAGCGGTCATTCGCTCGATCAGATGCTGGCGCAGGCGATGCGCTTCGGCCTGGGCCTGGGCGTGATGTACGTGCTCTCGCGCATTCCGCCAGCGATCCTGCGCAGTTGGACGCCGTGGTTTTACTTCGGCACCTTGGGCTTGTTGTTGCTGGTGACCTTGTTCGGTGAAGGCCGCGGCGCGCATCGCTGGCTGGATCTGGGCGTGCTGCGCTTCCAGCCTTCGGAGCTGGCCAAGCTGAGCCTGCCGATGATGGTCGCGTGGTATCTGCACGATCGGCCCTTGCCGCCGTCGTGGTGGTCGCTGGCGGTGTCGCTGACCTTGATCGCCGTGCCGGCCGGACTGATCGCCGAGCAACCGGACTTGGGCACGGCGCTGCTGGTCGGCGTGGCCGGTGTCTTTGCGATCTTCCTGGCGGGGCTGTCGTGGTGGCGCATTGGTCTGTTCGCGGGCCTGGGCGCGGCGGCCGCGCCGATCGCCTGGCAGTTCATGCACGAATATCAGCGCAATCGCATCCGCATGTTCCTCGACCCCGAGGCCGATCCCCTGGGCAATGGCTGGAACATCATCCAGGCCAAGATCGCGGTCGGCTCGGGCGGCGTGCTGGGCAAGGGCTTCGGCATGAGCACCCAGGCGCAGCTGGATTTTCTGCCCGAGCACACGACGGATTTCATTTTCGCCGTGTTTTCCGAGGAATTCGGCCTGATCGGCGTGATCTGCGTGGTCGCGCTGTACTTGTTCATCATCGGCCGCGGCCTGTGGATCGCGGCCAACGCGCGCGATACCTACTCGCGCCTGCTGGCGGGCTCGATCTCGATGACCTTCTTCGTCTACGTCATGGTCAACGGCGGCATGATCTCGGGCCTGCTGCCCGTGGTCGGCGTGCCCATGCCCCTAATCAGCTATGGCGGCACCTCGGCGGTGAGTTTGCTCGGCGCGTTCGGAATCTTGCTGTCGATCCAGGCGCATCGGCGCCTGGTCGCGCCGTGAGCGCGCGGAACCTCGGCCGCTCGCGTTTTTCTAACGTCTGTCGCGCCGTGCTCGGCTAGAATCCGCCCCCATGCGATTGCCTATTTCGTGTTTGATCTTCGCCCTGGCCGCGTTCGCGGCCGGTCCCGTCGCCGCCGATACCGCCGGCGCCAAGCCGTCCCGACACGCGCCCAAGCCCCATCCGGGTCAGCGCGAGTTCGTGGCCGAAGTGCTGGCCGAGGCCAAGGCCGCGCGGCCCGATCTCGATCGCGCCGGTGTCGAATCCCTGCTGGCGCAAGCGCGCTATCAGCAATCGATCATCGATGCGATGGCGCGCCCGGCCGAGGCCAAGCCCTGGCGCGACTATCGACCGATCTTCATCACCGACAAGCGCATCGCCGACGGCGTGCAGTTCTATCGCGACAACGCGGCGCTGCTCGAGGATGTCGCCAAGCGCTACGGCGTGCCGCCGGAAATCATCGTCGCGATCATCGGCGTGGAAACCAACTACGGTCGCTTGACCGGCAAGTATCGCGTCATCGATGCGCTCGCGACGCTGGCGTTCTATTACCCGCAGCGCGCGCCGTATTTCCGCGGCGAGCTCAAGCAGTTGTTGCTGCTACCGCCGGGCGAATTCCCGCAGCCGATCGAGCAATTGATGGGTTCGTATGCCGGCGCCATGGGCTGGGGTCAATTCATGCCCACGAGCTTCGCCAAGTTCGCGCGCGACGATGACGGCGACACGCGCATCGATCTGTGGGCTTCCAAGCCCGACATCTTCGCCAGCATCGCCAACTACTTCGTCGGCCACGGCTGGGTGACGGGCGAGCCCGTGGCGATGCCGGCCGAACTCGGCGACGAACCGCGCGGCATCGCGCCGGCGAATTCCGAGCCGGTGTACTCGGTCGGCCAACTCGCCGATTGGGGTTATCACGCGGTCGGTGGCGAGAAGGATCCCAATCGCCTGGCGACTTTGTTGAAGCTCGAAGGTCCGGTCGGCACCGAATATTGGATCACGCATCAGAACTTCTTCGTGATCACGCGCTACAACCGCAGCCCGCTGTACGCCATGGCCGTGTATCAGCTGTCCCAGGCCATCGCGGCGCAGGCGCGCGCCGAGGTTCCGCGGTCCTGACGTGAACGATGCGGCCGGAGCGGCTAGCGCGGATCGTGATGGTGGCGCTGGCGGCGATGCTTGGCCTGTCGGCTTGCGCGCATCACCCCAAGCGGCACGCGCCGGCGCCGCGCGTCGAGCGTCATCACGCCGCGCGCGCGCCGACGGTCACCGCGCAGGCGCGCACGCCGCACGCGCCACCCGAGTCCGGCGATCAGATCATGGATGGCGGGCCGCCCGTGCCGCCCGATGTCAGTCGCGTGCCCGAGCCCGTGCCGCGCGTCGAGCCGTTGGCGGCCTATGGCAACAAATCGCCGTACACGGTGCTGGGCAAGACGTATTCGGTGTTGCCTTCGAGCCGTGGCTTCGTGCAGCGGGGCATCGCGTCGTGGTACGGCACCAAGTTTCATGGTCGGCTGACCTCGTCGCGCGAGCCGTACGACATGTATCAGCTCACCGCCGCGCACAAGACCTTGCCGTTGCCGACCTTCGCGCGCGTGACCAATCTCGAGAACGGGCGCAGCATCGTGGTGCGGATCAACGATCGCGGGCCGTTTCATCAGGACCGCATCATCGATCTGTCTTACGCGGCGGCGATCAAGCTCGGCATTCATGCCAAGGGCACGGGTCGCGTGGAAGTGCGCGCGATCGATCCCGGTCGACCGGGCTCGGATCGCTTGCCCACCGCGCCGATCGCGGCGGAGCCCGCGTCGACGCCGCGCGCGCCCGCCGCGTCATCGCCAGCGTCTCCCGCGCCATCGACATCTGCCTCGTCGCGGTCAGTTTTTCTTCAGGTCGGCGCCTTCAATGAGCGCGACAATGCCAGCCGTGTCGCGCGGCGTCTGCGCGAAGCCGACATCAAGAACGTGTTTCTTGATCAGACGCTGCGCGGGATTCATCTGATTCATCGCGTGCGCATCGGGCCGGTGCGCGGGCAAGACCGTATCGAGGCCCTGCGCGCGCGCCTGCGCGATCTGGGTTTCGGCAGTATTTCCATCACGGAGGAGTGATCCTCCGCCCCGTTTGGGGTGTTTTCTTTCGAGGTGTGTTCGATGATCGTGTTTCGTACCTTGTTCGTGTTCGCGGCGCTCGCGCCGGCCGCCCTGCTGGCGCAGACGCCCACGCCGCAACCCGCGCCCGCCGCGCCGGTCGCCGCCGCGCCCGCGAACGCGCCGGTGCCGCCACCGCCGACCCTGAGCGCCAAGTCCTATGTGCTAATGGACTTCGTCACCGGCCAAGTGCTCGCGGCCAAGGACGCCGACGCGCGCGTCGAGCCCGCGAGCATCACCAAGGTCATGACGTCCTACGTGGTCTCGGCCGAATTGGCCCTGGGCAAGATCAAGATGGACGACCCGGTGTTCATCAGCGAAAACGCCTGGCGTGGCGGCGGCGCGGGCACGGATGGCTCGACCAGCTTCCTGCCGGTCAATCAGAACGTGCCGCTGAAGGATTTGCTGTACGGCATGATCATTCAGTCGGGCAACGATGCCTCGATCGCGCTGGCCGAACACGTCGGCGGCAGCGAAGAGACCTTCGTGCAGATGATGAACGACTACGCCGGCAAGCTCGGCCTGGTCAACACGCATTTCGCCAACGCGCATGGCCTGTCGGCGCCCGATCACTATTCGACGGCGCATGACATTGCCCTGTTGTCGCGCGCGCTGATTCGCGACTATCCGCAGGATTACGCGATTTACGCGATCAAGGAATTCACCTACAACGGCATCGCCCAGCACAACCGCAATACCTTGTTGTGGCGCGACGCCAGCGTCGATGGCATCAAGACCGGCCATCATTCCGCCGCGGGCTTTTGCTTGTCGGCCTCGGCCAAGCGCGGCGACACGCGCCTGATCGCCGTGGTCATGGGCACGGCCAGCGAAAAGATCCGCGCCGACGAGGCGCAGGCGCTGTTGAACTACGGCTTCCGCTTCTTTGAAACCCACAAGCTCTACACCGCTGGCCAGCAAGTCGCTGAGCCCGAGTTGTGGAAGGGCGAAGCGATCAAGGCCAGCCTCGGCGTCGCTTCGGAAGCGCTGGTCACGATCCCGCGCGGCGGCTACGAGCGCCTCAAGGCCACGATGAACGTGCCCAAGCCCCTGCTCGCGCCGCTGACCAAGGGCCAGCAGGTCGGCACGCTGACCGTGGCGCTCGACGGCAAGACCGTGCTCGAAGTGCCCCTGGTGGCCTTGCAGGATTATCCCGAAGGCGGCTTCTTCAAGCGGCTGTCGGACGCGGTGTGGTTGTGGTTTGAATAGGTCTGACCGCGTGGCTCGCGACGCGCGCGCGTGAAGCGCGCGTCACGCCGGCCACTGTCGCCACAACGATCTGCGAAAACGGTATTTGGATTCGGGGCCGCGTTCTTGTGAAATCGACGTCGCGACGCGCGCTCCCGCCTTGCGCCCGTGCAAAGTCGACTGGCGCGCGGGCACGGGCGTCGCGCGGCGGCGTGGTCTTTACTCGCGGGGGTCGCGCCCCCATTCTGTGGCGATGAACGAATCCAACAGCGAGCGTGGTTTTCAGTTTCCCGGGACCTTCGAGATCACGGCCTTCGGCGCCGCCGCGGCGGAGTTGGAAGCCGTGGTGCTGAGCGAATTGATCGCCGTCGGCGTGCGTCCCGACGTCGGCAGCGTGCGCCATCGGCCGTCGAACGCGGGCCGCTATCTGGCGGTGACCGTGAGTTTCTGGTGCGCCGATCGCGGCCTGTACGAGCAGGCCTACGCGCGATTGCGCGCGCATCCCGCGGTGCGCATGACCTTGTGAACGCGCCGGCCGCACCGTTCTGGCGCGTCCGCCATCTGGGCCGTCAGGCCTACACGCCCGTGTGGGAAGCCATGCGGGCGTTCACCGACGCGCGCGGCGCCGACGACGCCGACGAGCTGTGGCTGGTCGAGCACGATCCCGTCTTCACCTTGGGCCAAGCCGGCAAGTGGGAACACGTGTTGGGCCCGGGCGAGATTCCCGTGGTGCCGGTCGATCGCGGCGGCCAAGTGACCTATCACGGGCCGGGGCAACTCGTGGCCTATCCCTTGATCGACCTGCGTCGACTCGGCATCGGTGTGCGCGAACTCGTGCATCGCATCGAGCAAGCGACCATCGACAGCCTCGCGCGCTGGGGCATCGACGGCCAGCGCAAGGACGGCGCGCCTGGCATCTATGTCGGCGCGGCCAAGGTCATGGCCTTGGGGCTGCGTGTGCGTCGAGGCTGTTCCTTCCATGGCCTGGCCTTCAACGTGAACATGGATCTCGAACCGTTCTCCCGCATCAACCCCTGCGGCTACCAAGGGCTGGCTGTGACCCAAGTGTTAGACTGCGGCGGCCCCGGGCAGCTCGATGCCGTGGGCCAAGTCCTGATCGACGCGCTGTCCGCCCAGTTCGGATTGCGCGCGCATTTCGAATCGCGTTTGCCGGCGGCGCTAGCCCAGCCGGTCGAGGCCTGAACCCGATGAGCACCGAATCCACTCCGCGCCGCATTCCCCTCACCGTCGACGAGTCGGTGGGTGGCCTGGTCCCGGGCGCGAAGCAGCGCGCCGCCGACAAGATCGCGCGCAATCCCGTCACCTTCGACGCCAAGGCGCCGCTGGCGCGCAAGCCCTCGTGGATTCGCGTGCGCATTCCGCCGGGCAATGCCGTGCGCGATCTCAAGGCCAAGCTTCGCGCCAATGCGCTCGTGACCGTGTGCGAAGAGGCGTCCTGCCCGAACATTCACGAGTGCTTTTCCAAGGGCACCGCGACCTTCATGATTCTGGGCGAGGTCTGCACGCGTCGTTGCGCCTTCTGCGATGTCGCGCATGGTCGCCCCAAGCCGCCAGACGTGAACGAACCGGCCAATCTCGCGCGCACCATCCGCGACATGGGCCTGCGCTATGTCGTGGTGACCTCGGTCGACCGCGATGATCTGCGCGACGGCGGCGCGGCGCACTTCGTCGATTGCATTCGCCAGATTCGGGAACTAAACCCCGACACCCGGGTCGAGATCCTCACGCCCGATTTCCGCGGCAAGGGCCGCATGGATCGCGCGTTGGAAGTCTTCAAGGACCAACCGCCCGACGTGTTCAACCACAACCTCGAGACCGTGCGCGAGCTCTATCGCGAAGTGCGTCCCGGCGCCGATTACGACTGGTCGCTGGAACTGCTGCGCCGGTTCAAGGCCCAGCACCCCGACGTGCCGACCAAGTCGGGCATCATGCTCGGCCTGGGCGAGACCATGGATCAGGTGCGTCAGGCGCTGCGCGATCTGCGCGCGCACGACGTCGACATGGTCACCGTGGGCCAATACTTGCAGCCGTCCACCCATCATCACCCGGTGGTGCGTTACTGGACCCCTGAAGAATTTCAGCAAATCGCCGATTTCGGAGCGGAACTGGGCTTCGCGCACGTGGCTTCCGGGCCGCTGGTGCGTTCGTCCTATCACGCCGACGAAATGGCGCACGCCGCCGGATACACGGCGCCGGGCGTGGCGTGAAATTTCGTGATACTGACGTTCGGCACTGCGCGCCTTCGGCGCCGGCGCCGTAACTTGCGACGATGAACACGGCAGTCCGCGGCCTGGCCGCGACGGAGTAAGTCATGAAGCTGCGACCTGTTTTGCTGGGCCTGATGTTCGCCGGTCCCCTGACCCTGCTGGCGGCCAAGCCCGCGCCCGCGCCGGTAAGCGCCGCCTCGCTCAAGGCCTCCGACACGCAGGCGCAGGCGGCGATGTTCGCCTCGCGCTTCCTGACCCGCTTTCACTACAAGCGCGTGCCGCTCGACGACGCCATGTCGCAAGAGATGCTCAAGCGCTATCTCGAGAACCTCGACGGCGATCGTTTGTTCTTTCTCAAGAGCGACGTCGATGAGTTCCAGGCGCGCTACGGCACGTCGCTCGACGACGCGATCTACGATCAGACGCTCGATCCGCCGTTCGAGATCTTCCGTCGCTACGTCACCCGCGTGAACGAGCGCACCGACGCCGCGCGCGAGCTGCTCAAGAAGGGTTTCGATTTCACCGTCGACGAGTCCTATCGCTACGACCGCAAGGACGCGCCCTGGGCCACGTCCGCGGCCGAGCTCGACGACCTGTGGCGCAAGCGCGTCAAGAACGACTGGCTGCGCCTGCAACTGGCCGGCCGCGCGCCCGATGACGTGCGCAAGACGCTCGACAAGCGCTACAAGAGCTATCACGACCGCGTGGTCGAACTCGATGGCGAGGATGTCTTCCAGACCTTCCTCAATGCCTACGCGTCCTCGATCGAGCCGCACACCAGCTATCTTGGCCCGCGCACGGCGGAGAACTTCAACATCTCCATGCGCCTGTCCTTCGAGGGCATCGGCGCGGTGCTGGGCAAGGACGATGAGTTCACCATCATCCGCCAGGTGATCAAGGGCGGTCCCGCCGAGCGCGACGGTCAGATCAAGGAAGGCGATCGCGTGGTCGGCGTGGCCAGCGAGAAGGACAAGCCCGTGCAGGACGTGGTCGGTTGGCGCGTCGACGACGTGGTCGATCTGATCCGCGGCCCGAAGGGCACGACCGTCATCCTCGACGTGCTGCCCAAGAACATGGGCGTGGACGCCAAGCCCGTGCGCGTGACCCTGGTGCGCGATCAGGTCAAGCTCGAAGAGCAAGCCGCCAAGAGCCGCGTGATCGAAGTGCCGCTGGCCAATGGCGAGAAGCGCAAGATCGGCGTGATCGAACTGCCGGCCTTCTATCACGACTTCGAAGGCCATCGTCGCGGCGACAAGGATTTCCGCAGCTCCACGCGCGATGTCTCGCGTTTGCTGACCCAGCTCAAGAGCGAAGGCGTCGACGGCGTCGTGATCGATCTGCGCGACAACGGTGGCGGCTCGCTGACCGAGGCCACCGACCTCACCGGCTTGTTCATCGACAAGGGACCGGTCGTGCAGGTGCGCGACGCGGCTGGCCGCGTCGACGTCGAAGCCGACACCGATTCGGGCGTGATGTGGGATGGACCGCTGGCCGTGCTGGTCAATCGCACGTCGGCCTCGGCGTCGGAAATCTTCGCCGCCGCGCTGCAGGACTATGGCCGCGCGCTGATCATCGGCGAGACGACCTATGGCAAGGGCACGGTCCAGAACATGATGGACCTCGACACCATGGCGGGCCTGACCGGCGACAAGCCGCGCTTCGGCCAGCTCAAGCTGACCGTGGCGCAGTTCTTCCGCATCAACGGCGGCTCGACCCAGAACAAGGGCGTGACGCCCGACATCGCCTATCCCGCGAGCATCGATCCGGCCGACTGGGGCGAGAGCTCCAACGACAACGCCCTGCCGTGGACCCAGATCGCCGCCGCCGACTACAAGGGCAGCGGTGACTTCCACGATCTGCTGCCGCTGCTGCAACACAAGCATGTCGAGCGCGTCGCGCACGATCGCGAATTCCAGTACTGGGTCGAGGACATCGCCGAGTACCACAAGCAGCGCGACGAGAAGGAAATCTCCCTGCTCGAATCCAAGCGCAAGGCCGAACGCGACGCCCTGCAAGCCAAGCGCAAGCAGCGCGAAGCCGAGCGCGCCGCCGCCAACGCGGCCAAGCCCGGCGACAAGAACGAACAAGACCCGTTGGGCGAGATCGACGACGGCCTGCAAGCCGACGAACGCCCGCTGGCCCGCCGCGACGAGAAGGAAACGCCGCCCGACGAACTGCTGGTCGAGACCGCGAACATCCTGTCCGACGCCATCGACGTGCTCACCGGCGATCGCCAACTCGCCGCGCGCGTGCGCGCTTTCAACGTCGCCTCGGAGCCGCCGGCGCGCGTCAATTGATCGCGTCTGGCGAGTGAAGTGAAAAACAGACGGGCCGCGCAAGCGGCCCGTTTGCTTTTCAGGGCTTGCTGGTGTGATCGGGCTGTTGCCGCCTTGCGCGATCAACAAGAACACACCGCGTCATCATCCGCGCGCCGGCCATCATCGACACGCGCTCGACATCGCGGATCGCATTCACCTCAGATGACTTGAGCGGCGGGCTTCGGTACCCACGACCTGTCTCGATGAGCGATGCTCGCGAAACGTCTGCTCGCTTATCGCGGCCTCGCCGCGTATCGCGCCAGCATGTCGCGAAACGCGCGCAAGCCTTGCGCTTCACCGCCGCGCGGACGCCCCGGGCGATCGCCATCGTTCCAGGAGTACACGTCGAGGTGCGCCCAGGGCAGGCTGTCGGGGATGAAGCGTTCGAGGTAGAGGGCCGCGGCGATGGCGCCGCCGTTGCGCGAGGGGCCGGAGTTGGCGAAGTCGGCGATGTTGGATTCGAACATGGCGCGATAGGGGCGCCACAGCGGCAAACGCCAGAGTGGATCGTGTTCGCGCGTGCCGGCGTCGAGCAGGTCGTTAGCGAGGTCATCGCGATTGCAGAACAGCACGGGCAGGTCGGGGCCGAGCGCAACGCGCGCGGCGCCGGTGAGCGTGGCGAAGTCGAGCGCGAGCTCGACGCCGAGTTCGGCGGCGTAGGCGAGCGCGTCGCATAGCACGACGCGGCCTTCGGCGTCGGTGTTGTCGATCTCGACACGATGGCCCAGGCGCGTGCGAATCACTTCGCCGGGGCGATAGCTGTTGGCCGATATCGCGTTCTCGACCGCGGGCACGAGCAGCGTGATGCGCAGCGGCAGGCGCTCGGCCATGATCCATTCGGCCAGCGCGATGGCGTGCGCGGCGCCGCCCATGTCCTTCTTCATCCAGCGCATGAACTCGGAGCCCTTGATGTCGAGGCCGCCGGTGTCGAAGCACACGCCCTTGCCGACGATGGCGACGTGCGGATGGGTTGCTTCGCCCCAGCTCACCTCGATCAAGCGCGGCGCGCGATGCGAAGCGCGACCGACGGCGTGAATCGCGGGGAAATTGCCGGCGAGCAAATCATCGCCCACCCATTCGCGATAGCTCGCGCCGTGCGCGCGCGCGATCTCGGCGGCGATGGCGGCGAGTTCGGCCGGGCCCATGTCCTCGGTCGGCGTGTTGACCAGATCGCGCACGCGAAAACTCGCGCGCACCACGGCTTGCAGCGCCGTGGCATCGACGCCCTCGGGCACGACCAACCGCGCCGGTTCGCGCTTCGCCGCGCGATAACGCGTGAACTGATACGCGCCGAGCGCGAAGCCCAGCGCATACAAGTCGGCGCGCGCGACAGGCGCCGCGGGCGTCAGCGCGTAGGCGCCGACCGGCAGTTGCATGGCCAGGCCCGCGAGCGCTTGCAGCGGCAATTCCGGATCGACGCCCACGAGTACGCGCGCGAGCGTGCCCTCGGCATCGGCGAGACCCGTCCACGTGCCCGGTTGCGCGGTGAAGCCGGCGCTGTCGACCCAGCGACGCGTGCGCGCGTCCTGCGTGTCGATCCAGCTGGCGAAGGCGCGCGTGGGGATGGTCACCAGGGGCAGGGCCTGGGTCGCGTCGTCGATCAACACACTCATCGTGCTTACTCCGGAGGCGTGAAGCTCGCCAGGGCCGACGGCAGTTCGGCCAGCGAGCGAATGGTGATGTGCGGCGCGCGCGCGTGCGGCCAGGGCGCGTCATGACGATTGAGCCACACGGCGACGAAGCCGGCGTCGCGCGCGCCGAGCACATCCATTTCGGGATCGTCGCCGACATGCGCGATGTGTCGCGCCTCGACGCCGAGTTTCTCGGCCACGCGCGCGAAGATGCGCGCGTCGGGCTTGGCCACGCCGGTTTCGCGCGCGCTCACGCGCGCGGTGAAATGCGCGCCCAGGCCGATGCGTTCGAGATCGGCGTTGCCATTACTCAAGCTCGCCAGCGGGTAGCGCGCGGCGAGTTCACTCAGCGCCGGCGCGGCGTCGTCGTACAAGGTCACGCGATGACGCGCGTCGAAGAACACGGCGAACGCGCGCTCGACCCAGGATTCGTCATGGCCGAACGGCGACAACGCGTGACGCAGCGAGATGCGCCGCAGCTCGGTGAAGTCGTGCGCAAGATGCGGATGTTCCCGCCACACGCGATCACGCAGGGCGCGCATGGCCTCGATCGGCCACGCATGCGCGACGGCGGGGCAATGCGTTTCGAGCCAGCCGTGCAGCGTGCGTTCGGCGTGGTCGATCACCGGCGCGATCGGCCACAGCGTGTCGTCCAGATCGAGCGAGACGGCGCGAATCATCCGCACACGGGCTGAGGTCGGCAGCGCGCCTTGTAGCTGGCCTCGCCTTCCGGCGGCGCGATCGGATTGGTCTTGGTCGATGACTTGGTCGCGGCCGCGATCGGCGCGCGCGCTTCCAGCAATCCGACATCGCCCGTGCGCGTGGGATTGGTGAGCTTGGGCTTGGTCGGCGGTGGCGGCGGCGGCTTGACCGGCGTCATCGCCAGAGCGCGCGCGCCCAGATGCTGGATGATGAAGGCATCGCGACTGGCCTGAGTCTGCGTGAGGCGCACCGCGTCGGCGATCGGCACGAGTTGCTTGCGGCGCATGATCTCGCTGATTGCCGGTTCACCGCGAATGAATTCGAGCACGGCGCGCGCCAGGGGCACGGACGAAGTCTGTCCCGGCGATTCGCGGCGGCTGACGATGTACAGCGGGATCGGCAGCAGATACTCACCGCTGGCGAGCGTGGCGTTCGACGGCGTCACGCCCTCGATCGCGAACGGCCGCACGCCCTTGTTGGCGTGCACGTTCGACAAAGTGCTCACGCCGATCGCGACGGGATCGATCGCGATCGCATCCTCGAGCTGCTGCGTGTTGATGTACCAGCGTCCCGCCGCGACGCCGATCGCGCCATTGCCGAACAGCACGCGGCGCAGACTGAACTCGGCGCCATCGAGCGGGCCGGCCACGGCGTAGACATTGATCGCCTTGGCCGGGCCGCCGAGCTGCGACCAGTTCTTGATGCGGCCGGCGAAGATGTCGCGCAACTGCGTCAGCGAAAGATTCTTGACCGGGTTCGAGGGATGCGTGAGCACGGTCAGCGCATCCCAGGCGACCGGCGTGAATTCGAGATTCTGTTCCAGCGCCACGCGTTCGGCCGCGGGACGGGCCGAGCCGACGACATCGAGCGAGCCGCGCGCGACCGCTTCGATCGCGGCCACAGTGTTGATCGCCTTGACCTGGACCGATTGCTTGCGCTTGAGGTTGTAGACCTTGGCCGTGTCGGCCATGAAGGCGCGCGCGCTGATCATGTCGCCCAGCCACGCCGGCGCGGGCGCGTTGCCCGCGGCCACGGCCATGCCGCACGCCGCCCACAGTCCCACCATCGCTAACAACCGACTCGCGCGCATGCCGCACCTCGATTCCGAACGCGCGCATGATAGCCCAAGCGGCGACGCGCGCCCGTGCGGTGGCGCACGGGCGCGCGGGGTCTTACTCCAGCATCAGATAGAACGCGCTGCGGCCGCGCACCACGGTCAGCAGCAGCTGACGCGGATGTTGGCCGGCCACGGCTTCGAGGCCGGCGAGGTCGTCGATGTCGCGCTGATTGACCGCGGTGATGAGATCGCCCGCGGCAAGGCCGCTTTGTGCGGCGCGCGAATCCGCGTCGAGCTTCGCCACGACCGCGCCATTGAGGCCCAGACGCTCGAACTTGTCGCCGGAATCGCTCAGGGTCACGCCGGTGAGCCTGGGATCGATGCGCGCGCCGGTGTTCTGACGCAGCTCGATCAGCTTGAGCACGGTCGACACCGTCAGCGGCTTGCCCTCGCGCGTGATCGTCAGCTCGACCTTGGCGCCCACGGGCAACTGACCTTCGATGCTGGCCAGCTCCGCGCGATTGTTCACCGCGTGACCATTGATCGCCGTGATCACATCACCCGGCTTGAGCCCCGCTTGTGCCGCCGGCGTGTTGAGATTCACGCGCGTGACCACGGCGCCGCGCCCGGGCTGCAGGCCGAGCATGGGCGCGATCTCTTCGTCGAGATCCTGCGTCTGCACGCCCAGCGAGCCGCGCTTGACCTCGCCGAAGGCGATCAGCTGGCGCATCACGTCGCCGGCCAGATTGGCCGGAATCGCGAAGCCCAGGCCGACATTGCCGCCCGAGGGCGAATAGATCATGGAATTGATGCCGATCAGCTCGCCGCGCAGATTCACCAGCGCGCCGCCGGAATTGCCTGGATTGATCGAAGCATCGGTCTGGATGAAGCTTTGCACGCCGACGCCGCGCAAGTTCGAGCGATCCAGCGCCGAGACCATGCCGAACGTCGCCGACTGACCGATGCCGAAGGGATTGCCCACGGCCACGACGAAATCGCCGACGCGCAGTTTCGAGGAATCGGCCAGGATCAGGGCCGAAGGGAGATTCTCCGCCGGGATACGAATCACCGCGACGTCGGAATCCGGATCATTGCCGACCTTCTCGGCCTTGAGCGTGCGGCCATCCGACAGGGTCACGGAGATGTCATCGGCGCCATCGATCACGTGATTGTTGGTCAGCACGTAGCCGCGCTGCGCGTCGACGATCACGCCCGAGCCCAGCGATTGCTGCACGCGCTCGCGCGGCATGTTGGGCATGCCGAAGAAATGCCGAAAGAACGGATCGTCCGCGAACGGGTCGCGCACGCGCACGCGCGTCTTGGAATTGACGTTAACCACCGCCGGCGTGATGCGCTCGAGCATCGGCGCGAGCGTGGCGATGGGCTGGCCGGTGGCATCGGCGGGCAACAGCGTGGCCGCGGGCGCGGCGCCGACGGTGACGAGCAGCGCCAGGCCCAAGGCCAGGCGCCGCGGGGCGAAGCGGTGCGACATGGATCGACTCCTGACTCGAACGCAAAGGGCGAAGACCGCGCGGCGCGATCACAGTTCCCGCGCTCCCGACGATGGGGGCGCGGCGCGGGCGCGTCAATGGCGACCCGCGCCGCGCTTCGCGTTCGCGGTCAGTCGCGAGGCGCGTTCAGGCCCACTCGGTCAGGCCTTCGCGCTCGTACAAGGTCTTGAACGAGGGTCGCGCCTTCATGCGCGCGGCCAGGGCCGCGAGCGCCGGCCATTGCGTGGCGGGCTTGGGCATATTGCGCGACCAGCGCATGAGCATGGTCAGCAGAAAATCCGCGGCCGAGAGCTGCTCGCCCAGCAGATACGGTCCCTGCCGCGACAAGTGCGCCTCGAAGCGATCCCACGTCGCCTCGATGCGCGCGCGCGCCGTGGCCTTGACCGCGTCGCTCTGCGCCTCGCCCGCGATCTCGTGCGGATAGAACCAATGCCGAAACGCGGGCAGCAAGCCATTGGCCAGATGCACGATCCATTGGTAGTAGTACGCGCGCGCCGGCGAATCGACCGGCGGCGCGAAGCGCGCCTCGGGATGGCGATCGGCCAGCGTCAGCAACAGGCCCGCCGATTCGTAAAACGGCACGCCATCGATCAACAGCGTCGGCACCGTGCCATTGGGATTGAGGCGCAGGTACTCGGGCGATCGCTGCTCGCCGGCATCGAGCTGCAGGCGCTTGAGCTCGTGCGGCACGTTCAACTCGATCAACAACCAATGCACGACCAAGCTGGCCGAGCCCGGGGAAAAATACAGGGTGTACATGCGACCTCCGTGGCGCTCGTCGACGAACGCGGCGGCGGGTCGTGACCCGCCGCCGCCGCGCGAGCTTACTGGATCGTCACGCGCTTTCGGTTATCGGCCGGCACGCGATCGATCAGCTTGTTGTACGGATCGAGGCCGACTTCAAAGGGCGCTTCATCCATCACCAAGCTCACCTCGGGCTCCTGACCGGTGAGCGCGCGACGTTCGAGCAGGAGCACGCGCTCCTGCGCCTCGCTCGCGCCGGGCGCGCGCGCGAACACGCCGATCTCCAGCGGCTCGGTCATCGCGACCTCGGTCTCGGCGCCCTTGCCATCGGCATGGAACTTCTGCTGATGGAGCTTGAGCTTGACGTCGAACTTGCCATCGGCGCGCTTGGTCGCCGTGGCCTCGACCACGCGGTTGTCGTAGAAGGTGATCTTCTCGAACAGCTCGGTGATCAAGTCCTGCTTGTCGGCCGGCGCCTCGGCGCGAATGTAGCGCAGCAGGTCCAGCGAGGTCGGGTACGGCGCCGCGCCGAACGCGCGATCGGCCAGGAACTTGGCCAGCGCGCGATTGACCGCGTCCTCGCCGATCTCGTCCTTGAGCCGATAGAACACCAGCGAGCCCTTGCGATAGTGGATGTAGGGCTGGTTCTCGACGCGATATAGCGGCAGTTCCTCGACCAATTCACCCGCGCGCGACGAAAGATAATTGTCGAGCTCGTAGCGCAGGAACTTGCGCATCTTTTGCGGGCCGTACTCGTGCTCCATCACCATCAGCGCGGAATACTGCGCCAGCGATTCCGACAGCATGGTCGAGCCCTGCGCGTCGGCGCCGATGATCTGATGCGCCCACCACTGATGCGCGACTTCGTGCGCGGTGACGTAGAACACGTAGTCGATCGCGTCTTCCTTGGCCAAGTCGGCGATGAAGCCCAGCGCCTCGGAAAACGGCACCGTATTGGCGAAGCTCTGCGCGAAACGCTCGTAGCGCGGGAACTCCAGGATGCGCATCTGCTTGAACTGATACGGCGAGAAGCGCGTGGTGAAGTAGTCCAGCGACTTGCGCACGCCCTCGACCATGCGCTCGATGTTGTAGGGGTGCTTGGCGTCGTAGTAGACCTCGATATTGACGTCCTTCCACTTATCGCGCCGCACCTGCCACGCCGCCGACAGATAGGCGAAGAACGGCAGGATCGGCTTGTCCATCTTGTAGCGGAAATAGCGGCGATCGCCTTCGGTCCACTCGCGCTCGAGATAGCCCGGCGCCAGCGCGATCTGATCGGCGTCGGTCGACACCGTGGTCTCGAAATCGACCCAGTCGCCATCGTCGGTCAGGTAATTGCGCTGACGCGCGGATTCGTCCTCGAGCTTGGCCATGCGCGGCACTTCGCCGAGATCACGCTTGCGACGTTCCTGACGATCAACGATGCGCGCGCGATCCTGAAAGCCGAAGCTCGGGAAGTACTGCGCATTGTTGAAGAAGGTGCCGTTGTACACGATCGGATCCGGCGTGCCGTCATTGGTGAAGCCGCGATAGTGCACGCTCAATTCGAAATCGAGCGGCATGGTCTGCCCGGGTTGCATCGGCGTGTCCAGGCGATAGATGCGATAGCCCAAGGGCACGTCTTCATGCGTGAGCTTAGCCGGGGCGAACTTCAGCGACTGGACTACCACTTCCTCGGGCAGGCTCACGTGCAGTTCGTTGATTGCCTGCTGCGAGCGATTGACCAGGTCGTAGTGACCGCGAATCGCCACGTGCCGCTCGCGCGGGAAGATGTCGACGTCGGCCCTGATCGCCGTGATCTTGGGCTGGACCAGATCGCGGTACTGGCTGTACTCCTTCTCATAACGCGCCCGCAGGTCGAGCGCGGTATCGCTGGCGCGATAGATGTTGAGCACATTGGTGTTGTAGAAGATGTAACCGCCCAGGCCCACCGCGATCAGCAATGTCGTGGCCAGCGCCGCGCCCAGCGGACCGCGCAATTGCAGCTTCGCGTCGCGCCAGCGCTTGGCCGGCGAACTCGCCGTGCCGCGCACCCAGAACGCCGCCGCCAGCACCATCATCGCCGCCGCCACCGCCGACCAATAGCCGCGATAGACCAGATAGCCGTAGATGAAATGGCCGTAGCCATTCATGTCCGAATACGGCGCGCCCGGGCCCGTGGAGTAGTCGTACAGATTGTGGTCCCAGTGCAGCAGGCGCATGACCAGGCGCAAGCCGATCCAGACCATGATCAGCAGATAGCCCAGGAACTTGTTGTTGGTGATCACGTGCAGGAACAGCGCGAGCACGCCGGTGAGCAGGAACGGAATCGCGCCGATCACCGCGCCCTTGAGATACAGCAAGGGTTCGATCGCCACCTGGCCGTGGATCAGCTGCGCCGTGACGCACACCACGATGCCCGCCAGCTGGAACGCGAACACCACCATGACCAGCGCCGACAGCTTCGCCAGCAAGGGCAGGGCCGTGGGCACGGGCAGGGCATCGGTGACTTCGGCGAGCTTGTTGCCGCGCTCGCGAAAGACCATCTCGCCGGCGTAGAACGTCACGATCAGCAGCAGCATGAAGGAGAAGCTGCTCTGCATCGCGTCGAGCATCAGGTGCGTGACCGGGAAGACCTTGGTGTCGAACAACTGATCGGTGAAGGCCACCGCGAAACCGAGATTGACCAGACCGAAAAACAGCATCACCAGAAACGGCACGCTCCGCAGCACCAAACTTGTTTCCAGCGACGCGAGCTTACGGAACGACAGCCAGTAGTAGGCGAAGTCGAAACGCTGACGCGCCGTGCGTTCGGTCGCGAGCACCGCCGTCGGTGTGCTCGTGATGTTCGTCGGTCGCGGAGCCTTGGCGCGCCCGGCGAACCACCGCCGCTTGCCGCCGCCCGAGACCTGCAAACGAAACGTCGACTGCGTGAACACCAGCAAGGCCAGACCCACGCCAATCCACAAGCCGCGATTGAACAGCAGCGCGGCATCGAGCGGTGGCAACTGGGTGTTGCGCTGCGCCGCCGACCAGTAGCGGGTGATGAAGCGCACCGCGTCGCCCCCGAAGGGATCGACCATGGCCGCGATCCAGCGGTTGTCGACATCCACCGTCAGGAACGAGGCGACGGCCGACAACACCAGGAACAGGATCACGCCCACATACACGCCGAGCAGGCTGCGCGTGAGCGCGGCCATCGCCATGATCAAGGCGCCGATGAAGAACAGATTCGGCACCACGATCACCAGCATCGACCAGACATAGGGCTTGAGGCTGTACGGTCCGATGACGTCGGGGTTCACCCACGGCATCGTGAAGCCCAGCATCAAGGCCACGCATAGCACCACGAACATGCCGATCGACAGCGTCAGGCCCGCCGCGAAGCGGCCCAGCAGATAGTCGCCGCGTCGGATGGGCGCCGCGAAGAACAACTCCGCCGTGCCCATCTCGAAATCGCGCACCACGGCGCCGCCGATGTAGGCCCCGACCATGAACAACGACAGGATGCTGAACGAGCCGAGCCAATTGACGATCACCATGGGCGCATTGCGATTGACATTGCCAACCGCGCCACCCAGTTGCACCGCGTCCGAGCCAGCCACCGCGATCGCGATCAGGCCGAACACGAGCATGCCGATGCGCAATACCGCTGACCGGCCTTGAAACGCCAGATCGAAGCGAAAGAATTCGCCAAATTTGGAAGTCATGGGCGTGCTCATCTCAGGCCGCCCGCATCTCGAGCTCGCGCTGCTTATAGAAGTACACGTCCTCGAGATCGGCCTGCACGCGCGTGAAGCCTTCGCCCGGATCGTTCTCGGCATAGATGTGAATCACCGGGTCGCCGGCGACCATGCGCTCGGAGATCACCATGTGACGCGCGCGATGATCGGCCAGCGTGGCCTTGGTCACGGCCTTGCGCCACACGCGCTCGTTCATGGACGCGATCGCCTCGCGCGGCTCGCCCGTCAGCAACACCTGACCGCGCGCGATGATCGCCATGCGCGGGCACAGATCGGTCACGTCCTCGACGATGTGGGTCGACAGAATCACCACGATCTGCTCGCCGATCTCGGCCAGCAGGTTCAAGAAGCGATTGCGTTCCTGCGGATCGAGGCCGGCCGTGGGCTCGTCGACGATGACGATCTTCGGCTTGCCAATCAGCGCCTGCGCGATGCCGAAGCGCTGACGCATGCCGCCGGAGAACGTGCCCAGCGCGCGCTGGCGCGCGTCAAATAGATTCACCTGTCGCAGCAAGGTCTCGACCACCGCCGCGCGCTCGCGCTTGTCGGTGAAACCCTTGAGCGCGGCGAAATGATCGAGCATCGCCTGCGCGCTGACCTTGGGATACACGCCGAAATCCTGCGGCAGATAGCCGAGCGTCTGACGCAGCCGGTCCTTGTCGCGCAGCACGTCGATGTCATCGAGCGTGATCGAGCCCGAGTCGGGGTCCTGCAGCGTCGCGATGGTGCGCATCAGCGTGGACTTGCCGGCGCCATTGGGGCCGAGCAGGCCGAACATGCCCTTGGGCACGTTGAGCGAAACGTTCTTCAGCGCGTGCACGCCATTGGCGTAGGTCTTGGACAAATCGCGGATCGTGAGCATGTCTCCCCCGGGAGATTGTGTGGCGCGACATCCGGTCGCGTGATCACCTTAGGCGTGCGAAACGCCCACCGCGTGTGACGGAGGTCACGCGCGGGGCGGCACCGTGACCTTCGGCAGGGCCGGTGTTGCATCGCAATGTTGACATTGGGAATACAGATGCATACATTCGCACACAAGCACTGGCGAGAGGCCCGGCATGACGGCCAAGAGCATTCCCCTGAGCGTGCGAGTGAGCGAGGACGACGCCGAATTCCTGGCCGTGCTCGAGATGCCCGGCGCGGTGACGCCCAGCGAGAAGCTGCGCGGTCTGATCGAACAGGCGCGCGCGCGTCACGCCGAAGGGCGCACGTACGAATCGAGCCTGGCGCTGGTGCGCGAGTTGCTCGAACCGGTCGCGCAGACGCTGCGCGCGCGCGAGATGGCGTCGCGTCAACGTTCCGAATTGATCGCCGATACCTTGTACTGGCTGCCCGATCTGCTCGCGTACTTGATGACCGGACCGGCCACGCGCGGCAACAAGACGGACGCTCGCGATCTGATCGAGTTCGAATCGGGCGTCGCTCAGCGTATTTTCCATTTCATCGAGGCGGTGCTGCGCCTGGGCGTCACCAGCAAGGCGCCGTGCTATCAGCCCGAACTGGTGGGCCAAGGCTTGGCCGGCACCCTGGAGCTGGCGCAATTGATCCTCAACCATCGTCGCGAACGGAGGGCCTGAGCATGACCGACACCATCGCCACCCGCGTCACGCGCTTGATCAGCGGCGGCGTGCACGCCCTGATCGACGCCGTCGAGAACGCCCAGCCCGAAGCCGTGATGGAGCAAGCCTTGCGCGAGCTCGATGCCGGCATCGACGAAGTACGCGCCGAACTCGGCCGCGTGATCGCGGCCAAGCACTTGGCCAACAAGCGCCTGCTGGAAGAAAACCGCAAGCACGAGGAATTGGGCGCGCGCATCGAACTCGCCATCGCCGAAGGTCGCGACGATTTGGCCGAAGCCGCGATCGCGCGTCAGATGGATATCGAGGCGCAGTTGCCGGTGCTCCAGGGCGGCATCGCCGAAGGCGTGTCGCGCGCGCGCGAACTCGAAGGCTACGTCGCCGCGCTGCAGGCGCGTCGTCGCGAACTCGAAGACGAACTGCGTCACTACCGCGACGCCCGACTCAAGGCGACGCGTCAGGTGTCGGGCGACGCGCCGGCCGGTCATGCGATCGAGCGCCGCGTGAGCAACGCCGAGAACGCCTTCGCGCGCGTGATCTCGCGCGCCGGCGTGGCCACGCGCGCCGAGACCTATCACGACGCCGCCAAGCTCGCCGAACTCGACGAACTCGCGCGCCGCCACCGCGTGCGCGAACGGCTCGACGCGATCAAGGCCGGGCGCTCGTAAGCGCCAGGCGCCGCGACGACGTGCGACACTGACTCGACTCCGAGGACTTCCCCCAAGACGATGATCGAATTCCTGAGTGCCGGACCCGTACTGCCGTTCTCGGTGGCCCTGGCCGTGATGGGCGTGCTGACCGTGATCGAGGCGCTGGGCTTCATCATCGGTCACGGCGCGTCGCAGTGGTTCGAGGGTTTCTTCGACTCGCACGGCGATGGCGCGGACGGTCAGGTCGACGTGGGGCATTCGGCCTTCGATCGCATGCTCGGCTGGATGTATTTCGGCGATCTGCCGATGCTGGTGGTGCTGGTCGTGCTGCTGGCGAGTTTCGGCTCGATTGGCTTGGGCGTGCAGTACGCGATGGTGCGCGTAACGGGCCAATTGCTGCCGGGCTTCATCGTCGCGCCGATCGCCTTGCTGGCCTCGTTGCCGGTGCTGCGCGTGACCGGCGGCATTCTGCGCAAGGCCCTGCCGCGCGATGAAACCACGGTCGTCTCGCAGCAAGCCCTGATCGGCCGCGCCGCGGTGATCGTGCTCGGCGAAGCGCGCGTGGGTTCGCCCGCGCAGGCGCGGCTCAAGGATCAGCACGGCCAGAGTCACTACGTGATGGTCGAGCCCGATCAGCCCGAGGAATGCTTCACCGCCGGTCAGAGCGTGATCCTGATCGAACAGGTCGGCGCGCGCTATCGCGCCATCCGCAACGATGTCTCGGCCCTGGGCCGATAGGGGAAAACCATGCAGGAGCAACTGGGCAACACCGGTCTGTTGACGATCCTGGTGCCGGCGGTGGTCGGCGTATTCGTGCTGATGTTCGTGCTGTTCCTGGTCTCGCGCCTGTACACGCGCGCGTCCAAGGAAATCTCCTGGGTGCGCACGGGCTTCGGCGGGCAGAAGGTCATCATGAATGGCGGCGCGCTGATTTTTCCGGTGCTGCACGAGCTGATTCCGGTGAACATGAACACGCTCAAGCTCGACGTGCATCGCGCCAAGGATCAGGCCTTGATCACGCGCGATCGCATGCGCGTGGACGTGACCGCCGAGTTCTTCGTGCGCGTGCAGCCGACCGAAGAGTCGATTGCCAATGCCGCGCAGACGCTCGGTCGCAAGACCACCGAGCCCGATCAGCTCAAGGAACTGGTCGAAGGCAAGTTCGTCGACGCCCTGCGTTCGGTCGCGGCCGAGATGGGCATGGAAGAACTGCATGAGCAGCGCACGCTGTTCGTGCAGAAGGTGCAACAGGCGGTGAGCGAGGACCTGTTGAAGAACGGTCTGGAGCTCGAGTCGGTGTCGCTCACGGGCCTGGATCAGACCGGCCGCGAGTTCTTCAATCCCGATAACGCCTTCGACGCCGAAGGTCTGACCCGCTTGACCGAAGCGATCGAACTGCGCCGCAAGAAGCGCAATGAAATCGAGCAGGAGACCGAGGTCGAAGTGCAGCGCAAGAACCTCGCCGCCGAGCAGCAGAAGCTCGCGATCGCACGCGAGCAGGAGTACGCCAAGCTCGAACAGCAACGCGAAGTCGAGATCCGACGCGCCCACCAGCAGGCCGAAGTCGCGCGCGAGCAGGCCGAGCAGGCGCGCGAGGCCGAGCAAGCCAAGATCGTCGCCACGCAGCAGGTCGATCAGCAGAAGATCACCGCGCAGCGCGCCGTCGAAGAGCAGCGCATCGCCATGGAGCAGCAGCTCAAGGCGCGCGAGGTCGAGAAGCTCAAGATGGTCGAGCTCGCCGAACAGGAGCGCGCCATCGCCATCGCCGAAAAGTCCAAGGCGCAATCCGAATCGCAAGCCGCCGCCGACACCGCGCGCGCGCTGGCCGTGCGCGCGTCCGAGCAGGTCGACACCGTGCGCGAGGTCGAGAAGGCCGAACGCCAGAAGAAGATCGAACTGGTCGAGGCCGCCAAGGAAGCCGAGCGCGAACAGATTTCCGTGACCATCGCCGCGCAAGC
This sequence comes from Ahniellaceae bacterium, assembly GCA_044226395.1. Lineage (GTDB taxonomy): Bacteria > Pseudomonadota > Gammaproteobacteria > Xanthomonadales > Ahniellaceae > JBGAHD01. Next base: position 1,186,868 of record JBGAHD010000002.1, read on the forward strand.
CGAGAAGGAAGCGGCCGAGGAAAAGGCGCAAGCGATCCGCACGCTCGCCACGGCCAATGCCGATCAACGCCGCATCGAGGCCGAAGGCGATGCCGAGGCCGAGAAACTGCGCGCCGCCGCCGCGGCCGCGCGCTATCAGGTCGACGCCGAAGGCCAACGCCGCGTCAACGAAGCCGCGAACGTGCTGTCGCCCGAACAGATCGCCATGCAGGTGCGCCTGGCCCTGATGCGTCATCTGCCCGAGATCATCCGCGAGAGCGTGCGTCCGATGGAGCGCATCGACGGCATTCGCATCATGCATGTCGACGGCTTGAACGGCGCCGGCGCGTCATCGGCCGAAGGCAGCGCCACGCCCGGCGGCGGCAATCTCGCCGAGCAAGCCGTCAACAGCGCCCTGCGCTATCGCGCGCAAGCGCCCTTGATCGATGCCCTGATGCAGGAACTCGGCCTCAAGGGCGGCGACCTCGCCGGCATGACCGCCGCGCTCGACCCCGCGCCCGCGGCGAAGCCCGAGCCCAAGGACAACGCGCGGCCACGCGGCGACAAGGCCTGATCGATCGACGGGGCGATCCTCGCGCGAGGCGCGCGCGGATCGCCCTAGTTCGTCGTGGTCGCGACCGCCGCGCGCGGTCGCGCATCGGTGCTAAGCAGCGCATACAACGCCGTATCCGACACTTCATCGCCCACGCGCCAGCGATCGCGCAGCAAGCCTTCGCGCTGAAAACCCACGCGTTCGATCAAGGCGATCGAGCGCGTGTTGCGCGGATCGATGTCGGCCTCGATGCGGTGGAGATTGAGCGTGTCGAAGGCAAACGCGATCGCAAGTTCCAAGGCCTCGCGCGCATAGCCGCCGCCCCAGAACGCGCGCAGCAGGCTGTAGCCGATTTCGCAGCGGCGATGATCGGGATCGATCTTGAACAGCGTGACATTGCCGATGAAGACATCATGCGCGCGCAACGTGATCGCCCAGGCGAGGGCCTGGCGCGCGCCGAAGCTGTCGATCTGCGCGCGCACGCGCGCCTCGGCCTGCGCGCGCGTTTGCATGGGCACGGTGCTCCAGTAGCGCATGGCTTCGGGGTCGGCGTGCAGTTCAAACGTGGCGTCGATGTCGCGCGCGTGCGTGGCGCGCAGTCGCACGCGCGCGCCGAGCAGCTCGGGCGGCTCGTGCTGGTCGGGTAGCCAGGCGGGCGTTTCACTCATGGTCCATGGGCCTCGAAGGCGGGTCGTCGTCATCCGTGCGAAACATCGAGGCATCGATGCGCGCGCCGATCGACGCGCGGTGCCGCGCGCGTACGATGCTGGCGTAGGATAGCGGGCCAGTGCTTCCGACCCACCAGGAGAGTCGCTCATGCAATCGCTCTACAGCGCGCAAGCCACGGCCGTCGGCGGCCGCGATGGTCACGTCGAGACCGCCGATGGGCTGCTCAAGCTCGAGATGTCCATCCCGAAGTCGATGGGTGGACCGGGTCGGCCGCAGACCACCAATCCGGAGCAGTTGTTCGCGTGCGGTTATTCCGCGTGCTTCGGCGGCGCGGTTGGCTTCGTCGCGAAGCAGCAGAAGGTCGACGTCGGCGCGATCGAGGTCACGGCGGTCGTGGACATCGGCAAGGTCGAACCCGCGGGCCTGGGTCTTAGCGTGGAGTTGAAGGTGCGCCTGCCTGGCGTGCCGCGCGCGAAGGCCGAGGAACTGGTGCACGCCGCGCATCAGGTGTGTCCGTACTCCAAGGCCACGCGCAACAACATCGAGGTCAAGCTCAGCGTCGTCGATTGATGTCGCGCGCTCGCGAATCGGCGCGCCGTGGCCTCACGGCGCGTTGAGGGCGAGCACCTGACAGCTCAACACCTCGGACGCGGTCAGGCGCGCATCGCTGAGATTGATTGGCGCGGAAGCCGGCCGCGTGAGGCTCGCGACTTCACTCGGCGACAGCGGACGCGCCAGGGCCGCGATCACGGCGCCCTGCGCGAGCGCCAGTCCCAGCGCGAGCAATTGGCGATGCAGCTTCTTCATGGCGGGCCTCCGTGGTTTGCGTCTCGCAAGCCACTCAGCAAGCGACATGCCAAGGCGCGAGCCCGCTCAACTCGCGGTTTTTCGCGCGGGTCGCGCACCAAGTCGGGGAAAACGGACGTTCGAACGTCCGCTCGCGGACACTTTGATCGCGATTCGGACGTTGCCGTGCTGGCGTCGCGCCCAAGAACAACGCCACAATAGCCCGCTCAAGCACCAAGGCGGCGCGAAGCTCGTCGCCCGATCAACCGCGGAGAGGATCCCATGAAGGAAGCGCGTGTCCCCGATATCGGCAACTACAAAGACGTGCCGGTGATCGAGATCCTGGTCAAGCCAGGCGACAGCGTGAAGAAGGATCAAGGCCTGCTGACCCTGGAGTCGGACAAGGCCACGATGGAAGTGCCCTCCGAAATCGCCGGCGTGGTGCGCGAGATCAAGGTCAAAGTCGGCGACGCCGTGTCCGAAGGCATGGTCGTGGCGCTGATCGACGAGGCCAGCGGCGCCGCCGCGACGCCCGCGCCCGCGAAGGCCGCCGCGTCCGCGGCTGCGCCAGCTCCCGCGCCGGCGCCCGCGCCCGTCGCCGCGACGGCGCCCGCCGCGCCCACGGTCGCGGCCAGCGCGAGCGCTGGTCCCACGCGCACGCCACCGGTGAGTTTCGATGCCGATCAAGTGATGCCCGGCGCCTTGCCTTATGCCAGCCCCGCCGTGCGCGCGTTCGCGCGTGAGCTCGGTGTCGATCTGGCCCAGGTCAAGGGCACGGGGCGCAAGGATCGCCTCACGCGCGAGGACGTGCAGAACCACGTCAAGGCCGTGATGTCCGGCGCCGCCGCCGCGCCGCGCGCGGCCGCCGCCACGGGTGGTGGCGCGGGTCTGAATCTGTTGCCCTGGCCGCAAGTCGACTTCGCCAAGTTCGGCGCGGTCGAGAGCAAGCCGCTGTCGCGCATCAAGAAGATCTCCGGCGCCAACCTCGCGCGCAACTGGGTGATGATTCCGCACGTCACTCAGCACGAGGAGGCCGACATCACCGAGATGGAAGCTTTCCGCAAGAGCGCTGGCGAGCAATACAAGGACGTCAAGCTCACGCCTCTCGTCTTTCTGATCAAGGCCGTGGTCGCGGCGCTGCGCAAGTTCCCCAGCTTCAATGCCTCGCTCGACGCCACCGGCGAGAACCTGGTGTTGAAGAAGTATTTCCACGTCGGCATCGCGGTCGACACGCCCGATGGTCTGGTCGTGCCCGTGATCCGCGATTGCGATCAGAAGGGCTTGGTCGATCTGGCCGTGGAACTCGGCGCGATCAGCGCCAAGGCGCGCGAGAAGAAGCTCGGTCCGGCCGACATGTCGGGCGGGTGCTTTTCGATCTCCTCGCTTGGCGGCATTGGTGGCACGGCGTTCACGCCGATCATCAACGCGCCCGAGGTGGCGATTCTCGGCGTGTCCAAGGCCGCGACCAAGCCGGTGTGGAATGGTCACGAATTCGCGCCGCGCTTGATGCTGCCGCTGTCGCTGTCGTACGACCATCGCGTGATCGATGGCGCCGAGGCCGCGCGCTTCGCGGCCTATCTGGCGCAGATGCTGGGCGATATCCGCAAGCTCTTGCTTTGATCGACGCGCGCGGAGCCGCCATGACCTCGCCGCTGTGGACCTCGATGCGGGTCGATGATGACTTCACCGACGTCAAGATCATCGACCTCGACGTGGCGCGCACCACGTGGTCGCGCGTGCACGAATCGATGCGCGTGATGCACCTCAAGCTCAGCCGGCATCCGCCCGACATCATCTGGGAGCGGTTCTTCTTCGAGGAACGCGACACGCGCATCAACGCGCGGCGTCGCGGCTTGTGGATCGAGAACGGCTACATTCTGTTCGATTGCTTGCCGAGCGAAATCGAGAACTGTCACTTGCCCGATATTCGCAAGTCGCTCGAACACGCCAATCGCAAGTATCACGATTACGTCGCCCAGCGCCGGCGCGAGCGCGAGCAGGCGCATCATGCCGAGGAGCGCGAGTTGATCGAACTCGAGCAACTGCGCAAGCGCATCCGCTTCGACGCCTGAACCGATGAACCCGCGCGCGCCAGTCCCACCACGACCCCGCGCGCGTCACGACCGGAACGCCGCGTCGCGTTCCGCCGCATAGCAGGAGTTTGCATGGCCACGATCGAGATCAAAGTCCCCGACATCGGCAACTACAAGGACGTGCCCGTCATCGAGTGGCTGGTGAAACCCGGCGACACGGTGAAGAAGGATCAGGGTTTGCTGACCCTGGAGTCGGACAAGGCCACGATGGAAGTGCCCGCGTCGGCCGCCGGCGTGGTGCGCGAACTCAAGGTCAAGGTCGGCGACGCGGTCAGCGAAGGCACGGTGATCGCCGTGCTCGACAGCGAAGGCGCCGCGCAAGCCGCCGCGCCCGCGAAGTCCGCCGCGCCGGCAGCAGCGCCCGCGCCCGCGCCCGCGCCGACGAGCGCGCCCGCCGCCGCCGCGCCCGCGCCGAAAGCGGCCGCCGGCACCGGCCGCAAGGCCGACATCGAATGCCAGGTCGCGGTGCTCGGCTCCGGCCCCGGCGGTTACACCGCGGCCTTCCGCGCGGCCGATCTTGATCAGAACACGGTACTAATCGAACGCTATCCGCAGTTGGGCGGCGTGTGCTTGAACGTGGGCTGCATTCCCTCGAAGGCCTTGTTGCACGCCGCGCGCGTGATCGATGAAGCCGCGCACGCCAGCGAACTCGGCATCACCTTCGGCGCGCCGACCATCGCGCTCGATAAGCTGCGCGCGTACAAGGACGGCGTCGTGGCCAAGCTCACCGGTGGTCTGGCCGGCATGGCCAAGCAGCGCAAGGTCACGCGCGTGCAGGGCACGGGGCGCTTCGTGTCGCCGAACGAGATCGAAGTCGACACGCCCGAGGGCAAGAAGCTCGTGCGCTTCGAGCGCGCGATCATCGCCGCCGGTTCGCAAGCGGTGAAGTTGCCGGGCTTGCCCTGGGGCGATCCGCGCCTGCTCGATTCCACCGATGCGCTGATGCTCGCCGAAGTGCCCAAGCGTCTGCTCGTGATCGGCGGCGGCATCATCGGTCTGGAAATGGCTTGCGTGTACGAGGCGCTGGGCGCCAAGGTCACGGTGGTGGAATTGCTCGATCAGCTGATGCCCGGCGCCGACGTCGACCTGGTGCGTCCGCTCGAACAGCGCTTGAAGAAGCGCTACGAGAGCATTCTGCTCAAGACCAAGGTGGTCAAGCTCGAGGCCAAGCCCGAAGGCTTGGTCGCGACCTTCGAAGGCGACAAGGCGCCCGCGCCGCAAACTTACGATCGCGTGTTGTGCGCGGTCGGTCGCGCGCCGAACGGCAAGAAGATTGGCGCCGAGGCCGCGGGCGTAGTCGTGACCGATCGCGGCTTCATTCCGGTCGATAAGCAGATGCGCACCAATGTGCCGCACATCTTCGCCATCGGCGATCTGGTCGGTAACCCGATGCTGGCGCACAAGGCCACGCACGAAGGCAAGGTCGCGGCGGAAGTGTGCGCCGGGCTCAAGAGCGAGTTCGTGGCGCGCGTGATTCCGTCGGTCGCTTACACCGATCCGGAAGTGGCTTGGGTCGGCGTGACCGAGCACGAGGCCAAGGCGCGCGGCATTGCTTACGGCGTGGGCAAGTTTCCCTACGCGGCCTCGGGTCGCGCGATCGGCATCAACCGTACCGAGGGCTTCACCAAGCTGATCTTCGACGAGGCCACGCATCGCGTGATCGGCGCCGGCATCGTCGGCCCGAACGCGGGTGATCTGATCAGCGAGGTCGCGCTCGCCATCGAGATGGGTTGCGAGGCCGCCGACATCGGTCTGACCATTCATCCGCATCCGACGTTGTCGGAATCGGTGGGCATGGCGGCCGAGGCTTACGAGGGCACGATCACCGATTTGTATCTGCCCAAGAAGCCCAAGCACTGAGCGCGCGGCGGAGGACTCGCATGATCGCGCGCTTCCTCCGCCCCGGCCCGCCACTCGCGGGCTTCGTCGATTGCTTGTGGTACTACGACGCGTACAACGCCACGCACACGCGCGAGCTGGCCCTGCCCACGGGCACGCTGGAGCTGGTGATCAATCTCGCCGAAACCGAAACGCGCATGTACGACGCCGACGCGCTCGACACGCCGCGCACGTTTGAATCGGCCATTGTCTGCGGCGCTTACAACGGCTACTTCGGCATCGACACGGCCGAGCAGGTGCATTGCATCGGCGTGCATTTTCGACCGGGCGGGGCCGTGCCTTTTCTCGGTCCGCCAGCGCCGGAACTGACCGATCGACACGTCGATCTGAGCGCGTTGCGGGGCGATGGCGCGCGGGGCTTGCGCGAGCGTCTGCTCGACGAGCCCACGCCCGAGCGGCGCCTTGCCGTGCTCGAACGTATCCTGATTCAACGCCTGCGTCGCGCGCCCACGCGTCACCCCGCCGTGGCCGCCGCGCTGCGCGCGATCGATCGCGATCCGGCGCTCGCGCGCGTGGCGGCGATCGGCGCCGACAGCGGCTACAGCACGCGGCGTTTCAATGATCTGTTCCAGACCGAAGTGGGGCTGACGCCCAAACGCTATTGTCGCGTGATGCGGTTTAGTCGCGCGCTCGAGCAATATGCGCGCGAAGGCCAAGTGTCCTGGGCGCGCGTGGCGGCCGATGGCGGCTACTACGATCAGGCGCATCTGACGCGCGATTTTCGCCAGTTCTGCGGGCGCGCGCCCGGCGACTATCGACCGGTATCGCCCGATCGCATTCATCACGTCGCGTTGGACTGAACGCGCTGCCGATTTTTCCAAGACGCGCGCGCGACGAACGCGCACCCTGCGCGTCGGCCGCCGGGTGGCGGTGAATCGGAGTCGAGGCATGAATAGTCCCCGAGCCCTGAGCGTGGCGCCCTACTTGCGCGTGCGCGATGGCGTGAACGCGATCGCGTTCTACATCGCCGCGTTCGGCGCGGTCGAGCGGTTTCGTCTGGTCGAGCCCGGTGGGCGCTTGGGCCATGCCGAGTTGTCGATCGGCGATGCCACGCTGATGATCTCCGACGAATATCCCGAGCATGGCATTCACGGGCCCGCGACGCTCGGCGGCACGAGCGGCGCGCTGCACTTGGAAGTCGACGACGCGCACGCCGCGCTGGCCCGGGCGCTCGCCGCCGGCGCCACGCTGCTGCTGCCCGTGCACGATACGTTCTGCGGCGAACGCTCGGCCAAGGTGCGCGATCCCTTCGGTCACGATTGGCTGATCGATCAACACGTCGAGGACGTGACGCCGGCCGAGATGCAGCGCCGTTTCACCGCGATGTGCGAAGCGGGAGAACTCTGAAACAACGCGGACGCCGCGGTGACCCGCGACGTCCGCGCACCGATGACGCCGGCCACCGGAAGGCGGGCGTCAAGGCTGGTGGGAAGGCGCGTGCTCAGCGATAGCGTCGCCGCGGATTTTGAAAGCCCGACAGATTCCCCAGATTCAAAGAACCCGATCCGACGGCGCCGCCCGCCACGTAACGCGGCAACAAACCCTCGGGGCCCGCGCTGGCCGTGCCTTGGCCCAGGCCCGCCCCTTGGCCACCAACCGCCCCGAACACGAGCACGCGACCATCGGGCATCAGCGCGAGGCCATTGGCGAAACCGCTGCCAATCGCGATCGCGCCGCTGAGCACGCCCGTGTTGGCGACGTCGCGCACTTGTCGCGCGATCGGCGCGCCGGAATCGCAGGCGCAGAAACTCGTATCGCCTTGCGCCATGCCCGCGGGGTCGCCCCAGGCCCAGATCTCGCCTGAGGCGGTCATTGCATGGCCATTCACGCCGGTCGCCGCGATGCTGACAATGTTGCTCAGCGCGCCGCCGGCGCTGCTCACGGCAATCGCGCCGGGTTGATAGTCGAAAACATTGGTCGCGCCCGCCGAACCGCTGACATTGCGACCCCAGGCGTAGACATGACCATCGGCGCCGAGCGCGAGACCGAACGCATCGCCCGCCGCGATCGAGACGATATTGGTCAGTGGCTGACCCGTCGCCTGCAGCACCACGGGCCGCGCGACGTCGGCGAACGGGCAATTGGCCGTGCTCGTGGTGTGGCCGAGCTCGCATTCGTCATTCGCGCCCCAGCTGTAAACCTGACCGTTCGCGCCCAGGGCCATGGCCGCGTTGGCCTGGCTCGCGATCTGGACGATGCCAGTCAAGGCCGCGCCGCCGGGCAGCCGCACGGGCGCGGGGAAGTTCACCGTGTCATCGCCCGTGTTCTGGCCGATGTAGCGACCCCAGGACAGCACCGTACCCGTATCGAGCAAGACGGTCTTGTTGAACTGCCCAAGCGCCAGCTGCACGACATGATTGAGCACCGCGCCACCGGCGCTGGCGAGCATGCGCGTGGGCGTGTATTGCAAGGTCAGATCAGTGCCGTCATTACGCAAGTGCGAGTTCAGGCCCCACAGCAATACTTCGCCATCGTCGCTGACCGCGCCAGCTTGCGCGAAGCCCACGCTCGTCGAGGCGATTCGGCCCAGGTGTCCACCGCCCGCGGCGATCGCGTAGTCGGCGCTCGCGCTCGATTGCACCGCCTGAGCAGCCGCGCCGCGACCGAGCAAGGCCCATTCAACGAAGTCCTGACCCGGCGAATAGCCGTTCGCGCCCCAGCCCACCACCTCGCCGGCACCGGTGACGACGAACAAGGTCGAATCCCGCGACGAACCGCCGAAACCATCGAGCAACGGATGATGCTGCGGCGTCACCTTGACCGTGAAGGTCTGCGTGTTCGCGCCATCATTGATCGTGTACGACACGTTGCCCAGGCGCCACCCCGTCATGCTGCCGCAGTCGGCCGCGACCGTGAGCGCCACGGGATCGAGCGACACGCACGTGTACGGCGCCACGCGATCGCTCGCCGGTCGACTGACCGTGAAGTTCGTGGCGATGCGCCACTGCACCTGGGTCACCGACGGCACGGTCTCGAAGCCATTGGCGAACAGCGGCGCGGTGCTTTGCGCCCCCGCGGGCGCGAACGCGCCGATACCCGCGAGCAGCAGGCAGACCCGAAACGAACGAAGTGGCGAACAAGCCTTCATGACGACCCCTCGAATGAACTGTCGAACTACCCGCGATCCGGGTTCCGCGCCTAGTACGCTGGGGGCCGGGACAAAGCCTCACCGTGTCCGCGTCGCTGCCTATTTAGGTAGGCTAGGTCGGGCGCTGGGAGCGCCATCGAGCGAGGTTCGCGTGATCGACCTGTTGTTGATCGAGGATCACCCGCTGTTTCGCGAGGGGCTGGATTCGGCCTTGGCGCGCCTGGCGCCGCGGTGGCGATTGATCGGCGTCAGCGGCGTGGCCGCGGGCCTCGAGGTGCTGCGCGAACGCGGCGACGCGATCGGCCTGATCCTGATCGACTGGATGTTGCCCGACGGTGATGGTCTGTCGGGCCTGCGCGTGATTGGCGCGGCCATGCCGCACATCCCGCGCGTGCTGATCTCGGGCCGTGGCGATCGCGACATCGTCGATCGCGCGCGCCGCGCCGGCGCCAGCGGCTTCATCCCGAAATCGTTGGACGTGCGCGAGATGCTCGCGGTGATCGAGATTCTGCTCGATGGGGGTACTTGGTTTCCCGCCGAGGTTCCCGCGACCGCGGGCGCGCCGCCGGCCGCGCGCGCCGACGGCGATGACGTGGCGATGAGCCCGCGCCAACTCGCGGTGCTGCGCTTGCTGTGCCAAGGCTGCAACAACAAACAAATCGCGCGTGAGCTCGACATCGCCGATCGCACGGTGCGCGCAAACCTGACCGAGTTGTTCCGCCTGCTCGGCGTGGCCAGTCGCACGCAGCTGGTGATCGAGGCGCAAAAGCGCGGGCTCGATCGCGCGTGAACGCCGCCATCGCCCCGATCGCGCATCCGCCGCGCGTCAGCGACGCGCGCATTCGCCTGGAATGCGTGCGCGAGTTGTACAAGCAGATTCCCAACAGCTTCATCGCGGCGATGGTGGTGACGGTCTACATGGTCGCCACGCAGTGGGACAAGGCGCCGCCGCGCGCGATCGGCTGGTGGTTGGCCACGCAGGCGCTGGCGCAGGCGCACCGGTTCTGGGTCTATGGTGCCTATCGGCGCGCCGAGGCGCGCGGCGCCATCGATATCGACAGCGCCGATCGCTGGGCGCGGCACTATGCCGCGTACATGCTGGGCGCGGGCTTGGTGTGGGCGTCGTGCGCGTACTGGTTCCTGGTGCCGGGCAATGCCTACGCGCAGGCGCTGACCATGTGCGGGTTGTACGGCATCAGCGCCGGCGCGGTGCCGGGCAATGCCTATCATCCGCCGGCGATTCATGGCTTTCTCGCGGTGATCTTTCTCGGCGTGTTCGCGCGGCTGCTCGCGATCGGCGATTTCGATCACGTGGCGCTGGGGCTGGCGTCGTTGTTGTTCATGGCGATCATGATGCTGTTCGGGCGCGTGCAGACGCGCTTTCTGCGTGAGTCGATCCGCATGCGCTTCGAACGCGCGGAACTGGTCGAGGCGCTGTCGCGGCAAACCCGCGAAGCCGAACAAGCGCGCGAACGCGCCGAGCAATCGAACCTGGCCAAGTCGCAATTTCTCGCCGCGGCCAGTCACGATTTGCGTCAGCCCTTGCATGCCTTGGGTTTGTTCTCGGCGTCGCTGCGTGATTTCAAGTTGTCCGAGGACCAGCAGCGCGTCGTCGCGCGCATCTACGCCAATATCGATGCGCTCGAGGCCTTGTTCGATGAGTTGCTCGATATCTCGCGGCTCGATGCCGGCACGGTGCGACCGACCATCGTCGATCTGCGCGCCGAGCCCTTGTTGCAAGGTCTCGCGCAACGCTATCGACCGCTGGCCGAGGCGCGCGGCCTGAGTCTGCGCTGTCGCGTGCCGGCCGATGCCGTGTTGCGCGCCGACGCGGTGCTGCTCGAACGCATGCTCGGCAATCTGCTCGCCAATGCCGTGCGCTATACCGAGCGTGGCGGCATCGCGCTGACGTGTCGTCGTCGCGGCGATGCGTGGCTGCTGCAAGTGTGGGACACGGGCATCGGCATCGCCGCCGATCAGCACGCGCGCATCTTCGAGGAGTTCTATCAAATCGGAAACCCCGAACGCGATCGCGCCAAGGGCCTGGGGCTGGGTCTGTCGATCGTGCAGCGCCTGGGTGCCTTGCTCGCGCTGCCGATCAGCTTGCGCTCGCAACCCGGACACGGCAGCCAGTTCGCGCTGCGCGTGCCGCGCGGCGATGCCGAGGCCATCGTGACGCCCGCGCCCGAACCCGCGTCGTCAACGGCGGACTTGATCACGGGCCGCGTGATCGCGGTGATCGACGACGAGGAGAGCATCCGCGAAGGCATGGCGGGCCTGCTCGCGCAATGGGGCGTGCGCGCGGTGGTCGCGGCTGATCTCGCCGACTGCGAAGCGGGCCTGGCGCGACTGGGCGCGGCACCGGCGCTCGTGATCGCGGATTTTCGCTTGCGTGATGTCTCGGGCACCTCGGTCATCGACGCTTTGCGCGCGCGCCACGGCGCTGGCGTTCGCGGCCTGATCATCACCGGCGACGTGGCGCGCGAGAGTCTGCAGGCCGCGCGCCGCGCCGGTTATCCAGTCTTGCACAAGCCCGTGCGGCCGGCGCAGCTGCGCGCGTTGTGCAATCACTTGCTGGCCGAGCCTTGAGGCGACTCACGCGCGGGCAAGCGCTTCCTCGACCAAGTGCGCAGAGGTCGTGGCGCGACGCCTCACGAGCCGAGGGCGCGCGTCTTCGCGGATTTAGTCGGCGCGACCATATGGGCCGGCGCGCCCTCATCGGGCGAAGGGGGTCAGGTGGCGTCGGTGACGTAGTCGACGCTGAAGCCGGCGTCGCTGGCCGCGCGCGTGGTCGTCTCGCAGCATTGTTCGGTGCGAATGCCCGAGACGATGACGCGGCGAATGCCACGCTCGTTCAACCATGCCGCGAGATCGGTGCCCGCGAGCGCGCTGTGGCGATGCTTGTGCACGGTGACATCGGCGTCGAACGCGGTCAGGCGCTCGATCGGTCGCACGAGGCCCGAGGACACGGTGAAATGGGGATCGCCCGAACTTTCCGGATCGACGTGAAAGATGCGCGCGATCGGCAAGCCGCGCGCTTGCGCGCCAACGATCAGCGCGTTTTGCGCGCGCAGATAGTTCGGCATCTCGGTGGCGTCGAAATAGCCGCGATGACGAAAGCTTTCCTGCGCGTCGATCACCAGCAGGGCGGTGCCGGGGGTGTTGGCCATGGTCGATCTCCTGTTGCGAGGAGGCGGCGTTAGGCTCGCCGAGGACTCGCCACGAGACCGCCGGAAGACGCTTACGCGCAAAACGGACATCGCCGGGGCCCGCCAGGCCGCCTGAAAAGCGGGCTGGGGTCCGCGGGCGACGCGTCGACGCGCGTCGAGCCCGATGCGCGAAACCGACATATCCGCGCGGGGCATCTCCGTTGCCGACGCGAGAGCGGCGGCGACGCCGATTCCGGTCTACGTGGTGCTGTACGACGGCGTGCTACTGCTCGACCTCGCGGGCATTGCCGAGCCCTATCGCATCGCCAACCGGTGGGCGCGCGACAACGATCGCCCCGAGCCCTTCGCGCTGCGCTTCATCGCCGAGCGCGAGCAGGTCACGTGTTCGTTGCGCCTGTCGATCACGCGCGACGCGCCCTTGCCCGAGCGTGTCCCCGACAAGGCGTGGCTGATCGTGCCCGGCGGCATCGAGTCGGTCGAGCGCCTGGACTTGCCGTCGACGCGTCGACTTGTCGCGTGGTTGCGCGCGGTCGCGACGCAACCGGCCAAGCGCATCACCGTGTGCTCGGGCGCGCTGCTCGCGGGCATGGCTGGCTGGCTTGACGGCCTGGCCTGCACCACGCATCACGATCTGATCGCGGCACTGCGCCGCGTCGCGCCCAACGCCAAGGTGGTGGAGAACCGCATCTTCGTCGACATCGGCATCGCCACCAGCGCCGGCATCACCGCCGGCATCGATCTGGCGCTGTGGACCATCGGGCGAAAGTGCGACATCGGGCTTCCGCTCGGCGCAAAGTTTCGCGGTGGCGGCGGCATCAAGCTGCTGTTCGCGCGCCGTGTCGGCGACGATCCGCAGATCTCGCCCTGGCTGATGCATCGCAATCACCTGCACCCGGCCGTGCATCGCGCGCAAGACGCGGTGGCGCGCGCGCCGGCGCGGGCCTGGACGCAGCACAGCATCGCCGCCGCGCACGTGGGCGAGCGTCATCTCAATCGCCTGTTCCTGGCGCAGACCGGCGTGACGCCGCGCGACTATGTGCAGCAACTGCGGTTGGCGCTGGCGCGAAGTCTCCTGGCCGAGCCGCGTTGCACGGTCGAACGCGCGGCGGCGGTGGCGGGGTTCTCGTCGGCCAATCATCTGCGCCGCGCATGGCGGCGGACCTGTGGCGAAGCGCCAAGGCGCGCCGCGGCCTGAGGCCCAACCGCGCGAGTTCCCAAAACCTCGCTTGCACGCCTGCAAATGGCTTTGGCCGTTTTCCTGCTGGCGCCGCGACGACGTCGGGCGCAGGATGCCGGCCCATCAGGACGCCGCCGCCGCGAGGGTGGGTGGCGGATCAACGCGCCTCAAGCGCGCGCATCACTCGAAGGAGACGATATGAGACTCTACTATTCCCCCGCCGCCTGCTCGATGTCGCCCAATATCGTCGCGCACGAACTGGGCCTGGACGTGCAGCTCGAGAAAGTCGACCTCAAGACCCATCGCACCATCGACGGCGGCGACTACTACGCGATCAATCCCAAGGGCTACGTGCCGGCGCTGCAGCTCGATGACGGCTCGCTGCTGACCGAAGGTCCGGCGATCGTGCAGTACCTGGCCGACCTCAAGCCCGCCGCCGGCCTCGCGCCCGCGCTCGGCACGATCGAGCGTTATCGCTTGATGGAAACGCTGAACTTCATCTCGACCGAGTTGCACAAGGGCTTCAGCCCGCTGTTCAACCCGGCCACGCCCGACGCGTGGCGCGCGATCGTGATCGATCGTCTGAATCAGCATTTCGCGCGCCTCGAAGCGCATTTCGCGACGAAGGACTTTGTCTTCGGCGATCGCTTCTCGGTGGCTGATGCGTATCTGTTCACGGTCATCAGCTGGTCGCGCTTCGTGAAGGTCGACATCAGCAAGTACGCCGCCATCGGTCGCTATCTCGAGCGCATCGGCGCGCGCCCGGCCGTGCGTCGCGCCATGGCCGAGGAAGGTCTGATCAAGGCCGCTTGATCGACACTCGCCCCGCGCGCGCTTCGCCCCAGGGCGGGCACGCGCGCGGGACGAGACTCCATGTGGCGCGGGCGCGACGCGCCTGACTGGCGTTGTCGCCGTCGCGCCGCGCTTCATCGCGCACGGCTTCGGGCCATTCGCACGGACCGTTCGACGCTTCGCGAGGCAAGCTGCGGGCGATCGGGAAAAATGCCTTCGCGCGCGGTGAAAATGCCCGCGAGCGGCGTTAAGACTCGCGCCCAATTTGTTAACGGATTTCTCAAGTTTCGTGATCTAGCGTGCCTCTCCCCCGCGGAGAAGGCCACCATGACCCCACTCGCTCGCGATGAATTCACCTTCGGCATCGAGGAAGAGTTTTTTCTGATCCAGCCGGGCAACGGCAATGCCGTGCCGCGCGTGCCCAAGCTGCTGCTCAAGGCCTGTCGCAAACGCATCGGCGAGCATGTCTCGCCGGAAATGCTGCAATCGCAGATCGAACTATCGTCGCCGGTGTTTTCATCCTGCGCGCAGGCGCGCGCGGAGATGACGCGGCTGCGCGCGGAACTCGCCGACGTGGTTGGCGCGATGAACTATCGTCTGGTCGCGGCCGGCACGCATCCCCTGGCGTCATGGACCGAGCAACGTCACACCGACAAACCGCGTTACGAACGGCTGATGGACGATTTCCAGATCATCGGCCGACGCAACGTGCTGTGCGGCCTGCACGTGCACGTAGCTATTCCCGAGGGACTCGATCGCGTGCGTCTGATGAATCGCGTCTTGCCATGGCTGCCGCTGTTCCTGGCGCTGTCGACCTCGTCGCCGTTCTGGAATCGTCAGCGCACGGGCTTGCTCAGTTATCGCCAGGCGGCGTATGACGAATGGCCGCGCACGGGCATTCCCGATCATTTCGCCGACGAGGCCGAGTACAACGCCTTCGTCAACGTGCTCGTGCGCGCCGGCGCGGCGCGCGACGCGAGTTTTCTGTGGTGGGCGATTCGGCCGGCGACGCGCTATCCGACCTTGGAGCTGCGCATCGCCGACAGTTGCACGCGCGTCGAGGACAGTCTGGCGATCGCCGCGTTGTATCGGTGCTTGATTCGACGCCTGGCGCGCACGCCCGACTGGGGCACGCCGTGGCTGCCGTGGACGCGGCGCGTGATCGACGAGAATCGCTGGCGCGCCAAGCGTCATGGCATCGAGGCGCAGTTCATCGATCCGGCCGATGGCGGCACGCGCTCGTGCGCGCAATGGCTCAACACGCTGCGCGTGGAATTGGCCGACGACGTGCGCGCGCTCGGCTGCGAGGCCGCGATGGCGCGGCTGACCACGATCATGGCGCGCGGCACCAGCGCGCACGAGCAACTGGCCGTGTATCGCGCGGCGCGCGATGGCGGCGCGACGCGCGTCGAGGCCTTGCGTCGCGTGGTCGACTGGCTGGTCACCGCCACGGTGCCGCGCGCGAACGCGATCGACGCGGCCGACGAGGGCGTGGATGACGCCACCGAGACCACCGAGCCCTTCGCGCCGCCCGTCGCGCGCGGCCTCGTGGCGCCGCCGGAGGCCGCGTCGGCGTTGGCATGATCCCGGGCGCCTCGGCGCGCGTCGGATGTCGACGCGCGCCGGTGGCGCCGGTCGTGGCGCGGTCTGCTATCTTCGCGCCATACGGAGGGAGCCATGCCCAAACTGTTCGATAACGAGAGTGGTCGCCTGCTCGGCGTCATCAGTCAGGCCGATGTCGATTTTCTGATCACCCAGCTCGAGGAAGAGTCGAGCGACGATCAGGATTACTGGATCGATCCCGACACGCTCGAATATCTCGCCGACGCCGGCGCGTCCAACAATCTGCTGGGCCTGTTGCGCGAAGCCGGCGCGGCCACCACCGGATTGGAAATTCGCTGGGCCGCGGATTGAGCGCGATGTTGCTGGTCGCCTGGGTCGTGTGGCTGACCGTGCTGCTGCAGATCGGCGCGGTCGTGGCGGTGAGTCTGGCGCGTCGCCGTCACGGCATTCGCGCGCCGGCGACCACGGGTCATCCCGCGTTCGAGCGCGTCTATCGCGTGCAGGGCAACACCACCGAGTCGACCCTGGCCTTTCTGCCGGCCTTGTGGCTGACCGCGCAGTACGCGAGCGCGACGCTGGCCGGCATCGTGGGCCTGATCTGGGTTGTGTCGCGCGCGTGGTATGGCGTGGCCTACGCGCGCGAAGGCGGGCGGCGTGGTCCGCCCTACATCATCAGCATGGTGGCGGTGGCGATCCTGATCGTCGCCGCGGCCGTGGGCATGACGCGCGCGATGCTGTGAGCCGCGCGCTCGCCGAGTAACACGGAGGACCGATGATCTCGCACGTGATGTGGTTGGTGCTGGGCGTGATCCTGCTGGCGCTGGGCGGCGATTCGCTCGGGCGCGGACTCGCGGCCGTGCTCGTGCGCCTGGGCGTGGGCGCGACCACGGCGGGCGTGTGCCTGGTCAGCTTCGGGGGCTCGCTGCCCGATCTCGCGGTGAACGTGGTCGCCGTGCTCGGCGGGCATTCGGCGCTGGCGCTGGGCAATATCATCGGTTCGTCGATTCTCAACATCGGTCTGGTGCTGGGCGTCGCCGCGTTGACGCGGCCGCTCGACGCGGCGCTGCCTTCGGCGCGTTTGCTGTTCGGCGCGATGTTCGTGGCGCCGCTGGCCTTGATGGCGATGAGTCACAACGCGCGGCTGGGCTATCTCGACGGCGGTGTGCTGGTGCTGGGCTTCCTCGTCTTGGCCGTGCTGTTGGCGCGCCATCGCGGCTTGCGCGCGCGCGAGGATCTGGCCACGGCCTTCGCCGAACGAACGCGCACCTTTCCGTCGGTCGCGCTCAATGGCCTGCGGATCGTGATCGGCGTCGCCGCGCTGGGTTTCGGCGCGCGCCTGGTCGTGAGCGAATCGGTGAAGATCGCCGACGCGGCGGGCCTGAGCGAACTCTTCATCGGCCTGACCGTGATCGCCTTCGCGACCTCGCTGCCGCAGATCGTGGGTGGCGCGATCGACGCGATGCGCGAGCGCGGCGCGCTGGTGCTGGCCTCGGTGTCGGGCTCGAATCTGTTCAATCTGCTGTTCATGCTCGGCGTGACGGCGTTGTTGCATCCGCTGGCCGTGCCCGAGTCCTTGGTGCGGCTCGAGTTGCCCGCGCTCGCGGCCTTCATCGTGGCCTTGTATCCGATGCTGCGCGGGGACATGCGCGTGTCGCGCGGCGAAGGCGCGATCCTGCTCGCGGCCTTCCTCGGCCTGACCACCTTCCAGTGGTGGTCGGTGTTGCGGTGAGTCGGGCGTCAAGGAGCGGCCAGCAATGAGCGAACTCGGTCAAGTCTCGCGACGCGCGCTCGAGGCGGTGCAGGAATTCCTGCGTCTGGAATCGGCCGGCGGTCTGCTGCTGCTGGCCGCCGCGGCGTTGGGCATGATCTTCGCCAATTCGCCGCTGGCCGCGATCTATCACGGCGCGCTGAACACGCACCTCACCGTGACGCTCGGTGGCATCGGCGTCGACAAGCCGATCGCGCTGTGGATCAACGATGGCCTGATGGCGGTGTTCTTCCTGCTGGTCGGCCTGGAACTCAAGCGCGAAATGCTCGAGGGCCAGTTCGCCGATCGCGCGCAATTGATCCTGCCGCTGGCCTGCGCGGTCGGCGGCATGGCCGTGCCGATGGCGATCTACGCGGCGTTCAATCACGACTCGCTTCTGCGCATGAATGGCTTGCCAATTCCAGCCGCGACCGACATAGCGTTCGCCTTGGGCGTGTTGTCGCTGCTCGGTTCGCGCGTGCCGTTCGCGTTGAAGATGCTGCTCACGGCCGTGGCCGTGCTCGACGATCTGGGCGCGATCGTGATCATCGCGTTGTTCTACACGCACGAGTTGTCGACCGTGTCGCTGGTGATCGCCGGCGTGGCGCTGGCGATTCTGTTCGCGCTCAATCGCGCGGGCGTCACGCGGCTGTCGCCCTACCTAGTGCTGGGCGTGGTGCTGTGGCTGGCGGTGTTGAAGTCGGGCGTGCACGCGACCTTGGCTGGCGTGGCACTGGGCATGGCGATTCCACTGCGTGGCGCGCGCGATCGTGGCGAGCGACCGCTTGAGGTGGTCGAGCACGCGCTGCATCCGTGGGTCGCGTATTTGATCCTGCCGGTGTTCGCGTTCGCCAATGCTGGCGTGTCATTGGACGGCATCGCGCTGTCGACCTTGCTGGGCCCGGTGCCGATGGGCATCGCGTTGGGCTTGTTGCTGGGCAAGCCCATCGGCGTGTTCGGCGCCGCCGCCGTGGTGGTGATGTTCGGCATGGCGCGCAAGCCCGAGGGCTTGAGCTGGCCGGCGCTGCTGGGCATGGCGATGCTGTGTGGCATCGGCTTCACCATGAGTCTGTTCATCGGAGGCTTGGCCTTCGACAGCGCGGGCGATGAACTGATGGTGGCCAATCGCCTGGGCATTCTCGGCGGCTCGTTGGCCGCGGCGATCGTGGGCTTCGTGTTTCTGCGCGTGTGCTTGCCGATGCCTTCGCCCGCCGCCGCATCACGCCCAAAGAAAAGATCATAAGCGCCGTCGTTGACACCGCCGACCCCGCGCCGCTAACAATAGCGCCCAGATGAACGCCCTCTCCGCCCGCTCGAACCGCTCGCTGTGCATGTCGATGTGCATGTGCATGTGTTCGCCTGCGCGCGGAGATCGGCACGTCTAGTCTTACTTCCCACACGACGTATCCCCGAAATCCGCGATGGCGCAAGCCCGCGGATTTTGTGTTTCTGGGCTAGGTCATCGCGGAATCCGGGGTCGAACCCAGGAGCACCGCCATGAGCACGCCACAACGTCCGCTGCGATTCGAGACCCTGCAAGTCCACGCCGGCCAGGAGCCCGCGCCCGGCACCAATGCGCGCGCGGTGCCGATCTATCAGACCACCTCCTACACCTTCAACGACGCCGATCACGGCGCGCGCCTGTTCGCGCTGAAGGAGTTCGGCAACATCTACACGCGGATCATGAATCCGACCACGGATGTGTTCGAAAAGCGCATTGCCGCGCTCGAAGGCGGCGTGGCCGCGGTCGCCACCAGTTCCGGTCAGGCCGCGCAGTTCCTGGCGCTGACCACGATCGCGCAGGCCGGCGACGAGATCGTGTCGACGAGTTATCTCTACGGCGGCACCTACAATCAATTCAAGGTCGCGTTTCCGCGCCTGGGCATCGACGTGAAGTTCGTCGAGGGCGATGATCCCGAAGCGTTTCGCCGCGCCATTGGCCCGCGCACCAAGGCGCTGTACGTCGAGACCATCGGCAATCCGCGCTTCAACATTCCCGACTTCGCGGCGCTGGCGGAAGTGGCGCACGCCGCCGGCATTCCACTGATCGTCGACAACACCTTCGGCGCCGCGGGTTATCTGGCGCGACCGATCGCGCATGGCGCCGACATCGTCGTGGCTTCGGCGACGAAATGGATTGGCGGACACGGCACGTCGATCGGTGGCGTGGTGGTCGATGGCGGTCGCTTCGACTGGGGCAATGGCAAGTTTCCGCTGTTCACCGAACCGGCGCCGGGCTATCACGGCCTGAAGTTCTGGGATGTGTTCGGGCCGAAGGGGCCGTTCGGCAATATCGCCTTCGCGATTCGCGCGCGCGTGGAAGGGCTGCGCGATTTCGGGCCTTCGCTGGCGCCGTTCAATGCCTTCTTGTTGCTGCAAGGGCTCGAGACGCTGTCGCTGCGCGTGCAGCGACACGCGGACAACGCGCTCGAGCTGGCGCGCTGGTTGAAGACGCATCCGGACGTGGCCTGGGTCGATTTCCCCGGACTCGAGGAGCATCCCTATCACCAGCGCGCGAAGCAATACCTTACGAATGGCTTCGGCTCGGTGCTGACCTTTGGCGTGCGTGGCGGCTATCAGGCGGCGCTGAAGTTCATCAACGGCGTCAAGCTGGCGTCGCATCTGGCCAATGTCGGGGATGCCAAGACGCTGGTGATTCATCCGGCCTCGACCACGCATCAGCAGTTGAGCGAGACCGAGCAGGCCAGCGCTGGCGTCAAGCCGGATCTGATTCGCGTGTCGGTGGGCATCGAGCACATCGACGACATTCGCGAGGACTTCGACACCGCGCTCAAGCGCGCGCGCCTGGAAGCCGTGGCATGAGCGGATTCACGCTGTCGCCGGACACGCGATGTTGGCGCTTGCCCGGCGGCCTCACGCTGGAATCGGGCGCGCATCTGGCCGAAGTCGATCTGGCCTATCGCACCTGGGGTCGCTTGAACGCGGCGCGCGACAACGCGGTGATCGTGTGTCACGCGCTCACCGGCACGGCCGATGTCGATGCCTGGTGGGCGCCGTTGCTCGGCGCGGGTCGCGCGCTCGATCCGACGCGCGACTTCATCGTCGCGGCCAATGTGCTCGGCGGCTGCTACGGCAGCACCGGGCCGACCACGCGCGCGCCCGATGGCCAGCCCTGGGGCGCGCGTTTTCCGCGCGTGAGCATCCGCGATCAGGTGCGCGCGCAGATCGCGTTGGCCGAACAACTGGGCGTGCGTCGCGTGCGCTGGGTCATCGGCGGTTCGATGGGTGGACTGCAGGCGCTGGAATGGGCCTTGCTCGCGCGCGATCGCGTCGATGGCGTGATTTCGATCGCGGCTTCGGGCCGGCATTCGCCGTGGTGCATCGCGTGGAGCGAGGCGCAACGTCGCGCGCTGGCGGCCGACCCCGCGTATCGCGATGGCGACTACGCGCCCGAGGCGCCGCCGCGCGCGGGCCTGGCGGCGGCGCGCGCGATCGCGATGGTGAGTTATCGCTCGGCGCAGGCTTTGGCGCGACGTTTCGGTCGCGATTCCGGCGCCACGCATTACGGCGAACGCGCGCGCGCGCCGGATGAGTTCGCGGTCGCCAACTGGTTGCGGCATCACGGCGAGGAATTGGTCGCGCGCTTCGACGCCAACACTTACGTCACGCTGACGCGCGCGATGGACTCGCATGACCTCGCACGCGGTCGTGGCGATTACGCCGAAGTGCTCGCGCGCGTGACTCAGCCCGTGCTGGTGGTGTCGATCGACAGCGACGCGCTCTACGTGCCCGACGAGCAGCGCGAACTGGCCGAGCATCTGCCCAACGCCGAGTTGGCCGAACTGAATTCCGAACACGGTCACGATGCCTTTCTGATCGAGGCCGAACGCTTGAACGAGATCGTGCGCGACTACCGCGCGCGCCAGGAACGACCGCTGAAACACGCGGTGGGAGCCGGTCATGACTGAAGCCCTCGCGTTCGCGCCGACGACGCGCGACACCACGTCCCACGCCTTCGATGCCGCGACGCCGTGGCGCGTGCTGAAGTTCGGCGGCACCTCGGTCGCCATGCCGGAGACCATCGCCACGATCACGCGCGAGGTCGCGGCAGCGGCGCGCACGCATCGCGTGGTCGTGGTGCCTTCGGCGCTGGTCGGCGTGACCGACGCGATCGAAAGCCTGATCGTGCGCACGCTGGCCGGTCGCGATGATGGGCAAGAGGCCTTGACGGTGCTGCGTCACCGTCACGCGAGCCTGCTCGACGCGGTCGCGCGCGGCGCGGCGGCGAGGTGGGCCGAGGCCGAGATCAGTCGCGTGCTGCGGCAACTGGAAGCGGGCCTCGGCGCCTTGCGCCTGACGCGCGCGGCCGATGCGCACGAGCGCGCGCGGCTGCTCGCGGCGGGCGAGCGCTTGTCGCAGCCGATCATTGTCGCGGCCTTGTTGACGCAAGGCCTGTCGACGGCGGCGGTCGCGGCCGACGCGCTGTTGCGCGCGGAAGGCTATGCGCTCGATGCCGAGCCCGATCTGGCCGCGAGCACGCGCGTGATCGCGGGTTGGCGCGCGGGTTTCGCCGCGCGCGTGGCGGTGATTCCGGGTTTCTTCGCGGCCGATCGACGCGGGCGTCTGGTTCTGCTCGGTCGTGGCGGGTCCGACACCAGCGCGACCGTGCTTGGCGCCGCGTTGCGCGCCGAGCGCGTGGAGATCTGGAGCGACGTCGATGGCGTCGCCAGCGCCGATCCGCGCGAGCTGCCCGAGGCGCGCGTGTTGCCGCGCCTGAGCTACGCCGAAGCCGCGTCGCTCGCGCGTCACGGCGCGCGCATCCTGCATGCGAAGAGCATCGCGCCCGCGATCGAGGCGGCGGTGCCCGTGTGGGTGCGCAACACGCGCCGGCCGGTCGCGCGCGGTACGTGGATTGGTGGCGAGGCGCGCGACATCGAGGCTCATGCGATCGACACGGCGCGCGCGCTGGCGGTGACCGACACGCTCGAAGGCGCGGTCGACATCGCCGTGGTGTTCGCGAGTGCGCCGGGCGATTCCGCGCGTGACGCAGTGAGCGCGACACTCGCGCGCGCCCACGTCGACGTGCTCGCCCTCGACACCGGTTGGGATGCGCTGGCGCTGCGCGTGCGCGTGCCCGGCGCGCAACGCGCCATCGCCGTGCGCGCCTTGCACGAGGGCGTGATCGCGCCACCGCCGCGCGTGCATCTGGCCTTGATCGGCGCGCGCGGCCTGGTGGGCACGGCCTTGCGCGAGCAACTCGCGCGCGAACTCGACGGCGTCAACGCGCGTTTGCGCGCCGATCTGCGCCTGAGCCTGGCGTTGGATCGCCGCGGTCTCGCCTTTGATCCGCAAGGTCTGCCCTCGAGTTTGCCTGCCGACCTATTGCGTCCGCGCGAACCGGGCGATCTCGAGGCCGCGCTCGGCACGCTCGCCGCGCGCGTCGGCGAGCGCGTGATCGTGATCGATTGCACGGCCAGCGCCGAGATCGCCGCAAACTATCGCGCGTGGTTGCGCGCGGGCATCGGCGTGGTCACACCGAACAAACTCGCCAATGCGGCCAGTCAACGCGAGTGGGCGGCGTTGCACGAGGACGCGCGCGCCGGTGATGCGGCCTATCGCTACGAGACCACGGTCGGCGCGGCGCTGCCCGTGCTCGCGACCTTGCGCGATCTGCGCGAACGCGGCGAGACGCCGCGGCGCATCGAGGCCGTGCTCTCGGGCTCGCTGTCGTTTTTGCTCGCGCGGTTGCACGAAGGCGCGACCTTCGGCGATGCCGTGCGCGAAGCGCGCGCGCTCGGCTACACCGAACCCGATCCGCGCGAAGACCTGGCCGGTCGCGACATCGCGCGCAAGCTCGTCATCCTCGCGCGCGAAGCCGGACACACGATCGAGCCCGAGACCGTGCGCGTCGAGCCCCTGGTCGATCTCGCGACCTGGTCGCCCGACACGCCCGATGCCCTGACCGATGCCTATTGGCGCGATCGCGTGGCCCAGGCCCGCGCGCACGAAGCGCGCCTCGTCGCCGTCGCGAACTTCGATGGCGAACACGCGAATGTGGCGGTGAACGAAGTCGCGCTGACCTCGCCGCTGGCGCGTCTGGCCGCGGGCGAGAACATGGTGCGCATCAGCACCGACATTCACGCGCGCGTGCCGATCACCATCGCCGGACCCGGCGCGGGCCCGGCGGTCACGGCCGCCGGCGTGCTGGGCGATGTCATCTCCGCGGCGCGCGCCGCGATCGCGGACGGGCGCGGGACGCGTCCGTCGCCACCGTCCCCAGCGGTGGCCTCGGCGATCGGCGCGTGGAGGAAGACCGGCGCGCGACGCGATCATGTCGCGCGCCGGAGATGGTCGCGGCCTCAGTCGTCGTAGCGATGCACGTCGGTGTTGAGGTACTTCAGGCCGGTGTCGATCATCAAGGTCACCACGCGCGCGTCGGGGCCGAGACGACGGCCGAGCGCGATCGCCGCCAGCACGTTAGCGCCCGAAGACGTGCCCGCGAACATCGCTTCCTCGCGCGCGAGGCGACGCGCCATCGCCTTGGCCTCGTCGGTGCCGATGGCGATGATCTCGTCGATGACGTCCGGTCGCCACAGCGGCGGAATGTCGCCAATGCCCACGCCCTCGATCTTGTGCGGACCGGCCGCGCCGCCGCCGAGCACGGCCGATTCGCGCGGCTCGACCACGGCCACGCGCACGCGGGCGTCGCGCGCCTTCAAGGCCTCGGCCACGCCGCGCGAAGACGCGCCCGTGCCGACGCCATGCACGAAGGCATCGACGCGGCCCTTCGTCTGCGCCCAGATCTCCTCGCCCAGCGTGTGATAGCCGACGATGCTGTCGGCATTGCGCAGCTGATCGACCCAAAACGTGTTCGGCGCGCGCGCCAGTTCGCGCGCGGTGTCGATCATGTCGACGATGAGCTTGCGCGTGGTGCGGCCGCCTTCGCTGGGCACCAGCACCAGTTCGGCGCCGAGCGCGCGCATGTGCTGACGCTTGTCGAGGCTGAAAGCGTCGGAGGTCACGATCTGGAGTCGATACCCTTTGGCCGCGCAGATCAGCGCCAGCGCGGCGCCCGTGCTGCCGCCGGTGTAGTCGATCACGGTGTCGCCCGGGCGCAGGCGGCCATCGGCCTCGGCGCGCTCGATCACCGCGCGCGCCATGCGGTCCTTGACGCTGCCCGTGGGGTTTTCCCACTCGAGCTTGACCCAGATTTCCGCGCAGTCGTCGGGCACGACGCGGCGCAGGCGCGTCAGGGTGGTGTCGCCAATGGCGTCGAGCACGCTCATGATCGTCTCGCGTTGCGGGAAACGATCAGTATTTCAAACGCGTCAAGTCCCCGGCCGCGGAGCAACTCAGGAGAAGGTGTAGTAACAGACGCCCGTCATTACCGCGATGCCGATCAGATCGAGCACCACGCCCTCGCGCATCATGCGCCGGCCATTGACCAGGCCCGAGCCATAGGCGACGAGATTCGGCGCGGTCGCCACCGGCAGCATGAAGCCGCAACTCGCCGCCAGCACCGCCGGTACCATGAACAAGGCCGGGTCGACGCCCATGGCCTTGCCGGTCGCGGCCATGATCGGCATCAGCAGCACGGCGGTGGCGGTGTTGCTGGCGATTTCGGAAAGCAGGGTCACGCCCAGGCACAACACCAGCATCAGCGGCAACAAGGGCAGCGACTTCAAGGCCGCGAGGCCCGCCGCGATGCGATCGGACAAGCCCGAATTCTGAAACGCGGTCGCGAGCGCGATGCCACCCGCGAACAGAATCAGCGCGCCCCAAGGCACGCGCTCGGCCGCTTCCCACGTGAGCAGCTTCTCGCCCTTGCCATCGGGAATCAGGCACAGCGCGATGACCGCGAGCAGGGCCACGCTCGCATCGTTCGCGCCTTTCAGTCCGGTCAGCGCGGTCCAGCCGCCGAACGGTTCGGTGCGCGTGATCCACGCCAGCGCGGTCAACGCGAATACCGTCAGCACGCGCTTCTCGGCCGAGGTCCACGGCCCGAGTTCGGGCAAGCGCGCCGGCGGCGTGTCGCCGAGATCGCGCGCCAGCCACGCCGCCGCCAGCGGCAGGAAGATCAACACCGTCGGCACGCCGAAGCGCATCCATTCGATGAAGCCCATGCGCGCGCCCGTGGTCTGCTCGTAGACCTGCATGAACACGAGATTGGGCGGCGTGCCGATCGGCGTGCCCAGGCCGCCGATGCTGGCCGCGTAGGCGATCGCCAGCACCAGGGGCGCGCCCAGGCGCTTGTCGGGATAGTGCGCGAGGATCGCCATCGCCACCGGCAGCAGCATCAACGTCGTGGCGGTGTTTGAGATCCACATGCTGATCAGGCCCGACGCCGCGGCGAAACCAAACACGATGCGCCGACCGTTCTTGCCACCGAACACGCGCACCATGAACAAGGCCAGGCGCCGGTGCGCGCCCACGCGCTCGAGCGCGGTCGACAGCATGAAGCCGCCGCCCATCAGCAGGATCAGTTCATTGCCATAGGCCTCGGCCACTTCCTTGGGCGTGAGCACGCCCAGCACCGGCAGCACCGCCAACGGCAGCAAGGCCGTGACCGCGCCCGCGATCGGTTCGAAGATCCACCAGGCCGCGCACCACGCGGTCGTCGCCAGGGTCAGGGCCATCGGCGGCGGCCAGCCCGCGCGTTGCGCGATCAGGTAGGCCGCGATCGCCAATACCGGCCCCGAGGCCAGGCGCCAAGCGGCCGGACGTTCGCGTTCGTCGCTGTGCGGTACTGACATCGGCTCGACCCGGTCCTGGCGAAGGTCGGCCAAGCTCCCATGAAAGGGCGAACTGGATCAAGGAAAAGCGCGCCCGACAATTTATCCTTGGGCGGCTGCCGCCGCATGTCGGCGACGCCGCGCCGAGCGACAATCGGCCTGAGCCCGAGGATTCGCGATGACCTGGACCACCGCCCTGCTGCTGATCAGCGTCGCCGCCATTCTCGGCGGTGCCCTGGCGCAGCTCATGGGCTCGCGCCGTCATCGCACCTTGCGCACCGAACTGGCCGAGGTCCAGGACGAGTTGCGCACGCAGCAGTCCTCGCAGGCGCAGATCATTCACACCACCAAGCTCGCCTCGCTCGGCCAGATGGTCGCGGGCGTCACCCACGAGATCAACACGCCGCTGGGTTTCGTCAAGAGTAATGTCGAGGTCGTCCGCGACTTGCTCGACGAACACGGCGAGCAACTCACGCGCCTGATGCAGGCCATCGACCTGATCAGCGGCGCCGATGCCGAATCCTTGCCCAAGGCGCGCGAAGTGCTGCAGCGCGCGCGCGGCGAAGTCGCCACCGCCTCGCCCTTGGCCGACGCCAAGGACTTGCTCGGCGATTCGCTCGAAGGCATCAAGACCATTTCCAATCTGGTGCAGAACCTCAAGGGCTTCGCCCGCGTCGACCGCGACGGCATGGACATGACCGATCTCAACGACTCGGTGCGCAGCGCCCTGGCCGTGGCCGGTCATCAATTGCGCGATCGCGTGCAAGTGATCGCGCGCCTGGCGCCGCTGCCCAAGGTTCACTGCATGCCATCGCAGATCAATCAGGTGTTTCTGAACCTGATCACCAATGCCGCGCAGGCGATCGATGAGCAGGGGCATCTGATCGTGACTTCGCGCGCCACGGACAACGCCGTCGAGGTGAGCATCGCCGACAATGGCCGTGGCATTCCCGACGATGTGCTGCCGCGCATCTTCGATCCGTTCTTCACCACCAAGCCGGTGGGGGAGGGCACGGGGCTGGGTCTGTCGATCGTGCACAAGATCATCAAGTCCCACGGTGGCGCGATTCACGTGCGCACGGCCGTGGGCAAGGGCACGACCTTCACCATCAGCCTGCCCATCGCCAGCGCCAAGCCCGCGGCCCCCGTGCCGACCGGAAAAGCCGCATGAACGCCATCATCGATCCGCCCCTGCGCGTGCTGTTCATCGACGACGAGGCGCGCATCACGCGCGCCCTGCGCGCCTTGTTCCGCGATGTCGAGGTCTACACGACCAATCAACCCACGGAAGCGCCGGCACTCGCGCGCCAGCACGATGTCGACGTGGTCGTGTGCGATCAACGCATGCCGGAAATGGCCGGCGTCGATTGCCTGCGCGAAATCCGCGCCGCCGCGCCGCGCGCCATGCGCGTGCTGCTGACCGGGTTTTCCGATCTCAAGGCCGTGCTGGGTTCGGTCAACGAAGGCGAGGTCTATCGCTTCGTCAACAAGCCCTGGGACAACAAGGAACTCCGCGAAATCGTGTTCGAAGCCGGCCGCATCGCGCGCGAGGCGCCGACGCTGACCGCCGAACCGCTGGCGCCGCGCGATCAGGAACAAGCGCGCGCCCAAGTCGGCGTGCTCGTGCTCGAGGACGATCCGGTGGTGCAGCAGCGCCTGCGCGAAATCCTGCAGCCGCACTATCAAGTGCGCTTCGCCAGCAATGCCGAACGCGCGCTGCAAATTCTCGAACAGCACGAAACCGGCGTGGTGATCTCCGAGACCGAAGTCTCGCAAGGCGATCTCACGGGCTTGCTCAAGGCGCTCAAGCGCTATCACCCGCACGTCGCGACCGTGGTGATCACCGATCGCGCCAATGCCCAGCTCGCCATTGATCTGATCAACGAAGGTCAGGTCTTCCGCATGTTGCTCAAGCCCGTGCGCATGGGCTCGTGTCGACTCTCGGTCGATGCCGCGATCGGGCGCTATTGGCAATTAAAGCGCACGCCCGCGGCGGTCAAGCGGTTTTCGATCTCGGCCGTCGGCGCGCGCGGCCTGGCCGCGTTGCCGGGCGTGGGCGAAGCGCTGCTCGCGCGCTTGCGCGCCTTGCCTTCTCGCCTGGCGCACATCGCGCGCTTGAACTGAGCTTGCGCCGCGGCCCGCGCTGGCCGACGATGGCGCGATGAATTCCCCTTGCCTGGTGCTGGGCGCCGCCGGCCCGATCGGTCGCGCGGGCTTGCCGATGCTGCGCGCGCGCGGCGTCGAGATCATCGCGGTGTCGCGCGCGGCGCGCGTCGAGCGCGACGACGAAGGCACGCGCTGGCTGCGCGGCGACCTGTTCGCCGATCTGCCCGCGATCGCGGCCACTAGCGTGATCAGCCTCGGACCGCTCGATGGTCTCGTCGCCTGGCTCGAGCGCGCCGCGCCGACGAGCGTGCGGCGCGTGGTCGCGTTGTCGTCGACCAGCGCGCGGGTCAAGGAACATTCGATCGATGCCGAGGAGCGCGCGCTAGCCGCGCGTTTGCGCGACGGCGAGCAACGACTCGCCGCGTGGTGCGTCGCGCGCGACGTCGCGTGGACCGTCTTGCGACCGACCATGATTTATGGCGGCGGTGGCGATCGCAATCTGTCGCGACTGGCCGCGCTGGCGCGCCGCTTCGGGCATCTGCCTTTGCCGCGCGGCGCGCGCGGTCGGCGTCAGCCCGTGCATGCCGCCGATGTCGCGCGCGCCTGCGTCGACGTGCTCGACGAGCCGCGCACGCACGGAAACATCTACGACCTGCCCGGCGGCGAGACCTTGCACTATGACGACATGGTCGCGCGCCTGCTCGCGGCCTTGCCCGGTCGACCGCGATTGTGGCGCTTGCCCGATGCGGTGTTTCGCCTGGCCGCGACGCTGGCGCGCGTGATCGGCGCGCGGCGCGACATCGGCGATGCCGCGATCGCGCGCCTGGCGCAGGATCTGGTCTTCGACGCGGAACCCGCGCGCCGTGATTTCGGTTACGCGCCGCGTGGCTTCGACGCGGTCTCGGCCGTCTCTGGCGACGCCGCGCCGTAGCGGCCGCCGATCAGGTACAGCGGCCGCTGCTTGGATTCCTCGTACAAGCGGCCCAGGTATTCGCCGAGCAAGCCCAGCGCCAGCAACTGAATGCCGCCGAGGAACAGAATCACCACCATCAGCGAGGGATAGCCCTTCACCGTTTCGCCGAACAGCAAGGTCTTGGCGATCACCCACACGCCATAGCCGAAGGCGAACAGCGACGTCATCACGCCCGCGAAGGTCGCGAGCTTGAGCGGCGCGATGCTGAAGGACGTGATGCCCTCGAGCGCGAAATTCCACAATCGCCAGTAGTTCCACTTGGTCTGACCCGCCGCGCGCGGCTGCCGGTCATAGGGCACGCCGAGCTGGCGAAAGCCGACCCAGCCGAACAGGCCTTTCATGAAGCGATTGCGTTCGCGCACCAGGGCCAGCGCATCGAGCGCGCGTCGGCTCATCAAGCGAAAGTCACCGGTGTCGGCCGGCACCGGCGTGCGGCTCAAGCGGCCGATCACGCGATAGAACGCGCCGGCGGTGAAGCGCTTGAACCACGACTCGCCCGCGCGCGAACGGCGCACGCCATAGATCACGTCGAAGCCTTCGCGCCAATGCGCGAGGAAGGCGTCGATCAATTCCGGCGGGTCCTGCAGATCGGCGTCGATCACCACGGCGGCATCGCCGCGCGCGTGATCGAGGCCGGCGGTCATCGCCGCTTCCTTGCCGAAGTTTCGCGACAGGGCGATCACGCCCACGCGCGGATCGCGCGTCGACAGCGCGATCAATTGCGCCAGCGTGTCATCGCGACTGCCGTCGTCGACGCACAGCAGACGCAAGTCCACGTCGGTGCGATCGAGCAGGGGGCGCAAGCGTTCGTACAACAAGCCAATCACGGCGCTTTCGTTGTAACAGGGCACGATCACATCGACCCGCGCGAGGCGCGATCCGACGCTGTCGCGTTCGGGTTCGGACGTGGGCGATGTTCGTTCTGCGGTCACTTCGGGCATGGGTCGAATCGATCGATGTTGCGTCGCAACACTTTGAGTCCGCTTAAAAAACCGTTCAAATATCGTTGCAATCGCGTAAGTCGGCTACCTATGATAGCCATACGACCGTTTTACTGGTTTCACTTCGCTTTCCCTCAGAAGGAATAAGAGCATGCAGGCCCGAGCAAAATTGGCTCTAGCGCTGACGACTGTGTTGCTTGCCGCGTGCAGCAGCAGCAGCAACAGCCCGCGCGCGGTACCTCAGGAACCGGCGCGCAACGATGACGGCTCGATCGTCACCGGCATCATCACCGCGCGCTTCGATCCCACCAACCGGGTACTGCCGTTCCCGACCAACCTGCTGCTGTCGGGCACCCGCGACTTGACCTTGAACATTCCGGTCGCCAATCCCAACAACTTCGGCGATCCGCAGGTCGCGCTCAACGCGCTCGACGGTTTCGGCACCGTGGCGCCTTGGAGTTTCTCGCTCAATGCCACGCCCAATCCGGCCTCGTTGACTGGCGGCCAAGCGATCAAGGTGTTCGAAGTGGCCTTGACCGGTCCGGGCGGTGGCGTGACGCGCGTGATTCGCGAACTGGCCTCGCCGGCCGAGTTCGTCGTCGCCCAGGCCTCGACCGATCCGACCGGCCAGACCGTCGCCATCGTGCCGACCCGTCCGTTGAAGCCGCTGACCTCGTACATGGCGGTGGTCACCGACGACGTGCGCGACGCGCGCGGCAATGACGCCACGCCCGATCAGACCTATTTCCTGACCAAGCGCACCACCGCGCTGTGCGTCAACAACACCTCGACCGATCCGCTGATTCCCACGGCCAATGCCTGCGCGCTCGAGCCGCTGCGTCAGCTGACCAACTCGCAGGAAATCGCCGCGGCCGCCGCCGGCGTGCCGCGCGAGGACATCGTGCTGTCGTGGGTGGCCACCACTCAGGCCACTTCGACCGTGCTCCAGGCCAATCAAGGCGTGGTGCCGACCCAGATCGCGATGAAGCTGGGCGCGACGGGCCAGAACACCTCGGTCGCGGGTCTGCCGCCGGTCGCCGACATCTATATCGGCGTGCTGCCGATTCGCTACTTCCTCGAGGCGCCGAGCGCGCAGAACCCGACCGCCGTGCTGACCACGTTCTGGCGCGCGCAGGCCGGTAACTATCTGGCGCCGTTCGCCAACCTGGGCCTCGACCCGACGTCCACCAACGTGACGTTCGCGAATCCCTTCCCGGTGCCGCGCAGCACGCAAAACGTGCCGGTGATGATGACCGTGCCCAATGCCAACTCGGGCAAGACCAAGCCGGCTTCGGGCTGGCCGGTGGTGATCTTCAACCACGGCATCACGCGCAACCGCACCGACATGCTGGGCGTCTCGGCCACGCTGGCGGCGCAGGGCTTCGTGGTCGTGGCCATCGACCAACCGCTGCACGGTCTGCCGCCGACCAATCCGTTCAACATCGAGAACTCGCCGTTCGGCGCGGAATCGACCGAGCGCACCTTCGATGTCGATCTGATCAACAACACCACCGGCGCCCCGGGCCCGGATGGTCGCATCGACGATTCCGGCGCGCACTTCATCAATCTCGGTAGCCTGCTGACCTCGCGCGACAACATCCGTCAGTCGGTGCTCGACTTGGTGCAGCTGGCCAAGGCGATTCCGAATTCGAGCTATGACGGCGACAGCACGGTCGACTTCGACGGCTCGCGCATCAGCTTCGTCGGTCAGTCGCTGGGTTCGATCGTCGGCACGATCTTCCTGGCGGTCGAGCCCTCGGTGAACACGGGCGTGTTGTCCGTGCCCGGCGGCGGCATCGCGCGCTTGCTCGATGGTTCGGCCACCTTCGGTCCGCGCATCCGCGCGGGTCTGGCGGCTTCCGGCGTCACCGCCGGCACGCCGACGTTCGATTCCTTCATGGGCGCGGCGCAGACCGTCATCGACTCGGCCGATCCGGTCAACTACACCTTCGCCAGCACCACCGATCGCCTGCTCGCGCATCTGATCGTCGGCAATGGCACGACCTCGCTGCCCGACCAAGTCGTGCCGGTCTCGGTGGCCGGCGCGCCGCTGTCGGGTGGCGAACCGCTGGTGCGCCTGCTCGGCTTGAGCGCGATCACGGCCACCACGCAAAGCGCCAGCGGCATTCGCGGCGTGACCCGCTTCACCGCGGGCGAACACGGTTCGCTGCTCAGCCCGACGGCTTCGGCCGCGGCCACGGTCGAGATGCAGGGCGAAATGGCCTCGATGCTCGTCTCGGGCGGCACTGCCGTGCAGGTTTCCAACACTTCGGTCATCCGTACGCAGTAAGCGGGCCTAGGGGAACACAATGACTATGCAAACCAAGCTCAAGACCCGCCACATCGCGCGCCGCGCGCTCGGCGCCTCGATCGCCGTGGCCCTCGCGGGCCTGGCCGCGCCGGCCTACGCCATCGAATTCTCGTGGGGCGACGACTGGAACGGCACTTTCGACACCACCGTGTCCTACGGCGTGTCGATGCGCATGAGCGATCAGGATTCCAACCTGATCGGTCTGTCCAACATCAACCCCGGCATCGGCGCGCTGTCCAACGCGGCGCAGCGCATCGCGCCGGGTCGCTGGTCGGTCAATGGCGACGACGGCAATCTCAACTACGAGAAGCACGATCTGTTCTCGAACGCGTTCAAGGTCACCTCGGAATTCGCGATCAACTACGGCGAAAACTGGGGCGGCTTCATGCGCGCGAGCTATTTCTACGACTTCGAGAACAACGATCGCGACGAGCTGTCGGATCTGGCGAAGGAAAAAGTCGGCAAGGATTTCAAGATCCTCGACGCCTTCATCTTCCACAACTTCTCGATCGCCGAACACGACGGCTCGGTGCGCCTGGGTCAACAGGTCGTGAGCTGGGGCGAGAGCACCTTCATCCAGAACGGCATCAATGTCATCAATCCGGTCGACGTGTCGAAGCTGCGCGTCGCCGGCGCCGAACTGAAGGAAGCCTTCCTGCCGGTGAACATGCTCACCGGTTCGTTCAACTTCACCGAAAACCTGTCGGCCGAAGCGCTGTACATGTTCGAGTTCGAGCAGACCGAGCCCGATCCGGCCGGCACGTATTTCTCGACCAATGACTTCGCCACGCTCGGCGGCAGCTACGTGATGCTCGGCTTCGGCACCGCGCCGCAGCCGGTGCGCAACCCGGATCTGTTCTATGACGTGTGCTACGGCGGCGCGCCCAGCGACCTCGCGGCGATCAATGCCTCGGCGGCCCTGCGCGCGGCGGCCTGCGGCGCGGCCGTGCCGCGTCTGCCGGATCGCTACGGCGACGACTCGGGTCAGTACGGCCTGGCGCTGCACTACTTCTCGCCGGAATTGAACGACACCGAGTTCGGCCTGTTCTTCCTGAACTATCACAGCCGCCTGCCCTTGATCAGCGGCCGCTCGCTGACCTCGACCGCGGTCAACACCGGTCGCTTCTTCATCGAGTATCCGGAAGACATCCGCCTGTACGGCCTGAGCTTCAACACCACGCTCGGCCAAACCGGCATCGCGCTGCAGGGCGAAGTCAGCTATCGCGACAACGTGCCGCTGCAGTTCGACGACGTCGAGTTGCTGTTCACCGCGCTGTCGCCGCTGAACAACCTCATCCCGCAGCCGGTCAATCGCTTCATCAGCCAGCTCGGCTCGGTGCCGACCGGCACCGAGATCCGCGGTTGGGAACGCCACGAGATGTCGCAGTGGCAGTTCACCCTGACCAAGGTGTTCGGCAATGTGATGGGCGCCGAGCAGGTGTCGCTGGTCGGTGAGTTCGGTGGCACCAAGGTGTGGGATCTGCCCCCGCTGGACGTGCTGCGTTACCAGGGCGACGGCACCGATACCGGTGGCGGCCCCGATTTCCTGACTGGCGCGCTGCGCAATCCGATCACGCAGACCAAGGGTTTCCCCACGCCGTATTCCTGGGGCTATCGCCTGGCCGCGCGCGCGGATTACAACAACGTGTTCAACACCCCGGTCAATCTCTCGCCGCGGTTCGCGTTCAATCACGACGTCAATGGCATCACCCCGGGTCCGGGCGGCAACTTCATCGAGGGTCGTCGTTCCTTGACCCTCGGCGCCGAAGCCACGTACCTGAACCAATGGGCCGCCGATCTGAGCTACACGCGTTTCTACGGCGCCGGCGATTTGAACCTGATCCGTGATCGCGACTTCGTGTCGTTCACGGTGAAGTACTCGTTCTAAGCGAACTCGGGAGGCACACATGCGTATGCTGAACAAGAGCGCCGGCGCCGCGTTGATCGCGTTGGCGCTGGCGGCGACAGGGGCTCAAGCCGCCACCACGGCGGATCAAGCGGCGCGTCTGGGCAAGGACCTCACGCCCACGGGCGCGGAGACCGCGGGCAACGCCGATGGCACCATCCCGGCATGGACCGGTGGCATCACCACGCCGCCGGCGGGCTACAAGGTCGGCATGTTCCACCCCGACCCGTATGCCGCCGACCAGCCGTTGTTCACCATCACCGCGGCCAACTACAAGGACTACGCGGCCAAGATCACCGCGGGCGCCGCGGCGATGTTCCAGAAGTACAAGGATTACGCCATGCCGGTGTATCCGACCCATCGCTCGGCGTCGTTCCCGCAGCGCGTGTACGACTTCACCGCCAAGAACGCGACCTCGTGCAAGCTCGTGGCCAATGGCGAAGGCGTGCAGGATTGCGCCGAGGGCTTTCCGTTCCCGGTGCCGCAGAACGCCTACGAGGTGATCTGGAACCACAAGCTCAAGTACAAGGGCGTGGCCGCGCGTCGTTGGGCCAACCAGGTCGCGCCGACCGCCAATGGCGCGTACTCGGTGGTGCGTCTGCGCGAGGAGCTGCTGGGTCTGTACTACAAGCCCGGCAACACCACCGCCAACATCAACAACATCCTGGTGTACTTCTTCCAGGTGGTCGAAGGTCCGGCGCGTCTGGCCGGTCAGGTGCTGCTGGTGCACGAGACCTTGAATCAGTCCGCGCAACCGCGTCAGGCCTGGATCTACAACCCCGGCCAGCGCCGCGTGCGTCGCGCCCCGAACGTCGCTTACGACAATCCGGGCACGGCCTCGGACGGTCTGCGCACCAATGACATGACCGACATGTTCAACGGCGCCATGGACCGCTTCGATTGGAAGCTCGTCGGCAAGCGCGAGATGTACGTGCCGTACAACTCGTACAAGGCGCATTCGGACAAGGCCAAGATCAAGGATCTCGTCCGTCCGGGTCACCTCAACCCCGACTACATGCGCTATGAGCTGCATCGCGTGTGGGTGGTCGAGGCCACGCTCAAGCCGGGCGCGCGTCACATCAACAGCCGTCGCACGTTCTATCTCGACGAGGATTCCTACCAGATCCTAGCCATCGATCATTACGATGGTCGCGGCCAGCTGTGGCGTGTCTCCGAGGCGCCTTCGGTCAACTACTACGAAGTGCCGACCTTCTGGGCCACGATCGAGGCGCACTACGACCTGCAGTCGGGTCGCTACCTCGCGGGCCTGCTCGACAACGAGGAAGCGCCGTACGACTTCTCATTCGTGACCACGCCGGATGATTTCTCGCCGCAATCGCTGCGCAAGCGCGGTATCCGCTGATCGCGGCGCGCGCTTGAAATTCATCGGGTAGCAGTTCGACCGCCTCGTCAGGAGTTCACGCTCTTGTCGGGGCGGTCGCGTCTTGAGCGGCCCGCGGCCGCCGGCAACGCTTCGGAGGAATTCGGATGTACCCAACCCGCATGCGCACCCCGGCAGGCGCGGCCACCGCGCTCGCCCTGGGCATGGTGGTGTTCGCGGCCGCGTGGACCCACGCGCAGGACGCCGCGCCCGCCGTCGCCGAGTACGATCCCGCCACCGCGACGGCCGAGAAGATGGATCTGGCCACGCGCTCGATCATTCTCGACATCGCCAATGCCAACGATCGCGCCGTCGCCGTGGGCGAGCGCGGTCACATCCTGGTGTCCGAATCGCGCCGCGACTGGCGTCAGGTCGAAGGCGTGCCCACGCGCTCCACGCTCACCGGCGTCTCCGCCGTGGGCAATCAGGTTTGGGCCGTGGGTCACGACGGCATCATTCTGCACTCCGCCGACGGCGGACTGACGTGGGCGCGGCAGCGACTGGCGCCGTACGACCCGCAGTCCACCGACGAAACCAATGGCGCGCCCCTGCTCGACGTGATGTTCCTCGACGAGAACACGGGTTACGCCATCGGCGCCTATTCGCTGCTGCTCAAGACCACCGACGGTGGTCAAACCTGGAACACCGAGAGTCTCGCCAACGCGGCCAGTGCGCCGGGCGGCGATGCCGCGGCCGGTGGCGCCAGCGACGCGTCCGCCGATGGCGGCGCCGACACCGGCGAGGGCGGCAACGACTGGACCTTCGACCAGTCCGAACTCGAGCTCGAGGAAGAATCCAATCCGCACTTGAACGCGATCACGCGCACCAGCGACGGCTCGCTGTTCATCGTCGCTGAACGCGGCAGCGCGTTCCGCTCCACCGACAGCGGCCAGAGTTGGCAGCGCCTGCAATTGCCCTATGACGGCTCGATGTTCGGCGTGATTGGCTACGAAGGTCGCCACGTGCTGGCCTTCGGCCTGCGCGGCAATGTCTTCGAGTCGACCGATCTGGGCGACACCTGGAAGAAGATCGACACCGGCGTCGACCTGTCGATCATGGGCGGCGTGGGCTGGAATAACGGCGGCGCGGCCCTGGTCGGCGCCAATGGCCTGGTGCTCACGCGCTCGGCGCAGTCCGCGGGTCTGCTCAAGCACACGCATCCCGATGGCACCATCCTCGCCGCCGCGCTCGTGCTCGGCGACGCGGGCGAATTGGTGGTCGCGGGCGAAACCGGCATCGGCGTGTACACGCCCAACTGAGCGCGAGGACGATAGTCATGGGCGCATCCGATAGCGCGAACGTCGATACCCCTTTCCACCGCGCGGCAGAACGCATCGTGTTCGGCGCGCGCGTGCCGATCCTGCTGCTGTTCGCGGCGGTGACCGTGGTGATGTTGTTCTTCGCGGCGCAATTGCGCGTCGACGCGGGCTTCAAGAAGCAGATTCCGCTGTCGCACGAGTACATGAAAACCTTCCTCGACTACGAACGCGAGTTCGGCGGCGCTAATCGCGTGCTGATCGCGGTCATGGACAAGAAAGGCGCCATGTTCCCGATCAACGACAGCGCCGAGGAACGCGCGCGCGCGACCAATTTCTTCCGCGTGGTCGAGAAGATCACCAATGACGTGATCGCCATCCCCGAGGTCGACGACGCCCGCGTGCGTTCGATCTTCACGCCGAACGTGCGCTTCGTCGAAGTGGTCGAGGACGGCTTCGCCGGCGGCAATGTGATCCCGGCGGAATTCACGCCGCAGGTCGAGGGTTTCGATCCCTCGATGCAGCAGTTCGACACGATCCGCGCCAACATCGTCAAGGCCAATGCCGTGGGCCGCTACGTGGCGCGCGATTTCTCCGGCGTGATGGTCTGGGGCGAACTCGTGCCCGAGGGCGGCGCCGGACAGACCAAGCTCGACTACCAGGAAGTGGCGCGTCAGCTCGAGAACATTCGCAAGACCTACGAAAACGAAAACGTGACCGTGCACGTGATCGGCTTCGCCAAGATGGTCGGCGACATCGCCGACGGCGCGCGCTCGGTGATCGTGTTCTTCTTCCTCACCATCGCCTTCACCTGGCTGCTGCTGTACCTGTACTCGACCTCGGTCAAGCTGGCCTCGTTGACGGTGTTCTGCGCCTTGGTCGCGGTGTTGTGGATGCTCGGCGTGCTGCGCCTGATGGGCTTCGGCATCGACCCGATGAATATGCTCACGCCGTTCCTGATCTTCGCGATCGCGGTCAGTCACGGCGAACAGATGATCAATCGCTTCCGCGGCGAGATCTTCTTCGGTGGACTCGAGGACGGCACGCCGGCGCAATTGCGCTTGCGCCATGGCGTCGACTCGCTCGAGGCGGCCAAGCGCTCGTTCCGCTTGCTGCTGATTCCTGGCGCCGTGGCCTTGATCGCCGGCTGCATTGGTTTCGCCACGATCATGCTGATCGAAATCCGCATGGTGCGCGAGCTTGCCATCACCGCGACCATCGGCGTGGCCCTGACCGTGCTCACCGACTTGATCCTGTTGCCGCTGCTGCTGTCGTACACGCGGCTTCGCAACATGGACAAGAAGCGCGAGTATCGACTGAGCCAGCTCACCCAGTTCGACAAGATCTGGGCGGTGCTCAGCCGCTTCAGCCGTCCGGTGCCGGCCGCGATCATCCTGATCATCGGCGTGACCGCGTGGTTCTTCGCCGAGCGCCAGGGCGACAAGGTGATGATCGGCGATGCCCAGCAGGGCGTGGCCGAATTGCGGCCCGAGGCGCGCTACAACCAGGACGCGGCGGTGATCACCTCCAAGTTCTCGCTGGGCGTGGACATCATCAATGTGATCGCCGAGGCCGCGCCCGCCGCGTGCACGCAGAGCTATCGCGCGATGGAGCTGATCGATCGCTTCAGCTGGCACATGCGTAATGTCCGCGACGCCGACGGCAACCTGGTCGTGCAGCAGGTGATCAGCCTGCCGATGGCCGCCAAGATCGTCAACGCCGGCTGGAACGAAGGCAATCTGCGCTGGCGCGTGCTGCCGCGTAGCACCGATGAGCTGCGTGTCGCCACGCAGAGCTTCGAGACCGACTCGGGCCTGCTCAATGACGATTGCTCGGCGATTCCGATCGCGATCTTCCTGACCGATCACCGCGCGACTTCGATCGACGCCGTGGTCAACGCGGTCAAGCAATTCCGCGAAGCCAACGGCGCCTACGACGTCAACTTCCGCACGCATCTCGAAGAGCAACAGAAGAAAGCGCAAGAGTCCGGCGGCGAATTCCGCGCCGACGGCACCAGCCTGCGCCTGGCCACCGGCAATGTCGGCGTGATGGCGGCGATCAACGACAAGGTGCGCGAAGTCGAGAACGTGATGCTGTATCTGCTCTACGCGGCCGTGTTCGCCATGTGCCTGCTGAGCTTCCGCAGCCCGCTGGCGGCGCTGTGCATCGTGCTGCCCCTGGTGCTGGTGACCGAGCTCGGTCACTCGCTGATGGTCAAGCTCGGCATCGGCATGAAGGTCAACACGCTGACCGTGGTGGCCTTGGGCGTCGGCATCGGCGTCGACTACGCGATCTACATCTACGCGCGCATGGCCGAGGCGATGAAGCAAGGCAAGACCTTGGGCGAGGCCTATTTCATCGCGCTCAAGACCACCGGCATCGCGATCTTCTACACGGCACTGACCTTGGCCGTGGGCGTGGGCATGTGGGTGTTCTCGGCGCTGAAGTTCCAGGCCGACATGGGCACGATGCTCACCTTCATGTTCCTGGTGAACATGATCGCGGCGATGATCTTCCTGCCGGCGCTGTGCCGCTGGCTGCTGCGTCCGACCGAAAAAGACGACTGGCGCCCGCCGGCGCCAGGCTGAGGTGTTGTTGGGGAGGAGCGTGGGACGAGCGGGCCGCAAGGCCCGCTCTATTTTTTGGCGTTCGCTAGCTCGGGCGCGTGGCTCGAGCGCGCGTCACAGTGAGCACGCGCGACGTCGGAATGGCTCGCGCTAGGCGCCGTCGATCATGCAGTCAGCGATCCAGATCAAGGCACGCCGCCATTCGCGCTGGATCTGACGCGGCGTGACGCCGCAGATTTCGGCGATCTCGGTCAGCTCGAGGCCGGCGAAGATGCGGTACTGCAAGATCATCGCCAGGCGCTCGTCGCGCGCGGCGAGCGTGGTCAGGGCCGCGTCGAGGGCCACCAGCGACTCCGGCCGAGACGCGTCGATCACGCCATCGGTGTCGAGCACCTCGCGCGCTTGGCCACTGCCGCGCTTGCCCGCCAGTTGCGCTCGGGCGTAGTCGATCACAATCTGGCGCATCACGCGCGCGCACAGCGAATAGAAATGCTGGCGACCACTGACCAGGATCTGCTCGCTGCCGACGATCTTGGCGTAGACCTCGTGCACCAGCACGGTGGCGCTGAGCGTCTGATGCCGCGATTGCGCCAGCACGCCATGAGCGATGCGCTTGAGCTCTTGATAGACCAAGGGAATCACTTCGTCCAAGCCGTCTCGCGCACTGTCGGCCTGGTTGAGCAATTGCGTGATCGAAGCGCCTTCGCGCGGCGCGGCGCGGCGTTCGATACTGGCGACCGTCATTGTCTTCTCCCCCGCCATGATCCTGTTCCCCGGTGTTACGGCAAAACCAAGCGAAAGCGACACGCAACGGCCAGGAATCTTTCGGCGCCGGCGTGATCCGCGTGCCGGTCGAGCGCCCCCCGCGCCCCAAGCGACTCAGCGACTGACCTGGCCATCGACGGTCGTCGTCTCGATCGTGGCCAGTTGTCGCCGCGCGCCCTCGATCAGCGCGGCGTCATCGGCATGCAGATCGAGGGCCTCGGTCAGCACGCGTCGCGCGGCCGCGCGGTCGCCGCCGGCGACCAGCATCTGCGCCAGCCGCAAGCGCGCCTTGCCGACCCAAGGATCGCTCGGACCCAGCGCCGCCACGCCTTCGTCCAGCGCCTGTCGCCAATAAGTCGCGGCCTGCGCCGATCCGCCCGCGGCGAAACTGACCGCGCCGAGCATGCCCAACGTAAAGGCCACCTGTTTGTGCGCGCGGCCGTAGAGCGCGCGCTCGTCGTCGAGCACTTGCGCGAGCAGGGTCTGGGCCTGCGCGGGGCGCTCGGTCTTGGACCACAGCATCGCCAGGTTCTTGCGCGCGGCCAGCGACTCCGGCGAGCGCGCGCCGCGCACGCGCTCGCTCAGGGTCGTGCCTTCGACCAGCAAGGGTTCGGCATCGGCATAGGCGCCGCGATAGAACAACGTGATGCCGAGCGATTGGATCAGTTCC
This sequence comes from Ahniellaceae bacterium, assembly GCA_044226395.1. Classification (GTDB taxonomy): domain Bacteria; phylum Pseudomonadota; class Gammaproteobacteria; order Xanthomonadales; family Ahniellaceae; genus JBGAHD01. The sequence continues at coordinate 1,227,953 of JBGAHD010000002.1, forward strand.
AAGCGCAGAGCCTCCAGGTCCTCGCGCGGCTGGCCCGTCGCATCGGCCAACATCGCGCGCACATCACCCAGCGCGGCGCGCAGGCGTTGCTCGGACGGCGCCACCTCGCCGCTCTGCCGCTCGATCTTGGCCAGCATCACTTGCGCCTGCTGCCACTGAATGCGTTGCGCGAATGTGGTCGGCGTGGTCGACAGCAAGCGCAGCGCGACTTGGCGCGCTTGTTCGAGCTTGCCCTGCTGCATCAAGGCATCCGACAACGACACCAGGATCGACAGTGCCTGCTCCGAGGCGATGCCATGGCGTGCCTCGGCGATGCGCAGGGCCGCGGTCAGGCTTTGTTCCGCGCGATCGAAGCTGCCCCGACGCAGCAGCACCATGCCCAGATCGTCGAGCAATTGCGCGGCGAGTTCGGGGTCGTCGCGCAGGCCCTCGCGCGCCTGACTCACGCCGTCCCACAACACATCGTCGACCCCGCGACCGCGATGCGCCTCGTCGCCCGGATCGGCGCTGCCGAACAGACCGAGCAGATAGCCGTGGATCGCCTCGGCGCGCGCGCGGGCCGTCTCGGCGGCGATACTCTGCTCGCGCAGGCGCGCGCTCTGGCGCAGCAGCATCACGCTGTAGGTCGCGACCATGCCCAGGAACACTAGACCCGTGGCCAGTGGCAGCCAGTGTCGACGCATGAACTTACGCGCGCGATAGCGCCGATTGGGGCCGCGTGCCGCGATCGGCTGAAACGCGAGCCAGCGGCGCAGATCCTCGGCCAGCGCGCTGGCGCTGGGATAGCGCGCCTTGGCGTCCTCGCCGAGCGCGTGCGCGATCACCAGGTCCAGATCACCGCGCGCCTCGCGCGCGAGTTGCGCGGGCGAACCGCCGCGCCGCGCCGCGATCGCCGCGGGCAATTGCAGACAGCGCGCGCTCGGCGCGATCGCGCCGATCTGGATCGCGCGCAGGCGCGCCTCGGCATCGCCCGCGCGGGTTTGAAAAGGCAGAGCGCCGCACACCAGCAAGTACAACAATTGTCCGAGCTGAAACACATCGCTGGCCACGCCGGCCGGCTTGTCGCGCAGTTGCTCGGGGCTGGCCCAGTGGTGGGTGAAGGCGCGACCTTGGAAGACGGTCGCGTCGCCGTCGACGTCGTCCGGGGCCTGCATCTTGGCGATGCCGAAGTCGAGCACGCGCACGTGACCGGCGGCGTCGAGCATGATGTTGGCCGGCTTCAGATCGCGATGCACGACCAGATGACGATGCGCGTGATCGACCGCGCTCGCGATCTCGATCATCAGGCCCACGCGCTCGCGAATGTTCAAGCCGCGCGCATCGCACGCCTCGTCGATCGGTTGGCCCTCGACGTACTCCATCGCCAGCCACAGATGCCCATCGGCGGTCTCGCCACCATCGATCAGGCGCGACAGGCGCGCGTCGTCGAGCTGCGCCAGGATCGCCATTTCCTGACGAAAGCGCCGGGCGCCTTCGCTGCCGCCCAGGCCACGGATCATCACCTTGACCGCGGCGCGCTGACTGGCCTCGCCCAAGCTCCGACGCGCTTCGAACACTTCGGACATGCCGCCGCGGCCGACGCGACGCAGCAACACCCACTCGCCCAGACGCGCGCCTTCGTGCGAGTCGGGCAGATGCGCGACGGAATCGACGAACACGGGGGATTCGCTCAAGGCCTCGATCGCTTCGCCCTGGCCCTCGCGCGACAGCAGCACGCGCAGGCGCGCGGCGAGGTCCGGCGCCTCGCGCGCCAACGTCTCGAGACGCGTCGCGCGCGCGGACGCGTCGAGATCGAGCAGCTCATCCAGATGCCGATCGAGCACTTGCCAGGAGTCGAGCGCTGCGGTCATGTGCGGGCGCCAGGAATCGGGTCGGTCGCGAACGTCGCTGCGCGAGCCTACACCGATTCGGCATCACCGTCTGCCTGTCGTTTCGGGTCGTCTTTGCCGTATTGCGCGGGTATCAGCCCTCTTTCGCCGAGCCCACGATGCGCGATCGGATCGCTTCACCCCGAGTCATCGCGCGCGCGCGACCCCGTTCGCGCGCGGCGAGTACCACGCGCGCCTGAGCGCGTCCCCGCATGCGAGACGTCATGCCGGCCACGCGCTGGGCGCTGCGCCATCTGGTTGGCGCGGGAAGGGGCGCGGCGCACCCGCTGCGCGACATCCGCGCGACGCTCGGTCGTGGCGAGACGTGCGATCCGCGCGTGATCGATCCTTGCGTCTCGCGTCAGCATTGCGCGCTCTGGGCGCACGAGGCCGCGTGGGTGCAAGATCTCGGCTCGACCAATGGCACCTGGATCAACGATGGCCGCGTGACGCGCGCGCCGCTGCGCCAAGGCGATCTGATGGCCGTGGGCGAGCAGCTGTTTCGTATCGAGCGAGTCGATGCTTTCGACGATCGGCTGCGCCGCGTGCTTCGAGCGACGCGGGGCGATACGACGGTATTCGATCATCAGCTCGCGCGCGCGTGCATCGTGGGTCGAAGGTTCGGGCTGCTGGTGATCGACATCGCCGACGCCCAGCGCGATGACCGCTTCGCTCACCACGAGCACGTGGGCGAGCTCTCGACGAAGTTGATCGATGCGTTCGCGCACGTGCTGTGCCCGGGCGACACGCTCGGCGTATCGGCCGCCGGCGACCTCGTCGCGCTGCTGCCCGAGGTCACGGACGATGCCGTCGCCGACATCGCGCGGGCCTGCCGCGATACGTTGACTCGGGTCCTGCGACGCGCGGAACCAGCGGCGCCGCGCGTCGGCGTTGGCGCGATCGAAGTCGCGTCCGAGGCCTGGCGCACGCCGGATCATTTGTGGCGTCAGGCCTATCACGCGGCGTGGCGCGCGTGGCAGGACCCCGGCGAATCTCCGTCGATTTGAATCACGCCGCGCAGCGCTCACGACGCGCGACGATCGATCTCCACCGCCGGCGTCAACCGCACGCACCGATCGGCCAGGGCGATCGTGCGCTCGTTGTGCGCCACGATCAGTCGCGTGATCTTCAGGGCCCGGATGGCGGCGTCGATGCGTCGTGTGTTCTCGGGGTCGAGGTGACTGGTGGCTTCGTCGAGAATCAGGACCTGCGGCTTGCGATACAGCGCGCGCGCCAACAGGATGCGCTGGCGCTGACCGCCAGAGAACGCGAAGCCGCGATCGCCGACCAAGGTGTCGTAGCCCATGGTCGTGCGCAGAATCTCCTCGTGAATGCCCGCCGCGCTCGCGGCGGCGATAATGTCCTCCAGGCGCGCGTGCGGATCGAACAGGCTGATGTTGTCGGCCACGCAGCCGGCGAGCAGTTGATCGTCCTGCAAGACCACGGCGATGCGCTGGCGATAGCGATCGAGACCAAAGCGCGAGATCTCCACGCCGCCGAACAGCACCTCGCCCTCGGTCGGTCGCAGCAAGCCCACGATCAGATGCACCAGGGTCGACTTGCCGCAGCCGCTGTTGCCGGCGATCGCCACGGCTTCGCCGGCGCGCACGCTGAGATTGAACTTCGACAGCACCCAGGGCTCGTCCGGCCCATAGCGATAGCTGACATCGCGCAGCGTGATCGCCGCTTCCGGCGACGGCGCGATGCCGGTGACGCCAGCCACTTCCTCGACGGGTTCTTGAAACGTCTCGACCGCCTTGCGGATGGTCGGCCGCAGCGCGATGAAGTCCGACACGCGCGCCAGCAGCCCATTGACGTTGCGCATGAAGTGATCGGTCAAGGCCAGCACCGCCACCAGCGCGCCCATCGACAGCTGCGCGCGCGCCGCGCCAAGACCGACCGCGCACAACACGCCCAGGCGCACGGCGTGGCAGATCGCCTCCTGCGCGCCGCCGAGCCAGGACTGCAGGGATTTCAGCCACAGCTCGCGCTCGGCCACGGCCCAGGCGCCGGATTCGAAACGCGCGCGATGCTGCTCGCGCGTGCCCATCAACTTGATCGTGCGAATCGCGCGGATCGCTTCCAGCACTTCGGTGTGCGCGCGCGCCTGGACATTGATCAACTCGCCATTGACCGTATCCACGCGCTCGGCCGTGAAACCGTACAAGACGAGCACCGCCAGACAACCGATCGCGGCGATCAGCGCCGACGGCGGGCTGTACATGGCCAAGAGCGCGAGCGTGCCGATCGCGGTCAGGCCTTCAAGCACCGAACGCACGACGTCCGTGGTCAGCGCCTGTCTCAAACTCGCCATGGCGCCAAAGCGCGACAGCAACTCGCCCAGCGAGCGGCGCGCGATATAGTCGATCGGCACGCCCAGCAGATGTCGGAACAAGCGCGACGTCCAGCGCGCGTGCAAGGTGGTGCCGATCCACGCGCCGAGCACGCCGCGTGACGCTTCCAGCAGCAGTTGAATCGCGACCAGCACGCCGGCCACGCCCACGCCGATCGCGATCAGCTCGGCATTGGCATCGCCAATGCCGCGATCGATCACGAACTGGATCGCGATCGGCAGCGACAGCGCCAGCACTTCGATCGCCACCGACAACACGGCCAGCATCGCGAGCGCGCGACCTTCCTCGGTGATCACGCGCCACGCGGCGGCGAAGCGAATCGGGGCGCGATCGACGATGGGCGCGAACGCGGCATCGGCCTCGAACTCGAGCACCGTGCCGGAAAAGCCGGCGGCGAACTCGTCGCGACTCAGGGTCCGTCGACCCACGGCGGGATCATGCACGGTCACGCCGCCACGGCGCGCGCGCGTCACGACGACGAAGTGATTGCCTTCCCAATGCGCCAGCGCCGGCAACTTGACCGCGCCGATGTCGCGCGCTGAGACGCGCTTGCCGGTGGCGTGCAGGCCCAGGCGCGCGCCGTCTTGCACCAAGCGCAGCATCGAGGCGCCGCGTTCGGACGAGCCCAGTCGGCGGCGCAACGCGGGCAGGTCCAGCGCATGCCCGAAGTAGTTGGCGATCATGGCCAGACAGGCGTGGCCGCACTCGGCCATCTCCGACTGCAAGATCACGGGCACGCGGCGAAATCGGGGATGCATGGCTAGGGTTCCGGGTCGTGCGGGAAGGAGGCGCGCGCGAGTGGCGACGCGCTCATGAAGGGCTCAGCAAGTCGAGCAGGCTGCGCCGCCGCGCCTGGAAGGCCATCGCGATCTCGGTGCCCGCGCGCAGCGCGTCGAGGCGTGGCGCGCGCGTGTCGGTCTCGTCCGCGCGAATGAGCACGCGATACTCCGCGCGTTCGCGCGCGGGCTCGCCGGCCGCGGCCGCGACCGTCGTCAGGCGCGGCGAAGGCGCGATCGCGACGATGACATAGCGATCGGGCAAGCGCTCGCGACCGGCGCGTTCAACCCGGCGCAGTACACCAGTCATGCCGGGCGCGAGCAGGGCCGCGTCTTCGGCGCCGACCCAGGCTTCGATCAAGGGCGCGTTCGGTTGCGGCAGCACGCGCGCCAGCGCTTCGCCGGCTTGCACGCCCTGACCCTCGCGCGCGAGGTCATCGAGGACCAGCCCCGCGCGATCGGCGACGACCACGACTTCGTCGAAGTTCTCGGCGATCCAGCGATCGACCTCCGCGCGTTGCGCGCGCAGCGACGAGGCCTGGGCATCGAGCGCGGTTTCGTTCTGCACGGCTTGAGTACGCGCGCCGGATTGCTCGGCGGCGATGGCGCGCCGTTGCTGCTCGACGCCGAGGCGCTCCGCGCGCCAGCCCGTCAGGTCGAGCGCCACGCGATCGACATCGAGCGCGCTGACGAGACCGCGGTCTTGCGCCTGACGATAGCGCTCGAGCATGCGCTCGCCGATCGTGAGTTTCTCGCGCAGCAGATCGTCCTGACGCGAGAGGTCGCGCAGTCGGGTGTCGTCGAGCGCGTCGCGCGTCGCGGCTTCCTGGGCCAGACGCGCGCGCTGTCGCGACAATGCCGCGAGCTCGGCATCCAGGCGATCGCGCCGCGCTCGCGCCGCGATGTCGCCTTGCGCGTCAGCGCCGACGCCATCGACATCGGGCCGGCGGCGTCGCACGGAAAACAACGGCTGTCCCGCGCGCACCGTTTCGCCCGCGTGAACATGCGCGCGCGTGACGATGCCGGCGATCTCGCTGCTGACTGGCGTCGCGACTTCGCGCCACGCGACCACGCCCGCCACGGGCACCATCGCCGGAAACCGCGCGAAGCCGGCGATGCCGATCACGACCACGAGAAGAACCATCGTGACGCCCAGCGCCAGCGTCGGCGCCAGCGGTCGCGCGGGTTCGAGCGGCAAGCTGGCGCGAAAGCGATCGCGCGATTCAACATCGAATGATGGTGCCGTCGACGCCAAGGTCGCCGCGCTCATGACGACCACTCCTTCGCGCCGACTTCGCGCGAGCGAACGCGATCAAAGACATCTTTGAGAACGTCATCGTGCTCAACCATGAGCGGGCGCTCCGTGACGCGTCGGCTCGTGCGCGGTATCCCACGGCTTCACGCGAAGGGTGATGTCGGCTTCCGCCTGTCGCAGCACCGACAGGTACTCTTCCGCCGAGCCGACATCGTCGACACGCATCAACCACGTGTTCACGACATCGCGCGCACCGTCATCGCGAAGCTGCTCCCGACCGCCGAGCGCGATCAAGCGCGCGGCCAGCATCGGTTCGCTGCGCGCGAGCGGCGCCGACCAGGTGGGAAGGTTCATCGCCCGCGCGACCGCGGTGAGGTTCTCGCCGCGCTCGAGGCGTTCGACGATGTCGCGAGCGTCGTCGATCGAGAAGCCCGCGCGCGTGACGATCGTCGCCGCGCGCGCGCGGGCCGCGTCGACATCATGGATCCAATGCCCGCGCGGCAGGTGCCGCGTCAGCGCGGCATTCAAGGCCGCGGCGAAGCGCGCGACCACGCGTTCTTCGCTTAAGGCTTCGACCACCTGCAAGTGCGCGCGCAAGCGCACGATCGCCGCGCGCAACTGACGCGCGACTTCGATCAGCTCCGTGCCCGCCGCCAAGCCATGGCGCGCGCGACCCGCCACGCTCATGTCGAGCTGGAACACGGCGGGCGCGCACACCAGGGTCGCCAGCTCCAGATCAACGAAGCGGCCGTCCATGGCGAAGTTGTTGGCCAGCGAGCACCAGTGCACGCCCGCGCGAAAGTGTTGCTCGAATTTGAGCGCCACCGTCTCCATCGCGCTGGCGACGCAGGCCGCGATCGCGTCGGGATCGAGCTGGTCCGCGCCGCGCGCGCCGCCCGTGCAGCCGCGCACGAGACGCTCGCACAGGTCGGCGAGATCCTTCGCCGAGCCACGCTGACGACCGAGCAGGGCCGTGATATTGGACCAGCGACAGAACCAGTCGCGCTTGATCGTGGCGGCTTGCAGCACGGTATCGGCGCGGCACAGCGGCGCGCTGGCGTCCGCGCTCTCGCGCGCGATGACGGCGGCCAACTCGGTCGACAGCGGCCACGCCAGCACGCCCGTGCAGCCGACGACGGCATCGGCGAAGCCGCGCGCCTTCAAGTACACCGTGGACAAATACTCGCGCGCGGCGCTGCTGGCGAACAGATGGCCCGAGGCATGCGCGATGTCGCGCGCGCACATCCAGTTGACCGCGAACCGCGTGCGTCCGATGCCCTTGAGATAGGCGCCGCGATAGCGGCCCGAGCGACCCGAGCCCAAGGTGAACTCGCTGCCATAGGCCGGACAAGCTTGCGCATCGAGGTAGAGCCCTTCGGCGTCCTCGCGCGCGATGCCATCGAGAAACGTCGGCACCGCGCCAGCATCAGCGCGCACGGCGTACCGCAGATCCTCCACGCGCAGCGCGAGGCAATCCTGCTGGCGTGTCGGTTCCGGGTAGATCCAGGGCCATTGCCATGCGCGATCGTTCATCGTCATCCCTCACGCCCGAAAGAACAGATCGCGCGAGTCCTCGCGGGCGTCGCGAGAGGCGCCGAGCGTGTCGGCCAGCCATTCCGCCAACGCGATGTCGCGACGCTCGCGGGCCGCGCTCACGGCGGCGTGGATGCCGCCATCGCGCGGCACGTCCGGCGCGCCGCGCAGCACTTGCTCGATGTAGTAGGGCGCCGAGGGTGCCTGCACGCCGCGTTCGCGCGCTTCCGCGCGCGACAGCGCGGCGATATTGGTGAAGCGCGCGTCGATCGGGCCGCGCGAAGGCGCGCGCCACGCGTTCGACTTGGCGGCGGGCGGCGCGATCACGAACTCGCCGTCGGCCTTGATCAAGATCCACAGCTGCGTCGCCAAGCTCTCGATCACCGCGCGTTGCCATGGCGCGTCGCAGGCCACGGGCGCGTGCAAGCGCGAAGGCGCGACGCGATCCGTCGACAATCCACCCAGATGCATCAGCCATTCGCGCGCGTACTGACGCTGCGTCTGGCCGTACTCGAGTTCGTGGTCGAGCCACGCATGCAGGCGCGGGCTGCGCAGCGCGTCGCGCGCGTCGAAGCCGGGAAAGACGCCGGTGCAGTAGAAGCGCGCGATGCGCCCGAAGAACGCCGGCGTTTGCGTGTCGAAGTCGGGGCAGCAGCGGCGATACTCGTCGTCGTCACTGCTGCGATAGTCCACAGTCAGGCGCTGAAAGCGCGAGCCGATGCGTAGGCGCTGCTCGAGATCGAAGGTCGACAGATACCAGTAGTCCAGGCCCACAGTCGCGCAAGCTTCGGTGACGAGCAGTACGAAGGCGTGCGCGTCGAGCGTGTCGGCGCTGATCTCGCCATGACCGAAGGCCCGCTCCGGCACCAGCGCCTGGACCAGGCGCACGGACCACACGTGAATCAGATCGTGCGCGAGAAAGCACAGCTCTCGCACGAAGCGATCGCCTTGATTGAGCGCGCGCAGATCCCGCGTCGCGCCGGAAAGCCACGTCCGCAGCACGCTGCCCGAGGGCACGTAGACGCGACCGCTCAGCGGATTCCAGCCCGTGGTCACCAGTCGATTGCCGTACTCATACAGCCACGCGGGCGCGATCTCGCGCACGGCGATGGCCTCGCGACCGCCGCGGATCAGGCGATCGATCAGCGGCAAGGCGCGCGCGATGGGGTCGTCGTCGCCGCGCGAGTCACGGCCCCGCATCGCTGCGGGGTCGTGCTCGAGTCTGGCCGTGGCCTGACGCATTGCGCTTAGCCGCCGATGATGATCTGACGATGCGACGAGCGCTCGCCAGTCGGCCACGTGCCCTTCTCGACACGCGTCTCGCTGGCGCCGCCGCCGAGATCGCCACCGGCGACCGCGCGCAGTTCCTCGACGGTGAGGGTCTTGTTCTGCTCGGCGTCGACGAGGCCTTCTTGCGGGATCTTGTCCATGTTCATCGTGTTCTCCTGTAGTGAATGGGTGTGCGGGATCGAACCGGAATCGACTCCAAAGCACCGGCGCTGCACGCGCCGGTTCGTCGTTGTCGCGATCCGAATTCCGAATCCCATGCCTAGTTACGTGCCGATCCATCAAAAGCGACATCGATGATGCGAAGTCGTCAAGAACGTGGGCCGCGCCGCCTGATCCGATTCGCTTCAGCGCGGCGTAGCGTCGCCCTGCCTCAGCCCGTGGTGTAGGAGCGCTCCGACGTGCGCGACTTCGAAGGCCACGTGCCGAACTCGGTGCGCAGTTCCTCGCGATCGATCGCGAGCTCGCCGCCCGTGACTTCGCGCAGCGCCTCGACGGTCAGCGCCTTGTCGCCGTCATTGTCGGTGCTCACCACATCATGGGTCTGTTGTTGGTTCATGTCCTTCTCCTGTTGTGATGCCCGCAGGCATGCGGTCGCGGGCGTGATCCGGCAGGCGCGCGTCGGCGAGGTCGTCTTCGACCGGAACCTTCGTGGCCTTGCTTGCGGGGTTACGCAAGAACCAGCGCCAAGCGACATCGCTCGCGCGACGCGTTCGATGACGCGTCATCGCCGCGCGCGCGCGCGTCGACACGAAATGCGCGCGCGCCGAAGCGAGTCGACGCTCGATGTCCACGGCGATCGCCATCGTGATCGACGCGAGTCATGTCGTTTCGCGTGCTTCCACGCGTATCGAAGTCTTGCAGCCATCAAGGGCGCTGCGACCAACTCAAGGAGCGACTATGTTTTCGGGGAAGCACATGCATCATCACGGCCGAGCGAATCGGCGAATGGACCTGCGCGCCGCCGTAATGCTGGCGTTGATGGGGATCGCGGGCGTCGCGCTCGCGGCGCCGACATCGGCTGATCGCGCGACCAAGGACAAAACCACGACCGGCGCGTACATCATGCCCGCGCCCACGCGCTTCGCGACGATCAAGGGCATGCCGTCGAAGGATCGGCCGGTGCCTTATGGCGAGACCATCGCCATCGGCAATGTCGGCGATCGCGTGCTCGGGCTCGGGCAATGGCAACACATGGCCGGTGGTTGGATGCGCTGGACGTGGAAGGTTTCTTCGCCGGGCGCCAAGGGCATGGAACTCAATTTCCGCGTGCTCGAACTGCCGCCGAGCGCCACGCTGACCGTGACGGGCGCGAGCAAGGGCCCGACCTATTCGGTCACCGGCGACGAGATCAAGCGCGCGAGCTATCGCTCGCCACTGATCGTCGGCGACGCGGCCGTGGTCACCATCGACATCGCCGAGGAAGAGACCAGTATGTTGAAGGCGGTGCTCGACTCGGTGACGCATGCCTATCGCACGCCGTTCGATGCGCCGGTCGAGACGGCGAAGTCCGCGACCTGTCACAACGACGTCGCCTGCACCATCGCCGACGAATGGAACGATCACATCAGCTCGGTCGGTATGTACACCTTTCTCAGTGGCGGCCTGTCGTACAGCTGCACCGGCACGATGCTGGGCAACACCAACGATTCGAGCACGCCGTATTTCCTGACCGCGCGCCACTGCCTGTCGACCAATGCCGAGGCGGCAACGGTCACGGTCTACTGGAACTTTCAGAACTGGTACTGCCGCGCGTCGGGCAGCGCGTCGAACGGCACGCCGCTGCCGCCGGTGGGCACGGCCAGTCATTCGCAATCGGGCGCCGTGGTGCGCGCCACGTATTCGGCGACGGACATGACCTTGCTCGAACTCGACACATCGCCCAGCGCCTACGCTGGTGTGTACATGGCGGGCTGGGATCGCGGTGGCGTCGCGCCGACGTCGACCGTGACCATCCACCACGCGCAAGGCGACGAGAAGCGCTTCACCCAGGATCTGCAGGCTCCGGCGGCCGCCAACTACTACGGCGCGGCGGGCAGCGGCTCCTCGCATTGGCGCATCGGCGCGTGGAACAGCGGCAGCACCGAAGTCGGTAGTTCCGGCGCGCCGCTGTTCGACAACTTCAAGCGCGTGATCGGTCAGCTGCACGGTGGCGATGCCGCGTGCGGCAATGCGCAGCCCGATTGGTTCGGTCGTCTGTCGCGCTCGTGGACCGGCGGTGGCACCAATGCCACGCGACTGAGCAACTGGCTCGATCCCGCGGGCGTGGCGCCAACCTCGTGGGCCGGCTACTACCCGACCACGGTCAGCAACAATCGGCGTGGCACCACCAGCGATCTGGCGATCCCCGACAACGCCACGGTTGAACGCTCGATCACGATCGCCGGCATGGCCAATGTCAACGGCACGGCCGCGTCGCGCGTGCGCGTGCGCTTGTCACACACGCACATCGGTGACTTGAAGGTCGATCTGGTGTCGCCCAACGGCATCGTCTACACGCTGCACAACCGCACCGACACGACCAAGGACAATCTCTATCGGACCTACATCGTCAACACCACGAGCGCGCCGCGCAACGGCCTGTGGAAGTTGCGCATCAACGACAATGCCGCCGGCGACACCGGCGCGCTGGATGCGTGGACGATTCAGTTCTGAGGCTCGGTCCCGCCGATGCCGCCATCGCCCCGCGGCGATGACGGCAAGGCGGCATCGCGCGCGCGGGGCGGGGCAGCCCCGCGCGCGTCGATGTCGCGCGCGGACGCGCAACGATCACTCCGAAGGTTCAACCACCACCACGCGCCGCATCGTCAAGGCGCGCAGCGAAATCACCAGCACGCCACCGAGCACCATCGCGCCACCGATCACGAGCTTCGGCCCCGGTCGATCGCCCCACACCAGGATGCCCAGCGTGATCGCGATCACTGGCGCCATCAGCAGGTAAGGCGTGATCTGCGACACCGGGTGGCGCTGCACGAGGTAATACAAACACCCGTGGCCCACGAGCGAGGCGATCAGGCCCGAATACGCCACGCCGCCCCAGTCGAGCCAGCTCGCCGTGCGCAAGGCCTGCCACTGATCCGCTTCGAGGAAGTACGACGTCAGCATCAGCACCGGAATGCCCATCACCGCCGTCCACGCTTGCAGTTCGAAGGTGTTCACGCCGCGCAGCTCGCGCATCAAGGTCGTGCCCAGCGCAATGGTGAAGGCGGCGCTCAAGGTCAGCAGCAGCGCCGCCGGCGCATCTAGCACCAAGGGATCGAAGCCCAGCACCAGCACGCCACCGAAGGCCGTGCCGATGCCGACCCACGTGCGCCAGCCCACTTTTTCGCCGAGCAGGATCACGGCCAGCACCGCGCTCATCGGCACGTAACTCTGCAGCGCGATCGCGACGGAGGAAATATCCCCCGCCATGCGCAGCGCGATGAAGTTCAGCGCGAAATGCAGCGTGCCGTTCAACATGCAGATCGCGACGATGCGCGCGACTTGACCGCGCGGCATTGGCTTTAGGAACGGCAGCAGGCACGCCAGCACCACCGCCAGGCGCAAGGCGGTGAACAGAAACGGCGGGAAGTGTTTCAGCGCGTACGCCGACGCGAGAAAATTGCCGCCCCACGCGAAACAGATCGCCGCGATCAGGGCGTAGTGCATCAAGGGCACGCGAACATCCTCGCCGCTTCGAGCGGCGTCATCGACGACAACGCGAACACGGCTGACTCAGTACGCCACGCCCAGTCGTCGCAGCAGCTTGGCTAGCAACCACAAGGGCCCGATCAGCAGGTACTGCAAATCGGTCAGGAACGACGGCCGCCGGCCCTCGATGTGATGACCGATGAACTGCCCGACCCACGCCAGCACGAACACCGCGGCCGCGGCGATCAACAAGCGCGTCGAGCCCAGCCAGTCGTGCAGGTAATACGTCGCCAGGAAATACGCGACCAGGCCGACGAACACGCCCATCGCCAAGCGATGCGACAAGCGAATGTAGTAGCCCATCGCGCCGACGGCGGCGAGCGCGGCCCACAGGCCGGGCTTGCCGAACGCGGCCGGCACCGGAATCACCCACAGCGCGGCGACCACGGTCCACACGATCAAGGGCACGCACACGGTGTGAATGCGTTGATTGGTCGGGTCGCGATGATCCTCGGCGTAGTTGCCGAGCAGGCGATCGACATCGCGGCGTGGATCGACGAAATCGGAATCGGGGGACGGTTGGGCGGACATGGCACGCTCCGTGAGGTGCCGTCACGATAGTCCCTGGCGCGGCGGCTTTGAAGTGTCTCGGGGGCGCGCGACCGACTCGGGCAATGCGCCGAGCTTCCACGCGGGGCGAGCCCGCGCGGTCGGGGCGACCGCCGCTCAGTCGATGACGATGCCGGCGAGCTTGCGCAGCGCCTCGGCATACTTCTCGGCCGTGCGCGAGATCACTTCGGCCGGCAGGCGCGGGCCGGGCGCGGTCTTGTTCCAGGGCAGGGTTTCCAAGTGATCGCGCACGAATTGCTTGTCGTAGCTCGGCGGGCTGGTGCCGACACGGTACTGATCGGCCGGCCAGAAGCGCGAGGAATCGGGCGTGAGCATCTCGTCCATCACGACGAGCGTGCCGTCCTCGTCGAGACCGAATTCGAATTTGGTGTCGGCGATCAAAATCCCGCGCTCGGCGGCGTGACGCGCGGCGAAACGGTACAGGCTCAGGGTCGCCTCGCGCACGCGTTCGGCCAGATCGGCGCCGATGCGCTCGACCACGCGGTCGAAGCTGATGTTCTCGTCGTGATCGCCCACGGCCGCCTTGGTCGAGGGCGTGAAGATCGGTTCGGGCAGTTGCTCGGCCTGGCGCAGGCCGGTGGGCAGGGTGATGCCGCACAGGGTGCCGTCGCGCTGATAGTCCTTCCAGCCTGAGCCGATCAAGTAACCGCGCGCGATCGCTTCCACCGGCACGGCCTTGAGGCGCTTGACCACGACCGCGCGGCGCGCGTACAGCGTGACGTCGACGCCGGACGGCAGCACGTCTTGCACCGGCGCGTGGGTGAGGTGATTGGGCACCAGGTGCGCGGTCTTGTCGAACCAGAAATTCGAGATCTGGGTCAGCATCTCGCCCTTGCCGGGAATGGGATCGGGCAGGACCACGTCGAAGGCGGACAGGCGATCGGTCGCCACCATCAGCAGGCGGCGCGCGTCGAGCGCGTAGACATCGCGCACTTTGCCGCGGTGAATCAGGTCCAGTCCCGGCAGGCGGGATTCCAGCAAGGTCGTCGGCACGCCACACTCCCAGTCGAAGGCGGCGATTGTAACGGCGGTCGCGCGTCGATGGCCGGGGCCGGCGTTCACGGCGCGTCTGCGGCCGACGGCGGGCATTCCGGCTAGAATCCGCCCGCCAGATTTCGGACCCCCGCATGCCTTGGCTCCTGCTCACGTTCCTGCTCGCGCCGATGCCGGGTCAGGCCGCCGATCCGCCCCGTCCCGCCCAGCTCGGCCTGTGCGCCAGTTGTCATGGCGAGGACGGCCGCGGCCGCCAGCCGGGCACGCCGCATCTGGCCGGTCAGGACGAGACCTATCTGCGCGAGGCGCTCAACGCCTATCGTGAAGGCCGACGCGATCACGCCGCGATGCGCGCCATCAGCGGCGCCCTGTCGGCGCGCGACATCGAGGCCTTCGCGCGCTGGTACGCCAGCCGGAGCGCGCCATGAAATTCATGGGCAAGCTGATCGGCGCGATCCTGGGTTTCGCGTTCACGCGCAATGTCATCGGCGTGGCCGTGGGCATGGCCTTGGGTCACGCCTGGGATCAGGGCTGGTTCGGGGGCTTGGTGCCCGCGCCGGTCGAGCGCGAAGGCAGTTTTGTCGGGCCGCTGTTCGCGATCGCCGGCGCCATCGCCAAGGCCGATGGCCGCGTGTCCGAACAAGAAGTCGCCACCGCCGAGCGCTTGATGGATCGCCTGGGCTTGCAACCGCGTCAGCGCAAGCGCGCCATCGAGCAATTCAACAAGGGCAAGCACTACGGTTTCGACGTGCACCACGCCGCGCGTGAACTGCGCGCGTTCTGCGGCTTTCGCGGCGAGTTGAAATTGATGCTGCTGGAAGTGCTCGCCGACGTGGCCGTTGCCGATGGCGGCTTGCACGAACATCGCCACGCCGTGCTGTCGCGCGTGGCGCGTTCGCTGGATCTCTCCGAGGAAACGCTCAACTGGGTGCTCGAGCGCAAGGGCGCGCGCGCGCCGCGGCCGCAGGCCGATCGCGTCGATCCCTACACCGTGCTTGGCGTGGCGCGCGATGCCTCCGAGGGCGAGATCCGCCGTAGCTATCGACGCCTGATCGCGCAGTATCATCCCGACAAGCTCTCCGCCACCGGCGCCTCGCCCGAAGCGCTGCGCGAGGCCGAGAACCGCGCCGCCGAGATCAACGCCGCCTACGAGCGGATCAAGGAACTGCGCGGCATTTGAACGCGCACCGAGCCCGAGACCCCGCATGACCCGACCCGTGCTGATCGCTCCGTCCATCCTCTCGGCCAACTTCGCGCGCCTGGGCGAGGAAGTCGACCGCGTGCTCGCCGCCGGCGCCGACTGGGTGCACTTCGACGTGATGGACAATCACTACGTGCCCAACCTCACCATCGGGCCACTGGTGTGCGAGGCGCTGCGCAAGCACGGCGTGAGCGCGCCGATCGACGTGCACCTGATGGTCAAGCCGGTCGATCGAATCATTCCCGACTTCGCGAAAGCGGGCGCGACTTACATCAGCTTTCATCCCGAAGCCAGCGAGCACATCGATCGCACCATCGGCCTGATTCGCGAGCACGGCTGCAAGCCGGGCCTGGTGTTCAATCCGGCCACGCCCTTGCACTATCTCGACTACGTGATCGACAAGCTCGATCTGGTGCTGATCATGTCGGTCAATCCGGGCTTCGGCGGGCAGAGTTTCATTCACGCGGCGCTGGAAAAGTTGCGCCATGCGCGCGCGCGCATCGACGCGAGTGGCCGCGATATTCGTCTGGAAATCGACGGCGGCGTGAAGACCGACAACATCGCCGAGATCGCGCGCGCCGGCGCCGATACCTTCGTCGCCGGTTCGGCCATCTTTAACGCGCCCGACTACGCCGCGGCCATCGCCGCGATGCGCGCCGCGGTGGCCGCCACGCGCTGAACGCGCGCGCTCAGTCCAGCGCGCGACTGTCCGCGACCAGGCGCGCGCTCGCGACAAAGCGCAGCGGCCCGCCGGGCACGAGCGCATCGAAGGGATAGCACGTCACCAGGGTCAGACGCGCATCGTCGCCGTCGGGCGCGATGCGCGTGACGCGCGCGTCGACCACGTCCAGGCGTTCGATCTCGTACGCATAACGCCCGCGCGCGTTTTGCAGCCACACGCGATCACCTGGCGCCAGCTCGCGAAGAAAGGCGAAATGCGTGTCGCGATGCGCGCTGATCACGACGTTGCCGCGCTCGCCGGGATTCGAGGCCGCGGTCGACAGCGCCGGACCGAAGGCGAGGTGTCGGCCCGACGCACCGGCGAGCACGATCTCATCGACGCCCATGCGCGGCACGGTCAGACGCGCGACGGGCCAGGTGTCGGCCCACGGCCAGGGCTTCTCGGCGATGCCACTGTCGAGCGAACGTTCCCACGCGCCGCGCAACAAGGTCTGCGCGACCGCGGCCTTGGCGTGGATATAGCCGGCCGAACCCAGGCCCCACAGCGCGAGGCACGCGCCGAGCACGGACACGACGCGCCGCGTGGTCAGCGCGCGGCGCATGCGCCGCAACCACGTCGCCACGCGAAAGCGCAGTGGCGAGTGCAGCGGCGGCAAGGTGACCAGCGCTTCCGCGCCAAGCCAGCGACCGGTGATGCGCGCGGCATCGTCGTCGGAGCGATTGATCGTGCGCGTGATCATGAGTCTTCTCCTCAAGCCAGGGCCGTAGCGCGACGCGGGCGCGCCACGGCGAGCATCAACAATCCGCCCAATCCAATCAGCAGCAGCATCGGCGCGGGCGTGGCGCCTTGCGCGAAGGCGAGCGCGTCGTCATTCGCGGCATTGGCATCGACCGTCGGCGCGGTCTTCTCGCGCGGTGTCTTGTCGACCGCGACCAAGCTCGTGTAGCGCGTGACGAGACCATGCGTCAGTGCCACGTCGAGCAGGCGCGCGCGCACGGTGTCTTCGGGTTGGCCGCGGCGCAGCTCGTCCTCGAGTGCTTCGACTTTCGATTGCGCCCACAGCAAGGCCACGCCGGCATCGTTGCGTTGACGCTTGAGATTGAGCGCCTTGGACCAGCCATCGCGCTTGAGCCGACCCGACACGCTGACCTCGCCCTGCGCACGCGTCAGGCGCGCGACCGCGAGCAAGGGCTCGCCTTGATAGAGATCCGGCAGTTTCTGCGGATAGCTGTCGATCACGCCCGGCCAGTTCATCGCCAGATCGCGCAGCACCGGGCTGTCGAGCTTGGCGTAGAGCTCGCCCATGCGCGTGTCGACTTCGCCGATGTCGCGAATCACCACGCTGGCGCCACGACCCATGCGCGCGGCGGTGTCGAGAAAATGCGCGTTGGGCGCATCACCGATACCGACGGGGAACAAGCGCGAGGCGCCGAGGCGTTGTTCGATCAAGGTGTACAGACCATCTTCGTCGGTGACCGCGCCATCGGTGGCGAACACGATCTGACGCACATAACCCGCCGCCGCTTCGCCCAGCAGCGCGGTTTCGAGCGCGGGACGCATCTCGGTGCCACCGTCGGCTTTCAGATTCGCGATCCACGCGTCGGCGTCGCGCACTTGCTCGGCCGTGGCCGCGACCGGCGATTCGCGCCAGGCGCGCGTGACGCTGTTGAACTCGATCACGTTGACGCGATCGCTCGGCGCGAGATGCGTCAGCGCCATGCGCGCCGCGGCCTTGGCCTGCTCCATCGAGACGCCGAGCATCGAACCCGAGGTGTCGATCACCAGGATCAACTCGCGCGGCAAGCGCGCCTCGGCCTTGGCTCGTGGCGGCACCATCATCACCATCGCGTAGTCGGCGTCGGCGCGATGTTCGACGAAGAGCGCGGCGCTGGGCGTGTCGCTGGGCTCGGGCGTCCAGCGCAGCACGAAATCGCGATCGGCCGGCACGCGATCGCCGACCAGGGCGATGTCGAAGCCCTGGCCTTGATGATCGACGCGGATCGGATGGCTCGGACTTTCGATCACGCGCAGCGGCAGACCGGGCATCAGCGCCACCGCGATATCGACCGACGGCGCGGCGACGACGCTGGCGCCATCGTCCATCGACACGTCGGTGGTCACGCCCATCTGCTGGCTGTAACGCGGCACGAAGGTCAGCGGAAACGACAATTCGAACCCGCCGTCCTGATAGCGCACGCGCTGCCAGTAGCCCACCTCCACCACCACTTCTTCACCCGGCGCGACATTGGCCACGGCCGTGCGGAACAGATTGGCCTGTTGTCGCTCGACCAAGCTCGTGTGCTGGCCCGCGGCCGCGGCGGCCTGGTACTCGGCGCGCGCTTGCTCGCGTTCGCGAATCTCGCCTTCGATCACGCGTTCGCCGATGCGAAGCTTCAGGCTATGCACGGCCGCGCCCTCGGGCAGGGGCAGCAGGTACTGGCCTTCGAGCGTGGCGCGGCTGGTATTGCGGAACGTCTCGCGCACGCGCGCCTCGGCGACGAGGCCCGAAATCGCGTAGGTGACATCCAGATCGAGTGCCGGCGCGGCCTGCACGGTGCCGTCGGCCTCGTGCCATTGCAGGGTCGGAGCGCCGATCGGTGTCTGAGCCTGCGCGAGGAAACTGGCGCACAGACCGACGAAGGTCCAAGGCGCGAGTGAGCGATACGTCAACGCTTTCATGGGGATTGGCGGGTGGGGCGCCCGGTTCGGACGCGAGCCTATTGCAGCCGGCCGCGATGGACGCGCGCGGCCGCGTTGCGGGCGCGGGGACGGCAACATGTGGCGGAATACGGGCAGGCGTGGGCCCGTCATTGCTTGATCGGCGCGTCCTTTCTAAGCTCGCGCCTGCAGTGCAACCACGAGTGTGCCCATGGCCCGCACCATCGCCATCGTCGAAGACGAACCCGCCATCCGCGCCAACTACGCCGACGCGCTCAAGCGCCTGGGCTTCGAGGTGTGGACTTATGCCTCGCGTCCCGAGGCCAGCCGCGCCTTCGAACTGCGCCTGCCCGATCTGGTGCTGATCGACATCGGCCTGGGCGACGAGCCCGAGGGCGGCTTCGAACTGTGCCGCGAGTTGCGCGGCAAGTCGCCGCAATTGCCGATCATCTTTCTGACCGCGCGCGATTCCGATTTCGACGTGATCTCGGGCCTGCGCATCGGCGCCGACGATTACTTGACCAAGGACGTGTCGCTGCCGCATTTGACCGCGCGCATCAACACGCTGTTTCGTCGCGTCGACGCGCTGCGTCGCCCGCAAGGCAGCGACACGGTCGTGCGTCAGGGCCCGCTGGAACTGGCCACCGAGCGCATGCGCATCAGCTGGAACGGCGAGGAAGTGCCGCTGACCGTCACCGAATTCTGGATGGTGCACACGCTCGTGCGTCACCCCGGCCACGTGAAGAATCGCGATCAGCTGATGCGCGACGCGCAAGTCGTGGTCGATGACGCGACGATCACCTCGCACATCAAGCGCATCCGCAAGAAGTTCATCGCCATCGATCCGCAGTTCGACGCCATCGATACCGTGCACGGCGCCGGCTATCGCTGGAAGCCGTGATCGCCGCCGCGCGCGCCCGCGCGCCGCGTCCCCGGTGATGCCCATGCGCTTGCGCGGCACCTTGATCCTGGTCCTGATCGCGGCATTGATCCTGCCGTGGGCCGGCTGGCAATTGGTCAAGCAGATGGAGGCCTTGCTGCGCGAGGGCCAGGAGCGCGCGCAGATCGCCGCCGCGCAGGCGCTCAGTCGCGCGCTCAATGCCACGTCCTCGCATCTGCCGGAACCGGGTCCGACCTTGTACGTGCACGATCTGTCGCGCGCGCGCATCGTGCTCGACGGTTCGGGCGACGATTGGGCCTTGCTCGATGGCGCCAAGCGCAATGACGCGCGCCTGAGCGTCGTGCTGGGCGAGGACGCGGCCTCGCTGTACGCGCTGATCACGGTCGCCGACACCTCGCGTCGACGCGTCGACGCGGGCAATGCGCTGGGCGCGGTCGGCGATGCCATCGACATGGTCGTGAGCAATGCCCAGGGCTTGCGTCGTTATCGCCTGGGCAATGCCGCGCCGGGCGTGCTGCAAGTCAGCGGCGGCGGCGCGCTCGACATTGGCCCCACGGGCGAATGGCAAGAGACCGACGCTGGCTATCGCATCGAGCTGCGCTTGCCGCGCAATGGCGCCACCGCTTTGGGCTTCAACGCCATCGATGTCGATGCGCTGGGCGTCGCCACCGTGCTGCCGCTGGGCGCGACGCAGGATGATCTGCTCGGTTTGGTGCGTGACGATCGCGAAGTCGACACCGTGCTCGCCGCGCTCGTGCCCGAAGGCGCGCGCGTGCGCTTCGTGTCCAATGACGGTTGGGTGCTCGGCCGCGCCGGCGAATTGCGCGTGCAGGACCCGGCCACGCCCGCGGCGCGACGGCCGCAGGCGTGGATCTATCGCTTGCTGCTCGCGCCGCCGGCCGAGGCGGGCGCGGATTTCGCCGGCGATCTCAAGCGCTTGAACGCGCCGGTCGTGTGGCAGGCGCTGTCGGGCCTGGCCGCGAGCAGCGTGCGCGCGTCGACGGCGGCGAGTTCGGTGATCGTGTCGGCGGCGGTGCCGGTGCAGCGCGGTGGTCAGCAAGTCGGGGCTTTGGTGCTGGAGCAAAGTTCCGATGCCTTGCTGGTGCTCGCCAACAAGGCCGTGTTCGGCGTGATGGCGGCGAGCTTGCTCGCGGTGTTGCTGGCGTCGCTGATTCTGTTCGGTTATGCCGGCGTGTTGAGCGTGCGCATTCGACGCTTGCGCAATGCCGCCGAGCGCGCCTTGCGGCCGGATGGTCGCCTGGAGACCAAGCTGCCGCATCTGGCCGCGAGCGATGATCTGGGCGATCTGTCGCGCAGCTTCGCGCGCTTGCTTGGCGAAGTCGGCGCCTACAACGATTACCTCAAGACTCTGGCGAGCAAGCTCTCGCACGAGTTGCACACGCCGCTGGCGATCGTGCGCTCGTCGCTCGACAACCTCGAGCACGAACAACTGACATCCGCCGCGCGCACCTACGCGCAGCGCGCGCGCGTGGGCGCCGAGCGGCTGACCGGCATCTTGCGGTCCATGGCCGAGGCCAGCCGCATGGAACGCGCGATCCAGTCGGCCGAGGGCGAGGACTTCGACATCACCCAACTCGTGCGCGGTTGCGCCGAGGCCTATCGCGATCTGGTCCTGCCGCGACGTCTGCAACTCGACGTGCCGGCCAGCGCCGTGAGCCTGCATGGCGCGCCGGACATGCTGGCCCAGGCGTTGGACAAGCTGGTCGACAACGCGCGCTCGTTCACGCCCGAGGACGGCTGGATTCGCCTGCGCTTGAGCGTGGTCGAGCACGGCGTGGAATTGGCCGTGGCCAACAACGGCCCGCCCTTGCCCGAGCGCATGCAAGAGCGGCTGTTCGATTCCCTGGTCAGCGTGCGCGAAGGCGCGGGTCGTTCCGACGCGCCGCACCTCGGCCTGGGCCTTTTCGTGGTGCGCCTCATAGCCGATCTGCATGAGGGCGAGGCGCGCGCGGTCAATCTCGGCGATGGCGCCGGCGTCGAATTCAGGTTGCGACTCAAGGGCATGCCGCGCGCGCGACGCGCCTGAGCGCGCTCGCGACCTGGTCTGGCAGGCCAACCCTCGGCCCTACGCAGTGCGCGCGGGCGCTGGCATACTGCCGCGCCCCGCCATCACGCCAGGATCGGCGCCGACACGCCACCGCCCATGATTTCCGCCACTGAGTTCCAGCAGTACGCCGCCGCGGGCTACACCCTCGTGCCGGTCGTGCGCGAAGTCCTGTCCGATCTGGATACGCCGCTGTCGGTGTATCTCAAGCTCGCCGACGGGCCCTATGCCTATCTGTTCGAATCGGTCGAGGGCGGCGCGCGCTGGGGACGCTATTCCATCATCGGTCTGCCGGCGCGGCGCGTGATCCGCGTACGCGGCAAGCGCCTGAGCATCGAACTCGACGGCGAGATCATCGAGGAACGCGACGTCGCCGATCCTCTGGCCGAGATCGACGCGCTGCGCCAGCGCTATCGCGTGCCGCGCATCGAGGGCCTGCCCAAGTTCTCGGGCGGCCTGGTCGGCTACTTCGGTCATGAATGCGCCAGCTACATCGAGCCGCGCATCGACCCTGACGCCAATGCCGATCAGCTCGGCATGCCCGACGTGTGTCTGATGCTGGCCGAGGAACTGGCCGTGTTCGACAACCTCAAGGGCAAGCTGTACCTGATCGTCAATGTCGATCCGTCCGAGCCGCGCGCGTGGCAGCGCGCGCAGCGGCGATTGGGCAGCCTCGTGCATCGGCTGCGCTCGACGTCGGCGGCTTATCCCGATCATGTCGATCCCAAGGCCGTGGACGAATCGCACTTCGTCTCGAGTTTTCCCAAGGATCAGTACCTCGCCGCCGTGGCGCGCGCGAAGGACTACATCTACGCCGGCGACGTGTTTCAGGTGCAGATCGCCCAGCGCCTGACCGTGCCGTATCGCGCGCGGCCGCTGGATGTGTATCGCGCGCTGCGCGCGCTCAATCCCTCGCCGTACATGTATTTCATCGATCTGGGCACGGAACAGATCATCGGTTCCTCGCCCGAGATCCTGGTGCGCGCGCAGGCCGGCCAAGTCGTGGTGCGACCGATCGCGGGCACGCGGCGTCGTGGTCGCGATCAGGACGAGGACTTGGCGCTCGAGCGTGAACTGCTGGCCGATCCCAAGGAACGCGCCGAGCACTTGATGTTGATCGACCTCGGTCGCAACGACGTCGGTCGCATCGCCGAGGTCGGTTCCGTGCAATTGACCGCACAGATGGTGGTGGAGCGTTACTCGCACGTGATGCACATCGTTTCCGAGGTCGTTGGGCGCTTGCGTCCGGAGCTCGGCTTCATTGATGTCTTTCGCGCGACCTTTCCCGCCGGCACGCTCACGGGCGCGCCCAAGGTGCGGGCGATGGAAGTGATCGCCGAACTCGAACCGGTCAAGCGCGGCGTCTACGGCGGCGCGGTCGGCTGGTGGGGCTGGCAGGACGAGGCCGACTTCGCCATCGCCATCCGCACCGCCATCGTGCGCGACGGCGAGCTGCACGTGCAGGCCGCGGGTGGCGTGGTCGCCGATTCGGTGCCCGAGCTCGAGTGGGAAGAAACCATGAACAAGTGCCGCGCGCTGTTCCGCGCCGTGGCGCAGGCCGCCGGCGGCTTGTGAGGGTGCCATGCTGCTGATGATCGATAACTACGACTCCTTCACCTACAACCTCGTGCAGTACCTGGGCGAGTTGGGCGAGACGGTCAAGGTCGTGCGCAATGACGAATGGACCGTGGCGCAGATCGAGCGCGCCGCGCCCGAGCGCATCGTCATTTCGCCAGGCCCGTGCACGCCCAACGAGGCCGGCGTGTCGCTGGCCCTGATCGAACAGCTCGCCGGTCGCGTGCCGATTCTCGGCGTGTGCCTGGGCCATCAGGCCATCGGTCAGGCCTTTGGCGGCAAGGTCGTGCGCGCCAAGCAGATCATGCATGGCAAGACCTCGATGATTCATCACGCGGGCCGGGGCGTGTTCGCGGGCTTGCCTCAGCCGTTCGAAGCGACGCGCTATCACTCACTGGTGGTCGAGCGCGCCTCGCTGCCCGAGTGCCTGGAAATCACCGCCTGGACGCAGCACGCCGATGGCGGCTTCGACGAGATCATGGGCCTGCGTCACAAGACCCTCGCGGTCGAGGGCGTGCAATTTCATCCCGAATCCATCCTGACCGCGGCCGGCAAGGACTTGCTGCGCAACTTCGTCACGGCGCCGCGTCGCGCGGCCTGAGAGGGATCGTCATGCCGTTCACGCCCCAGGAAGCCTTGCAGCGCACGATCGAACATCGCGAGATCTTCGTCGACGAGATGATCGATCTGATGCGCCAGATCATGCGCGGCGAGGTCTCGCCGCTGATGACCGCGGCCATCCTCACGGGCCTGCGGGTGAAGAAAGAAACCATCGGCGAAATCACCGGCGCCGCGCGCGTGATGCGCGAGCTGGCGGTCAAGGTCGAGTTGCCGGGTCTCGCGAACTTCGTCGACATCGTCGGCACCGGCGGCGATGGCGCCAGCACCTTCAACATTTCCACGGCCGCGATGTTCGTGGCCGCGGCCGCCGGCGCGCGCGTGGCCAAGCACGGCAATCGCAGCGTGTCGTCGAAGTCAGGCAGCGCCGACGTGCTCGAGGCCCTGGGCGCGCGCATCGATCTGGCGCCTGCCGCCGTGGCGCGCTGCCTGACCGAGATCGGCATCGGTTTCATGTTCGCGCCCAACCATCATCAAGCGATGAAGAACGTCGCGCCGGTGCGCCGCGAGATGGGCGTGCGCACCTTGTTCAACATCCTCGGGCCGCTGACCAATCCCGCCGGCGCGCCGAACATTTTGATGGGCGTGTTCCATCGCGATCTGGTCGGCATCCAGGTGCGCGTGTTGCAGCGCCTGGGCGCGCAGCATGCGCTGGTCGTGCACGGACTCGATGGCATGGACGAGATCACGCTCGGCGCGCCGACCCTGGTCGGCGAGCTGCGCGATGGCGAGGTGCGCGAATACGAACTCGATCCGCAATTGCTCGGCTTCGCCCGCGCCGGCGCCGATACGCTGCGCGTGGAAGATCCCGCGCAATCGCGCGCGCGCGTGCTCGAAGTGCTGGCCGATACGCCGGGCCCCGCGCGCGAGATCGTGGTGCTCAATGCCGGCGCCGCGCTGTACACCGCGGGCGTGGTCGATCGCATCGCCGATGGCGTGACGCGGGCGCGCGAGGCCTTGGCCTCGGGCGCGGCGCGCGCGCGGCTCGATGCCTTCGTCGCGTTGACCCAGCAACTGGCGGCCGCGTCGTGACGGATATTCTGAAACGCATCCTCGCGCGCAAGGTCGAGGAGATCCGCGAGCGTTCCGCGCGCGAATCGTTGCGCGCGCTGTCGGCGCGCGTCGAAGGCGCCTCACCGCCGCGCGGCTTCGAGCAAGCGCTGCGCGCGCGCATCGAACGCGGTCAGGCCGCGGTGATCGCCGAGGTCAAGAAGGCCTCGCCGTCCAAGGGCGTGATGCGCCCCGACTTCGATCCGCCCGCGATCGCGCGCAGCTACGCGGCCGGCGGCGCGGCCTGCTTGTCGGTGCTGACCGATCGCGACTTCTTTCAGGGCCACGAGGATTATCTCGTCGCCGCGCGCGCCGCCTGCGAGCTGCCGGTGCTGCGCAAGGATTTCATCATCGACGCCTATCAGGTGTACGAGGCGCGCGTGCTCGGCGCCGACTGCATTCTGCTGATCGTCGCCGCGCTCGGTGACGCGGCCTTGGCGGAGTTGTCGGGCCTCGCGCTCGAACTCGGCATGGACGTGCTGGTGGAAGTGCACGACGCCGAGGAACTCGATCGCGCCCTGGCCACGCCGGCCAGCCTGATCGGCATCAACAACCGCAATCTGCGCACCTTCGACGTGAGTCTCGACACCACGCTGTCGCTGCGCGACCGCATCGGCCCCGAGCGACTGCTGGTGACCGAAAGCGGCATCGCCACGCCCGCTGACGTGGCGCGCCTGCGCGCGGCCGAGGTGCACGCCTTCCTGGTCGGCGAAGCCTTCATGCGCGCGCCCGATCCCGGGGTGGAACTGGCGCGATTGTTCTCCTGAGTTCTTCGTCGGGACTTGCCCCGGCGCCAATGCGTGGGGCAATATGTCGGTCATTGCGTAAGTACTGACGGAAATCCCCATGCAACTGCAAGCCTGGCGTGGCCTGGCCCTGGGCAGTCGACTCAAGGCCTTGTCCGACGCGTTGTACGACGCCTCCGACGCGGTCTATGGCGCGCGTGGCCTGAAGTTCGAGTCGCGCTGGTTTCCAGTCGTGCGCCTGCTGCACGATCGCGGGCCGACCGCGGTCACCGATGTCGCGCGCGAGATCGGCCAGAGTCACTCGGCCGTGAGCCAGCTCGCCGAGCGCCTACTCAAGACCGGCTGGATCGCGCGACGCAAGGACCCGGCCGACAGCCGTCGTTCGTTGCTGGCGCTGACCCCGCGCGCGCAGATCGAAGTGCGTCGACTCAAGGCCGTGTGGCGTGGCGTGGCCGACGAAGTGCATGCCGATCTCGCGGCGGCCGGGCACGATCTGCTGCGCGCGCTCGATGCCTTCGAACAGCGCCTGGCGCGGGCGCCGATCGCGCCGCGCATTCTCGATCGTCTGACGCGTTACGACGCGGAGGCGCTGCGCGTCGTGCCGTTTCGGCCGGAGTTGCGTCAGCACTTCTACGACCTCAACGCTGATTGGCTGCGCAAGTATTTCTACCTCGAAGCCATCGATCACCGCGTGCTGTCGCGGCCCGAGGAGGAAATCATCGCGCCAGGCGGCGCCGTGCTGTTCGCGCTGCTCGGCGACGAGGTCGTGGGCACCTGCGCGCTCAAGCTCGAGGCGCCCGGCGTTTATGAACTCACCAAGATGGCGGTGATCGAGGAACGTCGCGGCCTGGGCATTGGTCGCGCGCTGCTCGAAGCGGCGATCGCTGAATTCCGTCGTCGCCGCGGTCGCACGCTGTTCCTGGAATCGAGCACCAAGCTCGGTCCGGCCTTGCGCTTGTACGAAGCGCTGGGCTTCGAGCATCAACCCGGACCCAAGCCCGGCTCGCACTATCAGCGCAGCGATGTGTACATGATCTGGCGCGATCCCGAGGCCAAGACGACGCCACCCCGCGCGAGCATCGCGCGAGCCGCGAAAGCCAAATCGGAATCGTCGAAGAAGTCGCCGCCGCGGCCTCGAGTAGCCGCGAAAAACCGCGCGAAAACCGTCAGGCGTCGCCCAGGCGCTTGACGAAGCGCAGCGAGGTGTCGGCGTAGCCGCAATTGCGATAGAAGGCGTGCGCGGCCTCGCGGTGATCGGCGCTGACCACCTCGATGCGCGCCGCGCCGTGACGACGCGCGCGCGATTCGGCTTCGCGCACCAGCTCGCGCCCGATGCCGCTGCCGCGATGCGCGGCCCCAACGATCAAGGCAGTGATGCGGCAGGTCGTGCGACCCAGCGGCAGGTAGAACATGAAATCCAGGGCCAGCAGGCCACGGATCTCGCCATGGGCATCGGCCACGATGAGACTTTGCGAATCATCCAGCGCCATCTGACCGACGCGGATCGCGGCTTCCTCGCGCGTGCACGGATAGCCGAGCTCGCCGAGCAACTGACTCACTGCACCGGCATCGCTGGGCACGGCGTCGCGCAATAGGGCGCGCACCGGCGTCGAATGTCCGGCGTGCTCGCTCATCGCGTGCCGAACACCACGATGGTCTTGCCCTTGACCGAAATCTTGGCCGCTTCCTCGAGCTGCTTGAGCACGCGACCGACCATCTCGCGCGAGCAACCGACGATGCGGCTGATCTCCTGGCGAGAAATGCGGATCTGCGTGCCTTGCGGGTGCGACAGCGCGTCGGGTTCCTCGCACAGATCGAGCAAGGTGCGCGTGACTCGGCTGGTCACGTCCATGAAGGCCAGGCGCGAGACCTTGCGCGAGGTCTGCAACAGACGATGGGTCAGTTGCGAGCCGATCGCGAACAGAATGCGCGGGCATTCATCCTTGAGATTGGTGTCGAACAGGTTGAACAGGCGCTCGTAACTGATCTCGGCCAGCTCGCAGGCGGTGCGGCTGCGCACCATCACCTCGCGTCGTTGGGGTTCGATGAACAGGCCCATCTCGCCGATGAACTCGCCGCGGTTGAGATAGGCCAGGATCAGTTCGCGGCCGTTCTCGTCCTCGCTCGACACGGTCAGCGAGCCCTCGACGATGTAGTACAGGATGCTGGCGCCGTCACCCGGTCGAAAGATCGCCGTCTTCGACGGGTAGCGCCGACGATGGCATGCCGACAGGAAGCGCTCCAGCGTGTTGGCCGTGAAGGCCAGCGAACCAGGGGTATGGTCACGGTGGGGCGCTTCCAGTTGCGGTTGGAAGCGTTCGGCGATGCTGCTGGTCATTCCGGGGCCCTTGGGACGTCGCTATCCGACTTTATAGGCCGAGACCGGGCGTTTTTCAAACTATCTAGCGCGGGGGTCGACGCGCGCCGACCTCTCGCCTGGGTCGCGTGCTCGACGCTTCCGCCACCTGGCGCCGTGGCGGGGTCGAGCCGACGCGCTTTTCCGGATGGCGGCGCCTGTCACTTGCGGTACCCCGAAATTGCTTCATAATCCGCGCCCCTTCACGATTCTCGCCGCCGGAGGTGTCGAACGTGGTCAAGCCGCTGCCCAGACTCGAACTGCAGGGTTTCAACAACCTCACCAAGGCGCTGAGTTTCAACATCTATGACCTTTGCTACGCGGTCACGGCCGAGCAGCGCGATCGTTACATCGAGTACATCGACGAGGCGTACAACGCCGAGCGTCTGACTCAGATCCTGACCGACGTGTCCGAGCGCATCGGCGCGAACATTCTCAATGTCGCGCGCCAGGACTACGATCCGCAGGGCGCCTCGGTGACGATCTTGATCTCCGAGCAGCCGATCGCGGAGAAGCTCGGCAAGGACATGATCCCCGAGACCGTGCTCGCGCATCTGGACAAGAGCCACATCACGGTTCACACCTATCCCGAGAGCCATCCCGTCAATGGCATCTCGACCTTCCGCGCGGACATCGACGTGGCCACCTGCGGCGTCATTTCGCCGCTGAAAGCGCTGAATTTCCTGATCGACAGCTTCGAGTCCGACATCGTGATCATGGACTACCGCGTACGCGGCTTCACCCGCGACGTGAAGGGCCGCAAGCATTACATCGATCACCGGATCAACTCGATCCAGGATTACTTGGCCAAGCACATCAAGCAGAAGTACGAGATGTTCGACGTCAACGTGTATCAAGAGAACATCTTTCACACGAAGATGCACGTGAAGGAGTTCGACCTCGACACTTACCTGTTCGAAGCCCAGGCCAATGACCTGGGGTTCAAGGATCGTCAGCGCATCGAGGCCGTGCTCAAGCGCGAGATCGAGGAACTCTTCCACGGCCGCAATCTCGGCTGAGCCAGCCGCGTCGCGTTCGCCGACCGAAGGCCGCGTCCCCGACGCGGCCTTCGCGTTTTCGGCCCCTCAGAAACGGTAAGCGGCCCACTTCATCAGGCGCGCCGTCGCCGCCATCAGCGTGGGCACGGGCGAGGGCAGGGTGATCGCGCCGGCGTCGCGCGCCTGCTCGGCGTGGCGCACTTCTTCCAGCTGCATCTGGCGCACGATGGCGCGGCTGCGCTGATCGGGCTCGGGCAGGCGCTCGAGATGATCGCCCAGGTGAGCTTCGACCTGATTCTCCGTTTCGACGATGAAGCCCAGGCTCACCGAATCGCCAGCGGCGCCGGCGAGCGCGCCAATCGCGAAGGACCCGGCGTACCACAGCGCGTTGAGCTTGCTCGGGCCGCTGTCGAGTTCCTCCAGGCGTTCGGCGCACCACGCCAGATGATCTGATTCCTCGCGCGCGGCCTCGAGCAGATGCGCGCGCAGCGCGTCGTCGCGCGTCACCGCCGCCTGGCCCAGGTAGAGCGCCTGCGCGCAGACTTCGCCGGCGTGATTGATGCGCATGAGGCCGGCGCCATGGCGACGTTGCGCCTCGTCGAGTTCGCCGTCTTCGACTTGGGTCGCGGGGTAAGGCGAGCGCGACACCGGCGCGGGGCCGAAGCAGGTGCGCAACGCATGCTCGATGCCGAGCAGGGCACGATCGATGGGGTCGCGCGCCGGGGTCTGATAGATGCGGGTCATGATCGAATCACCTCGAGCAGAAACGAAACCGGATGGATGACGGGCACGTCCAGTCCCGCGGCCGTGACGCCGGCCTGCAGTTGCAGTCGGCAGCCCGGGTTGGTCGTCAGCACGCGATCCGGCCTCAAGGCCGAGATGGCGGCGACGAGCTCATCGCGCAAAGACGTGGCGATGTCGCCATGATCGATGAAATAGCGCCCACCCGCGCCGCAACACGTCGGCTGCGATGGCAGGCGCGACACGCGCACGCCGGGCATGGCGCGCAGCAGGGCTTCGAGTGGCGCTTGGCCGTCGAGTCCGCGGTGCGTGCACGGCAGATGCAGCGCGACGTGCAGGGGTTTTGATGCGGATGGCGGTGAATCGCGAAGGATTTCAGCGAGCAAGCTGGAAAGCTCGCGCGTCGGACCGGTCGTGGCGACTGCGAGCCCCGCGATCGCGCGATGGCAGCCGCTGCTCGAATGCACGAGCCAGTCCGCTTCGCGCGCGTGCAATGCCGCGCGCGCGCGTTCCGCGTCATTGTGAGCAGCAGTGACATTGCCAGCGTGCAGTTCGATCGCGCCACAGCAGAGATCCTTCCGCGCGAACTCGAGCATGACACCGCGCGTGGCGAGGACTTCGCGCGCGGCCAGCCACGTGTCGCGCTCGATGCTCGCGCCGGCGCAGCCGAGGAAGGCCAGTGCCTTGCGCGTCGGTTGCGCTGACGATGTCGCGGCGATCTCAGTCTTGAGCGAAGCGCTTGCCGCGACCGGGGGAATCGCGACCGCGACTTCGCGCAGCGCGCGCCAACGTCGCGGCGTCAATCGCGCCGGCCAGATGCGCGCGAAACGACGAAGAACACGCATCAGGCGTGGTCGACGCAGCAACCATGTGCTCGCGCGCGCCATCCGCGATGCGCGCGCGCCGTTTTCGGCGAGCCGCGCGCGCGTACGCGTGATCAGCTCGACATAGCGCACCTTGCTAGGGCACACGCCCTCGCACGCGCCGCACACGATGCAGGCATCGAGGCGCGACGTCGTCTCTTCGTCGACATTGAATTCGCGCGCCGCCGCCAGCATCTTCATCAACGCGACGCGACCGCGCGGCGACGAGGACTCCACGCGCTCCACGCGGTACGTCGGGCAATGCGGCAAGCACAGTCCGCACATCACGCACTGATCCGCCAGGGTCGACAGATCGGCGCGAGACGCGTGATTTTCGGCGGTGGCGATAGAAAGTGTTTCCATTAGGTTTCCTCGAGCGCATTTTAGTCCTCGCGGGGGCTTCCCCTGCGGCGAGGACCCGACTAAGATGCGCGCCCCCGACATGTGGGGCCGAAAATAATTTCACGGACGGTGTTGACGTCCACGAAAACGGCCCTATAATGCGCGGCTCCCTCGACGCCTTTGGCGGTTGGACGAAATGTCCGAGACGAGGAAAGATCTTTGACAGTGTGCGCAGGTGACTTGTGTGGGCGCCTGATGGACGAGTGATCGTCCACAGAAAATAGGCGCTCCAAGTAAGAACCTCAGTAGTAATACAGTAGTTCTTGATTTGGGACGCT